>NZ_OZ245858.1:0-4800000 GCF_965229105.1 Mycobacterium sp.
TCCGATTTGGAGTTCATCACAAACGGTCCGTACTGAAAGACGGGCTCCCGGATGGGCTTTCCGCCCAGCAGGAGCACCTCCATCGCGGGCCGGTGGGAATCCTGCGTGGCTTCGGCGGTGACGCTGATCCGGTCGCCAGGGCCGAACACAGCGAGCTGACCCTGGTGGATCGGATGCGCGACGGGACCGACGGTGCCACGTCCGGACAGCACATAGACAAGCGCGTTGAAATCGCGGTTCCACGGCACATCAAGACGGGCGCCGGGCTGAATCGTCGCATGCGCCAACGTAATCGGCGTCCGTGTCGAGCCGGGGCCGCGCCGGGTGCCGCCTTCGGACTCGACCTCGCCTGCGATCACCCGCACCAGCGCGCCACCGTCATCGGAGGACAACAGCGTGACCTCGCCACCTTCGATGGCCTGATAGGCCGGCGCGGCGAACTTATCGCTCTTGGGCAGGTTGACCCACAACTGGATGCCGTGGAACGTTCCACCGCTCTCGACGAGTTCGGCGGGCGGGGTCTCGATGTGCAGGATGCCCGAGCCCGCAGTCATCCACTGGGTGGCACCGTCGGTGATCAAACCACCGCCGCCGTGTGAATCCTGGTGGGCGAACCGGCCGTCGATCATGTACGTCACGGTCTCGAACCCACGATGGGGATGCCAGTCGGTGCCCTTCGGCTCACCGGGCTGATATTCAATTTCACCCATCTGGTCCATGTGCACAAACGGGTCGAGATCCGCGGAGCTGACGCCGGCGAAGGCGCGTACCACCGGGAAGCCTTCACCCTCGTATCCGCGTGGACCGGTGGTGAGCGACCGGACCGGTCGTTGTGTGTCAGCGGGCGCGGGGGACGACACGCGCGTCAGGGTCAGGGTGTCAGCGGTGACAGCTGGCATCGGACATCTCCTTTTCGGATAGACATCGTTAGATAGACATCCGATACAACCGGACTACGGTCCGATTATTCCATCCTCCCGCTCAGCCGAGGACGTCGAGGGCCGCCGCCCGGGCATCGCCGGCGCTCGCGGTAAGCAGCACGGCATCGGCCGCTTCGCGACACTGCGTCAACGAGACGGATGCCAGCTTGGTGCCGACCGCATTGACCGCAGCGGCTGCCGCCGACAACGAGGTCACCCCCAACCCGGTCAGGACGCAGGCCAGCAGCGGATCCGCCGCGGCTTCGCCACACACGCCGACCGGCTTACCCGCGGCCACTCCGGCACGGGCTGCCATCGCCACCAACGCCAGCACACCGGGTTGCCACGGATCGGTCAGTGCGGCCAGATCGGCCGACATCCGATCGGCGGCCATCGTGTATTGCGCGAGATCGTTGGTGCCGATCGACAGAAACTCGACATGCTCAAGGATCCGGTCTGCCAGCAGCGCGGCGGCGGGCACCTCGATCATCACGCCCGGCGTCAGTCCGTAGGAGCGCACCTGGGCGGCGAAGTTCTTCGCCTCCTCGGGGGTGGCGACCATCGGTGCCATCACCCATGGGGCGTTTCCGGTCTGCTCGGCCGCCTTCGCGATGGCCGCCAGCTGACGATCCATCAGACCGGGATTACTGATCGCGATCCGCAGACCGCGCACGCCGAGCGCGGGGTTGGCCTCTTCGGGATGCCCGACGAACTTCAGCGGTTTGTCCGAACCCGCATCAAGGGTCCGAATCACCACCTTGCGCCCCGAAAATGCCTGCAGTACTTCGCCATAAATGACGGCTTGCTCGTCGACGGTGGGTTCGGTATCGCGACTGAGGAAGCACAACTCGGTACGGAACAGCCCCACCCCCTCTGCGGGTGTTTCCCGCGCGGCGCGGGCGGCCGCACCGTCTTGGACATTGGCCAGGACGGCGACCAGATGGCCGTCCGCGGTGGAGCCAGGGCCGGTCCAGTTCGCCATCGCGGCCATCGCCCGGCGGGCCTCGTCGACGGCGGCGGTGGCCTCTGCGGGGTCGGGTTCCACCGTGACGGTCCCCCGGGTGCCGTCGACGAGCACCATCGTGCCGGCGGTGACCTCGGCCAGGCCGCCGATGGCCACCACGCAGGGGATGCCGAGTTGGCGCGCGATGATCGCGGTGTGGCTGGTCGGCCCGCCGAGTGTGGTGGCCAGACCGAGGATCAGCGTCGGGTCCAGCCCGGCGGTATCGGCGGGGGCGAGGTCCTCGGCGCACAGGATCGACGGCACGTCAGGCACCGGGACCCCGGGCTCGGGCAGTCCACTCAACTCGGCGACGACCCGATCGCGGATGTCTTTGAGGTCGGTCACCCGCTCGGCCATCAGCCCGCCCATCTTGGTGAACAGTTCCACGAACTGGGCGGCGGCCGCCTCGGTCGCGCGGACCGCGGGGGCGCCCTGCTGGATCCGCTTCTCGGCGGCGCCGAGCCAGGCGCGGTCCTGGGCGAGCATGGCCGTGGCAGCCAGCACCTCGGAGGCGACGCCGGTTGCGGAGCCGGCCTTATCCCGGAGTCGCTGGGCAACGGCCGCGGCGGCAGCGGTGAATCGGCCGACTTCGGCAGGGCGGTCAGGCTCTGCGATATCCGGTTCAGCGGCGAGCTCATCGAGGGCGGGTAGCCGACCGGGACGAATAACAGGTGCGTACTGCAGGCCGGACACCACCGGCACACCGGTGAGAACGGTACCGGCGCCAAGGTGGGAGGCCGAGAGTGACGGAGCCGCAGGTGACGAGGTCATGTGAACTAGATTACAACGAATCGTTGACAAGTCAACACATTCAGGCGTAAAACAACATATATCAACATTCAATCCGCCCATTTCCCACACAACATCGCACCCACATGATCTCGTCCCTACCTAAACGGAGCGCCGTGTATCCCGAAGAGCGTCAACAAGCGATCGCCTCCCTGGTGATGGCCCGGGGCCGCGCATCAGTGAACGAGCTCGCGGAAACCTACGCCGTGACTACCGAGACCGTGCGCCGGGATCTCGCCGTCCTCGACCGCGCAGGCGTCCTGCGGCGGGTCCACGGCGGTGCGGTGCCGGTCCGTGCACTCCATATCGTCGAATCCGATGTCACCGAGCGGGAGGCGACCCGGACCGGTTACAAGGACGCCATCGCCCGCGCGGCCACCGAGTTCCTGCCGATCAGTGGTGGCACCGTGTTATTTGACGCCGGCACGACCACCGCCAGGGTGGCGGCCCTGCTGCCGGCCGACCGCGACCTGACCGTCGTCACCAACTCGGTGCCGATCGCGGCGCGGGTGTCCACCATGTCCACGGTGTCCCTACAGCTGCTCGGGGGCCGGGTTCGCGGTCTGACCCAGGCGGCCGTCGGCGAACAGGCGCTGCGCGTGCTGGACACACTGCGGGTCGATATCGCGTTCATCGGCGCCAACGGCATCACCATCGACCACGGGTTGTCCACCCCGGACGGTGAAGAGGCCGCGGTCAAGCGGGCGATGGTCCGCAGCGCGCACTATGTCGTGGTGGTCGCCGACTCATCGAAGGTGGGCCGCGAGGAATTCGTCAGCTTCGCCCCGATCGACCGGGTAGACGCACTGGTCACCGACAACGAGCTCAACAACGACGACCGCGCCGCACTCGTCGAGCACGGCGTAGAGGTGGTACAGGCATGAACAGCACCGTGATCGTCACCGTCACACCAAATCCCAGTATCGACCGCACTGTCACCCTGGGCTCACCGTTGACCCGCGGTGCGGTACACCGGGTCCGGTCGGTCTCCTCTGAACCCGGCGGGAAAGGCGTCAACGTCACCCGTGCGCTCGCTCTGGCCGGGCTGGATTCGGTGGCCGTGCTACCCGCCTCCGCAGGTGACCCGTTCCTGGCTGCACTGGCAGCCACAGGTGTCAGCTTTGCCCCGGTGGCCGTGGCCGGCGCCGTCCGGACCAACCTGGCCATCACCGAAAATGATGGCACCACAACCAAACTCAACGAGCCAGGTGCCGCGATTGATGCCGTATCGCTGGCCGCATTGACCGATGCCGTGGTCGCACGGGCCGCGACCTCGGCCTGGGTGGTGTTATCGGGCTCGCTACCACCGGGCATGCCCGACAGCTGGTACTCCGATGTGGTCGCACTGCTGCAGGACTTCGACTGCAAGGTGGCCGTGGACACCTCCGATGCCCCACTCTCAGCGCTGGCCGCCGGCTTCAGCCGTGCGGCACCCGACCTGATCAAGCCCAATTCCGAAGAGCTGGCGGGGTTGGCCGGCGTCAGCGCCGAGGACCTGGAATCTGCTGTGGCCCAAGGTGACCCATCGCCAGTGATATCGGCGGCGCTCGACCTCGTCGGGCGCGGGGTGCCCAGCGTGCTGGCCACCCTGGGCTCGGCAGGCGCCGTCCTGGTCAACAGCACCGGCGCCTGGCTGGCAACGCCACCGCCGATGATTCCCAAAAGCACCGTCGGCGCTGGTGACTCGTCCCTGGCGGGCTATCTGCGCGCCGAGGTCGGCGGTGCCGAAGCGCCGCGGTGCCTGCAGATGGCCGTCGCGTACGGCAGCGCCGCAGCGGCCCTACCCGGTTCCGCCCTACCCTCTCCACACCAGGTCGACCTCGACGCCGTGCGCGTCATGTCGATATCGCCCAACCTGCTCTGAGTTTCTGTGTTTTTCGACCGCACATTTCACCAACCCGCCCACCGACCCGACCGATTCCGACGAAGGTGTCAGCTATGACCAATCCCAACCAACCCGTCACCACACGTGATCTCGTCCTCCTCGATGTGGACGCCGGTGCCGATAAGGAAGCAGTGATCGGGCGTCTTGCTCAAGCACTCGCCGATGCCGGTCGCTCAGGCGATCGCGATGGCCTGCAGGCCGCGGCGATGGCCAGAGAAGCCCAGTCGGCGACCGGGTTGCCCGGCGGTATCGCCATCCCGCACTGCCGATCTCCCTATGTGGACGTCGCCAGCATCGGTTTCGCCCGGCTTTCGCCGAAGGTGGATTTCGGCGCTCCCGACGGTCCGGCAGACTTGGTCTTCCTGATCGCGGCACCGGACTCCGGGGGCGCGGAACACATGAAGCTGCTTTCCAGCCTCGCCCGTGCGCTGGTCCGCCCCGACTTCGTCCAATCGCTGCGTGACGCCGCCACCGCCGATGACGTGGTCAACCTGGTCGACGGTGTGGTCAACCCGGCGCCTGCCGCGCCCGCCGCGGCCGTGGCAGCGCCTGTCGCCGAAGCTGCGGTCGCCAAGGCGAAATCGGTGGTGGCGATCACCGCCTGCCCGACCGGTATCGCCCACACCTACATGGCCGCCGACTCGTTGAAGTTGGCCGCCGAGCGCGCCGGCGTCGACTTCACCGTCGAGACCCAGGGCTCCTCGGGTAGCACGCCGATGAGTGCGGCCACCATCGCCGCCGCCGATGCCGTCATCTTTGCCACCGATGTCGGTGTGAAGGACCGGGGCCGGTTCGCCGGTAAACCGGTGATCGCCTCCGGGGTCAAACGCGCCATCAACGAACCGGACAAGATGATCGCCGAAGCCGTTGCCGCCGCGGATAATCCGAATGCCGCGCGAGTCGAGGGCTCAGCGGACGCCGCCGCCGCCGGCGCAGGTGCCGCAGGCGGCGGTGTCGGCTGGGGCACCCGGACCAGGCAGATCCTGCTGACCGGTGTCAGCTACATGATCCCGTTCGTCGCCGCGGGCGGCCTGCTGATCGCTCTCGGATTCCTGTTCGCGGGTTACGACATCGCCAACACTCCCGACGGTGAGACCAAATCGCTGGGCAATATCATCGCGCTGGGCAACTCGCTGACCAACCTGCCCTCCGGCGGGCTGACGCAGTACCTCGGCGCCATCCTGTTCACCCTTGGCGGATTGGCCTTCAGCTTCCTGGTCCCCGCGCTGGCCGGCTACATCTCGTTCGCCATCGCCGACCGGCCAGGTATCGCACCAGGTTTCACCGCTGGCGCGGTCGCAGTGTTCGTCGGCGGCGGCTTCATCGGCGGCATCGTGGCCGGTGTGATGGCCGGGTTCTTCGCATTGTGGATCAGCCAGATCAAGGTGCCCAAGTGGTTCCGTGGTCTGATGCCGGTCGTCATCATCCCGCTGTTCGCCTCGCTGTTCATGGGCCTGCTGATGTTCCTGCTGATCGGCCGCCCGCTGGCCTGGGTCAACACCAGCCTGACCGGTTGGCTCAACGGCCTGTCGGGAACGTCGGCCATCGTGCTCGGCATCATCCTCGGCCTGATGATGTGCTTCGACCTCGGCGGCCCGGTCAACAAGGCTGCCTACGCATTCGCCACCGCCGGATTGGCCGCAGCGACCACGGCGTCGTTCAC
This sequence comes from Mycobacterium sp., assembly GCF_965229105.1. GTDB lineage: Bacteria > Actinomycetota > Actinomycetes > Mycobacteriales > Mycobacteriaceae > Mycobacterium. The sequence goes on from NZ_OZ245858.1 coordinate 6,261, forward strand.
CATCATGGCCGCGGTGATGGCCGCGGGGATGGTGCCGCCGCTGGCAATGGCCCTGGCCTCGACCGTACGTCCCGGCCTGTTCACCGAGCCGGAACGGGAGAATGGCCGGGCCGCATGGCTTCTCGGCGCATCGTTCATCTCTGAGGGCGCCATCCCGTTCGCCGCCGCCGACCCGCTGCGGGTGATCCCGTCGATGATGGCCGGTGGCGCCGTCACCGGCGCGCTGAGTATGGCGTTCGGGGTGACCTGCCGGGCACCGCACGGCGGCATCTTCGTCCTGTTCGCCATCGACAACAAGCTCGGCTTCCTGATCAGCCTGGTCGCAGGAACGCTGGTCGCCGCGGTCTGTGTGGTCGCCGCGAAACAGTTCATCGGGAGCAAAGACCAGAAGGACGAAGACGCTCTGGAACTCGCCACCGCCTGATCCCCACCATTTCGTCGATCTCGACAACCAACTAAAAGGAGCACTGAAGATATGCATACCAAGACCGTGATCGTCGGATCATCCATCGGCCTGCACGCGCGGCCCGCCGCCATCATCTCCGAGGCAGCCGTCAAAGCCGGTGTCCCGGTGTTTCTTTCCGTCGACGGCGGCGAACCGGTGGATGCCGGATCGGCGTTGATGATCATGACCCTCGGTGCGGCCAACGGCGCGCAGGTCACCGTGGCCTCTGACGACGAAGCGGCCGTGGCCGAGATCGCCGGGCTGGTACAGAAGGACCTCGACGCCTAAGCCAGGTAAATGTCAGACCTCCTGCGCAGCATGGGGGCATGGCCAACAGCACAAGGACACGCCCGCAGGTCCACCTCATCGAGGGTCGGCCCTGGAAGGACGCGCTGATCAGTTTTCTCGACCCACGCTCGCCGTATCGCCCGTGGGTCAGTCGCGGTGCCATCCGCAAGGGCGACACAGTCATCGTTTCGCTCGATACCGACCCACGGACAGTGCTCACCTCGGCGCGAATCAGCGCCGACGGGGACATCATGGCTGCGCTGGCGTCCATCGACCACGCCAGGACCCGCGGACTGATCGAGGACTGGGAACTGCGTTTCGGAGATTTCGACAAGATACTGGGCCCCGGTCGACTGATGCCTTCTACAGCCAGGTACTGCCTGGACGCCCTCGGTGCCGGCATCCTCGACGGCTACAAAGATCGAATGGGCCACGGTTCTGAGGTCGCCGCGCGGGTGCTGTTGGAATCGGGAGGCTACTGCACTGGGTGCGACGCCAGGCTGCCCCTGGATCGCGAGGATGCGCGCGACCAGGTGCACATCAGAACCGTGGACGGCGACGACACCGTGGTGGGCCCAACGTTGGAGCCAGACTGGCCCGCCACCCTGTGCACCCCCTGCCACACCGCGATGGTCCGCGTCGAGTTCGACACGTTCCTCCAGTACCGCTTCGCCCGTAACGGCAGGTGCCCACAATGCTCAGCAAGAAGAACCTTCGTGAAGGTTCCGCGAATACTCAACGATCATGACTATCAGAATCTGCCGCCATGGCAGATCGCGATGGGCGCGGGAGTCACCGACTCACACTGGTTCTGCGAACAGTGCCACCACGAGTGGTAGCCGAATCTCCCAGAACTGCAGCAATACTCGCCGCCGGTGTCAGATCCAGCCTGCGCAGCAGCTGGGCGTTGAGCGCGACGATGACGGTCGACAGCGACATCAGGATCGCGCCGACCGACATCGGTAGCACGAACCCGACCGGCGCCAGTACACCTGCGGCAAGCGGCACCGAGATCAGGTTGTAACCCGCTGCCCACCAAAGGTTTTGCCGCATCTTGCGGTAACTGGCCTTCGACAGTTCGACCACCGACAGGACCGAGCGTGGATCCGAACTGGCCAGGATCACACCGGCCGACGCGATCGCCACATCGGTACCCGCTCCGATGGCGATACCCACGTCAGCCTGGGCCAGCGCGGGCGCATCGTTGACACCGTCGCCGACCATCGCCACGGTGCGCCCCTCGGCCTGCAGCTCGGATACCCTGGCCGCCTTATCCTCTGGCCGCACCCCGGCGAACACCCGGTCGATACCGAGGTCGGCAGCCACGGTCTGCGCGACGGCCTCGGCGTCACCGGTGATCATCACCACCGCAATGCCGAGCCGGTGCAGCGCGTCAACCGCTTGACGCGACTCCGGCCGGATCTGATCGGCGAGTGCCAGCGCGCCGATGACGACACCCTCAGCCACCACGTGCAGCACGATCGCACCGTCCGCCCGCCACTGCTGCACCTGGGGCAGTTCGGTACCGCCGACCTCAGCCAGGAGCCGTGGCCCACCCACCCTGATCCGGCGTCCCTCAACCGTCGCCGCCACCCCGACCGCCGGGGCCGAGGTGAAATCGGTTGCGGCAGAAACCTTCAGCCCACGCCGGTGGGCAGCATCGACGATGGCCCTGGCCAGCGGATGCTCGGAATCGGTTTCGGCCGCCGCGGCGAGCGCCAGCACGTCATCCTCTCCACGGCCCACACCCACGATCGCGGTGACCGTAGGTTCACCCTTGGTCAGAGTGCCCGTCTTATCGAAGAGCACGGCGTCGACGGTCCGCATCTGCTCCAGCGCCGAGCGATACTTGACCAGGACACCGGCGCGGGCAGCGCGTTCGGTCGCGATCGACACGACGAGTGGGATCGCCAGCCCCAGTGCGTGCGGACAGGCGATCACCAACACGGTGATGACGCGCACGACGGCGTCGTCGGGACGTCCGAGGAGCCCCCACACCACGGCCGTGATCAGCGCCGAACCGAGCGCGAACCAGAACAGCCAGCCGGCAGCCTTGTCGGCCAGCAGCTGCGCGCGCGACGACGAATTCTGCGCCTGGGTCACCAGCCGCTGGATACCGGCCAGCGCGGTATCGTCACCGACGGCCGTGACCTCCACCCGTAATCCGGAGTCGGTCGCCACGGTGCCCGCGACCACATGGGCGCCGACCTGTCGCCGAACCGTGCGCGATTCACCGGTGACCATCGACTCGTCCACATCGGCTGCACCGTCGACAATCCGGCCGTCGGCGGGCACAGTACCGCCCGGCCGGACCAGCACGGTATCGCCGACGATCAGCTCGGCGGGCGCCACGGTGACGACGTGATCACCCTCGACGCGTTCAGCCTGATCCGGGAGCAGTGCCGCCAGCGAATCCAACGCCGACGTGGTCTGGGCCAGCGAGCGCATCTCGATCCAGTGCCCCAGCAACATGATGACGATGAGCAGAGCCAGTTCCCACCAGAAGTCCAGCTCGTGACCGAGGAATCCCAAGGTGGCGCCCCACGAAGAGACAAATGCCACCGTGATCGCCAACCCGATGAGCAGCATCATCCCCGATGCGCGAGAACGAATTTCGCTGACCGCACCGGCGAGAAAGGGGCGGCCTCCCCAGAAATACATCACCGTTCCCAATACTGGTGACACCCACGTTGCACCGGGGACAGCCGGCACCGGGTAGCGCAGGATCATCGCGAACATGCCGGACATCGCGACGGTGGGTACAGCCAACACCAGCATCATCCAGAACAGCCTGCGGAACTGCGCCACGTGATCACCATGGCCCTCGTGTCCACCGTGTCCGGCGTGCATGTCATGTCCGGCGTGCTCTGCTTCGGTCACCGCATCACCATATACCCCATGGGGGTATATGAACAGTGGCTAGGATCGCGGTATGAAGATTCGCAGGATCCGCACGGCGACCGGGTTGCAGTTGCAGTCACTGGTGGACGGCCAGTGGCATCAACTGGCGGGTGAGTCACCCTTTGGGCCGTCCCCGTTCGACGCCGAGTGGCAGGTGGCGCTCGCCGATCGCCACATGCAGCACACCGACGCGCTGCTGCCGTTCCAGCCATTGTCGTTCCGCGATTTTCTGCTCTCCCCCGAGCACAACATCGCCGCTGCCCGCGGCATGCTGAAGCGGTTCTACCGGCCCAGCTCACGGGTCACCTCACTAGTCGAAACCATCACCAGGACAACGTTTCCCGCGTTCAAGCCGAAGAAGCTGTTCTACCAGCAGCCGATCTACTACATGTCGAATGCGATGACGATCGTCCCAACCGGAACACCAGTGGCGTTCCCCAGCTACTCCCATGGACTCGATTTCGAGCTCGAGATCGGCTTCGTTCTCAAGGAGCCGCTCTACAACGCCAGCTCGGCCACTGCTGCTGCGGCGATCGGGGCATTCGTCCTGGTCAACGATTTCAGCGCCCGCGACGTGCAGCGCTCCGAGATGTCCAGCGGGCTCGGGCCGCAGAAGGCCAAGCACTTCTGCAGTTCCATGTCGGCCACCGCCGTGACCGCCGATGACGTCCTACCGAGGTTCGACAGCCTGACCGGCGAGGTCCAGATCAACGGCCGCACCGTCAGCACCGTGACCAGCCGCGGCCTGCAGTGGAGCATCGGCGATGTGCTCGCACACGCCTCCCGCGACGAACAGCTGCTGCCTGGCGAACTTTTCGGCCTCGGCACCCTGGCCGGCGGATCCGGTATGGAAACCGACAACTGGCTGCGCCCCGGCGATACGCTGCGCCTGGTACTCGACGATATCGGCGAAGTCGAACACCGCATCGTCAGCGCCTGAACCGGACGCCGGGCACTGCTAGCATCCGCTGCATGCCAGCAGCCGAACACGACGCAGGCGGCGATTCCGGCGGTTGGTTGGCTGCCTTCGTCCGCAACTCCGGATACCTGCGCAAGTGGTTGATCCTTGGCGTCGCGATCGGCGTCATCGCCGGACTCGGGGCGGTCGCCTTCTACCTTGCCTTGAAGTACAGCACCGAATTCCTGCTCGGCTACCTCGCCGGGTACGACGTGCCGACCGCCTTCGGCGACGGCGGCGACCGTGGTTCCGCCGGGTTTGACCGGGCGTGGGCGATTCCGCTGGTCACGACGCTTGGCGCTCTGGTCTCCGCAGTGATCGTCGCGAAGTTCGCACCGGAAGCCGAGGGCCACGGCACCGATAACGCGATCGAGGCCGTGCACACCGACCCGCGGGCGATCCGGGCGCGGGTGGTGCTGGTGAAGATGATCTCCAGCGCGCTGACGATCGGCTCGGGCGGATCAGCTGGGCGCGAAGGACCGACGGCTCAGATCTCCGCCGGCTTCGGATCCTTGCTGACCCGCCGGCTGAACCTGTCCGACGCCGACGGCAGAGTCGCGGTGTCCCTGGGGATCGGCTCCGGTATCGGATCGATTTTCGGGGCACCGCTGGGCGGCGCCGTGCTGGCCGCGTCGATCATCTACCGCGAAGATTTCGACTACCGCTCCCTGATTCCCGGTTTCATCACCTCCGGTACCGCCTATGCGGTCTTCGGTTCCATCATGGGATTCGATCCGCTGTTCGGTTTCATCGCACCCGATTACCGGTTCGATCCCGCGCAGCTGCCGTGGTTTGTTCTGATCGGAATCGTCTCTGCCGCAGTCGGTTACCTGTACGCGAAGATCTTCTACGGCACCGTGGCGTTGACTCACCGCATCACGATTCCCGGCAGGTCTGTGCTCACACCCACGATCGGCGGGTTGCTGGTGGGCCTGCTGGCGCTGGCCATCCCGCAGATCCTGTCCAGTGGCTACGGCTGGGTCCAGCTGGCTGCTGACAAGGACACCCTGCTCGGCATCCCGCTGTGGATCGTCATCGTCCTGCCACTGGCGAAGATCATCGCCACCTCGCTCTCGATCGGGACCGGCGGGTCAGGCGGGATCTTCGGACCGGGGGTGGTGATCGGCGGTTTCGTCGGCGCCGCAATCTGGCGGGTCGCCGAATTGGCCGGGGCACCAGCACTGCCCGACGGACCCGGGGTATTCATCATCGTCGCGATGATGGCCTGCTTCGGCAGCGTCGCGCACGCACCACTGGCGGTGATGATCATGGTCGCCGAGATGACGGGTTCGTTCTCGGTGATCCCTGGCGCGATGGTCTGCGTCGGGATCGCCTACCTGTTGATCTCGCGGACAAATATCTCGATCTACAAGGCGCAACGGCTCAATCGTGATTCTGCGCAAGAAGATCGGGTGCGGACCTCCGACTAACCCGCCCACGGGACACCGACGCCGCTGCGGCCAGCAGCGCGAGCACCGTGGACGCCGCGAACACCACCGTCAGGCCGTGATGGAACGGCGCGGCGATCAAATCGGGGAAGAACTCGTGGCCGGTGATCGTCGCCCTGTTCGCCTCGGGCAGCGTCTGCAGCACACCGCTGGGCGCCAACAGATGCTCCAGCGGATTTTCCCCGAGGACCGCCGCGAACAACGTCGACACTGGCGGCAGATGGGCCACCTGGTGCGCAACATCGTACGGAACACCTTGCTGGGTAAGGCCTTCGGTCATTGCGCCCGGCAGCCCCCCGGCCAGTCCAGCGATCATCAGAGAGAAGAACACCCCGATAGATAATGCGGTGCCGGAGTTCAGGAACGTGGCGCGCATCCCGGACGCGACGCCGCGCTGGTCGGTCGGCACGCTGCCCATGATCGACGATGTGTTGGGTGCGGCGAACATCCCGCTGCCGACACCGTTGAGGGCGATCAGGGCGGCGAACGCCCAGTAGGGGAAGTCCACCGGCAGCAGCATCAGACCGATGAACGTCGCGCCGAACACCAGCATGCCTGCCGTGGAGATACCGCGCGCGCCAAACTGGTCCGAGAGAGCCCCCGCCGCCGGACCCGCAACCAGAAAGCCAATCGTTAACGGCAGCAAGAAGATACCCGCCCATAACGGGGTGTCTGCATAGTCATAGCCGTGCAGCGGCAGCCAGATGCCCTGCAGCCAGATGATCAGGACGAACTGCAGCCCGCCTTGGGCCAACGACGAGCACAGCGTCGCGATATTGCCTGCGCTGAACGCACGGATGCGGAACAGACTGAGCTGAATCATCGGTTCGGCCACCCGCGACTCGATGATGACGAAGGCGACCAGCAGAACGACACCGGCGATCAGCAGCCCGATGACCGACGGATTGTGCCAGCCGGTCGCGTGTCCGCCATGGGGTTGCAGGCCCATGGTGATCGCGATCAGAATTCCGCTCAGCCCCACCGCGAACGTCGCGTTGCCCCACCAGTCGATGCGGCCGCGGTGACGTTCACCATTGTCACGCAGCTTGCGATAGGCCCAGATGGTCCCGAAGATGCCCACCGGAACGTTCACCCAGAACACCGCCCGCCAGTCCCACACCGCCAGCAGGCCGCCGGCGATCAATCCGATGAACTGTCCGGCCAGCGCGGCCACCTGGTTGAATCCCAAGGCAAATCCCCGCTTTTCGGCAGGGAAGGCATCAGTCAGGATGGCCGCAGAGTTGGCAGTGAGCATCGATCCTCCGATCGCCTGCAATACGCGCCAGCCGATCAGCCATACCGCCCCGGCCGCGCCCATGAGCGGGTCGAAGGACAGCAGGATGGACGCGACGGTGAACACTGCGAACCCGGCGTTGTAGACCCGAACCCGGCCGAACATATCGCCGAACCGCCCCAGGGTGACCACCAGCACCGCCTGCACCAGGCGATAACCCATGATCATCCACAGCAGGTAGCCGATATTGGCGGGATCGAGTGGGTCCAGATTGATCCCGCGGAAGATCGCAGGCAGCGAGATGATGACGATGGAGCCGTCCAGCGCCGACATGAACACCGCCGCGGTCGTATTGGACAGCGCGATCCACCGGTACCGGTCGGGTCGTTGGCTCGTGGAGCCTGTTGTTTCGTTGGCTGCCGCGGTGTCCTGATCGGTCACAGCTGCTGCGCCAGTCGCTCGATCAGTGGTGCCGCGATCTGTAATTGGGCGAGTTCGTCAGCGGTGAAGCCGGCCAGGCCGCGGGCCAACTGCTCGACCCGCTCCCGTCGGCGCTCGTTGAGTGCGCGGCGGCCGCCCTCGGTGATCGTCAGGACCACCCGGCGGCCGTCCTGTGGATCTGCGCTCCTGGCAGTGAAACCGCGATCCTGCAGCGCGCTGAGTGTGGCACCCATCGACTGCGGGCTGATCTGTTCTCGACGAGCCAGCTCGGCAGATGTCGTCGGGCCGTCTCGATCCAGCCGGGCCAGCGCAGCGGTCTCGGGGAAACTCATCCCGCCACCCACCTCCTGCTGGCGCAGGCTCCGACGCATCAGCCCGACGCTGACGAACAGCGCGCCGGCCAACTGCCCGATATCCACGTTCACGTCAGAGTCAGCAGCCATATCATCAGTCTAGACTTATCAGTCTGTCCTGATGAGACTCAAGGGCGTTGAACCACTACCCGCGATTAATCTCTATACGGGCACAATTGGGACACAACGCCCAAAGAATTCACTATCAGCTGTCATCCTCAACCCGTCATTGGATATAGGACTATCCAATATCAACCGACGAAGGCGGTAGCTGATGACTCCTCCCACAATGCTGCACCGGCTGGCAGCAGAACTTATCGGCACATTCTGGTTGGTCTTCGGTGGCTGCGGTAGCGCCGTATTCGCCGCGAAATTCCTTTCCGATGATATTTCGGTGGGCATCGGATTCCTCGGCGTCTCGTTGGCATTCGGCCTGACCGTCCTGACCGGCGTCTACGCCTTCGGCACCATTTCCGGAGGCCATTTCAATCCGGCCGTCACACTCGGCGCGGCGTTGGCCAAACGGGTGGAGTGGAAAGCGGTACCGGGTTATTGGGCGGTTCAGGTGATTGGCGGACTCGTCGGTGGGCTAGTCATCTACGTGATCGCGAAAGGTAAAGAAGGTTTTACCGCCACCGGCAATATGGCGGCCAATGGATTCGGTGACCACTCACCCGGTGGCTATTCGCTGGCGGCTGTGATCGTCGCCGAAATCGTACTGACCGGCATCTTTCTTCTGGTCATCCTGGGGTCAACCGATGACCGTGCGCCGAAGGGATTCGCTGGTCTGGCGATCGGCCTGACCCTGACGCTGATCCACCTCATCTCGATCCCGATCTCGAACACCTCAGTCAACCCGGCGCGTTCCACCGGCGTTGCGTTCTTCAACGGTGCTGATGCACCGGCCCAGTTGTGGGTGTTCTGGCTTGCCCCGCTGATCGGCGCGGCCATCGCCGGGATCGCCTACCCGTACCTGTTCGGCCGCAACGAAGAGCTGGCCGACCGCCCGGTCCGCGATGACGCACTCGACGTCGTCACCAAAGCGTAGCCATGGAAAGTGCCGCCCCAGGCAATGATTCAGACCCGCGCCATTCCGCGCGAGTTTGACGACGGCCGCCACGCCACGGCGCCGACGACCAACCCGACGAACGGGATTGCCGCCAGGATCGCGCTCAACGTAACGCTGCCGCCGGTGACAAGGGTGAAGTTCGACAGCACCAGCCACATGCTGACGAGCAGGCCCAGCACCGCGAGAGCGGGTGCGATCCGCGTCTGCCACGAACGCCCAGCCGCCAGCTCACGACGACGGACAAAGAACACCAGCACCGCGATGGACGTTGTGAGCATCAGCAGCACCATGCCCACTGTGGCCACACCTGCCATCGATCCGAACACCCCGACCAGCGGGTCAATGCCGAGCACCGCCAAGACCCCGACGATGATCGTGGCCGTAATGGTCTGCACCACCGACGAGAACGCCGGCGACTCATGGCTGTCGTGCACGGCACCCAACCGGGCAGGCAACAGGCCCTTACGGGACAAGACGAACTGATACCGGGCAATCACGTTGTGGAATGACAGCACGCAGGCGAAGAGGCTCGTCAGCAGCAGCACATTCACCACGTCACGGCCGACGCGACCCAGCGTCGCATCGGTGGTGTCCAGCAGCATATTGCCGTCACCGGCCAGCGTCTGCTCCGCGACGGCGGTCACCTGATCGGGACCGATCGCGACCACGAACGCCCACACCGTCAATGTGTAGAAGGCGCCGATCAGGATCACCGCGGCGTACGTCGCGCGCGGGATGGTCCGCTCAGGGTCGCGGGCCTCGTCGCGGAACACCGCGGTGGCTTCGAAGCCGATGAACCCGGTGAGCGCGAACAGGATCGCAATACCGATGGTGCCCTGGGTGAAGACGCTGGGGTCGAAAGAGGTGAAGGTGACACCGGCAGGCCCGGGCTTGGCGACCATCACCACGTCGAGCACCACCACGATGCCGATCTCGAGTGCCAAGGCGACGCCGAGCACCTTGGCGCTGAGGTTGATATGGCGGTAGCCCAACACCGCGACAATCGCCAGAACCACGAAAGAGTAGACCGGCCAGGGAATTACGGGACCGCTGTAGAAGGCCACGGTATCGCTGATCGCCCAACCGATATAGCCGTAGATGCCGACCTGGATGGCGGTGTAGGCGATCAGCGCCACCACTGCGATGCCCTTGCCCATCCGCTCGCCGAGCCCGAGCGTCACGTACGAGAAGAAGGCCCCGGCCTCGGGGACATGTGGCGTCATCGTCACGAACCCGACGCTGAATACCAGCAATACCAGCGAAGCGATCGCAAAGCCGACCGGGGCGCCTGCGCCGTTGCCCAGCCCCATGGCCAACGGCATGTTGCCGCCGATCACGGTCAGCGGGGCGGCCGCGGCGACCACCATGAAGACGATCCCGACGGTGCCAAGGCGCCCCGTGAGGCGCCGCCCCTCTGTCTTGGTTGCGGGTGCGGTGGTCATCTGATCTCCTGAAGATGAGGGGTGAAAGTGGTTAGGGCAGAGCACAATTGATTGTGATTGAGGGAATGGGCGGTATAGCCGCGGTGGCCGGTCGTGGTGGTAGCGGATACCAGGGCGTTGACGATCGCCTCCTCGGTGGCTTCGATCGTCAGATCGAACAGCCGGGTCATCAACTGGGGTGCGACCATCCGCAGCGCGATCTCAGGTCGGGCCACATTGACGTCCTCGTCCCAGGCATACGGCGGGATACCGCGATTGCCGGTCGAGAACGCCAGCATCAGGTCGCCGCTGTACTGCTCCCCCGCCCCACCGAGCCGCGCGACGGCCAACGATGCCCGTTGCGCCAACCGCTGGCACTGATGCGGCAGTAGTGGCGCGTCGGTGGCGACGAGCACGATGATCGACCCGGAGCCAGGTTCAAAGCCGGCCGGATAGTCGGGTAGTGGAACGCCCGGCTGCTCGATGGGCACGCCGTTGATCCGAAGCCGTTCGCGGCGGCCATGATTGGCCTGCACCAGCACGCCTACGGTGTAGGAGCCCGATACCCGCGATGCGGTGCCGATACCGCCCTTGAAGCCGTGGCAGATCATCCCGGTGCCGCCGCCGACATTGCCCTCGGCCACGGCACCGCCGGACGCACAGGCCAGCGCCGATCGCACGTGTTCACCGCGCACGTGAAAGCCGTTGATATCGTTGAGGAGTCCGTCGTAGGTCTCCCCCACCACAGGTAGCGACCAGTAGACACCGTCGCCGCGGACCCGCACCTGCTCGGCTACCAGCGCGTCGCGCACGACGCCGACACTGTGGGTATTGGTGAGCCCGATCGCGGTGGTGAGCTCACCGGATTCGCGGATCCATTCCAGGCCGGTGAGTTCACCGCTGCCGTTGAGCCGGTGCGATCCGGCGAAGACCGGTTCGGTCCAGATGTCGTCGTGCGGGATCACCACGGTGACCCCGGTACGCACGACCGGTGGACCGTCGTCGCACAACGTGGTGTGTCCAACCCGCACTCCGGCGACGTCGGTAATGGCGTTATGCGGTCCGGTGGGGTGTACCCCGATGACCACGCCGAGATCTCTGGCACGCATTGGTTTCTTCTCGTTCAGGAGTTATTTTCCTAATTGGAAAAGAACTATGCGCCCCGGTCGACGGCCGCGCAACAGGAACGGCAGAATCAGTCGGACAGAAGTTTCACGACGGGAGATACATGGCACGGCCCAACAGGCAGGTGCAGCGACGCAGCGAGATCCTTGACGCGGCCATCGCGCTGATCGAGCGCCACGACCTCGCCACGTTGAAGCTCGCCGACGTCGCCGCCGAGCTGGGCCTCACTACCAATGCGGTGCGCTATTACTTCAAAGATATGCAGGAGTTGTTGTCGGAGTTGGCATTACGATCCGACGACCGGTTCTACGACGCCCGCCTCAAACTGGGTGAGCACACCGACGATCTGCGCACCCAGCTCGCGGAAACCATGGCCGCAGGCCTGCCCACCGGACCCGAGGACGCCGAGTGGCGAGCCATCTGGCGGGCCGTTCTGGCTGCCGGTTTCGAGCTCGATCAGCGCCGCGACGTCCAAGGCATTTACCACCGACAGGTGGATCTTTACTCCGACCTGCTGACCGCCGGCGCCGAAGCCGGGATATTCAGCCTCGCCTACGCGGCCCGCGATATCGCGATGTCGCTGATGTCGATGGAGGACTATTTCGGCTACCGGATCGTCGCGCGCGACCCGCAGGTGGACCGGGCGACCGCCCTTCGCCTGATGCGGCAATACGCCGAGTTGACGACAGGGACGGCGCTACCCGAAACCGTCTGACACTCGACAAGGGCCTCGACAAGGGCCTAGCCCCGGAACAGTAATTCAGACCCGCACCACTGGGCGCGGGTCTGAATCCCCCCGAAATCTACTTGGCGCGACCGTTACCGGCCTTGGCCTTACGAGCGGCGGACTTCTCGGTGGTGGCGCCGGCGTTGACCAACTCACCGCCGGAGTTCTCCAAATGCGCCCGCACGAACCACTGGAACTTTTCCAACTCACCCGCGTGGCCGATCAGCATGTCCTCGGTGACCGGGTCGAGGTCGCCGACCGTCTCGATCGCCTTGCGGGTGTCCTCGATCACTCCGACGTAGACGAGGTCGAGTGCCGCCAGGTGGGCAGCAACGGTATCGCGGCCGACGGAATAGTCGTCCCACGTGCGGTCCTTGAGGATGGCGCCCGGGGTGCCCTGCGGTGAGGCGCCGAGCGCCGCGATCCGTTCGGCGGCTTCATCGGCATAGCCGCGAACCAGCTCGACCTGCGGATCGATCATTTCGTGCACACCAATAAAGTTGGGACCCACCACATTCCAGTGCACATGCTTGAGCGTCAAGTGCAGATCGTTGTAAGTGCTGAGCTGCTTCTGCAGCAGATCGGCGACCTGCTTGCCCTGCTTGTCGGTCATGCCGGGGATGGTGAACTGAGGCACGGTAACTCCTTTGCCTGCGTAAGTGTCTGTTTTGTCTCCTGGGCCTTGTACCCCAAGGTGAGCGCCAGTAACCGGTTACAGGCCTGCAATGTCCTGCAACGGCAGGCGCGCACCGCGCCGCGGTTCCCGAGCCATGCCGCTGACCTGCAGTAATCGCACCACTCGGTGGCGGTGCGGACGCATCGGTTCCAGGAGTTCGACCATGGCGTCGTCATCGATGGGATGCCCGACCAGTGTCCAACCGATCATCTTCGCGACGTGGTAGTCACCGACCGACAGCGCGTCGGCGTCACCGAAGGCCCGTTGCGCCGTCTCCGCGGCCGTCCAGATTCCCACCCCGGGCAACGACATCAGGGCATTGCGTGCGGCCTCTGCCGGGCGGGTGCCGAGCCGCTCCAATGCACCGGCCCGTTGGGCGGCCCCGACGATCGTGCGGGCCCGTCCCGGATCGACATTGGCGAGGTGAAATTCCCACGACGGGATGCGTCGCCACACATCCGCGGCCGGCAGCACGCGCATCCGCTCGGGGGCGGGACCAGGCGCGGTGGTGCCGAATTTGGTCACCAATAATCGCCACGCCCGGAAGGCGTCTTTACCCGGCACCCGCTGCTCGATCACGGCGGGGATGAGCGCTTCGAGGACCTGACCGGTGCGGCCCAGCCGCAGATCTGGAACAGCGGTCAACGCCGCGGCGACCGTCGGCTCGGTCGGTGCGAAATCCGCCCGGTCGTCCTCGGCACCGAGGTAGGCGGGCAGCCCATCGGCGAACTCCTGGGCCCCAGCGCCCCACACCTGGGCCTGGACGCCCGTGGCACCCGCGCGGATGATGCGGGCGGTGACCGCGCCGGAGGCCAGCAGACTGGTGCGCCAGATGGCACGGTCGGGGGTGATCTGGAAGGTCGGATCGCCGGGACCGCGGCGCAGTGGCGACAACGTCGCGCCGGGGCTGGCCGGCCCCGGGAAGGTGATCGTGCGCTCGACGTAATCCGTCTCGCCTGAGGTGGTGGCTACCGGCACCAGGCTAGCCGGGTGGCACCGACTGCGTTGACGGTCCACGTCGTGACGGTCAGGATGACGAGATGACGACGCCGTTCGACGATCCGCAGGCCGAGCTCGCATGGATGTTCCTGCAGAGCCTGTGCGAGGACGGCGACCTCGAGGAGGGGTTCGGCCTGCTCAGTGATGACTTCACGTACTGGAACAACACCACCCGCACCTCAAGCGGTAAAGCCGAGCTCCGAGCGCTCCACGAATGGCGCAAGGCCATCGTCGAGTTGAACTACGACCTGATCGGCTGCCTCAACGACGGGCAGAGTGTCATGGTCGAGGCGCAGGCCGAGGGCACCACCACCGCTGGTGTGCGTTACGACAGCCCGATGGTGTTCATCTTCGACACCAATGACGGGCTGATCACCTCGCTGCGGGAGTACGGCGACACCCAGCTCAATATCGATGCGTTCGGCGCCACGCCCCCTACTCCGCGCTGATCGCGATCTCCGCCTTATCCGGGTAGAACGCCACGTGCCCGGCGATCGCGGCCACCGCGGGATAGGGCTGGTCATAGGTCCAGATCGCGTCGGCGACGGTACCGGCGGCCGTTGTCACGCTGTAGTAGCCGGCGTCGCCCTTATACGGACAGTAGGTGCTGGTGTCGGTGCGGCTGATCAGCTTCTGCTGTACATCACCCAGTGGAATGTACTGCACCGCAGGGTAAGTGGATTCCTGCAAGGTCAGTGCCGCTCGGGTATCGGCAACGGTTTCGCCATTGATGCTAACCACCACGCGCCCAGCTGTGGGGACAACGGTGATCGGGTGCTCGGCGGTGGGTTCACGCTTTGTCATGATGTTCTCCTCGGATTCGCTAAGTCTCGAGTCCAACACATCCTGGCCGATACGATTCCCGCATGACCCAGTCAGGAACACCGTCAGCCAAGGCGGATGTGCGCATCGGCGCCGACGCGGACGCCGTATACGCGATCATCACCGATCTACCGACCCTGACCACGCTCGCCGAGGAGACCACGGCGATGAAGTGGTCCCGCGGCGACTGCGCCCGTCCCGGGGCGATGTTCAAAGGCGATAACCGCAACGGCGGTAGAAAGTGGACGACGAACTGCACGGTCACCGAAGCTGTCCCCGGGCGCGTGTTTGCGTTCGACGTGCGCAGCGGGATCATCCCCGTGGCCCACTGGCGCTATGAGATCGTCACCGCCGACGACGGCTGCCATGTCACGGAGGCCACCTGGGACCGGCGGCCGGGCTGGTTCCGCAAGATAGCCGGGATCGCCACCGGCGTCCCAGACCGCGACACGGAGAACTCCAAGAACATCGCCGCCACACTGGCGCGGCTCAAAGAGCACGCCGAAGCGCGCTAGTCAGGGTCGGCGTGCGATGAAGTCCGCGATCACCGCGATCGGCGACGTGGTGGTGGCCCTCCCGCTGGCCTCGTGTTGGTCGGCGACTTTATAGGCCTGATACATCCCGCGGACCCCCAGCCAGCGCAGCGGCTCGGGCTCCCAGGTCTTCGACCGATGCCCCACCCACGGCATCCTGGTGAGCGCGGTGTCCCGCCGCAGCACCAGGTCAGCGAGGGTCTGCCCGGCCAGGTTGGTCGCGGTGACGCCGTGGCCCACGTATCCGCCGGCCCACCCCAGTCCGGTGGCGCGGTCCAGGTCCACACCGGCCGTCCAGTCCCGTGGCACCGCCAGCACACCGCACCACCCGTGTGCGATCTCGACCCCGCGGGTCTGCGGAAGCAGGGTGGTCAGCACACCCTGCAGGTAGGCGATGGTGGCGTCGCCGACCGCGCCGTCGCGGTCGATCTGCGACGCGTACCGGTACGGCACGGCGCGGCCGCCGATCGCGATGCGGTCATCGGCGGTGCGCTGGGCATAGAAAAAACCGTGCGCGGTATCGCCGAGGGTCTCCCGGCCCTCCCAGCCGATCGACTGCCATACCTGCGCAGGCAGCGGTTCGGTGGCGATCATCGCGCTGTTCATCGGCAGCCAGCGTCGCTTCAGGCCGGGGAGCTTGGTGGTGAAACCTTCCGTGGCACGCAGGACGATCGGCGCGCGGACTGTACCGCGTTCGGTGACCGCCCGCCCAGCGCTGATCTCGGTGACGGGCGTCTGCTCGTAAATGGTGACGCCGAGCCGTTCCACCACCTCGGCCAGTCCGCGCACCAGTTCAGCGGGCTGGATCCGGGCGCAGTGCGGCGAGTACGCCGCCAGTAGCAGGTTGTCAACGTCAATGCGTTGCCCCGCTTCATCATTGGACAGAATCTGCACCTCGGTGGTGCCCCACTCGTTGCTGTCGGCGACCTCGGCGCGCAACCGTTTGGCCTGCGGTTTACTACGTGCGACGCGCAGGCTGCCGCCCTTGACGATGCCCGCCTCGATCCCCTCGCGCGCTGCCACGTCGATGACCTCGTCGACCGTCCTGTTCAGTGCATGCTGCCACTGCACCACCGCGGGGCGGCCGTGCTTCTTGGCGAGCAGCGCGCGATGCCCCGGTGCCAGACCGGAGAGCCAGCCACCGTTGCGGCCCGACGCGCCGAACCCCGCGAACCGCGCCTCAAGCACCGTGACGCGCAGCGCCGGGTCGGCCTGTTTGAGGTAGTACGCCGTCCACAATCCGGTGTAACCGGCCCCGACGATGCACACGTCGGCTTGCCGGTCTCCAGGGAGCGGATCGCGAGGCTGGGGCATCTCGGTGTACCAATGCGAAACCCGGCCGTTGATCGTGCGCGACATCGCCCGATCCTGTCAGGTCAGTCGCGCCGCAGCGCGTAGAGGCGTTCGGCGTAGGCCAGATCATCGCGCCACAGCCTGGTCGCTGCATGGCGCATCAGCGGCGCGATCAGCCCCGATACCCGCTCGGAATATCCGAATCGGGGGCGGTCTGAGTGGGCGATCACCGCCTCGATCACCGCGGTGCGGGCGGCCCCGTCGCCGCTGTGCACCGGGGTGGCGTGGGTCTCGACGACGCTGCCCACCCCCTCGCCGTCGACAATCCGCATGACGATGGTCCTGGGCCCCGGGCAGGTGAACTCCGCGATCACCGGCACGCCGAGCCTGCCGATGCGGAACGTGACGGCCACCAGGAAGCGGTCGTCGCCGTCGGCAACGTCATCCCCCAGCGGTGGCGACGACAGGACGTCGAGGCGGGCGAACGAATACGGATGAAACCATGCGCCGTGCCAAGGGTCGAGGCGGTTGGCGATGATATCGCGCGGTTCGCAGCTGCCGACCAGCGTGGTGACAGCGTGCAATTGGGCCCCGGTCGGCCGCTGCGGGATGACCGGCAGGTCCAGAGGTTCCTCACCGCCGACGCCGTCAAGGCGCACCCACACCAGGACGCCGTCATCGTGGCAGGGCAACGGTTTCCAGCCGAATGCCCGGTCCCCCGTCAACCGCAGGCCGTGCCACGGGCAGATCAACGCACCGCAGTCCACGGTGCCGGTGGCCAAATCCGCACCCAGGTGCGGACACTGACTGGGCCCGACGTGAAGCCCGCCGCCGGTATCGCGCCAGGCGACCAGCTGCACACCGCCAACGGTGGTTCCGAAGGTGCGTCCCAGGAGAATATCCGCGCTGCCGGCGAACACATACCAGTTGCCGCCGGGGCGGCGCTGCGCTCGCGTCAGGGCCGCCGCGATCACCGAGGGTTTCGCATCGAGATGAGTGGGCCGCTGGGACGCCCAATCGACCTTCGGGATCCATTGCAGTGGAATGGCTTTCCGCCAGGAGGCGCGGTCGGTGAAGCTCATCTCGGAGCCCTCGCCAGGAAGGTGTGCTCGACGCCGCGTTGCCAACCGGTCATGGTCTCGGCGCGGATTTCATCGAACCCTGCTGCACTGCATCGCTTTTGGAAGTCCGAGACGCCGTCGAAACGTTTTACGCTGCGCCAAAGGTAGCGATACAACGCGCTATCACGGGTCCGAAACCACGCCATCGGAATGATGACGACCCAACACACGAAATTCCATATCGCGGTCGCAAGCCAAGAGTCACGCACCGAATACTCGTGGACTGCCAACCGCCCGCCCGGGGCCAGCAGGGCGCGAAAACGCACCAACTGGGCGTCCGGATCCTCGAGGTTGCGCAGGAGATAGGCCGCCAGAATTCCGTCGAACGGACCGTCGACACCCGAAGCGGCCAACTCTTCGATGGGCGTGTGAACGAAGCGCACCGACGCGGGCCAGCTTTTGGCTGCGGCTTCGTTCAACATGCCTGCCGAAGCGTCCACCGCGACGATATCCGCCTCCGGTGCGGCGGCGAGGAGAGCGGCGGTCGAGGCGCCGGTCCCGCAACCGGCGTCGAGCAGCCGCAGACCACGACCCCGGTTCGGGATCTGCATGCGCGCCACCGAGGTGCGGAGATTGCGGTGATAGCCGGGGTTACTGTCGACCAGCGAGTCGTAGGCATGCGCCGCGTCGTCGAAGGCCGCAGGCACGCCCGCTCCGGACAATCCACTGGGTCCGGCTGTCACTGGAGGTCTCCTGGTCTGTCGGGGTCTTCGCGGTGTTGGCGTTCCCAGAGCAGCAGCACCGCTGTCACCAGGGCAAAGCCGAACAGAAAGTCCTCGACGGGGATGTCGAACGGGAACCGGATCCCGGTGGTCTGCCGGTCGTCGTAGATCACGATGGGTGCGCTGAGTTTGGTCAGCCAGCCGTCGACCAGGATCTGGAATCCGAACACGATCACCATCGAGATCCAATACTGCACCTTGCCGAACAGTCCGGTCCGCAGGACGAAGACTTCCCACAAGATGACCGCCAGCACGGCGATGACAGCAGGCAGGGTGTACCCGAGCCCGGTCATCGCAGCTCGGTCCGTGTTCGCCGACGCTGCCGCATCCGAGTCATCAGGGCGCTCACCGCGCCGTAGGTGAGAAGTCCGCACAGTGGTACGACCAGGAAGAACAGCATCTCTTCCAGCGGAACCCCCAGCAGCACAGTGATTCCGGTGACGTACTGCGGGTTGAAGGTCCACGCCCCCGCCGCGATCGCGATGGCATCCCAGACGAAGAAGAGCACAGCGACCGGCAGGATCGAGGCCACGGTACGCCGGGGTTGGCGGTAGACCCGGGCGCCGAGTATCAGCTCCAGCGGCACGGTGACGATCAGACAGGCGCCCAGCACGATCAGGTATTGCGCACGATCCATCACGCCGCGCCGACCGCGTAACCGCCCGGCGCCTCCGGGTGGGTGTGGCGTGCACGCCAGGCCTGAAACAGTCCGGCACCGGCCACGCGCAGTCGCCGGGCGTTGCCGACGGTCGCCCGGTGCCCAAAGATCGCGAAATCACTATCCTCGATGCGATCCAAGATATCGGAGTACAGGGTCAGGGCGGTAGCAACACAAGGCCGCGACCGCGGTGCAAGGAGGCGTACACCGTCGCGAGCGGATTGGTATACCTCGCGGGTGATCTGATGCTGCGCCACCAGCGCACGGCGTACCCGGGCGTCGGTGCGGCGATGGATGTGGCACCACTGCAGAACGTCACGGTCGACGCCGTGTTCGGCGAGCTCGTCGGCGGGCAGGTACACCCGGTGACGTGCCAGGTCTTCGTCGACATCGCGCAGGAAGTTCGTCAGCTGGAACGCGCGGCCGAGGGCCTCGGCGTACGGTATCGCCTCGGCAACTGCACTCACCGTACCGAGTACCGGAAGCAGTTGCAGGCCAATGACTTCCGCCGAGCCTCGCATGTAAACGTTGAGCGCTGCCCGGTCGGGGTAGTCGGTGACGGTCAGATCCATCCGCATCGAGTCGACGAAATCACCGAAGTACTCCGCCGGGATGCCATACGTGCGGGCGGTGTGGATAACCGCGGCCAACACCGGATGATCACGGTGGTCACTTCCGTCGAACAACTGCGCAGCAAGTTGCGATAACCGCTCGGCACGCACCGTCTGGTTCAGTCCTGGGTCGATATCGTCGAGGATGTCATCGGCTTCACGGGCGAATCCGTACAACGCATGCACGGCGGGGCGCTGGTCCGGCGCAAGAAGTCGGGTGGCCAAAAAGAAGGTCCGGCCGGTTTGCGCATTCAGATGCCGGCAGTGCAGGTAGGAACTGCGCAATTGGATGTCGCGTATGCCGGCCGCATCGAGTTCGGTCTGTGTCATGGCTGCCTTCCTGCATACCAGCACGACGTAGATACCCGTTCGCTACGTGTTTAATCTGCATAACGGGACGGCTTAGGTGGGTACGAGGTAGCCATGCGGTTGGCGACATTCAACATCCTGCACGGACGCAGCACCACCGACGGTCTGGTCGACCTCGACAGGCTGCGCAGATCCGTGACCCGCATCGACGCTGACATCCTTGCCCTACAAGAGGTCGATCTCGATCAGCCCCGGTCCGGGATGGCCGATCTGACCGCTGTCGCCGCCGAGGCGATGGGTGCGGTCAGCCATCGTTTCGTCGCTTCCCTGGCCGGCACCCCGGGAGCAACCTGGATAGCCGCCACCGACGAGGCGGCACCCGGTATCGGCGGTTACGGCATCGCGCTGCTGTCCCGATACCCGATCTCCAGCTGGCAGGTGGTGCGGCTGCCTCATATCCCGGTGCGCCTGCCGATGTACCTGCCCGGCCCCCGCCGGTTCGTTCTCGTCGACGAGGAGCCCCGGGCCGCGATGATCGCCAGGATCGAGACTCCGTTGGGTCCGATGACTGTCGGCAACACCCACTTGTCCTTCATGCCGGGCTGGAATCGCCTGCAGTTGCGCACTGTGTGCCGGGAACTGCGTGGGTACCCTGGACCGCACATCCTGATGGGCGACCTGAACATGGTGTCGGCCGCCGCGGTGCGTCATTCGGCGATGCGGCCATTGGCGTCGGCCAAGACTTTTCCCGCCGACATCCCCGACCGCCAGCTTGACCACATCCTCACCGACGGCGCACTGCGGGCCGAAAGCTGTTCGGCGCCACCGATGTCCGTCTCGGATCACCGACCGCTGATCGCCGACTTAACCCGGCGCTGACTTGGCTTTGCGTCGCTGCGAGCGCATTCCGGCCCAGAACCGGGCGGCCTCGCGGATGGACTCCTCGACCGGGCGGGGCTCCCAACCGAGGTCGCGCCTGGCCTTGCTGCAGTCGACGTCGGCTTCGGCACGCATCAATCGCACGGACTCCAGAGTGAGCCGCTCGTCGGTGCCCTTCAGCCGCGCCTTGGCCGTGCCGATGGCCCCCATCGCGTAGAGCACCGGTACCGGAATGGAGCGTTTCGGCGGTGCCACGCCGACCTCGTCAGCAGCGATCCGAACGACCTCGCGGTTGCTGATCATCTTCTCGGAGATCAGGTAGCGCTCTCCGACGGCGCCGAGTTCGGCACCGAGAATCATCGCCCGCGCCGCATCCGTGACCCCCACGGCCTCCAGCGAAATACCGCCGAGGACGAACGGCATCTTCTCGAACACCGCGCCCGCGATCAGCGCGCCGTGCGGCGTCATCCCGTAATCACCCGCGCCATAGGTGGTCGATACGCACATCGCGACGGCGGGCAGCCCGCGCTCCTTCGCAGCGGCCAGAACCAGATCCTCGGCCTGGATCCGGGACTGCACATAGGACGTCAGATGCCGCCGGTCGATCAGATCGGCCTCGGAGGCGACGCGGCCCCGTTTGCGACCGACAGTGGAGTAGCTACTGGTGAAGACGAATTTCTTTAGCGTTCCGGCCGCTGCGAGTTCCGTCGCGACGTCGAGCACGCCGCGCAGCCCTTCGACATTGGTGCGAAACAGGGGTGCGGTGTCGCGTAACCACGCCCGGGTGTCGACCACGCAGTAGTACACAACGTCGCAGCCCGTCATGGCCTCCCGGACCGTGTCGGTATCGAAGATATCGCCGACGAACCGGGTGACCTCAAGGTCGTCGATGCTCACCGTATTTGCGCCCGCACGCACCATGACACGAACGTCGTCGCCGCTGGCGACGAGTTGTCGGGCGACGTGTGAGCCGAGGTAACCGTTGGCGCCGATGACCAGTTTCGGTGCAGTGCTCATGCGGTTTTCGAGCCTCCATACTGCTTCATCCACGCCTCGGCCTCGGCGTCGAGGGTGCCGAGTTCAGCGGCTTTGCGGCACCACTTCAGCGACGCCTTCACAAAGCGCAGTGGGTTGTAAATATCTTCCTGACGGCTCCACTTGCCGTCACCGGCGTAAGTGACGATCGAGATGTTGGTGGCGGTGATGATGGTGCCGTCGCCCGGATCGCGCATCGGGTTGTCGAGTTCGGTGATCACCCGAGCGGTCGGCGCGTCGATCACCGTCCACAACGACGGGAACGCCGTCATGTAACTGCCGGGGAACACGGTCATGGTCCGGTAGATCCACTCACGGACCTCGTCGCGGCCGTGCATCGTGCCCGCCGCGTGCTCCACATAGGTGACGTCGTCGGTGTAGTGCTCCACCCAGGCGTCCCAGTCCTGCGTCTGCGCCGCGCGGGCGACGGTCTGCTCGAAGGTGGCAAATGCCGCCGCCAGTTCGTCGTGGGAGAAAGCCTGGGAAACAGAGGAAGTGTGAGCCGTCACAGTTGAAAACTAGAACACGTTCTATCTGAGTTTGTCGAGAACCGGGGATTCGGCACCCGGCCGCTCACCGCCGGTTCTTACCCTTGGTCTCGTAGAGCTGCGCGTCGGCATCCGACACCATCGATGCGATATCGGCGGCGACGCCGGTCCGCGATGCCACGCCGATGCTGGTGTCTGGGGTGTGCATTCGGACCTGGGAGACGAACTGCTCCGCGGCGGTCGGAACCCGGCCCGCCCGTTCGGAAACACATGCGGCGAACTCGTCACCGCCGAGCCTGGCCACCACGGCGCCCCTGGGCGCAACATCTCGCCACTTGCTGGCGTGATCGATCAGATGCTCGTCACCGGCGTGGTGTCCCCGGGTGTCGTTGATCTGCTTGAAGTTGTCGATGTCCAGCACGATCACCGTGACGGTGCGGTCGGCAGAGCGGGAACGCGCCAGCAGGTCGGCGGTGGCGACCTCCCATCCCGCGCGATTCAGCAGACCCGTCAGCGGATCGGTGCACGCGGCATCGACCAACGCCCGCGTCACCACGCCAAAAGATTCGGCGGCGCCGAAGATCGCGATCGCGAAGATGAGGTAGGTGACCGAAAGCTTCGGCGCCGGCGCGACCGCCAGCGCGAACACCGACGCACCTGCGAGCACCGCCACCAGGATCAAGCCCCGGCGGGGAGGCCAGAAGGCGCGCAAGTACATTGCCAGGAACATCGGCGCAAGCAGACAGGCGAATTCGGCGCTGGTGGTGCGGTGAAAAGCCATCACGATCGGGGTGGCGATGATGGCCGCCGCCGTTGCGGGAGCCAACTTGTCCGGCCGGACCGCCAGCCAGGCCAGCGCGGCGAGCCCAAGACCGATCGCCACGATGCCGCCGGTCGGATTCGACAACGTCACCCCTTGGCGAAGCGGGAACAGGGTGAACACCACGCCGTAGACGTAGAGGAATGTCGTGGCGCCCAAATAGATACGGAGCAGGCGCACCTGTTGCCCGCCGTAGAAACCTCGTCCGGCGTCGGCGCGCAGGCGTAATCGGTTTTCGCGAGGGTTCCGAAAGCCGAACCGGCCCCGGCGGATGGGACTCATAGCGTCAACGTTCCTGCTCAAACAACTGCCGACAATCGTCAGAATGCGGCGCAGGTTCGCGGGCACCCCCGGGCCACGCTGATTGTGCCTCAGAGATCGAGGACCAGGTCATCCGCCGGTGCCGCACAACAGATGAGCACCTCTCCGGCAGGCGGCAGTTCCAGCGGTTCCGTCACATAGGTCGCATCGCCGGAGAGCACCGCCGTCGAACACGTGTGACAGACCCCGGTCCGGCAGGACCACCGGGTGGGCACATCACAGGCCTC
Source organism: Mycobacterium sp. (assembly GCF_965229105.1). Classification (GTDB taxonomy): domain Bacteria; phylum Actinomycetota; class Actinomycetes; order Mycobacteriales; family Mycobacteriaceae; genus Mycobacterium. Next base: position 30,185 of record NZ_OZ245858.1, read on the forward strand.
GGCCAGTTCCAGGATGGTCCGCGCCGGTTGCGTCCCCGAAGCCCAGTGCACGCCAAGCCCGGAGCGGGCGAACGTGAGCAGCGGTCCGTCACCGGGCGGTCCCGGCGGCTGGTGCGGTTGGGGACGGTCGGTCGCGACGACACCGGGGTTGATGGCGGTCCTGGCGCCGAAGATTTCGGTGTGGATGTTCTCCGCCGACAAGCCAAGTGAGACCAGGGCCACCCGGACATCCGTCATGAACGCGTCAGGTCCGCAGATATAGGCCGACGCGGTCGACGGCAGGTCAAGAATGCCGAGGGCAGCAGCGTCGGGGCGCGGCTCGGTGGCCGTGAAGAACGTGCGCTCATGCCCGTCGGCCAACTGGCTGATCAGGTCGTGCGCCTCGGCGGCGAAGACATGGTGCTCGGCATCGCGTGCGACGTGGATCCACCAGACCTGGCGAGCGCTTGCGGCGGCGGCGAGGTCGGCCAGCATTGCCAGCACTGGTGTCGCGCCGATTCCCGCGGATACCAACAGGACTGGTTCGTCGGCATCGGTTAATACGAATTCGCCTCGTGGCGAAGCTATTTCGAGCGTACCGCCGGGGGCCGCCGTCTCATGTAGGTACCGGCTGACCGAACCGTGCGGTTCCTGCTTGACGCTGATCCGATACTCCCCCGGCCGCCAGCCGGATATCGAATAGCTGCGCACCTGCGCCCGGTCACCCTGGGATACCCGCATCGTCAGATACTGTCCGGCCGCTGGCGGGGTCGAGACGTCACCAGCCAGATAGATCGATGTGACGGCCGCCGTTTCGGCCTGCACGCGGCTGATCGTGAACGGCCGGAACCCTGACCATCCGGTGGCCGCGACGGGCGGGGTGAGTAGCTCACGAAACGACTGCCGCCAACCCGCGCTGAGCGCGGGCACCGCGGCGGCCACCGCCAGCCGCGCAGGATCCCGGTGGGGCAGATACAGCAGGGCATCCGCCTCGGCGACGGTCACCTGCCCCTGTCCGGACCGAGTTTTCACGATGTCGTCACCGGGTGAGACGAGCCCTTCGGTGATCACCCGGAAGTAGAACCCCGGCCGGTGATGGGCGACCACCAGCGCTGGCATCCGCGGCTCTGCCATCCGCATCCCGAACCGATAACAGGTGACCCGCGGCTGGGTGACCTCGAACTCCGCCTCGCCGATGCGATAGCGATCACCGATACACACCGTGTCGTCATTGAGCCCGTCGACGGTGAAGTTCTCGCCAAACTGTCCGGTCTCGATGGTCGGTCTGCCGAGAAATTCCTGCCAGTAGCGATACGAGTCGATCTGGTAGACGAAAACGGCCCGGTGTTCGCCACCATGGCCGTGCAGATCACCTTGGCCGTCGCCGTCGACGTTGAGCTTGCGCACCATTCGCGCGCCGGTGACCGGCCGCTTCCAGACGCCGGTGAACACAATTTCGTCATTCCAGGGCACGTTCTCGGGAAGCCCGACGTTGACAGAGAGCAGGGTCGGCACGCTCCCAATTGTGTGCCATCGAGAAGCACCAGGCGCGGGATTAACTAAACCGAGCTTGAGGTTGTTCACTGCACACCTAGGAAGGGCCCCATGGCAACCCAATACAACAAGAACCCGGCGGCTGTGAGTGCACTGTCGCCCGAGCAGTACCAGGTCACGCAGCGTAACGGCACCGAGCGTCCGTTCACCGGCGAGTACTGGGATAACCACGAGCCCGGCATCTACGTCGACGTGGTCTCCGGCGAGCCGCTGTTCGCCTCGACCGATAAGTTCGAGAGCGGTTCGGGCTGGCCCAGTTTCACTCGGCCGATCGCGAAAGGAAACGTGATCGAGAAGCGCGATTTCAGCCACCTGATGATGCGCACCGAAGTCAGGTCCGCAGCCGGTGACAGCCACCTCGGCCACGTCTTCAACGACGGCCCAAAATCCGAGGGAGGGTTGCGCTACTGCATCAACTCCGCTTCGCTGAAGTTCATCCATCGTGACGAGCTCGCGGCGCAGGGTTACGGCGACTATCTGTCCCTGTTCGAGAAGGCCACGCAGACCAAGGAGGACAAGTGAGCGACTATCAGAAAGCCATCCTGGCGGGCGGCTGCTTCTGGGGAATGCAGGATCTGATCCGCAAGCAACCCGGCATCGTGTCCACGCGCGTCGGTTACACCGGCGGGCGCAACGATCATCCGACCTACCGGAACCATCCGGGGCATGCCGAGGCGATCGAGATCACCTACGACCCGACGCAGACCGATTTCCGGAATGTCCTGGAGTTCTTCTTCCAGATTCACGATCCCAGCACCAAGGACCGGCAGGGCAACGACGTCGGCTCCAGTTACCGCTCGGCGATCTTCTACGTCGATGACGAGCAGAAGCGGGTCGCTCTGGACACCATCGCCGATGTGGACGCCTCCGGCCTGTGGCCGGGCAAGGTGGTCACCGAGGTGACCCCGGCCGTCGATTTCTGGCTGGCCGAGCCCGAGCACCAGGACTATCTGGAGCACTACCCGAACGGTTACACCTGCCATTTCCCCAGGGCCGGTTGGAAATTGCCGAAGCGGTCCGCGGTAAGTCGGCAGTAAGCCAGTAGACGAATCCCACTTCAGGAGTCGCGCTGTGCCCACTGGGCCAGCGCGACTTCTGTCGTTATGTGGTCCAGCGCCCATGTCGTCGCCCCGCGCAAGGGACCGTCGTCGCCGTGGGCGCCGTCGCGCACCGGCGGGGCCGACGACTTCCGGAACGCCATCAGCCCGTCACGGTAGGCGTCAGCGAATGCCTGCGGCGCAGCCGCCCGAAGCGGCACCGCCAGACCACCGATCGTCACGACCTCCGGATCGTGCATGTTCACCAGGCCGCCGATACCGGCACCGAGCGCGGCGGCGACGGACTCACACGCCACCCGCGTCCGCTGATCGGCAGGGGGACCTGGACCCCCAATCAGTCCCGTCGCGTACCCGACCGGGTCATCCGGTGGGGGATCACCGAGGTGACGCGCCAGCGCTCGGCCATCGATCATGAGGTCCCAGCAGCCGCGCGCCCCGCACGGGCAGACCAGAGTGCGGTCCCCGAACGGCACGTGGCCGTACTCCCCCGCGGCACCGTGCGCGCCGGTGACCGGCTCGCCGTTGACCACCAGGGTTCCGCCCAACCCGACAGCGACCAGCAGGTGCAGGGCAGTGCCTGCGCCGCGTGCGGCTCCGCTGCGGGCTTCGGCCAGACCGGCCAGCGTGGCGTCGTTGCCGACGAGCAGCGGCACCTGGGCCCGCTCGGGCAATCCCGCGGTCAATACCGACAGGTCGACGTCAGTCCACCCACGGGTGGTGAACTGCACCAGCCTGGCGTCGCTGACCGTGCCCGCCACGGATACCGCTACGGCCTTGATTCGGCCCGGTTGCCGGGACCGCAGCTCCGCGATCGCCGCGGCCATATCCGCCAGTAGCTGCCGCTGACTGCCGCCGGCATGCCGGGCGTGGGCCGCTATCTTGGTCTGGCCGTCGAGTCCGGCCAGCGCCAACCGCCAGTCGCCGGCCCGCAATTCCGCGGCCAGCACCTGCGGTCCATCCGGATGCGCGCCGAGCACGGTGGTGGGCCTGCCGCGGCCGGCGGCGGGCGCGGGGGTTTCATCCAGCAGACGCGCCTTGCGCAACCGGGCCACCAGATCGGTCGCGCCACCGGTACCGATGCCGAGCCTGCCCGCCGCGGCCGCCCTGGTGATCCCCGGTTCTGCGCGCACCAGTGCGATGAGCTGGGCAGCACCGAACCACCGCTGCTGAGCAGCTGATCGTTGGTCGTGTTTTTCGGGGCTCATGTTCTCGGGGTCATATTCTCATTTGATTAAACTCATCTGCTGAGTATATTCGGACCAGTGCCCTCGCCCACGCCGCCTGTCGCTGCCGACACCCCGCGCAGCGGACTGCGCCAGCACAGCGCGGGCTTGTTATCGCTGGCACTGGCCTCCTGCCTGGCGGTCACCACCGAGATGCTCCCCGTCGGGTTGCTCCCGGCGATCGGCCAGTCGTTTCAGGTCACGGATTCGGTGACTGGCCTCCTTGTCAGCCTGTATGCCGTCATGGTCGCGTCGCTGGCCGTTCCGCTGACGCTGGCCACCACCAGATTCGCCCGCAAGCCACTGCTGCTGACCACGCTGTTGTGCTACGCCATCAGCAACGCGATTGTCGCCCTGGCGCCCACCTTCGCCGTGCTGGCCGCGGGCCGTGCGATCGGCGGCGTGACCCATGCGCTGTTCTTCTCGCTGTGCATCGGGTACGTCCCACGCTTGGTCACCGGCGCACAGGTTGGCCGGGCACTGACGATCGCCACGGGTGGGGCGACAGCGGGTTTCATCATCGGCGTCCCGCTGGCGACCTCGCTCGGCACCGCACTGGGGTGGCGCGCATCCTTCGGCGGGTTGGCCGCACTGTCGGTGCTGACCCTGGTTCTGGTCGCCAAGCTGCTACCGGCGGTGACCAACGAAACTCCCGCCCGGCGCACCCAAAGCCAGCGCGGGCGAACGATATTGGCGATGGTCGTGACATCCAACGCACTGACATACCTGGGCCAGTTCACGCTGTATACCTTCGTCAGTGTGTTGTTCCTGGCAGCAGGCGCACGACCGGCGTTGATCGGACCCCTGCTGCTGTTGTGCGGTGTCTGCGGATTGGCCGGACTTGCCTACACCGCAAAGAATCTGGATCGTCATCCGCGCCGTACGACCTTCGTCACCTTGACGCTGTCCATCGCCGCGATCCTCGCACTCGGCGCTGGTTTTCCGATGCTGGTGCCGGTGATCGCGGCGGCGGCCGCCTGGAACGGTGTGTTCGGCGGCGTGCCGTCGATCTACCAGGCCTGTGCGGTGCGTACCCACGCGGTGACGCCGGAACTGGCCGGCGCCTGGGTCAATGCCAGTGCCAACTTCGGGATTGCCGGTGGGGCGGCGATCGGCGCGGCGTTACTACCGCATACCGGGCTGACCAGTCTCGCCTGGGTCAGCGCCGCACTGATCGGCGCCGGTCTCGCGGTGAGCATGCTGGCGCGCCGAGCCTTTCCGGCGCGCACCTAAACTGGCCGGCGGTGCACGGTGACGCGGCCACCCTTCTTCGGCGTGAACGCCACCCCGCGGGAGTGCCACTTCTCATCGGGCTTGGACGTGGTCTCAACGGTGAAGTTGCGCAACACTGTTCGCAACACCACGTCCATCTCCATATTTGCGAATGCGGCACCGACGCAGCGTCGCGTTCCGCCCCCAAAGGGAACCCAGGCGAAGGTGCTGGGCCGGTTTCCAACGAAGCGGCCCGGGTCGAACCGGTCAGGATCCGGGAATTCGTCTGTATTGGAATGCAATTGGCCGATGCTGACCATCACCGAGTAGCCCTTGGGGATGCGCCACTGACCCAATTCGATGACGGGCGCGAGCACATGCCGGCCGGCGAAGTCGATCACGGTCCTGGCGCGTTGCACCTCAAGGATGGTCGCCTGCCGCAACTCGGCGCCATCCCCATCCACCTCGGCGACGAGATCGGCGAGTATCTGCGGATGCCGGGAGAGCCTCTCGAAGGCCCAGGCCAACGTCGAGGCGGTGGTTTCGTGACCGGCCGCCAGCAGCGTCAGCAGTTCGTCGGCGATCTCGCTGCGAGACATCGCCGAACCGTCCTCGTAGGTGCTGCGCAGAAATAACGCCAAAACGTCCGTGCGCTCGTCGAGATGAGGATCAGCCGTGGCCTGCTCCACCAGGGTATCGATGACAGCGTTGTACTCGCGCCGGTAGTTCCCGAGCTTGCGCCATGGACTGAATCGCCCGAAATCCCTTGTGGGCGTCGGTAACACCACCAAACGCGATCCCAGCGTCACCCATGGCGGGATGATCCGACGCAGTTTCTCCAGCTCGGCACCGTCGGCGCCGAAGATGGCCCGCAGGATGATGTTCAGGGTGATCCGCATCATCGGTTCGAGGGTTGCGAATTCGGCGCCCTCGGGCCAGGTCGCGGTTTCGCGCAGGGTCTCGTCCTCGACGATCTTCTCGTAATTCTTGATGCTCTTACCGTGAAACGGCGGGGTGAGCAGCTTGCGCCGCTTGCGGTGGTCGGCACCTTCGAGTGCGAAGACCGACCCCGGGCCGAAGATGCGGCTGAGGTTGGGCTGCAGGTTGCCCAGATCGTCGGTGCTGGTGGTGAACACCTGCTTGGCCAGAGCGGGGTCAGACACGATGACGACATTGCCGAACACGGGGATCCGCAGGGTGAACGCGCCACCGTATTTCGGCGCCAGCAGCCGGACCACCGGTCTGCGCAATGCCACGAACGCCGCGGCCTGGAGCACCTTGGGGATCGGCGGAGAGGGCGGAACGTACGCCGTTGCCTCAACCCCCGCTGGCTCAAGGTTGTGCTCGATGACGGTCTCACTCATAACCGTGCCCTCCCGGACGCTGGTGGCGGTACCGCGTCGTACCGCTAGCTTCTGGAGTACGGTACGCCTTGGTACCAGGGCCGGGCAAGAGGCAGGCAGGAACGGAAGGACTACGGCGGTGAACTCACTCGATACCGCGCAACACCGCGACGCGGCCGACCCGGTGGTCGTCCCGGCAGGCGTCCAGGCCCCGTTTCGCGGCCGCTTACTGGAAGGGCTCGCCGAATCCATCCTGGAGCGCGGATACCGCGAGACCACCGTCGCCGATATCGTCCGACACGCCAAGACCTCCAAGCGCACCTTTTACGGGCAGTTCACCAGCAAGGACGACTGCCTGCTGGAACTGCTCGATAACGACAACGAACGGATGATCGCCGATATCCGCGCGGCGGTCGACCCTAACGCCGACTGGTACACCCAGGTGGAACAGGCCATCGATTCCTACGTCAGTACCGTCGAGGCACACCCGCCGATCTGGCTGACATGGATCCGGGAGTTCCCGGCACTGGGCGATGCGGCCCGACCGGTCCAGCGGCGCGGGATGCAACGGCTCACCGACATGTTGGTGGATCTGTCCGCCAACCCCGGTTTCTTGCGCGCCGACCTGCCACCGATCACCAGGCCGCTGGCGTTGATCCTGCTGGGCGGGCTGCGCGAGCTGACCGCGCACACGCTCGAGGATGGGGACGATATTCGCGGGATCGCGAGCACCGCGGTCGCAGCATCAGCTGCCCTGCTGCGCCACGGACACCCGGGCGCCCGCGCCCGAGACTGAGCACCTCGAAAAGAAGTTCGCCGAGCTGGCCACATCGGGCACCACGACAGGTAACACTGTCTGATACCCGATCTCCCGGCGACATCAAGACGAGGTGCCCGCGATGAGTGACCGACCCGTTCGAACACGACGAGCCACCGCAGCAACCAAAGCCGCTGCCCCTAAGGCGAACCCGGCCAAGGAGGTGAGCGTCGGCACCGACGCCGCCTTCGCCCAAGGCACCGGTTCATCGCGTCGGCGACTCAAGAACATCTCTGAGGTCCGACACTTCTTCCGCACCAACGACGTCCCGATCTACTTCATCGGTGCCACCCCGTTCAATCTTCTCGGCTTGGACCGCTGGGTGCGCAACTTTTCCTACATCACCTACTACGACGCCTGGGACGGTGCTCATCCGCGCGTATTCACCCCGAGCGTGAAGCCGTATCAGGAATTCGGCAGTGGCGAAGAAATCAACAACTGGCTGCTCACCAATCCCGAGGTACGCGCCTATATCGACGGCGGCACCCCGCGGGGTGTGCGCCCCAAGATCGCAATGGTGTTCTTCGACGCCGAAACCGAGAACATCTGCCGTGAATTGGGTTACGACCTGATCCTGCCTCCGGCCAGCCTGCGCGAACACCTGGATTCCAAAATCGTCACTACCCGGTTGGGCAACGAGGCCGGTGCACCGAGTGTGCCAAATGTGCTGACCAAGGTCGAGGACTGGGCCGGATTGTCCGCCGCTGCCGAAAAGGCAGGTCTCGGTGACGAACTCGTTGTCCAGACACCCTATGGCGACTCCGGCAAAACCACCTTCTTCATCTCGTCGGAGGCAGACTGGCGCAAGCACAGTGCCGATATCGTCGGCCAGGACATCAAGGTGATGCGCCGGATCAACAACCGCCCGGTGGCGGTCGAGGCGGTGCTGACCCGCTGCGGAACCATCGTCGGACCATTCATGTCGGAGCTGATCGGTTACAAGAATCTGACCCCGGCCCAGGGCGGGTGGTGCGGTAACGAGATGTATCCCGAGGTCCTGACCGGCGAAAATCGCCGTAAGGCAACAGAATTGGTGCGGCGCCTGGGTGATCGCCTGGCTGATGAGGGTTATCGTGGCTTCTTCGAGGTCGACGTCTTAGTCGATACCGATACCGGCGAGGTCTATTTGGGTGAGCTCAACCCCCGCATCAGCGGGGCGTCGTCGATCACCAACGTCACCGCAGGCGCATACGCCGACGTGCCGTTGTTCCTTTTTCACATTCTGGAATTCATGAACGTCGACTTCGAGCTCGACGTCGACGAGATCAACGAACGCTGGGAGGAGTTGGCGTCGGAGGATGTCTGGAGTCAGATGATCCTCAAGGAGACCGACGATATCGTTCAGCGGCTGACCGCCACCCCGCGCACCGGGCAGTACTCGCTCGACGGCAGCGGCGCGCTGGTCTACCGCCGCGCGGCACTCGACTGGCACCAGTTACAGAACGAATCCGAGGCCTTCTTCCTGCGGATCTACGGGCCGGGCGATTACCGCTGGAAGGGCGCCGACCTGGGCGTGCTGGTGACCAAGGGCCGACTGCAGGTCGACTCGAGCGCCACGACGACGCTGGCCATCCGGGCCAACCACCTCATCGAATCGATCCGGGCCGAGTACGCAGGTACGCCGCTCGTCGAGCCGGCCAAGGCACCGATGACGTACGGGATGAAATCCTCGCTGAGCTAGGGTCGTCGGATAGTCACCCGCGCGACGTAGGAGGCACAGTGATCGGCGGCGACCCTGGCCGCGTGCCGTCAGATCTGACGCTCGACAACTGGCAGACGGCGTCACATCTGCACTGGACGTTCCAACACATCGCGGATTTTCTTCCCACCGCTGTCATTTCGCGGGGCACCGGCCCGGTGGCCGAACTTGCCTCCGCGCCGCGGACGGACTCCGCCCTTGCCGACATCGCGCTCTACGACGCGACGAACGGCAAGCGCCGGACCGTGGGTGATGTGATGGCCACGACCGCCACCGACGGCTGGATCGTCACACAGCACGGCACGGTGCTCGCAGAGCAGTACTACGGCGGGATGACCGCCGACACCTCGCACCTGCTGATGTCGGTCAGCAAGTCCTTGGTGTCGACGGTGGTCGGGGCACTCCACGGTGCGGGCGCACTCGACGTCGATGCCGAGCTGACGGCGTACGTCCCCGCCCTGGCCAACTCGGGCTACGCGGGTGCCACCGTGCGGAATCTGCTCGATATGCGTTCGGGGATAGCGTTTTCCGAGGATTACCTCAATCCGCTGGCCGAGGTGCGACTGCTCGAACAGGCGATCGGTTGGGCCCCGCGCACCGTGCCCGACATCCCATCGACCATGTACGACTATCTACTGACCCTGCGGCAGGAATCTGTCCACGGCGGCCCGTTCCATTACCGGTCATGTGAAACCGATGTGCTGGGCTGGATATGTGAAGCCGCCGGTGGTCTGCGGATGCCCGAGCTGATGTCGCAGCTGCTGTGGAGCAAGCTCGGCGCGCAGAACGATGCGACGATCGGCGTCGACTCAGTGGGTACCGGCATGTTCGACGGCGGAATCAATGCGAGCCTGCGCGATCTGGCCCGATTCGGCTCGCTGTTCCTCGGCGACGGGGCCTCCCTGACCGGCGAGCAGGTGGTGCCGCAGGCATGGATCGACGACACCTTGGCCGGCGGGATCGATTCGCGGGAAGCCTTTGCCGCGAGCCAGGACGACAACCGGATGCCCGGTGGCATGTACCGCAACCAGTTCTGGTTCCCGTACCCGGGCAATAACGTGTTGATGTGCCTGGGCATTCACGGCCAGATGATCTACATCAACCGCTCGGCGGGCCTGGTCGCGGCCAAACTGTCGAGTTGGCCCTATCCGCAGGACGCCTCCAAACTTTTCCCGACGATGGCGGCCTTCGACGAGATCGCCGCCAATCTGTCCTGACTAGCCGGGAGTCGGCAGGACGAACGCGAACGGTCTCGGGTAGCCCACCCCGGTCAGCCGGGCGGTTCTGATCGCATCGGCGCTGACCGTCCGAAGCTCGCCTGAGGACGGCTCGTAGCAGTGGAACGCCCCCAAGGCCGCACCGGTGGTGACAACTTCGACCAGCAGCACCCAGTGCCGCGGGATGAACCGGCCGACCAGCATCGCGACCGGCCGGCCGAGCAGGACCGCTTCGCGGACGTCGAGCAGGCGGTCGCGTCGTCGCACCATCCGCCAGCGGTAGCGCACCGGGCCGCTGTGCACACGCAGTGCCCGCGCGACCGCCGCAGGCGTCATACCAAGGAAGCGGGGCCAGACCCTCTTCGCGGCCCGGTGCACCCGGCCCTGCTCGGTGTCGAACCAGTCGGCGGCGGCCAACAGGTCGCGGTAGTCGGCGTCGAGCAGCGCGCGGCCGACGATCGCCACGCTCGGCCCGCACGACACGCCGTCGCGCTGCCGCAACGGGATCGACCACAACGTCATTGCGTCAGCGTCACCCGTTTGGGCAGCACATGCAATGGCAACACTGCCGATCGATCCTGCCGATGGATCATCGAAGAGGAGGAGACATCACATGCGTGCCGAAGAGGGCGACGAGAGCATCGAGGAACTCGCCGAGGACGCCAAGAAGGCGGAGCAGAAACTCGATACCGCTGTAGACCAGAAAGATGACCCAGATAGATGACCCAGATAGATGACAAGGCCCCGTCAACGCCGCCGAACTAGGCCATATCCGGGGGGAACCCGCCGGTCGCGACGGGTCCCCACCGGCGGGGTGTGACGCGGATCAGGCACTTGCCCTGAGTCGCCATCGCCTGGCGGTATTCGTCCCAGTCGGGGTGCTCGCCGGCGATCGCCCGGTAGTAGTCGACAAGCGGCTCGACCGCATCAGGCAGATCGATCACCTCGACCTCGCCGTCCACCTGCACGTAGGGACCGTTGAAGTCGTCGGACAGCACCACCACGCTGGCTGTGCCGGTCCGGCGGGCGTTCACGCTCTTGGCCCGCTGTGGGTAACTGGAAATGACCAGCCGCCCCTGGTCGTCGACTCCGCCGGTCACCGGCGAGCTCTGCGGGGCGCCGTCGGCCCGGAAGGTGGTGAGCACCATCTTGTGTCGCGGCGTGACGAACGCCAGCAGCTCATCAAGCCCGACCTGGTCCGCTGTCGCTAATTTCCTGGCCATGAACTCACTCTAGTGATGTGGTCGCGACGGTTACGCTCGGAAATATGCGACTACCGACCACGTCGAGTAACCCGTGATGTCTCACACCATGCGCGCGCAGCGCTTCTATGCCGAGACCCGGACCTACGCGGTAGAAGATGTACCGATTCCCGAGCCCGGCCCGGGCGAGGTGCTGGTCAAAGTCGAGTACTGCGGTATCTGCCATTCGGACCTGAGCCTGATCAATGGCACGTTCCCCGCGCAGCTACCCGTGGTGACCCAAGGGCACGAGGCCTCGGGCACCGTTGCGAAGCTCGGGCCAGGGGTCACCGGCTGGACCGAAGGTGACCGCGTCATCCTCGCAGCGGGCAAGCCTTGCATGGACTGCCCGAACTGCCGTCGCGCCGACTTCTCGAACTGTCTGCGGATTCGCCTGATGGCCTTCGCCTATGACGGCGCGTGGGCCGAGTACACCGTCGGACAAGCGGCGAGCCTGACCCGCATTCCGGATAACGTCCCCTTCGAGCAGGCCGCGATCCTGGCCGACGCGGTCTCCACGCCGTTCGGCGCGGTGGTCCGCACCGGGAAGGTCGCCGTCGGTGAATCCGTCGGGGTGTGGGGCGTCGGCGGTATCGGCACCCACATCGTGCAGTTGGCGCGTTTGGTAGGCGCGGCGCCGATCATCGCGGTCGATCTGAACCCTGCCGTACGGGACCGCGCCCTGGAACTCGGTGCGGATTACGCGTTCGACTCCCGTGATCCCGAGCTGCAGAACAAGATCAGCGAGGCCACCGCTGGGCGCAAACTCGACGTCGCCTTCGATGCTGTCGGGTTGAAGGTCACCTTCGAACAGGCGCTGGACAGTCTGACCATCGGCGGCCGGTTGGTTGGGGTCGGGATGAGTGCCGAGACCCCGTCGATCGGGATGACCGCGATGTTCGGGCTGAGCAAAAAGCAGGTCCTTGGCCACCTCGGTTACCAAAACGTCGATATCGAGACCCTCGCCAGTCTGGTGTCGCGGGGCCGGCTGGATCTGACCCGGTCGATCAGTGCCGTTGTCCCGCTTGAGGATATCGCGCACGGTATCGAGATGCTGGAGAGCCAGGACGGTAATCCGATCCGAATCCTGGTGCGGCCCTAGCTAGATGACCGCGGAGCCGGCATCCCTTGGTAGCCGCAATGTTTCGATGAGACTGAGCGCCAGCACTGCGCCGAGTACGGCGAAGGTCCACGTATAGGACGCGAACACGCTGAGCAGTACCGCGGCCACGGCGATACCGAGACCGGCGGCCAGTTCCTGCACCGCCGCGTTCAAGGTGTTGGCGTGGGTCAGGTCATCGCCGTCGACCTCGGAGAACGCCAGGCTGTTGTACGCGGTGAAACCCATGGACCGAAGCGCGCCGCTGATGTAGAGGATCACCGCGATCACCGCGACGGGCATCCCCGGTCCGAGCGCCGCCAACAGCGCGAACCAGCCGACCGACAATACCCCGTTGACCAGCAACACCCGCCGGATTCCGAAGCGCCGCATCAGCGGTGTGGTCGCCGGTTTGATCGTCAGGTTTCCCGCGAACAACGTGGCCACCATCAACCCGGCCGCGAATGGCGACCAACCGAATTCCAGCTGGAACTGCAAAGGCAGCAGGAACGGCACGGCCGTGATCACCAATCGGTACAGCGATCCGCCGGACACCGTGATCCGCAGGCTCCGCACCCGTAACACCCGAAGCTGCACCAGCGGCGACGACGCCGACCGCAGGTGCCACACACCCGCCGACCCCGACGCCAGAGCGATCACCCCGCAGATCGCGACCAGCGGCCAGTTGGTGGCACTGACCCTGATGTTCTCCAGACCGATCAGGGCCGCCGCAATCCCAACTCCGATGAACAGCATGCCGCGCCAGTCCAGCGGCCGCGTCGTCGGTGCCGGATCACCACGGATCAACTTGAGAGCAAACAGGATTCCGATGATCCCGATCGGAATGTTGACGATGAAGATCCACCGCCAGGAGCCGACCGTCGCGATGGCGCCGCCGAGAACAGGAGCCAGCACCGGGGCCGCCAGCGCTGGCCAGGTAAGCAGCGCGATGGCGCGGATCAGGTCGGTTTTATCGCTGAACCGCAAGACTGCCAGTCGGCCGACCGGCACCATCATCGCGCCGCCGACACCCTGGACGATGCGCATCCCCACCAGCATCGGCAACGACGTCGCCAGCGCGCACCCGATCGAGGCCAGGGTGAAGACCGCGATCGCCGTGATGAACACCCGCCGGATCCCGAACCTGTCGGCCATCCAACCACTGGCTGGGATGAGCACCGCCACCGTGACCAGGTAGGCCGAGATCGCGACGCTGACGTCGACGGCGTCGACACCGAACGAGTCGGCGATCAACGGGATGGCCGGGGTGATGATGGTCGCGTCCAGAATCTCCATGAAGAACGCACCTGCCACCAGCAACGCCATTCCCCGGGGGAATGATGACCCGCCACCTGGTAAGGACATTGCGTCAAACCTAGTACCTAGGTATCACTGTGGCCGACGACCCGGCACACAGCACGTTCGCCGGAGCCTCACAGACCACAGCCGGTTACCCATGACTCAATGGGGGTGTGACAACGACGTTAACGCCTCCACCGGCCGTCAGCGCCCGGGCCGGCGATGCTGTGGCCGCGTCGTCGCCGGCCTCCCGGTGGGATCGCATCGCATTCGCCGGGCTGCTGGTTGCGACCGCGACGCTCTACCTGTGGAACATCACGGTGAATGGAATGGGCAATCAGTTCTACGCCGGTGCCGCGCAGGCGGGATCCAAGAACTGGGAGGCGCTACTCTTCGGCTCGCTGGACTCGGCGAATTTCATCACTGTCGACAAGCCACCGGTTTCCCAATGGGTCATGGGTCTGTCGGGTCAGCTGTTCGGTTTCAGCAGTGCCAGCATGCTCATCCCCCAGGCGCTGATGGCAGTGGCCACCGTAGCCCTGCTGTACGCAGCAGTGGCGCGAGTCAGCAGCCGCAACGCCGCATTGCTGGCGGGGGCCGCACTGGCGGTGACGCCGGTGGCGGCGCTGATGTTCCGCTTCAACAACCCCGACGCCGCCATGGTCCTGCTGATGATGCTGGCCGCCTATTGCGCCGTGCGCGCCCTGCCGCGGGCCAGCGGGGCATGGATTGCCTTCGCCGGTGCCGCACTGGGTTTCGCTTTCCTGGCCAAGATGCTCGAGGGCTTGATGGTGATGCCCGCCGTCGGGCTCGTGTATCTGGTCGCGGCGCCGGTGACGGTGCGACGACGACTACTGCACCTGTTGGGCGCGCTGGTCGCATTCGTCGTGGCGTCGGGTTGGTTCGTGCTTCTGACCCTGATGTGGCCGGCCTCGTCGCGGCCGTACATCGCGGGCTCGACCGATAACAACTTCATGAATCTGGTGTTGGGCTACAACGGTTTTGCCCGGGTGCTGGGCAAAAATCACGTCGGCGGTTTCGGTGGCAGCCCCAGCGGCCACGTGGGTGCGATGGTCGCCGACCAGCTCCACTACACCGCAGGCGGTGCAGACGGGCCGGGACGGTTTGGTGGCTTCGCCAACCAGTCACAGGGCTTGAGCCGTTTGTTCTCCGGCGAATTCGGTTTCGAGGTCGGTTGGCTCATCCCCGGCGCACTGCTGGCGTTGGCGTTGGTAGTGATCGCCCGCGGTCGGGCACCGCGTACTGACCTGGTGCGGGCCGGCGCGATGTTGTTCGGCACCTGGTTGTTGGTCGACGGCCTGGTCCTGAGCTACATGAAGGGCATGGTCCATCCGTACTACTGCCTGTCGCTGACACCGGCCGTCGCAGGTATGTTCGCGATCGGGGTGCACGAGATGTGGCATCGACGCGGATCTCGTTTGGGCCGAATCGGTTTGGTCGCGTTGATCGCGGTGACCGGCGTGTGGGGCTGGTGGATCCTGGGCCGCAACAACCAGTGGCTACCCGCGCTGCGGTGGACGATCCTGGTGGCGACGATCGTCGCGATTCTCGCGCTGTTGGTACCGCTGACCACCCGGCGTCGTCGCCACATTGCCTTGGCTGCAGTCACTCTCGGGCTGGCCGCGGTACTGGCCGGCCCCACCGCCTATGCCGTGGCAACGATCGGTCAGCCGCATCAGGGCGGCGGCCCCAGCGTCGGGCCGACGGAAGCCAGGGGTGGTCTCGGCTCGGGCATGTGGGGCCAGACCCAGGACGACGCCGCCCTGGATGCGCTCTTGCGCGGCACCACGAGCACCTGGTCAGCTGCCACCGTCGGCTCGTCGGCCGCGGCCGCGCTGGAATTGTCCACCGACACTTCGGTGATGGCGATCGGCGGCTTCTCAGGAAGCGACCCGGTACCGACCCTGGACCAGTTCAAGGCCGACGTTGCTGCGCACCGGATCGGCTACTTTGTGGTGCGCAATGGCAACCACGGTTCGTTCGGCGGCCGCGGTCATTTAGATATCACCGACTGGGTGGCTGCGACGTTCACGCCGGTCAGCACTGGCGGCGCAACCGCCTACGACCTGTCCCGGCCGAAGTAGTCCGTCGGTAGGAGGTACGCCGCCGAGCAGCGTGGCGGCCAGTTGTCGGCGAGACGTGACACCCAGCTTCCGGAAGACCTTGCTGAGGTGGTATTCCACGGTCGATGTCGTGATGAACAGCCGGCTCGCGATTTCAGCGTTGGTCGCCCCCGCGACGGCATGGCGCGACACCTGGGTCTCCTGCGGGGTGAGGCCAAAGGTGTTGGCCGGTCGAGATACGTCGCCGGTTGCGCGCTGCTCGGCACCGGCCCGTTCGGCGAATGCACCCGCTCCCATCGCGGTGAACATGTCGTACGCGGTCTGCAGTTGCAGCTGGGCATCGCGCCGACGCTTTCGGCGGCGGAGCCACTCCCCGTAGAGCAGGTGCGCACGGGCGAGCTCCATGCGCAGGGCCGTGCCCGCCAAGTGTCTGAGGGTCTCTTGGTAATACGGCTCGGCGTCAGCATCGGCCGCCATCAATGCCTTGGAGCGGGCCATCAGGCCCTGCGCCCAAGGAGTGGAAGCGACGCCTACCCGATCGATCAACCGGGCCATTGCGGCCTGGGCAGCGCCGCGATCTCCGCCGCGCACACCGGCTTCGACAATATCGGGCAGGATCCGGTTACCAAATCCTGGCGGGTCGTCGCGAAAGATTTGCAGACCCCATCCGAGCGCCTCCGGGTATCGGCCCAGTCCCAACTCCAGGACCGTCAGCCCCATCAAGGCGAGGCTCTCCAAGATTGAGTCGACTCCGTCGGGGTTGTCGTCGACAGTCCCGGCCGATCCCGAGTCGATCGTGCCGAGCTCGTGGGTCGGCAAGCCCGCCAGTGCGGTCAGATCCCCGTCATCGGGTCGGGCGCTGAACACCAGGCCGACGGGGTCGCCATCAAGCCGGCGCGCGACGAACGCCAGCACCGCCAGCGATTCCGGATCCAGCCACTGGGCATCGTCGACAAAGCAGATTAGCGGGCGTTCGACCGCGACGTCGGACAACAACGCCAGCACGCTGAGCCCGACGAGTAGCTGGGTGGGCGGCGGCCCTTCTTTGAGACCGAACGTGACTTCCAATGCATCACGATGGGGACCCGAGAGCCGATCTGCGCGCGCCAGATACGGCGATACGAGTCGATGCAACGCGGCAAACCCATACCGCTGCTCTGATAGTGCACCGGAGATCGACCGGGTGGTGACGCCGGTGGCCGACTCCGCCGCGTAGCGCAGTAGCCGAGTCTTGCCAGTGCCGGATACACCGACGAAAACCAGCGTGGCGCTGGATCCACCGCGGACACCGGTCACGAACTCGTGCAGCATCGCCCATTCCGCGGCTCGTCCGACCGGAGCGAGTGTGACGAGCGGGAGTGCCATCAGATGAAGATGTCGAGTGGGAGTACGGCGGTCACGATGAAATTGGGGACGTCGACCATCTCGGAGATCTTCAGATCCACTGCCACCGAACAGATTGTGTACGCCTGTTGTTCGTCATACCCCCACTCGTCGACCAGATAAGCGATCATCTGGTGCAATGCGTTTGCCGCGGCAAGGCTGGTGTCCTCGGACTCATTGGTGCCGTCGGCACGGATCGGCAGGCCGGTCGTTGCGTAGAAACGCTTGGGCGCCTGCCATTCTGGCGCCATGATGAAATCGTCGCGGAAGAACTGCAGACCCTGAACACCACGGCGCTTGGCCTCGCCCTTGCGAAGATGAAGCTCGGCCGTGAACGTGGCCGCCACCTCGATCGCAGTGCCGCAGACTTCGCCGTCTCCTTGCGCAAAATGGGCGTCGCCGACCGAGAACAGCGCGCCCTCGGTGGCTACCGGTATGAGCATCGTCGTGCCGGCCGTGAGCTGCTTGACGTCGATATTGCCTGCGATCTCACGCGGCGGGATCGTGCGAAGCGCCTCGCAGGCGATGGCTGGGTCAGACGGTACCGCGCCGCGCGGTTGGGGTCCGTTGACTGCTCCACCGCGCGCCAGCAATTCAGCTTCACGGCGCAAGTACGTCTCGCGCAGTGACGCCGACGGGGCAACGCCCATGGAGCCCATGAACGGTGCACCTGGTATCCGCACGCCGGGGATCTGCTCGCTGGTCGCCCAGTTGTCCGCGATATCCCATTTGGTGATGTGCGGCGCGGTGTACTTCCCGCGCAGGAAGCCGAAGCCGGGCACCTGGACGGTGTAACCCCAACGGGCACATTTTGTCTCACCGATGCGGACCTCGAGCAGATCCCCAGGTTCGGCGTCGCGGACATACACCGGACCGGTGTGCGGGTGGACGAGGTCGGTGGTCGCACGGCCCACGTCGTCGTTGGTGGTGTCCTTATCGAACTGCGAATCCCAGGCGTCGCGGGCAGCCATGACGACGGTGTCACCCGGGTCGATCGTCACGATCGGCGGAATGTCCTCGTGCCAGCGATTGTGTCCGGTGTGCGGCTCCTCGGCGAGCGTCTTGGATGCGTCGATCTTGATGTAGTGAGTTGATCCGGCCATAGGGTGAATTCAACGGCGGATCCCCCGTGCATGGCCAGTCGTTACGCGCATCGCTACCGGCAATTCGCGCAGGGCCGGACAGCCCACAGCCCTTGACCGACTGGAGTTACATACCGTCAACACTCGCGGAACGCCACCGAAACGAGCCATGACGAACCTGATGGTCGTAGGCTCCCGTTAGGTCTGCTGCGACCGAGAAAGTCCGCACATGTCTTTTGATGAGTTCGCCGTGCAGGTGTTGGAGCACTTACCGAGCCCGGTATGGGTGGTGCAGGGCGACGGCGAGATCGCGTTCGCCAACACCGCAGCCGCCGTACAGGTGGGATGGTCCGACCCGCGACAACTGCTCGGCATGCCCAGTCACGACACGGTTCATCACTCGTACGTCGATGGGTCGGAGTACCCGCGCGATGCGTGCCTGGTGCTGCGCAACGGCACACCGATGCCGTACACACCCAAATCCGACGAGTGGTTCATCCGCCGCGACGGCAGCATCTTCCCGATCGCCTGGTCCTGCGCACCGATCGCCCTGCCCTCCGGATCCGGGATGGTCGTCGCGTTCAGGGATGTCACCGCCGACCGACAACAGACACAACTGCGCCATGACGGCCAGTGGGAAGCGATCCGCGAGGCCGCCCCGAGGCCGGCGGCGGTGCTGAACCGGGATCTGTTGATAGACCGGATCCGAACCTTCATCACCGACAACGCTTTGGACCCGGCACTGGACCCGTTGGTCGTGGCCAAAACCCATCACATCTCGCTACGGCTCCTGCAGGGTCTCTTCGCCGATGAGGGCTCATCGCCGGCCCGGTTCATCCGCGATCAACGCCTGGTGCATGCCCGCAGACTTCTCAACGAGGGCGAGGCCATCTCCCGGGCCGGTTCGCTCAGCGGGTTCGCGGACCTGGGCACGTTCACACGCGCCTTCCGACGACGATTTGGCTGCACTCCGTCGGCGTACCTGCGCGGTTATCGGACGCTGCCCTAGCGTGCCAGTGCGCGGGGGAGGAAGTCGCGGATGTAGCCGCTGATTTCTTCGCCGTGGGTTTCCAGGGCGAAGTGGCCGGTGTCGAGCAGGTGGAATTCGCCGTTGGGGAAATCGCGGCGGAAGGCCTCAGCGCCGGGGGCGCCGAAGATTTCGTCGTTTTTGCCCCAGGTGAGCAGCAGGGGTGGCTGGTAGGTGCGGAAGTACTCCTGGAACGCGGGGTAGCCGTCGAGGTTGAACTGGTAGTCGAAGAACAGTTGCAGCTGAATGGCGTCGTTGTCCTTGCGGTCCAGGCCCAGTTGGTCGAGCTGCCAGGCCTCGGGGGCGATCCTATTGAGCCGATCGGCGGGCACCCCGTGGGTGTACTGCCAGTAGGTGGTTTCCGGGGTGAACTTCTCGCGGACCCCGTCTTCGTTGGCGGCGCGGTCTTTGGCGTGAGCGAACAGGATGTCCCAAAACGGGGTGAAACCTTCGAGGTAGGCGTTGCCACTCTGGGTGATCAGTGCGGTGATCCGTTCGGGGCGGCGGCTGGCGATACGCAGACCGATCGGGGCGCCATAGTCGTGGATGTAGAGGGCGAACCGGCTCAGGCCCAAATGCTCGATGAGGCCTTCGGTGATCTCGGTGAGTCGGTCGAAGCTGTAGGTGAACTGGGTGGTGGTCGGCATCGCTGAGCGGCCGAACCCGATGTGATCGGGTGCCACCAGGTGGTATTCGTCGGCCAGGGAGTTGATCAGGTTGCGAAACATGTGCGAGCTGGACGGAAAACCATGCAGCAACAGCAGTGTTGGATTGGTCGGATCACCGGCCTCGCGGTAGAAAACCTCAAGTCCCTCGATCGTGGCCGTGTTGTATCGCGTGGCAAAAGCACTCATACCCCGAGCCGACCACGAAACCCCGACGGCGCGAATCCGGGATACACCCCAGTGATCACCTAGCCACCGAACAACGCTAGTGCTTGAACGGCAACGCCAACCGGACGATCTTGCGCACCACGCTGGCGAACTGCGCAGGCAGCGGGCCCTTGTTGTAGGGAATGCCGTAGCGCTCGCAGATCTCCTGAACCTCGGTAGAGATCTCCGCATGCCGGAAGGCCGGGATGTCGGGAAACAGGTGGTGTTCGATCTGGAACGACAGGTTACCGCTCATGACGTGGAAGAGCTTGCCGCCGGTGAGGTTGGCCGAACCGAGGATCTGGCGGAAGTACCACATTCCGCGGCTCTCGTCCTCGGTCTCCTCGACGCTGAATTCCTGTGTGCCATCGGGAAAGTGGCCGCAGAAGATGATCGCATAGGACCAGATGTTGCGGATCAGGTTGGCGGTCATGTTACCGGTGAAGACCCAGGGTGCGAACGGGCCGGCCAGCAGCGGGAAGGCCACGTAATCCTTCAGCGTCTGGCGCTTGACCTTCTTCCAGATGCCCGCCAACGTCTCCTTCTTGTCGGCGATGCTGATCTCCCCGGAGCGGATCCGCTCCGTCTCCAGCTCGTGCAGTGCGACACCGTATTGGAACAACACCATCAGCAGAAACGCATACACCGGGTTGCCCAAGAAGTAGGGCTTCCAGCGCTGGTCTTCGCTCATCCGCAGGATGCCATAACCGATATCGCGGTCCATTCCGACGATATTGGTGTGAGTGTGGTGCATGTAGTTGTGCGAGTGCCGCCACTGGTCACCGGGGCAGGCGGAGTCCCATTCGAAATTGCGGCCAGTCAGCGCGGGATCACCCATCCAGTCATACTGGCCGTGCATGACGTTGTGGCCGATCTCCATGTTGTCCAAGATCTTTGAGGCCGCCAGCATGGCGGTTCCCGCGATCCACGCCGGCGGAAGAATGCCCGCCATCAGCAGGCCACGCCCACCGACTTCGAGGGCGCGCTGCGCCTTGATGACACGGCGGATGTAGGTGGCGTCGCGCTCGCCGAGGTCGGCCACGACACGCTCCCGCACGGCGTCGAGTTCACGACCGAACGCCTCCGCCATTTCGGGCGTCATGGTGACTTCTTGGCCGCGGACCAGTTTGGTGATGGCCTTCTGGATGGCCGGCGACTCGTCGAGGATGTTCTGAGCGGCCTCATCGGAGATTTCGTCGAGTGTGCGTTCGAGCATGGCAGTCATGTCAAATCCTTTCTCGTACGGCTTGTTTGGGGTATGTGGGTTACAACGACAACTCGACGTCGCCGACGGGCGCGGAGACACAGATGCGCACGTCCTCGCAGTCAGCCGCCGAAATAGCCCCGGTGGTCATATTGCGCACGGCGCCCTTGAGCTTCGGCCGCGTGCAGGTGTGGCAGATGCCCATCCGGCATCCGCTCTGCGGCGTGAGGCCGGCGGCCTCAGCCTGTTCGAGAAGCGAGCGGCCATCGTCAACGATGGCGATTGCGCTGTCGGCAAACGTGATTCGGCCGCCCGATGGGGTGTCCGGCACTACGAACACCGGGGGGACGAAGCTTTCCGACCTGGCCGTCGGGCACAGCTGGCGCACGGCGTCGACGAGTACGGGCGGCCCGCAGACGTAGACGGCGTCGGGAGTCTCGAGTCCGGCCAGGCGCTCTGGTCCGAAGTGCCCGGAGACGTCGCCGTCGGCCGATCTGGTGTAACCGTGCCGGACCGTGACGTTCGCCATCGTGGCGAGTTCGTCGCGGTAGCAGGTGTCGGCTGCTGAGCGTGAGTAGTGCAGGAAGGTGATCTCACCGGCGAAGTGCTCGGCTCGCAATGTCCGCAGCATCGACATCACCGGGGTGATACCGCTGCCGCCGGATACCAGCAGAATCCGCTGGGGGCGCTGCGCGGGGAGGACGAAGTCGCCGCCGACACCGTCCAGCCCGACAACGAGGCCGGGCCGGGCGTGCTCGTAGAGGAAGGTCGACACCAGTCCGGACTCGTGCTTGCCGATGGTCAACTCGAGGTACGGCTCACCTTCTGCGTTCGCCGGCGAGTAGCAACGGGTGTGCCTGCGGCCGTC
The DNA here is from genome assembly GCF_965229105.1 of Mycobacterium sp. Lineage (GTDB taxonomy): Bacteria > Actinomycetota > Actinomycetes > Mycobacteriales > Mycobacteriaceae > Mycobacterium. The sequence goes on from NZ_OZ245858.1 coordinate 52,446, forward strand.
GATCTCGACGACGACGGTGACGTGCTGGCCGGCGGTAAAGCCCGTGAAGGCTGCGTTGGGTTCCAGCGTGAGCGTCACGCTGCGCGGCGTCATTCGACGAACGGCGAGCACCCTGGCCCGTGCGGTTCCCAGCGTCCACGTTGGCGCCACCAGTTCGGTGTAGCGGTCAACCCCGTGGGGTCCGGTGAGCAAGTCGACCAGGGACGATTCCAGGACCCGCTTCACCAAAGTTTGAGTGAACATGTGTATACCGTTTTACACATACCCCCCGGTAGTCAAGAGATTCACCAGGTCTGTGGTAGGTTTCACACAGTGAACAGTCGTACTCCCAGTTCACGTTCGAGCCACCGGTCCAGCCGGTCCCGTGACGGCTCCCGTGACAGCGGTTCGCGCGAGGAACGTAAAGAAGCCACCCGCCGCGCGATCATCGCCGCCGCACTCAAACTGCTCGAAGACCGCAGCTTCGGCGGGTTGAGCCTGCGCGAAGTGACCCGCGAGGCCGGTATCGTGCCCGGCGCGTTCTACCGGCATTTCGAGTCGATGGAGGCCCTCGGCCTCGTCCTCATCGACGAGTCTTTTCACTCGCTGCGCGATATGTTGCGTGGCGCCCGAGCGGGCAAGCTCGATACCAACCGGGTCATCGAATCATCGGTGGAGATCCTGGTCGCCAGCGTCGACGAGCAGCGTGAGCACTGGCTGTTCATCGGCAGGGAACGCAATAGTGGGATCAGCGTTCTCCGCTACGCCATCCGTACCGAGATCCGGCTGATCACCTCCGAGCTGGCCACCGACCTCGCCCGGTTCCCCGGCCTGAACACGTGGAGCACCGAAGACCTCAACATCCTGGCCAGTCTGTTCGTCAACGCGATGATCTCTATCGCAGAGGCGATCGAAGACGCGCAAAATCCTCCCGCTCTGCAGGAGATCAAGCGCATCGCGATAAAACAGTTACGGATGATCACCGTCGGCGTCACCGACTGGCGTAGCGTCCTGTAATCAGAGTTCCCCGGATATGGATATCGTTGCCGCACAGCGGCATTCGAGAAATCCGGTGCAGCTAGGTCACCAGATGCAAGAGTCGGCGCGGTTCACCCTGATTGGCCGCCAACGCAGCGTCGACGGTGATCGCGGCAGGTAGACCACCGCCGGGATCGCAGATCCGGAGCACCCGGGACACGGCAGCACTGGGGACCATCGCCCATCGCACGGCAGCCTTCGCGCAACGCACATTCATCATGTGCAGCGTCGAAAACCCTTCGGTACCAAAAAATGAAACGCCACTGAGGTCGAGTACCAGGTACTGACTCTGCAGAGCCACCCGCAGCGCGTAATCGGCGAGTTTGGCGGCGTTGGCCGCGTCGATCTCACCGTCGGCGCGGATGACCGCGGAGTCCGCGGACGGCCAGTGGGTGGTGAAACGGGCGTTCGGGCATTCCAGCGTCACGGGCGGCAGCGCCGACTCGGAGGACGAGGGGTCCTCGGTGACTTCAACAACAGACATTCTGACTCCATCAGTCGCAACTTCGTACTGTGGATCGCGTCAAGTGCCCTGGCGCTCTGGACCAAACTGACGTTTCCGGCGGCTGTGAACTCAACCTGCGATAACCGTAGCCTGCGACCGGTTGCCATGTCACTTGATTGCATCGTTCTCATCGTCGCAACGACGGCCATGTTCGTTACACAGCGGCCACGGGTTGTTCCACGCCGACGCGGTCGATAGTCAGGAAAGGCCCTGCTACATGCGGTTTACGCACGAGCCAATTCCAGCGCGCCACCGGACCCCGCGCCATGTCCGGTAGCTACTCCCCGGTAAGTTATTACTTAGAAATCCCTTAAGATTGGACCGGCTTTGTTTGCCGCAGCGCTTCGGTGGGTACTGGCCGTGCGTGCACGGGACGTCGGATAATCACACCGGGCTCGAGCGGCGCCCCCAGGGCGTCGACGATGCTTCGGTCGAAGCGGCCGGCAAGGTTTCGGAAGCGCTGGAGACCGTCGAGCGGGCCCGTGGTGCCCTGTATACGTTCCACCAGTTGATGGGACACGCCGATCTGCAGTTGGGCGAAGCAGTGCAGAAACTACGCGCCGCCGGGCACCAGGACGCCGCGCAACGACTCGAAACAGAGGTCGTCGGCCGTAACGTGCTCTTCGGCCGCTGGACCTTTCAGATCGTCGAGGAATTCGACGACAACTACTGGTCTGTGCTCCGTTCCCACGAACAAGCGGTCCGCGAGCGGCTCACTGCGGGGATCCGCCATGTCTACGAGGCAGAGATGAAAGCGACCCGGCGCACACCGGGCCAGCCCGGTCACGAGGCCACTCCGGCAGACGAATGCTATTGACGTCACAGTCAGTTTGACGGGCCGCGACGCGGGTACCCCTGCACTCAACTAACGCCAAGGAGGCGACATGGCCAACACCACAAACCCCAGCTTTGCGCCGACTGGAGACGACGATCCCGGCGCGGCCAACGCGTTGACCGACTGGACCGCAGCAGACAGTGGCGGAACTCCGCCGTTCGGCGATCCCGACCAGCATCTTTACGGCGGCAGCGGTGCCAATTGGTCGGTTCCGAGCCCCTCAGCTAACGCCGGCGATTCGTCGTACGAAGGCCGCCATCGCGCTACCGAATAAGTGATCACGGGGTTCGTCCACCGCTGTGCGGCCCGCCAACGCAGTAGCTAGGTTGTTGCAACCGCCCTTGATCGAGATCCACGGCGATCCAGGACTAGCCCTATCGAAAGATGTGCAGACATGACCGCTCGACGTAAGCGAATCACGACGTGACCAAAGCCATCCCCGCTGCCGCAGCGGAAATCTGGCCCGGCAAGGCCTACCCGCTCGGAGCCACCTATGACGGGTCTGGCACCAACTTTGCAGTGTTCAGCGAGGTGGCCGAGCGCGTCGAACTGTGTCTCTTCGACGCCGACGGCGCCGAGACCCGGGTGACGCTGCCAGAAGTGGACGGATTCGTCTGGCATGGCTTCCTGCCGAACGTGGAGTCCGGTCAGCGATATGGCTACCGCGTGCACGGTCCGTACAACCCGGCCGAAGGCCAGCGCTGCAATCCCAACAAACTGTTGCTCGATCCCTACTCAAAGGCCATCGACGGCTCCTTCGACTGGGATCAATCGCTGTTCGGCTACAACTTCGGCGAACCGGATAGCCGCAACGATGAAGATTCCGCGGCGAGCATGCCGAAGTCCGTCGTCATCAACCCCTATTTCGACTGGGGTGTGGACCGGCCGCCACAGCGCGAGTACGCCGATTCCATCATCTATGAAGCGCATGTCAAGGGACTGACCGAGACGCACCCTGACGTTCCCGAGCAGAGCCGCGGAACTTACGCCGGCATCGCGCACCCGGCGATCATCGAGCACCTCAAGACGGTCGGCGCCACTGCCATCGAACTGATGCCGGTGCACCACTTCGCCAATGACTCCACGCTGATCGACAAGGGACTGTCGAATTACTGGGGTTACAACACCATCGGATTCTTCGCACCGGACTCGAAGTACTCGACCATGAGTGCCACGCCGGGCAACCAGGTGCAGGAATTCAAGTCCATGGTGCGCACGCTGCACGAGGCGGGTATCGAGGTCATCCTCGATGTGGTCTACAACCACACCGCAGAGGGCAACCACATGGGACCGACTGTCTCCATGCGCGGGATCGACAACGCGGCGTATTACCGCCTGGTCGACGATGACAAGCGCTACTACATGGACTACACCGGTACCGGAAACAGTCTCAATGTGGGGCATCCACATTCACTGCAGCTCATCATGGACTCGCTGCGCTACTGGGTCACCGAAATGCACGTCGACGGATTCCGTTTCGACCTGGCCTCGACGTTGGCGCGTGAGTTCTACGACGTTGACAAGCTATCGACGTTCTTCGAACTCGTGCAACAAGATCCGACCGTCAGCCAGGTCAAGCTCATCGCCGAGCCGTGGGATGTCGGGCCGGGCGGCTACCAGGTCGGCAACTTCCCGCCCCAGTGGACGGAGTGGAACGGCAAGTACCGCGATACCGTCCGCGACTTCTGGCGCGGTGAGGATGCCAGCCTGGGCGAATTCGCCTCTCGCCTGACTGGATCGGCCGACCTCTACGAGCACACGGCGCGACGACCGGTGGCCTCGATCAACTTCGTGACGGCACATGACGGCTTCACCTTGCGGGATCTGGTGTCCTACAACGAAAAGCACAACGATGCCAACGGCGAGGACAACAACGACGGCGAGTCCAACAACCAGTCCTGGAACTGCGGCGTCGAGGGTCCGACCGACGATCCCGAGATCAACGCGCTACGTGGTCGCCAACAACGCAACTTCATCACCACGACCCTGTTGTCGCAGGGGGTACCGATGCTGTGTCACGGTGACGAGCTGGGCCGGACCCAGGGCGGTAACAACAACGGCTACTGCCAGGACAACGAGATCACCTGGATCAACTGGGATGAGGTCGATACCGACCTGCTGGCATTCACCCAGTCGGTGTCGTCGCTGCGGGCGGCACACCCCGTGTTCCGGCGGCGGCGGTTCTTCGACGGGCTGCCGGTTCGGATTCGCGGGTCTGAACGCCTGCCGGACATCTCCTGGTTCGCCCCCGACGGCTCCGAGATGAGCGATGAGGACTGGGATTCCGGATTCGGTAAATCGGTCTCGGTGTATCTCAACGGTCACGGCATTCCTGATCTCGATCCGCGCGGACAGCGCGTCACCGACGATTCGTTTGTGCTGTGCTTCAACGCCCATCACGAGCCGATCGAATTCACCATGCCGCCCAAGGAATTCGGGCAAGCCTGGATCGCGGTCATCGATACCGCAGCGGGGCCGGGCGACTCCGATGATGTCAAACCTGTTACCGCCGGGGAGCAGATACAGGTCGAGGCACGCGCGATGATCGTCCTGCAGGCGGCGCCGGAATCTGACTAGGCCGGCGCCGAACTGGCCAGGATCGCCACGTTGGTCGACGAACGGTGATACTCATGGTGCGCATGGATGCCGTAGCGGGAGGTGAGCTGTGATCTGGCTGCTGCAGATTCCCGCGCCCATCCTGGGTTTCCTCTGGGTCGCGGTGGTCGTCGGGGTCTCCATCGGCGGGCTCGTGGTGTTTCGCAAAGCCGTATCGCATACACGCCTGGAGAACGCGAACGCGGTCTCTGGCACGGTATTCCAGCTTGCCGGCGTCCTCTATGCGGTGTTGGTCGCCTTCCTGGTGGTGGTCGTGTGGGAACAGTTCGGCGACGCCGAAGACGCCTCAGGAGCCGAGGCCAGCGCGATCTCCGATCTACTGCGCGATTCCGCTGCCCTGCCCCCAGAATCTCGAGTACCGGTACAGCAGAGCCTCATCGCATACACCAATAGCGTCATCGACGACGAATTCCCGCGGATGCGCCGTGGCGAGACCATCGACGAGGAGTCCGAGCCACTCACCGCCGTCTGGGACAGCTACCTCGATGTTCAGCCCGAGTCGCGCAACGAGATCGCATTCTTCGATCACGCCATCGTCCGGCTGAACGATCTCAACGCCAACCGTAAGTTGCGGGTCTCCACCGGCGAAGCGTCGATCCCCGGCGAGCTGTGGGTCTTGTTACTGGGCGGCGGAGGTGTGGTGATGGCGTTCACGTTCCTGTTCGGCACCCGCGATCTGCTGGTGCACGCACTTGCGGTGGGACTCACCGCGGCCCTGATGGGGTTCGTGATGTACCTGATCTTTGCGCTCGAGCATCCCTACGTCGGCGCTCTCTCGGTGCAACCCAGTGCCTACGAGAATGTTCTCGAGGTCTGGTCGCACCACCGGACCCCGTAGTAGACACTTTCCAGAAACTGCTCACCGCGCGGGGCTGTTCGCCTAACCTTCTGCGGGTGACGCGTAACCCACACGCCGGTGAGCCGTTCACCTCCTCCGATGCCGAGATCGCCGCAGCGCTGGAAGATGTCTCCATCCCGGCACTGCTGCTGTCCTGTGTACACATGAGTGGCGATGCCGCCCTACTGGACGGACCGCTTCGACCGGCGGGCATCTTCCTCAACGAAGTCCAGGGCTACATGTCCGAAGACGATAAAGCCGCCGCCCGGAGGCTGGCGCTGGGCATCATCTGCGACTACCGCGACCGCGGCTGCCCCGAACCTGCTCCGGTGGACGCCGCCCAACTGCAGCGGATGATGAACTTTCTGGCCTGCGCCGAAGTGCCCGACGAGTACGTGCCGATGATGCTCGAGGAGATGGAGCTCGACGGCCGGGACTCCCGCGGCACCGCGTTCGAATCAAGCCCGGCTGCGCGCGCGGATTTCCCGGTGGTCGTGATCGGCTGTGGCCAGTCTGGACTGCTGGCCGCAATCCGCTTGCAGCAAGCGGGAATTCCATTCACCGTCATCGAGAAGAATCCCGGCGTCGGCGGCACCTGGTGGGAAAACAGCTATCCCGGTGCCCGGGTGGATGTCGGTAACCACTTCTACTGCTACAGCTTTGAGCCCGATGACCACTGGACGGAGTTCTTCGCCCAGCAGCCCGAACTGCAGGCCTACTTCCAGGGCGTGATGGAACGCCACGACATCACCGAACACGTCCGGTTCAACACGCGGGTGCTCAGCGCAACCTGGGATGAGAACACCGCGACCTGGTCGGTGACGGTGGCCAACCCCGACGGCACCGAAGAAACGCTGGTGGCACGCGCAGTCATCAGCGCGGTCGGCCAGCTCAACACCCCGTTCGTCCCGACCTTCGATGGTGCGGAATCCTTTGCGGGACCGGCATTTCACACTGCCCGCTGGGATCACGACGTCGATCTGGCGGGTAAGGACGTCGTGATGGTCGGCGCAGGAGCGACAGGTTTCCAGGTGGCCCCTGCCATCGCCGACAAGGTCGGACGACTCACCGTCTTCCAGCGGACCGCACAGTGGATGTTCCCCAACCCGAACTATCACAGCGCCGTCGGCCCCGGTGTGCAGTGGGCGTTGCGGCACCTGCCGTTCTACGGCCGCTGGTACCGATTTTTGATCTTCTGGCCGGGGTGCGACTCCGGGTTGGCCGCGGCCAAGGTCGATCCCGACTTCCCCGATCAGCAGCGCGCGGTCAGCGAAATCAACGACCTGGCCAGAATGATGTTCACCGAATGGATCTCAAGTCAGGTCGACGGCAACCCCGAACTGTTGGCCAAGGTCGTTCCCGACTATCCAGCCACCGGTAAACGCACCCTGCAGGACAACGGCAGTTGGCTGCGCACCCTTACCCGCGACAACGTCGAACTGGTCCGTACCGGCATCGACCACATCGAGCCCGACGCCGTGATCGCCGCAGACGGCGCCCGGTACCCGGCCGACGTGCTGATCTACGCCACCGGATTCCGGGTCAATGACCTACTGACTTCGGTGAAAGTGTTCGGTCGTAACGGAATTGAACTTCAGCAGAGCTGGGGCAAACGACCGGCAGCGTACCTGGGCATCACGGTGCCCGGCTTCCCGAACTTCTTCTGCCTGTACGGGCCTGGTACCAACCTGGCCAGCGGCGGCAGCCTGATTTTTCATTCCGAATGCGAGGTGCGCTACATCATGGGTTGCCTCGACCTCCTGATTGCCTCCCAAACCTCTGGCAAGCAAGCGATGGAACCGCGCCAGGACCGCTATGACGAATGGTACGAGCGGTGCCAGGCCGAGTTGAAGACGCTGGTGTGGTCACAGCCGACCATCAAACACAGCTTCTACAAAAACGAGGACGGTGTGGTTCATGGCCTGAGCCCGTGGCGCCTCGTCGATTACTGGACGTGGACCCGTACCCCAGAGCCCGACGACTTCGTGATGAACTGAGCCATATGCGTACCGTTGTGATCGACAGCCCCGGCCAGATCCGGGTCGATACCCGCCCCGATCCAGAACTGCCAGGGCCTGATGGCGCGATCATCGCCGTGGCCACCACCGCGATCTGCGGGTCGGATCTGCACTTCTATGAAGGCGACTATCCGTTGTTCGAGCCGGTACCGCTCGGCCACGAGGCCGTCGGCACCGTCGTCGAAGTCGGACCGGACGTGCGGACGGTCTCAGTCGGCGATCTGGTTCTGGTGTCATCGGTCGCGGGCTGCGGCGCCTGTATCGGCTGCGCCACCAATGATCCGATCCAGTGCCTGTCGGGGCCGAAGATCTTCGGTTCCGGTGCACTGGCCGGTGCGCAATCGGACTTGCTCGCGGTACCCGGTGCTGATTTTCAATTGCTGCGTATCCCAGAAGGTATCGACACCGAAGAGGCGCTGCTGCTCACCGACAACCTGGCGACCGGCTGGGCCGGCGCACAGCGCGCCGATATCCCGCCCGGCGGCACCGTCGTGGTGATCGGCCTCGGCGCGGTCGGCCTGTGCGCGGTGCGCAGCGCGATCGCCCAGGGTGCCGGCCAGGTCTTCGCAGTGGACCCCGTCAAGGGCAGGCGCCAGCGCGCCGCCGCCGCCGGGGCCACCCCGCTGGATCCGGCGGCACTCGACGCGGCGCTGGCTGACGCCACCGGCGGCCGTGGTGCGGCATCGGTGATCGACGCGGTCGGCAACGATACGACGATGACCGCGGCCCTGACCTGTGTCCGCCCGGGCGGCACCGTCTCGGTGGTCGGAGTCCACAATATGGACCCGTTTCCGTTTCCCGCGTTGATGAGCTTGGTCCGCAGCGTCACCCTGCGGATGACCACCGCACCCGTGCAGCGCACCTGGCCAGAGCTGATCCCCCTGATCCAGTCCGGCCGACTCGACACCAGCGGGATTTTCACCCACTCGATGTCATTGGACGAAGCCCCGGCGGCCTATGCGGCGGTGGCTGCCAGGTCGGCGGATTGCGTCAAGATCGCGCTCACACCATAGAACGGTGCGTCAATGTTGATTTCAGACAGTGATATTCACGCAATCGGGCCGTCATCAAATGTTCCCCGTGGAGTCGTGGGACTGGTCAGCGGGGCCACCGACCAGTTCGACAGTTCAGAAGGCCCAAGAATGCGGTGCCGGGTCTGGCCGGCGGTATAGAACGTGAATTTGGTTGCGTTGTAACACTGTTCGAAGCAGTCAAACGCGCTGCCGTCTCCGTCGAAGCTCACACCGCGGACCCGAACGACCATATCGCGATCGCTCAGCGTCAACTGCTGCGCTTCCCACCGGCTCGGCTTATCGACCTCGAACGCCTGCTCGGTATAGACGTCAGTGAAGCCGTACTGCTCTTCTAAGAATCGGTATAAGGACTCACCTCTGGCAAGGCGATCCTGGTCGATAGCGGGCACGCGGCTCAGCGGGAGCACGGCGCGCTCGAGGATCTTGTCGGTCCCGTCGATGCTGCGTTTGCGCCAGATCTCCCACACGGGTTGCCCCGGTTCGACGCTGAGCGCAGTGGCAATCGTTTTGCTGGGCAATCCGACGGTGACGCCGATCAATGATGTCGTCAGCGGGGGGATGGCCCCGTCGTCGATCAACGTGTGCAGTAGTTCACCGGGGCGAGTGGGATCGCTGGCGATCCGTGGCTTTGCCACGAAGGTGCCGATCCCCTGGTGCCTGACGATCTTGCCGGCCCGCTCTAATTCGTCGAGCGCGCGGCGCACCGAAATCGCGCTGACCTCTGCGATCTCAGCGAGCTCCGTGGTCGACGGGAGCCGGTCACCCGGCGATAACCCACGGTCGGCCACGATGTCCAAGACAAGGTCATACACCTGCTGGTAACGCAGTTTTCGGCCTGAAAGTGGCGCCCCGCCCTGCACTGCTGGCATCTCTCCCCATCGCATCGTGTCGGCGACCGACTGTCTACATACTAACTATCAACATTTTGCGCGGGTGCCGATACGCCCATCCGGCTTGGTCAGCGCGTCAGAAAAGAAAAGTAAACGCAACACTTCCGAAACAGTAGACCAATACGCTCCACTCATCTTAGTGTGTATACAGACTATGAAGAGAGGCTGGCGAAGGCGATGGGGAATATGGATCGGCGGTCGTTTTTCAAGACTTCCGCAGTGGTCACTTTGGCCGTCGGCGGCGCGGCAGCACTAGCCGCCTGCGCTCCGAAGACGGCGACCAGCACGGTGCTGCGGGTGGGTTCGACCACAGATATCGACTCGTTGAACCCGTTCACGGCGTTCTCGACTCAGTCCTACGACGTCTTCCAGCTGATGTACGACAAGCTGATGGACTATGACGCCAAACTGAACATCGTTCCGGGCCTGGCTACCAGCCTCGACACCAGCGACGGCGGCCGAACGCACACCTTCACCCTGCGCTCCGGGGTCAAATGGCAAGACGGGCAGGACTTTACCGCCGACGATGTGGTGTTCACCTTCCTCATGGTCCGCGACAACAACTACGGCACCTTCGGCGCCTACTTCACCGACCTCAATGAGGTTGTCAAAGTCGCCGACAACCAGGTCCGCCTGACCTACTCCACACCGCAGACAATCAACCCCGGCGTGATCATGCCGATTGTCCCCAAGCATCTATGGGCCGGTGTGTCCAAAGACGACCTACCCAAGTACGCCAACGAGAAGCCCATCGGCACTGGGCCGTTCAACTTCGTATCGTGGGAAAAGGGTCAAACCGTAACAGTCACCCGCAATGACTCGTGGTGGGGTGAGCGGCCCGCCGCGCAGAAGGTGACCTGGACAAAATTCGGCAGTGACGACATCGTCACCCAGGCGCTGCGCAACGGGGACATCGACATCGTCGCTGAAATCCCACCCACCATCTACACCGCCATGCAGACCGCGTCCGACATCAAATGTCAGGAGCTGGAGTCTTTCTCATTCCACATGATCGGATTCAACTGCTCGACCGCGGCCGGATCGAAAGGCAATGCGTTGCTGCGCGATCAGGTGGTCAGACAAGCCCTCAGTTGCGCGGTCAGCCGCCAGCAACTCGTCGAGCTCGCGCTCAGCGGTTACGGTGAACCCGGCGCCGACCTGCTCCCGCCGGCCTTCGGCGATTTTCACTTCTCGCCAGCACCGGATGCCTTGCTGGACAACAATCCCGGTAAGGCCAAGGCCCTGCTCGACGGTGCCGGTTACACAGACCGCAATGGCGACGGCGTGCGTGAATCTACTGACGGCGTGCCGATGGATTTCCGAATTCTGGCCATCGCCGACACCGCGGTTGACGTCAAGGCCGCTGAACTGTTCACCACCGCAGCCAAATCGGTTGGCATCACGCTGCGACTGTCCACCACCGATGCCGACACCATGGGCTCAACGGTGTACAACACCGACGCACCGGACTGGGACATCATGGTCTGGGGCTGGGACTCGGAGTTCTATGACCCGTCCTATCTCTTGGGCTTGGCAACCACCGATCAGATCGGTGGCAATAACGACACGTTCTGGACCGATCCGCGCTACGACGAGCTCTATGCCAAGCAGGCTTCCACGATCGACCATGCCGCCCGGGTGGCGCTGGTGCAGCAGATGCAAGCCATGCATTACGAGGCCTGCCCGTACATCGTGATGTGGTATCAGAAGAAGCTCACTGGCACACGGTCCAATACCTGGGCTGGCTGGCAACCCATCAACGGCGGGTTGATCCTCAACTTCCCGCGTGTCAACTACCTCGACGTGTTGCCCGCCTGACGCCGAGGCCGAACATCCCATGCCGCGCTATCTCGCGCAGAAACTGACGTACCTGGTGGTCACTCTGATCGCCGTCCTGGTAACCAATTTCGTCCTTTTCCACCTCATGCCGGGCGACCCGGTCACCCACATCGCCCGCGGTCAGCATCTGGACGCAGCGGCGATCGCGCAACTGCGTAGCTACTACGGTCTGGACCGATCGATGACTGAGCAGTTCATCACCTATGTCACCCACCTGGTACGTGGCGACCTCGGCTACTCCTTCACCTACCAAGCCGCCGTCGGCCCGATCGTGCTCAAAGCCCTTGGCAACACCTTGATCTTGGTGACGGTATCGACCTTGCTGGTGATAGGTATCGGCGTGCTGGTCGGCGTTTACGCGGCAGCAAGACGCGGAACCCGCACCGATGGAACACTTGTCATCGGATCGCTGGTCTTTTGGAGTCTGCCCACGTTCTGGGTGGGCATGCTGCTCATCTTCGTCTTCGCGGTGGCATTGGGCGCGCTGCCCATCGCCGGTATGTACACCGCGGATGCCATCTATCCGACGTTCTTCGCCCGGCTTTCCGACCTCGCCCGCCACCTTGTGCTGCCGACGGTCGCGATGGTGCTTGTCGATGTCGCACAGTTCGTATTGATCACTCGCAGCTCGTTGATCTCGACTCTCTCAGAAGATTTCATGACAACCGCGCGGGCAAAGGGACTGTCCCCACGCCGGGTGCTTTGGCGACACGGGGTGCGCAACGCCCTGCTGCCTGTCGTCACTGCGACCACGCTGTATGCCAGCGCCACCGTCGGCGGCACGATCCAGGTCGAGACGGTGTTCTCGTGGCCGGGTATGGGCCAGCTGATCTACCTGTCCGTGTTGCGCCGCGACTACCCCGTCATGGAGGCATGCTTCTTGATCTTCGCAATCGTGGTCGTGCTGGCCAACTTCGCCAGCGATATCGTCTACCGACGCCTCGACCCGCGGGTCCGACTGACATGACCAATCCCGTCATCGAACCCAATAAAGCCATCACCGGCTGGCGTGGCATCCCTGGTCAGGTGTGGCGTGATCCCATCGGGCGCACCGGTAGCGTCATGGTGGCCGTCGTGGTCATGATCGCCATTGCAGGCCCGCTGCTGGCTCCCTACGACCGTGGCGCGGTCGCCGCGTCGCGGACCGGAATCCTGCAGCCGCCCAACGCCACTCACCTGCTGGGTACCGACGAGTTGGGCCGCGACGTGCTACGCCAGGTACTGGCAGGGGCGTCGGTGTCGCTGGAGATCGGCATCATCGCCACGCTCATCACAGTGTTCCTGGGCACCCTCGTCGGCGCCTTGGCCGGATGGTTCACCGGTTTCGTCGACGCGGTGCTGATGCGCATCACCGACTTCTTCCTGGTGTTGCCCAACCTGCCGTTGATGATCGCGCTCGGTGCGGCAATCGGGCAGAGCCTCACCACCATCGTCATGGTCATCGCGGTGACCAGCTGGCCAAGCACCGCGCGGATCGTGCGCTCACAGGTCCTCGAATTACGCGAGCGTGAGGTCGTCGCTCGGGCCCGCACCGTCGGGCTGTCGTCACTGGGCATTCTCGTGCGCCTCATCCTGCCAGGGGTGATGGCATTGGTGATCGCCAATGTTGTGCTGGTCATCGCCGGCTCGATCCTGGCCGAAGCGACGCTGTCCTTTCTCGGCCTCGGTGACCCGACCCGAACCTCATGGGGCCAAATCCTGCACAATGCCTTCGTTTCAGGCGCGGTCGGCAACGGCTACTGGTGGTACTTCCTGCCACCGGGTATCGGAATCGTCGCGGTGGTGCTGGCGTTCTCACTCGTCGGCCAGAGCGCCGAACGCATCCTCAACCCGAAGCTGGCGGTTGCCCAATGAGTCTTCTGGAGATTCGCAATCTTTGCGTCAGCTACCACACCAATGGCACCGAGGTGCAGGCGGTACAGGGTGTCGATCTCGACATCAGCGCCGGCGAAGTGGTGGGTCTAGCCGGTGAGTCCGGCTGCGGCAAAAGCACATTGGCCCTGGCAGCGGCCCGGCTACTGCCACGCGGCACCTCACTGCGCGCCGACACCCTGCGTTTCGGTACGACGAACCTACTCGACGTCACCGACGCTGAGCTTCGTTCGCTGCGCTGGCAGCGGCTGTCTGTGGTGTTTCAAGGGGCGATGAACGGTTTGAATCCGGTCATGACAGTCGGCGCGCAGATCGCCGAGGCGATCCGCAGCCATGACCGGGATGTGAACCGTCGCGTCGTCCGTGATCGGGTGGACGAGCTACTCGCCCAGGTCGGCATCGCGCCGCGTCGCGGGACTGATTACCCTCACCAGTTCTCCGGTGGGATGAAGCAGCGCGCCATGATCGCGATGGCCCTGGCGTGTCAGCCCGAGCTGGTGATCGCCGACGAACCGACCACCGCGCTCGACGTCATGAGCCAGGCGCAGATCCTGGAGTTGATTCGAAGGCTGGCCGACGAACTGGGCCTGGCGATGCTGATCATCTCCCACGATTTGACGGTGTTGGCCGAGCTCTGCGACCGAATGGCGGTGATGTACGCGGGTCGCATCGTCGAATACGGTTCCTCTGCAGCGGTATTGGCTTCTACAGCGGGGCCAGCTCATCCATACACCCGACGCCTGCTGGACTGCTATCCACGCCTGGGCGCTGGGCGTGCGTCGATCACCGGAATTCCGGGTAACCCGCCCGATCTGGCGTACCCGCCGGCCGGCTGCCGGTTCCATGACCGATGCGATGTGCGGTTGGAGCGCTGCGGCACTGACGATCCCGCGCTGCGCTCGGTGCCAGGTCCCGCTGCCATGGGCCACGCTGCGGCCTGCCATCTCGTCAGTTCCGCCTCGGAGCTGGCCTCATGACGGCCCCGGTGGTGGCCGAGGTCTGTGACCTGCGAGTGCACTTCACGGTCGGCGCCGGTCGACACCGTGCATTGGCACGCGCCGTCGACGGCGTGAGCCTGATCATTCACGAACGTGAGATTGTCGCTCTCGTCGGTGAATCCGGCTGCGGGAAAACCACTGTCGCACGCACCATCATGCGCCTACAAGACGCCACCGCCGGCACGGTCACCATTGACGGGGTGGACGTGACCAACGTCCGCGGCCGTCGCCTGCGCCGGTTGCGACGAACCTTCCAGATGATCTTCCAAGATCCGTTCGAGAGCCTGCCCAGTAACGCCACCGCTTTGGGCGTGGTCGCCGAGGGGTTACGCATCCACCGGCCGCAGTTATCAGCGGAGCAGCGCCGCGCTGCGGCGATCGCCGCGCTGGATTCATGCGGCCTGGCACCCGCAGCGACCGTGGCTGGTCGACGGATATTCGCCCTCTCCGGGGGGCAGCGCCAACGGGTGGCCATCGCCGCCGCCCTTGCTGTGGAACCGCGGTTGCTCGTCGCCGACGAGCCGGTGTCCATGCTCGATGTGTCACTGCGCGCCGGCATCATTCGCGTACTACTCGATCTGCGCGAAAGACTTGGAGTGGCAACACTGTTCATCACCCATGACCTTGCGTTGGCCGGCGTGTTGGCTGACCGGGTGGCGGTGCTGTACCTCGGCAAGATCGTCGAGGAGGGCCCGGCAGGGGACGTCATCGCTCACCCCGGCCACCCCTACACGCGCGCGCTCGTCGAGGTGATGCCCAAACCCGGTGGTCTGCGCCGAAGCCGAACGCTGCTCACCGGTGAGCCGCCCAATGCCACCGACGCACCGGGTGGCTGCCGGTTCGCCCCTCGTTGTCCGCTGCGCCGTGAGCTCGGTGATCCGCAGCGCTGCCTGACCGAAGAACCTGTGCTGCGAATGGCTCAGGGATCCACCGAAAACCCCGGCGGTGCGCACCGCGTTGCCTGCCATTTCCCGTAAGCCAGCTCAGTTTCATCCCAACACCGAAAGAGGAGATCCGATGACTATCAGCCGCGACGAGGCGATCGCGCTACTGGAGGACCTGGTGCGAATCGACTCGGTAACGCCGTGGCTCATCCCTGGCGGCGCCGGCGAAGGCGAGGTCGCGCGCTACATCCGCGACTGGATGGGCAACCTTGGCCTTGAGGTGATGTTAGAAGAAGTGGAACCGGGCCGGCCCAACGTGCTCGCGTGGCTGCGCGGGACGACGCCAGGACCGACGATCTGCCTGACCGCCCACAGTGACACCGTTGGGTACGCCAACTGGTCCGACCGTGCACTGACACCCGAGATCACCGGTGATCGGATGATCGGCCTGGGTGTGGCCGACGACAAGGGCGGCTGCGCCGCAGCCATGCTCGCTGTACGCGAGCTGGTCCGTTCGGGCACTGAACTGGCGGGCAGCGTCCTGGTCGCGTTGGTGGCCGACGAAGAGGGAGTCAGCATCGGGATGGAACATCTGGTCGCCCACCACGCGGAGGAGATCGACCTGGCGATCAATCTCGAACCCGACGGTTCGCACACCATCTTCGGTGAGCATCAGGGATTTGGTTGGATCGACATTGTGGTGCACGGGGTGCCCGCCCACGGCTCGGCGCCCGATAAAGGGGTTGACGCCATCGTGCACATGGCCGAGGTCATCACCCGGTTGCATCGCTTGGACGAAACCGTCTGGAAACCCAATCCCGACGAGAAGAACGGCAGAACGGTCTTTCACACCGGCACCATCCACGGTGGGACGGATTACGCCACCTACCCCAACGAGGTTGTGCTCGGCATCGAAATCGGTACCCAGCCCGGCGAGACGCTGGCCGACCGGGTCGCCGAGATCGAGGCGATCTTCGACGAGGTACGCGCTGCCGAGCCCGGATTCAGCGGCGAGGTCAGAGTGCGGTTGGACCGGGAACCGTTCACCGGCAAGGGAAATACCGCGCTGTTGGCCGCCCTGGTCGATGCCACCGAGGCTGTCAACGGAGTGCGGTCGGAGGTGACCGGGCTCAACGCGTGGACCGATGCTGCCCTTTTGCAGAACGCCGGCATTCCGACCGTCCTGTTCGGACCTGACGGCGGGAACTACCATGCCGCCGACGAATGGGTGTCGATACCCGATGTCGTGGCCAGCGCAGAGATCCTGCGTCAGACCGTGGCCACACTGCTCGCCACGTCGGTGACTGCGCACTGACATGTCGACCACACCTTCGAAGGAGAATCCGATGTCATTCGCTGAGGCGTTCGCGTCGCGCACCACGACCACCAGCGAGATGTTCACCCGGGCCAAGCGCACCGTGCCGGGAGGCGCGGGGTCCACCGCCCGGCTGCCCCGTAACGGTTGGCAGCCCTACCCGCTGTTCATCACCGAGGGCAGCGGCTCGCGGTTGATCGACGTAGACGGTCACGAATATGTGGACTATCTACTCGGACTGGGACCGATGATTCTGGGGCATCGGCACCCGGTGGTCACCGAGGCGGTCCAGCGTGCGATCGGCGAGCTGGGAACCTGCTTCGGCCTGCCGTACGAGCTCGAGATCGAGGCTGCGGAGAAAGTGGTTGCCGCGGTGCCGGGTATCGAACAGGTTCGGTTCACCAACTCCGGCTCAGAAGCAGTCGGTACGGCGGTGCGACTGGCACGCGCTACGACCGGCCGGCGTCTCATCGTTCGGTTCGAAGGGCATTATCACGGCTGGCAGGACACCGTCTACTGGTCCAATCACGTCGACCCCGTCCTCGCCGGACCAGCAGATCACCCACGGCCGGTGGCGATGGGTCCCGGGGTGCCTGCCGAACTCGAAGACACTCTGGTCGTGTTGACCTGGAACGACCCCGAGAGCTTCGTCAACCTGATGGAGACCCGGGGCGAGGAGGTGGCCGCTGTGCTCACCGAACCGGCGGTCTTCAACACCGGTTGCATCCTGCCTGAGCCGGGCTACCTGCAACTGCTACGCGACCAAACCCGCAAGCACGGTGCACTTCTGATCTTCGACGAGGTCATCACGGGGTTTCGGTTCGCTCGAGGCGGAGCTCAGGAATGGTTCGGGGTGACACCGGATCTCACCACGCTGGCCAAGGGACTCGGGGGCGGCTTCCCCGTCGCCGCAGTCGGAGGATCGGTGGAGGCGATGCGCCTGATCGCCGAAGGCGTGTACTCGCAGTCAGGCACCTACAACGCGAATGTCGTGCAGTGCGCGTCAGTTTCGGCGACCATGGACGTGCTGTCCGAGCCTGGACTGTACGAACGGCAGCGCGCCCTTGGCTTCCGGCTCGCCGAGGGTCTGAGCGGACTCGCCGCCGAAAACGGTCTAGACGCCTACGTCGAAGGATTGGGGACAGTGTTCCAACTGTGGTTCGCTGACGGACCTATCCACAACTGGCGTGACGCCGTGGCACACGCCGACGAGCCGATGTTCACCCGCTGGTATCAGGAGATGGTGATTCGGGGGGTTCTGTTCCACCCGCTCCAGTTCGAGAATCTGTTCGTTTCGCTCGTCCACGACGACCGCGATATCGACCAGACCCTCAACGCTGCCGCCGACGCGCTGGCGGTCGTCGCCCGTACCCGCCCTGCCGCCTCCCGGTCGTGACCACACCCTTGTTCGTCGGTGTCGATCTGGGTACCTCAGCGATCAAGGCAGTAGCGCTGGGCCCCGACGGTCACGTGCATGCGGTCGCGCGCCACAGCTACCCCACACAACGGCCAGAACCCGGTGCTGCAGAACAGGATCCGCAGCACTGGTGCACCGGCCTCGGCATCGTTCTCCATTCGATCACCACGGCGATCCCTGGGCAATCGGTGGCAGGCATCGGGCTGACCGCGATGTTGCCGACCTTGGTGGAACTCGATGGTGACGGCAACCCTATCGGTCCTGCCATCACCTGGGAGGATTCGCGGGCCGAGGCACAGGCGAGCGCCTACCGCGCCGCGGTGGGCGACGACACGCTGTACCGGGTCACCGGCCAGCGGGTCGACGGACGGTATCTGGCGCCCATGCACAGGCGATTGCACGGGCTGGGCCGCAGCGGCGCTCGGATGGCGGGCGCCAAGGATGTGTTGTTCCGCGAGCTCACCGGTGAGCTTCTCACCGATCCTAGTACCGCAGCCGGCTTCGGTGTCTTCGACCTCGGCCGTGGCCGATGGGATCCGGATCTGGTTGCAGCAGCAGAGCTTGCCGGTCTTCCGGCCGTGGTGCCGGCGAGTACGTCGCTACCGATCCTGGCCCGCTGGGGTGAGCGGCTGGGTCTGCCATCGGGAGTGCCGGTGGTGCTCGGTGCGGCGGATTCCGTGCTGGGTGCGCTGGGAGTCGGCGCAGGAGACACCGGTGACGTAGCGGTCATTGCCGGCACCAGTGCCATCGTGTTGGGCATCTCCGACGCGTTGATCCTCGACGCCGCCCGGCGTTATCTGGTCACCCCGTTGGCCGGTGACGGCTGGGGGCTCGAGATGGATCTACTGGCGATGGGCTCGGCGTTCGACGGTATCGCGGCCCTGCTCGGCCTCCCCGACCCGGCGGCACTGCTCGACGCTGCCGCAGGGGTACCGATCGACGAGGCGCCGGTGTTTCTGCCCTACTTGACACCGGGAGAGCAAGGGGCGCTGTGGGATCCGAGCCTTACCGGGGTGTTACACGGCCTGCGCCTCGGGATGGCGCCAGCGCACATCGGTCGGGGTCTGCTCACCGGTGTGATCACTGAGCTACGCCGATGCATCGAAGTGCTGGCGACCACGACGGGTCGCCGCGGCCCCATCCTGCTCGGCGGCGGCGCCGCGGCGAGCCCCCTGATGTGGCAGGACTTGGCCGACGCAACCGGCCGGGAGGTGCGCATCGACCCACTCGTGCAGGACCACTCAGCCGTGGGTGCCGCCCTCTTCGCGGCGCACAGCCTCGGCCACCCGGTCGAGCGCCGCGGGAGCGCCGCACGCACCATCGCGCCGCGGACCGACCGCTTCGCCCAGTGGACCGAGATCGCCGCGCGTCACGACACGTTGCGGCACGCCACCACGATGGGGATGGACCGATGACCGTGCGGCAGTGTGTGGTGGACGACGAGAAATTCGGGGCCACCGCAGCAGACGTGGTGCAGTCTCGACTGCCCGGTGCGCGGCCGCGACTCGGCGTGGCAACCGGCAGTACGCCCCTGCGCGTTTACACCGAACTTGCCCTGCGATCAAGTTCCGGTGCAATCGATTTCAGTGACGGTTCGATCATTGCGCTCGACGAATACGTTGGACTCCCCGCGGAGAATCCTCGCAGCTATGCCTGCTACGTGCACGAGTTGATCGCAGGCCCGTTAGGGGTTCCGCGCGCCAACGTGATCATCGCCGATGGGGCTGCCGACGATCCGCAGGCTGAGGCGACGGAGCTCAGTGGCCGGATCGCAGGTATCGGCGGAATCGATGTGCAGATCGTGGGTCTTGGCGGCAACGGGCACCTCGGCTTCAACGAACCGGGCTCGTCGTTCGATTCGACCACCCGGGTGGTGGACCTCGATGAGCAGACCCGAAGTGACAACGCGCGGTTCTTTGATGGCGATGTCCGTAAAGTGCCGCGGCGGGCGATCACTCAGGGCCTGAGCACCATTATGTGTGCACGCTCGATCCTGCTGTTGGCTTCCGGCGAGCACAAAGCTGCCCCGCTATCGGCCGCTCTGTGCGGCCCGGTGACCATGGCCGTTCCGGCGTCGATCTTACAACGGCATCCTGACGTGACGGTGGTCGCAGATTATGCCGCGGCGGCGCTGCTGTGACCGACCCCAGAGCGGACAGGTTGCCGGATTCCCGAGTGCTCGAACTGTTTCCGCCGGGCACACGACGTGACGACGACGGCACCGTGATGGTCGGCGGCTGCCGGCTCGACACCCTGGCCCAGCAGTTCGGCACACCGGTCTTGGTGGTCTCCGAAGACGCACTTCGACAGCGGGCACGCGACTACCTCGCGGCATTCCGCAGCCGCTGGCCTCGCTCGGATGTCGCATTTGCATCGAAGGCATTTCCTTGCACCGCAATTCAGCGGGTGATGGCCGAGGAGGGACTGCATCTCGACGTGGCAGGCGGAGGCGAGATCATCACCGCACTCGCCGCCGGCGCCGATCCGAGCCGAATGCTGTTGCACGGCAATGCCAAGACCGATGAGGAACTCAGTCTGGCCGTACGCAACGGTGTCGGATTGATCGTCGTCGACAACTTCGACGATATCGACCGGCTGGAACACATCGTGCCCCGCGGACACCGGCAGCCCTGTCTGGTCAGGGTGGTGCCCAGCGTTGCGGCCGCTACCCATGCATCGGTCGCGACCGGTCACGTCGGCTCGAAGTTCGGCCTACTTCCGGAGCTGGCCCGTGAGGCGATACGGCGCATCGAACGCAGTCCGGTACTGCGCTGCGACGGCCTGCACACGCATGTCGGCTCACAGTTGCTCAATGTCGACGAGCTGGCGGCCGCGGTCGAACCGCTTGCGAAGCTGGGCTCCTTCGAGGTCTATGACCTAGGCGGTGGGCTCGGGGTGCGCTACACCTACGCGGAAAGCCCTCCGACAGTTGATGATTACGCGCAGACATTGCTCTCTCGCGCCCACGATCTACTGCCCAGCGGCAGCCGCATCATCGTGGAACCCGGCCGCAGCATGGTCGCGGTCAGTGCGTGCACTGTCTATCGGGTGATCACGGTCAAACAGGGTCCAGTGACACACGTCGCCGTAGACGGTGGCATGGCCGACAACCTCGAGGTGTCGCTGTACGGGCAGCGATATGAGGCGACGATCGTCGACCGCGTCGGCGGCGGTGAACCCGTCAGCCTTGTCGGACGCCACTGCGAATCCGGGGATCAGCTCATCGACGGTGTGCCGTTACAGGCTGCGCAGGTAGGCGATCTCGTGGCTGTGCCTGGCACCGGTGCGTACTGCTACACGATGTCCAATCAGTACAACGGGGCACGACGCATCCCAGTCGTGTTCGTCGCAGGCGGCTCGGCCAGGCTCGTGGTCCGGCGCGACACGTGGGACGACCTGTTGTCGCGCGATATGCCGCCGCCGAGCGAAAGTCTCCAAACCTCTTCTTGATTCACGTCCCAATGACAACGCTTAACCCAACCTGATGATCTAGATGATGGGAGATCCACCGTGCCGACAACACCACCGATCGACAGCCAGCGCCCCGCGGGCCTGAAGTCCGGTGCACTACGAGCCGGCGACGTGGTGGTGATGGCACTGGCGAGTTCGGGTCCCACCCAGAGCGTGGCGGTGACGCTCGCGGCGATCCTTGCCACCGTCGCCTACGCCGGTTTCCTGCCCATTCTGATCTGTTTCGTGCCCATGCTGGGTATCGCGCTGGGCTACCAGCGCCTGCACGCATGGCAGCCCAGCGCAGGCGCGACGTACTCCTGGGTGGGTCGCGTCCTGAGTCCACACGCCGGATTCTTCGCCGGCTGGATCATGCTGCTGTACTACACCGTCGGCACGACGAGCCTGACCATCCCGCTGGGCAGTTATCTGCTCAGCTTCTTCTCCGACGACGCGGCCAACGATGCCACCGCGGTGGCAGCGGTCGGTACCGCCTTCAACCTGATCGTGTTGGTCGTTGCGGCTCTCGGTGCGCAGTTGTCGGCCCGATTCCAGTGGATGTGGGCGGTTTTCGAGTACGCGCTCGTCCTCGGATTCGCGATTGCCGCGATCGTGTACATCGCCAAGGGCCATGACGGTGTCGTCACCGTCGACTCGTCGTGGTTCACCATCAGCGGCGCCGGCGGTTTCAAGTCGCTGATCTCCGGTGTACTGCTGGCCATCTTCCTGTATTCCGGTTGGGACACAGCAGCTTACGTCGGCGAGGAATCGTCAGGCCGCAAAGCCGGTCGCGCCGCAGTGACCAGTGTCATCCTGCTTTTCGTCATCTACTCGGTGACCGTTCTTGCCTTCCAGGGCATCGCGCCCCTGCAGGAAATGCAGGACCACGCAGCCAACATCCTCGCATTCGTCGGCGAGCGCATCGGCGGGGGTTTCTGGAAGCAGGTGATGATCGTCGCGGTCCTCGGCGGAACGCTGGCATCACTGCTCGCCGCGATCGTCAGCTCGTCGCGGATTGGGTTTGCGATGGGTCGTGACCGGGTGATCCCCGGGTGGTTCGGCGGCGTCAGCCCGCGCTACCGCACACCATGGAATGCCACCATTGTCTTCGGCTTGCTCAACGTCGTCTTCTTGTGGGGCTCGACCTTGATCAGCTCGGTCGGCGCGGCGCTCGCTGACATCGTCAGCACCCTGGGACTGATGGCCGCGATGTTCTATCTCCTCACCGCCAGCACCGCGATCTGGTGTTATCGCCGCCGCATCATCACCAGCATTTCTGACTTCGTGATCGGCGGACTGCTGCCGGGGTTGGGGGCAGCCTTCATGGCCTTCGTGATCATCTACTCGCTGGCGTCGGGATCACTCAACGGCGTCGAGATCGCCTTCGGCGTCGGACTGTCCTTGCTGGGACTCGTTCTGTCGGTGATCTCGTCGCGCGTTGGCCGCGCGCCGTACTACACCGATCCCCGCAGTAGCTACGGCGATCACATTGACGCCGAACTGGCAGCTCAGTAGGTCTAAAGCCGCGGCTTTTCGTCGACGACGTCGTAGAACGACTCACCGTCTTCCGGTGCCCCGTCGATCTGACCCCGGTCACGGCGCTCTGGACGAGGGGCTTCGGCGGTAACCGGGTCGTCCACGGCGACGTCGGGCTCCTCATCGGAGAGTCGTTCATCGAGGCTCTCGTGCTCCTCGACCTCGATCCACTCCTCGGGCGGATCGACAACAGTGTCACCGTCATCGTTGCGCACCTCGTCGGAATCCAGCGATTCGCTCGGGCTCAGCGTGTTCTCGGGTCCCGGATCGTCATAGTCGGCCATCAGGGAATCTTGCCCCATCCCCGGGCCGGGTAAACACCGCGGTCTGATCCAGCGACCAGTCCCACAACCGGGTGGCCTGTTCGGGGTCGACCGCGTGCTGCGCATAACCGCCGGGGGAGCCGTCAGCGAACGGTTCGGCAATACCGCAGTCCTCCAGGTAGATCCCGCCATGACCGTCGAGGGCGGGACTGGTCGCGGCCCAGACGGTGGTCGCTGCGCCGTGACTGACATCGGTGGGCGTCAGCGGACCCCATGCCGCCATATCGGCGGCGTTGACGTGTCTCCCGAGATCGGTGACGACGACACCGGGGTGAACGGCGAACGCGTGGATGCCTTGCGGGGCGAGTCGGCGCTCAAGTTCGACGGTGAACAGCACGTTGGCCGATTTGCTCTGCCCGTAGGCGACCCATTTCTGATAGGTCGACTCGTCGAGGAAGTTCGGGTCATCCCACCGGATACCGCTGACCAGATGACCGCGGCTGCTGAGGTTGACGATCCGCGACCCGGCACCCAGGCTGGCCGTCAGTGTGTTGGTGAACACGAAGTGACCGAGATGGTTTGTGCCGAGCTGCATTTCGAAGCCCTGCGCGGTGCGTTGCAACGGCGGTGCCATAACGCCCGCGTTGTTGATCAGCAGATCGATCCTGGGGTGGCGCGCCGTGATATCCGCAGCGGCGGCGCGCACCGAATCGAGATCGGCGAGGTTGAGTTCGACGATGTCCGCACCGGTGAGCACCGTGGCGGCCTTGTCGACATCACGGACCGCCGCGATCACCGTCGCACCCTTGGCCGCCAGGGCCCGTGCGGTCTCCAATCCGAGTCCTGACGAGGCCCCGGTCACCACCGCGGTGCGCCCACGCAGATCGACATCGGCAAGTACCGCGTCAGTCGTGCACTCAGAACTCATGCCGGCTCTCCTGTTTCGCTCGCCTTCGATGTCCACCGTGGTGCCCGACGCTCCCGCCAGGCAGCGGCACCTTCGGATGCTTGGGATTGTGTGGGGTCGCCCATGAGTATGCGATGGGCTCTGGTCTCCTCTTCGGCCACCTCGTCGAGATTCAGATCGCCCCACAGCAGCCGTTTACTCAGCGCCACCGACGCCGGGTTGGTGTGGATCGCGGCATCACGAGCCATTGCGACAGCGGCGGCCAACACCTCCGATGCGGGTAACGCACGACTGGCGATCCCCAGACCGGCCGCCTCGCGCCCGGTGACCGTCCGACCGGTCAGTAGCAGATCGGCCGCAACGGCCAGCCCGACCGCATGCCGCAGCGTGTAATGGGCCTGACAGTCGGCGATGGTCCCGCGGCGGACCTGCGGCACCGACAGCTGCGCATCCTCGGCCACCAGTCGCACATCGCATTGCAGGGCCAGCGTCAACCCGACGCCGATGGCGTGTCCGTTGATCGCGGCGATCACCAGCTTGCGCAGCCGAAACGCAGGCGGCTGCACAGGTGAGGCGGTGAAACCGTCATCGGGTGCCCGGAACGCACCGGACCCCTCGGACAGGTCGGCACCGGCGCAGAACGCCCGACCGGCCCCGGTCAGGACGACCACGCGGATACCGTCATCGGCGTCGCAGCGGCGGTATGCCGCACTGAGCGCGGCACCGGTCGCGTGCGAAAACGCGTTGAGCCGCTGCGGTCCATCCAGGGTGATCACAGCGACCCCGGCCCCGGCGTCGTCGACGACTACCCCGGTGGTCACATCGGTGATCTTGCAACACCGATGTGCTGCATCGACGTCAAATGCAACTTCTGGGCTGCCTGCGCTGCCCTGGTACCGCACACTGTGTCCATGTTCTCGTTGCAAGGAAAGTCTGTCCTGGTCACCGGCGGCAGTAAAGGTATCGGCCGCGGTATCGCATCGGTCTTCGCCACCGCCGGCGCCAATGTCGCCATCGCCGCCAGATCCACCGCCGATATCGATGCCGTCGTGGCTGCACTCGATGTGCTCGGCGACGGAAAAGTCATTGGTGTCACTGCCGATGTGAGCCAACGAGATTCGTGTGTAGCGATGGCCGATGCGGCTATCGCGGCCTTCGGCGGTCTCGACGTGCTGTGCGCCAATGCCGGCATTTTCCCCGAGGCGCCGCTGGCGACGATGACCACCGAACAGCTCGATCAGATGCTCGACGTCAACGTCAAGAGCACGTTCTTCAGCGTGCAGGCCTGCCTGGACGCACTAATCGCATCGGGCCGTGGCCGGGTGGTGTTGACATCGTCGATCACGGGCCCCATCACGGGCTTCCCGGGGTGGTCGCATTACGGTGCATCGAAAGCCGCGCAACTGGGCTTCATGCGCACGGCCGCCATCGAACTGGCGCCGCACCGGATCACCGTCAATGCCGTGCTGCCCGGCAACATCATGAGCGAGGGCATGATCGACAACGGCGAGGAGTACATCGCCCAGATGGCACGCTCCATCCCCGCAGGCGCGCTGGGCAAGCCCGAAGACATCGGTTACGCCGCGGCATTCCTGGCCAGCGACGAAGCCAGTTACATCACCGGTCAGACGATCACCGTCGATGGGGGGCAGGTGCTGCCCGAGTCCCCGGAGGCGATCCTCCCGATCTAGCCCCCCTGGAACTCGTTGAACGCAGCCAACAGGTCTGCACCACCGAGTCCGTTGACCCCGCACTGGTTCTGCAGGTCGACCAGTGGCCTGGTGATCCCCTTGAGCTCGAGGTACTCACCGGGGTTGGCGGTGAAGTAGGTGCGTACCGAGGCGCGCGCCTCGTCCGGCGACTGCGACGCCGCATTGGTCAGCGCCTGATCGGCACCGGGATGGGCACTGAGGAACTGGCTGGCGGCGCCGGACACCGAACTGATCGTGGCGGTTGCTCCACTGGCCGAACACGGCGCCGCATTGGCGACCGGCGCCGCGAGGGCGGCCACCGCCATCCCCCCGACAACGCAACCGGCAAATAGGCCGGCCATTCCTCGACGCGTGCTGGAACCACTTATTTCCATTGCTTTTATCCTTCGATTTCGACGATCTCCAGCCCCGAATTGTCGGCGTACCCGCGATGACGCGCGGCAAAACGACTGCAGAGCGGGCGCGGACTTCTGAGCAATCCGCCACATTGACCTTGTGCGAGCACTTTTCGCCGATAGTGATCCAATCGTTATAAAACCTGGTCGTAGATCCCAAATTGGGGGCGCCCCACCAACGTGTTACCCGTGAGTAACCTACGGATCCGTAAGTTAGGTTATTGTCCTGTCATGGGGAACGAATAACCGGAGGCAGCAACGATGGACGACATGCAGTACCTGGAGCTACACGGCGAGCGTGTGGCCTATCAGGACGCCGGTGACGGCGAGGCGTTGCTACTCATCCACGGGATGGCCGGAAGTTCTGACACCTGGCGCGACGTCATACCCCAACTTGCGAAGCACTTTCGGGTTATCGCACCTGATCTGCTCGGACACGGTCAATCGGATAAGCCGCGCGGCGATTACTCGCTCGGGGCATTTGCCGCCTCGCTACGAGATCTGCTCGACGAGCTCGGAGTTGCGCGGGCGACGATCATCGGCCAGTCCCTTGGTGGTGGGATCGCTATGCAGTTCGCCTACCAGCACCGCGACCGTTGCGAACGCGTCGTCCTGATCGGTAGCGGCGGGTTGGGTCCCGACCTGAGCTGGGCACTGCGGCTGTTGTCGGCACCGGGCGCAGAGTTCGTGTTACCTGTCATCACCCCGCAACCCATCCTCACCGCGGGGAACAAGATCAAGTCCTTACTGTCGTCCGCTGGTGTGCAGTCACCCCGTGGCGCCGAAATGTGGAGTGCGTACACATCGCTGTCTGACCGCGCTACCCGCAACGCCTTCCTGCGTACGCTGCGCTCGGTCGTGGACTACCGGGGCCAGGCGGTCAGCGCGCTGAACAAACTGCACCTGACCGCACAGATGCCGGTGATGTTCATCTGGGGCGACCGGGACAAGATCATCCCGGTCTCACACGGCTACGCCGCCCATGAGGCACTGCCCGGTAGTCGGCTGGAGATCCTGCCCGGACTCGGGCACTTCCCCCATGTCGAGTCACCGACGCAGGTCGTTGAGTTGCTTGAGGACTTCATCGCCACCACCGAGCGACGGTCCGCGCTGATCACCCGCTGCTAGTCGCCGTCGGACATGATCGCTCGTGGACATGGGTAACCTCGGACCTAACAAGCTCAGGAGGCTCATATGGCGGGTCGAACCATCGTCATCACCGGCGCCAGCGACGGTCTTGGTGCCGTGGCTGCCCAGCGTCTGATCCGCAGCGGCGAGAACGTCGTCGTCGTCGGACGCTCACCACAAAAGACCGCGGCCGTCGCCGCGCCGCTCAACGCCGACTACTTCGTGGCGGATTTCGCCGATCTGTTCCAGGTACGGGAATTGGCGACGCAGCTGTTGGCGCGGTACCCGCGCATCGACGTGCTGGCCAACAACGCGGGCGGCATGATGGGCGCCCAGCGGGTGACCACCGTCGATGGGCACGAAAAGACCTTCCAGGTCAATCATCTGGCGCCCTTCCTGCTCACGACGCTGCTGCTGGACCGGCTGATCGAGGCCCGCGGCACCGTCATCAACACCAGCAGTATCGGCAACCGGTTCGGCCACATCGATATCACCGACCTTGACCACCAACGCGGTTTCCAAGCGCAAAAGGCCTATGGCAGCGCCAAATTGGCGAACATCTTGTTCACCAAGGAACTTCACCGGCGTCATCACGGTGACGGGATCTCCACGGCCGCATTCCATCCGGGCCCGGTGGCCTCCAATTTTGGTGCCGAGTCCGGGAAACTGATGCAGCTGGTGTATCACTCACCACTGAAGAACGTCGCGTTGATCGGTCCCGAACGGGGCTCCGACCAACTTGTGTGGCTGGCCTCGGCAACCCCAGGCACCGATTGGACCTCCGGCGAGTACTACACCAAGTACACGCCGGGATGGCGTAACAAACAGGCCAACGACCGCCTGCTCGCCGAGCAGCTGTGGGAGCGCAGCCTCGCCATGGTGACCGTCGCAGAAACTCCAGGAGCGCCGTCATGACCGTCACCATCGTTGACGCAGGTCCGCATCAGGTCAGCCGGTCGATCGAGGTGAATGCCCCGGCCGCGGAGTTGTTCGCCCTGGTGGCCGACCCACGGCGGCACCACGAACTCGACGGTTCGGGCACTGTCAACAACAACATCAAGGCCCCCGCGAAACTTGTTGCCGGAGCCAAGTTCTCGACGAAAATGCGGATGAAGGGCGTGCCGTACTGGATCGTCAGCACCGTCACCGCGCTCAAGCCCGACGAACTCGTCGAATGGCGTCACCCGTTCGGGCACCACTGGCGCTGGGAATTCGAGGCAGTGTCACCGACAGTGACCCGGGTGACCGAGACCTTCGACTACCGCAACACCGGCACCATCAAAGACAGCCTGAAGTACTACGAGCGCACCGGTTTCGCCAAGGACAACGCCAAGGGCATCGAAGCCACGTTGACCAAGCTGGCGGCCAAGTACCCCGCCTGACACATGCGAGCAGACCAGGAGCGAACTCCTGGTCTGCTTACGGTCGAGCTAGAACGCGATGAACAGAATCTCGTCGCGCGAGTACTGGTGGTCGGGATGGTTCTCCGACAGGTGCTTCTGCGTCTTCTCGACGAGATCGTCCTCGTTGGTGCCGACGATCGACTCGCCGCAGGGGCAGTTCAGGTGTGTCTTCATGCTTCAGGTCTACCTGAACCGTCGCGGGCAGGAAAGTCCGGCCCGGCCCTTGCGTAATTCGATTGCATCAAGAAATGATGGGATTGCTTTACTGCGGCTCCTGTCGCGTTCGGACAACCATTGAGGACGGTGCGGCAATGTGGGATTTCGAGACGGACCCCGACTACCAGGAGAAGCTCGACTGGGTCGAGGAACTGATGGTCAACGAACTCGAACCGCTCGACCTGGTGGAGCTTGACCCGTACGACAAGCGCAACCCCGAGGTGATGGCGGTGCTTCGCCCGCTGCAACAGAAGGTCAAGGACCACGGACTGTGGGCGGCGCACCTGAGCCCCGACCTCGGCGGGCAGGGCTACGGCCAGGTCAAGCTGGCGTTGTTGAACGAAATTCTAGGCCGGTCCCGTTGGGCCCCATCAGTTTTCGGCTCCCAAGCGCCCGATTCGGGCAATGCCGAGATCATCGCACTCTTCGGAACCGACGAGCAGAAGCGCCGCTACCTGCAACCGCTACTCGACGGTGACATCAGCTCCTGTTACTCGATGACCGAACCCCAGGGCGGCTCCGATCCCGGCCTTTTCGTCACTCGGGCCGAACGCGACGGCGACTCCTGGCTGATCAACGGCGAAAAATGGTTCTCCTCCAACGCCAGGCACGCCTCCTTCTACATCGTCATGGCCGTCACCAATCCCGAAGCGCGCACCCGCGACAAGATGTCGCTGTTCATCGTGCCCGCCGAGACACCGGGCATCGAGATCGTCCGGAACGTCGGGGTCGGGGGTGAGTCATCTGATCACGCCTCACACGGGTACGTCCGCTACACCAACGTCCGCGTCCCCCTGGACCACGTGCTCGGTGGTGAAGGCCAAGCCTTCGCGATCGCCCAGACGCGCCTCGGCGGTGGTCGCATTCACCATGCGATGCGCACAATTGCGTTGGCCCGCAAAGCCTTCGACATGATGTGTGAGCGAGCGGTATCCCGCCAGACCCGCCAGGGTCCGCTGGGCAGTTTCCAGATGACGCAGGAGAAGATCGCCGACAGCTGGATCCAGATCGAGCAGTTCCGGCTGCTGGTGCTGCGCACCGCCTGGCTGATCGACAAACATCATGACTATCAGATGGTGCGCCGCGATATCGCGGCGGTGAAGGTAGCCATGCCCCAGGTGCTCCACGATGTGGTGCAGCGGGCGATGCACTTGCACGGCGCGCTGGGGGTGTCCAACGAGATGCCCTTCATCAGGATGATGGTCGCGGCCGAATCCCTCGGTATCGCCGACGGACCCACCGAAGTGCACAAGCTCACCCTGGCCCGTCGCACCCTCGCCGAGTACGAGCCGGTGACGACGCTGTTCCCGTCGGCGCATATCCCGACCCGCCGAGCCGCCGCCCGCGCCCGGCTCGCAGAGCGCCTCGAGCGTGAGGTCGCCGAACTCTGAGCGCGGCTGCGTCTACCAAAAGCACGCGGGCCAACCTGCTGGCCGCCGCCGAGCAACTGTTCGCCGAGCGCGGCGTCGACGGTGTCAGCCTGCGGGAGATCGCGCGCAGCGCGGGCGCGAAGAATGTCATCGCGGTGCAGTACCACTTCGCCGACCGTGACGGCGTGCTGCAGGGCATCCTCGATAAGCACCTGCCCACGGTCGACGCCCGCAGGCACGCGCTACTCGACGCCACCGAGGGCGAACCGACGCTGCGCACGATGGCCGGCGCGCTGGTCCGCCCGCTGGGCGCCAAACTGGGCGACGCCGATGGTGGGCCCGCGTTCCTGCAGGTGTACGCCGACCTGCTGAACCGGCCCAAACCGGCGTTGAACGCGGCCGACGGGCGGTTCGGCAGCCTTCGACGCTGGCGCGAACTCGTCGCGCCGCTGCTGGACCCCGAGGCGGCCAAACTTCATCCGCGCCTGGACGCGCTGATCTACACCGCGGTCGAACTGGCCCGACGTGCGCAGTCGGGGCCGCACACCGACGACCGGCTGTTCATCAGTCACCTCATCGACGTGGTGTCCGCGATCCTCGGCGCGCCCATGTCGGGGGAAACCCGGCACCTGGTCGCCGACCGTGAGATTCGCCGCGGCAGCTGAGCCCAGCTTCTCGGCGAGTGGGCAGTTGTGACACGCTTTGTTCTGACATGCGTGCATCAAATCCACACTCGCCCAGCCGATGAGTTGGACTCACATCGTCTTGCTGGGACTCGCGGGCATCGGCGGTGGATTGACGGGCAGCATCGCCGGCCTGGCCTCGGTGACCACCTACCCCGCGCTCCTGGCCGTTGGCCTGCCGCCGGTCAGCGCCAACGTCACCAACACGGTGGCACTGGTGTTCAACGGTGTCGGTTCGATCTGGGGTTCGCGGCCCGAACTGAAGGGCCAGCGCGCGTTTCTGCTGCGCACGGTGCCAATGGCGATGGTCGGCGGTGGCCTTGGCGCGGTGCTGCTGCTGTCCACGCCCGCTGAGGGTTTCGAGAAGCTGGTACCCATCCTGATCGGCTTCTCGGCAATCGCCATCCTGCTGCCGCCGGGCAAGAGTGCCGTGCCGGGTGAGAAACCGCGTCAGCGGCGCGGCATACAGATACTGGAGGCAGGCGCCATCCTGGTGATCGCCATCTACGGCGGGTACTTCGGCGCGGCAGCTGGAGTGCTGCTGCTCGCCCTGTTGCTGCGGGCGGGCGGCGCCACCTTGGCCCATGCCAACGCCTCGAAGAACGTTCTGCTCGGCGCGTCGAACTCGGTGGCCGCGCTGATCTTCATCGTCGTCGCCCCGGTGCACTGGGCCGCGGTGATACCCCTGGGCGCAGGCTGTTTGATCGGATCGAGGCTCGGGCCGATCGTCGTGCGCCACGCCCCGGCGACGCCGATCCGACTGCTGATCGGCGCCGGCGGCATGGTGCTGGCGATCAAGCTCGGTGTCGACGCCTACCGGTAGTCCCCCTCGCGAGTCCCCCATTCCCCGCGAGCGCACAGCTTTGTACGGCCCACGCGGGGCAGTTTTAAGCTGTGGATGCAACAGCTGGTGGTTTGAACGGGTTCGACAGTAGCTCGTCGAGGGCTTCGGTTGGGGTTTTCCAATCGAGGGTTTTGCGGGGTCGGTTGTTGAGTTTGATGGCGATGTAGTCGAGATAGTCAGCCGGAAACACCGATAGGTCGGTGCCTTTGGCAAAGTATTGGCGCAGCAGTCCGTTGGTGTTCTCGTTGGTGCCACGCTGCCACGGCGAATGCGGGTCGCAGAAGTAGATGTCCAAATCGGTCGCCGCGGCGACCGCGGCGTGGTTGGTCATCTCCCGGCCCTGATCCCAGGTCAGGGTCTGACGCAGGATCGCCGGCAGCGCGGCCATCTTGGCCACAATCGCCTCTTGTACCGCGGTGGCGCCGTGACCATCGGGCAAGTGCAGCAGCATTAGGAACCGGCTGGCGCGCTCCACCACGGTGCCGATCGCCGAGCCAGACGCCACGCTGCCCATGATCAGATCGCCTTCCCAATGCCCAGGCACCGCGCGGTCCTCCACCTCAGGTGGGCGCTCACTGATGTTGACCATGTCCCGGATACGTCCGCGACGCTCATCGGCACGGCGATGCGGTCTACGTAACGCCCGCCCAGTGCGGAGACACTGATGTAGCTCGCGGCGCAGATTCCCTTTGCCCTGAACATAAATCGCTTGATAGATGGTCTCGTAGGACACCCGCATCTCCGGATCGTCGGGGAAGTCGATCACCAGCCGTGCAGCGATCTGCTCGGGGCTGTGCTGCTCGACGCTCAACCGAGTCTGCACCTCCTCGTGGAGCCGCGCATTAGTCGCCAGCCTGCCCGGCCTGCCACGCCGGGCCCGCCGCCGGGCATGCCCGTGAGCGGTGCTGGCCCGATACCGCGGCTGGGCATCCCACCCACCCTGACGGACCCCGAACCTATACCGCGATCGATACCTACCGCGGCACTTGCCATTACGGTTGATCTCGCGCATCACTGTCGAGGCCGCGCGCTTCAATCGCCGCGCTATCGATTGGATCGACTCACCGCGAGCAATACCGTCTTGGATCTCTTCGCGTTCCTCGAGGCTAAGCCGAGGCCTCCGCCGTACTCCGTTGTCGGGAAATCGTGGTTTCACCCCACCGAGCTCAGCAAACCAACGATAACCGGTGAGCCCTGACACGCCGACAGCGATCCCGGCCTCTCGGGGCAGTATCCCGTGGGCAATCAAATCCCAGAACTGACGCTCTACACACGCCAACCGCATCGCACCCATAACAACCCCTCAGATGGAGGCTGTTGCAATGACCGCTTAAACCCAAGCGGCGTGTTTATGTACAGACACGCTCGCTCGCGGGGAATGGGGTTCAGCTGATGTAGCGGACGATGCTCTCCGCCACACATGCCGGTTTGGCGCCGCCCTCGATGTCAACGGTGGTGGACAGGGTCGCCTGCGCGGTGCCGTTGCCCAGGTCTTCGAAGTCGACAAGGGTGGTGGACCCCCGCACCTTCGAGCCGACCGGCACCGGCGACGGGAACCGCACCTTGTTCAGCCCGTAGTTGATCCCCATCTTCAGACCCTTCACGGCGTAGATCTGATGCATCAGGACGGGCAACAGCGATAACGTCAGGAAGCCGTGGGCGATCGTGGTGCCGAATGGGCCCGCGGCGGCTTTCTCGGGGTCGACGTGAATCCATTGGTGGTCGCCGGTGGCCTCGGCGAACTGGTTGACCGCCTCTTGGGTGATGGTCACCCACTCACTGCTCCCGAGCACTTCACCTTTGGCGGCGGCGAGGTCGGCGACCGATTCGAAGGTCCGCATAGCTGTCCTTTCGCTCCATTGCTTGTTCGTCAAACATCTTGCGCACACCTCATTCGCGCGACGCGATCAGCCCCTCCTGAACCAGCGTCGCGCTGATCGCCCCGTCGGCGCCGACGAGGCTGCCAGTGATCACCCCGCGTCCCCTGGCTGCCGCCGGGGACCGCGTTTCCAGCAGGTTCCACTGGTCCGCGCGGATCGGCGTGTGAAACCACACCGAGGAATCGGTGGTTCCGCTGCGGTGACTGCGGTCGCGCATCGAATGGCCGTGCACCTGCAAGGCAGGGTCGATCATGTACACGTCGGTCACGAACAATGCGACGCAGATGTGGGTCTGCGCATCTGCAGGCAGCGGAACCGTTGCGCGCCAATAGAGTCGGCGCACGAAATCGGTACCGACCCCCTCGTCGACGTAGCGGATATCGAGTTCGCCCTGGGGCAACCCCGGCGCCGGGCCGGCCGGGCCGGTGGCCACCAACGTCTCCGGATCCTCGGGGAACTGGCCGTAACGGCCGTGGGCCGGTCCGGCCAGCGGCATCGCGAACGAGACGGTCGCAGCGGTGATGATGCGGTCGCCTTGACGGGCCAGCACCCGGCGCGTCATCGCAGTGCGACCGTCGTAGGTGCGCTCCACCGCGTAGTCGACGGGATCGGCCGCCGCACCCCCGCGCAGAAACTGCAGATGCATGCTGGTCGGCTGGGCGTCACCGGGTACCGTCTGACCGGCGGCGGCCATCGACTGCGCGACGAACTGCCCGCCGAACGCCCGCTTATCCGCAGGCCCGTGCCCGGCCGCCACCCAGGTATCGCCGTCAGCGGGTCGCACATCGAGCAGGTCCAGCAGAACGCTCATACGGCCGAACCTGTAGCCACCGTGCCGGATTCGACGAGGTCCGCCACTTCGTCGGCCGAGATGCCGAGTCGCTCCCCCAACACCGCCGCGGTGTCATCGCCGAGCGCAGGCGCCGCGACCGCAGGGGTATGGGCGCCGTCGAACACGATGGGCAGTCCGGGGGCCAGATAGTCACCGATGCGCGGCTGATGCAAGGTGGTGAACAATGGGTTGGCGGTTACGCGTTCGTCGGCGGCCGCTTCGGCGAAGGTGCGGTAGCGCTCCCACAGAATCGAGGTCGCCGATAACGCTTCGCTGATCTGTGCACCCGTATGTTCGCGGAACCAGACGGTGAACAAGCCACCGAGGGTGTCCCGGTGCCGGTACCGATGGCCTTCGTCGGTGAAATCGACTTCGAGCGCATCGGCAAGTGCAGCAACCGCTTTGGTGGTGCCGGTGAGTTCCGTCAGGTCCCGGAAGTGCCGGCCGGTCAACGCCACCAGCATGAACGCGATACCGTCGCTGCTGGTGAAGTTCTGCCCGTACTGGCCGTAGATCGCATTGCCGAGCCGTTCACGCTGGGTGCCGTTGACCATCGGTTCGGTGAGGAAGCCGAGATTGCCCGCCGTGGCCAGCGCGACATCCTCCAGTGGGATCCGGATCCGGGCCCCCGCGCCGGTGGCATCCCGTTGACGTAACGCCGAGGCGATCGCCAGCGCCGCGTACAGACCGCAGGACACATCCCAGGCTGGCAGCACATGGTTGACCGGACCGGCCTGCGTCACCGGGCCGGTGACCATGGGAAACCCGATGCCCGCGTTGACGGTGTAGTCGACACCGGTACCGCCGTCGGCGCGCCCCGAGACCTCAAGGTGAATCAGATCGGGCCGGGCCTTCACCAGCTGATCATAGGAATGCCATTCGCGGCCAACAACATTGGTGATCAGAATGCCGCCGGCCGGACCACTGTCGGCGATCAGCCTGCTGACCAGCTGCTGCCCCTGCGCGGAGCGCATATCCACCGCGACCGAACGCTTGCCCTTGTTCAAGCCCGCCCAGTAGATACTGTCGCCGCTCTC
This sequence comes from Mycobacterium sp., assembly GCF_965229105.1. Lineage (GTDB taxonomy): Bacteria > Actinomycetota > Actinomycetes > Mycobacteriales > Mycobacteriaceae > Mycobacterium. The sequence continues at coordinate 88,180 of NZ_OZ245858.1, forward strand.
GGTCAGCGGCCATCGCCGGTAGTCGGCAGCACCTCCGACCGGATCGACCCGGATCACCTCGGCACCCAGCTGCGCCAGCGTCATACCGGCCAGCGGCACCGCGACAAAGCTGGAGATCTCGACGACACGCACCCCAGCGAGCAGTCCGGTCGAACCCGGTGTTCCCGCACTTGTCTGCACGCTCATAGCGGTTCAACTTATCCTCATGAGATGTCTCGAGTAGTCGCTGCCGTCGAACGGGCGCTCGATGCGCGACAGCGTGAAGCCGTCGAGGAGGTCGAAAAAATTCTGGCCGCGGCACTGGGTGTCATCGAGTCGGCCGCACCTGCCCCGCCCAAGGTCAGCGATATCGTCGCCGCCGCCGGTAGCTCCAACGCCGCCTTCTACCGGTACTTCGCCGGTAAGGACGAACTACTGCTCGCGGTCATGGAACGCGGGGTAGCCCTCACGGCGTCCTATCTCGAACAGCACATGGCCACCCATGACGATCCCGCCGATAAGGTCGCGGCCTGGGTCGAGGGGTCGCTGGTACAGGTCGGAGACCCCCGCCGGGCCGCCCGCAGCCGGGCGGTCCTCAACCAGTTCTCCGCGATGCCGGACCGACAGATCACCGCGCCGATGCGCGACCTGCTGGTCAGCCCACTGACCGCAATGGGCTCCGCCGACCCGCAACGCGACGCCGACGCGGTGTTCACCACCGTCGCGGGCGCGATCGGCCGCCACACCGCATCGGCCACCGAACCGCATCCTGCCGAGATCCGGCATCTGGTCACTTTTTGCCTGGCGGCCGTCGGCGCAGACCCGGCCCAATAGCGATCAGGCGGCAGACCGCTCCAGAATGTGGATACCGCATGCCGATCCCAGGCCGATGACGTGCGCCAAACCGACTGTCGCATTGGCGATTTGCCGATCGCCGGCTTCGCCGCGCAGGTGGTGGCAGACCTCCCAGATATTGGCGATACCGGTCGCGGCGATGGGGTGCCCCTTGGACTCCAGTCCACCGGAGACATTGACCGGGGTGGAGCCGTCCCGCCACGTCGCACCGGAGGCGAAGAAGTCCGCCGCGTTGCCCTCCTCGCACAGCATCAGGTTGTCGTAGTGCACGAGCTCTGCCGTGGCGAAGCAGTCGTGCAGTTCCACCAGGTCAAGGTCCTGCGGGCTCACCCCGGCCTGGTCGTACGCCTGGATCGCGGCCCGTCGGGTCAGGGTGTTGACATCGGGCAGGATCTGGCACGCTTCCTGGTACGGGTCACTGGTCAGCACGGACGCCGATACCTTGACCGCCCTGCGCTGCTGTTCACCTGAGAGCGTCTTGAGGTACTCCCCGGATACCACGATCGCGGCAGCGGCACCGTCACAGTTGGCCGAGCACATCGGTCGGGTGTTCGGGTAGGCGATCATCACATCACCCATGATTTCTTCCAGCGTGAACCGTTTCTGATAGGCCGCAAGCGGATTCAGCGTGGAATGCGCGTGATTCTTCTCGGAGATCTTGGCGAACAGCTCGAAACTGGTGCCGCCGTAGCGGTGGCCGTACTCCATCCCGATCTGGGCGAAAACCCCCGGCATGGTCTCGGTACCCACCCGGCCGTCCAGCCCGAGCACCGCCCCCTCCCGGCCCGATGGCGTCCAGGTGTCCGCCTGCTCGCGCGGACCCGATACGCCGAGCAGCCCGGCGCCGGAGAGCTTTTCGACACCGACGGCCATCCCCACCGGGGTCTCACCCGCCTTGATCGCCATGATCGCGGTCCGCAATGCGGTGGCTCCGGTGGCGCACGCATTCGCCACGTTGTACACCGGAATACCGGTCTGTCCGATCTGCTTCTGCAGCTGCTGGCCCACGGAGGCGTTGGCATTCATCAGGTTGCCCACCGCGAGCACACCGACATCTTTCATGGTGACGCCGCCGTCGGCGAGTGCGCCCAGCGCAGCCTCCGAAGCGAGGTCGAGAACATCCTTATCGCGGTGCTTACCGAACTTGGTCATCGTGATGCCGAGGATCCAGATGTCGTCGCTGGCCATGGTCGTCTCCTACTTGTCGAGGGCGGCGTTGCCGGGTACCGGTTCGAAGCCGAACCCGATGGCTTCGACGCCTGCCGAGTCGGCGCCGAGGGGGAAGGTGGTCAGTCGGACGTTCATCCCGAGGGTCACGTGCTCGGGGTCAGGCGGCGTATTGACGATATTGGCGCGCACGCTGGTGCCGTCGCAGTCCACAACGGCCGCGACGAAGGGGACGGGGACACCTGGCGCGGCAAAAGCGACGATGGTGAAGGAGCGCACGATACCTTCCGTCGCCACCGGAACAGTGGCGAAATCCGTTGCGCTGCAGTTGGCGCATGCGTTTCTTCGCCCGAAGAACCGGGCACCGCACTGCGTGCATTCGTTGGCGCTCAGATGCGGCTGATCACCGAGGACGAGGTAGTCGACTAGTGGGACTTGTCCGGTCATGTGCACTCCTGAAGTCGAAAGTCGCCTCCGATCATGACACCCGCCCCGACTGACGTGGGGTGGTGGGCGCACTATCGGTTGGTATGGACCTGCTCCTGATCTCCGACACCCACCTGCCCAAGCGCGCCCGCGACCTACCGTCGCAGGTCTGGGCCGAGGTCGAGCGCGCCGACGTCGTCGTACACGCCGGGGACTGGGTGGACGTGGAATCGCTCGACGCCTTGGAGCGCCGTGCCGCACGCCTGGTCGCATGCTGGGGCAATAACGACGGTGCCGATCTACGGGCCCGGCTGCCCGAGCGCGCCGACGTCACGTTGGCCGGAGTGCGGTTCACCGTCACCCACGAGACCGGGTCATCCGGTGGCCGAGACGCGCGGATGTCGCGCCTGTACCCCGATACCGATGTGCTGGTCTTCGGGCACAGCCACATCCCGTGGGACACCGTCACCGCCACTGGTTTGCGTCTGCTCAATCCCGGCTCGCCCACCGACCGGCGCCGCCAACCGTTCGGCACCTATATGACCGCTTCGGTCGACGACGGCGTCCTCGGCGAGGTCACCCTGCACCACATCCCCAGGAACTGAGAACCGTCGCAAGCGCATACTCGGGGCTGTGAAATCGGATCTTATTTCGCGACGCGATCTGGACTTCCTGCTCTTGGAGTGGCTGGGCATCGACGAGCTGACCAAGCGGGAGCGCTTCGCCGACCACTCCCCCGAGACGTTCTCCGACGTCCTTGATCTGTGCGAGGAGTTGGCGACGCGCTACTTCGCCCCGCACAACAAGCGCAGCGACGCCCAGGAGCCGACGTTCGACGGCCAGACGGTCACGATCATCCCCGAGGTGAAGGAGGCGCTGGACGCTTACGCGGCGGCGGACCTGATCGGGATGAGCATGGATCACCGCTTCGGCGGATTGCAGCTGCCCATGTCAGTGGCCCAGGCCGGATTCGCCTACTTCGCCGCCGCCAACGTCAGCACCAGCGGGTACGTCATGCTGACCACCGCCAACGCCAACCTGTTGACGAAATTCGGGACCGACGAGCAGATCGCTGCCTTCGTCACACCCATGTTGGCCGGCCGGTTCTCCGGGACGATGGCCCTCTCGGAGGCACAAGCCGGTTCATCCCTGGCCGATATCCTCACCCGCGCCGAACCGCGCGATGACGGCAGCTATCGGCTGTTCGGGTCCAAGATGTGGATTTCGGGCGCCGAGCACGAGATGACCGACAACATCGTCAACCTGGTGCTGGCGAAGATCCCCGGCGGCCCGCCCGGCACCAAGGGTATTTCGCTGTTCATCGTGCCCAAGTTCCTCAGCGGGCCAGACGGAGCAGACGGCCCGGTCGGCGAGCGCAACGACGTGGTGCTGGCCGGGCTGAATCACAAGATGGGCCAGCGCGGCATCACCAACACCGTGCTCAACTTCGGCGAGGGAATTCACCGGCCCGGCGGTGAATCAGGTGCGGTCGGCTACTTGATCGGTGAACCGCACCGGGGGATCACCTACATGTTCCACATGATGAACGAGGCCAGGCTCGGGGTCGGCATGGGCGCGGTCGCGCTGGGCTACACCGGATACCTCAAATCGCTGGAGTATGCCCGCAGCCGACCGCAGGGCAGGCCCGCGACGGTCAAGGACCCGTCAACACCGCAGATCCCGATCATCGACCATCCCGACGTCAAGCGAATGTTGTTGGCACAGAAGGCCTATGTCGAGGCTGCGTTGGCATTGGAGCTGTACTGCGGGCGGTTGGTCGACTGGCAACACAGCGCCGAATCCGACGAAGAGTTGCAGCGCTGCACAGATCTGCTGGATATCCTGACCCCCGTCGGAAAAAGCTGGCCGTCGCAATGGTGCCTGGAGGCCAACAACCTGGCGATCCAGGTGCACGGCGGATACGGCTACACCCGCGAGTACGACGTCGAGCAGCATTACCGCGATAATCGGCTCAATCCCATCCACGAAGGCACCCATGGCATCCAGAGCCTGGACCTGTTGGGGCGCAAGGTTGTTCAACGGGGCGGTGCCAGTCTCGCCGAGCTCGGCAAGGCCGTCGCGGCCACCACCACTATGGCCACGGCCGCGGGCGGTGAACTGACCGAGCTCGCGACCGCACTCGACGCGTCGTGGAATCGACTGGTATCGGTGACGGCAGGGATGTTCGCCTCCGGTGACATCGAGGGCGCACTGGCCAACAGCGTGGTCTACCTCGAAGCATTCGGCCACATCGTGATCGCCTGGATCTGGCTGGAACAGCTGTGTGCCGCCCACGGGAAGACCGGCGATTTCTACGACGGTAAACGCCAGGCAGCGCAGTACTTTTTCCGTTACGAGTTACCCAAGACCGCGCCCCAACTCGACCTGCTGGAAAGCCTCGACCACACCACGCTGGAGATGCGCGACAACTGGTTCTGACAATACCTCTTATACAGAGGTATCATGGCGAAGTGCCCTCCCGCAGTGAGCTGATCAGCGAGTTGTTGGGCACCGTTGGTCGATTCCGCCGCCAAGTACGGCGGACCGCAGGCCGCGGGCCCGACCGTTTCGAGCTGGGCGCCGGATTGACCGAATCCCAGGCCGAATTGGTGCGACTGGTCGGACGACGCCCAGGAATCTCAGTCAGTCAGGCGGCCGCCGAACTCGGGCTGGCGGCCAACACCGCATCCACCTTGGTATCGCGACTATCCGCGAGCGGCTCGCTGATCCGCGAGGCCGACCCCGCCGACCGCCGGGTTGGGCGGTTACGGCTCTCGACCAGCGCCCAGAAGGCGGCCGACGCGTCGCGAACCGCCCGCCGGACAGCCATCTCGCAGGTCCTCGATGAGCTCGACAAGGCCGAAATCGATCAGCTGAGAACAGGACTGGAGGTCATTGCCAAAGTGACCCGGTTGCTGCAGGAGAGGCAGACATGAGCACCGATCTGGCGATCGACTGTCAGCACCTGACACACCACTATGGCAAGTTCGTCGCCGTCGACGACCTGACACTGCAGGTGCGCGCGGGCGAGACGGTCGGCCTGCTGGGCCCCAACGGCGCGGGTAAGACCTCGGTCGTCCGGGTGCTCACCACCCTGACCCCGGTACAAGGCGGTACGGTGTCCATCTTCGGGTTGGACGCCAAACGCGACACCATGGATATCCGCTACAACATCGGCTATGTGCCACAGCAGCTTTCGATCGAATCCGCGTTGACCGGGCGGCAGAATGTGCAGTGGTTCGCCCGACTCTACGATGTGCCGCGCCGCCAGCGAGCCGCCCGCGTCGACGAGGCGTTGGAAGCGATGAACCTGATCGACGTCGCCGACGGCCTGGCCGGCACCTACTCGGGCGGGATGGTTCGCCGCCTCGAATTGGCGCAGGCATTGGTCAACCGGCCGTCCCTGCTGATCCTCGACGAGCCCACGGTCGGGCTGGATCCGATTGCCCGCGACGGAGTCTGGGCACAGGTGCAGCGGATGCAGGACGAATTCGGAATGACAGTGCTGCTGACCACGCACTACATGGAAGAGGCCGACGTGCTGTGTGACCGGGTCGCGCTGCTGCACCACGGCCAGTTGCAGACTTCTGGCAGCCCCACCGATCTCAAAGCTACCGTCGGACCGGACGCTTCCCTGGAGGACGTCTTCCGGCATTACGCAGGTTCCGATCTCGCCGACGACGGCGCACACGCCGGTCTGCGTGAGATCCGCTCCAGTAGGAAAACAGCGCGCCGTGTCAGTTGAACCGGACGAGACCACCCAGGCCGGTCGGCCCACCTCCGGCGGACTGATTCGCGCGCCGCGTGGCTGGCGCAGGCTGCGCGGCATGGTCCAGCGGATGGGCACCTTCGCCCTGGTCGAACTGCAGAAGCTGCGCCATGACCGCACCGAGTTGGTCACCCGCATGGTGCAGCCCGCCCTGTGGCTGTTGATCTTCGGCCAGACGTTCAGCCAGCTGCACGTCATCGATACGGGTTCGGTGTCGTATCTGGCGTTCCTCGCCCCGGGCATCATCGCGCAATCAGCCCTGTTCATCTCGATCTTCTACGGCATCCAGATCGTCTGGGACCGCGACGCGGGCATCCTGGCCAAACTCATGGTCACTCCGGCTCCCGCGTCGGCGCTGATCGCAGGCAAGTCCTTCGCGGCAGGCGTCCGATCGGTGGCCCAGGTGATCGGGGTGCTGATCATCGCCTACCTGATGGGCGTGCACCTGACGGCCAACCCGCTGCGGATTCTCGGGGCGATGGGCATCGTGGTCCTGGGCTCGGCGTTCTTCGCCTGCCTGTCGATGTCATTGGCCGGACTCGTACGCAACCGGGACCGACTGATGGGCATCGGCCAGGCCATCACCATGCCGTTGTTCTTCGCCTCCAACGCGCTCTACCCCGTCGACATCATGCCGACATGGCTGCGTTGGTTGTCCGCAGTGAACCCATTGAGCTACGAGGTCAACGCATTACGCGGTCTGCTGATCGGCACACCGTCGAACTGGCTGCTGGATATCGGGGTGCTGGTGGCCGCCGCCATCATCGGGGTCATCACCGCCTCCGCCCTGCTGCGCCGCCTGGTGCGCTGAGCAGTCCGCTCCTTTTTTCCCCGCGAGCAGACGGATAGTGCCCCCGACACGCCGGTCGGCGAGGGTGCTTTGCGTCTGCTCGCGACAAAAAGGGGGCGAGAATGTGCCCGTGACGAAAGATCCTGGGGGGATGCCGCAGCGGGAGTCAGTCGGCTACACGCTCAAACGGCTGTTCCTCGGCAAGCCGCTCATCTCCGATGAGCTCAAATCCGAGCGGCTGTCGAACCCGGTTGCGCTCGGAGTGCTTTCCCCCGACGCAATATCGTCGACCGCCTACGGCACCGAAGTCATCCTGATCGAACTACTGCCGTATGCGGCACTGGCGGCCTTCGCGCTGTTACTTCCCATCACCGGTGTCATCCTGGTCATCCTCATCCTGGTCGCGGCGTCGTATCGCCAGGTCGTGATGACCTACACCAAAGCTGGTGGCTCCTACATCGTCGCGAGGGAGAATTTCGGGCCCCGCGTCGCGCAGATTGCCGCCGCGGCACTGCTGATCGACTACGTGGTGACCGTCGCGGTCCAGGCGGCGGCCGGCACCGTCGCCGTCATCTCCGCAGTGAAATCGCTTGGGCCGTACAGCCTCGAGATCACCATCGGTGTCGTGCTGCTGATGTGCATCGCCAACCTTCGGGGCCTCCGCGAAGCCGGCCGGCCGTTCGCGATGCCTACCTACTTCTTCGTGACGATGCTGTCGTTGATGATCGTGACCGGTGTTGTCCGACATCTATTCTGGGGTCTACCGCAATACGATGCGGCGAATCTGGTAGGTGCGGTACCCGTCGAGCACGGCGACGGCCTGGTGATGGGCGCGACGATCCTGGTCCTGTTGCGTGCCTTCGCCAACGGCGGTGCATCGCTGACCGGTGTGGAAGCCATCTCCAATACCGTCGGATCGTTCCGGGACCCGCAGGGCGTCAACGCTCGTCGCGTTCTCACCGTGATGGCGTGCATCCTGGCGTTCCTGCTGGCCGGCGTCGCCTACCTGGCCTACGCCACCCATGCCACCCCGTACGTGGCGGGCTACCCGTCGGTCCTCTCGGAGATCTCACGTGCCGTCTTCGGCGATGGTCTGCTCGGCCACATCCTCTACGCACTGGTCCAGATATCAACCGCAGCAATTCTTTTCACCGGAGCCAACACCAGCTTCAACGGCTTTCCCGCGCTGGCGAACTTCGTCGCCGAAGACCGCTTCCTGCCTCGGCAACTGGCCAAACGCGGTCACCGGTTGGTGTTCTCCAACGGCATCATCGTGCTCACCGTGCTGGCGGTGGTACTGCTCATCGGAACCGGCGGCTCGGTCAATGCGCTGGTGCCGTTCTACGCCATCGGGGTGTTCACCGGCTTTGCCATGGCCGGTTACGGCATGACGAAACACCATCTGACGCACAAGTCCGACGGTTGGCGCCACAAGCTGGCCATCAATCTCTCCGCCGGGATCATCTCGACGGTGGTGGTCGCGATCTTCGCGATCGCGAAGTTCACCGAAGGCGCCTGGCTGGTGGTCGTCATCTTCCCGCTACTCGTCTTCGCGCTGATGCGACTCAACCGCGAATACCGTGCCGAAGCCGCCATCTTGGAACGGTTCAGGACCAACCGTCCCGACTTCTTCGGTGAATACACCAGCCATCACGCCTTTGTGCTGGTGAACTCGGTGGACCTGGCGGTGATCGAGGCGTTGCGCTACGGCCGTGGCCTGCGCGCCGACGAGCTGACCGCCGTGCACTTCATGATCGACGAGGATGTCGCCGAGCGCATCCGAAAGCGTTGGCAGCATTACGGTCTGGTGACACCGCTGGTGGTCATCGACTGCCCTGACCGTCGACTGACCAGAGCCGCGCACGACCTGGTCTGCGCGACGTCCGAGCAGTACCCCGACGCGAACATCACGCTGCTGTTGCCGCGGCGCAGCTACGCCCCACTGCTCGGCCGGCTGCTGCACGACCGGACCGCCGACCGGATCGCCAGGGCGGTCAGCCGGATGCCGCACGCGGCAGCGACGATCGTGCCCTACGACGTGCAATCGCAGATCCGGGAGGCGTTTCCCGACATGTTCGAGGAACGGGTGACCCGCGAACTGGAGAAGGTGCAGGCCCGGGTGGGCCATTCCGATCAGCCGCATGCACCGGACCACGAGCATCCCGACGTTCCACCGAGGCCGATCGCCATCGACGGCCTGATCGTGGGGCAGCGCACCACTGTGGAAGGCCGGGTCAGTCACATCGATGTGAAGAGCCGGGACGGTAAACCGTTGCTGCTGATCACAATCGGCGATGACAGCGGCGAGCTGACGGTTTCCTTCAGCCGCGGCGGCGACGATATCGCGGCGGGGCAGATCCTAAGACTGGTCGGAAAAGCGCGGCAGAACGGGAACCGGCCTGTCTTCATGGCCGACCCCACCTACTCGATCGTCGACGACGGTGCCGCCACCTGATCCGCGACTGATCCGGCGGCGCACCTCAGTCATCGCCCTGGCGATCAGGATGCCGACCGTGATCGCGGCGATGGCGCCGACCACGGGATGGCTGTCGAACAACGGATAAACCTGGAAATGTGTGAGATAGGTGTACAGCGACGCCTCGGCGATCAGGCCGGCGACGACTGGCAGCGGGTCGGGACACCGGATGGTCGGCAACCAGATCAGCAGGGCGAATCCGCCCACCACCAGGATCTGCCGCAACCCTTGCTCGAAGTAGCCCACCGTGCAGACCACCAGTACCACCGTGACAGCCAGCCGTTGCCAGTTGTTACGTGCCTTGGCCGCCGCCCAACCCGCGGCGAAGAACCAGAAGGCCAGATAGGTGAACATGGCCTGCTCGCCGAGCCGCAACCCGAGGACGTCGTAACGCAACGCCACCCCTGCAGCCAGGAACACCGCCGCGAACGTGAACGGTACGCGGCGTTCCCAGCGGTCGATCACTGGCACGGCTACGAGCAGGGTCAATGCGATCAACACGTAGACCAGCACCTCGACGAACCACAACCGGCCCGCGGTCATACTGTCACTTGGGCCCAGTATCTTGTTGGCCAGCAGCAGATTCGACAGGTGATAGTCATCGGTGACGATCAGCGCAACGGCAATCCACGCGATCGACGGCACCGCGATCCAGGCAATGGTCTGGCGTAGGTGACGCACCCGTTCGGCACGGGGCACCGCCCGCAGACAGAATCGGCCAAAGTTGTACCCGGCCAATCCGAGCAGGAGATGCGCGCCGCCCCACACCTCGAAGACACCGGCATGCGACCCGACGATCAGGATGATCGCCAGTGCCCGCAACGCGACGCTGGTCTCCAACGCCGCCGAGAACCAACGACGGTTGTCCGGCTGTTCGGCGAGGCGCTCGAGCTCCCCGACCGGCAGCTGCTGCCAGTCCGGTGGGAGGTGACCCAGCATCCGCTCGAGCCGGACCGACATCGCCACATAGTTCAACGATGTCCCGCCGAGCCGCAGAAAGTTGGCATCCGAGGTGATCTGGGCATCGTCGCAACACAGGACATCGCGAAACAAGCTGCGGATCCCGCTGCCACCGTCAACAGGTGCGGCAGCGTGCCTGGCCGCCTCGCGCACCGCGTCGTAATCGGGCTTACCCGAGGGCAGTACCGGCAGCTCCGGCATGGCCGCCGGCCACACCGCCTCGACGGGTAATCCGGCCGCTTTGGCCGCAAGCCGGCGTACCCCCGGCAGATCATCGACGTCGGCCACGGCGACAGCGAGGTGATCGTCACCGTCACCGAGCGCTGTGCAGAACGCTGTCACCCCGTGCTCACCGAGCACCGTCTCGACGCGCTGCAGGTCGATCCGCAGCCCATACATCTTGACGAAGCGGCCGCTACGGCCGATCACCTCGTAGAGTCCGTCGGCAGCACACCGGGCGATATCACCGGTATGCACTTCCTCCACGGCTCTGCCGAGCGCGAGGTCATCGTGGGAGTGGGCGTACCCGAGCATCACATTGGGCCCGCGGTAGACGAGCTCGCCCGTTCCCTGGTCCGGCCAGTCGGCCAGGGGCTCGATGGTGAACGATCCGCCCGGCACGGGGCGGCCGATCGAATTGGGCCGGCTCAGCGCGAGTTCTGCTGGCAGATAAGACATCCGGGCAGTGGCCTCGGTGGCGCCGTACATGACGAACAGCTGCCAGCCCCGGCGGGCACCGAGTTGGGCATAGCGCTGTACCCGGTGCGGGGGCAATCGTCCCCCGGCCTGGGTCACGTAGCGCAGGTCGGGCAGGTCCATCTCGTCGAAGCCGATGCGGTCCAGCAGGTCGAAGGTGTACGGCACCCCGGCCAGGCTCGTCCCCCGGTGTTGCAGGAACAGTTCCCAGAATCCATCATCGACCACCGAGTGGTCGGTCAGGATCAGACCGGCACCGCGCCGGAGGTGGCTGTGCACCACCGACAGGCCATAGCAGTACGACATCGGCAATGTAGTTGGCGCTCTGTCATTTTCGTCGATATCGAGATATTGGGCGATGGCATCGGCGTTGGAGATCAGATTCTCATGCGAGAGCCTGACCAGCTTGGGGGATCCGGTGCTGCCCGACGTGCTCAGCAGCAATGACAGCTCGGGGTGCAGTGCGTCCCCACTCGGCTCGGCGCAGAACTGGGCGGTACCGTCGGGCGCGATGACGGTATCCGGGCGATAGGTGGCCACGATACCGGCGGTATCGCGTCCCGGCGGTACGGGCAGCACCACGTGCCGGCCGGCCAGTGCACCGAGATAAGGCACCAGGGTGTTGAGGTCGTTACGCGTCTGCATCAATACCAACCGCCGCCGGCTGCCCAGGGCTGCAGCGTATTCGGTGACGCGGCCAGCGAGGTCTCGGTAGGTCAGCTCTTCTCCCGCCGTGGCCACCGCTGGGCGGCCACCGAAGCCGGCCAGGTGTCGGGTCAATGGGGTCATGACGGGAATACGACGGCGGAGCCGTTGATGTTCAATCGCACCTTGGCATCCACCGTGGGCGGATCGATACTGTTCTGCCGCACATTGATCGGTGGTTGCCCGCCGGGAAGCTCGATGGTGAGCACCACCTCGGAGCCGAGAAACTCCGTCGCCAATACCGTTGCGACAGCGCTACTTCTCTCGTTATCGAGGTCGGTATCGGACACCCTGGTCGCGGTCAGCTGTTCAGGACGCAGCATGATCGTGGCTTCACCCCGGACAGTGGTAGACCGGACCGATACGGCACCGAGTGCGCAGTGCGCGCCGCCGGGGCCGATTGTGGCAGGCAGGAACACGCAGTCGCCAAGGAACTGGGCGGTGAACCGATCCTCGGGAGCAGCGTAAACCTCTTCGGGAGAGCCGATCTGGGTGAATTGGCCCTGGCGCATGACCGCGACCTGATCCGCCACCGACAGCGCCTCCTCCTGATCGTGAGTGACCAGCAGCGTGGTGACCCCGGCGCTGGTCAGGGTGTGCGCCACGGCCTTACGCGTTGCGGCGCGCAACCCGGTGTCCAGTGAGCTGAACGGTTCGTCGAGCAGCATGACAACGGGTTGGCGTGCAAGCGCCCTGGCCAGGGCGACCCGCTGCTGTTGGCCGCCGGATAACTCGTGCGGTCGACGCGCCGCGTGCTCGGCAGTCAGCGACACCATCTCCAGTAGCTCCACCACCCTGGCCCGCGTGTGCGCGGACCGTCGCCCACGCGGAAGACCGTAGGCGATGTTCTGGCCGACGCTCAGGTGCGGGAACAGTGCGCCGTCCTGCGCCACGTAGCCGACGTCGCGACGATGTGGCGCAACGAATGTCGTCGGCCCCGCCACCTCACGCCCGGCGATGGTCACCGTACCGCCATCGGGTGCCTCAAAGCCGGCGATGAGCCGCAGCAGCGTGGTCTTACCGCAGCCCGACGCACCCACTACCGCGGTCAGCGTGCCCGCGGGCAGACCGAGCTGGATACCCTCCAATACGGTGTGGCCGCCGAAACTCTTGCACACGCCGTCGAGCCGGACGATATGGTCGGCGCTCATCGGGCTGCCACTTTCGTCGATTGGCGAAGCAGCACCAACGTCACCGGAATCGCCAGCACCACCATGATGAGTGCATACGGTGCGGCGGCGGCATAGTCCAGCTCGCTGCTCAACGACCAGAATCGCATGGACAGCGTCCTGGTTCCGGTCGGCGCCAGCAGTAGAGTCGCCGTCAATTCTGTTGCCACTGCGACGAATACCAGGGCGGCACCGGCCGCCGCCGCCGGCGCGGTCAGAGGCAGGGTGACCCTGACGAAGGTGGCGCCTGCGGGAACTCCCAATGAGCGCGATGCTTCCTCCAACCCGACCGGTACCTGTGCCAGGCCGGACCGCACGTTGACCAGCGCCCGCGGCAAGAACATCAGTACATAGGCCGCGATCACCAGCGCCACGGTCTGATAGATCGGCCGGGCCAGGTGGATGGCGACTGACACCAATGCCAACGCCGTCACGATGCCCGGCAACGAACTCGTCACGTAATTCGCACCTTCCACGGTGCGTGCCAGCAGACCGCTCGAGCGGACCGCCACCCAGGCGATCGGGAACGCCAGCACAGTAGTGATCACTGCGGCGAGACCAGCCAGCGACGCCGTCTGCGCCAACGCTTCACCCACATCGCCGAGCGCCCAGACGTCGCGCCCGCCGATCCACAGCCACCGCAGTATGGTCCACACCGGCACCCCAAGTGCCAGCGCCGCAAGCCCGGTAAGCGCCAGTTCCGCAGGTATTGTGTTGGTGCCGAGCCGAAGTGGCTCCGCCTTGCGGGCAGCTCCCGAGCCGATCCTGGCGTACCGCGCACCACCGCGCGCTGCCGCCTCGACAAGCAGGAGTACCAGGCAGCACAACACCAGTACCGCGGCCAGCATGGTGCCCGCTGCGCCGTTGAAGGTGGCCTGGAACTGCTGGAAGATCGCCGTGGTGAAGGTGTCGAACCTCAGCAGCGCGAAGGCGCCGTACTCGGCGAGCAGGTGGATACCAATGAGCAATCCACCGCCGAGCAGCGCCAACCTCAACTGCGGCAACACCACTCGGATGAATACCGCCCCCGAATCCGAACCGAGCGCACGCGCCGTCTCTTCGACGGCGGGATCGAGTCTGCGCAGCGTGGCCAACACCGGCAGATAGATGAGCGGGAAATAGGACAGGGTCGAGACCAGGACACCCGCGCCGAGCCCGTGCATGGTCGGCACGACGCTGGTCCACGCGTAGCTGTTGACGAAGGCCGGCACAGCAAGGGGTGCGACGAATATCGGCCGCCACCACGACCGGCCCGGCAGATCGGTACGCTCCACCAGCCACGCCGCCCCCACCCCGAGCACCGCGCAGAGCGGGACGGTGATGAGCACCAACGACACCGTATTGATCAGCAGCTCCCCGACGCGGGGACGGACCAGCAACGCGTACGCCTGCGCCGGCCCGGTGCTGACCACCGCCCATGCCACGTAGCCAAGCGGGATGAACGTGCCTGCCACCAGCAGGGCCACGGTCGTAGACACCAGCCACCCCTGGCGGGTGCCGGTGTTGCGCCGCAACACTGTTGGAGCTACCACCTAGAGCAGTCCTGCCTTGGTCATCAGATCGGACACCTTCTTCGCGTCGAGATCCGATGGGTTGACCGCCGGTGCCTGCAGTTGATCCAGAGGTTCGAGTGCGGCATTGGCCGGTACGCCGCTGGCGACCGGGTACTCGAACGACGTGCCATTCTGCAGCACCTCCTGGCCCGCCTTGCTCGTGACGAACTTGAGAAACTGCTGCGCCTGGTCCTGCTTCTTGCTCGACTTGAGCACGCCGCCGCCGGAGATGCTGATGAACGCGCCGGGATCCTCGTTGCGGAAGTAGTGCAGCGCGGTATTGCCGCTGATCTCTTTGGTCTTGGCCTGATCCCGGAACCAGTAGTAATGGTAGATCACCCCGCCCGCGACCTGCCCTGCGTTAACGGCCTTCAGCGTGGCGATATTGTCCTGGAAGAGAACGGCATTGGTCTTCATCCCGGCCAGCCACGATGCGGTGACAGCCTCCCCTTTGAGGTCGAGCAGGGCGGCGACGATGGCCTGGAAATCCGCCTTCGGCGGCGGTGCGCCCCAGCGGCCCTGCCACGACGGGTCCTGCAGATCCAGCAGCGACTTCGGTAGCTGGTCGACGGGCAGTTTGTCCTTGTTGTAGACGAATACGGTGGTGCGGGCCGCCACCCCGGTCCATTTGTTGGACGCCGGCCGGTACTGCGCGGGCACCGCGGCGATGGTGTCGGCACCGATATCGGTGAATAACCCGGCCTGTTCCACAGCTGCCATCGCCGGCGAGTTCTCGGTGAGGAAGACATCGGCAGGCGAGCCATCGCCCTCGGCAATGATCTGGTTGCCGAGTTCGGTGTCGCCACCTTGGCGGTAGGTGACCTTGATCCCGGTCTCCTTGGTGAATGCGTCGATCCACTCCTTGGTGAGCGACTCGTGCTGCGCGTTGTAGATCAACAGCTCGTCACCGCCCCCGGAGCTCGAACACGCCGTCATCCCCAGTAGAAGCGCCAGCGCGCTGGCCACCGCGAACCACCTCGTCACAAACCGCCGCATCATCATCCTCTCAGCGCCGAACAGCATGAACGTCGCATTAGCCTAGGTTTGCCTAACAACTTACCTGTGATGTTCCTGGCGGTGGCCCCTCCTGGGAGGATGTGGCGGTGAGCGATCTGCAACCCGGCGAGCCCCGTGAACGTTCCCGGCCCGTGACGCCGGCACATCGACTGCGCCGGATGGCCGGCCGCGACCCCCACGAAGAGCACCGGGTCGCCACGCCGCTGGAGCTGCTATTCGACCTGACGTTCGTGATCGCGTTCGGTCTGACCGCGTCGGAGTTTGCCCACCAGCTTTCGCTCAACCACGTCGGCGCCGGCCTGGCCGGGTTCGCCTTCGGCACCTTCGCGGTGAGCTGGGCCTGGATCAACTTCGCGTGGTTCGCCTCGGCGTACGACACCGACGACTGGGTATACCGGCTCACCACCATGCTGCAGATGGTCGGCGTCATCATCCTGGCACTCGGAATCCCACCGATGTTCGCCTCGATCGAACATGGCGAGCACGTCGACAACCAGGTGCTGGTCGCCGGTTACATCGTGATGCGAATTGCCATGGTGTTCCAGTGGTTACGCGCAGCCCGGCAGGATCCGGCCCGCCGCCCTGCATGCCTGGCCTACGCCGCATCGATCACCATCGGCCAGGTCGGCTGGGTCGTCGTGCTGTTCGTCCACACCTCCGTTCCGGTGACATTCCTGTTGTTCGCGCTGATGGTGTTCCTGGAGACCTCAGGCCCCTGGATCGCCGAGCGGCGCTTCGGCGGGACACCCTGGCATGCCCATCACATCGCCGAACGCCACAGCTTGCTGGTCATCATCGCGCTGGGCGAAGGCGTGGTCGGCACGGTGGCCTCCATATCCGCGGTGGTGACCGCGCAAGGGTGGACCGTCGATGCCGTACTGGTGGCGGTCGCCGGAACCGGGCTGACGTTCGGCATGTGGTGGGTGTACTTCGTGGTGCCGTCGGCGCAGCTGCTGCACGCCCACCGGGATCGGTCATTCCGCTGGGGTTACGGCCACATCCCGTTATTCGGCGCCATCGTTGCTACCGGCGCGGGTCTGCATGCCGCCGCGTACTACATCGAGGGGCACTCGAAGCTGGGCTCGGTGGAAACCGTGCTCACCGTTGCGCTCCCCGTCGGGGTCTACATCCTCGGCGTGTTCGGGCTTTACCTGATCCTGACGCATTCGTTGGCCTCGTGGCATCTGCTGATGCTGACCGGTTCGGCTGTCGTCCTCGGCGCGGCAGTCGCCCTGGCAGCGGCGGGCGTGACGATGGCGGTGTGTCTTCTCGTGGTGATGCTGGCGCCGGTGGTGACCGTCGTCGGTTTCGAACTGATCGGCCATCGGCACGCCGAAGACGCGGTCACCCGCGCACGTTCCTGACATCTGTGACCTGAGTTTCCGCGCCGCCCTGCTAGTGGCCGATTGCGCTGGGACAACAGCTCTCCGCGTGGGCTGGCGCAAACCGCGCACTGCGCCAACACGCCGGTGCCTGGTCACAACGCGGTGACGAATCGGCCTCCGGTGTGACGCCCAATCGTTAGGCAACCGCGATACCTCCACGGGGTTTTCCGAGCGCGACACCTGCGAATCACATGATTCACTTGCGTCACATCGGTAACACAAGCTTGTAATTACGAAAATGGAGGAGCGACAGTCGTGAAGCTCGTTGAGAAGTTGCGCGGTACGGCAAGGGCAAACCTGCGCCGGCTGACGGTCGCCGCAGTTGCGGCTGCCGCGCTGCCCGGCCTGATCGGGATCGCCGGAGGCGAGGCGACAGCCGGGGCCTTCTCCCGACCCGGTCTGCCTGTCGAATACATCAATGTCCCATCGCCATCGATGGGCCGAGAGATCCGCATCCAGTTCCAGGGCGGCGGACCGCATGCGGTCTACCTGCTCGACGGTCTGCGTGCCCAGGACGATTACAACGGCTGGGATATCAACACCCCCGCCTTCGAATGGTTCGACGGTTCGGGCATTTCGGTGGTCATGCCCGTCGGCGGACAGTCCAGCTTCTACGCCGACTGGTACCAGCCGTCCCAAGGCAATGGCCAGAACTACACCTACAAGTGGGAGACGTTCCTGACCCAGGAACTGCCCACCTGGCTCGAAGCCAACCGCGGCGTGTCGCGGACCGGCAATGCCACCGTGGGTCTGTCGATGGCCGGTTCGGCATCGCTGACCCAGGCCATCTGGCATCCCGACCAGTTCAGCTATGCCGCTTCGCTTTCCGGCTTCCTCAACCCCTCCGAGGGCTGGTGGCCGACGCTGATCGGGATGGCCATGAACGACGCAGGTGGCTTCAACGCCAACAGCATGTGGGGCCCGTCGAGCGACCCGGCCTGGAAGCGTAACGATCCGATGGTCAACATCAACCGGCTCGTCGCCAACAACACTCGCATCTGGATCTACTGCGGTACCGGTACCCCGTCGGACCTCGACGCAGGCACCAACGGCGGCAACCTGATGGCGGCGCAGTTCCTGGAGGGCTTCACCCTGCGGACCAACGTCACCTTCCGCGATAACTACATCGCGGCCGGTGGCACCAACGGCGTGTTCAACTTCCCCGCGAACGGCACGCACAGCTGGGGCTACTGGGGACAGCAGCTGCAGATGATGGTTCCCGATATGCAGCGTGTGCTCAACGGCGGACCGCCCGCGGCCTGACCTGCTGCACCCTGCACCGACCTGCACCACAGAGGCAGCCCCCGCCACGGCGGGGGCTGTTCTGTGTTGTTGTCCCGCCTATTGATTGAGTACTCATGTATGACTTTTCAGCGAAGGATGAGACGTGAGCGCTCAATCAACGCGAGAGGTGCGACACGCTCTCGGACAGCCGCAGCCGCAGTCCAGTGGCCCGCACCACCCGACGGTCCAGGGCGGCGCGCACCTCGGCCTCAGTACCCACCACCCGGATCTTGGCTTTCG
Source organism: Mycobacterium sp. (assembly GCF_965229105.1). Lineage (GTDB taxonomy): Bacteria > Actinomycetota > Actinomycetes > Mycobacteriales > Mycobacteriaceae > Mycobacterium. The sequence goes on from NZ_OZ245858.1 coordinate 106,651, forward strand.
CGCGAGTGACCGCGGTATAGAACAGTTCCCGCGTCAGTAACCGCGAATCCTGTGGCGGCAGAAGCACAGTGACCTCGTCGGCTTGGCTGCCTTGGCTCTTGTGGATGGTCATCGCGTGCATGGTCTCGACCTCCGCAAGTCGGCTGGTCGCGAACTCCAGCGAGCCGGTCGCACCCGCAATCGATGCCCGCAGTGCCTCGTCGCGCAGCACCGTCACGCCGGTATCCCCGTTGTATAACTTCAGGCCATAGTCGTTGGCGGTGACCAGGATCGGGCGCCCGACATACCATTCCGTCCAGAGCGCCTCACCGGTCTCCTCGGTGAGCCACCGCTCGATCTGCCGGTTCCAGTGCCGCACACCCCACGGTCCTTCCCGGTGCGCACACAGTAGGCGATGCCTGTCCAGCGCGGCCAACGCACCTGCGGCATCACCGGCTGCGGCCGCCGCGCGGACGGCCAGCGTGTGCGGGACAAGGACCTGCCGTAGCAGGTAGGCCGCGTTGTCCTCGACGTACTCGATATGCTCTCCGCCCGCCCGCAACAGGTCGAGCACCGTGTCAGCGGCACCGTGGCGAATCGCCTCGGCGAGCCGACCGATGGACTCGCCGAACCGGTGCGACGTGGTCAGCGCGGCGACGTGGACATCTGAGCGGGCGCCGAGCCCGTCGACCAAATCGGCCAGTACCGCGCCGGCTTCCACCGAGGCCAGCTGATCGGGATCGCCGACCAGGATCAACCGGGTGGCCGGCCGCACGGCTTCGAGCAGCCTGGCCATCATCGTCAACGGCACCATCGACGTCTCATCGACGACGATGACGTCATAGGGCAACCGGTTCGCGCGGTGATGCTTGAACCGCGCCGACGTATCGGGCCGCGAGCCCAGAAGCCGATGCAAGGTGACGGCCTGCAGACCGGACAGCCGGGCCTGATCGGCCGCGCCAAGATTGTCGATCTCCGATTGCACGGCCTGCTGCAACCGCGCCGACGCCTTACCGGTAGGTGCGGCCAGCGCGATCCGCGGCCGGGTCCGGCCCGCCAGCTCGGCCTGTTCGGCCAGTAGGGCCAGCAATCCCGCGACAGTGGTGGTCTTACCGGTGCCTGGACCGCCGGTGAGCACAGTTGTCCACTGCGACAACGCAATCTGGGCGGCGTCACGCTGTTCGGTGAACTTCGGGGCGGGGAACACCCGGTCCAGACCCGATGCGAGCGCCACGGGGTCGACGGGAACGTCCAGTCCACCCACTGCCAGCAGATCAGCGCACACCTGCTCCTCCTCCCGGTAGTACCGGTCGAGGTAGAGCAATCGATCCGCATAGAGTCGCAACGCCGGTGGCGTACCGAGCAGTGGACTCGCCTGCACCGCGGTGAGCCACGCGTCGGGTTCGGGCCACGGCAGGTCCAGGCCGAGATCCTCGGCGACAGTCATCAGGTCGACGCAGACCGATCCCGCCCGCAGCGCTCGCACCGTCAAGGCGATGGCCAGCAGCACCCTGTCGTCGGTCTCCGACGTCAGCGCTGCCAGTCGGGTGGCGACGTGCACGTCGGCCGCCTCCAACACACCGGCATCGTTGAAGATGCGCAGCAACCCTTTCGCATCGCGTACCCGCCGCCAGTCGTGCGGATCGTCGACGTCGATGACGCTCACCGCACTCCCTCATCCAGGAGATCCGATAGTGCGCTCACCAGTTCGGCGGGCGGCTTCCAACTGAACACCCCGGCGGGATGACCGTCGGTGAGCGGCGTTTCCGGGCCGCACATGCCACGCAAGAACAGGTACTGCACACCGCCGAGGTGCACAGTGGGAACGTAACCGGGTTGGCGCCAGCGCAGGAATCGGTGCAGAACAACGCAATACAGCAGAGCTTGAAGTGGATAGTCGGAGTGCAGCATGGCTTGGGCCAGCTGCTGCGGACCATAGTCGGCGGCAGTCAGCGGGCGGCCCGGTTCACCGAGCCGGTTGGTCTTGTAGTCGACCACCACATAACGATGCCCATCCCCGTCAGGTACCCGCAGCACCACGTCGATCGAACCGGTCAGATAACCGCGCAGGGACTGTGCACCGAGGACGGGGCTGCGCAGCCGCTCGGCATAGGTCGCCAGTGGATCATCAGCGGGAAGGTACAGCCGGACCAGCTCACCGACATCGGCCAGGGTGGTCTCCCGCGCCGTCGGTCCGGCCAGATCGCCTCCGGCCAAGGGGATCTCGAAGTCCAACTCGCGCAACCTGTTACCGAGCCCGATATCGCGCAACGTCAGACCCGGTGTCAGCGGGCCCAGCGGGGTGTCGTGCACCGCCAGCAGTGCGGTCGCCAATTCGGCGGGGTCTGCGGGGACCGACCACCAGGCGGCGTGCGCGTGGATCTGGTCGGTCAGTTCACCGGCAAGATCGGACGCTGCCGGGTTGGCCGTCTCGAGGACCGCGTGGACCAGTGAACCGAACGCCGTGCCGCCGGGCAGATTGTTCATCGGGGACTCGATCTGCGCGCCGTGAGAGGTCACCGCCACACCGACCGGAATATCCTCGACTTCGTCGTCCTTGCCGGCGATCTCAGGTTCACTGGTGGCCCCGAGCGAGCCCGGTTCGGTCACCTCCGAACCACTGGATCCAGCCGCCCTGATCAACCCCGAGTACGACGTGCGGCGCCAGCGGGTATCGATACCACGGTGGAAATGCCGGACCGCGAGACCGGTCGGGGCGGGCACGGCAGGAACTTCAGGTACGTCACCGATGACGGCCCGCTCGACCACCGGCCCGCCCTCTTCGGTCCAGGCGCGAAAACACGCCACCGCGTCGGTATCGGTGATCCCCCTGCGACATTCCTCGACCACGTCGGCATCGCCACGGGCCCTGCCGCGCAGCAACCGCGAAAGCCCGCCGTTGACCTCATCTTTGGTCGGCGCCCACCACGCGATAACCTGCGACTGGGCGCGGGTCAGTGCGACATAGGCCAGTCGGAGGCGTTCCCTGGCATCTTCGGCGCGGCCCGCTCTGGCGGCGTCTTCGAAGTCCACGGCTGTCGGTCCGCCGATGTGCAGGCAGCGGCGCCCGTGCACATCGTGGAACGCGATCACTTCACTGCCGCCGACCCAACGGTTGAAACTGAAGGGCAGGTAGACAATCGGGTACTCCAGCCCCTTACTCGCCCAGACCGTCATCACCTGCACGCCGGCCGCGTCACTGTCCAGGCGCCGGTTGCGCTCGGCGCGGCGCTGCTCGGTGCACCGGTCGCGCAGCCAGTCCCGCAGCGCAGGCACCCCAAGGCGTTCACGGTGCGCAACGTCTTGAAGTAGTTGACCGATATGGGCCAGGTCGGTCATCATCCGCTGCCCGCCACGATCAGTGAGCACGCGCCGGCTCATCCCGGCCACATTGGCAGCTTCGAAGACCGCCGAGATACCGCGCTCGCGGGCGTGGTCAGCCCATTGACGCAGGGTATCGGCGACGCTGTCTGTCAACGCGTCACCCTGGTGGACCACCTCTTCGAGGGAATGCCCGAAGAAGGCTGTGGCGGCCACGGCGCGAACGAGGCCGCTGCGGTGGGTCTGATCGAAACCGTCGAGCAGGCACAGCCATTCCGCGGCCGCTACCGAGGAGAAGATATTCGAGTCGCCGGTGTAGACCGCGGGTATACCCACCTCGACCAACGCGTCATAGCAGCGGCGCGCATCGGCATGGCTCTCGACGATGACCGCGATATCTCCGGCTGCCAGCGGCCGATCGGCAAAGGTCGCACCGCCGGCCAGGGTTGCGGCGATATCGGCAGCCAGATCGCGAGCGATATGAGTGCGCACTTCGGCGATCGGAATGCTCTGGGTGCGTTGGTAACCCAGCATGGCCCGATCCACCACCCGCAGCCGAAACGGTGCGTTGTTTGGCGCCCCCGCCAGCCGGTGCCCCTGGTGGGCGGCATCGACATCGTGTACGACGATGGCGGCGTCGCCGAGGGCCGCACCACGCAGCACGGTCGCCAGGCTGCCGACCAGGGCGCTATCGCTACGCCAGTTGGTGCCGAGCGTGAACTGGGTGCCTGCGGTCCGCGCCGCCTCCAGGTAGGCGTCGATATCGCCGCCGCGGAACGCATAGATCGCCTGTTTGGGGTCACCGATCAGGATCAGGGTCGAGTGACCACGAAATGCCCGGTCGACGACCTGCCATTGCACCGGGTCGGTGTCTTGGAACTCGTCGATCATCACGATGCGCCACCGTCGGCGCATCCGCACCCGGGCCGGGGCATCCTCGGGACCTAGCGCATCCGCGAGCCGCGACAGCAGGTCATCAAAGTGCAGGATGCCGAGCCGGCGTTTGCGAATATCGAGCTCTGCCAGCACATCCCTGGCAAACCCGAGCCGCTCGTAGGCCACTGTTCCCACCGGCGGATCGATGGGTCGCAATTCGGTCCCGGCCTTGTCCACCACGGCGGTGGCCAGCTCCAGTGCAGCGGCGCGGTCGAACGTCGGCCGCTCCGATCGACCGCCGAACCGGCGCAAGTAAACATCATCGACGATCTCATGCACCAGGTCACCGAGATCCTCGACCAGGCTCACACCGGCATCGCTATCGCCGGCCACCCCAAGTGATTTCAACACCAGTTGGCAGAATTCGTGTGTGGTGGCGATGGTCGCGGCGTCGAATTCGGCGAGCGCATCGCGCAACCGGCTGTGCCTGGCGGCGCGCTGCGCATCGGTACCGGACAGCAGAGACTCGATCAAGTCATTGCGCTCCGAAGGTCCACCACCCTCGAAAACCGCTACCGCCTCAACGATCTGGTTGCGTACGCGTTCGCGTAGCTCGGCCGTCGCGGCCCGGCTGAACGTGATGAGCAGCATATCGTCGAGCGTGGCGGCACCGTCGGCGAGATAGCGAGTGACCAGCCCCGCCAGGACGAAGGTCTTTCCGGTGCCCGCGCTGGCTTCGAGCACGGTTGTCGAACCCGGCGCAGGCAGTGGCCCCAATAGATTGAATCGATCCATCATCGCTGGCGCCTCTCCGCCCGCAGCAGCGGAAGCCACAACCGGGCGGCGAACGCGCCCAGTCTGGTGTCCTCCCCGGCCATCTCCTCGCCCGCGCGGGGAGCGGTCAGCAGCGCCTCGAACGGTGCAGGCGGTCCGCCCCAGACCCGAACATGTGCAGGTTCGCTGTCGTCGCCGCCGAACTTGCTCGTCCACGTGCGACGGGCGGGGATCTCCGGGTCTCTGCCCCGCAGGCGGGTACTTGCCCAGGTGTAGGACGTCTTGACCGGCAACGGAATTGGTTCGGCACGCCCGGCGTCATATAAAGCGATCAAATCTCGAAGCACCGTGGCAGCACCTTCAGCGGGCAGGCCAAGCGTCCTGGTCAGCACGGGTTCGTCACCACCGCGGCCGATGCACACCGCAGACCAGTCCCGGTCGGGTTCGGCGACGGCCAGGGCGAGCATGCGCACCCACGGGTCGAGTAGGTGCCTGCCGTCGAGTCGGGAGAACGTCGAGGACACCACCTTCTCGCCGTAAACCGGTGTAACCGTACCGGTCAGCCGGCGCTCGCCGTTCAGGTCGATATCGATATCGACAGCGCGCGGCACGACGTCGCGGAACTGAGCCTCGGCGGTGGCGAGTTCCTCTGCGCCGTCCCGGATCTCCTTGGCCTGGCGCCACCCGAGCTGGCCCGGCGGCATGGTGCCGCGGCGCCATTCGGCGTCCAACACCCAGCGACGGTCCTGACCACGGCGTAGATCCCCCAGCATCTGCTCGCCGACCTGCCAACGCGCCAACCCGTCGAGTTCGATGGGCATCGCATCATCGATCCCTTCGACATCGCGCGGCAACGCCATATCGACCGTCCGAAAGAAATGCCGGACCGGGTTCTTGACGAATGCGATGAGGTCGGCCAACGCCACGTCGCCGGTCGGCACCGTCAACAACAGCCCCTGCGGAAATGCCTGCGGTTCACGTTGCGTCCCCGTCGCCGCCCTTGCCGCGGTCAGCACGGTCGGATCGAAGGTGAACGGCGTCGGCACGCCGAGCTCTCCCGGCGTCACGTTTCGAACATCGAAGGGCTGCAACGGATGTTCGATCACGATTCGGTCGCGAACGGCTTCCGTCGTGCACTGGTCGAGCGCGTCCAGCAGCTCTGCCAGCGGCACCGCGGGTGGCCTGCGGTGCCCGCTGTACTCGTCGGCGCCGGTATAGGTGATCACCAGCTTCTCCGTCGCCGACATCACCGCGTCCAACAACAGTTGGCGGTCCTCGGACCGGATATCGCGTTCGCCGGTCATCGGTCGGCGCGCCAGCACGTCATCGCCGTCGACGGCGTCGATGCGGGGGAACACCCCGTCGTCTAGGCCGACCAGGCAGACCACCCGGTGCGGAATGGACCGCATGGGCACCATGGTGCACACGGTCAGGGTCCCGGTGCGAAAATTGGCCCTGGTGGGGCGGCCGGCCAGCTGCCGATCCAGCAGCGACCGAATATCGTTGAGCCGCATCGGCATATCGGCGCGCGCGTCGGCCCGTTCGATGGTGTCGGCAAACTCGCGGTACAGCTGGGAGGTCTGCCAGCCGTCAGCGCCGTCGGCGCGGGTCAGCAGACCCACCCCGTCTCGCAGGGTCTCGATCCACTGGCACAGTGGCCGGGTGCCCGACAGTGCGTCGATCACCGCGGTGAGGCGGTCGACGTATTCGGCGACCCGACCGGCGAGTTCGACCTTGTTGCTGCCCACATCATCAAGTGGCAACGTCGTGCCGAGCCAAGCCTGTGCGTCGTCGGACATCGCAACGCCGGACAGCACCCGGTCGAGCCCGAAGCGCCAGGTGTTCTGCACATAGGTGTCGAGCTGGTACCGCGCGCGATGCGCGTTGTCGATACCCCACCGGATGCCTGCGTCGCGCACCCAACCGGTGACCGCTTCCAGGTCGTCGTCGGTGAAACCGAAACGGGCGCGCACCGGTGCGGCTTCGGCCAGGTTCAACACCTGGCTCGCCGTCGCTCTGCCGTCGGCCAGCGCCAGCACTGCGGCGGCCACCCCCAACAGCGGGTTGGTCTGTACCAACGAGCGGTCGGCGAGCCGCACCCGCAGCCGATGCGCCGGATGTTGTTCGCCGACAACGTCTCCGAGGCCAAAACCCGCAACGATCAACGGCGCATAGGCTTCGATGTCGGGGCACATGACCAGGATGTCGCGCGGTTCCAGCGTCGGGTCGTCGGCGAGCAGACCGAGTAAGACCTCACGCAGGACATCGATCTGACGGGCAGGCCCGTGACAGCTGTGCACCTGCACCGAGCGGTCATCCGCCAGCAGGTGACGTGCGGTCGGGCGAACGCTATCGGCACCGATATCAGATTGCAGCCAGCCGAGCAGGGTGGTGGGCCGGGCCGGTGCGCCGCCGACGTACTCATCGACCACATCTGCGGTGGGCAGGCTGCGCCGCAGTTCACGCAGATCGCGTCCCAATGTCGCCAGCAGCGGATGCCTGACCTGGAGACGGTCCTCATCCTCGGTGCGCGGGACTGGTCGCGCCTGACTGGGCAGCCTGCGCCACAGCTGGTCGCTGGAATGCGGCAACCACACATGCAGATCGTGATGGACGGAAACTGCTTCGAGGAGAGCGATATCCGTGCTCGACAGCCGGGTGTGACCAAAGAGCGATAACCGGGCGGGCAGGTCCGTTGGTGCCGAACGCAACCGGGCAACGGTGGTGGCGAACCGCGTCGCCGGAGTATCGATGGCCAGCCGCGCACACACTTCCCGCCACAGGTGTGGTTGCCAGCCCAGATCCGGATCCAACTCACCGCCCGCACCGTCGGTGCCACGGCCGGCGCTCCAGTCGACCAGCAGCTGCGGCCGCTGGGCGGCGTAGGACGCAAAGAGCCCGGCGATCCGGCGCGCGGTGGCGAACCTTCTGCCCTGGCGCAGTACGGCTTCCTCGCCGGTGTTGAAATGCCCAAGGTGCGCAGCCAATGTCGAGCACCACGGCTCGTCCAGGCTGCTGTCGATCACGTCGAGCACCGACCAGACCAGGGTGTCGGGCGCCCACGGGTCCTGCACCCCCGGCGCCCGCGCGGTGCCGGTCAACTCTGCGATCAACGACCCGGGCGACCGGAATGCCACCCCCGCGCAAACCCCGTCGGTGCCTCCACCGCCGGTATCTTTGCCGCCGGTATCTTTACCGCCGGTATCTTTACCGCGGCGGCCCAGCACATGCGAGAGCCGCTGACTGAGCCACCGCTCGACGCCCCGTGCAGGAACCAGGACAAGTTCCTCGGCGAACGGATCAGCCAGCGGCGTCGCAAGCAGGGCGCCGAGGCTGTCCGCCAACAGGTCGGTGCGCTCGGCGCGGTGGACGTGAAATGCCATCGCCGCCCAGCCTAGGGGGCCGGTCCGGCGCCATTTGTAGCAATCCCTGCGGAAGCTGTCGGCTCGCTGCCAGGCCGGCCGGATACTGTCTGCGCCCGTGTCCAGCTTCGACCCAAACGGCAGCGGTTCCTACTACTCCGAAACCAACGGCGCCCCGGGTTACGGCGGGCCACCGCAGCAACCCTGGTACCGCAGCGCACCTGTGCTGCTCGGCTGCGGTGCCCTGGCCATTATTGTGCTGGCGGCGTTGGCTTTTGCCGTCATGAAGCTTGCGGCGCCCGCAACGACTCCGACCGCCGCGACATCGACTCCGGCCAGCTCGACAACCGCGAGCACCCACCACAGCGGGGGCGGTAACGGGCAGACCATCATCACCGAGGCACCGGAGACGGTGACGGCCACGGCCACGGATGCGCCTGCCGTCACCGACACGCCGACCACCACCGCCGCGACCACCACCACGACTGACACCGCGACTGACACCGCGACGACGACGGTGCCCACCGACACCAGCACCGTCACCCAGACCGTGACTGCCACACCGACCAGGCCGAACTTCGGCGGCAACGGCTTCAACAACGGCGGCGGTTTCAACCCCAACGGCGGCCACGACGGCTCCAACAACGGAGCCCACTGAGTCTTAGGCCGGCGGCGTCCAGGCCACGGGTAGTCGCTTGATGCCGTGAATGAAGGCCGAGCGCAGGATCGCCGGTTCGGCCGTCGCGACGATATCGGGGATCTGCCTGTGCAACTCCTCGTAGGCCAACCGGATCTCGCGGCGGGCCAGGTTGGCCCCGAGGCAGAAGTGGGCACCACCGCCGCCGTAGCCGAGTTGTGGATTCGGGCTGCGGGTGACGTCGAAGCGCCACGGGTTGTCGAACTTCTCCTCGTCGCGGTTCGCCGAGCAGTACCACAACGAAACTTTGTCGCCCGCTTTCATTTTCGTGCCGCGCATCTCGATATCCTCGGTCAGCGTGCGGCGCATGAAGCTCAGCGGTGAGGCCCAGCGGACGATCTCCTCGACCGCGGTCGGTGCGATACCGTCGAAATCAGCCCACCACCGCTCGCGCTCGCCGGGGAAATGACTCAACGCAACCATGCCGTGGCTGATGGCATTGCGGGTCGTTTCGTTGCCCGCGGCGGTCAGCAAGATGAAGAACGAGGCGATCTCGCTGGAGTTCAGACTCTCCCCATCCACCTCGGCCTGCACCAGTGCGGTCGTCAGGTCCGAACCCGGATGGGCCCGCCGGCTCTCCGCGAGCTCGACCCCGTAGGCAGCGATTTGCATGGTGATCGAAACTAATTCGTCGTGATCGACGGTGATCTCGTCGTCACCGACCCCCAACAACACGGTGGTCCAATGGAACACTTTCGAGCGATCCTCTTCCGGGATGCCCATCATGTCGCAGATGATGGCCAGCGGGAGCGGCGCGGCGAGTTCGGCGACGAAGTCGCACTGCCCGTCGGGATGATTCGCCACCATCGCCGAGACCAGGTTGCGGGCCTGATCGCGCACGCTCGCCTCGATCCGGGCCAATACTTTCGGCGTGAAAGCCCGGTTGACGATGGTGCGCAGTCGCAGGTGTCGCGGGTCGTCCAGCGAGATCATCGAACCGACGAACTCGGCGATCTCCGGGTCGACATCCAGCAACGAAGTGCTGGTGGGTACCGAACTGAAGATCTCCGGATGTCTGCTCGCGAAATGGACGTCCTCGTGTTTGGTCAGCGCCCAGTGCCCCGCGCCCGAGATGAAGCCCTCGAATTCCGGTGTCTGCCAAAACGACACCGGCGCCTCCCGGCGCAGCGCGGCGAAGCAACCGTCACGGCGGTCTTCGTCCTGCTCCCAGAATCCCAGCGAATGCAGATCGACATCGGAAAGCGCCACCCGCGGGGGCGGCGCACCGTTCTCGCGAGGTGCGATACCAGTCCGGCTTGTTGTCACAGTCATTGTTGACCTCCCCTGACCGAGTGTGACATCCGTCACCGCGCGGGTCCAGAGATTTAGCATCAGCGCCGCTGGCGCGCATGTGGCGATCGAATGACATCGGTGTAATCACGCCGCTTTTACCATCGCACCTTCAGAATCTCCTGCAGACACGCCGAAAGTGGTCGACAATCCAATACCAATGGCCACTCCCGCACCATCGCCCGCTGCACCAGGCACGCCGCCCCTGGCCCGTCGTCGGTGGCTGATCGTCGCGGTGTCGACCGTCGTCGCCGTCGTCGCGGTCACCGCCGTCATCGTGATCAACCAGGCCCGGGTGACGTTCGAAGAACGCACCGCCCAGGCATTCACGGTTGGTGACTGCGTGGTGATTCCCGCGGCGGCGCCCAACGTGGTGCGCGCCGCAAAGTCATCGTGCGCGGTGGACCCGAGCTACACCATCGGCGCCACCACCACCGCGGCCGGATCCTGCCCCAGCGCCGAATATCAGCGGTTCCCGGCAACCGCCGCCGACGAGCCAACCGCCACGCTGTGCCTGGTGCCGAACCTGATTGCCGACCACTGCTATCAGATGGAACTACCGGTCGGCATCGTCACCAGGGCCACCTGCACACCGTCTGGCTCCGAACCCCCCACCGGCGTCCTGGTGCAGGTCACCCAGCGCCTCGACGTCCGCGACCAGGCGGCGTGCCCGACGGCCAGTGGCCACTACGCCTGGCCGTACCCGGCTCCGGCGCGGACCTACTGCACGCAGACGATCTATTGATCAGCTCGGTAGTCGGCGGTTGATCAGCAGACCCGCCCCCGTGGCGAGGGCGACCAACAGAACACCGATCCGCAGCCAGCCCGAGCTCGCGTCACCAGGGACGGTCTCGTAGCCGATCTGCTGTTGCAGTGTGGAATACACGCTGTTCAGCTGCTCCAGGCTGGACGCCCGGAATGCTTCACCGCCGGACAGATCGGCGATGTGTTTGAGGTCCTCGTCGTCGACCGGTACCGGCTGCGTCTGGTTATCGATCTCGACAGTGCCGCCGGTCGTACCGAACGAGATCGTCGAAATCGGGACGCCCTGTTCCTTGGCCGTGCTGGCCGCAGTGAACGCACCCTTGGGGTCGTCGGGATTCGACGGCACCGTCTCCTTACCGTCGGACTCCAACACGATGCGGGCGGGCGCGGGCTGATCGTTACCACCCATGATGGCGCCGACGGTGGCGATGGCCTGCAGCGCGGTGAAGATCGCCTCACCGGTCGCGGTCCGGTCCTCGGGCGCAAGTCGGTCGATCGCCGCCTTCATCAGGGCCCGGTTGGTGGTCGGCGCCACCAGAACCGTTGCGGTCCCGCCGAAGGCGATCAGCCCGAGATTGATACCGGGCGTGAGCTCGTCGACGAATTTCTTCCCCGCCGCCTCCGCCGCCAGCAGTCGGCTCGGTGCCACATCAGTGGCCCGCATCGATTCGGATACGTCGATAACCAGCATCACCACCGCACGGTCGCGCGGGATGCGGATATCGCGGGTCGGACCGGCCATCGCCACGGTCAACGTCAACAGTGCACAGATGACCAGGATCGCCGGCACATGCCGCCATCGGCCGGTCCGTTTCGGCGCGACGCTCACCAGCAGGTCCATATTCGCAAAGCGCAGTACCTGGCTGTGCCTGCGACGGTTCACGATGACGTACAGCGCTGCGACGACGACAGCGGACAGCGCGAACGCGAAGAACCAGGCGTGCGCAAAACTCGACAGTGTCATCGGCCCCAGTAAGGGCAAGGTCACAGGGCCACTCCGTCGCTGGTCGTTTCCTCGAAACTAGAAAGCGGAGCTGGGGAAAGGGCACCGATGCGGTGCGAACCTGCTGTGCATCGTCAACGCGGACCGGAAATGACCACCACCGGGCTCCATACTGGCGCCATGCACCCGGCTTCGACGCCGCTGACGCTGGCCACTGCGCTGAGTTCATGGCGCCTCGACGTGTCATCGGCTGTGGCAATTGTGGTGATCGGCGGTTCCTACCTCCGGGCCATCGGGGTCCAGCGCCGTCGCGGGGCCGCGATCGACAGCGCAGCGGCATGGTGTTTCGGCATCGGGTGCGGCCTGTGGGTGCTGGCGACGATGAGCATGATCAGCGTCTACGCCGATGTGCTGTTCTGGGTGCGAGCCCTGCAGGTCCTGGTGCTGCTGTTCCTGGTTCCACTCCTCCTCGCGATGGGCCGGCCGCTGACACTGTTGCGGGACACGCTGGGTTCCCGATCTCGAGATCGCTTCGATCAGCTCCTTGCCTCCCGGGCGGCTCGCGTTGCCGCACACCCGGTTTCGACGTCGATAGCGATGCTGGGCACCCCGTGGCTGCTCTACCTCACCTCGTGGTACCGCGCAGCCCTGGAGAACTCCGCGGTCGCGGCGGCGACCAATGGGTTGCTCGTGCTGATCGGATTCGGCTACTTCTACGCCCGGTTGCAGGCCGACCCAGTGCCCCGGCGGTTCTCGCAGCTGATCTCGGTGGTGATCAGCATCGTCGAGACCATCGGCGACGGCCTGCTCGGACTGGTCCTGTGGCTGGGGCCGTTGATCGCCGCCGATTATTACGCGGGCCTGCAACGCACCTGGGGGCCGAGCCTGCGCCTGGATCAGACGATCGGTGCAGGGGTGTTGTGGATCGTCGGGGACGTCCTCGGCGTGCCATTCCTGATCATGCTGATGCGTGCACTGTCGGTCGACGAGCAGGCTCGTTCCGTCGAGGTCGACGCGGTCCTGGAGCTGGACACGGCGACCGTGTCGACGTTGTGGTGGGAGAACGATCCGCAGCTCAAAGACCGGTTCAGTTGACACACGGGATGCCGCCACCATCCACTGGGGCACCGTGATCGGGGGTCGGCGAGGTCGAGGTCGTCGTATCGGTTGACGTCGTATCGGTTGACGTCGTATCGGTTGACGTCGTATCGGTTGAAGTTGTGCCGCTTGATGTCGCGGTGGTTTCCGCCGAGGTCGTCGACAACTCCTCGACACTCGGCAGCGTGAAACCGGATGCGAGAACTACCCGGACGTGCCCAGCGGGCACCGCCGAGTTGGGATCGGCCGGGACGTCGCCCAACAGGGTGCTGATTTCTTCGGCGTCTGCTTCCGAACCGGGTCCGTATTCGATGGACGTCGTCTTTGGGTCATCCTCGGTCGGATCGCGCACCTCACCCTCGGTGAAGCCATGCTCGGTCAAGCGGCCCGACACCTTGGTCGCCAGCCCAGAGGTCTGGCTGGCGTTGACCACGTCGACGGTGCTCGACGGCACCCGCTCGGTGGTGGTCGACTCTCCGTCGGAGAACGCGGCCCGCACCTGAGCCTTGATCTGCTGCGGATCGATGATGTTGACGTCCTGGCCGTTTTCGACGTCGTAGCGCAGCACCGGCAGTGTCTCGAACTGCGCACCGCCGTCGGCGAGTGCCCCGAGTCGCTTGAACTGGTCGATATCCCACCCCGCGGAGAAGACGATGTCCTTGCGGGCGATATCCATCAGATTGTTGAGCTTGGTCAGGTCAGAGAACGTGCCCGAATCCTGCAGCTGATGTACCACCGAGACCAGGAACGCTTGCTGGCGGTGGGTGCGGTCGAGATCACCGTTATCGAGTCCGTGACGCTGACGGACGAACGCCAACGCCTGGGTCGCATCGAGCCACTGCCGACCGGCAGGCAGATCGACGCCCGAATAGCTGTCCTGCACAGGATGATTGAGGCACACCTCGACCCCACCGAGGGCATGCGCGAGATCGTAGAAACCGGCCAGGTTGACCTCAGCGAAGGCGTCGATCGGTACCCCGACCAGATTGCGGACGGCACTGATGGTCGCCGCGCGGCCCGCTTCCCTGCCCTGCATTTCCAGCGTGGCACGATCGTCCACGCCTTCATCGACGAGTTTCTGCTCGGTGTAGAACTTGGTCAGACCATAGGCCTCTTTGATCTTGATGTGGCGATAGCCGGGGACACGGTTGAACGTGACGTAGTCATCACGCGGGATCGAGAATGCCTTGACGGCGTTGTCCGCGCTGATGTGCACCAGGATCAGCGTGTTCGTGTTGTACCCGCCGGACTCCGAATCACCCGCATGCAGCTGATCGAGAACCTCCTGCGGCAGCTCATTGCCCTGCTGGTCTTTGCGTGAGTCCAGGCCGATCAGCAGGATGTTCATCGCACCACCACCGGACCGGTCGGCATCGCCGGGCAGCGCCGCTGAGACGGTGAAACCGCCGAGCACATCACGGGTCGTCCACCACATCATTCCCGTGGCCACGACGGCGACGACGGACGCCAGCCCAATCAGCGCCCTGACCACCCGAAACCCCCAGGACGGACCGGTCGGGGGCATCCGGTGCCGGACCGGAGCATGCTGACTCACCGGCGGGCTTATCGCCGCGCCGGGGGCTCCCTCCGTCTCGCCCGCGTCCAACACGCTCTCACTACAGCAGGCGAACGCCCGCTGAGCCAGTCCGCGGAGGTCAGGCCGCCTCGACGACCGCCCTGATGCGCTCCAGGGTTTTGGTCATATCGCGGATATTGCGGCGCTTGCGCAGCTGGCCGCCGAAGAGCCCGAACACCGTCGTCATGAGCCCGTCGGTCATCCGGAACGACTCGGTGACATCGGTTCCGTCCCCGGCAGGCGCGAAGGCGTAATGCCAGTTGTTGACCGGCTTACCGCCAAGGAGCACCTCAAAGCCGAACTCGCGGTTGGGTTCACACGCCGTGACCCGGCAGGTGGTCCAGTAGACCGGGCCGATCTCGTTGCGTTTCACGTGGCCGCGGAAGGTGGCGCCGAGCGCGGGGCCCGTCGCGCCGTCGAGCCATTCGGCCTCGAACGTTTCCGGCGAGAACTTGCCGGTGTTGCGGATATCGGCGACGAGGTTCCAGATGTCGTCGGCGGGGGCGGCCATGTGGACGGTTACCGAGGCGTGCATGTGGCGATCATAGGCACCGGTTCAGCCCAACAGACGGCTGATCGAGCGCATAGGTATCGGCAGCCAGTTCGGCCGGTACCGGGCTTCGTAACCCGCCTCGTACACCGCCTTGTCCAGCTCGTAGGCCGCCAACAGCGTCTGGGCCTCCCGCGGATCCACCCCGGACACTGCCGCGTAGCCATCACAGAAGGCCTGTGTGTTGCGATCGATCCAGTCGCGGGCCAGGGCCAGCTGTTCCTCGCTCGGTGCCTCACCTTCCCCCAAGCCCCGTCCGATCAGCGGCTGATAGGCCGCGTACTCATAGGACCGCAACATGCCCGCGACGTCGCGCAGCGCCGAATCGGGTCGACGGCGATCATCGAGAGGAGTGCCCGGCTCCCCTTCGAAATCGATCAGCAGCCAGGTCTGCTCGGTGCGCAGCACCTGACCGAGGTGCAGGTCACCGTGCACCCGCTGCACGGTGACGGACTCGCCGACGAGTTTGTTGAAGCGCTCCTCGATCGCCGGCAGCAGCGGCTTCAACTCCGGAGCGGACGCAGCGGCCACCGCCACGCGCGCCAACGCGTTCTCCACCGGAAAATCCGCTGACGACGCGCCAAGCTCGTCGGCCAGTACGGAATGCACCGAGGCGACGGCCTCACCGAGCCGGTAGGACTCACCGGTGAAATCACTGACCGCTCCGGCGTAGACATCGCGTGCACTCGCGGTCGCCATATCCCAGCCCTCGGCAGAGTTCGGCGCAAAGGCGGCGATCATGCCGAGCGCGCAGGGCTCCCCAGCCCAGGTGGTGTCGTAGGAACCCATCAGCAGCGCCGCATTCGGATTCCCGGCCCGGCCCAGCACGCGGTTCAATTCGATATCGGGGTTGATCCCCGCACTGATCCGACGGAACGCCTTGAACATCGCGGCTTGGCCGAAGATGACGCTGGTATTGCTCTGCTCAGCACTGGACACCCGCGGTACGGCGTCGACCGGCAGGGACACCCCAGGTTCCTTGGTGAACACCACCTCGCCGCACGTGGTGGACGAATCGAAGAGCGACATCAGATAGCTCGCCGCTGACGGGTCGTACAACGCGTCGTAGCCGTGGCGCCCGTCGTCTTCTCCGATCACCGCAGCGAGGTGATAGTCGGCGATCGGGTCGGCAGACCACCGCACGATGACCTGGTAGCGCTCGGAGGAGCCATCGGCGTAGACCGCATCCACCAGCGTCAGATCCAGGTCGTCGCGCAGTGCCACCACCGCACCGGGTTCGGCAGATAGCAGCGTCTTGGTCCGGCCCGCGTACCACCGCTGCGTGGGCAGCCACTTCGCGAACGGCAAGGTCACGTGTTCATCTCCATGTTGGTCCCTTACCCGAAGACCCCAGTCCTCAACCGCTTAGCTGCGGGCCAGCACCAACACCGGCGCGGGTTCCACGCCGACGGCAACTCGTGCACCAGGGCTGAACGCCTGCGCCCGCGCGCTGCTCATCTGCGCCACCACCACCGTGCCATCGGCCAGTGTCGCCGTGACGGTGGAAATCGGGCCGAGGAAAGCGACCGCGGCCACCGTCGCGGTGCCGTCCGCATCGGCGGTGATCGTCACCGCTTCTGGCCGGACCATGGCCATGCCCGATCCGGTGCCGACTGAGCCTCTGAGCACAGGCACCTCTGCGCCGAGCACCAATGCCGACCCGTCCGCCACCGTGGCGGGCACCTTGTTGTGCAGACCGACGAATTCGGCGACGAACGGGGTCGCCGGGGTGGCGTAGAGCTGCGCCGGTGGGGCGATCTGTTCGAGCCTGCCCTGGCTCATCACCCCGACCCGATCGGCGACCGCGAGGGCTTCCTCCTGATCGTGGGTGACGAAAAGTGTTGTCGTGCCGACCTCCAACTGAACGCGGCGGATCTCATCGCGCAGCGTGACGCGCACTTTCGCATCCAGTGCCGAGAGCGGCTCGTCCAGCAACAGCACCTGCGGCTGGATTGCCAGGGCACGGGCCAGCGCCACCCGCTGCTGCTGCCCGCCGGAAAGTTGATTGGCGTATTTCTGCTTGTGCTCGGTCAATCCGACCAGATCGAGCATGTCTGCGGCCCGAGAAGTGCGCTCCGCCTTTGCTTTTCCCCGCAGCTTGAGTCCGAAAGCGACATTGTCCAGGACGGTCAGATGCGGGAAGAGGCTATAGGCCTGAAAGACCATGCCCATATCGCGCTTGTTCGCGGGCAGGGTGGTGATATCGCGACCCCCGACCGCCACCGTGCCCGACGTGGGATCGTCCAGACCGGCGAGGATGCGCAACGCCGTGGTCTTCCCGCAGCCCGACGGTCCCAGCAGGGCCACCAGCTCCCCTGGTTCGAGGTGCAGCGTCAGTCCGTCGAGCGCCTTCACCGAGCCGTACACGCGAGTGAGGTCGGTCAGGTCCACGGCAACCCCGGATCGGGTGCGTGCGGTCATGTAGAAACTCCAGACGCGGTGATGGGTGTGGGTGCGCTCGGGTCAGGGTCCACGGCCCCATGCTTACCCCGTCGGGTGAGAAGCGATAGCGCCAACAACAGGACGAAACCGAACAGCAACACCGCCAGCGAAGCGGCCACCGATGTCGGCCCATCGCTTTTGCCGATCAAGACGATCTGCACCTGTAACGTCTCGAATCCACTCAGTGAAGCGATGGTGTACTCGCCGAGCACGACAGCAATGGAGATGAAGGCCGCCGACAGGATTCCCGACCAGATGTTCGGCACGATGACCCGCACGATGGTAGTCACCCAGCCTGCGCCGAGTGATCGGGCCGCTTCTGAAAGCGTCTGCAGGTCAATAGAAGACAGCGCACCATCAAGCGAGCGGTACGCGAACGGCAGCACGATCACGACGTAGACGAATGTCAGTGTCAGTGCTGATTCCCCCAGCAGAAACGTCACCCACAGGTAGACGTTGCGCAGACCGACGACGATCACCAGGGCGGGGATCGTCAGTGGTAGCAGGCAGAGAAATTCGATCAGCCCCTTTGCCCACGGTGCCCGCAGCCGAACCCAGATCATGGTCGGCACCAGGACCAGCAGCATCACCGCCACCGTGAACACCGCAAGCATCAACGAGATCACGATCGACTGATAGAGCGCCTCATCCTGGATCAGGTTCAGCCATGGTTGCAACGTGCGCCCGCCCTGCAGCAGATTACGGGTGCTGAAATCCGCCATCGCGTAGAGGGGGAACAAGAAGAACAGTCCGAACAACACCAGTAGGACACCGCGAAAGATCTTGCCGCTGAAGCTGATCTGCTTCATCGCAGCCAACGTGACGTACGGCGGACCAGGATGTTGTAGGACACCATGACAATCGCGACGACGACGATCATCTCGAGTGCGAGCGCATAGGCGAAACCGGCCTGCCCCAGCACCACCTCACTGGTGAGCGCCGAACGGATCAACAGCGGCAGAATCGGACTGCCCTGGCTGACCAGTGCCGCGGCGGTCGCATACGCCGCGAAGGCGTTGGCGAACAGCAACAGCGCCGAGCCGAGGAACGCCGGCATCAGCAACGGGAATGCCACCTCACGCCAGTACTGCCAGGTTGATGCGCCGAGGCTGACAGCGGCCTCCCGCCACTGATCGCGTAGCCCCTCAAGGGCGGGCAGGAACACGATCACCATCAGTGGGATCTGAAAGTAGGTGTAGACCAGCACCAGCCCACTGAGGCCGTAGAGCCAGCCGTTGCCGGCAAGGTTCCAGCCGATGTGCTCCTGCACCCACAAGGTCAGCACACCGTTTAAGCCGATGGTCGCCAGGAAAGCGAATGCCAATGCCACACCGCCGAATTGGGCAAGCACACTGCACAGCGACAGCACTGCCCGGCGAAACGCCGATGACGCCGGGCTGGAGACGATCAGCCAGGCCAGCACCGCGCCGAGGATCGCACCAAGCACCGCGGTACTACCTGAGAGCAAAACACTGCGCCACAACGCGGTCAGGGCTGTGTCGGAAAACAGCGCGCCGATCCGCTCCAGCGAGAAGGTGCCGTCGAGGAAGAACGCGCTGACGATCACCGTCACCGTTGGGATGATCAGGAACACGCCGACGAACGCCAGGAAGGGCAGCAGCGGCAGCCCGTCACGGATTTTCCGGCTGACGCCCGACACGTCAGCCGATCGCCTTGGCCCAGTTCTCGGCCAGGTACTTGGTGGCCTTATCGCTTTGTTCCTGCGTCAGAACGGTTGTCGGCCCGTCGATGGCAGGCAGCTCACGCGCGGCCGCCGCATCGATCGTGCCCGCCGCAATCATCGCGTCAGCTCGCACCGGGCGGACACCGCCTGCGGCATAAAGGTTCTGGCCCTCGTCGCTGAACAAGAACTCCTGCCAGAGCCGGGCCGCCGCGGGATGCGGTGCTTCTTTGTTGATGGCCTGGTTGTAGTAACCGGCCACCGCCGCGTTCTCCGGCACCAACACCTGCCAGGTCGGGAGCTTCTTGGTCTCACCAGCGTTGAGGTAGTTCCAGTCGATGACCACCGGCGTCTGCCCCGATTCGATGGTCGCCGCCGTCGGGTCGACGGGCAGGAAGTTCCCCGCCTGCTTCAGCTTCCGGAAGAACTCGACGCCGGGGGCGATATCGTCGGCCGAGCCACCCTGGGTCAGCGCCACCATCACCACACCCGCGAACGCTGCACCGGCCTGCGTCGGATCGCCGTTGAGCGCCACCTTGCCCTGATATTCAGGTTTGAGCAGATCGTCGACGGAGGTCACCGGCGGCACCTTCGCGGTATCGAACCCGATGGACATGTAGCCGCCGTAGTCGTTCACCCAGGCACCGTTTGCGTCCTTCATCTGGGCGGGGATGTCGTCGAACTTCTCCACCTTGTAGGGCGCGAACATCGAGACATTGGCCAGGGCTACTGACTGCCCGAGGTCGAACACGTCCGGCGCGGTGCTCTTGCCCTTCTGCTGGGTAGCGGCGTTGATCTCGTCCTGGCTGGAGGCGTCGGGCTGCGCTGAGGTGACCTTGATGCCGTACTTGTCCTCGAACGCTTTGATGACGGCGCCGTAGTTGGCCCAGTCCGGCGGCAGGGCGATGACGTTGAGCTGGCCCTCCTTCTTGGCCGCCTCGACCAGCGCGTCCATCCCGCCGAGATCAGCCGCGGACGTCGCCGCGCCGGCATCGCTGTCGGCGGCTTTCTTCTCCGGCGGGGCGCACGCCGCCAGCCCGACGACGACGAGCGATGCGGCGGCAACAGCAGTCAGGAGGCGACGGATTGTTCTCATAGCCAGACCTTCCGGTGGGCAGGAAACGGAGGGGTGAACGGACGGGTTGTCAGCGGTGACCGTCAGCCGAATTCGAACCGGCGTGCCGGGAGAACGGTAGCCGTTGCGGCGGGTCGTCAAACACGAAATCCCCCAACTGCTGTTGGGGGATTTCGTGTTTGACGGTGAGTCGGATCAGATCAGATGCGACTGAAGGTCGGGCTTCATCTGCTGCAGCTGCTGTCCCCAGTACGCCCAGTTGTGCGTGCCGTTGTCGGGGAAGTTGAAGACACCGTTGTTACCGCCCGCGGCGATGTAATTGTCGCGGAAGGTGATATTGGTGCGGATGGTCAGACCCTCCAGGAAGGTGGCAGGCAGGTCGCCGCCACCGAGCTCGCTGGGTGTGCCGTTACCGCAATACACCCACAGACGGGTGCCGTTGGCGACGAGGGTCGGGATCTGCACCATCGGGTCGTTGCGCTTCCAGCCGCTGTTCGGGTCCTGGGTCGGACCCCACATGTCGTTGGCCTTGAAGCCGCCGGCATCACCCATGGAGATGTTGATCAGGAACGGCCAGGAGCCCTCGGAGGGGTTCAGGAAGCCCGACAGCGAGGCAGCATAGGTGAACTGACCCGGGTGGTAGACCGACAGGATCATCGATGCCGAACCGGCCATCGACAGTCCGACGGCGGCGTTGTTCGTCGAGCGCACGTTGCGGTTGGCAGCGAGCCAACCCGGCAGCTCGGAGGTCAAGAAGGTTTCCCACTTGTAGGTCTGGCAGCCGGCTTTGCCGCAGGCCGGCGAGTACCAGTCCGCGTAGAAGCTGGACTGTCCGCCGACAGGCATCACGATCGACAGACCGGAGTCGAGGTACCACTCGAACGCCTGGGTGTTGATATCCCAGCCGTTGAAGTCGTCCTGCGCGCGCAGTCCGTCGAGCAGGTAGACGGCCGGTGAGTTGTCACCGCCACTTTGGAACTGGACCTTGATATCCCTGCCCATGGACGGCGAGGGAACCATCAGGTATTCGACCGGCAGGCCCGGACGGGAGAAGGCTCCCGCAGTGGCAGCTTGGCCGGTGAGGCCGATCAGACCAGGCAACGCGGCGGCGGCCACCGCGGCGACTCCGAGTCGGCGGGCCCACTTGCCTCGCAACATGTCAACCAGTTTCATCTGTGCCTTCCAGCCAATCTGTGTTTGCGACATCACACGGTGTCGCGACTTCAATATCCGCCATGCTTTCTATTGACGGATGCCCTGTTCAAGACGCTATTCCATAAAGACATAGTGCTCCCCTACG
The DNA here is from genome assembly GCF_965229105.1 of Mycobacterium sp. Classification (GTDB taxonomy): domain Bacteria; phylum Actinomycetota; class Actinomycetes; order Mycobacteriales; family Mycobacteriaceae; genus Mycobacterium. The sequence continues at coordinate 128,380 of NZ_OZ245858.1, forward strand.
GCGTGACCATACATGGCGACACGCTAAAGGCGGTAGTGGAACGCGTGCGTTCCAGCTGGTAAGTGCCGAGTGCAAAGACACGCGCCGCTGCGCGTGTTTTGTCAATCATGACGTTTGCCCCGTCTGCGGTACCGTCTATCGAATGGCTCGAGCTGCGCAAACAGCCCGCAGCGAACGCACCAGGGAAGCGCTGCGACAAGCCGCGCTAGTGAGGTTTCTGGCACAGGGTGTCGAAGACACTTCCGCCGAGCAGATCGCCGCTGACGCCGGGGTGTCGCTGCGGACCTTCTATCGGCATTTCACCTCCAAACACGACCTGCTGTTCGCCGACTATGACGCGGGTCTGCACTGGTTCCGGACCGCGCTGGAAGCCCGACCGGTGGGCGAACCCCTCATCGCCGCGGTGCAGGCGGCCATCTTTGCCTTCCCGTACGACGTCAGCGCGGTGACGAAGATCGCCACGCTGCGGTCCAGCGAGCTCGATCCGGACCGGATCGTCCGGCACCTGCATCAGGTCGAGGCCGATTTCGCCGCAGCCGTCGAGGCCCGCATCACCGGGGGCGATCCGAGCGTCGCGCAGGGCTCCGTCGACGCGCGCCTCGGCGTGAAAGTCACCGCGCGCTGCATCTCCGCAGCGGTGTTCGGAGCGATGGAAGTGTGGATGCTCAGCGCCGACCGATCACTGGCCGAGTTGGCTCGGTTGTGTCGTGACGCGCTCACGTCTCTGGAATGCGGCCTCCAAATGGGACCCGTCGCCCCCTAAGTTTTGTCATAATTGACAAAACTTTTTCTGGAGCGCGGGGAGGACGGATATGTCACATTCCGACAACACGGGGTTCGATGCCATCGTGATCGGGGCCGGACACAACGGCCTCACCACCGCGGCCGTCCTGCAAAAGGCCGGTCTGCGCACGGTCTGCGTGGACGCCAAGCTGTACGCGGGCGGGATGGCGTCGACCGTGGAGCTCTTCAAAGACGGAGAGGCCGGCTATCAGTTCGAGATAGCGGGTTCGGTGCAGGTCCCAACGTCGGCGGTGGTGAGCCGGGAGCTCGGCCTGGACACATTGCCCACTGTCGACCTCGACGTGATGTCGGTATCGCTGCGCGGAGTCGGGGACGAACCCGTCATCTACTACACCGACCCGATGAAGCTGCTCACCCACCTCAACGAGGTGCACGGCGCCGAGGCGGTCAACGGGATGGCCGGTCTGATGGCCTGGTGTCAGGCACCGACGCGAGCGCTGGGCCGCTTCGAAGCCGGCCAGCCGCCCAAGACGCTGGATGAGATGTACGCCTGTGCGACTAACGAATTCGAGCGGTCCACGATCACCGACCTGCTCTTTGGATCGGTCACCGACATCCTCGACCGGTATCTGCCGGACCGCGAGAAGCACGGTGCACTGCGGGGGATGCTCTCGCTGCTGGCCGTCAACACCACCTATCGCGGGCCGGCGACGCCGGGCACCGCGGCGGCACTGGCCTACGGGTTCGCTGTTCCCGACGAGAACACGGTGCTGGTGAAGAAATTGCGCGGCGGCATCGGCGCACTCACCACTCACCTTCTCGAGCTCTTCACCGCACACGGTGGCGAGGTACGGCTGCGCAGCAAGGTCGACGAGATCACCGTCGCCGACGGCCGGGTCACCGGCGTCCGACTCGACGACGGTTCGACGCTGTCCGCACCGATCGTCGTGTCCAGCCTGGCCCCTGACCTCACGGTCAACGGTCTCGTCGATTCCGGGGCGCTGCCCGCGGAGATCCGCGAACGCTTCACCCGCATCGACCATCGCGGCAGCTATCTGCAGATGCACTTCGCCCTCGACGGCATACCGGAATTCGCAGCGCCGTATGAAGTGCTCAACGATCCGGCCATGCAGTCCAACATCGGCATCTTCAGCACGCCGGAGGAATTGCAGCAGCAGTGGGAGGACTGCCGGCGCGGCATCGTTCCTGCCGATCCGTCTATCGCACTACAGATTCCCTCGGTCAACGATCCAGGCCTGGCCCCCGCGGGTAAGCATGCGGCGTCGGCGTTTTCACTGTGGTTCCCGATCGAGGAAAGCGAATCGAGCTACGGCGAGATGAAGACCGAGATGGGCCAACGCGTGATCGACAAGATCACCCGGCTGGCCCCGAACTTCGAGAGCCTGATCTCACGGCACACGACGTTCACGCCCAAACATATGGGCACCATGTTCGGCGCCCCCGGCGGTGACTACTGCCACGGGTTGCTGCATTCCGATCAGATCGGACCGAACCGACCCGGCCCCAAGGGGTATTTGGATCAGCCCCTGCCGGTGGACGGGCTGTATCTGGCGAGCGCAGGCTGCCATGGCGGGCCGGGAATCACCTTCATCCCCGGCTACAACGCGGCCCTGCAGGCACTGGCCGACCGAGGGTAGTGTCCGGCGCGTGGCAGCACGCGATCACGGCGACCCTGGTGATGCACCTTCGGTTCCTTCTCCGCTGACCGAGGTGGTCAACCCGGTCCGGCCGACGGCGGCCGAGGAGGCCAGGACCATCGCCGCGACCACCAACACCGGCACCCTGGCGAGCCTCACCGCGACCGGCGATCCGTGGGCATCGTTTGTCACGTACGGGTTGCTCGACGGTGCGCCGGTGCTGTGTGTCTCCCAGATGGCCGAACACGGCCGCAACCTGGCACGTGACCAGCGCGCCAGCATCGCGATCGTTGCGCCCGCGACCGACGCTGACCCGCTCGCTAACGGCCGGATCACCCTCGCCGGGGTAGTAGAGCACCCGGCCGGTGACGAATTGGCCGCCGCCAGGGCCGCGCATATCGCCGCGGTACCCGCCGCCAAGTACTACGTCGACTACAGCGATTTCGCGTTATGGGTGCTGCGGGTGCACCGGGTGCGATGGGTGGGTGGTTATGGCCGGATGGATTCCGCGACGGCCGAGGCGTATTCGGCGGCAGCCCCCGACCCGGTGCAGCCCCACGCCGCAGGAGCGATCGCCCATCTCAACGCCGATCACGCCGAGTCGCTGGCGTTGATGGCGCGCGCGCTCGGCGGTTTCCCCGATACGGTCTCCGCGCTGTGCACGGGCGCCGACCGCTACGGGCTCGACCTCAAGGTCACCACCCAACGCGGTGTCGCCTACACCCGCGTCGGGTACGCCGACCCCATCGACTCGGTCGGCGAGTTACGCTCCGCCACAGTGAAACTAGTGGAGATCGCGCGGAAGTGACGATCGACCAACGGACCAAGGATCGGTTCGCTGACGCATCAGTGGCCCGACTCGCGACGGCTACGGCCGACGGGGTGCCGCACCTGGTGCCAATCGCGTTCGCGGTGCACGAAGATACCGTTTACACCGCCATTGATGGCAAACCGAAGACGACCCAACGGTTGCGGCGGCTGGTCAATATCGAACAGAACCCTCGGGTCAGCGTGCTGGTCGACCACTATGGACAGGACTGGAGCCAGCTGTGGTGGGTGCGCGCCGACGGTATCGCCCGCGTACACCACGACGACACCGTCGTCGAGCTCGGACAAACCCTGCTTCGGGCCAAATACCCTCAGTATGAATCCGTTTCGCTGGATGGACCGGTGATCGCCATCGAGGTGACCCGCTGGGCATCCTGGTCAGGCTAATCTCAAGTTCATGTACACCCCGGCCTTCAACACCGTCGATGACGAGGCAGTCGTCCGGGCCATGGTGGCCGATATCGGATCGGCGCAGTTCGTGACCGTCGACACCGACGGATTCCCCACCGCCACATTGCTTCCCATCATCTGGGAGCACCACACCGTGGTGGCCCATATCGCGCGCGCCAACCCGCAGTGGCGAACTCTGGCCGATGACAGTCCGGCGCTGTTGATCTGCGCCGGCCCGCAGGCCTACATCAGCCCATCGTGGTACGCCGCGAAATACGAACACGGCCGCGTCGTCCCGACCTGGAACTACAGCGCCGTGCACCTCACCGGCACGGTGCGCGTGCACCACGACCCGGGCTGGCTACACGAGGCGGTGGAGCGGCTCACCGTCGAACACGAAAGCGCGCGCGCCCAGCCATGGCGGATCACCGACGCACCGCAGGCCTACCTGCAGGGTCAGCTGGGCGGCATCGTCGGCCTGGAGTTCACCGTGCACCGTGTCGAAGCGAAGGCCAAGCTCAGCCAGAACCGGTCCGCCGCGGACCAGCGCGGCGTCATCGCCGGTCTGCGCGGCGAGGACGACGCGGGGGCCGAGGCGATCGCCTTGGCTATGGAAAGACGGGCAATGGAAACAGGGATGACGGCCGGGCTGCCAGACTAACCACGGATCGCTGTGATGTGATGGCGAGATGACACCGCCCGGATGCAGTATCCGCGGCCGGGTTTGGCGGGGCGGCAAACCGCAGGACGATTTCGACTTCGACAGCATCTCCGACTATCTCGTCGAGGACGACGCGCTGTTCTGGGTCGATATGTATAACCCCGACCACGAGGCCCTCTCCGAGCTGGCCGCTGAGCTGGGCCTCAATATCTGGGCCGTCGAGGATGCGGTCGCGCCATCGGAGCGGGTCAAGGCGACGGTCTACGGCACCCATACGTTTTTCACGGTCTACGCGGTCGATATCGTGCCGCCGAGCACCACCGACGATTCGCTGTCGCAATTGTCCAAACACCGCATCTCGGCGTTCGTCCTGCCGCGGGGCCTGGTCACCGTCAGGTTGGCGCCGGACTGGGATATCGACCTGGTGTCGCAACGCTGGGATGAGCTCGGCGGGCAGCAGTACGGCGTCAGCGCGCTCGTGCACGGATTGCTCGATGTCGTGGTCGACGGGCATTTCGACGCGGTGCAGGTCCTCGACGACAGCGTGGAAGCCATCGAGGACGAACTCTTCGACCCGCCGTCACAGAAGTCGGGGTTGCAACGTCGCACCTTCAGCTTGCGCAAGGACCTGGTCAGCCTGCGGCGGGTGGTGCTACCCATGCGTGAGGTGGTCAACGCCATCCAGCATCACCGACTCGACGCGAACAAGGCACCCGAGCTCGACCCGCTGTATGTCGATCTCTACGACCATGTCCTGCGGGTCTCGGAGTGGACCGAATCGGTGCGCGACATGGTCACCACCGTGTTCGAGACCAATCTGTCGCTGCAGGACGCCCGACTCAACACGGTGATGAAAAAACTCACCGGTTGGGCGGCCATCATCGCCGTACCCACGGCGATCACCGGTTTCTACGGGCAGAACGTGCCCTATCCGGGCTACGGGGTGAGCTGGGGCTTCATCGCCAGCAGCGCGTTGATCGTGGTGATCGTCGCGGCGCTCTACGTCGGCTTCCGGCGCCGTGACTGGCTGTGACCCAGCGCTGATTCCGGGGACCGCTAAGGTCCCCGTCATGGGTTTCACCCGCTACGTCGCGATCGGCGACAGCCAGACCGAAGGCCTGTGGGACGGCGACGATTCGAGCGCCCTGTTGGGATTTGCCGATCGGCTGGCCGGCCGCCTCGATGAGCTCTACCCCGGCCTGCTGTACGCCAACCTCGCGGTCCGCGGCAAGCGAGTCGGCGATGTTCTCCACGACCAACTGCCACAGGCGTTGTCGATGAACCCCGATCTCATCACGGTTTGCGTCGGGATGAACGACGCGACACTGCCCGGGCGTTCTTTTGAACGGGCCCTCGTCCAGCTCGACACGCTGCACGCGCGGTTGGCCGATTCGGGTGCCACCGTGGTGACGACGACGTTCCCCGATGTGGCGAAAACCCTGCCGGTGGGTCGGTTGCTGGCCGCTCGGATCATCCGGATCAACGCCGCGATCCGCAGCGCTGCAACGCAATACGGGTTCAACCTGGTGGATCTCTACGCCGCGCCGTCGATGACCGAACGCGATACCTGGAGCACCGACCGGCTACACGCATCAACCAAGGGACACATCCTCTTTGCCGCAGCTGCAGCCGAGTCCCTCGGACTGCCAGGCAGCGATCACGCCTGGGCCCACTCAGATGGCGCCGGCGATGCACCTGGGCCCGGTGCCCGCGCCTACGCGCAGCTGCAGTGGACCCGCAACATGCTTGCGCCGTGGATCTGGCGGCATCTGCGGGGCCGTTCCGCCTTTGATGGCCGGGCCGCGAAACGCCCTGCACTGCAAGGCGTTAGGTGATGACGCAAGGGTGGGCAGCACCCGAGGTGGTCGACAAGGGTGCAGCAGATGCTCAGCATCCGACACCCCTGCTGTTCGTTCACGGCGCCTTCCACGCAGCGTGGTGTTGGGATGAACACTTTCTAGAATTCTTCGCCGATCGGGGATATCACGCCCTGGCGCTGAACCTGCGCGGCCACGGAAACAGCGCTTCGCCGACCGCGCTGAACCAGTGCTCGGTCGCCGACTATGTGTACGACGTGCACACCGTTGCCCAGGGTTTGCCGACCCCGCCGGTGGTGATCGGCCATTCGATGGGCGGCTTCGTCGTGCAGAAGTATCTGGCCGCCCACGACGCACCCGCGGGCGTGCTCGTCGCCTCCGCGCCGCCCCGCGGTCTGCTGCCCGCGATGGCGCGCATCGTGGCAAACCATCCGCGGCACTGCGCCAGGTCCAGGACGGTCGGCAAGCCGCTGGACTTCTTCGGCACGCGCGAGATCGCGCGGGCGCTGTTCTACAGCCGCGACACCCCAGAGGAACTCATCGTTCGTTACGTCGGTCGGCTCCAGGACGAGAGCACCCGGGTGTTGTACCGGGACCTGACGTTCGGCGACCTGGCACGGCCCGAAGAGGTGACCGCACCTGTGCTGGTTCTCGGTGCCGAATGGGATGGTTTCTTCAACAGGCGGGAAGTGCTGGCGACGGCGCGGGCGTATCGGACCCAGGCCGAGTTCTTTCCGGCGATGGGCCACAACATGATGCTGGAACCACGTTGGGCCGCAGTTGCCGGACGCATCGACAGCTGGCTGGTTGGGAAAGGTTTGTAACACAACCTCTGCGATCTGCGATTTTCCTGACAACACAGGCTGTGAGCAATGCAAACGACCGTCGGCCAGTAGGCTTTCGGTGGCCGGGATGAGTTTGCCGGTTCGCAGGTGAAGGGATGGTCGGGATGATCAAGGCGTCGCGAAGTCTGCGTTATGCCCTCGTGGTGTTGGGTGTCACCACTGTGGCACTGGCGACCACGACCACCACCGGACAGGCGGCCGTCCCAACGCCGATGCCTGCGGTTGCCGCAGTCAGCCCGGCGGCCGGTGACCTCGTCGGAGTGGGTATGCCGGTCACCGTCACATTCGCCGGACCCGTCGCCGATCGCACCACCGCCGAGCAGTCGATCCACTTCGTCTCGCCGAAGGACGCCACCGGCCGGTTCGAGTGGACCACCCCCGCAAGCGTCCAGTTCACCCCCGACACCTACTGGCCCGCGCACTCCCAGATCAAACTGTTCGCCGGTGGGATGCCGATGAGTTTCGGGACCAACGCCGCGGTGGTGGGCGTCGCCGACCTCTCGGCGCATACCTTCACCGTCAGCATCGACGGCCAGGTGGTGCGCGATATGCCCGCCTCGATGGGTAAGCCGAACCACACCACACCAATTGGCTCCTTCACCGCGTTGGAGAAGCAGTCCCCCGTGGTGATGGACTCCCGCACCATCGGTATTCCGCTCAGTGACCCCGAGGGTTACAAGCTGACCGTCTACGACGCGGTCCGCGTCACCTGGGGCGGCGTTTACGTCCACGCCGCGCCGTGGTCGGTGGCTTCGCAGGGCGTGGCGAATGTCAGCCATGGCTGCGTCAACCTCAGCCCCGACAACGCTGCCTGGTACTACGACACGGTCAGTATCGGCGACCCGATCATCGTTCAGGCCTGACACTGATGGCGTGTTCCGGACACGCGCTGATCGCCTCCCGGACCGCCCCGGCGAACTGCCCCGGTATCTCGCCAGCCATCGCCTCGGCATAGCCGTCGTCGGTCAGGGTGAATACCTCAGGGCACAGGCCCACGCACACCCCGTGACCGCCGCACCGGTCATCGTCGATGACCACCTTCATCAAGCCGGGTCTCTCTCGGCCGTTCCGGCGGATACGACGTCGAGGTTCAGCTCGGTCAGGCCGCGCAGGATGAACGTCGGAACGTAGTGCAAGCGACGCGCGTCGGCGGGACCGTGGTGTTCCTCGGAGATGGTGATCGCGCTGGTTTTGGCAAGGAGTCGCTCGATGCTGACCCTGGCCTCCGCCCGCGCCAGCGGAGCACCGGGGCAGGTGTGCACCCCGCGACCGAAAGCGATGTGGCGGCGGGCATTTGAGCGCGCAACATCGAATGTGTCCGGATCCTCGAACTGGCGCGGGTCACGATTGGCGGCACCGTTCATCACCATCACCGTGGTGCCAGCCGGTATATCGACGCCCCCGATGGTGATCGATCGCCGGGCCAACCGGAAGTCACCTTTGACCGGGCTCTCCAGGCGCAACATCTCCTCGACGAAATTGGCGACGCGGTCGGGTTCGCTACGTAGCAGTTGCTGCAGATCCGGTCGCTCGGCGAGCATCAGCAAGGCACCGCTGAGTAGCCGGACGGTGGTCTCCTGGCCTGCGGTGTACAGGTTGGCCGCGATCCGGACCACATCCATCACCTCCGGTGTGGAACCGTCGGGGAAGGTGGCAGCCGCCATCTCGGTGAGCGCATCGGCGCGGGGCGCACGGCGGCGGTCCTCGATGTACCCGGAGAACTTCTCATACAGGTATTCCAACGGACTGTGGGTCATCGAACCGGAACCGGTGCTGCCAACCCCACCTTGGCGATGGTCCATCCTGGTGGCGAATTCAGCTCGGTCTTCTTCGGGGACGCCGAGGAGATCGGCGATGACCGCCAGGGTGAACGGTGCGGCGAACCCGCGGATGTAATCGCCACCGCCAGAGGCCAGGTACGGCTCCAGGTAATTGTCCGCGTGACGCCACATGAATTCTTCGTTGGCCTTGAGCCGCTTGGGCGTGATCAACCCCATCAGCAGCGCGCGGTGCGCGGTATGGGTGGGCGGATCCATCACCGTGACCTGATCGCTGAACGGCAGCTCATCGCGGTGCTCGTCGATGAGCTGCGACACCTCGTCATCGGAGCGACCCTCGAGCGGCACCGGGAAACCGGGGAACGGCCCGGTGACCGCCGAACAGGACGAGAAATTCTCTGAATCACCGAAAACCGCCAGCGCCTCGTCGTAACCCGTCACCATCATCACGTTTTTGTGGGGTTCGCGCCGCACCGGGCAGCCTTGGCGCATCGCCGCCATATACGGATACGGATCGGCGACGAGGGTCTGATCGGTGAAGAAATCCAGCTGCTCAAGTTCGGTCATCGTTTTCGCTTCCACTTCGTCGTGCTAGGGCACCGCGGCCTGGTCGTTCACTCGCTCGCCTGAGACTAGCCGATCGTCAAGCCATCTGCTTTACGATCGACTAGTAAGCTACTATACGATCGACAAGGAACAAAGGAGGAAATGATGGCTTCTGCCGCAGTAGTCGCGACCACCGGCGGGATCGACACCCGGCAGCGACTGATCGATGTCGCCGTCGACCTCTTCACCAAGTACAGCTACGCGGGCACCTCTCTGCAGATGATCGCCGATGAGCTTGGTTTCACCAAAGCTGCTATCTACCACCATTTTCGGACCCGTGAACAACTTCTGGATGCTGTGGTCGAGCCCATCCTTGAGCGCCTACGGGTGGTCGTCGAGGCCGCCGAACACATGCGCGGCACCCATGCCAGGGCCGATCACATGCTCAATGGATTCGCCGAGTTGGCCGTCGAAGACCGCGTTGTCGCGGTGTTGGCCGCGGACCCCGCAGTCGCCGAAATGCTGCGCACTCGACGCGTCTGGGACGAGCTGATCGACCGCCAGATGGCCCTGCTCGCCGATGTCGAACCGGGCCCGGGCGGCATGGTCAAGGCGGCCATGGTGCTGGCCGGTATCGCCGGGGCCTCTGGACCCAATTTCGCGGGCCTGGCCCGCGACGATCTGCGCCGCTACCTCGTCGAGACAGGACGGCGAGCGTTGGGGCTGCGCGCCCCGCGCACCACCAAGCTCACTACGCCCGATGCGTCCTAGCCGACTCCAGACTCCATATCTACCAACCATTTTCGAATAACGGGCCAGTCCGCCCCATTGGAAGGAAGTGTCATGTCAACGTCGAATGCCGCCGCGAAAGTCGCCTCGAAAGTCGCCATCGTCACCGGCGGCGCATCGGGCATCGGTAAGGCCATCGCCACCCGACTCGGCGCGGACGGCTTCCAGGTCGCCGTCTTCGACCTGAATCCCGGTGACGCGCCACATTCCTATGCCGTCGACGTCACCGACCGAGCACAGATCGACGCCGCGCTGAAGAGCATTCACGAGGAACTGGGCCCGGTCGCGGTCCTGGTCAACGCCGCGGGACTGGATGGGTTCAAGCCGTTCCTGAAGATCTCGTTCGAGGAATGGCAGAAGGTGGTCAACGTCAACCTGCACGGCGTCTTCCACATCATCCAGGCCGTCCTGCCCGACATGATCGATGCCGGCTGGGGGCGCATCGTGAACATCTCGTCATCGAGCACGCACTCGGGCACCCCGTTCATGACGCATTACGTCTCGGCCAAGTCCGCTGTCAACGGGCTGACCAAATCACTGGCCCTGGAGTACGGACCGAAGGGCATCACCGTCAACGCCGTGCCGCCAGGTTTCATCGACACCCCGATGCTGCGCAAAGCCGAGGAGCGGGGAAACCTCGGCGATATCGAGAAGACCATCGCCGCGACGCCGGTCCGGCGGATTGGCAAGCCGGAAGACATCGCGGCGACGTGTGCATTTCTGGTCTCCGAAGAGGCCGGCTACATCACCGGCCAGATCATCGGCGTCAACGGCGGGCGCAACACCTGACCGGCGCGATCTAAAAGCCGCTGAAGATTGTCAGTTGGCAGGCGGCTGCGGCCTGTCGCAGCGGGACGGCCTTCTGGTACTCCTCGGAGTGGTACCAGGCTTTGGCCGCCTCGAGGGACTCGAACTCCATCAGGACCACCTGGCCTTGTCCGTCACCTTCGGCGAACTCGGCGTTGGGGTCCATCGCGAGGATCTTGATCTCGGGTGAAAAGGATTTCGCGGCCTGCGCCATATAGGCCTTCATGCCTTCGGGATCCTTGATGTCTTCGCTGACGACGACGTAACCCTTTGGCATAACTCTCCTTGGCCCGATGCGGGTCTCCTTGGTGAGAATCCCGCTCTCATACACGGGCGATGAGATTTCCAGACGGCGGCGGCATCGTCAATATCCAAAGGCGGTGAGCGTTTTCGCGTGAATACCCACACTCGCCAAGGTTGCCGACTGGCGATCTGCCGTGCGCAGGTGCTGGCCGAGTGGAATCATCCCCGACGTGGCCACCGACTCAGCACAGACCATTGCCTACCCAGCTCCAGGAGCGCGGCCGCTGCGGCACGATAGCGACGCGCTCGAACCACACGTCATCGTGTTGTTCGGCGCCACCGGCGACCTGGCCAAACGCAAGCTACTTCCCGGGATGGCCTATCTCGTGCAGTCGGCCTTGGCGCCCGAGATCCGGGTGGTGGGCACGTCGCTGGAAGAGCTCACCGACGACGAATTTCGCACCCTGACCAAAGAGGCTGTTGACTCCTTCGGCACTCACAAGCTGACCGACGAGCAGTGGGCCGCTTTCGCCAATCGGATCACCTACGTCCCCCAGGGCGACGGTCCCGACGCACTGGCGGCGGCGGTGGCCGCCGCCGAAGCTCAACTTGGCCCCGACGCCCGCAGGCTGCACTATCTGTCCGTTCCGCCCAAGGCCGCCAAGGCCGTCATCACCATGCTCAAGGAAGCCAACCTCGTCGAGCGATCGCGCGTGGTGATGGAGAAGCCGTTCGGCACCGATCTCGCCAGCGCGATCGAGCTCAACGATTTCGTGCACGAGACGTTCCGTGAGCGCCAGATCTTTCGCATCGACCACTTCCTCGGTAAAGAGGCCGCCCAGAACATCCTGGCGTTCCGCTTCGCCAATGGCCTGTTCGAGCCCATCTGGAACCGCAACTTCATCGACCACATCCAGATCGACATCCCCGAGACCCTCGGCCTCGACCAGCGGGCGAACTTCTACGAGAGCACCGGCGCGTTCAAAGACATGGTGGTCACCCACCTGCTGCAGGTGATGGCCTTCGTGGTGATGGAACCGCCGACGGCACTGGAACCGCGTGCGATCAGCGAGGAGAAGAACAAGGTTTTCCGGTCGATGCTGCCGATCCAGTGCGACCATGTGGTTCGCGGGCAGTATGCGGGATACCGCCAAGAGGCCGGTGTGGCAAGGGATTCCGATACCGAGACGTTCATCGCCCTCAAAGTCGGTATCGACAATTGGCGCTGGGCCGGGGTACCGATCTACCTGCGCACGGGTAAGCGGATGGCCGAGGGGATGCGCATCATCTCGATCGCGTTCAAAGAGGCCCCGCGGACGATGTTCCCCGCCGGTTCCGGTGTCGGCTCCCAAGGTCCTGATCACCTCACCTTCGATCTGGCCGACAGCTCCAAGGTGTCATTGTCGTTCTATGGCAAGCGACCAGGACCTGGGATGAAACTCGACAAGCTCTCCATGCAGTTCTCCACACAGGAGACCGACTCCCAGGGCGATGTGCTGGAGGCCTACGAGCGGTTGATCCTGGACGCGATGCGCGGGGATCACACGCTTTTCACGACTGCCGAAGGTATCGAGTCGCTCTGGGAGCGGTCGTCGCAGCTCTTGACGGATCCGCCGCCGGTGAAGGTCTACCCGCCCGGCACGTGGGGGCCCAACGCCATCCACCAATTGATCGCGCCGAATGCCTGGCGACTGCCCTTCGAGCGGGCCTGGCGCGAGAAGAAGGAGAAGTAGCGGCCCGTCACCCCTGGGGAGCGTTGGTCACCACGGTGTACAGCGCCGCGATGAGACCATCTTTGACCAAGGCCACGTCGAGGCCGCTGACCACGACCTGCCCGCCGGGGGGAGCGAGGGTCCAGGCCAGGTAGCCGAATCCTGGCAGCTCATGGACCGGCCCGTCGGCCGAGAACTCCATCCCGGCCAACGTAGCGATCAGTGCGGTTGCTTTGGCACTCAAGGCTTCTCGACCCGTCGACACACCTTCGGCGTCGGTCCACTCGACGTCAGGAGCGTACGTACGGGCGATCGCCGTAGCGCGCCTCTGCTCGTCGGGTTCATTGAAAACGTCGAACAGGTTCGCGTTCATCAAGGCAACAATTTCGGACGTGTCTGACATATCTCTCCAGGGTCGGGATCGGAACTACTTACCTACAGGTTGATGAGGTCCATCTCATCTGGGCGTGTGCCGCCGATCGGCTGAGAGATCAGGCTCAGCGTCGTCAGTGGGCCACCGAATTGCTGGAGGAGACCGCCTTCGTCGTTGCGGCCCAGGTCGACTGCGGCGAATCCCAACGCGGTGATCAACTCGCTCACCGCCATGTTCGCGCCAGAGTCGTTGCCGGACAGAAACAAGACGCGACGGCCGCCATGGCTGTCGGCCGGATCGCGGGCAAGCACCTTGGCCCAGGTGGAACCGAATGACTTGACGACGCGGGCGTTCACCGCCCACTCGGCCACCAGGTCCGACGAGGGGCGTCCGTCCAGGTCAGCCGGCGAGAAGTCGGCGTAGTCGATGGCGTTGGTGGCGTCGACGACGATGCGCTGACTCCAGTCAGGTATCAGCTCGACAAGAGCGCGGACGGCTTCGAAAGGCACGGCCAGAATCACCACGTCGGCGTGCAGCGCCCTCGCCACCTCCGTCGGGATGATCGTCGGCCCAAACTGCTCGACGAGACGCCCCACGGCGGCCACTCCTCTGGCGGTAGCCACCTGGACAGGTAGCTGGGCTCGCGCAAATTGCTGTGCGAGGGCCGAACCGATGTTGCCGGAGCCGATGATGGCATAGGTCATCGCAGATCTTTCCCTACGTTGTGCGCTTATTTTGTGTCGATCGTTATGAAATAACACACCGGAGCGTAACAGATTACGTAACGATCGACACAGAACCGTAGACTCGTCGTCATGGCCCGCCCCCGAGAGTTCGATCGCACCACCGCGCTTCGACAGGCCATGGACGTGTTCTGGGAGAACGGCGGATTCGACCGCACATCGGTCAGTCAACTGACGGCCGCAATGGGAATCTCTTCACCCAGCCTGTACGGCGCGTTCGGCGGCAAGCGCGAGTTGTACGACGAGGTGGTCGAGGCTTACGCCCAGCGTCCCACCGTCCCCGTTGCGCAGGCCCGCAGCGCACCGACTGCAGAGAAGTTCGTTGAGCAGACACTGAAACTTGCGGTGGCGGAGTACACCAGCGAAGAACATCCGCACGGCTGCCTGATCAACTCCGATCCTCTGCTGGCCGATCGGCGCGACGAGGGGCGGGCTGCGATTGCCGACCGCCTGAACACGGCCTCCGACCGCCCGGATTTCGCCGATCCCGACGACCTCGCAGAATTCATCGTCGTGCTCCTCAATGGCTTGGCCGCACGTGCGCGCGACGGCGTACCTCAGGCACGCCTCCGCGCGGTCGCCGATATTGCGTTGCGCGCCTGGCGGCCGGATTAGCACGGGTTTTTGGCACACTGGACGCCAAACTAGAACGCGTTCTAGATTTGACGTCGGGATTCGGCTAGCCTGCCACGAACCCAGGAACCCAGGAGTGCCATGACCGGCTCAGTCAGTTTCAACCTGTCGACAGTGTTTTCCACCGTCGCAAATGCCATCCCGGATCAGCCTTTCCTGGTGTGGCGCGACAAGCGCCTGAGTTACGCACAGGTCGATGCCAGGATCGACGGTGTCGCGCACTACTTGGCGGCCGCCGGCCTCGGCTGTCATGCCGAACGCGCCGATCTTGCGGGTCACGAATCGGGTCAGGACCACCTCGGCCTGTACCTGCGGAACGGCAACGAGTACCTCGAGGCGATGATCGGCGGCTACCGCGCCCGAGTTGCGCCCTTCAACGTGAGCTACCGCTACGTCGAAGAAGAGTTGCTATACCTGCTCAACGACTCCAAAGCCGCCGCGCTGGTCTACAACGCCGAGTTCGCCCCGCGCGTCGCCGCCATTCGCGGCAAGCTGCCAGACCTCAAGGTGCTCATCCAGGTCGCTGACGAGTCCGGCCATGAGCTGCTGCCCGGCGCTGTCGACTACGAGTCGATCACCGCGACACCGGGCCCTGCGGCGGGACTGCCCACGCCCAGCGGTGACGATCTCTATCTGCTCTACACCGGCGGAACCACCGGTATGCCCAAGGGCGTGCTGTGGCGTCAGCACGACATCTTCATTTCGGCCATGGGCGGCAAGCCATTTGGCAGCGACACCCCGCACAGCTCGTATGACGCCATCGGCGCGCAAGCGCAGCAGGCCGCCGGAGCGATGTCGATGCTGATGATTCCGCCGTTCATGCACGGCGCCGCGCAGTGGGCGGCGTTCCACGCCGTCACCATGGGCGGTCGGCTGGTGATCCCCGACGATGTCGACCGGTTGCGGCCCGAGGCCGCGCTGCGCCTGGCGGAGCGGGAACGGGTTTTGAGCATCCCGGTGGTCGGCGATGCGATCGCCCGACCGTTACTGGATGAACTCGAGAAAGGCGACTACGACCTGTCCGGGTTGGTCACCTTCAGCAACGGTGGCGCACCGCTGTCTCCGACGGTGCGAGAACGCATTCTGGCCGCACTCCCGCACATCATGTTGTTGGACGCAGTCGGTTCTTCGGAGTCCGGTATGCAGATGACGACGATGGCGGCTGCCGGAACCGCCCCCAGGGCAGCGACATTCACACCCCAGGGCGATACGACCGTCATCGCGTCGGACTACAGCCGCGTGCTGGATCCCGGCGACGGCGAAGGCTGGCTGGCCCGTCGCGACCTCATCCCGCTGGGGTACCTGGGCGACGCAGCCAAAACCGCCCGCACCTTCCCGACCATCGACGGCGTGCGCTGGTCAGTCCCCGGCGATAAGGCAGTCATCCTCGCCGACGGCAGCATCGAGCTGCTCGGTCGTGACTCGGTCACCATCAACACCGGCGGCGAGAAAGTCTTCGCCGAAGAGGTTGAGCGCGCAATTGCCGCGCACCCAGGTGTGTACGACGTCGTCGTTGTCGGCCGCCCGTCGGAGCGCTGGGGCAGCGAGGTGGTGGCGATCGTGCAGTTCGCCGACGGCACCTCGGCCACCGACGAAGAGCTCGTCGAGGTGTGTACGCGAAGTATCGCGCGCTACAAGATCCCGAAGGCGTTCATCCACACCGCCAAGGTGGTGCGCTCACCCGCAGGTAAGGCCGACTACCGGTGGGCAAAGGCAATCGCGGCCGAGAGCCTGGTGACCACCTCATGACGACCTTGCAGCGCTACACCGACCGCCGCGTGCTGATCACCGGGGGCGGTTCCGGTATCGGCCAGGCCAGCGTGCTGCGCATCCTCGACGAGGGTGGTCGGGTAGTCGCGGCAGATATCAGCGAATCAGGGTTGTCGGACACGGCCACCAAGGCCGGAGCGCACGGCGACCGACTATCGACGGTGCGCATGGACGTCGGAGACGAACAGTCGGTGCGGGCGGGGGTGGCGGCCGCGGTGGCGACCCTGGGCGGGCTGGACACCCTGGTCAACGTCGCAGGCATCCTGCGCTCATCGCATTTCCTTGACACGACGCTGGCCGATTTCGAGCAGGTGCTGCGCGTCAACCTCATCGGGACCTTCCTGGTGACGCGCGAAGCGCTGCCCGCCCTACGCAACGGCGTCGGACCCGCAGTGGTCAACTTCAGCTCCACCTCCGCATCGTTCTCTCATCCGTACATGTCGGCCTATGCCGCATCCAAGGGCGGTATCCAGGCGATGACGCACTCGTTGGCCCTGGAATTCAGCAAGGACGGCATCCGCTTCAATTCGGTTCAGCCCGGATCGATTTCGTCGGGGATGACCGACGGCACCGGAGAATCCAAACAAAGTGTCGGCCCGGGCCTGCCCGATGACGCCGACTACTCCCTGTTCGGGAAGATCATGCCGGTGCTGCCGTTGGCCGACGGGGGCATGTTCGCCCAACCCGACGCGGTCGCCGCGGCGGTGGCGATGCTGGGCTCCCCCGACGCCTATTTCATCAGCGGAACCGAGCTACGGATCGACGGCGGAACGCATATGTAGGCTCTGTACCGGCGGGGGACCAACAACGGAAGGTCGGCGTTGAACCCCACCACAGAAGCCGGGGTTGGGTTCCGTTCAGAGCGCGGCCCAGTCCTGATCTCGATCATGCTGAGCGTCGGCCTGGTCGCCATCGATGCAACAGTGCTGGCGACGGCGATACCGTCCATCGTCGGCGAGTTGGGCGGCTTCCAACAGTTCCCCTGGCTGTTCTCTGCCTACCTCCTTGGGCAGGCAGTCACCACGCCGATCTACGCGAAACTCTCCGACCTGTTCGGCCGTAAATCGATTCTGTTGCTGGGTATCGCTCTGTTCCTGGTGGGCTCGATACTGTGCGCGCTGGCCTGGAACATGTTTGCGTTAATTGCTTTTCGTGCTATCCAGGGTCTCGGCGCGGGCGCGGTCCAACCGACGGCCATGACGATCGTCGGCGACATCTACACGTTGGCCGAACGCGCCCGCGTACAGGGCTACCTGGCCAGCGTGTGGGCGGTGTCCTCGGTTATCGGACCGATGCTGGGCGGCGTGTTCTCCCAACTGGGTATCTGGCGTGGTGTGTTCCTGATCAACATCCCGCTCTGCCTGATGGCAGCGTGGATGTTTCACCGGCACTTCCACGAGACAATCACACCCAAGCACCGGAAGGTCGACACACTGGGCGCGGTACTGCTGGCCGCAGCGCTGACGTCGCTGGTATTGGGCGTCCTCGGCGGCGGTGAGAGCTGGGCCTGGCTGTCACCGCAGAGCATCGCGGCGTTCGCCGCGGGCGCGGTCCTGTTGGCGTCGTTCGTCGTCGTCGAACGCCATGCCGCTGACCCAGTGCTGCCGCTGTGGGTATTTTCCCGGCGTCTCCTGTGCGCGACCACCATCGTCGCGTTCGGCGTGGGCGCTATCCTGATGGGTCTGACATCCTATGTACCCACGTATCTCGAAGGCGCCCTGCGGGTTTCGCCCATTGTCGCTGGACTTGCCTTGGCCGCACTGACGATCGGCTGGCCGTTGGCGGCCAGCGTGGCAGGGAAGTTCTACCTGCGATGGGGTTTCAAGTCGACGGCGATGGCGGGCGCCGCACTGGTGATCGTCGGGGCATCCGTGCTGGCGCTGCTGGCCCATCGGCCCAACGTCGCTGTGATCGCGACGGTTTGCTTCGTGATCGGTGTCGGGATGGGGCTGCTGGCCGTCCCGACTCTGATCGCGGCACAGTCCAGCGTCGACTGGCATGAGCGCGGCGTCGTGACCGGCAACAACATGTTTGCGCGCTCATTGGGTAGTGCCGTCGGCGTCGCCGTCTTCGGCGCGATCGCGAACTCGATTTTCGGGCCCGGCGATCTCCACGCGATCGGAGCGGGAGCCATCAAATCAGGCTCAGCGGCGGTGTTCACCGGGGTACTGATAGTTGCCGTGGTGACTGCCGTCGCGGTCCTCGCTATGCCGCGTACCCCGCCACTCCCCTAGGCTTCCGGGATTTCGATGCCGCACTGCTCGCGGGTGACGGCTTCTGGCTCCGACTGCCGCGCAGGCCGGCGTACGTTTGGGCCATGCCTCTCACTCCACCCATGGCCCGTGAACTGGGCGATATCAGAGAAACTCTTGGGCGTGGACTATTCGGGCTGGTGGCAGGTAAGGATGGGCCGGCGAACCGCGCGCGTATCCATGACACCCCCGGCCCACGCTGGTTCGCCGAGGACCGGCCGATCCGGCAGGTCCACGGTGACGCGTCGATGTTCGTCGGCGGTCTGCGGGCGCTGCTGTTCCAGTCGTTGCATCCGCTGGCGATGGCCGGGGTGGCCGAACATTCGGACTACCGCGGCGATCCGTGGGGCCGCCTGCAACGCACCAGCACCTTCCTCGCCGTCACTACCTACGGTCCTGCCACCGACGCCCAGCGCGCCGTCGACAAAGTGTGCGGTATCCATCGGCGGGTCCAGGGCACCGCGCCAGACGGGCAGCGGTATCACGCGTCGGATCCACATCTGTTGGAGTGGGTGCATATCGCCGAAGTGGACAGCTTCCTGCTGGCGTATCAGCGCTACGGCGCCGGGCACCTCGACCAGGCCGGCCGTGACGGCTACGTGGCAGACACCGCAACGGTCGCCGCCGCGCTTGGCGTACCGGATCCACCGCGCACCGAACAGGAACTGCGCGCCCGCATAGCGGCCTACCGACCCGAGTTGCGCGGCACCGCTGCGGCTCGCGATGCGGCGCGGTTCCTGCTTCTCACCCCGCCGCTACCGGTACTGGCCAGGGCGCCGTATGCGCTGCTCGCCGCCACCTCGGTGTCGATGCTGCCCGCCTGGGCTCGGCTGCCCCTGCGGCTGCCTTACCTGCCACTCGTGGAGGCGACCGGGATACGTTGGGCCGGTAGCACTCTCGTCGGTGGCCTGCGCTGGGCCATGGCGGCCGGACGCGAGGCCTAGAAACGCGCACACAGACCGCGCGGGGTATCTGTCAAACCAGGTACCAGCAGTGCCTCCCGCGCGGGAGCGTGCACCTCTACCGTTGACAGGCATGAGCACGATGGACTCGCGCGGTGAGATCCGGGAATTCCTCAGCTCGCGGCGCGCACGCATCAATCCCGAACAGGCGGGGCTTCCCGCCTACGGCGGCAACCGCCGGGTCAAGGGCCTGCGGCGCGAGGAGGTGGCCCTGCTCGCAGGCGTCTCGGTGGACTACTACGTACGGATGGAGCGCGGCAGCCTCGGTGGTGCCTCCGACGGCGTCCTCGACGCAGTGGCCTCAGCGCTTCAGCTCGACGAAGCCGAGCGGGAGCACCTATTCGCATTGGCCAGGGAAGCTGGACCGGGCAGCACTCGCCGCAGACGCAAGACCACGTCCACTGTCCGTCCGGTGCTGCAGCAGGTCCTCGATGCTGTCAGCGACGCACCCGCGTGGCTTCGCAACGGCCGTCACGACATACTGGCGATGAATCAGCTTGCCCGCGCGCTGTACGCCCCCGTGCTCGCCGACCCGCGGCGACCGGCGAACACCACCCGGTTCATTTACCTGCAGCCCCAAGCTGCCGAGCAGTTCTTCGTCGACTATGACCAGATCACCCGCGACGCCGCCGCAATGCTGCGCCTTGAGGCTGGCCGCAACCCGCACGATGAGGAACTGATCGCGTTGATCGGCGAATTATCCACGCGCAGCGAGCTTTTCCGGAAGCGATGGGCATCCCAGGACGTGCGGTTCCATCGCTCGGGCCGCAAGCGGCTGCGCCATCCCGCGGTTGGGCAGCTCGATCTCGATTTCGAGGCCATGGAAGTGCCGTCCGAACCGGGCCTGGCGCTCAACATCTACACCGCCGCCGCGGGCACACCAGCATCCGACGGTCTGAAACTGTTGGCATCCTGGGCGGCCAGTCACGAGAACCTGCCCTCGGAACAGACCCGTCACCTCAGCTAGCGGGGTGCGGCGTACCTAGATAAGGAAACTCGGTCAGGGTGTCGGTATGTGGTGACAAGCCGGACGGCGGAATGTCTCCCTTCGAAAGGAAATGCAGCCGGTAGTCGATGACGTCATCGGTGAACACCCGGCCGTTCGGGTATTCGGCCGGCCGCGAGGTGTCGAAGTGCAGCATGTCGGGCAGGGTGCCCTCGTCGTCGATGGCCGCCACCGCCTCGTCCTCGGTGTAGCCGCCGGTATGGCCCATCAGGTGTACGAACTGCCCAGTCCAGCGTTCTTTGTCATGCACCGGCTCGCTGGCGTTGTACTCCAGCTTGGTGTCGTCGGTATTGAAGAAGCTGCTGACCGACGGGTGCCCGGCCCGATCAACGTGTTCGAGTGCGCCGTCGTGCCGCAGACTGCACCGGCCCCAGATCCGGATATCCGGGTTCGCGCCGAGCAGGCTGGTCGGCACCTCGATCACCATCGAAAAGACATTGGCCTCGGTATTGGAATCCGTTCCTGTCCAAGGCGGTTCGCCGGACTTGGTCATCGCAGTGAAGTTGCGTCCACCACTGGTGTCAAACAGGTTCTTGACGCCATCAAAGTCGAAGAAGAACGCATCGCTGCGGGCACCAGCGAAGAAGGTCAGCTCGCCGGACGTGGCGATATTGGGCTGCGGCCCGAAGGACACCTCGACGTCGGCGAAGACTTTGGTTCCCACCGCCTCGACATCGCGCGCCTGCTCACCGGTTGCCAGGTAGACATCGACGGTCTGGCGGCCGTCAACCGGAGTCGAGAACACACAGCTGAACGCTACGTCGTTCAACAGGTCGCCGTCGTTGTCGACCGCCAGCCGGTAGATCGCGTCGGGGTGCAACGGTCCCGCGGTCGGGTTGGCGTTGAGGATCAACACGGTCCTGGCCGGATCGCTGGGCGATTGGAAGGCGTACAGATCACACAGATCCAACCGCTGATCGCCAAGAGGTGGTCCCAGATCCAGCCCGGTGAAGTGATTCGACACGATAGCCCTCTCGATGAGCCAGCCGTTGGCCAAGAAAATCAGACTAATCGGCGCCACCGAATCCGGGAAGCACGTTTCCCCGCTGTTCAGGAACGTTGTGGACGTTGGCGTAACAGATCGTCATCCATCTCCGACAGCACTTGTGACAGTTGTGTCAATTGATGCAAATGGGACACTGGGAGGTCGGCGGAAATGGCTACACAGCGTAGGTATCTGTCGTCGTTTGCGCGGGAAGCGCACTGCCTGAGCTTGCCGCCTGCCACGGAAGCCGCATGGGATTGGCAGCTGCAGGGCAAATGCCGAGGCGCAGCCGCCGAACTCTTCTTCCCCGACGACCACGCGACCACGGAGCGGCGTCGGCACGAGAACGCGGCGAAAAGCCTCTGCCGGCAGTGCCCCGTCCTGCAGCAGTGTCGCGATCACGCCCTGCGCACCCCGGAGCCGCATGGAATCTGGGGCGCGATGACGGCCAGAGAGCGCGCTCGCCTCCTGACGGTGCGACGGGCGCCGGCGGTCTGAACGCCGCCACCGGAGCCGCGCTGCGGAAAGCCGATCTGCCATCGGCGTTTACCGCGGGAAGTCACGGGTAAGCACCCAACGCTGCCTGCTTCGTTTGCAACTGAGCATCGCCGGCCCCGACAACCAAAGTCGCCGGCGCACGCAGCGCTCTATCAGCGCGGCACAGAGCTGAGCGAACAGCGATGTGCCCGGATGCCAACTGCCCCATCGTCGTTCGTTGTGCCTGTGGATCGGCGCACGGCGGCAACAGAGGAGAACCATGTACCTGCACACCCAGCAACTCATCAACGATATCGCTGTTGACGAGCCCGATCCCGCCGCCGCTAACGCCCTGCAGGAAGGCCTCGGCGGCCAGTTCGGCGAAATGCGCACGATGATGCAGTACCTCTTCCAGAGCATCAACTTCCGCGGGGATGCCGCCTCAAAGCCCTATAAGGACCTGATCCAGGGCGTCGGAACCGAGGAGATCAGCCACGTCGAGTTGATCGGTACCACCATCGCGCGACTGCTGGACGGATCACCCGAGTACAGCGGCAAGAAGACCGACCCCGTCGACAAGCCGGGCGACAAGGGTGCGACGCCGTTGAAGATCGCCCTGGACACCGGGAACATCCACCACTTTCTCGTTGGCGCGCAAGGTGCTCTCCCCGTGGATGCGGCCGGCAACCCGTGGCTTGGCTCCTACGTCTACAACAGCGGCAACCTGGTGCTCGATCTGCTGTACAACCTGATGCTGGAGTCGACCGGACGACTGCAGAAGTGTCGGATCTATGAGATGACCGACAATAAGGCGGCTCGTTCCACGATCGCCTACCTGATCGTCCGCGATCAGGCGCACGAGAACGCCTTCGCCAAGGCGCTGGAGAGCCTGGGCGTCAATTGGGGTGCCGCACTGCCGATTCCCAAGACCAACGCTGAGCGGTTCCCCGAGGTGAAGAAGCTCACCGATATGGGTCTGCAAAGTATCCAGTACACCTTCAGCTCCGACGATCAGAGCCAGGCTGACAAGTTGTACCGAGGGGCGTCACCGTCGAATGACGGTACCGAGCTCAGCACCGCCGTGATGCCAGAGGGATTCCCGATGACCATCGCCCCTGAACGTCGCGAGGAGTTCGCGCCCGGTTTGGACAAGGACCTGCTGGCGCTCATCCAGGCCACCGCCGAGGTCGAGATCGCTACCAACGGCGCAGCGGAGTAAAGACGCTCAGGCGGGCCGCCATCAGCTGATCCCCGTGACCTCTGCGGGGCGGTACACCCCGGCGCCGGTGACGAACGGCAGGTTCAAGGTGGTGGCGATACCCGCCGGTGCGGCGATCACCGCCGGTATCGAGTTCACGATGCGCCCGGCGGCGGCGAGGATCGCCGCATAGGGGGCACCACCATGTTGGCTGGTCGGCACGATATCGACGAAGTAGGACGGCTCGCCGGTGATCTCGACCCGATACGAACCGCCGGGGTGGGCCGGCTGCGCCCAGTCTGGGCGCAGGTCCGCGCGCAACCGCGTGACGTGCTCGACCACAATGGCGGGCTGACCCTTCACCAGGCCCTCGATCTGGAACCGCAGAGCCGCCACGGTGCCTTTGGCGATATGCCCGACAGCGACGTCGAAATCCTCCGGCGCCGGTTCCTGTTCGACCGAATCCCTGATCTCGTCGACCTCGATACCGAGGCCCGCGGCGAGCTGACGGATCGCGGTACCCCAGGCGATGCTCAGGACTCCCGGCTGGAACAGGATGGGAAAGTCGCCGATAGCGTTGCCGAATCCCATGACGTCGAACATCACCGTCGCACCGTCATAGGTGGCGTAGTCGGCGATCTCCATCGTGCGGATCTGTTCGATTCGTTGGCACGTGCTGGCAATCGCCAGTGGAAGCAGGTCGGTACCGAAGCCAGGATCCACGCCGGTGATAAAGATGGTCGAGTTACCTTGGCCGGCCGCATCTTCCACTCGGCCGATGTATTTGTCCGGGATCACGCCCCACGGATACTGGAGTACACCGGGCGCCGATCCGACGACATTGATTCCGGCCGCGAGGAATCGCATGACATCGGCCATCGCCTCGGGCATCCGGGTGTCACCGTCCGCGGTGTACACCAGGCAATCCGGTGCGGTGGCCAGGGCTGCATCCACCCCCTTGGTGGCGATGATCCCGGTGACCCTGGCGCCGCTGCCGACTCCCGCAAGCTCACCGGCGTCCTTGCCGACCTTCTCGTCGGAGGAGACGCCGACCGCGGTCAGCTCGAACCGGGGGTCCTCGATGAGTTGCGCCAGCGCCAGGCTGCCGCAGTTGCCGGGACCGATTAACGCAACACGGATGGCCATGGATGGAAGTATGCGGGGCCTGTCGCAAAATTGGAACAGGTTCTAGTTCCATTTTTGGCTTGCGGTAGCCTGACCGGTCATGGGACGCGTGGACGGAAAAGTCGTACTCATCAGTGGCGGTGCACAGGGGATGGGCGCTTCGCACGCGCAGATGCTCGTCGCCGAGGGCGCCAAGGTGGTGATCGGCGACATTCTCGACGATAAGGGTCAGGCACTCGCCGATGAGCTCGGGGACGCCGCACGCTACGTGCACCTCGATGTCACCGAGGCTGACCAGTGGGATGCCGCGGTCGCGGTGGCCAATACCGAATTCGGTGGACTCACCTCGCTGGTGAACAATGCCGGGATCGTTGCACTTGGCAAGATCGGCAAGTTCGACATGGTGAAGTGGCAGAAGGTCATCGACGTCAACCTGACCGGCACCTTCCTGGGCATGCAGGCCGTCGTCGAGTCGATGAAGACCGCGGGGAACGGGTCGATCATCAACGTCTCGTCGATCGAAGGTCTGCGCGGGGCGCCGATGGTGCACCCCTATGTGGCGTCGAAATGGGCCGTCCGCGGTCTGTCCAAATCTGCGGCAATCGAGCTGGGTAAGTTCAATATTCGGGTCAACTCGATCCATCCCGGCTTCATCCGCACGCCGATGACCAAGCATTTCCCCGAAGATATGGTCACCACTCCCCTCGGCCGGCCCGGGCAATCCCCAGAGGTGTCGACCTTTGTGATCTTCCTGGTCAGCGACGAGTCGTCATACGCGACCGGCAGCGAGTTCATCATGGACGGCGGCCTGACCACCGATGTGCCGCACAAGGACCTCTTCTAGAGGTAGCGCTGGGCGAGCCGCCTGCGATGCGCTGCGGGCGAGCCGAACAGTGACCGGTTCAGTGCGGCCCGCTTGAGGTAGGCGTGCACGCCGCTTTCCCAGGTGTAGCCGATACCGCCCTGCAATTGCATGGCGGTTCCGACCACATCGACTGCCATCGCACACGCGTAGGCCTTGGCCATCGACGCCGTGGTGCCTGCATCGGGGTCACCGTCGGCGACCGCGCCGATCCCGGCGTCGACGAGCTGGCGGGCCACCGAGATCTGCACCAGCATGTCGGCGCATAAGTGTTTGACTGCCTGGAACGACCCGATGGGTCGGCCGAACTGCTGCCGCACACCGGCATACGCCACCGTTGCGGTCAACATGGCCTGTGCGACGCCTAAGCTGTCGCAGGCAATGGCGATGGCCGCTCGGTCGACAAGCCCCCGCACGCCGGCCGCCGGATCACCGTCGAAACGCCACACCGATGCTGCGGCGGTATCGACGGCCTCGGCCGTGACCGATGCCAGTCGCCGGGTTTCGTCGAGCGCGGGTCGGGCCGTCACCGCCAGGGTGTCCGCGGGTGCGGCGACGATCACCGGCGTCCCGTCGGGATCGGCAGCCAGCAGCAGTAATTGGTCTGCCCCCTGAGCGTCAGGAACGAAATCCGACCGCCCGTTCAGCTGCCATCCGGTGGAGCTGTCGATGACGGTGAACGGCGCATCGGCCGAGGCGGTCTCGTGATCAGGCGAGAGTGCCACCGCAACGCGTGCTGTTCCCGCGGCGATCTGAGACAACAGCTCGTCACGAGAAGGGTTGGCCTGCAATGCCGTCAACGCAGCTACACCGAGCACAGCACTTCCCAGATAAGCACTGGTGGCCGCAGCCCGGCCCAGTTCCTCTGCGATGACGGCGACCTCGCGGAATGTTACCCCCGCGCCACCGAGTCGGTCAGGTACCTCCAGCCCGGTCCAGCCGGCTTGGGCCAGCACCGGCCACGCCAGCTCTGCGCCACCCCCCTTGGCCAACAGATCACCTGCGACCGAACGCAGTTCATCGTGAATATCGTCGAAATCGCCCGCCATCAGACGGCGCTCGGTTCCCGGGGCAGACCGAGGCCACGCTCACCGATGATGGTGCGCTGGATTTCGCTGGCCCCGCCTGGAATGGTCCACTCCCAGGAGCCGATGAAATCGAGCACCCAGGAACCCGATTCCCAGCCGCTCGACATCGGCTTGGCGAGCTGGGTGTGGGCGGCCAGTCCCGCGATTTCGGCCCCGAAGTCGGTCAGGCGCTGAAGCAATTCGCTGTAGAACAGCTTGACGATCGATGCATCGGCGGGGCCGGTTTTACCCGTCGCCCCCTCTTCGCTGCTCTCCACCAATCTGCGGCACAACCCCCGCAGCCCACTGATCTCGATCTCGAACTGAGCCAATCGATCCTGCACCGCATGGTCGTCGATGGGCCGTCCCGACGGGCGGGCGCGCGCGCATTCGTCCACCAGCCAACGGAATCCGGCATTGCCAAGTCGTTCCGCTAGCTCAAGCATCGTCATACCGCGCTCTGCGCCCAACGTGGCCTGGGCCACCTGCCAGCCTGCGTTTTCCGCACCCACGAGGTTGGTGGCCGGGACCCGCACATCATTGAGGAAAATCTCGCAGAAGTGCGACTCACCGATGGCATTCCGAATGGGCCGAACATCGATGCCCGGTGTCGCCATATCCATCAGAAAATACGAAATACCCTTGCGTTTCGGTGCGGTCGGATCGGTGCGGGCCAGCAGCAGACACCAGTCGGCGTGCAGACCGCCGCTGGCCCAGAGCTTTTGGCCGTTGACGACGAACTCGTTGCCGTCCCGACGTGCGGTCGTCCGCAGCGACGCCAGGTCCGAACCCGCCTCGGGTTCGGAGAATCCCTGCACCCAGATCTCACCGCCGAGGATCGCAGGCAGGTGCCGGTGGCGCTGTTCGTCGGTACCGGCCACCAGCAGCGTGGACGCCGCATGATGGATCCCGACAAAAGCCAGCACCAACCGGGGAGCGTCATGTGCTGCCAGTTCCTGGTACAGGATGATCTGCTCGGCCACCGACATTCCGCCGCCCCAGTCCCGCGGCCAGTGCGGCACAGCGAATCCCGCCTCATGCAACTCGTCGAACCAGGCCTTCTGGAAGGCCACGAATTCACCGTCGTTGACGTCGGTCTGGGTTTGTCGCCAATCGGTGGGCACGTGCTGCGCACACCAGGCCCGCACCTCAGCGCGGAACGCCTCGAGGCTTGCGGTCACGAGGTGAACAATCCGGTGAGGCCGCGCCTGCCGACCCTTCGGGTCAGGGCATCGCTGGTGGCCGAAAGCCCCAGCGGCAGCCGCCGCAGCGGTTGGCTGTAGCGCGACAGCCACGATAGCGTGGTCTCATCGCAGAAGCCGACCGCACCGTGCAACTGATGGCACACCCGGAAGACCACTTCAGCCGCCTCGATAGCCGCTAGCCGCAACGCCAACGCATCATCAAGTGCTGCTTGCTGTTCCGATCCGCAACTCCATAGCGCATACTTGGCCAGCACCTCCAGGCCGCTGCGTTCGACTTCGGCGTCGGTCAGCTGGAACTGCACACCCTGAAACGACGCCAGGGGCTGGCCGAACTGCCTGCGCAACTGCACATGCGCGGTGGTCAGCTCGATCGCCCGGTCGAGCATGCCGAGCAATGTCCAACAGGGCAGCACCAGTCCCAGCGAAATATCGTCGGCGCCGGCATCGTCGATCGCTGACAGCCGCAACCCGGACGTGAAGGCCGGGCCCATCGTCGTGGTGCCAACCACGGTGCTGCGGCGGCCGGTCAAAGTCACTGCTGCCCAGCGACCTTCGAGGCCAGCAAGTATTCCGGCCGGGGCGTTATCGGCAATGACAACCAGACCGTCGACATCGAGGTCCGCCGGTTTCGCCAGCCGTTCGGCCACTGGATACGGCAGTGCCCAGTAACCGGCGGCCCGGCACAGGGCGGCGGCCGCTTCCAGCGAGTCGCCGTCGGAGCGCGCCTCCAGATCCCAGGCCCCCAGCTCGGCCAGGACCGGCGCCACCAGAGCTTCCCTGCCCTCGGGTTTGACTTCGGCGTCCTGGACCAGTCGGTCTCCACCGGCGGCTTCGAATGCCCGCACCGCCAGCCGCCCATACTCGGCAGCCTCGCCGCTGAGGTCGAGTCTCATCGCCATCAGAGGCCCGCCAGCATCGCCCGCGACAGCAGAATACGTTGCATCTCAATACTTCCCGATGACACCGTGGCGGCCTGCGAGTAGCGCCAATGGTCTTCGACCTCGTGACGGAAGAAGCGAGCAGGCTCTCCGTCGGCAGGTGCGGCGGCCGCTATCTCCATCAGCACCTCCGCACTGTCCTGGTCCAGTTTGGTCACCGCGATCCGATACCCGGCCGCGTCCGCCGGTTTGACCCGCCCCGAGCTCTGCACATCGACCAGCCGGTAGGCGAGCAGCCGGGCGCGGCGACAGTGCATCAACATCCGGGTCCACCTGTTGCGCAGGGCTTCCGGCAGCTGGTCCCACGCCGGACCGAGTACATCGGGTGCTGCGGCCAGAAGCCGTTCGCAACGGGCATATCTGGCAATGCCGACCCGTTCAAACGCCAGCACATCCTGCACGATCGACCAACCGCCGTCGATCTCGCCGAGCACATCTGCCTCGGTCACCCGCAGATCGTCGAAGAACACCTCGTTGAGGTGATGCGGGCCCATCATGGCGCGAATCGGACGCACCTGGATTGCCGGATCGGACATCGGCACCAGGAAAATTGTCAGTCCACTTTGTTTCTTGCGCCCACCCGCGGGATCCCATTTGGTTGTCCTGGCCAGCAGGAAACACCACTGCGCCATCGTCGCGTAGGACGTCCAGATCTTTTGTCCGCTGATCAACCAGCCGGCTGAACCGTCTTCGGCACGACGTGCCGTGGTTCGCAGCGAGGCCAGATCCGAGCCGGCCTCCGGCTCCGAAAAGCCCTGGCACCAAATCACTTCGCCGCGACCGATGGGCGGCAGATGGCGACGCTGCTGCTCCGCTGTGCCGTGGCGCATGATGATGGGGCCCACCCAGTTGACACCCATGTACTGCGCCCCGCGTGGTTCGTGGTGCGCCCACATCTCTTCGCGCACCACGGTTTGTTCCCACGCGGAGGCACCGCCGCCGCCGAACTCTGTGGGCCAGGACAGACACAGCAGCCCCTTATCGGCCAGGACGCGGCAGAATGACTGCGCCGCTTCCAGATCCGCGGGGTTGTCGGTGAAGGCGCCGACGAAATCGGCGGGCATATGATCACGCACCAGGGCACGTAACTCGGCGCGCAGAGCGGTGGCACGCTCACCCATGTCGAAGTCCATGGGCTGTCCTATCCCGACCCGAGCGCGGGTTCGGCGTGCACTTCATCGTGCACGACTTCATCGTCAGGGATGGCGAGCCCCAGCTCCGCGAGCACTTCGTCGGTATCGGCACCCAGCTCCGGCGCGTACCCACGGACATGCCCGGGCGTACGCGAAAACCAGGTCGGCACACCGGGAAACCGAACCGGGCCGTGTTGAGTCTGCACCGTCTCGAACAATCCGACGGCATTGAGGTGCGGATCGTCGAACAAGGCGTCGGGGGTGCGCAGCGGCGCGGCGGGAATCTGCAGCTCGCGGAACAGGGCCAGCCATTCGTCGGTGGTGCGCTCCAGCAGCGTTTCTGCCACCAGGCCGTACACGGCATCGATCTGCCGCGCGCGCCGTTCGAGGGTCGCATACAGGTCACTGGCCCACGGCGGGTTGACCGCGGTCATGAACGCATTCCAATGCTTGTCGTTGTAGATCAGGACGGCGATATAACCGTCCTTGGTGCGATACGGCCGTCGGTTGGGTGCCACCGTGCGCGGATAGACCGCCGGGCCCAGGGGCGGATCGAACATCGCCCCGTTGGCATGCTCGACCAACATGAACGAGGCCATCGTCTCGAACATGCTGACCTCGACTTCCTGCCCCTCGCCGGTCCGCTCACGGTGGAACAGCGCCATCATCGTGGCGTACAACGCGGTCAGGCCGGCGACCTTATCGGCCATGATCGTGCCGACATAGTTGGCCTCGCCGGTCAGCTGCTCCTGGACAGCGGGTAGTCCGCATTCCGCCTGGATGGTGTCGTCGTAGGCGGGCCGGTCGGCATCAGGGCCGCGTCTGCCGTAGCCGTAGCAGTTGGTGTAAATGATCGCCGGGTTGATCGCGGAGACCCGCTCATAGTCGAATCCGAGCTTCGCGACGGCCTTGGCCCGCATCGAATGGATGAACACATCGGCGGTGGTGATCAGTGACCGTAGGGCGGACGTGCCTTCCTCGGACTGCAGATCCAGCACCACACTGCGCTTGCCGCGGTTCACGTTGACAAAGACACCGCTCATCCCCGGTGCTGGACCGACAGAGATGTAGCGGGTGTTATCCCCCGCAGGCGGTTCTATCTTGATCACGTCGGCGCCCATATCGGTCATGATCTGGGTGCAGTACGGGCCCATCACCATGGCGGTCAGGTCGATGACACGGATACCGCCCAGTGGTCCCGCCGTGGTTGCCGGACTAGCCATGGTCTGCTCCCTTTGCGCCGGCCGCGGCCGCCATCTCGAAGCTGAACCGAATGTGATCGGCATGACCATCGGGCACCACGGGGAAGATCACCGGTTCGGTCATGTCCCGGATGGCAGCCATCTGCGCATCCACCTCCTCGATGGACCATGACGGCTGGTACACACCTGGCGATTCGGCGATGACGGCCCGAGCGATCCGGCCGCCGATGGCGATCAGCATTTCACCGGTGATGGAACAGGATTCGTGGGCCAGCCATGCCACCGCGGGTGCCACCAGGTCCGGACCCATCGGCGGGTACAGCGAGGTGTCGATCCCCTGGGCCATCCGGGTCACCGCGGCAGGCACGATGACATTGCTGGTGACGCCACTGGCGGCACCTTCGATGGCGGCGACGTTGGACAGTCCGATGATGCCCGCCTTGGCGACGCCATAATTCACCACCTCGTGGTTGCCGTACAGGCCGCCGATCGACGAGGTCAGCACGATCCGTCCGTAGCCTGCCTCGCACATCAGCGGAAAGGCCGGTCGGACAACGTGAAACGCGCCCCGCAGGTGGACGTCGAGCACGGCGGCAAAGTCCTCGTAGGAGATCTCACCCAGTGGCGCGCGCCGGACATTGCCCGCGTTGTGGATCAGTATGTCGACGCGACCGAAGGCGGCCAGGGCGGCGTCCACGATGGCCGTACCACCCTGGGCGGTGGCCACCGAGTCGGTTGACGCCACCGCCGATCCGCCGGCGGCCCTGATCTCGGCCACCACCTGATCAGCGGGACCGGTATCGCAACCGTCACCGATCAGGTTCCCGCCGAGATCGTTGACGACCACGCTGGCACCGCGCGAAGCCAGCAGCAGCGCGTACTCGCGACCGAGCCCGCGCCCAGCACCCGTGACGACCGCGACCCGGCCGTCAAACCTCAACTCAGAGGTCACGCGCCGAGCTCCAGCCCTTCAAGATCGCCCTTGTCGCGCCATTCCCTCAGCAGATCACCGAAGGCATAGAAACCGGGGCCGTAGGGCTCGCCGAGGTGCGACCGAATCCCCTCTCCTCCGCCGCCGCCTTCGTTGTTGTAGTAACCCGGCGTGCATTCGGCGTCGAATGCCGAGTTGTCGATCAGGTTTTCGCGGATGGTGGCACACCAGCCATCCTGGGCGTCCTGGGTGGGTTCGACGGTGGTGGCACCACGCTTGAGCGCTTCGGCGATGACATAGGCGATGTGCTCACCCTGCAGTTCGTAGTTCGCGGCGATATTCGCCGAGATCCCCACCTGGGTGAAACCCGTGAAGAACTGGTTGGGGAAGCCGCGGCTGGTCAGCCCGTGCAGCGTCTTGTACCCATCCGCCCAATGCTGGTAGAGCGATAACCCGTCGCGGCCATTGATCGCATCGATCGCATACCGCCTGCTGATCTCCGTGGTGATCTCGAAACCACTGGCGAAGATGATGCAGTCGACGTCGTACTCCTTGCCGCCCGCGACGATCCCGGCGGCGGTGATCTTCTCGACGCCTTTGGCATCCGAGACGTCGACCAGCGTGACGTTCGGCCGGTTGAACGTCGACAGGTAGTCATCGTTGGAACATGGTCGCTTACAGAGGAATCGGTAGAAGGGTTTGAGCGTCTCGGCCGTCTCAGGGTCGTCGACCAGACCGTCGATGCGGCGGCGCAGCCGCTCCATCAGTTTGTAGTCTTCTTCCTCCCGCAGACTCATGAACTGTTCGGGGGTCATCGACGCCGGGTCGGGTAGTGCCAGGACCCGCGCCGCGGTGTTGCGGCCGAGTTCGGTCCAAAAGTCGCAGACGAAGTCCGGCTGACCCAGCGCCATCCCCTCGAACGTCCAGGCGTGGAAGTTGCGCTGCCGCTCCTTCTGCCAGCCAGGTTGCAGTGTCTTGACCCAGTGCGGGTCGGTCGGGGTGTTGTTGCGCTCATCGACCGTCGACGGTGTGCGCTGAAAGACGTAGAGGTGCTCGGCATCCCGGCCGAGGTACGGCACCAACTGGACACCGGTGGCGCCGGTTCCGATCAGCGCCACCTTCTTATCGGCGAGCTTGTGCAAGCCGCCTGCGGCGTCCCCACCGGTGTAGTCGTAATCCCAGCGGGAGGAATGGAAGATGTGCCCGCCAAAATCCGTAATCCCCGGGATTCCTGGCAATTTCGGCCGGTTGAACGATCCCGAGCCCAGCACGACGAAGCGGGCCCGGATATCGTCGCCGCGGTTGGTGGTGATCTGCCAACGCTTGCGCTCCTCGTCCCAGCGCAGTTCGCGGACCTGGGTGGAGAAGATGGCCCCGTCGTAGAGGCCGAAGTGTTTGCCGATATTGCGGCAGTGCTGATAGATCTCGGCACCGTCGGCGAACTTCTTGCTCGGGATGAAGTTCAGCTCTTCGAGTAACGGTACATAGCAATAGGATTCGTTATCGCACTGAATTCCGGGGTAGCGGTTCCAGTACCAGACCCCGCCGAAGTCGCCACCTTGTTCGATGATGTGCACATCGTCGACACCGGCCTTCTTCAGATACGCACCGGCCAGCAGTCCCGCAAAGCCACCGCCGAGAACGGCGACGTCGATATCGGCGTCAATCGGGTCGCGTTCGACGAACGGGGTATGCGGATCGATTTCGGCGAACCCGGCGAATTCGTGGTCGGTCTCGACGTACTGCCGCGACCCCTCTGTGCGTAAACGCTTTTCACGCTCCACGCGATACTTCTCGCGCAGTGTGTCGATATCGATGTCGGTGGGGGTATCCGTCGGGCCACAGGTGCCAGCGGCTGTCATGCCAGCGCCTCCGCGGGTAGCGCGGCCTCGTGCAGGGGTGCGGCCATCTCGTGCACGGCGGGCAGCACCTCACGGGCGAACAGCTTGACGCTCTCGATCCCGTCGGCGTACGGCATTGTGCCGAACTGAGGAACGATGCACACCTCGGAGAACGAGCACGCTTCCTGAGCCGCTTTCAGCTTCTCGAAGATGGTGTCCGGGGTGCCGATCAGCAGATTCGACGCGTGGTAGCCGGGCAGCTTCTTGGTGCTCGGCTCCGGCTTGCCCTGGACGGCCTCGGCAAGAAGGGCCGTCGCACCGGCTTCGCGGGCGGCGTAGGCCTCATATCCCTTGACGCCGACGAAGTTCGACGCATCCGCGAAACCATAGTGCACGTTGACGTCCCGGTTGGCTGTCCAAATCCACTCGTCGGTTTGCGTAGCATCCGGCTCATCAGGAGTGCAATACATGAACATCACGTTCTTGGGCTGACACGGCTCGAAACCCTCTTCTTTGCGGAAAGTGTTGACCTTCCGTACTTCTGCGCCGGCATCCCAGATCGGCTTGTTGCCGACAAACAGCGGCACCATTCCGCGCCGGGACAGAATCTCCAACGATTCGGCGGTCGAAGACGAGCTGTAGATCCGCGAGAACAGGTCCTTGCTATAAGGCTCGGGACGCAGAGACATCTCCGGGAATGAGAAGATCTCTCCGTCATAGGAGAAGCGTTCGCCGCTGAAGGCGAGTTCCAGGATGTCCAGACACTCGTTGAACCGCTCGCGACTCTCCTCCCTAGGCACGCCGACGGCGTCGAACTCCGATTTCGACACCCCGCGCCCGATCCCGATGGTGTTGTACCGACCCTTGGACACGATGTCCAGGTAGGCGATCTGGTGCGCGAGGCGGACTGGATTCCACCATGGCGCGACGGCGACGAAGGTGCCAAGGCTGACCCGTTCGGTGCGCCCGGCGAAATAGGTCAGCGCCTGAATCGGGTTGGGCGTCATGCCGTATGGCGTACCGCAGTGCTCGGGGAACCAGATGCCGTCGTATCCCAGCGGTTCGGCCAGATCACCCAGGGCCAGCGCACCTTCGACGCACTGCCAGTCCGGCGTCTGCGACGGGCTGCTGAAGTTCCCGGCCAGCACGCGATCCCAGTCATGTGAGTTCTGCGCCCCGGTACCCAAATTAACTTTCATGGTGTGTCCTTTCGTCCGATTTCGGCGCGGAAACCCGCGCTGAGCGCGGCTATGCACGCCGAAATCACGTGAGATCCTCGGGCTCGCCGGTGCCCATGTATTTCGACAGCTGGTAGTGCAGGTTGACGGTGCTTCGTTCGCGGTACGGGTTCGGTTTGGTGCCGGGGAAGCCGAGCGATTTCATGCCCTGTTGGACCGCGGCCATATTGGAGAAGTCCTGCGGCAGCACCGAAAGCCAATTCGGGTCACCTACCGGTGTGTACACCCATTCTGTCTGCGGCTCTTCCCCTTTCGGATACAGCTCGAACACCGCCACTTCGAAGATGCACTTATCCGGGTCATAGCTGGGATCGGGCCGGGCGCTGTAGCACAGCGCGCTGGTCAGCCCTTGGCCGATCTGGAAGTTGGGGAAAATCTGCCAGGCGGTGCCGCTCTGGCCGAGGACGTCGGCAGGAATGGTCGGCCAGATGACGCCGCGCGCCGCATCGTCATTACGCGCCGAGGTCAGCCAGTGCTCGAGGACCTTATCGGCCGGGGTGCCCTCCGGCAGTTCGTCGACGAGGCGCTTGGCCGCGTTCACCAGCGTCTGCGTGGTGGTCGCGTTGGTCTCCGCCATGGTGTAGACCTGCATTTCTGCGGTCGAGATGCGCGGGTCGCCTGAGCCGAGCCGGATCTTGGACTTGGTCTCGTCCATCCCCTTTGGCGCGTCGTAGCCGATGTTGCTGTGCCGACCCTGGGCCTTGGCCCAGCCTTTGAACTCGCCGAACTGGTTGAACTCGGGGTGCGTGGTGAACACGTGGTAGGTCTCGTTGAAGGCCTCCAGCGCCACCTTCCAGTTGCAGTCGAAATTGAGCCACTTACGCCACTTGAAGCGCATGTTCTCCAACCCGAAAGGGTCGAGGATCTTCGCCGCCGGAAACAGGTAGTCCGCCAAGGGTTCTGGATCGGTGTCCATATTGATGAACAACCAACCGCCCCAGGTGTCGACGTTGACATGGGCGAGGTGGGTGTTGGCGGGTGTCAACGCGCCCTGCCAGTCATCCTGTTCGCGGATGTGGGTGCAGGCGCCGTCCAAACCGTAAGCCCAGCCGTGGAATCCACAGACGAACGACTTCCTGGTTTTGTCGCAGGCGTTCTTGGCACCCGCTGGGACATCGACGAGGCGCCGGCCACGGTGCATGCAGACGTTGTGGTGTGCGTTGAAGGTGTGCGCGCCTGTTCGGACGATGATGATCGAGTCGTCGAGGATGTCGTAGGTCAGATAACTCCCGACCTCCGGGATCTCCTCGACACGACCGACCTGCTGCCAGACCTTGCGCCACAACTTGTCCCGCTCGGCCCGCGCGTAGGCCTGCGAGGTGTACGCCTGCACCGGAATCGTTGTCGGGGTGGCCAGTACCTCGGCCTTGTCCTCCAGATCTGTCATCAGGTCCTCCTGATCTCGTCGCGGAAGGTTTCGTCTTTCAAGAACAGTGAGGTGTGGTCGGCGGCGAGGTGACTCCACTTCAGGTCGAGCCCGCCGTCGACCAGCAGGGTTTGGCCGGTGACATAGCTCGACATCTCCGACAGCAGGAACAGGATGGCGCCGGCCTGCTCGTGGGGCCTGCCGCGGCGCCCGATCGCGATGGCGGCTCGGTCACGGTCGGGGTCAGGGTCGACGTAGGCCTCGGAGGCTGCCGTCGCCGTCACGCCGGGGGCGATGGCGTTGACGCGGATACCGGCGGTGGCCAATTCGAGGGCCATCGTGCGTGTCATCGCCACCACGGCGGCCTTCGCGGTGCCGTAGGCGATGTGGAACGGCGCGGTGTTGAGGCC
The DNA here is from genome assembly GCF_965229105.1 of Mycobacterium sp. Lineage (GTDB taxonomy): Bacteria > Actinomycetota > Actinomycetes > Mycobacteriales > Mycobacteriaceae > Mycobacterium. Next base: position 164,915 of record NZ_OZ245858.1, read on the forward strand.
GCTGATCGACGAGATCGAGACGATCGAGCCCGGGTTGCCCTGCGCCCTGATCTCGGCGGCCACCGCTTGGCTGGTGAAGAACGCGGTCTCGAGATTGGCGGTGAACAGATCACGCCAGTCGGACCGGGTCACCCGCGTCGCCGGCATCCAGGTCGACGGTGCGGCCCCGCCTGCGACATTCACCAATCCGTAGAGATCCCCGTCGGTCTGCCGGACCTGCTCCATCATCGTCGCGATGCCGTCGTCGGTGGATGCGTCAGCCGCCACCGGGATGACGGCGAGCCCGCGCTGCGCGAGCGGGACGACATGCTCGTCGAGGTTCTCCTGTGACCGGCTGACGGCGATCACGGTGGCGCCCGCCTCGGCAACCATCGCGGTGACCGTCGTGCCGATACCCCCGCCGCCCGCGCCGGATACCACGACGACGCGACCGGACAAGCCGAGCAGACCTTCCAGCACAACCGCATCCCGCTCTCGTAATTGTCCGGACAACATATGATGTTCTACCAATTGAAGAACACTATTCCGCAGGCACAATGCCACCGTCAAGACCGGATCCCAGCGTTCGACCACCTATTGTCTGGACCACTCGTCCTTGATATCGTCCGACGCGTGAACGGCGGACAGAAGACTCGCTACGCGGCGCCGACATCGCTGCGCACCGCCGACGGGTGGCAGCTCGAGCGAGTCGTGGCACCGAGCCGACTGTTCGGCGCCAACGGGTTGCGCACCGGACCCGACGGCCGTCTCTTCATCGCACAGGTGACCGGTAGCCAGATCAGTGCACTGGATCTGACCACCGGCGACGTGGAAACCATCAGCGCCAAGGGCGGCGATATCATCGCGCCCGATGATCTCGCCTTCGACGCGAAGGGCAACCTGTTCGCCACCGAGGTGATGGACGGCCGGGTGAGCGTGCGCGACACCGGGGGCACCACCCGCGTGCTGCGCGACGATATCCCCTCCGCGAATGGCATCACCGTTGATAACGGCAGGCTCTTCGTCGGCGAATGCCGCGAAGATGGCCGGCTGCTGGAGTTCGACCTGGCCGGCGGGCCGCCGCGGGTGCTGCTGGAAAACGTGCCGTCGCCCAATGCCATGGAGGTCGGGCCCGACGGACTGCTCTACTTCCCGGTGATGGGCGCCAACGAGATCTGGCGCATCGATCCTGACGACGCGCAGCTCTGTGCCCCGCACGTTGTCGCAGCCGGGCTCGGCGTCCCGGATTCGGTCAAGTTCGACGCCGACGGTTTCATCATCTCGACGCAGGTGGCCAGCGGTCAGGTGCTGCGCATCGACCCCCGCACCGGCGCACAGACGGTGCTGGCCCAGCTGACACCGGGCCTGGACAACTGCAGTATCGTCGGGTCTGGCTCGGCAGCAAGGCTTTTCGTCTCGAATTTCACCGGTCAAATCACCGAGATCCTCGACGACGGCGCAACGAGGACGACACTCCCCGGTGCGCTGAATTGGCCGCTGGATGTGGCGGTGGGCGTCGACGGCCGTGTCTTTATTGCCGACGGAACCTACTTCTATGCACTCACCCCTGGGAGGGGAACCGGCGATCTGAAGACCGTGGCGATGTTGTTCTCACCGGGTTATCCGGGCTTCCTGCGCGGCGTGGTTCCGTCGGGTCCTGGGGAGTTCGTGGTGACCACCTCGGGCGGCCAGATCGCCCGGTATCGACCGGACGCCAACGAATGCGACTATCTTGCAGACGGTTTCGACCAGCTCTATGGCCTGGCCCTGATACCTGGCGCGGTGGTGGCAGTCGAACAGGGCGCTGGACGCGTGGTGTCGGTGGCCGCTGACGGCTCCGGTGGGATCGAGGTACTCGCCGCCGGCCTGGACGAGCCGGTCGGGATGACTGTCACCCCCGACGGGGCGGTGCTGGTCGCCGACACCGGGCGCGTGGTCCGGTTGACGGGCGTGGGCAAAGGAGTCGAAACGGTGGTGGATGGTTTGCAACGCCCGCAGGGCGTAGTGGCCGTGGACGGGCAGCTGCTCATCGTCGACGCGGGCGAAAAAGCGGTGATCGCCGTCGACCTGTCCAGCGGCCAGCGCACCACAATCGCATCCGGCCTGCCCATCGGGTCGCCCCCGGGAGTAAACCCCAAGCCACTCAAGGGAATGCCGCCTTTCTCTGGTCCGCAGGGGCCCTTCGCCGGCATCGCGGCCGGACCTGACGGCACGTTGTATGTCTCTGCCGATGGCGAAGGCAGCGTCCTCGCGCTGCGGCGGACCTGAGCACCGTGACTGTCAGTCCCGCCGATCACCGCTACCTGCAGGTGGCCCGCACTCTGCGCAAGGAGATCGTGGACGGGGTGTACCCCGTCGGCTCGCAGCTGCCCACCGAACACGAGCTCTGTGACCGCTTCGCCGTCAGCCGATACACCGTCCGGGAAGCACTGCGCCGACTTCGGGAGGACAACCTGGTGTCATCACGGCCCCGTGCGGGAACCGTGGTGGTGCCGCGTGTCGCCGTGAGCTCCTATGCCCAGGACAACATGACGATCAACGATCTGTTGGCGTTCGCCAGCGGAGCCGGTCTCGATATCGAATCGACCCGGATGGTCACGCTGGATACCGATCTCGCCGAGCGCACCGGGCTCACCGCGGGTGAGCAGTGGCTGACCGTGCTCGGTTTCCGGCAGGCGGTAGGTGCCGAATACACCCACTGCTGGACCGAGTACTACATCAACCGTGCCTACGCCGCGGTCGGGCGGCTGCTGCAACGCCACAGCGGCCCCATCTTCCCGCTGATCGAGGATCTCTTCGGTGTCAGTGTCGTCGAGGTGTATCAGGAGATCGGCGCGGTGCTGGTGACTCCGGAACTCGCCGGGCGCCTGAACGTCCCGGCGGGCTCACCCGCAGTGGAAGTGCACCGGACCTACAAAACCTCCGATGGCGAGATCGCCCAGGTGACCATCAACACTCATCCCGCATCCCGCTTTCGTCACTCGATGACACTGCGGAGGGTGAAGGGACAGGCGTGACGTCCCGCGCAGCCGATGCCTACGCCCGCGGATTGTGGGTTGTTGGGACGCTTGCCGACTCGCTGCGCGCCGCGGCCAGGGACACTCCCCTACGGGAGGTCATCGTCGACGGCGAGCATCGTCTGGACTGTCGGACCCTGCAGGCCCGCGCCACCGAGCTGGCCCAGGCCCTGCTACACCGGATGACACCCGGCAGCGTGGTGTCGTTCATGCTGCCCAACTGGCATGAAGCGGCCGTCATCTATCTCGGTGCCACGTTGGCCGGGATGGCGGTGAATCCGATCCTGCCGTCTCTGCGCGACCACGAACTGCGGTTCATCCTCGACGATGTCGACAGTGCAATGATATTCGTGCCGAACACCTTCCGCGGCCACGACTACGCCGCCATGCTCACCCGTGTGGTCGCTACGCTGGCATCCCCTCCAGAGGTGGTCATCGTCCGAGGCGATTCGGCCGAGCACACCGGGTATCCCTCGTTGTTCGCCGGAACCACCGCCAGCCATCTGCTACCCGAGCTGGACGCCGACGCCGTTCGGATGATCATGTACACCTCCGGTACCACGGGGCGACCCAAAGGTGTACTGCACAGCCATAACTCGATTCACGCATTGATCAGTCAGATCGGCGAGCACTGGCTGATCGAACACGGCGACACGTTTCTCGTGCCGTCGCCGATCGCCCATATCGGCGGCTCCATCTACGCGTTCGAGTGCCCCCTACTGTTGGGGACCACCGCGGTACTGATGGACCGTTGGGATGCCGGAGACGCCGTCGATCTGATGGTGGCCGAACGGTGTACACATATGGCGGGTGCCACGCCGTTCCTCGATCAGTTACTGACGGCCGCCACCGCGGCAGGCACCAGGCTCCCCGCCCTCAAGGTGTTCATCTGCGGTGGCGCCTCGGTGCCGCCGAGGTTGATCCGCAGGGCCGCAGCATATTTCGAGAAGGCCGTGGTCACCCGGGTGTATGGGTCCACCGAGGTTCCAGTGACCACCGTCGGTTGCACAGCCCGCGAGGACGCCGACCACGCCGCCGATACCGACGGTAAACCCGGCATCGCGGAGATCAGGCTGGCCACTGGCGCCGGCGCCGGAGAGATCTGTGCCCGTGGTCCGCAAATGCTGCTCGGCTACCTGCACCCCGAGGACGGAATCGCATCCTTTGACGACGACGGGTACTTTCGCACCGGCGACCTGGCACAGTGGGTGGACGACGACTATCTGGTGGTGACGGGCCGCGCCAAGGACATCATCATCCGCAATGGCGAGAACATCTCCCCCAAAGAGGTCGAGGACATCCTCGCCGGGCACCCCGGTATCGCCGAGATCGCCATCGTCGGCCTGCCCGACGCCCGTACCGGAGAGCGCGCCTGTGCGGTCATCGTGCCCACTGCCGCGGCGGTTCCCGAGCTGGCGGACCTGCGTGATCTGCTCCTGGCTCGCGGCCTGGCGATCTTCAAAGTTCCTGAGCAGGTGGTGATCTGGGCTGCGCTACCGAAGAACGATGCCGGGAAAGTGCTGAAACATCAGATCAGGGCGGCGCTGTCGGACGATTCGACGAAGGTGGGTGGTTGAGCATGCAGGTGGCGGTAGTGACGGGCGCCAGCAGCGGTATCGGCTTCGGCTGTGCCACCAAGCTGGCCGAGATGGGAATGGCCGTCGTCGGCGCCGGGCGCGACGCCACCCGGTTACTGGAACTGGAGACGGCGATCGGCGATCCTGATCGGGTCGCCACCGTCGCAGTCGATCTGACTCACGACGAGGCGCCGCAGCGCATCGTCGCCGCCGCGCTCGAACGCTGGGGTCACATCGACTTCCTGATCAACAATGCCGGCGTCGGCAGCCCCAAACCGCTGCACGAAACCGATGACGAAACCTTGGACTATTTCCTCGGTTTGATGCTGCGGGCACCCTTCCGGCTGGCCCGCGATGTTCTCCCGCACATGCCTGCGGGATCGGCGATCATCAACGTGACATCCACCTTCGCGGTGGTCGGCGGGCTGCGCGGCGGCGCCTACTCAGCCGCCAAGGGCGGATTGACCGCCTTGACTACCCATATCGCGTGCCAGTACGGCGCACAGGGCATCCGCTGTAACGCAGTGGCCCCCGGTGTCACCGTGACCCCGATGGTCGCCCAGCGGCTCGACGATGAACGCTTCCGCAAGATCAACACCGAGATGACCCCCCACCAACGATTGGGCCGGGTCGACGATATTGCGAGCACCGTGGCGTTCCTGTGCTCACCGGGAGGAAGTTTCATCAACGGACAGACCATCGTGGTGGACGGTGGCTGGAGTTCGACGAAGTTCCTCTCCGATTTCGCGCTGAGCTCGGAATGGCGGGCGCGTTGAACCTCTTCGCGCTTCTCGACCAGGCTGCAGCTCGCTTCGGCGACCGCGGCGCGGTATTTCACGGCCAACGCCAGATCCACACCTGGGGCGAATTACGCGAGCGGGCATTGCGACTCGCGACATCCATTCGACAGTCGGCCCCGGTAGGCGCCCGGATTGCGATCGCCAGTGAGAACCGGCCGGAGATCGTCGAACTCATGTTCGCGATATGGGCAGCCGAATGCGTCGTGGTACCGATCAACGCCAAACTTCACGTCCGCGAGATGACGCAGATTCTCGACGATGCCGGCGCCGCTGTGGTTTTCGCGTCGGCCAAGATCAGCACCGCACTGGCACCGGCGACCGATATCCCGGTGGAAGACGTCACCGCAGACGGTTACCAACGGCGGTTCGCTCATGCGCCGTCGACTCCACCGATCACCGATGCCGCGACGCTGGCCTGGCTGTTCTACACCAGTGGCACAACCGGTCGATCGAAGGGCGCGATGCTGTCCCATCGGAACCTGATGGCGATGACGGTGGCGCATCTGGCGGATTTCGATACACCGGACGAGAACGCCAGCCTTGTCCACGGAGCGCCGATGTCCCATGGCTCGGGGTTGTACATCGCCCCGTACGTCCTGCGCGGCGCCCGGCAGGTGATTCCGGAATCAGGGGCGTTCGAACCCGACGAGTTCCTCGATCTCTGCGACCACCATCCCGGCTGCAGCACCTTCTTGGCGCCGACCATGGTGGCGCGACTCGTTCACACCGGCAGGCATCGGCCCGGCCAGCTCCGCACCATCATCTACGGCGGCGGACCGATGTACGTCGACAGCCTCAAGAAGGCGCTGGCGGCCTTTGGGCCGATCTTCACCCAGCTCTACGGTCAGGGCGAAGCCCCGATGACCATCACAGGCCTACGCCGAGTCGATCATCTCGCTGCCGACGACGTGATCCTGGGCTCGGTCGGTTACGCGCGGTCCGGCGTCGATGTTGCCGTCCATCGGCCTGACGGAACATCAGCCAGCATCGGCGAGATCGGCGAGATCGTCTGCCGAGGCGACGTGGTGATGACCGGCTACTGGAACAACCCGGCCGCCACGGCCGAGACCATCCAGGACGGCTGGCTGCACACCGGCGATATGGGCTGTTTCGACGCGCGCGGCTACCTGACCCTTCGTGACCGATCCAAAGATGTGGTGATCAGCGGTGGCAGCAATATCTATCCCCGCGAGGTCGAAGAGGTTCTGCTCGAACATCCCGCCGTGACCGAAGCATGTGTCGTCGGTGCAGCCGATACCGACTGGGGTGAGATCGTGGTGGCCTTCATCGTCGGAGAGGTGGCCCCGGCCGAACTGGATGCGCACCTGCTGGAACGTATCGCCCGCTTCAAGCGGCCCAAACGCTACGAGTTCGTCGACGAGTTGCCGAAGAACAGCTACGGCAAGGTCCTCAAGCGCGCACTGCGCGAACGTCTTGAGTCCGGATCCAGCCAGCGGGCCTGAGACCAGGGCCGAGTGTGCGCCCGGGCAAGCCTTCCGCGACAGGAGGACCTGGACGCACACTCGACGGTTCTGGGGCTGCCAATCATTCCCACCATTGCGATGGACTAGTGGGTACGCCTGAAACACCGTTATCAGCAATCGAGGCGTTGACTGAAGCTGAAGTTGGACTATATAGTTCAGTTTAGCTCTGGCACGAAATCGAGTCAACCGCTATCCGAAGAGGACCACAAACATGAAGTCACGTCGCCTGGCGGCCACCGCCGGTGCAATTGCCATCGTCGGACTGGGTGCGCTGACCGCCGCTTGCGGCAGCGACAAGACCGAAAGCCCCTCCACCCCAACGACTACCACGACAACGACGGCGCCGTCGGCCACACCAACCGAAAAGGGTCTAGACCCCAATGGCGGCAATAAGTTCAGCCCGACGGTCAAGGCGCCGACGCCAGCGACCGCCATCCCCGGCGACAACTGACGCGAAGGTCTCGGCTGTCTGGTCCGTCAGGTCCAGACAGCCGGGATCACACGGAAGAATCGGCCACTCGGAATGCCCCGATGTGGTCGATTGCCATATTCAGGGCCGTTTGCATGGGCCGGGGGTCGTGGGCCGTCTGCGATAGCAGATAACCGCCTTCTACGGCGGCGAGCAGCCCCGTGGCCAGCGCCGAAGCGTTGATTTTCGTGCTCAGCACGCCGCCGTCGCGCATCCGTTCCAGGGCATCGGCCAACATCTGTCGCCATTGCCCGAAATGCTCGTTGAGCGAGGCCCTGGCCCGGTCATCAGTATCGGACAACTCCGCGGCCAACGAACCCAACTCGCAACCCCACAGCCCACGCCGCAGGACGCAGCGCTGCACCATCGCGTCGCGCCACTGGTACAGGCCGCGGAATGAGTCGACCTTCTCCAGCCGTAACCGCTGCCATTTCAAGATCTCGTCGGCGCGCAGCGTGATCACTTCGTAGACCAGTTCGGCCTTATCGTCAAAGTGTTGGTAGAACTGCGATTTGCTGGTGGCACTGGCCGCCAACACGTCGTCGATCGTCGTGGCGGCGACACCCTGTACGTGCATCAACTCGGCGGCCGCACCGACGATTCGACTGCGGGTGGCCGCGCCCCGCGAGGTGAGTCTCGGTCGCGGCGACTGATCATCCTGCGCCGACACCACCCAACTGTAACGCTAATTATTGGAACATCTCGTCCAATCCGAGCTGGCGTGGAACCCAAGGCACCGTCCGGAGGCACTGCGGGCCGCGAACACCTGCGCCCAGGGTGCGGGCGATTCTCAGATCCGATGCAGACAAACAACTCTCGGCGGCCATTCAAAATAATGTCAGTTGAATTCAAGACATGTGCGCCCGCGAATTATTCAAAGTAATAAGAAATCAACATGATTAGCAGGAATTTTTTTGCATTCTGGCCCTTACCTAGATACGCGACGGTTGGTATCGTTTTGGCCAAACGGGGTCTTCTGGGTTCGTTCCTGGAGCAATACGGCGGTACCTGCCTACTCAGGAGGCGCAACTTGATCAGCACGTTGCGTCGGTGGTGGCAGCTGCCGGACCATTTCTATTGGTTGACCGCTTTCCTGACCTCACGCGGAGCGCAACACGCCACCTGCCGCGTGGTGGCACTGTGCACCTTCGGAATTGGCGCCATTGCGTTCGCCATGTTGTTCAGCCCCAACGGACCTGCTGGCTGGCAAGCTCGGCTCCTCGGTGTTGGCGTTGCGTTGTGCTGCACACTCACGGCCCTGCTGTGGTCGCGGAACACATGGCCGACGCGCGGCTGGTCCGGGGCGTACGTGCTGGCCATCAGTGTGTGCATCGCGGTGTCGTGTCTGGTTCAGTCAAGTCCGATCGCAGGACTGTTCGGCACCACCGCATTCGCTGCCCTGGCCGGGTACATCGCCTTCTTTCACACCGCCCGCTACCTGGTTTTCAACTTGGCTGTGACAGCGACGACGGCGATCATCCTGACGCTCAGATTGGCCGATGAAGAGGACCCGGTCTTGGCGGCATGTGCGCTGGCTATCGTTGCCGTGGCCAATTTGTCCGTCCCGTTCGCCAGTCAGGCCGCGGTGCACCTGCTCGGCATCAATGTGCTCAACGCCGAAATAGACCCGCTCACCGGCCTGCTGAATCGCGAAGCCTTCTACCGGACCACGGGTGAGTTCGTCGCCGCCAGGGCCAGAATCGATGACTGTTACCTGGTGATCGTGCTGATCAGCTTGGACAACTTCACCCTGCTGACGGGCACCGATGGCCGGGTCTCCGGTGACCGGGCCAGGGTCGCGGTGGCCCAGACGCTGCGCGAAACCACCAGGAGCAACGCCATCGTCGCCCATATCGGCGAGGCGGAATTCCTGATCGCGGACACCTTCGCCACCACCGACGCCAGCCCGCTGGTCGAGCGGGTCCGCGGTGCCATCGCCACTACCCCACCGCGCCTGACCGCAAGTATCGGCGTCGTGGCAACACCCATGCGCGGACTGGCGGACTGCCCACCCCACGATCTGATGGACGAGCTGGTCGGTATCGCCGAAGGGGCGATGTCCGGCGCTCGCCGGGCCGGGGGCAATATGGCCCGCACCATCGTGTGCGCCACGCCAACCGTGTTGAACGACAAGAACACCTGGGACCGGTTCGACGATGACGCTTGAAAGATGACGCTTGATGACCGCCGTATCATCGGCCCGTGGACCTCAATGAGCTCCGCTGGTTCGTCGTCCTCGCCGAGACCGAACACGTCACGGATGCCGCCGCGCAGCTGAGGGTCACCCAGCCCACCCTGTCCCGCGCGCTGAGCCGGCTTGAGCACCAGGCCGGCACCCCGCTCTTCGACCGCGTCAACCGGCGGCTGCGCCTCAACGCCTACGGTCAGATCATGCTGGAGCACGCTCGCCGCAGCATTGCCGAAATGGAGTTGGCGACTGAACGCATCGCAGCACTGCGCGACCCCGACAGCGGCACAGTCCGACTGGCCTTCCTACATTCCCTGGCGAGTTGGCTGGTCCCAGATCTGTTGCGACAGTTCAGAATTGATGCACCAAGGGTTGCATTTGAGCTGCACCAGGGCGCCGCGCACGAAGTTTCCGAACAGCTACTCAGTGGTCGGGCCGACCTCGCCATCCTCTCTCCCCAGCCGCAGGGGCCCGCATTCGCCTGGCATCAGCTCTACGTCGAGCGACTGTGCCTGGTGGTACCGCGTGGTCACCGGTTCGCCAGCAGAGCCAGTCTGCGGCTGACCGATACCGCCGATGAACCGTTCATTGCACTGGGCGACGGGTTCGGCCTACGCGAACTGACGGACGAACTGTGGACCGAGGCCGGCATCCGGCCTCGGATCGTGTTCGAGGCGATGGAGATCCCGACGATGGAAGGTCTGGTCGCCGCAGGTTTCGGCGTCGCGGTGGTTCCGGTCCCACGCCCCGATCGAGGGGAGCCGATGTGTGTGTACGTCCCGCTGTCCCACCCCGGCGCCAAGCGGCGGGTCGGGGTCGCGTGGATGCGCGAGCGAGCGTTGCCGCCCGCCGCCGAACGGTTTCGCGACTTCGTCAAGACGACGGGCCGCCCCCACCAGTAGTCATGCGTTAAGCGCATCATCATCTACAAAGCTATGCATTAGACACATCGGAACGGGCGCCTTAGCGTCGAGCTGATGTCCATCGAAACTCCTTCGGGTGCACCGGCGAGCGACCTCGACTGGGGCGGGCACCCCAGAGGTTCGAGTGATTACCGGCGCCTCCTCGGTGCCCTGTTCTGCGCAGGGGTGGCGACATTCGCCCAGCTCTATTCACCGCAGGCGGTGTTACCGCAGATATCCGAGGCACTCGGGATTGGCGCGGCCGACGCGGCGCTGACCGTCTCGGCAGCGACCATCGGGCTCGCCATCGGTGTCATTCCCTGGTCGATGGTGGCCGACCGCATCGGCAGGGTGCGGGCGATATCGATCTCAGTGGTCGCCGCGACTGTGCTCGGCCTCCTTGTTCCGTTCGCACCTGGCTACGAAATGCTCCTGCTCGGACGCGCGCTCGAGGGTTTCGCGGTAGCCGGTGTGCCTGCCATCGCGGTGGCCTATCTGACCGAAGAGGTCGACCCGCAGCACGCCGCCAGAGCAGCGGGCACCTACGTCGGCGGCACTACCATCGGCGGCCTGCTCGGCCGGTTGGTCGCCGGCCCGATCGCCGAGATCCTGGACTGGCGCGCCGGTGTCTTCACCGTTGCGGTGCTGTGCGGTGTTGCCGCGGTCGGCTTTGTCAAACTGGCCCCACAGCCAAGGGGTTTCGCGCCGTCCAAAGGCCGTGCCGGCAGCCGGGTGATTCGCGGGCTGGCGGCCAACCTGCGGTCACCGCGCCAGCTGGCCATCTACGCACAGGCCTTCCTGTTGATGGGCGGCTTTGTGGCTCTGTACAACTTTCTCGGCTTCCGGTTGAGCGCCGCGCCATTCCACCTGCCGCAGACCATCGTCAGCCTGGTCTTCCTGGCTTACCTGGCCGGGACATGGGCGTCGTCGCGCGCCGGTGCCGAAGCCACCCGGTTCGGCCGCAAGAACATTCTGCTGGCCTCGATCACGATCATGATCATCGGCGTCGCGATCACGCTGAGTTCGAACGCCGTTATCGTGTTGGTCGGCTTGGTGATTGCCACCGCAGGCTTCTTCGGGGCCCATGCGATCGCATCCGGATGGGTGGGCAGCCAAGCCACCGTGGGCAAGGCGCAAGCCTCATCGCTCTATAACTTGTTCTATTACGGCGGATCAAGCGTTTTCGGCTGGTTCGGCGGCGTCGCATTCGACGCCTACGGCTGGCCGGGCGTGGCCGTCATGATCCTGATCCTGGCCGTGGTCGCAGCCACCGGTGCGGCCGTGATCTTGGGTCGCGACTAGCGAAACGACCTGCCACCACGGAAGAAGGTTTCCGTGGTGCTGGCCGGCTCTGCCCGTACCGCGGCGCTCAAGGCGTGGGCCTTGAAGACTCTTGCCGCGGCCGTCAGCGGGTGTTCCACAGCAGAGACCGCCCGATCAATTTCGCTGGGCGCACCTGCCCCCCAGAAGCTGAGCTCGGTCGAACCCCGGCGCAGCGAGCCAAGGACCAGTTGCCGCACCCGTTCGTCGCTGTCGAAGACACCGGTGGCAACCGCCAGCGCGTGGGGATGTGTCGTCCTCTTCATCGCTCCCAGGGCGGCGTCGCGCTCAACGCAGCGCGCTCCCAGAATTTCCAGCGGACGCATCCCGTCGGTCTCCTCGATCAACACGTTGACCTCCCAGCCGGCCATCGCACGATCGAAGAGCCAGCCGCCTGCGGAGGTCACCACATCGGCAACGGTCGAACCCACCACTGTGAGCTGATACTTGAGCGGCCGGCCGACGAGCACCTGCACATCAGACGCGTCAGACAATTGCAGGGTCATCTCTCTCCCTTCCAATGCTGGAGTACGAGCGTGACACTTCGAGACTGATATGTAAAGTCTCAGATGTGAGTCTGGTATTCGGACGCGGTCCGCTCAGCAGTGACCCTGCGGGCTGGTTCTCACCTGAGATCCCCGAGCAGGTGGTTTTCGTCGAACCTCATCACCGCAGAGTGCAGGCCGTCGCTGACGGATGCACCGTCATCGATACGGAGTGTGCGCTACTCGTGCACCGCCGGGACCGCCCGCTGGCGTTCGCGTTCCGGACCGACGATGTCGGTTCACTTCCCTGCGAGCCTGTCCCGCAAGCGCCCGGCTATGTCACCGTCCCGTGGGATGCGGTCGACACCTGGGTCGAGGAGGGGCGTCGGCTCGTGCACTACCCACCGAACCCGTACCACCGCGTCGATTGCCGCCCCACCCAGCGCGCCCTGAGGGCTTCGATCGCCGACACGGTTCTGGTGGACAGTGCCGACACCATGATCGTCTTCGAGACTGCGCTGGCCCCACGCCTCTACGTCCACCCCGCCCAGGTCCACACCGACGTCCTGCGCCGCAGCGATACCACTAGCTACTGCAACTACAAAGGTTTCGCGACGTACTGGTCGGCGACCGTCGGCGATACCGACATCGACGATGTCGCCTGGAGCTATGAGGACCCGCTGCCCGAAAGCCTGCCGATCCGGGGTTATCTGACATTCGACGAGACGCGGGTGGACGTGCTCGCCGAACTTCCCGAAACTCCTACTGCCCACCACCCATCGAGGCGGCACTGGCCGCAATCATCAGCCTGACCAAGTCGTTTCGGGTCAGGCTGCCCATCATCTGCGCGGCGGCTCGCATCTGTTCACCGACGATCCAGGTGGGTCCGTTGGTGAGGTTGTCGAACGCCTCGCCGATCACGTCACCCACACTGGCCGCGCCCGGCAGCTGACCATTCGCGCCAATCGTCGCCCCGAGCCGCTCCTCGAGCTGACGTAGCGCCGGTGTGTCGGTCTTACCGAGGATGAGGCCAAGGACGTCGACACCCTTGTCGTGCAGTTCAGCCCACAGCCCCTCGGCGAAGACCATGTCGAAAGCCTTACTGGCGCCGTAGGACACCATGTTCGGGGCACCCGCGAATCCTGCGCCTGAACCGAAGATGACGATCCCACCGCGACCCCGCTCAACCATGGCCGGGGCAAAGTGGTGACACAACTGCATCGGAGCGACGCAGTTACGCTGCACCATCGCTTCGGCGGTCTCGATCGAATTAGCCAGGAACGGTGTGAAATTGGGGTCCGCCCCCGCGCAGTAGACCAGGAACCCCACCTCGAGTCCCGCGGTGGCCGCCGCGATCGTCGCCGTCGCACCCGGTTCGGCAAGATCCACCGCTACGGTGCGGGTCTGCACACCGCTGCGAGCCTCCATGCCTGCGGCAACCTCGTCGAGGACAGCTTGACGCCGCGCCAACAGCACCACGTTGACCCCACGATCGGCGAGTCCTTCGGCGAAACCGGCGCCGACACCGTCCGAGGCACCCGCAACCACCGCCCACGGGCCGTACTGATCGACAAAGCTCATCTCCGCGTCCCTTCTACTAGCCCACTGCGCTGACGCGCACCGCGGTGAAATTGCGGCGCGCGATCCGCCAACCGTCGGCGACCCGGACGATCTCGTCGTCGTAGTAGCCGATGGCATTGACACCGGAGTTGTTGTCTTGGGCCATGATCAGACCGTCGACATACGTCCGGGCGGTCGCACGGTCACCGTCGACGGTGATGACCTGGTTGGTCAGCCGGTGCAGGGTGTGTCCGGCCATCGAGTGGGCTACCTCCATGAACTCGGTGACTGCATCGATACCCTGCCACACCCCGATGGTGCCGTAGTCCAGAATGCAATCGGAAACAAATACGGTTCTAAACAGCAGCCAATCACGGCGGTCGATACCGGTGGCATACCTCAGCAACACATCGGCGATGTCCTGACGGTCTTCACGGTCGGTCATAACCGCCACCGTGACACCCTCGGTATATTTTGTAAAGTACTTGTTGAAGCAATCTGAAGTCATCGACGACCAAAGGACCGCAATGGGCATCGTCAACACCAGTTCGGAGACCGCTTTCACCCACTCCCCGGAGATGGTCTATGACTTTGTCACCAACCCGGCGAACTGGCCCAAGACCTACCCCGGCGGTGCGCATATCACGAACCTGCCCGATCACTTACCACTGCAGGTCGGTGACACCTGGGATGAGGGGCATCCGCAACAGGAGAAGATCTTCACCTGGCATCTCGCTATTGCTATGCGCCCCAAGCTCTTTGTGTTCAACTCGGTCGGGCTACTGGGACATGACCGCCATGGTAACGGTGGCATGCCGGGGCGGATCAGCGTTCAGTACCACTTCACCCAGCCCGGTGAGAACATCACCCTGTTCACCCGCACGATGACCGTTGAGGCATATAAAGATGCGCCGATGCCGGACGGCTTTTTCCGGATCGTCAACCCCGCCAATATCGACACCTACCACCAGGCGGTCGCCAGGGAGCTCGAACTGGCGGTCAGTCCCGCGCGCACGTAGGCAGGAACGCTCTGCGCAACGCAGCGGCCTGAGTGGCGAACAACTGCTGGCTGGTCTCCCACGCCGGTAGCAGTGAGTCGAAGCCGTGGCAGGTACCGGGGTACACGTGCAACTCAGTCGCCACACCGGCCCACATCAGCCGCAGGGCATAGTCGACAGCTTCGTCGCGTAACGGGTCCAACTCCGAACAGGTGATCAAAGCCGCTGCCAGGCCGGTCAATTCGTCAGCCCGACCAGGTACCGCCCCGGCGGGCACCGACTCATCGTCGAGGTAGTGGCGCCACATTGCTTCCACCGCAGGCCCATCGAAGCCCGGCGTCGTCTGGAATTCTTGTTTGGACGGCATCGGCCGGTCATCGAGTACCGGCTGGTGCAGCAGCTGGAAGATGACAGGTGGCGCCAACCCGTCGGCAGCGCGTTGCGCCAGCTGCGCAGCGAGCGCACCGCCTGCACTGCTACCCGCGACGGCCAGCCGATCTGCGTCGATCCCCAGCATGTCCGCCGAGTCGGCCACCCAGTGCAACACCTCGAGCACATCATCGGCGGCCGCGGGATAGGGATGCTCAGGAGCCAGGCGGTAGTCCACCGAAATCACCGTGCACTGAGCACGTTTGGCCATCTCGACGCATTGCACATGGTCAGTGTCAAGGTTACCGAGGACAAATGCCCCGCCGTGGCAGTAGAGCACTGCGGGCGCGGGCGTCCCGCCGCCCCGATAGATCCGTACCGGGATCGACCCCGCCGCGACACCGACCTCGCCGTCGACGATATCGACACCCGGCGCGCTCAAAGTGGCGTCCAATGCCCGGGCGGCGGCGCTCCTGCGTTCGTTCAACGACGCCCGGACACTGTCGAGCAGACCTGCCGACAGATCTGTCCTGGCCGCCGCAAAGGGACGAAGAGCCGGGTCGAGGCGGCCTCCGATATCGGAGCTCAGCACGTCTTGGCCGATGGGTCAAAGCTGTAGTCGGCGGCGCGGAATCGCCGGGTCATCGCCCAGAACACCCGCGCACTGCGGGGCCACTGCGTGACCACCCGGCCGTTGGCTGCGCGAAAATAGCTGTTGCACCGGGTAAGCCACACAGTGCCCTGCATCCAGTCATCGATCTTCCCGAGAAACTCGGCCATCACCGACGGGCGCACGGCGACGTAGGACTTGCCTTTGCGCCGCATATACGTCAACGCCCGCACGATGTAGTGCGCCTGCGCTTCCAACATGAAGATGACACTGTTGGATCCGACGTTGGTATTGGGCCCGTAGAGCATGAAGAAATTCGGAAAGCCCGGCACGGCCATGCCCAGGTATGCCGATGCGCCGTCACGCCAGTGTTCGCGCAACGAGGTGCCGTCTTCGCCGATGACGTCGATCTGGCCGAGGTAGTCGGCTGCGGCATACCCGGTGGCACACACCACCACATCGACATCGAGTTCGGTCCCGTCCTCGGTGACCAGAGATCTGCCGCGCAGTGCGCGGGCCGGGCTGGACACCACCTCGACATTCGGTCTGGTCAATGCGGGGATGAAATCTGAGGAGAAGACCAGGCGTTTACAGCCCAGTGGGTGTTCCGGGGTCAGCTTGCGGCGTAGTTCTACGTCAGAAACCTTGGCTTCGAGCAACTTCAGCGCGATGGCCTTGAATTCTTGTGTTTTGTCACTGCCGTTCTCGATGACGGCGATATTCGACTCACTGCGCAGCCACAGCCGGGTCCGGTAGAACTTCTTGGCCAACGGTATGTGAGCGAAGATCCACTTTTCCCGATCGGTGTACGGCCGATCCGGCTTGGGCAGGATCCAGGTGGGCGAACGCTGAATCGAGTAGACCTGCTCCGCGACCTTCGCCAGCTCTGGAAGAAGCTGTGAAGCAGTCGAACCCGTGCCCAGAACGGCCACCCGAGCCCCGCTGAGATCCACTGAATGGTCCCAGGCTGCGGAGTGCATCATCGTGCCGGTGAACGGCGCCTCCTCGAGAAGGTCGGGCATCAGCGGCCGGGTGAACAACCCGACCGCCGATACCACCACGTCGAAGTGATGTAGCTCGCCGGTCGCCGTGCTCAGATCCCAGCCTGATTTCTCGGGATCCCATCGGACTGAGGCGATTTCGGTGCCGAGCATGAGATGAGGCGTCAACCGGTACCGCTGTGCGCAGCGTTCGAGATACTGCAGAATTTCCGCCTGCCCGGACCACAGTCGGGACCACCCCGGGTTGAGGTCGAAGGAGAACGAGTACAGGTGTGATTTCACATCGCAGGCCAGGCCCGGATACGTGTTGATCCGCCAGGTCCCACCGACGCCGTCCTCACGGTCGAAAATCGTGAAATCACGAAAACCGGCTTTTTGCAGGAAGATTCCGAGTGCCAGCCCGCCGGGGCCGGCCCCGATGATTCCTACCGAGAGCGACGTGGTGGTCATCTGCACCTATCCGATCTGCAGACTTTGACCGCCATCGACGACCAGTTCTGCGCCGGTGATGAACGATGCATGTTCAGAGACCAGGAATGCCACGGCATCCGCGATCTCCATGGGCTCGCCGAGACGGCCGATGACCGACCTGGCGATCAGGCTGCTCTGGGTTTTCTCGTCGAGCATGGGGGTCGCCACCGGTCCGGGGAACACCGCGTTCACCCTGATCCCAGACGGTCCGAGTTCGGCGGCGGCCACCTGGGTCAAGCCGCGCAGCGCCCATTTGGACGAGCCGTAGGCCGCGTGGTTCGGGAACGGGCGCATGGCGCCGGTGCTGCAAGTGTTAACGACGGCGGCCCCGTCAGCCCGGCGCAGATGTTCCAGTGCCGCCCGGATGCCGAGGAAGGGGCCGAGGCAGTTCACGCGCCAGCTGCTCTCGAAGCCGGCCGCGGTCTCGTCGAAAAGTGCCGCCCGGTGCAGGATCCCGGCATTGTTGACCAAGGTGGTCAACGCGCCGAAGCGGCTGCTCACCTGGTTGATGGCCGTGGCCCAACTGTCTTCGGAGGTGACATCCAGCGGGATCGCCAGCACATTCGGGTTCTCCAGCGCGGCTGTGCTGGCTGCCAGTGCGTCGACCTGCACATCGCAGGCCGCGACCCGGAAACCGTCGGCGGCGAGCCGGGCGACGATCGCCGCTCCCTGGCCGCGGGCGGCCCCGGTGACCAATGCGACACGATCGGTCACTGATATCCCCCTGCTTCTGTGCTGCCCGCCGCGGCGGTGTCACCGGTCGCCTCGTGGAGGTGCTCTGTCGCTCCCCTCCGCAACGCCTGAGATTCCGAGGCCAAGGTGATCATCCGGAACCCCCAGCCCGCCATCGCTTTTCCAACTTTTCCTGCGCCGGCATGGATACCGGTGACCAGACCTGCCGCGGACGCGGTGGCCTGAATCCGGGTCATCGCGTCGCGCACCTCGGGTTGTGTCGAGGCCTCGGCAGGTCCGTAGCCCAGGGAGATCGCCAGGTCGGCGGGGCCGACGTAGATACCGGATAGACCGGGCACCGCGCAGATCTCGTCGAGGGCATGCAGACCCGCAGCGGTCTCGATCATCGCAAAGACACTGGTCCTCGCTTCTAGGGCGGCCGGGTCGGTGCCGAGGCTGGCCCGCAGCGGCCCGAAGCTGCGCACCCCGACCGGGGCGTAGCGCGTCGCAGCGACGGCGGCCGCCGCCTGGGCCGCCGATTCGACCATCGCGATGATCACCGCGTCGGCACCGGCGTCGAGCACCCGCCCGATCGGGCCGGGATCCGGCGATGGCAGTCGCACGGCGGTCGCGATCGGCACGTGCTCCAGGCGGCGCAACAGTAACGCGATGTCGGCGTCGTCGAGATAGCCGTGTTGGGCATCGAAACCGACATAGTCATAACCGGCTTGGGCGTATTCCTCGGGGCCGATGATGGTGGGGCCGACCACCCAGCCGCCCCAGACCTGCTGCTTCCCGGACAGGGCTGCCTGCAGCCTGCCGACTGGGTACGTCATGACGCGATCGCTATCTTGATGCGCTCGGGGGTGGGCCGGCTGGCCAGTTCGAACGCCGCCTGCGCGTCGGCCACGGCGAAGGTGTGCGTGAGGTAGTCGGCAAGCAGATTCCGATGCTCCCTGGCGAAGGTGTCCGCAGTGGCCAGCATCCGCCGCCGGTCCAGTGTCACACCGGATTTCAGCGTCAGGTTGTTGCGAAGCATCGTGCGGATGCTAATCGGATAGTAATCATCGTCGGGCACCCCGAAATAGAACACCGTGCCACCGAAGGCGGCGGCTTCCACCGCGTGCCCCAAGGTGGCGACCTGATGTCCGACCGCCTCGATGACGATATCGGGCCGGTCGTTGGGGTCGAGATGACTCACCCACCGGTCGCTGGTCGCGCGCACGATGGCATCGACACCGAACCGCTTCCCGATCGCGGCCCGGTCGACCGGGTCGATGCCCGTGACATGCGCCGCGCCGGCCACTTTCGCCGCATACGAGAAGAGCAACCCGATGGATCCCTGCCCGATGACAGCGACGCGGCGGCCGGTGACGTCGGGGAGTTGTTCCATCGCGTAAAGCACGCAGGCCAGCGGTTGCAGTGCGGCTGCGAGTTGCGGACTGAGGTCGGAATCGTAGGGCGCCAGACCATTACCGTCGGCGACGACGAATTCCATCAGACCGTCGAACCCTGATGCCCATCCGACGACCCGGTCGCCTTCGCTGTGTTCGTGATGGCGACTGGCGAGCACTTCGCCGACGATCTCGTGGATCGGGAAGCCGTCCTTGTCCGCGCCGCTGGTCCCGGTGTCTCCGGGAATACGGCCGCGCGTCCCCCGGAAGGCGGGCATATCGCTGCCGCACACCCCCGCAGCGAGGAAGCGCAGCAGAACCTGACCCTCGGCCAGGGATTGCGGTGCGATCGCCGGACGCTCGGTGCGTTCGAAGGTGTACGGGGCGACGAGTCGGTAGGACCACATAGTCAGACCTCCACCGGCAGATTATTCCAACCCCATTGAAAGCTCGACGGTGGTCGCGACGCCGCCTCAACGTCGATCCGGTAGTCCGGCACGCGTTTGAGCCATTCGGTGACCATGATGCCGATTTCCAGACGGGCGAGGTGTACGCCGAGACAGAAGTGCTGTCCTCGACCGAAAGCGAGAAGCCGTTCGATGGGCCGATTCCAGATGAACTCGTCCGCGTCGTCGTATTCGCGTTCGTCGCGGTTGGCAGATGCGAGCAGGGTGATGATCCGCTGCCCAGGTTGAATTGTTATGTCGTGCAGTGTGAACGGTCGACGGGCGGTGCGGGCGAACCACTGCGCCGGCGCGCAGTAGCGGATCATTTCCTCGCGGGCGACCGGTACGTTGGTGATCAGATCTGCTCGTACCGCGGACATCTGCTCGGGTCGGCGCTCGAGTTCCCAGAGTCCGTGCGCGACGATCTTCGGGACGGTTTCCGTGCCGCCGATGAAGACGCCGAGCATCTGCACCGCGACCTCCATATCGCCTAACACACTGCCGTCGGGCAGGCGGTAACCCAGCAGTCCGTCAACGATCGGTAGCGCGGTTCCGTCACCAGCATCGGCCCGGCGTGCTTGCACGATGGGGCGCAGGTACTCCAGATACCCGGGCCGGGCGTTCGCGGTGTTCACCCCACTACCCGGCTGAGCCAGGCTGCCGGCATTGACGACTGCCAGCACATCGGCGGCCAGATCCACCGGCAGCCCAACCAATTCGCAGACGATCGAAGCGGCCACTATCCCGCCGTAGTCCTGGGTGAGGTCGAAGGTGCCGCGCGGTAGCAGTTCGTCGAGGCGCTCATTGGCCAGCACGCGGATTCGGTCTGCCAGGGCAGCAACGGATTTGGGCCGGAACTGAGTCGAGGTGCAGCGACGCACGCCGTCGTAGATCTGAGTGTCGAAGTTGGCGTGGAAGGGCAGCGGATGCAGCGGCGGATCCGGAACCGGTCCGTCATTGTGCGTGGCCAAAACCGTGGCCGCAGGCAGGGTGCCCTCCGAGGCGACGAAGGTGCCGTCGTTGATCTCCAGCACGGCCCAGATATCGGCGAAACGCGATAACGCATAGGTGTCCCACTGCGGCAGGTAGTACACCGGATGGTGCTCGCGCAGCACGCGGTAGTGCGACAGCGGGTCAGCCATCACCTCTGGATCGAACGGATCGTATGAGAACCCTTGTATCACGGAGCTTTCCAGGCCGGCGTTCATTGTAGCGGGGAGGGCGGCAAGGCAGCCAGGATCGAATCCTCCCAGCCGTCACGCAGGGCGGGGGCCACGCTCATCCACGTGACGATCTCGGGCGGCGGGCTGTCCTTCCACGACGGGTAGTGCTCCTCGAAGCACGCCCAGTCCCCGTCCAGTGCCCAGTAGTGGATGACTTCATTGAACCGGAACGTCGTGATGAACGACCCCAGCCACCGCTTGCCGGTGCTCTCCGACCACGGTACGTAGAGGCGCTCGAGCTCGCGGATGTAGTCGTCCTGGCGGCCCGGTTTGGTCTGCATGATCTCCTGAATCACCAGTCCCGCTCCGAAGTTTGCGTCCCGCAACTGCGTCAGCGTCTTGTTACTGCGGCCCGCGTACATGATCCGGCCCTCACCGGTGGCGCCGACCCCACCGAGATAGGTGGCCCACTTGGTCGCGACCGCGCGGTGGCTACCGCCCCTGGCCTGTTCCCGGCCGATCCGCGCATAGTCGGCGAACGCGTCGATCTCCCAGATGATCGTCACCTGGGGCCAGTGCCCGTTGTATGGGGTGGATTCCCAGATGGCGAACAGGCGCGCACCCAGCTCGCTCATCATCGGGTGGTAGAGATCGTTGAAGACCTCGGTGAATCCGTCGCTGTGCGCCGATCCGAGCAAGATCGTCTCGTGGAGGTAGAGAAGTGTGTGGCTGTGGTACTTCTTCATATTCACTTTTGCCGGCCGGTGGTTGACAGTGACACCTAGCGAGCGTGACACTTGTGCCGTGTTTTGTAAAGGTGCGAGACCCTACTGCCGGGCCGGTCTGATGAGGAAGGTCCGATGAGCCTGACTCCACTGGCCAAGGGTTTCTGTTTCGGTGAGGGGCCGCGCTGGTTCGAAGGCTTGTTGTGGTTCTCGGACATGCTCGGCGAGGCCGTGCACACCGTGAACCTCGACGGAGATATGACGACGTTGGCGCTGCCCGGTCATGCCCCGTCGGGCCTCGGTTTTCGCCCCGACGGCACGCTGCTGATCGTCTCGACCAAACACCGCCGGGTGCTGCGCTACGACGGTGAAAACGTCTCCGTCCTGGCCGACCTCGCCGGACTCACCTCCGCTGACCTCGGCGATATGGTGATCGACCGGCTCGGCCGCGCGTACGTCGGCGCGCAGGCTCGCTCATGCGGTGTCATCATCCGGATCGATCCGGACGGCGCCGCGACGGTGGTCGCTGAGCACCTCGATTTTCCCAACGGCATGGTCATCACACCGGACGGCCTGACGCTCATCGTCGCCGAGTCGGTCGGCCGGCGGCTGAGCGCGTTCACCATCGATGGGGCCGGCGGACTCGGTAGCCGCCGCGTCTTCGCCGACGGCCTCGACGGACCGCCCGACGGCATCACCCTCGACGCCGATGGCGGCATCTGGGTGTCGATGACGCTTGCGCACCAATTCGAGCGTGTCATCGACAGCGGCGGCGACGCGATCGTCACCGACCGGATCGACGTCGCCGATCGCACCGCGATCGCCTGCACGCTGGGCGGCCAGGAGCGCCGGACGTTGTTTCTGCTCTCCAGCACAGACGCCTACCCGGAGCGCCTGGTCGGCACCAAACTCTCGCGCCTGGACACCATCACGGTGGACGTTCCCGGCGCAGGCCTGCCCTGAAAGGACGGCATGACGGTGTCCACCACCGCGGCTTATTACTACGAACTCCTCGACCCGGCCGACCCTTTAGGTGAGCGATTCGCCTCGACCGACCTGGTGCGCAGCACCTGGACCGCGGCGATCCAGCACGGCGCACCCCCGTCGGCCCTGCTGGTACGGGCGTTGGAACGCTGCGCACGCCGCGATGACACCCGGCTGAGTCGGGTGCTGATCGACCTACTGGGCCCCATCCCGGCCGAGGGCGATGTGTGGGTCAGGTCCGAGGTGCTCCGCCCCGGTAAGCAGATCGAGCTGATCAGTGCGGAAATGCTGGGCCTCGGTCGCGACGGGCAACCAAGACCGGTCGCCCGCGCGACCGGCTGGCGCCTGCAGACCATCGATACCGAGGCGCTGGTCCACGCGCCGGCGCCGGCGCTGCGCCCGCTGACCGAGGCCGTCAGCCGGGACATGGCAAAGGATTGGGACCGCAATTACATCCACAGCCTCGATTGGCGTTGGCTGACCACACCACGCAGCGCGGGCCCAGGGGAATCCTGGATCAAACCGATCGTCGACCTCGTCAAGGGTGAAACCATGACGCCGTTGGAACGGCTTTTCGCGGTGGCTGATGACGCCAATGGTATTGGCGCCAAACTGGATATCACCACGTGGACGTTCCTCAACACCGACCTGGTGGTGCATATCCACCGGATTCCCGACGGAGACTGGATCGGGATCCGGGCCGAGACCAACTATGGACCCGACGGTATCGGAACCACCCTGGGCACATTGTTCGATGAGCGTGGTGCGGTCGGGGCCATTGCGCAGTCGGTGTTGGTGCGGCCGCGTCCTCGTTGAGCCTCTAGTCCTGCAAGCGTAAAGCCGCAGCGGGACACTGGGTTACGGCTTGGCGCATCCGCTCGCGGTCCGCCTCCGGCCGGTCGTGATCGAGGATCTCGACACTACCGTCGTCCAGCACTTCGAAAACGTCCTCGGCGATGGATTCACAGATCCCGTGTCCGGTGCACTTGCCGAGGTCGACATCAACCCGCATGGCTTACCTCACTCTCCTCGGCTCTCGGAAGCGACAAAGATTAGCGTGACACTTGGCGAATAATTTGTAAAGCTAACACCATGCAGTCACCGCCCGCGCGCCCGCTTCTCGGCCTGGCCGCACACCTCGGCCGCAGCGTGCAGCGCCTCGCCACCGATGCCGCGATCGGCCGGACCAGATCGATCCCCCGCGGGGTCGCTGAGCTCGACGCGACATACCTGTCGGACATCATGGGGCTCCCTGTGACATCGGTGGCGGTGATCGGTGAGACCGCAGGCACATCGTCACGCGCCCGACTGGCACTGACCGGCAAGGGAGTTCCGGCATCGGTGTTCGTCAAGATGGCAGCGGAGACTGCCGCCACGCGATTGATGGGCGAACTGGGCCGCCTCGGCGACACCGAAGTGCGCTTCTACCGCCAACTCTCACCGGAACTGCGCGGTGTGCCGGTGTCCTACGGATCGGCCTTCGACCCGCTGACCGGTCGCTATCTGGTGGTACTGGAGGATCTGGCCGTCGAGCCGTGCCGTTTCCCTGACACCCTTCACCCACTGGGGCCCGACGAGGCAAGTCTGGTCCTGGAACGACTCGCTCAGTTACACGGCACGTTCTGGGGCCGACTCCCCACCCGCAGTGGTACCGGCCCACTGGGCTGGCTGTACACCGCATCGGCCGATAGCGCCTCTCTGCTCACCGGTCCGCTGTTGAAGACATCAGCGCGCCGCATCGCCGAGAAATCTGACATCCCCGTGCAGCACGGACAGTTCATCGACGAAAACTACCGCGCTGCTGCCCATCTCATCGATGCCACCCCTCATACCGTCATGCACGGTGACGCACACCCCGGCAACGTCTACTTCCGCAGCAGCCAGGCAGGGCTGCTGGACTGGCAGGCCGTGCGTCGTGGTCACCCGTCCCGCGAACTGGCCTACACATTGATCACCAGCCTGACGACCGCCGACCGGCAGGCCGGCGAACGGGAGCTTCTCGACGGGTACCGCGCGGCGCTCGTCGCTGCTGGCGGTCCGGAAATCAACCGTGACGAACTGTGGGATCGATACCGCCAAGCCGCGCTATACGCCTACGTCGCGCCGTTGATCACCGCGGGAATGGGCGGAATGCAGGACGACGGGATCGCGATGGAAGGCCTCCGGCGGGGCGTCGCCGCACTGGCGGACCTGGAAACGGTGACACTGCTCAAGAAGTCGTTGTGACTACGATCTGAATACCCCTACAGAACGTCGTGAGGTCTGGAACGTGAATCAACCACTACCCGCCGAAAGTGATGGGCCGTCCACAGGTGATGATGACACCTCGACACGGCATCGACTCCTTGCGGCCACCGCCGAGGTGCTGGGTCGCAACGGTCAGACCAAGCTGAGCCTGTCCGAGGTCGCGTTGCAGGCCGGGGTGTCCCGACCGACGCTCTACCGGTGGTTCGCCTCCAAAGAGGAGCTACTTGCCGCGTTCAGCCGCTACGAGCGCGATAACTTCGATTCCGGAGTCAGCGCCGCCACCTCGGGCTTACGTGGAACCGAAAGGCTGGATGCGGCACTGCGTTTCATCGTCGACTATCAGCGGTCGTATTCCGGCGTTCGTTTGATCGATGTCGAGCCCGATGTGGTGATAGCACAGCTCGTCGATGTGATTCCGCTGATGCGAGCGCGGCTTCTCAAGCTGCTGCCCGGTCCCAACGGAGCAGTCAAGGCCGCGACCGCGATTCGGGTGGCGGTCTCTCATTACATCGTCCGCAGCGACGATGAAGATCAATTTTTGGCCCAGCTCCGGCACGCTGTGGGAATCAAACAGTCCTAGAAGACCCCGCGATCGCGCAGGGTCACTGCGAATGCCTTGAGATCGGCGGCGAACAGTTCCGGCTGTTCGAAGGCGGCGAAATGCCCACCTCGGTTCTGCTCGGAGTAATACACCAGGTTGTAGCGTTTCTCCGCCCACGCCTTCGGCGTCTGCAGCAGTTCATAGGGGTACTTGGCGAATCCGGTCGGCACGGTGACGTGCCCGTCCCAGGCACTGAGCGCACCGGTGCCTGCGTGCGCGGACTCGTAGTACAGCCGGGCTGCGGACGTGCCGGTACCCGTGAGCCAGTACATCATCAGGTTGTCGATCAACCGATCGATGCTGATCGGCATGCCATCGCGGGTGTCGGACCAGGCGTGGAACTTCTCCAGGATCCAGCCGGCCAGCCCCAGCGGGGAGTCGTCGAGACCGAACCCCAGCGAGTGGGGCCGCGTCGACTGCAGCTCCATATAGGCGGTGCCGTCGGCGATCCGTTCCGCTGAGGCGACGATCGCCCCCAGCTCGGTCTCAGAGACACCGACCATCACGTCGGGATCGTCATGGGCGAGCATCGCGAACAACATGTTGCAGTGAATGGCAGCCACATTCGGCGCGTAATGCTCACCAAGGTGCCGGGTCACGATGCCACCCCAGTCGCCGCCTTGGGCGATATAGCGCTCGTAGCCCAGCTGGGCCATCACATCGGCCACCGCAGCCGCCACCGTCGCCGAATCGATACCGCGCGCCGCCGTGGGTCCGGAGAAGCCGTATCCCGGCATCGAGACCGCGACCACATGAAACGTCTCCCGCAGCAGCGGTATCGCATCGACGAACTCGATGATCGACCCCGGCCAGCCGTGCGTCAGGACCAGCGGGATGGCATCCGCCGCGGGCGAACGGGCGTGCAGCAGGTGGACCTGCTGACCGGCGGCCTCGGTGCGCAGGGAGCCAAGGCTGTTGAGCTCCGCCTCGGTGGCCCGCCAGTCGTAGCCGTCCACCCAGCGCTCCACCACCGACCGCAGGAAGGTTTGTTCGGTACCGTAATCCCAACCGGCGCCGGGGATATCGGCGGGCCAGCGGGCAGATTCCAGCCGGTGCCTCAGATCGGTCAACTGGGCATCGTCGACGGCAATGGTGAATGGCTCTGGCACACCGGCTGGTGACATGGAAAACCTTTCGATCGTCAGAACTTGGCGATGACGTGCTGGCCGAACAGGTCGAGCGTTTCGAGCAGGTGCGCAAGGCTGTCCCCGGGCAGGGACACTTGTACCCACGTCACGCCGACCTTAGCGAGCTCCGCCAGCCCGGTCAGGTAGGCATCGACATTGAACCCAGCGGTCCCCGGGTCACCGCCCCTGAAATTGTTGAAGCTGATATCGATCGCCGACCAGTCCCTGCCCGCGGCATCGAAACGCCGCCGCAGATCGTCGGTGCCTGCCGATAATCGCTCGATGGTGTCCATTGCCGCGGTACCCGCGGTCGTGGCCAAACCAGGTGGTGCGGCGAACGGCGCCCAACCATCCCCGTGTAGCACCACCCGTTGGCGCGCCGTGCCGGTGTTACCGCCGATCCAGATCGGGGGATGCGGCGTACTGAAGGGCCGCGGGTGCGCGGTGATGCCCTTGGCGGTGAAATGCTGCCCATCGAAGGACAGGTCGTCGCCAGTCCAGATCGCCCTGATCACCTGCAGCGCCTCATCGAATAGCACTGCCCTGGTGTCGAATTCGACCCCGAGGGCGGCGAATTCACGTTTGAGATAGCCCAGGCCCACCGCCAGGGTGAAGCGGCCGTCCGACATCAGGTCCAGCGTCGCGCCCGCCTTGGCCACGACGAACGGATTGCGGTAGGGCAGGACAACGACGTTGGGGATCAACCGGATCGACGAGGTCCGTGCAGCCGCGAAACCCATTGCGACGAAGGGATCGAGGCTGTCATGACCACCGGCGTCCAACCACCGCTGGGTCGGTGCAGGGTGATCGGTGAACCCGATGCCGGCGAACCCGGCAGCCTCGGCCGCCGCCGCGACTGTGCCGACACCGCTGCCAGAGACCAGATCGGGATTACTAGGGTGGGTGATGATCGGATAGGTGAAGGCGAAGCGCATGATCGGCCGTCCTTAGCTGTGCGTTGATCCCGAATCCGGGGCGGGGAGGCGGCGGGCTTCGAGCAGTTCCCGCAAGTCATCGTCGAGATCGACATCAAGCGATCGCAGCATCCAGGCCAGACTCTGGTAGCACCCGACGGTGTAGATCAGATCGAGTATCTGCTGGACGTCGAGGTGCTCTCGAAGCAACTCGAGCGTCGGCGTACCGATACTGCCATCCCCGACCAGTTCGTCGACCGCCCGAAGCAACGCGGCGTCCAGCACATCCCACATCGGTGCGTCGGCACCCCAGGCGATCCAGGCGATCTCGTCATCGCTGAGCCCGACATCGCGAGCCAGGAACAGATGCTGAGCCCATTCGTAACTCGATCTCGACACCGCTGCCACGCGCAGGACCAGCAATTCGCGTTGTCGCTCAGTCAGGGTGGTGGCCATCAGCAGATGCCCATTCAACGTCAGGAAGGCCCGTGCCAGAGCGGGATGATGCGCCAGCGTCCCGAGGATGTTCGCGCCCTGAGGCCTACCGTCGCGCTGCAACCGCTGATGGCGCGGGTTGGGGGGCAGCATCGCCGCCAATGCCTCTCGCATCTCCGGCGGCCACTGCCTCTTGTTCAGCGGTTCGATACGGGCCATTGCAGCTCCTTCTCACTGGATATTCACAGGACGCCAAGCACATAGCGTCCATCGTCGGGATGGTGGTACCAGCCGGCCGACGCGGCGGTGCCGCCGTCGACGTGCAGTGTCTGGCCGGTGACATAAGAACTCAGGTCAGATGCGAAAAATACTGCAGCTCCAGCCATTTCGTCGACATTCCCGGCGCGTCCCATCGGGATCATCATCTTCGCACCCTGCTCCCACCCGGTCGCCGACATAGCGCGGATGCCCTCGGTGATGGTCAGGTCGGGTGCGAGACCGTTGACCCTGATGTGGTGCGGAGCCAGCTCCAGTGCAGCAGTTTTGGTGAAGTTGATGACCCCGGCCTTGGCGGCGGCGTAAGCGGCGTATCCCGGTGCCGCCCGCACTCCCTCGATGGTGCTGACATTGATGATGCTGCCGCCCTGCCCAGCGGCGACCAAGGCACGCGCGACCCGTTGCGTGCACAGCATGACCTGGGTGAGGTTGGCCCGAATCAAGGCATCCCAGCCTCCAAAACTGGTATCCAACAGCGGTGAGGAGAAGACACCGCCCGCGTTGTTCACCAGGACGGTGGGGACGCCCAACTCCTGCACGGTTCTTGCCAATGCCGCATCGACCTGATCGGGATCGCGGACGTCGGTGACGCAGGCCAGCACATTCGCCTCAGCCGCCGCGGAATGTGCACTGCCTTGGTCCTTCTCCCAGATGGCAACCTGTGCGCCGTACCGGGCGAACGCCAGCGCGATGGCGCGCCCGATACCCGAACCGCCGCCGGTCACAACGGCTACCCGACCGTCAAGTGCGACCGCATCACGCTGTAACACCATCAGGGCCTCCTCGTCATGCTGTGCACTCGCCCAACATAACGCAGCCACATGCAGCCCAACTATCCGCTGCGGTCGTGTGCCCGACGGGGCTCCACCGGCCCTGTCTCGGACTCACCGTGGACGCCGAGCTCGTAGCGCGCGAGTTGGGTGAGCATCGACCCGACCAATGAGATCGCCGCCATCTTGATGGCCTGAAATACTAGGTGCCGCTACCTGTTTCGCAGATCCGGCAGTCCTACGCGAGCAGCGCGCGCACCACGTATCGCTCGACAAACAGCCGCTTATCCGGAAGCGGCCGGTGCCGCCACGGCGGGGCCAACAAGAAATGCGATACCGAGTTCATCCAGTGCACCGTCACCCGCAGGTCCAAATCGGCGACCAGCTGACCATCGGCCTGCCAGGCCTGCAATAGCGGACCGAAATGGCGCATCAGCACATCGACGACCGGCTCGGCACCGGCCTGAACGGCCGAGACCACGGCCGTGCTTTCGTTCGCGAACAGCGCCTCGTTCAACGGATTCCCGTCGACGCGGGAGATGGGCCCGAGAATGAGGTCGAGGATCGACGCGGCGGCATCTTCTGGCTGGGGCAGCCCGAGGACGAAGTCAGCCATCGCGGCGTCGGTGCGCATCAGCAGCAACCCGAGCAGGAGCTCGTCACGGGAGGCGAAGTAGCGGTACACCGTCGATCGGACCACACCGGCCTCGTCGGCCACCTCGGCCATCCGGATCTGGGCGTTTCCCCGGCGGGTGATGCACCTGGCCGCCGCCTCGAGGAGTAGCCGCCGCGCTTCGCCGTCGTCGAGTAACGCCCGATCGTCACCCCACCGACGACCCGCAGGCTGCGACATGTGCTGAATCCTACGGGCCGGCTCGACTGTGCCACCCGCGTTACATCCAGGCCCGGCGCCCGCTTCTCGCCGGCATGTTGGGGTCGTGAATTGACCCAGGCTTTGTACTGAAATTAACCAATTCTGCTACGTAAATTCTGTATTACGTCACTGTTACCGCTAAAGTCGTGACATGCGGGATAAGTCGGTATACATCGAGGTCGAGACGCTGCGTGAACGCACCGCCGGTCCGGCCGTTTCTGCCGTTGCGTTAGAGATTCATGTCCGCGTGGTCGACCACACGGTCCAAACGGCATTCCCGGCATTCATCTCCGATACCGATCTCGACGCCATCGCGCCTGGACCGATCACCACGATCGTGGCGCTGGAAATGTGCCTGGCCGGAATGTGGCACCGCGCCAAGGACGGGTACGTCATCTCGGACTTCGATTTCATCGACCACATGTCGGCGTGCGCGGCCAGGCGCAGGCTGAAATCCGCACAGGTGCGTTGGACCAGGAAAGCCATCAACGCCTGCCTGCGCGGCTGGCGCGCACTCAACCGGGATAATTTCGTCCCGCTCTGAGTCCAGCTCGGCACCTCAGGCGATAGCGCCGGTGTCCTTGAGTTCCGCTATCCGGTCCCAATCCATCCCGATCTCCATCAGCACCAGCTCAGTGTGTTCGGAAGCCTGTGGTGCCCTGGTGGTTTCGAGCGGTTCATGGTTGAACTGGACCGGCCCTCTGACCACCTTGAATGGCGCGCCACCGTCGCCGGCTTCGACCTCGGCGATCATATCGTTGGCGATCGCCTGTTCATCGGAACCGAGATCGACCAGACTCTGGAACGGCGCCCACTGACCCTTCATCGTCTTCAAATGCTGACGCCAGTACTCGAACGGCCTGCTGCGAATCGCTTCGGTGATCAAAGCCACTGCGGCATCGGCATTCTCGATGAGCGGCAACACATCGGCGAACCGCGGATCATCGGCCGCGTCGTGAAGCCCGAGGTGTTCGAAAGCATCGCGGATATACCCGGTCGGACTGACGATGCACAGGTTGATGGTGCCGCCGTCAGAGGTCAGGTAGTTGCCGAGGAATGGGTTCACCGACGGACTGGTGGAGTTCGGCATCAGCGAGCGCATCGTTTCACCGGTCTCCATCCCCTGCGTCACGCTGGCACCCGCCGCCCACCATGCAGTACTCAACAGGGAGACGTCGATTTCCGTCGCCTCACCGGTCCGTTCCCGGTGGAACAGCGCTGCCGAGATGCCACCGGCGATGTTCATCCCGCCGATCGAATCGCCGAAAGCGGGAATCCCTTGGGACAGTGCGCCACCCAACTCTTCAGGAGTAAGGGCATGGCCGACGCCACTGCGCGTCCAGAAGGCGGTGCCATCGAATCCGCCGGAATCCCGCTCCACCCCTTTGTCGCCGTAGGCGCTGCCGCGGGCATAGATGATGTTCGGGTTCACCGCACGGATGTGCTCGACGTCGAATCTGTTCTTCTGCCGCTGCGCAGGTAGGTAGTTGGTCAGGAACACGTCCGCCGTTTTGGCGATCTCGTAGAGCACTTCCTGACCGCCGGGCGTGGACACGTCGATACCGACGCTGCGCTTACCTCGGTTGGGATGCTCGATCAGGGGGTGCCGGTCGGGATCGAGCTGGTAACCACCCATGTTGATGAAACCGCGCTGGGTGTCACCCCGCACCGGATGTTCCACCTTGATCACGTCGGCGCCCCAGTCGGCCAGGATCGCTCCCGCCGCAGGAACGAACGTGAACTGCGCAACTTCCAGGACGCGAACGCCCTGCATCACCTTGGTCAACTCGACACTCCCTGCAGCGGACGGTGCGTGACACTTATCCAAGAAACTGTAACAAGGCGCTCATGGCAGCACGATGCGCAGTCGTTCCCAGCCGCGCACTGTCGACGTGGGCGCGAGCTCGAGGCTGTCGTAATCAATGGCCCACTCAGGGAAGCGGTTCAGCAGTTCGTCCAGTGCAACCCGGCCTTCCAGGCGGGCCAGGTTGGCGCCGAGGCAATAGTGCAGGCCCTTGCCGAAGGTCAGGTGCGCACCGTTGTCACGGTGGATATCGAAGGTGTCGGGATTGCGGTAGCGGGCCGGGTCGCGGTTGGCAGCGCCGAATAGCAACAGCATCGCGCTGCCCGCGGGAACCGTCGTGCCATAACAGTCGACGTCCTTCGCTACGTACCGGGCGACGTGCGGTCCCGTCGGCTCGAACCGCAGGGTTTCGTCGACGACACGGTTGAGCAGGGACCGGTCCTGCGCGACCTGGCGGCGTTGATCGGGATGTTCGGCAAGCACTTTGGCCAGCCAACCGATCAGCCTGCCGGTGGTCTCGTTTCCCGCGCCCGCCACCACCTGGGTGTAGTGCAGCACTTCCTTGCGCGTCAGGGTCCGCGTCTGGCCGTGCTCGTCTTCGAACTCCACATTGAGCAGGGCCGTCATCAGGTCGTCGGAAGGATGCGTCGACCGCCACTCGACATAGTCGGCGAACATCCGACCGTCGGCGATCGCATCGGCCTTGGTCACCTTCATCGGAGTGCCGGGTCGGGTGCGCAGGTTGGCGTCTTGGCGATCGCGATAGCTGATCTGATCGGACTCCGGGATGCCGAGCAGCATGCCGATGACACGCATCGGCATCATCGAGGCGAGTTCGGCGATGATGTCGAATCCGTCGGATCCGACCAACGGATCCAGACAGCCGATACAGAACCGCCGGATCTCATCCTCGATGGCCGCCATCCGGCGGGGGGTGAACACCCGCGACATCAGCCCCCTCAGCATGCTGTGCATCGGCGGGTCCTCGAACATCATCACGCCCGTCGGCATCGCAAAATCGGATTTCACCAGCTCCAGGATGTCACTTCGACTGTTGGAGAACGTCTCCCAATTCAACAGGGCCTTCTCGACGTCCGTGTAGCGCGACAGCGCCCAGAAGTCGTACCGCTCGTTGTAGTAGATCGGCGCGTCCTCACGCAGCCTGGCGTAGGTGGGATACGGGTTCGCGGTGATCCCCACGTCGTACGGGTCGTAATAGACCGGCATTACCCACCCCCCTGCTGAGCGATCGCTCAGAATCTGGTGTGGGTATGTCTAGCAGGGGCCAGGTCGGTGGTCAAGGGCGGCCGTCTGCACACCGCGGCGCACCAGGTAACCCGCGACCGCCGCCGCCAGACACCCGGCCACCCCGGCGGCCAATGCGGCGCGCCCGCCCAGATTGTGCGCGATAACGCCGATCAGAACCGCCCCGACCGGGGTGGACCCGACGAAAAGCGTCGTCCACAACGCCGTGACACGACCGCGCATCTGGGGTGGTGCGGACAATTGGATGGTGCTGTTGCCGGTGGTGAGGAAGGCGATGCTGGCCGCGCCGACCAGCGCGGCCGCGACGACACCGGTATACACCGTCGGACAGACGGTCAGCACGGCCATGGCGATCGCGTAAGCGCCTGCCACATAGACCATTCGACGCAACCCGGTGACCGGCCAGCGCAACAGAATCAAACCCATCACGACCGAGCCGATACCGAATGCCGACGTCAGCCAGCTGTAACCGTCCACACCGGCACGCAGCGTCTGTTCGGCAAAAATGGGCAGGCTGGTTTCGAATTCGTAGGTCAGCGTGCCGACGAACGCCATCATGATCAGGGGCCCGACGAGCTGTGGATTGTTTCGGGCCACTGCCAGCCCCTCCCGCAGCTGACCGTGCGCTCGCGCGACGGCGCCCGCCGGTCTCAGCGTCGCGGTATGCAATGTCAGCAGCGCGATGATCACCAACGCGAAACTGATTGCGTTGAATACGAAACACCAACCGAGACCGTAGGAGTGGGCCAGGAAGGCGGCGACGGCGGGTCCCAGGGTGCGCCCGACGTTGGCCAGGATGCTGTTGGTGGTGATCGCCGGGCGGAGTAGCTCGGGTCCGACGAGTTCGGGGATGAATGCCATTCGCGCCGGATTATCAAGGCACGTCATGAAACCGAAGACGGCCGCAGCGGCGAAGACCTGCCAGATCGCGATCGTGTGCGTCAGGACCGCTGCCCCCACGGCCAGCGTCGTCGCACCGAGAACCGATGAGGTGACCAGCAGCACGTGGCGTTTGTCGTTTCGGTCGACGATCAGGCCGGCATACGAAGTGCACAGCAGCACAGGAAGATACCGAGTCGCCATCACGAAACCGAGCGTGATCGACGAATGGGTCAGGTCCAGTACCAGTAGCGCCAGGGCGATGGTTTCGGCCCACGACCCGACCAGGCTGACGGACTGGCCCGCGACGAAGCGCCGGTAGTTCGGCACCGTGAACACCATCCGCACGGACGGCTGCGGGACTGTCACGCCGCGACGGCCATTCCGTCGAGCGCGGTCAGCTGTTCGGCGGACAGCGTAATATCCACCGCGCCAAGTGATTCCTCCAGGGTGGACCGGGTCCTGGCGCTGAGCAGGGGTACCAGGTCATCGCCTTGGGCACTGACCCAGGCGATCGCCACCTGTGCGACGCTCGCACCGAGTTGTCCCGCGATCATGCCCAGCCGATCGAGTAGGACCCGGTTGCGCGTCAGGCCGCGGCCCAGCACGCCGTAGGCGGTGGCGCCGACGCCCAGTTCGCGGCACATCGGCAGGATCTCGGCCTCCGGGCCTCGGGAGAACAGCGAATATTCGCACTGGACATCACTGATCGGGTGAACGGTGTGCGCACGGTGCAGCGTCTGTGCGTCGACGTCCGTCAATCCGATGGTGCGGACATAACCAGCTTGCACCATCTCCGCGATGGCACCGATGGTGTCTTCGACCGGCACCTCGGGATCCAGCCCCGCCGGTCGATAGATGTCGATGTACTCGGTCCCGAGTCGCCTCAAGGTGTAGGTCAAAAAATTCTTCACCGCGATCGGGCGGGTGTCGTAACCCAGCCAGGACATGTCCGGTCCACGCATGACTCCGAATTTGACGCTGATCTGCACCTTTTCCCGGGCAAACGGGTCGAGCGCCTCGCGCAGGACCACTTCGCCATCGCCCATCCCATAGAAGTCGCCGGTGTCCAGGAGGGCGATTCCGTTGTCCACCGCGGCACGAATGGTGGCGATGCTCTCGCCACGGTCGGCAGGTCCGTACATCCCCGTCATACCGGTCAGACCGAGCGGCGATGTCGCCCCAAGGGAGCCCAGCCTCTTGGCGATCCCTGTGATCGTCATTCCGGTCTCCTTCAGCGTGCCGCTGGCGGTTGATGTCCTTCCACCTTGGCCGATGGGGCCGTCCATGTCGGCAACGCTGACGTGCAGATGTTCTACCTGCTAATGGGTATTGAACAGCGCGCCTCCTCGTGATATCGAATGGTGAGAGGGACGCTGTTCACCGAGCCGCCGGTCGGTGAGCGTCATTACCTGCTGAAGCGATGATCGACTTCTAAAGCTAGATCACGCCCCGACCGGTGGTAAGGGTTCCTACAAGCACTGATGGGATGTCGTGCCACCTGAGCACTGATCCATTAGCTCGTCGCCGGGCACCCTTGGGCTCGAACATGTTTGACGACCAAGGAGGGTGCTACATGATCTTCGTCGGCGACGACTGGGCCGAGGACCATCACGACGTCCATCTCATGGACGAGACCGGGACGCGACTGGCTTCGCGTCGATTACCCGAGGGACTTGCCGGAATTGGCGAGTTCCATGAACTGTTGGCCAGACACACCGCAGAACCCGGCCAGGTGATCATCGGGATCGAAACCGACCGCGGCTTATGGGTCACCGCACTCGTAGCCGCCGGCTACCAGGTGTATGCCATCAACCCCATGGCGGCCGCCCGCTACCGCGACCGCCACCACGTCTCGGGAGCCAAGTCTGATGCCGCCGACGCCAAACTCCTGGCCGATCTCGTGCGCACCGACCGGCACAACCACCGACTCGTCGCTGGCGATACCGCTGAAGCTGAAGCGGTCAAGGTGTTGGCCCGGGCGCATCAGAACCTGATCTGGACCCGAAACCAGCACGCCAACGCCCTGCGGTCGGCGCTGCGGGAGTACTACCCGGGTGCACTGGAGGCATTCGACGATCTACACGACCGCGACGCCTTGGCAGTTCTAGGTCGCGCCCCGAGCCCGGTTCAAGCCGCTACCTTGAGTCTCGCCAAAATCCGATCGGCACTCAAAGCTGCTGGGCGACAACGCAATCTGGATACTCGCGCTCAAGAGATTCAGGCTGCGTTACGCAGCGAACAGCTGACCGCCCCCGCCGCAGTGACCGCAGCGTTCGCGGCGAGCACCCGCGCCATGGTCGGCATCATCAATGAGCTCAACCATCAGGTCGCCGACCTTGAGGTTGAGCTGGCAACACATTTTGAGACACACCCGGACGCCGACATCTACCTCTCCCTGCCAGGACTTGGTGTCATCCTCGGCGCCCGGGTGCTCGGCGAGCTCGGCGATGATCCGAACCGATTCACCACCGCCAAGTGTCGCAAGAACTACGCCGGAACTTCACCATTGACCATCGCCTCGGGCAGAAAACGCGCTGTGCTTGCCCGCCACGTACGTAATCGCCGCCTCTACGACGCTATCGACATGTGGGCCTTCTGCGCGCTGAGGTCCAGCCCTGGGGCCCGCGCCTACTACGACCAACACCGCGCAGCTGGCGACCTTCACCACCAAGCCCTTCGAGCCGTCGGAAACCGATTCGTCGGCATCCTCCACGGCTGTCTGCGCCACCACACCCACTACAACGAACACAAGGCCTGGGCGCACCGCCAAACTAACCCTGACACCCAGGCCGCTTGACACTTACGAACCTGGGATGTCTAGCCGGTATTGACACTCGCCTTCGTCAGTGCGCGCACGACGGCGTGCCGACCCAGATCGATCTTGAAGGCGTTCTGGCTCAGCGGTGTCGCACCTACCATCGCCAGCTGCGCCGCCTGCCGGAATGCGTCATCTCCTGGTCGCCGGCCGATCAGGCTGTTCTCGGCGTCGGTGACCCGCCACGGAATCGACGCCACACCGCCGAGCCCGAGGGCGGCCGAGCGGATGACACCATCCTTGATGCGCAGACCGGCCGCCACCGACACCAGGGCGAACGCGTAACTGTGCCGGTCACGCACCTTCAGGTACCACGAGTTCTCGGCATACGTCGAGGGTGGCAATTCGATACCGAGGATCAGTTCGGCAGGACGCATCGTGTTATCGCGCTGAGGCTCGTCGCCAGGCAGCCGGAAGAACTCCCCGATGGGGATGCTGCGTTGGCCGTCTGGACCCTGGACACGGACAGCGGCGTCCAAAATGACCAATGCGACGGCCATATCGGAGGGGTGAATGGCGACGCAAGCATCGCTGGCACCGAAGATGGCGTGCTCGCGGTTGAAACTGTCCCGCGCCGCGCACCCGGATCCAGGCACCCGCTTGTTGCATTGCGCGAAGGCAGTTTCCATGAAGTACGGACAGCGGGTGCGTTGCAGCAGATTGCCACCCGCGGTCGCCATGTTTCGCAGCTGCGTGGTGGCGCCGGACAGGATGGCCTGAGACAACACCGGATACTGCGACCGGATCAACGGGTCGTTGGCGATGGCGCTGTTGGTCACCCCTGAATCGATGAGCACTCCACCGGTATCGGTGGCGGTGATGGTCTTCAGATCGAGTCGACGGACATCGACGAGCGCCGGCGGCGCCTCGACCCCGCCCTTCATCAGATCCAGCAGGTTGGTTCCGCCGGCGTAGTACTTTCCGCCCGTTGCCACCACGCTCGCGATGGCGCCTTCGACAGTACTGGCGTGTTCGAATTCGAAGGTTTTCATGCGCGCTGGCTCCCCGCGACCGCACTGATCGCGTCGACGATGTTGGCGTAGGCACCGCACCGGCAGATGTTGCCCGCCATCCGTTCACGGATTTCGTTGTCGGTCAACGTCGCCGGACCGTTGCACACCGTTTGGCGACCACATTCGAAGGACACCATCGACAGGTCACCACGGGCGTGCTCGCGCAGCAGGGCATGCGCAGACGAGATCTGACCCGATGTGCAGTAACCGCACTGGAATCCGTCGCGCTCGACGAATGCCTCCTGTAGCGGATGCAGCTCGCCGTCGTCTTCTCCCGCGATACCTTCGATCGTCTGGACGTCGCTGCCGTCGATCGACGCCGCCAGTGTCAGACAGCTCACGACCCGCTCGCCGTCGACAGTGACGGTGCACGCCCCGCACAGCCCATGATCACACCCCTTTTTGGTGCCGGTCAGGTGCAGCCGTTCGCGCAACAGGTCCAGCAACGTCGACCGGATATCGGCGGAGACAGTGCACGGCGCGCCGTTGATCTGCAATGTGATGACCGTGTCGCTCATCGAATGCCTTCCTGTTCTACCTGGCCGCCGAACGGTGTCATCAGGCTCTCCAGCGTTATCGGTAAGTCGCGCAGCCGTTTTCCCGTAGCGTGGAAGATCGCGTTGGCGATCGCCGCGGGTACCCCGCAGGTGCCGATCTCGCCGATCCCCCTGACCCCGATCGGGTCCAGTCCGTAATCGGGCACATCGATGAAGCTGATATCGAACTCGGGTCGGTCGGCGTGAGTGGGCAGGTAGTACTCGCCGATCAACTGCGCGGTGTGCGAATCGTAGGGAACCTGTTCCAGCAGTGCCATTCCGAGCCCGAAGGTGATCCCGCCCATCACCTGGTT
Source organism: Mycobacterium sp. (assembly GCF_965229105.1). Classification (GTDB taxonomy): domain Bacteria; phylum Actinomycetota; class Actinomycetes; order Mycobacteriales; family Mycobacteriaceae; genus Mycobacterium. Next base: position 203,403 of record NZ_OZ245858.1, read on the forward strand.
GCGCGCCAGCTTCGGGTTCAGGACCCGGCCGCAGTCGAGCACGGCCACCCAGCGTGTCACCGTGGCGCGGCCGATCTGTTCGTCGACCTCGACTTCGCAGAAATGCGCGCCGAACGACTGTGACACCGTGTCATCCTGTTCGGGCCCGCCGCTGGTGATGGTGAACGTCAGGTTCTCCAGAGCACCAGGATCCAGCGTCCGCAGCCAGTCGGCCACGTCGACTACGGCACCGCCGGTGGCCGCGACCTTCCCGTCCCGGATCGATGTATCCGGGTCGGCGCCCATCAAGGCCAGCAGGCGGGATCGCCATTCGGCGGCGGCCTGATGGACTGCGGAGCCGACCGTTGCGGTGGTCTGCGAGGCGCCGCTGTACGGGGCATCGGGGAAGTGCGAGTCGCCAGAGCAGAAGCTCACCTGATCAAGGCGTAGCCCGGCCGTCTCTGCCGCGACCTGAGTCATCACCGTCCGCACCCCATTACCCACTTCATGTGTGGCAGAGGAGAATTGGATCATCCCTGACGAATCGGTGGTCACGCGGCAGCCCGCAGGCATCCGCCGACCGGGATAGGTGGCCGTCGCCATTCCCCAGCCGACCTGGACACCATCGCGCGTCAGTGAGCGGGGGGCCATCGGCCTGTCCGCCCACCCGAACCGCTGCGCACCGTGGGTGTAGCACTCCCGTAGGTGCTTACCCGACCACGGCTTACCGCTGGCCTGGTCGTGGTCGGTGTCGTTGCGCAGCCGCAGCTCGACCGGATCGGTGCCGGTGGCGTAGGCCAGTTCGTCCATGGCCACTTCCAGGGCGAACAGGCCGGGCGCCTCACCCGGGCCCCGCATGAAACATGGTGTCGGCGCGTTGATTCGGGCCACCGTATGCGATACCACCAGCCGGGGTGACTGATAAAGGAATCGGGCCGACAAGCCGGTTGGTTCACAGAAATGCGCCACCGTCGAGGTCTCGGTCAGCGTGTGCTGTTCGGTGCTGACGATGCGGGCATCCTCGTCGGCGACCAGGCTCAGCTGCTGTTCGGTTCGCGGCCGGTGCCCTGTCGAGGAAAACATCTGGTCGCGGGTGAGCACCAGTTTGACGGGGCGCTGCACCTGTCGCGCCGCGACAGCGGTCAGCGCGACGTGCATCCACAGGAAGCTCTTGGAGCCGAAGGCGCCACCGACGAGCGGAGACAGAATGTGGATATCGGCTTCCTGGACGCCGAGATAGGCGGCCAGGGCGGTGCGCTCCCCCGTGATCCAGCGGGTGGTGTCGTGAATGGTGAGAACATCACCGTCCCAGGCCGCGATCGTCGATGCCAGCTCGATCGGATAGTGCGCATTGATCGGCGTGGTGTACCGCGCCGACACCTTGACCGGGCCGACGGGTTCGGCCTCGGCACCGCGGTGGTCCTGCAGCTTCTCCTCTTCGAGCTTGACGAAGTGATCCGGCTGGTATGCCCCGTGCCGAATCTGGCCGTCGTTTTCGTCGGGCGCCACCGGCTGACCGACCACATCGGCCGCCGAAAGCTGCGGTACCGCAGACTCATACGCCAACTCGATCAGCGACGCCGCGAATGTCGCGTTCTCCGGAGTATCGGCGATCACCATCGCCATATGCTGACCGACATGCTGGACGGTCAGATCGGCCAGCGGCGGCCGGCGTTCCAGCGGGAGGTCATAGCTCAAAGCGCGCGGCGGGGCGTGCAGCGGCGGGCAGTTCAGCGGGGTCAGCACCGCGAGCACTCCCGGTGCCGCCAGCGCGCGGACAGTACCGCTTTCCAGAGAGTCGCGGGTGACCCGACCATGCGGGATCTCGGACTGGACCAGCGCGGCATAAGTGAGGCCCGCCAGGTCGACATCGGCGGTATAGATCGCCCGCCCGGTCACCTTGTCGAGGCCTTCGACCCGATTGACGGATGACGTCATATTCCTCTCCATTCCCGATCGAGTCACAGTGCAAACTGAGGGCCGTCGTTACCGAGTGACGATTGTGCCGCCAATCGGACACCGTGGCGCGCCACGGCCACGAGATGCCCCAGCCGTTGCGCTTCCCAGCTGGTCAGGTTCCGCTTCAGCTCATCCGAAGAGGCGGCACCACCGATGGCCCGTGCCAGACCGGCGGCATCGCCAAACGCCTTCGACGTTCCCGACGCGGTGTGTGGCCGCACTGTTCCGGCGGCATCACCGATGAGCACCGTGCGATCACCGACCATTCCCGCCGGCGGCACATCGAACACCGGCTGCATGAAGATCGTCGAATGCGCCACCAGTTCGGCGAACTGCGGGGGCAGCTGTTCACCGGCAAGGTCGGTCAGCCAGGCGGTGGTTTCCACCGTCAATTCCCCCGGCGGGACGAAATGGTCGTAGCGACGGCCCGAGCGACCGGTCAGCAACTGCGCGAGGCCGGCGTGCGGGGTGTTGAGGTACCAGACCCAGTTGACGCGTCGCGCTCCTGGCTCACGTTCACCGGCAGCGCCGGGGACGAGGTAGCACAGCAGCTGCAGGCCGGGCACGCCGTACATGGTGAACCGCTCCGCGAGGAGCTCCACCAGATGTGCGGGTAGGTCGCCTTCCTGTTCCAACCCGCGGAACGCCACATATCCCGAATAGCTCACTGCCCCAGGAAGGTTCATTATCGAACGCACCGTCGACCCGACGCCGTCCGCACCGACCAGCAACCTGCCTTCGGCCCGGTAGCCGTCGGCAAAGGTGGCTGTGACTTCTTGCCCGTCGTCCCCTTCGCCAATCTCGGCCCGCACCAGCGTGCTATCCAGTCGGTAACACACATCGGGCAGTGGCTGCCGTAGCGCGTCAAAGAGGTTGTCCCACGCCGTCATCCACTGCGGAGCGCCGTAGCGGGTGACACGGCCGTCGCGGTGCAACTGCTGGCGTTCGCGGAGTAAGACGCTGACCGATGGCACCGACCGCCCGATCCTGCCGAGAAGATCTTCGACTTCGGGCTGCATGACGATTCCCGCACCCCGGGGTTGTGTGCGGTCGACCGAGCGCTCGTAGATCGCGACGTCGACCCCGATCGAGCGGAGCTCATGGGCGACCGCAAGCCCGCCCAGCGAGCCACCGACGACGAGCGCCCTCTTCACGCAGCCGCCGCCTCAAGGGTTTCGAAACGCGCCAGCACCTCCGCCTGCATCAGCGCGACGTCAGGATCGGAGGCGCGTCGCGGACGGGGCAGGTCCACGTCGATGGTTTCGTGGATGCGACCGCCGGGCGCGAGAACCACGATTCGGTCGGAGAGCTGGACGGCCTCGGTGACATCGTGCGTCACGAACATCACTGTGCGCCGCGACTCCAACCAGATCCGTTCCAAATGCTCGCGCAGATTTCTCGAGGTCATGGCGTCGAGATGGCTGAACGGCTCGTCCATCAACAACACATCGGGCTCGACGGCGAACGCGCGGGCGATACCGATCCGTTGTTGCTGGCCGCCGGAGAGCTGCGACGGGTAACGATCGGCGACGTGGCTGAGCCCCACCAGCTCCAGGTAGTGTCTGGCGCGCGCCTCCCAGCCGCTGCGTTCTCGCTGGACAAAGCCGAGGTTCTGCATGACGGTGCGCCACGGCAACAGCCGGGGATCTTGAAAGACATAGCCCACATGGGCTTTCGCGCCGTCGGCGCCATCCCCGTGTAATGCCACGGAGCCGCCGGAGTGCGGTTCGATACCGGCGACGATGTTGAGCAGGGTGCTTTTACCGCTGCCAGACGGACCGACAATGGAGACGAACTGTTCACCTTCGATGGTGAGGTCGATACCGTCGAGCACACTGGTCTGGTTGCCACGATTGTCGTGATAGTTCTTCACGAGTCCGTCGATCACGATGGAGGCCATGATGGAGTCCTTTCAGATTTCAGTGGGAGAGCAGGAATTAGGCTTGACGCCAACGGGTTACGTGATTCTCCAAGAAGCCAAGGGCCTGGTTGGCGATGATCAGGAACGCGATGAACAGCAGCACCCAAGCCAGAAAGCCGTCGAGCTGGTTTGCGTCGTACCAGTATCGGGCCCGCCATCCCACACCGGAGGTGGAGCCGAACCATTCGGCCAGCAGGAGCCCGTTCCAGGCGCTCATGATCGCGAATCGCACTGCGGCTATGGTCGATCCCGCCACCGCCGGCGCAATGATCTGCCGCAGCACCTCGATCCGGCCCACTCCGAACGCCCGCGCCATCAGTATGGTCTCGGCGGGAATCGCCCGGACTGCCTTGGCGATGTTGACGATCACGAAGGGCAGCCCCGAGAGGAACACCGTCGTCACCGGGGTGAGCCACCCGAAGCCGAACCACATGGTGGTCAGCAGCGCCCAGATGACTGCCGGTATCGCCAGACCGGCCATCGTCAGGTCAGTGAGCGCATAGTCGGCGATCCGCGACAGCCCCATCGCCACCCCGAGGATCGCGCCCACCACCAACGCCGCCACCAGACCCAGGACGAACCGGTTCATGCTCACCGCCAGATTGGCCCACAACTCGCCGTCGGCGCTTTCTGATTGGAGCCTGCTGACGGTGTCGACCAACGAGGGCACCCGGTGGCCGAACAGCACGGCGAGCTGCCAGACCGCCAGCATCGTCAGAATCGAGGCGAGCCAGGCGACGCCTGCGGTCAGTTGTGTTGCCCCCCGGCGGCGCCAGCCCGCCCGGGTCGTCTCTGCGACGGTGAGCGTCATACGAGTTCCTTTCTCCAAGCGAACAAACGGTGTTCGAGGTAGACGAGGCCACGCTCGATCACGATCATCACGACGACGAACAACAGGGTCCAGGCGAGCATGTCGTCGACCTGAAACTCCTGATAGGCCTTGCGGATCATGAATCCGACGCCGTTCTGGGCACCGAACACCTCGGTCAGGGCTTCCACTTTCCATGCCATGGCGAATCCGTACCGGACCCCGACCAGAACGAACGCGCTGACCGCAGGCAGGTACACGTGCCGCACCACATCACGTGGGGTCCGTCCGAAGGCATCGCACATTCGCAGTAGTCCACCATCGACCGAGCGGACACCTTCGGCCACATTGATGGCGATGAAGGGGACGGCGACCAGAGCGGACACCACGATGGGTCCCGCCGGTCCCACCCCGAAGATCACCAGGGCGAACACGGCGTAGGTCAGGCCGGGAACGTTGCCGAGGACGAACATCGGCAGGGCGAGATAGGAATTCATGAAACTGCTTCGGCCCATGAGGAACCCGAGCGGTAGCCCAGCCGCGACCGCCAACGCGAAGCCGGCCCCGATCTTGGCCAGCGTGGTCGCGAAGTTGCTGAATGCCTCGCCGCTGGCCAGGATATCGACGACCCGTGCGAACACCTCAAGTGGGCGCGGCACAATGTTGTCATCGACGATGGCGGCCGCCACTGCCCAGATCAACAGGGCCGCCGCCAGCGCGGCCAGCGAGACGACCCAGCGGATGGTCTGCTGATTTCGCGGACCCCGTACTGGAATAGGCTGCACTGCAGGTGCTTCCGATGAGTGAATCGTCGTCGTCATCAGTTGGTCCTCTCAGTGGGGAGAAACCTCGGGTCGGCCACGCTGTCCTCGATGACATCGGTACGTCGCATCAGGTCGAAGATGGAGGCCTCGTCCTCGGCCCATTTCTGGTCGAATCGAACGTTGTCGACCACCCAGTCGTGGTCGTCGATATAGGACGTGATGAAGGCGACGTCCTCAGGGCTGGCAACCGCGAAATGCTGCGGATAGCGCTCGATGATCTCGTCGCGGTGGGCCTGCCACTCCGTCAAGCCGCGGTCCCAGAGGTCGAGGAAGGCCGATACTTCCTTCGGATGGCTCTCGGCCCAGTCTTTCCGGGCCACAAAGACATTCCCCATCGGACCGTCATGGCCAGGCGCGTTGAGTTCGGCGAACAGATCGGCCGACGACTTGCCGTCGTACAACGGCCGGACGCTACCCTGGCGCAGTTCGTTGACCGACAGGTCCGGATAACAGATGCACGCGTCGATCTCACCGCGCGCCAGCAGACCGGACAGGTTCTGGATATCCGCCACCACCAGGTCGAAGTCACCCCCGGTCAGGTCCAGATCGTGCATCTGCTTGACCAGCGCACTCCAGACCAGCGTGCCGGAGACGGTGGTGAAGACTCCGAGCTTTTTACCCTTGAGATCGGCCACCGAGGTGGCCGGGTCGCCGGCGCGCACCATCAGCCGGCTGCGCTCGGTGTTGTAGCGACCGATGATGACGGTTTCTCGTTCGGTCTGCTTTTCGAGGCCGGGGACCTCGAACGACGCCGAAGAAATGATGTCGGCATGACCGCCGGCGAAGAGGCCGAATTCATCCCAGGTGGCCGAGGTCTCGATCGCGATTCCGGTGTCTCGCTGGAATTCGTCGACGATCCCCTCGTCATGCATGTAATCCCAGATGGGATCGGGGGCAAAGGTGAAGCGAATGACGCCGTCCCTGGCGGCACGCGAGGAGGCTGGGCCGCCGAGGCCGGCTGCGCACCCGGTGGCACCGAGGGTCAGTGCCATCAGGCTGATCAACGATATCGCTGCCCGGAGAAGGAGTTTGGAGTGTCTGGAGCGCACGAGGCCCATCTCACTTTCGATGTGGGTGACCGTCTGTTTGTGACCCGCCATTTTGTGACTGGAGTCACTGACTTCGATCACCTTGCGCTGCCGACGAACCTATCCACAATGTCGTGCGAGACATACCTGCGGCCGATCAGATGTCCCTGTGGACACAGCTTCAGCTCAGAGACGCGACGTCCTGCACGGTCAAAGCCGCGCTGAACTGCAGTGTTACGGAAGGGTCGGCCAGCTCGACACCACAGAGTTGTTCGATACGACGAAGCCGTTGGGTGACGGTGTTCGGATGGATATGCAGCCTGCGCGCGGTCCGGTTCCGGTCATGACGGCATGCGAAGTAACTCCGCAGGGTGTCGGCCAAATCGGTGTGATGACTATCGTCGTAGTCCAGCAGCGGACCGAGGGTGCGTCTGGCGAAGGTGACCAGCTGGGTCGAATCCTCAAGTTGGAGCAGCAGCCCGAGCACACCCAGATCGGCAAGCTGCACAACGGTATTCGTGCGACCGGCCCCGACCGCGATATCCAGGGCACCTTTGGCTGTCCGATACGCCTCGCCATAGGAGGTTCCGTTGTCGGTGGTCTGCACCGACAGTGCCACGGTCGCATCGACCGTTCTGGACACCGCGCTCATAGTGCGCTGCACCAGTTCGGCTGCGGTGGAACCGGACTCGACACCGCGACCCGGTTCACCGTCGGTGATCGGCCACAGAGTGACGATATTCCCGCGGTGCATCGCCGCCAGCGGGCGCGGCTGATAGGGCTGGACCAACTCGCCCACCAGCGTCAACGAACGTTGATAGAGGCGGGGCTCAGCCGGTTCGTCCGCGACACTCAGTGCGCCCACGATGGCCACGTGCGGGCGGGTCAGGTCATGACCGAGGCGGTGCGCCCGCTGCAGTACCTGGTCGGATACCTGCGAACCGCCCCCGAGCAGGTCGGCCAGCAGCTCGCCGCGCAGCCGGTGTTCCACTTCGACCGCGGTGCGGATACGGAGCAGCTCCAGCGATGTCACGATCGACGCGTGCTCCACCGCACGCACGGCGACGGGGTCAAGGTCAGAATCCCCGGCGGGAAACCAGATTCGGGCGGCGACGTCATCGCTGAGCTTCGCGGTCGACACCCAGAACCGCCGATCCGGGTCGGCACTGCTATTGACCAGCACTGGCGTGGACGACGCATCCGCGTCGACGGTTGCGGCCGCCCGCCATCCCGCGGCCGGCAGGTCGTCATCGGCCCCGGCGCTGGCCAGCACCGCATTGCTCGAATCGTCGATGAGCACCGGCCTGCCGATCAACTCGGCCAGGACCGTGGCGATACCGCCGAGCCCGCCGGAGCGCAGCGTCACCGCCAACAGCCGTTCGTGGATCTGTTCGGAGCGGGTGAGGGCATCACGCTGTTCGCGCAGTGATTCGTTGAGCTGGCGCAGCTGGTCGAGCCGACTGGCCGATGTCAGCGCGATCGCGGCGTGGTTGGCCAGAAGGGTCAGCCGCTCGATCTCGTGACCGGTGAAGGTGTGCACCGGCGAGTAGTAGCCGTTGAGTGTGCCGAGGATCTCTTCGCCGGCAACCAGCGGAACACACACGATCGCGCGGTAGCCCTGCTCTCTGGCGACCCCACCCCACGGCGTGAATTCGGGTTCGGTGGTGATGTCGCGGATCGCCACCGGCTGACCACTATGGAACGCCTTACTCGACGGCGATCCGCTGTCCAACCGCACCGGTCGATCGGTGTTGACCCGATCGACGTAGTTGGCCGACAACCCGCTCCAGCCGGCGATCACCAAGGCCTCCACCGGTGGATCGGGTATGAGCACACCGCAGAAATCGAACCCGAGCAACGTCCTGGCGGTATCGGCGACCAGATCGAGCACCTGCTGGAGGTCTACAGCCGACGTCGCAGCAGCGCTCAGCGTCCGCAGTGCATCGAGCCAGGTCAATAGCTCAACTCCCGGCTGCCGACCCGCATCCACTGACGTCACACGCTCCAATTTGCCACGTTTAGTGTTGACCGGTACATGCTTATGGCGAAATAGTGTTCCGCCAGACATTGAGACCGGTCGCCGGTGTGACGACACTCATAGTCATGACCACGGCAGAAAAACGCAGCATCATCAATCCCGCCACGGGCGCTGTGCTCGATACCGTTGCCGAACAGGATGCCGCTGCGGTCGACGCCGCGGTGGCTACGGCCCGCACGGCGTTCGAGAGCGGCGTGTGGCCGGCGATGGTGCGCAGCGACCGCGCCCGACTGCTCCTGCGGATCGCCGACGCGATCGAGGATCGCGCCGAGACGCTGTACACGTTGGAGGCGCTCAACAACGGTCGGCCGATCACCGAGACCCGCGCACAGCTGTCTCGAGTGCCGGAATGGTTCCGCTACAACGCGGGCCTGCTCGCCGCCCAGCGCCAGGCGGTGCTGCCGGGCGACGGCCCCTATCTGACCTACCAGCAGCGGCTACCGCTCGGGGTGTGCGGCATCATCACGCCGTTCAACCACCCGCTGCTGATCCTGGCCCGCAGCCTGTCCGCAGCGCTGGCCAACGGCAATACCGTGGTCGTCAAACCGTCCGAGCTGACGCCGCTGACCACCCTGGCGCTGGCCGACATCATGGCGTCCGCCGGCCTACCCGACGGGGTCGTCACCGTGGTCACCGGTGGGCGAGACGCCGGTATCCGACTGACCCAGCATGAAGACGTCGCCAAGATCACGCTGACCGGCGGGACCGAGGCGGGCCGGGCGGCGGCACTGGCCACCGCCGCCCGATTCGCCAGGGTGACCGCCGAACTCGGGGGTAAGACGCCGGTGTTGGTCTTCGACGATGTCGACCCGGTCGCTGCGGCCGAGGGCGCTGCGTTCGCCGCGTTCGTCGCGGCGGGCCAATCCTGCGTCGCCGGCTCCCGATTCCTGGTGCAGCGCAATAACTATGACGCCTTCGTCGCCGCCCTCGCTGCGCGCGCGAACGCGATCCGGATCGGTGACCCGACCCTGCCCGATACGCAGATGGGACCGCTGATCAGCGCGCGGCAACGGAATAAGGTGCGCGAGCTGATCGACGTAGGGGTGGCCGAAGGTGCCCGCCTGGCGGCCGGCGGTGGTGTGCCGGATCTGCCAGAGACCCTGCGCGACGGGTTCTTTCTCCAACCGACGGTGCTGGCCGATGCCACGATGGAGATGACGGTCGCGCGTGAAGAAATCTTCGGACCGGTCGCCGTCGTCATCCCCTTCGACGACGAGGACGACGCCGTCCGGATGGCGAACGACAACCGCTTCGGCCTCGGCGCCGGGGTGTGGACCACCGATATCGGCCGGGGCCACCGCGTCGCATCGCGCATCGTGGCAGGCATGGTGTGGGTCAACGATCACCATCGGCTCGAACCCTCGCTGCCCTGGGGCGGCGTCAAGGAATCCGGTATCGGCAAGGACGCCGGAACCGAGTCCTTCGACGACTTCTCCTGGATCAAGACCATCGTTGTGCGCACCGCCGCAGAACCTGTCGACTGGTACGGCGGTCCCGACCAGGGCCGGCTGAACTAACAGCCGCTGAACCCGTACCCCCAGAAAGGGATTTCGCATGTCCATCCGAACACAGCGGTCAGCGGGCACAAAGCCCGGCTGGCGCACCGAGATCAGTCGGGCCCAATGGCTCGTCCTGGCCGGCACCACACTCGGCTGGGGCCTGGACGGCTTCGCAGGCAGCCTGTACATCCTGGTGCTCGGACCCGCGATGGGAGAACTGCTGCCCAACAGCGGAGTTGCGCCAGGGCCCGCGTCGATCGGCTACTACGGCGGCCTGACGGTGGCGCTGTTTTTGATCGGCTGGGCCACCGGCGGAATCCTGTTCGGCGTCCTCGCCGACTACTTCGGCCGCACCAGGGTGCTCTCCGTGGGAATTCTGACCTATGCGGTGTTCAGCGCGTTGGCGGCCTTCGCCGACACCTGGTGGCAACTCGGCATCCTGCGCTTCATCGCAGGCCTGGGCTCCGGAGTCGAAGCTCCCGTCGGGGCCGCGCTGATCGCCGAGACCTGGCGCAACCGCTTCCGGGCCAGGGCAGGCGGAATCATGATGTCCGGTTACGCGGCCGGATTCTTCGCCGCGGCAGCCACCTACGCCCTGTGGGGCAGCCACGGCTGGCGACTGATGCTGGCACTGGCCGGCCTGCCCGCCCTGCTGGTGTGGTTCATCCGGCGCTACGTTCCCGAACCGCCCGAGATCGGAGCGCATATGGACGCCCGGCGCGAGCGGAAGCGCTTGGGCCAACAGGTTTCTCACGATCGGTTCGTGCTCCGCAGGCTGATCGAGCCGCCACTGTTGCGCCCCATGGCAGTCTGCACGGCGTTGGCCACCGGTGCGCTGATCGCCTTCTGGAGTGTCACCACCTGGTACCCCCAGATCCTGCGGCAACTCACCGCGGCCCAGGGGCTACCGCACGCAGTCGCTGACCACCGGGTCGCCGTGGCCGCGATGCTGTTCAACGCCGGCGGCATCATCGGATACGCGTCCTGGGGTTTCCTGGCCGACGCGATCGGCCGACGGAAGGCATTCCTGGTCAGCTTCGCCATCTCTGCGCTTTCGGTGGCCTGGACATTCCCGTTCGACCGCGGCTACTCCGAATTCCTGATCGCCATGCCATTTCTCGGCTTCGGCCTGTTCGGCGCTCTCTCTGGCACGTTCATCTACGCGCCGGAACTTTTCCCGCCCAGCGTGCGGGCCACCGCGCTGGCGGTGTGCAACAGCGTCGGTCGATACGTGACCGCCCTCGGCCCACTCACCGCAGGCGCCATCGCAACATCGTGGTTCGCCGGCAACCTCGGCCTGGCCACCGCGTCCGTGGCGGCCCTCGGCCTGATCGCCGTCATCGGACTTGCCTTCGCCAAGGAGACCCGCGGCGAGCCCATGCCTTCGGATCCCCTCATCGAAAACACCACTCCCGACACCGAGAAGAGCCCGTCATGACCGACTACAGCCACGCGTCCGCGATCGTGATCGGCGGCTCGATCGGCGGTCTCACCACCGCACTATTGTTGCGCGACCTGGGATTCACCGTCGACGTCTACGAACGCACACCCATCGCCCTCGACGGCCGCGGCAGCGGTATCGTGCTGCAACCCGATACGGTCCGGTGGTTCACCGATCGCAGCACCCAGGACCTCGCCGATCTGAGCACGTCCACCTCCTACGTTCAGTATCTGGACCGCACGGGCGATCTGGTCTACCGCGAACAATGCACATGGACCTACACCTCGTGGGGCACCTTCTACCGTGCACTGCTGGCCGACTTCGGCACCGAGCATTATCACTACGGCGAATACGCCTGCGGTTTCGACCAGGACGAGAGCGGCGCGACGGTCCGTTTCGTCAGCGGTGCAACGGTATCGGCTGATCTGGTGGTCTTCGCCGACGGTGTCACCTCGGTTGCCCGTGAGCGGTTTGATCCCGATGCGAGCCTGCGCTACGCCGGTTACATCGGCTGGCGGGGCACCGTCCCGCTGCGCGATCTCGATCAGGCGACGCGAGACGTGCTGCAGGACTCGATCACCTACGATCTGATTCCCAACTCGCACATCACGATGTACCCCATCCCAGGCGAGAATGGTCTCGGCCTCGAAGACCGGTTGATGAACTACGTCTGGTACCGCAACGTTGCCGCCGGTCCCGACCTGACCGAGATGCTGATCGACAAGCGTGGGTTCCCCGGCACCGTCTCCGTGCACCCCGGCCAGGTACAGGACCGCTATGTCGCCGAGATGAAACGGGCCGCCCGCGAACTCCTGGCGCCCGCGGTGGCCGACGTCGTCGTCGGTACCGAAACCCCTTATCTACAGGTGCTTTCCGATGTCCGGTCGGCACGGATGGCATTGGGCCGGGTCGCGCTCATCGGGGATGCGGCGTGCGCCGCCCGGCCCCATGCTGCAGCGGGCACCGCGAAGGCTGCGGCTGACGGCTGGGCGCTGGCCGCCGCACTTGCGGAGGCGGGCGGCGATATCACCGCGGCCCTGACCAAGTGGGAGCCGGCACAGCTGCAACTCAGCGATTCCCTCCTGCGCCGGGTGGTGGCGATGGGCGAGCGATCGCAGTTCACCAATACCTGGACACCGGGAGATCCCGACCTTCGCTTCGGCCTGTACGGACCCGGCCACTAACCATCGCACCACCTAGGAAGGAAAATCCATGACCGACAACAGCTTCCTCACCGATCTGCCTCTCGCCGGTGAGCTCGTCGCTTCAGATTTCGAGAGCTGGCCCGACTGGCTCAAGTCGGAATTCGCCGAACACGCCCACGACGGTGAAGTCGGCTCCCGACTCCTCAGCGAGAACTCACGGGTCAGGGTGTGGGAAATTCGGTTGTCGCCCGGCGAGCGGTGGCACGCCCACCGCCACGTGCTCGACTACTTCTGGACCGCGATCAATGCGGGTAGCAGCCGTCAGCACACTCATGACGGGACGGTGCGGGAAGTGTCCTATCAGGCCGGTGAAACACGTCACTTCCATTTCGGCCCTGGCGAATACCTGCTGCACGATATCGAGAACATCGGCGACGGCGAGCTGGTCTTCACCACCGTGGAACATCTCGACAGCGCCAACGACGCACTGCCCATCGACGGGAGCCGCCGCCAGTGATCACCGAAGCCATCGCACCCGGCGTCATCGACGTACACGCGCACTGGTTGCCGCGAGACTTGTTCGAGCTGCCCGGCAGCGGGCCGCACGGTGCCATGCATGATCGTGACGGCGAGCTCTATCTCGGGGATATCCCGCTATCGATCACCACCAGTTCGATGAGTGATGTGCCGGCCATCCTCGACGATATGCGGCGCGCCGACGTCGGTGTCCGCGTGCTGTCCGCGCCACCTTTCGCGTTTCCGTTGGAAGCCGGCGCCGACGCCGACTCCTATGTGGCGGCGTTTAATACCGCGCTGGCGGACGTGGTGGCCGGCGCCGACGGCGCCCTGCTCGGGCTGGGAATGGTCACCCTGGCCGATGCGGCCTCGTCGACCGCCCAGCTGGCGCTGCTGGCGCAGACCGAGGGTATCGCGGGGGTGGCGATACCGCCGGTAGCCGGTGGTCAGTCGTTGGACGGGCCTGCGCTGCACCATGTGCTCACCGAAGCTGCCCGCCTGGATCTGGCGGTGCTGGTGCACCCGATGCAACTGCCCCGGCCGGAATGGTCGGAGTACTACCTGACCAATCTGATCGGCAATCCGGTCGAATCAACAACGGCGGTCGCCTCGTTGATCCTCAGCGGTATCAAGGATGCGTTGCCGGGTCTGCGGATCTGCTTCGTGCACGGCGGAGGTTGTGCCCCAGGACTACTCGGTCGCTGGACGCACGGCTGGACGATGCGCGGCGATGTGCGCCGCGCGACCAGCCGGCCACCGCAGGAGGCGTTCGCGGAGTTGTACTTCGACACCGTCACCCACGATCCTCATCAGCTCACGCTGCTCTGCGAATTGGCAGGTGCCGAGAAGGTGGTCTGCGGTAGCGACTATCCCTTCGATATGGCCGAGGCCGATCCCGCCCGCTTCGCCGTCGAGCACGGGCCGGGTCGGGAGACCCTGATCGCTGCCGCTCGGGCGTACCTCGGGAAGGGAAAGTAAGCATGGCCCATCTGTTCACCCCGCTCACACTGCGCGAGGTCACCTTCGCCCACCGCGCCTGGATGTCGCCGATGATGCAATTCGCGGCCGTGTCCAGCGGAGCCGATACCGGTGCACCCAGCGACTGGCATCTGCAGCATTTGGGTTCGCGCGCAGTGGCGGGAGCCGCACTGGTGATGGTGGAGGCCACCTCTGTCGATCCCATCGGACGCAGTAGCGTCTTCGACCTCGGGTTGTGGAATGACAGGCAGGAAAATGCCTTTCGGCGCATCACCGATTTCGTCACTGCGCAGGGCTCAGTCCCCGGTATCCAGTTGGTGCACGGTGGTCGCAAGGCTTCCACCGGACGGCCCTGGGCCGAACCAGGGGAGCGCTGGCCCACGGTCGGCGCAAGCGCAGTTCCCTTCGGGCGGTTGCCCAGCCCCGCCGAACTGAGCCTCGACGCCATCGCCACTATCGTCGAGTCGTTCGCCGAATCGGCCAGACTCGCTGCCGCGGCGGGTTTCCGGGTACTCGAATTGCACGGGGCACATGGCTATCTCATTCACCAGTTCCTTTCACCGCACTCCAATACCCGCACCGACCACTACGGCGGCTCTCTGGAGAACCGACTGCGCTTTGCGTTGGAGGTCGTGACCGCTGTCCGCCGCAGCTGGCCTGCCGAGCTGCCGTTGTTCTTCCGCGTGTCGGCCACCGACTGGCTCGGCGGCGATACCGACGACGCCCGCCCAGGCTGGACCGTCAGCGACACCGTCGAATTGGCGACGCGACTGAAACCACTCGGTGTCGATCTGATGGACGTCTCGACCGGCGGATCCGCACCGGACGCCAAGATTCCAGTGGGCCCCGGTTACCAGGTCCCGTTCGCCGCGCAGGTTCGCAAGGAAGCCGAGATCCCCACTGCTGCGGTCGGGATGATCACCGAGGCCGATCAGGCCGAGGGCATCATCACCGGCGAACAGGCCGACGCGGTCTTCTTGGCCAGGATCCTGCTCCGCAACCCGGCCTGGATTCGCCAGGCCGCCGACCATCTCGGCGCAACCCTGCACCACCCGCCGCAGTACAGCCGCGCTTTCGGGTAGCGTCACCTCAATGACGGACCCGATCCGGGTGGTGATCGCCGACGATGACGTCCTCCTACGCGAGGGTCTCGCGAGCCTGTTCGGCCGCTCCGGATTCGAGGTCGTCGGTCAGGCCGGCGACGCTACCGAACTACTCGGCCTGGTGCGGGAACTCGTGCCGCAATTGGTCGTCGTCGATATCCGGATGCCGCCGGACCACAGCACCGAAGGTCTCGACGCCGCCAAAGTGATTCGGCAGGAGCTGCCGGATATCGCGATCCTGGTGTTGTCCAGCCATATCGACGTCGACCACGCAATGGAGCTTCTGGCCGGTGGGCGCGCCATCGGCTACTTGCTGAAGAACCGGGTCACCGATGTGGCCGACTTCGTCGACACCATCACCAGGATCGCCGGCGGCGCCTCGGTCGTGGACCCCGCGCTGGTTGCGGAGTTGGTCTCCGCGCGCAGACGCGATGACCCGCTGGCCGCTCTGAGCAGCAGAGAGCGCGAGGTGCTCACCTTGATGGCAGAGGGCCTGTCGAATGCCGGTATCGGTAAACGGATCTGGGTCACCGAAGGCACCGTGGAAAAGCACGTCCGCAGCATCTTGACCAAACTCAATCTCCCGGAGGCCGGTGATGATCACCGTCGCGTCCGGGCGGTGATCATGTACCTCGAGAGCCGATGACCAGATCACGGATCGCGTCGGGCGATAGCGCGAACTTGGGCAGGAACCCCAATGCGGAGCTGGCCGAAATCATATCGACCAGATCCTGCTCGTCATGGGTGGAAATCAGGATGACCGGTGGGGCAGGCGTTCCGGCGCGGTGAAGTTCTTCGGCGACATCGAAACCGCTTTCCAGCCCCAGATCGATATCGACCAACGTGACATCGGGCAGCAGATTGCGGTAGCAGCTCAGCGCCTCGACGGTGTTGGCGGCCATCCCGACGACCGAAATACCCGCACTCTCCAGCATGGTGCTCGCGGCGTCGCGGAAGGCCGCGCTGTCATCGACGATCAGGCAGCGCATGGGATCACCTCTTTCCGGAACACTGTTCGAGCTTGGCAGATCGACCACCCCGTTGGCATTACCGCTAGCCGGAACTTTCACACCCATAGACCGCTACGTCGCTACCTGATCCGGCCGACCGATCTACCATCAGCGCGTGCCTGATCTATCCCCCGACACCGATAGTCGCTGGTCGGCCCTGCGGGGCAGGTTTCTGACGTTATTGCTGCGGCCGACCGCGCGACCGTTCGGGTGGGGTGTGGTGGTGGCGATCTCGTTCATCGCCGCAGAGGTCGTCATTGTCCACCAACTCAAGCGCGTCGCGCCCGATAACGCCTTCGGGGCAATCTTTCTGCTCGGCGTCCTCGTCGTCTCGGCGGGCTGGGGTTTCGGGCTAGCGGTCGCAACGTCGATCGCCAGCGCCGCGGTCTACGTCTACATCCATCTCGAGGGCAGCGACAGCCTGGTACCAGCGTTGTTCGTTTTCCTACCGGTGGCACTGCTGGCCAACATCCTGGCCGGCCAGGCGCGACTGCGTGCCGAAGAGGCCGAACAACGTCGACTCGAAGCCGATCTCGCCGCCACCCTGGCCCGGGTGATGCTGCGGGCCGGTGATCTGCCGCGTGCACTGGACGATGCGGGCCAACGGATGGCGCAGGTCCTGGGACTGCGGTTCGCACGGTTACGAACCGGCGACGTGCCCGCCGAGGCCGGCACCTCGGCCCTTCCGCTCCAGGACGGTGAAACCCAGACCGGGACACTGCTGGTACCGGACGATCTGGACGCGTCGACCTACCGGCGGCTGCGCCGGATGTTCCCGGCCTTGGAGGCGCTCCTTGCCGCCGCCTGCGAGCGCGAACAGAAACTGCATGCCGCCCAAGAGGAGGTGGCGATCAGCCATGCCAGGGTCAGTGCGCTCGCCAAAGAGCAGACCGCACTGCGGCGGGTGGCCACCGCGGTGGCACGCGGCGCGGATACCACCGCGGTGTACCCGGCGGCCGTCGCCGAACTGGCAGGCGGCCTTGAAGCCGAACACGTCACGCTGCTGCGGTACGACTCCGAAGATCTCTGCACGGTTGTCGCCGCCCATGAAGGCCGCGACGGGGTGGTGGATGTTGTTGCGGGTGAGAGCTTTTCGCTGAGTGGCGATAGTCTGGCCACCCAGATCCGACGCACGTCGAAGCCGGCCCGCATCGATGACTACCGCATCGTCGATGGCCCGATCGCCGAGCGGCTCCGCGGCATGGGGCTGCGTACGGGGGTCGGTGCCCCGGTGATCGTCGACGGTCGGGTTCGGGGCGCGCTGGTCATCGGTTCGGCCCGGCCCGAACCGATGCCCGCCGATACCGAGGCCCGGGTCAGTGATTTCGCCGATCTGGTGGCGACCGCCATCGGCAATGCCGAAACGCGGGCCGAGCTGACCGCGTCGCGGGCCCGCATCGTCGCCGCAGCCGATCAGGCGCGCCGCGGTTTCGAGCGTGACCTGCACGACGGTGCCCAGCAGCGGATCGTCTCGCTCGGATTGCAGTTGCGCACATTGCAATCGACGGTGTCGCCCGATACCGAAGAACTGGCCGCGCTGCGCGACGGGCTGACCCACGCGGTGGACGGTCTCGGCGGACTGTACACAGATCTGCAGGAACTCTCCCGCGGCCTGCACCCGGCCATCCTGTCCAAAGGAGGGCTGGCGCCGGCGATCAAAACGCTGGCCCGACGCTCCACCGTGCCAGTGCGCCTGGAACTGGAGATCGACCGGCGACTCCCGGATCCCATCGAGGTGGCGGCCTACTACGTGGTAGCCGAAGCCCTGACGAACGCCGCGAAATACGCTAACGCCAGCGAGGTATCGGTGCGGGTCGCGTCCCGTGAGTGCGAGCTATATCTATCCGTCAGCGATGACGGTGTTGGCGGCGCCGTGTCCGGTGCCGGCTCGGGGCTGATTGGACTCAAGGACCGGGTCGAAGCCCTCTCCGGCCGGCTACGTATCGCCAGCCCCACCGATGGCGGCACCACTTTGACCGCGACCATCCCCACCAGCTGACAGCTCGTCTACCCCGTCGGCCATCCGGCCGACGCGTTAGGCGGTCTTGGCCAGAAGCGGAAGCAGCCTGCGCCGGGTGTGCAGTTCGTCGGCGAAATGCTCGAGAGCGTCCGGCACGGACGCGGTGGTGACGAAGTAATCGTCGCGCAACCGCCGGGTCACGGCGGGGCTAGGGATCAACGCCCACTCCACACCGGCGGAGCGGCACTGCTCGTCGACCGTACGCAGGAACGGAAGAGCAAGTGCGCCACAGGAATCGACGCCGCTCATGTCCAGAACGAAGGGCTTCTCGGCCAAGATGAAACGACGCGCCTCCTTGCTGAGCGCGTCGATGTTCTTCGCGTCAACCCGGCCGGTCACCGTCACGACGGTGGCGAGCTGGCGGCACTGTGCCCGCAATTGGGCGCCGTGGCAGTCGAACAGGGGGTTGCCGTACCGAAACTTGACGCTCGGAGTTGAGGCGGTAGCGGTAACGCTCATGTTCACCCTCGTTTCGCTTGTGCGGCTGAATTGGCTGATACGTCGCTGTCAGCTCAACCTGGGTGTGACGTTAATCCGCTAACTTAAGGTACTTGCGAGTCACGACTAATAACCTGTTAAGAGAAGTTTTGGCAACAATCCGCCTGCTCTGAGCAACGTCCCTATCGAGACTGCGTATCAGAGTGCTTAGATTGGCGCCGACATCGCCAGCTGATCCCTCAGCTCAGCAACGCACGCACCTGCTCAGCCAGCGCCACGCCAAGGTCGTGGTTGTTCTGTTCGGAGAAATGGATGCCATCGCAGCCGTCGGTACTGATCACCGAACCCGCGTCGAGGAACGGCACCTTGAAAAAGGACGTCATCGCGCGGTAGGCCTCGGCCAGCGCCGCCGACTTCTCCTGCCCGCCCGCGAACATCAGCTGAAACCACGGGTCAGGCATCGCAGCCAGCGGTGGCGGGGCGACCACCAACAGCTTGGGGGCCGGGTAAGTGGTGCCGATGCCACCGGCGGAGGTGAGTACCTGCACGGCCAGAGTGGACATCCCGGTGGCGATATCGAACGGCGTGCGGTCGAAGTACACCTTGGTGTCATTGGTACCCAGCAGCAGAATCACCAGGTCCAGCGGCAGGTGACTCGCCAATGCCGCTGGTAGATAGGCCGCGCCGTTGAGCCGGGGATCCGTCGGGTCGTCGATATTCGTGGTGCGGGCACTGAGCCCCTCTTCGATGACCACGTAATCCTCACCAAGACCGTCGGCCAGGACACCGGTCCAGCGGGTGCCGCGCGGGTACCGCTCGGTGGGGGAACCCGCGACTGCGGGAACCCATCCCCAGGTGAGCGAGTCGCCAAAGCACAGGACAGTCTTGGTGGGCTTCTTGGTGGGCACGAAGAGCATGATGCCTCAGAAAACCTCGTTTGGCCGATGCCCCACCTGGGTATCAAGCGGATCATGGTGATGAGCGACCCCACGACCACAAACGTCTCTGACGGCGAAGCCGCCAGCGGCCTAGGGCTTTTCCTTCTGTTGTTCGCCGTGATCGCGTTGGCCATCGGACTGGCCGGGCTCACGCTGGGGCACGCCGCATTCGCCGCATTCGGTGGAACCATCGCCGTCATCGGCTTCGTCGGCAGTATGGCCTGCTTCGTCGCCGACACCCGGCGCTACGAGCTCCGCGGTTAGTCGGATTCGCCAAACAGGTCAGCGCGTCTCGCCTGCGCGGCCGTCCCACCGACCGCCCGGGTAGATAGGCTCCCGCACCTCACTGCACGCTCCAAACAGGCTGCGCCGGAAAGACCTTCGAGCATCCCGCTGATGAAGCCGGCATCGAAGGAGTCACCTGCACCGGTGGTGTCGACGACATCGGTAGCCACGACCGGCACAGTGATAACCGGCCCGCCCTCCCACAGCACCCCGCCCTTGGCACCATCTTTGAGAGCCACGTGACAGCCAAGAGCAACGATCTGGGCGGCCGCGGTCTCGATATCGGAGCTCCGTGTCATGGCGAGCAGTTCGGCGGCATTCGGAAAGACGATATTGGTCTCGCCCAACAGCGGGAGCACTCCGCCCCACCTTTCGGCCGGGTCCCAGTTCGTGTCCAAAGACGTGGTGGCGCCCCCGGATCTGGCGGCGCTGAAGATGGTCGGCAGGTGCGGCGCCAACCGAGGTAGCAGGAACAGCGACGCGCTGTGTACGTGCCGAACGCTGCTGAGCAGATCGGCGTCGACGACGTCAGCGCCGGTGTGGCCCAACGCACCTGGGAAAGTGAGGATCGCCCGATCCCCCGCTGAGAGTACGACGCTGAGGC
Source organism: Mycobacterium sp. (assembly GCF_965229105.1). Taxonomy (GTDB): domain Bacteria; phylum Actinomycetota; class Actinomycetes; order Mycobacteriales; family Mycobacteriaceae; genus Mycobacterium. Next base: position 223,937 of record NZ_OZ245858.1, read on the forward strand.
CGGTGGCGACGGTTGGGTCGGTACGTACCCACCGGGTGTCCACCCCCGCGGCGATCAGCTCGCCGCGGACGAACTCCCCAAAGTGATCGGCTCCGACAACGGCAGCCAGGGCAGTCGGAACTCCGAGCCGGGCCAGGCCGCACGCGGCGATGGCCGCCGATCCGCCAAGGAGGAGATCAGCGGAGTCCACCAACTTCTCGACCTGGCCGAACTGCGGAACCAAATTTTCGGGATCACCGGTCATCAACAGATCCGGGTTGGCGTCCCCGATCACCAGCACCTCTGGCGGTCGCATGATGTTCATGTTTGCACACTATTGAGTGATGTGCGCAAAATGCGCAATACTTCAGGGATGAAGCCCACGATCGTCATCATCGGAGCCGGCAGCGCCGAGTTCACCCGCGAGCTGCTCGGCGATATCTTCTCCATGCCCGAGCTGACATCGGTCAGGGTGGTTCTGCACGATATCGACGCCGAGCGGCTCGAAACCGCCGAAGCGATCGCGCACGCGACGGCCCGCGCGGCAGGCGCGCACCCCGAGATCGTCACCGCACCCGACCGTCGCGGGGCGCTGGACGGCGCCGACTACGTCATCAACACCATCCAGGTCGGGATGCACGAGGCCACCGTCCGGGATTTCGAGATCCCGGAGCGATTCGGGCTGCACCAGACCATCGGCGACACGATCGGCATCGGCGGGATCTTCCGCGGCCTGCGGACGTTCCCGGTGCTGGCCGGAATCGCCGCCGACATGTTGGCTGTCTGCCCCCATGCGTGGCTGCTGAACTACACCAACCCCATGGCGATGAACATCTCCTACCTGCACCACGTCGCGCCGAAACTCAAGGTGCTCGGCCTGTGCCATTCGGTGCACTGGACGATGGTCGGGCTGTGCGAACTGATCGGGGTGCCGTTCGACGAGGTCTCCTACTGGTCCGCCGGGGTGAACCACCAGGCCTGGGTGCTGCGCTGGGAACGCGCTGGTCAAAACCTCTATCCACTGCTGGATGAGCGGATCGCCGCCGATCCGGAACTCCGTAGACGGGTGCGCGTCGACATGTACCGCCGCCTCGGTTACTACCCCACCGAGACCAGCGAGCATTCCAGCGAGTACGTCCCGTGGTACCTGCGTCGGCCCGACGAGGTGGCCCGACTCCGACTCAACGTCGGGGAGTATGTCGGCATCAGTGAGGAGAACCTGGCCGAATACACCCGGGTCCGCGCGGAGCTCGAACACAGCGACACCCTCGCTATCGATGCCAGCTCCACCGAATACGCACCGCAGGTGATCCACTCCTTCGAAACCGGCACGCCGCGAGTGATCTCCGCCAATATCGTCAACGACGGTCTGATCACGAACCTGCCCAACGGGGTGGCCGTTGAGGTGCCGACGCTGTTGGACAAGCTCGGTGCGCACCCGATCAAGGTGGGCGATCTCCCGCCCCAGTGCGCGGCCCTGAACCGGTCCTTCCTCGGGCCGGTGGATCTGGCGGTGCGGGCCGCGGTCGATGGTGATCCTCGACTGGTGCCTGCGGCGGCGATGGTGGACCCGAACACCGCCGCGACGCTGTCTGTCGACGAGATCTGGCAGTTGTGTGCGGATCTGACGATCGCACACGGCGATCTGCTGCCCGAAGCGCTCCGGGTACCCGCCCGGATCTGACACCACCACCACCGATACGCGCAATCTCGACAAGCAATTTCTGCGTACTCTTGCTCACTTTGCGCATTTGTGCACATAATGGGCGGCATGTCCGCGACCACATTCGAGATTGAGTCCCAGCCCGCGCTCTGGCGGCAGGTCGCCGGTGGCCCGGTTCCGGCGGAACTGACCGCTCGCGGCCAGCGGATGCTGGTGATCGGCTGCGGAACCTCGGCGTTCGTGGCGATGGCGTACGCAGGCCTGCGTGAAAAGGCCGGCTACGGCGAAACCGACTGGGCCTACGGCTCCGAGGTGCCACTGACCCGTCGCTACGACACCGTGCTGGCGCTGACCAGGTCCGGGACCACCACCGAGATTCTCGACGCCCTGCCGCTGATCGACGCCACGACGAAGGTGGTGTTGACCGCCGTCGCCGGTGGACCGCTGTCGGCGCTGGCGGACCACGAGGTCGTTCTCGATTTCGCCGACGAGAACAGCGTGGTGCAGACGCGTTTTCCGACCACCTCGCTCGCGCTGCTGCGCCACGGCCTCGGCGAGGATCTGGCTCACGCCATCGCCGACGGCGAGCGTGCGGTCAGTGATCCGTTGCCGGTAGCCCCGACCGAATTCGAGCACTTCGTGTACCTCGGTACGGGCTGGACAGTCGGCCTCACCTACGAAGCGGCACTCAAGATGCGCGAGGCCGCGCAGGCCTGGAGTGAGTCGTATCCGGCGATGGACTACCGCCACGGACCTATCGCCGTGGCCGGACCGAACAGCCTGGTGTGGATGTTCGGCACCCCGCCTCCTGGGCTGGTCCAGCAGGTGCAAGCCACCGGCGCGACCGTCGTCACCAGCGATTTCGACCCGCTGGCCCAACTGGTTCAGGCGCAACGCTGCGCCGTGGCGGTGGCCGAGGCCCGTGGTCTTGACCCGGACCAGCCCCGCGGTCTGACCCGATCGGTTGTACTCACCTCCGGTGACGAGGCTGTCCGTTGATGGCGGAGAAATGCGCGAATGCGCACCATCTGTTGCTCATGTGTGTAAAGACTGTGAACATAGGCGTAATCGCTTCATCCGGCCCAGGTTGTTTCCAACGTCAGGAGTACCGACAGTGACTCGCACCCGTCTAACAGCCGCGCTGATTGCGGTACTCGCGTTGATTCTGGCCGCCTGCGGTGGTGGCAACAGCTCCTCCGATGCCAGCGGCCCCACCAAGATCGTGGTCTGGCACGGCTATCAGGACACCGAGGGCGAGGCCTTCAAATCCCTGCTGGCGCAGTACAACAAGGAGCACCCCGACGTCGAGGTCTCCGAGCTCTACTCCAGCAATGACCTGGTGTTGCAGAAGGTGCTGACCGCGGTGCGCGGCGGGAGTGCCCCGGATGTGGCCTACATGTTCGGGTCCTGGTCACCGAATATCGCGCAGATACCCCAGGTGGTCGATATGGCCGATGAGGTGAAGAACCCCGACTGGAAGTGGGATGACTTCTATCCTTCCGAACGCACAGCCGCGACCGTCGGCGACAAGATCGTCGGTGTGCCCGCCCTCGTCGACAATCTCGCGATCGTCTACAACAAGAAACTGTTCGCCGACACCGGAATCGAACCGCCGACACCGAATTGGACCTGGGACGATTTCCGCTCGGCAGCAGCCAAGCTGACCGATGCATCAAAGGGTCAATACGGCTGGCTCATCCCCGCCGACGGTAGCGAGGACACCGTGTGGCACTACCTCCCGATGCTCTGGGAAGCCGGCGGCAACATCCTGACCCCGGATAACGAGCACGCCGCGTTCAACTCCGAAGCCGGTGTCAAGGCGCTGACCGCGTTACAGCAGATGGCCGTCACCGATAAGTCGTTGTATCTGGACACCACGAATGAGAACGGCCCCAAGCTGATGAACAGCGGCAAGATCGGCATGCTGGTCACCGGACCGTGGGATCTGTCCTCGCTGACCGATATCGAGTACGGCGTGCAGATCATGCCTACCTTCGCCGGCTCGGCAGGCGCGCACCAGACGATCTCTGGCCCCGATAACTGGGTGGTGTTCAACAACGGCGATAAGAAGAAGCAGGCCGCCGTCGATTTCGTCAAATGGCTCTCCGCTCCCGAGCAGGTCAAGACCTTCTCGCTGGCCACCGGCGATCTGCCCACCCGTGTTTCGATCGGTCAGGATCAGTCCGTCCTTGACCAGCTCAACAAGAACCTGCCCGGCAGCGCCACCTTCGTGGAAAACCTGTCCAACGTGAAGACCGTCCGGCCCACCGTTGAGCAGTATCCAGACATCTCCGAAGCTCTCGGTCAGGCGATCATGTCCGTCATGCTGGGTGAAGCACAGCCCGCGGATGCCCTGAACACCGCGGCCAAGGCAGCCGACGACGCGCTCGCCAACAAATAGACCGACCGGGAAGATCGGTAGATGCCACAACAGGTCACGCAGACCCGACCGTCATTCCTAGGGCGCTTCGGCGACTCGGAGAGCGTCTCGGGGTGGGCCCTGGCCAGTCCAGCGGTGATCCTGATCGGCATCTTCGGGCTGCTGCCGGTGCTGATGTCACTACAGCTCTCGTTTCAGCATTCCGACCTGCTCACCCCGGAGACACCATGGGTGGGGCTGGACAACTACCGCAAGCTGGCCGACGATCCGGTGTTCACCGAGTCGATCAAGAACACCATCATCTACACGGCGCTGTTCGTGCCAGGCACGATGCTGGTCGGGTTGTTCGTCGCCGCGGCGATGAACCGCTCGGTGCGCTTCATCTCCGTCTACCGCACCGCGGCGTACATCACGATGGCGGTCTCGACGATCTCCCAGGGGATCATCTTCCTGTGGTTGACCGACAGGGACTACGGCCTGGTGAACGCGGCACTGAACTCGGTGGGGATACCGTCGCAACCGTTCCTGGCTTCGCCGTCGCAAGCGTTGTTCGTGATCGTGGCCATGACGGTGTGGGGCTGGACCGGTTTCTCGGTGATCGTCTATCTCGCTGCGCTACAAGGTGTTCCGGAAGAGTTACATGAGGCGGCCTCGATCGACGGCGCCAGCGCGTTCACCCGGTTCCGTACCATCACGGTGCCCCTGCTGGGACCCGCGAACCTGTTCTTGGTGGTGTGGCTGACCATCAATGCGCTGCAGCTTTTCGACGAGGTGTACGTCACCACCCGCGGCGGCCCATTGCGAGCTACCACGGTGATCGTCTACTACCTGTGGGATCGCGCATTCGTCCATTTCGACGCCGGATACGCCGCCGCGATGGCTTACGCGTTGTTCGTCGTCATCCTGGTGGTCACCGCCGTGCAGTTCCGAATCGCCAAAAGGTACGTGCATTACTCATGACGACCACCGAGCTACCCCACACCGAAACCACTGGGCCGCAGCCTGAGTCGCCGCGAAAGCGGATGAGTTTCCGGCTGCCCTTCAGTCCGTGGCATCTCGTCTTGATCCCGATGTCATTCCTGTTGATCGTCCCCCTGTTGTGGATGCTCATCACGTCGCTGGAGACCGAAGGCGAGGCCAACCACTTTCCGCCGGTTCTGCTCCCGGAGACTCCGCGCTTCCAGAACTACGCCGACGCCTGGGCCGAGGCACCATTCGGGCATTTCTTCATCAACAGTGCCCTCGTCACGCTGGTGGTTCTGGCCAGCAATCTCATCGTCTGCAGCCTGGCCGGTTATGCCTTTGCCCGTATCCGGTTTCTCGGGCGCGGAGCACTTTTCGTCACCCTGATGGCCACCCTGATGGTGCCATTCCAGGTCACGATGATCCCGGTGTTCCTGGTGGTGAAATGGTTCGGGGACAACATCTGGGCCGGCCTTGGCATCGATCACATCGGCGCGCTGATGCTGCCCAACCTGGCCACCGCGTTCGGCATCTTCTTCCTGCGACAGTTCTTCCTGACGGTTCCGGTGGAACTCGAGGAGGCGGCGCGAGTCGATGGAACCTCACGACTTGGTGTGCTGTTCAAGATCGTGCTGCCGTTGTCGTTGCCGGCGATGTCGACCCTGGCCGCGCTGACAGTGCTGACATCCTGGAACGACTTCCTATGGCCCCTTATTGTCATCACCTCTCACGAGCAGATGACAATCCCGTTGGGGCTGAGCTACTTCCAGGGCGCGCATCACGTACGTTGGCCGCTACTGATGGCAGCCAACGTGATGAGCCTGCTACCCATGCTGCTGGTATTCATCGGCGCACAAAGATATTTCGTCCAATCGGTGGCCAGCACAGGCCTGAAGGGCTGATCGATGGCGCAAGTGGAATTCTGTGATGTCACGCGAAGCTACGGCGGTGACCTGATCGCCCTCAAAGGGCTGAATCTGACGGTGGCCGATGGGGAGTTTCTCATCCTGGTCGGGCCGTCGGGCTGCGGTAAGAGCACCGCGCTTCGGCTGTTGGCCGGCCTGGACAAACCGACGTCAGGTGAGATCAAAATCGGCGGCGTCAGTGTCAATAAGTTGGGGCCTGGGCAGCGCGATATCGCGATGGTCTTCCAGAACTATGCGCTCTATCCGCATATGACGGTCTACGCGAACCTCTCCTACGGACTGCGCCAACGCAAGACGCCCAAACGCGATATCGAACAGCGCGTCCGCGACACCGCGGCGCTGTTGGAAATCACCGAACTCTTGGACCGCAAGCCGGGCCAGCTGTCGGGCGGTCAGCGCCAACGAGTCGCAATGGGACGCGCACTGGTCCGTAAACCGCAGGCGTTCTTACTCGATGAACCCCTGTCGAACCTCGACGCCAAGCTGCGCACCCAGGTCCGCGGCGACCTCAAGCGTCTGCACCGCGAGCTACCGGTCACCTCTATCTATGTCACCCATGACCAGGTCGAGGCGATGACGCTCGGCGACCGGTTATGCGTGATGTCGAAAGGTGAAGTGCAGCAGATCGGTACGACCGACGAGATCTACAACCGGCCGGCCAACACCTTCGTGGCATCTTTCATGGGCAGCCCGCCGATGAGCATGATGCCCGGCACGGTGCGCCACGGCACCCTGCAGATCGCCGGCGCAGATATCGCAGTCATCCCAGGCCCAGATGGACCCGTCACGGTCGGAGTACGGCCCGAACACGTTGAGGTGCAACCCTCTTCGACCCACGGCACGGTACCCGCCGTCATCGACCTGTGTGAACCCCTCGGTAGCCACGTCCTGGTCAACGCGTTGGTCGATGTGCAGGGCGGGTCGCCGGCCCGGGTGATCGCAGAGGCGGCGCCCGACACCATGCTGGCCCCTGGCACCACCGTCGGTCTCAAGCTGCGGGCTGACCGGACCTACCTCTTCGATGCCGAGACCGGATCGGCTCAGCGCGCACGCGAACGGATTTCGGTCACGTGACGCTATCTGGGTGTGGCGGCGATGACCTCGACGCCTGCCGCCTCAGCGGCAGCCTGAAAGTCCGGCTCGATACCCGAATCGGTGACCAGGGTGTCCACCAGTTCGGGACCACAGATACGGGCGAACGTCACCTTGCCGATCTTCGAACTATCGGCGATGACGACAGTGCGCGCGGCCTGGCGGATGAAGGCGAGGTCGGTGTGCGCCTCCATCTCGTCATGCGTGGTGCAGCCCGCACTCACCGTGAATCCGTCGGTGCCGACGAACGCCACATTGAGGTGGTACTGCGCGATCATCTGTTCGGCCGCGGGTCCTACCAGTTCATACGATGCATGCCGAGCGTTACCGCCGACGACCACCAGCCTGATGTTCGGGCGCGAGACGAGTTCGGCGGCGATGTTCAGCGCGTTGGTCACCACCGTGAGGTCACGGCGATCAGCCAGTGCGCGGGCAACTTCGGTGGCCGTCGTCCCACCAGTCAGACCGACCACCTCGCCGTCGGAGACCAGCGCTGCAGCGGCCAGCCCGATCGCCCGTTTTTGCCGCAGCTGTCGAGAGGCCTTGTAGCGGATCGGCATCTCCATACCGCCGGGGTTGGGCAGCGCCCCGCCGTGCGTCCGGCGGATCAGACCCTGCTCGTGCAGCGACTGCAGATCGCGGCGGATGGTGGCGCCAGAAACGCCGAACTCCTTGGCGAGGCCCGGTACGTCGACGCTTCCACTCTCCACCACTCGGTCGAGAATTTCGCCAAGCCGCTCTGCTTTCACACCGGCAGTCTAGATGTTCATTCCCGTCGATATGAACACATACGAGCATCGAATTATGTGAGGTTGGTGGCGTGACCCATCCCCTGGACGTTGTCGTCCACCCTGCCGACGGAGTGCATCCTGGCGGCATCACCTCGGTTTGCTCGGCGCATCCGCTGGTCATCGAGGCGGCTCTTGAGCAGGCTAAAGACGGGAATCAACATGCGCTGATCGAGGCCACCTCCAATCAGGTGGACCAGTTCGGCGGCTATACCGGGATGCGGCCTGCCGACTTCCGCGCGCTGGTCGAGCAGATTGCGCATCGTGTGGGATTTCCGGTTGAGCGGATCGTGCTCGGCGGCGACCATCTTGGCCCGAATCGGTGGCGCCATCTGCCCGCTGACGAGGCGATGGCCCTTGTCGACGATCTGGTGCGGAGCTACGTCGCCGCCGGCTATACGAAACTGCATCTTGATTGCAGTTATCCGTGTGCCGATGACGCCGGGCCACTGACCGATGCCGTTGTCGCCGCGCGCGCCACCCGAATGCTCGGTGTCGCCGAAGCGGAGGCCGCCCGCGTTGGCCTGACCGGCCGGCTGCGGTATGTGATCGGCACCGAAGTGCCCACCCCCGGCGGGGCGGCGCACCATATCGACGAATTGGCCGCAACTACCGCCGAGCATGCGGAGGTCACCCTGCAGGCGCATCGCGTCGCGTTCGACCGCGCCGGTCTCGGCCATGTCTGGCCCCAGGTCATGGCACTGGTAGTCCAGCCGGGAGTTGAGTTCGACCACTGGCGGGTGGTCGATTACAACCACGACGGCACCGATGAGCTGCGCAGCGCCCTCGATGCCGAACCGACGATGACGTTTGAGGCGCACTCCACCGACTACCAGAGCGTCGAGGCGCTGACGGAGTTGGTCATCGACGGCTGGCGAGTGCTCAAGGTCGGACCGGGCCTGACGTTCGCGATGCGTGAGGCGCTGTTCGCCCTGGCCGCTATCGAGTCGGAACTTGTTGCACCGCAACATCGTTCACATCTGGCAGCAGTGGTCGAGCGGCAGATGCTGGCCGCGCCCGAGCAGTGGGAGCGCTACTACCCCGGCTCGACGCACGAGCGCGCACTGGCCCGTCGCTACAGCTACAGCGACCGGATGCGGTACTACTGGGCAGATCCCGAGGTCGATGACGCGGTGGCGATACTGCTGAAAAACCTTTGTGCCCAACAGATTCCGGAACCGATGCTCAGCGCATACCTGCCCGAACAGTACGACCGGGTCCGCGCCGGGCTGATCACCGCTGATCCGCGGGACCTGGTCATCGATCGGATCGCGGGTGTCCTGCGCAGCTACGCTACGGCCTGTGCGGCGCGAAGCAGCCTGGTCAGCACATGCCGCTAGCCTCGACCGCCGATCTCGTCGCAGCCGCCAGCCATGCGGGCGCCGCCATCGTCGCGTTCAACGTGATCACGCTCGAACACGCAGAGGCGATCGCCGCGGGTGCAGAAGCTGCCGGCAGCGCGGTGATCATGCAGATCAGCGAAAACGCGGTGAAGTTTCACGGTGGACACGTAAAGCCCATTGCTGCAGCGGCACTGGCGATCGCAGCCGAGGCGTCCGTGCCGGTGTCGGTACATCTCGACCACGTCGAGGATCTCGACCTGCTGTACGCCGGGCCCGGTGCGGGCGTCAGCTCGGCGATGTTCGACGCGTCGCACCTGGAGTACGGCGATAACGTGGCCGCGACGAAGGCGGCGGCGGACTGGGCGCACGCGCACGGGCTGTTCCTGGAGGCCGAACTCGGCGAGGTCGGCGGTAAGGACGGCGCCCATGCGCCCGGGGTGCGGACCGATCCCGGTGCGGCAGCGGATTTTGTCCGTGCGACGGGAGTCGACGCGCTGGCGGTGGCCGTGGGGAGCTCCCACGCCATGTCCACCCGCACCGCGACACTGGATTTCGAACTGATCGCACGCTTGCGCTCAGCGGTGCCTGTACCGCTGGTGTTGCACGGTTCCTCGGGTGTCGCTGATCGTGATCTCCGACGGGCGGTCGACGCCGGTATCACCAAGATCAATGTCGGCACCCTACTGAATGTCGCGTTCACCGGCCGGGTGCGCGAACACCTCGCGGCCAATGACGCAGTGACCGATCCGCGTCGCTACCTGGCCCCCGCCCGCGCAGCCGTCGCCGAGGCGGTGGCCGCAACCATCACCGGTCTGCGTCGTCCGGCGGTTCAATAGGCGGCGGCAGCGGCGGGGAATTCTTCAGCCAGTCCTTCATCCGGAACAGCTGACTGAGCACCAATCCGACACCGAACAGCGCCACCACGGCCACGATCACCCAAGTCCACATGTCTTCTCCCACTGCGAGCCTACGCATTGCGCCCCTATGCTGCGTGGATGCTGGTTCCAGAAGGTTTCGTGGTGCCCCGCGAATTGCACACCGACCACTTCCGGCTCGAACCGCTCGGGCCGCAACACAACGAGTCGGATTACGCCGCGTGGATGTCGAGTATCAAACATCTGCAGACCACACCGGGATTCGCCGACCACGGTTGGCCACCGGATGACGGCCTTCCTCTCGAGGAGAATCTCGCCGACCTGGTCCGGCACGCCGATGAGTTCGACAAGCGCCTGGCGTTCGCCTACACCGTCCTGCGACCCGACGTCGACGAGGTCATCGGCTGTGTGTATTTCGACCCCACGGAGGTGGCAGGCGCCGTCGATGTGCGGTCATGGGTCCGGGCCGATGTGGCTGACCTGGACGGCGTCCTGCGGACCACGGTTCGCGACTGGCTGGCGAGCTCGTGGCCCTTCGACTCGGCGACGTACGCAAGCTAACCCGTAGCGTGGGGTTCGTGCCCGACCTCACTAACGACGGCAGGATTCGCGTCCCCGCCGACCTGGACGCTGTGACCTCGATCGGTGCCGAGGACCACTCCGGTATTGACTCAAGGGCGATCGAACGGATCTGGCAGGCGACCCGGTACTGGTATCAGGCCGGCATGCACCCCGCTATCCAGGTCTGCCTGCGCCACAACGGACGGGTGGTCCTCAACCGGGCCATCGGTCACGGCTGGGGCAACGGTCCCGCGGATCCGCCTGATGCCGAGAAGATCGTGGTCACCACGGAGACGCCCTTTTGCGTGTACTCCTCAGCGAAGGCGATGACGACGACGCTGATCCATCTGCTTGCCGAACGCGGTGTGTTGTCCCTCGATGATCGCGTCTGCGAGTATCTGCCGACCTTCACCAGCCACGGGAAGGATCGCACGACCATCCGGCACGTGTTAACCCACAGCGCAGGTGTGCCCTTCGCTACCGGACCGAAGCCCGATCTGCGGCGGATGGATGACAGCGACTATGCCCGCGAGATGCTCGGCAATCTGAAGCCGATCTACCCGCCGGGTCTCGTACACATGTATCACGCGCTGACCTGGGGTCCGCTGACGCGTGAGATCGTCTCCGCCGCAACCGGTAAGAACATCCGCGACGTGCTGGCCGAGGAAATTCTCGATCCACTCGGCTTCCGTTGGACGAATTACGGTGTTGCGCCGCAAGATGTTCCCTTGGTCGCACCCAGCCATGTCACTGGCAAGCCGCTGCCGGCGCCGATCGCTGCGGCATTCAAGCTTGCGGTCGGCGGGACCACGCAGCAGATCATCCCGTTCACCAACACGCGTGAATTCCTCACCAGCGTCGTACCGTCCTCCAGTACCGTTTCGACTGCAGACGAGCTGTCACGCTTTGCCGAAATGCTGCGCCGCGGAGGCGAACTCGACGGTGTTCGGGTGATGAAGCCCGAGACGTTGTACGCCGCGACCAGACCGGTCCGCCGCCTGCGACCCGATATCGCCACCGGGCTCATGCCGATGCGCTGGGGTACCGGATACATGTTGGGCTCCAAGCGCTTCGGACCGTTCGGCCGCGACGAACCGGCCGCCTTCGGCCACACCGGGCTGGTCGATATCGCCATCTGGGCCGACCCGGAACGGGGATTGGCTGCCGGGGTGGTCAGCAGCGGTAAACCCGGCGGTCACCGCGAGGCCAAACGCTATCCCGCCCTGCTGGACACCATCGCCCGCGAGATCCCCCGCTAGTCGGCGGATTCACCGCGTCAGAACGGCGGAGGGTCGTCGCCTTTTGTGGTGGGGGTGTTGTTTTCCCAGCTGTGGGGTTGGTTGTGTGCGGTAGCGGCTCTGCGTTGGGCGAGTGGGGCTTTGGTTTCTGCGGCTCGGGCTTGGGTTGCGGCGATGTGGGCGGCGTTGAGTGCGCGTTCAGCAGCGATGCGGTACGCGTGGTCTTGGCGGCGGGTGCGTTGTCGTTTGGTCATCTTGGCCTCGGATCCGGGGGCCCGGATCGGTGGGGTTCCGGTCGGCGGGGATGCGGTGGTGGTGATGTTCCAGCCCGGAAACAGCAGCGCGCACCCGGGTGTGGTGGAGTAGGTCTTACCGGTAGGGCTGGTCACGATGATCGTGCCATCAGCCAACTGCCGATCAGCCCAGCCGCCGTCGCCGATCCAGAAGGTCTTCAGATGGTGATGTTTGCGACTGGGCGAAGAACACTCTGGCTACCGTGTGGCCCGTGGCCCGTGGCCCGTGGGCAAAAGCGCAAACCGCGTTACACAACGCCTACCGAATTACCTGCTGAACCTCGCCTGGTGCACCTTCGCGGGTGTCTTCTCTACCGGACCAGCTTCGATCCGATCCCAAGAGGAGGGGCTGTAGATGGTCCGCGAGCCATCAGTCTCGGTGATCTCCAGCGCGCCGCCTTCAATGACCTTCCACTTTTGGTTGTCCTTGAAAACGAACGAACGACCCTCATGCAAGAACAGCTTGAATGCCATCTGCAGAGCCTCTCACGAGAGGTAGGCCTAAAACGCGAAGTTCAGCAAGGTCTCGAAAGGCCCTGAACTCTCGGTTACTCGCTGGGCGGGTTAAAAGTCAGCCCGAGTTCTTGCAGCGTGCCCGAGGTCGAAATCCCGGTTTCGCGCTCACGGATGATCAGCAGTTCCCATGCAAGCGACATCGTTCCCTGCCACATCCGGAGAGTTGCGTGTACGGCGGCATCTTTGTCGCCTGTCCTATCAAGCTCCTCCCGGGCGATGGCCCCGAACACGCCGAGCGCCTCGTCCCAAGATCCTCCACCGAGGATGTAGCTGTTCAACACCGCCAGAGCGTCACGCGCGTTCTGGAGCCGTTCGCCTTCTGCTCGAGGGTTTTCTCTTTCGCCGACCATTGGTGGAGCTTCTCACGACGGCGGTGGCAGGAGGGGACGATCAGCGCCCGCGCTGGGCACTTGACCCCCAGTCAAAGAAATGGGGTCCCGCGCATGTGTGTGACTGACTGTCACCGCAGCTGAGAGGCGGTCTCGGGCATAGGCGGACACCCACGTACAAAACCGAACTGGCGTCACAACTGGCGTCAAAATGTGTTTGCTGTCCGTGCCTGAGCATGATCGGTTGCCTCGCCGTTCGGGCGGTGTCGAAGTGTCGCGCATTCATTGCCGACTGATCGGTCCAGGCTGGCCCTACACTGCGTTGATATGGATGAAGACAAGCCCGACGATGTCATAGCGTTGGCTATTGGGTGCCTGCCGATTGTTCCGAAGTCGAGTTCAGGATCGGATGAACGTAATCTCGAAAAATTGAGAGACGAAAAGTGGTGGAAAGAAAGTTTAGAAGCGGGCCTTGGACTTCTACCGTCGATTACCGAGTTGCGGGTTGAAGTAGCAGGTACTTCTGGGCGAATGCCAGGCGGTTTCGATATTCTAGATGAGTATGTCGATGAATATGATATCGACTATGATTTTGGACCGCGAGCGCGCTCATTCATATCATTCAAGATAACAATACCGACCCGTATGCAACCCGAACTAATTCACGGAAGAGAGATTACGAGCGAGCGCTTTCAGTTCACCACTCTTTACTGCGATCACGGCCCTGTCACATTTGTCCGGAGCATCGATAAAACCGACGTTCTCTCCTCTACGTATATTGTGCTGATAAGGGAGTTTCTCATTCGTGAGCTGGCTCGCGTTAGTGCTCCAATTGGCGTCAAAGCCGTTGGACCCAGCCCTTTTTGGGGCAACATGATGCTGATCCCCTCAGCCACCATTGAGAACGAACTAGATGTCAAATGGGTGCAAAATACTAACGCGTATGACGACATCATCTTCCTATACAATTCCGGGCTCATCAAATCGACCGCCGCATTCGGACGCCTAGCTTCCGCTATAGGCGAGCAATTTTCGACATATTATTTCCAAGTTCGCGCTCGCAACAAGCGATACTCGAGAGCCAATATTGTTGCAGAATTAACGGAACAGCTTATTTCAGTGCACACACGTCGCGGTCTGCGCGGGTGGTTCGCCAAAACCATACGCGCCGGTGCGCTGGCGCGTGAAGCGATGCTGGCGACAATCACCGCCAAACAGCTCGACTTGGAAGAGCGGCTCCGGATGAGCGAAGATTTGAGGCAAACCGGCACTGAGACCGATCCACCGAGATTGGACCTGCCAAGACTAACCGAACTCTGCGAGCGTGAAGCAAAGGTGACTTACGTTGACAAACTTGCAATGGCTCAGGAAGTGGCAAGTACGCTCGAGGGCGGCCGGATTAACCAGTACGAGATGTTAGTCGTCAGTGCGTCGACCTTATTGGGAGGCGCAGCGGGCGCGGTAGCGGCGTTGATCGCAGGCTAACCAACAACTACGGTCCGCCGGGCCAGCGAGTCCATCCGGGCCACCGCCGAGTTGAGCGTCACTGCTTTTCTCTCTGCCCTGAGCTGGCGAATGGCCTCGGCGAACCGCTTGTCGGCATCGCGGACCATGGCGGGCACGGTGTACTCGGTTCCCGCTCGTTCGGGTACGGCGATGCACCGGCAGTTGTCGTGACCTCCGATGGCTGACGCTGCCGAGGTGTAGATCGCGCCCCTGGTCGCCATGGTCAGGCACCAGTTGCAGGCCCCGGCGTAGTTGGTGTGCTGACCGAGAACCGAACTTTCCGACTACATAGTGCAACGTATATAGACATACTCGCGAATATTGACATCCCCCGCCAGCTCGCTCGAGCGGCTTACCGTCACCAGATCAGGACGCAAACCGGCGTCCCCATGCGAATACTGTTGCACCACAACCCACTACGTGGCTCACAATTCACATGCAGGAGGCCCGCGAACACCAGATGCCGCTGGCGACCGCCCACCACCGCCGCTGTGAACATCCTGTGAAGTGCCCGCAGACCCGCCTCAGATGGCTACTACATAGCCAACGTGATATTAATACGCTGTGGATAAGTCCCCGCCCGATGACGGTGCCCGTGAATGCATCGGTGGCCTCATCGATCAGGCCTTGGACCTCACGGCGCGGTTTCTGACCGACCGTGCCGAAATGACCGCCTCCGCCGCCTTCGTCATGAACCGGGTCTGCCGCGAAGGACCGATTCGCCTGACCGTGCTGGCCGCGAAGGAAGGGGTCAGCCAGCCATCGATGACTCAGCTGATCCAACGGCTTGAACGCCAAGACCTGGTGGCCAGGTTCGCCGACCCCGACGACGGTCGTGTATGCCTGATCGGCGTCACCGAACGAGGTCAGTCGCTGCTCGATGATCGGAAGCGGCTGCGTCGAGAACGTCTGGCGGAGTTGATGGAAACGCTGAGTTCGGAGGAACAACACGCGTTATGG
The DNA here is from genome assembly GCF_965229105.1 of Mycobacterium sp. Taxonomy (GTDB): domain Bacteria; phylum Actinomycetota; class Actinomycetes; order Mycobacteriales; family Mycobacteriaceae; genus Mycobacterium. The sequence goes on from NZ_OZ245858.1 coordinate 239,349, forward strand.
CTGTCGGCGCAGGTCGCGTTTCCGATTTTGAGTCGGCTTGTTGCGAACGCTGATTCTTGCGAAGAAAGAGAAGAATGAAGTCGATACCGGTTGGCCGTTGGCTGAAGAAGCTCTGGATACCGCTGGTTCTCATTGTGGTACTTGCAGTTTCGGGCCTAGTCGTATCTCGGCTACATAAGATGTTCGCCTCAGAAGATCTCAATGCCAATGCCGGCTCGGGTATCGAGATCGTGCAGTTCAACCCGAAGGTCATGGTCTACGACGTGTACGGCGCACCTGGAACCACCGCCCAGATCAGCTATTTCGACCCGGACGCGAACGTGCACACGATCACCGCACCGCTGCCCTGGTCGGTCACGTTGTCGACGACGTTGCCAACCGTCAGCGCCAACCTGATGGCGCGCACCGACGGCGACCAGATCGGCTGCCGGGTCACCGTGAATGGAACCGTCCGTGAGGAGCAGTCAGCCGATGGTGTCAATGCCCAGACGTACTGCCTGGTGAAGTCCGCATGACCCACGCCACGACTCCCGCCCAAACGGCCGACACCACCGGCCATCGCAAGCACGCCTTCCTGCCCCACACCATCCGCATCCTGGCGATACCGATCATCCTGTTCTGGCTGGCCGCCGCCGTACTGGTGAATGTGATCTCGCCGCAGCTGGAGGTAGTCGGCGAACTGCATTCGGCGCCCATGACACCGGACGACGCGCCATCGGTGATCGCCATGAAACGCATGGGCGACAACTTCAAGGAATTCAATTCCAACGCAACGGTAATGGTGGTTATCGAGGGCGATAAGCCGCTAGGCCCCGACGCCCACGATTACTACAACGCGATCATCAAGAAGCTGCAGCAGGACCCCGAACACATTCAGCACATCCAGGACTTCTGGGGTGACACGCTGACAGCCGCCGGAGCCCAAAGTGCCGACGGCAAGGCGTCTTACGTGATGCTGAACCTGGCCGGCGAGCAGGGCCAGACACTGGCCAACGAGGGCGTCGACGCGGTTCGCAAGGTCATCGAGGAGACGCAGGCACCGCCGGGCGTCAAGGCCTACGTCGCCGGGCCGGCCGCTCTCACCGACGATATGCACGTCATCGGCAACGCCAGCCTGGGACAGATCACCCTGTACACGCTGATCGCGATCGCCGCGATGCTGTTGATCGTCTACCGCTCCATCAAGACCACGCTGGTGCAGCTGTTCCTGACCTTCATCGGTCTACTCACCGCACGCGGGGTGATCTCCGGTCTGGCCATGGGTGATGTGTTCGGCCTGACGACGTTCGCCGGGAACATCCTGACCATGCTGGCCATCGCCGCTGCCACCGATTACGGCATCTTCCTGTTCGGTCGATACCGCGAGGCGCGCGGTATGGGCGAGGACCGAGAGACCGCGTACTACACCACTTTCCGGTCGGTCGCTCCGGTCATCGTCGGTTCGGGTCTGACGATCGCCGGGGCCACGTACTGCCTGAGCTTCTCTCGGCTGCCCTACTTTTCCACCATGGGTGCCCCGGTCGCGATCGGGATGGTCGTGGTGGTCGCCTCGGCGGTCACGCTCGGACCGGCGGTGCTGTTTTTGGGCAGCAAGGTGGGCTGGTACGAGTCGAAACGACCTCCGCAGAGCCGCTTTTGGCGCCGTGTCGGTACCACCGTGGTCCGTTGGCCCGGTCCGGTCCTGGTCGCCAGCCTGTTCGTGGTGCTGATCGGCATCGTGGCGATTCCCGGTTACAAACCCGCCTACAACGATCGCTACTACCTACCCAAAGACGCCCCGGTCAACATCGGATTCGCCGCCGCGGACCGGCACTTCTCGCAGGCCAGGATGAACCCCGACATCTTGATGGTCGAGTCCAACCACGACATGCGCAACAGCGCCGACATGCTGGTGCTCAACGCAGTGGCCAGAAATGTCATGCATACCCAGGGCATCGCGATGGTGCAGAACATCACCCGGCCATTGGGAATTCCCATCCAGCACAGCTCAATTCCGTTCCAAACGAGTGTGCAGGGTCAGACCAGCAATATGAACCTGCCGTTCCAGCGGGATCAGCTGGAGACCCAGCGCCAAATGATCGATGCGACGAATGTGTCGATCGACATCCTGGAAAAGCAGTACCAGCTGTCGCTCAAACAAACCCAGATCACGCAGGACTCAGCGGAGAAGTCGCGCGAACTGCTCGCCACCACCAAAGAGCTGCGCGACCACATCGCGGATTTCGATGATCAGTTCCGGCCCCTGCGAAACTACTTCTACTGGGAACCGCACTGTTTCGACATCCCCTTGTGCCACGCGGCGAGATCCATCTTCGACTCCCTCGACGGGCTCGACGAGGTGACCGACCAGACGGGTGAGGTGCAGGGAAACACCGACCAATTGGCAGACCTGGCACCGCAGTTGACCGCTCTGCTCCCGCAGACGATCGCGTCGATGAAGACCAGCAGGGACCTGTCGCTGGCGTCATACAACTCGCAAAAGGCCCTGCTCGATCAGATGCAGGCGACCAACGACACCGCCCTGGCGATGGGTCAGAGTTTCGACGAGGCCAAGAACGACGACCTGTTCTACCTGCCGCCCGAGGCGTTCCAGAACCCGGACTTCGACCGCGGTCTGAAGATGTTCCTCTCGCCAGACGGCAAGTCGGCCCGGATGTTCATCACCCACGAGACCGATCCCGCGACGCCGGAGGGCATCGAACGAGTCAACGCCGAGCGGCAGGCCGCTCAGGACGCTCTGAAGATGTCGTCGCTGTCGGACTCCAAGATCTATCTCGGCGGGGTGGCGGCAACCTACAAGGACATGGCTGACGGCGCCCGATATGACCTGATGATCGCCGTGGTGTCGGCACTGACACTGATCTTCATCATCATGCTCATCCTGACCCGAAGTGCTGTGGCAGCAGCTGTCATCGTCGCTACGGCAGGCAGCTCGATCGCCGCGTCATTCGGGATCTCGGTGCTGATCTGGCAGAACCTGTTCGGGATCCACGTGCACTGGCTGGTCATGCTGATGTCCGTCATCATCCTGTTGGCGGTCGGCGCGGACTACAACTTGCTGCTGGTGTCCAGGTTCAAAGAGGAGATCCACGCCGGTCTCAAGACCGGCATCATCCGGTCGATGGCCGGCACCGGTGGCGTAGTCACGTCCGCAGGCCTGGTGTTCGCAGCCACGATGGCGGCCATGCTGGGTAGCCAGCTGGTGGTGTTGGCCCAGATGGGGTCGACGATCGCCATCGGTCTGCTGGTGGACACGCTGATCGTGCGGTCGCTGCTGATGCCGTCGATCGCGACTCTGCTCGGCCGGTGGTTCTGGTGGCCGCTGGTCGTCTACCCCCGCGGCGACAACCACTTCCGGCATCTGCAACCACGGCCGGAAACAGAACCGGACTCACCGACTGACGACACCGACGCGCTGGCAGTCCAATCGCCGAAGTAGCTGCGACTCGGCTGGTTAGCATGCAGGGATGGCCAAACTCGAGCTGTCCCGCACGCTGTCGATCGGCCCTGATGAGGCATGGGGTCACGTGTCCGACCTGTCGACGCTCGGCGACTGGCTGGAGATGCATCAGGGTTGGCGCAGTGACCTGCCCGACGAGCTGGCGGTGGGCGCCACGATTATCGGCGTGGCCGGTGCCAAGGGCCTGCGTAATCGGGTCACCTGGACCGTCAAGGAGTTCGATCCGCCCAAGCTCGTCGGTATCACGGGCGAGGGTGTCGGCGGTACGAAGTACAAGCTGAAGATGATGGTCGCCCCCCTGAAGAAAGGGTGCGAATTCACCGTCAACATCGATCTCGGCGGTCGCCCGCTGTTCGGGCCGATCGGCATCGCCGCGGCCCGGGCCGTCAAAGGCGATATCGAGCGCTCGATCGAGAAATTCGAGGAGCTCTACGGATAGGGAGAGTCAGCGAATCTTTTCGCCGTAGACCTTCTCCACCGTCAGGGTCATCAGAACCCGGCGATCGGAGACCATCACCGCTCGGTACTCGTCCCAGTCGGGATGTTCGCCCGCGGCGCGCCGGTAGTAGTCGACCAGCGCCTCCACCTCGGGGCTGTCCGGATCAGTTCCCGGCCCGGTCAGCGTGACGGCGCCTTCCGCGGTAGCCCAGGCCCAGCCGTCGGCGCTGGTCACCTCCAGTGCAGCGCGGGGGTCCCGCCGTAAGTTGGCCGTCTTGGCGCGGCCATCGGTCATCGACACATAGATGACGCCGGCCGCCAGGTCGAAGTACGGCGTGACGGGGGAAAGCTGCGGCAGCCCATTGGACTTGATGGTCGCCAGGACGCCGAGCCGGCTCTCGGCGATCAGGGTGCGCGGATCGAAGGTTGACTCAGTCATACCTCGGGGCAACCCGGTACCGCCCGCACGCTATTCCGCTGGGGCGAGATCGGCGTTCAACCCGCGAGTCGCACGGCGTGCGGTGACACCTTGCCGTCGGGATGCAAGCTGACATTCTGGCCGCAGTCAGGGCAGCGATAGCGCACGAAGCAACCGGGTGGAGTGTCCACCATTTGTGCCGAGCGCGCGCAGTGCCGATGGGTCAGAGCCCACGCCGCGTCAGCCTTGGCCTCGGCGTGCGACTTCTCCTCATCATCAAGATGATCGGCGATCCAATGACCGTCATCGCCATAGATCAGGCCGACGCCAGAACGCTGATACGCGGCCATGCGACGGCTGTGGGTAGTGCTCCCGTGCTCCGGAAGATGTACTCCGGCAAACAAATCAGTCATGAGGCCTCCTGTCGGCGAGTTCACCCTCGGTGGTACACGCCGAGTCTGAGGAGCCGCTGTGAGACCGATAGGAGGCAGCCGCGAGAGAGCTATGCCTGCGGCGGCCGGTAGGCCGTCACGATGGGCACGTCCAGCGCCAGACCGGCCCGCCGGTAGACCCGGCCGGCCGGATTCGTCGCCTCGGTCACAATCACCCACTGCCGAGCGCCCATGTCCCCCGCCCATGCGCCGGCAACACCGAGCAGATGTGAGCAGACGCCCCGGCCCCGATGCGCCGGGTCGGTTCCGACGGTCTGGTAGCGGGCGGCAGCACCACAACGGACGATTCCGAGCTCCGCGACCAGAGTGCCCGCGCTGAAGGCTCCGACGAACAACGCGGAATCTCGTTCGGACAGCTCCCGATACGACTGGGCGCGCGCCCGGGCAAACCGCTCATGCGAGAGCCGATCGTGCTGACTCGTCTCCTCGTTCAACGCCATATCGCGTTGCACGAACTGTTCCCAATCCTGTTCTTCGACCAGGGCACGCACGGTGTACCCGGCGGGCGGCGGGGTTTGCTTCGGCAGCGTCGAGGCGGCGAGCACGTCATCCAATTCCAGCTCGACCCCGAACTGCGCCCACCCACCCGGATCCGTCGGCATCCGCACCAGACCGATGGCCAGCCAGTCCGCCGAGGGTAACTCCGCGACGAAGGCATCAACCCACCGCTGCGCATCATCGACCGCATCGGGGTCGGTGACGAAAATGCAGTTGCCCCAATGGAATAACGGGTTGTTTGGGGTGCGGACCACGAGGTGGTCCCCGCGGTCGTCGATGGCGGAACCCATCAGTTCCAGAACCGCAATATCCGTGGCCCAGCCGAGCGGGAGACTGCGCATCGACTACTCCTCTACAAGGCGAATTGATCCTCGACGATGCCCAACCAGACCCGTGCGGAGTCGATGGCCACCTTCTCACTGATGAAGGCGTGCTGAGTGCCGGTGAAAATATCGCGGAAGGCTCGCTCAAGTCGGCTACCTTCCCGAATCGCGCTGGTACCTGCCGCAAGATGGGTCCACTGCGCGCACTCTCGGGATATATCGGTGGCATACACCGCGGCCACCCGCATATCGGCGCGCATCGCCGGCGTCAGCTCGTGGCCGTCGGCGACGGCGGTCTCGGCCGCGGTGAACGCGTCGAGCACCAACAACCGCGCGGCCCGCCATGCGGCGACGTGATGGGCCAGTGCCCGTTGGAAGGTCGGCCGACTCGCCAGCGAGTCGCCCACATCTGACATCCGGTACTTGGTCGCCGCCAATTCCTCGACGTCGTCGAGCATGCTCTTGGCCACGCCAAGCGCCCATGCCGCGTGCCCGGCCGCGGTGACGGGCATCATCCCCATCCGGCCCGCCGGTGAGGTCCCCCGCAGCGGCTCGCGACTGAATAGCCGGAACGTCCGGTAGGCGGGAACGAAGACATCCGCCGCGTTGTAATCGTAGGAACCGGTCCCTTTCAGACCCTGCACATGCCAGCCGTCGGTGAATACCACCTCGGCCCGCGGCACGACCGCCACCATCAGTTCGGGGATGCCCTCGCTGATCCAGCGCATCTCGCCGTTGTCCAGGGGGATGAATCCGGCCGCGATGTACTGCGCGTGTCCGGTTCCCGAGCCGAAATTCCACGCGCCGGTCAAGCGGTAGCCACCCTCGACCACTATCCCCTGCCCGTTGGGGGCGAACTGCCCGCCCATCGTCACGCGGTTCCCGTTATCGGTGAACACCTCAGCGAAACCCTCGTCGGGCAGATAGCTCGCGGCCGCAAACGAGGACGGAAGATTCGCGATCCCTGTCCAACCGAATGAGCCATCCTGCCAGGCCATCTCGATCCAGGCCTCGATCATCTCAGCGAAGGACGGTTCGTCCCCGCCCGCGGGAGCCGGGTTGCACGCGGTCATCAACCCGTTGGCCCACATTTCGTCGACGACCGGCGCTGACAACGTGCGCAACCGCTCAGATTCGGCGGCCTCGACGCGCACCAGGTCTCGCATCGACCGGGCCCGCTGGACAACCGATTCACGGGTTTCTGTCAATGACGTCATCGTCGACCTTTCGCTTCGCTGAGTAGCGTAATTGCATTACGTCGATAATGACAGGGTTCGGACTGTTCAGCGGGTGTTTGCACCGACGACATCCGATTAGGTTTCCGCGCCTACCGGGCAGTACGCTGGCCCGCGGTCAGACGTCGATCGTGCAAAAAAATCTAGGAAATCAGCCATGCCAAACCAGACCGTTACCCGGCGAGTACACGCCTCATCATTGGGCGACCGCCGCACGCGGACCATCCGCCCCCACGTGACGCGGCTGACCATTGGTCAGAGCTACGACATCGAGATCAGCCGCGAAGATGGTCGGTGGCTGATCCAGATCCCCGAGATCAACGCCACGACGCATGCGATCCGCCGAACCGCGGTCGGCGCAGCGGCTCGGGAGTGTATCGCCACCCGCACCGGAATTCCGATCGGCTACATCGCCGTTCGCGTTCGTGACTAACCAGCTCTAACCGACCTCAGCAGCACCTCCCAGCTTCCTCGCGTAGGAAGTAGGGATGCGGATCATCACCGTCGAAGAGCATTTCCACCATCCCGAAGCTGTCGGCCGTGTGCTGGCACTCAGTGGGCCGGGGCCGATCACTCCCGATGCCGGGTTTGGTGAGTTCCTGCAAAACTTCATGCCAGACCGGGACTCCGCCGAACGCCTCGGCGGCGCGCGACTCGACCATATGGACCAGGTCGGTATCGACATCCAAGTCGTATCGCACGGGGCGAACAGTCCGAGCAGCCTGAACCACCCCGAGGCCATCGACCTCTGCCGGATGGTCAACAACGATCTTGCACAACAGATTTCAGAGCATCCCAACCGCTTCAAAGGGTTTGCGACGCTACCGCTGTATGACCCCGCCGTAGCGGCCGACGAGCTCAAGCGCTGTGTCGACGAGCTGGGTTTCGTCGGCGCCCTGACCATGGGGAGTTGCGGCGGGCTGTTCCTCGACGATGCCCGCTTCGAACCGGTCTTGGCGGCCGCCGAGCGCGTCGACCTACCCATCTATGTCCACCCCGGCATGCCCCAGAGCGCTGTCTCGACGCCGTACTATGCCGGAAACTGGCCGGCCGCAGCACATTTCCTGTTCGCCGGGCCTGGGTTCGGCTGGCACGCCGAGGCCGGTATCCACATCCTTCGGCTGATTCTGTCGGGCGCGCTGGATCGGCATCCGAATCTGAAACTGCTCAGCGGTCACTGGGGCGAATTCGTCGCCGGGTGGCTCGACCGGCTCGACGAAGTCTTCGGCTGGGGATCCATCGATTCCGAACGCGCACCCAGCGAGTACTACCGCAGCCAGGTGTGGGCGACGCCCGCGGGGATGTACAACCAAAACCAGCTGAACTTCGTTGTCGCCGAGATCGGTGCCGACCGGATCATCCACTCCGAGGATTTTCCCTACGTGATCCGCGACAACGTCTCGGATTTCCTCGAGCAGGCCGATCTGACCGACGCGCAGCGCAACGCCATCGCCCACGGGAACGCGGAGAAAGTGCTGCGGCTGTAGATGCGCTATCTCATCATCGGGGCTGGTGCAGTCGGCGGCACCATCGGTGCGCGACTGGCGCAATCCGGTAACGACGTAGTACTGGTCGCGCGCGGTGCGCACCTGGAAAAGCTGCAGTCCGACGGCCTGCGCCTGGTCACTGCCACGGGCACGCTGACCCAAGCGATCCCCGCCGTGGCCGGCCCGGCCGAGGCCGGTGAGCTCCGCCAAGACGACGTGCTGATCCTGACCGTCAAGTCCCAGGACACCATCGCCGCTCTGACGCAATGGGCAGCCGCGCCTGTGGCGGGTGGCGGTACCGCGAGTGACCGGCTGCCCATCGTCTGCGCGCAGAACGGTGTCGAGAACGAACGCGTCACCCAACGGGTGTTCCGCCACGTGTACGGATTGTGCGTCTGGCTTCCCGCAACGCATATCGAGCCCGGGGTGGTCATCTCTCATACCGCTCCGCTCAGCGGGATCCTGACGGTGGGCCGCTACCCGCACGGCGTCGACCCGGTGATCGAGCGGATCGGAGCGGTTCTGCGCCGCAGTGTTTTCGACGCCCCCGTCGTCGCCGACGTGATGCGCTGGAAGTACGGCAAGTTGCTGATGAACCTCGGCAATGCCGTTGATGCCATCCTCGACAAGGAAGATCCGGGGGCCGCCGACGTCACCGCGCAGGTGCGGTCGGCCTGTCGGGCTGAAGCCGAAAACGCATTGGCCGCAGCGGGAATCGCGTACAACACCGATGACGAGCGACGCGCATTGCAGGGCCATCGGATGGACGTCCAGGCCATCGAGGGTGTCGGGCGTGCAGGCGGATCGACTTGGCAGAGTCTGGCTCGCGGCGCCGGGTCCGTCGAAGCCGATTACCTCAACGGCGAGATCGCCCTGCTGGGCAGGCTGTACGGGGTCCCCACTCCGGTGAACGACCTGATGCAACGGTTGGTCGCCGAGTACGCCCGTGAGCACCGGGCCCCCGGCAGTCTGTCGCCCAAGGACTTACAGGCGCTGCTGAACTAACTCTGCGGACGCGGCATTGTCACGGATCCCGCGATAGATGCCCCAATGCACGATCCACGGCAACAGCACCCGGTCGATCGACCAGGCCGGGAACCGGAATGCATGACCGGTCGGGGCGAACACCTCAAGGCCGTTGGGTTGCGCGCCGAGTACCGAACCCCACCGCAGCTTGGGGGCGCGGTAGGCGCCCAACGGCTTTCCGTCGAACTCGGCCAGGACGTTGCGGGCGATCAGCCGATCACCCTGGTTGCGCGCCGAGGTGCGCAGCGGATCCGTGGTGGCGACGTCACCGACCGCGAAGACACCGGGGTGACCGGGTACCCGCAGTTCCGGGGTCACCCGAACGAAGCCGTCGTCGTCCAGCACGTCCGCGGGCAGCCAGTCGGTGTTCGGTCTGACCCGCCCCACCGCCCACAGCACGGCATCGGCAGAGGCCGCAGGCTGGCCGGTGCTCCATTGCACCGGTTCGGCGGTGATCTCGTCGAATGCGAATCCGTCGGGGACGTCGGCGCGGTGCCCTGGGTGCAGCCCGACGCCTGCTTCGGTCAACCGGCGCTGCACTCGACCCCAGATGCGGGGGTGGTGCTGCAGGAGGGCCCGTTCGCCAGGAAAGTACAGATCCACTCGCTTGCCTGGCCACGTCGTCGCGAGGTTGGCAGCACTGCTCACTGCCGCGGCACCACCGCCCACCACGATGATCGATTCGGCGTCCGCCAGTCGCTCATGCGCCTCACACAGGTCTGCACCGATCTCGGCGGCAGATTGGAACGTCGGTTGGCGCCAGAAGCCGTTGGTGACGCCCGTCGAAATGACCAGCGCGTCATAGTCTTCGGTCTGCGTCGAACCGTCGTCGTGTTGTACGAAGACCTGCCGGGCCGCCAGGTCGACCCCGGTCAGGGTGCCGTGGACCGCGCGCACCCGGTCCAGCCCGCGGAAGCGGTCGAACGGGACCCAGTGTTCGCGGGCCCAGGTACCCGGGCGCGACAACCGCTCACCCAATTCCTGGCCGCTGACCAGGCCCGGCTTCGCGGAGATCCCGACGACGTCGGCGTGTTTGGCCAATCGGATCGCGGTGAGCACGCCGCTGTCGCCGAGTCCGGCGATGACCACACGTTTACTCATGCCGAAACCTTTCGGGGTGGTCGCGGCAGGAACCGCGGCACCCGGTCGATGACGTCCTGGTACTGCGGTCTGCGTTCGAGACTGCGCTCTTCCATCATGGGGATGCTGGCACCGAGGAACATGGCCAGGATCAGCACGGCACCGATGCACAGCCACCACCAGTCAGCAGGTGCTGCGGCCACCCCGAAGAGCGCCAACGCCAGCCAGAAGCTGAACTCGCCGAAATAGTTCGGGTGCCGCGACCAGCTCCACAGGCCGCGGTCCATCGCCGCACCGGGGGTGCGCTCGCGGACAAACCGGTGCATCTGCGTATCGGCGACGAGTTCGGTTGCCACCGCGGCCAATCCGATGACGAACGCCAGCCACATCAGCCAGGTCACGGTGCTGCCGGGTCGGGTCACCGCGACGTACACCGGGATCATGCCGAGGAACACCTGCACGGTGGGGATGAGGTGGATCGCCGCCAGGTCGGCACCGAATTCCCACCGGCCCGCACGCTCCTTGAACATGGGATAACGCCAGTCCTCGTGATGTAACCCGGGAAAGCCGTAGACCCAGTTGGCCGTGAGCCGGATCGCCCACAGCACCACGACGATCGCGACCAGCCAGCAGCGCACCTGGTCGACGTCCGGGCCGCTGCGGCTCCACCAGTAGATGAGCAGCAGCGGCGGGATGACACTCCAGAAGGCGTCGTAGAAACTCGAATTCCGGTACACCCGGCTGAAGGCGAAGATGACCAGGGTGGCCAGGATGTCGGCGATGAACGCGTCCAGCCAGAGCTTCCCGGTGGACGGGCCAACGAAGAGCCACGTGGCGCCAACGCCGATGGCCACCACATACGCGGCTGTGACCAGCCACAACGACTTGGATTTACTCATCTCTCCCTTTGCGCCGGGACGGAAAAAAAGTAACACGTTCTAGTTCTGGTGTACCCCGGTGTCAGTTGACGGGTGTCCACTTTCTATCGTGGCTGGATGAGCAACGGTGCTGATGCGGACCGGGTCGCCGAACTTGCGCGACAGGTCGTCGCAGACCATGACCCGAAATCGGTTCCCATCCAGGAATTTCTCGGCGCCTGCTACGACGCCGGATTGTCGTGGGTGCACTTCCCCGAGGGACTCGGCGGCCTCGGCGTATCCCGCGGCCTTCAGTCCGTCGCCGACGGGATCCTGCAAGGCGCCGGCGGTCCGGTCCCCTTGGGACTCAATCCCATGGGCTACGGCATGGCAGCGCCCACGGTGCGCGAGCACGCGCAGAGCGAGGACGTCAAGAAGTCCTGGCTGCGGCCCTTGGCCAGCACCGAGGACATCTGGTGCCAGCTGTTCTCCGAGCCAGGTGCCGGTTCCGATCTGGCGGGCCTGGCCACCTCCGCTGTTCCCGACGGTGACGAGTGGGTGATCAACGGGCAGAAGGTGTGGACCAGCCTGGCGCACCTCGCCCGGTGGGGACTGTTGCTCGCGCGCACCAACCCCGATGTGCCTAAACACAAAGGCCTGACGTACTTCGTCATCGATATGCACGGGCCCGGCGTGGAGACCAGACCGCTGCGGCAGATGACCGGTCAGGCCGAATTCAACGAGGTGTACTTCACCGACGCCCGCATCCCCGACGCGCACCGCCTCGGCGCGGTGGGCAACGGGTGGGGCGTCGCCATGACGACGCTGATGAACGAGCGCAGCGCACTCGGCGGTAGCGGCAGCCGGCGCGGCGCGGGCACGATCGCCGAAGCCACCTCCCTGTGGGCGTCGCGCCCAGATCTGCAGACCCCGGTGCTGCGCGACCGGCTGACCTCGCTGTGGTTGCGCGCCGAGGCGCAGCGCCTCACCTCAGAGCGGTCGCGGGCATCGGCAGGAGTTGGCGGACCCGGCCCGGAAGGCTCGATCGGCAAGATGGTCGGCGCCGAATTGAATCAGCACATCTACCAGTTCTGCATGGATCTTCTTGGGCCAGAGGGGGTTCTGTATCAGGGCTACCCGTCGCCCGACAGTGACGGGGCTGATGAATCCGACTGGCGAGGCCCAATCCAACAACGCTTTCTGCGCAGCCGCGCCAACACCATCGAAGGCGGCACGTCCGACGTGATGCGCAACATTCTCGGCGAGCGGATCCTCGGTCTGCCCGGGGATTTGCGTGCCGACGCTGGCATGCCGTGGAAGGAGATCCCCCGTGGTTGAGGTCATTGGAGCTGAATTCGTCTTCACCGAAGAGCAGGCCCAGTTGCGAGCGGCGGTGCGCAAGTTCGCCACCGCCAATTTCAACGAAGAGACTGCTCGTCGATTGATGGAGTCCGATCCCCCGTTCGACCCCGCGGTCTGGAGCAGGCTGGGCGCTGAACTCGGCGTGCTGGCGCTGTCGGTGCCCGAGGCCGACGGCGGTGTGGGCGGATCTCTGGTTGATCAGGCCGTCGCCGTCGAAGAGCTGGGGGCGTCGCTGGCAACCGGTCCGCTGGTCGGCACCGTCTTCCTGGCGATACCCGCATTGGTAGCGGCGTCGGCCGGGCCGGTTCGCGACGAGGTACTCGCCGCACTGGTCGAGGGCAACCGGACCGCGGCATTCGCCGTCGGTGACCGCGCGGGCGGCTTCGATCCCGCGCTGGTCACGGTGCAGGCCGGCGCTGGTGAGAGCCCGACCCTAACCGGAACCGTCCAGCGGGTGGTCGACGGCAGCGTGGCCGACGATCTACTGGTCGCCGCCCAGGGCGCCGACGGGGTGGCCCTCTACGTCGTGGACGCCACCGGACCCGGCGTCGAGCGCACGGTGCTCGCCACGATGGACCTGACCCGGCCCCAAGCCACTATCGGGTTCACCGATGCGCCCGCCCGGCTGGTTGCCGGCGCCGACGAGGCCCAGCGCGTCATCGATCACGCCCTGCAGGTCGGTTCGGTGCTGTTGGCTGTCGAACAGGTCGGGGCCGCGCAGCACTTGCTCGACCTTGCCGTCGAGTACGCGAAGTCGCGGCTGCAATTCGGCCGACCGATCGGATCCTTCCAGGCGGTCAAGCATCGCCTGGCTGATCGGCTCGTCGACGTCGAGCACGCGAGATCAGCTGCCTACCATGCCGTCTGGGCACTGTCTGACGGCTCGGACGATCCCGCGTTGGCCGCAAGCATTGCGCAGGCCGTCGCGTCGGAGGCGTTCACCAAGGTCGCCACCGACACCATCCAGACCCTCGGCGGGATCGGGTTCACCTGGGAACACCAGGCGCACTTGTACTTCAAAAGGGCCGTCACCGACGCCGCGCTGCTGGGCAGCGCGGAACAACATCGGTCCCGGGTTGCCGATCTGGTGCTGGACACCGCGTCAGCCGACCGAGCGCCGCGGGTCGCGGACGGCACCTTCGTCTAGGAATCTGGCGGCCAGCTCTTCGAGCTCTGCACCCTCACTATGTAAGGAGTAAAATCCGAGGTTGGTCCTGACCATGGTGCAGCGAAAAGGGGTATGCGACGTCGATGATCTTCAGTCACGACACCGAAGTCACCCTGCGCTCCGCCGTCGACCTGGTCAACAGTGACCGCGTCGATGGTGATCAGCTGGCCAACCAGACCGCGCTGAACAGCTTCCTCGACGAATACGGCACCACCGGCCGCCGCGATAATGATGCGGCCGAACTGGCCGCGGTGCATGCACTCCGGGACCGGCTGGGCCGGGTCTGGGCCGTCGCCGACGATGAGGCCCGTGCCGTTGGTCAGGTCAATGCACTGTTGAGCGATACCAGGGCTGCGCCGTGGTTGACCCGCCATCCCGAGATGCCCGAATGGCATCTGCACCTGGCGTCGATCCACGATCCGGTGGCGCAGCGACTCGGCGCCGAAATGGCGATGGCACTGGCCGACCTGATCCGGGCCGGGGAATTGCGCCGACTCAAAATATGTAATGCGCCGGACTGCGATGCCGTCCTCTTCGATATGTCGCGCAACCGATCCCGGATGTTCTGCGATACCGGCAACTGCGGTAACCGCCAGCACGTGGCGGCCTACCGGGAGCGCCGGGCAACGGCCGACATCACCCTGACGTAGTGCCCAGGAACTCACGGACCGGCTCGATGCCAGCCACCGTGATATCCGTGCGGTGGTCGAGGGCCAACCAATCCTGTCTGGTCATCACAAAGTCCAACATCGTGTCGGGCTGCCCGCGCCGCGGTAACCGCCTGGTGCCGTTCGACCGGTAGCTCAGTGATCGGGTCACTCCCAGCGATGCGGCGTTGTCATGCCAGGCACTGGTGGTCGCAGATTCGGCGTCAACCCCGGCGAAGATGAGCTGCAAAGCGGCCCTGCGCATTTCGCGGCCAAGACCGCAGCCCTGGTATTGCCTGCCCAGCCACGAGCCCGTGGACGCGGTGCGGGTCGCCGGAAAATCCTCGGCGCTGATCGAGCACATACCCACCACGGTCGCCCCGCGAAGTACGGCCAGGTGCAGATCCCAGTGCGTGCTCGTGGTCTCGGCCCGGGTGCGCCAGTAGTAGCGCAACGTGTTGCGTTCCAGTTCGGGGGAATCGGTCCACGGTTCCGCGAAGGGCATCGTCGCCGGGTCGTGGATACCCAGCGCGGCCAACTCCGCCAGCTGAGCACCCAGCTCGTCATCGACATAGCGCATCGACAGCCGTGGAGTCGTCACTTCCAGGGCAAACAATGGCCACACGTGGGCCGCCGAAACATTGTCAGAGCGCATCAGCCCATGGGAACGCACGGCCGCTGGGAGCACAACCGAATATTTCGGGTACTAGCCTGGGCACGACGGCACAACGGGAGGTTGACATGGCAAGCCAGCTGGAGCGCGGTATCGACGTGGCGCATGAGGCAGTTCAGGCGACCGCGGTGCATGCCGGGCGTATCGCCGGCATCGTGGTCTCGGCCGTGGGCCAGCTGCGCTCGGAGGTCGGTGACCTGGTCTGGGACTTCCGTGACCTGGCCGGCGACCTGAAGCAGCCGAAGGAATAGCGCCACGCCGACGTCTCAGACGGTCAGTACCATCCGGAACCGCGCCCGGCCCTCATCCATGGCGGCATACGCCTCGGCAGCCTGGGCCAGCGGCAGCTCCTGAATACGGGCCCGGACGCCTGATTGCACGGCGAATTTCATCGTCTCCTCGACATCGCGGGCGGTGCCGGACGGATGGCCGGTGATAGTCAGGCCGGGTGTGATCAGCTGCAGTGGGCTGATCGGGAGCGGATCCGCCGTGACGCCGATGGTGATGAGCTCGCCACGCGGTAATAACCCGCCGATGGTGTCGCCCATCGCCTTGGAACTCGCCGCGGTCGCCAACACCACGATCACACCACCGAGCGCCTGGAGCGCTTCGCTGACGTCGCCTGCGGTCGAGTCCACGTAGTGGTGCGCGCCAAAGGCGATGGCGTCCTTTTCTTTATCGGCCCCGCGGGCAATGGCGACGGTCTCGAATCCCATTGCCCTGGCGAACTGCACCCCCAGATGGCCGAGCCCACCCACACCGAGCACGGCCACCCGGTCGCCCGGCCGGGCCCGTGATTCCCGTAGTGCGTGGTACACGGTGACACCCGCGCAGGCCATCGGCGCGGCCTCGGCGAAGGACAGTGCGTCGGGAATGCGGGCCAGCGCGTTGGCAGGGACGGTGACGGATTCGGCATAACCGCCGGGGTAGTGCAGGCTCGGGATCTGCATTCGGTCGCAGTGGATGAAATCGCCTTGCAGACAGGGCACGCACTCGTTGCAGTGCCCACCGAACCAGCCGACGGCAACCCGGTCACCGACTGCGAAGTTGTCCACGCCCGCACCGAGTTCGGCGATGGTCCCGGCGATCTCATGCCCTGGCGTCAGGGGCCACGTCATCCCCGGGAACTGGCCGTTGACGAAGGCGTGATCAGTGCCGCACACCCCGCAGGCCTCGACCGCCAGTCGGACGTGGTCGCGGCCGGGGGCCGTGGTTTCGACATCGACCAACGTCAATGCCTCGCTGGGAGCGGTGACATGTACAGCCTGATGAGTTGCCATTCTCCGTTCCTACCACCGATCAGGGGGGTCAGTGGGCCGGGTCGAACAGATCGCTCTCACGCTCCCCCGCGACGCCGGGCGGTGGGTACGCGCGGACGTACTCTTCGGTTCGCGCGGCGGCACCCGGCGGATTGTCCGCGGCCGTGAACAACTGCAACAGCATTCGGGCATCGGCCTGGCTGGCATGTGCTGCCAGCGCCCGCAACTTATCCGGCCAGAACTGGGTGACGTCGATGCTGGTGGTGATCGCAGCGTCATCGGTGGCCATGTCATCCGGCGGCACCCAGGCCTCGTCGCCGAACGCGGCGCGGGTAATGGCCTGCATGCTTTGCATACTCGTGGCAGATATCGCGATGTAGTAGAGCTTCGGTGGCTGTCCCGAGTCGGCGTTGGCGACGATATTTCGATGCGCGGCAACGACGATGTCATGGGTGCGGATGTGATCGGGATGCCCGGACAGACCATTGGGCGGATACGTCACCACGACGTCCGGTGCGAAGAGCCTGATGAGCCGAACCAGGTGTTTGACCAGGGGCAGTTCCGGACGCCGACTGAACGCGTCCGCCGCGGCGACTTCCGAGCCGTCCGTGGGCAGCCCAGAATCGGGATAACCGAGTTTGACGACATCGCTGATGCCCAGTTCCTTTGCCGCCAGATCCAGTTCACCTGCCCGCCGCGCCGGCACCAGGGCGGGATCATCTCCGGCGGCGTCACCGTGGCGGCCGTCGGTGCAGGTGACCAGGACGGTGCGATATCCCTGCGCCGCGTAACGGGCCAGGGTGCCGCCCGTCTGGCTCGACTCGTCGTCGGGGTGTGCGTGCACGATCATCAGGACCGGCACTCGGTGCGATTCGCCGCTCACACCAGCCCCAAGGTCGTATGGCAACCGGAAATTCCCGATAGATTCCGCGGATGATTCCCGAGTGGCAGATCGGTCCTGTCACGATCAGTGTGCACGGGTTGTTCATCGGACTCGGCGTGTTCGCGGCAATGGTGGTGTTCGCCGCCGAAGCCCGCCGCCGAGGTGCGCAGACAGAACAATCGGTGGTCGCTGTCACGGGTGCGCTCATCGGCGGAGCGATCGGTATGCGACTCTCCGGGTGGACTCGGCACCTTGATTTCGATTCCAATCCCAGCCTCGCCCAGGCCTGGCAGTTCGGTTCGAAGAGCATTCTGGGTGGGCTCCTCGGAGCGTACCTGGGTGTCCTGATTGCCAAGCGGCTCGGCGGCTACCGCGGTAAAACCGGTGACCTGTTCGCGCCTGCCGTGGCGTTAGGCATGGCGATCGGCCGGGTCGGCTGTTACCTCACCGAAGCTCCAGGTCGCCCGACGACACTGCCTTGGGGTGTGCATGCACCGGCCGGTATTCCAGAGTGCCCCGGCTGCCTGACCGGACAGGCCATGCATCCGTCGTTTCTCTATGAGATCGCCTTTCAGCTCACGGCATTCGTCGTCCTGTTGTGGCTGCGGCCGCGGATCACCAAGCCCGGTGAGCTGTTCGTCATCTACATCGCCGCGTACGCGGTGTTCCGGTTCTTCGTGGAGTTCTTCCGAGCCAACGAGACGGTGTGGCTGGATCTGACTCGGCCGCAATGGTTTTTGCTGCCATCTCTGGCCGTCGTCGGGGTTCGGCTATGGGTGGGCCAGCGACGCGGATACTATCGGTTCCCAGCCCGCGATCAGGAAGTGCGCGTATGACACTCCCTCCAGACCAGCCCCCACCCGGCGGGTACCCCTACCCCTACTACCCGCCTCCCCCGCCGCCATCGCGTATCTCTGTCGGCATGGTGTTCGTCGGGGCACCGGTGTACGTCGTGGTCAATGTCGTCATCGGTTTCATGGCCTTCATTTTCGCGGGTTCGACGACGAATCAGAGTGCGAACTGGGTGTTCGGCATTGCGGCGGTAGTGCTGGGCTTCGTCGCGTTCGGTGCGGGCGGCGGCTTACTGGCTGCCCCCAATCGCAACGCCAAGGGGTTCGGCTTGGGCCTGATGGTCGGCTGGGCATTGACCTCAATTTTCACCGTCGGGATCTGCACGGGCCTGAACCCGGGGGTGTACACCCTGTGACCATCGGGATGGCCGCAGGAATGGGATTGCGGGGTGATCGCATTCACCGCTATGTGACCGCGTTCTGCCCGCTCTGCCACGACGAAGCACCCGAGCGGCCCCTGAACGGGGTCGTCCGACTGAGCGCCCAGCTGATGGAACGTGACGGCCGCATCTGGCTCGAACGTGGTTGTCCCACACACGGACTGGTTCGTACCCTGTACGACGAAGACCCCGAAATCCTGTCTTATCTCGAAGAGTGGACGGCACCGACCAAGGCCCACATGCCCGATGTGGTGGGCAATTTCGATCCGGTGCCGTCGGCCTACCTGCGCGGATTGCCCGAGATGCAGACACAGCACACGTGCATCCTGCTGGAGGATATCGCCGAGACCTGCAATCTGCGCTGCCCCACCTGTTTCGCGGACTCCTCACCTGATCTGCGGAACGTGGTTCCAGTTGCCGACGTGCTGGCCAACGTGGACCAACGACTGGCCAGGGAGAACGGCCGCATCGACGTGCTGATGCTCAGCGGTGGTGAGCCGACACTGCACCCACAGCTCGCCGAACTGCTGACCGAACTGACTGCCCGGCCAATCACCCGAATCCTGATCAACAGCAACGGATTACGGATTGCCGCCGATGACGTGCTACTCGACCTGCTCACCGAGCATCGGGAACGCGTCGAGGTGTACCTGCAGTACGACGGCCTGTCCGAGATGGCGCACCGCTACCACCGGGGCGGCGATCTGCGCCGCACGAAAGCCCAAGCTCTGCAACGTCTCTCCGATCGTGAGATCTTCACGACCTTGGTGATGGCCGTCGCCCTCGACGTGAACGACACCGAGATCGGCGATATGGTCCGGTTGGCGCTGGACACTCCCTTCGTGGGCGGCCTGACCATCCAGCCGCTGTTCGGCTCCGGCCGTTCCGGCCGGATTGATCCGTTGGACCGGCTCACCCACACCGGTGTGCTCAAGCGATTGGGGCCGCAAACCGACGGTCTGGTGACGTGGCGCGATCTGACCGCCCTACCCTGCTCACACCCGCACTGCTGTTCGGTCGGCTACCTGATCCGCGACGACAACGACGACTGGCGTTCACTGGTCTCCCTGATCGGGCCGGACAACCTCAAGGACAAGCTCGGCCTGGTGGCCAACCGGATCGCCGATACCGAGATACCCAAGCAGTTGCGCGCAGCTGTGCAGGAGTCCCTGCTCGGGCTGCTCTCGGAGCAGTCATCGCTATCGCACCCGCAGATCGGCGACGTCTGGCGCAACATCTGCGAGAACTGCGACCTGGGTATGTCGACGCTGTTGACCCTGGCCTCATCAGCGCTGCCGGGACGCCGCAAACGGATCCGCAGCCTGCTCGGTAAACGCGTCGTCCGGATCACCGTCAAACCGTTCATGGATATGTCCACCATGATCGAGGAACGCCTGCTGCAGTGTTGCGTGCATGTCGGGACCCGGTCGAGTCAAGACCAATGTGCACCGTTCTGCGCGGTGCAGGCGTGGCCGGAGCTGAGCAGGCAACGGCTCTCGATCTCCGCGCGTCAGTCCCTACCGCTGTCTGAGGTCACATGAACCAGCCGACCACCGAGCCCTACGACCCGTTGCGGCTGTGTGTCTATGCCACCGTGGCGGTGATCGCCTGGCTGCTCGGACCGTGGGCGGTGGTGGCGTTCGCGACATTGGGCCTGGTCGGCTACGTCCGTGCCCGTCGCGCAGGGCTGATGCAGAGCAAATGCGTGCTGCGCGATACCCGTCTGGTCATCGGTTACCTCGCGGTCATCGCGGTCATCGGGATCGCCGCGATTGCCTACAGCGTCTGGCCTTCGCCGTAGAACCTGCGGTGAACCACCGAATCGGGGAATAGCCCCCCTACCGCAGCGGTTGGCCCAGCAATGCGCGCCATCGTCTACGACCCGCACGCCAGGGCAAAGCTGAACTTCGACGACGTCGACGAACCGGCCGTGGCGGTCGGCGAAGCGTTGGTCGAGGTGCAGGCCATCGGGCTCAATTTCGGCGAGATCCACTTCATCGACCAGATGCGCCGACCCGGCGAGGTCCCCGGCTGGGACACCGCCGGGGTGGTGGCGAAGGCCGCCACGGACGGCTCCGGGCCACCGGTCGGGGCGCGAGTGGTGGGCTTCAGTGGGCAGGGTGGTTGGGCTCAGCGTCGGGCCGTGGCCAGCGAAAACCTGGCCGAACTGCCCGAATGGGTCGATGTCGAAGAGGCCGCCGCACTGCCCGTCGCCGGGGTGACCGCGCTGCAGGCCATCCGCGCTCTCGGACCGATCGTCGGTCGTCGGGTGCTGATCACCGGCGCATCGGGTGGAGTTGGTCGGTTCGCGGTTCAGCTGGCCGCGCGCGCCGGGGCACACGTGATCGCCGCGGTCGGTAGTGCCGCACGAGGCGACGGGCTGACCGAGCTCGGCGCCGAAGAGGTTGTCGTCGGGCTCGCCGATGTGACCGAGCCGGTGTTCGGGGTTCTCGACAATGTCGGCGGCCGACTCCTCACAGAGGCCTTCGCCCTGGTATCCGATGGCGGGTCCCTGCAATCGATCGGCATGGCTTCCAACGAGCCCAGCACCATCGACTTCGAGCGAGAGCGTCGCTCCGGAAATCGGAAACGGTTGGAGCCGTTCACAGTTCGTGCCCCGTTCCGAGCCGATCTGCAGTACCTGCTGACGCTGCTGGCCGATGGCGAGCTGGATCCGCAGATCGGTCTACGTGACTCGTGGGACAACGTGGCCGCGGCCGCCGAGGCACTGCTTGGCCGCACCGTCGCGGGTAAGGCCGTGCTGCGGGTTGGGTGATCAGGCACCTGGGTATCACTGAGCGACATTGATGCCGTGAACTGGAGTGACCCACGTGGTGGAATGGCTTGACCGACTACAACAGCGAAGCCGAGCGGTCGGCTTCACCATCGCGGTCATCTACAAATACATCGATGATCAGGGTGGCTACCTGGCCGCGCTGATCACCTATTACGCGTTCGTCTCGCTGTTCCCGCTGCTGCTGTTGTCGACCACGATCCTCGGAGTGGTGCTGGTCGGCCATCCCGACCTGCAACACCAGGTGGTGCACTCGGCGTTGAACCAATTGCCCGTAATCGGCGATCAGCTCCAGCAGCCAGACCAGCTCAGCGGCGGCACCACGGCCGTGGTCATCGGCATCGTCGGTGCCCTCTACGGTGGCCTCGGCGTGGGGCAGGCCATTCAGAACGCGATGGACACCGCGTGGGCCGTACCCCGAAACAACCGGCCGGATCCCATCCGGTCGCGGATCCGCAGCCTGCTCCTGCTTATCGTCCTTGGTTCGGCCGCGCTGGCGACGACGGTCCTGTCCGCGGTGGGGCGCGCGACCGATTCCCTGGGGCCGATCAGCACAGTCGGCATCGTCCTTGCGGCAGTGGCCATCAACGCGACAATCTGCCTGGTCGCGTTTCGGGTCACCACCGCGCGGGACGTGTCCTACCGCGACGTGCTGCCCGGTGCAATCGCGGCGGCGGTGATCTGGCAGTTGCTGCAATGGTTCGGTGCCGGCTACGTGGCTCATGTCGTCAGTTCGGCCAGCCGGATCAACTCTGTGTTCGCCTTGGTGCTGGGCCTGTTGGCGTTCCTGTTCCTGATCTCGACCAGCCTGGTGCTCTGCGCCGAGGTCAACGTGGTGCGGGTCGACCGATTGCACCCGAGGGCGCTGTTGACCCAGTTCACCGATGACGTCGAGCTCACCCCGGCGGACCGCCGGACCTATACGAGTAAGGCAAAAGCTGAGCGCGCCAAAGGCTTTCAGCGCGTGGAAGTCAGTTTCGACGAGCATTCCGATTGAACACGTGAATTACCCGCCCGGCGGCCACAATGGTCAGATGAGCGCATCCGATGGTGAACTCGACGCGTATGTACGGGTCAGTGGTTCCCGGGTGCACAACCTGCAAGCGGTCGACGTGGCCGCTCCCCGCGATGCCTTCGTCGCCTTCACCGGGGTGTCGGGCTCGGGCAAGTCGTCGTTGGCCTTCGGCACCATCTACGCCGAAGCGCAGCGTCGCTACTTCGAATCCGTCGCCCCCTATGCTCGCCGGCTGCTGTTACCCGCCGGTGCGCCGAAGGTCGATGACATCACCGGACTCCCACCCGCGGTGGCATTGCAGCAACGGCGGGGCTCAGGCACCTCACGGTCGACGGTCGGCACGGTCACCACACTGTCGAACCTGCTGCGAATGTTGTTCTCCCGGGCCGGAACCTATCCCCCTGGCGCGACCGAACGACTGGATTCCGACGCCTTCTCCTCCAACACCGCGGTGGGAGCCTGCCCGCAGTGCCACGGCCTCGGCCGGATTCACCAGGTCAGCGAGGAGACCCTGGTGCCCGATCCGTCGTTGACGATCCGCGAAGGCGCCGTGGCTGCCTGGCCTGGTGCCTGGCAGGGCCAGAACCTGCGCGACATCTTGATCACCCTCGGGTACAACATCGACAAGCCGTGGCGAAAACTACCTAAGCGACAACGTGATTGGATCCTTTTCACCGACGAGCAACCGACGGTCGAGATCCATCCGAACCGGGCCGCCGTCACGGCCGACTATTACTACAACGGCACCTTCTCCAGTGCGGAGCGGCATGTCAGGCATACCCTGGCGAACTCCCAGAGCGCGATGATGCGAAGGCGGGTGCTGCAATTCGTCGATAGCGTCGACTGTCCGGTCTGCCACGGCGCGGGCCTCCGGCCCGAAGCACTCGCCGTCACCTTCGCCGGCCTCACCATCGCCGACTACGGCGCGATGGCATTGACCGATCTCGCTGCGGCGCTGCGGCCCGCAGCTGACCGAACCGACGCCGAAGCAGCCTACGAGTCAACGGAATCCGGCGAGCTGACCGAAGTCGCCACCCTGATCGCCACCGACTTGCTGGCGCGTATTCAGGTGTTGATCGACCTTGGGCTTGGCTATCTGAGCCTGCACCGCCGCACCCCGACGGTGTCACCGGGTGAGTTGCAGCGCCTGCGGCTGGCCACCCAGCTGCGGGCAGGCCTTTTCGGTGTCCTCTACGTTTTGGACGAGCCGTCCGCGGGTCTGCATCCCGCCGACGCCGAGCCGCTGCTGGAGGTGCTGGATCGCCTTCGCCGAGCGGGTAATTCACTGTTCGTCGTCGAACACGATATGGATGTGGTGCGCCGCGCAGACTGGATCGTCGACGTCGGACCAGGTGCCGGTGAACTCGGCGGACGCGTCCTCTACAGCGGGCCGGTCGACGGCCTGGCACAGATTCCGGATTCGGTCACCAGGAAGTACCTGTTCAACACTGCCGCAAGGCCTTCGCGACCGATCCGGGAACCATCGGGCACCTTGGCGCTGCGCGGCATCGCCTTCCACAACCTGCGCGACCTCGATGTGGACATCCCGCTGGGGGTCTTCACGGCGGTCACCGGGGTGTCCGGCTCCGGTAAGTCCACGCTGGTGTGCAAGGTTCTCGGCGATGTCATCAACCGCCATCTGGGTGCCGAGCCTGATAGCGACGAGCCGGACCAGGAAGAGCAGGACGCCGGGATCGCAGACCTCGACCAGGATGCGAGCGCCGGTGTGCGGGCCGACGGTGTCGAGGCGATCGACCGGTTGGTCACGGTTGATCAGCGACCGATCGGGCGAACTCCGCGCTCGAACCTGGCCACCTATACCGGCATGTTCGACGCGGTGCGACGCGTGTTCGCCGCGACCGACGAAGCCCGCCGCCGTGGGTGGACGGCCGGCCGGTTCTCGTTCAACGTGGCGCAGGGGCGCTGTCCCACCTGCCAGGGTGAAGGTTTCGTCGCTGTCGAGCTGCTCTTCCTGCCGGGAACCTACGGGGTCTGTCCGACCTGCCACGGCGCCCGGTACTCCGACGAGACGCTCGAGGTGCGGTACCGCGACCGCACGATCGCCGATGTTCTGGCGATGACGGTGGACGACGCCGCCGAGTTCCTTGCTGACCTGCCGGGCGCCGCCAGGAGCCTGACCACACTGCGCGAGGTCGGGTTGGGGTATCTGCGCCTCGGGCAACCCGCCACCGAACTGTCCGGCGGCGAGGCCCAGCGGATCAAGCTGGCATCTGAGTTGCAGCGGGCCCGCCGCGGGCACACGGTGTACGTCCTCGACGAACCCACGACGGGGCTGCACCCGGCCGATGTCGAATTACTGGAGCAGCAGCTGCACCGGCTCGTTGACGCCGGTAACACGGTGGTCGTGGCCGAACACGATATGGGCGTGGTCGCGGGTGCGGACCGGGTGATCGACCTCGGCCCCGGTGCGGGTGACGACGGCGGACGCGTTGTCGCACAAGGAACTCCGGCAGAGGTGGCGGCGGTTGGGGAGAGCCGGACCGCGCCGTACCTGGCGGCCCGGCTTCGCACGAACGCTGCCGAGAGATAACCGGAGATTCGCATGCAGGACGTGCCAGGTGACGATCGAGTCGCCGCGCTTGCGCGATGGACCGACGCCGGTGCCATCTGGCGGGTGATTGCCCGCCGCTCCGACTCGGTCACCGTGAGCCTCTGTACCTGCGATGGCGGGGAAGAGGTCGATCAGTTCACGTCGTCGGATCCGGCTCTGTTGCGATACGTCGACGAGCAGGGCTGATGGACATATCCACCGAATGGTCGCGCACGATGGGGCTCGACGTGCCGATCGTGAACGCTCCGATGGGCGGGGTGGCCGGCGGCGCTTTGGCTGCGGCGATCACCCGCGCCGGCGGACTCGGCATGATCGGGATGGGTAGCGCGGGCTCGGCGTCACAGCTGACAGCTCACCTCGAGCATGTCGCCGGGCTCGGGAGGCCGTTCGGCATCGGCCTGGTGGATGTCTCGATGGCGCGCGATCCACTCCTGTTGCCCACCGCTGTGGCCGCCGCACCTGCGCTGATCTCGGTCAGTTTCGCCGACACCTGGGACTGGGTCGGGGTGGTCCGCGATGCCGGAATTGTCGCGGTGACGCAGATCGCCGATCTTCGTAGCGCACGGCGGGCCGTCGCGGCGGGGGTCGACGCGATCGTCGCCCGCGGAGCGGAGGGCGGCGGGCACGGCGAACCTCGGATCGGCACGCTACCGCTCTTGGCTGCCGTCCTCGATGAGGTGTCAGTTCCCGTGCTCGCTGCCGGCGGGATCTCGTCGGGGCGCGGGTTGGCCGCGGTGCTGGCTGCCGGGGCGGCCGGGGCGTGGCTGGGTACGGCGTTCGCGGCCTGCACCGAATCGCTGGCCTCCGAGCAGACGCGGCAGGCGATGTTCGCCGCCAGCGATACCGATACGGTGCTCACCCGCGAGTTCGATATCGCCGCAGGATACCCATGGCCGCCACATCTGCCGGAACGTGTTCTGCGCGA
The DNA here is from genome assembly GCF_965229105.1 of Mycobacterium sp. Lineage (GTDB taxonomy): Bacteria > Actinomycetota > Actinomycetes > Mycobacteriales > Mycobacteriaceae > Mycobacterium. The sequence goes on from NZ_OZ245858.1 coordinate 265,152, forward strand.
CCAAGAGACGTCCATCAACGCCGGGCAGGGCGTCGCGAGCCTGACCGCCACACAGTCGGCGGCCGATACGGTGTATCGGCTGCGCGACGAGGCAGCCCACCTGCTCGGGCGTTGGGGCCAACGCTGAAGGCCCGCTAGGCGCTGACCGCGTCGATGGCCCGGTAGATGCGCTGCTCGCTGACCGGCCGCGGGGTGCCCAGCTGCTGGGCCCACAGGCTGACCCGCAATTCCTCGATTTGCCTTGCGATTTCGCGGATATCGGCCGCCGCCGCCCGTCCCGGCGCCAGCGCGCGCACCAGGTCGTCGAGTTCGTGTTGCACCGCATGTACCCGCTGCATCCGCTCCTGGTCGGCAGCCACGCCACGCGGCAAGGTGTCCAGGCGACGGACGATCGCGGTCAGATACCTGGTGAGGTCGGTCAGATGAGTGGCGCCGGTAGCAGTGACGAAACCGACGGGCAGCAGCCTGTCGAACTGCGCACGGATATCGGCGATCGCCTCGGCATGAGCGGGCGGCGGCGTGGCCGGCAGCGCCAATTCCACCTCATGGGCCGCGGCTAGCACCTTTTGCACGCGGTTGACGATATCGAGGGTCGTCGGCACCAGATTGGCCGCGACCCGCTCCCCCAGGGCGCCGAATTCTGTCTTGGTCCACGCCGATCCCGGCGCCAGCACGGCCACCGCGGCGTCGGCGCAGTCATCGAGCAGCGCGGCCAGTGAACCGTCCGGGTTCGATCCGAGGACTAGCCGAGTGCGGGTATCGAGCGCGCGCTCAACAGCTTTGAGCGGCGATGTCACCGACAGCCGAAGGAGCCTGCTGGTGCCGCTGGGCATGGCCGCCGCCTGCTCGGTCGCCGTGGCGAAAACCCGGATCTCCACCGTCGAACCCGCATCGACCAGGGCGGGGAAGCCCCGCACGGCCCGCCCGCCGTTACTGGATTCCACCGCACGCGGCAATGTTTCGAGGTCATCGGGCCATGTGCGCAGACCGGTCCGTTCCCATCCCCCGGCCACGGCCTGTGCGACGGCCTGGCGGATCGGGGCGGCGAGCTTCTCCTGCAGCGCCTCCAGGTCTTTCCCGCGCGCCATCTCGGTGCCGTCGGCGGCTTCGACGGCGAACGTCACCCGAAGGTGCGGCGGCAGCTTGTCCAGGTCGAAAGCTCCGATCGGCACGAGCACCCCGGAGAGTCGTTGTAGCGCCCGCTGCACAGATTCCAACAGCGGTTCCGGCCCAGGCTCGATCGTGGCGAGGACGGCGCGGGCCGAATCCGGGGCGGGAACGAAGTTGCGGCGCAATTCCTTTGGCAATGATCGGATGAGGGCAGTGACCAGTTCTTCGCGTAGGGCAGGCACCTGCCAGGAAAATTCGTTACCGCCGAGCCGGGCCAGCACCTCGACCGGCACATGCACCGTGACCCCGTCATCCTCGGCCGTCGGCTCGAATCGGTACGTCACGGGCAGCGTCAGGTCACCCGCCCGCCAGGAATCGGGTTGATCGGCTGCAGCAGTATCGTTGCGCAGCAGATCATCTCGGGTGAAGGTGAGTAGCTCTGGGGTGCGGTGCCGCTGCTTCTTCCACCAGCCGTCGAAGTGCCGGGCGGACACCACGTCGGCCGGGACGCGTTTATCGTAGAAGGCGTAGATCTCTTCGTCGCCGACCAGCAGATCTCGGCGTCGCGCCCGCTCTTCCAGCTCGGCGAGCTCCTCCCGTAACTGCGTGTTATCGCGATAGAAGTGATGCTTGGTCTGCCAGTCACCCTCGACGAGGGCGTTGCGGATGAACATATCCCTGGCCGCTTCCGGGTCGATATCGGCGTAGCCAATGCGACGACGGGGCACCAGCGGTAGTCCATAGAGGGTCACCCGCTCCCAGGCCATCACTGCACCGCGCTGCGAATCCCAATGTGGTTCACTGTAATTGCGCTTGAGGAGATCACCGGCAATACGTTCGACAGCCTCCGGTTCGATACGGGCCGCGATCCGGCCATAGAGCCGGCTGGTCTCCACCAGATCGGCGACGACGATCCAGCGCGGCGGGCGTTTGGTCAGCACCGAGCCCGGTGCCAGCACGAACTTCGAGTTACGCGCACCGGCGTATTCGCGTGAATCACCTTCCCGCAGACCGATATGCGAGAGCAGACCGGCCACCAGCGCCGCATGTACCCGGGCCGGATCGGCCGGCTCCTCATCGCCAGACTCGCGAATGCCGAGATCGCGTGCGATGCTGCGCAGCTGCCCCGTCAGATCCTGCCATTCCCGGATCCGCAGGTAATGCAGGAACTCGTCGCGGCACATTCGTCGGAACGAACTACCCGAGCGCTCGGTGCGCTGCTCTCGCAGATACCGCCAAAGGTTAAGGTAGGAAACGAAATCGGAGTGCTCATCGGCGAAGCGGGCATGCTTCTGCCGTGCGGCCTCCTCGCGTTCGGTCGGCCGCTCCCGCGGGTCGGGAATGGACAGCGCGGCCGCCAGCACCAGCACTTCGCGCACGCATCCCTCGGCGTCGGCGGCCAGGATCATCCGGCCGATTCGAGGGTCCAGCGGAAGCTGGGCCAGTCTCCGCCCCAACTCGGTGATGGCGCCGCCGGAGTCGAAGGCACCGAGTTCCTGCAGCAGCTGCACACCGTCGCGGATGCTGCGTTGATCCGGCGGGTCGAGAAAAGGAAAAGCCTCGATATCGCCCAGCTGCAGCGAGGCCATCTGCAGGATCACCGCGGCCAGGTTGGTGCGCAGAATTTCGGGGTCGGTATAGCGCGGCCGGGCCTCGAAATCCGCTTCCGAATAGAGGCGAATGCAGACGCCGGGCGCCACCCGCCCCGACCGGCCCGCCCGCTGGGCGGCCGAGGCCTGCGAAATAGGTTCGATCGGCAGCCGCTGCACCTTGGTGCGGCGGCTGTAGCGCGAGATTCGGGCGGAGCCAGGGTCGACGACGTAGCGCACGCCAGGCACGGTCAGCGACGTCTCCGCGACGTTGGTGGCGAGGACGACCCGTCGGCCGGTGTGGGACGGTTCGAAAACACGCTGTTGCTCGGCGGTCGGGAGACGCGCATACAGCGGAAGGATCTCGGTATTCTTGACGACGCCCCGCAAGGCTTCCGCCGTATCGCGGATCTCGCGTTCACCCGAGAGGAAGACGAGCACGTCCCCGGGCGGTTCGGCCTCCAGCTCGCGCACCGCATCGACGATCGCCTCGGTCTGGTCCCTGACTTCGGTGCGCACGATCTCGTGGTCGGGGTCATCCGGATCGGCGTCGTCATCATCTGATGACGCCGCCACCTCCAATGGCCGATACCTGATCTCCACCGGGTAGGTACGGCCGGAGACTTCGACGATCGGTGCGCCGCCGAAATGCTCAGCGAAGCGACCGGGCTCGATGGTCGCTGAGGTGACGATCACCTTGAGGTCCGGCCGGCGCGGCAGGAGTTCGCGTAGATAGCCCAGCAGGAAGTCGATGTTGAGGCTGCGCTCGTGGGCCTCGTCCAGGATCAGGGTGTCGTAACGCAGCAGCCGGCGGTCGCGCTGAATCTCGGCGAGCAGAATGCCGTCGGTCATCAGCCTGATCAGGGTGCGGTCGCTGGCGTGGTCGTTGAAGCGGACCGTGTAGCCCACCGTCTCGCCCAGCGGGGTGTGCAGTTCGTCGGCAATGCGCTGGGCCACCGTGCGGGCGGCTATCCGCCGCGGCTGAGTGTGGCCGATGGTGCCACGAATCCCGCGACCGAGTTCCAGGCAGATCTTCGGCAGCTGGGTGGTCTTGCCCGATCCCGTCTCCCCTGCGACGACAACAACCTGGTTCTCGCGAATCACCGTCGCGATCTCGTGCCGCAAGTCACTGACCGGCAGGTCGGGGTAGGTGATCGCGGGGACAGCGGCCAACCGGGTGGCGACCAGGGCCTCGGCGGTGGTGAACTGCTCGGTCAGCTTCGCCAGCGCTGCGGGATTACTCCCGCGGAGTCGACGACCAAGCCTTGCGGCGTCGCGGATCGTCAGTCCGTCTAGACGCGCGCGTAGCTCGCGTACGTCGGGCGACTCGGCTGGGGACTGTTCGGACACTCCGGCAACGATAGGCGGCGCTGCCGAATTGGCGGCGATCAGCCTGACAGGTTGAAGTTGCCGTTGGAGCCGTAGATGGCCAGTGAGATCAGCAGGGTCACCGAGACGACCACGATCAGCGAGGTACGCACCGCGTTACCGACCGCGACGCCGACCCCGGACGGGCCGCCGGTGGCGAAATAGCCGAAATAGGTGTGGATGAGCAGGATGGCCAGTGCCATCAAGATGGCCTGCAGAAACGACCACAACAAATCGATCGGATTCAAAAACGTGTTGAAGTAATGCTCATAGAGCCCGCCGGACTGACCTAACAACACCACCGTGGTGAACTGCGACGCCAGAAACGACAAGATCACCGCGATCGAGTACAGCGGGGTGATCGCGATCATCCCGGCCACAATCCGCGTCGACACCAGGTATTCGACCGGGCGGATACCCATCGATTCCAGGGCGTCGATCTCCTCGTTGATCCGCATCGCCCCCAACTGCGCGGTCACCCCGGCCCCGAAGGTGGCGGCCAACCCGATCCCGGCCACGATCGGCGCACTGATACGGACGTTGATGAACGCCGCCAGGAACCCGGTGAGTGCTTCGATACCGATATTGCCCAGCGAGCTGTACCCCTGGATGGCCAGGACACCGCCGGTGGCCAGGGTGAGGAACCCGACGATGACGACCGTGCCGCCGATCATCGCCAACGTGCCCGCACCCATGGAGATCTCGGCGATCAACCGGATGACCTCACGGCGGTAGTGAGTGGCCGCGAATGGGGTCGCCGCCAACGCCCGACCATAAAACAGAGCGTGATCACCAATACCGGCGAAAAAGCCCACCGGCCGATCCAACTGCCGCGCCAACCGCGGATACGTCGCCCGTAACGTCACCAGAGATCCCTCACTTCGACGTCATCTGGATACCGATGGCCGTGACCACCACATTGACCACGAACAACGCCATGAACGCGTACACCACCGTCTCGTTGACCGCGTTACCCACCGCCTTCGCACCACCACCGGTGATCGTCAACCCCCGATAACACGCCACCAACCCCGCGATCAGACCGAACAACGCCGCCTTCACACACGAAATGATCAACTCCGGCACCCCGGTCAACAACGTGATCCCCGCCGCGAACGCACCAGGATTCACATCCTGAACGAACACCGAAAACAAATACCCACCCAAAATGCCGATAATGCAGACCAGGCTGTTGAGCAACAACGCCACCAAACCCGAAGCCAACATCCGCGGCGTCACCAACCGCTGCACCGGATTGATCCCCAACACCTCCATGGCATCGATCTCCTCGCGGATCGTGCGCGACCCCAAATCCGCACACATCGCCGTCGCCCCCGCCCCAGCCACGATCAACACCGTCACCAACGGACCCACCTGGGTCACCGCACCAAACGCCGCACCCGCCCCCGACAAATCAGCGGCCCCCAACTCCCGCAACAAAATATTGAGGGTGAACGAAATCAACACCGTGAACGGAATCGCCACCAACAACGTCGGCGCCAACGACACCCGCGCCACAAACCACGACTGCTCCAAAAACTCCCGCCACTGAAACGGCCGCACAAAAACAAACTTCACCGCATCCGCCGACATCGCGAACAACCCACCAATAGCCGACATCGGCCCCGACGCACCACGCAACGACGGCAACCCCACCGCCCACCTACCCGAACCCTTAACCGCCATTAGCCATCATGGTGTATCCAACACCAGGTCCTTCCAGGTCTTCGTTGTTGTCGACGTGACGAGATCGGACTGGCGATACATCTGGCCGTCGTCGGCCATATAGGCACCGGTTTGTGGGTTGTACTGCGCCGTCGCGATCGACGGTGTAGCCCCAGAACTGTTGTTGCCGAACGCTGCCGGGGCAGCGGGCGGGAGAGTCCCAGCGGCGGGCGGGGGGAGCGCAGGATCCGCCGGCGCGGCAGCGGACGTCGCATCGGTGGCCGCCGCAGGTGGTGCCGGCGTGATATCCGCGGGCAATGCCGGTCCGACACCTGGCGGCAACGGCGTCCCTTCGAGCGGTCCGTAGAGGCCTTCGGCCGGGTTGACCCTGCCGTCGGGCGGAATGCCCTGCGAGATCAGGTTAGGGTCAAATGGGCTGGGTCCCAGCACATGCTGGCGTTGCGCCAACGGCACGAAACCCGTGGGGTCGTTACACAGCTGCACGGTCGGAGCACGCTTGCCCGGGTGGCCCATGCACGGGTAGTTGCGGGCGCCACGCACAGCGAGCGGCGAGTCCTGCGGCAGTTTGCAGTACAGGCCGTCAGGCGTGTCGATTTCGGTTTCATCGGCCGGGCTACGCCACGACGACGGCGGAAGGAAGCCGACCGTGCACGCCGGTGGGTCGGAAATCGTGATGGCGAAATCGCCCTGCGCCAACCCGGTCGGGTTGTTGGTCGGCGCTACTGACCGCGTCGCACCGACGTACGGCGGCAGCAGTACCAGCAGCTGTTCAATCGACGCGTTGTATGTCACGCCGACCTGACCGATGGTGCCGAGGTTCGCCAGCAGGATCGGGAGGGTGGGCTTGACATCGGACAGCAGCCGGGAGACCTCGTCGAGTGCACCGGGACCGCTGTTCAACAACGTGCGCAGCTGGGGATCATTCTCTTTGACCTGCTCGGTGATTCCGGCAATGCTGCGCGCCCAGGTATGGATCGCGTCGACGCTCTTGACCTGCGAATCCAGCAACGGGCCACTGTCATCGATAAGGGCGCGACTCTGGTCGGCGATACCGTTGAAATCGTTGGCCAGTTTCGACGACGAATCGAGCAGGGAACTGAAGTCGTAACCGGCTCCATCGAAGGCTTTGAACGACTCATCCAGCAGTGAGCTGAGCTTCCCTTGCGGGATGCTGTCGACCAGCGAACCCAGCTGGTCGAGCATCGGTCCGACCTGCTGGGGAACCGACGTGTCGCTCATCGCGATCACGGATCCGTCCTTCAGATACGGCGGCGACTCATTGTGGGGCTGAAGATCGACGTACTGCTCACCCACGGCCGACAGACTGAGCACCCGTGCCTTGAGCCCGGCCGGAATCTTGGGTGACGTCTCCAGGGACAGTGTGGCTTCCACGTGACTGGCGTCGATGACTTCGACCTTGGTGACCTTGCCGACGTTCACTCCGCGGTAGGTGACATTACTGAACTGGTACAGGCCGCCTGCCGCCGGAAGTTCCATCTTCACGGTGATGCGACCGATCCCCAGCAGTGTCGGTGCCTGCATATAACCGATGACCATGACGGCGACACCGATGATCGACACGATGGTGAAGATGATCAGCTGGCTGCGAACGAAACGGGTGAGCATCAGCCACCACCACCGTAGGGTCCGGCGAAGATCATCGACGGGTCACCGGGTTGCGCGATGGGTGCCCCAGCCGCCGTCGGGGGTGCCGCCGGCGGCGGCGGAACTGATTGTGGCGCAGATGTTTCCGCGGCAGGCGGCGGGGCAATCGGCGCCGGTGTGACGGGAGCGGAAAGTGGGTCCAGTGTGTACTGCATGTAATACGGCTCCCCCGGCGCGGGCACCAGCGGTGTTCCCTGCTGACCCCATCGGGTGCCCAGGAAGGTCGTCCGTTTGAGCCGCGGCACGGTGAAGTCGAGAGTCTCGAAGAGATTCATGTAATCGCCCCGCACGCCTTCGTCGATCACGGACTGGCCGAACGGGAACACCGTCGCGTAAGCGATCGCATGGTTGAGGCCGTCCCCGACATCGGCCAGCGCGCGAAGGGTGGGCTCGAGATTGCGCAGGTTGGTCACCAGATCCGCCTGCACGTTGTTGACCAGTCGCGTCGAGGTGTCACTGAACGTGCCCAGTTTGCTCAACGCGGTGGTGATTCGCGGCCGTTCTCTGATCAGCACGTCCATCGCGGGCGGAATCTCGTTCAATACCCGGGTGAGCACCTCGCTTTGGCCGGCGAAGGTCCCTGCCAGTCGGTCGAGGGCCTTGAGGGTGGCAACAAGGTTATCGCTCTGCGTTTCCAGGATGCCGACGAACTCATCCAGGCGGGACAGGAGATCACGGACGTCACCCTGGCGCCCCGCCAACGCGGTATTGAAGTTGTGGATGATGTTGCCGATCTGACCAAGACCACCGCCGTTGACCACTGTCGACAGCGATGACAAGGTTTGCTCCGTCGATGGGTAGGTCGAGGACCGATCCAGCGGGACAGTGGCACCAGGTGCCAGCCGCCCACTGGGCGCTTGGCCCACCGGCGGATCCAGGGCAACGTGCATCGATCCCAGCAGACTGGTCTGACCGATACTGCCCACCGCATTGCCAGGCACGACCGTATCGGGCTTCACAGACACGTCGACGTCGATGTGCCAGTTCGAGAAGGTCATCTTCCCGACGCTGCCGACCACAACGTTATCGATCATGACCGGCGAATTCGATTCCAGCGTACCGATATTAGCGAACTGCAGATGATAGATGTGCGCGTCCGAACCACGGCCTATCGCTCCGGGCAGCGGCAACGAATTCAGGCCGGAGAATGAACATCCCGTGGCCGCCATCGCGACGGCGCCACCCAGCGCGACCATACGCACTACCCACCTGCGCTTGCTGCTGATCATGATTGCGGTGCCCCTTCGGCCGGGAGCAACATCTCTGGCAGGGTGGGCGCCACATCCGGTGGCGGCGCAACGGGCGCAATAGTGGAGTTGATCTGGGGCGGACCGGGTATCGGCGCTCCCGGATACAGGGCGGGTGAAGGAAAAGCCGGTAGGTGCTCGGGCGCGGACGGGCCCGGCGGATACGGCGGCGGCACGTCACCCGGCGCCGGGTACGGATCGCCCGCCAGACCGGTGTAGGTCGAAATTGGCAGGGGGTTCTCCGGTGGGCCTGGGACCGGCCCCGCGCCACCGGGTGCGAGGGCCGGATCGCTGTAGATCAGATTGGTTGGTGAGTGCGCGAGATAGGCATTGAACGGGATCGGCAGGGAGTTGAGTCCCACGGTTCGCAATCCGGGCCCGAGGTACTGCGCACAGAGCTTCGCGGTTTCGGCAGATGTGACATCGGCGATCGCTCCGATCAACCCGCACGCGAAAGACACCGGATCGGCAAAGTTGTTCAGCACGAAACCGCCGGTCATGCTTCCGGTGTCGGGGTTGTAGATGTTGTAACCGTTGGCGATCGCATTGGGCGTCACATGCAGAACGTTCTCGAGGTCGGTCTTGTGGTCCACCAGATTCTGGGTGACGTTCGCCAGCCGCTGAATCTGTTCGACAGTCTGTGCGCGGCTACCCGAGACGAACCGTTGCACGTCGCCCACAGCGGAGGACAGTTTCGTCAGCGCCGCATCCAGCGTGGGCCGGTCATCGTTGAGCACACTGGTCAAGGTCGCGAATCGATCGCCGAACTGCACGATCTGCTCATCACTGTCGCGCAGCGCACTGACGAACAGCTGCAGGTTCTTGATGATGTCAACCAGGTTCCCGCTGCCGTCAGCAAGTATCCGGCCCACCCCGGACAGCTCGGCCAGCGTCTGACGCAGCTTCTCGCCGTTACCGTCCAACGCGTTGGCGGCGCTGTCGATGAACCTTGAGACCGAGGTACCTGATACGCCACTGCGTGGTCCCAAATCTGTTGCCAGACGCATTAATTGAGTCTTGACTTCGTCCCATTCGACCGGAATAGCGGTCCGTTCAACCGGGATCACCGCTCCGTCGCGCATCGTCGGGCCCGACGAATCGTAGGCCGGCGCCAACTGCACATAGCGAGCGGCAACGAGGCTCTGGGCGACCAGCACCGCCTTGGCGTCGGCCGGAATCGACACCTTGGGGTCGACGTCCAGGATCATCCTGGCCTGATCGCCCGCGGGTTCGATGGCGGCGATCGTGCCCACTTTGACCCCGAGGACCCGGACTTCGTCCCCCGGATAGATCCCGGTGGCACTGGTGAAGTACGCGGTGATCCGGGTGGGACCAAAGAACTTCTCTTTGATCAGGAGCGCCGAGCCCGCCGCCAACACGACCACCAGCACGGCCGCCAACACGATGCCGAGTCGTTTCCGGTTCATCGGGAGCCTCCCGGAATTCCATTGAACGGGAGCGGGAATTCGGCCCGCGGCCCGGCGTTGTCCGGGGGCTGTCCGGCGTTGACGCCGCGCCGGAACCCGAAGGCGTAGTCGAAGAACGGCTGAAGGGTCTGCGCAGGCGACAGGTTCGCTTCATAGGATTGGTAGTAGAAGCCGCTGGCCACCGACTCGCCCTGGGTGATCTCGAACTTGGCCAGGCCCGGCAGCGCCTTGCCGATGTTGTCGCGGTTCTTTTCCAACATCGCTGTCACCGAATTGAGCTTCTCCAGCGCAGGAGCCAGGTCCTTCTCGTTATCAGCTACCAATCCCGACAATTGTTCGGCCACAGTGGAAACGCTCGCGAGCAGGCTGACGATCGCCTCGCGCCGGGCGTTGAGCATCCCGATGAGGTCGTTGGCGTTGAGTATCAGCGTATTGAGCTGCTGGCTGCGCTTTCCCAGCACACCGCTGATGTCACCCGCGCCCTTGAGTAATGCGCGCAGGTTGTCGTTTCGGCTGTTCAAGGACCGCGATAATTCGGTCAACCCGTCGAACGTCGGACCCAGTTGCGGCGCGATCTGATCGAGGGTGTCAGACAGCGTGTCCAGGGACGCATTGATATTGGCGGTATCGGTGCCGCCGGTATTGGTCGTGAGGTCGCTGACCGCTTCGGTCAGCGAATATGGCGATGAGGTCCGCGACAACGGGATGACATCAGCGGAATGCAATGTGCCACTGCCTGCCGACTCGATAGTCATAACCCGCTGGCCCAGCAGCGTGCCGGTGCGGATGTGCGCGGTGGTTTCCGAGCCCAACCGAACGCCGGAGTCGACGACAAACGTGACAGCCACCTTGGCGCCCTGAAGTGATACATCGGATACCGAACCGACATTCATGCCTGACATCCGTACTTCGTTACCCACGGTGAGTCCGCCGGCCTCAGCGAACAACGCCTGGTGCCGAATGGTCGTCGCCCAGGAGATCAGTTTCGACGGCTGGAGCCCGACGGCGATGACCAGCACGATGAGAACGACGCCGATGATTCCCGGCCGAATGAGGTTGGCTGCGCGGTACTTGAGCATCAGCGCCGTTCACACCTGCCCGTCGTCTGCGAGATCCACGGAACGACGACGGTGCGCCCTTGCAGATCGCTGACCCGGATCGACAGCTCACAGATGTAGTAGTTCAAGAAGCTGCCGTACGCGCCGAGCCGAACCAGCTTGCGGTAGTTGTTTGGCGCCTTCTGCAGCGCGGTGTCGAGCTCACTTTTGTTCTTGTCCAGCACCGGCGCCAGCCGGCCCAGTTCGTTCACGGTGCCTGCCAACGGAGCTCGCGCGTTGCTCAGCAGATCGGCGATCGATGCGGTGCCGTCGCTGAGGGAGTCGATCGCCGTACCGATCGGATCGCGATCCTTGGCCAGGCCGGTGATCAACTGCTCGAAACGGTCGATGGTGTTGGAAAACTTGTCGCCGTCTTTGGCGAGCACACCCACAACGGTGTTGAGGTTATCGATCAACTGTTGGATCACCTGATTGTTGGCGGCGAGATCGTTGGTAAAGGAGGCGGTCTTCGTCAGCAGTGAATCCAAGGTGCCGCCCTGGCCCTGGAAAATCTGAAGCAGAGAGGCGGTCAGCGCATTGACGTCCTGCGGATTGAGGCCGGAGATCACCGGTTTGAGGCCGCCCAGCAGCAGATCGAGATCGAGCGCGGGTGTCGTGCGATCGACAGGAATCTGCGAGCCCGCGGCCATCAACCGCGGCGATCCCGGGCCGTCGGCCAGTTCCAGGAAGCGGTCCCCGACCAGGTTGAGATAGCGCACTGCGGCCTTGCTGCCGGTGGTCAGCACGACATTTCGGTCGGCGTCGAACCCGACCTCGACAGTGCTGTCCGGTCGCATGGTCAGTTTGTTGACGGTGCCCACCCGCAATCCGCCGGCCCGTACCGAGTCACCGGTTTTGAGACCGGAGACGTCGGTGAACACCGCGGAGTACGAGTTCGTCGTACCCGTGCGGTACTGGCCGAAAGTCACGAATAGCAACGCCGTCAACACCACCATCACGACGGCGAACGCGCCGAATTTCAGCGCGGACCGTGACCCCGTCATCCGGGCATTCCGATCTGTGAGGTGTTGCGCGGCGGCCCGTCGAGCGGTCCGAACAATGCCTGCTTGAGCGCGTCGGAATTCAACAGCAGGCCCTGATTGCCGTACTGCGCGGGATTGCTGCCTTGGTCAGTCACGACGAACGGCGGAGACTCGTTGAAGGGAAGGTCCGCAACCATGGTGCATTGCGGTCCGCCCTTTGCGGCCACCTTCGGGAGATTGCCCGGGTAGCGGTAGCGTTCGAGTCCCATCATGAAACCGGTGGAGAGCACCACACCCGGTTTCTGCAACGGCGGTCCCGACGCGAGTTTGTTCAACGCCGTCAGCCCACAGGTGAGGGCCGCGTTGTAGCGGTTTGTCAGGTCGAATGTCGGTACCAGTAGATGCAGCGTTTGGGTGAGCTGATCTGTGTTCGTACCGATCACGTCATTGCCGATATCGGCCAGGCCGATGCTACTGATCAGCAGTGCATCCAGGCCGTTCTGCTCCTCGACAAGGGTCTTGCTGATCTGCGCGCCATTGTCGGCGGTCGCTACCAGATCCGGCGCGGCATCGGCGTATGCGTTGATGACAACAGGTGCGACCTCTAGGTCATGGTTCAGGTTGTCCAGGCTGGGGTTGAGCTTGGCGAGCAACCGGTCGAAGTCTGTCAGCGTCTGGCCGAATTTCTCGCCGCGGCCATCGACCGCTTCGGAGATCGCGCCCAGCGTCGCGTTGAGCTTCTCAGGCTGAATCTTCGACAGCACACTGGTGAGTTGCTGAAAAATGGTGTTCCACTCGATGGTGACATGGTCAGCGGTGAGAATCTGCCCGGGCTTCAAGGTCTGCGGTGAGGGATCCGCAGGCGGAACCAGATCCACGGACTTGGCTCCGAACACGGTGGCAGACGCAATATCCACTCCCACGTTGGCGGGAATCTGAGCGAGCTGCGCGGGATCCATTTCCAGGTGGATAACGGCTTGGCCGTCCGGGCGCGTTTCGATCGAGCTGACCCTGCCGACCGGCACGCCGAGCAGTTTGACCTTCGCGTCGGGATTCATCACCAGACCAGCGCGCTGTGACATCACGGTCAGGGGAACGGAATCCGTGAAGTCACCCCGAAACATGGTCACAGACAAGGCCACGATTGCGCCGACAATCACGATGCTGGCCAAGCCGACCAGGCCGCGCACAGAGGTGTGCGTCAACAGGCCTCCTGCTGTTCCCGGGGAGCCTGATGATGGCACGGTACGCGGCCATTTACCGGTGATTTGTCAAGATCAAATCGGGGCCGGCTCACGGCGCAGGCATAGGGCATGTGTGCCCTCCTTGCTGGTGAAACGCACCGCTGAGCGATATGTGAACACGGACTGTTTACCTTACGGTAATGATTTCCGCAAGACTCTGACACTGCCGAATTTGACCCGTCACCTAGACGCTCAGTCCCAAACTTCAGAACGCGACCGAGACGGGTAGTACCAAATGTCTCAACATCTTTCACTCGTATCCGGTGCGTCACGCCGCACTATATATCCGGGGAAAACTAGGTTTTCCCCGATTTCGCAAAATGCCCTCGACTCGGCCGGTTCAGCGGTCGCCACTGGCGCTACCGCGAGCTCACCTCGAGCTCCCGCGCCGCGGTGCGAAGCCCCCGGCGCTTGCCGGTGCTGGGATCGACGCCGAAGGTGTCCTTGACCCCGCCTCTGATCCGGAACTTGAGCTCGGAGTGCGTCTCGGGTGCGTCGTCCGCGGAGGCCTGAAGGAACCTGTTCGGCAGTGCCAGCTTCGCAATGGTCATGAACGACTGGAGGTACTGCCCGCCAAGAGATCCAGTGGTGTATGGCAAGTCGTACTTATCGCAGAGTGCGCGCACCCGTACCGCGATCTCCGCATAACGGTTGCTGGGTAGGTCGGGAAACAGGTGGTGCTCGATCTGATAGCAGAGGTTTCCACTCATGAATGCCATTACCGGGCCGGCATTGAAATTGGCCGAACCGAGCATCTGCCGCAGATACCACTCGGCGTGGGTCTCGGCGTCGTACTCCTCCTTGGTGAATTTCTCTGCGCCGTCGGGGAAGTGGCCGCAGAAAATCACCATGTAAGACCAGTAGTTGCGGATCAGATTGGCAACGGCATTGGCACCCAGAGTGTGCTTCCAGTTCCGGCCGGACAGCGCGGGGAAGACCACATAGTCCTTGCCCACCTGCTTGCCGACTTTTCTACCGATGACTTTCAGATCGCGGAGGACCTCGCCTTTGGACTTCTCGCCCTTGCGGAACTTCGTCGTCTCCAGACCATGGGCGGCCACACCCCATTCGAACAGCGTCCCGAGCAACAGGTTGTAGACGGGGTTACCGATCATCCACCGCTCCCAGCGCTGATCACGGGTCAAACGCATGATGCCGTAGCCGATATCGTCATCCAGCCCAACGACATTGGTGTACTTGTGGTGCACGAAGTTGTGCGATTTCTTCCAGTGCACGCTCGGCGAGGTGGTATCCCATTCCCATTCGGTGGAGTGGATCTCCGGATCATTCATCCAGTCCCACTGCCCATGGGTGATGTTGTGCCCAAGCTCCATGTTCTCGATGATCTTTGCCGCGGCGAGCATTCCGGTCCCAGCGATCCTGGCGGCCCGGTTCCCGCTGGCGAACAACGCGATGCGACCGCCCGCGGCCAGGGCTCGCTGCAGCTGGATTGCCCGACGGATATAGCGGGCGTCGCGCTCGCCGCGGGATTCCTCGATATCGGTTCTGATGGCGTCCAGTTCACGCGCCAACTCCTCGACATCAGCGCTGGTGAGGTGTGCGTATTCCTTGATATCGGTAATAGCCATCCAAATCTCCTAGATGTTGATGGTGCAGTCGCCGGACGCCGCTGAAATACAGGTTTGGATGCGATCACCCTCGCCGTGCTCGGCGCCGGACCTGAAGTCGCGAATGTGCCCCGCTTCCAATGGCAGAACGCAGCTCTGGCAGATCCCCATGCGGCAGCCGAAGGGCATCTGGATACCCACCTGCTCCCCTGCTTCCAATAGCGAGGTGGCGCCGTCGACGTCGACGGACTTGTCCGAGATCGCGAAGGTGACGGTGCCACCTTCGCCGCCTTTGTCGGTCCGCGCGATGACGAACCGTTCCATGTGCAGGTTTTCCCGCACGTCCGCGTCGGCCCACCGGGACTCGATGGCATCGAGCATCGCCGGCGGGCCGCATGCCCAGGTCGGTCGGTCCTGCCAGTCCGGGACGATGTCGTCGAGGTCGGCAGCGAAGTCCAGATGCCCGGCATCGTTGGTCAACTGCAGATGCAACGTGTAGTCGCCCTCAGCCTCGGAGAGGTCGACCAACTCGTCGTGGAAGATCACCTCATCGGCGTTCGGCGCCGAATGGATGTGCACGATGTCGGGGTAGTGTCCCCGCTGCCGCAACGCACGAAGCATCGCCATAACCGGGGTGATCCCGCTTCCGGCCGTGACGAGCAGCAGCTTGGGCGGCGGCGGATCGGGCAATGCGAAGTCCCCCTTCGGGGCCGCAAGACGCACGATCGTTCCGGGTTCGACCCCATTGACCAGGTGGGTGGACAAGAACCCTTCTGGAGTCGCCTTGACGGTGATCGAGATGAGCTTCTTATCCCGGCGCGGAATCGAGGTCAGGGAGTAGGAACGCCAATGCCAGCGGCCGCCGATCCGCACACCGATTCCCACGTACTGGCCCGGCAGATAGTCGCCGGTGAAACCCCAGCCGGGTTTGATCGTGACGGTGGCGGAGGTCTCGGTCTCTTTGTCGACGTTGACGATCTCGCCGCGCAGCTCACGGGCCGACCACAAGGGATTGATCAGTTTCAGGTAGTCGTCCGGCAGCAGCGGGGTGGTGGCTCTGGCCGCCAGACCGCGCAGCAGGTTGACCTTCGGTGAGGTGGCGGTCTGCACATCCTTGGCCGGTGCGACAGTCCAGCGGGTCAGGCTGCGGATTTTCGAATTCATCGCGGCTCCGTTGATTGGTTTGGACTGAGTTTCGGTGAACACCTGTGCACCGACTACCCCGATGTCGCGGAGCGCCAAACATCGCGAGCAAACCCGGAGAGAATGCGAGGGTGGCTACCAGCGAGGAACGAGACGGCGTCGTCTTGACCAATCTCGACCAGCCGCTGAGCCACGACGCCGGGGCCACCAAACGCGACCTCGTGGACTACCTGGACGCGGTCGCCGACGCGATACTGCCCGGTCTCGCCGGTCGCCCGCTGACCGTGCTGCGGGCGTTGCGCGGGCGGGCACCGTTCATGCAGAAGAACGTGCCGAAATACACCCCGGACTGGGTGCGTACCGCGACGATCTGGGCGGAGGCATCCAAGCGGGAGGTGCACTACGCACTGTGCGACGATCGCCGGACCCTGCTCTGGTTGGCCAATCAGCGCGCCATCGAATACCACCCGGCGCTCGGCCTGGCCGAGAACATCCACCGGCCGACGCACCTCGTTCTCGACCTGGACCCGCCCGCTGACGATGACTTCTCCGCCGTGGTGGCCGTCGCACACCTCGTGCACCAGGCGCTGACCGATAGTGGGTTGGCCGGTGCGGTGAAAACCAGCGGCGCCAAGGGCGTGCACATCTTTGTGCCGATCGACGACCACTCACCCGGTGACGCCGACGCGGTTGGAGACGCAGCGGCGGCTACCCGCGCGCTCGCCGCTCGCACCGAGGCGATCAACCCGGACCTGGCAACCACGGCGTTCATCATCGAGGATCGGGCCGGGAAGGTTTTCGTGGATTCCACCCGGGCCGGCGGTGCGACGATCGCGGCGCCGTATAGCCCACGGCTGCGGCCGGGCACACCGGTGTCCTTCCCGCTGGCCTGGTCCGATCTGGACCGCGTCACCCCCGGTGACTTCACCGTGCACACCGCGATCGCCGCTCTTGCCGGTGGCGACCCGTGGGCGGCGATGATGCCGCCACCGCAGCGCCTGCCGGATGACCTGATCGCGCAGGGTCACACCATCCCGGCCGCTCGCGTGGCAGCCATGCACGAGGGGAAACGACGGGCCCGTCGAGCCGAACGCGACTAGCGGGTCAGTTCGTCGGCGATCAACGGACCGAGTCGGTCGAGGATCGCCGGATCCATTAGCTCGGAATGGCGGCAGTCCAGCGCCACCACCCGCAACCGCCCGCCGATGTGATCGCGCCAGCCGTGCGAGGCGACCCCGGCCAGATCCATCTCCAGCGTGGTGGCATCGACAAAGAAGACGTCGCCGTCGTAGCGGCCGTAGTCCGCATCCGCGGTGAAACGTTCTGCCGCCACATAGTTTTCGATCACCAGAGCGATCTGGGCGTCGTCGAGGATGGCGATGGCGTCACCGCTGGTGCGCACCAGCGTGACGGCCTGGTCCACGGTGACCCTGGCATCGGGGTCCACCGGGAAGCCCATTTCGCGCAGCAGCCCACCCAGGACCGCGGCGGGGTCGAATTCACCCTGCTCCTCGGGTCTGACCACATCCGTGCGCGCGTCGAGCATTCCGACGAAGTCCACCTTGCGTCCGGCGTTGGCGAGTTTCTGGGCGACCAACAGTGCCATCGAGCCACCAAATGACCAGCCCAGCAAGCGAATCGGACCTATCGGCGCCACCGCGGCAACCGTGTCAGCGTAGTCGGCGGCCAACTCCGCGATGGTCTGCGGCAGAGGCGCCCCGACAAACAGCGGGGACTGCAGGCCATAGATCGGAATAGTTTCTGGCAGATAGCGTTTCAACCCGGCGAATTGCCAGCTCAGACCACTGGCCGGAGGCAGACAGAACAGCGGCGGCTCGGTCCCGGACGCCCGCAGCGGCAAGACGATCGCCAGGCTGCCGGCCCCGTGGCCGGTCGCATCCGTGGTGAGCGCATCGGCCACCTCGCCGACTGTCGGTGCCACGATCAGGTTGGCCACCGGCATCTCGACGCCGAGCTCGCGCCGGATCAGGGCGGCCAACCGGACCAGTAGCAGGGAATGCCCGCCGAGGGCGAAGAAATCGTCGTCAATACTGGTGACGCCCACACCGAGGACCTCAGAGAACAACTCGCACAGCCGTTTCTGTGTTTTGGTGACCGCAGGGCGACCGTTGCCTGCAGTGATCTCCGGTTCAGGAAGCGCGTTCCGGTCCAGCTTCCCACTGGGGGTCAACGGGAACACCGGTACCTCGACGAAGGCCGACGGCACCATGTGGATCGGGAGAGCTGCCGCCGCATGTTCACGAAGTGACCGCTGCACCGGACCAGCAGGCACGTAGTAGGCCACCAACCGGTCGGCGCGCACCACCACCCGTGCCGATGCCACCGCTGGATGAGTGGCCAAAACTGTCTCGATTTCACCGGGCTCGATCCGCACACCGCGCAGCTTGATCTGATCGTCGGTTCGACCCAGGTATTCCAGCTGCCCATCCTGGCGCCACCGGACCAGATCCCCGGTGCGGTACATCCGGGCACCCGCCGTGAACGGATCAGCGATAAATGCTTGTGCCGTCTGCCCGTATCGGTGTAGATAGCCGTCGGCCAATTGCACGCCGGCCAGATACAACTCACCGGGGGCGCCCGCGGGTACCGGGTTGAGATAACCGTCGAGGACGTAGGCCCGCACATTCCAGCCCGGCAGACCCAGTGCCACCGGACCGCCGTCCGCGGTCCACCCGAGCACATCCACCGACGCCTCTGTGGGACCGTACAGATTGTGCAGAGGTACGTGGGCAAAGGCCCCGGCGAACCGCGCCGCCACCTCCGATGACAGAGCTTCGCCGCCGACGGTGACCCGGGTCAGGGATGCGCACGCCGTCGACCGCGGATCGTCGAGGAAGAGTTCCAGCATCGATGGGACGAAGTCCACCGCGGTCACCTGTTCCGAGACAATGGTTTCCGCGAGATAACCGGGCTCGCGGTGCCCACCCGGGCGGGCGATCACCAGTGCCGCCCCGACGCTCAACGGCCAGAACACCTCCCATACCGAGGTGTCGAAGCTGATCGGCGTCTTGACCAGCATCCGGTCGTCGGCCGCCAACGGGTAGGCGTCCTGCAACCAGGCGATCCGGTTCACGATGCCCGCGTGGGGTACCGCCACGCCCTTGGGTCGACCGGTCGAACCGGAGGTGTACAGCACGTACGCCCATGACGCGGGATCGACGTCGCGATGAGGCGGCTCCGGCGGTGCGGAATGGGCCGATCGCACCACGGCCGCCTCGTCGAGCACTGTGGTCGGCGCAGCATCAGAAATCATGTACGCCAACCGATCCTGCGGATAATCCGGGTCCAGCGGCAAGAAGGCCGCCCCCGATTTTGCGACCGCGACCAGGGCCACGATCAGCTCGATCGACCGGGGTAGGGACACCCCGACGACCGCGCCCGGGCCGGCCCCGCCCGTGCGGAGATCCGCAGCCAGCCGGTCGGACCAGCCATCCAGTTCGGCATAGCTCAGCTCGCGCCGCTCGTACACCACCGCGGGGGCATCCGGGGTCAGACGGGCCTGCCGAGAAACCAATGCCGCCAGAGTGATTGGGGCAACGTGATGTTCTGTCCCGTTACGGTCCGCGATCAGCGTGTCATACTCGCCGGTGGCCAGGACGTCGATGGCTCCGATTGCGACCGACGCATCGGCGGCCACTCGGCCTAGCATCCTCACCAGTCGTTGCGCGAGCGTGCGCACCGTGGACTCGTCGAACAGGTCGGCGCTGTATTCGGCCATGATGCCGGCCCGCCCATCGCCGCGATCGTCGATCAGTGTGAAACCGAGATCGAACATCGCCGCGGTCACCGGTGGTTCTGACCACTCGGTGGGGAGTCCGAACATGGCTTCGCCTTCACCATCTGGTGCACCTTGTCGCAGGTGGTAGCCGATGAAGACGCCGAACAGCGGATTGCGGCCTGCGACCCGTGGCGGGTTCAAGTCCTCTACCAGTCGCTCGAACGGGAGTTCCTGGTGCGCGAATGCCGCAAGATCGGCCGACCGGACCCGGGTCAAAAGTCCGGCAAATGACGGGTTACCCGATAGGTCGGTGCGGAGGACAACGGTGTTGACGAAAAAGCCGATCACATCGTTCAGTGCGGCTTCGTCGCGCCCTGCGACCGGCGTGCCGACCACGATATCGTCGCCCGCGCCGAGTCGATGCAAGAGCACCGCGGTGACTGCATGCAGCACCATCAGCATGCTGACCTGATGCTGCGCGGCCAGGGTCTGCAGTGCTGCAACGGTTTCCGACGGTAGGTCAATACCGATGGTGCCACCGGCACCGCTGGGCCTGGTCGGTCGCGGTCGGTCGGTCGGCAGGGTCATCTCGTCGGGTGCACCCGCCAGCTCCGCACGCCAGAACTGCAGTTGCTGATCGCCGACGTGTGCGAGCAGGTTCCGCTGCCACAGCGTGTAATCGGCGTACTGAACTGTCAAGGCCGGCAGAGCATCTCCTGTTCCTGCGAGCCGCATCTGATAGGCCTGGTTGAGGTCGGCGAAGAACGGTGCGTCCGACCATTCGTCGGTGGCGATGTGATGAAGAAGCAGCACCACTGTGTGGTCATCGACGCCGGTTCTAATCACAGTGCAGCGCAGCGGGATCTCCGTGCTCAGATCGAACCGGTACCTCACCGCGGCGGCCACCTCGGTGGGGAGCTGCGCTGGATCGGAAGAGATCACCGCCATCGGCGGGCGCGTGCCGACGGCAAGGATCTGCTGGAACGGGATGCCTTCCATGCCCGGGTCTTCGGCGAACACTGTCCGCAGCGATTCGTGGCGGTCCACGACGTCACCGATCGCGTGACCTACAGCGTCGAGATTCAGCGGCCCTCGAACCCGGAACACCAGTGGATAGTTGTATGCCGCAGCGGTTTCGCCGAGCCGGTCCAGGATCAACAGGCGTTCCTGGGCGGGTGATGTCGGTACCCGCTCAGGTCGTCTGCCAGCCGCCACCAATTCGGGCCGCGCAACCAGTTCCGCGGCGGGCTGGGATTCCAGTCGACGCGCCAACCCGCCAACTGTGGGGGCATCGAACACATCACGCAGCGAGATCTCCACACCCAAGCGCGCACGGATCCCGTTGATCAACCGGATACTCAGTAGCGAGTGCCCACCCAGGTCGAAGAAGTCGTCGTCCACACCCACATCGCCGCCATCGAGGATGTCGGCGAACAGTTCACACAGCGCTTCCTCCGTCGCCGACGTCGGCGGCCGGCCGGCACTGCGGCGGCTGGCCGCGTCGACCTCCGGGAGCGCCTTGATGTTCAGCTTGCCGTTATCGGTCAGCGGCAGTTCATCGAGCACTGCGAAGGCTGACGGCACCATATAGGCAGGCAGCACACCCTTGAGATAGGACCGCACCTCGGCGATCAATTCCTCGGCCCCACCGCCAGCTGCGGGCACGAGATAGCCGACCAGTCGATGCGAGCCCGAGGTGTTCGGGTCCGGCCGGGCGATCACCGCCGCCTGCGTGATCGACGGGTGAGCTGTGGCCGCCGCTTGGATATCGCCGAGCTCGACCCGGTAGCCGCGGATCTTCACCTGATCGTCGGTACGACCGAGGAATTCGAGGTTGCCGTCGGGTCGGCGGAGCACCAGATCACCGGTCCGGTACATCCGGGCACCGCCGCATCCGCCGAACGGGTCGGCGATGAACCGACCGGCGCTGAGCGCAGGTTGACCTAGGTAGCCCCGGGCCAGACCGGCCCCCGCGATGTACAGCTCACCTGCGGTGCCATCGGGTACCGGCCGCAGCCAGTTGTCGAGAATGTGTGCGCGGGTATTCCAGATCGGCTGACCCACCGTGGGCATCGCACTGTCATCGGTGCCGCCACCGAGAGTGTTGATGGTGTACTCGGTGGGACCGTACAAGTTGTAGCCGTAGCTGGTATCGCTGTCGCGCAGTCGATTCCACACCGTCGCCGAGACAGCTTCACCACCGAGTAACACCAGGACAGGCGGATACCCATCCGCATCGAGCAGGCCCTCTTCGAACAGCAGACCGGCATACGTCGGTGTCACGTTGATGACGTCGATGCGGTGCTGGTGGCAATAGCGCGCCGACGCGGTGGCGTCCTTGCGCAGCTCCTCGTCGCAGATGTGGACCTCGTGGCCCTCGATCAGCCACAGCAGTTCTTCCCACGACATATCGAACGAGAACGACACGGTGTGCGCAATCCGCAAGCGGCGCCCACCCGCCTTGGCGATCGCCGGGGCGAAAATCGCCTCCCGGTGATTGAGATGCATATTGGTCAGACCCCGGTGAGGGGTGACGACACCCTTGGGCTTGCCTGTCGATCCCGACGTGTAGATCACGTATGCCGGATCATCCAGGTTCGGGGAATAGCCATCCCACTCCGACCGTGCCTCACCGAGTACCGCCAAGGTGTCCGGGGTATCGAGGGTGATCACCGGACACGACGAAGGGGTCACCTCAGCGATCCGGGTTGCGACCGTTGTCGTCGTCAACAGGCAGACTGGCTGGGCATCGGCGAGCATGACCGCCAACCGGTCGTCGGGATAATCCAGCTCCAACGGGAGGTAGGCAGCGCCCGCGCGCAGGACCGCGAACAGGGCGACCACCGCATCGATCGAGCGCGGGATAGCAAGTGCCACCGTTTGTTCGGGGCCGATCCCACGGTCGCGCAACACCCAGGCGAGGCGGTTGACCCGCATATCCAGTTGTCGATAGTCGATGCTGTCGGTACCGCAGACCAACGCCGTCAGGGCCGCCGACTCTCCGGTGCGCTGGGCCAGCAGGTCCATCACCGTGGCCGGGGGCAACGTGTGGCTGGTTGATTCTGCCTGGGCCATCAACGCGGTGTTCTCGGCAGGCAGCAGCACCGGAATTGCCGCGAGGGTCTCCGGCTGATCGGCGATCTCCAGGATCACCTGCTGCAGCCGATCCAGCAGCCGCTGTGCGTAGGCGCGGTCGACGACATCGGGTCGGTATTCCAACTTGACCCACAGCCTGCGGCCCGGGGATGCCACCCAGGTCAGCGGATAGTGGGAGGCATCGATCGAATCATGACCGGAGATACCGTATTCGGTCTCCATATCGGTGAACGTGTCATCGTCGAGGAAGTTCTGCAGCACATAGAGGTTGTCGAACAGCGGGCTGCTCCCCGAAAGCGTGCCGCCCTCCCCCTTGCCGTCGCCCTTGCCCAGCGCGCGTTGAATTTCCCCCAAGCCCAGATACTCGTGATCCATCAGCGCGAGCCGGTCGGACTGCACCGCCCGCATGGTCTCACCGACCGAGCGATTCGGTGCGAGTCGGACTCGCGTCGGCACGGTATTGAGGAACAGCCCGATGACCGCGTCGATACCGTCGAGATCGGTCGGGCGGCCCGCGACGGTCGAGCCGAATACCACGTCCTGGCTGCCGGTTTCATAGCCAAGGACCATCGCCAGCCCGGTGCCGATCAGCGCGTTGAGTGTGACGCCGGCTTCGCGGGCGGTCGTGGTGAGCCGCGTGGTCTGCTGTTCGGTCAGGGTGAAATCCAGCCGCAGCGCCAAGGTGGGTTCGGTGCCTACCGCAGCCGGTACCAACAGGGTCGGCGCGACCAGATCATTCAGGGCGGTGGCCCACTGGTCGGCCGACGCAGCCCGATCCTGTTGAGCGAGCCAGCGCAGATAATCGGTGAAATGCGCCGTCGGTTCGGGCAGGTCAGCGACGGAACCGTCTCTGGCCGCGGCATATTCGGCGAAAAGCTCGCGCAGCAGCTGCTCACGCGACCAGCCATCCAACAAGAGGAAGTGGTAGCTGAAGATCAGCCGGTCACCGTCGGCGGTCCTGATGATCGTCAACCGCGCCAACGGCGGCGCATCGAGATCGAACGTGCGCAGTCGATCAGCCGCGGTGATCTCGGCGATCCGCTGCGCAGTGTCCTCTTGCGATAGCTCCGCCAGTTCGATCAGCTCGGGCTCGCAGACGGGACCCGCGACGATGGCGGCCACCGGCTGCGGCAGATCATCGGCCAGGAAGGCGGATCTCAATACCGGATTGCGTTTCAGCACAGCGGAATACGCTGTGCGCAGGGCGGCGGTGTCGATCGGGTCGACGAAATCGAACACGTTCTGGACGATGTACACCGCGGCCTCGGCGTAGCGGGCCTGGAAGTACACCCCCTCCTGCAGTGGCGACAGCGGCCAAATATCCTCGACTCCAGGCAGTACCGCCGTGATGCGGTCGATCTGCGGCTGGGACAGTTCCACGAGCGACAGATCCGACGGGGTCAGCGCATTGGTCGCAGACTCGCCAGCGAGTGAGTGGCCAAGCTGCCCGAATTCGCGGAGCACCGCCGTCCAGTGCTCAGCGAGATCGGATACAGAGTCCCCGATGAGTTCACCATCTGCGAAGGTCAGCGTCGCGCGCAGCACCGGGCCGTCGGCGGTCTCATCGCAGATGGCGTTGATCTCCAACAGATACGGGGTACCGAGGTCAGGATCCGGACCGACCCGAAGAGCGTCGACTTCGGGTGCGCAATCCCAATCGCTGCTGCCGCCGGCGGCCCACCGGCCCAGGTAGTTGAACAGCAGCTGCGGAGCAGGCAGTCGGCCGAGTGCGGCCGCGGTCCGCGGATTGCAGTAACGCAGCTGACCGAACCCGAGGCCGCCGTCCCGAACCGAGCGCAGCCGTTCCTTGACCTCCTTGAGGACGACGATGTGGTCGCCGCTAACTGCGGCGGGCAGGCGTACCGGGGCGATCGCCGTGAACCAACCCACCGTCCGGGACAGGTCGAATGCCTCACCCCATCCGTCGCGGCCGTGCCGTTCCAGGTCGAGAACCAGTGGTACATCGGCTGTTCCGGTCTGTGTTGCGCGCCAACGCCCGACGGCCATGTGCAACGCGGCGACCAGTGTCTCGGTGATATCGGCATTGGCCAGCGCGGGGACCGTCGTCAGCAGGGGCACCGTCTCGTCAACGGTCAGCCGGACCTCGTGATCACGCGTCGCTGCGACCGTCAGACCGACGGTGTTGGCCTGCGGATCGAGCTCACCGCCGGGTGCGAGGGTGGACGTCCAGTGCTCAAACTCCGTCAACCGCGCGGCCTGCTGGGCATGTTCGTTCACCGCACGCGCGTACGACCGGATCGAGGTGGGAACCGGCATCAGCGCGGGACGGTGTCCGCCGTGGACCTGGCGGTATGCCTCGTTCAGGTCGTCGATGAGGATCCGCCACGACACCCCGTCGACGGCGAGGTGGTGTATGACCAGGAGTAACCGACCCTGACGATCAGGGCCGCGGTCGAACCACACCGCCGCCACAAGCGCACCCGCATCGGGATCGAGTCGGTCTGCAGCGGCATCGGACTGCGCCCCGATCGCGTCCCGCAGCTCGTCGTCGGTGAAGGCCGTCGCATCCACCGTGTGGACCGAAACAGTTTGCCCGCTGGCGGTTTCCAGCGACCAGAGCATTGGCGCCGGACGGTGCAGTCGCAGGTTCAGCGCATCGTGGCGCTGCACGACGGCGTTGATCGCCGCCTCCAGGTGGTCCCGGGTAGCACCCGCCGGGGAGAGCAGCAGCTCACTTTGGTTGAACCGCGTCACGGCACCACCGAGTTCGGCGAGACGTTGGACGATCGGGGTGAGCATGACCTCGCCGTGGTCTGGGCCGGGATCGTCGGTCGCAACCGGGATCGGGGCGCTGGCGCCGACGGCGTCGGCCAGGGCTGCCGCGGTACGGCAGACGAACACCTGCTGGGGCGTGATCCGGATGCCTTGGCGGCGGGCCCGGTTGACCAGCTGGATGGCGACGATGCTGTCCCCACCCATGGTGAAGAAGTCGTCATCGACGCCGACTGCGGTGCGCAGGATCTCCGTGCACAGGGCGGCCAGTTGCTTCGCGGTTCCGCCTTGCTGTCCTGCAGCGGCGGGCCCGGTTGGGGGTGTCAGGGTTGCTTCCGGTGCCGGGGAGGGTGCGGGTAATGCATCGCGGTCGAGTTTGCCGTTCACCGTCAGCGGCAATGCGTCCAGCACCACCAATGCCGACGGCACCATATAGTCCGGCAGCCGGTCCCCCAGTTGGGTTCGGACCTCGGCGATATCGATCGCGCCCTGCCCCACCAGATAGCCGACCAGCCGGCTGCGTCCGGTGTCGTCCTGCCTGACGGCGGCCGCGACGTTGACGATGCCAGGCAGCGCGGCCATGACGGATTCCACCTCGCCCAGCTCGATGCGATATCCGCGCACCTTGACCTGCTGGTCCGACCGGCCCACATAAACCAGCTCACCGGTCTCGGTCCACATCGCGGTATCGCCGCTGCGGTAGAGCCGCTCACCGTCGGCATCGAAGGGATTCGCGATGAATCGGCTCGCCGTCAGACCGGGCCTGCCGATGTAACCGCGCGCGATCTGCCCGCCCGCGATGTACATCTCGCCGACGACGCCAGTCGGAACCGGCTGCAGCGAGCTGTCAAGCAGGTGGATCCGCAGCCCCGGCAGGGCACCGCCGATCCCGGCGCCCCCATCGGCGGAGTCCAGCGGTCGCTGCGAGACATGCACGCAGGTCTCGGTGATGCCATACATGTTGATCAACAAGGGTGAATCCGCCTGGTGACGCTGATACCAACCCGCGAGACGGCCGGCGTCCAATGCCTCGCCGCCGAAGATCACGTACCGCAGTGACTGCGGACGGTGCCCGCGCCGATCCGCCTCGATCAACGGGTAGAACGCCGATGGCGTCTGGTTCAGCACCGTCACCCGCTCGGTGGACAACAGTTCCGCAAACCGGTCCGGGTCGCGGGCCACCACCTGCTCGACGATCACCAACCGGCCGCCGTGTAGCAGCGGACCCCACAGCTCCCACACCGAGAAATCGAAGGCCGCGGAGTGGAACATTGTCCAGACGTCATCGGGACCGAAGTCGAAAGACTCAGCTGCACCGGCAAACAACGCCGCCACATTGCGATGGGTGACCGCCACTCCCTTGGGTAGACCCGTCGAACCCGAGGTGTAGATGACGTAGGCAG
The DNA here is from genome assembly GCF_965229105.1 of Mycobacterium sp. Classification (GTDB taxonomy): domain Bacteria; phylum Actinomycetota; class Actinomycetes; order Mycobacteriales; family Mycobacteriaceae; genus Mycobacterium. The sequence continues at coordinate 292,250 of NZ_OZ245858.1, forward strand.
AACTATCGGCCGACAGCTCAACCGCAACCGGCTCGCGGGCCTGGTCGACCGCGGCGCCGAGGATCACCGCCGTGGTGGCTGCCGGGACGGCGACTCCGGCGAGCCGATCGGCCCGGTCGAGCAGGACGCAGACCGGTGCCGAGTCGGTCACGATGTGCTGCAGGCGTGCGGTCGGCGAATCGATATCCAACGGCACATACGTTCCGCCGGCCTTGATCACGGCGAGCAGACCGACGATCAGGTCGATCGAGCGCGGAAGTGCCACGGCGACGCGCGATTCCGGGCGCACCCCGAGATCGACGAGGCTGGCCGCCACGGCGGAAGCCCGCCGGTCGAGTTCGGCGTAGGTCAGCCGGTCCTGGCCACAGGTGACTGCGACACGATCGGCAAACGCGCGCGCCGTCGCGGTGAAGGAGTCGACCAGCGTCCGATCAGGACCGGGCCGGGATTCGGTATTCGCGATGAGTTTGCGTTCGGCGGCGGTACGCAGGTCGATGGCGCTGACCGCGATATCGGGCTGCTCGATAAATGCCGCAAGGATGCGTTCGATCCGCTCGGCGAACCGGTCGGCCTGTTCGGCGGACACCACACCGGCGTCGTATTTGATCTCCACGGTGAGCTGTTCGTCGAGATAGGCCACGAAGGACACCGGGTAGTGCGGCGAATCGGTGCCGGTAAACCCTTGATAGGACAGCGCTCTGGGATGATCGGGCAGCTCGGCGGCGATGGTCGGGAAGTTCTCGACGACCACCATGGTGTCGAAGAGCGCGCGGACCCCGGCGAGGCGGGCCAGTTCGCCCAACCCGATGTGGTGTGCGTCCAGCACGGCGCTCTGCTGGTCTTGCAGGTCGGCCAGCACGGTGGCGAGCGGGGTCTGCGGTTCCCATGCCATCGGCACCGGAATGGTGTTGATCAGCAGACCGACAATGGATTCGGTGCCGGCCAGTTCGCCGCCGCGGCCGGAGACCGTCGAACCGAAGACCACGTGTTGCCGGTCGAGCAGCCTGCCGAGGAGCAGCCCCCACGCGCCGTGCAGGACGGTGCCCAGTGTGACTCCCCGCTCACGGGCGATCTGCGTCAACGCCCCGGTGAGACTGGCGGACATCCGGCGAACCGAGCTGCGATGCTCGCCGACGGAGCGATCGGTATCGGCCGGGAACAGTGTGGTGGTGTCCACACCGGCCAGCGCCGCCGACCAGGCCTGCCGCGCGGCGTCCGCGTCGCCATGCCCGACCGCTTCGATGTGGTCGTGCAGCGTCACGGTCAGCGGGTCCGGGCCTGTGCCCGCTCCGAGACCTGCGTTGTAGTGGGCGACGATATCCCCGAAGATCACCGGATAGGACCAGCCGTCGGCGACGATATGGTGCATCGTCTGGATGAGCCGGTGTTCTGTCTCGCTCAACGACACCAGGGCGTAGCGGACCAGCGGTGGGACAGCTAGGTCGAAGGGTCGTGACAGTTGCTGGCGGGCAACAGTTTCCAGGTCCCCAACAACCAGCTCGAATTCGGCTGGCACGTCGGCCCAGATCACCTGCGCCAGCCGGCCGTCCTGCAGTTCACGGAAACTGGCGCGCAGCGCCTGATGGCGGCGCAGCACCTCGCTGACACTGGTCCGCAGCGCATCAACGTCGACCGGACCGGACAGTTCGGCGATCTGCTGCACCCGATAGGTGTCATGGACATCGCCTGAGCTATCGCCGAGTGCGGCATGGAAGTACATGCCCTGCTGTAGTGGCAGCAGCGGTAACACGTCCTCGATGGTTGCGGACTGTTGCCACTCGTCCAGGTCGGCCTGGGTGAGGTTGATCAAGGGGAAATCCGACGGGGTGGGCCCGGCCAGGACGTCGCATCGGGTCAGCGCTGTCAGCGCATCAGCCCAAAGCGTCGCGAGCTCATCAATGTCATCGGCGCCCAGCAGCCCGCCGGGCCAGGACAGCGTCATCCTCAGGGTGGTGCCACCGGGGCCGTCTTGCGCCAGGGCGTTGATCTCCAGCGCTGCAGCGGGATTGGTGGGGTCGACGCCCTCGCGCAGGGCGCCGATATCCGCCACCGGCTCCCAGTCGCGGCCACTGCCGCCGGAGAACCGGCCCAGGTAGTTGAACAGGATCTGCGGCGCCGCGCCCTTGATCGTCTGGGGATCGCCCAGGTATCGCAACACCCCATAGCCGAGACCGCGGTTCGGGATGCTCCGCAGCTGCTCTTTCACCGACTTCACGGCCGTTGCCAACGCCGCACCCGAGTTCAGCACCTCCGTCCACGCCAGCACCCCGGGGTCGACACGGACCGGATAGATCGCGGTGAACCAGCCGATGGTGCGGGACAGGTCGAGATGGCCAGGCACCAGATCGGCCTCCCGGCCGTGGCCCTCCAGATTCACCATCATCGCGGTGCTGTCGTGGTATCCGCGATCAGCACGCCACTGCGCCAACGCCAGCGACAGCCCGGTCAGCAACACATCGTTGACACCACCGTTGATGGCTGCGGGAACTGCCGAGAGCAATGCCGAACTGACGTCCGGTGGCAACGAAAAGCTCTGACTTTGAACGGTATCCGCCGTATCCCGAGTCGGATCGAGCGGCCGGGTGCCGAGGTCGGGATCGACGGTCGACAGCACCCGGTTCCAGTGCTCGCCTTCGGTATCGAAACCTACCGCGGTGATGGTGTTCGCCCAGGTTTTGAACGATGTCGGGACCTGGTCGAGGTGTGCGCCCGTCCAGGCTCGGGCCAGGTCGTCGGTGAGGATGCGCCAGGAAACTCCATCGATGACCAGATGGTGGATGACCAGCAGCAGTTGACCGGCGGCACCGGGGGTGTCATACCAGATCGCGCGGACCATGCCGCCGTCGTGCGGGGTCAGCTCCGCCGCTGCGGACGCTGTCGCCGCGGCGATGTTCTCAGAGGTGAGTGCGACGGTGCGGGTGCTCAGCACGCAGCGGGTAGCGGCGTCCATCGGCGGGACGATGAGCGTCCAGCCCTCGGCGGTGGCCTCGAGCCGGGCACGCAACATATCGTGGGTGTCCAGCACGGACTGCAGTACCGATTCCAATTGGTCGCTGCTGATTCCGGCCGGGGTGGCCAGCACCATCGCCTGATGGAAATTCGCCAGCGGGGTCTGAGCCTGTGCCGTCTCGGCCAGCATCGGTGTCGCTGCGATCACCCCGACGCCGCTGTCCGGTTCGGCAGGCACAGCGGGTTGGGCATCGGTAGTGGTGGCTGCCGCCAGCGCCGCCACGGTACGGCGACGGAACACATCACGCGGCGTGATGTGCAGGCCGGCTTTACGGGCTTTCCCCGATACCGCGATCGAGGAGATGCTGTCACCGCCGAGGGTGAAGAAATCGTCGTCGACGCCGACCTGGGGCAGGCCGAGGACGTCAGTGAAGATGCTGAGCAACAACCGCTCTCGATCGTCACGCGGATCCCGCGACGGACCAACGGCCGGTGCGATCGGTTCGGGTAGCGCGCGGGTGTCGAGCTTGCCGTTGACGGTCAACGGGATGGCATCGACGAAACCGTAGAGCGCGGGCACCATATAGTCGGGCAGGGTCTGGCCCAGCGCCGCCCGGAATTCGGCGGCGAGTGCGGCCGGGTCGACTGCCTCGTGATCGGCATCAGTGGCATCTCGCCCGGACACTACGTAGCCAACGAGCTGCTTGGTCGAAGCCGTTCGGCCGGGCCGTGCGATAGCCACGGCCTGCCGCACTCCAGGGAGGTCAGATAGTGCCGCGGCGACTTCACCCAGTTCCACCCGATATCCGCGGATTTTCACCTGATCATCGCTGCGCCCGAAGAAGTCCAGGATCCCGCAGTTATCGGAGCTGAATCCTTTGCGCAGCGCGACCAGATCGCCGGTGCGGTACATCCGGCCACCGGGGGTGAAGGGGTCGGCGACAAAACGGTCGGCGGTCAGTCCCGGCCGGTCCAGATAACCGCGGGCCAACCCGGCACCGGCGATGTACAGCTCACCGATCACACCGTCGCCGACCGGCCGCAGCCACGAATCCAGCACGTAGGCACGGGTATTCCAGATCGGCTGGCCGACCGTGGGGGTGGCGCTGTCCTCGGTGCCGGCCCCCAGCGTGTTGATCGTGTACTCGGTCGGGCCGTACAGGTTGTACCCCGTGCTGCCCGGGGTTTCCCGCAGTCGGCGCCACACGTCGTCGGAGACGGCTTCACCGCCAAGCAGCACCAGCGTCGGGGTATGCCCGCCTGAGTTGAGCAGCCCCTGTTCGAACAGGTGGTGTGCATAGCTGGGCGTGACATTGATGACATCGACCAGATGCTCGCGGCAGTAGGACACCAATGTCGTTGCATCTCTGCGCAATTCTTCATCGCAGATGTGCACCTCATGGCCCTCGACGAGCCACAGCAGCTCCTCCCACGACATGTCGAAGGAGAACGAGACGGTGTGCGCAACCCGCATCCGCCGGCCACCGGCCTTGGCGATGGCCGGGTCGAAGATCGCAGTACGGTGGTTCAACTGCATGTTGGTCAAACCTCGATAGGGCGTCACTACACCCTTCGGCCGACCCGTGGAGCCCGACGTGAAGATGACATATGCCGGGTGGTCAAGTCGTTGCGGTCCAATACTTTTCGCGAAATCGCCGAGCTCCGCATCAGATAGCCCGGACGGCGACTGACCGGCCAGTGACTCCATGACGGCAGGCTCGTCAAGGGTGAGCACCGCAGCGCCACGCCGCTGCTGGTGCTCGGCCAACTCCGCGCTGGTGCCGTGGCATACCAGAAGCACCGGCCGCGCATCGTCGAGCATTCCGGTCAGTCGGGCCAGCGGGTAATCGCTCTCCAGCGGCAGATACGCGGCACCGGTGCGCAGCACCGCGAACAGTGCCACCACCATGTCGATGGAGCGCGGCAGCGCCAAGGCGATGATCTGCTCGGGTCCTGCACCGGCTATCAACAACTCTCGGGCCAACCGGTTGATCCGGCCGTCCAGTTCGGCGTAGGTCAGCCGGATCGTTCCGAAGACGAGCGCCACATCGTCGGGGCAGAGCTGCGCGCGACCGGCGAGGAGATCGGCGATGGTGTCCTCGCCGATCGGGTGCTCAGCCGCCTGCCATCGCATCGATCGGGCCGCCCGCTCGGTGTCGAGCGCCAGGTCGAGATCCCCAACGGCCGCATCCGGGGCCGTCAGCAGCGTGTCGACAGCGAGGCACATCCGCGCCACCATGGCGGCAGCGGTATCGGCGTCAATGACGTCCGGCCGGTATTCGAGCTTGATGCCCAGCCGCTCTCCCGGCGTCAACACCCAGGTCAGCGGGTAGTGGGTGGTATCGACGAAATCGACCCCGACAATGCCCTGTTCGCGTTCGAAGTCGGTGAAGGTGTCATCGTCGAGGAAGTTCTGCAGGACGTACAGGGTGTCGAAAAGTGGTTGATAGCCGGTCCCGCGGGTGATATCGCCCAGCCCGACATACTCATGCGCCATCAGATCAAGCCGAAAATCCTCAACCCGCCGCAGCAGATCGGCGACAGGTTCTGCGGGCGATGTGTCGACCCGAACCGGCACGGTGTTGAGGAACTGGCCGATGACATTTTCGATACCGGGCAGCTCCGGCGGGCGGCCGGCGACCGTGGTACCGAATACGACGTCCGTGCTCCCGGTTTCATAACCGAGTACCAGACCCAGCGCAGTGGTCAGCACTGTGTTGGCGGTGGTCGGCTGGGTACGGGTATGTGCAACAAGCCGTGCGGTGGTCTCCGCCGACAGTTCGCCGTAGGTCCGCTGCGGCAGCATCGGCTCCCGACCCGCCGCGTCCGGGGCCACCAGGGTGGCCTCGGGTAGTCCGGCCAATGCCTCTGCCCACGCCCGCGTTGACCCGGCCTGGTCTTGGGCCGCCACCCATCGGAGATAGTCGAGGTAACTGCTGCGCGCTGGTGGCAGTGCGCCCCGGATACCACCGGAGTTGTACAGCGCAAACAATTCTCGCAATACCAGCTCGCGGGACCAGCCGTCCCACAGCAGGAAGTGGCAGGTGAGCAGCAGCCGGTCACCACGATCGGGTAGTCGGATGATGGTCATCCGCACCAAGGGTGGCATCCGCAGGTCGAACTGCTCCTGGCTGTCAGCATGCATCACCTCGGCGAGGCGGGCGGCTGCCGCATCCGCGGATAGGTCGGCGAGGTCGATCACCGTGACCTTGGCCGGCACGAACCGGCCGACGTATTGCACCGGACGGGGCAGGTCGGCACTGGTGAAACCTGCGCGCAGATTGTCGTGCCGGCTCAGCAGCGCACCGAACGCAGTGCGCATGGCATCGACATCGAGATGCCGGTCGAAATCGAAGATGTTCTGCGCCAGATAGGTGTTGACGTCATCGGTGAAGGTGGATTGGAAGTAGACGCCCTCCTGCAACGGGGACAGCGGCCAGACGTCCTGCACCTCGACCGGACAGTCGGCCATGACGCGGGCCAGTTCGTCATCGGTCAACCCGTGCCAGGCAGCCGGCTCGGGGCTCTCTTGTGTCGGTGCCTGCGGCATGCGTGAGGCAAGCGCGTCTTCCAGCACCTTGGGGGTGCGCAACGCAAACAGGTCCCTGGTCTGCAGTGCCACGTCGGAGCCGGCGAGCCGGTTGACCACCCGCAGAGCCAGCAAGCTGTCACCACCGAGCGCGAAGAAATCGTCGTCGATACCGATCGACGTATCCGGGTCCAGGCCGAGGACCGCCTCGAAGGTCCGACAGATCAGCGCCTCCCGGTCGGTGCGGGCGCCCGCCCGCGAGATCGAGAGAACGGGATCGGGCAACGCTCCACGGTCACGTTTACCGTTGGGCGACAACGGGATGGCGGAGATCTCGGTGACGGTGGCCGGCACCAGGTGCGCAGGCAGTCGATCAGCGAGGGCGGCGCGCAGTGCGGCGGGGTCGAGCTGTGCTCCCGGCCGGGTGACGACATAGGAGTCCAGGCGCGCGGTCCCCTGCGCACTGTGACGGACGGCGACGACGGCTTCGGCGATATCGGCCATGTCCGCCAGTGCGCTCTCGATCTCGCCGAGTTCGATCCGGAACCCGTTGATCTTGACCTGGTCATCGGCCCGCCCGACGAATTCCACGGCCCAGTCCGGAGTCCAACGCGCACGATCACCGGTCCGGTAGAGCCGTGCACCGGAGCCGCCGAACGGGTCAGCAATGAAACGGGCGGCGGTGTTGGCGCTTTGGCCGAGGTAACCCAGCGCGAGTTGAGCACCACCGACATAGATTTCACCGATCGCACCGGGCGCAACCGGCGCCAGATCGGGTCCCAGCAGATAGATGCGCGTACCCGGCACCGGATGCCCAAGTGTCACCGGTCCAGCGTTGGACACGTTACCGGTCAGAACGTCACCGGCGACTTCCGACGAACCATAGGAGTTCACGATCTCGGCCTCGGGTGACACGTGCCGCAGTGCGGCGGCTGTCGCGGAATCCAATGCTTCGCCGCTGCAGATCCAACGGCGAACCGAGCCCAGCTGTCCTGGCGCCACTTCGGCCATCGCGGCTGCCAGGCTGGGGACAACCAGCAGTTGCGCGGCGGACACCTCAGCTGTCAAGGCGGCGAGCGCCGCGCCATCCTTGGCCGTATCTTCGTCGGCGACCACCGTGGTGGCGCCCGCGACCAGAGCACCGAGAAGCTCGGTGGTGCCGTCGATGAAGCTCATCGAACTCTTCGCGATCCGGATATCGGCTTGGTCATGCGACCACAGATCCGCGGCCCACTTGAGCCGGTTGGCCAGCGCGGCATGGGTTCCCACCGTCGCCTTGGGGCGTCCGGTACTGCCGGAGGTGTATACGACTGACGCAGCGTCACCGGGTTCGGCGGAAAGGTTCGGCCGGGGGTCAGCACTGTCATCGATCCGTACCGTCGGCACCTTATGCGGTGGCAGCACCCGGCCGTCAGTGATGATCGCGCGGGGCCGCGCATCGTCGAGCATGAACGAGATGCGGGCGGGCGGGTACCCCGGGTCGATGGGGAGGTATGCCGCGCCGGTTCGTAACACTGCCAGCAAGGCGACCGCCAGATCAGAGGTGCGGCCGGTGGCCACCGCGACGATATCGCCCCGACCTACGCCGGCCGCCACCAGCGCGCCGGCCAACCGCCCGGCACGGTCATCGAGTTCGGCGTACGTCAATTGTTCGCCGGCGGCCACCAGTGCCACCGTGGTCGGAATGCGGCGGACCTGTGCGGCGAACAGCTCGATGACGGTGCCGGTCCAGCCCGGTGCACCGGCACCCGCTGCCAGCACCGCACCGCGCTGGTCCTCGGTGAGGAGTTCGATATCGCTGCAACGTGTTTCCGCGGACTGGGCAACGGTGGCCAGGATCCGCTGGTAGAGCCCGAGGATCTGCTCGGCCGTCGGCGTATCGATAATCGACCGGTCGTGCGTCAACGCGATGGTGAACTGCTCAGCCGGTTTCACCATCAACGTCACGGGATAGTGCGGCGCTTCGATGACATCGATGGATTCGACCCGGACGGCGGAGCCGGGATCCTGTGCGGCCGGGTAGTTCTCGATGACGATGAGGGTGTCGAAAAGCTCCGTCACCCCGATACCCTGCTGGATATCGGTGAGCGCGACATGGTGGTAGTCGAATAGTGCGGACTGCGCGTCAGCGAAGCGCCGAACTACTGCCTCGATGGATTCGGTTGGCGCCCAGCGGGTTCGGGCTGGGACGGTGTTGATCAGCAAACCGACCATATCGTCGATACCCGCGACGTCGGTCCCGCGTCCGGAGACGGTGGAACCGAAGACCACATCCATCTCGCCGGTCAACCGGCCCACGGCGATTCCCCATGCGGCACCGATGACGGCGCTGAGTGTGACGCCGTGCGCGCGCGCCCATCCGGCGATACCGTCGGCTACCTCAGCGGGTAGGTCGTTGCTCACCTTGCCGAATCCAGAACCGAGGATCTGGTTGGGCGGCAACGCATTTGCCAACCTCGTGGGTTCGCCGACGCCAGCCAGCTCGGCTCGCCAGGCATCGATGGCGGCATCCACCGGGGCGGTGGCGATCCACTCCAGGTAGTCGCGGTAGCGGGGCGGGCTGGGCAGTGCTGATGGAGTGGATGCGGCGTCATCGTGTAAGGCCAGCAGTTCCCGCAGCACGATGGGTACCGACCAGCCGTCGGCAACGAGGTGGTGCACGGTCTGGATCAGGACATGCCGCTCGGCGCCGAGCCGCAGCAGCGCATACCGCATCAGCGGTGGATCGGCCAGGTCGAACGGTCGGCTCCGCTGCTCTTCGGCGAGCACGGCGACCCGCTGCCGGGCCGACTCGGGGTCCACCTGGCTGACATCCTCATACCGCCACGGCATCTGCGGCGCAGGCCCGATGACCGCGACGATATCCCCGTCGCCGACGGCACGGAACGCGGAGCCAAGATGGCGGTGCCGATGAAGGAGTTGATCGGCTGCGACCCGCAGCCGATCCGGGTCGACGGGACCGGTCAACTCGACGATCTGCTGCACCACATAGGGATCGGTATCGGCGTAGGTCGAATGGAAGTAGATGCCGGTCTGCAGGGGCGACAGTGGCAGCAGGTCGACGATATCGTTCCCGCCCAGGCCATCGATATCGGGCTGGGCGACGGCGATCATCGGGAAATCCGACGGGGTCGGTCCGCTGACCGCCGGACTGGCCGCGATGGCGTTCAACGTGTCCACCCACAGCGCCGCGAGCGCAGCCATCTGGTCGCGATCCAGGACGGCCGACGGCCAGCTGAAGGTGGCCTCCAGGCGTGTCCCCGTGCCGGTTTCAACAGCGACAGAATTGACTTCGATGGCCCGCTGTAGAGGCATCCGCGGATCCCGGTCCTCAGCCACGCCGGCTCCGGTCAGCGACCACGACCCGTCGCCCGCGGCGGCAAACCGGCCGAGGTAGTTGAACAACACCTGCGGGCTGACCGCCAGATCCGGTCTGGACCGGTCGGAAAGGTAGCGCAGTGCACCGTAACTCAGCCCGTTGCGGGGTACAGCGCGCAACTGTTCCTTGACGGCTTTCACTGCCGCACCCAGGTCTGCGGCACCCAGGTCTGCGGTGCCTGGGTCGACGGATACCGGGAACAAGGTGGTGAACCACCCGAGGGTCCGGGTGAGGTCGAGGTGCTCGCCGTCGGCGCCGAGGTACTGCGCTTCGCGGCCATGTCCCTCCAGCTCAAGGAGCACGCCAGAGGTGGTATCGCCGCGCCAGGTGGCCAACGCCAGCGCCAGTGCCGTCACCAGTGCGTCGTTCACACCGCCGCGGATCGCGGCAGGTACCGGACCCAGCAGCCGTGCGGTGACATCTTCGTCGAGTCGCACCACCAGGTTCGCCTCCGTCGCCACCACATCGAGGGCCGGATCGAGCGGCCTGCTGCCGATCAACGGATCGGCGCCGGCCTCATCTGCGACGCACAACCAGTGCTCTTCGTCGGTGGCGAACTCGCCGCGGTCCACCGCCGAGTGCAACTGCGTCGACCACTCCCGAAAGGGGGTGTCGGCCTTGGCCAGCGAAATCGCCGCGCCTGCCTCCAGCTCCGCCCAGGCACCCGAAAGATCATCGGCAAGCAGCCTCAAGGACACGCCGTCGATGACGATGTGGTGGACCATCAGCACCAGACGTCCCGGCTGGTCCGCTCCGGCGTCGAGCCAGACTGCCTCGAACATCCGTCCCACACTCGGATCGAGCCGGGTTACCGCCCTGGCTTGTTCCTCGGCGCTGCGTAGATCGATATCCCCGACGGCCTCGACCCGGGTCAGCACGGCGGCGGCGGTGACCGACCCGCTGGGGAGCACCATCAGACCTCCTGGGTCCGACTCACTCAAGCGCGCCCGCAGGACGTCATGGCAATCCAGCAGCGCATCGATCATCGTGGTCAGCGCCGGCATCGTCAGCTCGGCCGGTGTTCGCAGGATGACCGATTGATAGAACCCGTCCAGACCGTTACCCACCTCGGCCAGCCACGCCAGGATCGGCGTGGCAGCCACCTCGCCGGTCGGGTTGATCGGATCTGATTGGGGGGCAGAAACTTCGGTCACCGCGGTGGCCAATGCCGCAGGCGTGCGCAGCGAGAAGATATCGCGCGGGCGCAATTGCAGCCCGAGCTTGCGGGCTCGGCTGATCAGGCCCATCGCGACGATGCTGTCGCCACCGTTGGCGAAGAAGTCAGTATCGGTACCGATATTCACCACCCCGAGCAGGTCAGCGAAGATCTCGCAGATCGACTGCACCAGTGGATCGGTCGGCGCCTGTACCTCGGCCTGGGCTTCGACCGGTGGTGCGGGTAGCGCGCGCCTGTCCACCTTGCCGTTGGCGGTGACCGGAAACTCACTGAGCACCAGTATGGCGCTAGGGACCATGTGTTCGGGCAGTCTCGCGGCACACCAGGTGCGCAATTCATCGGGATCGGCGTCGGTATTGGATATCACGTATCCGGTCAATTGTGCTCCGCCGGAGGGGGTCTGGCGTAGGACCACTGCCGCATGGCGGACCAACGGATGGGCCGCCAGCGTGACCTCGATTTCTTCCAGTTCTACCCGCATGCCACGGATTTTGACCTGGTTATCGGCCCGGCCGAGGAATTCCAGTACCCCGTCGGCCGTCCAGCGGGCGAGATCGCCGGTGCGGTACATCCGCGATCCGTCGTCGTCGAAGGGATTGGCGACGAAGCGTGCGCCGGTGAGTCCTGGGGCATGAATGTAGCCGCGGCCCAACAGGAATCCGGCGGCATACAACTCGCCGCCGGTGCCCACCGGCGCGGGCCGCAGATCGTCGTCGAGTACGTAGAGCTGGGTATGCGGGTTGGGTCGGCCTATCGATGTCTCGATGCGCTCCGCGCTATCGCGGTAGATGACGTGCGAAACACCGATGGTGGCCTCGGCGGGGCCGTAGCCGTGATAGAGCGTGGTGCTCAGCTGGGTCCGGAATCGGTCGAACAGCGCCGGTGTCAGGACCTCACCACCGCACCAGACATGTTTGAGCCCCGCCAATGGACTGGTCGCTGTGCCGTTTTCGGAGGCGAGGTCAAGAAGCACGTCGAGCATGGACGACACCAGGTAGACAAACGTGACCTTCTGCGTGGCGATCAGGTCGAGGAGGTACTGCGGGTCACGCTCACCACCGGGTTCGGCAACCACCACGTATCCGCCGCATACCAGTGGTAGCAGAATCTCGTTGATCGAAATATCAAAGGACAGCGGTGCTTTGAACAGCGAGGCGTCACCAGGGCCGAAGCCGAGAATCTCCTCCACCTGCCAGTTCAGCCGTTCGCAGATGGCTTCATGGCGAATCATCGCACCCTTGGGTTTACCGGTCGAGCCCGAGGTGAAGATGACGTAGGCCAACTGGGTTGCGTCGATATCGGTCGGCGGTGCGGACACCGACTGTTCCCCAAAACCCCAGTTCTGCAGATCGAGTTCGATCGGGTTCGGATCGGCGGGTGCCGCTCCGCCGGGCGCGACGATGATGGCCGTCGCCCTGGTCTCGGCGAGAACCTGCTGCCTGCGTTGTGCCGGCCACTGCGGATCGACCGGCACAAACGCACCGCCGGCCGCCAGGATGGCCATCACTGCCACCACCATGTCCGCCGAGCGGGGCAGAGCGATGGCGATCATCTGTTCGTGTGTGACGCCGTCGCCCTGCAGATGGTGGGCCAATTGATAGGCGCGGGAGGCCAATTCACGGTAGGTCAGTCGGGTGTCGCCTGCGACCACCGCCAGTGCGTCGGGCGTCAACTGGGCCTGCCGGGCAAAAGCCTCGGGGACCGTCGTCGTGGTTGTCGGCCAGCTCTGATTGTTCCACTGCCGCAAGAGGTTCAGGCGGTCACCGGGAGTGAGGCCGTCATCGAGTTCGGTTATCGTCATGTCCCTGATCGCTCCGCATTGGAATGTTGTGCCGCCCAGGCCCGCCACAGCTGGCCATATCGCCCGTCTGCCGCCACCAACTGGTCATGTGTGCCGTCTTCGACGACGCGGCCGTGCGCCATCACCACGACCCGATCCGCCGTTGCCGCCTGCGTGAGGCGGTGCGCGATCACCAGCGTCGTACGACCGGCGGTTACCGCGGCCGCCGCGCGCTCCAACTCGCGAGCACCCTGGCTGCCCGCTTCGGCGGTGGCCTCGTCGAGGATGGCCACCGTCGGATCGGCCAGCATCAACCGGGCCAAGGCAAGTTCTTGTGCCTGAGCCGAAGTCAGCCGATGACCACCTTCACCGACGACCGTGTCGAGTCCGTCGGGGAGCGCGGTCACCCAGTCATCGGCGCCCACGACGGCCAGCGCGGCCCGCACGTCGTCGGCGCTGGCATCCGGACGCGCCAACCGCAGGTCATCGATCAGCGGACCGGCGAAGACGTGGACCTCCTGGCTGACGATCGCGATATGACTGCGGCGCTGCTCTTCCGACATCTCCGACAGCGGCACCCCACCGATACTGGCACTGCCTTGTTGCGGGGTCAGCGCACCCGCGGCGATGCCCGCCACCGTCGATTTACCCGCTCCTGTCGATCCGACCAGGGCGACGCGCTGGCCGGGCGCAACCCGAATGGTGACGCCGCGCACCACGGAATGCTCACCGTCGTAACTGAAGTCGAGGTCCTCCAGATCGAGTGCGGCGTCCCGCGGCTCACGGCCCGGGTGGGTGACCTGTGCGCCGCCGTCGCCGGTGTAGTTCACCAATCCCACCAGCCGCGCCAAGCTGGCGCCCGCATCCTGCGCTTCGTCGAACGTGAACAGCAGACCGCTGATCGGACTGAACAGCCGATGGAACAGCAAGGCCGCCGCAGTGGTCTGGCCAACCGAGACAGCTCCGGTCTTCACCAGCCAGAAGCCGGTCACGATAATGACTGACAGACCGATGAATTCGGCGCGGTTGATGCGACCGACGAACCGGGTGAACAGCCTGAAGACGCCGACCGAAATATCTCGGACGCGGGCCGATGCGACCTCGATGGCCTTCTGATGCTCGTCGTGGATGTCGTAGGCATGCACCGTGGCCGAGCCGATCATGCTTTCCATCAGCACCTGGGATCGCTCCCCGATGGCCGCTCGCTCTTCGGCATAGCGCGGCGCAGATCGCGGCAGATACCAGCGCAGCGCAAGCAGGTAGAACGGGACGGCGGCGGCACCCGCAAGCCCGAGCCGCCAGTCGAGGCCCAGCATGGCGATCAACGACAGGAGGCCAAGCAGCACCGAAGCGAACATCGTCGGGATCACGTCCGAGACTGCCTTGGCGATGGTCGCCACGTCGGTGCTGACCCGAGACAGGATGTCGCCGCGGCCAACTCGCTCCACCGTCGTCGTCGGCAGCGACAGCGCGCGCTCAACACCTGCCTCGCGGAGATCGGCCAGCGCGACAGCGCCGAGGCGGCCGATCAGGTAGTTCGATACACCGCCGGCCAGACCGCCGACCACGGCGGCGCAGGTGACGATGATGCCTATCGCGATGATCACCGAGACCGGTGACCGGTCGATGATGCGGTCGACGAGCACGCCGAGGACGTACACCGGGATGACCGCCGTCGCGGCGGCGATCAGCCCGGCGATCACCACCCCTGTGACCGAGCCGGAGCGGGAACCTAATTCGCGGCGCAACCACAGCCAGGTTTCGCGACCGGTGGCGACCGGCAGAATGCTCATCGCAGCACCGCCGCCTGGTAGTCCTGGCGTGCCATCAGCTCTTCGTGGGAGCCCGACGCCACCACCTTGCCGTCATCGAGGAGCACCACGCGGTGGGTGGCGGCCAGCAGCGCTGGACTGCAGGTCACCACCAACGTCGTGAAGCTCTGCTCCCCGCGGCTGTGCCGCAACTCGGTGATGCCCTGCGCCACCGCACTTTCGGTGACTGCATCGACAGCGGTGGTGGGCTCGTGCAGCACCAGCACCGGCGCACGACGTAGCAGCGCCCGAGCGAGGGTCAGCCGCTGACGTTGGCCGCCGGACAGGCTCGCGCCACGCTCGGTGACGTCGTGGTCCAGCCCGTCGTGGTGCACGTCGATGACATCGATGGCGCATGACGAGCGCAGGGCGGCATCGATCGCTGCGGCATCGGCGGGATCGACGCCCTTACCCGTACCCATTGTCAGGTTGGAGCGCAGTGAGCCGGTGAACAGGTCCGTCTTATGCGGCTCGACCAGTAGCGTGCGATGCGATTCGGTCAGGTCGAGATCCTCTAGTCGCACACCGCCGACCAGCACCCGGCCGTCATATTCAACGGGGGTCAACTGTCCCGACAACACCGTAACCAGGGCGTCGGCATCGGCCGAGCGAGTAGCGACCACGCCGACCAATTCGCCGGCGGCGACCGACATCGTGGTGCCTGCCAGCGAGCCGTACCGGACATCGTCGAGGTGCAGGCCGTGCGGTCCGGCGGGCAGCGCGACGGTGCCAGGCGATAGCGCAACGGGGGCGTCCTCGACCCAGCCCACCCGCTCGGCCGAGGCGCGGGCTTCGGCGATCCAGCTGGGGACTTCCGCCATGGTGTTGAACGGTTCGAGCAGAAACTGGGCCAGCCCGATCACGGTGATCAGCTCGCCGATGGAGATCTCCCCGCGCAGGGCGAACCAACCGGCGGTCACCGCCACCCCGACGGCCAGCAGTGCACTCATCGCGTTCGAGAATCCGATGAAAATGCTCTGCGAACGAGTGGCACGCATAGTAGCGGCCAACGCTTCCTGGCTGACAGCCCGGTAGCGGGCGGTGGCTGCTTCCTGGGCGCCGATGCCGCGCAACGGCCGAAGGCCGGCAACGAGATCCGCGGACATGGCCGTCGCCTGCCCGGCGAGTTCCTGTTGGTCGGCCACGCGCCGGGTGATCACCGGCCCGCCGAATTGGAGTAGGAACAGGATCACCGGCGTGCCGATCAGCACCACCAGACCCAGCGGTATGTCGATGGCCAAGAGCACACCCGCGCACACCACGATCGCCGTCACCGCGCCGGCGATCCGCGGCACATAGTCCAACAGATACGACGTGTTATCCGCGTCGGTACTGGCGATGGACAGCAGTTCACCGCTGCGCAATCGGGTGCGCAGTCGCCACGGGTGCAGGATCTTCACCGCCAGATCGACCCGCAACTGGTGACCCTCGGTGGCGATGGCCCGCATGAGGAACCGGGCGCCACTCTGATAGCAGGTGGTCAACAACAGGAACAGTGCGGCCAGCGCCGCCACCCACAGCACCAGCTGTCCGATATCACCGGTCTCGACAGCTCGGCCGATGACCAGACCGATCAGAATCGGAACCGCCGCCTCACACAGTTGATGACCGCAGATCAGCAGCGACCCGACTGTCAACAGGCGGGCGTTGCGGGTGACGGTTCGCCGCAGGATCGCCGGGCCGCTGGTGACTCCGTCGCCTGAAACTGTGCCGCTGGAAACTATGATGAGACGTCGTCCCCTGCGCCACTATTGGCCGCAGCCATCCTCAGCCGCAGGCTTTTTGGACGCATATCGGTCCAACTCTGTTCGACGTAGTCCAGGCACGCCTGTCGGCTGGTAAGTCCGTCGTCACCGAACACAATGGTCCATCCACCGGGGACCTGCTTGAAGGTCGGCCATAGCGAGTGCTGTTCCTCGTCATTGACGAGGACGTAAAAGGTGGCCGTCTCGTCATCAAAAGGGTTGCCCGACATGTTCTCTCCTCGGCAATGGATGAATATCGGCATGGACCTCGGTCCGGGCCGTGGCGCGCCTCCCCGGCACGCCCCGCATGAACCCCGTCACCCTACCAAAGGTTAGGCTTGCCAAAGTCGGGCACATACAGAAGGTGGGACATGCGGGTAGCGACGTTCGGGTACCAGACCTGGGGGCACAAGACCCTGGAAGCGCTTATCAAGTCGAATCACGATGTCGTACTGGCGGTTACCCATCCACCGAGCGACCAGCCTTACGAGTCGATTTGGGCGGATTCGGTGGAAGAGCTCGCGCGCATCCACGACATCCCCGTGCACCTGGCACAGCGCCCGGACGCGGACCTGATTGCGCGGGTGCGCCAGGCTGAACCGGACATCATCGTGGCCAACAACTGGCGCACCTGGCTGCCCAGGGAACTGTTCGACCTGCCGCCGCACGGCACTTTGAATTTGCATGATTCCTTGTTGCCCAAGTTCACCGGCTTCTCGCCGGTGATCTGGGCGATGATCAGTGGTGCGACTGAGGTCGGGCTGACCGCGCATCGGATGGACGACGAGCTCGATACCGGCGATATCGTTCTGCAGCGGGCCATTCCGATTGGACGTGAGGACACCGGCACCAGCCTGGTGCGTGCCACCATCGAACTCATCCCCGAGGTGCTGCTGGAGTCGCTCGACCTCATCGAAGCGGGCACCGCCACCTGGACCGCCCAGGATCTTGACGAGCGCACCTTCTTCCACAAGCGGTCCGCACGGGACAGCATCATCGACTGGCGCTGGTCTGCAACGGATTTGGAGCGATTCGTGCGCGCGCTGTCAGATCCGTATCCGAATGCCGTCACCTACTACCGAGGCCAGCGAGTCCGCGTGCTGCGGGCGTCGGTGTCCCGGTGCCGTTACGGCGGTACACCGGGGCGGGTGTTCATCGCCGAGGGCGCCGGCATGGTGATCGTCGCGGGTCCGCATTCCCATCGTGGTGACGCGCCCGGCCTCGTCATCGAGCACGTTCGCCTCGATGACGGGACCGAGCTCCCCGCGCTCGAATTCTTCGGCCGAGGTGGCGGATACCTGACCGATCAGCCGTAGGTGCCATCTCGGACCATGTCACGGGTCCTGGCGCCCAATTCCGCTTCACGGGAGATTGATTCGACAATCTCCCCGCAGCGCACAGCGATATTGGAGATCAGGGACGAGCTGAGCCCATGAGTGTGCTCGGTGCCGCCCTGCAGGTAGATCGCGCCGGGAATCTCCCGCGAGGTCCGCAGGCGGTAGTCCCGTTCCACTGCGGGACCATCGGCGGCGTAGACGGTGGGATCGCAGAGATCACCAAGGATGGCGGGCAATGACATCGTCGAGAATCCAGTGGCGTACACCACCGCATCGCAGTCGAGTGTCTGGACCGCTTTGGTCGGATGGTGCTCGATCCTCACCCGCACGCCGGCATCGTCTTCAATGGCCGACAGTACGCCGGAGGCACCGTGGAAGAACAGTCTGCGCTGGCCCGCCACCCGCTCGGCGTATTCACGGGCGTAGAGCGTTTCGATCAACGGCAGGTCGACACAGGAGTAGTTGGTCGCACGGTGGTAGTCGATCAGCCGCTGCCGGACGTTGGGTTCGGCGGTGTAGAAGTCGTCCACGGCCGCAGGGTCGAAAACCCGGTTGGCATAAGGACTGTCATCAGCCGGGCTGTATCCGTACTTGGCGAACACACCGTGCACCTCGGCATTGGGATACGTGCTGTGCAGGTAGTCGGTGACTTCGGCGGCGCTTTGCCCCGCGCCGACCACCACGAACCGGCGGTGGGTGATAGAGGGCAGTTCCGAGATCTTCGTCAGCAACCCGTGGTTGTGAAACTGGCGAGCGGTCGCGACCACTCCGCCGGGAAGTTGGGGTTGCAACCCGCCCGCGAGGACGACGGCGCGTGCACGCAAGGTCCTGGCCGTCGCTCCCTCGACATCGATGGCCAGACAGTCACCCTCGTCACGGACGGCCACTGCCCGTGTTCCGTAGTGCACGGTCGCGTCCACCCGCTCGGCAGCCCATTCCAGATAGTCGTGGAATTCCAACCTGCTCGGAAAGAATGTCTGGTGGTTGATGAATTCGCTGAGACGGCCACGCTCGGTGAGATAGTTCAGGAAGGTGTACCTGCTGCGCACATTGCGCTGACTTGCCAGATCTTTCAAGAACGAGATCTGCATGGTTGTTCCTGGGATCAACATGTCGGTATGCCAGCCGAATTCCGGTTTGGTTTCCAGGAATTCGGCCGAGATGGCCCGATCGTGCGGACTCGACTCGTTGTGTTCCTCTATCGCGATGGCCAGGCCCAGATTGGACGGGCCGAAGCCCACTCCGATCACGCCGAGAATGCCTTGGTCACGGGTGCCCGCTCGACCGTTGCCGTTCGTCATCGATGCCATCACCGACTCGCCCACTGGTCGATCGCGCCCGGTACCGGCAAAGCGGGATCCGCGCCGAGCGCGACGATGCGGTTTCGCTCGTCGACATGCACCACCCTGGGCGTATGGCCGGCGAGTTCACGGGCGTCCAGGCTGCGGAATGACATGATGATGACCAGATCACCCGGATTCACCAAATGTGCTGCAGCCCCATTGATTCCGATGATTCCCGAGCCGGCTTCGCCGGTGATCGCATAGGTGGTCAGGCGTGCGCCGTTGGTGATGTCGACGACATCGACCTGTTCACCTTCAAGAATGTCAGCGGCACGCATCAGATCGTGGTCGATGGTGATCGATCCGACGTAGTGCAGATCGGCCTGGGTGACGGTGGCGCGATGCACCTTGCCGCCCAGCATCGTTCGGAGCATCAGAGCCCTCCAGGTCGTCCAGTAGTTGCCAACGTGATTGCCCCCCGGCAGATCCCCGCAAGATATTCGTAGGTTATCCTAACCTAATGTGGCTGACTAAATTGGGTGTCTCTCTGCGACGAAGCAGTACGTACGTGGCAATTTTTGCAATCGGCATATCGGCACTCGCCGGTTGTGGCGAAGCCACCAAGACCGACTCCTCCTCGAGCGCGACAGGCAGTAGTACTGCCGCACAGGGCGAAGAGGTGATCATCAAGCACAAGTTCGGCGAGACCAAGGTTCCGGCCAACCCGCAACGGGTGGTCACCGCGGGCTGGATCGACCAGGATTTCGTGCTGCCGCTCGGGGTGGTGCCGGTCGGTACCCGCGGAGGCTACTTCGAAAACTACAACGACTTCCCCTGGGTCAAGACCGAAACCGATGGCAAGGGGGTCCCCGCGATCGACGGAGACACCATCAATTTCGAGGGTATCGCCGCGGCCAAGCCCGATCTGATCTTGGCGATCAACGAAACCATCGACCAGAAGACCTATGACCGGCTCTCACAGATCGCCCCCACCGTCGTTCAGTCGGCTGACTATCCAGATGAGGAAACTCCTTGGAACGTCCAGCTTCTCACCACTGGGAAGGCGTTAGGCCGCGAGGAGCAGGCGCAGAAGCTGGTCGATCAGGTCAACGCCAAGTTCGACGAGGCCAAGGCTGCCCACCCCGAGTTCGCCGGTAAGACCCTGATCTCGGATTTCACCTCCGAGGCCAACGCCCACTACCTGATCGGCAAGGGCGACCCCAGAAACGCGATCTTCGACGGCCTCGGTCTTGACACCAAGGACACCGTCGGCGACGTCTCAGAGGAGAAGCTCTCCCTGCTCGACGGCAACGTGTTGTTCGTCAACGGACTCACCAAGGAACAGATGGCCGACGTGCCGGCGTTCCAGCGACTCAATGTCGTTCGTGAGGGCCGCACGCTCTACGCAGGTTCGGAATCCACCCTCAGCGGCGCTATCGCGTTCGGCGGTCCCGAAGCGATGCTTTATGCGCTGGACCTCCTGGTGCCGCAGCTTGGTAACGCGCTGCAGGGCAAGCCGGTCGACGACCTGTCCAATTCCTAGGCCCGTTTGCGGGCGAGAAGGCGGCTGGAAGCCCGCGGTATCACCAGCGGGGTTCCAGTCTCCGGGTCGTCGATGATCTGGCAGCGCAGACCGTAGACCTCTTCGACAAGGTCCGCGGTGATGATCACCGACGGATCACCCTTGGCCACAATCGATCCCGCCTTCATCGCGATGATCTCATCGGCGAACCGGCAGGCGTGGTTGAGGTCGTGGAGCACCGCGACGATGGTGCGGCCCTGCTCGATATTGAGTTCGGCGAACAGATCGAGCAGTTCGATCTGATGCGCGATGTCGAGGAATGTCGTCGGTTCGTCGAGCAGAATCAGCGGTGTCTGCTGGGCGAGCACCATGGCGACCCAGACTCGTTGACGTTGACCACCGGAGAGCTCGTCCACGGCTCGTCCCGCAAGCGCGGTGACCCCGGTCGACTCCATCGCCTCGGCGACCGCTTGTTGATCGGCGCGCGAAAACTGCCGCAGCAGCTTCTGATGCGGGAAGCGGCCGCGTGACACCAGGTCGGCGACGGTGATCCCCTCTGGTGCGATCGACGACTGTGGCAGCAGGCCCAACCGCTGGGCCACGTCCTTGGTCCGTAGTCGGGCGATATCGGTGCCGTCGAGAATCACCTGCCCACCCACCGGGCTCAGTAGCCGGGCCAGGCCGCGCAGAAGTGTCGATTTGCCACAGGCATTCGGCCCGACAATGGCGGTCACGGCCCCTGCCACGATATCCACGGTCAGTCCGTCGACGATCGGGGTCGCGCCGTAGCCGAGCGAGAGATCGCGTGCGCCCAGCCGAACCTGGTCCGGCGTTGCTCCTGGCAGAGCCATCACGCCCGCCGGGCCTGGACGATAAGTAGGTACACGAGGTAGAGCCCTCCCAAGGTCACGGTGACCGCGCCGACCGGCAGCTCGGTCGGGGCGAAGATCTTCAGCGCAATCACATCGCTGGCCAGCAACAGGAACGCCCCCATCGCGGCGGCGGAGAACAGCCCGACGCCAGGCGCGCCGGTCAGGCGCCGCGCCAGCTGCGGCGCGGCCAGCGCAACGAAGGAGATGGGACCGGCCGTCGCGGCCGCGACCGCGATCAGCAGCACCCCGATTCCGAAGTACGCCAACCGCGCTCGCTCGGGACGGACCCCGAGTGCCCCGGCGGCGTCATCGCCCATCTCCAGGATGGGTAGCTGCGGGCCGACGACCATCAGCAGCGCAAGGGCGATGACAAGGCCGCCGAGCACCGGGTATACCTGGGCCCATTCGAGTCCGTTGAGCGATCCCTGCTGCCAGATGGCCGCGGTAACTGCTTGATGCAGTTTGATTTTCAGGATGATCCACTGACTGACCGAACTCAGCACAGCGCTAACCGCGATGCCGACGATGATCAGCCGAAACCCCGCAAGGCCGTTTTTGTAGGACAGCAGGTACACCACGACCGCCGTGACCAGACCGCCGATCACCGCACTGCCCGCGATCAGGTAATAACCACCGCCGAACGCGGCGATCGCGATCAGTGCGCCGGTGTATGCGCCGAAATCAAACCCGATCACATCGGGGCTGCCGAGTGGGTTGCGGGTCAAGGCCTGGAAGATTGCGCCCGACACTCCCAACGCAGCACCGATCAACAGTGCCAACGTGATTCGCGGCATCCGCCACTGCAAGACGAGTACGCTGGCGAAACTGTCATCCCGGCCGGTGAGAATGTTGAGCACCTGTGCGGGCGATATCGGGTACTGCCCGACGCCGAGCGCGATCACGGCCAGCACCAGAGCCAGCGCGCCAAGGGCCGACACCGTCGCGATGCTGCGCCACGAGGCGCGCAGCGCCACCGCCGGTTCGCGACGGACGATCAGCTGCCGGTGGCCGAAATCGATCTCCGGCCCCGAGCCCCGCAATGGGCTCACAGCGCGGCCGCGTTCCGGCGCCGCACCAGCCAGATCAGGACCGGGGCACCGATGAAGGCGGTGACGATGCCTGCGGGCATCTCACCCGGTCGCACGATGACGCGGCCCAGGGTATCGGCTGCGAGTAGCAATGCGGGAGCGGCGAATACGCTGTAGGCGCAGATCCAGCGCCAGTCGGGCCCGGTGAACCAACGCACCGCGTGTGGAATCATCAGGCCGACGAAACCGATCGGGCCCGCCGCGGCGGTGGCGGCTCCTGCGAGCACTGTGACGGCGATGAGTCCGACCATCCGCGTGCGGGCGACGTTACCCCCCATCGCCACGGCCAGATCATCTCCGAGCGCAATCGCGTTCAGACCTCTGGCCGCGTAGAGACACCCCAGTGCACCGATCGCGATGAAGGGGGCGACCACCGCCACCACCGCGAGTGGTTTACCGTCGAGCGCACCAGCGTCCCAATACCGCATCGAGTCGAAGGCCCTTGGGTTGCGCAGCCGGATCGAGAACGAGATGCCCTCCATCACCGCTCCGATCGCGACCCCGGCGAGCAGCATGCGCACCGGGGTGACGACCGCCCGACCCGTCATGCCGATCAGGTACACCAGCACCATTGCGACCAGGGCACCGAGGAACGCGAACCAGATGTAGGACCATAGCGATCGCAGTCCCAGAAACGAGATGGCCGCGACGACGAATAGTCCGGCGCCGGAGTTGATGCCGAGAATCTGGCTGTCGGCCAACGGGTTTCGGGTGATGCCCTGGATGAGGGCGCCACTGAGTCCCAACGCGATCCCGACCACGATCCCCAAGACGGTGCGCGGGATCCGCAGATCGTGCACGATCCACTGATCACCCACGTCGGCATAATCGGTGACGGCCCGCCATACCGTGGGTAGTCCGATGGTCTCGGTGCCGATCGCCAAGCTCAGCACACAGACCAGCAGTAGTGCGGCGGCGACAGCCAACAGGCCGAAGAAGCGCCTCCCTCGGCCCGAAATGGCTGCAGCTGAGGCGAGTTCGGTCTCACCGCCGATAGCGGTTGCGGTATCCACTGCCTAGAGCCCGACACTTTCGAGCGCGGCATCGTATTCCTCCGCGGCCAGCTTGTCGCCCTTACCGTCGGCCAGTGCCCGCTCGTACACCGCCTCCATTTCGTCGCTGACGGCCTCGTATCTGCGGTCCCAGGTTTCGGAGTCGAAGCGCCAGTACCCGACGATGTCGTACTGGTCGGGTACCCAACGGCGCTCGCTGCGGAGGTGCTTTCTGACCTCGCGGGTGGCGACCGCCTCGCCGGCGAACCAGCAGTATCCGCGGCCGGCCGGATGGGTGTGGGCGCGCACCAACTCGACCAGTCTGCTTGGTGCATAACCATTTCCGGTCCCCACCGTGGTGAGCACGGTCAAGTCCCGGCCGGTCGGGAGGTAGTCGAGATCCGCCTCATCGGCGACCTCGACGATCACCGTCGCATCGGTGCCTGTGGGAATGTCCTCCATGATTCGGGCGAGGGCGGGCAGCCCCGAGAGGTCCGCGATCAGCAACTGCCAGTCGCTGGCCGGCTCAGGCCGATACCAGCTGCGGGCATGGTCGAGAATTACCCGGTCACCGGTGCGCGCGCGTCGGGCCCAATCGCTGGCGATGCCACGCTGATGCAGCACGAAGTCGCAGGTGATCTCATCATCGCCAGGTCCACGACTGCGCACGGTGTAGTTCCGACCGTCGTCCTCTTCGGTGCCGAAGTAGATGCCGACGGCCTCGTCACCGGCGCCAGGTAGCTTCAGCTCAGCAAGGCCTGACACCTCGAAGACGATGCGCCGCATACGGGTCCCGATGTCGGCGATGCCGGTAACACGGCCGTGGACAGTCCCCATGCAGTGCAGGCTAACCTAATCACCGCGGTCGTCGGGGAGTGCCCAATGGTGCGGATCGCCTGCGGGCAGCCACGCATCGGCGTCGTCGAGGCCCAACCGCGGAGGTAGAGCGCGCTCCCCCGCCGTCAGCGCCTCGATGACAGCCCGGACAGCAGGCCGGTCCTCGCCGCGGCGCGATACCAGCGACCAGGTCCAGAACGGCGCGGGGCCGATCACCGGACGCTGGATCAGTCCCTGCGGCAGTGCTGTGTTCTGGCCCTTCGGGTTGTTGAGCAGGGGGCGTCGTAGCCGGCGCACATGCTCGAAGAACGCCGGTCCCGTGCTGCCGCCGTCATCGAGGTGCACGGTGGCGGCGCCCGTGGCGCCGGCGAACTGTTCGGCGTAACGGTTCCAGGACGACCAGCTTGCGATATCGGCGTCGATCGGGGCGATGGTGTCACTCGCGCGGACGGGGGCGGTATCGGGCCCGACACTCACCGAGAAGAGACGGTCGGCTCCGAGCAGTCGGGCCTCCAGGTCGTGCTCGGTCAGGTCGGTCGTCTGCACGCAGCAGATTGCCAGATCGATACCGCCTTCGGCGACCCGGACGGCCTGGGCGTGTGACGGCATCACCCACGCGTCAACGAGCACCTTTGCGATTCCCGCCGTCTTTTCCACCAGGTCGGCGGGGCGCCAGCTGACGTAACCCACCCGGACCGGTTCGGCATGGCCGGCGGCGCGGCGGCGCAGCGAGTCCGCCTGCTCGATCAAAGACCGCGCCTCCGGTAACAAGGCTGCACCGGTGGCGGTCAGGACCACCGAGCGACGGTCGCGGTCGAACAACCGGACCTTCAAATCGTCTTCGAGGGCCTTGATCTGTTGGGACAGCGACGGGCCTGCGATATGCAATCGTTTGGCGGCGCGACCGAAGTGCAGCTCTTCTGCGACGGCCACGAAGTAGCGCAGCTGCCGTAGCTCCATCGGCCGATGGTAGTGCGGTGAGAGCCTGTGACTATCAATAGCGAGGAAGTTGGTCCTGCCGGGCGGGCTTACCCCGTCGTCGTCGGCAGTTACACCGGCCATGAAACAGATACAGAAAGTCGTCATCATCACCGGCGCATCGCAGGGTATCGGCGCCGCACTCGTCACCGCCTACCGCACATTGGGGTACGCGGTCGTCGCGAACTCGCGCTCGATCGAGGCCTCCGATGACCCGGAGGTGCTCACCATTGCCGGCGATATCGGGGAGCCCGGGGTCGGGGCCGGCATCGTCGCGGCCGCACTGGACCGGTTCGGCCAGGTCGACACCGTCATCAACAACGCGGGCATCTTCATTCCGAAGCCGTTCACCGAATACACCGACGCCGACTACGAGGCCGTCACCGGTGTGAACGTTCGCGGCTTCTTCGAGGTGACGCGCAGTGCGATCGCGGCGATGCTGGCCGGCGGCGGGGGCGGTCATGTGCTCAACGTGTCGACCAGCCTGGTCGATAGCGCCAACTCACAGGTGCCGTCCGCGCTCGCATCGCTGACCAAGGGCGGCATCAACGCCGCCACCAAGGCCCTGGCGATCGAATACGCCGGGCGCGGTATTCGGGTCAACAGTGTCGCGCTCGGCATCATCGACACCCCGATGCATGAGCCGTCAACGCACGAGGCGTTGGCTGCCATGCACCCGCTGGGCCGTCTCGGGACCATCGACGAGGTCGTCGATGCCGTGCTCTTCCTGGAGAACGCCGCGTTCGTCACCGGTGAGATCTTGCACGTCGACGGCGGCCAGAGCGCGGGGCACTGATCGTGATCACTCCGGATGCGGTCCTGCGCCCCGTCCTCGACGAATGGAAATCCGCGGTAGGCGCGCACGATCCTCAGCGCGTCGCCGCCCTGTTCACCGAGGACGCGGTCTTTCAGGGGCTGCGGCCCTACAGCGTCGGACGGGCCGGCGTCGCGAAGTACTACGACGCGCAACCACTCGGGTTGG
Source organism: Mycobacterium sp. (assembly GCF_965229105.1). Lineage (GTDB taxonomy): Bacteria > Actinomycetota > Actinomycetes > Mycobacteriales > Mycobacteriaceae > Mycobacterium. The sequence continues at coordinate 318,511 of NZ_OZ245858.1, forward strand.
CGGCCGACTACCAGATCCTGGAAGCCAGGCAGCCGGCCGACAATGTCGTCATCGGCTATCTCGGCGTCGATTTTTCGTTCATCGACCGGCCGACGTTGAGCGTCTTCCTCACCATCGTGCTGACCCGGGTTGAGGGCGACTGGTATCTCAGCCATTACCAGGTGTCCTCCGCATAGGCCCGTCACGAATTCGTCATGGCCAATCTGCGGTCGCTTCAGCGAGAATCGGAGGTCGATGCTCACATGAGAATGCGGACCCGACTGGCGCTGACCACCGCAGGATGTCTGACGGCGGTGCTGGCAGGCGGACTGATCATCGTCGGGCGAGTCCCGCAGGTAGTGCGCACGACCGGACCTGACCTGTCCGTCCTGACCGAGTCGATGCTGATCGAGGAAAGTGCCGTGCCCCCTATTGCCGGTACGACGTGGGGTCGGATGGTTGCTGTGCCACGGGGAGTGCCGCCGCCGGTGTCACCGCCAGACTGCGGACTCTTTCTCTCGCAGGCCGAGGCCTCGCAGAAGGGGCTCGCGATGCGCTCTGCCCGGGGCACCGCGATCGGTGTCGAGCTCGCGATTACCGATGCCCCACAGGATCTGGAAGCGCTGATGCTGCAGTGCCGGTCATTCACCTTCGATGGCGGAGCGACACAGTCCCGCATCGAGATGGAGCCACTGAATATCGTTGACGTGCCCACGGATTCGATCGCTACCTTGATGCACTGCCAGTCCGTCACCGGCGGGAAAACCACCAGCTGGGATATCGCGATGATCGCGGGATATCACCGCGGTGTCCTGGTTGACGCCCAGTACACCCCGGGGCCGGTAGGTGGGTCCTTCGACGACACACTCGCTGCCAGCCTCAGCGGTATCTACCGTGCTCAGATCGATCGCCTTGATGGGGTGTAGCGGGCCTCGCCGAAATCCTCTGGGGCGCAATCGCCGCCCTGGACTGTTGTCCAGGTTGACCGACGATCGGACCCGCCAGCAACCATAAGTGCCCTATGCTCACCGGCATGCAGGACGCGAGCGGCTGCGATTGCACTCAGGGCAATGCGCTGTCGCGCCGGACCATGCTGGCGGCTTCGATGACGGCTCTGGCCGGTGGAGCCGTACTCAGCGCCGCCGGTGCTCCGAAATCGTCAGCCGACACCATGCCAACGTTGCCCGATACCGGGCTGATCACCCTCGGGATCCAGGCCGGCCCTCCGCCGGTGCCCAACAGGACCGGCATCTCGTCGGCGCTGAAGATTGGCAACGATATCTACCAGATCGACTGCGGCCTGGGCTCTCTGAATGCCTTCACCAATGCAGGACTGACCTTCGACGGCCTCAAGAGCATGTTCATCACCCACCTGCACACCGATCACATCGTCGATTACTTCAGCTTTTTCCTCTCCGGCGGCTACACGGCGTCCAAAGGCAAAGCCCCGGTGACCGTTTACGGTCCGGGCCCGGCCGGCGGACTGCCGCCGAGCCGCGTCGGCAACCCGAACCCCGCCACGATCGACCCGGACAGCCCATCACCTGGACTCGCGGCCACGACCACGGCCCTGCAACAGGCGTTTGCCTACACGAACAACATCTTCATCCGCGATATGGGCACCGACGACATCCAGACCCTGTCCGAGGTCCACGAAATCGCGGTGCCACCGGGATCGGATTATCTGAACCGGTCGCCGCTGATGGAGCCATTCCCGGTGATGTCCGATGACAACGTCACAGTCACAGCGACGTTGGTTTCTCACTACGACGTGTACCCCGCCTTCGGCTTCCGGTTCGACCTGAAGAAATCCGCTGTATCCGTTACCTTTTCCGGCGACACCACTAAATCCGACAATGTGATCACCCTGGCGCGTGACACGGACATCCTGGTACACGAGGCGCAGTTCAGCCTGGACGACGCCTACTACGGCAACAGATTTCCGCCGAACTACCTGGTGAACTCGCACACGTCCGCAGAGCAAGTCGGAGAGGTCGCCGCGGCGGCCAACGTCGGACACCTTGTCTTGAGCCACTATTCACCCACCGACCTGCCCGACTCCAAATGGCTCGACGCCATCGGTAAGAACTACTCCGGCAAGGTCACCATCGCCCGCGACGGCCAGATCTTCGAGCTCTGACCTAGCCGCCGAGACGCTCGGGGATTCGCCCACCAAAGAGTCGAATCGCGTTCTCAGAGCTTACCTTTCGACGAGTGGTCTCGTCCATCGGAAAGGACGACAGAAAGTCCGCCCCGTCTTGGTTATCGTCCATCGGATAATCCACCGAGAACATCACGCGGTCAGCTCCCATCACCTCCAACGTGCACGCGAAGGCCGGCGGGCAGAAGTTGCCGCTCGTGGTGACGTAAAAATTGTTGATCAGGTACTCCGAGGGCAATCGTTGAAGCCGGTTCGCGGAGTCGCCGCCGAGTCCGTAATAGCGGTCAATCCGATACGCAGCGAAAGGCAGCATTTCGCCAAGGTGCCCGATGATCATCTGCAATTGCGGAAACTTGTCAAACAATCCTGAGTAGATCAGCCGCAATACGTGCGTTCCCGCCTCTGCAGCGAAGCCCCAGGATGCGAGGTGCAGACCTTCGGCGACATAGGGGGCGAACCAGGCGTCCATGACCGCGGGGTGCGGCGTGGTGGGGTGCAGGTAAATCGGCACGCCCATCGCCTCGGCGCGCTCGAAGAGCCCTTCATACGCCGGATCGTCGAGGTAACGCCCTTGGGAGTGGCCGTTGATCAGTGCACCGACGAGGCCCAGTTCGGTGACGGCGCGTTCGAGTTCGACCGCCGAGGCTTCGGGATCCTGGGTCGGCAGCGTCGCGAAGCCACCGAATCGGTGGGGATGTGCGCGCACGGACTCGGCCAATTCATCGTTTGCGCGGCGGGCGAGGTCGATGGCACCCGCGACGTCAGGCTCCTCTTGGACACCCGGGTCGAACAGCGACATGATCTGGAAATCGATTCCGGCGGAGTCCATTTGCTCAAGTCGTAACGGACCTCGGTCGTACAAACGTTGGTGCGCCACCGGGTTATTGGACTCCAACCACGTGCCTACTACATTGCCTGCGCTGGCCGGATCCCAGGCGAAATGTTCCTCAAGGGCAATTAGCGACATGTGACACCTCTACGGTCGGTCGACGCAGCCATCTCTCGGTGAAAGTAGCGCGTCGTCGGCCACGCCGTAGACAGTAGACAAAAGTGCCCGCAGGCACCGCGTCAGGCGGCGGGAGGCGCTGGGCAGCCCGCGTGATCCTGCAGTTCCTCGCCGGAGGCGACATCACCGGTCGCGGTATCGACGCGGTCGGTGAGGAAGATGAATCCGGGCGAACCGTCCGGGAGCACGGCGCCGACCACCACCAACGTCCGGCTTCCCATATCGCCCCGTGCGCCGGGAATACCGTCGGCCAGCGCGACGAACGGGTTGACCGCGTCGAGGTTCTCACCACTGACGGCCATGGCCTGATACGGGTGCCCGGCCAGCGGCACCGGAAAGGGCGCCCAGCCGGGACCGACAGCGGTGGCATATTCGCTCAGCGCTGCATGGACATCCGCTCGCACGCAATCGATATGGATGTGCAGCTGATTTTGCGTCCGACCCGCCACCGAGTTGATCGCCAGGCTCACCCAGTCCCGCGGCAGCGTCCAGCCGGCCCGTTCGTTGGTGAAGGTTCTCGCCTGCCAGGCGGCACCGAAATAGTTCGGCGCGTCGGGGGCCAAAATCTGCGGGCTTTCGATCCCGGCCACCCGCGCAGTAGGGATCAGCAGGAACTGGTTTGCACCGACGAGGTCCTTGAGCACGGCATTGCCCGTCTGCTGCCCTGCATCTTTACCGCCGCTGAGGTCGACCCGTGCGCAGGGCGCCGGATTGTCGTGCAGCTGCTCGTCGGGCACGCACTGTTCGTGCACGATGGTCCATAACGCAGTGGGATCCGCGCCGGCCGACGGGACGGTACCCACCGCCACCAGGAACGCAGCTACCAGCGCCACGGAGAAACGCGATAACGGCTGAAACACCCGAGCCACACTACGCACGCGCACTCTCCTGCGCTGAGGTGGTTTCCCGTGATTGGATCGGCGCTATGACCATCACCGTCGGTATCGGCCCGGTCAGTTTCGACGACGTCGTTGCGGTCGCCCGCGACGACGCCGCCGTGGAGTTATCCGCCGAAGCCGCCGCGGCGATCGACGTCAGCCGCGACCGCATCGAGGCGCTGGCCAACGACCCGACCCCGGTCTACGGAGTCTCCACCGGCTTCGGCGCGTTGGCCACCCGCCATATCCCGAAGGAGAGCCGGACCCAGCTACAGCGCAGCCTGATCCGATCGCATGCCGCCGGCTCCGGTCCCGAAGTCGAGCGTGAGGTCATCCGCGCGATGATGCTGCTGCGACTCTCTACGCTGGCCAGCGGCCGCACCGGGGTGCGCAGGAGCACCGCCCAGGCCTACGCGGATCTGATCTCCACCGGGCTGACCCCGGTCGTCCACGAGTACGGCAGCCTGGGTTGCTCCGGGGATCTGGCCCCGTTGTCCCATGTCGCGCTCGCCTTGATGGGTGAAGGCCAGGTGCGTACCCGCGGCGGGGAGCTCAAGAACGCGGCCGACGCTTTGGCTGACCACGGTTTGGCGCCGGTCACGCTGGCTGAGAAGGAGGGGCTCGCGCTCATCAACGGCACCGACGGCATGCTCGGCATGCTGGTGCTGGCATTGACTGATATTGACGAGCTGCTGCGGTTGGCTGATATCGCCGCGGCCATGAGCGTCGAGGGCCAACTCGGCACCGACCGGGTCTTCGCCGACGATCTACAGCAGTTGCGTCCGCATCCCGGCCAGGCCGTCGCCGCGGCGAATATCCGACGGCTGCTCGCCGACTCCGCCATCGTCGCCAGCCATCAGGTGCCGGACTGCGCCGTGGTACAGGACGCCTACTCGTTGCGCTGTGCGCCGCAGGTCGCCGGGGCGGTGCGCGATACCGCCGCGCACGCCCGGATAGTCGCAGAACGCGAAATGGCCAGTGTCATCGACAATCCCGTCGTCACCCTTGACGGTCGCGTCGAATCCAACGGCAACTTTCACGGCGCGCCGGTGGCCTACGTATTGGATTTCCTCGCCATCGTCGTGGCCGATCTGGCGAGTATGAGCGAGCGGCGCACCGACCGGTTCCTCGACGTGCACCGCAGTCACGGGCTCAACCCGTTCCTGGCCGCCGATCCCGGTGTCGACAGCGGCCATATGATCGCCCAGTACACCCAGGCCGGGATCGTCTCCGAACTCAAGCGCCTGGCCAATCCGGCTAGTGCAGACTCCATTCCGTCCTCGGCGATGCAGGAGGACCACGTGTCGATGGGCTGGTCGGCGGCTCGCAAGCTGCGCCGCGCCGTCGATGGCCTGACCACGGTACTGGCCATCGAAGTACTGACCGCTGCCCGCGGGATCGATATGCGCCACCCGTTGACGGCGTCACCGGCGACCGGTGCCGTCATCTCCACGCTGCGCGACCACGTCGACGGTCCCGGACCGGATCGCTACCTGGCTCCGGAGATTGCCGCCGCTGTCGCGTTGGCCCGCTCCGGTGATCTCGTCCGCGCCGCCGAAGGCGCGATCGGCCCACTGCTGTAAGGACGGAAACATGATGACACCAAACACTTCTGAGTCTCGCGTCGTACGTGCGCCCCGGGGTAACGAGATCAGCTGTAAAGGCTGGCAACAGGAAGCCGCCCTGCGGATGCTGATGAACAACCTTGACCCGGAGGTGGCCGAGCACCCGGAGGATCTGGTCGTCTACGGCGGAACGGGAAAGGCCGCCCGCAGCTGGCCGGCGTTCGATGCCATCGTGGCGACGTTGCGCACCCTGGAGAACGACGAGACACTGCTGGTGCAGTCGGGTAAACCGGTCGGAGTGTTCCGCACTCACGAATGGGCGCCGCGGGTATTGATCGCCAACTCGAATCTTGTTGGTGACTGGGCCAACTGGGAGAAATTCCGCGAGCTCGAAGCCGCCGGATTGATGATGTACGGCCAGATGACCGCTGGGTCGTGGATCTATATCGGCACCCAGGGCATCTTGCAGGGCACCTATGAGACGTTCGGCGCGGTGGCCAGGAAGCTCGCGGCCTCTGGCCGCTATGAACACAGTGGTGGCACCCTGGCCGGCACCATCACCCTGACCGGCGGTGTCGGCGGGATGGGCGGTGCCCAACCGCTTGCCGTCACCATGAATGAGGGCGTCGCGATCTGCGTGGACTGCGACCCCAGCCGGATAGAGCGCCGGATCGCCCAGCGCTACCTCGATACCAGCGCGGCATCCATCGACGAAGCCCTGCGGATGGCTGTTGAAGCTCGGGACGCCAAGCGGCCGTTGTCAATCGGCCTGCTGGGCAATGCCGCGGAGGTGTTCCCCGAACTACTGGCGCGCGACGCACCGATTGACATCGTCACCGACCAGACATCGGCGCATGACCCGCTGTCCTACCTGCCGGTGGGAATTGCGTTCGAAGATATGAAGAAGATGTCCGACAAGGACCCCGGCTATTTCACCGAGCAGGCCGAGGAGTCGATGGCCAAACAGGTGGCGGCCATGGTCGGATTCATGGACAAGGGTGCCGAGGTTTTCGATTACGGTAACTCCATCAGGGATGAAGCACGCAAGGCCGGATATGAACGCGCCTTTGACTTTCCGGGCTTCGTACCGGCTTACATCCGGCCGCAGTTCGAGGAAGGCCTCGGCCCGTTCCGGTGGGTTGCCCTCTCCGGTGACCCGAAGGATATCGAGGCCACCGATCGGGCGATCCTCGACCTGTTCCCCGATAACGACCACCTCCGACGCTGGATCACCATGGCCGAGGAGCAGGTGGCCTATCAGGGCCTGCCCGCCCGAATCTGCTGGCTCGGCTACGGCGAACGGCACCGTGCCGGATTGAAATTCAATGAGATGGTCGCAAACGGTGAACTGTCGGCGCCGATCGTCATCGGTCGAGACCACCTGGACTCCGGTTCGGTGGCCTCACCGTATCGCGAGACCGAGGCGATGGCCGACGGTTCCGATGCCATCGCCGACTGGCCGCTGCTCAATGCGCTGGTCAACACCGCGTCGGGGGCGTCCTGGGTGTCCATTCACCACGGCGGCGGGGTGGGGATGGGCCGCTCTATTCATGCCGGACAGGTATGTGTCGCCGACGGAACCGCCTTGGCCGCAGAGAAATTGGAGCGCGTGCTGACCAATGACCCCGGGATGGGTGTCATCCGCCATGTCGACGCCGGCTACGAGCACGCGAAGGCGGTCGCCGCCGACCGTGGTGTGCGCATCCCGATGCAGGAGCAGTCGTGAGTTCGTTCGATTCCCTGTGGGAGTCGATTCTCGATGTCGGGCGCGACCCGAATGGCGGCGGCTACCGACGGTTCGCCTGGACCACCGCAGATCTCACACTGCGCGAATGGTTCACCGGCGAGGCGCGGAGCCGCGGAATGACCGTCGAAGAAGACCGCAATGGCAACGTATGGGCCTGGTGGATGCCCGACGGATGGGACGGTGATCCGACCGGCGCATTCGTCACCGGGTCGCATCTGGATTCGGTCCCCGACGGTGGTGCGTTCGATGGTCCGCTGGGCATCGTCTCGGCGTTCATCGCGATCGACCTGCTGAAGCAGCGCGATATCAGGCCCTCGGTGCCGGTGGCGGTCGTCGCCTTTGCCGATGAGGAAGGCGCCCGCTTCGGAGTCGCCTGTATCGGCTCCCAGTTGTCCACCGGCGCACTGAAACCGGAGCGGGCCCTGGCACTGCGCGATATCGACGGCACCACCCTTGCCGACGCGCTCATCGCGGCCGGCCGCAACCCCTCCCACCTGGGTGCCGATGTCCGGCTCGCCGACCGGGTCGGTGTCTACGTCGAACTGCACGTGGAACAGGGTCGTGCACTTGACCTGGTCGACAAACCCCTCGCCGTGGCCTCAACGATCTGGCCACATGGCCGCTGGCAGTTCCTCTTTCGTGGGGAGGCCAACCACGCCGGAACCACACGCCTGGTAGACCGGCGCGACCCCATGCTGACATTCGCGGCCGCGGTGTACGCGGCCCGTGCCCAGGCCGCCGCCCACCAGTCGGTCGCCACCTTCGGCAAGGTACGTGTGACGCCCAACGGCTCCAATGCCGTCCCGTCGCAGGTGCAGGCCTGGCTCGATGCCCGCGCGCCCGACGAGGCGACGCTCTCGGCGCTGGTCGCCGCCATCACCGCCGACACCAGCGACCACGCCGCCGCTGATCGGATCGACCTTGTCATCGATGCCGAATCTGTCTCCCCTGCAGTCCTTTTCCAACACGTCCCGCGCGAACGGGTGCTGCGCGCACTGGCGGGTCGGGACAGTGACATCCCAGTGCTGCCCACCCAGGCCGGGCACGACGCCGGCATCCTGTCCACCACCGTGCCGACCGCAATGCTGTTTGTCCGCAACCCCACCGGCATCTCCCACTCCCCCGACGAATACGCCGAGATGAGCGACTGCCGGTTCGGTGCGGAGGCCCTCGCCGATGTGATGGCGGACTGGGTCAGCACGTGAGCGCGGACACCCAATGGTGGTGCGAGCACGCCTGGCTCGGCGGCGATAACGTCGCGCACGGGGTGCGCGTCACCGTCAACGACGGTGTCATCACCTCGATCGCGCCGGATAGTGCAGCCGCGGACAGCCACCGATTGCCGGGCCTGGTCATCCCCGGCCTGGCCAATGCGCATTCGCACGCTTTTCACCGCGCCCTGCGGTCCAGGACCCAACGCGACCGGGGCTCGTTCTGGACCTGGCGGAACCTGATGTACGAGGTGGCCGGCCGGCTGACCCCCGAGACCTACCGCGCTCTCGCCCGGGCCGTGTACACCGAGATGGTGTTGTCCGGGATCACTGCGGTCGGCGAATTCCACTACCTACACCACGGCCCGGCTGGCACCCCGTATGCCGATCCCAACGAGATGGGCCATGCGTTGATCGCGGCGGCTGCCGACGCAGGCATCCGGATCACCTTGCTGGACACGTGCTATCTCAGTTCGGGCGCCGACGGTTCCGCACTGAGCGAGGGGCCGCAGCAACGGTTCGGTGACGGCGACGCCCAGCGTTGGGCCGAACGCGTCGAGCGTCTACACCTCGACACCGCAGACGAGTCTCACGTATTGGTCGGGGCAGCAATACATTCGGTCCGCGCCGTCCCTGCCGACCAGATGGCGCCCGTGGTCGGCTGGGCCGCTGCGCACGGGACGCCGCTGCATATCCACTCCTCGGAGCAGACTGGTGAGATCGAGCAATGCCTTGCCGTACACGGTTGCACCCCGACCGCCCTGATGCGCGATCACGGCGTCCTCGGCGCGCGCACCACGGCCGTACACGCCACCCACCTGACCGATAGGGATATCGACGACCTCCGCGCAACCGGCACGGGCGTCTGCTTCTGCCCCACCACCGAACGGGATCTGGGTGACGGTGTGGGGCCGGCGCCGGCCTTGATCGACGGCCCGGGCCCGTTCAGCCTCGGCTCTGACAGCCACGCCGTGATCGATCTCTTCGAGGAAGCGCGGGCCGTTGAACTCAATGAACGGATCGTGGCTCAACAGCGGGGACTGATGCCGGCGGCCCGACTGCTGAGCGCCGCGACCGTCGATGGTCATGTCGCACTCGGCTGGGCCGACGCCGGGGTGATTCGCGTAGGTTCCCGCGCCGATTTCGTTGCCATCGACCTACAATCGGTGCGCACCGCTGGCGGTGGCCCGACCGTCGAGGCAGCCGTATTCGCCGCCGCTGCAGGCGATGTCACCGATGTGGTGGTCGACGGGCGGGCCGTGGTCACCGACCGTCATCACCACCGGGTACCGGATCCGGGTCTCGCACTTGCCGATTCTATTGCCGCAGTGCTGGTTTCGCCATGACTGTGCTCTATGACAACATCGGTGAACTCGTCACCAACGATTCGGCGGCGGGCGACGGGTCCCGGTTGGGGATCATCCGCGATGCCGCAGTCCTCGTCGACGGTGAACAGCTGGCGTGGGTGGGCGCGAGCGCTCAGGCACCGGCCGCCGGCGAGCGCGTCGACCTCGGCGGCTGCAGTGTCATACCGGGATTCGTCGACAGCCACGCTCATCTGGTGTTCGCCGGCGAACGGTCAGCGGAATTCGCCGCCAGAATGAGCGGTCAGCCCTACGACGGTGGCGGTATCGCCACCACTGTCGCGGCAACCCGAGCTGCCGGTGACACCGCGCTGACAGCCAATGTCACGCGACTGGTGGCCGAACTGTTGCGTGCCGGTGTGACGACCTTCGAGACCAAGAGCGGCTACGGGCTCGACGTTGAGCACGAGCGCCGATCCCTGAAGGTCGGCACCCTGTTCACCACGGAGACGACATTCCTTGGTGCGCACGTTGTCCCGCCAGAATTCCGAGCCAACCGCGACGACTATGTCCGGCTGGTCGCCGGCGAGATGTTGGCCGCCTGCCGCCCCTACGCCCGATGGATCGACGTGTTCTGCGACCGCGGTGCTTTCGACGTAGATGAGGCGCGGTTCATCCTGGATGCAGGTGTCCGCGCCGGACTTACTCCGAGACTGCACGCGGCCCAGCTCGGGCCCAGTAACGGTATCGCGCTGGGTGTTGAATTGGCGGCCGCATCGATCGACCACTGCACCTACGCGACCGACGCCGATATCGACGCCCTGGCCTCAGCGGCGGGGACAACCGTTGCGACGCTACTGCCGGGCGCTGAGTTCTCTACTCGCGCAGCGTGGCCCGATGCCCGGCGCTTCATCGACGCAGGCGTCACCGTGGCAATCGCCACCGACTGCAATCCCGGTAGCTCCTACACCACGAACATGCCGTTTTGCCTCGCCGTCGCGGTCCGCGATATGGGTTTCACCCCCGCAGAGGCACTCTGGGCCGCCACGGCAGGCGGTGCTGTGGCCTTGCGCCGCAACGATATCGGCGTTCTTGCCGTTGGGAGGCGGGCCGACTTCGTCTGCCTCGATGCGCCGTCCTACATTCACCTGGCCTACCGGCCCGGCGTCCCCATCATCGGTGACGTCGTCGTTTCGGGCATCGCGGGCACGCGACTTCCTCCACCAGATACAGCAGGTGTTTCCCGCGTAGACCCTTGAGCTCTTGCGCCCTTCAGCTCCGGCCCGCAGTCCCCGCCATGACAGCCCTGAGATCGTCCATCGCCGCCCGCATGACCTCGGCGAACGTCTGGTCGTTCGCTTCATCGACCCACAACTCGAAGCCAACCTTGAAGACCGCGATCCCCGCCTCGGCGGTCAACATCGCAGCGGGTTCGACGACACCACGACCCCGCAGCGCCTCAGCCACCGCGGCGGCCAGAGTCGCCAGCTTGATCAGCTCACGCTCCTGCAGGCTCGAATTGGCGGCAATGACGGCTTGGCGCTGCCGGGCGTGCAGGCGGCGGTCCTCGAAGAAGCCCGCGGCGGCCTCCAACGCCGCGGCCACCGCGTCGAGTGGTGACGACGAATCTGGTGCGCTTGCAACGGCTTCCACAAAGAGAGCCTGAAGATCGCCTGAACCCCAGAACAGCACTTCGCGCTTGTCGGCGAAGTACCGGAAGAACGTCCGTTCGGTGAGCCCGGCGCGTTCGGCGATATCGGCGACCGTGGTCGGTTCGAAGCCACGCTCGCCGTACAGCTCCAGGGCCGCCTTTTGCAGGCGGCCGAGTGCGTCTGGCTCCCATCTGCCCATCCAGGGATAGTAGTTGATGACAGGAGCTGACATCGGCGCTATGGTTGCGATGACAGCATCTGACATCACTCTGGAGGTTTTCATGCGCGTTCTCGTCACCGGCGCATCCGGCTGGATCGGCTCAGCGGTCGTTCCGGAACTCATCGGCGCGGGTCACCACGTCATCGGCCTGGCTCGATCGGAAGCCTCCGCGGCGGCGCTGACCGCGGCCGGAGCTGACGTTCACCGCGGAGATCTGGATGATCTCGACGCACTACACAGCGCTGCCGCCGCGTCCGACGGCGTCATCCACCTGGCGTTCAAGCACGACCTCGCCTTTTCCGGCGATTTCGACGGCGCCGTCGCCGCGGATCGTCTCGCCATCGAGGCCGTCGGCGACGCGCTTGCCGGTACCGGTCGGCCGTTGGTGATCGCCGCCGGCCTGCTCGGCATCTCCCCAGGTGTGGCGACCGAGGAGGACGGCCGCGGTGGTCCCGCCAGTCCCGGTTTCGCAGGTCGGATGGCGAATGCGGAGCTGACCTTGTCGTTGGCGGAGCGCGGCGTGCGATCCTCCGTGCTGAGGCTTCCCCCGACGGTCCACGGCGACGGTGACAACGGCTTCATCGCCTTTGCGATCGGCATCGCACGGGCCAGGGGTGTTTCCGGCTATATCGGCGACGGCAGCAACCGCTGGTCTGCGGTACATCGCTTCGATGCCGCGACGCTGTTCCGCCTGGCGCTCGAAGGCGCTCCGGCGGGCACCGTTTTGCATGCGGCCGCCGACGAGGGGGTGCCCGTCCGGGTCATCGCCGAGGTGATTGGCCGTCAGCTCGACGTCCCGGTCACCGAGATCGCCCCGGTGGATGCGGACTCCCATTTCGGTTGGCTGGCAGGCATGCTCGCCGCAAACGGCGCCGCCTCCAGCGCCCGGACCCGGGCTCTTCTCGACTGGCACCCGACCCAACCCGGGCTCGTCGACGATCTGGAAAAGGGCCATTACTTCGGTGCCCACGCATGAGCACCGGAGTCCTCCTGACGCCGGACCGCAGCGCACCCAACATCGTCGAGGCAGCCGTCGCGCAGGCGCGGGCCGCCTACGACGCCGGGGTGCGCCGGGTATGGCTGGGCCAGCAGGTCGACTATGACGCCACCGTGCTGGCTGCGGTCATCGGCGCTGCTGTGCCGGGCTTGGCGGTGGGAACGTCTGTCCTGCCGATCAATCCGCGCCATCCGCTGATCGTCGCCGCGGCGGCGCAGACCGCTCAGGCCGCGGCCACGGGCGGGTTCAGCCTCGGCCTCGGTCTTGGCGTCCCGATGTTGGAGGAGATGACCTTCGGTATCTCGGCGGCGAACACCATCGAGCGGTTGCGCGAGTTCCTGACGGTGTTGCGGTCGATCAACGACCACCGGACGGTGGACTTCCGCGGCGGCCAGTTCACCGCCGTCGAAACACCCTTCATGCCAGTCGCGTTGGCGGGCACCAAGCCGTTCCCGGTGTACGTCGCTGCCATGGGACCGAAAGCTCTGCACGCCACCGGCGAACTCGCCGACGGCACGTTGACGGCTCTGGCCGGCCCGCGCACGATCGAAGAGTTCATCTCCCCGTCGATCACCCGGGCGGCAGCCGATGGCGGCCGCCCGACTCCCCGCGTGATCGCGATGGTGTCGGTGGCCGTCACCTTCGGGACCGACACGGACACCGAATCCGCGCGCACCGCTGCCGCCGACAGTATGGGCATGTACGACATGGTTCCCTCGTACCAGAAGGTGATGGCCCGCGAGGGGGTTGCGAAGGCGGCCGATCTGGCGGTCATCGGTACCGCGGCGGAGGTCACCCGGCAGCTCAAGACATACCTCGACGCCGGCGCAACTGATATTGCGGTGGTCCCGTTGCAATCGGGGCCAGAGGAGCTCCGCCGCGTCTGGGAAGTCGCCGCTGCGCTCTGAAAATACCTGCGCACCAACGTGTGTCAGCGGCGCCAGAAGTCGTACTCGTCGCGGCCGGGCCTAAAACCTGCCGCGGCCACGATATCCACGGCTACCTCGAAGAGCCGCCCGACCCGTAGCGGCACATGGGCATCGCTGCCGAAGGAGACCGCTCCGCCGCCCTCCTCGTACCACCAGCGCATCAGTGTGGTCGACGCGAGCGGGCTGGTGGTGTTGAGTTCCAGCGCCCGATCAGACGTCGCGAGTGCACGGAAGACAGCCCGGTACTCCTCCTCGTAATCGGCCTCGCGGTACTCCCCCTCACGTGCGACGGGCCAGTACCGACGCGGATAGTCGCAGTGCGCCAGCACTTGGAACGCACCCGAGCCCTCGACCAGCCGGAGCAGTTCGCCGAAATAGTCCCGCACCACGACAGCGGCCGGGAGATGCCGGAACAGTCTGTCGGCGTAGACCAGTCGCCCTTTGTACACAACCGAATGCAATGACCCCAGCACCCTGTCGAACTGGCCGTCGGCAAGCACAGCGGCGACACTGCCCTCGAAGTGGTGCGGTTCGCCGGCTTCGATGCCCGAGAGGATGCGTAGGTCCGGGAACAGTTCGCGGCATCTCTCGATACTGGCCAGGTACCCGTCAAGGTCGACAGGATGCACCCGTTCCCGCTCGGCGATCTCCGCCGCACCGACGATGGCTGTGCCCGCCGGGGGCGGATGGTCGTGATCACCCCATTCGGTGAAGTCGACATGTTCGGTGAACGCCAGGGCCGGGAGGCCGATCTCGACAGCGCGACGGCACGTCTCTTCCATCGACGCGTTGACACCGGTGTCCCAGGAAAACTCGGAGTGCACATGATTATCGGCGGGAAGCATCCCGGTCATCGTCCCACGGCAAGCGGCCAGCGGACCAAGCTCACCTCCTGTCAGCGACGGTTATTCAGCCAGGCTTCACCCACCGCTGCTGGTTATCAGCTCAGACCGGTAGCGGATCGCCGCCTGCGCGATATCGCATCGACGCTGGCGGCCAGCAACAGCACGCCGCCGGTGACCAGGAAGTTGATATACGACGATTGGTTGAGCAGTCCGAGGCCGTTGGCGATCGTCGCGACCACCACACCGCCAACCACCGCGTCGACAGCACGTCCCTTGCCGCCGAAGAGGCTGGTCCCGCCGATCACCGCGGCCCCAACCGCATAGAGCAAGGTGTTGCCTGCCCCGGATGCGGCCGAAACCTTGCCGCCATAGGACGCGGCGATGATTCCACTGAGCGCAGCCAGTGAAGAGCACACCACGAAGACCGACACCCGGATCCGGTCGACGCGAATGCCCGCGCGGCGGGCGGCCTCGGCGTTACCACCGACGGCGTAGACATGCCTGCCGTAGGCCGTGCGGGTGAGGACGAAGGTCAGCACGATCAGCAGGACCGCGACCAACGGCAGGACATACGGAATGCCACGAATCTCGATGTTGGGGTTGACGCTTCTGTTGAGGCTCATCAGATACGTCACCCCGAGCACCACCAGGGCGACGGCTCCGATTCGGGCCAGCACGACGCCGAACGGCGGGTGATGCAGACTCCTGGTCACCTTGGTTCGGTACCGGTACAGCTCCAGGGCGCCGAACCCGACCACAATCAGCAGGGCGCAGACCCACCCGGCGGTCACCGGCAGGTTGGTGATCGTGATGCCGCGGATGACGGGATCGTCGACCCGGACCGAACCACCCTCGCCGATGAGTTTGAGGGTGACGCCCTGCAGGCCCAGGAAGAACGCCAGGGTGACCACGAACGACGGAATCCCCAGCCTCGACCGCAAAACGCCGATCGCCAGACCGATCAACGCCCCGCACACCACGCCCGCGAGAATGGCTAGCCACCAAGGCCATTGGAGGTTGACCACGGTCAGCGCCATCACGCATGCCGACACGCCGCCGGCCACCCCCGCGGACAGGTCGATATCGCCGAGCAGCAGGACGAACACCAGTCCCATGGCAAGAACGCAGATGGACCCGGCCTGCGTGACGAGGTTGGCGAGGTTCAACGCCGAGAGGAACCGCTCATTGGCGGCGCCGAACACCACGAACAGCACCAGGAGCCCGAGAATCGCAGGCAGCGAACCCATATCGCCGCCACGCACCCGACGGAGGTAACCGCGGGCCGCGTCGACAAATGTCGCGTCGGACCGCGCGTCGTCCGCGAAATCGGTTTCGGCACGTTCTGGTTTGAGCGTGGTCATCTTCTCGTCCCTGACTCCTCGAACAGACTTGGCACCACTCACATCGACTGCGCCGCCTCGGACGGCGCCAGTCCGAGACTGCCCGAACGGCCCGCGGTGATCAGCTCGACGACTTGGCTGTGTGTGACCTCAGAGGCCTTGACTTCCGCGGCGACCCGGCCGAGGTACAGCGCACAGATTCGGTCGGCCACCTCGAACACGTCGGCCATATTGTGCGAGATCAGCACGACGCCAAGGCCCTGATCGGCGAGTCGGCGCACCAGATCGATGACCTGCCTGGTCTGCGCAACGCCAAGCGCGGCAGTGGGTTCGTCGAGCAGGACCACCTTGGAGTTCCACAGCACAGACTTGGCGATGGCGACGGTCTGGCGTTGACCACCGGACAGACTCGCCACGGCCTGCCGGACGGATTTCACCGTCCGCACCGACAGGGAGGCCAGCGCGTCGCGGGCCAGTGTTTCCATCTTCGCCTCGTCGAGCATCCCCCGTTTTCGGACTTCGCGCCCCAGGAACATATTCTCGACGATGTCGAGATTGTCACAGAGTGCCAGATCTTGGTACACGACCTCGATACCAAGGGCTGCAACGTCATTCGGTCCGTTGACGGTGACCGGTTTGCCCTCGAACAGATAGGTCCCACTGTCGATCGGATGGATACCCGCGATCGCCTTCACCAGCGTTGACTTACCGGCGCCGTTATCGCCAACCAGTGCAGTGACTTCGCCGGGATAGACGCTGAAATGCACATCGTGCAATACATGCACCACACCGAAGCTCTTATTGACTCCGCGCAGTTCCAGCACCGGGTCAGCCATGGCAGGTCAGTTGATCCCTGCAGCGGTGCACGCGGCCGCGAAGTCGCCGGTGCAGACATCTTCTTTGGTCGCCCCGCCGTCGGTGAAGACGGTGTCAATGTTGGCCTTGGTGATGGACTTTGGCGTCAACAGCACCGATGGCACGTCGCGTTTGCCAGTGTCGTCGCGCGAGGTGCTGGTGGTGGCGACGGGCTTACCGGTTGCGAGTGCGATCGCGGCCGTGGCCAGGGCATTGGCTTCTTCGGTGGCCGATTTGTACACCGACATGCACTGGGTGCCTGCGACGATGTTCTGCAGACCCTCGACCGTGGCGTCCTGCCCGGTCACCGGAACCTGGCCGGCCCGCTGATTCTTCTGCAGAATCGAGATGACTGAACCGGCAAGACCGTCGTTGGCGGCGTAGACGCCGTCGATCTTCCCGTCGGCTGCGGTGTTCATCTGCTCAAAGATGCTGACGGCCTGATCGTTATCCCAATCGGGGACCGCCTGTTCGCCGACGATCTTGATACTCGGGGTTTTGTCGATCACCGAATGTGCCCCGGTGGTGAACAGGGTGGCGTTGTTATCGGTGGGAGATCCGTTGAGGAACACCACGTTTGCCGGCTTGCCGCCGAGGCAGTCGACCAAGCCCTGTCCTTGCAGCTCCCCGACCTTGGTGTTGTCGAATGAGATATAGGCATCCGCCGAGCCACCGAGAGTCAGCCGGTCGTAGTCGATGGTTTTGACGCCCTGGGTGGCAGCCTTCTGCTGGATCGACGCGCCGCTGTCGGAATCGAGGTTGACGATGGCCAGCACGGTCACCCCATCGGCGATCATGCCGTCAGCGATGGTCGCCATCTTGTCCGCGGAGCCCTCCGCGTTCTGAATGGAGTACGGCACGCCTGCGGCCTTGAATGCCGCTTCCAGGGCGGGCCGGTCCTTGGACTCCCATCGCACCGACGACTTCGTGTCGGGCAGGATGACTCCGATCTTGCCCTGAGCGTCGGCGGTGCCGGATGTCCCGCCGCCACCGCTGCTGCACGCAGTGAGGGCGATGCCGAGCCCCGCCACTGTCGCAAATGTGAGATTGCGGAGAGTTTTTGCTCGTGTCACGCCGACCGCCTCGTTTCCAATAACTCCACTGACGTTGCCTTATAATTTGTTTCTCGTAAAAACATATAACGTGACGTCAGTCACGTCTAGCGATTGCCGCGCTATCGAGCACCCATCAGATGTTCCAGGGCCAGTTGGTTCAGACGGACGAAACCGGACCCTTTCCCGCCGAAGTACTGCTCGGCGTCGAATGCTTCGTAGGCGCTGGCGTCTGCCAGCAAATCCGCGTGGGTTTCCCCTGGGGCCAGGGTGGGCTGACGCAATTCGGCGACCCGCGCAGTGGCGAGCGCGTCAGCTACTTCGGGGTCGGATCGAAAGGCCGCGGCCCGCTGCTTCAGTAGTAGATACATCCTCATATTGGCCGCCGCGGAGAACCAGACCCCTGCGGAATCCTCGGTACGGCTGGGCTTGTAGTCGAAGTGCCGCGGACCCAGATAACTTGGTCCACCGTTATCGCCACCGTTTTCCAGCAGATCCACCAGGGCAAAGGCATTACCCAAGTCGCCGTGGCCGAAGACCAGATCCTGGTCGAATTTGATTCCACGCTGACCATTGAGGTCGATGTGAAAGAGCTTCCCGCTGTAGAGCGCCTGGCTGATCCCGTGGACAAAGTTCAGCCCAGCCATCTGCTCGTGGCCCGTCTCAGGATTGACGCCGACGATATCCGAATGAGCCAGTGTCTCGATGAACGCCAACGCGTGGCCGACGGTCGGCAGCAGGATATCTCCGCGCGGCTCATTGGGTTTCGGTTCGATCGCGAAGCGCAGTGAATAGTCTCGGTCGATCACGTAGTCGCACAGGAAATCCAGAGACTCACGATACCGATCAAGTGCGGCACGAACATCTTTGGCGGAGTCATACTCGCTGCCCTCGCGCCCACCCCAGATGACAAAGGTCTGCGCGCCAAGCTCCGCCGCCAGGTCGATGTTCCGGAGCACTTTGCGCAGCGCGAAACGGCGGACACTGCGGTCGTTGCTGGTGAACCCGCCGTCCTTGAAGACGGGCTGGGTGAACAGATTGGTGGTGATCATCGGCACGACCATTCCGGTCGATGCCAGCGCAGTCGACAGTCGGTCGATCGCGTGCCGGCGCTGGGCATCGGTGCTGTCGAAAGGGAACAGGTCGTCGTCGTGAAACGTCAGGCCGTACGCACCCAGTTCAGCCAGCCGCTCCACAGCCTCGACGGCGTCGAGGGCAGGACGGGTCGGCACCCCGAACGGATCGCCCGCGGTCCAGCCGACCGTCCACAGCCCGAACGAGAACTTGTCTGACGGTTTGGGAACGAGTGCCGCAGTGCCGTCCGTGGCCGGAAGCGTGGATTCAAGAATGGACATGACATATCTCCTGTACGGGACTCCGGGCCGACTCTCGATCGCCGACGCAGCAGCGTAGATTTGTTCTAGCCACGAACATAAGATGTGTCCCAAGCCACTGTCAAGGGGTGGCAGTGCGAAGGTGGTGCGAATGAACGGGCGAATTCGGCCAGGCGGGGACAGTCGACGTCCGGTGCGGATCGGTACCAGTACCGACGATGTCCGTCGCCGCAATCTGTCGGGCGTGCTGACGTTGGTACACCGCCACCGCGCACTCAGTCGCGCTGAGCTCACCCGCAGAACCGGTTTGTCCCGATCGACCACCAAGGACCTCGTCGAGGAACTCGCCGCACACGGATTGGTGGAGGAATCGCTTGCCGCTGCGGCCTCGCAGGTGGGGCGTCCCAGCGCCATCGTGCGGCCGAGCACCAGGATGCTGAGTGTCGCGGTGAACCCCGAGATCGACGCCATCACAATCGGTTTGGTCAGCATGGGCGGAACGGTGCTCCACATGACCAGGTATCCCACGGAGGGTGTGCCCACCGCGGCGGACACAGTCTTGATCGTGTCCGCGGCGATCAACCAAATGCGACAACAGCTCACCGCAGAGCAGCGAATCATCGCGATCGGGGTGGCTGTGCCCGGACTGGTCCGCGCGTCGGACGCGACCGTGAGCCTGGCCCCGCACTTGGAGTGGCACGACGAGGAGATCGGCCGGTTACTCAGCACCGCAACAGGATTGCCGGTTTTCGCCGCCAATGATGCCAATGCCGGTGCCATCGCCGAACACATCTTCGGCAATCATCTCAATGCCGACCACATGATCTACGTCAACGGTGGGGCCGGTGGCATCGGAGCGGGATTTGTGGTGGCGGGCGCCCTGTTGGAGGGCGCCGCCGGTTACGCCGGCGAACTCGGGCACACCTATGTCGGTGGGATCGGGCTCTGCCATTGCGGAAGCACCGGCTGCCTGGAGACCGAGGTCAATCAGGTCCAACTGACGGAGGTACTGGGGCAGATGGACGACTCGTCAGCCGTTGGCCCACAAACGAGTTGGCAGCCAGCTACGGGTGCCGCTTCTGCCACGATCGAGCGGCAGGCCAGGTATCTCGCAATCGCACTTGGGAATTCGATCAACATGCTCAACCCGGGATTGATCGTGTTGGGTGGCTTCCTTCGTGGTCTGCCCGACGGCGCAGGACAGGTGCTGCGGAACGAGGTTGCCCGACGCAGCATGCGCTCTCCCAGGGAACTGGTCCGGATTGTGCCTGCCAGCCTGGGATCGAGGACCCTGATGATCGGAGCCGCAGAGCGGGCTTTCGCGCCGCTGCTGGCCGATCCCGCACCGTGACGACCGCGGCGCTCAGTCGGCCTTGATCCAGCGCCACTGACACATCGACCAGGGTTGCGCGCTCGGCAACGAATCACCCACGGCGGTGAAGACCCCCGGCCACTGGATCGCGTCGTAATCGTCGCCGGAGAGCCACCCTCCGGGAGCCACCTTCGGTTCCCAGGCGGCGATATCAGCGATGACGCTGTCATAGTCGTGCCTGGCGTCGAGGTGCACCCAGGCCAGCGACCCGTCGGCGAACAAGTCCGAGCTGGGCACGGAGGCACCGATCAGCACCTGGATCTGATCGACGAATCCGCAGTCGATGATGTTGCGGTGCAGCTGACCGGCGAAGGTGCCGCCACCATTGTCGACCGCCGCACCGTGGGCATTGATGTCACCTCGGCCTTCAGGGCCGCTACCCCGGCACGTGTCCACCCCGAGGATCGTCACGTGGCGCCCACTGAGATTGGCCACCTCGGCCAACGAACACAGGCTCTTGCCCAGGTAGTTGCCGACCTCGACGAACACACTGCCGTCGGGAAAGTGCGCGACCGCTTCTTCCTGAGCGTCTCGCCATTGGAACCAGCCGGGGATGTCTTGCCAGCGCAAGGTCGGAGCATGGCTGGCCTGCGCAGTGTCCGTCACGCACAGGCACGTACCCCCTGTCTGCGCTCCGCAATCCACACGCCAAGGATCGTCAGGCCTGCCTTGACGGAAGGCGGCGCGTCAGGTAGACCTTGACGCGTGCACAACCAATCGATCACCCTGCACGCTTTTCGCGAAGCGACCCCCGGACCGCGCTGGCGCGCGCTTTATGACGCGACCTGGCCTGCGTACCGACGCTGGTATCTGGGCGCCGGTGAACGCCCGACACGTCGCGAAGCTCAAGCCGAACTGCAGCAGCACATGCCCGAGCTGATTCCCACATGGGAAAGCCTCGTGGAGCTCACCGGGGCGGACCCGACGACCGCGGCCATGCTGACGCAGTGGAATATGCCGGCGTTTGCGCCAGCCTGCTCCCAAGCCGTCAGCACTGCCGGTGCACGTGCGCTGATCCGCAACTACGACTATCACCCCGATCTCTTCGAACAGGTCATCATGTCCACCCGCTTCGGAAGCCGCGACGTGATC
This sequence comes from Mycobacterium sp., assembly GCF_965229105.1. Lineage (GTDB taxonomy): Bacteria > Actinomycetota > Actinomycetes > Mycobacteriales > Mycobacteriaceae > Mycobacterium. Next base: position 340,050 of record NZ_OZ245858.1, read on the forward strand.
GGTACCAGCGATTGCCTGTGGGGCTTGTTGGACGGGATGAACTCCGACGGCCTGGCCGTGTCCCTGACCTTCGGTGGGGCGAAGGGTTCCGGGCCGGGGTTCGCGATCCCCTTGGTGCTGCGCTACCTACTGGAGACTGCGGAGTCGGTGCCAGAAGCTCTGGCAGCGTTGGGCCGACTCCCAATATCGATGTCGTACAACGTAACTCTCACAGATCGGCACGGCGCGACCAGTACGGCCTACGTTGCGCCAGGACGCCCCATGGAGGTGCGGGCCTGCCCGTTGGCGACCAACCACCGCTTCGAACACCCCGACGATCCGGCTCATGCGGCCCGTTTTCACAGTGTCGAGCGCCGAGATCGCTTGGTCAGATTGCTCGACGACCAGACCGATCCCGACGAGTTGGCTGCCGAATTCCTGCGGAAGCCGCTGCGCAGCAACAACTATGCCCAAGGGTTTGGCACGCTGTACACCGCCGACTACCGACCGGATTCCGGCGAGGTGCACTACCGGTGGCCGGGCACCACCTGGACCCGGTCATTCGACTCGACCGACGCCGAACTGCGCATTGACGTTCCGGCCGCCTGACGAGTCGTACCATGGCCGGATGCTCAACGACCCCGACTTCCCCTTCGGCACTGTGAGCGAAGCTGAGGCAGGCGCGTTGATTCGGCGACTGGCCGACGAACTGGCCGGCAAAGGCACCCAAGAAGCATTCGCCGAATTACTCGGAGCAGTCGGGTATCTCGGCGAGCGGGTCGGCGACGCGGCCAGGACGTTGGCTGCGACGAATTCCTGGAGCCAGGTGGCGCAGGTGTCGGGAACGTCGAAACAGGCGGCCTGGGAGCGCTGGCGCTGAGCAAAGGAACTGCCTGTGAAGATCTCGTCCACCGTCGTCGCGCTGGTCTTGCTCACCGTGGCAACCGGTTTCATCGATGCCGCGTCGTATCTGGGTCTCGGCCACGTCTTCGTCGCCAATATGACCGGCAACGTGGTGTTCTTCGGGTTCGCAGCAGACCCGGCGTCCGGCCTGTCGGCCTTGATGGCCGCCGTCGCGTTCGCGGGATTCCTCTGCGGCGCATTCGTCGGGGGCATCGCCGGCCGGGTATGGTCCGGACGCACGAGGTTGTGGCCGCCGATCGCGTTCGGCGTGCAGGGCGCGATCCTCGTGGTCGCAGCCACGGCCGCCTGGTACAGCCCGCCTGCCGATCATGGAAATGCCAGGGCCTGGCTGATCGCCGGTCTGGCCATCGCCTTCGGCCTGCAGAACGCCACGGTGCGCAAAATCGCGGCGCCCGACCTGACCACCACGGTGCTGACCATGACCGTCACTGGCCTCGCCGCCGATAGCCGGCTCGGCGGCGGACCCGGCGCCAAACCTGTGCGCCGCATCGGCTCGATCGCAGCGATGCTCGCCGGTGCGGCCACCGGCGCGCTGATGGTGCGGCACTCAGTCGCGTTGGCCATCGCGGCCGCTGCCGCGTGCGCAATCGTCGCAGCGGCGATCTTCGCGTTCGCCCCGCTGGCAGACTGAACCACGTGGACGGAAAGTACGCAGTTCTGGGGGCAACGGGCGCGCAGGGTGGTGCAGTCGTCGCTGCCCTGGCCGAGGCCGGCGCATCGATACGGGCCATCACCCGCAATCTCACATCGCGGCGGGCTCAACAGCTGACCGGTTCCGGCGTGGAAGTGGTGGCCGCGGACCTCTCCGACCCCGATTCCGTCGCCGCGGCGTTCACCGGAGTGGACGGCGTCTTCGCGCTGACGACGCCGTTCGAAGACGGCCCGTCAGCCGAACTCGAACAGGGTGCCACGATCATCGCGGCAGCAGAGCGCGCGCAGGTCCCGCATCTGGTCTTCTCGTCGGTATCCGATGCCGATAAGCACACCGGCATCCCCCACTTCGACAGCAAAGCCGCAGTCGAACAGTCGCTGGCCGGCTCCGGTCTGTCCTACACGATCGTCGGGCCCACCTACTTCTACGACAACCTGCTCAGCGGTCTTGACGATATCCGCGCCGGTCGCCTTGAACTGCCCATCCCGGCCGATATGCCGCTGCAACAGCTGTCTCGCCGCGACCTCGGCCGGTTCGTCGTGGCGATCTTCGCCGATCCTGCGGGCGCACGGGGTGCGCGGGTCGATATCGCATCGGATAACCCCACCCCGGCTCACATGGCGTCGGTGCTGCAGGACGTCCTTGGCCGGCCCGTCGAACTGATCAGCACCGACCCCAAGGACATCGGTTCGGAGGATATGCGGTCGATGTTCGGTTTCCTTGCCGAAACCGGCTATAGCGCCGACCTCCCCGCATTGCGCTCCGCATACCCCAGTGTCGGCTGGCAGTCGTTCGACGACTGGGCCCGCACGACTCTGACCGGCTAATTGGTCTCAATTGTGGAGTGCCGCGGGCATGCGCGATGTTTAGCTATGAATCACCCGTGGAACGCTGCGTCGAACCCATAGGAGAGTCCGTGCCCATTTGCTCTATCGCTCGCGCAGTCAGCGCTTCGCTGGTCACGGTATGGGGGTTGCTGGTGGGACCGGCAGCGCCGGCCGTGGCTGATTCATGTCCCGATGTCGAGGTGGTTTTCGCCCGCGGCACCACCGAGGCGCCAGGTGTCGGCGGTATCGGTCAGGCATTCGTCGACGCGGTGCGTGAGGATGTCAGTCCCCAGTCCGTGGGTGTATACGCCGTGCAGTACCCGGCGAGCAGCGATTTTCCGACCGGGGTAATCGGGATCAGCGACGCCAGCGCCCATATCCAAACCACTGCGGCGAATTGTCCCAACACCAAGATGGTGCTGGGCGGATATTCACAAGGCGCCGCGGTGATCGGTTTCGCCACCGCGGATTCGATCCCACCGGGCTCACCTGCCGGCGCTCCGTCCCCGATGCCGCCGGATATTGCCGACCACGTCGCCGCGGTTGTGTTGTTCGGAAAGCCCTCACCGAAGTTCATGAGCGCGGTAGAAGAGCCCGCCGTCACCATCGGCCCGCTGTATGCCGCCAAGACCACTGACCTGTGTGTCCCCGGCGACCCGGTGTGCTCCGACGGCGGAAGCGTCGTCAACCACGACAGGTACGTGCCGACGGGGCTGGTCGACCGGGCCGCAGCCTTCGTCGCGGCCCGGGTCTAGCCGATAGGAATCCAGTTCCGCACTGCGCGTTGATATCCCGTCGGTTTATCACCGACCTTGCTCCCCGGGCTGATCAGCTGGTTCTGATACCCCGGGGTGAACATCCGGTACACCGATTCCGGCGGTACGGCGCTCGCCTCGTCCAGTTCCTTACGTAACTGCGGCGGTATTTCGAAGTCGAGGGCGGCCATGGTGGCGCCCAACTGTTCGGCGCTGCTGGCACCGACAATCGCCGACGCGATACCGGGCTGGGTGGCCACCCAGTTGACCGCAACCTGGGCCATCGTCGCACCCAGTTGGTCGGCAACCGATTGAAGGGGCTCCAGAAGCGCCCAGTCACGATCGGATAGCGAAAGTCCCGATGCCCCTGGGATACTCAACCGCCCATCACCTGAGAGCCCGTGATCGGCCTTGTACTTTCCGCTGAGGAACCCCCCACCCAACGGACTCCAGGCGGTGACTCCGAGGCCGAGGGTCTGCGACATGTCGATGTGCTCGACCTCGATCTGCCGTTCGACGAGCGAGTACGGCAATTGCAGGTTGATCATCGGTGCCAGTGAGTGCGCCTCCGCCAAGGTCTGGGCCTGCGCCGCATACCAGCTGGGCACATCGGATAGTCCGGCGTAGCGGATCTTTCCCACCCTGATCAGGTCATCGAAGGTCCGGAGTACCTCGTCGACCGGAGTCAACCGGTCCCAGGTGTGCAGCAGGAACAGATCGACGTAATCCGTACCCAATCGGCGCAACGAGTCGTCGAGGGCCCGGATCATGTGCTTGCGCCCGTTGCCGCCGGCGTTGGGATCCCCGGCCTCGACGCTGTTGGTGAATTTGGTGGTCAGTACCACCCGGTCGCGGACCTTCGCCTCGGCGATGAGCCGACCAAGAATCGTCTCGCTCTCGCCGCCGGTATAGAAGTCGGCGGTATCGATGAAGTTGCCGCCCTCGTCGAGGTAGCGACGAAAGATGGGCCGGGCTTCGTCGGCGGTCTTGCCGTAGGCGGCGTGATATCCGCCGGTGCCGAAGTTCATGGTGCCCAGTGCCAGCCGGCTCACGCGCAGGCCCGACCGGCCCAGGAGGTAGTAGTGATCGAGTGTCATGGCATCGACGATGCCAATCGTAAAATGGACCCGCAAGTCCAATCCGTGGTGCATACCGAGAGCCAGCACCTATCTGATTGCTAACCGGCACCTAGCTTGAGCGAGTTGACTCAATTTCATGCACGTTTACTTGGTCACCAACGCAGGCACCGACACCGCCCACCGCATCGCACGCGATCTGTTGCGCGCGGGCCACCGCGTGGTGGTCACGGATCGACATGCCGCCGCGCTCGTCCGGATACTCCAGGGCCACGGATCGGACCGGGTGCTGGCGATCGCCGCCGACACCACCGACCTGGCTCAGGTGCAGCGGCTCATCGCTCGCGCCGAAACCCACTTCGGCGCGCTCGACTTCGTGGTCACGCCCGACGGTGTCTGCCGGCGATACAAACCCGCAACCATGCTGCGGTTGGCCGATCATCCGGCACTGGCTGAGGCGTCCTAAGGGGCTATCGCCGTCCTGCCCGAAAAGACCTGCGGCGTTTCACCTCAGAGCTACCAGAAGTTCGTCACCGGGGTGACGAACTTTCCTGCTGCATAAGCAAATTGGTCAGATATCGGAGGTGGTGTACCTGGTTTTCACCGGGGGAGCTGCCAACAGGGGCGGCAGATCGGTGATCTTTCCGTCACCGGCGCGGAAGCTGCGGTAGGCCTCATCGTCTTCGACGGTGGCCCAGCTTTCGTAGATGATCCAGTGGGCTGGGTCGTCTTCGTCGATAATCACGTCAGTCACCAGGTTCCCGTCGAACCCGCGGGTCTTGGCAAGCTCCCGACGGAAGATTTCGGCTGCCTCGGTGACTGATTCGGGCTTGAACCTCAGCTCGAGAAGCACGGTAACCGGCATAACGTATCTCCTGACATCCATGTACGAAGCACTGCACCAGATACGGTACCCGTCAGGCCCCGGGGTGGCTTTCGACGGTTCCCGGTCGCATCCGTGAGGCAATAGCCTTTGCTGCCGAGACGATGACAGGCAACGCGGACAGGCAGGCGATCGCCAGGACGATCAGCTCGACGTGCTGCTCGACGAAGGCGATATTGCCCAGAAAGTACCCAACGAGCGGCAGACCGACACCCCAGGCGATGCTGCCAAGCGCGCTAAAGACCACGAAGGTGCGGTAGGGCATTCCGGAGATGCTCGCCACCACCGGCGCGAATGTCCTTACCACGCCGATGAATTGGCCGATGACGAGAGTTTTGGCGCCATACTTGACGAAGAAGTCGTGCGAGGACGTCAGGTAGCGCTGTTTGAAGAACCGTGCATCGCTCTTCTTGAACAGCGCAGGTCCCAATCGTCGTCCTATGAGGTAGGCGCATTGGCCGCCCAGGAAGGCCGCGGCGGCGGCGGACGGCGTAAGCGTCCAGATTTCGACGGCCGATCCCGCTTGCGCGGCGATCACACCGGCGGTGAACAGGAGGGTATCGCCGGGCAGGAAGGGGAACAGCAGTCCGGTTTCGACGAAGATGATCAGCACCACGCCGATGAGAACCGCCGTGCCGAATGGTCCACTCTCACCGAGCCAGAACATCGGGTCGAGCAGCGCAGGCATCGCGACGGCCGAGGTCACGATCGCGAAGCTACCGCCGCCGCATGGCTAATCGGGAAACAGCGAGGAAACGGTACTTCAGACTGATGGTTATGGGACCGGCGCACATCGTGCCATCGCCTTAGGGGGGGTGGCGAGTGGTTCGTCTGCTGGCTGCTCGGGTATTGCGTGACCGCGAAGTCCAACGGGGTCGATCTGGGGCAGGCTGATCTTGTTCCAGCCCGGCCCGTTGTTGTCATGCCCACACTGCGGTTGGTTCCACCCGCGGCAACCGGGATCGCGTCTGAGAGCGGTTAGCTCCCAGTAGGATTGACCAGCCCCATTAGTCCCTCGCCAATGCTACGGCCGAGTTCACCACCAGGGTCGTTGATGGTCGTCGAATAGCCGCGAACCGCAGCCACCCACAGCCCTGATGGTGAACTCGCACATAGCGTCGGCAATAGGAGAGTCCCCGGGGCACCGGCCACGCGTTTGTGAAGCCTGGGCGGTCCGAGGCGTCGAAAATCGCCATAGATTCACGGCCGCGCCGCGAAGGGTCAGATTCCTACCGCCGTGCCGTCGGCCCGCCGCGGTAGCGCCGCGGCCACCTCGGTGTGTGAACTGCAACCGTCATACATGTCATGCGCCTTTCGCTTGGGCGCGGCGCTTGTCTGCGGCTGCGGTCAGCACCGCGTAAAAGTGCATCGGTACCGCGAGCCCGGTGGCCATCCCGGTGATCACCAAGGCCGCCACCGCGCCGTCGGACGTCAGTGAGGTCAGCAGAGCCGATGTCGGCACCGTCGCAAACTGCACCACCCCGGCCAGCATCCGGAACACGTAGACACCGGGAACCAACGCGACGACTGAGGCAAAACCGATGGCGGCGAAAGGTATTCGTAGCGAGTGCGAGATAGGGATCAACAAGATTCCGGTGATCAGGCAGGAGATCAGCGCGGCGGTGGCGATGTCGGTATGCCAGACGGTAAGCGCCCACCAATGGGTGGCGTGGCCGAGCATCCCCACCGCGACAGGCCAGCCAATCATCCGGTAGGGCATCGAGAAGAACACTGGATAGGAACCGGCCGCCACCCCTGCCGCCAGCACGTCGACGTACAGCGGTACCGCAGCCCCGGACTGTGCGACGGACAGGCTGCGGCCGTCGGCCGCCAGCCCGAGGATGAGCCCGGCCGCGATCGCCGTCAGGACCAGGGCAGCATAGCCAAGGCGCGCTGCGCCGAGGGTCATCCGTAGCGCCAGCAGATCGAGCGCGCCGTTGAGGATGTGGGGTCCGGGCACCAGGACCATGGCCGGGCAGAGCACCACCAGACTCAAGGCATCGACCACGTCCAGATGTGCGGCGATGACACCGACCAGTCCCGCAATGAGCGCCGCCGCGAAACCTTGGGTGAGGATCCCGAATCCGATGCGGCCCAAGCCGCGTCGAGCCAGCCCGCCCATGGCGGCGCTGAACGCGGCGACCAGCACGGTGGCGGGATGATGCGCGCCGAAGATCACTGCGAGCGCACCGGCCCCGGTGGCGCAGGCGGCGACGAAGATCGCCGTGCCCGAGACCGATTCATGTTGCGCCGCTGTCAGTTCACGACGGACCACTGCGGGATCCAACGGGCCGTCCTGGGCACGATCGACGGAGGCCATCACTGCGGCAACGCGCCGCATACTGATGCTGGTCGGCGAGACCGCGGCTACGCGGATGGCGTTTCTCGGCCCGACGAGCAGTAGCGACGCCCAGGCCGGCACCAGAGTGCTTGACGTGCCAAACCCACGGTTGAGCCGTTCGACGGCAGTCAGCGTCATCTCGGTGGATTGGCCGTTGACGTACAACAGGGTCGCAGCGTCCAGCACGACGTCGATAGGATCGTCAGGCATCAGGCGCCACCCGGGCCGTCGCCGACCATATCGAGAGGGTTCACGCTGGCGTCGAACTGCTCGGCGGTGACGTGGCCGGACGCTACACTCGGAATCTGCTCATCTGATGTGGCTGACATTGTTCTCCTTACGTGGCTGCGCTACGAACGAGCTGACACTGCACCCCGAAATGGTCGGACGGGAACACCCGCGGGTGTTCGGCCGAAATGGGTTCGGTGCCCAGTAGTTCGATATGAGCGGGTCCCCAGCCGGATCCTTTGAGCAGCACCCGGTCGAAGCGAACCTGCCGGTGCTCGTCTTTGCTGTCCAGGCGCATCAGATTGATCGCGGTGTCCTCGGTATAGCCGGCGTCGCCGGGCCGCAGAACGGGCCAGAGGTCGCGATAACGGCTGCCGATCCGGCCGTTCTCACTGTCGCGCATATTGAAATCCCCTAGTACGACTACGTTTTGCCATTTTCGCAGGACCCAGAAGATCCTGCGGAGCTGCCACGCACGCAGCCACCAGGCGGACTTTCCGCTGTCGAGGTGGATAGAGCCGATGACCTGCTGATGGCCGTTGATGGTGAACTCGGCCGCCAGGAATCCGCGGGTCGCCTTAGTCGGCAGCGGGGTGTAGGTGGCACGGGTGATCGGCAGGCGGGACAACATCAGCATGCCGTAGTTTCCGTGCTCCGCGCCGGTGACCTCGACGCGACAGTAGCTTTCTCGAATCCACGACTGGGCCGCGAACTCAGCCAGGGCCGCCGGGGTGACCTCCTGAAAGACCATGACATCCGGCGGGTTTCGGCACAGCAGCTCGGCCATCGCGCGGTAACGCTGTTTGGCGAAGTATGGCTTGAACCAGATATTGAATGTCGAGAGTGTCAGCTGGTCCAGCTCGACATCGCCAGCCGCACAGTGATCTGTCCATTGCTGCGTCTGTGCATCGAACGTCGTGACGGGAACGCTGTGCTGCCGATACCTCAAGCCGTTCTCGCTGCCTGGGTCAGGTGTCGTCGGGGACCGTACCGGTCGAGCCTAGCGCTGCCGAACCGCTATCGGCCGATTTCACTCAGGAGACCGTCAGCAAAGTCCCAGAGCTGCTCCTCGCGCGCGGGGTCGTAGGACTCCGCCGATGACGGCACCACCGACCCCCGGTCGATGTAGGAGCCGGTGTCACCTGGCCGTGGGCCGACGGCGGCATTCGCCAACAGCTCACCGGCCTGCTGGGCGCTCATCGCGAGCGGCGTGAAACGCAGCAGCGGCATGATCCTGTCCCAGGCCCACCGACCGAGCGCACCGTAGTCGCGAGCCAACCCGGTGCCCGGTACGAGGCTCGGATTGAACGTGTAGACATCCACTCCCGCCGGCAGTCGGCGGGCCAGGGCGTGGACGAGGTAGACGACGCCCAGCTTGCTTGTCGAATAGGCGATTTGACCGCGTCGTGCCTTTTCGTCGCCGGGCACGACTGGGCGACTCACGACCGCCGGATTCCCCCACTCTGGTGCGGGGATGAGTCCCATAGTGTGTGCGAAATCGCCGAAATGGACATCGCTCCCGGTGATCACTACCCGACCTGGTGACTGCAGGGCAGGGGTCAAGCCGTGGACCAGTGCGAAGTTGGCGAGCACGTTGACGGCGAAGGTCATTTCTAGTCCGTCAACCGATGCCTGCGTGACAGAGCCCACCTGGACTCCGGCATTGGCGACAATCAGATCGATAGGCGGAATGATCTCGCGGGCGGCCAGATCCCGGATGTTCTCGACGGCAGCGGAAACGCTGATCAGTGAGGCCAGATCACAGTCGATCTCCGAAACGTTCGGATTCCCAGAGGCAGCGATAAGTTTCCGCGCCAGTTCATCTTTCGTAGATCGCACGGTGACCACGAGGTGACGGTCGGGATCTCGGGTGAGGATGTCGAGCGCGGCGTGCCAGCCCAGTCCCCGACTTGCGCCCGTCATCACTGCAGTTTTGGTCGCGAGCATCTCAGACTCCTGTTGATTGCCAAATGTATGTATCGATCACTACAATTTAGCCATGGTTCGCCCCTGCGGCAAGGTGCAAGAGCGCGGCAATCGATCGCGCACCCGGATTCTCGATGCCGCCGAGCAGTTGATGGCCGCGCGGGGCTATGCGGGCACGTCTATCTCGGCCATCTGCAAAGCCACTGGCCTACCACCCACGTCGATCTATCACCACTTCGGGAACAAGCAGCAGCTACTGGCTGCAGTGATGGAGCGCGGGGCGGAGCGGTGGTTCGCGGCGCTACCGGTCTGGGGCACCGACGCCGACGCGCCCGTCGACTCCGCCGACGTCGAGAGTCAGGTGCTGACCGCCGCGGGAGCGGTCGCAGGAAACCCGTTGTTCCTGCGGCTGTTCTTCATGCTCAGCCTCGACAGCGAAAATGACTCTGCGGCATCCGAGTTGATCGAATCCGTGCGGGCTTCGGCGTACCAGTGCTTCGACAGCATCCTGATCTCGATCCTGGATGCGGACTACCCACCGGACACCGCGCGCCGGATCGCCGCCCGACTGGCGCCGTTCGCGGTTGCCGTGTCCGACGGTTGCTTCTTCTCACTTCAACTGGACGCCGGCCGTGCCGATATTCGGCAGACCTACCTGGACCTGGTGACGGCGGTCCGGACGATGGCCCCGGAGATTGCGAAAACACTCAGTGCTTAAGTAGCACGTGACGAGAGGAATACCGCGATGCGCGCCATCCAGATAACCCGACTCGACGGACCGGAAGCTGTCGAGCTTGTTGAGCTCGATGAGCCGAGCGGCGACGGCTTGGTAGTCGTCGAGGTGCACGCCGCGGGTGTCGCCTTCCCCGACGCATTGCAGTCGCGTGGTCTCTACCAGTACAAACCCGAGCTGCCCTATATCCCTGGCGCCGAGATCGCCGGAGTCGTGCGGAGCGCTCCGCCCGGCGCGCATGTAGCGCCAGGAGATCGCGTGGCCGGGTTGACGATGCTCTTCGGCGCGATGGCGGAGGTGGTGGCACTCGAGCCCGAGCGGGTGTTCAAGCTGCCAGATGCGGTGAGCTTCGAGGCGGGCGCCGGCATCTTGTTCAACGACCTCACCGTGCATTTTGCGCTTCGTGAACGTGGACGGCTGCGGGACGGCGAAACCGTTCTGGTGCACGGCGCTGCCGGTGGCATCGGCACGTCGACGCTGAGGTTGGCGCCGGTATTTGGCGCGGCCCGCACGATCGCGGTGGTGAGTACCGCCGAGAAGGTCGAAATCGCGAAGACGGCAGGGGCCACCGATGTCGTCCTTGCCGACGGGTTCAAGGACGCCGTCAAAGAGCTGACCGACGGTCGCGGAGTGGACATCGTCGTCGACCCCGTCGGCGGTGACCGGTTCACTGACTCGCTGCGTTCTCTGGCACCGGGTGGGCGGCTGCTGGTGGTCGGTTTCACCGGCGGCGATATCCCGACGGTCAAGGTCAACCGTCTGCTGCTGAACAACGTCGACGCCGTCGGTGTCGGCTGGGGCGCGTGGACGATGTCGCACCCCGGCTACCTTGCCGAGCAGTGGGCTGAGCTGGAACCGCTACTGGCGTCCGGCGCGGTTCCTGCTCCTGACCCCGATATCTATCCGTTGGAGCGCGCGAGCGAGGCGATCGCATCATTGGAGAACCGGACGGCCAAGGGCAAGGTCGTCCTCTCACTGCGCTGATGCTCCCTACTCGGGGCGAAGCGTAAGTACCGTGATCTCGCTGGGTGCGAACACGCGAAACGGCGGGCCCCAGAAACCGGTGCCCCTGCTGGTGTAGAGCTGGGTGCGTTCGCCGTGCCTGCTCAACCCGTGCACCACCGGCTGATCGATCCTGACCAGAAAATTGAACGGCCAGATCTGCCCGCCATGGGTATGGCCGGAGATCTGCAGGTCCACGCCCGCCTGCACCGCGTGGGTGATCTGTTTGGGCTGGTGCGCGAGCAGCAGCACCGGTAGCTGTGGATCAGCGCCAGCCATCGCCGTATCGAGGTCCTCGCCGTGCCCGTCGATACCGGAGGCCTGGGCGGTCGCGTCGTCCACGCCCGCGATGATCAGCCGATCGCCGCCTCGTTCGATGACCAGGTGCCGATTGCGCAGCGCGTCCCAACCGATGGCTTCCATATAACTTAGCCAGCCCTGGACTTCGCTGAAGTACTCGTGGTTGCCGGTGACGTACACCCGCGCGAGCCGGGCCCGCACCGCGGCGAGTGGGGCCGCCTGACCCTGCCGGACCGCGACGGTGCCATCGGCGATATCTCCGACGTGGCAGACGATGTCGGCGTCGAGCTCGTTGACCCGGTCGACGACGGACGCCGACCACTGGGCACGGTCGATCGGCCCGTAGTGGGTATCGGTGATGACCACCACCCGCAGCCCGTCCAGCCCGGCGCCGAGGCCGGCGACCGCGACGTCGACGCGCTTAGTCCGCGGTACCCGCATCGCCTCGCGGTGACCCCACGCGAGCAGAGCGGGGACGACGACGCCGACCGCCGCAGCGGTAATCCGCGAGGCAATGGGATCCTGCACACCGGCTACGAACAACGCCAGCCGCAGCAACTGGGCCAGCACCGACCAGACGAAAAGCACCCAGACAGCGCCGAGTAGTGCGTCAGCGGTGACAGCCGCCCAGTCCAAGTGTCTGCGCCCGTGGCCCAGCATCATCATCGCGGGCAAGCCGAAGAAGGCGATGACGAACAACAGTGTGCCGAGGACGACCACCACGTTCGGCCATCGATTTCCTGCCGAGAGCAGCGTCCACCACGGCACGCCCAGAAGGAGGAGTTGGATCGTGCCGACGGTCAGCAGCCGAAGCCACCGTCGGGTGCGCCGGACGGGTTCCGCCGCCACGGTCTGCGGGTCTGCCATTACCGCGAGGGTACCGACGCACTCGGGTCCGGCCATCGGGCGCCGACAGCCGGTCACCTATCCATTCGGTGCGGGTTGCCGGTACATGTCGCGCAGCTGACGACATGCTGTTAGGTTCCTCGGGTCAACTAAATGTGCGCAGGATTAAAAACGGCTGTGAAAGCCCTCATCTGCGCCGGCGAATCAGGGAGAACATGAAAGCCATCAGTCGAGTACTCGTAGCGCTCATCGCTGCTTTGTCGGCTCTGTTCGTGGGCGCGGGCACTTCGCATGCCGGTCTGGACAATGAGCTTTCCCTGGTGGACGGCCAGGGACGCACCCTGACCATTCAGCAGTGGGACACCTTCCTCAACGGCGTCTTCCCGCTGGACCGCAACCGCCTGACCCGTGAGTGGTTCCACTCCGGTCGCGCCGTGTACTCGGTGACCGGCGCCGGTTCCGACGAATTCTCGGGCACCTTGGAACTGGGCTACCAGGTTGGCTTCCCGTGGTCGCTGGGCGTGGGCATCAACTTCTCCTACTCCACCCCCAACATCCTGCTCGACGACGCTGACCTGTCGCCGACCGGTTTCAACCCGCTGGGCTCGGTCATCACCCCGAACCTGTTCCCCGGCGTGTCGATCTCGGCTGACCTGGGCAACGGCCCCGGCATCCAGGAAGTCGCCACCTTCTCGGTCGATGTTTCCGGCCCCAACGGCGCAGTCGCAGTCTCCAATGCGCACGGCACCGTCACCGGTGCCGCCGGCGGCGTGCTGCTGCGGCCCTTCGCCCGACTGATCAGCGGCTCCGGTGACAGCGTCACCACCTACGGCGAGCCCTGGAACATGAACTAGCCCATGCCTTAAAACTTCTCCCTAGCAGAAGAAGTACAGCAGCCCCGCCGGAAACGGCGGGGCTGCTTGTATTTTCAGCCTCGCCAACTAGTTCGGTCTCCCCTCGCCGTCAAAACAGCCACGCATATTAACGGTGCAAGCACCCGGCAGCTATCCAGCTACGCTCTGATCGCGCAACAACGACTTTTGGCACGCGCGACACAACGGGAGAGCGCAGTGACACGACACGAGGTGGACCTTGTTGTCCTCGGGTTCGGCAAGGGCGGCAAGACACTTGCGGCCGACTTAGGCCGACGTGGCTGGCGGGTGATGCTCGTCGAAGCGTCCGCAAGGATGTACGGCGGCACCTGTATCAACACTGGTTGTGTGCCCACCAAATCCATGGTCTACCAAGGTGAACGACTCTCTCTCGACCAAGTCACACCCCAGGCCTACACCGCCGCCGTGGACAAGACCGCAGTATTGACCGCCGGTCTGCGAGCCGTCAACCTGGCGTCATTCGATCCGATCGAGACCGCGACGGTCGTCACCGGCCCGGCACATTTCCTTGACAGCACCACAGTCGAGGTGGCGACCGACGATGGCACTGTCACCATTGCGGCCCGTTTCATCGTCATCGGCACCGGGTCGGAGCCGGTACTACCGGCGATCCCCGGCCTCGCCGAATGCCCGGTCGCGGTCACCAGCACCGAGCTGTTGGTGCAGCGCGATCGACCGACGCACCTCGTCGTGCTCGGCGGTGGGTATATCGGTCTGGAGTTCGCTGCCATGCACGCCAGTTATGGGGCGCACGTCACCGTCCTCGCGCGCGGGCAGCGGATCCTGCCGCAGGAGGATGATGAGATAGCACTTTCCGTCCGAAATATCTTGGCCGCCAAAGGCATCGACATCATTACCGGGGCCGATATCACCGGTGTGGAGACTGCCACTGGTGCCGATGCCACAACGGTGGCCACCGTGCACTTCCGCTCAGAGGGCACAGCGCGCACCATCGACGCGGACACCGTGCTGGTCGCGCTGGGCAGGACTCCGGTGACAGCACACCTCGACCTGGCCGCCGCTGGTGTCGAGACTGCCGTCAATGGCGCGGTCGTGGTCGACGAATACCTGCGCAGCAGCCAACCGCATATCTTCGCCATCGGCGATGTCAACGGCGGACCGCAGTTCACCTACATCTCGCTCGATGATCACCGCATCATCCTCGATCAACTGACCGGGGCAGCCAGCCCCCGCAGTACGGCACGGCGCAAAGCGGTCCCGAACACGTTGTTCATCACACCCCCGTTGGCCAGGGTTGGGCTGACCGAACGTGAGGCCAGGGCATCGGGACACCGGATCAAGGTGGCCTCCAGTCCGGTGGCCAAGCTGGCCACAGTTGCACGCGCCCGCATCGTCGAGCAGACCGAGGGAATGCTCAAAGTTGTCGTCGACGCCGACACCGACGAGATCCTGGGCGCAGCGTTGTTGAGCTACGACTCACACGAAGTGATCAACACCGTTGCCTTGGCAATGCGCCACGGAATCACCGCAAGCCAACTGCGCGACGAGATCTACACCCACCCGTCGATGACGGAGTGTTTCAACCAGCTACTCGGCATGCTCGCCTGAGCCCACCGGGCTATGGCGATATTTGGCCGTTGCCAGAACTGCGATAAGGGGAATCAGCGTCAGCAGCGGCGCCACAACGGGCGCGGTCAGTAACGCGACGCCGCCGCAGGCGGCGCCGGCCACCGCCGCGCTCAGCGACGCGACACCGGCGATATCGCTGCGCGGCCCGGGCTTTCCGAGCCAGCTGGCGACCAGGCTGGTCAACGTGCCGGTCAAGTAGGTGGTCGCCACTGCCGCGCCCAGCCCACGCATCGCTGCGCTCTGCATGCCCATGCTCGCCGCCGCCGCCGTGAGTAACACCAGCTGTGAGATGCCGCTGGGCTCGGCGCGGGTGATCACCCATCCAATCGCGAAGGCGATCAGCACTATCAACTGCACGGCCAGGGTCACCGTCACCCTTCGCGGCCACACCGCGGCGACCTCTTCGCGAGTGCCGATAATTCTCGTGCCGAGCGCAACACCGGCGACGTAGCTCAGCACGGCGATCGCGGTGTGGGTCAAGATGCCGGTATCGGCCCGCGCCACTCCGAGCCCCATCAACGCCAGATTGCCGGTCATCACACTGGCGAAGACCCCACCAAGATGGGTGAGAGTCACAACGTCAATGGCGCCGGTACCGAAGGTCAGGGCGGCAGCCACCGCAACGGGCCACCGTTGGCCGCTGAGCCCCAGATGAAAGATCCGCGCCGACGCCACGATCGGATCGTTGCACGACTACGGCAACCGCGTGCGGCCGGGAGCGACCGCACCCGCCATCACGACACAGATCAAGACTCCACACAGCGGCAGCGCGAACGCTGTGTTGAGCGAGATCCGGTCAGCCAGCCAGCCGATGGCACCCGGCCCAGCCAGGACTGCCACATAGCCCGTACCCACCACCCGCGAGAGTGACCGTCCCGAGCCGCCACCGACATTGCCTGCGGCCGTGAACACCTGGGGCACTCCGCCTGACAAGCCGAGGCCGACCACTACCCAGCCAACGAGGCTGGGCACCAGCATCGGCGAGGCGATCACCATGGCAAATCCGATGGCGACCGTCACCGCCGACCAACGCACCACCCGTACCGGGCCAACCCGCGCCGCGATCCGGTCGACGGTCAGCCGTCCGACGGTCATCGCCGCGACGAAGCAGCCCAGAGCCAGCGCACCCACCGACGGGGTGGCGCCGAGGTGCTGCTGGGCATGCAGGCTGCTCCAATCCATCGCCGAGCCCTCGGCAAGTAAGAGCAGGAACGCGAGCACTCCGAGCATGACCACCCGACCACGTGGTGCCGTTTGGTCATCCTGCGCTGTGGGCTCGCCGGTCGTGTGGTGCTGTCCTTGGGACGTGCGTTGTCTGCGCAACAGCACCGCCGCGGCCGTGCCGACGACTACCAGCGCGATCGCGGCGACGAACGCGCCTGTCGCGAAGACTCCTGCGGCGAGGGCAAATCCGGCTGCTCCGATGAGCGAGCCAAGTACCGTTCCGATCGAGAACACCCCGTGGAACGCCGCCATGATAGGGCGTCCGTAGTCACGTTCGACGTCGACCGCGGCCGCGTTCATTCCCACTTCGGCGGTGCCCGTTGCGATACCGAGCACGAAGGCACCGGCCGCCGCCCAGACCCACGTTGTTGCCGCAAGCGGGAGTAGCAGCGCCCCCGCCATCCCGGCCACCCCGAGGACGCCGACGGGTCCACTGCCGAATCGGTCGACGAGAACTCCGCTGATCTGCATACCGGCCAGCGCCCCTGCGCCGAGGATCAGCAGAATCGCGCCGAGCAGCGAGGTCGAGATGCCGGTGACGTCCTTGATCGACGGAAGGTGTACCGCCCAGGTGGCGACCACCATCCCGAAGGAGGCGAACAGACAGAACACCGCCGCGCGGTCACGCGTTAGGTGGTGACGCTGTCCGGCTTCGGTGACCATGGATGGATTTCCCCGCATTGTCGCTGGCTCGGGCGCAGTTGGTGCGTCCGGAAGACTACCCACTCTTCGCGGTACCGAAAGTTTGAGATGCCACGCACGGGGCATTGGTGCAACGTGAGCGAAGAAAAGAAAGCGCCAGCTGTTCTGTTCGATATCGATGGCACCCTGGTCGACTCGAACTATCTGCATGTCCACGCGTGGGTCCGGGCGTTCGCGGAGGTTGCCATTCCTGTTGAGGCCTGGCGCATCCACCGGTCGATCGGGATGGACGGCTCCGAGCTGGTTGCGTCGCTGTCCGGCGGAGCGGACGACGATACGGCGCACCGCCTGAAGGATTTGCACACGCAGTACTACGGCGAGACGACGTCCTTGCTGCAGCTACTGCCGGGTGCCCGCGCACTGATGGACCGCATCACGTCCCTGGGGCTGCAGGTGGTCCTGGCCACCTCTGCGCCAGAGGACGAACTTTCCACCCTGCGGAAAGTGCTCGACAGCGAAGACCTGATTTCCACTGCGACATCGTCGGAGGACGTGTCCACCGCCAAACCCGAACCCGATCTCGTTCGGATCGGATTGGAGCGAGCTGGCGTGGGTGCCGATCGGGCGGTCTTCGTCGGCGATGCGGTCTGGGATGCTGAAGCCAGTAAGCGCGCCGGATTGCTCAGTATCGGTGTGCTCAGTGGAGGCTTCTCCCGTGGCGAACTCGAACACGCCGGCGCCAGCGCGGTTTTCGAGAATGCGCGTGAGTTGCTGGAGCATCTTGAAGTCAGCCCGATCGGCGGGCTTCTCTAGGCCGCGCCGCCCTTGGCTTCGGAGCGAAGTGCAGACAGCAGCGGACCGGCAGCCTCCTTCAAGAAGTCCGCCTGGCCTTCGTCGCCCACCTGGACCAGTGCAATATCGGTGAAGCCAGCCTCCCAGTAGGCGCGAACCGCTTCGACGATGGCATCGAGATCCGGGCCGCACGGGATCGACTCTGCGACATCCTCCGGCCGGACGAACTGGGTGGCGCCGGCAAACCCTGCGGGAGTCGGTAGATCGGCGTTGACCTGCCAGCCGCCGGCGAACCACCGGAATTGGTCGTGGGCACGCTCAATTGCCCTGTCCCGGTTCTGGTCCCAGCAGATCGGTATCTGCCCCACCACTCGGCTGTCGGTGGCCAGCCCTGTCGCCCGACGGGTCCTGTGCCAGGCTTCGACGAGGGATTGGTCTGGTTCGACGGCAATGAGATGGTCGGCCAGCGGCGCAAACCTATCGACCGACTTCTCGCCGGATACCGCGACGCCCAACGCCACCGGGACATCGGGGATATCCCAGATTCGTGCCGAGTCGACCTCGAAATAGTCGCCCTTGCAGGTGACCAGTTCGCCGCTGAGGAGTTCGCGGATGATCTGCATAGCCTCGACCAACATGTCCTGGCGCCGATCGATGGCCGGCCACCCCTTGCCGACGACGTGCTCGTTCAGGTTCTCGCCGCTGCCAAGCCCCAAGGTGAACCGCCCATCGGCAAGGATCTGCAGGGTCGCCGCCTGCTGCGCAATGACCGCCGGGTGGTAACGCATCGTCGGGCAAGTCACATAGGTGAGCAGTTCCACCCGATCAGTGGCCTGCGCCACCGCCCCCAACATGGTCCACGCATTCGGGGCATGCCCCTGGGTGGTCAGCCACGGCGAGAAGTGATCGCTGGACACCTCGAAGTCGAAGCCGGCGTCCTCCGCCGAAACGGCATACCTCACAAGTTCTTTGGGGCCGCTCTGCTCGGTCATCAGGGTATAGCCGAATTGAACCATGCTGTTTGCCTCGCCTCCTACGGATCGTTTCCGTCGAGGGCGAGTACCCGGGTCTGTCGACCCGAAACGATCACGGGCTACCGGGACTCAGGCGCGGGGAACGCCCAGCGCCAGCACGGCGGCGTCGTCCTGCAAACCGCTACCGAAGCCGGATAGCAGTACGCGGATTGCCTCGGTGATGGCAACGGCGCTACTCGGAGCTCGCGCCCCGGCGAATTCGAGCAGCGCATTCTGGTCGTCATACCGTTCGATACCCACACCGGTACGCGCCTCGGTCAATCCGTCGGTATAGAGCACCATGGTGTCGCCCGGACCCAGGTGCAGGCGCCTCGACACGAACCTTGGTTCGGCAATGAGCCCGACGGGCTGACCGCCGTCGGTATCGATGTACCTCGCCTCCCCGCCGGCGCCGAGAAAGAGCGCGGGCGGATGGCCACCACTAGCGAGGTAGATATCAAACCCGTTGTCTTCCTTGGTGAGAACTCCGAAGATGACGGTGGAAAACCGGGGTTCGTCACCCCGGAATTCCGGACGGAGCACCGTGTTCAGGTTGTGCAGGACAGCCACGGGATCGTCGTCGTAGACGGCGGCTGCGCGAAGCGTGTAGCGCGTCAGCGATGTCACTGCGGCGGCGCCGGGTCCCTTACCGGAAACATCGCCGAGGAAAAAACCCCACTTGTGTTGTGAGAGCGGGAAAAGGTCGTAGAAGTCGCCACCGACCTCGTCGTCAGAGGCCGGGTGGTAATAGGCCGCCGCCGCCAACCCCTCGGGAGGGAACAGCTTTGGCGGCAGCAGCGAGCGCTGCAGCGTCGTCGCCAGCACCTGCACCCTCGCCCGTTCGGTGTCTGCGCTTTGGCGCGCTTCCAACAAGGCACGCTCGTAGGAGCGCCGATCCTGGGCGTCCTGTGCGGTGATACGCACGAGGAGCGGCGTCCCATCGTCATCGGTTTTGACGTTGGCGGTGATGAAGACGGGCAATCGAGTGCCGTCGGCAGCGACGATGTCCACCGCGATCCCGCTGATCTGACCTTGGGACTGCAGGAGCGGGCTGAAATGTGTCTCGTAGTGGATGCGACCACCTACGGTGAGCAGATTTGTGAACGGCGTGCCCAGCAGTGCTGCCCGCTCATAGCCCAGCCAATCGGCCAGGGTGGCGTTGATACGCGCGATTCGTCCGTCCGGCCACGCCAGGACGTGGCCGCAGGGGGCGTTTTCGTAGTAGTCCTCGACGTTGACCTCCGTCGGGGACCTCACCGCTTCGTGCTCGCCGGACATCAGGTCGGACCGGCGAACGCAGCGATCGCCTCCGCGGTGTCCTGCGGCGCGCTCAAGTGCGGACAGTGGCCAGTGGCATCGAGGGTGACGATCGCGCTGCCGGCAATCTGTTCATGCACGTAGCTTCCGACCTCGCGAGGCGCCAATGTGTCATGCGCGCATTCGATGACCAGGGTCGGCACAGTGACGTTACGCAGGTCGGCTCGGTTGTCGGAGAGAAACGTGGTGCGCGCGAACACCAGCGCTTTGGCAGGGTCGGTGCGGCAGAAGCTGTCGGTGAGCTCATCGCCCAGTTCGGGCCGATCCGGGGTGCCCATGATGTTCGGCGCCATCGTCTGTGACCAGCCCAAATAGTTGCTTTCCATCGAATCGAGCAGCTCGTCGATATCGGCGCGGGAGAAGCCGCCGCGATAGCCGTCATCGTCGAGGTAGCGCGGCGACGGTGTAAGCAGCACCAGCTTGGCAAAGCGGTCAGGTGCGGCGACGGCGGCCAGTACCCCGATCATCGCCGCAACTGAGTGTCCGACGAAGACCACATCGTGCAGGTCGAGTTCCCGCACGATATCCAGTACGTCCGCGGCGTAACCGGCCAACGAGCTGTACCGCTGGGCATCCCACGCAGATGGGTCGGACGCACCCGCGCCGACGTGGTCGAACAGCACCACTCGAAAATTCGGAGCGAGCAATTCGGTGACCAGCCGCCACAGGTTCTGGTCGCAGCCGAAACCGTGGGCCAACATCACAGTCGGTCCGTCTTCGGCTCCGAGAACCTTCACGTTATTGCGGGTGTACACGTCCACGCCGTCGATCCTCCCACTCGACACCCGGCGGTCACGTCCTTCTCGCCGCTGCTCCTTGTGCCACTCGGTTATTCTGTCGACGGTTTTTGGAAGCGAAGGATGAGGTCAGGCGCGTGGTGGCATTTGGTGTCGAACAGACGTGGGTCGGCAGTGCGGCCGTGGTATCGGTTCGTGGCGACATTGATGCGCTGACTGCGCCGCAGTTGACCGAGGCGATCCTCAACGTGATTCCCGAGCAGCCGTCCGTGGTCATCGTGGACCTGTCCGCGGTGGACTTCCTGGCGTCTACGGGTATCACGGTGTTGATCTCAGCTCATGAGTACATCGCACCTAAAGCAAAGTTCGGGGTGGTGGCTGACGGCCCGGGCACCAGCCGACCACTGAAGATGATGTCCGTCGATTTGATCTTCCCGTTGTATTCGACGCTGGCTGAGGCACTTAGCGCCTCCGAAGCCTCCTGAACGGCATGCCTCCGGTTTCGGCATCTGCGAATCGGGTGACTCTGAGGCATGGAACAGGCGAACATCCCCCCACAGACACCGGAAGACGCCACCCAGGCGACTGCGGATCAGCGCGAGCTACAGAAGCAGCTGGACCATCAAGATGACGATCCGAATACACCCGGCGGACACGAAACCCGACGCCACATCGCTGATGAGACGTAGCGTGACCCAGGTGTTCTATCGCAGGACGTGATGTCGCGGAGGAATTTCCAGATGAGACCACCCGGTCAGGTGATCGACGTCCTACTCATCGAGGATGACCCCGGCGATGAGCTGATCACCCGAGAAGCATTCGAGCACAACAAGATCCTGAACACGCTGCACGTCGCTCATGACGGACAAGAAGGCCTCGATTATCTCTACCGGCGGGGCGCGTTCCAGGACGCTCCGCGGCCAGATCTGATCCTGCTGGACCTGAATCTGCCGAAATACAACGGCCGCCAGGTACTGGAAATGATCAAGTCCGACGCCGACCTGTGCACGATCCCGGTGGTCGTGCTGACCACCTCATCCGCAGAAGAGGACATCCTGCGAAGCTATAAGCTCCACGCCAACGCCTACGTCACCAAGCCGGTCGACCTTGACCAGTTCATCAGTGCTGTCCGCCAGATCGACCAGTTTTTCGTGCAGGTGGTACGGCTACCAACAAAGTGAGACGACGCGGCCGACTTTCGAAGCGACTACTTACGAAGCGACACCGAGAAGTCCGCGCCAGGTCAGCTGCACCTGGGTGCCAACCCCAGTGGTCCTGATCGACGCTTCACTCGCCAGCGCCTTCATCAACGGGATTCCCCTCCCCCGTAGCCGGTGTGCTGGATCAGTCGAATCGATCTGGGGCTGTTTCCACCGGCCGTGATCGGTGACGATGACGGTGAGGGTATCGGCCTCGGCGTCAAATTTGGCCTGCACGTCGACGGTCCCGGGTGTGGTGTATTCGACGTAGGCATACTCGGCGGCATTGGCGAATGCTTCATAAACGGCCAACAAAATGTCATCGACCCGCGGGCTGTCGGTTCCGACGTTCGCGCGCAACCAGGTGCCCAACTCCGTGCGCACCCGTGCTGCTGTCATGGGGTCCGCAGCTACCTGCTCCCAGGTGCATTGCGACTGATCAATTGACTTCGGAGCGGTCCGAGAGTCTTCGGAGTGGTTCATAAGTGCGAGCGGCATACCCACATCTGCGGATGGTCATGCATCGGGAATTTCTTTCTGCGCCTCAGCCAGAGTTTCGAACAGCGGGAGGATCTCGTGAAGCCCGACGAGCCGCATCGGCCGGCTGGTGACGGAGCCTGACGCGACGACGCTGAAATACGCGGAGTCGGCTGTCTTCTCACGTGCGTCTATCAGTGCGCTCATCCCTGCCGATGCAAGGAAGTCGACGCCGGTCAGATCGATGATCACGGCTGACGGATCCTGCTTCAGGACCGCATCAAAAGCCTCGGTCAACTGCGGCGCGGTGAGCGCATCCACGGTCCCTACTGCGGCTAACACAGCTACCCGGCCGTCCCAGATGGCAGAAAACGTGCAACCGCCAGGGTCCGACGGTTGGTCGCGGTCAGGCATAGCAGCCTCGTCGACCATTGTTGATCTCCTCCTTGTGGGCCGCTCCAGGGTTCGCCGTCGATTATCACAGCTGCATTTGTGCCGGCTGCCACAGCCTAAAGGCCAGGCTGCCTCGGTGGGCCGCCGCAGAGGCGTAATTTGCCGATATTGGCGCTGTTACACTTTTGTTGCGCAATCGCTTGCCAGGTTCAGCCCAAGCCCTGTGAGTCCAGGCGCCCGTGAATCACCGGCTGAACCCTTGTGAGGACCTTTGACACATCCTTCTGAGCATTCCAACGCTGCGCCCGGTTGTGCCATTGGGACGACGACGTCGGGAAACGCCGTAGTGCTCTCGGTCAGCGGAACTGTCGACATGCTGACCGCGGCCATGTTTGAAGCCGCCATCGCTACCGAACTGGACAAGCACCCGGCCGCGCTGATCGTCGATCTGTCCGACGTCGATTTCCTGGCCTCTCACGGACTGCGGGTGCTCATCGACGCCTACGACGGAATTGCCGGTGATACCGCATTTCTTATCGTCGCCGAAGGCCCGGTTACCGCCAGGCCTCTGACTCTGATGGGTATCACCGAGATCATCGCGGTGTACCCGACGCTGCATGAGGCACTGCTGAAGCTGGCCGCGTAGCGGCGGTTGAAACGCCAAACCTGTTCGGCTGCTTGGCAAGCCCATACCTGCCGGTGCCCAGGCTATGAGCTCCACAACAGCGGAGAGGTGCCTGCACCGCT
Source organism: Mycobacterium sp. (assembly GCF_965229105.1). GTDB lineage: Bacteria > Actinomycetota > Actinomycetes > Mycobacteriales > Mycobacteriaceae > Mycobacterium. The sequence goes on from NZ_OZ245858.1 coordinate 363,546, forward strand.
CTAGAACCAATGCGCATAGCGTGTCTCACGCGTACGGGTCAACGCTCCACACCAGACAGAAGGTGTGTCCGGCTGGGTCGCGGTACACCCGGAAGGCGTCATCTTCGGTAGCACCGGTCACCCGGGTGGCTCCCAACGCAATGACTTGCCGCTCGGCGTCGTCGATATCGTCGATTTCGATATCCAGATGAAATTGTTGGGAGCCCGTCGGATCGGGGAATTCGGGCGCTTTGTGCTCCGGTGCCCGTTGAAATGCCAGCCGCCGTCCCGCCGGGTCCGTCAGCACCACCCAGTCGTCGTCGCCGCCGGCGACCGGAGTGCCTCCCAGTACCTCGGCGTAAAACTCCGCCAGTGATCGCGGGTTTCGGCAGTCGAGCACGGTGGATCGCAGCTTCCCAATCATGGTGAGCAGTGTTGCCCCGACCGCTGAGGTCGAAACCCGTCCCGCCCAGCGGTCACCCCACAGTGACGATGGTCGTCGAAACATAACTTAAATCTTTTCTACCGCTTGCCATTAGGGACACTGTCTCGGTATTTGCCACGAATTATTGCGGGGCCGATCAATGCGTTTGGAGCATGCGCGCCTGTTCAAGCGGTGATCGCGAGCGCTTGGATACAACCTTCGGTAGTGAAGGTGAAGCGCAACGACAGGTCGACACCTCGATAGGTGTTGTCCTCGTCCTGGACGGTGGCGTCCACCGTGAATTACGCGATGTACCGCTCGGTGTCGGATCGTGGCGCCAGCTCGAAAAAGCGGTCAACGAGCGTTCTGCTGTCCAAAACGTTGTCCCCTTCGGCGGTGCGAGCCTGATGGCTCATCACCACCGAGGACGCTGCCAGGGGGAGTGTCCACGTCAGACCGGATCAGAGCGATGGTGGTCGTGGCAACGCCGCGACCCCACCTCTAGCTGTGGCTCAGCTGGGAACCCCCTAATGATCCCCTTCAGATCCCCTAATCCCCTACTCGGGTTTGCCGGCGAGCCCCAGAGGGGCTGGGGCGAGCACGGGCACCTACCCCGTGTTGATTCGGATCAGCGATCCATAGCGTGGCTATCAGATGACCGGATGAGTCCGGCAACGCGCTCTCCGAGAAACGAGAAAGGTCTTCCGATGGACTCCGTGCTCAAATTCATTCTTGACTTGTTCAACGACGAAACCGCCGCGCAGCAGTTCGTTGCGAATCCCGATATGGCTCTGGCCAGCGCCGGGTTATCAGACGTCAGCCCAGAGATTCTGCAGTCGGTGGCGACCAGCGCGGTTCCCGGCCTGGTGCTGGGCGCGGGCAATCCGGTCGCCGGCTTGCAACAGGCAGTGTCGGATCAGTTCGGGTTCTCCCCCGTTGCCGGCGTCGTTGATACCGCGTCCAGTTTGCTGTCGCCTGTGGCAGATGTGATCTCACCCGACCTGGTTCCCGGGGTATTGGGGGGATTGCTCAGCAACAATATCGTCGATTTCGGTGGCAATGATGCGCCTGCTCAAAGTTTCGTCGGCGACCATGTGAACACCGGTTTCGTTGGCAACCAGGGCCTGGGTCTGGGCCTCGGTGGCGGCGCGGAACTGGGTGGCGGCTTCGAAGCCGGCCTCGGCGGCAACGCCGGGCTCGGGCTTGGTGGCGGCGTCGGCGGTGGCGGAGGTGCCGGCCTGGGTATTGGAGCGGGCCTCGAAGTAGGCGCCAGTTTTGAAGCCAGCCTCGGCGCACAAGCCGGGCTCGGCCTGGGCACCGGAATCGGCAGCGGAATCGGTGCGGGCCTTGGCGGCGGCGTGGAAGTCGGCGGCGGATTCCAGGCCGGGCTGGGCGGCCAGGCCGGCCTCGGACTTGGTGGCGGCGTCGGCGGCGGAGCCGGCGCAGGCCTGGGAATCGGCGGCGGAGCCGAACTCGGCGGCGGATTCGAAGCTGGCCTGGGTGGCAACGCCGGACTCGGCCTCGGTGGCGGCGTCGGCGGCGGCGCAGGCGCAGGAATCGGCGCAGGCGCAAACCTCGGCGGCGGATTCGAAGCCGGCCTCGGCGGCAACGCCGGACTCGGCCTCGGCGGCGGCACAGGAGTTGGCGCAGGTGCAAACCTTGGCGGCGGATTCGAAGCTGGCCTTGGTGGCAACGCCGGACTCGGCCTCGGTGGCGGCGTCGGCGGCGAAGCCGGCGCAGGAATCGGTGCCGGTGCAAACCTTGGCGGCGGATTCGAAGCCGGTCTGGGCGGCAACGCCGGACTCGGCCTCGGTGGCGGCGTCGGCGGCGGAGCAGGCGCAGGCCTGGGAATCGGCGGCGGAGCCGAACTCGGCGGCGGATTCGAAGCCGGCCTCGGCGGCAACGCCGGACTCGGCCTCGGCGGCGGCACAGGAGTTGGCGCAGGTGCAGGCCTTGGCGGCGGATTCGAAGCTGGCCTGGGTGGCAACGCCGGACTCGGCCTCGGTGGCGGCGTCGGCGGCGGAGCCGGCGCAGGAATCGGTGCCGGTGCAAACCTTGGCGGCGGATTCGAAGCCGGACTCGGCGGCAACGCCGGACTCGGCCTCGGTGGCGGCGCGGAACTTGGTGGCCACGCAGGAGCCGGACTGGGCGGCAACGCCGGACTCGGCCTCGGTGGCGGCATCGGCGGCGGCGCGGAACTTGGTGGCCACGCAGGAGCCGGACTGGGTGGCAACGCCGGACTCGGCCTCGGTGGCGGCATCGGCGGCGGCGCGGAACTTGGTGGCCACGCAGGAGCCGGGCTGGGCGGCAACGCCGGACTCGGCATCGGTGGCGGCGCGGGCGCCGGTCTCGGCGGCCATGTAGGCGGCGGAGCAGGTGTGGGCGCAGGCATCGGCGGCGGTGTCGGTGGCAACGCGGCACTTAACGCACAGGGCGGTGCGCGCGGTGGCGCAGGCTTCGGAGAACGTCGCGATGAGCGCAGCATTTCTGATCGTCCCGCTGGCAGCGAGGCCACAATCTCCACTGGTGGCGGCGCAAATGTTGGTGGCCAAGCCGGCATCTCCGGCGGCGGCGCCGGCGCGGTGTCCAGCCCGCTCGGTGGGGTCTCGGTCGGCAGCCAAACGGCGGCTGGCGGTGGCACATCCTTCGGCGTCGGCAACAACGGGCTTTCGAGCCAGAGCGGTGCCGGGTTCTCCAACACCACTTCAGCCGGGCTGTCGAGCCCGGTGGGCGGCGTATCGGTCGGCAGCCAGAGTGCCGCCGGCGGTGGAGCCGCCTTTGGCGCAGGCAACACCGGCCTGGCCGCTCAGGGCGGTGCGGGCCTGGCCAACGCAACATCGGCGAGCGCCATGGGTCCGCTTGGCGGCGCGACCGTCACCAGCCAAGCAGCAGCCAGCGGCAACGTCGCCGCAGTCGGCCTGATCGGCAGCGACACCAGCGCAGGCGTGGCAAGCCACAGCGGCCTGCAGACCGGAAGCGCATTTAGCGGTGCCGGGCTGAACAGCCAGACCAGCGGCGGGATTGCCGCAGGCGGCCACGGCGACATCCTGAGCAATGAGAGCGCGGCACTGGGCGGTCACACCAACTTCTCGGCAGCCAACTCGCTGAGCGGGGCGGGGCTGAACAGCCAGGTCGGCGGTGGATTCGCTGGCGGCGGCCACACCAGCATCCTCGGTAGCGAGAGCGCCGCCCTGGGCGGTCAGACCAACGCGCAGGCGACGACGTCGCTAAGCGGTACGGGGCTGCACAGCCAGACCAGCGGTGGCGCTGCCACGTCAGTCAGCGGCAACAGTGGTCACGGCAGCATTCTCGGCGACGAGAGCGCGGCATTGAACAGCCACACCACCGCAAGCCAGAACGTCATCACCGACCACAGCTCGACGGCGCCGACCGGTCACGTCATCGACACCACCGGTTCTGCGGCGGCTACCGGATCGACCGGCTCCAGCGGCCAGGTCATCGACACCACCGGTTCTACCGCCGTCAGCGGCAATGTGACGCCACACAGTGGGTCGGTCATCACGACGACGGACAGCACCGCTCACGCGGGTCAGCAGAGTTCCATCGACACGAGCCATCCGGCTGCCACGGTCGACAACCACGCTGCGGTCACCTCGTCGACGCAGGCGAGCACGGAGCCGGATCATTCGGCAATCGACTCCTCAGCTTCGGCATCTGCGGACTCCTCAAGTCACGCACCGTTATTCGACACCAGCCACGATTCACCTGAGACACATTCCCAGGTCGACAACAATGCGGCGACGCACAGCCAGCTGGGTCACCACGGATTCTGATCGCAGAGAGAGACAATGGCGCCACCTTCGGGTGGCGCCATTGTTGTCTGCACGGTCCCAGCGTTAAGGGTGCTCACCGCCCGCAGTCCGGTTGGCCGCTGCTGCGGCATCAGCCAGGCCGGCCAGCACCGGCGGCAGGTCCATGCGGGGAACTACGGCTTCGATGATGACCAATTTGTCGCGATGAGTCGCTGCGCTCTTCAGTGCATCATCGAGTTCGCCGTGGTTTTCGACGTGGAACGCGAGATGGTCACGCGCCCCGAGCACATGCGGAATATCTAGCCACTTCCAGGCGACGATATCGTTGTAGTAGGCGTCTTCACCATGGATGGCACGTTCGATGGTATAGCCGTCGTTGTTGACCAGGATGATGACAGCAGGAATGTTTTCCCTTGCAAGACAACCTAATTCCTGCACCGTGAGCTGCGCCGCTCCGTCGCCGATAAGTAGTACCGGGCGGCGGCCAGGATGGGCCAACCCGGCGCCCAGTGTGGCAGGCAGTGTGTAGCCGATCGAGGCCCAAAGTGGCTGCCCGATGAAGGTCACTCCCGACGGGAGTCGGTGCTCGGCCATGCCGTAGAACGAGGTGCCCTGATCTGCCAAGACAATGTTTCCGGCGGTTAACGCACCGGATATGCTGTCCCACAACGATTTCTGATTAAGGGGTGCGTCACGTGCCGGCGACTCGGCAGGAGGAGCCGCCGGAGACGCCACCGGCTCGGGCGATCGGATATTGCGGCGTTGCAGAATCGAGGTCAGCGCCTGCAGAGCCGCTCTCATATCGAGTGGAGCGAAAACCTTTCCCGCAACCACACTTTGATAGGGGCCGACGTCGATGGCGTGGGCCGCGTCGATTCGTTGACTGAAGAATCCGCTCACCAGATCGGTGAATTGCACGCCTGCTGTCACCAGAACAGGCGCCTCTTCGATGCCTCGGCGCACAGGTTCCGGGCTGCCCGCACCCGAATAAATGCCGAGGAAGTTCGGTGAGCTTTCGTCGACCAGGCTCTTACCCCACATCAAGGTGGCGTGCGGGACGACATCGGCTGCCAGTAGCGCCTCCAGCTCGGGGACCGCTTGCAGCCGGTGGACGAGCAAGTCGGCAAGCACGGTGAGCTGGTGCGTCCCGATGAGCTCGGCGGCGGCATCGGTGAACAGCGACAACGCCCGTGGACTGGTGTTGTCGGCGTACCGGGGCAGCGGCTGTGCGGGCGGTTCGGTGGGGAACTCCGCTACGTCGGTGGCCAGCAGCAGATAGCCGGGCCGTTTCTGCTCCCGCACTTCCGACAGCACGCGGTCGATCTCTCGTGTCGCAGTGGCCGGCACCAAATTGGCTTGTGCACAGGTTATTTCGCGTGCCATCCGCAGAAAGCGCTCGAAATCACCGTCACCTAGCGAGTGATGCACCACCCGACGGGCAGCCTGGGTGTCCTTGGACGGCGCCCCGACGATGTGGACGACCGGGACATGTTCGGCATAGCTGCCGGCGATCGCGTTCGCCGCCGATAATTCTCCGACGCCGAAGGTGGTGATCAAGGCCGACATGCCGCGGAGTCGCCCGTAACCGTCGGCGGCGTAGCCGGCATTGAGTTCGTTGGCGTCGCCGACCCAGCGAATGCGGTCATGGGCGACGACGTGGTCGAGTAACTGCAGGTTGAAGTCGCCAGGCACCCCAAAGACCTCGGTGACGCCTAGTTCGGCGAGGCGATCCAGCAGATAGTCGCCGACGGTATAGCTCGTTTCGGATACGACAGTCATTGCTCCAGTGTGGCCTGTCCTGCGCTACACCTGGAAAACTTGTCGGGTGACCCGACTGCATGACCCCGCCTGGCGCGGCTTCGCCTCCGACAACTATGCCGGCGCCCATCCTGAGGTGCTGACCGCGATCGCCGAGGCGAATGGCGGTCACCAGACTGCCTACGGCGGCGACGCCTACACAGCCCGACTGCAGGAGGTGCTCCGTGGGCACTTCGGCGAGCAGTCCGAGGCGTTCCCGGTGTTCAACGGGACCGGCGCCAACGTCATCGCCCTGACCAGCATGCTGCCGCGTTGGGGTGCGGTGGTCACCTCGACGACCGCCCACATCAACACCGACGAGAATGCCGCACCCGAACGCGTCAGCGGTCTGAAATTGCTCACCGTACCGACAACGGACGGCAAGCTGACACCGGAGCTGATCGACACCCAGGCGTGGGGGTGGGGTGACGAACACCGGGCACAACCGTTGACCGTCAGCATCACCCAATCAACCGAGCTGGGCACCCTCTACACCCCGGGGGAAATCCGAGCGATCGCCGAGCATGTGCACGAACGCGGTATGACGCTGCACATGGACGGCTCGCGGATCGGCAACGCCTCCGCCGCACTCGATGCCGAATTACGCTCGTTCACAACGGATGTCGGTGTCGACGTGCTGAGCCTTGGCGGCACCAAGAATGGCTTACTCTATGGCGAGGCTGTCGTGGTGCTCAATCCCGACGCCGCCGTCGGGCTGACGTTCCTACGCAAGCTATCGATGCAGCTGTCGTCGAAGATGCGCTTCGCATCGGCGCAGTTGGTGGCGCTCTACGACGGGGACCTCTGGCTGCGCTCGGCACGGCACGCGAATGCGATGGCCGCGCGCCTCCGGCACGCCCTCGACGACGTGCCGGCTGTCCGCTTCACGCAACCGACCCAGGCCAACGCCATGTTCGTCGTCCTGCCAGCCGGGGTCGCTGATCGGCTGCGTGAGCGGTTCCGCTTCTACGACTGGGACCCCGCCACCGGCGAGGTTCGGTGGATGACCGCTTGGGATACCACCGAAGCGGACGTGGATGCTTTCGCCGAGGCGATACGAGCTGAGCTCGCCTAGACACTGACGCCGCGCGGTGGCAGAGCCACGTCCCGTTGGCCATCAGAGCAGAGTCGTTGCAGCAGAGGCGATTTGCCGCAACGTCTGGAGATCACAATAGGGTCACGAAGCCTGGATGCATTTACGGGATTTTCTCAGCGATCTGCGGGAATATTCAAAAACAGACGCCGATTCTGGCTGATTTCTTACTGAATGGAACTCAGTTGAGATCGAGTTCACAACTCGACAACGTAACGCCCGCATCGCGATTGGCGAGGGACCTGCGTTCGCGCTAAAAGGTGGCGCAACGGAGTCGGTACCGTGGTTTTCAGGTCGAGGGGGAGACAACGACCATTCGCAATGAGAAGGAAAAACTGATCATGAATAACAGTGGATCACGCACGCTTCGACGAGTTGTCAGCGCCGCCATAGCCGCCTCAATCGGCGGAGCCGCCATGGCCACCATCGTCGCACCAGCGGCATCCGCGGCACCTGACTGCAGCGCTCAGGGCGTCAGCAACACCGTGAGTTCGACGACCGCGGCGGCTCGCCAATTCCTGCGGGACCATCCCGCTGCGGGACAAGTCGCGGCCGCGGCCTACACCCAGCCAGGCCCGGAGGCCGCGTCGAACATCCGCGGTTACTTCATGGCGCACCCGGCGGAGTACTACGAACTACGCGGCATCCTCGCGCCGATCGGCGATACCCAGCGCCAGTGCAACGTGAGCGTGCTGCCGCCGGATCTGTCCGCGGCGTACACGGAGTTCATGGCCGGCTGACAACGACATCTTCATATGACAGAAGACCCGGTCCCTGTTCAGGGGCCGGGTCTTCTGCGCGGTAGGTCTTAGGCCGGCCGGAGCAGTCGCAGCGACCGCGGGTCGCGACGAGCTTGGATGCTCCGGACGAAATGCTGAACGGCGTCAGCCACCGTGGAGAAGGTGGGCACCCCGTCACAGTCAGGGCAGCAGTCCAAAGCGGCGCCCTGTTCAGGCCGGGCCACGATTGCGACGGACACACTCTGGCCGGTCGCAAATCCACGGAGGACGTCCAGATCAGCCACGTTCGCCTCGGTGATATCGATGACCAACGCGGTGTCCAGCCGCTTGAAGCGCTCAAGGTTGCGGTAGACGCACTCGGCGTTGAGGGAGTCGACGTCACCGCGCACAGTGAGCACGGTCGCGACGCTACGGGCGTACGCCTGAATGACGGCTCTGCGACACTCGATGGCGTAGCCGTCAAACGGCGAGGACGGGCGGAAAGCAAGCGTCATGAGACCCCGATCGGTATGTGTGACAGAGCAACCGGCCGACCGTGCTGGCGGCTTTGACCTGCGCGAGACACCGGATGCTGCTTTGTTCCCGCAATCTTGGTCTTCAAAACCGGGTGTTGCGCTGTGACAACGCTGTGGGGTTGGACAGAGCTTCCGCGCGCCAAGAAATCCCTACCTGCTACCCGGTAGTGCGAGATGGCGGTCAGCGTTGACGACACCGGCGGCGGGGTGGGCGAGAGTACTTCTCATGACCACGTCACTTACCCGCAGCAGCCACACGCTGTCCCTGCTCGACGGCGAGATTGTCGAAGAGTCCGATCTTGGTTCGATGCGGCGGGTCACCGCCGACAACCTGCCGATCCTCAAGGGTCTGTCGATCAAGCGAGTGTTGCTCAACCCCGGCGCGATGCGGACTCCGCACTGGCACGCCAACGCCAATGAGCTGACCTACTGCGTCTCCGGCACCGCCCTGGTCTCCATCCTCGACGACGGCAGCAAGTTCTCTAGCTTCATCATCACTGCCGGGCAGATGTTCCACGCCAACTCCGGCTCCCTGCACCACATCGAGAACGTCGGGGAAGACGTCGCCGAATTCATCATCGCGTTCCGCGACGAGCGTCCCGAGGACTTCGGCTTCGGTGCCACCTTTGGAGCATTCAGCGATGCCGTGCTGGGTAACACCTACGACCTGCCTGCCGCCGATCTGTCGAAAATCCGTCGCTCAACCGTCGATCACAAGCTCGCTGCCCGGATCGGCGATCCCGTGATCCCGGCGAGCGCGTACTTCAACGACCCGCACAAGTTCGACGTCGAAGCACAGGTGGCGCCGCTGAACTACGTCTCCGGTAGCGCGCGATTCGCTCGCGATCAGTACTGGCCGATATTGAAAGACATCTCGATGTACTCGTTGCGGGTGACCGAGGACGGTATGCGTGAACCACATTGGCACCCGGTCACCGCCGAGATGGGTTACGTCCAACATGGCGATGCCCGCATGACAATCATGAATCCCGATGGCACACTGGACACCTGGAAGATGACCACCGGCGATATGTACTTCATTCCACGTGCGTACCCGCACCACATCGAGAACATCGGTACCGACGATTGGCACTTCCTGATCTTTTTCGATCAGCCCACACCCGCCGATATCGGCTACCGCGCATCGGCCAGCGCCTACTCCCGCGAAGTCCTCGCTGCCGCGTTCAACACGCACATTGACGATCTGCCGAACTTCCCCTTCACCCCGGCCGACCCGCTGGTCGTCACCCGCAGCAACCCCGTCGACTGACCTAACTCACAACGAATTGAAAGGCATCACAATGGCATTCGTCACCACCACCGACGGCACCGAAATCTTCTACCGGGACTGGGGTCAGGGACAGCCCATCGTGTTCAGCCACGGCTGGCCGCTGTCCGCCGATGACTGGGACAACCAGATGCTGTTCTTCCTGGCCCAGGGCTACCGCGTGATCGCCGCCGACCGGCGCGGCCACGGCCGGTCGACCCAGACCCCCGGTGGGCATGATGCCGACCATTACGCAGACGATTTGGCGGCCGTCGTGCAACACCTCGACCTGCACGATGCCATCCACATCGGGCACTCCACTGGCGGTGGCGAAGTCGTTCGGTACATCGGCCGTCATGGCGAAAGCCGGGTCGCCAAGGCGGCCCTGATCAGCGCCGTGCCACCGCTGATGGTGCAGACCGACGACAACCCCGAGGGCTTGCCCAAATCAGTATTCGACGATCTGCAGGCCCAGCTCGCGGCCAACCGCTCAGAGTTCTACCGGGCGCTGCCCTCAGGTCCGTTCTACAACTACAACAAGCCGGGCGTGGAGCCATCGGAGGCCATCATCGAAAACTGGTGGCGCCAAGGCATGATGGGCGATGCACTATCGCATTACGACGGTATCGTCGCCTTCTCCCAGACCGACTTCACCGAAGATCTGAAGAAGATCACGGTCCCGACGCTGGTGATGCACAGCGTCGACGATCAGATCGTGCCGTATGTGGCCGCGGGCCCGAAGTCGGCCGCTCTGTTGCAGAACGGAACGCTGAAGACCTACCACGGTTTCCCGCACGGGATGCCGACCACCCATGCCGACGTGATCAACGCCGACCTTCTTGCGTTCCTGAAGGGCTGACCCGCGGGCATCGGGCCGATAGCGTCTACGCCCGTGACACCTCTTGTGGACGCGGCACGGACAATCGCCGATACGGTCCTCTTCCCCGCCGCCCTGGACGTGGACCGCCTCGGCACCATCCCGGCCAGTCATTGGCAGGTGCTGGCCGAGGCCGGGCTGTATGGGATCGCGGCGCCCGCCGAATTCGGCGGGCCAGGTCTGGGCTTCGGGGATCTGGTCGAGATCTTGGAGATCGTGGCGGGTGGCTGCCTGGCGACCGCGTTCACCTGGGTGCAACATCACGGCGCGCTCGCTTCGCTGTCGGCATCGACGAACACGGCACTACGCGACGAGTTGGTACCCGGCCTGATCGCCGGGCGGATCCGGGCTGGGGTGGCGTTCGCCGGGGCGGTTCCCATTCCACCCCGCATGCACGCGGAACGCGTCGACGAGGGCTGGCGCCTGACCGGTCATGCACCGTTTGTCAGCGGTTGGGGAATCATCGATGTGCTGCAGATGTCGGCAGTGGACGCCGGCACCGGCGACATCATCGCGGGCATCGTGCCCGCGCAGACCGCGCAGGGCATTACCGCCGTCACTCCGCAGCAGCTGTTCGTCGCCGACGCCACCAGGACTGTGTCCTTGGACGTCAACGGTCTGGTGATCGCCGATGACCGCGTCGTCAGCCGGGTTACCCGCCCAGATTTCATGGCCAACCAGAACTTTGGATCCCGGCTCAACGGCACCCTACCGATCGGGGTCACGCTCCGGTGCGCAGCGCTACTGGAAGCGGCGGGGCGGCCCGAGGAGGCTGCGGCGATCACCGCCGACGCCGACGCGATCCGGGGCCGGCTCGACGCGGGGCTCGGTGATTCCGCAACGCTGCTCGACGCCCGCGCGGAGGGCGCCGCACTGGCGATGCGGGCCGCGTCCACGGTGGTCGCCAATACCGGTGGCGCAGCGCTGTTACGGTCCTCCCCGGCCCAGCTATTGGCCCGCAACGCCATCTTCACACTGGTCGCGGCGAGTCGTCCTGAACTGAAAAAGTCCTTGGTGGAACGGTTTTCGCGTCGCAGGGCGTAATTCAGGTCATGTCCGCGGGTCAAGCGGATTGCAGCGGTTGACGATCAACGGGTCGGCCTTGGTGAACGGGAAGTTCGGCAAGTCATCGATGTGCACGTTGAACGTCGCGGCGAGCACCTCCCGGGAGTAGGCACTGGCCGAGGCGCGGTAGCCGATATCGGCAGGCGTGGGCTGATCGAAGAAGATCGCGAAATGCAGATCTGGCGCGTCGAATACCTCGATGTGGTGCGGGTAGGCACGCGGAATGAAATACACATCACCCTCTTTGAGATACCAGGTGTCCAGTGTTCCGTCCGGGTCCATGACCGTCATCCGTGAACTACCTGACGCGACGTAGCCCATCTCGGCGGTGACGGGATGCCAATGTGGTTCGCGCATACCGTCTTCGCGGATCCGCAACGAGTACATCGACAGATCCTTGAGCGCGGGCCAGAACCCGACGCGAGCCAGGCGGGCGGAACCGACGGCCAGGCCGATCGGTGGGCTCTGGGCTTCCACGGCGAACTTGTGGGGATCATCGAAATGCGCGGTGGACGGTATCTCCGGGTCGCCGACCCGGGCGGCGAGTCGTCTATCGCTGGTGTCCCGCCGGATCGTGGCGAAATCTGCTGCCGGCAGGTCATAGGTATTGCCCAGCACGGCGTTGGTCATCGCGCCGAATGCGGCGCCGAAACCGAAGTCCTCCGGTCGCTCGTGACGGAACGCCAGCACGAATTCAGCCGGATCTTCACCGATGTTCTCGATGTGATGCAACGACCCCGAGTCGACATGGAACATCTCACCGGGGCCCACGATGAACGACGAGAACTGGCTGCCACTGTCGAGAACGGAGACCAACGACGTGCCCGAGATGCAGTAGGTCAGCTCGTTGGCGTTGGCATGCCAGTGCGGAGTTCGCATGGCCCCGGGATTGATCACCAGATGTTTGATCGACAGCCCGTTGAGGATCGGCAGGTTGTCGGCGGTGACCCGACGCATCGAGCCGAGGTCGGATTCCTCGACGATCTCGCCGTCGAGCAGAGACATCTTGTGCGCGCTGGGGTCCAGCTTTGCGGCCATCTGTTTACGATCCTCTCGTTACCGTGTGAGCTGAACACCTATGGTGTCATTGCGAATACGCTGTCCAGCCGGACAGATCGTATCCCTGGCTGTCTCGCCAACTCGTGAATGCTGCTGAATCCGTGGCAAGCATCAGCGGGGCAATCAGATCGGTGCGACGACCGGCGATCAACCGCTGCTGGTCCATCCACCAGTCCGGGTTGCCGCGGGTGGTGATATCCATACTCACCGCTTGGGCGGCATCCACCGAAGCCACCAAAGGCGCTTGGGCATCTACCGGATTGATGGTGAAGATTCCACTTGAACCCTGGGCCCCGGAACCGATCGCATTGGCGACGACGGTATAGGCTTGGCTGGTCTTAGCCACGGCGTACCACAGGCACATCGTGTTCGCCGGAAAGCCATGTGCGAAAAGACCTTCCGACTCTTGCAGCGGTCCGCCGTAGCTGCCATCCCAGTGGGTCGGGATCGCGATCAGATCCGCCCGGCGCACCGCAAGGACGCCACTAGCTTCCGGGAAACGGGCGTCCTCGCACAGCAGTATCCCGATCCGGCCGATTGCGGTATCGAAAACGGGCAAGTCATCGCCGGGTGTCGCCCAGGTGTAGGCAGGATCGAGATGACTTTGGCGATAGCTTCCGACCAACTTTCCGTCTGGCGCGACCAGTACCGCGGTGTGGAACAACCCATCGCCATCGCGTTGCACATGGCTGCCCACGACGAATCTCTGTAACCGAACCGCGAAGTCCGACAACACCTGAACGGTACGGCCGAAACCGGACTCAGCCATGCCTGCGGCTGTCTCCGCATCGGCGGGAGCACCGCTGATACTGAAGGCGGGGAACACCACCAGGCCACCACCGGCAATGGCCGGCAATGCGATGATCCGGTCGTTGGCACGACCGATATTGCCTTCGGTATCACCGCTGACCACGTCGTATTGCACTGCCGTGACGGTGATGTCATAGGACTGCCGCGACGCGCACGTATCGGTGGGCGACTTGTAGAACGCCAGATCGCCGTACAGTTCGGGGCGCCGTCGTTGCAGCGTCGCCTTCTGATCATTGACGTAGAGGCTCGGGTCTATCTCGCCGTAGAGGATTGCGCCCGGATTTGCCGCGGTGAGGTTCAGTTCGGTGGCCGGTAGGTGCCCGGTACGCCGTCCGTCGGCCTGCCAGATCGATGCCGAACCGCCATATACCACCGATATCCCAGTGGTGGGGTTGCTCTCGGCGTTATTGCGGTCGGCAGCCACCATCGCCAGGCCGTTCCACGCCGCAAGTTGTTGAACGGCAGCGATAGTCGAGTGATTGCTCTTCGATTCAGGACCGAGCTGGGTCAGCACCCGGTCGCTGGAGCAGATATAGGCAATCAGATCAGCACCTTTGAGGGCCGGGAGGCGTGCGGGCTCCCAGTAGGTGTCGTCGTAGCAGATGATCATTGTGATCCGGCCGAGTTCGGTATCGAAGACGGGATAGCCGGTGTTTCCCGGCGTGAACCACAGGATGTCGCTCGGGTTCAGCCCGTTCTTGCGGTACTTCCCGATGTAACCGGCCGGTCCGACGAGCGCTCCGGTGTTGTACGTCAGACGGGTCGCCGGGTCGATTTCGGCGATACCGATGGCGACATAGCAGCCGTGCTTGGCGCACACCGCTGCAATCGCATCCGTGCCCCTGCCCGGCACCGTGTCCATGTAGGGCAGGAACTGATCGAGGTCGCGGTAGATGTACCCCGATAGCGCAGCCTCCGGCAGGACAATGAGTTTGGCGCCGTTGACTGCAGCCTCCTCGGCAACAACGCACGCAGCCTTGACATTTCGCTCAAACTCGAACAACTCAGGGTTGAACTCGACCGCGGCGACCTTAAAGGGTGTGAGCAAACTGCCGCACCTCTCCCCCACCGTTGCGAAATCAACTCCAGGAAAACATGAACCCAAGGTAGCTGGTGGAGCTGGGTAGCGTGGCCAAGACGGTCGAATCCCGAGCGATAGTCGAGTACTGCTGACAAAATGCTGGGGATGGCCGAGCGTGTCAGTTTCCCGAGCACCACCGGACCGATGCTGCAGGGTGTCGTCGATCTACCGGTTGGTGAGGCGCGCGGCTGGGGCGTCTTCGCTCACGGCTTCACCCTGGGGAAGGACTGCCCGGCAGCGAGCCGGATCTGTAAGCAGCTGGCCAGCGAAGGCATCGGGATGCTGCGGTTCGATAACCTCGGCCTCGGCGGCTCCGAAGGAGACTGGGGTGACGGGTCGTTCTCCCACAAGGTCGATGACACCGTCCGAGCGGTGGAGTTCATGAACGACGCAGGGCGCGAGGTGCGGTTGCTCATCGGGCACTCGTTCGGCGGCGCGGCCGCGATCGCCGGTGCGCACGACTGCCCAACGGTGGCGGCCGTGGCCAGTGTCGGTGCCCCGTACGAGCCAGCTCATGTCGAACACAACTACGACGCGCTGGTGGCACGGATCGAAGCCGAGGGCGAAGCCCCATTCCTCGTCGGCGGCAAGGCACTGACCTTGAAACGGCATTTCATCGAGGATGTGCGCAATGCCGACCTGCGTGAGCGCATTCGCACGCTGCGCCGCGCCCTGCTCGTCATGCATTCACCCACCGATAACACCGTCGGCATCAAGAACGCGAGCGATATCTTCCGCACCGCAAGGCATCCCCGCAGCTTCGTCTCACTCGAGGGCGCCGATCATCTGCTGACCGGTAAGAACCAGGCGGCGCGAGCCGGTCGCATCATCAGCGCCTGGGCCGACCCCTACTTGTGAGACCCGCTAGCTCCCGGCGCCGCCCACTTCCGCGGGCAGGGGCGGCTGATTCGGTGTCGGATCAGGTACCGGTTCGGGTACTGCCGAGGGCTGCGTCGTCGGTGCGGTCTGCCCCGAAGGCGTGGAAGGTGTTGTGGCCGTTTGCGGTCCGTGGTAGTCGACCATCGCTTCCTGGCGGATCACCGAACCGCCGGCGCTGACCGTCAACGCGTTCGACGTGAGGGTGTAGGTGATCCCGTCATTCTCAGCGACGAATCCGGCGGCAGACTGGGTTGCCGGGATGATCAACTTGGCACCGTCCCGCACCCGGACACCGCGGTAGGTGTATTTGCCACTGGGTGAGGCGCAGATCGCCACACGCGAGGTTGCGGTGCTCCCGAAAGCCGCCGCCGTATCGGGCGAGGCGCACCGTGCGGTCGAGTCGATGTAGCCCTGGCTGTCGCTGTCAGGACCGGCACTGGCTGACGGTATCGCCAGCGTGATCAGCGCCGAACACAGTGCGGCGGGCAGGGTCAGGCGAATCAGGGTAACGCTCACGGAGTAACTCATCACCTCTACCCGATCACGCCTGGGCGGTCTGCGGACGGGCCGACGCGCAGACACGCCACGATTGTTAGGCCATTGCAACATCTGGGCCAGCTTGGCAAAGGGACACCGAATTGCCCGCCCATTGAGATAGGCGGGCAATTCGGGGATTGTTCGGATCAGGCGTCGTTGGCACGCTCGGCTTGCCGCTTGCGCTTCTCGCCCTCGGCGAGGTTATCCAGCTGGTCAGCGTCGGAACGCTTGCTCGCCGCCGCACTGCGCGCCGCTTCGGCCTCTTTGAGCTCCGACTCAGCGGCCGCAACGACCTTTTGCTCAGCGTCGCGGATCTTGGCCTGCTCGTTGCGTTTGGCGTCCTCCACCGATTTCACTCGCTGCGCAGCCACTTCGTCAGCCCGCTGCTTCGCTGTCGCAGTGCGCTTCTGCACAGTCTTGACCGCCGCACTCTTACGCTCGGCGGCTTCGGCCTGCGCTTGCTCGATGTTCTGGTTCTTTTGCTCGCGAGCTTCTTCGACGTCAGATAAGGCCGCATCGCGCCTCGCTGCGAGGTTGGCATCCGCCTGCTGCTGCTTCTCCTCAGCTGCGGCGCTGAGCTTGGCGGCCCGACTCAGTGCGTCACTACGCTCACTGAGCGCGACGCCGGCCTGCGCCAGATCCGAATCACCCAGCGCCCCGGCGACACTCGCATCCAGCAGACCGAACAGCCGCTCATACGACAGGCGCACCGGCGTTTCTGGATCGAGCCGCGACATCACCCGATCTTCGATCACTCGCAGTGGAAAGCGCGCGACCCGGTACTGCAGTCGCAAGATGGAGAAGGGAACGTCGGTAACTCTCATTGTGGCTCCTGTGTCTGTTCTGCTCAGGGAAGTTCGGCTTCGTGGGTGACGGTGTCGGCCTGCCTGCGGAGCCGCTCGGCCTCGGCCTTGGCAGTGGCCGCGTCCTGAGCGTCGCGCTGATGATCCTCGACTGCATCGGCAATATCGTCGGCAGCGGAGCTGATGTCGGCACGCTCCTGCGACTTCGCTTCTGCCACCTCACGCGCGGCGTCCAGCTCAGCCTTCGTCAGCTCGCTGGTGACAAGCCGTTGTCCGTCCTGCTCGGCAGCCCGCTTCTCCGCGGCCTTTTGTGCCTCTGCCGCGTTCTCGACGGCCGCTGCCTGGGCTCCGACCGTGATGCGTTCCTGGGCGCCTTCTTGCCTGGCTTCCGCAGCATCGGCGGCGGCTTGAGCAGCTTCGGCATCGGCGATCGCCTCGACACTGTTGGCCTCTTTGCGCTCCTTGGCCCCTGCCTGCTCGAGTTGCCCTTCGGCTGTCAGCGAGTCGTTGTTGGTCAGGGCACCCACGAATTCCTTCGCTTTGCCTTTGACCGAGTCGATCAAACCCTGGCGGGCTTCTCCCGCTTTGCTGTGTTCGGTCATGTGCGTCCCCTCTCCATATCGGCCGTCATGTGACGGCGGACGTGTGCGGGCCACGGGTACCACGGCAGATTCAGTTCAAACTGATCACTCCGCCGTATCCCGACGAGTTTGCCGATGCGAGCTGGATCGTTCTTGCCGAGATCCGCCGCACAGGCACTCACCGGCGGATGTGTGAGAGAACCGCGATCTGGGCACTCACCTTCCCATGTCCACACCGACCGATCTGGCCCTGCGGATGGCTGAGTTAGCCCGCGCCGTCGCAGTGCCACGTCGTATTGAGGACATCCTCACCGAGGTCACGGCGGCGGCGGTCGAGCTGATTCCTGGGATCGACACCGCAGGGATACTGCTGATCGCCAAAGGGGGCAAGTTCGAATCGCATGCCACCACCTCCGACCTTCCGCAAGAACTCGACGCTTTGCAGGAAATGTTCCAGGAAGGCCCGTGCCTGCAGGCCGCTCTCGACGATGTGGTGGTCACCACCGCAGACTTTCGGGAAGAGGCGCGGTGGCCGGCTTACTCGGCTGCAGTAGTCAAGCTTGGGGTGCTCAGCGGGATGTCTTTCAAGCTCTACACCGCCGATCGCACGGCAGGTGCGCTGAACTTGTTCGGATTCGAACCGCGGGAATGGGACTCACAGGCTGAGACCACCGGCACAGTGCTCGCCGCCCAGGCAGCTTCGGCGATTCTGGCCCGCAAGCACGGCGATCAGCTCGAATCCGCCGTGGCCACCAGGGACCGTATCGGCCAGGCCAAGGGCATCATCATGGAGCGCTACAAAGTCGACGACGTACGCGCTTTCGATATGTTGCGGCGGCTTTCACAGGAGCAGAACACCCCGTTGGTCGACATCGCCCTCCGCGTCATCGACACCCGCGATCACTGAGCTTTCACATGCCGGCTTGCGCGGCCGCATCGCGCAGAATCTGCTGCAGCCGGTCCTGCGGGTCGCCGGCTCCGGGATTGAGTCGCAACCGTATGTCCGGGTCGGTCGGGGCGACGCCCACCGCTCCGAGCGGCGGCGGAGCCGCAGCTGCTGTCGGCGGCGGCGGGGCTGCCGGCGGAGGTGCCACCCGGGCGGCAACGAGTTTGCGCTCGATGCGGGCCGCGGCGTCCTCACGAAGCGCCCGTCGGTCAAGATCAGGATCGGAGTTTCCGGCGAAGCACCCATCAGGGGCTTGTTGCACCGCGGTTTGCGCGCTGACATAACGGGCGACCGCCGCGTTGCCGTCGAGGGCAGCTGCCGCCCGGTCCCCCAATGTCTCGCGAACGAGTTCAAGGTTGACCCGGGCCGGACACGTATCGGCGTCTCCAGCCTGGGCCAGGCTCTCGGTGAATTCACGGTCCGCGTCATCAAGGCGGTACTCACGCACCGCTTCGATACCCGCGCTGAAGTGCGACTTCGCCAAAATACCTTTCCCTGCCTGGGAAATCGCGACAGCCATGACGATGACGATCAGCACGGCGACAGGAGCCGAGAACAACAGCAGCCGACGACGGGCGGTCATCGCGGCACATCCAGCCCCGTGAGCCTGCTGCGCCGGAAATCGCGGAGTGTCAGGTAAAGCTCCATCAGGATCAGGACTGCTGCGCCGAGCGCCGGCAGCCAGTACGTCTCGGTGCCGCCGGCTGTCATCACCGGTGCCGCGGCAGCGCTCGATCGATCGTCGTCGGGCAGAACGGTCGTCAACGGCACGATATCGTCGCGAGGAATCAACGGCACCCCGATTTGATCAGCGACGAGCTGCAAGGCGCCGGCATCAGCGCCGTAGCCCAGCACCGCGCCGCCGTCGACAGACCCCGTGGGTAGATCGAATTGTTTTGCGGGAATCTCTGATTCGGGCGCACCCGCGCCGAGGTAGAACACCAGATTCGGCGCGCGCCGGTACTGCTGGGCTGCGGCGATGAGTTGGTAGCGCAGCAATGTGCTGGCGGCACCTACGTTGGTCTGGGTGAGTGCGTCGGGCCCAGCGGCGTAGGGACTGACCGCGGACAGCACCGGCCGCAGGCTCCAGGTGTCCGCTGACAGGGGCCAGTCCAATGATGCCGCCGATGCAAATCCGATGACGGCAAATCGTGCGTCCGGATAGCGGTCGATCAGAGCAGCGATATCGTTGCGCGCGAGAGCCATCCGCGCCTGCCCGTCGATATCCCTGATCGACATGTCCGGTGATCTATCGACGACCAGGAATACGTTGGGATCATTGCCACCGGCTATGACAGCCTCGGCCTGGTCTTCTCCCGCAATGACCGGGCGTACCGCCGCGATGACGAGTAGTACTGCCGCCAGACTGATTCCGGCCCAGCGCAACCGGGCCACCCGATGCGAACCGAAGGTCGACATGTGGCGCAGCGCGACGATCCGGGCGGCGACGACGAACACCGTCAACACCGCCAGGAGCACCGGCCACAGCACCGGCTGCCAGATCATCGTCGCATCACCACCGGCCACAGCGAGAGCATGCCGAGCGCCAGCAGGGCCAGTACCACTGCCACACCGGGAGATTCGGTGCATTCGACGCTGGCGTCGCCATCGACGGCGCCCGTCGGGGCTGGCGGATGGTTTCTGATCTCGGTCAGGCGCGCCGCGACATCGGCATCGCTGGCGAACGAACGTCCGCCCGTCTCCCTGGCCAGTGCGGTCAGCGCACCACCATTCGCCCCGGTGATCACAGCGTTGACCTGCACGCCGGCCGTCGTGGCCAAGTCCCGAACATCGTCCGCGGTGAACAGTTGGGATCCGCCTGCCTCTGTCCGCGAACCGGGCCCGAGGTAGATCAGGGATCGACGTTGTGCGGTCTTCTTGTCGAAGGACGGAAAACCCGTCAAACACAACGCCAGCAGATCCTCGACGCTCCCCGCGTAATCGGCATACGACACTGCGGGCGACCATGTCGCTATATCGTCGCGCTGACCGGCCGATAAGCCATACTGGTTGAATTGTGCTGCCGCATATTGGTAGTCGCGGGTCAGTGGTATCACGCGCCGATTCGGCGATGTCAGTCCGATACGTTGGGTACTGAAAGTGTCCACCTGACCGGCGAAGTACCGCAGCATCGCCGACGCCGCAGGATCAGCGACGGGTTCACCGATGCAGAGCATGATGTCCTCGGGTTGAGCGGCTGGCGATTCGCCGCCCAGCGTGGGCAACCCGATGGGTCGGGCGCCCGCGATCACCGTCGCGGTGAAAATGACGACCAACAGCGAGATCGTCCCGGCAGCTGTGATCGTGCGCAGCCGGGCGGCCCGGCGGTACTCCGGCAGACCGGTGAGCCGGGCCAGGTTGGCCAGCGCACGTGGCTGCCGCCGCCCGAATGTCATCGGCCGCAACAACACTGCCATGATGCAGATTGCCAGCGCCACGCACCCGGCGATCGCCACCAACCACCACGTCAGCTCCACGTTCGGATCAGCTCCTCGACCGTGTCGCTGACGACCCCGACGTCCACCGTCGACGCGGCATTGAACTGCGCGTCGACCAGATCGGTCAATACCGGTGCAGCAGAGCCGATTTTGCTCTCAGCGATGGCATCCACCTGCATATACTGAGCTCTTACGCCGGTCGTCCTGTGCAGAAATCCACGTAGCTCGTTGCTCACCGCTGTGGCGGCGGGGGCGGCGGCCAATTCACCGGAACGATAGCGTGCGCCGATCGCGTGTACCGCACGCGCGAAACGGCGTCTGATCAGTGCGTCCCTCGTCGCGCCGATGACCGGTAGATCGCGCGGCTTTCGACCCGGCATCGTCACGATGAATACCCCGGCATACCAACCGATCAGAACGATCGCCAGGGCGAGCGCCAGCCATGTCCACCACGACGAGTACGACGGCGGGCCCATGACGTGGCGGAGCAGATCATCGGGCACGGCTGAAGACCCCCGTCATCGCCGTCAATCCGGCCCTGACGCGCGTGCTGCCGGTGATCCTGGCGTGTGGTACCCCACGTTGTGTCAGAAACTCTGAAAGCTCTTCTCGGCGAACCGCTTCTGCCTGGCGGTACGCCTCGACCACGCGCGGGCCCAACTCTGCCCCACTCAACACCAGGCGGCCGTCGGCGACATCGTAACTGTCGTGCTCGTCATCCACTGACCCGGCCGCAGCCATATCGGAGATCATCGCCCACATCACCTCATGCCGGCCGGTGAGCCGGGTCAGCACATCCGCGAGCCGGTCGTCGACATCTGGTTCATCGGATACCACAACGATGAGCAGCGGATGCCGATAGTGCTGGGCGACCCAATCCAGTTGCCGCAGAATGTTACTCGATCCGGTTCGCGCCGAGGTGTGTTGGTGAAGACGGTGCAGCATGCTCTCGATGTGCGTCTCGCCACGTCGGAGCCGGATGTCGACACAACCGCGGTCATCGCCGAACACCATGCCGATCTCGTCTGACCTGCGCAACGTGATCAATCCCGTCGCGCCGATGACATTGGCGGCAACATCGCGCTTGGTCTCACCCGACGGTGTCAGCCCGGCGGTGTTGCGACCGGCGTCGGCGACCACCAGGATCTTGTGGTGCTTCTCGGAGACGAATCGTTTGATCAGCGTGTGGCCCGAGCGCGCCGTGGCCTTCCAGTCGATATCGCGGACATCGTCTCCCGCCACATACGTCCGTAACTCGTCGAATTCGAGGCTGCGGGTGTGCACCAACGCATACCGGCCACCCTCCAGGAAACCGGAGGTGTCGCGGCCGAAGTACTCCCTGGCGCGGTCGAGATGCTTACCCACGTTTTCGGCGCGACCTCACGGCACCGGCACAGCTGTCAGCACCGCATCAACGACCGCATCAGGGGTGATTCGCGCGCTGGCGGCCTCGAAGCCCAGGACCAACCGGTGACGTAGGACCCGGTGTGCCATCGTGGCGATATCGTCGGGGAGGACGTGCCCACGCCCCCGCAGGACGGCGAGGGCGCGCGCGGTCCGGCAGAACGCGATGGTGGCGCGCGGGCTGGCACCATATTCGATCAACCGCGCCATATTCGCCGGCAGGTGCTTCCCGGGTGCGCGGGTGACGCCGACGAGTCGACTGGCGTACCGGATCAGCTCGCGGTCCATATGCACGGTGGCGACCACATCCCGGACGCGTCGGAGATCCTCGACGCCGACGACGGGTGCGCTGTGGTGCTTCCTGTCGTAGAGACCCGCGTCCATGCGTTCGATCACTTCGACTTCGTCGTCAACCGACGGGTACTGCACAACCTCTTTGAGCATGAAGCGGTCCGTCTGGGCTTCCGAGAGCGGGTACGTGCCCTCCTGGTCGACGGGATTCTGCGTGGCGATGACCAAAAAGGGGTCCGGGAGCGGGTACTCGACACCCGCGATGGTGGTCTGGCGTTCTTCCATCGCTTCGAGCATGGCGCTCTGCGTCTTGGCGCTGGAGCGGTTGATCTCATCGAGCAGCAGAATGTTGGTGTGCACCGGTCCGAGTTGGGTGGCAAAGGTGCTGGTAGCCGCGTCGTAGACCTGGGTGCCGATGATATCGCTCGGCAACAGGTCAGGCGTGCATTGGATCCGGCGGAAGCCGCCCTGGATCGACTCAGCGACGACGCGCGCCGCGGTCGTCTTGGCCAACCCGGGAACGCTTTCGATGAGCAGATGCCCCCCAGCGAGCAGGCCGATGAGCATCGACTCCCGCAGATGACCCTGGCCCACCACTTTTGCCGAAAACGCCGTCGCCACCGCGTCGACGATGCGCTGAGCCTCGGCCATCTCCCCTTGGTCAAGCTGCGATCGTGCTGCGGTCATAGATCCATCTGAGACTTTCTCGACATCGTTCGAAGGCGGCCGGAGCCCATCGAGGTCTGTACCCCGCTCGGCAGCAAACCAATCGCCGGCGTCGGTGGGGGTTTAGTCCGCGCCCAACGGGTAACTCGAACGCGTTCGTCCCCCAGTAGCTAGGAGCACATCGCATGATCGGAACCATCATCAGCGCCATCGTCGTCGGACTGATCGTCGGCGCACTGGCCCGGCTGGTCATGCCAGGTAAGCAGAACATCGGCGTCGTCATGACCGTGATGCTCGGCGCCGTCGGCTCTTTCCTGGGCACGTGGGTGGCCTACAAGCTGGGCTATTCGAACCAGAACGGCGGCTTCAAAATCATCCCATTCCTGGTCGGCATCATCTTTGCCATCGTGCTGATCGCCGGATACCTCGGTATCACCGGTAAGCGCGGCGCCCGAGCGCCGCGTTGACGACCCTCAACGTGAATGGAGTCCGCGCCATGACAGATACCCCGGAAGTTCACAGTTCACTGACCGTCAAACGAGACACAACGGCATCACGACAACGAGTTTGGGATGTCATTGCCGACGGCTGGACCTACTCACAGTGGGTGGTCGGCAATAGCAGGATGCGCGCCGTGGCCGCGGACTGGCCCGCCCCCGGCAGCACCATCCACCATTCGATTGGCGTGTGGCCAGCGCTGATCAGCGACAGCACAGTCGTCCTTGACAGCACTCCGGCTCGAGAACTGGTGTTGCTTGCCAATGCACGGCCTCTCGGAAAGGCCCGAATCACACTGCGCCTCTTCGATATCGACGGTGGCGGCTGCCGCATCGAAATGGCCGAAGTGCCCGTGACCCCGCCGCTGAGCTGGTTGCCCGACAAGATCTCACTGACCGCAGCCTTCCCTCGTAACCGCGAATGTACGTGGCGGTTGGCCGCCCTAGCTGAACGGCGCCAGGACGCCGACGACTAACGCACCCGGTACGGATCGCGCTTAGGCGTAGCAGACCCAGCCACGAAACGAAAACGCCGAGAAGAACTCGGTGACAGCCGTGAAACCGGCCTCCTGGAACACTGCGCGGTCCTGCTCGGGTGTCAGGACAGGAACTCCCGATTCGACCGCGGTACGTGCCCTCTCCAGGTCGGACGATGCGATGCCGGAGGCGGCAAGGTAGGCCATGTGACGGTCTATCCACATCTTTCGTTCGGCATGGTCACGCTGGGCAATACTCAAGTGCACCGCGACAAACGGTGCCCCCGGTGCCAATCGGCGCCGCACCTCAGCCACCGTCCGGCGCCGTTCGTCGTAGGCGAGAAAGTGCAGTGTCAGCAGGCTGGTCGCGGCGTGGAAAGGCCCGAGCGGGGCATCGTCGATATATCCCCGGTGCATTCGCACCCGAGATGCCATCGGCCCGAGGGTATTCGACGCCAGATCCAACATGGCCGCAGACGGGTCGACAGCATCGAACGTCCACTGTGGATGGGCTTCGGCAAATGCCGTCGTCTCAAGTCCGCCGCCGGCCCCGAGTACCAGAATGTTGGCGTCCCGCGGGGCGTGTTCATCGAGGAGGACGCTAACAAGTCGATGAATATCGGTCAGGGCAGGCACCATTCGCCTGGCGTGTGTGGCGTATGCCTCGACGTGCATCGGATCATCGAACGGATTGACTGACGTGGTCACCCTTCGATGGTGGAGGCACCTATTCGGGTTGGCAAGCCTTCTTGCCATATGGGCAATGGCCTGCGCTAGACGGCTTGGGGCTCCGGCCCCTGGGCAGTCACGACGTCCGCGACCTCGCCCAGGCCGCTGATGCTGAGCACCCGAACCAGGAATGGGTGCACGATGAGGCGCAGGCGGTCGACTTCCTCGGCGTGATTGAACAGCGCGTTGATACCCGCACTGTCCAAATACTTGACCGCGCTGAGGTCTACGGTGATCGGCCCTCGCATGCCCCCGCTGGCGGAGGCGAGCGCCTGGGTGAATACATCGATATTGCTGAGGTCGATTTCCCCTACCGCGATAACCCGCGGTGCCCCGTCGGCGTCATGGTCGGTATTCAAGGTGAGTTGAGTAGGCATCAGATGATCCTCGCTTGCATGTGAACCGTGGTCCCGGCATCATCAGAGTGAATAGAGAAGTCCTCCATAAGGTTTCGCATCAGCGTCACACCGCGCCCGCGACTGATATCAGCGATCTCACGCGGGGTCTTCCAAACGCCGGTATCGGTCACAGTCACATTCAACCGATCGACGACGGCGTCTACCCGTAGCGAGACGATGCCCTGCGGTCGGTCGCGGTGGCCGTGTTCGATCGCATTGGAGACAGCTTCCCCGGTAGCGATGAGAATGTCTTGAATCTGATCGGGCTCGACACCCGCTCGGGTCAACCAGCTACGCAACGCCGCCCGACTAGGTGCCAGGTGGTTGACGTCGGCGGCGAAATCCAGCGCGAGCGGGGCAGGCTGGCGGTACAGCAACATGGCCACGTCGTCGGGATAGCCGCCCCCGGGCTCGAGATCGGACATCAACTGATCGGCCACCCTATCGAGGGTTTTCGAACGGCCTTGCAGCACAACATCTGCGGCCCGAGCCATCCCATCATCCATTGAGGTGCCGCGGCGCTCCACCAGACCGTCGGTATACATCAACAGTGTCGCGCGGGGCGGCATCGTCACCCGCACTTCGGGCCTGGGCCGACCGGGACGGAGCGCAAGAGGAAGTCCTCGCCCGCCTTCCAACATCACGGTGGCGCCGTCGGCACGCACCATGATAGGCGGCGGATGACCAGCGCTGGAGTACACAAGTTCACCTGTGTCGATGGTGAGCACCGCACAGAAGGCGGTGGTGCACCTGGCGCCGGGCAGTCGTGAGGCAAACCGGTCCAAACCGGCCAAAGCCGCGCTGGGACTGGACTGTTCGAGTAGCAACGAACGGCATGCGCTGGACAACTGGCCCATCACCGTAGCGGCGGCCAGGCCGTGCCCGACACAGTCGCCGACGATCAACGCCACGCGTCCGTCATCAAGTTCGATGACGTCGTACCAGTCGCCCCCGATCTGTAGCGGACGACTGGCCGGGTGGTACCGCACGGTGAATCCGTCGGGCAGGGTCTGCGGACCCAGCATCGCATGTTGCAGCGCCAGAGCCGTCTCACGTTGTTCGTCCATCTGGTAAACCCGTTGCAGCCCTTGGCCGAGACGTCCCGCCAACACCGTGAGCAGAGTGTGATCGGCCGAGGTGAACGGTCGCTGCTCGGCCAACTCGACCCAGATCACCAACACGCCCCGGGGATGCTGCAGCGCGATACCCGCCGAGCCCGCGTCCTCAGCCCGAGGGCTGAGTAGATCGGCGTCCCGCAGTGACTCGATCAGCTGCCGCTGCCCTGGCGACAGATCGTCCCACTCGGCGGAATCGCCCACGCAGATCAGACTTGGGGCAACCGATTCCGAGCCGCCTCGGGGCGAGGGACCCGGGAATGTCGCCGCCAGAACGCGCCGCGCCTGCCATACCTGCCGCAGTTCTTCGGCGGCTCCGCGCAAGGCTTCATCAACCGTATCTGCCTGTACCAGTTGCTGATTCAGAGCAGCAAGAGCAGTCTGGCGTTGCACCGTGTAGTGCTCGGCTGTGACATCTCGAAAGGTGCCGACCATGACGCGCCGCCCGGAGTCGGGATCGTCGGCATAATTGAAGTTGACTGCGATCCACAACCGGTGTCCATCACGGTGATTGACAGGAATGGTGAAGCCACCGTGGCTGTTTCGCAGCAACGCCGCGAAGACTGCGTCGACCTCTCTACGGGATTCGGGGTCGGTCTCGGCATCCGGCCACCACGGGTGGGTAGGTTCATAGGGCAGGTTCTCGGGGCCGTAGCCGAGCATCTCCGTGAACGCAGCGTTGATCTCGATGACGGCACCGCGCTCATCGCACACGAAGAACGCTTCCTGCAGCGACTCCAGCAAGGCGGTGCGCCAGCGGAGGTGATGATTGCGCAGCCGGGCCAAGGCGAGGTTGGCCCGCACCCTGGCGAGCAGTTCGGCTGCGGCGAACGGTTTGACGAGGTAATCGTCGGCGCCGGCCTGCAATCCTTCGATGGAGGCTTCCTGCCCGGCTCGCGCGGACAGCAGCAGGACGGGCAATGCGGCGGTACGCGGGTCACCGCGCAGAGCTGCGACAAGCTCAAGACCGTCCAGCCCCGGCATCATCACATCGCTGATGACCAGGTCGGGTAGCTGCGCGCGGATCGCCGCCAGTGCTTGCTCACCATCGTTGACGGCCTGCACCTGATACCCCGCGGTCCGCAACAGGTTTGTCAGGTACTCGCGCATATCGGCGTTGTCGTCCGCAATCAGCACGCGCGCCAGCTCGCCATCGGCTGGGGCGCTCATCGCCGCACTCGCGGTCGCGTCGGTGACATCCGCCCGATCGGGCAACCAGCGAAGCGCCTCCTGCACATAGGGTTCACCGATAACACCGGCGGCAGCGCGGGCGCCCGGGGCGGTGGCGAGTCCGTCGGGAGGCAGATGGGCCGCACCGAACGGCAGTCGGACGGTGAACGTCGAGCCCGCGCCCTCCCTGCTGTCGGCGGTGATGGTGCCGCCGTGCAACCCGACAAGTTCTCGAACCAGTGCCAGCCCGATTCCGCTGCCTTCCGTGGACCGGCCGCGCGCAGATTCGACGCGGTGGAACCGTTCGAAGAGCCGGGGTATCTCGGCAGCGGCGACCCCGATCCCGGTGTCGGTGACGGTGACCACCGCGTGCTCGCCGTCGCGACCCACGCGGACGGTGATGGCGCCCTCGAAGGTGAACTTCAACGCGTTCGAGAGCAGGTTGAGCACTACCTTTTCCCACATGTCGCGGTCGACGTAGACCGGCTCGTCCTGCGGTGGGCAGTCCACGGACAGCGTCAGCCCGGCCCGGTCCACTGCCGATCGGAAGACACTGGCGAGGTCGGCGGTGACGGCCGCCAGGTCTACGGGCTCGAACTGGGCCTGTATTCGGCCAGCCTGGATGCGGGAGAAGTCCAGCAGCGTGTTGACCAACTTGGCCAGCCGCAGCCCGTTGCGGTGAACGAGCCCCAGCTCTTGTCGTACCTGCTCATCGAGCCCAGTGCGGTGCTGCAGGTCATCGACGGGTCCGAGGATCAACGTCAACGGGGTGCGGAACTCGTGGCTGATATTGGAGAAGAACGTGGTCTTGGCCCGGTCGAGTTCGGCAAGTTCCTCCGCGCGCTGCTGCTGGGCCCGATAGCTGCGAGCGCTGAGGACACCGGCGGCCACGTGTCCGGCGACCAGATCGACAAAACCGCGGTACCCGTCGTCGAGCGGACGGTGCCGGTTGAGCGCGGCCACCAGAAATCCGATGGGAGCGCTGCCTTGCTGGAGTAGCGGCACCACCAGCGCCTGGGCCGGCGGCTCCTGCCAGGCCCCCGTCGGCAGCGGCAGTGTGCCGTCGAGTTCGATCAACGCGGATTCACCGTGCGCGGGCGTGTCGACCGGCCATAACGAATCCGCGTCGGACCGCAACGTGGAGGGTGCCGCGGGATGGCCCAGCGCAATGCCACTGACGCCGGCCAGCTGCGCTTCACCGTCGTCGTCGAATAGATAGGTCATCGTGAAGGGCAGGTCCGATAGATTCCGGCCGAGCTGATCGGCGACGAAGTCCAGCATCTGGCGTTCGGTACGCACCACGCTCGGATCAGAGCCGAGGTCTCGCAGCGTCGCCATCCGGCGTTCACCGATCACCCGGTCGGTGTCTTCGCTGACGACGCAGAGCATGCCGACGACGCGGGCATCATCGTCACGCAAGGGGCTGTAGGAGAACGTGTGATAGGTCTCCTCGGAATAACCCGACCGCTGGAGGAACAGCAGCAGGCCCTCATCCCACGTCGCCTCCGCGGCGGTCAGGACACTGTCGATGCGGGGACCGATATCGGGCCAGATCTCTGCCCACACTTCGCGGGCCGGGCGGCCCAGCGCCCAGGGGTATTTACTGCCCAGGGTGTCGCGGCGATAGGCGGCGTTGCAGAAGAACGTCAGGTCCGCACCCCACGCCATCCACATCGGGAACCGTGATGCCAGCAGGATGTCCACGGTGGTACGCAGGCTCTGCGGCCAGGCCTCCGACGGACCTAGGGGGCCGGCCGCCCAGTCGACCCGTGCGAGATCGCGCCCGATCTCGTCGTCAGCGCGGAAGACCACTCACATCCCTTTCATGATCAGCCTCAACGAGACGTCGCTTCCGTGCTGTATTGGACGATCAACGACTCTTGCATCAAGAAAACCATCCGCCAAGTTCCTTCCGCCAGGGTTTTAACCCAGAACGTGCGTCACAAATCGGGTCGGCGGTCAGAATGACCGGATGCGCTTCGGAAATTTCATGGCTCCTTTCCATCCCGTCGGACAGAATCCGACGTTGGCAATTGAACGGGACCTCGACCTGATCGTGGCGATGGACCGCCTCGGGTTCGACGAGGCGTGGATCGGCGAGCACCACTCGGCCGGTTTCGAGATCATCGCCTCGCCAGAGGTTTTCATCGCTGTTGCCGCCGAGCGGACCAAGCACATCAGGCTCGGCACCGGAGTCAGCTCGCTGCCGTACCACAACCCGTTGATGCTGGCCGACCGCATGGTGCTGCTCGACCATCTCACCCGCGGCCGGGTGATGTTGGGCTGTGGGCCGGGTCAATTGACCTCAGACGCGCACATGCTCGGTATCCCCGCAGACGAGCAACGACCGCGGATGGAGCAGTGCCTTGACGCGATCATGCGCCTGCTTCGCGGTGAGACCGTCACCATGGCGACCGACGGTTTCACGCTGCAGGATGCGCGCCTACAGCTCAAGCCGTACAGCGATCCGTGTTTCGACGTCGCCGTCGCCGCGTCATTCTCACCGACCGGCCCGCGCGGTGCAGGCACCCACGGCGTCGGCATGCTGTCGATTGCGGCCACCGCAAAGCAGGGGATGGATCTGCTGGCCCACCATTGGCAGACGTGGGAGCAGGTTGCGCGAGAGCACGGCCACATCGCCGACCGGTCCAAGTGGCGCCTGGTCGGTCCGATGCACCTGGCCGATACCCGAGAGCAGGCCGAACGCGACGTCGAGTACGGCATCGCCGCGTTCTCGCGGTACTTCAAGCACATCCTGCCCGCGGGGCCGGTGCAGGGTGACACGGCCGCAGAGATCATCGCCAATAATCGCGAATCCGGTTTTGCGGTGATCGGGACGCCTGATGACGCGGTGGCGAAGATCGAGGAGTTGGTCGAAGCCAGTGACGGCGGTTTCGGCGCCTTCCTGCTCTTCGATCACGACTGGGCGACCCCTGCCGCCAAGGCGCATAGCTACGAGCTCTTCGCGCAGTACGTGATACCGCATTTCACCGGCCAACTCACCGGGCCTGCCGCGTCACAGGACTGGGTTCTCGGCAGTGGGACCGAGTTCGTGGACCGGGCTGCGCACGCCATCGGCAAGGCGATCGACGACCACGCCGCCGAGCAGGCGGCGAAGGCTTAGTGTGATGACGGCTTAGTTGACGACGAGTGTTGCCAGGGCCGCGCGGATGGGATCCGGGATCGGGACCGCTTTGCGACTCTCCCGATCGACGAAGACATGGACAAAATGTCCTTGTGCCACAGCGTCTTTACCGTCGGCGGGGAAAATGGCCGTGCCGTAGGTGACGGAGCGGGTGGAGAGTTTATCCACGCGCAGGCCCGCGGAGAGCTCATCCGGGTAGGCCACCGGCGCCAGGTACGAGCACATCGACTCGACCACCAGCGCGATGACCGGCGAGGTGTCGATATCCAGTCCCCCTTCCCTGATCAGGAAGTGGTTGGCGACTGTGTCGAAATAGCTGTAATAGGTGACGTTGTTGACATGTCCGTAGACGTCGTTGTCCATCCACCGCGTGGTGATCGGCAGAAAATATCGATAGTCCTCGACGTTATGCGCTGCGGGCATCGTCCCGCTCCTCCCGAGTCACCAATAGCGGATGCCATCTTCAAACAGTGTTGTCAGCAACGGTTTATCGCTGTCGATGGGCGCATTCTGCAGCAGCCGCTGCTGTGGCCAGGCACCGTCGGCCAGGGTGACGCAGTCTGCGTCGGTGTAACCGACCGCCGATAGCCCGTTGGGCATGCCCACTGCGCGCATGATGCGCACGAGTTCATCGGCCAGGACGGTACCCGCGTCGTTGGGGTCGATACCGTCGATGTCGGCACCGAGATGCTCGGCGGCTTCGAGATGGCGTTGCGGGTTGGTGGCCGCGGTATGACGAAAAACCGCCGGAGCGTTCAGGATTACCGCCATGCCATGAGGTACCAGGGGCTCCGATCCCGGGTAGCCGTCGGCGTGGAACCCGCGGACCTGCCCGGCCACCGCGTAGGCCATCGCGTGCGGGATGTGCACTCCTGCGTTGCCGAACGCGATACCGGCAAGCGTTGCGGCCCACATGGTTTCCTCACGCGCCTCACGGTCCGACTGGTCGCGGACGGCTCGCTCCAGATACCGGCCGAGTAGCCGCATCGCTTCCCGGCTCCCGAGGTCGCTCCACGGATTGGCGCCCTGGCTCATCGGCCTCGCCTTGGCGGTGGGGCGGCGCACATAAGGCCGCGCGGTGAACGACTCCAATGCATGCGAGAGCACGTCGAGTCCGCTGCACGCCACGACCTGGGCGGGCAGGGTATCGGTGCAGTCGGGGTCAACGAGCGCCTCTGACGGCCGCAGGGCCGGCGAGGCGATCCCGGTCTTGGCCGCCATCGACAGTAGATCGAAGATCGCGATACCGGTGACCTCGCTACCGGTGCCCGATGTCGTCGGGCAGGCGATATGCGGTTTCAGCGGGCCGGGGACCGCTGTGCCCGCCCCGACCGGCGGATTGACGTACGCCAGAAAATCCGCCGGGTGACTGGCGTAGAGATTCGCCGCCTTGGCGGTGTCGATCACCGATCCACCGCCGAGCGAGACGTAGCCATCTGGCTGCGCTTCGACCGCGAATGCCGCTGCCTGCTTGAAGGATTCGTCAGTCGGTTCGACCTCAACCTCGGTGTAGACGATCACGTCGATACCCGCGGCGCGCAAACAGCGGTGTGCCGTCTCGAAGACCGCGAGCTGCGACACCTGAGCGTCAGAGAACAACGCCACCCGAGTCATCCCGAGAGCAGCAGCGCGGTCGCCGAGTTCCTGGAGGCAGCCGCGGCCGAAGGTGATCCTGGACGCGTCGACGGTGAAGGCGGTGTCGAATCCGTCGCCGGCGGGCTGGTAATGACAGCAGCTCATCAAACCTCCCAACTTTTACCTCCGGGCTTCCATGCGAGCCTATAGCGATGCCGACAACAGACACCCTGCTGCAGGAAATGCTGGATGAATTTGCGCTGCGCAAGCTTGTCCACGCCTATTGTCGCGCCGTCGACCGCGGCGATTTCGACCAGCTGCGGGGCCTCTATCACCGAGATGCCACGGACAGCCACGGTGGATTCACGGGATCCTCAGCGGGGGAAGTCTCTGACTTTCTCGCTCAACTCGCCGCCACTCGGCCCTACCTCCGGTCGATGCAACACAACATCACCACGGTGAACTTCGCCATCGACGGAGACCGTGCCGAAGGCGAGATCTACACGATCGCCACGCACACCCTCGCCGGTCGGGAACAGGACGTCGACGTCGTGGTCGGGGGTCGCTACCTCGACAAATACGAGAAGCGTGACGGCTCATGGGGAATCGTCGAGCGGACCATCGTCACCGACTGGGCCCAGGTGCACAACCCGTCCACGGTGGACCTGAGCCATCCGATCACCAGGGACACGTTGCGCGGAACCCTCGGCGCGGATGATCCGTCTTGGGACTTCTTCAGCCTGCTAAACAGGGTGCGCCCGCAGTAGTCAGGCGCCGTCCGCAGAAAGCTCGGTGGCAGTAGGTGCCGCGCTGGCGGCCAAGGCATACAGCGGCGCACCCCAGGCGTGCGCACCGCTCACGGCGGGCGCGTAGGCGGTGTGGATTGCGATGGCGGCCGGTGAGATCGTGTCGGTATCGGGGTCCGCTTCGGGGTCGTAGTCGCAGACCGGATCGCCGAGATCGCAGACGCTGACCGTGCGGGCGCCGATGGCCGGGGGCAGCATCGAGGTATCGGTCGAGGCGAGGAAGGAATGCTCCTGAGCGACGCCCTTGCCGGTGCCGGGAACATAGGCCGCCGAGCCCATATTGACGGTCGTGTCCTGCGGCAAGCGGTCTCCATCGGCGATCAGCAGGGCCGCGGCCACCTGCGGATTATCGGCGAGATCGTAAAGGTTGCGGTGGATCACCATGGCGCCTTGTGAGTAGCCGGCCAATATCACCTTGGTGTTGGGGCACTTTGCCGTGAACGCCTCAAACTGTTTGGCGGTGGCATCGGTGCCATCACCAACGCTGCCGAGGAAGTCGAGCCACCCGCCCAGCCCGCCTTCCAGCGGAACCGGGGCCGCCGGGTACTGGACGGCTTCTGCGTCGATCGTCTGACCGTTGGCCGCCAGCTGCGAGCTCAACTGCTGATACGACTGGTAGACCACGTCGCCCATGCCACCGTTGGCCGTCAAACCCGCGCCATCGCGCTGGCCCGACCCCGCGGCGCCGATCCAGTGATAGTCAGCGCAGGTGGCTGCGGCCGCGGCCGTGCCGGTGGACAGTCCGGCCAGCGTCATACCGGCCACCACAGAAGTGGTCAATACGGCCAAGCCCAGGCGACGGTTCACGACGAGATACCTCCAGATATTGGCGGCAGCAGGTGTTCGGTAACGCCGCCGCGTCAGTCAGTTCGTCGTTCGGCAGGGCTTGTCGCGTTACATTTCGGCGGGCAACTTTCTCTCTGTACGCACCTTCACCCTTTCGCTGGATGTCGGGATTCATCACAGAGCGTGCGACGCCGGCTGCCAGATAACGTTGAGCAGGGCGGTAACTGTCCGTAGTCCCAACGGCCGACGGGTGAGTCAATAAACGCTGTTGGGTGGAGTTCGTCCCCCCGCCTGACTCAGGTGTCGCCGTTGATCCACAACCTTTGATGAGGCCATTTATTCAGAATGACCCGCACGGCTGGACCATTCGAATTATCTTTGCTGAGCACACGCGTCAACTTTCCGCCCGGAAGGGACTTCCATGAGCACTGCGGCCGAACGCGCCAGTCAGCTGGAGTTGGTAGCCCGCTTGAAATCGGCCTATCCCGAGCTCCCAGACGCCCCGACTCCGGACATGGTCGACCACGACCGGATCGTGGCCTATCTGAAACCCGTCCACGACGTGGGTGGCGAGCCGGATATACCGCAGAAGTACGAAAACAAGGATTACGAGTATTGGGAGCACATGACGTATGTCCTCTCCGAGGTGCTCGCCTGGCGCGGCATCTGGCTGTCGGAGGAACGACGTCGGATCGGCAATGTCGACGTAGGTCGAGCCATCTATCACGGCCTGCCCTACTACGCCCGTTGGCTATGGGCCTGTGCGCGCGTGCTCGTCGCCAAGCACCACATCGGGCTGACAGAACTCACCGAACGGATGGCCGAGGTCCAAAGTCGCTACGCCGGTGGATTGACCGGCCCGGGCGCAAAAGCACTGAAAGCCGAGCCCAAGTTCGAGGGCGATGGCACAGCCGTCAAGCGCAACGAGCACATCGTGCACGCACAGGGCAAGGGTGATCCAGGCGTGTATGCGGGTACCGCCGGTGACGCGAAGTTCAAGGTCGGCGACCGGGTCACCGTGCGCGAGATACCGGTGCTGTTCTACACCCGCACCCCCGAATACGTCCGAGGCGCCACCGGCGAGATCGCCACACTTGCCTACGAAAGCCCGGCCGCCGAGGACGAGACCTGGGATGCTCCCGGCGCCAAAGCCGAATGGTTCTACATCGTCAGCTTCAAACAGGCCGACCTGTGGCACGGCTACAACGGCACCGCCAACGACACATTGCGGACCGAGATTCCCGAGCATTGGCTCGAAGCCGCCAACTGACCGTAGGAACGGAGCACCATGACCGCACACGACCACGACCACGACCACGACCGCACGGTGAAGCCGATGGTCGATGAGATCACCGACTTCGAGGTACTTGAGATCGCCCTGCGCGAATTGTGCATCGAGAAAGGCATTTTCACCGCCGCGGAGCATCGCCTGTTCACCGAATTTGCCGAGCAGATCGGTCCCACACCGGCCGCTCGCCTGGTAGCGCGCGCTTGGCTCGATCCCGATTTCAAGTCGCTGGCCCTGTCCGAGCCGATGACGGCGAGCAAGGAAGTCGGGGTCGACTGGCTCGAGCCCACAGGTTTCGGTACGCCAAGTGACTTCACCGCATTCTCGATCCTGGAGAACACTCCGACCGTGCATAACGTCATCGTCTGCGCACTGTGCTCGTGCTACCCGCGGCCTATCCTGGGTAATTCGCCGGAGTGGTACCGAACCCCCAATTACCGCAGTCGCCTGGTCAGGTTCCCGCGGCAGGTACTCTCCGAATTCGGCCTGTACCTCGGCGACGATATCGAGGTACGCGTGCAGGATTCGAACCAGAAACACCGCTTCATGGTGATGCCGTTACGTCCGGAGGGCACCGACGGCTGGACCGAGGACCAGCTGGTCGAGATCATCACCCGCGACTGCCTGATCGGCGTGGCCCTGCCCAAGGCCGGGGTGACCACCAACGTCATCGTCGATACCCGCCCGGCACTGCATCCCAGCGGGGAGTGACATGGAAAGCGAAGCGCTACAAGGGATCCTCACCCGCAACCAGGTATGGCCCGTGATGGCGGCGAAATACGGCGTCGAGAACCCCGTGCCGCCGTGGAAGACCAGCCTCGACGGGCTCTGCGATGCACTCGACCAGGCTTCGTGCGATGCCGACGTCCCAGATTTCAAGGAACGCCGAGACGAGGAGGACGAGCTGACGGCAACCGTCTACTCAGACCTACCGTATCCGGAGAGTCAACTGGTGGCGCTGACGCATTCGTTGCTCGCCCGCGGTGTCATCACCGAAGCTGAACTGCAACAACGCCTTTCCACTGTGCGCAGCAGACTCGAAGTGTGACTGAAGCGGACCTGGTTGGCTCTATTTCCACGCGAACACCGGCTGCTCAAGCTCATCGACCGGGTCGTGGCGACCTTCCAGGCACAGCCACCGGAATTGCAGCAGCACTGCCCCCGTCGGCGCATGGATGAGGTCATTGCCCAAGGGCATCTGCACGACGGGCCGTGGGCTTTCCGGAATCGAGATGAACCGCGGTGAATCCTCACGCAGCAGCTGGTGCAGCCCTACTCGGTAGACCGCCACCACCTCATCGGGTGCTGGACGAAGATCTAGCCGTCCACTACCCCAGATCACCACCGGCGTGATGACATAACCCGACCGCGTCGCGTAGTCATCCAGTAAGCCGAGAACCGACGACGCGGGCAGCGCGACGCCCAGCTCCTCCTGCGTTTCCCGCAGAGCGGCATCCACAGCGGATTCACCCGGATCGAGCCGGCCGCCGGGTAGCGCCCACTGTGCGGCATGAGCGCGCAGGCGAGAGGCCCTGCGGCACAGCAGGAAAGCGGCGCCACCTGAGACGCCGATCATCCGACCATCGAGGTCCTCGGGCATCGGGCGGCCTTGGATCCATTCCTCCACCGGCGCCGGGTCCACTCTGTCCTCGCCAACTTCGGAGTCGACGAGCACAACCGCGACAGCGGCGCGCCTCTTCGTCGGGTCGGTTACCGTCCGGCGGTCGTGGCCGGCCATGTGCGCCCGGATCTGGTCGCACAGCGCCTCGCTATAACTGATTGTCACCTTGTGACGATAAAGCGACCGCGTTACGACAGAACCGGCGGTGGGTCATTGCGGGGGCGGCGGGGAGGAGGGAAGGACCGCTTCGGCACCAACCTCGCTTCCGACGCGTCGGCGGCGGACGGCCACCGTTGTCGCGACACCGACTGCGCTGACCACCAGAACTACCGCCGGCCAGATCATGATCTGCGCCAACCAGATTCGACGCTGCACCCGTGCTGCCCGCTTTTCCACGCTGCGCAGTGACGACCATGCCGCTCCCATGCGGCTCGGATTCCCGTCACTACCGCCGCCACACGTGCGGATGGCGGACACCCTCACTCGGCCACGTCGTGCGGCGTCGGACTCTGCGGTGATTCCCACTTGGACTCCAGCGACCGGAGCACGGGGGTATCTGCGGCCATCTCCATATCGAATGTTTCACCGTCGTCACCGGCGAAGGTGACGGTGAACGTGGTGCCGGTGGCTGTCTCGCTGGAATCCAAGAACACCACCTTGTATTCACGCTCACCGACCCCGTCACGCTCAAGAGTGATGAGGTCACCGGCAGCAACGTTGTCGATGCGGTCTGTGTCGGTCACGCTCCGCGCCCCGTCTGTTCCTGCAGTTTGTCGATCAATTCGGAGGCCCCGGCTTTGGTCAGATCATCGGGAACCTCGATCTTGGCTTCCTGGCCCAGCGTATGCAGATAGCTGCGCTGCGCCCCCGTCATGGGTTCATCGCCGGTCACCCACTGTGAGGGGTCTTTCTCGGCGTTTTCCTTCGGTGCTTGTTCTTGACTGGTCATGTCACCACCTCCGCAGACCGGAATAACCATCGAACGCGCTTGCGAAACACCGGGCGACAGTGCGGGCCAGTGTCAGTCGTTGCTGAAGTTGTGATCGGTAGTGAGCCTTTCGCGACACGCTTTGCCTACCCCACGGACCCGTCGGGGCTGAAGCTTGAGAGGTACAGATGAAACCCAACCGTGTCGGCGTCGCCCTCGTAGCTGCAGTTCTTGCGGCTTCCGCACTGAGCGGCTGCTCGAAGGTTTCCGAGATCAAGGACGCCGCAATCAAGAACGCGGCGAACAATGACACGACCACCACGGCCACGCAGACCGTTGCATCGACCACCGAAAGAACCACGGAAAAGACCACTGCGAACACCACCGACGCGGTCTCGGGCAACCTCTTCACTGCCGAAGGTATCGACGCGGCCTATGCGGCGATCTCAGAAAAGGTCGGCGCCAATCCCATGCAGCTGGTGGAGGTGACCATCATCCCTGGGGTGTTGACCTTGGAGGCCGTCGATCCCAACGCTCCGACCGAACTCAACCAGTGGAGCTACACCGCGGGCGCAGTCGGACCTTCCCGCCCCGTGGACTACGGCGACGATGTCGAGGCGCTTCAGCAGAACCTGTTCTCCGTCGACGACGTTGCCTCTACCGCAGTCGTCACCGCCATCAATGGTTCCGTGGCGGCGAGCGAAATCCCGGACGGCAAGGTCCAAAGCGTAGTCATCAAACGAAATTTGCCGTTCGACTCGAACGTGATCATCTTCGTCAACGTTCAGGGGGAGCGCAGCAGCAAGCAGGTGCGCGCCGACCTCGCCGGGCAAATCACCGACGTCGTTTGAGTTCACCGACGACGATCCGACGCCAAACTGATTCAAGTGCGCGAATCGGGGAAGGGACTGCCCCGAGTTCAGTTGACTCGCGGGGTGTGAATTTCAGGCCGCGGTTGCGGCTGGGGTGTGGAGCAGTTCGAACTCTATCGGGGTGAGCTTGCCAAGGGCGCGTTGGCGGCGGCGTCGGTGGTAGGTGCGCTCGATCCAGGTGACGATCGCCAGTCGCAGTTCGGCTCGGGTGGACCACCGTTGCCGGTCGAGGACGTTACGTTGCAATAGTGCGAAGAAAGACTCCATGGCGGCGTTATCTCCACATGCCCCGACGCGGCCCATGGAGCCTCGTAACCCGTTGTGCGACAGCATGTACACGAATTTCCGTGACCGGAATTGGCTGCCGCGGTCGGAATGCACGATCGTAGCGACGGGCGAGCGGACGCCGACGGCGTGACGCAGGGCGGCCACGGCCAGCGACGCCTTCATCCGCGAGTCGATCGAGTAGCCGACGATTCTGTTGGAGTACACGTCCTTGATGGCGCAGAGGTAGAGCTTGCCTTCATCGGTGCGGTGCTCGGTGATGTCGGTTAACCAGATCTCGTTGGCGGTCTGGGCAGAGAATTGGCGGCCAACGAGGTCGTCGTGCACGGGTGGCCCGGCCTTCCTGTTCAGTCCGCGCTTCTTGGCGAAGACCGACCAGATGCGTTCTTGCGAGCACAGTCGAGCCACTCTGTTCTCGCCGGCGATGATCCCGAGTGCGGGGAGTTCATCGGCGATGAAGCGGTAGCCGAAGGTGGGGTCGTCGGCGTGGATGTCGAGGGCGGCGTTGATGAGATGTGCATCGTCCAAGTCGCGTTGTGTCACAGGGGCTTTGCGCCACTTGTAGAACGCTTGGGTAGAGAAGCCAAGAACCCGGCAGGTCACCGTGACGGGGACACCGTCTGCGGCAAGATCAAGGACCAGCGGGTACATCATTTTGGGTTGACGTCCCGCGACAAGTAGCCGACGGCACGGCGCATGATCTCGGCTTCTTGCTCGAGGAGCTTGATCCGTTTGCGCGCTTCACGCAGCTCGGCAGAGACGTCACCCGCGGCCGCGGTTGCTCCTTTTCGGTCGATACCGTCTTCGCGGTCGGCGATCTTGAGCCAGCGATGCAGGCAGGCCTCGGAGATGCCGAAGTCCTTCGCGATCTGACGTAGCGGCGCCTCACCCTTGCGGGCTACAGCGATCACGTCAGCGCGGAACTCGGCGGGAAATGCTTTCGGCACGGAATTGATCCTTCCAGCAAGGACGAATCCTCACAGGTCAGGAGTCAACCAAACTGGGGGCAGTCCCGAACGCAGGCACGCATGGCAACATACCGAGTCCTCAACCCCAAAGGCGATGTCGTGGACACCAAGGACATCGAGAGCGCAGACAACGCACACGCATGGTTCGTGGATGAGGTCGCCAAGCCCGAATTGGGCTGGCGGATGGAAGTGCAGACCGACCAAGGAGATTGGGAGTTCATCGACGACAGCGAAGGCGACCGCAAGTACTAGCGGAAGCCGCGGCGGCGGACCTCTGTCAAAGGCACAGGATGAACTTCGGCCCGTAACGACTTGTAGGACGTGTAAGAACGAGGACTCATCGACGTTTCAGAGGAGCACAGATGACCATCACGCTGATCACCGGCGGGAACAAAGGCCTCGGCTACGAATCTGCGCGCCGTCTCATCGACGTCGGGCACACCGTTTACCTCGGCGCCCGCGACGCCGAGCGCGGCCAGAAAGCCGCCGCGGAACTCGGGGCACAATTCGTCGCACTCGACGTCGCCGATGACGCGTCGGTTGACGCTGCCGCTGCCGAACTGGCCCAGCGGGAAGGCCACCTCGATGTGCTGATCAACAACGCCGGCCTCTCCGAAGGCCGCATCGCAGCCGAGGATGTGTCCGCCGCGGGAATGCTGGAGATCTACCAGGTCAACGTGTTCGGCATCGTGCGGATGACGCAGGCATTCCTGCCGTTGCTTCGCGCTGCCGAGACGCCGGTCATCGTGAACGTCGGCAGCGGTCTGGGTTCCCTCGCAGTGGTGACCAACCCCGAACGCTTCGAATCCACCTTCCCTGTTCCGATCTACGGATCCTCGAAAGCGGCGGTCTCGATGCTCACGGTGCAGTACGCCAAGGCGCTGCCCGGTTTCCGGATCAACGTCGTCGACCCCGGCTACACCGCCACCGATATCAACGGCAACAGCGGCCCTCAGACGGTGGCCGAAGGTACCGACGCGATCGTCCGGTTGGCCACCATCGGAGCCGACGGCCCCACCGGCGCCTTCTTCGACCGCCACGGCGTAGTGCCTTGGTAATGCGCGGGGTAACCCCGGCCTAGACCTTGGCCCAGGCGCTCCCCTGCTCGCGGTCGAGCACGGTGAGGCTCTTGTTCTTCAGACCGAAGATGTAGACCAGCAAGCTGATACCGATCACGACGGTGACGTAGAGGATGAACCAGCCGATGTGTTGGCCTGATTTGGCCGCTTGGAAGAGCAGCGGCGCAGTCCCGCCGAAGGCGGAGTTCGCCAGCGCATAGCCCAATCCCACACCGAGCGCCCGAATTTCGGCGGGGAACAGCTCCGCCTTCACGATCGCGTTCACCGACGTGTAGCCGGTGAGGATGATGTAGCCACCGGCTGTCAATGCGAAGGCCAACAGAGG
The DNA here is from genome assembly GCF_965229105.1 of Mycobacterium sp. Taxonomy (GTDB): domain Bacteria; phylum Actinomycetota; class Actinomycetes; order Mycobacteriales; family Mycobacteriaceae; genus Mycobacterium. The sequence continues at coordinate 404,634 of NZ_OZ245858.1, forward strand.
TGATGTGGCCTGCGGCAGGTAGGTGATCAGGACGTAGGTGTACAGGACGCCGCCAACCCCGAAGAAGACCAACAGCGGCTTGCGGCCCACCCGGTCACTGATGATGCCGCCGACAGGCTGCAGCAGCATCAAGAAAATGAGCCCGAGCAGGTTGATCCACGTCGCGGTCAGCGCCTGGTCCTTACCGAAGGTCGACTTGACGATCGCCGGCGCGTTGATGGTGTAGGTGTAGAAGGCGACCGTGCCACCCGCGGTGATCAGGAAGACGAGCAGCAGCGGACGCCAGTGCGTGGTGAACAGCGACTTCATCGAGCCGGCTTCGCGGTCCTTGCCTTCGCGGATGGCCTCCAGGTGCGACTCGCTCAGCGACTCGTCCATCGATCGTCGCAGCCACAGCACCACCAGCGCTGCGATGCCACCGATGAAGAATCCGATGCGCCACCCCCAAGCCGTCACGGTCTCGACGTCGAGGACGCTGAGCGCGATGAGAAGGGTGAACTGCGCCAGCACATGACCGCCGACCAGGGTGACGTACTGGAACGACGAGAGGAAGCCACGACGGTGCGGGGTCGCCGCCTCGGACATGTACGTCGCCGATGTGCCGTACTCCCCGCCGGTGGCAAAACCCTGCACCAGTCGGGCAAGGATCAGAATTACTGCCGCCCAGTAGCCGATGATCTCCCGCGTGGGCATCACTGCCACGACGAAGGAACAGGTCGACATGACGGTGATGCTCAGCATCAGCGCGGCTTTGCGGCCGCGCCGGTCGGCGTACCGGCCGAAGAACCAGGAGCCCACCGGCCGCATGATGAACGTCACGGCGAAGATCGCGTAGATGTACAGCGTCGAGTTGGTGTCACTCTTATCGAAGAACTGCGCCTCGAAATAAGTGGCAAAGACCGTGTAGGTGTACACGTCGTACCACTCGACGAGGTTGCCTGCCGAGCCCCGCATGGTGTTGGCCACGGCCCGCCGGGTACTGGTCTGCGCGAGTGTCGGACTGGTATTGCTGGACTGTGCATCCCCGTCAGTCATGCAGGGACGATAACGGACTTCGACCCAGCTATTCGGAGAATCCCGCGAGCCAGCGTTGCACGCTCCGCGTCAACGACCGCGGTACCTCGTCGGGATCCATCAGATCATTCTCGGCCAGTGGGCTGGCCTCACCGTCCACTGTCTCGCTGGTGAACCGACTCAGCCCTCGACCGCCCCCGCGAAACGCTTCGACGGTTTGCAAAAATGACCACCCACTTTGATCGCGCGCGTGGGCGAACTCCTCGGCGGTCACCCCCAGGTGCTCAGATACCAGACGGTCGCGCACGGACACGATTGTGCGCCTGAGGTTTACGTGCTCCGGTGTGCCCGGGACCGACTCGACGGCAACATCGCACTCGGAGTCAAATCCCATGGACCGGTTGTTGAGGTTCGACGAGCCGATGCGTAGCAGGCGATCATCCACCACCAGGACCTTCGCGTGCACATAAATCGGTGCGCCGCTTTCGGTCACCGGCCAGTACACCGCAAAGCGCTGATGCTCGTCGGCTTTCCAGAGCAGATCCAGCAGTCGGTACCGGGCACTGTCCATCGCCGTCTCTTCGAGCCGGCTCTCGGACCGACGGGGCATGACGACGACGATCTCCGGGCCATCCGGTTCCTGCAATCGCGCCGCCAACGCGGCGGCAAGCGTGCGGGATGCCAGATACTGGTTCTCCAGATAGATGGTGTGTTTGGCCGCGGCGATCGCAGCAAGGTTCAGCGCCTCGACCTCACGGATCTCCTTGCTGTGCTCCAGATCTGGCACCGTGCGGGCAATCGCCACGTCGACGTCGTGCAGCAGGGGTTCCAGGTCACGAGGCCAGACGACATGCCTGGCCTCGATCGGCTCCAGCGCTTTACCAGTCGCGGTCTGCCATCGATCGCGGGCCAGCTGACCCAGGGCGCGCGCAGCGTCGCCGTCCATCGCTGCCGCGACTTCGTGCCGCGGCCCATAGGTCCCGCCTCCGGGCGATCGACGAAAGCGGTTGTCGTCCAGGTGTTCTGATGTGTCCCAGCGGTCGGCGGCGAAATCGATACCACCGCACAACGCGAACGCGTCGTCGATGGCCACCACCTTCTGATGAGGGACTGCGCCGATCGGATGCACACCATCGATGGCGAATTGCAGCCGCTCATTACTGAGCCAGTTCAACAAAGCCACCGGCGTCACCCTGCCCCACAGCCCTTCAAAGGCCGGCAGCAAGCGGACGTTCGATCGCAACAGGCAGATCTCGAGATGAGGTCGGACGCGGGTCAACCAGCGGATGAAGTTGCCCAACTGGTTGGGGCCGGGCAGCGTCTTGCCACCGTGTTCAAAGGCGATTCTGGTGTCGAAATCCCACCCGATCAAGATGATGCGGTGCTGGGCACGCAACATCGCCGCCTTGGCATGCCGGAAGTAGTCCGCGCCGTCGATGATGCAGGCGAAGTTGTCGGCCCGTTCGATTCGCCAACACGACTGGCCTGCGACCAATAACCGGCCGCCGCTCTCCGCTGACATAGGGCCGTGTTTACCACATCCGGTGCCGGTTGCCGACCGGATCAGGGGCCCTAACGCGGCAGCGTGTCAACCAATTCGACGGTGTCACCGATGTTGACGGTGACGACCTCACCCGCGGTCGCGATGGCAGGCAGGTCAGCCACCAGAGTGTCACCGGCGATGCCGGCGAGTTCAGCCATCCCGTCGAAGATCGGAACTGGGGCGTCGGCGAAGATCGGTGTGCCGTAGCTGCGCGAGTAGTCCGCTTTGGTGTTGACAGAAGCCGGAGCAGTAGGTCGCTGCGCCCCGGTGCTGTAGGTCTCGGCGCGAGCGAACAATTCGCGGACGTCAAATACCTTGACCCGCAGTTTCTCCTCGGACAGTCGGCCCAATTCCCGGCCGGTCTCGGGGTCGGTGATGAGCTGGCCGTCATCGGTGAACACCGCGAAGATCATCCCGGGCACCACCCCCGCCTCGGCACCCTTGTTGATGACCAGCGTGAATTCATCCTCGACGAGCGCAACGAGACCGGTGATCTGCGAACCATTCATGATCGCCCAACCACCGAAATACTCTCGCGCGCAGAGACTTTCGCTACCTTACCGACCCTGATTCGGGGACGAGGAGCCGGTCGTTCGGGTCCTTGCCCGCTCCCGAACGACAGCTCGGTCGCGGTTTTCGCCTGGATCAACGCGACCACTGCCTGCTGCTGCCGATCTGTGCCCAGTGCATTGAGCGCGAAGGCCAGCTTGGTGTCGACGTACTCAACGGACCGCGCAAGGTCGGGCGCCCGGCCGGGGGCGTGCTGGCGTTCCTGGCCGAGACTTCGATACCAATGGTGGGCGACGGCGCCGAACGCAAGCGCGAAGCCTGGCACGAACACCACGGCGCAGGTCTTGCCGAGTGCGTTGTCGAGAGCCACGGACCCGGCGATGCTCAGCAGCGCACCCAAGCCCAGAGCGCCGAGGAGTTGCAGCACGGGTGACACCTGTCTGATGACCTGCCAGCCGATCATGGCGATACCCGTGCAGAGCGTGCCGATCCGGCGCGCAACAGCGGTCGCGGCGGCACCCACCGAGACGGCGATCCGGCCGAGCTTCTCGGTGTGCTTGCGCGTCGTCTCGATCGTCGGCATCGACCACACATGTCGCTGTTCCGGTGCGGGGGCGGTGGAGGTGTCGGGCGGAACCGCGACCTGCTCCGCCATGGGCTCTTCGCCCTCCTCGCCCGCTGCCGTCGGCCGGTCCTCGATCACGCCGGTATTAACCACTTCTGCATCATCCATTAACTCCTGTCACAGCAGCCCCTGACGCGCCGGGGTCCGGCCGTATTGGTCGGCGGGCCCATCAGGCACGCTGGTCCCTACGATGACCCGCCCTCTCCTGGACGACCCGGCCGACTTGTCTGCGTTACGCGCCGTGGGCGCCGATCCCGACGAGCTGTTCGCCACCTTCGCCGCCTGGGCCGAAGAGAGTGGGACCACGCTCTACCCGGCGCAGGAAGAATCGCTGATCGAGCTGGTCAGCGGCACGAACGTCATCCTTGCCACGCCAACCGGCTCGGGTAAGTCGCTGGTGGCCACCGGCGCGCTGTACGCGGCGTTGGCGGGCGGACGCCCCAGTTACTACACCGCTCCGATAAAGGCGCTGGTCAGCGAACGCTTCTTTGCGTTATGCGAGGTGTTCGGGGCGGTCAACGTCGGCATGCTCACCGGCGACGCCTCCGTGAACGCCGGGGCGCCAATCATCGCCTGCACCGCGGAGGTACTGGCCAACATCGCGTTGAGGGAGGGCGCCCACGCTGACATCGGCTTGGTAGTGATGGACGAGTTCCATTTCTATGGCGACCCCGATCGTGGCTGGGCGTGGCAGGTGCCGTTGCTGGAACTGCCAAGGGCGCAGTTCCTGCTGATGTCGGCCACCCTCGGTGATGTCACGTTCCTGCGCGAGGACCTGACCCGCCGCACCGGCCGGCCAACGGCACTGGTGGCTAATGCCGAACGCCCGGTCCCCCTGCATTACTACTACGCGACGACGCCGATGCACGAGACCATCCAGGACCTGCTGGACACCGCACAGGCACCGGTCTACGTCGTCCATTTCACCCAGGCGTCGGCCCTTGAGCGCGCGCAAGCGTTGATGAGCGTCAACGTCAGCACCAAAGATGAGAAGGCGGCGATCGCAGAGCTGATCGGCGCGTTCAGATTCTCGTCGGCCTTCGGTACGACGCTCTCGCGACTGGTCCGGCACGGCATCGGCGTGCACCACGCCGGGATGTTGCCCAAATACCGGCGGTTGGTCGAACAGCTGGCCCAGGCCGGGTTGCTCAAAGTCATCTGCGGGACCGACACCCTTGGCGTCGGCATCAATGTGCCGATTCGCACTGTCGTCTTCTCGGCGCTGTCGAAGTACGACGGCGTCCGCACCCGGCTACTCCAAGCCCGCGAGTTCCACCAGATCGCCGGTCGCGCTGGCCGGGCAGGGTACGACACCGCCGGGACTGTCGTCGTCCAGGCCCCCGACCATGAGGTCGAAAATCTCAAACAGTTCGCCAAAGTCGCCGACGATCCCAAGAAGCGTCGAAAGCTGGTGCGCCGCAAGATACCCGAGGGCATGGTGCCGTGGAGTGAGAAGACCATGACCCGGCTGGTCGAAGCCACTCCCGAACCACTGACCAGCAATATGCGCGTCTCGACCGCGATGATCCTCGATGTCGTCGATCGACCCGGTGACCCGTTCATCGCGATGCGCCGACTACTCACCGAAAACCACGAACCGCGCAAACGACAGCTCCGCCATATCCGAGAGGCGGTCGGCATCGCCCGTTCCTTACTGCAGGCGGGTGTGCTGGAGCGCCTGGACGAAGCCGAGCCCGACGGGCGGCGCTACCGGCTGACTGTCGACCTGCCGCCGGACTTCGCCCTGAACCAGCCACTTTCGACGTTCGCGCTCGCCGCCATCGACATGCTGGACCCGTCCTCTGAAACGTATGCGCTGGACATCATTTCGGTGATCGAGGCCACCCTGGAAGACACTCGGCAGATCCTGGCAGCGCAATTGAACAAGGCCAGGGGTGAGGCCGTGGCTGCGATGAAGGCCGAGGGTATCGAATACGACGAGCGAATGGCGCTGCTGGACGACGTCACGTATCCCAAGCCGCTGGCCGAGCTGCTCGGGCACGCCTTCGAGGTGTACCTGCAGAGCAATCCGTGGGCTGCCGATGCGCGGTTGTCACCGAAATCGGTGGTGCGTGAGATGTGGGAGCGGGCCTTCACCTTTCGGGAGTTCGTCAGCGTCTACGCGCTCACCCGGTCCGAGGGTGCGGTGCTGCGATACCTGTCGGACGCCTTCAAGGCGTTACGGTCCGGAGTACCTGCCGCGGCGCGCACCGAGGAGCTCACCGATATCGTCGAGTGGCTCGGTGAGCTTGTGCGCCAAGTCGATTCAAGCCTGCTCGACGAATGGGAGCAGCTCACCAGCCCCGACCAACCCCACGATGTTCCGGTGTCAGTACCCGCCCGTCCCCGTCCGTTGACCGGCAACGAACGAGCCTTCACGGCGATGATTCGCAACATGCTGTTTCGGCGGGTCGAGCTTTTCGCACGTCGTCGGTGGCACGACTTGGCCGCGTTGGACAGCGGTTCGGGGTGGACCGCCGAGCGCTGGGAAGATGCCGGCTTGGCGTACTTCGACGAACATGATGACGTGGGCACCGGCGCTGACGCCCGTGGTCCGGCGCTGCTGATCTTCGATCGGCAGCCCGGACTGTGGCGGGTGCGTCAGATACTGGACGACCCGGCCGGTGACCACGACTGGGGTTTCGATGTGGAGATCGATCTGGATGCCTCCGACGAGGAGGGCTCGCCGGTGCTTCGACTGGTCGACGCGGGCCTACTGGCCTGAACCCCTACAGGTGCGGGGCCTGGCTGATCTTGGTGTCCTCTGTCCCGGCGGTCTGGCAATACGTCTGCGCCGAGAGTCGTGTCCCCGTGATCTCCAGGTTTGCGGGGTCGGTGCCCTTTTCGTCCTTGAGCATCTTGGAGATCGTCTCGTTCTGGGTCTTCTCATCCTGACCGAGGAAGTCCTTGCACTTCGTATCGCCACCCTGATTGACGATGCCCGAGGAGCAGCTGCTCAGCGATAGCGCCACAGCGATACCTGCCACTAGAAGTGTTCCGCGTTTCATCTTCGCCCTATCTGGATCGTTACCGGCTGCATGTGCCGCAGCCCTGGAATGTCGCGCTTTTTGTACCCACAACGTGCCCACAGAAAACCTTGGGGGTAGCCGTTGCGGCAGAACGGGTATGCGCAGCCCATGAGAAGCATCGATACCGGCGACCTATGGTGGAAAAACGCGATCATCTATTGCGCCGATATCGAGACGTTCTACGACCACAACGGCGACGGCACCGGTGATATCCGCGGGATGACCGATCGCATCGAGTACCTGGCCGATCTGGGCGTGACGTGCCTGTGGTTGATGCCGTTCTATCCGACTGCCAGCAAGGACGACGGATACGACATCACCGACTTCCTCAGCGTGGACCCGCGGCTGGGCAATCTCGGCGACTTCGTCGAATTAGTTCGCACCGCAAAGTCATCCGGGATCAGAGTGATCATCGATTTCGTGATGAACCACACCTCCGATGCCCATCCGTGGTTCAAGTCGGCGCGCCGCAGCACCGACGACCCCTATCGCGACTACTACGTGTGGAGCGCGACCGAGCCGAAGTCGAGTCCCAAGGATGTCGTCTTCCCGGATCAGGAAGACAGCATCTGGGAGCTCGACCCGAAGACCGACGAGTGGTACCTGCATCATTTCTACAAACACCAGCCCGATCTCAACATCGCGAATCAACAAGTGCAGGAAGAAATCTCGCGCACTCTCGGCTTCTGGCTGGAGCTCGGCGTCGCTGGGTTCCGCGTCGACGCGGTGCCATTCCTGTTCGCCAAGGACGGGGTGCCCGGCGAGCCCGGGGTATTCGATCCGTTCGAATACCTCGGTGACGTACGTAATTTCGTCACGCGCCGGGTCGGGGACGCCGTCCTTCTCGGGGAGGTCAACGTCGCCTACCAGGATCAGAAGAAGTTCTTCGGCGGTCCCGACGGGGACGGACTGAACATGCAGTTCGACTTTATCGGCATGCAGAGCATCTACCTTTCGATGGCGCGTGGTGACGCCAGGCCGATCGCGAAGGCGCTGCGGCAGCGACCCGCCCTTGACGTGACGAGCCAGTGGGCCAACTTCGTCCGCAATCACGATGAGCTCACGCTGGACAAGCTCAGTGACGCCGAGCGTCATGAAGTGTTCGACGCATTCGGGCCCGATCCGGATATGCAGCTCTACGACCGGGGGTTGCGCCGTCGGCTGCCATCCATGCTCGGCGGCGATGAGCGGCGCATGAAAATGGCCTACTCGCTGGCGTTCTCCCTGCCGGGCACACCGGTACTGTTTTACGGCGAGGAAATCGGGATGGCCGAAAATCTCGATATCCCAGGACGACTGGCGGTGCGATCACCGATGCAATGGACCGGCGGAGTCAACGGCGGCTTCTCCAAGGCAGCCAAGCGCCGACTCACCCGCCCCCTGCCCGATGGGCTGTTCGGGCCGGAGCGGGTCAATGTCGCCGACCAACGGCACAATCACGACTCCTTCTGGTGGTTCATCCGCGATCTCATCTACACCTATCGTCAGCAGCCGGAGATCGGCTGGTCCACCGCGGAGGTACTCAAACAACCCCATCGGGCCGTGCTGGCGCACCTCCTGCGAGAGCAATCGGGCTGGCAGATGCTGGCGCTGCACAATTTCGGCACCCAGAGTGCTCTCGTGCCCGTCGCGTTTGATGATGCGCCACCGGGGTCGACACTGGTCGACCTCCTGGACGGACTCTCCGAGCACCCCCTTGACCCCGACGGCCGGGCGGAGGTCGCACTGGATTCCTATGGCTACCGGTGGTTGCGTCTGGTGCGGCCGGGAGATGATCCGGTCATCTGAGGTTGAATCATGCGATGAGTGTTGGGCGACCCCGTGACTCGTCGATTGACGAACGAGTGCTCTCGGCGACCCGCGAGCTGCTGATGGAAGTCGGATGGGACGAGCTCAGCGTGCGACTGGTCGCGCAGAAAGCCGGCGTTGGCCGTGCGAGCCTGAACCGGCGCTGGGCCTCAAAAGCCGAACTGGTACTGCACGCCATCCTGGGCGAGGCACCAGACTTGTCCCCCTTCCTCGGCACTGATCTGACCGGGTGGATCTCCTGGGTGGTGCGCGGCAGCTATGCCCTGTTCAGCAGGCCTGACGTCACTGCGGCCGTACCGGGTCTACTGCTGGCGTTGCGCGAGAACGACGAGATGCGCGCGACATTGTGGGCGAGTTTCAGCGGTCCAGCGGTGGCGCTCTATGCCGGCCATATGGAAGCCACCACACCCGCCGAGCAACGACGCGCCGAGCTTGACGCCAGGGCGCTGCTGGCGATGGCGGCAGGTGCTGCGCTGTTCATCACGTCAGTGGCGCACGAGGACGACTCCGACGCCATGCGGGACCGGATCACCCAGATGTTGACGGCGGCTGTCAGCGCAGCACGCGCATAGGCGAAGCCGCCAATGACGGGTTAGTCGTTGCTACGACAGGGTAGGTTCAGCACCGGAGGGGCGCGTAGTCCGGAGTGCGTGCTCCTCAAGTCCTTGGCGGTTCCAATCCAAGTGCCCCAAGGGCGCCCTCAGGGGTTGAGTTGCCTTGGCGCCGAACCTATTTGACGTCCTAGTAAATAGGGTTGGCGCCGACTACTCCGCCTCGACCGGCGCCGGTGCCTCGACAAGCAATGACATCCCGTGGTGCGCAGGCATTTCCACCGTAAAGCTGTGCAGATCGTCGACCGTCGCAAATGCCTTGCCGGTGAACATATCTGACACCTCAGCTCGCGGTGGCAGATGTTCCGAACGTACGGTGCCCGCAATATCCTCGTTGGCGAAATTGAGCACGGTCAGCTGATGCTGACCCGGCGTCTCCAACTCGTGCACGAGCACCAACATGCCGCGATGTGACACCTCGGGGATATCGACCTGACGACTGGTCGCGATGCCGTAGTGCGAGCGCACCCGCAAAATCGCCTGCAACTGACGCAGGAAGCTTGTCTCGTCGTTGAGCTGATCGGGGATAGAGCCGTAAAGGCTTCTCCCGCGGGGCATTCCGGCCATCGATCGGGTGGCCCGGTCGTTGACGCCCATCAGATCGTGCCCGGCGCGATGAATCCAGCGGGTGTCACCGCCGTCGAGCAACTCGGCGACGTCTTCGGCGGGCAAGGTCAGCATGCCGCAGATATCCCAGCCCGATAACGCAAAAACTCCCGGCTGCAATGCGTTGAACATGGCCAGCAGCAGGTGCGCCCGACGGATCGGGTCGATGTCGAAGGCATCGTCGATGGTGTCCAGATCGGTGATGCCCAGCGTCGCAGCGATCACCGTCGCGGTGGTCGACGCGATGCCGTTGGTGGTGAACACCAGGTTGTAGGGGGCGTTGGGGCCCGTCAGCCGTTCGGTCAGGTCGCCGCGGACAGAGGCTCCCAGTTCTTCACCGGTGATCTCCTGCCCCTTATAGGTGTAGATGTCGTCGCGGTGCCCGGTCGACCAGTGCACGAGCTCATAGGTCAGCTCGTCGTGGTTCTGCAGAGCATGCACAAGCGATGCAGGGTCGACACCCAGTTCGATCGACGTGCGCAGGGTCAGCCGCAGGAATTCGGTATCACCGGTGGCCAGTGCATGCTGGTAGGCCGGCCGGTTGATGAAGTCGTACGACAGGTCGGCACCGGCTTCACCGGTTTGGCGGATGTCGTCGATGGTGAGATTGAGTTCCTGGAAGGTGAACCCGCCGACCTTGCGGACCATGCTGGCGATCAGATGGTTTGCCGCTTCAGACAGCGGGTGCCCTTCGGACCAGGCCGGATTGCCTTCTGCAGTGCTCTTTTCCACGCCGAGGAATCCGTTGGCGTCAAGTCGCAGGGCGCCGGTGCCGAGATCGGTCAGCGAGTGCAGCGCGTCCCCGATCACCATCCGCATCCCAGCGAAGGAGGGGTCAAGCCAGTTGATCGACGGCTGGCCCTCTTTGAAGTAGTGCAGGTACACCCAGCGTCGTTCGACACCGTCGACACCGACAACGGCGCGCGTGGCGCTCCAGTTGGTTTCCTTGACCCCGTCGGCGTAGAAGATCACCCGTTGCAGGCGACCGATGATGTAACCGGCCTTGTCCAGCCACTCTTCGGTTGCGCCGTCGATGTTGACCGAGTCCGCGCCGGACGGGACCTCCGGAAGCTCATCCCAGTCCCTGGGATCGATCTCGACCATGTGGTAAATGCCCGGATAGTCGGCGTACTTCATTTCCGCCAACCGGAAATCGGCTCCTTTACCCGTGTGCCCGGGAACGACGTCGTCGATGATCGTGCCGCCGTACCAACTGGCGGTCCCGCACATCTTGCGGAACTCCTCCTCGTTGCCGAACGCCGGATCGATCTGGGTGCTGATCCGGTCGAAGTGTCCGTCCACACTTGGGGTGTACTGCCAACCTGAGATACCGCCCGCCCGTTTCACCGGACCGGTGTGGATGGCCTCGATCCCGATATCTGCGAATGCTTTCCACATTTCCTCGTCGGCCATGGCATGCAGGAACGACTCGTTGGGGCGGGTGATCAGCGATAGCGGATATGCGGTGAACCACACCGAGGCCGCAGTCACCGCCGCCCGCGGGCTGGGGTTGGCGAAGGGGTTCTGCCACATCGAGCCCTGACCGGAGAATTGTTGGCTGATGTCATTGGCGTCAGCCAACATCGACTGCGCCAGCAACCATCGCACGTAGGCGCCGTTTTCGGCGGTCGCCGGACCGTCCTCGGCCACTGAGCGGCGGGTGAACGGCACCTTGACCCGTGGCCGGAAGCGCAGCGTCCGCGGTCGTGCCGGGTGCAGATGCTCCTCGTAGGTAATGTCGGTCGGCTCGTGGTTCGAGTCATCTCCGGCCGTGTCTTCTGCCTTCTCCGGCATCCAGTCCCTCACTAGTCGATGATGCGTGCTGTCTCAGGTGGACGTTCCAACGCGCGGTCAGCCGTCATCCGGGGCTGTATAGCCAAAAAGGGCACAACGGAAAACCCGCATCTTGACCGCTGGTGGTCACACCACTCTCCCGGCGGGGACACCTTCGCGCCACCGCGGTCATATCAGGGGCATACCGTCGACCAGTCGCTGGAGCGCAAGCACCTGCCGCGGGATGTACTCGGCGATGGTGAGTCCGACGACGTCGGCTGCCCCGCGCAGGTCGCCGATCAGGCGCCGCACATGAGCCGATGTGAGTCCGTCGGGTTCAGCGCCCAGGCCGAAGCATTCCTCGTTGCTGTCGACGACATCGACATCGAGATGAATGGCCACTCGTGAGCAGCCGGTTCCGGCCAGCCAAGCCAGCAGCGGCTCACTGGATTCGCGCAGCGCCTGGGGTGCGAAGACCGAAAGCCCCCAGGCCGCCACGTTGGGGAAGTCGTCGTCGGTCCAGGAATGCAGACCCGCCAGAGCGACGCGGGACCCCGGAACCGTCGCAGGAAGCAGTTCGAGAATCTCGGAATCACCGTGGCCGACCGGTACCGCCACGGCCATCGCGTGGTACCCGGGGTAATCGCTGGCGGGCGTCCCGACGTCGGGGTGCGAATCGACCCAGACAATGGCGAGATCATCGCCATATCTGGCGGCGAGCGCAGCGAAGGGGGCGACGCTGACCGAGCATTCACCGCCGAGGGTGAGGATGCGGTCGGCGTCATAGGAACCGATGACCTCGAAAGCCGCTGCCAGCTGGGTCAGTACGGCCGACTTGGCGTCGATCCCGTCCCGCAGTTCGGTGCCCTCGTCGTCAAGAGATACCGGCACCGTCGCGGTCGGCCCGTCATGCGGCGGCAGCACCGCCTGCAGAACGGATGTGCCGGTGACATACCCATGCCGGGCCTGCTCCGCGGGGATACCGGGAGTCAGGTGCGCGACCATATCCCGGCCGGCACCCTGCCATTGCGGCCAGATCAGCCGCAGCGTTGTCTCGGCGCTCGAGCCGGTCATGGGATCCATGCCGTCATCCTTGCCGCGGCGAGTGCGGCACCGATGAACGACGGATTACGTCAGCGTGAGGAACTGTCCGTTGACCCACATTCCCCACTTGCCACCCCAGCCCGGATCCCAGACCACCGGGGTGTTCGGCGACCAGAGCGGTTGCAGCGGCTTCGGCGGCGCCCACGCCGGCGGCGGCGGACCGGGATCCACTTCGGCGGGCAGCGGCGGTGGTGGTGGCGGGTCAGCGCTTGCGGCCACGCTGAATCCCAGCGCCCCGGCAGTGAGGCCGCCGGCGACAGCAGCAGCGGCCAGTGCGGTCTTGATCAACCTCATCGGTGTGGACTCCAGACTTTTCAGTACGTATTTCTCTTAGACCTACTTAGCACTCTAACCGCGGTACTGGTCGACCAGCGCGGCATACTCGTCGAGTAGTCGAAGCGATTCATCGAGCGGGACGCTGGGCAGCAGTAGCGCCGCTTGACCGAACCCCAGCTTGTCGAGGGCGCCCCAGTACGCCGGGTCGGTGGGAGTGCCGAACTGAGCCAGCGGAACGTCGTGGCCGGCGCCCTCGTTCATCTGACCGATGCGCTTGGCCAGTACCTCGGGCGGGAACGGGTTGGCGATCCAGCCCGCGTCGTGCCGAACCACCCGCTTGACCGTGGCGTCGGAATTGCCTCCGATGTAGATCGGCGGATGCGGCTTCTGCACCGGCTTGGGACGAATGAACGACGGACCGAAGTCGACGTAGGTGCCGTGGTACTCGGCAGGCTCGGTGGTCCATAGCGCCTTGATGGCTTCGATGCGCTCGTCGAGTAGCGCGCCGCGTGTTTTCGGATCGGTGCCGTGGTTGCGCAACTCCTCGAGGTTCCAGCCTGCCCCCACCCCGAGCACGAAGCGGCCACCGGAGATCAGGTCGATGCTCGCGGCTTCCTTGGCGGCGATGATCGGATCCCGCTGGATCAGCAGAGCGATCCCGGTGAACAGCTGGATCTTGGAGGTCACCGCCGCCGCCGCGGCCAGGGTCACGAACGGGTCAAGGGTCTTGTAGTAGATGTCCGGCAGATCGCCACCCATCGGGTAGGCCGATTCCCTGCTCGCCGGAATGTGCGTGTGTTCGGCGATGACCAGGGAGGCAAAACCGCGCTCCTCGATGGCCCGTGCCAGTGAAACCGTGTCGATGCTGTCGTCTGTCACGAATGTCGAAATACCGAATTTCATTTGCACCCTTTATCTCTGGACTGCGGCCTTCAAACGCCAATTCGCACCGAGGCTATTCCCCCGGGCTACGGGGCGAGGGTGAGGAACTGCATCGGTGCGGCAGCACTGAACTTCGCCGTTACATTGCCGACCAGGCCGCCTTCGAGCGCGGTATCGGCAGTCAGATCGAGTTTGGCTGCCTGCGCCGTCGTACCGAAATCCAGTTCATCAAGGTCGATCCAGACGATATTGGGCTTGGTGGTCGAGGAGAATACGTAGCGCCTGTTGGTCAGGTCGGTGACGGTCTGCCAGATTGTCTGGGACGCCTCTGGTTTACCCGGATCGGGAATTCGGAAGGGCTGAGCCGTATTTCGGATAACGCTGAGCATCCCGGCGACCGCGTCGAGCGGCGTGGCGGGATCCGGCAGCCGGCGGGCGTAATACGAGGCGCGGGCAAATCTGTCGGCTGCCGCCGTCGTACCGGGCAACGTCTTGGCACCACCGAATACGTCGATCTGGGCCAGCAATTCGAGCTGTTCGCCAAACGATGGCGAGTTGGTCATCACCTGGTACTTACGGTCATGCCAGATCGTCGGTGTGCCGTCGAGGTATTCGATGATCGCGGAGTCGCCGGTGGCGTCGTCCAAGGCCAGATGTACCGCGGGCACCTCGCCGGTGCCCGGATCCGCCAGCGGCACCACCTGGACGTGTTGCTTCTCGATCCAGGCGACGGCCTCGGCGACAGTGGCGAAGTTGTCGAGGAAGTACTGCAGCCACACGGCCATGCTCAAGGCCGGGCGCGACGTGTCGCGTTGGCCGTACTCGGATTCGGTCAGCCAGAGAATGTGGCCGGCGAGTCCGGTCTCGTTGACACCGTCTACCGACATCAGGTCATACGCGCTGGCGATGAGGCTGCCGTACGTGGCGGTCCAGTTCAGCGAGCCGCCGACACCGTCGTTGCGCTCGATACCCCGCGGGAGGATCCACAGATTCGTTCCGGTATCGCGGTGGTAGTCCATGTTGCGGCCAACGATGACCGGACCGTCGGGGCTGGACCAGATCACCCTCGTGCACATCGATTTGCCTTCCGTGAGATGGACTTATCCGCCGTCGAACAATGCAGCCAGGAAGGGCGTCGAATCCGGTAGTGACGCCAGCACTGTGCCGCTGTGGTCCTCGTCGGGATAGATCTTGAGCTCGACGTCCTGGTTGTTGGCCTTGAGTTGGTCGTACAGCAACAGCGACGACTTCGCAGGAACATCGCGGTCCAGCAGCCCCGCCCCGAGGAAGATCGGCCTGTCGTAGCCGCTGACCGGGGTGCCCATGTAGTCGTCGAGCGCCTCAGAGACACCCGGCAGGGATGCCAGCGGCGCGGCGAAGAACTGGGTCGGGGTCATCTCTGCCAATTCCTTGTCGAGCTCGGGCTTGCACGCCGTCTCGGCACGGTCGACGGCCTTGACCCCGGCCGGGCTCAAGACACTGTTGACGTCGATATCGGGTCGGGCCTCGCGGAACCCGGCCAGAATGTAGGCGGTGTAGCTGTTGGCCGCTGGCCCGAGTTGCGCAGGCAGCTCGAGGTCAGGACCGCCGAGCTTGACCACACTTTCGATATTGGCCGGGGTTCCCGTCGCGACCACACCGCGGTAGTTGAGTCCGCTGCCCGCCGCGAGTTCAGTGGCCCAACGCGCGCTGTTGACCGCGGCGCCGCCGCCCTGTGACTGTCCGACGATGGCCCACTCCGAAGAGAGCGCCAAGCCCATCTGGTGGGCGGCAATCACCGAGTCGACCACCGCGTGCGCGGTGGAGAGGCTGTTCAGGTAGCTCATCAGGCCCGGTGTGCCGAGTCCGACGTAATCGGTACCGACCACCGCATATCCCTGGTCCAGCCAATGGGTGAGGTACTCGTTATCGCGGGGGCTGCGCGGCTGCGCCGACGGAGTGCAGTCATCCCCCAACCCGACGGTGCCATGCGCCCATGCGATGGTGGGCCACCCCTCCGGTGGCGGCGCGGACTTAGGGGTGAACACCACTGCGGTGCTGACCGCCGGCTGGTCGTGCTGGTTCAGCGTGGAATAGAGGATCCGATAAGCCCCGCCCGCGCCTGCGACAGACAGCGCCGGATCCAGCGGCACCTGGGTGATCAACGTGCCGCCCTGCGGCGCAATCGGCTCCGAGTAGAAGCGGGCGTCCAGACCCGACCAGTCGGGAACCGCTGCCTGCGCCACGGGGACCGGGCCAATCACACAGGCGACACCGACGACGACACTCCCAGCCACCTTGGCCCACAGCATGTCCGACACCCTAGCGGGTCATATCGAAAATAGAAGAGAGACAATCCATTCCGGTGTCGGCAAGTTCTACACAGGAAAGGCGCGCTGACGGCGACGTCAATCGCACGGATAAAACCGAGCGGGCCAGCCCCCAGCTTTCTGCCAGCTTCTGCGTGACCTTCGACATACCTTCGGCCGACGGGGAAGAATCCGCTGGCCTTCGATTGTTTGACGGACACGTGCTCAAACCCATCTCATTGACCAGCATTGGCAGGCCTGCCTGATGCGCCAGGGCCCGCTTGCCGGCCGGTATCCCGCTGTCGCAGCGATGGTCACGCTGGCGTTGATCCCCTACCTGGCATTGTCGGCGGCACTTGATCCGCTGGTGCCGGTGATCTCCGCCCAGCTTCACATGAGCGCTCAGGCGATGAGCCTCAGTTCGGGTCTTGGCAATGCGGCCTATGCCGTGGGCACGGTGCTGGCTGTCCAATTCGCTCAGCACCTGCCGCAGCGTCGGATGCTGCTGCTGTATGCGGTCGTCCTGGTGATCGGCTCCGTGCTGTCGGCCTCGGCGCAAAACGCCGGCATGTTCATCGCCGGACATGTCTTGCAGGGCCTGGCCACCAGCATGCTGTTGATCGCCGCGGCTCCGTCCCTGACGATCGGCTTTCCCAAGGACAAGCTGCGCTACACCGCGGTGATCATGAACATGTGCGTCTTCGGGGCGGTGGCCCTTGGGCCGTTCATCGGCGGGGCGCAGGCCGAGTCGCAAGCGTGGCGACCGCTGTTCTGGATCATCGCCGGGATCGCGGCGCTGGCCCTGGTGATGGCGGCGTTGACATTCGAAGACGCCCCGCCCGCCGATCGCGACGCTCCACGCGATCTACCCGCCATCGCTCTGGCTGCGGTCGGCTGCGGCGCCGCCTTCGTGGGAGCCGCACAACTGACCACCCACGGCTTCGGCGATGCTGCGGTCACCATCCCGATGTTCGGCGGGCTGGCGTTGATAGTGGTGCTCATCGTCTATCAGTTCCGCGCGCGCCGTCCGCTGCTGACTGTCCGCACGATGCTCACCAGCGCAATCCCGGTCGCCGGCGTCGGGGTAGCACTGTTCGCCGCGGCGGCATCGGTGGCGGCGACCGCGCTGACCGCCAACGTACTGCTGCAGACCTTCAACCCCGTCCGGGTCGGACTGCTCTACCTGCCAGAACTTGGCGGCGCCATCGTGATGGCGGTGGTGTTCGGCATCGTCATCACCCGACGTGCCATGCACTACCTGCCGCTGGTGGGCATGGTGCTGCTCGCCGCCGGGATTCTGGTGTTCAAGATCGCGCTGCCCGCCAATCAACCGCTGGTCCTGGTCGCCGCGGCGCTGACGGGCCTCGCACTGGGCGCCACCGTCGCACCCGCGCTGTTCGTCGCCGGTTTCTCACTGCAATCGAACAGCCTGCAGCGCGTCTTCGCGATCATCGAGTTGCTGCGGGCGGTCGCCGCGTTCATGGTGGCGCCGATCCTGGCCCATTTCGCCATGACGGCCTCGACGGATCTGCTCTCCGGCACCGGGGATGCGCTCTGGATCGGCTTTGGCCTCGCCGTCGGCGGCGCGGTGTTCGGCGTGGCCGTCTACGCGCTCAGCGGCGCCCGGCCTCAGCGACCCGATCTGGACGAGTTCCTCGACGGCGACTCCCCAGCGTGGTACTCGCCGCCGCTGCTGGCCAAACTCCGGCCGGGTGTGGCGACCGGTGAAATCGCAGGCGTCCCTGTCACTGCGATGGCGGTGGCGGTGGCGGATCAGCCCGCGGCCGCGGCACCGGTGCTCATCGCCTACGACGGATCCGCACTGGGGGCTTGCGCGATCACGGCCGCCGCGGCACAGCTGGCACCCCAGCGGCAGGTGCTGATCGCCACCGTTTGGCAGCCTGTCGAGGTGGGATTCACCCCCGCCGGCACGGGACACTTCGACGCCGACCAGGCCAGTGCGGTGCGGCGGGCGGCGGAGCAGACCGCCGCTCATGGCGCAGCGCTGGCTGAGGAGGCCGGCCTACGCGCGTGCAGCGTGGCCGTCGAGGCCGCACCGACGTGGAAAGGCATCGTCGAAGCCGCCGACGAACACCACGCGAGCCTGATCGTGCTGGCGCCGCACCGTCGAAACGGCCTGCTGGGGCACCTGCAGGGCAGTGTCGCGGCCGCCGTCGTGGCCCATACCGCCACTCCGGTGCTGATCGTCCCCGAGCGACCGATCGCGTAAATAGGCATGGCTTTGGGGATGAATGGGTAGATCGCATGAGTACGCGATCCAACACACAGAATTTGAGGCTGATGATGATGACCGGTAGCCGAACTTCCCGTCGCATGTCTGCGACTGCAGCGATAGCGGCCGCAATCGCGCTGAGCACCCTGACCGCGGCATGCGGCAGCAGTGACAGTGGAACGGATTCCTCATCGAGTTCCGAAACCAGCACCACCACGACGACGACCGTGACGACGCCGGCAGAGACCACCACCATGGCACCGGAGACCACAGCCGGCAGCGGCACCGAAACTGTCGCGCCGGGTGCGAGCGCCGGACCGGGCGGGGCCACCGCGGGCGTGCCTGGCGCCGGCGCGGGTGCGGGACCGGGTGGAGCCAGCGCGGGTGCCGGCGGTGCCGGTGCCGGTGCGGGTCCGGGTGGTGTGACTGCGGGCGTGCCCGGAGCCGGTGCCACCGCAGGACCCGGTGGCGCAGGAGCGTGCGCCGGCGGTATCTGCGTCGGCACTCCGTAATTCAGTTCTCGACGAGGACCTCGGTCACCCGGGGTCCTCGTCGGGTAACGCCCTGGGCCATCGACGGATCCGTTCTACGATTCGTTGATGACCGAAGCAGAAGACTTTGACGCAATGAACCGCCCGGTGATCGAGGAATTCCGCGAGACCGGCGGTAAGGCCGGGGGCATGTTCACCGGCAAACCCCTGGTGCTCGTGCATCACATCGGCGCGAAGTCCGGTATCGAACGGATCGCTCCGCTGGTTCCCCTGCTCGAGGGCGACCAGATCTACATCTTCGCGAGCAAAGGCGGCGCCGACAGCAATCCAGACTGGTACCGGAACCTGGTGGCGAACCCTTCAGTGACAGTCGAATTGGGCTCCGAAACGTTCCCGGCTACGGTGCGGGTGCTAGAGGGCGCCGAACGGGATGAGATCTACGCAAAACAGAGCGCCGTCGAACCCCAGTTCGGCGAATATCAACGCAATACCAAACGGGTCATCCCGGTGATCGAGTTGGTCCGCAGCCCGTAACAATCACCCGGGTCCGGGTGCGGTGCCCAATGCGATGAGTGCGTCGATCATGCCCGGGTCGAACTCCACATCACCACCGGCTGCGAACATGCCGACTCTGCCAATCGGGAACGAATCGATCATCCGGGTGAGATCGACACCTTCGGGCATGATCGCCGCGGCATCACCGGCATCACTCATCATCGCCGCCATCGCCGATTGCAGAATCGGGCCCGTGACCGGGTGCGCCAGCACCTCACCTATCGACGATGCACGGGACAGCGGCAGCGCCACCTCATCACCGACGACCTCGATCTGCACCGAGGACCTGATATCGCGACTGGATGCGGCCACGTCGACGGTATAGCGTCCACCTTCGACGACCCACGAATCGACACGAATATCCCAGTACGCCAAGTCTTTTCGTCTGACATTCAGGACCACGTCACGGGTCTCATCGCTCGCGAGTGCGACGGATGCGAACGCCTTGAGCTCGCGCGGCGGACGCGTCACGTCGCTACCGGGCAAAGAGGTGTATACCTGCACGATCTCTCGGCCCGCCACTGGTCCGGTGTTGGTCACGGTGACCCTCACCTCGATGTCACCGTCACCGTTGACCGCGGCCGCGGCCGTGCCGTACTCGAACGCCGTATAGGACAGGCCGTAGCCGAACGGAAATGCGATGTCGACGTCGCGGGCGTCATACCAGCGATAGCCCACGAAAAGCCCTTCGCTGTAGCGCACGTGGGAGAACTCACCGGGAAAGTCGAGGTAGGCGGGAGTATCCGCCAGCCGTAGCGGAATCGTCTCCGTCAGCTTCGCCGAGGGGTTCACCGCACCGAACAACACATCGGCTGTCGCGCCACCGCCCGCCTGACCCAGGAGCCAACCCTCAAGGATCGCCGGCACTTTCGTGGCGAACGGTAGCGCGACCACACCGCCGTTGGACAGGACGACCACTGTGTTCGGATTCGCGGCAACAACGGCGTCCAGCAATGCCAACTGCTGTGCCGGAAGGTCGATGCCGTCGCGGTCGTAGCCTTCGGACTCCTCACGCGCGGGCAGACCGAGGAACACGATCGCGACAGCGACAGCAGCTGCCACCCCGACGGCCTCGTCGCGCAGCCGTGCCGACTCTGACTCGGACACGTCCACCGCGGTGCTGAAACCCGCCGCGTAAGCTACGTTTCCTGCTGTCAGAGAACGAATTTCATCGAGCGCATTATCGAGTCGGGTCGGATTGATCATTGACGAACCCGCGCCCTGGTAGCGCGGATCGGACGCGAACACTCCGATCACTGCGATATCCGCGTCGGTCGACAACGGGAGAACACCGCCCTCGTTTTTTAGCAGTACGATCGACCGGCCGGCCGCTTCCCGAGCCAGCGCATGGTGTTCGTCGACATCGAACATGACAGGGGCCGAACTCATTTGGGATCTGCGCACCAGATTGAGAACACGGGTTGCCGCATCATCGACCTGCCGTTCGCTCAGCGATCCGTCCCGGACCGCCGCAACAATCTGAGCGTCCGAGAAGCCCTTCGATCCAGGCATCTCGAGATCCATACCCGCGGCCAGTGCCGAGACACGGTCGTTCACCGCACCCCAGTCGGAGACGACGAGTCCGCCAAAACCCCATTCGCCGCGCAGCAGGTCCGTCAACAGCCAGGGGTCTTCTGACGCGTACACACCGTTGATCTGGTTGTAGGAACACATCACCGTCCATGGCGCAGCCTCTTGCACCACCCGCTGAAAGCCCCGCAGGTATATCTCGCGTAGCGGTCGCGGATCGATATCGGCACTCACCCGCATCCGGTCGTGCTCTTGGTTATTGGCCGCAAAATGCTTGAGCGAAGCCCCGACCCCGCTGGCCTGCATACCCTGCACCATGGCCGCACCGAGCACACCCGACACGACGGGATCTTCGGAGAAGTACTCGAAGTTGCGGCCACACAGCGGAGACCTTTTGATGTTGACGCCGGGCCCGAGCACCACTGCGACGTCCTCGACGGCAGCCTCGGCACCCAGGGCCACCCCGACCCGTCGGATCAGTTCAGGATCCCACGAGCAACCCAGTCCGACAGCAGGCGGGAAGCACGTGGCCGGGACACTGTCGCCGAGGCCGAGGTGGTCGCCACCCTGGCGCTGCTTACGCAGTCCATGCGGACCGTCGGTGAGCATGACCGACGGGATACCGGCTCGCTCGATCGCTTTCGTATGCCAGAAGTTGGCACCGCTGAGCAGCGACGCCTTCTCCGGCAAGGTCAATCCGGTGATCGTTGCTTCGACGGTCGGTGTTGTCGTCATCTCCTCCATGGTGCCCTGGAAAGCTGATGGGTCAACCCGGAGCCCGCCTACCCCGACGTGCATGCCAGTCGGTGCTGGGCCGCTTGCCAGGGCCGGGACGGTCCCTGCGGGTCAGCGTCCGGATCGCGTGGACTTCGCCATCACGGTACGGCCGTCCATCGGGATGTACGAGATCGTGGAACCATTCTTTGGGTGG
Organism: Mycobacterium sp.; assembly: GCF_965229105.1. GTDB lineage: Bacteria > Actinomycetota > Actinomycetes > Mycobacteriales > Mycobacteriaceae > Mycobacterium. The sequence continues at coordinate 426,444 of NZ_OZ245858.1, forward strand.
TGTCAGATACGGGTGGTCCCACGAATCCCACGGCAGGAACGTCTGCGTCTTTCCCGCTATCAGGCCCCAGTTGTAAACACCGACGTTGTGCCGGTGCGCCATTGGCGCAATTCCTTCCACCGTGCTGCCTTCGGTTCGGGCCAGATACTCCGTGCACAACATGGGCCGGCCCAATGGCGCGAGTTCGCCGATCCGCGCTTCGAATTCGGGCGGTGCGGCATAGCTGTGGAATGTCACCACGTCGGAGTTGTCGAGTTGGATTGTGCTGATTGCGCTGCGGCGCCGCGGATCTGCCCACTGCCCTTGCCAGACACCGCTCGTCAATGGCGCAATGGGATCGACAGTCCGTGCCCACTGGAATACCTGCGGCAGTAGTGCCGCGACCAGTTCGAGTTTGTCCTTTCGCTCCACCGTGCGATACACGTCCGCTGGATTATCGGGTTCGTTCCACAGATCCCAGGCCAAAACCCGATCGTCATTGCGGAACTGGCGCAACACGCCCAGAACGTAGTCGCGCATGACCCGGGTATAGCCACGGTCACCCAGACGTTCTGCACCCGGACTTTGCACCCATCCGGAGTTGTGCACTCCGGGCCGCGGCGCGCGCTGCGGCCCCAGCCGCGGCCGTGGATCCCAACACGAATCAAAGAACACGAACAGCGGCTTGATGCCGTAACGCGCTGCGCAGCCGACAAACTGCGCCAGGCGAAGTTGAAATCCGGCGCGGTCCTGAGTCCAGAGCTGATCATGCAGAAAGACCCGTACGGTGTTGAGCCCGATCAACGCGGCGACGCGCAGCTCAGCATCGATGCGGCGCGGGTCATAGGTACCAGGCTGGAACATTTCGAGTTGGTTGATGGAGTTCGACGTGATGAAGTTCGCCCCGACGAGCCGCCCCTGCGCCTGATACCAGCGATGGGCCCGATCAGCTGACCACCGACCTGGCTCGGCGACCGCACGTGGCATCTGCGTCAATGCCGCGCCCGCGACCAGCAGTGGCGGCAGCATGAGCGCTGTTCGTCGAGGCACGATGAAATTGCCGTGTTCCCCGGCGATGTGCTGTGGCTGCCATGTCAAGGTGCATCCCCTCTGCGGTGCATGATGGTCGGGAGTTGTGATTGGCGCCCGCGCAACGCAGCTTGGTACAGCGCATGAGGGTGGCCGGCGAAACGCCCCCCTGCTTCACACCCCGGCCACCAGGCTACGCGGCGACCCTCGCTCGCGCCGCGCCCATGGGATCTACGACGGCGGCGTCAATTTTGGTTCAGACCTGATGTACCAATGGAATTGGCGTCATCACCATGGGCTCGACCATTGACGGCAACGAAAAGATCGGCATGGGAATCAAGAGCCTGGTATTCGATGACACCTGCGGGCATCTGATACAGACCATCCACCAAAGCGGTATCTAAGGTTTCTGAGTCGACTCAGTCAGTCGGTGGCGATGAGTTCGAGTTGAATGTTGTCAGGATCGCGGAACACCACCGTCGAGTAGACGATCGGTTCGGTCTCGTCCACGATATCGCTGTGCTCGACGCCAAGCTCGTCGAGCCACCGCGTCCAGGCCTCCAGGTCGGCGCGGCCCGCCACCCGGAAGGACACGTGATCCAGACCCGTGCGGGCCTCATCGAAGGGCTCCCCTTGATTTCCGGTATTGGTGTGCAGGCCGAATAACAGGCCCGACCGCGGCTCCGGCAATAAGACGCAGTAGCCGGAGTCCTCCCGACCGTAATGCGGGATTTTGACAGCGAGGCGCTGGGTGCGAAAAACGCGCTCGTACCACGCGAGGCTGGCCTCAAGATCAGTCACCGTTAACGACAGATGGTGCACTCCGGTAAATGCCGGGCCCGTAGTCTCACTCATTATGGGTCGATTCCCCTATCTCGGCCGCATGGCAACCTCGCCGAAGCGTAACCGGTTCACGATTACTTTCACCCCAAACACTTTCACCGCGCCAATATTCACCGTGACCAAGGCGTCCGGCCGGCCCATTGTTCGAAGACGTCCACCAACCTAGAGTCCTGGCATGATCCGGATCGTTCACGTCGTGGCGACGCTGGCCGTGATCGCCGTGCCCGCGTTCGGTTGGTTCGCCGAAGACTGGTCAGGCGCCACCACTCTTGTCGTCTACTGGTGTGAGACCGTGGTGGCCTGCCTTTTCATTGCGGCCCGCGTGATCCTGCACCAGCATTGGACTCCGCGTCGCGGACACTTCAGGTATCAGGCACCGAGCGCGAGTCGGCGCCATTCCCAAAGCTCTTCGTTCCTCACAGGATTCGTCGTCACCAGCTTTGCGTTCTGCGCTGCACACGCCGTGTTCCTGTGGGCGGTCTTCTTCATCGTGAACCGCGACGGCGGGCACGAGACTGCTGTCATCACCTGGCGCAGTGTCGCTTTCGGCGTTCTCAGCGTCAGCCTCTTTCTCGCTCTCGATTTTGTGGCGGATCTGCTCAGCCTGCGTAGGTGGTCGTTCTGGCAGGTTGAGCAGCTGGCCCTTCGCGGCCTCAGCCGAGTCATCGTCGTCCATCTCACGCTCATCGTCGGTTTCATCGGGATTGCCATTGCCGACGCGCCCACCGCACTGTTCGGAGTATTCGTGGTGCTGAAATCCCTTGCCGCGCTGAGTACGGCCATCCCACAATGGGAGCCGACCACCGCTCCCAAGACGCTGAGCCGGGTGATGAATCGCGTGCCCTCCCGCAGTCGCTCTCCCCTTCCCGACGGTCAACGCGGACAGAGCTTCGAGGAGGCCTGGGCACATGACCGTGCCGAGGAAAGCGCACGCCGTGAAAAGAACGAACAGGCTTGGGCCGGATGACGTCCCGGCTCAGCCGTCGGCGGCGGCCACCCGGGCGCGCTCCTTCATCGACGCGATCACTCCGCCGTCGTTGAGGATGTCGGTGCCGGTGAGATAGCCGGCCTTTGCGCTGACACAGAAAGCCAGCAGCTCGGCCATCTCTTCCGCCTTACCCCACCGCGGGATCGCGAAGTCGGTGACCATCGCGCCGGCTCCGGCATCCGCCTCGAGTAAGCCCATCTCGGTATCGACCGACCCCGGGGAGACCGAGACGATCCGCAGCCCACGACCGTTGAACCGCTCGGCTTGCGAGGTGGTGTACCACCTGACGAAGCTCTTGCTGATCCCATAGGCCAATCCGGGGCGGGCCTCCTCGGGTGCAATGCTGCACGCGGACGCCATCGCACTGAGGAAGTCATCCTCATTGTGCAAAGCCTTCGGAAAGTGCTGCGTGGGAATGATCTCGTCGGGCAACATGTGCGCTGCCATCGACGCCACATTGACGATCGACGCGCCCTCGCCGGCAACCCGGTAGAACGCTTCGTTGACGTTGAGCGTGCCAATGGCGTTGGTCCGCATCACGTAATCGGCGCTGCCCATGCTGGGGCTGACGCCCGCGGTATGGACCACCGATGCCAGCGACCCCAGACCGGCCGCTACCTCGAACAACCGGTCGACCGCCTGGCGATCGGTGACATCGGCGTTGACGATGGTGGCGGAGATGCCGAGGTCGTTCAAGGCGGCCTCCGCGCCGTCGAGGCGGTCTTGACGGACATCACACAGGACGACGGCTCGGTCGCGGCCGATGATGGTCGCCGTCGCCAAACCCATCCCGCCGGCGCCACCGGTGATAACCGATACTTGACTCATATCTGGACCGTATATCGGTGCGCTGGCGTTACATCTGGCGGGTCAGGTGTCAGGCCTTCTTGGACGGGATGACGATCACGACGATGAGGGTCAGGATCGAGAAGAACAGGCCGAGCACTCCCCACAGCAACGCGCTGCGACCCTTGGTGCCGGCGATGACGGCGCAGATGATGGCAGCGATGACGCTGCCGATCGCGACGAAGATCCCCTTGATTCCCCGAAGGATAAAGCCTGCGGCTTCTGGCTGGCTTTGAGCGGCCAGGACAATTTCGTGGAGCATCGATGCATCCTTAATCTGTGCCGTGCGACGCCAATGCGCCGCGCTGTTCGGCTACCCGCGGTGACCGGCGGTAACCTGCCGATGTCCTGGGAGCGATGCTCAAGCTGTCTCGGAGACTTCAGCTTTGCGGTCATAGTCCGGCTCGGTGGCCAGGCGACTGTGACGCCTGCTGTGGACGAAGTACACCACCAACCCCAACGCCATCCAGATCGCGAACCGGATCCACGTGGCCGCAGGCAGGTTCAGCATCAGGTAGACCGCTGTCAGCACGGCGAGTACTGGCACCACCGGCACACCCGGGCAGCGGAAGGCGCGTTTGAGATCGGGCCGGGTGCGCCGGAGTACGACGACGCCGATCGCGACGAGCACGAACGCGAAGAGCGTTCCGATGTTCACCAGTTCGGCGAGTGCCGACAGCGGCACAAAGGTGGACACCACTGCGACGACCACACCGGTGACCATCGTCGTACGGATCGGTGTGCCGAAGCGCGGGTTGACTTTGGCAAAGGCGGCCGGCAACAACCTATCTCGGCTCATGGCGAAGAAGACTCGACTCTGCCCGAGCATCAGCACCATCATGACGGTGGTCAGCCCGACCAAAGCTCCGATCGAGATCACCGTGGCGAAGGCCGGGTGACCGACCGACCGAAATGCCTCCGCGAGTGGGGCATCGATCTTGATGTCGGTGTACTTGACCATCCCGGTCACCACCAGCGAGACCGCAACGTAGAGCACGGTGCAGATACCCAGTGAGGCGAAGATTCCGATCGGCATGTCCCGCTGCGGGTTCTTGGTCTCTTCCGCTGCGGTCGCGACGATGTCAAACCCGATGTAGGCGAAGAACACCAACGCCGCCCCCGTGAAGATCCCGCTTATGCCGAATGCGCCCGGCGACAGACCGAGGTCTTGCAGCAGCGACGGGGTGGCTTCCGCACCCGAGGCCGCCGGCGAACCCGACGGTGGCACGAACGGCGAGTAATTGCTCATCTTGATGAAGAACAGCCCGGCCACGATCACAAACAGCACGATCGCGACCTTGATGACCACGAACACGAAGTTGACCTGTGAGGAAATCTTGATGCCGACACAGAGGACAGCGGTCAGGATCAGCACGATGGCCGCGGCTATCAAATTGTGGCCTTCGCCGTACATGAAGCCGGGAATGGTGATGCCGACACCCTTCATCACGTCGGCGAAGTAGCTCGACCACCCCACAGCGACGGTGCTGGCCCCCAGCGCCAATTCCAGGATCAGATCCCAGCCGATGATCCACGCGACCATCTCCCCCAGGCTCGCGTAGGAGAAGGTGTACGCCGAACCCGCCACCGGAACGGTGCTGGCGAACTCCGCATAGCAGAGCGCGGCCAGCGCGCATGCGATGCCGGAGAAGACGAATGACAGGGCGATTGCGGGCCCGGCCTTCTCCCCTGCGGCCTCGCCCGTCAGCACGAAGATGCCGGTGCCGAGGATCACCCCGACGCCGAAGACGGTCAGCTGGACGGGTCCGAGTTCCTTGCGTAGCTGGTGTTCAGACTCTTCGGTGTCGGCAATCGACTGTTCAACACTTTTGGTGCGGGTGAGGTTCATCGGTCCATCCCCATTCCGGCCGCATGTGGCCTGTGTCACTTCACAAAGCTGCATGGGTATGCCCCGCACAGAAATTGTGAAACGCCTGACTGCGTTCCCCCTGAAGTTCGCGCGCCGGAGCCGACGATGTGGGTATGCAGCACCCATGGCTATCAAGGCGGAATACGACCTGATCGTGATCGGCTCCGGTCCGGGTGGGCAAAAAGCGGCGCTTGCCGCCGCCAAACTCGGAAAAACCGTGGCGGTCGTCGAACACCGGCAGATGCTCGGCGGGGTGTGCGTCAACACCGGGACCATTCCGTCCAAAACACTGCGCGAGGCAGTCGTTTACCTGACGGGCATGAACCAGCGCGAGTTATACGGGGCCAGCTACCGCGTCAAAGAGAAGATCACCCCCGCCGATCTACAGGAACGTACCGCGCACGTCGTCAAGCGGGAGATCGACGTGATCCGGGACCAGTTCACCCGCAACCGCATCGATTTACACACCGGCCACGGCAGCTTCACCGACGCCAACACCGTGACAATCGAAGGGCCTGTCGGGGCCGAACAGCGAACTCTGACAGGGAAATTCATCGTCATCGCGACCGGCACCACGCCGCGCCGGCCAGAAGGGGTCGACTTCGATCAGGAACGCGTACTCGACTCCGATGAGATCGTCAACCTCGACTTCATCCCCACGTCCATGGTGGTCGTCGGCGCTGGTGTCATCGGTATCGAGTACGCCTCAATTTTCGCCGCCCTCGGCAGCAAGGTGACAGTGGTCGAGAAGCGCGACACCATGCTGGATTTCTGCGATCCAGAAGTCGTGGAAGCGTTGCGTTTTCACCTGCGCGACTCCGCCGTCACGTTCCGCTTCGGCGAGGAGGTGACCGGCGTAGACGTGTCGACGACCGGGACGCTCACGACCCTGGCGAGCGGGAAACAGATAGCGGCCGCCGCGGTGATGTACTCGGCCGGGCGCGTCGGGTGCACCGACGGGTTGGATCTTGCGGCGGCGGGTTTGGCCACCGACGACCGCGGACGCGTCGAGGTGGACGAACAATTCCGGACCTCGGTCAAGCACATCTTCGCCGTCGGCGATGTCATCGGATTCCCCGCGCTTGCGGCAACCTCGATGGACCAGGGACGCTTAGCCGCGTACCACGCATTCGAGGAGCCGGCCCACGATATGACGGTCCTACAGCCGATCGGGATCTACTCCATTCCGGAGGTATCCTTCGTCGGCGCAACGGAATCCGAGCTCACGGCCAAGTCGATACCATACGAGTTCGGCGTCTCTCGATACCGCGAGCTCGCCAGGGGGCAGATTGCCGGCGACTCCTACGGGATGCTGAAGTTGTTGGTCTCCACCGAGGATCACAAGCTACTCGGCGTTCATATCTTCGGTACCGCGGCCACCGAACTGGTCCATATCGGGCAAGCCGTGATGGGCTGCGACGGCACCGTGGAGTACCTCGTCGATGCTGTGTTGAATTATCCGACGTTCTCCGAGGCCTACAAGGTCGCCGCGTTGGACGTCATGAACAAGATCCGGGCGGTGCGAACGTTCCACGCAGAAGAGCCTTCTGGGGCAGACAACTAGCCGCGGTGCGCCGACACGGTCGCGAAGGCTTCGACCGGGGCAGGCATGCCATAAAGCGAGCCCTGGGCGTAGTCGGCGCCGATCTCGACCGCAACGCGGTGCTGTGCTGGTGTTTCCACACCCTCCATCAGCACCACCGCGGCGGTCTCATGCGCAAAGGTACAGAGGGCCGCAGCCGCGGCGCGGCGCACCCGATCGGTGTCGATACCGCACATCAAGCTGCAGTCTGTTTTGAGCATGTCGGGCCGCAATTCCACGATGGGCAGCAGGCTGGCGAACCCGGAGCCGACGTCGTCGATCGCCAGTTTTACTCCGGCGGCACGGAGTTCCTCCATGGCCAGTGCGACGGCATCGAAGTTATCTACCCGCTGATGCTCGGTGAACTCCAAATACAACGACCGGAAAGCCAGGTGCGGGGCAAGACGGGCGAGGAGCTCACCGGTGAGGATGGTGTCAGCAGAGGTATTCAGGGACACGAACGCATCGGGCGGCAGGGACTGCATGGCGATCAGAGCATTGTCGATAGCAGCCAGTTCCAGCTCACCGGCGACTCCGGCCACCGTCGCATCCCGAAACCAGGTCAGTGGGAAGCCGCTCCCGTGGGCAAATCGAGACAGCGCCTCGTAGCCGACAACCTTGCCCGACGCGGCGAACACCACGGGCTGGAAGACGATCTCAGGGCCGCCGGCCGCGATCAACGCCCTCACACGCTGTCGAATCGCCGGGATCGCCGGTGCGGGCGAGTCCGTGTCGGCCCCGTCGAACCGGAGATCCCCGGTGACACGGCGTTTGGTTCGGTACATCTCGATATCAGCCAACGCCATGAGGCGCCGCACCATGGTGCTGCCGGTCTGGTCGGCACTGATGACATCGGTGGCCGATCCCACGCTCACCGTGAACGCCGGGCCGGCGAACGATTCCACCAGGCCGGTACGAATCCTGTCTTCCGCCGCGGCGACGGCGGTTCGCGACCCGCGGTGTACGCAGACGAATTCGTCGCCGCCGACCCGCGCCACGACCGCACCCGCGGAGCCGGCATCTATCAGGCGCCGACCGACCTCGCACAGGACGTTGTCGCCGCCGTCATGGCCATACAGATCATTGAGGTGTTTGAAGCGGTCGATGTCGATCACGATCACCCCGATGACGGAGTCGCCCGCTACCGAGTCAGAGACGCTTCTGTCGTCCAGTACGTCGAATAGTCCGCGCCGATTCCACAGTCCGGTCAGGGGATCCACCAGTGCCTCGGTCGCACGTTGGCGCAGGCGCTGCACGTAGACGTGCAAGACGATCGGCACGGCGAACAGCAGGCAGAGCAAGACGGTGCGAGCGACCACCAGCCACGGACTCACACCTTCCCGAACCGACAGGAACGCCATGACGGACATCGTCAGCACCGAGACCACCAGGTGGCCGGCCAGCAGACGCAGCGACCCGCCGATGGCTGCGAATAGTGCGACCAGACATAGCAGTGCGCTGAACTGCAGCGCAGCGAAGTGGTCCTGAAAAGCGCTGAGCACGAAGATGACCGCGGCATCGGCGTAGACGACGAACGAGACCACAAGGACGTGGCGAGGCCATGTGCGCGCTGCGCACCACGCAACTGCGACGGGGATCGTCGACAGCGCGGCGATGAGTACTCCGACCGACTCGACGGGGCCGAACAGACCTGCCGGCACCATCACGAGCACCGTCATGCCGATCAGCAGGGTCATGCCCCCCATGACCAGCAATGCCTGGCGTTCATTGGCGACCAGGGGCAGCTTTCTCCAGCTGGTCGCTCTCTCCGCAAGGCCGGCGGCCGGCGCGGGTTCAGCGAAGGACGTCACATGCTGTTCGCTCATGCTGGCACCTCCGGTGTGCGTAGACCACTGCACTCACCAAGACCCCCCGGTCCCGACTGCATTTGTCCGTATATGACGGAAACCGCCTATCCGAACTTATCGCCAGCCTATCGGCATATGGAACTGAAGCGCGAATTTTTCCGCTGGCAGAACGGCATTAATTGGCAATTAAATGAATTCATCATCGAGGCAAGTAGTGGGTTTGATACGCCTGGTTACGGGTAGGTATGCCCGGAGCGCACTGCTCAATGCGCACCGAATTCGAAACACTGAGTATTAGCGGAGGTAGAGCCGTGGTTGAAACGTTCGTGCTGTCGACCGATGACGTGGTCGCGTTTCTGGTTGATCAGCACAACCTGATCAAAGACATGTTCGACGACGTGCTGTACGCAACAGGTCGGAAGGCGCGGGAAAAAGCATTTCTCGACTTGCGCCAATTGCTCGCCGTGCACGAGACGTCGGAGGAAATGGTGGTCCATCCTCGTGCGCGTCAGGACATCGATGACGGTGCCTCGATTGTCGAGGCACGGCTGCACGAAGAGCATGCGGCCAAGAAGCAACTGGCCAAACTCGAAGAGCTGGACATCGATTCACCGGAATTCCTCGATGCCTTGACAGTGTTTCGGGACGCGGTAGTGGAACACGCCGAGCACGAGGAAGCAGAGGAATTCGGCAAGCTTCGACGAGAGCTCGACGCCGGCGACCTCAAACAGTTGGTGCTCGCTGTGCAGGCGGCCCAGGCCATCGCGCCCACCAGGCCACACCCGGGAATCGAGTCGGCCAAGTTGAATTTTGTTGTCGGACCGCTCGCTTCGATGATCGATCGGGCACGCGACGTCATCACCGCCGCGCGCATCAGATAGTCGTCACCAGGCAGACTGGCGCAGTGTTCATCGTCGTCATCCTCGGAATCTTTGGGCTGGCGCACGTGTACATCTGGAAACGACTGATCAAGGACACCACCGCTACAGGCCGCGTCCGATGGACTCTCACGGGCGTCCTCATCATCCTCGCGGCGCTCCTGGTATCGGCGCTGCTCCTACCCCGTGTCACACCGGTCGGCGATGCGGCCTGGATCGCCTGGCCGGGCTACCTGTGGTTTGCCGCCGTCGGCTACCTGTTATTGACGCTGCTCGCCCTGGAACCGATCCGGCTGGCGTTGCGTGGCTGGGTCAACCGCGCATCCGAACCGGCCCGGCAGGTTGCCGGCGATGAGTCGGGCACCACTGCCCGGGCAGTGAACCGGCGGGTGTTCCTCGCCAGGACCAGCGCCGCGGCTGCCGGCGCCGCATCGGTCGGACTCGTCGGAGTGGGTGCGGTGACCGCCCTGGGAGCACCCGAGCTGCTGCACGTGCCGGTGCGGTTGCGGCGGCTCGATCCCGCGCTCAACGGTTTTCGAATCGCCGTGGTGTCCGATATCCATCTCGGCGCGCTGTTGGGTCGAAAGCACACCGAACGAATCGTCCGGATCATCAATGAGGCCGAGCCTGACCTGGTGGCGATTGTCGGCGACCTGGTCGACGGGTCCGTCGAGGACCTCGGCTGGGCCGCGGAGCCGCTGCGAGACTTGTCCTCTCGCGAGGGAACGTTCTTCGTCACCGGCAATCACGAGTACTTCACATCGGATACCGATGCCTGGTTACGCAGGTTGGATGAGCTCGGTGTGCGGACCCTGCGCAACGAGAACACGGCCATTGGGCGCGCCGGCGCGGCATTCGACCTCGCCGGCATCAACGACGTCACCGGCGCGCGGAGTTCAGACCCTCCCGACTTCGACCGCGCGCTGTCCGGGCTCGACGGGTCCCGCCCGACCGTGCTCCTCGCTCACCAACCGGTAATGGTCTCGCAGGCCTCGGCCCGCGGGGTGGATCTGCAGCTCTCTGGGCATACCCACGGCGGCCAGACGTGGCCGTTCGGTTATGTCGTCGCGGCGGTGCAACCGTCGTTGGCAGGAATGTCCGTGGTCGACAACACGCAGCTCTACGTATCCCGTGGAGCGGGATTCTGGGGTCCGCCTGTGCGGGTGGGCATTCCACCGGAGATCACTGTGTTGTCACTCCAGGCCGGTGGCTAGCCGATCGCGCCCAACAGGTCCGCGACGGCTTCGGTAACGGCAGCACGCGCCGGGGCGAGATACTTCCGCGGGTCGGTCACGGCGCCATCGTCGGCGAGGTGGGTACGGATCGCCGCGGTGAAGTGCGTGTTGAGCAGGGTGCCGACGTTGATTTTGGTGATTCCGGCACTGACCGCCTTACGCAGGTCCTCGTCCGCGACGCCCGATGATCCGTGTAGCACCAATGGAACCGGCACCGCCGAGCGCAGCCGGGTGATCAGGTCGAAGTCCAACGTCGCGGTGCGTGCCGACATGGCGTGAGAACTTCCCACGGCGACCGCCAATGCGTCGACGCCTGTTGCCGCGACGAATGCGGCCGCCTCGGCGGGGTCGGTTCGCACTCCGGGTGCGTGGGCTCCGTCTTTTCCGCCGACCTCACCGAGTTCCGCTTCCAGGAACAGCTCATGCTGGTGTGCCCAATCGGCCGCAGCCTTGGTGTCAGCGATATTGGCATGGTAGTCAAGCATTGACGCATCGAACATTGCTGAACTGCAACCTGTTTCGGCAGCACAATACAGCAGGGCGGCATCTTCGACATGATCGAGATGAACCGATACCGCGACGGTGGCTTCCGTGGCAACGGCAATGGTGGCGGCAGCGATCGGGCGGAGTCGGCCGTGGTGGAATTTCACCGCGTTCTCGCTGATCTGCAGGATGATCGGCCGGCCAGCACGTTCGGCTCCGGCGACGATCGCCTCCGCGTGCTCCAGGGTGATGACGTTGAATGCCACAAGTCCTGCCCCCGCGCGGTACGCGGCGGCGACGAGATCTGCGGTGCGGGCCAACGGCATCGGTCCGGCTCTCCTGGCTCTTGACAAAATCCCAACGAAACACAACTATATCCATCATTATCCAAGCCAATCAAGGTCACACTCAGGATCCGAAATGAGCGACGCGCTCTACGTCGGCCTTGACGTCGGCACCCAGAACAGCAAGGCGGTCGTGTTCACCGAGGCCGGCGAACCGGTATCGGCCGGTCGCGCGGAGACTCCGTGGACCTTCACTCCCACGGGTGCCGAACTCGATGCCAACGCATTGCTCACGACGGCCAAGTCGGCAGTGGCCGAGGCGCTTTCGTCGTGCCCGGCGGGTGTGATCGCCGGGTTGGGGGTTACCAGCCTGGCGGAATCCGGCGTGCTCCTGGATCGCCACGGCGTGCCGATCGCTCCGGTCATCGCCTGGCACGACACCCGCGATGCCGCCGAACTGGAGCATCTGCGCCACACCATCCCGGCAGCGGAATTCTCTGCCACCACGGGCCTGCCGCTGCGCCAGCAGTGGTCGCTCACCAAGCATCGCTGGCTGCGCGATAACGTCCCCGCCGCGCGAAATGCGGTGCGCCGCCTCAATGTCGCTGAGTGGATTGTGCGGGGACTCGGCGGCGACGAGGCCACCGAGCAGTCGCTGGCCTCACGTACCGGCTGGCTGCGGCTGGCGCAGCGCTCCTGGTGGAGCGACACCCTCGAGTGGTCTGGTGCCAGTGCGTCGTTGATGCCCGCACTGGTGACCGCGGGCACCCCGCTGGGCCGAGTCAGCGGCGAAGCCGGCCTACCGCGGCTGACCGGAGCTGTGCTGACCCTGGCCGGCCACGACCATCAGGCCGCGGTGATCGGCGCCGGAGCCGACGGTCCCGGAGATGAACTGGATTCGTGCGGTACCGCCGAGGCGCTGGTGCGTACCATCGCGCCGACACTGTCACCGACGGTCGTGGCGGAACTCGCCGGGGCGGGAATCACGACGGGCTGGCACGCGGTTGCCGATCACTGGTGTCTACTCGGCGCCACCCAGGGCGGGTTGGCGTTACAACGCATCCTGGCACTGCTCGGCAAAGAACAGGCCGACCTACCGGCGTTGGACGCCCAGGCGATCGCACTACCCGGCCCCGACGTGACAGTGTCGGCGCCGCCGTTCGGCCGGCTGGACATCCTCGGTATCACCGACGGCATGGGACCTGCACATGTGTGGCGGGCCGCACTGGAGGTAGTGACCGCCCAGGCTGCCGAGATCCACGATGCGATGACCCGCGTCAGTGGGCCGCACCGCAACTTGGTCGTCACCGGTGGCTGGTCCCGCAGCGAGGGGGTCATCGAGATCAAACGCCGCCGCTTCGGCGAGCTGGTCCGGACCGATGTCACCGAAGCCGGCGCCCGCGGAGCTGCGTTGCTGGCCGCCAAAGCCGCGAGTGCGTCGTGAGCGCCCCGTATGCCGACCAGCGCAGGGACCATATTCTTGAGCGACTGCGCAGCGACGGGCGCGTCGATGCGATGGATATCGCGGACGCCTTGGGGGTCACGGGCGAGACGATCCGCAAAGATCTCATCGCGCTGGAACACCAGGGCCTGCTGCGACGCGTGCATGGAGGGGCGGTACCCGTCCGGTCCAGTGTTTTCGAACCCGCCGTCGAAACCAGGACCGAGTTCGCGCTGGAGAAGTCCCGGATCGCACAGGCAGCGCTGAATCATGTTCCCGCACAGGGTTCGGTACTCATCGATGCGGGTTCGACCACAGCCAAGCTGGTCGAGCTGTTCCCCGGCGACCGGGATCTGACGGTCTACACGAACACTCTACCCCTGGCCGTTGCACTGTTGAGCAGGCCTCGGCTCACCGTGTTCACCCTCGGTGGCCGGTTGCGTAACACGACCTTTGCCGAAGTCGGCGACTGGACCGTGCGCGCGCTGGCCGAGATCAACGTCGACGTCGCGTTCCTTGGCACCAACGGCATTTCGATGTCGCGGGGACTCACCACGCCGGACCCCGCGGAAGCCGCGGTCAAGCGGCTGATGCTGGGCTGTGCCGCCAAGCGGATCCTACTGGCCGACCACAGCAAGTTCGGGACGGTCAGTGGCACCAAACACGCCGATCTCGCCGATATCGACCTGCTGATCTCCGATACCGGACTCGAGGATCAGCAGTGCGACGAATTGCGCACTGCCGGAATGGATATCGAACGCGCATGATCGTCACCGTGACACCCAACCCGAGCGTGGACCGCACCGTCTTCCTCCGGGGCCTGGTGCTCGGCGCGGTCAACCGAAGTCAGCGCAGCCGCAGCGAACCCAGCGGTAAAGGGGTCAACGTTGGTTTGGCGTTGCACGCGCACGGTATTGCCACCCGCGCCGTGGTCACCGCGGGTGGCCCGATCGGCGCACACCTGCGACAGATGCTCGACGCCACCGGGTTGGACACCGTCGTGGTGCCCATCGCCGGGGACATCCGCAGCAATATCAGCCTGACCCAGCCCGACGGCACCGTCACCAAGATCAACGAGGCCGGCCCTGAACTGAGTTCCGCCGAGCGAAAGCTGTTGGTGGCAGCAGTTACCGGGCAGCTGGAGAACGCGGCCTGGCTGGTGTGTGGGGGCAGCCTACCCGCGGGGCTGCCGGCCGACTGGTACGCCGACCTCGTTACGCTGGCTCGCGGCAGGAACATTCGCGTCGCAGTGGACAGCTCCGGTGCGCCCCTGGCCGAAAGCCTGGCGGCCGGGCCTGACCTGGTGAAGCCCAACGTGGACGAGCTTGCCGCCCTCACCGGGACCGCACCCACCACACTCGGTGAGGTCATCGACGCCGCGCATGACGTCCGCCGCCGCGGCGCCCGCGCCGTGCTGGCCAGCTTAGGCGGCGACGGCGCAGTGCTGGTTGATGGCGAGGGCGTGCTGTGGGGGCAGGCACCCGCCGCCAACGTGGTCAGCACCGTCGGTGCCGGTGATGCCATGCTCGCCGGCTACCTCAGCTGCCCCGGCAGCCGCCAACAGGCGCTGGCCACCGCCCTGCAATGGGGGGCGGCCGCGGTCGCGCACGAGGGAACCCTGTTCTTGCCCAACACTTCCGCTGCCAGCGTGCGGATCACCGACGCGATCAACCCCAACCAGACGCTGCACGATCACGACAGCGCTAGGTACCGCGAAGGCCACCGATGATCAAGTCGAGCGTGTGTTCGTAACTGGCTGCGGCGTCGGCAGTCTGGCCGACGCCGGCGAGCTCGATGGTCACCGCGCCGTGTATTGCGTTCCACACCGCCTGGCCCGCCTCGACCGGATCAATCGTGGACACGGTCATCACATCGCGGACCATACCGACCAGAATGTCGAACACCTCGCGGCCGCGCGCTGTGACGGGTGACGTGGGATCCGCGGCCGGCGACCCGGCCGCAAAAATCAACGAGTACCGCGCCGGATGTGCAAGCGCGAAACCTCGATAACCCCGACATGACTGGCGCAACCGGTCAATCGGCGCGGTATCCGCCGGTATGTCGATCGCCATCGAGAGGTTGTCGAAGGCGCGGATGGCGAGCGCACTCAGCAGACCATCCTTATTGGCGAACCTGCTGTACACGCCCATCGGAGACACCCCGGCCACGCCTGCCACCGCGCGGACGGTGACGCCGGTAGTGCCATCTCGGTCCAGTACGGTCTCGGCCGCGTTGAGCAACGCGGCCGAGACCTGATCGCTTGCAGTGCGACGGCGAGGCACGGGTCAGACCGCCTCTGCCACACCCCGGTGCGCCAGCCAGGCCAGCGAGGTGTCGGCGACGTCACGCCAACCGGCATCGATGGTCAACGAGTGCCCGCGCCCTTCGAACTCGTGGAAGTCGGTGACCGCAGCGGACTTCTTGTACAGCCCGTAGGCCGCTTTGGCGCTCACGTAGGGAACGGTGTGATCCGCTGTGCCGGCGGTGATCAACAGCGGACCGCGAGCTGCGTTGGCAGTATCGACCTTGGCCGGTGAGTTCGGCGCGAAGTTCGCCACTGCGGCCTCGAACAACGGCTTGCCCGGCGAGGGGATAGACCACTGCTCCCACAGGGCATCGGATTCGGCCTGTGTCAGTGCGTTACCGAAGCCGTAGCGCCACTGCGCCTGGGTCAGGCCCTTCGCGCGGCCCCGGTTCAACGGATTACCCAGCACCGGGAACGCCGAGCGGAGCTGTGCGATCGGAAGCGGTTTGACGCCCTTGATCGGCGCCGGGTCGATGGCGATCGCCGCGGCGGCCTTACCCTGGCCGAGCAACTTCTGTGCGATCAGCCCACCGAATGAATGGCCTATCACCACAGGCGGTGTATCGAACTGCTGGAGAACCTTGCCGAAGTGCTCGGTCAGCTCGTCGACACCGAATCCGGCTTGATCGGAGGCATTTTCGCGGGTGGCAGACACGGTTGAGTGTTCACCGGGCCACGCCGGGGCGACGGCACGGTGTCCTTGGGCGGCGAAGTATTCGATCCAGGGCTGCCAGGCAGTGTGCGAGATCCAGAGTCCGTGAATGAGGACGATGTCGGTCATGTTCTGCTCCTGATGGGAGATGTACTCGGGGCTCTTATGGAACTTGGTTCCTTAAGTGTTACAAGCGCTGCAACGAGCACCCGACATCAATTAATCCCGCCGCCTAGGTGGGCGTCGTCACACCGAAACGCTCAGCCGGCGAAGCCGAGCCCCAGATCGTCATGCGCGTGCTCGCGAGCATCAGCGAGGCGCCGCCACAGGTCGGTCAACTCGATATCGTCCGCCTGACGGGTCCGGCGGGGATGGAACCGGCTTCGTTCATAGCTCGGGGGACACCGATACCTGTGCAGCGAAAGGCACAGGGCCGGCCACCGCGATTCGACCATCGTGTCGAGATCGACGACCAGCCGACTGCGGCGATCAATCGCATACCGGTTGCCGTCAAACGTCCCGGCCGTCGACTGCATGGCGGTATCGAACAAGTGCCAGCCGCCATTGACGGTCTGCAGCCACACGGTGTCGCCATCGCAGTGCCGACAGGTCGCGACGACTGACGGGCCGTTGCTGTTGCGCTGCATGCGCCCGAGGCTACGAGCCAGGTCCGACAAGAACCCGCCAGGCGCGCCGTGACGCACGACCCGATGACGCCATCGCTAGGTCGTGGCCGCAGAACCTGGCTCAGTGGGCGCTGCGCCATCCCCCGCATCCGAGTGGAGCAGCTCGCGGACGGCCGCACGAGATCCGTAGGGTTGCAACATCCGACTGGCGGGCCGCGGGCGCACGTTCAACGGCCACCAGAACCAGCGCCCGAGCATCGCCGCCAGCGACGGCGTCATGAACGACCGCACGATCAGCGTGTCGAAGAGCAGGCCGAGACCAATCGTCGTACCGATCTGACCGAGAACCAGAAGGTCGCTGAAGATGAACGACGACATCGTGGCCGCGAAGACCAGTCCCGCTGCGGTTACCACCCCACCGGTGCCGCCCATCGCCCGGATGATGCCGGTTTTCAAACCGGCCCCGTACTCCTCTTGGAATCGGGATATCAACAGCAGGTTGTAATCCGCTCCCACCGCCAACAGCAGAATGACGGCCAACGGGACGATGATCCAATACAACTGAATGCCGAAGATGTACTGCCACACCAGAACTGACAGGCCGATGGATGCACCCAAGGATAACGCGACCGTGCCGACGATGACGAAGGCGGCGACCAGGCTTCGGGTGATGAAAATCATGATCAGCAGGATGAGGCTCATCGCCGCGATGACGACGATCAGCAGGTCATACGTCGACCCGTCTTGAATGTCTTTGTATGTGGCGGCCGTTCCGGCGACGTATATCTCGGCGTCCGATAACGGGGTGGCCTTGATCGCGTCGAACGCCGAGTCCTTCAATGCGTCGATATGCGCGATACCTTCGGGCGTTGCCGGATTGCCCTCGTGCGTGATGATCATCCTGGCCGCCTTGCCGTCCGGCGACATAAAGAGTTTCATGCCCCGTTTGAAGTCAGGGTTGTCGAAGGCTTCCGGCGGCAGGTAAAAAGAGTCGTCATTCTTGGCATCGTCAAACGCCTGCCCCATCGCCGTCGAGTTCTTCAGCGCGTCCTGGCTCTGCGTGTTGGTGCCAGAGTTGGTGGCGTAGTTGTTCAGAATGAGCTGGCGGTTTCGCTCCTGGATATCGATCTGTGGCTGAAGCAGGGCCACCAGTTGTGGTTGTAGCGCGTCGAGTTTGTCGAGGCTTGCCGTGATTGTCCCGAATTTGTCAGCAAGCTGCGAGATACCGTCCAGGGAATCGAATATCGATCTCACCGCCGCGCACGATGGGATATCGAAGCAATGTGGCTCCCAGTAAAAGTAGTTACGCAGGGGCCGAAAGAAGTCGTCGAAGGTCGAGAGCTTATCGCGCAGATCGTTCACCACGGTCACGGTGTCGTGGAACGCCTGAGTTTGCTCGTGAGTGGCGTCCGCACTCTGCTTCTGCAGCATCAGCTGCTGTTCGAGGACGCCAATCGTGTTGGTTATCTCGTCGGCCTGTTTCAGCAGATCTTTGGCCCGATCCTGCTGGTAGCTCAGGTTCATGATCTGGCTGGCACTCGAGGCACTGATCTGAAACGGGATGGAACTGTGGGTGATCGGTGTACCCAATGGCCGGGTGATCGACTGCACCAGCGCAATACCCTTGGTGTGCAGAACCGCTTTGGCCACACGTTCCAGCACCAACATGTCGGCCGGATTCCGCATATCATGATCGGTCTCGATCATCAACAGTTCCGGGTTGAGCCGGGCTTCGGAGAAGTGGCGTTCAGCGGCGGTGTAACCGATGTTGGCGGGCGCCGAATCGGGGAGGTAGGGACGGCCGTCGTAACTGGTCTTATAGCCGGGCAAGGCGAGCAGTCCGATGAAGGCGATCGCCAACGACACCACCAGGATAGGACCGGGCCACCGGACGATCATGGTGCCGGTGCGACGCCAACCCGTTGCGCGCACTTTGCGTTTGGGTTCCAGCAGGCCGAACTTGCTGGCGATCAGCAGCACCGCGGGTCCCAGGGTCAGTGCTGCTGCCAGTGTCACCAGCACGCCGAGAGCAGCAGGCACGCCCAGGGTCTGGAAGTACGGCAACCGGGTGAAGTACAGGCACGCCACCGCCCCGACAATCGTCAGCCCTGAGCCGACGATGACATGCACCGTGCCGCGATACATGTCGTGGTAGGCCGCTTCTCGTTCCAGCCCCTTGTTACGCGCCTCGTGGTAGCGGCCAACAACGAAGATCGCATAGTCGGTGCCGGCTGCAATCGCCAGCAGGGTCAGCAGGTTCGTCGCATAGGTGGAGAGTCCGATCAACCCGCTGTTAGCGAGCGTAGCGACGATGCCACGCGCGGCGGCCAGTTCGACGGCAACCACGACAAGCATGATCAGCGTGGTGAACAGCGAGCGGTAGACGATCAGCAGCATCACCGCGATGACGAGGAAGGTGATGGCGGTGACCTGGTGAGTACCCTCGCTGCCGACTTCGAAGTTATCGGTGATCAAGGGCGCGGCACCGGTGACGTAGGCCTTCACCCCCGGCGGTGAGGATGTGGAGGCCACAATCTGGCGGATGGAGTCGACGGACTCATTGGAGAGCGCCTCACCCTGATTGCCGGCCAAATACACCTGTACCAGCGCGGCCTTACCGTCCTTGCTCTGCGAGCCACCCGCCGTCAGTGGATCGCCCCAGAAATCCTGCACATGCTCGACGTGTTTGGTGTCGGCGTTCAGCTTCTTCACCAGGGTGTCGTAGAACGCGTGGGCATCGGCACCGAGGGGTTTATCCCCCTCGATGACGATCATTGCCGCACTGTCGGAATCGAATTCACCGAACTTCTGCCCGATATGCCGCATGGCCATGATCGACGGTGAATCGGGCGCATTCATCGAGACCGATCGCTCAGCCCCGACGACCTCGAGTTGTGGCGTGACGATATTGGTCAACGCGGCGATGGCGACCCACACCAACACGATGGGCAGAGCGAGTCGTTGAATCAGGCGGGCCACCCGCGAGTCTTGAACTGGTGCTGTTGCGCGGCGCTCGCTCATGCCGACTTGTCCAAGCAGTTGATGTAGCCGTTCACGTTGCTGGTGGACCTTTCGTCCTTGACGACATCATTGGCGGTGATGCGGCAGCCAATGGAGTCGCCGTCGCCTTGGGCACGCAGATCGACGAAGAGCGTCGGGTCATCAGTCGTCAGCAGGTGCGACCACGGCAGGGGCACGTTGTCGACCCGCTGGGGTTGGGCGTTTATGTCGAGGTAGTTGATGGTGGCCGTGGACCCCGGGCTGCCGAAGACCTCCAGCAGAACCCGCTTGGGGTTGAAGCCGGTGTTCTCCAGAGCGTCGGCGGCCGGTCGCGTCACTGCGTTATCGGAGCCGAAAATCCCGTGTAGCCGATAGACGCTGAAGGCGACGACGGCGAAAACCAGGGCCGCGACGATCACCGTCCACCATCGTCGTAAAAGGCTGCCAACCGAAACACTGCTCACTCGAAAGCCTTCCGATGCCCGGCGAAACGGTGCCGATCCTAGCTTCCTGGTGGATCCCGATTCGCGGTTTCGAACGGTACGGTACGGTACGGGACAGTGCAACTGCTGGAAATCCCTTGCGCTCAGCATCCGAATCTGCTCTCACAGGAGGTGAACGCGTGTTTTCCGAGTCACCCGACCACACGCCGACCCCGTGTCCGGGCGCCCGATGGACCGCGCGGGAAGCTGAGCTGTTGGCGATCACACTGCAACTGCTGCAGGAACACGGTTACGACCGGTTGACCGTCGAAGCGGTCGCGGTCCAAGCCAAGGCCAGTAAGGCAACCGTGTATCGACGATGGCCGTCGAAAGCGGACCTGGTGCTGGCCGCGTTCATCGAGGGCACCCGTTGTACGGCCATCGCGCCGCGGACGGGTTCGCTGCGCGGCGATCTGATGGACCTCGGCAGATCCGTGTGTAAACAGGCATGTGAACACGCGAGCAGCATGCGGGCCGTCCTGAACGAGATGACCCACAGCCCAGCTCTCGGTGAGGCGATGCACGACGAGTTCATTGCGCAGCGCAAGCAGGTGATCTACGAGGTCCTCAACGATGCGGTGGCTCGTGGGGAGATCGATGCTTCGGCGATCAACGACGAGATTTTCGACTTGCTACCGGGCTATCTGGTCTTCCGGTCTGTGGTCTCCGGTCGCCCACCGACCGAGGAAACTGTCCGCACGTTGGTGGATGACGTGCTCATGCCCACTTTGACGGGCATCCCGGCGGTCAGCGGCTAACCTCTCCGCTCGTCGAAACCGGCTGCCACGCAGATGTTGTCGACCCCGGGCCGCAACTGACCGACATAAGGCTGCTCATCGACGCATTCGAAGCTGCCAGCCTCATCACCCGTGACGACGAAGGCCGACCCCACAACCAATAAGCTGCTCGGATGAGTACGCGCGGCTGGACATTGTTCGCCGCGATGAGCGTCATCTGGGGAATCCCCTACCTGCTGATCAAGATCGCAGTCGAGGGGGTTTCGGTCCCGGTGCTCGTGTTGGCCAGGACTGCCATTGGCGCGTTAGTCCTACTGCCGCTGGCGATGTCGCGGGCGCAATGGCAACCAGTGCTTCAGCATTGGAAGCCGGTACTGGCATTCGCATTCTTCGAGATCATCGCGGCCTGGTTTCTTCTCACCGACGCCGAGCGACACATCACCAGTTCCCTGACGGGTCTGCTGATTGCTGCCGCACCCATCATCGCGACGGTGCTGGACCGGTTCACCGGCGGTGAACGCAGGCTCGGCCGCAGGCGAATTCTCGGACTCAGCATCGGCTTTGGCGGTGTGGCGGTGCTGGCAGGTCCAAGCCTGGCGGGCAGCACCGGACCAGTGCTCGAAGTCCTGCTCGTCGCGGTGTGTTATGCCATCGCGCCGCTGGTGGCCGCCCGCTACCTGGCAGAGGTACCGACATTGCCCATGACCGCGGCCTGCCTCGGGGTCGCAGCGCTGATCTACTCGGTGCCCGCAGCCGCGACGTGGCCGCAGCAGATGCCGTCCACCCGGGTCCTGATCGCGCTCGCCGTGCTGGCGGTGATTTGCACGGCATTGGCATTTATCGTGTTCTTTGCGCTCATCCGAGAGGTCGGAGCCGCCCGCGCGCTGATGTTCACCTATGTCAATCCCGTGGTGGCGCTGGCCGCCGGTGTCGTCATTCTCGGCGAGCCGCTGACGGTGTGGAACCTCGCCGGTCTCGCGCTCATTCTCACGGGATTGTTCCTGGCCACCCGCAAACCGGCCGACACTGTGCCCGCCTAGTTCCAGGCGCGGCGGGAGCGCGCTGCCCAGTAGTCGTCCGGATCCTCGGCGAAACCGCTCAGGCCAGCGACCTGCTGGGGCGTCAGGTCCAGGGCGACGCCGGCGATATGCGATTCGACCTGTGCAGTGGTCGCGGCACCCGAGAGGACTCGGGTGGCCCAGGGCTGGTGTGCGGCAACGGCGATAGCAAGCTGATCGACACCGATACCCATCTCGTCGGCCCGGGCGACGGCGTTTCGCACACCAGGGACGGGATCGTCGGTTCCCGGTGCAAGCCGACCGTTGGCGAAGCACTCCTTGAGGACGACGCTCAGCCCGGCCGCGTGCGCCTCTGCAAGCGCGGGTGCCGCCGACGTTTCCAAGAGGTTCCACGTCGATTGCACCGCGCCGAACAATGGTGCCCCGCCGACCTGCAGCTCCATGGCGGCACGGATTGTCGCCGCCTGGTGTGGGCCCGAGGTGGAGAACCCCAACCCCAACCCCGTCGAAACCCGGTCATCGCGCAGATCGGCCAATGCTCGCTGGAGTTCCACATCGCGAAGCAGCGGGCTGTCCTTTGTCAGCGAATGCACCTGGTAGAGGCTGAGCCGATCGCCCAGCAGCGCGTTGCTCTCCCGCCACTGCTCCTCGAACGCCTGGCGTGTGTGCTCCTTGACCTCATGCACGTCGACATCCAGCCGCCAGTCCCCGACATAGCGGTACCCCCACTTCGACGCCACCACGACGTCGGCCACCTCCGGTCGGGCCCGTAACCACTCGGCCAGAAACTCCTCAGCCCGGCCGTAGGAGCGGGCCGTGTCGATGTAGCGAATTCCGTTGTCGTAGGCCGTGTTCAGGACATCGATGGTGCGGTCCCGCATTTCGGATACTGACCGGGCTTCACCGAGGTCGGCTTCTCGCCCGCCGGTGAGGTACGCCGGACGGCCCACCGCGGCAAGACCGATGCCAAGCTTGTTCGATAACTGCATCGCCCTATTGTCCTCTTGCCGCCGTCAGCAATTGCTCGGTGCAGGGACGCCGGCGAACCGGTCGGCAATCCACGAAGTGAGCTGCACACCCGGGTCAAGGCCGTGACCCTGCCCCTCCACCCGCACTCGCAGCACCGTGTCTCCGAGAGCGCAGCCCTTGGTGATCGCTGACTCGGTCCACACCGGTGCCACGATTTCGTCGGCACCGCCGTAGATGGCAAGGAGTGGAATGCGTGTGGGTTGCTGCGGTAACGCGTAGTCAGCCAGTCTGCGCGTCAGACGATCAGCCGCTTCGGGAGACGACGGAACGGCGTCCGCGCCTGTCAGCGTTGCCTGGAGTCGAGTCTTGTGTTCAGCGGAATCCGGTGAGCAGGCGATCAGCGTTTCCCGCTGCTCCAGCATCACCCCGTGGAGGTAGTCGTCGATTTTCAGCGACGGGTCCACTGCCGCCAGTCCGGTGATGACATAGGGATAGAGGTACAGGTCATCGCGAGTGAGGCTATTGTCCTGCGCATGCCGGACCACGTCACTGACCTCCAAGGCGGGCACGATCGCGGCGGCACCAAGCAGGTCGAGACCCTGTCCGTACGCTGCGTGGTATTCGGCTGCTGCCCAAGCGGTCTCACCACCTTGGGAATCTCCCTGCGCCACCCAGCGGTTGGACAGCTGCGGCAAGAACGAGCGCGCCGCCCGCACCGCGTCGATCAGGTTGAATGCCGCGGACTTCGGCTCGAGATACGCATGCGGGGTGTCGGCGACCCCGCCCCCGGGCACCGAGGTGTAGCCACGCAGGCCGGCGTAGTCGGTGAAAACCACTGCATACCCCTGCGACAGTTGGGCGGCCACGCCGTCGATATCGCCGAACAGATGCGGATCACCGGTCGAACCACAGTCGCTGGTCACCCCGACGGTGCCGTGCGCGTAACCGACCACCGGCCAGCCACCGGCAGGTGGTGTGCCCGGCGGCAAGAATGCCGCACCCGTCACCTCGGTGGCGGTGCCGTCGATACCCGAAACGGACTGGTAGACCATGGTGTGGGCCGAGGACCCCGCAGGCAACGCCGCCATATCGAAAGCCGGGCGGTCTGAGGTGCTCATCACAGTGCCGCGCGCAGCCCAGTCCGTCGAGGAAATACCGGGCATTGCCCGTGCGTACGTGAACGCTGTTGTGGTTGAAGAACTCTCGCTCGCATCCGAGGTCTGGCAGGCCACCAGCGATCCGGTGAGCACGACGGCCGCAACCCACAAACCGCTACGTCGCATCACGCTGTCGACCACCCCGTGCAAGGTACCGGACGCCGCTGATGTTTCGCATCATCACCGGGTGGGCAGGTAAGGCGGGTGAAACCCCACGTCGTTATCTCTGGAGCTGGCATCACCGGACCCGCAGTGGCCCATCAGCTCGCTGCCGCAGGTTGGCGGACCACCGTCCTTGAGCGTTATCCTCAGCGCCGCGACGAGGGTCAGAACATCGACGTGCGCGGGGCGGCCCGCGAGGTGGCCCGGCGGATGGGCATCGAAGACGATCTGCGTGCGGCGAATACCGGGGAAGTCGGGATGCGCTTCCTGGCTGAGGACGGTTCGCCGTCGGCCTCCTTCCCCATGAGTGCACCAGGTGAAAAAGACGGTCCAACAGCGGAATTCGAGGTGCTCCGCGGTGAGCTGTCCCGCATTCTGATCGAGCACACCCAGAGGTCAACGGACTATCGCTTCAACACCCAGATCGCCGACCTGACCGACCACAGCGATCACGTCACCGTCGCTCTGGACGACGGCACATCCATCGACGCCGATCTCGTCGTCATCGCCGAAGGGTTGCGGTCACGATCCCGCCGGTTCGTCACCTCCGCGCAGGTCAACGACTTCGGGATGTACATCGCCTACGTCACCCTTCCCCGCCGCGACACCGACGACCAGTGGTGGAACTGGCAAAATGTTCGCGGCTCGCGAAGCGTGCATCTGCGGCCGGACAATCTGGGCACCACCCGCGCAATGTTGACCTTCATCACCGACGTGCGCGGTTTGGAGAATCTCAGTACAGCCGATCAGATCGCCATCACGCGCCGAACTTTCGATGATGTCGGCGGTATCGCTCCGCGAATACTCGACGAACTCACCGACGACGCGCCGCTGTACTTTTCCGCTGTCGGCCAGATCAACGCCCCACAGTGGCGCAAAGGCCGAGTCCTTCTGGCCGGCGACACCGGCTTCTGCGCGGGCACGTTCGGGGGCAGCGGCACCAGCCTGGCTCTGATCAGCGCCTACCTGCTGGGCGGGGAGCTGGCCCGCACCGGCGATGACCACGTGGCCGGCCTCAAGCGGTACGAACAGGTCATGAGGTCCGTCGTCGATGACATCCCGCCGCTACGCATGAGCGTGATCCAGCGCGCCAATCCACGCACATCCGCCGGTATCCGCGCACTCCACGCCGGTGCACGAGTGTTCGCAGGTCCGGTAGGTCAGGCTGTGTCGAAGTTGTTCGGCGACAAATTCACCAGCACCGGACTCGACAGAGTCCAGCTGCCCGACTACCCACCCTCGGCCACCATGGCGGCAGACTCAGCCCCGGGGAATAGCAGCCTAGGCGCGGGTGTTGTGCGGCCCGTGACTGAACTGAGCCCCACTGACTGGGTACGCGAGCAGACCGAACGCATTTTGGAGCAGGGCACCACCGACGGGGTCGAGGTGATGGACCGACCGATCGTGCTGTTCACCACCACCGGGGTGAAATCGGGCAAGCAGCGTTACGTTCCGCTGATGCGCGTCGAGGCCGACGGCAAGTACGCCATGGTTGCCTCGAAGGGCGGCGACCCGCAGCACCCGGCGTGGTACTTCAACGTCAAGGCCAACCCGACCGTCACCGTGCAGGACGGCGACAAAACGTTCACCGGGACCGCGCGCGAGATTTCAGGGGCCGAGCGTGACGACTGGTGGAAGCTGGCTGTGCAGGCCTACCCGCCGTACGCCGAATATCAGACGAAGACCGACCGTCTGATCCCGGTCTTCATCGTTGAGTAGACCCGACTGCGTGGGTTAGGCCGCTCGCGGACAACGGCTTTCGCGCTTCAGCAACGGGTGACCGCCCTGTCGACGATCACGTAGTTACCTGGGCGGTCACCCATGCGGCAACCGTTGGGCAATTCGTCACTGGCTTCTGCAGCGACGGGGTCCATCGCCGAACCTGTCACCTCGATGAGTGCTGCACTTGGCGCCATGGGCTTTGCAACGCCACATCACGCAATCCTGTTCCGCGCACACCCGACGCCCGCGCATCACAACCTTATTGTGACCTTATTTATCTCTTATTTTTCTTAGAGATTCGTGTACGGTGGTGGTTCGGCGCTTGGACGCGCGCCTGCAACCAGCGGAAACGCAGGTCAGGCAGCGACCGGACGCATCGCAGACGGAAGGAACCCCCGCAATGCAGTCTCCCGCACGGATCGTCCTGATCACCGGAGCATCACGGGGTATCGGTGCCGAGGTGGCACAACAACTCGCCAGTGCAGACACCCACGTCATCGTGAACTACCGCGAGAAAGCCAAGCGCGCGAACACCATCGCCAATGCCATCCGCAGTGCAGGCGGGCATGCGTCGACCCTGGGCGCCGATATCTCCGATGAGGCCGACACCGAGGCGATGATGGGGTACATCGCGGCACGGTTCGGGCGGTTGGACACGGTGATCTTGAACGCATCAGGTGGCCTTGAGCTAGGTGCCGACCCCGGCTATGCCATGCGTCTGAACAGTGACGCCCAACGGCGGCTTGCGCTACTGGCGATGCCGCTGATGACCGCCGGCAGCCGCATCGTGTTCGTCACCAGCCACCAAGCACACTTCTATCCCAACAAAGCTGTGCCAAAGGGGTACGCGGCGGTGGCCGCAAGCAAGCGCGCCGGTGAGACCGCGCTCTATGGCATGCGCTCGCAGTTCGACCGGGCCGGCGTGCACTTCTCGGTGGTCTCCGGCGACATGATCGACGGAACCATCATCGTCAGGCTCCTGGAACGACGCGACCCCGAAGCGGTGGAAGCGCGCCGCAGCCAGGCCGAGCTACCGACGGTCAACGAGTTCGCTGCGGCGATCGCCAATGCGGCCACCACCGCCACCCCCACCGGGATTGTCTACGTGGGCGGGGCCGACTACCTCAAGACTGCGTAGCGCCGGCTAGGAAGCATCCGTCGGTATCGGCACCGGGCGACGACCGGTGAACAACGATGCGACCACGACGAACACCCCGATCACCGCAGCGACAGTGAAGGCTGCCCGGACCCCGGTCAGATCGGGCGCGCCGCCGGACGTTGAAGCATTGGTCATCACCGTGATGAACAGTGCCGTTCCTGCCGCCCCGGCGACCTGCTGAAGAGTCGTCAGAATCGCGCTCCCGTGGGAGTAAAGCGATTCGGGCAGCACCGCGAGCGCGTCGGTCATCAACGGCGTGAACATCATCGAGAGCCCCAGCATCATCACGGTCTGCAGGACGACGACCTCCCAGATGGGTGATGTGGCAGCCAGACTCGTGAAACCCCAGAGGGCCGCGCTGAGCATGACCGCACCCGGTATCACGAGCACCCGCGCGCCACGGCGATCGTAGGCCCGCCCGACAATGCGGCCTGCCACTCCCATCAGTAGTCCACCCGGCAAGCTGATGAGACCGGCGACCAATGCGGTCTGTTTCAACACGTCCTGCACATACAGCGGCAGCATGATGATGGCGCCGAAGAGCGCCATGAAGCCCATGGCGACGATGACGACCGACACCGTGAACCGGCGATGCGTAAAGGGTCGAAGGTCAAGAAACGCTCGATCCTGGTGTTGCAGCTGCACCTGCCTCAGCCCGAAGAGCACCATGGCCACCGCACCCACCGACACCGGCAGCCAAGCCGGGATGCCGCGCTGCCCTGAACCAGACTCGGCGAACAGTGACAACCCAAAGACCAGGCCGGCAAAGGCGGCAGCCGAAAGAGGCACAGAGACGGGGTCAATCGGCGTCGCCTGTCGTTCGTCGGTCGGCATGCGTAACCAACGGCCGCCCGCCGCGAGCGCGCTGAGCGCAATCGGCAGCACGATCCAGAACATCCACCGCCATCCCAGTGCGCCGAGTATCAAACCGGACAGCGTGGGGCCAATGGCTGGTGCAACCGCGATGACGAGGGTGATCGTGCCCATCGTCTGTCCCCGCCGCTCGGCCGGAATCAGTTTCATGATGGTCGTCATGAGCAGGGGCACCATCACAGCGGTCCCACACGCCTGGACGACTCGGCCTGCCAGCAACACAGGAAAACCCGGCGCCAGTGCCGCCAGCAGGGTCCCGAGGCAAAACAGACTCATGGACGCGAGGTAGATCCCCCGCGCGGGGAAGCGCTGCATCAGCGATCCGGTCATCGGAATCACAACGGCCATGGTCAGAAGGAAGCCACTCGTCAACCACTGTGCGGTGGCGGCCGTTACCCCCAAGTCCACGATCAGCGCCGGGAGCGCCACACTCATGATCGTTTCGTTGAGGATCATCACGAAGGCAGCGCCCACCAGCAGGGCGATGATGCGTGTCGGGCTGGCGATGTCCCCCCACTGTTCGGCGCGTCCCGGCTGGACGGTCGGCCCCGTCGTCATGCCCTCGCCCTCACGATTCTGCACTGCTCATTTTGCGCAGTGCATTGAAGAACACCTGTCGCTCGTCGGCATCCAGCTTGCCCAGCCACCGTTCCTCGCCTCGCTGAATATCGGCCTGCGCAGCGTCCTTGACCCTGCGACCCGCATCTGTGATAGCCAACAACCGGACGCGACGGTCCTCGGGATCAGGCAGACGGTCGATGTGTCCAGCCTCTTGTAGTTCGTCGAGGGTGCCAATGATGCGTGTCTTGTCGGCTCCGATCGTGGAGGCAAGTGCCGCCTGGGTCCGCATCGGCGAACGGTCGAGTGCCAAGAGGACCACGTAACCCCACATCGTGAGCTCGTGTGTCGCCAGCACGGACTCTTCGGCGGCGATCAGCTCGCGCAACAGAGGCGTAAGGAGCGCCGCGAGATCGGGCCGACGTGGCTTCGCGGACATCGCATCATGGTAGGCGTTGCCATATCGTATGCAGCCGCTTATCGTAAGCGTATGCACACTATCTCACCCGATTTTCTTCCCTTCCATCGCACCGCGGTCGTCGCGGCGGTCGATATCGTCGACGTCATCAGACCCGTGGATCTACATCGGCCGACACCATGCGACCGCTGGACATTGACTGACCTGCTCGCGCACATGACGGCCCAGCATCGCGGATTCGCCGCGGCGGCAAGGGGTTACGGCAATGTCGCCGAGGTCTGGCGAACCGATACCGTGGTTGAGGCGGTGGCTGCCGATCCAGCCGGCACTTACCGTGCCGCCGCATACGACCTGCTCGACGCCTTCGCCGCCGACGGCGCGGAAAACGTCGAGTTCGCCCTGCCGGATTTCGGGCCGGACGTCAAGGTCGGCGGCGTGATGGCAATGGGTTTCCACTTCGTGGACTATGTCGTCCACGGCTGGGACGTTGCCGCCGCACTGGGCATGCCCTACAAGCTCCCCGACGACGTCATCGCCGCCGTCCTACCGTTGGTGCTCGCCGTGCCCGACGGCGAGCACCGCTTGGCGCCGGATTCGCCCTTCACCCGTGCTCTAGAACCCATCGGCGCCGACGATTTCGAACGTATCCTGCGGCATCTCGGCAGACGACCGGACTGGGGTCGGTTGCCCTCCGCGGCCACCGGTGCCTGACACCTCACGAACCTGGGAACGGACCCGGGCGTCGGGGCGCGCCGTGGCCGTGAACGCCTTCGGCATAGGCGGTCTCAGCATGTTGGGACAGGTCGACGCCGGAGGTCTCGTCCTCGGCGCTGATCCGGAATCCCATCACCCGGTCGATCAACTTGGCCAGCAGGAAGCTCACCACGAACGCATAGGCGGCGACGACAAGGACTGCCATCGTCTGCTTTCCGAGCTGACCCAGTCCGCCTCCGAAGAAGAGACCACGCGGTCCCCCGGTCATCACATCGGTGGCCAGTAGCCCGATCAGCATCACACCGACCACTCCACCGACAAAATGCACGCCGACGACATCGAGCGAATCATCGTAGCCAAGACGGAATTTCAGCCCGATCGCGAATGAACACACAACGCCGGCCGCCAGTCCGACTACGGCGGCGCCGAGTGTGTTGACCGTCCCGCAAGACGGAGTTATCGCGACCAGGCCGGCCACCACGCCGGAAGCGGCACCGAATGTCGTGGGCTTGCCATCGCGCAGTTGCTCAACCGTTAGCCAGCCCAACATTCCCAGACAACCGGCGACCAAGGTGTTCAAGAAGATGGCCGCAGCAGTTCCGTTGGCCGCCAACGCCGATCCAGCGTTGAACCCGAACCACCCGAACCACAACAACCCGACGCCAAGAAGAACGAACGGCAGATTGTGTGGGCGCATGGCATCTTGCTTGAACCCGATGCGCGGGCCCAGCACCAGGGCCAACGCCAGCGCTGAGGCGCCCGAGACAATTTCGACAACCAGCCCGCCGGCGTAATCCAGCACGCCGAGTCGGAACAGCCAGCCGGAAGGTGACCACACCCAGTGCGCCACAACGGCATACACCACAACCGCCCAGATCGGGACGAAGACCACCCACGCGGAGAATTTGGCCCGGTCCGCGATCGCACCGCTGACCAACGCCGCGGTGATGATCGCGAAGCTCAGCTGGAAGGTGGCGAACAGCAACTCAGGGACCTGACCGTGCAGCGTATCCGGGGCGATACCGCTCATCCCGATGTGTGACAGGCCGCCGATCACACCGCCGGCACTGCTATCGGAGAACGCCAGGCTGTAACCGACCAACAGCCAGGACACCGTCACCAGCGGGATGGCGATGAAGCTCATCATGATCATGTTGAGGACACCGGTGGTGCGGACCATACCGCCGTAGAAGATCGCCAGCCCCGGCGTCATGAGCAGAACGAGGGCAGTGCTGACCAACAGCCACGCAGTGGCGGCGGGATCGATCTGGTTCAAGGTCCGACTCCTTCGGCGGTTCCGCAAGACAATGTCCGCTGCGCATTTCCACTGGACGTCGAACATGTTTCCGGCATGTTTCTACAGCGGCGGCAGCGGGCGTGCCGGGCCGTCGCTCAGTACCAAACGGTCCGAGACAGCTACCCAGTGGAAACGGTGCGGCTCCGTTCATTGGCCAACGCAGCAAGTCCAAGGCCGGCGAACAGTGCTGCGCCGCCCCCGGCCAGGATCGCGGGCCTGGCCGGCAGGGTGCCTCGTTGGGTGCCGCGCAGCGCTGCGATGACGTCCAAGGCGTCAACGAGTAGCCCCAGCTGCAACGCACGGGTGCGTAGTTGCGGTGCGGTGGGCTCTGTGATGGCCAGGGCCAGTGTCAGCTCACGAGAGCCGAACAGTTGGGTAGTGAACGGCTGCTGGTTTCGAGTCCCGAGACCGAGCAGGTGTGAAGTCTTGTCCGGGACCAACCACGCGGCTGCCCCCGTGGCAAATCGCAGTGCGGCGAAGGTGCTAACCAGCGTGCTGTTCATCGTTTTCGTCATGGCAAAACAGTCGCCGAAATCAGGGTCATATATGCCTGGTTTGGCGCATGTCTGGTAGTCCAACTAGTTTTCTGGAGTGATGTCCTCAGCTGCCGGCGCAATCGCGCGGTGGATCTCCCCCGTCCTGGCTGTCGCGGCCGTCGCTGCCGTGGTCTGTTCTTCTGGCCCGATGCAGGTCGGAGCCGCGCCGGCGATCCGCCTGGTCGATGACGCAAACCCGCTGGCCGGGCAGGCCTTCTACGTCAATCCTGACTCGGCGGCCATGCGGGCCGCGAACAGTGCCAACCCGCCGAGCCCCGAACTGACCGCGATCGCCAACACGCCGCAGGCGTACTGGATGGACCAGCTGTCCACTCCCTCTGTCGATGCGAAGTACATCGCCGCGGCGCAGGCGGCGGGCACCACGCCGATCCTGGCTCTATACGGAATTCCGCATCGCGACTGCGGGAGCTTCGCTGCCGGCGGATTCGGCTCGGCCGATGCCTACCGAGGGTGGATCAACGGCGTCGCGGGCGCGATCGGCGGCGGGCCGGCCGCGATCATCCTCGAACCGGACGCGTTGGCCATGGCTGACTGCCTGTCAGCCGACCAGCAGCAGGAACGCTTCAACTTGATCGGCTACGCCGTTGACACGCTGACTCAGAATCCGGGCACAGCCGTGTACGTCGATGCCGGTCATTCCCGTTGGGTCAGTGCCGACACCATGGCCGCCCGGCTCAATCAGGTCGGTGTGGGCAAGGCCCGCGGGTTCAGTCTCAACACCGCAAACTTCTTCAGCACCGATGAGGAAATCGGTTACGGCGAGGCGATTTCGGGGCTCACCAACGGCGCCCACTACGTGATCGACACGTCGCGCAACGGCGCAGGCCCGGTCGAGGGCGATCCGCTGTACTGGTGCAATCCCACGGGCCGGGCACTGGGTGCTCCGCCGACGACGGACACCGGTAACGGGCACATCGACGCATTCCTCTGGGTCAAACGTCCCGGGGAATCCGACGGATCGTGCGGCCGCGGCGAACCCGGAGCGGGCCGATTTATCAACCAGTACGCCATCAATCTCGCCCAAAACGCGGGCCGATAGACACCGATCAGCCGTTGCCCCGGCGCCGTTGAGGCGCCAGGGCACCGCCGGTCATCAGGTTCCGCTGCCCTGCGGTGCCCCGCCACGCTCGGCAGGCAGCGGCGGCAGTTGGGGTGCTTCTCCGTTGGGAACTGCGCCGTTGGGAACTGCGCCGCCGTCGGGACCGGCACCCCTCGGTCCTGGTGACGTCCCGGGCGAGGTTGGCGCGGGGCCTCGATCCGGCGGCGGCATGAGCTGCTCGCCGGGGCGCGGCGCACCGTCCGGACCGTCGCCGACGGGCCCCCGTGGCCCCACCCCGGGAGGCGGTGGCGGTGGCGGAACACCCGGACCCACTGGACCGCCAGGACCCTGCGGGCCGACCAGTCCGGGGCCACCCATATCTCGTGGCGGTGGCGGACCGGGATAGAGGCGGTCAGCAGAAGCGGGAACCGCCGCGGTACCCACCGTGAACGACATCATCGGATGGGCGTTGGCGGCCAGCCCGCCGAGCAGGCCCACCACCAGGCCCACCGCGGCTGAGCCGATCGCCACCCCGACGGGATGCTGGCGCGCAGAGCCGGTGACCGTCGACCACCTCCCGGGAGTCTGTGACGCGGCAGCAGGCTCCGGTGCCGATCCATGAATCCGGGCGGTGTCAGCCTCGCCATCGGTTCCACTGTCCGAAACATCATGTGCCCGTTCATCATTACTCATCAGCGACTCCTATCGTGTGTTGTTTCCGATGCCGCCGACGCTAACTGTCGAGGGTGAAGCCAACCTGAAGACGACGGCCGATGCGTCTTTCTTCAGGTTGGTTTCAGGTCGCTCACGACACAATGGACACCATGGCTGTCATCGCGAACACCGAGAGCAGCCCTGCGCGGGTCCTGGTCGTCGAGGATTCCGATGCGATACGGGAGACGGTCGTGGAGGCGCTCGGTGCCGCGGGTTACGTCTGTGAAGGCACGGTTGACGGCTCTGACCTGGAAAAAACCCTTGATGGGTATCGGCCCGACTTGGTGGTGCTCGACATCATGCTGCCCGGTCGCGACGGATTCACGCTGATGGATGTGGTGCGCGACTGGGGCGAAGTGGGCGTGATCATGTTGACCGCGCGCGACGGGTTGCCCGATCGGTTGCGCGGGCTCGACGGTGGCGCCGACGACTACGTCGTCAAACCGTTCGAGTTATCTGAACTCGTCTCCAGAGTCGGCGCAGTCCTGCGCCGCCGCGGTCGTCTTCCGGTGACTATCCAGATCGGCGATCTCCTGGTCGATCGGGGCGCCGGTGTCGCAGCCCGGGCCGGCACCCGTCTCGAGCTGACCGCGACCGAACTCAGATTGCTCGACTTCCTGCTCGACCAACGCGGTCGCACCGTCAGCGCCAACCAGATCCTCAACGCGGTATGGGGCTACACGTCATACGACGACAACCTGGTCCACGTGCACATCAGCAGCCTGCGCAAGAAGTTGGAGGCCCACGGGCCACGAATCCTTCACACTGTCAGGGGTATTGGATATCGACTCGAAGGTCAACGGCTGTGACGACCGGCGAACACACCGCGACGCCCTCGCTGCGCCGTCGGGTCATCGCCGGGGCACTGGGCCTACTGGCCGTGCTGCTGGTTCTTCTGGGCGTCACCATCGATCTGCTGATCGGGGCCCAGGCGCGACGCGACCTACACGACCGGGTGATGGGCGCCGCGGCACGGGCAGACGCACTCGCCGTCGCGGGCACCCCGCCGGGTCAGTTGGCCGCCGAACTGAACGGCGGTGGTATCCGCGCGCTGCTGGTCACGGCGGACGGCACGACCTACGGGGACCGGGCGCTCTCACCGAACGTGACTGAGGACTCCATCGCCGCGCCGCCTCCACCCAAACCGCCGCCCCCACCGCCGGGCGGTCCCACCCCGCCCAAGCCCCCTGCCCCACCGTCCGATGCCACCGTCACGGTGATCGAGCATGCGTTACCCGACGGCGCGCGGGTGATCCTCGTCGCCGATACCACCGCGACCACGGCACTGCTTCGCCAGCTTCGCGTCATCATGGTCATTTCCAGCATCGCCGTGCTCGTCGCGGCTGCGCTCGGCCTGGCCCTGGTCGTGCGCGCGGCAATGCTGCCGTTGCAGCGATTGACACTCGTCGCCGAGTCCATCGCTCGCGGCGACCGCGGAAGGCGCATGCTCCCGGACCGATCGCAGACCGAATTAGGCAGGGCGGCAACCGCATTCGATACCATGGTGGATGCCCTGGAGTCATCGGAGAGCCGCGCCAGGGCCGCGGCCGTCGCTGCGGCGGAGGCTGAGACCGCGACGCGCAGGTTCCTCGCCGATGCTGCCCACGAACTGCGCACACCGATCGCCGGAATTCAGGCCGGCGCCGAACTCATCACCACCGAGGCAAGCCAACGCAATGACCCCGAATCGGCCCGACAACGTCACCGCGCCGAACTGGTCCTCAACGAGGCACGCCGGGCAGGCAGGTTGGTCGGGGACATGCTTGACCTCAGCCGCATCGATGCGGGTCTCCGTCTCGATCTGACGGACTGTGATCTCGTCAGCCTGGCCGAGGCCGAACGGGACCGAAGTGCACTGCTCGCGCCGTCGTTACAGGTCGTTCGCACCGGAGTCTCCTCGCTGGTGAACATGGTGGACCCCAATCGAATTGCGCAAATCCTCGCCAACCTCACCGACAACGCGCGCCGCCATACACCCGCTGGTGGCATCATTTCGATCGAGGTCGCGCCGGCCGACGGCGGTGCTGCAATCACCATCGCAGACACTGGACCCGGCATACCCGACGAACAACATGAGCGAATTTTCGAACGGCTGGTGCGCCTGGATGACGCCCGCGACCGTGACCGCGGTGGAGCCGGCCTGGGGCTACCGATCGCGCGCGCACTGGCGCGGGCTCATGGCGGCGAATTGGTTTGCCTACCGGGACAGCCGGGCGCCAGATTCCGATTGTGGCTCCCGGCTCGGAACTGACTTCTCGGGGGCGGCGGGAGCAGGGACCGGCATCCAGCTCCACCGTTGAATTAAGTTCACCGTGTTTTATCGCCGTGGTAGCCATCGTTTTAACACAGTGCGGCTGACAGCGACGCTATGATCCCTGGGCAAATGCAATATCTGGCGGAGGCTCTCGCCGCATCAATCGACCCGGTGTCGCTGATGCGTCGCATTGCCGAGCAGATCTGCCTGTTCACCCCGAAGGCCGACGGTGCCGCGGTAAGCATCTTGA
Organism: Mycobacterium sp.; assembly: GCF_965229105.1. GTDB lineage: Bacteria > Actinomycetota > Actinomycetes > Mycobacteriales > Mycobacteriaceae > Mycobacterium. Next base: position 462,374 of record NZ_OZ245858.1, read on the forward strand.
CCCCCGACGACGAATTTCTGGTCGTATCAGCCCACGGTGTGGTGGAGTCGCTGCTTGGTCTTGCGCTGCCGGTGAAAGATACGTTTCAAGGCCGAGCGATCGCAACTGGGCAACCTCAAATCAGCCACGACACGTCATCGGATTTACTACTGACAACCCAGGTCCGTGAAATTGGAGCACGGTTAGGAATCCACTCCCTGGTGGTAATTCCGCTGATGCACAACAATAATGCGATCGGGGCCCTATCAATTTCGTCGGTGAATACCCGTGTCTTTGCCGAGTCCGACGTGGCGGCCATCAAAGCGATCAGCGACTTCATTTCCGTCTTGATCGGTTCACACTCCGAACTGTCTCGCCTGCTCGACGACCTACTTGCCGATCCGCGCACTCCGATCGCAGATTCGACCACCCGCTTCCTGGCGTCGGTACTACTTCCTGATGTCATCCGGCAGCGCCACTTACATAGCGAGCTCGATGAGTTGCTCTCGGAGCCTGCCGAGCTGCGTCCGGTGTTCCAACCCATCGTCGACCTGTCGACTGGCCACACTCTTGGATTCGAGGGGCTGTCCCGATTCCCCGCTACACCTGACATCGCTCCTGCTGAGTGGTTCGATACAGCAAGGATTCTGGGCCGCAGCCTCTCACTCGAGCTCATGGCACTGCGTCAGATCCTCGCCGCGGCACGTCACCTGCCGGCCGATCTCTTCGTCGCCGTGAATCTCAGTCCGCTGACTGCGCTCGATCCCGCCGTGCACGACGTGCTCGGTTCGGTCAAACATCGCCGCCTGGTCGTCGAGATCACTGAACACGAGCCATTCCCCGATGACTTTGCCGAGCGGTTGAAGCCGCTGCGCGACGACGGTATCGAACTGGCCGTCGATGATGCCGGCGCCGGGTTCGCCAGCTTCACGCAACTTCTTCGGCTTCGCCCAGACATGATCAAGATCGACGGTGAACTGACCTCCGGTATTGAAAACGACCCCGCCAAACGGGCATTGGCCACCTCGATCGTCCAACTGGCCACCGAGATGGGCTCGCTGACCGTCGCAGAGGCGATCGAAAGCCGCTCACAGATGCGCGCTTTACATGGTCTCGGGATTCACTTCGGCCAAGGTTTCTTGATCGGCCGACCCTGCTCGGCTGACGATCAGTCGCTCGGTCGTGAGCCTGTGTGGTGAGTTACCGCTCTACAACGTGCCCGGATTCGACCCGCCAGGTCCGGTCCAACCGAACGTTCTGCAGCATCCGGCGGTCATGCGTCACCAACAGCAGCGCTCCGTCATAGGTCTGCAGCGCCTGCTCCAGCTGCTCGATGGCGGCGAGGTCGAGATGGTTGGTCGGTTCGTCGAGTACCAAGACATTGGTGCCACATGCCTGCAGCAACGCGAGCCCGGCTCGGGTCCGTTCACCGGGCGAGAGGTCGTCAACCGGGCGTTCCACATGGTCGGCGCGCAGTCCGAACTTCGCGAGCAGGGTACGCACATCGGCGGTCGACCAGGTCGGCACCCGCTCCTCGAAGCGATCGACGAGCCGCCCTGGACCCGTGAAATCCGCGCGGGCCTGATCGACTTCGCCGATCGCGACATTGGCGCCAAGACTTGCGCGCCCCGCATCCGGCCGCTGACGACCCAGCAGCAGGCGCAGTAGTGTCGACTTGCCCGCACCGTTGGGTCCGGTGATACCGATCCGCTCGCCGGCGTCGACCTGTAGCGATACCGGGCCAAGTACGAAGTTCCCCTGTCGCACAAGCGCATTGTCGAGAGTGGCAACCACCGAACTGGATCGTGGCGCGGCTCCGATGGTGAACTCAAGGGCCCACTCCTTGCGAGGTTCGACGACCTCCTCGAGGCGGGCGATCCGACTTTCCATCTGACGCACCTTCTGCGCCTGCTTCTCACTGGACTCGCTGGCTGCGCGCCGGCGGATCTTGTCATTGTCGGGAGCCTTGCGCATCGCGTTGCGCACACCTTGACTCGACCACTCCCGCTGCGTACGTGCGCGGGCGACGAGGTCTGCCTTCTTATCGGCGAACTCGTCGTACTGTTCGCGCCGATGCCTGCGACCGACCTCCCGCTCATCGAGGTAACTGTCGTACCCGCCACCGAAGATGGTGGTGGTGTTCTGGGCCAGGTCCAGTTCAAGGACGCGTGTCACGCTGCGGGCGAGGAACTCCCGATCATGACTGACCAACACCACACCACCGCGAAGATCGCGGACGAACTGCTCCAGCCGATCCAGACCGTCCAGGTCAAGGTCGTTGGTCGGCTCGTCGAGAAGGACGATGTCGAACCGAGACACCACCAGAGCTGCCAAGCCCACCCGCGCCGCCTGCCCACCCGACAGAGCGGTCATGGCCGTGGACCCCGGCCGCAACGCCTCCGAATCGAGGCCCAGGTCGGCCAGGACTGCCGGTAGCCGCTCATCGAGGTCGGCCGCGCCGGTAGCGAGCCAGTGATCCAACGCCGCAGAGTAGGCGTCGGCCGGGTCGCTGTCTGCAGGACCCTGACTCGGGTCGGCGAGCGCCGCGGCCGCCGCGTCCATGGCCTGCGTCGCAGCTGTACATCCTGCGCGGCGCGCGATGTACGCCGCGACGGTCTCCCCAGGCACCCGTTCGTGCTCCTGCGGGAGCCACCCGACGAACGCGTCGACGGGTGCGGCGCTGACCGTGCCATCGAGCGGCGCAAGGTCTCCGGCCAGAATCCGCAAAAGCGTGCTCTTGCCTGCACCGTTGGCACCGACGACGCCCACCACATCGCCCAGTGCGACCGTCAGATCGAGCCCCTCGAAGAGGGTGCGATGAGCGAATCCGCCGGCCACATTCCTGGCGACAAGCGTTGCGGTCATGGGTCTATCGTCGCACTCCATTTCGTTGGCCGAAAAACTCACTCCGTCACGGGAGATGGAGTGGTATCCGAGTCCGGGACACCTGCGACATGTACCGGCGTTCGGCGCGGAGAGCACACCCCGACTGCGAAGGCGATGCAGTGACCGACAGCGGTGAAACCGGCCGGTGACGCAGCGGTGACGGCGACCACACCGCCCGTAGCGAGCTGGATCCGCCGACGCCACGGCGCCGGAACTTGTCCGGTCAGCCAACCTCCGATACCGAAGACGAAGTAGCTGACACCGACATCGCGGGCGCGGGCCTGCGACGGTGCCTCTTTACCTGCGCTGATGGACCTCGCAACCAGCTTTTGGCTGGTCAACGTCGCGACCACATGCGCACCGAGCCCGACGGCAACAAATTTCGCGGAGCCCAGTCGCCGCTCAGCGGGATCAAGTAGGCCTGCGAACACTGGCAGATACGGCCACCATGACCTGCCGTCCAACCACAACAGGCTGGCGAACAGCACCCGCAGTGGATTCCGGTGCAGCTGCTTGAGATTCGTAGACTGGTCGCGTAGCAATCGTTGCCTGTCGCGATGGGACGCTGAGCGCTGTATGCGCGTGGTGACAAACAGCAGCGCCAACCAGGACCACGTCAGTGGTGCACGGCCCGAAAGGTACTCTCGCCACCAGGCTTTCATCGTCTGAGCCAGTGCCGCGCCGCCGTCATGGATGACTCGGCGTCGGGCGCGGGCTTGCTGCCCGACGTGCCACCGCGTCGACGAGCTCTTCGCGTGTTTGCGGCCGGCCAAAGTAGAAGCCTTGCGCCAGCGCAAATCCCAGTCGCCGCAGAATCGCAACCTGCTGGACGGTCTCTACCCCTTCTGCGACTACCGGCAAATCGAGTGCAGCGGCGAGCGCCGCAACCGCATGTAACAGCGGCGGGACCTCAGGTGACCCGGCCGTCACCAACGAGATGAAGGAGGCATCGAGCTTGAGGAAGTCGGTTGGCAATGCATGGAGCCTGCTCAGCGATGAGTAACCGGTCCCGAAATCGTCGATGGCGATCCTGACACCACCCGCACGGAATTCCTGCAGGGCGGCGACGGATGACGGGCGGTCCACGTCGAGCACACTCTCGGTAACCTCTAAGACGAGTTGTTCTGCCGCCCAACCGGTCTCTGCCAGGAGTTCGAAAACGCGGGCCGCGTAGCCATGCTGGACGAGTTCAAGGCCAGACACATTGGCGCTCAAATGTAGTTTGAGTCCCGGGGTGTGCCGCTGCATCCACCGTGCGTCCAGGCATGCTCGATGTAGGACGTAATAGCCAAGTGTGGCAATCAGATTGCTTTCTTCGGCCACTCTGACCACCTCGGACGCCGGGGCGTCGGGATGGGACGGCGGCGTCCACCGAACCAAAGCTTCCACCCCCACCGTGTTCCCGGACGCCAGGTTGACGATGGGTTGGTAGTAGACGTTGACCGTCCCGGCCGCGAGGGCATTTCGCAATTCGACAGCCAACGGCGGCAGATTCGCGGACTCAACCATCGTGCGGTTGCGACCGCTTCGCTTCGCCCGGCGCAGTGCGGTGTCGACGCGCGCCAGTGTCACCGGCGATGACTCACCGGGCTGCCACACCGTCACACCCGCCGAGCACGTCCTTGAGGTTGCCGCGCGCATGCGATAAGTCAGCGAAATAGCCTCTTGTTCAGCCACTTCCGGTACCAGTACGGTGAATTCGTCGTCACCGCACCGAGCGAGAATCTGTTCTGGTTCAAGCACGACGCGCCACGACGCGACAATCTGCTGCAGCAGCTCATCGGCTGCCTGGCCACCAAACTTCTCATGAACGGTTCCGTAAGCATCCACGGACATCCGGATGACGGCAAACCGGGCTCCACCGGCCTGGGCTCGGCTGATTGCCACGCGGAGCACGCGGTCGAAGCCGCGTCGATTCGGGAGGCCGGTGACGTCGTCGAGCTCAGCATTGGACACGATCCGGCCCAGGATGGCGATCACGATCCCGATCACCGCAGTCGTACCCGACGCAACCAGGCCCGACCACCACGGCACGGTCGACGTCACACCCACTGCCACCATGCAGCAGGTGATAGCGAACGTCAGCTGAAGTGCCGTCGCGGGCCAGGAGATGAAAAAAGCGGCGCAGGAGACGAATGCGTACAACGTGGCGAACGACACCGCAATTGTCGGGTCGGTGGCTTGATAGACCGACACGGTGATTTGTAACGTCGCGGTGACGACCATCGCCTGGAACTGCCACGGTCGTAGCCGCGGGCCCCACATCAGCACCACAACACCTATGGTGGCGGCCACCGCCGCATTGCCGTACTGGACAACCGTGCTACTGAAACTCAGCGGCGCCAACCACGTGAGCACGGCGGCTATCGCGCCTCCGAACAGGAAGCAGGCCCCAGCGACCCTGGCCATCAGGATCGGCGTCCTGATCCCAGGCCATAACTGCGTCCGCGCCAGCGCCGCCCATCTGGCCAGGCTCGAAACCACGCCGTGATCGTAACCCAGCAAATATCAACGGCGACTTGAATCGAGAGTCGCCTGCGCCGTCTCGTGACGAACCCGGCGACCGGGACGCCCGATGCGACCATGTGCATTGAATGAGCAACCGTTGGAACAGATGTCGTGTTTCAGCGGCAGGCACCGTCGTCTCAGTCTGTTCTTGCCATGGAAGTGGGACGTGTTCGCCGACCTTCGATCAGAAACTTGTGCCCGGCCGGTCTATGATGGCCCAAATTGGCCGACTCTCGAACATCCGTGGGCTGGATGCGCTACACACAGTGTTCCGTACGTCAGCGAAGGGTGCGAAATGAAGAAATTGGCAGCAGTACTGGTGATGAGCTCGGGAATGGCCCTTGCGCCGATGGTCGTGGCGCCGACGGCTCAGGCGGACGTCTGCGCCGCAGCGGGCGGCCGCCATGTCGCGGTGGGTGGATGCACCAATGTGGCCGGTGACGCCGCCGCCGTCGCAGTGGCCTCGCGCGACTATCCGTACATTGTCGGCGAGGTTCCCTGTTACACCGTGGAGGGCGTGCCGTACTACACGCCTCCAGGAGCTCCCTGCTAGAACATGCCCCGGTGTTAAGCCGATAGTGTTCTTTGGCCGGGCTCAGCGAACAGGCCGGTAGAAAAGTTGAGCAATTCATGACTGCACCAGCCGAGGCAAGCGCGCTCGAATCGCGGGTCGGCCACTACTACCAGATGGACGGCACCTACCTGGTCGGACGCGAGAAGGTACGCGAGTATGCCCGCGCCGTGCAGGACTACCACCCCGCACACTGGGACGTCGCCGCTGCGGCTGACCTGAACTATCCCGATGTCGTCGCGCCGCTGACGTTCACCTCGGCGCCGGGTATGCAATGCAACCGCCGGATGTTCGAATCGATCGTCGTCGGTTACGACACCTACCTGCAGACCGAAGAGGTCTTCGAGCAGCACCGACCGATCGTGGCCGGCGATGAACTGCTCATCGACGTGGAGCTGACGTCCGTCCGCAGGACGGCAGGCCGGGACTTCATCACCGTGACAAACACGTTCACCGATGCTGCCGGCGAGCGGGTGCACACCCTGCACACCACCGTCGTCGGAGTCACCGGCGAGGATATCGACGCGGGAGTCAAGGCGGCCGTGCAGAAGGCCATGATGCACGACATGAACATCCTCGACATCCCTGGATCCGATGATGCCGGCTACCACAAGGAAGTGCGCCCTGCGGGCGAGATCCGGATCGCCGACGGAAGCACACGGACGCCGGGGACGCCGTCCTTCGATGAGCTGAAGGTCGGCGATGAGCTGGCCGTGCACCACACCCGGCTGTCCCGGGGCGACCTGGTGAACTACGCCGGCGTCGCCGGCGACGCCAATCCGATCCACTGGGACGAGGACATCGCCAAGCTGGCCGGGCTGCCCGATGTGATCGCCCACGGAATGCTCACCATGGGATTGGGTGCCGGATTCGCCTCCACGTGGTCGGGTGACCCCGGTGCGGTCAGCCGCTATGCGGTACGCCTGTCTGCGCCTGCGATCGTCTCGGCCACCGAGGGCGCCGATATCGAGTTCAGCGGTCGGATCAAATCGTTGGATCCGGCCACGCGCACCGGTGTCATCCTCGTTGCCGCCAAATCCGCCGGCAAGAAGATCTTCGGCCTCGCAACGTTGGATATCCGCTTCCGCTGACACCGCGGGTCCTTACTGCCGACCCCGCACACGTCGTAGCTGAGAACGGGTGACGGGTTGCACCCTGTGGCATTGACGAGACGGCGGTCACTCATTTTTGGGCACTTGAGAGCGTCGCGGTGCGCCGTTTCTGCCACGCATCGGCCAGATGCTGCCACCGGAAATTAAAAGCTCTGAGCACGGCGTTCTACCCTGCAGATCGGAAAGAGCAACCAATCGCTCCGGTCGGACAGCTTTCGAAGCGCGACGTTTCACCGCCACGACTCGAAGTAACAGAAAGAACGAGAAGGGGCACCACAATGAAGAAGTTTGGATTTGCCGCAACGATCGTCACCGGTTTCGCCGCTGCCATCATCGCGATGGCCGCACCTGCGCAGGCCGACCTCGGACACCACGACTGGGTCAACCAGATCAACGGTGGCTCGAGTGTCGTCGTCCCCCAGGTCGACACCAACGTGCACAACTGATCGCTGACAGCGCCAGGAGCGGCACCCGCACAGCGGGTGCCGCTTTTTGTTATCTCATCAACGGTCAGGGGCGCGGAAGAACAGCATCAGCGGCAGCTCAGGCCGTCGTACGCTCAACGCGATGTCTGAAAAGTCCGAGATTCGTTTCCTACCGCTAGGCGCCCGGCGCTTGGCGTACGAGGTGCGCGGACAAGGTCCCCCACTCGTCGCGCCGGCCTGGTGGGTTAGTCACCTCGAACTCGACTGGCAGAACCCAGGCATCCAACAATTCTGGGCAGGCATTGCGCACAACTACACACTGATCCGCTATGACCGGCTCGGCGTCGGCCTGTCGGACCGCAAGCTGTCTGAATCCGATCTGACGCTCGATGGCGAGGTCGCGACGTTGCGCGCGCTGCTCGATGAACTCGAGCTCGATCGCGTGTCAGTCATCGGTGGCTCATCTGGAAGCTGCACCGCCATCGCTTTTGCCGCGGCATACCCTGAGCGCGTCGAGCGCCTGGTGCTGTATGGCTCGTATCCTCACGGCGACGCACTCACCCCGCCCGGCGTGGGAAACGCGATCGTCACTGCGGTACAAGCTCATTGGGGCCTCGGGTCGCGGATTCTCAGCGACATCTTTCTCGGTGGCGCCGACGCCGCGGAACACGAACGCTTCGCCCGGCTACAGCGCGAATCGGCCACCGCAGATACCGCCGCTGCCCTGTTGCGCCTCGTCTATCGCCTCGATGTCCGCGATCGTCTTCCCCTCGTCCACCAGCCGGCCACGGTGGTGCATCGTCGTGATGACCGTGCCGTGCCCTACCAGCTTGGGCGTGCGGTCGCGGCCGCGATACCGGGCGCGACATTCGTTCCGCTACCGGGCAGCTCGCACTTCCCGTGGCACGGCGACATCGATTCTGTTGTCCGCGCGTGCCGCCAGGCCCTGACACCAGGCCAGCCACCGACACCCGATATCGACGTGCCCGCGCCGAGCCTGCTGTCGGATCGCGAGCGCGAGATCCTCGCCTGTGTTGCACGAGGTCTCGGCGATCGCGATATCGCCGAGCAGTTACAGCTGAGCCCACACACCGTGCACCGCCACGTCGCGAATATTCGCCGAAAGCTCGGTCGCACCTCCCGCACGGCCGCCGTCGCCGAGGCCGCGCGGCTCGGGCTGTTGTGAGATAGCGGCTGTTGTGAGATAGCCGAAACCGGCCATCTGCTGAAAATGGCCGCCATCGGGGATGCGGACACCACCGCGGCACTCGTAGGTTCGCGGAATGACCGAGATCGCCTCCCAACAATCCTGTACCAGGCTTCGGGCCACCTCGCCGTACACAAGGTGGCTGCGAATTATGGCCGTGTTGTACGACCCGTTCCTCTGGCTGGGCGAGATAGCAGGAATGCGCCGCAGCCGTCATGTACTGCTGGCCGAAGCCCGAGGGCGCGTCGTCGAAATCGGCGCCGGAACCGGGCTGAACATCGCTCATTATTCCGACGCGGTCGACGAACTCGTGCTCACCGAACCCGAGCCAGGGATGCGCCGGAAACTTGCTCGCCGCGTCGAAGGGCTCGGCCGCACCCCACCGATCTTCGACGCCACCGCGGAGCGCCTGCCGTTGGCCGATGCGTCGGTAGACACTGTGGTTTCGACGCTCGTCTTATGCACCGTCGATGACCCTGAAGGCGCGCTTCGCGAGATCGCCCGCGTACTCCGCCCGGATGGCCGGTTGCTGTTCATCGAACACGTGCGCGCGAGTTCGCGATCCCTCGCGGCCTGGCAGGACAGGCTTGTGCGCCCGTGGCGCGCCTTCGCGGGCGGGTGCGTATGCAACCGCCCGACGTTGGAATTGATGCGAGCCTGCGGCTTCACTGTCCACGCCGACGTTGTGGTGTGGCGCGGGATGCCGGCGATCGTCCATCCGCTGGGAATGGGCTGGGCCAGCGTCTAAGGGGCGCAGCGCCGGCCAGTCCCGCGTCCGTATACTCGCTTGAGTTCACGCTGCGGTCTCCTGCCGTCGCAGAGCATTCAACGATTGAGGTTGACGGCGCCATGAAGGCCAAGAACTCGTCCAGCCGCTCGGAGCCGACACGAGTTGCTCTCATGACCGCCGCACTTCAGGTCATCACCGAGACCGGGGTGAAGAGCGTCACCCATCGAAAGGTCTGCGCCGCAGCGAATCTGTCGTTGGGCACGGTCAACTACCACTACTCCGATCTCAACCAGCTTCTGCTGGATGCCTTCTCGAGCTATGTGGACGAGGTGTCGGCCAAGTACGAGGACAGTTTCCCCGTCGCACATGACGACGAGGACCTGGCAGATGCCGTGCTTCGATTGGTCGCCGCACTGTCAGAGGACACCAAGAGCGCCATCCTGATGTGGGAGCTCTACGCCGAGGCGGGCCGCGACAAGACCTACCGCAGACTCGTCCGCAAGTGGTCCAAGCGCGCCAAGTCGGGCGTCGAACAATTCTGCGCACCGACCACTGCCACGGCACTGGAGTCACTCTGGGACGGCACCGTGATGCAGCGCATCCTCGGTGATGCCCACCTATCCGATTCAGATCTGCGCGACGTCATCCTTGCCATCATTCGGCTCGACGCCGATCGGTCGTATCCAGCGGAGGTGACTACGCCGGCCAGGTCCACAGCTGCGGCCGGCACGACACGCGCCCGCGGAGCCGGCAAAGCCGTTGCCGCCGCTACACACTGAGCAAACGTCTCACTCGGTCCTGGCCGCATTTCGCTCCTGGACAAGCCGATTCGCAACTTCGATGGCGTCGCCTTCAGGAGTGTCCGAGCTTCCGTAGGGACGGGCCAACACCATGTAGCCGCCCCCTACTACCAGCACTACGGCAAGTCCGATGAGCACGATCCAGCGATCCACGAATCCGAGCGACGGGTCGCCGGGCACGGCGAGCAGTACCATCGCGGCGACGCCGTAGACCAAGGCCAGGATGTTGATGACCAGTCCGGCTCGACCCAGCGTCCACGGACCACCTGGGCGCCAACCCTTGATCCGCTGGCGCAATGCTGCGAGCACAACCATCTGGAAACAGACATAGATTCCAAGCACGGCGAATGCCGTCACTGCCACCACGCTGTCGGGCTTGAAGTACAACCAGACGGTGATCAGCATCGGCGCCACGCACGACACGATCATGGCGTTGCGGGGTACCGCACCGCTGCCACCGACCTCCTCGTGCAGCTTGGACAGCCATCGACTCGCGGGCAGCATGCTGTCGCGCGCGAAGCTGTACAGCAGGCGGCTCAGCGCGGCCTGTTGCGACAGGGCCGCCGACAGGAAGATGGTTGCCGCCACGACGAGCAACAAGGTCATTCCCACGTCGCCCGTACTCCCACGCACGATCTCGGGGATCGGGTCCGCAACGTTGCCGTCGACGATGTCCTGCAGGTTGGGCGCGGCCAGCAGGAATCCGGCGTAGGCGATGAAGGCCGCCACCAGTCCCACCACAATCGTCAGAATCATCGCCAGAGGTACCCGCCGCTCGGGATCCTTGACCTCTTCTGCCACGTCACCGCACGCCTCGAAGCCGTAGAACTGCCACAGACCTACCAACGCCGCGAGCATGAAGGCCCACGTGTACGAGCTGTCTGCCGCGATCCCCATCGTGTCGAAGAGGGTGCCGAAGGAGTTGCGGCGCTCGAAGAGCAGAAGATAAAGGCCAAGCGCAACCACCCCGACAAGTTCGCAATAGAACCCGATACGAGCGACCAGCGCGAGTGTCTTGGTCCCCGTGCTATTCAGCACGAAGGCGACAGCAAGGAGACCCAAACCGATCGCCAATCCAGAACCCGGAGACAGCCCGATGTGGAATAGGTTGGCCAAGAACGGAATTGCGAACTGGACCAGAGCGGTCGTGGTAACTACGAGGGCGGCGATGTAGATCCACGCCGCCATCCACGCGTACCGCCTGCCCCACAGTCGCCTCGCCCACGGATAGATCCCGCCGGTGATCGGGTACTGCGAGACCACCTCTCCGAAGACCAGCGCCACCAGAAGTTGTCCCAGCGCGACGATCGGGAACCACCAGATGGACGGCGGCCCCGCGGTGGCGAGTCCGAGAGCGAATATCGACAACACCCCAGCGCCCGGCGACAGGTAGGTGAAGCCGAGAGAGAAGTTGGAGACCAGCCCAATCGAGCGTTTGAACGTCTCGGGTTGCGGGGCGTCATGACGCATCGCAGACAGGGGCTGATCGAGGGATTCCGACATCGCACGCTTCCTTTTCCACGGGAATATGGACGTACTCAATCACCGTGCGGCCCATAACCGCCGGCAGGCACTCCCATCGGGGTAACCGAGTCCGTCTACATCGACGGAAACGCACTTTGAACATTTGTTGAAAGATGGAAGTGGCGTCACCGTAACCCCACCCATGAAGGCTGTCAACAGATGTCGCCACAGGCCGCCCTTGGGGTTGACACCACTGCGACCCGGCGATAACTTGCTCCACGTCAGCTTTTTCAACAAATGTTCAAAGTAGCGGACACCGGAGGGCTGATCTGTCCTGCGGAGCTGGAATCTGCTGAACACCAGAGGCTTCCACGCCCAGCCCGACTCCAACAACCGAAAGGCAACCGCGATGAAATTCGGCCTGTTCAACATTCCCTACTCGCGGGATTACGCGCACGGCCGTCGGACTGCCAAGGAGGTCATCGACTGGGACCTTACCCTCACTAAATGGGCCGACGAATACGGTTGGGAGGAAGCATATTTCGCCGAGCATTACACATTGGGCGGCGAGCCAAGCCCGGCCCCTGACGCCATGATCGCCGCCGCGTCGCAGATCACCTCGAACATCAAGCTCGGCGCGGCCGCGCACCTGCTCGCGTACCACAACCCGATTTCGCTAGCGCACCGCGGCATGTGGCTGGATCATATGACCGGCGGGCGATACATCGCCGGATTTGCACCAGGCGCCTTCCCCAGTGATGCGCAGTTGTTCAACACCGGCAAGAAGAACCCGCAGATGATGGCCGAGGCGATGGACATCATCGACGCCATCTGGACCAAGGATGGTCCCTTCCGCATCGAAGGTGACTTCTGGACGGTGGACATGCCCGCCTACAGCGACGACATTGAAGGGCCGCACCTCAAACCGCTGCAGGGGCGGATCCCGGTCATCATGACGGGGATGCAGGCGACGTCACCGACCCTGACCACGGCCGGTCAGCGCGGATACTTTCCGATGAGCCAGCAGGTGCACGACACCGTACTTCGGGAGCACTGGAGTACATACCAGGCCGCGGCCACCGCGGCGGGATATCAGCCCGACCGCGCGACATGGCGGATCTGCCGCGACGTGCTCGTGGCCGACACCGACGCGGAGGCCCGCGATGCCTACCTCAATGGCGCCATGGGCGATCTGTGGGGAAATTACAACATCCCGACCTTCATCAAACTGGGTATCGGAGACCTCATCTCCGGCGGCACGATCGCCAAGGAAGACCTCACCGCCGAGTGGATGCTCGACAACTTCCACATCGTCGGTTCGCCGCAGACCGTCGCCGACAAGATCGAAGCACTCTACGAACAGGTCGGCGGCTTCGGCACGCTGGTGTCGTTCGGACACGACTACGCCAGTGCTCCCGAGGTCTACCGTCGCAGCTTCGAACTCATCGGATCAAAGGTTGCACAACTAGTTTCACACCTGTCGGCGTAGCTGCAGGCGGTTCACCGCACTGCTCACGCCATCATGAATGGAGAATGAATTGACACCGATCCTCCCCCGTGCGCAGCTGCTCGGCGGAAAAGTGGTCGTCGTGTCCGGAGGTGCGCGGGGCATGGGTGCCGCACACGTCCGGCGCCTTGCCGAAGAGGGCGCGCGCGTCCACTTCGGCGATATCGAGGTCGAACTCGGCGAGAAGCTGTGCGCAGAACTTGGTGGAGAGGAGCTCGACGTCGTCTTCCATCACCTTGACGTCACCGAATCGGGCAGTTGGCAACGCCTGATGACGGCCGTCGGGGAGTCCGACCGCCGAATCGATGCGTTGGTCAACAACGCTGGCATCCTGGACATGGCAGGCCTCGATGACGCAACCGAGGAAAGCTGGCGCAGAACCATTGACGTCAACCAGACCAGCGTCTTTCTCGGCACCAAGGCCGCCCTGGCACTCCTGCGCCGTAGCCCGTCACCCTCCATCATCAACGTGTCATCAATTTTCGGCCTAGTCGGCGGCACCGGTTACATCGCCTACACCGCTTCGAAGGGAGCGGTGTCGACGATGACGAAGTCGATGGCGTTTACCTATGGACCAGAAGGTATCCGCTGCAACAGCATTCACCCGGGCTACATCCAAACGCCCATGCTTGATGAAGAACTGGACGGACTGCCCGACGGGGCCGTCGCGACGATTTACAACCAGATACCACTTCGCCGCTTCGCGCGGGCCGACGAGGTATCCGAAGTCGTCGTCTTCCTAGCCTCGGACCGATCGTCGTATGTGTCTGGTGCGGAAATCGTCATCGACGGAGGTCTGTTGGCCGGCCGGTGACTCCTTCTGTCAGACAGCTGATTATCGGTCTTCAGCCACCGACTCTCACTTGCTCGTGGACGCTGAGTCTGAGGCGCTGGAGCTGGTGCTGTCGGATGAGTCTTCACCCGTATCCGTAGCCGTCTTAGCGGTACTGGTGGGAAAGTCCTTGAGCGCGCGACTCACAGCATCAAACGACTTCGATGTGCTGTCGGACTTCAACGTGGGTGAGAACTTCTTGCTCAGCCGGACCAGCGAGTTGTCTTCAGTAGTCGTAGTCGTGGTCGTGGTCGTATCCGCAGTCGCGGTCGCAGTAGCCGTATCCGCAGCCGTATCCGCAGTCGTGGTCGCGGCCGCAGTCGCGGATTTCTCAGTCGCAGTGGTGGACTCGGCAGTCGCTACAGTCGCAGCAGTCGTGTCCGCACTCGCAGTGGCGGAATCCTCAGTCGCGGCCGTATCTACCGAAGCGGCAGCACTGCTATCGGTCGCGGTAGCGGCCGTGGACTTCTCGGCAACCGTGGTCGTGGTATCGGCGACCGCGGTGTCGGCGGTGCTATCCGACGTCGCCGTGGTGGTATCGGCGACCGCAGTAACAGCAGTCGTTTCTGTCGTCGTCTCGTCAGCAGTCGCGGTGGTAGTGCTTGTGGCGGTGAGCGCCGAGGTGACGGTGTCGACCAGGTAGTGCACGACCGACGCAACGCCAACGGACGAATCTTCATACCCGTTGAAGTAGTAATTCACTGCGTTGTAGACGACGGAATCTTCACCGAAAGTGGATTTGGCGATGTCGATGATTGCCGACGACACCACCGACTGCGTGTTGAAGATCAGATTTACGACTTGGCCTACCGCGCTGTCGGTACCGAACACCTCATACAGCGCCTGCTCGACGGCGTATCCGGGGCTGACCTCGAAAAAATAGTTGTCGAGGTCGGTATTAGAAGCCAACTCGGTGTCAATCACGTAATACAGGACACCGGAGAGGCCGTTGACGGTGACATCATCGGTGACCTTCTCGCCGTACCCGTTGTAGAAGGCCGAGATGAGATCGTCGAGAGTCAGCGTCGTAAGTTGGTACGGCAGTTGGGAAATCCTGACCGATGCCACCGCTGCCGCGGCGTCCTTTGCCACCTCCTCGGTTGGGAGGACGGCGGGCGTGGCAGCGACGATCAGTGCCGCACTTGCCAGTGCGGCCCCAGTCGAGAGATACGGCCGAGATGCCATTGAATAAACCCCTTTGCGGGATGCGTCGACATGGGAGGTGGGCCCCTCCTAACAGGACCCGGCGCCGGTCGACGAATAAAGGGGGGTCATTACGTCGACCTGGGCCCTGTTAGGAAGGTAGAAAGATCGTAACATCGTATCGGCATGTTTGGCGCGCTTACCGAGTCCAGAACTTCTCGCTGTCGATCCGGACGTGGTGTGGGGCTAGAACGCAGCGTTGATTGCGATAGCTGCCAGCAGCACCAATGGGCCACGCTGGCAGACATTTTCGCGCCCGCCGGTGAGGTCAAGCGAGATCATGGTGCTCCGCCGGGGCGGTTGGCCGGACGCGGTGCGGACCCTGCCGGTGCGCCTGGCGCCGGCCGTCCGGGATGCGGGGCGGTGCCACGCACGGGAGGCGACGCCGGTGCTGCTGCCGGGCCCGGTCGCAGTGGAGCCGGCTGCAGCGCAGGCGTGAGGACGTTCCGCCCGGGCGCCCGGGTACTTGTGGGCTGCGGGCTGTCGACGACCGAGAGGCTAGGCCGGGCAGGCGCGGTCTGGGTGTCCACTGGCGGTGGGGGTGGCGGCTGCAGGACCGCGGGCGATATCTGCAGATCTGCGGTTGGCGCCACACTCGTTGGCTGAATGGTCGTTTCCACAAATGAGGATGCGGGCGTCAGTCCGGAATCGGTGGTCACGATCGGCGCCACCGGGGCTGACCAGGGCTCCATCAATGCGTGCGCCAGTGCGCCGGAGCCAAGCAGAAAAGCCAGAATGATCGGCGGCAGTAGCTGCAGCGGGACGCGACGCAAAGACGATGGTCGAGCCGAAACAGCATTTGAGCTCACGCTGGCTGACTGCGCCGAGGCGGTTGCCGCCCGAGACCAACGCACGGACGCGGGCGTTGTGGCCGACTGGGCCAGGGGGACGAGGTAGCGGCGTGCATAGTTCTCGATATCGGCACGGCTGGTGATGGGCCGCGCCAGGTCAGGCACCATCGGCAGTGAGAGTGCAAGGCGGACAAAGATATCGGCCAACGCCACCGGATCAGCGAGCGCCCGGTCACCAGCAACAGCCAAACGGTCCAGCCGCTGAGCCACCAACGCCATCACCGCATCCATCACCGCACCAGACTCGGTGGTCAAAAAGGGCAACACAATCTCAGGTTCAGTGCTCAACTCCCGCACCATCAAAGGATGGCTGTGCACCGCCCACACAATGCCACTGAACGACGCCACAACCATGTCATCGAAGCCCGCTTGAGAACTTGCTGCATCGAACGCCTCGTCAAAGACCCTGGTGAACTCGCGCTGCACCGAAGCACGGAACAACTCCGCCTTCGTCGGCCACCGCCGGTAGATCGTCATATGCGACACGCCTGCGTATCTCGCGGTCATCTCCACCGTGGCCCGGCGAAACCCGAAGTCGACCAACACCCGCAACGCGGCATCAAGAACTCCTGCCCCGGTCGAGTCCGGCTCCGACGCAGACACCACGATCACCTTTCGCCACACAATGCACCACCAACAGCATGAAGCGCCCTTATGATGTTACGCAACAGCTAACAGTGTCTACTTCGATCCTGGGATACTTCTGCCGAGACGACTCCCGAGAACCGCACCACCGGTCACAGACGTACGGTGGCCGACTGGGTCAGCGGGACGAGGTAGCGGCGTGCATAGTTCTCGATATCGGCACGGCTGGTGATGGGCCGCGCCAGGTCAGGCACCAGAAGTAGCGAGAGTGCAAGGCGGACAAAGATATCGGCCAACGCCGCGGGATCAGCGAGCGCCCGGTCACCAGCAACAGCCAAACGGTCCAGCCGCTGAGCCACCAACGCCATCACCGCATCCATCACCGCACCAGACTCGGTGGTCAAAAAGGGCAACACAATCTCAGGTTCAGTGCTCAACTCCCGCACCATCAAAGGATGGCTGTGCACCGCCCACACAATGCCACTGAACGACGCCACAACCATGTCATCGAAGCCCGCTTGAGAACTTGCTGCATCGAACGCCTCGTCAAAGACCCTGGTGAACTCGCGCTGCACCGAAGCACGGAACAACTCCGCCTTCGTCGGCCACCGCCGGTAGATCGTCATATGCGACACGCCTGCGTATCTCGCGGTCATCTCCACCGTGGCCCGGCGAAACCCGAAGTCGACCAACACCCGCAACGCGGCATCAAGAACTCCTGCCCCGGTCGAGTCCGGCTCCGATGCAGACACCACGATCACCTTTCGCCACACAATGCACCACCAACAGCATGAAGCGCGTCGTCAGGGCCTGACTCAGCATCACCAGCGTAGGCGTTGCTGGGATCTTCCGGTATGCAACCGCACAGAGCGGGGCCCGGGGTGGTGACAGTCCATCGCCTCACCGCACGAACGCCCGAACCAGTGGAACCACGCACCGGCGTGCGTAGCGGACCAGATCGGGGCGCCCGTGCAGCGGGGTCATCGACGCACCGCGCGTGAGAAGAAGGGACTGGATGAGCCTCGTCAGTATTTCCGTGAGCGCGTCAGTGTCCACGGATCGTCCTGCATGCTCTGTCACGACAGTGCCGATATGGTCGGTGATGGCCGCCGCACCCTGCCCAACGATGCGAGAGACCGATATCTCGGCGGTCGGCAGGATCATCCCAGCATCCGACCTGACCGCGCCGCCGACCAGCGGGTGACTGTCCAGGAACCACAGCACTGCGGCAAACGCCTCAGCGATCTGATCGTCGAGCTGGTCGCAGGACTGCAATGCAGATGTAACTTCGGTGAGGCGAGAACCTAAGTCCCGCAGCACTACTGCTGTCACCAGCTCTTGGATGGTGGGCCATAGGTGATAGACCACCTCGTCGGGTAAGCCGGCCAGGCTGGCGATGTCGGCGATCGTCGTGTTCTGGATCCCCGCCGTGATGAGCTCCTCGGCGGCCGCGCTGAGAATTTGCTCGGACAGCTGCGCGCGCAGATCGATCGGGTGCGGGCGCATCTCCCCCGGAGAGGCGCTCATCGGGCGATCCTCACCGCGACAACGAGCACCACAGAGGAACGGTGGTCAGTCATGTTCTGCATTTTCCGGTCTCGCGTCTGGGCGCCTGACTGCCACTGTCTCGGCGATCGTGCACATCGCGCTAGATTTTCCACCGAGACCATGGGCAAATCGTGGGGTTTACCTATGTATCAGCTGTGCACCTTTCTGGGACCGGTCGAGGCGTTCAGGCGACAGCTATCCGGCCGCCGGGCGCGTCAGGTCATAGAGCGAGACATCGTCAACGGTGACGGCGGTGTAGTGCTGCTTGACCCAGGCTTTGATCTTGTTGGCTTCGTTGTCGTCATTCGCGCCGGGCGGCATGAGCTGCTGTCCGCCGGCCTCATCCGAGGATCCGACGGGCATCGTCATCCCCGCTGACTCGATGTAATAGTGCACGCGGCCGTCTGCGACGTACGCCTGGAACTGCTCCAGTGTGGGTGCCGGATCGCTGGATCCGAAGCCGCCGAGCGCCATCACGGGATCCCCGGTCGCCAGCTGGTAGTAGCCGGCGTCTGTCGACCCTGGCGTTGCTGCGACCCAGGTGTACTTGTCCGCGTCCTGGCCAAGGGTGCCAACCATCTGACTGGACACCTGCTTGGCCCCCATGCCTGCTGCCGCGTGGGAATCAGCTCCCTGATTCGCCGGCGGCCCAAACGTGCTGCCAGGAATTTGCGGGCCCGCGGTGACCACACCACCGGTGTGAGAGGTGCTGACGGTCTGGACGCAATAGGACAGCGGTCCGGCCAGTGCGGCAACCACTGCTAGCCCTGCGGCCCACACCTTCAGGTCCGCACGACGCGGAGCGGTCGCAGGTAGCACGGTCGCGACGACGAGTCCCAGGACTGCGAGCACTGTCGCGCCGACGATGCCCCAGCGCAGCCATGGGACGAAGTCGGGCGTGCGGCCCAGCAGCACCCAGGCCCATCCTCCAGTGATGGCGGCGACGGCAATCAGAATCCATGCGGCCCATGCCTGTTGGCGCCGTCGCCACAGATCAGCGGTGCCGATGCCAACCAGGGCTGCGACGGCGGGCGCAAGCGCGACCGTGTAATAGTCGTGATAAAGGCCCGACATGAAGCTGAAGACACCTGCGGTGCCGACCAACCAGCCGCCCCATACGAGATATTGGGCGCGTTGCGGATCGGTGCGTGAGCTGCGGCCGCACGCCACCAGTCCGACGATGAGCAAAAGGAGTGCGGCGGGCAGCAACCAGGAAATCTGAGCTCCCGACTCGCCCGTGAACATCCGGGCCAGACCAGGTTCACCGAAGGGGCTAGATCCTCCACCGGCGGCGGGACCACCTGCGCCACCGGACCCGATACCGTCGCCGTCACCGCCCAGCAGTCGGCCAAACCCGTTGTAGCCGAAGGTGAGATCGAGGAAGCTATTGGTACTCGATCCGCCGATATAGGGCCTGCTGCTCGCTGGCCACAGTTCAACTAGCAGGACCCACCAACCCGCCGCCACGAGCATTGAGCCGAGAGCGGCCAGCAATTGCAGAAGTCTGGTCCGAAGACGCGGGGGGCCGGCGATCAGATAGGTCAGCCCAAGCCCGGGCACGACCAGCAACACCTGAAGTTGCTTGGTCAGGAACCCGAAGCCCACCAGGACACCGCACAGCACCAGCCAGCGGGTTCTTCCGTCGTCCACGGCGCGCGATACCGCCCACACTGCGGCGACCATCAGGAAGATAAGCAAGGCGTCGGGATTGTCATAGCGGAACATCAGGGTGGCGACAGGCGTGAGCGCCAGCGCCAGCCCGGCGATCAGACCGGCCACGGGGCCGAACCGTTTCTTGATGATGACGTAGAGCAACGCCACCGAGGCCACCCCGAGCAACACCTGTGGGAGTTGGATGGACCAGGTGTTGACACCGAAGATGCGGGCCGAGATCTCCATCGGCCACAGCGACGCCGGTGGCTTGTCCACGGTGATCGCATTGGCAGCGTCGGAGGATCCGAATAGGAAAGCCTTCCAGCTTTTCGTGCCGGCCTGCACCGCGGCGGCGTAGAAGGCGTTTGCCCACCCGTTCTTGCTAAGGCCAACTGTCCAGAACGCGGCAGTAGCCACCAATAGAAGGGCGAGACCGATTCGGGGCCAACGATCTTCGCGGGAGCCCTGCTCTGCAGGCACCTCAGCGGCGAGTGGTCGTTCCGTGGTGTCCGTGAGACTGGACATGTGTGTCATGCCATGATCATCGACTGACCCACTGGGCGAACCATTTGCCGCAGCTTTGCAGACGCTATGAACCCGCGACCGCCCCGATGACCTCGGGGGCACACATGCATATGCAGTACTGGGCCGCGACACAGCTTTGCCCTAGGTTCACCCGGAATGATAGACCGCGATCAGCCGACCGGAGGGCAGGGCATGAGGCGCCTTCCACGAGCAGTCATCGCGGTAAACTTCGCTGCCGCTGCAACACTCGGCGCGATATCCACTGCCTACATCGCCGCAGAAGGTCCCCTGCCATCGATTGGCGACCGAAGCAGCCTCGCGGTGCGCACTTGGCCGGACGGCCACCCGAGCGGACCGCACAGCACACAGATCCTTCAGAGTGGCGCGCTCGTCGCGCTCGACGACCGTCATGCCACCGTGGTCAGCTACGACGGCTACCGCCAGACGTACGCCATTGGTACGCAGACAGTGCTTGCCGACGAATCCGGCGCTACACCGCGGGTGGAGGGCTCAGTCTTCGAAGGTGACTGGGTGATCATCCAAGCGATCCGCCTTACCGGCGACGATATGGCGCTATCACTGACGCGGGAGTCTGGGCCGGGTCCGTTGCCGATCCCACCGCCGTCGAACTCCTGATTCTCGCTCATCGCCGCACGCCAGGCCAATAGGCAATGCTTACATATCCGACACTGGCTCTTCGCACATCGCAACCACAGCTTTGTACAGCAGTCTTGCACGCATGCGCTGTTCACCTCCGCGGCCGATATCGTGACACAGAGCGGTCGAGATGAGATGGCCAGAATATAACGCACATTGGGTGGTTCTCACGCTTGCACACAATCTCGCCGACCACCACTGATGTTGCACAGCAACGCAAGCGGACACCCACTACTCCAAGCGGCCACCGCTGGGCGGCGGTTCGATGCGTGGCGCACACGCCCTTCGCGTAGTCCGCCCTCATCGATGACGCCATCGGTGACATGCCGAGAACAGGATTGAAATGTTGTTGGCACACCGACTGATTCAGGCAGCAGCCTGCAGTACGGTTTTACTTTTTCTCGGCGGTGGTACCGCCGCGGCCGAACCGATTGACCTACCCGATGTAGCGCAGACCGGCGATACCGACGACGGCTGGAGGTTTACCCTGTCGATGACCCAGATCAGCGTCAACGCGGTTCCCAATCTCGCGGCGACACCCTTCACCAAGGAAGGATTCGTCTCCGGGAAGGTGCGGGCGACCATCGAAGGTGACGGACTGGTGCCGGTCAACTCGGGCTTCGTCATTCTGGGCGTGCAACTAGGATGTCAGGTCGATGTTGGCGACGGGCTCGACCTCGGCCTGGACGGCGACAGCGACTACGGGACGGACGAATACTTCGACGAGACACCCGAATCGTCGTTCAACCTCAGCCCAGAGATATCAACGACGGTTAAACCTGGCTCCATCAAGACACTTGGTCTCGGTAGCAAGGTTCTCAAGGGCCGAAACGCCAGCATCACTGTCCGCGATGCGCACATCCAGGTCGACGGGTGCGGTGGTCCGGTATCGGTACGGTTGTTCGCATCAGCGAAGATCAGTACCGACTCCGCCGACAACAGTGCCAATCTCTACGGAGATGTCCTGCCACTATGACGATTTCGAATCGAATGATCTTGCTGTTGTTCATCTTCGGATGGGTTGCCGTAGCGGCATCCGGTATTGCGCGCGCCGATGATGACGACGACGACGATGACGACGACTCAGGTAGCAGCAACAGCGACACATCCTCGATCGTGATCGACGTATGGCCGTCCGCGGATCTGGCATGGCCGCCGCGGTTGGCCGATGCCGGCATCGGCGCCAATTCGGGCGTAACCCCGCCCATTGTGCTTCCGGACGAGTGGCGGCCGGACGCGGTCTCTAGCTTGCCGACGGCGCCTCCCGAAAGAAACGCACCACCAATCGTCCCGGTGACGACTGACATCGCGCCCTGAGTTCGCCGCTGTCACTGCTCCCGTACCGCGGCCAGCGCCGATGTGCGCTCTTGGACCCAGTTGCGCATCTCGGTATCGGCGGACTGGAGGTCTCCGCCGGTGAGCTTGTCTGACAGTGGAATTCTCGCCACTACGGTGTCCAGAACTTTCAGAGCATCTCCGCCACTGTATATTTCGTCGTACAACGTCCAGTATGCGGCGTCATAGCGGTCGGTGAAGGCGCTGGCGGCAAGGAACCGGGTCTTCAACGAATTGTTTTTCGGGACCGCGCGTGGAGTCTCGTCCGGCGCTGCCGCCGGCGAAGTTTCACCCTGCATACCGTCCGCCGGCCTCATCCCCATAGAGATTGCGTCGTGCGGGCCGGCGGTTGCGTCGCCCTGCATCGCCAGGTTGAGATCCCACGAGATCACGGATATCAATCCGGAGTCGATGTCGTACCAGAGGTAGTAATTCTGGCCGGGCCCACCCATATCGTCGGCGTTCGCCAGGAGATTCTGGGTGGCGAGGTAGCGCGTGAGCGATTCGACGTCCACCCAGTCACCAAGCTCGCGGGCGAACTCGCTGTCATCGGCAGAGTCCAGCCATTTGACGAACTTGATGATGGGTTGAAGATCGCCTGTGCCTTCAGCATTGAGCTGTTCGAATTGACCGGTGTACTTGGCTTGGTCGTCTCCGACGTAAGCGAGTGTCGAGTTGGCATCTGCCTTGTACAGGTAACCGTCGGAGTCGAACAAGGAGTTCGCGTAATACTCGTCGGGGTGCTCCACTACCAGCCGTGTCGTGCTGGCGGCACCGTTGATCGAGTACACGGTGTAGGTGTATCGCTGCGTGGGTTGACCCGTATCGCTCGTGAGTGACAAGGCAAGCGCCTCGTTGAGCATCGGAGAGCCCGGCCGCACAGATACCTCCGTCATACCTTGGTAACCCCGACCCTCCGCGTTGTGACTGAAGCTGATCAACAGGGGTAAGGAAGCGGGGTCATCCTCGGACACGGTGGGCATCGCCGCACTGAGCCCGCCCGGCGCCTGAAATCCGGCGCTCACTCCCGGGGGCCGAAAGCCTTCCCCTCGCAGCGGCATCAAGGTGGAGTTGCCCTTCAGCCGAACGGCGGCGTCGGTGATGATGGTGCCGTCGATCGTGACATCAGCTGTCACCCACTTCTTTTCACCGTTATCGCGATAGGCCGAGATCATCTCGTTGTACTCCGGCGCGGTGATATCGACTGACAGCTGATGGGAGACCGAACTGTCGAAGAAATCTTCTGTGCCGGTGATATTTTCGGTTATCTCAGCCGCGATGATGGTCGCGTCACCGGTGATATACGGGCGGATCCGGACAGCTCCGAAGACCGCCGCCGATACGGTGACGAACACCACGAACGCCGCAAGCAATCTCCAATGCTGGCGAAGCGAGGTCGGGATGCGGTGGCGAAGTTTCCTGCGGGGCGGCGGGGCCGGGTCGATAGGCGGTGCCATCAGATGTCGGTCTGGTCGTAACCAGTCAGCACGGTGACCCGCTGGCCGGAATTGACTTCGCTGAGCGCTGCAATCAGATCCGGTGACTTCTTTCCTTTCTTCAGCTGCGCGGTGTAGTACAGCTCATTGAGGGCGCCGGCCCGGATGGACTCCGTCGAGACCAGTTCGAACTCCGAGCAGAATTCGATCAGCACATCCCCCACCCGGTCGTTGTATTCCGGCTCCGGCGGAATCTGTACTTTGACCACCTGGCGCTGGACGTCGAGCTTGAACCAGTTGAACCGGTGCATGATGAGGAGCACCAGGCAGATGGCCACAGTGGCCGCGATGGCCAATAGGTAAAAGCGCGTGCCCGTCGTCATACCGATGGCCATCACCAAGAAGATGAACCCGACATCACGAGTCTCTTTGATCGCGTTGCGGAATCGGATCACCGACAGAGCGCCGACCAAGGCGAAGGCCCGCGCGATATTGGACCCGACAACGAGCATGATGAGGGTGATGATCATGCCGCACATCACCAGCGTCTGTACGTAGGACTGGCTGTAAGAGACATTCTTGTGTGTACGTCGATACACCCAGCCGATAACGGTGGAGAGTACGAACGACAGTGACAACGACACAACGATGTCGAAGGTGGTGAATGTTCCACTGAGGTCTTGCAAATCAAACGTCATAGCGCTAGTCCTGTCTTGAGTGCGGAGCCGGAACGTCAGACGTTCGGCGCCTTAAGAAGAGAGCTGAGAAAAGATGTTCACGGGCACCCGGGTGTCGGCATCCGTCGGCAGTTCCAGCTCTGGGGCGCCGGTCCGCGAACGCGGCGCCAAGCCAAACGCCTGTACCGATTGGCAGTACTTCGACACCCGGATGACGGACATATCCATCCGCGCACACAGGTCACTGACCCAGTAGGGCACACGCTCATTGGCCTTGACCTCGAGGATGGCGAGTTTTGGCGGGATGACAAATCGGTTCTCCGCCTTGGCGGTGAAGTCGAAATCGCGGTCGCGGCCATGCACTTTGTGATCGATGGTCACGCGCAACCCCAGATCGGCATCTCGGCCGACGAATGCTTCGCGCAGGTACCCGGTGGTGACGATCGGTCGCAGATCCAGATTGCCGATCAAGGTGGTGACCTCGTGGATGAATGGTTGATGCGATGGATCGCTCTCAATTTCCTGACGGCCATTGAGCCAACGCTTCGCCAGCGAGTAAGGGAGCGCGATCCGGCGTTTCTGTGTGACCCGATTGACGCGCTGCTTTATCTCGATCTGCACAGGAGTCTCCTCGGTGCACTCCGCTGGCGAGCCATACAACCGCATTCGGAGCTTGCGCCGAAACTTCAATCCCTCGATTTTCTCCCAGAAGAATCGGAGATCGGGTGTGTCGTAATACAAGGACGTCACGGGGTATCCGCCGCGAGGGGAGAAACGATCGACATCCATCCGGGCCGCCAGTTCCTCACGCAGTCGTGGCACCTCTAATTCGTCGATGAAGTACTTGATCTCGTATCGATTGAAGGCATGGAGCCGACTTGCGGTCTGCTGATATCCCGTCGGTTTTGTTGGCACGTCCTCGGTTTGCGTCCGGTCGGCCGTCGACTCGGTGTCTCTGCGGAATCGCTTGAACGCACTCATTCGGCTATCCCGTGCTGCCTGTAGATGCTGACTTCCCCTCTGCGGTCACCGAATACAGATGGTGAACTTTTCATGAACCTGTGGTGAACCAACCATGAGGTATCGACATGTGTGCGACCTGTGCTGGGGATCGGTGTCGCATATGAGCCGCACGGGCGGCGGAATCCCGCTCAGGCGCAGACTATTTCATCGCGTCGGTCGAAACCTGCCGGAGCCTCAGTGGGCAGGAACAGTCAGGTCGTACAGCACGACGCCGTCGACGGTGGTCGAGCTGTAGTGCTGCTTGATCCACTCGCTGATCTTTTCGGATTCCGACTTCGCTCGGGAATCGTCACCGCCGGGGCGCATCCCCGGGTGTGACGAGTCCAGGTAGTAGTGGATGCGCCCGTCCCCGACGTAGCTCTGAAAACGTTCCAGCGTCGGTGCAGGATCCAATCCACCGAACCCTCCGATCGGCATTACCGGCTTACCCGTTGCCAGTTGATAATCCGAGGCACCGCCCATCGATCCGCTGGCCGCGGCGACCCACGTATAGGCGTCGGCGTCGGTGGCCAGGAGCGTGGTGACCTGTTGTGACACCTTGTCTCCGGACGGTGGTGGGCCACCAGGGCCACCAGGGCCGCCAGGACCACCAGGACCACCAGGACCACCAGGTCTCCCTGAATCGGAGCTGCCACCGGGGAACCCCGGCATACCCCCGCCCTTCGTCGGCGGCCCCGCGGTGATGATAGGTCCGCTGTGCGCAGCGCTGACGGTCTGGACGCAGTACGCGACCGGTCCGGCGATCGCCGCGACCACGGCCAGCCCGGCCGCCCACACTTTGAGCTCGCGACCGGCCAGGCTCAGACGCGGCCGAACCGCCGCGACGAGGAAGATTACGACTGCCCCAGCACCTACGGCGACGACGACCCAGCGCAGCGCAGGCAGGAAGTCGGGTGTTCTATTCAGCAGGATCCACGCCCACGCGGCGGTCAACGCGATTGCTGTGCCCAGAATGGCAGTGACCCAGACCTTTTCGCGATAGCGCCACAGATGTACCGCGCCGATACCGACCACGGCCGCTACCGCAGGAGCCAATGCCACGGTGTAGTAGTCGTGGAAGATCCCCGACATGAAGCTGAATGTCAGACCGGTGACCAGGAGCCAGCTGCCCCACCCAACATAGGAAGCACGCAGCATGTCGGTACGCGGCGCGCGTCCGCACAGTACTAAGCCAGCGACCAGCAACACCAGCGCCGCCGGGAGTAGCCATGAGATCTGCGCGCCCGACTCGCCTGCGAACAGTCGGGTGATGCCGGCCTGCCCGAACATCGGCCCCCCTGGCCCACCGGGGCCTCCGCCGCCACCCGGTGGCGGGCCGGGAAGCCCACCTCCGCCGCCCGCACCGCTACCGAAGATGCGGCCTAAACCGTTGTATCCCAGGGTCAGCTGCAGAAAGCTGTTGTTCGATGAGCCGCCGATATAGGGGCGATCCTGCTTGGGCCATAGTTCGACAAGTGCCACCCACCAGCCGGCCGCGACAATGGCGGCGGCCAATCCCGCGACCAGCTGCAGCAGACGAGTTCGCAGCCGCGGTCGCCCAGCCATCAGGTAGGCGACCGCCAATCCTGGTGTGACCAGCATGACCTGTAATTGTTTGGTGAGGAAGCCGAAGCCGATCAGCGCACCGCACAGCACAATCCAGCGCGTGCGGCCACTGTCGATACCCCGCAACAGGGCCCAGACTGCGGCGACCATCACGAACACCAGGAGTGCGTCGGGGTTGTTGTAGCGGAACATCAAAGTGGCCACCGGTGTCAGCGCCAGCAGCGCACCGGCGATCAGGCCCGCACCCGGTCCGAACGCCCGTCGTACCGCGGCGTACACCAGCGCCACCGAGGCCACGCCGAGCAGCACCTGCGGAACCTGCAGAGACCACGAGTTCATCCCGAACAAACGAGTGCTGAGCTCCATCACCCACAGCGAGGCTGGAGGTTTGTCGACGGTGATCGAATTGGCAGCATCCGATGAGCCGAACAGGAAAGCCTTCCAGCTTTCGGTGCCGGCTTGTACCGCCGCCGCATAGAACGCGTTGCCCCAGCCGTTGCGGCTGAGCCCGATAGTCCAGCAGGTCGCCGTGGCGAGTAGCAACGCGATCAGCGCCGGCCTGACCCAGCGCGGGTCCGGCGAAGTCTCGATGGTGGTTGGCGCAGCACCGCGCGGTTGGGCTGCTGGCGCTTGTGTTTCGGTAGTCATGATTCCCCCGGAAGTGATCGGTTGGCTCGGCGACGATGGCGGTTCTGCGGTCAGCGGTTCGGGTGGAATATCCAGGTTCGTAAGACGACAAAGCGCAGCACGGTGGCCGTCAGATTGGCAACGACGAGCACGCCGAGCTCAAGCCAGTGCGGCGCCGGGTTGACCAGGGCGTGCACGCTGGCCAGCGCTCCCCCGGTGATCGCCAGAGCCATCCCGAAAACCAGCAGACCCTCGGCGTGCTGACGGATCCACCGGCCGTGTCCGCGGATACCGAAGGTGAACCGCCGGTTGGCTGCGGTGTTACCAATCGCCGTGACCAGAAGGGCGACAAAGTTGGCGGCCTGGGCACCCACCACGCTTTGGAGCGCGCTAAACAGCAGCAGGTAGGCCAGCGTGCTGACAACACCGACCACCGCGAAGCGGATCAGCTGGTGTGCCCCGCTGCGCGGCGCGGTGACCGATCGCGGGCCGAGCTGCGCAGCCACCTTCTCGACGGGGATCGTTCCGCCGGCAAAGCCCTTCAACAACCGGGCGACACCTTTGAGGTCATCGGTGGCTGTCGTGATGATGTCGACTCGGCTGTCGGGGTCGTCGACCCAGTCGACGGGTACCTCGTGGATGCGCAAGCCGGATCGTTCGGCCAACACCAGCAGCTCGGTGTCGAAGAACCATCCGGTGTCCTCGACCAGGGGCAGGAGCTGCTCGGCCACGTCGGCGCGGATGGCTTTGAAACCGCACTGGGCATCAGAGAACTTGGCCGAGAGCGTGGACTTCAGAATCATGTTGTAGCACCGGGAGATGACCTCCCTCTTGGGTCCGCGGACCACGCGGGAGGTGCGCGCCAGCCGCGTCCCGATCGCCAGGTCGGAATGCCCGGATATCAACGGCGCGACCAACGGCGCCAGCGCCGCCAGATCGGTGGACAAGTCGACATCCATATAGGCCAGAACGGGGGAATCGGAGTTGGCCCAGACGGCATTCAAGGCGCGGCCGCGGCCCTTCTGCTCGAGCCGGACCACTCGGACGCCATCGAGTTCCTCAGCAAGCTCGGCCGCGATGCGCGGCGTCTCGTCGATGCTCGCGTTATCGGCGATCGTGATGCGGGCGGAGAACGGCAACGTGTCGGCAAGGTAGCGGTGCAGCTTGCGCACCGAGTTCGCCAGCGCTGCCTGCTCGTTGTACACCGGCACCACGACGTCGAGAACCGGTGCGCCGCGTCGCGCGGCGTCTTCCAGGACGTTGGTCCGCGGGCGGGGCGATAGACCGCTCGACATGCCATTCGACAGGCCTTGGTCGGTGGCGTGGGCGTCAATCAGCATCTGGGTCATAGGGCAAATCCTGCGGCCCCGAGCTGTGCCGGATGTGGGCCGAACATTTGTAAAAGCTATGCGAATCGTCGGCGCAGGCCGCCATCGTCTGGCAACCGAATTGTGTTAGCTGCCGGCGCATAACAATTTGATATACCGCGCATAGCGTCCGCACACGCCGCCGGGGCACTCTCGGTACTGCTCGATCCAACACAACTAGAAGGGGTGAGCGATCAAGTGAATCGTCAACAGAAGTTCATCGGCATTGCACTGATGTCAGGAGGGTTGGCACTCGGTGGGATGCTCAGCGCCGGGGCCGCGAGTGCTGCCCCGCCGCCACCATGTTTCCCTGGTGCCCCATGCGGCCCAGGTGGACCAGGAGGCTTTGGTGGACCCGGCGGTCCGGGCCTTGGTGGACCAGGCGGACCTGGTTTCGGCGGACCGGGCTTTGGCGGACCGGGAGGGCCGGGCGGCCCGCCACTAGCCTTTGGTGGCCCTGCAGGGTTTGGTGGCGGCTTCGGCGGTCCACCCCCGCCACCGCCAATCTGCTTGCCGCTTCTACCGTGCGGGCCGCCGCCGTTCTGATCCCGACCAACAGGTCAAGCACTCCGGGGCGGGCCGCGAATCACCTATTCGCAGCCCGCCTCGGATCGCGTTGTAGAGCAACATAATTCATTCATGATCAGCAGGACGTAGCGAACCTGACAACGCGCCCAATATGAAATACCATGTGAAGCGCCTGGTTCCGACGCGTCACATGGCAGGTAAGTTGCCCGGCCTCCGGAACTACCGCGGTGGCGGCGGTGGGCAGGGAGCGTTCGGCGGGCAACCGGGCGGCGGCGGATCGGCACTGGCAACGCCAGCACCGATACCACCGCCGGCCAGACCGACCGTCGCGCAAATCAAAGCCGAGCACAGAAGCCGGCGCCGGCGGCTTGTCGTTGTCTTCATATGACCTCCTCCTTGGGTGAGAAATGGGTTGTGCCCCAAGGACTATAGCCAGATATAGCCGGCGCAAAGTATCCGTAGAGTATCGATTCCTTGTGTATCGGCTTAGCGTATCGGTGTGCTTGAAATCACCGGCTTTATTTCTCCCAGTCGCGAAAGTGTCTATGGCGCATAGCTTTCTACGAGTACGTCTCAGGAAAACGCAACCCAACAGATATCTTGCACACAGCTTCTACCCACAGAGCTAACGCAAACTTGCTGGAGTACAACCGCTGTCAACCAGAAAGATACGTGGTCACACCATGACTCAACATCGAAAACTCATCGGCATCGCGCTGCTCACGGGTGGTCTCGCATTAAGCGGCTTTGTAGGCCAAGGGGTAGCTAGCGCCGCTCCGCCGCCGCCATGCCTGCCTGGCGCACCCTGCGCACCCGGTGGTCCTGGCGGCCCCGGTCCCGGTGGTCCCGGCCCCGGCCCCGGTGGTCCCGGCCCCGGCATGGGTGGGCCGGGAGCTCCTGGCCCAGTCGGACCGCCCGCACCATGCCTTCCGCTCACGCCGTGCCCGCCGCGCTAACGTGCTGAACCGCGCAATGATCCGGTAGGAGGAGGCCTCCGAGACATGTCCGGGCGGCTAAAAGCGCCGCGGGCTGTTTCGGAGGCCTCTTTTGTCTCACTGTGCACAATCTCACCAACGTTTCCTGCCAGCGCATAGCTGATACATAGCCCGCCGACAGCATTCGCCCACGTAGTCGGCGCAAAATTTGACCCGATGCATACTCGCAACAAGACCGTCCGGTTGAGCACGGCTGGCCACTCTGAGGTGGTCGCCACCAAAGCCGACGGCAGCCCGATCCACGTGCTCGTGGTGGACGACGAACCGGCCATCACCGAGCTGGTGTCCATGGTGCTGCGGTATGAAGGGTGGCAGGTCTCGTATGCCACTGACGGGGCGAGCGCAGTCCGAGCCGTCCGCGAGCACACACCTGACCTGGTTGTTCTGGACATGATGTTGCCGGACATCGACGGTCTGCAAGTCTTGCCACTGCTTCGTGAGGTCAGACCCGGTCTTCCCGTGTTGTTCCTGACAGCGAAGGACTCTGTAGAAGACCGCGTCGCAGGCTTGAGTGCCGGCGGCGACGACTACGTCACCAAACCGTTCAGCGTCGAGGAAGTACTTCTACGACTGCGTGCACTGGTGCGTCACACCGGTATCGCCGTCGCAGAGAACGTCACCACGCTCGTCGTCGGCGATCTCACCCTCGACGAGCGCAGTCACGAAGTCACGCGGTCGGGAGACCCGATTGTGCTCACCGCCACCGAATATCAGCTGCTGCTGTACATGATGGAAAACCCTGGCCGCGTGCTGAGCAAGGCGCAGATTCTCGACGACGTCTGGGACTACGATTTTGCGGGCCGCTCCAACGTCGTCGAGCTATATATCTCCTACCTGCGCAAGAAGATTGATGCCGGCCGCCGGCCGATGATCCATACGATGCGCGGTGTCGGATATGTGCTCAAGCCGGCCTGACGTCGAGGGCTCTAACACCACCAGGTGTGGGTAAGTGAGACCTGCGGCGTGGTCGCTGCGAACCCGTCTGGTGACCACTGTCGCGGTTCTGATGACCGCGCTGTCACTGGCGATCGGGACGGGCACCGTGGTGGCCATGAAGCACTTCCTGATCGGGCAGCTCGACGACCAACTGCGTGATGCAGGATCACGGTCACTGATGTTCTTCACCCTTGGGCCACCGCCCTTTATCCGCTTTCCGGGGCCGGGGCCGGTATTTCTTGACGCGCCCGGGCAGTCCACCGGAACTGTCGGTGCCGTTGTCTCCGACGGTCGCATCGATGACGCCGCTGTCATCATGACCACCGGTGACCGGATGGCGCTCAACCACGTTGCCGCACAGCAGCTCGCGAATCTTCCCATGCATCAACCGATATCGGTTGACCTCGATGGCCTCGGCGAGTACCGGGTAGAGGCTCAGCCCGGGAGCAACGCGCACGTCGTGGTGACGGGCTTGCCGATGTCGGTAATCCACGCGACCCTCCTGTCGGTGGTCGCGGTCTTCGGCGTACTGGCCACCATTGGACTCGTGCTCGCGGTCGTTGCCGGCATCATCATCGTGCGACGCCAATTGCGCCCGTTATCGATCATGGCCACCAGAGCGCGCGAGGTGGCCCAACTCGAGTTGGAGCGACGCGAGGTTTTGCTGCCCACGCCGGTCGTCCAAGTTGATCCCGCGGCTGAGCGAACCGAAGTCGGTCAGCTTGCCGGTGCCTTGACGATGATGATGAACAGGATCGCCGAGGCATTGGCCGCACGGCACGCCAGCGAGGCACGCGTACGGCAGTTCGTCGCCGATGCCAGTCACGAGTTGCGCACCCCGTTGACCTCAATCCGCGGCTATACCGAATTCGCTCAGAAGCTTTCGGCGGGTGGGCACACCGATTTGCCGTACGTGTTGGGCCGCGTCGAGTCAGAAGCAATACGGATGACAGGGCTCGTAGAAGACATGCTTCTTCTCGCTCGCCTTGACGAAGGCAGACCACTCGGGGCCGAGGAACTCGATCTGTCCGAGTTGATCATCGACGTGGTCAGCGACGCACAGATCGCTGGTCCTGATCACCGTTGGACAGTTGATCTGCCCGACGATCCGGTGCTTCTCACCGGTGACCGCGCGCGCCTTCATCAGGTGTTGGCCAACTTGCTGTCGAATGCGCGCGTCCACACACCGCCCGGCACCGAGGTGATCAGCCGACTGAAGTGGGCGGACGACGGCGGCGTGCTGATCCACATCGTCGACAACGGTCCCGGTATCCCGGCGGAGCGGCAAGACGAAATCTTCCAGCGGTTCGTCCGAGGCGACAGCTCGCGTTCTCGACGGGCCGGTAGCACCGGCTTGGGCCTGGCGATCGCATCGGCTGTGGTGCGGGCCCATCATGGCACCATCCGAGTCGACTGCGTCTCGGGGGAAACAACTTTCACCGTCGCGCTGCCTGCATCCGTCACGAGCTGCGGAGCAGCCGCGGCTACGTGATCAACCTGCGGGCGATTGCGCCGTTTGGTCCAGAACTGTCAACCAGTATTCAAACACGCGCTGCGCCTGAACGTCCGTGCCGACAAAGCCCGCATAGACGCCAAGGCCCAGGACAAGAGCCACCCTCGCCTCCACAGCCGTGGGCAATTCGGTGTCCTGATCGTCGCCGCGGCCAGGTTTCACCGCGGTCATAGAGGAGCCGAGGAAGGCACGCACCTGTGCCAAAATTGCGACTCCCTCGTCGACGACCTCAGGATGCCTGCTGCAGTCCATAACCAAGCTCGGCAGAAACGCAGCGACAGACCAAGCACCATCAGGGTTGAGAATCCTGGTGACAAACTCAGAAAACTGAGAATCGATTCGCTGGCCATGGGCCGAGAATTCGATGGCAGATACTGTCCGGCCAATCTCGTTGTACACCTGCGCCAGAACGGCTTTGTACAGCATGGTCTTGGACTGGAAGTGATAGCTGATTGTGGGGCGGGTGACGCCAGCGGATTCGGCTACTGCCGCTAGGCTGAGGGCGTCGAAGCCCACCTTGAGAATGAGATGTTTTGCGGCGTTGAGTATCCGGACTTTCGATGATTCAAGCCGCGCGGCCGTCCGCGGCTCCGCGGGTCGGCGCTTCCGGCGGTCGCTAGCTCGCGCGATACGGGCTCTTGCACTGTCGTATGCGAATTGGTAGAAGCGAGTGCACGCAATTTGCCGGGACAGGTTTGGTAGTAGTCCGTCGCCAGCCGCCGATGTGACTCAACCAACCCAGCTTCGAGAAGGACTTTCAGTTCTGCGCCAACCACCGATGCCGCCACTCCCGTGAGTTTCGCCAGTTCGTGGTAAGTCATTCCCCCACTGGCCGATTCGCGGAGCGCAGACATCAGGAGAAACCGCACCGGGTCACTGAGAAGTTCGAGTGTGGCATCAGTTTCGCCGATCTCCTCGGCCATCAGACCGTGGCAGCGAGTCTGTGATCGCGGCGGTCGCGAAACCAGATGACGAAGCGGCTTAGTGGGAGCATGACTCTGCTGCTTTGACTCGCAATAGCCGAACGGCGTGAGGAGCGAGAGATTCCGCGATGATGTCACCGGTCGAGCTGGTGGTTGTGCGGCCCTCCCATAGCTCGCGCTGCTGGTAGCAGGGCACAGCGGGCAGGCCTACTGCGGTGGCTGTGGTGGCGATATCTGCGGCGGTGCCCGAAGTGTTGAACAAGGCAACGGCCACAGAGGAATCCGCGAGCGGTCTAGCCCAGATCCGGCCATCGCCGCTGATCCGATGGGGTTTGGCCATGAGTGGGTCCTGGTCGATGGCGATAACCTCGCGATTGGTCAGAATCGACAGCGTCGTCGGTGACATCGAGCGCAGATCGTTACCGGCCAGCAGCGGGGCACCCAACATGGCCCACAGCGAAAAGTGGCTGCGCTGCTCGTCTTCGGTCAAGCTGGGTGGGGTGGTGGCCATCCACTGCACGGTCTGCGCCGGCATCGCCAACATCGGCGCGAGCATGGCGCGCTGCCGGGCGGACATGGACTGGGTCTGCGCGCTGTCGACTAACAGGTCTCGATGGTTGAGAAAGAAATCACGCCACGTCACACCAACGACCAGCATGTCCGCGTCGCTAAGATAGCCAGGCCGGGTGATGCCGTCGGCGGCTTGAGTGAACTGGTCAGGTACACCGTTGAACATGCCGGCGGGGAGCGGGTCGGTTGCGCCTGGCGGGGAGAACACATAACGCCACAACGGAACCAGATCCCCCGAAGTACGCACCACATCGGCGATTCCGGACCAGTCGAAGCGGTTGCCCGCAGTCGTGTCGTCGGAGCTATTGGGGTTGATGCTGTAGACGATGTGGCGGTCGGTTTTCCGCAGCGCCGATCCCATCGCGCGGAACACTGCTACCTGCTCGTCGTGGTTGGCATCGTCGCTGCACCAGTCGTACTTGAGGAAGTCAATTCCCCACGCAGCAAAGGTGGCAGCGTCCTGGGTTTCATGACCGAGACTTGCGGTGCCCACACCTTGTCCGCACGTTTGATTGAACGGGCTTGAGTACAGTCCGAACCGTAGCCCTCGTTCATGTGCGTAGTCGACCAACGGTTTCAGCCCGAGCGGAAACCGCCGCGGGTCTGCCATCAGTTCGCCGGAGGAATTGCGTTCGGGCGCAGCCCATCCGGCGTCGAGGTTGACATAGGAATACCCAGCGTCACGCATGCCAGAGGACACCATCGTGTCGATGGTCTGCCTGACGGACTGGTCGTTGATCTCGATTCCGGAGTTCCACGAATTCCACCCCATCGGCGGAGACAGTTGCGGTGGGGCCGCAATGATGACGTCGATGGGGTGGTACGTGCAGCCAGAAACGGCGGCGACCACACCCAGCGCGCAGAGCAGTCGGCGCACAGCTTCGATCTCCTGGTCTGGTGAGTGGCTAGGACGTGACTGGTTCTGAGCGCGTGGCATCACGCCAGGCCAGGGGGTTCCACTCCCGGAATGGGTCATCAGCCCGGATATCTTGCAGCTCTTGCAAGATGGATTCCAATGCTGTCTGGCTGGTCTTCTTGACGGTCTCGACCCACTCGGCATCAGAGACGCCGTCGGGCTTGGTGGTGTCGATGGGTTGGCCGAAGCGCAGATACATCCGCTGCGGGCTGGGGATCAGTGTCGGCCCGATCCCCCGCACCAAAGGCATTGTCATGCCGGGTTTCCCGGTGATCGCCTGGCCAACCCTCTCGGTGAGTCGGCCCAGCAGGCTGTCCCGGGTGTAGAGGCTGTGGTAGATGTCATCGCCACCGACGTGACCGACCGGAACGATGGGATACTCGTTGGCGATCGCCAACCGAGCGAACCCCGCCCGTCCCTCCCACTTCAGGTGGTACTCCTCGCCTTTGAATTTGCCTATCTCACGACCGCCGCCTGGAAACACCAGCAACGTCTCGTTGTTCTCCATCAGTTTCGTCGCGTTCTCGGGGGTACCGACGACCCCACCGCACGCCGCCAACAAGTCACCGGCCAGGCCCGGCATCGAGCCCATCCCGCGCTCGGTCAACGGCCGCACCCGAGTGCCAATCGCCCGGCGGACTGCCAGGCAGGTCAGCCAAGCTTCGGCCATCCCGCTCTGGGTGTGATTGCCGACCAGGAAGAAACGCCCGTCCCGCGGCAGGTTTTCGGTGCCATCGACATAGGGCAAGGTGAGATCAATGGCCGGCCAGATGGCATCGGCGGTGGATTCGGCAATTTTGCGCAATGCACGGACGCGGGCGGGCTGGTCGATGATCTGCTCAGTCTTGGCTGCGGCATTTTTCATGAGGGTGACCCCTTCTTTGAGGTGGATTGTGGGCAGGAGAAGACGGCGGTGATCGGGCGTAAACCGAAACCGGTGTGTGGTGGTTGAAGGAACTCGATGGTCATCTGCGGGTGGGCTGCCTTGCCGAGCGCGACCAAGGCCGATGGCGAGTAGGCCCGCAGGGAACTGATGACTCCGTCGTGCATGGTCGGTGGGATCGACGACGGCGGCATGAGAGCCAACGACATCGGCGCCATGGCGATCGGCGTGAGCAGGATGCCCAGCGGCGACTCGCGCCTCAGGTCGATCACCAGGAAGCGCGATGCCACGCGCGTGGCCTCGGCGATGGCCCAACACGCTGCCGCGGGCGGCAGGTGATGGAAGGCCAGCGCGAACACCACCAGGTCATAGCTGGCGTCAGCGGCATCGATGGCGGTCGCGTCGATGACCTGGGTCCGCGCCCTGGGGTGGGAGCCGAGCGGCCCCGCGGCCATCTTGGCTACCGACGTCGGGTCCAGATCACTGGCGGTGACGGTGGCGCTGGGATGCAACTGCAGAATCTGCGCCGATAACCGGCCATGACCGGCGCCGATCTCCAAGATGCGCGGGTTGGCGATATCGGCGACGACCTGCAACGCGGTCCTGGCGTGCTGCTCATGTTGACCGGTGCGAACACCGATCGCATCCAACGCGTTGATCACCCGCTGCTTGGTCTCATCGGAGACATCGTCTCGGTCGGTGTACTCGAGGCGGTCCGTCTGCAACAGTCGATCAAGCCACGTCGCATCGGGTCCGCCTCTGGGCATCGAGGCAATCGCATGTTCTGCGGTGTTCTGCTCGGTCATATCTACCAAATTACCAAACGAACCGGTTCGTTTGGTTATGATTTCCCTATGAGAAATACCAGCGAGCTACGCGGTGTGATCATCGACGCCGCCCGCGCCGAGTTCGCACGCTATGGACTGGCCGGTGCCCGAATCGATCGGATCGCCAAGTCGGCCAACGCCAGTAAAGAGCGCCTCTACGCACACTTTGGCGACAAGGAGGCCCTGTTCCGCCAAGTGGTCGCCGCAGACAGCACCGAATTCTTCGGCGCAATCGGCGTACGACCGGACGCCGTGGCCGAATTCGCGGGAGATATCTACGATCTGGTCACCACCATGCCCGAGCATCTGCGGATGATCACCTGGGCGCGGCTAGAAGGCGTGCCGATGGAGGAACCAGAGCTCGATGGCCGCAAGATCCGCGATCGCGACGCCGCCGCCATCGAGGCCGCTCAGGCTGCCGGCTACATCGACGCCGACTGGGATCCGCAGCAATTGCTGATCGTGTTGTTCGGCATCGGGATGGCCTGGGCGAGCTGGCCACAGGACCAGCCCGGCGGCGCGGACGCTCAGGCAGTCAGCCGTGCCACCGCCGTCGACGCCGCCACCCGTATCCTCAAGCCCCACCCGGCCGTCCTGTCGAAATAAGCTGGCGGACAGAGCATCTGGATCACTCAGATTCGCTGCGCCCTGCCATGGTGGTGTAGTCCTCCTGAACGGTTTCGCCGTGCTGATTGGAGATACGACTTTTGATGGTCAGCACATCTGCTCCGAAGGCCTGCCGGAGCGAGTCGATCCGGATATCGCAGTACAGGCGGTCGCCGGCTTTGATGGGTGTGAAGAATTTGAGCCCCTGCTCGGCCTGGACAAGCTTTTCCTCGTTGATCGGGATGTTCGCGTGGGCGAAGAAGGCCATCTGCGCCCGAAGCCCGAAGATCGCGATGAGGGTCAAGGGCGCGAGAATTGCGTCGTAGCCCAGATCCAGGGCTGCATCGTCATCGAAGTACCACGCGTCGTCGTTCTTCACCGCCCTGGCGTATTCGCGGATCGTTTCCCGGCCGACGAGGTAGTGGTCGGGATACCGGTAGGTCATGCCGACGATATTTGGTGACAGAGCCACGTCGTCGAATCTATCGGACTGCGGCCTACGGAGCCACCAAGGCGTTCGACATGATCTTCGCCGAATCCCTGTGGTGCGAACTGGGTGCCAACGGGATGGATGCGGTCTTCACGACGATCGGAAAGGCCCCACATGCATGGCCGGCACGCAGATTCGTCACGACCCATTTGTCGCGGTACTCACCGCGGGCCGAGAAGGTCTGATCGGCCAGTTCGCCTCTTCCGACGTGGAGATCCTGGACGTAGCAGGTGCTCGTGGCCGTCGTCGGGGTGTGATCGACCACGACGTTGCCGATGAGGTGCTGGGTCGGGCCACAGTGGTCCAGGAATGAGCGCATCGCAGCGATGAGCGCGTCCCGACCGTGGACCGCATCGGTCCATCGCGTGGGCGAACTGGAACAACCGCCGGCTTATCTGGTGGTGGACCAGCATCCCGGCGATCTCGGCGTCGTCAGAGTTCACTAAGGCTCTGTACTCGAATGCGTACGAGTCGGACCTTGGCGATGCGCCATTGGCCGTCTTGCCTGACGTACTCGTCACGGTAGTGACCAACCCCGGTGATACCGATCCGCTCGCCTGAGGCAGCGCGAGGCCACTCGACGATGTCCTGCATCGCCCAGATTCCGGTCGCGGTATCAGGGCCGGTGATGGTCAGCTCGGGGGTATGCCCGTGGTGAGCGCTCACCGCGTCCTTTATGGAGGCCAGGACCTTGGATGCGATCTCCTCGCGCCCACGGAAGACGAGGTCGACCTCGGGCACTTCGAGCACGGCGTCCTCGGTGAAGACCGACGCGAAACCCTGATGATCTCGCAGATCCAGGCAGCGGAAGTACTTGGCGCGCAATTCCTTCAGCTGCTCACGAGCCATGAGCTCTCGAACGAGGTCCTCGGTGTTCGACATGACTGTTCCTTGTCTTGGGGTGCGTTAGCAGGCGGTGCCGCGGTCGACGGACAGGACTGCCCCGGTAACCGATGCTGCGGCGTCGGACGCGAGGTAGGCGATCGCATCGGCGATGTCGCTCGGCGGCATGAATCCGTAACGCGCACCGGCGGTTTCCATCAACAGGCTCCAGTCCAGGTCGGAGTTGGCATGCTCGGCGGCCGCATTGACTGGCAGGTCGGTCTGCACGCCACCGGGGCAGATGGTGTTGACCCGGATGCCGTCGGCCGCCAGTTCGAGAGCGAGTGACTTCATCAGCATGATCACGCCGGCTTTCGAGGCGCAGTACGCGGCCTGGTAAGGCTGGGCGCGCAGACCGGCGATCGAGGAGACGGTCACGATGTTGCCCTTGCTCGCGCGCAGGTGCGGCAGCGCGGCGTGGCAAATCAGCATCGGGCCGGTCAGATTCACGCTGAAATGGCGCTGCCAGGTGGCGATGTCGAGATCCTCGAACTTGCGGAACTGGTCGACGCCGGCCACGTTGGCCACGACGTCGAGCCCGCCCAGGCGCTCCGTTGCGGTGGCGACGGCAGCGCGGACCGAGGATTCTTCACCGACATCGCAGGCCACGATGCCTTCACCGGGGTTCAGGTCCAGCCCCACCACCGACGCACCCTCGGCCTCGAGCAGATCCACCGTCGCGCGGCCGACACCGCCTGCCGCTCCGGTGACCAATACCCGTTTCCCGATGAACCGTTCACTCACGGTGGCGTCCCCTCAACGGTTGCCAGTGTCGATATTTCGACATACTGTTCGATATTATGACGCCGAATGTAGACCCGCAGCCACTTTCGGGTCAAGGGACGTCACCACCGACGGAGCGGGTCATCGCTGTGGTGGAACTGTTGGGGGCCAACCCCGATGGGCAGTTCTCGCTGGCGCAGATCTGCCGCAGCCTGAACATCAGTCGCGCCACGGGCCACGCGATCCTCACCACCTTGGCCGGTCGCGGCTGGGTCACCCGTGACCCCGCGACGGCCACCTACTCCTGGGGTCCAGCGCTTGCCGGCTTGGCCGATCCGGCCAGTACGCACCGCTACCGCACCGACTTGCAGTCACTTGCCGCAGCGACGGGGATGCAGGTGCATCTGAGTTGCAGGCACGGGCAGACACTCGTCATCGATCAAGCCGTCGGGAACTGCCTGACCGGACCACGAATCGGACCCGGATTACGCACACCGCTGGTGGCGCCATTCGGCCGGGAATACGTGGCCTGGGCCGGCGCCGACGTCCAGCGAGCATGGTTGGAGGCCATCGGCCAGCCCAGCCCCGCGTTGCGCTCCCGAATGATGTTGGTGCTCAGAGAGATTCGTACCCGTGGCTTCGCCGTCGAACGGCTCACCAAAGAGTACCTACGGGTCTACACCGCACTCCGTGCGCTCACCGGTGATGGCGAAGTCGACGCCATCACCGCCCAGTTGGCACGTGCGTTCGCCGATCTCACCGTCATCGACGTCCTACCAGACGAATTGGTCGGCTCAGCCAGCCACAACGTCGCCATCATCTCGGCGCCGATCACCGACGGCACCGGCGCCGTCACCATGTCGATCACCGCTTCGGTATTCGCCACCGTGGACAACGCTCACATCCGCACCGTTGGGGAACAGGTGCGCCGCACCGCACAGGACATCGAAGCACGCATCGCCGGTCATACTCCTTCCGCTTCGACCTCGACGACGCGACTCCCGACATAACCGCCCCATTCGCAGAACCGAAGAGAAAGACCAACACTGCATGTCCACTTTGTCAGGCAAGATCGCACTGATCACCGGCGCCTCGTCGGGTCTCGGAGCCGAAACAGCGCGGCTGTTCTCAGAGCAGGGCGCGACCGTGTTCGGGGTCGGTCGGGATCAGGCGCGCCTGGCATCGGTCTTCGAGAACGTTCACGGCGGCTCTTACGCTTCGTTGGATATCACCTCGCCGGAAGCATGCCGACTCGCAGTCGAACAGTGCCTCAACGAATTCGGGGCGTTGGACGTCCTGGTCAATGTTGCCGGCCAGCATCAGATGCGGCGTACCGAGTCGATGACCGACGTTGACTGGCGATACGACCTTGCAGTCAATCTCGACGGCCCCTTCTACCTCTGCCGGTCGGCGCTGCCGCACCTGCTCGAACGCGGTGGCAATATCGTCAATGTCGCGTCGATCGCCGGCGTCGAGGGCCAGGCCTACTCAGCTGGCTATTGCGCGGCCAAACATGCACTCGTCGGGCTTACTCGCGCGCTGGCCGTCGAGTACACGGCAGACCGATTGCGGGTGAATGCCGTATGCCCAGGTGGCATGCTCACGCCCCAGATCGAAAAGTTCAGTGCACCAGAAGGTGCGGACTTCGACCTGATCATGCGCACTGCATCACCGCGCGGGATGATGGCGCCGCTGTCCGTGGCCAACGTCATCGCCTTCCTCGCCAGCGATGCCGCTGCGGCTATTCATGGCGCGGTGTACCGCGTCGATAACGGCAAGGGCGCAGGTTAGCAGCGGCCCCACTCAACCATGAGGAGCACGATGCACCCCGCTGTCAATTGGTTGAAAGTAGCCAGGCCGCAACTAGTTTGCTTCCCACGGCAATAGCACGCATTTGCCCGTCCTTCTCCGCTCCTCGATGAGCCGGTGCGCCGTTGAAGCCTGTGACGACGAGTGCGCCGCGCTGGCGGTCCCGCATTGCCGTCAGCTCAATGGCGTGTCGATGATGGCATCGAACACCGCCGCCAGCACCTCCACGAGTTGCTCGGGCTTACCTGTGTTGAGTGCGCGGGTGCCGATCACCCGCCGCATCAGAAGCACCCCGCTGATCACCGATAACAAGACGTCGCTGCGAAGCTGACGGCCCGGCTCCGGGAGCTGTCTGGCCAGTCGTCTCCCGACGTGACGTTCGATCGCGTCACGCACGATGTCGGTAGCCCGTGGGTTAGACGCCGACCGCAGCATGACCAGAAACGGTGCCAGCTCCGCGGTGTCGGAAGCTGTACGCGCGGCCAGTGCCGTGGCGGCATCCTTGGCGAGGGAGTGCGGGTTCTCTGCGATGAACACCGGCGTCGCGAACGAAGCCTCGACCACCTCGGCGAACAACTGCTCCTTGGAACCGAAGTATCTGTTCACCAGCATGGCGGTAACACCGGCATCCCCAGCGATCTCGCGGACACCGACCCCGTCGTAGCCAGCGCGTGCGAAGTTGCGCGTGGCCGAGTTCAGGATCGCCTCACGGGTGGCAGTGGCATTGCGCGGTCGGGACGCACTGGCGGGCATGCCATCACCGTAGGGAATAGACCTGGGGAAGTCTACGTCTGTATATTTACCGTAAATCTACAGCTGTAGATAAAGAAGATTCACGCACAGTGAGGAATTGCCATGAGCGATCAATCGCAGGTCTTTCTCGTTTCCGGTGCCTCCCGCGGGCTCGGGCGGGCCATCACCGAGGCCGCCCTGACGGCCGGACACTGCGTCGTCGCCGGCGTCCGATCTGCCTCAGCGCTGGACGACCTTGCCACCGAGCATCCAGACCGCCTCGTCGTCGTCGACCTCGACGTCACCAACGACGAACACGTGCGGGCCGCAGTCGGCACCACCATCGATCGGTTCGGCAGGCTCGACGTGCTGGTCAACAACGCCGGCTACGCCAACATCGGCGCCATCGAGGACGTCGACTTCGAGGACTTCCAAACCCAGTTCGACACCAATTTCTTTGGCGTGGTGCGGCTGACCCAGGCCGCGCTGCCCATCATGCGCACCCAGCGCGCCGGCCACATCATTGCGGTGTCTTCGGTCGGCGGACGCCTGGTGAGACCGGGCCTGGCCGCTTACCAGTCGGCGAAGTGGGCCGTCACCGGCTTCTCGGGGGTCCTCGCCCAGGAAGTTGCCCCGCTGGGCATCAAGGTCACCGTGCTGGAACCCGGTGGCATGCGCACCGACTGGGCGGGCTCCTCCATGCGCGTCGATCCCGTCCGCGAGGACTACGCCGCGACTGTTGGCGCTGCCGCTGCGATGAGTACCTCAGAGAACATCGGCGCCAGTGACCCGGCCAAGGTCGCCGCGCTGCTGCTGGAAGTTGTCGGAATGGCCGAGCCGCCCACCCGACTCCTGGTCGGCCCCGACGCCTACCGCTACGCCACCGCCGCAGGACGGGACCTCCTCGCGATCGACGAAAAGTGGGAAACGTTAAGCCTCTCCACCACCGCTGACGACGCCACAGACGATCAGCTGAATCCCCTCGGATCCG
The DNA here is from genome assembly GCF_965229105.1 of Mycobacterium sp. Taxonomy (GTDB): domain Bacteria; phylum Actinomycetota; class Actinomycetes; order Mycobacteriales; family Mycobacteriaceae; genus Mycobacterium. Next base: position 505,751 of record NZ_OZ245858.1, read on the forward strand.
TGAGCCACTAACCGCGGAAGAGGTTGCCCCGCTTACGCGGTCGTGGACAGCTGCGCCTTGACATCCTTGGACAGTTGATCGGCGAGTACTTCCCGCTCGCCGCCGAACAGTCCGTCGAGAGCCAGCCTGGCTACCACAGCGGGATCGATCTTCTGTTCGGCGGGGATGTAGCTGACCATATCGGTGTCCATATAACCGACGTGCAGAGCGGTGATATCAATTCCCTTTGGTGCCAACTCATCCCGAACGGCGTCCGTCATTGCCCACGCGGCGGCCTTGGCGGCCGAGTAGGCGCCACTGGTGGATGGGTGCAGCCACGACAGAACCGACAGCACGTTCAGGATCGCCCCGCCGCCGTTGCGTTCGAGAACCGGAGCGAACGCGCGGATTACCTGAAGCGTGCCGAAGTAGTGTGTCTCCATCTCCAGGCGCACGTCCTCGAAAGACCCGTCTAGCAGTGTGGCGCGGGTCGAAACGCCGGCATTGTTCACCACGACATTGACATCGGACGCGATTTCAGCGGCGCGACGGACAGACATGGCATCGGTGATATCGAGCTGGATGGGGATGACGCCCGGAATGTCGACCGTCTCGGGCCTGCGCGCCGCGGCATAGACCTTCGCCCCGCGCGCAACAAGTTCGGTCGCGAATTGTCGGCCGAGTCCACGGTTGGCCCCAGATACCAAGGCCACGACATGTTCTGTGTTCATGATTGCTCCTTTGATGTGCGCCCTGGCGGGCTCTCCCAGACAACCCCCATTCCGGGCGCGCGCATCCCGAAGCCAGGAAAGATTGCAGCTAGCCGCCATCTGACAGCGGGAACCGGCGGACCAGGGCGAGGCTGGCCATGGCAAACAGGCCCAGCAGCAGGATGGCTGAGCTGACACCGACGAACTGCGCGACCACTCCCCAAAGCAGACTGCCGATGGCCACTGAGCCTTGCAGAGTGAGTATGTAGAAGGAGTTCATCCGTCCACGCATCTCATCCGGTGAATGGGCCTGCACCGACACCTGATGACCAATGCTGAGGACGCTTCCCGCCCATCCTGCCGTGAACAAGAACGACGCATCGAGCAGCATGCTGTCCCACTGGCTGATGCCGAGTACAGACAGGGAAAACACTGCCAGGGCCGCGGTCGCCATCGAGTTCATTGCGATACGGCGCCCGATCAGCGGTGTCAGGGATGCGCCGAGAACGGTCCCCAAACCGCCGGCCGCGAGCAACCCGCCGTAGCCGATGACTTCGGTCTGGATGTTCTCCCGGGCTTCCAATGGCAATAGCGCCGACAGGCCCGCAGCCGGAACCATGACGAAGGCACACCGAATCAGCGACCCATAGATCTGTGGCGACCCCCGAAGGAATGTCCAGCCTTCGGCGAATGAGCGCTTCGAATTAGCCAGCGACAGCGGTTCTTTCGGCTTGGTAGCAACAATGTCGGGGACACGTAGCAGCACCAGGATCATGCCGAGGTGCGTGAGCACCCTGACCCCGAAGACGGCTGCGGCTCCAAGGACGCCCATGAGGTATCCGCCGACCAAGGGCCCGACGGCCTGGGAGAGCTTGTTGCTCAGGTTGTTCAGCGACACGACAGCGACGGATTCGTCCGACGGCACCTGCTCGTGAAGTAACGGTTTCCAGGCCGACTGGTGTACGACCAATCCAACGCCCAGCATGAGGAGCAGCGATAGCAGTAGCCACGCACTCAGGTGGCCACTCCACGCCAGCACGGTCATTGCCACCGACGGCAGCAGCATCCAGATATGGTCAGCCAGAAGAACTTTCCGGGAGCCGAGGGCGTCAGTCAGCATCCCGGCGGGGAAGCTGAAGAAGAACACCGGCAGGCTTACCGCCGTCTGAACCATCGCGACCAGGATGGTGCTGTCGGTGAGGGAGGTCATGAGCCACGCCGCGGCCACCATGAACATGACCGATCCGGTAGTCGAGCCGAGGTTCGCCGCCCAAAGGTCGCGGAACCGTCGCTGACCGAGAAGGGCGTAACCCGAACTTGATCGCTTCTCGATCATCGGCGTGCTCGGGCCCGCACCGGTTAGGGCGCCAGGAACGCGATGGGGTCTGCGGGTGCGAACTTGGCGTTGATGTTGCCGATATTTGCGTCGTTGTTCTGTTCCACCGCCACCGCACGTACGCCGGAACCCGGCGTCAGGTTCACATCGTTGAGATTGGCCCAGACGATGTTCGGGCTCAGCGTGGATTCGAAGTAGTACACCCTGTTGGTCACGTCGGCGACCGACCGCCAGTAGGTCGGAGAGAGGTTGGGATGCGCCGGGTCGGCGACACCCCAGGGCACCGAGGCGTTGCGGATCACGCTGAATACTCCGGCAATCGCCTGGCGGTTGTCGGTGGTCTGCGGCAACTGGCTCAGGTAGTACGAGGCGCGCACGAACCGATCCTCGGAGCGAATCGAGCCCGGCAGTTCGCTATTGGGGTCCCTGTCCTTCCACTTGGCGGCCAGTTGGAGCTGCTCGTCGTAGGTCGGACTGTTGGTCATCACCTGAAATTGGCGGCCGTGATGAACGACGACCTTCCCGTGGAGGTACTCGAAGATCGCGGAATCGCCGGTGGCATCCGATACCGCCAAGTGCACTGTCGGCTTGCCCATACCGTCGGGCCCGAAGTCGATCGGAACGATGTAGATCGACGGGTTGCTGAAGGCGTCGACCACGTCGTTCACCGTGGAAAAGCTGGTCAGGACGTACTGCACCCAACCGGCGAACGACAGCCGCGGTCGGTCATCGGTCGGGGCGGGTCCGAAGTCAGCTTCGGACAGGTACAGCAGGTTGGCCACCAAGCCCGTTTCGTTCATACCGTCGAACACGGCGTTGATCGGCCCGCCGGGATTGGCGGTGCCGGCGACGACGACCGCGCCGTACTTGCTCGTCCACGTCAACGAGTTGGTGCCGCCAGAGCCGTCTTGCGTGAGCCCTTCGGGAATCGCGTAGAGGTGTGCATCGAACGAGTACGGCCAGTCCATCGACCGTCCGGTGATGACCGCTCCTTGGGGGCCGAGCCAGGTGATGCGCGTGCACGCATTCGCCATCGGCGCGGCCGTCAGCAGGCATGCCAGGCAAAGGAGGGTAAGAAGCCGTCGTGCGAATCGCGATTGCATGTAGACCTTGTCAGTTCGAGGTGTAGTCGCAGGATGTACCGGCCCCAAGGCTGAACGCGTCACAGGGTGGGTGTTGCGTGAATGGGTAAGTCGCTGAACACCAACGTCAGGCGCAGCGGTCCGATGCGGTCGCGAAGTTCTTCGTAGGTGTGGGCGCGCAGATCGTCCTGCTCGGCGACGGACATCGTGCCCTGGTAGGAGACCCGAAGGTCCACCTCGGTGGTCTTGCCCCGGCTGATCGCCAAACTGTCGACCAAGGTGAGCTCGTGGGCAAGTTCGTGGGCATGCTCCTGGTTGACCGCCGTGACGGCTGCCCGGACCGAGGCATCGAGCGCGGGGTCGGCGCGACGCCCGGACAGTCGTCCGAACTCCAGGCGAATCTGGCGGACCGGTTCGCCGATGAGCAGAACGCAGAGGATGAGCACGATGATGCTGTCTGCGATGTCTTTGATGTTGAAGTCGGCCGAGGTGAGGAAGGTGCCCTCGGGGATGACCGTGACCACAACCAGCGAAGCACAGATGCCACCGCTGATGATGGCTTCCATCTTGGCTGCCGTCGCCTCAACCCGCAGGAGTGCCGACGCCCCACCGACCGATCGGTTGTTGCGCTCGTGATTCCACTTCAGACCCAAGCAAATCAGCACACACACTGCGGTGTACACCGCGGCGAGGCCGAACTCGGGCTCACTTCCCTCTCCAGTGATCAGATAGTCGATCACCTTGACCCCGTTGGTAACCAAACCGACGATCACCACGCCGAGAATCATCAGGGAACGAAATAGTGCGTATAGGTTCTCCAAAGCCAAACGGCCGTAGGGGCTCTCGGTACTGGCAGGCTGGGATGCCGTTACTGCCAGCCGCGCTGCGATGAATGCCGCCGCCGCGTTGATCAGCGAGATCACGCCATCCAACTGGGTGGCCGACACCCGCGTGATCGCATACACGGCGAAGCCGAGGACCGCCAGGCCAAGCATGGTGAACATATAGGTGTGCAGGCTGCGTCGTTCGGCCTGAAGCACCATCGCCTCCGACGCCACTGCCATGGGCCCTCCTCGTCGCAGCGCATGTCCGGCAAGCGCGATGGCAAAGTGTAAATCAGCGCAGGCGTCAATTCGAACTGAGGGCGGTGGAGCACGAGCGGTGTGAATCGCGGTGCCGAGGCCGAACGGCGTGCGCGTCCGGTAGCACGGCTAGTTCGTAGATGTAATCTCCGTCATCCTCGCGAAACAAAGTGATGTGAAACATTCTGCTATTCATGCGATTTCGACAGCCTCACCCTACGAATTCCACTGATTCGGTCGCTACGTTCTGATTCCGTGCCGGCCGAAAGTCCAGAACGGGCCGGCTCATCTAAGTGAATTCACGAGACGATCGGAGCGCCCAACCCCCATGAGCAGCCAGGAAGTACTCCAGGAGCCGATCGACGAGCCAATGCGGGTGCGTCGGATACGCCACTTTCTGGGAGCGGCCAGCGACGCCGCCGAACCCGTGCTCGATCTGATGCGCCCTTACGTGGACGGCACTGCGAACCTGCCCAGTGATGGCCGGTTTCTGTTGGTGGGCAACCATACTCAGGGCGCGATGGAGGTGGTCCTGATATCCCATTACGTCCGCCGCACGATCGGCACCCGGGTGCGGCCACTGGCCGACCGAGGCATGGGCACGATGCGAGGCCTGATGCGCGATCTGAATGCCGCGATGGGCGCCGTCGTCGGGTCGCCGGAAAGTATCCAGGAATTGATGGGGCGCAACGAGACGATCCTGGTCTTTCCCGGTGGCGGCCGTGAGATCGCCAAGTTCAAGGGAGAGGAGAGCACGATCAACTGGAAGGGCCGCGCCGGCTTCGCTCGTGAGGCCATCCTCGGTGGCTATCCGATCGTGCCCGTCGCCCTGGTCGGCAGCGATGAGATGTATGAGCACTTGTTATCGCGCAACAGCACACTGGGGCAGTTGAGTATGGCCCTCAGTGAGAAGATCTCGGGTCGCAAAGAGATGCCGATGCCGCTTGTGCGCGGGATCGGTCCGACTCTGATCCCGCGTCCGCAGCGGATGTATCTGCGTTTCGGCACCCCGATCGACACCACCCGGCCGCCGCGCAGGGCGGCCGTTGAGTGGGTCGAGGCCGTGAAGGAGACGACGCAGACGTCCTTGGAGAACATGCTTGCCGACCTGCTGAAGATCCGGGCAGACGATCCCTACCGTGCGCTGAATCCGTTGGCGTGGAGTAGCGCTGCGCGCCCGGCGACACAGGCGGAGCCATCGGGGGCGTCAGCACGGCAGCATGCCGACGAGTCGTAGCGCCCCGGTGAACGGCAGGGCGGATACGCAGAACCGGCCACGACGACTGCTTCCCCGCGAGCTGGCACACGCCGCCAGCGTGGCGGCCGCGTCGGCCGGGCTGACGATCTCGGCCACCGTCATCCCGATCACCGCCCCGTTGGCGGTGATCGCCATCGTGCCGATGGGCCTGTTGGCCTACCGGCACCGGTTGCGGACCCTGATCGCCGCGGTAGTGGCCAGCGCGCTCATCGCCTTCCTGATGGTCGGCCTGCCCGGGTTGATCACCGTGCTCAACTGCGCCTACATCGGGGGGCTCACCGGCATCGTCAAACGCCGCGGTGGCGGTGTCCTCGCGGTGGCCATCGCCTCCCTGGTCGCCGGCGCGACCCTCGGTGTCGTCATCACTGCCATCTTGTTCGTTTTGGTTCCCTTGCGGCAGCTGGTCTTTGGCGTGATCGCCGCGAGCCTGACCGCAGTGGCGGCCGCACTTGGTGACGTCCCCGGCATGGCGCCTGCGGCCGGCGGCATGCAGGACGTCATCCAGATCGGGTTCACAGACTGGCCGCTGTTGCTGATCGGCTGTGCAGCGATCATCGTCATGACCGTCTCGCTCGTCGGGTGGTGGGCGATGTCGCGGGTGCTCGATAGGTTGGGCGGAATCCCCGACTTCCACACCCTTGACGTCCCACCCGCGGAGCTGGCCGGCGACCAACCTGCGCCCGTGCCGGTGATGTTGCGGGGCGCCGGGTTCCGGTATCCCGGCACCGAGCATGCCGCGCTCGCGTCCACCGACCTCACCGTCGAGGTCGGCGAACATCTCGCCGTGGTGGGCGCCAACGGTTCCGGCAAGAGCACGCTGATGCTCGTGCTCGCCGGTCGGCCACCGACCACCGGTACCGTGCACCGTCCCGGTGCGGTCGGCCTGGGCCGGCTCGGCGGGACCGCAGTCGTTTTGCAGCATCCGGAGTCTCAGGTGCTGGGCATGCGCGTGGCTGACGACGTGGTGTGGGGTTTGCCCTGTGAGGTAAGCATCGACGTCGACCGGTTGCTCGACGAGGTGGGACTGTCGGGTATGAGGGACCGCGCCACTGGCGGACTCTCCGGTGGAGAACTGCAGCGCCTTGCAGTGGCCGCCGCACTGGCCCGCGAACCGCGCTTGCTCATCACCGACGAAGTCACCTCGATGGTTGACCAGGACGGCCGCAGAGCGCTGCTCGGGGTGCTGGCGGGCCTGACCGCACACCGTCAGATGTCGCTCGTTCAGATCACCCATTACAACGACGAGGCCGAACACGCTGATCGCGTCATCAACCTGTCGGAGTCCGGGGACAACACGGCCATGGTTCCGACCGTCCCGGCCCCAGCTGCCACCGTCGACGAAGTGCCTACGACCGGGGTGCCCGTACTGGAATTGGACCGGGTGAGCCACGAGTATGCGGCCGGAACACCGTGGGCCCACACTGCCCTGCGCGATGTCAGTCTCACCGTGCACGCAGGCGAAGGCCTGCTCATCCAGGGCGGCAACGGGTCGGGTAAGTCAACGCTGGCCTGGGTGATGGCGGGGCTGACTTCGCCATCGGTCGGAGCAGCGCTCGTCGACGGCAAACCAGCTGTCGACCAGCTCGGTTCGGTGGCCATCGCCTTCCAGGCGGCGCGCACGCAGTTGATGCGGGCCCGGGTCGACGAGGAAGTCGCCTCCGCGGCCGGATTCTGCTCGACCGATCATGCCCAGGTGGTCGCGGCGCTGACGAAGGTCGGACTGGATGCGGCCCTGGCCCGGCGTCGGGTGGACCATCTCTCCGGCGGGCAAATGCGCCGCCTGGTGCTGGCGGGTCTGCTCGCCCGCAAACCACGAGTCCTGATCCTCGACGAACCGTTGGCCGGTCTGGACGCCGCCAGTCAACGGGGTCTGGTCGGCTTGCTGACCGACTTGCGGCGGACTACCGGGCTGACGGTGGTGCTGATCTCCCACGACTTCCTCGGCGTCGACGAGTTGTGCCCACGTGTACTGCAGCTCACCAACGGGGCAATCGAGGTGCCGGTGGCGCCGTCGACAGGAGGACGTTCATGACAACGGTTCAGGAAAAGATGACTGCGCCGCCGCGTAAACCGGTGCGCAGGCCGCTGGTGCTGATGCGTCCGGTTCCGGTTGCCAGCCCGATCCATTCACTGTGGGCGGGAACCAAGCTGATCATCATCTTCGGGGTCGGCCTGATATTGGCCACCAACCCCGGTTGGGTTCCCATCGTGGCGGTCGGCGGACTCGTCATTGTCGGCGTGGGGCTGGCACACATCCCGCGAAGTGCGCTGCCGTCGGTGCCCAGCGCCGTCTGGGTGGTGCTGGCGATCGGCTCCGCCTTCCTCACCACGTCTGGGGGTGCTCCCTTCGTCGACATCGGCTCCCTGCACGTCGGGCTCGGTGGAATGTTGCAGTTCCTGCGCATCACGATGCTGATGATCGTCTTGCTGTCGCTGGGTGCGCTGTTGTCGTGGACCACTGAGCTCGCCGAGATCGCGCCCGCGCTGGCCACATTGGGCCGACCACTGAGGTGGCTGCGCATGCCGGTGGATGACTGGGCAACCACGGTGAGCCTGGCGCTGCGGTCGTTTCCGATGATGTTCGACGAATTCCGGTTGTTGCACGCGGCACGCAAGCTGCGACCCAACCCGCGGCTTCGCACCCGTAAAGAGCGCTGCCGGTACCGGGTTCGCGACTTCATCGATCTGATCTCCGCCGCCACCGCGATGATGCTTCGCCGCGCCGATGAGATGGGCGACGCGATCACCGCACGCGGTGGCGCCGGGCAACTCACCGCCAGCCGGTCGGGGCCGGGACGGGGTGACTGGGCGGCGATGTCGATCGTGGTCCTGGCCTGCGCGGTGGCGCTGGCCATGCAGTTCGCCGTCGGAGGGGCGAGCGTACCGCCGCGTTAGCCTCGTGCGCGCTATGCGGTTCAGGGAGCGAGGAACGCGGTGCCGTACCAATGGCACAGCAGCAGAGCAACTTCCACATCGAGCCGGTCATCGACGATGGGTCGGCCACGGCGTTCGATAGCCCGCGCCACCCGGTATTTCACCGAGTTGAAGTGCAGGTGAAGCTCCCCGGCGGCGGCCTTGAAACTCGATCCTGCACGCAGGAACACCAGCAGGGTCTCACGGAGCCGTTCGTCTCCCGCCCCGGCCGACGCCAGCGGCCCGAGTACCTCGCGCACCCAGACCCGCGCCTCGTCCACATTGCTTCCGGCCAGGCCGGCCAGCATCAGCCCCGACTCGGCGGCGCTGACCGCTCGGCCCAGGCCGGTGCCTGATCCGGTCATCACCGTACGCGCAAGCTGCGCCTGTCGATGAGAGCGGCGAAACCCCGCCACCCCGGGTAAGGGGGAGCCCGCTGCGACGTTGATCAGTGAGTCTGCGGTGTCGGGCATCGGTGCGGAGCGGTTGGGCTCCAACGGAATCCAGGCCCATCCGGTGAGCCGGTCCGCCGATACGAACAGGGCGCGGTCACGGGCACCCACCCTGGCGGCGTAGTCGTGCACGAATCGTTCCAAGACGCTCAGCTCGTCCTGGTCACCGGATTCGTCGCACCACACCACCAGTGCCAGGTGTGTCCATCGCAGCGGGTAGCGCAACGCGGTGGAGACCACCTCGACGTCGATATCCTCATCACCATCGAGGACATCACGAATCTCTTCTGCCCGCAGACGGTTTCGGCTCTGCTGCCACCGGTCGTACTCGTCCTGATAGACGGAGAGGACCTGCTGACTGATCCAGTCGATGTAGCGGAATGTCACCGCGAGGATCTCGTCGAATACATCCAACCTGCGCTGCCCATCGAGTTCGGAGGATCGGATCTCCTCGAGCAGGATCTTGAGCACCTCCTGGTGGCCGATCCGGTAGGCGCGCACCAACGCGTTGACCGATACGTCCCGCTGCGCCAGCCGCCTCGCGTACTCCAAGGCGGCCGTCGGCGCCTCCACATGCTCCACCGGGATGCTGTGGCGGATCGCCGAGAAGACGGTGTCGATGTTGGCAGCGACGTTATCGCGCATCAACTGCACCAGCTGTGCGTCGCCGCGCAGATCAGCGACCTCATCCATCAGGACCCGGTGCGTCCGGGCCGTGACCTCATCGAGCTTGTCGATCAATCGACCGACGACCGTCGCGGCAGAGTCGGCCACCGAATCACCGTCACCTCGTTGGACCATGCCCGCGACGCTACTTGTTCGTAGGAGACAAAGGTAGGCGTGTGGTTGGTGGCCCAAGGACGTCGTTTTCCACCGAGGCGACCCATAGCGTTGTGCTGAGCGGTTCTCTACACCGCGGCCGATAGCGAGAAGCTTGGAGAAAACCCGTGTCCATCGCAGCAGCATTGGATGACACCACGACGGCATCGCCCGACCGCCACGGATTGCCAGATCCGGGCGCACCGGTGCCCAAGCTGGCGCTACCGACAGTGGCGCTCCTCGTGGCCGGGTGGACGGCCTTCGTGGCATCGACCGTCGGCTATCTCCACGGCTGGTTGCCTGCCGCAGTGACCATCGCGATCAACGCCGTGGTGACGTTCGTGATGTTCACCGTCAGCCACGATGCGATCCACTACGCGATCAGCAGCACCCGTTGGGTCAACGGGCTCGTCGGACGGCTGGCCTTTGCGCTGGTGGTCCCGGTCATTTCATTCCCGACCTATGCGTTCATCCACATCACGCACCACCGTTATGCCAACGATGACGACAACGATCCCGATGCCTGGGCCGCGCATTCCCGGTGGTGGCAGATGCCGCTGCGCTGGCCCTTTCCCGAGCTGCTGTACGGCGGCTTTATCCTCCGAACCTTGCGCAGCCGGCCGAAGCCCGAGGTGGCCGAGACGTTGGGGTTCCTCACGGTGTGCTTGTCCGCGCTGATCCTGGCGATCACCACTGGTCACTTTTGGACGCTGGCGGTGGTGTTCCTGATCCCCCAACGCATCGGGCTCATCGTCCTGGTGTGGTGGTTCGACTGGCTGCCGCATCACGGGCTGGCCGACACCCAGCGCAGCAATCGCTACGGCGCCACCCGGGCCCGGGTGGGCATGGAATGGCTGTACACCCCGCTGATGCTGTCGCAGAACTACCACCTGGTGCATCACCTGCATCCGTCGGTGCCGTTCTATCGGTACCGAAAAACCTGGCAGCGCAACGAGGAAGCGTATCTGGAGCGTGACGCTGCGATTGCCACGGTGTTCGGCCAGCGCCTCAACGCGGGCGAGTACCGGGAATGGAGACGGCTCAACAGCAAGCTCGGCCGGGTGGTGCCGGTTCGCATGCCACCGCGGTCAAGCGCCCCGCACGCGGTACTGCACCGCGTGCCGGTGGCCTCGGTTGATCCGATCACCGCCGACAGCACCCTGGTGACCTTCGCCGTGCCCGAAGCGTTGCGCGACGAGTTCCGGTTCCAACCCGGCCAGCACATCACCGTTCGCACCAACCTCGGTGGCGAAGACGTCCGTCGCAGCTACTCGATCTGCGCACCCGCCACCCGCGCCCAACTGCGTATCGCGGTCAAACACATTCCTGGGGGCGCATTTTCGACCCTGGTCGCCAACGAACTCAAAGCCGGCGATGTCCTGGAGCTGATGACCCCCAGTGGCAGGTTCGGCACTGTCCTGGACCCGCTGGCACAACGGCACTACGTGGGGCTGGTGTCCGGCAGCGGAATCACGCCGGTGTTGTCGATCCTGGAAACGGCGCTGGAAGTCGAGACCGAAAGCCGGTTCACCCTGATCTACGGCAACCGCACCACGGAGTCGACGATGTTCCGCCACGATCTCGCCCGGCTGGAGGCCCGTTACGCTGACCGGTTGGAGATCACCGACGTGCTGTCCGGCGAGCCGCTGCACATCCCGACACTGTGCGGACGGATCGACCGGGAGAGGCTGCAGCGGCTGCTGGACACCAGTTTGGCGCCCGATACCGTCGACGAGTGGTTCGTGTGTGGCCCGATCGGGATGAGCACCACCGCAAGAGATCTCCTGCTCGACCGTGGTGTCGCCGACGAGCGCATCCACCTGGAGCTGTTCACCGGCTATCCCCAACCCAGCACAGCTAATCGCGACTATTCTTCTGCCACAGTCACTTTCACGTTGTCCGGACAGCAGGCGACGGTCGATCTGGCTCCCGGAGACTCCATCCTGGAGGGTGCGTTACACATCCGCAGTGACGCTCCCTACTCCTGCATGGGCGGCGCCTGCGGTACCTGCCGCGCCAAGCTGCTGCACGGCACGGTGGAGATGGACCAGAACTTCGCCCTCGGACCCGCCGACTTGGAGGCCGGCTATGTGCTGACGTGTCAGGCGCATCCGACGAGCCCGACGGTGTCGGTCGACTACGACGCTTGAGCAAGGAGCGGGATGGAGTTAATCAACCTCTTCCCATGGCAATAACACGCATTTGCCCGTCGTTTGCCGGTCCTCGATGAGCCGGTGCGCCGTTGCGGCCTGCGATAAAGGCAGTTGCGGACCGAGCTGGATGCGGAGCCGCTTGGCTGCCACGTGGTCAGCGAGTTCAGCGAGCGCATCGGTCATTTCACGCGGGTCACCATGAAGGTAGGGATAGAGGCTGAAGAATCCCAGCGTCTGATTGCCGAACAGCCGTCCAGCTGCGAACTCGGCCTCGAAATCGATGACAGGAGTTGTCTTATCGGCCCCACCGTAGGCACTCAGCCGGCCGAAGGGCGCCAGCGACGCGATCGCTTGGGTGAACGCGCTTCCCCCGACGTTGACCAGCGCGGCGTCGACTCCGCGGCCACCGGTAGCGTCCAACACATCGGCGCTCCAGTTGGGTTGTGTGTAGTCGATACACGCGTCAGCACCCAGTTCGGAGACCATCTTGCGTTTCACCGCCGAACTTGCCGCACCGATCACCGGTCGTGCACCCCGGATCTTGGCGAGCTGCACGGCAATCGAACCCAGGCCTCCCGCCGCAGCGAGGATCAGCACCGACTCGCCAGAGCCGAGGCGTACGCCATCGCGAAGCAAAAAGTGGGCAGTCAATCCTTGGACCAGCAAGGCGGTACTCTCCGCGTAACCGAGCCCGGCGGGCAGTGGACGCACCGCTTCTGCCGCCGCGACAACGTACTGTGCGTACGCGGCGGGTTCGGCTCCGGAGAGGAATCCAAAAACTCGGTCGCCAACCGCAACGTGTGAGACACCGTCGCCGACCGCCTCCACCCGGCCAGCGAACTCCGCCCCCAGGATGTGGGGTAACGCCGGCTGAAACGGGTAGTTGTTGCGTCGCTGGTCGATATCGGCGAAGTTGACTCCGGCCGCCTCGTTGCGCACCAGCACCTGATCGGCACCCGCCTGCGGAATGGGGACGTCTTCGTAGACGAGGCACTCCGGTGGCCCGTACTGGTGGATTCTGACAGCCTTCATCGTACCGGTGGTCATTGATGTCTCCTCGTTCGAAAAGTGTTACAGAGGTTGGGTTGTCCGAAAGCGCGCCGCCTTGCCAAGCCAGGCTTTGGGTCGTCTTTGAGAGTCACACGCGAGCGCGCCCCGAGCGACGATCCGGATTTAGTTGGTAACATCAAACTATAGTCATACTAGTTGGTTGATGCCAACTAACTTTCACGGGAGCGGATAGGCCAGATGTCGAAGCCGGAACAGCCCACCCAACGCATCCACGCGGCGATGCCCAAGCTGGTCCGCTTCATGAGCCGCGCCGAGACACGCAACAAACTGTTGGGTGAAGCCGGCCGCGACTTGACACCCATCGACGTCGACCTGCTACGAACCATCGTTGCCAACGGACCGGTGCGGGCGTCTGATCTATCCGACTGGCAGGCCGTCGACAAATCCACCATCGCCCTGCAGGTTCGTCGCCTCGTGCGGCGCGAATTGATAGCGCGGCAAACCGATCCCACCGACCGACGGGCAGTGCTACTCACTGCGACTACGCAGGGACAGAAGACCTGTCAGCGAATGGAATCGACTGGAGTCGAGGTGCTCGCCGCCGCGATCAAGAAGTGGCCAAAGCAAGACCAGGTCATGTTCGCCACATTGTTCTGCCGGTTCGTCGACGACCTGACCGATACTCCGACAGAGTAGGCGGCCACGACCCCCGCAGTATCCGGAGTGGAGATAGCGCAACAGCAAGCTCGGTGTTGCCGATTCGCATGCCCCCGTTCGCACCAACTTCGGCGGCGAAGACGCCGTTCGAGGACTCCGCGCGGCGCCGAACGCTCGTGGATTTCGTAGTTGGCCGTCGGACGCCCAGGACACCTACGTGCAGATGATGACGTACTACGACGTGCACGGACTTCCCGCAGGCAACCTCGACGACCTGCCGAAGGTATTGCCGCGGCCGGCCACCAGTTACGAACAGTTCGCGCGCCGTATCGCCGCAGCGCACGGGGTTGCCACACCATAAGGTCACGGTTGACCCGGGGCGCGGGCTGAAGGTGCCAATGCCCGTGGCCTAGTGGACACCGCCCCTACGTCAAAGGCTCGCCGCGAATGCTCGGCGCGCCTGGGCATGTGCGTGTTCGGCGTGGAGACGACCGATCAATGCGGTGAGCACGACAGTGACCGTTGCCCACAGTGCGGTGAGGGTGATCAGCGACGCCAGCCGGAAATCCCAGAGCACATCCCCTGGGAAGTCCCCGATCTCGTCGACGGTCGGCATCAGCGCACTGGCGACGGCCACCACCGACACGTACACACCGGCTCCGATGAGCACCGCAGCCTGAACTCCCCGGGAGTCAAGCAACTTCGTCGCCAGGACCGTGCATGCGGCTGCGGCGGCCACCGATATCACCAGGAAGGTGAAATACAGGACGGTGCGCTCACCGATGGTCTCGCCCGAACCGACCGCCGGCGGGGTGGCCGGATATTTGAGGAACGGTATCAGTACCACCGACACGTAGCCGATGGCGCCCATAAGAGCAGTAGAGGTCCCCGGGGACAGCTGCCTGATACGACCCATCACTCCGGCGGCCACCAGGGCAAGAATCCCGCCAATCGTCACACCGATCGTCACGGTCCCGGTGGCCAGGCCCCACGTCGACTGGTCCTGGCGGCTGACGACCGCGGTGTCTTCGTCGTGTGAGTGAGCTGCGACTGCACCGTCGGCGTCGCTATGGTGGTCGGCAGGCCCGCCTGACTCTTCGATCGCAATTGCCCTGTCTACGTGCGGCTCCCCCACAACGTAGGCGACGGCGAACGCGGCGAAACCTGCCACCAGGCCCGCCAGCAGTCCGCGAATCAAGAAGGCACGTGCGTTCATCAGTGGCTCGGTACTCAGTGGCATGGGTAGCCCAGCAAGTGCCTGGCGTCGTGGACCCATTCATGGACCCCGGTTCCCGACAGCATCGAGACGGCACCCTGCTCGGTGCTGATGAAGAACACTGCCAGCAGCGCGAGCAGTCCGAAGAAGACGGCCCATGGCACGATCTTTGCCAACGGGATCGAGGGGATGTCCATCCCCGGGGTGACGGTGGTGCTGTGTGTCATCTTGTCTCCTTTAACTATTCGAGTCGTGGTCATGGTCATGGTCGTGATCCCGCTCGCGCGGACCGACGTAACCGTCGGCGAGTAGACCGTGCTCGTCGATCACCCGCTGCAGCGCCGCCACCCAGTGGTCGTAGTACTCCCAGGAGCTGGCGGCCTTACCCTCTTTCTCCCAGGTGTCGATCGACCGGATCAGTTCGCCCTGGAAGTCGTCCCAGCTGTAATGGTCGAACTCCGACAACGCCACGGCCAGCCCGAACGCTCGCCGTTGCCAATCCTCCTGGAATGTCGGCTGATTCGTGTCAGTGACGCAGCTGTCATGGAAGCGGACCTTGCCCGAATCGTCGTACTCGACCTCGCTGGTGGTCATACTGCGCTCCCCACTGCGACGGGGGGCTCGACGACCGCCACCCCGATCATGGATTCGGTGGTGACGAGGGCGGCGAGCTCTTCTTCGGTCAAGCCGTCAGTACCTTCAGGTCGGGAGGGCACGACGAACCACCGAGAATGTCCGCTGGAATCCCAGACTCTGACCTCGGTGTCCTCAGCGAGCGGTACGCCGAGTTCGGTGAGAACAGCTCGTGGCTCACGCGCTGCCCTGGCCCGGAACACCGGATCCTTGTACCAGTAGGGCGGGAGGCCGAGGACCGGCCAGGGAAAGCATGAGCACAACGTGCAGATGACGAGATTGTGCACGCCCGGTTTGTTGACGACGGCGGCGATATGCTCGCCCTCGGCGCCGGCCATGCCATCAGGTAGGTCCAGCTGCGCGATAGCCGCAGGCGCATCGCTAGCCAGCAGAGCGGCGAATTCATCGTCCACCCACGCCCGGGCCACGATCTTCTGGCCATTGAGCGGCGTCATCTCAGACTCGAAGTAGCCGAGCACCTTGTCTACCGTGGTGCTGGTGATGACTCCCTTCTCGATCAGAAGGGCTTCTAGCGCTTGAACTTTCGCGGCACTCGCCGACTCGCGGTCGGACGGATATGCGAACTGATCGGCCATCGCGTCTATGCCTCTTCTGTGTGGGGAGCTGCGGTCAGGTACGGCTCGTAAAGCTCTGCGTACACGGGGCTGCCATGCGTTTCCGTCATCGCACCCCACAGCACGGCAGGGTCGAACCGGACGATGTAAACCGGCACCGGCTCCCCGAGTCCATCGCCGCCGGTGGAGCAGAAGTAGGTGTAGTTGCCCTCGGCGACCGACTCCACCACGCCTTCGTGACCGCGCAGAAAGCCGGGCAGACGGGTGTGGTCGCCCGACGGTGGATTGGCAATGACGATGGTGTCCCCGACCTCGAATCGAGGCGTCGCGGGTCCTCGCCGGGGTGAATCCCCCTCTCGCAGATACCGAATGACCTGATCGTCGATGGCCTCCGCGGCCTCCTCGGACAGGAGGGCGTCGGCCGCACTGCGGTTCTGCTCGATGGCCGTGGCGAGTTCGTCCTCGGTCAGATAGCCCTGTTCAACGCAGTACCCGCTGATACCACCCAACCACTTCTCGTAGTAGCGAAACTTGAAGTAGTCGAACGGGTTCATCGACTCGGCGCCCTTGCGAAGGTCGGCCCACGTCCACGTCGTGCGGAACGATGTGCCTGCCGAGTCGAGGTCGTAGCCGGGTAGCGCTCCCCGCAGTGAGTCACTCAAACCCATCAAGGCGGTGTGGATGCCGAAGATGCGTTTTTCCCACTCCTCGACGAACACCCTCTTCTCGAAGTCGACGGGCCCGAGCCCCTCGAGTCCTCCGAGTGTGTGCTGCAGCTTCATGCTGTGGCTTCCTCACTTTCGTGCCGAGTGGTGGTCAGGACATTGGCGAGGGCTTCCGAGGCAAGCCCGAAGAGTCCGCCGAGCAGCATGGCCGTCACGACGATCAGCACGGGGTGCCCGATGGAATCGGTGTAGAGCATTTCCCGGCCGGTGACCGCGGTGGTGCCCACCGTGGATGCGAAGCCCCACACGATCGCCGGGATTGCGGTCAGCAGCGGGACCCTCGACACCGCCACCATGAGTGCGCTGCCGATACCGACGACGACGCCGGTCAGCCAGACCCCGAGGTCCGCCTGCTGTGCAATGAGCAGGCACAGTGACGCGATGGCGATCCCGGTCAGGTTGCTCGCCGCCGATTGCAGCAGTCCTCGCGGTCCGCCGCCAAGGATGAAAAAGGACGCCCAGGCGATGAACACCACCCATACGGGCACCTGGATGACCATCGCGGTCAACCACACCGCGACGGCGCCGAGAATTCCGATGCTCAGCGTCAAAGCATTCTTTTCCGACACGCGGACCACCTCTAAACTCGCACGGCAGCAACAGCATTCGTCGAATGCTGGCTTTATTGCATGAGTTGTCAACGCCGACAACGGGAAGCAGGAAGAGATGCGCGATCAGGCGCAATGCTGCGGTAACAGAACCCGGTTACGTTGATCGTGGTTCTCCCAGATCGCCGGTGACCTGTGCAGTTGAGTGTCGTACGCGAGCGGGGCAGACGGAAGGGCAGCACCGGACAGATGGCCGACGATTCCAGACACAACTCGAACGCTCCAAGAACAGTGGTCTTCGCTCTGTACAACAAGGTGACGTTGCAGGACGTGGCGGCGCCGTTGGAGATCTTCGCGCGCGCCAACGACTTTGGGGCACAGTATCGGGTCATCCTGGCCTCGCCCACCGGCGAGGCTGTCGCCACAACCGCCTACGCGTCGCTCAACGCGGATATGCCGTTAGCCGATGTTCCAGACCTCATCGACACGCTCATCGTGCCTGGCGGAGTGCCACCCGCCTTTACCTTCACCCCCGGTGAACACGACATCCCCGAAGAACAGACACCGGACGGCAACGCGTGCGCGCTGGAAATGGTGCGCGTACTCGCGCCCAGGGCGCGCCGTGTCGCCTCGGTGTGTACCGGCGCGTTCGTACTCGCCGCCCTCGGGCTGCTCGACGGCCGACGTGCGACCACACATTGGGCGCACTGCCAGGCGCTCGCCGCCAACTATCCCAGGGTCGAGGTCGATCCAGACTCACTCTTCGTCCAGGACGGTCCTTTCATGACCGGGGCCGGGATCAGCGCGGGCACAGATATGGCGCTTGCGCTGGTGGAAAGCGACTACGGTCCCGCCGTGGCCCGCCGCGTAGCGCGCTGGATGGTCGTCTTCCTCCAACGCCCCGGCGGGCAGGCCCAATTCAGCGTCTGGGCTCAATCAGCGCTGCCAGTCACGAAGAGTCTCCGCGAAATCCTGGACTCCATCGTTGCCGATCCCGGGGCCGATCATTCCAATGCGGCGATAGCAGCTCGTGCGGCGGTCAGTGAGCGCCACCTGGTACGCATGTTCGGGGATCAGGTCGGGATGACACCGGCCCGGTTCGTCGAGCAGGCCCGCATGGAAGCCGCGAAAGTGCTTCTGGCGACCGAGGACAGCAGCCAAGAGGCCGTCGCGCATCGCGCCGGCTTTGGCGGTTCGGACACGATGCGGCGGACCTTCCAACGCAATCTCGGCATTTCCCCCGGGACCTATCGCAGTCGATTCCGCACGACCGGCATCGACCAGTACACGGGCTGAGCGAATCTGCCGGTTGCCGGAATCTCTTAGGCGCCGCCTTCGGCTTTGCGGATCTGTTCGTCGACGGCTCCGGCTGCGGGCATCGGGGTGGTCAGGAATGCTCCCGACTGCGGCAGGCTTAGGTGTAGCGCAGTGATGGTATCGATCGCGACGGCGCCGGCAGTGAGTGTGAAGTCGAGGCAGTGGCCGCCGTGGGTGCGGCTCTCATCGAGAAAGTGCAGGTGGTAGCCGGCCACGGTGATCCCCTGCTCGTAGCTGGGACTGAGATAGCCGGCGAGTGTTCCCGTGATGTCGGTGAACGTGGCCTCGGCTTGCCCGTCGGTGGCCTCGGTCAACGTGGGATAGGGCTTGTGCTGTCGTGCGACGGTGCGTGTCGCGACGGTGCTGAAGTGGCCGGTGATCCGGACTGCATACGTCAGATTAGGGCTCGGAATCTGTTCGGAGACAAGGGCATCGAGTTGGTGGTACGTCATCGGCGTGTCCACAGTCACGGTGGTCTGCGGGTGGAAGTTCGTCACCGCGGCGAACGGTGTCTGCTCGGTGTCCGACGCGACCCTGGCCGTCCCGTCTGATCGTAGGTGATAGCAGGTTCCGTCGAGGACGATCATCTCACCGTCGAGGCTGTTGAAAGTCCCCAGCCCGAAGTCACCGTGGGTGAGAAGCTCGCCGATGGTGACCTCGCCGTCGTAGACGCCGCCCAGCAGCGCGTCCAGCGTTGAGTACTGAAATACCTCACGGGCGGAATCGGTCGTCTGCGGCGTGCTCGATGTTGCCGATGCGAGTGGCAGGTGGTGGTGAAACACCCTGGCAATTCGGGCGATTCGGCCCTGGGGTTGGTCAGTCATCGTGGCTCAGTGGAACGCATCGTCGTGGAGTTGCTGCCCCAGGTCACTGTTGTGACTGTAGTCCACGGGTACGTCGATAATGCTCACCCCGGGCTCGGCCAGCGCCGTCCGGAGCGTGCTGACGAACTCTGCCATCGAATTCACGCGGTAGCCGTGCGCCCCGAATGCGGCGGCGTAGCTGACGGTGTCGTAGGAGCCGAGTTGAATTCCGGAGGTGCGGCCGTACTTCATCACCTCTTGGAAGGCGACCATGTCGTAGGTGTCGTCGCGCAGAATGATGTGGGTCAGCGTCACCCCCAGCCGGTGCGCGGTCTCGAGTTCCTGTGCGGAGAAAAGGAATCCGCCATCACCGGATACCGAGACGATCTGCGTGCCCGGCCGCACCAAGGCTGCCGCGATGGCCCACGGCAGCGCGACACCGAGGGTCTGTTGGCCATTGGAGAACAACAGGTGTCGGGGCTGGTAGCACCGGAAGTGCCGGGCCATGTAGATGTAGTTCGAGCCCACGTCGCATGCGACGGTAGCGTCGTCGGCGAGATGCTCGCGCAGGGCGAGGACGACGGCGGCCGGGTTGAGTCCGAGATCGCTTTCACCTGTTGCTCTTGCCTTGTCATCGATGCTGGTGAGTCGATCGCGCTGCTCAGCGATGGCGCTGTTTACCTCGGCATCGAGTCGCAGGCCGGACAGCAGCGGTTCGAGCTCGCCCAGGGTCGCTGCGATATCTCCGCGCAGTTCGATGGCCGGCTGATAGTGGTTGTCGATATCAGCGGGCAGGGTGTCGATGTGGATGATCGCGCGGGCATCATCGGTATTCCACAGCGCAGCGTCGTACTCGACTGGGTCATAGCCCACGGCGATGACGACGTCGGCGCGGGCGAGCATCACATCGCCGGGTTGGTTGCGGAAGAGTCCGACCCTGCCCAGGTAATGCGTCTCGTGTTCGCGCGAGACCACGCCGGCGGCCTGGAATGTCTCCACGACGGGCAGATCGGTGGCTGCGATCAGTTGATGCAATACCTCGATGACATCGGGGTCGGCCCCTCGGTCGCCGACGAGCAGGACAGGCCAGCGTGCTGCGCGGACAGCCTCCGCTGCCCGGGTGATATCGGCGGTAGGCGCAGGCCCGAGCCGGGGAACCGTCGGTATCGCCGTCAGAGCTGCGGATGTCTGGGCAGCGGCCACATCGGCGGGGAGCACCACCGCGGTGGCTCCGCGCGGGCTGGTAGCAGCGATGCGGAAGGCGTTGGCCATCGTTTCGGCGACATCATCAGGCGCAGCGACCTCACCGACGAATTTGGTGACCGTGCGCAGAAGTCCTGCGGCATCCATGGATTGGTGGGTGCGCTTGAGACGCTGGTCGCGAGGGACTGCACCGCAGATCGCCACCACCGGGTCTTGTTCGGTGGTGGCGGTGACCAGCCCGGTCGCCAGATTCGTGGTACCCGGGCCTGAGGTCACCAGCACCACGCCAGGTGTGCCCGTCAACCGGCCGATCGCCGCGGCCATGAACGCGGCGTTCTGTTCATGGCGGCAGACGACCAGTTCGGCGGACGCGTCGAGCAGGGCATCGAAGACGGCGTCGATCTTTGCCCCGGGGATGCCGAACACGTACCGGACACCGGCAAGGTCGAGCGCCTCAACAACCCGCTGCGCCGAGCGAACCGGCGTCGTATCCATCTGTCATCTCCTGCGTCTGGTCGTGGGAGGCCAGCCTACGAGAACGCCGTTACGACGGCATGCCTGGTCGACGACATTGGCACCTCGGCGCCCGAAATCGCTTGTGGATGAGCGTTCTTCGTGACCGAACTCATATCTGGCGACACACATTTCCGCTCGACGATGCGGGGGCCGTGCATTGAATTCAGACCGTAGTCACGGCTGCAGCAAGGGCGAGGCCGAACACCGCGGCGGGTAACACCATGCCCACAAGGAATCCGAATCCGAAGCGGCGACCGCCGGCGGCGAAGGCCAGGACAATCTTGACGAGCAGATTGGATCCCAATGCGACACCGACCGCAACGAGCGCGGTGCCTACGGTGATGTCGCCCTTTGCGGCGAGGCTGGCGGCGGCAACCGAGCCGGCGTGGGCGTCGGCGAGCCCCGCGGCGAACGCCGCAAGAACTGCTCCGTTGGGGCCAAGGACGTCCGCGCCCCAACGGGCGACCAGTAGGGCGAGGGTCAGCACTGCGGCCAGGAGGAGGGCGGGCCGCAGCGCAAAGGGCCGGCTGGGTGGCACCGCTTCAACGTCCCCGACCTCAGCGGCATCCTCCTGATGGGTTCGGGTGGCGCTCCGGTAGACGCCGGCGGCGATCGCGACAAGCACCACCGCCCCGGCGACCACCGGGGGCCACAGGCGGCGCAGCACCTCGACGTCCACGAGACCGATGACAACAATCAATTGCACGAAGGTGGCGAGGCTGGCCAGAAGCGCACCGGCCAGCGGTGCCCGCCAACTCGCGGCCGTCCTGCTGAGCCGACCCATCGACGCCGTCGTTGCGCTCGCCGAGATGAACCCACCGGCCAGACCGGTGACGAGCAGACCTCGCTCGGGCCCGAGCGCCCTGACGCCGATGTAGCCAACCCAGCCGATACCGGTGAGTAGCACGACGAGCAACCACACCTTCGATGGATTGAGGACGCCGTAGGGCCCGATTCCCCGATCGGGTAGCAGCGGCAGGATGACGAAGGCGACGACGAGGAACTTGATGGCGTCCTCTAGTTCGACTTCGCTGACGATTTCGCGGGCGAACTGGTGTATGCGCGTCTTTGACACCAGCAGGCCCGCGACGACGACGGCGAGAGCCACGGCCACTGCCGGGCGGGAGTACGCGAGCACACCGAGCAAGTACGCGACGAGCCCGGCGATCTCTGTAGTGGTTCCGGGGTCTTCTTCGCTGGTGCGAAAGTAGGCGAACGCCAGTATTGCGCCAACAGCGACCAGACCTGCCACGACGGTCCAGTTGTCCACACTTGCGGCGACGGCCCCGACCAGGGACAGCAGTGCGAACGACCGCGATCCGGCGGAGAGCTTGTGGGCGTGACTGCGTTCCCGCTCCAAGCCGAGAAGCAGTCCGATGGCCAGCGCCACGAGGAACGGCTGGATCTGCAGCCAGCTCATCACGACCCCCGTTCGCCGAACTACCAGGACACTATGCGCGAAACCTACACAGTGACCAGGACTCGGCAACGTACGTGCTCATCGGCCATCAGCCACCGGCCTCGCGGCCCCGGCACCCTATGAGTGAGCCGTTTAGTCTGGGGTAACCGATGGGCAGAGCATCAGCCGCTCCCCTGGTTCATGGTCACTCGAAGGAGATTTATGCGTCGGCGGCTTCCGAAGTGGGCGATGAGCGGCATCGCGCTTGTCTGTGTAGCGCTACTCGTCAACGGTTGTGAGGCACAGGTCTGGGGCGAGCCGCCGACCTCTGCGAACGTCCCGCAGGCGCCAATCGCCGCCCCGCAGGCCCCGCTGCCCGAAGCCCCACCCGCAGAGCCCGCGGCGTCATTCGACGGGCTTGACGCCCGCGTGCGGCAAGCCACCGCCGACGCGGCCAAGTCCGGGGCCGACATCGAGACCGTGGTGTTGGACCGCGACACCGGCCAGATCGTCTCCAACGGAGACAACAAGCCCTTCCCGATCGCGTCCGTGGTGAAGCTGTTCATCGCCGACGACCTGCTGCTGCAGGAGGCGCAGGGCAAGACCCAACTATCACCCGCCGACCGCGCGTCACTGGACATCATGTTGCGCTCCTCCGACGACGGCGCAGCCCAGAGTTTCTGGGACCGCAGCGGCGGAAACGCCATCATCGGGCGCATCAAGGCGCGGTACGGGTTGGCTGGCACGACGGCACCGTCCAACGGACACTGGGACGTCACGCAGAGCACCGCAAGCGATCTCGTCCGCTACTACGCCAAGCTGTTGGACGGCACCGGCGGGCTACCACCCGAGCAGGCCAACGTCATCGTCGGCGACCTCGCGCAATCCACCCCGACGGGGACCGACGGGTACCCGCAGCGGTTCGGCATCCCCGACGGGCTCTATGCCGAGCCGGTGGCGGTCAAGCAGGGCTGGTTCTGCTGCTGGAGCGGGGCCAATCAATTGCACGTTTCCACCGGCGCGATCGGCGCCGATCGCCGCTACGTGTTGGCGATCAGCTCCCTGGAACCGGACGATGCCGCCGACGCCCGTGAGACCGTCACCCAGGCCGTCAAGACGATGTTCCCTGGCGGGAGGATCTAATGGCCAGAGCCGGGTTTCGATAGTGGTAAACCGCAGGGTCCGGCGACTCAACCTGAGCGCGCTCATGCTGATTGTTTTGATCGTCGGCAGTGTGTTCGGATCAGCTAGTGCCGTGGCTGCCGAACTCAGTGACTATCGTTGGGAACGACGCCCATTGCTGCTGTTCGCGCCAACGGACAACGATCCAAGGCTTGCCGAAGCGCTGCGCCGAATCGAGGCCAGTCGCTGTGAGTTTGTCGATCGCGACATGGTCATCGGCCTCGTGGTGGCAGAGGGCAAAAGCACGCTCGATGGCCACGTCCTCAACACCGATGAGTCACAGCGGTTGACGAAACAGTTTGCGATTGGTGACAACACCTTCAGCGCGCTGTTGATCGGAAAGGACGGCGGCGAGAAACTGCGCTTCAACGAAGTACCGGATCTTCAAGCCATCTATGCCGTCATCGACGGTATGCCCATGCGAAACAGCGAAATGACTGCTGACCCAAGCCGGTGTTGATGTCGCAGAAAGCACCCTGATGGGAATGTGTCAGACCCACGCATTCAGCAGTCATCGTTTGCGGCGTGCGCACTTGGGTATCGTGTTCTCCTGCTTGGCTTTTCTGATTGTGTCCTGTGGGAACACCGGGCGAACGGCCAACGCAGACGAACCCACAAACGCGCCGGAGAGTCCTCGCTCGTCGGCGCAGGCAATCGATCCTGACGAGCCCGGCGTCGTTCTCGTCGACCTTGATGACGCCGGCGAGGTGGCCACCTGGACAACGGTCAACGACCCCGTCATGGGCGGTATGTCCACCTCGAGGGTCACGTTCGGCAATGGTGGCCTCGTATTCTCGGGCAATATCTCGCTGGAGAACAACGGCGGGTTCGCCTCGGTCCGCAGTCCGCAGGACCCCGATATCGGGCGGAGAGCAGCAGGTGCGAAGTCGCTCCGCGTGCACGCTCTTGGCGACGGTAAGACCTACCTGTTGAAGGTGGGCACCGCGGGGCAACCATGGTCCTACGTCCAGCGTTTCGCCACCGAGGCCGCCGCCCAGCGGATCTACGAGCTGCCCGTCGAGGGCTTCCAGCCGGTCGGCATGCGCCTCGATCCCGCACCCAACGCGCCGCAGACTCTGGATCCGTCAACCATCACCCAGGTATCGGTCTACATTCTGGACAAACAGCAGGGCCCCTTCGAACTCACCATCAGCACGATCGACGCCACGTGACGATGCGCCGGCCGAATGACACGATGCGATATCGAAACGGACCCGGCCAGCCGACGCTAGACCGTTAACAGTAGTCACATTGGTAACATCGCCCGGTGCAGGACTTGTCGGGGATTACCAACCTGCGCCCATCGCGTCCGGTTTCCCGGCGCGACGCTCTGCGCTACGTCGCCGCTGCGTCGGCGCTGGCCGGGATGGGTGCCGCAGCAGGTGCTGGCGCGCCCGTGGCGTCGGCCGCCGCCCCCACACTGATCGATTTCGCCATGCGCCAGATTCCGGCCCAGGATATCCGGGCCGCAGGCCACGCCGGGGTGATCAACTACGTCTCGACGTCGCGTCCCGGTTCGTCCTTCGGCGCAAAGCCGATCACCCTGCCCTACGCGCAGTCACTGACCGCCGCCGGGCTGGCGATCGTCAGCAACTACCAATACGGCAAGCCGGGCGGGACCGCACCCTCGGATTTCACCCGGGGGTATGCCGGCGGCGTAGCCGACGCTCGTACCGCCTGGCAGTTGCACACCGCCGCCGGTGGCGGCCGGAGTGCGCCGGTCTTCTTCAGCGTCGACGATGATATCGACCGCGAAGCGTGGAACAACGTTGTGCTGCAATGGTTTCGAGGGATCAATTCGGTGATCGGCGTGCAGCGCACCGGCATCTACGGCGGTGTCAACGCGTGCCAGTGGGCTGCTGCCGACGGAGTGATCGGGCGCTCAGGCTCTCCCGGCAAGGTCTGGGCATGGCAGACGCGGTCGTGGTCGCGGGGCCAGGTCTATCCCGCCGCCGTTCTCTATCAGCGCATCGTTGCCACCGCGTCGAATCCTGGGCCGATAGTCGGCGGCCTCGAAGTCGACGTCAGTGACGCCCTGGCTCAAGATGTCGGCCAGTGGAACCTGCATCCCTGAGGACCGGGATCCGGCGCGGTGGACTACGGACCAGACGGAGCCGAAGCTTGATCTGGAGATAGCTCACCGTGTGGTTCCACCCCGGCCGGGCCGAACTTGGACCCGGCCTTGTGCAGGCGGCGCTCGAACAGTCGCTGCAGCGGGGTGGCGACGAAGGTGGTGATGATCGTCATCAGCGCCAGGATCGTGTAGAGCTTGCCCGAGATCAGTCCGGCCTCAAATCCGATGTTGAGCAGGATGAGTTCCATCAGGCCGCGCGCGTTGGCCAGCGCCCCCATCGAACCGGCTTCATACCAACTCATGCCCTGCCAACGCGCCGCCAGTCCGATCGCACCGAACTTCGCGGCGAAGGAAACGACGAGCACGACGCCCGCCATCAGCAGAGTGGACGGATCCAGTACCAGGCTCAGTTGAGTGTTCAGCCCCGAGTAGATGAAGAAGGCGGGCAGCAGCAGGTAACCGACCAGCGGCTCGAACCGCTCACGGATGGCCTCCAGCAGAGCACCGCGCGGCATGACGGCACCGGCCACGAAAGCCCCGAATACCGAATAGATTCCGACCACATCGGTGAACCAGCTCGCGGTCAGCACCACGAGAAGAACGATGCTCAACTGCGCGATCGGTACACCGCCCGTTCGTTCGAGGTCCGCGCGGGGCGGCGTCCACGTCTCCAGCCGCGCGAGCAGCGGACGGCCGATGTAGACCATGAGCAGCAGATAGGCCAGCCCACCGCCGATTGCCAGCAGCGCGCCGAACACACTCCCCTTTGCCGTCGCCACCACCGTGGCCAACAGAATCCAGGCGCACGCATCGTCAACGGCGGCACACGACAGTGCCATCGTTCCCAACCGGGTGTTGAGGAGTCCGGAGTCGTAGATGATCCACGCCAACATTGGGAACGCCGTAATGGCCACGGCCGCAGCGACAAACAGACCGCCCTGCCAGTGCACGACTTTCTCGGTGAAGTATCCGCCTAGGCTGACCATCCACCATCCGACGAGGCCGCCGAGCACCAGCGGGACGCCGATGCCTGCTGCGGAGGTGATACCGGCCTGCCTGGCGTGCGCGCCGAGGATGTCGAGTTTGAACGACGCCCCCACCAGAAACATGTAGAGCACGAGCCCGAGCTGACCGACGACGTAGATGACCGTGAGGTTCGGGTGGATGAACGTTTCGGCCCCGACGGTCAGCTTCGCGGGAAACAGCCAGTGCTGCGCAGCCGGCCAGACCCAGCCCAATACCGAAGGGCCGAGCAGGAATCCAGCCACCATGATGGCGACCACCTGCACTTGAGCCAGTCGCCGAAACAACGGCCACAACAGTCGGTAGGTCAGGAGTATGACGGCGACCTGGAGGAAAAAATGCGAGGCAATCGACAGAAGTGGAGGCATCAGCGTTTGTCCGACCACCGAAAGACGGACAGGCAGGCCAGTACACCGACGATGGTCCACGCGGCCAGGACCAGGAAGATGCGCCCGTGCTCCCAGCTGCCCGCCGGCTCGAAGACGACCATCTCCGGCGGCAGCAGCACCGATCGGAATCCCTGAGCCATCCATTTGACGGGAAAGATCGATCCGACGATCAGCATCCACGTCGGCAGCACCATCAGTGGCACGTAGGTACCCGAGAGGAACTGCAAACCCACCGCGGGCCCGTTGGTGATCACGGCCGCCGACAGGGCGTTGCTGACCAGGTTACTGACAAAGATGCCAAGCAGTGAACAGCTGAGGATGCCCAGGATGAACACCCACGCCAACGTGAACCACCCGAATGCGTTGGCAGGGAGCGCAAGTCGAAATACCAGCACACCCACCATGAGAAGGATGATGGCCTCGGCGAAACTCGCGATGGCAACCAGCATGATTTTGCCGATGAAGTACGACGACGCCGTTGCCGGCGTCCCGCGCAGTCGCCTCAGGGCACCCGTCTCCCGGTCGGCGGCAATGCCGATGCCGAGGTTGACGAACGACGTCGAGAGGATTCCGTAGGCAATCATGCTCGCGGCGATCACAGCACCGGTACTGGTGTTCGTGCCGGGCAGTTTCGCCGTGAAGATCGAGCCCAACAGAAGGCAGATCACCGCCGGCATCGAGAAGGTCAGGACCAGCTGTTCAGGGCGTCGGTAGAACATTTTGAGCTCGGGCACCACGCGGGACAGCCCAATGCGTATCGGCGACGGCAGGGCTGCCCGTGGGTCGTCCATGCGGTGTCGTGGGGTGACGCTGTTATCCGTAGAGCCGATCGCCATCACGCCAGCCCGATCAAGTGCAGATAGGCGTCTTCCAGCGTGGGGCGTGTGACGGTGAGCGCCGCCAGCTCCGCACCATTGGCCGACCGCTGCCGGATCAGTTCGGTCGGGCGGTCGGTCTGTTCCACATGGAGCTGGTCCCCTTCCATCCAGCGCACCGTCGCGGCCGTGTCCACGTGTGCAGTCAATCGTGCCGGCGAATCCACTGCGGCAAGCCGCCCCGCGGCAATCACCGCGACGCGGTCGGCCAGCGCGGCGGCCTCTTCCAAGTAGTGAGTGGTGAGCACGATGGTGGTCCCGTCGTCTGCCAACACCCTGATGAGATCCCAGAACTGCCGCCGCGCTTCGGGATCGAAGCCCGTTGTGGGTTCGTCCAGGAACAGCAGTTCGGGCTTGGCGATGATGCCCAGGGCGACGTCGAGGCGGCGGCGCTGTCCCCCGGAAAGCGTCCTTACCCTCGCACCAGAACTCGAGGCGAGTCCGACGAGTTCCAGAAGCTCCTCGGGGCCGCGGGCATCGCCGTAGCACTTGGCGAACATGCGAGCGGTTTCCAGCACCGTGAGCATCCCGAAGTCACTGGATTCCTGAAGCACAATGCCGATCCTGGCGCGCCAACTCCGTCCCGCAGTCCCAGGATCCTCGCCCAGGACTTGCACCTGCCCGGCATCGCGTCGACGGTGGCCCTCCAAAATCTCGATGGTCGTCGACTTACCCGCCCCGTTCGGACCGAGGATCGCGAAGATCTCCCCGTAGCTGACATCGAGATCCAGGTCCCGGACGGCGTGCAATTGACCATAGGACTTCGACAACCCACGCACACTGACGGCGGATGTCACGAATGAGCCTCTCCCGCTTGCGGTTCAGCCTCCGCCTCCAGCTCAGCCAGCAATTCTCGCAGATCGGCTTCGGACAACTCGTCCATCAGCCGGTCGACGTCCCCATCCACGACCGACGCTGTCGACGGCGGTAATTCGTCGGCCGCTGCCGGCACCTCACCATGAATCACGTGGAGTTCCGCGAGTACGCGCTCAGCCAAAGAGTTGACGCTGACCCCTCTGAGGATCTCCAGGACGGGGAGGTCGATCGAGAACACCATGTTGATCCTGACTCGGAAGTCCATCGCCATCATCGAATCCAGCCCGATGTCCTCCAACATGTCGTCTGACTCGAAGTCGTCGACGGCGCAGTCGAAGACCGCGGCGACGATGCTTCTCACCTGATCGGCGATCACCGCCGGCCTGTCAGCTTCTGGGGTGGCCACCAAAATGGCGAGAATCGAGCCGTCGGAATCCGCGTCAGCGTTCGCTGTTTCGGATTTTCCGAGATCCGAGAACATCGGCGGTAACCGTCCGTTGAAACCGGCCTGGCGGGCTCGATTCCAATCGGCGGTGATCGCGACCACGCTCGGCGTCTTCTGGTTGATGAGTCTGTCGAGAATTCGGGCACCCACCGCGGGCGTGATCAACTCGATGCCCCGCTGCGCATAGATCTTCTCCAACTTGAGCTCTTCGACCATTCCCACCGACCACGGTCCCCAGCCGATAGTCAGCGCCGGGAGTCCCTGCGCCACACGGTGATGCGCGAAGGCATCGAGGAAGGCGTTGGCGGCGGCATAGTTGCCTTGGCCAGGGGACGCGATGGTAGACCCGGCCGATCCGAACATGACGAAGAACTCGAGATCGTGATCCTTGAAGGCCTCGTGCAGTACCCGGGTGCCGATCACCTTGGGTGCCATCACCGTGGCGAAGTCGTCTTCCGCCATGTTGACCAAGAGTTGGTCATTGACCGACCCTGCGGCGTGGATGACGCCGCGGACCGGCCTGCCACCCTCACGCATGTGATTGTGCAGCCAGCCAGACACCTGCTGGGCATCGGCGACATCGACGCTGGCGGTGACGACCTGGACACCGAGACGTTCGATCGCCCGGATCGTTGTGACGGTCGCGAAATGGGGGTCGTCTGCGGTCAGTGCCGGCCAATCACGTCGCGACGGGATGGCGCTTCGGCCCAGCAACGTGATGTGCCGCGCTCCACGCTCGGCAAGGTAGGTGGCGACCACGCGACCGAGCGCTCCTGCACCGCCAGTGACGACGTAGGTCGCATCGGTGCTGAGCTTGGTGGGGAAGGGTTTCGTCAGACCTTCGCACGGGCGCAGTCGCGGGACGTAAGTCGCACATCCGCGGATCGCGATCTGATCTTCAGACCCGCCACCGAGAAGGTGATCGCACATCCGGGCGACCATTGCCTCGCGCTCCGAGGCAGAAATGAGGTCCCCATCGATATCGATTAAGCCGCCCCAGTATTCGGAGAATTCCTGGTGACCGATGACTCGCCCGAGCCCCCAGAGCGCAGCCTGGTCCACCGCGCGCACCGGGGTGCCGGGTGTCGGTTGCGCGTTGGCGGTGACCAAGAAC
This sequence comes from Mycobacterium sp., assembly GCF_965229105.1. Lineage (GTDB taxonomy): Bacteria > Actinomycetota > Actinomycetes > Mycobacteriales > Mycobacteriaceae > Mycobacterium. The sequence continues at coordinate 536,056 of NZ_OZ245858.1, forward strand.
AACCGTGATGTGACGGTGTCATGCTCGGCCAGACCTTTGACCAGGCGGAGTGTGCTGAACACGCCTAGCTGATAATTCTCGTCAGCTGATCGGTCACTGGAGATATCGAGCGGCCAGCAGTTCACGATGCCGTCGAGGTCACCCATTGCGCCAAGCTCTTCGAACAGTTCGCTGACCTGCTCAGCGTGTCCGGCGCGATGGTCGACCGTGCGGACGCCGTGGCCGCGCCGTCGTAGCTCCTCGGCGACAGCCGCGCCCACACCAGAGCCGTCCGCGAGAACGAGCCAGGATGAACCGGCCGCGCCGCTGTCCCGGTCGTCGCACGACTCGCTATCTGCGGCGATCCACTGAATGTCGAACAGTCCCTTGTCGATACGCTCAGATGACATTCGCGACGAGGCACTCAGCGACTGCACCGCGAAGCCGTCAAAAACGGCGAGCGGTTTACCTGCGTGGTCGGTGATGGTGATATCGCATTCGACCTCGGCCCGCGTCGCCGACAGCACGCGAACGTGCACCCTCATGTGCTCTTCGGGCGGACCGTAGACCGCGCAATGTCGTATCCGCGTCGGGAGGAAGGGTTCCTGGCCGGTGTCCTGCCCGAGAAACGGTGCACCGAAAAGTGTTTGGAATGCGCCGTCAACGAGCGCGGGATGAAACCGGAACTGATCCAGGTCGGCGACGATCGCAGATGGAACGGCGATCTCGGCGACGGCCCAGTCCTCCCCCGCGGTCACGCTTCGTATACACCGGAATGCGTCGCCGTAATCGAACCCTATTGCCTGGGTGCGAAAGTAGAAGTCATCGGCGCCGATCGAGATGTCCGACTCGGCGGCATCCGGCAGATCATGGGGGCACGGTGCGGGCGGAAGGATATTGAGCTCGGCGGTCGCGGTGATCATCCATCGGGAATCCCCATCCGCGGTGACAATGAAGGCCGCGAACTCCAGCGTGCCGTCGTCCTCGTTCAGTGTTGTCCTGAGGATGGGGTCACAGGCCTCGTCGAGAATCACCGCGCGGTGCAGTACCAGATTGTCCACACCGAGGTTCGACCCGTAGATGGCATTCGACGCTGCCAGGGCCATCTCCACGTAGACCGCACCGGGCACGACGATGCTGCCCTGCACGCGGTGATCGGCGAGGAACTCGTTGAAGACCAGGCTCAATTCGGCCTCCCACGTGGGATGCAGTGCGGCCACCGGTTGCCCCAGAAGGGGATGCACGGGTCGGTAGAACAGTGCTTCCGCTGCCTCGTCGGTGTCGTTCCAGAAGCGTTTCGTCTGCCACGGGTAGGAGGGCAGCTTGAGGAGTCGACCACCGTCGTCGGAATTCACGCTGTTCCAGGCGATCTGATGACCTGTGCAATGCAGTGCGCCAATGCAGTTGAGTAGCTCACGGGTGTCATCGTGGCCTCTACGCTGCGTCGCCATCACCGAGACCCGTTGTTGGCCGGCAATTTCAAAGATCGACCCAGCCAGTACCGGATGTGGACCCAGTTCAACGAAGTGGGTGTAGCCGTCTTCCAACATTCGTCGGATGGCCGGTTCGAAAAGGACGGTGGCGCGCGTGTTCTGCCACCAGTACGCGGCACCAGCGTGGTAACGCTCCAACTGTTCACCGGTGACCGTCGAATACAGCGGCAGGGCAGCGGCTTTCGATGACAGCCCGTCGAAGGCGGTGAAGAGATCAGCCTTCACCGCATCCATGTAGTGCGTGTGATAGGGCACTTTCACGGAGAGGTAGCGGTTGAAGATCCCCGCCTCGTCCAACTGACGGGCCACATCGTCGAGGACATCGCCATCGCCGGCAACGGTCACCGCGGACGGGCTGTTGATCGCCGCTATCGATATTCGCTGTCCGAACTCCTCTAGCGCCGGCCCGTCAAGGGTTCGCATCAATGTGTCGGCATCGAGGCCGACGGCCAGCATCCGGCCTTGCCCGCTGGTGCGTTGCTGCAGCCGGCTGCGATGGTAGATCACCTCGATCGCCTGCTCGAAGGTCAGCACCCCGGCCAGGTGATGGGCAGCCACTTCGCCTGCGCTGTGGCCGATTACAGCATCTGGAGTGATCCCGAACTGTGCGAGCTGTTCGGCGAGCGCGACCTGGATGGCGAAGTTGGCCGGTTGGGCGAACTCGGTCTCAGCCATCCGCGAACTGGTCTCGTCACGGCGGAGCTCATCGATGAGAGACCAGTCGGTGTAACGGGACAGTTCCCGATCGCTGCGCAGGATGCTGTCGGTAAAAGTCGGAAAGATATCGAGGAGCCCCCGACACATCTGCCACCACTGCGGGCCCATCCCCGTGCAGACGAATGCCAATTTCGGCGTGCTGGAATCCGTGCGGCCGGAGGAGATCTGGCCCCCGTCGGCGAGAGCCTGAAGTTGTTCTCGTGCACCGGCGGTGCTGTCGGCGATCACGACGTGACGATGATTCAGATGGGAGCGCCGTCGGCCGAGTGTGTAACCCAGATCCCCGAGAGTGATGTCAGGATTGATGGCCAGATGCTCGGCCAGCCGCCCTGCCGACGCGACCAGCGCCTCCTCGCTGCGAGCCGAGATCGGCAGAACGGTCGGGCGCGCCCGCACCGAAGGATCGGCCGCGGGCGAGCTGCCCGGGTCAGGCGGCTCTGCAAGCACGGCATGGGCGTTGGTGCCACCAAACCCGAACGAGTTCACCCCGACGATGCGGCGCTGGCAGTCGGGGAACGCCCGACCAGTTCGCGGAACGTCGATCTTGAGTTCGGCGAGAGATACGTGTCGAGTCGGCGTGTGGAGATGCAGATTGGCTGGGATGAACCCGTGCCTGGCCACCAACGCGGCCTTGATCAGGCCGGCCACGCCTGCGCCGGCCTCAAGATGGCCGATGTTGGTCTTCACCGACCCGATCAGAAGGGGATCCGTCGCGGCCCGGTCCAACGTCAGCGCACCCGAGAGTGCCCGCATCTCAATAGGATCGCCCAGGGGCGTTCCGGTGCCGTGCGCCTCCACGTACCCGACCTCGGTCGGCTGGACACTCGCGCGGCGCAGCGCAGCTCTGATGGCGGACTCTTGCGCCTCTTGGCGAGGTACGGTGATGCCTTCGGTGTGTCCATCCTGCGACACGGCGGTGCCGAGAATCTGTGCGTAGATGTCATCACCGTCAGCGATCGCCCGCTGCAGCGGCTTGATGACAACGATCGCACCGCCCTCTCCCCGGGCGTAACCGTCTGCGGAGTCGTCGAAGGCCTTGGACCGGCCTTCGGGGCTGAGGAATCCACTTTTGGACTCTGCGATCGCGGTATTGGGTCCGATCATGATGTTGACGCCGCCGGCCAGGGCCAGATCGCACTCGCCGTTCCAGATACTCTGCGCTGCAAGGTGTACCGCGACGAGTGAGCCCGAGCACGCCGTGTCCACCGTCATGCTGGGACCGCGGAAATCGAAAGCATGCGAGATCCGGTTCGCCAGCATCGTCATCATCATCCCGGTCGCGGAATGCGACTTGAAACGGTAGCGGCTCGTGCGACCGAGATTCTGCAGCAATTGATAGTCGAGAGTGAACCCGCCGATGAACACACCGACGTCGGTGCCGGCCAGGTCGTCGGCGGGGATTCCGCCGTCTTCGAGCGCCTCCCACGTGGCCTGCAGCAGGAGTCGCTGCTGAGGATCCAGTGAGTGCGCCTCGCGTGGCGACATACCGAAGAACTGGGGATCGAACTGGTCGATCTCGCGCAGGAATCCACCACGCCTGGTGACAATCTTGCCGACCTTTGCCGGATTCGAGTCGTGGTATCGCACTGCATTCCAACGTGTTTCGGGGACATCGCAGGTCGCGTCGGTTTCGCTGCAGAGCAGGTTCCAGAGGCTTTCGGCGGAGTCTGCACCGCCGGGAAGGCGGCACCCGATCCCGACGATTGCCAACGGCTCATGAGCGCCGTGTTTTGTGATCATGCTCAACTCGTCTGAAGCACCGGTGAACTGGCGACGATCCAGTCGCTGCTGACTGGATTGCTGGCCTGTTCCTTGCGGTAGACCGATCGCAGCTCATGCAGAAGCGAATCTCGTTGCCATGCCTGAACTTGTCGCATGGCATCGTCGTCGCCGAACATCGCCGATTTTTCCGCGAGTACGGTCTCGATCAGCTGTCCCGCCAGCTGACGCAGCAGCCGGGCATTCGCCTCGAATTGGTCGGTGAAGTTCGGACTGGTTCCCATCATCGCGGTGTGCAGCGCCACCATGAAGTTCAACGGGGCATAGAGGTCGACAAACGGGACAGACGCGGTGCCGGTCTCCACGGCGGCCCACTCGCGAAAGAACCGTTGCACACGATTACTCAGCGCAATAAGTCCTTCGAGATAGGGGACGATGCTGGGATCGTCGGCGACGCTGACGAACCGGCCGTTCATATAGAGCAGACCGACGAACCCCCAGTAGAACGCGACGTCCCAGATGATCTTCGCCGACATGACCGTCGGCGTACCCATGAGCGTGTACTGATCCTGATAGATAGCCAGCCACATCTCGGTGAGCGACCGAAAGAGGGAGTCGCTGATCTGGGCTCGCCCAACGACATCCGCGCCGTCCAGCTCGCGGACGATCATGTCGGTGATCAGTCCGTTTCCGATCGCGACGAGATCGAGACCCGATGAGTACAACGGATCCAGGAACACACCTGCGTCGCCGGTCAGGCACCATCGGCTCTGGCCGTCGAAGATCTTTGCCACCCCGTGGCTGTACTTCTTCATGACCCGGAAATCCCTGATCAAGTGCTCGTTCTTCGCGATCACTCCAGCGCACTGGGGCTCGTGATCTCCAAGCCACGCCCTGGCCTTGTCCAGGGTGTTGAACTCGTCGAAGCTGTGGAACTCTGGGTCGGCGACGATACCGACGCTGGTGGCACCGGATGCGAGTCGGATCAGCCAGACCCAATATCCTTCGCCCATAAGATGATTCGTGGACATCGCCCGGTCGCCCTCGACGAGGCGGGCCTGCCAGACCGGATCGTCGCTCCATTTGCCGACGTCAATCTCGGTGGCGACACGAAACCATGCGGCGTTGCATTTGTGCTGGTTCGTCTGGTTGAGATCCAACTGTCGGGGCAGCATCCGGTTTCGGCCCGACGCATCGACCACCCACCGCGCTGTGGTCTGCGTGATGACGGAACCATCTTGAACGGTGATCGTGTGCGGACGCTCTCCGGAGCCGAAATCCACTGATCGCACTCGGCCACGAGTGATCTCTACACCCTCGGCCAGGCAGCGCCGATGGAGTTCGTTCTCCAACCTGCCACGGTCTATTTGGTAGGTCACCTGGGGGACGAACGAGAAGCTTCCGAGTTCCATCCGTTGCGCGATATCGGTGTTCTTCTCGTGGGAGAAGAACATCCGCAGACCCATCTTGCGGATGTGGGCGGTGCTCAGGTGATCGCCCAAGCCCAGGCGGTCGCGTAAGTAATGCGCTGACACCTCGACGGTGGACTCACCGACGGTGTGGGTGATCTCCGGCACCGGGTGGGCATTGGGCTCGATCACCAGAATCCGCGTGGTCGGGCGCTCGCGACGAATCTCCAGCGCCAGGGTGAGGGCCGCGACGCCGCCTCCGATGATGCCCAGGTCATGGGCTGTTTCCCGCTGGTCGATATGCGAGAGTCGCGATCTGATGCGTTGAGCGAGAACCTCTCGTGCATCCTGACTCAACTGCGACAGCTGCACGCGCTCGTCCACGCATCCCCTCCCTGGAGTATCAGCGACCCAAGTACCCAGACGTCCGATCGTCAAACAGCCTGCGGGTTTGAGTGTCCGAGGCAGGTCAGACCACGCACACGCTCAACCGTCAGACCACACGTCACGAACCAGCGAATCACATTCGGGGGGCAGGGACAGCGGGCAAGTGATTACCGATTCCTGACGTCCCCGTCAAGACTGGAACAGAACCGATGGCGCCAGCTGTGGCGCCGTGATCGCCCGGGGCCCGCTTTGCGGGCCTTCTGGAACGCCGTGCGGGCCGCTGAGCATCCCGCGATTGGTATTCGCCTCGGGTGACATACATCACTTGACAATGCCGGAATCCCAGCTCACAGGTACCGACTTGTAGCAAGCAGTTGCCACCTCTACGCAGAAGCGATGGCAGACAGCTTGGAGAACGGGGACCCCCTCATGAACACATCGCAGCCGACCCGCACGGGCGGAAAAGCCGGGAAGGCCGCGCAGTCGGCCGTCTTCTCCGCTCTCGCTTTCGCTGCGGTCGCCACCGGCCTCGTCGCCGGGCCCGCCGCAACGGCCAACGCCGCCGACGACTCGTGCGCCAACGTCGAAGTGGTTTTCGCCCGCGGCACATTCGAAGGACCTGGTGTGGGCGCCACCGGACAGGCGTTCGTCGACGCCCTCAGCGCGCGTCTGCCGGGAACGACCGTCAACACCTACGGGGTCAACTACCCCGCATCACTTGATTTCGGTCAGGCCGTCGACGGAGTCGCGGACGCGAGCAACAGGATTCAGTCGATCGCGAACCAATGCCCGTCGACCAAGATTGTCCTCGGCGGATACTCGCAGGGTGCGGCAGTCGCCGGCTACACCACCAGCAGTGTGGTGCCGGCCGGGGTGATCCTGCCCGCCGGGCTGTCGGGCCCATTGCCCGCTTCAGTCGCTTCTCACGTGGCTGCTGTGGCCTTGTTCGGCACTCCCGATCCCTGGTTCCTTGGCCTGGCAGACCGCAGCGCTCCGCCGATCACCATCGGCGACCCCTACGCAGCCAAGACCGTCCAGTTGTGCGCCACCGGTGACCCGGTCTGCTTCCCGGGCGGTCTGGACCGCTCCGCGCACAGCTCCTACAAGAGCAACGGGATGGCCGATCAGGCCGCCGACTTCGTCGTCGGCAAGCTCGGTGTTGCCGCCCCGGCCCCGATGGGGACCGTCGTGCAGGCCGCAGCCGAGGTCGCGCCCGCCAACTGATCACGTAGTCCGCGCATAACGCACCGGCGGCCTGTCCCGATGACAGGCAACCGGTGCGTTACGTCGTGATCCGCAGTTCGGCACCCGGGTGCGAGCTGAGCGTCACGACGACGGTGCCGCTACCGGTGTTGAAGGTGGTGTTGGCGTAACCGATGAAACCGTAGTGTCCGTCGATCGTCGATACCGCGGTGATCTCGTGACTTCCCGAGGCGCCGGTGTCGAGATTTGCCCAGTCGGCGGTGACGGTGAGCGAACAGGAGCCGTCGTAGATGCCGGCGTCGTAGCGGATCGCGACGCGGACACCGTTGTCGACATGATCGTCGATCTGCACCGGCGTCACCTGAGCCTCGGCGCTCACCGTCCCGCCGCAGGTCGGGGACGCCACGACTGGCACCGGATCGAGCTGCGCGTAGGCGTCGGCCTGCGCCGTCGCCACCCATAACCAGGGCGCAGTCAACGCGACGGCCACTGCGCCGGCAACGCGGAGCGAAGTCATGCCTGGGCTATCGATGTACAACACGACATTGTTAGCGCACGACCGATCGGAGGACCTGGCTCGAGCATTGGCCTTGGTCAATCGCGGTAGTCCTCTTCGTCGATGGTGGCGAGCGCCGACGGGTGCAACCTGGTGGGCTGCAGACCGTAGTAGTGCTGAAAAGACATGATCAACGGTCGCCATCGGTCCGGGTCTATTCGGGTAGGACTGCCCGCCATAAGGATCTCGGGGTGCGCGTGCACCCGCAGGACGCGCACCTCGACGATCGGCAATCGCGACGAGTCATCCTGCATCGCATCGACGACGCACTCCATCCCCACCGGACACTCGGCAACTCGTGGCGGTCCGACGAAATCCGAGGGCACCGCAGTCACGTCAGCGTGGGCGAACTTATCCGCGACATGTCGGTAGCCGCGATCTGACTTGTACTGCGGCACTGAGCTATTGCCGGTCGTCAACGCCAGTCGATTTACCAACGAAACCACAGCAGCTGACGGTAGAGCGAGCACCACCTCGCGTTCCCGGTCCATGTTCACCCATGACTGCGATGCGCGGCTGACGCCGAGCGTCGCTTGATGACCCAACCAGAACACCGACGAGATCGGCGCAAGGTTCGCAGTGCCGTCGATATTTCTGGTGCTGAGTAGCACGACCGGAGTACCGAAATACAAGATTGCCGGGTCGATCTGAACATGGGGCGTCCGGAGTGAAGTCGTCATATCGGGTAGACGTCTGCGACAGCCCGTTTGTGAGATTGCGTGCTAGCTGGCACCCGAGCTGATCGAGAGCCGGACGCGATCTGTCGGTGTGCAAAGACACACTGAACCCATGTCGACAGGATTACTCGATGACTTCACGGACTGGCTTGACGGGAAGGAGATGCACGACGCGGAAGATGTCACAGAGTTGGTGATCTATGCAGATACGTTTCTGCGGTGGCGATCCGACGCGCCGCTGGAATCGCTCAGTGAAGACGACATCATTACCTTCTTGCTCGATTGGTGTCCACACCACCTCGCACTGACTGCCGAGATGGCCGGCGAGGTGTGTGCAGCGACAGTGGAATTCACTTACTTTCTCGGTTGCACAGGACGCCTGAACGGTGGCCGAGAGCGAGGCAGGTTACTCGCGAGGCGGGCAAACACCCTCAAAAACGCCATGCGTGTTGCCATCGCCGGCCAAACGGACTGCCGCGCGACGGCGGCTGACGCCGGACCTGCGGCTGACCTCTCCGAGATGGATGTGGACGCGATGGCCTCCGTCGTGCTTTTCGCACCAGTGGAAGAACGTTCGTCGTTACTCGCCGCGTGGCGGCCCGCTCTGTCGGCACCAGAACGGGCGGGGATCATCGCAGCTTCGGTCACTGCGTCAACCGATGCTCGGACCCGCCTCGTCGGGCTCGTCCTGCTCGGCCTGTTCGATACTGACGTGGCCGAGCCGTACATGCGACAACTGCTCGATACCGACGCGGCCGGGCACGCCGCGGTCTGGCTGCTCGATCACGGGCTCGCCGACCGAGACACCGTCGGCGTGTTCATCACCCCTGCCATCATGGTCGACATTCTGTCCCAATTGATCGACCATCCGGATGTGCTGTGTGAACAGTTTCTCGATGGTCACGACCCCCGGGTCATGCTGGACTTTTTCTCGCACCATCGGGCACCCGAGACAGCGCCTGTGCTGGACGCATTGGGGCGCCACCTTCCGGACCCGGTGCTGGCCAAGCAGGCTCGAAGATGCGCGACAACACACCGGATTTGGATGACCGACGGAAATCGGTCGTGAACGGCACAGCCTCAGGGCCAATGTCTTGGTTCCGCCAGCGCCGGTGAAGCGGCGGCTTTGGTGTCCTGCCATGGCGCATTTCGTCATCGATCCGGGCTCGGTCGCTGGGCATCGGCGTCTCAGTGCAGTTCCATCACCGAGGTTGCACACGAGGTGGACTATTTGGATAGCACTGATATCGGGCGGTGAGGCGTGTGGGCGACGTGCTGATTCGGGGGTTGTCCGAGGCGGCGGTGGCGCGTATCGACGCCGACGCGACCGCACGCGGGCTCTCCCGCCAGGAGTACCTGCGCCAGCGAACCTGGACGTTGCGGCATAGTCAAGTGCTTCCGAAGAGGAACACAATGGGGGCGTGGCATGGAGCACCCGTGAGATCGCCGAGCTCGCAGGCACCAGCCTGCGGGCAGTACGGCACTACCACCAGGTCGGCTTGCTCGCCGAGCCTGAACGAAGCAGCAACAACTACAAGCAGTATGGCGTCGCCCATCTCGTCCGGTTGGTGCGAATCAAACGACTCACCGACCTCGGCTTCTCACTCCCCCAGATCGCCGAGATGGGGGACACCGCTGATCACCCGGAGCAGGCGCTGCGGGATCTTGACGCCGAACTCGAGGCCACCATCAACCGACTGCAGGCTGCACGCGCCGAGTTGGGACTCATCCTGGACAGCGCCGCACCGACCGACCTGCCGCCGAAGTTCGTTGCACCTGGCACCGCGGCCAAATTGTCTGATGCCGACCGATCCCTGGTCGTCGTCCTCACCCGCGTGCTGGGACCGCGCGGACTACAGGTTTACGCGGACCTTCTGGAGAACGCTCCCGACGAGCCCTCGGTTGCCGTCTTCGACGACATCACCGACGACACCGACGAGGCGACTCGGCAGGACATTGCCGAACGCATCGTGCCCTACATCAAAACGATCTATGCAGAGCACCCCGGTCTGCGCGACTCTCGTGCGGACGCCCCCGGCGGCGCGCGCTTCGTCGACGAGACCGTCGCCGAAGCGATGTCAGAGCTGTACAACACAGCCCAACTCGACATCCTTCGCCGGACGAGGGAGATCTTGCGCGATACCGAGCGCAGCGATGACTCAGCCCCCTAATGCCGGCATCGGTAACGGCGCGAGGCGATAGCTGGGTGGCTCGGTGCCGTGCAGGTGACGGACGAAGTAGTCCCAGGTGCGCCGGAGAAAATAGTGTTGCCTGCCTACCAGGGCGTGTTCGGCGCCCGGAATGATGACCATGTCAAAGTCTTTGTCCGCCTTGATGAGTGCGTCGACAAGCCGCATTGTTTGGTGAGTGTGCGCGTTATCATCGAGCTCCCCGTGAATGAGCAGTAGTTTTCCCTGCAGATTTCCGGCCAGGGTCACGTTGGAGATCGCCCGCTTGCCCTCCTCGCTGACGTCACCGTGGTAATGCTCGGCCCACATGGTCAGGTTCACCCCGTTGTCGTGGTTGCCAGACACCGCGACGGCTACCCCGTAAAACTCGGGGTACCTCAGCACAGCACGGGCTGCGGCGAAACCGCCTGCGGATTGGCCGGTGATACCAACCCGCCCGGTGTCGAGCCAGGAATACCGATGGCCGAGCTCGCGGATCACGGCGACATGATCATCGAGGGCTCCGGCATTACCGAGGTCGCCGTAGGAGTGATCGTGAAAAGCCTTACTACGACCGGCAGTACCCCGGCCGTCTATCGCAACCGCTGCGAAGCCAAGGGCGGCATACGCTTCCGGCTCACCGAAGTGCATCTCGTTGAACGACGGACCGGCCCGGAAGTTCTGCGGTCCGGGGTAGATGTGCTCGATCACCGGATAGCTTTTCTGCGGGTCGAAGTTGTGTGGCCGCCACAGCAAGCCGTAGATCGGGGTCTTACCGTCGGCTGCGGTCGCACGGAACCGCTCGGGCGGGCTCCAGCCGAGCGCCTCCAGCTCTTCGGTACCGGGAGATTCGAGCTCGACAAGAACGTGCCCGTCGCCATCGAGCACCACCGATTGTGCCGGTCGGCTCGACGTGGAGGCCCGATCGACCAGGTAGCCACCCTGCGGCGGACTCACCGCGTCGTGATCGAGGCCGTCGTCGGTCAATCGAGTGAAGCCGGTGCCGTCGAGACCGATCCGGCAGATCTGGCGGACGTACGGATCGTCGTCCAGTCCGCCGGCGACGAACCACAGCTGCCGACGGTCTTCGTCGACCCACAGCAGGTTGCGTACCAGCCACTGCCCCACGGTGACCTGCGTGACCTGCTGCGCGTCGGCTGAGTACAGGTAGAGGTGACCCCACCCGTCGCGCTGCGACCACCACAGAATCTCGCCGGACTCCAGTACCCGCACCATCAGCGGGTCACCCAGTTGCGGAGTGGGGTCGACGCGGGTTTCACCGGTCTCGCTGATCAGCGTGGCGGTGATGCCCGTGGCCGGGTCGAGGCGGCGTAGCTCCAGCGTTCGAGCATCACGCGACTGACGCAGGAAGTGCACCGCCTCGCCTGACTTTCCCGTCCACCACGCGTAGACAATGGCGGTCGGGTGCGTGATCGTCGTCGGCTCGTCCTGCTGTCGGACAACGGTGCAGTCCCGTACGTCCAGGATGGTCCACGACATGGTGGCCTGCGCCTCTTCCCCGGGCATCGGGTAGCGGGTGCGGTGCTCCACCGGACGGCCACCGTCGCGGGGGGCGGACTCGATCAGAACCAGTTCGGGCAGGTCGCGTTGGTCGATGCGCTGCACCAGGATTCGGGTCGAGTCCGGTGACCACGACACGTGGAACAGCGGTGGCAGACCGAGTAGGCGCATCAGCGACCCCATACTGCTGGCACCAGGCAGTCCGCCGTAGTCGAAGTCCGGTTCCGCATCGTCGGTGAGCGCGAACTCCTGCTCGCGGTCGGCTGAACGCACCCAGATGTTGCCGTCGCGGCGAAAAGCCACCCATGACTTGTCCGGGGAGGCCACCTCCCCGAATGGCGACGGTTGGTCGCCATCGACCTGGACGCACGTGCCCGCGCCTTCTGACCATTCCCACCGTGACTCGAATGCGGTGAACCGTACGGAGTCGCCGACCTCAACTGCGGTGATCGGTAGATCCCCCGCGCTCACTGCGTGGTGAGACGCGACGGACAAGGCGGCGGCCAACCAGTCGTGGTCGAAGGCGTCGCGGCGGGTGCCGTCATCAGGATCCACGACGACGAAGCGGCCGCCCACCTGATACCAGAAGCGCTTTCCCTCCGGGAACCATTGGGGTTGAACTGAACTTCCAGGTATCCGTCGTGCCCGGTACGGGGCGAGCATCTGCTCGGCCCGCGCATAGTCGGAATCCGTCAGGTGAACGGCGGCCTGTGTCGACTCGGATGGCATCACAACCTCAGGGAACACCCTGACGTCGCGGCATAGTCAAGCGATTGACCGCCCGCAATTCACTCGCCTGTGTGGCGCTACTCGCCAACGGTTGCGAGGCACAGGTCAGGGGCGAGCCGCCAACGGCGGGGAACATCCCGCCCAGCCGGCGGCGTCATTGGACGGGCTCGACGCCCGCGTCGGTCAGGTAACCGCCGACGCGGCCATGGCCGCCGCCGGATGCGCCGAAGACCCAGAGGGTCTCGGTTAGGCTCGGCTGGATGGGTGACGGTACCGTCGTCGCGCGAAGCGCATGCGACTTGAAGATTGCTCCCGCTGTACTACAACGGTATTCGGTCAAACAGTCCCGCTCCAGCAGTTCGGGCGGACATGAGTCACCCCACATGTACACGGTGGTCTCACCATGGTTCACAGCCCGTGCAACCAGGGTACGAAGGCGTGAATTCCGGAGGTACAGGACAGCTGATACCAGGAGTACGTCTGGATGCGAGTCGGCGAATTGCCGTTCAACCAAAGCTGTTTCGAGATCTACGACCCGTACGCCTAGTATGGCGGCCGGTCGTAGTTCGGCATCGGGTTGTTCGACCAGAGCTGTAACGTCCCAGCCCGCGATCGCATGGTCGAAGACCCAACTTCCGATCAAAGACACGAACTCGGCGATCGACACAGCGGCGATGGCGATGCTGTAACGCTGCGACCGCGCCCGCGGATCTGTCATAGCCGCTTGAGGCCCTTGATGGCTTTGGTGAAGGATGTCGTGGTCGTCAAGCTCTTCCGCAGACTGGGCTGAACTGCGCCGGCGTTTCCCAGCACCGCATAGCGTAAGCCGTTGTCACGCCACTCGGCGAACTGCTCAACGATCTCATCGGGTGTTCCCACGGCAAAGGATTCCTCGATGAGAGAGCGCGGAACCTGCGCCGCGTAACTCAATGCACTCTGTTCATCAATCGTCTGTGGCACAAGGTCCTGAAAGCCGGTGAAGCCAGCCCCGAGGGGATGCTCGGCGCCGTGTCGCGCCCACGCTTCGGCCGGTGACGCGAGCATGAAAATTCGTGCGATGTCGGAGTTCACGATCTCATCGATCTCGGCCTGCGTACTCGCTGTGATGATGAATCGCACTGCCGCAGGGAGCAATGCGTCAGGGTCACGTCCGGCGTCAGAGGCTGCGGTCTGAACAGCGGCAAGCCGGTCGCCATAGTACTTCGGTTGAGTGATACCGGCCGGGAACCACCCGTCGGCATACCTTCCGGTGGCGCGTAGCATACGTGGGCCCGAAGAGGCCACCCAAATGGGCGGATACGCACCCTTATAGGGCGGCAGGGCGAAGATCGCATTGTGCAGGGGGAAGAACTCGGACTCCCGATTTATCGGCTCTCCGTTGGAGTTCCACAATGCGCGGATGGTCGCCAGCGCTTCTTCGAATCGAGCCACTGGTTTGGTCCAGTCAACCCCGTATGGCTCGTTGCCTTCGCGTTCACCTGTCCCTATCCCCAGGATGGCGCGTCCCCGGGTTAAGTGATGCAGCGTGGTAGCCGCTTGAGCGGTCACCGCGGGATTCCTTCGCCCGGTATCGGTTACCGCAATGCCGAGTCTTAGCCGTCGTGGTTTGTTGTGTGCAGCAAGGTAACCCAACATGGTCCACGGTTCGAGATTGGCATCGGTGCTAGGGACGAGCTTCGCCAGACCCACGTACTTCGGCTGCCACATCGAACGGGGCAGCATCCCGTTGAGGTGGTCGCCGACAAAAAACGCGTCCGCCCCCGCGGCTGCAGCGGAGAGAAAGTCCGCACGGACGAAAGGTGCTGCACCGTAGCGGGAATGGATGGTGTTGTGGACGAATCCGACGCGGAACCCGGTCACAAGGCTACCTCGATCTCGTTGTCGCAGTTTGTCGGTCGGCATCCGGCCAGCAGGTCACATCTCCCCCGGACCAACCCTTTCTTCACCACGTGACCGGCAACTCATATGCGCCGTAAGCAAGGCGGTCGTCCTTGAGTGAGACCTCGTCGAAGGGCACGGCCAATTGCAGCGTCGGCACCCGGCGGAACAGCGTGCTGAACACGATCTGCAATTCGAGCCGTGCCAATGACTGGCCGATGCACTGATGGCGTCCATAGCCAAATCCCATGTGAGCCAGGGCATTCTCCCGCTTGAGATCGAGTGTTCCGGGTTCGGTGAAGACGCTGGTGTCCCAATTGGCGGGGACGAGGTCGATGATGATGCCCTCCCCGGCGCGGATGACCTCCCCACCGATCTCGATGTCCGCAGAGGCCACCCGACGCTGGCCGTTCTGAATGATGCTGAGGTAGCGGACCAGCTCCTCGACGCCGACGGCGATGAGCTTCGGATCATCATTGTCTCGGAACAAAGCCAACTGGTCAGGGTGCTGCAGTAGCGCCAAGACGCCGAGGCTAATCATGTTGCCAGTGGTTTCGTGTCCGCCGATGAGCAGTGCGTTAGCCGCTTCTGCCGCCTCCTTGAGGGACAGCTCGCCGGCTTTGACCCGCTCACCGAGATCGGACACGGCGTCTTCAGCCGGCTCGTCCATCTTCTGCTCGACAAGCCGGATCAGGTACTTGAACAATCCCTTGGCGTTCTTCGCCGATTCCTCCGCGGTGGCAAATCGGGCCAGCCCGTTCGTCGCGGCTTCTTGAAAGAACTCCGCGTCCTCGTACGGCACGCCCAACAACTTGCTGATCACCAACGAGGGAATCGGCAGCGCCAGTGCCGTGACAATGTCGGCCGGTTGAGGCCCCGCCAGCATCGCGTCGACGTGCTCATCGGTGATCGCTTGGATAGAGGGTCGCAGTGTCTCTATTCGCTTGAATGTAAAGGGCTTGGCCATCATTCGACGAAACCGCGTGTGCTCCGCGCCGTCAGCGGTCACCATGTTCTTGGCCCGCTTCAACGCCAGCTGCGAGATCGCCTCATTCCAGTGCGGGAAGTTTGGCTGATGGTCGTCGACACTGACTCTCGGGTCAGCGAACAGCGCTCGAGCCTCCTGGTAGCCCGTCACCAACCATGGCGTCGTGCCATTCCAGATCCGTACCCGGTGCAAAGGTCTTTCCGCGTTGAGCTGCTGCAGCAGCGGCGGCGGATCGAACGGACAACCCGGTGCCCGCGTCATCGGGTATGTCGGCAGCTCGACGCTGCCAGCTGGGGTGAAGGTGTCGGTCATGGATCTCCTGGGTCGGCGGTGTCGCGCATGGGAGCCCGGCTGGGCATGCAGGCTGGTTAACGGCTTCTCGGTCAAGAAGTGATCGGCGCGCGCCATAGGGCAACGATTGCATCGATCAGCCCAGAGCCGAGGGCATGCCAATCGGCGCGCGGTGTCGGTCGGCCTTCGGCGAAGTCGGCCTCGTACTCCGCACAGACGTGGTTGAGCAGCAAACGTGTGTACAGGTGTCGCTCTTGGCGCACGAAGGCCGGCACGTCGGGCAGACAACGCCAGATACCGTCGAGCACCTCCTGCAGCACAGGAGAACTCAATGCACTCGACTTCATCACCTCGCCGTAGGCGGGATCAGTCATCGTCTGGGCGCAGAAGCGCGCGTACCACGATGGCTTACCGAGCGAATCGAGATGATCGGTGTAGGAACGGACCAGGCAACCGATCCAGTCCGCGAGATCCGTAGAGCCGGCGATCGCAGCGATGTGTTCCGTGAGGCGCCGCTCGACGTCGTCAGCATGTTTGTGTTCAATCGCGCGCACCAGTTCGGCCTTGGTGCCGAAGTGGTAGGCCACCGCTGCATTGTTTCCCTGACGCGCGGCTTCGACGATGCGACGGTGGGACACATTGTTGACACCGTGCTCGGCGAATAGTTGTTCGGCCGCGATCAGGATTGCCTGACGGGTGGAGTCCCCCCGGTCCGTCCGCGATTCACCTACAGCTGCCGTCACATCACTCTCTTCCACCGGTCAGAGGTACCACGTTCTCACCAGTGAACAGCCTCTCAGCAACTAAGTCAAACATTTTACTTAATGTGATACGGTTCGCGGCATCCATGCACCTGAGTGACACGGCACACACTTATGAGAGGTCTGATGACTGCCACTACGGCCAGCGAGCTGTACTACGACCCCTATGACGTTGCGCTGAACACCGATCCGTTCGCGATGTTTCGGCGTCTGCGTGAGGAAGCGCCGTTGTACTACAACGCCCAACATGACTTCTTCGCGGTCAGCCGTTTCGAAGACGTCAATGCCGTCCTGGTTGATCACGACACCTTCAGTTCCGCGCGGGGTGCCATCCTCGAAATCATCCGGGCGAACATGCCGATACCGTCTGGGCTGCTGATCTTCGAGGACCCTCCGGTCCACAACATCCATCGCAACTTGCTGTCGCGAATGTTCACACCACGCCGTATCAATGCGCTCGAGCCCCAGATCCGAGCGTTTTGCACGCAGATCCTCGACGAAGCCGCCGAGCGCGGCGGTTTCGACTTTGTCGCCGATCTCGGTCTGCTGCTTCCGGTTCGCGTGGTAGGCAAGCTCTTCGGAATACCCGAAGGCGAGCAGGATGAACTGTTTGGCCAGACCCTTTCCACTCTCGACAGTGAACCCGGTCAGCCGTTGGTCGGGCTTGCATCGGGTGAAGCGTTTTCCGCATACGTGGACTGGCGAGCCGAGAATCCGTCTGACGATCTGCTAACCGACATGATCAACGTCGAATTTGTGGACGAGGATGGCGTGACCCGGCGACTGTCGCGCGATGAACTGCTGCTCTATCTGACCGTCGTCGCGACCGCGGGGGCAGACACGACGACACGCATGATCGGGGCAGCGGGCAAGCTGCTCTTCGATCACCCCGATCAGCGCCGCGATCTCGTCGCGGATCGCTCACTGCTGGGTAATGCGGTCGAAGAGATCGTGCGCTTCGAACCTCCCGCTGTCCATGTGGCGCGCTATGTCACCCGGGACGTCGACCTCCACGACCGGACCGTTCCGGCAGGCAGTGTGGTCATCGCGCTGCTGGCTTCGGCCAACCGGGACGACCGCCGATTCCCCGATGGTGACAGCTTCGACGTGCACCGCCCGCCGCGCCAGCATCTCGGCTTCGGGGTAGGGACGCATTACTGCCTTGGCAATGCCTTGGCCCGCCTCGAAGGCCGCATTGCCCTCGACGAAGTACTCACTCGATTCCCCGAATGGCAGCTCGATATGTCCCGCGCTCGGTTCGTCACCACGTCCCTGGCCCGCGGCTGGGCTTCTCTTCCTGCGCTCGCGTCCTGACGCGACCGACCCATCCACTGACTGAAAAGACAAGGGAATCACCATGACTGGACGTGTCGAAGGCAAGGTCGCCTTGATCACCGGGGCGGCGAGGGGACAAGGCCGGGCGCATGCGGTGCGCCTGGCGCAAGAAGGCGCCGATATCATCGCCATCGACATCTGCAAGCAGATCGACAGCGTGCAGATTCCGCTGTCCACGCCGGAAGATCTCGCCGAGACTGCTGATCTGGTCAAGGCCCTGAACCGGCAGATCTACACCGCCGAAGTTGACGTGCGCGACTACGACGCACTCAAGACGGCCGTCGACACCGGTGTCGACCAACTGGGTCGGCTCGACATCATCGTCGCAAACGCTGGCATCGGCAACGGCGGACAGACGCTGGACAAGACCAGTGAAGGTGACTGGGACGACATGATCGCGGTCAACCTGACGGGTGTGTGGAAGGCTGTCAAAGCCGCTGTGCCCCATATTCTTTCCGGAGGCCGTGGAGGTTCGATCATCCTCACCAGCTCGGTCGGTGGACTCAAGGCTTACCCGCACACCGGGCACTACGTCGCGGCCAAACATGGCGTGGTCGGCCTGATGCGCACCTTCGCCGTCGAACTCGGCGCCCAGAACATCCGGGTCAACTCCGTGCACCCCACCAACGTGAACACCCCGCTGTTCATGAACGAACCCACCATGAAGATGTTCCGTCCCGACCTGGACAACCCGGGCCCCGACGACATGTTGGTGATCGGGCAACTAATGCACACCCTGCCCATCGGCTGGGTGGAACCGGAGGACATCGCCAATGCCGTGCTGTTCCTGGCCTCCGATGAGGCCCGGTTCATCACAGGTGTGACGCTGCCCGTCGACGGCGGCAGCTGTTTGAAATGACGGCACAAGGAACCGACTCGAGGTCGGCGACCGGGACGTCCGGCGTCGAGCACCGCACCGCGGCCACGCCTGAACGTGGGCTGCAGATGCGGTCCACTCTGGACTCCGACGGCACGATACGCCTCGCCTTGACTGAGGTCGCTGTCCGGCAACCGGGTCCGCGGCAGGTCGTTGTGCGGATCAAAGCTGCCCCTATCAACCCGTCGGATCTGATGACCATGATGGGCTCGGCCGACATCGCCGACGCCCATTTTGGCGGCACGTCAGAAAGTCCAAGTGTCCGAATTCCGCTTTCGCCGAGGCTGTTTGACGCCCTAGGCGCCAGGGTGGGCGTATCGCTGCCGGTCGGCCAGGAAGGGTCGGGGCACGTCGTTGCGGCCGGTGACGATGCCACGCATCTGATCGGTCGCAACGTTGCGCTGATGGCTCCGGCTGCCGGCACCTTCGCGGAGTACGTGACCGTTCCCGCCGATGACTGCCTTGAGCTCCCCGACACCACCGATCTGCTGGCTGCGGCGGCGATGTTTGTCAATCCGCTGACCGCGCTGGCCATCGTGGAAACGGCTCGACTTGAGGGCCATGAGGCGCTCATCCACACAGCCGCGGCCTCGAGCTTGGGCCAGATGCTGGTCAAGATATGTCGGCGAGACGATATCGCGTTGGTCAACATCGTCCGCCGCGACGAGCAGGTGCAACTGCTGCGGGCGATCGGCGCCGAACACGTCTGCAACTCGAGCGAGCCCACGTTCCGCGAAGACTTGATTGCGGCGGTCAAGGCCACTGGGGCGAGAGTGGCCTTCGACGCAGTCGGTGGCGGCACGATGGCAGGTGATCTGTTGGCCGCCATGGAATCTGCGGCAGCCGCCCGGATGAAGCGCCCGAGCCCGTACGGATCGATGGAACTCAAGCACGTCTACCTCTATGGCCATCTCGACACCACACCAACGTTGGTGCACAACTCCGGCAATGGGTTGCTGTGGGGCCTCAGCGGTTGGATGATGCCGCAGATTCTCGCCCGCGTGGGCCCCGAGCGCCGAGCTCAGATGCACCAACGAATCCTCGACGAACTGACAACGATCTTCAAAACCGATTATTCGCAGACGATTTCACTCACACAGTCCCTTACCCGTGAAGCGATGACCGGCTACTGCCGGCAAAGCACCGGGTCGAAATACCTCGTCACCGCCTGACCGTGGCATCGGCCACTGACCCCTACATGAGATGGACGCCACGCACATGCTTGCTGACGGCACCGCCGCTGTGATAGACGTCGTGAACCGCTACGCCCTGGCCGTCGACAGCCGGCAATGGGACGTATTTGACACCATCTTCGACGTAGATGCCGTGGTGGATTTCGGCGGCGGAGCACGCTGGCTCGGTCGTGCCGCGTTGAAGGAGGCATTCGACGCCATCCACGCCGGCTACGACGCCACCCTCCACGTCACCACCAACCACGTCGTCACCATGAACGTCGAAGTCGCGCACTGCCTGAGCTACGTCCACGGACGATTCTTCAAACAGGTCGACGGAGGCCACGAGTTCGAATCCGCGGGGTGGTATGACGACCAGTTGCGGCTCATCGACGATCAGTGGCGGATCACCCACCGCACGTGCAGGTTGGTGTGGTCCAGAGGGAATCCACGGGTCATGGGCGCCGAGGCTGCACCCCTCGACACGAGGCAAGCCACTGTGATCGGAAGTCTGCATCGCGCCGCCAAGGCGGGCAAGATCGGCTACCTGCGCTACCACTCGGCAGCCGCCACATCCGCCGCCGAACCCACCGACGCCCAGTGAGCGCGTCACCGGATCAGTTGTCTACCTGGTTAGCCAAGTGGGAACTGGCCGAACTCGTCGCACGGTCATGTCGAGCAATGGACCGCGGCGACCGCGACGGCATCGCTTCCTGCTACGCACCGGACTCATATGACGACCACGGCGCCTTCAAGGGCTCCGGACAACAGTTCGCCGACTTTCTGTGCAATACCTCTCATCCGCTCAAGACTCATCATCAACTTGGGCAGTGCCTCTTCGACGTATCGGGCGAGGAGGCCTGGGGCGAAACGTATTTCACGATGTACGGGCTCGGCAACCTACCCCTCTACGGCCGCTACGTCGACTACTTCCAACGACTTGACGACCAGTGGCTACTCAAGTATCGGCGGGTCGTACCCGAAGTGACTGTCGTCGGAGATGACATCGAAAGCTACTGGCGCAGTGGCCGGGACCGCAGCGACCCCGTTTACGACCACCTACGCGCACCTACCGACGTCTTGGGGCTGCGCACTCATGACTGACGAACTTCACACCAAAGTCGCGATCGTCACGGGCGGGTCATCGGGCATCGGTCGGGCCACCGTGGAAGCGCTTCACGGCGCCGGAGCCAGCGTCCTCATCGCCGACGTCGACGTCGACCGGGGGTTGGAACTGGCCGACTCGCTCGGCAGGCGTGCGGCCTTTCAGCCCACCGACGTCGCTGACCGCGATCAAGTGGCTGATCTGATCACCATTGCGGTGACGCGGTTCGGCGGGCTCGACATCATGGTCAACAACGCTGCGATCGCCAGCCCGCTGCGTCGCCTGCTCGACGACGACTTCGACGACTTCCATCGCGTCACGTCGGTGAACATGCTCGGCGTCATGACCGGGACCCGTTACGCCGCAAAGTACATGGCCGAGCAGCGCAGCGGCTGCATCATCAACATGGCTTCCATCGGTGGAATGTTGGCTGGCACCGGTGTTGCCACCTATCGCGCAACTAAGGCCGCCGTCATCCACTTCACCAAGTGCGCGGCAATCGAACTTGCGCAATACGACATTCGGGTCAACGCGATTTCGCCTGGCAACATCCCCACCCCGCTACTCGCGTCGTCGGCGGCACCAGACGAGCGAGCCGAAATGGACCGGTACGAAGCGAAGATCCGCGACAGAATGCGTGCTGATCGCCCGCTGCAGCGCGACGGCACTTCCCAAGATGTCGCCGAGGCAGTCCTCTACTTCGCCAGCGAGCGCGCTCGATACCTGACCGGCGTGATACTGCCCGTCGACGGCGGCATCACCGCCGGGAAGCCGGCCCACCGCGCGGCGACGGCAACAACTCGTTGACGCACTGCATCCACCTGGATCCATCCCCATCGAAAGGAAAAGCCAATGAAGGCTTGGCATCTCACCGGCGCGAACCAACCCCTCGAACTGGTCAACGTGGACGATCCGGTTGCGGGCTCTGGTGAAGTGGTGATCGAAGTCAGGGCAGCGGGACTGTGTCACAGCGACGTCGGATTCCTCGACGGCACGTTGACGGCGTTACTGCCGAAGTTGCCCATGGTTCTCGGTCACGAAGTAGCCGGGGTCGTTGCGGAACTCGGCCCCGACGTCGAAGGCTTCGAAGTCGGCGATCGCGTGGTTGTCGGCGGACCCGAAGACTTCGCCCCCGGCTGGGCTGTAGACGGCGGCTTCGCCGAGAAATGCCTCGTCAAGTGTTCCGGCCTCATCAAACTGCCCGACACCGTGGACTTCGACCAGGCAGCAACTGCCACCGACGCCGGGCAAACCGCCTACGGCGCAGTGGTCAGTGGTGGCGAAATCAAACCGGGCGATCGGGTCGGCATCGTCGGACTCGGTGGTTTGGGCCTGACGGGTGCCCGCATCGCCGTCCTCAAGGGCACGGAGGTCTACGCCGCCGAACCCCGACACGACGTGTGGAAGGCCGCAACCGAACAAGGCGTCCGCGAGATCTTCGATCACGTCACCGAACTCACGTCCCTCGAGCTGGACGTGATCGTCGACTTCGCCGGATTCGGGACCACTACCGCCGACGCCATCAATGCGGTCAAAATCGGTGGGCGAGTCGTACAAGTGGGGCTCGGAAAGCTCGAAGCCACGATCTCCACCGCCTCGTTGGTATACAAGGCCGTAACGCTGCGCGGGTGGCGAGGCGGCACTGACCCGAACCATCTCAAAGCCGTCATCGAGCACATGGCAGCCGGAGAACTCAGAATTCAGACCGCCCCCGTGGGATTCGAGGACATACCGAACGCCATCGAACGCCTCCAAGCCGGCAACGTGGTCGGACGCTTGGTCGCCCACCCACGATGACGGAAGTTCTGACTCGGTTCGCACCGCGCTGGGTCTTCAGCCGCGAGGAGTCGTGGTGATGTGTACGTGGTCGTAATGGCCGTAGCCCGTTGCTTGCGGACCGGCCGGCGTGTAGTACGTGCCGCGCCAGATCACATCCTGTAGCCCGAATCGGCCCACATTGCTCATCGCGAACGCAAGGATCTGATCTCCGAGTGCGATGCCCACGGGGCTGTCGGGGTTCGGAATCATGATGTCGATCGCCAGACCACGGGGATGCCACGGCTTCGAGTCCGGTCGGACCCCGTCGATCTCGGCTATCTGGGGGAACTGGGCGCTGACGGCCCGGGCAGCCATGATGGTGTTGGGCTGCAGCCCGGCCTCTGACGCGACACCGACGGGCAACGCCTCCGGTAGCTCTGCAACAGCAGCCTCGGGGGGCGGAGCAACATCGCCGGGAGGCAGGCCGGGCATAGCCGCGATCGCCGGGTCCATCGGAGCGGGGGCGCTCGGCGGCAGAGGTGTGTTGTCGATGACGGCTTGCTGCTGCGGGGTCAACGCTGCGTACTGCGCCTCCGCGGCGGCGATCTGACGCAGCAGTTCTTTCCATTTGGCCTGCAATTCGGTGCGCACTGCGGCGGCCGACTCGGCGGCGGCGCCTGCGTCGGCGGCCGATCTCTCCGACGCCTGGGCGGCGGCCGCCGCGCGCTCACGTGCGGATTGAAAGGCCTCCAACTGATCGGCAGTCACAGCGGCCACCGCCCGTTGCAGCGATAGCTGATCGATCAGCTGATGTGGAGAGGATGCGGTCAGCACCGCGGCGAACTGACCGTTGCCCCCAGTCATATAGTTCATCGCCGCCACCCGGTTGGCAGCCGCCTGATGGGGCTCCAGCTGGAAGTTCGCCACTTCCAGGGCCGCCACATCGGCACGATGGCGGTCAACGGCCGCAGCCTGCTCAGCGAGCCTGGCGTCGACGTCGCGCTGGGCCGCTGTGACGGCCTCGCGGCTCTGCACCGCCTGCTGGGACAACTCGGTGAGCTTGGCCAACGCATCGCCCGCAGGGTCCGCCTTGACAATCCCCGTGGGCATACCCGCCATGGTCAACACCAGGACTGCGGTCGCAAGACCGCACACCGTTCGCCTAAGCGAATGGCGCACCCCGGTCACGCGGATTGTCACGATCCTTACGTTTGAGGACCGGTCCTGGCCCGACTGTCGATGTCTCGGGCAAGGCTACGAACTGATACCGACGATGTCTACTCGGGGTTAGTAGGGTCGCAGGCAGGGGACGACTCGGGCTTGACTGGGGCCAGTCACTCGGCGGCTGCTGTGACCTCCATATCCCGGAGTAGGCCGCATGGCCTAGATCACGGAAATGGTTCACGCCACAGATGACGTCACCAACCATCCGACGCCGATTTGACGGCCCTGGGCGCTCCGATTCTCCTGGGGTTACGACCTGGCGCTGCGTCTGGCTTCGGCAGACCGGCAGACCGGCAGACCTTCTAGTGGAATCGCTATGCGTTTCCCGAAACGACGCCCTGTATCTACACGACTCAGGCGGCAGCATCGCCAGCGCCCTTGCCGGACTGCTGTTGTGCCCTGTGGGACTTCGCGGTGGACTTTTGCCGGTCGGGCTCTTTGTTGTTCTCGAACTTGTCGTCGGATTGAGTGTCGGTGTCGGTGTCGGTGCCGGCAGCCGATGTGGGGGGGCCGCAACGCCTTGGTGACGTGAGCGGCGAACTGCCGGATGCCACGTTCCACGTCCCGGAGGAGTTCCCCAGCCTCCTCGGCACCTGTCGCGCCGGTTGAGTCGTCGGCACTGGCAGCTACCCTGTCCGTGTCCGCCCCCTTGCTGCGCGTTGAAGGCGCCGCGAACGTGGTCAGTCTGTGAGACAAATGAGGTCTACCCGTTGGCTCACGAGCGCGGCCGCTGCGTCTGCGCGCCGGTCCGCCGGCACGTCGACCGCCACCAGCGCACCCGAAGCGTGGCGGAGCCGCTCGGCGAAGTCGAAGCGGTTGAGCAGGGATTCGCGGTCCGCCGGTCCGGCAAGCAGGTAGATCTCGGCAGGCGGTAATCCACTGAGCAGTCGGTCCGCGCCGTCGCCCCAGGCCGCGGCGGCCCCGACGTCAACGCGATGCGCGGTCGGCTCGGCGCCGATCTCGTGGGACACCACTCGGCCGTCGAACCGACGTGTGCCACGGATCAGTGGCCGACCGAGGATCCAGTCGACCAGGTCGCCCGAGGGGGGAACGTTGTCCTCGCTGACGTCGGCATAGGCGGCCACTCCCCTGCGTGCGACGTGCGGAGCCGATTCGGCGAAGCGTTCCACCGTGACCTTGCCGGCGCGTGTCATGTAAGCGATCATCAACTGCTCGACCGGCATCGTGGCCATGCGGTCGGGGAACGAATCCCACCACAGCATCGAGCGCAGAGCGATCGACTGCAAGTGGTCGACAGCGGGACGGCGATCCTGTTCGTAGGCGTCGAACGCCTCGTCGAGGGTGTCGGCCGCGACAATCGCGCGGTCGAGCACAATGGCGTCCTCCATCGCCAGCTTGGTACCCGACCCGATCGAGTAGTGGGCGGTGTGGGCGGCGTCGCCGAGCAAAACCACGTTGCCGGTGTGCCACGTGCCGCAGTGCACCGTGCGAAACCGCATCCAGCGCGTGCGGTTACCGATCAGTCGATGCCCGTGCAGCGCGTCGGAGAAGGCGTCCTGGAGGTAGCCGAGCGAGGCCTGATCAGTTTGCGTCGTCGGCGTGTCACGGGTGGTTTCCTCGAATCCCGCGCGCCGCCAGGTTGATTCGTCGGTTTCGATCAAGAAGGTGCTGCGGTCGGCGGCGTACGGGTAGGCGTGGGCGACGAAGGACCCGTGCTCGGTGGTGACCGGGGTGAATACCGCACTTGGCAGGGCGAATTCGGTGCCACACCACAGGTACAGACCCTGCCCCTCAGCAATATCGGGCTTGAAGTCGTCTGCCAATTCGGTGCGGGTGCTGCTGTTGATCCCGTCGGCGGCGACGATCAGATCGGCATCGAGATCGGCCACCGCGCGTCGCTCGTTGAACCGCAGTTGCACCCCGGCGTCCTGCGCGAAGCGCTGCAGCACGCCCAGCAGCGTGGCCCGCCCGATGGCCAGCAACTCACCGTGAGCCAGCTGTGCGTGCTGGTCGCCGACGCGCATGGACATGTCGTGCGGGCGCGACGCGGCGACGATCGCATCGAGCGAGGCGGTATCGGCCAGACGCAGGTTGCGTTGGGTGCGCGAGGCCAAGCCGACACCAAACCCGAAGGTGTTCTCCGGCACCCCCTGGTCGTACAAGGTCACCTGGGCGTCGGGGTGGCTCAGTTTGAGCAACCGCGCCGCGTACAGGCCGCCAGGGCCTCCGCCGAGGACCGCGATCGTCTTCAACTTCATGCGTGATGCCTTTCGTGTACCAATGCGCCGTCGTCGGATGAATCAACCACTCGCGCAACCGATGTCGCCGCCTCGGCTTCCAGTAGTGCCGCGATGTCGGCGCGGAGCGACTTCTTGTCTATCTTTCCGACGTTGGTCTCCGGCAGGGCCTCGGTCCACTGCAGCCGTTCGGGCCACTTGTACTTGGCGACTCCGAGGCCGTCGAGGTGCGACTGCACCTGCGCCATGGTCAGCTCGACGCCGTCGACCGAGACCAGGTAGGCGCAGGCGCGCTCGCCGAGCCGCAGATCGGGCATGGCGACCACCGCCGCCGCAGCGATACGGGGATCACGAAGCAGCAGCACCTCGATCTCCTCGGCGTTGATCTTCTCCCCGCCGCGGTTGATGAGGTCCTTGATGCGCCCTTCGATGCACACGTAGCCGCGTCCGTCGATATCACGGATCGAGGCCAGATCGCCTGTGCGGTAGAAGCCGTCGGAGGTGAAGGCGATCGCGTTATGCTCGGCCGCGTCGAAGTAGCCCGGGATCGTGTACGGACCGCGGCAACACAGTTCTCCGACCGCGCCGGCGGGGACTTCCTGCTCACTGGACGGGTCGAGGATCCTCACCTCATCCGAAGGGGCGACGGGCACCCCGACGGTCTCCCTGCGGGCGACCTCGGGGGCATCGAGCGGGGTGACCGTGAACAGCCCTTCGGACATCCCGAAAAGCTGTCCCGCCCAACGCTGCTCGCCGTCATCGACGCAGCGGAACAGGTCGTGGCTGACCTTGGCACCGGACAGTAGTGCCCGACGCAGGGTGCGGCGGACCTTATCGAACTCGGGCCGCTGTACCGCTTGGTAGTGGCCGTGACCGAACAGCGCGTCGGTGACCTCGTGGCGGGCCATCAACTCGAACGCCGAGGGTGCATCCGGTGTCGCCACGACCAGGGTGGCGCCGACGGCGTGGGCCGCGTGCAGGGCACAAGAGATGCCGGCGTTGTGGATGAGCGGAATCAGGTGCGCCACTTTGGTTTCGGGAGTCCAGCCCAGGGCTTGGGCGTAGAACAATGCGTTGTTCCAGTACTCGGCGTGGATGCGTGGGATGACCTTCGGCACTCCGGTGGTCCCGCCGGAGAGTTGGAAGACCGCGACGTCGCAGGGATCGATGCGGGCTTCGACCGATTCGACCAGAGCGCGGGCGGCGGCCGGGTCGCCCTCGGATCCCAGGTCCTCGATGCGGGTGGTGCCGTCGGTCGCCACGGGTGCCTCGATGGTCAGGACGTGGCGAAGGGTGGGATGCCCACGGGCGACGTCGTGGGCAAAGGCCACCAGATCGAACTTCGTTCCGGCCTCGACGATGTGGGCCACCGCACCGACCTTGGTGCTGATGTGCCCAATTTCGTGTGCGCGGTGCGCGGCGAGGGTAGCTACCGGGACGAGGCCCGCCTTGAGGCACCCGTACCAGGCGACCACGGCGTGGGCCTTGTTGGTGACTTGGAACACCACGGGGTCCAAGCGGCGCAGACCGAGCGAGATGAGCGCGGCGGCGACCTGGTCGGTGCGCTCGTCGAGTTGGCGATAGGTCAAGGTGACCTCCGCGGTGATGAGCGCGACGCGATCGCCATGGCGCACCGCGGTCTGGTGGAGGCGAGCACCGGTCGCGGCGTCGCTCCATTGGCCGGTCTGGCGGTAGTGGCGGGCACGATCGACGGGATAGGGCACGAGCCGCCCGTCCCAGTCATACGGCGTCGTGGGTCTGTGCGCTGGCATCACTGCATTCACTCGGCGACCGCCGGGAGCAGTCGGGCCAGGTCGGAGACGTGGTCGGGGTGATCGGCGGGGACGACGCCGGAATACACCGCGGTCCAGCAGCCCGGGCAGCACAGTTGACGGAAAACCACTGGGGTGTCGACATATTCGGCCGGGTCGGAGGTGACCTGGGGTCCGGCGTCGGTGGAGGGACCCTCATAGCGGGCCAGATCGAGTCGGCTGGTCTTGCTGTCTCCGAGCAGTCGGCCGCAATGCGCGCAGGCGATCACACGGGCTTCACCGATGGTGATCTCGGCGAGGTTGTCGTCGATGCGCCGGCCGGTTTCGGGGTGAACGCTCGCCTGCTGGGTTTGGGGGATGTCGGAGCGGCTCCGTCGCTCGGCGCGGATGTCATCACGCAGCGCCTCCGTGGCCGCGGTGTCGACGTCACCCTCGGCGACGACGACACCGTAGTTGATGCGGGCACCTTCGGCGCTGACCTTGCCGTTGACGACGTCGCGGGCGACGGCAACGGGTTCGCGGCGCAACGGGTCGCCGTAGCCGCCGCCTCCTTGCCAGTGCATATAGAGCACTTCGCCTGGGGCGAGGTAACTTTCGGCGTAGCAGGCGCCGATCTCGCGAGTGCCCCCCAACTCGTCGAGGTCGCCAGGCAGCCGGCCTCGGGCGAGCATCTCGGCGATACCGGCATCGCGGGCGAGGATTTCCAATCCGGTGTTGCCGGGCTGTCCGCCAGCCAGGCCGGCGTTCTGGGCGATGGCCTTGCCTGCGGAGGCGAAGACCAGGCCCATGGGCAGGCTGCTGCCGTAGGGGGTGACCGCCACCGACGCGCTGACCCCGCCGCGCATGCGGCCGGGGCCCCCGGAGTCGGGCTCCTCGCGGCGCCACAGTGTCAGCAGGGGATAGAGGAACTCGGTCATCTCGGTATCGGGGATGCGTCCCATCGGGATGCAGAACAGGCCGCCGGTGTCCATGCCGTCGGCGACGGGGCGAGCGCCGTAACCGCCGGCCATGGGTTCCATCATGATGTTGAGGAATGGGACGCTCTGGTCGTTGCGTTCGTCGAGGCCGGCGATGACCGCGGTATCCCAGGTGCCGCAACAGGACGCCTGCACGTTCTTGCCGAGTTCGATGCGTTGGTCGAGCATTTGGGCCAGGCACTCGGCGATGAGGTTGCCGGTCAGCCAGGCCGGGCCGATGGGGCCGCGGCTGACCGCGGCGGGGAAGGTGGCGTTGTTGATGGTGCCTTCCTCGGAGACAAGGTCGAAGCATCGCATCAGTCCGCCGGCCGACCAGGGGATGTCTCCGGCCAGTATGGGCAGCAATGCCAGCATCACCCCGCCCCGCATACCGGCGTAGGTGCAGTTGATGACGCCGGTTTGGGGGTCGGTGCCGGTGAAGTCGAAGGTGAGGTGGTTGTCGTTCTTGGTCATGGCGACGGTGATCTTGTGCACGGCGCGGTCCCCGACGGAGCTTTGATCCTGATACCCGGTGGCGCGCCAGGTGCCGTCGGGCAGGCCAGTGAGCTTGTGGCGCAGGCGGGTCTCGGCGTCGTTCATCATCCGCTTCATCACCGCCTTGACGGTGTCGGCACCGTACTGCTCGATGACCGACGTCAACCGGGTGCGTCCCACGGTGTTGGCGCCGATCTTGGCCCGCAGGTCGAGACCGACGAGCATCGGTACCCGGGAGCGACGGATCCAGGCGTCGGCGACATCGCGCTGGATTTCGTGGTTGCGCATCACTTTGATGGGCGGGGTGGGCAGGGATTCGGAGAAGACGTCCTTGGCCGACGGGTCGAAGGATCCCAGGCCCGACCCTCCGAGGTCGGGCTCGTGGCAGATGGCGCTGGTCCAGGCGAACAACTTGCCGTCGTGGAAGACCGGTTGATAGACCATCACGTCGCTCTGGTGCAGCCCGCCGCCGACCCACGGGTCGTTGCACAGGAACATGTCGCCCTCGGTGATTCCGGGGTTCTGGGCCCGATGACGCAGGGTCCAGTAGATCGCCAGGTCGACGGCGCCGACGAGCATGGTGTTGTACAGACCGACCTGCACCTCTTGACCGAGTTCGTCGCTGATGGCGAAGTCGAAGTCGTTGGCGTCGGTGACGATGGGTGAACCGGACATGCGCTTGAGCGCCTCGCCCATCTCGTCAGTGACCGACCACAGGCGGTGCCGGATCACCTCGTAGGTCAGCGGGTCGACTGCGTCGATTTGCTCCTGGGTGACGGTGTGGATCGGCACCGTCGACCCGATCATGCGGGAGAGGGTGTCGGGGTCGATTGGTCGGCTGGAGAAGATCTCGGAGCCGGGGATGGGGGCGGTCATGATGGCTTCTCCTTGTGAATCAGGCTTGTGAATCAGACTTGGTCGACGGCGATGTGCAGGTTGCCGAGTCGGTCGACGGTGCCAGTGGTGCCTGTGGGCACCACGACGGTTGTGGTGGGCACCTCGATCACCGCGGGCCCTCGAAGGACGTGGCCGGCACGCAGCTTGCTGTACTCGTAGATGTCGGTGTCGACGTAGCCACCACGCCCGCCCAGGCACACCTTGCGGGTCCCGGTCAGGGCTGCGGAGGCATCAATGGAGTCGGCCTGCTTTACCTCGGGCAGAGTGGGTGAGAACGGCAGCACACCGGTGCCGCGCACCCGGTAGGTGATGGCCTGGATGCCGGCCTCGCGGAATCCGCTGTCCTTGCCGTAGAGGTCGGCGTAACGCTGCTCGAACACCTCAACACTCGCAGCGACGTCGTCTGCGGTCAGGCTGTCGTTGGGGACGGGAGTGGCCACTTCGGCGAGCTGCATCGAATAGCGCATATCGATCTCCCGCTCGATCTCGATGGATGAGAAGTCCAAACCCTGCCGGGCCAGCAACTCCCGGACCTGTGCCTCCAGACTCTCGAAATTGCGTTGCACGCGTGCGGGATCCAGCGGCATAGCCGCTGGATCCGACAGCTCCTTGGCCAGCACGATGTCCGAGGACGCCAGACCGTAGGCGGAGAACGCCGAGGCCACCTGCCCGAGAGGCACCACGACGTCGGTGACCCCGATCTCCTGTGCGTAGAACCCGCAGTGGGCGGGGCCCGAACCGCCGAACGCATAGACGATGAATTCGCGCGGGTCGTGGCCGGCCTCCACGACGGTCTTGCGCAGCAGGTCGCCGGTTTGGGCGTTTTGGACTTCGAAGATCGCGGCCGCCGCCTCTTCGATGGTCAGCCCCAGGGGTTCGGCGATGCGGGTGCGGATCGCCTCGCGGGCCAGCCCGATATCGAGTGTCCGTCGCCCGCCGAGCAGGCCGCGTTCTCCGATGATGCCCAGGACCAGGTTGGCGTCGGTGTTGGTGGGTTCGGTGCCGCCGTTGCCGTAGCACGCCGGCCCGGGGACGGCTTGGGCGCTGTGCGGGCCGATCTGCAGATTGCCTCCGGCGTCGAGCCAGGCGATCGCCCCGCCGCCGGAGCCGATGGCGTGCACCTGCAGAGTGGGGACGTTGATCGGGTGATGGTTGATCACGGTGGTCGAGGAGCGGACCGGTTCGCCATCGACGATGAGGCCGGCCAGGAACGTGGTGCCGCCGGCGTCGGTAGCGATGATGTTGCGGTGTCCGAGTTGTCGGCCCAGCGACACCGCGCCGACCACCCCGCCGGTGAGTACCGATCCGACCGTGGAGATGGCATTGCCCGGAGCCTCCGATGCGGCGACGGCGCCGCCGTTACTCTGCATCACCAGCAGTGGCCCTGTCATGCCCAGCTCCCGCAGTCTGCTCTCAAGCTGGCCGAGGTAATCGCGCAGGCCCGGTCCGATCTGCGTGCTCATGATCGTGGTGGCGTTGCGGGCGAATTCCCTGATGCGAGGAGACACTTCGCTGGAGATGGCGACGAACAGATCGGGGTCGATCTCGTGGGCGATCTCGCGGATTCGCTGCTCGTGGGCCGGGTTCCGGAATGACCACAGCAGCGACACCGCGATCGCGGAGATGCCGTCGGCGACCAGGGTGGTGACCGCGTTGCGGACCTCGTCCTCGTTGAGTGCCACCACGACGCGGCCGTCGCGGTCCAGCCGCTCGGTGACCTCCAGTGCGTGGCGCTGGCGCACCAGGCCGTGAGACTTGCTCTGCCAGAGCGGGTTCTGTAGCTCCTCAGTGGAGCGGCCGAGGTAGCGGCCCTCGACGTTCATGATGAAGATGGAGTCGCGGTGCCCCTTGGTGGTGATGAACCCAATGTCGGGAACCCGGTTCATCACCAGCGCGTTGAGCGAGGACGTCGTCCCGTGCGCGATGTGATGGGTCTCGGACAGCATGTCCTCGATGGGCTGGCCCAGCTGTTGGGCCAACACGCCGAGCACGTCGATGACGCCAGTCGAGTAATCCGGTGGCGTGGACGGCGCCTTGCCCGCGATCACCATGCCATTGCCGTCGTCGAGTACTGCGTCGGTGAACGTTCCGCCGACGTCCACGCCGATCACGTATGCCATCTGTTGATGTCCCTCCACTTGAGCGGCCCGACTTCTCCAACGGAGTCAACGCCTGTGTCGAGTATTGGACGCGCATGGTGCTTGTGTCAACAGTCACACCGCCATCCATTATCCGGATCTTGAGCGCGCCTCTGGCCGTGGTTGACGAATCCGCACAAAACTCGCACACTCACAAGTGTCGAATAATCATCGTAAGCGTCAAGCAGTTGCGCTGGGGAGGACCCACACCGACATGACCACGCCGCATCGAATCGGACTGGTAGTACCGAGTTCCAACGTCACCGTCGAAACCGAGATGCCTGCGCTGCTGGCGCGGCACCCGTTGTCGCGCTTTTCGTTTCATTCCACGCGTATGCGGATGCACACGGTCTCACCCGAGCAGCTGGCGGCGATGAATGCCCAGCAAGAGCGCTGCATCATGGAGATCGCCGATGCCGACCCCGCGGTGCTGCTTTACGCCTGCCTGGTCGCGGTGATGGTGGGCGGCCCGGGTGAGCACCGGCGCGTCGAAGCTGCCGTTGCCGAACAACTCGCGACCGGCGGCTCGGATGCCCGGGTCAGATCCAGCGCTGGCGCCCTGGTCGAAGCACTCGGCGTGCTCGACGCCAAGCGGATCGCGCTGGTCACCCCGTACATGAAGCCCCTGGCGCAGCAGGTCGTGGACTATCTGATCGCCGAAGGCTTCGACGTCGTTGACTGGCGCGCCCTGGAAGTCGCTGATAACGCCGACGTCGGCTGCATCCCGGGCGAGCAGGTAATGGCGGCGGCCCGGTCGTTGGATCTGACCGGAGTCGACGCGCTGGTGCTGAGCTGCTGCGTCCAAATGCCATCCCTGGACCTGATCGAACCCGCCGAACGCGAATTCGGTCTGCCAGTGCTCTCGGCAGCCACCGCCGGCGCCTACAGCCTGCTGCGCAGCCTGAGCCTGCCGGTCACCATCGAGGGCGCCGGCAGCCTACTGCGAGCCGATCTCGCCTCCATCCCCGCCTGACGACCATCCCATCGAGCCACCCCACCCAAGGAAGACCGCATGTCTGATTCACAACACCTCGTCCGCGGCGTCGATCACGTCGCATACCCCACCTTCGATCCCGCGGCGACCGTCCGGTTCTACCGCGACACACTGGGATTCCCGGTAGTGCACTCCATCTGCGCCGCCGGCTGGGGCCCAGACAAGCACCCCGACTTCATCCACTTCTTCTTCGACATCGGCAATGACGACCGACTCGCGTTCTTCTACTACTTCGGGCTCGAACCGTTCGCCGGTGGCCCCCAGGGCGACTCCTACTCGCGGTTCGACGAAACGGTGCCCGTGTGGTTCATCCGCTCACGCCACCTCGCGATTCACGTCGACAGCGAAGAACACCTACTCGAATACCGGCGCCGTCTCGACGCCAGCGACTGGCCCGTGGAAATGCAGATCCAGCACGAAACCATCGAGTCGATCTACACCCACGACCCCAACGGCTACATGATCGAGATCACGCGCGCGATGCGACCCGTGACCCCGCAGGAAGACCTCGACGCAAACCTCACCATCGACGCCCTGATCGACGTCGTCTCCGGTCCGGCACCCTCGATGGACGCGCTGCTGGTCCGCAAGGCCGAACTCATCGTCGAACGCGCCGACCAATGGCAACGCCAGCACGACACCGCCACCACCACGGTGCCCGTCTCATGACCGCGCTGTTCGTGCTCGACGTCCCGGAGAACCGTCCGGTCGTGATGCAGGCAGGAGAAAGTCCCACCGTCACCATCGACCGCATCGGACCGTATTTCAAGATCAGCGCACCCGGGCCGATCGTCATCGACCGCCGCGCCACCGGATGCCGACATGCCGTCTGGTACAGCTGCGTCGCCGGGTTGATCGATGCGGTGATCACGCAGTGGGACAAGGACGCGATGCAGCTGGAGGCGCGGTGAACTCGCCCAGTCCCACGACGCGGCTCGGTGCGGGGCGCTATATCACCGGCGCCGAGTTGCCGACCGACACCGTTACCTCGGTCCACGAACTGAAGACCTCCGACGGTGCCACGGTGACCGGGGTGCTGCGGATGCTGCCGGGCTGCGACACCGTCGTGACGTTGATGCACCCGCGACAGGACCTCACCCACCACGTGCTCGTCCCCGAACTGGTGGCCCGCGGTTACGCCGTATGGACACAAGGCACCCGGTCGACCAACAACGACCTCAATCTCATTCATGAGCAGTCCCTGCTCGACGTCGCGGCGGGCCAGGTATTCCTGCGCGACAAGGGGTTTGAC
Organism: Mycobacterium sp.; assembly: GCF_965229105.1. Lineage (GTDB taxonomy): Bacteria > Actinomycetota > Actinomycetes > Mycobacteriales > Mycobacteriaceae > Mycobacterium. Next base: position 570,705 of record NZ_OZ245858.1, read on the forward strand.
CATCGCATCACGCTGGGCCACTCAGGCGGCGGCACGCTGTTCGCGTTCTACCACCAGCAGGCGGGCCTCTCACCAGAGCAACGGCTGACCGCGTCGCCGTCGGGACGCCCCGTCGATCTGGGGGCCGCCGACATGCCCACGCCGGACGGTGCAGTATTCATGGCACCACACCCCGGGCAGGGACAGCTCCTTGAGCACCTCATCGACCCGTCGGTGCGCGACGAAGGTGACCCGCTCAGCGTCGATCCGACACTGGACCCCTTCTCTGAAGCCAACGGTTACCACCCAGCCCCAGATTCCTCGGCGTACCCGGCCGAGTTCGTGGATCGCTACCGGGCGGCACAGCGCGACCGCATCGCTCGCATCGACGCCGAGGCACGCACCGGGGCTGCAGACGCCGACGCGGCACGTCGGCGATTCAAGTCCTCGGCCGACCCCTCCGACCGCCGTGCCGCCCTGGCGCCGCGCGTGCTGACCGTTTACCGCACCGACGCGGACCTGCGTTTCACCGACCTGTCCCTCGACCCCAACGACCGGCCCTACGGGTCGCTGTTCGGGCGACGCCCGGATCTGACGAACTACGGCCTGATCGGTTTCGGCCGGTTCGCCACCCCGGACGCCTGGCTGTCCACGTGGTCGGCCAACACCACCAACGCCGACTTCCTGCGATGCGCGCCTGGCGTTCGGGCCCCCGCGCTGTTCGTCGAACTCACCGGTGACCAGGCCTGCTTCCCGCACGATGCCCACGCCATGGTCGGTGCACTCGGCGCCACCGACATCACCCACACCCGGGTGGCCGGCACCCATTTCGGCGGATCACTTCACCCGGGCGAGCCCACCGGTGCATCACTCGCCGCAGTCGACATCGGCGACTGGCTCGCCAAAAGATACTGAGGCCCATCCCAGCACGCATGGGCCGACGGTCCTACCCCTTCGATCCTCCGCCGAATTGGCGTTCGAGATAGTCCAGGTTGTTGCGCAACGCAGCAATGGCCCGCAGAGGGCCGCTGTCGTAATGAGTGCCGTCCCGTTCGTGCAGGACGCTTTGGACCGCCATATCGGCGAGTTGCTCAATGACCCGGTCGCTGTCGGACGCGCTCGGGTGGTGCCACCACGCGATCCAGTTCAGCATTCCGATCACACCGAGGGCTGCGATGCGCGGGTCAACGGGCCGAAACACACCGGAGGCGATGCCGTCGTCGATGACGCGCACGAACTCTTGGAGGACGTTGCGTCTGCTTTGTTGGTACACCTCGGAAAGCTGTTCGGGCAGTTCGGCTTCCGAGCGCACCAACAGCCGAAAGCGCGCGGGGGATTGTGTTTGGCCGCGGGCGATCTCGGTGGCCATGGTCCTCAACTTCTCGGTGGGGCCCAGGTCGGTGCGCTCGTTGATGAGGCGCAGCAGGATCGCGGGTTCCTCGGTCTTCTCGTGGACCAGTCGCGCCAGGAGTTCGTCCTTGTTGGCGACGTAGTGGTAGATCGCGGGGCGGGTCAGTCCGGCGGCCTCGGCGATGTCTCCGAGACTGGTCGCGGCGAACCCGCGCTCGGCGAACAGCTCGGTGGCCTCTTCCATGATCCGCTGCTCGACCAGTTCACGCCGGGTGGTGCTGGGTTTGGCCGTTGCCGCATGCGGAGCCGGTTCGGCGTCGGGCGCAGCGTCGCGTTGCTTGCGGGGTTGGCTCCGTGCCCGGCCGTCGGTCTGTCGGGAGCTGCGCGCAGGGGGCATACCCGCAGAATAGCCGCGCCGGGCCTGGTCGAAGGTCATGCCGGCGCCCCCACGCCGAAGCCCCACGAATCCAGGTCGACCCGCTGCCGTCACAATTCGCCACAGTTGGAGGCGGTGGGCACGCCGTTGAACCGGTCGGCCACCCACGCCATGCTTCGCTCGCCGTCGACGAACACCGGCAGCATCGCGTTAACGTCCAGCTTGTTTAACAGCGGAGGTTGCTCGTTGGTCCAGAACGTGACGTCGGCACCCTTGGCGCAGTAGTCGCGGGCCGTGTCCAGCGCTGACTGATAGGGGCCGAACGGGTCCCACCTGTTGTGCGTGAAGTACACCGGCCCGGTGGGCCTTTCGTTGCCGAGCCGCTGGGTGCCCAGGATGGTCTTGAACGGATCGTTCTTCGCCATCTCGAAGACGTCGCCTTTGAACCAAAATTGCAGATGCCGGAACATGTAGTCGATTCCGGTCTGCATCAGGCATTGGCGGCCGGTGTTGTCGAGCATCTCCAACCCCCGTGGCGTGAGCACGTCACGGATGGGTTGTTCAGTTTCGGGGTAGGACGCCATGATCCCGCGCAGCACGAACCCGGTCGCCCCGGCCAGGAAGTTGCCGTCGATTCCGGGCAGCACTTGGGCGAGATCGGTCGGCGTGGCCGCAGCGTAGGTGCCAACAACGTTCAGCTCTGGTCCGTAGCTGCTGGTCAGCTCGGCTGCGGACAGTGCAGCGTGTCCGCCGGCCAGCCAACCCCAGAATGCGACGGGGCCGTGCGGGTCCAGGGACGTCCCGGGTAGCTTCATCGCGGCGCGGGCGGCGTCGATAAGGGCGTGCCCGCCGGCCATCCGGTTCAGGAACTGCGGCGATTGGGGTCCGTGCACTCCTGAGCCGACGCCGTCGGTGACCACGATGGCGAACCCGCGGGCCAACAGGGTCGCGATGAAGCCCTCCTCGACGTTGAACATCAGGTCGAATCCGGTTTGCAGGGACGCGTGGATGCCCTGGTTGAACAGGCGCGACGGGGCGCACTGCTCCCCCATCCCGTAGGGGGCGGTCGCATAGGCCAACAGCGGTCGCGGCCCGTTGCCGGGCCACGGTACGTCGGGCTCAATGTAGGTGCCGGTGACCGCTACCGGCTTGCCCTGTGCGTCGGTACTGCGGTACATGATCCGGGTCCCGGTCCCCACGAAGGCACCCAGTTGGCCCGAGGGCTCCAGCACCAATCGTGAAGGCTCGCTTCGGATGAGGTCACCGGGCTGGCCCGACGGCAGCGGATCGGGCGGAGTGTAGAACTCCAGATACTGACTCTCGTCCGCCTGCGCGCGCGGCGCGTTGACGACCGTTGTCGCGACCCCGAGAACGACGGCGAGAACCATCCCGAGGGCGATCACCCAGGCCGGGCGTCGACGCCCGGCGGCCGCCGGTTCAACGGGCAGCCGCCGCACGGTGCGGGGTCCTAACGACAGGTGCCTCACGTTGTGCTCCGCTTCTTCGTGGGTGCGCTCATGGGTGGTGACGCGGGGAGGGCGACCGGTGACGTGCCCCGCTGTGAACCGTCGGAACCGCGTACATAGGGCCATGGACACTCCGTTCTGGACTTCGACACCTGCGATGTATATCTGACATAAGTGTTGAGTATTTGACGTGAGTGGCTTCACTGTCAAGTGCTGGTGTGGTTGGCGTCACGTGCCTCGCCAGGTCCTGCCTCGGCCATCCCGGCGCGACACGGCTCGTACATCAACACGCGATGGGCCGAAATGGGGATGCTGACCGGGCGTCAGGTCGCCGGTGCGATCGTTTCGAGATTGGTGCCCCAATTGGGCGCATCGGCGAAGTCGATGTCCGGACACCGCACAAGCGATGAGAAGCGGTGCTGCTCCAAAACACCCAGTAGATAAACCAGTCTGACGTGAGGCCGATGTCAATCGACCCTGCGCGGTCCCACGACCAACCCGATGATTGGTGGGTGGCACGCCGCCTTGAGCGCCGCGGACAGATGGGGGTGCCGCCCGTGGACACCCCCGGTCGGTACACCCCGGCGTTGGCGAATAGACGTCGTTCGCCGGGTCGCGCAGCCGCGCGGCGCACCGCGATCAGCTTCGGCCGGCGACCTTGCCAAGCGCCGTTGCCAATACATGTTGGATATTCGACTTAGGCGTCGAGAGGCTCGGCTCCGGTGTACTGATTCCCACGCAACGTCTCCCCTCGTGAACAATCTCGCTCACAAGCTGACACCAGGCCAGCTAACCGGGAAGTGTTCTGCCACTTGATATCCCGCCCATCATGAGCGGCCGCCGGATATCTTCCGGAACCCTTCGAGGAAGCCAGCCCCGGGGCATCATTCGCGGCGAAGCCCACGGCGGGACACAGCTGACGTGAAGCGCTGGCGCAAAAGCTGATTCGTCGAAAACGATCCGCGCTTCTCGGGACACCGCTCCTCTAGGTGGGCGCCATGCGTGACGACGCGTCCGTCTCCTCCACGCCGATCTTCTCCAGCCGTACCGCAACGCCGTTCAGCACCGACATTCCCGCCAAACGTTCGAGATCCTCGCTACGGCTCGACGTGAGGTCGTTGACGTTCGCACCACCGGCTGCGTTGGCGCGCAGCCATCCCCCGTCGTGACCCCAACCGTGCGGAACGGCGATGGTGCCCGGACCCACCTCGTCGGTGACGAGGACCTCGGTGTCGATGGTCCCCGACGGCGACACGATGCGGACCTGGCCTCCATGAACGAGTCCGGCGTCGGCCGCATCCGTGGGGTTGATCCGGGCACGGTGGCGCCGCGGCGTCGCACCCCTCATCAGGGTCTCGCTGTTGTGCATCCACGAGTTGTGCGACCGGAGTTCACGCAGGCCGATCATCAACAGAGGGAACGCCGCGTCGTCGGGATGCCGATCGCCGAGGTGACCGATTTCGCCGAGAATCTCATTGGGCGCCAGATGAACTCGCTTGTCTCGGTGCTGGACTATCTGATGCAGGAGCCCGGTCGGTGCGTGTTCCGCCAGCACGACACCATGCGGACGTGCACGCAACCGCCGTGCGTTGAGCCCGCCGCGCCGCAACCCGAAACGGTCACCGTACGGTCCGAGGCGCACCAGCATCTCGAAGATGCGGCGGGGCGTCAGGCGCGCCGGCCCCATGCGTTCGAGAAACACGAAGACCGAGTTGAAGCGGGCCAGGGGGCCCTGAGCCAGCAGCGACATCCCCATCAGCCGGGTGATGTCGTCGTAGACCCGCCATTCCTCGCGCGCCTGACCGTAGGGTGCGACGACCGCTTCGGTGGCCTGCATGTAGACCGTCGGCGACGCCGCAGCGAAACCCCACTGAAGATCGTGTCTTTCGAGGAACGTCGTGGCCGGTAAGACATAATCCGCGTACCGATTCGTCTCGTTGACGTAGAGGTCCATGGCGACGAACAGGTCCAACGTCGGCAGCGCGGCCGCCAAGGCCTTGCCGTTGGGAACCGACAGGACAGGATTGCCCGCAGTGCTGATCAGTGCCCGGAGCTGTCCCGGCCCCGCAGTGGTCATCTCCTCGGCCATGACCGCCGCGGGGAAGGTGCCCATCACGTCGGGAAGACCACCGACGCGCGAGCGGGCCTGGTCGTAGCTCAGGGCTCCCGCCCGTTCGCCGAACTCCTCGAGCGGGACCACCCCTCGCGCGAACAGTGTCCCACCGGCGCGGTCGACATTGCCGGTGACCACCGACAATGCGTCGAGCAGGAAACAGACCAGGGTGGCGTGCCGACCCAGACACGCACCGGTGCGCCCGTAGGCGGATGCCGACGGCGCGGAGGCGAAGTCCCGTGCCAGACCCCGGACCACACTGGCCGCGACACCGGTGCGTTCCACCGTGCGCTCCGGCGGGAATTTGGCTGCCGCAGCACGCAATTCGGCGGCCCCGGTCGTCTGCCGTGCGATCGCGACGTCGTCGGTCAAACCTTCCTCGAAGACGACGTTCAGCAGCGACAGCAGCAGCCAGGCATCGCCATCGGGTCGCACGGCGACGTGTTCGTAGCTACGCGCGGTCTCGGTTCGTCGCGGGTCGATCACCACCACTCGCCCGCCCCGCGCGACGATGCCCGCGAGATCGTCCTTGATGCGCGGACTTCGCAACGCACTGGCGTGCGAGACCAGTGGATTGGCCCCCAGCATCAGCAGGAAGTCGGTCCTGGGGAGGTCGGGGAAGGGCAGTTGACTGATGGCGCCGTAGAGCAGCCTGCTCGCGACGAACCGGCTGTTGATGTCTTGGGAGCCGGGCGAATACTGGTGCGGCGAGTTCAGCCGCTTCATGAACAGGCCGTGCCACAGACTGGTCGCATATCCGAAGGCCGCCGGATTGCCGAGATAATGGCCGACTGCACCGCCGCCGTGTTGGTCGACGATGCGACGTAGACGCGTAGAGATGTCGGCGAGCGCGGTGTCCCAACTGACTTCGTCGAATCCTCCGTCCGGGCGTCGGCGCAGCGGAGTAAGGACTCGATCGGGGTCGTTCTGCACGTCGATCATCGCGATGCCCTTGGGACAGACGCGGCCCCGAGACAACGGATTGTCGTCGTCGGGTCGCAACTTCACCAGCCGGCCGTCCTCCACGGTGGCGACGACACCGCATAGGGCCTCGCAGATCCGGCAATACGTCACGTGCTGCTCGGTCGTCATCGACGATCCCCCATCACAGCGTCCAATCTTCCTCGGCGTGGCGGATGCTATCTCGGATGAGATTGCCCGACTTCGCATTTCGCGGAGACGCCGTGATCTGGCCCAATCGGTGCTGCCGGTTGACCACGTCGTCGACATTGAGCTTATCCGCGAGATACATCAGCGTCGGAAGCGCGGTGCCGTGGTGCGGGTTTCCACCTCCGGGCGGGAGACCGCGTAGTGAGGTAGGCGGGCGAGTGCCATCCGTAGCGGCGAACTCCCCGGCGAGGCTTCACCGTTAACTCCCGGCTCATCGTTAACATCGGGGCCGTGCAGGACTCGCCGGAGAATCTCGGCCTTAGGCCGTTGCGCCCGGTATCCCGGCGCGACGCGCTGCGTTACGCCGCCGCTGCATCGGCGGCGGCAGCGCTGAGTATCGGGTCTGCAACTGCCGGCAGTCCCACGGCGGCGGCCGCCACTCCCCTATTGATTGACTACGCCGCGCATCAAATTCCTGCCGAACACATCAAGGCTGCGGGCTACGCGGGAGTGGTGAACTACGTTTCGCTGTCACGTCCCGGCACGAACTTCGGCGCCAAGCCGATCACTCGACCCTACGCCGAGACGTTGGCCAAAGCAGGGCTGGTGATCATCAGCAACTACCAGTACGGAAAGCCGGGCGGCGGCGCACCGTCGGACTTCACCCGCGGGTACGCCGGCGGTGTCGCCGACGCCAGGGCCGCCTGGCAGCTGCACACCGCGGCCGGTGGCGCCCGCAACGCACCGATCTTCTTCTCCATCGATGAGGACATCGACCGCAACACGTGGAACAGCGTTGCGCTGCAATGGTTTTACGGAATCAATTCCGTGCTCGGCATGCGACGCACCGGCGTTTACGGCGGCATCGATGTGTGCCATTGGGCTGCGGTCGATGGCGTGATAGGGAACTCCCGCACGCCCGGTCGCGTGTGGGCGTGGCAGACCCGGGCCTGGTCGGGCACGCGGGTCCACCCCAATGCTGTTCTCTATCAGCGCATCGTGGCCACCAAGTCGAATCCGGGCCCGTTGGTTGGGGGCTTCGAAGTCGACGTCAACGACGTCCTGGCCGAGGATTGCGGCCAGTGGAATCTGCATCCGTGAGGATGATCTAGCGGACGCGCTTGACGCGGGCCTCGTCCCAGACGGGTTCGGTGGTCTCGCGGACGGTGCCGTCGGCGCCGAAGACGAGGAAGCGATCGAAGGTGCGAGCGAACCAGCGGTCGTGGGTCACCGCCAGCACGGTGCCCTCGTAGGACTCCAGACCTTCTTGCAGGGCCTCGGCGGACTCCAAGTCGAGGTTGTCGGTGGGCTCGTCGAGCAGCAACGCGGTCGAGCCTTCCTGCTCCAGTAGCAGGATCTGGAAGCGGGCCTGCTGGCCGCCTGAGAGCTTGCCGAACGGCTGGTCGCCTTGGCGTTCCAGCTCGTATCGGCGCAGCGCGCTCATCGCCGCACCGCGGTCCCTGGCGTGTGCCGCCCACAGGATGTCGACCAAGGTCCGCCCCTCCAGCTCGGGGTGGGCGTGCGTTTGGGCGAAGAACCCGGGGACAACCCGCGCGCCGAGCTTCCAGGTGCCGGAGTGGGGGACGTCGTGGCCCGCTAGAAGCCGCAGGAAGTGCGATTTTCCTGAGCCGTTGGAGCCGAGCACCGCGACCCGCTCGCCGTAGAAGACCTCCAGGCTGAACGGGTGCATCAGCCCGGTCAGCTCCAGGTCCTGGCAGGTGATGGCCCGCAGCCCGGTACGGCCGCCGCGCAACCGCATTTTGATGTCCTGCTTGCGTGGCGGCTCCGGCGGCGGCCCGGCCTCCTCGAACATCCGCAGCCGGGTCTGGGCCGCCGCATAGCGGGACGCCATCGCATCGCTGCGCCCCGCGTACCCGCGCATGTCCAGGACGAGCTTCTTGAGCTGGGCGTGCTTCTCGTCCCAGCGGCGGCGTAGCTCGTCGAATCGCTCGAACCGCCGCTCGCGCGCCTCGTGGAAGGACGCGAACCCGCCGCCGTGCATCCACACGTCCGAGCCGCTGGGCGTGGGCTCGACACTGGCGATCATCTGGGCCGCCACCGACAGCAGCTCGCGGTCGTGCGAGACGAACAGCACGGTCTTGGTGGTGATCTTCAGCTGTTCCTCCAGCCAGCGCTTACCCGGCACGTCCAGGTAGTTGTCCGGCTCGTCGAGCAGCAACACCTCGTCGGGGCCGCGCAGCAACGCCTCGAGAATCACGCGCTTCTGCTCGCCGCCGGACAGGGTGCGCGCATCCCGCCACTGGCACTTGTCGTAGGGCACGCCAAGGGCGGCCATCGTGCACTTGTCCCAGAGGGTCTCCGCCTCGTATCCGCCCGCGTCGCCCCAGTCGCTCAGCGCCTGCGCATAGGTCATCTGCACGGCCTCGTCGTCGCGTTCCATCATCGCCAGCTCGGCCGCGTCTACCGCCTTCGCCGCCGCGGTGACGGCCGGCCGGGCGACCGCTACGAGTAGGTCGCGGACCGTCCGGTCGTCGCGGACCGACCCGATGAACTGCGGCATGACACCGAGGCCGCCGCTGGTGGTGATCGTGCCCTCGTCGGGCTGCAGGTCCCCGGCGATCAGACGCACCAGCGTGGATTTCCCGGCGCCGTTGGGCCCGACCAGGGCCACAGCAGAGCCTTGCTCGACCCGGAAGCTGGCGTCGGCCAGTAGCAGCCGTCCATCCGGTAGGTAGTAGTCGACATGTGCGACCTCGAGGTGACCCATGGTCGCCATCATCGCCTATGCACCAGGCTCCAGGATCGAGGAGCCGCTCAGGAGTGGTATCGGAGGAATATGCCACGTGTTCGTAGGGGGCCTCGAAAAGGGCCTCTGGTAACAGCTTTTCGTATCCATTGATGCTTCGAGCCAGGTAGCTGGACGAGGTCTGGTGTCGACCAAAGTGATCTGTGGTGGCGCTGCCCCTCCGGGTCGGTGAACAATCGTGCGATGACAGCCGCCAGAGCTGCGCGCCACCAAGGACTCTCGACATTCCTGGCGTCCTGCAGCGATGGTGAGCTCGCTGCGCTGGTCGGCACCGGTCGAGTCATCAGCGTGGGTGTGGGCGGTGGCGCCGAGGTTATCGACATCGACAGCGTGCCGGTGTTCACCAAGCGGATCCCGCTGACCGATCGGGAGGTCGCCAACTCAGGTTCCACGGCCAATCAGTTCGACCTGCCAATGTTCTGCCAGTACGGTATCGGCGGCCCAAGCTTCAACGCCTGGCGAGAGCTGGCCGCGAACATCATCGTCACCGAGGCCGTGCTGGTCGGCGAGACGCAATCGTTCCCGATTCTCTACCACTGGCGGGTACTACCTGGCCGGTCGCCGGTCGCCGCCGAACACGCCGACATCGGCACCGTCGTCACCGCCCAAGGCGGTTCCCCGGCCGTCCGGACCCGTCTCGAAGCGCTGGCCGACGCAACGTGCAGCCTGGTGCTGTTCTGCGAGTACATCCCACACCCGATAACGGACTGGTTGCGAGACAACCCGGCCGGTAAGGCCGTCGAAGTCGAGCGGCAGCTTTTCGAGATTGTGACGTTTCTGCGGGACCGGGAGTTGTTGCACATGGACGGGCACTTCGGCAACATCCGCACCGACATGGAGCGGATCTATCTCAGCGACTTCGGGCTGGCTACATCGCCGCACTTCGAGCTGTCGGCCGCTGAGCGCGACTTCACTGCACAACACGTCACGCATGATGGCGGCTATGCCGCCATGCGACTCGTCAACTGGCTGGTGACCGATGTGTGCGGAGTGCGCCGCGGCCTGCGGGATCACGGGCGGACACTGCGCCACCTGCGATGCATTGATGCATCCGGGGGCTAACGTCGGGTTGTGTCTGAGTCCAACTCCGGTGATTTCGAGTTCGAGCGGAAGTTCTACGTCCGCGAAATGCCTGCCGTCACCGCGCTCGATCCGCGGCCCGAGCTGATCTTGCAGGCCTACCTGTTCGCCGCAGACGGCTACGCGGTTCGCGTCCGATTGCAGGGTCCCGCTCCCACCGAACTGAACGCTTCGCTCCCCGATCTCATTGCGGCACTGGGGCGCGTGGACGCCGACGCGATCGGAACCATGACCGCCAAGGGGCCGGCCACCGGCGGCACCCGCTACGAAGCCGAACGCGAACTCGACCCGACGGTCGCCGGTCAGATCGTCTCTCGCGCCGAGCATGTCGTCATCAAGGTTCGCTACTCGGCATGGCTGGGTGAGGACGGCTGGATCGTCGATCGGTTCATGGGCCGCAACGCGCCCCTGTTGCTGGCCGAGGTCGAGCGCAATGCCCCGGTGGTCGATCTCAGGATCCCCGACTTCTGTGCCACCGAGGTCTCCGAGGACGACCGGTTCCGCAACGAGTATCTGGCCCATCAGCCGTTCGGCGAGTGGGCCGATGGCTACCGCGATGAGCTGCAGAAGGTCGGGCCTCGGTTCGTCGAGACCCTCGGCCGTAACGAAGTCGAGGGCTCTCAGCCGCAACCGTGATGCTCACCGACTGCTGTCCCGGCAGCGGTTGTTGCCGACAATCGCTACCCCGGCGGTCCCAGCGTGGCCATCGTGGAGTCCAAGCCTGCCGGCTGCGGGTGATCGCCCAGGCCTATTAGCAGTCCGTCGTCCCACAGGACGATCGGCGGCATGCGGTTTGGTGACCTCGATCGCCAGCTCGCGTCGGTGATCACTCGAAGCGGCCTGACTGTTCGGGGAACACCACCGGGGTGGACACTCTTGACGTGGCCCTTTCTGCAACAGTGTTCAAAGTCGAACTTGGCGTCTCCGATGTTGATCACGGTTACTACGCCGATCACACGCTGACCGTGGCCCGTCATCCCAGTGAGACCGATGAGCGGATGGTGGTGCGGTTGTTGGCGTTTGGGCTGCGCGCACACCGGCTCAGCGACGTCGACGGCGAGTTGGCGTTCGGGGCGGGCCTGTCCACCCCTGGCGTACCGGACTTACGGCTCACCGACTACACGGCCCGGATCCTGGAGTGGATCAACGTCGGCCAGCCCGATGAACGCGCCTTGGGCAAGGCAGCCAGCCAGGCCGATCAGGTGCTGCTGTTCCCGTTCGCCGCCGGCGTGGCCACCTGGTGGCGCACCGTAGGGCCCAAAGTGGCGGGGCTGCCGAACCTGTCGGTGGTGCAGATACCACACGCACCGGTGCAGCAACTGGCCCAGACTGTCGATCGACGGGTCTCGGCGCAGGTGATGGTGATGGAAGGTCAAGTGACGATGACCGTGGGCGGTGTCGACGTCACCTTCACGCCCGAGCCACTGCAGTGAACGTCTTTCGGCTACAACGCCGCAGCGCCGGCGGCAGCAGAGAGCTGCTGTCGAGATGCAGCCGGTTGAGGTGCTCCGTCCGTCATGAAACTCGGTGGTAGTACGGGACTGCCCGCGTCGGTTTTGGGGACAAGTACAGATCCGGCGGACTAGCCGGTGAAACCCTCCCCCGCTGTCGAGCGGTCGTGATGGCTGAAGGTCAGCGGGATGTGCTTGCCGCGGGCGATCTTGTTCAACATGGCAATCCGCTCGCGCACGGCCGCGCCGCTCTTCTTCCTGCTCTCACGGATGGGGTTGGAAAGCGGCAGCCGGTCGCCCACCATGGCGATGCCGACGTTGAGCTTGGTGAGGTTGGTGAAGATGCGCACGCGGCGTTCGAAGTTGTAGCCCAACGGCTCAAAGAGCGTGCCCGCCACCATCGCCTCGATCTGCTGGTACCCGAACACGACTCCTGCGGGTGCCAGGGCGACGCTGGCCGTGATCTGGTTGACGTACCTCGCCACCACCTTCTTGACCAAGCTTGGAAGCGCGTCCGTCAGGGTGGTCAGGTGCACAGGACCGGCGATGGCATCGACGAGTTGGGCCCGCCACGGTGATGGGTTACCGCCCCGGGCGAGAACGTAATTCAGCGATTTGATCAGCTCAAGGCCGTTGGCCGAATGGAGCGCTGCAGGAGCTCCCCACAGCCGCCCCGAGAACGACGAATACTCGGTGAGATCCTCGAGCTGTTGCGTGGTGAGCTTGCGGCCGAAGGCATGGTCGACGAGGCGCCCGAGCAACATGCCACTGCCGAACCCCAGCAACGATGTCACGGGAATGGGTTCACCGAACTTGAGGTAGACGTCGTCGCCCCACTTCTGGCGTAAGCCTTTACTCGCCAGAGCGTGCATCAATCGCACCCGCACGACGTCCTGGAACGCGTCCGATTGCCGATCGAAAATGTCGGGCAGCGTGAATTCAGCGAAAACCCGAGCAGTCTCGATGAACCGGCGCGGACCGTCGTCGGCGAATCGCCCCGTGGCTCCGGTGGCTGCGGATATATCGCCCGTCATCGCGGTCTCGTAGAACGCCCACCCGCGGATGATCGTTGTGGCGGCCCACGTGCTCGACATCGCCAGCATCCGGCCCCGTTCAGCGGCGACAAGATCGAACTGGGCGGGCAGCTGATCGAGGTGGTCGAAGAGATCGACGAGTTCCTGCGGCGGGTCCCCGAGCGTGTCGATGCCCCGGGTCAGCGCCTGCTCGAAGAGCGCCCGGCCCTGCTCATAGCCGAGGCGCTCGAACGCCTGGACCACGCCGGTCATGAGTTCGTCGCGCTGCCAGAAATAGTCGTCTCGCAGGCGCGTGAGGTCGCTGGGTTGGAGCTCTCTATCGACGTCGATCCACTCACCGAAGATGAACTCCCGCATGAAACGCCACTGGTCGGCGAAGTGGTCACGACCGGGCGGTATAGGACGCAACGGCCGGTCGGGATGGTCACGTCGATTGAAGTCGACATCATCCAGGAGCATCTCCGGACGTTCACCCGTCACCGTCATGAGGCGACGTTATCGCGGGGCGCGACTATCTGGCAACGCCCGTTGTCAATTGGTGCTGAGTCGGCTACTCCGGGAGAGACGTCGACGCACCAACCGGCCGTCGGTCGCTACTGTTGAGAAGCACCATGGTCGTGACGCGCACTATCTTCTGATGGACCGTTGTCCTCACTGTTCTGCTGATGAGCAGCGCCCTGGGATCAACTACCGCCATGGCTGCTGAACTCGACGAGTATCGCTGGGAACGTCGTCCGCTGCTGGTGTTCGCGCCCGCGCAAAGCGACCCACGGCTCGCCGACACGTTGAGCCGGATCGAGGCCACGCGCTGTGACTTCGCCACCCGCGACATGGTGCTCGGACAGGTGCTGAGGGCACAGTTCACTGTTGACGCGAACGCATTCGCGGTGGTGTTGACCGGCAAAGACAGCGGCGAGAAACTGCGTGTCACCGAGGTCCCGGACCTTCAGCGGATATACGCCGTGATCGACGGCATGCCGATGCGCGGCAACGAGATTCGTGCCGACCCGAGGCGGTGTTGATGTTTCAGCGCCAATTGGTCGGCACCATGCGGCACTCTGTCGAGCATCCGCCTGGAGTCGGTAACATTCTCGACAAACAATAGGGCCCGTTCACCATCACCATCGACGCGGCGTCGTATCGGAGCCGATCATGATGTCGATGGCGTGGCCGCTACGGTGATTGGGAATGGGTGGGCCTACGCCCCCGATGAGGAGACCCGGATGGTAGACACCGTTGAACATCGAGGATCCAAAAGTGTTGTAGTGCTGGGCTTCTCACTGCTCGCCGTCGCCGTCACTGCCGCGGTGGGCGGGCTTGCCGCCAGCAGCGCCCAGCAATACGGACAGCTGCGACAACCGTCGTGGGCGCCACCGTCGTGGCTGTTCGGCCCGGTTTGGACCACTCTCTACATACTGATGGCAGTGGCGGCGTGGTTGGTGTGGCGCAGCGGACCGATCGCCGATACCCGCGTCGCGCTCAGCGCATACGCCGCACAACTGGCCCTGAACGCGATCTGGACACCGTTCTTCGGACTCGGCTGGCGCGGCGTCGCGTTCGTCGACATCGCGATTCTTTGGGCGATTCTGGTCACCACCGTCGTGTTGTTCTTTCGCCGTCGTACCTTGGCGGGCTGGCTGCTGGTGCCCTACCTGGCCTGGACCACCTTCGCATTGTGGCTGAACTTGGTTGTGTGGCACATCAACCGGTGACGTGGTTGACCCTGTTGATGGTTCGGTACCTATGCAGCCTTCGGCACCGGAGTTCTCAGCCACGGTTAGCAATAAGCTTTGCTAACTACGGAATATTTGAACGCCCGCCCGATCTGCGAATGATGCCTGGCGGCTAGTGGTCTGCCACTCTCCGATCATTTACTGCCACCGGAATTAAGCCCCTGAAAAGCTGGTTGACGACTTCATACCGGCCTTCAGGACCACCACAAAGCCGGAACGCAGAAATCCCCCCACAGGGAAAAAGGAGACACGCAATGAAGAATCTGGGCTTTGCCACCATGATCTCCGGTGGATTCGTCGCCGCTATCTTGGGCCTGGCCGCCCCCGCCTCTGCCGCCATCACCGACGTGCCCGCTGCAGCGCCGGAGTCTTCGCTGATCATTCCGGCCGGAATCGATCACCATTCTTGGCTCGATCAGATCGCGCCCAAGGTCAATGTCCCGAAGGTGGACAACACCGTTCAGCACAGCGGTCGCTGATCACCTAAACACAAGAGGCGCACCCGGCTTCGGGTGCGCCTCTTGCGTGCCTGAAGCGACCCGCGCACATGCTGTTGACGCAGTGAGTGAATCGCCCTGATTCTGATGGAGAGGCCAATGTGCCCTGGTTGGAATGCTGTCGGCAACGCCGCCCGACTGAACGTACGTCAACGGCTCTCCCTCTCAACGGCCGCTCGTCAAACCAGCTGACGGTTCCCTTTTTCGAGCAAGGAGGGGGTTCCATATCTGGTTGATCGAGGGGTGGGGCGCCACGACGTGGCGGAGTGTCTCGATCGGCACCTTGGCGACGACCGCGAGTGTGGCCGCTTGGGCGAGTTCAGCGAACTCGGGTCCGACGAAGGTTGCGCCAAGCAGGGTGTCCGTATCGGCGTCGATGACCAGTTTTGCCCAGGCGTCGAAGCCGTCGCGGAAGATGGCGAGGTCGGGTACGGCTTCCGGGTATCGCGCGGTGGTCGTCGTGACCGCGAATCCGTCAGCGCGGGCCTGGATTTCGGTTCGGCCCACTTCGACGACTTGGGGGTCGGTGTAGATGACCTGTGGAAGGTTGTGCGGGTCGCGGGCGACGAGTTCGTCAGCGTCGAGCTGGCGGCCTCGTGCGCGGGCGGCAATGATGTCGGCGACCACGACTGCGTGATATTGCGACAGGTGCGACAAGAGCGCGCGCCCGGTGGTATCGCCCATCGCGTACAGCCAGGTGCCGTCCACTCCGCGCGCCTGCAAATGGTCATCGACGTCGACGAACTCTCCGGCCCGCAGCCCGACGGTGTCCAGGCCGAGGGAATCGGTGTTGACTGTCCTTCCCGCGGCTACGACGATTTCGTCGACCTCGATGTTCTCGTCGCCGACGGTGACGCTGACGGTTCCGCCCGCGCCGGGTCGGGTCACGACGGATGGGTGGGCGTGGAAGCGAAGGTCTACTCCCTTGCGCCGCAACGACTCCGTCACCATGTCGCTGGCGACGGTCTCGGAATTACGCAGCAGGGTGTCGCCGCGGGCGAGCAGTGTGACCTTGGAACCCAGGCCGGCCAGGATGGTGGCGAACTCGACACCGACGACACCGCCGCCGATGATCAAGGTTCGTGGTGGCACGCGCGTCATGGTCGCGAGGTCGCGGTTGGTCCAGGGGCGCGCCTCGGCCAGCCCGGGTACGTCGGGGATGGTCGGGCGGGTACCGGTGGCGAGCACGACTGCCTGCCGCGCGCGGACGGTCTCCTCGCGGCCGTCGGGGTGGGTGACGGTGACCTCGCGGGGGCCGGCGAGTCGGCCGTGGGCGTGGATCACCGTCAGGCCACTCTGCTGCATCTCGGCGGTGGCGCCGTCGTCGTTGAGGTGGTCGACGATGGCGTCGCGTTTGGCGAAGACGGCGGCGACGTCGAGCTGGCCCGACCCCACCGCTTCTCTGACGCCGGGAACGGCCTTCGCCAGAGCCAGCACCTCGATCGGGCGCAATAGCGTCTTGGTCGGATTGCACGCCCAGTAGTGGCATTCACCGCCGACGAGGCGTTCCTCTACGAGGGCCACTTCCAACCCTTCGGCGATGAGGTACTCCGCCGCTGAGGCGCCACCCGGGCCGCCGCCGATGACAACTACGTCGAATTCCGAATCTTGTTTCATGTCAGCCTTTGTCTTGGTCGGTTGGTGCTTCAGTGGTGTGGATGGACACTTCGGAACGAAGGGTGCGATGCACCGGGCACCGGTCGGCGATGTCCAGCAGTTTGGCGCGTTGGTCGGCGTCGAGCGGGCCGACGAGGGTGATGTTGCGGTCGATCCGGTCGACCATCGCGGTGGCGGTCTCGCATTCGGCGCAATCCTTGGCGTGGATGCGGGAGTGTCGCGATTCGACGACGATGTGTTCGAGCGGCCACTGCTTGCGATCGGAGTACATTCGCACCGTCATCGAGGTGCAGGCGCCGAGCGCGGCCAGGAGAAAGTCGTACGGTGTCGGGCCTGCGTCGTCTCCGACGGGGTGGGGTTCGTCCGCGGTCAGTCGATGCCGGCGCGCACTGATTTGCTGGGTGAGTCGGCCGGGCCCGCTCTCGGCGACCCGCACGGCACCCTCGGCCGGATCGTCGGTGTTCAGTTCGGCGGTCGTCATGGGGTTCGGCACGTACTTGCTCGACCAAGCGGCCAGGACGTTTGCCGCGTACTCGGCATCGACCCGATCGCTGAGCAGGTGGTCGGCGCCGTCGAGAGCGACGAAGGACTTAGGATGCCGCGCGGTGTCGAAGATGATCCGCGCGTTGTCCACCGACACCACCTGGTCGATCGGGGAATGCATGACGAGCAGCGCGGCGTCGACGGTGGCGATGCGCTCACGCTGCGGTTGCATCGCGACGTCGTCGAGGAATTGACGACGGACCCGAAACGGTCGACCGCCGATGGACACCGTGGCTTCGCTGGCTTCGACGACGGGTAGCGCGTCGCCCAGCAGTCCGGTGACGTGGGCCGGGTCAGCAGGCGCACCGATGGTCGCGACCGCGCCGACCTCGGGGATGTGCGCAGCGGCCGCCAGGACGGCCGCACCGCCCAGCGAATGCCCGATCAGCACCGTCGGGGCACTGAACTCGTCGCGGAGATAGTCTGCGGCGCAGACCAAGTCCTCGACGTTCGAGCTGAAGCCGGTCGCGGCGAAGTCACCCTTGGACTCCCCCAAGCCGGTGAAGTCGAACCGCAGTACCGCGAATCCCTGACTCGCCAACGCGCGCGAAATCCGGCCTGCTGCAACATTGTCCTTGCCGCAGGTGAAGCAGTGCGCGAACAGTGCCCAGGCCTTTGGAACGCCGATCGGCATCTCCAGCTTGCCGGCCAACTCTCCGCTGCTGCCGCGGAATCTGGTTGAACGCGCCCTCATCGGCTCAGCGGTTCAGAGCGCAGTGTCCGCACGGCGTCACCCAGCGTCCAGAACGCCACTGCGAACAGGACGACGTCCTTCACCAAGAACGAGCCCACGAGAGACAACACCGGGAACCCGCCGGCCTCGGGCGCCATCACACCGGGGGTGGTGAGCATGAAGCTGAGCGTCGCGACGAACAGTCCGATTGCCATCACACTGCCGACGATGGATGCTGCAGGCGCCCAAGGCTTGACGGCGATCAGCGCGGCAGTCGCCAGCTCGATGACACCCAGCACGGCCGAGAAGGTGGTCACCGAGAACACGTCGTACACCCAACTCATCAGGGGGCTGCTCGCCACCAGTGGCTGGATGGCATTGGCCTCATAAGCGGTGAACTTCAGTGCGCCGATCCACGCGATGACGAACACGAGTGCGTAGCGCACCGCGAAATCCCCCACCGAGGTCGCCCGAGAGGCGATGGGTGAGCCGTATAAGCGAGATGTGGCATTTTCCAATGACATTGGTGTTCCTTTTATCGATGGGTGAATCGTTTCCGGAACATGAGTGCTGCCTTTGGTGCGTGGCGTTACACGAAGGCATCGACCGGTCGACCTTTGGACCGATGAGGCAGGTGCGCCTTGCCCGTGTGTAACGGATGCCGCCCAACCCGACACTCACCTTTATCAATCCCATCAGCAAGGCTCGCCATCGTTCATCACCATCAGGCATCGGTCCCCGTGATGGGCCAACTACTGTGCTGTTCACTGGCAACTTCAGCGCTAAGGGCGCGGCGGCGGGCAGCGGCCATTCGCGTACCACCGAGGAGGAGATGCCGACATGCAGGAAGCGGTGGACACAGCACTGCTGGCCGACCAACTGCGCAACGGCGATCCGGAGGCCTTCGGCAGGCTCCTCGACCTCTACGGGTCCTCGATGCTTCGGGTAGCGCGCGGATACGTGTCCAGCCACGAACTGGCCGAAGACGTCGTGCAGGAGACGTGGATCGCGGTTTTCAAGGGCATCGACCGGTTCGAGGGACGAGCATCGCTGCGGACGTGGATCTTCACCATCCTGATCAACGTCGCCAAGAAGCACGGCCTGGCTGAACGCCGCCACACCGACACCGCCGTACGCGTCATGACCGGCGGCACCGTTGATCCGGACCGGTTCCGCGACGCGGGCGATCCCTTCCCCGGTCACTGGAAGGAGCCACCCGCCCCGTTCCCGGACACTCCCGAGGGGTCGCTGCTCAGCGGTGAATTCACACGAGTCGCCACTGCGGGACTCCGCCGGTTGCCGCCGCGCCAGCGTGAGGTCGTCACTTTGCGCGACGTACAGGGTTTCAGTTCCGAGGAGGTATGCCAAATGTTGGACATCAGTGCGGCCAACCAACGGGTGTTACTGCATCGCGGCAGAGCCGTAGTTCGCCAGGAGCTGGAAACCTACCTCGGGACGACCGAATGAACGCCGACGACATCATCTGCGTACAACTCGTCGAATTAGTGACCGACTACCTCGACGGTGTGCTCGATCCTGACGTCAGAGCCAAGTTCGACGCACACCTGCTGGAATGTGATGGCTGCGTCAACTACATCGAACAGTTCCAGTCGACGATCAGCTCCCTGGGGCGGGTTCCGTCCGATCAACTCGACGAGAGCTTCCGAGGACGCTTAATCGACACGTTCCGCGGATGGACGGCCACCCCTGAGCAGGACCACGACCGTCCGCAACCCGACACATGACGGTGACGATTACACGCCCCGTCTGGTGACCCGACGCAACTGCTGCTTCATCCGGAGGTGATTCGCCGCCGCCGACCATCAGCGATGATCGGCGATGACGGTTCGGTGGCTGTGGTGGTGGGGTTTGCCGTCAACTCTGTTAGGGCGGTGAATATTTCGTGGACAACGTGCGGCAGAGATCGTTGCTTGTCGTCATCGAGCCAGCGGGTGATGGCCACGCCGAAGACGCTCACTGCGATGTGAGCGGTCAGCGTTGCGGTGAGCTCGTCGACGCCACGTTGGAGAAGTCCCCGCCTGATGGCGTCGGCTAGGACGGACTGTTTGCGTAGTTCGCGCTCGCGGAGGCCGTCGTCAGTCTCGATGATGGCGCGTCGAGTAAGTAGATATTCGCGCTGATTTTCGAGTTCGGTGGCGACGGTCTGGAGTCCGTGGGTAATCACCTCGAGAGGGCTCTGGGTCACTGGGGTGTCGGCCAAGACCTGAGCGACCACTGTTGGCAGTTCGGCTTGGTAGGCGAAGAGGACCTCACGCTTGTCAGCGAAATGCCGGAAGAACGTGCGCGTGGTCAATCCGGCGCGCGCGGTGATCTGGGGAACGGTCGTCTCGGCGAAACCCTGCTCGACGAACAGATCGAGGGCAGCGCGCTCCAACCTGCTTTTACCGTCGGACGGCCATCGACTCATGCCGGCCATCGTAACTGTCCGATGACATTCGGTGTCATCATTGACGACACGGAGTGTCATGACTTACTGTGATGACACGTAATGCCATCACTGGCGCGGCGGGACAAGCACAGGAGTGACGTGATGAAAACCAATGAAGGCGCATTCGAGGCGCACAGTCTCAGCGTCCCCACGCCGCCCAACAACAGCGCCACATCCACGAACACCGACCGGGGCATGCGCTCCGCCACGAACGGACGAGTTCAGATGTCCACCAACACCGCCGCCTGGATCGGGTCACAGGGCGCTGCCCTCGACATCCAGCCCGCGCCCTACTCGCACCCCGGCGAGCACCAGATTGTCGTGCGCAACCACGCCGTGGCGATCAACCCCTACGACTGGATCCTGCAGGCCGTCGGCAGCCTCTTCGCC
This sequence comes from Mycobacterium sp., assembly GCF_965229105.1. Lineage (GTDB taxonomy): Bacteria > Actinomycetota > Actinomycetes > Mycobacteriales > Mycobacteriaceae > Mycobacterium. The sequence continues at coordinate 591,333 of NZ_OZ245858.1, forward strand.
CGCTCGATGACCTACCCCTTCATCCTCGGCTCCGATCTCGCGGGCGAGGTCGTCGAGGTCGGACCCGGGGTCACGCGGTTCTCGGTAGGCGACCGTGTCCTCGCGCACGCTGTGGGCACGGAAAAGACACGCAACAGCGCCGCTGAGGGCGCCTTCCAGCAATACACGGTCGTCCTCGACCACATGGCAGCACCTATCCCGGCCAGCCTGGCTTACGAGAACGCCACGGTGCTGCCGCTGGCCCTGTCCACCGCGGCGTGCGGACTCTTTCAAAAGGGCCAGTTGGCGCTCGAATACCCCTCTGCGACTGCGATATCCACTGGCAAGACTCTGCTGGTGTGGGGAGGCTCCACCAGTGTCGGCAGCAACGCCATCCAGCTCGCCGTCGCGGCCGGCTATGACGTCATCACCACTGCATCGCCCCGCAACTTCGACTACGTATCAGCGTTGGGAGCCAGTCAGGTCTTCGACTACAACAGCCCCACTGTCGTCGCCGACATCATCGCGGCCATGCGCGACAAGACGATCGCCGGAGCCCTCGCTGTCACGACCGACTCAGCTGGCGTCTGTGCCGACGTCCTCCACGGCTGCGTCGGCACCAAATTTGTCTCCATCGCCAGCCCGCCGGTCTCGTTCGCCAGCGTGACCCCGGGTCGCGGCATCAGCCTGCAGCTCCCCCGACTCATGCTGCGGCTGGTGGCCTCCACAGTGTGCACGCAGATCACGTCCCGGGTCAGAGGCATCCGCAGCAGAATGATCTGGGGCTGCTCCCTCAAGGATGACGAAGTCAGCAACCTGGTCTACGAAGACTTCCTGCCCCAGGCCCTCGCCGACGGCCGCTACCGCACCGCCCCCGAACCCCTCATCATCGGCACGGGCCTCGAGCACCTCCAAGCCGGCCTTGATGCCCAAAAGAAGGGCGTCTCCGCCAAGAAGATCGTCATCACCCTCTAACCGCCGCTCGGGGTGATCCGGACATGTCGGAACCGGTGGCAATACGCGAAACGTCGACGACGCCGCACGGCGCTATGAGCACTAATGTGCAGCTGATGTTTCACGATGATCGTCTTTAAGCTGCGACCACTAAGCGGCGCGCGCACTTGCATCGCCTTCGCCCACGACGGTGCCGACTGAAATACCCTGCGCCACAATATTATTAGCTCTAGGAACCATGACCGCGTAGGTGTCACAAGCCCCGACGCTGGTGATCTCGACAATCTTGTCCCAGAAGACGTCGTTTGTGGTCAAGTCGTGCAGCACTTGGTCCTCGAGGACTGCCGCCGCCCGGTGGAGCCGCCCTCGACTGGGCGAGTGCTTCCACATCGTGGAGCCGCAGAACTTCGTATTCATCGCTTGGGCGAACGCACGGTGGCTCATCTGTTTGTCTGTCAGACCCTGCCTTACCTGATTCCATACTTCCCGCGGGACGGTGTCGACATTGTCGTTGCTTTGGACGCCAGTCAGGTTCGTGAGGACTTCCCTTGCTGCGAAGAACTTCTCGCCGTGCACATCGACGTCTCGTAGGAATCTGGACTGGTTGATGGCGCCAGATATGTAGAGATGAAAGATGTCGCGGTAGGCACCCTGTTCAACCCGGTACAACCGCGACAAGATGCCCAGCCGAAGCAGCAATTGAGCGACGTCATCGGCAAGGCGCCGACTGGTCGATGCGTAGTAGATCCGACCTTGGCTTCCTTTGGCGTCCCACTTGATGCAGCCGTCAGTGGCCCATAAATGTCGCAGGAATAGTGCCACTTGATGGTTGGGTACAGCGAAAATGGCTGTTGGTACGAACTTCTCGTAACTGCGCTTTCCGAAAAGGCCCATACCATCGAGCCAGGCTGCGATCGGGTTCCGTTTTCCGTGGGTCAGGTGATACGGAGCCGGTAGCCGCAGCGTCGTAACCCGCGCCTCGGTATAGTCGTCCCGCTTCGCTGTGACGCCAAAGTGCTTGGCGGCGTTAGCTACTGCGCCGAGATTCATTTCATCGATACTTGCATAGCGAATCGGTTGATTCCTGACGCATGAACCGTCACCGATCATGTGCGCAAGTAGCACGATCTCGTCGCCAGCCAGCGACTGCCGTTGTATAGGTTCGGGTATACGACGCGGCACCGCAAGACGATCGTCGATCTTCAAGGTGCTCAACGGCATCCAGCCATTGAGCGCCAAAAGGTCCGCGCTACCCGTGGCTTCCATCGTCCGTCCCGACGAGAATCGGACCGTAAAGACCTCGTGTTGACCCGCTGCTATTACGTCTGTTACCCGCCGCGCCAGCATTCGCCCACGTTCGTCGAGTGACCACACCATGGGACGCTCACCGGTACGCATCAACTCACCTATCGATACCTCAGCTCCGTTGTCCGCGCATAGGATCCGCGCGCCAGCCGTCAGAACACCGAAACCTCCGCGGTCCGATTGCATGGCAGCGACGGCGGCGACCGCCTAGTGCGCCATATCGACGAACTTCGACAGGTGCAGCTGGTGCGCCACCGTGATCGTCTTCGTAGGTCCAGCACGGTGTTTGGCGACAATGAGATCGGCCTCACCACCGCGCGGGTCGTCCCGGTCGAACGCATCCGGCCGATGCAAGAGCACAACCATATCCGCATCTTGCTCAATCGATCCCGATTCGCGCAGGTCAGAGAGCATTGGCTTCTTATCTGTACGTTGCTCAGGACCGCGGTTCAGCTGGCTCATCGCGACCACCGGAACCTCCAGCTCCTTGGCCAAAAGCTTGATCTGCCTTGAGAACTCGGAGACTTCCTGCTGACGGGACTCGACCTTCTTACCGGAGGTCATCAGCTGCAGGTAGTCGAGCACGATGAGCCGCAACCCCACCTTCTGGTGCAGCCGACGGGCTTTCGCGCGGATCTCCATCATCGTGAGGTTCGGCGAATCGTCGATGAACAGCGGCGCCTCGCTGATCTCACTCATCCGGCGTGCCAACCGCGTCCAGTCGTCGTCACTCATCCGGCCCGACCGCATATCAGCGAGCTTGATCTTCGCTTCGGCCGACAACAGTCGCATGACGATCTCGGACTTGCTCATTTCCAACGAGAACACGATGCTGGGCATGCGGTTCTTGATGGAGCACGACCGCAAAAAATCCAAACCCAGCGTGCTTTTGCCCATACCAGGCCTAGCCGCCACCACGATCATCTGACCGGGGTGCAGACCGTTGGTGAGGTCGTCGAGTTCGGTGAAGCCGGTCGGCACGCCGCTGGCCACTCCGCCGTTGGAGGCGATGGCGTCGATCTCGTCCATGGTGGGCTGCAGCAGCTGCTCGAGGATGACGAAGTCCTCGGACGTGCGGCGCTCGACGACGTCGTACATCTCGGCCTGCGCGCGATCGACGACCTCGGCGACATCGGCACCCTCGGCGCCGGCATAGCCGTACTGCACGACCCGGGTTCCGGCCTCGACCAGCCGCCGCAGCAGCGACTTCTCGGCGACGATGCCCGCGTAGTACCCGGCGTTGGCCGCGGTGGGCACCGTGGAGATCAGGGTGTGCAGATAAGGCGCTCCGCCCACCCGGCGGAGCAGACCGCGCCGGTCGAGTTCGGCGGCCACAGTGACCGCGTCCGCGGGCTCACCGCGGCCGTAGAGGTCCAGGATCGCGTCGTAGACGTTCTGATGGGCGGGGCGGTAGAAATCGCCGGGGCGCAGCCGCTCAAGGACGTCGGCGATGGCGTCCTTGCTCAGCAGCATGCCGCCGAGCACGGACTGCTCTGCGGCCATGTCCTGCGGGGGCTGGCGTCCGAAATCCTCGCTGGGCGGCGGCGTATTCGTACCGTGCTGCCCAAGATCGTCCACAACGGCCATACAGCGCCAGCACTCCCCTCACTCCGTCGAACGTATATTCGACGTTCGTGCTTCGACTTCTACGGCAAGCCACCGACAAAAAGACCCGTAAGTCCCCCCGGCCCGACCCCGCGCCGCAAGGCGCCCGCATGACGGTAGACGTTGCTGGCGGCGGCGCAACCGGTCCTTGTGCATAGCGTTGTGGATGGCGTGTGCATAGGTCCGTTCAGCCATGTTGAGGGGGTGGGGAGAACCTGTGGACAACTAACCGATTTTGTGGCATCTACGCAGATAAACGCACCGTAGACCCCAAATGGGTCTGTGGATGGGAAAGTCGTCGGCGTGTCGAGCCGGGTTGCCACCTCGGGCGTGTTGTATTGCGCGCGGTTATGCGACAGGTTAACGGCAAGTTAGGTTCGCTGGGATGTCAACGGTCGGTGCAGTTCGCCAGCAAATACGGCAAAACCCCGGTGGCTGCCTGAAAAGGCTTCCACCGGGGTAATTGACGCGAGGGTTTATTTCTCGGCGACTACATTCAGCGAGACGGTGGCATCGACACCGGGGTGCAAATTCACCTCGACGGAGTGCGAGCCGACCGCTTTGATATGCGCTTTGGGCAGGTGCACGGTGCGCTTGTCGAGATTCGGTCCGCCGGCCTTCTTGATGGCGGCGACGATATCGCCTGCGGTGACCGAGCCGAACAGCTTGCCGCTGTCGCCTGCGGTCCGGACGGTCAGTTCGACCGGTCCCAGACCGTCGATGGCGGTCTTGAGCTCCTGTGCGTGCTCAACACCTTGCACCGTCTTGAGTTCCCGCGCACGGGCGATCTCGTCGGCCTGGCGCTGCGCGCCACGGCTGGCCACGATGGCCAATCCGCGCGGCAGCAGGTAGTTACGTCCGTAACCGTCCTTGACTTCTACGGTCTCGCCGGGTGCACCCAAGTGCTCCACGTCGGCGGTCAGAATGAGTTTCATCGGTAGATCTTTCTAAGTTTGTTGATCGAGGACCGGGTGACTAGCGGGTCGCCGACCCGAAGGGCAACAGTGCGACCTCGCGGGCGTTCTTGACCGCGATCGCGATGTCGCGCTGATGCTGCACGCAGTTGCCGGTCACGCGGCGGGCGCGAATCTTGCCGCGCTCGCTGATGTATGTGCGCAGCAGACCGGTGTCTTTGTAATCGATGTTCTGGTTCTTGCCCTTTTTCGAGCAGAACACGCACTTGCGTGTCTTGATCGGCTTCTCGGGCGCCGGACGCCTCTTCGTGGAGGAGGACTTGGCCATGTGTCTATCTCTTTCTCAGTGCATCCGTGGCGCTGGCGCCACCGGAAATTCGAGCAGGTAAGTAGGCGCGGCTGCGCGCCAAATCAGAACGGAGGTTCGTCGTCGTTACCGGCGAAAGAACCCGATGCCGGGGCACTGCCCCACGGATCCTCTGCAGGAGCGTTTCCGCCGCCACCCTGGGCCGGACGGGAACCGCCGCCGCCACCACCGCCACCACCGAAGCCACCGCCGCCCCCGCCACTGCGGTTGGCTTTGTTGACCTTGGCAGTCGCGTACTTCAGCGACGGGCCGATCTCCTCGACCTCAACCTCGAACACCGTGCGCTTCTCACCCTCGCGGGTTTCGAACGAACGCTGCTTGAGCCGACCGGTCACGATGACCCGCGATCCGCGAGTCAGGCTTTCCGCGACGTTCTCCGCAGCCTCACGCCAGATGTTGCAGCGGAGGAACAGCGCTTCGCCGTCCTTCCATTCGCTGCTCTGGCGATCAAAGATGCGGGGCGTCGAGGCAACCGTGAAGTTGGCCACGGCGGCACCGGACGGCGTGAAACGCAGTTCGGGGTCGGCGGTCAGGTTTCCGACAACGGTGATGGTGGTGTCACCAGCCACGAGATCCTCCTGGATAAGTCTGTGTTGCGGGCGAGCCTACGCAGGCCGCACGACACTCGACAGTCGTTCGCGACTTAGTGCTTGTCGGTCCGCATCACCTTGGTGCGCAGCACCGACTCGTTCAGGCTGAGCTGACGGTCGAGCTCGGACACCGTGGCGGGCTCTGCCTTCACATCGACGACGGCATAGATGCCTTCGGCGTGCTTGGCGATCTCGTAGGCCAGGCGGCGCCGGCCCCAGATGTCGACCTTTTCGACTGTGCCGCCGTCTTTACGGATGACGTTCAGGAACGTCTCCAGGGACGGAGCTACTGTGCGCTCGTCAAGGGTCGGGTCAAGGATGACCATGATTTCGTATGGACGCATGGGAACACCTCACCTCCTATGGTCGTCTGCGGCCACGGAATGTCCGTGGCAGGAGGGTCGCCTGCGTCGGCAACCGGGCTAGGTTACCGGAAAGTGCCTGGTAAAACGAAATCCGCGCAGCTAAGACAGGTCCCGGAAGGTCATCACGAACCCCACTCCCGACGCCAGCACGGCCAACACCCCGATGGCGATCGACAGCCACAGGATCGACACCGACGACGCCACCCACAGCGACAGAAACGCAGCTGCCAGCAGACATACGCCATAGAGCGCGGTCCGCTCGGGATCATCGCCACCAGACATGCCGTTCGCGTTCCCGGGTTGCACCGCCGTGAAACACCGCGCTACGACTGCCCGGCTCCCGGCTCGCCGGCGGTGGCCAGCTCGGGGTCTTCCGCGGCCGGGGCCGCTACTGGCGGGGGCCGTAGGGCGGCGGGCCGTAGCCGCTGCGGTAGCCAACTCGGCGGGTCATCGGCAGCGCGGTCGTAGTCACCACCGGCCGGGTCGTCTTGGCGCCCGCGCCAGCGGACCAGGTCCAGTTCCGGGCGGTAGATCTGGCGTACCACCAGTGCGCACAACGCTGCGACCGCGATATCACGCAGCAAAACCGTTGTGGTGAACCACTGTTCGGACAATCCGCGATTCTGTTCGCCATAGAGGAACAACATTCGTGGCACCCAGACCAGGGCGTCGATCGTCATCCAGGCCAACAGAATTCGGCGGTGCGGCAACGCCAGTACCGCCAACGGCACCAGCCACAATGAGAATTGCGGGCTCCACACCTTGTTGGTCAGCAGGAAGGCTGCCACCACCAGGAAGGCCAGCTGCGCCAGGCGCGGTCGTCGCGGCGCCGTCAGCGCGACGTAACCGATTGCCGCACAACACAAGACAAACAACAGTGCGGTGACGGCGTTGAGAATGGTCGGCGGTTCCCACAACCCGAGGTTCTGATCGAAACCACCCCAGCCCGTGAAGCTCTTGACCACGTTGTAGATCGAGTCCATATCGTCGCCGCGTCGGGTGTTGAGCCGGAAGAACTCCGACCACCCGCGTGGGAACAGAACCATGATGGGCAGATTCACCACCAGCCAGGCCACCACAGCCCACAGCGCGACCCGCGCGGCACCGGCCAGGCGCCCGGTCCGAATCCCGAGCAGGAAGATCGGCAACAGCAGCAGCACCGGGAAGAGTTTGGCGGCCACCCCCAGCCCGATCAGGACACCAGCCAGCGCGGGTTTTCGCCGGGCCCACGCCAACATTCCGCCCACCGCGAAGGCCACCGCCAGCGCGTCGAAGTTGGTGAAGATCTGGAAGATCAGAATCGGGGACGCAGCCACCAGCGCGGCATCCCAGATACGCCTGCCGGCCAACGCGGACGTCGCCCATACCGTCGCCAACCACGCCAACGCCAGCCCGAGGGCCGCGATATCGAAGAACACCACCACCTCGGCCACCACCGGCAGGGGTATCGCTTTACTCAGCGCCGTATAGGTTTTCGCCAAGGCCATCGAGACGTACTGGTAGAGCCCGGTCAGCACCGGATACTCCATATAGCGCACCGCCGGAGCACCGTCGTACTGCAGTGCGGGCTTACCGTCCTTCATCTCCAGCCAGCTGGATTTATAGGGAAACTTGCCCTGGCTCAACAACTCCGCGCCATACAGCGGCACCGTATCGGAGTAGCACAGCTCGTAGTAGGCGCGCTGGTTCGACCAGTTCGCCACCTTCTGGTCACCGGTTCCGGTGCCGACGGTCTGCAGACACGCCGACTTGGTGGTCCAGCCCAGGGCCATCACCACCAAAGCGAACATGAACATCACCCGCAGCGGTGTGAAGAATCGTTGCCTGCCGATCAGGGCGTGGCGACCGACCGGACCGCCGACCACGTCGGCCAGTGCCGACCCGAGGGAATCGGTGCGGCTGGGCAGATCCCGGTCATCGTCGGTGCGCAGGTCAGCAGCAAGCGGTAGCGGTGAGACGGTGACGGGCTGAACCTGCCCATTCGGGGGAGTCTGTGAAATCTCCCCATCCTCAGCGTCACCGGCGCTCACGGTGGCGGAGGCGGTACGAGGGCACCTGGGTCACCGGGCGGTGGCGGTGGCGGTTCTGCCGTCACCGTCGTCGGCGGCCCGAGCGGAATCGTGATGCCCGGCGCGATTTCGACACTCGGTTGGATCACGGTGCCAGGAGGTGGCACCAATGGATCCACTGGCGGCGGCGGCGGCGGTGGCGGTGCGGCGGGAACGCCTGCGTAACCGCCGATCTCGGTCGGCTTGGGGAACTTCTCGTTATCGGTGCCGTCGAGGGCGCCGTCCATCGTCGCTTTCCAGATGTCCGACGGCAGGCCGGAGCCGTATACCGACGATCCGGAACTGGTCACCAGTGGCTTTGTGCCCTCAGTGGTGCCCACCCAAACCGCCGTGGACAGCGACGGGGTGTAGCCCACCATCCAGGCGTCACGATTGGAATCGGTGTCACCGAGCTGATTGGTTCCGGTCTTGGCCGCAGATGCCCGTCCCCCGGCCAGGTTGTGGCCCCTGGAGTAACCGGCGATCGGCTGCATCGCGGCGGTGACGTTATCGGCGACAGCCTTGTCGATGCGCTGTTCGCCGCTGTTGTCCTGGGTGGCGGCGTCGAAGAGCACCTGCCCCTGCGCGTTAACCACCTTCTCGATGAAATGCGGTGCGTGATAGACGCCCGACGCCGCCAATGTCGCATACGCCGAGGCCATATCGAGCACCCGGGTCTGGTACTGACCCAACACAATCCCGTTGTTCGGCGGACCGCCCTTACCGTCCTCGGACAACGTGTGGTCGACCCCGGGGAAGCTGTCAGCGACACCGGCTGCGTGCGCCGCGTCGGCCACATCCTGCGGGCCGTTCTTCAGCTTCAGCATCAACCGGTAGAAGCTGGTGTTCAGCGACTGCTTCAACGCCTCGGCGATATTGCAGGTGCCGCAACCCTCGCCCTCGACGTTGGTGATCTTGATGCCGTTGACCGTCAACGGGGAACTGTCGACCTGGTAGCCCAACCCCATCCCCTGCTGCAGTGCGGCGACGAGTGCGAACACCTTGAACGACGAGCCGGTCGGCAGCCCAGCCTGGGCGAAATCGAAACCGTTGGCATCCGAGCCGCCGTAGTAGGCCTTGACCCCGCCGGTTCTGGGATCGATGGACACCACCGCCGAGCGCATATCCGGGTCCTGGCCCTCGAGGGTGTCGGTGACCGCTTCCTCAGCGGCCGCCTGAGCCTTCGGGTCGATGGTCGTGGTGACCTGCAGCCCCTCGGTGTTCAGCTGCTGCTCACTGATATTGAACAGCTCCAGCAGTTCCTTGGTGACCTGGCGTTCGATCAGCCCGTTCGGGCCTGTTGTCTGGTTGGCGTTCGCTGCCGCATCCGGCGAAACCGTCGGCGGGAACACCTGCGCGGCGCGATCTGTCTTCGACAGAGCACCCATATCGACCATCCCGTCGAGCACCCAGTTCCAGCGCTCGGCAGCCCCTTCGGGATCGACCGCGGGGTCCAGCGTGGAGGGTCGTTGAATCAGTGCGGCGAGCAGCGCGCCGTCGGCGACCGTCAACTGTTCGACCGGTTTGTCGAAGTACGCCTTGGCCGCCGCGGCAATTCCGTAGGCACCTCGGCCGAAATAGATGATGTTGAGATAGGACTGCAGCACTTGGTCTTTGGACCATTCACGCGACATCTTCGTCGAGATGACAAGCTCTTTGGCCTTACGCACCACGCCGCCGAGACCGGTCCGCTGATCACCGACGAGTGCGTTCTTGACGTACTGCTGGGTGATCGTCGAGCCGCCTTGGAGATCACCGCCGAAGATGTTGTTCTTGAACGCCCGCAAGAACGCGGTGAACGAGAACCCCGGATTGGTATAGAAATCCCGATCCTCGGCGGCCATCACCGCGTCGCGCACATGCACCGGAATCTGATCGATGGTGACGTCGACCCGGTTGCCTTCCGGCGGAACGATCTTCGCTATCTCCGACCCGTCGCTGGCCAGAATCGTCGACACCTGGTTGGTCCGGATATCGCCGGGTTTGGGCACATCGACGATGGAATATGCCATCCCGAACGTGATGAGCGGCAATACCACCAGCACGACGGCACAGACGGCCAGCGCACGTCGCACCCATTTCCAGTTGATGTTCTGCAGCGGGTTCGGCCGGTGCCCGTCACCTCCGCCGCCGCCGCCACGCGGCAGGTCGCGGTTGGGCGGGATCGGCGGCGGCGTGCCATCCATGGCCGCCTTGACCGCATCGATGGGATCGCGCAACCGCGGATCCACCTCATCGCGCACCAACGGGATGACGGCGGTCGGTCTGGCATCCGGGGGCACCGCCGCGCGCGGCGACGGCCGAGCCGGGCCCGGCCGGTCGGTGCCGGAATCCCCGGCGCGGGGCATGCGGCTGGTGGCACCGTCGGGGATGGCGTGTCTGGGCGATCCGGTCTCCCCCGCTGATCCCCGCGGGATATCAGAGGCAGGCCGGTCGTGACGCCCGTCGCTATTCACTGGCCGTGCGCGCGCCACCGCGCGCCGACTGGGTGCCCTTGGTGCGCGGCGCCCCCTTCTTGGGGCGCGGCGTTCCGAGCACGTACGACTTGACCAGATGGTTCCAACTGCAGGTCCGGCATACCTCCACCACATGTACAGCGAATTCGTCGAAACGGGTTGTCAGCAACACCAGCTCCTCGGCGGAGCGGGCGGAGCCGGAGACCGCACCGAGGTGCTCGCCAAAGACCCATGACACCAAGGTGAGCTGTTCCTTGCGGCAGATCGGGCACATCACCGAACTGGTCTTCCCGTGAAACTTTGCGGCGCGCAACAGGTAGGGATTGGCGTCGCAAACCTCGGTGACACCGGTGCGTCCGGAGTACACCTCGGCCAGCAGGGACCGGCGCTTAAGCGCGTAGTCCACCACCTGTCGCTGCAATCGCACGAAGACAAGAGTACGTCGGCCCCCTGAGCGCCGAGGCGTGACGGGCCAGTGACACGGCGCGGTTTGTGCGTCTGGCCTGCGTCGCTCGCCCCCGGAAATCGATCCCCACCTTGACCACCAATCTGCGGCAGGAGCTTCTAACATCATCGCGTGGCGACTCGGCAGACGGCGGCGACCAGGGCTAAAGACAGCGACCGTAATGACACCTGCACGGTGCTCGACAGTGCATTGTCCGACGGGCAGCTGTCGATGGAGGAGCATCGTCAACGGGTGGCGACGGCGACGACCGCGGCCACACTCGGCGACCTGCAGTCGCTCGTCAGCGATCTGCAGAACGACAACGCGCCGGTGCAGCTGCCCGACCTGAAGGCACCGTCGAGGATCTCGGTGGCCGCAGGGCCGCGGGGCGGCCTGGGGATCAGGTTGGCCGTCGCGGGCGTTCTGGTGCTCCTTGGCATGGGGATCGGCTGGGGGCTGTACGGCAACACGTCCTCACCGCTGAGCTTCACCTCCGATCCGGGCGCCAAATCGGACGGTATTCCGGCGAAGGTGCTAACACCGCCGAAGCAGCTGCAGTCGCTGGGCGGGCTGAACGGTCTGCTCGAGCAGATGCGCCAACGGTTCGGCGACACCATGGGTTACGGGATGGTGGTCTACCCCGAGTACGCCGTGCTCTACCGGGCCGACCCTTCTGACGACCGACGCAAGCTGAGCTATACCTACCGCGGCGGGTTCGACGATCCCTCGTCCTCTGCCAAGGACGACGAGGACGTGCTCGTCGACCTGAGCGCCTTCAACGTCGAGACCACCGTCGGCATTCTGCGCGGTGCCCCTGAGACGGTTGGTCTGCAACTCAAAGACATCAAGCCGGACAGCACCTACTTCTCCATCGACCCCTCGGGTGACCCCACCACACCGGGCGCGCTGACCTTACGAGCCAGCGTATCGAGCGACTTCGGAAGTGGATCCATCACGTTCGCCGGCGACGGCACCATCAAGCGCATCGACTCTGCCGTCAACTGACCTGCGCCGATAACCCCGTGCCGGGCGTTCGACGGCACAGATGTAGCGCCGTATATATCGGCGCGATACACTTTTGCGAGGTGTCGGACTGCCGTAACGGCGGAATGTGTCGTGAAGGAGGTGATTGCGCGTGTTGGAGCTCGCCGTATTGGGTCTACTGCTCGAATCACCGATGCACGGCTACGAACTGCGTAAACGCCTCACCGGTCTGCTGGGCGCGTTCCGGGCCTTCTCCTACGGGTCCCTTTATCCCGCCCTGCGGCGCATGCAGGCGGACGGGCTGATCGTCGAGGATGCCGCCCCGGAGGGCACCACCAAGCTGCGGCGCGCGCGTCGCGTGTACCAACTGACCGCCGCCGGCCAGCAGCGGTTCACCGAGTTGGTCGCGGACACCGGCCCACAGAATTACACCGACGACGGATTCGGTGTGCACCTGGCCTTCTTCAACCGCACACCTGCAGAAGCAAGGATGCGAATCCTGGAGGGACGTCGCAGGCAGGTCGAAGAACGCCGCGAGGGGCTGCGCGAAGCCATCGCGCGGGCCAGCAGTTCATTCGACCGGTACACCCGTCAGCTGCATCAGCTCGGCTTGGAGTCCAGCGAGCGCGAAGTGAAGTGGCTCAACGACCTGATCGCCGCCGAGCACGTGGCGCAACGAAGCCCCGACCAGACCTGATCAGGGCCAGAAGCACCGCCAGAACGTCATCAACAAAGCCGGACAGAAATTACGGATCAAAGGAGAACGTCCATGAGTGAGAAGAACGCGACTGCGGCGGATGGGGCGTCCGGGGACATCCGCGTCGCCATTGTCGGTGTCGGCAACTGCGCGTCCTCGCTGGTTCAGGGCGTGCAGTATTACAAGGACGCGGACGAGAACAACACCGTCCCCGGCCTGATGCACGTGAAGCTCGGGCAGTACCACGTCCGCGACGTCAAGTTCGTCGCCGCGTTCGACGTGGACGCCAAGAAGGTCGGCTTCGATCTGTCGGAGGCCATCTTCGCTTCGGAGAACAACACCATCAAGATCGCCGACGTGCCGCCGGCCAACGTCACCGTGCAGCGCGGACCGACGCTCGACGGCATCGGTAAGTACTACTCCGAGACCATCGAGATCTCCGACGCCGAATCTGTCGACGTCGTCAAGGCACTCAAGGACGCCAAGGTCGACGTCATGGTGTCCTACCTGCCGGTGGGCTCCGAAGAGGCCGACAAGTTCTACGCCCAGTGCGCCATCGACGCCGGTGTGGCCTTCGTCAACGCGCTGCCGGTGTTCATTGCGTCTGACCCGGTCTGGGCCAAGAAGTTCGAAGACGCCGGGGTGCCGATCGTCGGCGACGACATCAAGAGCCAGGTCGGTGCCACCATCACCCACCGCGTGATGGCGAAGCTGTTCGAGGATCGCGGCGTGCAGCTCGACCGCACCATGCAGCTCAACGTCGGCGGCAACATGGACTTCCTCAACATGCTGGAGCGTTCGCGCCTGGAGTCGAAGAAGATCTCCAAGACCCAGGCCGTGACGTCTAACCTGCAACGCGAGTTCAACACCAAGGATGTGCACATCGGCCCGTCCGATCACGTCGGCTGGCTCGATGACCGCAAGTGGGCCTACGTCCGCCTGGAAGGCCGCGCCTTCGGTGATGTGCCCCTGAACCTGGAATACAAGCTCGAGGTGTGGGACTCCCCCAACTCGGCCGGCGTCATCATCGACGCGGTGCGGGCGGCGAAGATCGCGCTCGATCGCGGCATCGGCGGTCCCGTCGTCGCTGCTTCGGCCTACTTGATGAAGAGCCCGCCCAAGCAGCTGCCGGACGATATCGCCCGCACACAGCTGGAGTCCTTCATTCACGACGAGGGCTAAACCTCTGCGATTCGGGCGCGCTCAACCGCGGTGACGGGCGTTGTCAAGCTGCGTGGAGTCGGTCGGGATTGTTTTCGGCGGGGAGGTTGATGCCGACGATGGGGCTGGGCTGTGTTGTGGATGGGCGGTTGCGGAATCGTTCTGGGTGGGCGTCGTAGTAGGCCTGTAGGGCGTGGTCGCGGCAATTCCAGTGCCGCGTCCAGGTGCCGTTGTGGACCTCGTCGGGAGTGAACAGTGCGATGCCAGTGTGGCGGTGATGCTGGTTGTACCAGGACACATAGGCGTCCACCCACTGCCGGGCGGTTTCGAGGTCGTCGAAGACGCCCGGGTAGTTGGGCCGGTATTTCATCGTGCGGAATTCCGATTCGGAGAACGGATTGTCATTGCTGACCCGCGGCCGGTTGTGCGTCTGGCCGACGCCCTGATCGGCCAGCAGGTCCTTGAGGAGTGTCGAGCGCATCGCGGGTCCGGAATCGGCGTGCACCACCGTGGGCAGTCCGTGGTCGGTGAACGCGGTCTCGAACATGTCCACGGCGAGGTCGTCGCACTCGCGTTCCTCGACCCGCCAGCCCACGATCTTGCGGGAGTAGATGTCGATGACCGAGTACGCCTTGAACGCCACCCCGCGCCACGGGGTGCGTAGATCGGTGATGTCCCAACTCCAGATCTGTTGCGGTCCCGTTGCTTTGAGCACCGGCGCGACCCGCGGCGTCTGGTTCGTCGCCCGGGTCGGTGCGATCGGCCGCACACTTTGATCGGTGATGGCTGCGGCGATGCGCCACCACGACCGCCGCGAGGCCAGCATCGTGCCGGCATCCCAGGTCGAGGCGAACGCCTGGTCCACCGAGGTGCCCGCGAGCCAGCCGGCGATGATCTCGTCGCGGATCGCGGTGCGGTCGGCCTCACCGATACGCGACGGGTAGGCCCGGTCCCGGTGCGGCAACGGGTCGGGCACCGGGGTGCGCGGATGCGATCGGTAATGCCACGTCGAACGTGACAGATCGATCATCGCCAGCGCCCGGCGCTGCGATCCGATCGCCGCGGTCAGCTCGGCGACGAGTCCGTTCTCGGCGTCGAGGAAGCACCGAGATCGTGGATCGTCGGGGTCACGTCGGGCTCGTGCACGTTCATCTCGTGCAAGAGCCCGATAGCTTTTCCCAACGCCTCGTTGGTCACCTCGAGCTCGCGCACCCGTGCCTGCAGCCGGACCAGTTCGATCTCGTCGCGATCGTGCTTGTCCGCCTCCGCCTTGGCCAACGCCCTGCGTTTCGCTGGGGGAACTGTCATGGCTCCACCTTCTCGCGGAATCAGTCCCCGGTCGAGGTCACCGTCGAACAACGCCGACTGCCACCGCCGGAACTGGCGGTTCGACACCCCCACAGCAGCAAGGAACGGCCCCTTCTGCCCACGACCCAACAGCTGGTAGTCCACGACAAGCTCACGAATCTCGGTGGGGGTGAACCCCGGACTGATCGACATAACCCAACCTCTTCACACTGGCTGCAACTGACTCACAACCAGCCTGGCAAAGAGGGTGAGCGCGGTTGAGCGCGCCCAAATCACGTTCTGTAGGGTCCGATTCGTGATCTCCGACGACGAACTGCTGGGCCTCGACGAGTTCGCCTTGCTGCCCGAGAACGCCCAACAGATCGGTGCGACGGGCCCGCTTCCGCCAGTCGCCCGGATCGAGTCCGGTCCGATCAGCGCATTGAAGTGGGGCACCCCCGACAACGGGCAAGAGCCGCCCCGCATCGTCTTGCTGCACGGCGGCGGCCAGAACGCCCACACCTGGGACACCGTCCTGCTCGGTCTCGGTGAACCCGCTCTGGCGATCGACCTGCCCGGCCACGGTCGTTCGGCATGGCGCGAAGACGGCGACTACGGACCCAAACTCAACGCTGAGACCTTGCGGCCACTGCTTAGGCAATGGGCGCCCGCACCGCGCCTGGTGGTCGGGATGTCGCTGGGCGGGTTGACCGCATTGCGGATCGCCGCGACCGAACCCACGCTCGTGCCTGAGCTCGTGCTCGTCGACGTCACACCGTCGGCGCCGGAGCGGCACGAACAGATGACCAAGGCCCAGCTCGGCGCGGTCGCGCTGGTGCAGGGTGACCGGACGTTCCCGTCGTTTGCGGCCATGCTCGACGTGACGGTCGCCGCATCACCGCATCGCAGCCGAGAATCATTGCGCCGCGGTGTTTTTCACAATTCGAAACAACTCGACGACGGCACCTGGACGTGGCGCTACGACTCGTTCCGCAAGGGTGACGGGTTCGAGGGACTGTGGGATGACGTCCCTTCCATCACGATGCCCACCACGTTGGTCCGCGGAGCGAACTCGTATTTCGTCAACGACGACGACGCCGCATCGTTCGCGAAGGGGGCGCCGGGATTCCAGCGCACCCACGTCGTCGCCGATTCCGGGCACTCCGTGCAGGGCGATCAGCCCAAGGCCTTGGTCGATATTCTGCGCGGGCTGCTCAACGCCTAACGTGGGGGCATGACTTCTCCCGATGCGCGCCCGCTCCGTATTGGCGTCCAACTTCAGCCCCAGCACGCACCCGACTACAACGACATCCGCGACGCGCTGCGGCGCTGTGAAGACATCGGCGTCGACGTGGCCTTCAACTGGGACCACTTCTTCCCGCTCTACGGCGATCCCGACGGCGCGCACTTCGAGTGTTGGACGATGCTCGGCGCCTGGGCCGAGCAGACCTCACGCATCGAGATCGGCGCGCTGGTCACCTGCAACTCGTATCGCAATCCAGAGCTGCTGGCCGATATGGCCCGCACCGTGGACCACATTTCCGGTGGCCGCCTGATCCTGGGTATCGGCTCGGGTTGGAAGGACAAGGATTACGACGAATACGGGTACGACTTCGGCACCGCCGGCAGCCGACTCGACGATCTGGCGGCCGCGCTACCGCGGATCAAATCCCGGCTGGCGAAGCTGAACCCGGCGCCGACCCGCGAAATCCCGATCCTGATCGGCGGGCAGGGGGAGAAGAAGACGCTGCGACAGGTCGCCGAGTACGGGGATATCTGGCACGGATTCACCACTGCCGAAAGCTATCCCGGCAAGGCCGAGGTGCTGGCCGCACACTGCGCAGCCGTCGGCCGCGATCCCGCGACCATCGAACGCTCCGCAGGAGTCGAGGTCAACAGCGGCGTGAGTCGGGGTGAGGGCCTGGATACCCTGATCCGAAATGCCGAGGAGTTGAGTGCACTTGGTGTCAGCCTGCTGACGGTGGGCTGCAACGGTCCGGATTACGATTTGACGGCCGCGCAGGAATTGTGTCGCTGGCGCGACAAACGCTAGTACAAATGCTTTTTCACATGCGCGCCGATACGCTCGAATGTTATTGACGGGCACGATAATTGGTTTCTTTGGGTGACGAAACACAAAATCTCCTGAGGAACGCGCGGAATTGCGCCGAACATCGCGGCGGCGGGCGCATTATCGACCTGCAGCCCCAGGAATTGATCCGGGGATGTAGGGGGTTTGCGTCGATGCCTAAAAAATATGGTCTCAAAGAGAAAGATCTTGTTGTCGCGCACATTGTGAATCTCGTGCTGACCGGGAAAATGCGCACAGGGGACCGCATTGACCGCAATGAGATCGCCAAGAAACTGGGCCTGAGTCGCGTGCCCATCCAGGAGGCAATGGTTCAGCTCGAGCACGACGGTATCGTCTCGACCCGCTACCACCGGGGTGCCTTCATCGAACGGTTCGATGAGGCGACCGTCCTGGAGCACCACGAGATTTTCGCTCAACTCAGCGCGATGGCCTCGGAGCGGGCAGCCGCAGATCCGCATTGCCTCATCACCGACAAACTTGACGCGCTGCTGATGGCGATAAAAGCGAGCGCGGACGGGCCGTCTTTCCAGGAGTCAGCCTGGGAATACCGCCAAACCATTTACGCCGCCTACGCCGGTCCACGGCTTTTGGCGCTGATCCGCGGCTCGCAGAGTTTCATGCCGCGGGGATTCTGGCTCGCCTGCACCGACCGTCTTGACGAGATGGTCATGCTCTACGAAGAAGAGACCAACGCCATCCGCGACCACGATCCGGCAGCCGCCCGGTCGGCAAATATCCGTCGGGGTGAGCTGGTCGGCCGACTGATGCTCGCCGAGCTGTCTCGGCGCGGGATACTGACCGACTTGCACTCTGGATGAGCCGAACGGACCTGACCGCACCATCAGGACCGATAGATTTCTGACAATGAAATTTCATCCCGGCCGGATTCTCGTCGTGGCCGCCACCGCGCTGATGGTGTCCGGTCTGGTTTTGGCGCCGACGGCGGCCGCGGATCAGTGCGCGCCACCCGGTGTCGAGAGCGCCAGCGCCCTGCCGACCAACCTGGCATCTGCCGCCAAGGGGCCTGCGGAGGACAAGTACACGACGCCCACGGTCGAACCGTTGACGTCGGTCAACCCGGCCGCACTCGGGCTCGGCACCCCCGGCACGCTGACGGTGGGGACGTTGTCAGATGCGCCGCCGAGCATCTGCATCGACTCCAAGGGCCAGTTCACCGGTTTTGACAACGAGCTGCTGCGGGCCGTCGCCGCCAAGCTGGGCCTGAAGGTGAATTTCGTCGGCACCGATTTCTCGGGCCTGCTCGCCCAGGTAGCGTCGCGCCGCTTCGACGTCGGTTCGTCATCGATCACCACCACCGACGCACGCAGGCAGACCGTCGGCTTCACCAATGGCTATGACTTCGGCTACTTCTCGTTGGTCGTGCCGCCCGGCTCCCCCATCACCGGCTTCGACAAACTCGCCGCCGGGCAGCGCATCGGCGTGGTGCAGGGCACGGTTCAGGAGGCCTACGTCGTCGACAGCCTGCGCCTGGACCCGGTGAAATTCCCGGACTACAACACCCTTTACGCCAGCCTCAAGACCCGCCAGATCGACGCCTGGGTGGCCCCATCGCAGCAGGCGGTCGGCACAGTGCAGGCCGGCGACCCGGCCGTGATCGTCGAAAACACCTTCAGTTTGGACAATTTCGTCGCGTGGGCGGTTGCCAAGGAGAACAAGCCGCTCATCGACGCGCTGAACTCCGGGCTCGACGCCGTCATCGCCGACGGGACGTGGTCGAAGCTGTACTCCGACTGGGTACCGCGGGCGCTGCCGCCAGGCTGGAAGCCCGGGTCGAAAGCCGCACCGGTACCAAAACTTCCAGATTTCGCCGTGATCGCCGCGGAGAAGACGCCCGCGGCCGATAACTCCGGGGTGGCGCAGAAATCCGTTCTGCGCCAACTCAAGGATTCGTTCCTCGACTGGGGGCTCTACAAGCAGGCGATCCCCGACCTATTCACAACCGGTCTGCCCAACACGCTGATCCTCACCGTCAGCGCCAGCATCATCGGCCTGGTGCTGGGTCTGCTGCTGGCGGTCGCCGGCATCTCCGGGGCCCGCTGGCTGCGCTGGCCCGCCCGGATCTACACCGATATCTTCCGAGGGTTACCTGAAGTCGTCATCATCTTGCTGATCGGCCTCGGCATCGGGCCGATCGTCGGGGGGCTGACGGGGAACAACCCGTTTCCGCTCGGTATCGCGGCGCTGGGGCTGATGGCCGCGGCCTATATCGGGGAGATCCTGCGCTCCGGCATCCAGAGCGTCGAGGCCGGGCAGCTTGAGGCCTCGCGCGCACTGGGTTTCAGCTATTCGTCGTCGATGCGTCTGGTCGTGATCCCGCAAGGTATCCGGCGCGTGCTGCCCGCCCTGATGAACCAGTTCATCTCACTGCTCAAGGCCTCGTCGCTGGTGTACTTCCTGGGGCTCATCGCCAGCCAGCGCGAACTGTTCCAAGTGGGTCGAGACCTGAACGCGCAGACCGGCAATCTGTCACCGCTGGTGGCCGCCGGTCTGTTCTACCTTGCGCTGACGATTCCGCTGACGCATCTGGTCAACTACATCGATACCCGACTGCGCCGCGGCCGAACGTCCACCGAGTCCGAGGATCCGCTGGCACCGACCGCCAACCAGGAGATGATCTGATGGCTGCCTCATCGCGGGTCGAGCCAGTCTCGTTGACCGGCAAGGACCTTCACCTATCGTTTGGACCGAACAAGGTGCTGCGCGGGGTCGATATCGATGTGCCCGCCGGCAGCAGTGCCGCCGTCATCGGCCCGTCGGGATCCGGTAAATCGACGCTGTTGCGGACCCTGAACCGACTCTACGAACCCGACGGCGGCGATATTCTGCTCGACGGCAAATCTGTTCTGCGTGATGACCCCGACCAGCTGCGGCAGCGAATCGGCATGGTGTTCCAGCAGTTCAACCTCTTCCCGCACCGCACTGTGCTCGACAACGTGACGCTCGGGCCGCGCAAGCTCAAAGGGTTATCTGCCGATGCCGCACGCGAACTCGCACTGGACCACCTCGAACGAGTCGGCCTGCGGCACAAGGCGGATGTCCGGCCGGGCACGCTATCGGGGGGACAGCAGCAGCGGGTTGCGATCGCCAGGGCGCTGGCGATGTCACCGCAGGTGATGTTCTTCGACGAGGCGACCTCAGCGCTGGATCCCGAACTGGTCAAAGGCATCCTCGCCCTGATCGCCGATCTCGGGGCCGACGGAATGACATTGGTGGTCGTCACCCACGAGATGGGGTTTGCGCGGTCGGCAGCCGATGCCGTGGTCTTCATGGATCACGGCAAAGTCGTCGAAGTCGGTCCTCCTGAACAGATTTTCGAAGCGGCAGAGACCGACCGACTGCAGAAGTTTCTGTCCCAGGTGTTGTAACAGGCCTCTGACCTGGCATCGGAAAAAAGTCCGAGCCTGAGTAATGTCAGCCGGAGACAGGTTAGACTGACGAACTATGGCAGAGGGCGAAGTCGCCGTCACCGAGGTGACGGAACTTGCGGAGGGGCTGCACAGAACGCTGTCCAAATTGTTTTCCGTCCTACGGCGGGGTGATACCAGCACCGCCGGCAGGGTTCCCACGGGTGACCTGACGTTGGCGCAGCTGTCGATTCTCATCACGTTGCTGGATCGGGGACCCATCCGGATGACGGAACTGGCAGCGCACGAACGTGTCCGGACACCGACAACCACCGTAGCGATCCGTCGTCTGGAGAAGCTCGGTCTGGTCAAACGCTCGCGCGACCCATCGGATCTACGGGCCGTCCTCGTCGACATCACCCCCAAGGGTCATGCCGTGCACGCCGAGTCACTGGCGAACCGGCGGGCGTCACTGGCGGGGATGCTGCGTGAACTCAGCCCGGCCGATCTCGAGCTACTGCAGGCGGCGCTGGCTCCGCTGGAAAAGCTCGCCGCAGGCCAAGAACCCACGGTGAAAGATCGCGGCTGCTAGCCCAACCAATCCAGCACCGCAGCCGCCGTCCACGACTGCTGCATGCTGCCCAGTGGCTCACCGGTGAACGGTTCGTAGTATTCGGCGAAGGTGCCGTCGCTGGCCTGACGTAAACCCTCGCGCCGCAAGTTCAGTGAGCGCTCGGCCCACCCCCGCCGCGCGAACGCCCAGGAGAACAACCACGTCATCACCGGCCAAATCGGGCCGCGCCAGTATTCGCGCGGTCTGAAGTCGCGTGATACCGGCGACGTCGACGGGATGAGGGCGTATTTCAAATCCGGGTGACCGCAGAACCGAGGGCCTTCCAGAAGGCGCAGCAGCGTTCGCTCCTTCTCGTGCGAGAGGCCCCCACATAGCAACGGTGAGAACTGCGCGGCCGTCTCGGTGGCAATCCACTTATCCGCCCGAACATCGAAATCTCTTGCAGCGCCTGTTCTTTCGTCAACGGTTTCCAACACTCCGGTGCGGAAGCGGTCGGCCCACCCGTAGAGCTCGCGGACGTCAGCCAGCGGACGCTTGTAGTCCTCGCCGATCTCGGCGAGCACAGTACATGCCACCGAGAAGATCGCCGAGACAAACACATCTTCCACGGCGAAACTCATTGCCTTGGGCAGAAGTTGGTCGTCGTAGCGGACGGCCTTCATCTCTTCCAGCAGCCACAGATAGCGGTCGTACTCGGTATCGGATGGCCGCTGGGTGGCGTCGGTATTGATCTTGTTGTCTTCGCGCTGATACTCCGGGACCACGCCCGGCACCACCGCGGCGTAGGCGGCGTCCCAGCGTGGTGAGTTGTCCATTCCCGATTCCCACCCGTGATAGAGCGTGATCCGGCCGTGTTCGTTTTGATCCCGGCACTCGGCCAACCAGCGATGCCAGCGGACCAGGTCATCCCAGCGGCGGTCCAGGAAGGCTTCGGCGACGGCGCGCGTCGAACGTCCGCGCCCCTTCGCCTGGTCGAGGATGCGCTGGACGGCGATCGCGTGCACCGGCGGTTGAGTGATGCCGGAGGTGTGCCGGTTGCGCGGGGCGTGCGCCGCCAGGGCCGACGTCGCCCAGCGCGCGGGTCCGGGGAAGTATCCGTCGACACCGCTGGCGAAGACGATGTGCGGAATCATGCCGTTGGTCCACTGAGCCGATAGCAGCGTGTCGAGTTCGACGACCGCCCGTTCCACCGACAGCGGCGCCAGCCCGATCGAGACGAACGCGGCGTCCCAACTCCACATATGCGGATACAGCAGGGGAGCCGCCGTGGTCATCACGCCGAGGTCGTTACCTCGCAGCAGATAGGCGGCGCGCGCAGCGAGTTGCGACGGGGCGAAACTCGGATCGGGAGCCACGGTTACATTCTGGGCCCACTGACCACGACCCGCGCGACAAGGTTCACAGTCAGGGGGCGGACTAGGGTGGCCGGCATGCCGACCGCTCTGATTACCGGTGCCGGAGGCGGACTGGGCGCCGCCATCGCCAGCGCGCTGGCACCCACCCATACGCTGCTGCTCGCCGGGCGTCCATCCGAACGTCTCGACGCCGTCGCAGCGAATCTCGGGGCAACCACCTGGCCGTTGGATCTGGCCGACGCCACCAGCATCGAGACCAGCTCCGAGGTGCTGGCCGAGTTGGATGTGCTCGTGCACAACGCCGGGGTCGCGTATCCGGGCCGGGTTGCCGAATCGACCGCCGAGCAGTGGCGGCACACGATGGAGGTGAACGTCGTCGGCGCGGTCGCCCTCACGCTGGAACTGCTGCCTGCACTCCGCGCGGCAGCCGGGCAGGTCGTCTTCATCAACTCCGGCGCTGGGCGGACCGCTTCACCCGGCCTGGCGTCGTACTCGGCCAGCAAGTTCGCGCTGCGGGCGTTCGCCGATTCGTTGCGTGCCGATGAGCCCTCGCTTCGGGTCACCTCGATCCACCCCGGCCGGATCGATACCGACATGCAGAGGGACCTGGTCGCCTACGAGGGCGGCGAATACCTGGCGGAGCGGTTCCTGACCCCGGAGACCGTCGCCCAGGTGGTCGCGAATGCGGTAGCCACCCCAGCCGACGCTCACGTGCACGAAATCGTAATCCGGCCAAGGTAATTGGTTATCCTGCCGCGCGTGTCCGGCGGACAAGACTGTGACCCCGCACACATGCGGGCGTGCATTTAGTGGGGGTCGGCTAGCCTTTGCAGGTTCAAGAGCTAAAAGGGCCATGATTACCTACTGTCAGACCCTCCCAAGCGGGAATCGGGATGAGATGTCAGGACCAGCGGACCGTTCTGCGGTGACGCCGCCAGAACACGGCATCGCTCAACAGGTGTCCTGGTGGCAGTACGTCGTCTCCGTGACGGGCGATGCAACACAGAAAGACATCGCAGCGGCGACCGGTATCGATCAGTCCAGCATCTCCCGCTGGCAACGCGGAACCAACAAGCCGCGGGCTGAAGCGGTGGTCGCCCTCGCACGTGCGTATGGCCGCTCACCGGTTGAGGGTCTGGTAGCAGCGGGCTATCTGTGCAGCGACGAACTGGGCGTGGTGGAACTCACGACGCTGACCGGTGACTTGCGCAATGTGTCGATTGACTCGCTACTAGCCGAAGTTCGCCGACGCGTCATTTCTGCCCACGTCGAGGTCACTCCAAGCTGGCCGCCCGGGTGGACCACCAATGACGCGGGAATGGACCGGTACCAGGATGGCGAGCAGACCCGACAGCTCGACCGCTGAAAGATCCTCTGGTCGAACCCGCGACATCACCAGCTGCAGTGTTTGCCGCAGGTCAGGGCCCGGGTTCACGTGACTACGCGCTCCCGGAGGTCTCAATTGGTCTGGGAAATCTGAGTCCAGCATGAAAGTTGTGCCCTTCATCGTTGCGAAGAGGCGCCTGCGCTAGATAGATAACACCGACTACCCAAATCCAGCGTGATCTGGGCCAGATACGAACATACTGCCACTAGTCGCTGCTATTGGTGGGCAAACGTGATTTACCGGGTCTAATCGTGACCAACGAATCTGTCTGGGCGGCATCAGCGCACTTCGCAGGGGGAGTCAAACCTTCAGACCTGTCGGTAGCCGAGCTCCCCGAGCTAACACCTGTCAAGATGGTCGCAGCACGTTTCCACCCACCCTGCAACCCGGAGTGAAACGGCGATGGCGGTCGACCGACAATTCCGGGAGTACCCGCAAACTCCCGAAATAATGCATGCCGGCGCCCACTAAAATTCGAGGGCTATCCATGGGCGGCCGTTGGCCGCCATCGCCGTACCCCCAGCTGCCTAGCCAACGCTTGACCGGTCGCGCCTCCTAGGCGGACGGCACCATCCCGTGCGGATCGAGCACGAACTTCTGCGCGACACCGGAATCGAACGCCGCGTAGCCATTTGGGGCCTCCTCGAGCGGAATCACCGTCGCGTTCACCGCGTCGGCGATGTGGGCCTTATCGTGCAAGATGCTCATCATCAGTCCGCGGTTGTACTTCAGCACCGGGCACTGGCCGGTGGCGAAGCTGTGGCTCTTGGCCCAGCCCAGCCCTAGGCGGACCTTCAGCGTGCCCTGCTTGGCGTCGTCATCCGACGCCCCCGGATCACCGGTGACATAGAGACCGGGGATGCCCAGCGCGCCGCCGGCGCGGGTGATGGCCATGATCGAGTTGAGGACCGCGGCGGGCTGCTCCCCCGCACCGTGCCCATGCCCGCTGGCCTCGAACCCGACCGCATCGACCGCACAATCGACTTCGTTGGTGTTGAGGATGTCGCCGATCTGATCTTCCAGCGAGGCATCGGCACCGATGTCGACGGTCTCGCAGCCGAAGGACTCGGCCTGCTTGAGCCGCTCGGCGTTGAGGTCACCGACGATCACCACCGCGGCACCCAGTAACTGCGCCGAGTATGCCGCGGCCAGACCGACCGGGCCGGCGCCGGCGACGTACACCGTCGAACCCGTGGTGACCCCGGCAGTTTTGGCGCCGTGGTATCCGGTGGGGAAGATGTCCGACAGCATCGTCAGGTCGCGAATCTTGGCCAGCGCCGCGTCGCGGTCGGGGAATTTGAGCAGATTGAAATCGGCGAACGGCACCATCACGTAATCGGCCTGACCACCGAGCCAGCCGCCCATATCGACATATCCGTAGGCCGAGCCGGCGCGAGCCGGGTTGACGTTCAGGCAGATGCCCGTCTGCCCTTCGCGGCAATTGCGACAGCGTCCGCAGGCGATATTGAACGGCACCGTGCAGATGTCGCCAACCTCGAGGAACTGTACGTCCGAACCCTTTTCGACGATTTCACCGGTAATCTCGTGACCCAGCGTCTGCCCGACGGGCGCGGTGGTGCGGCCGCGCACCATGTGCTGGTCCGAACCGCAGATATTGGTGGACACGCACTTGAGGATGACGCCGTGGTCCGCCTTACGACTCATCCCCATCGCCTCGGCGACCTCTTTGGGGACCTCGAGCTTGGGATAGGGCAGCGTTTCGACGGCGACCTGTCCAGGCCCCTTGTAGACGACGATCCGATTGTCACTCATGACGACTCCAAACCGGGCCCGCGGCATCCGCTTGTCGTTCACTCAGACGGGATTTCCGCAGCGGTGCGGGTCCTCCCTCCGAGTATCACGCGCGCGCATATGCAAACACACGAATGTCTGCATACTTGCCCGGGAAACTAGCTCAACGGCGAGGTTGCCTTGACATACTGCGCCGAAACGCCAACGCGCGACTCAACTTCGGCGACGTGTTGGCTGAGCAGTACCCGTCGTCGCGAAGGTCGAGGTGGGTGCCGTTAGACCACCAGGTTGACGAGTTTGCCCGGGACCACGATCACCTTTTTGGGCGACTTCCCGGCCAGGGAGGCCTGCACCTTGTCATCGGCCAGGGCCGCGGCCTCGACTACCTCCGCGGTGGCGTCAGCTGCCACCGTGATCCGGCCGCGGACCTTGCCGTTGACCTGAACCGGGTATTCGACGCTGTCCTCCACCAGGTAGGCCGGGTCGGCGATGGGGAATGGACCGTGGGCCAAGGAGGCGTCGTGGCCGAGCCGCTGCCACAACTCTTCGGCCAGGTGTGGGGCCAGCGGCGCCAGCATCAGCACCAGCGGCTCGATCGCCGCCCTGGCGCTCACCCCGGTCTTCGTGAGGTGGTTGGTGTATTCGATCAGTTTTGCCGCGGCGGTGTTATCCCGCAGATTGGCGTAGTCCTCGGATACCCCCGCGATCGTGCGGTTGAGCACCTTGAGCGTGGCGTCGTCGAGCGCCTCGTGCTCGACCACCCGGTCACCGCCGGTCTGCTCGTCGACGACCAGACGCCAGACCCGCTGCAGGAACCGGTGCGCGCCGACGACGTCCTTGGTGGCCCACGGCCGGGACGCCTCGATGGGGCCCATCGACATCTCGTACACCCGCAGGGTGTCTGCGCCGTAGCTATCGCAGATTTCATCGGGTGAGACCGAGTTCTTCAGGCTCTTGCCGATCTTGCCGAACTCCTGCGCGACCTCTATTTCACCCTGAGGGCCGGTCCAGTAGAACTTCTTATCGCGTTCGACCACCTCAGCGGCGGGCACATAGGACCCACGCGGGTCGGTGTAGGCGAACGCCTGGATGTAGCCCTGATTGACCAACCGCCGATACGGCTCGCGGGAGCTGACATGGCCAAGGTCATAGAGCACCTTGTGCCAGAACCGTGAGTAGAGCAGGTGCAGCACCGCATGCTCGACACCGCCGACATACAGGTCGACACCGCCGGGATCGTCCGGTCCGTGCTCGGCGGGCCGCGGCCCCATCCAATACGCTTCATTCTCCTTGGCGCAGAACTCTTCTGAGTTGTGCGGATCGGCGTAGCGCAGCTCATACCACGAGCTGCCCGCCCACTGCGGCATCACATTGGTATCGCGGGCATAGTGCTGCAGACCGTCACCCAGATCGAGCTCGACGTTGACCCAGTCGTGCGCCTTGCCCAGCGGCGGCGACGGCTCGCTATCGGCATCGTCGGGATCGAACAGCACCGGCGAATAGTCGGGCACGTCAGGCAGTTCCACCGGCAGCTGGGCATCGGGCAGCCCGTGCGCGCGGTTATCGTCGTCGTAGACGATCGGGAACGGCTCGCCCCAGTACCGCTGGCGGGCGAACAGCCAGTCCCGCAACTTGTATTCGATGCGCGCCCGGCCGTGTCCGTCGGCGACCAGGCGTGCGGTGATGGCTTCCTTGGCGTCGGCGACGGTGAAGCCGTTGAGATAGTCGGAGTTCACCAGGATGCCGTCACCGTGGTACGCAGCCAGGGAGATGTCGCCCCCGCTGACCACTTCGATGATCGGCAGACCGAATTCGGTAGCGAAGTCCCAGTCGCGCTGGTCGCCGCTGGGCACCGCCATGATGGCGCCGGTGCCGTAACCGATCAGCACGTAGTCGGCGATGAACACCGGAATACGTTCCCCGTTAACGGGATTCGTGGCATACGAGCCGGTGAACACGCCCGTCTTGGACTTGTTCTCCTGGCGCTCCAGATCGGATTTCGTGGCGATCGACTTCTGGTAGGTGGCAATGGCCTCACCCGGTGTCGCCGCGCCGAACGTCCAGCGCGGGTCGACGTCATAGGGCCACTGCGCCGCGGTGAGCTGCTCGACCAACGGATGCTCGGGCGCCAACACCAGATAGGTCGCCCCGAACAGGGTGTCGGGCCGGGTGGTGAACACCTCGATATCGCCTGCGTCGGTGCCGAACTTCACTTCAGCGCCGGTGGATCTGCCGATCCAGTTGCGCTGCATAGCCTTGACCTTGTCCGGCCAATCCAGCACTTCGAGGTCGTCGAGCAACCGGTCGGAATACGCGGTGATCCGCATCATCCACTGCCGCAACCGTTTCCGGAAGACCGGGAAGTTACCGCGGTCACTGCGACCATCGGAGGTGACTTCCTCGTTGGCCAGCACGGTACCCAGTCCGGGGCACCAGTTGACCATCGAATCCGACTGGTACACCAGGCGGTAACCGTCGATGACATCGGCTCGCTCGCCGGCGCTGAGCGCCGTCCAGTCCCGGCCATCATCGAGAGCTCTTGCACCGGAATCGAATTCCGCGATCAGCTCGTCGATCCGGCGGGCCCGATTGAGCTTCGGATCGAACCAGGCGTTGAAGATCTGCAGGAAGATCCACTGCGTCCACTTGTAGAAGTCGACATCGGTGGTAGAGAAGCTGCGTCTGGCGTCGTGCCCGAGTCCCAGCCTGCCGAGCTGACGACGGAAGTTGACGATATTGGCCTCGGTCCGCGTGCGCGGATGGGTGCCCGTCTGCACCGCGTACTGCTCGGCGGGCAACCCGAACGCGTCGAAGCCCAGCGCATGCAGCACATTGCGGCCGGTCATCCGGAAGTAGCGGGCATAGACATCGGTGGCGATGTAACCCAGGGGGTGCCCGACGTGCAGACCCTCACCCGACGGATACGGGAACATGTCCTGGACGAACATCTTGTCCTTGGGCACCGCCGATCCATCGGCCGGGGCGAGCGACCCCACCGGGTTGGGCACGTTGAACGTCCCCAATCGTGTCCAGTTGGCCTGCCAGGTCTCCTCGATCCGGCCGGCGAGATCCGCGGTATAGCGGAACTGCGGGGCGTCTGTCTCACCGACGCCGTCGGGCCTGGCTGGGTCCTGGCTGGCACCGGCTGATCTGGTCGGGGATTCGGTCACGCACACAGGGTATAAGGGCAAGTCCGAGCACCAAAAAACGCGGCACTCGCCACCGGGTAGGTCTCAGTTGCGTTGCAGACCCATCATCGGTTGGTCCCAGCTCGGTTCCGAGTTGCTCTCGGCCCTAGAGGTCGGCGGGTGACCGCCGATACGGTCAGCGCCTGACATGGGGTCGAGTGCGCCCCGATCCGTGTTGGGGCGACCCGGAAGGAACGACAGTTTTCATGTTGATCAAGACCCGTAGCTGGCAGCTGATGGCAGGTGGACTGGCCGCAGGCATCGCAGGTGTTGTGGGTTTCGCAGGCACCACCGCCCACGCCGAGCCGGCCGTGCCAGCACCGGTGCCCGCACCCGTGACCGTCACCGTCACCGCAGCCCCCTCGGCCACCGCAGACGCTTTGCAGGTCGCCGCACCCGCCGCCACCGCTCAGACCGGGCAGTTGGCGGGCACCGCGCCCCAGGCCGTCGCACCGGGACTGTCCGCCGCCACCTCGATCCCGGCGCCTGCCGCCGCACAGGTTCCTGCACTGGTCCCGGCCACGTCAGGAACGATCATCGATTTCCTCAAGGACAAGGGCGTCACCCTGGAACCGCAGACGCCACGCGATTTCCGGGCGCTGAACATCACCCTGCCCGTCCCCCCGGGTTGGACGCAGGTGCCGGACCCGAATGTGCCGGATGCGTTCGTCGTGATCGCCGACCGCCAAGGTGGCGACGGACTGTTCACGTCCAACGCTCAGATTGTGGTCTACAAGCTGGTCGGTGACTTCGATCCGAACGAAGCCATCACGCACGGCCTCATCGACAGCCAGCAGCTCGCGAACTGGCAATCCACCGATGGGTCGCTGGCCCCTCTGGGCGCCTTCCCGTCTTCGGTCATCGAGGGCACCTACCGCCAGAACGACATGATGCTCAACACCTCGCGACGCCATGTCATCGCCACCGCGGGTCCGGAGAAATACCTGGTGTCGCTGTCGGTCACCACTGCGGCCAACCAGGCCGTCGCGGCTGCCGACGCCACCGACGCCATTGTCAACGGTTTCCGGGTGGCCGATCCGGCAGCGGTGCAACCGGTCGCACCCGCGGCGGCGCCCGTCGCTGCGCCAGGAGCGCCGGGTGCGCCCGCACCGGCGGCATCCGGACCGGCACCGGCGGCACCTGCCCCCGCGCTGGCCGCACAGGTTCCCGTCCCGGTCAGCTGAGACCGCCCAACTGGGCAACGGCCAGGGTCGCCTCGTAAGGTGGCCACATGCTGATTGCAGGTGTGTTGTGCCTGTGCGCGGCCGTGGTCTGCGCGGCCTTCGGCGTGCGGACGCTGACCCGACCGCGTGCCACCGACATCAACCAGTTGGTGCTGCGTGCGGTCGCCCCGACGCAGTTGGCCGCAGCGGTGATGCTGGCCGCGGGTGGCGTCGTGGCCGTGGCGGGTCCGCCGCGGACCGCGCTATTGGTCGTGATCGTCTGCGTGCTCGGGGCGGCGGGCACGGTGGCGGCAGGCTCCTGGCAGGGTGCCCGATTCGCCCTGCGCAACGAGGCGCCCGCCGAACCCGAATGCGCGGGCAGCTGCGCGGCGTGCACGCTTTCGTGCCACTAACTAGTTGCGGCTGATATCGATCGGGTGCGTGGCCAGCAGCGATAACGGCAGCGGCTGACGCCGCAGCACCCGGGACCACAGATCCACCTTGGGTTCCACTAGCACGTCAGAAGGCAAGGCGGACAACACAATCCAGTCATCGCGTTCGATTTCGCCTTCGAGCTGACCAATGGTCCAGCCCGAATAACCTGCGAAGATCCGCACCCCTTCGAGCATCGGTGCCACCGTGTCGGGGTCGGCGTCGAGATCGACCATCACCATCCGGCCCGCCACGTGTCGCAGACCAGGCACACCTTGCGGTTCCATTCCGACCCGCAGCGTCGCCAAGCACAGCGCGGCATCCCGTTTCACCGGGCCGCCGACGAACATCGTCTTGGGCTTGGTGGCCAGCTTCGACCATTGCGGCAGCACGTTGTAGACCGCGGTCTCGCTGGGTCGGTTCAGCACCACACCGAGCGTCCCGCCATCGTTGTGTTCCACCACATAGATGACGCTGCGGCGGAAGGTGGGTTCGAGTAGATCGGTGTTGGCCAACAGCAGGGTGCCTGCACGTACCCGATGGGTTGCAGGCGCGATGAAGTCCTCGGGGTCCTCTGGCTGGGCCACGTGACCATCATCGCACCAGGAGGCCGTCCGCGGTGCCAACAGGCGCAGCCTGCCGTCGATATTTGTAGTGTGGGGTTCAGTTGCGGACGGACTCGCGTCCTTCGGCACCATGCCCACTCAAGACGCTAGGAAGTGACACGTGGTCGACGCGCGGGCGTCCGTAGCCATGTGGCGGTCGGCGCGTAGCATGCCGGAGTTCTGGCGCCTGCTGCTGGTAAGGCTGACAAGCCAGTTCGGCGACGGCCTGTTTCAAGCCGGTCTCGCCGGTGGGCTGTTGTTCAACCCCGACCGCGCGGCCACCCCGTGGCAGATCGCCGGATCATTCGCCGTGCTGTTCCTGCCGTATTCGCTGCTCGGCCCGTTTGCTGGTGCCCTGCTCGACCGCTGGGATCGCCGTCTGGTGCTCGTCGGCGCCAACCTAGGCCGGTTGCTGCTGACCCTCGGCGTCGCGACGCTGCTCGCCATCGGCGCCAGCGATCTGACCGTGTTGTGCGGAGCGCTGATCGTCAACGGTTTCACCAGGTTCGTCGCATCTGGTCTGTCGGCGGCACTACCCCATGTGGTGCCCCGCGAGCAGGTGGTCAGCATGAACTCGGTGTCGATCGCCGTCGGCGCGACGGCGACGTTCCTGGGTGCCAATTTCATGTTGGTCCCGCGCTGGCTGCTGGGATCGGGCGATGCCGGCGCCGCCGCCATCATCTTCATCGTGGCGGCCCCGGTGACCGTGGCGCTGTTACTGGCCATCCGGTTCCCGGCCCGGGTCCTCGGTCCGGACGACACCTCGCGGGCCATCCACGGCTCGGCGCTGTATGCGGTGGCCACCGGGTGGCTGCACGGCGCCCGGACCGTGCTCACCGTGCCCTCGGTCGCAGCGACGCTGGCCGGGCTGGCCGCCCATCGCATGGTGTTCGGCGTCAACACCCTGCTGGTGTTGGTCACCGTGCGCCACACCGATGTCCCGACGGTGGCGGTGGCCGGATTCGGCAGCGCGTTGATTTTCGTCGGGGCCACCGGCATCGGATCATTCCTGGCCACCCTTCTCACGCCGGCGGTCTTGCGGCGGTGGGGGCGGTATGGCACCGCCAACGGCGCACTGCTGGCCGCCGCGGTGATTCAGCTCGCCGGGGCCGGGCTGCAGCTCCCCGTCATGGTGGTGTGCGGGTTCCTCCTCGGCGCGGCGGGCCAGATCGTCAAGCTGTGCGTCGATTCGTCCATGCAGATCGACGTTGACGACGCTTTGCGCGGGCACGTATTCGCCGTGCAGGACTCGGTGTTCTGGTTGTCCTTCGTCGGGGCCCTGACCGTGTCGGCCGCGGTCATTCCCGATGACGGTCACGCACCAGGGCTAATCATCGCCGGCTCAGTGATCTACCTCCTCGGTTTGGCGGTCCACACCGCTGTCGGCCGCCGCAGCCGACCACCGGACCCGGCGGAAACCAGCGCGGACTAGGGTGGCCGAATGGCCGACGCGGGTCCCCTGGTCGATGATCTAGCAGCCGAGAGCGATGCGCTCGATGCGCTGGTAGGACCGTTATCCGTTGCGGCATGGGCGCAACTGACGCCCGCTCCGGGCTGGACCATCGCCCATCAGATCGCGCACTTGTTGTGGACGGATCGCGTCGCCCTGCTTTCGGTCACCGATGAGCCCGCCTTCGGCGAGACACTCACCCAGGCCGCGGCCAACCCGTCGGGTTTCGTCGATGCCGGTGCCGACGAACTGGCCACAGAAGATCCCGCCACGCTGCTGAGCCAGTGGCGCTCGACTCGGCGGAGTCTGCACGAGCAGCTGCGGATGGTCCCCGAGGGCCGCAAGTTGTTGTGGTTCGGTCCGCCGATGAGCGCCGCGTCGATGGCGACCGCGCGACTGATGGAAACCTGGGCGCACGGCCTGGATGTGGCCGACGCCCTTGGCGTCACCCGGCCCGCGACGGACCGGCTGCGGTCGATCGCCCATCTCGGAGTGCGGACCCGCGATTTCGCGTTCGGCGTGCACGGCCTGACACTGCCGGCGGAACCGTTCCACGTGAAACTTCGCGCTCCCGATGGCGGCGACTGGGCGTGGGGACCAGCTGATGCGGCCCAACGCGTCACGGGCAGCGCCGAGGATTTCTGCCTTCTGGTCACGCAGCGGCGGCCGTTGTCGCAGCTTGACCTGGTGGCTGAGGGGCCTGACGCCCAGCGGTGGTTGGAGATCGCGCAGGCGTTTGCGGGCCCGCCCGGCGCGGGTCGATGAGCGCTTGCGCGAAGAGAGCCCGCGCCAATTCAGCACGGCGCGGGTCGATGAGCGCTTGCGCGAAGAGAGCCCGCGCCAATTCAACACAGCGCGGGTCGATGAGCGCTTGCGCGAAGAGAGCCCACGCCGCCGACCTTTAGAGCTGACGGGCGTCGTCGGCGGTGCCGTCCCCATCGGTGTCGACGAGTTTGACGTTCCAGTGCCCGTCGCCGTCGGTATCGACATAGGCGGCTTCATACCCGGCGGCCCCATCGCCGATCAGGATGCGGTCGGCGAGCCCGTCGGCGTCACTGTCGAGCAGGCGGTCATCGGGTGCGCCGTCGGCGTCGAAATCGATCAGCGGTCCGCCGGTGTGCTCGGTCCCGTCGAGGGCGAACCAGCGCAGCTGCCCACCTTCCGGAGAGACACTGCGCGACACCCGGTCCACCGGCACCGACCATGTCCCAGAACCGTCGTCGGTGAACCAGCTTTCGCCGGTGCCGTCGTCGTCGACATCGATCAGTGCGTGGTCGGCGATGCCGTCACCATCGAGATCGGCCAGCGCGTCGTCCCGAAGACCATCGCCGTCGAAGTCGAGGCCGATCGCGTCGGGGGCGCCGTCACCGTCGGTATCGATATCCGGCGGTCCCGTCCACATCGACGCGGTGCCGTCACCGGTGCCGAAGCAGTACTCCATAACTGATCAGACGCTGGAGTCGCCGCCGGCGTTCCCTTTCGCTGTCCACCACGCCAAAAGTTCGGCCTCGGCGTCATCGCGATCCAGCGGCCCGCGGTCGAGCCGCAGCTCCTTGAGGAAGCGCCACGCCTCCCCCACCTGGGGCCCCGCCGGAATGTCGAGCAGCTCCATGATCGCGTTACCGTCCAGGTCTGGGCGCACTCGCTGCAGATCTTCCTTGGCGGCCAGCGCCGAGATCCGCTCTTCGAGTTCGCCGTAGTTGGCCTGCAGCCGGGCGGCCCGTTTCTTGTTCCTGGTGGTGCAATCGGCCCGGACCAGCTTGTGCAGCTGCGCGAGCTGCGGTCCGGCATCGGTGACGTAGCGGCGGACCGCCGAATCGGTCCACTTCCCGTCGCCGTAACCGTGAAACCGAAGATGCAGGTACACCAACTGGGAGACGTCGTCGACCATCTGCTTGGAGTACTTCAGCGCCCGCATCCGCTTGCGCACCATTTTGGCGCCGACCACCTCATGGTGGTGGAAGCTGACCCCGCCGTCGGACTCGTGCTTACGCGTCGGCGGTTTGCCGATGTCGTGCAGCAGCGCCGCCCACCGCAGCACCAGATCGGGCCCGTCCTCTTCGAGATCAATGGCCTGACTCAACACCGTCAGCGAATGCTGGTAGACGTCCTTATGTTGGTGGTGCTCGTCGATGGCCATCCGCATGGCACCCACCTCGGGTAGCACCTCATCACCGAGTCCGGTCTGCACCATCAGCTCGATACCGGCGACCGGATCGGCACCCAGAATCAGCTTGTCCAACTCAGCGGCGATCCGCTCCGCGGTGATCCGCGCCATCTCCGGGGCCATCTCCGTCATCGCGGTGCGGACCCGCGGGGTGACACCGAAACCGAGCTGCGAGACGAACCGGGCCGCCCGCAGCATCCGCAGTGGATCGTCGCCGAAGGACACCTCCGGTGCCGACGGGGTATCGAGGACCTTGGCCCGCAGCGCCACCAAACCGCCTAGGGGATCCAAGAATTCGTCGGGACCGTGCGCGGCGATCCGAACCGCCATCGCATTGACGGTGAAATCACGTCGCACCAGATCCTCGGTGAGACTCGACCCGAAGCGCACCTGCGGATTGCGCGTCACCTGGTCATAGCTGTCGGCCCGGAAGGTGGTGATCTCCACCCGATCGGAGCCGCGGGTGGCGCCAATGGTGCCGAATTCGATACCGGTATCCCAGAGGCCATCGGCCCACGGCCGCAACATCTTCTGCACCTCGGCGGGCCGGGCATCAGTGGTGAAATCCAGATCCGGACTCGAGCGTCCCAACAGAGCGTCGCGGACACTGCCGCCAACGAGGTAGAGCTCATGACCGGCCGCAGCGAACACCGCGCCCAGGCTGGAAAGGGGCTCGGACCGTTCGTTCAGCGCCACCCATGCGCGCGCCAGCAGCGCAGCATCGTTCTCTCCCTCAGGCACGTTCACTGAGCCTAATGTGCACGCGCGCACCGGACCTAATACCCGTCCCACCGCTGGACTACCGGCGAGTGCGCCCAGGAGGCGTGTCGGTGCCAGCTACCATCGCTTAGGTGTCGGACGGCGAACAGGCGAAACCACGACGGCGCCGAGGTCGGCGCCGTGGTCGGCGCGCTGCCGGACCGCCCCAACCAGGCACCGGTCACCGCGCTGGTCCCGCCGAGCCATCCGCCCCAGAAGCGACCGCACCGACAGCCGCGGATCGGCCGGCACCGGCACCAGCCAAACCGCACCGGCAGCGCACCCACCACAAGGGCGCCGAGCGGCTACGCACCGTGCACGAGACGTCGGCGGGCGGGCTGGTGATCGACGGTATCGACGGCCCCCGCGAGGCACAGGTCGCGGCCCTGATCGGGCGGCTCGACCGGCGCGGCCGCATGTTGTGGTCGCTGCCCAAGGGCCATATCGAGCAGGGTGAAACCGCCGAGCAGACGGCTATTCGCGAAGTCGCGGAGGAAACCGGTATCCAGGGCAGCGTGCTGGCGGCGCTGGGCAGCATCGACTACTGGTTTGTCACCGAAGGCAATCGCGTCCACAAGACGGTGCACCACTATCTATTGCGGTTCTCCGGCGGTGAGCTCTCCGACGATGACATCGAGGTCAGTGAAGTCGCCTGGGTGCCAGTACAGGAATTGCCGTCCCGGCTCGCCTACGCCGACGAGCGTCGACTGGCCGAGGTCGCCGGGGAATTGATCCACAAACTGCAGACCGATGGGCCCGGCGCACTGCCACCGCTGCCACGCAGCTCGCCTCGCAGGCGCGGCCAGACCCACTCGCATACGCGCAACCGCCGTCCCGATGAATCAGCACCTGGTCGGACGAACGGTTGCGGACCGGCACCGTGAACTCGTCGCGCCGCGCTTCGGTGACGGCCCGGCTTATCGGCGTCCTGACGCTGCTCGCGACGATTCTGCTGCCGGCAGCGCTCCCGCAGGCGGCGGCAGGCGAGCCCGGTGCGATGCCGTTTCTGGTGGTCCGGATCGACAACGTCTCCCCCGATGTGGTCACCACTGCCAGCGGTACCGCGGTCACCGTGACCGCCACGGTGACCAACGTCGGTGACCGCCCGGTCCGCGATATCGTCGCCCGACTCGAACGCGCCCCTGCCGTCGCCTCGTCGGCTCAGCTGCGCACCGACCTCGGTGGCGATACCGCGCAGTATTCAGCCGTCGCCCCGTTCATCACCGTCACACCGGAGCTGCAGCGCGGCCAGGAGGCGCGGTTCACGCTGTCCTACCCGTTGCGCTCGACGAGCGAGCCCGCCTTGGGTTTCGACGCACCCGGGGTCTACCCGTTGCTCGTCAACGTCAACGGGACCCCCGATTACGGCGAGCCCGCTCGACTCGATGACGCCCGCTTCCTGCTACCGGTGGCCGGCCTGCCGCCGCCCACCCTGGCCCCGGAGGCACCCCCCGGCACCGGGGTGGACGGCGTGATCGCACCGGACACCCGACGTCCGGTCCAGTTGACCATGATGTGGCCACTGGCCGACCAGCCCAGCCTGGCGCCGGGCGTCCCGGGTGGAACGACCCCCGTGCGGCTGATGAACGACAACCTGGCCACCTCGTTGGCCGCGGGCGGTCGGTTGGACACCTTGTTGGGGGCGGCGGAATTCGCCACCAGCCCAGAGGTGGACCCCGACGGGGAGGTCACCCGCGCGATGTGTCTGGCGATCGACCCCGACCTGCTGGTCACGGTGAACGCGATGACGACCGGTTATGTGGTGTCCGACGCCCCCGACGGGCTGGGCACCGCCACACACCCCGGTACCGGTCAGGCCGCGGCCACCGGCTGGCTGGACCGGCTGCGTGCCCTGGCAGGGCGGATGTGCGTCGCGGCGACGCCCTACGCACAGGCAGATCTCGATGCCCTGCAGCGCGTCGGCGACCCCGGCCTGAGTTCCTTCGCGACCACGGGTGCCGCCGATCTGGCCGACCAGATTCTCGGCGTGCCGACCATCCGTGGCGCCACCCTGGTCGGCGACGGGCCGCTGACCGGCGACGTCGTCAACCTGCTCAACGCACAGGGCCCGACGGTGGCCATCGCGGCCGCCGAGTGTGCGGCGCAGGATTCCGCGGGAGAGTCGGCCACCGCGGACCTGACGCCGCATCGGGTGTCGGCCCAAGTGGTTTCGGTGCCCTTCGATCCGACCGTCGGCGCGGCGTTGGCCGGCCTTGGCACCGACCCGCAATCCCCGACGTACCTCGATGCCTCATTGGATGTCCCGGTGCATCACGATTCGGCGATCGCGCGCAGGCAGGATGCGCAGGGTTCGATACTGTGGCGCGCCTTGCACCCCGAGACCGAGCCGCGCAGCCAGATCCTGATGCCGCCCCTGACCTGGGACCTGCAGCCCGACGATGCGCAGGCCGTGTTGACGACGCTGGCCACGACGATTCACTCCGGGCTGGCCATCCCGCGGGCCCTGCCCGATGTGATCGCCGAGACCGCACCGCTTCAGGGTCAGCCAAAATCGCCGTCGGCCAGCGATACCACCCAGGGCCGGTTCGACGACGCCGTGGTGGGCGAGGTCTCGGGTCAGGTCGGCCGGCTGTGGGGCCTGACGTCGGCAATGACCACCAACGAGCAGACCGGGCTGACCGGTATCGCCTACACCGCACCGCTTCGCGAGGACATGCTGCGCGCGCTGAGCCAGGCGCCGTCCCCACAGGCCCGCAACGACCTCGCCGGAAGCCATCTCGCAGTGGTCGGCAAGACCATCGACGATCTGTTCGGTGCGGTGACGATCGTCAACCCGGGCGGCAACTACACCCTGGCCACCGAGCACAGCCCGCTACCGCTGGCACTGCGCAACGACCTTGCCGTGCCGATCCGGGTCAAATTGCAGGTCAACGCTCCGCCAGGGATGACGGTGACAGATATGGGTGAGCAGGAACTGCCGCCGGGCTTCCTGCCGCTGCGGGTCCCGATCGAAGTGCACTTCACGCAGCGGGTCGCCGTCGATGTGTCACTGCGCACGCCGGACGGTCTGCCGCTGGGCGAACCGGTGCGGCTGTCGGTGCACTCCAACGCCTACGGCAAGGTGCTGTTCTTCATCACCCTGACCGCCGCGGTCGTGTTGATGGTGCTCACCGGTCGACGGTTGTGGCACCGCTTCCGCGGTGAACCCGACCGCGCCGACCTCGACCGACCCAGCCCACGCCGGACATGAGTACCGCAGGCCAACCGGTGCCGCCGCTGACGGCCCAGCAGCGCGCGGTGCGCACCGAGCTCTCCGATGCCGCCGTCGTCTCCCGTTCTTGGGGGATGGCACTGGCGACGCTGGTCAGCCGACTGACCGGGTTCATCCGAATCGTGCTGTTGGCGGCGATCCTCGGTGCCGCACTGTCGAGTTCGTTCACCATCGCCAACCAGCTGCCGAACCTGGTGGCGGCGCTGGTATTGGAAGCGACGTTCACCGCGATCTTCGTGCCGGTACTGGCCCGCGCCGAACGCGACGATCCCGACGGCGGCGCCCTGTTCGTGCGACGCCTGGTGACGCTGGCCACCACGCTGCTGCTGGTGACCACTGTGCTTTCGGTCGCAGCCGCACCGCTGCTGGTGCGGCTGATGCTCGGCAGTCATCCGCAGGTCAACCAGTCGCTGACCACCGCGTTCGCCTACCTGCTGCTGCCCCAGGTCATCTTCTACGGGCTGTCCTCGGTGTTCATGGCAATCCTGAACAACCGCAACGTTTTCGGGGCGCCGGCCTGGGCGCCGGTGATCAACAACGTGGTGGCCATTGCCACGCTGGGGCTGTATGTGGTTGTGCCCGGAGAACTCTCGATCGACCCGGCACAGATGGGCAATGCCAAGCTGCTGGTGCTGGGCATCGGCACCACGCTCGGGGTAGTGGCACAGACTGCCGTGCTGTTGTTCGCCATCAAACGCGAACACATCAGCCTGCGGCCGCTCTGGGGTGTCGATGATCGGCTCAAACGCTTCGGCGCGATGGCCGCCGCGATGGTGCTCTACGTTTTGATCAGCCAGCTCGGCCTGGTCATCGGCAACCAGATCGCCAGCGCGGCAGCTGCTTCCGGACCGGCGATCTACAACTACACCTGGTTGGTGCTGATGCTGCCGTTCGGCATCATCGGTGTGACGGTGCTGACCGTGGTGATGCCGCGGCTGTCGCGTAATGCCGCCGCCGACGATCACCCCGCGGTGCTCGCCGACCTGTCGCTGGCCACCCGACTGACCATGGTCACGCTGATCCCCATCGTGGCGTTCATGACGGTGGGCGGACCGGCGATCGGTAGCGCCCTGTTCGCCTACGGCAAGTTCGGCGAGGTCGACGCCAACTACCTCGGTCTGTCCATCGCGTTGTCGGCGTTCACGCTCATCCCCTACGCCCTGGTGCTGGTGCAGCTGCGGGTGTTCTACGCCAAGGAGCAGCCTTGGACGCCGATCATCGTCATCCTCGTCATCACAGCGGTCAAGATCGCCGCCTCGGTGGCGGCACCGCACGTCACCTCCAATCCCGAGCTGGTGGCCGGATTCCTGGGAATGGCAAACGGTCTCGGCTTTCTGGCCGGCGCGGTCGTCGGCTATGCGCTGCTGCGTCGAAATCTGCTGCCCCGTGGTGGACGGCTACTCGATATCACCGTGATCAGGACCATCCTGGTGACCATCACCGCGTCGCTCCTGGCCGGGCTCATCGCGCACGTGGTCGATCAGCTCCTCGGTCTAGAGGCACTGACCGTGCACGGCGGCGGGGCGGGTTCGCTTCTGCGGCTCTTCGTGCTCGGCGTGATCATGTTGCCGATCGTGGGCTGGGTGCTGACGGCCGCCAAGGTGCCCGAGGCGGTGGCCGCCCTCACGCTCATCCGCCGCCGGTTGGGCCGTGCCGATCCGGTTGCCGCCGGCCCGGCTGTCCCGACCGACACACGCACCCGTGACGTCGCCGTCACGTACTCTGAGCACAGAAATCAGCCCGCACCGGGGCGAGGGTCAGCCCACGGGTCCGTCCGGAACGGGCCACCGGCGCGCGTTGCCGGGGCAGGCATGGGGAAAGGACCGGCGGTGAACGACGAACCCTCGGGCGGTATACCGTCCGACGCCGGCGCATCTCCCACGACCAAGATTCCTACGGTCAGCGCTGGGTCTCCAACCGCTGGGCCTCCAACCGCAGCAGGCGACTTCCAGCCCGACGTCCCCGCCGACCTTCATGTCGGAACGGTGCCGCCCACCGATCCCCCGCAACGGCCCAGGCCCGATATCGCCGGAGACCCGTCGCGCGAACCCATCGCCTTCGACGCCCCGCGTGATCCGGCCATGGACACCTCGGCACCTGAAGACGACGTACATCTCATCCCCGGCGCCAGCATCGCCGGCGGCCGCTACCGCCTGCTGGTTTTCCACGGCGGTCCACCCAATCTGCAGTTCTGGCAGGCGCTGGACACTGCGCTGGACCGGCAGGTCGCGCTGACGTTCGTCGACCCGGACCGCACCCTGCCCGAAGCCGAACTACAGGAGATCCTGGCCCGCACCCTGCGGCTGAGCCGCCTCGACCGGCCCGGTATCGCCCGCGTGCTCGACGTCGCCCACACCGGTGCGGGCGGCCTGGTGGTATCGGAATGGATCCGCGGCGGCTCGCTGCAGGAGGTCGCCGACACCTCGCCGTCACCCATCGGCGGTGCCCGCGCGATCCAGTCGCTGGCCGCCGCAGCCGATACCGCCCACCACGCCGGTGTGGCGTTGTCCATCGACCACCCCAGCCGGGTTCGGGTCAGTATCGAAGGTGATGTGGCACTGGCATTTCCGGCCACGCTGCCGGCCGCCACCCCGGAAGACGACATCCGCGGGATCGGCGCCGCCCTGTACGCGCTGCTGGTCAACCGCTGGCCGCTACCGGAGTCCGGCACGCCGAGCGGGCTGGCGCAGGCCGACGTGGATGCGGCCGGGCAACCGGTGGACCCCCGCTCGGTCGACGGGGAGATCCCCTTCCAGATCTCGGCCGCCGCCGCCCGCTCCGTGCAGGACGGCGGTGGAATCCGCACCGCCCCAACACTTCTCAATCTTCTGCAGCAGGCGACTT
Organism: Mycobacterium sp.; assembly: GCF_965229105.1. GTDB lineage: Bacteria > Actinomycetota > Actinomycetes > Mycobacteriales > Mycobacteriaceae > Mycobacterium. The sequence continues at coordinate 632,855 of NZ_OZ245858.1, forward strand.
CCCAGGCTGACCGCACCGAGCTGATCGAGCCGGTGGACGCCTCCGGGCCACCGCCCAGTGCGGCGCGGCCCGACGCCCCCGAAGATGTGGCGGCCAAGGCGCGCAAGCGCAGGGGTCTGCTGCTCGGACTCGGGATCGCCGGTGCGATCGCCGTGGTGGCGCTGCTCGTCCTGGCCTCGGTACTGAGCAAGATCTTCAGTGATGTCGGTGGTGGCATCAATGGCGACCAGCTCGGCCTCAACCCGTCCGACTCCGCCAGCCAGACCCCCGGCGCCAGCGGATCGTCGGTGAAACCTGTTCGCGCCACCGTCTTCTCACCCGAAGGCGAAGCTGACGCGCCGAGCCTGGCCGGGCTGGCGATCGACGGTAATCCGGCCACCGTGTGGCCATCTGACACCTATTCGGACCCGTCGCCGTTCCCCGGGTTCAAAAATGGTGTGGGATTGATGCTGCAGTTGCCCCAACCCACCACGGTCGGCGCCGTCACGGTCAACGTCTCCAGCACTGGCACCTCGGTGCAGATCCGGTCCGCCTCGACCCCCAACCCGACGTCCCTTGATGACACCACTGTGCTGACCCCGCCGACACCGCTGCAGACTGGTAACAACACCATCGCGGTCAACGCGTCGGCACCGACATCGAACCTGCTGGTCTGGATCACCACACTGGGCACGGTGGACGGCAAGAGCCGCACCGATATCTCCGAAATCACCATCAAGCCCGCTTCCTAACACTGCCGCGCACAGGTGAAGTGCCGCTGATCGATCGGCTCGTTACTGTCCGGCCGTGGTCATCTTCGAGCGCAACCTCACCGACGGACGTACCGATGCCGAGCTGCTGGCCGCGCACGTCGCCGGCGACCGGTACGCCTTCGAGGAGCTCTTCGGCCGCCATCACCGCCAGCTGTACCGGGTGGCCATCATGAGTTGCGGCAGCCCCGAGGACGCCGCGGACGCCCTGCAGGAGGCGATGCTCGCCGCGCACCGCAACGCGGCCGGTTTCCGCCATCACGCCGCCGTCGGCAGCTGGTTGCACCGCATTGTGGTGAACGCCTGCCTGGATCGCCTGCGGCGCCGCCGCAACCACGCCACCATCGCCATCCAGGGTGAGGACGCGGTGCACATCATCAGCGATCAGACCGCACAGGTCGATACCGCGATCATGGTGCACCGCGCACTCCGCCGCCTCAACGACGACCAGCGCGCCGCCGTGGTGGCCGTCGATATGCACGGCTATTCGGTTGCCGATGCGGCGCATCTGCTGGGGGTGGCCGAGGGCACGGTGAAAAGTCGCTGCGCCAGGGGTCGCGCCCGCCTCGCGGTGGAGCTGCGACAGGTGCACTGCGCATGACGACGGGGTGCGGGTGCGGTCCCTGGCGCACACTGGCTGGGTGGTCCACAGCCCCGCCGATCCCGAGCCCGACGGGCACCGGGTAACTGACCCGCCTGCCGTTTCCGGTGCCGCCCATTCGGTCCGGCCGCACGATCAGCGGCTGCGCCGGGTCGGGGCCATCGTCGGGTTCGTGGCGATCGCCGCCGCGATCGGGCTGGGCACCACTGCCCTTCTGCGCTCGCCGGCCCCCGTCACCAGCACGATCACCACCGCGAACCTCATCACCGTTTCGGTGCCATCGGCCTCGGTCCCCCTATCTGGACCGCAGATCACCGACCTACTGGGCGAAGCGCCCGACTTCGGTGCGCTGAGCGAGCCCGCCCGCCGGGCGTCCTGTCTGACCGGGCTTGGCTACCCGGGGAATGCACCCATCCTGGGCGCGACCCCGGTGCAGATCAACAACCGTCCCGGGGTGCTGCTGGTGCTGGCCGGGGACAGGGCGGGGACGCTCACCGCGCTGGCGGTGGCGCCGAATTGCAGCTCAGCGGGTACCGGCCTGCTGGCCGATACCGCACTGCCGCGGCCTTGATCCGACGCGCCCGCCCCTCGGGACCCCGCCGGGGCGCCGCGGGGAACAGCCGGGCCTACGCTGGTGTTGACAACTCTGCCGGCGAAGGTAGCGTCCTGCCCGCCCAGGCAAGCACAGAAAGGCCCGTATGACCGCCGCAACGAACGTTCATGACGTCATCGTGATTGGCTCTGGCCCCGCTGGATATACCGCGGCCATTTACGCCGCCCGTGCCGAGCTCGCACCCGTGGTGTTCGAGGGCACATCCTTTGGTGGCGCGCTGATGACCACCACCGAGGTGGAGAATTATCCCGGTTTCAAACAGGGCATCACCGGTCCGGAATTGATGGACGAAATGCGTGAGCAGGCCCTGCGCTTCGGCGCCGATCTGCAGAGGGAAGATATCGAGTCGGTGGAGTTGACCGGCCCGATCAAGTCGGTGACCACCTCAGGTGGCGAGACGTATCAGGCGCGTGCCGTCATCCTGGCGATGGGCGCAGCTGCCCGCTATCTTGGCGTCCCCGGTGAGCAGGAGCTGCTCGGGCGTGGCGTCAGCGCATGTGCCACCTGTGACGGCTTCTTCTTCAAGGACCAGGACATCGCTGTAATCGGCGGTGGCGACTCCGCCATGGAGGAAGCCACCTTCCTGACCCGCTTCGCGCGCAGCGTGACGATCGTGCACCGTCGCGAGGAGTTCCGGGCGTCGAAGATCATGCTGGAGCGGGCCCGCAGCAACGAGAAGATCACCTTCTTGCTGAACACACAGGTCGTGGCCGTCGAGGGTGACGGTGTGGTCAGCGGACTGCGCGTGCACAGCTCCGAGACCGGCGTCGACTCCACTCTCCCGGTGACGGGCGTCTTCGTCGCCATCGGCCACGATCCGCGCTCTGCACTGGTCCGTGACATCGTCGAGCTGGACCCCGAGGGCTACGTCGTAGTTCAGCGCGGCTCCACCGCGACCTCCGTGGATGGCGTCTTCGCCGCGGGCGATCTGGTCGACCACACCTATCGCCAGGCCATCACGGCTGCGGGGATGGGCTGTTCGGCCGCGATCGACGCCGAGCGCTGGCTCGCCGATCGTGACGACGAGCACACCGCACCTGCTGACCAAACCACCATCTCCGACCTGATTGGGGCCTAGCAATGACCGACACCGAGCACGCCACCGTAGTCGTTTCCGACGACTCCTTCGCCCAGGATGTTCTGGGGAGCAGTACCCCTGTGCTGGTTGACTTTTGGGCCACCTGGTGCGGACCGTGCCGGATGGTCGCTCCCGTCCTGGAAGAGATCGCCACCGAGAAGGCGGGACAGTTGACCATCGCCAAGCTCGATGTCGACGCCAACCCGGATACCGCGCGTGATTTCCAGGTCGTCTCCATCCCGACGCTCATCCTGTTCAAGGACGGCCAAGCGGTGAAGCGCATCGTCGGCGCCAAGGGCAAGGCCGCGCTGCTGCGCGAACTCGCTGACGACCTGAACTAGAACCGGGTCGGGCCTGACGCGCGGTCAGGTTCAGACTTCCTGAGAATCCGGGCCGCTCGCCTGGCGTTTTCCCAATTCGGGAAAGGGTCTGCGAGAATACTTGCCAGTCTGCCTGCCGTTACCGGCCGTCGACCACGTGACCGAAGGGCCCTGTTATGTCGAGTCCGCACCGCGGAGACCCCGGAGACGCGTTGCGTCTGGGGGTCCGTGCCAGTGCGGTCGCCGAGATCAGGGCGGCCCTGGCCGCGTTGGGCCTGATCGAGAGTCCCGACGACGATCTCAGCACCGGTAGGCACGTCGCCGCTGATCTTTTCGACATCGACCTCGACCAGGCGGTCCGCGCCTTTCAACAGCGCCGCGCACTTCTGGTCGACGGGGTCGTCGGCGAGGCCACCTATCGCGCACTGCGGGAAGCGTCCTACCGGCTGGGCGCCAGAACCCTCAACCACCAGTTCGGCGCCCCGATGTACGGCGATGACGTCGCGACCCTGCAGGCACGCCTGCAGGACCTCGGTTTCTACACCGGGATGGTCGACGGACATTTCGGATTGCAGACCCATAACGCACTGCTGTCGTATCAGCGCGAGTACGGGTTGTCTTCCGACGGCATCTGTGGTCCAGAAACGTTGCGCTCCTTGTACTTTCTGGGCGCCAGGGTGACCGGCGGCTCACCGCACGCCATCCGCGAAGAAGAATTGGTCCGCAGTTCCGGGCCCAAGCTGACCGGTAAGCGGATCATCATCGATCCCGGCCGCGGCGGCAACGATCACGGGCTGATCACCCACGGCCCGGCCGGCCCGATCAGCGAAGCAGATGTGTTGTGGGACTTGGCAAGTCGCCTCGAAGGCCGGATGACCGCCGTCGGGATGGAAACGTTCCTGTCCCGCCCGGCCAACCGTAGCCCCAGCGACAACGAGCGGGCCATCACCGCCAACACCGTCGGCGCCGACCTGATGATCAGCCTGCGTTGCGCCACCCAGACCAGTCCGTCGGCGAACGGGGTGGCCTCGTTCCACTTCGGCAACTCGCATGGTTCTGTCTCCACCATCGGCCGCAACCTCGCCGACTTCATTCAACGGGAAGTGGTGGCGCGTACCGGTTTACGCGACTGTCGCACCCATGGCCGGACCTGGGATCTGCTACGGCTGACCCGGATGCCGACGGTCCAGGTCGACGTCGGCTACATCACCAATCCGCGGGACCGGTCGATGCTCGTGTCGACGCAAACCCGCGACGCCATCGCCGAGGGCATCCTTGCGGCGGTCAAACGGCTGTATCTGCTGGGCAAGAATGACCGCCCCACCGGCACCTTCACTTTCGCCGAGCTGCTCGCCCACGAACTGTCCGTGGAGCAGGCCGGTCGCCTCAGCAGTTCTTAAGGCGCGCGCTCGCTCCGGCGAGCTCAGCACCCAACGTCTGCTGCAGCCGGGCACTTTCCAACAGGCGCTCCAACGCTTCCTCGACCTCGGCCTTCCAGCCCAGCCCCTTGTCCAGCTCGAGGCGCAGCCGTGGAAAGTACCGGTGCGGAGCGACGACGACAAAGCCGACCTCTTGGAGGAACTCGGCTTCGATCATGCACTGGTCAAATGAGCAGTCCCCGAGAGCGTTGACCACCGATAGCAGTTCGGGATCGGCAGTGGTCGGATCGAGGAGTTCACTGGCTTGCGCGGTCCGGCCGAAGGCCTCGAGGGCCCGAACACCTCGTCGGATAAGTTCGGCAACCACTTGCGCGATCAGACTATTGGGCAACCCGTCGGCCGCCTGTCCGGGTTCGACGCCCATCGACGTCAGCAGGACCGCGTCGGCACTGACTGGCGCAGTTGGAAATCTCTGTGCCCGCGGAACCGCATGCGGCGGCGCGTACAAGACGTAGCCCTGACATTGCGCTTCGCTGGCCGTATCTTTCTCGGGCGGCAGGCTGGCCATCTGACCGCATGATCCCCACTCGAGCATCACCATCGACAGCCACGCTTCTTTTTCGAACTCCGGGTCGGCGAGGTGATCCTCCTGCCCGACGATGGCCGGGTCCACTTCCCAGAACACGCAACGGCGGGCATGCTTGGGCAGCTGTTCGAACGCTTCGAGCCGAAGCGGCGTGATTCGAGCAGACACTAGATTCCCGATCCTCCATGCGAAGCTGTCGTGAGGGGCAGCCTCTCCAGGATAGGAGAGTCTTGGGTGGTACCGGGATGGCTACGGCCGATTTCCATGTTCCTCGAGACGCCCGTCACCCGTCCACTCCCCTGTCTGCGAACTTCTGGTGAATTGTGCTGCCCCACAACGCGTTTGCGCGTGGGACTCGGAGCGGGCGGGTTAAGTGTCACAGTGACGTAACTGCCGTATATCAGTGGTCGTTGGTGTGCGGCGGTTTCAACTGCCCGAAGTGTCCATCATCTCGACGATCCGTTGCAGATCATCGACGGACCCGAACTCGACCACAATCTTGCCCTTTCGTTTGCCAAGGCTCACCGTGACGCGGGTATCGAAGGCTCCGGACAGCCGCTCAGCAACGTCCTGCAGACCCGGCATCTGTATCGGCTTGCGGCGCGGAGCACTCGGCGCGGAAACCTCTTCGCGATTGGCCAGCGTCACCGCCTCCTCGGTGGCCCGGACCGACAACCCCTCGGCGACAATGCGGGCGGCCAACTCCTCCTGCGCTTCGGCGCCGGCCTCGAGCGCAAGCAGCGCCCTGGCATGCCCCGCGGAAAGGACCCCGGCAGCGACGCGGCGCTGCACCGCAACCGGCAGACGAAGCAGCCGGATCATATTGCTGATCAGCGGACGGGATCGACCGATGCGGGCGGCCAGTTCATCGTGGGTGACACCGAACTCGTCGAGCAGCTGTTGATAAGCTGCCGCCTCTTCCAACGGGTTCAGCTGGGCGCGGTGGATGTTCTCCAGGAGGGCATCGCGCAGCAGATTATCGTCGGCAGTCTCCCGGACGATCGCTGGGATGGCGGTCAGCCCCGCCTCCTGCGCGGCACGCCACCGCCGCTCCCCCATCACCAGTTGGTAGCGCAGCGGAGCACCGGGCTCGACGGATACCGCGCGGACAACGATCGGCTGCATGAGACCAAACTCGCGGATCGAGTGCACCAGCTCGGCCAGCGCATCCTCATCGAAGACCTGTCGCGGCTGCCGTGGGTTCGGCTCGATCGCCTTCGGGTCGATTTCGCGGTAGGTCGCACCCATCTCGTTGACCGGTGCCGGCGGCCCGCCCATCAGAACATCGGTGGCGGCCGCGCCCATCCGCGGGCCGAACCCGGTGGATTCCTCATTGGCTGGGCCGGTCGGGATCAGGGCCCCCAGGCCGCGACCGAGGCCACCTTTGCGACGTGACGGTTGCGTCATTGTTGTCCCTTCACCGTGGTCGCCCCACGCTCTGCGAGTTCGCGGCTGGCATCCATATAGCTCATTGCGCCCCGTGAACCGGGGTCGTAGTCGATGATCGTCATGCTGTAGCCAGGCGCCTCGGAAACCTTCACGCTGCGCGGAATGACCGTGCGGAGCACCTTGTCCCCAAAGAAACGGCGAACCTCCTCGGCAACCTGATCCGCCAATTTGGTTCTACCGTCGTGCATCGTCAGGAGGACCGTCGAGACATCGAGGTTCGGGTTCAGATGCGCCTTCACCATCTCGATGTTGTTCATCAACTGCGACACCCCCTCCAGTGCGTAGTACTCGCACTGGATCGGTATGAGCACCTCGGGGGCCGCGACGAGCGCATTGATCGTCAGCAGGCCAAGCGATGGCGGGCAGTCGATGAAGACGTAGTCGAAGTCCGAACCTTCCAGCTCCGCGAGCGCCGTCCGTAGCCGGTTCTCTCGCGCCACCATGCTGACCAATTCGATTTCCGCGCCGGCAAGATCGATAGTGGCCGGCACACAAAACAGGCGATCGCTGTGGGGGCTGCGGCGAAGTGCGGCATGCAACGGGATCTCACCGATGAGCACCTCATACGACGACGGCGTCCCCGATGTCCGGTGCTCGATGCCTAGCGCCGTGCTGGCATTGCCCTGCGGGTCGAGATCGATGACCAGGGTCTTGAGCCCCTGTACCGCGAGCGCCGCCGCCATATTCACGGCAGTGGTGGTTTTGCCCACCCCGCCCTTCTGGTTGGCGATGGTGAACAACCGTCGATGCGTGGGTCGCGCCAGTCTTTCTCGTTTATGGAGGACCTTCATCGCGCGCTCTGCGGCAGCACCGATCGGGGTATCGAACTCGCTCGGTCCGTTCCATGTTTCACGTGAAACATCGTTGGATGCGCTCGCTGGTCTGCTGCCCACCTGTTGTGGATCCGGGCCTTGTGGCACGCTCATCGGTCCCTCCTGCCCAAAGGCTGTGACACTCGCCTGCCGCCTGGCAGACGGTTTCCGCGACGCGCGACGACCACCGTTGCCGGCGGATTCAAATAGCTCTCGCCACATTTCATCACCCTTGCTTCGGACACGCCCAACGATGTCATCACCCGCCGGTATTCGTCGAGTTCCGCCTCGGCACGATCGCCCTTCAAAGCCACCATGACGCCGCCTGGGCGCAGGAGCGGAATGCTCCACTTCGAGAGCTTGTCCAACGCGGCCACCGCCCGAGATGTCACCGCGTCGAAGTCACCGTGCTCCTTGCGGACGCCGGGCTCTTCCGCGCGGCCACGCACCACGGTGACTGTGGACAGCCCCAGCATGGCGATGACCTCCGACAGAAAGGTGGCCCGTCGTAGGAGTGGCTCGATCAGAACCACCGTGAGATCCGGACGCGCGATGGCCAGCGGGATTCCCGGCAGGCCGGCACCGCTACCGACGTCAGCCACCCGGATACCGTTGTCGATCAATTCGCCGATCGCGGCGCTATTGAGAATGTGGCGGTCCCAGATCCGGTCCGCCTCGCGCGGACCGATCAGCCCGCGCTCTACACCGGCGGTCGCGAGGAACTGTGCGTACTGCTCGGCCGCCGACAGGCCGGGGCCGAATACCGCGCGCGCCGCCTCCGGCACCTCGGCCGCCCCGTCATGTTTCACGTGAAACATCCTCTGGTATTGAACGCGGAACGGCCAGAACTACACAGCTGTAACTCTTGGTTCAGTCAGTCCGGCAGGATCACGACGCGACGCGACGGCTCCACGCCTTCGCTCTCGCTGTGCACCCCATCGACCGCTGCGACAGCGTCGTGCACGATCTTGCGTTCGAAAGGCGTCATGGGCGCCAGCTGCTCGCGCTGACCGCTCTCCAGGACGCGGTGTGACACCTTGTCCCCCAGTGCCGCCAGCTCTTCGCGACGTCGACGCCGCCACCCGGCGACATCGAGCATCAGCCTGCTGCGCTCACCGGTCTTCTGGTGCACCGCCAGCCGGGTCAACTCCTGCAGCGCGTCGAGCACCTCGCCCTTGCGGCCGACCAGCTTCACGAGATCCTCGCCGCCGTCGATGCTCACAATCGCGCGGCTGCCTTCGACGTCGAGGTCGATGTCGCCGTCGAAGTCCAACAGGTCGAGAAGCTCCTCCAGGTAGTCGCCGGCGATTTCGCCCTCGGCGACAAGCCGATCCTCGGAGTCGCCGGACTTGGTCCCGGCCCCGTCTTCGGCAGCGTCGTGTTCGGCAGCGTCGTCGGCCACAACCACGTCAGCCTCAGCGCCTTCGGCAGCGGCGTCTTGGACAACCTCCGTGGCCTCGTCGACGTTCTGCTCGGTGATATCGGTGTTAGTCATGTCTGACTTGTCCCTTTCAATACCTCTAGATGGAGATACCGGTCTGCGAAGAGACCGCGCATCGGGTGCCCGCATCGTCGGCGGGCAAGTCTCAACGTTTCCGCTTCTTCGGTCTGGCTCCCGGTCGCGGGGTGGCCGACGGTTTCGGGTCCTTCTGTCCGTTGGAGCCCGGCCCGTTGGTACCCAGCCCGGTGGAAGCCTGGCCGTTGGTCTTCTGATCGTCGTTCGACGTTTCCTCCACCGCGGCCGAATCCGTCAGTTCGACGGCCTCGGGCGTGGAGCCTGACGTCGAACCGTTCAGAGGCTTTTTCGCCTTGGCAGGCTTGGCGCCCGGCGCAGGTGCGTTGGCAGAGCGGCGTTCGATCGCCTCCTGCTTCTTCTCTTCTTCTTCCTTCTCGATCCTGCCGAACACGATGTGCTGCTGACCGAAGGTCCAGATGTTGTTGGCGAACCAGTACAGGATGATCGCGAGTGGAAGAAACGGGCCGCCGACTGTCACGCCGAGCGGGAAGACATACAGCGCCAGCTTGTTCATCATCGCGGTCTGCGGGTTGGCCGCGGCTTCCGGACTCTGGCGGGCCACCGAGGCACGACTGTTGAAGTAGGTCGCGACACCGGCCAGGATCATGATCGGCACGCCGACGGCGATGACTGCGGCCCGGTTGAATTCGGTGAAGGCATCCAGACCTGTCGTCTGGATCATGCTGGCGCCCAGCGGTGCACCGAAGAAGTTGGCGTCCAGGAAGTGCGCAACATCGGTGGCACTGAAGACATAGTTTCCGGTAGCGCGGTTCTGCTCGACCGAGAGCTGCAGCTGACCGAAGCCGCCCTGGGTCCGGTTGAACGAGCGCAGCACGTGATAGAGACCGAGGAACACCGGGAGCTGAGCCAGCATCGGAAGACACCCGAGGATCGGGTTGAACCCGTGTTCCTTCTGAAGCTTCTGCATCTCCAGCGCCATCCGCTGGCGATCCTTGCCGTACTTCTTCTGCAGCGCCTTGATCTGGGGCTGCAACTCCTGCATCTGGCGGGTGGTGCGGATCTGTCGGACGAACGGCTTATAAAGGATCGCGCGAAGGGTGAACACCAGGAACATCACCGACAGCGCCCAGGCGAAGAAGTTGCTCGGGCCGAGCACGAACGAGAATGCCTTGTACCAAACCCACATGATCGCCGACACCGGGTAATAGATGACGTCGAGACTGAACCAATTAAACATAGGACTCGTTCCTGCCACCGCCGGTGGCATCACTGTCGGTCGATCGGTCTTGACGTTCGGGTATCGGGTCCCATCCTCCCCGATGCCACGGACCACACTTGAGGAGGCGGACGCCCGCAAGCCAGCTGCCCCGCAGCAGTCCGTATTCGGCCAACGCGTCGACCGCGTACTGACTACATGTCGGGGTAAAGCGACAACTCGGTAACCGCATCGGTGACACCAGGTGGCGGTACAACTCGATGACGAAGATCAGCGCCCGCACCGGGATCGAACGACGCGTGCTCACCGGTTACCGGCCATGACGTCATGGGAGCGCTGCAGGCCTTTACGCAACTGCTGCTCGAGCCGGGCCGACGCGGCACGACTGCTCCCGGGCAGAGCCCGGATGACCACCCGTTCACACGGATCAAGATCGGAGATGACCGCCTTGGCGACGTGACGTAGACGCCGTGCGACCTGATGGCGTTGTACCGCGTTTCCCACGGACTTGGCGATTACCAGGCCGATCCGCGGTCCTTCGGGGTCGACCTCGTCGCGGCGGACATGCACGACGAGATCGGACTGTGCAGCCCGCACCCCATGCTTGACCGTCGCGCCAAACTCGGTGGACCGTGTCATCCGGTACCGCGCTGGGAGCAACGTCCCTACTACCTGTACTGAATCAGGCAGTCAGTGAGCGGCGGCCCTTGGTCCGCCGGCCGGACACGATGGCGCGTCCCGCGCGTGTCCGCATACGCAGCCGGAAGCCGTGCACCCGTGAACGACGCCGATTGTTCGGCTGAAAGGTCCGCTTGCCCTTGGCCACGGCTATATCTCCTCATTGCATCTGGCCCGCGCACCCGCCACGCACAACACGTTGTACGCGGGCGAACACGACGGCCGTTGGTAAGCTCATTCTCTTGCTCTAACCGGCTTCGAAACCGTTAAGTGCTCCGATAAATCCGGAGGTTCCCCCGGGTCGCTGCCGTATCGCCAACGTTCGGGCGACTGCTCGAGGGTACTGACGTGACTTCGCTGGGTCAAACGGCGCTAAAGACCAGGGTACCGAGCCAAAATCGTTGACTGCTGCACCAACTGTCACGGGATGCCAGGTAGTGCCCAGGAACCTCGATGTCAATGTTGCAGAACGGTTGGCACTCCGAGATAAAACTGTTAGCTTCTGCCAATGCCGTTTCCGACCGGGACGGCCCAGACGACGAAGCGCGGGTGCCGGGGCGCCCACTCTGAATCCACCCCCGCACACTGTCGCCGGTACGCTGCCAAGCGAGGACGATCTGTCTTGTCCACACCTGTGGATAACTATGTGGACAGATTGTTCCCGTTTCATCTTTCTTTGGATGGGACGTCCCAACACATCGGACCGAGGGGGATCTGTCGTTGACCGATGATCCCGGTGCCGCGTTCGCCACGATGTGGAGTGAAGTCGTATCCGAGCTCAACGGAGATACGAGCGCAGCCTTCCCAGATTCGGCCGGTAACGGCGAGACACTGGGCCGTGCGCTGACTCCTCAGCAAAGGGCCTGGCTCAAGCTGGTCAAGCCGCTCACGATCGTCGAAGGGTTTGCCCTTCTGTCGGTACCGAGCAGCTTTGTTCAAAACGAGATCGAACGTCACCTTCGGGTACAGATCACCGATGCACTGAGCCGCCGGTTGGGTCAGCGGGTCGAACTGGGTGTTCGTATCGCCCCACCGTCGGAGGACGATCCCCCAGACGCTGCCCCTCCCCCGTCGCCCGAGGGATTTGGTCCCGACGATATCGACGAAGTCGACGAGGACAGCGAGGCACTGGCCAGCGCTCACGAGAGCTGGCCGTCGTATTTCAACGAACGCCGCCGCAGCGCCGGAACCACCGCACCGGAGGGCACCAGCCTCAATCGGCGCTACACCTTCGACACTTTCGTCATCGGCGCATCCAACCGGTTCGCGCACGCGGCCGCGCTGGCGATCGCCGAGGCCCCGGCCCGCGCGTACAACCCGTTATTCATCTGGGGTGAATCCGGTCTCGGTAAGACACATCTTCTCCACGCCGCAGGCAATTACGCCCAGCGGCTCTTCCCCGGGATGCGGGTGAAGTACGTCTCGACCGAAGAATTCACCAACGACTTCATCAACTCACTGCGCGATGACCGCAAGGTCGCGTTCAAGCGCAGCTATCGCGATATCGATGTTCTGCTGGTCGACGACATCCAGTTCATCGAAGGTAAAGAAGGTATCCAGGAGGAGTTCTTCCATACCTTCAACACCCTGCACAACGCGAACAAACAGATCGTCATCTCCTCCGACCGGCCGCCCAAGCAGCTCGCCACACTCGAGGATCGACTGCGGACCCGGTTCGAATGGGGTCTGATCACCGATGTCCAGCCTCCTGAGCTGGAAACCCGGATTGCCATCCTGCGCAAGAAAGCTCAGATGGAGCGGCTCGACGTGCCGCCCGATGTGCTCGAGCTCATCGCCAGCAGCATCGAACGCAATATCCGCGAACTCGAAGGTGCGCTGATCCGGGTGACGGCGTTCGCGTCACTGAACAAGACTCCGATCGACAAGGCACTGGCCGAGATCGTCCTTCGTGATCTCATCGCCGATGCCAGCACCATGCAGATCAGTTCGGCCACCATCATGGCCGCCACCGCCGAGTACTTCGACACCACGGTCGAGGAGCTCCGCGGCCCCGGCAAGACACGGGCGCTGGCGCAGTCCCGCCAGATTGCGATGTATCTGTGCCGCGAGCTCACCGATCTCTCGCTACCGAAAATCGGCCAGGCATTCGGCCGTGATCACACCACCGTGATGTACGCGCAGAAGAAGATCCTCAACGAAATGGCTTACCGCCGCGAGGTCTTCGACCACGTTAAGGAACTCACCACCCGGATCCGTCAGCGCTCCAAGCGCTGACGTCACCGCTCCTCCCCACACTCTTCCCAAGAGGTATTCACCCGGCGTTTCGCGCTGTTGTCGTGCGCGTGTCATGTCCGGCGGCAGAAATCTTTTGAAAAAACTTCCGACACAGTCACATCACCAGTCACACGATTGGGGTGTTGGTAGCGCTGTGTACAACCTGCCCACGACCTTGCAACAGTCTGTGACAACCTTTGACATCTTTCGCCCGTCCACAGGTGCGCCCCGCCGGCCGCTCAACCATCCACCGCTCATGCACAGGCGCCCGTGACCCCTGGGCTGCAGTAACGACCTGTCATCCCCAGATTCCACACCCCCTATTACTGTTGCTGTTCTAACTCTCTAATTACTTCTTAGAAGAGAAGGCCTGGGGACGGAGTCCTGCACACGCTCCCGCCCTGCCGCGCTGGGAGCGCGTTGTCAGGGCCATCGTTTAGCTTTCAAGATGACAAGGAAAGCTCTACGGTGGGTCTTCACTGCAGTTGCGGTCACCGTGGCGGGGCAGGGGATGGATGCCGCGGCCGGGAATGCTGGTCGGGGCTTGTCGTGAGTTGTAACGAAGGGACGCTATGGCCGTGGCGACGACAACAGTTGGGGTAACCGACTTGAAGTGCCGCCTGGTTCGAGAGGATTTCGCCGACGCTGTGGCGTGGGTGGCGCGCAATCTCCCGACCAGACCGACCGTGCCCGTACTGGCCGGCGTCCTGTTGACCGGATCCGATGAAGGTCTTCGGATCTCCGGATTCGACTACGAAGTGTCCGCCGAGGTCCAGGTCGCTGCCGAGATCGCTTCTCCTGGAAGCGTTTTGGTATCTGGTCGGTTGCTCTCCGATATCACCAGGGCACTCCCGGCCAAACCCGTCGACGTGACGGTGGAGGGCACCCGGGTGTCACTCACCTGCGGCAGCGCGCGTTTCTCGCTGCCGACAATGGCGGTCGAGGACTACCCTGCCCTGCCTGCGCTACCTGAAGAAACAGGTGTTATCTCCGCTGATCTGTTCGCTGAGGCCATCGGCCAGGTGGCCGTTGCGGCCGGCCGTGATGACACCTTGCCGATGTTGACCGGAATCCGGGTCGAAATCTCAGGTGACTCAGTGGTTTTGGCAGCCACCGACCGGTTCCGGTTGGCGGTCCGGGAATTGACCTGGGCGACCGCCGGTGCGGATATCGAGGCTGCGGTGCTGGTGCCGGCGAAAACTCTCGCCGAAGCGGCCAAGGCGGGCACCGCGGGCACCGAGGTGCATCTGTCCCTGGGTGCGGGGGCCGCGGTCGGTAAAGAGGGGCTGCTGGGTATTCGCAGCGACCGCAAACGCAGTACGACGCGCCTGCTCGATGCGGAGTTCCCGAAATTCCGCCAGTTGTTGCCGACAGAACACACTGCGGTGGCCACCATCGGGGTGGCCGAGCTGACCGAGGCCATCAAGCGTGTGGCCTTGGTGGCTGATCGTGGTGCTCAGGTGCGGATGGAGTTCGGCGACGGGGTGCTGCGGCTGTCGGCAGGTGCCGACGATGTCGGCCGCGCCGAGGAGGATCTGCCGGTGGAGTTCGTCGGTGAGCCTTTGACGATCGCCTTCAACCCGACGTATCTCACCGACGGACTGAGCTCGCTGCATTCCGGCCGGGTCTCATTCGGCTTCACCACACCCAGCCGCCCTGCAGTTTTGCGGCCGGCAGGACAAGATGACGGAGAAACCTCCCTGACGGGCACTGGGCCGTTCCCCGCTGTTCAGACGGACTACGTATATCTGTTGATGCCGGTCCGTCTGCCTGGCTGACCGACAACCGCGACGAAAGGGATATTCATGCAGCTGGGTCTGGTCGGACTGGGCAAGATGGGCTTCAACATGCGTGACCGGCTGCGTGAAGGCGGCCACGAAGTCATCGGCTATGACCCCCGCCCAGAGGTCACTGACGTCCCGACGTTGGCCGCGTTGGCCGAAGCGCTCGAGGCCCCCCGGGTTGTCTGGGTGATGGTTCCCTCGGGAACCATCACCGATCAGACGATCTCCGAATTGGCCGGTGTTCTTTCCGAAGGTGACTTGGTTATCGACGGTGGCAACTCGCGCTACACCGAAGACGGACCCCACGCAAAGATGTTGGGCGAAAAGGGGATTGGCTTCATTGATGCCGGGGTCTCCGGTGGCATCTGGGGCCTGACGGAAGGTTACGGCCTGATGGTCGGCGGTAGTGATGCCGATATCGCCAGGGCCATGCCGATCTTCGATAGTTTGCGCCCGCCCGGCCCGGTAGAAGACGGTTTCGTGCACGCCGGTCCGATCGGGGCGGGGCACTTCACGAAGATGGTGCACAACGGCATCGAGTACGCGTTGATGACCGCCTATGCCGAGGGCTATGAGTTGTTGTCGGCCGAGCCACTCGTCCAGAATCCGCAGGCGGTCTATCAGGCGTGGACCAACGGCACGGTTGTTCGGTCGTGGCTACAGCAACTGCTCGCCAAGGCGTTGAAGGAAGACCCGCAGCTCGCCGAGATTTCGGGATACACCGACGATTCGGGTGAGGGTAGATGGACGGTGGAGGAAGCCATCCGGTTGCGAGTTCCCGTGCCCGGTATTGCCGCTTCGCTGTTCGCCCGCTTCCTGTCGCGACAGGATGATTCGCCCACGATGAAGGCCGTCGCGGCGTTGCGCAACCAGTTCGGTGGCCACGCGGTGAAGCGGGTGAGCGAGTCAGGTTAGGTGTACGTCCGGCATCTGGGGTTACGCGATTTTCGATCGTGGCAGACGGCCGACCTTGAATTGGAACAGGGCCGGACTGTCTTCATCGGTCAAAACGGGTATGGGAAAACCAATCTGGTTGAGGCGCTCTGGTATTCGTCGACGCTGAGTTCACACCGGGTAGCAACGGACGCGCCACTGATCCGCGCAGGTGCTGATCGTGCGGTGGTATCGACCATCGTGGTCAACGAAGGTCGCGAACTCGCTGTCGATCTGGAGATCACCGCAGGGCGGGCCAACAAGGCCCGGCTGAACAGATCGCCGGTGCGCAGCGCGCGCGAGATCCTCGGCGCGCTACGCACTGTGCTGTTTGCACCGGAGGATCTGGCGCTGGTCCGCGGTGATCCGGGAGATAGAAGGCGCTATCTCGATGAATTGGCCACCATCCGGCGACCCCGAATCGCTGGTATGCGTGCCGATTACGACAAAGTTCTCCGCCAGCGCACGGCACTGTTGAAGTCAGCGGCGAGTTCGCGATTCCGCGGTGATCGCGGCGCGCTCGACACCCTCGAGGTCTGGGACGGGCATCTGGCGGCGCACGGAGCGGAGCTGATGGCCGCGCGGCTGCAACTCGTCGATGCGCTGGCCCCCGAGGTGGAAAAGGCCTATCAACTACTGGCCCCGTCGTCACGCCCGGCAGCGATCAACTACCGCAGCAGTGTCGACAAGCTGATCGACGCGCCGACCGCAACCGACAGTGTCGAGTCCCTGCGGATCGCACTGCTCGAGGCGCTGGCATTACGCCGCGATGCCGAGATCGAACGCGGGGTGTGTCTGGTTGGCCCGCATCGCGACGACCTCGAGCTCTGCCTCGGCGATCATCCTGCGAAAGGCTTTGCCAGCCACGGAGAATCGTGGTCGATGGCGCTGTCCTTGCGGTTGGCATCGTATGAATTACTTCGCAGCGAAGGCACCGATCCGGTGCTGTTACTCGACGATGTCTTCGCTGAGCTTGATACGGCGCGTCGGCGGGCACTGGCTTCTGTCGCCGCGTCCGCGGAGCAGGTATTGGTGACAGCGGCTGTGGCCGAAGATATTCCGGACGATTGGGATGTGCGTCGTATCCCGATAACACTCAAAGATGATGAGAGCGGCAGGGTTTCGGTGGTAGATGATGGGTAACGACGAGCCCGAGAAAGAAAAGGACCCATCGGATGCAGGGGGTGAGCCCGCCGGTCCCCCGGCCCACCTGTCCGGACTTGCCGGGATGGATCTCGTACGCCGGGCACTCGAGGAGGCCCGGGGAGCCGCGCGCACGCAGGGTAAAGATGTGGGTCGCGGCGGAAAATCGCCCGCTGCGCGGCGGGCCTTTACTGCGGGGGGACGGCGCAGCTGGTCTGGGCCGGGCCCAGACAGCCGTGACCCCCAAACCTTGGGTGCGGCGACAAATGAGTTGAGCAAGAGCCGAGGCTGGACGCCGCGGGTGGCCGCAGGCGCGGTTTTCGGCCAGTGGGACACCGTCGTCGGTGAGCAGATCGCCGAGCATGCCGTCCCGACTGCGCTGCGCGACGGCGTGCTGAGTGTGTCCGCCGAGAGCACGGCCTGGGCCACTCAGTTGCGCACCGTGCAGGCGCAGCTACTGGCGAAGATCGCCGCCGCGGTCGGTGACGGTGTGGTGACGAGCCTGAAGATCACTGGACCCAGCGCTCCGTCGTGGCGCAAAGGGAAACTACATATCTCCGGGCGCGGGCCGCGTGACACCTACGGTTAGTCAGTCGGCGCACCGTCCGCTGAGAGCCACCAGAAGCAGATTTTCGTCGTGTTGGAGCGTCCTGACGCACCGTGAATCGAGATACTGCGCGCACGGCGAAGTTAGATAGGCAGAAACACCGCCGCAGTATCGGTCCTGACAGTGGGTGACGGTAGACTAAACACAAGACATGCTGCGGTGACTGGACCGTGCGCACGCGACCCCCGAGGAGACTGTCCCGACCGTGGCTGCCCAGAAGAAGAACGAATACGGCGCTGAATCGATCACCATCCTTGAAGGTCTCGAGGCGGTTCGTAAACGGCCGGGCATGTACATCGGCTCCACGGGTGAGCGGGGCCTGCACCATCTGGTCTGGGAAGTCGTCGATAACGCCATCGACGAAGCGATGGCGGGATATGCCACCAGGGTCGATGTCAAGATCCTCGGCGACGGAAGCGTGCAGGTCACCGACGATGGCCGTGGCATCCCAGTTGCCATGCACGCCACGGGCGTTCCGACCATCGACGTCGTGATGACGCAGCTGCACGCCGGCGGTAAATTCGGTGGCGAGAACAGCGGTTACAACGTCAGTGGTGGCCTGCACGGTGTTGGTGTTTCTGTGGTCAACGCCCTGTCGACCAGGCTCGAGGCGACGGTTCTTCGCGACGGCTTCGAATGGTTCCAGTACTACGACCGCTCCGTCCCAGGCACGCTGAAGCAGGGCGGCCCGTCGAGAAAAACGGGTACCACAATCCGGTTCTGGGCCGACCCGGACATCTTCGAGACCACGGTTTATGACTTCGAGACCGTCGCGCGCCGCCTGCAGGAGATGGCCTTCCTCAACAAGGGTCTGACCATCGACCTCATCGATGAGCGAGTCTCAGCCGATGACGTCGTCGACGACGTGGTCAGTGATACGGCCGAAGCGCCGAAGTCGGCCGACGAGAAGGAAGCGGAAGCCCAGGCGCCGCACAAGGTCAAGCACCGCACCTTCCA
Source organism: Mycobacterium sp. (assembly GCF_965229105.1). GTDB lineage: Bacteria > Actinomycetota > Actinomycetes > Mycobacteriales > Mycobacteriaceae > Mycobacterium. The sequence continues at coordinate 651,472 of NZ_OZ245858.1, forward strand.
CTACCCGGGTGGCCTGGTCGATTACGTCAAGCACATCAACCGCACCAAGACCCCGATTCAGCAGAGCATCATCGATTTCGACGGCAAGGGTCCGGGCCATGAGGTCGAGATCGCCATGCAGTGGAATGCCGGGTACTCGGAATCGGTGCATACCTTCGCAAACACCATCAACACCCACGAGGGTGGCACGCACGAAGAAGGTTTCCGCAGCGCCCTGACCACCGTGGTCAACAAGTGGGCCAGGGACAAGAAGCTGCTCAAGGAGAAGGACGCCAACCTCACCGGCGACGATATCCGTGAGGGACTGGCCGCGGTGATTTCGGTGAAGGTCAGCGACCCCCAGTTCGAGGGTCAGACCAAGACCAAGCTGGGCAACACCGAGGTCAAGTCGTTCGTGCAGAAGATCTGCAACGAACAACTGAGCCACTGGTTCGAATCCAACCCAGCAGAGGCGAAGACAGTCTTGAACAAGGCTGTCCAGTCTGCCCAGGCCCGCTTGGCCGCCCGCAAGGCGCGAGAGTTGGTGCGCCGCAAGAGCGCAACCGATATCGGCGGTCTGCCCGGTAAGCTCGCCGACTGCCGCTCGACAGACCCGCGACTGTCGGAAGTCTATGTGGTAGAGGGCGATTCGGCTGGTGGCTCGGCCAAGAGTGGTCGCGACTCGATGTATCAGGCGATCCTGCCGTTGCGCGGCAAGATCATCAACGTCGAGAAGGCCCGCATCGACCGGGTGCTGAAGAACACCGAAGTCCAGGCGATCATCACCGCACTCGGCACCGGTATCCACGACGAGTTCGACCTCACCAAACTGCGCTACCACAAGATCGTGTTGATGGCCGACGCTGACGTCGACGGCCAGCACATCTCGACGCTGCTGTTGACGTTGTTGTTCCGATTCATGAAGCCGCTCATCGAGAATGGGCACGTCTTCCTCGCGCAGCCGCCGCTGTACAAGCTCAAATGGCAGCGCAGCGAGCCGGAGTTCGCCTACTCCGACCGCGAGCGCGACGGACTGCTCGAGGCTGGCAAGGCCGCCGGTCGCAGGATCAACACCGAAGACGGTATCCAGCGGTACAAGGGCCTCGGTGAGATGGACGCGAAGGAATTGTGGGAAACCACGATGGATCCCAGCGCGCGGGTGCTGCGCCGTATCACCCTCGATGATGCCGCCGCGGCCGACGAACTGTTCTCCGTGCTGATGGGCGAGGACGTCGAAGCCCGTCGCAGCTTCATCACCCGTAACGCGAGAGACGTCCGCTTTCTCGACGTCTGATCCCCCAACCACTTTCAAGCTGCTCATAGACGAGCGAGGAGCACATGACAGACACCACCCTGCCACCCGGCGGCGACGACGGCGCGACCACCGACCGCATCGAACCGGTCGATATCCAGCAGGAAATGCAGCGCAGCTACATCGATTACGCGATGAGCGTCATCGTCGGCCGTGCACTTCCTGAGGTTCGTGACGGCCTCAAGCCGGTGCACCGCCGCGTGCTGTACGCGATGTACGACTCGGGCTTCCGGCCCGACCGCGGACACGCGAAATCCGCACGCTCCGTTGCCGAAACGATGGGTAACTATCACCCACACGGTGACTCGTCGATTTACGACACCCTGGTGCGAATGGCCCAACCGTGGTCACTGCGCTACCCCCTGGTCGACGGGCAGGGCAACTTCGGCTCACCGGGTAACGATCCGCCGGCCGCGATGCGTTACACCGAGGCACGTCTGACGCCCCTGGCGATGGAGATGTTGCGTGAAATCGACGAGGAGACAGTCGATTTCGTCCCGAACTACGACGGACGGGTACAGGAGCCGACGGTTCTGCCCAGCCGGTTCCCCAACCTGCTGGCCAACGGCTCCGGCGGTATCGCGGTCGGCATGGCCACCAACATGCCGCCGCACAATCTGCGCGAATTGGCCGACGCGGTGTTCTGGTGCCTGGACAACTTCGAGGCCGACGAAGAGGCCACGCTGGCCGCGGTCACCGAACGCGTCAAGGGCCCGGACTTCCCGACCTACGGCTTGATCGTTGGCTCCCAAGGGATTCACGACGCCTACACAACGGGGCGCGGCTCCATCCGCATGCGCGGTGTCGTCGAGGTCGAGGAGGACTCGAGGGGTCGCACTCTGCTCGTCATCACCGAGCTGCCCTATCAGGTCAACCACGACAACTTCATCACCTCGATCGCTGACCAGGTACGCGACGGCAAGCTCGCGGGTATCTCCAACATCGAGGACCAGGGCAGCGATCGCGTCGGTATGCGCATCGTCGTCGAGGTCAAGCGTGACGCTGTGGCCAAGGTGGTGCTGAACAACCTCTACAAGCACACCCAGCTGCAGACCAGCTTCGGTGCGAACATGCTCTCGATCGTCGACGGTGTCCCCCGCACACTGCGGATCGATCAGCTGATCCGGCTGTATGTGGTGCACCAGTTGGACGTCATCGTCCGCCGGACCATCTACCGCTTGCGTAAGGCCAATGAGCGGGCCCACATCCTGCGCGGTCTGGTCAAGGCGCTTGATGCGCTCGACGAGGTCATCGCGTTGATCCGGGCGTCGGCCAACGTCGATGTCGCCAGGGCCGGCCTGATCGAGCTGCTCGACGTCGATGACATCCAGGCCCAAGCCATCCTCGATATGCAGCTGCGTCGCCTCGCTGCCCTCGAGCGCCAGCGCATCGTCGACGATCTGGCGAAGATCGAAGCCGAGATCGCCGACCTCGAGGACATCCTGGCCAAGCCGGAACGTCAGCGCGCCATCGTCCACGATGAGCTGTTCGAGTTGGTGGAGAAGTACGGCGATGACCGTCGCACCCGGATCATCCCGGCCGACGGTGATGTGGCTGATGAAGATCTGATCGCCCGCGAAGAGGTGGTCGTGACGATCACCGAGACCGGCTACGCCAAGCGCACCAAATCCGATCTGTACCGCAGCCAGAAGCGCGGCGGTAAGGGTGTGCAGGGTGCCGGCCTCAAACAGGACGACATCGTCAAGCACTTCTTCGTCAGCTCCACCCATGACTGGATCCTGTTCTTCACCACCCAGGGTCGGGTCTACCGCGCCAAGGCCTACGAGCTGCCAGAGGCGTCACGGACCGCACGCGGTCAGCACGTCGCGAACCTGCTGGCCTTCCAGCCCGAGGAACGCATCGCCCAGGTCATCCAGATCAAGAGCTACGAGGACGCGCCATACCTGGTGCTCGCCACGAAGAACGGTCTGGTCAAGAAGTCCAAGCTGACCGACTTCGATTCCAACCGCTCCGGCGGCATCGTCGCGGTCAACCTGCGTGATGGTGACGAGCTGGTGGGGGCGGTGCTGTGCTCGGCCGACGAGGACCTGCTGCTGGTCTCGGCGAACGGTCAGTCGATCCGGTTCTCCGCCACCGATGAGGCATTGCGTCCGATGGGTCGCGCCACCTCGGGTGTGCAGGGCATGCGGTTCAACGCCGATGACCAGTTGCTCTCGCTGAACGTCGTGCAGGAGGGCACGTATCTGCTGGTCGCTACTGCCGGCGGCTACGCCAAGCGCACCGCCATCGAGGAGTACACGGTCCAGGGCCGTGGCGGCAAAGGCATCCTGACCATCCAGTACGACCGCCGTCGTGGCAGTCTAGTCGGAGCGTTGATCGTCGACGATGACACCGAGCTGTACGCCATCACTTCCGGCGGCGGCGTCATCCGAACCAAGGCCAAGCAGGTTCGCAAGGCAGGGCGCCAAACCAAGGGCGTTCGGTTGATGAACCTGGGTGACGGCGACACACTGTTAGCGATCGCGCGCAACGCCGAGGAAATCGATGATGACGACGACATATCCGCGACCGAAGCCGGGCCGGACGCCGAGTCAGAAACCGAGTCGGACGCCTAGCGCTCGGCGCGGCGGCCTAAAAAGGGAGAAGTGGTGAGTTCACCGAACGAGCCCGGCCATGCCGGACCTGGCGACGGCACGGGTAACGGGAACGGTTCAACCGGCGCCCCCCGGCGGCTCACCGATCCGGGGCCTCCGACGGCCCGGATCTCGGATTCGGGCGAGGTGCCACCCTGGCAGCGGGGAGCGGGCCGCACCCAGCAGTCCGGACCCCGGCCGCCGCTGGACCCTCCACCCGCGCGCCAAGAGCCTCGGACGCCGGCCCACTCCCCCGCCCCGGAGGCACGTCCCAACCGCTTCATCGCCGGGACCGCTGCCCCGGGCGCCCAGCCGGCCAACGCGACGCCAGCGCCGGCCCCGGACGCTGACGCCGGATCGCGTGGGGACGCCACCCGCACCAAGGAATACGCCAGCGAGCTGCCGGACCTCTCGGGTCCGGTACCGCGCCCGGTGCAGCCCCGCCGGTCCACCCCCGAACGCACGGAATCCCCTGCCTCCGGGCCGAATCGGGCCACCGCTGGCAGTCGCACGCAGGTCACGAGCCGGGCCAAGAGCGGTCCGGTGCGAGCCACGATGCAGATCCGCCGCGTCGACCCGTGGAGCGCACTGAAGGTGTCGCTGCTGCTGTCGGTCGCCCTGTTCTTCGTCTGGATGATCGCCGTCGCGTTCCTGTATCTGGTGCTCGGCGGGATGGGCGTCTGGAGCAAGCTCAACAGCAACGTCGGCGACCTTCTGACCAGCAGTGGTGGCAGCGGCGGCGAACTGGTCTCCAGTGGCACCATCTTCGGTGGCGCCCTGCTGATCGGGCTGGTGAACATCGTTCTGCTGACCGCGATGGCCACGATCGGTGCCTTCATTTACAACCTGACGACCGATATCGTCGGCGGTGTCGAGGTGACGTTGGCCGACCGCGATTAGTCGCGGTTTGGGTGGCTGGCCACCGGTGCGGTAATCTCGCTCCTCGGTCGTGTGCAAGTTACGGGCCTATAGCTCAGGTGGTTAGAGCGCTTCGCTGATAACGAAGAGGTCGGAGGTTCGAGTCCTCCTAGGCCCACTGGAAGCCGGTGAGATCCGGTACGACCAGGGAGAGGGGTATCCGTGAAACGGCTACTCGTCATCTTGGCGGTTCTCGCGGCCGGTGGCTTGGTATTACGGTCGCGGCAACGTGTCGAGGTCTGGCACGTCGCGGCGGACGACACCGCAAACCTGCCCGCCTAGCGGGTAAGGGGCCTTAGCTCAGTTGGTAGAGCGCTGCCTTTGCAAGGCAGATGTCAGGAGTTCGAATCTCCTAGGCTCCACAAGATAAGATGCAGGTCAGGCCACATACGGTCTGGCCTGCCTTGCTTTCAAGGAACCTCCGCGGCCACACTTTTGACACAATCACGAGTTAAAAGAGCGTTGATGGCGACTCCGACCGCTTCGACATCGGACCCGTAGGGGTGGCCGTTGCGGTCCAGCGTCAGCCCCGCGGACTCGTGTCCAAGCATGTTCTGCAGCGCCTTGATGTTGGCGCCAGCCTGAATCGCCAGCGACGCCGCGGTGTGCCGCAACTCGTGGAGCCTAAGGTCGTAGATCACCGTGTCGTGGCCCGACACCGTGGTTATCCGCGGGTACAGCAACGCGGCCGCCACGGCCTGAGACCCCCACCGCCGACGCACGTTCGTGCCGCGCATATGGCCACCCTCAGAGTCCGGGAAAACCAGTGCGTCAGGGCCGCCGGGTGCCAGCAGATCGGCGACGAACTCGGGCACGCTCACCGTGCGGCCTTTGCCGTTCTTGGGCGTGCCGATCTCGAAGACGCCGTCGACGAGCGTCACCGACCGGGCGACCCGCAGGCGTCGGCTATCCAGGTCCACATCACGCCATCGCAGCTCCGCTACTTCACCGAACCGCAGGCCGCATGTTCCGAGGACGTACACCAAGGGCCGGTTCTCCCCTGCCGCATCGGCGAGCGCGTGCAGCTGCTCCAGGTTGAGTAACCGCTGCTCCGCATATGTCACCGCGGGGAGCTCGACTCCGTCCACCGGATTCACAACCAGACGGTTCTCCTTGACGGTCGTTGCGAGCACCTGACGCAAGACGCCGATCGTCTTGTGCCCGCTGGCCGGTGCCAGGTGGCGTACGCACAACACCCCTGGGGGACCCCCGGCCCTCGCAAGCTCCAGCCACGAATGGCTTAGCGCGTGCCCGTCTGTACGAAATGCAAACCTTTTCAAAGCGCACAGTTACGTACACGATTTAGACGGAGGCTTCCGCTGATGAGCGCAGGTGCACCGCGTTGGGGCCTGCTACTTGTGCCGTGCGGTTGGTGTGGGAAGCAGGTGTAGGAGACGGAATTCGGACGACGTCGGCGGTGGTGTTCTGATGCGTGCAGGATGAAGTCCTTCCGCGCACACAAGCGGTGACTCACCGAGCTTGATGCCGCGGATGCACCGGTCTCCATGTCGGCCCGCGGTCATATGCTCCAGGTTATGGACATCAGGGAAATCGATGAACGCTCGATCGGCGCATTGCGGGACGCCGTGCAAGCAGCGGGACCACTCACCCACCTAGGGCACACCTATGGGGAGTTCCTGGAGTTCCTGAACGCTTTGGCCTGGTTAATGGGTGGTCCGGTCGATACCGTCGACGCCTTCCTGACTGAAGTGCCCGACCCGGCCGAGCAAGAGCACCGCGTGTATTGGCTGCGAGGCAACTCGATTGGCTCCCTGACGGTCGGGATGCACCAGGGCGCCCAAGGCGTCGACGAGGGGCACCCCATCAAACTGACTGGGTGGGTCCGACCGGTCTCCGATATCAAGCGAGTTGATGTGCAGAACTTTGGCTTCCAGTGGTCGTGGGGTGAGATCAAGGGCAGCCCCGAGGAGGTACGGCCGACGGTGCAGATTCATGTCGACGGCTGCGACATCCTGATCGGTGCCGCCGGTAGAACCAACCAACGAGCGAGAGATCAGGCTACGAAGTTCATCGGTCGGCTTCTTGACTCTTTCGCGGGTTAATGACCCTTTAACGAAACTCGTCAGAGTTGGCGGTTACCAAGAACATAGGAATGGTAGCGACTTCAATGAGGAGGACAGTTGCCGGTACAGGGCGCGCGCCGGCGGCAAGTGCTCGTTGGAATCATCAACCCAAGCTGAGGCGATGGCCTAGACCCCTCCCGCCCCGTACGCGGTTTGGCAGCCGTGTCGTTTCTGTGACTCGGGGTGCGCCGGACCCTGGGTTTTCGACCCCAGCTTTCGCGGCCGCCGATATCGTCGTTCGCGTCGACGGTATCGAGTTGCTGAAGGGGATGACGGATGACGACACATCCAGGCTGCGCCTTGGACTTTCCCGAAGATGTCGCGCTGGCATACGGCAAGGTACGCGGCATCAAGCTGGCACTGACCTCGCTGTATGACGATGATAACGCGAGCGAAGCGGTTCTCGACGAAATCGGTGACTGCGCCGTGTGTTTTCGACACATGAATCGTTTCCTAGCGGGCCTAGCAGGATCGCTCGGGGTGGCTGTAGCCGAGGCACATGGCGGCGACGAAGCGGACGCAATCCGGCAGTACGAGAAGATGCTCGCCGAATACCAGCGCGAAATCCCGTAGTAACGGCCCGCCAAGTTCGCCCCAGCAAGAGGTAGTGCGCAGCCCTGGGATAGCCACGACTCGACCGCCGCCGAAAGGTGCAGTTGTGGCAGGCGATACACATGTTGCTCCACCCCTCGGGGCGCTTCGCGCTTATACGACCAACCTCCGAGATCTACCAAGGAGGTGTGACGAAAGTCACAGAAATCCCAGGCGGCACGCCTGTAGTTGGTGTCAACTAGTGTCCACACCGCTGTGTACAAGCGTGTCGTAAAACGGCCTATGTGACGCCTATGGGCACGATCGAACGCGCCTAAGGTGATTTCCTTCGCGGGCAGCCTAAGTGCGGTATAACCGCGCCCAGAGGCCTAAAACCGCAGCTCAGGGGTGGTTGACACGCCAACGAGCCGCGCCTAACTTGGTCTTATCAACACCGGCCCCTCTGCATCTCGCCGACGTTAAGTCATGAGATGTACGGGTCGGTTTTCATTTGTGTATTGATCTGTGCACAATTTGTGGACAAGTCATATGTACGCAACCACGCTGTGGTTTGGCACTGACTTGCTGTACAAGTTTATGTCGTGGCCACTTACGACAAACCCCACCTGACGTACGAGCAGCAGCTAACGCGGCTCGTCGAGAGGGGCATGCCGTATCGGGATCACACTGCAGCGCTTTCCAGCCTGAAACGGATCGGCTATTACCGACTTTCGGCGTACACCTACTCCTTCCGCAAGCGCGACGAGGCCGGCCTGGTACAAAACCAATTCGTTGAAGGCTCCTCGATTGAGGCCGCGGTGGATTTGCATGACTTTGATGTCAAATTGCGAGCGGCCCTCCTCGCCGGACTCGAAGCCTTCGAAGTTGCACTCAGGGTGCAGATCGCCTACACGCTCGGCCGGCGCGACAAGTTCGGCCACCTAGATCCCAACAACGCGCTGGACAGCGTGGCGTGCGAGGTCCCGGTCGACCGTTCCAACCCCGGCGGGCAGCGCCAGTACGACGTGTGGCTGGAGAAGTATGAGAAACGTTGCAAGGATGCTGAAAAAGAGGACTTCGTCAAGCATTTCAAGGAGAAATACGAAGGTCGGATGCCTATTTGGACGGCAACCGAGGTAATGGATCTCGGAGGAATCGTCCGGCTTTACGGGTTCCTACTCCGCGATGATCGCAACAAGATATCTCGCAATTTTGGTCCCAAGAGGGAGCCCGACTTCCGAGCGTGGACAAAGTCATTGAATCTTCTGCGTAACCACTGTGCGCACGGTGATCGAATCTGGAATCGCAGCTTCACATACACGCTGCCCGAGTTCGTTTCCGGGGATATTGATTCGCGCCTGGAACACCTGGTTCCGAGCTCGGACCTCATGCGGCGCAAAGTGTATGCCCTCGCTGCGGTCCTAGCGAGCGCACTTATCAGAGTCGACCGCTACACCAACTGGCCGCGCTCGTTCGCCACGCAAGCGAAAAAGCTTCCAGGCGTCCCACAGGTGGCTACGCATCAGATGATGGGCTTCCCCAGCGACTGGCAGGAACTCGAGCTGTGGAAGTATCAGCCACCGGCCAGGCTTCTGTGAGCCGAGGACATGACCACACAATGACCACAATCTGACCACAGTTACAGATAACCACTGTTAAGCACAGTTGGGTGTTTCAGCAGCATAGCCGCACCGTAACCACCTGAACTACACCATATTTCGCCTTTGCAAGGCAGATGTCAGGAGTTCGAATCTCCTAGGCTCCACAAGTAATCGCGTCAGGCCTGTGCCTCAGGGCCCAGAAACTGCTTCAAAGCCGCCAGGGTGTCATCGGGAGGCGCGCCCTGTTCGCGCTGCCGGAGCATCATCAGCGCGATCGTCAGGATGGACACCCCACCGACGAGTTTGGCGGCATTCACGGCCAGATCAACCGGTTCGGTGGCGTCGAGTGTGGCCGCAGCTTTCAACACGTCCTCGACCCGCATCGGTCGGCCTGCCCCGTTGAACTCTGCCAGCAGGGCATACGCCGCGCGGGCCTGCGCGTCGCCCATCGCGGGTGCACTGACGCCATCGGGCTGTTGATCGCTCATCCCAGCATTCGACCATGTTGCGTGCGCCGCCCAGGGAGAGGGGCCCCGCCTAGCGGGTATGGGTGCTCGCGCGGGCCGAGGACTTCGTGTGGTGCAGGCCGGAAGCAGCCGCCGAGTCACGAGTCTTGTCGGTGGCTGTTACCGCCCTCGTCGGAGTTGCCGTTTTCGCGCTGCGGTCCACCGGGGCCGCTCCGACGGAAAAGCCGTTGATATTGAAGCCTGGACCAACTTTGGTGACGATCGCACCGCTGCGGAAGATCGATCCGGCGACGGCCAGCGGGCCCGGTTGCGCGGTCACCTTGTTGCCGTCACCCAAGATGTTGAATGCCGTGCTCAGGGTGGAAGGTATCGGGCCGACGTTGTTGCCCGCAAAAACCTGATTTCCCACTCCGCCGATGTTCAAGGCGCTGTTGCCGACGCCGACAGCTTGGACTCCGTTCGCCTTGGTTTTACTTGGATCAATAGTCGTGCCACCGATATTCACGGCGAGGTTGCCCTGGCCGGCTGCGAGCACCGGGTTGGTGAACGGGTTGAACAAATATGGGAATCCCATGTCGACCCCGGTGCCACCGAGGTTGATGGCGGTGTTGAAGTTATCGCCGGTCGATTGACCTGCCAGCGCGGTGGCGTACTTGCCCTGAACGACGGCAAGCCCGAAGTTTCCTTGCGTCCCTGCGATCGTGTCCACGCCGCCTGCGTAGGCGAAGCTGAAAAGGCCCGTCGTCGTTTGGGCAATGGTGAATTCGTTCACGCCATTCGTCATGCCGATTGCCATGGCGCTGCCGAAGAGTCCATCAGCATGCGCGACGGCGCCGGGGCCGATCGCGATGGCGATACTGGTCAGGTTGCTCGTGCAGTCCGCAGTGTTACCGATGCCGAAAATCGATGCACACGTGGCATTGGCAGTAGGTGCACCACCCATCATCACGGTGGCCAGCACACCGGACGCTAACGCGCCCAGCAGCACCCGGCCTTGGATCTGCATCTGAGCCATGAAGTTGCTCCCAACGTGTGCGCCTTCGGTTGGGAAATTACTCCGATCGGGACCTGGTCCACCCGTTTCAACCAAGTATTCAAATGTCGCAGCCCGTCAGCACTCGACCACGTTCAACGCCAGGCCGCCCAAGGAGGTCTCCTTGTACTTGTCCTGCATATCGGCGCCGGTATCGCGCATCGTCTTGATGGCGGTGTCCAGGCTGACGTGATGGGTGCCGTCCCCCCGTAACGCCATCCGGGCCGCGGTGATGGCTTTCACGGCGGCCACCGCGTTGCGTTCGATACACGGAATCTGCACCAGGCCGCCGACCGGATCACAGGTCAACCCGAGGTTGTGCTCGATCCCGATCTCGGCGGCGTTCTCAATCTGGGCCGGCGTGCCGCCCATCACGGCTGCCAACCCGGCAGCGGCCATCGAGCAGGCCGAACCGACTTCGCCTTGGCAGCCGACTTCGGCCCCCGAGATCGAGGCGTTCGCCTTGAACAGCACACCGATCGCGCCCGCGGTCAGCAGGAACTCCACCACGCCGGCGTCGTCAGCGCCGGGCAGGAACCGTCGGTAGTAGTGCAGGACGGCCGGGATGACCCCGGCGGCGCCGTTGGTGGGTGCGGTGACGACGCGTCCGCCGGCCGCGTTCTCCTCGTTGACCGCCAGGGCGTACACAGTCACCCAGTCCATCGCGTACATCGGATCGGTCGGGTCAGCCTCCAGCGCGGTGGACAGCAAACTCGCGCGGCGGCGCACCTTGAGGCCACCCGGTAGGGTTCCGCCGGTACGCAGACCGGTGCTGACGCACTGCTGCATCACCGCCCAGATGCGCAACAGTCCGTCGCGCACCTGCGCAGGCGACCCTTCCTCGTTGCGCAGCATCAATTCCGCGATACTGATGCGGTGCTGCTCGGCCAGGGCGACCAACTCGGCAGCGGTGCCGAATCGGTAGGGCAACGCGCGGTCTTCCCGGCGGGGTTGTCTGGCCTCGTCCTCGTCGACGACAAACCCGCCGCCGATGGAAAAGTAGGTCCGGTCCCCCAGCGGTGAGCCGTCGGCGGCGGTCGCCGTGAAGAGCATCCCGTTGCTATGAAAGTCCAAGGTGTGCAACGTCAATGAAATGTCGTCCGGGATCGTGAACGCGATCTCCGGACCGTCGGGAAGCTGCAGGTGCCCGTTGGCACGGATGGCAGCCAGCCGCTCTCGCGCCGCCGGTGGGTCCACGGTTTCCGGCGCAGCACCTTCCAGCCCTAGCACTACGGCATCGACGGTGCCGTGCCCGTGTCCGGTGGCGCCAAGCGATCCGTAGAGCTCGACCCGGATGCGTGCGGTCCGGTTCAGCACGCCCGCATCGGCGAGGTGCCGGACGAACCGGGCCGCCGCCCGCATCGGGCCCACGGTGTGTGAACTCGACGGTCCGATCCCGATCGAGAACAGTTCGAAGACACCGACGGCCATTCGCGTCAGCTAACTCGGCCAGCTAAGGCTTCGGGTCGATCTGCACGCTGGGCGGCAGCGAGGACGGCTCGGGCTTGGATGAGCGCCGGACCACCGAGAACGCCACGGCCCCGCCGACGACCACCACGGTGCCCGCGGCTGCGGCGAGCACCCAGGGGCGCCAACTGCGGCGCTGACCCGCCCGGGCATCCTGAATGGCCTGCGGCAGCCCGGCGACGACGTCCCCGGCGGCAGAGAGTTCGCGGGCGATGTTCTGCTGAGCGGCGGCCAGTTCGCGACGGAGTTGGCCGCTTTGGTAACGCCGGCGCAGACCCTTGACCGTCGCCGCGACCGATTGAGCGCTGAGTCCGACTGCGCCCCTTGTCACGTCGACGGGACCGACCGTGGAATAGGTCAGGCCGCGGGCCAGTCGTTGTCTCGGGGTCAGGCGGGTATCGGACTTCACACTCATGGTGCCCAGCCTGCCATCTTCACCGAAACTGTGTGGCCGACTCGGGCCCGCACTCGGGTCCCGAGAAGGGGCCGAGGAATCCTCCGAGGCGGTAGTGGCAGACTGTAAAACCGTGACTAGCCCCATTCAGACCGCCACTGCCACGCTGCACACCAACCGCGGCGACATCAAGATCGCGCTGTTCGGTAACCATGCGCCCAAGACCGTTGCGAACTTCGTCGGCCTGGCCCAGGGCACCAAGGAATACTCGACCGAGAACGCTTCGGGCAGCGCCTCCGGCCCGTTCTACGACGGTGCCGTGTTCCACCGCGTCATCGAAGGTTTCATGCTCCAGGGCGGCGACCCCACCGGCACCGGCCGCGGCGGTCCCGGCTACAAGTTCGCCGACGAATTCCACCCTGAGCTGCAGTTCGACAAGCCGTACCTGCTGGCCATGGCCAACGCCGGCCCGGGCACCAACGGCTCGCAGTTCTTCATCACCGTCGGCAAGACGCCCCACCTGAACCGCAAGCACACCATCTTCGGCGAGGTCGTTGACGAGGAGTCGCAGAAGGTCGTCGACGCCATCGGCGCCACCGCGACCGACCGCAATGACCGCCCCGCCGAGCCGGTCGTCATCGAATCGATCACGATCTCCTAGGTTTTCCTTCGCGAGCAGACGCAAACTCGCCCATTTTCGCCTGAAAATAGGGCAGTTTGCGTCTGCTCGGCGTTTTAACTAGCCCGCGTAACCCGCTGCCGTCAGGGCGTCGAGTACCGATATCGGTTCGACGCCGAGGTCCCACCGGGTGAACACGCGCAGCCGGTCATCGGTGGTGTCGATCTCCAAAAGACGGACTTTGCGCCCGATGCGCCGGAACTCCGTGATGCGGATCAGCGCGATGTCATTTGGGCGGATCGTCTCGGTGCGCCACCAGCCGCGTATCACCAAGCCGTCATCGGTGATTGCTAGCTTGGGGTGGGCTCGCCACGAGAATGTTGCAAACAAAAACAGACCCACCCCGGCAATGCCTATGAGAACGCGACCGGGAGGGTCTGTGACTAGCGTCACAGCGCAAAGACCCAGCACGGTACCAGCGATTCCGAGGGCCGCGACCCCGAGCGGTCGGGGGCCCCATTCAGTTTGCTGGATGGGTTGCATAGGTGCTCTTACCGTTGCCGATGGGGTTATCCACAAGTGCTATCCACAATGGGGATGAATCACACGCGTGTGATTGGGACGCGATGTGGGGACCGGCACAGCAGGCCCCCGCAGCGCAAATTTGAACGGTTCGCCGTTACCGCCACCGCATTGTGAGCAACAGACCGGCAATCATGAAGGCAAAGGCGATGGCGTAGTTCCACGCCCCCAGATCGGCCAGCCACGGCAGCGACGACGACGCGAGCTGGAAGACCAACAACCACGCCAGTCCGATCAGCATCAGGCTGATGAACAGCGCCACGAACCACACGCTCGACGGGCCCGTCTTCACCTTCACCGGGGTCCGGCTGACCGGGTTGATGGTGAAGTCGTTTTTCTTGCGAACCTTGGACTTGGGCATGGTTACCTTCGCGGGCAGTGGAGATAGTGCGACCATTGATGGCGCATACGGATTGGTACGAGAGTATCGCAGCACCGCCGTTCCCTGAGAATTCCCGGAAGGACCACCGATGGCACGGACGACGGCGGCGGCCGGCCCGGCGCCGGAGGACGGCCACCGGTCCCGCTGGCGCTACGGCGTGCCGGTCGTCTGCCTATCCGCAGGGCTGCTCTTGGCGGCCACTCATGGCGTGTCAGGGGGCGGTGAGATCCGCAGCAGCGACTCGCCGCGGTTGGTTGACCTGGTCCGTGAGGCCCAACAGTCGGTGGACCGGCTCAGCGCCGAGCGTGACGCGCTGGCCACCCAGGTCGACTCCACCCATGGCCGGTCCAGCGATACCGCGCTGACCGCGATGCTGGCCAGGGCCGGCGAGCTGGCGGCGGACGCGGGCCTTGACCCGGTGCACGGCCCCGGTCTGGTGATCACGCTGACCGATGCGCAGCGCGACGCCAACGGCCGGTTCCCGCGCGATGCGACACCGGATGACCTGGTGGTGCACCAGCAGGACATCCAGGCGGTCCTCAATGCGCTGTGGAGTGCGGGCGCCGAAGCGGTCCAGATGCAGGACCAGCGCATCATCGCCACGTCGGCCCCCCGCTGCGTCGGCAACACCTTGTTACTCAACGGCCGGACATACAGCCCGCCGTACACGGTCACCGCGATCGGTGACGTGTCGGCGATGAAGGCGGCGCTGGGCCAGGCTCCCCTGGTGACCTTGTACAAGCAGTACGTCGTGCGGTTCGGACTCGGCTACACCGAGCAGACCCGCAGCGATGTCGACGTCGTCGGGCACACCGAACCGGTGCGCATGCAGTTCGCGCAGCCTGCGGGGCCGATCAGTTACTGACCGGCTGTGCGCCCCCGGTAACCTGTGACGATGCGGGTTCTGGTCGTTGACAACTACGACAGCTTCGTGTTCAACCTGGTTCAGTACCTGGGTCAGTTGGGCGTCGTGGCTGAGGTCTGGCGTAACGACGATGACCGGCTGGCCACCGAGGCGCAGATCGCGGCGGTCGCCGACGATTTCGATGCCGTCCTGCTCAGCCCTGGCCCCGGCACCCCTGAACGCGCCGGCGCGTCCATCCCGCTGGTGCGCGCCGCTGCGGCCGCAGGCACCCCGTTACTCGGGGTGTGCCTGGGTCATCAGGCCATCGGGGTCGCATTCGGCGCCACCGTGGACCGTGCGCCAGAGTTGTTGCACGGCAAGACAAGTACGGTGCATCACGCGGACATCGGGGTCCTCAAGGGGCTGCCGGATCCTTTCACCGCGACGCGCTACCACTCGCTGACCATCCTGCCGGACACGGTCCCCGATGAACTCGAAGTGACGGCCCGTACCCAGGGTGGGGTCATCATGGCGGTTCAGCACCGCGAGCTGCCCATCCACGGTGTCCAGTTCCACCCCGAGTCGATCCTGACCGAGGGCGGCCACCGGATGCTGGCCAACTGGCTGGGTTACGCCGGGGACGCGCCGTCGGAGGCCCTGGTGCATCGGCTGGAGACCGAAGTCGCCGACGCCGTCCGGGCCGCTACGACGCGAAGTTCAGCGTGATCGAACTGCCATAGGTCACCGCGGCACCTGCGGGCGGCGACTGCGTGACCACCGCATTGGAACGCTGGCCGCTGTTATCGACGTTGGCGCCCTTGACCAGAACACCCGTCCACCCCAGCGCCCGTAGGTTCGGTTCGGCGTCGGTCCAGAATTGCCCGGCCAGGTTCGGCATGACGAACTGGTTGCCGCGCGAAACCTCGATCTGGATCACAGTGACCACCGGGACGTCTTGTCCGGCGGCCGGATTCGTCCCCATCACCTGACCGGCGGGCGCTGTGCTGTCGACCTGGATCGGGACGACATTCTGGAATCCTGACGCGCCGAGGATCTGCCTGCAGACATCGACGGTCTGCCCGACGCAGTCCGGGACCACCTTGTTACCCGGGCCCGACCCGACGATGATGGCGATCTCGTTGGTGATCGCCGAGGTCTGATTGGCAGGGGGGTTGGTCGCGAGCACCTTGTCCGTGAGTTCGACCGTTGACGCTGAGTCGGTCTGGGTGAAGCGGGTGAACCCGGCTGCCTTCAACTTGACGACACATTCGGCGTAAGTCAGCCCGGCGCAGTCCGATACCTGCCGCTGTTCCGGGCCAGTCGAGACGTTGACGGTGATCTGGGCGCCCGCATCGACCGAAGAGTTGGCCGCCGGGTCGGTGTTGATGACGTCGCCCGGTGGCACCTTTGAATCCGGAACGCCATTCGTGGTGATTTTGAAACCACGGTTCTGCAGTGCGGCCGTGGCGTCGGCGACGGCCTGACCGGACACATCGGGCACCTGCACCGAGCGGGTGTCGTTGCCGAGGAAATTGATCGCGAGCGTCACGACGACCGTCAGGATGGCGAGTAGCGCTGCGGCAATCACCCACCGGCCGACGGAACCGCCGCCGGTGCCGCGGTCATGCTCGACGAGATGCGCCTTCTGCCGCGGTATTTCCTCGGTGGAGTCAGCGCCATGGCGCGGCGGAGGCGTGGTGGCGAGCAGGCCGCTGCGGTCGGCCTCGGTGAGCACCTTGGGTGCCTCCGGCGGCTCACCGTTGTGCACGCGCACCAGATCGGCCCGCATCTCCGCGGCGGTCTGGTAGCGGTTCTCCGGATTCTTCGTCAGCGCCTTGAGCACCACGGCATCCAGCTCGGGCGGGATGCCTGGGTAGCGCTGCGACGGCGGGACCGGATCTTCCCTGACGTGTTGGTAGGCGACCGCGACAGGGGAATCACCGACGAAAGGTGGTTCGCCGGTGAGCATTTCGTACAGCACGCAGCCCAGCGAATAAACGTCCGAGCGTGCGTCGACAGGATTACCGCTGGCCTGCTCGGGGGACAGGTACTGCGCGGTGCCGATGACCGCGGCGGTCTGGGTGACATTGGTGGAATCGGCCAGCGCGCGAGCGATACCGAAGTCCATCACCTTCACCGCGCCGGTCTTGCTGATCATGATGTTGGCCGGTTTGACGTCGCGGTGGATGATGCCGTGGTTGTGGCTGAAGTTCAGGGCCTGGCAGGCATCGGCGATGACCTCGAGGGCACGCTTGATGGGCATCGGGCCGTCGTTGTGCACGATATCGCGCAGCGTGACGCCGTCGACGTACTCCATCACGATGTATGGCAGGGGACCGGCGGGCGTCTCGGCCTCCCCGGTGTCATAGACCGCGACGATCGCCGGGTGGTTGAGGGCCGCCGCGTTCTGGGCCTCGCGGCGGAACCTCAGATAGAAGCTGGGGTCGCGGGCCAGGTCGGCGCGCAGCACTTTGACCGCTACATCGCGGTGCAGCCGGGTGTCGCGGGCGAGGTGCACCTCGGACATACCGCCGAAGCCGAGGATCTCGCCGACTTCGTAGCGGTCAGACAGGTGTTGGGGGGTCGTCATCTCAATATCTCGTGGTACGCGGACGGCGCTGCCGGCTGCGGGAGCTGGAACCGAAGCTGTTCCGTCAGCACTCCAGGATGACCGGTCACCTGCTGTTCCGTCCAATTCGACGGCGCGGCGGGCGGCGATTCCGGCGCGCCGGGGTTGGACGTGACCGTGTCGGTGACCGTGGGCGGTGACTGCTGCTGGTTGTTGTTGTCCCTGGCATTGACGACGATCAACACCGCGACCACGATGGCGAGCGCGCCGAGTACACCGGCCGCCCACAACAGCGCCCGCTGACCGGAGGAGAACGTCCGTCGCGGTGGTGGCGGACGGTGGCTGCCAGAGGCCGGCCGGGCACGTGTGCCGGTCGCGGGAGCTCGCTGATCGACGACGGCGGCCCGAGGTTGGGCGCCTGAGCCGGGGATGGCGGCAGGCGAGGCCCGACCGATGGTGGGCGCCTGGTTGGGCCGGGGCGGGCGGCGCCCGGCCCGGACTGCGGCCACCGCATCGGCGAACGGGCCGCCGCTGCGATAACGCATCCCCGGGTTCTTCACCAGGGTGATCTCGATGAGCTCGCGCACATTCGGCGGCAGGTCCGCGGGCAGCGGGGCCGGTGTCTCCTTGATGTGCTTCATCGCGACAGTCAGAGCGCCCTCACCAGTGAACGGACGCTTACCCGAAACAGCTTCGTAGCCAACAACTCCCAGCGCATACACATCGCTGGCTGCGGTGGCGTCATGGCCGAGCGCCTGCTCGGGCGCGATGTACTGGGCGGTGCCCATCACCATGCCGGTCTGGGTGACCGGGGCGGCGTCGACCGCCTTGGCGATACCGAAGTCGGTGAGCTTGATCTGTCCGGTGGGCGTGATCAGGATGTTGCCGGGTTTGACGTCACGGTGCACCAGGCCGGCGGTGTGTGCGACCTGCAGCGCGCGGCCGGTCTGCTCGAGCATGTCGAGCGCGTGGCGCAGCGAGAGCCTGCCGGTGCGTTTGATCACCGAGTTCAACGGTTCACCGTTGACCAGTTCCATCACCAGATACGCGGTCCGGCCCTCGCCGTCCATTTCGGTTTCGCCGTAATCGTGGACGCTGGCGATACCGGGATGGTTCAGCATGGCCACCGTGCGGGCTTCGGCGCGGAACCGTTCGACGAACTCTGGGTCGGAGGAGTATTCGGCCTTGAGCACCTTCACGGCGACCCGACGGCCGAGCCGGCTGTCGACGGCCTCCCAGACCTGACCCATACCGCCGGTCGCGATCAGGCGCTGCAGTCGATAGCGGCCGGATAACGTCACACCAACTCTTGGGCTCATTGCTTGTCACCCGATCGTTCGTGCCTCACTCGCGGGCGCCTGCGCGGACTCATGATCCTCCCTGAAGTGCCGCGGCAATCACGGCCCGGCCGATGGGCGCTGCGACCGCGCCGCCGGTAGCCGAGAGCCGGTCACCGCCGTTCTCGACCAGCACCGCGACCGCCACTTTCGGGGTCGCGACCGGGCCAAAGGCGATGTACCACGCATGCGGCGGGGTGTTGCGGGGGTCCGTTCCGTGCTCTGCGGTACCCGTTTTGGATGCGATCTGCACGCCCGGAATGGCCCCTTTCTGCTGTGTGTTTTGCTCGGCGCCGACCATCAAATCTGTAAGTTTAGCCGCGACCTGCGCAGAGACCGCACGCCGCTGCTGCACCGGCGCCGTCGTGCTGACGTTGGCAAGGTCAGGCCCTTTGAGACCGTCGATCAGGTACGGCTGCATCGTCACACCCCGGTTGGCGATGGTGGCGGCGACGAGTGCGTTCTGCAGCGGTGTCACCGCGACGTCCTTTTGACCGATACTCGACATCCCGAGCGCGGCTGCGTCGGAGATGGGACCGACGGTTGATTCGGACACTTGCAGCGGGATCGGCGCAGGTGGGCTATCGAGCCCGAAGGCGAAGGCGGCGTTCTTGAGTGCGTCGGCGCCGATCTTGATGCCGAGTTGGACGAAGGCGGTGTTGCAGGACCGCGCGAACGCCTCCTGCAGCGAGGCGGTCGGGCCCGAACCGCAGGGTGTGCCGCCGTAGTTCTCTAAGGTGGCGGTGCTGTCCGGCAACGGGATCGACGGCTGCGCGGTGAGCTGCTCGTTGACGTTGATCCCGGACTGCAGCGCGGCGGCGGTGGTGATCACCTTGAACGTCGATCCTGGTGGGTAGCGCTCGGAGATCGCCCGGTTCGTCAACGGGGACTCGGGGTCGTCGCGCAACTGCTCCCACGCGGCAGACTGCTGCTCGATATCGTGCGAGGCCAACATATTTGGGTCATAAGAGGGTGCGGACACCAGTGCCAGAACCTTGCCTGTCGACGGTTCGATGGCCACTACCGCGCCCTTGCAGGGACCGCCATTACAGCCCCGCTGCATGGCGTCCCAGGCGGCCTGTTGTATGCGCGGGACGATCGTGGTGTCGACGTTTCCGCCACGCGGGTCACGGCCGGTGAAGAAGTCGGCCAGGCGGCGCCCGAAGAGCCGCTGATCGGATCCGTTGAGGATGGTGTCTTCGGCGCGCTCAAGCCCGGTGCTGGAGTAGCGCAGCGAATAGAAACCCGTGATCGGTGCGTAGACAAAAGGATTGGGATAGACCCGCAGGTATCGGTATCGACCGTCGGTGGACACCGAATAGGCCATCAGCTGACCGTTGGCCGAGATCTGTCCACGTTGGCGCGAGTATTCGTCGAGCAGCACCCGCTGGTTGCGCGGGTCAGAGCGCAGACCGTCGGCAGTGAACACCTGCGTGATGGTGACGTTGAACAGCAGCAGCACGATCAACGCCATGATTGCCATCGAGATGCGGCGCAGTGAGGTGTTCATACCTTCGAGATCACCTCGGTGGACGCCGCCGCGATGGGCGGTTGCGTGGCCGGGCCGCTGACGATCGGTCGGCGCGCGGCATGGGAGATGCGGACCAGGATCGCCAGCAGGAGGTAGTTGGCCAGCAGAGACGACCCGCCGTAGGACATCCACGGGGTGGTCAGCCCGGTCAGCGGGATCAGTTTGGTGACTCCGCCGACGACGATGAACAGCTGAATGGCCAGGGTGGAGGCCAGACCGGCGGCCAGCAGCTTGCCGAAGCTGTCCCGCACGGCGATGGCGGTGCGCAGGCCACGGATGATCAAGATGGTGTACAGCATCAGCACGCCGGCCAGGCCGACGAGGCCAAGCTCCTCGCCGACCGCGGCGATGATGAAATCAGTAGAAGCCGCCGGTACCGTCGCCGGCTGCCCGTTGCCCAGCCCGGTCCCGAAAATACCGCCGGTGGCAAAACTGAACATCGACTGCACCATCTGATAGCCGGCGCCGTCGGGGTCCGCGAAGGGGTCAAGCCAGTTCTGCACCCGGACCCGGACGTGGCCGAAAAGGTGATATGCCACAACGCTTCCCGCGGCGAACAAGGTCAGGCCGATGACCACCCAGCTGAACCGCTCGGTGGCGATATAGACCATCACCAGGAACGAGGCGTACAGCAGCAGTGACGTGCCGAGATCCTTTTCGAAGATCATCACTCCCACCGAGATGATCCAGCCGGCCAGCAGCGGCGCCAGGTCGCGTGGCCGGGGCAGGTCCATCCCGACGAAGTGTTTTCCAGCGCTGGTGAACAGGCTGCGCTTCGAGATCAGCACCGCGGCGAAGAAGATCAGCAGCAGGATCTTGGAGAACTCTGCGGGCTGAATCGAGAAGCCGGGGAAGCGAATCCAGATCTTGGCGCCGTTCTGCTCGGAGAACGCGGCGGGTAGGAACGCCGGGATCGCCAGCAGCACCACGCCGACCAAGCCACAGACGTACCCGTAGCGGGACAGCTGCCGGTGATCGCGTAACAGCATCAGCACGGCTACGAATCCGACGACGCCGACCAGGGTCCAGAGCATCTGCTGATTGGCACTGCCGCCGCGGGCGCTGCCGTTGACGGTGTCGGCAAGATCGAGTCGGTGGATCATCACCAGGCCGAGCCCGTTGAGCAGGGCGACGACTGGGAGCAGAAGCGGATCGGCGTACGGGGCGAAACGTCGGATCGCCAGGTGTGCAACGCCGAACAGCGCCAGGTAGGCCACGGTATAGCCGGCCAGATCCCATGACAGGCCCTGCTCCTGGTTGGCCTCCACGATCAGCAACGCCACCGTGGTGATCACGGTGGCGAAGCCCAAGAGCAGCAGCTCAGTATTTCGACGGTTCGGCAGCGGCGGCGTGACGGCCACCGGGGACTGCGGTGCGGTATTGCCGGTCGACTTTTTGGCGGCCGACGGTGGCGGCTTGTCGGCCGAGGTCTTGCCTGGCGATGTCATGCCGCCGCCCGGCAGTCGGTCCCCGGTTTCGAAGGCGCTGGCGGCAGCGCGGTGACAGTCGCCGTCGGCGTCGGCGTGGGGGTTGGCGAGAGTGTGGGAGCCGGTGGGACAGGTGAGGTGGGGGTGGCAGCCGGTGAGGACGCCGGAGTGGTTGTCGGCGAGGCAGATTCAGTAGTCGACGGGGCACTGGGCTCGGGGGTTCCGGAGGTGGCAGGCCCGGGCCGGGCGGAGGTGGCAGGTGTGGGCGGGGCTGGCGCGGGTGCGGGGGAGGGTGTCGGCGTCGCCGTCGGAGTCACCGGCGCCGGGGCACACAGCGGTAGCAGCGACGTGCGGGCCAGTTCGCGCAGTTGATTGATCGCGTCATCGAGTGAACCGGCGGGCAGACCGGCCGCCACCTGAGCGCGTTCGGAGGGCCGGAGGTCCTGCAGTCCCATCAGCCGGCAGCCCAGCGAATCCACCGGTTGGCCGTAGCTGATCTGGGACAATTCGTTTCGGTCGTTGAGACAGCCCAGCAGGTAGGGCTCTTGCAACGGATAACCCAGGATCGAGCCGGAGATCCCACGCATGATCGACACCGTGCCAGCGTTCTCGGTGACGTAGTAGTTGCTGCGGATCACCTCGCGGCCCACGGCCAGACCGGCGAGCACCAGGAGCACCACCAGGGCGGCGGCAATGACAATTCGCCGCCGCGATCGTGGCTTTTTTACCGGCTCCTCGATCTGCGGCACAACGCGTTTCGCTGCGGTGCGCTTGGGGTTGAACGCGGATGCACGGCCCGCCGCGGTGTTGGGCGGGGCGACGTCGTCATCGTGGCCGGAGACCGCACCGGCAAGAATTGGTGCCGTCTGGCCGTAGTCGTAATCGACCACGTCGGCGACCACCACGGTGACGTTGTCGGGCCCGCCGCCGCGCAGCGCCAATTCGATGAGGCGGTCGGCACTTTCGGTGACGTCCTCGATCTGCATGGCCTCGAGGATGGTGTCGTGGCTGACCGGATCGGACAGCCCGTCAGAGCACAACAGATAGCGGTCGCCGGGCCGGGCTTCGCGCATGATCAGCGTTGGCTCGACCTCGTGTCCGGTCAGCGCCCGCATGATCAGCGACCGCTGCGGGTGGCTGTGCGCCTCCTCGGCGGTGATCCGGCCCTCGTCAACCAGGGTTTGGACGAACGTGTCGTCCTTGGTGATCTGGTTGAGCTCACCGTCGCGCAGCAGGTAGCCTCGCGAATCGCCGATATGCACAAGCCCAAGTCGGTTGCCGGCGAACAGGATTGCCGTCAGCGTGGTGCCCATACCCTCGAGCTCGGGCTCCATCTCGACATGTCCGGCAATTGCGGCGTTGCCCTGTCGGACCGCGGCATCGAGCTTGCTCAGCAGATCGCCACCAGGCTCGTCATCGTCGAGGTGGGCGAGCGCGGCGATCACCAACTGCGAGGCGACTTCACCGGCGGCGTGACCACCCATCCCGTCGGCCAACGCCAGCAACCGGGCACCGGCGTACACCGAGTCCTCATTGTTGGCGCGCACCAGTCCACGGTCACTGCGCGCGGCGTAGCGCAAACCAAGGCTCACGGGCGCAGCTCAATTGAGGTTTTGCCGATCCGAACCGGCGTGCCTATCGGAACACGTACAGCCGTCGTCACCTTCGCCCTGTCAAGGTAAGTCCCGTTGGTCGACCCTAGATCTTCGACGTACCACTCGGTGCCCCGCTGGGACAGGCGGGCATGTCGAGTCGAAGAGTAATCGTCGGTGAGCACCAGCGTGGAGTCATCGGCACGGCCGATGAGCACCGGTTGGGTGCCCAAGGTGATCCGGGTGCCGACCAGCGATCCCTCGGTCACCACCAGATACCTGGCTGTGGTGCGCTTTTGCCGGGCCGGCAGCAGGGTGCCCCGTAACGCCAGCCCACGGCGCACCATGACCGCACCGGTCGGTGCATAGATATCCGTCCTCAGAATGCGCAATACGGACCAGATGAACAGCCAAAGCAGCAGCAGGAAACCGGCACGCGTCAGCTGCAGAACCAGTCCCTGCATCTAACGTCCTTCCCGTCCACAATCACTCTCGGCCCTGGGCACCCGCAAACACCGCGCCCATTGGCAACGTCACGATACTTGGGCGATGGCCGAAGTGAGGGCAAGCCTCACAGCTTCAGCGCCGGGTCATGACCAGCCGAGAACTCAGTGGACGCGGACGACGATCTCGGAGTGCCCTAGCCGGATGACGTCTCCGTCGGCCAACTGCCACTCCTGTACCGGCGCATTATTCACCGTGGTGCCGTTGGTGGAATTCAGATCCGACAGCAGGGCGACCTGACCGTCCCACCGGATCTCCAGATGGCGGCGTGACACGCCGGTATCGGGGAGCCGGAACTGGGCGTCCTGGCCGCGACCGATGACGTTTGCACCCTCACGCAGCTGATACGTGCGGCCGGAGCCGTCGTCGAGCTGCAGGGTGACCGCCGCGGCGCCTGCCCGGTAGTCCGCACCCTGGCCGTAACCGGCGTACCCGCCGGCTGCAGGCGGCTGCTGACCGTAGTCATAGTCACCGCGGGGCGGCTCGCTGTAGCCACCGCCCGGGCCTTCGGGGTAACGGCCGTAGTCGGGCTGTCCGTACTCCGGACGGCCGTAACCGCCACCCTTGTAACCGGGCTGGTCATAACTGCCCTGCTCGGGGTAGCCCGGCCGCGCGTCGGGGCGTGGGTACTCATCGGGCCGGCCGGGGGCCGGACGGCCATCTGGACGGCCGTAGTCGTAGTCAGCGCCGGGGGGGGCGCCAGCGGGGGCTCCATAACCGCCCTGAGGCGCACCGTAGCCGGGGCCCTGCCGGTAACCCTGGTCGTAGCCGCCCGAGGGCGGGCCGTAGCCGGCCGGGGGGCGCTGGTCATAGGACGGCGGCGGGTAGCCGCCTTGATCGGGATAGCCGCCCTGTTCGGGGTAACCCGGCCGCGGCGGGTAGTTCGGTTCGCCCTGCGGGGGGTAGCCGCCCGACTCTGGCGGTGTGTACGGCGCGCGCGGCTCCTGGCCTGCGGCGCGCGGATCTTCCTGGGGACGGCCGTACCGGTCGTCGTAGTACTCGTCGCCTGGCCGCCCCTGGCCCTGGCCCTGGCCGCGATAGGTCGGATTGTCGGTCATCGGTGCTCCTGGTTCTGCGGTCAACGCCTGGTCTGATTGTGGTGGGGCGGGCTCGCTGGTGCTCGGGTGGGGGCTGGCGCTGGGTGTGACATCGGGGTTGACGACACCTCGCGCGCGGACCTGGCCAGTGTGCAAGTTCGGCGATTGCTCGAATCTGACGACCACATCACCATACGTTTGCCACCCTTGATCGCCGATATATCCGCCCAGATGCTTGGCAAAAGTGTCCGAGGTGAGATCGGGATCGGCTTGCACCTTCTCGTAATCGGATGCACTGAGGGTAATGACGTACTCGTTGGGAGCCAAAAGTCGGCCACCTTGCAGCGAACGCACGCCGTCGGCCGCCTCCCGGCGCAGCATGCCTTCTACCTCTTGGGGAACGATGGATCCGCCGAAGACCCGGGCGAAAGCGTCGCCGACAGTGGACTCGATCTTGCGGTCAAACCGCTGGACCAGTCCCATCTCATCGCCTGCCTTTCTGTTTCCGCTCGGTTCAAGACGTTCAAGTACCCCGTCGCGTGTCTTGTCACCCGTGTGTTTCCTCGCCATGGTATCGGGCCAGCACATCGCCGCGGCACCATAAGAACTGTGAGAAACACGTCGGGCCAGGTCAGCGAGTTGATCACCTGCGCATCGAAGGCGATTCGACGGGGTTGTGACGCCCATGACGGTTTGGAATCCGACCCCGTCACCGTGTTACGCTCTGCCGGTTGTTTTGGGCGAGTGGCGGAATGGCAGACGCGCTGGCTTCAGGTGCCAGTGTCCTTCGGGACGTGGGGGTTCAAGTCCCCCTTCGCCCACAAAAAGAGCGGTTCTACGAACTGCAGGCACAAAGGTCACGAACTCGAAAGAGGTCGTGACCTTTGTGTTTGGAGGGGATGTCGGCTGGCGTCGGCCAGACTGACCGTCGTGGGATTCTCCTCGCACAAGTCCCCAGCGGAATGATTGGTCGGTCCTGCGGCCCGCTCCCTGCAGCGCAACCCCGGGCCTTCGACATAGGGTTCGGAACCCTGGGATTCCCGCCCTATTCGAGTTCAGAGCTATGCGATGATCCCCGCTAGACGGCTGTTGGTGCTCACAGGTGCTCCAGACTTGTGCTCACGGAGACGTCACCGCCACATGATTTCGCTGGCAGTGGATCGTTCGTGAGCCCGTTGCCTCGAACTGAAAGAACGGAACGTGGTTGAAGACGACTGACCTCGCCAAGGTGCGCAATACGCTGTGGGCCGCTGCTGACGAGTTGCGAGCGAACTCGAAGTTAACGCCGGTCCAGTACCGGAATCCAGTACTCGGCTTGGTGTTCCTCGCGTACGCGGAAAGTCGATTCGCGGCTGTCGGCGACGAGATCGAGGCAAAGGCGTCCGCTCGCAACCCCGCAAGGCCCGCTGACTACAAGGCCAAATCAGTGTTGTACGTGCCGGAGGAATCGCGGCTGTCGTACCTCAACGACCTTCCGGAGAGCGACGACATCGGCAAGGCAGTCGATGAGGCGATCAAGGCGATTGAAGCGGCCAACCCTGAACTCAAGGACATCCTGCCGCGTGGGTACCAAAAGCTCGAACGTTCGACTCTGATTGAGTTGCTGCGCTTGTTTGCGCCGTTGCCTACACAGCTTGAAGGTGACGTCTTCGGCTTCATCTACGAAGACTTTCTTTCCAACTTCGCCGCGCAAGAGGGCAAGGGCGGTGGCGAGTACTTCACGCCCTATTCGATCGTCCGTCTCATCGTAGAGATTCTGGAACCGTTTCACGGCCGCGTCTTCGACCCTGCGTGCGGGTCGGGTGGCATGTTCGTCCAGTGCGCGAAATTTGTTGAGCGCCATCATGAATCAGCGACGAGAAAGCTCTCGATCTTCGGTACCGAGAAGACAGAGGACACCGTCCCACTGGCGAAGATGAATCTCGCACTGCACGGGCTCTCTGGTGACATCCGGCAAGCCAACAGCTACTACGAAGACCCGCACAGCGCGGTCGCCGCCTTCGACTACGTAATGGCCAACCCGCCCTTCAACGTCGACAAAGTCAAGAAGGATCAGCTGGCTGGTGACAAGCGCTTCCCCTTTGGAATTCCCAAGCCTGACAACGCCAACTACCTATGGATTCAGCAGTTCTACGCGGCCCTCGGGCCAAAGGGCCGCGCCGGGTTCGTCATGGCCAATTCAGCGGGCGATGCGGGGCATTCGGAGAGGGAAGTCCGCAAGCAGATCGTCGAATCTGGTGCAGTAGACGTAATGGTCGCAATCAGTTCCAACTTCTTCTACACGGTGACTCTCCCTGTGACGCTGTGGTTCCTGGACAAGGCGAAGGCAGGAACGCAGCGCGAGGACGCTGTGCTCTTCCTTGATGCCCGGCATACCTACCGGCAGATTGACCGCGCCCACCGGGACTTCACGGCGGAACAGATCGAGTTCCTCGCAAATGTCGTGCGTCTCTACCGAGGCGAAGCCGTCGAGACCGGCGCGGGCAGTGACGTACTACTCAAGGAGCACTTCCCTGACGGCAAGTACGTAGACGTCGCCGGACTCTGCAAGGTCGCGACGCGATCCGAGATCGAAGACCAGGGGTGGAGTCTAAACCCCGGCCGCTACACGGGGTCCACGGTGGTTGCTGAGAGCGACGAGGACTTTACAGCGAAACTCGAAGAGCTATATGAGGCATTCACTAAGCTCAGTGATGAGGCCGCAGGTCTGCGGTCGAGTGTCGATGCCGCCATCCAGAAGATTCTCTAAGCATGAGGCAATGGGTTGATAGATCCATCAAAGATCTATGTGTGGCAATCGTGGACTGCGTGAATAAGACTGCGCCATCGCAGACCGACCCGACCCCCTACAAGATGCTCCGAACGACGAACGTCCGAGGAGGATGGGTCGACACCGCCAATGTGAAGTACGTCGATGAGCCGACATACGCGAAGTGGACCCGACGGCTGGTTCCAGAACCGGGCGACATCATCTTGACTCGCGAAGCGCCCTTCGGGGGCGTCGGAATGCTCAGGAGCGACGACCGGGTTTTTCTCGGTCAGCGACTTGTGATGTATCGCCCCGACCTCATGGAGTGCGACCCCAATTTCCTGATGTACAGCATGATGGGGCCAACCGTGCAGGCTGAACTAAAAAGTTTAGGGTCAGGGTCGACTGTTGAGCACTTGAGGGTGCCGGACTGCGAGAAAATCACGGTTCCCTGTCCTTCGCTGGATGACCAACGTCGAATTGGTTCGATTCTCCGATCATTGGACGACTTGATCGAGAACAACCGACGGCGGGTGGAGGTGCTGGAGGAGATGGCGCGGGCCATCTACCGCGAGTGGTTCGTGAAGTTCCGCTACCCCGGTCGCGAGGACGTCCCCCTCGTCGACTCAGCCCTCGGCCCGATCCCGAGTGGCTGGACAGCAGGCACGATCGGCGACGTAATCGAGCTCAAGTACGGCAAGGCGCTGAAGGCGAACGCTAGACGAGGTGGCGAAGTCGCGGTCGTTAGCTCGGCTGGGATAGTCGGCTGGCACGACCAATCTGTCGTTGCCGGACCAGCCATCGTTGTGGGTCGCAAGGGCAATGTGGGAAGTGTTCACTGGGTGGACGTTGCGTGCTGGCCCATCGACACGGCGTACTACGTAACTACGGACCTGCCCCTCCGATTCGTGGTCGAACACTTGCGCCGCACTGAGTTCACTAACAGTCACGCTGCAGTGCCTGGCTTAAGTCGCGAAAGTGCATACGCGAGACCATTCGTCGTCCCACCCACCAAACTGCTGAGCGCTTTTCAGGACGCTGTCGACCCGCTTGGTGACGAAGCCTCCGCGCTTTCGGCGCAGGCCGACAAGCTCGCAGCGTTGCGCGACCTGCTTCTGCCGAAGCTGGTGACCGGACAGATCGATGTGTCTTCGCTCGAACTGGATGCGATGCTGACAGAAGTCGACCTGGACGCAATGGTGGGAGAACAGGTGGCGTGATGATGGCAAGGGGTCCAGAGTACGACTACGTCGAGAAGCCCAGCATGACGTTGTTGGGTGAGCTCGGCTGGACCCCAGTCGATGCCTTCCACGAAATCCTCGGCGCCGAGGGCACGCTTGGACGTGACTCTCAGCATGACGTGGTCCTAACCCATCGTCTGCGCTCGGCGATGAGGAAGCTCAACGCCGAGGATGTGCCGGACCTCTCCATCAACGATGCGATCGAGGCATTGACCAAGGACCGTTCGGTGATGGATCGGATCCGCGCCAACCGTGAGGTTTACGACCTGCTGCGCGACGGATATCAGGCCGAGTGGGTAGATGACAACGACGACAAGCGAACCGAGACGATCCGCTACATCGATCTGCGAGACAAACTGAACAATGACCTGCTGGCGGTCCAGCAGATGTGGGTTAAGGGCCCGTTGCACAGCCGCCGCCTCGACGTCGCCCTGTTCGTCAACGGCGTACCGCTGGTAGTGCTGGAGTTCAAAGAACCGAATGCGCCGGTCAAGTCGGCCTACGACGACAACGTCACCGACTACCGCGACACCATCCCGCAGCTCTTCATACCGAATTGTTTTGTCCTGCTGTCCAATGGCAGTAAGGCGAAAGTCGGATCGACATATGCGCCGTGGGACTTCTTCTCGGACTGGAAGGTCATTGACGCCTTCGGAGCCCGTAGTGAGATCGCATTGCAGACAGCTCTCCGCGGCACCTGCAATCCTGCGAACCTGCTCGATCTCTTCGAGAGCTTCGTCGCTTACATGGAACGCCCCGGAGGCTTGATCAAGATCGTCGCGCGTTCGCACCAGTACCTCGGCGTCAATGCCGCGATTGAGAATCTCTATCGCGCGCGCGCGGTGCACGACAAACGCCTCGGAGTCTTCTGGCATACCCAGGGATCGGGCAAGAGTCTATCGATGCTGTGGTTCACCCAGAAGGTGCTCCGCCACGTCCGGGGCAAATGGACCTTCGTAATGGTCACTGACAGAACCGAACTCGACACACAACTCCACGGCGAGTTCGCTGATGCCGGCGCGATCCCGCCCGAAGCCCGGGTCCACGCAGACTCCATCGCGCACCTGCGTGAACTGCTGGCAGCCGACCACCGCTACGTCTTCACGCTCATCCAGAAGTTCCAACCGTCCAAGGGTGAACGTGAGATGCCGGTGCTGTCTGACCGGTCCGAAATCATCGTCATCACCGATGAGGCACACCGCAGTCAGTACGACACCCTCGCGCTCAACATGCGAACCGCCCTGCCCAACGCCTCGATGATGGGCTTTACCGGAACCCCGCTAATCGCTGGCGAAGAGCAGGCGACCCGCCAGCAGTTCGGCGACTACGTCAGTATCTACAATTTCGGCGATGCCATCGAAGATGGTGCCACGGTCCCCCTCTACTACGAAAACCGCATCCCAGAGCTACAACTCAAAAACGCCGACTTCGCAGACGAGCTCGACGCGCTCCTGGAGGAAGCCGAACTCGACGAAGACGCTGAGGGCGCGCTGGCACGCAAATTCGGTACCCAGTACACCCTGCTGACCCGTCCTGAACGCCTGAAGACCCTTGCGCAAGACCTTGTTTCACACTTCGTTGGACGCGGGTTCTCAGGCAAGGCGATGTACGTCGGCCTCGACAAAGCCGCGGCCGTGAGAATGTACGATCTCGTCCAGGAAATTTGGGCCGAGCACCTCGCCGATCTGCGACGCCAGCACGACGCGCTGCCAGAGCTGGAGCGTCCTTGGCTGGCATCGCGGATTGAGCTGATGGAAACCACCGACATGGCAGTCGTAGTCTCCCAAAGCCAGAACGAGCTGAAGACGCTCGACGACCTAGGCCTCGACATTCGACCCCACCGCGAGCGGATGAACCGCGAAGACCTTGCGGAGAAATTCAAAGAGCCGACCGATCCGTTGCGCCTGGTATTCGTGTGCGCGATGTGGATGACCGGCTTCGACGCCCCGAGCGTGTCGACCGTCTACCTCGACAGGCCGATGAAAAACCACACCCTCATGCAGACCATCGCCCGCGCAAACCGCGTCTTCCCTGAAAAGGACAACGGTCTCATTGTCGATTACGTCGGAGTCTTCCGGAACTTGGAGAAGGCTCTCGCCGTCTACGGCGCAGCCAAGGAAGGGGAATCGCCCATCGAGATTATCGATGCTCTCGCGGGTGAACTCGACGCTGCCGTTGCAGATCTGAGAACCTTCAGTGCGGGCGTCGGTGTCGACTTGATCGCAGTGCGCGATGCTGAGGGCTTCGACCACGTCGCCAAACGGGACGCTGCGGTCGAGTCACTGCTGGTCGATGAACGGACCCGCAACGACTTTATTGTGAAGGCTCGGCAGGTCCGCAGACTATTCAAGGCACTGCTTCCAAACTCGAAAGCCGCGGCACAGCAACGGAACGTTGCGACGATTCGGGTGTTGGCCGTGCGGATCCACGACGTCACGAAGCCGCCGACACCTGACATTGGAGTTGTCGCCGATGCTGTCGACGCCTTGCTGGATCGATCGGTGGGTGCCGAGGAGTACGTCATTCGCGCTGTTGCCGAGGGCCGTGAGCCAGACCCACTGATCGACCTGTCGCAGATCGATTTCGACGGCCTCGCAGCGAAATTGCGCGGTCGCAAGCGCGCAGAGACAGACAGGATGGCTCAGCTTCTTCGGCAGCAAGCGATCGGCGCCGCGTTGCGGAACCCGACGCGCTACGAGCTGGTCGAGCGGATCGAGCAGCTGATCGCTGACTACAACGCGGGCAGCGTCAATATCGATGAGTATCTGCGTCGTCTCATCGAGCTTTCAAGAACTCTCACGGCAGAAGAGGAACGAGCGGTCCGCGAAGGTATGACCGAGGAGGAACTCGCGATCTTCGACCTTCTGACTCAACCCGATCCCGTGCTCAACGCCGAGGAACGGGAGAGAGTTCAAGCGAGCGCAAAGGAACTTCTCCAGCACCTGCATGAAAGGCTCGTCCAGGATTGGCGACGCAAGGTCGACGTGATGAACGACGTGAACAGCACCATCCGTCGCGTGCTCGACGAGGGTTTACCCGAGACGCCCTACACCGTCGATGTCTTCCGCGAGAAGGTCCAGCTCGTTTACGACCATATTTTGAGTGCGTACGGCGATGACGGCGAGAGTGTGTACACCAGACGTGTAGACGTCGGCTTTCCACCTCAGACAGCGGGGACAGTGCCTTTGGGTCCGATTGACGTAGACAAGATCGCCGATGACGTCGTAGCGCGCATCCACGCCGATCCCGCCTTCGCCGAGCACGTTGCGCGGCAGCTACTGGACCAGCCAAACGCGGCTGACTGACGAATTTTGTGATGGTACAGCGAGCTTGGCACGAAGTGTTCGGGCTGACGTCGGTTAGTCAAGCCGGATAGGTCTGAGGGTTCTGAGGTCGATACTCAGCTCCTGACCATTCAGCTCCGTGACACCACAAGGTTCGCTTACACGGTGAGCTCTGAACAGATGCGGGTCCGTCGGCATCGGGCAAGCCGTAGCAGTTCAAACCGCGCGATCGATGGGTACGACATAGACGGGAATGCCTCTGGCTTCCAAATCTAGGTAAGTGCGCACAAGCGTCACTTGGCTGAAGCTGTACAGGGATTCAGCGGTGAAGGCCTTATCGGAGTTACGCGCGATGCCGAACACGATCGCTGGGGGCTTGTCCCGCACCAGTTTCGGATCCCCACCGGCTTTGATGACGCGGGTACGGAACTTGCCGCGCGCCTCCTCATCGAAGCTCAGTGTGTGGCTTGCGTTTGCGCCCTGGGCGAAAAGGTGGCTTGCTGGGGCGGAAGCATCAAGGTTCTTGACGTGGACGAGAGTGCCGTTAGGAGCAAGGATGTCGCACGTCTCGAAGCCGCGCGGATTTTGGTTGGTATGAACCAGCTTTCGGTCGAGCAGCACACCCCCGCATGCGCTCGCAGCGAGCTCGTTGTAGTCCTCTTCGGGGAAGAGCTTGCCGTCGGGAGTTGTGGGCCAGGCCGGAAGTGTCAGGTCGCAGGGGCGGCTGAAGATGGCCTGGACACGCTGCTTGAGTTGGGCGGCATATGTGTTGTCGATTCGGTACCAGAGCCCGTCGTGCAGGAAGTGTTTATGGCCGTCGAGGTCTGCTTCGAACGCTATCCATTTGCGTAGCGGGATGTCTGGGCTGATTGGGCTTTCGCCGTCTGGATCGCTATAGAGCTGGATCTTGACGCGGTCGAGTGATTCGAGAATGTTCGTGGGGTCGAGGGCGGAATAGAGGTCTTCGACCGTGGGAGTGCCGGAGCGAATTTCAGGCCGACCGCGCTTCTTGACCGCGAACGCGGCCGGTGTCCCGTTTTCGTTGACACTTTCGTGCGGCCACGCTGCCCCGATGGATGTGGTTGTGGACCGTTGGAGGGCGTCGACCAACTTGGCGTCGAGTTGGGCGGCGTCTTCGCTGCCCTTCTTGAGCGCGATGAGCTGTTCGAGGACCTCTAAGTCCTCGACAACGGGTTGAAGGAGAGCCTTGCTAATGGCGTCCAGGTCGGCGAGCAGCGTCTCAGATGTCTTACCGAGCGGGATGTTCAGTCCGTCGGCGCCGCGGAGCTTGAAGGGTTTGTCAGTGCTGAGGCCCGGAAGAGTCGCGGTGGCTACGAGTCGGGTCACCAACTCTCCGAATCCGCCTATCCCGAAGCCCCGAAGGTGGTCACCGGAGGGAATCGATGAGCGGTCGACCTTGGCGCGGTCGTCCATGGTCTTCCGTGTGAGCGAGTTGAGCTGATCGGCATCGGCGACGCGGACGGCGAGACGTTGCCCGAAGCCTGGGTCGACGTAGGACTGTTCTAACAGCAGAAAGCCCATTCCGTAGGACAGGGCCCAAGTCACGTCGTCGTCGCCGGGCACTAGCAGTACGGCTGCTGCCGTGGTGTTGTGGGCATCGACGGGATCCTTGATGAGTGCGCCGACGGTGCTCGTCCACTTAGCGCGTTCAGTGATGATGTGGCCAACCACAAGCGCCGATTCGCGGCTTCCCACTGAATGGGTGCTAAATGTGAAATCAGGAGACTCCAAATACTTACTGCGGATCGCAGAGCGGGGATTGGTCAGTCCGACGAGTCTGTACAGCGTGGTCGCTGCGGCGACGGCAGGTTTGCGGGCCATGGGAACTCCGAATTTCAGTTTCTAGGTCATACGTATAGGTCGGTGCCGGTGTGGGCGCTTCAGGCACCCGTGTCGGCCTGATGTCCGCACGTGTCACCGCAAACGCGGGGGCAGGTCCATGATCACCGGTCCTTGATGCGCGCAAATTAATCAACGCCCACACTGCGTGTCGCCACGGGAGGCTTTTGCAGTGTCGCGTGTCTCCGAAGGCTCTACGTGGACGGATGCCTAAGCTAGTGGAGATGGAAACGCGCGAATAAACTGCAGAGGGAGAAGCAAATGTCGGGTGACGTCGTGGACTTCACTGATCGGCGCGAAGACGCGGAGCTGCAGGTTCTGCAAGCCACATGCGCTAACCCAAGATGCGATGAACAATTTCTGCGACCGGTTGGCCCCGGCCGGCGCAAGGATTTCCATAGCGAGGACTGTCGACGCAACTCCGAGCGAGACCAGCGCCGCCTCTCCGGCCTGTTGGAGCATTACAACCGTCAGGCCGATCAGATGCGCGCCCGCATCTCCGCCTACCTACGAACCAATCCCGACGGTGTCGTGGCACCGGCAGGGCCGACCGTCGAGGAACTCGGGCGTGCGCGTGAGGCTGTCGCGGAGGTGCGGGGAATGGCCCGGTTCCTGCGCGGTCATCAGGACGAGTTTGCGCAGGAGCTTCTGCGATTGTTCGAAGCTGTTGAACCGGTGGTGAGTTCCCGCCAAGGGCCCTAACCGACTGGGGCACCCGTGACGGCGGCACAGCCGATAACCACGACGTACGTCAAGTGATGCGCGACGAGTAGCTCCGGGCCCTCGGAGAATCTTGTTGGGTCAAGTTCAGTTCCACAACAATCAAACGCTAACTCCGGGTGGGTCTTAGCGTTCTCAATGATCTCGTCGCGACAACGGCAACCCGCTGAGCACTTCACGGCCCCCTTGGAACCGGTCGGGATTGCTGACGCCCCCGCGGCCACGCCCTTGCTCCGAGCTGGGGCCATGATCTTCTCTCGCTGGACGCGCAGCGTGCATTCGTATAAGCGGCGGTAGCCGGGGACCTTCGTAGCCGGGCACCCGGCCTGACTCACGATCTTCTCGAGACGCTTGCTGTCTTTGCGTCCGAGCTGATGCTTGGCCTCAAAGGCTGTCAGCTCGTCCTGGATCAGCCGAAGCATCACCGGCTTCCAAAAAGTAGCCGACTGCGTCGTCGGCGTGGGGCCATCTTTCAACTGAGCCTCGTGCACGTGCCAGGGCAGTGTAAGCGGAGCGACCGACGTTGCAGTGGGGTTTGCTCTCGCGACGTCGTGGAGGCCTAGAAGCGAGGCTCGAAGCGCGAGCCTGACGGTGCCGGCGGCACGTCGCCGAGTGTGGCTGGTCATCAGCTCGTTCCTGCGACCGCGGGTCGCCGTGAAAATGAGACCAGGCCCGCCAGACCGCCGGACTCGAGACGGGACGGGTGTCGTCCCAACCCACTTCATGCAGCGTTTACTGTCAAGCCGTGGACCAGCACCTGAGCATTTTCCGACCCTACGACCGTGACCCCAGGCACGAGGATCAACTCACCAGGGCTGCCTTGATCGTGATGCGACTGGTCCCGCTATGCCAAGAGGCGTTTCTCGGCCGGGCCGGCTGTCCAAGGCTTTCCGAGCTGCCGCACCCCCGATTCGACATGCAGACCGAATCCCTCGTAGCGCTCGACACCGAAGTCGAAGACCCAAAGGTCGACGAGCTGGTCAGCGTGTTTCTCGGCCCGCACGAAAACCTTGTCGCCGGAACTGATGAGCTCAACCTGGCCTCGGAGCGGCGGGCCCGCTATGACGGCGTGATCCAGTACGGCACCGCATTACTGATCGTCATCGAAAGCAAGCTCTACGCCGGCGCCAGCGAGCAGCAGGCCTTGGAGATCAACACCAAACAACTCGACCATCACACGAAGCGATGGGTTCCGGTGCGGTGGCAGGATCTGCTCGACCGGTGGTGGAACCTCATCGAGCTTGGGGTCCTGGGCCCCGCGGAGATCGCAGTCCTCAACGACTTCTTCGACAATGCCGAGCAAAACTTCGGGGACCTATTGCCCTACACCGACCTTGAACGCTGCGGCGACCACTCTGGCCGCCAATTGCGCCGTCTGCGCGCCATCCTCGAGGCGGCTACCGGGTTCACCGCTGAGGTCCGTGACGTCGGCGGGCATGCGGGCGTGAAGTTCCCGCCCGATCAGGTCGTGGCCTTCGATCGAATCAGTCTCTACATCGACGGGGACAACGTCGTGCTCAGCGCCTGGCCGGCCGAGCTAGCCCCTCAGTACAAGCGCGTCTACGCCAACCCAGATCGAGCCGGAGCGCTGATCGCGCTGACTGAGGAGCCGGGCTGGCAGGTCCACGGCAACTTCCATCTCGCCTTCTGGCGCTCCAGCAGCCCGCAGCGCTGGTATCCCGCGCGACGCCTGCCCGGTTCCACCTATGTACGTCAATGGGTCGAAGATTTCTCCGACAGCCGAGCCGGGCGAAGACCACGAAAAGAGCTCAACGACAGTGTGTTCCGTGAATGGCTCGTCCAGCGCGGCTACGCTACTGATACCGAGATGGGCAGCCTCGACGAGTGGTCCGACCGACTGCCGATGGACAAGTTTGATGTCCGTCCCAGTATTCAGGTGACGCGGTCCTGGCAATACGCCGACGCCGTTGCGCGCGACCGCACCGGACAGCTCACCGCCGAAGTGCGCGACGCCATCAACCGCCTGCTGGCCGCACTGGATGAACCGCAGCTGCACGACCTCACGCCCTCATCCACGGCATGAGGTGATGACGGCAGTGGGTGCCGGTGCTGCTGAAAAAGTGTGCACAGTGCACCAAAGCTGGCCAACCGAGGTTGGGCCGCAGCGGGGCTGCTCACAGCCGCGGTCAGGGGCATACATCTACTGACCGTGCTGGGTCGCGGCCATCCAGAGCGCGACGTCTATGCGGCGGAGCAGGCTGACGTCGGCCGGTGCATCCGCGCAAACCTGGGCGACGGTCACGCGGCGCGACTCGTCAGACAGTTCGTCCCACATCGAGATCCAGAACCGCGAAGTGGGTGGCTGAAGTAGGTCTTTGACCTTGTTGTCGAGGATGGGGATTAAGCGTGGTCGTTTGGCGGCGAGCAGCTTGCCGGCGATGACCCAGTCGACGCCCGGCAGGGTGCGCAACAGTGTGTGAAGTTCGGCCGCCGGACCGTCCTGCAATGTCTCCCGGGAAGCGTCCCAGATGTCGACTGAGAGCGGTATCTGCCGAAGCAACTCGTTGAACCGATCAGGTTCGGTGACAAGCAGTTTGGCTGCAGCCTCAGTGGGCACCTGGACGCTGAGTGTCTCGACCGCGACCAGGTCGGAGGCGTCGAATCGGTTGGGGTCGCCGACGGAGCCGAAATGTTCAAACCAGCGGCCGGTGAAACTCGTGAAGTAACGGTCGTAATCCTCGACAATCTGCTTGGCGTTGGCTTCGAACCAGTCGGCGAGGTCTACGACGAATCGGCGTTGCGACGACAATGCTGGTTCTGGTGTCGCGACGGTGTCCGCCTCGGACTCGCGGACCGCGTTGGCGAATGCTTGCGAGAAGTTCGTCTGCTGGCCGCTCCCGGGAAACGGGACGCGGACAGAACTCACGGGTAGTCCGGCCGCGGCCAGCGCCGCGTATGCAGCGTCGTAGACCGTTGCTTTGATGAGCACGATGCGCTCGGGGCTAAGCCCTTGGACCCGGTGCATCAGCGCAGGCACATACGAATTCAGCGATGTGCTGTCAACGGGATCGGGTTTGAGATCGATGAGGAAGGTGCCCTGCTGTTGCAGCTGCGCGAGGAGTTCGGCCTTGTTTTCGCGGGTGGGTTCGACACCGAGAAGCGATCGGATGACGTGCCGAAACAGGGAGTCATGGGCGTTGACCTCGTGGAAGTAGAAATAGCGATTGGGGTCAGCCGGCGGAGCTTCGGCGATGAGCAGGAGCCGGATGCGGTCTGGCCGGTACTGCTCGGCGGCCTGCGCACGTCGGCTCCGCTGTTCCGCGGCATCGATGTCGACATCCCCGGACTCCGTACTGCCGGGCAGGTACGTCTCGGCTGTCCTTGATGTGGCCCTGCCCGCGTAATCCCGACCGGAGCGGCTGGCGGGTCCGTATTCGCGGCACCACTGGCGACCGGATTTGCTCTTCCCGTGAAGGCCTTCGCGGTAGCACTGGTCATGATCGAAGGTGTTCTCGCCGGACTGGCTTTGGCCGCCGAGGCTAGGTCCCATGACCTCATGCTGCGCCATCACCGGCACTGAAAACCAGTCGGCTTCGCGTAGTAAGACTGCGGCAGGCGCCGTGTTGGTAAGGGCAGCACAGCACCACCCAGGTTGAGGGCTCTGCGCCAGCCGAATCCTTGGCGTCGACTCACATGAATGCGGTGTGCGCCGGTTGTGAACCGGACATTGGAGTGCTGCCAGCGCTGTCGGGTGTAGCGCGTACCTAAAAGCAGCTGCCGACGGCCTAGGCGCCGATCTTCGCCCCCGGCGTCACCCGAGTGATCGATCGTCCGTGCAAGGCCCCTTTGATCGTGCCCCTGACCTCGAGGCCACCGCCCTCATTGTTGGTGTCGCCCATGCACGTTCCGCGGAGTTTGGCCCTGCCGCCCGGCTCGATAACGAGTCCGTGCACCAAGCCAATTATGTTGGCGTAACCACCAGACTCGACTGTGAGTGTGCCTTCGATGCCGCCAATTAATGTGAGCTTTCCCCCGCTCGTCACACGAACGTCGCCGCACCGACGCTCTGCGGGCGACCGTAGCCACACCGGAGGGCATGGGTGGAACACCAGTCCTGCCGTGCAGGACGAGTTCGCTCAGGCTGTAGCGGCGACCCATCCAGCCAATGTCAGATAGACCGTGGCGACGGCGCGGTTGAACCTCCGCGCACTTTTGATACCGGCCGAGGAAATGCGATGCCCTAGAGATCCGGCGAAATAGCCGATCGGGCCGTCGATGCAGAAATCAACGACGACGAGTACCACCCCAAGAACGGCGAGTTGCAGCGGAACGTGGCCGAGGTGTGGATTGATGAACTGGGGAAGAAACGCGACGTTGAAGAGGATCACCTTTGGGTTCAAAACATTGGTGATCATCGCGCTACGAAACGCCGTCGATGGCGAACTACGTTGTTCAGGAGTCGGCTTCGAGTGACCCGTCGTTGACGGCTTGGCCCGTAACGTCGTCACTGCAAGATAGATCAGATACAGCACGCCCGCCCATTTCAGCCCCTCATAGACGGCCGGGAACTTGTGCAGCAACGCGGACAATCCCAGGACCGCGATGACGGCGTGTACGGCCAAGCCTGCTGACACGCCCGCCGCTGCAGCGACGCCTGCGGCACGCCCATTGCGGCTGCCCAGGGCGACGATCATCACCATGTCGGGACCAGGGATCACCACCAACAGCAACGCCGCCAGCAGAAACGGGCCGAGCAAACCCAAATCGATCACTCCTGCACCTAACCAGAACCGACGTCGAGCGCCCATGGAGTCGCTTGATAGCGAATCTCGGAGACACTGCCGCAAACGTCAAGGTCACTCGCGGATGCGGCCCTCCGCCTGAAAACGGGGTGATCATCAACGGGTCATGGTGTGAGGATGTTGCGATGCCCAGCACGACGATTGAGGTTCGACGGCGGTATCGCGCCGATGAAGAGGTCGCGATCATCGACGCGGTTCACGATGCGTTGGTAGCGGCATTCGAGATCCCGCCCGGCGACAAGCACGTCCGGCTGATTAGTCATGAGCCACACCGGTTCGCGCATTCCCCGGGATTGGCTCAACCGGAGATGTACACGTTCGTGGCGATCGACTGTTTTGCTGGACGCTCGGTGCAAGCCAAGCGGAACCTGTATCGGGAGATCGTGGATCGCCTCGACGCCTTAGGCATACCACCCGACCATGTGACCATCGTCTTGCGGGAAAGCTCGGTCGAAAACTGGGGCGTTCGCGGCGGCCGGGCCGCGTGCGATGTCGACTTAGGTTTCGACATCAACGTGTAGCCGTCTATCGGCGGCCCGCCCAACCATGCGATGCCGTGCTGCTCATGGTCAATCCCTACGAGCCGCAGATCTCAGACCGGGATGTGATCGACCTCGAATCTCCAAATATGAGACGGGATCCCACCTTCAGCGTGGTCCGAGCTCGTTTTGTCACTAGGGCTAGCGTGTGATCATGGGCGAAATCAGGCGCGTCGCGTTGGTGACCGGAGCGACCTCGGGAATAGGGCTGGCCATTGCTCGCCGCCTCGCCGGGCGCGAGTATTGCGTGGTCGTGCATTCACGTTCGTCGACCGAGGCTGGAAACGCATTGGCTGCCGAACTCGGCGACGCCCACTACATCCAAGCGGACCTCGCAGACGATACGGACAGACAGCGGCTTGTTGCCGATTCCATTCGCATCGCCGGGCGCCTTGACGTACTGGTCAACAACGCTGGAATCAGCGCAGTGATCCCGCACTCCGATCTTCAGAGCGCCTCAACGTCGATGTGGCGGAAACTGTTCGAGGTCAACACGATCGCACCATTTCGCCTCGTCGCCGAAGCCGAACCACACTTGCGCGCCTCAGCAAGAAGGGGACGGCCCTCGACGGTCGTCAACATCAGCTCGCACGCCGGGATGCGCCCCAAAGGGGCCTCAATCCCGTACTCGGCGAGCAAAGCCGCCCTCATCCACACCACCAAGCTCCTCGCACTCACCCTTGCCCCCGACATCCGGGTCAACGCGATCGCACCCGGCCTCGTGGACACTCCGCTGACCGCGGAATGGGCTGATGCGCAAGCTTTGTGGCGCGAACGGGCTCCGATGGGGCGTCCAGCGACTCCTGATGATGTGGCAGACACCGCCCTATCACTCATCGAGTCCGACTACATGACCGGCGAGATCCTGACCCTCGATGGCGGCCTCGGCCTTACCTGACCAATAGCGACAGGTTTCGGCGCCGGGCACCTCGATGCCGGCGCCAGGCCCCGCGCTGTTACCCCAGATCGGCCACGATCTGGCTGATGCCGGGGAGAAGATTGCCGTGGGCGGGTTGATCGGCGTAGCGATCATCGGTGGTCTGCTCGGTATCGGCCCTGCAGCTTCGGAGGCATCACCATGACCATCCCCAAGGACCCTGCGCAGAGCAGTCCGGTCGAGCCCAGTTCCTGGCAGCGTTTGGCCTCGGCGTCGCTGCTGGAGGCTTTCGCCGACGAGTTCTACGGCGTCGAGGACCTCGTGGCGCTCACCGGCGCCCTCACCCCGGCCTGGGTCGACGCTCTGCCCGTGCCGCCGCATTGGCAGCGCGTCGACCTTTCCGAGACCGAGGTGTCGGTGGCGCCGGCGCGGGTGGCGGTGCGGGGGCCGCGCATCGAGGGTGGGTGGGAAGCCACCGACACCCTCGAGGTGTATGGCTTCACCGGCAGACCCGCGTTCTCCGTGTTGCTGGGCAGTACCGCTCGTGCCCTGGCTGATCTGGGCGTCAACGATGTTTCGACTCGGATCTTGGCGATCCCCGCCATGGTGGGAGTGGCCGTTGAGCGCAGTAGCGCCATCGTGGCCGTCGAGGGCCGGCGGATCTGGATCCAACTCACCCACTACGTAGCGGGCAACGATGAGCCCCATGCCGGGCGGCTGATCGTGCACGGCGTCTACGCCGACGCTGAACGCGAGCCAACCCTCGCCCACGACATCACCGTGTTGACTGAGGGCGTGTATGACACGTTCGTCGCCCTGTTCACCACACCCGACCCGGGTGGCGGTTAGTCGTCGCTGGCCACGACCAACGCCAATTCGCCGGCAGTCCGGTCGATGACTACGAACTCATGGAACCCGGTCGAACTTCCGACGACCTCGCCCCAGTCGTGTTGGGCGGTGGCACGGATATCAGGCAATTGATAGATCGCGGTGGCCCGCTGGATGCGGGCGTATACCTCGCGTTCCATGGCGTCGCGGTCGGCGTCATGCCAGCGCACGTCGTACTCGGCCCAGGTGCGGATTAACGCCTCTACCGCGGCCGGGTCGGCGGCGGCGAAGGTCTGCGGGGTAATCGCGTGCAACCAGTAGGGCCCGTGTTTGTCGACCATGTCTGTGTCCCAGGTGCCGGCGTAGCTGTCGCGGTAGCGCACGTGGGCGATCATCAACGCCAACGCGCTCTGATCGTCGACATGCGCAGGCAAGGAGAACACCTTGATGTCGACCCATTGCCGGGTCACCGGCGGGTTGATGAAGATCATGCGCTGGTACACCAACTGCTCCTCAGCAGCAGTGGCGTTCGCGCTGGTCTCGGTCATGTCCTTGTCACCTCACTTCTTCGTCGGTTTCGACACGCAGTGGTGATCGTCGATTGTGTCAACTGTGTCATGGGGTAAGGACATTGAATGGTCAGCGACTATCCGCTTCACGCTGCGACATGAGAACGAGCGCCTCGCGCATGGCAAACCTCGATTGGCCGCCCTTGAGGCCTACGCCTTAAGCTGCTGATACTCCGACGGTGGCCAGCCTGCGCCGCTCCAACGCTGCTCCCACACGAGGACACCCAGATGGCGATCGCCGATGTCTCCGCTTACATGCATCTCAGCACGGCCGACGTCGAAGCAATCGCCGATGAACTCGACGGTATTCGCCAAGACGTCGAGGAGTCACTCGGAGCCAAGGACGCGGCCTACATCCGGCGCGTGATCCGCCGCCAACGAGTGCTCGATGCCTCGGCGCGCTTGCTGATCGCCGGCAGCCGGTCGAGGATCGGTTGGGGGTTGGGTACGGCGGCGCTGGCCTACGCGAAATCCATCGAGAACATGGAACTCGGCCACAATGTCTCTCACGGCCAATGGGATTGGATGAACGACCCCGAAATCCACTCCACCAGTTGGGAGTGGGACATGGTGGGGCTGTCAGCGCAGTGGCGGTACTCGCACAACTATCGGCACCACATCTTCAGCAACGTGCTCGGCATGGATGAGGACATCGGCTACCGCCTTCTTCGAGTTACGCCGGATCAACCGTGGCGTAGCCCGTACCTCTTGACGCCACTGCGAAACTTGTTGCTGGCGGCAACCTTCGAGTGGGGCATTGCTCTGCACGGCCTTCGCTCGGAGCGAGACCGCATCGGCACACCAGCGGGCAGAACCGCGGAGCAACGACGATTCTTCGCCAAGATCGCCCGCCAGTTGGGCAAAGACTATGTGTTGCTGCCCGCCTTGAGTCTCCGACGGTGGCGTCGAATTCTGGCGGCCAACGCCACCGCTAATCTGGTGCGGAACTTCTGGGTGTACGTCAACATCATCTGCGGGCACATCCCTGATGGCGTCGAGACATTCGACCCGGCGGTGCTCGACGGAGAGACCAAAGGCGAGTGGTATCTGCGGCAGATGCTCGGGACGGCGAACTTCGAAGCCAGCCCGCTGCTGGCATTCTCGGGCGGGCACTTGTGCTACCAGATCGAGCACCACCTCTTCCCCGACCTGCCGAGCAACCGCCTCGCACAGATCAGCATCCGCGTGCAGGAACTGTGCAAGAAGTACGACCTGCCCTATAACACGGGATCGCTTCCGCGCCAGTACTTCCGGACGCAACGGACCATCCATAAGCTGGCGGTGCCCGACGGCTTTCCGGCCGACGAGCGAGCGTCGGATCAGACCACCAGCTAGCCGAGTCGTTGCGATGCCGTCGCGATCCGAAGTGTCAGGCCGGGGGGCCAGTGGGAGGGAGAGCACGGGCCTGGGGGGCATCGCATCGGCGGCGGGCATGAATAGCGCGATGCACGGTTCGCCAGCGAACCGGCTGTTGTAGCGCAGACCGTCCAGGTTGGGGAACGCCTCCGTGATGCGCCGGGCCCAGCGTTGTGTGATCGAATGCGACCCAGTCGATAAGGCCAATGTGCCTCCTGCTCGAGTTGGCCACGCGCCGACGCTGTCGGCGGCCAGCCAGGTCTAGCAATCGAAGCTTTCTGGTGAATCGCAACCCGGATAGGTAGGGATCACCACGAAACCGGTCGATGGTGCACGCCGCTGGGCCGGGGTGGGTTCCGCGGCGCGGGTGGCGCACCATTTGTAGAACCCTGAACGCGACACACTTCCATCAGTCTGGTCATGCGTGTGACCTGCTCGGAGGCGAAGAAGGCCGCGGCTTTTTCAAAAACGCACGATCCAAACGTAATTTGGCATTTTCCTTGCGCAAGCGTTGCAGCTCTGCGCGTTCGTCGTCATCGAGCACCTCGGGGTTATCGGCGCCTGAGCGTGCTTTGACTGCTGTGACCCACCGGCCGAGCAAGCGTTCTCCCACGCCGATCTCGGCGGCGACGTGAGCGATCGGGCGCCCGGTGTCGATGACCAGGCGCACCGCCTGCTCGCGATATTCCGGGGTGTACTTCTTGCGGTTTCCCGACACGGGAACACCCTCCCAGCAGGACCAGCAGTCCCACGATCAGATGTCCACCATCAAGGGTCAACCCCAACACGACCTCAGTTGGTGGTGGGTGGTGGTGGTTGGAAGGGGGTGTACCACCACCATTGGGCGCGTTCTCCGGTTGGTCCGGTGCAGGGTGGGACGTCGGGTGGGGGTGTGGTGGGGTGTCGGGCCAGGGATCCCGCATTCAGTGGTTGGCCGTCGCTGTCGGTGACGATGAGGCGGTCGGCGGGGCCGGTGATGGTGATGC
Organism: Mycobacterium sp.; assembly: GCF_965229105.1. GTDB lineage: Bacteria > Actinomycetota > Actinomycetes > Mycobacteriales > Mycobacteriaceae > Mycobacterium. The sequence continues at coordinate 696,048 of NZ_OZ245858.1, forward strand.
CATGCCGATGATGCAGGCGGTGATGGAATGGGCAGACCAAGACCAGGTTGGCCAGTTCGGTGGGGCCGCCGTCTTCCCAGTGGATGATGTGGTGGGCGTGCAGGCCACGGGTGGCCCCGCAGCCCGGCACCACGCAGCAGTGGTCGCGGTGTTCCAGTGCCCGGCGTAGTCGGCGGCTGATGGTCCGGGTCTCCCGCCCGGATCCGATCACCTGGCCGGCACGTTCGAACCATACTTCGCACGCCGCATCGCACAGTAGGTAGCGGCGGTCGCCGTCGGACAGCAACGGCCCCAAATGAAGGGCGGCGACGCGTGCTTCGACGTCAACGTGCGCGACGACAGTGGTGCGCTGCCCGTGAGGTCGGGAAGCCACGTCGGTGTCCCACCCGGCGTGCACCAAACTCATGAACCCGTCCACCGCGTTCGGAAACGGCGGAGTCTGGTCGGACACCGCGTCGGCGTGGTCGCGTTTCCACTCGGCGACCAACGCATCCTGATGGGACTGCAGGGCCGCGTCGAACACCGCTGCTTCGTCATGCGGCAGGGTGATATGCCAGGTGGCGGAGTACTCGTCGGAGGTTTGGCTGATCGACCGTGGCGGCTCCGGCCGCGACTCCGCCTCCGGCTCAGGTGCTGATTCTGGTTGGGGTTCGAGTTTGATGGCGGTGCGCAGTTGGCTGACGGTGGCGCTGCGGGCCAGCTGCGCGTAGTGCTCGTCGGATCCGTCGGCGGCTTTGTGGGCGATGACCCCGATCTGATCGAGGGAGAATCGGCCCTCGCGCATCCCGGCTGCGCACCGCGGGAACTGCGGTAACCGGTGGGCGATCGCGGCGATCGCGCCGGCATTGGCCGACGACACGCCCAGCTTCCAGGCCACCAACCCCTGCACCGATCGTGCCCCGGTGTTCCCCCACAGTCCGTCGTGGTCGATTTCGGCGACGATCTCCACGATGCGGCCGTCGATGGCGTTGCGCTGCCCGGTCAGCTCCGCCAGCTGGTCGAACAACATCTCCAGCCGCTCCTTGGGACTGAGCTCAGTCACCAAAGATGTTGCGGTCGAAGACATAACACCATCAAAGCAGAGGGGTCCGACATTGATGATGGAAGAGCGTTACCGCGCAGGTCGTGGCTCTGGGTCTGACTGACGTCCTGCTGGGCTGTCTTTCTTTTGATTTGTCCGGCCTGCGCGGTGCGCACCTAGAAGCACGCCGGACAGGACGGACATGACTTAATCAGGAGCCTGGCCGTTCCTCATCAATGTCTTGTCTGCCCGCCCTGGCCGGTGTGTGCCCCCACCCAACGCTGGTCAGAAGGGACACCATCATCTTGACAGAATCCACGCTCCTCGTCGCCGGCGCGGATACCCACGCCGACACCATCCACGTCGCGGCGATCTCCATGACCGGCGCCGCGATCGGTGACCGCGAGTTCGCGACCACCCGCGCCGGCTACGCCGCGGCCATCAGATTTCTGACGTCGTTAGGGCCGGTGCAGCGAATCGGGGTCGAGGGCACCGCCAGCTATGGCGCCGGGTTCACCCGGGCGCTCACCGCTGCTGGCATCGAGGTCGTTGAGGTGACCCGCGCGGTCAAGTCCACCCGCCGCCTCAAGGGCAAGTCCGACCCCCTCGATGCCTACAGCGCCGCCCGCACTGCCCTGTCTGGCCACGGACTTGCCACCCCAAAAGACGACACCACCGCAGGGCTGCGGGCTCTGCACGTCGCTCGCCGCTCAGCGGTCAAGCACCGCACCGCGGTGATCAACCAGATCAAGGCCTTACTGGTGTCCGCGCCGGACGCTGTGCGTGAAAAGTACCGGGGATCAACAACATTGAAAATGATCGAGGCGATCTCCCGCTGCCGTCCCGACACCCAAAGTGACCCGTGGGTGCAGTCGGTACTCACCGCGGTCAAGATGCTCGCCCAGCGAGTGCAGTTCCTCGAAGCTCAAGCCGAGGCTCTCCAAACCCAGATCGACGCCTTCGTCGCCGAGGCGAATCCCGGACTGCGGGCTGCTTACGGAGTCGGCGCCGATACCGCCGCCCAGCTGTTGATCACCGCTGGGGCCAACCCGCACCGGTTACACAGCGAAGCCGCATTCGCCGCTCTGTGTGGAGTAGCGCCCGTGCCTGCGTCCTCGGGTAAGACCAACCGCCACCGTCTCTCTCGCGGCGGTGACCGCGCCGCGAACAACGCGCTGTTTCGCATCGCCTTGGTGCGTATGTCTCACCACCAGCCGACCAAAAGCTACGTGCAACGTCAGTCAGCCCTAGGGCACACCCGGATGGAAATCCTGCGCAAGCTCAAACGCGCCATCGCCCGGGAGATCTTCAAACTACTGATCCGACAGATCGCTGTGCCCGAATACAGAGACCTGCGCCCAGCGCGACAAGCCAAGAACATCACCCTCACCGCAGTGGCCAATCACTTCGGAGTCTGGCCCACCGCGATCTCCCGCATCGAACTCGGAATACAACGCGACGACACCTTCGCAGACACCTACAGAAACTGGCTCAAAGCCGCTTGACACAAATAGGAGCATCAAAAAATCTGCCACGAACGGCTGGTCGTACCACGCGTAACTAACCGTTGGCGACTCACCCACCGACTCGGTTTCGAGGATGCCGGCGAACTGAACGTGATCCAGAGCGGCCATCCCGTGGCCTATCGGATCCTCATCAAGCGTCCGTAGCGAGAAACGCGTTCGCGGTGACCGACTTCTCACCCCTGACAGCTCGACGGCCAAGTCCGTCAACGCGGTAAAGCTGAGCCGGGTGCGCCGGCCAGCACCCGCTTGTAGCCAGAATTGTCGGCACATCGGCAGGCATGTGTTCGACCGTAGAGGCGCATCCGCGCCGACCGTTCAACGAGATCGGTGCGCACCGAGGGTTACGAGCCAGCGTTGACATGACATGCCGCCAACTGCTCACCGGACAATGGCAGCAGTGCCGGTTCACGGGTCGCGCAGCGGTCGATCGCTACCGGACAGCGGTGGCGGAACCGGCAGCCCGGTGGCGGGTCGATGACCCTGGGCGGCTCGCCCCGGTCCGCCCGGATTGCCTCAGGCAGCGGCGTCCGCGGGTCGGGAATCGCGGACAGCAGCAGCTGGGTGTACGGGTGCGCGGGCGCCGAGAGCACCTGTTCGGTCGGCCCCGACTCGACCACATGCCCCGCGTACATCACCAGAAGTCGGTCGGAGATGTACCGGGCGCTGGCGATGTCGTGAGTGATGTAGAGGATCGACACCCCCAGTTCGGACCGCAACGTGGTCATCAAGTTGAGCAGCCCGATACGGATCGATACGTCCAGCATCGAGACCGGCTCGTCGGCGACGATCAACTTCGGCCGAGACGATAGCGCCTGCGCGAATCCGATGCGCTGTCTTTGTCCACCCGATAATTCGTGAGGGTAGCGCTCCAGCACATCCCCCGCCGGGCTGAGGCCGACCGACTCCACCACCTGCTCCGACTCGGCCCGGCGCTGCGCTGTGGTCAGCTCAGGGCGATGCAGTCGAAGGCAGCGGTCGATGCCGTGCGAGACCCGGTAGGCGGGGTTCAGGGACGAGAACGGGTCTTGGAACACCATGGGTACCGCGCGGTGGTAGTCGAGTTCCTGCTTGCGCCCCTTCATCGCCGACACCGGCCGGCCTTGGAACAGGATGTCTCCTGACGTCGGCCGGTGTACTCCGGCCAGTAGCCGGGCGATAGTGCTTTTGCCGCTGCCACTCTCGCCGACCAGGGCCACGATCTCTCGGTCCGCGACGGTGAGGTTGACGTCGTCTACGGCGTGCAGGGTCTTGCGGGAGAACCCGCCGCCGACCTTGAAATGCTTTGTCAGGCTGCGGGTCTGCAGCAGCGGGACGGAGTTCGGGCTGGTCATGGTGTGACCTCGAGTGGGCGGGTCGGGTCCAGCAGCAGGCAACGGGCACGCGAGTGCCCAGGCGGCCCGGAGGGCAGCAGCGGCGGCTCCACATCGCCACAGCCCCCAACGGCCACCGGACAGCGCGGCTGGAACCGGCATCCCCTGGGTAGTCGGGACATCGACGGTGGGCTGCCGGGAATGCCGACTAACGGCACCCGCGGCCCGCGGATCGACGGAAATGCCTCCAGCAGCCCCCTGCTGTAGGGATGCGCTGGACTGTCGAACACCTCGCGGGTGGGCCCGTCCTCGACCACCTGCCCGGCATACATCACCAGGAGCCGGTCGGAGAAGTGGCTGACCAGCGACATGTCGTGGGTGACGAACACGACCGCGAAACCGAGTTGCCGTTGCAGCTCCTTGATCTGCATCATCAGTGACCGCTGGGCGACCACGTCCAGGGCTGACGTCGGCTCGTCCATGATGACGAGGTCTGGGGTGAACAGCAGCGCCATTGCGATCATCGCGCGCTGCCGCATCCCGCCGGAGAGCTGATGCGGGTAGCTGGACAGGTGCGCCGGGTCGATGCCCACCAGGTCTAACACCGCACGGGAACGCTCCAGTTTGGCTCGCTTGGACATCTTGGCGTGCGCATCCAGCGCGTCGCCGAACTGCGTGGCGATGGTGGTGACCGGGTTGAGCGCGTTCATCGCGCTCTGCATAACCACTGAATATTCTTGCCAGCGAAGCACATTCAGCTGCCGCTGGGTCATGGTGACAAGATTTCGCCCGCCGAACAGCACGCTGCCGCCGATGATCTCGGCTGGTGCGGTGAGCAATCGGGCGATTCCGAACAACATTGTCGACTTACCGCACCCGGACTCGCCCACAACCCCGACGAACTCACCTGGAAGCACATCGAACTCGACCTTGTCCACCGCGGTGACCGGACCTGATGGCGTGCCATAGGCCACCGATAGCTGCCTGACCGACAGTAGGGGCGTCTCTGTTGCTAAGGCCTCAGACATTATCGCTCGCGTTGCGGGAGCGTGGGAGGAGCTTTTTGCGGATCGGCCGCAGCGCCGGATTGCTGATCTCGTCGAACGCGTAGTTGATCAGTGCGAACGAGGCGCCCAGGAGGGCCACGCACAAACCGGGGGCGATCGACCACAGTGGCATTCCGGTCAGCAGGGCCTGCTGATTTTGCGACCAGTAGAGCATGGTGCCCCAACTCACCGTGTTCGAATCCCCGAGCCCGAGGAACTGCAGGCCGGCTGCGGTCAGTACCGAGTACAGCGCCGCGCCGAGAAAATTGGCGACGATGAGCGAGGCCAGGTTCGGCAGCACCTCGGCAACGATGATGTAGGAGCGACGCTCGCCGCGGACTTTGGCAGCTTCCAGGAAGTCCCGGTTGCGCAGCGAAAGTGTCTGCGCCCGAAGCTGGTTGGCGCCGTATGACCAGCCGGTGACGATCAGCACAACCAGGATGACCGGCAGGCCGCCCTGCCCGGCGTACTTGGCGAAGATGATGATCAAGGGGAAGGCTGGAATCACCAGCACCAAGTTGGTCAGGAGCGAGAGTGCGTCGTCGACGATCCCGCCCATGTAGGCGGCGGTAACGCCGACCAGCACCGACAGCACCGTGGCGCAACCGCCGGCCACCAGTGCGATGATCAGCGATTGCCTGGCGCCGAAGACCAACTGCCCCCAGATATCTTGGCCGAGAGCCGTCGTGCCCAATATGTGATCGCCGGAGGGCGGTTGGGCGGGCAGGAAGTCCAGTGCGTTCGGATCGCTGACGGAGGTGAACAGGCCGGGCCAGATCGCCATCAAAGCGAACATCAGGAAGATGACCAACCCGGCGACTGCTTTCGGGTTGCGCACCAGCGAACGCCAGAACCCACCTCTGCGCCTGGCCTGCGTGTCCGCCTCGTCGGCTACCACGGGCGCCGGCAGCGGCGTGACACTCATCGCGGCAACCCCCTCACGCGTCGGCCCTGGCCCGTGGATCCAGCGCCACGATGGCGAAATCGCAGATCAACACCGCGACTAGGACCGCGACGGTGAACAGCATGAACAACACCTGCATCAACGGGTAGTCGGTGTTCTGTACCGCGTTGTACAGCAGGTAACCGAGCCCCGGATAGTTGAATACGTACTCGACGAGGATTGCGCCCGAGACCACGAAGCCCAGTGACATCGCGAAACCGGACAGGTTGGGTAGCAAGGCGTTTCGGCCGGCGTAACCGGTCATGATCTTCCACCCGGATAGCCCTTTGGCCTGGGCCATCCGGACGTAGTCCTCCGACAGTGTGCTGATCATGTTGTTGCGCATCGTCAGAACCCAACCACCGACCGCGGTGATGACGATCGTCGTGGCCGGCAGGATGGCGTGCACCAGGACGCTGGCGATGAACTGTCCGTTCCAGCCCGGCACGAGGTCCGAGTCGTAGTTGAAGTCGTGTGGCAGCGAGCCCCCGGTCCACACCGAGAACACCAGGATCAGCAACAGTGCGACCCAGAAGTAGGGCAGCGCCGAGGTAATCACGAAGACGGTTGGCAGTACCGAGTCCAGCACCCCACCACGCAGCCAGCCGGCGACCGTGCCGATCAGAGTGCCGAGCAGGAAGGCGATCACCGTCGCCACCCCGACCAGGCCGATCGTCCAGGGCAACGCTTGGGCGATGATCTTGGTGATCGGCTGGCCCAGGCTGGTGCCGACGGAGACTCCCCATTGACCGGTGAACATGTTCCCCAGGTAGTCCACGTACTGGCTGAAGATATTGGCGTTCGGTTTGTAGCCGAACGACGTCAGCAGTTGCTCCAGAGCATCGGTCGATAACCGGTTGTGGGTGCGGGTGCGCAATGCGTCCACCGGACTTCCCGGCATCATCCGGGGAATGAAGAAGTTCAGTGTCAGCGCCGCCCACAAGGTGATGGCGAAGAAGCCGAGGCGACGCAGTAGATATCTCACGAGACCAACTCCTCCGTCCTCAGCGGCCGTCCCCGCTCAGTCCTGGGCAGACTTCGACCAGATCGACGACAACACGACACCGTTGTCGGGAATGTTGAACGCGGCAGGCTGGGCGTAGGGGTTGGCCTCCGTCGGCCAGCCGTCGATGTCTTTGGTGTTGTACTGGAACCAGTCCACACTCTCGGTGACGGGGATGACCGGTACGTCGCGCATCATTGCCTCACCGAGCTGCTTGACGATGTCCACCTGTGCCGCGCTGTCGGCGACCGGGTACTGATCGAGGAGCTTGTCGACCTCGGGGTTGTTGTATCGGGAGAAGTTTGAGTTGGCAGGCGTCCCGATCGGCGCGCTGTTCTTCGAGTAGAGGTTCAGGCGCATCTCGTAATATGGCGTGGGCCCGCCGGCAGGCCCGTAGTAGGCCAGGTCGAAATCGCCGGTGTACAGCTTGTCGTTGTAGGTCTCCTGGGCCAGATCCTGCACTGTCAGGTTGATCCCGATAGCGGCCAGCTGCTGCTTGATGACCATCAACGAGGCGTCCCAGTCGGTGTAGCCGGTGATCGTGATGACGCCGAGGTCCAACGGGTGATCCGGGCCGTAGCCGGCGGCGGCCAGCAGTTCCTTTGCCTTGTCCAGGTTCGGCTTGTCGTAGCCGGCCTTGGCCAGCGCGGCGGAGTCGAAGTACTTGTCGAATGTCGGTGTGACGATGCCGGTCTGGTTGGCCGCCGGCTGCTGTCCGCCTTCACCGACGGTCGCGACCTTGGATCGGTCCAGGGCCATCGCGATCGCCTGTCGTACTTCGAGCTTGCTGGTCGCCGGCCGCGACGGATCCATATTCGGATACAGCGACTGGTTGGTGACCGGCGGCGACCAGGTGTGGTTGTCAGGCGAGCGATCCAGGTAAAAAGCCTTGATATTCGGGATGAACTGGCTGCCCCACTGACCCTTGTCGGTAGCCAGGTCCAGATTCGCCGGGCCATTATCGAGGTAGGCGGGGTACTCGACCTTCTGGATGAAGGGCTTACCGGGCTGCCAGTAGGTCGGGTTCGCGGTGTACTCGATGTTATTCGGGGTACAGCTGTTCATCGTGAATGGCCCAGTGCCAACCGGCTTTTCGTCGCTCCAGGTGTCGGGGTGGGCGGCTGCCTCGCCGGTGGACCAGATGTGTTGGGGAATGATGGGCACCTGGTTGGCGAAGTTGAAGAAGTAGGACTTGGCCGGCGCTGCGAACTGCATCGTCACCTTGTCGCCGGCCGCGGCCACGCTTTGCAGACCGGCGCCGGTCCACAGCGCGAAGGTGTCCAGGGCTGGGAACTGCTTGAGCAGGTTGAAGGTGAACTCGACGTCCTTGGCGCTCAGCGGCTGACCGTCGCTCCATTTCACTCCGTCGCGGATGACGAATTCGATGGATTTGCCATCGGGTGCCCAAGTGTAGCTACTGGCCAGCATCGGCGTCTCGGCCTGGTCGTTGAGAATGTTCACGAACACCAGTGGCTCGTAGACAAAACCCTGGGACTGCTGGTTGGCCGACGGATTGAACGGATTGAAGCCGCAGGCCCAGGTCTGCCCGGCCACGTTGACGATGGTGACCTGGCCGCCCTGCTTGTGGCTGCCGGCGGGCACCCCGGTAGGTCCGGCAGGCTGCGATCCTTTGGTCGAATCGGAGGTCGTGGAATTGGTTCCGCTGCTGGAACAGCCTGATAACGCAATACCGGCGACGGCAAGAGCTACCAGACCGCGACGGACGGGTGATTGGCGCATTGACTCTCTGTCTTCCTTGGTCGGGAAATTGTGGTTAGTGGCTTCGCGTCGCTTGGGCCGCGCGCGGCGACGTTGCCGCCCCAGTGGCCAGAGCGATAGCGCCGATCAGGGGAGCGGTGTCCGGAAAAGCTGCCAGGACCAACTCCGGCGGATAGGGGACAGCCGCGTCGAGCGCGGCGCGCAGGGCGGGATGCAGCAGCTGCCAGGCCGCGGTCATCCCACCGCCGAAAACGATCCGCTGCGGATCGACGGCGTTGGTCAAATTGACCACATGGAACGCCAGCTCACCGACGAAATCGTCGACCAAATAACCGATTCGGGAATCAGTGGTGGCCTCGGCGAACACCTCGGCCGCCGAAACAGGGCGCCCGAAGAGGGACTCACCGCGACGGGACAGCGCCTCCCCGGAGACGAATTCTTCCAGGATGACGCGGTCGTCGGGGTGATCGATCGCGTCGCGGGACCGCAGGTTGTAGCCGATCTCCCCGGACGCGCCGTGAAATCCGCTCAGCACTATTCCGCCGACGACGATCGCCGCGGCCAGTCCGGTGCCGAGGTTGAGGTAGATGCCCGGATCGCAGCCAGCGAGCTGGCCGAAGGCGAGTTCCGCCGCGGCAGCAGCCTTCACGTCATTGCTGACGGAGACCTCTGAGTCCGGGAAGGCGTTACGAAGCTCGAATTCCAGCGCCAGGGCTGACCAGCCGTCGATAGCGGTAGCCAGCCTGATCTCCGTGGGCATCGGGATCCCGAACGTACAGGCGCCGACGGCGGCGACCGGGCGATCCGGTGCGGACCTGGCCAGCATCGCGTGCACTTGGTCGATCGCGCGTTGCAGATTGTGCTGGGCGCCGGTATGTCGGGAGACCGCCACGGCGGCAGTGTCCAATTGGACGCCGTCGAGTTCGCACACGGCGACGGCGGTCTTGGTACCGCCGAAATCGAATGCGACGATCACCGGTGCTGGCATCAAGCGACTCCGTCGGGTGGATTGCAATTAGAAGGAAAGTACCCTTCCAATTGATACCCTGCAACCGGAATTGGGAATTTGGTTCACGCCGTCCACCGGTGCGGGATGTGTTGGCGGACGACGAAGTTGCTTGTCAGCCTTGGAAAGTCGGTACCCTGTGTGCCGGATGTGAAGTATGGAGGAGGGCATCCTGTGGCGGACGTGGTGCAGGGACCGGGACGACGCCGGTCGATCAAGGCGATGAACGAACAACTGTTGATGGATCACGTGCGGGCCGGCGGACAGCTGTCTCGTGCCGAGCTTGCTGAGCTGACCGGACTATCCAAACCCACTGTGTCAGCGGCATTGTCGGCTCTGATGAGCGCCGGACTGGTGCAAGTCAGTGGCCATCGGGTGGGGGTTCCCGGTCCATCTGCCAAGCTCTACGAGTTCTCGCCGGACGCCGGGCACGTACTCGCTCTGGATGTCGGACACCGCTACCTGCGGGGTGCGGTGTGCGACCTCACGGGTCAGCCCTTGGTCCGCTGCGAGGTCAAAGCACCGACCGGCGGTAGCCGCGCGGCCATTCGCGAGTTGGTGAAATTGAGTACCGAGCTCAGCCAGATGGCGAAGGTCCCACGTCATGCGATCGCCCAGACGGTGATCGGTACGCCCGGCATCTTCGATGCCGATAATGACGCGATCCGGTTGGCCGGTGTGTTGTCCGGCTGGGGACATCCTTCGGTCATCCAGGAGCTACGTGCCGAATTCGGCCAGAACGTCATGTTCGAGAACGACGTGAACGCCTCCGCACTGGCCGAGCAGGCGCTCGGCCACGGACGGGAAGTGGACAACTTCGCCTTTGTATCGGTCGGGACCGGCATCGGCATGGGGCTGATCCTGGACGGCAAGCTGCACCGCGGCGCGCACCGGGTCGCCGGCGAGATTGGTTTCCTGCCTTTGGATAACGACGAGAGCACCGATGAGCGAGACGCTCGCCGCCGCGGGCGTCTCGAGGCGTCGGCCTCAGCTGCCGGGGTGGTCCGGGCGGCGCGTCATGCGGGCATGAGCGGAGTGATCACCGCCGAGCGGGTCTTCGCGGCGGCGAGCAAAGGCGATCCCCGGGCCGAGGCGGTAGTGACCACCGAGGCGATCATGGTTGCCAAGGCGATCTGCTCTGTGGTCGTGGTGGCCGACCCGGAGCTGGTGGTGATAGGTGGCGGTATCGGCCGGGCCAGCGGGTTCGCTGATCGCGTCAAGTCTGAACTCGGAAAGATCTCACCAGTGACTCCGGACCTGCGGGTCAGCGCGCTGGGTGAGGGTGCCGTGGTCGACGGGTGCTTGGCCGCCGGTGTGGTGCGCGCCTGGTCGAACGTCGCGCGCTGTTGATCCACGTCGGCCCTCCGTCCGCTTGACCTGGCCCCGGCGCAGGGCTAATTTATTGGAAATATTCTTTCCAATCCTGGGACCACTCGACGATGCTCGAATCTGCCACTGGGGCAAGGAGATTTATATGAAGATCGTCGTCGTCGGTGGCGGTTCCACGTACACGCCCGAACTGATCGACGGCATCGCCCGGCTCCAGGAGGACCTCCCGATCAGCGAGATCGTGCTGGTCGACCCGGCGCAGGACCGCCGCGAACTGCTCGCCGCGGTATCCCAGCGGATCCTGACCAGATACGGCACCCCGGCAATCGTCCGTGCATCTACCGACGTAACCGAGGCGGCCGACGGGGCGACTGCCGTGCTGATGCAGCTGCGTATCGGTGGGCAGGCCGCGCGTGAGCGGGACGAGACGTGGCCGCTCGAGTGCGGTTGCGTGGGCCAAGAGACCACCGGCGCAGGCGGTTTCGCCAAGGCGCTGCGCACTGTTCCGGTGGTGCTGAACATCGCGGAGCAGGTGCGGGCGGTCAACCCCGATGCCTGGATTATCGACTTCACCAACCCTGTCGGCATCGTCACCCGCGCGCTACTCCAGGCTGGGCACAAGGCAATCGGACTGTGCAACGTGGCAATCGGCCTGCAGCGAAAATTCGCCGAGTTCCTGGATGTATCGCCGGACCGGGTGAGTCTTGACCACGTCGGACTCAACCACCTGACATGGGAACGTGCGGTGCGGGTGCTGCCTGAGTCGGGGGCCCCGTTTGGTACCGGCCACGACGTGCTGCCCGATCTGTTGGCCGACTACCTCGACGCGCTGGCCGATCATCTGGACATGCCCGCCGAACTGCTGAGCTTGTTGGGAACGGTGCCGTCGTACTACCTGCGTTACTTCTACCAGCACGATCGGGTGGTCGACGAGCAGCGCGGCGGTGTGCCGCGGGCCAAGGAGGTAGCCGCACTCGAGGATGAACTGCTGGCCATGTACTCCGATCCCAGCCTGGACCGCAAACCGGAGATCCTGGCAAAACGCGGCGGCGCCTACTACTCGGAGGCCGCCATCGGACTGATCGCTTCGCTGGTCAACAACCGAGGTGATGTGCAGGTCGTCAACACCCTCAACGGTGACACCCTGCCGTTCCTACCGTCAGACATGGTGATCGAGGTCCCGGCCACCATCACGGCCGACGGTGCGACCCCGGTCAGCCTCGACCCGGTCGCCCCAGACCTGACTGGGCTGATCAGTCATGTCGCCGGCTACGAGCAGCTAGCTCTGGAGGCCGCACTGCATGGCGGTCGCGACCGCGTGGTCCACGCGCTACTTGCGCACCCGCTCATCGGCCAATGGGACGCGGCGAATGCGTTGGCGGACAGACTGATTGCTGAGAACAAGGCATACCTTCGATGGGCCAGGTGACCCCCGGCGTAGGGCACCTGATCGCCGTGGATGCCGGCAACTCCAAAACCGACATCCTGGTGCTCGCGCCTGACGGCACCGTGGTCGGCCACCGGCGCCAGGGTGGGTTCACTCCGGTCACCGCAGGAATGCACCTAGAACTGGGCCGGCTCGCCGACGGTATTCGTGCGCTGACCGGGCAATGTGGGCATCCGCCGATCGCACTTGTCGCGGCTTATCTGGCCAACGCCGATTTTCCTGAACAGGAGGCCTACTACGCCGAGTACCTGCGATCTGTGGGGCTGGCCGAACGGGTGGTGGTCGGCAACGACATGCTGGCGCTGCTGCGGTCGGGGGCGTCCGGGCCGGGCGGGGTGGCCGTCGTGTGTGGCGCGGGGATCAACTGTGTAGGGGTCGGGGCCGACGGCCGGCAGGTGCGATTCCCTGCGTTGGGCGAACTGACCGGTGATTGGGGCGGTGGCCGGGCGTTGGCCGCTGGGGCGATTTTCCTGGCTTGCCGTGGCGAAGACGGGCGCGGCCCACGGACCGCGCTCAGTGCTGCCATTGCCGAGCACTTCGACACCCAGACTGCCGTCGATGCTGGAATCGCGTTCAGCTTGAACCACATTCCGTCCACGCGATTGCACGAGGTGACACCGTTGATCTTTCGGGTCGCCGCGCAAGGGGATCCGCAAGCACGGGATCTGGTGCGCAGGCAGGCGCTCGAAGTGATCACCATGGCAAAGGTGGCGATCGTGGACCTCCAGCTGGCCGATCAGGAGTGCGAGGTGATCCTCGGCGGTGGCGTACTTGCCGCCCGCGACCCGCTGCTGATGGCCGACATCACCGCGGGCCTCCTGCAGATATGTCCGGCGGTACGGATCGCCATACCTGACCAACCGCCCGTGGTGGGCGCTGTGCTGCTTGGAATCGCTGAGCTGGTCGGCGCGCCGGACTGGCACCGGCCACCGGACGAGGCTGCGGTGCGCCAAGCGGTCGCCGCGGCGATGAGGACGGTCAACGGCGGGGCCGGTCGGAGTTAGCGGACCAGCTCCGGGCCCCTCGAGTTTGTCAGGCAGATGTGCGGCAATCGCAACCCGTCACACCGCTGGCACCGCGGTCGACCCGACATGCTTGACCGGGCCGCGTAACCAGGGCTGCACACTCCAGCATTGTGCGCTGCTGAGAGTTCCGATGATGGTCTGGCGGCGTGGCGACGATTTACCGGATGCGGATCTACCATTCGGTGGCATATACCCTGCCGACGCCTTCCGTCTGCATCTGTTATCCCGCGCAGCTGCGTCACGGTGCTCGGCTGATTGGACGGTGGGAAAGCGAGGCTCCCCGTCGTGTCGTCTTGGAGACTGAGACTCATGCCCGACGCCGTTGGTCCCCGTCCTCAATATGAAACTTTCGCCGACGAGTTCCTCGAGCACGCGCGCGACGGCTTCTTCAACGCTCACTACGACCGCCCCGCGTGCCTTTCGCTGCTCGGTGATGTCGCGGGTCAGGATGTGTTGGACGCTGGGTGCGGCCCGGGGTTGTACGCCGCGGAGCTGGCCGGCAGGGGCGCCCGGGTGATTGGTTTCGATCAAAGCCCGCGAATGGTGGAGCTGTGTCGTCAGCGCGTCCCCGCCGGCGACTTTCGCACCCACGATGTGACGTTGCCACTGGACTGGCTTGCTGACGGCTCGGTCGACCATGTGCTGTTCGCGCTGGCTGTGGAATAAGTCGACGACCGCACCGCTGCATTGCGCGAACTGCGGCGGGTGCTGCGTCCAGACGGGGCGTTGGTGATGTCGCGCCAACATCCGACCGGAGACTGGCTTCGCCACGGCGGCAACTACTTTCAGGCGCGGGTCATCGAGGAGACCTGGAGCCGACGGTGGCAGGTCCGCTACTGGCTGTCTCCATTGGAGCAGACCTGTGAGGAGCTGCGCGCGGCAGGATTCTTGATCGAGCGGTTGCTCGAACCGCGCCCAACCCCGCGCGCCGCCGAGATCGATCCCGATCGGTATGACCGGCTCTGCAGCGAGCCCACCGGCTTCACGGCGATCAGGGCAGTCCCGGATCCACGGCTGGTCTAGCCGGCGGGTAGCCAGACGATGCTCACGGGCCGCTCTCCATATCGATGACGTGGCATGCGCTCGAGACGGCTAGGACTCTCGGTGGTTCATGGCGTGGCGGGCTGCTACGGTGAAGCTGTCCAAACACGGGAGCGCACACCAGTGCGCTGAGAGGACGGCTAGCGGGCCGTCGACCGGATGAACCTGACCGGATAATGCCGGCGTAGGGAGTATGAGATGAGTGCTGTTCCTGATTCAGATTTCGTGACCACGGGCCCAATCACGGGTAGTTCCAAGGTTTACCGCCAACTTCGCGATGGGGTTCGCGTGCCATTTCGCCGGGTGCTGCAGACCAACGGCGAACATCTGGATCTGTACGACACCTCAGGTCCGTACACTGATGACGCCGCCCTGATCGACCTGGCGGCGGGGTTGCCCGCTCGGCTCGGGGTGGTTCGTGACCGGGGCACCCAGCTGCAACGTGCGCGAGCCGGCGAGATCTCCGCGGAGATGGCATTCATCGCCGAACGTGAAGGTGTACCAGCAGAATTGGTGCGCTCGGAGGTGGCCCGCGGGCGGGCCGTCATCCCGGCCAACCACAATCACCCCGAGGCCGAGCCGATGATCATCGGCAAGGCGTTTACGGTGAAGGTCAACGCCAACATCGGCAACTCGGCGGTGACGTCCTCGGTGGCCGAGGAAGTGGACAAAATGGTGTGGGCAACCCGATGGGGCGCCGACACCATCATGGACCTGTCCACCGGTCGCAATATTCACGAGACCCGCGAATGGATCCTGCGTAACTCGCCGGTCCCGGTGGGCACCGTGCCGATGTACCAGGCGCTGGAAAGGGTCGGCGGCGAACCGCACAAGCTGAATTGGGATGTATACCGCGACACCGTGATCGAGCAGTGCGAGCAGGGCGTGGACTACATGACCGTGCACGCGGGAGTGCTGCTTCGTCACATCCCGTTGACGGTCCACCGCATGACCGGCATCGTGTCACGCGGCGGATCCATCATGGCTGCCTGGTGCCTGGCACACCATCAGGAGTCGTTCCTCTACACGAACTTTGACGAGCTCTGCGACATTCTGGCCAGCTACGACGTCACCTTCTCCCTGGGCGACGGCCTGCGCCCGGGATCGATTGCCGACGCGAACGACGCCGCGCAGTTCGCTGAGCTGCGTACCCTCGGCGAACTCACCACGATCGCCAAAGCCCATGGGGTGCAAGTGATGATCGAAGGGCCCGGTCACGTGCCGATGCAGAAGATCGTCGAGAACGTTCGCCTCGAGGAGGAGCTCTGCGATGAGGCGCCGTTCTACACGTTGGGCCCGCTGGCCACCGATATCGCCCCGGCCTATGACCACATCACCTCGGCCATCGGCGCGGCCATCATCGCCCAGGCCGGGACCGCGATGCTGTGCTATGTCACGCCCAAGGAACACCTGGGCCTGCCCGACCGTGCCGACGTCAAGACCGGCGTCATCGCCTACAAGATCGCGGCGCACGCCGCCGATCTCGCCAAAGGCCACCCGCTGGCCCAGCGTCGCGATGACGCCTTGTCCAAGGCGCGCTTCGAGTTTCGCTGGCACGACCAGTTCGCGCTGTCACTAGACCCAGATACCGCCCGCGAATACCACGACGAAACACTGCCTGCCGAACCGGCGAAGACCGCGCACTTCTGCTCCATGTGCGGTCCAAAGTTCTGTTCGATGCGCATCACCCAAGACATCCGCGACGCGATGGCCGAGGTGTCGAGCCCAGTGTCTCACCCGAGCTGATGGCGAGGTTCACCATAGATCGCCCTGGCGCCAGTCGCACGTCAGAACCGAGCTCTGGTCCACATCCATACTGTTTAATCCACTGTCGAGCAACATTATTCGGTCCTCGGCACTATCTGTCGTAACGATGCCGCCGGTGCTGTTTACCGCGGCGGTCGCGCCAGTCCATAAGGTCCAGCCGCGGTGGAGGTAGAACTCGACAGCGTCCCGGACTGCGTTCAACGCGCCGAGCTGGTGATTGGTCCGCACGATCGACTCGACCTGGTCCATCAGCAACCGGCCAAGACCTCGGCCCTGCACATCGGATCTGACCGCGACAGCTTCAACGTAGCCAACCTGTAATGCGTTGGTAACGTGAAGGATTACCCGGGGAACGATCGCGGCGTGCGCCAGCAGCGTTGTGGTATCTCGGCTGACGAAGACGTGAGTGCCGCCGAGACCGTGGCGCCAGTCGTTCTCGCGGAACTCGCTGCCGAAGGATTGTTTGACCAGCTGCTCGGCCGCGCGGAGTTCGTCGCTGTCCGCATCGCGCGAGTGCACCGTTCGGACCTCGACACCGTCAGTATCCGGTGCCTTCGTTGCGGGGACCGGGGCGGGTGACGCGGTTGTGTTTGCGCGAGATGCTGACATCACTGCTTCTCCAAATCGGTTCGTAGGCCGGAAAGTAACGCGTCGATGCCTAGCTCGAAGGCCAGGTCGGCGCGTTGGCGACCGCGGTACGCCACCTTCAGAACGTGGCTGAGCGTGGGCAGGTCGTCGCCATCGACGCGCCATGCCTCATCAGGGGCCGCCAGGTCAAGGGCAGAGCCCAGCGCGTAGCACTCGAGAACACTGAGCCACACGATCACGTCGCTGGGCGCGACTCCAGCTGCTTGCAGAAGGCCGGCAACCCGGTCATATCCGGCCAGTGCAGGTCCGGCGGTGATCGTCTGCGGCATCACCAGCGGTATGAGATTGGGGTGTTGGCCCATCGCGTGGCGGTACGAGTGCATCCACGCCTTGATCTGGGAATCCCAGGCTCCGGAATGAAGCGACGGCAGTTCCACGGTGGACAGCACCCGCTCCCGCACTGCTTCGATGATGGCCGCGCGGCCATCGAAGTGGTGATAGATCGAGGAAGCCGTAGTGCCCAGCCCCTTAGCGAGCTCGGTCATGGTGAGCCGCCCCGATTCATCAATGCAGTCCAGCGCGGCGTCCAGGATTGCCTCGACGGTCAACAGCCGCATGCGTCGCTGAGTCACGTGTGTGTCTGCCTCCTGGTGCCGGGTCGCGCCCTTATCCGAATGTCATTCGTTTAAGGGTACGCCAGCGATGGAGGATAAGCCCGCCTCGGGAATACCCTGGGCAGGTGGGGGACGCACCGGTGCAGGTCACGCCGTACAACGACGCCTGGCCAGGCAGGTTCGCGCGGCAGCGTGACCAGTTGGAGCTGAGCTTGCGGCCCTGGTTGTACGGGCAGGTGGAGCACGTCGGGTCGACTGCGGTGCCGGGCTTGGCTGCCAAGCCGATCATCGACATCGCGGCGCCGGTCAGATCACTGGTTGAGGCACACCGTGCGATACCGGTGCTGGAGCAGGCCGGCTGGTGGTACTGGCCGACCGATCCGAACGGCTCATGGCGGCTGTGGTTTCTGCGCCCGCGACCAGAGAGTCGATCGCATCACCTCTACCTGATCCAGCACGACGACCCGCACCTGCGGGAGTTGACCGCGTTCCGAGACCTACTGCGTACAGATGAGCCAGCCCGTGAACAGTACGCGGAGCTGAAAGAGGTTCTCGCTCAGCGGTATCGAACAGATCGCGATGCCTACACCGCCGCCAAAACCACCTTCGTGGACACGCTCCTGCAGCGGACCGGTATCGAGATGCAGCTGCGAGCCAAGGCTGAAACGGCGAATGATGATGGATGAACCGGCCCGGGTCGGCCTGGTGTGACGGGGAGGATGCGTAATGCTCCATGGAAAAGTAGTGATGATCACCGGGGCCGCTCGCGGGATCGGCGCCAGCATGGCGCGGCTACTACACCAACGCGGTGCACGCCTGGTGCTCGTCGACATCGATGAGCACGGCGTCCGCGCGCTGGCAGCTGAACTTGGAGACGATTCCGTCGTCTGGGCCACCTGCGACGTCAACGACTTTGACGCGATGCGGTCTGCCGCCGAGACCGCAGTGTCCCGATTCGGCGCGATCGACGTGGTGGTCGCCAACGCGGGGGTCGAGCACTGGGGCCTTGTCGAGACCGTGGAGCCGGAAACCTTCCGGCGAGTCATCGAAACCAACCTGATCGGCGTCTTTCACACCGTCCGCGCCGCGCTGCCGTCGATTATCGATCAACGGGGCTACGTCCTGGTCGTGGCATCGACGTCGTCCTATACCGCTGTGCCAGGTATGGCGGCCTATGGCGCGAGTAAGGCCGGTGTCGAGCAGTTCGCGAACGTCCTGCGGATCGAGGTCGCCCACCGGGGCGTCGGCGTCGGCTCGGCGCACATGTCGTTGGTCGATACCCCGATGTTGCGCGAAACCAAGCGCAGTTCAACGGAGTTCACCACGCTGTTGGCGGCATTGCCGGGACCGCTGCGCCGGAGCGTCACAGCCGATCAGTGCGCGGCGCGCCTCGTTGAGGCAATCGAACATCGCAAGAGGCGCGTCGACGTGCCGAGATGGGTGGCTGCCGCCCGCTGGCTCAAACCGGCGCTGTCGAGCCCACTGGCGGATCGCACACTGAGCAGACAAGTGGCACGCATCTCCGGCGCGCGTCGCGTCGGTTAGCGTGTCAATTGTGTCTGGCATGCGTTCGTTCCCTGAGGCGCAGGTGTACGACCACGGATTGCTCGATGTCGGTCAGGGCAACCGGATCTACTGGGAGGCCCGAGGTAACCCAAACGGGTTACCTGCCCTTATCGTTCACGGCGGGCCGGGCGGGGGCAGACCACGCGGAGCGCACAAAGGCTTTGATCCCAACGTGTTTCGGGTCGTGATATTCGACCAGCGTGGCTGCGGCGACAGTGTGCCCCATGCGGCCGACCCGGGCACCGACATGGCGGCCAACACCACCGAACACTTACTTGCCGACATGGAAGCTCTGCGCCAACACCTCACTATCGACCGATGGCTGCTCTACGGCGGGTCCTGGGCATCGACGCTGATCCTGGCGTACGCCCAACGCCACCCAGACAGGGTGCACGGCATCATCCTGCTCGGAGTCACGATGACGCGGCCACAAGAGATCGACTGGCTCTACCACGGACTGCGTCTGATGCTGCCGATCGAATGGGAACGGTTCCGCAACGGCGTGCCCGACCACCAGCGCGATGGCGATCTCGTCGAGGCCTACCGCCAGCTGATGGAACACCCCGACCCGGCAGTCCGAGCGCAGGCGGTACATGACTGGTGCGCATGGGAAGACGCCGCGATCGCACACGAGACGCTGGGAAGCCCTGGCCAGTACAGCGCTAAGCCCGACGCAGCCAAGCTGGCGTTCGTACGGATTTGTACCCATTACTTTGCCCACCGAGCGTGGCTGGACGACAACCAGTTGCTACTGAATGCCCACCGCCTGAAGGGTATTCGCGGAGTGCTGATTCACGGCCGCCTCGATCTGTCCAGCCCACTGCTGACCGCGTGGGAACTCGCACAAGCCTGGCCCGACGCGGAATTAGTGGTCATCGAGGATTCCGGACACACCGGTAGTCCGGCCATGGTGGCGGCGATCCGCGACGCCATCGACACGTTCAACCCGGCAGCAGGTCAGAATCGCTGACGAACATATTCGCGGGGCTACTTCGTCGAGGCCACCAAGGAGATCAGCGTGTCATGCAGTGACGATTTGACGGCGTTGTCGGTCATGCCAAGATCGGCGGCGGTGTGGTGGGTTGTCCAGCCCCGGCGGTAGCACCGCTGCAGCACGGCCCGTTGCTCCGCGGAGAGCTGTGTGATGGCCTGGGCCAGCGCGGCGTCCATACTTCACGGTGCCGCAGGGCGCGGCGCGTGTCGTTACTGCTGACAACCAACTTGGTATACCTGCTAATGGGTATTGAACAGCGCGCCTCCTCGTGATATCGAATGGTGAGAGGGACGCTGTTCACCGAGCCGCCGGTCGGTGAGCGTCATTACCTGCTGAAGCGATGATCGACTTCTAAAGCTAGATCACGCCCCGACCGGTGGTAAGGGTTCCTACAAGCACTGATGGGATGTCGTGCCACCTGAGCACTGATCCATTAGCTCGTCGCCGGGCACCCTTGGGCTCGAACATGTTTGACGACCAAGGAGGGTGCTACATGATCTTCGTCGGCGACGACTGGGCCGAGGACCATCACGACGTCCATCTCATGGACGAGACCGGGACGCGACTGGCTTCGCGTCGATTACCCGAGGGACTTGCCGGAATTGGCGAGTTCCATGAACTGTTGGCCAGACACACCGCAGAACCCGGCCAGGTGATCATCGGGATCGAAACCGACCGCGGCTTATGGGTCACCGCACTCGTAGCCGCCGGCTACCAGGTGTATGCCATCAACCCCATGGCGGCCGCCCGCTACCGCGACCGCCACCACGTCTCGGGAGCCAAGTCTGATGCCGCCGACGCCAAACTCCTGGCCGATCTCGTGCGCACCGACCGGCACAACCACCGACTCGTCGCTGGCGATACCGCTGAAGCTGAAGCGGTCAAGGTGTTGGCCCGGGCGCATCAGAACCTGATCTGGACCCGAAACCAGCACACCAACGCCCTGCGGTCGGCGCTGCGGGAGTACTACCCGGGTGCACTGGAGGCATTCGACGATCTACACGACCGCGACGCCTTGGCAGTTCTAGGTCGCGCCCCGAGCCCGGTTCAAGCCGCTACCTTGAGTCTCGCCAAAATCCGATCGGCACTCAAAGCTGCTGGGCGACAACGCAATCTGGATACTCGCGCTCAAGAGATTCAGGCTGCGTTACGCAGCGAACAGCTGACCGCCCCCGCCGCAGTGACCGCAGCGTTCGCGGCGAGCACCCGCGCCATGGTCGGCATCATCAATGAGCTCAACCATCAGGTCGCCGACCTTGAGGTTGAGCTGGCAACACATTTTGAGACACACCCGGACGCCGACATCTACCTCTCCCTGCCAGGACTTGGTGTCATCCTCGGCGCCCGGGTGCTCGGCGAGCTCGGCGATGATCCGAACCGATTCACCACCGCCAAGTGTCGCAAGAACTACGCCGGAACTTCACCATTGACCATCGCCTCGGGCAGAAAACGCGCTGTGCTTGCCCGCCACGTACGTAATCGCCGCCTCTACGACGCTATCGACATGTGGGCCTTCTGCGCGCTGAGGTCCAGCCCTGGGGCCCGCGCCTACTACGACCAACACCGCGCAGCTGGCGACCTTCACCACCAAGCCCTTCGAGCCGTCGGAAACCGATTCGTCGGCATCCTCCACGGCTGTCTGCGCCACCACACCCACTACAACGAACACAAGGCCTGGGCGCACCGCCAAACTAACCCTGACACCCAGGCCGCTTGACACTTACGAACCTGGGATGTCTAGCTGCAATAACCGGCCCACCCGACGGATACCTCCAGATCAGGGAAGGATTCAGGAGGACAGTGGTGAGCGACCCGGGCTGGAGGTGCCGTGCTTGAAATCGACCTGACCGATGACGTGGCGGTGGTGACCGGGGCGGGTAACGGGCTGGGCCGCGGCGTCGCCGTCGCGTTGGCGCGCCACGGCGCCGCTGTCGAGCTGCTGGACCTCGACGGTGACGGTCTGGCGGCCACCGCCGCCGAGATCGTCGAACATGGTGGCCGGTGTGCGACGGCGCTGGTTGACGTCGCCGATAACGACCAGGTCGAGTCTGCGGTTGCCGGCGTGCAGCAGCGTTGGGGTGACCCGTCGATTCTGGTGACCGCAGCCGCGATCGACGAGTCGGTGGACCTGCAGGAGATGGCGATAGCGAGCTGGCGCCGCATGATCGACGTCAATCTGAACGGCACGTTCTACCCGCTCAAGGCGGTCATTCCCGGGATGCGGCGGCGCGGTTATGGGCGCATCGTCCTGTTCGGGTCCAATATCGCGCTCAAGGGCGGCCACCAGATTGCGCATTACGGTGCGGCGAAGGGCGCTGTTCACGCGTTGACCCGCTGCGCGGCGTTGGATCTCGCCGGAGACGGGATCACCGTCAACTGCATCGCACCCGGCCCGATCGAGACGGACATGCTGTGGTCGTTGCCGCCCGCCTGGCTCGAAGCCAAAAAGGCCGAGTTGCCGCTGGGCCGGTTCGGGCTGGTGGAGGAGATCGTCCCGACGGTGGTGCTGCTGGCCTCGAAACTGTCGTCGTACACCACCGGTTCGATTGTCAACGTCTCCGGTGGAGACGTGTTGCAGTGAAGGTCAGGACCCCATCGAAACTGACACTGCCGCAGGAAAAGTCGTCATTTTTCTAGCTGACCAGCGAAGCCGGACAGAGTTTGAGACGATCGTTGTGAAGGAAAAGGGGGTGGGAGGGTGCCGGGGGGCGACATCGTGCTGACTGAGGAGTTCAGCACCGCGCTGGCCCTGCTCAGCGACCGCCGCCACTTCTTCCTCACCGGTAAAGCAGGCACCGGCAAGTCCACGTTGATCCGGCAGTTCATGGCCGATACCGACCGCAAGGTCGTGGTGGTCGCGCCAACCGGCATCGCGGCGCTCAACGTCAACGGCTACACCATCCACCGGTTGTTCGGTTTTATCGCGACCACCTCGATTGACGATGTCCGTTCCGGCAGCTACCGCCCGACCAGGTTCGCCAAGACCCTGGCCGCACTGGACACGCTCATCATCGACGAGGCGTCCATGGTGCGGGCCGACCTGTTCGACAAGCTGGCCGCCGCGCTGAGCCGGTTCGGCCCGGAACCGGGGACGCCATTCGGCGGGGTCCAGATCGTGCTCGTGGGTGATCTGTATCAGCTGCCGCCGGTGGTGCAAGAAGCCGAAGGCGAATACTTCTCCACCCGGTACGCGACGCCGTACTTTTTCTCCGCCGACAGCTTCCGGCGCGAGGATTTTCCCACTGTCGCGCTGACGACGGTGTTCCGCCAGCTGGGCGATGACCAGATGACCTCGATCCTCAATGAGATCAGGGAGGGGATCCTGCTGGGGCACGCGCAGAAGCAACTCAACGCCAGGACCGATCCGTTCTTCGTGCCGCCCGACGACGAGTTCTGGTTGACGTTGGCGCCGGCGAACAGGTTGGTGACGGCGCGCAACCGCGAACACCTCGATCGATTGGCCGGTGCCGAAGTCCGCCACCGGGCGACGGTGTCGGGCGATCTGAGCTTGTTCGATCCGCCTGTCGACGACGATCTGCGCTTCAAGGTCGGCGCCCAGATCATGATGCTCAACAACGACCAGTCTCAGCGGTGGGTGAACGGCACCCTCGGCCGGATCGTGGATATCCACAATGGCGAAAAGATCGTTGTGACAGTTGAATTCAACGACGGTTCGTTCGCCGAGATCGTCCCACAGACCTGGGAGGCGACCCGGCCGGTTGTCGAGGGTGGTTCGTTACGCCACGAGGTGGTCGGGACGTTCACTCAGTTGCCGTTCAAGCTGGCATGGGCGATCACGATCCACAAGAGCCAGGGGCAGACGCTGGACCGGGTGGTCGTCGACCTGACCGGCGGCACCTTCTCCTCCGGCCAGCTCTACGTCGCACTGAGCCGCTGCACGTCCATGCGCGGCCTGGTGCTCAAGCGGCCGGTGCTGCCCAAGGACCTCAAGTCGGACCGGCGCATCGCGCGCTTTCTCAATACCGCTGTCCGGCAGGGTGATACGCGCCGTTACTGCGCGATCGACATTCTCGCCGTCGGCGACGAGGCGCGGATGTCGCGGCCGCGGCCGGTGGAGCTCGCCGTGGCGTTCGACGACGGGTCCGCGATCAGCACCGTGATCAACCCGCAGCGTGATCTCGCCGATGCGCGACAGGCCTTCGGTATCTCGACCTCCGATGTGCTGCTGGCGCCGACGCTCGCCGAGGCGTGGAGTGTGATCGCCCCGATGTTGGCGGGCTGCACACCGGTGGGCATCGACATCGACACCACGATGGGCATCATCGACTTCGAACTCAAGCGACTCGGGCACGTCGTGGTGATGCCGCTGGGGGTTGAGGTGCCACCGACTGCGCTTGGCCCGCGGCATCATCGGGCCCGCAGCGCCGGCACCGCGCTGGTGCGGGCGGTCTCGGCGTTGGACGCCCTCATCGCCTCCGGACACACCGACGCGGGTGCCACGGAGTTCACCGAATCTCGACTGTCCCAAAACCTTTCCGGTCACCTGGTCAGTCGCGATCACCAGGCGCGCACACCGACGTCAGCGCAGCTACCCGCCGTCTCCGCGCTGCTGCAGGTAAGCCAGCACATCGGCGGGATCCTGTTGGGCCGGGTGGACGCGCAGGAGGCGATTGCCCAGTGCGGTGGGGTGGTTGGCACGTCGTGGCTGGCGGCCGCCCGATACTCGGTGGCCGATCAACTCAAAGCCGCCGCAGCGCGGGTCCGGTTGACTGAGGATTCGATCGGCCGGCTGCGGGAGGTGTCGAAAGTCTTGGGCATCGACATCATCGACAGCTCAATGGAATCGGCACCGAACGGGCCAGACATTTCCACCGTGCTGGTGCCGGGGGCGCGGATCACCTTTACCGGCACCGCGCAGGATTCGGCAGGACGGGTGGTGTCCAAGGAGGAGATTGAGGCCCTCGCTGCGGCGCGGGGACTGACACCGGTCAAGACGGTGTCGAAGAGCCGCTGCGAGGTGTTGATCGCTGCGGAGGTCGGTACGCAATCCATCAAGGCCCGCAAGGCCCAAGAGATGGGCAAGCCGGTGTTCTCCGCGGAGGAATTTTTCGCCTGGGCCGAACGCGCGGGCTGATTGGTTACTGCCGCAGCCGGCAGTCTGACTTCGCCGACAGGATGGTCGCTTTCGCGGTGCCGAACTCGACCTCGATACCGTCACCGCCGGTCATCATGACATCGCGGTTTCCGGGTTCGTCGACGATGGCCCGCACGTCGGTGGCACCGAGCGTCGCCGCGCTGTCCTTGACGATTTGCAGCGCCGTCGGCCAAAGTGTTTCGGGGGTTGCAAGATTGAACACCGCGTAGACGTAGGCCTGCACACCGTCGGTGCCGACGAATCGGCCGCCGCAGCCGCGCCAGCTGTTCTCCCGCAAATCCCAGGTCATCCCCGGCACCAGCGCCGCGATCCGGTTGGCGGTATCGGTCACCGCAGAGAGGTACTGCTGCTGGGCAGCCTCGAACGAGGGACGTTGGCGCAGCACGCTATTGAGATCCTCAGCGGACGGCGATGTGGTCGACATGGTGGGTTCCTCTCCTGCGGGTGATGATCCGCAACCCGCGACGGCCGCTACGCACAGACATGACGCCAGGACACGGGTGAGCACCGCGGTCATCATCGGCCTCCTGGGACCGGCGGGACGGGCACCTGCCCACCCGGCACGATATGGGGCATCGCGGGTGGCTCGGCCATCACGAGTTGATCCGACGGCACACCCGCCACCACGGCGGCCAGGTTGTAACCCGACATCCGCAGGTCGGTGCCGTTGGCGCCGGGGCGGGGATAGTCGGCATGGCTGCCGACGCCGTCGCGGAGGACACCGTCCGGGCTGGAGCCGGCCTGCGAGGACAGCTCCGGCAGGATCCCGGCGTAGGGGTCGACGCCCCAGCCGTGCAGCGGTGCCGCCGGTGCGACGTAGGTGGTGATCGGATCGTCTGGCGCCCGCATCACATACGCGTGCCCGGAGTCCACGCCCAGTTCGCCGGCGCTGGTCAGTTCCAAACCGGGGGAGCCGTAGAAGACCACGTTATCTACGGCGTGCACCCCTTGGTCGTGCAGCTGCTGCATGGCCAGCGACGACGTCAACGAGCCGTAGGAGTGACCAAGCAGGCTGATCTGCGCGTTCGGGTTGTTGGCGTCGACGGTCTTGAGATAGGTCGACAGGTCGGTCGCCCCGGTCTGCGCCAGATTGTCGTTCATGGTCGCCCAAGTATCTCGGGGGCTGCCGGTGTCGAGTGGGTTTGGTGGCGTGTCGTATCCCATCCAGGCGATCGAGGCGACTGTCCCGGGGATACCGAGGCGGTCCATCTGCCGCTGCGTCGTATCGCGCAGGTTGCTGGCTTCGCTGACCATGCCAGGCAGCGCGCCCTGTGTCGTTGAGCCGACCCCCGGCACCGATACCGATATCTTCGACGCCGTATCGGGATTGCCGACCGCGACGGCCGCCAGCACCGGCTTTCCTGTCCCGGTCCGCGGATCGAATACCGTCAGATAGGTTTCCGGCGCCTTCGCCAGTGCGTCGTGCACAGCGTTGAGGTCGGCCAAGTGACTCTTCAGTGGCGCCAGCTGAGCCTGCATGGCGTGCAGCGCATCCATGGTTTCGGCGCTGCGATCACCCATGTACACCTGGCGGGCCAGCTCGTCGTACCCCGGTTGCAGCTTGTCGACCTGCGCCTGGGTGGCGGCGCGGTCCAGGCGCATCCGCTCTTCGTTGGCGTCGCTGGCGATCTGCGTCGGAGTCAGGCCCTCGGATCCGACAGCGGGACCGGCGTCGGTAGGAACGGGCGCGTCACCGTCGGCCATGTTGATCGCCGACGCCAGCTCCGAATCGACGTCGTTGGCCTTGACGATGATGGCGTCCAGCTTGGCCTGTAGCGCCGGAATCTTCTGTTGCATTTCGCGTCGAGAGTGTGTCGACCCTGGGGTGGGCACGATCTTGTTCGACGACGAGTCGACCTCGAGGCCGGCGGCTTCGGCTTCCGCTTTGAGGTTGCGCAGGTCGGCTTTGACGCTGTCGATGCCATCGGCGGCCCGATCGGCCGCCCGCGCAACGGCCAGGGCTTCGCGGCCGTGGGCGTCGAGATCCTGGCGGGTGGCGGCCACCGCGTGGCGCGCAGCCTCGGCGGCTTGGCCGTCCCAGGTGTCGAACACGGCCAGGGTCCCGAGTTCGCGGGAAACGGTCGCGGTCACATCAGCGCGACGGGTCGCGGCGTGGAACACCTCACGGACGGACTCGGAGCTCCACCGTTCGATATCGGCCGCCGACAAGGCCACGGGTCACCGTTAGCGATTCGTCTCGGCGCAGGCAGTCTCCGCCAGAGATTCGAAGGCCTGCGACTGCTGGTCTTCGTTGGTGGCGAATGCGTGCGCGCTGGCGTGCAGGCCTTGGGCGTGATCACTGAGCCTGCTCAGCAGGGTGGCCGACGTCTGGGCCCAGGTATCGACTTTGGCCCCCATCGCCTGGGCCGACATTCCTTGCCATCCGACCTGAGCGTCGACGATGGTGGCGTCCGACTCAGCGTGGCCGATGGCCAGATCTTCACCCTGGTTGGTGAGGTGGACGGCCGAGGTGAGCATCTCGTCGAGATTGACTCGAAGTGTCACAGCAAACCTCCCGTTTCCTGTTTCAACCTAACCCCGTCAGGAGTCGCCCGCCGCCACCAAGGGAAACAGGTTCACGTCGGGGTTATCCCGTTGGAAGCCCTCGAGGCGCCATTTGGTGGAGAACAACGCCAGGAGAACACCATCGGTGCGGGTGAATACCTCGACCGACGGCTGGCTTTTGAGGACCTCGGCACCGGCCGCATCGACACCGCGGGCCACGGTGTAAGGCAGGAACTCCAAGGAGATCGGGGCGCTGAGCTCGTTGGCCATCCGGTGGGTGGCAACCTCGAACTGCATCGGCCCGACGGCGGCGAAGATCGGTGCCTGCTCACCGCGGCGGTCCGAACGCAGCACCTGCACGACGCCTTCCTGCTCCATCTGCTCGATGCCCTTGCGGAACTGCTTGTGCTTACTGGGATCGGTGCCACGGACGACGGCGAAATGTTCAGGGGAGAAGCTCGGGATCGGCGGGTACTGCACGGGGATATCGCGGTAGAGGGTGTCGCCCGGGCGCAGCGCGTTGGCGTTGGCCAGCCCGATCACGTCGCCCGGCCATGCGGTGTCCAGGGTGGAGCGTTCTCGCCCGAACACCGACTGCGCGTACTTGGTGACGAACGGCTTACCCGTGGTGGCGTGCGTCAGGACTTCACCCCGCTCGAAGGTGCCCGAACACACCCGTGCGTAGGCGATCCGGTCGCGATGCGAAGAGTCCATCCCGGCCTGCACTTTGAACACGAAGGCGCTGAACGGCGACTCGGTGGCGCGCCGATGGCCGTCGACATCGAGTTGTCCATCCGGGGACGGGGCCAGCTGGACCAGGACGTCGAGCAATTGATTGACTCCGAAGTTCAGGGCGGCCGAGGTGAACAGCACCGGCGTCGTCTCGCAGCCGAGGAATGTGTCGCGGTCGTAGTCGGAGCCGTCGGCGGAGAGCAGTTCGGACTCTTCGACCGCGTTCTCCCAGTCGATACCGGCGGACACCAGGGCAGCGTCGGGATCGAGGTGCTCCTCGGGGGCGGCGGTGGCGCCGCCTGCGGTGCGGGTGAACCGGATGAAGTTGCCGCTGCGGCGGTCGAGGACACCCTTGAAATCACCGGCGATACCCACCGGCCAGGTCAGTGGTGTGGGACGCAGACCGATGCGGGCCGCGATCTCATCGATCAGCTCCAGCGGGTCACGACCGGGCCGATCCCATTTGTTGATGACGGTGATGATGGGGATACGGCGTAGCCGGCACACCTCGAAAAGCTTGAGGGTCTGCGGTTCCAGGCCTTTCGCGGCGTCGATCAGCATCACCGCGCAGTCGACGGCGGTCAGGACGCGGTAGGTGTCCTCGGAGAAGTCGGCGTGGCCGGGGGTGTCGAGCAGGTTGATGACGCAGTCCTGCCCGCTCGGGGAGATGTACGGGAACTGCAGGGCGGTCGACGTGATGGAGATGCCCCTGGCCTTCTCCATGTCCATCCAGTCCGACACGGTGGAGCGGCGCCCCGCCTTGCCGTGAATGGCCCCGGCCTCGGTGATCACCCGTGCGTGCAGCGCCAACGCTTCGGTCAGCGTCGATTTACCGGCGTCGGGGTGGCTGATAACCGCGAATGTCCTGCGACGGCGGGCTTCGGCGGAAATGCGGTCTTTTGAGGGCCCGGTGGGACCCCCACTGGGCCCCTTCTCGGTTGCCAGTACTGCAGCGTTATCGGTCATAGCTGCATCCATGATATTGGCCGAAGCTGCAGAACCAGTAATCGTGCATACGACCGTCCTCGGCTATCCGGCCGAGACGCTCCGCTAGCGAGTTACCAGACCCGCACCCAGTCGACCAGCATGTCGCACGGGTAGTTGCCGCCGGCCGGGTCGCCGCCGCCGGAACCGCCGACCGCCAGGTTGAGCACCGGCGACAAGGTGTAGTCGGGGAAGTTGAACGGCCAATCTTCCAGGGAGTTCGCCGCGACCGCGAAGTACGGCTCCATCCCGGGGGCGTAATCGCGCCAGAAGTACATGCCGGTCGGATCCCAGGTCATCCGCCAGACGTGCCACGCGTTATCGACCGGGAACGGGAAGGTGGCAAAGGACGTGCCGTCGAGGCGGGCATGCACGGTGGTGCCTGAGGGCCAGTTCTGGTTGCCGTACCACTCCACCAGGTCGACCTCACCACCGACGTTGGGGTCAGGGTTGAGCAGCCAAAAGGCCGGCCAGGCGCCGTTGGTCAGGCAGTCGAATTTGATCCGGGCTTCGAAGGTGTGCCCCATGCCACCCCAGAAGGTGCTCTGCAGTTTCCCGCCGAAGTACTTGTCGCCTTCTTTGGTGGCGCGGATGACGAGATTGGAGTTGCCGTCGATGAACACATTGCGGCGGTCGTCGCGGTATTCACCCATGTTTTCGGGCCGATCCCAGAACACCGGGTTCCTGATCGTCTCGCGCTTGGTGTACACCACCCACTTCGACCGATCGGGGGCAGAGCCGGCCGGCCCGTCGAACTCGTCGTGGAACGCGTACGCCGGTGCGGCTCCGGCCGCCGGTGCGCCGGGCACCGGTGCGGGCCCTGGACCTGGGCCTACCCCTGGCTCACCGGGTTGGCCCGGTTCGGCCTGGGCGACGGGCACGGGGAGGACGGCACCGGCTGCGGCGATTCCCGCCATCACCATCCAGCTGCGTCGATCAATGTCTGGCACAGGTGCACGTTATATCGGCAACCTCCGGGGGTTCGCAATTCGTACACGTGTCGTTTGCGAAGCGAAGTGATTTGCGACATCGGTCGGCGTTGCTCCCGCAGATGTCAACAGACGGTGACGACGTTAGGGGAAAGTAAGGGACCGGCCGGCGTTCAACCGGTCCTACACTTTGATCTCACCCATCTCAGACCAACCGGTCGCATCGATCGAGTGGCTGATGATCAGCGGGGTCGATGCCAAGACCTTCGGTGCATCGGCGACGAAGGCCTTGAAATGCTCGCTGTTGACGTGCGCACCACCGGCATCACCATCCCGAAAGCCTTCCACCAGAACATATTCCGATGGATTATCCAGGCTGCGTGACCACTCGAAGAATAGGTTGCCCGGCTCTGCGCGGGTGGCCGCGGTGAAATCGGCAACGATATTGGGGAAGTTCTCGAGGTGCTCCGGTTTCGGCGTCCACTTCACGACGATGAAGATCACTGCAGATCACACCTTTCTAAGGGGTCAGGATCGCGCGGCCACGAACCTTGCCGGCGTCGAGGTCGTCGATGGCGGATTGGAAATCATCGAGCTGGTACTTCTGGGTGTGCAGGTTGACCGCACCGCGGGCCGCCAACGCCATCAAGTCGCACAGGTCGTTGTAGGAACCGACCAGGTTGCCGATGAAGTTGATCTCGGTGGAAATGATGTCGATGGTCGGGACGTTGATGTTCTCGCCGTAACCCACCACGTGGTAATCGCCTGCCCGGCGCAACATTTGGATGCCCTCGCCGGTGGCGCCGCCTTCACCGACGAAGTCGACCAGAACTTCGGCCCCGTTACCACCTGTTAGCTCCAGCACCTGCTCGACCTGGGTACCGTCGGCCACCACACCGTGATCGGCGCCGATCGCCTCGGCGAGCTTGAGCGCATCGGGGTTGCGGTCGACGACGATCAACTCGGCCGGGCTCAGTGCCTTGAGCACTTGAATCCCGATGTGGCCCAACCCACCGGCCCCGATGATGACGCACTTATCGCGCGGCGTCAGTCGTTTGGCCGCCTTGGCGGCCGCGTGATACGCCGTCAGTCCGGCATCGGCCAGGGCGGCGATATCGGCCGGCTCCAGTGAATCGTCGATCTTCACCACACTGCGCGCCGAGGTCTTCAGATACTCGGCGTACCCGCCGTTGGTGTCGATACCGGGGAATTGGTTTGCCTCGCAATGGACGTCGTCACCCGAGCGGCAGGCGCGGCACAGTCCGCAGGTGATCAGCGGATGCAGGATCACCTTGTCACCCTCGGAAACGTGGGTGACGGCCGAGCCGACGGCATGTACCCAGCCGGCATTCTCGTGACCGATCGTGTACGGCAACACCACCTGGGACTTCTCCGCCCACTGCCCTTCCAGGATGTGCAGATCGGTCCGGCAGACCCCGGCGCCGCCGATCTTCACGACGACGTCGAACGGGCCCGTCGGGGTCGGCACCGGGACGTCGGCCATCTCGAGGTTCTGGTGGTAGCCGACCACCTGGACGGCACGCATCGTGCTCATGACTGGGTTTCCTTTCCCACAAGGGTGAGGCGGTGTTGGGGGGCATCGGGATAGCGGGTGCGCAACAGACCACGGCAGAAGTGCGCATTACCGTCGATCGAGATCCGGGTGGATCTGGCCCGCCGCAACATGATCGGGACATCGTCAGGCTGGTAGCCGATACCGTGGTGATCCACCATCACCACCGCGTCGCCGTCGACGGAGAGGCCGATGGCAGCGCGGCGGCGCCGCAGCGCCTGGGTGGTGGCGTCGTAGGGCAGCTCGCGCAGGAGCACCCGGCCCATCGACTCGACGCTGCGGTCCGGATGGGCGCGCAGCAGCGCGGTCAGGCACCGCTCCATCGCCGCGGTGTGCGCTTTGCGCTGGAACGTCACCCGCAACTCGTCCAGGTCGTCCTGGGCTTCGTGGGCGAAGGTACCGCGGTAACCCGCGTCGGAGGCCAGCCCGGCGTTGATGATGCCGGAATCGTGGTGGTCGTCGAGTTCGACGGTGACATCTCGGGTCCAATCAAGATCCACCAGAACATCTTTGGCATCAGAAGCCATCAGGTATGCGAAGTTCGGCGCACAGAACGACGTCGGCAACCGCAGGTGCACCTCGACGTCACCGGAATCGCTGACCGCGACGGTGTGGACGAAGCCGAGATCGGTGATGGGTTCGTCGAGTTCGGGGTCGATCACCGCATCCAACGCCCGCAGCACGGCCGCATCCATCACGCACCGACAAGGTTGTCGGCACCGCGGGGGCCTACCGGCGTTTCATCGGCGTCAGCAAGTTGTAGCTCCGCAGGCACCGGAATGTCGTACATCTTCGCGGCGTTGAGTCCGAGGATCTTCTTCTTCTGGTCGGTGGTGATCGGCGCGTATTCGTCGAGTTCGGTGGGGATTTGGAAATCGACGAACGCCTCGACCAGCCAGCGCGGCGTCCAGATGGCGTAGTCCGAGGAGAACTGGATGCGGTCCTCGCCGATCCAGTAGAGCAATTCACCCATGATCTGACCGAAGTACTTGGGTCGGGTGTGGATGAACGGCATCGCCACCGCCAGGCCGGCATGCACATTGGGCTCCTGGGTGGCGATCCAGCAGAAATCCTCCAGCCGGGGCAGCCCGCAGTGTTCGACGATGAAGTTGAGATCGGTGAAGTCAGAGGCGACGTGATCGATATCGGCCACGTCGAACGCGTCGCGGTCCAGCGGGCGGATGGTCGGGCCCTTGTGGACGTGGATATTGCGGATCCCGAGTTCGCGGCACGCCTCGAAATAGCGGTAGGCCCATGGATCGTCGAGTCGCCAGCCGCGCGAATCGCCGTGCCATTCGGCGGTGTAGAGCTTGACGCCCTTGAGGTTGAACCGTCGGGCGTCGTCGCGGAGTTGATCCAGGCCGGCCTCGCCGTTGCGCGGGTCGAAATTGTGGTTGTAGGTCAGCTTCTCAGGATGGGCCTTGGCGAGTTCGGACGCCTCGTCGGTCTGCCCGAAACCCTTGTAGTAGAACTCGCCGAGGGCGGCGGGCTGGAAGATCGCGTGGTCGACATAGCCGTCGTCGAACAGGTCCTTCATCAGCCGTGCCCCGCCTTGATACAGGTAGTCCTCGTAGCTCCAGACCTCCGCTTCCGGTGACAGGTTGCGGTGATAGTCGTAGAAGCAGTCGATGAACTGCTTGCCGTGGATATTGCGCAGATTTTCTGGCCTGGCGTCCCACAGGGCCACGTGGGCGTCGACGATGAAGTAGCTGGTGTCGTCCTTGCGGTACATGCGGTTCTCCTGTGGGCTGCGTTGCATCGAACGGTGGTGTGAGGGCTGTCACATCAACTGACCGGAGCCTATGGCCGGTCGGCAGCGCAACAGAGGGCGTCGGAGTCTCAATCTGAGACGCTGACTAACCAATGAGCCGGCGCCGTTCTGCGAGGCTGCTTGTAACGTGGATCACAGTGCGAACAACGAATTGCCGGAACGGGTGACGCTGCATCAGCTGCAGCGTGGCGAGGCCCCAGTGCCCCGCCGATTGTTGGCGTCCTGGCAGCGCAGCGAGGAGTACGGCGTCCCGCAGGACAGCGTCGAACCGGTCTTCACCGGCACCGACGACCTCGGGTCGTTCTTCTACCAGTGCGGTAGCGAGGTACTGCTCGACCTGCACCGCACCCTGGCGAACGAGCCGGTCAGCATGATGCTCACCGATGCCGACGGCGTGGTTCTCAACAGGCTCAGCGGCGACCACAGCCTGCTGCAAGCCCTCGATGATGTGCATTTGGCACCCGGCTTCGCCTACTCCGAGCGGGAGGTCGGCACCAACGGGCTCGGCCTGGCGCTGGCTGATCGGGTCCCGACGCTGGTGCGCGCCGACCAGCATTACGCGCAGAACCTCTGCGCGTTCACCTGCGCGGCGGTCCCGGTCATCGAACCCACCACCGGACGGTTGGAGGGCAGCGTCAACCTGACCACCTGGTCGCAGTCCTCCAGCGAGTTGTTGTTGGCGCTGGCCCGGTCGGCGGCGAGTAACACGATGGCACTGATGCTGGCGAGGTCCACCGGACACCGACCCCGACAGACCCCGCGCGGCCAGGTGTTCCGCGTCGAGGTACCGCGGCTGGAACCGGGGTCAGGAACCGTGCACGCGTTATCGGAATCCTGGAACGGCGCGGTCACCCGGGCCGAGCAGGCGATGTCGTCGGGCAATATCGTCGCCGCCCTCGGTGAGCCAGGAGCGGGTCGCTCGACGCTGCTTGCCCAGGCGGCCCGCCACACCTACCCCCGCGATCGGATCCTGTCGGCCAGTGCGCCTGCGCCGACGGATATCCAGACCTGGTTGGGACTGTGGACACCGGAGCTGGGCAAGGAACACACCGCGGTGATCGTTCGGGACGTCGACATGCTGCCGATCTGGGCGGCCGAGCAGTTGCGCGATCTGGTGCTGCGGTCTGGTGGTGTGACGGCGGTGCCGTTCGCGGTGACAGCACAGCGCTTCGAGGACATCCCGGCGGCGTTGGCCGGTCTGGTCGACACTGTCATTCCCGTTGCGCCACTGCGTGATCGCCCCGAGGATGTGTTACCGCTGGCGGCACATATCGCGCGACGGGCCCGCGGCAGAGATGTGGTGATCAGCCCGTCCGCGGCACGGGCGCTGCAGAACTATGGCTGGCCGGGCAATGTCGATCAGCTGTCGCGGGTGGTGTCGCACGCCGCGAACCGCACCGACGTCATCGAGGTGGCCGGCCTGCCACCTGAGGTGCTGGCCGGCTCGTCGCGGCATCTGTCTCGCATCGAGGCCTTCGAGCGCGGCGAGATCATCCGGGTGCTGTCCTCACACGGCGCGGCGACCATGGCCGATGCCGCCCGCGATCTCGGCATGAGCCGAGCCACGCTGTATCGCAAAATCAGTCAGTACAGTATTCACATTCCGCGCGAGGGCTAACGCTCGGCGGGTTACCGTCGGAAAATGACCGCAGAACTCTCCGAATCGCTGGCTGCCACCGGCGCGGACGGCCGCCATCTGTATACCTGCCCGTTGTGTGAAGCCATGTGCGGCTTGGAGATTCAGGTGCAGGATGGCCACGTCGCCTCGATTCGAGGTAATCGCGACGACACCTGGAGCCGCGGGCACCTGTGTCCCAAGGGCGCGTCGCTGGGAGCGCTGCACGAGGATCCCGACCGCATCCGCACGCCGATGATCAAGGTAGACGGCCAATGGCAGGAGGCCAGCTGGGATGCGGCGTTTCGGCGCTGCACCGAATTGCTGGCGCCGGTAATCGCGAAGTACGGTATCGGCGCCGTCACCGCCTATACCGGCAACCCACTGGCGCACTCTTTCTCGCTGGGTCGCTATACCGGTGTGCTGCTTGGCATGTCGGGGATCCCGCTGAGCTACTCCCCGGGCACCGTCGACCAGTGGCCGAAGAACCTGTCGTCGCACCTGATGTACGGCGGCTGGTGGACATTCCCGGTCCCCGATATCCAACGCACCGATCTGCTGGTGGTGATGGGGGCCAACCCGGCCGCCTCGCAGGGCTCGCTGCTGGCCGCGCCCGACGTGATGGGCATCATCGGTGAGATCCGCAAGCGCGGCAAGGTCATCGTCGTCGACCCGGTGCGTACCGCCACCGCCGCCCGCGCCGACGAGTGGTTGCCGATCACGCCGGGCACCGACGCCGCGCTGCTGCTGGCGGTGGTGCACACCCTGTTCGCCGAAGACCTGGTCAACCTCGGCGCGGTCATCGACTACGTCGAGGGCGTCGACACGGTGGGGGAGTTGGCGGCCGACTGGCCGCCGGAGCGGGTCGCCCAGGCAACCGGGATCGCCGCCGAGCGGATTCGGGAGCTGGCGCGCGAGCTGGCCGGCACTGAACGCGCGGTGGTGTATGGCCGAATCGGGCTGTGCAATCAGGAGTTTGGCAGCCTCGCGAGCTGGCTGGTCGATGTCGTCAACATCCTGACCGGTCACTTCGACATTCCCGGCGGCAGCATGTTCCCCCGCCCGGCGGCCTGGTCGGTGACGGTGCAGCCGATCCCCGGCCTCGAGGACGGGGCACCCACCTTCGGCCGGTTCGCCACCCGGGTGCGCGGCGCCAAGGAGGTGCTCGGCCAGGTACCGGTGTCCTGCATGGTCGAGGAGATGGAGACCCCGGGACCGGGGCAGATCAAAGCGCTGATCACCGTCGCCGGTAACCCGGTGTTGTCCAGTCCAGGCGGGCACCGGTTGGACGAGGCACTGCCGAAGCTGGAGGCGATGATCGCCGTCGACCTGTGGCTCAACGAGACCACCCGGCACGCCGACGTGATCCTGCCGGGTCTGTCCCCACTCGAGCAGCCCCACCACGACGACCTGATCTTGCAGTTCGCGATCAACAGCGTCGCCAATTATTCGCCGCCGGTGTTCGCACCCACCGACCCTCTGCGCCCCGCGGAGTGGGAAATCCTGATCCGGTTGACCGGGCTGTGCACTGGGACACCCGCCGAGGATGTCGACGTCGCCGCGATCGACGACGGCTTCTTCGACTACATGTGCTTCACCCAAGGTCTGGACGGGGCGCAGATCCGCAGTCATTACAGCTCCGGTGGGCCAGAACGCATGCTGGACTTGACCTTACGCACCGGACCGTTCGGGGACCGCTACGGCGACAACCCTGACGGCCTCACCCTGGAGAAGCTCAAGGCCGCGCCCAATGGCATCAACTTCGGTCCGATGGTGCCGCAGGTGCCGCAGGTATTGGGCACCTCCGACGGCAAGATCCGACTGGCCCCGCAGTACCTCCTCGACGATGTGCCGCGGTTGGCCGCGCGGGTGGTCCGCGATCCCGATGATCTGGTGCTGGTCAGTCGTCGGCATCTGCGGTCGAACAACTCGTGGCTGCACAATGTCCAGGCCCTGATGAAGGGTAAGGAGCGCTGCACGTTGTGGATGCACCACGATGATGCGCGCCGGCTCGGGCTGGCCGATGGGGATATCGCGGCGGTGCGGTCGTCGGGTGGAGAGATCGAGGTGCCCGTCGAGCTGACCGAGTCGATCAAGCCGGGGGTGGTGTCGATGCCGCACGGCTGGGGGCATGGCAAACCAGGCACCAGGATGTCGGTGGCCAACGGGTCGCCGGGGGTGAACAGCAATGTGTTGTCGCCGCCGGACTTTCTGGATGAACCGTCGGGAAATGGTGCGCTCAACGGCATTCCGGTGACGGTGAGCGCGCTCAGCGGTTAGCGGTGCCCGCCTTCTGGATGCCAGATGGCTTTCCAGACGATGGGGTCATGGCCGGGAATCAGGCGGGCGTCGCGGGTGTCGGCCAGGCTGATGAGGTTTTCGACGGACTCCTGCGCGAGGTCGATTTCGAGGTCCTCGGCGCAGCTGCCACAGCGTTTGTGTTCGTGCAGGTTCTCGGCGAGGTCGGCGGCGTCGGCGGAAAAGATCCAGTTCCCCGTCGCCGGCAGATGCACGCCGTAGGACTGATGACCGGGCGTATGCCCAGGGGTCGGGATGGCATCGACTCCTGGCGCCAGCTCGGTGGCACCGTCGAGCAGCACCCAGTTGATGTCATCGACGTCAAGATAATCATCGCGGTAGAAGGCGACCTCGCCCTCGGTGCCTGCCGCCGCCCGTTCGCGGCCGTAGTCGAGTTCGGCGCGTTGGATCGCCACCGGCACCCCGGCGGCCGCCAGCAGCGGGATGCCGCCGGTGTGGTCGAGGTGCAGATGGCTGACAGCGGCCAGCGAGATATCGGCGACGGTGAAACCCAGCTCGGCCAGCGCCACCTCGAGCGGCTCGCCGTCGGGCGCGGTGGGATGCCGGTCGGCGCCGTAGCAGGCTGTCAGAAACTCGGGGTTGTCCAACGCGGGTCGGCCGATTCCGGTGTCCAGCAGGATCAATCCGTCCGGTGTCTCGACCAGCGCCCCGTAGATCGGCGTGGTGATGGTGTGCTCACCGCCACCGGGAACCGACAGCGATTTCGGCACATACTCGACGCCAAAGTTCAGGGTGTACATCCGCGATGCCGGCATCGGGTGAGGCTAGCCGGGCTCGGGCCCCGTCGCGACCGGACGCTCGGCTGCGCTCGACCATTCCGACCATGACCCCGGATACAGCGCCGCGTCATATCCGGCGACGGCCAGTGCCGCGATCTGATGGGTGGCCGTCACCCCGGAGCCGCAGTACACCGCCACCGGCGCCTCGCCGACGCCGAACTCGGCGAACCGCGCGCGCAGTTCGGCCGCGTTCCTGAACGTGCCGTCGGGGTTGAGGTTAAACGCGGTCGGAGCGGATACGGCGCCGGGAATGTGGCCGGCGCGTTGATCGAGCGGCTCTTCGTCACCGCGGTACCTGGCGGCGGCGCGGGCGTCGAGCACGATATCGGTGGGCGACGACGCACGCTCGGCCACTCCATCGGCGTCGACAGTGGGTAGGCCGTCCAGATGTTCGATAGTGATGGTACCCGGGTCCGGTTGTGCGGCAACGATTTCAGCGGGGAGGCCGCCGCGCTGCCATTCCGACCAGCCGCCGTCGAGCAGGCGGACGTTCGCTACACCGGCGGCCCGTAACAGCCACCACGCCCTGGCGGCCGCCTGTCCGCCCCAGTCGTCGTAGATCACCACGGTGTCCCCGGGATTGAGCCCCCACCGCCGGGCGCTGTCCTGCAGGCCGGCGGCGGTCGGCAGCGGATGGCGGCCACGGCCGGTGATGGAGTGATCGGAGAGTTCAGCATCCAGGTCCACATACACCGCACCGGGGATATGCCCGTCCAGATAGGCGCCGTACCCGTCGGGGGCGGCCACCGTCCAGCGCACGTCCAGTACGCGCGGTGGGGTGCCAGTCGAAAGCTGTTGCGCCAGTTCAGCAACCGAGATCAGAACAGTCATCAGTGTCCCAAGGTAGGCGGATTGAATGCGCCTGCAGGTTGTCCGAGGGCGACAGCGACGCCGGTACCGATCGGGCCGTGGGCGTCGAAAATGGTCGCCGTCCCGGTGGCGACGCCGGCCTGGGCGAATTGCGCGGTCGCAGCCAACCCGATGTATTCACCGACGGGCAGCCGGCTTAGCGTCATCGTGTAATCGGCATTGATGTATCGAAGACCGGCGGTGCCCCAGTGAGTCATCGAACTGGTCACCTCGCTGGCCATCGCCGCCCTGGTGAATGGGCTGAGAAGTTCACCGGCGATCAGGGGACGGATATCGCGCACCCACGCGAACTTCTGCGCGTGCGTCTGTTCCCACTCGTCGGCGCCCACCCCTGGCAGCGGCTGGTCGAGGTTGGGTCCGTAGGACCACAGCAGCATCGGCAGATCTGGGCGGATGGTCGGGGGCATCGGCGGAATGGGTGGCATCGCCAGCGGCGGTGACCACACCTGCCCGTCCGGGTCTTCGCCGCGGCGCAGGAACAGACCACTGGCGCGAGACACGACCCGGCCGTGCTGCCGGATGGCGGCATCGACGAGGGTAATTCGCCGGCCCTCGCGTTCGATCCGCGTCTGTACTTCGACGGGTTCCAGCAGAATGGGTCGCAGCAGATCGACGGTGAACCGAGCGGGCTG
The DNA here is from genome assembly GCF_965229105.1 of Mycobacterium sp. Lineage (GTDB taxonomy): Bacteria > Actinomycetota > Actinomycetes > Mycobacteriales > Mycobacteriaceae > Mycobacterium. Next base: position 735,818 of record NZ_OZ245858.1, read on the forward strand.
CAGCCCGGGGTCGGGTACGGCGGTCTCCACGGTGCGGGCCAGCAGGCCGCCGACGATATGACCGCCGAGGGTGTGTCCCCACGGGCCTTTGGCGATGGGCATGGGCACGAAGCCGGCACCATCGGCGGTGAAGAACGCCTCGCTACTCACCCGGTCACGATAGGTCAGCGGTGTCGCTGGGCCATCAGCCACTCATCGATCTGGGCGGTGATCGGGTCGAGGATGTCATCGAAATCGTGGTGCTTGGCTACGTAGGCGGCGACCATCGGGCAGACCGCGACCACGCGCAGGCCCTCAGCACGGGTGGCGGACAGCGCCGCCTCGACCAGGATGCCGGCCAGGCCGCGGCCCTCGAACGCCGGCTTGACCTCGGTGTGCAGGAAGATCCTTTGGCCGTCCCGGTCGACGAAGGACAGCATGCCCGCGGACCCGTCGTCGACGGCGATCGTGAAGATCCTGGCGCGTTGGGTGACGGTGGTCTCCGCACCTGTTTTGTCGGTGGTCACGTGGTGTCCTTGCGGTCGGGGTGTCTGCGGGGCCGTCTTGCGAGGCCGAAGCCGGGTGGTGGGCAGCCGCGGCGCCGGCAGGCGCAGCGGATCTCCTTGTGCGACAGGACGATAGCCGTCTACGTGGCCGAATCGTGCATCGTGGTGCTGCCATTGGTCCCGGTAGTTGACGATATCGTCGTGGCTGCGGCCCACGAAGTTCCACCACATCACCAGCTCCTCGGTGAACGGCGTGCCACCAAGCACCACCACCCGCGCCGGCCGGTCTCCGGTGTTACGCAATTCCAGTGTCGACGGCCCGGCGGGACGGTAGGCCAGTTCGGCGACTGTCACCGCCGTGCCGTCTACGTCGACGTCACCCCGATCGACGAGCACGCCGTGTTCGAACGTCGGATCGGTGTCGAGTGTCAACCGGCTGCCCGCACCGAGATCGATCTGCGCCCCGAGCAGCGGGCTGAAGGTCGGCACCGGCGCGCTGACACCGTCGAGCGTCCCGAGGAACACCCGGATCGTCGCACCGGCACGCGATACCGGAGTCGGCACATAGTGGTCGAAATTGCGCTCGGTGTCCCGGTGGGCATCGGGTAGCGCGACCCACAACTGCACCCCATGCAGCATGGTCGTCGCCGCCGTCGACACCTCGGAATGGCAGATACCGGCCCCCGCCGTCATCAGGTTGAGCTCGCCGGGTCGGACAAAAGCGTGCACGCCCGCCGAGTCTCGGTGCTCCACCTCCCCGCTGAACAGCCAGCTGACGGTCTGTAGGCCGGTGTGCGGGTGCGGCGGCACGTCCATGGCGGTGCCGGAACGGACGTCCTGCGGGCCGTAATGATCGACGAAACACCAGGCCCCGATCAGCGACCGCTGGTGTTGCGGCAAGGTGCGCCGGACCAGCAGCGCCCGCGGCCCGCCGAGCGGTACCTCCCGAGGCGTCAGTATCTCGACGCCCGCCGCGGGCTCTGCCGTCACAGGGACATCAACCTCGGCAGGGTGCTGTTCGAGGTTGCTCATCCAACGATCATGCGACGGCAGCAGCACCCCCCGCCACCGACTGGGTCATGGCCGCTGCGATGAGCTCGAAGTCGTGGTCGCTGACCTGGAACAATCCGAAGCGGAAGCGAAAACCCCAGCGCTTCTTGTCCTCGATGAAATCCAGCCCGTCAATCAGCGGTCTGATCGGCGTCTCGACGCAGTCGAGGAATTCGACCTTGCGCCGGTACGGACGGAAATCGGGCGATATCTCCACCTGGTAGAGCTCATCGCCGATGAGCCGCCCGATCGCGGTGAACGCCTGCAGGGGGTCACCATCGGGATAGTCCGTCTTCGGTGAGTAGAACGCGATCCGGTCGCCGGAACCCAACCGGCGCAGCCGGTCTGGCTTTCCGTGATCGGCTTGGGTGAATCCACCTTCGACGGCGCGGCGGACGTGCTCGCGGCTGACCGTATTAATCCAGTTCGTCATGAACCCACGCTAGGAGTGGGTACTGACAAAAACCCGCCCGCGGCGCCTGCATTAGAACGTGTTCTAATTCTGCGAGGAGGTGCGCCCGATGACCACCACAGCAGCGATTCCCGCCAGCCCGGCGGATGTGACCAGTACCTGGCTCTCGGCGGTATTGGGTACCGAGATCACCGAGGTGACGGTAACCCCGGTGGGTACCGGACAGACCGGCGCCACCTACCGCGTGACCCCCACCTATGCCGGCGCCCGGCCGGATCTGCCGGACACCATGATCGTCAAACTGCCGTCGCAGGACGAGGCCGTGCGCGAGCGGGTGGCGCTCGGCTACCGCGCCGAGCACGCGTTCTACACCGAGGTCGCCGACACGTTGACGGTGCCGCTGCCGAAGTGGTTCCACTGCGAAATAGACCGCGACGGAGCCGATTTCGTTCTGTTGATGGCCGATCTCGCCCCCGCTGTACAGGGCGACCAGATCGCGGGCTGCAGTCTGGTCGAGGCCCGACTGTCCGTCCAGGCGCTGGCCGGGCTGCACGGCCCGCGGTGGTGCGATCCCGGCTGGCTGTCCTTCACCGGCGCGACGATGCCTCGGGCGGACGCCGACTTCGCCAGGGGGATGGGCGATCTCGCCAAGATGGCCGCCGAAACGACCATCGGCAAGCTCGGCGACCGGATGTCGGAAGCCGATCGCACCACCCTGACCGAGGCGGCAGCGCTGGTGGGCCCGTGGCTGCTGCTGGCACCGGAGCGGTTCAGTCTGCTGCACGGCGACTACCGGGTGGACAACCTGCTCTTCGATCCCGAGCGCACCAAGGTCACCGTGGTCGATTGGCAGACGCTGACCGTGGGGCTACCCGCGCGTGACCTGGCGTATTTCGTGGCGACCAGCCTGGCGCCCGACCTGCGGGCCGCTGTTGAGCAGGAGCTCGTCGACGCCTACTACGGCTCATTGGTGACCGAAGGAGTTACCGGCTATGACCGCGAAACCTGTTGGCAGGACTATGTTCTCGGGATGCTTCAGGTGCCGCTGCTGACGACGTTCGGGTTTGCCTTCGCTGCCGCCACCGACCGCGGCGACGATATGGTGCTGGCCATGCTGGAGCGTGGCTGCCGGGCGATCCGTGAGCTGGGCACCCTCGAGCTGATCAGGCAGCAGGCGTAGGAGCTAGAGCTCCAAATGCAAGCGAAGGGCTTCGTCGAGCTTGGCGAGTTCGTCGGGGGAGAGTCGGCCGATCGGGCGGACCAACCGTTGCGTTGACATGGATCTGATCTGCTCGGCCTGGGCCTTCGATTCGACGCCGAGGCCGGTAGATGGCGACGACAACAACACCTGGAACGGGTAGACACTCGTTACGTTGCTGGTGACCGGCACGACGGTGATGACGCCTCGGCCCAACCGGGACGCAGTCGCATTGGCCCGGTCGTTGCTCACGACCACCGCCGGTCGCTGCGTGTTCGCTTCACTGCCCCGAGCGGGATCAAGGTCGACCTGCCAGATCTCACCGCGACGCATTGTTGAGTCCATCCGCGACGGTGGCGTCCCACTCGTCGTGTTCACTGGTCTCCCACTCTGCCCAGGCACGACCGTAATCGTCTTCAAGCGTCGGGTGGCGCAGCATCCGCACGGCCCGCTGTACGCCCGCCGATCGGGAGGGCAGACCAGTCTGTTTCACATAGGCGTCGAGGACCGCCACATCCTCATCGGACAAGCTCACACTCAACTTCATACTGGGATGCTACCCGGGTAGCACTCGGGTGGTAGTCGGAGCTAGGCCGCTGAGCGCTGCGCTGCGGAGACTGCGGGCAGGTGGAATACGGTGGCAACCACGGGCAGGGCATCCGCGCGCCGGTTCTCCAGCAGCGCTGAGCTTTCCGGAAGCTGCCGCGGGTTGAGCTCCCCGGCCGCGATGAGCGCCAGCACCTCATGCGCCCTGGCGAGTTCGTGTCGCTTGCGGTACTGGCCGCCAGGCAGTTTCACCCCGGCCCAGACGCCATACTCGACGCCGGCATCGACCGCGTGGGCCGCGCATTTGCGCTGTTGCGCCAGTGGGCAGCGCCGCAGGCAAATCGTGCGGGCCTCGGTTGACGCCCGCTCGTACGCGCGGGCCTTGGCGGCCCCGTCGGTGTCGTCGTCATCGGAGTACCCGAACCAGAGTTCGGGATTGGCTGCGCATGGCTGGTTCATCGTCTGCCCCTGTCTCGTTGTGGATGAAAGCGTTGACGAAACCGTATACGTATCGCCGCTCCCGCGCAACAGAAACGAATAGCAAAACGTATACGTAAAGGTAGATCCGGCCGGCCTGTGTACGATTCCTGCATGTCCGGAGCACTACGGTGAGCCGAGAATCGGCGGGCGCAGCCATCCGGGCACTGCGTGAATCTCGGGACTGGTCGCTGGCGGATCTGGCCGGTGCGACGGGCGTGAGCATCATGGGTCTGAGCTACTTGGAGCGCGGGACCAGAAAACCCCACAAAGGCACAGTTCAGAAGGTTGAAAACGGTCTCGGACTACCACCGGGCACCTACTCCCGGCTGGTCATCTCGCCCGATCCGGACGTCGAAATCAGCCAGTTGCTGGCCGCTTCGCAACCGCTGCGGCGGACCGCCCCGACCGTCGTGGTCGAGCGAAATTCGAACACCGCAGTGCTTGCCGAACACGCCCAGGCGCACATCGAAGCCCTCAACTCGGCGATCGCCCGTTTACCGCCGAATACGTCAAACGAATACGAGACGTATATTCTCTCCGTGATCACCCAGTGTGTGACGGCCGAGCTGCTGGCGGCCAACTCATGGCGGGTGGCTGTCAACGCCGGTGCCGACCCGAACGGGCCGCTACTGGGCCACGTCAAGGCGCTGGAATCCACCCGGGCCGCCCTGCTCGCTCGGCTGCCCGACAGTATCGGCGCCCGGTTCGATCAGGCCTGCACCCGGTCGTCGCTACCCGAAGCGGTGATTGCGGCACTCGTCGGCATCACCACCGAGGAGATGTGGGATATCCGCAACAGCGGATTCGTCCCGCCCGCCGCCCTGCCGCGGGTTCGGGCATTCCTCGACGCGGCCGCCGGCGCGGACTCCGAATAAGACAACTAACGGTAGGGGACCGGTATGGGGGAGTTGGACCTGCTGAGTCGGGCGCACCGGCTTTTCGACGGACACAGTGCGCAAGTTCACCTCGAGGCGGGTAGCCAGCGGTTCCAGAGCGCCCATTTCGGAGGTGTGAATACCGGTGGGGGACATGACCGTTACCAGTTGGCGGTGGAAACCAGCCGGGAGTCGCTGCGCAACTCGGCACGCACCGACGCGGTGTTCGCGGCGGTAGTGGCACGTGCCCAACAGGATCACGCCCTGGCGCGGGACCTGACCAGGCAGGTGCTCCGGGCCGCACAAGCAGACTCTCCTGGACCTGCCGACTCCCCAGTCGCCCAGCGCGAGGCCATGCGCCGCACCGCGGCTCGGCTGCGCGCTCAACATGAGCATGTCTCCGCTGCCCGTCGGCGGGCCCGTCGCCGGTTGCTGCTCCTGCGTGCGCTGCGGTACCGGGCGCTGCGCCGACGGCGACGGCTCGGCGGCCTGCGGCTGCCGCCCCCGAGCAGCCGGGCCGGGATCGCCGTGCGGGCGGCGCTGTCCCGGCTGGGTCGGCCGTATGTGTGGGGTGCGACCGGGCCCAACCAATTCGATTGCTCCGGTCTGGTGCAGTGGGCCTACCGGCAGGCAGGCGTCCCGCTGGACCGCACCACCTACGACCAGATCAACGACGGGGTTCCGGTTCCGCGGTCGCAGATCCGGCCTGGGGATCTGGTGTTCCCGCACACAGGACACGTGCAGATGGCGATCGGCAACGGAATGGTCGTCGAGGCGCCGCATGCTGGTGCGACGGTACGGATCAGTCCGCTCGGAACGGCCGTCGCGATCCGTCGACCGTGAGTTGTCGGTTCTCAAACCTGATGTCATCGCTGTGTCATTGATGACTCGGAAATGAGAATCTTCAGCGTGTGAGACAAGAAACGAGACAGACTCCCGTTACGCGTTGATCCGCGTCGTCGAGGTGCTTCGAGGTGAACTGTCGGCTACGGGGCATCCCAGGGCTTCACTGCGGCATCGACGTCACCCCAAGCTCAGATGGACGGCCGATCGGGACCTACGGTCGGCCTCTCAGGTGGGGAAATCGGCGCTGCGAGAGAGCGTTTCGTTCGCCCGGATGTTGGCCAGATTCTTCTCCAGCGTATCGATCACGGCGTCGTATCCGCTGTTGCCCAGAACCAGCCGACGGGGCGGCGGATCTTGAGCCATCGCCGCGATCACCGCACGGGCACCGCGGCGCGGATCGCCGGGTTGCGTCCCGTCCATCTCGACGAAGGCGGCGCGGACCTGCTCCAGCATGTCGTGATACTCCGCAATCGGCTCCTCGATGGGCTCGTTCGCGAAGCCGGCGTAGGCATTCGTGCGGAACGCCCCCGGTTCGACGGTCAACACGGAGATGCCCTGAGCAGCCACCTCGTCGCGCAGCGCATCGGTGACGGCTTCGATGGCGTACTTCGTCGCGCTGTAGTAACCGAATCCGGGCGCCGCCACGAGCCCGGCCACCGACGACACGTTGACGATCCACCCGTTCCCGCGGGCACGCATCCCCGGCAGCACCGCACGCGTCACGGACAGCACGGCGAAGAAGTTCAGCTCGAACATCGCCCGCAACGAGGACTCGGCCATCCCTTCGATCGATCCGTACCAACCGCGGCCGGCGTTGTTGACCAGCACGTCGATGCCGCCGAAGTGCTCCTCTGCGGCGCGTACCGCACGCTGCACTTGGGCGGCGTCGGTGAGTTCCAGTGGCACCACGAGAACGCGGTCGCCGTATTGCTCGGCCCATGTCGCCAGCTCCTGCGAGCGCCGGGAGGTGAGTGCCACGCGGTCGCCAGCCTCGAGTGCGGCCTCGGCGAACGCCATCCCAAGGTTGCCGGGGGTGCCTCCGGTGATGAACCAGCGCCGCGTCATGGCTCGATCACCACCCGGCTGATGACAGTGCCGTCGAGGGTGAAGCGGTAGTGCAGGTCGGCGACTCCGCCCGGGAAGTTGCCCTCCAGGTGTTGCCCGACGTCGACAGTCGTACCGGTCTGCCGTTCGAGCACTGTCGCGCCGGTGAATGCGGTGGTGTAGGTGTACTCAGCGGCCGCGGTGGCCACCCAGGCGCCGATCTCGTCATGTCCCTTGTAGTCGTGGCCTTCGTCGGTCACCACGGCATCGGTGCTGAGTGTGGTCAGCGCGTGGTCTACCTCACGGGCATCGAGCGCGGTCATGAACGCTCTGACAGGTTTTGGGAGTGCATCCCAGTCTGTGGTGTTGGTCATGACCCCACGATGAGGGTTGCCCTTAGGGGAAGGTCAACCCCCGGATCGACTCGCGCCGTGATGTTGACCTTGCCCCAGGGGGAGGCTTGAGGATGGCCGTGTCCCATCACGTGGGCGATGCAAACGCAGAGGAGGACGCCATGGGCGCACAGGTCTCGATCGGAGACTTCGCAGTGATGACCAGTCTGAGTAGGAAGGCTCTACGCCACTATCACGACATCGGCATTCTCGAACCCGCCCACATCGACCCCTATACCGGCTACCGCTTCTACGACACCAGCCAGGTCGATCACGCCCACATCATCCGCCGGTTCCGATCGCTGGGCATGTCCATTCCCGACATCAAGGCGCTACTGAGCACCGAGGACGCCGGGGCCCGTACCGACATCATCACCACTCATCTCGAACAGATGGAGGCTCAGCTCCAGCAGACCCGCGACACCGTGGGTGCGCTGCGCGAACTGCTCTCCCCCGTGCGTACTCCCACCGACGTCACATCGCGCCACGAACCGGCGCTCGCCGTGTGGTCCGTCAGCGCCACCATCGATACCTCCGGGATAGACGAGTGGTTTACGGCGTCACTGCGGACACTGCACCGGGCCGTCGCCATGGCAGCAGGCGCGCCGACTGCGGTGGTGCCGGGCGGCCTCTACGACCGCGCGCTGTTTCTCGAACAGCGCGGCAGCGCAACCATGTTCGTCGCAGCACCACCATCGGCAGATCCCCCCGAGGGTATCCGCGCCGAGGTCTTACCCAGGGCCGAATTCGCGGTGCTCACCCACCCGGGCGGTCACGACGGCATCGACCGCAGTTACGCGGCCCTGGGCATCTACGTCAACGAGCATCTGATCAGCAGCCAGGGGCCCATCCGAGAGCATTACCTCGGCGGCACTCCCACAGATCCGGCCCGGTTCACCGCAACCGAGATCTGCTGGCCGATCTTCAGCACCACCGCGCCGCTGCGATGAACGACACACACGAGCGGTTCGGCACATACGGAGCATGGCTCAATCCCGCACTGGGTGATGCGCCCCGTATCGTCTACGCCTCTGAACTCGAGGACTTGGGCTATCAGACGATCTGGGTGGGAATTGGCGCAGACCCCGTCGGTGACATGGACCTGCTCGAGCAGATGATTGCCGCGACCCAGAACGCGATCATCGCGACGGCAATCATCAATATGTGGCAAGACGACGCACGCAGCATTGCCCACCACTACCACCGGATCGTCGACCGCTACGGGCCTCGCCTGCTGTTGGGCATCGGTCTCGGTCATCCTGAAAAACGAGACACCTACGAAAAGCCCTACGAGCGGATGGTCCACTACGTCGCCGCGCTCCTCGAGAGCAAGGTGCCGGCCGAAGCGATCGTGATCGGCGCCCTGGGACCCAACACGCTCAAACTGGCCGGCGAGAAAACACTGGGGGCACACCCCTATCTCACCGTGCCCGCGCACACGCGATACGCACGAGAGGCTTTGGGCAGCAACGCTTTCCTGGCTCCCGAGCACAAGGTTGTGCTGAGCCAGGACGTTGAACAAGCGCGAAGAATCGGCCGAACCGCGGTGCAGCATCCCTACCTGGGCCTGCGTAACTACACCAACAACCTGCAGCGGCACGGGTTCACCGAAGCCGATATCGCCGGAGCAGGTAGCGACGCACTCATCGACGCCCTGGTCGCGCACGGTCCCCCGGAGACCATCTACACCCAGATCGATGAGCACCTCTCGGCCGGCGCCAACCATGTCGGCATCCAGGTTCTCGCCGAGGATCCCACCGCCTCACCGGTACAGGCCTTCCGCACCCTGGCCGAACACCGACCCGCGTACTGAGACGCACCCGAAACGACTCCCTGCGACGGGCAGTGGCCCTTCTCCGAATCGGGAATGACCTGCTAAGTGACGCACGCAGGACGAAATCGGTTGCGCCACTTCATCGAAGGTCTTTGACCATTGCGAGGCCTAGCGGACCGTTGCCTTGGCCAATGATGCGAAACCCCTTGCGCTCGTAAAGGCGCTTGGCGGGATTTCGGACGTGGACGTTGGTGACCATCGTGGCGTGGCCCTTCGCTAGATCGGCGAAGAGCGCCTCCAGGAGCATGCCGCCGATGCCGGCACCGCGGCACCCTGGCGCAATAGCGATGCACAGTTCGGGCAGCGGCACACCGGCCGCATCACAGCGCAATGGCGGACTGCCGCGATAAGTCCACACCGCACCGACGGGTGTGCCGCTGTGGTCCTCGGCAATGATCGGCACCACCCCGGCAGCCGGAAGCATCTCAAGCACTTCGTCGTCGTCGGGGTCGGGGAGAGGCCAATCTTCGATGACGCAGGCGTGACGTGCCATCTCGACGACGAAGGAATCATCATCAGGCGTCGCCGCACGAAGGACGATGCGCTGCGATGTCATCGCCGGATTGTGGCAGACGCCTTGGGCTACACGCACCTCGTTTCCCAGACCGCGCAGCCCGGCCAGTATCGGACACCGAGTGGTCGACAACGGGTCCTACAGTCGGGTTGTGATTGTGTGGATTAACGGCACCCACGGCTCCGGCAAGACGACCACCAGCGCCCTGGTGCAAACGTTGCTGCCGAACTCACGGATATTCGACGCGGAGAAGGTCGGCGAGACCCTCATGGACATCACGCCGGGCCTTCCCGAAACCGACAACTTCCAGCACTGGCCACCCTGGCGCCCACTCGTCGTAGAAACCGCTCGCCGCGTCCTCGAATACGCCGGAGGAACCCTGGTCATGCCCATGACAGTGCTCGTCGAGCAGTACTGGCGAGAAATCCACTCAGGACTCACCCGCTACGGAATTCCAATACGGCACTTCGTCCTTCACGCCCAGCAGGAAACGCTCCGCAGACGCATCGAGGGCGACACCAACATGGGCCCCTCGTCGTTTCGTCTAGTCCACTTACCGCTGTACGCCGAGGCGGCCCGGACCTGGCTACATGTCGAGGCCGACGTCATCGACACCGAAGACATCACCGCCGAGCAGGCCGCCCGAAAAATCGCAGACGCTGTCACGACGGCGCACCACGAAGGTCAGTCGAATCAATGACCGTGCTGCTCGGCCCAGCGGACCCGCTTCCGCCCACGACTCGACGCATCCTCGTCACCGGGCCCTCGGGTGCGGGCAAGAGCACGCTGCGAGAGACCATCAGCACTACCCTTCACCTGCCCACCGTGGAGATCGACTCGCTTCACCACGGACCCCACTGGACGCCCCGACCCACCTTCGCCGCCGACGTCGACCACTTCACCACCGGGCCCAGCTGGGTCGTCGAATGGCAGTACGCCCAAGTGCGGGCTCTACTGCTCGACCGCGCCGACACTCTCATCTGGCTGGACCACAACCGATGGACGGTCACCCACCGGGTCGTGCGCCGTACGCTGCGACGGCGCATTCACCACGTCGAACTGTGGAATGGAAATGTCGAGCCGCCACTACGCACGATCTTCACCGACCGCGATCACATCATCCGATGGTCGTGGCGTACCCACGGCAAACGACAGCGCGAAGCACGCGAGGTAGCCCACCGAACCGTCGGCCCCCTCGTCGTGCGCCTCACCGGACAAAACCAAGTCGACACCTGGGTACAGGGGCCTCTACGAAAGCTGGCCAATCGTGACTCGAACGCAGACTGATGGGCTAGCTAAGTGGCGGTCAGTCTGCCGAGCCAACGGTGCTGAGGGATTTCCTCGCGCAGTGACTGAGTGAGCCACGTGCGACTGTCTTCGTCGAGCTTTGGCAGGCAGCGCTGCAGGTCGACAGCGTCGTTGGAACCGGGCGTGCCCGCGTTATCCGTAATGCTCGATCCGTCCCTCGAAGTGAATTGTTGGCGCAGATCAACCGCGGTACCTTGGTCGAATGGTGGACCAGCAGGGACATTCGGCGACCGCCATCGCGGCTTCGTCGTCGGCTCTGGCGATTCACCACGCCGGCGTCGCGGAGGCTGATCGCGCGCTGTCCGAAGCGTTGCTCGCCGCGCACGCTGCCACCGTTGAGGGCCTTCGGCGCCTCGACGCGATCGAGACCGATATCGAATCAGCGGTGGCACAGCAGGACACGCTGGCGTTGGACACCGCTGCCGGGGCGCTCCAGCTGCAGAGGTTCCTGCTTGCCAAACATCGCGAGATCATCGATATCGTCGAGCAGACCGCCGCGGACGCCGAGGCGAAAAGAGCTGTGCTGCAGGGGTTGTTGAGCCGGTATCCGGTCTCGCCGTCGGAATCCACAGCCTGACCGAAGGTGAATTGTCGCCACTGTGCCCCGTCGGTACAGTCCGCCTCATGCAGGGTCTTCGCCGGTGACTCAGATACGCGAGGTGCGTGATGCGATCGCCCATATCAACGACTGGACCGGCGATCCGAATGCCTGGCGCCACGGGCTGACACCGGCTGATATGGCGGTGCTGTTGCCGGCCGTCGTGATCGACGACGGCCCGCTGGCCGGTTTGCTGACCAAGATCCGCGCCAACCATCCGGCTCTGTTCGACCCGGCTACTGGCGCACCGATCACCCCTAAAGCCCCGTCCCCATCGCCCGCGCCACCAGATCAAGACCAGGGGCAGCGGGGCGAAGCCGCCGATGCCATGAAAAAGGCCGAACATGATCTGGCACAGCAGAATTCGACGGCGGCACGGCTCGATCTGCATGTCATCACGGCAATCTTGACTGCTCATGCCACCACGGTGGAAGGCGGCGACGATCTGCAGCGATTGCAGCACGATGTGGAGAATGCGGTCCGTCACCGCACCGACCTCGACACCCCCGCCGGGGCACGGGACTTCCAGCGGTACCTGATCGACAAGCTGCGCCAGATCGGTGCAGTGGTGGAAACTGCTCACCTCGATGACATGTCGAAGGCGGCGATGGCCGGCGCCTGGACGGCGCTCTACGAGTCGGCCGCCGCAGGCCCAACATCCACACCCGTACCCGCCGCGGAGAGCGCCGCCGAGGTGAGTTCGGCACCTGAGGCGGGCCTTCCGGCGTACGGCGCTGATAGCAGCTCGGCGAGTGCAGACCCGCTCCTCGATCAGCTGCTCGGCGACGACCTCGAGGCGCAGATGGCTCTGCCACCGGACGTCGGTGCGGTACCGGATGCACCACCACCGCCGGCTGCCCCGATGCCGATGATGTCTGGCCTGCCCAGTCCCGGCGGTGGAGCGCCACCGTCACCGGGCGGCGGACTCGGTGGCCTGCCCACTGCGCTCGGCGGCCCACGGATGGACGAAGGAACCTCCGACTCATCACCCACCCGGCCATCTGGCGTGACGTCGCTTGACGACCTGTTGCGGGAGGAGGGGCTGCTTGATGAACCCGAAACCGACACCGCTGACCGCACTTCCGGAGAAGGCGACGTACCCGCTGAACCGTCCCCGGACGATCCGGCGCCTGGCGAACCGACGGTACCGGCAGGACCGACCGAAGTACGCCTGCCCAATGGCGACACTGTGACCGTGTCGAATCCGAAGATCGCCAAGGTGATCGAGGCCGCGATCGGCGGCACACCGATAGGCGATGCGTTCCATCAGCAAGGAATTACCGTTCCGCCCGCGGGTACGGCCGTGGCCCACCCACTTGACCCCGGCCGGCTCGGTTCGGGCGATATCGGCATGTTCACCGACCGTCAGGCGCTCGCGCTCGACCGTGAGCGGGCACTGTTCGACGGGCAGATCCAGCCGGTCGCCAGCGTCAGCGGGCCAAGCTTCCTAGGCTGGATGCATCCGCCCGGCCAGGGCACCACACCGTCGGCGGCAGCGCCGAGCACAGCACCGGAGAGCGCAGGCTCCCCGCAACCAACCCGGCCGGCGGCGACCTCGGCCGGGCCGACAGGATAGGAGACAGCAGTGGCAGACATCATCCGCGTCGATCCGGGCAACCTGCGGGATGCCGCAGTTCACCACGGCGAGGCCGCCGACTTCTTGCAGACCGTTCCCGCGACGCATCAGGCCATCCAGGACAGCCTCGATTCGCTGGGGCCCATCTTCGGCGGGCTGCGCGAGGCCGGCCGGGAACTTCTGGAACAGCGGCGACTGTGCTACGAACAGCAGTCCCTCGACCACGCCGCCATGGCCGATAACCTCAAACGCTCCGCGGACTACTGGGAAGAGCACGAGGCGCAGGCGGCCACCGCGCTGCGCGCCGTATACGACGAAGGCCCATGATCAGACCATGACGGAAATATCGACGACGGAACCCAACCCGGAGTTCGATGCCGTCCACCCCAGTGGGCACGTCTTGTTCCGCAGTTGTCGTGGCGGCTACCTGCACAGTGTGGCGTTGAGCGAGGCGGCGATGTCCACCGACGCGAGCACCCTGGCCGAAGCGATCAAACTCACCGCCGACGTGTCGTATCTGAAAGCACTGATGGAGGTACGCGGCGAGATTCTTGCCGCGGGTCACACCCCGTCCGCCGATGTACCCACCAGCTCGGATTTCGACGCCGCAGTAGCAGCGCTCCGCGACCACCGGTTGGAACCGTAAGGCGCCCAACCTGAAAGGGATCAGGCCGCGCTGGATGCGGTCTCGTCGGACTGGGCGATCGCTGAGATGACGTTCTGGCTGTAGTCGCTGGTTTGCCAGGCCTTCATGAAGGCGCTCAGCGAGTACACTTCGCCGCCGCCCGCGCGGGCGCTGTCGTTGACCCACACCTGCCCGTTGGCGGTGTCGACCTTGATCACCTGAATGGCGTGATTGGACGTGGTGAAATCCGGATTTGCTGACGATGCCTGCCATCCCGGCAATGACGAATACAGGGAGAGGTTGTTGATGCTGACCGTGACGGCTTTACCTTGCGCCAGAGCGGCAGCCATGTCGTTGACGGCGCGCTGCCCGTCCCGGGCTGTCGCCGCCACGTAGTTTCCGTTGGCGTCGAGGGTTGAGTACGTCTTGTTGTAGGCCGTGACCGCAAAGTGCTTCTCCACCAGCACCACGTTGTCGCCGGCGTAGGTGCCTATCTCGATGTTCTCGCTGAGATACATTTTCCGGCCCGGAATGACGACGCTGTCGAGTTCCTTGGCCCATTGCACCATCGTGTTCTCGTCCACCGGTTCTGTGCCGGTGACCTGGGCTACTGCCATCGCCGACGCCACCAGTGCGCAGTTGAAGTAGCTCTGCTTCTGCCACAGTTGCTTGTTGATGTCGACATCGCCGCCGTATTGGCCGTTTCCCGTGACGGTGACTGTTATCTGCCGATCGATGGTGTCGGGCTTCGCGATTCCCAAGGCAATGGCGAAGTTGTGCGCCAGTCCCTGCATGAAGCCCGCGATTCCCGGCAACGCAGCGGAGACTCCGTTGTCCACGGTGATGGTGAAGGTATCGGTAATTCCCGGCCCGACGAACACGGAATCAGGGGTGTAGGTGTAGATCCCGGTCTTCTCGTTGAGCGCGACGGTTCCGTACTTCGGCGCCGTCTTCACCGAGTACGTCACGGGGAACCCGTTGTTGCTGTGCGCGTTGAGGTCGACGTTGATCGTCTTATTCGGCCCCCACTGACCCCACACGCTCGGTGCCACACTTGGCGCCTGGTTGAAGAAAATGTAGGACAGCCGATAGGCCAACTCGCTCCACAGCGACTGGAGTGTCACCGGGGACTCGACAGCACCTGCCGCTGCGCTTTCGCTCACCGCCGTCAGCGCCGACGCGGTGTCCACGCTGCTGGCACTGCCTGGGGTACCGCGGTTGCCGACCACTCCGTATTTGCCGCCGTCGCCGGGCGTGCCGCGTTTGCTGATCCCGCCCGTGCCGTAGCCGCCGCCGTCGCCGCCGCCTCCGCCGTCGCTGGCGAGCGGACCGCCCCCCTCGCCGCCGTTTCCGCCGTTTCCGCCGTTTCCGCCATCGCCGCCGTCACCACTGACGCCGGACACGCCCTGCCCGCCTTGGCCGCCGGATCCTCCTGGACCGCCGGTGCCGCCGTCGCCGGCAGTCCGGCCCTCGGTTCCGTTGCCGCCGTTCCCGCCATGACCGCCGTCGCCGCCTCGGCCCCCTGTGCCGCCGGTGCCGCCCCACCCGGCCTGACCGCCGACTCCGCCCCAGCCGCCCCTACCGCCGTCGGCGTTCTCGCCGCCGTCACCGCCTACGCCGCCCGCTCCGGCCCGGCCGCCGTTGCCGCCACGCCCATCCTTGTCTCTGGTGAGGCCGCCCCCGCCGCCGTTGCCGCCTTTCCCGCCCTGGCCCCCGGTGCCGCTGAAGCCAGTTCTACCGGCTGCTGAGATCACGAAGAGATAAGCGCCCGTACCAGCGGTTCCACCGCGTGCACCGCCGGGTCCGCCGTCGCCGCCGGTACCACCGGCACCACCGTTGGGGGCGTTGCCCTCCGTGACTACGTCTGCCTCTGCCCAGAAGCTGTAGCCGCGGCCGCCTTCACCGCCCCAGCCGCCCTTGCCGCCGTCGCCACCGTCGCCGCCGCTGCCGAACAGCATGCTGCCGTTGCCGCCGTTTCCGCCGCTGCCGCCCTTGCCGCCGGCGAAGCCTTCCAGGCCGTTGGGTGCGGTCGCGGATCCGACCTCGCCGGGGCGGCCCTGCTGACCGATTCCGCCGGCACCGCCGTTGCCGCCGCGACCGACCAACGACAGCAGCCCGACGTTGCCGCCGTTGCCGCCGTCACCGCCGCCATAACCGCCGACCCCTCCGGTGCCGCCGTTGCCCATCCATAGTCCGCCGGATCCGCCGGTGCCACCGTCGCCGCCGTGGTCGCCTTCATTACCTTCGGTCGGGCTGATTCCGCCCGCGCCGCCGTTGCCGCCCGTCGAGAACAAGGACATGGCGCCGCCGTTGCCGCCGTTGCCGCCCTTACCGCCGTCGCCGCCTCTGCCGCCTGCTCCACCGTTTCCGGCGATCCCGCCCAGCGACAGCATTCCGGCGTCACCGCCGCTTCCGCCGGAACCCGCGGTGCCGAAATGTTCGATCGCGTTACCGCCGACCCCGCCGTTGCCGCCGTTGCCGCTGAACGCACCGCCCCGCCCGCCGTTGCCCCCGTTCGCGCCGACGAGACCCAAAGTGACGCCGCCGTTTCCGCCATTTCCGCCGTTGCCGAACAGACCGGCCGAGCCGCCGTGGCCTCCTTCGGCACCCTCCTGAGTCTGGGCGCCGTTGGCACCCACTCCACCGTTGCCGGCGATCAGGCCGCCGTTACCGCCGTCACCGCCATGGCCTGAGTTGGTCCCGGCCAGACCGGTGGCGCCGTTTCCGCCATTCCCGAACCAGCCGGCGCCGCCGCCGTTGCCGCCGTTGAATCCGCCTCCGCCGTTACCGAAAAGCCCGCCGTTGCCGCCGTCGCACAAGGATGCGCCCGTGCACGTCTCGACGGTGTAGGTGAAGCCGTTACCGATGATGATGCCGGCGTCGGGGTGTGCAGCGGTTCCGTTGCTGAAGAAGAGGCCGATGACGTCTTCCGGTGTGGCGGTGAAAACGACTGGTTGTGACACGTTCGGGGCCGCGGTCGTGCTCGCCGCTGTGGGTTGCGGCGCAGCGGCGCTGCGAACGGCCGTAGCGGTGTTTTTGGCCGCGGCGCCCTGGCGGGTTGATGCTGCTGCGAATCCGCCCGATGATGAAGCCTCGCTTGAGGATCGGACCTGCTTGCCGGACCGCGACGGGGCTGGGTGGGTCGACTTGGATGGGCCGGCGGGCGAGGAACTGTTAGAGGCGGATGGCCCCTTCGACCCGTGCGCGCCGGTCGTGTCGGCAGCAGCCACCGCCGGCAGCGCGGCGATAGCAGCGCCAACACCCAAGGCCACCGCCGATGCGCCCACCCAGGTCAGGACGCCGGAATGGCCTAACGCGGCAAGCCCGAATTCGACCCGATTCAACCGTAATCCGCCGCTGTTGGCACGATGGCGGCCAGCAGTTTTGGAGGAGCGCCCACGATCGTGAGCGGTTGCGGCCACGGCAGTATTCATCGTAATTCCCCCTGTTTGAGATTTTGGGCACGGCAGACACGCTCCAGCGGTCGCGACCCGGCTACCCCGCAGCAAAAAAAGCGTAAAGCTAATTGACGCTGATGTCTATATTCGAGGGCAAATACTTCCGCGGGGCCCATCCGTCAACGCGGCCATCGAGAGACAAGTGCGTGGAGTGGGTGAATGCGGAGTTGCGCAAAGATTAAGCGGAGATAGCTGCGAGCGAGCCAGCAAGCCCGGCGGCGGGTAGCGGAGCCGTAAGCCGGCGCTTGATGGCGTCCGCCTGCAATTTTCCTTTGAACTGTTCCGTTAATTTGCGCCAGTCTTGCAGAGCGCTGTTAGGGCGGCGGATCCCAGACCCTGGTTCGGGATACAGGACTCGCACCGGCTTCCGGTCGTCGGCGCCCAACGCGATCTGCTCCGTGGCGGCGGTGCACTTCATTGGGCGGAAATCAGGCAGAGAAGATAAGGGAGACAGGGTATTTGCGATTCGGCGGCGTCAGCGCACCCAGTGCTGCACGGTGTCTTCCGGTGGGACGATATCGGCCGGCGGAGCTACCGGGTTCGCGCCGAACAATTCCCGGGCCCGCGCCAGGGCCGCACGCACATCATCCAGCTGCTGTTGAAGCAGCGAATCTGACATGTCCGCGACGGTACTCACCCCCGCAGCGGTGCACAATTCACCCCACCTGAGCCCGCTTCTCGCCGCCATCGGTCGTGAAGCCGCCATCGGTCGTGAATATGCGAACCCGGTCCGGCCGGTAGGCTGAGCCGGTGGCGATCTTTGGTCGAGGGACCGCGCGTCAGCGCATGAAGAGGGCCACCCAACAGGCCCTCTCCGTTCCGACCTTTCGCACGCCCAAGGACTGCACACCGGAGGTCCTCGGCGGCCTCTGGCCAGCCGAACTGCAGCACGTGACCCACGAAAATGCCAGTGTCGCAGAGCATCTCAACAGAGACCTGCAGCGCATCGCGGGATCTGCCAACGAGAAACTGCGGGCCATCAGCGAGGCCGGTCTGCCCGCGCCGGTCCGTGAAGCCGAAGAGGCCCGGGTCATCAACGTGGCCAGGGCATTTGCGGTGTTGCGGGTGGAATCGACGGTTCGCCAACTTCGCAGGGAACCGTTGGGATTCTCACCGGAATATCTCAGTCTGGGGATGGCCGCCAATGCGCCTACCCGAGCGGCGTCGCCCGCGGAAACCACCCAGGTCGTCCCACGATACGAGGACCCGCCGCCTCGCACGCCCGAGGTCGCTCATGATGGGGACGAAATCCCCTTGCGCGCTGCGCAATCCGGACCGGGTAGGCACAGTGCGAGTGGCGAACCCGACGAACGCCCCGACATCCACGCCCCCGAGGACGAGGAGCCGGAGGTCATCGCGGTGGATGCGCCCCGTCCGGCCGCCAAGCCCGAACCGGTTCTCATCGAGTCCGTCAGCGAGGTCGTGGTGCCCCAGCCGCCACGGGAGTCCGACGAACAGCGGCTTCGTCGGTTGGCCCTCTATGTCGCCAGGCAGGAACCGGGACTCAAGTGGGCGGTGGGGCAGCGCGAGGACCGCACCACTGTGCTTGTCACCGACCTCGCCCACGGGTGGATCCCGCCGGGAATCGAGCTGCCGGCCGGTCTGACCCTGCTGGAGCCGGGCCGGCGACGCGGTAATGCGTTGGCGCTGCTCGGTCCGACCGCGTTGTCGACCACCTACACCCCCGGTGATCCCTTCGGTTTCGCGTCGCAGTTCAACACGACGACATCCAACGCCGTGCGCCGCACCGAGCCCGTCGATGACCTCGGGTGGCAGCTCACCGAAGCGACGCACTGGCGCGACGGATTGCCCAGGATGGCGCACACCATGGCCAAAGCGGGTGCGGCCGGGACCGGTGTCCTGGAAGCCGAACTCGATGTTCTTCGGGTCCACCTGGACACCGCTCGCTACCAACTACTGGCCCGCTACCCCGATGCGGAATCCGCGGTATTGCTGAACTGCCTGCTCCTGGCCGCTACCGAGGCTATTGCGCGTGCTGACCAGACGTCGGCCAATTACCACTTCGCCTGGTTCAAGGCACTGAGCGCACCCCCGCCCAGCGGGTGGACCCCCGCGCCCTGATGCGATGTTGCTGACCGAATGAATTGACGCTCGCAGAAGAGGGTCGACATACTGTGGTGGTGTCGGGGGGTGCCGTTGACGAGGGGCGCAGTGATAGGGCCCTTGTGGACGACATTCTGCGCGAATTACGAGACGCCGCCAACAAATGGGAAGAGCTGGTCGCGCAGGCCGAGCGAATTACCTACAGCGTCGATCTCGGGGATATTCACGCGACCGCTAATTCCGACGGTAAATTGGTCGAATTGGTACTGGATCCGCGGGTGATGTCGCATTACACCCACGGTGAGCTCGCCGACCGGCTCAATATGGCGTTCGGTGCGCTGCGGCAGGAGGCCGAGACCGATAACGCGGTCCGGTACGGAGGACCCCTGCACTGATGGCCGCTGAACTGGACTTTCGCCATAACGGAGCAGGCCGTGACGCCTGTGGCACGTGGGTCTGCAGTGACCACCGGTCCGCCTCACAGGGGACGGCCGACAAACTTCTGTCACCGGGTGCCGCAGCCGCCCCTTATCGTGGATATACCGATGCCCCCGGATATTGTCCGCCGAAAGGAAATCGAGCGTGCCGCTGAATCTGTCGAACCGTGACCAGAATTCCGGTCATCTGTTCTACAACAGGCGGCTCAAAGCTGCGATTACCCGGTTCTCGGTGCGCATGAAGCATGACGATCGCAAACAGCAGGCGGCCGTCGTGTTGTCGATCGTGTTCATGCTCATCGGCGTCGGCTGGATGGCGTTGCTGCACGTCATGAAGCCGGCCGGGCTCGTCGGTGATTCGAACATCATCGGCGATCGTGCCACGGGCGCGGTCTACGCCAAGATGAACGGCCGCCTCTACCCGGCGCTGAACCTGACCTCGGCGCGGCTGGCCACCGGCACCGCAGGCACGCCGACGTGGGTGAACGCCGCGGAGATCGCCAAGTATCCGACCGGTCCGATGATCGGGATCCCCGGCGTGCCAAACGATCTGACCATCAACGGTGGTGGAGCCTCGGCGTGGGCGGTCTGCGATACTGCGCCCGCCAACGGCACCAGCGCGCCGCCGATGGTCACCTCGATCGCCGGCCCGCTCTCCGCGTTCGGCCGTGCCTCGGCGATGGATCCCGCTCAGGCCATCCTCGCCACCCACGGGGACCGGACCTACGTGATCTGGGGCGGACAGCGCTCGCTGATCGACCCCGCCGACCGGTCGTTGACCTTCAACCTCGGCCTCGACCCCGGAGCGACCCAGCCGATCGAGCTCTCCAACGCCCTATTCGACGCGATGCCAGCCACCGAACCCATTGTGGTGCCCGATGTTCCAGGTCTGGGCACGCCGTCACAGTTCCTACCCGGGACCGCCGTCGGCACCGTACTGGAATCTCGCGATGCGTCAGGAACGGTCAGCGGTTTCTACGTGCTGCTGCCCGGCGGAGTGCAGAAGATCACCGCGTTCGTGGCAGATCTGCTGCGGACCTCGGTCAGCCAGACCTCCAACGCGCCGCAGTTGATCTCGCCGAACAAACTCGTCGACATCCCCGATATCGACGTCCTCAACGTCGGGTTCTATCCCGGGGGCAAGCTGACTTTCGTTGACACCGAAGCCAATCCGGTGACCTGTGTGGGCTGGGAGAAATTGTCGACCGACCGGCAGGCCAGCATCGCGGTACTCAGCGGTAAGGGTCTGCCCGTGTCGCCGGCGATGGACACGCACCTGGTGCGGCTGGTTCGTGACGACCGGGACCCGGATTCCGTCGAGGCCGACCAGACATTGGTGCTGCCGGGCGCGGCGAACTTCGTGGCGACCACCAGTGGGGTCGCCACGTCAGACACCAGAGAAAGCCTCTACTGGGTGTCCCCGCAGGGTGTCCGGTATGGAATCGATTGGGATGAAAAGACTCTCAAGGCACTTGGTCTGGACCCGGCCAGGGCAGTGCAGGCGCCGTGGCCGATTGTCCGTACTTTTGCGGCCGGCCTGGCGGTGAGTCGTAGCGCCGCGCTGCTGGCGCGTGACACTCTGCCCGGTGGAGGAACCGCCGCACTGATACCGGGTGTGGACCAGAACTCAGTCCAGCAGGGAGGTTAGCGTGTCGAAACGAGGCTTTGTCCGAGGCTTGCGTAAACCCCCGCCGTCTGTACCCCCGGCCCGCGTCGCGGTGGCCGCACCCTTGGCGCTGCCCGAGCGAGAGCCGCGGAACATCCTGCTGATGATCGCGATTCCCGCGCTCCTGGTGGGGATCATCGGCACGCTGGTGGTGATGTACACCTCGGGGATCCGGTCATTGCAGTCCGGCTTTTTCCCGATGATCGGCCTGATCGGTTTCGGCGCGATGATGTTCAGCGGACGGATGGGGCGCGGCCGCAAAATCAGTTGGGGTGAACAGGAAAAGCAGCGCCGGGTATACCTGCGCCAGCTCGACGAGGACCGCGACGAGGTTCAGCGGGCCGCCCAGGATCAGCGTCGCAGCCAGCTGTTCGTGCACGGTGACCCGCAGAGCCTCGACAACGTCATCGGCGGCCCACGGATGTGGGAACGCAGACCGGCCGATCACGATTTCCTCGATGCACGTCTGGGGATCGGCGTCCAGCAAGCCAGCGAATCGGCGGTCAGCCTGCAGTGGCCCGAGGTACCCGTCGGTGAGGAACTGGAGCCGGTCACCGGCCGCGCGCTGCGGGATTTCATCCTGGAGCAGAGCAAGATTCGCGGTATCGGCAAGGTGCTGAATCTGCGGTCGAAGCCCGGATTCAGTTTCACCGGTGAGGATATCGGCGAACTACATGCGTTCATCAGAGCCGTGCTGTGCTCGCTGGCCGTGTACCACAGCCCCAGTGATGTCAAGCTGATGGTGGTGACCCGGCACCCGGAAAAGTGGTCTTGGTTGGTGTGGCTGCCGCATAATCAGCATGACGAAATGTTCGACGCGTGCGGTCTGCGCCGGCTGGTGTTCACCTCGCCCACCGAGTTGGAAGAGGCCCTGGACGCGGAACTGCATCGCAAGGGCCGCGGCCCATGGGCACCGCCGACGGGCAGCAGCCCGCTGTCGATGCCCTCGCCGGTGGAGGCGATGGCCGCGTCGGCGCTGGGACCGCACTGGGTGATCATCGACGATAACGTCGGTACACCGGAGCAATGGGAAGGCGTCACCGGCCAGAAGGGCATGGCGGGAATCACGGTGTTGCGGTTGGCAACCCGACAAGGCTCGGGAGTCGGCTTCTCCGACGAAGACGAGCGCTACGAGCTTCGCGAGGGCAGGCTGCGGCATCGCGGTGCCTTCTTCGCGGTGGCCGATATGCTGGCCGAAAGCACCGCCGATCGGTATGCGCGCGCGATCGCCCGCTGGTCACCGATGAGTGCGGGCGAGCTGTCCGGGATGGATAGCCAGGGCGGGGAGTTGTTGCGCGCGTTGGGTATCAACGACCCTCGTAACCTCGACGTCGACAAGCTGTGGGCGGAGAGCCGCGGTCGTGGCGACGGAAAGTGGGCCATGGTGCCCGTCGGGGTCAAGCCAGGTGGTGAACTGCAGTACGTCATCCTGCGCGCCAAGGACTTCGGCGGGTTCGGCTTCCACTCCGTCGTGATCGGAACGTCCGGATCGGGTAAATCCGAATACTTCCTGTCGTTGTGCAACGGGATCGCGCTGACGCATTCTCCGGAGACGTTCATCGTGATCTTCGTCGACATGAAGTTCGAGTCGGCGGCCCAGGACCTGGAAGGGCTACCGCACGTCGCCGGTTCGCTGTCCAACCTGGGCAAGGATGATCGGCACCTGGCTGATCGCATGCGCAAGGCCGTCGACGGCGAAATCGCCAGGCGCTATCGGTTGTTCAAGGACGCCGGGGCCCGTGACGCCAACGAGTACGAGGAGATGCGGCTGGCCGGCCGCGATCTGGAGCCCGTGCCGATCCTGCTGGTGATCATCGACGAATACCTCGAGCTGTTCCACCATCACCCGGAATGGATCGACCTCGTCATCCACATCGGGCAGGAGGGTCGCGGCTGTAACGTCTTCTTCACCTTGGGCGGTCAGCGTCTGGACCTTTCGTCATTGAGCAAGGCCAAGAGCAACATCGCCTTCCGGGTAGCGCTTCGTGCGGAAACCGCTGAGGACTCCCGCGACGTGATCAGTAGTGATGCGGCGCTGCACCTGCCGTCGAAAGAGGCGGGCTACGCGTTGCTCAAGGTCGGTCCGCGCGATCTGGAGCAGTTCCGGTGCTTCTATGTCTCCGCACCGTTTGTGCTGCCGAAGAAGGCCGTCAACCTCAACAAGACCGTCGATGTCAGCTTCACCCAGCCGAAGTCCCTGACCTGGGAGTACCAGCCGCTCAGTGACGCCGACAACGCCGCGCTGGCCGTTGCCGACGAGCCCGATGAACCTGACGAATTCCTTTATCACGCAGATGGTTTCAAGAAGAAGAAGCTGCTGGATGTGATCAGGGAGTCACTGCTGGCCACTCAGATCAGGGCGCCGCACCAGATCTGGCTGCCACCGCTGGAGGTCAGTGAGCGCGCCGATGACCTGGTCTACCGCTGGCGCGGTAAGCCCTGGCATGTCGATTACGGTCAGAACCCCGGCCTGATTTTCCCGCTGGCCATCGAAGACATTCCGGAAGATCACGCGCAGCGGGTGCACGTCGTCGACGCCGAGATGGACAACATCATGGTGGTCGCCACCGCGCAGCGCGGGAAGTCGACGACGCTGATGACCTTGATGACATCCGCGGCGCTGATGTACCGGCCCGATCGCGTCACGTTCTTCTGTATCGGAGCCTCGCTGTTCCCCATCGAGGAATTGCCGCACGTCGCCGGTGTCGTCAGCCTGTCCGACAGCGAAGGGGTCTCACGAACCATCGCCACCCTCGAAGGGATCATCCGGGCCAGGGAGGCGGCGTTCAAGCAGTATCAGATCGACATCTCGGATTTCCGGGAGCGGCGCTTCGGGCCTGCGGGCGGAGCGGGAACCGATCCGAACGACAAGTTCGGCGACGTCTTCCTCGTCGTCGACAACTTCGGTGACCTCTACGACAAGGACTACGGACTGGGTGACCGCGCCATCTCGGTCGCCCGGCAGGGCCTGTCCTACGGCGTACACGTCATGACCAGTTCGAACGCCTGGCTGGTCGGGCAGAAGCAGGCGCTGCTCAACGTGTCCAACGCCCGCATCCAGCTCCGGTTGAGCAACCCCGACGAAACCCAGATGGGCACGGGAATCGAACACCGCAAGGCGGCCCGACACACCCTGGACCGGCCGGGATTCGGCGTGAGCAGGCAGGGTCACGAGCTCCTGATGGGTGTTCCTGAGATCTCCGGACCCAAGGGCGAACGGATCACCGTCCGGCAGGTGGGCGCTGTTATCGCGGCGAATACCGGTCTGGAACGGGTCGAAGCGCTGGCGCGGCTGCCCGAGCGCATCGCACTGCGCCAGATCATCGACACGTTCGCTGCGAGCCCGGCAGCGGCGGACCCGTTGAATTTGCCGTTCGCGATCGGTGAGGCCGGCCTGGCGCCAGTCGCCCTGACACTGCGCACCACGCCCAATCTGTCGGTGATCGGCAGGCAGGGCTGCGGTAAGACGTCGACCCTTGCGGCCATCGGGCAGGCGATCATGAACAGATATACGCCTGAACAGGCCCAGATCACGGTCATCGACCCGAAGACCGCGCTGATCGGCCGGATGCAGGGCCCGCATGTGCGCGCCTACGGCTACACCGTCGAGGATATCGATCAGGCGATCGGTGAGCTGGCCGCATTGCTGCAGCAACGCCTACCCCCGTCAGGGTTGAGCCAGGAAGAACTGTTGAAACGCGCCGCCTGGGAAGGTCCGCACCATTTTGTGCTCATCGACGATGAGCAGGAACTGCGTCCCAACGGTGTCCTGGGTAAACAGGCGGCCACCGCACCCCTGTGGGGACTGATCGAACGCAGCCGCGAAATCGGCCTGCACGTGATCATGTCCCGCCTGCCGGGAAACTGGGCGGGTGTCTCGGTGATGAATCCGTTCCTTCAGCGGATGACGAGTTCACGTTCACCAACGTTGTTCATGGATAACGACCCCGCCGCGGTAAAGGTGTTCGGCCGCACCAGTGCCCAGCAACTTGCGCCAGGTCGAGGCCTGTTGGTCAGCACCGATGGCGTCATCGACGGCGTGCTGGCGGGCGCACCGGAATGACCTCACAGCAAGCGTTCGCTGGCGCAGCGGGAAATCAGTGTCGACAGCCCGTTTCAGCACACTCTAGAATTGGGTAATACCACAGCCGCGAAGCTGTGCTTCAAACAGGGAGGACCACCATGGAGGTTGTGCCAAGCGCCGTTGATCTCTCGTCGGCGACAGAGGTCGGTATCAGCGCCGAGATGGGTGCCAGCGCATCCGCGGCGTCAGCTGCCCTGCTCGGAGTCACCCCGATGGGCCTGGACGCAGACTCGGCGGCGTTCGCCGCGGCCTTGAGCGCCGCAGGTGGGCAATACCTCGGTATGACGGCCGAACACGTGGGCTCACGGCTGGGGCTTGCGAGCACCCAATCCATCTCGTCGCTCACCTACCAGGCGACGGACGCCATCAACGCAGTCTCCGGACTCTCCATCTAAGGGCCCCGACAGCGAAGGGCGAACAGCGAGTATTCCGATGGCAACCGACCCACTCTGGCCGATCAGCACCCCTGAGGCCAACCACACTCGGTTGATCTCGGGTACCGGCCCCGCGACCACACTGGCCAGCATGGCGGCGTGGCTTACCCAACTGGCCACCCACGAGCTGTCCTTCGGCGCATCCACGATGAACACCGCCGCCACCGGCGCGAGTTTCATCGGGCTCGGTGGAACGGCGTCGGCGGCGGCAAGCACCCAGCTCAACGGCGCGCTGCAGCTGCTCACCGGATGGGTGGTAGAGAAGCCGCCGCTGGCCGAAGCGGCTGTTACAGCCTATGAATCAGCGTGTTCGACGATGATCCCGGCTCCGGTCTGTGAGGCCAACCGGATGGAGGAATACGCCGACAACATGATCAATCCGTCGGTGTGGGGTGCGCTGACACCGCGGATCGCCGATCTGAACCTCGAGTACTTCGGTGAACACTGGCCGCATAACGCCAGCGCCGGCGCTGCCTACGGCGCCGTGCTCTCGGGATTGACCGCGCTGCTGGCCGTTCCTGCGCCGGTCGCGCCGATGTCGAACCCCGCGGCCGCGGCAGCGGGCTCAGCCTCCTCCATCGCCCAGGCCACGGCCCAGGCGACTGGGACCCAGGCGATGCAGGCCGGCTCCAAGGCCGCCGAAACCGCGGGTCAGGGTGCCACCAGTGCCGGCGGTGACGCGAGTAGCCAGATGAGCTCGATGGTCGGCCAAATGGGTCAGATGCTGCAGCCACTGGGCCAGGTGTTCCAGATGCCGATGCAGATGGGTCAGCAGGTGATGCAGGCGGCGCCGCAAGCTGTTCAGCAGTTGACCGGCATGTTCGGCCAGGGCATGAAGGGCGGGGAAGTGGCCGCCGAGGCGGCCAACTTCAAGGCAGCCGGCGGCCCGGCCGGCCTCGGCGTCAGCCCCGCGTCGCTTGGCGGTGGCGGCGGCGGAGCCAGTGGGCTCGGCGGTATGGGCGGTGGCGCGAGCCCAGGAATGACCAGCTACACCCGCCCGACCAGCAGTTTCGGGGAGGGCCCCGGCCGAGCTACCGGTCTGCGCACCGGTTTGCTCGAAACCGCGGAGATGCGGCCGCCTGCCACAGGCACCGGCGTCGGCGGCGGGGGCGGCATGCCGATGTCGCCCGCCAGCATGCTGAACCGCGGTGGCGAGGGCAGCCAGAAGGCCGACGAGGTCGCACGAGCCCGGGTGGTTGTCGATCGTGACCGCGATACCCGTCGGGATATCTGAGGAAAAACTGAACATTGCGCGCATCCAGCTAACCCTGGGCAGGCGGCGCAGCCTGCACATTCTGTTTGCTAATTGGTGAAGTGACAGTGCGCACAGAGCGCATACAATCAACAAGAAGCCCCTGCTCGGGGATGGAAAAGCAAGGGAGAAGCAAATGTCGGACCTACTCGTAACTCCGGACCAGATGCGAACGGTCTCCAACAGCATCCACAGCGCACTCGAACAGGCGATCGCCGTGGCGACTCAATACGTCAACACCCATCAAGACCAGATGGGCGCGACCTGGGGAGGTATGGGCGCGACGTCATCGATGACCACAGCGGCCCGAATCCAGGAAGACATCAACAAGATCGTCACCGGCGGCCAGCACCTGGCGGACGGCCTCAACAACGCCGCCGCGCTCATGGAGGCCCATGAGGAAGAGCAGGCTCACACGTTCAACGGATTCGCCGGCCACTGATCACTGCTCGCCCGCTCCACCTCCACACACTCGACTGACCATGCAAGGAGAACGACATGTCCGAATCCATTCTTTATAACCACGGCGAGGTAGACGGCCTGGCCAACACCGTTGGCCAATCCGCGTCGACCCTGCACGGGCTGCACGACGAGGTCAAGAACCAGACGGACGCCATCGCCGAGTTCTTCACCGGCCTGGCGGCGTCAGCGTTCCGGGAGAACCAGCTGCTGATGCTCAGCGGGTTCCAGGACCTCATCCAGGTGATGTCGAGCCACGGCCAGGCGATCGGCAGCGCCAACATGTCATCGATCAGCACCGATCACCAGATGGCCCAGGGCTTCGGCATGTAAACCTAGGTTTGGCCGGGGCGCACGCGGCGCGTGCGCCCCGTTCGCTGCCCTAGTGCTGGAACTGATTTCTGTTCGGGGGTTCTATACGTGTTGACGACGACGCTCGACGGTCTCTGGGCGCTGCAGGTGCTGACCGGAATCGAAGTGTTGGCACCCGAGCTGGGCCTGCGGCCCGTGCTGCCGAGTGTCGAAACCAAACAGTCGGCACTGGATCACCCGATTGCGGCCGAACTGCACGAAGCCGGGGTGATCGATGAGCACGGCGACGTCGACCCCGCAGTGGTGGAGTGGCTGACAGTGCTCTCCCGCCGCGACGTGGCGCTGTACATGCAGGCCCGGACCCCCGCGGGCGGCGCGACTCCGGCGATGGTGACCCTCGCACGTTTCGCACAGTGGTGGGTGACCCTGGAGCGCACCGACTATCTGGTGCGGCTCAGCGGCGCCGGAACGGCCAGCGCAGAAAGTGCGGCCAGCCAGGTGATCACCAATCAGGTGGATCGGCTCTGCGGCACGAGCAAACCAGCCCCCCTCAAGCCCGTGACGATCCCGGTCGACAAGCTGCTGGCGACCGTCAAGGACAAAGACAGTCTGCGAAAGTTCCTGATGACCGGAGTCCAGCTGGACCCCGATCAGATGCAGCTGCTGCTGGTGGCCGCCGACCCGGACCAATCTGCACAGGCCTCCATCGTCGCGCTCCAGACGGGCGTGAACAGCGGCGGCCCGGCCCGGGTGCATCTGGAGAAATCAGTCGTCACGATCATCGACACCCCTGAAGGGCGAATCGTCGCCGAGCACGTTCCCCAGCAGGGAAAGATGTGGATGATCATGTCCCCCGGTTCGCCCGGAAATATCGCCACTGCCGTCAACCAGATGGTTCGTCGATTACCTGCGCAGCAGGAATGGTTTTCCCACCGAAAGGTTGTGTAGGGCGCGCATGTTAGCATCGAAATTGTGACAAATCCATGGAATGATCCCGCCAATTCTGCTGAACACCAGGCGGCGCTGCGGCGGGAATCCGCGGGCGGACGTCATCAGCACCAGGATTCTGTTTCGGGGACATTGCGTATTTCCGATATGGTCGCGCCCCGCAAAATTCCGCCCGGCTCCGGTTGGCGGAAATTCATTTACAACGCCACATTTCACAGCATCAATCTCGGTGAGTCGCCGGCCGAGCGGCATTATCGCGAACTGCGTGACCGCATCCGCAGGCATATCCGCAAGCAGTACGTCATCGCCGTGATCTCCGGTAAAGGCGGCGTCGGCAAGACGACCATGACGGCGTCCATCGGTGCGGTGTTCAGGGAATGCCGCCCGGAGAATGTGGTGGCCATCGACGCGGCGCCGGGCTTCGGTACCTTGGCCGGCCGGATCGACGAAGCGCCGCCGGGGGACTACTCGGCGGTACTGAACGACACCGATGTGCAGGGTTACGCAGATATCCGGGAACACTTGGGGCAGAACGTGCTTGGCCTGGATGTGCTGGCCGGCAATCGTGCCTCCGACCAGCCGCGGCCGCTGGTTCCGTCGATGTTCACCGGGGTGCTGTCCCGCTTGCGTCGCACCCACAATGTGATCGTGGTGGATACCTCGGACGATCTCGAGCACCCGGTGATGAAAGCGGTCTTCGACGCCGCCGACACGCTGGTGTTCGTCTCCGGCCTGACGGCCGACACGTCGCTTCCGGTGACGCGCTCGATCGACCTGCTGCGGGCGATGGGTTACCACGAGTTGGTATCGCGGAGCATGGTGGTGCTCAATGACAGCCGCAATTCACATGACAAAGAAGCGCGGGCGTATTTGACCGAACGTTTCGGGCAGTCGGGTGCAACGGTGGAATTCATGCCATATGACCCGCATCTTGCGAAGGGCGGCATCATCGATACGCAACACGAGTTGCACAAGAAAACGCGCCTGCGGCTATTCGAGATCACCGCCGCCCTTGCCGATAAATACACACCGGATGCCGATAGGCCACAGTAATGGCTAAGGTTTCCTTCCCGGCTCGCTGCGCCGTTGCAGTTGTTTGTGGCGAACACTTGGTATCGCAGGTTTACCCGGCCTCGGTACCGATCGAAGTGTTTATCGACGATATCGTCGAATTGCTCAATGAAGAGCTCCGGCGCCGCGGCCTGACCGGGCTGGAATCGAGCGTCGGTTATGAATTGCAGCGGGCCAACGGCGTGCGGCTCGATGTCACCAGAACCTTGGACGAACTCGGCGTCGAGGATGGCGCCACCCTGGTCCTCAGTCCCGCCATCGAAGGTGATTCCTTCGAACCGCAGTACGAGTCCCTCTCGACCGGGCTGGCCAGGATCGGCAAGAAGCTCTTCGAACCTGTCACACCGGAGACCGCTGCCCACACGGCGTTGGCGATTCTGGCCTTGGCGGTGGCTTCGGTGCTGGGGATGGCGCTGCGGACCCGATTGGCCACCGACTCGCTGGCACCGACGCTGGCCACCGGTGTCGTGGGTCTGCTGGCCGCAGGCGGGGCGGTCACCATCTGGCGTGGGTGGCCGCAACGCACCGATCTGCTCAGCGGCTTCGGTTGGCTGGCCATCCCGATGCTCGCGGTCAGTGCTGGAGCTGGTGCACCCGGCGCCATCGGTGCCGCGCATCTGTTCATCACCGCGCTCGCGATCACCGTCCTGACCTGTGGGCTGGCCTCGGTCACGGGACGTCACATCACCGTTGCCGCCACCGTCGTGACGTTGTGCGGACTTGGCGGTGCGGTCGCGGCGACCCGGATGTGGCAGCCGATCCCACCGCAGTGGCTCGGGATGTGCACCCTGGTGGCTCTGCTGCTTCTGGTGACCCTGGCGCCGACCATAGCGCTGTGGGCGGCGCGGATCAGACCGCCGTATTTCGGCTCCATCACCGGTCGAGATGTGTTCCGCCGCAGCGATGGTCTGCCAGTCGACGCGGTCGCGCCGGTTGACGACGAGGCAGGCGACGACGAGCTGAGTGAGCCCAATCCGGACACCACGCCGCGTGGTGAGGAGATCGCCAACGCCGCCAGGCGCGCCAACAGTGTGCTCACCGGCATCTGCATCGGCGCGGCGGCGACACTGCCTGTCGCGGTGTGGGCGACGCTGATGCCAGGCCTCGCGAAGAGCAACGCCGCCGCGGTCCTGGCCGGGTTGTTCGTGCTCATCTTCATCAGCCGCGGAAGAACTTTCGCCGATAAACGCCAAGCCGTTGCCCTGGTGTGCGGAGCAGCGGTCGCCGTTTGCGCGGCTGTGCTCAAGTACGTTCTGCACGAGCCGAGCGGTTCTGGGGAAGCGCTGCTGTGGGGCACGCTCGCACTGGCCGGATTCACCGCAGCCGGGCTGATCGCTGCACTGCTGGTGCCGGTCACCCGTTTCACCCCCCTGGTGCGGATGCTTGCCGAGTGGCTCGAGTTACTGGCGATCGTCGCCGCGCTGCCTCTGGCGGCGTGGATCGGTGGCCTCTACACATGGGTGCGAATGCGATGACCCCAGCGGGTCGTGCACGACAGTTCGGAGCGGCACTGACTGTGCTGACACTGGTCGGTCTGAGCACCAATTTTCCAGTCGCACAGGCTATTCCGCCACCGAAGGTAGACCCGGGCGCGGTCCCCCCTGACGGGCCGCCCGGCCCCGATCAACCCATGCGGCAGAGCAATATCTGTGCGCAGACCATGACGGTGGCAGACCCAGACGTCACGGTGACGGCCCCCGGCTTCACCATGCTCAACATCAGCAAGGCGTGGCAGTACTCGACAGGCAACGGTGTACCCGTCGCGGTGATCGACACGGGTGTCAACCCCAGCCCGCGCCTACCGGTGGTCCCCGGCGGGGATTACATCATGGGCGGCGACGGGCTGATGGACTGCGATGCACACGGCACCATCGTCGCGTCGCTGATCGGTGCAGCCCCGCTGGGTACCCCCGCACCGGCTCCGATGCCGCCGACGCCTGCGTTCCCGCCGCCGGCAGGCCCACCGCCGAGTATCGCCGCACCGCCACCGCCGGGGGGAGCACCTCCGCCGGTCGCACCACCGCCGCCACCAGTCCCGGTGACCATCACCGAGACCAAGCCGGCTCCGCCTCCGCCGCCTCCGCCGCCCCCACCACCGGACCAGCCCTCGGCCGGGCCCGGAAATCCCATCCCGGGCGCCCCTGATGACCCCGAGGTGCCGCCACCGCCGCCCGGAGCGCCCGACGGCGTCGCCGGTGTCGCCCCGAATGCGGTGCTGATCTCGATCCGCCAGTCCTCGCGGGCTTATGAGTTTGTCGACCCGCAACCCGGGGACAATGAGGCGCGCCGCAAGGCGGGCACCATTGCCTCGCTGGCACAGGCCATCGTGCACGCGGCGAATATGGGCGCCAAGGTCATCAACATCAGTGTGACGTCCTGTGTTTCGGCCGCCGACCCGCTCGACCAGCGGGCCCTCGGCGCGGCCGTCTGGTACGCCGCGACGGTCAAGGATGCGGTGGTCGTGGCAGCGGCCGGCAATGAGGGGGAGGACAACTGCGCGCAGAACCCCCTGTTCGATCCGCTCAACACCTCCGACCCGCGCGACTGGCACCAGGTCAAGACGGTGTCATCGCCATCCTGGTACTCCGATTACGTGCTGTCCGTCGGAGCCGTTGATAACGCGGGTGCCCCGCTGGCCAAGAGCCTGGCCGGCCCATGGGTGGCTGCCGCAGCACCAGGTGTGGGCATCATGGGCCTCTCACCGCAGACCGGCGGCCCGGTGAATGCGTACCCGCCCGTCAAACCGGGTGACCCGAACACCCCGTTCTGGGGTACCAGCTTCTCGGCCGCCTATGTCAGCGGTGTCGCAGCGCTGGTGCGCGCCAAATTCCCCGACCTGTCCGCGCATCAGGTGATCAACCGGATCCTGCAGACTGCTCACAACCCGCCGCGCGGTGTCGATAATCAGGTCGGCTACGGGGTCGTCGATCCCGTTGCGGCGCTGACGTTCAACGTCCCACCCGGAGCACGGTTGGCGCCGGACTCACAGACCCGGGTGATCCTGCCCCCGCCGCCCGTCGCTCCGCCGGATCATCGCGCGCGCAATGTGGCCCTGGCCTTCGCCGGGGTGGTGGTGGCAGCCGTACTGATCTCGTCACTGGTGGCCAGAGCCAGGCGGGCCCGATGAGTGCGACGGTCCGACTCACCGTCGTCATCGGCATCCTGTTGACCGGCCTCCTTGGCTGGGCCGTCGGCGGATTCCCCGGCGCCGCAATCGGGTTGGTGCTCGCTTTGCTGTTGGGCGCGGTCCGCTGGTGGCAGCAGCCAGTGTGGTCGTGGACCCGGTTGTATCTGCGGCGGAAGCGGCCGATCATCTGGAGCGAGCCTGTCACCGTGGCCAACGACCGAGCCGGCGGCGGTGTCCGCTATCAGGACGGGGTGGCCGTGGTTGCGGTGCAGGTGCTCGGAAAGGCGCACGCACCAACGCTGTTCACCGGATCGACCGCGACAAGCACCGATAACACCATCGACATCGCCGAGCTGACCCGGCTCCTGCATCAGAGCCTCGGGCTGACGGTCGAATCCCTGAGCATCGTCAGCACCGGCAGCCGTCGTCGCAATACCGGTGACTATCCGCGGGTCTACGACACGCTGATCGGAACTCCGCCGTACGCAGGCCAGCGGGAAACCTGGCTGATCGCTCGGGTGCCTGCCTTTGCCAATGCCGATGCGATGCAGTGGCGGCTGACCGCGGGCACCGCTGCACTGGCCGCCGCGCAGCGCATCAGCGCAGCATTGCGCTGCAACGGTATTCGAGCCAAGGTCGCCACAGCGACCGATATCGTCGAGATGGAGCGCCGACTCGGTCACTCCGCGCTGGACCCCAGCCGCCAGCGGTGGCGATCGGTCCGCAGCGACGCGGGCTGGCTGACCACCTACCGGTACCGGCCAACGGATATCACGGCCGAAGGGCTGGCACAGGCCTGGTCATGGCGCGCCGACGGGATCACACAGAACATCACGTTGTTCCCGAATGGGACCGCTACCGCGACGGTGACCATCCGGACCGCCAAACCGCCGACCGCCTCACCCAGTGTGTCGCTGCGGACCTTGCCCGGTGAGCAGGCCGCCGCGGTCGCGGCCAGTCTGTGCGGTCCGACCACCAGGTTACGCAGCCTGCGTCCGTCGGTTGCGCCACGCACGCTGGTGCTCCCGGTCGGACCGTCGGGTGTGCTGATCGGAAAGTTCGGTGCCGGCGACCGGTTGATGTTGCCCATCGGGGACCCCGGTGAATTCAGCCGAGTGCACATCGCCGCCGATGACACGCTGGCCAAGCGCATCGTGATCCGCGCGGCGGGCGCGGGTGATCGCATCACCGTCCACACCCGAAACCCGCAGCGCTGGACCAGTGTTCGGATGCCCGATATCGCGGTCACCGACCGCACGCGGCCCGTCGCAGGTACCACGGTCAGCGTGACCGACGGCTCGTTGGCGCCAGCCCCGAGGCCGAACACCGTCATCTCGGTGGGGCGTCCTGGTGAGTCCTACCGCGGGACGGCAGATGTGGTGATCACGCAGATTGGCCCCGCCACCGTCGAGGTGACTGCGGCGGGCAAGATGTATCTGGTCGAGGTGGAACTGTTCCGCGCCGAGAACCGCTACATCTCGTCCGAGCCGACCAGCTTGGCAGCCGAACGTGAATTCGCAGACGAGAGACGATGACTCCACAACGATGACGTCAAAAAGATGACCACCAGCAGCAGCCAAACAGCGGCCGCGCGGCGGCAATTCGACCAGGGCATGTCGCTCCTGGAGACCGACGCGCCAGCCGCGTTGGCGCGCTTTCGCGACGCCACCGAAACCGATCCGGCGATGGCCGATGCCTGGCTGGGACGGATCGCGGCAGGTGACGAGGCCCTGACGACGTTGCAACAGCTCTACACCTACGGGGTCCGGCTACACCGCGAGACGAACCGACTCGGCGGTACGCTTTCGGCCCACATCAAGGCCGGCCCGTATCTGGCCATCACCGTCACCGAATCATCGCACGCCGGAATGGCATTGGCGTCGGCACTGATCGACAGCGGCGAATACGAGAAGGCCCAGGGCCTGCTCAAAGACCCGGCTCTCCTGGACACCTGGGAGAACCACCAATGGCAGCAGTACCTTGAGTCGTACCTGATGTACGCCACGCAGCGCTGGCCGGATGTCATTTCAGTGGCGGCAAGAATCCTTCCGCCGCAAGCGATCATCATGTCCGCGGTAACAGCCGCGACGAATGCGCTGGCCGCGCACGCCGCCGCGCACCTCGGGCAGGCGCGGGTGGCGCTGGACTGGGCGGACCGCGTCGAGTTGCGTTCCGCCCGCGGAGCCGCAGGAGAGGCGCGACGGCGCGATCTCACCGATGTGATGGTGGCGGCCATCGACCCCGTCGACTTCCCTTTGATAGCAGCCGATATCGCCTACGTGCGCGGTATGGCCCATCGCCAGCTGGGTGAAGAGGACAAAGCGCAGATCGCCCTGTCGAAGGCCACACTGAACGGCGCATTGATTCCCGCCGCCCAGCAGGCGCTCAACGATCCGACACTGCAACTGGTGATCACCGATGAGGAGACTATCGAGAGCCGGACCAACCGGTGGGATGTCAGCACCGGCCAATCCTCGGAGGACCGTCAGCAGGAGGAGAACGAGGGCCGTCGCACCGAGCTGCTCACCGAGGGTCGCGAGCTTCTCAACCACCAGGTCGGTCTGGCCGAGGTCAAGGGTGCCGTCGCCGAGCTCGAAGACCAAATCGAAGTCCGCGCACTACGATTGGCGCACGGCCTGCCCGTCAATAATCAGACGAATCACATGCTCCTGGTTGGTCCGCCCGGCACTGGTAAGACCACCACGGCCGAGGCGTTGGGCAAGATCTATGCGGGGCTGGGCATCGTCCGTCACCCGGAGATCATCGAGGTCAAGCGGGCGGATTTCTGCGGCGAACACATCGGGGCATCCGGGCCGAAGACCAACGAACTGATCAGCCGGTCCCTGGGCCGCATCCTCTTCATGGACGAGTTCTACTCCCTGGTCGAGCGACATCACGATGGCCGACCGGACATGATCGGCATGGAGGCGGTCAACCAGCTACTGGTGGCGTTGGAGGTGCACCGCTTCGACTTCTGTTTCATCGGCGCGGGTTATGAGAAGGAAGTCGACGAATTCCTGACCGTCAACCCAGGTTTGGCCGGCCGTTTCAACCGCAAACTGCGGTTCGAGTCATACAGTCCCGACGAGTTGGTCGAGATTGCCATCCGCTACGGCGGGCCGCGGGCCACGGTGATCGAACCGGCTGCGCAGGAGGCGATGAACGCGGCGTGCCGGGTGTTGCGGGCCTATACCGCACCCAACGGCAGCCACGGCGTCGACGTCATGCAGAACGGTCGCTTCGCCCGCAACGTCGTGGAACGTGCGGAGCGGCTGCGTGATTCCCGGGTGGCCGCACAGAACCGCACCGAACGTGGTTCGGTCACCATCAGCGACCTGGAGACCATCCGAACCCAGGACGTGATGGCCGCCATCATCGATGCCTGCGCAGAAAAGCATGTGCCGCTGAACCTTTGAGGTCTCCCGCTCAGCGACGGTCCCGCACAGCATCTGGCGCGGCGGCAAAATGTTGCGCGATGGCCGCGGCGATCTCCAGGAAACGGCGGCGCGTCCGACGATCCATTTCGCTGGAGACGTCGATCACCCCGCCTGGCCGCAGGTGCGGGTCGAACGGGACCTCGACCACCACTTGACCGCGGCTGGTGAACTGCTGCGCGAGCACCGATCGGGTCTTCTTATCGGCGTGGCCGTCAGAATCGTTGAGCACGACCACTGTTCGTCGCAGCAGGTCGGTTTTGTCATGGTTGGCAAGCCATTCCATGGTTTGTGCGGCGGCGGATGCCCCGTCGGCCCACGGTGAGGACACCACGATCAGGGCGTCGACATCGCGCAGCGCCTCCTGGGTGACCGGGGCATCCATCGTGGAGCCGCAGTCCACGATCGAGATGGTGAAGTGACGGTCGAGGCGCATGATGGCCTCGCGGTAGAGCGCGGGGTCAAGGACTCGACGCCGACTGGTGGCCGGTTCTCCGGCCAGGACGTAAAGACCGGACGCGTTGTTGCCCACCCTGGTGCGCAGGTCGGCGAACGTCTGGAGGTTCTTATCCCCGGCCAGCTCCCAGTACGAGCCGTGGGTCGTGGGATCGATGCGACTGCCGAGGCGGCCGAAGGCGGTATCGGCGTCGACAGCAACCACCCGGTCGGCGGGACGCAACTCGGCGAACACCGAGCCGACGCTGGCGGCCACCGACGTCTTGCCGACACCGCCCTTTCCGAGCACGCCGACCTTGTAATAACCGCGCAGGGCGGACTGGATGACGGCCTCCAACTGGGCGTCGCGCCGTTCGTCGCGGGACGGACCGAGATTCACCAGGCCGAAGGTGGCGGCATAAACGGCCTTACGCCAGCCGCCAGCCGGCCGGGGCTTGCGACCGGTGGGAAGCGTCCTGCCGGGATGGGTGGCCTCCGGCCACGGCATCTGCGGCGGCATCGAGCCTGGTGGAGGCGGTGGTGGCGGGGCGGCCAGCGGGGGCGGCTGCCGCGGGTGCGGCGGCGGCCCGCCCTGGTACCCGGACGGGCCCGGCCACGGGCCGGGCTTGTGCGGTGGTGGACCCTGCGGTGGTGGACCCTGCGGTGGCGGACCCTGGGGCGGCGGGACCGGCTGGCCTTGGGCCTGCCGATCACGTAGGAAGTCGTCGCGATCGCTCACCGCTGACCTCCTCGGGGTGACTTGCGGCAGGTGGGGAACACGGGTTGCCTGTGGACTATGGCGGACCGAACGGGCATCTATTCAGTATCGGCCACTCCGTGACCGGCGCCGCCTGGGAGTCGCCCCAGGAGATCGTCGGAGCGTGCACCCGAGACCCCGAACGCTGGATGACGGCCACCGACGACGCCACCAAGGCGGTCTGCCGAACCTGCCCGCGCCGGTGGTTGTGTGCCCGCGAGGCGGTCGAGTCGCCGGGTGCCGAAGGGCTCTGGGCCGGGATCGTCATTCCCGATTCGGCCAGGGGCCGCAACTTCGCCCTTCGGCAGCTGCGGTCGCTCGCGGAACGGGGTGGGTGTCCGCCGCGTACTCCGCGACGTATCAGCTCACCTACCGTCGATGACGAGAACACCGAAAAGTGAACTCTGGTAGTCGACTACGCGTGTGCGCGATGAGGGACCCGGCGAGGATGAAACAGGGAGTCGGTGCAGGGAACAGATCGCCGAGGGGCCGCCACGGTTCCGATGAAGCCATCCCAGGCCCGAAGGGCGCTCTCTAAGAATCCGCCTAACTTTTCGCAAACTCGAAAAAGATGCCTAAGTGCCAGTGGCCTGCGGCTGGCGACCAAGACTGAGGCTTCCAGCTAATTGCCTAAGCAAACGCTGTGGCGACCGGCCGCCGGTTGGGTAGGGATCGCGGACCCCGGTGCTGCCTCAAAATAGGCGTGCCGCAATATGTTTGGCGTATCTCGCGTTCAGTCGGGCCCCGCCGCCGAGCTCGGTCGCCAACCACAGCTTAGGATTGACTAAGTTGGCATGTCAGGCGGTGTTTGACATATCGTTTTACGACTTGTCATGACCCGGTAACAGGGGCCGCCGTTCAACGCTGCACGGATGCCACGGGTCGCACGTCGGACAGATCCACAAATAGATCCACGGGGCGCAGCCCGCTGCCTCAGGGTGCGGCAGCGAAAGATGGACGCTCGGCCTTGTCAAAGGCCCAGGCCAATCGCAACGAACAGACTTCACGAAGGGTCAGGTGGGTTCCGGTGGGAATTGCGCCCAGCGGTCTATACAACCCCGCGTACGAGCACGACGCGTGTGGTGTGGCCATGGTGGTGGACATGCACGGTCGGCGCAGCCGCGACATCGTCGACAAGGCGATCACCGCGCTGCTGAACCTGGAGCACCGCGGTGCCCAGGGAGCCGAACCGAACACCGGCGACGGTGCGGGCATTCTGCTCCAGGTCCCCGATGAGTTTCTGCGTGCGGTTGCCGAGTTCGAGCTGCCTCCGCTCGGTAGCTACGCCACCGGTATCGCCTTCCTGCCCCAATCGGCCAAGGATGCGAAACTCGCCTGCGAGGCCGTCGAGAAGATCGTCGAGGCCGAAGGCCTGCAGGTGCTGGGCTGGCGGGATGTGCCCACCGACGATTCCTCTCTGGGCGCGCTCGCGCGTGACGCGATGCCCACCTTCCGGCAGGTGTTCATCGCCGGTGCATCGGGGATGGAGCTCGAGCGCCGCGCCTATGTGATCCGCAAGCGCTCCGAGCACGAGCTCGGCAACAAAGGCCCAGGTCAGGACGGACCAGGCCGTGAGACCGTCTACTTCCCAAGCCTTTCCGGCGAGACCTTTGTCTACAAGGGCATGCTGACCACCCCGCAGTTGCGCGCGTTCTACCTGGATCTGCAGGACCAGCGGCTGACCAGCGCGCTGGGCATCGTGCATTCCCGGTTCTCGACCAACACGTTCCCGTCGTGGCCGCTGGCTCACCCGTTCCGGCGGGTGGCGCACAACGGTGAGATCAACACCGTCACCGGCAACGAGAACTGGATGCGGGCCCGCGAGGCGCTCATCCATACCGACGTCTTCGGCTACCACAACGACCTGAACAAGATCTTCCCGGTCTGCACGCCCGGCGCCTCGGACACGGCCCGGTTCGACGAAGTCCTCGAGCTGCTGCATCTGTCCGGCCGCAATATCGCCCACGCGGTGCTGATGATGATCCCCGAGGCCTGGGAGCGCAACGAGTCGATGGACCCGGCGCGGCGGGCGTTCTACCAGTACCACGCGTCGCTGATGGAACCGTGGGACGGACCGGCCTCGGTCTGCTTCACCGACGGCACCCTGGTGGGTGCGGTGCTGGACCGCAACGGTCTACGACCGTCGCGGATCTGGATCACCGACGACGGCCTGGTGGTGATGGCTTCGGAGGCAGGCGTCCTCGA
Organism: Mycobacterium sp.; assembly: GCF_965229105.1. Taxonomy (GTDB): domain Bacteria; phylum Actinomycetota; class Actinomycetes; order Mycobacteriales; family Mycobacteriaceae; genus Mycobacterium. Next base: position 775,744 of record NZ_OZ245858.1, read on the forward strand.
CCTGGATCCGGCCAAGGTCGTCCGCCGGTTGCGGTTGCAGCCGGGTCGGATGTTCCTGGTGGACACCGCCCAAGGCCGCATCGTCTCCGACGAAGAGGTCAAGGCCGAGCTCGCCGCGGAGCACCCGTACCAGGAATGGCTCGACGCCGGCCTGTTCCACGTCGACGATCTGCCCCAGGGCGATTACGTCCGGATGCCGCACCATCGAGTTGTGTTGCGTCAGCAGACATTCGGCTATACCTCCGAAGAGCTGAGCATGCTCTTGGCACCGATGGCCAAAACCGGCGGCGAGGCCCTGGGCTCGATGGGGACCGACACGCCGATCGCGGTGCTGTCCCAACGGCCGCGGATGCTGTTCGACTATTTCCAGCAGCTGTTCGCCCAGGTGACGAACCCGCCGCTGGACGCCATCCGCGAGGAAGTGGTGACCAGCCTCTCGGGCACCGTCGGCCCCGAAGGCGACCTGCTGAACCCGGGCGCCGACTCCTGTCGCCAGATCGTGCTGCCCCAGCCGATTCTGCGAAATGCCGAGCTGTCCAAGCTGATCAACGTCGACCCCGACCATGAGATCCGCGGCCGCAAGCACGGAATGCGGGCCGCTGTCGTCAGCTGCCTGTTCCCCGTGGCCGACGGTGGACCCGGACTGCGCCGGGCGCTCGAGGACGTCCGCAAAAAGGTCTCGCAGGCGATCCGCAACGGTGCGCGCATCATCGTGCTGTCTGATCGTGAGTCCAACGAATGGCTGGCGCCCATCCCGTCGCTGCTGGCCGTCGCCGCCGTGCACCACCACCTGGTGCGCGAACGCACCCGTACGCAGGTCGGCCTTGTGGTCGAGAGCGGCGACGCCCGTGAGGTGCACCATATGGCCGCGCTCTGCGGGTTCGGTGCCGCGGCGATCAACCCGTACATGGCGTTCGAATCGATCGAAGACATGTGCGATCGCGGCATCATCACCGGGATGAGCAGTGACACGGCCAAGGCGAACTTCGTCAAGGCCGCAGGCAAGGGCGTGCTGAAAGTGATGTCCAAGATGGGCATCTCGACGCTGGCGTCCTATACCGGGGCTCAACTGTTCCAGGCCGTCGGCATCAGCCAGCGCGTGCTCGACGAATACTTCACCGGTCTGCACTGCCCGACCGGTGGTATCGATCTCGACGATATCGCTGATGACGTGGCCACCAGGCACAACCTGGCCTACCTCGATCGTCCCGACGAGCGCGCGCACCGTGAGCTCGAGGTCGGCGGTGAATACCAGTGGCGCCGCGAAGGTGAATACCACCTGTTCAACCCCGACACGGTCTTCAAACTGCAGCACTCCACCCGCACCGGTCAGTACTCGGTGTTCAAGGAGTACACCAAGCTGGTCGACGACCAGAGCGAGCGAATGGCGTCGCTGCGTGGGCTGCTGAAGTTCAAAGATGGTGTCCGGAAGCCGATTTCGATCGATGAGGTGGAGCCCGCCAGCGAGATCGTCAAACGGTTCTCCACCGGTGCCATGAGCTACGGCTCGATTTCTGCCGAAGCCCACGAGACACTCGCCATTGCGATGAACCGTCTTGGCGGACGGTCGAATTCAGGTGAGGGCGGCGAGGACGTCGACCGCTTCGAGCCCGACGCGAACGGTGACTGGCGGCGGAGCGCCATCAAGCAGGTGGCCTCGGCGCGCTTCGGGGTGACCTCGCACTACCTGACCAACTGCACTGACATCCAGATCAAGATGGCTCAGGGCGCCAAACCCGGTGAGGGCGGTCAGCTTCCGGGTCACAAGGTGTACCCGTGGGTCGCCGAGGTCAGGCATTCGACGCCCGGTGTCGGATTGATCTCGCCGCCGCCGCACCACGACATCTACTCGATCGAGGATCTGGCCCAGCTGATCCACGACCTGAAGAATGCCAACCCCGCGGCACGCGTGCACGTCAAGCTCGTTTCCGAGAACGGCGTAGGGACCGTCGCGGCGGGAGTGTCCAAGGCGCACGCTGACGTCGTCCTCATCTCCGGGCACGACGGTGGTACCGGCGCGACGCCGCTCACCTCGCAGAAGCACGCCGGCGCTCCATGGGAACTCGGCTTGGCGGAGACGCAGCAGACGTTGTTGCTCAACGGTCTTCGTGACCGCATCGTCGTGCAGGTTGACGGCCAACTCAAGACCGGGCGTGACGTGATGGTCGCGGCCCTGCTCGGCGCCGAGGAGTTCGGCTTTGCCACCGCCCCACTGGTGGTATCGGGCTGCATCATGATGCGGGTCTGTCACCTCGACACCTGCCCGGTGGGTGTCGCGACGCAGAACCCGATCCTGCGCGAGCGGTTCAACGGCAAACCCGAGTTCGTCGAGAACTTCTTCATGTTCATCGCAGAAGAGGTGCGGGAACTGATGGCGGAGTTGGGCTTCCGCACCCTCAACGAGGCGGTCGGGCAGGTTGGCGCGCTGGACACCACCAAGGCCGCCGAGCACTGGAAGGCACACAAGCTCGATCTGTCGCCGATCCTGCACGAGCCGGAGTCGGCGTTCATGAACCAGGATCTGTACTGCAGCTCGCGCCAGGACCACGGTTTGGACAAGGCGCTCGACCAGCAGTTGATCGCCCAGAGCCGGGAGGCCATCGACTCCGGCACCCCGGTCCGGTTCTCCACCACAATTGCCAACGTCAACCGCACTGTCGGCACGATGCTCGGTCACGAGGTGACCAAAGCCTATGGCGGCCAGGGTCTCCCGGACGGCACCATCGACATCACCTTTACCGGTTCGGCAGGCAACAGCTTCGGGGCGTTTGTGCCCAAGGGCATCACGTTGCGGGTCTACGGGGACGCCAACGACTACGTCGGCAAGGGACTCTCCGGCGGACGACTGGTGGTCCGACCGTCGGACGGCGTGCCGGCGGACTACATCGCCGAGGAGAACATCATCGGCGGCAACGTGATCCTGTTCGGTGCCACCAGCGGCGAGGCCTTCCTGCGAGGTGTCGTCGGTGAACGGTTCGCGGTGCGCAACTCCGGTGCTCACGCGGTCGTCGAAGGTGTGGGCGATCACGGTTGCGAATACATGACCGGCGGCAAGGTCGTCATCCTGGGCCAGACCGGGCGGAACTTCGCCGCGGGGATGTCCGGTGGGGTGGCCTACGTCTACGACCCGGACGGCGTGCTGCCGGACAATCTGAACGGAGACATGGTTGATCTCGACGCGTTGGACGATGCGGATGTCGATTGGCTGCACGGCATGATCACTGCGCATGTTGATGCGACAGAATCGGCTGTAGGACAGCACATCCTGGCTGACTGGTCCGTGGAATCGCAGAAGTTCGGCAAAGTGATGCCCCGCGATTACAAGAAGGTGCTGGTGGCGATTGCCGACGCGGAACGCAGGGGCGCCGATAAGAACGAAGTGACCGAGGCGATCATGGCGGCCGCTCGTGGCTGATCCCAGCGGTTTCCTCAAGCACGTCCATCGTGAGACGCCGCCGCGGCGGCCGGTATCGCTGCGCCTTCGGGACTGGAAAGAGGTCTACGAGGATTTCCAGCACGACGTACTGCAGGATCAGGCGTCGCGCTGCATGGATTGCGGCATTCCGTTCTGCCACAACGGTTGTCCGCTCGGGAACCTGATCCCGGACTGGAACGACCTGGTGTACAAGGATCGGTGGCGCGATGCCATCGAGCGACTGCACGCCACCAACAACTTTCCGGAGTTCACCGGCCGGCTGTGCCCGGCACCGTGTGAGGCGTCCTGTGTGCTGGGGATCAACCAGGAACCGGTGACCATCAAGCAGGTCGAGGTCGAGATCATCGACAACGCCTTCAACGAGGGGTGGGTCACCCCGCTGCCGCCAGATGTGCTGACCGGTATGAAGGTGGCCGTGGTGGGTTCGGGGCCGGCCGGATTGGCTGCCGCCCAACAACTCACGCGCGCCGGCCACCAGGTCACCGTTTTCGAGCGGGCGGACCGCATCGGCGGCCTGCTGCGCTACGGCATCCCTGAGTTCAAGATGGAAAAGCGCCACATCGACCGTCGGCTGGAGCAGATGGCGGCCGAGGGCACCCAGTTCCGGACCGGGGTCAACGTCGGTGTCGACATCACCGCCGAGCAGCTGCAGGAAGAGTTCGACGCCGTGGTCCTCAGCGGCGGTGCGACCGCCGCCCGTGACCTGCCCGTGCCGGGCCGCGAATTCGACGGTATTCATCAGGCCATGGAGTACCTGCCGTGGGCCAACCGGGTACAGAATGGCGACCCCGTGCTCGGTGACGACGGCGAGCCGCCGATCACCGCCAAGGGCAAGAAGGTCGTCATCATCGGCGGCGGCGACACCGGCGCGGACTGCCTCGGCACCGCTCACCGCCAGGGTGCGGCCTCGGTCCACCAGTTCGAGATCATGCCGCGGCCGCCGGAAGAGCGTGCCGACTCCACCCCGTGGCCGACGTACCCGTTGATGTTCCGGGTGGCCTCAGCGCACGAAGAGGGTGGCGAGCGGGTCTTCTCGGTCAACACCCAGGAGTTCGTCGGATCCGATGGCAGGGTCTCGGCGCTGAAGGTGCACGAAGTCGAGATGAAGGCCGGCAGATTCGAGAAGGTCGACGGCAGCGATTTCGAGCTGGAGGCCGACCTGGTCCTGTTGGCGATGGGCTTCGTCGGACCGGAGAAACCCGGTCTGCTGGCCGATCTCGGGGTCGAGCTGACCGATCGCGGCAACGTTGCGCGCGGCGATGACTTTCAGACCACGGTGCCAGGCGTGTTCGTCGCCGGTGACATGGGCCGCGGACAGTCGTTGATCGTCTGGGCGATCGCCGAAGGGCGCGCGGCCGCCGCGGGTGTCGATCGGTTCCTGACCGGTGAAACGGCCCTGCCTGCTCCGATCAAGCCGACGGCCGCGCCTCAACGCTGATAGCAGCGAGTGGAAATCGAGTCTCAGTAGTCACACGCGCCACATCAGAATCATCAGATGTTTGAGCGGCGCGCCTCGCATTCTTTGCCACCTTGTCGTATTAAATGTGTGACGGGGGGCACTGCGGTAGGGTAGGGCCCCGGTCCAGCAATCCCCGACCGCAGGAGTGATCGCAATGCACATCAACCCGATGGCGCGCACCCGGGTGGCGCGTATCGCCTGGTCACTGTTCCGGCACCCCGTCCGGAGCCGTGAATTCCCGGCCAAGTTGGAGCGGCTGGTAACCGCCGACGAGCTTATGCGCTACGGCGTCTGACAACTCGCACCACCCCGACGCCGCTGACGGCGGCGTTACTTTGCTTGATGTTATTGAATTGTGATCTGTAGCCGCGGGGCCTGATTGACCCGCATCCGGCGCCCGTCAGCTATTTCACCGACTGCAGACCGGAATCCCGAATTGCCTCCGCGAGAGGTTCCAGCACCGCCGGGTCATATGGCGGCGGCAGATAGATGATTGCCAGATCCAGACCCTCTGCGCCGAGTGCGATGCAGTCCTCGACCACCTTGCGATAGTTACGATCCTCGAGTCGGACGTGGGCCGACAGGGTGATCTCCTTGGGGTCGCGCCCGATGTCCTTGCAGCGGGCCGCCAGCACGTCCCGCTTCTGCGCGAACTCCGCGGGTGTACCGCCGACGAAGTTCCAATGGTCGGCGTACTTGGCGGTGATGGGCAGCGTGCGCTTCTCGCCGCTGCCACCGATGCAGATCGGCGGGTGCGGCTGCTGGGGGCCCTTCGGCTCGTTGCGCGCGTCCTTGAGCTGGTAGTACTTGCCGTCGAAGGTTGTCGAGTCGTTGGTGAGCAGGCTCGTCAACACCTCGCAGGCTTCCTCGAAGCGGTCGAAGCGCTCCTTGATGGTGCCGAGTTCGATGCCGTAGGCGCCGGACTCCTCTTCGTTCCAGCCTGCGCCGATACCCAGTTCGAGCCTGCCGTTGGAGATCACGTCGAGGGCCGCAGCCATATTGGCCAGCACCGCCGGGTGGCGGTAGTGGATGCCGGTGACCAGCACCCCGACCCGCAACCGCTTCGTGGCCTGGGCCAACGCAGTCAGCGTGATCCAGCCCTCCAGACACGGACCGGAGGAGTCGGAGAAGATCGGATAGAAGTGGTCGAAGGTCCAGCCGGACTCGTAGACGTCGATATCATCGGCCGCCTGCCAGATGGGGAGCATCTCGGCCCAGGTGGTGTTCTGCGGGGAGGTTTTGAAGGCGAATCGCACTCCGTCGAGATTAGTCCTCCTAACTGAGTTGTGGCAGATGAGTTTCCCAGCTTCGCCGGGTCTACCCCGTCATGGACACCACTGATCTGACCGCAGCCTGCCAGCGGACCATCGACGTGTTGGCGGGGGTGAGCGATGAGCAACTCGACGCCGCGACGCCGTGTACCGACTATCGCGTCGGCGACCTGGTGGCGCATGTGGGTGGCTTGGCGATGGCCTTCGCCGCCGCTGCCCGCAAGGACATTGGCGAGCTGACCGATACGGCGCCGGATCCGGACGCCGCAGCGCTGGAACCGAACTGGCGTGATACCTACCCCCGGCAGCTGTCAGGGATGGCCCGCGCGTGGCAGTCGCCGGAGGCCTGGCAGGGGATGACTCGGGTCGGCGGTATCGACCTTCCTGGTGAGGTCGCTGGGTCGGTTGCGTTGGCCGAGGTCGTGATCCACGGGTGGGATCTGGCCAGGGCCACCGGTCAATCCTTCGACTGCGACCCGGCGGCCGCCGATGCGTGCTTGTCCCACCTGAGCCAGTTCGACACCAGCGGGACCGAGGGCTTGTTCGGCCCAGCGGTGCCGGTCGCCGCCGATGCGCCCGTGATGGACCGGATCGTGGCGCTCAGCGGCCGCGACCCGGCCTGGTCGCGCGACTGAGCCACACTGGAGTCATGGAACCGCTGGACCCCGTCGAGACGCTGCGCCAGATCGCGTACTTCAAGGACCGCGCCCGCGAGGAATCGCGCCGTGTGATGGCGTACCGCAAGGCGGCAGACGTCGTGGACGGCCTCAGCGCGGATGACCTGCAGCGGCACGGCAAGGCCAACAGCTGGCAGTCGCTGCCAGGGATCGGCCCGAAGACAGCTGCCGTGATCGCCCAGGCATGGGCGGGGCGCGAACCAGACGCATTGGTCCAATTACGCTCAGCAGCACAGGATCTCGGCGGCGGTGCCATTCGCGCGGCGCTACGCGGCGATCTGCATCTGCATTCGAACTGGTCGGATGGTTCGGCGCCGATCGCAGAGATGATGGCCGCGGCCAAGGCCCTGGGTCACGACTACTGCGCGTTGACCGACCATTCGCCACGCCTGCGCGTCGCCAATGGTCTTTCCGCGGATCGGTTGCGCGAGCAGCTCGACGTCATCGACGAACTCCGGGACCGGTTCGCCCCGATGATCATCCTGACCGGTATCGAGGTGGACATCCTCGACGACGGCACGCTGGATCAAGAGCCGGAACTGCTGGAACGCCTCGACATCGTGGTGGCCAGCGTGCACTCCAAGCTGTCGATGGACGCCCCGTCGATGACCCGCAGGATGGTCCGCGCGGTATCCGAAGGGTATGCCGACGTACTGGGCCACTGCACCGGCCGACTGGTGGAAGGCAACCGTGGGATCCGGGCCGAATCGACCTTCGACGCGGAGAAGGTCTTCACCGCCTGCCGGGACCACGGCACCGCGGTCGAGATCAACTCGCGCCCGGAGCGACGTGACCCACCGACCCGGCTGTTGACCATGGCGCTGGAGATCGGATGCGTTTTCTCCATCGACACCGATGCCCACGCGCCGGGGCAGCTGGACTTCCTCGGCTACGGCGCGCAGCGCGCACTCGACAGCGACGTCCCTGTCGACCGGATCATCAATACGTGGCCCGTCGACAGACTGCTGAGCTGGGCTTCCTGATTATTCGGGCAGCTGATTATTCGGGAAACAGCGGCATCTCCAATCCCGGGTCGCGGCCGACCAGCACCCCGCGGGTGAGTGCGCCGTTGCCGTAACGCCGGCGGACGTCGTCCATGGCCAGATCCACGGCAGTCAGATCGACCCGAGCGTTGAAAGGGAGTTCCAGTTGTTGTGCGCCGTCGCGGTCGATATTCGAGATCGCGAACCCGATCAGGGTCAGCCCGCGTTCGGCGAACAATGGCGCGGCGGCGGCGATCAGTTCCCGTGCCGCGGCGAGAATCGGTTCGGTGGAACCGGTGGCCCGCGCCATCGTGTGGCTGCGGGTCACCCTGGTGAAATCACTGAACCGCAGCCGTAGCGTCACCGTGCGACCCGTGCGACCCGTGCGGTCCGCATTGCGCATGCGACGGGTGATCCGGTCGACCAGGTTGATGACCACGGCGTCGATCTCGGCGGCCGACATCCGGTTGCCGGCCCGCCCGAGGGCGCGCTGCGCACCGACCGAGCGGCGGCGCACACCGGTGACGACCCGGCGCCGGTCGATATTGCGCGACAGCGCGTAGAGCTGCCTGCCCATCGCGCCACCGACCATCGACGACAGCGTGCTTTCACTTAGTTCGGCGACCTGCGCGACGGTCTCGATACCGTGGATCTGTAGCTTCTCCGCGGTCTTGGCGCCCACCCCCCACAGCCGGCGGACTGGCAGGGGGTGCAAGAAGGCCAGCTCCCGATTGGGCGGGACGAGCAGCAGGCCGTCGGGTTTCGCCTCCTGGCTGGCGACCTTGGCCAGGAACTTCGTCCGCGCCACACCGACGGTGATCGGGAGGCCGACCTGATCGCGGACCTGTTCACGCAGCCGTGCCGCGATCTGCACCGGCTCGCCGGAGACCCGTCGTAGACCGCTGACATCGAGAAAGGCTTCGTCGATCGAGATCGGCTCGACCAGCGGCGAGGTGTCGTGGAACACCTCGAAGACATCGCTACTGGCTTGTGAATAGGCCGACATCCGGGGTGGCACCACGATGGCGTTGGGGCATAACTGCAGCGCCTGCCGCCCGCCCATCGCGGTGCGCACCCCGTACGCCTTGGCCTCGTAGCTGGCCGCGAGCACTACCCCGCCACCGACGATGACGGGCCGACCCCGCAACGTCGGGTCATCGCGCTGCTCGACGGAGGCATAGAACGAGTCCAGGTCCGCGTGCAATATCGAGGCCCCAACACTTGACACGAACATATGTTCGCATCGGGTACCGACGAAATCAGCCGGACTGGCCGTAGATGCTGCTGATCCAGACGTGCACAAGGGTGTCGAGCACCCGATCCTCGGGAACGCCGGGCGTCTCGGCGGCGAACGCCGCCTGGAGCGCGCGTTCGTTCATCAGGTTCAGCGCGGCGGCGAGGTCGTGGGAGGGCAGCGTTATCGGGGCCGCGCCGCGCTTACGTTCGGCGTCGATGGTTGCCGCGGTGAAGTCGGTCCATTTCTGCATGAACGTGGTGAAGACATCCCGCACTTCACAGTTGGCGGACGCGGCGGCTGCCACCGTCACGCCGCGGTGGGCGCCGAACGTCTCGAAGAAGACGGTGACGGCGGGCCGCCAGATCGCCGAGGGGTCGGTGATGGAGAGTGCCTCGAGTGCAGCGTCTGCCTCGGTGATGACGCGTTCCCACAGCGTGAGCAGGACGGCGTCTTTGGAGGGGAAATAGAAGTAGAACGTCGGACGGGACAGGCCGGCACCCTTGGCGAGGTCATCGACGGAGATCTCGGCGTAGGACCGCTCGGCCAGCAGGCGTTCTGCCGTCGCCAGAATCGCATGCTCTCGATCGTCACCGGACGGTCGTGCTGAGCGGCGGCCACGCGGCGCACCGGCCTGGCTGAGCGTTGTCACCTGCGCTACTTTACAGTCTGTTGAAGTTCTCAACACACTGTTGACCTATTCAACACCGTGTTGATAGCTTTACATCATGACCGAACATGTCGATGTTGTGATCGTCGGAGCCGGCATCTCCGGCATCAGCGCCGCCTGGCATCTGCAGGACCGATGCCCGTCAAAGAGCTACCTGATTTTGGAACGCCGCGACAACCTCGGCGGCACCTGGGACCTGTTCAAGTACCCGGGCATCCGGTCGGACTCGGATATGTACACCCTCGGCTTTCGGTTCAAGCCGTGGACCAATGAGAAGGCCATCGCCGACGGGCGGTCGATCTGGCAGTACGTGCACGATGCAGCCACGGAAAACGGCATCGACAAGCAGATCCGCTACGGACATCGGGTGCTGTCGGCAGACTGGTCCGACGAAGATAACCAGTGGACCGTCCAGGTCGAACGCGACGGCGAAACCGTCGAGATCTCAGCGTCATTCGTCATGGTCTGCAGCGGTTACTACAACTACGACCAGGGCTACTCGCCGGAGTTTGCCGGGTCGGAAGACTTCGGTGGCACCATCATCCACCCGCAGCACTGGCCCGAAGACCTCGATTACACCGGCAAGAAGATCGTCGTGATCGGCAGTGGTGCGACGGCGGTGACCCTCATTCCCGCGCTCGTCGATTCAGGTGCCGGCCACGTGACGATGCTGCAGCGGTCACCGACCTATATCGGGTCACTGCCCGACGTCGATCCGTTCGCGGCCAAGACCAACAAATATCTGCCCACCAAGGTCGCCTTCGTGGCGAACCGGTGGAAGGCGATCCTCTTCGCCACCGCCCAGTACCAGCTGGCGCGCAATTTCCCCGCCTTCATGAAGAAGACGCTCAAGACGATGGCGACCCGGCGGCTGCCTGCGGATTTCGACGTCGACAAGCACTTCACCCCCACGTACAACCCGTGGGACGAGCGACTGTGCCTGGCGCCCAACGGTGATCTGTTCCGCGTCATCCGCCACGGCAAGGCCGATGTCGTCACCGACACCATCGAGCGTTTCACCGAGACCGGCATCAAGCTCAACTCCGGCGAGGAGTTGGCGGCCGACATCATCGTCACCGCAACCGGGCTGAACATGCAGTTGTTCGGTGGGGCGTCCATCACGATGAACGGCCAGCCGGTAGACCTCACGAAAACAATGACGTACAAGGGTCTGATGCTCTCCGGCGTGCCGAATGCCTCCATCACGTTCGGTTACACCAACGCCTCCTGGACATTGAAGGCCGATCTGGTATCCGAATTCGTCTGCAGGGTAATCAATTACATGGACGCTAACGGTTTCGACACGGTCGTCGCCGAGCATCCGGGTGACTCGATCGACGAGATGCCGTTCATGGACTTCACGCCCGGCTACTTCCAGCGGGCGATGGATCAGTTACCCAAGTCGGGCTCGAAGGCACCGTGGCGGCTCAAGCAGAATTACCTGCTCGACCTGCGGCTGATCCGGCAGGGCAAGGTCGATGACGACGCCCTGCACTTCACCAAACACCGTGCAGTGAAACCGGTTAGCGCCTAAAGCGCTAAGGAGTCACCACGACGATGCCGTCATCGTCGCTGTAGGCGATATCGTCGGGCAAGAATGTCACCCCGCCGAAGGTGACCGCCACATCGCGTTGGCCCGCACTGGTCTTCGTACTCTTGCGAGGGTTGGTGCCCAGCGCCTTGATGCCGATATCGAGGGTGCGCAGCGTCGAGGCATCGCGCACCGCACCGTTGACGATGAGCCCGGCCCACCCGTTGGACCGGCCCAGTTCAGCGATGAGGTCGCCGACGAGTGCGGTATGCAGTGACGCCTCGCCGTCGATCACCAGGACCCGGCCGTTTCCCGGTTCCGACAACACCGATTTGAGTAAGGCGTTGTCCTGGAAGCACCGAACGGTGCTGATCGGTCCGGCGAAGATGGGCCGGCCACCGTACTGGCCGAGTTGTAGATCGCAGCTGCGGACATCGGGGCCGATCTCGTCGACCAGATCTGCCGTCGCGCGGGGGCTGACCGTCACTCGTCGTCCTGGCTGCGCAGCCGTCGCACCAGGTAGATGGCAAGCAGTGCGACGGCGAATGCCACGGCAAGGGGCGTCGGCGAAACGCGTGGTCCGGTGACCGGGACCGGAACGGGGCGTGCGACGGTATTGCTGGCCTGTTCGACCGTGGACTTCGCCTGTGCGGCAGCCGCTTTCGCACCCTCGGTGAGACCGCCAGCGCCGTTGGTATCGGCCAGCGGAGCAGGAGCAGGAGCAGGAGTCGGCGGTGGCGCCAGCTGCGGCTCCGGCGGTGGGGCGGCCGGGGCGACCGTCTCCGGAGGAGACGGCGTCGCTGCAGCCGGGGTGGCCTTGGTCGCCTTCTTCGCCGGCGCTTTTCTCGGCTCGGCCTTCTTGACGGCTTTCTTCACGGCCTTGGCCGGTGTCTTCTTGGCGGGAACCTTGTTGGCTGCCGGAGCGGGTGTGGCGGGTCCCGGCGGCTGCGCAGGCGTCGCTGGTGCGCCTTCTGGGCGCTCGGCGGGCTGATCCTGCTGGTCGGCCATGGGGCTGCTCCTTCGCAGTTCGTCGTCACGTCTTCACCGACAGTGGAAACCATCATGCCAGCTGGGGAGTGGGCGGCCGTCGGCCCCTCAGCCCGTCACGGTCAATCCGGCCGCCAGCGTCAACGCCAGTGCCATTAGGGCGAGCTCGGCCAGCGATCTCGCCCGTGAGCGTTCGGCGGTGATGCGATGGGCGCGGGCCGCAGGCACCCAGGACGACCGGTTTCGCCAGGCCATCGCCAGTAATGCCACGGTGACCACGATCTTGGCCAGCAGCACCCGGCCATAGTCTTGCGCGTACAGGTCACGTACCGACTCGATGGTGATCAGCGCACCGGCAACCCCGCCGACCAGTAGCACGGTCACGCAGTACAGGGACAGCTGCGAGAAACGGGGCAGCACCCGGGCCCACTGACCACGCGCGGTGAGGGTCGCCGCGAGTGCGGCGAGGGTTCCGCACCACAGCGCGGCAGCCAGCGCATGCCCGGCGACGGCGACGGCGCCGACGGTGCTGTCGGCCAGGTGTCCGATCACCGCGCGCGCCGCGATGCCGCTGGCGGCGATCCCGGCCGTCGCCACCCCGAGCGATTCGCCAGGGGTGATCGTCGCGGCCAATGCGCAGATCAGCAGCGCGGCGGCCAGACTGAACAACCCTGACCGACCCGGCGTGGTGTTGGCCGCGAACTCCATGGCCGTGCGCAACGACAGCCGCGCCAGCGGGATCGCGGCGGCCTGCGCAGCTGAGAGCGCCAACCTGAGCAGTTCGGCGAGCGACCAGACCGCGCTGGCGGCGATCTGCCACCGCGCGGCCCGGCCGGCCAACTCACCCCGATAGCGCGGATCCTCCAACCGCGGTGCCACGGCCAGACCGAGGCTCAGTACCGCCGCGCAATCGGCGACTGCGCGGACAGCGGTCATCGCCGGCGACAGCTGCGGGTGGGCCAACGCCCACGCCAACGCCGTCGCCAGCGCGAGAACCGCTGCCGCGCAACCCCATGGCCGAACCCGGCCGGCCATCACGACCGGCGAGCCGCCCACAGCGCCCCGCCGGCGATGAGCACCGTCGCCCCGACCACGAATGGCCAGACTGGCAGTCCGGATTCTGATGGCGCGGCTGCGGCTGCCGACGGCCCCGGCGTACCGTTGCCGGGCGTCGTCAGCTCGAAGGACCACGAGCCCGACACCACATGCCCGTCGGCGGAGGTGGCGCGGTAGTTGACGGTGTAGGTACCGGTGGGGCCGAGGGGTAGTACGGCGACGCTGACGACCGCCCCTTCGACCGTCGGTGCGCCGGTGGACCAGAGGTTGCCGTCGGGTCCGACCACCGTCATCGCCGCAAACGACGGTTGCATCTTCTCGTTGAACGTGGCGCTGACGCGTGCCGGTCCCGTTGCCAGAGAAGCACTTTCGGCTGGATCCGTGGCGACCCGGACGGCGTGCGCCGAGGCCACCGCGGTACCGGCGAAGAACAACAGCGTCATCAGTGCCGCCAAGACACCCGCTGCGCCCCCGGTGCGGCGCACCGTCACCCTCGCCGCCTGACCAGTGCGATGCCGACGCCGGCCGCCGCGACGAGCAGCGCGCCCCCGGCCAGTGCCCGCGCGACGTTATCGGGTCCCGCTTTGACCGGTTCCGGGGCGGCCTGCGCCGGCTGGGCTGGTTCGGCGGATGCCGACGCAGGTGCGGGCGCGCTGGACGGCGTCATGTGATGGTCATCGTCGCCGGCCTCTGCGGCGGTGAGCGTCAGTGTGGGCGCGGGATATTCGGGCTCGGCGCCACCGGCCAACGGCTGCTGATCCCACTGCACGACCGTGCCATCGGCATAGGTCTGCGTGGCGGGGAAACTGGCGGTATCGGCGTCGGGCAGCGTCACTTGCACCGGGAAGAGCTCGAACTGGTCGGCGGGAATGCCGGCACCGGGAAGTGCTGTCCATGTCACGCCCCGGACGGTGCCTGCCGCCGGATCCTTATCGAAGGTGACCGTCCAGCCAGGCAGTACATCAGCCCGTGCGGACGCGACGTTGGGTAGGGCCACCGTGAGCTTCGTTGTGAGCGAACCCTTCTCGGATTCGTTGGGCACCTGGAAGGTGACGATGGTGGTCCCGCCGCGCGCCGGGTCATCGGCATTGACGTGGACATGTGCCTGCGCTGCTGCCATACCGACGCAGGACATCAGATAGAAGGTGGTGGCCACCGCGGTCGTGGTGAGGGCGCGCGGAATCACCCTGGTATTGCTCGTCATTGGATCAACTTTCGGATTGCAGGGGGTCAAGCAGAGATGTCGGTCAGCGCACTGCGCTGACCGGCGGACCCCGGTGCGATATCGATGCGGCCATCAACAGGACACGCTGTTGTGGCGGGTCGGAGCGGACCGCGCCCGCTGGTGCGGACGGCGCTGTCGGCGCGGTCGGGACCGTGGTGCACCGGCCGATCACCGATGACAGGGTGAGGTAGAGCCGCTCGGCCGTCGTCACCAGCACCGCGGCCGCGAGCACGGCGGCAAGGTGCGCCGCCAGCATCAGCGGCGCCGATTGGGTGCCGGGCATGGCGCCGCCCGCGCTCAACGCGAGATGGCCGACCAGCTGGCCGAGAGCCAGCACGCCGATCAGAACGTGCGGTTGTGCGGTCTGCTGCCATGTGGTGACGGCGGCGCCGAACGCGGCCGATATCACCGCCAACAGCGCCAGCATCCCGCCCGAGGGCACCATGTGGTCGGCGAAGCCGTGTGCCGCCATCGCCAGAGCGCCGGTGAACAGCCCGACGATCACCCCGCGCACATGGGTCGCGGTGGCAGTGGCGGCGGTCACGGCGGAACGGGCGTCGGCGGGCTCAGAGCACGCCGAGGCGTGCCATCAGGTCGGCGTCGATACCGTCGAGCTGCTCGGCGATGGCGGCGTGCGCGGCCCGCCTGCGCGTCGGGGGCATGCTCTCGGAGGCTGTGACGGCGGCCGCGAGGTCGGTCAGGCGCTCGGTGATGGCAGCCACGAACTGCTTTGTCTCGGCATCTTTGGGTTTCTTCTCGATGACGCTGCGCAGCGAGCGTTCGGCGCCGGCGATGCGCGCCGACAGCTGTCCGCCGTGCCCGGAGAACTGACCGACCTGGCTCAGCGGCACGCCCAGGTTCTCGGCGCGGCGTTCGTCGAGCATCCCGCGAGCTGTCGTTGCAGCGCGGTAGATGATGGGGACCAGGATCGGGGCCAGCAAGCGCGAGACGGTCAAGGTCCGTCGGATCCGGGCCGGAGACAGAAGTTTGCCGTCCTGGACAGCCTTGAGCTGGGTCTGGGCCACCTTCAATGCGGCCTTGTCACTATCCCGCAGCGCCTTGACATGAGCCTTGACCGCCTTGGTTTCGGCGCGTTGCGCGGACTTGATCCGACGCTTCTCATTCTTGGCGCCGAGCCTCGCCTCGAGCTTCGCCTTGGCCTTGATGGCCTTTGCCTCGGCACGACGAGTCGCGCGGCTCTTGCGCTTGGTGAACAGGCCCATCCCGGCCGCCTTCCGCTGCTTTTGTCGACTCACGCGAGGTCAGTCCGCGATCGGTAGGCCAACCCTATCGCCTGCCCCGACGGCCGAAATCGCCACCTGGGGATATGCGAGAATGGGCCGACACAAGCGAGGCGGACGCCGCAATCTGATGTCTGACTGCCGGTGACGCCGCGAAACGAAACAGGTCAACAGTGGACGGCTCGCGGATCCGGAGCGCGGCGATCAGCGGTGTGATCGCCTGCGGTTTGCTGGTCGGCGGTGCTGGTGGCCTGGGTGTCTCGGTGGCCACCGCTGGTCCTGATGGCAACGGCGGCCGCGGTGGGGGCCGCGACGGCGGCTCTGAGCAGCACGGTCCCAAACACGATGGCGGTGACCGGCCCGGCGGTGGTGGACGTGGCAATGGCGGCGACCGCCCCGGGCACGGCAACGGCAACGGGCATGGCCCCCGGCCCGGTGGCGGTGGGGGTGAACACGGCGGCGGTGAACACGGTGGCGGTGGCGCTGAACACGGTGGCGGTGACGACGATCCGTGCGGCGGCGGTGACGGCGGCGGCGGAGACGGGCCCGGCGGGCCGGGTGCGCCCGGCGGCGGAAGTGGC
This sequence comes from Mycobacterium sp., assembly GCF_965229105.1. Classification (GTDB taxonomy): domain Bacteria; phylum Actinomycetota; class Actinomycetes; order Mycobacteriales; family Mycobacteriaceae; genus Mycobacterium. Next base: position 792,095 of record NZ_OZ245858.1, read on the forward strand.
TCGGGGGGCAGCGGTGGTGGAAGTGGAACTCCGCCGAGTGCCCCCGCCCCTGGCGGCGGGAACGGTGGTGGCGGTCGGCCGCCCGCAGGAACCCACGGACTGACGCCGCCGGCCAATTCCCCCGGAGTATCCGCAGAACCCACCGAGCCGGTCGTCTCTGTCGCGGGCGGCGGACTCGGGGCGTTGGCAGGAGGCATCGGCCTTGTTCCGGTCCCGGTCGCGCTGCCGGTGATTCTGCTCGCGCCACCTGCGGTCAACATCCCGGTCCGGCCCGTTGCGCCGCCACCGGCGGCGCCGCAATCCGGGCCGCGGGCGCCTGTGCAGGAGTCGCCGGTGGGTCGGGAGACGCTGCCGGCTGCCCCGGCCGGTCGGGGCGGTCTGCCAGAGACATTCCGGGCCGGGTATCCCGAATACCTTCGATCGGCGAGAATGGTCGAAGTCGCGGGCTTGGCAGTGCCAGGTGTCGTTGGCATTTTGGCACTTACGGCCGCGGGGGGCTTAGTAGGGTATCGCCAGGCCAAAGCTGGTCTTGCGGTGCGCGCCGGTGGAACCTCACGGTTCCTTCACTGATCGGGTTCGTCGAACAGAGCAGGGGGTGACATGCCAGCCAGCCGAAGCGTGACGCGGGCGGTGAGCGATGTGCTGGAAATGGCGCCCCGCCGAGGCGAAGTGACCCTGCACCGGTTGTTGACCGCCGTCAGCGAGAGCCGCGGCCGGCCGATCGAGCTTGCCACGGCCGATCTCCCCCCGGGCGTGTGTGGGCAGTGGCGGCAGTACGCCGACCGCGACGTTTTCCTGATTCAACAAGGACTGCCCACGTGGGAGCGGACGCTCGCCCATGAACTGGGCCACCTGGTGCTCGGCCACGAAGGTATGCCGGTTGCCCAGGCGGCAAGGGACACTGCGGAACTGGCCAGCGATGACCTCATCGGTTACATGCTCAATCAGCGGACCGGCTGCATGGGGCCCAGCGGTGAAGACGCTGAACAGGAGGCCGAGGATTTCGCGGCCCTGCTGATCTATCGCCTCGGGCGGATGCCGTCGGATCGGGCGTCGATCGTTCAGGTGCGACTTGGAGAGGCATTTGGTTGACGGTCTGGGTGATCGCCGGCCTTCTCGGTATGGCGACCGGCGTGCGCATCGGGTGGGCACTGGTCAATAAGCAATCTTTGGTCAGTGCCGCGATGATCATCGCGCTCGGCAGCCTGGCCTTGGTCGCCGCGTTGAACTGGCAGCCGCTATCGCTGCTGCTGGACACCGCTCTGCACTGGCCCAATGTGTCGGTGGGACTGTGCCAAGTGGCGTTGGTGGCCTGCGCTGCGGGCAGTTGCGTGATGATCACCAGCGTCGCGTCGGTCCGCACACCCGCTGTGATACGCCGAATTGCGATGGTGCAGTACGGCATTGCCATCGTGATCGCCGGTGTCAGCCTGGCGCTGTTCTTCGCAGGCGGTAAGCAGCCGGAGATGTCGGCTGAAAAATATCTGGCGCACAACCTGGGTACGTCGAAAACGTCGCTGCCGTGGCTTCTGCCGCTGTTGTATGTGCTGCTGGCGCTGACCCTGGTCAGTTGGGCCGGTATGCGGCATTCGAATCGCAGCAGGCGCGGCCGTGCGTTGTTCGTGTTCACCATCGGCATCGTGCTGATCCTGCTCGCCAGCGCGTTCTTCTTGATTCGGGCCACCGGCACCACGCACCTCGTCGGCGTCGGTACCGCGGCCGCACTCCTGGGGTGTGCGATGGCGGTGGTGGCGGCGGGTTCTCTCTTGCCAACCGTGGAGGACTGGTTCACCGGCAGACACGAATTGCAGCTCATCGAACCGCTACTGGCCGAACTGGAAACGCGCCAGCCGGATATCGGGATCGGTGTGCGGCCCCGCGGTCCGCTGGTTTTCCGGGTGGCCGAGCGTCTTTCGCTGATCTCCGATGCGCTGTTCCTCGAGGCGACCGCCATCCAAGGCGCGCACCGCAGCCGGGGTAGCGGTCTGGCGGATCTTGATGTCTCGGACACGTTGACCGATGTGGAACGGCCGGCGGTGCCGCCGAAGGAGCAGGCGCGGGCCATCGCGGAATGGATCTATGCGGGGCGCGCAGGTGCGCAGCACGCAGAAGGGGACACCTTCCCCGGTCTGGGGTGGCTGCGCCAGCCGGACAGCTACTCCGACCGCGAATGGATCATCGAGATCGCACGGCAATACCGAGCGTTGGTGCGATAGCGCCTACGGGGCGTTGGGAGGTCACTGCCGGTTTACCGGCCGAAGCGGCCGGTAACAGCGGGCTAATCGTCGAGGTGTTCCCGACGACGCAACTCTTCGGCCTTTTGGACCAGGTCCTGCTGGGCCTCGGCGGACAGTCCGACGGTTCGCGCCGCAATGCGACGAACGCCCTCATCGCGCATGTTGGCCAACCACGTCAGCTCCTTGTCGAGCTTCTCGTAGTACTCGTCATCGGTGAAGTACGCCGGCTTGATCCGGAAGAAGTTGGCAAGCGCGGCCATCGTGGTGACCGATGGGTTGGTCCGGTTGCCCGATCGCAGCTGCGACAGGTACGGAGCCGACATGGTGACGCCCTCTGATTTCAGTGCGGCGATCACCTCGGCAGACGTATGCGGCCCACGTCCGGGCGGGTACACGGTGTCGAACAGGCGATTCAATCGCGCAGAGAACGTCGTGCTCATGATTTGACCTCCACTTGCTGGCAGAGCGAACTAACCCGTAGGCGTATTTGCTGATTATCGTAGCGACAGTTATCGCAACAACCAAGTGCAAACGCCTGAGAAATTGACGCATGCTGAGAATCGGAGGCTCAGGAGGGGGTGCTGGTTGGCCGCCCTACGGATTCCGCAGTATGCAGGCACGGTGCACCAAGGCAAATGTCGGCGGCGTCAGCAGGGGTGCCAAAACAGCCCGACGGCGGAGGGCGGTTAGCGCGAAACAACCCTGTAACCGGGCAACGACGGCTCGGTAGCCATCCGGCAATGGCGAGCTTTGCTGCCAGTGGAGTGCCACCACGGATTCCGAAGCCTGAGCCGGTCATCAATCCTTGAGTTGCGAGGTTCATGCCGGAGCCGGCCGGCAATGTTCTCGTCGATAATTCGATTTAAGCCGGTAGCGAAACAGCCAGGTGATGCTCGGCGGCCCTTAGGCGGCGAGCAGCATGGCCAAGATCGCGGTGTCGGGGTGACTGATCGGATCGACGCCGACGCGACTGACCATCGACGTGATGGTTCCGTCCGACTCCGCCTCGACCCAGGCTGCGCGGTGTTCCAACCCCAGGTGCGGTATGCCGGGGAGCAATACACATCCCGACGCAGCGCCGCTGCACTCCGGTAGGGACGGTGTGGTCTCCGACGGCGGGTGCAGCATCAGCAGGGCGGGCGGCTGATGGGCGGCGAAATGCCCTGGGGGTATTGCGGACTTCCCGACGACGGTGCCTTCGGCGAGAACCAGGCCTACCGTGCCGGGCTCCGGTGTGTCAGGCAGTTCTTCACGGACACCGAATATTGTTGTGGTGGAGAGCAATCCAGGCAGTGATGCGACGCGAACCGCCACCATCAGCAGCTGCGCCCATTCTTTGGTGGAGTCCGGCCACCGCCCGGAGACCACGAATCCCTTCAAGGCGCCGCGAGAGTGAAAGGGAGCGAGTCCGATTGACCGCCCTGACCCTGTTTCCATGTGCCCTCCGCGACTGCTCGGTTCGGACTTGCGTGCGACACGCCTGCGGGTCGTTCGCTCAGGATGCGGCACAACACCCTTGGCACGCAATAGGACACGAGTGCCAGATCGTGACATAGAGCGGGGCGCCGTGCAGATAGCACGACGCCCCGGTATCCGGTCGATCAAACTTTAGGAGCTCAGGCAGGCGGGTAAACGCCCATGCCCTTGGCCTTCTCGGTCTGCCAGAAGATGTCGGAGATCTGGTCGATGGTCGCCAGCAACTTCTCGGCGACGGCCACGTCGAGAGACTTCTTGGCGTCACCCGCGCCGTGCACGCCGTCCCAGAACAGCTGGTGCAGGTTGGGGAACTGCTCGAAGTGCTCCTTGGTGAAGAAGTCGGCCCACAGCACGGTCAGGTGATGCTTGACCTCCTCGGCGCGCTGCTCCTTGATGATGATGGCGCGGGTCTTGAAGTGCTCGTCATCGGAGTCGTGGTACTTCTGAAGCGTCTTCAGAACCGAGAGTGCCTCGATCTTGGCCTGCGCGGGGTCGTAGACACCGCAGTACAGGTCGCAGTGGGCGTGGGCGGGGGTGGCGTTGGCGAAGAGTCGATGCAGCATGGCCCTAAACTACCCCGCCACGTGCGAGGGGAAAACAGACACTTCCCCGTTGTTTGAGAGCCCGTTCTTTTGAGAGCCGTTGTTGGAGGACTGTGTGCACGACCGTTCGCCGCGACGCTGGCCGATGCGTCGATTCGCCGTCGTCGAGGATTCGATGCGTCCGACGCTGAGACCCGGTGACGGCCTTCTTGCGTTGCGTTGCGGCGGAGTCCGGCGCGGTCAGTTGCGCGTGTTCCCAGATCCGACGCTGCCGTCGCGCTGGCTCATCAAACGGGTGGGTGATGTGCGGGGCGCGGGGCGAACGGCGGCATTCGAGGCGTGCTCGGACAATCCGCACGCCGCAGGGGTGATCGATTCACGGCAGTTCGGTTGGGTTCCGGCGTCGGGTTCCTACCGGGTGATCTGGACTGTGCGAAAACGCTAGGTCAACACGATGAACGCGAGGATCCCCAAGAGCACCAGGGCGATGACGACAGCGCGCAGGCCGGCCAGCAGATAAGACCTGTTGCAGGTCGATGACGTCACGTACCAGTTCGAAGACGAGGTCGCAGAGGATGGCAGCGGAAAGGAACTAGCCGCCCGTGGACCTGTTGGTTGGGTGGTCATCACTCGCTCCCCATCTGCACGTAGTTCGCCCGCCCCCGGTGAGATGTATCACAGCATGCCGCTGTGACGCCGATCATAACCGCTGACGTACCCCGAGGAAAATCGAGCCCACGAGTAGGTTCCGCCGCCGGGCGGATCGACTTCTCCTGCTGCCGTCGCCGGGAATTCTCAGGGCCGACTGTGGGGTTGGACACCAAAACGGGTACAGACCGTTGACCGTGAGCGCGGGTCGTGCACATGGCCATTGGCCGGTGGCACGATTCGCTCCGCTGGTCGTTGGCTTGTTGATTGCACCCCCGACGGCCGTCGTATTTATCCACAGTCGGGTCTGTCTGCATGCCCTTCGTGCTCGGCTTAAGAGGTTGATGGCAATCGCGGGCCCTGTGGATAAACCTGTGGAAACTGTGGATAGCCCGAGGATTGCTGTAGCGCGCAACTCCTACGTCATCGTCGCGTTTCCGACCGTTCATAGTGGAGCGAGAGGTCGTGGCCGTGACAAGATCGGCGGTATGGATGACGCAGCTGTGCCAGAGCAGCAGGTAGCGGGGATCCCCGCCGAGTTCGGCGCATCAGCGGTACTTCTGGATGTGCGTGAAGACGACGAGTGGCAGCGCGGTCATGCGCCCGATGCCCAGCACATCCCGATGGGTGACGTGCCTGCCCGACTGAGCGAGATCGACACGGAAAAGCCGCTCTACGTGGTCTGCCACGCCGGTGGACGCTCGATGCGCGTCGCGCAGTATCTCCAGCGCAACGGCTACGAGCCCGTCAACGTCAGCGGGGGCATGTTGGCGTGGGCCGCCGCAGGCCGTCCCGTGATCACCGATGATGGGTCGCCGGGGACGGTCTGACCGGTCCGCGCCCGGTGCCTCGCTAGGCTGGTCGCGTGATCCAGGTGTGTTCGGCGTGCGGCACGCGATGGAACGTGCGCGACAAACAGCGTGCGTGGTGTCCGCGATGCCACGGCACCCTGTTACCCCCGTCGGCGGAGGCGCGCGCCACCCCAGATCCACATTGGGGCCGTCCGGGTGGCCTGCCGCCGACGCCAGGCGGGCAATCGGGCAGGCAACGGCCTCCCGACGTGCGGCTGCCGCCGGGTTACCGGTGGATCGCTGTGCGCCCCGGCGCCGCCCCCGTGCCGCGCCACCGGCGCCGCCAACTGGGACCGACACCCCGCTATGACGTCATCCCGCGGTGGGGGTTACGCGACTACATCGATCCCGGTGCCGGAAGTGCACCCGAGGCGCCCCGGCGTGGCCCGTCGTCCGGCGCCGTTCGGCTGACGCTGGTCGTGGCGGCCGCCCTGCTGGGTTTCGCCGCGTTGGTGCACGTGCTGCGCTATGTCCTGCTGATCATCAATCGGACCACGCTGCTGAATCCTCTTCTGGCCGCAGGCGCCCTATGGCTTGGGGTGCTGGCCAGTGTGCTCGCGATCTTCGCGGTCATCGGTTGTGCGTTGGTGCTGATCAGCTGGCTGATCGCCCGTCGGGCAGCGGTGTTCAACCACCACCTCCTCAGCGAGCCGCGACCCACCTGGTCTTTGTGGGTCGGCTCTCTGGTGCCGGTGGTCAACCTGTTCTGGGCGCCGGTCTACGTCATCGAGATGGCGACGACCGAGGGGGTCTACTCCCGGTTGCGCAGGCCGATCATCGTCTGGTGGGTGCTGTGGACGTTGAGTACCGCGGTGTCGATCTGGGCCTTGGCGTCCAGTTTCTCCACCGACGCGCAGGGCATCGCCGATAACACCGTGATCATGACGTTGGCGTATCTGCTCGGTGTGGCGGCAGTGGTGACGCTCGCCCGGGTCTACTTCGGCTTCGAACGCAAACCAGTGGAACGGCCCGCTCACCGCTGGGTGGTTGTTGGTGTTGACGTTGCCGCTGACCAGCGCGACACACCCCAATCTGGCGCAGCAGTTGAGCGCGAAGGCCAGGAACCGGCAGCATAGCGATATGAACTCGGCCGACGGGCACCCATTCGTCGTCGCCCATCGTGGGGCCTCGGCTGAGCTTCCCGAGCACACGTTGGCCGCGTATCAACTGGCGCTCGAGGAAGGTGCCGACGGCGTCGAGTGCGATGTCAGGCTCACTCGCGACGGACACCTGGTGTGTGTGCACGACCGCCGCGTCGATCGGACCTCGACGGGTACCGGCCTGGTCAGCGAGATGACGTTGGCGCAGTTGCGCCAGCTGGACTACGGCGCCTGGCACGGCAGCAGGCGCGCGGACGGCAGCCAGGGCGATACCGGACTGCTCACCCTCGATGATCTGGTCAAACTGGTGCTGGACTGGAATCGCCCGGTGAAACTGTTCATCGAAACCAAGCATCCGGTCCGCTACGGCGCCCTGGTCGAGAGCAAGGTGCTCGCTCTGCTGCATCGGTATGGCATTGCTTCGCCGGCGTCCGCGGATCTGTCCCGTGCGGTGGTCATGTCATTCTCTGCAGCCGCGGTGTGGCGCATCAGGCGGGCTGCGCCGCTGTTACCGACCGTCCTGTTGGGTGATACATCCCGATACCTCGGCGGCAGCGCGGCGACCACCGTCGGCGCCACCGCGGTAGGGCCGTCGATTGCCACCCTGCGTGAGCATCCCGAACTCGTCGACCGTGCAGCCGCACAGGGCAGAGCCCTGTACTGCTGGACAGTCGACCACTACGAAGACGTCGGATTCTGCCGCGATGTCGGGGTGGGCTGGATCGCGACGAACCATCCCGGTCGCACCAAAGGCTGGTTGCAGGACGGGCTGACGGGCGCGGGCCCGGACAATCGAAGTTAGAGGTTCCCGCCTGCGGCCGTCGGCGCAGTGGGATCGGTTGCGGCAGAAATCATTTCGCGAGCGACGAAATCTTCCAGGTCGAACAGGTTGGTGCCGGCCCGCTCTGCGATGCGCAGCAGGGTGGTCGCCGAGGCGACCTCTTCGACCTGCTCCTTGAGGAACCACTGCATGAACTGCCCGCCGAGGTAGTCATGCTCGTCACGGGCGGCGGCCGCCAACGCGGTGATCTGATCGGTGACGCTGCGCTCCTGATCCAGGGCCAGGCTCAATGCCTGACGCGGATCGTCGAACTCGTTGCGGACACTGTCGGCGCCGGGGATCTCCACCGTGACATCGCGGTCGAGCAGATGACGCACGATCATCATCGCGTGGTTGCGCTCTTCGACGGCCTGGGCGTAGAAGTGCCCGGCCAGCTGCGGCAGATCGGCGCCATCGAAATGCACAGCGATCGCGACGTATTGCTGGGACGCGGTGAATTCGTGCCGAATCTGCTCTTGTAGCAGGGCTAGGAATTTCGTCGAGGTGGCGTCACGATTAAACATACGATTGACCTTAGTGCAGGTCAGAGGGTATGTCATCGAAGGTGATGCTAAGTGAGGTCAGGCTCGCCCAAGTAAAGTGAGCCTACGATCGCCGGCATCAGTGACTGTCCTCACAGTTTGCTCCACCGGTTAAACGGCACCCCCGGCGGTGGCGGGCGCGGTCGGATCCGGGGCCGCGGGAGTGTTGAGTTCGCGGGCGACGAAGTTCTCCAGATGGAACAGGTTGTCGCCGGCTCGATCGACAATCGTCAGCAGGGTGGTCATCGAGGCGACCTCTTCGACCTGCTCCTTGAGGAACCACTGCATGAACTGCTCGCCCAGATAATCGCCGCCGTCGCGGGCCGCCCTGGCCAGCCGGGTCACCTGCTCGGTCACCCCGCGCTCCTGGTTCAGGGCAAGTTCGACGGGTTCGCGTACCGAATGGAACTCGGTGACCACCGGGGGCACGCCGGGGATGGCCACCGCGACGTCCTTGTCGAGGAGATACCGCACGATCATCATCGCGTGGTTGCGCTCTTCGAGCGCCTGCTTGTAGAACCGCGCGGCCAGCTGCGGCAGATCCTCCCCGTCGAAGTACACCGCGACGGCGATGTACTGCTGGGAGGCGGCGAATTCGTTGCCGACCTGTTCGGTGAGCAGATCCAGAAACGAAGGCGAGTCCTCGGAAGTCACGAGCAGAGAGCCTAGCGATTTCGCGGCCGGTGTCGGTGCCTACGGTTGGCCGTCCAGAGCGGACTGCGGAACGGGTGCGTCGGCGGCCAGCGCCTCGAAGAGCTGGCCGGCGGCGTCGTGATCCCAGATCACGACGGAACCCGAGTCGCCGTCGGTGAATTCGCCGATGGGCACGGTGACCGCGGTGGCCCCCTGCAGTGCCCAGCCCAGCCTGGCCAGATCCCAGACGTGGTCGCCGTCGTCGACGGTGAGGGCGCCGACGGCAGCGTGTGGCACCGAGTACCAGCGCCACGGGTTGAGCCAGACTGACGGGCTGGCGGCCCGGTGCAGCAGATCGGACATGAACTGTCGTTGATGGGTCATGCGGTCGAGATCGGCACGCGGGGTGGCCCGGGTCCGGACGTAACCGAGCGCGGAGCGACCGTCCAGTGTCTGACAGCCGGCGGGCAGATCGATTCCGGCGAGCGGGTCATCGATCGGTTCGGCGGGGCACGCTCTCACCCCACCGAGGGCATCGACGACGACGGCGAAACCGTCGAAGCCGACCTCCGCGTAGTGGTCGAGTCGGAGTCCGGTCGCCTGCTCGACGGTCTGGGCCAGCAGCGGCGCGCCACCGATGGCGAAGGCCGCGTTGATCTTGTCGGTGCCGTAGCCGGGTATCGGTACATAGGAGTCGCGCGGGATCGACACCATGGTGGCGGGGGTGCTTGAGCCGATCCCGGGCAGATGGACCAGCAGGATGGTGTCGGTGCGGCCATTGCCCAGGTCGCCGCCGGTGTTGAGCTCAGCCTGCTGCGACTCGGTCAGGCCGGCACGGCTATCCGAGCCGACCAGCAGCCAGTTGGTGCCGTTGGCCGGGGCAGGCCGCTCCGGATAGTTGACCAGAGCGGCAGTCCGGTGCAAGGAGTACTCGATCCAGCACGTCGTACCGACGACGGCGAGCACAGCCACCAGCACCACCGTCAACGCGATCCGAATGACCGGCGGACGCCGTCGTCTGGTGCGTGACCGGGGAGGTGTGGGCGGCGGGGCAGGGGGTGGCTGCTGTTTCGGTGGAGGCCTCAGCGGTGGAGGTCGAGGTGGTGGTGGGGGTGGCGGCGCCTGCCTTCGCGGTGGCGGCGGGGCGGGGGGCCTGCGCTGTGCGGGTGGTGGCAACGGTTGTGCTTGGGGATGCCGGAGCGGTGGGGGCTGGCCGGTCGGCGGTCGGTAGGTGGGGTCACGACGAATGAACTGCGTCGGCTCCGACGGCGGCTCGGGACGACGGGCGCGCGGATCCCCGTGAGGAAACCGCCGGTCGTCATTCACCAGGTCAATTTACGCGCCCGGCAGGGGCGCAGCCGTCATGTCGGTTTGGTCGGGGTGGCCCAGCCGAGCCGGTGTGCCAGTAGGGCGTAACCGACGAAGGCGACCGTGTCGATGATGCCGTGGGCGATGATCAGCGGCCACAACCTGCCGCTGCGTCGCCACGTGTAGCCGAACACCAGACCCATCACCAGATTGCCCACCCCGGCGCCGAACCCCTGATAGAGGTGATAGCCACCACGGAGCACACTGGAGAGGACCAATGCCTTGGTGCGGCTGACGTTGAGTTGGTCGAGTCGGGTCAGTAGATAACCGACGACGATGACCTCTTCGGCCCAGCCGTTCGCGAATGCGGACAGGATCAGGACCGGGACGCGCCACCAGGAATCCGTCAGCTCGGTCGGGACCACTTCGGCGCTCAAGCCCATTGCCCGCGCGACGAAGTACAGGCCGAGCCCGGGTATCCCGATCAACGCCGCCAGGCCCAGGCCGCCAAGCAGATCGGGTTTGACGCGCAACCTGCGCAAGCCGATGCTGGCAGGGCTGAAACCGCTGCGCCACAACAGATATACGGCCAGGCCGCCCCAGGCGACGAGCTGGCCGATAAAGGCCAGATTCAGGCCGAGGTCGATCAGGTCGTAATACGAGCGTCGCGGGTTGAGTGCCACCCGCTGGCCCGCGAGTCCGCGCAGGACGAAGTCGATCAGTTGCAGTGACGCAGTCACCGCGCTCATCCCGAAGGTGACCGCCAGGACGACGACGATCTCGATACGCATCGCCCGACGTTCGGCCGGGGGCAGCCCGGCAGGATGCGGAACCTCCGGCGCAGTCACCCCGCCACGGTAGCGGCCGCGAGCTCAGGAACGCCGCGCGCGCAGTCCGTTGACGAAAGGGCAGCCCATCAGGATGCGGATGGCCTGGCTCAGACCGTGGACGTCGTCGACGGGCTTACCGAACGGCAGCCGGACGTCGTGGTCGCCGTCGTCACCTTCGACCCGCAACCGCACCCCGTAGCGATCGAGGCCCAGCGGGCGCACGCTGCCGCGGCGCAACTGACCGGGCAGCTTCGATGCCAACCGGGCGACCACATCGGCATGGTCGGCGTCGATATGGCGCAACCAACTGGTCTCCATCGCGCAGAACGGGTCCGGCTGCGCCGCAAGCAGCGCTCCGAGACCGACCGACTCGGCACCGGTAGCATCGGCCACCACCACCGATTCGACCTCAAGGCGCAGCAGTGTGCAGTCCGAACCTACTTGCAGCAGTGCGGGATTGGGGTTTTCGATGGCGACGAGGTCGAGTACGTCGCGCACCGATGACGCCGGTACCGGGTAGAGCCTGCCGCGGATCCAGACCAGTGAGCGCACTGGCTCCCGCAGCGGCAGCGGCGCGTAATCGGTCAGCTCCAGCACGGCCTGAACGCCGGCATGCCCGGAACTGACCACATTGGCGGCGGCCACCCCAATCGACGGCACCGTGATCGCGAACGATCCGTCGGCCAACAGGTGATGCACTGCGGTCGGCTCCGGCTCGGAGCCGTCGAGCGCGAGGATCGCACTGCCGGCGCGCACGCATGCGCTGCGGATCCGCTCCGCTGTTGTCGGTCCGTGCAGCGTCGCCAGCGACATAGGGGAGGCCTTTCGCGTGATCTCGGATGAGGAGTCGAAGTGAGGTAAGGCTAACTTAACTAAAAGTTCGGTAGCCGCGCAAGGCTTACCGGTTAGGGTTTGACCCGTGGTTCGCATCGCCTATCTCGGTCCCCGGGGGACGTTCTCCGAAGCGGCCCTGATCCAGATGTCGGCCGGCGACCTCGTCCCCGGCGGGGCAGGGGTGAAACCGCTCCCCACCGACAGCACCCCGGCCGCGCTGGCGGCGGTCCGCGCCGGCAGCGCCGAATTCGCCTGCGTGCCGATCGAAAACTCGATCGACGGATCGGTCCTGCCGACCCTCGACAGCTTGGCGGCCGACCCGGAGCTACAGATCTTTGCCGAGCTGACCCTGGACGTGGCATTCAGCATCGTCGTTCGGCCAGGCGCGGTGGCCGATGACGTGCAAACCGTCGCGGCGTTCCCCGTCGCCGCCGCGCAGGTGCGTCGTTGGCTGGGCAAGCACCTGCCGCTGGCGACCGTGGTCCCGGCGATCTCGAATGCGGGTGCGGCCGAAGATGTTCTGCACGGCCGGGCCGACGCCGGGGTGAGTACGGCGTTGGCCGCCGAGGTCTACGGGCTCTCGACGCTGGCCGACGGGGTGGTCGACGAGCTCAACGCCCGCACCCGCTTCGTGCTGGTGGGCCGTCCTGGGCCACCGCCGGCGCGCACCGGTGCCGACCGCACATCGGTGGTGTTGCGGCTGGCCAACGTGCCCGGCGCGCTCGTCGGCGCCCTGAACGAATTCGCCGTGCGCGATATCGACCTGACCAGAATCGAATCCAGGCCCACCCGCGTCGAGCTGGGCACCTACGTTTTTTTCCTCGACTTCGTCGGCCATATCGACGATACGACGGTTGCGGAGGCACTCGAGGCGCTGCGCCGGCGTTGTACAGGAGTGCGGTATCTCGGGTCGTGGCCGATGGATTCGGTCCCAGGTGTGAACGGTGAGGCGAAATCATGAGTGGGCGGTTGGTACTGGTCCGGCACGGGCAGTCGTACGGCAACGTCGATAAGCGACTCGATACCCGTCCGCCCGGAGCCGAACTGACGGCCAATGGCCGCGAACAAGCGCGCAGCTACGCCCGGCGCGTCGAGCGCGCACCCGGACTGCTGGGCCATTCCATTGCCACCAGGGCGCTGCAGACCGCCGGCGAGATCGGCGCCGAACTGGGCGTGCGCACCCATGAGTTGGACGGCATCTACGAGGTGCAGGTCGGCGACCTGGAGAACCGTAACGATCAGGCCGCGATCGATGAGTTCGAGAGCGTCTACCGACGCTGGCACGACGGCGACCTCGATGTGTCGATGCCCGGCGGGGAGTCCGGCACCGACGTATTGCAGCGGTACGTCCCGGTGCTGACTGATCTGCGTATGCGCTATCTCGACGATCACGACTGGACCAGCGATATCGTCGTCGTCAGCCACGGCGCAGCGATTCGACTGGTCGGCGCGGTTCTCGGCGGGGTGGAAGCCCACTTCGCGCTGGAGCACCACCTGGCCAATACCGAATCAGTGGTGCTGGCGCCGATCACCGACGGCCGGTGGAGCTGCGTGCACTGGGGCTCGCAGTCGCCGCCGTTCTATCCCGAACGGGCGGTGGATCCGATCGAGGAGGCGAAGGCCTCTTCCGATCCGATGGGCTGAACACACTCGCACCCCACCACATCGCAGTCGATGACCAGGGTGTGCACGATCAGCTCGGTGTCGTCGCAGTCTGGGTCCGTGCACTCGGTGTGCCGCAATGCATGTCGAATGAGCGTGCCGTGGCAGTGCTGCAGCCCTGCCTCGCACTCACGACACCGAACATCCATGGGCCGTTCTTATCACTTGACCCTGACAAACCGATGCTGCCGCGCCAGGAATCTCAGGCCCAGCCCAGTTCGTGCAGCCGGTCATCGTCGATCCCGAAGTGATGGGCGATCTCGTGCACGACGGTGATCGCCACCTCCTTGACGACCTCTTCCTCGGAATCGCACATATCGAGCAGGGCGTCGCGGTAGATGGTGATCGCGTCGGGTAACGAACCTGCGTAGAACGAATCCCGTTCGGTCAGCGCCACCCCTTCGTAGAGACCCAACAGATCGGGCTCATCGGGGTGCCGATCCTCGACCAGGATGACGACGTTGTCGATCGCCGCTGTCAGCTGCTGCGGGATGGAATCCAGCGCATCGGAGACCAGCCCGTCGAACTGTTGCGGGCTCATCTGAACGGGCACTGCGATCAGGCCGGCGGCAGCGGGAGAACGGGTCCCGGCGCTGGTCCTGGCGGAGGCGCTTCCATGGGTGGAGCATCGGCAGGCGGCGGGGCGTCGGCAGGTGGTGGAGCCGCGGGATCCACCGGCGCCGGCGGTGCTCCAGGGGGTGGGGGATTGAAGGTGTTGCCCTGGGTGGGCGGCGGCGCACTGGCCGACGTGGTGGGGGCCGAGGAGGTCGGAGCCGGTCCGGGCAGATGCTGACTGCCGTCGCTCTGGCTCGACGACGATGACGATCCTGACCCTGACGACGAAGACGAACCCGAGTTGTCTGAGTACGACGAGTCGTAGGACGGCGACTGCGCCTGGGCTGGATCAGGCAGCGGGATCGGCGGCATATTGAGCCGCTCCTCCGGAATATCGGGCGGGGCGATCGGCGGCTGGCCGTTGATCAGCAGCGGGCCCTTGGCGCTGTTGAGCAGGGTGGCCCAGCCGCCGTTACCCAGGGTTGCGCCGATACTGCAGGCCACCTGATGGCTGCCGGCGGCCCAGCTGGGCAGCGAGATGGTGTTGTAGGTCAGGGTCAGCGTGGTGGCCCGCAACTGAACGGGCGCCAGGAAGGCGTCCGTCATCTTGGTGCAGGTGTCCTTGATATAGGTGTCCTGGTCCGGTTCCGACGGCAGAGCGCCGGGGAACTTCTCGGCCAGGTTCACCGCACCGGTCACCTCCATGGCATGCGGCGCAGCGCAATCCACGGGAGTATCGGTCGGCTGGTTGCTGGTCGGGTCGATACCGACACAGGTTCCGGCCGGCCACACCTTGGACTGGTCGACATCGGCGACCTTGCCCTTGAAGGCCAACTGCTGACCGTCTGGACCGGCCAGTTGGAGACCGCACAAGATCCGGCGCTCACCGGACTGGCGCCAGGCCTTATCCCCCGACCACAGCATGCTGACCACGAACCGGCTGTTGGGGTCAAATTTCGGGCCGAGGTAGCGCCGCACCGCGGCCTGGCACTGCTCCTGCGTGATCTGTTGGATCCGAGCGGGAGAGGGCGGGGCCGCGTCGGGGCCATACTCCGACCCCGGAAAGGTTCGCATATCGACCGACTCCGCGACCTCGAAGCGGTGGTCGTCCTTGCAGTCGACGAGCGTGGCTCCGTCGGGGTCTTTACCGTCCCAATTCAGGCACTTGCCGCCGTCTGCGTGTTCGAACGTCTCATTGCTTTTGCCGCCGGCGCTGCTGGAGTCCGAGGCCAGGTAGCCGGTCAGGCCGTTCCTGTCGCCGGTGATGGGTAGCGCGGTGATCAGGCCGGCGATGAGGAGCCCACCGAGTGCGGTCAGCAGTAGTGCGCGGCGCGTCGAGGTCGAGGGCAGGGTGCGCAGCCAGGAGAACCGCTCCGGCCGGCCCTCGGGCTGGTCATCGACGGTTTGTGCCTTCGTGAATGCGTCCGACATCGATTCCATTGTGACAGGCGTGTCCCAGGCTGTGACAAGTGATGCAGTTGTAACGTTATGTGGTTGTGCTGTGGCCCCTCGGGGGTGCGCGGTTACGTTGGGGGTCATGACGAGTCCCGACCACGAGGCGCGCGATGTGCTGGAGCTCGCGCGGCGGCTCTTCGACATGGCCCGCGCCGGGGATGCCGTCGCACTTGCGGCCTACCTCGACGCCGGAGCGCCGGTTGATCTGACCAATGCCGCCGGGGACACCTTGGTGATGCTGGCCGCCTATCACGGGCACGCAGATACCGTGCGTGTGCTGACCGAACGCGGCGCGGATGTGGACCGGGTCAACGACCGGGGTCAGTCACCCTTGGCGGGCGCGGTGTTCAAAGGTGAGGACGACGTGGTGCGCCTGCTGGTGGACGCCGGGGCCGATCCGACGGGCGGGGTCCCGAACGCCATCGACACGGCGCGGATGTTTGAGCGCACCGGCCATCTGGAGATGTTCGGCCAAACCGCGAATCGCGGGGACGACGAGGGTAGGTAGTGTTCTCGCCGTGATCGACCTGAAGTTGCTCAGGGAAGACCCCGAAGCCGTCCGCCGGTCTCAGCTCAGTCGTGGCGAGAATCCGGCCCTGGTGGACACGCTGCTGTCTGCTGACACCGCACGCCGCGCCGCCATCTCGACTGCCGATACGCTGCGCGCCGAACAGAAGGGCGTAAGCCGCCAGGTCGGCTCCGCGACGCCAGAGGACCGGCCCGCGATACTGGCGCACGCCAAAGAACTGGCCGCAGGTGTGAAATCCGCGGAGACCGCGCAGGCCGAGGCCGAGGCCGCCTTCACCGCCGCCCACATGGCGATCTCGAACATCATCATCGACGGCGTGCCCGCCGGCGGTGAGGACGATTTCGTCGTGCTGGACACCGTAGGTCAACCCACCGCCATCGAAAACCCGAAGGACCATCTGGAACTGGGTGAGGCGCTGCACCTGATCGATATGGAACGCGGCGCCAAGGTGTCGGGTTCGCGTTTCTACTTCCTCACCGGCCGTGGCGCGCTGCTCCAACTGGGATTGCTCCAGCTGGCGGTTCGACTGGCCACCGAGGCCGGTTTCACGCTGATGATCCCGCCGGTCCTGGTGCGCCCTGAAATCATGGCCGGCACAGGCTTTCTCGGCGCGCACGCCGACGAGATCTACCACCTCGAGGCCGATGACCTGTACCTGGTCGGGACCTCGGAGGTGCCGATGGCGGGCTATCACTCCGGGGAGATCATCGACCTGTCGGACGGGCCGATGCGCTACGCGGGTTGGTCATCGTGTTTCCGTCGTGAAGCGGGCAGCTACGGTAAGGACACCCGGGGGATCATCCGGGTGCACCAGTTCGACAAGGTCGAGGCGTTCGTCTACTGCAAACCGGAAGACGCCGAGGCCGAGCATCAGCGGCTGCTCGGGTGGCAGCGAGAGATGTTGGCGCGCATCGATGTTCCCTACCGAGTCATCGACGTCGCGGCCGGAGATCTCGGCTCGTCGGCAGCCCGCAAGTTCGACTGCGAGGCCTGGGTGCCGACGCAGCAGACCTACCGTGAGCTGACCTCGACGTCGAATTGCACGACGTTCCAGGCGCGACGGCTGGCCACCCGCTATCGCGACGAGAACGGTAAGCCGCAGATCGCTGCGACGCTCAACGGAACTCTCGCCACCACCCGCTGGGTGGTGGCGATCCTGGAGAACCACCAGCAACCCGACGGCAGCGTGAAGGTGCCCGAGGCACTGGTGCCCTACGTCGGCGCGGAGGTGCTGGAGCCATGATCGATATCCAACTCGACGAGCTGCGTTCCTGGTTCGGCTTTGGGGTGGCCGGGAACTTCGCCGGGCACCTCGAACAAGCCGGCGAGGCAGCGGATTTCGTGAACGTCAGCTCCGAAGGTGTTGCGCCCAAAGGGATTTTCCCCTGGTATGCGCCCGGAACTGACACCTTTCTCGGTGAGTTTCCACTGTCGCAAGATGCGGTTATCCTGCCCGAGAGTGCCGAGCCGCTGAACCTGCAGATCGAACCCGAGGTGGGGCTGGCCTGCCGGGTGAGGTGGGCCGGTGACGTGGTGGCCTCGCTGGAGCCGTTCGCGCTCGGTGCGTTCAACGACTGCTCGATTCGCCGACCGGGCGCACCGAAGATCAGTCACAAGAAGAACTGGGGACCCGCGTCCAAAGGCGTGGCGCCGACATTCTTCGATATCAGCGATCTCACACCCGACGGCCCGACCGCGACCTTACGGTTGGTGTGTCATCTCAAGGCCGCCGATGGTGAGCTGCACGAGTACGGGGTCGACAGCCCACTGCTCGGTTACTCCTACTACGGCGAGGTGCTGCTCGACTGGATCGTGGAGCGCCTGGCCAACCAAAAAGGTTCGCCCGAAACACCGTTGGAGGATGTCGGCGCCTTGATGGTGGCTTCAGGGCACCCTGAGCATGTGCTGATCGGTATCGGCGCGACGCGCTACACCGAGCTGGGGGAGTCAACGTTCCTACAGCCGGGCGACGAGGCGATCGTCCGCGTCTACGACACCGAATCGGACGCCATTTCCGAACTGCGGCAAAAGGTTACGACCCGCTGAACCAACGGAGGTCCCGATGACGGCAGTAACGCAGCTGTGGCGCTTCCCAGTGAAATCGATGGGCGGGCACCAGGTCGACGAGGTGCGGGTCGACAAGCGCGGCGTCCATGCCGATCGGTTGTGGGCGGTACGGGATCTGGACAACGACATCACCGCGACGGCCCGCAAGATCCCCGCGCTGTTGGGGTGCACTGCGCGCTACGCCGAGGAGCCGGGGCCCGATGCCGGGCCGGGCGAGGTGCCACCGGTGGTGATCACTTTTCCCGACGGCTCTGCATTGTCCAGCTCCGATCGCACGATTCACGACCGGCTCTCGGAGCTGGTCGGTCGTCCGGTGCGGCTCACCTCGTTGCCTGCGGTCTCAGACACCAGCCAGCACCGTCTTTCGCTGCGGCAGACCAAGGCAGGCTTCTCCGCCGATGAGGTCCGTCGAGATTTCGGGCTGACGCAATCCGAGGCACTCCCCGACACGTCGGTGTTCACTCCGAAGCAGGTGGTGACTCTGGCCAGATATTCCACGCCGCCAGGCACTTTCGTCGATCTCAGTGCCGTGCACCTGCTGAGTTCGACCAGCCTGCGATCGCTTTCGGCCGACGGCGCGGGGTACGACGTGCGACGTTTCCGGCCCAATGTCCTCGTCGACGTCGACGAAATGGACGACGGGGCCCAGTCCGCGGCGGAGTTTCCAGAGACCGCCTGGGTCGGTGCGACGGTGCGCATCGGGACATCGGCGATGTACGTCACCGTACCCACCATCCGGTGTGTGATGCCGACGCGTCCGCAGCCCGGGCTCGAACTCGACCGTGGGCTGACCCGACAACTCGCCGCCCGCACCGACCGGTTCCTCGGGGTGTATGCCGACGTGACCGGGCCGGGGCTGCTGCGGGTCGGCGACGACGTTCGGGTGCAGCACGCCCTACCGCCCAACGCCGTTCGCCGCGCCGTCTCGACGGTCGGGCGCTCGGCGATGCAACGGTTGCAGCAAGTGTTGGAGGCGACCGTTCTGCGCGGGTGAATAGGATTGAGCCCGATGACTGACCTGGTAGCCCTCGCGGCCCTCGCCGACGCCGTACAGGTCGGCCGGATCACCGCCCGCCTGTTTTTCCCTTTTGCCGGTGTGGTGCTGGTGATCGCAGGCATTCTGCTGAGGGTGCGGGCACGCGCAGCGACGAAGCCGCCACCGGGGTACTACCAGCAGCCCCAGTACCCGTACGCGCCGCCGGCCCCTCCGCCACCGTCCCCCGATAAACGCAAGGGCTCCGTTCTGCTTGTGGTGGGCGCATTGCTGATCGGGGTCGCCCTCGTCGGTGCCGTCGAGCGGGTCGCCCGTCAGAACGACGCGTTGGCGGTCGGCAACTGCGGGACGGCGGTCGGGCAGTCTCCGGACGATTTCCAGCCCGTCGATTGCGATGACCCCGCCGCCGTGGTCGAGGTGGCCTCGCGCAGCGACACCAACACCTGCCCCGACGGAAAGCAGGCCGGTACCCGCGATTCGGACTACGGGAACATCAGCAACGGATCGACCGCGTACTGCTTTTTGCCGAACCTCAAGGAAGGCAGCTGCTACACCGTCGACATGGCCAAAGACGAGCTCAAACCCGCCGACTGCAACAGCGACCTCGCTGTTCTGGTCGCCAAGCGGGTCGACGGCAGTACCGATGAATCCGTGTGTGCCGCAAGCAGTAAAGCCTTGGTATACACCACCCCGGCCCGGGTCTACTGCTTGACAAAATCGTAGAAGGTCAGCGCTCCAACAGTTCATCGAGCACGGCGAGAAATTCTTGCGGCCGCTCCGGGGTGAACGCGGGACTCGGCCTGGCGCCGGCGATATCGAGGGTCACCAGCGTGGACTTCAGTGGCCTGCGCACATCCAGCGGTAGCCAGCGGCGCAGATCTGAGCTACCCCAAATGCGGAATCGCTGGATGAACATGCCCAGCGGCTCGCTCTGGTATCCGCGGATCGACCGTAGCGGGATGACTTTCGCGGTACCTGAGGGAAAGTGGTAGCGACGCAACGTAATCGCGTGCCGATCCAGTGCGACGATACCGTCGTCGTAATGCTGCGCGGTTGGCTGGCTCACAGCTTCGTCGATCGCAGCTCATGGCCCCTGGAGGTCAGGCACCGCCCGTTGTTCAGGTTCCACTGCCAGCCGTGCAGATTGCACGTCAGGGTCGATCCGTCGATCACGCCGAATTTCGACAGGTCCGCCTTGAGGTGCGGGCAGCGACGCTGAATCTCCCAGCCTTCCACGGTGACCGACGATGAATCGTCGTGCGCTTCGGCGAACCAACCGTCGGCGTAGGCGATGCGCTCGTCGGTCAGACATTTGAAGAAGGTGTACAGATATTCGTTGTACCCACCCACCCGCCAGGCGGTGAACCGGGTGGACAGGAAGATGGTGTTGACCCAGTCGGGCTCCCTGTCCCGCACCACCGTGCGCACCAGCTCCGGGGGTATGCCAAACCCGTAGCGGAACTTCTCGTCGGGAATAGGTTCGCGCACAACCCGTTTCGGAAAGTCGAGGACCACCGTTTCGCCACCGAGGCGCAACTCGACGGGGTAGCCGATACCGTCGCAGATCTGATCGGTCTGGAGCATGATGGGCTCGAACAGGGCGCGCAGCGGTTCGAGCAGCGATTCGCCGTCAGCGGGTGCCCAGCGCGCTTTCTCCGCAGCCAGCACGGGCGCCATCCGCTCGGCGTAGTCCGCGATGTAGGCGGTCTTACCGGTGGTGAAGATGGCCTCGACCTGCTCGACGGGAAGTGGATGAGTCAGTGAATTGAGCTCTGCCCCAGTGAAATCCGCCGTCGTGCCAGGGATCATCAACAAACCACCATGGTGGCCGTTGTTCCGCATCTGCTCTAAGAACACGATCTGGTCGGGGAAGATATTGGCCGGATCGCCGTGGTCGTCGTTGAGGTCGCGCAGCGCGGGATCCAAAAAGCACGGCGGTCCGGCCGAGGGCACCACCCAGGTCGCGCCGACCTGCGCGATGTATTGGCGGCTGCGGTCCATCTGACGCTGGCGCTTTTGCGTGCCGAACGCCGCCTTGGCGCGCGCAGGCATGTCGTAGACCATCGGGTACCAGATGGCGCCTGAGTACTGCAGCATGTGCACGTCGATCGGGCCGAATTCGGCAGCCAGCACGTCGAGGTCGACGGGGCGGGCGTCGTTCATGTTGAAAGCGACCGTCTCCCCGTCCGATACCACCAGCCCGGAGTCACCGATGGGGCCGTCCGCGGGCGCGCGCAGCGCGATGATCATCACGTCGAGGTTGCCCTTGGGGCCGCTGACGGTGTGCCGTTGCGAGTCGGTGGTCTCGAAGAACGTGTGAAAGCCGAGCGCCTCCAACTCCCGGCGCAGGTCCGGTACGGGGAAGTCCGGGAGCAGCACGACCGCGTCTTTGTTGACGTGCGCGCGCAGGTTCTCCGGGTCGAAATGGTCCTTGTGCAGATGCGAGACGTAGAGGTAGTCGCAGTCACCGAGGGCGTCCCAGTCCAGGGTGCTGTTATCGGGGAACGGAAACCACGACGCGAAATAGGCCGGGTTCACCCACGGGTCGCACAGGATGCTGCCGGCCCGGGTCTCGATCCGGAATCCGGCATGCCCAACGCTCGTGACCTGCACAAATAGCCTTTCTGACGTCTGTTGCTGTGGTGTCCAGCTTAGCCGTCGCCCTGATCGGGGGCCTGCCACAACCGCCGGTAATAGTCGATCGCGATGGCATCTCGCTCGATGCCATAGGCCTCTAGCAGCTCATCTTCACAACATGCGGAGTAATTCCAGCCCAGTGACATCGTCGCGATGGCCAGGTCGGCCCAGCGGTCGGCGACCCCCAGCGACCCGAGGTCGACGTGCCCGCAGTAGCGGCCCTGATGGTCGATCAGGGTGTTGGGGGCGCAGGCGTCGCCGTGACAGACCACCAACCGGTCGACGGGTGGCGCGTCGGGAAAGTCGGTCCGCACCCAGGGGCAGGACGCGACGGGCAACCGGTCATGCAGGATCCGCAGGCCCGCCCCGATCGCACGGGCGGCTTGTTGCGGCCGGGCCAGCCAGTACCGGTCGACTGCCGACGAACCCGCCAGGCCGGCGGTGTGCAGCCAGTTCGTTCCGACGCCCAACACCTGGGGCACCACCACATAGCGGCGCGCCCAGGTCAGCCGCTGCGCCTCTCCGACGAAATCGCCAGGTGCGGTCTTGACGTACTCGGTACCACCGTCGATCCGGAACGTCGTGCCGCCGAGTTCGTTGAGCCACACCGCCCGCACCGGACGGCCCGCCGCTATCCCCCGCACGACCTCGGGCACCGGCACATCACCGGAGGGAAATACCACGAAGTGACCTTCGCACCCGGACCGTGACCGGGGAGCACTACGCTTGACAATTGTGGAACCGGTATACGGCACCGTTATCCAGCTGGCCCGGCTGACCTGGAGAGCCCAGGGGTTGACCTTTACGGTCACGGGCGTCGAAAACCTGCCCAAAACCGGCGGCGCCGTCATCGCCATCAACCACACCAGTTACTTCGATTTCACCTTCGCCGGCCTGCCCACCTACCAGCAGCATCTTGGCCGGAAGGTGCGCTTCATGGCCAAGCAGGAAGTGTTCGACCACAAGATCACCGGTCCAATCATGCGCAGCCTGCGCCATATCCCCGTCGATCGCCAGCACGGCGCGGAATCGTTCGACGTGGCCTGCCAGCGACTCAAAGCCGGCGAGTTCGTCGGTGTCTATCCCGAGGCCACGATCAGTCGCAGCTTCGAGATCAAGGAGTTCAAGTCCGGCGCGGCCCGGATGGCGATCGCCGCGGGTGTCCCCATCGTTCCGCACATCGTCTGGGGCGCCCAGCGGATCTGGACCAAGGACCACCCGAAGAAGATGTGGCGGCCCAAGGTCCCGATCTCGATCGCTGTCGGTGAACCGATCGAGCCGACCCTGCCCGCCGCCGACCTGACCACCCTGTTGCATTCGAGGATGCAGCACCTGCTGGAACGCGTGCAAGACGCCTACGGCCCGCACCCCGCCGGTGAGTTCTGGGTACCGCATCGACTCGGTGGCGGTGCGCCGTCACTGGCTGATGCCGGCCGGCTCGACGCAGAGGAAGCTCGGCGCAAGGCGCAGGCAAGGGCGGCCCGAGAGGCGGATGGGTCCGGTTCGGGGTAGATGGCATGGAACCGGTTTTTCGCGCGCTGGAGATCGCGGCCGTGGTGGTCGTCAAAGCCACCGGCACCGCGATCAGCTTCCACGGGCTGGAGAACATCCCGCCCGTCGGCGGCGCGGTGATGGCGATCAACCACACCAGCTACGTCGATTTCCTGCCCGCCGCCCTCGCGGTCAAAGCGCGCAACCGGCGGATGCGCTTCATGATCAAGTCTGAGATGCAGAAGATCAAGCCGGTCAATTTTCTGATCAAACGGTCGAAGGCCATCCCCGTCGACCGGCGGGCCGGCGCCGACGCGTACGCCATGGCGGTGCAAGAGTTGCGGGCCGGCGAGATCGTGGCGGTCTACCCAGAGGCGACCATCAGCCGTAGCTTCGAGCTCAAGGAATTCAAGTCGGGTGCGGCCAGGATGGCGCTGGACGCGCAGGTGCCCATCATCCCGTTGATCGTCTGGGGTGCGCAGCGGATCTGGACGAAGGATCATCCGAAGAATCTGGGGCACAACAGAATTCCGGTCACCGTCATCGTCGACACCCCTATCGCGCCGGTGGGTCCCGCCGACCAGTTGGCCGCCACCATGCGCACCGCGATGACCGATGTGCTCGATCGGGCCCAGTCGAAGTACCCCCACCCCGACGGGTCGTACTGGGTGCCGCACCGGTTGGGCGGGAGCGCCCCGACCCCAGCAGAAGCGAAAGTTCTCGACGAGGCCGAACTGGCCGAGCGGGCACGCCGACGAACGGAGAATCAGTGACATTGCCTGCGCTCATCGCGAGCGATGTCGACGGCACCCTGCTCAACGAGGACGAGCTGGTGACGGCGCGGACCCGTGACGCGGTCCGCAATGCAGTGGCCGCGGGTGCCCAGTTCGTCCTGGCCACCGGCCGGCCGCCACGGTGGATCAAACCGGTGGTGGATGCCCTGGGGCTGGCGCCAATGGCGGTGTGCGCCAACGGCGCGGTGCTCTATGACCCGTCGACGGATCAGATCATTTCGGCGCGGACGATTTCCGCCGACGTGCTGGCCGCGCTGGCCGATATGGCGTTACACGCCATCCCCGGCGCCGGGCTGGCCGTCGAGCGGGTCGGCCGTAGCGCCCATGATGCCGCCACCCCGCAGTTCGTCAGCTCCCCGGGTTACGAACACGCCTGGCTCAACCCCGACAACACCGAAGTATCGATTGAGGATCTGCTGTCGGCGCCCGCGGTGAAGCTGTTGATCCGCAAGGCCGGCGCGTCCAGCGCCGAGATGGCCACCGAATTGGCCAAGCACGTCGGGTCGCTGGGCGATATCACCTACAGCACCAATAACGGCCTGATCGAGATCATGCCGGTGGGCATCAGCAAGGCCACCGGTATCGCGGAAGTGGCGGATCCGCTGGGTATCACCGCCGCCGATGTGATCGCGTTCGGGGATATGCCCAACGATGTGCCGATGCTGCGCTGGGCCGGTCTGGGGGTGGCGATGGGCAATGCTCACCCCGATGCGGTCGCGGCGGCCGATGAAGTGACCGCGCCCAACACCGATGACGGCCTGGCTCGGGTGCTCGAACGCTGGTGGCTGTGAAGGCTTTCAGGCGGACTTGTCGATCGGGGTGAAGCGCTCCAGCTGAATGGGCGGCCCGTCGGCCGGCGGGGGTGGCAGTTCCTGGGCGACGCCGTCGACCACCCTGGTCACCATGCCGGTCTCGCGATCGAAATTCAGTGTGCCGTGCTGGAAGTTCTGCACGATCCACTGCGGTTCCTGGATTTCGGCGCTCGTCGGCATGCCCAGTAGCCCGCGTTCGTAACCCAGCGACGCCCAGGCGTCATAGATCGCGCCGGTCACCGGTTCGGCGCCGCTGCCGGGTGACCAGTAGATGGCACCCCGGTCGAACGTCACGTAGCGCGTATCGCCGTCGGTGGCGGCCTCGGGCGCCCGCGGTGCTCCGAGCGCACTCTTATCGGCGCCGAGGGCCTGCCACTTGGCGTAGATCGCGCCACCCCTGAGCCGGTCTTCCAGGGTCATCGGACCCGGCTGATCGTTGAATCGTGCTGCAATATCTCGGATTTCGGGCATGGCGGCATAGGCGGCGTTACCGGGGCAGTCGGTGTTGCCGACATCGCGGTGGGTGAAGATGGTCGGCAGCGTTGGGGTGGCGCCGCGGGGAAAGTGGGTATACGACGTGCCCGCCGATGTCAGTACGACGGTGCCGCGGGGGTCGACATGGTCCAGGCCGAGGCGCCAGCCGAGCAGCCTGCCGACAGTACGCAGTTGGATATCGGTGGGTCGGACATCGTCGAAGTTGCCGAGCATGGCCACGCCCCAAGTGTCCCAATTGAATCCACCGGTGTGCGAGCCCTCGACCGGGCGGTCGATTCCGCCTGCGCGACCCTCGAAAACCTGCCCGTACTTGTCGACCAGGGCGTTGTAGGCGATGTCGCACCAGCCCAGGGTTCGGGTGTGATAGGCGTAGATCGCACGCACGATCGCCGCGGAATCCTCTGGGGCGTAGTCATTACTGCCTGCGGTGTGGTGCACGACCGCCGCCCGCACACCCTCGTCGTAGACCGGGGTGCCACATTTCATCGATTCGTCGGCACCCCACTGACTGCGGGAGATGATGTTGGGGGGCTGCCCGGGTGCCAGCACCCCAATCGGGGGTTGCCACTGAGCGTCGACAGGCGCTTGCGGGGGCGTGATGAGTACGGCCGAGAGATTCTGCGCGAGCGTCCGTTCGGTGCTCGCGGGAACGTAACCCAACGTGTCCGGTTTCGCGTCGGTCGGGGGCGCCACCGTGACGGGTGCACCTGGCGGCCGGGTCACGGCAATCTGGACCGCCGTCGTCGTTCCGACGAACAGGGGTTCGGTGCCCTTGGGGCCGTGTGCGGGTCCGTCATCGTCGCCGTTTGATTCCACAGTCTCGGCGTCGTACCAAGGACCCCAGTTACCGTCGCTGCGCTTGGCGCGGATCCGGGCCGAGGTGCCGGTCAGGTCACCACCGGTCAGGGCGACCATCGAAAACGGCGTCTGCTGCGAGACTTCGCGGATCGTGACGCCGCCGCCGAGCCCGGTCAGCGGTTGTTCGGCCAGTCGGGTGTCCTGGGCGCGCGGATGGTGGGCGTCGGCCGAGGTGTCTTCGAAGGCCCACGGCAGCAGGACCGCTGTCGCGGTGATGGCGGTGAGCAGAAGGGCCGGGGCTGGGCGCGAACGTCTGACGATGCGGCGCTTGGGGCGCATTCCGCGGCGAAATAGCGCTAGGGGACCGGACGGCACGGCCTGATGTTACGTATGTGTCAGTTGATGCCTATGTGTCGACACGCTACGGAAGTGAAGAAAGTGAAACCTGCAACGGCACCGCAGGGACTCTTGGGCTCGATACCCGGGGGACGGAAGCGAGCCCGCTCTGCGGTGCCGTTTTGGTGCAGGTCTTAACCGACCGCGGGTGCCGCTGGTGCGGCGGCTGCGGCCGACTGGATTGCGCCCGTGATCGAGGGCATCAGGACACCCTTGAGTAGATCGATCGCCTGGCCGGCGCCCAACTGCTGCGCCGCACTGCTCAGATCGCTGATGATGCCGCCCGAGGCAGGTGCGGCCCCGTATGAGCCCAGCGACGGATCGCCAAGGATCGGGTACGTGCCCGCCATCGGGTCCAACCCGATGGGCGAACTGATCGGCTGCTCGGTCCCGAGACCCGTCGTTCCCAATGCGCCGGGCACGGTGAGATCGGGCGTGGTGAGACCCGGGGTAGTGAGACCCGGAGTGGTCAGGCCGGGCGTGGTCAAACCCGGGGTGGTGAGACCGGGTGTCGTCAGCCCCGGGGTGGTCAGGCCGGGCGTGGTCAGACCTGGTGTGGTGAGACCGGGTGTGGTGAGACCGGGTGTGGTCAGACCTGGTGTGGTCAGACCTGGGGTGGTGAGACCGGGCGTGGTCAACCCTGGGGTGGTCAGACCGGGCGTGGTCAGCCCCGGTGTCGTCAGCGCCGGGTTGGTCAGGCTGGGCGCGGTCAGGCCGGTGCCGGTAAGGCCCGACGTGGCCAGCGCGGGGCCCGCGCTGATCGGCTGGGTGCCCGCCGGGCTCAGGCCGGTCGGCAGCGGCGGCAAGGTGACGCCGAACTGGGACAGACCCTGCGAGAGGGCAGAGAGCAGCTCGTTGGGCAGGTCGGTGACGACCGCAGCCTGAGTGAACTCGCGGCTCTGTGGGCCGGGGTTGGCGGTTGCGGACAGTTCAGTAACAGCGACCACGGCAAATGGACTCGCGACTGCCAGGGCGGCGACTGCGCTCATGGCTGTCGAGAGCTTGCGTCTCCGTCGGTTTGGCACGGAAGTCTCCTCAATATCTGGACTACGTGTGGTGTGGATAGATACGTGTTCGATGGTACGGCTGGGACTAGTGGGACTAGTGGTACGAGACCGAATCGTGAGTGAATCGCGACCTTCATCGACTACAGACCACTGGAAAGCGCACAGCGTGGGCTGCGAGGCGGGACCGGGCGTCGCGGTCGGATACCCTAACTGCCGATGACTTCACCTACAGCCCGGGTCGCTGCGCTCCCGCCTACCGGACGTTTTGACCTCCTCGTCGTCGGATCCGGATTCTTCGGCCTGACGATCGCTGAGCGCGCGGCTACGCAGCTCGGCAAGCGGGTATTGGTGCTCGATCGGCGGTCGCATATCGGAGGTAACGCCTACTCCGAGCCGGAACCGCAGACCGGCATCGAGATCCACAAATACGGCGCCCACCTGTTCCATACCTCTAATAAGCGGGTGTGGGACTACGTGCGGCAGTTCACCGAGTTCACCGGTTACCAGCACCGCGTCTTCGCGATGTATCAGGGCCAGTCCTATCAGTTCCCCATGGGCCTGGGCCTGGTCTCTCAGTTCTTCGGCAAATACTTCACCCCCGATGAGGCACGGCAACTGATCGCCGAGCAGGCCGCCGAGATCAACACCGCCGACGCGCGGAACCTCGAGGAAAAGGCGATCTCACTGATCGGCCGGCCGCTGTATGAGGCGTTCGTCAAGGGTTACACGGCCAAACAGTGGCAGACCGACCCCACAGAACTGCCCGCGGCGAATATCGCCAGGCTGCCGGTGCGCTACACCTTCGACAACCGGTACTTCAATGACACCTACGAGGGCCTGCCCGTCGACGGTTACACCGCGTGGCTGGAGAAGATGGCCGCCGATGAGCGCATCGAGGTCCGCCTGAACACCGACTGGTTCGACGTCCGCGACGAATTGCGCGCCGAGAGCCCGTCGGCGCCGGTGGTCTACACGGGCCCGCTGGACCGTTACTTCGACTACGCCGAGGGGCAGCTTGGCTGGCGCACCCTGGACTTCGAGCTCGAGGTACTGGACACGGGTGATTTTCAAGGCACCCCGGTGATGAACTACAACGACCTCGACGTGGCGTACACGCGTATCCACGAGTTCCGGCACTTCCATCCGGAGCGGGCCTATCCGAGCGATAAGACGGTGATCATGCGGGAGTTCTCGCGGTTCGCCGACGATGAGGACGAGCCCTACTATCCGATCAACACCGAAGCCGACCGCGAGGTGCTGGCCGCCTACCGGGACCGCGCCAAGGCTGAGACCGAGACGGCAAAGGTGCTGTTCGGCGGACGCCTCGGCACCTACCAGTACCTGGATATGCACATGGCGATCGCCAGCGCATTGACCATGTATGACAACACCCTCGCGCCGCACCTGACCGACGGTGCCCCACTGAGTCAAGACCAAGAAAGCACCCAAGCATGAGTGACATCCCGTCCGGCGCTCTCGAGGCCGGCGAGTCCCGCGCAGTCAGTCTGCTGTCGCGGGTGATCCTGCCCCGACCGGGCGAACCGCTCGACGTTCGCAAGCTCTATATCGAAGAGTCCGATACCAACGCCCGGCGGGCGCACGCGCCGAACCGCACCAGTCTGGAGATCGGCGCCGAATCCGAGGTGTCGTTCGCGACGTACTTCAATGCGTTCCCGGCCAGCTACTGGCGGCGCTGGTCCATCCTCGACACCGTGGTGCTCCACGTTGAACTCACCGGCACGGCCCGCGTCGATGTCTACCGCTCCAAGGCCACTGGCGCCAGGATCACCATCGGTGGTGCGGAAGTCAGCGGCGAGCACGCGAGCGCCGAGTTCGAGATCGAGCTGTCCCCGTTCGAGGACGGCGGCTGGATCTGGTTCGACATCACCACCGACTCGGCCGTCACCGTGCACACCGCGGGCTGGTATTCATCGGTCCCCGCCCCCGGCCAGGCCAATATCGCCGTCGGTATCCCGACCTTCAACCGGCCGTCGGACTGTGTCGCCGCGCTCAAGGCGCTGACCTCAGATCCGTTGGTGGACGAGGTGATCGGTGCGGTCATCGTGACCGATCAGGGCAACAAGAAGGCCAAGGATCACCCGGGCTTCACCGATGCCGCCGCCCCGCTCGGCGCTCGGCTGTCCATCCACAACCAGCCCAATCTCGGCGGCTCCGGTGGCTACAGCCGGGTGATGTACGAGGCGCTGAAGAACACCGACTGCGAACAGATCCTGTTCATGGACGACGATATCCGCATCGAGCCGGATTCGATCCTGCGGGCGTTGGCGCTCAACAGGTTTGCCAAATCACCCACCCTGATCGGTGGCCAGATGCTCAACCTGCAGGAGCCGTCGCATCTGCACGTGATGGGTGAGGTCGTCGACCGCGCCAACTTCATGTGGACCAACGCCCCGCACACCGAGTACGACCATGACTTCGCCAAGTACCCGTTGGCCGACGATGACCTGAAAAGCACACAGCTGCACCGCCGTATCGATGTCGATTACAACGGCTGGTGGATGTGCATGATCCCGCGCGCGGTGGCCGAGGAACTCGGTCAGCCGCTCCCGCTGTTCATCAAGTGGGATGACGCCGACTACGGTCTGCGCGCCGCCGAACACGGCTACAGCACCGTCACCATGCCCGGCACCGCGATCTGGCATATGGCGTGGAGCGATAAAGACGACGCGATCGACTGGCAGGCGTACTTCCATCTGCGTAACCGACTGGTGG
Organism: Mycobacterium sp.; assembly: GCF_965229105.1. Taxonomy (GTDB): domain Bacteria; phylum Actinomycetota; class Actinomycetes; order Mycobacteriales; family Mycobacteriaceae; genus Mycobacterium. Next base: position 822,341 of record NZ_OZ245858.1, read on the forward strand.
TCGCGGCCCTGCACTGGGACGGTAAGGCCAACGGTCTGCTCGCCAGCTCAGTCAAGGCCACCGTCAAACACCTTCTGTGCCTTGAGTATTCGACGGTCGCCATTCAGAACCGCGCCATCGCGGACTTCCTGGCCGGCCCGGAGCACATCTTCTCCATCCTGGAGTCGGCGCTGCCCGATGTGCACAAGATGCGTAAGGAATACCCCGACGCGGTGGTGCTGCCAGGGGCCACCGCGCTGCCGAAGCCGTCTGGCCGCAGCAAGGTCAACAAGCCACCAGTTGCGTTGCCCGTCATCGGATTCGGGCTCCTTCGTGGCGTGCTGCACCAGCTCCGCAAGGAAGATCCCGCACACCATGTGCGGCCACAGCTCAACGTGGCGACTCAGGACGCGCGCTGGTTCCTGCTGTGCAAGGTCGACGGCGTCACCGTGACGACGGCGGACGGTCGCGGTGTGGTCTACCGCCAGCGCGACCGGGCCAAGATGTTCGACCTGCTGCGCGCATCGCTAATTCAGCATGTTCGGTTGGCTCGCAAATTCAACAAGATGCGCAGGGTCTACCGCGGCGCGCTGCCGGTTCTGACCAGCACGCAGAAGTGGGAAACGGTGCTGCTGGAATCGGCGGACCGCAGTGATGCCTGAGCCAGCTTCACCTGGCGGTGAAGTGGCCGTGCTGGTGGCAGTGCAATCGGCTCTTGCCGATAAGCCCGGTGTGTTGACCGTGGCCCGCGCCATGTCGCATTTCGGTGAGCACAGCATCGGCTGGCTGGCGGTGTCCGCGCTGGGTGCGCTGTGTCAACCGGCACGGCGCAGCCAATGGGTCGCCGCCGGCGTCGGGACATTTACCGCGCACGCGGCCGCGGTGGTGATCAAGCGCATCGTCCGCCGTCCACGACCCCATGATCCGGCGGTCGCGGTAAACGTCGGTGTGCCAAGCAAGCTCAGCTTCCCGTCGGCACATGCCACGTCCACCACCGCCGCGGCCATCCTGATGGGCCGTGCCACCGGACTGCCGTTGCCGGTCGTCCTCGTCCCGCCGATGGCACTATCGCGCATGGTGCTCGGTGTGCACTATCCCAGCGATGTGGCGGCCGGTGTCGTCGTCGGCGCCCTGGTTGCCAAGGGAATCGCGTCTCTCGCTACCGGCAATGGGGCCAAAGGCAGGGGACACTGATGACGGTCGTCCGTGGCGAAGGAGCCTGCATTGAGTGAGGAAGCGGCGCCGGTTCTCGGGCCACCGAAGAACCTGGCCAGCGGCATCGTCAAGGCATTGCGCCCGCGCCAGTGGGTGAAGAACCTGCTGGTGCTGCTCGCACCGTTGGCCGCCCTCGGCGGTGACGTCAAGTACGACTACGCCGATGTGTTCAGCAAGGTCGGGATCGCCTTCGTGGTGTTCTGCCTGGCCGCGTCCAGCGTCTATCTCGTCAACGACGCCCGTGATGTCGAAGCCGACCGTGCGCACCCGACCAAGCGGTTCCGGCCGATCGCCGCGGGCGTCGTACCGCAATCGCTGGCCTACGTGCTGGCCGTGGTGCTCGGGGTGGCATCGCTGGCGATCTCGTGGTTACTCACCCCGAATTTGGTTGTGGTGATCGGCATCTACATCGCCATCCAGCTGGCCTACTGCTTCGGCCTCAAACACCAGGCCGTCCTCGATATCTGCATCGTGTCCTCCGGCTTCCTGATCCGGGCCATCGCCGGTGGTGTCGCCGCGAATATCCCACTGTCCCAATGGTTCCTGTTGGTGATGGCCTTCGGAGCGCTGTTCATGGCGGCAGGCAAGCGCTACGCCGAACTGCAGCTGGCCGAACGCACCGGCGCCAAGATCCGTAAATCGCTGGAGAGTTACACCAGCAGTTACCTGCGCTTCGTCTGGACGCTGTCGGCGACCGCCGTGGTGATCTGCTACAGCCTGTTCGCCTTCGAGCGCGACGGTGCAGGCGGCTCCTGGTGGGCGGTGACGATCGTCCCGTTCACCATCGCGATCCTGCGCTACGCCGTCGATATCGACGGCGGCCTGGCCGGTGAACCCGAGGAAATCGTCCTGCGAGACCGGGTGTTGCAGCTGCTGGGAGTGGTCCTGCTGGGAACCGTCTGTGCCGCGGTCTACTTCGGCTGACGTCGCCATCCGGCGGCCTGCGGCATCGGCGGTTTTGGGTCCTGCCTTTCCGTTCTCCCTGTCGGCCCGCCTGAGCTTGTGGGTCGGCGTCATCGTCGTCGGCGCGCTGTTCGGCTGGGGGGCATGGCAACGACGATGGATCGCCGATGACGGCCTCATCGTGCTGCGCACCGTACGCAATCTGCTCGCGGGCAACGGGCCGGTATTCAACAAGGGTGAGCGGGTCGAGGCCAACACCTCCACGCTGTGGACCTACCTGACCTATCTGGGCGGCTGGGTCGGCGGCCCGGCCCGACTCGAGTACGTGGTCCTGACGCTGGCGCTGACCCTGAGCGTGGTCGGGGTGGCGCTGCTAATGCTCGGCGCCGCAAGGCTTTACGCGCCGAGTCTGGGTGGCAGGCGCGCGCTGCTGTTACCGGCGGGTGCCCTGGTGTACATCGCGATCCCACCCGCACGGGATTTCGCCACCTCAGGCCTGGAGAACGGGTTGGTCCTGACCTACCTCGGTCTGTTGTGGTGGATGATGGTCTGCTGGTCACAAGGCCTGCGTAGCGCGACCAACACCGTGGGCTCCTGGTTCAGCGCCGCACTGGCGTTCGTGGCCGGCCTGAGCGTGCTGGTCCGCCCCGAGCTCGCGTTGATCGGCGGGCTCGCCCTGATAATGATGCTGATCGCGGCCCGCGGGTGGCGACGCCGGCTGGTCATCGTGGTGGCCGGCGGCCTGCTGCCGGTGGCATACCAGATCTTCCGGATGGGCTATTACAGCCTGATCGTGCCGGGTACCGCCGTCGCCAAGGATGCGTCGGGGGCGAAGTGGCCCCAGGGCTTTGTCTATCTGACCAACTTCAATGCGCCGTATCTGCTGTGGGTCCCGGCCGTCCTGCTGGTGGCCCTCGGCCTGGTCCTGATCGCCACCAGGGCTCGGCCATGGTGGATCCGTCACGAGGCGCCGGGGGAGTACGGCAGGCTTGCCCGGGCCGTCCAGAGCCCCCCCGCGATCGTAATTTTCTTCGTCGTCAGTGGGCTGCTCCAAGGCATTTACTGGATCCGCCAGGGTGGCGACTTCATGCACGGCCGGGTTTTGCTGGCGCCGATCTTTTGCATGCTGGCGCCGGTGGCTGTCATCCCGGTCGTGGTGCCCGACGGAGCGCGATTCTCGCGCGAGGCGGGTTACGTCCTGGCCGGCGCGACGACGGTGCTGTGGGGGACGGTCGTCGGCTGGTCGGTATGGGCGGCGAACTCGCCGGGGCTGGGCAGCGACGCCACCAAGGTCACCTACTCGGGCATCGTCGACGAGCGCCGGTTCTACGCTCAGGCCACCGGCCACGCCCACCCGTTGACCGCGGCGGACTATCTGGACTATCCGCGGATGCGGGCCGTGCTGGTGGCGCTCAACAACACTCCTGACGGTGCCCTTCTTTTGCCCTCTGGCAACTATGACCAGTGGGATGTCGTCCCGGCCATTCCGCCACCGGGGCCGCCGCCGGGCTCGCCGCCGTCAGCGCTGAAACGGGTAAATGGCCCGCACACAGTCTTTTTCACCAACCTCGGCATGCTGGGCATGAACGTGGGACTCGACGTCAGGGTGATCGACCAGATCGGGCTGGCTAACCCGCTCGCGGCGCACACCGCCCGGCTGGACGACGCTCGGATCGGCCATGACAAGAACCTCTTCCCCGACTGGGCGGTGGCTGAGGGGCCGTTCCTCAAGGAACATCCCTACGTGCCGCCTTACCTCGACGAGGGCTGGATCAAAGAGGCTGAGGTCGCGTTGACGTGCCCCGCCACCGAGGCCGTGCTGACGTCGATCCGGGGCGAACTGGGTCCGCGCAGATTCCTGTCCAACGTGTTGCATGCCTACGAATTCACGAAATACCGGATCGATCGGGTGCCCGAATACGAGCTGATCCGGTGCGGGCTGCAGGAACCGGCACCGTCGCAGACAGACTCTGAGACCCCTTACACTGGCTTACCGGCAACGGGGCCCTAGCCCTGACGCAGTGTTAGCTGGCGGGACTGCCCGTCGGTAACGCCGCGGGCATACCGCAGCGATACCCACACAGGTGTGTGTCTTCACGCACCGAACCGCGACTTGTGCCACGGAAGCCTTCTTCCGAAAAAAGAAGCCGCGACACCGACGAACGGATGGTTGGGTAGCAAGTGACGAGCATGACCGTTGCGCTGGCCGCTTGGCGGCGGCTGCTGCGCAGGCCGACCGCACTGGTCGCCGCGGTGCTGACGCTGCCGGCCGTGGTCGCGCTCGGCGGGGCGCCGACCGCCGCAGCGTTCTCCCGTGACGGCCTGCCGGTGGAGTACCTGAGCGTCTACTCGCCGTCGATGGGCCGCAATATCCAGGTGCAGTTCCAGGGCCCCGGTCCCGGATCGAACCCAGCGCCGACGGCCGCCCCGAGCAAGGCCGTCTATCTCCTCGACGGGCTGCGCGCACAGGACGATTACAACGGCTGGGATATCAACACCGCGGCGTTCGAGTGGTTCTACAACTCCGGCATCTCCACGGTGATGCCGGTCGGTGGCCAGTCCAGCTTCTACAGCGACTGGTATTCACCGTCCAACTTCAACAAGCAGCCCTATACCTATAAATGGGAGACATTCCTCACCAGCGAGCTGCCGCAGTTCCTGGCGGCCAACAAACAGGTGTCGCCCACCGGAAACGGCGTCGTCGGGCTGTCCATGTCGGGCGGGGCCGCATTGATCCTGTCGGCGTTTCACTCGGCCCAGTTCGTCTACGCCGGCTCGCTGTCGGGCTTCCTGAATCCGTCGACGCCACTGATGCAACAGGCGATCCGCGTCGCCATGATCGACGCGGGCGGATACAACGTCGACAACATGTGGGGACCGCCGTGGGATCAGGCGTGGAAGCGCAACGACCCCGTGCAGCAGGTGCAGACCATCGTCAACAACGGCACCCGGTTGTGGATCTACTGCGCGCCAGGCGGAAGCACACCGAGTGACACCAACACAGACCCGAACCAGGCCGTCGGCGCGGACGGCCTCGAAGCGCTCGCAATCGGGAGCAACAAGCTGTTCCAGGAGAAGTATCTGCAGGCCGGCGGCAAGAACGCGACGTTCAACTTCCCGGCTGCGGGTAACCATTCCTGGGCGTACTGGGGCGAGCAGTTACAGGCTCTTAAACCCGACCTGATCGCCACGGTGAACAGGTAGTTAAGGGCCGGTGGGTGACGTTTTGGAGACGATGTGAAAAAGGAACGATCACAAAAGTTGTGGTTGACTACGAGGGCACGCAGCTGTGTCTCTGCCGTGCGGCATACAAATGATGGGAATGGTAGCTCTATGAAGTTGGTCGAGAAATTGCGCGGCGTTTGGGGGCGCCGCCTGGTGGTTGCGGCCGCTGTGGCGGCAGTCCTGCCCGGCCTGATCGGTGTCGCCGGTAACACCGCGACTGCGGGAGCGTTCTCCCGCCCCGGCCTCCCGGTGGAGTACCTGATGGTGCCGTCGGCAGGCATGGGTCATGACATCAAGGTCCAGTTCCAAAGCGGTGGCCCGAACTCGCCCGCCGTCTACATGCTCGACGGTCTGCGCGCGCAGGACGACTTCAATGGCTGGGATATCAACACCTCGGCGTTCGAGTGGTACTACGGCTCGGGCATCTCGATGGTCATGCCCGTCGGCGGTCAGTCCAGCTTCTACAGCGACTGGTACAAGCCGGCATGCGGCAAGGCCGGTTGCACCACGTATAAGTGGGAAACGTTCCTGACCTCTGAGCTCCCCGCCTTCCTGTCCTCGCAGAAGGGTGTCGATTCCAGCCGCACCGCGGCGGTCGGCCTGTCGATGGCCGGCTCGGCCGCGCTGACGATGGCCATCTGGCATCCAGGGCAGTTCCAGTACGCCGCGTCGCTGTCGGGCTTCCTGAACTTGTCCGAGGGCTGGTGGCCGTTCCTGGTCAACATCTCGATGGGCGATGCCGGCGGTTACAAGGCCGACGACATGTGGGGCTCGACGGGTTCCGAGGGCAATGCGTGGAAGCGCAATGACCCGCTGGTGAACATCAATACGTTGATCGCCAACAACACCCGCATCTGGATCTACTGCGGTGACGGCACCCCGTCCGATCTGAGCGCGGGAGCCAGCGCAGGCAACCTGTTCAACGCGAAGTTCCTCGAAGGCTTGACCTTGCGGACGAACAAGACCTTCAAGGACACCTACATCGCCAACGGCGGCACCAACGGTGTCTTCAACTTCCCGGCCAACGGTGTGCACGACTGGCCGTACTGGGGCTCACAGCTCCAGCAGATGAAGCCCGATATCCAGCGTGTGCTGGGTGCGGTGCCGTTCGACCCGGCGGCAGCGGCGACTCCTGCCACTGACTCCGCGCAGGCCGGCGGCTAGGACTGCTCGACAATCACGACGGCGGCGCCTCCTGCCAAGGAGGCGCCGCCGTTGTTTGTTGTCAGACGACTCCTGGCATCAGTCGGCGCCCCCGCATCGTGATGTGATTCACTACCTGCGGACGGGGCCGACCAGACTAACCAGCGAGGGGATCTGCCAGGTGAGTAAAAGGCTGTTGTCGACCATGTCGCGGATGATGTGCGCGGTGCTCATGGTCGGCGCCATGTGGAGTGCCACGTCGGTGGCGCCCGCGCGCGCTGACGGTGTGGAGTATCTGCAGGTGCCGTCGGCATCGATGGGCCGCGATATCCCGGTGGCGTTCCAGGGCGGCGGGCCGCATGCGGTCTTCCTGCTCGACGCGTTCAATGCTGGCCCCGATGTCAGCAACTGGGTCACCGCCGGTAACGCGATGAACACCCTCGGCGGCAAGGGCGTCTCGGTGGTCGCCCCGGCCAGCGGCGCATTCAGCCTCTATACGAACTGGGAGCAGGACGGTTCCAAGCAGTGGGAGACGTTCCTGACCTCGGAGCTGCCGGACTGGCTGGCCGCCAACAAGGGCCTGGCCCCGGGTGGGCATGCGATCGTCGGCGCCGCGCAGGGCGGCACTGCCGCGGTCACACTGGCCGAGTTCTACCCGAACCGGTTCCGCTACGCCGGGTCGATGTCAGGTTTTCTGTATCCGTCGAACACCTTCATCAACGGTGCTCTGCACGACGGGATGATGCAGTACGGCGGTGCGGATACCAACCTGATGTGGGGCCCGCCCCAGTTCGGTCGGTGGAAGTGGCATGACCCGTATGTGCACACCCAGTTGTTGGCCGATAACAACACCCGCATCTGGATTTACAGCCCGCAGACTCTGACGTGCAGTGATCCGCCGGCGATGATCGGATACTGCGATCAGGCCCAGGGGTCGAACCGGTCGTTCTACACGGCCTATCGCAGCAATGGCGGGTCCAACGGGCACTTCGATTTCCCGACCGGCGGGCAGCATGACTGGGGTTCCTGGGGGCCGCAGCTGGGCGCCATGTCCGGGGACCTCGTCGCCGCCATCGCCTAACGGGTCAGCCGGGTGCGAGCCGGTACCGTGGAGGCGTGCTGCACTCGGTCGGATCATCCCTGCTCCTGGCAGGGTTGACCGCAGCCTCGGCTGCCGTCGTGCTGAGCGGGTGCTCGTCCGGTGAGGATGTGTCGACCACCGCTGCACCGCCGCACAGCGGAAACCTCCACGCGGCCCCGGATCAGTCGGATCCCGCTGATGCCTCGGGCGACCCGGGCGCGATCAACTTCAACGTGACCGCCGAACAACGCACCTACCTCGACGCCCTTGCCGGGGCAGGCGTACACCGATCCAACGATCTGATGGCGTTGTCCATTGGGTCATACGTATGCCAGGCCCAGGCCGCAGGCCAGAACGAGCAGGGGGTGTGGGATTTCGTCTTCCCGCTCGTTCGGGGTGATGTCCACGATATGAATCCCACCGCGACCATGACTGCCATGGCCCCGCAGGTGCACGATGCGACCGCACAGTACATCCGCATCGCCACCGAACAACTTTGCTCTGGAGAACACAGCCCCAATGAGTAGGAAACCCCGCACCGCCAAACCCAAGTCAGCAGCTAAACCCCCTTCAGCTAAACGTAGGCGTCACCGCGTCCTCGGCCTGGTTGCCGCCGCGGCGGTAGCCGTCGTCGTCGCCCTGATCGTGGCGGTCGTGGTGGTCATCGTCCGACGTCCTGACTCATCGACGACGGCCCTCCCGCCGACGGCAGTGCCCCCAACCTCGGTGCCGACCACCCCGGGAACCAAGCCGCGTCCCGAATTCCAGGACGCCAGCTGTCCCGACGTGATGATGGTCGTGATTCCCGGCACCTGGGAGTCCTCGCCCACCGATGATCCGCTGAACCCGACGCAGTTCCCGCTGTCGCTGCTGGGCAATGTCAGCCGTCCGATTTCCGCGGATTACGGCACCGACCGTGTGCAGGTGTACACGGTGCCGTACACGGCGCAGTTCCATAATCCGTTCTCCGCGGATAAGCAGATGTCCTACAACGACAGCCGCGCCGAGGGCTCACGAGCCGCAGTCAAGGCCATCACCGATATGAACAACAACTGCCCGCTGACCAGCTATGTGCTGCTCGGGTTCTCGCAGGGCGCGATCATCGCCGGAGATATCACCAGCGATGTCGGCAACGGTCGCGGCCCGGTCGACCAGGATCTGCTGTTGGGTACGACGTTGATCGCCGACGGCCGCAGGCAAACCGGCGTCGGCGTGGATGTCGGCCCGAACCCGCCGGGCCAAGGTGCGGAAATCACGTTGCACGAGATACCGACGCTCTCGACGCTGGGGCTGACGATGACCGGACCGCGACCGGGCGGCTTCGGTGTGCTCAACGACCGGACCAACGAGATCTGCGGTACCGGTGACCTCATCTGCGCCTCGCCGGAGCAGGCATTCAGCATCACCAACCTGCCTGCCACCCTCGAAGTGCTCGCCGGTGGTGCAGGCCAACCCGTCCATGCGCTGTACAACACGCCGGAGTTCTGGAATCTGGACGGTCAGCCGGCGACGGTATGGGCACAGGGCTGGGCGCGCGGCCTGATCGACAGTGCCCCGCATCCCAAGCACGGCTAACTTTTTCACCGAGTTCGTCCGGTGGGTTGCAGGTCGCCGATTTGGCCGACCCAGCGCGGCCCCGTAACATTAAGAGCAATATAAGAGCTGAATACATAACCAATTACGTTGGCCGATACGGGCAGGTGATCCGCCGGGTAACGTCCGAACCTCTGTAGCATCTGTGAGGTTTGGGGTTAGTGACCAGCGGCTGAAGTCGAGGGCACGCCGCCGCTGACCCGACACAGGTGTTTCGACAGGAGATGGCATGCCGTTCCACAACCCATTCATTAAGAACGGACGGATCACCTTCCCTGAAAGTGCCAGCGTTGTCCGGCACGTCGAGCGGTGGGCCAAGGTCCGCGGCGACAAGCTGGCCTACCGGTTCTTGGACTTCTCCGTCGAGCGCGATGGCATCCCCCGCGATCTACGCTGGGCCGAATTCAGTGTGCGCAACCGCGCCATCGGCGCCCGCCTGCAGCAGGTCACCCAACCCGGCGACCGAGTCGCCATCCTCTGCCCGCAAAACCTCGAATATCTCAAGGCCATGTTCGGCACCCTGTACGCGGGCCGGATCGCCGTCCCGCTGTTCGATCCCAGCGAACCGGGCCACGTCGGTCGGCTGCACGCCGTCCTCGACGACTGCCAACCGTCAGCCATCTTGACCACCACCGACGCCGCCGAAGGTGTGCGCAAGTTCTTCCGCAGCCGGCCGGCCAAGGATCGGCCCCGCGTCATCGCCGTCGATGCCATCCCCGATGAGGTCGGCGCAACGTGGGTGGAGCCGGAGGCGACTGTCGACACTGTTGCCTATCTGCAGTACACGTCTGGGTCTACTCGCATCCCGACAGGTGTCGAGATCACTCACCTGAACATGGCCACCAATATCGTCCAGGTGATCGAGGCGCTGGAAGGTGAGGAGGGCGACCGGGGTGTCACCTGGCTGCCGTTCTTCCACGATATGGGCCTGATCACCGTGATGTTGCCGCCGATGATCGGCCACTACGTGGTGTTCATGACCCCGGCCGCGTTCGTGCGCCGCCCGGAGCGCTGGATGCGCGAGATGTCGGCCAAACCCGATGACACCGGCGGCGTGGTCTCGGTGGCCCCGAACTTCGCGTTCGAGCACGCGGCAGCGCGCGGCGTGCCCAAAGAGGGTGACGAGCCACTGGATCTGTCCAAGGTCAAGGCCGTCCTCAACGGCAGCGAGCCTGTCTCGGCGGCGTCGATGCGCAAGTTCAACGAGGCGTTCGGGCCGTATGGCTTCCAGCCCAAGGCGATCAAGCCGTCATACGGCCTCGCCGAGGCCACCCTGTTCGTCTCGACCACCCCGATGGGTGTGGAGCCGAAGATCATCCACGTTGACCGGGATGCGCTGAACGGCGGCCACTTCGTCGAGGTCGCTCCCGATTCGCCCAGCGCGGTCGCGCAGGCCGGTGCGGGCAAGGTCGGCGTCGCCGAATGGGCCGCGATCGTCGATCACGACACCGCCACGGAGCTGCCCGACGGGCAGATCGGTGAAGTGTGGATCAGCGGTCAGAACATGGGCAACGGCTACTGGGGCAAGCCGGACGAGACGTTCGCGACGTTCAAGAACACCCTGAAATCCCGGACCGAACCGTCGCATGCCGAAGGCGCCTCCGATGACGCGACCTGGGTCAGGACCGGTGACTACGGCGCCTTCTACGAGGACGAGCTCTACATCACCGGGCGCGTCAAGGACCTGGTGATCATCGACGGTCGCAACCACTATCCGCAGGATCTGGAGTGGTCCGCGCAGGAGTCGACAAAGGCCATCAGGACCGGTTTCGTCGCCGCCTTCTCGGTGCCCGCCAACCAGTTGCCGGATGCGGTGTTCTCCAACGCCCATTCGGGTCTGACGCGGGATCCTGATGACACCTCCGAACAGCTGGTGATCGTTGGCGAGCGGGCACCGGGTTCACACAAGCTCGATCAGGGGCCGATCACCGATGACGTCCGCGCGGCGATCGCGGTACGTCACGGCGTCACAGTGCGCGATGTACTGCTGACCCCGGCGGGTGCCATCCCCCGGACATCCAGCGGCAAGATCGGCCGCCGGGCCTGCCGGGCCGCGTATCTGGACGGCAGCCTGCGCTCCGGCAAGATCGCCAACGCGTTCCCCGACGCCACGGACTGACACAACGAGATACATATCTGACGAGCCGAAGGTCAGGCTCGACACAAGGTGAGGCCTTCGATGTCTGAAAACAACGAACTAGCTCAACACGACGAAACCGCGAACAACAACCAGGCGCCGGAGGACACCGCCACCCCGGTAGTTCACGGTGAGCTGTCGGTTCCGGAGCTGCGGGTGTGGCTGCGCAACTGGGTGGCCAACGCCACCGGCCAACCCGCCGAAGGCATCAACGAGTCCGCCCCGATGGTCGAACTCGGCCTGTCCTCTCGCGACGCGGTGGCGATGGCGTCCGATATCGAAGACCTGACCGGTGTGACGCTGAGCGCGACGGTCGCGTTCCGGCATCCGACGATCGAGGCGCTGGCACAGGTCATCGTCGAGGGTGAACCGGTGGACGACGAAACGGACAGTGGGGGCGAGGACTGGTCCCGCACCGTCGAGCACGATGACATCGCCATCGTCGGCATCGGCACCCGGTTCCCCGGTGATTTGAACACCCCGGAGGAGACCTGGCAGGCACTGCTGGCCGGGCGCAGCGGGATCACCGATCTTCCCGAAGGGCGTTGGGAAGAGTTCCTGCACGAGCCGCGGATCGCCGAGCGGGTCGCCAGGGCGCGCACCCGCGGTGGATACCTCACCGATATCAAGGGTTTCGACGCCGAGTTCTTCGCGCTGTCGAAAATGGAAGCTGACAATATCGATCCGCAGCAGCGGCTCGCGCTCGAGCTGACCTGGGAAGCGTTGGAGCACGCCAGAATTCCGGCCTCCGCCCTGCGCGGCGCCGATGTCGGCGTCTTCATCGGCGCCTCCAACAACGACTATCAGTTCCTCGCCGTGGCCGATCCCGTCACCGCGCATCCCTACGCCATCACCGGCACCGCGAGCTCGATCATCGCCAACCGGGTGTCGTACTTCTACGATTTCCGCGGCCCGTCCATGGCCATCGACACCGCGTGCTCGTCGTCGCTGGTGGCTGTCCACGAGGGCGTCAAGGCGCTGCGCGCCGGCGACGTCGACGTGGTGCTCGCCGGCGGTGTCAACGCGATGATCACGCCGCTGGTCACCATCGGTTTCGACGAGGTCGGCGGCGTGCTGGCGCCTGATGGTCTGATCAAATCGTTCTCCGCCGACGCCGACGGTTACGCCCGGTCCGAGGGTGGCGGCATGCTGGTGCTCAAGCGGGTCGCCGATGCGCGGCGCGACGGCGATCAGATCATCGCCGTGATCGCGGGTAGCGCGGTCAATCACGACGGCCGATCCAACGGCATGCTGGCGCCCAACCCGGACGCGCAGGCCGACGTGCTGCGTAAGGCCTACAAGGACGCCGGGATCAACCCGCGCACCGTCGACTACATCGAAGCGCACGGCACCGGCACCATCCTCGGCGACCCGATCGAGGCCGACGCCCTGGGTCGGGTCGTCGGTAGGGGCCGGTCCGCCGAGCAGCCCGCCCTGCTGGGTGCGGTCAAATCCAATGTGGGACATCTGGAATCGGCTGCCGGTGCGGCCAGCCTGACCAAGGTCGCGTTGGCACTGCAGAACGACAAACTGCCGCCGTCGATCAACTACGCCGGGCCCAACCCGTACATCGACTTCGACGCGATCCACCTGAAAGTCGCTGACACCGTTACGGATTGGCCCCGTTACAGCGGGCATGCCATCGCCGGGGTGTCCGGATTCGGGTTCGGTGGCGCCAACGCCCACCTGGTGGTCCGCGAGGTACTGCCGAGCGATCTCGTCGAGCCCGAGCCCACCGCCGACGTCGTCGTGGTCACCCCGGCCACCGACGATGCCAACACCGTCTTTGTCGGCGGCGTCCGGATGGATGAGTACGGCGAATTCATCCATGACGACGACGATGCGGCCGGCGATGAGCAGGACCGCGCTGTCGCCGAAGGAGCCGTCGCCGAAGAAGAATACGAACTCCCCGGCCTGACCGATGAGGCGCTACGCCTCCTCGAGGTCGCCCGCGAGGAGTTCGAGGCCGAAGACCACGCGAAACCGGTTATCCCGCTGGCAGTTTCGGCATTCCTGACCTCGCGCAAGCGCCTGGCGGCCGGCGAACTGGCCGACTGGATCGACAGCCCGGCCGGTCGTGCCTCCTCGCTGGAGTCGATCGGGCGCTCACTCTCGCGGCGCAACCACGGCCGTTCGCGCGCCGTGGTGCTGGCCCACGATCATGACGAGGCGGTCAAGGGTCTGCGGGCGTTGGCCGACGGTAAGCAGAGCCCGCTGGTGCTCGCCGCCGACGGACCGGTATCCAACGGCCCAGTGTGGGTGCTGGCCGGTTTCGGTGCGCAGCACCGCAAGATGGGCAAGAGCCTGTACCTGCGCGACCCGATCTTCGCCGACTGGATCAACAAGGTCGACGCCCACGTCCAAGACGAGCTCGGGTACTCCGTCGTCGAGCTGATCCTCGACGACTCCCAGGACTACGGCATCGAGACCACGCAGACCGTCATCTTCGCCATCCAGGTGGCACTCGGCGAACTGCTCAAGGCGCACGGCGCGAAACCCGGTGCGCTGGTTGGTCAGTCGCTGGGTGAGGCGGCCGCTGCCTACTTCTCGGGTGGTCTATCGCTGGCCGATGCCACCAGGACCATCTGCTCGCGTGCCCGCCTGATGGGCGAGGGCGAATCGATGCTGTTCGGCGAGTACATCCGCCTGATGGCACTCGTCGAGTACTCCGCCGAAGAGATCAGAGGAGTGTTCTCCGACTACCCGGATCTGGAGGTCTGCGTCTACGCCGCCCCCACCCAGACCGTGATCGGTGGCCCGCCGGAGCAGGTCGACGCGATCATCGCGAGGGCCGAAGCCGAAGGTAAGTTCGCCCGCAAATTCCAGACCAAGGGCGCCAGCCACACCCAGCAGATGGATCCGCTGCTCGGTGAACTGGCCGCCGAGCTGCAGGGCATCGAGCCGCACCCGCTGAACATCGGTTACTTCTCGACGGTGCACGAGGGTGCCTACCTGCGTCCCGGCGGTGAGCCCGTCCACGATGTCGATTACTGGAAGAAGGGGCTGCGCCACAGCGTCTACTTCACCCACGGCATCCGCAATGCGGTCGAGAGCGGGCACACCACATTCCTTGAGCTGGCGCCCAACCCGGTCGCGCTGATGCAGGTGGGTCTGACCACGATGGCCGCCGGTCTGCATGACGCCCAGCTGATCGCCACGCTGGCGCGTAAGCAGGACGAGGTCGACTCGATGACCACCGCGATGGCCAACCTCTACGTGTACGGCCATGACCTCGATATCCGCACGCTGTTTCCGCTCGGCGCTGCACCTGCCAACCCCGAGACCGAGTTCGCCGATATCCCGCCCACCCGGTTCCGACGCAAACCGCATTGGCTCGACGTCCGTTTCTCCGGTAACGGTTCATCGCTGATCCCCGGCACCCACGTCGCCACGCCCGACGGCAGGCACGTCTGGGAGTACGAGCCCCGCGGGGCAACCGATTTGGCCGCCTTGGTGAAAGCCGCTGCGGTGCAGGTCCTTCCGGATGCCCAGCTGATCGCTGTCGAGCAGCGGGCGATCCCCGGTGAGGGCGCCAAGCTGGTGACGACGCTGGCGCGGCACCCCGGCGGGGCCACCGTGCAGGTGTACGCCCGGATCGACGAGTCCTTCACTCTGGTCTATGACGCCGTCGTCAGTCGCGCCGGGCAGGCTTCGAGTCTTCCGGTCGCGGCATCGGCCGGTGCTGTCGTCGGCGCGGAGTTGGTGCCCGCGACGGTCCTCGAGTCCGAGCTGGTGGACGACGCGGAGATCCTGTCCGACAACCTGACTCAGGGCGCCAACCTGGGTGCCGGTTTCGCCAAGTGGTCCCCGGAGTCCCCCGAATCGGTGGGGGAGCGACTGGCGACCATCGTCGGTTCGGCCATGGGATATGAGCCCGAGGACCTGCCGTGGGAGGTCCCGCTGATCGAGCTGGGCTTGGATTCACTGATGGCAGTGCGAATCAAGAACCGCGTCGAGTACGACTTCGACCTGCCGCCGATTCAGTTGCAGGCCGTGCGCGACGCGAACCTCTACAACGTCGAGAAGCTGATCGAATACGCGATCGAGCATCGCGACGAAGTGGCTCAGCTGCACGAATTCCAGCAGACCGCCAGCCCGGAGGACGTCGCCAAGGCCCAAGCCGAGCTGTTGGGCGGAGCGACCACCGCCGAAGAGATCGAGCAGCGGCTCGCCGGGGTGGCCGAGGAGAAGGCCACCGAGCCTGAGCCCGAGGTTGCGCCCCTGCCCGTGCCCCCACCCCCGACCAATCCGGCCGGTCCGGCGGCGGCGGCCCCGGCTCCTGACCTGGCGGCGGCGGCGGCGGTGCTCAACCAGCAGGCGATCTCCGAGGCGCTGAACTCCGATGTTCCGCCGCGTGACGCCGCCGAGCGATTGGTCTTTGCGACGTGGGCGATCGTCACCGGTAAGTCACCCGGTGGCATCTTCAACGCGCTGCCCAAGCTCGACCCCGAGGCCGCAGCCAAGGTGGCGCAACGACTTTCGGAGCGTTCCGAGGGCACCATCACCGCCGACGACGTGACGTTCGCGCCAACCATCGAGGCACTCTCGACGACGGTGCGGGAATTCCTCGAGGCCGGTGAGCTCGACGGTTTCGTGCGCACCATTCGCGCGCCTGAATCCAAGGATCAGGTACCGGTGTACGTCTTCCACGCCGCAGGCGGTTCGACAGTGGTGTACGAACCGCTACTGAAACGGCTTCCCGCGGGGACACCGATGATCGGCCTCGAACGCGTCGAGGGCACCATCCAGGAACGAGCCGAGCAGTATGTGCCCAAGCTGCTGGAGCTCAACGGTGACAAGCCGTTCATCCTGACTGGCTGGTCACTCGGCGGTGCGCTGGCGTACGCCTGCGCGATCGGGCTCAAGCGCCACGGCGCGGATGTCCGGTTCGTCGGGATGATCGACACGGTGCGTGCGGGTGAAGAGGTTCCTCAGACCAAGGAGGAGACCCGCAAGCGCTGGGACCGGTACGCGGAGTTCGCAGCCAAGAACTTCAACGTGGAGATCCCGCCGATTCCGTACGAGGAGCTCGAGGGGCTCGACGATTCGGGCCAGGTGCAGTTCGTGCTCGACGCGGTGCAGAACGCCGGCGTGCAGATTCCCGGCGGCATCATCGAGCACCAGCGGACGTCCTACCTGGACAATCGTGCGCTAGAGACCGTAGTGATCGAGCCCTACGACGGGCACGTCTCGCTGTACATGGCTGACCGTTACCACGACGACGCGATCAAGTTCGAGCCCCGCTACGGAATCCGCCAACCCGACGGTGGCTGGGGCGAGTATGCGAGCGACCTCGAGGTGGTGAACATCGGCGGTGAGCACATCCAGGCCATCGACGAGCCGTACATTGCCAAGGTCGGGGCGCATATGAGCCAGGCGATCAACGAGATCCAAGCCAACAAGGGAGAGTAAGCGCCGCCATGTCTGCTAACACCACCGCCGAAAAACTTGCCGAGCTGCGCGAAAAGCTGGAACTGGCCAAGGAACCCGGCGGTGAGAAGGCCATCGCCAAGCGAGACAAGAAGGGCATTCCCAGCGCCAGATCGCGGATCTACGCGCTGGTCGACCCCGGCAGCTTCTTCGAGATCGGTGCTCTGGCCAAGACTCCGGGAGATCCGAACGCGCTGTTCGGCGACGGGGTCGTGACCGGACACGCCACCATCAATGGCCGGCCGGTTGGCGTTTTCAGCCACGACCAGACCGTGTTCCAGGGCACCGTCGGCGAGATGTTCGGTCGCAAGGTGGCCCGGCTGATGGAGTGGGTGGCCATGGTCGGCTGTCCGATCATCGGCATCAACGATTCCGGTGGCGCCCGCATCCAGGACGCGGCGACCTCGCTGGCCTGGTACGCCGAACTGGGCCGGCGTCACGAAATCCTGTCCGGCATCGTTCCGCAGATCTCGATCATTCTTGGGAAGTGCGCCGGCGGAGCGGTGTATTCACCGATCCAGACCGACCTCATCGTCGCCGTCCGCGATCAGGGCTACATGTTCGTCACCGGGCCCGACGTGATCAAGGACGTCACCGGTCAGGATGTGTCGCTCGACGAGCTCGGCGGCGCCGACAATCAGGCCAGGTACGGCAACATCCACCAGGTCGTCGAGGACGAGAAGGCCGCCTTCCAGTACGTCCGGGACTACCTGGAGTTCCTGCCCGGCAACACCTTCGACGACGCCCCGGTGGTCAACCCGGGGCTGGAACCCGAGGTCACCCCGCACGATCTGGAACTCGACACCATCGTGCCGGACGCCGACAACATGGGCTACGACATGCACGAGATCCTGTTGCGCATCTTCGACGACGGCGACTTCCTCGATGTCGCGGCTCAGGCCGGGCCGGCCATCATCACCGGCTTCGCACGCGTCGACGGACACACCGTCGGCGTGGTCGCCAACCAGCCGATGTTCAACTCGGGTGCCATCGACAACGAGGAATCCGATAAGGCGGCCCGCTTCGTCCGGTTCTGCGATTCGTTCAATATCCCGTTGGTCTTCGTCGTCGACACCCCCGGTTTCATGGTGGGTGTCGAGCAGGAGCGCAATGGAATCATCAAGCGCGGCGGGCGATTCCTGTACTCCGTCGTCGAGGCCGTCGTCCCGAAGGTCACCATCACCGTCCGCAAGTCCTACGGCGGGGCGTATGCCGTGATGGGGTCAAAGCAGCTCACCGCGGATATGAACTTTGCGTGGCCGACGGCACGGATCGCGGTGATCGGTGCCGATGGTGCGGCGCAGCTCCTGGTGAAGCGCTTCCCGGATCCGACTGCGCCCGAGGTGCAGAAGATCAAGGCCGATTTCATCGAGGGCTACAACCTCAACCTGGCGATTCCGTATATCGCCGCCGAGCGTGGCTATATCGATGCGGTCATCGAGCCGCACCAGACCCGCCTGCACCTGCGTAGCGCGATGCGGTTGTTGCGCGACAAGCAGATTCAGCGGGTCCAGCGCAAGCACGGCCTGATCCCGATCTAGCCCAGGTGCGCGGATAACAGCCAGGCGCCGACGGATTTGCGTCCATTTGGTTCGTCGCGCACATCGGCGTCGCCTGCGAAATCCCGGTAACCGGTGAAGTTTTCGGCGACCTTGGCATGAATGCGGGCCGGCCGGATCTCGTCGATGACCCAGTACTTGCCGACCACGTCGCGTAGTTCCGCTTCGGTGACGGCATTGACCGGACCGTCGGCGGGCATCGTGGTGCTATCGAACACCAGCACGAAATAGGACGCACCGGGCGCCGCGGCCCGCACGATGGACTGCTGATAGCCCTCGCGCAGCTCGACCGGCATCGAGTGGAACAGGGTGCTGTCGATGATGGTGCCGAAGCGGCCGTCGTACCCGGTGAAGGCGCTGATATCGGCGACATCGAAGCTCACATTGTCCAGGCCGCGCTTCGTGGCTTCGGTGCGGGCCAGCTCGATGGCGGTGGGTGACTGGTCCAATCCGACAGCGGTGAAACCCTTTTCGGCCAGTGCGAGTGCGGTGGCGGCCTCCCCGCAGCCGGCGTCGAGCACATCGCCATGGATCTTCCCCGCCTCGATCAGGGCGGCGATCTCGGGCTGGGGTTCCCCGATGCTCCACGGCGGCTTGACGCCCAGTCCCACTTCGGCCGCTTCGCCCCGGTAGGAGGCCTCGAACATGTCATCGCTGTTATGTGCCATACCCATGTATATCAATGGCCCTGATATGTGTCAATATTGTTGACATGCAGAATCTCGAGAAGCAACCGCTGGGCTACCTGTTGACCCGAGTGGGCGCGGCCCTGCGCACGCAAGTCGTCACTGCGGTGCTCGAACCCTTGGAACTGGCCTTCCCTCAGTACATCTGCCTGCGGATGCTGTCGCATGCGCCGGGGTTGTCCAATGCCGAACTCGCCAGGGGCGCCAACGTGTCCCGGCAGGCGATGAACATCGTGCTGCAGCGGCTGCAGGAACGCGGCCTGGTGACGCGACCCGATTCCGTCCCGTCGGGCCGCGCACTGCCGACCGAACTCACCCCGGCCGGGCTCGATCTCCTTGCGCAAACCGATGCGGGTGTCGCGGCGGCCGAGGACACCGTGCTGGCCAACCTCAGCGAACCGGACCGCCGGGAGCTCAAGCGGCTACTGGCGGCCGTCGGGCCGTAGCGCGTCACCGGGCGTCTTTTTGTCGTACCCCTCTGTTTTGATGGTGTTATGTCTTCGACCGCAACATCTTTGGTGACTGAGCTCAGTCCCAAGGAGCGGCTGGAGGTGTTGTTCGAACAGCTCGCGGAGCTGACCGGTCAGCGCAACGCCATTGACGGGCGCATCGTGGAGATCGTCGCCGAAATCGACCACGACGGATTGTGGGGTAACACCGGGGCACGATCGGTGCAGGGGTTGGTGGCGTGGAAGCTGGGCGTGTCGTCGGCCAATGCCGCCTGCATCACCGCGATCGCCCACCGGTTGCCGCAGTTCCCACAGTGCGCGGCCGGGATCCGCGAGGGCCGATTCTCACTGGACCAGATCGGGGTCATCGCCACCAAGGCGGCCGACGGATCCGACGAGCACTACGCGCAGCTGGCGCAGAGCGCCACCGTCTCCCAACTGCGCACCGCCGTCAAACTCGAACCGCGACCAACACCGGAACCGAAGGCGGAGACACAAGCCGAGGACCCTGAGCCGGAGTCGCGGCCGGAGCCGCCACGGTCGATCAGCCAGACCTCCGACGAGTACTCCGCCACCTGGCATATCACCCTGCCGCATGACGAAGCAGCGGTGTTCGACGCGGCCCTGCAGTCCCATCAGGACAGGTTGGTCGCCGAGTGGAAACGCGACCACGCCGACGCGGTGTCCGACCAGACTCCGCCGTTTCCGAACGCGGTGGACGGGTTCATGAGTTTGGTGCACGCCGGGTGGGACACCGACGTGGCTTCCCGACCTCACGGGCAGCGCACCACTGTCGTCGCGCACGTTGACGTCGAAGCACGCGTCGCCGCCCTTCATTTGGGGCCGTTGCTGTCCGACGGCGACCGCCGCTACCTACTGTGCGATGCGACGTGCGAAGTATGGTTCGAACGTGCCGGCCAGGTGATCGGATCCGGGCGGGAGACCCGGACCATCAGCCGCCGACTACGCCGGGCACTGGAACACCGCGACCACTGCTGCGTGGTGCCGGGCTGCGGGGCCACCCGTGGCCTGCACGCCCACCACATCATCCACTGGGAAGACGGCGGCCCCACCGAACTGGCCAACCTGGTCTTGGTCTGCCCATTCCATCACCGGCTGCATCACCGAGGTGGCATCACCATCACCGGACCCGCCGACCGACTCACCGTCACCGACAGCGACGGCCAACCACTAAATGCGGGATCACTGGCCCGACCCCCCACCACACCTCCACCCGAGGTTCCACCATGCCCCGGACCGACCGGAGAACGCGCCCAATGGTGGTGGTACACACCTTTCCAACCAACACAGGCGACCACCAACTGAGGTCGTGCCGTCGATGCCAGCGGTTAGATCGTGTCGAGTCCCAGCCACCCGTCGACGGCGAAAGCGTCACCGTCGGTACGCAACCGCGCCCCGCCATGGCCCGGATAGTGCGCGGGTACCAGATAGGCGCCCAGGCGGGCGACGTCACCGAACACCTCGGCGCGCGACTGTGCGGCGGCCACCGGGTCCACGTCGAACGCGCACGGATCATCGGGGCGCACAATCTGGATTGGACAGTGGGTCAGATCCCCGACGAATGCGGCCCGCACCCCGGCGTCGAGCCAGACCACCGATGACCCCGGAGTGTGCCCCGGCGCCGCGCGTAACGAGAGCGAGTCGCTGAGCTGGTAATCACCCGACCACAACACGATCTGGTCTTCGACGGGAAAGATGCTGTCGCAGAACACCAGCCGCATCCCGTCGTTCACACCGGGCCCATCCGGGCTGAAGAACCGGTAGTCGGCTTCCGGCATCAGATAGCGGGCATTGGGAAATGTCGGCACCCACGCCTCGCCGGACAACCGGGTGTTCCATCCCACGTGATCGGTGTGCACGTGCGTATTGATCACCACGTCAACGTCTTTGGGATCGACGCCGGCGCGCCCCAACTGTGCGAGATAGTCGGTGTCGAGGTGATCCAGCGGAGGCATGTGCGGACGCTCCCGATCGTTGCCGACACCGGTGTCCACCACCACGGTCAACCCGTCGACCTCGATCACCCAGCTCTGCATCGCGATTCGCCACTGCTCGCGGGCCAGGTCGACGAACACCGGCGCCAGCAGATCGGCATGCTCCGACCACGCCGAGGCGGGAGTCTGACCGAAAAGCGAGGTGCGCATTTCGATCTTCGTTTCGATGACGCGGCTGACCGTGGCGTTGCCCAGCTGGAGGCGGTCGGTCATCTCAGGGCCCGATCCGGATCTTTCCGGGTTTCCACAGACCGCTGCGGGTGGCGGTGCCGAGTTCGATCTGAGCGGGCGCAGCATCGACGATGGTGTCGAACTTGCGCAGCGAGCCCCAGTCCCGGCCCCAGTCCTGTGACAGGTACGTCGCCATGATGTTGGCCCGCAGCAGCAGGTCAGAGATCCCCAGCAGGCCGCCGTTGACGCCGTCCTCCCAGGTGTCGGTGTCCTTCTGCTTGGCGTTGTAGTCCGGTGTGATGCGGAACTTCGGTACCTCGGTGACGCCGTTGGCGTGCAGCATCGGCTGTTGGCACGGGAACGCCAGGCCGACAGCCCAGTCCATCAACACCGGCTGCGTGGAGCCGACGTATTCCTGGACCGACTGCAGATCGGGCACCCGCGGCGGAGTCACCGCGATCCAGTCGCCGGGAGTCAAGGATTTATCCTCGGCGATGACGCGCACCATCGTCGCGTCGGCGGGGATGTCACTACGGGCGAACCGAAGATTGCGCCACGACGGGATCGGGCCGAGGTCATACGGCACCAGTCGGCCCGCGGCCGCTGGCGCGCCACCATCCGGTCCTGGCCGCCCATACTCCAATTCGACTGTCTGGCCTTCGGTTCGAGCGTTGAAGATGCTGTTGCCGGTGATCGTCCCCGCAGCGGTGACGACCACCAACGGGTGTGCGGCATCCGGCGGGGGCAGCTGGTACCACGCCGAGGTCAGCGTGCTCTGCTGCTGCGGTCCGCCCGCGTAGCTGCCGGCCAGCGGAACCCGCGACGGGTCAAGGCCATACGGCAGCGGCACGGTGGAGCCGTTGACGCCGGGGGTGGTCAACTTGTCCGGCGCATCCCAGTCGTAGTCGGTACCCGACTGCGGCAGGGTCAACCGAATAGCTTCAGCAACAATGTGTTCCGGTACACCGTCCGGTGTGAAGCCGACCGGCCCGACGCCGCCCAATGGACCCAGCGGGCCATAGTCGCCCGGCAGCGGTGTCAAGAAGCCCGCGTTGGTATCGGGTTCGACCAACACATCGTCGGCCAGCCCGCAGCCACCGACAAAGGCACGCAGGTTCGCTGAGGCGTTGGAGTAGGTCGGGTACTGCCGCACCACCCCGATCAGCATCGAGGCGATGAATACCAGCACCATGAAGCCCGCCACCACCGGCACGGGCGCGGCGGTCAGCAGCCGCGCGAACCGGCCGTCACCGCGGTCTCGTCCCGCGAAGTGCAACCAGAAGGCATAGAGCGCGACCACCACAAAGGCCGCGAAAAAGATGGTGCTGAGGGTGATTCCGCCGATTTTTGGCATCGCGTTGTTGAACGGCACGCCGTAACTGGAGACGTACCACCAGCCATTGGTGGTGGCCCAGCACAGCGCCAGGATGAACAGCAGTGCTGCCAGGAACGCCATCCGGTTACGAGACCACCGCAGCACGGCCGGCGAGACGAGCACGGTGGCCAGCGCGGCCATCGCGGCGCCCACCGCGGCGAACAGACCGAAGTGGTGCACCCATTTGGTCGGGGTGAACATCAGGAAGAACACGGTGCCGAAGATGATGCCCATCAGTCGCCAGGCCGGCCCGCGCGCGATGCCGGGAACCCGCTTGCGCCGCAACATGATGAACATCGCGGTGAACAGGCTCAGTGCGGTGATCATGAAGCCGAAACGGCGCGACAGGGAACCGTCGACGGTCGGCAGAATCAGGTAGTAATAGCGCAGGTTCTCGGTGTACCACGCCTGGCTCGGACCGATCTCTGTACGAATCCTGGTGGCTTCCAACACAGTTGCCAGGGTCTGATCGGCGAACACCACTGTCAGGATCACTGTGCCCGCGGCAAGTAGTGGCAACAGCAACGGCCAGAGGCCGACGAGTTGGCGCCTTCGCACCAGGATTCGCAGCAGGGGCCGGCCGCCGGCGATCAGGGCGGCAACGGCGATCAGTCCGGTCGGCTGGATGCCCAGGGTGAAGGCGGCGGTGATGATGGCCAGCGCGGCCGGGGTCAACCGGCCCGAGATGATGGCACGCTCGATGAGTACGTAGGTGATCAGCGCACCGGTGGCGATCTGCCCCTCGGGCCGTAGCCCGTTGTTGAACGGCATCCACGCCGCCAGCAGGACCAAGCCGGCGGCCCACAGCGCCGGGCGGCTGGCCACCACCGCTGGGCCGAGTCGGGGTAGGACCTCGCGGGACAGCAGCAGCCAGCACACCAGCGCGCAGACCAGATCGGGTAGCCGCATCCAGATGCTGGCGTCACTGACGTGGGTCATCAACGCCAACACGTTGTAGAACCAGCCGAAGGGATCCTCCGGACTGCCGAACCACCGGAAGTAGTTCGACATGTAGCCGGCATGGTCGGCGACGCGGGCCATCTGCAGGATGTAGCCGTCGTCTGAGGAGTTCGCACCGGCGATGTGCCACACCACAAATGAGACGATCACCGTGGCGTCGACGGCGGTGAACGTGCGCCAGCGGGTGGGGATCAGCCGCTGCATCCGGTGCCCGTCGATCCGGTCGAGGCGCCACAGGGCGAGCAGCGCGACGATGGTCGACACGATTCCCAGCAGCATCGCGGCCAGCTTGAGTGGCGTCGGCGCACTGGAGAACCTGGTATCGATGGTCGCCGAGAAGGACAACGCCGGCGGCGCGGGACCGACCAGATCGGTGAAGACTCCGACGATCGCGGGCCGCAGGTTGGGATCGGCGAATCCGGTGCGCTGCGGTGAGCCGTCCGTCTTGGTCAGTCCGACGAAGTCGGCGTACGTGCCGGCTTCTGACGACGTGATGTCAATCTTCTGACAGGTCGGGGATGCCACCTTCGCCCGCGGAACGCTGGCCACCACCACGTTGCGGACGATGATGTCGACACGTTGGCTGGTGACGTTGACCAGCATCGCGTTGAGCGCGGCCTGTTTACCCTTGGCCGGCGCAGTGCCGAGCAGCAGGCCACCGGTAGGCGGCATCGAGCGCACGACCTCGCATGGCACGCTCACCGACATCGTCACGGGCACCTGCGAAATCAGAGGTGCGGCAACGTTGTTCAGTTGCCCACCTTGGGGCCAGTTCAGCGTTGCGGTGGTCTGCACCACGGGCAGCAGTGGCGTCGCGACCGCCAGGATGAATCCCACCAGGCCGGCAATCGCGGCAACCCAGCGCGCTATCCGCACATCTTTGGTCATGGCTCCCGTCACGGCTCCGGTCATGGCAGGGCCCGGATAGGTCCGCTGCGGCTCCAGCCGTAGACGTTCATCGCACCCTGCCCGATCACCGCGTTGGGCGCCCGCGTCGCCGGGACCACCCGCTCGTAGCGTTCGATCGAACCCCAGTCCCGATACCAGTCGTCACGCAGGTAGGACGGGATCGCGGTAGTGCGCAGCAGCGCCTGGATGAACAGGAACGGACCCCCATCTTCGGCGGACTGCCACATGTTCGACGACGAGACGAACTGTTTGAAGTTGGGCATGATTCGGTAGTCCGGCAGCTCAGCTACCCCGAGGTGTTCGGAGAACGGGCGCTGGCACGGGAAATTTGCGGCGGTCGCGATGTCCATCAGCACCGGGGTCTGCGAGCCGAGGAGCTGCTGCGCGGTTTCCAGCACCGGCACTCGGGGCGGCGTGAACGCCAACCACTGGTCTTCTGACAGGTTGGGGTCGTCGGCGACGATGCGGGCCACGTTGGCCTCCGGCGGTGCCCAGGCCAACGGGAATCTCAGGTTGCGCCAGGCCTTCTGCGGGGTGATGTCGATCGGTGTCACCTCGCCGAGGGCCTGATAACTTCCGTCCGGCCGGTTCACGCCCCACTGCAGCTTGAGGGACTGCCCGTAGTTGAACGAGCCCTCTTCGTCGAAGTACCAGATTGCCCCGGCGGCTGCGACGGTGACCAATGGCCGGTCGGCAGTGCGGGGCGGCAACTGATACCAGGCCGAGGTGGCTTTGGCGGCGAGGCTGTTCTCGCCGTAGCTGCCCATCACCGGGGTGCGCGCCGGGTCAAGGCCGAAGGGCAGGAACACCCGCGAGCCGTTCACTCCGACCGGTCCGTAACCCCCGCCGGTACCGGCGGCGAATCCGATACCGACGTTGGGCTTGTTCGGTGAACCATCGGAGTTCACCAGACCCGGGTTGGCGGTCACCGGCTCTGCGGGTTCCAGAGTGTCGCTGACGCCGTCGGGCTTGAAGCCGACCGGGTCCTGCCCACCCAGGGGTCCGTACTGGCCGAATTGCTGCCCGGGTACCGGGGTCAGCATCCCGGCGTTGGTATCGGGTTCGACCAGCACGTCATCGGCCATCGCGCAGCTGGCCTTCGACAGCCCGGAACTCAGTGCCGCAATGTTGGCTTTGGCGGTGGTGTACTCGGGATAGCGCTGGGCCGCACCCTTGGCCATGGAACCGACTTCGAGCAGCACCAGCAGCGTGGCTACCACCAACATCGGCGTCGACGCCAGCACGCGGTTGCGCGCGGTGTTCTTGACTTCGGTGTGCCCGCTGTAGTCCATCCGGAAGTGCAGCCAGCCGGCCAGGGCACCGGTCAGGATCGCCAACGCCAGGAACATCGAGGTGACGGGCTGCCCGGCGATCACGGGCGGCTTGTCGAACCACGGCACCCCGTAGTTACCGACATAGAACCAGCCGTTGTTGCCCGAGGTGGCCCATGCCAGGACGAACAGCAGAGCGGTCACGTACAGCGCCAGGTTGCGTCGGTTGTGCAGACCCACCCGGGAGAAGACGAACGCGGTGACCGCGCCCAGTGCCCCGGCCAATCCGGCGAACGCGCCGAACTGCACGGCCCATTTGGTGGGTGTGAAGGTCAGCAGCAGTAGCCCGATCGCGGTCGAGCCGATCAGCCGCCATACCGGGCCGGCCGCAACGCCGGGCACGTTGCCGCGTCGCAGCAGGACCGCGAGCAGGCCGAACACGCACAGCAGGAGCAGCAGCACCGAGAACCGTCGGGTCAGCGACGAATCGGCACTGTCCTCCACGGTCAGGAAGTAGTACCGCAGGAAATCCTGATACCAGGCGATGGTCGGGCCGACGACGTACTTGATGCGCGCCGATTCGGCGACGGTGGCCAGCGTCTGGTCGCGGAACGCGATGACGAAGATCATGGTCAGCGCGGCCGCCAGGGGAGCGAGCAGTGCAGCCAGACCGTCCCGCACCCGCCGGGCCCGCACCACCCGGGCGATCGCCCGGCCGCCGACCAGCAGCGGCGCAATCGCAATCAGACCCTGCGGGGCCAGGGTGACGCTGAACACCGCGATCAGGATGGCGATGGCGGCCGGTGCGAGTCGTCGGGTGCCGATGGCGAATTCGACGAGCGCCCACACCGCGATCGTGGCGAACGCGATCAGGGGCTCCGGGCGCAACCCGTTGTTGAATGGCAGCCAGGCGGCCAGGAAGACCGCAGCGCCGGTGAGAACCGTGATCCGGTTGTTGGCCAACCGCCTGCCGAGCCGGGGCAGCACCCAGCGGCTGATGATCAACCAGGTGCCGATGCCGGCCAGGGTGGCAGGGATGCGCATCCACACCCCTGCGGTGCTGATGGCGGCGAAATGGGACAGCACGGACTGGTACCAGTCGAACGGAGCCTCGGTCGTGCCGAAGTAGCGGTAGTAGTTCGCGGTGTAACCGGCGTCCGCGGACACCCGCGCGATGGTCAGGTTGTAGCCGTCATCCGATGAGGTGGCACCCAGTACGTGCCAGAGCGCGAGCGTGCCGAGCACCCCGATATCGGCCACCCAGGTGACCAACCCGACGCGCCAGATCCGGCGCCAGGCGTGGGCGACGCCAAACCTTCTAAAGACGGGCGCGCCCCGGTCGAGCACCCCGAGAGCCACGATCGAGGACAACACGGACAACGTCCCGAGGATCAGCGCGGCGAGTTTGACCGGTGTCGGGGAGGTGATGAAGCGGGTGTCGACAGCGATGAGGGCGAACAGGTCGGGCTGCGCGGCCACCTTCAATTCGGTGAACACGCCTGCCACCTGCGGCTTCTTCTCCGGCGTCACGGTCCCGTTAGCGCCAGGGAGACCGACGAAGTCGGCGCCGACGCCGCCAGTATTGGCCCAGATGTGCAGCGCGCTGCAACCACCGGCGGCGACGGCCGCGCGGGGGGCGACCGCGGCGACGGTGTCCCGGAAGGCGACGACAACGGTATCGGCGTTGGCCCGGACGAACAGCCCGTTACGGCTGGCGTCGATACCGCCGGCGGGCACGGTCGAGAAGACCAGGCCGCCTGCCGCAGGCAGGGTGGCGATGGCCTGACAGGGAATGGACACGTCCAGTGCCAGTGGTGCGCCGGACACCAGGGGTGCGGTGACGTCGGTGACCAGCCCGTCGGGGCCGGCGGCCTGGGGCCACGCAATGGTCGCGGTGGTCTGTTTGACCGGTAGCAGCGGCACGAGCCCGCATAGCAGCACGCCTGCGATACCCGCTATGACAGCGACCAGACGGGCGATGCGGTGGGCGGACACGAGGCTCGATGCTATGCGACGGAGATGTGGGCGTTGATCATGTGGGCGGCGTGCCGAGCGGAACGCGCTCTCAGCTGTGCCGCAGTGGTCCCGGACTCCATAGCCCGCTGCGCGTGGCGGTGCCCAGATCGAGCCGGGCCGGCTGCGCGTCGGGATAGAACAGGTTCAGTCGCTGCAGCGCGCCCCAGTCGCGGAACCAGTCATCCTTGAGGTAGGTCGGCACCGACGTGGCGCGGAACAACAGCTCGCTGATGCCCAGCGGGCCGCCACCGATGTTGTCCATCACCGGCGAGTTTGCTTCGGCGCCGAACCGGTCGGGCAGGATCCGCCACTTGGGCACCTCGGTGACGCCGTACTGATGCCCGAAGGGCCGCTGGCAGGGGAATGCCATCCCGACGAGCCAGTCCAGCAGCACCGGATCCTGCGATCCGACGACGTCTTGCAGGGTTTGCAGCTGCGGGATCCGCGGCGGGGTCAGCGCGATCCAATGGGTGGGAGAGAGGTCGTCGTCATTGGCCACCAGCCGGATCCGGGTGGCGTCGGTCGGGATCGCCGATAGCGGAGCGCGCAGGTTGCGCCATGCGGGCGCCGCACCCACATCGCCGAAAGTGATGGATCCCTCAGCCTCGGCGTCGGCGGCGTCGCCGGTGGTCCACTGCACGGTCAGATCGTTGGGGTCGAAGCGCCCGGCGGCAGCGACCACCAGCAGCGGCCCGTCCTGATCCCGTGGTGGCAGCGGGTACCACGCGGTGCGCAACAGCGCCGGTTGCTGGGCACCGCTGCGCCAGCTGCCCATCACCGGGGTGCGGGCCGGATCGAGTCCGAACGGCAGCCGGGCGCGGGAGCCGTTGACACCCGCCGAGGGGGTGATACCGCCTTCTGAACCCTCTTCGCCGCCGGTGTCATTCGAATCCGAGGTATCGGCGAAATTGTCGTCCTGTTGGCCCGTTACCGGGTCCGCCGATACGTCGATCGGGATCCCGTTGGGGTTGAAACCTGTTGCGGTGCCGGCAGCCAACCCATCAGCGGCCGATACTCCGATCGGTGTCAGCACGCCGGCGTTCGGGTCTTGTTCCACCAGGACGTCATTGGCCAACCCGCACGTCTTACCGGTCAGCGCCTCCAGGTTCGACCGGCCGACACTCCAGGCCGGGTACTGCGCGGTCATCGCCAGCGTCAAGGAAAGAACTTCGAAGAACACCAACGCCCAGGCGGCAAGCATCAACGGCGCCTGGGTGATTCGCCGCCAGCGGGGTCCAGCCCGGTCTGTATCGTCGGCGGCGGATTCAGCAGGTTTGTTGAAGTGCAACCAGGCGGCCACCAGCAGGGCCAGCACCGACAGTCCGAGCAACATGGTGGTGAAACCAAAATGCCACTCCGGGAACGAATTCGACCATGGCACACCAAAGTTGGACACGTACCACCATCCGTTGACGGTGGCGAAGGACAAGGCGGTCAGGAACAGGACAACGGCGGCGAACATCGCCCGGTTGCGTTTCGAGCGCATCGCGGCCGCACCGACGGCAACCGCGGCCAACGCGCCCAGTGAGCCTGCCAGGCCGGCGAAGACCCCGAAGTGGTGGGTCCACTTCGTCGGGGTGAACATCATGGCCAAAAACGAGATGATGGTGATACCGATGATGCGCAGGCTGGGACCTGCTGCGGTACCGGATATCCGGCCCTTCCGCAACGTCATCGCCACCGAAACGACAAGTGCCAGTAGCAGGGTCAGTACCGCGAAGCGCCTGGCCACCGAACCGTCGGGGCTGGTGGTGAACAACCGCTCGTAGCGGATGTGCTCGTCGAACCAGGCCAGGCTGGGACCGACGGCGGATTTGAAGGAGTTGGCCTGCAGCTCACCGATCAACGTCTGGTCGCGGAAGATCAAAATGATGGTGACGGTGCAGGCAGCCAGGATTGGCGCCAGCAGTGCCAGGTAGCCGAAGCGTGAAGTATGGCGCGCGACAATCGTTTTGAGCGGTCCGATGGCGACCAGCAGGGCGCCGACGGCGGCGATACCGGTGGGTCCGGAGAACAAAGTCAGTGCGCCGATGATGATGGCGATAGCCACCGGGAGCAGCCGGCTGGTGGCGACACCGCGCTCGACGGAGCACCAGGTCAACAAGATGCCGAGGGCGATGATCGGCTCGGGCCGCAGGCCGTTGTTCAGCGGCAGCCAAAAGGCCAGGAACATACCCGCGGCGGTCCACGCGGCGATGCGGTTGCGTTTGACGGCGTCACCGAGGCGCGGGATGACCTCCCGGCTGATCACCCACCAACAGGCCAGTCCGATCAGCAGGGTCGGTAGCCGGACCCACACGCTGTGGGTGCTGACATGTGCCCATAGCGCCAACAGGTCGTAGTACCAGCCGAACGGTGCTTCCGGTGTGCCGAACCAGCGGTAGTAGTTGGCCATATAGCCCGCGTGCTCGGACACCCTGGCCATCGTCAGGATGTAGCCGTCGTCGGCGGTGTTGGCGCCGACGAAATGCCACCACACCAGGGCCGCGGCGACCAGACCGTCCAGGGGTTTGATCGACCACCAGCGCGACGGCAGGAATCGGCGGTGCCGCATCCCGTCCGCGGTGTCGAGGACGTGCAGTGCACCGAGCGCAATCACCGTCAGCGCGACCCCGAGGACCATCGCCAGGGTTTTGACCCAGGTCGGCGAACTGCTGTAGCGGGAGTCGATGGTGGCGGAGAACTTCAGCCCCGGCGGCGCTGGGCCGGACAGATCGGTGAACACCCCGACGATCTGGGGCCGGAAGTCGTAACCGCTGCGCTCCCCCCGCACCGGCTGGCCAGGATCATCGTCGGTGGGCCCTTGCACCAGACCCACGAATTCGCCGGTGACCTTATCGGCTTTGGCGGTGAAAACCAGCTGCTGGCAGGCGGGGCTGAGCACCTGGCTCAGCGGGGCGGTGACGACGGGGGTGTTCCGCACGATGACCAGCAGGTTGTTGCCGACCCGCTCGATCAGCAGGCCGCGGTCGATGGCCTTCGGTGCTTGTTTGGGCACGGTGGAGAGCAGGACGGTGCGACCGGCGTTACCCGGTCCGGTCAACCCCGCGGCGGCCTGGCAGGGGATGGTGATGGTCAGGTCGGTGGCGACGTAGCCGATCAGCGGCGCGGTGACGCTGTTGAGCTCGCCGTTCTGTGGCCAGTTCAGCTCGGCGGTGGTCTGGGTGACGGGCAGGAACGGCGTGGCGATCGCCAGCAGTGCGCCCAGTAGTCCGGCGACGATGGCCACCATGCGGGTAGTCCGATGGTTCATCCCGGGGCGGGTCACGGAGCTAGATGGTAGATCCCCCGGCTGAGGGGGTGCGTCGGTAGCCATCAACCGGCCTGCCTGATCGCCAGCACGAACGGTCCGATGGTCTTGACGGTGAAGTCAGGACCATCGAACAGTGCTGAGGCCAGGTCGACGGTGTAGCGGCGCACGTTGGGCTGGTTGGGGTAGACGTCCTCGGCCAGGCGCAGCGTGTAGGAATCCCCAGCGCCGCGGCGCATCAGGAAGACCGTCGGCGCCTCCCACGGCAGGTCGTCGAGCGCCTGGGAGAATTTGTCGGCGGTCTTGATATCGGCCCAGCTTTCGATCGCGGCGGACCGCTTCTCGAACTGCGCCAAGGGATTCGCATAATGCGATGTCAGACCCTGAAAGCCCAGGTAGGGGTAAAACGACAGGAAGCTGTAGTCGGCGGTGAGCACGACGGTTTCGTCGCGCGGGCGGCCCGTCGCCGCGCTGATCGCGGCGTCGATCTCGGCGTAGTACTTCTCCGCACCGGGCGGTCTGCGGTCACCGCGCACGCCGTCACCGTCGGTGTCGGTGTAGGCGACGTCGAGGTCCGGGCGCAGCACGTCGGGGATGTCCTGGCTGAACGCGACGGCTCCGGCCAGCCCGATGGCCGCGGCCACGGTGATGAGGTTGCGGTTCCATTTAGCGGCGGCGACCTGGGCGACCTCGATGAAGCCGAAGGCGCCCGCTGCGGCCAGCAGCACCGTCAGCGTCGGCTGCAGCCGGAACGACAGCAGCGTCGTGCCGACCAGCGTGGTCACCATCGACAGCAGCGACCACAGATAGAAGGTGACCACACCCATCGCCAGCGCACCGGCCCGCACCGATGACCGGGCGCGCAGGATCAGCCAGAGGGTGCCGAGCATGCACAGCGCACCCAGCAGCGAGAACTGCAGCATCGGGAAGGTCAACACCGCCCCGTCGGCGGGTAGGTAGTGCTGCGCGCTGCCGGTCCCGCTGAGCGGCTCACGGGCGGCGCGCAGCAGCCACGGCAGCCAGGTGATCAAACCGATCGCAATCGCGATGACGCCCATCACCGTCAGGCGGATGAGTGGCGCAAGCTGGCGCCGTGCGGCCGCAAGTAGCACCGCCATCAGCACCACGGTCAGCGCAGAGAGCCCGAGCAGAAGGGTGTAGAACGTCGCGGTGACGCCGAGGAAGATGCCGACCCCGACGACAGCCGCCCAGCCGCCGGGGTGTGCGGCTCGAAGTCCCGACCACGCCAGCACCAGGACCGGCGGCAGCAGCACCGTGAGGATCGCGCTGTAGGGCTCGGGTGACGCGTACGCCAGGGTGACCGCTGCTGTCGCGGTCGTGACGATCAGCGCGTATTCGAAGCGGATCAGCTTGGACCACAACACGAATGCCAGCACTACGGCGATGGCCATCGACGTGATCGCCCACAGCTTGTACATCTCCCACGCCGGGACACCTGTCAGCGCGGCCGCCCGCCCGCCGATCCAGAACCAGCCGGGCGGATAGAACGGTGGCAGACCGGCGTACGTCATATCGCGTAGCGCCGCGCTGTCGGCCAGCCGGGTCAGGTATTCGGTGCGGAACTGCTGGTCTACGGAGATGCCGAACAGGTACAACTTCGTCGCACCGAGTGGCATCGCGATGGTCGTCACGGTGAACGCAGCCAAAAAGACCACCGCCGTGGCATGGGCGAGCAGTCGGCGACCGCGTCGCCACAACAGGCCTGCGACCAAGAGG
Source organism: Mycobacterium sp. (assembly GCF_965229105.1). GTDB lineage: Bacteria > Actinomycetota > Actinomycetes > Mycobacteriales > Mycobacteriaceae > Mycobacterium. Next base: position 855,445 of record NZ_OZ245858.1, read on the forward strand.
CCTGCCAGGCAGATGAATTGACCGACTGTGGTCAGTGCGTGCAGCTGGTTCGACGACGGAAACGCAGGCCATTGGACGCGGCCGATAGCGATCAGTGCCACAGCCGACAGCAGCACAGCGGCAATTGCCGCCACCACCATGTGGCCCACTGTCCTGCCGGCACCTGCCAGCGCGGTTCTCATCTCAGATGGGCAGTTTGCGGAAGATGGGTCGGGGGATGTGCCGCAGCACCATCATCACGTAGCGGAATGCGCCAGGTGCCCAGACCAGGTCTTTACCTTTCGCTGACGCGGTGACGGCGAGGTTGGCCACGTATTCCTTGTCGACCGTCAGCGGCGCTTCCTTGACATGGGCGCTCATGCGGGTGCGGACTTGGCCGGGCCGGATCACCAACACACCAACTCCGTACTCGCGCAACGCTTCCCCGAGTCCGAGGTAGAAACCGTCCAGGCCTGCTTTGGTGGAGCCGTAGACGAAATTGGAGCGACGCACCCGTTCGCCCGCGGCCGAGCTCATCGCGATGATCCGCCCTGACCCCTGCGCCCGCATCTTCTCACCGACCAGCACGCCGACGGAAACTGCTGCGGTGTAGTTGATTTCGGCGATCTGGACAGCTTTGCGCTGGTTCTGCCACAGCTCCTCGGCGTCACCGAGCAGGCCGAAAGCCACGATCGCGACGTCGATGTCTCTTCCGGCGGCGCCGCCGCCCCAAGCGGCGTCGATGACGGCGGGGTGGGTTGCGGTGGCGACGGCGTCGAAGTCGATGACCTCCACCGATTTCGCGCCGGCCTTCTCCAGCTGCGCGACGGCCGCGTCCCGGCCGGGATCGTTTGGCAGCGCGGCGAGCACGATTCGCGCCGGTGCATCCTGCAGGTAGCGCTCGCAGATGGCGAGCCCGATCTCAGAGGTGCCGCCCAGAAGGAGGATTGTCTGGGGATTTCCGGTGGCATCAAAAACCATCTAGAGCAGCTCCAAGCGTCGGGCCATATCGGAGACGAACACCCCATTGGGGTCGACTTTACGGCGCACGGCGATCCATTCGTCGATGCGCGGGTACATGGCATGGAAGGTTTCCGCGGTGGTGCGGGAGTCTTTTGCGGTGTAGAGCCGGCCGCCGAATTCCAGTACGCGCCTGTCGAGTTCGGTGAGTAGCGCACCAACACCGGGCTTGGTGGGAAAGTCCATCGCCACATTCCAGCCGGCCATCGGAAAGCTCAACGGCGCTTGGTTTCCGGGTCCGAACAGCTTGAAAACGTTCAATGCCGAATAATGGCCACTGGCTTGGATGTCGCGGATGATCTGCTTGAACTCTTCGACAGCGGACAGTGGGACTAGGAACTGGTACTGCAGGAAACCGGCAGGGCCGTAGCCGCGGTTCCATTCGCCGATCAAATCCAGCGGGTGGTAGAACTGCGTCAGATTCTGGACCTTGCCGCGGTAGTGCCCGCCGCGCCGGTAGTAGAGCTCACCGATGGTGCTGAGGGTCAGTTTGTTCATCAGCCCGTTGGGGAAGATATCGGGCACCGTGAGTAGTTGTGGCGCATCGAATTTCAGCGGATCCCGGGCCAGCTTTGCGGGAAGTTCGTCGACGCGAGCCAGGCGTCCGCGGGTGATGGCGGCGCGACCAAGCTTCGGCGGCGCGCTGATAGCGTCGAACCACGCGCTGGAATAGGTGTAATCGGCCTCGCTGCCATCGCTGTGGAATGCGACGGTTTCGTCAAGGTTTCCGGTGACGTCGCCGTCGTTGATGAAGTAAGCGGTTTCGGTCGGCGTCATCGCGATGGTGGCCCGCAGAATGATGCCGGTCAGCCCATTACCGCCCACGGTGGCCCAGAACAGTTCTGCTTCGTCGCCGTCGGGAATGAGGTGTCGGATCTCGCCGCTGGCCAGTAACAGCTCCATGGATCGCACGTGGTTGCCGAAACTGCCCTCGCTGTGGTGATTCTTGCCGTGAATATCGCAGGCAATCGCACCGCCGATCGTGACCTGCCGGGTGCCCGGCAGCACCGGAACCCAGAGTCCGAACGGCAGTGCCGCCTTCATCAGTTGGTCCAGGCTGACACCGCCGTCCACGTCGACCAGACGGGTCTCGGCGCTGATCGAGTGAATCTTGTTGACTGGAGTCATATCGATGACGAGCCCGCCACCGTTCTGGGCGTTATCGCCGTAGGACCGTCCGAGGCCGCGGGCGATCACCCCTCTCGTGCCCCGGTCAGCGGCGTGCGCCACCGACTGGGCGATCACGTCGAGGTCCGGGGTCGAGAGCACCTGGGCGACGGTTGGCGCGGTGCGGCTCCAACCGGTCAGCCGTCGCGGAGTCGTCAATACATCAGTGCTGGACATCGTGAAAGAGGGTACCGCGCGCGCCCCGGCGTTCAGTGCAGCCGGAAGATCACAGCTCGCTGAACGATGAAGTTGATCACCGTCGCAGTGCCCTGGGCGATGACAAATGCCACCGGCAGTCGCCAGGGTTTGTCGTCGAAGGAGACGACGAAAATGTGGTTGATGCCCACCTGAATCGCGAAGGTCAGACCGTAGAGCACCATGACCGCGATGAACCGCGACCGGCTCGGCGGAGCCTGGAAGGTCCAGCGCCGGTTGATCAGGTACGCGGTGGTGGTTCCGACGATGAAGCTGATCGCCTTGGCGAGGTCGAGTTGTACGCCGAACACACTGAACATCAGCAGATACAGGCCGAAGTCGACGATCGCCGACAGGCCACCGGTGACCAGAAATCGCCACACCTGTGTCATCAGACTCAGTCGGGCGTCCTCGGGGGGCAGTGCGGCCATCGCGCGAGCCTAGCGAGTCGACCGATGCCGGCGAGGAACGAGCCGGTTGAGGAGCGAGCGATTGGATTGAGCGGGAGGGGTTGGCTGCAAGAATGGACGTGTGCAGGATCTGGTCGAGGCGTGGCGTGACTTACTCGCCCCCTACCGCACAGCGGGCGATATCGAGATGACGGGCCGCGCTGTGCTGGCCCGGTGGGCTGAGCCACACCGGCGCTATCACACCCTCGAACATCTGCGGGGGGTGCTGGCAGCTGTCGACGAACTTGCGCCCGCGGTTCTGACCACAGCCGGCGACGTCGATGCCGTGCGACTGGCGGCGTGGTACCACGATGCCGTCTACGCGTGCCGGTCCGATGACGAAGAGCAGAGTGCCCGGCTGGCCGAGGCGGACCTCGCTGCGTTGGGGGTGGCCCCTGAGCTGGTCGCCGAGGTAGCCCGGCTGGTCCGGCTGACCGTCGAACATGACCCGGCGCCCGACGATGCGAAGGGCGCGGTGCTTTCCGACGCGGACCTGGCGACGCTGGCTCTGCCGCCGCAGGACTACTCGCGCAACGGCGAGGCGATCCGGGCCGAATACGCCCACGTGCCCGAGGCCCAGTTCCGCGCGGGCCGGGTGCCCGTCATCAAGGCACTGCTGGCAGCACCCGCGCTGTATCGGACACCGGCGGCCCGGCGCCGGTGGGAACAGGCCGCCAGGGCGAACCTGACCACCGAACTGGCGGCGTTAGGCCAGTCCGCTACCGAGTAGCGACGAGCTCAGCACTGCGCAGAGCGCGTCCACCGCCCCGGCGAACGCGTGCTCGGCGGGCGTGCCGAAGTTCACCACCACCCCGTCAGGCCGAGGCACGTCTGGTCCGGCCAGCGGGTGCCGCAGCCGGGACAGGCCGGCGATGCCCACCCCGGCGTGAGCTGCCCTGCGCAACACCTCATGCTCGGTGCCGGCGGGCAGCATCAGCAACAGGTGCAGCCCGGCGGATACCCCGCTGATGGTGATGGCAGGGCGCAATGGCGCGAGCCGCTGGATCAGCGCCTCGCGCCTGCGGCGGTAGGTGTTTCGCATCCGGCGGATGTGCCGGTCATACCCTCCGCTGGTGATGAAGTCCGCCATCGTCAGTGCTGCGACGCCGTCGACGTACCACTGCTGGCCGCCGTCGGTGGCCAGCACGTCGTCGATGAGGTTCGCGGGCAGCACCATCCAACCCATCCGCAAAACCGGGGTCAGGCTCTTACTGGTCGACCCCAGATAGATCACCCGGTCGGGATCGAGGCTCTGCAGGGCGCCGATCGGCTGGCGGTCGTAGCGGAATTCGCCGTCGTAGTCGTCTTCGATCACGTAGCCGCCGGTGCGTTGCGCCCAGTCGACGATCGCCGTGCGACGTGAGGGGTGCAGCGGCACGCCCTGCGGATAGTGATGGGCGGGGGTCACCATCACCGCCGGTGTGCGCAGCCGATCCAGATCGGCGACCACCGCGCCCAGCTCGTCGAAACCGATGGGCACTGTCGGCACCCCCGCCGCCGCGATGCAATCGCGAAAGATGAAGAGGCCGTATGCTTCCAGCGCCATCGGGGCATCCGCACCGAACATCCGCGCCAACACCGCGACAGCATGGCGGGTGCCGGCAGTGATGACGACGGTCTCCGGTGACACCCGGACGCCGCGGGCCCTCGCCAGGTACTCGGCGACCGCGATTCGCAGTTCGGCTCTGCCGCGGGGGTCCCCCATCCGGAACGCTTCAGTCGGCGCGGAGTTGAGTGCGCGGCGGGTCGAGGCCAGCCAAGCCGCGCGGGGGAAGGCCGAGACGTCGGGGGAGCCGGGCAGCAGGTTGTGGGTCGGTTCGCCGTGGGCGCCTCGAGGGCGGGCGGGCTGCTGTGTACCGGTCGCGTTGACCACCCAGGTGCCCGCACCCTGACGGGACGCCAGCCAGCCCTCGGCGACGAGTTCGGCGTAGGCGTCGGCGACGGTGTTGCGCGCCAAGCCGAGGTCGGCGGCCAGCCTGCGGGACGGTGGCAGCACGGTCCCCGTCGCCAGTCGGCCCGAGCGCACCGCGTCGCGCAGTGCGCTGATGAGGACGTCGCGCACGCCGCGGCTGCCGGGGGTGATGGGCTGGCCCAGGTCGAGGTGCAGATCGCTGCTATTGGCCCACGAACTCACTGTCAAATTGAACCATGGCGGTAGGCCTTTGCGGGCCTAGCGTTGTCACCATGACCGACACACTTGTTAAGCCTGCTCACCGCATCAACTTGAACCGCGTTTCGCCTGAGGTCTACGAGGCGATGCTCGCGCTGAGCAACGCCGCGTCCAAGGACATCGATCCCGGCCTGGCCGAACTGATCAAGATCCGGGCTTCGCAGCTGAATCACTGCGCGTTCTGCCTGGACATGCACACCCACGACGCCCGTAAGCGCGGTGAGACCGAGCAGCGCATCTACCTGCTATCGGCCTGGCAGGAAGCCGCTGAGCTCTACACCGAGCAGGAGCAGGCCGCCTTGGCGCTGACCGAGGAGATGACCGACCTGCCCAGCGGGGACCATGTCTCCGACGAGGTGTACGCCAGGGCCGCGGCGGCCTTCACCGAGCGCGAACTGGGCCAGGTCATCGCGATGGCAATGACGATCAACGCCTGGAATCGGATCGGCGTCACCACCCGGCTGCACCCGCCGCACCGGCACTAGAGGTCTTTTGGCCTCTGCCCGATGCCCTGCGTCCCTTCCGGGTGTGGGCGCTCCGCGCAGACCATGAGTTATGACCATTGACACCGACCCGGTGACGTTGCTCGACTACGACGAAAGCTGGCAGTTGATCTCGGCGATGTCGCTGGGCCGGCTGGTGACCGTGGCGGCGGGGCGACCGGAGATCTTCCCGGTGAACTTCGTCGTGCAGCGGCACACCGTGTTGTTCCGCACGGCCGAGGGCACCAAATTGTTCACTGCCGCAGCCAACGACCAGGTGCTCTTCGAAGCCGACGACCACAATGTCGCCGACGGCTGGAGCGTGGTCATCCGGGGTACCGCGCGGGTGCTGACCACCACGGCCGATATTCACGAGGCCGAGCGGGCGGGGCTCTATCCGTGGGTCGCCACCGAGAAGCTGCGGTTCGTCCGCATCACGCCGTCTGAGATCAGCGGGCGGCGGTTCGTTTTCGGGCCCGAGCCTGACGTGGGTTCTGTCACTGGGTGACGCCGGGCAGTCGTTGCGCGCATCTCGGATGAGCCCATCTTGTCGGTGGGTTGATTTAGAATCGAACACATGTTCGATCAGGTGTTGCCGGAGCCCGCGGTGTTGTCTGCGGTCTCTGATGGTGAGCTGATCGGGGCGATCCAGGGGTGGGCGCGGGCCTCGGCGGCAGCGGATGCCCGCCGGTTGGCGGCGATCGCCGAGCTCGCCTTACGGCGCTGCGGGGATGTCGATGACGAGCGGCACTCCTGGGTGTGTGATCCGACTGCGTCTGCGGCAGCGGAAGTGGCCGCGGCATTGAATATCGGTCACGGTCGAGGGGTGGGGCAGCTCAGGCTGGCGGTCCTGTTGCGTGATCAGCTCCCGAAGATCAATGCCCTGTTTTTGGCGGGGTCGATCGATTACAAGATGGTCAACACGCTGCGGTGGCGCACTCTGCTCGTTGATGACGATCGCGTGCTCGCCGCTGTTGATGCTTCTCTGGCCGACAGTGTGACCGGTTGGGGCCCGCTCTCGGATGTGAAACTGGAACAGAAGATCGACGCGATCATCGAGGCCGTCGATCCTGAGGCGGTGCGCCGGTTGCAGACCGCGGCGCGCAGCCGCGATATCACCTTCGGCGATCCCAACGACGCCACCGGCACCACCTCTTTCTGGGGGCGGCTGCTCGCTACTGATGCCGCGATCGTCAAACAACGCCTCGATGTGATGGCCCACGGTGTCTGCAAAGACGATCCGCGCACACTGCGCCAACGACTCGCCGACGCCCTGGGGGCGTTAGGTGCGGGCTCGGATCATTTGGCGTGCCGGTGCGGTGCCCCGACCTGCCCGGCGGCCGGCGATGACCGGCGGGCCACCAATGTGTTGGTCCATATCGTCGCTGACCCCACGGTCCTTGATGCTGTGCCCGATCCCGGCATGCACGGTGAGGGATCCACGGCCACCACTACCGCGACCCCATCCGAACCCACACTTGAACCCGCCCCCCAACCCGAGCCTGCGACCGGGTCCGCTCCTGCGGTGCAGCCGGTGCGGGTGCGTCGCCCTGGTCCGGGGATCATCTTGGGTGGGGCGATCGTGCCGGCCCCGCTGCTGGCGGAATTGATCCGCGACGGCGCCACCGTCCGGTATGTCAGCACTCCGGGACCTGATGCCGAATCGCATTACCGGCCGTCGGCGAAACTGGCTGAGTTCATCTGGATGCGCGATATGACCTGTCGCCACCCGGGCTGTGATCGGCCCGCGGACCTCTCCGATATCGACCACACCCTGCCCTGGCCGCACGGTGCTACCCACCCCAGTGATCTCAAGTGTTACTGCCGGATTCATCATTTGCTCAAAACGCACTGGTCCGGCGCCGGTGGCTGGTCAGACCGGCAGTTTCCCGATGGCAGGGTGGAAGTGACGACCCCGTCGGGCAAAACGTTCACCACCAAACCCGGCGCCACCTTGTTGTTCCCGGGCTGGAACATCACCACCAGCCAGGCGCCACCGACCCGGCATCCACCGAAACCACCCGATCAGAGCGGGTTGGGTGTGCCCAGACGAAAACGCACCCGCGCCCAAGACCACGCGTACCGCATCACAGCCGAACGCGAACGCAACGCTGCCTTCATTGCCGCAACCCGAGCCCGGGCCGCAGAAGCGAGAGCGCTACGCGCCAAACGCGACGCCGCGAAGGCGCACAACGACAACGAACTCCACTGCTGGGAACTCGACGCGCCCACCACAAAGTACGGCGACGACCCACCACCGTTCTAACGGTGATCAAACTCAGTTCTCGACACCGGCGGCGACAGCGTGCCGAACACCTTGTCGCGCAGAGTCAATCGTCTCGCCGATGGTCTGCCGCGCCTCGGTCACGGTCGCGGCGAGTTCGCGCCACTCCCGGTCGATCGAGTCGCGGAGTTCGCCACCCTGGGTCGCGACGGTCGCCACAGAGAAGGCGGCGTCGACGGCCGACGAGACGACAGTTCCCTGCGCGCGGACCACTGATCCGGTCACTTCCGCGGCGCCGCCGATGACTGCGTTCGGCAGGTTTGCTTGACCGCTGATGTACTCACCGATCGCGGAACGGACCCGGTCACCGGCATCGACGACGACGTGCTGCAACGTTTTGCCACTCTGGGTGACGGCCTCGGGCAGGGTAGCCCCACCGCGGACAGCGCCGACCACCGCGGCGGGTGCCTCGGCGATGGCAGCAGTGACGTCGCTGGCCACCTCGAGCAGCTCACAGCTCAACGCCTGACCGGCGACGAGCTGACGTTCGAGGACCTCGCGGACGGCGAGTGCGACGCGGGCCGCCTCCTCGGAGTCGTCGTCCTGCACCTCGGGTATCTCGATGGCCTGCAGATCGTCCGGCTCGACGGGCACATCTGGGGCCGCAGGCACTTCCAGGCTTTCGACGACCTCAGCGTCATCGATGATCGCAGCGATTTCGGTGGTCTCGGTATCGGTCATGGGCGCCATTGAACGCCCCGCCGCCGAATCCCGAGTGGCGCCCAAGTGGCCACCAGGACCACGGTAAGCGACGAGCTAACTCACACCCAGTAGGGCACGCGGGCACGGAACTGCCGCAACGCCAGCACCGCTACGGTCCACCCGACGATCGTCAACACGATGACCACGACCCAGTGACGCATTTCTTGCGGCGCACCCAGCAGCGGCGCCCGCACGATGTCGAGGTAGTGCAGCAGCGGGTTCAGCTCGACGATGGTCCGCCAGCGACCGGCCCCCTGAGCCTCCAGCGTCGCGTCGTTCCAGATGATCGGCGTCATGAAGAACAGCAGCTGCACCAGGGAGAACAGCAGCGGGCTGATATCGCGGTACCGGGTCGACAGAATGCCGAAGCACAGCGCCACCCAGATGCAGTTCAGCATGATCAGGAACAGCGCCAGGATGAACGAAAGATCGGCCCACGACCAGTCTTTGGGGAAGATGATGGCTATCACCAGATAGATGACGATGTTGTGCGCAAACAGGATCATCTGCCGCCACACCAGTCGGTAAACATGCACACTCAACGGGGTGGGCAGCTGTTTGATCAGGCCCTCGTTGGCCACAAATACGTCGGCGCCCTCCAAGATCGAGGCGTTGATCAGGTTCCAGATGATCAACCCGAGGGTGACGTAGGGCAGATGCTCGGACAGCTCGAGATGGAACAGCTTCGAATACAGCCCACCCATGGCCACCGCGGTGGTGGCCGTGGCGATGGTGATCCAGAACGGCCCTAGCACCGACCGCCGGTAGCGCTGCTTGATGTCCTGCCAGCCCAGGTGCAGCCACAGTTCGCGGCGATTGAACCCGTCGACCAAGTCTTTACGTGCCCGATAGAACGTCCTGGACTGTGCCGCGGCATCGGTGAACGTCATTTGGCGAACCTTTCGCGTCTACCCAAGCGTCGCAACCTGATCCACTCGCGCAGACCGGCCGGGTCGCGGCGGGATACCAGGAAGAACCAGCCGAACCGCAGCCATTCCTGCGGCAGCAACTTGCGCAGCCCCGGCTGCGACAGCAGATAGCCGCGATTGCGGTAGGTGAAGTACCGCTTGGTCTCGTCATCGGGGTACTGGGTGTGCATCCGCCCGCCCAGGATCGGTTTGAACTCGTCGCCCCCCTGGGGATGCAGGTAGATCGCGTCCAGGCAGGTGCCGAAGGGCAACCCGGAACGCACCAGCCGGCGATGCAACTCCACCTCGTCACCGCGCACGAACAACCGAAGATCAGGTACCCCAACGGCTTCCACTGCGTCAGCCCGGAAAAGCGCACCGTTGAACAGCGATGCGATGCCGGGGAGTAGATCCTGTCCGGGCCCTTCGGTTCGTAATTCAGAGGCGCGCCGGCGCCACACCAAACCGCGGCGCAGCGGGAACGCGAGTCGATCCGGATCGTCGAGATCGCACACCATCGGCGACACCTCGGCGAGTGAATGCTTGTGCGCGCAGGCCAGCAGGGTGGCCAGCACGGTGGGCCCCTGTGGGCGCCCGTCATCGTCGGCGAGCCAGATCCAGTCGGCACCCAATGCCAGGGCATGCAGCATGCCAAGCGCGAAACCACCTGCGCCACCGAGGTTTCGGTGGGAGCCAAGATATGTCGTCGGGATGGGCTGACCGGTCACCAGGTCGTGGACCCGGTCGTCGTGATCGTTGTCGACGACGATCAGGTGGTCGAGCTGGCGGCTCTGGGCGGACAGCACGTCCAGAGACTTGGCAAGCGAATCCGGCCTGCGGTGCGTCACGACGACGGCACAAACAACCTCAGTCATGCGTGTGGGCTGTCTCCTGCAACACTTCCCGCACGTGGCGGGCGGCATCCTCGCCCTCATAGGCACGAACGACGTCCTCGATACCGCCGGACATCCTGATGGTCCCGTGGTCGATCCACATCGCGGTCTTGCACAGCCGCGCCAGGAATTCGTTGGAATGGCTGGCGAACACCAGGATTCCGGAACGCTCCACCAGTTTCTGCAATCGCGTCTGAGCCTTCTTCAGGAAGTCGGCGTCGACAGCGCCGATACCCTCGTCGAGCAAAAGGATTTCGGGATCGATGCTGGTGACCACGCCCATCGCCAGCCGCACCCGCATGCCAGTGGAGTACGTGCGCAGCGGCATCGACAGGTACTCACCGAGCTCGGTGAAATCGGCGATCTCGTCAACCTTGGCCATCATCTGTTTGCGGGTCTGGCCCAGGAAAAGGCCACGGATGATGATGTTCTCGAAACCGGAGATCTCCGGGTCCATCCCGACACCGAGATCGAAGACCGGCGCCACCCGGCCGCGCACCGAGGCGACGCCGCGGGTCGGTTCGTAGATCCCCGAAAGAAGCCGCAGCAGAGTGGATTTGCCCGCGCCGTTATGCCCGACCAGGCCGACGCGATCCCCCATCTCCAGGGACATCGTGATATCCCGCAACGCCTCGATGACCACGACGTTGGACTCGTTGCGGCCAATCGTTCCACCGGCCTTGCCCAGGAACGCCTTCTTCAGCGACCGCGATTTCGCGTCGAATATCGGGAACTCGACCCAGGCGTCGCGGGTCTCGATGTGCGGGTTGCTCACTGGTGGTCGCTACAGGTACTGCCCGGTGGCGGGCGAACCGCCGCCGCGTGGATCAGCGCCGCCCATACCGGGTGGCAGTGCACCCTGACGCATCTGCTCGAGCTGGGCGCGAGCCGCCATCTGCTGAGCGAACAGCGCGGTCTGGATACCGTGGAACAACCCCTCCAGCCAACCCACGAGCTGAGCCTGCGCGATTCGCAGTTCAGCGTCCGAGGGCACCGCGTCGTCGGTGAACGGCAGCGCCAGGCGCTCGAGTTCTTCGCGCAGTTCCGGCGCCAGACCGTCCTCGAGTTCGCGGATGCTGGAGGTGTGGATCTCTTTGAGCCGATTGCGGCTGGCATCGTCCAGTGGTGCGGCTTTCACCTCTTCGAGGAGCTGCTTGATCATCGTGCCGATGCGCATCACCTTGGCCGGTTGCTGCACCAGGTCGGTCACCGACTTATCGTCGTCGGCGTCGGCGCCCATGATCATCATCTGCGGATCGGATTCGCCGATGATCTCGATGTTGTCGTCGTCGTTGCTCACGTTCAGCTCGCTCCTCCGCGCCATTCGTATATGCGGGTTTCGCCGTTGTCGTAGATCTGCTCCCACGACTTCGATTGATCCAACGAGACTAGACCGTCCGGCATGGCGAACTTGAGGACCACCGGAGTGCTGGTCAGCACGTACCGGATGTTGAGGGCCTTGACCGCTTCGGCGATCCGAGGGTCGTGGTCGGCGTCGTCGGCGTAGGCCCAGAAAATGAAGCGTTGATAACCGGGGCCCTGCTGCACGGGGTAGTCGTAATGCGTCCACAGGGGGTGCAGGCCCGCGACGGCGTACATCCACGCGGTGCCATCGGTGTTGGCGTCACCGATCAGGGTGTCCTTGGCGCCGGGCAGGGTGGCCAGGTAGGCGAACGCTGCCAGGTCCTTGTCGTCGATGATCACCGAGTCGTACTTCTCGCCGATCAAGTATCGGTGCCGCGGCAGGTAGTGCCAGGCCAGCCCGACGCAGGCGCCGACGAGCAGCACCGCCGTCGAGGCGATCCAGAACGGCCGGTCGGGCGCGCGGTCGGTGATCCGCTCGGTCAGCCGTCGGGCACCGGCCACGATCAGCAGGACGGCGGCGAAGAGCGCGATCCCGGCCATCGGCGTGATCAGCATGGTGACCACGGCGGACAGTCGGCGCGGATCGCTATAGAACAGATCGCTGAACCCCCCGATCGCAATCCCGACCGGTCCCCCGAAGGGCGCGCCCGAGTGCACGATCGAAATGATCAACAGCACCCAGACCGCCAGCGGCCACCAGATGCGCTTGGCGAGCAGGATCAGCCCGCCGGCCGCGGCCAGCCCGATCAGGATGTTCTGGATGGGATAGTCGTTGAGGTGCCGGGTGTGCTGCACGATCCCGTTGAACAGCACCCGCAGCCTGGTCTGGTGGGTGACGAACTCGTGCCCGGCGATGACCTCAGCCTGCTGGAACAGCGAGAGGAACTGCGGCAGCAGCGCGAGCACGGACGGCACGGCGATGACCGCAAGCGTCAGAAAGTCTGGCAATCGCCCGCGGACCGGATGCCAGAGCACCGCGAACAGCCACCACATCACGACGAAGATCACTGTCACCACGCCGCCGGTGGTGTGCACCGAGAACACCCCGAGTAACGCCAGTACCGCCAGCGGAATCCGGTCGCGGTGCGCCAAGCAGGACATGATCAGCACCGCTGTCGGTACCGCGACGCCGTAGGCGGCCATATTGGGCATCGACGCCGTGTCGAACTCGACATAGGGCACCGCGGTGAAGGACGCGGCCAATGCGGCCGCCGTTGCCGCCGCGCCTGCGGTGCGCCACTGCGTGCTGCGGGGCCGCAGCAGGGTCCAGGTCAGGATCGCAGCGCTGGACGGGAACAACCAGACCGCCGCGGCCAGCGAATTCAGGGTGTAGGCGGTCGTGGGGGCGGCACCGAAGAGCTGGCATTGCATGGCGGCCAGGGCGTGGAACACCGACGGGTAGTACAGCTGGGCGTGCGTTTCCACGTTGCGTAGCTCGCCCATATGGGTCGACGACGCCTGCCCGGTCTCGAGGATGAAACGAATGGTGTTGGCGTGCCACACCGCGTCCCAGGTGCTGGGGATCGACTGCCAGTGCGGCATGCCCAGGTAGGCGGCCAGGAAGATCAACGCGGCGCCAAGGGCGGTGCCCGCCGCTACGACCAGGGCCGGTCGGAGCGCGACAGCGCGCGCTTCTGCGTCCCTATCTCGGTAGCGGGACAGGACTTTGGGCAAACTCGCAGCTACCGCGGTGACCACCATCAGTGACGCCAGCGCTGTCAGTGCGTTCCAGGGGATTCCGAGTGCGCCGAACGGAATAATGAACAGTCCGACCACGCCGTATGTGAGTGCTGGGCCAACTGCCACCGCGACAGGCAAAGTTTGCCGTGCTGCCAGCGCAACGATCATGCCAGGTACCACCAGCAACAAGAGCGCTTGTAGCAGTCCGAACCCAAAGCTCACTGGACTAGTATGGCTGGCCAGGTGGCCGGGTTTGGTACCGCGTGGGGATGCCGCTCCCGCACGTTGGTCCAGCAGCCCGCAGATACCTCCTGGTTTTAGGAAAAGTTCTCACCCCGAAGGACGGCTCGCATGGCATTTGACGTCGCCCGGGTGCGTGGTCTGCATCCGTCGTTGGGCGACGGCTGGGTGCATTTTGATGCCCAGGCCGGAATGCTGATTCCCGATTCCGTCGCCACGACAGTCTCGACCGCTTTCCGGACGTCCAAGCCCAGTGCCGTTGGCCCGCATCCCGCTGCGCGGCGCAGCGCCGCGCTCGTGGAAGCCGCGCGCCAAGCGGTTGCTGATCTTGTCAATGGAGACCCGGCCGGAGTCGTGCTCGGCGCCGATCGGGCGGTGTTGTTGAGCTCGCTGGCGGATGCGTCATCGTCGCGGGCGGGCCTTGGCTACGAACTCGTCGTCACCAGGCTCGACGACGAAGCAAACATTTCCCCTTGGCTGCGAGCAGCGAACCGCTACGGCGCGAAGGTGAAATGGGCCGAGGTCGATATCGAAACCGGCGAGCTGCCTGCCTGGCAGTGGGAGAACCTGATCACCGCGCCCACCCGGCTGGTCGCCATCTCCACGGCGTCGTCGACGTTGGGCACGCTGGTCGATCTGCGTCCGGTGACGAAGCTGATGCGGGATGTCGGTGGGTTGGTCATCGTCGACCACAGTGCGGCCGCGCCCTACCGGCTGATCGACATCGATGATCTCGACGCCGATGTGGTGGCGTTGAACATGGTCGGCTGGGGCGGCCCACCGATCGGTGCGCTGGTGTTCCGCGACCCGTCACTGATCGACACCTTCGGGTCGGTATCGATGAATCCCTACGCCGTCGGACCGGCCCGCCTCGAAATGGGCGTCCACCAATACGGCCTACTCGGTGGTGTGGTCGCCAGTATCGAATACCTCGCCAATCTCGACGAGGCCGCGGTCGGTACGCGGCGTGAACGATTGGCGGTGTCGATGCAGTCAGCCGCCGCGCATATGGATCAGCTTTTCGATTATTTGCTGGCGTCGCTGCGCTCACTGCCGCTGGTGATGGTGATCGGTAGTCCCGAGCTACGCATTCCCGCAGTCAGTTTCGCGGTGGCCAATGTACCCGCGGAGCGTGTGGTCCAGCGGCTGGCGGACAACGGGATCCTCGCCATTCCGAATGCGACTTCACGGGTCCTTGACGTGATCGGCGTCAACGATGTCGGCGGCGCGGTGACCATCGGTCTTGCGCATTATTCGACGACGGCCGAGGTCGATCAGTTGGTGCGGGCGCTGGCCAGTCTCGGCTGAGATCTAGACGGTCAGCAGCACTTTGCCGGTGACCTTGCCCGAGGTCAGCAGCTGGTGTGCCTCGCCGGCCCGCTCGATGGGAAGCACCGCGCCGATGATCGGCCGCACCTGACCGTCGGCGATCATCGGCCACACCGAATCGACGACGGCCGCCACGATCGCGCTTTTGCCCATCGGGCCATCGAGAGGCCGCGCGCGCAGTGCCGTCCCGATGACGCGGGTCCGCTTACCGACCAACTTGCCGATATTCAGTTCGCCCTTGACGCCGCCTTGCATTCCGATGACCACCAACTGACCGTCGTAGGCCAGCGCATCGAGATTGCGATCCAGGTAGGAGGCTCCCATGATGTCAAAAATGACATCTGCGCCTGCGCCGCCGGTTTCCGCCCTGATGCGTTCGACGAAGTCCTCGTCGTTGTAGTTGATGACGATGTCCGCCCCGAGTTCACGGCACAGCTCAAGCTTTTCCGTCGACCCCGCGGTGACAGCGACCCGGCAGCCCAGCGCCTTGGCCACCTGGATGGCATGCGTACCGATACCGCTGGCGCCGCCGTGCACGAGCAGTACCTGACCAGCGGCCAGGTGTGCGGTCATCACGAGGTTCGACCACACCGTGCATGCCACCTCGGGTAGGCCGGCAGCATCCTGCAGGGAGACCCCGGCCGGGATCGGCATCACCTGGCCGGCGGGCACGGCGGCGAATTCCGCGTAACCGCCGCCGGCCAGCAGGGCGCACACCTGTTGCCCGATCTGCCAGTCCCCGGCGTCTGCGCCGAGTGCGGCCACGGTTCCTGAGACCTCCATTCCGAGGGTCTGGCTGGCCCCCGGCGGCGGTGGGTAGTGCCCGGCGGCCTGCAACAGATCGGCCCGATTCAACCCGGCCGCAGCAACCTTGATCAGGATCTCGCCGGGACCTGGTGAAACGTCGGGGACCTCGTGCCAGAGAAGTTGCTCGGGGGAGTCAGCAACGATCGCATGCATGGTGGTCACGCTACTACCTGCGGGTTTGTCTACCCGAGCGAGCCGCGGTCACTTATATTGACGCCATGGAGGGGATTATTGCCGGGCGGACCGCAAGTGACATGCCTGGTTTGGATATAGCTGAGCAGAGGTCGTGGCAGAACTTCCTCGACTCTGCACTGCGGATGTACGCGACGTTGAACCGGGGCTTGACCGAGCAGCACAAGCTCACTCTCAATGATGTCCGGCTCCTGGACATGCTGGACAAATCGGAAACCGGATCGGCACGGATGGGCGACCTCGCCGAGGCGCTGATGTCGCTGCCCAGTCGGGTGACCAGACAGATCCGCCGCCTCGAGGCGCAGGGCCTGGTCAAGCGGACGGCCAGCCCGGACGACGGCCGGGGGGTGCTGGCCACCATCACCGACGACGGTCGGGAACTGGTCCGCAAGGCGATGGTGACCTACTGCCAGGGGGTGCGGTCGCATTTCCTTGGCCAACTCTCGCGGCCGCAGATGGCGGCGATGGGGGAGAACTGTCGGCGGATCAGTACCGGCCTGAAGGGTTCCGGATCGACCGCCACGTTCGGTCGCGCCTGACACTCGTTAGGGCTGGAGCGCCACCACCGTTTAGTCTTGTCGGCGGTGGCGTGGCAGAGCGGCCTAATGCACTCGCCTTGAAAGCGAGAGTCGGCTAACACCGACCGGGGGTTCAAATCCCTCCGCCACCGCCAATTTTTTTCTTGGGCTGCTAGATGCGCAGCGCGCCCGCCAGAGCAGACAGCGGGATATGCGCCTGCACGGTGCCGCCGTCCATCGACCACTGCATGCGGCCCGTCGTGAAGTCGAGCGGCTCGTCGTGGCCCACCGGGTAATCCGGCATGTACAGGATCAACTCGTCCGGAGTCAGTGCCCAGGCCTGGTACCCGCCCGAATAGACCTTGTCGGGCGTCCACCGCTGCGCGATGAACGGGTAGGTACCTGGGGTGTGCGGGGGCGCGGCCTGGTCGAGCGCGGCGTCGATGAACGGCAGGCCCAGCGCTGGGATCGTCGCGAACGGATCGGCCACCACATCGGCGAGCTGCAGTCGCCGCCCACTGGTCATGTCGAAGGTGAAGGTGCGATAGGCGTTGTTCGGCTGGGGTCCGTCGGCGTGGTAGTCCTCATGGAACACCGCGCTGAGCAGATCGCCGTGTCGGAAGATCTGGTAGTTCTCCTCGCCGAAGCTGTCGGCGATCATGGTGGCGCCGACGGTCTTCCAGTTGTTGACCAGGGTGCGTAGATAATCGCGGACCACCGGGCCGACGGCCGGGTCGTCGACGAGCTCGCCGGGAACGGCGACCTTGATATCGCGGACGGCGTTGCGTTCGGATGTCACCGAGGTGTGGCAGTACTGGCCGTCCCACTCGCTACCGAGTTCGCCGCAGAAGGACTGGGCTGTTGCCCGCGCGGTGGCTGTGCCGTGGATCGTCGCGGCCCCGAGCAGGAGCGCGATCGCTGCGACTTTGGTGATCAGCATTTAGAGGAGTTGGACTTTGCCGGCCAGCCAGCGACCGTCGATCTTCTCCATGGTGATCTTGATCCTGCTGCGGTCGATACGCGGGTCGGGTACCGCGGAGTTGGTGACGGTCTGATCGATAAAGAGCAGGACCACAACCTTATTCGTGGATTCCGACTGAATCGCGGTGTCCACCACCACGCCGTGTGCGGTGGCTTTGTTGTCGATCAGCAGCTGCCGAAGCTGCACGCTGGACTGGGTGTACATGTCCTTGAACTCGCCGGTTGCGCCGTCGAGTACGTCCCGGAAGTTCTGGTCGACATTGCCCGAATCGACGCTCGTCAACACCTGCGCATACGTGATCGCCGCTTGCAGGGCCGCCTGCCCGGCCTGCTGGGTTTGATGGTATTGCCACTGCTTCCAGCCTAGGACGCCGGAAACCGCAAGTGCGGCAACAAGTAACACCGGCAGCACACTGCGGCGCAGATATCTGCCCCACGGCCGCGTGCTCTGCTCGGGGGCTGGGTCGGGCTGTTCGTCCGTGAGCTCCTGGTCCACGGTCTCCTCGTCGGCATTCTCTTCATCGGCGGAGCTGGTGGGCTCTTCTTTGTCGGTTGTGGTGGTCACAGGGTCTCCTCGGCGTGGGTGTTAGTGCGGCGGTTCTATCGGCAGGATCGGCCCGCCGTATGGAGTGGGAATCGTGTAGCGGCCCTGAGGGGTTGGATCGGTTCGGCGGCCGAGGTCCGCCCCCGGCGGTGGACCTGCGGTGTCATCGCCGGCCGGCCGCGGCGCGTTCTTGGCTCCGCGGATGCCCACCCCGGGATCGTCGTCGCGGCAGTAGGTGTACATGAAGGGTTCGGGATAGTCGGCGGCCGACGGCGCGAACCTGGGTGTGCCGTAGTCGCAGGCGTAGCGGGGGTAGAAATCGGCGGTGGCCCAGATGCCGTGATCGTGCATGGTGCTGTCCAGTGCGTCCAATAGCGAACCGCGATAGTCAGGGAAGAGCGCGTTGACCGCTGGAACCCGCAGATAGAGGAGCTGTGCGCTGCTGGCGGCGCTGGCCAACAGTTGCACCATGGTGTCCGAGTTGTCGGCGAACAGGTTGTCGACGCCGGCCAGGCTCTGCGGGGATTGTTGGATCAGGTGGCGATAGCCGTCCTGCATTCTGGCCATGCCGGTCAGGGTGTCGTTGAGCCCCATGGTCGTTGCGGCCAGGCCGGCGTTTTTGTCCGCAGCGAGGTTCAGCACCACTCGACTTGTCTTGATGATGCTGGTGGTTTCGGGCAGTACCGAATCGAGCGTCGAGAGCAGGAAGGTACCGCCGTCGACGATGGCGGCCAACTTCCGCGGGCCGTCGTTGGACATGCTCAGCTCTCGCTTGATGACTTCCATCTTGCGAGGGTCGATCTGGGCCAGCATGCCGTCGGCGTCGGTGAGGAACTGCGCCATGGTCAATGGCACGGTGGTCCGGTCTGCCCCAACGACGCTGCCGTCGTGCAGATAAGGACCGGCGTCGGACTCGGCTTCGAAGTTCAGCGTTTGTTCGCCGCCGGCGGACAGCGCCGACACCTGGACAGCGGCGGCCGCCGGGATCCGCACGTCTGACGTGATGTTGGCGACGGCGTTCACGCCACGGTCGGTGATCTGCAGCGACTGGACACGCCCGATCTGGACGCCGCGCAGCGAAACATCCTGATTGGGTAGCAGCCCGCCGGATTGCGGCAACTGCACGGTGACGTGATACGACGGCGAGAACGGGGCCACCCGCAACGCACCGGCCAGGAGGTAGGCGGTCGCAAGGACCAGCGTCAGGGCGAGTCCGCCCACCGACAGCCAGGTCTGGCGGCGGTGGCCCGCGCGTACCACCCGCACGATGGTGGTGGCTATCGCGTCGATCATCCGGGTGGTCCTGGTGTCACCGGCACCTGTGGTGAGTCCGGTCCGCGGCCCACCACTCGCTCTTGCAGACGCCACAACGTGTATTTCAGCGAGCCGACGAACTGGTTCCAGTCGGATCGCTTCGGTCCGTGGAAGCCGGGGTCACCGGGGAACCCGATATCGGGTACCGACCCGAGCACCAGCCGATCGAGGCTGCCACGCCCAGAAGCCGCGAAACCGGAGGTCGACTTGATCAACGGGGGCAGCATCCGATTCAGCGCCAGCCAGCTCGTATCCGGGCTCACCGCAACATCATTGAGGGCGCCGGCGATCGTGTTGAGATCACCGATCGCGCTCCGACCGCTGGTGTCGGTGCCTCCTAGCGAGGGGAATTTGGCCAGCAACTGTGCAGTGTCGCCGGCCTGCACGGCCAGATCGGAGAGTCCGGCGGTGTTGGCGGCCAACGCCTCGGTACTGGGCCCGGCCGCGGCCATCAGGTCGGCGATGGTCTGCTGCTTGTCATCGAGTTGGCCGGTAAGGCGGGACATTTCGGTCATCGCGTTGGAGATCTGCCCGGAGCGGGTGTCCAGCGTGGCGAGCAGCTGGTTGGATTTGCCGATCAGATCTGCTATCGCCTGACCGCGGTCACCCGTCGCTCTACCGAAACCGTTGACGATATTGGTGAAGTTGCGCACCGAGCCGCCGTTCACCAGCACTGCCGCCGAGCTGAGCAATGACTCGACCGTCGCGGACGACGCCGTCGAATCCAGGCCGATGACGTCGCCGTCGCGCAACATGGCTGGGTTTGGCGGGGTCGGCGTGGCGGCCCGGGGCGGCTGGAGCGCCACGAACACATCGCCCAACGGTGTCGCGGTGCGCAATTCGGCGGTGCTACCCACCGGCAACCTGACACTGTCATTGATGCGCAGCGTGGTGACTGCGGTGTAATTGCGGGCGGCCATGGACTCGACCTGACCCACGTCGGCACCGGCGAGTTTCACCTTGGCGTTCATCGGCAAATTGAGCGCGTTGGCGAACACCGCGGTCAGCCGATACCCCGTCGAATCCAATCCGGGGGTCGGAAGGGGAAGGCTGGCCAGGCCGTCCGTACCGCATCCTGAACTGACGACGGCTGCCACTATGACGGCACCGAGGGCAGGCCACCTGCGTTGCTTCCTCACTTCTGCCCCATCGCCGCCATGCCGTCCAGCACATAGGTCAGGCCGAAATCGGGACCGTAATCCTGTATTGTCCCTGTGCTGCAGCCCAATTGGCGCAGACCCATCAGGTTGCAGACCTCTTTGGTCCACTGGCTGTCGAACACGATCCGGTCGACCAGGGCCTTCCCGCGGATGGCCCCGTTGGTCTGGTCGATGCTGTTGTAGACGTTATCGGCGACCATCGGCGCCAGATCGAGCAGTTCGGCCATCTCGCGCTGATTATCGGTTGCCGTTTTCGCCATGGTGTTGCCGTTGAGGATGGCCTGTTTGACGGCGTCGCGGTGGGTGTCGAGCAGATCGGTGGCCTGCTGGGTCAGTTGGTTGAGCTTCTTTCCGGTGGTGCCGCTGCCGATGTCCTCATCGGCCATCACCTGGCTGACCTGGTGCAGGGTCGACGCGAATTCGCGCAGCTTGGTGTCATTGGCGGCGGCCACATCCAACAGCGAACTGACATTCTTGACGATCGTGGTGATCTGCTCTCGGGTCTGCGCACCGCCGTCGCTGCTGAGCCGCAGCGCCTGGGACAGCTCGTCGAGCGCGTGCTTTATCTTCTGGCCGTTCCCGTCGACAGTCGCTGCGCCGCCGTTGATCACGGCGGCCAGCGGTCCGCCGCCCTGACCGTCACCGGCCAGTGATGTGCTCACCCGGTCCAGAACGCTCAGCACGCGGCTGAACTCGATGGGTGTCTTGGTGCGGGTCAGGCCGATGGTGTCGTGGTTTTCCATCGTCGGCCCGCCACGGTAGGGCGGGGTGAGCTCGATGTGGCGGTCGGTGAGTATCGACGTCGACACCGTCACCGCTTGGGCGTCGGCAGGTACTTTGACGTCGCGGTCGACGGTGAAATCCACTTCGACGTAGCCACCGCGCGGGTTGATCTTGGTGATCCTGCCCACCGGCATACCCAGCACAGCCACCACATTGCCCTCGTATAGCCCTGCGGCGCTATCGAATTGGGCGGTGATGGTGATTGGCTTCGGCTTGCCGCCGATATACCACCAACCCACGACGACCGCAGCCAGCACCACGATAACGGTGGCCACGGCGGTGACGATCCTGGCCCTGGCCCTGGCCCTGGCCCTGGCCCTGGCCCTGGCCCTGGCGCGGGTCGGTCGCCGGCTCACTTGCAGTCCTTGTAGTAGGGGATCATGGCGAACTGTTCGGCGCGGCCGCTGATGGCGCACATCCACGAATCGACGAGCAGGCCGCCGGGCGCGGTGACATTGATGGCGTTTCCGTCACCGGTCATATTGGCGACCTGACGCAACATGACGGGACTGACCTGCAGGATGTTGCGTAGCAGATCATCATGTTGGGCAATGAGATTGGTGAATTCCCGGGTATCTGCGACCAGCGCGTCGATCTGCGGGCGGTCGTCGACGACGAGTGTGTCCATGATACCGACGAGACTGGTCAGGGATTGCATCATCGCGTGAAAAACCGCGCGGCGGGCGATGAATTGACCCAACAGATCTTGGCCCTGGTTGACCAGTGCGCCGATGTTGGCCTGCTGGCGGTGCAGCGTGTTGGTCACCTGCTCGGTACCTTCCAGCAACTGGCCCAACTGATCACGCCGCTGCGCGATGATCGACGACAGTGTGTCGATATTCGCCATCGCCTGCGGTACCACCGCGGGCATCGTTTCGAGTTGATCACCCAGTAGGGCAAGCGATTCGGCGAACCTGTCGGAATCGACCTGTTCGAAGGTGGTGGTGACGTCCTTCAGCGCAGCCTGCAGATCGTAGGGAACCTCGGTGTGCGTCAGATTGAAGGTGTCATCCGGTAGCGATCCCGTGCCGTCGGGTTCGACCGCGATATAACGCGAACCGAGAATGGTGGCGACCCTGATCACTGCGGTGGAACCATCGCCCAGCACGATGTCATCGCGAATCTTCAAACCGGCCTCGACGTGGTCGCCGGCGAGCTTCATGCTGCTCACGGTGCCGACCGGGATGCCGGCGATGGTGATCGCGTTCCCGACTTGCAACGACGCCGCCTGCAGAAACTCCGCCGTGTAGTGGCGGTACCCGACGCCGGCGGAATGCACGATCACCATGGTCCCGATCACCATCGCCACCACCGCGACGGCGACAAACCCCAGCCACGTCGTGTGGTAGCTCTCCAGTGGTCGAAATCGACTGCGCAGCGGACGATCAGCCATTGTTCCTGCACTTCGGGGTGTACTGCGGGCGGTGTCCCGGGGTGGCGGAATTGACGATCATCGGTACGACATCGTTGAGGCCGGGGAAGAACCCGAGCAGGTTCGCGTCGCAGGCGTAGCCGCTGGCGTAGGCGCCGTGGTTGCCCATCCGGGTCAGCCCCTTGAGCGCCAGCGGAATGTTGTCGGCGAAGAACGCCACCTGTGGCTCGACGCTGAGTAGGTGTTGGACGAAACCTGGCTGCCGCTCCATGAGTTCGGTGAGCGACGGATAGACGTTGTTGGCCGACGTCGACAGTCGGTCCAGCACGCGTGCCGTCGAACCTGTTGCCGCGACCAATTCGGGTCGCCGCTGATCCAGGGTGGAAACGGTGTCCCTGGTGGCTGTGATGACGCCGTCGAGGTTGGCGTTCTGCTCGGCGAGGGTGCCGACGACGTTGTTGAGACTGGTGATCAGATCCCCGAGGGACTGGTCTTTTCCGGCGAACGTCTCGGTGAGCGTGGTCGTCTGGCTGATCAGCGTCGCGAGCGACGACGTGTCACCTTGCAGCGACTGGATGAGTGACTTGGTGAGATTGTCGGCGTCGTGCGGATTCAACAAACTGAACAGCGGTTCGTAGCCGTTGAGCAGAGCGGTCACATCGAAGGATGATTCGGTGCGTTCCAACGGAATGACTCCGCCCGGGGCGAGGCGCGTCTGACTACCGCGGGTGCCCAGGGTCAGCCCGAGGTAACGCTGGCCGACGATGTTCTGGTAGGTCACGGATGCGACCGTGTTGCCGAACAAGGTCTGCTCGTTCTGCACCACGAAGTTGACCTTGGCGAGATTCCCTTCCAGTTCGATCTTTTCGACTCGGCCGACGCGTACCCCGGCCATCCGGACATCGTCACCTTCGCGAAGCCCGTATGCGTCGTGAAACATCGCCGAATACGGCGCGGTCGCTCCAGCCACATCACGGCGCAGGCTCACATAGACCAGCCACGTGACCGTCAACGCAGCCACCATGAACAGCGATAGGCCGACCAGCGGCGCCCGAAACGTCACCTAGGGCTCCCCGCCGGAGCTGAATCGACCCGTGACACCGTCGTTCCGCGGGCGACCGGTCCCAGCAGCAGTTCAGTGGCGACTGTGGCGGGACTGCCGGTGATCACCGTCAACATGTTCCGTTCGTATTGGCTGCCGACGGGACCTACGGTGCCGCCGAACGATGCCGGCGCGGCCGTGCCCGGTACCGGTGGTGCGGGGGTAACCCCTGCCGGCAGTGGCGGATTGGGATCGGCCAGGTTGGGGGCCGGGTTGATCAGCGGCGGTCCGACGGCGATGAGGTCACCGTCGGGGCCGACGACAGTTCCCGGCGGCGGTGCGAGACTCTCGGGTGGCTGATAGTTCTGCGGCAGAAGCACTTCCGGTAGGTCGGGCCGGACGGCAACCAGTGGCGCGGTGTAGCAACTTGGTCCCTTGAGATCGCCGTAGTGCGGGCAGTCGGCACGGGTGTATGAGTAGGAAGGGGTGAACGCGATATTCACCCGTGCGTTGAACATCCCGATGTCGGCCATCCAGACCTCGTCCATGAACTTGGTGGCCATATTGTCCACCTTGACCGCAGCCGGCAAGAAGACGTCGGCCTTTTGTGCCCACACACCCAGCACCGGGGTGAAGTCCGAGGTGGTGCGGATGAGCTGGTCGACGTGGGTGGCAAGCGCCTGATGCGCGGTGCCAAGGGTGTGGTCGACACCGGTAAGCAGTGTGGTCAACTGCCCGCGCGTCTCGGCGAACGTCCGCATCGGTTCGACGGCCTTCTGCAGTGTGTCGAAGAGATCCGGCGCGGTGTCGGCCAGTCCGCGGGTGGCATCGACGAGTGCGGTCAGCGTCGACGGGCCGGTGTCGGTGCCGACGGTCGAATTGAGTTGGTCGACAAGGCGATCCAGGCTCTTGCCGGCTCCCACCAGGGCTTCGCGGCGATGAGAGGTGGCCGCGGCGAGTGCGGCGAAGATGCCGACCGACGTGTCTTCGGGACCGCGGCCGCCCGCGTTGAGCAGTTCACGTAATTTGGTGATGGTCGTCTGGAAGAGCACCGTCGGCAGCCGGGTGTCCTCGGCGATATGGTCTCCTGGGCGGATCGCTGTGCCTTCTACTGCAGCGCCATCTACGCCAAAATCATTGCCGATCAGCTCAATCGACGACACCGCGAAGATGTTGCTGGGAACCACGCGGGCGGTCACCGTGGCCGGTATCGACGGGGCGTATTCGGGTTTGAGGTCGATCCGGACGTAGTTCGGCTGACCGTAGGCGGCGGGCACGACGCTGTTCACCGTGCCGACGAGGACACCGTGATACTTCACATCGGATTTCTCCGGCAGCCCGTCGCCGACGTTGAACAGGTCGGCGACCACCTTGACGTACTCATTGAGCCGTCCGGTCGACTTGAACAGAAGTGCCGACGTGATCAGGATGGCGACCACGAGAACCGCTACGCCGCAAAGGAGTAACTGCCCATCGGAGGCGCCACGTCCGTCGGGCTCGAAGGAATTGGGCTTACCCATCGGTCTAGCCACCGAACCTGGCGCCGGAGTCGACTCCGTACATGGCCATCGTGAGCAGCATGTTGACGATGATGATGACGGTGATGCTGGCGCGCATGCCGTGTCCGGCGGCCACGCCCACCCCGGCTGGCCCGCCGGTGGCGTAGTACCCGTAGTAGCACTGGATCGTCGATGCGATCCACACGAAGATGACTGCCTTGAGCAACGAGTAGATGATGTCTTTCCCGGCCAGCATCAACGAGAAGTAGTGCAGGTAGGAGCCGGTCGAGCCGCCGCTGCTGAGGCCAACCACAATTTGGGTACTCAGATAGCTGATCGCCAGGCACGCGGCGTAGAGCGGAATTATCGCCACCGCCGAGGCCATCAGCCGGGTGGTCACCAGGAACGGAATAGGGCGGATGGCAAGCGATTCCATCGCGTCGATCTCTTCGGCGATCCGCATGGAGCCCAGCTGGGCGGTGAATCGGCAGCCGCCCTGGATCGCGAACGCCATCGAGGCCATCAGTGGGGCCAGTTCGCGGGTGTTGACCAGCGACGAGACGAAACCCGTCGCCGGGCCAAGACCGAGCATCCCCAGGAAGTTGTACCCCTCGATCCCGACCAGCGCACCGACGGAGAGGCCGAGCACGACAGCGACGCCCGCGGTGCCGCCGCCGACCACCAGCGAACCGTTGCCCCAGGTGATGTTGGACAGCAGTCGGAGGAACTCGGCTCGGTAGTGCGTCATGGCCGTCGGTACCGCGATCAGCGCCCGAACGAAGAAGACGAGCATGTGCCCGACCCTGATGATCGGTCTGATGGCCGTGCGATAGAGCCGAACCGCCGGACGTGTCAGTGTCGCCCACGGTAGATATGTCGAGGCCGTCACGTCAGAGTCCCGTCCGTGGCGAGAGCATGACGTCGAGTTGGCTGATGGCGACGTTGACGATCATCAACACCAGGATGGCCTCGACCACTGCCGCGTTCACCGAGTTCGCCACCCCCGTCGGGCCGCCCTTGGTGGACAGGCCTTTCTGACTGGCCACCACGGCGACGATGGCACCGAAGATGACGGATTTGAGCAGCGCCACAATCAGGTCGGACGGGGTGGCGAAGGAGGCGAAGGTGGCGACAAAGCTTCCGGGAGCGCCGTTCTGGAAGTACACGTTGAACAGGTAGCTGGCGAAGAATCCGACGAAGCACACGACTCCGGTGAGGGCGAAGCTGATCATGATCGCGGCGGCGAAGCGTGGGACGACGAGACGGCGAATGGCCGATACGCCCATTACCTCCATGGCATCGATCTCTTCGCGCATGGTCCGGGAACCTAGGTCGGCGGTGATGGCAGATCCCACTGCCGCCGCCATCAACAGGGCAGCGACCAGGGAGGCGCCCTGACGCACGACGGCAAGGCCGCTGGCCGCGCCCGCAAGCGAGGTCGCTCCGACCTGACCGGCCAGCAATGCGAACTGCACCGACAAGGTGACGCTGATCGGCAGCGCCACCAAGATGGTGGGCAGCACGGCTGTCCCGGCCATGAACGCGCCCTGGCGGACGAACTCCTGCCATTGGAAGCGGCCGGTGACGAGGTCGACGAAAAAGTACTGAAGGGTGCGCACGCCGAGAATGAACTGTTCACCGACGGTGGTCAGCGCGGCCAGCGGGTGGCGTTTGACGTACCCGACGGCCCAATCCTCGATGGCCTCGATTCCGTCGGGCTCGCCATCAACGAACGACGCAGGTTCGTCCCGGGTGGTCACGGCACCGACGCAGGCAATTTTAGCAAACCTATCCCAATGGAATTACAGGCAATAGCCTCTCATCAGCAAACGAATCTGATGGTTATTAACGCTACAGTCAGCTGAGCTTACAGATCGGGCAGGCGCCAAGACGGCGTTTTGCTAGAACGCATCCGCGAGCAGCAGCCGGCAGGCCAGCCGGACATCGTGCACAGCCTGGGTGGTTTCGAGGTCACCGCCCACGGCCCAGGTGAGGATGCCGAAGGTGACCTGTTCGACAAGGCGGACTGCCCGCAATTGCCGCTCGGTGGCCGATGCGGTGGCGACGTCGACGCCCGCTGTGGCGAGGATCAGATCGCGCATGCTGTGGTCGGTCGGTGCGGCAGTCTGGGCCCGCACGGCCTGGGTGGAGGTGATGGTGGCATGCGCCAAATGGGTGTTGTCCAGCATCGCCCGGCAGGCATCGGCCATCAGGTCTGCGACCGCCTCGACCGGGTCGCCTTGAGTGGGCGGAACAGCCAGGCGTCGCACCTGATCTGTCAGCACCGATGCGAATACGTGGTACTTGGTGGGGTAGTAGCGGTAGAGGGTGCGCAGCGCAACGCCGGCCTCGGCGGCGATCTCCTGTGCGCTGATGCGCTCCAGCTCCTTCTTACTACCAAGGCGCACAGCCACTTTGAGGATCGCCGCCCGGCGCGCCTGCTGCTCCTCGGTCACCGGGGCGGCTGGCGCGCGGCGATCGCCGATGCGGGGCATGCGCTCGAAGGTACCGTGACCGGATGGCGGAGCTGACGAAGTATGGGCCGTGGGCGGTCATCGCGGGCGGGTCAGAGGGGGTAGGCGCCGAGTTCGCCTGCCAGTTGGCGGGCGAGGGTTTCAACCTGGTGTTGATCGCCCGCAAACCGGACCCTCTCGAGCTGACGGCGGCGACCTGCCGCGAGGCCGGTGTCGAGGTCCGCACAGTTGCGGTCGACCTGACCGCCGCCGGCGCGGTGGACCACATTGTTTCAGCCGCAGCGGGTCTGGAGGTCGGTCTGCTCGTCTACAACGCCGGGGCCAACACCTGCAGCGAGCAGTTCCTCGATGGCGACCTCGCGGCGTTCCAGCGGGTGATCGACTTGAACATCGGCGTGATGATGGCGTTGGTCGCGCACTTCGGCGCCCCGATGAGACAGCGTGGGCGTGGCGGCATCCTGCTCGTCGGATCGATGGCCGGGTACCTCGGGTCGGTGCGGCATTCGGTATACGGCGGGGTGAAAGCCTTCGGCCGGATCTTTGCCGAGAGTCTGTGGCTGGAGCTGCGTGAGCACGGGGTCGACGTGCTCGAACTGGTCCTCGGGGTGACGCGCACTCCGGCGATGGAACGTGTCGGGCTCAACTTCGATGTGCCGGGGCTCAAGGTCGCGGAACCGGCCGATGTGGCCAGGGAAGGACTGGCGCAGCTGGCCAACGGGCCGGTGTATGTCGCCGGCGGCAATGTCGAGGACATCGTCCGCCGCAATGATCCCGACCGGGCCAAAGTGGTGCTCGGCACTCACAAATTCATGCAGCGCCTGATGGACGGCTAGACAGGCATTAAACGAGAATTCGTTCTACTTGCGCCCCGTGTAGATGGTAGAACCGCAGCTATGAGTGACGAACGGATCCGGTTACTGGAATCGCGGCTGGCCAGGCTGGAGGCCGAAGTCGCCATTGCCCGGCTGATCGCCTCGTACGGCCCCCTGGTCGACGCGGGTGAGGCCGAGGCCACCGCTGACCTGTGGGCCAGCGACGGCAGCTACGACGTGGAGGACTGGGTGATGGGCAGCCGTGCCGATATCCGCGCCATGGTGACCTCGGATGCGCATCAGGGTCTGATCGGACGGGGCAGCAGCCATTTCCTGGGCCCGGCGGTCGTCACGGTCGACGGCGACGACGCGGTCGCGGTGTGCGAATCCATCCTGCTGATGCGCCGCGGCGACGGTTACACCGTGCTGCGTGCCGGAGCGAACCACTTCACGTTGCGCCGGATCGACGGACGCTGGCAGATCCAGGCACGGACCACCCGGACATTGAACGGCGACGCGTTCGCGCGGGAACTGCTCTCCAGCGGAGTGGCGGGCCAACCCCGATGAGCGGAGCACTTGCCGGCCGGGTCGCTTTGGTGACGGGGGCAGGCGCGGGAATCGGGGAAGGGATCGCCCGACGGTTCGCGCAGGAGGGTGCCAAGGTAGTCGTCGCCGAATTCGACTCGGCCACAGGGAAATCGGTGGCCGAGTCGATCGGCGGACTCTTCGTGGAGACCGATGTTGCCGATCGTGCCCAGGTCGAGGCCGCCGTCGCCGCTGCGCTAGCCGAGTACGGCGGCCTCGATATCGTCGTCAACAACGCCTGGGGTGGTGGCGGCATCGGCCGGGTGGAGAACAAAACCGACGAGGCGCTGGCCCGTGGAATCGCGCTCGGCTACTACGGTCCGTTCTGGGCCATGCGTGCGGCCTACCCGCATATGAAGGAACGCGGCTGGGGACGCGTCATCAACATGTGCAGCCTCAACGGTGTCAACGCCCATATGGGTTCGCTGGAGTACAACGCCGCCAAGGAGGCGTTACGCGCGCTGACCCGCACCGCCGCCCGCGAATGGGCGCCGGCGGGGGTCACCGTCAACGCGATGTGCCCGGCGGCCAAGAGCCAGGCCTTCATGAAGGTGATCGCCCAGTACCCGGAATTGGAGAAGGCGGCCGACGCGGCCAACCCGATGGGCCGGATGGGCGATCCCTTCGACGATATCGCGCCGGTCGCGGTGTTCCTGGCCTCCGAGGCCTCCCGGTATCTGACGGGTAACACGCTTTTCGTCGATGGCGGTGGCCATATCAACGGAGTGGCGTGGGCGCCGGATCTGGACGCCTAGGCTGCCACGTAGCCCAAAGCCCGGTTCTCCGTTCGGATTCGCACATACAGCACAGCCGCGTTCGCCAGGCTGAACACCACCGCCGTCAGCCACGCGGAGTGCATCAACGGCAGCGCCGCCACCTCGGCCACCACGGCGGTGTAGTTCGGATGGTGCATCCACCGGTACGGTCCGCGCCGCACCAACGGTGCGTCGGGGATGACGATCACCCGGGGGTTCCAATGCTTGCCGAGCACCGTCGCACACCACCAGCGGGTGATGGTGCTCGCGACGACCACGGCCAGCATGGGCCAGCCCAGCCAGGGCAGGAACGGTCGGTGCAACGACCACACCTCGACGACGCAGCTGACCAGCAGCAGGGTGTGCATCGAGACCATCACCGGATAGTGGCCCTTACCGAACTCCTTGCCGCCCTGAGTAAGTGACCACTCGGCATTGCGTCGGGAGACGACGAGCTCGACCAGCCGCTCGAGGCCGATAGCGAGAATGAAAAGGTAGTAGTACATGGTGCTACCAGCTCAGCAGGAGGAGTTCGAAGCTGAAACCCGGTCCCATGGCCAGCATTACGCCCAGGGAGCCTGGCTCCGGCGGATCGGCAAGGGTCCGGCGCAAGACATCCAGCACTGATGCCGAGGAGATATTACCGTTGTCCCGCATCGATTCTCGGCTGTGAATCAGCGCCACCGGCGGCAGGTCGATGGCATTCTCGATGGAGTCCATCACCTTCGGGCCGCCGGGATGACAGATCCATGTCGAGATGTCAGCCGTGGACAAGCCGTGCTCGGCCAGGAAGCTGGCGACTTCGCCGCCCAGATGGTTATCGGCCATCGCGGGCACCTCTTTGGACATCACCAAACCGAATCCCTGCGAGCTGACGTTCCAGCCCATCACGTCGATGGTGCCGGGAAACAGTCGGCTGCGGGTGGCGAGCACCCGTGGACCCGGTTGGGCGGCAAGGCTGTTGGGCGGTCGGTCGGCGCCGGTGGCAATCACCGAGGCGGCGCCGTCGCCGAACAAACACACACCGATCAGCGCCGGGATCGACGTGTCATCGCGTTGCAGGGTCAGAGAGCAGAGCTCGACGGAGACCAAGGCGGCGACGTGGCCGGGAAAGCCGCGCAAATAGTCGTGCACCCGTGCCATGCCGGCCGCACCTGCCACGCAGCCCAGCCCGAACACCGGGAGCCGCTTGACGTCGGGGCGCAGACCCACCCGGTCGGCGATGCGCGCGTCCACCGACGGCACCGCAACGCCCGTGCTGGAGACCAACACGATGATGTCGACCTCGTCGGGCCTGATTCCCGCCGTGTCGAGTGCGGACTGCAGGGCTTGGGCGCCCAGGTCGGTGGCCACCTCGAGGTAGGCATCGTTGGCTTCGGTGAAGCCGGACATGGTGGGGTAGCGGTGTACCGGCAGTGCGAGGCTGCGGTACTGCACTCCGCTGGTCTGGGCGAAGCGCATGAACTCTGGCCCGGTGACGGGGGTGAGCTCGCGGGCAACTTCTTCCTGGGTGTAGCGGTGTTGAGTGAAAGCCACACCGGTGCCTGCGATCTGCGGGGCGCCGGGGCGGTTGAGGGACTGGATATCCACCGAAGTGGAATAGGTTGTATCGGTCATACGCCTGAAAACGATTCGGCCAGCGGCCCGGTTCAGCAATCTGGCCGAAGGTGACATAGTGCACTTCTCGGGGATAGCGGGAATATCTCAAATCGGTCAATCTCACTGATCACCAACGCTTTTGGCCTTGTTGTTCACCGCCTCGCTGGAACGCGCCTGTGAAGTAGGGGTGAGGTAGCTGTCAATCGGCGTGAATGTGTGGGGCTGTGAATCGACTGACGGTGTCCAGCCCCTCATGGCCGCCGGAAAGGCAGCTGCTGACACAAAGAGCTAGCCCGGCTGGCGGATTGACGTGCGTGGATACGTCCGGCAGCCACCTTGAGGGGTGCCGGTAGCGCTACGTAATGACACCGAGAACTGCCCTGTGGATGGGGCCGAGGTTTTCTGTGGATCCGCTTGCGGGTTGGTTCATTTCGCGAAATCGGGTCTACAAAGGAAGAAAGGCGCTGACCTGCGGCCGATTCGTCACCAGCTGTCGAACCGGCTAAGTGTCGCACGTCACCATTTCCTGAAAGGCGGTAATTGCCATGGCTTCTCGCACCGGTTTTGCACGTATGTCGGGTACTCGCAGCCGATCGATGGCAGCGGCTATCGGTTGTGGCGCCATCGCGGTGATGGGTGCCTTCACCGTCACCCACGGCGGCGTCGCGCCGGCGCCGGGCCGGATCACCTCCGACTCCGGCGACGAAACCAAATTCGCGCCGTACTCGTCGCCCGTCGTCCCTGCGATGAAGACGGCGTCGAATATGTCGTTGGGAGCCACCACCACAACGATCGCCCCGGCGTCGGTGTTGGCCACCGAGAAGGCGGTCCCGGCCCTCAAAGCTACGGCTGAGGGATAGTTCGCGTTATTCGCCGGTGAAGTTCGGCGGCCGCTTGCCGAACATCGCGGTGATGCCTTCGGTCAGGTCCTTCGACGGCAGGAACGCTGAATTCCAGGCCGCGACGTAGCGCAGGCTGGCCGAGACGGCGGCCGTGCGCTGCTCGTCCAGGACGTCTTTGATGCCGTTGACCACCAGCGGGGGGTTGGCGGCGATCTCGGCGGCGGTGGCGTGCGCCGCCGCAAGGGAAGCGTCCGCATCCTCGTAGACGTCGTTGACCAGGCCGATCTTCTCGGCCCGTGCGGCATCGATGTCTTTGCCCGTCAAAGCCAGCTCGCGCAGGTGTCCGTCGGACAGGATCAGCGGTAGCCGCGCCAGGCTGCCCACATCGGCGACGATGGCCAGTTTGACCTCGCGCACCGAGAACTTCGCGTCTGCGCTCGCGTACCGGATGTCGACGGCACTGATCAGGTCGACGCCACCGCCGATGCACCAGCCGTGCACCGAGGCGATCGTCGGCGTCCGGCAGTCCGCCACCGCGGTGATGGCGCCCTGCATCGTCTTGAGGCGGGTGTGGAAGTCGGCGCGCGGCTTGGCCAGCGCCCCGTCGGCCATCATCGGTCCGAGGGTGTCGCCCATGGCGCCCAGGTCCAGGCCGTAGCTGAAATTGCGCCCCGAGCCCGTCAGCACGATGGCCCGCACGTCAGGGTCGGCGTCCAGGGCGCCGAACACCTGCGGCAGCTCCGCCCAGAACGCCGGGCCCATCGCGTTGCCCTTACCGGGGCCGATCAGCGTCACCTGCGCGACCTGATCTTTGGTCTCGATCAGGACGGATTCGTAAACGTCACTCATGGTCGTGAGATTAGAGCCAGTCCTTGGCGAAAGCCAGAAAAGCGTCGTTCTCCTCCGGGGCGCCGATGGTGACCCGCACCCCGTCGGTGCCGTACGGGCGCACCACGACCCGGGCCTGATTGGCGGCCTGTTCGACGAAGTCCAGAGTGCGCTCGGCCAACGGAAGCCAGACGAAATTGGCTTGCGAAGGCGGCAGTTCGAAGCCGGCATCCCTCAGGGCCGCGCTGACCCTGACGCGTTCGGCGACGACGGCGTCGGTGCGGGCCAACAGTTCATCGGCTGCGTCGATCGACGCGATAGCGGCGGCCTGCGACAGGGTGGTCGCGGTGAACGGCACGTAGACCTTGCCCAGGGCGGTGATGATGTCCGGGTCCGCGACGGCGTATCCGACCCGGGCGCCGGCCAACCCGTAGGCCTTCGAAAACGTCCGCAGCACAACCACATTGCTGTGGTCACGGACCAAGCCCAGGCTATCGGGCAGCAACCCGTCGCGGATGTACTCGACGTAGGCCTCGTCGATGACGATCAGGATGTCGTCGGGAACGGCGGCGACGAAGCGTTGTAGGTCCTCGGGCTCGACCACCGTGGAGGTCGGGTTGTTCGGATTGCAGACGAAGATCAGCCGGGTGCGATCGGTGACGGCCGCCAGCATCGCGTCCAGGTCATGGGTGTGGTTTTTCAGCGGAACCTGCACCGGGGTGGCGCCCGCTGTGCGGACCTGCAACGGGTAGATCTCGAAACTGCGCCAGCCGAACATCACCTCGTCGCCGACGGTGGAGGTGATCTGGATGAGCTGCTGACAGAGGCTGACCGACCCGGCGCCGACCGCAATGTGCTCGGGCGCGAAATCCACATGCTTGGCCAGGTGCTCTTTGAGCTCGACGTAGCCGTTGTCGGGATAGCGGTTCAGGGTGTCGGTGGCGGTGTTGATGGCCGCCCGCACGCTGGGCAGCGGGCCGTGCACGGTTTCGTTGCTGGCGAGCTTGATGGCGCCCGGTACGGTCTTGCCCGGCGTGTAGGCCGGAAGGTCGGCCATTTCGGGGCGGAGGCGGGCAGTCACCGGCCCAGTTTAGGTGCTGGTCCCAACTGCTTTGCCTTCCACTGGGCGCGCTGTGTACTCTTTCCCCTCGGCGGTAACGTCAGGAGGCGTGCCAGAGCGGCCGAATGGGACTCACTGCTAATGAGTTGTCCCCTCGCGGGGACCGGAGGTTCAAATCCTCTCGCCTCCGCGGCGGCTGACTTAGGTCAGCCACCAACAATTGAAGATAGGCGCCCGTAGCTCAACGGATAGAGCATCTGACTACGGATCAGAAGGTTAGGGGTTCGAATCCCTTCGGGCGCACCACAGGTCTCACCCCGAGGCTTCCGGCACACAGCAGGGTTCGTCGGCTTGGGTGCGGCGGAACGGCCAACGTGCTCGATTTTCTCCACGAACGGTGACGTCATCGCCCGTACGAGCGCGCCGTAGGCGACCCCGAATTCGATCTCGCCGCCGACCACGACAGGGTGATCACCGAGGTCGACGACGAGGTGATCGCTGCTCATCCCGAGGATCGTGATGCCCTCTGGTGGCTGCAGACCATCCGGGTCCACGTCCTGGCGACCGACGGCCAGGATCGCTTGGCGCACGACCCTGCTGCCGGTGCGCAGCGGCGCTTCGCCGAAGGCCGCCTGAGCGCGCTCTCCCCAGGGCTGAGCCGGCTTCATGGCGATCTCGATGACTTCGGCGGTCAAGGTGAACGCGTCGGTGTGCAGGCCGGGGATGGGTGTCCGGTACAGCGGATCGACGCCGAGAAGGATGGCCTCGCCGAGTCGCAGCTCGTCGATGCGGCCGACGTCGTGAGTCTGCAGAGCCCAGTTCAGGTTCGCTGAGTTGCCGCCTGAGACCACGTCGAGGGAAATCCCGTGCCGTGCCTCGATGTCATCCGCGAGTGCGGTGAGGACGCCCATGTTGCGATCGTCGGGCACGACACCGTTCTGACAAGCGAGGTTGGCGCCGAGCCCGACGAGCCGCAGGGAAGAGTGACGGAGAACGGCCCGCACCGCCTCCGGGGTGTCTTCGAGGGCGATGCCTTCGCGTAGGTCACCGAGTTCGACCATGAGCACAACGGAGTGCATCCGCTTCTGCCGGTCCGCGGCCTGATCGAGCGCCGCCAGCACGACGGCCTCGGTGTTCAGACTGACGTCGGCGAGCTCAACGACCCGTGCCACCTGGCTGAGAATGGGTGAGCGGATCAACGTGCGGACCAGTGATCGGTCGAGCCCGGCCAGCCGAACGAGGTTCTGCACCCGGGAATCGCCCAGGCCGCAGGCGCCCCCGCGCAGCATCGCCGCGCCAACCCCCGGCGAGCCCAATACGGCCTTGGTGATCCCGGTAACCCGGATCCCCGTTGAGCTGAGCCGATCAACCAGGATCCGCGTGTTCTGCTCGACCTTGTCGAGATTGATCTCGATCCGGAGCGTCACACCTGGGCGGTCGTGTCGGCCACCACCGCGAGCGCGGGAAAGGCCGTCAGCACCATGTCGACCAGCTCCGAGGCGGGGCGCGTCAGCGGGTCGGTGACGGGGAGGCCGAGCTGCGAATGATGTTCGGCGATCGAGGTTCTCAGCTCGTCGTCGGTCATCTCCTCGTGGTTGATCGTGACGCCGATGACTCGGGTGTCGGCGAACGCCTCGATCAGGGCGATCTCGCTGGCCGCGGTCGGCATCGGCATCATCGGGAAGTCGCCGAGCACCGTGCGCTTGGGCGCGTGCTGCACGATCACGCCGGCCGGTCGGCTGCCACGCAGGATGTGTCCCGACGTCAGGTACGCGGGGTGGCTGAGCGCGCCTTGGCCCTCGACCACGATCACGTCGGGGTCCTCGCCCTCGAACGCGGCGACGACCTGGTGCTCAACCTCGCCCGAGCAGAACTGGGGGACCAGCGCATCCAGCGCGACACCGTACTTCCCACCCTGGATCAAGGTGGTCTGCCCGGTGCCGACCATGACCGCCTTGATGCCGTGCGCGTTCAGCGCCTGGACCAGCAAGGTCGCGGTGGTGCGCTTCCCAATCGCCCCGTCGGTACCCAGGATCGCGATCCTGGGGCAGGTGACGTCGAAGATCCGGCCGGAGAACAAGTGCAGGTCGCGCTTGGCCTTCGGCCGGCGTACATCGGTGATGGTGACGCCGGCGATCACTGCTGCCGCCGCGAATTCGGCGTCGTCGTTGAGGAACTCGTGCAAACCGTTGATGATGTGCATTCCGCGGGCAATGCCGTCGAGCAGCACGATCCGCTGCTCGTTCGACAGCAGGCCGTCGGCAGGCGCCAGCCCACAGATCAGGTAGTCCGGCACGCGGCCGGCGTGCACGATGGATTCGGCGAGCGACGCCAGCACCGGGATGCCGTTCGTGATGCCGTCGAGAAACTTCCCGGCATCGACTCCAGCCCGGAGGCTGTCGATGACACTGAGGATCTCGTACTTCTCGGAGTGCCGGACCAGGCCGTTGGCGGTCTTCCCGTCCTGCTCGCCGAACTGGCCCTCGCAGTAGACGATCGCGGTGGAACCCACGGGCAGTGCGAACGGAGTTGCCGGAAGGTCGGATGCGCTCTGTGTAGGCGCGTCAAGAGACGGAATACTGCTGGAACGCGAAGACATAAGATCCTCTGAGAAGTCTCAGAGAAGGCGACGCAATCGAGGCGGGGCGATGAGCCCAACGTTCAGCGAGTGGTCTGCCCTGAGGGTCGGCAAGATTACCGGCGTGTTAACAGTAGCTGGTTGGCGTCGTCATCCTCTACCGATAGTCGCGCTCAGTGGCCCATCCCCGGCATGTTCATCGGCTGGCCAAGTGTCGGCAACAGGGTCTTGGCCACATTTGCTGGGTCGACCACGCCTCTGAAGCAGCCCACTGAGTAGGGGTACTCGCTGTTGAGCACATAGTGATAGATGTTCTGAACCTTGCCATCCCACAGCACGGGCGATGTTATTCCGTGGCACACATCCAGCTGGGCATTGGTGATTTCCTTGCCATCCGCGCCCCGCGGTCCGTAAATGCCAAATCCATCCAAGGCGTAGCCAACAAGCGGCGACTGTCCGGACGTCCCTTGATTGGGGAAGCACTTCCACGAGAAGGCATGGAGATGATATTGCTGACTGTAGGGATGTCCGAAGCATTGGTCCAACGGCAAAATTGAAATGGGGTTGTACCACGCTGCCGAGGACGCATTGGCAATTTCGGCATGCCATACCGTGCCGGTGAGCGTGACACCGGTGATCAAATACTTGATTGATTGAGGGGTATCGAGGTACTTGGGGGCTATCGGAACTCGAATGTCGAGCGTGTACGGAGAAATTCCGATGGCGGCGGCGTTCGGATAGGTTTGCCCGAACCCGGGCGTACCCGGTGAGGTGTTGGTACCACCAGGAGCGCCAGCGTAATAGGGGTAGGCAGCGGTGCCGCCCTGAACTGGCCCGAACCGGCCCATCGGCGTGGATGGTAACCCGTTGCCTTTGAAGTAGCGATAGGTCTTATCCGAGGTCACCGCGAAAACGCTGCCGCGAGGATCGATATCTTTGGCGGACACCGTGCCACTCACCGTGGGCAATTTGGCGATCACAATCGTATTGTCTTTCGGATTCATCCATGGGGCGGTGCTGGTTTGTAGCGTGGTGGTTGAGGGAACCACCACTGAGAAAATTGGTCCGCCCAGATATATCCCACCCTTCTGCGCGGCAAAGATACTCAAATTGGGAGCGGAGTTTCCCAATGTATTTGGTACCACCGCAGACGCCGGTGTTGCCACCACGGTGGCGGCCGCCAACATTGTGGTGAATAGCGCGGCGACCGCGCTTTTTCCGCGAATCGACATTGTGCTCCCTTTCGTTATCCGCTGATCACCGACGCCGTGACGGTGGAACCCGCCGTACCGTCGGCGCCGGTGCTGCCGCCGATGACCCCACCCGCGCCGCCGGCGCCGCCCGCCCCGATCACCCGCGCGACGTCAGAAGCGCTGGTTCCCGCCGCCTCGGCGTTACCGCCGTTGCCGCCATCGCCGCCGTTGCCGAACAGCGATGCCCCGGCCCCGCCGGTCCCGCCGTTGCCGCCGGTGCTCACCGACGTGGTGGCGGCGTCGGTGTAGACGCTGCTACTGCCGCCGTCGCCACCGGCCCCGC
This sequence comes from Mycobacterium sp., assembly GCF_965229105.1. Classification (GTDB taxonomy): domain Bacteria; phylum Actinomycetota; class Actinomycetes; order Mycobacteriales; family Mycobacteriaceae; genus Mycobacterium. The sequence goes on from NZ_OZ245858.1 coordinate 893,589, forward strand.
CGGTAGCGAACGCACCCCCGGCACCACCGCCACCGCCCGCGCCGGCGGTGGCATCTCCGCCGTTGCCCGCGTTATCCCCAGCTGAGCCGGTGTTGGCGTTGCCGCCGGAGCCACCGCTGCCACCGCTGGCGAACAGCGCACCCGAGCCGCCCAGTCCGCCCGCCCCGCCAGTTGCCGCGCCACTGCGTTCGGTCGTCGCGGTGCCCCCGGCCCCACCGGCCCCGCCCGCGCCGCCGGTGAACACGTCGCCGAGGATGCCACTGTTGCCGCCATCACCGCCGTGACCGGCGATCGCCACCCCGTCGCCCTGGTTGATCGCCCCGTTCCCCGCGAATGGCAAGTCGGCGTTTCCGCCGGCACCACCCAGGCCGACCAAAAACACCGAACCGCCGTGGCCACCCGAACCGCCGGTGGCAGCACCCGAGCCGGGTGCGCCAAGACCGGCGTCGCCGATATTGGCCAACGCACCGCCGCCACCGGTCCCACCGGCGCCGCCATCGCCGATCGTGGCGCCGCCCCCAGCACCGCCGTCGCCGGCGGTTGCGGCGCCGTAGGTGCTGATAACCGATCCCTCCCAAGCATTTCCGCCGTCGCCACCGCTGCCTGCCAACAGGCCACCCCGGCCGCCGGTGCCGCCGTTGCCGCCGATCGCGGAACCCGCTGCCCCGTCGGCTTCAATGCCGTCCCAGGTCTGGGTCGCGCTGCCACCGCCACCGCCGGTGCCGCCGTTGCCGAACAGGCCGGTGAGGCCTGCGTTACCGCCATTCCCGCCCACGGCATTGCCATTCACGGCGAATGACACGTATCCGCCGACACCACCGCCGCCGCTATTGCCGAAAATCAGGCCGCTGTTTCCGCCGTCACCGCCGTCACCAGCGGTAGCCCCACTCCAGTTGGCGCTGCCGTTGTCCGCGCCGCCATACCCGCCGTCGCCACCGTTGCCCAACAGCAACCCGCCGTTACCGCCGCGGCCGCCATTAGTCGCCGCCGACAACAACTCCCCGGTCGTGCTGTCATAAACGGCATCCATACCGTTGCCGCCGGTCCCACCGGGGCCGAACAAAAGGGCGTTGCCACCGTGGCCCGTATTGCACGCCTGACCGGTGCACCCCGGAGCCCCACCCGCGCCGTTGCCGGGGGTAAACACGCTGCCGAAGAACAATCCGGCGTTGCCCCCGTTGCCGCCGTTGTACCCATTACCGCCGGCCCCGAGCAATAGACCGCCGTTGCCGCCATTGCAGACCATCGCCCCGGTGCACTGCGTATCAGACGAGCTATAGCTGTAGCCGTTACCGACCAATAACCCCGCGTTCGGACTCATAGCGGTGCCGTTGGACACGAAGATCGAATACACGGCGCTGACGATCGAACCCGGATCCCAGGCTGGATCCGCCAAAACTGCTGGGGCCGGGACCTTTTCGATTGCTTTGGCCGGCTTGGTCGGGCGGGCGGGCGTCCCGGTCGCCGCCCGGCCGGTCCCGGCTGTGCGCGTAGAGCGGCTCGACGCAAGGGATTTGGTGCCGGTGCGCTTCGGGGGCGAGGCTGTCGAGCGCGCCGCCGCACCAGGGCTTTGCGCGTGAGTATTGGCGTGGGTGTCCGCCGCGGCGGTACCCGACCCACCAGTCAGGGCCGCCCCAGCCAATGCCGCGCCCACCCCCAGGCCAAAGATGCCGACCCCCAGCCAGGAATACGGTGCAGTCCGACCGGATTTTGCCCGGCGCTGCCTGGTGCGGGGTCTGGCCACCGACGAATCCGATATGACAACGGTGAATTGATTCATCGGCGCAGATCTCCTTGCAATTGCAATTAAATCCTTGGTATGCAACATTTTACGAATTTGCCATGGCAAAAGCCCGAATCGACGCGCCGTAAATTGCCTTTGAGGAAATTTTGACCAGTACTACGCTGACTTTTCGTGGCTGATGTCCCGCTCGACGCGCAAGAGCGACAAGCGCTTTGTGGGCTGCTCGATGAACTCGGCCCTGCCGCTCCCACGCTGCTTGCGCCGTGGACCGCTCATGATCTCGCCGCGCACATCGTGTTGCGAGAACGCGATCTCATGGCTGGCCCGTGCATCGTTCTCCCCGGCCCCTTCCAACGGTTCGCTGAGCGGCGTAGGGCCAGATTGGCTGAGCGCAAAGACTTTTCGTGGCTGGTCGCGCGGATCCGCTCCGGTCCGCCTGCCGGATTCTTCCGCGTCGGATGGGTGCGCTCCTTTCCGAACTTGAATGAGTTCTTCGTCCACCACGAAGACCTTCGACGAGCGAATGGGCGCGCGCCGCGCAACCTCACTCCGGCGATGGATGCGGCCCTGTGGCGAAACGTTCGACATGGCGGCCGCTACCTGAGTCGACGGCTCCCGGTGGTGGGACTAGATATCGAATGGGCGCAGACCAATGAGAGGTTCACCGCTCGGCCAGGCCGGCCCGTGGCTCGGCTCATCGGTTCGCCCGGTGAACTCCTGCTGTATGTCTTCGGTCGCCAAGAGGCAGCACAGGTCGAGGTGACTGGACCCGCCGAGGCTGTTACGGCGGTGCAGCACAACCACTTCGGTATGTGAGGCCGTCGATCATCAGGTCCAGGGTGAAGTCGAACCTCTCGTGACCGTCGCCTGCGGTGACCTCGGCGGCATAGCGGCTGGTCTGCGGGAAGGTATCGACGGGCAGGGCCGCCAAGCGGTGCAGCAATTCGTCGCTGGGCCCCCGGCGCGCGACCGAGGCCTCAAGGCAGTAGGCGGCTACGTACAGCAGCAGGGCGTCGACGGCCCAGGCGGCGGCTTGTGGGGCGACGCCGCCGGTGAGCAGGATGGCCAGCATCCCTTCGCTGAGACGCAGGATCTCCACATCGGTGGGGGCCATCGCGTAGGTGGCGCGGGAGATGCCGGGGTATGTCAGGTACTGGTCGCGCAGCTGGGTGCAGACCGCGCAGATCTGCGACCGCCACTCCGCAGCATCGGGGGCGGGCAGGACGACCTCGGCGCACAGCCGTCCGATCAAGAGCTCGTCGAGGTCGGCCTTGTTGACCACGTGGGCATACAGCGAGGCGGGTCCGGTATCGAGCGCGGCCGCCACCCTGCGCATTGTCAACGCGTCGTAACCCTCGGCGGCGACGATGCCCAGCGCGGCATCGGTGACCTGAGCTGGAGTGATCGGGTCCACGCGCCGCCGCGGCCGTGGCTCTGTGGTGACCTCCAGGTTCGGCGCTTGGCGCGCCGCGCGCCGCTCTCTTGGGGTGCTCACCCCGTCACCCTAGCTTGACACGAACGGTGTTCGTCTATAGAACGGTGTTCGTGTCAAACCTCGGTCGGCGTGATGTGATGTTCGGACTGGGCCTCGATCCGGGCCTCGCCGAGAGCCGCCGCCTGCTGCCCCATGCCACCGCCGCCGACGCCGCCGGGCTCGACATCGTGTCGATCCCAGACCACCCGAACTTCGCCGACAAGATCGACGCCTACGCCGCGCTCGGCATGGTCCTTGGCGCGACCGCGCACATCAGCGGGGTGGTCAACCTGACCAATATCGGCATCAGGTCGGCGCCTCTACTCGCGCGGACCGTCGCTAGCCTGTCGGCACTATCGCATCGCCGCGTCATCCTCGGAGTCGGCGCTGGCAGCCTGTGGGACGAGTTGGCCCGCCTCGGCGTCACACCGCGCTCGCCCGCCGAGTCCGTCCAGGCGATGGCGGAGACCATCACCGTCGTGCGGGCGCTCACCGGCGGCGGCCCACCCGTCGACTTCACCGGCCGGTTCTACCAACTGCGCGCCGCGGAGCCCTCACACGAACCCACACCCCCGATCTGGACGGGCTCGCAAGGTCCCCGATCACTGGCGATCACCGGACAACTCGCCGACGGCTGGATCCCCGCGCACGCCGCGGACTGGCGGAGCGCCCTGGTCGCCACCGCCCGCCCGATCATCGACGCCGCCGCCGCTGCAGCAGGCCGCGACCCCGCCGCCATCGCCACCATCTACAACGTGGGCGGCCAGATCACCGACCGGGCCGTCCCGAAGCCACGTGCCGACGACGGCCGCTGGATTGGCGGCTCCACGGACCAGTGGATCGATGAATTGACCTCAGCGGTACTCGATTACGACGCGGCGGCCCTGATCTACCTACCCAACGGCCAACCCGAGGCGGCGATCCAGCGCTGGCTACATGAGATCGTCCCCGGCGTGCGCCGCGCCATCAATGGGTAAGAGTGCACAACTGTTGACCAGCAAACCAGCACCAAGTCCACAGAAAGTCATCCACTGTTGTCTCTCGGCTTGTAGCGTCTGCTCCACCGTCAATTGCGGGGGACCGGATGGGAGATCGTCGAGTGACTACCGTTAAGCAGGTTTGTCTCGGGGTAGCAGTAGCCGGTGCGGTGGCTGGTGCAGGAGCGGTGGCCTCGGCCGCCCTGGCCTCCGCGGACGCCCCCGATTCCGGCTCCGGATCGCGCAGCTCATCGGATGGATCGTCCAATGCCGCGGGCCCGCAGAAATCCACCAAGACAGCGAACGCTGCAGGCCCGACAGCGGCCAAGGCAACGGGCAAGGCAGCACCGGCAGCGGTAACCGCCAAGACCATCACGACCAAGACCATCCGGTCGACGTCTCGACCTGTCGCGGCAACCACAGCGGCAGCGACCGACGTGGCACAACCCGTCCTGAAGTCGGTGGCAACCACCTCCGCGCCGGCAACCACCGTCAAAGCGACGTTCGATCTGGCGGCGCCCGCCAGCTCGACAGGCTCGACCAGCTCGAGCGTCGTCCGCTCGACGTCCAGTTGGAGCGCCCTCAACCAGAGCGTGCGTGCGGCCGCCATCGCCGCTCAGGTCGTCGATCCCACCAAGCAGCACGTGCTGCTCATCGGCGTGGACGGCACGAACCTGGGCCGCATCCTGGATAACCCCACCAACACCAACTTCTTCGACCTGATGAATGACGGCACCACCGCCGCGTCGAGCATCGTCGGGCACACCACCATCTCCAACCCGTCGTGGACCGCGATCCTGACCGGGGTCTGGGACACCAAGAGCGGGGTGATCAACAACGTCTTCACCCCGGACACCTACAACTCCTGGCCGACAGTGTTCAACCAGCTCGAGGGAGCCAACCCGGATATCTACACGAAGGCCATCGCCGACTGGCAAGTCATCACCGATATCGCCGGCGCCGGTTCGAAGGGCGCCGACGAAAACGTCTTCATCGCCCAGGTTCCCGGCGACACCAACTGGTCCCTGACCGACGCCGCGGTCACCCAGGAGACCATCGACTCGCTCAACGCCGCAGAGGCCCCCAACTTCATGTTCACCTACCTCGTGCAGGTCGACGAGGCCGGGCACATGCATGGCGGCGCATCCCAGGAGTACGCGGATGCCATCTCACGCACCGACACCAACCTCGGCGCGATCATGGACGCAGTGCACCAGCGTGAGCTCGACACGGGTGAGGAATGGACCGTCATCGTCGTCACCGACCACGGCCACCAGGCAGTGCAGGGCTTCGGTCACGGTTTCCAATCACCCGATGAGACATCGACATTCGTCATCTACGACCGCCCGGGTTCCGACGACGGCGGGCTGATCAACACCAAGTACGAGATCGTCGACGTCACGCCGACCGTGGTGAGTCTCTTCGGGATCGAACCGACCAGCGACGCCGACGGGGTGCCGCTGTCGTCACTGGGCAGCAGCGTGGTTGACCCGGTTGATCTGCATCAGGCACTCAATGACCTGATCGATATGAACGGCTACCCCAGCCTGCCCGTCGACGCGGCCCTGACTCTGCGCACGATCTTCGCCACGATTCCGTACTACGTGAACAACTTCACCATCTCGACCACCGCGGAGCTCCAAGCGATCGTCGATCAGCAGATCTTCTTCATCAGCACCATCGCCGCAGTGGCCAAGCTCGGCGTGCAGATCGTCGGGGACACCCTCTACCTGCTGACGAACGCCGTGGCTCAGATCGTCGGCCGGTTGACCGGGGCAGGTGTCATCCCGCCCAGCACCTCGACCAGCGAGTTGACCTCCCTGCCGAAGGCCTCCGTTCTGGTTTGACCCGACGGCTACGCGGGCACAGCGCACGCATGTGGACTGTCAAGCGGACGATGGCGGTGGCGCCGCGCGCGGCCTGGAACGTGTTGACCGATCTCGACGCCTGGCCACAGTGGGGTCCGTCGGTGCAGCGGGCGGAACTGAGCGACGCCGGACCGCTGCGGCTCGGATCGCGTGGCACCGTCTGGGCGGCGGTCGGGGTGCCGCTGCCGTTCGAGATCACCGAGTTCGACGACGGTCACCGCTGGGCCTGGAAAGTCGCCGGAACCGCGGGCACCCGGCACACGGTGGAGCCGCACGGCAGCGGCTGCCGGGTATCCTTTGACGTGCCGATCTGGGCGCCGATCTACCTCACGGTGTGTGCAGTGGCACTCAAACGCATCGAGAAGATTGCCAGCGACAGGTACTAAAGTGTCTCCCCGATGCGATTTCTCGTGGGGGTCATAGCGGCGACAGCGGTAACGTTCGGGATGCTCCAACCGGCGCCGGGTCCGCAGATCAGACTCGTCGACAACACCGCCTTGACCCCGTTCGATGTGCAGGATCCTGCCGTCGGGCACCTTGATCCGGCGCTGTTGACCGCCATTCAGAATGCGGCGACAGCCGCCGCAGCGGACGGCATCACCATGACCATCAACTCGGGCTGGCGTACACCGGAGTTCCAGCAGCAGTTGCTCGACGATGCCATCGCCACCTACGGCAGTTTCGACGCCGCACGGCAGTACGTGCAAACACCGGCAATGTCCAAACACGTCATCGGGCAGGCGGTCGACGTCGGCGGTCAGGACGCCGACTACTGGCTGATTGCCAACGGCACCCGATTCGGGCTATGCCAGATCTACGCCAACGAGGTGTGGCATTTCGAATTGGCCACCGACGCAACAGGTATCTGCCCGCCCCTGCTGGCGAACGCAGCGGGCTGATCCATGCTGATCGCGCAGATATCTGATCCTCATATCCGCCCTGACGGCGTCTGCTATCAGGGTGTCGCCGATTCCAATCACAGTCTCACCGAAGCGATTACGCACATTCTGGCGTTCGACCGCCGGCCAGACTTGGTCCTGATCACCGGCGATCTCGTCGATGAAGGACATTCCGCCGAGTACGAGGCGTTACGGGCCATCCTGGCCGGGCTGCCCATTCCCTACCTGGTGATCCCGGGTAACCATGATGACCGGGAGAATCTGCGAAAAGCGTTCTCCGATCACACATATCTGCCGCGGGAGGGACCGCTGCACTACTGTGTGGACGACTATCCGGTGCGGATCATCGGGTTGGACTCGACGGTGCCGGGCCTGCATCACGGGCATATCGACACCGCCGGATTGCAGTGGCTCGCCGATACGCTCGCACGGGACACCACCAAGCCGACCCTGGTGATGCTGCACCATCCGCCGTTCGTCAGCGGCATCGGATACATGGACGAGTACCGCTATTTCGATGGCGCCGAATTAGCCGCCGTGGTCAAACAATTCGACAATATCGAGATCGTGCTGTGTGGACATGTGCACCGCTCGATGCTGACCAGATGGGCGAACACGGTGGTCTGCGCCTGCCCCAGTACGGCGACGGAGATCGACCTGCAATTGGCCGAATCGGCGCAACCGGCCAGCCATCTCGGCCCGAGAGCATGCATGCTGCATCTGTGGGATCCCCGCCACGGGCTGATCAGCCATACCAGTCAGATCGGCGACTTCGACGGGCCCTACCCCTTCGCCTGACGCGGCATCGACCGGGCCTGATCGATCGTGAAGCCCCAGGGCAGTTCGAGACGATGCCTGGCCAGTAGGTCGGCATCGGCGAGCACATCGAAGATATCGCCGTCGGCGACCACCGCACCGTGGTCCATCACCACGGCGCGATCGCAGAGCTGTGCGGCGTACGGCAGGTCGTGAGTGACCACCAAAAGTGTTGCGGTCAAGGTCATCAGGGTCTCAGCGAGTTCTCGACGCGCAACCGGGTCCAGATTGGCCGATGGCTCGTCGAGCACCAGGATCTCGGGATCGCAGGCCAGCACGGTGGCTAGCGCGGCTCGACGGCGCTGACCGCCTGACAGATGTGCGGGGCTGCGTTCGGCCAGGTCGGTGAGCGAGACCGCATCGAGTGCAGCGCGCACCCGGGCGGCCAGTTCGTCACCGCGCAGCCCGAAGTTGGCGGGCCCGAACGCGACGTCCTGGGCGACGGTCGGCATGAACAACTGGTCGTCGGGATCCTGGAACACTAGCCCGACGCGGCGCCGGATTTCGCGAAGATTCTTGCGGGTCACGGGAATACCGCTGATCGAGACCGATCCCGAGGTTGGCGTCAGGACGCCGTTGAGCTGCAGCATCAGGGTGGTCTTGCCGGCACCGTTGGGGCCGAGCAGCGCTACGCGTTCCCCGGCGGCGATGTCCAGATCCACGCCGGCGATCGCCACGTGCCCGTCAGGATAGGTGTGGTGCAGGCCGTGTACTTCGACGGCGCCGGCGGTCACAGGCTCACCCGTGCCGCAGCGGACACCGTCACCGCAGCAACCGCCGGGAGCATGACGATGCACCACTGCGCGGCACCTGCCCTGGCGCCGGCACCGACGGACGCCATATCCGGTACCCGGCCGTCGAAGCCCCGGGACAGCATCGCCAGATAGACCCGTTCACCCCGCTCGTAGGACCGCAGGAAAAGCGCCCCAACACCTTTGGCGATGGCGCCGACCTGGTGCAGGGTGCGCGGTGAGTCTCCGCGCGACATCCGGGCCATCCGCATCCGGCTGGCCTCTGCCGACAGCAGGTCGATATAGCGAATCATCAACACCAGCATCGAGGTGATCAGGGCCGGTACCCCGAGCCGACTCAGACCGATCGGAAGCTCACGCGCGGAGGTGGTGGCCGCCAGGGTCAGCGAGCCGGCCACCCCGAGTGTTCCCTTGATGACGATGCCCCAGGCCGCGTACAGGCCCGCCACCGAAAGCGCCACGCCCGCAACGTCGATCCGTTCACCGCCTTCGGAGAACGGCAGGAGCACGGCCAGCACCAGGAATGGGGCCTCGATCAGCATGCGGGGCAGAATCCAGGTCAGCGGGATCCGCGCCACCCACCAGACGGCGAGGACGATCGCCGCATAGATACCGAAGGGCCAGAACATCTCTCGCGGGGTGGCAACCACCGCGAGGACGAAAACCAGCAGGCAGACGATCTTGACCTCGACGGGTGCCCGATGGACGGCGGAATCCCCGTCCCGGTAGAGCGGGTGGGAATGACCCGCCCCCATTAAGGAGTCGGCTTTTTGCTACGCGCGATCAGCCAGAAGGCACCCCCGGCCAACGCGAGCGTGACCAGGGCGCCGGCGATTCCGGCCAGCCCACTGGTGGCCTTGTTGCCTGCGACCTCGTAGCCGGCCAGTGGAGATGTGGACATCGCATGTTCCTGGGCGTGCTGGGCGATGCAGTTACCGGTCAACTCTTCGACACTATTGACCTCGTGGACCTGGCAGCCCTGCAGCGTGGCCGAATCCAAACCGTCCGGCGCTGAGCTGGCGAAGTACGAAACAACACCGGCGATGAGCAGGATCGCCGCGCCGAAGCCGACCCAGAACACCCACTTGCGCCGGGCACCAGTCGTCATACCGCCACCGCTTCGGCACGGGCGGCACGACCACTGCGCAGCAGGTAGACCAGGTCGGGGCGAGACCGCGCGACGGCCATCACCGTGAGTGCGGTGATCACGCCTTCGCCGATGCCGATCAGGACATGGGTGCCGAGCATGTAGCTGGTGACCGTGGTCAGTGAGGTCGAGGCGGCACCGCCGATGGTGTACTCAAGGACGAATCCCATTGATGCGCAGACCGTTCCGATCACGGCGGACAGGAATGCCACGAGACCTAGTGCGCTGACCGATACGTCTTTGGTCCGACGACGGGCCAGGGAATACAGCACGACGGCTGCGGAGTAGCCGGCCGCGACGCCGATCAGCGCCATGTTGGTGATATTGGTGCCCAGGGCGGTGATGCCACCGTCGGCGAACAACAGGGACTGCACGACGAGCACGACGGAGACGCAGAGTGCTCCGGTGGCCGGACCGACCAGGATGGCGGCCAGCGCGCCGCCGAGAAGGTGCCCGCTGACGCCGGGCAGGATCGGGAAGTTGACCATCTGCACCGCGAAGATGAACGCCGCCACCAGACCCGCCAGCGGCACCGTCCGTTCGTCGAGTTCGGTCCTGGCCCGCCAGGCGCAAAAGCCGATCGCGATCACGGCGATGACGCCGAAGAGCACGGAGGTCGAAGCGTTGACGATGCCGTCGCTCATATGCATGGCGGAGTATCCGATGCTCACACGGTGAGCGTACGGCGGTGTGGGGATTACTGTCTAGCTGTTCAGATGGACAGGAGGCTACCCGTGCGCCGCACCTATCCAATGCAACAAATCGTGCAGGGTGGGGTCCTCCAGGCGGTAGCTCGCCGCGCGCCCGACCCGTGTCGAACTGACCGTGCCCTGCTGACGCAGCACGCGCAGTGCCTGCGAGACGGTGTTCTCCGACCGGCCGAGGGCGGCGGCAAGATCGCCGACGCAAATGCCCGGCGCCCGGTGCAGGCTCAGCAGGATCTCCAGTCGGCCCGGGTCGGACAGCAAGTCAAAACGCCGAGTCCAGTCCGTGATGTCCACGTCGGACAGCGCCGACGACGCCTTCCTGACCAGGACCTGATTCTCGGGCTCCACACCACGAATCTAGTCCAGCTGGAAATCTCGCCGAAATTTCATAGCCAGCAATGTGGTTAGAACTACCAAACATCGGGCATTCCAGGACGGTCGATGTGGACTGGTGATGAATCGGAGGAGCAATCATGGGCGAGCTCAAGCAACGACGAAGCAACAACGAGACCTTCGGCCGACTCCGTGACCTCGGCAATACCTATTCCGCCGCGCTGGAGAGCGCGAGGAGCGTGAGCTTCGAGATCGAGCACCAGATCGAGGCAGCCATGGCCGCCGGACATTCGATAACCAAAGTGGCCGAAGCCTCTGGGCTGTCGGTTGACCAGCTCGAGTACATCCTGGTTTCGGTCGGCGTCCAGAACCGGCTGGCCGAAGACCGGCGCCGGATGACCCTGCGTAGCGCGGGCTAACTCCCGGTCAGGTAATGGTCAGGCCACCGTCGACGACGATGGTCTGACCTGTTACGTATCCGCCTGCTGCCGAGGCCAGCCACACCGCGGTGGCAGCCAACTCTGCCGCGTCGCCCAGCCTGCCCAGAATGAGTCGCGGGGCCTGGCTGTCCAGGTAGCCAGGTTCATATTCATCGGTCATCTCGGACGCGAAGAACCCTGGCGCCAGCGCGTTGACCCTGATTCCCTTGCGAGAGCCCCACTGTTGCGCCAGATCGCGGGTCAGGCCCATGATCGCAGCCTTGCTGGCGCTATACGCCGCCTGCGGTAGACCGCCCGTCGTGATGCCGAGGACGCTGGCGATGTTGATGATCGCGCTGCCCGGCTGCATCACCCGACCGCAGGCCTGTGCCATCCAGTACGACCCGTTGAGGTTGACATCCACCACCGCCCGGAACTGTTCGGGAGTCTCCCTGGTGGCGGGGACCGCCGTCCCGACGCCGGCGTTGTTGATCAGGATGTCGACGCGGCCGAACGTTTCGACGGCAGCATCGACCAACCGCTGGCACTGCTCGGGATCGGCCACATCGGTCGCTACCGAATGCACCCGGCGCCCGGCGGCTTCGACGAGCGCTGCGGTCTCGGCCATCCGGTCCGCGCGGCGTGCCCCCAACACCAGGTCGGCGCCTGCCTCAGCAAACGCCTGGGCGAAAGTCACGCCGAGACCCGACGACGCCCCGGTGACGATGACGACCTTGTCGTCGAGCCGGAACGAATCGAGAACACTCATCCGCTTATCGTCCTCGCTCCTCCTCATCGCTCGTTCCTCGCTCTGCGTCGGTCGCTCGGGGTGGGATCCCTCAGCGCCTGACGGGCAATCGCGTATTTGTGGACTTCGGTCGGCCCGTCATAGAGCCGGAACGCTCGGATATCGCTGAAGATCATCCCCACGGGTGTTTCGTCGGAGATGCCGATGCCGCCGAGGATCTGCACGCAGCGGTCGGCGACCTTGAACAGTTCCTCAGAGACCAACGCCTTCACCATCGAGCTCTCATGCCTGCCCTTGGCGCCGCCGTCGAGTGTCCAGCAGGCCCACCAGATCGCGAGTCGGCATTGTTGCAAGGCGATTTCGTTATCGGCGATCATGAAGCCGATGCCTTGGTGTTCGCCGATCGGCTTACCGAACCCGGTTCGGGTGCGGGCGTGCTCGATGGCAATGGCCTGTGCGCGACTGGCCGCACCAAGCCAACGCATGCAGTGCGTCAGCCGGGCCGGGGCCAACCGCAGCTGCGCGTACCGCAACGCCTGGCCGACCTCGCCGAGCAGCGCCGAGGCGGGTAGCCGCAGATCGGTGAACCGGACCACGCCATGGCCCTGCACGTAGTTGCGGTCCATGGTGTCCATCACGCGCTCGAGCTCGATACCGGGCGTATCCCCGTCGCACAGGAAGAGCGTCGGACCATCTGGCCCATGGGAATTCGGTGCGACGCGCGCCATGATGATCCAGGTGCGCGCCCCGTCGGCGCCGGTGATCAGCCATTTCAGGCCGTTGATCACATACTCACTACCGTCGAAGATCGCCTCGGTGTTGAGCTGATTGGGGTCGGAGCCGGCGCCGTCGGGTTCGGTCATCGCGAACACCGACCGCTGGCGACCGTCGATGACCGGCACCAAAAACTCGGTGACCTGCTCGTCGTTCGCAATCTTGTTGAGCAGGAACATGTTTCCCTCATCGGGCGCGGCGCAGTTCAGCGCGACCGGGCCCAACGTCGACCAGCCGGCGGCCTCGAACAGCACTGCCTGATCCAGATGTGACGGCTCACGGCCGCCGAACCGGCTCGGGGCCTGGAACGTCAGCAGGCCGGCCTTGCGGGCCAGCTCCACCATCTCGGTCCGCATCTCTTCATTGGGTCCGTGCCGGGTCAGCCGCGGATCCTTCTCAAACGGGATGATCTGGTCGGTGACGAAGGCGCGGATCTCGTCGCGCAGTGCCGCGGTGGCGGCGGGTATCTCGAAATCGATCATGTGTGCCTCTCGATCAGACCGTGGGCTCGCTCGAACAGCCGCAGGGTCGCGTTGTGAAGGTGGTCTCCGATTTCTACCGGCGCCAGCCCGGCGCACGCGCGGGCCAGGCTGCCCTCCAAGATGATGCCGAGCTTGAAACAGGCCAGCACCGTGTACCAGTTGATCTGGCTCAGATCGCGGGTGGTGTTGCGGGCGTACTGCTCGATGAGTTCGTCGGGGGTGGGCACCCCATCGGCTTCCATCAGGGCGCTGCCCAGCACCCCCTCCTGGCCGGGGTAGCGCCAGGTGGCCAGCATCCACCCGAGGTCGAGCAGCGGGTCGCCGATGGTGCACATCTCCCAGTCGACGATCGCGACGAGTTCGGGCCCGGTGCGCGAGAACATCACGTTGGCGACGTGGTAGTCGCCGTGCATGATGCCCGGCGTCCATTCGGTCGGACGGTGCTCGTCGAGCCAGGCGGCGACGGCATCCACGCCGGGGATATCGGGGCCGGGGTAGTTGTCGAAGCTGCGGTAGGACTCCAGGTCTGAAAGCCAGCGTGGCACTTGACGTTCCAGGAAACCCTCGGGCTTACCGAAGCCGGCGAGCCCGGCCTTGACATGGTCGACGGCGCCGAGTCGGGACAGCGCCTCGGCCATCGACAGACCCATCTGGTGGCGCACTCCTGCGTCACCAGCGTGCAGGGGCAGCAGTTCCGAGCCGGCGTTGAAACCGTCGATCGGTTCCATCAGGTAGAACACCGCGTCCCCGAGCACTTCAGGGTCATCGCAGACTGCAATCAGACGAGGATGCGGGACGTCGGAGCCGGCCAGGCCTGCCAGCACCTGAGTCTCGCGCAGAATCACCTTGTTGCTGATCGGACGGAGATGCTTCGGGCCGCGGCGCAGCACGTAGGTCCGCCCCGCCCGCTCGAATCGCAACAGGATGTTCTGCGTCCCGCCACCGATTTCAGTGACATTTTCCAGCGGGCCGTCGCCGAGACCGTGCCCGGACATCCATTCTGCGATTGCTGCCGGATCATCCACGACCACAGAACCTACCGTACGGTTGGTTGGGCCAGCCTCGGGTCACGGTAACCCGCGCCGCATCCTGGAATTGATGGTGTTGAAAACACTCCACCCGACCAACGTGCCGAGGGCGATCGAGAAGATCGCTGTCACGGTCTGCCCCAGCGTGGCGACGTCCACATCGCCGCCCGTGGCCGCCTCACTGAGTGACTCGAAGCTCAACGCCCCCGGGACCAGCGACCAGAACGCCGTCAGCATCATCACGATGGCCGGCGGCGAGGTTCGCAACCGGGAGGCCAGCATCGCGAACGGCACAGACAGGAAAGCGCCGACCGCGCCGCCGGCGTAGGCCGAGGACATCACATAGCTGCCGACCGTCTGGCCGACAAGTGCAACGGCGACCGAGGCGATGAGCCAAAACAGTGAGCCCTTCGGCGCCGACAGATAGATGTAGAGACCGAAACCGATCACGGCGATTGCCGCGTACAACGCCCATGACCCCATCTGCGGTGACGGCGTCTGCGGCGCCACCTGGCCGGCAAAGTGCACCCCCAACGCGACGCCGAACACCAGGAGCATCAGTTGGGTGACGCCGTACACGAGCCTGCTTGCGCCCGAAATGATCTGGGAGCTCGCCAATTCCATGGCGCCGATGGTCAGCGACATGCCGGGGAGGACGGCCACCAGCGCGGGGCTGATCACGCGCAGCAGGCCGTCGTTTGCGGTATCGGCCACGAACCAGGTCGCCAGCATGGTGACGACCATCGCACCGACGGTGGGCAGCACGGCATTGAGCGTCGGGAACGGTCTGCCGATGGTGATGATGGCACCGACGAGCAAACCGAGGAAGAGGTAGCCGGGCAGGGAAGCCCACGTGGGGTTGATGACCATGCCGAAACCCACCGTGGTGATGGCGTAGCCGATAGTCGTTGTGACCGGTCCGAAACGGGGCTCCAAGGTGCGGGCTGCGGAGACCGCCTCTATCGCGTCGGTCGGTGTGATGGCACCCAGTTCGGCGAGTTCGGCGATCGCATCGATCCGTCCGGCGAGATCGAGCTGAATGGTGGCGTGCGTCGTCGCCTCCACTTCGTAACCGACGTTGCCGACCTGGACCACCAGCACGGTCGGCAAGACCACCGCCCGCACGGTGTGGGTGGTGTATCGCGCGGCGATCTTCAGCAATCGGGCGGACACCAACTGAGTTGGTTGCTCGACCTCGACCAGCGCGATGCCGATCTCCCGGAGCATGGCCGCGACTTCAGCATCGCCGTAGGAGTCCGGCGCCCCGAGGGCGGCGTGCGCCTCCTTGCCCAGCGAACGCATGAACCGGCGCACGCGGGCGGCCCTCGGTTCGGTCATCCCGACGCAGAGTCGGGCGTGGAGGCCGCCGCCTCGGCGGGCTTCTGCTGCCAGGGCCACCGGCCCGTGATCTCGACTTCTAGCGAGAAGCTCAGAAACGTTCTGATGGCGACGATCCCGGCGAGGACCGCCACACTCTGCGCCGTCGGGGTGATGGCCACCGTCCGGATGATGTCGGCCGCCACCAGGAATTCCAGGCCGAGCAGGATGGACCTTCCCAGCTGTTCGCGGAACCTTCGGTAGGCGTCACCGGTCCTGCGGAGCATTCGTCCGGCGGTCAATCCGGCCGCCAACACGGTCCCCAACGCGATCACGGCGACGCCGACGCCGTCGATCACCCTGCCGACGAGTTCGACGGTTTCGATGAAGGTCATTTCGGCAGGCTAACCGGATAGACCCGTTGTCAGGTCCACCAGATCGTCGAACGTCTCTGTCAGGGTTCGGCGCATGAAGTCGGGGAGATCCTCGACCGCTGTGCGATCGAGCGTCTCGTTCATGCGCATGCTCTGCCAGGCCGTGGACGTCACCGACGCCCACACCGCCGAAATCAGCGTCACCGCAGGATCGTCGGGCGTGGTCCCGATCCGACTGGCGAGCACTTCGGCCGTCGCGGTCGACCGCACCCGGGTGGTGCTGATCTGCAGGCTCCTGGCCATGTTCACCACGCGTAACAAGCTGCCGACGCGCGTCGCGGTCATCGGACCTTCGCCGCGGGCGGCCTTGGTCAGCATCCTGACATTGGCGGTCAACAAAGCGGTCAACGGTGGTGTGTCCAACGGAATGTCGGCCAACTCGTCGTTGACCGCCTCGGTGAAGGTGTCCAACAAAGACAGCAACATCAGGTCTTTGGATGGGAAGTAGTGCGCGACCGTGCGTGGCGAGACCTCGGCCGCATCGGCGATCTGTTCCACCGTGGTCCGGTCGTACCCCTGGCGGTCGACGAGGTCGAGCGCGACCGCGACCAGCGTCGCACGCGTCTGCTGCTTCTTGCGCTCGCGCAGCCCGGTCGGCACCGGAACCCCCATAGCAGCAGATGGTAGACGGCAGTACCCAGGCAGCTGGGGCGTTCGCAATGAAAGCCCGCGTAACCCGTCGCAATGGGGAAGGGTGTCGCAATGGGGAAGGGTTAGGTGCGATGCCATCAAACTGGGACGAGGAGTTCCCGGTCCCGGATATGGGGTCGGGCTTCGTCAACGAATCAGTGCCGGCGGAACTGCGCGAGCGCGTTCTGGCCGCGGGCATCGACGAGCTGACCCATTGGGGTATCGAACGGTTCAGCGTGGGGGCGCTGGCCGCACGTCACGGACTCGACGTCTCGGAGATCCTGCATTACTGGGGCAGCGGACAACGTCTGGCGCTGGATCTGCTGCTGCGTTGGGACGGTAGGCAGAACGTGACGCCCGATACCGGGGCGCTGCGCAGCGATCTCAAGGCGTTGGCCCTCATCGTCGCGGGATACGTCAACACCCCGGTGGGCCGGAGTCTGCTGCGGGCGCTGGTGCTGGAAGACCACATGCTGTATTCCGATGACACCAGGATGACGTTCTGGCAGGTGCGGCTGGGCACCCTGCGCACGGTATTCGTACGCGCCGGCGAACGCGGCGAGCTGCGCGAGGGTGTCGAGTTGCTGCCCGCGGTTCAGCTGCTGGTCGCACCGATCAATGTGCGGGCGCTCTACACCGCGGAACCCGTCGATGACGAGTATTGCGCGGCCGTCGCCGATCTGGTGTGGCACGCCGTCAAGCGGTGAGCGAACTCAATCCCCCACCCTGACCAAGGTGATATCGGAGCTCTCGTTCTCCCCGCAGTCGCCGGTGAATTCGGTGGTAGAGGTGCCCGCGACTGTCCCGATGGGATCTGAATTCGGTTGAGGCAGTGGTAGATCCACCAACACTTTCTGGTGGACCGTACCTTTGACTTCACCGCCGGCAGTGCAGGTGCCGTCGACCTCGGCGCCCCAGGTCCACCGGTCGGGGGTGAATTGGTAAACCTGCACGTGGTCGCGGCCGACATCTTCGCGCGAGGTGAACAGCGATCCGCAGCTCACCGAATTCCTGGCGCAGATCGTGCGCACGTCCACCGGATACGGCGCAGGCGATTCGCCTTCGCCGCGCCTGGTCTGGGTGAAGGTGTAGCGACCATGCAGCCCTTCGGGAGCCGCGGGGATACGCGGCGGCAGGGCGGCCGGATCCACTCCCGTCGGCGCGGCACTCCCGGTCCGGGTCAAGGTGAGCGGGGTCTGCAGCACCGTCGCGCACCCGGTGCCCATGTACATATCGGTCTGCGTCCCCACGAAGGTGTTGTCCGCGGCCGGTGACAACGACCAGGACACCAGGTGCGGCGCCGTCCCTCCGCCGGGGCATTCGCCGGCTTCGGCCTGATGGGCTTCCACCCACCGGCCGTCGACCAGATCGAGGACGACCTTCAGATCGGTGCCACCACCGCGTAACCGTGCTGCGGTGGCGACGCAGCCGGTGTCCGGGCACGCCGAGTGGAACGACCAGGCGAAGGCAGGGATGGCTTCCGCCGGAACCGGCTTACCGTTCTTCAGCTGGCCTTGGGCGTCGTAGTCGATCCGGTAGGTCCCGTTGATACCCGGTCCAGTGGTTTCGGCCGTCGCCTGCTCGCTTGCCTTCGGTGCGGAAATCCGCGTCAGCGTCCCGACCAGGATGGCCGCGGACGTCGCCACCACGGCGAGCAACCCGATGATCGCGAAGAGTCGTTTGCGGGGACTTGTCAAAGCCGGCCCATTCCTCTCCATGGTGCGGGATGGTGTGGAGCATAGTGCCCGGCTGGTCCGGCGCGGCCAGGCATCTCCAGTTCACCTGCTGGCCAACTGCTTTGTCGATACTTTTGCCCATGTCAGCCTGGGCCCACCTGATTCGAATGACTGCGGTGCTGTGCGGGGTGGCCATGATGGCCGCCCCGCCTGCGGCGGCAGCGGGCGATACCGCCGGGCAACTGAGCTTCGGCGGTGCGCAACGCACCTACCTGGTACACGCCCCGGCCGGAGTCGACCATCCGGCCGGGTTGGTGATCAACCTGCACGGTGCGGGTTCCACTGGCGCTGAGCAGGCGGCGATCTCGCACTATGACACCGTGGCCGATCAACTCGGTTTGGTCGTGGTCTATCCCGACGGTATCGACCGCAGCTGGGCCGACGGCCGTGGTGCGTCGACGCCAGATCGCCGGGGTGTCGACGATGTCGGCTTCCTGTCCGCGCTGGCGGACACGCTGATCCGCGATTACGGCATCGCGCCCGGTCGGGTCTTCGCGACCGGGATGTCAGCAGGCGCGTTCATGACCAACCGGTTGGCGTGCGACCGCGCCGACCTCATCGCCGCCATCGCACCGGTATCGGGCACGCTCGGCGCCGGGGTCGGGTGTGCGCCGTCGCGCCCGGTGGCGGTCTTGGAAACACATGGCACCGCCGACCCGGTGGTCCCCTATGACGGCGGCACGATGAACGGCCGCGGCGGTGTCAGCGACATCCTGTCCGCGACGGCGATGGCTGCCCGGTGGCGTGATCTCGATGGTTGTCCGGCGCCTGTCCAGGACACCCTGCCCAACACCGGTGACGGCACCTCAGTGCGCCGACTGACCGCCGCCGGATGTGCAGACGGTAGCGCCGTGGTCCTGCTCAGCGTGGACGGCGGCGGCCACACCTGGCCACGCGGAAACTTCGCGTTGCCCGCCGATGCGGTGGGCCTGGCCACCGGGGCCACCGACATCTCGCTGGCAAGTGGACAGTTCTTCCTCATGCACGCCAGATAGTTGACTCCGCTACCATTCGCCCATGCCCCTTGGGGACGGCCAGCTCTTCGCTGGCTACACCGTCTTGCAGCGACTCGGATCAGGTGCGATGGGGGAGGTATACCTCGTCGCGCATCCGAGGCTGCCGCGTCGTGATGCCCTCAAGATCCTGCCCGCCGAATTCACCGGCGATGACGAGTACCGCACCAGGTTCAACCGAGAGGCCGATATCGCCGCCACGTTGTGGCATCCGCATATCGTCGGCGTCCACGACCGCGGCGAGTTCGAGGGGCAGCTGTGGATCTCGATGGATTACGTCGAGGGCACCGACGTCGCCCGCTTGCAGCAGGAGAGTTACTCCGGCGGGATGCCGTCGGATGACGTGGTGCGGATCATCACCGCGGTCGCCGATGCTCTCGACTACGCGCACCAGCACCAACTGCTGCACCGTGACGTCAAGCCTGCCAATATCCTGCTGTCCCGGCCGGAGCTGGGTAAAGAGCGAGTTCTGTTGGCCGACTTCGGTATTGCCCGGCGGATTGATGATTCAAGCGGACTGACCGGTACCAGTATGACGGTGGGCACCGTGGCGTATGCCGCGCCGGAACAGCTGATGGGCCAGACGATGGACGGCCGGGCCGATCAGTATGCGCTGGCCGCCACGGCTTTTCATCTACTGACCGGAACCACGCTGTTTCAGCATCCCAACCAGGCCGCCGTCATCAGTCAGCACCTCACCGCGCCACCACCGCCGATCGCCGACCGGCGACCCGAGTTATCCAACCTCGATCCGGTATTTGCCAAAGCCCTCGCCAAATCGCCACAGGACCGGTATCAGTCCTGCCTGGACTTCGCCGAAGCTCTTGAGCGACGGATCGGCAGCGCCGGCGGCGATTTCGATGACGATCAGGCGACGATGGCTGCGCAGCCGGTCGCGGCCCCGCGCCATCGGCAGGCGGTGGCGGCACCCAAACCGAAGCTGCGGCCTGCCGTCCTGGTTCCGGTGGCCGCACTGGGGCTGATACTGGTCGGTGGGGCGGCCGCGGCGATGATCGTCACCAACAGCAATCGGCACGAGGCCGCCGAGCGCCCTGCACAGGCACCCGCTGCGCCGGCCTCGTCGACGTCCCCCGCACCCGTGGCACCTGCGGTGCCGGTCGTACTCATCGGCGCCGACTGCGCCACGCTCGGGGCGGCCGGGCAGTCGACATCTGGGCAGACCGCCTACTGCGCGAAGCTGCCGAGCACCGGCGATGCAATGTGGTCGCTCTACAACGGCCAAGTGCCCTCTCCCACAGTTACTCCCGGTCCTACCGACCAGGTGTATGCGCCGGGTATCGAAGAGCAGGTCGCGGTGTGCGTGCAGCAGACC
Source organism: Mycobacterium sp. (assembly GCF_965229105.1). GTDB lineage: Bacteria > Actinomycetota > Actinomycetes > Mycobacteriales > Mycobacteriaceae > Mycobacterium. Next base: position 914,220 of record NZ_OZ245858.1, read on the forward strand.
GGGAACTCGCGGGTGCAGTGCCGCGAAGAAATCAGGGAAGGCAACCTGACCGGGCCTGCGTAGGCCGCGCGAACTCGGCATGCCGGGACCGGCCACCTTCAGCAAGTTCTCAGCATGGCGGGCGCAGACTGGTCAGGTGATGCGAGACGGGCGGACGCGACGCGAGTTCTGGGAACTGTGGTGGGTGCGGGTTGCAGTGGTGGCCGTGGTCGCGGTGGCAGTGATCACCGTGTCGGTGCTCATCGATCCCACGCATGCGTCATGGGAGGCCAAGACGTGGGAGTTCGTCCACGAGGTCGCCGCGGCCAGCGTCGGACACAGATCGTAGATAGCAGTCAGCCCCGGAAGGAATTTCCCTCCGGGGCTTGACTATTTGCGGATCAGGCCTTGGTCTGGCCCAGGGTCACCTGCACCGTCTTGGTGGCGCCGGAGGAGTCCAGGTAGGTCAGTGTCACGTTGTCACCGGGAGCCATCGAGCGCACCGCAGCGACCAGCGCATCGGAGCTGCCGATGACCCGATCGTCGACCTTGGTAACGACCACGCCACTGGGCAGGCCGGCCGCAGCGGCGGGACCGCCGTCGGTGACCTGGGCGACCGCAGCGCCTGGGGCGGCCGAATCGCTGCTGAGTTGCACCCCCAGGGACGCATGAGTGGCGGTGCCGGTCGAGATCAGCTCGTTGGCAATGCGCTTGGCCTGATCTGCCGGGATGGCGAAACCAAGACCGATCGAGCCGCTCTGGCCGCCGCCGGACTCACCGCCGCCACCGCCGCCACCGAGCGAGGCGATCGCCGAGTTCACCCCGACCAACTCACCGTTCATATTCACCAGTGCACCACCGGAATTACCCGGGTTGATCGCGGCGTCGGTCTGGATCGCGTCGAGCACCGAGTTCTGGCCCGTGCTCTGATCGCCGGTGGCGACCGGGCGGTTCAGCGCGCTGACGATACCCGTCGTGACGGTGCCTTCCAGCCCGAGCGGTGAGCCGATCGCGACGACGTTCTGGCCGACTTTCAGATCTTTGGAGGAGCCGAGGGTGATCGGCGTCAGGCCCGAAACACCTTGGGCGCGAACGACAGCGATGTCATCAGCCGGGTCGGTTCCGACCACCGTGAACGGAACCGTGCGGCCATCGGCGAAGGTCGCCGTGGCCTGCACGCCCTGCCCCGACGGCGACTGGCCGTCGGAGGGGTCCTGTCCGTCAAGGCCACCGAGGCTGCTCGGGGCGGTGGCGGGACCCGATGGGCCCTGGCCACTGACCGCGGCCACCACATGGTTGTTCGTCAGGATCAGGCCGTCAGAGCTCAGGATGATCCCGGAGCCCTCTTCGCTGCCGTTACCCATGGCGATCTGCAGCTTGACCACGCTGGGCAGCACCTTGGCGGCGACCTGCTCGACGGAGCCGGCCGGTAAAGAGGCGACCGGCTGCGATGCTGCCGGTATCGCGGCGCGCAGGGCGGCGGGCGTCTCAGGACGGTTGAGCAGGGCTACCGCCCCGACACCGCCGGAGACCACGGCGACAGCCGCTGCGCCTGCGATAACCGCACCGGCGCGGGAACGCTTGCGCACATTGAGATTTGGCGCCTGCATCGGATGGATTGGGGTCGTCGGTGAACCGTCCGGGTGATGAATGACACGGTAAGGGTCATACGGCGGCCGCGTGGTCTGCATCGCGTAACGCCAGTCGTATGGCTGCTGATATCCGCCCTGGGGATAGGTCGAATACTGCTGGCCCGCAGTGTGATTCGAATCGGGGCGGTAGCCTGGCTGACGCCGCGATGACCGCGGGTGCTTCTTCATAGTGTGTTGTTCTTCCCTCGACATAGAGCAGCAAAGTGATAAGCCCAACTATGACCTGTGCTGCTGAGATCCGACTGAGAGATGTATCTATATCGACCAAGACTTTTGGCCACGACTCGGTCTCAGATCGGTAACGGAACCGCACGCCCGCGACGCAAAAGCAAAGCCAATGATGCGCAGATCACGCTGCGCCAGGGACTCGGGTTTATGGTGGGCCGATGAGCGGTGACCTAACCGACCCTGCCGTGCCTGCCCCGGATGACAAGGACTGGACCTGGGTTCTTGAGCAGCCGTGTCCGGACTGCGGATTCGATGCCGCCGGGCTGTCGCGAGAGTCGATCAGCGTCGAGGTGCTTGCCTCGACACCACGCTGGCAGTCGGCGCTGCGCCGCGCCGATGCGTGCGTGCGACCGGACCCGACGACGTGGTCGGTACTCGAATACGCCTGCCATATCCGCGACGTGCACACGATCTTCGCGCAGCGGGCCCGCCTCATCCTCGAATCTGACAACCCTGAGTTCGAGAACTGGGATCAAGATCAGACAGCGCTGGCCGCGCGGTACTGGGCGCAGCGCGCGGATGTCGTCGCCGCGGAACTGGACGTAGCGGCGGGACGTGCTGCGGACGCCTTCACCGCGCTGTCGGCTGCGCAGTGGTCACGGGTGGGACGGCGCAGCAACGGATCGGTGTTCACCACCGAGACGCTGGGCAAGTACTACCTCCACGACGTGGTGCATCACCTGCACGACGTGGGTGCGTGACCGTGAGCGCTTAGGAGGCCAACCCCGATAGATCGGGCACATTCTGCATCAACTCGATGCGGGTGCCGTCCGGGTCGGTGAGATAGATGAATCGCGGCGACGCCGGATCTGCGACGTCACCGAGGACCGTCCGGGTCTGTTCGATCACCGCGCCGCCCGCGGCGACGATCGCCTCGGTCAGGCCGTCGACATCTTCCACCCGAAACGAAAGGTGGGTAAATCCGAGTTCGTTCATCGGCTTTCGTTGGCCCGAGCCGGTGATCGGGATATCGACCCACTGAAGCAGCTCGATGCGGATATCACCGCGAATCAACATCGCCGAGCGGAACTTGCCCTCGAGCTCCATCGTCGCGGCAACTTCGTTGTTGTCGAAGTCCAGCTGGTAGAGCTGGGTAAACCCGAATACGTCGGTGTAGAAGCGAACTGATCGGTCGAGGTCGGTCACGCCGATTCCGATATGCGAGAAGCCCTGGATCACCCCCGCAGTCTTGCAGACGCAGCGCCCGGCGAACAGCCTGCGTTAATTTCTGGTTTCGCCGTCTGAAATGGAGGTTTGCGACTTGGTGTGACGGGTACCTCATTCGCCGATGACGCGGGCACCATTGCGGGCGGTACTGCGTTGTGATGTACGCGAGTGCCCCGTTCGCATATTGACGCACTATCAATAGGAGTTGAGCCAGATGGCTACCGACTATGACGCCCCGCGCGGTACTGACACTGCTGACAAGCCGGACGACTCGATCGAAGAACTGCGATCGCGTTCCAACGAGGCCGAATCCTCGGTGATCGATGTCGACGAGGCGGATGCGGCTGAGTTCTTCGAGCTGCCCGGTGCCGACCTGTCCGGCGAGGAACTGTCGATGCGGGTTATCCCGAAGCAGGCCGACGAATTCACCTGTTCCAGCTGCTTCCTGGTGCACCACCGCAACAGGCTGGCCGGCCAGAACGGCGCTGTCATGCTTTGTGTGGACTGCGCTAGCTAACCGACCTGCAGCGACAGCGCTGACATTCCGCGCAGCGTGATGTTCGGCTTGTAGCTGGGTTCCGCGGCGAGCCGCGCGTGAGGAAACCGCGCGGTCACCGCGGACAGCACAGCCTGTGCTTCCAGCCGCAGCAGTGGTGCCCCCAGGCAGAAATGCGCCCCGTGCCCGAAGGCCAGGTGCCGCAGGGCGGTGCGGTCGGGATCGAATTCGTCGGGCCGTTCATTGGCGGCCGGGTCCCGGTGGGCGGCGCCGAGCACCAACACCATGGTGTCGCCCTTCGGCACCGCGGTATCGCCAAACGTGATGTCCGCAGCGGCAATCCGCCCGAGCAGCTGAGCCGGGGGGTCATAGCGCAATGTCTCTTCGATGACTCGGGCGCTGCGGCTCTGATCTGCGCCAAGGGCCGCCCACTGCGACCGATCCCGCACCATGGCCAGGATCGCGGTCGCGATCAAACTGACCGTTGACTCGTGTCCGGCGATCAGCAGCAGGTTGCACGTCGAGACGATCTCATCGACGCTGAGTTGGTCTCCGGATTCTTCGACGGCAATCAGTGCCGAGATCAGATCGTCGGAAGGGTGGCCACGCCGACGTTCGATCAGGTCTCTGAAGTAGCCACGCAGCCAGCGACCTGCGGTAATGCGCTCGTTGAAGCCGTCGGGGGTCTCACCGGTGAGCGAGAGGAACGGATCGAGGGACTGACCGACCAGCGACGAAGCACGGCCGAACTGCGGCTCGTCCTGCAGCGGCACACCGAGGAGCCGGCAGATGACTGCCACCGCCAGCGGATAGGCGAGGTCGGCGATGGCGTCGAAGTGACCGCGCTCCTCGATCGGGTCCAGCAGCCCGTCGACGAGCGCGGCAATATCGGGCGCGAGTTGGTTGATCACCTTCGGGATGAACGCCTTGCTGACGAGTTTGCGCAGCCGAGTGTGATCAGGTGGATCGAGGAAAAGGAACGCCGGGGTGCGCCGCCGATCGACAAGGCCGGCCAGTCCGAACGGCCGAGGCTGCTCACCCGCAGCGATCTGTTGTTGCGCCAGCGTGGACGTGAGCCGATCGCTCGACGCGCGTGGGTGCCGCAGCACGTCTGCGCAGTCCTGATACGACGAGAACACGACCAGGTTCGCGTCGTCCAGGCGCAGCGGGCCGTGTTCGCGCAACGTGCGGAACGTCGGGTAGGGGTCGATTCGATTGGACGGGTCGAGCATCTGTGTGAACAGATCCCGCGAGATGTCCGCGGTCGTCATGCCCCCATTGTGCAGGGTGTCGCTGACCGGCACGTGATGTGGCGGCGAATAGTGAATAACTGTGCACCACAGGGATATTGACGTAGTCGTCGATACCCGTTCGCTATAGGCCGATAGTCTCGATACATGACCCGCGAACCGTCGGCCGACTTCTACCGGGTCGTCGCGGTGGTGGTCGTGGTGATCGGGCATTGGCTGGTCTCGGCGGTCACCTACCGCAATGGTCAGTTCGGTAACGAATACCCGCTCGACGTGCTGCCGTGGACGCAGTGGCTCACCCTGGTCTTCCAGGTCGTACCGGTGTTCTTCCTGGTCGGCGGATATGCCAGCGCGGCATCGCTGACCCGGTGGCGTGATGGTGACGGGCACGGGTCGGTCGGGGTCACCGAATGGGTGAGAACTCGCCTCGGAGCGATCCTTGGCCCGACGACCGCGTATGTGGCTCTGGTACTGGGTGTTATCGCGGTACTGAGCCAGGTGGGCATCGGCGGTTCGCCGCTGTCGTTCGGGGGCTGGGCAGTGGCCATGCACCTGTGGTTCATCCCGGCCTATCTGGCGGTGTTGGCACTGACACCGCTGGCCGTGGCCGCGCATCACCGCTGGAATCTGTGGGTTCCGGTCGCGCTCGCCACCGCAGTGCTCGGCGTCGACGTCGCCGCACGCATCGGCGAGATGCCCGCGGTCGGCTCGCTGAATTACCTGCTGTGCTGGGCGGCGGTCTATCAGCTCGGTATTTGTTGGCGCGCAGGAGCTTTCAGCAGTCGACAAGCCATGGCGCTGGCCGCTGGGGCGGCCGTCGTGGTGGCCGCGCTGCTAGGACTGCGGTGGTACCCGATCAGCATGGTCGGGGCGCCAGGCGCGGACACCCAGAACAACTTCCCGCCGAATATCGCCCTGCTCGCGTTCGGCACCGCGCAGGCCGGTCTCCTGATGGCCGCGGCCCCGGCGGTGACCCGCTGGCTACGGCGATCATGGCTGCGGCGGGCACTCCCGGTGGCGAATACCTACGTGATGGCGCTGTACCTATGGCAGATGGTCCCCGTGGTGATCGTCGCCCTGATCGGGTATCCCACCGGACTGCTCCCGCAACCTGAGACCGGGACCGGCCCGTGGTGGCTCTTCCGAGTGGGGTGGCTGATGATCCTGACGGTGGTGATGGCCGTCGCGCTGGCGCTGCTATGGCTGGCCAGGTCGGTCTTCGATCGGGCGCTACCTACCGTTACGGTTCCGCTGCCAACGTGGAGCCGGCCGGCCCTGCTGGCGGCCGGGGTGGCGCTCGCGGTTGGTGTCCTGGCCCGAATCGCGGTCTACGGCTTCGCCCCGTCAGGCCAGTTCCCGACGATGTGTGCAGCGCTGTACGTCGTGGCCATCGGCCTGTTGAGCGTCACAACGCCAAGCAGCACAGCGCGAAGGGAGGTCGCACAGTGATTGATCCTGTCGCGAGCATCGTCGACTCACCGGCCGGGCCCGCCGTCGGGGCATTCTTCGATCTCGACGGCACCCTGGTCAACGGATTCACCGCGGCCGCACACGCCGCGCACCGAATCCGGCACCGCCAGTCCGGGATTGGCGAAATGCTTGGCGTCGTCGAGGCCGCAGTGCGCTACCGCTCGGGGCGGATGCAGTTCGATCGGCTGATGGGCCGGGCGGCCGGATATCTCCGCGGCGAGCCACTGGCCGAGCTTGAACTCCTCGGGCAGGACATCTATGCACGCCGCATCGACGCACGTGTCTACCCGCTGATGCGCAGTGTCGTACGAGCCCATCAGGATCGTGGACACACCGTGGTGATGATCTCCTCAGCGCTGACCATCCACGCCGCACCGGTGGCGACCGCACTGAGCATCCCGCATCTGATCTGCAACCACTTCGCCGTCGACGATGACGGCAGGCTGACCGGCCGGATCGTCACCCCGATCATCTGGGGAGCCCGCAAAGCTGATGCGGCCGAACAGTTCTCAGCGACCAATGATGTTGTGCTGCAGAATAGTTACTTCTACGCCGACGGTGACGAGGATCTACCGCTGATGCAGGCCGTCGGCCATCCGCGGCCGGTGAATCCCCGCCGCGGTTTGGCCGAAGCGGCCGTCAAGAACGGTTGGCCAGTGCTGCGCCCCGGCAGCACCGCCGACTGAGCTCTCAGTCCAGCGCTCCCCAGAATCGGGTCAGCATCTCCGCGCCACGGGCCGGGTCCTGGACCATCCACCAGTGCCCGAGGCCGTCGAGGACTTCCACCCGGGCACCGGCCCGCGCCGCGGCGCGTCGCCGCATCCCGTCGTCACCGACATAGGTGTCCTCGGTCGCGAGCACCGCGAGGCCGGGCCGGGCAGCGGCCCGCTCGAGGTGGCGACCGAGATCCCGCACGACGGGCTGGGCCGCCGACCGGTACAGCGTCAGGATCGCGCGATTCATCTGCGGCCCCGCCGCCGCCGCCAACGTGGTGGCGATATCGACGGGAAGGCCCAAGCCGCCGAGCATTGCCGCGCGTTCCTGCAATGTCCCGCCCGACATGGTCTCGACCATGAGCTCACCGTCGCCAGGGGTCTGCCATACCTGCGCCATCTCGTGCCAGACGTAGTCCTCGTCGAAGAGCCCGACCACATCGCTGACCCAGCTGTGCACCAGTTCGGGCTGCGCCATGACTGCGGTCAGCACATGCCCGCCGCCCCAGTCGTGGCCGACCAGATCGACCGGCTCGGCGAACCCGGAAAGCTCACCGATCAGCCAGTCGCGATATGCCACATGGGTAGCGGGGAAATCGTCGGGCAACGGGGCGCCGAATCCTGGCGGGGACAGGCAGACCACGTCATCGCGGCCCAGCTCGGTGATCAGCGGGCCCCAGATCGCGGCGGTCTCCGGATTGCCATGCACCAGAACGACTGTCATGCAGGCAATCTACTGCCCAGGTGTGATGGTGATCGCGGTGGCATTGCCGTCGGTGGTGGCGGCCTTGATCGTGGCGGTATCACCGCTCTGCAACGGCCCGCGCCCGCGGTCGGTATCGGCGGTGATCACATAGGTCTTGGTGAAACCGTCCTCGCTGCGTGCGGTGACCGTCGTGTCGGAAATCTCGGTGATCTTGCCGGTCTGGGTGAGCTCGGTGGTGAAACCGCCGTGCCCGTCGGACACCACGAACTCGCCGTGTAGCGCGTCGGCGGTCGCGGGGCTGCCAAAACCGCCAGGGCCGCCGGGGCCGCCGGGGCCAAAGCCGCCAGGGCCACCGTCATCGGGACCGCCGAAGCCGCCGGGACCGCCGAAGCCGCCGGGACCACCGAAGCCGCCGTGTTCAGACCGCCCACTGTCAGCGGCATAGATGACCGCGCCGCCGCCCGCGGCCAACACGACGGCGATACCGACGGCTGCCAGGGTCTTGTTCCGCGACCAGTGTGCAGGCCCCTCGGTCGGCGCGCCCCACAGCGGTTCGGCTGCGCTCGGAGTTTCGGTGTCGGTGTTCATCAGACCACCGTGACCACGCTTGCTGTGCATTGGCTGTGCGTGAAGTCTGTGTGGCCTAAGTCTCCGAAGAGGGTTTTTATTCACAGGCGGCGCATAGGATTGCCACAGGGTTGGCCAACGCAGCACCCGAATACTGGGAGCCATGATGCCAGGAGCTGCCGAACGAATTGTGATGCGTCGCGCTGACGGTAACCCGATCAGCGTGCTGGTCGTCGACGACGAGACAGTCCTCGCCGAGATGGTGTCGATGGCGCTTCGTTATGAAGGCTGGAACATCACCACCGCGGCCGACGGGAACGCGGCGATCGCGTCGGCGCGTTCGGTCCGGCCCGACGCCGTCGTGCTGGATGTGATGCTGCCGGATATGAGTGGGCTGGAAGTTCTGCGCAAGCTGCGTGAACAGAATCCCCACCTGCCGGTCCTGCTGCTGACCGCAAAAGATGCAGTTGAGGACCGGATCGCCGGCTTGACGGCGGGTGGCGACGATTACGTCACCAAACCTTTCAGCATCGAAGAGGTGGTACTGCGGCTGCGCGCATTGTTGCGTCGCACCGGCGTCACCACCGAAGACAGCGGAGCTCAGATCGTCGTCGGTGACCTGATCCTCGACGAGGACAGCCACGAGGTCACGCGTGCGGGTGACCTCATTGCGCTGACGTCGACGGAATTCGAGCTGCTGCGGTTCATGATGCGCAACTCCAAACGGGTGCTGTCCAAGGCGCAGATCCTCGACCGGGTCTGGAGCTATGACTTCGGCGGGCGATCCAACATCGTGGAGCTCTACATCTCCTACCTGCGCAAGAAGATCGACAGTGGGCGAGCTCCGATGATCCACACCCTGCGGGGGGCCGGGTACGTCCTCAAACCGGCCGCCTGAGAATTGATGGAGCAGCGCGCCCTATCTCATAGCATTTGGTCGCGGCCGAGTACCTGGTCGCTGCGGGCCAGGCTGCTCATCGGCCAGATCCTGCTGCTGACGCTGGTGTGTATCTGTATCGGCGCGGGAACCGAGCTGGCGCTGAGCCGCTACCTGGTCAATCAGCTCGACGGCCAGCTCGTCGACGCCGCCCGCCGCTCGACGATGATGTCCTCGAGCCACCCGCCGCGACCGTTGCCGCCGGATATGCCGCGACCGCGACCGGGCCCCGGCCCCGAGTTCCTCGACGCACCAGGGCAACCGGGTGGGCTCGTGGCCGCGGTGATCGGCCAAGACCAGCGGATTGAAGTCGGTGTGCTGACCCGGTTGGGCGGCCGGGAAGCGTTGACCCCGACCGCACAATCGCAGGTGGCCGCCGTCTTGCCGCGTGACCGTCCCGTCACCCGCGATCTCGACGGCCTCGGTCGGTACCGGTTGATGGCGACCTACAACCGCCTCGGTGAGGTCATCGTGTCCGGGCTGCCGCTGTCGGACATGGAAGAGACCATGTTCCGGGTCCTGGTCATCTTCGCCGTGGTGGCCGCCATTGCGCTGGTGGCCGCGACAACCGTCGGCATCGTCATCATCCGGCGCGCACTCGCGCCGCTGACCCGGGTCGCGGCCACCGCGGGCCAGGTCGCGGGATTGTCACTGGACCGTGGTGAGGTCGCGCTGCCGGTGCGCGTCCCTGAACGCGATGCCAACCCCAATACCGAAGTCGGGCAGATGGGATCGGCGCTGAACCGGATGCTGGACCACATCTCGGCTGCCCTGTCGACACGGCAGGCCAGCGAGACCCGCGTGCGGCAGTTCGTCGCCGACGCCAGCCACGAACTGCGCACGCCGTTGACGGCGATCCGCGGCTACACCGAACTGGCGCAGCGCCGCCGTGCCGAGATGCCCGATGAGGTGGTCCACGCGATGGGCCGGGTGGCCTCAGAGGCGGAACGGATGACGCGGCTGGTCGAGGATCTGCTGCTGTTGGCCCGCCTGGATTCCGGGCGGCCGCTGGAGCGTGAGCAGGTCGATCTGTCCCAGCTGGCCGTCGACACGATCAGCGACGCCCATATCGCCGGGCCCGATCATCAGTGGAATCTCGACCTGCCCGACGAACCGGTGCTGGTCACCGGCGATACCGCCCGGCTGCACCAGGTGCTCGCCAACCTGCTGGCCAATGCCCGCACGCATACCGGCCCCGGTACCACGGTGACCCTGTCGCTGACCACCGACGCGCGCGGTGCGCAGATGCGGGTCGCCGACGACGGGCCGGGGATCCCGGCAGACCTGCAGTCCGAGGTCTTCGAGCGGTTTGCCCGTGGTGATTCGTCGCGTTCCCGCCTGGCCGGCGGCACCGGACTTGGCTTATCTATCGTCGCTGCCGTGGTCAAGGCCCATCACGGCACCATCGAGGTGCGCAGTGTGCCCGGCGATACCGAATTCGTGGTCCGGCTGCCTTTCACAGCCGACGCATAGCAACTACCCATCTGAGCTCAACACTGTTCCGACACCCTGGACCAAGTGACGATTTATGCGCCGCGGAACAGCGCCACCCCCTTGGACACCCCTGACACCCGTGACACCCCGCCGCCGACCCATGGCCTGCGGCGGTTGGTCGGTCGGGAGGCGGTCGCCGTCGTCGTCCTGCTGACAGGCACCGCGCTGCTCTATCTGTGGAATCTCGGTGCCAGTGGCTGGGCCAACAGCTTCTATGCCGCTGCCGTTCAGGCCGGATCGCAGAACTGGACCGCGCTCCTGTTCGGGTCCAGCGATGCGGCCAACGCGATCACGGTCGACAAGACACCCGGCGCCCTGTGGGTGATGGGCCTCTCGGCGCGCATCTTCGGCTTCAACGCCTGGAGCATGCTCGTGCCGCAGGCACTGTTCGGGGTTGCGGCTGTCGGGCTGTTGTATGCGGCGGTCCGCCGGATTTCGGGACCGCGGGCGGCTCTGCTGGCCGGGGCCGTACTGGCCCTGACACCGGCAGCCGCATTGATGTTCCGGTTCAACAATCCTGACGCGCTGCTGGTGTTGAGTCTGGTGGCGGCGGCCTACTGTGTGCTGCGCGCACTCGATGCCGGCAGTAGCGCGTGGTGGATGCCATTGGCGGGCTTCGCGATTGGCATCGGCTTCTTGGCGAAGATGCTGCAGGCTTTCCTGGTCGTGCCGGGTTTCGCGCTGGTCTTCTTGCTGGCGGCTGATCTCACATTGCGCAGCCGGTTATGGCGGTTGCTTTGTGCCGGTGCGGCACTGGTGGTCTCGGCGGGGTGGTATCTGGTCCTGGTCGCCATCTGGCCTGCCTCATCGCGACCGTATATCGGTGGATCGCAGCGCAATTCAATCCTTGAGTTGGCCCTTGGCTACAACGGCCTTGGCCGGCTGACGGGTGAAGAGACCGGCGGTTTGGGCAATCTCAATTTCGATGTCGGCTGGGCCAGGCTGCTCGGTGGTGAAATGGGCGGGCAGATCAGCTGGCTGTTACCCGCTGCGCTGATAGCCACCATCGGCGGGCTCTGTATCACCTGGCGCGCACCACGGACCGACCGCACCAGGGCGGCACTGCTGTTGTGGGGCAGTTGGATACTGGTGACCGCGCTGGTGTTCAGCTATATGAGCGGCATCATGCACCCGTACTACACGGTGGCGTTGGCGCCGGCGATCGCAGCGAGCCTGGCCACCGGTAGCGCCCTACTTTGGCAGCGGCGCAACGATATTCGGGCCGCGACGACCCTGTCCGGCATGGTCCTGATCACCGCTGCGCTGAGTTTCGTTCTGTTGAGTCGTAATGCGGACTGGCTGCCGTGGTTGCGCGCCGCGGTGCTGGTGGTCGGCCTCGCGGCCGGATTGTTGATCCTGGTGATCGGTCGCCTGTCTCCTGCAGTCGCGCGCACCGTCGCCGGGGTGGCCCTTGTCGCTATGCTGGCCGGACCGACGGCGTATGCCATTGCCACCGCGGCAACGCCCCACCGCGGCGCGATTCCGTCGGCCGGGCCGTCGGCGGGGTTCAGCGGTCCGCCGGGATTCCTCGACGCACAAGTGCCCGGTCCCCAACTGACCGCTCTGGTCAGCGCCAACGCAGCCGACTACACCTGGACGGTCGCTGCGGTGGGATCGAATAACGCTGCCGGTTATCAATTGGCCACTGGCACAGCGGCAATGGCTGTCGGCGGCTTCAACGGCACCGACCCCGCGCCGACGCTGGCCGAATTCCAGGCCGATGTCGCCGCGGGCCGGATCCACTACTTCGTCGCCGGATCGATGATGCACCGGATGGGCGGCGGTAGCGGGAGCGACGCCGCGCAGCAGATCACCAATTGGGTGACGGCACATTTCCAGGCCACAACCATCGACAACGTAACCGTCTACGACCTTTCCGAATGATTCACAGCGCATCCATAGCGACTACCAACGTGGCCCCTACCGCCGAGACCGAATATGGAGACATGACCATCACACTTGAGTCGGACGCAGCTGATTCGACAACCGCTGATTCGGCACCCGCTGATTCGGTAACCGCTGATTCGCTAACCGCGGCGACCGGCTTCACCGCTCGGCCGAACGCCGCGCGCATCGCCGCGCAGACCGGTGTACCCGTACTCGACGTCGTCGTGCCCGTCTACAACGAGCAAGCGGCCCTTGCGGATTCGGTACGACGGCTGCACCACCACCTGAGCGAGCAGTTTCCGTTCACCTTCCGCATCACCATCGCCGATAACGCCAGCATCGACGCCACCCCGGTGGTGGCAGCACAGCTGGCCGAGGAGTTCGAGGAGGTGCGGGTCGCCACGTTGGAGCTCAAGGGTCGCGGCCGGGCACTGCACCAGGTGTGGTCCACCTCTGATGCGCCGGTGCTGGCCTATATGGACGTCGACTTGTCCACCGACCTGGCGGCGCTGCTGCCGTTGGTGGCTCCGTTGATCTCCGGGCATTCCGATGTCGCGATCGGCACCCGGTTGAGCCGGGCGTCACGGGTGGTGCGCGGCGCCAAGCGCGAGGTGATCTCCCGCTGCTACAACCTCATCCTGCGCTCCACGCTGTCCGCCCGGTTCTCCGACGCACAGTGCGGGTTCAAGGCGATCCGCGCCGACGTCGCACAGGGTCTGCTGCCGCACGTATCCGACACCGGCTGGTTCTTCGATACCGAACTGCTGGTGTTGGCCGAACGCAGTGGGCTGCGCATCCACGAGGTGCCCGTCGACTGGATCGACGATCCCGATAGTCGCGTCGATATCGTGGCCACCGCCGTCGCCGACCTCAAAGGAGTGGCCCGGCTGCTCAAAGGATTTGCCACCGGTGATATCCCGATCGCGGCGATCGCCGCGCAATTCGGTCCGGCGACCGCCGCAGCACCTCGGTCGATACTGCGCCAGGCGGTGCACTTCGCCGCCATCGGCATCGCCAGCACTGCCGCCTATCTGCTGCTGTTCCTGGTGCTCAGCGGACCGCTCGGTGCACAGGGCGCCAACCTGGTCGCGCTGCTGGTCACCGCGATCGCCAACACCGCAGCCAATCGGCGCTTCACCTTCGGCGTGCGAGGCAAGACCGGTGTCGCCCGCCATCACTTCGAGGGTCTGGTCGTCTTCGGGATCGGGCTGGGGTTGACCAGCGGCGCGCTGGCTCTGCTGCACACCGTCGTCGATCCGCATCGAGCTGTCGAGGTCATCGTCTTGGTGGGGGCCAATCTGCTCGCCACAGTTATCCGGTTCGTTCTGCTGCGCGGCTGGGTGTTCCATCCGCGCCGGACCGCGAATCGCGCGGACTAAGGGACTGAGGGACTAAGGGATCATGACCGTCATGCAAGATTCGGCGACGACCGCGGTTGCCCCAGAAGACGAAAGCGGGCGCCGCACCCGCGGTCCGGGGTTGTTGCTCGGCCCCGATGACCAGCCGCGCTGGCAGCGGCCAGGGTTGCTCGCCCTATTGGCTGTCACCGCGGGGCTCTATCTGTGGGCGTTGGGGTCGCTGGGCTGGGCGAACGAGTTCTACGCCGCTGCCGTGCAGGCCGGTACCCAGAGCTGGAAAGCGTTGCTTTTCGGTTCGTTGGACCCCGGCAACTCGATCACGGTCGACAAACCACCCGCTGCCATGTGGGTGATGGCGCTGTCCGGCCGAATCTTCGGATTCAACGCCTGGAGCATGCTCGTACCGCAGGCGCTGATGGGTGTCGCGTCGGTAGGGGTGCTGTATGGCGCGGTGCGTCGCACCAACGGGCCGGGTGCTGGACTGCTGGCCGGTGCCGCTCTGGCGCTGACGCCGGTGGCCGCGTTGATGTTCCGGTTCAACAACCCCGACGCGCTGCTGGTCCTGCTGCTGGTGCTGGCCGGCTACTGCGTCGTGCGGGCACTGCAGGGATCGCCGACGCGGTGGGTCGCGCTCGCCGGTGTCGCCTTGGGCTTTGCGTTCCTGGCCAAGCTCTTGCAGGCCTTCCTGGTGATGCCGGCACTGGCGCTCGTCGTCCTGGTCGCGGTACCGGGCAGCATCTGGAAACGCATCGGCACCGTCTTGGTCGGGTTGCTCGCGATGGTGATCTCCGCTGGGTGGTTCATCGCCCTGGTCAGCTTGTGGCCCAAGGATTCCCGTCCGTACATCGGCGGCTCCACCGACAACAGCCTGCTGGAACTCGCACTGGGTTACAACGGCCTCGGCCGGGTGCTCGGCGGTGACGGCAACCCGACCCAGGGCGCCACCGGCGGGCCAAGCGGTGGCGGTCCCGGTGGCTCGATGTTCGGTGGTAACACCGGCCTGTACCGGATGTTCGGCGAGGGGATGGGCACCGAGATCTCCTGGCTGCTGCCCGCCGCGCTGATCGGCCTGATCGCTGGACTGTGGTTCACCCGGCGCGCCCCGCGGACCAGCCTGGCCAGGGCGGGCCTGCTGCTCTGGGGTGGCTGGATGGTGGTGACGGTCGTGGTCTTCAGCTTCATGAAGGGGATCATGCACCCCTACTACACGATCGCCCTGGCGCCAGGAATCGCCGGCGTCATTGCGATCTCGGTCGCCGAATTGTGGCGGGGCAGGCAGTTCCGTAGCTCCCGTATTGCCTTGGCGCTCATGCTGGTTGCCACCGGTGTCTGGAATTTCGTGCTGCTCAACCGCACACCGGAGTGGAATCCGTGGCTGCGGTGGGCAGTGCTGATCGGGGCGATCTTGGTGGCCGCGATCCTGATTGTCGGCGGTCACCAGCTGGGCCGCTATACCGCGGTGCTGGCGATGGCCGGGGTGCTGTTCGGCCTTGGCGGTACGGCCGCATACACGGTCGAGACAGTGCTACATGGTCACGGTGGTCCGATGCCGACCTCGGGTCCGGAGCGGGCCGGCACAGGGTTTGGCGGCTTTGGCGGTCCGGGCGGTGGCGACAAGGGCGGCGGCGGTGGCTGGGGTCAGAACCAGTCGTCCCCGCTGCTGGAGTCGATGCTCACCCTGACCGATAACCGTTGGGCTGCAGCGACTGTCGGATCGCATCTGGCGGGATCGTTGGAATTGAGCACCGGCGAATCAGTGATGGCGATCGGCGGTTTCAGCGGCGGTGACAATTCACCGACGTTGGCACAGTTTCAGCAGTACGTCACCGACGGTCAGGTGCGCTACTTCATCGCAGGCAATGAGCGCGGTGGCGGACCGGGTGGGTTCGGTGGCCCGGGCCATGACGAGAACAACGCGGCCAGCCAGATCACCGCGTGGGTGAAGGCCAACTTCACCGCCGAGACCGTCGACGGCAACACGGTCTACGACTTGTCGGTCAAGTAGCGCACCCGACGCAGTGCAACCGGGTAGAAATTGCGGTATGGATCAGAAACCTCCAATCGCTGTCATCGAATCTGCTCACGCCGAGCACTTCGCGACGCTCCCTTTCGACGACACAACCGATTTCGAGGACAGTGACCGCGGATTCATCGGTGCACTGTCACCGTGTGTGATCAAGGCGGCCGACGGCCGGGTGGTCTGGGACAACGACGTCTACAGCTTCCTCGCCGGTGACGCCCCGACCACCGTGCATCCCAGCCTATGGCGCCAGTCCACGCTGGTGGCCAAACAGGGCCTTTACGAGGTCGTCGAGGGTATCTACCAGGTGCGCGGCCTCGATCTGTCCAATATCAGCTTCATCGAAGGCGATACCGGCGTCATCGTCATCGACCCCCTGGTGTCCACCGAGACCGCCGCCGCCGCGCTGGCTCTCTACCGTGAGCACCGGGGGGACCGTCCCGTGGTCGCGGTGATCTACACCCACAGCCACGTCGACCATTTCGGTGGTGTGCTCGGTGTGACCACCCAGGCTGATGTCGACGCGGGCGCGGTGGCCGTGCTGGCCCCGGAAGGCTTCGTCGAGCACGCGGTGCAGGAGAACATCTACGCGGGTACGGCCATGACCCGGCGGGCGGCCTATATGTATGGCACCGTGCTCGACCGCGGACCGCAGGGGCAGGTGGGTTGCGGGCTGGGCCAGACACCGTCCACCGGTGAGGTCGCGATCATCGTCCCGACCGTCGACATCACCACCACGGGCGAGACCCACACCATCGACGGCGTCGAGATCGAGTTCCAGATGGCGCCCGGCACCGAGGCGCCGGCCGAAATGCACTTTTACTTCCCGCGTTACCGCGCGCTGTGCATGGCCGAGAACGCCACGCACAATCTGCACAATTTGCTGACCCTGCGCGGCGCCCTGGTCCGTGACCCGCACGGCTGGTCGGGCTACCTCACCGAGGCCATCGAGAGTTTTGGTGACCGCAGTGACGTCGTCTTCGCCTCACACCACTGGCCCACCTGGGGCCATGACCGGATCATCGAATTCCTTTCTCTGCAGCGTGATCTGTACGGCTACCTGCATGATCAGACCCTGCGTCAGCTCAATCAGGGTTTCACCGGTATCGAGATCGCCGAGACCTTTCAGATGCCGCCCGCGCTGCAGAAGGCGTGGAACACCCACGGCTATTACGGTTCGGTCAGCCACAATGTCAAAGCCGTCTACCAGCGCTATATGGGCTGGTTCGACGGTAATCCGGCCCGGCTGTGGGCGCACCCCCCTGAGGCGCTGTCGCCACGGTATGTCGCCGCCATCGGTGGTGTCGACAGGGTGGTCGAGGTGGCTCAGCAGGCCTTCGACGACGGTGATCTCCGCTGGGCTGCCACTCTTTTGGACCATGCGATCTTCACCGACGAGAATCATCAGGGTGCCAGGACGTTATACGCGGACACCCTGGAACAGCTGGCCTACGGAGCAGAATGCGCGACATGGCGCAATTTCTTCCTGGCCGGGACCACCGAACTTCGGGTGGGAAACTTCGGCACGCCCGCCCAGACCACATCGATCACGATGCTGTCGCAGCTGTCGCCGGAGCAGATGTTCGATGCCCTGGCGATCAGCATCAACGGCCCCAAAGCGTGGGATCTGGCTCTCGCCCTTGATATCTCATTCGCCGACCTGGGTACCAACTACCGGCTGACGCTACGCAACGGGGTGCTGGTCTACCGCAAGGTGGTGGCCGACGAGTCGACGGCGGGGGTGACCCTGAAGCTGGCGGCGAAGGTGCGGTTACTGGCGTTGGCGGCGGGTGACTTCACCGCGCCGGGACTGGAGATCACCGGCGATCAGCAGGTCCTGCAGCAGCTGGTGGATGTGCTGGACAAACCCAACCCGAAGTTCAACATCGTCACGCCCTGAGTGTCTTCGAGCGATTCTCGTCGGGAAGCGGGTGTCCGAATTGCCCGCTTACTCAGCGAATCGCTAGTCGAGCCAGTCCCGAAGACTGGGCGAATCGCCCGCCTCCGAGCGAATTCGGCGGGCTTGGGACCGTAATTCCATGACGCGCTTGTGTATTCGATACTCGGTCGCCCGGGGCATCTCGAGCGGGGCATAGATTCCCCGGCGCAGCCGTCGCACTCTGCCGTGCCTTCGCTCCCAGCGCAGCCCATCTGACACCGACTTCGGCGGGTCCCCGTGGATCACGAAACCCTGCCAGGTGAGGCCGTCGATCGGATCGGTGATGCTGGTGGGTCCGTGCTGGGCCAGGAACAGCGTGAGGGCGTAGCGCAGTTCTATTCCGCGTAAGACTCTCGAGTCATCCATCCCGCGACCATGACACCAACCTCCGACAGCATTGCCCAATTCGCTCCCTAAGCGGGCACTTCGATCACCGCTTCCGAACTGCCCCGATGCCGCACAGGCAGAACCTGACCAGATGATCGATATCGGCCCGATCAGGTCGATGAGCTGACCCGACGTAGCGGCGCATCGTCCCGGTCGTGCATAGAAACACACTGTCGGCAGCGCAGTCGGGATCGGGGTTGCCCAGTGTGACAACAGGTTCAGTGAGCAGAGCCCGCATCGGCAGCAGAATCTCGCTATCGGCTACCCGCTGGTTGGCCGCCGCCGACATCTGGCTGATGGCAGCCCGGCTGAACGTGAGCAGGTGCGGATCGGCGACTTGGGCCAGGCAGCCTTCGATCCAGCGCGCGATCTTTTCCGCCGGATCGGTCTCCTTGGCCATCAGGTGTTCCAGATAGGAGACGGCGATCGTGACGCCGCGTTCCATCACCGCCAGGATGAGTTCGTCCTTACCGGCGAAGTAGCGGTAAAACGCCTTGTTCGAGGACCCCGCCTCGGCAACGATATCGGTGACGCGGGGCGGGTCAGGGGCCATCCGCTCCATCACCCGCACCGCGGCGGCCAGGATCTTCTCGACCTCCGCGGTGGCCGGTGTAGTCACGACACCGGTTCCCGCGCGGTATCGCGGATCACCCGGTGCACGAAACCCAGTTTTGCGATGACTGGCGGGGGAATGATGAAGGGGTACAACGGATTCTTGCCCATCGCGGTGTTCACCCGGTTGAAGAACATCGACATCCACTTCCAGTCGAACAGCAGTCGCTCCACCGGGACGTCGGCGTAGGACTCCAATGCCTCGATGTCCCTGGGCACGGTGAAGCGGACCTTGTCGGCGGTGAGCACCATGCCTGCCTCCCGGCAGGTGTCGATGGTGTCGGTGATGTGCAGGTAGTGCGCGAAGCACTCGGCGAAGTCCTCCCACGGATGCATGGTGGCGTATTCGGAGATGAACGAGTCCTGCCACTGATCGGGTGCGCCGAACGTGTAATGGCGGGCGATCTGATCGGAATAGCTGGTGCGCTCATCTCCGAACAGCTCGCGGCATTCCTGAAGGTATTGCATTGCGCCGGAACCTTTTTCGACCAGAATGTTCTGGTAGTAATGCCCGACCTCATGGCGGAAATGCCCCAGCATTGTGCGGTAGGGCTCGCCGAGCGCGACCCGCAGCGTCTCCCGGTAGGCATCAAGGGTTTCGACGAGATCGATGGTGATGACGCCGTCGGCGTGCCCGATCAGGACCTTGTCGCCAGTGGTGTAGCTCGACAGCAGGTCGAAGGCCAGGCCGCCATCACGACGCCAGAACGGTTCGACCGGCAGGCCGATATCGGTGAGCTGATAGATCAGTCGGCGCAACGCCTGCGCGGTGGGCACCAACTTCTCCCTGGCCATCGTGTCATCGGGCGCGGGTTCGCGGCGGATCAACGAATCCGCCAGACAACGACCCCGCTGCTCAACCGCCTGCTCCTCGGGCACCAGCCAGTTGCAGCCAAGATTGCCGGACTGGGTGCAGCGCACCCAGCGTTGGCCGTCCACCACAGCGCTATCCCTGACAGTCGCGATCATCGACTTCGACGGCAGGTGCAGACCCACGCTTGCCTGGCAGTTCGGGCACCGATCGCTCTCGAACGGCGTGAAGTTGTGACACACCGGGCAGGCGAATCCGCGCATGGGCAATATCGTTGCACGGGCCCCTGCGCGGCAGGGATGAGAAAGAGGACTCAGAAAGAAGACAAAGAAATGCAGCTGCTCCTGGTCCGGCACGCCCTGCCGAACCGCAGTGAACACGGCCAGGGTTCCGACCCTGAGCTATCCGATGCCGGTATCGAACAGGCGGCGCGACTACCGGAGGCGCTGGCGCGCTACCCGATCACACGGGTGGTGAGCAGCCCCCAGCGGCGCGCCATCCAGACGGGACAGCCGTTGGCCGCGGCCCGCGATCTGACCGTCGAGATCGACGACCGCCTCGCCGAATACGACCGTGAGATGACGCACTACCTGCCGATCGAGCAGCTGCGGACCGAGCGCCCCGAAGACTGGGCGCGGATGGCGGAAGGGCGGTTGCCCGACGGCGTCGACGAGGACGCCTTCCGGGAACGCATCGGTGCCGCCCTGGCCGATATCGTCGCGGTAGCCGACGCCGAGGACACGGTCGCGGTGTTCAGCCACGGCGGGGTGATCAACGTGCTGCTGCACGAAGTCCTCGGCACGAAGCGGATGCTGTCGTTTCCGATCGACTACGTCTCGGTGACCCGCCTGGTGTACGGCCGCTCGGGGCAGGCCACGGTCGCAGCCGTCAACGGCACCGAACACGTGTGGGATCTGCTGCCCCGCAACCAGCGCTGGTAGCTACTCCTTGGCAGAGGCTGCCGCGGTCTTCTTCGGTGCCGCTGCCGCCGGGTGTGCTGCCCGCTTGGACGCCGCTGCCGCGCCGGCACCGGATGAGGACTTGGCGCCGGACCGCTTGGCCTTGGGCTCCACCGCCGGGGGCTCCGATGCGGTGGTGTCGGTATCGGGCGCGGCGACGGCCGGTGCGTCGGATTCGGTGGCCGTCGCTGCCGCTGACGAGTTCGCCGACTTGGTCGGGGCATCGACCGTCAATGCCACGGTGTTCTTGGTCAGGTCAGGGACCGCACTGACACTGGGCGGCGCGGCCTCGGCAACGGGGGCCGGGGTGGCCTGTAGCGCGGTCGTGAGGGCGAGCTGGGCCGCCTCAATACCGGTGACGATATCGCCCGCACCCGCGCCGACGGCCTGGACGAATCCGACCGTGCCGTCGATGGCGGCGTTGACGATATTGCCCAGGTTGAGAGTCAGGATGGCTCCGACCAGGTCCTGAGAGCCGATGATCACCGAGTTGATCACCCCGTTGCTGGCGGCGAGGACCCCGTTCAACACCGAGAAGAATGCCTGCGGCACCGCGGCCTGCATCGCCGTCTGCACCGCGAGGTACTTCTGCCTGCGCTCGATCAGCGAATCCAGCACCGGTTGGCCGACCGCGATCACCGCGTTGGTGACCGCGGTACTGAAGGTGTCGAAGGCCCCGACGAAATCGAGCTGTAGCAGCTGCTGGGTGATCGTCACCAGCGTCTGTGGGATGGCCGCGATCGACTGGAGCAGCCCGATCCCCGACTCCGCGAATCCGCTTAGGTAGATCGCCCAGTAGTCGATCTGGTTGACGATGTACTGCCGCAGCACGGGCAACGTCAGGATGTAGGGAAGCTCGAACGCCGTGGTGTGGACCGCCACCGTCTGGGCGGCGCTGATGGCAGGGATTGTCACCGTCGGCGCCGCGGTGAGCGGGCTAATCGGGGCCATCGCGATGGCCCCGGCGCCCACGAGTGCGACACCCGTGGTCAGCCACGGACGCAGAGAAATTTCCATATTGACCCCTAAGAAAGATTGATCGGCCCGGCAAACCTATCGTGTGGATCGACCTCTTTCAGTCCAATCACCACAGACGGTGCCGACAGGCGCTGTGGCGCTCGACGGTTTTAACTCATGAGTGTCTGGGTAAAAATCGCCCTGGCCCTGAGACTGTTCTCCAACCGAAAGCGAGCCCCATGAAGCGAGAAGTAGGTGCGGTGCTCGACGTCGAGATCACCGCGGCAACGACATTAGAGTTCCAAATTGCGGTGGCCCCGCATCCCGGCACCGAGGTGTACGAGGCGCTGTCCTTTGTCCTCGACGGCCAGCAGGTGCAGCCGATGGAGATCAGTGGCGCGCACGGTAACCGGATTCACAAATTCGATGCCCAGCCCGGCCAGCTGCACGTCGAGTACTCGGCGACCGTCATCGGCCAGACCCACCCGGCACCGGTCAGCGAGTACGACCTGTCGATGTACCTTCGGCCCAGCCGATACGCCGAGGCGGACAAGTTCTATGGTTTTGCCGCAACGGAATTCGGCTCACTGGCCGACTCGGCAGAACTGCTGGAGAAGGTGTCGTCCTGGGTCGGCACCCGGCTCAGCTACGTCCCCGGGTCCAGCGATCCGATCGACGGTGCCGTGGACACCATGCTCGCGGGAGCCGGTGTCTGCCGTGATTACGCGCACCTCGTGGTCGCCCTGCTGCGCGCGGTCAATGTGCCTGCCCGGCTGGTCGCGGTGTATGCGCCCGGCCTGTCGCCGATGGACTTCCATGCCGTTGCCGAAGCATTCGTCGACGGCCAGTGGCGGGTTGTCGACGCCACCTGCCTGGCACCTCGTCAGACGTTGGTGCGCATCTCCACGGGTCGTGACGCCGCCGATACGGCCTTCTTGGACAACCACAAGGGCTCGATCAACCTGAACAACATGATGGTCACGGCAGTGGTTGAGGGCAATCTGCCCGTCGATAACCTCAAGGAGATGGTGTCGATCCGCTAAGACCTGGTTACAGCCCGGCCTTGAGATTCTTCTTCGCGGCCCGTCGCAGTTGGAATATCCGTGCCGCGCCGGCCAACACGGCGATCAACCCGCCAAGGACGGCGGCCAACAGGATCGCTACCCCCAACGGCAAACTCCACGTCCAGCCCAGAAAGGCGAACTGTGCAGATTCGGTGTTCTGTGCGATGAAGATCAACAGCACGATCAGGATCAGGAAGCCGGCGATCACCGCCGACCACAGCGCCGATGCCCGGGTGAAATGCACCGCCGACTTCGGCATGGCCGCCGGTGGGGGAGCGACGGAGGTGTCCGCCGGTACTACCGGCGGCTCAGGCGTCGCGTACGGATCGCTGCTCATAGGGCTATCTTTCCCCGTAACCAAGACAAAAGAAACCATTCGATCGGATCACAGTGCGGCAAAGGTCGGCGTAGCTGCAGCGATCCCGATAGTGTCGGCGCCATGACCACGCTGCGAGAACGCGCGCGTAGCTGGCCGCCTGTGGTGGTGACCGTGGTTGCTGCGCTGATCCTGGCCGGCTGCGGTAGTTCAAATCCGCTGGGCGGCGGCGCGATATCCGGAGATCTGAAGACCATCACCGTCGGCTCGGCTGACTTCCCCGAATCCAAGATCATCGGTGAGATCTACGCACAGGCATTGGAAGCCAACGGTTTCACGGTGGGCCGCCAGTTTGGTATCGGCAGCCGTGAGACGTATATCCCGGCGGTGAAAGACCATTCGATCGACCTGGTGCCGGAGTACACGGGAAACCTGTTGCAATTCTTCGACAAAGAGACCACGGCGACCACGCCCGAGGCCGTCGAATTGGCGCTCGTGCATGCCCTACCCGGCGATCTGTCGATCCTGACCCCGTCTCCGGCCAACGATCAGGACACCGTCGCGGTCAGCTCGGAGACCGCCCAGAAGTGGAATCTGAAAACCATCGCCGATCTGGCAGCGCATTCGGCGGAGGTGAAATTCGGCGGACCGTCGGAATTCCAGACCCGCGCAGAGGGATTGCCGGGGCTGAAAGCCAAGTACGGCCTTGACATCCCGCCGGCCAACTTCGTTTCCATCAGTGACGGCGGCGGTCCGGCCACGGTGCGCGCGCTGACCGACGGCACCGTCACGGCTGCGGATATCTTCAGCACCTCACCGGCCATCCCGGCGAACAACCTGGTGGTGCTCGAAGACCCGAAGAACAACTTCCTGGCTGCCAACGTCGTTCCGTTGGTCAGCTCGCAGAAGATGTCAGACGAACTCAAGCGGGTGCTCGATGCCGTATCGGCCAAGCTCACCACCGAAGATCTGATCGAACTCAACACCGCAGTGGAGGGCAACTCCGGCGTCGACCCCGACGAAGCCGCGAAGAAATGGGTGCAGGACAACAACTTCGACAAACCAATCGGGGGCTAGATGATCACCTTCGACGACGTCACCAAGAGATATCCCGACGGCACCGTTGCCGTCGATAGCCTGACCCTGGATGTACCCGACGGTTCGTTCACCGTGTTCGTCGGACCGTCGGGGTGCGGTAAGACCACGTCCATGCGGATGATCAACCGGATGATCGAGCCGACCTCGGGCACGCTCACCGTCGACGGCAACGACGTGAGAGGAGTCGATGCCGTCAAACTGCGGTTGGGCATCGGGTACGTCATCCAGAGCGCGGGCCTGATGCCGCATCAACGGGTGATCGACAACGTCGCCACGGTGCCGATTCTGCGGGGCGAATCTCGCAAGGCGGCCCGTGCGGCCGCCTACGACGTCCTGGAACGCGTCGGGCTGGACCCCAAACTCGCAACGCGTTATCCCGCTCAGCTTTCCGGCGGGCAGCAGCAGCGCGTCGGGGTGGCCCGTGCCCTGGCCGCCGACCCGCCGATCCTGCTGATGGACGAGCCGTTCAGCGCGGTCGACCCTGTGGTGCGTGATGAACTGCAGACCGAAATGCTGCGCCTGCAAAACGAATTGCAGAAAACGATCGTGTTCGTCACCCATGACATCGACGAGGCCATCAAGCTCGGCGATAAGGTCGCGGTCTTCGGTCCCGGCGGTGCCCTGCAGCAGTACGACGAACCGTCGAAGCTGTTGACCAACCCCGCCAACGATTTCGTCTCGGGCTTCATCGGTGCCGACCGCGGCTACCGCGGGTTGCAGTTCCGCCACGCGACGGGTCTGCCCCTGCAGGACATCAGGTCAGTGACCGAGGCGCAGATCGACGCGCTCGAGCTGGGCAGCGGTGAGTGGGTGTTGATCACCAAGGACGACGGGAAGCCGTACGCCTGGATCAACTCCGAGGGCGTCCTGCTGCACCGGGACGGAAAGAGCCTCTACGACAGCACTATTGCCGGTGGCTCACTGTTTCATCCGGACAGCAGCCTGCGCCAGGCGCTCGATGCGGCGTTGTCCTCGCACGCCGGGATCGGAGTGGCCGTCGACGGGGACGGAAAGCTCATCGGCGGAGTCCGTGCCAGTGATGTGCTGTTAGCCCTGGAAGCACAGCGGGGCTGAGCCGTGACCTATCTGCTCACGCACCTGGACAAGGCCTGGGCGCTGACGCTGATCCATCTGCGGCTCTCGCTGATCCCGATTGTTCTCGGTCTGCTCATCGCGGTGCCGTTGGGCGCGCTGGTGCAGCGCACCACGTTCCTGCGGCGGTTGACGACGGTGACCGCCAGCATCATCTTCACCATCCCCTCGCTGGCGTTGTTCGTGGTGCTCCCGCTGATCATCCCCACCCGGATTCTCGACGAGGCCAACGTCATCGTCGCGCTGACGCTGTACACCACCGCGCTGCTGGTGCGGGCGGTACCCGAGGCGCTGGACGCGGTACCCGCCGCAGTACTGGACGCGGCCACCGCGGTGGGCTACAAGCCGATCACCCGGATGATGAAAATCGAACTGCCCCTGGCTATTCCGGTGCTGATTGCCAGTTTGCGGGTAGTTGCCGTGACGAATATCTCGATGGTGTCGGTCGGTTCAGTGATCGGCATCGGCGGGCTCGGCACCTGGTTCACCGAGGGATATCAGGCCAACAAGAGTGACCAGATCATCGCGGGCATCATCGCGATCTTCGTACTGGCCGTCGTGATCGACACCCTGATCATGCTGGCCGGTAAGGCCTTGACCCCCTGGACCCGAATGTCCTCGGGCTCCCGCATCCCACGGGGCGCTGGGCTGAAGGCGCAGGTGACCAAGTGAACTTCCTGCACCAGGCATTGGCCTACATTTTCACCGCGGCAAACTGGGGCGGCCCGGCCGGCCTGACCGCGCGGATCCTCGAGCACCTGCAGTACACCGCCGTCGCCGTCGTCTTTTCGGCGCTGATCGCCATTCCGATCGGCATGATCATCGGCCACACCGGGCGCGGCACATTTCTCGTCGTCACCGGTGTCAACGCCTTACGCGCATTGCCCACGCTCGGCGTCCTGCTGCTCGGGGTGTTGTTATGGGGACTTGGTCTGGTCCCGCCGACGATCGCACTGATGCTGCTCGGCATCCCGCCGTTGCTGGCCGGCACCTATGCCGGTATTTCCAACGTCGACCGCACCATTGTCGACGCGGCCCGATCGATGGGGATGACCGAAAAGCGGATCCTGCTGCGGGTGGAAACTCCCAACGCCCTACCGCTGATCCTGGGCGGCCTTCGCACGGCGACGCTGCAGATCGTGGCCACCGCGACCATCGCCGCCTACGCCAGCCTCGGTGGACTCGGCCGCTATCTGATCGACGGCATCAAGGTGCGGCAGTTCTATATCGCCTTGGTCGGTGCGCTGTTGGTGACGGTGCTGGCGCTGATCTTGGACTCTTTGCTTGCCTTTGCGGTATGGGCCTCGGTGCCGGGCTCCGGGCGACTGCGCAGGATGCCTCAGCCCCTGCTCGATGACGAGGTGGCGCTGGAATCTCGACCACATACAACCAGGCCAATCAGGGAGACTTTCGAACCAGGCTATAAACGAGGCGATCCGTCGCTTACGGTAGGTGAGTGAGTGCAGCCGATGACGACAGAGAAAGCGCCTGGCCCGCGATCTTGACCTGGCGCGCGCACGACGATCTACGGATGGAATCGGTGCGGGTGCAATTGTCCGGCAACCGGATCAAGGCCTACGGCCGGATTGTTTCGGCGGCCACGGATTCCATTCCCGCGTTCAGCGCGTCCTATGACCTGGTGACCGACGAAACGGGGGCCACCAAACGGCTGTCGTTGACGGTCACCATGGCCCAGCGGGAACGCCAGCTCTCCATCGCGCGCGACGAGGAGAACATGTGGCTGGTCCAGGACCACTCCGGTAAGACCTCGCGGCTGGCCTACGACGGCGCACTCGATGTCGATGTCGTCTTCAGTCCGTTCTTCAACGCCCTGCCGATCCGCAGGACTGGCCTGCATCAGTGGGCGGAGTCGGTGACGCTACCGGTGGTCTACGTCTGGCTGCCCGACCTGACCGTCAAAGAGGCGACGATCAGCTACAGCAGCGCCGAGGACGGCATCAAACTGCATTCACCGGTGGCCGAGACCACGGTGACCGTGGACTCCGACGGCTTCATCGTCGATTACCCCGGGTTGTCAGTGCGGATCTGATCACCCCACCGGCGCGACCGGCGGCGGCAAGTTCGCTGCGCCAGTCCTCGGCGCCGATTGTGGTCGCGATGATGTCGGGCCGGGAGAAGCTGTCGTAGCGGATCCGGGCCGCGTGCCCGGCCTCCACCAGTTCGGCCACCGACCGCTTCTGCGCCAGCGAGGCCCTGGCGGCGCTGAGTAGCTCGATTGCGGTGTCGAGCACCGGTAGTAGATCGGACTGATTGGCCTCACACATGGCCCGGACCAGGTCGGGCGCCGTCCCCGCGACGCGGGTGCTGTCCCGGAACGACCCGGCCGCCAGTGCGAACGCCAGCGGGATGTCGGCGGCGGTGATCGCGAGCGCTTCGGCGGTCAGATGCGGCAGATGCGAGATCGCCGCGGCCGCCGCATCATGCTCATCCGATCTCGCCGGTACGACGAACGCCCCGCAGTCCAGCGCCAGCCTCATCACCGACGTCCAGACCGCAGCGTCGACATGATCGTCCACCGTCACCACCCACGGAGTGCCCGCGAACAGCCCGGCCTCTCCGGCGGCCCAGCCGGAATGGGCGGTGCCGGTCATCGGGTGGCCGCCGACGTAACGGGGGAGCAGACCCGCGGTCCGGACGTCGTCGAGCACGGCCTTCTTCACACTGATCACATCGGTGAGCGGGCAGTCGGGCGCAGTATCGGCGATATAGCCCAGCATCGTGGCCAGGGCCGGCATCGGGACGGCCAGCACGATGAGGGCCTCGGTATCGGCGGCCCGGCGCAGGACGGCGGTGAGATCGGTCGACGCATCGAAACCGTCGAATGTCGCGGCCTGTGCACCGTCGACCGAGCGGTTGTATCCGAACACCGTCCGGCCGGCGGCCCTCGCCGCGCGCATCAACGAACCGCCGATCAGCCCAAGCCCCAATACGCAGACACCGGAGCCGGGCGGGTTGAGGGGGTCTGTCACGCTCCTAGGTTGACACATCGACCGAGGCGGGGATCGATCCGCTGGTCAAGGGGCTTGCCGGGGGCTAGCGTTAGCGCCCATGGGACCACAGCGGGCGCAGAAGCAGGACGCTTCACAGGCCCAGGACGCCCCCGACGGCTTCGGGGTGGCAGTGGTGCGCGAGGAGGGTAAATGGCGGTGTACTGCCATGAAGCCCGGGTCGCTGACCAGCCTGAGTGCCGCCGAAACCGAGCTGCGTGAGCTTCGCAGCGCCGGTGCGGTTTTCGGTTTGCTCGATATCGACGACGAATTTTTTGTGATCATCCGGCCGGCCCCGGCAGGCACCCGGCTGCTGCTCTCGGATGCGACGGCGGCATTGGATTACGACATCGCCGCCGAGGTCCTGGAGAACCTCGACGCCGATATCGATGACGAAGATCTCGAGGACACCGATCCCTTCGAGGAAGGCGATCTCGGCGTGCTCGCGGATATCGGGCTGCCGGAAGGCGTGCTCGGCGTCATCATCTCCGAGACCGACCTGTATGCCGATGAACAACTCGGCCGCATCGCCCGCGAGATGGGTTTCGCCGACGAACTCGCGGCCGTGCTCGACCGACTCGATCGGTGACTCGCACTACGACTGACGAGCACCTGATTCGCCTCGCGCTAGAAGCGGCGGCAACCGCCGGGCCGCGCGATGTGCCGATCGGGGCCGTCGTCGTCGATGCCGCCGGTACCGAGCTGGCGCGAGCGGTCAATGCCCGCGAGGAATTGGGCGACCCCACTGCTCATGCCGAGGTGCTCGCGCTGCGGGCGGCCGCGCGCGTCGCGGGCGACGGTTGGCGCCTGGAAGGTGCGACACTCGCCGTGACCGTCGAACCGTGCACCATGTGTGCAGGTGCGCTGGTGATGGCCCGAGTGGCCCGGGTGGTGTTCGGCGCGTGGGAGCCCAAGACCGGCGCCGTCGGCTCACTGTGGGATGTGGTGCGCGATCGTCGGCTCAACCACCGCCCCGAAGTGCGTGGCGGGGTGCTGGCCGATGAGTGCGCCGCGCCGTTGGCGGAGTTCTTCGCCCGCCAGCGCTGAGGTCCCCCATCTTTTCCCGCGAGCAGACGCATAGTGCCCCCGACACGCCGCCAGTAGGGGGATGTTTGCGGCTGCTCGCGGGGTACTCGGCAGCGATTAGGGCGGCAGGCCCCGCTTCGGTAAGCTGCCACACGGTGGCGTGTCCGAGCGGCCTAAGGAGCACGCCTCGAAAGCGTGTGACGGGTAACCCCCGTCCGAGGGTTCAAATCCCTCCGCCACCGCCAAGCTCTCCACTGCGTTCGCCGGTGGAGAGCTTTTTCTTTCCCCTCGATAGCGGGCGCGGCTTTGACTAGATTGGATCCTCTAACGCCAAGGGAGCTTTCATGACCGCCACTGTCTCGACCCAACCCGTCTATCAAGTCGTCAACCCGGCCACCGGTGACACCGGTGAGACGTTCGACCTGGCCACCGACGCCGAGGTCGAAGCCGCCATCGCCGCATCCGCGGCTGCCTACCGCTTATGGCAGGCCAAGACGATCACCGAGCGAGCCGAAATCGTCGCCAAGGTCGCCAGCCTTTTCAAAGAGCATGCCGACCGGCTGGGCGCCATCGCCACCGAAGAGATGGGCAAGCCGCTGTCGGAAGCGGTGGGCGAAGCCGACTTCTGCGGTGACATCTTCGACTACTTCGCCACCGAAGGCCCCGGCCTGGCCGCCGATCACGAGATCAAGACCTTCGCCGCCGGTAAGGCGTATGTGCAGAAACTGCCGATCGGACCCTTGCTGGGCATCATGCCGTGGAACTACCCGTTCTACCAGATCGCCCGGTTCGCGGCGCCAAACCTGGTGTTGGGCAACACCATCATCCTCAAGCACGCCGAGTCCGTGCCGAAATCGGCACTGGCCGTCCAAGAGCTGATGGACGAAGCGGGGGTCCCGTCAGGGGTGTATCAGAACATCTTCGCCTCCTACGACCAGATCGAGCAGATCATCAGCGACCGCCGCATCGTGGGCGTTTCGCTGACCGGTTCTGAACGTGCCGGATCGGTTGTCGCGGCGATCGCAGGCAAGAACCTCAAGAAGTGTGTGCTCGAACTCGGCGGGTCCGACGCCTATGTGGTGCTGGACTCCGATGACGTGAAGGCATCGGCAGACCTGGCCTGGGACACCAGGATTGGCAACACCGGCCAGGCCTGTAACTCCAACAAGCGGATGATCGTCACAAACGACATCTTCGACGGTTTCGTCGGTCGGCTCGTCGAGCGGGCCAAGGATCTCAAGCCGGGCAATCCCGCCGAGGAGGCCGAGGGCACCTTCGCGCCGCTGTCCTCGCGCAAGGCCGCGGAGACCCTGCACGAGCAGGTGCAGGACGCCGTCGCCAAGGGCGCCACGCTGCATGCCGGCGGCGTGCTGGGTGAAGGCCCCGCCGCGTACTACTCGCCCGCGGTCCTGACGGGCATCACCCCGGAGATGCGGGCCTACCGCGAGGAATTGTTCGGCCCCGTCGCGGTGGTCTATTCGGTCAACAGCGACGAGGAAGCCCTGACGCTGGCCAACGACTCCGACTACGGCCTGGGTGGTGCGGTGTTCAGCACCGACCGCGAACGCGCGGAAAAGGTGGCGCGCCACCTGGAATCGGGCATGTCCAACGTCAACGCCCCGGCCAACGAAGGCCAGGAGGTGCCGTTCGGTGGAGTCAAGCGCAGCGGTTTCGGGCGCGAGCTCGGCCCGCTGGGCATGGACGAGTTCGTCAACAAGCGCCTGTACTACGTCGCAGACTGACCGACGGAGCACTTCTCGGCAAGGACGGCCAGTGCGTCGATGTGCTCATCGATGCTGCGCAGGCCGGCTTCCATGGTGTTGACGGCGATGTGAGTGGCGCCCGCGTCCCGCCAATCCTGTACTGCGCGCAGCGACGCGTCGAGGCCGGCCGAGACGTCCACCCGCCCGAGCATGCCGAGCGCCGCCGGGTCACGCCCGGCGGCCTCGGCGGCTTCGGCGATGATCGCCACAGCGGCGTCAAGCTCGGGCCCAGGCCCGAACTCGGGGAACCAGCCGTCGGCCAGCCGGCCCGCTCGGCGGTAACCAGCCGGCACCTGCGCGCCGATCCAGATCGGGATCGGTCGCTGTTGGGGCAGCGGTGAAAGGCCGGCGGCGGTGACCGTGTCGAATTCACCGGCAAAGGTCACAGACCGCTGCGTCCACAGCTGGCGCAGCAGGGCGATCTGTTCTTCAATTCGCCTGCCGCGCAGGGAGAAATCCTGACCGAGCGCGTCGTACTCGACCTTGTTCCAGCCCACGCCCACCCCAAGGCGCAAACGGCCACCGCTGAGCAGATCAACCTGCGCGGCCTGCTTGGCCACCAGTGCGGTCTGCCGCTGCGGCAGAATGATCACCCCGGTGAACAACTCGAGCTCGGTGATCGCGGCCAGGTAGCCGAAGGTCACCAACGGCTCGTGGAACGTGGTGTCCACGTCGTAGCCGTATTGCGTCGAGTGCACCGAGGGGTCGGCGCCCAGGACGTGGTCGTAGGCCATCACATGGGTGTAGCCCAACTCCTGGACGGCGAGTGCGTAGCGGCGCAGGTCGCGAACGTCGGAACCGAGTTCGGTTTGGGGCAGGACGACGCCGAAGCTGGTCATGGGGCCTCAAATGTCGGGGGAGCATGCGGGATCTTTAACCAGAGCGTTACGGCGTGACGCAAGCCGGAAACCGCGGTCAGATCAGACTGTAGTCGCGTTATACCAAACAGGAGCGGCGAAAATGACCGAGCTCAACCACGTCCCACCGACGACTCCGGTGGAGGAGATCACCGAACACCTTCGGCGCGACGGCTACGTGATCGTCGACGATCTGGCTTCACCTGAGCTGATGGATGCGGTGGAGGCCGAGATGAAACCCTTCATCGAGGCGGGCGCTGCCGGCCGAAATCCAGTGCTGGGCAAGAAGACCAAGCGGACAGGGGCGATGATTGCCCGTTCGCCGTCGTCCCGCCAGCTGATCCAGGATCCCACCATCCTGGGCGTCGCCGGTTCGTTCCTCGGCCACGCCAGCGCCTTCCAGCTGCATCTGACCCAGGTGATCTCGATCTACCCGGGAGAGACCGCGCAGGGATTGCACCGCGACCAGATTGCCTGGGATTTCTTTCCGTTCCCCGACGATTACCAGGTGCAGTGCAACACGCTGTGGGCGATGTCGCCGGAGTACACCAAGGAGATGGGCGCGACCCGCGTCGTCCCGGGCAGTCATCTGCCGGGCAACAAGGACGATTTCACCGATACCGACTGCCTCTACGCCGAGATGACGCGGGGATCGGTCCTGCTGTACGGCGGCAAGATTCTGCACAGCGGTGGCGCCAACACGACGCAGGACAAAGTCCGTACCGCGCTCAACATCACCTACGCGGTGGGCTGGGTGCGACAAGAGGAGAACCAGTTCCTCTCGACGCCGATCGAGATCGCGAAGACCTTAGACGACGATCTGCTGCGGTTGATGGGCTACCAGGAGGGCGCGTTCGCGATGGGTTACTACCGCGACTTCGAAGACCCGATCGTCGCGGTGCGCGGGGACGGGTACGCGCCAGGGATCGATATCGACACCCTGCAGGGGTCGGCTCAGAAAGGAATGCAGCAGTTCCTGGCGGCCAGCACCTAACCGGCTAGCGGGCCTGTGCCGGGCTACGTCGGCGGGTCTTGGATGCGGCGGGCACTTCGCCTGAGTAGGACGAAAGGTATTGAATAAGAACGGTTCTGATTTCGGCGATGATCAACGGATCGCCGTCCGCATCATCGGTGTAGGCGTACTGGAAGAGTCGCTCCATGATCTCGCCCGCGACGAGGCACTGGCGGACCGACAGTGCCTCGAACAGCGGCGCCAACCCGTGCAGCGCGGCCAACAGGTCACTGGCCACATTCTGCATCCACTCACGGTCACGTGCCCGCACCGGCGGCGTCAGATTCTGGCCAACCCACAGTTCCCGGACAAGCGGGCGCCGAAAGCAATCCATATAAAAGGTGATGAGGATGTCGACAACGTCATGCCAATGCTGGATTGGGCCCTGCTGCAACATCTTACGGATCTGTGCGCTGGACTCTTGCATGCACTGGAAGGCGAGTTCCTCCAGAACCTTCTCGGGCGTCTCGAAAAACGAGTAGAACGAGCCCCTGCTGACCCCGGACTCCTGCAGTAACAGTGTGGGGGAGCCGGCGACTGCGTCATAGCCGACCTCGACCACCAGCCTGGTGGCGGTGTCGAGGATCCGCTGGGTGGTGGCCTTGGAACGTTCCTGCAGGGGCATCTTGCGAAGGCCGCCCTGTGTCACCGACACCGCGGCTCATCCCAAAGTGTGCGTGAATCCAGTTCCTGCACAGCGCTCCCCATCGAGTTGATGTCCATATCGAGACCGATCGCCATCCTAACCCGCCCCACCTCGCCGCCGGACTTTTCCGAAGCGCCGATCACTGCCGGTGTAATCGGGAGTTTACTGCTCGGGCACTGCTGGAAACAAACTCGAGTTCAGACTTAAGTCGCATCTGCCGCCTGCGGATGGAGGCTGCGCCGCCCAAACCTGACCCTTCCAGAAAGGCATCCAGCCATGGAAAACTCCGCACCGTCACCGGTATCTGGGATGAAATCACTTGGCGGCCGGGCACTGTCGCGTCGCCGATTCCTGGCCGGTTCCGCCGGTGCCGCGGTCGGACTGACGGCGTTGGGCGGTGCACTGGCAGCGTGCGGATCAGACTCCGGGGGCAAGGGCGAGGTCGTCGTGCTCAGTTGGGAGTCATATGTGGCCAAAGAGATCATGGAAGGCTTCGAGAAGACCACTGGCATCAAGGTCAAGGGGGTGGCGGCCGAATCCGACCAGGACATGTTCGCCAAGATCAAAGCGGGCGGCGGTTCGCAGTACGACATCGTCTTCGGCAACTGTGGCTGGGCGCCGACGTATCACAAGAACGACCTGACCGAGGTCTTGGACCTTTCCGAGATCCCGGCGGCCAAGGACTTGTTCCCGGTGTTCACCGAGGATCCTTCACTGCCCTATGTGGTCTCGCCCGGCAAGGTGCTCCTCTACCCGAACATGTGGGCGGCGCTGAGTCTGGCGTGGAATGTCGACGCCCCATTTCAGCCGAATACGCCGCTGAGTTGGGATGCGCTGTGGCAGGCGCCGAAGAACAAGACGATCCTCGAAGGCGGCGCCGAGGACTTCATCGCGCTTGCGGGTCTGGCCAACGGAGTGCCGCGCAAAGACATCTACAGCATGCAGGGGTCGACGCTGGATGCCGCGGCGGCGAAGTTGGGCTCGCTCAAGCCTTTCCAGATCAGCAAGAACAGCGATGACGCGATCGCGCGGGCCCTGGCCACCCAGGGTGCCTACATCGGCTTTGCCTCCAGTCTGGGCATGGCGCATCGGGCGAATAGTCAGTTCGGCGACGGCAAGGACATCGTCAAGGCCGAGGTGCCGATGGAGGGGTCGATCGGCTGGATCGACGGACCGCAGTTGGTGAAGGGCGCCAAGAATCGCGATAACGCCATGACGTTCATCAACTACTTCGGCGGCGACGTCGACAACCAGAAATACCTGTGGGGAGCGAACTTCTACTCCCAGTGCAGCAAGGTCTCCACCGACCGGGTGATCGCCGCGGGCGGCAATGACGCGATCATCGCCAAGTCGCTGGGTGCGGATCGTCCCGACCTGGCTAAGGAACTGGTGTTCCAGGCGCAGCCCGAACACGCCGATGCCTGGGCTGCGGCCTATGACCAGGTCATGGGTTAGCTCACGGTCATGGATGCCAGCACAGCGGTACTCCCGGACGACCGGCCGCAAGCGCCGGGCCGTCCGGAGTCGCCGATACCGCTGTCCACCAAAGCAAGTCGCTGGCGACGTCACCCCTCGGCGATCGCGTTCCTACCCCTGCCCGCGACGGCTCTGGTGGTCGTCGGGTTCGTGCTCCCGCTGCTGGTGGTGCTGCTGTACTCGTTCCGCCCGACGGTGGCGGGCGAGATTGTCGACACCTTCACCCTGGACAACTACGTCCGGTTCTTCACCACCGACACCTACTGGCAGTCGCTGGCCACCACCATGGGATTCATCGCGGTGGCCTCGGCGATCACCGTCGCTGTGACCTTCCCGTTGGCCTACTTCGTGGCAACCAAGGTATCGCCTCGCAGGCGTCTGATCTGGGTGCTGGTCGCCACCATCCCGCTGTTCATGAGTTATCTCATCCGGGTGCTGGCCTGGCTGAACCTGCTGGGCAACGGTGGACTGCTGAACACCTCGCTGATCCGGTGGGGTCTCGTCGACACCCCGCTCAGCCTGTTCGAGCCGGGCAAGCCCGCGGTGGTGATCACCTTCGCCTATCTGCTCTTCCCGTTGACGTTCCTGACCGCGTTCATCGCTCTGGAGCGGGTCAACGCCGGGCTCTACGAGGCGGCATCGGATCTCGGGGCGGCGCGGTGGCGCAGGTTCGTCTTCGTCACACTTCCGTTGTGCCGCAACGGGCTTGTCGGAGGCTTCATCCTGGCGTTCGTGTCGATGCTCGGCGACTATGTGACCCCGCAACTGATCGGCGGCACTGCGGGAACGTTCTACGCCAACCTGATGACCAATCAGTTCGGCAACTCCATGCAATGGGGTTTCGGGGCGGCGCTGGCGCTGCTCCTGCTGGTGGCGATCTTCCTGCTCCTGGCGATCCTGCGGTTGACCGCCGGCTCGTCGCCGTCGGTGGGCGCCTACACCGGTATCTACGTGAAGCGGCGCTCGCCGATGCTGGCGGCGTACGCCTGGCTGATGATGGCGTTCCTCTATCTGCCGATCGCCCTGCTGGTGTTGTTCGCGTTCAACGACAGTAAAACGGTGGGCCTGCCGTTCCAAGGTTTCACAGGAGAGTGGTTCACCTCGCTGTTGACCGACTCCGGCCTGCACGACGCGTTGGTGATCAGCCTCAAGGTCGCGCTCAGCGCCACCGCAGTCAGCGTCGTGCTCGGGACGGCCGCAGCGGTGTACCTGTCGCGGTCCGTGGGGTCGTGGCGCAACCTGAGCATGGCGACCATCTCGATGCCGTTGTTCCTGCCGCCGGTCATCTTCGGCCTGGCGATGATCATCGGGCTCAACGCGTTGGATATCGATCGTGGGCTCTGGACGATCGTGTTGGGGCACATCATCATCACGCTGCCGATCGTGACTCTGGTGGTGATGATTCGGCTCGAAGGAGTCGACCGCAACTACGAGCTGGCCGCCCTGGACCTGGGCGCCAAACCGCTGACCGTGTTCGTGCGGGTGGTGCTACCCCAGGTGGCACCCGGCATCCTGGCCGCGGCGATGATCTCGCTGGCCACGTCCATGGACGAGTTCATTATGACGTTCCTGATCACCGGTTCGGATATGACGTTGCCGCTGTACATCTACAGCTCGTTGCGCTTCGGGCTGTCTCCCGAGCTGACCGCCCTGTCAACGCTGATATTGGTGGCCTCATTCGTTCTTATCTTCGTCGGCGTGCTGATCGCAGTCGGGCGGCGGGGACTCCAGATCCGGCCCAGACAAGGGGAAACGCCATGAGCACACTCCGGTGTATCGATCTCACCAAGACTTACGGTGACGCGGACGACTACGCATTGGGTGGGCCTGGTGGTGGCGTGTCCTTCGACGTCGAACAGGGCGAACTGTTTGCGCTACTGGGCCCAAGCGGCTGTGGAAAGACCACCACGTTGCGCATCATCGGTGGTTTCGTTGAGCCGACGACCGGGCGGGTCGAGTTGGGCGGTGACGATGTCACCCGCAAACCGCCCTACGCCAGGCCGACGAACACCGTGTTCCAGAACTACGCGTTGTTCCCCCATCTCAGTGTCGGAGCCAACGTCGAGTTCGGACTGAAGATGGACAAGGTCAGGCGCAAGGAGCGGCAGGTGCGAACCCATGAGGCACTGGCCATCGTGGGCATGGACCACCTCGCCGATCGGCGCATCGCCGAACTCTCCGGCGGCCAGCAGCAGCGGGTGGCCCTGGCGCGGGCCATGGTCAAGCGGCCCGGCGTGCTCCTGCTCGACGAACCGTTCGGCGCCCTCGATCTGAGGTTGCGTCGGCAGATGCAGGACGAACTGGTGCGGCTCAAACAGGCCACCGGGGCAACGTTCGTGCACGTGACCCATGACCAGGAAGAAGCCTGTGCGATCGCCGACCGCATTGCCGTGATGGACCGGGGACACATCGTGCAGGTCGACACCCCGGTAGAGCTCTACCGTGCACCTCGGACCGCCTATGTCGCGCAATTCCTCAACGTGGGCACCGTGTTACGCGGACGGACCGTTCGCCAAGGTGGCGACGTCTGCGTCGACACCGGTGGCGTGCTGGTGCACGGTGCGGCGCCGGAGTGGGCGCAAGCCGGAATGCGCCTGAGCGCCGTGCTGCCGCCCGACCAGGTGACCATCACCCCCGGCCACGAGGCGCCCGCTACGGCGGATTCCGAATATGCCTCCGGCGCAATCGAACACGTCGCTTTTACGGGCTCGGACTTCTCGGTTCACGTGCGGCTCGCCGATGGCACCCGATTGATCGCCGAGGTCCCGAGACGCGCGATGTCGGCCGGGCACCAGCTCAGCGCTCAACCCGGGTCGGAGGTGGTGGCGAGTTGGCGGCGTAGCGACGTGATCATCGTCGAAGACGACGACACCGAACTGGTGGCCGACAGCGCTGCCGACCACTCAGGCACCGTCGCGGCCTAGACGCCGATCGGACGTGTGACACCGGCGTAATACGCGAGGTACGGCTGCGCAGCAGTGGTGTCATCTTCCGCCGGTTGAATTCCAGGCACGCATCGCTGCGGGCTGCCGTGCTCTCAGACCGGACAGCCGGCCCAATCAGGAGGAACCTATGGTCGACACCGCACGCCCGAACAATGCCGAAACCGGCTGGGACCGGCGCACATTCCTCAAGGCCAGCGGCCTCACGGTCGGCGGCCTGAGCCTCGCGGGTCTGATCGCTGCCTGCGGCGGTGGCGGTGCCGGCGGCGGTGGCGGCGGAAGCCAGACGGCGACGTTGCGACTGCCGTTCATCAACGATATGCAGATCCCCGACCCCGACATCATGTACGAGGGCGAAGGTGCCCTGGTCACTCACACCGTTTACGAAGGACTGCTCGGCTACAAGCCGGGCACACCGGAAATCATTGGTGCACTGGCCAAATCCTGGACCATCTCCCCGGACCAGAAGACCTACACCTTTACGCTGCAACCAAACGTCAAGTTCCATGACGGAACACCCGCGGATGCCGCGTCATGGATCAAGAGTTTCGAACGGCGCGCCAAGGTGAACCAGGGCCCGGCCTACATGGTGGCGGGGGTGGAGAAGACCGAGGCGCCGGATCCGACGACGTTCATCGTGACGCTCAAGGAACCCAACAACGCGTTCGTGCATTACCTGGCCTGCCCGTGGCAGCCGTTCGCGGTCAGCCCTACCGCGGTGGAGAAGAACGCGGTAGGCGACGACCTCGCCCAGGAGTGGCTCAAGACCCACGATGCCGGCACCGGCCCGTACACGATCACCGAGTTCCTGCCCGGAAACCACTACTCCTTCGCGGCGTTCCCTGACTATTGGGGCGGCAAGCCCGGCTTCGAGAACATCCGAATCGAAATCACCCCGGATATCACCACGCAGAAACTGCAGCTCGACTCGGGCGCGTTCGACCTGGTGGCCAAAGGCTTTCCAGTGCCGGATGTGCTTGCCTACCAGAAGAATCCGCAGTTCACCGTGATCAACTCCGTCGGAGGTGTCGCCGACGGGCTCTTACTCAATCCGCACACGGGCATCTTCGCCGATGTGAAACTGCGACGCGCCATGCAGACCGCGCTGGACCGCGCCTCGATCGTCGACACCTCCTGGGGTGGACTGGCGAAGGCGCAGACAGCGATGTGGCCCGAAGGGTCCCTGCCGCCAGAGTTCGCGCCGTTCCCGTCCACCGTCGACACCGAACCGCTGAAAGCGCTGGTGGCCGCCCTTCCCTCGAAGAAGGTCGACCTGGCGTGTATCACCGACGGTGGTGCGGCACGTCAGCAGATGGCCGAACTGGTGCAAAACCAGCTCGCCGCATTGGGTCTGGACGTGACGGTGCGCCAGATGCCGCCATCAGAGCAGTTCGATCTGGTCAACCAGCCCAGTGAGAAGCGGCCGGACATGATGGTGACGTTCGTCGGCGGTGACGCCTTCCACCTGGACACCACGTTCCGCATTCTGTTCCGGACCGGAGCGGCGCCGTTGAACTACTATCAGTACTCGAACCCCGAACTGGACAAGCTGATGGACGAGGCGGTGCTGAAGCCCACGCCGGCCGAGATGTACGCCGTATACCAGCAGGCCAGTCAAGTTCTGCTCGACGACGGGATCTTGATTCCCATGTGCCTACCGCCCACGACGACGATCGCGCACACCGATATCGACGGAATCGTGATCAATTCGTTCTTCCCGCAGATCGTCCAGATGCAGGAGATCAAGCGGTCATGACCGATCGGTTCCATCTGGGGTGGTTCCTGAACTTCGTCGCCGACGAATGGAATGGCAATTGGGGTGACGGTGGGCGTGATTTCACTGGTGACTTCTACGTGGATGTGGCCCGAAACCTGGAGCGCGCCAAGTTCGACTACATCTTGATCGAGGACAAGCTGATGGTGTCGACCGCCTTCGGCGGCACGATGGAGCATGACCTCAAGCACGGCATCAACCCCAAACATGACCCGGTGCCGTTGGCGGTGTTGATGGCCGCCGCCACCAAGAACATCGGTGTGGTGCCGACGATGTCGACCAGTTTCTATCCGCCGTACCTGTTGGCCCGGCTGTGCAGCACGGTCGACCACATCGCGCGGGGCCGGTTCGGCTGGAACGTGGTGACCTCCGCCGAGGATCGCTCGGCGCAGAACTTCGGGCTGGACAAGCTCTACGAGCATGACGAGCGTTACGCCAGGGCAAGTGAGTACCTGGAGGTGGTCAGCAAGCTCTGGGAATCGTGGGAGCCCGACGCGATCGAGCGCGATTACGAGACCGGGACCTATGCAAACTACAAGAAGGTCAACACCATTGACTTCGAGGGCAAGTACTTCAAGTCGCGCGGCCCGCTGAACACCGCACCCTCTCCGCAGTACCGGCCCACCATCGCCCAGGCCGGCGCCTCACCACCGGGACGCGAATTGGCTGCCCAGCATGCCGACACGATCGTCGCCCCGGCGAACAGTCCTGAGGCGATGAAGGCCTACCGCGACGATATCCACGACCGGATGAAGGCGCACGGTCGTGATCCATCCGAGTGCAAAGTGCTGTACTTGGTGTCGCCCATCGTGGCTGACACCCGCGAGGAAGCGCTGGCCAAGCAGGCGCGGTGGTTGAGCACCGACTCCTATATCGAGTACATGCTGGCCGAGATGTCGTCTATCACCGAAATCGACTTCTCTCAATTCGATCTCGATAAGCCGGTGCCGCCGGTGACGACCAACGGCGAACGGGGTGGCTTGGAGAGTTTCTTGGGCCGGGGCAAGGACAAGACGCTGCGCGAACTCGTCACCGGTCATGGCATCGGCTCCAACATCCCGTTTGTCGGCACTCCCGTCGAGGTGGCCCAGGAGATGGCTGACCTGATGGATGAGGTTGGTGGGGACGGCTTTCTGATCACCAGCCCGGTGATGCGGCTGAACCGCCGCTACGTCACCGAGATCACCGACGGGCTGGTGCCCGAACTGCAGAAGCTCGGTCGTGTCCGCTCCGAGTACACCACGACCATGTTGCGGGATACGTTGCGCGAATTCTAAAGCATCACGGCGTGATTCGATCGGCCGGACTCAGCAGGGCCCAAGCCAGGGTGCTGCGGGTCTGGCCGGCCGGGCGGCTCCAGACCGCCACCGTATCGGACCCGCGACGCACCATGGCGAGATTCGGTGCTGCCGTGGTGACAGCGATATCGGGTGCCGCCTGCTGGGGAGTGTCGAGCCAGTTGCCCGCTACCAGACGTTGACCGGTCGCGACCACCTGCGTGCCGTCCAGGCAGGGCCCGTCGCCGATCGGCAGGGGTGGCGCCGCCGCCATCGTGATATTCACGAATAACAGTGGACCCCATTGCGCCAGAGGTAATTTGACAGTCGGACCGCGGCCGCGGCCGATGAACCCGGCCCTGCTGACACCAGTCGGATCGGTGGTGCTGTCGAGCACGCCACCATCCTCGCTGAATGCGCAGGCCATCTGTGGGCACCGGACGTTCTGGGTGCTTCCGCAGTGCACCGGGATCGAGACGCACCCGCCGAATGGCCGGGCGTTGATCGCGGCGAACAGACCGTCCTCGGTGCGGCGCACGTGCGCACCGTGATAGCCGATCGTCGCCGGCAGCACCGCCCCGACTTCGGTCAGTTGCGCGGCGACCCCCACGCAGACCCACACTCCGGTCCAGTCTGTGGTCTCGGCGGACGGGTGCCGGCCCGATGATGACGGCTGCAGCAGCAGATTCTTCTGTGCGACAGTCGAAGTCATCACCCGATCGCTCCGGGCAGGTGGTAGTTCTGAGCCGGTGTCGACTCGAACCGTCCGCGGGATCGGATCTCGACGGGATCTGCAGCGGGAAGCGGACCATCGCGCATGAAGCGGTTGAGCACGTTGCCGGTCAACGTCGAGATGTTGTTGTCGTAGTTGTTGTGCGACAGGCTGCCGCAGTAGGAGATCGAACTGAACGACCACACCCCGCCGCCGTTCGGCGTCTCGTGGAAGGCCATATCGGCGCGAATTCTCGGATTCTGGGTACCGGTGTGGCCCGCAGTGTTCGTCAAGATCAGCTCTGTGACAGTCAGATACGCGTCGGTATGCAGTCCCGCCGATGTCGCGACCAGCAGGGTGTGCGGCGGCGAGCCCAGGGTGGTGTCGACATTATCGACTTCGGCCCCGGCTGCCCCGCCGCCGACCAGACCGAAATCGCCGAGTCGCTCGTCGTAGTCGATTCCGGCAAAGGCCCACGCCACCCGGGGATCGTCGCTTTCCGGGGTGCGCTTGAAGTAGGTCGAGGCGTCAAAACCCTGCGCCACCATCGACGTTCCGCTGACCGCGGCCATATCGCGGCCGAGGAAACGCCACATGCCGCCGAGCTTGCCGTCGCTCTGGTGGTAGTACTCGCCTGGCTGAGCCTGCCATGGCCTGATTCCCGACTCGCAGCGGCGCATCTCGGTGATCTCGCCTCGCCCGTAACCGGGGTGGAAGGTGTGGCGCCAATAGAAGCCGTCGCCACCCATGTACATGAACCTGCCGCCGCGATCCTTGTAGCTGTGGATGGCGTCGAGGTATCGGCCGTCCTTGTGTTCCGGATGTGATCCGGTGATCAGGACGTTGTAACCCTCGATCCGTTCCAGGCCGTCGTAGCTGATGTCCTCGTCGGTGATGACGTCGAATTGGTAGCCCATTTCGACCAGCCAGTCGATGAGGTGCAGATCGGCATTGAACTGCCACGGTGCCTGCACGGCGGGTGAATCGCATTTGGGCCGGAAGTTCAGGATCGGCCGTAGTCGCGACGATAGGTGGACGCCGGAACCATCGCTGTGGGTGTCGTATGTCGAGTAGCCGTACTCCCGGTGCACGCTGAGAAAGATGTGCTGCGGCGCCATGATCGGCGTGCGGTACATCAACGCCTCCATGCTGCCGCCGTTGCTGGCCAGATGCTCGTTGGCGTATGCCATGTAGTCGGTGGTCGACATGATGACGGCGATCTTGGACTGCGGTGCACCGAGTGGGGTGCGGACCATGAAGGGGATGTAGTCCTCGTCACCCTCGTCGGTGGTCAGCTTGACGGCGTAGACCGCGCTGGGCAGGTCGGCCGGCACCGGGAGGGTGAAACCGACAGCCCAGCGGGCATCGTCGACATCGTCGTCATGAAAGTGGATCGCGCCGTATTCGCGATGATCGGCGCTCCAGGAGATCTGATGGCCGCTCCAGTTGTGCCCGGTCATCCCGCGGGCGGGTAACCCGACGAGTTCACCGTCGCACCGGTAGGGGCCGTTGTCGATGATCGTGCGGGTCGGAATCTCCAGACTGAAATCCCAGGCCGCCACCATGGCTGCGCCGAGGTCTGCCGACGGCCCGAGGCCACGGCGCTCATCGGTGCCCGGCGCGGCGCCGAGCTTCATCGTCTCGATCTCCAGACGGGTCAGCACCCGTGAGCACAGTCGCGCTCCGTCGATCTTGCCGTTGTAGTACTCGGACATCACCCAGCCGTGCGGTTGGCGGGAGGCGCCGTCGGGCTCGCTGGTGGCAGGGTGCGCAGCGAACGTGAACGGCACGGCGCTGTGGATGATGCGTTCGGTGAGCACCGCCTCGACCGGCTGGGGTTTCGGATCGAGCGCGTAGCGGATCTGCGGCTCATGGTGCAGGACCACAGATCCCGTCTCGGCATCGAACGTCGCCGCGATGAAATGCCAGGCGCGGTCTCGGACGGGTTCGGCGGCGGTGACCTTCTGGCCGTTGATCCGTAGACACACCCGGCCCTCGAGGTCGAGGAACAGCCCGTAGCCGTGGTCCTGGGACCACTTGCCCATGATCATCTGCTCGCCGGGCGCCCAGTAGCCCGCCACCTTGGTGGGCATGGTCGGCCAGATCCAGCACTGCAGGGTGAAGCTGTCCACGCGTAGCGGCCGGCGGTCGGGCACCATGCCGTAGGAACCGGCATGTATGGGCTGCAGGCCGCCCGGGTAGGTGCCGTTGATCGGCGAGTCGAGGATCTCCTCTTTGAAACCGGGTCCGCTCGGGTGGGTATCGCCGTGGATCAGCTTGACCAGCTCGGCACGGTAGGACGCCGGGCCGTCGCAACTCACGAAGAAGTCGACGCTGTCACCCTGTTCGACCGACCATTTGCTGCCGTACCCGGTCAGCCGCAACAGCTCCGGGTAGATGTCAGTGTCCGCGTAGGTATCCGTCATGGTCCCCAGTTCTCCCCTCGGGCCTTCCACGCCGGCGTGTAATGCTCGGGCATCCCGTCTTCGGCGGGGTACTGCTCCAGGCGCATCGCGAAGACCTCGGCCTGCGCAGCTTGTTCGTCGGTGAATACCCGGTCATCGGCGAATTTCGGTGGCACACCCCGGATCCCGGACAACCGGGCAATCCGCCACTGCTGCTCAGGTTTGGTGCAGACGATGATCAGCTTGCCACCGAACGCACCGATGGGCTGCCACCGCATCCGGTTCAACACACGGTCGAGCTGCACGTCATCCTGGATGCCGCCGTGCACACCGATTGCGCTCCCGGGCTTTTCGGTGCGTAACACCGAGAAGCCCGGCACGCCGCGAAAGTCCTCGACACTCGCTTCGATCTCGCCGAGCATCTTGCGCTGCGTGTCGTCGTCCTGAGGAATCGGGATCATCAGAACTCGCGGAGCGTGTCGCGCAACAACGTGGTGGTGTATTCGGTGCGGGTCAGGCCACGCTTTTGCAGCTCGGGGATCAGACCGTCGGTGATCT
This sequence comes from Mycobacterium sp., assembly GCF_965229105.1. Taxonomy (GTDB): domain Bacteria; phylum Actinomycetota; class Actinomycetes; order Mycobacteriales; family Mycobacteriaceae; genus Mycobacterium. The sequence goes on from NZ_OZ245858.1 coordinate 958,835, forward strand.
CGGTGACGTAGCGGCGGTTGAGTCGCATCACGGGACTGGTGATCAGAAACCCGTCCCCACCGACCTGCCCCATCACCTCGCCCATTTGGTCCGCCACCTCGGCAGGTGTTCCCACGAACGGGATGCTCCCGGCCATCGCGCTGCCGGTCACCAGTTCACGCAGCGTTTTGTCTTTGCCTGCGGATACGAAGGCGGCCAACGAACCTCGCTCACCGTTGGTCGTCAGCTCGGGTAGCGGCTCGTCGAGATCGAACTGGGAGAAGTCGATCTCGGTGATCGCCGAGATCTCCGCCAGCATGTGCTCGACGTAGTGCGGATCGTTGTACCAGCGCTCTCGCTTGGCCACTGCCTCATCGTGGGTATCGGCCACAATCGGCGACACCACGTAGAGCACTTTGCACTCGGAGGGATCACGCCCATTGGCCTTCATTCGGGCGTGGATATCGTCGCGGTAGGCGCGCATCCTGTCGACGTCATCGGCCGGGCCGACGATGGTGTCGGCGTACTGGGCGGCCAACTCCCGTCCCGGCGGTGAGGCGCCGGCTTGGGCGATGACCGGCCGGTACTGCGGGGAGGGTGCGGTGTTCAGCGGGCCGCGGGACTTGTAGTACTTGCCCTCGAAGTCAATGGTGTTGACCTTCTTGTAATTCGCGTACGTCCCGGTCTCGTAATTGCGTTCGATGGCATCGGGTTCCCAGGATTCCCACAGCTTGGTGATCAGCTCGAGATACTCGCTGGCGCGGGCATAACGCTCGTCGTGTTCGTAGAGCTTGTCCATGCCGAAGTTCTGCGCGGAGCGGTCCTCTGCAGAGGTGACGACGTTCAGACCGAACCGCCCGCGGGAGATGTGGTCGATCGTGCTGGCCACCCTGGCCAACAGGAACGGCGGGTAGAAGCTGGTGGACATCGTGGGGACGACGCCGATATGACTGGTGGCGGCGGCGATCAGCACCGCGAGCGGCACCGGGTCGTGCTTGGGCACGAGCGCCTGTTTCAGCGCGTGTTCCATGGTGCCGCCAAATGCGTTCGGCACCATCAACTTATCCTCGATAAGGATGTAGTCGAATTTGGCGCGTTCGAAATCACGGGCGACCTCGACATAGAAGTCGCCGGTGAAGTCACGTCCCCCGTCGCCCCATGTGTCGTGCCATTCGTCGGCGACGAAGTTCAGGAACCACCCCAGGTGGAACATATCGGTCATAGCTTCTCCTCTTTCGTCGCACGCAACAGCACGGCCGGCGGCTGCGGTGCTTGTCTGGATTCAATCGGTGTCGGATGACGCACCTGCTGCGCACCAGTACCTCGCGCATTACGCCACATACTCAGGATCGGTTGAGATCCTCGAGCAGCAGGGTCGGGATGAAGGAGTTGTTGGTGAAGCCAGTCACGTTCTTGTGCGCGACGGTGGTGGTCGGCGGGACGCACAGCGGGATCCAGATGGCGTCCTCGACAACGATTTGGGTACAGCGCTGATACACCTTGTTGCGCAACTCCTCGTTGGGTTGCAGGACAGCCTCGTCCATCAGCCGGTCGAGCTCGGGATTGGAGTACTGATAGAAGTTGACCGGTTCAGCGCCGGTACGTGCCGCGATGCGGAACGTGGTGTCCAAGTGGAAGGTGTCACCACCGAGCCACGCGATCATCATGTCAGGTCGCTTGTCGGGTGGCTGATTCACGAGATCAAACTGCTCGGCCATCGGCATCACCCGTAGGGTGACGTCGAACCCGGCTTCTGCGAGCTGACTCTGCAGAAGCTCGGCCATCTGCTGCCGCGGCGCTCCACCGTCTACCGCGCAGGCCAGGTCGACCTTCTTCGACGGCAGCCCGGCCACCATGGTCTTGAGGGCATCCTTGTCGATATTCGTTGGCATGGGCGCCAGCTCGGGAGGAAAGCATTTATCCGGCCACACCCCCGGTTGTGCGGTGGCCATGCCGCTCCATGCCGCCTCGACGATGGACGTGCGATCCACCCCGTTGAGCACGGCGGTGCGTAGTTTCTTGTCGGCGAAGATTCCTGCGCCCTGATTCAGATAAATGGAGTCGCCGATTCCCCCCACCGCGTTGACGATGGTGAACTCCGGGTTCTGTTGATAGGAGAGGATGTCCGGCACCGCGAACCCCTTGGCCACCAGGTCGAATGACCCACCGTCCAGCTGCAGTTTCTGGGTGGCGACGCTGGGCGTGATCTCGATACGGATCGTCTCGAACGCGGGCTTCTCGCCCCAGTAGTCACCGAATGCTGACAATGTGTAATGGCTGCCGGTCACGAACTCCGTGATCGTGTAGGGCCCGGTGCCCGCGTCATGGGTGGTCAGCCACTTTTGGGCATGATCGTCGCCAACAGCGTTGCTGGACACCGCTGTTGGGCTGATGGCAGCCGGCTTGAATGGGGACGCCAGATAGTGGATGAACGCATTGTTGGGTGCGGTGAGGACGACGACGAAGGTGGTCGGAGTCGGCGCCTCGGTCCGTGCGACACCCTTGACCATGTAGCCCGGACCGCCGTCGACGGCCTTGCGACGGTCGAAGCTCTTCTGCCACGCCTGTGCGTCGACGGGCGTTCCGTCGTGGAACTTCACGCTGGGTCGCAGCTCGAAGGTGTAGGTGAGCAGATCGGGCGAGACGGTCCATGCGGTGGCCAACGCGGGGACGATCGTCGCGGTCCCGGGCTGGTACTTCACCAAGCCTTCGTAGGTTTCGTCCATCACCTGTAGGCCCTCGGCCTCGTAGAAGATATCCGGGTCGGGCACCGCCATGTCGGCCAGGAATGGCGTGCGCAACGTCAAGGTGCCATTGCTGGACCCTGCGCCGTTGCTGCCGCCCGCGCCACAGGCCGCGATGAGCGAGGCCAAACTGATACCGCCGACGGTGAGACCGCTGGCCTTGAGGAAGGTGCGCCGGTCCCAACCCGTCGGGGTGTTGTTGTCACGTGCAGTTTTTGACATGTTTGCCTCCAGGGTGGGCCAATAGTTGACCGGAAAGCACGACAGCCCCGCTGCGGTGCATACGGTCATTTGACCCGCGCCGCATGACGCATCTGCTGCGCGCCAGTACCTCGTGGATTACGCCACTGTTACGGGACTAGAGCAGGCTCAGCCTGCGCGGAAAGGTTTGGCCGAGAATGCAACTCGATCGCCACGGACCCGGATCTGCGACAGCGCCCGCGGTTGGCCGCTCTCGTCTTCGATCACATCGTCGACACAGATCATCGGTGCACCGACCGCGACACCGACCAGGGTAGAGGTCTGCTGGTCGGCAGCCACGGTGCTGATGGTGGCGTCGCTGCCACGGATGCGCAACCCGAGATGTTGCTCGAGAATGCGGATGATATCCGGGTCGTCGGCGTCGATATCGGGCGACTGCTCCTCATCCAGCGCGATGTAACTCACCTGGATGCCAAGTGGGAGGCCGCTTTCCAGCATCAGGCTCTCGACCATGAGCACGTTCCACCCGGCTGGCAGGCGAAGTCGATCCCGCACCAGCGGCGGGCACCCCAGTGATTGACATTCCAGCAGGCGTGCCTCCCACGGAAAGAGTTGGTCGATGGGCAGCAGGAGTAGTTCGGCGGCGTGGGTGCCATTTTTGGTCTCGCGGGTGACGTATCCCTCGCGGGCAAGCTGTTGCAGCACGGTCCGGACGGTATTGCGGCTGGCCGACAGTCCATCGGCCAGATCGCTCTCGACCAGGGACATGTTCCTGCCGGCGCGGACCAGGGTTGAGCGAAGTAGATCGTAGGTCCGGCGGGTCGAGTTGTTCAACCGATCTGGGGTCTGCCTTTGCCGCTGAAACCTGCGGGCTGCATCCACTCGGGAGTCTGATTCGCGTGTTGACACTTGGCTTGCGCTCCTTTTCGTGGTTCAGGGCTCGGTGGTGACGTGATCCCAGGATGCGAGCAGGCCGCCATCGACCAGCATGGAACTACCGGTCATGCTCTTGGATTCGTCCGAGGCGAGAAACAGTGCCGCGCTGGCGATGTCGTCAGGGGGGATCATGCCGGTCAGTGGGGCGAAGGTGCGGGTGAATTTGTCCGCTTTCTCCGCCGATCCCATCGCCGCCTCAAAATAGGCGCGGGACATCTGGGTCTCCGTCGAGCCCGGGCAGACGATGTTGACCCGGATACCCAGGTGAGCGGTCTCCGCGGCGGCGTTCTTGGTCAGCAACAACACGGCACCTTTGGACGTTACATAGGCAGATGAGGTCTGCTCGCCGGCATAGCTGTTCACCGACCCTATGTTGATGATCGAGCCACCGGCCTTCATCACCGGGATGGCGAACTTCAGACCCCAGAACGTTCCCTTGACGTTGGTGTCCATCGTGAGGTCCCAGTCCTCTTCGGTGGTGTCCACCAAGTACTTCTGCACGGCCACGCCCGCGTTGTTGACGAGGACGTCCAGCGCCCCATAGTCGTTGACGGCCCGGGTGATCAATGCCTGGACGTCCGCTGCTTTCTGCACATCGCACGGTTGGGTGACGATGCGGCCATCGCCCATCGCCGCCGTCTCGGCCAAGTCGACGGTGTTACGTGCTGCGGCGATCACCTGGGCGCCCTCCCGGGCGAACCTGATCGCAATGGCCTGTCCGATTCCCCGCGAGGCGCCGGTGACGATGGCGACCTTGCCTTGGAGTCGGCCGACGGATTGTCCGGGCATTGCCTGTCCTGTCTCTGCGTCGAGTGAACCTGTGCTTTGCACGGGGAGGGTGGCCGATCCACGCCAGAAGCCGGTGCGGTGAGACGCGACTCCAGTCTGGACTGGCGTTTGTGTCTTTGAGCGGTCTGTTCGTAAAAACCCGGTTACGCGACCTCGTGCGGTGAGTGGAGTGGCGTCAGTCCTTACGAATGCTGCCAACCGGCTTAATGCGATCGTCATCGGCGCTTACCGAGTAGGCATCCCGGTGGCGCGATACTGGTAAACGCGACTAGAGTCGCGTTTACCGCCAGGCCTGCCAATGCCGTGCCGGCCGCAGACCAACTTTCACGGAGCCATCTACCCATGACCGAACTGAACCACGTTCCCGCGACTGCGCCGATCAGCGAGCTGGTCGAACACATGCGTCGTGACAACTACGTCATCGTCGACAACCTGGCACCCCCGTCGCTGATGGACGCGATCGAGGAAGAAGTGACCCCGCATATCGAAGCGACACCCGTTGGGTACAACGCCATCCTGGGCTCAAAGACCCGCCGCACCGGTGCATTGGTCGCGCGCTCTCCGACGTGCCGTGAGCTGATTCAGAACCCGACCATCCTTGGCACGGTCGCTGAATTTCTGGGCCACGCCAGTACATTTCAGCTGATGCTGACCCAGATCATCTCCATCGAACCAGGCGAAAAAGCCCAGGGTCTGCACCGTGACCAAGGGGCGTGGGACTACTTTCCCTTTCCCGAGGACTATCACGTGCAGTGCAATATGCTCTGGGCCCTGTCGGATTACACCGCCGAAATGGGCGCCACCCGCGTCGTCCCCGGCAGCCACCTCCCGGGGTCCAAGACGCCGAAGGAATACACCGACGCTGACTGCCTGCAGGCCGAGATGTCCCGTGGATCGGTATTGATCTACAGCGGCAAGATTGTGCACAGCGGCGGGGCCAACAAAACCACCGACAAAGTTCGCCGCGCCATCAACATCAACTACTCGGTCGGCTGGGTACGCCAAGAAGAGAACCAATACCTCTCAGTGCCAATCGAAATCGCCAAGACCCTCGATGATGACCTTCTCAAACTGATGGGCTATCAAGAAGGCGCCTTCGCCATGGGTTATATCCGCGACTTTGAAGATCCGCTGCGCGCGGTACGCGGCAACGATGCAGTGCCCTACGGGTTCGACTCGAGCCGGGTTCGTGCGGAAGCGGCCGCGGAGCACGCCGCGTTCCTGGCGGGCAGCCAATAGGCGCTGCGTCGAGAGCCGCCAAACTCGGGCGCCGCTCCGGCATGGGGGCGGCGCCCGCTCGTGTTCATGTCATGAAACATCAACTAGCTGACTGTGATTCGGGTATCCGCAAGAGGTGGGTTTGACTACTGACTGCCGGCCAAGAACGCGGCATACTCCGGTGAGGCGTCTGCGCGCACCCGATTCTCGTCGAACCCATAGGCGACCGCGTCGTCGCCACGGATCGCGCGCAGCGGATCCTCGAAGTCGCGGATGTACCCCATCGAGAAAGCGCCCTCCTGGTAACCCATCAATTTCAACAGGTCGTCGTCGAGATCCCTGGCGATCTCCAGCGGCACCGAGAGGTACTGGTTCTCTTCTTGGCGTACCCAACCGACCGAATAGTTGATGTTGATGGCGCGGCGAACTTTGTCGGTGGTTTTGTTGGCCCCGCCGCTGTGCACGATCTTGCCGCTGTAGATAAGCACTGAGCCACGCGACATTTCGGCCTGCAGAACGTCTGCGTCGGTGTATTCCTTTGGGCTGCGGGCGCCGGGGAGGTGGCTGCCGGGGACGACGCGGGTGGCGCCCATTTCGGCGGTGTAATCCGACAGGGCCCAGAGCATATTGCACTGCACGTGGTAATCGTCGGGGAAGGGAAAGAAGTCCCACGCCACCTGGTCACGGTGCAATCCCTGCGCCGACTCACCGGGCTCGATGGAGATCACCTGCGTCAGCATCAGCTGAAATGCGCTGGCGTGGCCCAGAAAATCGCTCACGGTCCCCAGAATGGTCGGGTTTTGGATCAGCTCGCGGCACGTCGGAGAGCGCGCAATCAGCGCTCCGGTGCGGCGGGTCTTCTTGCCCAGAATGGCGTTGTACCCAATCGGTGTCGACGCGATGTGCGGGGCAAGCTCTTCTTCGATCGCATCCATCATCGACGCCGGCACCAGGTTGTCGATGATGACGTAGTTGTCGCGACGCATGTATTCGACGAGGTCGGCCACCGGTGTGGATGCGGGTACGTGGGTCAATTCGGTCATGGATACACGGCTCCGGAAGTGTCGGTCTGAAATGCGACTTCAGTCGCGTTTCAAGTATGGAGCCGACGCGATTTCCTCCCCGTAAAGCGCCATGACGATCCGATTAAGCGGTTGGGGCATTTACCCGTCGATGGCGTCCAAGGCTGCAGCGGTATCGAGGTCGACGTAGGCGATGGCGTACCGCCTGGCCAGCGCGACAGCGATATCCGGGCGCTGCCAAGCCTCCCCGGCGCTGGCAGTGGCGAGCCACAGCGCCAGCCCGTGTATCACCGAGGCGCGGTAGCGCAGCCAGGTCTCGTCGGCTGACGGCTTCTCGTCCGCGGGAAGATCCAGCGCGGCGCGGTACTCCTCGAGGAGGCGACGTTCATGGGCGCGGCGGTCTTCCGTGGTCAACGCGCCCTGCAGGAAATATCCGACATCGAGTGACCAGTTGCCGCGACGGGCCACTTGCCAGTCGAGAAAGCCGACTTCGCCATCGGGGAGCACGTAGGTGTTACCGATATGGGGGTCGCCGTGCAACAACGTCTGCGGGGCTTTCGTCAGCGTCCGGATATAGCGCGCCCACAGCTGGTTGAACAGCACATCGCCGCTCAGGCCGAGAATTTCGGGAGTGGCCGCATCGCCGATGGCGGCGTACGCCATCGGCAGCGGTGCCGCGTCCATCCCTGGCCACGGCTGGAACGCTTCCAGCCACGCGAGCCTTGGGTTATCGCTACTACGCCTACCCCAGAAGCGGGCATGCAGCCGGGCCAGCCCGCGCAGGCCGCACGCAGCCTGGTCGACGGTCAGGGGCCGGGTGGCGTCCCTGGGATCGGCGTCGCGCGCGGTGAGGTCTTCCATCACCAGGATGAAGTTGTCGGCTGCCTCGTCAATGACGGCGGCGTACACGGTGGGGTGTTCCAAGGGGAGTTCGACACCCGAGTTGAACAGGCGGGGCTCGTGGAACAACCCGCTGGTCAGCCGCACAAGTTCCTTGTGATCGTCGTCGACGGACTTGACGAAGACCGTGTCCGGACCGGAACCGGCGGAGTAGGACAGCCCCAGGCGGGCGCGGCGGTTGGTGCCGTCGTCGCGCAGTTGCACGGTGATAGCACTGACCACCGCACCGGGATGATGCGGCGCGATCGCCGACGTCATCCACCGCGGGGTGAGTTCGTCCCAATCGCCAGGTACATCCAAGTCAACGGTAGTCACTCTACAAATGTAGAGAAGACCGTCCCGTGAGACAACCCCGGATGCGAGCGGCGATAAACTGCCCGAATTCACCCACGTCGAAAGCCCAATCCGGATGAGCGCCGTCGCGAGTTATGCGATGCGGCGATCCAACTGCTGGCCGATGGCGGCGCCCGTGGGGTGAGCCACCGCAAGGTCGATCGCGCCGCGCAGGTTCCCGACGGTACGACGTCCTTTTACTTCCGGACCGCCTCGGCACTGTTACAGGCGGCCGCCGAGCGGGTCACGGAACTTGATGTGCTCGACCTGGCGGCCGTGCATACCGCGACTGCCGAGCAATCCTCCTCCGCGCCATCGGCATTGGCGCAGATCGTCTTCGGTGCGACTAGTGAGCCCGCCCTGTCGCGGACGAAGGCGCGCTATGAACTGGCGCTGGTGGCCAGGCACGACCCCGTGATGGCGGAGACCTTGCAGCAGTCGACTGCGCGCTTCATGGAGTTGGGGCGCGCAGCGATCGCGACTTTGCATACCATCGGATCGCCCCCCAATGCGGAACTTCTGGAGGATCAGACCGTAGCCGTGATGATGTTCATCAACGGCGTGATGTTCGGGATTGCGCGAGGTGACCACCCCATCAGCGACGTTGCGCAACTCGACCGCTATCTGTCCGGGATTGTCCGTGGCGTCTGCTAGCCGATCGGACCACCACGAATGGTGAACCCCGCGGGATCATCGATGCGGTCGATCGCGGCTGCCATCGCCTCGGGCGTCAGCGCGGGATCGTCGATACCGTCGGTGACCGCCAAGAACACCCGCGACACCTTGCTCCCGCCGACCCGGTAGATGTGCGCGGTCCGGTCGCAGTCCTGATGCGCGAGGTAGACCACGACGGGGGTGACCTTTTCCGGATCCAGATCCTTCACCACATCGGCCATGGTGTCCTCGGTCATCCGGGTGCGGGCGATCGGTGAGACCGCATTGACGTGGATGTTGTTGCGAACCCCTTCGATGGCAAGCACATTCATCAAACCGATCAAACCGGCCTTGGCGGCGCCGTAGTTGGCCTGGCCGAATTGACCGAACAGGCCAGAGCCCGAGGTGGTCATGACGATGCGGCCGTAGTTCTGCTGCCGCATGGTTGGCCACACCGCGCGGGTCACATGGAAGGCGCCATGGAGGTGTACCTGCAAAACGGCGTCCACCTTTTCAGTGGTCAGATTTTTGAACGCGGCATCACGCAAAATGCCGGCGTTGTTGATCAACACGTCGATGCGGCCGAAGGCGTCCAGAGCGGCAGCGGCGATGGCCTGTCCACCCTCAAAGGTGGACACCGAATCGGTATTGGCGATGGCCGACCCACCTGCGGCGGTGATTTCCTCGACGACGGACTGCGCAGCCGATGACGACTGTCCGCTGCCGTCGACGGCAGCGCCGAGGTCGTTGACCACGACGTGGGCCCCGCGGCGGGCGAGCTCCAGCGCATGGCATCTACCCAGTCCGCCGCCGGCTCCGGTGACGATGGCCACGCGATCGTCGAAGGTCATGGTTGTCACGGCAGCTCCTTGGGTTCCGGTGATGATAACGTAGTTCTCGTTTTATGAGATGCATGTTCTTTACAGAGCTATATTGCATTACCACTTGCCGAACACCTGACGACGCTCGACATCGAATCGCAGGCCCAGGAAGGCAGAGCGTGATGACGTCCCCTCTTCAAACGTCCGATTTCTACCACGTCGGTATCGTCGTCCCCGATATCGATTCCGCCGCAGCACGATTGACCGCGGCCGCCGGCTACCAGTGGACAAAGCCCGTCGAGTACAGCCTGGCGGTCACCACCGTGGCGGGGGAAGTAGAACTTCGGAACCGCTTCGTCTATTCACTCCAGGCACCGCATCTGGAGCTGGTCCAAGAGGTGCCGGGCACGATCTGGACCGCACCGGCCCATCACCTTGGCTACTGGGTGGATGGGATCGGCTCGGCGGCTGCGCATCTGGAACAGCTGGGGTACGTCCAGGAGGCCCGTCCCGCTGGTGACACCCTGACGACGTTCGCCTACTACACCGACGTGGCCGGTATCCGGATTGAGCTCGTGGACCGTGCCTTGTTCCCGGACTGGCCCGCTTTCCTGGCCGCGATGTCGGCCTGAGGACGGATCTCGACGAGGGCACCTGACGAAACCATGCACAGGGGTTATCCACACTGTGGATGAATTACATCCATGTATTTTCGCCCGCTCGGCGTGTGCCCGCCCCAACATCGGGTGGCCGTCGTTCGGCGATTAACTGGTAGCGCAACTATCGTTTCGTCCGTACGGTGGTGTGATGACGCAGGCACCCGAAGTTCCCGTGTACATGCGGCGCGATGTCCTCGACCCAGACCCGGAGCTCGGTGAGATCCGCGAGACGACGGCGGTCCGTGAGCTCGTCACCGCCTTCGGAATGTCCGCCTACCTGGTGACTCGTTACGAGGATGTCAAGGCTGCGCTGGCTGATCCGCAGCGATTCTCCAACCAGAGACCGCCCGGTTGGGCCGGTGGTCCGCGCTTCGATCCCGAGCAGCACGCGAAGTTCACGGCGGGAAACCTGCTAGCCCTCGATCCGCCCGAGCATCAACGGGTTCGACGTTTGCTGACCGCGGAGTTCACCATCCGGCGGATGAAGCGCCTCGAACCGCGCATTGTCGAGATCGTCGATGAGCACCTGGACGCGATGGAACGCACCGGGGCACCCGCTGACCTGATTGCGGGGTTCGCGCTGCCGATCCCGTCGCTGGTGATCTGTGAGCTACTCGGCGTGCCGTATGAGGATCGGGCGGACTTTCAGCGGCGCGCCACCCGGCAGCTGAACTTCAGTGTTCCCATCAAAGAGCGGCTGGCGCTCGGCGAGGCCGCCCGCGAACACATGATGTCGTTGGTGCAGCGCGCCCGACGCGATCCCGGCGAGGACATGCTGGGGATGCTGGTCCGCGAACACGGCACCGAGGTGACCGACTGGGAGCTCGTCGGCATCGGCGGACTGCTCCTGTTGGCGGGACACGAGACGACGTCAAACATGTTGGGACTCGGCACGATTGCTCTGCTGCAACGGCCGGAGCAGTTGGCGGCCGTGCGAGACGACCCCGAGGCGATCGGGCCTGCCATCGAGGAGCTGATGCGCTACCTGTCGGTGGTGCAGAATGCGATCGCCCGCGTCACCACCACCGAGGTCGAGATCGGTGGGGTCGTCATCCCGGAGGGGCAGCTCGTCATTCTCTCGCTGCCGTCGGCCAATCGGGATCCGAATTTCATCGATGCGCCCGACACACTCGATATCAGCCGCGGTGCGGCCGGGCACCTGGGTTTCGGGCACGGCGTGCACCACTGTCTGGGCGCACCGCTGGCGCGGATGGAAATGCGGATCGCCTTCCCGGCGCTGTTCCGCCGGTTCCCGAAACTGGCTCTCGCCGAGGATGTTCACGACATCCGCTTCCACGCTTACAACCTGATTTACGGCGCGCAGGCTCTCCAGGTGACGTGGTAACCGCCGAGGCGCCCGCGCTGCGGTCGGACGCAGTGCGTAACCATCTGAGGATCGTGACCGCTGCCGCGGTGGCGTTCGAAGTGGATGGGCCCGCTGTCTCCCTCGACGATATCGCCCGTCGGGCCGGCGTCGGGATCGCGACGCTCTACCGCCGCTTCGGCACTCGCGAGATCCTGATCAAAGCTGTTGCCGAACACATATTCGCCGCGGAGATCGCCACCGCGATCGTCGAGGACGGCCCGGATCCCTGGGCTGATCTTGTCGCGACCATCACCCGCACCGTCGATGCTTTCGCCGCGCACCCCGTCCTGGTGTCATTGGCCAGGGAAAACGCGGTGATGGAGATGGACACCATGGCGGCCTACCGGGCCGCCGCGCAGCGGGTGCTGGTGCGCGCCCGGGACGCCGGTGTGGTGCGGCCAGACCTGACTGCGGCGGATCTGAAGGCTGTCGTCGTGATGGGGCTGGCTATCGCTCATAACGCGGGGTGCAGCGGTGTCGGTAGCCGCCGCTATCTGGCCCTGCTGGCTGACGGGTTGAAACCTACCGGTCGGCCTCTTCCTGAGGCGTAGGTTCTTACCCGTGCTTTCCAGGGGTTTACCCACAATGTTGGTGGTGTCCGGCGTGCTGCTGCTATCGGCCTGCGCAGGCCATGCGCCCGACCCGTCGGAGCCGTCATCGACCCCGCTGACGGCGGTGTCCGCCAGTGCCCTGCCTGCGCGGCAGGGCGAGCTGGGGGGATTGACCGCAAAAGGTCTGATCGACGCGCTCAACAAGGCCGGCCTGCCCGCCCCGAATCCGGTGAACGCGACGGCGCAGGACTGTCCGAACGCCGGGTGCGACCAGTCGGTCGTCACCGACACCGTGAGCGTCAAATCGTTCGACACGACCGGTAGGGCGGAGATCTATGCCAAGGATCTCGGTCTGTTCCAGGTGACCACTCTGGTGGTGTCATTCGCGCCACCGATGACATCTGCCGAACAGGACAGGTACCGGACCGAAATTGTGAAACTCGCCAACTGATTTGCGGCGCGGTCATAGGTCTGGCTGCGCGTCAACCCCGCCGCGCAATCATCCGGATAGGCAGGCGTTCGTGGCGTCGAATGATGTTGTTGACCGCCCAGACTGGACTACCGGTCAGCTCGATACGCTCCACCCTCTCGGCTAGTGCGCGCAACATGGCTGCCGTCTCAAGGCGCGCCAAACCCTGTCCAGCGCAGGCATGCGCGCCTTGGCCGAAACCGAGCTGACGGTTGGCGTCGCGGCGGATATCGAAGGTATCGGGGTCATCCCATTCGCGTTCATCGCGGTTGGCCGAGGCATAGATCACCAACAGTCGGGCACCGCCTGGAATCGGCATGCCTGCGATCTCGGTGTCGTGGCGGGTGTAGCGCGAGAAGGCGCGCAGCGGCGATTCGTAACGCAGGACCTCGTTGATGGCATTGGGGATCAGCGCGTGGTCGTCGCGTAGCAGCTGCCACTGCTGGGGGTGCAACGCAAACAGGTGCAGTGCACTGGAGATCGCACTGATGGTGGTGTCCAGTGATGGACCGATGTAGTCCACCATCAGTGGAGGACAGTCGGCGATGGAAATCCTGCCGTCGTCGGCGGCGAGCAGGACGTCATGGCCGAGGCTGCCCTCGGTGATCTCCCGGCGGCGCACCACCCGCCGGGCGAATCGCATCATTTGAAGGCTGCCGACGAACGAGGTCATGGCGTGCCGGTTGAAGGGGCCGAGGACATCGAAAGTGGCTCCGCCCCAATCTAATAGGCTGTCCCGCTGATCCTGGGGCCAGCCGACCAGATCCGGGACCACCGCCATCGGTAGAGCGGTAGCCACATCGGCGACGCCGTCGACCACCCCACGCGCCAGCGCCGCATCCACCACCGCGGCGGCCTGCTCGTCGACGCCGTCGCTGATGGCGCGTAGCGCTCGTGGCAGCATCCGGTGGGCGACGAGCTTGCGACGCTGATCGTGTTCGGCACCGTCGCTACTGAGGGTGGTCCCGCGGGACAGCCGATTGATCATCCGGTTGAGCGCCACCCCGTTGCCTGAGAGGAAGGTCTTATCGTCACGCAGGACGGCTTTGCACTCGGTGTAGCGCGGCAGTGCGTAAACGCGGTGCCGGGGCAGCCAGACCACCGGGCCGAGTTCACGTAACCGTGTGTAGTGCGGGTAGGGATCGACGATGGCATCGGTGCGGTAGATATCAGGGCGATAGGTGGGAACACCCTTTCTTGCCTTGATCATTGGTGGATCTGCTTCCGTCGTGGGCTGTTCGGCAAGACAGCACAGAGGGCGGCGATGTTGCGGCCGCAGGCCATGACAGTCCGGTCGGGGCGGACAAGGGCGGCGGTGGCGTGGCCTCGATGCAGCCAGGCCGCCAGTGCGGTGCCCGGTTCGACGATGTGCACGACGGCACCGCGCTGCTCGGCGACGGCGCGCTCGGGCGGCGTTGGTGATGTCAGGGTGAGCAGTGCGAAGCCGATGCCGAGGACGGCATCGAGACGCTGACCGTCGGCGAGTTCGGGGTTGGGGCACAACAGCCCGGCCAATTGCGTTGGCCGGTGGGTCTTGTGCACCAAAGCGGACCGGCGCAGCGCCGGGGTTCTGCTGTCGACGATTTTGCCGCTGAGACCTGGCAGCAGGTGTAGGCGCGGCACGATGAGCCGACGGGCCAGGCTGCCGACATCGCCACCAGCGGTCATCGCCCGTCCGACAACCAATGCCAGGTTGATCATGGCGCGCGCGTGCGGTTTTCGTTCCTGCTGATAGCTCTGCAGCACCGTCTCGGGCAGGGTGCCGTTGAGTACGCCGGCCAGCTTCCACGACAGGTTCATTGCGTCGCGAAGGCCGGCGCCCATGCCCTGGCCGATGAATGGCGGAGTCAGGTGCGCGGCGTCGCCGAGCAGAAAGACATTGTCTCGGCGCCAGTGGTCGGCCAATTGGGCCCGGAACGTGTACTCGGTGACACGTACCAGCTCCAGGTCGCTCACCGTGAGGTGCGCGACCCAGGGCTGGATCAGGGGCAGCAATGCATCGACGGTGCCGAAATCGGCCGAGGTTTCGCCGTCACGCAAGCGGAACTCCCACCGGTAACGGCGCTCACCGATGCGCATATAGGTGCCCGCGCGGTAGGGGTCGCAGACCTGGTGCACGCCTTCCCACTGCCTGAGGTCCGCGGCGGTCGCGATATCCACCACCAGCCAACGCTGTTCGAACTTCAGGTCGACCATGCTTGCGTCGATCCGCGAGCGCACGATGCTGTTCGCGCCGTCGCAGCCGAGCACATAGTCGGCCTCGACGACGTGTTCGGCGCCGTCGGCATCGTTGGTGGTGCGGTCGGTGTAGGTCACCCGGGTGGCACCACATGCAACCGAGATGTCGGTGACCTCGACGCCGCTGCGCAGCCGCGCCAGCGGGTAGTGAGCGAGATTGGCGCGCAAGAGCTCTTCGAGATCGGGTTGGTCGAACATATTGGCCTGGGGAAAACCGTTGCAGCTCAGACCTGTATCGCGGGTGAACTCCGACAGGGTGCGCATATCGCTGCCGAGCAGCCGTAAGCCGAGCGCGGGTCGGGAGATCCTGGTGAACGGTTCGGCGATTCCGATGCGGGCGATGATCCGGAAGACCTCGTCGTCGAGGTGGACTGCACGTGGTTGGGGGTAGACGCCGTGCCAACGGTCCAGCAGCAGACTCTCGATGCCGTACTGCGCGAGCAGGGTGGCGGCGGTGACGCCGGTGGGACCCGCGCCGACGATGACGACGGGGACGCGTTGCGGAGTGTTCATCAGTGCTCCACGACGGTGTACTCGATGGCGAAGCGCCCAAGGATGTCGTGGACGGCGACCTCGTCGATGGCTGAACTGACGATGATCCGCACCGCCGTGGAACCGTCCACCACGTCGGCTTCGACGGCCTCGATGCCGGCGATCCCGGCCAGTGCGTCGGCGACCGCGCTGCGGGTGGCGTCGGCGCGTAACGGAAGTTTGAAGGGCTTCCCGACCGCGGTCACGGGCAGTGTGCTCACGATCGTCACCGCCTTCGGGGCCGCAGCGCGTTCGATGACGTGGTCGCAGGCCCAGGCGGTGAGATCGTCGCCGGTCGTGCCGGCGCCGGGGCGAAGCGTCACATAGGCGACCGGCACCTCACCTGAGTGGACATCGGGTCGGCCGACTGCGGCGGCGCCGGTGACGTCGGGATGGGCGAGCAACGCATCTTCGATGACGGCCGGGTCGATATTGTGGCCGCCGCGGATGATCAGGTCCTTGGCCCGGCCGGTGAGGTGGATGAAACCGTCGTCATCGACCCACGCCAGGTCTCCGGTGTCTAGCCAGCCGTCGACCAGTTTGCCCAACCCGTCGAGCACGTAACCGTCACTGCCACAGGCGATCACGTAGCCGGGGAAAACCGTGGGACCACTGATCGCCAGGGTGCCGATTTCGCCGGCGGGCAGGTCTGTCCATCCGCCGCCGTCGTCGATGCGGACCGTCTTGACGCGTTGATACGGCAGCCGTTGGCCTACCGAACCCGCTCGGTGGTGGTCGGGAAAGCTGCGGGCGCTGGCGCAGGTGGCCTCGGTCAAGCCGTAGCCCTCGACCAGGGCTATCCCGGTGCGGGACTCGAAATCAATGCGCACCGAATCCGGCAGTGCTGCCGCACCGACCACGGCGAGGCGCATGCTGGAAATATCGGCATCGACGGGGCATTGCGCCAGCACGGCATATACCGTCGGCACTGCGCTCATCGTCGCAAGCCGGTAGCGCGCCACCATCTTCCAGAAGTTCCCGTACAGCGCCGGATCGCGGTAGCCGAGCGGACCGGCCCACACCACGTGTTGTCCACGAAGCAGCGCCGCGAGCAGGGTGACCACCAGGGCGTTGACGTGAAACAGTGGAAGTGCTGCGAAAAGCGTTGAGCCCTCCTCCAAAACGCCGCTGATGCCGATCATCCAGGCGTCGGCGACTTCATTTGCGTGGGTGTGCGCGGCCAGTTTCGGGGCGCCGGTGGTGCCGCCGGTGTGGAACAGCGCGGCAAGGTCACCGGCGACAGGAGGGGTGCCGATGAAGGCGTCACCGGCCTGATCGGCGGCCAGGTCGCGGAGGTATCCGACGAACACGCCGTCGATTACCGGGGCAGAGGTGCAAGTGTGGTCACCGGTAGCGCGAAGAAGCAGGATGGTGTCGATGAGACCGTTGGCGGCCAACCCGGCCGCGATCTGCCATGATCGCTCGTCAAATTTCGGCTCGGCCGCAATGACGACACGGGCGCCGGATCGGCGCAGCAGTTCTGCGACGTGCTCTTCGGACAGGCCACCGTTGATCGGTGCGGCGATACCGGCAAGTTGAGCCGCCAGCGAGGCGGTGATCAGCTCATCGCAGTTGGGTGAGAGTAGCGCGACGGCACTATTGCGTTGTACACCAAGATCTTTGAGAAGATTGGCGGCTTGGTGCACGTCGGTACGCAGTTGGGCGAAGGTGCGCCTCAGCGGGTGTTGCCAGTGCTCGGCATCGGGGAGCACAGATACCGCTGTCCGGTTGGGCCAAAGATCTGCCGCGCGGGACAGTACGGCATAGGTGGTCGTCGGCACGCCACGCCGCGCAAGTGGCACAGCTTCGATGGCTGCGAGATCCGTTGGGGCCGAGGCGGTTGGCCACAACAGGTCGTCGGTGATCACGCGTACCGCACGACGGAGCGTTGTGCGCCAAGATCGATGGCGCCGTCGTCGGTGGCGACACTGGCATGGACGACGTCGCCGTGCCGGAGATACTTGACGTTCTTGGCCTGGCTTTTGAAGAAGGCTTTCCACTTCAGCGCGGGCGGAAGCAGTGCGCCGATCATCTCGATGGGTTTCGGGGGAGCGCTCAGCGCTGTGCCGACAGGGGTTCCCGTCAGTACCAGATCGCCGGCATCGAGGTGCTGGAACCGGGTCAATGCCTGCAGGGCCTGCACCGGCGGATACAGCATATCGCCGCCGACGGTGGCGTTCTGGCGTTGCTCGTCGTTGACACTGAGGGTGAGTCGCAGATCGCGGAAGCGAGCGAGTTCTTCGGAGTTCAGCAGCACTAGGGCGGGCCCGACCGGGGTGAACGTCGGATACGATTTCGCTTCGTAGAACTGGGTTTTCGGCAGTTGGATATCGCGGGCCGAGACGTCGTTGGTGACTACGAGCCCGGCGATGAACTCCCCGAGGTTGGCGTCGGTGACCGCGGTCCCGACCGGGATGTCGCGACCGATGACCAGGCCGATTTCCACCTCGTAGTCCAGGAAGCGGACATGACCGGGTTTGACGATCTCATCGGTGGGCCCGACGATCGATCCGGAAGCCTTGCGGAAGAACGTCAGTGGCACCGACTTCGGGTCCATCCCGGCGTCTTTGACATGCGAGGCAAAGTTCGTCATCTGTGCGACCACACGGCAGGGTGCGGTCACCGGCGAGACGAGGTCCAGGCTTTCGACAGGGACCGGGCCGCCGGCAGCACCGGTGGTCGCCTCGATCGCCCGGCGATCGGCCAGCAGCTCCCGCGTTGTGGTTGCGGAGGTGTCGATCTTCGTTGCGGTGGAGCCGTTCTGGACGTACCAGGCATCGGCGGTGTGCAGGATGGTGGTGGTCATGACGTCGCTACTTTCAGGAAGCCGCGGAGGCGGTCGGGGGTGAATTCGTTATCGTGGGCGCGCACGGTGGTGAACATGGACCGGAGTTCGTCGAGGCCGTCGCGGCCAGCGGAGATGCCGAGGAAATCCTTGGTGACCGGCGGGCCCCACTGCGACAACCCGGAGGCGCTGAACTCGGCCCACCCCGGCTCGAGCGTGTTGTCGAACATGTCACCGTCGGCGAAATGCTCAACCAAGAATCCGTCGGAATCGCGCCAGTAGTCGAAGATTTGGCTGCCCTGGATATGACGGCCGATTCCCCATGAGCGTTGGTATCCGCGCTCACGCAGATATTCGCCACCGGCGGCCAGCGCGTCGAGATCGCACACCTGATACGCCGAGTGCACGTAGCGGTTCGACGGGCCGAGGGCAATGGCGAGGGTGTGGTGGTCGGCCGGGGTGGCGCCTCGGTCGCAGCGGATGAAACTCATGGTCGGGCCGAGCTCGCGCTGACCAGGGAAGTACAGGAAGTCGCTGACGATCATGCCGAGGTGGTCCAGATACCAGTTGAGTGTTTGGAGGTATTTCGTGCTTTGCAGCACCACATGACCGAGCCGCTGCACGCGGGCGGGCAGTCGCGGTGGCCGTTGGGTCGAATTGGTGCGCAGCAGTTGATGTCCGACGTTGACGGTGTGCTGGGTCTGCGCTGGCAGCGAAGCCAGCGCATGGGTGCCTGCGATCACGCGGACCGGGATACCGCTGGGGTCGGTCAGGTCCACCGCGAGACCGCCGATGCTCTCGGGTAATACCCGGGTGGGCGCACCGGTCGCATCCGCCAGTCGCAGCACGTCGACCTCGTCGTGCGCGCAGAACGCGACGCCGGTGAACTTCGATCGCGGGCCCTGGCGCACGATCACGCAGGGCGCACCGGGGTCGGTACCGCGCAGGTGGAGCTCGCCCGGTGTGCGCAGCTGCGTGGAGAACCCGAATGCCTGCGCGAACGCTTCGGCGCGAAGCAGGTCGGGTTTCTCGAATTCCAGCCAGGCGATATCCCGGATTTTGATCACCGGATTGCGGGACCGGCCAGGGTGCTCGCCGGCGACGGCGCCCTGTTCGCTGTGTAGATCCTGGTGTGCTTCGACAGTCTGGCTCATGCCGGACTCCTCTCAACTGACGAAATCGTCACATACGATGTTATCGTCAGTCAACCGTAACTGACGAAATCCTCATAACTGAGGAGATCGCGGTACCATCGGTTCGGCGTGGAGGGATGGCGCAGTGACAGCAGATGTGGACGACGGGCGCACCGGGTCGGCAAACCGGATGGACCGGCGCAAGCAGCGGACCCGTGCCGCGCTCATCCGGGCAGCTCAGGCGTTCATCGCCGCAGGGAAGATGAATGTGCCGGTCTTGGAGATCACCCAGGCCGCAGATATCGGGATGGGGTCGTTCTACAACCACTTCCAGACCAAAGAAGAGCTGTTCACCGCCGCAGTCGCGGACGTGTTGGACGTGCACGGCGCTCGTCTGGACAAGCTGACCGAGTCGTTGGACGATCCTGCCGCGGCGTTTGCGCAGAGCTTTCGCTTGACCGGGCGGCTGTTCCGGCTACGGCCGCAGGAAAGCCAGGTGCTGCTGAGCAACGGCATACCGCTGTTGAGCTCGGATCGCGGCCTGGCGCCGCGGGCACTGCGCGATATCGTCAGCGCCAACGCGGTCGGCCGCTTCCACGTTCGCGATCCTCAGGTTGCCCTTGCCGTGGCCGGTGGCGCACTGCTCGGTCTTGGTCAACTGCTACACCAACAACCCGAGCGTGACAGCGGGCAGACCGCGGACGCCGTCACCGAAGACCTGCTTCGGCTGTTCGGGATGACGGCCGACGACGCGCAGCTGTTGTGCCAATTGCGACTACCGGATATCGACGAGCTCGGTGTACCTGATTCCGCGGCTTGACACGTGCGCAGTACGCGGAATCAGGCAAATGCCCAGCAGCGGCGGATACACTTCGATTCCCTCGGTTAGGAGCCACCACATGCGGTATTGGACTCGGGCAGCGGTCGCCGCCATGTCGCTGGTGACTATCCCCGGCGCGATCGTCACAATCGCGCCGACCGGTGTGGCAGCGGCCGACGTGTGCGCCAGCGCCGGTCGGCGCGTTCAGGTCAGCGGCTGCGCCAGCCTTGCCGATGTGATGGCGCCGTACGTGCCGCCACCTGCGTACTACGCACCGATTCCCGAGGACTATTACGCGCCCCCACCGCCGCCGCCTCCGCCACCGCCGATCAACGGATGCATCGGCTACAACGGACGGCGTATCAACGTAGCTGGCTGCAACTAACGGCGAAACCTGGTCAAGCCCAAGCCTCGTGGAGGAGATTCGACACATGCCGCCGACGATGAGGTCCTGTGCTTTTGCTCTTATCCTGACGTGTCTCCCGCTGACGGCGGTGGGGATCGCCCCGCAGGGTCGTGCCGACGAGGTCTGTCCGGCCGGGATGTACTGGGACATCTACACCGAGCAGTGCCTGTACTACGACATCGACGTCTACATCGACCCCAACCCTGTCCTGGGGCCGGTAGGTCCCGTAGGGGTTGGCGGTCCGATCGGACCCGTCGGACCCGGACCCGTCGGACCCGGACCGATCGGGCCAATCGGCGGCCCCGGCCGACGCTGACGACCGCACGCTCGATCTGCACTCCCACTGGTGATCCCCATACCCTGTAGGGATGGGTTTCCTCGATCCTTCGGCGTCCGAACCAGTCATCACCGACCCCGGTGAGCTTCGAGCGCATCGCAAACGGCGACTTGCCTTGGCGTACCGCGTGTTCGGCGCCGCCGGCTGGGGCACTTTCGGTGACGGACACATCTCGGCGCGGGATCCGGAACGCCCCGACTGCTTCTGGTTGGGCCGCTACGGGGTGCCGTTCCGCCAGATGACCACAGATGATCTCGTCCTGGTCGGGCCCGACGGCAGCGTCACCGGCGGTGGCTTTATCAATCCGGCGGCGTATTACATCCACGCGCCTGTGCACGAGGCGCGTCCCGAGATCGTCGCCGCGGCGCACTGCCATACGCCCTACGGGACGCCGTTCTCGACGTCGGTCACCAGGCTGGAGCCGATCTCACAGGAGGCCTGCGCCTTCTTCGACGATCACGAGATATTCGATGACGAAGAGGTCGATATCAAGTCCACTGACGGCGGCAAGCGCATCGCGGCGGCGATCGGTGACGCCCGTGCGGTGATCCTGCGAAACCACGGACTGCTGACCGTCGGCACGTCCGTCGACGCCGCGGTCGGTTTCTTTCTCTTGATGGAACGGTGCGCGGAGGTACAGGTGAAAGCCCACGATCCCCAACTGATCAGCGCGCAGGCAGCTCGGCAGGCACATGACGGCTACGACGAGGGAGCCGCCTGGCAGGTCTTCCAGTGGGCTCAGCGCACCCTGGTTCCGGACGTGAGCGTCCGTTAGCTGGCATCTGCCCGGGCACGAAATTCACAGCGCCGTTTCCGTCAGACCCCAGGTTTCTCCAAGGTCGGCGGGGTGTTCTAACGCTCTAGGAGGGGCTTTCGTAGTGTGCGCAGCGTTGCGCGGCCTTCCTTTCGACGGAGCGAAGGAGATTTTCAGATGACACGCAGTAAGCGCAATGGGACGAAGTTGCTGGCCGCGGCCATGGGCGGGAGTGCACTGGTGGCGATGGGGGTTTTCACCGCGGTCGTCGGCGGCACGCCCGCCTCGGATGGTCCGTCCAGCATCGCAGGGCCGATGACTGTGGGCGCAACGGTTACCGAGGGTGTGGAGACAACGACGGCACCGGTATTCGTACTGGCCACCGAAAAGGCCGTGCCCCCGGTTAAGGCGCAGGCGTACAAGTAGGCGTTACGGCGGGCTAGACGGCGTCCATTGGGGGCCCGTTGCCGGCGTTCTGATCGGCGAGTGCGGTGGCCACGGGGATGCCGTTGTTCATCACGCCCAGGACGGTGATGGTCTCGTTGACCGAAAACAGCGGGCCGGTACCGGGATTGGCGCTACCGTCGGTGCTGATCTGCGCGGTGGTCGAGGTGATCGCGAAAGTCGTTGTGGTCCCGTCGGTTTGACGGGTGGTGATCGACTGCGGGGATATTGCTACCACCTGGCCGACCAGTTGCACCGTGCCACCTTGGGTGACGGAACTGGAGCGGGGTACAGCAGGTGACTGCTGCGTGATATCGAGCAGTGCCCAGACCGTAGCCGCGGTGACGCACGCGGGAAGCACGGTGAAGACGGCCAGACGCTTGGCGCGACCGATGCTCTGGGAAGCCGCTGACTCCATGGCCTCGCAGGTACCCGTGGCCACCGGGTGGCAAACATCAAGGACTGTTCACCCTGCCGGTCGCCTGCAGGCGGGTGATCAACAGCGTCTCGATCTCCGCGCGGCAGGCCTGCAGATCCACCTGTTCGTCGAGCAGTGATTCCAGTGCGACACCGCGCAGCATCGCCATCACCACGGTGGCCAAACCGGCTCCGTCGATATTGCCGGAGAACTCCCCGGCCTCGACGCCCCGGGTGATGCCGTCGATGAGTGCGTTGCGAAATTCCCTGTCGGCGGCGATCATCGCCTCGCGGACCTCAGGTGCCGGGGTCGCCACCGCATCGGCCCACAGCACCAGGCGCGCGCGGTTGATCGGTTGCAGGTCGGCCAGCGCTTCGAAGTAAGTATCGAGTAGGCCGACGAACTGGGCACGTGCCGAATCTGCCTGGTGGTCAAGGTATATCGACCGTTGAAATTGTTCGGTGACGGTATCGACCAGCCGCTGCATCATGGCCCCCTTTGACCCGAAGTGGTGGGTGGCCAGCCCCCGGCTGTACCCCGCCCGCTCGCCGATATTCGCCAGCGTCACCGCGGTCGGTCCAATCTCGCCGATCAACTCAGCGGCGGCACCGAGCAGTTTTTGCTCGGCTTCGGTGCGTCGCGCTTCCTGGGTTCGCCTGGCGGCTGTGACGCCATCAACCATGCGCGGTTGCCAGGAGTTCACTGCGGCCGATCTGGGTGACCAGGCTGGCCGAGTCGAAATAGATCCGCTCGTTGATGATCCGCTCACCGTCGAAGAAGAACACCGCGATGATCGGTACCCGGAACGATTTCCCGGTTGGCGGGAGTCCGTAGAACTCACCGAGATTTGTTCCAAGAAGGTCGAATTCGACGATGACAGTGTCATCGGAAACGTGGAACCGCGCGTTCTCATGGCGCTGGTCGGGAAACGCGGTGCGGGTGGTGCGGTAGTAGGTCATCACTTCGTCGTCACCGTCGAAGATCTGGCCGGTGGCCATGATCTCGTAGTGCGGGTGCCCGTTAAAGGTGGCCAACGTCTGGTCGAAGTCCTGCGTGACCTCGGTTTCCATGTGTTCTGCGATGACAGCAAGCCGAACCTGTCGTAGCTCGTCGGATATCACAGGGTCTCCTCGAAGGGCCGCACAGCACTAACTTGTTGATCAACAAGCTAGCATTCATTGTCCGGCTGTCCACAGGTCACATGCGTACTGTCGAAGCCATGCCAGCATTCGGTGATTTCAGCACCAACCGGCGGACGGTTATCACGGCTCTGCCCGGGGTGATGGTGCTGCCCTGCGTCATCGCGGGGTGCTCGTCAGGATCCCCCAGTTCGTCGCCCAGTTCCGCTCCCGCCGACGGCGGCACCAGCTCGCCGACCGAGTTGGGGGCGCATATTGACGCGGCCAAGGTTGCGGTTGGCTCGGCGGTCGTTGTTGCCGGGGAGAAACCGATTGTCGTCGCGCAGCCCACCGCCGGGACATTCGTAGCGTTCTCCGCCTCCTGCACTCATCGGGGTACCACGGTGGCCGCAGAACCCGGCAGCACCACTCTGGTCTGCCCCGCACACGGCAGCGAATTCGACGCCGCAACAGGACAAGTCCTCAAGGGGCCGGCCACGGCACCGCTCGCCTCGGTCCCGGTGGCGAACGCCGATGGAGTTCTAACCCTCGGGTAAGAGTCTGTTCCGTTTAGGCGTGCTCGCGTGTCACCGCGGGTACTAATTGCTCATGCAGTTCATGTCGCCCACAGACTCGGTGTTCCTTCTCGGTGAATCGCGTGAACATCCGATGCATGTCGGTGCGTTGCAGTTATTCGAGCCGCCCGCCGGCGCCGATGTGGACTTCATGCGTGTACTCCATGAAGGCATGGTTGCGCAGACCGATTTCCAGCCCACCTTCCGCAAGCACCCGGCGACCATCTTCGGGGGCATTGCCAATATCGGCTGGGCCTTCGAAAAAGAGGTCGACGTCGACTACCACCTGCGCCGCTCGGCGTTGCCGTCCCCGGGCCGGGTGCGCGACCTGCTGGAGTTGACCTCCCGGATGCACGGCACGTTGCTCGACAGGCATCGTCCGCTGTGGGAGGCCCACCTGATCGAGGGCCTGGCCGATGGCCGGTTCGCGGTCTACACCAAGGTTCACCACTCGCTACTCGACGGTGTCTCGGCCCTCAAACTGACTCAGCGCACCTTGTCGAAGGATCCGACCAATACCGAGATCAGAGTGCCCTGGAGTCTGCAGCCTGGACCTTCGACGGAACGCGAACATTCGGCGGGCCCGTCGCTGCTGCAGTCGATCACCGGTGCGGTGGGAACGCTTGCCGGCCTGGCGCCCTCGGCATTGTCCGTGGCCAGGGCCGGACTCTTGGAGCAGCAGCTGACTCTTCCATTCGGTGCGCCCAAGACGATGTTCAACGTCAAGATCGGTGGCGCCCGGCGGGTTGCCGCGCAATCGTGGCCGCTGGATCGCATCAAGCGGGTCAAGGACGCTGCGTCGGGGGTGACGATCAACGATGTGGTGCTCGGGATGTGTGCCGGCGCGCTGCGGACCTACCTGCTGGAACAGAGCGAACTGCCCGATGCTCCGCTGATCGCGATGGTGCCGGTGAGCCTGCGCTCGGAATCCGAAGCCGATGCCGGCGGCAATATGGTCGGCGCGATCCTGTGCAACCTGGGTACCGATATCGAGGATCCGGCGAAGCGGCTGGAAATCATCAGTGCGTCGATGCACCGCAACAAAAAGGTGTTTTCGTCGCTGCCACGGCTTGAGGCGCTGGCACTGTCCGCGTTGATGATCGCGCCCCTGGGGTTGTCGGCCGTCCCCGGGTTTGTCGGGTCGACGCGGCCGCCGTTCAATATCGTCATCTCGAATGTGCCAGGGTCGCAACAGTCCATGTATTGGAACGGTGCCCGGCTGGACGGTAACTACCCGCTGTCCATCGTGTTGGACGGGCAGGCGCTGAACATGACGTTGGCCAACAACGGGGACAATCTGGACTTCGGCCTGGTCGGCTGCCGGCGCAGCGTGCCCCATCTGCAACGACTGCTCGGCCATCTCGAAACCGCCATCAAGGACCTCGAACGCGCCGTCGGCGCCTGAACCGCCGGATGCCGAAACTCAGTGCAGCACTGCTGCTTTACCGTATCGCCGACGGCTTTGTCGAGGTCCTCATCGCCCACCCCGGCGGGCCGTTCTGGGCTCGCAAGGACGACGGAGCCTGGTCGATTCCCAAGGGGGAGTACAACATCGGCGAAGAACCGTGGGAGGCGGCTCGACGCGAGTTCGGTGAAGAGCTCGGCCTGCCCGTACCGGAGGCGGAGCGCATCGATCTCGGGGAAGTCCGCCAGGCCGGCGGCAAGGTCGTCACCGCCTTCGCCGTGCACGCCGACCTCGACATCGCCGACGCCCGCAGTAACACCTTCGAACTGGAATGGCCCAAAGGCTCCGGCCGGATCCGGGAATTTCCGGAGGTGGACCGGGTGGACTGGGTTCCGGTCGCCGTCGCGCGGGTCAAACTCCTCAAAGGACAGCTGCCATTCTTGGACGCCCTGATGGGCCACCCGAGCGTGGCAGGTCTAGGCGAAGCCTGACTGCTGAATCGACTCCGCTGAATCAACAAAGGCGGCGCCCGCGATGGGCGCCGCCTCTGTCAGAAAAGGCTGAATTATGGGCAGGTGACTGCGATTTCGAACGCCTTGGTTACCGGAGTCATCGGGTTTGCGACGTCGACGCCGGTGGCCTTGCCGGTGATCTTGTAGGTGCTTCCATCTTTGGTGGCGGACGCTTCACCGCCGGGCACGCCGGTGGTGTACCCCAGGACCACGCCGTTGACGTTGCCCAGACCCACCTGCTTGACCTCTGGCGGGTCGGCGTCGGACAGTTGGGCGCCGAGGCCACCCGTCGCATTTCCGATCGCGATCTGGATGTTGCCGCCCATGTTGGTGCACACCACGGTGCCGTCGACGTTCTGTGCCGCGCCGTCGATGCTCAACGTGGCCGCACCGGCGGGCGGATTCCCCTTGGCGGCGTCCGTCGCAGAGGTCACTGCGCTGGTCGCGGAGCTCGCGGCCGTCTTGGCGGTCTCGGTCGCCGAGCTGGCGTTCTCCGATACCGATTTGTCACTGGAACAGCCAGCCAGGCCACCTGCCACAATCGCCGCACTACCTACGGCGATGACTAAAGCACGCTTCACCACTGTTCTCCTTTGGTTTGTGATCCGTCAGTGGCGGCGGATCTGCATTGCAGTATGGGTCGCACTGGATATGCAAACCGGGAAATGGAGTAAATGAGTGTCTCTCCCAAGTCTCGCAATTTGCCGCGACCTGTGACATAGATCGCCAATTTGCGTAGATCTGAAACCTTGCACCAGTGCGCAAGCTTGCGCGAGGCTGTGACGATGACAGCAGGCCTGCGTGAGCGCAAGAAATCCGCGACAAAAGACGCGTTGAGCCGGGCCACGCTGGACCTGGCCCTCGAACGTGGGCTCGCGGGGGTGACCGCCGACGCCATTGCCAATGCCGTCGAGGTATCGCCGCGAACATTTCATAATTACTTCCCGAGTAAACAAGACGCCATTCTGTTCGTCCTGGAAAAGGCCGTGCGCTCACTGGTAAGTGCATTCTCCGCACGCGATCACACCGAATCGGTGCTCGATTCCCTAGAAGCGGTGTTATGCGAGCTGGTCGAATCCGCCGGCGCCCTGGACAGGATGGTCGCGGTGACCCGTCTGATGGTTGAGCATCCCGCCCTGGTCGCCCGCCACATCGGCACCCTCGAGGGCACCACCGACGAATTGCTGGCTGAAATCGGAAGGCGCACAGGGACGAATCCGGACACCGACCTCTACCCGCGACTGGTTTACCACGCCACCAACGCGGTGGTCAGGGCGGTGGTCGAGCTGCAGGTCAAGTCCCAGCCGGGTAGCGCCGCTAGGCCGACTCCTGTCGACGTTGTGCACGCCGGTTTTTCACAGCTGCGCAACGGCCTGCCGCAGCCGGTTTAGCACGCCACTTTGATGGTGAAGGTGCCGTTGCTCCGGAAGCTGGGGTTGTCGGTCTTGAAACCGTCGGCAGTTCCGGTGATCGAGTACGTCGAACCCGTCATGCTGACGGCGGCGTCGCCCGCCAGATCCTCGGTGTAGCTGCCGGTGAACCCACCAAGATCGGTGATGGTGACGGCCTTGACAGTCTGCTTATCGCCGTTGGCAATCAGTGCTGTGGTGCCGGAGGTCGAACTGCCGGTGCTGATGGTCATGGTGTCGCCCGCGGGTGTGCAGTCCACGGTTTTGAACTCGCCGAGCTTTTGATCGTTGATGGTGACCTCGGCGGTGCCCGGTATCAGGGCGCCGGCCTGGCGTTGCTGCTGTGGCGGTGATGAGCAGCCCGCGGCGATACCGACGACCAGCACGGCCCCGGCTAAAGACAGTGTCTTTTTCACCGGTCGAATGTATCGGCGCAGGCGGCGTAGCGACACCGGTTCGTCACATCGGGCTGCCGGGCGGTTGAATGACGGGGTGGGCAACTTCTTCACGCTGCGCGACGATCTACCGGGACAGCGCGGCCGGACCGGAGTGATCCATACGCCGCACGGTGACATTCACACCCCTGCGTTCGTGGCCGTGGGAACCAAGGCGACGGTCAAGGCAGTCCTGCCCGAGACGATGAAAGAGCTTGGTGTGCAGGCGGTTCTCGCCAACGCCTATCACCTGTATCTGCAACCGGGCCCGGATATCGTCGACGCGGCGGGCGGGCTCGGCGCGTTCATGAACTGGCCGGGGCCCACGTTCACCGATAGTGGCGGTTTCCAGGTGCTGTCGCTGGGGTCGGGGTTTCGCAAGGTGCTCGCGATGGATACCGGGCGCGTCCAAGCCGACGACATCATCGCCAAGGGCAAGGACAGGCTCGCCCGTGTCGATGACGACGGTGTCACGTTCACCTCCCATCTCGACGGTTCCACGCACCGGTTCACCCCCGAGGTGTCGATGCAGATTCAGCATCAGCTCGGTGCCGACATCATGTTCGCCTTCGACGAGCTGACCACGTTGGTCAATACCCGCAGCTACCAGGAACAATCGGTACGACGTACCCACGACTGGGCGGTGCGCTGCGTCGACGAGCACCGCAGGCTCACCCTGGAACGTGCCGACAAGCCGTATCAGGCGTTGTTCGGTGTGGTGCAGGGCGCGCAGTACGAGGACCTGCGGCGTGAAGCGACCAGGGGACTCGTCGGCATCAAGGACGCTGACGGCCGGGGCTTCGATGGCTATGGCATCGGCGGGGCGTTGGAGAAACAGAATCTGGCCACCATCGTCGGCTGGGTGACCGACGAACTCCCCGACGACAAACCGCGTCACCTGCTCGGGATCAGCGAGCCCGATGATCTGTTCGCCGCGGTCGCGGCAGGCGCCGACACCTTTGACTGCGTCTCACCGTCGAGGGTCGCCCGCAATGCCGCGGTGTATTCGAACGACGGCCGGTTCAATATCACCGGCGCCCGCTACCGGCGTGATTTCACCCCCATCGACGCCGAATGTGATTGCTACACCTGCGCGAACTACACCCGCGCCTACCTTCATCACCTGTTCAAAGCCAAGGAGATCCTGTCCGCGACGCTGTGCACCATCCACAACGAGCGGTTCATCATCCGGCTGGTCGACCAGATTCGGGACTCGATCACCAACGGCGAGTTCACTGAGCTGCGTGAACACGTGCTCGGTCGGTACTACGCGTAGGGCCCTGGCTGATCCGGTCGGGGATGTCGAGCCAGACTAATCGGTGTCACTTACACTGACGGCAATATTGACTTGCTGAGTCCGGCGCGCCGCGGAGAACTGCTTGCAGGGTGGGGATATGTCGTGAGCGCACCGGACCTGGTAAGGGTGTGCGGCAGTCGCGCGAATTCGCAGCGCACGACTGCCGTTCCGGTCGCCGTCGGCGTCGCGTTGGCTCTGACGTTCCTGTTGGTTTACGACTGGGGTGGCGGCGGAGTTCTCAACGTCAGCAGCCGCTTACCCCTGTTGGCGTTATCGATCTATGCCACAGTTTGTGCGGTGCTTGCCGCGCGATTCGCCCATGGGTCAGCGAGGCGAGCGTGGCAGACCATGGT
This sequence comes from Mycobacterium sp., assembly GCF_965229105.1. Classification (GTDB taxonomy): domain Bacteria; phylum Actinomycetota; class Actinomycetes; order Mycobacteriales; family Mycobacteriaceae; genus Mycobacterium. The sequence continues at coordinate 988,446 of NZ_OZ245858.1, forward strand.
GGTCGCGCTCGCAACCTGGGCCACGGGCGACGTCATCCAGGTCCTGTACGTGCTCGGACTGCCGAGTGCACCGTTTCCGGGCCCGTCGGCGTTCATCCATCTCATCTCCAGCTGGCTGATCGCCGTCGCGATGGTCGTATTCCTGGCCTCACAGACGTTGGGGTCGAGGCTGCGCTTCCTGCTCGACGGAGTGACCGCGGTGCTGTGCCTGTCATTGGTGTTCTGGGTGACTGCTTTGCACCGGGCGTTCGACGGTGGCCCGCGTCCGACCGCCGCGCTCGTGGTGGTGGCGCTCTTTCATGCGGGTGACCTGTTGGCGCTGACGATCAGTGTGCTGGTTGTCGTGCGTTCCAATGCCCATGATCGGGCTGCGCTGTGGTTGCTGACCGGTGCGATCGCTTTGGTGGCGATCACGCACAACGCGTTCGCGTACCTCGTCGTCAGCGGTGGCCGTACCGGCGGTGGCAGCCCGGCCGAAATCGTCTGGGCCGCAGCGCTGATCACCTTCGCCGCGGCCGCGTTACTGAGCCGGCGGGTGTCGCCACCACCGCCACCGGCGCCACCGGCACCCTCGAAGTCGTCGCTGTGGTTGCCGTACATCCCGTTGCTGTTGGCCGGCACCGTAGGACCCGCGCTTGTGATGTCGGGCTCGGCGCGATTCCTCGTGCCCCTGGTCATGGTGGTCGTCTGCCTGCGACAGACGATGGCGGCGTGGGAGAACCGGCGGCTGTTGGTGGCGGCGACCGAGCAGGCGCTGCGGGATCCGTTGACAGGTCTGGCGAACCGCATCCTGTTCCAAGACCGACTAGAGCGCGCAATGATGAGCCGTCAGCGAGACGGCCGTTCGGTGGCAGTCGTGTCGCTGGATCTCGACGACTTCAAGCTGGTCAACGACAGCCTTGGTCATGCGGCCGCGGACACCATTCTGATTCACGTCGGCCAGCGCATCAGCGCGTGTGTCCGCCCCGGCGACACCGTCGCGCGTCGGGGTGGTGACGAATTCGTCCTTCTCCTCGAGGGCCACGCCGAGGAGTGCCACCTGGTTGCCGAACACGTGGTCGACGCGTTCCGTGAGCCGTTTCTGATCGATGGGGAGAGATTGCTGCTACATCCCAGCGTCGGCATCGCGGTCGCATCGCCGGCCGAGCCGGAGCTGACAGCAGAGACGTTGGTCAAGCGCGCAGATGTCGCGATGTACGCGGCCAAGCGCGCACAGGCCAATATTTTGCGCACCTTCAGCCCCGACATGGCACTACCCACACCAGACCTGGTGCAGACGACCAACGGAATTACCGAAGGTCGGTCACTCGCCGGCGACGGGGCCGCGCAGGTTCGACTGCTGGGCGAGCTGCGCCACGCCACACACCACAACGGCCTGGACGTGGTCTACCAGCCCAAGGTGGACCTCAACACCGACCGGATCACCGGGGTAGAGGCGCTGTTGCGCTGGCCGCATCCACAGCTGGGTGAACTCCAACCTGCTGCGTTCATATCGCTGGTTCGAAAGCATGGCCTGATGCGGCCGGTGACCGATTTGGTGCTGGGTAGAGCCTTGGATGACGCCGCGAGCTGGGTGTCACAAGGAGTGCGCATGCCGGTCGCAGTGAACCTGTTCGCCCCGTTGCTCAGCGATGCCCAACTGCCCGATGAGCTGTGTGCTGCGCTCGATGAACGCAATCTTGCTCCTGATCTACTGACCATCGAGATCACCGAGGATCTGGCCCTTAGTGAGGTAGGTCGGGTGACCGCGATCTTGGCGCGGCTGCGTGAGTACGGCATCCGGGTGGCCATTGACGATTTCGGCAGCGGCTATTCGGCGCTGTCCTATCTGCGCGATCTACCGATCGACGAGGTCAAGCTGGATCGCCACTTCATCGAGTCGGTGACGCGCGGCGCGCGGGCCGCAGCGGTGGTGCGATCGGTGATCGACCTCGCTCGCGAGCTCGATATCACTGTCGTAGCTGAGGGCGTGGAGGACGCCGACACCGCGACCTGGTTGCGGGAGCACGGCTGCAATGTGGGGCAGGGCTACTACTTCGGCCGGCCAGTCACTGCCGCGGGGATCAGCCGGCTGATGCGGAAAGAAGGCGTCGTTCAGGGTTCGCGGGCTACTTACGAAGTGTAAGTTCCCGTCATGGGTGCAGATCAGCGGCAGTATGTGGTCATCGGCGGGGGATTGGCCGGGTTGGCGTCCGCTGTGTGGTTGGCCGAGGCGGGAAAGAAGGTCACCCTGCTCGAGCGTCGCGGGCAACTCGGTGGACGGGCACACGCGATGCGCGCCGATGTGGGGGGCTCGTCACCCAACAGCGATGTACCCGACAACGGGCAGCATGTCATCGCCAGCGGTTACGAGCATCTGTTTCGTTACCTGACAAGCATCGGGACCCGTCAGCATGTCGCCTTCCCGAAGCACTCCACGCTGCGTTGGCCGGACGGTCGCAAGGTGACCATGCAGACCACCGGGTTCGGTGCCGTGCGGACCTTGTTCGGGGTACATCCCGACGCCAGCGTCGGCGACCGGTTACGCGCCGCCCGCGCCACCCTGCGTTTGGGTTGGCAAGCGCTGCATCCGCCCGCCGATCTCGCTGACCTCACCACCGAACAATGGTTTGAGCGGGTAGGGATGCCCGCTCCTGCTCGAGAAGCGTTGTGGGACTGGCTGGCTCTGGGTATCGCGGCCGAGCCGGTGTCGCGCGAATCGGCGAAGGTGTTCGCCAATGTGCTGGCCACCGGTTTTCGGCTGGGAGTCAAGCATCGAACCCCGGTTACCATCGGCTATCCCACAGTGGATCTCGACACGCTGTACATCGCCGGTGCGCTGAGATTCTTCGAAGAGCACGGTGTTCAGCTGCGCTATCGCGCCGTTGCTCGCCGGATTCACATCGCCGACGGTGTGGTCACCGGAGTGCAACTGGCCGACGGAACGATGGTGGCGGCCGATGCTGTGGTGTGTGCGGTGCCCAACTCGAATATCGGCGGGCTACTGGACGATCTCCCTGAGCATGCCGAAATCTATTCCGCAGCAGATAAATTGGGGTCTACTCCGATTGTCAGCACCAATCTGTACCTGGATCGGCCATTGGGCACCGAGTCTGCATTCGAAGGACTGATCGGCGGGACCGGGGTCATCGACGAGGTATTCGACCGGCAGATCATGCACGGCAGGCGCACCGACGGCGGCGCCTGGTTGTACTGCCTGACCACCAGCGGTGCGTATGAACAGATCCACAAGACCAATGACGAGATCGTGGCGGAGCAGATGGCTCTTCTGCGCCGCTATTATCCCGCTGCTGCACAGGCCAAAGTCGTTGAGGCGCAGGTCGTGAAGATGCCAAAGGCGACCTTCTCCCAGGTGGTCGGGATGGATTCGCTACGGCCGCCGCAACGTACCTCGGTGCCCTCGCTGGTCCTGGCCGGCGACTGGACAGCCACCGACTGGTCGGCGACCATGGAGAGCGCGGTCCAAAGTGCTTCCAGGGCCGTTGATCTGCTCCTGAAGTCGCCGTCGGCGTGACAGTGCAGGGCACGGCCGCCCGCCGTCGCATGTCGGGTGCGCAGCGCCGAAACCAATTGCTGGACCTGGCAAGGGATATCGTCGCTGCCGATGGTTTCGCGTCGCTGAGCATCGACCGGCTCGCCCGCGCGGCGAACGTGACCCGAACCGTCGTCTATCAGAACTTCCAGGATCTGCCCGGGGTGATGGATGCGCTCCTGGAACGAGAATCAGCCATTGCCGTCGCGGGCATCAGCAGTGTCGACTGGTCGGAACCCGACGCAGCAGATGTCACAGACCGAGTCGGGCGCGGGATTCTGGCGTATCTGCGCGCGGCGCCGAACAGTTGGCGCATCATCCTGTATCCGTCCGACGGCGCGCCGCCACAACTACGGGGCCGCATCGAGATTGGCCGCTCCTACGCGCGAAGAGTCGCCGCGCGGCACCTCTCGCAGGCGATCGAGGCGCAGGTGGATCCCGACGGCGTTACAGTGCGGATCGTGCTGGCAGCCATCGAGGAGTTGGCTCGACTACATCTCGGCGACCCGCAGCGCTACCCCGATGACGTGGTTCTACGTTATCTGCAATCTCTTGTCAGTTGGGCTGCTCACACCGAAATGGGCTAGGCAACAGGACGATCCGAGATCTCCACCGTCGATCCCACTCGAATGGTGCCCGAGGTGAGGACCCGGCAGATCGAACCCGTACGCCCCCGCAGCGCTGCGCCGGCACCGAGTCCGATGGAGTCGTCCAACAGCCGGCATGGCGCTGACGGGCGGACGACTTCGAGTTCGACATCGTCGATCGTCAGGTGAGTACCGTGGCGGGTGGGGATGTCACCCGCGTCGACGGTGATATTGCGTCTGGTCCCGCTGGGATCGAATTCGTGACCCAGTGCCTCCACCGCACCGTCGAGCATCTCCTGCGATTGGATCGTCACTTGCAGGCGGCGACTACCGTGGTAGCGGTCGCCCACCAATCCGCTATCGGCTTCGGCCACCACCAGGTCGACCGAGCGCATTGGCAGCCTGCGGCCCGGCGCGATATGCAGTGCCGACACTTTCACGCCGCAATTCTACGAAAATGGGGACACAGCGCGGCGGCCAGGGCCCGGGCGCACTACCGCTAGACATCCCAGGTTCGTAAGTGTCAAGCGGCCTGGGTGTCAGGGTTAGTTTGGCGGTGCGCCCAGGCCTTGTGTTCGTTGTAGTGGGTGTGGTGGCGCAGACAGCCGTGGAGGATGCCGACGAATCGGTTTCCGACGGCTCGAAGGGCTTGGTGGTGAAGGTCGCCAGCTGCGCGGTGTTGGTCGTAGTAGGCGCGGGCCCCAGGGCTGGACCTCAGCGCGCAGAAGGCCCACATGTCGATAGCGTCGTAGAGGCGGCGATTACGTACGTGGCGGGCAAGCACAGCGCGTTTTCTGCCCGAGGCGATGGTCAATGGTGAAGTTCCGGCGTAGTTCTTGCGACACTTGGCGGTGGTGAATCGGTTCGGATCATCGCCGAGCTCGCCGAGCACCCGGGCGCCGAGGATGACACCAAGTCCTGGCAGGGAGAGGTAGATGTCGGCGTCCGGGTGTGTCTCAAAATGTGTTGCCAGCTCAACCTCAAGGTCGGCGACCTGATGGTTGAGCTCATTGATGATGCCGACCATGGCGCGGGTGCTCGCCGCGAACGCTGCGGTCACTGCGGCGGGGGCGGTCAGCTGTTCGCTGCGTAACGCAGCCTGAATCTCTTGAGCGCGAGTATCCAGATTGCGTTGTCGCCCAGCAGCTTTGAGTGCCGATCGGATTTTGGCGAGACTCAAGGTAGCGGCTTGAACCGGGCTCGGGGCGCGACCTAGAACTGCCAAGGCGTCGCGGTCGTGTAGATCGTCGAATGCCTCCAGTGCACCCGGGTAGTACTCCCGCAGCGCCGACCGCAGGGCGTTGGTGTGCTGGTTTCGGGTCCAGATCAGGTTCTGATGCGCCCGGGCCAACACCTTGACCGCTTCAGCTTCAGCGGTATCGCCAGCGACGAGTCGGTGGTTGTGCCGGTCGGTGCGCACGAGATCGGCCAGGAGTTTGGCGTCGGCGGCATCAGACTTGGCTCCCGAGACGTGGTGGCGGTCGCGGTAGCGGGCGGCCGCCATGGGGTTGATGGCATACACCTGGTAGCCGGCGGCTACGAGTGCGGTGACCCATAAGCCGCGGTCGGTTTCGATCCCGATGATCACCTGGCCGGGTTCTGCGGTGTGTCTGGCCAACAGTTCATGGAACTCGCCAATTCCGGCAAGTCCCTCGGGTAATCGACGCGAAGCCAGTCGCGTCCCGGTCTCGTCCATGAGATGGACGTCGTGATGGTCCTCGGCCCAGTCGTCGCCGACGAAGATCATGTAGCACCCTCCTTGGTCGTCAAACATGTTCGAGCCCAGGGGTGCCCGGCGACGAGCTAATGGATCAGTGCTCAGGTGGCACGACATCCCATCAGTGCTTGTAGGAACCCTTACCACCGGTCGGGGCGTGATCTAGCTTTAGAAGTCGATCATCGCTTCAGCAGGTAATGACGCTCACCGACCGGCGGCTCGGTGAACAGCGTCCCTCTCACCATTCGATATCACGAGGAGGCGCGCTGTTCAATACCCATTAGCAGGTACCCGATACTGGGCGTCAGCACGGGCGACGTCAGCCGTCGGTGACGGCATGATCGGTGACACACAGTTCCGACGCTCCGCCCGCCGAGAAGAGAAGAGTCATCTGATGAACTGGAACCCAAGCGACACCGCCGTCGTATTCATCGACCCGCAGAACGACGTCCTGAGCCCCACCGGGATCAACTGGGGGGCCACCGGCGCCAGCGTCACCGAGAATGACACCGTCGCGCACATGCTCGCAATCTTCAAGGCCGCCAAGGAAGCGTCGTTCGGGATGTTCATCTCACCGCACTACTTCTATCCCACCGATCATGGCTGGTTGTTCAACGGCGCACTGGAAGCCGACGAGTTGCGCACGGGCACCTTCGACCGGCCGGGCCCCTTGAACCTCGACGGGCTGACCGGCTCTGGCGCCGACTGGCTCGAGGAGTTCAAGCCCTATATCAACGATCCGGACACCGTTGTTGTCAGCCCGCACAAGGTATTTGGCTCGCAGACCAACGATCTGGTTCTGCAGTTGCGTAAACGACGAATCAACAAGGTCCTGCTTGGTGGCATGCTCGCCAACATGTGCGTCGAATCGCATTTGCGTGATCTGCTCGAGCAGGGGTTCGAGGTCTACGTGATTCGTGACGCCGTCGCCGGTCCCCGCCACCCTGAATGGGGTGACGGCTACCAGGCCGCGTTGGTCAACTATGCGTTCCTGGCTCACGGGGTGGTCTGGACCGAGGACGTTGTCACTGCGATGCACGCCACGGTCACAAGTGGCGCTCAGCCCGGCTGATAGATCCACGGCTGCCTGGGTAGCCGCCCTGGGTCGAACTCGTCGAGCATGCCCGAAAGCGTCCGGGCGCCGAAGCCCAGTGATTCGGCGATCTGCGATAACGCCTTATGCTGACCGATATCCGAAAGTGTCACCGCACCATCACGTTTCGCCAACCGCTTACGGGCAGCATTGAGCACCAGCGGTACATGCGCGTAGCTGACCGGCGGATAGCCCAGTAAGGATGCGAGGTACGCCTGCCGCGGCGACGAGGACAACAGGTCATCGCCGCGCACCACTTGATCGATGCCTTGCGCGGCGTCATCGACCACCACTGCCAGGTTGTACGCGATCACACCATCGCCGCGCCGCAGCACGAAATCATCGACCACCCCGGTGTAGTCGCCGTGTAGAAGGTCGGTCCCGGTGTACTCGTACGTGTCGGATCGCAAGCGCAGCGCCGGTGGCCGACCGCGGGCTCGTCGCTCGGCTCTGGCAGTATCGGTGAGGTCACGGCAGGTGCCGGGGTAGGCACCCTCCGGTGCGTGCGGCGCCCGCGGTGCCTGCAGGATATCCCTTCTGCTGCAATAACATTCGTAGGTCAGACCACGTGTAAGTAGACCGTCGACCACCGCTTCGTAACGCGCGATGTGCTGGTGCTGGTATTGCGGCGGTTCATCCCAGGTGACACCGATCGCGGTCAAATCGTCCAGCTGTCGCGCCGCGGTGCTGGCGGCGGCACGGTCATCGAGATCCTCGACCCGAAGCAGGAATCTTCGCCCGGTTGAGCGGGCAAACAACCAGGCCAGGGCGGCGGTGCGAAGGTTGCCGATGTGCAGATCAGCCGACGGGCTGGGGGCGAACCGGCCCCCGCCGGCGATCAGGTTCGGCACCACGTCTGGTGATCCGTCTCGACGAAGCCCGCGCACCCGTCGGCATCGGTCCGTGATATCGCGGAGTAGCCGGCGCCGTCGCCGGTGAAGTAGTAGTAGTTCGCGCTGTCCCTACCGTAAATCCAGTAGTTGCTTGAGCCTTCGTTGATGACGGTGGGGTCGAACGCCCACAACGACGACTCACGCGGGATGTGGTTGACCGGCTCGACGGCCAACAACCACAGGTTCGACCCGAGGTTAGTGCCGGCCAGGACTATCGCCGCGCAACAGATCACCGCGATGGAGATGGCGCGCAACATCGCCCGATGCTAGCAATCTCCTCCACCACTGCATCTGGACAGACCGTCGCAATGGTAGACAACAGGGGACAGTACCGGGGTTGGCACGGGAGGGTACCGATGAAAGTTCTTATCACCGGGGGCACCGGCTTCGTTGGGGCGTGGACAGCGAAGGCCGTGCAGGATGCCGGGCATCAGACCCGATTCTTCGTGCGCACGCCGGCCAAACTGGGTACCAGTGCCGAGCAGATTGGCGCCGACGTCAGCGACTACGTCGTCGGTGACATCGCCGACGCCGGAGCCACTGCGGCGGCGCTGGATGGCTGTGACGCTGTCATCCACTGCGCAGCAATGGTTTCCACGGACCCGGATCGCGCCGATGAGATGCTGCACACCAATCTAGAAGGTGCGCGCAACGTACTGGGCGGCGCGGTCGCGGCGAAGTTGGATCCGATCATCCACGTCTCGAGTTTCACTGCGCTGTTCCGTCCAGGACTGGAAGTGCTACACGCGGACCTGCCCGTTGTCGGCGGTTCAGACGGATACGGCAAGTCCAAGGCAGTGGTGGAGGCCTACGCGCGCGGTTTGCAGGACGCCGGTGCACCGGTGAACATCACCTACCCCGGGATGGTGCTGGGATCGCCTGCCGGCGACCAATTCGGCGAAGCTGCCGAGGGTGTGGAGGCCGCGGTGAAGATGCACGGCGTGCCGGGACGTGGGGCCGCCTGGATCGTGGTGGATGTCCGTGACCTGGCTGCCATGCACACCGCACTGCTGGAGCCCGGCAAGGGTCCGCGCCGCTACATGGCGGGTGGCCAGCGCATCCCGGTAGACCGGATTGCGTCGCTGATCGGCGCCGCGGCCGACCGCCACCTCGTGGTGGTCCCGGTTCCAGATGTCGCGCTGCGGGCACTGGGATCGCTGTTCGACGTCATCGGCGACCAGCTGCCCTTCGAGACGCCGATCAACTCGGCAGCAATGCAGTACTACACCCAGATGCCAGAATCGGATGACTCCCCGAGCGTCCGGGAACTTGGTGTCAGACAACGTGATCCGGCGGAGACGGTGGCCGATACCGTCGAGGGGTTGCAGCGGGTCGGCCGTATCTAGCCGCCAAGGCCGGAGACGATATCGCCGAGGCTGAACGCGGCCGGCTGTTCGAGCTGCGCATAGGTGCAGGACCGCGGGTCACGGTCGGACCGCCAGCGGTTGAACTGCGCGGTGTGCCGGAACCGCTCGCCTTCCATATGGTCGTAGCGAACCTCGACCACCAGCTCAGGTCGCAGTGGGACGAACGACAGGTCCTTTCCAGCGTTCCAGCGCGATCCTTCGTTCTTGCGTGGTGTGCGCTCCCCGCCCATGTGCGCGGCCCAGTTCCACGGATGGTCGTCGAAGGTGGTGACCAGCGGTTGAAGTTCGGTAAAAAGGTTGCGCCGCTTGGCCATCGGGAACGCACCGATGACCCCGACCGATGCCAGCACGCCATCGTCGCGGTAGAGCCCGAGCAGGAGCGAGCCGATCGCGTCGGGACCGGATTTGTGGAGTCGGTAGCCGGCCACCACACAGTCCGCTGTCCGCTGATGCTTGATCTTGAACATGACCCTCTTGTCCGGCTGATAGGTGCCGGTCAGCGGCTTGGCGACGACACCGTCGAGACCAGCCCCCTCGAACTCGGAGAACCATCGTCGCGCCGTGTCGATATCGGTGGTGGCCGGGGTGAGGTGTACCGACTGTCCGGCACCGCGCAGCGCCGACACGAGTGCGGCACGTCGCTCGGCGAATGGTCTCGTGGTGTAGTCGTCCTCGCCGAGGGCAAGTAGATCGAAGGCGATGAAGGAGGCCGGGGTCTTCTCGGCGAGCATCCGCACCCGCGAATCGGCCGGGTGGATGCGCTGTTGCAGCGCTTCGAAATCCAGTCCGCTGGCAGTGGCGACGACGATCTCGCCGTCGATGACACAGCGCGTCGGCAACTCGGCTTTGATGGCGGCAACCAGTTCAGGGAAGTAACGCGTCATGGGGCGCTCGTTGCGGCTGCCCAACTCCACCTCGTCACCGTCGCGGAAGCAGATCGACCGGAAGCCATCCCACTTCGGTTCATAGGAGGCATCGGCGGGAATGGTGTCGACCGACTTGGACAGCATCGGCGATACCGGGGGCATGATGGGCAGCTCCATCGGACCATTCTGGCCTCCTGGGATTGCGCCTACTGGGTGGCTTGGTTGAACAAGCCGGTGATGAAGCCGTTTTGGGCGTCGAAGAACCGTGGCCCGACCTGATCCCAGCCGCCCAGATCGGCGACCGTCCAGATCGTTTCGGGGGCGGGGAATTGGTCGGCGAACTCAGCGGCGATCTGGGGATTTGTGGGCCGATAACCCTGCTCTGCCCAGATGCGTTGGCCGGCGTCGCTGAACAAATAGTTGACGATGCGCGTCGCGTCTTCGTAATGGCGACTGGTCTTGACGACTGCGACGGGGGAATCCATCTGCAGCGTCTGCGGCGGCACTATGCGCTCGACTGGCAGGCCCTGGCGCTGCATGTCCAGGGCGATGCTCTCGGAGGCCAGGAGCACGTCACCGCGGCCGTGCTCGAACTCGTCGACGGCGGCCTTGACGGTGGTAGGACCCAACATGACGTGCTCGAGAATGAGGCGGCGAAGGTAGTCTTTGCCGGCTTCCGGGTTCTGGTTTCCAGCGCTGGTTGCCGCATAGGCCGCGAGCAGCGCCCATCGCCCGGAGCCGACTTTCACCGGGCTCGGGGTGAGCACCTCAAGGCCAGGCTGCAGCAGATCGGCCCACGTGGCTATGCCGCGGGGATTGCCCTTGCGGACCACGATGGTGGCGATCGAACCGAACGGGACTCCGCCCGTAGGCCCGCTGTTCCAGTCGGGGGAGATCAGATTCGCCCGCACCAGCGCGGTCATATCGGACTCAGTGCTCAGATGCACAACATCAGCCGGCTTGCCGGCCAGCACAGCGCTGACCTGGTCGCCGGAGGAAGCGAAGTTTGGTGCGAGCGCGATTCCGGCGCCCTCCGACGTGGCGTAGAAGGCATGCACGGTGGCATTCCAACCGGGCTCTGAGGCATTGAAGGCAACGATCTGCACCGCGGCGTCGTTGACCGGCGAGCTGGCCACGCTCGGCTTGTCGGCACACCCCGCCAGCACGGTCGCAGCTACCACGACCGCAGCAGCTCGAAACAAGAAAGTGCGGGACCTTATTCTCCGCATCTGTCCTCCGACAGCAACATGACAATTCACGATGCATCGGAGTCTACCTCGTAGTTAGCGCAATAATGTCGATGTAGCGAACTCTGAGCCCCCGGCGCTTTGTATGCACTTGATCGCGGGATTGCCCCATTGACGCCGTCAGCAATCTCATCCGATGAGATTGCCCGGTGTCGGCTGTCTAGGTAACTATGGACAACGTGCCCCTGCCGGTAATGCCGCCGATCGAGCCGATGCTGGCCAAGGCGGCCGCCCAGGTGCCGGTCGACCCCGGGGTGTGGTCCTACGAGCCCAAATGGGATGGCTTTCGGGCACTGGCCTTCCGTGACGGCGATGATGTGATGCTGCAGTCGCGCAGCGGTAAGGAATTGGGCCGGTACTTCCCCGAACTGCTGGTCGCGCTGCGCGACGAGCTCGCGCCACGCTGTGTGCTCGACGGTGAGGTCGTCGTCCCCCGTGAGATCGACGGACGGGTCAGGCTCGACTGGGAGTCGCTGAGCCAACGCATCCACCCGGCCCAGAGTCGCGTGAGCATGCTCGCCGAGCAGACGCCGGCGCATTTCATCGGCTTCGATGCCCTGGCCACTGGTGATCGATCGTTACTGGATCAACCGTTTCGGGTCCGACGTGATGCGCTGCGGGAACTTCTGACCGAGAAGAGCTGGTGTCATGTCACCCGCACCACCGAGGATCCTGAGCTGGGGACGACGTGGCTGCAGGAATTCGAAGGTGCCGGGCTGGACGGGGTGATCGCCAAACGGCTCGACGGTCACTACCTGCCGGGCAAGCGTGAGATGGTCAAGATCAAACACGCCCGCGATGCGGATTGCGTCGCCATCGGATACCGCATCCACAAGAGCGGTGAGGGTATCGGCTCCATTCTGCTTGGCCTCTACCGTGATGACGGCGAGCTTCAGATGGTGGGTGGCGCAGCATCATTCACTGTCAAGGCGCGTGCCGAGCTGCTTGCCGAACTCGAACCGTTGCGCGAGGGCGAAGACCTGGTCCGCGACGGAGAGCCGAGCAGATGGAACTCGGCGGCCGATAAACGCTGGATTCCGATCCGGCCCGACCGGGTATGCGAGGTGGCCTATGACCAGATGGAGGGCAACAGTGCATATGGGGTGCGGTTTCGGCATGCGGTGAAATTTCTTCGCTGGCGACCGGATCGCGATCCGTCGAGCTGCACCTTTGCTCAGTTGGACGTACCGCTGACCTACGACCTGTCCGACGTATTGGAGTCATAATGGCCACTGCTGCAGAAGAACTCGACGTCGACGGCGTCAAGGTGCGGTTGTCGAACCCCGACAAGATCTACTTCCCCAAGCTGGGGGCCGGCGGTACCAAGCGCACTCTTGTCGAGTACTACCGCACGGTGGCCTGCGGCCCGATGCTGGCGCCGTTGCGCGATCGCCCCACGCACCTGCAGCGTTTTCCCGACGGTATCGACGGCGAGGAGATTTACCAGAAGCGGGTGCCGCAAAAGCATCCCGACTATCTGCAGACGTGTGAGATCACCTTCCCGTCCGGCCGTACCGCCGATGCGCTGAAGGTGACGCATCCGTCGGCGATCGTGTGGGCTGCCCAGATGGGTACGGTCACGCTGCATCCCTGGCAGGTGCGCTGCCCCGACACCGAACATCCCGATGAGTTGCGCATCGATCTGGATCCGCAGCCGGGTACTGATTTCAGGAATGCCGCCGACGTAGCTGTTGGCGTGCTGAAGCCACTCCTCGACGAACTCGGTCTGGTTGGGTACGCCAAGACATCCGGCGGCCGGGGTGTCCACGTCTTCCTGCGGATCGCCACCGACTGGGATTTCATCGCGGTGCGCCGGGCAGGTATCGCCCTGGCTCGCGAATTAGAGCGTCGTGCACCGGATCTGGTGACATCGTCGTGGTGGAAGGAAGAGCGGGGCGAGCGCATCTTCGTCGACTTCAACCAGAACGCCCGCGACCGGACGATGGCCTCGCCGTACTCGGTGCGGCGCACTGCAATTGCCACCGTGTCGACGCCGCTGTCCTGGGACGATTTAGCCGACGCGGACCCTGACGACTACACGATGGCGACCGTGCCGAAAATCGTTGCCTCTCGCGATGATCCGTGGGCTGATATCGATTCCAACGCCCAGTCGATCCAGCCGCTGCTGGACATGGTCGCTGCCGACGAGGACCGCGGACTCGGGGACATGCCGTACCCGCCGTCGTATCCGAAGATGCCGGGGGAGCCGCCGCGCGTGCAGCCGAGCAAAAAGGTGGCAGCCAACTGGGATAAAGACGAGTAGCCCGAAATCGATTTCAGGCGGCGAAGCTGTACGTCGGGCGGGCATCCGATAGCCTCCCGCTGTGCTTGTGCTGCTGCCGCCGTCGGAGACCAAACGCGTGGGTGGCCATCGGCCCCCGCTGCAGCTGGAGTCGTTGAGCTTCCCCTCGCTGATGCCGCTTCGCGCAGCTCTGGTCGACGAGGTCGTCACGCTGGCGGCCGACGTGCCGGCCAGCCGCCGCGCCCTGAAGATCGCGGCCACCCTGGACGGCGAGATCGAACGGAACGCGGCGCTGCTCCATTCGCCGACGCTGCCCGCGATCAGCCGCTACACCGGGGTGTTGTACGACGCGCTGGACGTCGAATCGCTCAAAGGCGCCGCGGCCGAGCGGGCGCGCAGTCGGCTGGTCATCTCCTCGGCATTGTTCGGTCTGCTGCGGGCCGATGATTCGGTGCCCGGCTACCGGTTGTCCGCGACATCGGCCTTACCTGCCGGTGGCACGCTGGCGGCCCGCTGGCAGAGCGTGCTGGAACCAGAACTGGAACGGCTCGCCGCCGCCGAGCTGATCGTCGATCTGCGGTCGGGGTCGTATGTGTCGCTGGGCAGGCTGCCGGGCGCGGTGCGGGTCGACGTCGTCAACGAACACGCCGGTGGGACCCGAAGCGTCGTCAGCCATTTCAATAAAGCGCACAAGGGCCGGTTGGCCCGCGTACTGGCGGGCACCAAAGCCGAGCCAACGGATGCGGCCGCGGTCGCCACCATCGCCCGTCGCGCCGGCTTTCAGGTGGAGCGTCGCGGTAACGACCTGACGATCGTGCTACCTATCAGCTGACCGGACCGCTGCCCAGCGTCACCTTGGCCTGGCGATCTTGGCCCGAGGCGTCCCGCCATGTCATATCCACGACATTGCCCGGGTAGCGCTGGTCGAGCACATCGGTCAGGGCGTTGGCCGAGCCGATGGGAGTGCCGTCGATGGTCGTGAGTACGTCACCAGGGCGCAGTCCGGCCTGATCAGCGGGCCCGCCGCGCAGGATGGTCCGCACGGGAAGGCCGCCACCGTTATCGCCCGGCCCGGCGCTGATCCCGACGCCGAGGATGGCCGACGGGCCGATATGCACTGCCGGCGACGGTGTTCCCGAGCGGATCTGGTTGACGATGCCGAGCGCCTTGTTGATGGGGATCGCGAAGCCTTCGCCGCCAGGGGTGCTCCTGCCCATCTTGAAGTTCAAGGTGGCAGCGGCATTGAGCCCGACGACCTGGCCCGCGCTGTTGACCAGCGCCCCGCCCGAATCGCCGGAGCGCAGGTTGGTCGAGGACTCGATCAGGTCACCGAGCTGATGTGAGCTGCCGGTCAGTTCGTCGTGGGCATCGATGCTGCGCCCGAGTTGGGTGACCGCACCCTGCTCATGGGTCAGCGGGGCCCCTGTCCCGTTGGCGTTGCCGATCGTGATGACCGGATCCCCGATCGCGACGGTGGCCGAATCACCCAGCGGAGCGGTCGGCAGTCCCGAGGCGCCCCGCAGTTGTAGCAACGCGATGTCGTCGTCGCGGTCGTAGCCGACCACGTCGGCGTCGAACGTTTGTCCCGTCGCGATGCTGAGCACCTGGATGGTGTTCGCGCCCTGGATGACGTGGTGGTTGGTCAGAATCTGGCCATCCGGGCTCAGGATGATGCCGGTGCCGTTGCCGATCACACCCTGGTAGTCGACGGTCGTGGTGATCTGGACCAGACCGGGCTCCACCATGGCGATCAGGGCGGCCGGATCGACCGGGGCCGCCGGTGCCAGATCGATTCCGCCCGCAGTGAGTGCAATATCGCGGTGCGTTCCAGCTGGGGCACCCAAGGCCAGGACGGTCAGCGCCATTGCGGGCACTGCCCAACGAAGCAGACGTGTTCGCGCGGTCATGCCCTGCCTCTCGGCGATCCGGGGTGGATCGTTACCCCCTCCTATATAACCTGACCCCGGTGAAATGAATCAGCTGGCTAACTTGTGGGCACCACGCCGCGGGGCAGGATCAGCGGTAGATCGTTGTAGGTGACGATGCCCGGCGCCGCGGCGACGACGGCAGGGATCGCGTTCAGCGGGGGTGTCGCGGTCATGATGTGCCCCAGCACCATGAACTCTTCCAGCGTGGTGGCCTCGAAATCCGGCGGCGGCAGGAAACCGACCTTCATCGTCACCGTCGGGCGGCCCGCGACCTCGATCACCCAGCCGTCCTGCTCGATAGGCCAGTCCGGGTCCAGCGTCTGGCCCTTCTTCCACAGCAGGGAGAGTTCGACCCGGGTGACGCCGCCCACGATGCCTTTCCACACGGCGTGCACCCCGGCGACCCCGCCCGCGGGAATGGTCCATGAGCCCAGGTCGAGATCGGCTGTCGTCTGGGCGTACTCGGCATCGCAGCGCACCTCGTCGAATTCGATACCGAGCGCGTCACCGATCATCCGGACCGCCTCGCCGAACACCCCGGTGCCGTGGGCGGTCATCGCCTGCAGATCCGGGTGGTCGATGGGTTGGCCGAAGCCGACCGGTTTCTCGGTGTCGGGGGAGTCGTAGAAGGTGGTGTCGGCGGCCTCGTTGACAGTGATCTTGTCGACGCGGTCGCAGATCCCGGCCGCCACGATGGCCAGTTGGTTGACGTAGCCGGGGCTGATGCCGGAGCCGAACATCGTGGCTCCGCCACGCTCGCAGGCCTGCGCGATCCTGTCGCGGCCCTCGCCCTGGTTGTGTCCGGTGATGAACGACGCGGTCGCGACGACGTTGACGCCCGCGGACAGGATCTGGACCAGCTCGTCGACGTCGATCCACATCGGGTTGTAGACGACGACATCGGGTTTCAGCGCAAGTAGCGCGTCGATATCGTTGGTGGCGCTGACGCCGAGCGGTCCGATACCGACCAGTTCACCGACGTCCTTGCCCGTTTTGTCCTTCGACCAGGCGTAGCAGCCGACGAGTTCGAGGCTGGGGTTGATGGCGATGGCCGCGACGGAGCTTTTGCCGACGTTGCCGGTGGTCCACTGAACGACCCGGTAGGGAGCGTTATTGCGCGTGTTGTTGAGCACTCGCACAGCATAAGGTCGCCCGACGGATTAGCGAGGCTAAATGATTGGCGATTTTCAGTCGTCGGAAACGGCCACAGATCCTGAGCCGCCGACACCACGACGCGGTTTGGCGTTGACGCCACGGGTCTTGCCCAGCGGGCGGCGGTTGCGCAGCCCGGCCGGTGTCTTCTCGTCAGCCTCGACTTCTTCGGCCTCGACTCCGGGGGCTTCCTCGGTCTCGAGGTCGGTCTCTGTCTCGGCGGCGGGCTGGGCGTCGTCGGTGGTGTCGTCTGCGTCGGAGGCGTCAACATTTGTTGACGCCGTTTCGGGGGACGCCTTCGCCTTCTTCGGTTTGAGCGGCTTCGGCGGCGGTGGCGGCAATTCGGCGACGAATGCCAGGTAGAACGCCAACGCACCGAGGACGGCGATGGCGGCGGCGCCGCCGTAGACCCCGAAGATCCAGCGGCCGACGTTATCGAGGTTGAGCCAGATCTCGGCGATGGCGGTCCCCACGATCAGCACGGCAGCCAACACGTGAGCCACGATCGACCACAACCGCAGCGACAGCGCCAGCTGCGGCGTCCCGAACTCCGGCCTGCGGGTCTTGATCAGGGTGAAGACCACCGGAAGGGCGGTCAGCCCGATCAGTGCGCCGGTGACGATCCGCATCGTCGTGCCAAGTCCGTGGGAAACATCACCAGTCAGCTCCCACCAGCGCGGGAGGACGAACAAGAAGAACAGAACGGCAGCGACGAGGAAGGACAAGCCATGCCACGACATCGCGAGACCGCGCCGCATACCCCTCCTTGGGTTTGTGTGTGCCCGGGGTGTCAACCGCATCCGCTGGCCTCAGCCAGACACACGGTCGACACCCCGGGAACTGTGCGCGGAGGATAGGGGATTTGAACCCCTGAGGGCGTTAACCCAACCCGCGTTCCAGGCGAGCGCCATAGGCCACTAGGCGAATCCTCCGTCGGCAATGGTAGCCGAGGCTGCTGAGTGCACCGTCACGGCTGCGGTGCATCCGCGTCTTGAGAGGCATCGGAGCCGTATTAGACTCGCTGTGGACCCCGCGCGGCGTCTATCCTGTGAACTCCCCCAGGGCCGGAAGGCAGCAAGGGTCAATGGGCTCTGGCGGGTGCGCGGGGTCCCCTGGATTTTGGTTCCGGATCCCCCGTCTTGACGGTGAAAGGCCCACGGTGTCGTTCCTCTCCCTTGGCCTCGCGGAACTTCAGGCCGAACACGAACAGCAGCAGCGCAACTATGTCGAGCTGCAGGCCAAGAAGCTCACGCTGGACCTGACTCGCGGTAAACCGTCACCGGCGCAGCTCGACCTGTCGAACGCGCTGCTCGGATTGCCCGGGTTAGCAGAAGGGGCATATCGCGACGGGGAAGGCACCGATACCCGCAACTACGGCGGGCAGCACGGGTTACCCGAGTTGCGGGCGATATTCGGTGAGCTGCTGGGCATTCCGGTGCCGAACTTGATCGCGGGCAACAACGCCAGCCTCGAAATGATGCACGACATCGTGGTGTTCTCCCTTCTGCACGGCGGGGTCGACTCGCCCAGGCCGTGGCTGGATGAGGTCCGCGATGGAAGCGCACTCAAATTCCTGTGCCCGTCACCGGGTTACGACAGGCATTTCGCCATCACCGAGACCATGGGTTTCGAGATGATTGCGGTGCCGATGCTCGAAGACGGCCCCGATCTCGACATGATCGAAGAGCTGGTTGCCGTCGACCCCACCATCAAAGGCATGTGGGCTGTGCCGGTGTTCTCCAATCCCACCGGTGCGGTCTATTCCTGGGAGAAAACCCGCCGTCTGGTTCAGATGCACACGGCGGCAAAGGATTTCCGAATTTTCTGGGATAACGCCTATCCCGTGCACACGCTGACCCACGATTTCCTGCGCCAGATCGATGTACTGGGGCTGGCCGCGAAGGCCGGGAACCCCAACCGGCCTTACGTATTCTCGTCGACGTCGAAGATCACCTTCGCCGGCGCCGGGGTCAGCTTCTTCGGTGGATCGCTGGGCAACATCGCCTGGTATCTGCAGTACGCCGGGAAGAAGTCGATCGGCCCGGACAAACTCAACCAGTTGCGCCACCTGCAGTTCTTCGGTGACGCCGACGGGGTGCGGCTGCAGATGCAGCGTCACCAAGAGCTGCTGGCCCCGAAGTTCGCCTTGGTTGCGGAGATCCTCGAAGACCGACTCGGTGAGTCGAAGATCGCGTCGTGGACCGATCCCAAGGGTGGCTACTTCGTCAGCCTCGATGTACTGCCGCGCACGGCGCGACGGACCATCGCCCTGGCCAAGAACGCCGGTATCGCCGTCACGGAAGCGGGCGCAGCGTTTCCTAACCGGAAAGATCCGGAGGACAAGAATATTCGGATCGCGCCCTCATTCCCGTCGCTACCGGAGCTGCAGGCGGCGATCGAC
This sequence comes from Mycobacterium sp., assembly GCF_965229105.1. Lineage (GTDB taxonomy): Bacteria > Actinomycetota > Actinomycetes > Mycobacteriales > Mycobacteriaceae > Mycobacterium. The sequence goes on from NZ_OZ245858.1 coordinate 1,007,471, forward strand.
GGCCTTGCCACGTGCGCGCTGCTGGCCGCCACAGAGTCCATGCTCTCGGAATAATCGCCAAGGCGGTCTGGCTATTCTGCGTGCGGTAAATCGGTAGCTCCGCGGAGATGCAGACCATGACGATTGCTTACGCCGTCCTCGTCGTCCTGACAGTGGCGGTCCATTTCGCCTTCATCGCCTACATGGTGACAGGTGGATTCCTGGCCCTGCGGTGGCCGAAGACCATTTGGGTGCACGTTCCTGTGGTGATCTGGGGGATCGCGATCGAGCTGATCGATTTCGTCTGCCCGTTGACCGCGTTGGAACGATGGGCCCGCCCCAGGGCGGGTTTGGGTCCCATGCCCGCCGACGGTTTCATCGAACACTATCTGACCGGCGTGGTGTACCCCGCGAGCTCGGCCAACCTGGTGCTCCTGCTGGCGCTCGTGACCGTTGTGACGTCGTGGGTGATGGTGTCGCGGTCACGGCGACGGCAGCCGGTCCCGGCCGGGCGGAACTAGTCGGCCGGGGTAGGTAGCCTTCTCCCGTGGCTCTCTACCGCAAGTATCGACCGGCAACCTTCGCCGAGGTGGTGGGGCAGGAGCATGTCACCGCACCACTGTCGATTGCGCTGGAGGCGGGGCGGATCAACCATGCCTATCTGTTCTCCGGTCCGCGCGGCTGCGGCAAAACCTCATCTGCGCGCATCCTGGCCCGCTCGCTGAACTGTGAGAAGGGGCCTACTGCTACCCCCTGCGGTGTCTGCGACTCGTGCGTGGCGCTGGCACCCAACGGGGGAGGCAGCGTCGATGTCACCGAACTCGACGCGGCCAGCCACGGCGGCGTCGATGACACCAGGGAACTGCGCGACAGGGCCTTCTATGCGCCTGCGCAGTCGCGATACCGCATCTTCATCATCGACGAAGCGCATATGGTCACCACCGCCGGTTTCAACGCCCTTCTCAAGATTGTCGAAGAGCCGCCGGAGCACCTGATCTTCGTCTTCGCCACCACCGAACCCGAGAAGGTGCTGCCCACCATCCGGTCGCGCACACACCACTATCCGTTCCGGCTGCTGGCGCCGCGCACCATGCGCACACTGATCGAGAAGATCTGCGTCGCAGAGAATGTCGACGTCGACGACGCGGTGTACCCGCTGGTGATTCGCGCCGGCGGTGGCTCACCGCGTGACACCCTCTCGGTCCTCGACCAGCTGCTTGCCGGTGCCGACGGTAATCGGGTGATCTATCAGCGGGCGTTATCGCTGCTCGGTGCCACCGATATTGCGCTCATCGACGATGCCGTCGAGGCATTGGCCGCCGGGGATGCCGCTGCGTTGTTCGGCGCCGTCGAGTCGGTGATCGATGCCGGTCACGATCCGCGCCGCTTCGCTATCGACCTGTTGGAGCGTTTCCGCGATCTCATTGTGCTGCAAGCGGTTCCGGATGCGGCGGCCCGCGGGGTGGTGGATGCCCCCGAGGACGTGCTGGAGAAGATGCGTGGACAGTCAGAACGGATCGGGACCGCGACCCTGACCCGATATGCCGAGGTAGTGCATGCCGGGCTGGGCGAGATGCGGGGCGCCACCGCGCCACGGCTGCTACTCGAAGTGGTGTGCGCCCGACTCCTGTTGCCCTCGGCCAGCGATACCGAGGCTGCGCTGCTGCAGCGGGTCGAGCGCATCGAAACCCGGTTGGACATCTCCATTCCCGCCGACCAGACGGTGGCCGCGGCGCCGCCGCCGGTCGCCCGGCCCAAGTTCGTCCGCAAGACGGTCGCCGAGGCGACGGCTCCGACCCCCGCGGTCCCGACGCCTGCGGCCCCGACCCCTGCGGCCGCGGTGGTTCCCAAAGTTGTTGAACCAGAACCAGAACCAGAGCCAGTTCCAGAAGAACCTGACTTCGAACCAGCACCGCCCCCGGAGTCCGATCCTGCCCCGGTGACACCGCGACCCGTGACACCGCGACCCAACGTCGAACCACCGCCCGCACCGGAACCGGAGCCGCCGGCCCCGCCGGTGCCGCCACCGCCGCCGGTGGCCGGGGAGCCCGACGCGGCCGCCGTGCGCAGTATGTGGACCACGGTGCGCGAGAAGGTGCGCCAACGCAGTCGCACCACCGAGGTGATGCTGTCTGGCGCGACGGTGCTCGCGATCGACGGTGACACCCTGGTGTTGGCCCACGAGTCCGCGCCGCTGGCCAGACGGTTATCCGAACAGCGCAACGCCGACGTCATCCGGGAGGCACTCAAGGATGCGCTCGGGGTGGCCTGGCGGGTGCGCTGCGAGCTGGGTACCGGTGCAGCCGCTGCCCCGGTGACCGCCACGACGCCGACCGCCGCGCCCGTGGTCGACGCGGGAGCCGTCGTGCGCGCCGAAGAAGAACGGATGCTGGCCGAGGCTGCTGAAGCAGGCGAGGTCGGGCCCCGCCGCGATCCTGAGGAAGTGGCGCTGGAACTACTTCAGGCAGAACTGGGCGCGCGCAAAATCGACGGGTAGCCCCCCGTCAGGCCGACCACCAGGGGCGTAACGGCAGTCCGCCGTCGCCGCCGTGGGCGTCCAGTTTGACCGCCAACACCTGGTGCAACTGGACGACGTTGGTCTCGAAGCCGACTCGTGAGCCGGCCATGTACACCCCCCACACCTTGGCGGTGGGCAGGCCCACCTCGGCGACCGCTTCGTCCCAGTGTTCGACGAGATTGCGGTTCCAATCGCGCAGCGTCATGGCGTAGTGGTGCCGAAGGTTCTCCTCGTGGATGACTTCGAACCCGACGTCCTGGGCCTCGGTGATGATGCGTCCTGACCCGGTGAGTTCGCCGTCGGGGAAGACGTACCGGTCGATGAATCCGCCCGCACTGGCCGTGGCCCGGTTGTCCGGTCTGGTGATGCAGTGGTTGAGCAGCAGGCCGCCGACCCGCAGTTTCGACTGAAGGAACCGGAAGTACGCCGGGTAGTTGGCCACCCCGATGTGCTCGGTCAGCCCAATTGACGAGATGGCGTCGAACTGGGTCTCCCTGACATCGCGGTAATCGCTGTGCCGGATCTCGGCGAACTCTCCCAGGCACTGCTCGTCGATAGCTTTCTGGCCCCAGGCGGCCTGTTCGGCCGACAGCGTCACACCGATCACCTTCACGCCGTGCTTGGCGGCGTAGCGCACCATGCCGCCCCAGCCGCAGCCGACGTCGAGGAGCCGGTCGCCGGGTTGCAGGCGCAGCTTCTCGAACACCAGCCGGTACTTGTTCTCCTGCGCCTCCTCGAGCGATGCATCCGCCGTCGGGTAGACCGCGCAGGTGTAGGTCATCGACGGGCCGAGCACCCACTCGTAGAAGGTGTTGGACACGTCGTAGTGGTGGTGAATTGCCTCAGCGTCACGAGTCTTGCTGTGGCGCAGTCCTTCTGCCATCCGGCGCCAGCGCGGCAACACCTCCTGCGGAGGCGGGGCGATCGGCAGCAGATGCTCGACACCGATCGACCGGATGATGTTGGCGAGCACCCGGGCTGGCGGCCGCCTGAATTGCAGCTTGTCCGACAGCGCGGCAAGTAGGTCATAGGGGTCGCCAGGATGCACGCCGCGCATCTCCATGCCGCCCGAGACGTAGGCGCGGGCCATGCCGAGGTCACCGGGGGCCGTCGCCAGGTATGTCGTGCCCTGTGGGGTGACCAGATCCAGCCCCAGCGACGCGTCGTCGGGTCCCGCGCTGCTCCCGTCGTACGCGGTGAACTTCAGCGGCAACCGGCTGCCCTCGGCGAAAATCTGCAGGATTTCTGCCAGCGAGAGCTTGCCTGCCTCATTGGGCACCTGGTCTTTGAATGTCGTCATCGTCGTTGAACCGCCTTCGCATAGAGATCGAGCAGCCGTGAGTCGGGATCGTAGGCCTTTTTCACCGTCGTGTAGGCCTCGCCGCCATAGAGTTCGTCGAATTCCTCGTGTGAGTAGTAAGCGTCGGAGTACAGCGATTTATGTCCGTCGAGTTCGCTGACTTTGTGCTCGATGAGCCGGTTGGTGTAGCCCTCGTCAGGCCCCATCGGTACCGACGACCAAAAGCCGACATTGACGTAGGTGTGGTCCGCGCGGATGGGATACAGCGGCCAGGTGCCTGCGTGACCGTGGTCCCGCAGCCGCAGGGGGCACAGCCAGAGCGGCTCGATCGGTACTTCGTCGAGGAACCACTGCAGGAATTCCGCAGTGCGTTCGATCGGCAGTTCGACATCCTGCACGACCCGCTCCCGCGGCGGTCGGCCGTTGCGTTTCTCGATCCGGTCGGCGATGTTGAAGCGCTGGTCGTAGCCGATCAGCTTCCAGTAGAAGCTGCTGCGCCTCAGTCGCCGCGGCCACAGTCTGCGGATCGCCGGGTTCTGCGCGCCGAATGCCCGTGAACACCAAAACCAGTCGGTGTCCCAGCGCCACAGGTAGTCGTGGATGGTCAGGCGGTCGTCTTTTTCGGCCCCATCGTCGCCGGGGTGCTGGATCGACCGGTAGTAGATGTCCTTTCCGGTGTAATCGCTGACCGGCCCTGGCGTGGAGGTCTGCATGCCAAGGCACAGGTAGGACTCGTCGGCACTGAACACGACACCGTCGAGGTAATCGACGCGGACCCCGTTGTAGCCACCGGTCTCGATGATGCGATCCATCGCCGATATCAGGTCATCAAGTGCGTTGAACCGTAGATGCTTGAGCGAGACAAAGGGCCGCACCGGCTCGAGTTCGATCCGCAGTCGAACTGAATAGCCCAATGTGCCATAGGAATTGGGAAAACTGCGAAACAGGTCGGGGTGTTGGTCCGCCGATGCCGTGATGACCTCGCCGGTGCCGGTCAAGATGTCCATCTCCAGCACCGATTCGTGCGGTAGACCGTTGCGGAACGACGCCGACTCGATACCGAGCCCGGTCACCGCGCCGCCGAGGGTGATGGTCTTCAGCTGCGGGACTACCAACGGGGACAGGCCAAAGGGCAGTGTCGCCGCCACCAGATTCTCATAGGTACACATGCCCGCAACGTCGGCGGTGCGTGCGTCCGGATCGACCGAAATCACTCCGGTCAGGCCGGAGACGTCCAGACCCGGAGCATTGACCTTGGCACGGGCGCGGAACAGATTGGACGTCGGCTTGGCCAGTCGGACGGTGGCATTCGACGGGATGGCGCGATAGCTAGCGAGCAGTCGCTCGACGCCAGCGGCGTGAGCGGCCAGTGCCTCAGATGCAGGAACAGACACAGGGATACGCTAGTCCGCAGCAGCAGCCGATGCGACTGCACGGCTAGAGAATCACAGTGCGGCAGAGTGCCGCGGCTATCGCAACACAAGGAGTCTTCCCCGATGGGACAGGTCAGCGCGTCCAGCACCATTTTGATCAACGCGACGCCGGATGCGGTGCTCGCCGCGGTCGCCGATTACAACGTGGTGCGCCCGAAGATTCTGTCGCCGCAGTACAGCGAATACAAGGTGTTGCAGGGCGGGGTGGGTGCCGGGACTGTCGCAACGTGGAAACTGCAGGCGACCAAGTCGCGGGTCCGCACCGTGCAGGCTTCGGTCGACATTGCGGGCCACACCGTCATCGAGAAGGACGCGAATTCGTCGATGGTGACCAACTGGACCGTCGCGCCCGCCGGACCCGGCTCCAGCGTCACCGTCAAGACCTCATGGAACGGCGCAGGTGGAATCGGGGGCTTCTTCGAGAAGACCTTCGCCCCGCTCGGGCTGAAGAAGATCCAGGGCCAGGTGCTGGAGAACCTCAAGAAAGATGTCGAAGGCTAGCTTTCGGTATTGAGATAGAGCTGAGTGCGAAGAATTGCGAGTAACTCTCGCAGCCAGCTCTATCTCAATGACACACTCGTCGGTTGTGACCGACTTCGCGCTGTCAGAATCGATTCTTGTTGCGGCAACGCCGGACGAGCTCTACGCCATGGTGTCCGATGTGACCCGGACGGGCGAGTGGAGTCCGATCTGCAAGGCGTGTTGGTGGGACGACGGTCCGGCTGGGCAGGTCGGGTCGTGGTTCACCGGCCGCAACGAGACATCCGAGCGCACCTGGGAGACTCGCTCCCAGGTGGTGGTGGCCGATCCTGGGCGGGAGTTCGCCTGGGAGGTCAACAACGGCTGGGTGCGGTGGGGCTACACCTTTGAGCCCGACACCACTGAGTCGGGCACAGCAGGCACCCGGCTCACCGAATCCTGGGTGTTCCACCCCAAGGGTCTCGCCGGCTTCCGCGAGCGGTTCGGCGAGGTGGCGGACGAGCAGATCCAGGCGCGCCGCGAGGCTGCCGTCAGCGGTATTCCGGTGACTTTGGCCGCGATTAAGCGGGCCGCCGAAGCAACTTAGGCCGTCCGGGCTGGCTGGGTGGCCAGGAATCCGGCGATCCCCTTGACCACCGCGTCGGCATATTTTTGCTGGCCCTCTGCGCTTTGCATCAGGCTGGAGTCGGCCGGGTTCTTCATATTGCCCAACTCGACCAGGATCGACGGGAACTGCGCCAGGTTCAGACCGGTCAGGTCGGAGCGTCCGTAGAGCCCGTTCGAGCCGATGTAGTTCGCCGCCGGGATACCGGAGGCCACCAACTGGTCACGCATAATCTGAGCGAACCGGACCGACGGGCCTGCCTGGGCGTTGTTCAGCGGCGGGTCCGAGTAGTTCACATGGAAGCCACGACCGGTGGCAGGGCCGCCGTCGGCGTGGATCGACACGATGGCGTTGGGTTGCAGCGCGTTTGCCATCGTGGCGCGTTCGTCGACGCACGGTCCCAGACCGGTGTCATCGCCCCTGGACATCGCCGTCCGCACGCCGAGCGCGCTGAGCTCCTGCCTGATGCGCAGGACCGTCTGCCAATTGAAGGTGTGCTCGGGGAAACCGTTATCGGTGGCGGTGCCACTGGCCTGGCAGTCCTTGGTGCCGCCGCGGCCGGTGGTGACCTGGCGGCTGATCGAACTGTCGTTGGATCCGTTGTGGCCGGGATCGAGGAAGACGATCATGCCGGCGATATTGGCGGGGGCCGCGTGGGCAATGGGGCTGGCGGCCGGTCCGGCGACGATTGTCGAGGCGGCGACGACGATGCCGACGGCGAACGCCGCGCCGACACGAAGGCAGGCTGGTACGTGCACGGCGCCACCGTAGCCCGGCCGCGTCTAGGCTTGAAGACCTGAGCGTGTGAAAACGCAGATGCGCAACCAAGTCGAGACCAATACGCAAGGGGACTGTCATGCAACCGGGTCAACCCGACATGTCGGCGCTGCTGGCCCAGGCACAGCAGATGCAGCAGCAGTTGATGGAAGCTCAGGAGAAACTCGCCAACACCGAGGTGCACGGACAGGCCGGCGGCGGCCTGGTGCAGGTGACTATGAAGGGCAGCGGCGAGGTGCTGGCCGTCGCGATCGACCCGAAGGTGATCGACCCCGACGATCCCGAGACGCTGCAGGATCTCATCGTCGGCGCGCTGGCGGACGCCTCCAAGCAGGTGACCATCCTGGCGCAGACGCGGCTCGGGCCGCTCGCCGGCGGGATGGGCGATGCACTGGGTATCCCGGGGTTTTGAGTGTTTGAAGGCCCGGTCCAGGATCTGATCGACGAGCTGGGCAAATTGCCGGGCATCGGCCCTAAAAGCGCGCAGCGCATCGCCTTTCATCTGTTGTCGGTGGAGCCGCCCGATATCGACCGGCTGACGGCGGTGCTGAGCCGGGTGCGTGACGGGGTGACGTTTTGTGCGGTCTGCGGCAACGTCTCCGACGATGAGCGTTGCCGCATCTGCAACGATCCCCGCCGCGATGGCACGCAGGTGTGCGTCGTCGAGGAACCCAAGGATGTTCAGGCCGTCGAGCGCACCCGCGAATTCCGCGGGCGGTATCACGTACTCGGCGGCGCGCTGGACCCGCTGTCGGGTGTCGGGCCCGAGCAGCTGCGGATCCGCGAACTGCTCAACCGCATCGGTGAACGCGTTGATGGTGTGGATATCGCCGAGGTCATCATCGCGACCGATCCCAATACCGAAGGCGAGGCCACCGCGACGTATCTGGTGCGGATGCTGCGCGATATCCCCGGGTTGACCGTCACCAGGATCGCGTCCGGTCTACCGATGGGCGGTGACCTGGAGTTCGCCGACGAGCTGACCCTGGGCCGCGCCCTGTCCGGCCGCCGCCAAATGGTCTAGATCCCCGTTTACGCCCAAACCAACAAACGGGCGTGAAAGTGCGAGTAAAACCCACCATTTCGTCGGTCTCGGCGAGCTGTCGGACCCGTCGGCCACGATGCGGCCATGACTGAAATATTTCTTGGACGCGAGGCACTCGGCGACGGGCTGAGCCGGAACGACTTACGTCGCTGGTACCGCCCCCTCTACCGGGGTGTGTACATCCCAAAGGGGGCGACGCCGACGCTGCAGGACCGAACGGTCGGGGCATGGCTGACGTCGGACCGGCTCGGTGTGATCGCGGGAGTAGCCGCATCAGCACTGCACGGAGCGGACTGGGTTGATCGCCTGGAGCCGATCGAGATTCTCGAGCCGGAACGTCGGCGGCAGGCAGGATTGATTGTCCGAATGGATCGCGTGACGGATGACGAAGTCATGATGATCGACGATCTTCTCGTGACTACCGCGGCCCGGACCGCATTCGATATGGGGCGCTATCGCAAGCGCTACGAAGCCATCGGCCGTCTCGACGCTTTGATGCGGGCTGCGCCGTTCGAATTCGAGGAGGTGGCGACCCTGATACATCGGTACGGCCCGGTCCGCGGCGTTCGTCAGCTACGCGAGTTGATGCCCTTGGTCGATGCCGGTGCGGAGTCGCTTAAGGAGAGCTGGCTGCGACTTCTGTTGATCGACAACGGATTTCCGATACCCGAGACCCAGATCCCGGTGTTCGACGGCAGCGCTGACGAACCGTTCGCGTTCCTCGACATGGGTTGGCGTGCGATACAGCTCGCCGTGGAGTACGACGGCGATCAGCATCGGACGTATCGGCCGCAGTATGTGAAGGACATGCGGCGGCTACCGAAGGTCGAGAAGCAAAACTGGGAAGTGATCCGCGTGATCGCCGAGGATCGTCAGTCCGAGATATTGGAGCGGGTACACGAGGCGTTCGTTCGGCGAGGCGGCGCCGAGATCGACGAAATGGTGCGATCCACTCGACGTTTCGCACCCAAACGTTGGTTTGGGCGGGAAAATAGAGAGGCGGCCTAGACCCGGCGGGGGGCCGCCAGGCGTTCGCGGCGCAGCAACTCGACTTCGGACAGCTGCAGTGGCGGCAACTCACCGACCACCCTCGACAGCAGCAGGTCAGCCAGTTCGGGATTGCGGGCTAGGCACGGACCGTGCAGATAGGTGGCGACGACACTGCCCTGGACGGCGCCGTCATACCCGTCGCCCAGACGGTTGCCCGCGCCCTTCGTGACCGCCGCCAGCGGCCGGGCGTCAGGGCCCAAAACCGTTCCGCCGCGGTGGTTTTCGAAACCGGTCAGGGGCTGGGTCAGGCCATCTACCAACGGATTCGACGCCACCTCCCCGATGGTCCGGGCCGCCTGTGGCGAGGTGGTCACGTCGAGCATCCCGACGCCTTCCACTCGTTCACCGGCGGAAGTTTCATACCAGTGGCCCAGCACCTGGATGGCCGCACAGATCGCCAGCACCGGCGCCCCTCGCAAGGCCGCCTGTTGCAGTCCCGGATAGCGCAGCAGATGTTTGGTGGCGAGGCGCTGTGCGTAATCCTCTGCGCCACCGAGGGTGTAGAGATCCAGCGAGTCGGGGACCGGGTCGGCCAGGGTGATGTCCACGATCTCGGCGTCAAAACCCCTCAGCCGCAACCGTTGTCGCAGCACTACAGCGTTGCCGCCGTCACCGTAGGTGCCCATCACGTCGGGCAGCACCAGTCCGATCCGGATCGTTGAGTCAGCCACTGCGTTCCACCACCCGGTTCAGCGCGAGGAAGGCGGTGTAGTTGGCGACGACTTCGACGTGCCCGGGCGGGCAGGAAGCGATAGCGGCCACGGTGTCGTGGATCAGGGTGTGCTCGACGCCGGCGTAGCCCAGCCGCACCGCGAGGTCGGTGCCGCGCTCGCCGGCGGCCACCACTGGTGTCTTTTGTGAGTGCGCCTCGAACTCCTCGAAGTGGACGTCCCAGAGCCAGGACAGGTCTTCCCCGTCGGGCACCTGGCCGTTGGCGGCGATGACCACACCGGCGGCGTCTTTGTCGACCATCGACAGCGCTTCCTGCCAGCCGGCCGGGTTCTTGGCCAGCAGCATCCGCACGGTATGCGTGCCGAGTTGGACGGTTCGGTAGCGACCGGCCACCTCGTCGACCAACGACACCGCGGCGACGGCCTCGGCCGCGGAAGCGCCCAGCGTGACGGCGGCGGCGACAGCTTGCGCCGCGTTGCCCCGATTGATCGAGCCGGGCAGCGCGAGCCTCATGGGGAGGGTCAGGCCGTCGGGCCCGTAGAGGGTGTCATCGTCGAACCACCACTGCGGGTTGGGGCGCTTGAAGTCGGTGCCGGTCGAGTACCAATGCTGCCCGCCATCGCCGGCCTCGCGCACGATGATCTCGCCGCTACGTGGGCAGCTCACCGAATCGGCCGCCCAGCCGCCGCTGGCCGCCACCCACACCACATTCGGGCTGTCGTATGCGGCCGATGTCATCAGGACGTCGTCACAGTTGGCGATCACCACCGCCCGCGGATGCTTGGCCAGACCGGCTCGCAACGTCCGTTCGATGTGGTTGATCTCACCGACGCGGTCGAGCTGATCACGAGAGAGGTTGAGCAACACGATGACCGCCGGATCCACCGCATCCGCCACATGCGGCACATGCATCTCATCCACCTCAAGAGCGGCCAATGACGCATCGCGTGCGGCGGCCAAGGCGGCGATCAAGCCGGCATCCATATTCGCGCCCTCGGCATTGGTCGCGACGGGCCCTATGGTCGCCAGCGCTGCCGCGGTCATCCGCGTGGTGGTGGACTTGCCGTTTGTGCCGGTCACGACGACGGAACGGCGTTCACGGCCAAGTTGGCGCAGGATCGATTTGTCCAGTGTCATTGCCACCAGGCCACCGATCATGGCGCCCGCGCCGCGACCGCTGACCCGCGACGCCCACCGCGCGCTGGCGCCGGCGGCGAGCGCGAGACGTCCACGGGTGGTGATCACCCGGGCAGTTTAGTGCGACGGCGCCGACACGCATTTGTGCAGCGCTGGATTGTCGGCGGCCCGTGCCATTCTGAGTTTGTGAGTCACTTGTGGGGCCGGCCTTCCGCAGAGCCGGGTGACGGCTGGGCGGTGATCGATCTCGAGACGTCCGGTTTCCAGCCCGGGAATGCGCGGGTGATCAGCCTGGCGGTCCTGGCTTTGGATGCCGATGGGTGTGTCGAGCAGTCCGTCGTCAGCCTGCTCAACCCGGGCGTCGATCCCGGACCAACACATGTGCACGGCCTGACCACTGCGATGCTCGAAGACCAGCCCACCTTTGACGAGATTGCCCCCGATGTCATCGCCCTGTTGAAGGGCCGGACGCTGGTCGCGCACAACGTGGGCTTCGACTACGGGTTCCTGTCGGCCGAAGCAGAGCTGGCCGGCCTCGAGCTGCCCACCGACACCGTGATGTGCACTGTCGAACTCAGCCGCCGCCTCGCGCTCGGGCTGGAGAACCTGCGGCTGGAAACGCTCGCCAAACACTGGGGTGTTGCCCAGACCCGGCCGCACGACGCGTTCGACGATGCGTCGGTGCTCGCGCGGGTGCTCACCCCCACGCTGCAGCGGGCGGCCGACCATGACGTTTGGCTCCCGGTCCGGCCGGTCAGCCGTCGACGGTGGCCCAACGGTCGGGTTACCCATGACGAGCTGCGCCCGCTGAAGATGTTGGCGTCGCGGATGCCCTGCCAGTATCAGAACCCCGGCCGGTATGTCCGGGGCCGGCCGCTGGTCCAAGGCATGCGGGTAGCACTGTCCTCGGAGTGCGGCCGCACCCATGAGGAACTCGTCGAGCGCATCCTGCACGCCGGACTGGCCTACTGCGACGGTGTCGATCCCGAGACGTCGCTGGTGATTTGCAATGACGTTGCACCTGAGCAGGGCAAGGGATATCTGGCCCGCGAGCTCGGGGTGCCGGTGGTGCCCGACGCCGAGTTCATGGCCAACGTGAATCGCGTCATCGGTGGCACCGGTATCGAGGAATTCGCCGATGCCACTGTGAGCGGCGACCAGTTCGCTTTGTTCTGATTGTCCGATTCCTCCGCCCGGCTCGTACCTCGCCGCGACTCGTCATCGGACGGTTCTGATTGTCCGATTCCTCCCCCCGGCTCGTACCTCGCCGCGACTCGTCATCGGACGGTTCTGATTCTTTGATTGCCAGGCCGTGTTGAAGGGGTTATCGATTGCGCCATTCGCGCGGTGAGCGACCATAGGTGCGTCGGAACTGCCGGGCGAAGTATCCGGGGTCATTCATCCCGACGCGTCGGGCCACGTCGGCGATCGCCAGATCGGTCTCTTCGAGTAGTGCCCGGGCCCGCGACATCCGACCCTCGATGATCCAGTCCTGAACCGTTCGCCCGGTCCGGCGCCGCACCAGGGTGGTCAGGTGCCCGGGCGTCATCCCCACCTCATCTGCCACGTCGCGCAGCGAGAGCGGTGCATCGATGCGGCGCTCGATGACCGAGAACACCTCGGCCATCAGGGGTTCGCCATTGCGCCGGAGATCACCGACCACGTCAACAGCCAAGCGAGCCAGGTCGATCAGCAACAACGTCACGTGGGCAAGCGCGGCCTGCCGATGCCCCTCGAGACGGTCGGTCAATTCGACATCGATCGCCAAAATGGTGGAATCCCAGAAGGATCGCCGTTCAGGGGGCACCTGCAACCGCAGCACGCCACCTGAGCGGTTATGGAGAAACGGGAACAGCAGCGGATGCGTCCGCCATGCCGGCGCGGGTAGCCGTGCGTCGTCGCCGAGCGCCGCGGGGTCGAAGTACACACCGATACCCCCGCCGAACTCGTGGAGCGCATCGGGTTCGAGGGTCTTGCCGGCCGCCGCGATGGCGACCAGACCGGTCTCGGGCTGGTAAGACAGGGCCGGGAATTCGTGAATATGGCGACCGCGTCCGTCGGGGGTGCCTGTGGGCATTCTCAGCACCGACACTGGCGGCATGTCCAGATCGACGGGGTACCGATAGACCGGGATGCCATCACGATTGTGAACCAGTCGAGCCATCTCGGCCATCTGCCAAAGATAATCCCAGTAACGGCGAAGATGGCCCAACATCGTTGACAGTAACCAGGCCACGATGGGAACCATGACCGAAAATGATCCATCTTCCGCGACTCGCGATTCAGGCCACGGGCACGATTACCTGCCTGCCGCCGGCCTGCATGTCCTGCTGCCCGGATATGACCTCTTGACCCGGGTGCTGGGGTCGGGCCGGGTATACGACGCGCTGGCGACCTGTCAGGAAATGACTGGCGCCCGCCGCATCCTCGAGATCGGCTGCGGAACCGGCAATGTGGCGCTGCGGGTCGGTGAGGTGCACTCGGCGGCGCAGGTAACGGGTATCGACCCCGACCCCCGTGCCCTGGCAATCGCCCGACGCAAAGCGCGTGCCCGCACCGGGCTCACCTTCGACCAGGGGTACGCGCAGGAACTGCCCTACCCCGATGGCGCGTTCGACCGAGTGCTGTCGTCGATGATGCTGCACCACCTCGATGACCGCGCGAAGGCCGCCGCCGTGGCGGAGGCATTCCGGGTGATCGAGCCGGGAGGGATGCTTATCGTCGCCGATATCCATGCCAGCGGCGACGCCGTCCCTCGGCTGTTCGAGGGTGCCGGGTTCGATCACCGCGCAATCGGCCGTACCCGGTTGCGGGTATTCGGCGATGTCGTGATCCATTGCGGCACTCGCCCGGCCTGACGATGTCTGTCGAGGCCGGGCGGCGCCGCTTCTCATCGGAGCTAGGCGAGCGCCTTCGTCTTCAAACTCTCGAACTCGCCCTGCGTGATCGTCCCTGCTTCGAGTAATGCCTTCGCGTCGGCGATCTCTTGAGCGGGGGAGCGACCAGCGGCCGCCTTGATGTAATCGTCGCTGGCCTGCTTGGCATGCATCGCGGCCGCACGGGCCCGCTCGGCCATGCCGTTACCGCGGGCGATCAGATAGACGATCGCGGTCAGGTAGGGCAACAGGATCAGGAAGATCACCCAGATGGCCTTGATGAAACCGGACGTCTTGTGATCACGCCAGAACAGGTCGGTCAGGATGTTGAACAGGATCATCAGGTACGCGATGAACGCGAAGATGACGATCGTCGACCACAAAAAATGCCAGAAGGTATCCCACATGTCGGCTACTCCTTAACCGTTGAGCAGGCGCAGAGCAATTCTGACGCCGGCGCAAAGTCTAGTCAGACCTCCGCGTTATCGAACTAGCCAGCGACTAGCGCGACGCCCGGTTCGCCGCCGACACCACTGCTCGCAGCGATGCCGTGGTGATCGATGTAGCGATGCCGACACCCCAGACGGTCTTACCGCCGACGGACGCCTCGACGTAGGCCGCGGCTTGCGCTTCCTCACCGGCGGACATCGCGTGTTCGGAGTAATCGAGAACGTTGACATCGAAGCCGACCGTCGACAGCGCATCGACGAAGGCCGCCAGCGGGCCATTGCCCTCGCCGGTGATCTCCCGCTCCTCGCCGTCGACCTTGACCACGGCGCTGATGGTGTCCGTTCCACCGTCGACCTCGGCGGCATCGACGCGTTGACGGATGCGCTCCAGCGGCCGGATCGGCGCCAGGTATTCCTCGGCGAACGCGTCCCACATCTCCTTGGGCGACACCTCGCCACCCTCACCGTCGGTGATCTTTTGGATGGCCTGGCTGAACTCGATCTGCAGCCGACGCGGCAGCGACAGCCCGTGATCGGCCTTCATGATGTAGGCGACGCCGCCCTTGCCGGACTGCGAATTCACCCGGATGACGGCCTCATACGTGCGCCCGACGTCCTTGGGGTCGATGGGCAGATACGGCACCTGCCACAGCAGGTCGTCGACATCGGTATCGGACTCGTCGGCGGACACCTTCATCGCGTCCAGGCCCTTGTTGATGGCGTCCTGATGGCTGCCCGAAAAGGCCGTGTACACCAGATCGCCGCCGTAGGGGTGCCGCTCGGGGACGGTCAGCTGATTGCAGTACTCCACGGTGCGGCGGATCTCGTCGATATTGGAGAAATCGATCTGCGGGTCGACCCCACGGGAGAACAGGTTCAGCCCCAGCGTCACCAGGCACACGTTGCCGGTGCGCTCACCGTTGCCGAACAGGCAGCCCTCGACCCGGTCGGCCCCGGCCTGATAACCCAATTCCGCTGCCGCGACGGCAGTTCCACGGTCATTGTGGGGATGCAGCGACAGGATGATCGAGTCCCGCCGCGCCAGGTTGCGACTCATCCACTCGATGGAATCGGCATACACATTCGGTGTCGCCATCTCGACGGTGGCAGGCAGGTTGATGATCAGCGGCGCCTCGGGGGTGGGGTCGATGATCGCGGCGACCGCATCGCAGACCTGCTTGGCGTATTCCAGCTCGGTACCGGTGTAGGACTCCGGTGAGTACTCGAAACGCCATTGTGTACCAGGGTGTTTGGCGGCTTCCTCGACGCACAGCTGGGCCCCGTCGGTGGCGATCTTCTGGACCGCCGCCCGGTCGGCCCGGAACACCACCCGCCGCTGCAGGATGGACGTCGAATTGTAGAAGTGCACGATCGCCTTGGGTGCGCCTGCGCACGCCTCGAAGGTGCGGGTGATCAGCTCGGGGCGGCACTGGGTCAGCACCTGGATGGTGACGTCGTCGGGAATCGCACCTTGCTCGATGATCTCGCGGACGAAGTCGAAGTCGGTCTGTGACGCCGACGGGAAGCCGACCTCGATCTCCTTGTAGCCCATCCGGACCAGCAGATCGAACATGCGGCGCTTACGGGCCGGGCTCATCGGGTCGATCAGGGCCTGGTTACCGTCGCGCAGGTCGACGGCACACCACATCGGTGCCGCAGTGATGACACGGTCCGGCCAGGTCCGGTCGCTGACGGAAACGGGTTCCACCTCGGCGGCGAATGGGCGGTACCGGTTGACCGGCATCGACGACGCACGCTGGGTGTTCCACGCAGGCTGGCCGGGATTGGGCTGGCCGGCCGGGGTCTTGATGGCGCGGACTGACGAGAAGGCGTCAGAGGAATCTGAGGTGTTGGCAGAACCTGAGAAGTTAGTCATGGTTGCTCCGGGTGGTCGAGGGGGGACACTCAGACCGGCGGATCGTCAAACACCCGCGACGGGAAGCCGGTCTGGTTCAGACCCCGCCGCGGCGTCCGAGGAGGAGCACCCGCTGCACGCAAAGGACTGTACTCGCCCCCGCGGTTTCGCCAAAACCCGGTCGATCACCGGCTATGCCAGACTGAGCCGGTGAAGCGGCTGGTCGCTGGTCTGGGCGCCGCAGCCATCGTGGTCACCGGGTGTGGGCACGATGTCGACGGGGCGGCCCGGGCCGGCCCGCGCGCCGCCGATGCGGGCTTCTTCTTCGCCGGCGATGTACCGGTGTACGGGCAGACGGTCAGCGCCAACGATAAGACGGTGCTGGCCTATCTGCGCGCGATGCGGCGGGTCGACATCTGCGGGTTGGCTGACCAGAAGTCGTTCGCGAGAATCGGCGAAATAAGCTCTATGGGAACGCTTTACGCGCTCGACGAGTGCGACATCGAGGTCAAGACGCCCGGGGTGGCGGCGACCAGATTTGTCAGTGTGCAACTGACGTTGAGCCGCGCCAAGGGCGCGCCTGCTTTTCGTGCGGCGGGGTCGCCGGTCTATGAGACCGCACAGGATTCGTGCGAGTACCAGCTTCCGCTGGACCTCTCGGGCCTGCCGGGTGCGACTCCGCTGCGCAAACCAGACCAGCCGTTTGTCCGGTTCGGCTCGATCGGGACGCCGGACTGCGAGCTGGTCAAGAAGGTGGCCCACGCCGTCGCCGAACGCCTTGACACCGCGCCGCTACCGGCACGCGACGGTGCCGCGGTCTATCCCACCCCGCTGGCTGAGCGGGACCCATGTGAGGTGCTGGCTCCGCTCGGGGCCGAGATTGACCACTGGGATGTCAGCCGGACGCGACCGTATGAGTGCGAATTCGGGATCTGGCGCGACGGCATGACCGACGTGCTCTCCACGCGGGTGGCCCTGGAGCCCAAGATCGTCGATATCGCCACCGCCCAGAAGGAACACCGGGTCACCGGTGGCACCGATGTCTACCTGGATACGACTTTCTGCTCGGCGCTGGCCTTCGTCGGGCCGCCCATGCAGCGTCGGTTGGGCGGTGGCGACTTCGTCGATGTCGCCAACGTCGTGGTCCGCCCCGCGGTCGTCGTGGACAGTGGCGGTCAGAACTGCCAAGCCGTGGTCGATATCGCGGCGGTGGCCGCCAAGCTGTACCGCTAGACGTGCGAATCCGGGAACGCGATCACCGACAGGAACCGGATCGGCAACTGCACCAGATCGATCGGCCCGTGGGCGCCTTCGCCGTCCATCTGTAGCGAATCGCCGGGACTGAGCCGATACACCGAGCGGCTGTGGCTGTAATCCATCACGCCCTCGATCATGTAAATGAACTCGGTGCCCGGGTGCTGGAACATCGGGTACGTCTTGCTCTTGGCCGTCAGGGTGACCATCAGGCATTCCAGCCGCTTGTGTTCGCCGCGCAGCGACCCCAGCAGTTCGTATTCGTGGCCCTCGCGGGTCCCGTTGCGAACGATGCGCGCACCCGTTCCGGCCGTGACGAACGCGGCGGGCCGCTCCACCTCCGCGCCGCGGAACAGGCTGGTGACCGGCACGTCGAAACCCTTGGCCAGCAGGGCAAGGGTGGACAGGCTGCAGGAGGTCTGCGCGTTCTCGATCTTCGACATCATCGCCTTGGAGATGCCGACCCGGGTGGCCATCTCCGCGACGGAGAGTCCCTGCTGTTGGCGCAGTAACCGCACGTTGCGCCCGATCGCCGCCTCGAATTCGAGCTCGCCGACGTCCTGCTGCGGGTCGCGGTCACGGGCGGTGCCGGACTGGTTGCGCAGCAGGTCGGTCACGGCACAAGCCTAAGCACTAGCGCATCTCCCCGGCGCCGACGTACGGGTACGGCGTTTTCAGCAGATCGCCGTCGGCGAACCGGGACGACCGGAAGTCCGATTCCGGGATGCGGGCGTCGGTGCTGTGACCATCGATCACCAGGTCGGCGATCAAGCGGCCGACCGCGGGCGAGATCTTGAAACCGTGTCCGGAGAAACCGGCGGCGACGATCAGGGCGTCGAGGCCGGTCCGGGAGATCACCGGATTCCAGTCCGGGGTGATGTCGTAACAGCCGGCGTAGCTGCTGGTGATCGCCGCGCGGGGGAAGCCGGGGAACCGGGTGCCGACCTTGTCCACGGTGATGTCGACGAAGGCTTCTCCTGCGCGGTTGAGGTAGTTGTCCGGATCGACCACCTCGATCTCGGCCAGATCGCTGTTGCCGAACAGGATCTCCCCACCAACTTCCGGACGGACGTATTGCAGTGACACCAGGTCGGAGAAGACGGGGACGGGTCCGAGCTCTATGCCGGGGGAGATCATCACGATCTGTTCGCGGTGCACCTGGATCGGGACGTCGAGATCGTGTTGCGCCAAGAACGGTCGGGTCCAGACGCCGGTGGCGACGATGACGGTGCCTGCCGACACCTCGCTGCCGTCGAGCAGTCGGACGCCGGTGACGCGGTCGCCGTCGATCATCAAACCCGCCACCGGCGTGCCCTGCCGGATCCGGGCACCGGCAGCTCTGGCGGCGACGGCGAACGCCTGGGCGGTCCGGTAGGCGTCGCCGTACCCGCCACGCGCCTCCCACCCGAAGGCCGCGAACGGTGACAGATCGGCGAACGGCCACAGCCGGGCGACCTCGTCGGCGTCGATCTCTTCGGTCTGCACTCCGACCGCACGCTGGGCGGCCAGGCTCTTGCGCATCGATTCGACGTTGGGTTCGCCGACGCCGACGACGTAACCGGTCTGCCGGAAGCCGATATCGGTGCCGAAGATGTCTTCGGCATTCTCGAAGACGTCGAGCCCATCGGTGGCCATCGCCGCCAGCGAGCTGACCCCGTAATGGCACCGCACGATACCCGAGGACTTACCGGTCATTCCCGAGCCGACGGTATTGCGTTCCAGGACAAGTACATCGGTGACGCCGCGCTGGGTCAACGCCCAGGCCGCCGCAGCCCCTTCGAGTCCGCCGCCGACGATCACGACCTCAGCGGTCTCCGAACTCATGTACCCGGAATCCAGGACGTCCCGGCCAGCGGCACCCGGGCCATCGCGGCCGCCTCGATCGTCACGGCGACGAGATCCTCTGGCTCCAGATGCAGCAGATGTGCCTTACCGCAGGCGCGGGCGATGGTTTGGGCTTCCATGGTCAGCACCCGAAGGTAGTTGGCCAGCCTTCGACCGCCTTCGAGCGGATCGAACCGGGCGGCCAGCTCGGGGTTCTGCGTGGTGATCCCGGCCGGATCATTACCGTCCTGGAAGTCGTCGTAGAAACCCGCTGCGCTGCCGATCTTTTCGTACTCGGCGGCGTAGCGCGGGTGGTTATCCCCGAGTGCGATCAGCGCGGCGGTGCCGATTGCCACTGCGTCGGCGCCGAGTGCCATCGCCTTGGCCACATCGGCTCCGGTCCGGATTCCGCCGGAGACGATGAGCTGGACAGATTTGCGGTGCACACCGAGTTCCTGCAGCGCCTGCACGGCCTGCGGAACGGCGGCCAGGGTGGGGATGCCGACGTGTTCGATGAAGACGTCCTGGGTGGCCGCGGTACCGCCCTGCATACCGTCGACCACGACGACGTCGGCACCGGCGGCCACGGCCAGCTTGACGTCGTAATAGGTGCGGGTGGCACCGACTTTGACGTAGATCGGTTTTTCCCAGTCGGTGATCTCGCGCAGTTCGTTGATCTTGATGGTCAGGTCATCCGGGCCGGTCCAGTCGGGGTGGCGGCACGCCGAACGCTGGTCGATGCCTTGGGGCAGGGTGCGCATACCGGCGACCCGCTCGGAGATCTTCTGTCCCAGCAGCATGCCGCCGCCGCCGGGTTTGGCGCCCTGGCCCAAGACGACCTCGATGGCGTCAGCCTTGCGCAGGTCATCGGGGTTCATCCCGTAACGCGACGGAAGATACTGGTAGACCAGGTGTTTGCTCTGACCGCGCTCCTCGACGGTCATCCCGCCGTCGCCGGTGGTGGTCGACGTGCCGACCTCGCTGGCGCCGCGGCCCAACGCCTCCTTGGCCGGGCCGGACAACGCGCCGAATGACATCCCGGCGATGGTGACCGGAATATCGAGGTGCAGTGGATATTTTGCGGCCCGATTACCCAGGATGACATCGGTCCCGCATTTCTCGCGGTACCCCTCCAGTGGATAGCGGGACATCGACGCGCCGAGGAAGAGCAGGTCATCAAAATGGGGAAGCGGCCTCTTCGCGCCCCAGCCCCGAATATCGTAGATACCCGTATCGGCGGCGCGCTGGATGGCGGCAATCGTGGCGCGGTCGAAGGTGGCGGATTCGCGTAAACCGCGAGCAGCGTAATCAGTCATCAGTAGGCACTCGCATTGTCGACGTGGAAGTGGTAAAGCGTGCGGGCCGATCCGTAGCGGGTATACGCGGCGGTGTCGTCATCGTCGAAACCCGCTGCCTTGAGCAGGGATTCGAGCTCTTGATGGTGATGCGGCAGCATTTCTTTGGCAACACAGTCAGCGCCGAGTGAGGTGACGGTGCCGCGCACATAGATATGCGTCTCATAGATCGAGTCACCGAGCGCCTCACCGGCATCACCACGGACCACCAGGCGACCGGCCTGGGCCATGAACGCGCTCATATGACCGATGTTGCCGCCGACGACGATATCGATGCCCTTCATCGAAATACCGCACCGCGCAGCGGCATTGCCCTCGATCACCAGTAGGCCACCCTGACCGGTGGCGCCCGCGGACTGCGAGGCGTTGCCCTTGACCCACACGGTGCCGCTCATCATGTTCTCGGCCACCCCGGTGCCTGCGTTGCCG
The DNA here is from genome assembly GCF_965229105.1 of Mycobacterium sp. Taxonomy (GTDB): domain Bacteria; phylum Actinomycetota; class Actinomycetes; order Mycobacteriales; family Mycobacteriaceae; genus Mycobacterium. The sequence continues at coordinate 1,028,508 of NZ_OZ245858.1, forward strand.
ACGATCGTGACCTCGGCCTGCTGGTTCATCCCGGCGGCGTAGTACCCGACGTGGCCTGCCACGGTCACGGTGACGGGGGCGTCGAGGCCAACGGCGACGTTATGCGCACCCGCGGGATGTTCGATGACGAAATCACCGGCCAGGTCCTTGGCGTGCAGCGCCGCATTGACCTCACGCAGTGGGGTGGTCGCCAGATCGAAAACTATCGGGTCCATGCTCACCTCGTCCATGCGTACACCACCTCGGGCTCGGGTTCCCAGATGGTGGCGTTCTCGACACCGGGAAGTCCTGCCAGCGCGCGATATTCGCTGGCCATCGCCACCCAGTCGTCAGTTTCGGCGATCACCGCCGGCTTGCAGGCGATGGCATCGCGCACGACGGCAAAGGAGTCGTGGTTGGACACCAGCAGGGTGTAGAAGCCATCGAAGGTGGCGCAGAGCTCCTTGAGCGCTGTCTCCACGTCGCGTCCGGCGGCCAACTGCTGCGCCACAAACCGGGCACCGACCTCGGTGTCGTTCTCGCTGTCGAAAACCACTCCGGCAGCGCGCAATTCCCGCCGGATGGTGGCGTGATTGGCGAATGAGCCGTTGTGCACCAGGCATTGGTCCGGCCCGACGGCGAAGGGGTGACAGCCAGAGGCCGTGACCGCCGATTCGGTCGCCATCCGGGTATGCCCGACCCCCTGCCAACCCTGCGCCTTGGTCAGGTCCCAGGATTCGGCCAGCCGGGCGGGATGCCCGACGCCTTTGAGGACAGCGAGGTCGGCGCCGAAACCGGCGACCAGCGCGTCCGGGTAGGCCACCCGGGCAGCGGCTAGCAGCGTTTCGGAATCAGCGTCGGCTGACAGCAGTGAGGTGATATCTACCGTCTTAACCGTTACCGCAGAACCCAATTCGGCCCCGACTGCCGCCGCGATATCGGCGTCGGGAACACCGACGTCGACCAGTGACACACACCCTCGGCCGACGGGTGACCAGGACGGGTCGCCGTAGACGGCAACACCGGTGGAATCCGAGCCGCGGTCGCCCATCTCGCACAACATTGCGGCCAGCAGCTCGCCGAGGCGTGGGTGCAGTTCAGGATTGCGCAGGTGCAGTCCGACGATGCCGCACATCAGAAGGCCGTCAGATACTGGTCGATCTCCCACGCACTCACCGTGGCGTGATAGGCGAAGAACTCCTCGCGCTTGAGCGCGGCGAAGTATTCGGCAATACCGTCTCCGGCTGTGTTGAGCACCCCGGAGATCACCGAATCGGCCGCCAGTTCGTCGGCGGCATGTAACAGGGTGGCGGGCAAGGCAGCGCGTCCCGCTGCCACCGAACCCACCCCACCGGGATCCAGTGAACGTTTGATGCCGTCGATCCCTGCGCCGAGTGCGGCGGCGATCGCCAGGTAGGGATTCGCCGATCCGTCGCCACCGCGAAGCTCGACGCGCTGGTCATCGGGTACCCGCACGTAGTGGGTGCGGTCGTTACCGCCGTAGGTCGCACTGCGCGGTGCCCATGAGGCACCGGACGCCGTCGTCGTCGCACCGGTTCGCTTGTAGGAGTTGACTGTTGGCGCAATGACGGCCTGGAGCGCGCAGGCGTGCTCCAGGATGCCGCCGATGAAGGAGTATGCCGTCGGCGACAGCCCCAGACCCCTTTCATCGGGGGTGCTGTCGGGTCCCGCACCACCGGGGAACACCGGTGTGCCGCCACTGGTGAGCGACAGGTGTAGGTGCAGGCCGCTGCCCGTCCGGTCGGCGAACGGTTTCGGCATGAAGGTGGCGATCATGCCCCGTTCGGCGGCGATCATCGACAGCAGGTAGCGCAACGTGATGACGCGGTCCGCGGTGGTCAGCGCGTCGGCGAATTGGAAGTTCTGCTCGAACTGGCCGTTACCGTCTTCGTGATCGTTGGCGTAGTTCGACCAGCCGAGGGTGTTCATCGCCGTCGAGATCGCCGTCAGGTGGTCATACATCCGGGTGACGCCGCGGGCGTCGTAACAGGGCTGGGCCGCGGTGTCGTCGGCATCGGCGGTGACCAGGGTGCCGTCGGCGCCGCGGGTCAACAGAAAGTACTCGACCTCGGCGCCCACCCACGGCTCGAAACCGGCGTCAGCGGTGCGCTCGATCAAGGATTTGAGGATGACGCGTGGCGCGTACGGCCATGGCGCCCCCAGGACGTGCGGGTCGCAGTGCACGATGGCGAGCCCGTCCTTGACGAACGGGATGGGCGTGAACGACGCGGTGTCCGGCATGGCCATCAGGTCGGGATCTTTGGGCTCCTGGCCCATTGCGCCGACCGCATAACCGGCGAATCCCACACCCTCAGTGGCTAATTGGTCGACGGCTTCGACGGGGACCAGCTTGGCGCATGGTTTGCCGCGAAGGTCGACGAATAGCGCCAGAATGAACTTGGTGCCAGATTCCGCGGCGAGCGCGGCGAGCTCGGAACTATCGGCCATCTACGTCCTGTCTCTTGTCAGGAATCAAAATATAACAGCAAGAAACACACCTCGCGAGCCGAAAGCCCCGGCGTTGAGCGCATGCGCCAACGGCCGGGGCTTTCAGTTCAGGTTGAGCCGAGCTCAGGCGTATTCGAGCTCGTACGCCGAATCGCGGTGGGCATGGGAGTCGATGCCCTTCTCCTCTTCCTCTGCCGAGATGCGGATGCCGATCGTCTTCTTGATGGCGAACGCGATGATGAACGACACCACGAACGAGTACGCGAGCACCGCACCTGCGGCCACCGCTTGGCGCCACAGTTGATCGAAACCGCCGCCGTAGAAGACACCGCTGACCGCGCTGGGCATCCCGTCGCTGGCGAAGAAGCCGATCAGCAGGGTGCCGATGACGCCACCGACGAGGTGGACGCCGACGACGTCAAGGGAGTCGTCGTAGCCGAACTTCGACTTCAGGCCGACCGCGTAGATGCAGATGGCGCCGGCGATGGCACCGACCGCGATGGCGCCGAGGGGCGTGACGGCACCGCAGGCGGGGGTGATGGCGACCAGGCCGGTCACCGCGCCTGAGGCCGCACCGACACCGGTGACGTGGCCGTCCTTGAACTTCTCGACTGCCAGCCAGGCCAGGGTGGCCGCGCAGGTCGCGACGAACGTGGTGACCATGACGATGGATGCGGAATTGCCCGCAGCCAGCGCCGAGCCGCCGTTGAACGCATACCAACCGGCCCACAGCAGGCCGGCACCGAGCAGCGTCAGGGGCACGTTGTGCGGCTTGCGCAGCTGACCGAACATGGCGGACTTGCCCAGCACGATGGCCACTGCCAGCGCGGCGGCACCGGCGTTGATGTGCACTGCGGTACCACCCGCGAAGTCGACCGCGTGCAGCTTGTTGGCGATCCAGCCGCCGACGGAGTCCTCGGTGACCACACCGTCGAACGCGAACACCCAGTGTGCGACGGGGAAGTACACCAGTACGGCCCAGATCGCCGCGAACAGCATCCACGCGCCGAACTTCATCCGGTCCGCTGCGGCGCCGGAGATCAGGGCGACGGTGATGGCCGCGAACAGGGCTTGGAACAGTGAGAACAGACTTATGGGCAGCCCGGAAATGGTGGTCTGCGATTCCAGGAGGTCCTTCATGCCGGCGAACTCGGTGAAGCTGCCCACGAACCCGCCGTAGGACGTTCCGAAGACCATCGAGAAGCCGAACAGGACCCAGAGGACGCCGACGATGGCGACTGCGCCGAACGTCATCATCATCATGTTGGTCGAGCTCTTGACCGAAACCATGCCGCCGTAGAACAGCGCGAGTCCCGGAATCATCAGCGTCAGGCCAATGATGCAACACAGCATGAATGCTGTGGTGCCTGTGTCAACTGGATCCATTACTTCTCCTGGGTGGTGCGGCCGCCCCTCGGCCGTTCACCCCAAGTGACCGATGTTTCTGTTACGTGGACAGGCGTTCAATGTTGCGGGCGCGTTAAAGTCCACAGTCAATCCACAGCGACATCCACAGCGACGACGCCCGTGTACGTTCGGGACTCTCGGCCAACGTGCGGCCCGTAGGCGGATGAGGACGGTATGAGAATCGATCGGCGCTGGTGGCTTGCGATTGTCGTCGCCGTAATCGTTGCCGGTGTCACGCTGTGGCAGACCGTCTTCAATAGACCGTCCGAAGACTGCAAGCCGGTCCGGGATCTGCTGGACTTCAACCACGCGCAGGCGGGCATCATCGCCGAGAAGACCGGTGACGGGGATGCGCCCATCGCCAACTATCAACTGTGGGCCGATGGGCTGACCCAACGCGCCGAGCGGGTGAACTCCGCAGACCTGTCACAGCACGCCATCCGGGTGGCCGAGCTGGCGACGCAGTTCGTCACCAAATTGCCCCAGGTGCAGAACCCGGCGCCCGGGCAGAAGGCGCCGCCGGCCGCCTACGAGATGATCGCGCTCAACGACCAGATCACCGCCGAGCTCAAAGAGCTCACCGATAAGTGCCCGGCCTGACGGACGCGGTTTACCGCGGCCAATTGAGCACGATCTCGTCCAGCCCCAACCGCTCCCTGGGTGCAGCGTCGCGCTCGGCGATGTCCGGTGCGACGGCGGCGTAGTCGCCGAGTGTGCCGACGGCGATGATCATCAGCGGCCGCATCCCGTCGCTCAGCGCGAAAGCCGTCCGGGCGCCATCGACGTCGAAGCCGGCCATCGGATGTGCGACGAGACCGCGCGCGACCGCCTCGGTGAGCAGATTGGCCATCGCGGCCCCAGCGTCGACGCCGGAGTACAGGACCGTCTTCTCGTCCGGGCCCTCGTCGGCGCATAACAGGATCAGTGCGCTCGCCGCGGTCGCGTAGCTGTTTCCACGCCTGAGCAGGCCGGCCAGCGTGAGGAAACTCTCCGTGCCACGGATTCCGACGAGAAAACGGACCGGCTGTCGTTTACCCCAGGTGGGTGCCCAGCGCGCGGCCTCCAGTAGGCCGGTCAGGTCATCACGAGACAATTCCGCGACGGGATCGAACGCCCTGGGGCTCCAGCGTTGGGCGATCAGCGGGTGGACCGGGACTTCGGTTTTAGCCAGGCGATCGCCTGGGGCATCGGGCACTCGGCCAAGCTATCGGCATATGCGCGGGCCGCAAGGGCAGCCGGGAAAAACGAGCAGGAAAAAGCGGTCGCTGTCCTCCTTTATCCTTATTGCGATCAGAGTTCGGACTGAAAGGGCAGATAGTGGCGCTCGTCGTGCAGAAATACGGGGGATCCTCGGTGGCTGACGCCGAGCGCATCCGTCGCGTCGCCGAGCGAATCGTCGAGACCAAGAAGGCGGGCAACGACGTCGTCGTCGTCGTTTCTGCGATGGGCGACACCACCGATGACCTGCTGGATCTGGCCCGTCAGGTATCTCCGGCGCCGCCGGCGCGGGAAATGGACATGCTGCTGACCGCGGGGGAGCGGATCTCCAACGCGCTGGTCGCGATGGCCATCGAATCCCTCGGCGCCCAGGCCCGGTCGTTCACCGGATCGCAGGCCGGTGTGATCACCACCGGTACCCACGGCAACGCCAAGATCATCGACGTCACCCCGGGCCGGTTGCGGTCCGCGCTGGACGAGGGCCTGATCGTCCTGGTCGCCGGATTCCAGGGCGTCAGCCAGGACAGCAAGGACGTCACCACGCTTGGCCGTGGTGGCTCGGACACCACGGCGGTCGCACTGGCCGCGGCCCTGCACGCCGATGTGTGTGAGATCTACACCGACGTCGACGGCATTTTCACCGCTGATCCGCGGATCGTGCCCAACGCCAGGCATCTGGACACGGTCAGTTTCGAGGAAATGCTGGAAATGGCGGCCTGCGGCGCGAAGGTGCTGATGCTGCGCTGTGTGGAATATGCACGCCGCTATGACGTTCCCATCCACGTCCGGTCGTCGTACACCGACAGGCCCGGCACCATCGTCACCGGATCGATAGAGGATTTGCCCATGGAAGACGCCATCCTGACCGGAGTTGCCCACGACCGCAGCGAGGCCAAGGTCACCGTGGTCGGCCTGCCGGACGTGCCCGGCTATGCAGCCAGGGTGTTCCGTGCTGTCGCCGATGCCGACGTCAACATCGATATGGTGCTGCAGAACATTTCGAAGATCGAAGACGGCAAGACCGACATCACGTTCACGTGCTCGCGCGACAGCGGTCCCGGCGCGGTAGAGAAGCTTGCCTCATTGCAGGACGAAATCGGTTTCACCCGAGTGCTTTACGACGATCACATCGGCAAGGTCTCGCTGATCGGTGCCGGTATGCGTAGCCACCCCGGTGTGACGGCGACGTTCTGCGAGGCGCTGGCCGAGGTCGGGGTGAACATCGACTTGATCTCCACCTCCGAGATCCGAATTTCGGTGCTGGTCAAGGACACTGAGCTCGACAAGGCTGTCGTCGCTCTCCATGAGGCGTTCGGCCTCGGTGGCTCGGAAGAGGCGACGGTGTACGCGGGAACGGGACGGTAAGCATGGTCAACATTGGAGTAGTGGGCGCGACCGGTCAGGTCGGCCAGGTGATGCGCACTTTGCTCGAAGAGCGCGATTTCCCGGCCACCTCGGTGCGGTTCTTCGCCTCGTCGCGCTCGGCCGGTAAGAAGCTGTCCTACCGGGGGCAGGAGATCGAGGTCGAGGACGCCGAGATCGCCGATCCGACCGGCCTGGATATTGCCCTGTTCTCGGCGGGCGCGACCATGTCGCGGGTGCAGGCGCCGCGATTCGCCGCCGCAGGCGTCATCGTGATCGACAATTCGTCCGCGTTTCGCAAGGACGATGACGTGCCGCTGGTGGTCAGCGAAGTCAACTTTGCGCGGGACGCGGGTAACCGTCCGAAAGGCATTATCGCCAACCCGAACTGCACCACCATGGCCGCGATGCCCGTGCTCAAGGTGCTGCACGACGAGGCGGGTCTGACTCGGCTGATCGTGTCGAGTTATCAGGCTGTCTCCGGTAGCGGACTGGCCGGTGTCGAGGAGCTCGCGGGCCAGGTGCGGGCGGTTATTGACGGCGCCGAGCAGCTGGTGCATAACGGAGGGGCACTGGACTTTCCGGCGCCGAACAAGTACGTCGCCCCTATCGCGTTCAACGTGATTCCGCTGGCCGGGTCATTGGTCGACGATGGCTCCGGTGAGACCGACGAAGATCAGAAGCTGCGCAACGAAAGCCGCAAGATTCTCGGGCTGCCCGACCTGGCGGTCAGCGGAACCTGTGTGCGGGTACCGGTTTTCACCGGCCATTCGCTGTCGATCAACGCAGAGTTCGCCCGGCCGCTCTCGCCGCAGCGGGCCCGGGAGATCCTGGCCGATGCTCCTGGGGTGACGCTGGCCGATGTGCCGACGCCGCTGGCCGCCGCCGGTATCGACGACTCTCTGGTTGGCCGGATCCGCCAGGATCACGGTGTGCCGGACGGCCGCGGGCTGGCGCTGTTCATTTCGGGTGACAACCTTCGTAAGGGCGCTGCGCTCAACACGATTCAGATCGCCGAACTGCTGGCCGCGCAGGCTTAACGACGAATGTGGACTTTTTCCACGGCCGGGAACCTGGCCGCGTGTATGAAGTCCACGCTCGCGGTGATGTTGGTGGCGTCGGCGCCCGCCCACGCAGACCCGGCTGATCCTGCACCCGAGCCGATCCTGGGGCCGTTGGCGCCCGGGCAGGTGGTGCGCATCGGACCGACTGCAGGCACCGGAACCCCCACCCGTGATTACGGTATCGGCGCCACCGATCTGTGCGAGTTCATGGAGTTCCCGACCGAACTGCTGCAGGTCTGCGGGGACAGTTTCGCCGGCCAGGGCGTCGGCTTCGGCGGCTGGTTCTCACCGATCGCCCTGCATGTCGAGCGCTCGTCGATCGCCGACCCTGATGGGGTGCGCTACACCGGTGTCACCGGCGTCGACACGCCGCTGTTGGCCGACCCCACGCCGCCGGGGGCATCGCAGTTGCCCGCAGGGGTGGTCTCGATCAACCGGCAGAACTACCTGTTGGTGACAACCACGAAAAGTCTGGTCCCCGCAACGTCGCGGTTGGTGAAGGCCGAAGCAGCGCAGGGTAATTGGCAGACGATCAAAGGCTCCCAGCGGGACGCGGGCTTCGCCGGCGGCGGGCAGTCGCAGATCAGCGGTTACTACGATCCGATCCCGACGGCGGAATCGGCAAGCGGCTGGGTGTTCGTCATCGCCAACAATTTCGACCGCACCGGCCCGGTCACGTTGTACCGGGTGGCGCCCCAAGATTTCACCGACCGCGCGAAATGGCAGGGGTACTCCGCAGAGCCGGGGCGCAACGGCGGCTGGAACCGGAAGCCGACACCACTGTGGGATGACCGGGTCGGGGAAATGAGCGTCGAGCAGATCGACGGCAAGACCGTGCTGTCGTATTTCAATGCCAGCAACGGCAACATGGAGATGAGGGTGGCTGATGATCCGACATTGCTCGGCAGCGCGCCCGTCACGACAGTGGTCCGGGCGTATGCCTGGCCCGACCCCGCCGAGAGTCTGCCATCGTCGGACGACAATCAGCTCGCGCAACCGTACGGCGGGTACATCTCGCCAGGCTCCACGCTCGATGAGGTGCGGGTGTTCGTCAGTCAGTGGAATACCGAATCGCGGGACCGCGCGCCGTACCGAGTTCTGCAATTCGCCGTGAACCCGGTCAAGCCGGATTCACCGCCGAGCCCCTAGTCCATTGAATGGTTCGGCCCCGCCACGGGGGGACTGGCGGGGCCGAACCGGTGCCCGCTTCGGGGGGGAGTCGGCGGGCACCTGTTGACCAGTGTGGCACCGCTGGCAGTGCGTGAGCTGGCATCTGACTGTGCGCAAGCTGTGAGCTGCTCAGTTAACCAACATTGCAGGGAACTGTGAGAAAAGTTGCCAGATCCTTAATGGTGGACATCTTTGGGCAAACGAGGGATAGTTGCTGAATTAGCTGTGGAGGCCGAGAATTGCAGTTGACGCTGAAGTCAATATTGCAGGTCAACGTTATTTTCGCCCAGGATAATTTGTGAGCGAGGAGATCGAATGACCAATGTCATGCAATTGCCGAGCTTCAAGCGGCAAACATCGCGACCCGAAAAAATTGGCTCCCCCGAACGCCTGCGCGAACTTGGCGATGTTTATCTAGGATCCCTGGCCAGGGCCAGGGAACTCAGCGCCGAGCTGGAGCGCGAAATAGTGGTGGCACGGGATGCCGGGCAGTCATTGGCCGAGGTGAGCACATCCTCGGGCCTGTCCATCTCGCAGGTGGAGTACGTGCTGGCCTCCATAGATTTCCAGCGCCGGGCCCCCTCGCTCTGACGCTCATCTCCTGCGCTTACTGCCCGGGCGATGGTCGTTGAGGGTCTGCACCAGCTGCCACGATCCGGGGCCGTAGTACGTGACTTTCAGGCCCTCGGTCACCCGCAGGATGCCGTCTGTCAAAAACTCGAAGGAATCGTCGTCGCCGAACTCCTTGCCGGCCATCGTCAGATCGTTGAGCTTGAGTGCGAAGGACATGCTCGGAGTGTGGCACGAGCATGCGCGCGGCCTTTCACAGCAAGTTCATAACGGGGACCTAACCGGTGCATGAGGTACTGCGAGGATCATGCAGGCATGAGCGAAACACCCGAACACGTGACCGAACCGGCGACGGGGCCGGTTGTCACCGCGCACCCGGCGACAACCTACGACGAGCGGCCCGCCTACGTTGAGCCGACGACACGCAAATCCAACCGGCTGTATCAGGCCGCAGCGTGGGTTGCCATCGTGGCGGGTTCGGTTTTCATCGTGGCGGTCATCTTCTTCACGGGGTTCGCCCTGGGCGCGCATTCCGGTGGCGGGCACCATGGCGGGGGCCGTCACCAGGAGATGGACAACGATCGTGACGGCGGCCCGCCGATGATGCCGATCCGGCCCGGCTTCATCTTCCCGGGTGGACCTGGCGGATTTGGGCCAGGAGGCGGTCCAGGAATGTTCCCCGGTGGTCCCGGCCCCGGTAATTTCGGCCCTGGCCAGGGGCAGCAGCCGCCCTCGCCCAGCACGCAGCAGCGTCCGTCGTAGCCATCGGGTAGCTCTTTTCTTGACTCATTCCAGAAAAGGGGCATACTCGAAAAGGTGACCACGACGACCCACGAGCCCAGCTCCCTGTTGAAGGGCGCTGGGCTTCGTGTTACCCGGCCCAGGGTCGCCGTGCTCAATGCCGTTGCAGCCCAGCCTCATTCGACGGCGGATGAGATTGCCGCGCAGGTGCGGGACACCCTCGGCTCGGTGTCCACCCAGGCCGTCTACGACGTGCTGCGCGTATGTATCGGCGCCGGCCTGGTTCGCCGGATCGAACCCGCGGGTGCCTCCGCGCTGTATGAGACGCGGGCCGGCGATAACCACCACCACCTGATTTGCCGGGCGTGCGGTGGGGTAACCGATGTCGATTGTGTAATCGGCGCTGCCCCGTGCTTGGACCCCAATGATCTAGGCGATTTTGAGCTTGACGAAGCGGAGGTCCTGTTCTGGGGCACCTGCGGATCGTGTCGGATCAGTCAACCAGTTGAAGGAGACCGAAGATGACCGGAAGTTTCACCACCAGCAATACCGGCGTACCGATCGAGGACGACAATCAATCGCTGACCGCCGGTACGCAGGGCCCGATCCTGCTGCACGACTGGTACCTCATCGAGAAGCTCGCGCAGTTCAACCGCGAACGGGTTCCGGAGCGGATCGTGCACGCCAAGGGATCTGGTGCCTATGGCGAACTCGTCGTCACCAGTGACGTCAGCAAGTACACCAAAGCCAAGCTGTTCCAGCCCGGTGCCAAGACCGAGTCGTTGGCCCGGTTCTCCACCGTCGCCGGCGAGCAGGGCAGCCCCGATACCTGGCGCGACCCGCGCGGATTCTCGCTGAAGTTCTACACCGAGGACGGTAACTACGACCTCGTCGGCAACAACACCCCCGTCTTCTTCATCCGCGACACCATCAAGTTCCCGGATTTCATCCGCAGTCAGAAGCGCCTGCCGGGATCGGGACTGCGCGACCACAACATGCAATGGGACTTTTGGACGCTGCGTCCGGAATCTGCGCACCAGGTGACCTGGCTGATGGGTGACCGCGGAATTCCAAAGTCCTACCGCCACATGAACGGTTACGGTAGCCACGCTTACCAGTGGATCAACGAAGCAGGTGAGCGGTTCTGGGTGAAGTATCACTTCAAGACCGATCAGGGCATCGACTTCCTCACCCAGGAAGAGGCCGACAAGCTGGCGGGCAGCGATCCGGACCTGCACCGCGCGGATCTGTACAACTCGATCGAAAAGGGAGATTTCCCCAGCTGGTCGCTCAAAGTCCAGATCATGCCCGTCGACGAAGCCGAGGGTTACCGGGTCAATCCGTTCGATCTGACCAAAGTGTGGTCGCACAAGGACTACCCGCTGATCGACGTCGGCACCTACACGCTGAACCGCAACCCGGAGAACTTCTTCGTCGAGATCGAGCAGGCGGCCTTCGAGCCGTCGAATATCGTTCCCGGCGTGGGCTTTTCGCCGGACAAGATGCTGCTCGGCCGGGTGTTCGCCTACGCCGACGCGCATCGCTACCGGATCGGAACCAACTACGCGGAACTGCCCCCGAACCGGGCCCGCGCCGCCGAGGTGAACTCCTATGCCAAGGAGGGTTCCATGCGGCACACCTTCAACGCACCCGACGTGCCGGTGTACGCGCCGAACTCCTACGGCGGGCCGCATGCCGACCCGTCGCGCGCCGGTGACGGCGGTCTGTGGGACTTCGACGGTGCGGCAGTCCGGGCCGGCTACATTCAGCACCCCGAGGATGACGACTTCAGCCAAGCCGGCGTTCTGGTCCGTGAGGTGATGGACTCCGCGGCCCGGCAACGGTTGGCGGACAACATCATCGGGCACGCATCGAATAATGTGACCGAAGAAGTGTTGGCCAGGGTCTACCAATACTGGACCAATGTCGATGCCGACCTCGGCGCCAAGGTGGAGGCCGGCGTGCGGGCCAACCTCGCCAGTGCGGAAGGCGGCGATTCTCCAGCGAAGCCGCAGGAGGGTCAGAGCTCCGCTCCTGGTACCTCCGAGGAGCGCAGCGCCGTGCAGGTCGGCGCACAGGCTTAACTTCTCTGCAGCCACGATGGTGCCCCGGTCCGATGCGGACCGGGGCACCGTTACGTTGCGGGCTGGCATTATCGAAGCCATGACTATCGAAGCCATTTACACCGCAGAGTCGACAGCCACCGGCGGTGGCCGGGACGGCCACGTGAAGTCATCGGATGACCGACTGGACCTCGACACCCGTCCGCCCAAGGAAATGGGCGGTAGCGGCGAGGGCACCAACCCCGAGCAGCTTTTCTCGGCTGGCTACGCTGCCTGCTTCCTCAGCGCACTGCGGCTGGTTGCGGGCAAGGCCAAGATCAAACTGGACGACGCCACCGGCATCACCGTGCGGATCGGCATCGGCAAGACACCCGAAGAGGGTTTCGGCCTGACGGCGGAGATCGTCGGATATCTGCCGGGCCTTGAGCAGGACGTTGCCGACGACCTCCTGGAGCAGGCGCACGAGGTGTGCCCGTATTCGAACGCGACGCGCGGCAATATCGACGTCGACATCTCGGCGAAGGTCTAGCGCGCTGATGCGGGTCGCTGTCACCGCCGTGGTCATCGGTGTCGCGCTGACGCTGGCCGCCCCGGTCACGGTCGCGGGGGCCCGGCCGTCTGACCCCGGCGTGGTGTCCTACGCGGTGCTCGCCAAGGGGTCGGTGGGCAATATCGTCGGCGCTCCGATGACAAGCGAATCGGTGTTCACCGACCCGTTTCAGGCCTATTCGGTCGATATTCCGGTGTGCAACAACTGGGCTGATATCGGACTGCCCGAGGTGTATGCCGACCCCGACCTGGCGTCCTTCAACGGTGCCACGGCGCAGACATCGCCCACCGATGACACCCATTTCGTCAAACAGGCGATCGGGGTGTTCGCGACGGTCGACGCCGCGGCGCGGGCGTTTCACCGTGTTGTCGACCGGACGGTCGGGTGCGCCGGGCAGACCGCGGTGATGCGCCTCGACGACGGTAGCTCGCAGGTGTGGACATTCAGTGGTGGCCCGGCCGGGCCCAATGACAGCGCGTGGACCAAACAGGAAGCCGGCACGGATCGACGCTGCTTCAGCCAAACCCGGCTGCGCGAGAATGTTCTGCTCCAAGCGAAAGTCTGCCAATCTGGCAACGGTGGTCCTGCAGTGAACGTGCTGGCTGGAGCCATGCAGAACACTTTGGGGCAGTAGCCAGCAAGGTACGGCTGCCGGGATTTGGGTATGCGTCAGCATCTCGTCACCCATATCAGGGGGAAATTTGTCGGTCGTCTCACCCAAGATGGACAGATGACGTTCCCTGCCACGTCACAGCTGGACCACCTGCCCCGCACTGAGGTGCGGGAACTCGCCAGTGCTACCGATGCCGCGGGCCTGATCGCCAGCGCCAGTCTCATCGACGCACCGCTGGGCCGGGTCGGGTTGGAGATCGAAGCGCACTGTTTCGACCTGACCGAGCCCGGACGCCGGCCCAGCTGGACAGAACTTCGTGAGGTCATCGATGGGTTGCCGGCCCTACCCGGCGGCAGTGCGGTCACTGTCGAGCCTGGCGGCGCCGTCGAATTGTCCGGTCCGCCCTGGGAGGGCGTGGTGCCCGCTGTGTCGGCGATGGCCGCCGACCGGGCCGTGCTGCGATCGGCGTTCGCCGACGCGGGGTTCGGCCTGGCGCTACTGGGCGCGGATCCGCTTCGGCCGCCCAAGAGGGTGAACCCCGGCGCCCGCTACGAGGCCATGGAGCAGTTTTTCGCCGCCAGCGGCACCGCGGATGCGGGCGCCGCGATGATGACGTCGACGGCGTCGGTGCAGATCAACCTCGATGCCGGACCTCAGGAGGGCTGGGCGGGAAGGGTTGCGCTGGCACACGCGTTGGGACCGGTGATGATTGCGATAGCCGCGAACTCGCCGCTGCTCGACGGGCAGTTCACCGGCTGGCAGTCCAGTCGCCAGATGGTGTGGAGTCAGCTGGACTCTGCCCGGTGCGGACCGATCCTGACCGCCAGCGATGACGATCCCGTAACGGACTGGGCGCGGTACGCGCTGAAAGCACCGGTGATGCTGGTCCGCACGCCACCCGACGATGCTGCCCCGGTGCTGGAATGGGTGCCGTTCGCTGAGTGGGCCGACGGCGCCGTGGCGCTCGATGGGCGTAAACCCACCACAGCCGACCTGGAGTACCACCTGACCACTCTCTTTCCGCCGGTCCGTCCGCGCGGCTGGCTGGAGATCCGCTACCTCGACAGCGTGCCCGACGAGCTGTGGCCCGCGGTGGTGTTCACCTTGACCACCCTTCTGGACAATCCGGCTGCCGCTGATATCGCCGCCGAGGCCGTCGAACCGGTTGCCACCGCCTGGGATACCGCGGCGCGGGCCGGCCTGGCCGATCGGCACATCGCTGCCGCCGCCAACACGTGCGTGGCCACCGCCGCGCAACTCGCGCCACCGGAGCTCCTCGACTCGATGCAACGGTTGACCCGACTTGTCGAGCAGGGCCGCTCGCCCGGTGACGACTTCTCTGACCTCGTCATCGATATCGGCATGGTGCCCGCGGTGACCCGGGTCGCGAGGGGGCAGGCGTGAGCGACCGCCAGGCACTGGCTGACGGGTTGAGTAGGGCACGGGAGCGCACCCTGCGGCTCGTCGATTTCGACGACGGCGAATTGCTCCGCCAGTACGACCCCCTGATGAGCCCGTTGGTGTGGGACCTCGCCCATATCGGGCAGCAAGAGGAACTGTGGCTGCTCCGCGGTGGAAACCCGGACACGCCAGGAATGCTGCCGCCGGCGATCGAAGATCTCTATGACGCCTTCGTGCACTCCCGCGCCAGTCGTGTCGCGCTACCGCTGCTCTCAGCTGCCGACGCGCACAGGTACCTGCAGACAGTTCGCGCCAAAGCGCTCGACTCGCTCGATGTGCTGCCGGCCGAGAGGGCGGATAACCCGCTGCTGGGTGGACCCGATCCCGCTTTTGCCTTCGGGCTGGTGATCAGCCACGAAAATCAGCACGGCGAGACCATGCTGCAGGCTCTGAACCTGCGCGCGGGCGCACCGATACTCGACGCAGGGGCACGGTTGCCGACGGGCAGACCGGGTGTTGCCGGAACGTCGGTAGTGGTTCCCGGCGGCCCCTTCGTGCTTGGCGTCGACGCGCGGGACGAACCCTATTCGCTGGATAACGAGCGGCCCGCACACGTCGTCGATGTTGCCGGTTTTCGGATCGGCCGGGTACCGGTCACTAACGACGAATGGCGGCAGTTCATCGCCGACGGGGGCTATCACCGCGAGGAGTTGTGGTCGGAACGCGGTTGGGAGCACCGCCGCCAGGCCGGGTTGGTCGCTCCTGGGTCCTGGCTGCCGGACGGCGCCCGCGTCCGGTTCGGCCACGTCGAGTCGATTCCCGGTGACGAGCCGGTGCAACACATCACGTTCTTCGAAGCCGAGGCTTACGCGACGTGGGCGGGTGCGCGGCTGCCCACCGAAATCGAATGGGAAAAGGCCTGCGCCTGGGATCCGGCCACCGGAACCCGACGGCGCTATCCGTGGGGTTCGGCGCGGCCGGATACCGATCTCGCCAATCTGGGCGGGGACGCCTTGCGCCCGGCCCCGGTCGGTGCCTACCCCGCAGGGGCGTCCGCCTACGGTGCCGAGCAACTACTCGGAGACGTCTGGGAGTGGACCACGTCGCCGCTGCGGCCATGGCCCGGCTTCACACCGATGATCTACGAGCGGTACTCGCAGCCCTTCTTCGACGGTGACTACCGGGTGCTGCGCGGCGGGTCCTGGGCGGTGGGCACCGATGTGCTGCGTCCGAGCTTCCGCAACTGGGACCACCCGATCCGTCGGCAGATCTTCTCCGGTATCCGCCTGGCCTGGGATCTCTGATGTGCCGTCACCTCGGTTGGCTGGGTGCACCCGTGTCGGTGGGCAGCCTCGTGCTCGACCCGCCGAGTGGTCTGAGCGTCCAGTCATATGCACCGCGCAGGCAGAAACACGGTGTCGTCAACGCCGACGGATGGGGTGTCGGTTTCTTCGACACCGCAGGCGGGGCACCACGGCGCTGGCGCAGTGCGTCGCCCATCTGGGGGGATGCCTCGTTCGCATCGGTAGCGCCCGCACTCTCCAGCGGCTGCGTGATCGCCGCGGTCCGCTCCGCCACCATCGGCATGCCGATGGATGCCAGCGCCGCGGCCCCGTTCACCGACGGCCAATGGCTGCTCTCGCATAACGGTGTGGTGGACCGCGCCGTGCTGCCGACGAGTCGGACGGCGGAGTCGGTGGTCGACAGCGCCCAGCTGGCTGCGCTGATCTTCGACCGTGGCCTCGACGTGTTGGGTGAGACCGTCAGCGAGGTCGGCGCCGCGGATCCGTCGGCCCGACTGAACATCTTGGCCGCCAACGGTTCCCGGCTGCTAGCCACCACCTGGGGCGACACCCTGTCGATCCTGCGCCGCAGTGACGGCATCGTGCTGGCCAGCGAACCCTACGATGACCACCCCGACTGGCAGGACCTGCCCGATCGTCACCTCATCGAGGTATGCGGTGACGACGTGACGTATGTGCCCCTGACCGCGTAACGAAAGGCTCTGATCGATGGCGAGTCGCACCAACCTGTCCTTGGCGAATCACCTGGCGGCCGATTATGCCGCCCAGGCACTGCGCCGTGATGTCGCGGACGGTTTGACGCAGAACCCGAAGTCGTTGCCGCCCAAGTGGTTCTACGATGCCACCGGCAGCGATCTGTTCGACCAGATCACCCGGCTGCCCGAGTACTATCCGACCCGAGCCGAGGCGTCGATCCTGGCCGAGCAGGCTGGGGCCATCGCGGCGGCCAGCGGTGCCGACACCCTTGTCGAACTCGGCAGCGGCACCTCGGAGAAAACTCGGATGCTGCTCGACGCGCTACGCGAGCAGGGGTCGCTGCGCCGATTCATCCCGTTCGATGTCGATGCCTCGGTGCTGGAAATGGCGGGTGCGGCACTGCAGGACGAATATCCCGGTGTCGAGATCGACGCGGTATGCGGCGATTTCGAAGAGCATCTCGGCGAGATACCTGGCGGCGGAAGGAGATTGGTCGCTTTCCTGGGGTCCACGATCGGCAATCTGACCAGTGAACCGCGCGCTGAGTTCCTTGGCACCCTCGCCGATGTGCTGCAGCCTGGTGACTCGCTGCTGCTCGGTACCGATCTGGTCAAAGATGCCAGCCGGCTGGTGGCCGCCTATGACGACAGTGCGGGGGTGACGGCCAGGTTCAACCGCAACGTGTTGGCCGTGGTGAACCGGGAACTGCACGCAGACTTCAATATCGACGCCTTCGAACACGTCGCGAAGTGGAACACCGAGGAGGAGCGCATCGAAATGTGGCTGCGGGCCCGCGGCGCGCAGCAGGTTCGCATCGCCGATCTCGACCTGTCCGTCGACTTCTTCGATGGTGAGGAGATGCTGACCGAAGTGTCGTGCAAATTCCGGTCCGACGGGGTGGCTGCCGAGCTGGCCGCGGCCGGACTCAGGCGAACCCACTGGTGGACCGACCGCGCCGGAGATTTTGCGCTCTCGCTGGCCACGAAGTGAACCTCGCCGGTCGATGATCACCGAAAACGACCTCGCCCGCGAATGGCGGGCCGCGCGGCCCGTCGCGGCCGGCGTGCATGTGGATTCGGCGGCCTGCTCCCGGCAGGCCTTCGCCACCATCGACGTGGCGGCCCAGCATGCCAGACACGAAGCCGAGGTCGGTGGCTATGTGGCAGCGGCCGCAGCGCAGGCGGTCCTCGACGCCGGCCGCGCCGCAGTCGGTGCGCTCACCGGGATGGCTGCGGCCGATGTCGTGTTCACCACCGGGTCGAACCATGCGCTGGATCTGTTCCTGGGCAGCTGGCCGGAACCACGCACAGTTGCCTGCGTCCCCGGCGAATACGGCCCGAACCTCGCGCTGATGATGGCCAACGGCTATCGCGTGTCAGCACTTCCGGTCGACGGCGAGGGCCGGCTGCGGGTGGACGAGGCCGCGACCGCATTGCGCGCCGACCCACCGGCGTTGGTGCACGTCACAGCCATCGCCAGCCATCGGGGGATCGCGCAACCGCTGGCCGAGATGGCGCATGTGTGCCGCGCTGCCGGGGTGCCGCTGGTGGTGGACGCCGCCCAGGCACTCGGGCAACTCGACTGCGCGGTGGGGGCCGACGCGGTCTACTCGTCGTCGCGGAAATGGATCGCCGGACCACGCGGGGTCGGATTCCTGGCGGTGCGCCCCGAGTTGGCGCAGCGGCTGCGTCGTCGTATCCCGCCCCCGGAGTGGGACCTGCCGATCTCAGCTCTGCAGAGTTTCGAGCAGACTGAGGCAAATTTGGCTGCGCGCGTGGGTTTTTCGCTCGCGCTGGGACAGCACCTGGCTGCCGGGCCCGCCGCGGTGCGCACCAGACTTGCCGCCGTCGGTTTGGCCACCCGGACGCTACTCGACGGGATCGGCGGCTGGCACGTGATCGAGCCGCGTGACGAGCCGACCGCCATCACGACGCTGACCCCGCCGGAGGGTGTCAATGCGCATGCGGTGCGCGAGTGGCTGATCCGCGAGCGCGGTATCGTCACCACCGTGGCTGACGTCGCGCGTGCACCGTTCGAACTGCACGGCGCGGTACTGCGGATATCACCGCACGTCGACGTCACGGCGGCCGATCTCGACGCGTGCGCCGCGGCGCTGGCCGAGGTTGGTAGTGCCTTAAAGGTGTGATCGGGGCCACTTATGGGCACCCTCCTCGCACCCTGACGAGGAGTGGCGATGAGCAACGATGTGGATTCTGGGCGGGACAGCAAGGCTGAGCCGCCATCGGACCCGAAACCCAAGCGTAAAGACCGGACACACTGGCTCTACATCGCCGTGATTATTGCGGTGGTCGGCGGCGTCATCGTCGGCCTGGTCGCACCTGAGCTGGGCACCTCGCTCGGCGTTCTGGGCACCCTGTTCGTGAACCTGATCAAGATGATGATCAGCCCGGTCATCTTCTGCACCATCGTGTTGGGCATCGGCTCGGTCCGCAAAGCCGCCTCCGTCGGCAAGGTCGGCGGCCTGGCTCTGGGGTATTTCCTGGTCATGTCGACCTTCGCCCTCGGAATCGGCCTGCTGGTCGGCAATCTGATCAGTCCGGGAACGGGACTGAATCTGCAGGGCGACCCGGCAGCCGGAGCGGACCTGGCCGGCGAGGCCTCGTCCGAGGGCGGCATGCTGGAGTTCTTCCAGAACATCATCCCGACGTCGCTGTTGTCCTCGTTGACCGAGGGCAATGTGTTGCAAACGCTGTTCGTGGCGCTGCTGGTCGGATTCGGGCTCCAAGCCATGGGTACCGCGGGCGTGCCGCTGCTACACGGTGTCGCGCTGCTCCAGAAGTTGGTGTTCCGGATTCTGGCCGGCATCCTGTGGCTGGCGCCCATCGGTGCGTTCGGGGCGATCGCAAAAGTGGTCGGCGACACCGGGTTCGAAGCGGTGATCCAGATGGGCGTCCTGATGCTGGCGTTCTACCTGACGTGCGCCATCTTCGTCTTCGGTGTCCTGGGACTGCTGTTACGGCTGGTGGCGGGCACCTCCATCTTCAAGCTGGTGCGGTATTTGGCGCGCGAATACCTGCTGATCGTGGCCACCTCATCGTCGGAGTCGGCGCTGCCCCGGCTGATCGCCAAGATGGAACACGCCGGTGTCGAGCCGGCGACCGTCGGAATTGTTGTCCCAACCGGATATTCGTTCAATCTGGACGGTACGGCCATCTACATGACCATGGCGTCACTGTTCATCGCCGACGCCATGGGCAACCCACTGGCCATCGGCGAACAGCTTTCGCTGCTGGTCTTCATGATGGTGGCCTCCAAGGGTGCGGCAGGAGTCAGCGGGGCCGGACTGGCCACCCTGGCCGCCGGGCTGCAGAGCCACCGCCCCGAACTGCTGGACGGTATCGGCTTGATCGTCGGTATCGACAAGTTCATGTCCGAAGCCCGTGCGGTGACCAACTTCTCCGGTAACGCGGTGGCAACGGTCTTGATCGGAGCCTGGACCAAAACCTGGGATCCCGCGCGAATGGCGGCGGTGCTCAGCGGGGAGAAGCCCTTCGACGAGCAGACCATGGTCGATGATCATGACGCCCCGTCGAAGACGTCGGCGACAGAACTCCCGCCCGAGCGGCGGGAGGCGGCGGTGTGAGGTCCCTCAGGACGCCCAGACGTACCTGACCTGGGGGCGGCCCGCGCGGCCGTACTCGGTGGTGCGCCCTACGGCACCGTCGTCGGCGAGGCGTTCCAGGTACCGCCACGCGGTTACCCGCGAAATACCTAGTCGGGCAGCAGCTTCAGAGGCATTGAGGCCTTCCGGTGTTTCCCGTAGCGCTCGCGCGATGAGATCGAGAGTGTCCGCCGAGACCCCCTTGGGCATCGACGAGCGCTGATCGGCGGCGCGCAACGTGTTGATAGCCCGGTCGATCTCGTGCTGGCCCGCGGCGGGGCCACCGGCACCCAGAGCTGCCCGGTACTCGCGGTAGTGCTCCAGCTTGTCGCGAAATGCCGCAAACGTGAACGGTTTCAACAGGTACATCGCCACGCCGTGGGCGACGGCGGACCGGACCACCGCCAGATCGCGCTCCGAGGAGATCGCGATGATATCCGGGGCGGGTCGGATACCGCCGAGTGCTGACGCCACATCGATACCGCTGGCGTCGGGCAGCCCGATATCGAGTAAGACCAGATCGATCGGGGTCTCGGCGGCCGCCGCCGAGGCAGCTGCACGCAGCGCGGCCTTACCGGTGCCCGCGGTCGCATGCACGACGAAACCCGTTATGCGTTCGGTGTATTGGCGATGGGCCTCGGCGATCAGCGGATCGTCCTCGACGATCAAGACACGGATCACCGCTTCGGCGCCGCTGGCAGGTGGGCGGGAATCACCGCGGTGATCACCGAGCCGTAGGTGTTCTCGGCTTCGATGGTGCCGCCGTGCGCGGCGATGACCTGCCACACCAACGCGAGCCCGAGACCGCGCTCACCCGATTTTGTGGAGTAGCCGCGGATGCGGGCCAAGTCGAACGCATCGGGGGACATTCCGGGTCCGCTGTCGGCGACCACGACCACCAGTTCCGATTCGGTGCCGCGCACAGTGACCTCCACCCAGCCGGGAGCTTCCGTTCTAGCGGCGGGTCCTGTTGCGCCCGGCCCTTCCTCGCCCTCGTTCCTCGGGCTCGTTGACCGGGCGGGGTCTGTTGCGCCCGGCCCTTCCTCGCCCTCGTTCCTCGGGCTCGTTGACCGGGCGGCGTCGATGGCGTTGTCGACCAGATTGCCTACCAGCGTGACCAATTCGCCCTGCGTCAGCGCCACCGTGGCAGGGTCGTCGAGCATCGACTCCTCGGTGACGGTCAATTCGACACCGTGATCACGGGCCTGGCTCATCTTGCCGAGCAGCAGTGCCGCCAGGGCGGGCTCGGCCACCGTCGACATCAGGCGGTCGATCAGATGTTGAGACACCGCCAATTCGGCAGTGGCGAAATCGACCGCATCGGCGGATCTGCCGAGTTCGACCATGGTGACGACGGTATGCAGCCGGTTGTCGGCTTCGTGGGCGCGTGATCGCAACGATTCGGCAAATTGGGTGACCGAGTTGAGCTCACCTGAAACACGTTGCAGCTCAGTGCGATCCCGCAACGTCATCACCGTGCCCACGGTGCGGTTCTCCCATCGGACCGGCTGCTGGTTGACCACCAGCACCCGGTCGGCGGTGACATGTGTTTCGTCGGTGAGAATCTGATCTCCCGCGGCCTGTAGGGACGCCGGCAGCCCGGACCGGGTCAGGGGGCCGGGGTTCAGCGAAAGTAACCGGCGCGCTTCGTCGTTGACGATTTCCGCGGTGCCGTTGTTGTTGAAAACCAGCAGGCCTTCGCCGATCGCATGCAGTACCGCCTCGCGTTGCTCATAGAGCGCACGTAGATCGGTGAACGACAATCCCATCGTGCGTCGGCGCAGGCGCCGCTCCAGCGCGATGGCGCCGACGAAGGCCAGCACCAGTGCTGTGCCCACCGCGAGCCCGATCGCAGGCAGGGTGGCCAGCACGCTGGCCGAGACTTTCGTTTGGGTGACGCCCGCCGACACCAGCCCGACGATGGTCCCGTCGGGGCCGCGCACCGGTGCCACCGCGCGAATCGACGGCCCGAGCGTGCCCGGGTAGGTCTCGGTGAATGTCTCACCCGCCAACGCCCGATCGATATTGCCGGTGAATTGCCCGCCGATGCGGGTGACATCGGTGTGGGTGAAGCGGGTCCGGTCGGGTGCCATCACGACGATGAAGTCCATCCCGGTGGCCTTGCGGATGGATTCGGTCTGCGGTTGCAGCACGGCCGTCGGGTCGGGGCCCTCGATCGCTGCCGCCGTCGACGTCATTCTTGCCACCGACTCCGTCACCGCGATCACGTTCTGCCGGGTCTGCTCGTCGGCGTCCCGGCGGGCATCGAACACCGCAGCCGCTCCCGCACCCAGGATCAGGATCAGCAGCAGCGCCAGCTGCCAGCCGAACAGCTCGCGGGCCACACTTCTGTCCACCGCCGGATTGCGGTTCCGGTTCTGTGCCCGCATGGCGTCGCTCCTCTCACGTGATCGTGAACGAAATGAACTTATTAGTGACTTGGCTCACGTCTCATTCGAGCATTGCATCACCGCACGTGATCCACCCGACACTAGGAGTACCGATGGCTGACCGAACACCCACCAAGGCGCCGCCGCAAAAGCGGGACAAAACCCACTGGCTCTACATCGCGGTGATCGTCGCCGTCATCGCCGGAATCGTGGTGGGGCTGGTCGCACCGGACACGGCGTCGAGCCTCGGCGTCCTTGGCACCCTGTTCGTCAGCCTGATCAAGATGATGATCGCTCCCGTCATCTTCTGCACGATCGTGTTGGGCATCGGATCGGTCCGCAAGGCCGCCTCGGTCGGCAAGGTGGGTGGCATCGCGCTGGCCTACTTCCTGGTGATGTCCACGATCGCCCTGGGTATCGGCCTGCTGGTCGGCAATATCATCAGCCCCGGAACCGGTCTCAACATCGGCGCCGACCCGGGCGCGGGTGCGAAACTGGCCGAGAAGGCGCACGCCTCGGGCGGGACGATGGAGTTCATCACCGGCATCATCCCCACGTCGCTGCTGTCCTCGCTGACGGCGGGCAACATCTTGCAGGCCCTGTTCGTGGCGCTGCTGGTCGGGTTCGGGCTCCAGGCAATGGGTTCCACCGGTGAGCCGGTCCTGCGCGGTATCGGGCTGATCCAGAAGTTGGTCTTCCGGATCCTGGCGGGCATCCTGTGGCTGGCACCGATCGGTGCCTTCGGCGCCATCGCCAAGGTGGTCGGCGATACCGGATTCGACGCGGTCATCCAGCTCGGCGTGCTGATGCTGGCGTTCTATCTGACCTGTGCGATCTTCGTCTTCGGCGTGCTGGGTCTGCTGCTGCGATTCGTCGCGCACACCTCGATCTTCAAGCTGGTCCGCTACCTGGCCCGCGAATACCTGCTGATCGTGGCGACATCCTCGTCCGAATCGGCGCTGCCCCGGCTGATGGCGAAGATGGAGCACGCCGGTGTCCAGCCTGCGACCGTCGGCATCGTGGTCCCGACCGGATACTCGTTCAACCTGGACGGCACCGCGATCTACCTGACCATGGCCTCGCTGTTCATCGCCGACGCGATGGGCAACCCGCTGGCGATCGGCGAGCAGCTGGCACTGCTGGTGTTCATGATCGTCGCGTCCAAGGGTGCCGCTGGTGTCAGCGGTGCCGGCCTGGCCACCCTGGCCGGCGGACTGCAGGCGCACCGGCCCGACATGCTCGACGGCCTTGGCCTGATCGTCGGGATCGACCGGTTCATGTCCGAGGCCCGCGCGGTCACCAACTTCTCCGGTAACGCCGTGGCCACCGTGTTGGTCGGGGCGTGGACGAAGTCCATCGACCATCGCAAGCTCGCCGACGTCCTCGACGGTAAGGACCCGTTCGACGAGCAGACCATGGTCGATGACCACGCGGCACCCAAGGAAGAGCCCGCGAAAGACCCTGTGCCGGCCTAACTCTTTTCCCGCGAGCAGACGTATAGAACCCCCGACACCCGGCGTGTCGGGGGTTCTATACGTCTGCTCGCGCAAGGGAAAGTGCCGCCCCTGCCCGATCGGGTAGGGGCAGCCCTGTCCGGTCGTGCCGACTTTCGCTGTCTGCGGACGAGTATTGACTGCAGAGTGTTCCCCACGTCACACCTCGCTGCCTACGTTGAGCCCCACGCACGATTCCCCACGCAGAGAGGACGACCGCATATGAAGGTCGAAGATCTACTCAAGCCGTTCCCCATCAAGGAGTTTCATCCCTTCCCTCGCGCCATGATGGGACCGGGTGCACATGAAATGGTCGGCCCGGAAGCCCTCAAGATGGGCTTCAAGAAGACCCTGCTGATGTCGTCGGGCCTGCGCGGCACCGACATCGTGCACAACATGGCCGAGTCGCTGAAATGGCACGGCCTTGAGGTCGTGGTGTACGACCAGGTCGAGTCGAATCCCAAGGACTACAACGTCATGGATTCGGTGAAGCTCTACCAGGAGAACGAGTGCGACAGCTTCATCTCCATCGGTGGCGGGTCCACCCACGACGCCTGCAAGGGCGCAAGGATTTCCGTCGCGCACGACGGGCGCAATGTCAACGATTTCGAGGGCTTCAACATGTCCGAGAATCCGAAGAACCCGCCGCACATCGCGATCTCGACCACGGCAGGCACCGGATCTGAAACCTCGTGGGCCTACGTGATCACCGACACCACCACCGATCCCGATAACCCGCACAAATATGTGGCCTTCGACGACGCCTCGGTGGCGACCCTCGCAGTCGACGATCCGGTCCTCTACTACAGCTGCCCGATCGACTACACCGCGCAGTGCGGGTTCGACGTGTTGGCCCACGCCTCTGAGCCGTATGTCTCCCGACTGAATTTCGAGCCGTCGCTGGGCAACGCGATCCGCGCCATCAAGCTGACCGCCGAGAACCTGCGGGAAGCCACCTGGAACGGCCAGGATCTCAAGGGCCGCGAAGGCATGATGTACGCGCAATACATTGCCGCGCAGGCATTCAACTCCGGCGGTCTTGGCATCATCCACTCCATCTCGCATGCGGTCAGTGCGTTCTACGACACCCACCACGGGCTGAACAACGCGATCGCCCTGCCACGGGTGTGGGCGTTCAACATGTCGGCGGCCTACAAGCGGTTCGCCGATATTGCCCAAGCGATGGGGGTGGACACCTACGGCATGACCGACGTCCAAGCCGCCGACGCCGCGCTCGCCGCCGCCATCCGCCTGCTGCGCGATGTGAACATCATCGAGAAGTTCACCGACGTCAAACAAGACAGCTACTCCAAGAACCGGCTCGGTCAGGGCCCGACCAAATACTACGAGAACGCGCCGGTGATCAAGGGTGACAAGGCCGACGTCGACCGCATCACCAACCACGTGCTCGGTGACGCCTGCACCCCCGGCAACGCCAAAGAATGCACCTTCGACCTTGTCCGCCCCGTGGTCGACCACTGCATGAACGGCGACCTCGACGATCTCCTGTCCTGATGCTGGAATCCATCGAAGAAGTGCGTGAGGCGCTCGCCGGCGAGGCTTATATCGCCGACGAGCGGCTCGCCACAACGGTTTTCCTGCAGATCAAGCTCGACAAACCGCTGCTGATCGAAGGGCCGGCCGGGGTCGGAAAGACCGAATTGGCCAAGGCGCTCGCCCTGGCGACCGGGCGACGTCTATTGCGGTTGCAGTGCTATGAGGGCCAGGACGAGACCAAGGCGCTTTACGAGTGGGACTACGGCAAACAGCTCCTGTACACCCAGATCCTGCGGGAGAAGATCGGTCAGATAGTGGCCGATGCGACCGACCTCGACGAGGCCGTCGATCGGATCGGCAAGCAGGAGAGCGTCTTTTTCTCCGACCGGTTCCTGGCGCCACGGCCACTGCTGGAGGCGGTGCGGTCCGAGGAACCGGTGGTGCTGCTGATCGACGAGATCGACCGGGCCGACGAGGCGTTGGAAGCAGTACTGCTGGAACTGCTTGGCGAATACCAGGTTTCGGTGCCCGAGATCGGCACCTTCAAGGCCAAGCATGCGCCGTATGTCATCCTGACCTCAAACAACACCCGTGATCTGGCCGCTGCGCTCAAGCGCCGCTGCCTGCACCTGTTCCTCGACTACCCTTCGGCAGAAAGGGAATTAGAGATCGTCCGGTCCAAGAAGACTGGCCTCACCGAGGCGCTGGCTGCGCAGCTCGTCGACGTGGTCCGTGGGCTGCGCGATCTCGACCTACGCAAGGCGCCCAGCATCTCCGAGACCATCGACTGGGCCCGCACACTGGCCGTCCTCGGTGTCGACGAGCTATCGGCCAAGGTGCTGTCCGATACCGTCGCGGTGGTGGTCAAATACGACAAGGACGTCCGCAAAGCCCTCGACGCCCTGCCCCGGTTGATCGATCCGAATGCCAAAATACCTGCCGCACTGCATAACAACCATGATCACGGTCACGATCACGGCCACAACCATGATCACGGTCATGACCATGACCATGGGCACGACGAGCCTGAACCGGATGGTAAAGCGGTCCGCGAAGCCAAGGACAAGCCGGGGCGGTTCAAGGATGGCTACTACGGAACACCCAGCAAGACAGCCACTCTGGGCCGTCGGCGACCTTTCTAGGTGGTGTAGATGGAAGCGACCCTGCACCGTTTTGTCAGGTTGCTGCGTCTGGGTGGGCTCCGCGTGTCGATCCCCGAGGCACTCGACGCGATGAGGTGCGCAGGGCAGCCCGGTGTCCTGTCGTCGCGAGCTGTCCTGCGGACCGCGCTGCGGGTGGCGCTGGTCAAGGACCAGCGAGACGAGCCGATGTTCGACGAGATCTTCGACGCGTTCTTCGCCCTGGTCCGGGTCGGTAGAGAAGGAGAAGCCGATGGAGACCACAGTCATGCCCACGACGACCTCGTCGACACCGGTGAACTGGAATCCTTCACGCTGTCGCAAGAGCCCAGTGACAAACCCCAGGAGGGCCACGAACACGGCAAGCCCACCAGCATCAAGGATTACTTCAAACAGGAAGACCTGGCCCAGCAGTACAACCTGCACCAGGAGGCCAACAAGATCGACCTGGCGGCACTGACCGATCAGATTGTCTTCTCCAAGGAAAGCGCGGGTGAGGACGCCAACAAGTACCGGGTCGAGTTGTCTGCTGACCGTCTGCACGGCGCGGGACCGCCGGGCACGCTGGCCTCGGGGAGCGGGACCAGCGTGGATGCGTCCCTGACGATCGCCGAACAGGATGCGCTGCTGGGCTGGCTCAGTGATCTCGACGATGCCGAGAACGAAGGCGACGAGGCGGACGCCGCCGCCTTGCGGGCCCGGCTGACCGGGGTACTGGAGAACCTGCCCGCAGCGCTCAAACGCCACCTTGAGGCGCTGCTGGCGCTGGAGAACACCATCATCGAAGGGCGTGAGCTGCGCGAGGCGAGAGTGGAGAGAATCGGCGAGCCCGAGCGCGCCGAACTCGAGGAATCTTTGCGCCGGTTGGCGCGCAGCCTGCATGGCGCACTGACCCATCGACGCCGGACCGCCGCCGCGGGCCGGGTGGACTCTGGTGCGACGATGCGGCGCAACATGCGGTTCGACGGTGTGCCATTCATGCCGGTGACCGTGCGCCGCGCTGAGGACCGGCCCCGGCTGGTGGTACTGGCAGATGTGAGCTTGTCGGTGCGGGCCACCTCGCGATTCACCCTCAACCTGGTCCACGGCCTGCAGGACCTGTTCACCCAGGTCCGCTCCTTTGCGTTCGTCGCGGATATTGCCGAGACGACCGAGCTGTTCCGCGAGTACACCAGCGAACGGGCGTTGGGGTTGATCTTTGGCGGTGATGTGATCGACGTCGATGCGAACTCCGATTACGGCAGCACCTTCGGGGAGTTCCTGGCCGAGCATGCCTCCGCGGTGACCCGGCGCACCACGCTGGTGGTACTCGGCGACGGCCGCAACAACGCCAACGATCCCAATCTGGCCGCCTTCGAAGAGATCACCAGGCGGGCCCGCGAAACCGTCTGGCTCACGCCCGAACCCCGGTATTCCTGGGGGCTGGGCAGCTGCGATCTGCCCGCCTATGCGGAATTCTGTGATCGGGTCCGGGTGGTACGCGATCTGACCGGACTCGAGCACGCCGCCCAGGAATTCGCCGTCGCGGCGGTCGGTCGGTGAACCGTGAGCGGTTGGACCAGCACCTGCGAGGTCGTAGGGTGGAACCCGAGGTGTTACCCGGGTCACAACCGGTGCACCCAAGGCGCGGTGGGCGAGGTGAAGTATTGAGCAATAAGGACGTCAACGACGACTCGGTGCGCACCCGGTACCCGGCCCTGCTGCCCGAAAGTGCCCGCGCCGCCGTCGCGAAACCCCCGGCGCGGCTGCTGAAGTTTCACGCGCCCGAGATCGTCTTCGGTATCGACTCGATGGTGGAGGCAGCGCACGCTGCGGTTCGCCTCGGGGCGCTGCGGCCGATGCTCGTCACCGATCCCGGTCTCATCGAAGCCGGCTGGGCCGATGAAATGCTCAGCCACCTCAACGGTCAATGCATCGAGGCCAGGGTCTGGAGTGCACTGACACCCAACCCCAAAGACCACGAGATCGCCGCCGGTTACGAGATGTACGCCGAGCAGGGTTGCGATGTGATCGTCGCGGTCGGCGGTGGATCGGTGATCGACGCGGCCAAAGGTGTCGCGATCCTCGCGGCCAACGGCGGCCACATCCTTGACTACGAGGGTGTGGACAAGGCCCAGATGCCGATTCCACCGCTGGTCGTCGTGCCGTCGACATCGGGGACCGGTGCCGACGTCTCGCAGTTCTGCATTGTCACCGACACCTCGCGCAATGTGAAGATCACCATCCTGGGCCGGGCGTTGGTACCCGATATCACCGTGATCGATCCGCGCCTGCTCACCACGATGCCCTCCTGGCTGAACGCCGCAACAGGTCTCGACGCCCTCACGCACGGCATCGAAGCCTTTGTCTCCCTTGGGCATAACCAACTGACCGACCACCACGCACTACGCGCCATTCAGCTGGTCACCGAGAATCTCGCGTGCACCATGGAGCGGCCTACCGATATGTCCTCGCGGGTACTGATGGCCCAGGCGGCGTTGGAGGCCGGGCTGGCTTTCACCAACGCCATTCTTGGTGCGGCACATGCGATGAGCCACCAGGTCGGTGGTCTTCTCGACCTGCCACACGGGGTGATCAACGGCATCCTGCTGCCGCACGTGATCCGGTTCAACGCGGAAACCGACCCAGCGCCGTACGCGGTGATCGCATCGTGTCTTGGCGTTGCCGATCCGGCCGCGCCCGCCGCCGAGGCTGCGTTGGCGCTGGCTGATCGCATCGACCGGTTGGCCGTCGCCGTCGGCGTGCCGCGCGGGCTGGCCCAACTCGGCGTCAGTGCGCAGGACCTGCCGATACTGGCGCACAACGCGCTACACGACGCCTGTATGAGCACCAATCCGCGTGCCGCCGACGAAGCCCAGATGCACGCACTGTTCCTGGCGGCGATGTGACCGTCGCGGCTGGCCGCCCTGATCGAAGAAACCAGACCAGAGCACCGGATCTGGAGCAGCTCACCGGACTGCGCTCCGGCAAGGGCACGTTCTATCCCGAATTTCGCGTCACCGTCAAACGGCTGGACCGCGTCATGGCGGCGCTCGACACCATCTCGCGCGCACTGGTCCAGACCACCGAAGGACCCGAGAACTTGGTCCGCGCGGTCGCGGAGGCGGCGCGCACGCACCTCGACGCCGACTGGGTGCTGCTGGCCCTGGCCGACGGCGCACTGCCCGAGGCCAGCCCACGGCACCTCATCCTGGACTCGGCGGGCGTCCCGTATGCGTTCGAAGGCCTTGCCGGGGCTAAGGATCCGGGCTCGCATCTGCCTGATGTGGTACTCAATCGGCTCAACGATATTCTGCGTGGCCGACTCGGCCAGTTCCGGCTACCGGTGATCGAGAAGCAGCACGCGCACGTACCGATCGAACTCGACGGCGGAGTGATCGGTGCCTTTGCGGCCTGGACACCGCCGCACCGCAGCCTCGATCCGACCGACGGTTCGGTCATGCGGATCCTGGCCAGCCAGACCGCAGTCGCTCTGCAGAATTCCGCGCTGTACTCGAAATCGGTTTCCTTGCTGGCACATTCGGAGGCGCGGAACGCCGAACTGCTGGCCACCCAACGTGAGCTCGGTGCGGTGCAGCGCCACCAGGTACTGGACTCAGAACGGCACCGCATCGCCCGTGAACTCCACGACAGCGTGGCGCAGACGGTGCTGTCGGCAGGTATGCAGATCGAGGTGTGTCGTAGCGAAGCCGGATCACTGCCTTCAGCAGGCGATCTCGTCGACCGGCTGGACCTGGCCAAGGGCCTCACCCGGTCGGCAACAGAGCAGTTGCGGTCCGCGATCTACGCACTCAACCACCCCGACGACGCCGACCGATCGAGTCTGGCTGCGTTGCTCGGCCAGCTCGCAACAGTGCATATGCCGGAGGATCTGCGAGTCAGCTTGCGGGTCAATGGTCCCGCAACCGAACTACCGAGCGACGTCGAGCACGCGCTGTTGCGGATCGCCGGCGAAGCGCTGTTCAACACCGCCATGCACGGTAACGCCACCCGGGCCGTCATTCGACTGTCTTACGGCGCCAACGCCGTAACCCTCTCCATCGCCGACGACGGTATCGGTGACCCGGACAAGCTGCGACTGGTGTTGCGGCTGGCCGAGGCTGCCGACGTCGACGGACGCCATCGGGGGCTGGCGAATATGCGCGCCAGGGCCCGCGAGCACGGCGGGACCTTCGTGGTGCAGCGAGCCCGCATCGGCGGGGTACGCGTGGTGGCTCGCATCCCCCGCACGGCGGAAGGTCAAATCCCATGAGTCCCATCCGGCTCGTCCTCGTCGACGATCACGCGATTCTGCGTCAGGGCCTGCGTTCACTGCTGGAACGCGACGAGGACCTCGTCATCGTCGGTGAGGCATCCTCCGAGGGTGAGGCAGAGGCAGTCGTGCGGGCCACCGCACCCGATGTGGTGCTGCTCGATCTGAAGCTGTCCGCAGGTTCGGACTTCGAGGGATTATCGCTGTGCGCCACGTTATCCGGCGCCTATCCGGACCTCGGCCTGCTGGTTCTCACCACGTTCCTGGATGAGGATCTGGTGGTGCGTGCGGTGCACGCCGGTGCTCGCGGATACGTCGTCAAGGACGTCGACACCACCGAGCTGGTGCGGGCCATCCGGGCGATCTCGGGCGGCGAGAGCGCGTTCGACGCGCGCAGTGCGGCTGCGGTGGTGCGGTCGATGTCGGGGCGGAGCACCCAGCGGCAGCAGCTCACTGATCGTGAGTTGGAAGTGCTTCGACTGCTGGCAGCGGGCTTGTCCAACAACACCATTGGCGAGAAACTGTTCATTTCCGCTACGACGGCGAAGTTTCACGTCAGCAACATCATGCGAAAACTCGAGGTGAGTCGGCGCGCAGAAGCGGTCTACGCGGCCAGCAAGCGCGGCCTGATCTAGCGGTCCAGAACCAGCCAACCGCCGTGGAATTCCGATACCGTCGCGGTGATTCCGGGATTCTTGGCGCACACATTGGTCGCCAACGCGTGCAGCGTATGGAGGTCAAATCGCTGGACATGCCCGTAACAGGTCCGCGGCTCGTCTTCGAAAGGAACTGCGATCACCACGCGCCGCCGGGCCAATCGCAGCGCCTCGTCCACTACCGCAGAGGCCAGCTCTGGTGTGAGATGTTCGATCAGATGCAGCGCGGTGACAGTCTCAGCCGCGCCGGCCGGTAGTGGCACCGCAGCCGCATTGCACGTCAATGTGCGCACCGGCCGCCCGAGTCGGATGCTGATGTGATCGAGCAGATCCATCGTGGGAGCGCTCAGATCGGTTGCCAAAACGTCGATTCCCTGCTTAGCGAGGCGCAAAGGGAAGAAGCCGAAACAGGATCCAAGATCGATGAGGTGGGGCCCATTGACCTGCGCGGCCGCGTATTGATGGATCGGTGCGAACGCCGTGTCGTGGGATTCCAGCTTGTGCAGCGAATTGCGGTAGAAGCGAAGCCAGGCCGAAAGGCCACCATCGACCGTGGAGCGGACCACTCCGGTGAACACCAGCTCGAACTCCGATCGGCCGCGCAGCGCACCCGTCTGGACGAGCTCCTCCACCAAGAGCACGGCGAGTTCGTCGCTGAGCTCCTCGGGGGTCAGATCGTGGTCGACGGTGAGCTGGGTTCCGCGACGCTGCACGCAGAACCTTCTCGTGCACAGCCCTTCTCGGTGATCGTGGCTGTAGTGGAGGCTGGCTCGTCTGGTGACCGAGACGTTGTGTCCAGTCCACGTCCCGCGTGGTGTCGGGCCGAGGGGATCGATCGGCACAGCGCCGAGATCTGGCTCATGCACCGTTACCGTCATGCTAGACAAGGCTATTGAGCTCAGGTATGTCTACGCGCGCACCGAACGGGTGCGATCTAACGCCATTCGGAGGGGCGGGTGACTACCCGATCGGTGAGTTCAGCTGCGGTACGGCAGGATCGCGGCGCTCAAAGATCGCTGTCGAGTAGCGCGGTGAACGCCTTCACGGCCAGATTGGGAGTGCTGACGCCCTCGAGAGTATGGGCGGTGATCGCGCCGGTCAGGACCATCAGCAGGGCGGCGGCCAGTGGTTCGGGATGGTGATGTCCAAGTGCGCTGACCTGCTCGGTGATAAAACCGATGTACCACTTGCGTAGCTCGATGACCGTCGTCCGGAGCGGGTGCTCCAGTTCGGCGGCTTCCGCCGCGAAGTGCACGAACATTCCTTCGCGCCTGTTGCCATCGCTGCCTGAGTCGTCGACGAACTGCGCGATGGCCATCAGGACGGCCCTGGGATCACCTGGATGCGCGGCCCGCAACATGTCGATCTCTGCCCGTCGCTGCCGGGCGCGGTAGAGGGCGTAGGCGTTGATCAGTTCGCGCTTGCAGCTGTAGTGGCGATGCAGCTCTGCGAAGCTGACCCCTGACTGGCTGACAAGTTGCTCGACGCTGACGGCGTTCACGCCGAATTCGTCGAAGAGCAGACCTGCTGCAGTAAGGATCCGTGCCCGGACGCTGTCAGCGCTCTCGGTCGCGTCGGCTAACGGAGATGTTGTTGCTGAATGCACCACGAGACACCCCCTCTTGCTGCTGAATTGCTGCCTAGAGTAGAGCATAGCCACAGCTAGAGGGCATCGACTGCCCTGATATTGAATACAAAAGGTGACCGCTATGAATTTAAGACGAGTTCGCTGCGGAGATCACGTGGGTCCGCTCCAGGTGTGCACGGGCTCGTTGCTGTGCATGCCCTCGCAGTACAGCCGCAGCATTTCGGCTAACGCCTGCGGCCTGGCCATTCCGCGTTCCTGTAGTGCCGCCACCGTGGCCACCTGCCATGTCGCACCGTTGCGGCCCGTCTTTGCGCGACCCTCTATGACGCCGAGGAACCGCTCCCGCACTTCGGCGGCGACGCCCCAGCGGCGCAACCCCTCGTGCGCCATCGGGAGCAGCTGACGTAGTACCAGCTCGTCGGCCGTCACCTCGCCCAGTCCGGGCCAGTACAGCCGGGCATCCAGCCCGTAACGGGCCGCCGAGTCGAAATTGGCTTCTGCCGCAGCGAAACTCATCTTCGTCCAGATGGGACGGTCCTCCTCGGACAGTGCCCGCAGCAGCCCGTAGTAGAACGCCGAATTGGCCATCATGTCTAGGACCGTTGGTCCTGCGGGCAGCACCCGGTTCTCCACCCGCAGATGCGGGCGGCCGTCAACCACG
The DNA here is from genome assembly GCF_965229105.1 of Mycobacterium sp. GTDB lineage: Bacteria > Actinomycetota > Actinomycetes > Mycobacteriales > Mycobacteriaceae > Mycobacterium. Next base: position 1,062,413 of record NZ_OZ245858.1, read on the forward strand.
TCGTATACCGGGCGGTTCCATCGGTAGACCGTGCCGTTATGCAGCCGTAGCTCAGACAATTTCGGCGTGCGCCCAGCCGCGAGCTCGGCGACTGGATCCTCCTCGGAGAGCTCGGGCAGCAGTGACGGGAAGTAGCGGACGTTCTCCTCGAACAGATCGAAGATCGAGGTGATCCAGCGCTCGCCGAACCAGACCCGCGGTCGGACACCTTGGGCTTTGAGTTCGTCGGGCCGGGTGTCGGTCGCTTGGGCGAACAGCTCGATGCGGGTCTCGGCCCAGAGATGGTGGCCAAAGAAATACGGGGAGTTCGCGCCCAGCGCCAGCTGCGGTCCGGCCAGCACCTGTGCTGCGTTCCAGTTATTCGCGAAGTCCGCGGGCGAAACCTGAAGGTGCAGTTGCATACTGGTGCAGGCGGACTCCGGCGCGATGGTGGCTGTCTGCAGGCTCAACCGTTCCGGACCGCTGATATCGATCACGATGTCCTCGCCGCGGGCGGTGAAGATCGAATCGTTGAGCGCCTGGTACCGCGTCGACTCGCTCATCCAGTCATCGTCAAGATGCTCGGGCATCAAGGTCGGCAAGATGCCCACCATCACGATGTGGGCGCCGCTGGCGTTGGCTTTGGTTTCGGCAGCGTTGAGGCTGGTGCGGACTTCAGCTTCGAGCTCCAAGGCCGAACGTCCTGGCAACGGCTTTGGCGGGACATTGAATTCGATGTTGTAGGCGCCCAATTCGGTCTGGTAGGCGGGGTCGGCGATCGAGGCAAGGACGTCCTGGTTGGTCATGACAGGCTGGTATTCGTCATCGACGAGGTTGCACTCGATCTCCATGCCGGTCAGTGGCCGGTCGAACTCGAAGCTGGACTGGGCGAGCATCGTCTCGAAGACGTCAAGGCACAGTTGCACCTTGCGTCGGTAGTCCTGCCGGTGCGCCCGGCTGTACTCCGTCTGCTTGACCTCTTCGCCCACGGTGTCCGTCCTCCCGTTTGTGAATCGTTGGTGGAAATCTGGCCCGAGAATCGCCGAGGACTCACGAACGCGGGCGCCTACCCGTCAGCGACCCTGCGCGCGACCACGATCTGCGGGCTCACTAACCCGCCGCGAAGCTCCACGTCGATCGCCGGATCGGCGTGCCGCGCCAACTCGCGCAGTGCCGACGGACTGTATGACCGCAGCGAGCTGATGACGCCGTCGTGCACGAAGGGCACGAACGGGGCAAACGGCAACATCGAGGCCAGCCGCAGCAGATGCAGCGGTGCCGGCGGCCGGGGCAGGTCGATGATCAACAGCTGCTTGGCCACCCGGGTGCCCTCGGCGAATACCCGTGCCGCCTGCTCGGGCGCGAGGTGATGAAACGACAGTGCGAACAACGCCAGATCGAAGCTGTCGTCCTCGGCATCGATGTCAGTGGCATCCATCTCCCGAACGACGGCCCGGGGATCGCTCCCGAGCGCGCCCGCTGCCATATTGGCCACCGAGATGGGGTCGACATCGGTGACCGTCACCTGCGCGGTCGGGTGGTTCTCCAGCAGCAGTCGCGAGACCGCGCCGTGGCCGGCACCAAGCTCCAGGATCTTCGGGTCGGCGACATCGGCGAGCAAGTCCAGCGCGATGGTCGCGAACTGCTCATGGTTCTTGAAGAACCGACCCGCCCAGTCCAGGCCGTCGATGACCTGGCGTTTGATGCTGTCGTCGACGTCATCACGGTCGAGATATTCGGGCTGATCGGTCTGCAGCCAACGGTCCAGGCAGGAAGCGTTGAAGCCGCCGCGCGGCATGCTTGCGATATCGACGCCGGGCGCTTCGGTAGCCATGCTCTCTACGATGCCAGCATGAGCGCGCCGTTTTCATGGGACTTGCCGTATCGCTGGCCGCGCACACCGGTCCTGGCCCGCAACCTCGTCTGCACATCGCAGCCATTGGCGGCGCAGGCGGGGTTGGCGATGCTGGCCGATGGGGGCAATGCGGTCGATGCGGCACTGGCCGCCGCGATCACGCTGACGCTGGTCGAGCCGGTATCGAACGGTATCGGCTCGGACGCCTTCGCCATCGTGTGGGATGGCACCGAGTTGCATGGTTTGAACGCCTCCGGACGCTCGCCGGCCGCCTGGACTCCGGAGTACTTCGGCGGCGGCCCGGTACCCGAACGTGGCTGGAACGCCGTCACGGTGCCCGGTGCGGTGTCGGCCTGGGCCGAATTGCACACGCGTTTCGGCAGATTGCCCTTCGAGCGACTTTTCCAGCGGGCGATCCGGTATGGCCGCGACGGGTTCCTGGTGTCACCGACGGTGGCCAGTCAGTGGGCAAGGCTGGCGCCCGGTGTGCGCGATCAGCCTGGCTTCGCGGAAGCGTTCCTGCCGGGCGGACAGCCACCAAAGCCCGGGCAGCTCTTTACTTTTCCTGCCCACGCAGCGACATTGGAGCGGATTGCGGCCACCGGTGGTGCTGACTTCTATACCGGCGACCTGGCTGAGCGGATGCAGGCACACTCGTCGTCACACGGTGGGGCGATGACGAAAGCCGACTTGGCCGCGCACCACGCCGACTGGGTCGAGCCGATCGCAAGAGACTACCGCGGGTACACCGTGCACGAGATACCGCCGAACGGGCAGGGCATCGTCGCATTGATCGCGCTGGGGATCCTGTCGCACTTTGAAATGGGCGCGTTGGCAGTCGATTCCGCCGAGAGCGCGCATCTGCAGATCGAGGCGCTGAAGCTGGCATTCGCCGATGCCCACGCCTACGTCTCCGACCCGGCCGCTATGAACGTCCGGCCGGCTGACCTGCTCGAAGCGGACTATCTGCGGCAGCGCGCGTCGCTGATCGATCCCACCAGGGCGACGCCGATGACCGCGGGTACGCCGCGCGGTGGCACCGTGTACCTGGCGGCAGCCGACGCCGAAGGCATGATGGTGTCGATGATCCAGTCGAATTACGACGGATTCGGTTCTGGTGTGGTGGTTCCGGGCACAGGCATTTCCCTGCAGAACCGCGGCACGAATTTCGTTGCAAAACAAGGACATCCAAATCGGGTGGGGCCGAACAAGCGGCCGTATCACACGATCATCCCGGCCTTCGTCACCAAGGACGGCGCCCCGGTGATGAGCTTCGGCGTGATGGGCGGGCCTATGCAGCCCCAAGGTCACCTGCAAGTTCTCGCCCGCATCGCCGACCACGGACAGAATCCCCAAACCGCCTGTGATGCCGCGAGATTCCGGGTTGTCGGGGGACTGCACGTCAACGTCGAAGCAGGATTCCCGGCGGAAGCGGTGGACGGGTTGCGTGACCGCGGCCATCAGATTGCGATGGCCGACGGTCACGACGAGTTCGGCAGCTGCCAGGCGATCTGGCGCCTCGATGACGGCTACCTTGGCGTCACCGATCCCCGCCGCGACGGCCAGGTGGCCGCGTTCTAACGTGTGATTTGGGCGCGCTGAGCCGCGCTCACCGCGGCTCAGCGCGCCGAAATCGCAAGGCTAGGGGGCGAAGTCGGCGGGTAGCTCGATATCGGCCACCGCCATGTTCTCTTCGAGGTGTGCCACCGACGACGTGCCGGGGATCAGCAGCACGTTCGGGGCGACCGCCAGGGTCCAGGCGAGTGCGATCTGCGCGGGCGTCTTGCCCAGGTCGGCGGCGGCCTTCTTGACCGCGGCGTTGCCCAGCACCGGATTGTCGGCGTTGAAGGCCGAGCCCAGTGGGAAGAACGGCACGAAAGAGATGCCGCGTGCCGTGCACTCGTCGAGCACCGGTTGGGAGGTTCGGTCGACCAGGTTGTAGGCGTTCTGGACGGTGACGATCTCGGTGCGGTCCAACGCGATCTGCAGGTGTTCGAGCGAGATGCTGGACAGCCCGATTCCCCCGATCAGGCCTTCGTCGCGGGCCGCAATCATCGCGGTGAGCTGGCGATCGAATAGGTCGCGGTCGACGGCGCCGGCCGCGGATGGGTCGTCACCGTGGATCCGGAGGTTGACGGCGGCCAGTTGGTCCACGCCAAGCTCGCTGAGGTTGAGCTCGATATCGGCGCGCAGGTCACCGGGTTGCGACGCCGGAATCCAATTGCCTTTATCGTCGCGGCGGGCGCCGACCTTGGAGACCAACGCAAGGTTGTCGGCGTAGGGGTGCAGCGCCTCGCGGATGAGTTGGTTGGCGACGTCGGGACCGTAGAACTGGGCGGTGTCGATGTGGTCGACACCGAGTTCGACGGCGCGCTGCAGCACGGCAATGGCGTGGTCATGGTCGCGCGGCGGGCCGAAAACCCCAGGTCCGGGGAGTTGCATAGCTCCGAACCCGATCCGGCTGACAATGAATTTGGCGAGCGGAAACTTCGTCATGACTAGCAGCAACGACAAAGGGGGCGCATTCAGTTCCGAATGCGCCCCCTTCGTTTTTGTCGCTACTCCTCGCCGAGGATCTGGTAGATCTCGCGGCGGGCGTTGTTGACGATGTCGATGATCCGCTGCTGCTGCTCGGAAGTCCCGGCCTGAGCGCCCTGGCGCACCGCGCCGAACAACTGGCCAACGGCAGTCCGCAGGTTGACCGCAGCGGGGTCTGCACCCTCGGCGATCTCGTCCCACGGAGCCGTCTCGATCTTCTCGGCGGCGGCACGGCCTTCGTCAGTGAGCTCGAAAAGCTTTTTGCTGCCATCGTTTTCGCCTGCGACGAGCAGTCCTTCGTCGACCAACAGTTGCAGGGTGGGGTAGACCGAGCCGGGGCTGGGCTTCCACAGGTCCTTACTGCGCTCGGCGATCTCCTGGATCATCTCGTAGCCGTGCATCGGCCGCTCGGTGAGCAGCGTCAGGATGGCGGCGCGGACGTCGCCGCGCTTACCGCGGCCGCGTCCACGGCCGGGGTGTCCCGGTCCGCCGCCGCCGCGTCGGCCACGAGGGCCTGGACCAAAGCCGAAGCCGGGTCCGCCGAAACCGGGACCGAAGCCGCCGGGTCCACCGGGACCGAAGCTGCGACCGAAGCCGCGCTCGAAATCGCCGCCTTCGGCGACGTGTTCACGGACGTGGTCGCGGAAGTCGCGACGGGCATTGCGGCGGTGTTCGTGCAGCGCACGACGGTCATCTGGACCGAAACCGAAACCGAACGGGCCGCCTGGGGGTGTGAATGGGGGAGTCATGGTGAGTCTTCTTTCCTGTAAGAAGGAAGCACGAATCTGGCTTCCGATACGTTGACGATATATCGGAAACTATCGTGATGCAACCATTAATCCGTCTAGATGGCGTCTGGCGTCCGTTTATCCAGTTCAGCGAGCAGCCAGCGGGCCCAGGTGCCTTCCGTGACGGCGTTCCGGAGACCGAATTCCAGGGCGGCACGGGCGAAGAAGCTGGCGTCGCCGTCATCCCAGATCGGGGCGTCGCGCAGTTCGCCGAGTCGGTCCAGTTCGGAATCCGCGTACTCGGCCATGGCCATCACGTGCTTGCGGGCTTCGTCTGTAGGAATGTTGTCGAGCAGGAACACCCGCAACAGATCGGGCAGCCGCAGCGGCGGGTCATCGCTGGGATCGGTGATCCAGCGCAGCAATTCGGTGCGGCCGGCGTCGGTGACCTGGTACTCCTTGCGGCCCCGCGGTCCGATCTCGCTGACCTCGATCAACCCGGCGTTGGCGAGTTTGTTCAATTCGCCGTAGAGCTGGCTCTGCGTCGCGGGCCAGACGTTGGCCATCGACTTCTCGAAACGTTTGAGAAGGTCATACCCACTGCCGGGGTGCTGGGCCAGTAACCCGAGTGCGGCGATCCGAAGGCTCACGGGAAAAGTCTACGGCCCGACATTCCAGTTGTGGAATGTCGGGCCGTAGCGTGAGTGTCGTCAGTTTTCGACGAGGGTGGCACCTTCTGGGACGCGCAGCGCGCTCATCCGCCACGGGCCGTTCAATGCCAGCAGGTAGTACAGGCCGAAGGCCACGGCGCAGCCGATGAACCAGCTGTACTGCGCAGCACCGGCCATTCCGAAGATCATGCCGCCGGTCAGCACCGGGATGACAGCCAGCACCGCGCCCGCGATGGTGGCGACCACGGCCACCGGGTTGTAGCCACCCTTGTACCAGTAGTTCGAGGTCTTGGACATGGTGAACAGATCGTCGACCACGATCTTCTGCTTGCGGATCAGGTAGAAGTCGGCGATGAGCACGCCGAACAGCGGACCGATGAACGCGCCGAGCGTCTCCAGGGTGTAGTGGATGACCTCGGGATTGCTGTAGAGGTTCCACGGCGTCAACAGCACCGAACCGACGGCGGCGATCATGCCGCCCATGCGCCAGCTGATCTTCTGCGGGCTCACGTTGGAGAAGTCGAATGCGGGGCTGATGAAGTTGGCGACGATGTTGATACCGATGGTGGCGATGGTGAATGTCAAGGCGCCCAAGATGATTGCGGTCACGCTGTCGATCTTGGCGACGGTGGAGACCGGGTCGGTGATCAGCTCGCCGAAGACCGGTACGGTCGCAGCCGCGGTGACCACGACGAGCAGCGAGAACACCAGGAAGTTGACCGGCAGGCCGAGGAAGTTGCCCTTCTTGACCGCGGCGTAGGACTTGCCGTAGCGGGCGAAGTCGCCGAAGTTCAGCATCGGGCCGGAGAAGTACGACACCACCAGGGCGATGGCGCCGAGCATGATCACCAGCGTGTTGCCCTTCTTCTCGCCGCCCAGGCTCAGGCTGACGTGCCAACCCGACTTCCACAGCAGGTAGCCACAGAGGATGAACATCACGACGTAGACGGCGGGGCCACAGAAATCGATGAACTTGCGGATGGATTCCATGCCGCGCCAGAACACCGCGGCCTGCAGGATCCACAGCAACGTGAAGCTGCCCCAGCCGAGCAGCGATAGCCCGGTGAAGCCGTACTGGTCGACATCGGCGTACGGCGCCAAGCCGGGAAACAGCTTGAGTAGCACCACATCCAGCGCCGCCGAGGCCAGGTAGGTCTGGATGCCGTACCACGCGACGGCGATCAGACCGCGAATGATGGCGGGGATATTGGCGCCGAGGACGCCGAACGGGCTGCGGCATACCACCGGATATGGCACGCCAGCCTGCTGGCTGGGCTTAGCGACCAGGTTGCATAGGAAGTAGACGATGACGATGCCCACCAGCAGGGCGATCAGCACCTGCCAGCTCGCCAGCCCGAGGGCGAAGAGGCTGCCTGCCGTGACATAGCCGCCGACGCTGTGCACGTCGGACATCCAGAAGGCGAAGATGTTGTAGGTCGACCAGGACTGTTTGGCCAGCGGAGCCAGATCCTCGTTGGTCAGCCGCGGGTCGTAGTGTTCTTTGATCAGTCCGCCGCCGACCGGATGACCCGCGGCTTCGACGATGTCACCAGCGCCGACCACGGCACTCGGCGGTAGATCTCGGGTGTCTGTCATGGAACTGCTTCCTGTCAAAGAGAAAACTCGATGGACGGAAAGTAGCCAGCAGATATTTCACAACCGTTGCCCCGAGAATATATTTTCGGAAGCTCAGTCCCGGTGATCGTCGACAATCAGACCCGAATCGGCAGGCAGGGTGGCGACCACCGCATTGAGACGGGTGTGGTGAATGGCGGCGGTGGCGAGCAGTCGGTCGACGTCGCGCGCGAGGAACGCGTCGAGCATATCGTTGTGATCCTCGTGCAGCAGGCTTCGGTCGGCGCTCGGTACATGCACCATCAACTGCACGGGTTCGGTTATATTCCAAGCTGATTCGAGCATGTGCACCAGTCGGTGCATGCGCGAAGGTCGAGTCAGGCCGAGGTGGAAGTGCCGACTCTGCCGGTGGTAGGCCTGCGAATCATTTTCCTGGACAGCCTTTTCCAATAGCCGATTGACCTCGGCGACGTGATCGCGCTCAGCGTCGGATGCGTTTGCCACCGCCGCGGCCAATGCCGCAGACTCCAGTGTTTCCCGCACGACGTACATCTCGGCCAACTCACTGACCGTCAGCTGGGCCACGGTGTACCCGGCGTTGGTGCGGTGCTGCACCAGGCCTTCGCCTTTGAGGGTTTTCAGGCTTTCGCGCACCGGGATGGCGCTGACACCGAACATCTCGGCGATCTCGCCGACCGGTATCGGTGTGCCCGGTGGAACGGCACCGTCGAGAATGACACGGCGGAGTTCGTCGACGATGGTCTGCTGCGAGGTGCCGGTGGTGTTCATGGCGATCTTGAACAACACCCCGGAGGAGTGGCGGCGGATCGACATCTCGCGATTTTCCTACGTTTGTGCCGACCGCGCCGAGCGAAACACATTCCACTCTTGACATGTCAATCCTGGAGTGTGAAAGTGGTGTGCATGACCGAGACGACCAAAACCGAGGACACCGCCTCTGCAATCTTCGGCACCGGCGAGTTTTTTCAGCGGGGCAATTACGCACCCGTCGCTGACGAATTGACTGCCTTCGACCTACCCGTCGAAGGTGCCATCCCGGCCGAGATCGAGGGCTGGTACCTGCGCAACGGCCCCAACCCCCGCGAGGCGTCCGGGCACTGGTTTACCGGCGACGGGATGATCCACGGGGTTCGCATCGAGAACGGCCGTGCCGCCTGGTACCGCAACCGCTGGGTGCAGACCGACAGCTTCAAGGAAGACTTTCCGCTCTACAACGCCGACGGCACCCGAAATCTGCGCGCCGCGAAGGCCAACACCCACGTCGTCAATCACGCCGGTAAGACCCTGGCGCTGGTGGAGTCATCCCTGCCCTATGAGATCAGCAATGACCTGGAGACCATCGGCGCGTACGACTTCGGCGGCAAGCTCGTCGATTCGATGACGGCGCACCCCAAAATCTGCCCCACCACCGGCGAGCTGCACTTCTTCGGCTACGGCAACCTCTTCGAACCGCATGTCACCTATCACCGCGCGGACGCGGCAGGCGAATTGATCATCAACCGTCCGCTCGAGGTGAAGGCGTTGACGATGATGCACGACTTCGCCATGACGGCCGAGCACATCATCTTCATGGACCTGCCGATCGTGTTCAACCTCGAGCTCGCCGGAACCGGGGACATGCCGTACCGGTGGGATGACACCTACGGGGCCCGGCTGGGTGTGATGCGACGCGATGATCCGTTCGGTGATGTGCGGTGGTTCGACATCGACCCGTGCTACGTCTTCCACGTCGCCAATGCGCACGATACCGCCGACGGGAAAGCGATTGTGCTCCAAGCGGTTCGGTATGAGGAATTGTGGCGCAACAATGGCGGATTCGAAGCCGACGGCGCGCTGTGGAGCTGGACCATCGACCTTGCCACCGGCCGAGTCGCAGAGCGGCAGCTCGATGACCGGCCCGTGGAGTTCCCCCGCATCGACGACCGGCTGGCCGGTCTGCCCGCGCGCTACTCGGTGACGCCCGCCGAGCACAGCGTGCTGCGCTACGACCTGAGCACCGGCGCCGCCCAGGAGCATCAGCTCGGAGCCGGCGTCCCGGGTGAGGCGGTGTTCGTCCCGGCCACGTCGGGTCCCGCAGATGAGAGCAACGGCTGGTATCTCGCCTACGTCTATGACCCGGGCCGCGACAGCAGTGATCTGGTGATCCTCGATGCCGCTGATTTCACCGGCGCACCGGTCGCGCGGATCCGGATGCCGCAGCGGGTGCCGTTCGGATTCCACGGCAACTGGATCGCCGCGTGAACTAGCACGGCGTGAACTAGCACCGCCTGAAACCAACAACAGATGAACGGCTTCCCGCACTAGGGTGTCCGGATGGCTGTCACCTGGCTGGGCGAACCCGAGGCGCACGACTACGACGCCGCCGCCGATTATCTGAGCCTGCTCGCCGACCCGGACACGGTCAGCAAGACCGTCGCGAATCTCAAGGCCGCGAAGCCGGTCTATCGCAAGGCCAAGGATATTCTCCGGGCCGCCAGCCTGGCCCTGCTGCCGGAGACCAATGTGCGGGTGCGGGGCGATCTGAAGAAGATCAGCGACGGTAAGAAGCTATCGCCGATCCTGCTGGTCCGCGGCAACGGACCCAAGGCAGTCAATCTCCAGATCGCCGACGGCTACCACCGGGTGTGTGCCAGCTACCTGACCGATGAAAACACCGACATCCCCTGCCATTTGGCCCCCTGGGGATGACATTCGGGTTCGGCACCCTGGCCCTGCTCGTCATCGTCGGGCTGACCGGACCGGTGCTGTCGGTGGTTCCACATCTGCGGGTTCCGGTGGTGGTCGGCGAGCTCCTGGCCGGTGTGGTGCTCGGTAAGACCGGCTTGGGGCTCATCGATCACACCGACCCGACGTTCACGCTGTTCGCCGATATCGGCTTCGCGCTGGTGATGTTCGTCGTCGGCACCAATGTTCCGGTCCGCGACAAGGCAATGCGGTCGTCGGTACCCGGGGCGTTGGCTCGCGCGGTGCTGGTCGGGGCGGTGGCGGCCGGTCTCGGGGTGGGTATCGCGTCGGTGTTCGATACCGGGCATGCGGCGCTCTACGCGGTGTTGATGGCGTCATCGTCGGCGGCCCTTGCGCTGCCGATCATCGAGAACCTCGGGCTGACCGGACCGCCGGTGCTCTCGGTGACCGCCCAAATCGCCGTCGCCGATACGGCCTGCATTGTGCTGCTGCCGTTGGTCATCGACCCCAGCCGGGCACCACGCGCCGCACTCGGGTCACTGGCCGTCGCGCTCTGCGCGGCCGTCCTGTTCGTGATCCTGCGCCGCGCCGACACCACGGGCCTGCGAAGGCGGTTGCACAAATACTCGCGTAAACACCAGCTGGCGTTGGAGCTGCGGCTGAGCCTGGCCATTCTTTTCGGCCTCGCAGCGCTGGCGGTCAGCACCCACGTCTCGATCATGCTGGCGGGCTTCGCCCTCGGCCTGGCCATCGCCGGGATCGGCGAACCCCGCCGACTGGCCCGCCAATTGTTCGGTGTGACAGAGGGTTTCTTCGGTCCGCTGTTCTTCGTCTGGCTCGGCGCGTCCCTACAGGTGCGTGATCTCGCCGCCAACCCCGGCTTCATCCTGCTCGGTGTGTGCCTCGGCGCGGGCGCGGTGCTGGCCCATGCCGTCGGCAGGGTGCTGCGGCAGCCGCTGAACCTGGCCATCTTCTCTGCTGCGCAACTGGGGGTGCCCGTCGCAGCGGCAACCATCGGCACCCAGGAACAACTGCTGCAACCGGGGGAGCCTGCCGCTCTGATGCTCGGGGCAATCCTGACCATCGCCGCCACGTCGATCGCGGGCATATTCGCCGCGCGGCGTCAGACGAGGGCTACAACGCCGTCCGGTCCGATAACCCCGCCCCCGCCCGATGGGCGTTCGGACTCACCCCAAAAGCCCGTTTGAAGGCGCTGCTCAGCGCGAACGGGGTGCTGTAACCCACCTGCCTGGCCACCGCGGCGATGGTGGTGTCCCCGCGGCGCAGCAGATCGGCCGCCAGCGCCAACCGCCAGCCGGTCAGGAAGGCGATCGGCGGTTCGCCGACCAGTTCGGTGAACCTGCGGGCGAACACTGCACGTGAACAGCCCACTGCCGCAGCAAGATTCGCCACCGTCCAGCCGTGCTCCGGATTGTGGTAGATCAACCGCAGCGCCGGGCCGACGATATCGTCATCCGCCGCCTGCCACCAGCGGGGCGCGTTCCCGGCGTGGTCGAACCACGTCCGCACCGCGCCGATCAGCAGCAGGTCGAGCAGTCGGTCCAGGAATGCCTCCTGGCCGTTCGTATCCCGGCCGGCTTCGGCACTGAGCATGTCGATCAGCGGGGTGTCCCACTCATCGGCCCGCACAACCACCAGCGCCGGCAATGCCTCAAGCAACCGGGATCCGACCGCACTGTGGCCCTCGTAGGCGCCGATCACCGCGCGAGCCGACCCGGCGGCGCTGTTGCCCCAGGTGCGAACACCCACCGCCATCTCGAAGCGCAGATCCGCACCGGTGCCGGTCGTACAGCGCTGCCCGGGGTGGATGACAACCTGCGGCGGGGTATCAGGATCGTCGGCGAAGAGGTAGTGCTCGGTACCGCGCGCCAGCGCTAGATCACCGGGCCCGAGCCAGGTTTGGCCGCCATCCTGCCCGACGATCACCGACGATCCGTGGGTCTGACAGATCAGCGTCAACGGCGCCTCGTCCTGAATGCGCATCGACCACGGTGGCTCGAGTGAGAGCCGCAGAATGAATGCCCCGCGGGCCCGCACTCCGTCGAGCAACCCGACCAGCGCGTCCACGTCGGGAGCCTAACTCCAAGCGGGTTCGTCACGTCCGTACATGGGTAGGCCCAAACGATGAATTCAGTGACACCCGAACGCACCGGTCGCCGGACTACCGTCACCAATTGGGTGTTGGCGCTGTTGACGATCCCCGGTGCCGCCGCCGTCATGCTGTTTTCCTATGGCGCCGTCATGGGGGCCGCGGCGTGCAGCACTCAGGGGTGCGATCACCTGCCGTCCGAAGCCGTCTACACCGTGATGCTCTACGCACCGCCGGTGATCGCCGTGGTGACCGTGGTGCTGAGCTTCTTCACCGCCCGACGCCCCCGCGGCTTCGTGGTGCCCGTGGTGGCGTGGCTTCTGCTGATCGCGGACGTGGCGGCGATGGCGTTCGCGTTCCAGCATTGAGGGCGAGACGATCGCGTATGTCATCGAGACCGTAGGCCATGTTGCGTCTTGGCCGTGAGCGGTTGGCTGGTGTGATGAGCACCAGCCCCTACCTCGTCCTGACGGCCACGGCAGCCATCGGAAGCGCCGCCGTCGGCGGCCTGTTCTACGCCTTCTCGACATTCGTCATGCGGGGCCTCGACCGCGTCGACCCGACGGCCGCCGTCACCGCAATGCGCGGTATCAACGCCGAAGCCCAGGCCAACCCCGCGTTCCTGCTGATGTTCTTCGGGTCCACGCTGCTGGCGCTGGCCGTCGGGGTCGTCGCGGCGCTGCACCTGCGTCAACCGGGCTCCGGTTATCTCCTCGCCGGCGCGGCCCTGACGTTGGTGGCCGCCGTGGTGACGATCGCGTTCAACGTGCCGCTGAACGACCGGCTGCAAGCGCTGGACCCGGCCACCCTCACTGGCGCCGAGGTCGCCACCGCGTGGCAGGCCTACCTCGGGCCGTGGACCGCGTGGAACCACCTGCGCACAGTGGCACCGCTGCTCGGATCGGCGCTGCTGCTACTGGGTCTGCGCTACCGCTGAGGCAGCACGTGCTTACCGCGGAACGTCCGGCCCACCACCAGGGCGGCGATGAGGGTCAACGAGCCGGCGATCGCCGCGGTGGGCGCGATACCAGAGTCGAACGCGACCCGCGCTGAGTCCATCAGCATCTGCGACCCACCCCCGGGCAGTGTCTTGGCGACCGAGCTGGCACCGCTGATGCTCTCTGCTGCGTCGGCCGTCTGGGTGGGCGTGAGACCGCTGGGGACAACGACATTGGCGCGGTAGAAGGCGCTGAAGATGGTGCCGAGCATCGCGGTGCCCACGACGGCCCCCAGCTCATAGGCGGTCTCGGACACCGCCGACGCCGCCCCGGACTTCGCGGCAGGCACCGATGCCACGATGACATCGTTGGAGATGGTCTGCGACAACCCGACGCCGAACTCCAAGACGATGAACGAGATGATCACCGCGGTGATCGACAGATCGTGGCGGAAGACCAAGATCATGAAGAAGCCGACGGACACCGCGAGCAGTCCCGTGACGATAAGAGTCTGGGGGGCATAGTGTTTCGCCAGCTTGACCACGCCGATACCAGCGATCATCGATACCACCGCGCCTGGCAGCGTCACCAAACCGGCCGCCAGCGGGCTCAGCCCGAGCACCAGCTGAAGATGCTGGGACATGAAGAAGATGAACCCGATAAGCCCGACGATGGACAGGAAGTTCGCCAGCACCGAGGAACTGAATGGCGCGTGCTTGAACAGATCCATATCGAGCATCGGTGTTGCGCTGCGCTTCTGGCGGCGTACGAACAGGACGCCAGAACTGATCCCGACGACGAACGCGGCGAGCACGGCAACCGAGGGGCCGTCGTGCGCGACGGTTTTGATCGCCCAGACGAACGGCAGCATCGCCACGAAGGACAGCACGATGCTGATCGGGTCTAGTGGGCCGGGGTTGGGGTCACGCGATTCAGGCACCAGCCGCGGTGCGAGCACCAGCAGTGGCAGCAGGACCGGGATGGCGATCAGGAACACCGCGCCCCAGTGGAAGTGCTGCAGCAGCACGCCACCGATGATCGGGCCCAGCGCTGAGCCGGCGGTGAAACACGACGCCCAGATCGCGATCGCGAGCCGTCGCGCGGAGGCGTCGGCGAAGATGTTGCGGATCAGCGACATCGTCGATGGCATCAGCATCGCGCCGAAGACACCGAGCGCGGCGCGCGCGATGACCAGGAATTCAGCGCTCGGCGCGAAGGCGGCCACGGCCGATACCACCGCGAAACCGCTGGATCCGATGATCAGCAGCCTGCGCCGACCGACCCGGTCACCGAGACTGCCCATCGCGACCAACAGTGCGGCAAGCACCAGCGAGTAGACGTCGACGATCCACAGCTGGGTGGAGGCAGCGGGTCGGAAATCTTCGGCGATCACCGGCAGGGCAAACGCCAGCACGGTGTTGTCGATGGCGACCAACAGCACCGGCAGCAGCAGAACGGACAACGCCAGCCACGCACTGCGCGGCGTGTGTGGGGTAGACGAATTCGCCACGGCGTCGAGGCGGGTAGACATGTGGTGCTCCTGTAGTGCAGATGATGCGTATGTGGGAGGTCGGATCAGACCTGCTGGGGGTTGATGGTGCCTTCGGTCAGGCTGTCGATGATCGCGTCGACGATCTGGTGCTTGGGTGTGTGGTCGACGCGGGCCGCTTCGGACCCGGCATCGATCAGCGCCCAGAACACCCGTCGGGCCCAGCCTGGCGGTATCGCCGTACACGACATCCTGGTGAGCACCTCCCCGATGGCCTCGTCGCCGGTGTCGAGGTGCGCCCGCAGTTCGGGGTCCGCCCGCACGCTCGGCTCGTTGTAGACGAAAAGAAAAATCTGGCCCAGATCGAGGTGGCTTTCGACCACGCGTCGCAAGGCGGCGATCGGCGGGCCGCAGGTCGGGTCCGCCTCTTCGATGGCGGCGGTGCTCAGCGCGTGCACGTGCAGGGCCAGCGCGCGGATCAGGTCGCTGCGCTCGGGGTAGTGCCGATGCAGGGTGCTGCGCCCAACGCCCGCGGCGGCGGCGATATCGCTCAGAGCGGCGGCGGGGTTCTCGACCAGCACCGTCATGGCGGCCTCGAGAATTGCCTTCCGGGTGCGGGCGCGCGGCCCGCTATCCTCCAGCAATTGCTCGGTCATGAGCCAAAATATAACACAAAAACCTCAAAATGAGACAGTCATGTCCCATTCATGGTTTATTCATGTCGGCGGTGCGAAACCGGTGCTCTCCGATGGTGGCGCGCTGGGTCCAGGTCCCTGTTGACCTGATGGCGGCGCCGGCGGACCCCAGTACGGCGGCGGGGGTCCCTGCTGGGCCGGGGCATACGGCTGTGGCGCGGCCGCGGCCAGCCTGGTCAGTTCACGTCGATGCCGTTCGGCCAGCACCGCGGCGAGGACGAACTGCGGGGGCGTCCCCGGTGGCGGTGGCGGCGATATCTGAGCGGTCACCTCACCCGCGATCCGGTAGGCCATCTGATCGCGCAGTGCAGGTTCGAGTTGTGTTGCACGGGAGAGGAATTGGCGGGCCAGCTCAACCTGCTCCTGGCGCAGGCCCGACAGCTGCAACGATGAGGCCCACCATCCCAGCGACGGCGGCATAACCGGTGGCGGGCCCAGCTTCGGTCCGCGCTCGCTGATCACCAGGGTGCCGGCGAAAACGTCGCCGATCCGTTTGCCCTTGGACGACAGCAGGCTGCAGATGACTGCGGGTCCGCCGGTGAACGTCCAGATCTCGATCACCGAGGCCAACGCCCGAAAGAGAGCCTGGCGGAAGCGTTCCGGCCCACCGTCCTCGGCGACGACGCGCAGGCCCATTGCCATCTTGCCCAGCGATCGGCCCCTGGTGGCGACCTCGAATACCAGCGGATACCCGACCAGTACCAGCACCGTATAGATGATCAGCACCGCAGCCGAGAGCGCTGAATCGAATTCGCTCAGGCTGGTCGCCCACAACACCACGCCGAGGATGTAGAGAAACACCATCACGGATACGTCGATCAGCGCACCGACGGCCCGGACCGGCAGTTGAGCGATCTGCACATCGAGGACGACGGCGTCGCCGGTCACCACCGTGCCCGCCGGCGGCGGTGACGTGTACGGCGTTGCCATACCGGCGACGCTACTAGACTTCGTCCGGTGGATGTCGACGCGTTCGTGCTTGCCCACCGGGCGACGTGGGATCGACTGGAGGCACTGGTCAAACGGCGTCGACGGCTCACCGGCGCAGAGGTCGACGAACTCGTCGAGCTGTACCAGCGGGTGTCGACGCACCTGTCGTTGGTGCGGTCCACCTCATCGGACTCGGTTCTTATCGGGCGTCTCTCGACATTGGTCGCCCGCGCCCGCTCGGTGGTCACCGGCGCGCACGCACCGCTGTGGCGCGAATTCGTCCGCTTCTGGACGGTGTCCTTCCCGGTTGTCGCCTATCGGTCGTGGCGCTGGTGGCTGGGGTCAGCGGTGGGGTTCTTCGTCGTGGTGTTCGTGATCGGTATCTGGGTGGCGCACAACCCAGATGTGCAATCCGCGATCGGGACACCTTCGGATATCGACCAATTGATCAATCACGATGTCGAGTCGTACTACAGCGAGCACCCGGCAGCATCGTTCGCACTTCAGGTGTGGCTGAACAACTCCTGGGTGGCCGCCCAGTGCATCGGCTATTCGATCGTGCTCGGCATCCCGATCCCGCAGGTGCTGTTCGATAACGCGGCCAACCTCGGCGTCATCGGCGGATTGATGTTCCATGCTGGTAAGGGCGGGTTATTTGTCGGGCTGCTGCTACCGCACGGGCTGCTCGAATTGACCGCGGTGTTCCTCGCCGCCGCCGCCGGGATGCGGCTGGGCTGGTCGGTGATCGCCCCTGGAAACCGGCCGCGCGGACAGGTTCTGGCCGAACAGGGTCGGGCGGTGGTGTCTGTCGCGGTCGGACTCGTTGTCGTGCTGCTGATATCAGGTCTGATCGAAGCGGTGGTCACACCGTCGCCGCTGCCGACCTTCGTACGCATCGGGATCGGCGTCCTCGCCGAGGCCGCCTTCCTCAGTTACGTCATCTATTTCGGCCGCCGAGGGGTGCGGGCCGGGGAGACCGGCGATATCGAGGACGCCCCCGACCTCGCGCTTGCCCGCTAGCGCCATCCCGCGAGCAGTCGCAAATGACCCCCGACACGCCGGGGGTGAAGGGATGCTTGCGTCTGCTCGCGCAAAAGAAGGACTGGGACGGGCTAGAGCTTGCCGCTGGCTTTCATCGCCAGGTAGCGATCCGCCAGCGCGGGCGCCAACTCCTCCGGCGGGGCATCGACCACCTCGACGCCGCTGCGCCGCAGCCGGGACGCGATCGCCCGCCGCTCGTTACGGGACCGCTCGGCGGCGGCCGCGTCGTACACCTGCGCGGCATCGGAGCGTCCGGCCGCCAGAGCATCGACCCGTGGGTCGGCGACTGCCGCAACGATCACCTGATGTTTGGCCGACAGCCGCGGCAGGACCGGCATGAGGCCGTCGTCGAGCGCTGACGCGTTCAGGTCGGTCAGCAGCACGATCAATGCTTGGCGACGGGTACGCCGCAGGATGGTGGCAACCATTGCCGCCGAATCGGATTCGATCAGCGCGGGCTGCAGGGGGGCCATTGCTGCGACGAGTTGGGCCAGGAGTTCGGTGCGCGAGGCGCCGACCACCGCCGCCCTGGCCACCTGGTCGTGTGCGAGGAAATCCACGTGATCGCCGGCTCGGGATGCTAAGGCGGCCAGCAGTAGTGCGGCATCAAGTGACCAGTCCAGGCGTGGCCAGCCACCCGGGTCTGACGCGGTCGGATCGACCCCGACTCGGCCCGCGGAGGTCCGTCCGGTGTCGACGACGATGACCACCCGGCGGTCGCGTTCGGGGCGCCACGTCCGGACCACCACATCGGCGCGCCGGGCGGTGGCTCGCCAGTCGATGGACCGGACATCATCGCCGACGACATATTCACGCAGAGAATCGAATTCGGTGCCCTGGCCGCGGATGAGTACGGGCAGCAGGCCGTCGAGCTCACGCAGCTTGGCCAGCCGTGACGGCAGGTGCTTGCGCGACAGGAAGGGCGGCAGGATCCGTGCCGTCCACGGCACATGGTGAGAGCTCTGCCGGCCGGCCAGGCCCAGCGGGCCGATCGACCGCGCCGTCACCACCGCGGACAGCTGGTCACCGCGCCGGACCGGACGCAACCGCGTGTCCACCCGCTGGCGTTGCCCGGGCGCGATATCCACCTCATGCGTGCGGGGTTCGGACCTCGCGCTGGGCGCCCACGCATCGCGCACGAGTCCGCGGAATCTGCGCTTTCCTGTGTTGGTCACCAGCAGTGCGATATCGACAGGCTCGCCGAGGCGCGCGGAGGTGTCACCCGTGCGGGTCAGATCCAAGCGGCTGGTACTGGCTGCCATCGCGATATCCGCGGCGATGACAACCAACAGTGCCGCCAGCATCGCCACGAATAGTGTTGCGGGCCAGGGCGCTACCGCGATGGGCAGGATGCAGATCAGTGCAACCAGCCCGACGCGGCCGGTGAGAACCACTACCGCGGCACCGGAACTGCGGCCAGGATGCCGTCAAGGACACCGTCGGTGGTGGCGCCTTCGAGCTCCGCTTCGGGACGCAGCGCGATGCGATGCCGCAGTGTCGGTTTCGCCATCGCCTTGACGTCATCGGGGGTCACGTAATTGCGGCCCGACAGCCATGCCCATGACCGGGCGGTCCCCAGCAGGGCGGTCGAGCCGCGGGGTGACACGCCGAGTTGCAGCGACGGTGACTGCCGGGTGGCACCCACGACATCGACGATGTAGCCCAGCACCTCGTCGCCGACCAGGACCTGGCGGACCGCGTTGCGGCCGGCGGCCAGTTCGGCGGGTCCGGCCACCGGGCGGATCGAGGACAGATCCCGCGGGTCGAAACCGTGCGCGTGGCGGTTGAGGATGGCGATCTCCTGATCCCGCGGTGGCAGCGGCACATTCAGCTTCAGCAGGAAGCGGTCCAGCTGGGCTTCGGGCAGTTGGTAGGTGCCCTCGTATTCGATCGGGTTCTGCGTCGCGGCCACGATGAACGGATCAGGTAGCAGTCGGGGATCCCCGTCGACGCTGACCTGGCGCTCCTCCATGGCCTCCAACAGTGCGGCCTGCGTTTTGGGTGGGGTCCGGTTGATCTCGTCGGCGAGCATCAGGTTGGTGAACACCGGGCCCTCACGGAACGCGAACGCCGCAGTGCGGGCGTCGTACACCAGGGACCCGGTGACATCGCCCGGCATCAGATCGGGAGTGAACTGGACGCGTTTGAATTCCAGCTGCAGCGCCGCCGCCAAAGTCCGCACCAATAGTGTCTTCGCCACGCCGGGAACACCTTCGAGCAGCACATGGCCTCGGCACAACAGTGCGATGACCAGACCGCTGACGACGGCCTCCTGGCCGACGACCGCCTTGGCGATCTCGGACCGCAAATCAAGGAGCGCAGCGCGGGCCGATTCCGCTGTTGCGGGGGAACCGGTCTGGGTGGAAACGGGGGGTGGCTGCGTCACGAGTGAGCGACCTGCCTTTCGATGTTGTCGAGTGCATGAGCAAGGTGGAGCAGGTCGTCGTCGGTCGCCGGTGCGGGACCGAACAAGTTATGGTGCAGCGCTTGGGGATCGGTCAGGTTACCGGCGCTGCGCGCGATGATCGTGGCGATGATGGCCGGCGGCTGGGCGTTGACACCCAGTCCCAGACGAGGCGAGAGCCGTTGCAAGGTGGCAGTACGCAATGCCTCGGCCGCCCGGTCGCGCGCCCGCCGTGACCGGTAGAGCCGACCGCGGCCCTCGACGGTCTCGGAAGCACGGACCACCACCGGAAGGTCCTCGGTGACCAGCGGGCCCATCCGCCGGATCTTCCACAGCGCGATCAGTGCCACCGCCAGCCAGGCCTGCCAGATCATCCAGCCGACCTGTGGGGGGACGAGGTCGGCAATCGTTGCGCTACCTGAGTTTTCGCCATCCGGGTGCTGCGGCGCATACCAGACCAGATGTGGCCGGGCGCCGGCCAGGTTCATGGCAAGCGCGGCGTTACCTTCACTCAGCAGTGTCGAATTGGTCATGAAATCGGCACTACCGACGACCGTGATGGTGCGCTGGCCGTCGCGATACCGCACCAGTGCACCGCCGTAGCAGCTGGTGACATCGGGGGCATCGTCGGTGGCCTGGTAGGCGTCGGTCGTCCCGAGCGAGACGATCCCGGCTTGTGTCACCTCGCGTAGATCGCAGTCCGGCGTGCCGTTGAGCGTCAGGGGCGGTGCGCGCCGCAGATCTGGTGCCAACGCCTCCCTGGTGCGCGAAGTCGGTTCGATCAACAGCAGATCCGCCGGCGTCTCGCTAAGTCCGCGCAGCCGATCGGGATCGGCGGTGAAGTCGGTCTGTGCGACCAACAACAGCGAGTTGTCGCGTACCGCTTGCGCTGCCTGGGCCGCGGTATCGGCGACTGTCACCTCCACCCCACGGTCGCGCAGCAGGGCGACCAACGCATGCGCACCGTCAGGCGAGGTGGACTCCGGGTCCATCCGACCGCCGGGTCGCGGTGCGGTGAGCCACGCGCTGATCAGGGCGAGGATCGTGATGACGACGAGCGCCAACCCCGCCCACCGCCACGTGCGCCACCGGTGCGAGACGGTCGGAGTCACCGACGTGGACGTCATCGCACCTCCACCCAGGTATCTCCGACAGGTCCCGGACCGGCCTGTGCACCGACGGTGGCGGCCGGTTGCGTCCTGAGGTGTTCGTCGAGCTCGGCGACGGTGCGGTAGGCGACCTGTGTGCCGGGCACTTCGCCGTAGGTGACGTCGTTGAACGTTGTTGCCGCGGTGGAAAGTTCAGCAGCCAACCGGGGGATCGACAGGCCCGCGTCGCGGGCCAGCTCATTCGCGGTGCGGCCAGGCACCGGATCTAGTACCCCGGTCTCCTCGAGCTGACGGGCGATGGCGCGCAGGCGATGCCGGATCGCCGCCGCCCAGTCGCCCCGCGCCGCATACTGCTCGGCAGTTGCGCGGTGCTCGGCAGCACTGAGGTCGGTGGTGCCGAAAAGCTGATAGTCCGTGCCTCGGTTGGTGCGCATCGTGCGCCGGGCAACCCGGATGGCGACAAAGACTGCGACCGCGACGAGGATCAACAACAGCACAATGGTGAGCCAGCCGCCGGGCACCGAGGCGCCTTTGAGGAGAATCCGGTACAACAGCTCATCCAACCAGCCCGATAACCGTTGCATGAACCCCTCTTTGGGGTATATCGGCTTGCTCAGTTCCTGCTGCGCGGCCTCATGGGCGGCATCGCGATCGATGTCTACCGTCGACACAGCGTGCTGATCCTCACTGCCGCGTCAGCCACAGATGATCGGTGGAATCCGACGGTGCACCCGCACCGGCGGCACCGGCGCCGGTGCGCAACACCAGATCGAATGCCTCAGCGCGCATGCGCCGGTCGGTGTAGAGCAGCACGGTGACGCCCGCGACGAACGGCGTCGTGATGATCTGCCCGATGATCGCGCCGATCGTGGCCAACACCGTGCCGAACAGGATGGCCGAGGTGGTATCGGTGCCGGCGACAGCGTTACCGATGGCGAACGGTATCGCTATCGCGCCTGCGACCGCCCAGGTGACCACACTGGCCAACAAGCGAATGCCGAACACCCGAAGAAAGTCGTTGCGCACCAACGCGAAAGAGCGTCGGATGGCAGCCACGATGGGCTGGCGTTCGAGCACGATAGCCACCGGCGCAAAGGACAACATGGTGCCCAGGTAGATCAGGGCGGCCAAGACTCCGAACCCGAGCGGGATTCCGATCACCGCGGCGACTGCGCCGTTGGCGGCGGCCGCGGCGGCGAAGATGATCAACACGACCAGCGCGATCAGCACCACCGCGCCAAGGCCTTCGAGCAAGGCGAGGCCGAGCAACGGCAGGATGCGACCGCGGATCTTGGCCCAGGCCTCGCCGATGGTGATCGACGAGCCGAACACCGAACGACCCACGATGACGGTGAGCATGCCGCTGAGCACGATGGCTGCCAGGGCCTGCACAAGCGCGCTGACCGCCGACGTCGCCGACGCTCCGATCAGCCCGACCTCCGAGGTGCTATCTCCGCGCAGCGCATCCAACTGTCCGATCGCCGCAAGGGGGCCGAGCTGAATGAACAGGCCGAGCACCTGGGTGATGATCACCACGACCGCCGTCAAACCAAGCGTGGCCTTCGGATTACGCCGGACGTAGATGACCGCGCCGTTGAAGATATCGCTGAGGCTCAGTGGCCGTAGCGGGATGATGCCCGGCTTGAAATCCAGCTGCGGTGGCGCCGGATAACCCGGCGGCGGGTAACCGGGATAGCCCGGCGGCGGCCCGTAACCGGGCGGTGGCCCGTAACCAGGTGGCGGCCCGTAACCAGGTGGCGGATAGCCGGGGGCCGGATAACCCGGAGGCGGGTACCCGGGAGCCTGATAGCCGGGTGGCGGTCCGTAACCGGGCGGCGGATAGCCGGCCGGCGGCGGATATCCCGGGGCGCCCTGTGAGGGAGGGCCATAGCCTGGCGGCGGTGGATAAGCCTCTGGCGGCCAACCGGGTCCCGTGGGGGGAATGCTCACCGGCCGACACCCCCGTCGTCGTTGCTCATGGTCACCATCCTGTCGATGACTGCCGAAATTGACAACGTGCTCCCGCACTGGCGCGCTGTCGGGGCGCGTAGCGTTTCGCTCATGGCCGAACTCAAGGACAGGCTGCGGTCTGATCTGACCGCAGCGATGAAGGCGCAGGACAAGCTGCGCACCGCGACCCTTCGGATGCTGTTGGCCGCTATCCAGACCGAGGAGACTGCGGGCAAAGCGCCGCGCGAACTCACCGACGCCGACGTGGTCAAGGTGCTGTCCCGGGAGGCAAAGAAGCGCGGTGAAGCCGCCCAGATCTACATCACGAATGGTCGCGGCGAATTGGCCGCCAATGAACGCGCCGAAGCCAGCGTCATCGACGACTACCTGCCGACGCAGCTCAACGATGACGAGCTGGCGCACGTCGTGAACACCGCGATCGCGCAGGTGACCGAGGAAATCGGGCACCAGCCCGGCCAGAAACAGATGGGCCAGGTTATGAAGGCCGCCAACGCAATTGCCGCGGGTAACGCCGACGGTGCGCGTATCTCGGCCGCCGTCAAAGATCGGCTCTGAGCCTCGATCAGATGCGCCAGAGCGCTTCCTGTGCGGTGCTCGCGATCAGCGTGTCCGCCCGGTCATAAAGCGAACCGTGCACCAGCCCGCGTGAATCGCCGGTGTTGGCGGCGTTGACCTCATACCGGTGCCACTGGTTCGGGTCGAACGACCGGTGAAACCAGACGGAATGATCCAGGCTGGCGGCGAATCCGCTGCCGGGGGTCAGGGGCGTCCCCGGTGGGCGGGCGACCGGAACGGGTCCGAAATCGGACATGAAAGTCAACGTGCACGCCCGGATCAACGCATTGTTCTCGATCTCGTCTTTGGTTCTGATCCAGAACGGTGGCAACGCGAACACCGAGTCGTCCTCGGGTCTGGTCCGGATATCGAAGCGGCTGGCGAATTCGATATCCGGCGTTTTCGGTATCGCCTCGTCGAATTCGACGCCGGGGGTGGTCTCGGGGTACCAGTCGGTGCCCGGTTCGGGGCGGTGAAAAGAGGCGATCATCTCAAGAATGGCCTTGCCGTTCTGTACCGCGGTGACCCGACGGGTATCAAACGACCGACCATCTCGGGTGCGCTCAACCCGTAGTTCGATATCGACGCCGTATTGCCCGCCGCGGACGAAGTACAGGTGCAGCGACTGGGCGAGTTTGTCGGGTTCTACGGTCGCGCCGGCGGCGCCGAGTGCCTGAGCGGCGATCATCCCGCCGAACAACCGTGGGCCGGGGCCGCCCTGCGGGTTGGGGAAAACAAAGACGTCGCCGTCCCGGTCGAACTCCAGCAGTTGCGCAATCCAGCTCTTCTTGACACCTGTCATCAGGTGCCGACCCTAGCGGTTGGGCTGGTGGCGGCGGTAATCGTCAGGTGCTGGTCAAATCACGCTGACTTGGCGAAGTACTTTCTGCCGTCGCTGGCCATCCGGCCGAACCCCAATTGCAGCACCGGTGCGAGTGCTTTGAATGGCAACGCCAGCGCCGGTTTCGGCTCAAGGGCGACCGTCCAGATGAATTTGGTGCCACCTCGCTCCGGGGTGACGATGTAGTCCTCCGCGAAGCGGCGAAACAGCGGAGCGTTCGCTTCATAGATGTAGAACGAATAACCGTGGCCCTCGTCCCAGCGGAAGAAACGCTCGTGCACCTTCGCCGGGCCCAATCCGACTTCACGCAGGGTGCCGACCCCGAATGGTCGAGGTGAGAGCCAGGTCAACGACGAAACCGTCGACCCCCACGCCGATAGTGACTCATCCGAGGCCAACGACTCCCAGACCCGCTCAGGAGATGCCGCGTAATGCTGCTCGTAGGTAAAGACGTGTGGAGCAGTCGTGAACAGGTCCGCATCAGCAGACTCAAGGGGAAACCAGCGCGCCATGCCTGCAGAGCATGCGTGACAGCGGTTCTGATAACAAGTGCGGCGCTATCTCGGTGATCATCGGGCGTGATGTGATGGGCCCCCAGCGGGCGTCGGTGTCCGTGGCGCATCCGATGTGGTCCGAGGGTCAAGCATGCGCAGCTCAACTGTCCTGCGAGTTTACCTCAGTACGCGAAATCTCTTGGGCGCGAGAGTGTTCTAGCGGCGACGAGTAGATTTGTCGGCGTTTCGTTCAGCAACCTAGGGCTGGCATGGGCAGACGCGGACAGACACGTCTGCATCATCGAAATCGACTGCCTTGCAGCGGGTTCAGAAGCGTCTCCGCTTCGATTACCGCGGCTACCAGTCGGGAAGGAAAATTGAAAGGATCACTTTATCGTCCAGTATCTGGTGGGTGGTGGCCGTTATGCTTGTGTACGCAAAGATGTTGCTACGCAACCCAACTTATGAATTCGTTGATAGCGTTCGCGTTGTGTTCACGCCCCTCGATAGAACTGGCAAATCTGATTCCACTCGTGAGTGCCAGCGCTGCAGTGGGGCAATAGTGCAAGCGTCGGCGGCGAGGGCAGAATGCAACTACTGCGGCGGAAGTACGCTGTGCGCGAGTACCGGAAGCGTTCGCGGTGGGTCGGCCCCCGCACCGACCTTCGCTCCGTATCCATGCAGCTACGGCGACCCGTTCTGCGCTTACTGCGACCACTGGAATCCGCAGATCTATATTGATCTATCCCATCGACCGCCCCGGTCGCCCGGCGAGACTGGGGCGGGGTTAGACCAGTGAAATCCGAACAACCATCCCAGACCTCACCGCAAAGGACTCCGATGATGACGAAGCTGCTCAATTTCCGACCCATTCGCCGAACGATCATCGGCACCTGTGTGGCCGCTGCGGCAATGGTGGCCCTGGCCGCACCTGCACTTGCCGATCCGCCGCCCAACTGCACCGCCGGTGACCGGGCCCAGGTCGCTGCCTCTGTCTCGGCGGGCATGTCGGTTTACCTCTTCACCCATCCTGTCGTCAACGACTTCTTCACCGGACTCAAGGGCCAACCGGTGGATACCGTCAAGCCTCAGGTGCAGGCCTTTTTAGATGCCAACCCGCAGGTAAAGGCGGAGGTAGGAGCCATCCGCCAGCCGCTGGCAGATTTCCGTGCCCGCTGCGGAATCGAGCCCGGTCAGGCGTAGCTGCCCGAATAACGGATATGGACCACGAACGTGAGCAGCACCCCGACCTTCTCGTGTTCTATCGGATCCCACCGCTGTTTCTCTGAATGGATCCGCCGCTATCAGCTTCCATCACTTCGCGATATTTCGTGTATCCGCCACCCATAGTCAGGGCCAGGGCGCTGAGAGTTAGCGCGGAGAGCACCGCTCCGCCCGCCGCGGAATCGAATGGCCCGGTTTGGTTCTGGAATAACCCCACTAACACGTAAGCGGCAAGGAAAATCCATACCGCTCCGATGGAGCGGCCGGCCTCATCGGCTCGAACCTGTGCGATCGTGCTTAGGTTCCGCGCGTGGAAAGACCACACGGCGGTTAGGTACATACATACGCAATGCACGATAAACGCCAGCATTAGCATCGTGTCTGGCGCATTGGGACTGCCCTGAATATGCATCATCACCATGCCGAAAATGATCCAGGTATCGAGGGCGAAAAAGGTTGCGAGGATCACCCAGCCAGCTTGGACGGAATAGGCGAACGCGAGACCCAACAGCATGGCACCGCAAAGCGTGAGCAGCATTCCGACCGCACCAAGCGTCCCGAGTCCGGTCGTGCAGCCCTTGTCTGGGATGAGCGGAGCAAAGATGCTGACAGCGAATGTGATCAATCCGACAAAAAGGCCTCCCGCAGCCCAGCGCAGGGTGGATGTCTTGCTGAAAAGAGTGGTCATCCGAGGTCCAGTCCAGCGCAAAGTGTCGGTGGGATGTCTTCGTGCGACGACGGCGATGGTCACGACGGCAGCACACGGGATGGCCACTGCCCCGACGACCTGGACCACGTTGAGTGCCTGATCGGCAGCGACGTCTCCGGTAATGCACGACGTGGCTCCAGCGATCAACTCGATTGAAGTCATCGAACGATTGTGTCAAAGTACGCGGGGGTTTTTCGGCCTCTAATTATGAGGGCTTTTGGCTCTATCTGGAATAGGTTGCAGTTGCTGACATGCGAGGTATCAGCCCGCGAAAAGTGCTGCCAATCATCCGATGTTGAGAACACTTCATACCTGAGTCTGGCGAGTCAAGTATTCGGTACGGTTGTGCCATTAAAATACGGTGCTCGCGGGTGAGCCCAAGCCGTTTTGAATTCAGGTACTGGCAGCTCAACCAGCCGATCGCCACGCGCGCTGAGCTGCGATCCTGAGAAAGCCCAGAAAGGCAATGGGAAGTAAGGACTTTAGGCTCTAGGTGGCCAGAACATCGCATGTGACTGTGATCTTGTTCACCTTTCTTTTGGAATTTGTCATCTCGGGGAGAATGTCGTGTCCAAACAAACGGTTGCGCAGTCGCAGGTAGTTTCTAAGTCAGTCGTTCCGGTTGTCGCGGCAGCTTGTTGCACGCGCTACTTGGGCCGTGTGGGTGCTCTGGCAGTAGCGCTGGGCGTGGGTTCAGCGGTTGCTGCGATACCGGTAGCTCTTGCTGACACGTCAGGATTCTCGGGTTCGACCCGCTCAGGTTCGGACGCATCAACTGGCTCGTCGTCCCCGGTCTCATCCAAGGCGGGCGCAGGCAGCTCGTCGGCCGGCCATTCGTCGGGAGCTCGAGGCGGTGGCGCCAGCACCGGGACCCATGATCGCGGTACACCTCCGCGCCGCCACTCCGAGACCTCGATCGCCAGCGGCGATTCCGACGTGACATCGGCGTCAGCTTCCGCGGCCTACTCTGGCCGTGCGTCGGCGGCGGGTTCCGATGCGGCGGCGTCAACCACCGTCAACACGTCTGAGAGTTCGGCGGGGTCATCTGCCGCGGTGATCAAACCGGTTGTAGCTCCGACAGTGCCGGTGTTGACCGCCACCCCATTTGCGCGGGCCTCGGTCGGGTCGCTTTCCAGGCCGAGCGACACCCCGCTGTCCTGGCGTGGAGTTCTTGGCAATAGCGATTCGCCGACTGCTGCGCTCGCGATCTGGGCCGCGGCAGCGGTCGCGCGTCGTCAGGTGAGCAGCGATTGGGACACCACCCCGTCGGCGGCTGTCACAACCAGCGGAGAGCCGGAGTCTTCAGCGGCGGCTGTCACGGGCTGGTATCCGGGTGCGATTGTGCGAATTTTCATCGGCGACGGCACCGCCGCCAACCCCAATGGCGGCATTCTGCTCGGTAACGGCTATAGCTGGACCGGGCAGACCTGCTCGACTGGTTCCTGCACCGGCGGGAACGGCGGTCTGCTCGGCAGCGGCGGAGCGGGCTACAACGGCGGCAACGGCGGTTCGGCGGGCTGGTTCGGCAGAGGTGGTGATGGTGGCGCAGGTATGTCTGCTGGTGTCACCGGCGGCATGGGCGGTCATGGCGGACTGATCGCAGGCAACGGTGGTGACGGCGGCGTCGGTGGCGTGGGCGCCAACGGCGGTGACGGCGGCGGGACCGGTCTGCTGTCGGTGTTCGGCAGTGGCGGCGCGGGCGGCCGCGGCGGGAGCGGCACCAACGGCAGTTTTGGTGGTGACGGCACCGACGGGATCAACGGCACCGCCGCGTCCAAGAACGGAACAGCTGGTTCGGCTGGCGCCAACGGCGGCGACGGTACCAAGGGTGGCGACGGCGGTAATGGCGGCGACGGCAGTTGGATCTGGGGCCAGGGCGGAGCCGCCGGTTCCGGCGGCTCCGGCGGTTCGGGTGGCGACGGCGGTAAGGGTGGTGAGGGCGGCACCGGCTACTCCTCGCTCGCAAGCGGCGCCGGGGGCGCCGGGGGCGATGGCGCCCAAGGCGGCAACGGTGGCACCGGCGCCGACGGTGGCACCGCCGGCAGCGCGGGCACCGGCCGCCTCCTCGTCGTATTCGCCCTGGCGGGCGCCTCGGGCAGCGCGGGCAGTGCGGGTACCGGCGGCGACGGCAGCGACGGCGGCCTCGGTGGCGCTGCTGGATCCGGGTACGGCCTCGGCGGTTTCGACGGCGGTAAGGGCGGTGCCGGTGGCGACCGCGGTGTCGGCGGAACCGGCGCGGCCAACGGGATTGGCGGAAACGGCGCCAACGGTGGCGCCGGCGGTAGCGCCACCGGGATAAACGACGTCGCCGGTGCGGGTAGCGGTGGCGCTGGCGGCGACGCCGGTCTCGGCGGCCTGGTGGCCGGAAACGGCGGCAAGGGTGGCGACGCTACCGCCACCGGCGACCACACCTCGTCCTCGGCTGGTCGCGGTGGTCAAGGCGGCAACGGTTCAATTGGCAACGGCGGCAACGGCGGTGCCGGGGGCAATGCCACCTCGACAGGTGACGATTCCACCGCGTTTGGAAATGTCGGCGGTAACGGTGGTCAATCCACCCAGGCCAGCGGCGGTAACGGCGGCGCCGGCGGCAGCGCCACGCTGGTCGGAAAGCTTGTCACAGGCACCGGCGGCAAAGTCGCGGCGACAGGCGCTGCCGGTGGCACCGGTGGTGCCGGTGCGGTGGCCGGCGGTGCCGGCGGTAACGGTGGTGCGGCGTCCTCGACCGGGAATGACACCATCGCCGGTGGTGGCGCCGGCGGTAACGGCGGTGCCGGCGCTGTAGGTGGTGCGGCCGGTAGCGGCGGCAACGCCACCATGGTCGGTGACTCGAACAACTATTTCTACACCGGGTCGTTCGGTGGTTACGGCGGTGTCGGCGGCGCCGGCACGACCGGGAACGGTGGCGCCGGCGGTGCCTCTGGTAGCGCTACAACGACCGCTGTGACCGCCACGAGCACTCAGCCCCTCAACGCCTTCGCTGGCGGAATCGCTTTGGACCACCCCGACGTTGGTAAGGGCGGCGCCTCGACCAGCGCCACCGGCGGTGCCGGCGGTGCGGGCGGTAAGGCCAACCTGTTCGGTAAGTCGCCGGGTGGAGTCAGCTTCGGCGGTTCCGGTGGCGTCGGCGGTGCAGGCGGGGGTGCCGGCGGATCCGGCGGCAGTGGCGGCGGCGCGGTGGCGACCGCCACCAACACCCTCGAAGTCCACGGCGGCGACGGCGGTGGGGGCGGCAACGGCGTCGCCGGTAACGGTGGCAACGGCGGTGCCGGCGGCGATGCGACAGCTGTGACGACCGGCACCGGTGGTAACGGTGGCGGCGGCGGCAACTCCACCGGAGGCGGCACCGGTAAGGGCGGCTTCGGTGGAAGTGGTGGTACGGCTACCGCGACGACACCCGTCCAGGGCACCGACGGAGCTAACGGCACACCGTCACCGGTGTAGCCACGTGGCAGTGGCCGCACCGGCTTGTCGCGGACGACAAGCTATTTCGTCAACGTGAACTGACCAACATCGATCAAGCCGCTGCGGAACATGGGCGGGCAG
This sequence comes from Mycobacterium sp., assembly GCF_965229105.1. GTDB lineage: Bacteria > Actinomycetota > Actinomycetes > Mycobacteriales > Mycobacteriaceae > Mycobacterium. The sequence goes on from NZ_OZ245858.1 coordinate 1,092,518, forward strand.
CCGACCAGATACTTCATGTAGCGGTCGTAGACCTCTTCGGACTGGATGGCGATGGCTTCGTCCTTATGCGCCTCCAACGCCGCCGACCAATAGTCGAGGGTGGTGGGGTAGTGCTGCTGCAGCGACTGGAAGCGGGTCACGGTGAAACCGGGCTTGACGGCATGCGCCTCGACCATCCGCACCGACGGGAGCCGGCCGCCGGGGAAGATTTCCTTGACCATGAATAGGCAGAACCGGGCCATCTCCATGCTCAGCGGTATGGCTTTTTCGCGCACCTCGTCGGGATGCAGACCGAGGATGGTGTGCAACAGCATGACGCCGTCGTCGGGCATCGCGTCGTAGGCGAACGTGAAGAAATCGTCGTAGCGGTCGAAGCCGAAGTGTTCGAAGGCGCCGATGGACACAATGCGGTCGACCGGCTCGTCGAACTGCTCCCAGCCGCGCAGCTCCACGCGCTTGGAGCGGGGGCTGTCCGACGCGGCGAACAACTGCTCGACGTGCGCCTGCTGGTTCTCGCTGAGGGTCAGCCCGATCACGTTGACGTCGTAGCGCTCCAGCGCCCGGTTCAAGATCGAACCCCAGCCGCAGCCGACGTCGAGCAGCGTCATGCCCGGCTGCAGGCCGAGCTTGCCCAGCGCCAGGTCGATCTTGGCGATCTGCGCCTCTTCCAGCGTCATGCCGTCGCGCTCGAAGTAGGCGCAGCTGTAGGTCTGCGTCGGGTCGAGGAACAGGCGGAAGAAGTCGTCGGACAGGTCGTAATGCGCCTGTACGTTTTCGAAGTGCGGCTTGAGCTGCTTGGTCATGGCGATCAACGCCTTTCCGGAAGGCCGGTGGCATCTCTGAGGTCCCCCGACCATGCGCTACCCGACGTTCTCGCCTACCAACGGTAGCCGATGGCGCGGGAATCTACTGCAGACCAAGCTGTGTACTACGACGAAAGAAGGCTCTGAACTGGATGACCAGTCAGAGCCTTCTACCTGCAGTCGGGGTGGCGGGATTCGAACCCACGACCTCTTCGTCCCGAACGAAGCACGCTACCAAGCTGCGCCACACCCCGCGTGAAGCTTCGACAGCCTATCGCACCGGCCGACCTGGAAGCCAAACGCGTATCCGGGCCGCCCGGTGGCCACCCAACCTGCGACGTCGGGATGGATCTGGCGTGTCGGTGACGTTATGGATACTGACGCTTTATTAGCATTCCATGAGGAACGGAGACGACTATGACTGCTTTGGGAGCCGCGTTGTACGGCGGGTTCTTCGCATTGGCGGCGTTGTGGCTGTTTTTGACCTCAGAGGGCAGCCCCGTCGGCACCGAACCGGGTGGACCGGGTCAGGGCCAGCGACAGGACCTCTCGAATTCGACCAACCGTTCTGCCGAGTCGCTCGGGTCCAGTCCCATGCTGGTCAGCCACTCGTCGTTGAAGTAGGTATCGCTGTAGCGGTCGCCGCTATCGGCGAGCAGCGTCACCACCGAACCGCTGCGGCCTTCGGCGACCATTTCGGCCAGCAACTCGAATGCGCCGCAGATATTGGTTCCTGTTGACGGCCCGACTTTCCGGCCCAGCACGCGGCTAACGTGTCGCGCAGCGCCAACGGACGCCGCATCGGGTACCGCAATCATCCGGTCCACCACACCGGGCAGGAATGACGGTTCCACCCGGGGCCTGCCGATTCCCTCGATGCGCGATGACGCTCCGGTGACCACGTCTTTTCCTTGTACGAAGGAAGGGTAGAAGGCCGAGTTCTCGGGGTCCACCACGCACAGCCGGGTGGGATGTCGGCGATAGCGGATGTAGCGGCCCAGGGTGGCGCTGGTGCCGCCGGTTCCGGCCCCCACCACAATCCACGCCGGAATCGGATGTTGCTCATCGTGCATCTGCTGAAAGATCGACTCGGCGATGTTGTTGTTTCCCCGCCAGTCGGTAGCCCGTTCGGCGTTGGTGAACTGATCGAGGTAATGCCCACCAGTTTCGGCCGCCAGCAGTTCGGCCTCGGCGTAGACCATGCTGGATTTCTCGACGAAATGGCAACGCCCGCCCTGGGCTTGGATCAGGGCCACTTTGGACGCACTGGTCGATGACGGCATCACCGCGATGAATGGCAGGCCAAGCAGCGCAGCGAAGTACGCCTCGGAGACGGCGGTCGACCCCGACGATGCCTCCACCACGGTGGTGCCCTCGTCGATCCACCCGTTGCACAGCGCGTAGAGGAACAGCGACCGCGCCAGCCGGTGCTTGAGGCTGCCGGTGATGTGGGTGGTCTCGTCCTTGAGGTACAGCTGGACACCGCATTTACTCATCCATGACGACGGCAACGGGTAGCGCAGCAGATGGGTGTCCGCGCTGCGTCGGGAGTCGGCCTCGATGAGCCGCACCGCGTTATCGGCCCACTCGCGGGACCGACTACGGTCTGCGACGGGCGTCACCGCACAGCGGCAGTGGCGGTCGACTGACCACGGCTGCGGTGCCGATCTCCTACATCGGGCCCACCGATCGGCGCGGCAACGAGAGTCAGCAGCGTGGCCTCGGGCCGGCAGCAGAACCGCAACGGGGCGAATGGCGACGTGCCGATCCCCGCCGACACATACAGCCCCATATTGGCGCCCCACTGCGAGGGCCCCTTCACCCGTGAGCGGTCAATGCCGCAGTTGGTCACCAGCGCGCCGTAGAACGGGACGCAGAGTTGGCCGCCGTGCGTATGGCCCGCCATCACCAGCTGATACCCGTCGGCCGCGAAACGATCCAGCACCCGGGGCTCCGGCGAATGCGTCAGGCCCAGCCGCAGATTGGCCGCTGGGCTGGCCGGCCCAGCGATCGTGTCGTATCGGTCGCGCTTGATGTGGGGGTCATCGACGCCGGCCGCCGCGATGGTCAGACCGTTGACTTCGAATTCGCGTCGGGTGTGCGTCATATCGAGCCACCCGCGCTCGGTGAACGCGGCCCGCAGGTCCTGCCAGGGCAACGGCTCACCGTGGATGCGGGCCTCGGGCTTGATCAAATAGTTGGCTGGGTTCTTCATCCGCGGGCCGAAGTAATCATTACTGCCGAAGACGAACACGCCCGGCACCGACAGCAGGTCACCGAGGGCCTGTACGACGGCCGGCACCGCCTTGGGATGGGACAGGTTGTCGCCGCTGTTGACCACCAGGTCCGGCTCCCAGCGCGCGAGCTCGCGGATCCACTCCTGCTTATGGCGCTGATTGGGGCGCATATGCAGGTCGCTGATATGCAGCACCCGCAACGGCGTGGAGCCAGGGCTCAGCACCGGCATCGTCACCTCACGCATCACGAACGCGTTGCGCTCAATGACGGAGGCGTAGCCGATCCCGGCGATGACAGAGCCGAGGGTGACTGCGGCGGCGCTTTTCAGAACAGGCAATGCGGCAGGCATGTCAAAAGCCTACTGCGCGGGCCTGGCATCCAGCGCGTCCTACGGCCGCAGGGCCGTCTACGGCGGCGGTGGAGGTGGTGGAGGTGGCGGCAGCAGCACCGGCACCGTGATCGGCGGCAAGCCGGGGATCTCGACGACCGTCTGGCCGAACTCCGGCGGCAGACCGTCGATCGGCGGCAATCCGACCGGTGGTGGCGGGGGAGGTGGCGCGATCCCGTTGCTGATCTGAATCGTGATGATCGATCCGGGCACTGTCTGACCGGTGGGGGAGGTGCCGACGACGGTGCCGTACGGCGAACTGCTGTTCACCGGATTTGCCTGATCGGCGACCTGGAACCCGGCGACCTTCAAACGCTGGCGGGCCGCGTCCTGGTCGAGGCCGGCGATGCTGGGCACCCGTGAACCGGGGGCGCCATCGACATAACGCGGATCGGTCGGTGGCAGTGCGACGTCACCGAAGTTGGTGGCGATCGGTTTCATTGCGTTGAACCAGCTGCGGGCGGGCTCGTTACCGCCGTAGAGGTTGCCGTCACCGCACTGCCGCAGCGGGAACGAGCACAGCTCACCGGGTGAGGTCGAATCGTCGTAGATGTAGTTGGCGGCGGCCAGCTGATTGGTGAAGCCGAGGAATCCCGACGAGCGGTGCGCCTCGGTGGTGCCCGTCTTACCGGACATCGGCAGGTCCCAGCCCACGGACCCTGCCGCCGACGCCGAGGTGCCCGCGCCGCTGTCGTCCTTGCTCATCGCATTCGCCAAGGTGTTGGCCAGACCCTGCGGTACCACCTGCTGGCAGGTCTCGGTGGTCACCGCGACCTCATTGCCGTTGCGGTCGAAGACCTTGTCGATCGGGCTGGGTGGGCACCACGTGCCACCTGAGGCGAGCGTCGCCGCCACGTTGGACAGCTCAAGGGCGTTGACAGCCAGCGGACCCAGCGTGAACGAGCCCAGGTTCTGGCGCTTGACGAAATCGGCCAGACTCTCGTTGTTATCGGGGTCGTAGGACCGCGCCGTTCCAGGCTGGGCGTACGAGCGCAGGCCCAATTTGACGGCCATATCGACCGTCCGCTGCACGCCAACCTGAGAAATCAGCTTGGCGAACGCGGTGTTCGGCGACGTTGCCAGGGCATCGGTGACGCTCATCGCCCCCCGGTAGTTACCGGCGTTCTGCACACACCAGGTTTCCTTCGGGCAGCCCTTGGCCCCGCCGCTACCGAGACCCTTGGCTTCGAACCGGGCAGGGGCGTCGAGTTGGGCGTTGATTCCCATGCCCATGTCGAGAGCGGCCGCGGTGGTGAACAGCTTGAAGATCGATCCGGCCCCGTCGCCGACGAGGGAGAACGGTTGCGGCTGCATGGTCTCGCCCGCGTCGAGGTTCAGGCCGTAGGTGCGGTTGCTGACCATCGCCATCACCGGGTGTGCATCCTTGCCGGGGCGGATGATGCTCATGACGCTGGCCACACCCGAGAGGTCGGGAGCGGCGATATCGTCGATGGCCGCTTTGGTCGAGTTCTGGACATCGGGGTCGAGGGTGGTCTTGATCAGATAGCCGCCCTTGGCCAGCTGATCCTTGCTGATGCCCGCCCGCGCCAGGTACTCCTGGACGTAGTCGCAGAAGAACGCCCGGTCTCCGGCAGCGATGCAGCCGCGCGGCAGCTCGTTGGGCTGCGGCAGAATGCCGAGCGGCTGCTCCTTGGCCGCGCGCAGCGCCTCCGCCTCTTCTGGGATGTTCTCGATCATCGTGTCCAGCACGATATTTCGTCGTTCGAGCGCACCATCGGGGTTGGTATACGGGTTCAGCGTGCTGGTGGACTGCACCATGCCGGCCAGCAGGGCCGCCTGCTGCCAATTCAGATCGGTGGCATTGACCCCGAAGTAGGTCTGTGCCGCGTCCTGGACACCGAAGGCGTTATTGCCGAAGGACACCAGATTCAGATAGCGGGTGAGAATCTCGGGTTTGGTGAAGGTTTTGTCCAGCGTCAGCGCCATGCGGATTTCGCGCAACTTGCGCGCAGGCGTGGTTTCGATGGCGGCCCGCTTCTCGGCATCGGTCTGAGCGATGACCAGTAGCTGGTAGTTCTTCACGTATTGCTGCTCGAGCGTGGAGCCGCCGCGGGTTTGCGCGTCGCCGGATGCGTACCCGGCCAGACCGGTCAGCGTGCCTTTCCAGTCGACTCCGTTATGTTCGGCAAACCGTTTGTCCTCGATCGAGACGATTGCCAGTTTCATCGTGTCGGCGATTTTGTCGCTCGGTACTTCGAACCTGCGCTGCGAATACAGCCACGCGATCGTGTTGCCCTTGGCGTCGACCATCGTCGACACCGCGGGCACCTGGCCTTCGACCAGTTGTGCTGAGCCATTGGCGACGACATCGGAGGCTCGGTTGGACACCAAACCGATACCGCCGACCATCGGAAACAAGAAAGCCGCCACGAGAACACTGGCGAGCAGGCAGCACCACGCCAGCTTGATGACGGTGACTGCGACCGGGGGGCGGTCTGACATGTCCTACAGAGTAACTATGCCGTCAGCGGCTCCGACGCCCGCGCGGTAAGGCATAGCCCGCATCGTTTACAAGCTGAGAGCAGCCTGAGAAGGGCTTTTACCCGTTTTATTCGATTGACGGCACGGCCGTCCCAAAAAAGTGCCTCCGAGAGTGTTGCGCAAACGGCACCTGACCACCTAACTTGGACACACAGTGCGACACAGGTAACAAAGACCAGCGCAATGTGGCGTAGATCGCATAGGCGTTTTACAGCCGTGGACAGTGCCGTCGGAAGGCGGCTTGAGCGAAGGGGAGCGCTGATGTCCAGTTCTCGGCCCGCACCGCATAAGACGACCACAGTGATGACGCAGTCTGCGGTGCAGAGCGCTGAAGCCGAAGCTCGAATCGCATGGGTATCCATGGCCCGCTGTCGTGGCGCCGATCCTGACGAGCTGTTCGTGCGCGGCGCTGCACAACGCAAGGCGGCAGTGATCTGCAGGCACTGCCCGGTGATCGCAGAATGCGGTGCGGATGCGCTGGACAACCGCGTGGAATTCGGCGTCTGGGGCGGGATGACCGAACGTCAGCGTCGGGCGCTGCTCAAGCAGCACCCGGATGTCGTGTCATGGTCGGAATTCTTCTCTGCCCAGCGCAAGCACCGTAGTGCTGGCTAACTTTTGCCTGCAGTGATCTGATCGGCGATGGCGCGCAGCGCCTCGAGGTCGGAAACGTCGAACGGTAATGACGGCACACCGACGATCGCCACCGACGGATTGGCGCCGGTGAAACGTGACAACAGCCGGACTTCCCGCTTGGCGGTGAGTGCGCGATCGGCATGGACCCGCAGGACGGCCGCGGGCAGCGACTGCGGATCGGCCGCTTCCAGTTCCACGGCACCGTCCACCGCGCGCTCGACCGTCAGGCTGCACAACGTGGGATGGGTCCGGTTGAGGATCAGGCCGGCCAGCGGCATGCTCTCCTGCGATAACCGGTCGATGAAGAACGATGCCTCCCGAAGCGCATCCGGCTCTGCGGCGGAGACCACGACGAACTGGGTGCCGCGCCGCTTGAGCAGCTCATAGGTGCGGTCTGCCTTCTCGCGAAAGCCGCCGAATGTCGAATCGAGTGACTGAACGAACGCCGACGCATCCGCGAGCATCTGGGATCCCAGAATGGTCGACAACGCCTTCATCGCCAGCCCGACAGCGCCAGTGAGCAGCTTGCCGATTCCGCGGCCGGGCGCCAACAGCAGCCGCCATAACCGACCGTCCATGAAGCTGCCGAGCCGTTTGGGTGCATCGAGGAAATCCAACGCATTGCGCGACGGCGGGGTGTCGACGACCACCAGGTCCCAGCGATCCTGAGCCAGGAGCTGGCCGAGCTTCTCCATGGCCATGTACTCCTGCGTGCCGGCAAGGGAGGTGGCCACGGTCTGATAGAACTGATTATCCAGAATCGCTTGTGCGCGTTCAGTTCCCGAGTATTCGGTGACCATCTCGTCGAAGGTCCGGCGCATATCGAGCATCATCGCGTGCAGCTCGCCGGTGACCTCGGGGGCCAGCGGAACCCGTTGCGGTGAGTTACCGAGGTCCTTGATGCCGAGCGCCTGGGCGAGTCGCTTGGCGGGGTCGATGGTCAGTACCACCACCGTGCGGCCGTACTCCGCCGCCCGCAGCGCCATCGCCGCTGCGGTGGTGGTCTTGCCGACGCCACCGGCGCCGCAGCACACCACCACGCGGTTGGATCGGTCGGCGAGGATGGACGCCATATCGAGCGTCTGTGGTGTGCTGCTCATGGCTACCTGACTCCTTGCTGGGCGAGCGCTTCTGCGAGCTCATACAGGCTGCCGAGGTCGATCCCGTCGTTGATGGCGGGTAGCTCGAGTCGCGGCACCTTGATCTCGTCGAGTTGTTCAGCGCTCTCGGCGCGGGCGCGAATCCGGGTGGCATGTTCGATGGTTTCGGTCAACAGCCCGGCAAACTCGGTGTCGGGCAAGGTGATGCCGGCCTGCGTCAGCCCCGCGCGCACGGCGTCGGCGTCGATATCGCCCTCGGCCGCCTTGGCCAGGTCATCGGGCGGCAGGAACAGGGGGATGTTGCGGTTGACGATGACGCTGCCGATCGGCAATCCGAGCTCTTGGAGTTCGTCGATCGCCTCGACGGTTTCCTGTAGGGGCAGTGCTTCGAGCAGGGTGACCAGATGGATGGCGGTCTGCTCGGAGTGCAGCAGCTTCACCACGCCCTCGCTTTGGGAATGCACCGGGCCGCCCTTGGCCAGGTCGGCGACGGCTTTGGTGACATCGAGGAACCGGGCGATCCGGCCCGTCGGCGGGGAATCGACCACCACAGCGTCATAGACCTGCTGCTTTTTCTTATCGACCCGAACCACCGACTCCTTGATCTTGCCCGTGAGCAGGACGTCGCGAAGGCCCGGTGCGATGGTGGTGGCGAATTCGATGGCACCGATCCGGCGCATCGCGCGACCGGCGATACCGAGGTTGTAGAACATGTCGATGTACTCCAGGAACGCCGCCTCGGTGTCGATGGCCAGTGCGTTGACCTGGCCACCGCGTTCCGCAGTGGCGATCTTGAGCTCTTCGTAGGGCAGCGGCGGTACGTCGAAAAGCTGCGCAATCCCTTGGCGCCCTTCGACTTCCACCAGCAGGACTTTGCGTCCACCGGCCGCCAGCGTCAGCGCGAGCGCCGCCGCAACCGTCGATTTTCCGGTACCGCCCTTGCCCGTGACGAAATGCAGCCGGGCCTTCGCCAAGCGGGAGGGCCAGCCGACGTTCATCCCGCCGTTGGGTGTGGTCGCCATAAGTGCATGCTAGCCAAGGCGTTTACCGGGATAAGCTCTGCCCATGAGCGAGCTGACCACGTGGGAGTACGCCACGGTCCCACTACTGACCCATGCCACCAAGCAAATCCTCGATCAGTGGGGTACCGACGGCTGGGAACTGGTGACCGTGTTGCAGGGGCCGACCGGTGAGCAGCACGTTGCGTATCTGAAGCGACCCAAATGAGTGTGACGGCCCGCCTGGCCGAGTTGGGAATCGAGCTACCTCCGGTGGTCAAGCCGGTGGCTGCCTACGTGCCGGCCGTGCGGACCGGCAATCTCGTCTACACCGCGGGTCAGCTGCCGATGAAGGATGGCGCACTACCCGTGACGGGCAAGGTCGGCGCTGAGGTCAATGCCGACGACGCCAAGGCACTGGCCCGGACCTGTGCGCTCAATGCGCTGGCCGCCGTCGCCTCGGTGGTGGACATCGACGAGGTGACGCGGGTGGTGAAGGTGGTCGGTTTCGTGGCATCGGCCGCCGGCTTCAGCGGACAGCCCGGTGTCATCAACGGCGCATCGGAGCTTTTCGGCGAGGTGTTCGGCGAGGCCGGCGCCCACGCCCGGTCCGCCGTCGGGGTTTCCGAACTGCCCCTCAACGCACCGGTGGAGGTCGAGCTGATCGTCGAGGTCCGGTGACCTCCTCGACCGCTTCGCCGTCGGCCGAACACCCCAGGCACCCGGCGTACGGGGTGTTGCGTCCGGTGACCGAGACCGCGTCGGTCCTGCTTTGCGACAACCCGGGCATCATGACGCTCGACGGCACCAACACCTGGGTATTGCGCGCCCCCGGTAACGACGAGATCGTCATCGTCGACCCTGGGCCCGACGATGACGCCCATATCGAGCGGGTGGCGGCGCTGGGGCGGATCAGCCTGGTGCTGATCAGCCACAAACACGGCGACCACACCGACGGGATCGACAAGCTCGTCGAGCGCACCGGTGCGGTGGTGCGTTCGGTCGGCAGCGGATTTCTGCGCGGTCTCGGCGGGCCGTTGACCGATGGCGAGGTGATCGACGCAGCGGGCCTGCGGATCACGGTGCTGACCACCCCCGGCCATACCGCCGACTCATTGTCATTTCTTCTCGATGACGCCGTGTTGACCGCCGATACCGTCCTCGGGCGCGGGACGACCGTCATCGATAACGAGGACGGCAGCCTGCGGGACTATCTGGAGTCGCTGCGACGCCTGCACGGGCTCGGGAACCGCACGGTGTTACCCGGGCATGGACCGGATCTTGCGGATATAGCGTCGGTCACCGAGATGTACCTGGCGCACCGCGAGCAGCGGCTCAACCAGGTGCGCGACGCCCTGCGTGAGCTGGGTGAGGACGTCGGCGCACGCCAAGTCGTAGAACACGTCTATACCGACGTCGACGAGAAGCTGTGGGAAGCCGCGGAAAAGTCCGTCCAGGCGCAACTGGACTATCTGCGGGCGTGATTTCGGCGCGCTAACCCGCGGTGACCGCGGCTCAGCGCGCCCGAATCGCTAACGGGCTCGGCGGGCCAAGCGCTCGCTATCGCTGATCAGCACACTCTTACCCTCGAGGCGGATCCAGCCGCGGTGGGCGAAATCGGCAAGCGCCTTGTTCACCGTCTCGCGCGATGCGCCGACGAGCTGCGCGATCTCTTCCTGCGTCAGGTCATGCGTCACCCGCAGGGCGCCGCCTTCCTGGGTGCCGAACCGCTGCGCCAGCTGCAACAGCTGCTTGGCGACACGTCCCGGTACATCGGTGAAGATGAGGTCGGCGAGGTTGTTGTTGGTGCGCCGCAACCGGCGGGCCAACACCCGCAACAGCTGTTCGGCGATCTCGGGGCGATCAGCGATCCAGGCGCGTAACGCGTCGCGGTCCATGGATACGGCGCGGACCTCGGTGATCGTGGTCGCGCTGGAGGTCCGCGGGCCCGGATCGAAGATCGAGAGCTCACCGAACATGTCGGATGGACCCATGATCGTCAGGAGGTTCTCGCGGCCGTCCGGAGAGCGGCGGCCGATCTTGACCTTTCCGGAAATGATGATGTAAAGGCGGTCACCGGGCTCGCCCTCCGCGAATACCGTGTGTCCCCTTGGGAAGTCGACCGGCTGCAGCTGCTTGGTGAGCGCGGATACTGCGCTGGGTTCGACTCCCTGGAAGATTCCGGCCCTCGCCAGGATCTCGTCCACGTTGCCCCTCTTACCTCTTGGATGGTGTGATTCGCGCTGACCAGCCTCAATTAACAGGCTAGCGAGACAAGTGTAGATGTAGGCAGGTCAACGACGTGCCAACGCTACACACGATTCGCGTGCGGAGTCGCCCGAAACTGCGGATTGGCGTTGGCGTGTGCATAACGGCGGGTCGGCAAACCCGGTTCGTCGTCGATGGAGACGCCCACCGTGCCGAACGTCGTCCGCAGGGGCGGAACGCTCGGGAAATCCGGATTGCGCAGCCGCGGCACCGGGCGCCCGGTGGAGTCGGCACTGGGTGTGGCCGCCTCGATCAGCTTCGCCAGTTCTTTCGCGGATTCCGCCGATTCGTTGGTCAATCCCGACTCGAGCCGCTCGAGCCCAAAGGTCGCCAACATGAGCAACCCAGGGACGCACGCTGCCAGCAACCAGGACACAAGGGAAGTAAACACGCGCAAGGTCTCAGCGGGATCACAACTTGTCACCGGTCCGCACCGGCGCTCACCAGGGGGTTGTCAGTCCTCATCAGTACCCTGACAGGGTGGCAGTGGCGAAGGTGGCTCGACTACCTCAATCCCGTAAGTGGGAGCGCGAGACGCAGCTGGGTCTGACTCGTCGGGCCCGCCGGATGAATCGCACTCTTGCGCAAGCATTTCCGCACGTCTACTGCGAGCTGGACTTCACCACACCCCTTGAGCTGACGGTGGCGACCATCCTGTCGGCGCAGAGCACAGACAAGCGGGTCAACCTGACCACACCTGCGTTGTTCCTTCGCTATCGCAGCGCTGTGGACTACGCGACCGCCGACCGCGCCGAACTCGAGGAACTGATCCGGCCCACCGGTTTCTACCGGAACAAGGCGACATCGTTGATCGGACTGGGTCAGGCGCTCGTGGAGCGGTTCGGCGGTGAGGTGCCCAGCACGATCGAGGAACTTGTCACGCTGCCGGGGGTCGGTCGCAAAACCGCCAACGTCGTCCTGGGTAATGCTTTCGATGTCCCCGGCATCACTGTCGACACCCACTTCGGTCGGCTGGTCCGCCGGTGGGGTTGGACCACCGAAGAAGACCCCGTGAAGGTGGAGAAGATCGTCGGTGAGCTGATCGAGCGCAGCCAGTGGACGCTGCTGAGTCACCGCGTGATTTTCCATGGTCGCCGCGTGTGTCACGCCCGCAAACCCGCCTGTGGTGTCTGCGTGCTCGCCAAAGACTGCCCGTCCTTCGGGACCGGCCCCACCGAACCCCTGCTGGCCGCGGCACTGGTGAAAGGTCCCGAGACCGATCACCTGCTGGCGTTGGCCGGGCTGTAGTACGTCTTTCCCCGCACACATGAGGACATCAACCCGATGGACGATCGTGGTCGTGGCAGGGGTCGCCGTTCTGATCGCGGCGCTGTTGCGCCAACTCGGCGATGACGGCCCCGCGCCCGGACCGGCCGCGCCGCTATCAGCCGACCGCCAACACCGCGACGCCGACACTCCCGAGGCGCTGGCCGGACCCAGACGCAGCGCTGACCTGGCGCCCTGTCCGGTCGGGACGCAGGGCTTAGGCCTACAAAACGTAGGCCCGCAGGAACTGCGCGGTGTCATCGTCGAATGCGCGGCCGACGGTGCCGCCGTAGACGTCGCTCGGGCGTTGGCAGGCCGGCCGGTGGTGCTGAACCTTTGGGCCTATTGGTGCGGTCCGTGTGCGCAGGAGTTACCGGCGATGGCCGAGTACCAACGCCGGGTCGGACCGGACGTGCTGGTGGTGACCGTGCATCAGGATGAGAACGAAACAGCCGCGTTGTTGCGGCTGGCCGAGCTCGGTGTGCACCTGCCCACGTTGCAGGACGGCCAACGCAAGATTGCCGCCGCACTCGGCGTACCCAACGTCATGCCCGCAACGGTGGTGCTGCGCGCGGACGGTACGGTAGCGCAGATCTTGCCGCGCGCCTTCGCCACCGCCGACGAAATCGCCGCCGCGGTCGAGGGTCATGTCAGATGAGAGGAGTGCGGCAGTGAGCGCAGGTGTTCCGCTCACGCCGGACGTCAGCCCAGCCTGGCTGCAGCCCCTCGTCGCGAATATTCACACCGTCCCTGGTGCCTACCGGCGGCGGGTTCCCGCCGATGTGCTGGCCATGATCACGGCCGCGAACAACGAGGCCACCCTCAACGGCGCCAAACGTGACGCCGCTGTGCTGGTGCTGTTCTCCGGTTCGCAAGCCGGGGCCGCCGGCGGTGCGCCCGAGGACGCCGATCTGTTGGTCACCGTCCGGGCCTCGACATTGCGCCACCACGCCGGGCAGGCCGCCTTCCCAGGTGGTGCCGCCGACCCCGGTGATGATGGTCCGGTGGCCACCGCACTACGGGAAGCGCGCGAAGAGACCGGTATCGACACCGATCGGCTGACGGTGCTGGCCACGCTGGAGAAGATGTTCATCCCACCCTCGGGTTTCCACGTCGTCCCGGTGCTGGCGTACTCGCCTGACCCAGGCCCGGTCTATGTCGTCGACGAGGGCGAAACGGCGATTGTCGCACGAGTGCCGTTGCGTGCCTTCGTCAATCCCGAGAACCGGCTGATGGTGTTCAAAAGTGTGAACACCAGCCGCTTCGCCGGTCCGGCTTTTCTCCTCAACGACATGCTGGTCTGGGGTTTTACGGGGCAGGTCATCTCAGCGATGCTCGACGTCGCCGGATGGAACCAGCCGTGGGATACCACCAACGTCGTAGAACTCGAAGATGCGATGGCCCTGGTCGGCGCGGATGGGAACCGACGATGACACCGTCGCAGTGGCTCGATATCGGAGTGGTCGCCATCGCGTTCGTGGCGGCGGTCTCTGGCTGGCGGTCCGGTGCGCTGGGTTCGCTGATGTCGTTCGTTGGCGTGATCCTCGGTGCGGTGGCCGGGGTGCTGCTGGCCCCGCACATCGTCGACAAGATCGACGGGCCACGCGCCAAGCTCTTCGCCACGTTGTTCCTGATCCTGGCGCTGGTGGTGATCGGCGAGATTGCCGGTGTGGTGCTGGGCCGGGCCGTGCGAGGGGCTATCCGTAACCGCGGGGTGCGGTTGGTGGATTCGCTGATCGGCGTCGCACTGCAGATGGTCGTCGTACTGGTCGCGGCATGGCTGTTGGGCAGCGTGGCGACATCGTCCAATCAGCCCAATCTCGCCTCCGCCGTGCGCGGTTCGAAGGTGCTCTCCCAGGTTGAAGCGGTGGCACCGGAGTGGCTGCGCGCCATACCCAAGCGGCTCAAGGGTGTGGTGGACACCTCGGGCCTACCGGAGGTTCTGCAGCCGTTTGGCCAAACGCCGATCGCCGCGGTCGATGCTCCCGATGCGTCACTGGCTACCAGCGCCGTCGTCGGCGCCGTGCAACCCAGTGTGGTGAAAATCCGCGGCGTCGCGCCCGGGTGTCAGAAGGTCTTGGAAGGGACCGGTTTCGTGGTCGCGCCCAACCGCGTGATGTCGAACGCACACGTCGTCGCCGGGTCCGACACCGTCACCGTCGAGTCCGCCGGACAGACCTACGACGCCACCGTCATCTCCTATGACCCCAATGAGGACATCTCGCTGCTCGACGTGCCGAACCTGCCCGCGACGCCGCTTCCGTTCGCGGATAAACCCGCGGCTACCGGCACCGACGCCCTGGTCCTCGGATACCCCGGCGGCGGTGAATTTGCGGCCACCCCAGCCCGGATCAGAGAGACCATCGAACTCAACGGCCCAGATATCTACCGCACCACTACGGTCAACCGTGAGGTCTACACCATCAGAGGTACTGTGCGGCAAGGCAATTCCGGCGGGCCGCTGATCAATCGCGCCGGCCAGGTGTTGGGTGTGGTTTTCGGTGCCGCCGTCGACGACGCAGATACCGGCTTCGTGCTGACCGCCAACGAAGTATCCCGTCAGCTCGCCAAGATCAACGACACCGCCCGGGTGCCCACCGGGGCGTGCGTTACGTAACCTGCCCCGCGGGCCCGGCCGCGCCGTAGACGTGAGCCAGGAACCGGGTCAGATGTTCGTTGACTTCGTCGGGCGCTTCCTCGTGGGCGTAATGCCCGACGCCGGAGAGGGCCACGAATCGCCCGTGTGGCGCGTAGCGCAGCGTCTTCTCCACCGGGTCGGCGAGGACATAGGGGTCGGCGTCGCCGCGCATGTGCAGCAGTGGGATGCCGAGTTGGCGATTCATCGACTTCATGAACCGGCGACCTTCACCGCGGAGCTGGCTGCGCACCGCCCATCGCTGATATTCCAGTGCGCAATGCGCGGCCCCGGGGATCTGGATGGCTTGTCGTAGATGTCCGATGGTTTCCGAAAAGTCTTCCGACGCCGGCCATTTACCGACTGTTCTGCTACGGACCAAGGCCTCCAGCTCGTCGCCGCCGGCCTTGGTGAGCTTGCGTTCCGGCCACATCGGCACTTGATAGCTCAACAACGACGGCAACAATGCCCGGCTCTGGTCGCGGCGGGTCAGCGCGGCGCGTCGCAGCGCGGCCGGGTGCGGGGAGCTGACCAGGGCGATGGCCTTCACCAGCCGGGGATGCAGCACTGAGGTCGCCCAGCACACCAGGCCACCGTCGGCATGCCCGACCAGTGTCGCCGAGGAGTGCCCGAGGGCGCGGATCAAACCGGCAGTGTCACCAGCCAGCGTCCAGCCGTCGTAGCCGCGGGGCGGTTTGTCGCTGCCGCCGTAACCGCGCAGGTCGACCGCCACCACGCGGGCGTCGGTCAGCCCACGCAGTTGATGACGCCAGGACCACCAGAACGACCCGAAACCGTGCAACAGGATGACCAACGGCCGCGCCGTCGGTGGTTCTGGGTCTGCAGCGCCCGACAGCGGCTCCGCCTCGACCACGTGAAACCGGATGCCGTTGGCGTGGACGTCGAGATGACGCCACGGGCCGGCGATTCGGGTGATCGACGGGTCGGGTGGGGCCATTACCAACCCGAGGGGTCAGTGGGCGCAGTGCCCGACGGTGCAGGCACGACGGCTTTTCCGGGTGCCTGACCGGTGAAGGCCGCCTTGGTCTCCTTGACCGACTCGATCGTCTGCTGGGGTCCGCGGATGCGCCGCACCTTCAGATAACCCAATAGCGCCAGCGCCGCGGTGGTCAGCACCATGACCCCGAACACGATCAGGAACGCCACCCAACGCCAGAGCCAGGTGTCGAGAAGCTCGGCGACGAAGAAGAAGAAAAAGAAGGTGGAGTAGAACAGCACCACCAGAGCGAGAATGAAGTAAACGCTGCCGGTCAGGCCCTTTTTGACATCGCGGGTGATCTCCGCGCGAGCGAGTTCCACCTCGGCGCGGACCAGCGTCGACACCTGCGCGGTGGCGTCCTTGACCAGCTCGCCGATCGAAGGATCAGCCGACACCGCATGCGGATCTACCAGCGGGATCGAGGTCACGGTGGCGGGGATGCCATTCTTGCGGTCGCCATTGCTCACGGACGGAGTCCTCCCGGCAGGTCAAAGTCATCGGCTGTCGTCGGGGTTTATCGTGCCATGCCGGGATACAGACGGACGAGTCCGGCCGATCGCCGTGGCCCACCGCGGTGACACGGATGTTGCTGGAGTGGTTGCGGCTACACTCACCCGGAGCAATCACCGGGGTCGGGGACCCTAACAGAGGAGGCAGCCGTGCGGCACCGCTGGCGCGCCCGAAGTCTGATCGCGAGCCTGGCAGTGGCGTTGGGTGGCCTGTCGCTGGTCGCCGCCGGACCTGCTGCCGCCGAACCGGTGACGCTGGGTGGTGGCTCGGGCATCGTCATCGACGGTGAGGCGTACTGCACGCTGACCACGATCGGTACCGACAGCCGCGGCGATCTGATCGGCTTCACCTCCGCGCACTGCGGCGGTCCCGGTGCGGTGGTGGCCGCCGAGGGAGCCGAAGCCGCGGGACCCGTCGGCACCATGGTCGCCGGTAACGACGCGTTGGACTACGCGGTGATCAAATTCGACCGCACCAAGGTGACGCCGACGAACACCGTGGACGGCTTCTTGATCGACGGGCTCGGACCTGACCCGAGAACCGGCGAAGTGGCCTGCAAACTTGGGCGCACGACAGGGGCCTCCTGCGGTGTCACCTGGGGTCCGGGCCAGGATCCGGGCACCATCCTCAATCAGGTGTGCGGCCAGCCCGGCGATTCGGGCGCCCCGGTCACGGTCAACAACAAGCTGGTCGGAATGCTGCACGGAGCGTTCACCGACGACCTGCCCACGTGTGTGGTCAAGTTCATCCCGTTGCACACACCCGCGGTGACGATGTCGTTCAACACCCAGCTGGCCGATATCACCGCCAAGGACAGGCCGGGAACCGGTTTCGTTCCTTTCGGCGCCTGACTTTCTCTGCCGAGCAGACGCAAAGGTCCCCTTTTCGCGAAGAAATAGGGGACCTTTGCGTCTGCTCGCGAGGCTACTTGCTCGCGCGGATCGCTTCGAAGACGCTGGGGTCCAACAGCGTTGAAGTGTCGCCGAGTTCGCGACCCTCCGCGACGTCGCGTAGCAACCGTCGCATGATCTTGCCGCTTCGGGTCTTCGGCAGCTCGGGCACCACATGGATCTCGCGGGGCCGCGCGATGGGGGAGATCTCCTTGGAGACCTCCGCGCGAAGTTCCTTGACCATCACATCGCGGTCTTCGTCGGCGAACCGGGCCTTGAGGATGACGAACGCGCAGATCGCCTGTCCGGTGGTGTCATCACTGGCGCCGACGACAGCGGCCTCGGCGACACCGGCATGCCCGACGAGTGCGGACTCGACCTCCGCGGTCGAGATGCGGTGTCCTGACACGTTCATCACGTCGTCGATGCGGCCGAGCACCCAGATCTCGCCGTCGCTGCCGTACCGGGCGCCGTCACCGGCGAAGTACCAGCCCTGCTCGGCGAACCGCGACCAGTAGGTCTCCTGGAACCGCTCCGGGTCGCCCCAGATGCCGCGCAGCATGGACGGCCACGGCTGATCCAGCACCAGGTAGCCGCTGACCTGCTCACCGTGCGCGGTACCGGGTTGGAGTTGGTTGCCCTCGTCGTCGACGATCTTGGCGGAGATTCCCGGCAGCGGAGTCATCGCCGAACCTGGTTTGGCAGCGGTGACGCCGGGCAGGGGGGAGATCATGATGGAACCGGTCTCGGTCTGCCACCACGTGTCCACGATCGGGGTGATATCGGCGCCGAAAACCGTTCGGTACCAACGCCATGCCTCGGGGTTGATCGGTTCGCCCACCGAACCGAGCAGCCGCAGGCTCGACAGGTCGTGCTCGGCCGGGATCTGGCGACCCAACTTCATGAAGGTGCGGATCAGGGTGGGGGCGGTGTAATAGATTGTCACCCCGTACTTTTCGATGACCTCGAAATGGCGGTGCTCGGTCGGTGAGGCCGGGGTGCCCTCGTAGACCACCTGCGTCGCGCCGTTGGACAGCGGCCCGTACACGATGTACGTATGTCCGGTGACCCAGCCGATATCGGCTGTGCACCAATAGATATCGGTCTCGGGTTTGATATCGAAGACGTTGTAGTGCGTGTACGACGTCTGAGTCAGGTAACCACCCGAGGTGTGCACGATACCCTTGGGCTTACCGGTGGTGCCCGAGGTGTAGAGCAGGAACAGCGGGTGCTCGGCGTCGAACGCTTCCGGGGTGTGGTCGGTCGACGCGGATGCGACGACATCGTGCCACCACACGTCGCGGCCCTCGGTCCACTCGATGTCAATCCCAGTGCGGCGCACCACAAGTACGTGCTCAACGGACTCGGATGCCTCGGTCGCCTCGTCGACGGCGGTCTTGAGTGAGACCGCCTTGCCGCGACGGAACTGGCCGTCGGTGGTGATTACCACCTTGGCTTCGGCGTCCTCGATCCTGGCGCGCAGGGCCGATGCGGAGTACCCGGCGAACACCACCGAGTGCATGACACCAAGGCGCGCACAGGCCAGCATCGCGACGATCGCCTCCGGCACCATCGGCATGTAGATCGCCGCCCGGTCGCCGGATACCAGACCCAGCTCGGTCAGTGCGTTGGCGGCCTGGGAGACCTCGTCCTTGAGTTCGGCATAGGTGATACTGCGCGCGTCCCCGACCGGCTCACCCTCCCAGTGGATGGCCACCCGCTCACCGTTACCGGCCTCGACGTGGCGGTCGACGCAGTTGTAGGCAACGTTGAGCTTGCCGTCGGCGAACCACTTCGCGAACGGCGCCTCCGACCAGTCCAGCACCTCGGTGAACGGGACCGACCAGGACAGCCGATTGGCCTGCTCCGCCCAGAACGCCAATCGGTCCGCTTCCGCTGTGCTGTACAGCTGTTCGGTTGCGTTGGCGTTTTCGGCGAACTCCGCCGACGGCGGATAGGCTGATGGAACCTCGGTGTTCGTATCGGACATGTCTGTGAGCGTAGTCACCCAACGTTGCATAGACGTTGGCAACTCACACTGCACGCTGCGGGGCGGCGGGTGAAATGCGCCGAACGGTCACCGATGACGGGGTCAGCGGTTCGACGCGAACCACATCATGGAGGTCATCGGCTTGCCCCGGATGCGTCGTGTGGCCTCCGCGGTGCTCGCCGCGATGCTGATCTTCACCGGCTGCGGTGGTCAGGCCGCTCCGGAGGGTCTGATATCGGTCAATGCCGGCGAACCCCAACACCCGCTCGTTCCGACGGAAACGGACGAGACCCAGGGTGGCCGCATCGTCGACCGGCTGTTCGCCGGACTGATGTCCTATGACGCGAACGGCACCCCTGTTCCCGAAGTGGCGCAGGCCGTCGACTCGACAGACAACAGGAACTTCCGGATCACCGTGAAACCCGGCTGGAGGTTCACCGACGGGACGCCGGTGACGGCGTCGTCGTTCGTCGATGCCTGGAACTACGGGGCACTGGGCACCAACGATCAGGCGTTGCAGACCTCTTTCTCACCGATCGAGGGTTACGACGCGGTCGCCGAGCCGCGTCCCAGCGCCCAGACGATGGCTGGGCTGAAGGTGCTCAGCGACACCGAGTTCACCGTTGCGCTCAAAGTGCCGATGATCGACTTCGTCCAGCGGCTCGCCTTCCGGGCGTTCTACCCTCTGCCGAAATCCGCGTTCGACGATATGGCGGCGTTCGGACAACACCCCATCGGCAACGGTCCGTATCAGCTGCCGTCGGGTAACGCCTGGCAGCACAATGTGCGGATCGACCTATTGCCCAATCCTGGTTATCAGGGCAGCCGGGTGGCCAGGAACGACGGTCTGCGTTTCGTCGTCTACGCCGACCTCGACACTGCCTACCGCGATCTGCTGGCAGGCAAGCTGGACGTGCTCGACACCATTCCGCCGAGCAGATTGGCCACCTTCCGCGACGATCTCGGTGGCCGGGCGATCACGGCGCCTATCGCCCAGAACCAGACACTCGATACGCCGCTGCGACTGCCACATTTTGGCGGTGAGGAGGGCCGGCTGCGCAGGTTGGCGTTATCCGCCGCTATCAACCGGTCGCAGATTAGCGACCAGATCTTTCTGCAGACCCGTTCGCCGTCAAGGGATTTCACCGCCAGCTCGCTGCCGGGGTTCCAGCCCAACCTGCCGGGGAGCGATTCGTTGAACTTCGATCCTGGCCGGGCCCGGGCCCTGTGGGCGCAGGCTGATCGCATCTCGCCGTGGAGTGGGCAGTACGTGATCGCCTATAACGACGACGGTGACCACCGACAGTGGGTCGACGCGGTCGCCGACAGCATCGGCGACACCCTGCGGATCAGTGCTGTCGGTTCGGCGCAACCAACATTCGCGCAGATCCGCGCGCAGATCAGCGACCGCTCCATCCAGAGTGCGTTCCGTGCCGGCTGGCAGGGAGACTATCCCTCGATGTTGGGGTTTCTCGAACCGATCTTCGTCACGGGGGCGGGGGCCAACGACGTCGACTACTCCGACCGGGAGTTCGACGGCGCGCTCACCGTCGCCCAGGCGGCACCGACCCTGGCGGAGTCCTACGCGCTGACCAATGCCGCTCAGCAGATCCTGCTCGACGATATGCCCGTCGTACCGCTGTGGGATTACCGCGCCGCGGGCGGTCACTCCGCTGCGGTCACAAATGTGACCCTCACCTGGAACGGCTTGCCCGCTTATGAACAGATCGTCTCGTCCTAACGGGATAGCCCCCACCCGCCGCCCGGTAGGGTGACCGGCCGTGACCGGTGATCTGTTGGCTCCGCTGCTGAACCTGCCCGGGGTGGCCGACGCGGCCGAACAGGTCCGCGATGCGCTGAGCAAGGCGCACCGGCACCGCGCGAACTTGCGTGGCTGGCCGGTCACCGCCGCGGAGGCGTCGCTGCGTGCCGCGCGGGCCTCGGCAGTGCTCGACGGCGGGGCCATGCAACTCGACGAGAACTCGGCCAGCGAACCGGTGTTCGCCGGCGCCTTGCGCGTTGCACAGGCGCTGGAAGGCGGCGGTACCAGCCTCATCGGAGTGTGGCAGCGCGCACCACTTCAGGCACTCGCAAAGCTGCACATGCTCGCGGCCGCCGATCTGGTCGACGACGAATCCCAGCTGGGTCGTCCGCGAGCGGTCCCGGAGATCCATGCCCGTCTTGACCTGTTGGTCCGGTTGATCACCGGCCCGACCGTGGTGCCCGCGCCGGTGTTATCGGCTGTCGCGCACGGTGAGCTGCTGGCGTTGGCTCCGTTCGGCACCGCCGACGGTGTGGTGGCGCGTGGGGTGGCCAGGTTGGTGACGATCGGCAGCGGCTTGGACCCGCACGGGCTCGGCGTCCCCGAAGTGCTGTGGATGCGCCGCGCTGCGGAGTACCGCACCGCGGCGGAGGGCTTTGCCTCCGGCTCGGAAAAGGGACTGGCCGAGTGGCTGCTGATGACGTGCCGTGCGCTGCAGGCCGGCGCCAGGGAAGCTGAGTCGATCGCCAACGCCAAGGATCAGGCCGGGCGGAAATAACCTCCGCGGCACAACAATTCAGGCCTCAGCGTGATGAGAAACGGGCGACCAGCCGCCCGTACAGCATGAAGCGGGCGGCGATCCGAATGTATTCGGCGCGCCGCCCGCTAGCACGGACTTCCGGTTACCATGCGTGCGACGGTGGGCTGCGTGGGTCGGCCTCGGCGATCTTGCGAAGCTCGTCGGCTGAGACCCCGCCCAAGGGGTCGTGGTAGCCGATTCACTTATCGCAATTACGCAGGCCCGCAACACTTCTGCCATTATCGCGGCTGTGGCTCCGCGTGGGTGCCGGGGTCCGTGCTGGGTAGCCGGGTGGGGGAGTCCGAGCCTTCTCTTCCGGGTCGACCTTGGCCCTACCAAGCTTCCGTGCTTCCTTTGTACTCCGTGACCCCGGTCACATCAAGGGCCATCGCGAAGAAGTTGGTCAGCGACTCCGGATCGTTATGGCGCCGAACCGCTCAGAACTGGTCAGACCGCGAACCGGCGCAGCAACGCATACGTCAGCGCCCCGGCCGCAAGGGCGCTGATCCCCACCGCGGCGGTGGTGGCGACGGCCGCACCCGATGGTGCGGGTAACCGGTCTCGCAGCGAGACGGGCTTGCTGAAGGTCACCACCGGCCAGTCCCGCGCCGCCGCCTCACGGCGCAGTCCCCGGTCGGGGTTGACCGCGGTGGGGTGCCCGACCGATTCCAGCATCGGCACGTCGGTGATGGAATCCGAATAGGCGTAACAGTGTTCGAGCGCATACCCCTCGCGATCCGCGAGTTCGCGGATCGCATGCACCTTGCCTTCGCCGTAGCAGTAGAACTCGACCTCGCCGGTGTACTTGCCGTCCTCCACGACCATGCGGGTGGCCATCGCATGCGTGGCGCCCAGGGCCCGCGCGATGGGCGCGACGATCTCTTCACCGGAGGCCGAGACGACGACGACATCGCGTCCGCAGAGCTTGTGGTCGGCAATGAGCTCGGCGGCCTCGGCGAAGACCAACGGATCGACAATTTCGTGCAACGTTTCGCCGACTACCGACTTGACCTGTTCCACATCCCACCCGGTGCACATACTGGTGACATATGAGCGCATTCGATTCATCTGGTCGTGGTCGGCGCCCGACATCAGGAACAGAAACTGTGCGTAGCTGGATTTGAGGACGGCGCGCCGATTGAGCAGTCCCTGATCGAAGAAGGGTTTGCTGAATGCGAGTGTGCTGGATTTGGCGATGACGGTCTTGTCGAGATCAAAGAACGCCGCCGTCCGAGTGGGAGCGCCGTGGGGGGCGCGACTTTGCGGGTTTGTTAGCTGCGGGGCGTCCTGATCGGAAGCGGTCACCGTCTCAGGATAGGGCCGACCGTGACACCACCCTGATTAGTGTTCAAACTGGCAGTTCAAGCCACCTGTCGGAGACTGCAATTCTGCAGTGATAGTCGCCCAACTTGTTACCTAGTGAGACTTGCATCAGGGCCTGAGGTCGTGTGTATAGTGAGCATTACTCGGCTTATGCCGGGTGTGCATCAGCCCGACCCCCCGGGGCTGATACACGACGACCTCCGCCTCCTCCCCCCCTGGCGGGGGTCGTCCCTTTTGTGGGGGTAGTTCGCCAGTTTTCGGCGCTAGCGCTTCGCGAAATCCAGAACCCTATTTCCGGTCTAGACCTTTGCGCGCGCAATTTCATCCACAGTTCGAACCTTGTGCACATTCGCTGAAACTGCGGTGGTGCGCTCATTGGGTGACGGTGCACCGTTGAGCGATGAACAGCACAGCGGCCGTCCTGGCGCTCATTTCTGATCCGGCGCTGCGGGATGAAGTCGATCGGGTGGCGGCCGCTGTCGGTGTCCAGGTGATCCATCTCGGGCCGACAGTCCCGGTCAGTCGCAAGACCTGGTCGGCGGCTGCCGCGGTGGTTCTCGACGACGCAGGCGCCGATCGCTGCGGTGCGGCGCTGCTGCCGCGCCGGTCCGCAGTGTTCCTGCTGGTCAGCGACGAGCCAGGTAGCGCCATCTTCCAGGTCGCGATAACTATTGGCGCACAACAGATACTGATGTTGCCGAGCCAGGCCGGCGACCTTGTCCGCGGTATCGCGGCCGCCGCCGACACCGGCCGGTCCGATCGGCGGCGCGGCGAGGTGGTCGCGGTGATCGCCGGCCGAGGCGGCGCCGGGGCGTCCCTGTTCGCCGCCGCCATGGCGAAAGGTGCGGCAGAAGCCCTGCTCATCGACCTCGATCCATGGAGCGGTGGCATCGACCTCCTGCTCGGCGGCGAAGCGGCGACAGGTCTGCGTTGGCCCGATCTCGCCATACAGGGCGGCAGGCTCGATTGGGCGGCAGTGCGAGACGCGCTGCCCCGCCATCGCGGTGTCAGCGTGTTGTCGAGCACCCGGCGTGAGCACGAGCCTGTCGCAGGCACCGTCGACGCCGTCATCGAGGCCGGCCGCCACGGCGGTGCCACCGTGGTGTGTGATCTGCCCCGGCGGTTGACCGACGCGGCGGTGACGGCTCTGGACACCGCCGATCTGGTGGTCTTGGTCACGCAGTGCGATGTGCGGGCATGTGCGTCCACCGCCGCGATGGCTCCCGCGTTGGCTGCCACCAACCCGAACATCGGATTGGTGGTGCGCGGCCCATCTCCCGGCGGGTTGAGCGCGCTCGATGTCGGCGAGATCGTCGGTTTGCCCGTGCTCGCGGCGATGCGTCCGGAACCGCTCCTGGCCGAGAAGTTGGAGCGAAGTGGTCTGCAGCTGCGGACGCGCTCACCGTTGGCCGTCGCCGCCGCGCAGGTCCTCGCGGTGCTGCGGCAACACCCCCATAGCGGTGCCGTCCTGCAGGAGCCGGCCGCATGAGCGCCTCACTGATCGAGCGTGTGCGCGAGCGGCTGGCCGCCGAACCGGCCGCCGAATCGGGCAGGCTGCGGCCCAACGTGGTGGCGCAGGCGATCCGCGCGGAATCAGGCGGTGTTCTTGGCGACACCGAGGTCTTGAGCAACCTGCGGATACTGCAAACCGAGCTCACCGGTGCGGGCATTCTCGAACCCCTACTCGCCGGCCCTGGCACGACAGATGTCCTGGTGACGGCTCCGGATTCAGTCTGGGTAGACGATGGAAACGGTTTGCGGCGCAGCTCGATTGGGTTCGCTGATGAAGATGCGGTCCGCCGGCTCGCGCAGCGGCTGGCCCTCGCTGCAGGCCGGCGCCTAGACGACGCCCAACCGTGGGTCGACGGACTGCTCACCGGTATAGCTGGCGGTCGGTTGACGGTACGTCTGCATGCGATTCTGCCGCCGGTCGCGGTGGCAGGTACCTGCATATCGCTGCGGCTGCTGCGACCCGCCACCCAGGATCTGGCCGCGCTGTCCGCCGCCGGGGCCATCGCGCCCCCAGCTGCGGTGATCCTGCGCGATGTCATGGCGGCCCGGTTGGCGTTCCTGGTGTCCGGCGGTACCGGCGCAGGCAAGACAACACTGTTGTCCGCCTTGCTCGGGTCGATCCCTGCCGAGGAACGCATCGTGTGCGTGGAGGACGCCGCCGAACTGGCACCCCCGCATCCGCATCTGGTCACCTTGGTGGCCAGGGGCGCCAACGTCGAAGGCGCCGGCGAGGTCACGGTGCGTCAGCTCGTCCGGCAGGCATTGCGGATGCGGCCGGACCGCATTGTCGTCGGTGAAGTCAGGGGCGCCGAGGTCGTCGACCTGCTGGCGGCCTTGAACACCGGACACGACGGCGGCGCGGGCACGGTCCACGCCAACAGCCCAGCCGAGGTACCGGCCAGATTGGAAGCGCTCGGCGCCCTGGGCGGTTTGGATCGGGCCGCGCTGCACAGCCAGCTCTCCGCCGCGGTGCAAGTCCTGCTGCATATGGCCCGGACCGGCGACGGACGGCGACGGCTGGCCGAGATCGCTGTCCTGGACCGGACGCCAGGCGCCGTCGAGTGCCGCACGGTCACCGTGTGGCACGCCGACGACGGGACCGGCCCGGGTGCCGACGATTTCCAGCGCCTGGTTCGGCAACGGATGTCGCTATGAACGTTTTCGCCATCAACGACGTCGGACTCACGGTCGCGGCGGTCGCCCTGGCGGTAGCGCTGCTGATCATTCCTGGCTCACCGCGGCGCAGGTTGATCGCTCCGCAGCACCGGAGTTCGGCGCGGCTTCTGCTGTGGGTGGGCACGCCTGCGATTCCGGTTGTGGCGCTATGTGTGCCCCTGGCAACGACTTTGGCTGCTGCATGGGTGTGTGTGACCCTGCTGCTGCGGCACCGAAGACGGGTTGGCAAACAGCGGACCACTACGGAAGGGCGGGCGCTGCAGGGTGCGCTGGAGGTGTTGGTCGGCGAGCTTCGAGTCGGTGCACACCCGGTGCGGGCTTTCGATCTCGCTGCGGCGGAGACCGGAGGAACAGTCGGTGGCGCCTTCCGTTCGGTGGCCGCCCGCGCCGGGCTCGGCGCCGACGTATCCGCGGGTTTACGGGCAGTGGCGGCACGGTCGGAACTCACCTACGAATGGGACCGGCTGGCGGTGTTCTGGCAGCTCGGTGCCCAGCACGGGTTGGCAATCTCCACTCTCATGCGGGCTGCGCAGCTGGATATTATTGAACGGCAACGCTTTTACGCTCGACTCGAAGCGGGGATGGCAGGCGCCAGGGCGACGGCGGTCATCCTCGCTGGGCTGCCGGTGCTTGGCGTGGTGCTCGGTGAACTGATCGGCGCGGCACCGCTGGCATTCCTGTCGGGTGGGGGAGTCGGCGGCGTGTTCCTCGTGGCCGGAGTCGGGTTGTTATGCGTCGGGCTGTGGTGGGCCGACCGCATCACCGATCGGCTGACGACATGAGTGCCGCGGCGTTGGCACTAGCGCTGGCCCTACTGATCGGCGGCGGCCCGACACAGGTCCGGCGCCGGGCGGGAATCGCTCGGCCACAGAATCTTTCGACCCGGCGGGCGGCTCGGATCGATCCGCTCGCGGAAGCGGCCAGCCTTGATGTTCTCGCCGTCTGCCTGGGCGCCGGGATGGCGGTTCCTGCGGCTGTGCGGGCGACCGCACTGTCGGCACCACCGCAACTGGCCGCGTTGCTGCGACGCGCGAGTGACCTGTTGGCGCTTGGTGCAGACCCGGTGACAGCCTGGACGCCGCCCGATGACGAGATCGGTGGTGCCGGCGCAGTGGCACTGATGCGGCTGGCCCGCCGCTCGGCGTCCTCCGGTGCGGTGCTGGCCCGTGGGGTGGCGGAGTTGGCCGCCGAAACCCGGCACGACGTCGACCACACCGCGACCGCGGCGGCCGAGCGGGCGTCGGTGATCATCGCCGGTCCGCTCGGGCTGTGCTTCCTGCCCGCCTTCATCTGTCTTGGGCTCGTTCCCGTGATTGCGGGCCTTGCCTCAGATGTGCTCGGAGCCGGCCTGCTGTGACGGGTCGGTCTTCGGATATCCATTCAGCGAATAGAGAGAGGAAAACTATTGACGAACAACATGATTCAGAGGATTCGTCAGCGGTTGACGCTACTTGTCGTCGACGAGACGGGAATGTCGACGGTCGAGTACGCCATCGGCACCATCGCCGCGGCAGCTTTCGGTGCCATCCTGTACACCGTGGTCACCGGCGACTCGATCGTCGGGGCGCTGACGAATATCATCACCCGCGCGCTGAATACCAACGTCTAGCCGGCGATGACGGGGCAGGCACCGTCGAGGCCGCCCTGGCGATCGCAGCGCTGGTCGTCGTATTGGTGCTGTGCGTCAGCGGGATTAGCGCGGTCAGCGCGCAACTCCGGTGCATCGACGCCGCCCGCGAAGCGGCGCGGTTGGCGGCCAGGGGGGATGAAGCAGCGTCGGCAGTCGCGGTACGCACCATCGCGCCGGCCGGTGCCGCATTGCGGCTCCGGGTCGACGGCGGTTTTGTGGTGGCGACCGTCAGCACCAGGGCGGCGCTGTTGCCGGGGATCACGATTTCGGCGGACGCGGTCTCGGCTTCGGAAGCTACGGGCTGACGGGGAATCCGAGCGCGGGGCGGCGAGCGTATTGGCCGCGGTGTTCATTGCCATCGCGCTGACGGTTACCTACGGCGGTGTCTATCTGGGTGCGGTGGTGATGGCTCGTCACCGCGCCCAGGGCGCTGCCGACCTCGCTGCGCTCGCCGGGGCGAATAGTTTGCCAGCAGGACGCGAGCAAGCTTGTGCCCAAGCGGATGCGGTGGCGAGGGCGATGAACGCGTCGGTAGCACAGTGCACAGTGGATGCCCTCGACGTCGTCGTCACGGTCGAAGTTGCGGTGGGGTTTGCTCGAGGGGGCGTCGGACCGGCGCGTGCCGGCGCTCGCGCGGGGCCACCAACTGGCTAAGTCGCAGTGTCTCTTCGCCATCCGCCGATGGCCACGTTCGCTCGTGACAGTAAAGTGAACTGTGCTCAGCGGTGGGTGGGCGCGCCTGCGCATCGACTTGTGATCTGCGACGAGACCGGCGGCGCCGTCGCCAAATGGGGATGCTGGCGGCCGATCCGGCGCCGGAGTCGACCGCCCCAGCGATCACTGTTTGAATAGCTGGCCGGCTCCGGTAGTACCGGATTCGCTACCCGGTGTCGATAAGCACAACCGGTGATGGGCGCTGGAGTCGAAGATGGCCGCTGGCCACCGCACAGTCGATGCATAGAGTTCGTCTTCCGTCGACGCTTCTGAATCGACACATGTCAGCGTGACTGCTCAATCGTGTGTTAGCTGAACGGCTTGCGCGCATGCCGTCGGCACGGTATTTTTCGGCTGCAGCCCAACCGGTCGGGACAGCGAACGGAGCGCTTTCCTCGACCGTCCGATGCACGTATTGCAGTGTTTGCCGCGCCCAATTGGGTCGTCGACCGTCGAGGGGTCGGTCGTCAACCCAGAGCGGCGAGCACCATGCCGAGGACGGTGATGGCTCCGGCCTTGTCAAGAGGATCGTTGCCGCTACCGCACTTGGGTGATTGCACACACGACGGGCAGCCTGCCGGACATTCACACGACGCAATGGCCGCCGCCGTAGCACCAAGCCACATCGTCGCCTGCTGGTATCCGCGCTCTGCGAAGCCCGCACCTCCAGGGTGACCGTCATAGACGAACACCGTCGGCAGACCCTCCGGACCGACAGCGGTGGACAGCCCGCCGATATCGCCCCGGTCGCAACTGGCCACCAACGGCAGCAGTCCGATCGCCGCGTGTTCTGCTGCGTGCAGCGAACCGGGTATCCGCAATTCGTCGATCCCGTTGCGCGCCAGCGCCTCCGGGGTCAGCGTATACATCGCGGCAACGGTCGGCAGGGTGCTGGTCGGCATATCGAGTTCCACGAAGTCGATCACTTCGCCGGCCAGTGTGCGTCGCAGAAACCCGACCACCGTATGGGAGACGGCGACCGGCACCAGACCGAGACCGATATCGCCCAACGTGGTGCGCGCCCCGGTACCGGTCACCGAGATATCTGTCAGCTCACGCGCAAACGTCGTGTAGCCGGGGTCCTCGGCGTGGACGAACGCCACTGCCGCTTCGAAGTCCAGCGAATCGACCAGATAGGTCTCACCCTGGTGCAGGTAGACCGCGCCCGGATGCACGGTGGCCGGCGCCTGACCCGCGCTGACACCGCCCAGTATCCGGCCCGTTCCGGTTTCCAGGATGGCGATCTGGCCGCCTGTCGAGCCGCGGATATCGACCGCGGGGTGCGGGTCGACGCCCGGTGCCGGGTAGTACTTGCCTGCCCGGCGGCGCAGCAACCCGTCGTCGACAAGGGCCGCGGCCACCGCGTCGGCGTCCCAGCTGCGCACCTCGGCGTCGTCGACGGGTAGTTCGGCTGCCGCGCAGAGCAACTGAGGGCCAAGTACGTACGGGTTGGTGGGATCGATGACGACCCGCTCGATGGGTTTGTCCAGCAGGGCGGCCGGGTGGTGGACGAGGTAGGTGTCCAGCGGGTCGTCGCGGGCGATGAGCACGATCAGAGCGCCCTGTCCTCGGCGTCCCGACCGACCCGCCTGCTGCCAGAACGACGTGACGGTGCCGGGGAAGCCGGCCATCACCACGGCGTCCAGTCCCGCGATATCGACACCGAGTTCGAGTGCGTTGGTGGTGGCCAGGCCCCGCAACTCACCGTCGAGCAGGGCCCGCTCGAGCGCGCGGCGGTCTTCGGCGAGGTAGCCGGCCCGGTAGGACGCGACCTTGCCCGCGAGTTCGGGGGCAATCTCTGCCAACCGCGTCCGCGCGCCGAGCGCGGTCAGTTCCGCGCCGCGCCGCGATCGGACGAACGTCAAGGTGCGCGCCCCTTCGGCCATCAGATCGGCCATCACCCTGGCCGCCTCGGCACCGGCCGAGCGTCGCACCGGCGCGCCGTTCTCGCCGGAAATGTCGGTGCGTAGCGCGGGTTCCCATAGTGCGACTGTCCGTGCGCCCTGCGGGGATCCGTCGTCGGTGACCTCGGCGACGGTACTGCCGATCAGCTCCGCTGCGGTCTGACCCGGCGATGCGGTGGTGGCGCTGGCGAAGATGACGGTCGGCCCGGCGTCCTGGCGTGTGGAGTACCGCGTCGCCAACCGGAGCAGCCTGCGCAGCACCATTGCCACGTTGGAGCCGAAAATCCCACGGTAGTAATGACATTCGTCGACCACGACATAGCGCAGGCCGCGGAGGAAGACCGCCCACCTGGCGTGGTTGCGCAGCATCGACAGGTGGATCATGTCCGGATTGGAGAACAGCCATCGCGAGCGTTCGCGGGCGAACCGCCTGACCTCAGAAGGACTGTCGCCGTCATACGACGTCGGCGCGACATCGGCGAGCTGCGGGATCGCCGTCGTCAGCGCGTGGGCGGTGCGCAACTGGTCATGACCGAGCGCTTTGGTGGGGGCCAAATACAAGGCCCTGGCCCGCGGATCGGCAGCCAGGGCCGTCAGGATCGGTAGTTGGTAGGCCAGCGATTTCCCCGATGCGGTACCGGTACTGATCACCACGTGGCGACCGTGATGAGCGAGCTCGGCGGCGTCAGCCTGATGCGACCATGGCGCGCTGATACCTCGCTCGGTGAAAGCGTGCACCACTGCCGGATCCGCCCACTGCGGCCAGTCCTTCCTACGGCCCTGCCGCGGTGGCAATTCGGCGATATGACGGACCGGATGCTCATGACCGTCGGTGCCCGAAATGGCAGCCGAGAGCAGGTCGCTGCCGAAGTTCGCCGTCACAGGACTGAATTGTTCACCAGTTGGTTGCAATCAGGCTCACGCGGCAGCTCAGATCATGATTTGATAAACACGGTCGCAGCTTCTGTGTGGTGTCAAAGCTTTCGCAGGATCGACGTTGCGATCGCGGTTCCTGCGAAGGATGCGGTCGGAACGGGCCCGGTGCACCGGAAGTCGGTGGGCCGCACCCGGTATGTACAAGGTTAGGAAAGATCGAGAGATGCCACAGGGAACTGTGAAGTGGTTTAACGCGGAAAAGGGCTTCGGTTTCATTGCCCCCGAGGACGGCTCCGCCGACGTTTTCGTCCACTACACGGAAATTCAGGGCAGCGGCTTCCGCACCCTGGAAGAGAATCAGAAGGTCGAGTTCGAGGTCGGCCAGAGCCCCAAGGGGCCACAGGCCACGGGCGTTCGCGCAGTCTGAACGAACCGTATCGACGAAACTCCCCCGACAGTCCCCAGCACAGGGCATCGCCGGGGGTGTTTTCGTTTGACTGGTCTTCTTGCAGGCCTGCCGTCGCAGTATGTGGGGTCAGCTGGCTTACTGTCGTGACGTGAGTCAGCTGTCCTTCTTCTCGGCTGAGTCGGTGCCCCCTGCGGTCACCGACCTCACCGGGATGCTCGCAGCCGCCGGCCAGGTGGTGCTCGTCGGGACGGGCGCGCGGCTGTCGGTGGTCGTCGACCGACCCTGGCGGGCCAGCGCCCTGGCCGAGATGATCAGCGAGGCCGGCTTGGTGCCTGAGATCAGCCGCACCGACGAGGACACCCCATTAATAAGGACAGCGGTCGACCCGCTGTTGGTGTCGATCGCGCGTCAATGGACCAGGGGTGCGGTCAAGACCGTCCCACCGCAGTGGCTGCCGGGCCCTCGTGAGCTCAGGGCATGGACCTTGGCCGCCGGTTGTCCGGAAGCCGATCGCTACCTGCTCGGGCTGGATCCGCACGCTCCCGATACACATTCCACCCTCGCGTCGGCTCTGATGCGAGTTGGGATCGCACCAACCTTGATCGGTACTAGAGGGTCTAGTCCAGCGTTGCGGATCAGCGGCCGCAGAAGGCTATCGCGCCTGGTAGAGAACGTGGGGGAACCACCAGACGATGATGAAGCGTTCACGCAATGGCCACGGGTTTGAGTGCCTTTGGACAGCGTTTGGCCGGGGAGTCGGTTTGCGTAGGCGGGTCCACAATGCAAAATTGGCAGTTGCCCGCCCGGGCGAAAGGCCTTAAAGCATGACAAAAGTAGTGGTTGGAGCGTAAGCGGAGTTGGCTGATGATGGCCCACGCGGCAATAGCAACGGGGTGACTCGACGTCTGGTGATCGTCGAGTCGCCTACCAAAGCGCGCAAAATCGCTCAGTATCTCGGCGCCAACTACATTGTCGAGTCGTCTCGCGGCCACATCAGGGACCTGCCGAGGGCCGCTGCTGACGTCCCGGCCAAGTACAAGTCCGAACCCTGGGCCCGCCTCGGTGTGAACGTCGACGCCGACTTCGAGCCGCTCTACATCATCAGCCCGGATAAAAAGGCCACGGTCGCCGAACTCAAGAGCCTGCTCAAAGACGTCGACGAGCTCTATCTGGCCACAGACGGTGACCGCGAGGGCGAGGCCATCGCCTGGCACCTGCTGGAAACCCTCAAACCGCGCATCCCGGTCAAGCGGATGGTGTTCCACGAGATCACCGAATCGGCTATCCGGGCCGCCGCTGACGACCCTCGTGACCTGGACATCGACCTGGTAGACGCACAGGAAACCCGGCGCATCCTGGACCGGCTCTACGGTTACGAAGTCAGCCCGGTGCTGTGGAAGAAAGTCGCGCCCAAGCTCTCGGCGGGCCGCGTGCAGTCGGTGGCCACCCGCGTCATCGTCCAGCGTGAACGCGAGCGGATGGCGTTCCGCAGTGCCGGCTACTGGGATATCGCGGCTCAGCTCGACGCCAGTGTCTCCGACCCCAACGCGCAGCCACCGGTGTTCTCTGCCCGGTTGGTATCCGTTGACGGATTGCGGGTGGCGACCGGTCGCGATTTCGATTCTCTTGGCGCGGTCCGCAAGCCCGCCGAGGTAGTGGTGCTCGACGAATCCAGCGCTGGTGCCCTGGTCACCGGCCTGCGCGGGGCAACCTTGACGGTGGCATCGGTCGAGGAGAAGCCCTACACCCGCAAGCCGTATGCGCCGTTCATGACCTCGACGCTGCAGCAGGAGGCGGGCCGCAAGCTGCGCTTCACCTCCGAGCGCACGATGAGCGTCGCGCAGCGGTTGTATGAGAACGGCTACATCACTTACATGCGTACCGACTCGACGACGCTGTCGCAGACGGCTATCGATGCGGCCCGTAACCAGGCCCGTCAGCTCTATGGCGAGGAGTATGTCCACCCGTCGCCCCGCCAGTACACCCGCAAGGTGAAGAACGCTCAGGAGGCGCACGAGGCCATCAGGCCGGCCGGTGAGGTGTTCGCTACCCCCGACGGTGTGCGCCGTGAGCTGGAAAACGACGAATTCCGGCTCTATGAGTTGATCTGGCAGCGCACCGTGGCCTCGCAGATGGCCGACGCGCGCGGCACCACCTTGAGCCTGCGGATCGGCGGCGACTCGGCCGATGGTCGGTCGGTCGTGTTCAGTGCCAGCGGGCGCACGCTCACCTTCGCCGGCTTCCTCAAGGCCTACGTGGAGACTGTCGACGACCAGGCCGGTGGCGAGGCCGACGACGCCGAGAGCCGGCTGCCGCAGCTCACCAAGGGTCAGCGGGTCACCGCCGATCAGCTCACCCCCGACGGGCATTCGACCAACCCTCCTGCCCGATTCACCGAGGCATCGCTGATCAAGACGCTCGAAGAGCTGGGGATCGGCCGCCCGTCGACATATTCGTCGATCATCAAAACCATCCAGGACCGCGGCTACGTGCACAAAAAGGGCAGCGCCCTGGTGCCGTCCTGGGTCGCGTTCGCGGTGATCGGCCTGCTCGAGCAACATTTCGGTCGTCTGGTCGACTACGACTTCACCGCCGCCATGGAAGACGAGCTCGACGAGATCGCCTCGGGTCACGAGCGAAGGACCAACTGGCTCAACAACTTCTACTTTGGCGGCGAACACGGTGTCGAGGGTTCGATCGCGCGTGCCGGCGGCTTGAAGAAGCTGGTCGGCGGCAACCTGGAAGAGATCGACGCCAGGTTGGTCAACTCCATCAAACTCTTTGACGACGCCGAGGGGCGTGCCATCAACGTCAGGGTCGGCCGCAATGGTCCGTACCTGGAGCGGATGATTGCCGATCCTGACTCGCCCGACGGTGAACTCAAGCCGCAACGGGCCAACCTCAACGATGAGCTCACCCCCGACGAGCTGACGCTGGAGCTGGCCGAAAAGCTCTTCTCCACACCGCAAGAGGGCCGCTCGCTGGGCATCGACCCGGAGTCCGGTCACGAGATTGTGGCCAAGGATGGCCGCTACGGCCCGTACGTCACCGAGGTGCTGCCGGCCCCCGCTGAAGCTGAGGTGCCGCCGGAGGATCCGGGTGCGGCGCCGGCTAAGAAAGCCAAGAAGCCACCGCCGGGACCCAAGCCGCGGACGGGTTCGCTGCTGCGCAGCATGGATCTGGAGACGGTCACCCTCGAGGATGCGCTCAAGCTGCTGTCGCTGCCGCGCGTCGTCGGCGTCGATCCGGCAGGAGGTGAGGAGATCACCGCGCAGAACGGCCGTTACGGCCCGTATTTGAAGCGCGGCACCGACTCTCGCTCACTGGCGAACGAAGACCAGATGTTCACCATCGATCTCGATGAGGCGCTGAAGATTTACTCGGAGCCGAAACGCCGTGGTGGACAGGGTGCTTCGGCGCCACCGCTGCGTGAGCTCGGCACCGATCCGGTCTCCGAGAAGCCGATGGTGATCAAGGACGGCCGGTTCGGTCCGTACGTCACCGACGGTGAGACCAACGCCAGTCTGCGCAAGGGTGATGACGTGCTGTCGATCAGCGATGCCAGGGCGTCCGAGCTGCTCGCCGACCGCCGGGCCCGTGGCCCCGCGAAGAAGACCGCGCGGAAAGCACCAGCCAAGAAGGCCGCCGCCAAAAAGGCACCGGCCAAAAAGGCACCGGCGAAGAAGGCCTGATCTAGCCAGCAGCTAGGTTTGGCGCGAATACTCGCTGGGCACAGCCAGTTTCATCGGCCGCGCCAGCTGGGTGGGTGCAATTCGGCCACGCAGGTTGACGATCTCGCCGACGTTCCAGCACAGCGCCTCGGAGTCCAGCGCACCGCTGACAGCATTGGCCGATGCCAAGACGTGGCCGTTCTCCAGTTTGGCCAGTTCGGTGAGCCTGGCGGCCTCGTTGACCGGGTCGCCGATGACGGTGTACTCGAAGCGGGCCTGCGCCCCGATATGCCCGGCGATCGCCCGGCCGGCGGATACCCCGATTCCGAACTCGGTACCACCGAGGACGGTGACCAGCTCGTCATGCAACTCGCGGGCGGCGGCCAGCGCGGCCCCGGCACCGTCGGGATGTTCGATGGGCGCGCCGAAGACGCACAGCGCGGCGTCACCCTGGAATTTGTTCACGAACCCGCCGTGGCGGGCCACGGTGTCGACGACCACCCGGAAGAATTCGTTGAGCAACACGACCACCTCGGCGGGATCGCGGGTCGCGGCCAAGTGGGTGGAACCGACCAGGTCGACAAACAGCACGGCGACATCACGTTCCTGGCCGCCGAGCTCGGTACCGCGCTCCAGGGCGCGACGGGCGACATCTTCACCGACGTAGCGTCCGAACAGGTCGCGCAGTCGCTGCCGTTCGGACAACTCGCGGACCATGTCGTTGAAACCGGCCTGCAGCAGGCCCAGTTCGCTGGCGTCGTAGATCTGCATATGCGCGTTGTAGTTACCGCGCTGAACCTCACCGAGTGCCCACCTCAGCTGCCGCAGCGGGTCGGCGATCGACATGGCGACCAGGACAGTGCCCGCCAACCCGATCGCCAGCGCGGCCAGAGCCATCAGCAGGATCGGCGTCAGCGTCTTATCGGAGTTGGTCTGGAACAGCGACAGCTTGCCCGCGCCCACCGACAACACGATCGCCAGCAGGGGAACCCCGGTGCTCAATACCCAGGTCAGGACCTGGCGCAGGATGACACCGGGTGCGCGGAAATTCTCGGGCACCCCGCCGCGCAGCGCCGCGACGGCGACCGGCCGCAGCACCCGCTCGGACTGCAGGTAGCCGATGATCGCGGTCGCAGTGGCGCCCAGGCCTGTCGCGATCGCCAGCACAGGCGCGATGTGACTGGCCATCGACCAGCTGGCGATGATGAAGACAGCGCCGCCGATGCACCAGTTGACCAGGCTGATTGCCGTGCGGTAGATCGGCATCCGAAGAGCCCTGGTGCGCGCCAACGCGGTCGCTTCGTCTGATTGGGCGTCCGAGTCGGTCAACAGGCTGTCCCGGCGCTGCCAGCGCAGTACCGGGACCAGTAGCCGCAGGCTGATCAGCGAACCGATCGCGAAGGAGACCCCCAACACCGCGACGAAGATGGTCAGGTTGAGCGTCGGCAGGTCCTGGAGCTGGATCCGGTCTTCCGGGGGAAGGCCGAATCGCAGGAAGCCGAGGACGAACAGTGCACCGATGATGTCGGCCTGCAACATGCCCAGGCTGAACACCGGCCACGGCGTGCGGACGATCCAGCGGACGAATCCGTTGATTCGCCCCCTTGGTGCCGCCGCGGTGTTCACATCGCTAACCGTATCGGTCGGTGCGCGCCAAACTGAATCTTCGCGGACAGCTGGTGACCGGCAGTGTCACCGCTGACCACTAGTCTTGCGGTGATGTCAGGGGTTTTCGCGCGCTTGGTGGGCCAACACGCCGTCGAGGCGCAATTGGTGGCGGCTGCCACTGCTGCGCGCGGTGATGAGGCTCATAGTGGCGTCACTTCCGGATCCATGACACATGCGTGGCTGGTGACGGGTCCGCCCGGTTCGGGCCGCTCGGTTGCGGCCCTGTGCTTTGCTGCGGCCCTGCAATGCACGTCTGACGGCGTTCCTGGGTGCGGCCAGTGCCGATCGTGCACCACGACGATGGCAGGCACCCATGCCGATGTGCGCAGGATCATCCCCGAGGGGCTGTCCATCGGCGTCGACGAGATGCGCGCCATCGTGCAGATCGCATCCCGACGCCCCAGTACGGGACGTTGGCAGGTCGTGGTCGTCGAGGATGCCGACCGGCTGACCGAAGGCGCGGCCAACGCACTGCTCAAGGTGGTCGAGGAACCGCCACCGTCGACGGTGTTCCTGTTGTGTGCCCCGTCGGTGGATCCAGAAGACATCTCGGTCACGTTGCGGTCCCGGTGTCGGCACGTCGCCTTGGTGACACCGGGCGCGGACGCGATCGCTCAGGTACTGATCGAATCGGATGGGCTGAGCCCCGACGAGGCCCACTGGGCGGCGTCGGTCAGCGGCGGACATGTCGGTAGGGCCCGCCGGCTGGCCACCGATTCCGAGGCCAGGGACCGCCGGAAACGGGCGCTGAGTCTGGCACGGGACGCAGCCACCCCGTCACGCGCCTACGCCGCCGCCGAGGAACTGGTCGCCGCCGCTGATGTCGAGGCGAAGGCGCTGACCGAGGGCCGCAACGAATCCGAGGCCGAGGAACTGCGGACCGCCCTCGGTGCCGGTGGCACCGGCAAGGGCACCGCCGGAACCATGCGCGGTGCCGCCGGAGCGATCAAAGATCTTGAGAAACGCCAGAAGTCGCGACAGACCAGGGCGTCGCGTGATGCCCTTGACCGCGCTCTGATCGATCTGGCCACCTACTTCCGCGATGCGCTGTTCGTCGCCTCGGGTGCTGATTCCGTCGCCCCGAACCACCCGGATATGTCCGAGCGGGTCGCTGCGATGGCGGCCCATGCGTCACCGGAGAAGTTGTTGCGCTGTATCGAGGCGGTGCTGGAATGCCGTGACGCTCTGGCGACCAACGTCAAGCCGAAATTTGCCGTCGACGCGATGGTCGCCACTATGGGCCAGGCCTTGCTGGACTGAGTTTGGGCGGGTCGGTCGGCCTGCCGTAGACTCGTCCCGCCTGGTCGATGAGCGCTTGCGCGAAGAGCGTTGATGTAACCGGGCACGCCGCCCTAGCTCAGTCGGTAGAGCATCTCACTCGTAATGAGAAGGTCAGGGGTTCGATTCCCCTGGGCGGCTCCATTTAGCTGTTCAGCGTCTATTGGCGGCCCCCTGGCCGGCGGTGATGGAATATCCTGTCCGAGTGGCCGAAGTGACGTGGTGGCGATATGTCGTCACCGTGACCGGCAATGCACCCCAGAAAGACATCGCCACCGCGACGGGGATCGATCAATCCAGCATCTCCCGCTGGCAACGTGGTGCTAATTCCCCACGCGCAGAAGCAGTGGTTGCGCTTGCCCGGGCCTACGGTCGGTCGCCGGTGGAGGCCCTCGTCGCCGCGGGTTATCTGTCCAGCAGTGAAGTAGGCGTGGTGGAGCTGACCACACTCACCGGTGACCTGACCACAGTGTCGATCGATTCGTTGTTAAGTGAGATTCGGCGCCGGGTGCTCACCGCGAAGATCTCCGACGCTCAGTCCTGGCCGGTTGGCTGGTCCTCCGATAACCCGGGCGTGGGCCAACCTGAGGATGACGAGCAACGCCGCGATCTCCCCAGCTGATAGGTCTTCGGGCCGAACCCGGGACATCAGCTGCAACAGGTCCAGCCGCACGTTGTGGGTGTCCGGATCACTCATGTCGGCCCGCCTCGTCTCGAAAGAGTTTCTTAGAGAGTGCTTTTGGCGCGGCCATTGCTCGAGATCGCGCGAGGGGCTAACGCGGCCAAGGCGATATCACCGCCGTAGTGTTCGATGACACGGTGGTCCATGACCCGGCGCCAGAGCGGTGGAATCATGGCCAGCACCATCATCGTCCCGTACCCCGCGGGGAGTTGAGGTGCTTCGCCGGCATCGCGCAACGACTGGTACCGGCGCTGCGGGTTCGCATGATGATCCGAATGCCGCTGAAGATGGAACAAGAAGATGTTCATGACGATGGTATTGCTGTTCCAACTATGTGTGGGATTGACACGTTCGTAACGTCCGTCGGGCAGCTTTTGGCGCCGAAGTCCGTAATGCTCAAGGTAATTGACGGTCTCGAGTAGGCAAAAACCCACAATCGCCTGCCCCACCAGCCAGGGCAGCACGCCTGTGCCAAACCACGCCACCAAGACGGCGAACACAACGATGGTCAACAGCCAGGCACTGAGAATGTCATTACTCAGGCTCAGGCGCCGTCGTCCGATATGTGCGAGGCGTTTACTTTCGATGCGCCAGGCCGAGCGCAGGCCTCCCACTGCCGATCTGGGGATGAAGCGGTAAAGGCTCTCCCCGTAGAGCGCGCTTGCGGCGTCCTCAGGCGTGGCGACCCGCGTGTGGTGCCCTCGGTTGTGTTCGACGAAGAAGTGTCCGTATCCGGTCTGGGCAAGCGCCAGCTTGCTCAGCCGCCTCTCCAACCTGGTCCGGCGGTGACCCAACTCGTGCGCGGCGTTGATCGCGATGCCGCCGACCATCCCGACTGTGACCATCAGCCCGAGCTGATCGATGAAAGTCATTGTGAGCCAACCACCGCCACTCCACAGCCAGCATGCGAACGCCAGTGAGAGGTACTGCCCGGGCAGGTACAGATAGGTCACCCAGCGATAGAAGGCATCGTCCTTGAGCCATGTCAACGCACTATCTGACGGATTGTCCGTGTCCTGACCGACCAGTCGATCGAGCAGCGGCAGAATGCCTAGGGTCAAGACTGGTCCAGACCACCAGAATGCCGCGAGTCCGGTTGCCGATACCGACAGCCATGCCAGACCGGCAAGCCCAGGGACGATGGCGCCGAATAGCCATAGATATCGCTTGAGGTGGCTCCAGCTGCGACGGGCGGCTAGGTGGTGATCGTCGTCCAGCTGCGGATCGGATGGCATTAGGGATGCCATAGTTCTGCCCACCTTGCTGACGACGCAGTCAGGCATTCCTTAGCAAATGTTGCTGAGGGCTCCGCCGACCAATTTTACCGCTGAATGTATTAACGCAATATAACAGTTATTGACGCATATGCCCACTAGATGAAGCATGGCAAGGAAAGTTCTTATTATCAGGCCGGAAAACTAGTTCACCGGCCACGCTTCCACCTCGGCTGTCGACCAGCTAACCTGATTACCTTCGCTTTCCCCAACTTTTCGCGGACGCTTTCGGCGAATCTGTGGATAGCGGCAAGGAGTCTGCCTGCATGTCGACCCACTCTCGGAGGCGCTTTTTGGGTGCCGCTGCCGGAATCGCCGTGGGAGCGATCGGTGTCGGGTGCGCCGATCTGGGATCGCGACGTGACCGCCCCGATAACCGGGCGCATTACGACGCGATTGTGGTCGGCAGCGGCTATGGCGGCGGTGTGTCGGCCCTGCGACTCGCGCAGGCCGGCGTGGACACGCTGGTTCTGGAGAAGGGGCGATTTTGGAACAGCCCCGACAGCGACGGTAAGAGGTTCTCTCGGATGCTGCCCGCCGACACCAGGGCGGGTTGGTTCTCCGATGTCCCGCCGAGCTTGGTGCCGTCGTATCAAGGCATTTCAGTGGCCGATGTGGCCAGAAACGCTCCGTCGCCACAACCTGTACAAGCGGGAGTCTGTCAGAAGGTCACCCACGGCGCCCATCAGGTCTATCGCGGAATCGGTGTCGGCGGAGGGTCTTTGGTCAATGCGGCCATCGCCGCGATACCGACGGTGAGCCAGGTCGGGGAGGCTTTCCCCGATATCGACGCCCAACAGTTCCTCGGCACCTACATCGACCGGGCCAAGAACATGCTGCGGATCAACTACCGCGATATGGATTGGTTCGAGCAGACACCGTTTTACCAGTATGCGCGGGTGGGTCGTCAATACGCGGCGGCGGCGGGATATCCCGTCGACTACAACGGTAGTGCATATTCGTTCGACTACATGAAACAGGAAGAGGCGGGCCAGGTTCCGCGCTCGGCACTGGACTTTGAGCAGCAGTATGGAAACAACTACGGCCGCTTCGGCAGTGTCGACCAAACCTATATCGCCGCCGCGCTGGCCACCGGCCGTGTCAAGATCCGCGCGCTCACCGAGGTGACGGGCATCCGGCGGGAAAGCTCCGGGGAGTACGTGGTGTCGGTGCGGGAGATCGACCGGTGGGGCCAAGAGGTCGCACGGGATGAAATCGGTTGCGATCAATTGCATCTCAATGCCGGAGTGCTGGGAACCACCGAGATATTGTTGCGAGCCCGCGAGACGGGAGCGCTACCAGATCTGAGCGACGAGGTCGGCCGCGGCTACGGCAACAACGGGGACATCATGGTTTCTCACCGGCTCAAGGAAACCGACCCAGCGGGAACCCAGCAGTCCCTGCTGGGGATGATCAATATCGACGGCCGCGAGGATCCGGACAACCCGGTGTACGCCAGTGTGTTCTCGATCCCGTTGCCGATTGAAACGTTCGCTTTGGGCTACTACGTCATGGTCAAGACCGGTGACCGAGCCGATATCACCTATGACCGGGGCGCCGATACTGTCGCCATCGACTGGCCTGAGGCTTATACCGATCATCTGCAGGAGCGGGCGAAACTCGTCTTCGACAAGGTGACCGGGGTCAACGGCGTGGAATACCGCGACGATATCTTTGAGGGAAAAGTGTTTGCGCCGAACACCGTTCACCCATTGGGTGGCTGTGTACGGGGTAAGGCCACTGACGGCTACGGCCGGGTGAAGGGATATGACCAGCTGTTCGTCAACGATGCTTCGCTGATCCCTGGCCATATCGGCTGCAACCCCTTTATGACGATCACCGCACTCGCTGAACGGAACATCGAAGGCGTCCTGCAAGGACGCACCTAGCCCACGTGCTCGGCCTTCATCGAGACGTTCTGACAAGGCAGCTGTGACATGACACCGGGGGCGTCGGCATTGCCGACGCCCCCGGTGTCCCCCTCGTAGGGGCCCTGCCTATTTACCTAGGACGAGGTGCCATTGGCGCCGTTCGCGCCTGCGGTCCCGCCGGCGCCGCTGGCTCCCGTGCCACCCGTGCCACCGGTCGCTCCGGTGGCACCCGTGGTTCCGGTGGCACCGGTGCTGCCGGCCTTACCGGCCGTACCGGTGCTTCCCGCGGTGCCGGCCTTGCCGGTACCGCCGAGGAACCCGCCGCTACCTGCCTTACCGCTGGCCCCGCCGGTTCCGCCTGCGCCTGCCGCGCCGCCCGCAGCGCCGGTTCCGCCAGCGCCACCTGTGCCACCTGCGCCGCCAGTTCCGCCAGCGCCACCTGCGCCACCTGTAGCGCCGGATCCGCCTGCGCCACCGAGGCCGCCGACGCCCAGTACGCCGCCACCGCCTGCGGCGGAGCCACCTGCGCCGCCGACTCCTCCGTTGCCACCGTCAGCGCCCGCACCGCCGGTTCCGCCCGCCGCACCGGTTCCGCCGGTTCCGCCGTTGCCGCCGGCCTGGCCGTTGCCGCCGGTCCCACCGGTTCCGCCCGCACCGCCGTTACCAGCTGCGCCGCCGCCACCGAAGATTCCGCCGGTGCCACCGTTACCACCGGCACCCGCAGGTCCGCCAGCAGTGCCCGCTGTACCAGCCGTGGTGCCGTTGGTGCCGGCTCCGCCCGCTCCGCCCGCTTCACCGGTGCCGCCCTGTTCGCCGGACGCGCCGATTCCGCCACTGCCGCCGGCTGCGCCGGCCCCGCCGATAGCTACTCCACCAGTCGAGACTGCCGTGCCGCCGGCACCACCGGCGCCGCCGGTCGTGGTACCGGTTCCGCCCGCGCCGCCGACCGCACCGGCACCACCGATGGCGGTATTGCCGGCACCGGTTGTCGCAGCAGAACCACCGGCTCCGCCGACGCCTCCGTCTGCACCCGGGGTACCGGCACCGCCTGCAGCACCGGCACCGCCGGTGACCAGCGGAGCGCCTACGGCGGCTGCCGTGCCGCCCGCCCCGCCTGCGCCACCCGGGTTACCCGCGCCGCCGGCTACTCCGTTGCCGCCCGTGGCGACCCCCGCCACACCTGCTGCGCCGGCAGTGCCCGGATCGCCGGAGGGTGTCGGGTTCACCCCGTCAGCGCCGTCGCCGCCGACTTCAGTGCCGTCGGCGCCTGTTGTACCGTTTGCAGCCGCTGCTCCGCCTGAGGTGCCTGCTGTGCCAGCCAGTCCGGCACCACCGACACCGCCGGCGCCGCCGCTACCGAATATCGCCAGCGAGCCAGCGCTTCCACCATTGCCGCCTGCCCCGCCGATCCCGCCCGTGCCGCCGGCGCCGCCGGTGCTGAAGTGCGCCAGGAGGCCGGAGTTTCCACCGTTACCACCCGCTGCACCGAGTCCGCCCGTGCCACCGGCACCGCCGCTGGCGAAGTGTGCCAGCAGGCCGGAGTCTCCACCGTTACCACCGACTGCACCGGCACCACCGGTGCCGCCTGCGCCACCATTGCCGATGAACAGTCCAGCGGTACCGCCGTTGCCGCCGGCAACGCCGTCCAGGCCTGACCCGCCTGCGCCGCCGTAGCCGATCAGCAGGCCGGCGTTACCGCCGTTCGCGCCGGTACCGTCCGCGCCGTCGACGCCGTTGGCGATGAAAATGTTGACGATGGGGATTTGACCGGCGATGCCGATCAGGCCGTAGAACGGCTGACCGGCAGGAGCGGCGAACACCGCTGCCAGAGCGTTCGGCGTCGGCACGTTCTGCGTAATAGCGAAGCTGTCACCGATCAGGCTGCTCGTAGTGCCACATCCACTGGGTAGCAGTGCGCACGCGCTGCTGACCGGCGACAATGACGGACTCACTGCAGGTGCGGCTGATGCTGTGCCAGCACCGAACGCCAACGCAGCCCCGGCGCCGGCGAGGGCAATTCCTGCGGCAAAGGGGTAGGCGGAATTTTTCATTTTGAGCTCCTTATTTTGGCTCAGATGAGCCGACTGCATCATTGGGCTTGTCTAGGTGATCCACACCGCCGGCTGCCGCTCCTGTAGCGAAGCGTTCCCCTTTGCTATCAGCCAAGTGTGTATGCATGTAAACATACGCGCATTCGTGTGTGCGTGCAATCAGTTCGAAATATCGCTACTCTCGGCTGGTTCGTTGGACCAGGGTCGGTCAAACCGCAACGACGGAAAATGGGTTTGTCATGCCAACGTCAGTGGACACGGCACAAGACTCCGACCGCGGGGAACTGACATCATGGTGGCAGTACGTCGTGACGGTGACCGGCAATGTCTCGCAGAAAGCCATCGCCGCTGCTACCGGCATCGATCAGTCCAGCATCTCGCGGTGGCAACGCGGAACTACCCCGCGAGCCGAAGCTGTGGTTGCCCTCGCCAGGGCTTACGCGCGATCGCCGGTCGAGGCCCTGGTTGCTGCCGGCTA
Source organism: Mycobacterium sp. (assembly GCF_965229105.1). Taxonomy (GTDB): domain Bacteria; phylum Actinomycetota; class Actinomycetes; order Mycobacteriales; family Mycobacteriaceae; genus Mycobacterium. The sequence continues at coordinate 1,136,820 of NZ_OZ245858.1, forward strand.
CTTATATAGCGACGAGCTGGGGGTGGTTGAACTTACGACACTGACAGGCGATCTCCGCGGCGCGTCGGTTGACTCATTGCTGAGCGAACTTCGAAATCGCGCAGTTACCGGAACTCCACTCAGCCGCCGGGGTGGCCGGGCGGCTGATCCGCAATGGGGCCGTATGGACGTCGCCGGGCAAATCACCAGCGCGTAGATCGACGCGTTACGGCCAGCTCGGATTTCGGGGTCGGCCGGTAACCCGAACTCCAGCTGCGACACGCGTCACACAAATCGACGAGTTATTGGTGATGGGAACGGTGGGTTCCTGGGCTGGACCGCACCGGGACGAACGTCGCACGCACGGCTGGCGCGGGCGCGCAGGCCGCGGCGATCGACAGAGTGCAGATGCCATCGCCACGATGAACCGCGCACCCACGCATATCGTCCGCTGGTCCGATCACCCTCAGCCGCAACGATATTCGGTTCTGCGACCCCGCCCCGGGCCGGCCACCTCGGCGCTGAGCTGGAACGATCGATACCAGCGAGCACCCGATCACCGGCTCGGGTACCTTGACTGCGCCCATTCGCGGTATGACTGTCAGCCCCGGCGGCGCAATCGATTTCGTCGCCTATATGACACAGCGATAAGTGCGCGTGTCAATATCGTTGATCCCCGCACCTGTACAGTCACCGGCAACCGTCGCCATCGGCGGGTCTGTTACGAAACTTCTACTCAGCGGCAAAGGTGACCGCGTCTACGTCGTCCACGGCGCGGAGATCGCCGCGATGTGCACCGCGACGCGAGAGATCATCGACACCGTCGCCGCCGTCGCCGAGCCGACCTGCAGTACCGAAAGCCAGCACGGGAAGCGAATTTAGGTTGCCGACTTCTCGGCCGGCCGTTCTCCGTAACACCGACCACCTGCCTCGGGCGGGTCCAAAACGAGGGTGAGGTGTGAGGTTGCGCGACTTGACCGACGCGGAAATGCTCAAGGAGCTCGAGCCGGCAGCCGAGGATGGCATCAACCGGCATTTGGCCGTGGCCACCGAGTGGCATCCGCATGATTACGTGCCGTGGGATCTTGGCCGCAACTTCGCGGCAATGGGTGGTGTCGATTGGTCTGAAGAACAATCGCAGCTGAGTGAGGTCGCCAAGGCGGCGATGATCACCAACCTCCTTACCGAGGACAACCTGCCCTCTTACCACCGCGAAGCCGCAGAACACTTCACCCTCGACAGCGCATGGGGGACGTGGGTGGGCCGTTGGACCGCCGAGGAGGCTCGGCACAGCATCGCCCTGCGTGACTATCTTGTCGTCACCCGCAGTGTCGATCCGGTCGAGCTTGAGCGCGCCCGGATGGCACACATGACCAACGGATTTGGGGCGACTGAGACGGAGGAGGAACAACACAAAACGGACTTCCTGCTGTCCCTTGCCTACGTTTCTTTTCAAGAGCTCGCCACCCGGATCAGCCACCGCAATACCGGCAAGGCCTGCAATGAACCCGTCGCCGACCGGTTACTTCAGCGCGTCGCTGCCGATGAGAACCTGCACATGATTTTCTATCGGAACATGTGCGGCGCGGCCCTTGACCTAGCGCCCGACCAGGCGCTGAAAGCCGTCGCTGCTGTTGTGGAAAACTTCCGGATGCCCGGCCAGGGCATGCCCAACTTCCGCCGCAACGGTGTGCTGATGGCCAAACATGGCATCTATGGCCCGCGCCAACATCTCGACGAAGTCGTCACCCCCACCCTGCGTGCCTGGCGCATCCTCGAACGAGACGACTTCACCTCGGTGGGTGAACAACGGCGCGACCAACTCGTGGCTTACCTGGCCAAACTCGAATCTCAAGTGGTCAAATTCGAAGATCAACGCGACCGCCTCCTGGCCCGTCAAGCGCGGAAAAACGTACCGCAGCCGATCTGACGCAGCCGCTGCGGCGGCTTTCGTTCGCAGACAAATCCGGCCCCGATGGAATCGGAGCCGGATTGGGTGGGTGAGTTACTCAGCAGCCTTCTGGCGCGCCTCGGCGGCCTTCTCCGCGGCCCGTGAAGCCTCGGCTTCGGCCTCTTTCTTGGCCACGTCGCGCTGCGCCTCAGCCTTGTCCTGCTGCGCGCGGCCCTCTTCACGCAGACCGTCCTGACCACTGACAATGCCGATGACCTCTTTGGCCTTGCCCTTGACGTCCTCGACTACGCCCTTGACTGCCTCTTCGGGTCCACTGTCGCCCATGATCGTCCTTCCGTCGTTGGTGTTGACCGGGCTAATACCCAGTGCGTCCGAAGAACGAAACCCGACTGTGGCCGCGGTCACTCCTGCGTGCTGAGAAGCGCGTCGGGGAGGGTGGCGTACACCGCGATGATCTCGGTGATGCCGGTCAGGGCGAGCGGCCTGGCAGTGGCCGGTCCATGGGCGACGACGGCGAAGGGGAGATCGACACCAGTCGCGTCGCTCGTGGAGATGAGCACGCTCATCCCGGCCGAGCCCAAGAATTCGACGGCGGTGAGGTCGACGATCAACGCCGACGGCTGGGCACCAAGTGCTGCGTCGACCGCGCCCTGCAGGGTGTCAGCGGTCAACATGTCCAGGGCGCCGGCTACCGACAGCACTGCAATACGCCCGGACCAGGTCTGCTCGACGGTGCAATCGGACGCCGCGGTGACGCGCTCGGATGCGATGGAATGGTGTGCCATGGTGACCTCGCAATCGCTCAGGGGAGTTCGAGAACGGACGGCGGGGCGGCGTCCGCGAACACCGCCCCGCCGTCGGTTCAAGAAGGGGAGGGTCAGAAGTAGTGGCGCCGACCGCCCACTGCGCGGCCCGTGGAGCCCATGACCGCGAGTACGGCGCCAATGACGAGCAGGATGATCCCGATGGTCCACAGGATCGAGATCTTGAGTACGAATCCGGCAATGAGGAGGACGAGTCCGAGGACGATCATGAGGCGGCCTTTCTGAGCTGCGCCGACTAGCGCTTCCTGGGCCGAGCGAGTGCTCGACGCTGAGGCCTACTCCACCACCCCAAAGGGGGGTGCCGGTACACCCCTAGGGAGGTAATGTTCTCCCCGTGTCCGAACAGCGAAAGTCCCCGATCACCGTGGCACTTGTCGACGACTACGACGTCGTGCTGATCGGCGTGGCGAATATGTTCGACAGGTACCGCGACCGGGTGATCGTTGCCGAAATCGATGCGAACAAAGGCGTCGTCGACGATGTCGACATCGTCCTCTACGACTCGTTCGCCCAACCGGAATCCGATCACGAAGAGATCGCCACCCTGGTCGCCAATCCACGGGCCCGCCGAGTTGTGGTGTACACGTGGAACTTTCATCCTGATCTGATCGAGAGCGCGCGAAAGCAGGGTGCCCACGGGTATCTCTCCAAGACGCTGCCCGCGCGGGATCTGGTTGCCGCGCTAGAGGCGGTACATGCGGGTGACACGGTGATCAGCGATGTGCCACCGCGGACCCGCACTGCTGTTGGGCTCGACTGGCCCGGCCGCGGTGAAGGGCTCAGTGACCGGGAGTCGGAAATCCTGGCACTGATCACGCAGGGGAAGAGCAATGCCGAGGTGGCCGCACTGACGTACCTGAGCCCCAACACCGTCAAGTCCTACATCCGGACGATCTACCGCAAGATAGGTGTCGGTAGCCGGACCCAGGCGGTGCTCTGGGGCGTAGAGCATGGCTTTACGCCCGATCATCACCGCATCGACCATTGGCGCGGTGGCCCGTAGGAGCTCTCCCGCGACGAGTCGAACTGCTCAGTTGTCGCCTGGGACCGCGGTCGCCGGCGTGGGCGCCTTGACCGTCGGGGTGAACTTGTTGCCGCCGCCCGGTTCGAGGCCCTTTTCCGTTGGCGTCGCGGACGGCGCCGTGGTGGTGGTCGTCGTGGAAGTGGTCGGTGCCGGCTTCTCCTCTTTGGAACAGGCAGAAAGTCCGCACATGGCGGCGAGCGCGATGGCTGCCGTTGCGGCCGCCACGCGGCGACCAAGTGTTCGGCGAGTGCTCATGAGTGCAGTCCTCTCAAGTGACTAGGTTTGACCGGGCTCGATTCCGCAACGTTCACGGAAGTCCTTGAGGGGCTGGCGGATAGCTTGGAGCTCGGCCTTCGCCTGCGGGTTGCCCTCGAGATAATCCTGCACTCGGGGCCGAATTTGATCCAACGGTTGCCCTTTGAGCCCGGTGAAGAACGCGTTGATGTCCGGATGGGTGAAGAGGTAAACGCTCATCGAGGCAGACACCCCTGCGGCGACCTGCGCTCGATCACCCGCGGTGCAATTAGGTGGTGGGTCGCCCAGTGCGGGCGCGGCAATGGCCAGCGCCGTGGCGCCGGCGAGTAGCGCACCGCAGATCACACGTCGGGCCCGCGGAGCGCTGAACATCATTGTCATGGTCTGATTCCTTTGCCTCAGGGGGACTGCTGTTCTGGGCTGGCTAGCCTCGACCGGGTCTGCCGCCGCCTCCGCCGATGATCGGGCCACCGCCCACCCCCGGACCACCGGGGCCACCGGGACCACCGGGTCTGACGGGGGGCAAGTCGATGTAGATCTGTGGGTCCCAGTCGTCGTAGTAGGCGCAGAGCGGGTCGGCATTACTGCACGGATACGGGTCGAAGGTTGGTGCAGGTGCGGAACCGCCGCGGACGGTTCCGGTGCTGGAGCACAGGGTGCTTCCGCCGCTGTAGTTGCAGTCGGCGCTCGCCGAGGGCGCCCCCACGATTCCCAGGGTGCTTGCCGCGCTCAGTATCGGAAGCAGGTACACCAATTGCCTTTTCACGATGACCCCCGTCGTCGACATCGGCTCCGAACGATCGCGAGATTACTCTTCCACGGCCAGAAATAACGCGTGTGTAGGAAATCAGTTCTTGGCTTCTGCAGACTTAGGCTGTGGGGCGAGATGTAGCAAATTTGACCCTTGATGAATTCATATAGTCCTCTTACCCAACGTCTTTGCGTTCGCGACGATTTTCTCGTGGGGATCCGATCCTGGTGTTATGTTCGGCCCATCCTGCGACCGAGCTGGAGGGGCAATGTCGTCGAATTCTCAGTGGAGCACGCCTGCGGCGATGGCCATCCCGAAGGAGGGGTACTTCGAGATTGAGCGGGGGCGCTACGGGCCCACCTACCCCAGAACACCTGCCTGCTATGGCTTTTCGATTATCGCCAAGGTCAAAGAAGGCCGCGAGGAAGCGGTTCGGGCCTACGGTAAGCAGATCGAAGAAACCATCGCGGCCAGTCCCGAGGCGTTGGCACCTCTCAAGCTGCACTACTTGCGGTGGAATCTTTTCGATATCGGCTCTGGGCTGCACTTTCAGTACATGGGCATCTTCGACACCGATTTCGACAAGTACACCGAGGACGCGATCAAGTTGTTCAGCGCCACCGGGGTCACCACCGTATTCACGAATCTTGAAGGCTTCCCAGAGGATTGGAAGACCAACCCGGAGGCGTTCATCTCATTCGTCCGCGACCACCAGTGCCCGAGCTTCCTGGAATACGGCGAATACCCCTACGTCACCGCTGATGAGATCAAGAAAGCGTTGCGCCTCAAAGACGCATTCTCGACCATGCTCGACCAGATGCAATAGCGGCGATGCTCGAGTTCGACGATATTCAGCACATACTGCTGACCCGCACCCCGGCGATGACGGGGCGCTATGAGTTCCTGTCCTTCGAGGACCCGGCCGGGGGGAGGGCCTGGCTCTCGGAACTGATCGACAGGGTGGATTCGGCCTCGACCGCGCTGGCGTCGATGGATAGCACAGACCGGTGGATCACCGTGGCGTTTACCTGGAACGGGTTGCGCGCGTTGGGAGTACCGGACGTCTCGCTGGCGACATTCCCGGACGAGTTTCGCGAGGGGATGGCTTCTCGCGCTGACATCCTCGGGGATACCGGCAGCGCGCATCCGGACAACTGGATCGGTGGCCTGGCGGGTGATGATCTGCACGCCATCGTCATCCTGTTCGCCCGTGACGACGCCGAACACGCGCGGTGTATCGCCGAGCACGACAAGCTGATCTCGCGTTGTCCAGGGGTGCGGAGTTTGTCGGTCCTTGACCTGAATGCAACCCCGCCGTTCAACTACGCACACGACCATTTCGGGTTCCGTGACCGGTTGTCCCAGCCGGCGATCGAAGGATCCGGTGAGGATCCGACGCCAGGATCGGGCGTGGCACTCAAACCGGGCGAGTTCATTCTGGGCTACCCGGATGAGGAGGGGCCGCCCGTCAACCTTCCGCAACCGGAGGTGCTCTCCCGCAACGGCAGCTACATGGCCTACCGCAGACTCCAAGAGCATGTCGGTCGGTTCCGCGACTATCTGCGGGACAAAGCACCGACTCCCGACGGCCAAGAGCTGCTCGCCGCGAAGTTCATGGGCCGCTGGAAAAGTGGTGCGCCTTTGGTACTGGCACCTGACCGCGACGATCCCGAGCTTGGTGCCGATCCGTTGCGCAACAACGACTTCAATTACAAAAATGAAGATCCGCAGGGGTATGCATGCCCGCTGGGCTCCCACGCGAGGCGCCTCAATCCTCGGGATACCGCGCACAATATGAACCGTCGCAGAATGATCCGACGGGGTGCTACCTACGGACCAGCGCTTCCCGACGACGCGCCCGATGACGGCGTGGACCGCGGCATCGCCGCATTCATCATCTGCGCCAGCCTGGTGCGGCAGTTCGAGTTCGCCCAGAACGTCTGGATCAACGATCGCAGCTTTCACGAACTCGGCAACGAACACGATCCGATCTGCGGAACCCAGGACGGCACACTCGATTTCACCGTGCCCAAGCGGCCGATCCGCACGGTACACAAAGGGCTCCCGGCGTTCACCACCCTCAAGGGTGGTGCCTACTTTTTCCTGCCAGGTATCAACGCCCTCCGCTACCTGGCTGCTCTGACCTAGAAAGGGACAGTGCGATGAACGCTAAAGCGCAGGCACGTACCTACAACCAGTGCCACGTCCCGCGCAAGCGTAACGGTCAGCGGCGCATCAGCATCTACTGGACGTGGAGCTACCCATGGGAAGCTCAACGCGGCGCCACCACAATGGAGAATCGCTTCTCGACGATTACCGAAGTTCGGAATGCGTTGTGGCCCAGCTACGAAATACCCGAGTACGACGAAGCGCACTTTCTACAGGGCATCGCAGGGACGCTGGAGTTGTTCCATCGGTCGACATTGGCCTTCCAACAATTGGCCGGTGACACCACAGGCCATCCCGTGGCGGTCTTTCAGCGCATCGACCAGGCCGGGTACCGACTGCCGATCGACGAACGCATCCTCGATGACACCGACACGCTGATGGTGTTCGGGCTCGATCATCTGCTCTCCGAACAAGAAGCCGCACCCCAGGAGATCGAGGCCATCCAGACGTGGCTGCACCGCGAGGGCACCTGCCTGCTGTTGGCGCCACACCACGACGTCGGCTTCACCGACGATTACGCGCAACGCCAAGTCGAATACGCCCATCATGGTGACCCCCTGGTCCCACGCCAGCAACGGTTTGGGCAATACACCCGATCGTTGATGAAGGCGCTGGAGGTACCCGTCCACAACACCTGGGGACTGCGGCCCGCCGTCGTCGATGGCACCACCGAGATAGCACCGCTGGCCGCGTTCCGTGACCTTGACGCATTACACCTGCTGGACAACGTCACCACGCTGAACTTCCACCCACACCTGCCGCACTACGAACTCACCGCCGCGGCCAGCGCATCGCTTCGGGTTCTGGGCCGCCAACGTGTCGACCCGAACCGACCGCACCCCTTCACCGACGCCGGAAACACCGCCTTCAACGCGCTGATCTGGCTGCCACCCAAGGCGCAGCGCTCCGGTGACATCGTGCTGATCGACTCCACACACTTCACTACCCTCTTCGGCGGAACCGACAGCCTCAAAAACCTGTGGCACAACCTCGCCAACGCGCCGATGGGCTGATCCCCGGGAAGCGGGTTACTTTCCCAACCCCTTCAGCGCCGCCGCCTTCGCGGAGTTTGCGGCCGGGAATCCGGCGTAACCGCTGGAGTGGTAGATCACCTCGGCCAGTTCGTCCTCGGTCAGTCCGTTCTGCTTGGCGATCCGAAAGTGTGATTCGAGTTCTTCTTGGGCGCCCAGTGCGATCAGGATCCCCAAGGTGACCAGGCTGCGGTCCCGGCGGGCCAGTCCGTCGCGGGTCCACAGCCGTCCGAAGATGCCCTCAAGGCCGATATCCATCAGTTCGCCGGCGAAACCTGCCGAGCCGAAGTCGACCTTGTCGTTGGGAACGTCGTCGGGCAGCATGCCGGGCAACATCTCCCGCAGCACCTGAACGCCCTGGTCACGTAAGTTAGTCATACGAACTACTTTCGCACAGGATCGCCGCCGATCACACCGGTGCGACGTAGCCCACAGGGCCTGAGGCCAGGCATACCGAAAGCGCCGCGGTATCGGCACGTGCGGTGATGGTCTTACCCGCACCGGAAAGACGCACGAACACCCGATTGAGGCCTGGATGCACCGGTACCTTCGCCTCGGTGCCTTCGTCGAGCGACAGGGTCATCGATCCGTTGCTGTTGGCCAGGTAGTTGATCTCGGTGGTCCACTCCGCAGGCAGTAGGGGCCCGTCCAGTGGAATCTGCACCGGCAATTCGGTCTGCACCAGATAGCCGCACTGCGGTGTCGGCCCGGGCGCCATGGTGCGCACCCAGGTGACCTTGGCATCGACAAGCCGACCCGACATGTCCAACATGCGCAATTCTGTTGTGCTGGTGCTGAATTCAGGACGATCTCGCAGCAGGGCGAACATATGGCTGGTCAGGTTCTCCGGCCAGGCCACCCGTTGCAGCACCAGCGGGTCGACTTCCTGATCCAGCATCGGCGCGTCGGAACGGGACTGTGCCGTGGCTAGGCCGAGCCGGGCGTTGTCCAGATAGGACTTCGTCGGATTGTCCTGCCAACTGATCAGGAACGTCGACGTCGAATACAGACTGCTGGCCAGAAACGCCACCGAGGCCGCTGACGTGATGGCCGTTCGACGCGCCGATGCGTTCAGCCACTGTGCATTAGGCCGGTTCGGCGCGCAGAACGCGACCGCGGCCAGCAGTGTCAGGACTACCACCAGATCGGGCAGGTAGCGCAGGGTCTGGGCCAGTTCCAGCGCGGTGAATTTCGACGACCGCATCAGGTAGATCGGCACCTGGCAGGCGATCGCATACCCGACCGCGACACACCACACCGCGCCTATCCGTTGTTTACGGATCAGCGACAGTGTCACCGCGGCAGCCACTGTCAGCCAACCAAGCACCATCACGGCCAGCGGTGGTGTCGCCCACGGCGATGCCGGCGCCCATCGCTGCCATTCCCAAGGGCCACCGGCCAGCCCGGGCACGATCCCGTGAGTGATCGAGCGCTGCAATAGGTTCCATGTCATCGGTAGATCTGAACTCCACCGCTGCTGGTCCACGACCACGATGTACAGGACGATCCAGGCGGCGGTCAGCGCCAGCATCGCCACCCACAGCCGGACACCCCGCCTCCACACGACCCGCAACGGCTGCTGCTCACCTCTGACGTATTCGAGCAGCGCTGCGACGGCGAACGCGACGAAGGGGATGACCGCGGCCTTCTCGAAGAACAGCAGGCCCCCGAAGAAGACCAGCACGCCCGTGATCGCATATCGGGGATTTCCGCTGCGCACCAACAGAATTGCATCACCACACACCCACGCCAGCGCGGCCACCATCGGCAGCGAATTCAAGGCGGCGGCCCACCACGAGAAACCGGGAACACCCAATGGGGTGAACAACGCGAAGGTCAGCGGCAGCAGCAGCACGGGGCGCCACCCAAGGATCACCCGCAGAGTGCGCAATAGCGCCAGCGATGCCACCAACTGCAGCACTACCAGGCTGATCGCCGGCCCCCACCAGTTCAACGGTGACAGCCGGGTGATTGCGCCTGCGGCGAGGAAGGCGCCGGGCATCACGTGGCCGTCGTGATCGTCGAACAGATATTGCCCGGACAGCAGGTTCTGCGTGCCCGCCCGGCCCACCAGGATCAGGTCATCCCAGTAGAAGTAGCCGCCGAAGGCCAGCACCGCGCGGACCACCAGCGCGACCGCGATCAGAGCGCAGGCGCCACCAGCGACGGCGTTGACGGATCGACGGGCAAGCATGCGTCTTTCATACCCTCGGTATCGTTGGCGCAATGCGCGCACTGGTCACCGGAGCAGCCGGCTTCATTGGATCGACCCTGGTCGATCGCCTACTCGCCGACGGGCATTCTGTCGTCGGACTCGATAATTTCGCCTCCGGGCGGGCCGGCAACCTTGAACACCTCGCCGATGAGCCGGAATTCTTCTTCGTGGAAGCCGATATCGTCAGCTCCGACCTGAACGCGATCCTCGATGAATACCACCCCGAGGTGGTGTTTCACCTGGCTGCTCAGATCGACGTGCGGCATTCGGTCGCCGATCCGCAGTTCGATGCCTCGGTCAACGTCGTCGGGACCGTCCGCCTCGCCGACGCGGCGCGGCGCGCGGGGGTCCGCAAGATCGTGCACACGTCCTCCGGTGGGTCGATCTACGGCACGCCGGAGGAGTTCCCCACCAGCGAAAAGGTGCCCACCGACCCGTCGTCGCCGTATGCGGCGGGCAAGGTCGCCGGCGAGGTCTACCTCAATATGTTCCGCAACCTGTACGGGCTGGACTGCTCGCATATCGCGCCGGCCAACGTCTACGGGCCCCGCCAGGATCCGCACGGGGAGGCCGGCGTCGTCGCCATCTTCGCCCAGGCGATGCTCTCCGGGAAGCCCACCAAGGTGTTCGGCGACGGCGGCAACACCCGCGATTACGTGTTCGTCGATGACGTGGTCGATGCGTTCGTCAAGGCGTCCGGCACCGCCGGCGGCGGGCTGCGGTTCAACACCGGTACCGGGGTGGAGACCTCCGACCGGCAACTGCACACCTCGGTCGCCGCAGCCGTCGGCGCCCCCGATGACCCCGAATTCCAGCCGGCGCGCCTCGGTGACCTGAAACGGTCCTGCCTGGACATCAGCCGTGCCGAAGAAGTGCTGGGCTGGCGTCCGGTGGTGGGGCTCGACGAAGGTGTCCGCCGCACGGTGGAGTACTTCAGGAACCGGGAGAACTAGGCGGACGTCGCCGACTGTGCAGGAAGCCGTCGCGAATTCAGCGCAATCGCACCGATATCCTGCACACGCTAGGAGGCGTCCGTTGTTGGCTGGGTCGGACGTTGCGCGCCTTCCAGCGCCACCGCCCGCGCCAGCCGGGCGTACTTGAGCTCCAGATCCTTGAACCGCAGGTAGGTGCTCAGCGTGGTGAACACGAACGCGATGATCAACGCGTATTCCATCAGGTCGGCGCCGCGATCGACGCCGAGCCAGTTGGCCACCACCGTGGTGTCATCGGGCCGCAGAATCGCATAGACCGCCGCGAAGACGAAGAGCACGTAGCCGACCTTCACCCAGGCCTTGGATTTGGCGCTGGTCCGTGAGCGCAGCAGGTAGACCAGTAGGGCCAGGATCGCCAGGATGAGCAGCGCCTGAATCCAATTCATCGTCGCATCCGCCCTCTCAGGAAACCGTCGAAGATGATGTTCACGCCATTGAGCAGCGGCTGGCCCTTGCTCAGTGAGTAGTCGGTGTAGAGGATCTCGACGGGCTCCTCGGCCGCGCGCCATTTGTTTTCGACGATGAGCGCGATGATCTCGCTGGCATGGCTCATCCCGTTCATGGTGATGTTGAGGCCGTCAGCGACCGTCTTGTTGAACACGCGCAGCCCGTTGTGGGCATCGGTGAGGCCCAGCTTCCGGCTGCTCGGGCTCAGCAGGGCGGCCGCCTGCAGAATCACCCGCTTCAGGACCGACATCCGCGGCGGGGGACCTTGTGCGAATCGGGTGCCGATCACGATGTCGACGTCCTCGGTGCTGAGCCGCTCGATCATCGACACGACATCTTTGACGCGGTGTTGTCCGTCGGCGTCGAACGTGGCGAATACCGCCGCGCCGGGTTGGCTGCGGGCGTATTCGATACCGGTCTGGATCGCCGCGCCCTGACCGAGGTTCACCGGATGTTTGACGACGTGCGCGCCGGCCGCCAAGGCGGCTGCTGCGGTGTCGTCACGGCTGCCGTCGTCGACGCACACCACGTTGGCGAAGGTAGAGCGGACTTCGGCGATCACCTCGCCGATGACGCTCGCTTCGTTGAAGGCGGGGACGACGATCCAGACGTCGGAATAGGGCGTTTCGATGCCCACAGGCTACGCGCCGGTCATGTCCGCATCGATCCGGACGCGGTCATCACAGCACCGCGTCGGCCAGGCGGTCCAACTGGTCGATGTCAGCGACACAGGGATAGAAGACGAGTCCGTCGAAGCCCAGGTCGCGGTAGGCGCGGACGGTCTCCATCGCATCCTGGGGCGCGGTGAGCATGTCGGCAGCGTTGAGGGCCGCGTAATCGGGATTGAAGCCGTAGTAGCGCTGCAGGTGCGCGCGACCGGCGTTGACGGTGTCGGCGTCGCCGAAGGTGAAGTTGACGCAGGCCTGAAGCCACGGGCGCTGCGTGCGGCCCGCCTCCGTCCACGCCGCTCGCACACGCTCGGCGATCACCGACTGGCTGGCGTATTCGCGCAGCGCCCCCGCAGTCCAGCCGTCGCCGATCGTCACGGCCCGGCGAAATGACGCGTCCACCCGCCCACCGAAGAGCAGCGGAATACGCACCGGTGCCGGGCAGAGCGCCCTGTCACCGGTGATGACCTTGGCGTCGCACGCCTCGCGCAGCAGGGCGGCGACCTCGTCGAGGATGCGCCCGCGCCGCCGAAAGTCCACCCCGACGGCGGTGTAGTCGTCGGTCCGATTCCCGATGCCCAGACCGAGGGTGAGCCGACCACCGGACGCGTCGGCGAGAGTGGTGGCCTGCTTGGCCAACAGCACCGGCGGATACAACGGAGCTAGTAAGACATTGGTCATCAAAGCGATATCGGTGGTCACGCCCGCGGACACCGACAGTGCGATGATCGAGTCGAGGCCTTCGTAGACCAGTCGGTCGATCGCGGCCAGCTGGGCGAAGCCGCGCTGCTCGGCTCGGCGGGCCCACTCGGCGGTCAACGGCCCCGCAACGTGCGCGATGTGGCTGGGCAATCCGATTCCGATGTGCATGGGTGGTTACTCCTTAAGGGTTCATTGATTCGAAGATGTCGGCGTAGTGGTTGTCGCGACTGGCGAAGCGCGCGCGTGCAGCGGCATCAACAACGACCTCGACCGCGTCGGGCCGGTTTTGCAGAAGCGAAAACGTCTCGGCGACAAAGGCATCCAATGACATCGCGTCGGCGCCGTCGCGTTGCCCGGCGAGCATGTCGGTCTCCACCCGCGGCGGAATGATCTCGATGACCTGGACCGGGGTGCGGCGCAATTGATGTCGCAGCGACTCGGTGTAGGCGTGCAGACCCGCCTTGGTCGCCGAGTAGCTCGGCGCGTCTGCTTTGGGTACGAACGCCAAAGCAGAGGTGACGTTGACAATCGCGGCGTGCTGCTGTCCGAGCAGCGTGGGCAGCAGTGCCGCGGTGAGTCTGATGGGCCCCACCAGGTTGACGGCCACCGTGGATTCGGCGATGTCAGTCACCCCGCCGGTCCGCAGATCCTCGGTCTGCATGACGCCCGCGTTGTTGACCAGGACGTTCAGGCCGGGGTGGCTGTCGACAAGTTCGACGGCCAGGTTGGTGATGCTGGCCCGGTCGGCCAGATCCAGTTGCCGCCATTCGATGCCCGGGTTGGCGCTGGCGATGGCCTGTAGCGGCTGTCGACGCCGACCGGCGATCACTACCTGGTTGCCGGCCCGATGCAGGGCTTCGGCCAGGCCGCGGCCGATTCCGCTGCCGCCACCCGTGACCAAGACGGTGTTGCCGGTGATGTCCATGACTCCAGGCTGCTGGTTACCGCACCTCAACACCCATCATCTGAGCAGATACGTATAGAAATCCTCATTGGTATCGCCGGAAGCGCATCATTTACTTCATGCTCGATCAATTAGACGCACAAATCCTGCATGCCCTGCAGCTCGCACCCCGGGTGTCGTTTCGCCGGATCGCCGCCGTGGTCGAGGCCACTGAGCCGACGGTCGCCCGGCGTTACCGCCGGCTGCGCCGGGATGGCGTGGTGCGCGTGGTCGGGCTGGAGAACCAGCGGGTGGACGGCGACGCCAGCTGGGTGTGCCGAATGCGTGCCGCACCTGACCGCATACCGCAGCTCGCCGAAGCCCTGGTGCGTCGGCCGGACGTGTCCCACGCCAATGTGCTGGCGGGATGGACCGACCTGGTGTGCGTCATCCGTGCCTCACTGAGTGATGACAGGGAGGATTTGCTCCTGCGGTTACTGCCACGAACGACCTCGGTCACCGACCTGACCATCGACCTACTGCTGCATACGTTCGGCCGCCCTGCGAGCGCACCGTGGACCGGCTACGGCCAGACGCTCTCCGATCGCCAGGCCGAGGAGATCCTGGCCGAGCGGACGGTCCCGATCTCCTTCGATCGACTGTCGCTGCCCGTGCCCGAGGACCGGCCGATCCTCGAGGCGCTCGCCGAGGACGGTCGAACGCCGCAGTCGAAGCTCGCCGCACGCGCCGGCTGGTCGGTGGCGCGGGTGGGTAGGCGAATGGCGGCACTGGAGGCGTCCGGCGCGCTGCTCTACGACGTGGACGTGTTGTCCGAACGACTCGGCTACCAGCTCAGCGCCATGCTGTGGCTGACCGTGGCGTCCAGCGCTTTGGACCGCGTCGGCGAACGCATTGCGGCGCACTCCCAGATTGCGTTTGCCGGCGCAACCAGCGGAGCCAAGAACCTGATGGCGATTGCTATCTGCCGAGACACCGACGATCTCTACCGGTATCTCAGCGAGGAACTCGGGCAGATCGAGGAGATCCGCAGCTACGAGGTCGACATCCGCACTCAGCGACTCAAGCAACACGGATCGCTCGTGACCCACGGCAGGCTGGTCAATCCCCGTCCCACCCGCACTGCGCGCTGAACGTCCGATCCTTCTCTGCCGCAAAGAAATTGCCGCAGAGGCTCGCCTTCTGCTCGGTTCAGGTTCCGTTGGTTAGGCTGTCACGGCCAGGTACTCGGCTCAGCGCCGCCAGATGTACCGCGATCCCGACGACCGGCCCGCACAGCAGCGCGATGATGGTGCGGGTCTGCAGTTCCAGCGGCAGGGTCAGCAGGAGCGCGGACGCGACGGTCGCACAGATCCACCCGACGGAATAGGCGCGATGCAGGGCCGCCGCGGCTGCCGCGGCGCCGGTGATCGTCAGCAGCGCGATGGCCACCGCGCCGGCGGTCAGCCAGGCCAGCAGCGTTCCACTGGCGATGTACTCCGAACCGAACCCTGTGCGCAGCAGCCACGGTCCGGCCCACCAGGCCAACACCACCCCGACGGCCCCGACCGCGATCACCATCGCGCCAGGGCCCAACAGCGCCCGTACGCGGTGTTGTCGTTGGTCGACGAAATGCGCAATCAGATTGCCCTGCATCGCCGTCAGCGGGACCAGCAGTGGGGCGCGGGTCAGCGTGACCGCAAGAATCACCACCCCGCCCGCGGAACCCAAGTCCCCTGAGGTGGCCTTCAGTAGCACGGGGAAACCCATCACCAAGATCGCGCTGGCCCCCGCAGCGGCCACTGCGTGGCCGGCACCACGCAGGAACGAGCGGGTGTCCTCGTATGCGACGAGGTGTGCGGCGATGCGTGTGGTTGGCGAGGCGAGTAACAGCAGAAGCCAGGCAATCGCGCCGCCGACGGTGGCCCACAAAAAGCCGACCAGACCCCACCCGATCGCAACGGTTGCCACCGCGACAGCGACCCGGATGACGGCATCGGTCACCATCAGCGCGCCGTACTGCGCCCAGTGGTTATTGCCCGCCAGCATGCCCAGCAAGGTGGTGTGCACGCAGAAGCCAGCCAGTCCGACAGCGAGCAGCACCACCGACAGCACCCGCGATTCGGCGAACACATGCGATAACCACAGGGGAGCGGTCACCGCGATCGCCACCGCGGCGAGCAACCCGACGACGCCGCCGACACGGAGCGGCCTGGTGATCGGGCGGTGCGACGGATCGACATGCTTGGCCAGCCGGATCTCGCGGGTGGTCTGTTGCAACAAGCCAAAGGCAGCGCCGCTCACCAGACCGAAAGCGCCCCAGAACACGCCGAATATCGAGAAGCCGGCGGGATCGAGATCGCGGGCCGCCAGGTAGAGCACGGCGTAACCGCACACTGCGGTGACAGCGGTGGCGACCCCGACTTTGGCGACGCTACTGCGGGTGACCGGACCGGTCGGTACAGCGGCGTCTGTCACGAACCGTTTTCCAAGGGCGGGACCGCAGTTGAGTACAGCCAGGCATCCCACAGTGGGCGCAGTGAGGTGTCGGTGTAGCTGGCGGCCAGCCCGGTGAAATCGTCGGTCACGGCGGTGGAATGGCGGTAGCGCGCCGTCCAATCCTGAAGCAGCGCAAAGAATTTCTTATCCCCGATGACGCCGCGCAGCGCGTGCAGCGTCAACGCACCACGTTTGTAGACCCGGTCGTCGAACATATCTCGCGGGCCGGGATCGGTGAGCAGCAGATTCTGCGCCGAGCCGCGCAGACGCTGGTGGTACTGGCGGGCCAGGCCGTCGGCGCTGAGGGCACCGGACTCCTGCGACCACAACCATTCGGCGTAGCAGGCGAAGCCTTCGTGTAGCCAGATATCGCGCCAGCGCCGCACCGTCACGCTGTTGCCGAACCACTGGTGCGCCATCTCGTGGGCGATCAGTCGCTCCGAGCGCCGAGAGCCGTCGCAATGGTTGGCGCCGAATATCGAAAGCCCCTGCGCCTCAAGGGGAATTTCCAGGTCGTCATCGGTCACCACGACGGTGTATCCCGACGACAGGGGGTAAGGGCCGAACAGTTTGACGAATAGTTTCATCATCTGGGGCTGTCGGGCGAAATCGTGATCGAAGTTGCGCTTCAATCGAGCCGGAAGCACCCCGTAGAGGGGTACCACCGATTTGCCCAGCTTGTAACTCTCATACATGCCGATCTGCAACGTGGCCAGATACGTCGACATGGGCTCGGCCTGCTCGTAGGTCCACGTGGTGAGACCCGCGCGGACCCGGCGGGAAACCAACTCGCCGTTGGCAATTGCCCGGTAGGGGCTGTCGGTGCTGATCTGGATCCGGTAGCTGGCCTTCGCGCTGGGGTGGTCGTCGCAGGGAAACCAGGACGCCGCGCCGTTGGGTTGGCCCGCGACCAGCGCGCCGTTGGAGAGCTCCTCGAAACCGACTTCACCCCAATAACTTCGAATGGGTTTCGGCGATCCGCCGTAGCGGATAACAATCTTGAGCATGGCGCCGGCCGGCAGTGGGGTGGCCAGAGAGATGTTCAGCTTGTCGCCCGAGGTGCTGAAATGTTGTGGCCGCCTGCCGTTCACCGACACCTTGGAAACCGCAAGGGCGTGCGACAGGTCAAGGGAGAAGGTGCGCAGCGCCGCGAGCGTAACCGCGGTGATGGTGGCCGTACCGGACAGTCGGTTGATCGCGACCTTGTACTCCAGGTCCAACTCGTAGCGCGACACCCGGTAGCCGAAGTTACCGTTGTCGGGCAGGTAGGGGTCGATCACTGGCGCATCGGCCGGTTTCTTCTTTCTCACGCGGCAGGCGCTTTAGGGCTCGGGTCGGGGCTTGACTTCGCCGCTTCGCGGGCCTTCTTTCGTGGAACCGGCCACGGCGCAATCGGATTGCCCTGCCAACGGCTGTGTGCCGGGACTTCGTCGCCGCGCATCACCAGCGACGCAGGCCCGACGGTTGACCCGGCACCCAGCTTCGAGGCGGGCAGGGCCACGCAGTGCGTGCCCAGCGTCGCGCCCTCTTCGATGATCACAGTGTCCAGGCGCATGATGCGATCGTGGAACAGGTGGGTCTGCACGACGCAGCCCCGGTTGACGGTGCTGCCTTTACCGAGGGTGACCAAGTCCGCCTCAGGGAGCCAATAGGTTTCACACCACACGCCACGGCCGATCTTGGCGCCCAGGCCGCGTAGCCACAGGTTCATCACCGGGGTACCGCTGGCGGCGCGGGCGAACCACGGTGCGGCGACGGTCTCGACGAAGGTGTCGGATACCTCGTTGCGCCACACGAACGAGGACCATAGGGGATGCTCGACTGCCCGGATCCTGCCGATAACAACCCATTTCGCCAGTACAGCGATCCCACCTGCGACGGCTCCCGCCACCAGCAGCACTACACCGCCCAACAGTGCGGTCCAGCCGAAGCCGAAGTTGCCCGCCAATGACTGCAGAGCGGCCAGCACCCCCACGCCGATCAGGAAGGTCACCATCATCGGGATCAGTCGGCAGGTCTCGACCGCACCGCGCATCACCTTCAACCGCGTCGACGGGTGGAATGTCCGCAGCACATCGGCTGCGGTCGGCTGGCGCCGCAGCCGGACCGGCGGACTGCCCAGCCACGACGATCCACGCTTGGCCTTGTGTGGGGTGGCTGACAACACGGCCACCAGACCGTCCTCGGGGACCCGGCGTCCCGGTTGGGTGATGCCGGAATTGCCCAGGAATGCCCGCTTCCCGATGGTGGTCTTGGCGACGTGGATCCAGCCGCCGCCCAGCTCATAGGACGCGACCATGGTGTCATCGGCGAGGAAGGCGCCGTCTTCGATGACCGTGAATTTCGGCGTCATCAACGCAGTGGAGATCTCGGTGCCCTTGCCGACCGACGCGCCAAGGAGCCGCAACCACCATGGTGTCAGGAGGCTGGCGTAGAGCGGGAACAGGTAGTTGCGGGCGGAGTCCATCAGCCGTTCGGTGGTCCACAGCTGCCAGCCCACCCTGCTGCGCACCGGGTGGTATCCCTCGTTCATCGCGACCGACATCAGCCGCACCCCGATCACCGTCGCGCCCGCGTAGACGAACACCGACACCAGGGTCGCCACCGGCACCCACGGCAGCGCCGACACGATAGCGTCGCCCAGCGTCGCCGAATCCGCCATCGCCACGGCCAGGACTGCGAAGCCGACAGCCAACGCGACCAACGGGATCGCGCCGAGCAGTATCGACGTCAGGCCGTACATCGCCACCCAGACCGGCGCCCTCGGCGGCCGGTGATCGGGCCATGGATGGCGGGCCTTACCGGACTTCATCGCCGGTGAACCCATCCAGTACTGACCGTTCTTGACCTTGCCGACCACCCCGGACCCGGCTGCGACGTCCGCGTTCTTCCCGACGACCGCGCCGGGTAGCAGTGTGGTGCGCGCGCCGATGGTGGCGTCATTACCGATGGTGATGGTTCCGACATGGAACAGGTCGCCATCGATCCAGTGCCCCGACAGATCGACCTCCGGCTCGATGGAGCTGCGGTGGCCCAGGGATAGCATCCCGGTCACCGGGGGCGCCGAATGCAGATCCACGCCCTTGCCGACCTTGTTACCCAGCGCGCGGGCGTAGTACACCAGCCACGGCGCGCCTGCCATGTTCTCGGCGCCGCTGGCATCGGCCAGACGTTCAGCCAGCCACACCCGCATGTGTTCGGATCCGCCGCGACGGTAGGTGCCGGGTTCGAGTGCGGAGAGCAGCATCTGGGAGAACAGCACCGCGATGCCCATTCGGCCGAACGGGCTGATGAAGGCGATGAATGCGGCGACGACCCACCACCAACTGATGGGAACAAGCCACGGCATCGGATGAAATGCACTGACCACGTTGTTGAGCAGGGCCAGCCACGTCACCCACTGCAATGCGGTCAGCGTGGTCAACGGCAAAGACAGCGCCACCTGCGCTGCCTGGGTGAACAGCGGGGTCGGCTTCACATCCCGTGGGACGACCGTGATCGGTGGATCCAGTTCGTCGAGGAAACCGGCCAGCGAACCGAGCCGGGGATGGTCCATCAGCTCGGCGACGGTCAGTGTGGGATAGCGCTGGCGCAGCGCGGCGACCAATTGTGCCGCCGACAGCGAGCCACCGCCGAGGGCGAAGAAATCGGCTTCCGGTCCGTCGATTCCCGCGCCGAGGACGTCGCGCCACAGACCGGCCAGCCACCCCATGGTGCCGCCGAGATCGGGTTCCTCGTCTTCCGCACCTGCGCCTGGTGGGGGCCAGGGCAGCGCGTTGCGGTCCACCTTGCCCGACGTGCGGGTGGGCAGTTCGTCGAGCAGGACCAGCCGCGGTACCAAGGCCGCAGGCAGCGACTCGCTCAGCGCGGCGCGCGCGGCGTTGACGTCGAACGCCGGGTCGGCGCTGGCGATATAGCCGACCAGCAGCGGGGTGCCGCTGGCGGTCCGGCGGACCGCGGCCGCGCCACCGGACACCCCGGGCAGGTTGACCAGCGCAGAATCGACCTCGCCGAGTTCGATGCGCCGACCGCCGACCTTGACCTGATCGTCGGCGCGGCCCTGGAAGTACAGGCCGTCTTGTTCCAGCCGGACCAGGTCACCGCTGCGATAGGCCCGATTCCACTCCAACGTCGGCATGGCGGCGTATTTTTCGGCGTCTTTTTCCGGGTCTAGGTAGCGCGCCAGCCCGACGCCACCGATCACCAGCTCGCCTATCTGACCGATCTCGACGGGATTACCGGCCTTGTCGACCACGGCGAGGTCCCAGCCCGGCAGTGGCAACCCGATACTGACCGGGCTGCGGCCATCCAGTTTCGCGGCGCACGCCACCACGGTGGCCTCGGTGGGGCCGTAGGTGTTCCACACCTCACGCCCGTCGACAGCCAACCGCTCGGCGAGCTCGGGCGGGCAGGCCTCACCACCAAAGATCAACAGCCGCACCGCTTCCAGTGCTTCGGCGGGCCACAGTGCGGCCAGCGTCGGAACCGTCGACACCACTGTCACGTCCCGCGAGACCAGCCACGGGCCCAGGTCCATCCCGCTGCGGACCAGCGAGCGAGGTGCTGGCACCAGGCAGGCGCCATAGCGCCAGGCCAGCCACATCTCCTCACATGATGCGTCGAACGCCACCGACAAACCGGCCAGCACCCGGTCGCCGGGCCCGATCGGGTTGTCCCGCAAGAACATCTGGGCTTCAGCGTCGACGAAGGCGGCGGCGTTGCGATGGGTCACGGCCACGCCTTTGGGGGTACCGGTGGACCCGGAGGTGAAGATGATCCAGGCGTCGTCGCGACTCAGCGGTGCCGTCGCGCGCCAGCCGCGCGACGAACCCGTGCCGCGAATCAGCCCTGCCTCGGTGATCACCGCGACCACGCCGGCCTCGGTGAAGACGAGGTCGGCGCGCTCCGGTGGATCGTCGGCGTCGACCGGTACGTAGGCCGCACCCGCGGCGAGTGTCGAGAGGATCGCAACGTAGAGCGCATAGCTGCCCGACGGCATCCGGATGCCGATCCGGTCACCACGGCCGATGCCGCGGGCCGCCAGCCAGTTGACGCTGTCCTCGATATCGGCGATCAGCTCGCTGTAGGTGAGTTGAACCGTGCCGTCGTCAAGGGCCGGCGCATCGGGGAATCGCGCCGCCGTCTCATAGAGGATGTCGACCAGAGTCCGCGCTTCCGGCGCCTGCGCCGACAGGAGGTACTGCGCCGGAATGAGCCCCGCAAGTTCCGCTGCCACAGTAGGAAAATACTAAGCGGTATCGGTGACGCGCCCGCGCCGGACACGGTGAACGATGTCCGCCGCGACCCCGAAGGCCGGCGCAGCGGCGACATACCCCGTGTAGTACCCGCACTGCGGCGTCCCTTTACTGCCCACGGACGGGCCGCCGGTCACCGAAATGCCTGGTAGCGCAGTTTCCGCCACCGTTGCGGTGGGACTCGTTGGGAAAATGGGTAGACCACCTGCCACAATGGTGGCAGAGGGGAGTATTCCTTCGCTGCGGTGTCGTCATCACGTTGTCCGTAATCGGACGGCCGGCGCCGTGGATCGCTTGCAGGTCAAGCGGTGGAAGAGACCTCGGCCGTTTTGTTGACGACCGGAGGCCCCACCGTATGAACGTAACCCAGCTCGAATGGATCGTCACCCTGGGTGTGACGATCGCAATCCTGCTGTTCGACATCA
This sequence comes from Mycobacterium sp., assembly GCF_965229105.1. Lineage (GTDB taxonomy): Bacteria > Actinomycetota > Actinomycetes > Mycobacteriales > Mycobacteriaceae > Mycobacterium. The sequence goes on from NZ_OZ245858.1 coordinate 1,158,848, forward strand.
TCTATATCGCCAGGCGACCGCACGAACCGACGTTCAGGGAATGCGCGATCGCGCTGTCGTTCTACGTCGGCCTCGCCGTCGCCTTCGGCATCTGGGTGTGGTTCTTCCACGGCGGGCAGTTCGGGCTTGAGTTCTTCGCCGGCTGGCTCACCGAATACAGCCTCTCGGTGGACAACCTGTTCATCTTCCTGATCATCATGGCCAGCTTCAACGTGCCGAGGAAGTACCAGCAGGAGGCGCTGCTGATCGGCATCATCCTGGCGCTGATCTTCCGCGGAATCTTCATCGCCCTCGGTGCCGTTGCGATCGAGCAGTTCTCCTGGATCTTCTACATCTTCGGCGCGTTCCTGGTCTACACCGCCTGGAACCTGGCCCGCGATAAGGAACACGATGACGACGGTGAGAACACCGTGGTCAAGTTCGCCCGCCGCCACCTGAGCCTCACCGACAAGTGGGATGGTCTCAAGCTCTGGGTCAAGGAAAACGGCAAACGGGTGATGACGCCGATGTTCCTGGTGATCGTCGCGTTGGGCACCACCGATCTGCTGTTCGCGCTCGACTCCATCCCCGCCATCTACGGGCTGACCCGCGAGCCGTACATCGTCTTCACCGCCAACGTCTTTGCGTTGATGGGTCTGCGCCAGCTGTACTTCCTGCTCGGCGACATGCTCAAACGACTCGTCTACCTGTCGCAGGGGCTGGCGTTCATCCTGTTCTTCATCGGCGTGAAGTTGGTGCTGCACGCACTGCATGAGAACGAGGTGCCGTTCATCAACGGCGGCGAGCCGGTTCACGTCTTCGAGATCCCGACGCTGTGGAGTCTTGGCGTCATCATCGTGACTCTTGTCATCACGACGATCGCCAGCCTCTACAAGACGCGCAACGATGACAAGAAGGACGACGCTAAGAAAGACGAAGCCAACAAGGATGACGCCACGAAGGGCGAGCCGGCCCGGGAAACGGACGCAGCGGCCACGGAGTGAGTTGAACTCGTTCTGATTGCAAGAGTCGACGGGGCGTCGCAGTACCCCTAACGTGGGCTGCGTGTCCGCCAACGAACGAGCCGTACCCCGCGCGCCCCGGGTTTTCGTCGCCGACTCAGCTGAGGCTGAGTGGGTTGAACTGACCTCGGACGTGGCGCCCGCGGTGCGGATCACCGCATCGGACCTGCAGCAGGCCCAGCGGGCCCGGACCCGCATTCGCAGCCGAGAGGACAGCGTGTCGGTGGTCCTCGACGTCACCGTGTTGGTGGCCGAGGATTACCGGTCCGCGCGTCGCGGGATGGCGAAGGAACCGGATGACGCTCCGGACTCGGTGCGGTACACCGGCACGCTCGACGGTCTGGCCGGCTTGATCGCCGATATCTTCGTCGCGGGTGTCGCCGACGGCGTCACGCTGATTTCCGCAGCGCCGGACCAGGACATCCGGGCGTTGGCCGAAGCCACGCGGGCTCGCCTCGCGGTCCGTCTGAACGCAGCCGCTTAGGACTCCAGTTCACCCGCGATCGTGCGTTCGATGCTCGCGACGGCTGCGGCAGGCAGGGCGATCAGCCCGGTCAGTTCGGCGCGCGCCCGCGAATAGGCGTTCTGCCGCTCCTGCTGCGTGGCAGCCGCGTCGCCGGCCAGTCGCAGCAGGCTCTGAGCCTTGGCCAGGCGTTCCTGATCAACAGAGGAGAAGTCGCTGCGTCGGCGACGCGTCGCCTCTGCCTCGGCGATATCGAAGGCACTGACGTAATCGTGGACGGCGTCGCGGTATTCGAGCTGTGCTGCCCGGTCACCGAGAATCTCCTCGACAGTGTCTGGCCGGAGCAGGTCCGCGCGTCGCTTTGCCTTGTGAAACGCCACGGTCAGCGGGTCACGCAGATCGGTCATCACCGGAAAGTCCAACAGCTTGGCGATATCCAATTCGTAAGCCAGCCAACGATTGTCGGTATCGGAGTGCTCGGCCTCTACCTTCTGCACTTCGCGTCGGCGCAGTGATTGGTCGTCGCGGGAGCGACCCGACGCTTCAGCCATCGCGATCTTCGTCTGCTGTTTGATGCGGTACCGCTCAAGGCGACGCTCGGCCCGCCGCTCGTTGGCCGCCGAAATCGCACGAACACCACCGCCGATCACCCCGCCGAGCGGAAAGATCAGCCACCAGTAATGCAGCACCGAGTCCACTCAACCCAGATTAAGCCAAAACCGGGGACACACTTACTTGGTCAAGCCGGCAACGCGGATTCGATCCTGTCGGCGATGGTGCCCGCCTGGGTGACTGTGGACCCTGCTGCCGTACACGCCTGGACGTCGATGACCACGTTGACCGCGACCGAGAGCACCCGTTGGCAGGCCCGCGTCTGATCACCGCTGCCCCGCGTCACTGGAATAGCGAGCCGGTTGTCGGTTTTGGTGAGGTCACCGGATAGCCATTTGGGCAACGGGGTTCCGTTGAGGGTGATGTTGACGTGGTGGTTGGTGCATTTCGACCACCGGTCCGCAGATTCGGTGAAGAACTTCCTGGCGTCCTCAACCGAGTGATAGGTCACCACCGACTGCACGACGAGGTCATCCCACTGTTCGGCATTGGGTGTCCGCATCATCACTTGCCGCAGTGCACTCCACCCGCTGTCGCCGTACACCCCGACTTCGTCTACCTGCCACACGCCAAGACAATTGAGGTTCGGGAGCAGTTGCCGGTGATCGCCCATCTGGGTGACGAGGGCCTGTGGCGTCATCCCCGAGGTTGCCATGACCGCGTCGATATCCTTGGGGCTCAGCAGCATTGCCTCCAGCGCACTCGCCTCGACCATCCTCGGTGGTGCGATTGCCGGAGCCGCAGTCGAGCATCCGACCAACGTGAGCAGAAGTACCAGCGCACCGAATGCGCGATTAATCACCGGTATCAGGCGTGTGTACCGGCATTGGCACAGGCCATCTGGGCGTTACCAGCGTCCTGGTTCATATCCGTGGCCGTGACGTTCATGTAGTCGCCTGTGGTGCGCAGCCCCATCTTGACCAGGAGTTTGGTGGCACCGAAGGACCATGACCGCATCGGATCGGCGATTTCTGGTGCGACACCTGGTGTGTTGGCGGCGGACATCGCCAGGGACGCGGCCTGGCGAAGTGCGGTCCGGCCGGTCAGGTTGCTTTGATCGACAGCCGGGTCTGCGTAATCCGGACGCACTGTGCCGTCGATCGAGTCGGCGAAATCACCGTAAAACGACGAGGCGGTGTCCAACGCTACGGCGAACTGGGAGCAGGCCGCGACCGCGGGATCGGAGCCGTCGGCGCTGTCCACCGGAACCGATGCGGGATCCCCGCCCGGGTAATACTGCGTCACCTGAGCCGCCGGGTCCGGGGCGGCCGGGTCTGGGGCTGCCGGACCGGGCTGAGCCGCGTCACCGGGCTCGGCGGATGCTATCGGCCCGATCGCCAGCCCGAAGCTGAACGCGCACAACGATATTGCCAATGCTCGCCGGTAAGCGTGTGGTGACCTCAACGATTGCCTCCGTGGTAGTCAGCCTCCCTGCATGGCTGGCTCCTACACGGTCGATGGGTCACATGTCCGGCAGCTGAACGGGGGCCCAATGGCTGATTACACATCAGAACTCATTGGGTGTATTAAAACTGGGAATGGCAATCGCGGCTCAGTATCGGCTGTATACCCCACAATTTCAGGTTTCGGCGAGAAGGTTCGGAACGCTTATTGGATTGCAATGCGGCGTGAGTTGTTGGCATTGAGTTCACCGTTTGGCAACTCGACCCGTCCATGATTCGTCGCGACAGATCCCTTGGATTCATTGGATTTGGACCACGACCTAGTTCTTCTGGATCCTTTGGGATTCAGTCCACGAGAGGCGCTGCTACAAGTATGTTGAATCGTTTCGCCACCCTGGCTGCTGTCTGCACGTTGGCCTCTGTCGGTGCGGCGCCTCTGGCGTTGGCCGACCCGCCGCCCCCGGATCCCGCGGTGCAGCCCGTCGGTGACGCGGGCCCCCCGCCGGACACCGGCGCCGTTCCGTCCGCGCCGCCAGGAGTGCTGGTCACTCCCGACGGCTGGACCGTGACCATATCTGGTAGCAACGAGAGCCAGCTTCCGGTGGCACCGCTGACGACCGCGATCTCATCGCGCGAGTACCTCGTCGGTGGCACGTTCACCGGTAAGGTCTCGGGTTCCGGCAAGACGAAGCTGACCGGCGGAACGATGGAAGCCGGGGTCCAGATCGGTTGCGGCATCATCTCCGACGAGGAGGAGATCAACCCGGGCGTCTCCTTCACGCCGGGTATCGGCATCCCGCTGACCGGCTCAAATACGCCCACCTTCGGTACCGGCATCAGCCTGCAGGGCAAGGTCTACCTCAAGCCCGGCACCGTCAACATCGTCCCGCTGGACAAGAAGTCGTTTAAGGGCACGGGTACCCGCGTCACTGTCACCGGTGTCCGCGTGAAATTCGATCAGTGCGCCGGCCAGTCGTTCATCCGGTCGTATGCGACGCTGACGAGCTCCACCGACAACACCGACGACGTCGTCACCTATCTGGGCGTCACCAAAGCCGTCTGACGCATACTGCGTAGCGTGGCTGAGCCGGTCCAGCCGGCTCGGCCACGCTCTGGCTCTGTCATCTCCCGCTCGATCATCTGCTCGTTCGTGCGCCTACCGGACCCGTATTGCGGGTCCGGCTTTTTGCGTGCTTAAATGCGGGCGAAATGCCCGCCGAGGAATTGCTTAGCAGAGGCAGAATTATTACGTGCGTCCGCCAAAAAACTCACAGCAACTTCGCAGAATTAGGGCACTTTGTCAAAACGCTTATTGGATTGCAATGCGGCGTGAGTTGTTGGCATTGAGTTCACCGTTTGGCAACTCGACCCGTCCATGATTCGACGCGACAGATCCCTTGGACTCATTGGATTTGGACCACGACCTAGTTCTTCTGGATCCTTTGGGATTCAGTCCACGAGAGGCGCTGCTACAAGTATGTTGAATCGTTTCGCCACCCTGGCTGCTGTCTGCACGTTGGCCTCTGTCGGTGCGGCGCCTCTGGCGTTGGCCGACCCGCCGCCCCCGGATCCCGCGGTGCAGCCCGTCGGTGACGCGGGCCCCCCGCCGGACACCGGCATCGTCGCATCCGCCGAGCCCGGGGTTGTGACCACTCCGGACGGCTGGGTTCTGACTGTGGCCGGTAAGGATGAGACCGAGCTTCCAGTGGCACCGCTGACCACCGCCGTCTCCTCGCGCGAGTACCTCGTCGCAGGCACCTTCACCGGGAACGTCACGGGCAGCGGTAAGACCACGCTGTCCGGTGGTGTGCTGGAGGCCGGCTACCAGATCGGCTGCGGTATAGAGCTCGGTCAGGTCAGGCTCATCGGCTCGATCGGTCTCAGCACCTCGGGTTCGAACATCACCGGCGGTCTGGTTCCCACCGGCGTCTCGATGCCGATCTCGGGCACACTGGAAATCCACCTGAAGCCGGGCACCGTCACCAACGTGTCTGTCGACAAGAAGACGTTCAAGGCCGCGCCAGCTCGCGTGACGCTCAAGGATGTTCACATCAAGCTCGACGGTTGCGCCGGTCAGTCTTTCCTCCGGTCGTACGCCACGCTGACGAGCTCCACGACGGACACCGACGACGTCGTCGCCTACTACGGCGTCACCAAGAGCGTCTAATCGTGGTTGTCAAAACTGCGGTGGCGAACATCGCGGTACTCGGTGTTCTTGCGGTCGGAGCGGCGGTCGCCTCCATGGCGACCGCCGCCGCCGACCCGCCCCCGGTGGATCCGGCTCTGCCGGTAGTGGATCCGGGGGCGCCACCGCTACCACCGCCGGCACAGGGGCCGACGATCCCGGTACTCGGCGCGCCATTGGGGCCTGAAGGTTTCAATATCCTCGCGCAGAACGGATCTGAGGCTGCTCCCGGCGCGTTGGGTACCCCGGTAACGCTGGACACCAACCCCCAGGCGCTGCTCGGGCAGAATGTAGCTCCCTCGGCGCCTGGACAGGGGGCGCCAGGGGCCCCGATCAATTTGGACGCGATCAACAACGCTTACATCCTGCCGCAGAACGAGAAGCCAGCGGCTCCCGGCCAGGGCACGCAGGTCGGAGTGGCGCCCGGTGACGAGAATGAGCATCTCGGCCGGATCGACTATCTCAAGCAGTGGCACGACCTGTACAAGAACGGCAATCTCAAGGGCTCGCTGCTCGGCCAGGCGCCGCAGGAACAGCTCGGCGAGCCGCTGCCGGGAACTGCTCCGCCGCCGGGAACCAACATCCCGCCCGGGCTGGTGCAGTTCCAACCAGATCCGGCGGCGCCGGTGGCTTCCGACCCGGCGGCACCGATTCTGCCTGTGGTTTTACCGCCGCCGGCAGGCTGATCGACACCGCGGGTGATCTCAGAACTCCAAGAGTTTGCTATTGACGGTGCGTCCGCCCCCGCATTTGCCATCTGCGGGGGCGGGCTCATTCGTCAGCCCTACCCTAATTCTGTTGTATAAGAATGCTTTATGGCGGGGACCAAGGTCTTCGAACAATTAATGTTCGGCAAAATCTGGCCGAAATGTACGACCTCAATATGTTTGCTGGTATAGCGTTATCCACAGTTCCCCCACATGCCTGAAGGAGTTCCCGTGAGGACTATGTTGATGCAGCCCACAGCCGCTGCACTGTGCGCGGTGTGCATTGCTGCGCCTCTCGCCCTCCCCGATGGCAGCGCTTTCGCTGCCGCCCCAGGGCGCGATCTGGTCGCTGCCGCATCCGCGGTGAAGCTCGCGGCGGCAACTGCGACAACGTCGAGTGCCCTGCCTGCCACACCGACCGCGCTGGAGGTGCTTGGTCTGCAAATTCAGACGGCTAACAACATCTTCGCGGCGGGCACCACCGGCGCCCAGGCGCTGCCGACCGGCTTCCCTTTGACTGCGGCGCAGTACGTTTCGGTCTTTACCGCACTCAACGCCTACATCAAGGTCGGTAGCACGGTTGCTGTGCAATTGGTCAACGGGCAGTTCGAGCAGATCGCCCCGTCATTCCAGACGAACCTGGCCGCGGCCGTCGCTGCGTTGCAGGGGCTCCCGCCGTCGATTGCTGCGTCACTGCAGTACGACCTCGGCGTCATCCAGGCCTTCTTCGCCACGCTGGGCACCGGGGGTACGGTCCCTGAGGCCAGCGCCACTGTTGACGCCAAAACCGTAGCCGTATCCGCCGTGACATCCACCGCGCTGCCGGCTGATCCGACGCTGTTGGAAGTGCTGGGTCTGCAGATCCAGACGGTGAACAACATTCTCGCCGCCGGGACCACTGGCGCGCAGGCGTTGCCAACCGGCTTTCCTTTGACTGCGGCACAGTATGTTTCGGTCTTCAACGTGCTCAACGCATACATCAAGGTCGGCAGCACGGTAGCCGCCCAATTGGTGAACGGGCAGTTCGAGCAGATCGGGACGTCATTCCAGACGAACCTGGCCGCGGCGAACACCGCGTTGTCCGGGCTCGCTCCGTCGGTCGCGGCCTCACTGCAGTACGACCTCGGTGTCATCGGCAACTTCTTCACCACCCCGGGGGCAACCGCTACCGCAGCCACCAAAACAGCCGATGCCGTCGCCACCACCGCGACTGTGACGGCGACGGCGCTGCCAGCCACTCCGACGCTGTTGGAAGTGCTGGGTCTGCAGATCCAAACCGCGAACAATATCTTCGCGGCGGGCACCACCGGCGCGCAGGCGCTGCCGACCGGCTTCCCTTTGACTGCGGCGCAGTATGTTTCGGTCTTCAACGCCGTGAACGCCTATATCAAGGTCGGTAGCACGGTCGCTGTGCAATTGGTCAACGGGCAGTTCGAGCAGATCGCCTCCTCGTTCAAGACGAACCTGGACGCGGCGAACACCACGTTGGCCGGGCTCGCCCCATCCATCGCGGCGTCACTGCAGTACGACGCCACCGTGGTGGGTAACTTCCTCGCAGGCGGTGGCACCGCGACACCAGCGACAGCGTCTGCGGTCAAGGCAGCGGTCAAGGCAGCTCCGGCCGATACCGACACCACCGAGGTGGCCGCGGTGAAGACCGAAGCGCCCACGACGGCTTCACCGTCGGCGACGGTGAAGAAGCCGGCACTGCAGGGTGGCTTCCTCAAGCAGCTCCAGAGCGCGGTGGACAACGAAGTCGGCGGTGGCAAGGTCAAGGTGACCCCCACCGGTACCGGGGCCGACGCCGGTAGCGATTCCGGCTCCTCGGCCCCGAAGCCCGTCAAGCACAGCGACGGAAAGAAGGCGTCCGGTGCGGCGAAGTCGGCCGCCAGCGCGTCGAGCGACAAAGCGTAGAACGCAAGGGATTGCGTCAGCTTGGTCTGCCAGCGTCTAGCTTCGATTAGGCGCTGGCAGTCCATTTGTCGCGTACGGCCTGCAGACCTGCGTCGGTCAACGCACCGAACAGGCGCAGTCGGGCCATGCCGCCATCGGGGTAGATATCCAGCCGCGCATCGGTGACCGGGCGATCATCCTCGATCAGGAAACGATGCCGGGTATCGGGCTGCAACTCCGTGGTGGGCAGCAGATCGAACCAGGCGCCGTCCCCGTCACGGCCAGACAACCGGGCCGACCCTGGCGCGTTGCCGATGAAGTACGACGTATCGATCTCGGCGGCGTTGAGAGTGCCCTGGCTCGCCAAATGCACCTGCACCCAATCGTTTCCGGTGTCCCGTCGGCGCGAGGTCTCCCAGCCTTCGCCCATCGTCCTGGCGTTCCCAGGTAGCAGCAGGTTATTCGGTGAGCCGTAGAACATGTTGGAACAGGCCGTTATTCGGCCACCGTTCTCCAGTGCCGCCATATCGATGGTCATCTTCTCGGCGAACTTCGGGTCGAGCAGGCCCTCGCCGTGGACGCGGAACCGGGCCACCCCGCCGTCGGGATAGATCGACAACCGCACGTGCGTCCACCGTGACGTCGAGTCGACTTTGAACGGATTTCGGGTGTCGCCGTTGACTCCTGTGCGATCCACAAGCGTTGTCCAGTGCGTCTTTTCGACCAGTTCGTCGACCGACGGATAGCCTGGAAGATGAGCCGCTTCGACCGAGATCTGCGGGGGATAGTTGCCCGTGAACCAGGCGGTGTCGACAACGACGCCGCGCACGATACCCGGCACGCCAAGGCGTACGACCGCCGAATCGCAGGCATCCGGGCCCGCGCCACGGCGCCTGCGGGTTTCCCAGCCGTCGTAGATCTGACCCTTGTGGCCGAACGTCGCAGGGCGGAACTCGGCGGGCGCGGGCTTGATCAGGTTCTCCCGCTCGGCGAACAGGTCGTCATTGGCCCACACCACTGCGCCACCCGCGGGCCGAGCCGCAAGATCGGGAAAGGACAGAAAGTGCGAATTCGATGTCGGACCGGTCGGTGCTGTGCTCACCGGCAGCAGCTTAACGAAACTGGGTCATCGTGCCCGACTCACCAGTTCTGGTAGCCACCTTCGGGTCCCAGCATCCTTTCCAGTCGGGTCCGGTTGATCCTGGCCAGCTCGTTGCGGACCACTTTGCGTTCGGTCTCCACACTGTGATGGCACCGGTCGGCGATGGCGGTCAACACATCGGCGGGACCAAGTCCGTCCACGTACATCACCAGGCCGAAACCGAATTGCTCGGTGTAGCGCTGCGCGGCCGTCCACAGTTCGGCCATCACCGCAGGATCGTCATCCCATACCGAGCACTGCTCAGCATGGGATTTGGCGCTGCGCGGCCGACGCCCGATATGCGGATACGCCTCGAGGATTTCGTCGATGGACTCCTCCGGCAAGGCGAACAGCAGTGCGTCCGCCCGTCGGAACAGCGCGTCGTGATCGGCGTAGTCACGATCGCTGGCCAGGTCCCCGGCGAGCTCTAGGCTGTTGCAGCACTCGTAGAGCGCATGCACAGCCTTTCGCCGGGGCAACGCGTTGAACGCGTCCAACCCGATCCCCTGATGCAACAGCATCTGGCCATGATCGAAGCCTCAGGACACGCGCAGGTTACCCCGTGTTACAGCCGGGCTAATTCCTCCGGATGTGACCAACCCGACGAAACGATTCAGGACCTGATTGAGCTACTTCTCCTCATCGCTCGTCCCTCGCTCTGCATCGGCGCAGCTCAGGGTCTGATTGAGCTACTTCTCCTCATCGCTCGTCCCTCGCTCTGCATCGGCGCAGCTCAGTGCGTGTGCGGGACGAAGCGTTCCTGTGAGCGAATGACCTCGGCCTCGGCCTCGGCTTTGCCGACCCAGTCCGCGCCCTTGACGAACTTGCCCGGTTCCAAGTCCTTGTAATGCATGAAGAAGTGCTTGATCGAGTCGAGCTCGTCGGTGGGCACGTCACCGATGTCCTGGATGTGGTCCCAGCGGTGGTCCCCCGCGGGTACGCAGAGGACCTTGTCGTCGCCGCCGGCCTCGTCGACCATCTTGAACATGCCGACCGGGCGGGCTTCGATCAGCACACCGGGAAAGACCGATAACGGCAGCAGGACCAGGGCGTCGAGCGGGTCGCCGTCCTCACCCAGAGTGTTCTCGATGAAGCCGTAATCGGCCGGGTATGCCATCGGGGTGTAGAGGTAGCGATCCAGTCTGACCCGTCCGGTCTCGTGGTCAACCTCGTACTTGTTGCGCTGTCCCTTTGGGATTTCGATGGTTACGTCGAATTCCACCGTCACGGCTCCTAGTTATTGGGGTCTGTGGTGAGTCCCACGGTCGTCGGGAGAACCCTAACGTTGCGACGATGCGGCCGGGGCGCCTGGTGACGATATGGCGAGGAACGAACCCTCCTCGGAGCGATACCCTGCAGTACGGGTATCCCCCGCGTAGTCAGTCAGGAGAGCCATGCGTCCCACCCGGTGGCGGCGATCCACGCATGTCGTGATCGGTGTCGTCGTTCTCATCGTGGTCGGCGCAGTGGTCGCGGTGGCAGCGCTGGTGACCGGCGGGCACACGCCAAGCGAAGCCCAGTCACCGCCACCTCCGCCGCTGGTCAGCGCCAATCCTGCCGTGGTGGCGGTGGCCGACGATGCTCCGGTGCCCACCCCGAACGGGATGGCGATGGCGCTGGCTGCGCCGGTGGCCGACCCCAACCTCGGGGCGATCACGGGCCGCATCACCGACGCCAAGACCGGCGCAGTGCTGTGGAAGCAGGGCGATGACATCCCGATGCAGCCCGCGTCCACCAACAAGGTGCTGACGACGTCAGCGGCGCTGCTCACCCTTGACCGCGACGCCCGTGTCACCACCCGGGTGGTCGCTGCCGACCAGACCGCACAGTCAGGAGTGGTCGTCCTTGTCGGCGGCGGTGATCCGACGCTGTCGGCCGCACCACCCGGTCAGGACACCTGGTATCGCGGTGCGGCGCGGATCAGCGACCTCGCCGACCAGGTGCGGCGCAGCGGTACCAAGGTCACCGCTGTCCAGGTGGACACCTCGCTCTACAGCGGTCCGGAGATGGCGCCAGGCTGGGATCCCGCCGATATCGACGGCGGCGATATCGCACCCATGGAATCGGTGATGCTCGACGCCGGCCGTATCCAGCCGACCACCGCGGACTCGGGCCGGTCGCTGACGCCTGCGCTCGACGCCGGGCGGGCATTGGCCGTCGCGTTGGGCGCCGACCCAGCCACCGTCACCACCGCGCCCGGCCCTGCCACCGGGAAAGAGCTCGCGACTGTGCAGTCGGCGCCGCTGATCCAGCGGCTCGGGGAGATGATGAACGACTCCGACAATGTGATGGCCGAAAGCATCGGCCGCGAGGTGGCGCAAGCGACGCGCCGCCCGGCCAGTTTCGCCGGTGCGGTCGACGCAGTCACCGCACGGTTGGCGGCGGCCAATGTCGATCTGACCGGTGCGACGCTGATGGATTCCAGCGGCCTGTCGGTCGATGACCGACTGACGGCGACGACCCTGGACGAGGTCGTCGGTGAAGCCGCAGGCCCGGATCAACCCAAACTGCGACCGCTGCTGGATCTGCTGCCCATCGCCGGTGGCAGCGGCACACTGTCGAACCGGTTTCTCGATCCCGCGACCAACGGCGCGGCGGCGGGCTGGCTGCGCGCCAAGACGGGCTCACTGACGGGTACCAACGCGCTGGCCGGGGTGGTGACCGATTCGGGTGGCCGGGTCCTGACGTTCGCTTTCCTGTCCAATAACGCCGGGCCAACGGGTCGGCTGGCGATCGACGCGCTGGCGGCCACCCTGCGGTCCTGCGGATGCAATTCATGAGCGCCGCATCGCGTTCCGGTGGACTGGATGTCGCCGGTGCCGTGGATTGGAAGTTCGCGGCCGATATCGGTGGGCGACTGGCCAGGCCTGCGCCGCCGGCTACCGAGTACACCCGCAACCAGGCCATCGACGAGCTGGCCCTGTCCTCCCGTGCGGCCGAGCCGCCGGTACGCGATGTCACCAGACTCCACACCAACGGGCCGGTGCCCGAGGCCCGGATCGTGGACCGCCCGGACTGGATCCGCGCGGCGACCGAATCGATGCGCGTGATGACGGGCGGCGCGGGCGGGGCCGCCAAAGCTGAGGTCAAGCCGAAGGGAGTCCTCACCAGCCGGGTGACCGGCGCACAGACCGGTGCGGTGTTGGCGTTCGTCTCCTCGGGCATCCTCGGTCAGTACGACCCGTTCGGGGTGGCCGGCGGTGTCCTGCTGTTGGTGTATCCGAATGTCATTGCCGTGGAACGGCAATTGCGGGTCAAACCCGCCGACTTCCGGCTGTGGGTGTGCCTGCACGAGGTGACCCACCGGGTGCAGTTCACGGCCAACCCATGGCTGGCCGACTACATGTCGGGTGCTCTGGGGGTGCTGACCCAGGATGTCGGCGACGATATGACCGCCGTGGCCGGCCGGCTGGCGGCGCTGGTCAAGGATCGCCGCAGCGGTATCGACGGTGACGGGTCCAATTCGGCGGGCGTCCTCGGCGTCATGCGCGCGATGCAGTCCGAGCCGCAGCGCAAAGCCCTCGATCAGCTCCTGGTGCTCGGCACGCTGCTCGAAGGCCACGCCGATCACGTGATGGATGCGGTCGGTCCGGCGGTGGTGCCATCGGTGAGTACTATCCGCCGCCGATTCGAAGAACGCAGGCAACGCAAGCAACCACCGGTACAGCGAGTATTGCGGGCGCTGTTGGGTATTGACGCGAAGATGTCGCAGTACACCAGGGGTAAGGCGTTCGTCGACCATGTGGTGGGCCGGGTCGGGATGGACCGCTTCAACACCGTCTGGACGAGTCAGGACACCCTGCCGCTACCCGATGAGATCGACCTCCCGCAGCGATGGATCGACCGGGTGCTCTAACGCAGCCCGTGCACCGGATCACGGCTGCGGTAACGACTTTCGCGACCACCCATCTGCCTGCGGCGAAGAGCTGGTGTGTGGCGCTGTCCGGTGGCCCTGATTCGTTGGCCCTGACCGCAGCCGCCGCGCGGGTGCTGCCGACGACGGCGCTGATCGTCGACCATGGGCTACAAGCGAATTCATCCGACGTCGCGGAGACCGCCCGCCGCCAAGCGCTCACGCTGGGCTGTGTCGATGCGAAAGTGCTTGTCGTACAAGTGGGTACCGCAGGTGGGCCGGAGGCCGCCGCTCGCACAGCACGTTACGGCGCGCTGGCCGATGCGCGTGCCGGCGCACCGGTGCTGATCGGTCACACCCTCGACGACCAGGCCGAGACGGTGCTGCTTGGCCTTGGTCGCGGCTCGGGTCCGCGGTCGATTTCCGGCAGCCGAGCGTATGACCCGCCGTGGTGTCGTCCGCTGCTACAGGTGCGTCGCGCCGAGACCGAGGCGGCCTGCGCGGAGCTGGGGGTGGCGCCCTGGCGCGATCCCCACAACAGTGATCCGCGGTTCACCCGGGTGCGGCTGCGCACCGAGGTGCTGCCACTGCTCGAAGAGGTGCTCGGCGGCGGGGTGGCCGAAGCGTTGGCCCGGACGGCGACGGCACTGCAGGAAGACGCTGACGTCCTCGACACGATGTCAGCGCAGGCCTACGGCGACGCCGTCAGATCTGAGGGCCTGGAGACAGCTGTGCTCGCGCCCCTGCCGACGGCGATCCGGCGACGGGTGATCCGCGCCTGGCTGCGCGCCGCGGGAGCCACCGCGCTCAGTGACAAACAGCTGCGCGCCGTCGAGGCGTTGGTCACCGAATGGCGCGGTCAGGGGGGTGTGGCGGTGGGTGCCGGACTGCCGCGGGAGCGATTGTTTGCCGAGCGGGAAGACGGCGTCTTGACGCTGCGTCGCGCGCGCGTCTGAGGTTCCTTTGGTTCTGGAGGCATCCCGCTGGTTCTGAAAAGGAAAGCGTGGCACGCTGTGCTCGTGCCAGCGCATACTGCCGAGCTGTACCCGGGAGACATCAAGTCGGTTCTGCTGTCTGAGGAGCAAATTCAGGCCAAAACCGCTGAGCTTGCCGAGTTGGTGGCCAAGGATCACCGTGATAGCGGCGGTGACCAGGATCTGCTGCTGATCACCGTGCTCAAGGGCGCGGTCATGTTTGTCACCGATCTGGCCAGGGCGATCCCGCTGCCCACCCAGTTGGAGTTCATGGCCGTCAGCTCCTACGGTTCGTCGACGTCGTCATCCGGTGTGGTGCGGATCCTCAAGGACCTCGACCGCGATATCAACAACCGCGACGTGTTGATCGTCGAGGACATCGTCGATTCCGGTCTGACGCTGTCGTGGCTGCTACGTAACCTCGCCACCCGGCACCCCCGCTCACTGCGGGTCTGCACGCTGCTGCGCAAACCCGATGCTGTGCGCACCGATGTCGAGATTCAGTACGTCGGATTCGACATCCCCAACGAGTTCGTCGTCGGGTATGGACTGGACTACGCAGAGCGGTACCGGGATCTGCGCTACATCGGCACACTGGACCCGAAGGTCTACACCGAATAGACCTCGCGTCGGTCACGGAGAGGCAACCGGATGACCCGGACCGCATTACGTATCTGCCCGCTGTGCGAAGCCACCTGCGGGCTGACGCTGACCGTCGATGATGACCTCGGCCTGGTGACATCCGCCCGCGGAGATGCCGATGATGTGTTCAGCGCCGGGTTCATCTGCCCGAAAGGGGCCAGCTTCGCCGAACTCGACGGGGACCCGGACCGGCTGAGCCGTCCGCTGATCCGCCGTGACGGGGTGTTCACAGAGGTCAGCTGGGATGAGGCGTTCGCCGTGGTGGCCGACCGGCTGGGGGCGGTGCTCGCCGAACACGGTGGCCGCTCCGTCGGCGTCTACGTCGGCAATCCGAATGCCCACACCGTCGCAGGCGCGTTGTACGCCCCACTGGTGTCGAGGGCGCTGGGTACCCGCAACGTCTTCACCGCCAGCACACTCGATCAGATGCCCAAACAGGTCGCGCAGGGTTATCTGTTCGGCAATCCGTTCGCGTTCACCGTGCCTGATCTGGACCGCACCGATCACCTCGTCATCATCGGCGCCAACCCGTTGGTCTCCAACGGAAGCCTGGCGACGGCGGCCGATTTCGGCGGCAAGCTTAAGGCGCTGCGCCGCCGCGGTGGACGACTGACCGTGATCGACCCGACGCGCACCAGAACCGCGACGTTCGCCGACCGGCACCTGGCGCCACGTCCCGGCACCGATGCCGCGTTGATGTTCGCCGTCGTGTACGTCCTGTTCGACGAAGACTTGATCACCTCCGACCTGGCCGGTGTCAACGGTGTGGACAAGGTCAGGGAACTGGCGGCGGGTTTCGCGCCGGAAGCTGTCGAAAAGCATTGCGGCGTCAGTGCACACGACATCCGCGAACTGGCCCGCGAGATCGCCGCCGCACCGACGGCGGTGGTCTACGGCCGGATCGGCACGTCGACCGTCGAGTTCGGCACCCTGGGCAGCTGGCTGCTCGACGTCCTCAACACCCTCACCGGCAACCTGGACTCCCCAGGGGGAGCGATGTTTCCGATGCCGGCGGCGGGTTCGGCTCCGCGGCCCGCGCGCCCGGGTCGCGGTTTCAGCACCGGACGGTGGCACAGCCGGGTCTCCGGCTACCCGGAGACGGCCTCGGAACTGCCGGCGGTCGCGCTGGCCGAGGAGATCGACACGCCCGGGGACGGTCAGATCGCCGCACTGATCACCATCGCGGGCAACCCCGTTCTCTCCGCCCCCGACGGCGACCGGTTGGCCCTGGCCCTCGACGGGGTCGGCTTCATGCTCAGCATCGACCCGTACCTCAACGAGACGACCGTGCATGCCGACGTGATCTTGCCCCCACCCCCACCGTCGCAGAGTCCGCATTTCGATTTCCTGCTCTCGAACGTCGCGGTGCGCAACACCGCCCGCTACACCCCGCCGGTGCTGCCGCTCGATCATGGCCGACCCAGCGAGGCGGACATCCTGTCGAAGATCGCGTTGATCGTGTACGGCCTTGGGCCGCAAGCGGACCCGGCACTGGCCGACGATCAGGTCATCACCGCGACGCTGACCAAGGAGGCTGCCGACGCCGATTCACCTGTGGCGGGTCGCGACGTCGACGAACTCAAAGCGATGCTGCCCATCGGACCGGGGTACGAGCGTCGGCTCGACATGATGTTGCGGCTGGGCCCCTACGGAGACGCGTTCGGTGTCAAACCTGACGGGCTGACCCTCGAATCGCTCAAGGCCGCCCCGCACGGGATCGACTACGGGCCGCTGCAACCGCGGCTGCCCGAGGTGCTGCGCACCGCGTCCGGCATGGTCGAGCTGGCACCCGAGGTGCTCGTCGCCGACGTGGTTCGGCTGCAGGAATCCCTGGATCGCGATCCCGGCGATCTGGTCCTCATCGGCAGGCGGCACTTGCGGTCCAACAACAGCTGGATGCACAACGTGCCTGCGCTGGCCGGTGGGACCAACCGGTGCACATTGCAGATCCACCCCGACGATGCGCGACGTCTCGGCCTGGGTGACACCGCGGTCGTGACAGGCCCTGGCGGCGTGCTGACGGTACCCGTCGAAGTGACTGCTGACATCCGCCCCGGCGTGGTGTCACTGCCTCACGGCTGGGGCCACGGTAAGGACGGCACCCGCCTCGGTGTGGCGGCCACACAGCCGGGGGTCAACGTCAATCAGCTCAACGACGGCAGGTTGATGGATCCGCTGTCGGGCACCGCGGTGCTCAACGGTCTCCCAGTGGCAGTGTCCGCGAATTAGCCATGCGCCCAACGGGTTGCGCGCATCGGGTCTGGGTGGTCTGCGCCATGGTGGTGGCGCAAGCGATGATTGCAGGTTTCTGCGGCGACGAGGTCGCCTCTGCCGACCCGACCGCTGCGGTGACGACGATCAACGGCAGCGTGCCGCCAGGAACCGTGCTCCCGCTGCAGGACACCTCGACGATGCTCGACACCGTCAAGGACGACGGGAACCGGTTGGTCGTCTGGCAGGGGATCCGCAAGGCCGGCACCCGCGTCCCGATCCACGTCCACGAATACGGGGGTCTTACCTGCGTGCTCAGCGGCACGATCACGGATTTCATGGAGGGAAGTGAGCCGATGACGTACCCAGCCGGGACGTGTTACTACATGCCGGCGCACACGCCGATGAGCGCGGCGAACCTCGGGACCGAGGATGTCCGACTGACCGACACCTTCACGCTCCCGCCGGGTGAGCCGACCCTGACCGTGTTGGAGCCGGGTTGGCAGGAGTGGACGTCACCCGACGCCGCCGGCTGACCGGCCGCCTAGACGAGCTCCCAGATCACCGTCACCGAGAAACTGACCGTCTGCTGACCGGGTGATAGCGGTACCTCGGAGGTCGCCGACATCCGCGGCATCGGAACCGGCGGGGTGGGGCCGCCGCCGGCCACCTCCGATATGGACATCACCTTGCCGAGTTTGAGCCCGGATAGCTCGGCGTACTGATCGGCGCGGTCCTTGGCGTCGTTGAAGGCCCTGGTGCGGGCATCCTTGACCAGCTGAGAATCATCGTTGATGGAGTAGTTCACCGAGTTGATCCGCGTGGCGTCACCGCCGGTGCTGACGATCAGGGCCAGGACCCGTGACGCCGAACCGAGGTCGCGGATTTTCACATCGATGGTGTTGCTGGCCTGATAACCGACGATGGTGGACGTGGTGTCGCCGCTGTACTGCGGTTGCAAGCTCACGCCGGTGGTGCTGATGTCCTTCTTGTCGATCCCTGCGGCGACCAACGCGTCGATGACGGCCTGTTGGCGTTCGTTGGTCTGGTTCATCGCGGTGGTGACATCGGCGGCGACGAAGGTGATCGCCGAATTCGCCGTCAACGTGTCCGGTGTGCCTTCGACCTGACCGTCGCCGACCACGGTGACCTGCCGAGGATTTTCACCGGGCGGCGATGCTGACGGGCTGGCATCGCAGGCTGACAGTGCCAGCACCGTCAGACCGGCGAGGAGGACAAGGGAGATACGGCGCAGCAGTGTGGTTTTCCCGACGTTGGGCATGTCGACACCATAGCGGCGGACATGAATCTTCCCGAGCACCGAATGTAACCCCCTGGCGATGCAGGAGCCTGATCTCCGCCACCCCGTTACGCTCGCTACAGCCCGGCCAGGAACTCCAGCAGGATCCGGTTGACCTCGTCGGCGCTGTCCTGTTGCACCCAGTGACCCGCACCCTCGATGAGCTCCTGGCGATAGGGCCCGACGGCGACCTCGCGCGCCCGCTCAGGGCGCATGGTGGACAGGAAGGGGTCGGCGGTCCCGCCGACGAACAGCGCTGGCACGGTGATGGTCGCCTGAGCCAACTGCAGCGTCGTGGCCCAGTTTCGATCGTAATTGCGGTACCAGTTCAAGCCACCGGTGAACCCGGTGCGGGTGAATTCGGTGACGTAGTAATCGAATTCGGCGTCGGTGAGCCAGTCGGGCAGCGGCGCGTCGGGACTGCCTGCGAACATCCCGCGCATGGTGGCCGCCGGGTCGGTCGCCATGGCGGTATCTGCGGGCCCGTATTCCTGGAACTGCAGCATGTAGAAGTCCTCGCCGAACTTCGTCCGCCACTTCTGCGTTGGCAGGCTACGGGCCCGTGGCACCGGCGGCACACTCAGCCCTGCGACCGCGGCGACACGTTCGGGATGCAATAGGGCGGTATGCCAGACCACCATGGCGCCCCAGTCGTGGCCGATGAACACCGCCTCGGCGACGTCGATATCGTCGAGCAGGGCGACGAGGTCACCGGTCAGCGCATGGATGTCATAGGCCTCGACCGCGTCCGGACGCGATGACCCGCCGTAGCCGCGCTGATCGGGCGCCAACACGTGGTAGCCGGCGGCCGCCAGTACGGGGATCTGGTGGCGCCACGAGTAGGCCAGCTCGGGAAACCCGTGGGCGAGGATGATGACGGGATCTCCCGGCGTACCGGCCTCGGTGACCCGTAACCGAACTCCGTTGACATCCACGATCCGTTCGGTTGGCATCGGCACCTTCTCTCCACGTTGTCTCCAAAGTTGTCTCCAAAGTTGTCTCCAAAGTTGTCTCCAAAGTTGTCACCAAAGCACAGGAACGTAGCTCCCCGGGAGCGACCAGGAAGAAGCCCGGCGCGGGCGCGGGAACCGCTGGACGTTGGCGTAGCGGTAGCCTGAAGTACTCCACGCGCGCTCGAAAGGACTTGGCCGGACACGGTCGATGCTTGATGAACCGAAAAAACGTGATTCGCACGCTGACAGCGATCGCTGTCGTCCTGCTGCTCGGGTGGTCCTTCTTCTATTTCAGCGATGACACCCGGGGATATAAACCCGTCGACACATCGGTGGCAATAGCCCAGATCAACAGCGAAAACGTCAAGAGCGCCCAGATCGACGACCGCGAGCAGCAGCTGCGTCTGGAGCTCAAGAACGGCAACGGCGACACCGCCGACTCGACCAAGGTCCTGACCAAATACCCCACCGGCTACGGCGTCGAACTGTTCGACTCTCTGACCGCCAAGGGCGTCCAGACCAACACCGTCGTCAACCAGGGCAGTGTGCTCGGTTCGCTGCTGATCTACCTGCTGCCTCTGCTGTTGCTGGTCGGTCTTTTCGTGATGTTCTCGCGCATGCAGTCCGGCGGGCGGATGGGCTTCGGCATGGGCAAGTCGAAGGCCAAAATGCTGGGCAAGGACATGCCCAAGACGACGTTCGCCGACGTGGCAGGTGTCGACGAGGCGGTCGAGGAGCTTTACGAGATCAAGGACTTCCTGCAGAACCCGTCGCGGTACCAGGCGCTCGGTGCCAAGATCCCCAAGGGTGTGCTGCTCTACGGCCCGCCCGGCACCGGCAAGACCTTGCTTGCGCGGGCCGTCGCAGGCGAGGCTGGGGTGCCGTTCTTCACCATCTCCGGTTCAGATTTTGTCGAGATGTTCGTCGGCGTCGGCGCCTCCCGCGTGCGCGACATGTTCGAGCAGGCCAAGCAGAACAGCCCCTGCATCATCTTCGTCGATGAGATCGACGCTGTCGGTCGCCAGCGCGGCGCGGGCATGGGCGGCGGTCACGACGAGCGCGAGCAGACGCTGAACCAGCTGCTGGTCGAGATGGACGGTTTCGGTGAGCGCGCAGGCGTGATCCTGATCGCCGCCACCAACCGGCCCGACATCCTGGACCCGGCCCTGCTGCGGCCCGGCCGCTTCGATCGTCAGATCCCGGTGTCGAGCCCCGATCTGGCCGGTCGCAAGGCCGTGCTTCGGGTGCATTCGGCGGGTAAGCCGATGGCTCCCGACGCCGACCTCGACGGGCTGGCCAAGCGGACCGTCGGGATGTCCGGTGCCGACCTGGCCAACGTGATCAACGAGGCCGCGCTGCTGACGGCCCGCGAGAACGGCACCATCATCACCGCGCTCGCCATGGAAGAGGCCGTCGACCGGGTAGTCGGTGGACCGCGCCGCAAAAGCAGGCTGATCAGCGAGCACGAGAAGAAGATCACCGCTTACCACGAAGGTGGCCACACCCTGGCCGCCTGGGCGATGCCCGACATCGAGCCCATCTACAAGGTCACCATCCTGGCCCGCGGGCGCACCGGCGGACATGCTGTCGCCGTCCCCGAGGACGACAAGGGTCTGATGACCCGCTCGGAGATGATCGCCAGGCTGGTGTTCGCGATGGGTGGTCGCGCCGCCGAAGAGTTGGTGTTCCGCGAGCCGACTACCGGTGCCTCCTCCGATATCGAGCAGGCCACCAAGATCGCCCGCGCGATGGTCACCGAGTACGGCATGAGCACCAAGCTCGGCGCCGTGAAGTACGGCACTGAGCACGGTGACCCGTTCCTGGGGCGATCCATGGGCACCCAGTCCGACTACAGCCACGAGGTCGCCCGCGAGATCGACGAAGAGGTCCGCAAGCTCATCGAGGCGGCACACACCGAGGCGTGGGACATCCTGACCGAGTACCGCGATGTGCTCGACGTGCTCGCCGGCGAGCTGCTCGAAAAGGAAACCCTGCACCGCGCCGAGCTGAACGCCATTTTCGCTGATGTGAAGAAGCGCAAGCGCCTGCCGGTGTTCGACGACTTCGGTGGACGCATCCCCTCGGACAAGCCACCCATCAAGACCCCGGGTGAGCTGGCGATCGAGCGAGGCGAGGAATGGCCGCAGCCTGTGCCGGAACCTGCCTTCAAAACCGCCATCGCCGAGGCCACCAGGAAAGCGAATGCCAACGGTTCGAATGGGGCCAATGGCTCCAACGGGACCAACGGCGCCAACGGAGCCAATGGAGCCAATGGAGCCAATGGCGCACCGCACGGCACGCCGGACTACGGCGCCCCGGCAGGTTGGCATGCGCCGGGTTGGCCGCCAGCACCCCAGGCCCCTGGCCAGCCGCAACCCCCGGCGGGACCGCCCCCGCAGGGCTATTGGTATCCGCCGCCGCCCGCCGGTCCGCCGTCGGGAGGGTGGCCGCCTCCGCAGAACTATCCGGGTCAGCCGTACCCGTATCAGCCGTATCCGCCACAAGGCCAACCCGACGCCGGTGCGGCGCCAGGTGAACGGCCAGGCGATGATGCACGTCGGCCCAACCCGCCGACGCACGGTTGATGACGAACGGAGGCTCCGATGACGCAGCCCAATTCCCGCACGGTGACGGTGAACGGATCGATGGTGTTCGACCAGCAACGAGCTGAGGCCGCTGTTCGCGAGCTGCTCTATGCAGTCGGTGAGGACCCCGATCGTCAAGGGCTGGTGGATACCCCGGCGCGGGTGGCCAGGGCCTATCAGGAGATGTTTGCGGGCCTGTACACCAATCCCGATGACGTACTGAACACCACCTTCGACGAGAACCACAATGAACTCGTCCTGGTCAAGGACATTCCGATGTACTCGACCTGCGAGCACCATCTGGTGGCCTTTCACGGGGTGGCCCACGTCGGCTACATCCCGGGTGTGGAGGGCCGGGTCACCGGGCTGTCGAAGCTGGCGAGGGTGGTCGACCTCTACGCCAAGCGTCCGCAGGTGCAGGAGCGGCTGACCGGTCAGGTCGCCGACGCGCTGATGCGCAAGCTGGACCCGCGTGGCGTCATCGTCGTCATGGAGGCCGAGCATCTCTGTATGGCGATGCGGGGGATCCGCAAACCGGGGGCCAGCACCACCACGTCGGCGGTGCGCGGCCAGTTCAAGACCGATAACGCATCCCGGTCTGAGGCGCTGGATCTCATATTGCGTAAATGACGCAAAAAAAGAGGCCCAGCGTGCAGGTGATGGGTGTCGTCAACGTCACCGACGACTCTTTCTCCGACGGTGGCCGGTACCTCGACACTGACCGTGCTGTGGAACACGGGTTGCGGCTGGTCGCCGAGGGTGCCGCCATCATCGATGTCGGCGGGGAGTCGACGCGGCCCGGTGCGGTCCGGGTAGATGCGCCGGTCGAGCTGGCGCGCGTCATTCCTGTGGTCGAAGGTCTTGCCGCGCAGGGCATTACGGTCAGTATCGACACCATGCACGCGGCGGTGGCCAAAGCGGCCCTCGACAGTGGCGCAAAGATCGTCAACGATGTGTCCGGCGGTCGCGCCGACCCGGCGATGGCCGGGGTGCTCGCCGAGGCGGGGGTGCCCTGGGTGCTGATGCACTGGCGTTCGCTCACCGGTGATGTTTCCCATCAGGTGCCCGCTTACGGCGACGTGGTGGCGCAGGTGCGGACCGATCTGCTCGCCGCCGTCGATGCCGCAGTGGCCGCAGGGGTGGACGCGGCGAATCTGGTGATCGACCCCGGGCTGGGTTTTGCCAAGACAGCGCAACACAATTGGGCGCTTCTGCAGGCGCTGCCCGAACTGATCGGCACCGGTATCCCGGTGCTCATCGGGGCATCGCGCAAACGATTTCTCGGTGCGCTGCTGGCCGGTCACGACGGATCCGTTCGTCCGCCGGATGGTCGCGAAACAGCAACGGCTGTCATCTCGGCCCTGGCTGCCGTCCATGGCGCCTGGGGGGTACGCGTGCACGATGTGCGCGCCACGGTGGACGCACTGGCAGTGGTCCGGGCCTGGACGGAAGGAACCGATGGCTGATCGAATTGAACTGCGCGGCTTGGCTGTTCGAGGGAATCACGGAGTATTCGACCATGAGCGCCGCGACGGGCAGGATTTCGTCATCGACATCACCGTGTGGATCGACCTCGCCGCCGCGGCGGCCAGCGACGACCTCGCCGATACCTACGATTACGGCGTGCTGGCCGCGCGCGCTGCCGATATCGTCGGCGGACCGGCCAGGAATTTGATCGAGACGGTCGCCGCGGAGATCGCCGAGGATGTGATGGCCGACGAACGGGTGCACGCCGTCGAGGTGGTGGTGCACAAACCGCAGGCCCCCATCCCGCTGACGTTCGCCGATGTCGCGGTGGTGGCGCGACGATCGCGGCGCGGCAGTCGCGGCTCGGTCCTGCCAGCAGGCGGTGCGCTATGAGCCGGGTGGTGCTGTCCATCGGGTCGAATCTCGGTGACCGGGTGGCCCGGCTGCAATCGGTGCTCGACGCGCTGGGGGAGCGACTGCGTGCGGTGTCACCGGTTTACGAGACCGAGCCGTGGGGTGGGGTGGATCAGGGGTCGTTCCTCAATGCGATCGTGATCGCCGACGACCCCGCGCTGGATGGGCCGGGCTGGTTGGCCTTCGCGCAGGACCTTGAGCTGGCAGCGGAGCGTGTGCGCGGGCAGAAGTGGGGCCCGCGCACTCTGGACGTCGACCTGGTCACCTGCCATCAGGGTGGCGACGAGATCTATTCGCGCACCGATGGCCTCACGCTGCCGCATCCACTGGCGCATCTGCGGGCCTTCGTGCTGATCCCGTGGCTGGATGTGGACCCGGATGCCGAGATCACTGTCGCTGGGGAGATGCGGCCGGTGGTGCGACTGCTCGACGACCTGGATGCCGGTGACCGCGACAGCGTCCGGCTGACCGCAGTGGTGTTGAACCCCGCGCTGGAGCCTGACCGCTGATGGGCCCGACCAGGAAACGTGATCTGGTCGCGGTGGTGATCGGCGCCGGTGTGCTCAGCTTCCTGGCAGTCCTGCTGCTCTACCGGTGGTTCCCGCCACTGACCGTGTGGACCGGCCTGTCGCTGGCCGGTGTCGCGATCGCCGAAGCGGTGTGGGGAGTTCAGGTCAGGACAAAGATCAGCAACGGGCAGATCGGTTCCGGCGCAGGGCGACTGCATCCCATTGCCGTGGCGCGCAGCGTCGTCATCGCCAGTGCGTCGGCGTGGGTCGGCGCGGGAGTTCTCGGCTGGTGGCTCGGAATACTGGCTTATCTGCTGCCGAGGCGCGAAACGCTGCGCGTGGCAGGCGAAGACACGACTGGGGCGGTGGTGGCGGCCGCATCTGCCTTCGCTCTCATTGCCGCCGCCCTATGGCTGCAGCATTGCTGCAAGTCGCCGATGGATCATTCCGAAGGTGCTGACCGCGAGCCGGATTGACGGTGTTGACCTGTCCTGGGGAAGCTCGAGCAGAATCGCCGGAGCACGGCGACACGCGCAGTGACCTCGCACAGGTACAGTCAGCCCATGACCGTTCTGTCCCGCGGCGCCCGGGCACGGCGCGGCGGCCGCAGGCCGGGTTGGCTGCTGTTGACGGTGTTGCTGGTCCTGGCCATCGGGGCCAGTTCCGCCCTGGTATTCACCAACCGGGTGGAGCTGTTGAAGCTCGCCGTCATCCTGGCGTTGTGGGCCGCTGTAGTCGGCGCCTTCGTGTCGGTGATCTATCGCAGGCAGAGCGATGCGGATCAGGCCAAAGTGCGGGATCTGAAGCTGGTGTACGACCTGCAGCTCGACCGGGAGATCTCCGCGCGGCGTGAGTACGAGCTGTCGGTGGAAACCCACTTACGCCGAGAGTTGACGGCGGAAATGCGCGCGCAGGCCGCCGACGAGGTGGCTGCCCTCCGCGCCGAACTGTCGGCCCTGCGGACGAATCTCGAAATACTGTTCGACGCCGATCTGGCGCACCGGCCGGCGATCGAGTCCGACCGGGCGTACGCCGAATGGACCAGGACCGCGGAAGGCTCGAGGCCTGATCGAGTGGCGAGCAGCCGGATCACGATGGTGCCACCGGATACGACGCGGGACACCGACAGCACCAGGACCGCGGAGAGTCCCATCATCGACGTGCCGGAAGAGCCGTTGATCGGACCTGTGGAGGGCCCGCAGACCGATGAGGCGGCGCTGGAGGCGGCCTATCGCGGATCGCATCGGCGCCCCTCTGAGGACAGCGGCTGGCTGCGTGCGCAACAGACACCGGTGCAGCCACAGCCACAGCCGCAGCCACAGCCGCGTCGGCAACAGCCGCCCCCACGACCGGAACCGGCCCGCCAACAGCCCCGACCCGCACCTCAGCCCCAACCGACACCTCAACCCCAACCCACGCCGCCGCCTCCCAGCTGGGCGGTACCGGCGCCATCCGGCCCGGTGACATCCGAGCCCATCGCGATGCCGCCTGCCCCGACACCGCCGGCTCAGACACCGCCGGCTCAGGTGCCGCCGGCTCAGGCGCCGAGCCCGGTTCCCGCCACTGAGGACGAGCGACGGGGCAGGCATTCCGGTCAGCAGGGTCCGCCGCCCCCGCCGGAACGTCGCGGCAGGCATTCCTCGCAGGGCGAAGGTGGACCCGCACCCCGGTTGGCACCCGCACCGCAGCCGACGACTCCGCCACCCACACCGGTACAAACCCCGGCCACGCCCCGAGCCGAGACGCCGCCACCTCCCCGGCACCGCAGCGCCGAGGAAGTGCGCCAAGCTCGGGACAGTCAAGCTCAGGGCATTCAAGAAGAGGAAGCGAAGGCCGGCGGCACCCCCGCCGCCGAGCTGTTGGCCCGGTTGCAGGCCGGTGCGACGCAGGGCGGCGGGCGTCGGCGCCGCGAGGACTGAGTTTCCGGCCGCTTGAGATAAAGTTTGGGCGACTGTCCGGTACCCGATCTGCGCGGACCGGAACGAATCAATGACGTCAGCGAGGTCGTCTGCGTGGGAAATCCCGGTGGAATCCGGCCAGCCCGGCTGAAGGTGGGAATCATCTCGGCGGGCCGAGTGGGGACGGCGCTCGGCGCAGCGCTGGAACGGGCCGAGCACGTCGTCGTCGCGTGCAGCGCCGTCTCGAATCAGTCCTTGAGCCGTGCCGCGCGCCGCTTGCCCGACACCCCGGTTCTGCCGGTCCACGAGGTCGCCGACAACTCCGAACTGCTGCTACTCGCCGTTCCCGACGCCGAACTGGCGTCGCTGATATCCGGCTTGGCAGCCACCTCATCGGTCAAGCCGGGGACCATCGTTGCCCACACCTCTGGTGCCAACGGCATCGCGGTCCTCGCGCCGCTGGCCGAGATGGGTTGTGTGCCGCTGGCGATTCATCCCGCCATGACCTTCACCGGCGGCGACGAAGATATCGCTCGCCTTGGCGATACCTGTTTCGGCGTCACAGCGGCCGACGAGATCGGTTATGCCATAGCGCAATCGTTGGTCCTGGAGATCGGCGGTGAGCCCGTTGGGGTGCTCGAGCAGGACCGGACGCTCTATCACGCGGCGCTGGCCCATGCGAGCAACCACATCGTCACCATCATCGCCGATGCGCTGGAGGCGCTGCGCGCTGCTCTGTCAGGTCAGGAACTACTGGGCCAGGAACTGGTGGGGGACAACCCCGGTGGCATCGCCGAACGTGTGATCGCGCCACTGGCCCGCGCAGCGCTGGAGAACACGCTCCAACGTGGCCAGGGTGCACTCACCGGTCCGGTTGCCCGTGGTGACGCCGTCGCCGTCGCGGGCCACCTCGCCGCGCTGCGCGACCTCGATCCCGACCTTGCCGAGGCATATCGGGCGGTGGCACTGCGGACCGCACAGCGGGCGCACGCACCGGATGCGGTTTTCGAGGTGCTGACCCGATGAGGACCATCCCGCCGAAATTCCGGGCGGGCGAACTCAACGTCTACCCGTCGCCGAGTGCGGTCGCCGATGTCAGCAGGGCGCTGCGGCATACGGGCCGGCGGGTGATGCTGGTCCCGACGATGGGCGCCCTGCACGCCGGACACCTTGCCCTGGTGCAGGCGGCCAAGCGCATCCCCGGATCCGTTGTGGTGGTGTCGATCTTCGTCAACCCGCTGCAGTTCGGCCCCAATGAGGATCTCGACGCCTACCCGCGCACCCTGGAGGCCGACCTCGATCTGCTGCGCACCGAGAATGTCGAAATTGCGTTCACGCCGACCGCGGCTGCGATGTACCCGGACGGGCCGCGGACGTCCGTGCACCCGGGGCAGCTGGGCGCTGAGCTCGAAGGGGCCTCTCGGCCAACGCATTTCGCGGGGATGCTGACTGTGGTCCTGAAACTTCTGCAGATCGTGCGCCCGGACAGCGCGTTCTTCGGCGAGAAGGACTACCAGCAGCTGGTGCTGATCCGGCAGATGGTCGCTGACCTCAACGTCGATACCCGCATCGTCGGGGTGCCGATCAAACGGGAAACTGACGGGCTGGCCATGTCATCGCGCAACCGCTACCTCGACCCCGTGCAACGGGAGCAGGCCATTTCGTTGTCCGCGGCACTTCTGGCCGGTAAGTACGCGGCCTCAGGTGGCGCGGCCGCCGCCGTCAGCGCAGCCCGGGCGGTACTCGAGGCGGTCCCCGACCTCGAGATCGATTACCTGCAGGCCCGCGGGCTCGGGCTGGAGCCGTCACCGTCGGCTGGACGGGGAAGGCTGCTGGTTGCGGCGCGCCTCGGTAACACCCGCTTGTTGGACAATATGGCCGTCGAGCTCGGCGAGGGTTTCGTCAGTATCGCGGGGCACCCCGAAATGCCACGGGGGAACTGAGTGCTCCTCGCGATCGATGTCAGAAACACCCACACCGTCGTCGGGTTGATGTCCGGTTCCGGTGACCATGCAAAAGTCGTGCAGCAGTGGCGCATTCGTACTGAGCCCGAAGTGACCGCCGATGAACTGGCACTGACCATCGACGGTCTGATCGGTGACGATTCCGAACAGCTGACCGGAGCCGCTGGGCTGTCCACGGTGCCGTCGGTGCTGCACGAGGTCAGAATGATGCTCGACCAGTACTGGCCGTCGGTCCCGCACGTGTTGATCGAGCCCGGCGTCCGCACCGGAATCCCGCTTCTGGTCGACAACCCCAAAGAGGTTGGCGCCGACCGTATTGTGAATTGCCTTGCCGCATACCACAAGTACGGGTCAGCGGCCATCGTGGTGGACTTCGGATCATCGATCTGCGTCGATGTCGTATCGGCCAAAGGGGAGTTCCTCGGCGGGGCGATCGCACCGGGCATCCAGGTGTCATCGGACGCTGCGGCAGCGCGTTCGGCGGCGCTGCGTCGCGTCGAACTGACCAGACCCAGATCGGTGATCGGCAAGAACACCGTCGAGTGCATGCAGGCCGGTGCGGTGTTCGGGTTTGCCGGGCTGGTCGACGGAATTATCCGGCGGATCCGCGAGGATATCGACGGATTCGCCGGCGACGATATCGCGGTGGTGGCGACGGGCCACACCGCCCCGCTACTGCTGCCCGATCTGCAGACCCAAGCGCACTACGACCGGTATCTGACCCTCGATGGGCTGCGGCTGGTGTTCGAACGTAACCGCGACAGTCAGCGCGGCAAGATCAAACCTGGCCGCTAGTCCACTTTAGAAGAACGTCCGGATCAGCTCGACCACCCTGTCGTCGGCGTCGAGAACCGGGATCAGCGCCCACTTGTCGAAGACAGTGCAGGGATGCGATATGCCGAATTCCAGCCAGGTTCCGACATCGACACGCTCGGTGTCACCGTGGCCCAACCGCAGAAACGCATGCTGGTCGTTGAGTTTGGTCACCGCGCTGTCCGGCAGCGTCCGCGGCACCGGCAGATCCTGATCGAAGGACACGTCGCGGCGGCCCAGGGTGAGCAGGGCCAGATCGGGTTCTGGCCGCGAGCACACCTGAGCCCACACGCTCAGCGCAGGACGCAGCGCCTGCGTTGACACCCCGACCCGGGTCAGTGGTGAGGTCCGCCGGTAGAGACCGTCGTCATGGGTGAGGTACGCGCCGCTTCGCAACA
Source organism: Mycobacterium sp. (assembly GCF_965229105.1). Lineage (GTDB taxonomy): Bacteria > Actinomycetota > Actinomycetes > Mycobacteriales > Mycobacteriaceae > Mycobacterium. The sequence goes on from NZ_OZ245858.1 coordinate 1,188,234, forward strand.
CAGTGCAGACCGCCAGCCCGTCGGGCCATCCGGTCCCCAACACGTCGGTGACCAGGTCGAAATGGGTGCTGCCGCCCGCGGTGACCAGCACCACATCGGACTCGAAGGCCCCCGCCAACCGCAGCACCGTCGACCGCAACCGCCCGAGGTAATCGTGCACCACGTCGCGTGCCGCAATATCGACGTCGTGGCCCAGCGCTGCTTCATAGCCGGCAACCCCGACCAACCGCAGCTGGGGACAGGACACCACCGCAGCAGCGACGGCGTCGATATCGCCGTCGGTGCGGCAGCCCGTGCGGGTGCCGAACGCGCCGACCTCGACGCAGACATCGACCGGGCGGTGCGCGCCCGCGGCAGCCAGTTCGGCGCCCATGATCTCCACGCCGCGAACGGAGTCAACCCAGCAGACCAGATCGAAATCTGGATCACTATCCAATTCTGCTGCCAGCCAATGCAACCCGGCTGAATCCACGAGCTCGTTGGCCAGGATCAACGCACTGATCCCGAAAGCGCGGAACGTGCGCACCTGACTGATGGTCGCGGCAGTGATGGCGTACGCCCCCGCATCGAGCTGCCGCGCACACAGCTGCGGTGACATGTGGGTTTTGCCATGCGGGGCCAGCTGCACGCCGCGCTCGGCGCACCACCGCGCCATGGTGGCCAGGTTGTGGGTCAACGCATCGGCGCCCAGCACACACACCGGGCCGAGCGGTCCCGCCTCGAACAGCTGAGGTTTCGCCGCACAAATCTGCGCCGGCGTCTGGCCGCTCCACCCTGCCGGCAGCCCTTTGAAACGCCAATCGATGGGTTCGTCTGCCAGCGCCGCAAGGGCTGCGGCACTGATGGTCGCCGTCACGCGTTCAATTTAAGCGCCAACAGTCCATTAAGCTGGCTCGTCGTGAGCTCTGCGGATACTTCGAATTCGACAAACGAGGATGCCGCCAAGTCGTCTTCTGAAGCCGACCTGCCCGAGCAGTTCCGGATTAGGCAAGCCAAGCGTGAACGGCTGCTGGCCGAAGGCCGCGAACCTTATCCGGTGGAAGTGCACCGGACACACACCCTGGCAGAGATCCGCGCCGCCTACCCGGACCTGGCCGCCGACACCACCACAGGTGATGTCGTCGGGGTGGCCGGCCGGGTGGTCTTCGCGCGCAACTCGGGCAAGCTGTGTTTCGCGACGCTCCAAGACGGTGACGGCACCCAACTGCAGGCGATGATCAGCCTCGCCGGTGTGGGTCAGGAGTCCCTGGACGCCTGGAAAGCCGATACCGACCTCGGAGATATCGTCTTCGTGCACGGCGAGGTGATCAGCTCGCGCCGCGGCGAATTGTCCGTACTCGCCGATTCCTGGCACATGGCATCGAAGGCGTTGCGGCCGCTGCCGGTGGCACACAAAGAGATGAACGAGGAATCTCGCGTGCGCCAGCGTTATGTCGATCTGATCGTGCGGCCTGAGGCCAGGACTGTCGCGCGCCAGCGGATCGCGGTTGTCCGAGCGGTGCGGTCGGCACTGGAACGGCGTGGATTCCTCGAGGTCGAGACGCCGATGCTTCAGGTTCAGGCCGGTGGCGCGGCGGCGCGCCCGTTTGTCACGCACTCCAACGCACTCGACGCCGACCTGTATCTGCGAATCGCGCCGGAGCTTTTTCTGAAGCGCTGTGTGGTCGGCGGATTGGACAAGGTTTTCGAACTGAATCGCAACTTCCGAAACGAAGGTGCGGATTCTACCCATTCGCCGGAATTCTCGATGCTTGAGACTTACCAGGCATACGGCACCTATGACGATTCGGCAGATGTCACCCGTCAAGTAATTCAGGAAGTCGCAGATGAGGCGATCGGTACCCGTCAGGTGCCACTGCCGGATGGCGAGCTCTATGATCTGGACGGCGAATGGCCGTCGATACAAATGTATCCGTCTTTGTCGGAAGCGCTCGGGGAAGAGATCACCCCGGAAACATCGGCCGAGTACTTGTGGACTATTGCCGATCGCCTCGATCTTGAGATCGCCAGAGACCGCGGATACGGGCACGGCAAGCTCATCGAGGAGCTGTGGGAGCACACCGTCGGTGACACCCTGTGGGCGCCGACATTCGTCAAAGATTTTCCCGTCGAGACAACACCTTTGACACGCCAGCATCGCAGCATCGAAGGTGTCACCGAGAAATGGGATCTGTATGTGCGAGGCTTTGAACTCGCCACCGGATACTCCGAGTTGATCGACCCGGTTATTCAGCGCGAGAGGTTCGCGGCGCAGGCCAGAGCTGCCGCGGCGGGTGATGACGAGGCCATGCAGTTGGACGAGGATTTCCTCGCGGCGATGGAGTATGCGATGCCTCCGACGACCGGGACCGGAATGGGTATCGACCGCTTGTTGATGAGTTTGACGGGCTTGTCAATTAGGGAGACCGTTTTGTTCCCGATTGTGCGGCGACACGTCAACTGAACTGCCCGATTGCTCGCGTTGTTGAGCAATGATGATTCATATGGCACATTAGATAGTGGGGGGTTGGTCATCCGACAGATGATTACCCACAGCGTGCGCATAGAAGAAGGATAAGTGAGCTAATGGCTAAGAAAGTTACCGTCACGTTGGTCGATGATTTCGACGGTGAGGGTGCCGCTGACGAAACAGTGGAATTTGGCCTCGACGGTGTCACCTACGAGATTGACCTTTCCAACAAGAATGCAGGAAAGCTTCGCGCTGATCTCAAGCAGTGGATCGAATCAGGCCGCCGCGTCGGGGGTCGTCGTCGTGGCCGCGCACCCGGTTCGGGTCGTGGCAGAGCGGCAATCGACCGCGAACAGAGCGCCGCAATCCGCGATTGGGCCCGTCGTAATGGACATAATGTGTCCACGCGCGGTCGGATCCCCGCCGACGTCATCGACGCGTTCCACGCCGCCTCGTAACTTCTTCTTGCGGCTCTCTTTGAGGCCCGTGGTTATCGGCACTTTTCGCTAGCGGCGAACCAGCCAACGCTCCAAGCGGGAAACGAATCCGCTTTTCCAGGCGTTGCTCTGTTGCGTCTACTCGGACTTTCCCGTCGGCTTGGGGACCCGAGGTGGGACACCCCGGGCGAACGCACATTAGAGTGGGCGGCAGGTGCTGTGCACTTCTCGTGTGCGGGAGCCCGCGCTATACGCGCCATGTATATGAGAGCAGGTAACCACGGATGTTCGAGAGATTTACCGACCGTGCCCGCAGGGTCGTCGTCCTGGCTCAAGAAGAGGCCAGGATGCTCAACCACAACTACATCGGGACCGAGCACATCCTGCTGGGCCTCATCCACGAAGGGGAAGGCGTAGCCGCCAAGTCCCTAGAGTCGTTGGGTATCTCACTGGAAGGTGTCCGCAGCCAGGTCGAGGAGATCATCGGCCAGGGCCAGCAGGCTCCGTCCGGTCATATCCCCTTCACGCCCCGCGCCAAGAAGGTGCTCGAGCTGTCGCTGCGCGAAGCTCTGCAACTCGGCCACAACTACATCGGCACCGAGCACATTCTGCTCGGCCTGATTCGTGAGGGCGAGGGCGTCGCCGCCCAGGTGCTGGTCAAGTTGGGTGCCGAACTGACGCGCGTGCGTCAGCAGGTCATCCAGCTCCTGAGCGGATACCAGGGCAAGGAGACCGCCGAAGCCGGCACGGGTGGCCGCGGTGGTGAGGCGGGTAACCCCTCCACATCACTGGTCCTCGACCAGTTCGGGCGCAACCTGACCGCCGCCGCTATGGAAGGCAAGCTCGATCCCGTCATCGGCCGCGAGAAGGAAATCGAGCGGGTCATGCAGGTGCTGAGCCGCCGCACCAAGAACAACCCGGTGCTGATCGGTGAGCCCGGTGTCGGCAAGACCGCTGTCGTCGAGGGCCTCGCGCAGGCCATCGTGCACGGCGATGTGCCCGAGACACTCAAGGACAAGCAGCTCTACACCCTTGATCTCGGTTCGCTGGTGGCAGGCAGCCGCTATCGCGGTGACTTCGAGGAGCGCCTCAAGAAGGTGCTCAAGGAGATCAACACCCGCGGCGACATCATCCTGTTCATCGACGAGCTGCACACGCTCGTCGGCGCAGGTGCTGCCGAAGGCGCGATCGACGCCGCCAGCATCCTCAAGCCCAAGCTGGCCCGTGGCGAACTGCAGACCATCGGTGCGACCACCCTCGACGAGTACCGCAAGTACATCGAGAAGGACGCCGCGCTGGAACGCCGCTTCCAGCCGGTCCAGGTCGGCGAGCCGACCGTCGAGCACACCGTGGAGATCCTCAAGGGTCTGCGCGACCGCTACGAGGCGCATCACCGCGTCTCGATCACCGACGGCGCCATCGTCGCTGCGGCGACACTGGCCGATCGCTATATCAACGATCGGTTCTTGCCGGATAAGGCCATCGACCTGATCGACGAGGCCGGTGCCCGGATGCGTATCCGCCGGATGACCGCTCCGCCAGACCTGCGCGAGTTCGACGAGAAGATCGCCGACGCGCGCCGGGAGAAAGAGTCGGCGATAGACGCCCAGGACTTCGAGAAGGCTGCCAATCTGCGCGACCGCGAGAAGACCCTGGTCGCTCAGCGCGCCGAGCGGGAAAAGCAGTGGCGCTCAGGTGATCTGGATGTTGTCGCCGAAGTCGACGACGAGCAGATCGCCGAGGTGCTCGGCAACTGGACCGGTATCCCGGTGTTCAAGCTGACCGAGGAAGAAACCACTCGGCTGCTGCGGATGGAAGATGAGCTGCACAAGCGGATCATCGGCCAGGAGGATGCCGTCAAGGCAGTCTCGAAGGCGATCCGGCGTACCCGGGCCGGCCTGAAGGATCCCAAGCGACCCTCCGGTTCGTTCATCTTCGCCGGTCCGTCCGGTGTCGGTAAGACCGAGCTGTCCAAGGCGCTGGCCAACTTCCTGTTCGGCGACGATGACGCGCTCATCCAGATCGACATGGGCGAGTTCCACGACCGCTTCACCGCATCGCGGCTGTTCGGTGCCCCTCCGGGCTACGTCGGCTACGAAGAGGGCGGCCAGCTGACCGAGAAGGTGCGGCGTAAGCCGTTCTCGGTGGTGCTGTTCGACGAGATCGAGAAGGCCCACCAGGAGATCTACAACACGCTGCTACAGGTGCTGGAAGACGGCAGGCTCACCGACGGTCAGGGTCGCACGGTCGACTTCAAGAACACCGTGCTGATCTTCACCTCGAACCTCGGTACCTCGGATATCTCCAAGGCGGTTGGCCTCGGCTTCACTCAGGGTGGCGGCGAGAACAACTACGAGCGGATGAAGCTCAAGGTCAACGACGAGCTCAAGAAACACTTCCGCCCGGAGTTCCTCAACCGTATCGACGACATCATCGTCTTCCACCAGCTGACCAAGGAAGAGATCGTTCAGATGGTGGAGTTGATGATCGGCCGCGTCGGGAACCAGCTCAGGGCCAAGGACATGACCATGGAGCTGTCCGACCAGGCGAAGTCGCTGTTGGCCAAGCGCGGATTCGACCCGGTGCTGGGAGCGCGCCCGCTGCGGCGCACCATCCAGCGCGAGATCGAGGATGCGTTGAGCGAGAAGATCCTCTTCGACGAGGTCGGACCGGGTCAGAATGTCCTCGTCGACGTCGAGAACTGGGACGGCGAGGGTGCCGGCGAGGACGCGGTGTTCACGTTCGTTGGCGTGCCCAAGGCAGAGAAGGTCGAAGAACCCGATCTCGCCAAGGCCGTCACCACCGGCACCGGAGCGGCTGCTTCGGAATAACACGTCAGTCGAAAAACGGGCGGTTACCCTCACCGGGGGTAACCGCCCGTTTGCGTATCGGCCCAAATACCTGGTCGTCAGTCGAGGTATGGCGCGCTAACCGTCGCCAACGTCGTAGGATCCTGGTGTAATCGTTGAGCGAAGGAATCTGGTGGGAATCCAGAACGGTCGCGCCACTGTCAAAGTCAGACCCGACGCTCAGCACCTGGATACGGGACGCGTACTCCCGAAAGGAAACTGGATATGACTTCTTCTGAAACGCACCGGGGCAGGGCGACTGCGGTCGACCTGTCGGCTACCAAGGCCGCGGTCTGGCTGTCGTTGACCGCCGTGCTGGCGCTGATGGTGCTGTACTTCGTCGGCGTCGACCAGGGGGCCACTTCGGTCTTCGGTGACAACATGTACATCCACGAATTCGTGCACGACGCACGCCACCTCCTCGGCTTCCCCTGCCACTGACGCAGGGATACGCCAAACACAATGGAAAAGCAGATTATCGGGCGCGGCCTCCTGGCCGGCGCCCTCGCAGGTGTGCTCTCGTTCCTGTTCGCCAAGGTCTTCCTGGAGCCCATCATCGGACGGGCGATCGACTTCGAAGACGGCACAGCGTCCGCGCACGAAGCCATGGAAACAGCCACAGCCACCGGCGGCCACAGTCACGGTGATGCGGGTGGTGAGCTCTTCACCCGCGGTATCCAGTCGACCATCGGGATGGGCTTCGGTGTCCTGGCGTTCAGCGTCGCGATGGGCGCGCTGTTCGCCGTGGTGTTCTGCGTGGCATACGGCCGCGTGGGCAATATCTCCGCTCGCGCACTGTCAGTGGTCGTGGCCGGCGCAATGCTGGTCTCGCTGTGGATCGTGCCTGCGCTGAAGTATCCGCCCAGTCCGCCGGCCACCAGCCTCGACGAGACCATCGCCCAGCGCACCATGCTCTACCTGCTGATGGTGGGTCTTTCGGTGATTTTGATGGTCGCCGCGGTGTACGCGGGGCGGCAGCTGACGCCGAGGCTTGGGGCGTGGAACGCGACGTTGGTCGGCGGCGCGGGCTACCTGGTCGCGGTCTTCGTGGTCATGGCGATCCTGCCGACGATCAACGAAACGCCGGGCCCCATGGTCAATGACGCGGGAGTGATTGTCTTCCCGGGATTCTCGGCCGTCGATCTCTACGAGTTCCGCCTGTACTCGCTCGGTACCCAGGTGATCCTCTTTGCGACCATCGGACTGGTTTTTGCCGCCCTGGTGTCGCGGGTCGTGGATGGCAAGCGGCAGGAGACCGTTTCAGTGTGAGTGAGGTCGTCCGGCTGACCTTCGTATCCCATGCAATGACGGATGCGATGGCAGCCGGGCGATTTCCCACCGACGAGCCTTTGAACGCCATCGGGCATCGGCAGGCCGACACCGCGATCGATCTCGGACCCGTCGACAGTGCGGTATGCGGGCCGGAGAAACGCACCAGGCAGACCGCCGAACTCCTCGGGTTGTCGGCACGGGTCGATCAGCGACTCGCCGATTTGGACTGCGGCCGATGGCGCGGTGACGTCCTCGGTGGCGTCAAACCCGATGACCTCGCCGTCTGGCTCACCGATGTCAAGCGGGCACCGCACGGCGGTGAGTCGATTGTCGACGTCGTCGCCAGAGTCAGGGACTGGATGGGCACCCTGACGGCCAACCGCTCACGGCTGGTCGCCGTCACGCACCCCGCCGTCATCCGAGCGGCCGTTCTGGTCGCGCTCGACGCACCACCAAAGTCGTTCTGGCGCATCGATATTGCGCCGGTCAGCCGTACCGTCCTGCACTTCCGCGGGCATGCCTGGACGCTACGCAGCTAGCGGACCGGGTCCGGTGCGATCGGGATCAGCGCGAACATCTGCTTGATGATCGTCATCAGCCAGGCCGCGGTGCCGGAACCGTGAAAGCGCGGCCAGTTCATCTGCAGACTCAGGACCCAGGCCTGTCCGGTCCGGTCCTCCGCGTACCAACTGAACGTCAGATCGCCGGGCAGGTTGCCGGCTTTGGCGCCGATATAGGGCCACTGCTTACGGTCGAGGTCGATACCGGGGATCGCGGTCATGATGTCGCGCACCGGAGCGGCGGGTCCCACCGCGATCTTCTGCAGGGCGGCGTGCACCCGGCAGATGTCCTCGGCGCTGCCGTACCACTCGGCACCGTAGGCGCTGCCAGGTGAGCGAGTGTGCAACGGATCCGGTACGTAGGGACGGGAACTGGCGTCCTTGAGCAGCTCGGCGCGACCCGCTGGGTCGGCGTACTGCCACTTGTCTCGCAGATCCGGGATGCCCCAACCGATGGAGAACAGCTCGTGCATCGTCGGGAAGGGGGTCATGCTGGCGGGATCGTGATGGCCCGCATCGGCGAGTGCGCGTTCCACAGCGGGTTTGCCAACCCGTTCGATCAGCATGTCGGTTGCCATGTTGTCGCTGTTGGAGATCATCTTCTGGGCCGCGGTGCGCACCGAGATGTGGGTGCCGGGCGGAAGCTTGTCGAAACCGGACGAACCGACGGCCTTGCCGTCGGCGGTGATGGTCAGTTGGTCATCCCAGGACAGGCGGCCCGCGGTGATTTCCTCGGCGACGGCGTAGAGCACATAGGTCTTGAAGATGGACGCCAGCGGTAGCGACTCCGCGGTGTTGGTGCCCGCGAATTGCGTACATTGGCCATCGTTGACCCGCGACACCCGATAGGCATAGCGGGCACCGGTTTTCGACAACACGGCATCCACATCAGCCCAGGATTTGATCTCCGGGGTCTGGGTGGTGACCTTGAACCTGTCCACCAGCAGGCTGGAGTCATCAGTGTGCAATTCGATGTCCTGACGGGCGCCGTAGGACGACACGATATGCAATGTGGCTGCACCAGCACCGATTTCGACACCGGCCACGGAATAGGGCCGGTCGTACCACATTCCGTCCATGGTCGTCTCGACCGGATCGACGATATCGGGCGTGGCCAGGGTCCCGATCCCGACAGGGCCGATGGGCCAGTCGGAGTTGAGCATGTCCATCACCTGCCGGGCACGGACACCGGGCGGGGTGTTGGTGCTGATCTGGACACCGCCCACATCGCCGGCATTGGCCGACGGTGTGGCGTCGGTACCGCAGCCGTTGACAAGGGTGGCGACGAGGGCGGCGCTACAAAGCAACGCCGCCGCGCGACGTGGCCTGCGGCCCGCGCTCGTGTGGTTAGGCGTCTGCGCTTGACCCGGCAACGTCCAACACAACCTCGAACTCCAGCAGTGATGCCCCGGTAGCGACGGGATTTTTCTGCTCACCCTTATGTGCTTCCACGGCCGGGCCCGACGCCCAGGCCTGGAACGCCTCCTCGGACTCCCATTGGGTCACCACGAAGTAGCGGTCCTCGCCCTTGACCGGGCGCAGGAGTTGAAATCCGAGAAAACCGGGCTGGTTGTCGACAGCATGGGCACGGTGAGCGAACCGCTTCTCCAGCTCTGGCCCGGCGCCGGCGGGTACCGCAATTGCGTTGATCTTCACCACGGACATGGCGTTAGGCTACCGCGCCTCACATCGGCCTCGGCTAGGCACGCAAGATGACGTACATGAACATCGACATGCTCACCCACCGCGGTGGGCAGGGTAATCCGATGGTGCTGACGCACGGGTTGATGGGCCGCGGCAGCACGTGGTCGCGGCAGCTGTCCTGGTTGACCCGGCTCGGCGCGGTCTACACCTATGACGCGCCGTGGCACCGGGGCCGATACGTCACCGATCCACACGTGATCAGCACCGAGCGCTTCGTCGCCGACCTGGCCGACGCGCTGGCACCGTTCGGCGCACCCGTGGCGGTGATCGGCCATTCGATGGGCGGTCTGCATGCCTGGTGCCTGGCGGCGGAACGGCCCGACCTGGTGTCGGCACTCGTCATCGAAGATATGGCGCCGGACTTTCGCGGCCGGACCACCGGGGCCTGGGAGCCGTGGCTGCATGCGCTGCCAGTGGAATTCGAGACCGCTGACGCGGTCATCGAGGAGTTCGGTCCGGTCGCCGGCCGGTATTTCGTCGAGGCCTTCGATCGCACCGCGACGGGTTGGCGGCTCCACGGCCGCGTCGAGCGGTGGATCGAGATCGCTGCCCAGTGGGGGACCCGCGACTTCTGGGACGAATGGCATGCTGTGCAGGCACCCACGCTGCTGATCGAAGCGGGGAATTCGGTCACCCCACCCGGGCAGATGCTGGAGATGAGAGTGACCGGCAACCGGGCGAATTATCTGCAGGTGCCCGGTGCCGGCCATCTTGTCCACGACGAGGCGCCGCAGGAATATCGGGATGCGGTCACGTCGTTCTTAGCGACCGTGTCCAGCTCCTGAGGTCGGCCAGGTCGGCTGTTGTTCGAAGCGGGTACGGATGGCGTCCAGATCATGGCCGATCCGGCGGGTGTCGGAATCGCGGTCTTCCAGCAGGCGGGCCACGGTCGCGGTGTTGTAGCGGAGACCGTCGAGGTAGTGACGCAGCGAGTGCAGGAGGTTCATTGTGGTTGTCATGGCAGTAAGTCTTCGACAATCTATATCCCGCCAACAGTGGCAGTACTGTCCCGGTGCGTTAAGATACTGCCATGCTTGAAACTGTCTCGGTGCTGGTCCTGGACGGATTGGCACCCTTCGAATTCGGGGTGATCTGCGAGGTCTTCGGTATCGACCGCTCCGCAGACGGGGTGCCGAACTTCGATTTCAAGGTGTGTGGGCCGCAAGCGGGTCAGCCCGTACGGATGTCCATCGGCGCCAGCCTGACCCCCGACCACGACTTCAGCGCGCTGGCGGGAGCCGACCTGGTGGCGGTCCCTGCGGTGATCGGGCTGGAGTACCCGAAGGAGGCCCTTGACGCCCTGCGCGCCGCGGCCGCGGCCGGCTCGACCATCCTCACGGTCTGCTCCGGTGCGTTCGTCGTCGGTGCGGCGGGGCTACTCGACGGGCGGGCTTGTACGACGCACTGGATGCACGCCGACGAGCTGGCGCGGATGTATCCGACGGCCAAGGTCGATCGCAATGTGCTGTTCGTCGATGACGGAAATCTGATCACCAGCGCGGGCACGGCGGCCGGTATCGATGCCTGCCTGCACTTGGTACGCCGCGAACTAGGCAGTGCCGCAACCAATGTCATCGCCCGGCGGATGGTGGTGCCACCGCAGCGCGACGGTGGTCAACGTCAATACATCGACCAGCCCATCCCGGTGCGGTGCTCCGAAGGGTTTGCGCCGCAACTGGATTGGATTCTGGCCAACCTCGACAAGCCGCATACTGTCGCCACCCTTGCCGGCCGCGCCCATATGTCGGCTCGAACCTTCGCCCGCAGATTCGTGGAAGAGACCGGTACCACGCCGATGCAATGGGTGACCGATCAACGGGTCCTCTATGCGCGCAGGCTGCTGGAAGAGAGCGATCTGGATATCGATCGGATCGCCGATCGGGCCGGGTTCGGCACCGCAACGCTGCTGCGGCACCATTTCCGGCGGATCATCGGAGTGACGCCGTCGGATTACCGGCGCCGCTTCGCCTGCGACGACTGCGCGGTTACTGCGTGATTTCGGCGCGCTGAGCCGCGCTCACGGGCGTTGTCAAGCTGCGTGGAGTCGGTCGGGATTGTTTTCGGCGGGGAGGTTGATGCCGACGATGGGGCTGGGCTGTGTTGTGGATGGGCGGTTGCGGAATCGTTCTGGGTGGGCGTCGTAGTAGGCCTGTAGGGCGTGGTCGCGGCAATTCCAGTGCCGCGTCCAGGTGCCGTTGTGGACCTCGTCGGGAGTGAACAGTGCGATGCCAGTGTGGCGGTGATGCTGGTTGTACCAGGACACATAGGCGTCCACCCACTGCCGGGCGGTTTCGAGGTCGTCGAAGACGCCCGGGTAGTTGGGCCGGTATTTCATCGTGCGGAATTCCGATTCGGAGAACGGATTGTCATTGCTGACCCGCGGCCGGTTGTGCGTCTGGCCGACGCCCTGATCGGCCAGCAGGTCCTTGAGGAGTGTCGAGCGCATCGCGGGTCCGGAATCGGCGTGCACCACCGTGGGCAGTCCGTGGTCGGTGAACGCGGTCTCGAACATGTCCACGGCGAGGTCGTCGCACTCGCGTTCCTCGACCCGCCAGCCCACGATCTTGCGGGAGTAGATGTCGATGACCGAGTACGCCTTGAACGCCACCCCGCGCCACGGGGTGCGTAGATCGGTGATGTCCCAACTCCAGATCTGTTGCGGTCCCGTTGCTTTGAGCACCGGCGCGACCCGCGGCGTCTGGTTCGTCGCCCGGGTCGGTGCGATCGGCCGCACACTTTGATCGGTGATGGCTGCGGCGATGCGCCACCACGACCGCCGCGAGGCCAGCATCGTGCCGGCATCCCAGGTCGAGGCGAACGCCTGGTCCACCGAGGTGCCCGCGAGCCAGCCGGCGATGATCTCGTCGCGGATCGCGGTGCGGTCGGCCTCACCGATACGCGACGGGTAGGCCCGGTCCCGGTGCGGCAACGGGTCGGGCACCGGGGTGCGCGGATGCGATCGGTAATGCCACGTCGAACGTGACAGATCGATCATCGCCAGCGCCCGGCGCTGCGATCCGATCGCCGCGGTCAGCTCGGCGACGAGTCCGTTCTCGGCGTCGAGGAAGCACCGAGATCGTGGATCGTCGGGGTCACGTCGGGCTCGTGCACGTTCATCTCGTGCAAGAGCCCGATAGCTTTTCCCAACGCCTCGTTGGTCACCTCGAGCTCGCGCACCCGTGCCTGCAGCCGGACCAGTTCGATCTCGTCGCGATCGTGCTTGTCCGCCTCCGCCTTGGCCAACGCCCTGCGTTTCGCTGGGGGAACTGTCATGGCTCCACCTTCTCGCGGAATCAGTCCCCGGTCGAGGTCACCGTCGAACAACGCCGACTGCCACCGCCGGAACTGGCGGTTCGACACCCCCACAGCAGCAAGGAACGGCCCCTTCTGCCCACGACCCAACAGCTGGTAGTCCACGACAAGCTCACGAATCTCGGTGGGGGTGAACCCCGGACTGATCGACATAACCCAACCTCTTCACACTGGCTGCAACTGACTCACAACCAGCCTGGCAAAGAGGGTCACCACGGCTTACCGCGCCGAAATCACAGCTCGGCGTCCCCTTCGCCGGCGAGCGCGAAGCGGCCGTCGGAGGTCTGCTCGACGAGCCCGTCCACCAACAACGAACCCAGCGCCCGGTCGCGCTGCGCGCCGTCGGTCAGCCAGGCCACATCCAATTGCGCACGGGTCACTGGTATTTCGCTGCCCCGCAACACATCGAGCAGGCGCCCGCGGACCTGCCGGTCGGTTCCGGCGTACGTCTGCCCACGCTTGGGCGGGGCAGTGGACGGCGGAAAGCCGGCGGCCCGCCATGCGCAGTGACTCAATGGGCACAGCCCGCACTTTGGCGATCGCGCGGTGCAGATCAGCGCGCCGAGCTCCATCAGTGCCGCCGAAAAGCGCGGTGCGCTCGCATCGGCGGGTAACAGCGCGGCGACCTCGGCCTCATCGCGAGTGGCCGACGCCGGGCCCGCATCGGCCGAGCCGTGCACCGCGCGGGCCACCACGCGTCGCACATTGGTATCGACCACCGGAACCGACTGCTGGTAGGCGAAACACGCGATCGCCCGAGCCGTGTAACTCCCCACGCCGGGCAGGGTCAGCAGAGTGGCTACATCGTCGGGCACCACATCGCCGTGGACAGTGGCGATCACCCCGGCGCATTGGTGCAGGCGTTGGGCCCGTCGGGGATAGCCCAGCTTGCCCCAGGCCCGCAGCACATCGGCCGCACTGGCCGCCGCGGTTGCCGACGGGGTGGGCCAGCGGGCCACCCAGTCCAGCCAGATCGGCAATACCCGCGACACCGGCGTCTGCTGCAGCATGTACTCGCTGACCAGGATCTTCCACGCTCCGACCTCGGGATGCCGCCACGGCAGGTCGCGGTGTTCGCGGTCATACCAGTCGATCAACTCCGATGCACTGACACTCATTGTGTCGCCGTCAGATACTGGGGGCACAATGTGCACCATGCCGAATACGAGCCCCGTAACCGCCTGGAAAGCACTCAAAGAGGGTAACGAGCGATTCGTCTCGGGCCAGCCGCAGCATCCCAGCCAGAGCATCGAGTACCGCGCCAGCCTGGCTGCAGAACAGAAGCCGACCGCCGTCGTCTTCGGCTGCGCCGACAGCCGGGTCGCTGCCGAGATCATTTTCGACCAGGGCCTCGGCGATATGTTCGTCGTCCGCACCGCCGGCCATGTGCTCGACTCGGCGGTGCTCGGCTCTCTGGAATACGCGGTCACGATCCTCAACGTGCCGCTGATCGTCGTCCTTGGCCATGACAGCTGCGGGGCGGTCAAAGCCACACTGGACACGCTCGACGGCGGACAGGTGCCCAGCGGGTATGTCCGCGATGTCGTCGAGCGGGTGACGCCGTCGATCCTCCTGGGCAGGCGCGACGGCCTGACCAGGGTTGACGAGTTCGAAACCCGGCACGTCGTCGAAACTGGCGCCCAGATCATGGCGCGGTCGACGGCCATTTCCGATCGGGTCAACGCTGGCACGCTTGGCATCGTGGGACTGACCTATCACCTGGCCGACGGCAAGGTTCACCTACGCAAACACGTCGGCGACATCGGCGAATAGCACAGCAAAGTCACACCAGTCACATTGCGACACGCCGAGGCGGGTCGGACGGCTCGCAGTGACCTGGCCTTACCGTGAGAACGTGCTGGATTTGGAACCGCAAGGCCCGCTGCCGACGCAGATCTACTGGCGGCGCCGTGGGCTCGCCATCGGCGTTGCGGTTGTCGTCATCGCACTGGTAGCGGCGATTGTCTTCATGGTCCTTCGGGGCAGCGCGTCCACCGAAACGAAACCCGCCGCCGACAATAAGCCGAATACCGCGCAGGGTCCGCTCGCGCCGACACCGACTCCTGAGGTCAAGACGCCCGTCGTCCCGCCGGCTGAGGAAGTTCCGCCCCCGACACCTACCGCAACCGCGGCCGTCGTGCCGCCGCCGGTTCTCAAAGAGGGTGACGACTGCCCGGACTCGACACTGGCCGTCAAGGGGATGACCAGCCAACCGCAGTACACGATCGGCGATCAGCCCAAATTCACCATGGTCGTCACCAATATCGGCCTGGTGGCCTGCCAGCGCGATGTCGGCGCGGCGGTTCTGGCGGCCTACGTCTACTCCTTGGACAACAAACGCCTCTGGTCGAATCTGGACTGCGCGCCGTCCAACGAGACGCTGGTCAAGACATTCAACCCGGGTGAACAGGTCACCACCGAGGTGACCTGGACCGGTATGGGCTCCGAAGCGCAATGCCCCCTGCCGCGTCAGCCGATCGGGCCCGGCACCTACAACCTGGTGGTCCAACTGGGCAACCTGCGTTCGGCGACCGTGCCGTTCATCCTGGCCGACGCGGGCGCACCGCCACCCGCCGATGCTCCGGCTCCGGCGCCGGAAGAGGTTCCGCCGCCGGCTGCTGACGTACCGCCAGCACCTGCGGGCTGACGCCCGACGGGTCAGGCGAGCCGGTCGGCGATCGTCGACTCGGCCAACTGCGACAGTCCTTCGCGGACATGTCGTGCCCACATGGAGCCGATCCCCTCGACGGATTGCAGATCGTTGGCACTGGCGGCCAACAGGCCCTGCAGCGAGCCGAAGGTACGTACCAGTAGGTCGACGTGGGCGAACTGCAGTCGCGGGATACCGGCCATCGCACGGTATCCGCGTGAGCTCAGCGCCGAATCCTGCGCCTCCACGGTCGACGGGTAGCCGAACACCTGCGCCAGCGCGGTGAAATCGAGTAGCTCGGCGTCTGACAGCCCGTCCAGCGCCTCCAGCGTGCCCGCTACCTGGCTTTTGGAGGGCGCATCGGGGCTGGCGTGATAGTCGCGCACGATCAGCTCACGCGAGGTGTCGTTGCCGCCGAGTAGCTCTTCGAGCTGGAGTCGCAGCTGGCGCCCGTCAGTTCCGAGCTCGACGGCATCGGAGTCGATCTCCACGCCGATCCGGCGAACCATCTCCAGGCGCTGGACCACGGTCATCACATCGCGCAGCGTCACGAAGTCTTCGATCTCGGCGGTGGAGAGCTGCCTGCTGACCTCGTCGAGTCGGGACTTGTAGCGTTCCAGGGTCGCGATCGCCTGGTTGGCCCGCGACAAAATGGTCGCCGAATCCGCGACGACGTGCCGTTCGCCGGCCACGTAGACGGTGACGATGCTCATCGAGTGGCTGACCGAGATGACCGGGTAGCCCGTCTGGATGGCCGTCCGTTCTGCCGACCGGTGCCGGGTACCGGATTCGTCGGTGGGGATCGACGGGTCAGGGACCAGCTGGACGTTGGCTCGGACGATCCGGCTGCCGTCGGTGGACAGCACCACCGCACCGTCCATTTTGGACAGCTCGCGCAGCCTGGTGGGCGCGTAGCGGACGTCGAGCGAGAAGCCGCCGTCACAGATGGACTCGACGCTGTCGTCGTAGCCGAGCACGATCAGGGCGCCGGTGCGGCCGCGCAGAATCCGCTCCAGCCCGTCGCGCAGTGCGGTGCCTGGCGCGAGCCGTCCCACAGTCTCACGCAGGGTCGGGCGCGCGCTCACCGCACCAATAGAGGTACCGATGCCGGGCGTCACAGCAATCCATTGTCCTCTGTGGCGTCGTGCAGCGAACTACCGTCCACCAGTTTGAGGTCAGGACGGGCCGGCGGCCGCACGTCGGGCGGTTTGCTGGTGGGCCGGACGGCGATGCGCAACAGCGCCTTGAGCGCATCGCCGATGGTGCTGACTTCGATGGTCTTGAGCCCCTTGGGCGCCTTCACGCCGGGCGGCACGATGGCGGTGGTGAAGCCCAGGCGCGCGGCTTCGGCCAATCGGCGATCCAGTCCGGTAACACGTCGCAGATCGCCCGCCAGACCCACCTCGCCGATCACCACGGTGGAGGTCGGCAGGCACAGGTCTGCGAACGCCGACGCGATGGCGATGGCCACTGCCAGATCGGAGGACGGATCGGTCAGCCGCATCCCGCCGACGGTCGAAAGATAGATGTCCCGCTGGCCGATTGCCAGCCCTGCTCTGGTCTCCAGCACTGCGGCTGTCATCGCCGCCCTCGACTGGTCGATACCGCTGACGGCCCGCCGCGGCGACGGCGCGGTCTGCATCCCGACCAATGCCTGGATCTCGCCGATCAAGGGTCGCTTACCGTCCATCGTCACCGTCACCGCTGTGCCAGGCACCGGCTCTGGACGTTGATCGAGAAATAACCCCGACGGATCGGCGACGCACTCAATTCCGTTGTCGTGCACCAGGAAACAACCGACTTCATCGGCTGCGCCAAATCGGTTCTTGATACCGCGAACCATCCGTAAGGCGGTGTGCCGGTCGCCCTCGAAGTGCAGGACGACATCGACGAGATGCTCCAACGAACGCGGCCCGGCGATAGCGCCGTCCTTGGTGACATGGCCGACCAGAATGATCGCGACACCAGGACCGCCCGCGGCTTTGGCCAGGCCGGTCAACGCAGTGGTCACCGCACGCACCTGGGTGACGCCACCGGTGACGCCGTCGTTGTCGGTGGTGGAAAGTGTCTGCACCGAGTCGACGATGACCAGGCTGGGTTTCACCACATCGATATGCCCGATCACCGTGTCCAAGTCGGATTCAGCGGCGAGGTAGACGTCGTCGTGGGAGCACCCGGTGCGCTCGGCGCGCATCCTGATCTGGCCCGCGGATTCCTCACCCGAGACGTACAGCGCGCGTCGTCCCGAGGTGGCCCAGCGGTGCACGACCTCCAGGAGCAGCGTCGATTTACCCACACCAGGTTCACCGGCCAGTAGCGTCACCGAACCCGGTACGACGCCGCCGCCAAGCACTCGGTCGAGTTCGCTGACGCCGGTCGGCAGATGCCGCGTCTGGTCGGGATCGATAGCGCTGATCGGAACCGCAGCCGACGTCGGCGCTATCTGGCGCCTGGCGTTGCCACCCATCGAGGTGAGCGCGGCCACCTCGTTGACGGTGCCCCAGGTACCGCACTCCGGGCAGCGGCCGACCCATTTGGCCATGACATGGTGGCATTCCGAGCAGCGGTACTGCGAACGCGCTTTGGCCACGTCGTGACGGTATCGGGCCGGTCCGACAGTTCCCCCGGTGACGCGCTGGAAAGCTCGAATCCGGTGGGGCTAGTGCGCGTCCGCCGCGTCTTCCTGACGCGGGGCGTTGCCCGCCGAGATCGGCACGGACAGCGTGGTCTCACCGGCCTTGGCGAAGGTGAACGTGAAGCTGTAGGTCAGGCCATTGCGGATCGGCTTGGTCAAGGCGACGCTGGCGTCCGAGGCGTCAGCAGCCTCGACTGAGCTCAGGGGCGTGACACCGTCCGGCGTCCCGACGATCAGCACCCCGTTGGGGGCGATCTCGGTGCTGCCGGTGACCGTGACCGCGCCTACCTCCGAGGTGATCCCGAGGAGTTTGTCGCCCTGATCAGGCGAGAGATTGGACGCGATGAACATCAGGTCGACGTCCTGCCCTGGCTCCAGGGCGTCTCCGGTCTCGACGGCCTGGATGTGCACGTTACGCAGGGTGATGTTGTTGGCCGCGCCGGTGGTGCCGTTGACCGCGGGCGCCTGGGTGGCGGTCTGCGATATCTGGCCTGCGCTGCATCCGACGAGAGCAGTGGCGACGAGCAGGCCGCCGACGGCCAGTCCGCCACGGGTGACGGAGGCCCGGCGGGTATCAAAAGGTTTCACTCAAAGCCTCCTGTTTGCGGCCGCCACGGATCGGCCTGTGGACAGTAGTGACGCAGCCTAGTACGCAGCGTAGTAATCGGCGGCCACAGGCGGTAGCCGAGGGCGATTTTAGTTGCTCTTCCTGCACGTATTCGTCACCCTGTCAACCCCCATGCGTAACCCGTTGTGCCCCTGACCTGCACCGTTGTTCCGCGCCTGTCCGGGCGTCGTGCTAGTATGGGTGAGCGAAAGGGGCTCCAAACTGATGATTTTCAAGGTCGGAGACACCGTTGTCTATCCACACCACGGTGCTGCATTGATCGAGGCGATCGAAACCCGGGCTATCAAAGGCGTGTCGAAAGAATATCTCGTCTTGAAGGTGGCTCAGGGAGACCTCACCGTTCGAGTTCCCGCTGAGAATGCCGAGTACGTCGGCGTGCGCGATGTCGTCGGACAGGAGGGCCTGGACAAGGTCTTCCAGGTGCTACGGGCGCCGCATACCGAGGAGCCGACCAACTGGTCGCGTCGGTACAAGGCGAACCTGGAGAAGCTGGCTTCCGGTGATGTGAACAAGGTTGCTGAGGTCGTCCGCGATCTGTGGCGTCGCGACCAGGAGCGCGGGCTCTCCGCAGGCGAGAAGCGCATGTTGGCCAAGGCCCGTCAGATTCTGGTCGGCGAGCTGGCGCTCGCGGAGAACACCGATGACGCCAGGGCGTCGAGCATCCTTGACGAGGCGCTGGCCGCCGCATCCTGACGGCGGACCAACCTAGAGACACAAAGATGGGGCGAGTGGTCGCCATCGTTCCGGCCGCAGGGTCGGGTGAGCGATTAGCCGCAGGTGTGCCGAAGGCGTTCGTCGAACTCGGTGGGCGGACGCTCATCGAGCGGGCCATTGATGGCCTACAGCAATCCGGTGTGGTCGACGCGGTGATCGTGGCCGTCCCGCCGGACCGTATTGACGAGGCCAAGCTGATTCTCGGGGCGTCGGCGACCGTGGTCGTCGGCGGTGCCGATCGCACCGAATCGGTCCGCTTGTCGCTGGCAGCTGCTGGGGATCCAGAGTTCGTCCTGGTGCATGACGCTGCCCGGCCACTGACCCCTCCCTCTTTGATCGCCAGGATCGTCGAATCGCTGCGCGGCGGTCACACCGCAGTGGTGCCCGCGCTGCCGTTGGTAGACACCGTCAAGGCGGTGGATGCCAACGGGGTGGTGCTCGGCACCCCGGAACGCGCAGGCCTGCGTGCAATCCAGACCCCGCAGGGGTTTTCCACCGCGGTGCTGTTGCGCGCCTATGAGCGCGCAGGCGGGGCCGCGGTTACCGATGACGCGTCGATGGTCGAGAACATCGGTGGCCAGGTGCAGACCGTGCCCGGTGATCCGCTGGCCTTCAAGATCACCACCCAGCTGGACCTGATTCTGGCCGAAGCGCTGGTCAGCCGATGACCGAGCTGCCAAGGGTCGGGCTGGGTACCGATGTCCACCCCATCGAGGCCGGTCGGCCGTGTCACCTGCTCGGTCTGCTTTTTGCCGACGCCGACGGGTGCGCAGGCCATTCCGATGGTGATGTGGCCGCCCACGCCCTGTGCGATGCGCTGCTCTCAGCAGCCGGTTTGGGCGATATCGGTGGCATTTTCGGTGTCGACGATCCTCGCTGGGCCGGGGTGACCGGTGCCGACATGCTGCGACACGTGCGCGAGCTGCTGACCGCTGAGGGCTTTCGGATAGGGAACGCGACGGTGCAGGTCATCGCCAACCGGCCGAAGATCGGGCCGCGCCGTGCCGAGGCGCAGGACGTCCTCTCGGATGTGCTCGGCGCACCCGTTTCGGTCTCGGCGACCACCACCGACGGTCTCGGTCTGACCGGCCGCGGCGAGGGCTTGGCGGCGATCGCCACCGCCCTAATCGTCGCCGATGGGAATACCGCCCGTTTGGGCCGGTAAGCTGGCACGTCGTGACCGCACGCGGGGCCCATCTGGATGGGTTGAGATTGCACGACACCATGTCAGGTGCCGTGCGCGATTTCGTCCCCGTGCGCCCCGGTCATGCCTCGATCTATTTGTGCGGCGCCACCGTTCAGGGCTTACCGCATATCGGTCACGTCCGTAGCGGAGTGGCCTTCGACGTGCTGCGACGCTGGCTGACGGCCAAGGGCTACGACGTCGCCTTCGTCCGCAATGTCACCGATATCGACGACAAGATCCTCACCAAGGCCGCCGCGGCGGGCCGGCCGTGGTGGGAATGGGCGGCCACCCACGAGCGGGCATTCTCGGCGGCCTATGACGCGCTGGGCGTGCTGCCGCCCTCGGCTGAGCCGCGGGCCACCGGACACATCACGCAGATCGTCGAACTGATCGAGCGTCTGATCGACACCGGCCACGCCTACACCGGTGCCGGGGACGTCTATTTCAACGTCTTGAGCTACCCCAATTACGGCGCGCTGTCCGGTCACCGCATCGACGACGTGCATCAGGGTGAGGGCGCTGCCACCGGTAAGCGCGATCACCGCGACTTCACGCTGTGGAAGGGCGCCAAACCGGGCGAGCCGTCCTGGCCGACACCATGGGGTCGCGGTCGCCCCGGCTGGCATTCTGAGTGTGTCGCGATGGCTCACGAATATCTGGGCGCCGAATTCGATATTCACTGCGGCGGAATGGATCTGATTTTTCCGCACCACGAGAACGAGATCGCGCAAGCATGCGCGGCCGGCGACGGGTTCGCCCAATACTGGCTGCACAACGGCTGGGTCACCATGGGTGGCGAGAAGATGAGCAAGTCGCTCGGCAACGTCTTGTCGATACCTGCTGTGCTGCAACGTGTTCGGCCCGCGGAACTGCGCTACTACCTGGGTAGCGCCCATTACCGGTCCATGCTGGAGTTCTCCGAGAACGCACTGCAGGACGCGGTC
Organism: Mycobacterium sp.; assembly: GCF_965229105.1. GTDB lineage: Bacteria > Actinomycetota > Actinomycetes > Mycobacteriales > Mycobacteriaceae > Mycobacterium. The sequence continues at coordinate 1,209,574 of NZ_OZ245858.1, forward strand.
AAGGCCTACACCGGTATCGAGGAATTCCTGCACCGGGTCCGTACCCGCGTGGGGACTGTCGTGCCAGGTGCCTGGACCGAGAAATTCGCCGCAGCCCTCGATGATGATCTGGCCGTTCCGATGGCGCTGGCCGAGGTGCACAGAGTGCGCGCCGAGGGCAACCGTGCGCTGGACTCCGGTGACCACGAGGCCGCGTTGGCGGCCGCGACATCGATCCGCGCCATGATGGGCATCCTCGGCTGCGACCCGCTCGATGAGCGGTGGGAGTTGCGCGACGAGACATCGGCGGCGCTGGCTGCCGTCGATGTCCTGGTGCACTGGGCACTGGCGGGACGCGCCAAAGCACGCGAAGAACGGGACTGGGCTCAGGCCGATCAGATTCGGGATCGGCTCAAGGAGGCAGGTATCGACGTCACTGATACCGCCGACGGACCGCAATGGTCACTACTCGACGGAGATAGCAAGTAATGGCCGGCAATTCACAGCGCCGCGGCGCAACGCGTAAGGCCGGCACCAAGAAGGGGCCGACGGTCGGTTCGGGCGGTGTCCGACGTCGTGGGCTGGAGGGTCGCGGCGCTACCCCGCCTGCCAGTGAGCGGACCAAACATCCCGCGGCCAAACGGGCCAAGGTGGCGGCGAAGTCGTCGCAGGGTCGCCCTCGCTCGAAGAAGACCGACGACACCGAGATGGTGTTGGGTCGCAACCCGGTGTTGGAATGCCTGCGCGCCGGTGTGCCCGCAACAGCGCTGTACGTGGCGCTTGGCACTGATTCCGATGAGCGTCTGACTGAATCGGTCACGCGCGCAGCAGATTCCGGAATCGCGATTCTCGAAGTGCCGCGTATCGACCTGGACCGGATGAGTACCAACGGTCTGCATCAGGGTGTCGCGCTGCAGGTTCCGCCCTATATCTACGCCCACCCTGACGATCTGTTGCGGTCGGCCACCAACGGCGCGTTGCCCGCCTTGATGGTCGCGCTGGACAACATTTCCGATCCGCGCAACCTCGGCGCCATCGTGCGATCGGTCGCCGCCTTCGCCGGAGACGGGGTGCTGATCCCGCAACGAAGGTCCGCCTCGGTGACCGCGGTGGCCTGGCGCACGAGTGCCGGCGCGGCCGCCCGGGTCCCGGTGGCCCGCGCCACCAACCTGACCCGCACGCTCAAGGACTGGCAGGACGCCGGCCTGCAGATCGTCGGGCTTGATGCCGGCGGTGACACCACGCTCGACGATCTCGACGGCACCGGGCCGATGGTGCTGGTCGTGGGATCAGAAGGCAAAGGCTTGTCCAGGCTCGTGCGGCAGAACTGCGACACGATCGTGTCGATTCCGATGTCCGGGCCCACCGAATCGCTCAACGCCTCGGTGGCTGCCGGGGTGGTGCTCGCGGAGATCGCGCGTCAGCGCAGAAGCTGACTGGCCGGGGATTGAACTCTCGGTAACTACGCCCGCAGATCTGTGTGTAGCGGGTTAGCGTCGGATCATGATGCTCTCCCGCGGAACTGTCGCTCGGACACTCGGCGTTGGTGCCGTCGTCGCCGCACTGGTCGCACCGACGACTGCCGCCGCCGAGTCGTCGGACTTCGACCTGCAGGCGCACCGCGGCGGTCGCGGCGAGACCACCGAAGAGTCGTTGCGTGGATTCGCGAAAGCACTCGAGCTTGGGGTGAGCACCCTGGAACTCGACATCGTGCTGTCCAAGGATCGTCAGCCGATGGTGTGGCACGATCCGGTGATCCAGGCCGACAAGTGCATCGACACCAGGCCGCTATTCCCTGGTGACCCGCAGTTTCCGTACGTCGGAAAGATGGTGGTCGACCTCACCTCACAGCAGCTGAACACTCTGAACTGTGGAAAACAGCTGGCTGCCTATCCCGATGCAGAAGTCGTCACCGGCAACAGGATCGCCACCCTGCCGCAGGTCTTCGCGCTCGCTGACTCCTACGGGGCGAATGTACGCTACAACATCGAGACCAAGGTCGAGGCCGAGAAGCCTGAAACATCGGCGCCACCACAGGAATTCGTCGATGTCATCCTCGGTGCAGTCCGGGCGGCAGGCAAACTCGATCACGTCGAGATCCAGAGCTTCGACTGGCGGACCCTGCCGATGGTGCGCGCGCAGGAGCCTGCAGTACCGTTGGTCGCACTGTGGGATGAGACGACCTGGGTGCCCGGGTCGCCGTGGCTGGGCGGCATCGATCCGGTGGTGGTGGGCGATCCGATCACCGGGGCAATCCTCGTCGGGGCCAACATCCTGTCACCGGGCTACTCGGTGCCCTACGGGCTGACACCGAAGGACCCCGGCTTTGCCCTGGTGGCCGATGCCGCGTTTGTGAATCGCGCACATGCGTTGGGGCTCAAGGTCATTCCGTGGACCATCGACGATGCCGACACGATGAACGCTCAGATCGACGCCGGGGCCGACGGCATCATCACCGACTATCCGAGCCTGCTGCGGCAGGTGATGACACAGCGCGGGATGCCACTGCCGTCCGCGTACCGCAAGATTGGTGGTTGATGACGCCTCTCGAACCGCCACGCGCGGTATGCCCGACGCACGTCGAAGACGCTGTGCTGCAGCAGTGCATCGCTGCCAACGCCACGCAGCTGCAGTGCAGTTACTGCACGGTCGAGAGCGCGGTACCGGTCGCTGCTTCGCTGGAGATCTTCATGACCGCGTTCGTCATCGGCGTCGGTGTTTTCTATCGGCCGCAACACTTTCACACGGAGGCCGATGCACCGCCGGACGCCGCCGTCAGTGCCGAGGATGTGGCTCGGGAGATTCTGCGGATCGCCGGTGTCTCGCATCCCGACCTCATCGACGACGTCGCCACGACGCTCAGCGTGACACCGGCATGGATTGCGCGAGAACCCAAGTACGGCAGTCGGGTCGAGCAATTGGCGTACAGCTGGGAGACCTTCAAACATCTGGTGAAGTACGAGCTGCGGTACTTCTTCGCCAACCGCAGCACGGGGTCCGGCGACGTCGCGGGCATGACCGCCGAGCAACTACTGGAGGCGGTATCCGACGTCGGCCAGAACACCCCGACGGTCTGGCCGGTGTCGTGCCCGACGCCGATCTACCGGGCGCGAATGGCGAGGTCGAAAGACGAGGCATCGGAGTGGCTACACGCGTCCGATCTTGGGGCACCGCCCTCGGCGAAGGCCGCCGCAAATCGGATGAGCCCCGCCGGAATCAGCATCTTCTACGGCGGCACCGACCGGGTGACGGCGATAGCGGAGGCGGGGTCCCATACCTTCTACCGTTATGTGGTGACGGGGGAGTTCAGCCCGATGCGGGAGATCAAGCTCGTCGATCTTACGAATCTCCCTGACCCGCCGAGCATTTTCGACGCCGCCAACCACAAGAACTACTTCGGTCTGAGCTTTCTGCACAGGTTCGTGCACGACATCACGCTGCCGGTCGAACTCGACGGACGTGAGCACATCGACTACGTGCCAACCCAGGTTTTCACCGAGTACCTGCGGTACGCCTTCCCTGACGATGTCGACGGTCTGATGTTTCCGAGCACCCAAGGCCCGGGGAACAATGTCGTCATCTTCGTCGGTCCGGACGAATGCGTGGACAAGGGGACCGAAACCGATTCCACCTGGCTCAGTCTTGACACGAGCACTGTAGCGATCAGCCGCGTGATGACCGTGGCGCGTTGACGTCCGATTGAGAGGGAACCCCATGACGGAGTTCAGACGAATCGTCACCGGCCACGATGCCGCAGGCAAGGCCGTCGTCGTCACCGATGCCACGCCGCCACGGATGGTCGAGGTGGGTGGTCTTGGCGGCGCGAAGTTCTTCGAGGTGTGGAACACCCGCGAGACACCCGCGTTGATCGACCGGCAGTCGGGCGAACCGGACGAAGCCGGTCTGGTGCTGGCTCCACCCAAGGGTGGCACCAGAATTCGGGTCATCGACTTTCCGCCCGAAAGCGATGAGATCCGGCAACTCAGCGCGGACGACGCACGTGAACAGTTCAGCGCGATCGGCGGCGAGCACGCTTCGACATCTAGCGCCCGGCATCCGCTGATGCACCGCACGGAGACCCTCGACTACGGGATCGTGCTCGACGGCGAGCTCACGCTGATCCTCGACGACGATGAGCGGACGATCCGGGCCGGCGACATCGTCATCCAGCGCGGCACCAATCACGCCTGGGCCAACCGGTCCGGCAGCCACTGCCGAATCGCGTTCATCTTGATCGACGGCGAATTTACGGACGGCCTGTGATGCGTCTGCGGCCGTTACCACCCGAGGGGTGATTGCCGTGGTGCTGAACGCCTTTGATGTACCCGCACCAGACGTGCCGGCCTCGGAGAACGACTAGACCCCTACCAACTGCACGCCCGCCCACAACGCCACCACCGCGAGAACCAACGTCACCGGGACGGTGAGCAGTCCGAGGCGGGTGAAGACTCCGACATGGGGCGGGGCGTCGTTCGCATTGAGCACGCGGCGCCACAGCAGGTTGGCCAGCGAGCCGACATATGTCAGGTTCGGGCCGATGTTGACCCCGATCAACACCGCCAGCACGGCGGCAGGCCCACCCGCGGCCACCAACGGCAACATCACCAGCACCGCGGGCAGATTGTTGACCAGGTTGGACAGGATCGCGGCCACCGCGGCGATGGCGAGCAGAGCGGGCAGGGTGTCCCCACCGGGTATCAGATGACCCATCCCGGCCGTCAAACCGTTGACCATGACGGCCTGCACGACGACGCCGAGCGCAAGCACGAACACCAGGAACGGCAGGTTGACCGAACGTGCGATCCCGAGGGGTGTACTGCGACGCTGCGCCAGGCTGCGGATTCCGAGCACCAACGCACCACCCAGGGCGGCCCACACCGGTTCGACACCCAACAGTGAGGTCACCGCGAAACCTGCCAGCGTCAACGCGAGTACCACCAGGACGAACTTCGGCAAGTGGGGTGCCTCGACGGCCTCAGTCCCGGCCGTGGGCACCAGCTCGCGAGCGAAGAAGCGCCGGAAGATCAGGTACTCGGCGGCGATCGCCACCAACCAGGGCGCGGTCATCAGCACGGTGAACCGGGTGAACGACAGACCGGCCGCGGTGAAGGCCAGCAGATTGGTCAGATTGGACACCGGCAGCAGCAGCGATGCGGTGTTTGACAGGTGCGCAGTCGCGTAGGCGTGCGGTCGCACCGGAACTCCCAAGGTACGGACGGTGGCCAACACCACCGGTGTCAGCAGCACCACCGTCGCATCCAGGGATAACACGGCGGTGATGACGGCCGCGATCACGAACACCTGCCGCAACAGCACATCTGGGCGCCCGGAACTGGACCGCGCCATCACCGCGCCGAGCGCCTCGAACAGGCCTTCGTCGTCGCAGAGCTTGGCAAGTACCAGAACAGCGGCCAGGAAGGCGACGACAGGAAGTAGCCTCAGCGTCTCCGCCGTTGCCTCATGGATCGAGATCGCCCCGACCGCAACAAGAATCGCCGCTGCGGGCACCGCGGCCACCGCTTCTGACCAGCCGTGCGGGCGCGCGATGGCGAAGACCAGGACAGCCGCCAGCAGCACCAGCGACAGAATCAATACGAACATCAAGCCCAGGGATCCTCGCGTCGCCAGACCGTCGGCAACTGCAGAGCGACACCGTCGGCATCGGCCAACTCGCCAAGCACCCGAAGCGATACGTCGAGATCATCGGTAGCAAATGGCAAGGCCCGCAACGGCTTCGACAATGGGCGGAAGAAATCATCCCAATGGATGCCGATGACGGTGCGGGCACCGACGGCGCGCACGGTCTCGGTCCAGTACTGCTCCAGGTAATCACGCGATTGCAACCCGAGCTGACCGACACCCAGATAGGCCACCTCGGCGCGCTGGCCCTGCAGAGCACCGGGCAGATGGCCTGCGCTGCCCTGCACCAGCAGCCTGCGACCGGTCGGCCGGTGGTTGATCAGCACCGACCACGCCTCGCCGCACCGGTACGCCGAGACCCGCGCCGGTGCGGTCAGCGGTGCGGTGATGGCCCCGGGGAACCTATCGGGTGGGCAGTGGTGCGATTCGATCAGCGTGACGTCGAAGGATCCGACGGTGATGGGTGTCCCGGACGCGGCCACCACGATCCGGTCGGGCGCCAAACCGTGCCCGCGGGCCAGATTGGCCGCCGAGGTGCCGCCGATCAGTTGCGCGCCGGTCCGCTCGGCCACCAGCGCGGAGTCCATGGCGTGGTCGAAGTGGGTGTGCACGGGGATGACCGCGTCCAGTCGGCGAACCCCAGCCCTACTCAGGCAGCCGTCGACCCGCGCATCGGACGGTGACAGTGCACGCAATCCCACGCCTGCCAGGCTCGGCCGGGAGAAGAACCCGTCGGTCATCACCGCCGAGGTGCCATCGTCGATCAGCAGCGTGGCCACACCGAGCCAGGTGATGGACAGCGGTGCCTCGGGTGCTGCGGGGGCCACGGTGAATCGGTGCCGGTGAGTGGCGAGATCAGGTCGCCCAGGCTTCAGTCGCATCAGAGGAACGTCCGCAATGTCACGCCGTCAGCGGTCAGCCGCTCGCGTACGGCGGTGGCGATCTGCACGGCACCTGGTGAATCACCGTGCACGCAGATGGATTCGGCGCGCACGGAGACCGTCGAGCCGTCGTCGGCAGTCACCGTGCCCGAACCGACCATGGTGGCCACCCGATCGGCGATCTGCTGTGGATCGTGCAGGACGGCACCGGGCTCCGCGCGGGGCACCAGCTGGCCGTCCGGTCGGTAGGCGCGATCGGCGAATGCTTCGGCGACGGTGTGAAGCCCGATTCGTTGGGCCTCGACCAGGAACACCGAGCCGGGGAGGCCCAGAACCGCGAGGCCGGGGTCGACGGCGTGCACGGCGTGGGCGACTGCGAGCGCCTGCGCTTGGTGTTTGACGATCGTGTTGTACAGCGCGCCATGGGGTTTGACGTACCCCACGGTTGTGCCTGCCGCTACGGCAAGCGCCTGTAACGCGCCGATCTGGTAGATGACGTCGGCGCTCAGATCCTCCGGTGTCACGTCGATGAACCGCCGACCGAATCCCGCCAGATCGCGATAGCTGACCTGAGCGCCGATGGAAACGCCCCGCTCTGCGGCAGCCCGGCAGACATTCAAGAGCCCCGCGGGATCACCGGCATGAAACCCGCAGGCGATATTGGCGCTGGTGACGATGGCGAGCATCGCGTCGTCGTCACCGAGTTGCCACACCCCGAAGCCTTCGCCGAGGTCGGCGTTGAGGTCGACTGCAAGCACGTGGTCAACCCTAGCGCTGGAGTTATGGCCCCGGTGGCGGGACCATAATGGAAACGATTATCATTACCGTTGTGATGCTCAACCTTCCCGCCAAACGCGCGCTCGCCGCGCTGATCACCGTCGTCTTACCGCTGGTCGCAGCCTGTTCTTCAGGCAGCGGGCAACCGGGCGCCACCACCTCGGCGCCCGGCGCCGACGCACCGTCGTGCCCCGTTGCGCCGGTGAAAGTGACCGTCAGCGTCGACCAGTGGGGTCAGATCGTGGGCCAACTCGGCGGCCAGTGTGCGACCGTCACTACGGTGCTCGCCAACTCTTCGGTCGACCCGCACGACTACGAGCCGTCGCCCGCTGACGCCGCCGAATTCAGCGGTTCGCAGCTGGTCGTGATCAATGGTGACCACTACGACGAATGGGCCGAGAAGCTGGCGTCGACGTCAGCGCCTGACGCCCCGGTCATCAACGCGTTTGCCCTGTCCGCACCGCCTGCTGCCGGCGCCGCCCCGAACCCGCACGTCTGGTACAGCCCGACCACCATCGATGCCGTCGCCGATGCGGTGACCAAGGAACTCAGCACCCTCGCACCGAAGGCCGCCGACTACTTCGCCGAGCGCCGTGCGGCATTCACCGCTTCGATGCAGCCATACACCACACTGGTCGCCGACATCCACAAAGAAGCCTCGGGTAAGTCCTACGCCGCCACCGAGACGGTCTTCGACCACATGGCACAGGCGTTGGGTCTGACCGACAAGACACCGGTCGGGTACCAGACGGCGTCGGCGAATGAGGCCGACCCGGCGCCCGCCGACCTGGCGGCATTCCGTCAACTGCTCGCCGAAAAGGGGGTCGATGTGCTGATATTCAATACGCAGACCGAGGGTTCCCTGCCCGACGATATTCGTGCTGCGGCAGAACAGGCGGGGGTCCCGGTGGTCAACGTGACCGAAACAGTTGCGCCGGGCTCGGTTTCATTCGAGGCTTGGCAGGTGGACCAACTCACTGCACTGGCCAAGGCACTCGGTGTCAGCCCCTAGCACCGAACCCGCACTGTCATTCGACGATGTCAGCGTCGTCCGCGGCGGGCGGCTGATCTGGTCGGAGGGCACCTTCGACGTGCCCGCCGGCGGGATCACCGCGGTCATCGGCTCCAACGGTTCCGGAAAGACGACACTGCTGCAGGTGATCTTGGGCCTGATCCGGCCCGCCTCCGGTGAGGTGCGGGTGCTGGGCAAGGCACCGGGCGAGGCCACCGATTCGATCGGTTACGTCCCGCAGAACTATGCGGCCGCAGCGGGTAACGCAGTGCGCTCCTGTGATGCGGTGCTGCTCGGGCTGACCGGTAAGCGGTGGGGGTTCGCGCGTGCCACCGCCACGCAGCGCCGACAGGTCGAGGAGATCATGGCCGCCGTCGGTGCGACGCCATTCGCGCACCGCAGGCTTTCGCAGCTCTCCGGTGGCCAGCGGCAACGCGTCGCGATTGCCGAGGCGCTCGTCGGACGACCCAAACTACTGATCCTCGACGAGCCACTCACCGCGCTGGACCTGCGCAACCAACGGGAGATCGTCACGTTGTTGGCAAGGGTCCGAGACGAATTCGGCGTCACCATCCTGGTGGTGGCACACGACCTCAATCCACTCCTGGGTGTCCTGGACAGCGCCGTCTATCTGCTCGACGGGCACGCACATTTCGACCTGATGAACCAAGTGGTGGACGAAAGCCTGCTGAGCCATCTCTACGGCACGTCGATCCAGGTCGTGCACACCCCGCAGGGTGACCTCTACATGCGGAGCATCTGATGCGGACCACCGTGATTGCCCTTGGCTACCAAGACAATTGGTGGCAGATCCTGACATCGGCCTTCATGCGCAACGCGCTCGTCGGCGGCACCCTGGTAGCACTCGCGGCGGGGTTGATCGGCTACTTCATCGTGGTGCGCAATACGGCATTCGCCGCACATGCGCTGGCGCACATCGGTTTTCCCGGCGCCACCGGTGCGGTGCTGGTGGGCCTTCCCGTCTCGGTCGGCCTCGGGGTGTTCTGTATCGGCGGTGCGTTGGTGATCGGCGCGCTCGGTAAACGGGCCGACGACCGAGAGGTGGCTACCGGTACCGTGCTGGCCGCGGCCACCGGCCTTGGCCTGTTCTTCAGTTCACTGGCCACCAGGAGCAGCAGCACCGTGACCAACGTGCTGTTCGGTAACCTGCTCGCGGTCTCGCACGAACAGCTGATCATCTTCGCCGTGTTGGTGGCCGTGCTTGCCGCGGTCATCGCGTTCATCTACCGACCGCTGCTGTTCGCCTCCGTCAACGCCGAAGTCGCCGAAGCCAGGGGAGTGCCGGTGCGGGCGCTGTCGGTGGTCTTCATGGTGCTGCTCGGCCTTGCGGTGACGATGGCGGTCCAGGCGGTCGGCACCCTGCTCCTGTTCGCTTTGGTGGTCACTCCGGCCGCGACGGCCATCATGCTGACGGCCAGGCCCAGTACGGCGATGGCCGTGTCGACGGTGCTGTCGATCTTCGGTGTGTGGACGGGGCTGGCGATATCGGCGATGTTCAATATGCCGCCGAGCTTCCCGATCGTGACAATCGTGTCCGTGATCTGGCTGGTGGTGTGGCTGGCTGCCCATCGCAAAGAGGCACCCGCGAAAGCGCCCCCTGCGGCGCACGGCGCGGCTGCCGCCGAATCTGTGAGGCTGATGAGCTAGCGTCACAGAGCATGTCCAGGAGCCCCGTTCCACGGCGACGGGCGACGCTGGCCTCGTTGGCGGCCGAGCTGAAGGTCTCCCGCACCACCATCTCCAATGCGTACAACCGCCCGGATCAACTGTCGGCAGATCTGCGGGACCGGGTCTTCGCGACGGCGAAACGCTTGGGTTACGCCGGGCCCGACCCGGTGGCGCGCTCGTTGCGCACCCGCAAGGCCGGTGCTGTCGGCCTGGTCATCACCGAACCGCTGACCTATTCGTTCAGCGATCCTGCCGCACTGAATTTCGTGGCCGGCCTCGCGGAATCCTGCGAGGACGTCGGGCAGGGTTTGTTGCTGGTCGCCGTCGGACCCAGCCGCACGCAAGCCGAAGGCACCGGTGCCGTGCTGGCCGCCGGTGTTGACGGGTTCGTCGTCTACGCCGCCGCCGATGACGATCCCTACCTGCAGGTGGTACTCGAACGTCAGGTGCCCGCGGTCCTGGTCGATCACCCCCGCGATGTACCGGGGGCATCGCGGGTGGGCATCGACGATCGCGGTGCCATGCGCGAACTCGCCGATTACGTGATCGGGCTCGGTCACCGCGAGATCGGGCTGCTGGCAATGCGACTGGGCAGCGAACGCCGGGCCGATGAATCCACCGCCACGCTGGTCTCCCAGGAACGATTGAGCAGTACGCATTTTCAAGTCCAAGCCGAGCGGATCGGCGGAGTGCGGGATGCGATGACCGCCGCCGGACTCGACCCGAATGAGCTCACCATCGTGGAAAGTGCTGAGCACGAGGCGACATCGGGTGGTACCGCCGCCGAGCTGGCGCTGGCGACCAACCCGCGGATCACCGCGCTGATGTGTACCGCCGACGTGTTGGCCCTCTCAGCCATGGACTATCTGCGTGCCCGCGGGATCTACGTGCCAGGACAGATGACCGTGACTGGCTTTGACGGTATTCCGGAGGCGCTCAAGCGTGGGCTTTCGACGGTGAACCAGCCCAGCCTGGAGAAGGGCCGGCGGGCCGGCGAATTGCTGCACCACCCACCGCGATCGGGGTTGCCGGTCGTCGAGATACTGCCCACCGAGATGATCCGGGGCCGGACCGCAGGACCGCCGGGCTAGCGGCTGGGCCTGGCTAACCGCGTGAAGCCAGCAACAGCTCCAACGCGGCTGCGACATCCTCGGGTGACTCGACGCTGAACCCGGCCGCGGTGTCACCGGGGCCGACCTTGACTCCGATATCACCGGCGCGCATCCGGCGGAACGCCTTCTCATCGGTGACGTCATCGCCGAAGAACACCACGGTCGTCGCGCCGTTGCGGTCGCGCAGGATGTCGATCGCCTCGCCCTTATCGGTGGAGATCACCGCGAACTCCAGCACGGCCTTGCCTGCGGTCTGTTCGGCATCCCAGCTTTCGGCGGCCGTGGCCGCTTGGCGAAGCGCTGCCTCGCCGTCGATGGCCGACGCGTTGCGGACGTGCAGGGCGACGCTGGCCAGCTTGGGTTCGACGGTGACCCCGGGATGGCGGGCGGCGATGGCCGTCAGTTCGTCGGTGATCCGGCCCAGTAACGCGGTGTCGATCTCGTGGGCGAAGCCTGTATCGAATTCGGCGCCGTGACTGCCGACCAGATGCACTGCGCCGCCGAGTCCCGACAGTGTGGCCAGATCCCGGAGCGCGCGCCCGGAGATCAGGGCGGCAGTCGTCGATGGCAGATCCGCGAGGTCGCGGAGGGCTTGCGCTGCGGCGGGCAACGGGCGGGCATCAGCGGGATGGTTGACGATCGGGGCGAGCGTGCCGTCGAAATCGGAGGCCACCAGAAGATGCGGAGCCCGCGCGGCAGAAACCAGGGCGTCGACGACGTCGGCGGGCAACGAGCTCACCCTTTTAGATCTTAGGGTGCTCCGCATCGCCGATCAGTAGCCGGACGGCCAGATCGAGGCGCTTGCTGACATCGGTCGCCGACGCACGTCGGGTCAGCCAGGCGAGCAGATTGGACAGCCACACATCGGAGATCACCCTGGCGATGTGGTACTGGTCCTCGGTCGGTTCGCCGTCTGACATGGCCCTGGCGAACATGCTGTCGATGATCTTCTCGACGTGATCAACCTCACCGGCCGCCGAGGCGTCGGCGAACACGTAGGCCCGGGTCATCGCCTCAGTCAGTAGCGGGTTGCGCTGCATCGCCCGGTTCAGCTTGCTCACCATGAAATTCAGCCGCTGATAGGCACTACCGCCCGCTGCCACGGCCGTGCGATCGGTCTTGGCGTCGATGCGCTCGAACTCGCGGCCCAACGCGGACACCAGCAGGTGCACCTTCGACGGGAAGTAGCGGTACAGCGTCCCGACGGCAACATCGGCGCGGTCGGCCACGGCACGCATCTGAACTGCCTCGTAGCCGCCTTTGGAGGCGATCGCCATGGTGGCGTCGAGAATCCGCTTCCGGCGTTCGCGCTGCGCTTCGGAACCCAGTTCGGATTCGGCGAGGACCGCCACGGTCAGGACCTCACGCGGCTGCGAACCGGACCCTTGGGTCGACTTGGCACCGGCCCGGGTATGTGCTGGCGTCGACATTCGGAAGACAGCCCCCTCTTTTCACGTATCGGCACAAAACGATACGCATGCCGGACCTGAATTGCTCACCTCCGCGATGCCCGAGGTTTCCGAGATCCCCGGGGTGAGAGTTCTTTTTAGTAGAGATTGTCCTGCCGCGATGGCGTTCGACTTGACGTTCGATCGCTGGCACTATTAGAACACGTTCTAGTGGGCCGTATTGGTCTTCACCGCATGAAAGAAGAGGCCCGCGATGGCGCAGATTTCTCAGACCGACACCGCCGAACAGTTTGCCGCGCGCGAAATGGTGCGGGACTGGGCGGCGGGATCCGGTGCGATCACCGCCATCCGTGAGATTGAACAGGGCAAGCCAGACGCGTGGCGGCCGGTGTACTCAGCGCTCGCCGAGCTGGGGTTATTCGGCGTCGCGGTGCCCGAAGAGGCGGGTGGCGCCGGCGGCAGCATCGGCGATCTGTGCGCCATGCTCGACGAGGCGGCCTGCGCTCTACTGCCGGGACCGGTCGTGTCGACCGCGCTGGCGACGCTGATGCTCGACGGGGCCGGCGGCGCCGAGCTGCTGGAATCGCTGGCGGCCGGGGAACGGACAGCGGGGCTGGCGCTGGCCGCAGAACTCACCTTCGATGCGGATAGCGGCCAGGTCAGCGGCACCGCCGAGCATGTTGTCGGCGCAGATAGTGCCGGAGTCCTGCTACTGCCCACCGCGGATGCCTGGCTGCTGGTCGACGCCACCGCCAACGGTGTGGAGCTCGAGCAGCTGATCGCGACGGACTTCTCCCGGCCGCTGGCACGGGTGGTCCTGACGTCCGCGCCGGCCATCAGGCTTTCGGCCACGCCGCAGCGGATCCGCGACCGGGCCGCGACGCTGTTCGCCGCCGAAGCGGCCGGCGTCGCCCGGTGGGCGTTGGACACCGCCGTCGCGTACGCCAAGGTGCGCGAGCAGTTCGGCAAGCCGATCGGCAGTTTCCAGGCGATCAAGCACATGTGCGCCGAAATGCTGGTCCGTGCCGAGCAGGCCGCCGTGACCTCCGCCGACGCCGCGCGGGCGGCAGTCGACAGCGATCACGACCAGTTGGCGGTATCGGCTGCGGTCGCCGCGGCCACGTGTATCGCCGCGGCCATCGACAATGCCAAGGACTGCATCCAGGTCCTCGGCGGTATCGGTTTCACCTGGGAGCACGACGCCCACCTCTACCTGCGTCGGGCGTACGGCATCAGCCAGCTGCTCGGCGGCCGACAGTTCTGGCTGCGCCGGATCGCCGCGTTGACCACCGGCGGGTTGCGCCGTCGCCTTGGGATCGATCTCAGTGAGGTGGCCGATCAGCGGGCCGGCATCGCCGCCGATGTCGCCGCGGTGGCGCAGTTACCCGCCGAGCAGCGTCAGGCGGCGCTGGCGGCTGCCGGCCTGCAGGCCCCGCACTGGCCTGCCCCCTACGGCCGGGACGCCGCCCCCGCCGAGCAGCTCCTCATCGACCAGGAACTGGCGGCCGCGGGGGTGGATCGACCCGACCTCGTCATCGGATGGTGGGCGGCGCCGACCATCCTGGAGCACGGCACGCCCGCGCAGATCGAGCGGTTCATGCCGGGCACGCTGTCCGGCGAGATCTACTGGTGCCAGCTGTTCAGTGAACCGGGTGCGGGCTCAGACCTTGCCGCGCTGCGCACGAAAGCTGTTCGCGCCGAGGGTGGTTGGCTACTGACGGGTCAGAAGGTCTGGACCTCGAACGCGCAACGCGCGCAGTGGGGGGTATGTCTGGCGCGGACGAATCCCGACGCCCCGAAACATAAAGGCATCACCTACTTCATCGTCGATATGACGGCACCGGGCATCCTGATTCGACCGCTGCGCGAGATCACCGGTGAGGCGCTGTTCAACGAGGTCTTCCTCGATGACGTCTTCGTTCCCGACGAGTTGGTGGTCGGCCAGGTCGACGGGGGCTGGGCGTTGGCCCGCACCACGCTGGCCAACGAGCGCGTCATGATGGGCGGTGGCGGCAAGCTCGACAAGGGGATGGAAGACCTGATCAGTGAGGTCGACGGCCTCGATCTCGATGTCGCGGAACAGGATCGGCTCGGGGCGTTGATCGTCGCCGCCCAGATCGGCTCGCTGCTGGATCACCGGATCGCCGAGATGGCGGTCGGCGGCCGGGATCCCGGTGCGCAATCCAGTGTGCGCAAGCTGGTGGGCGTGCGCTACCGGCAGGCGTTGGCCGAACGGATGATGGAACTCGCCGAGGGCGGCGGGATCGTCGATTCCGCCGAGTTGCGGTATTTCCTGAACACCCGGTGCCTGACCATCGCCGGTGGCACCGAGCAGATCCTGCTGACACTGGCGGCAGAGCGACTACTCGGCCTGCCCCGCTAGCTCGCAGCAGCTAGAAGCGCGTCTGGCTGCAGGTGCTCGGTGAGGTGATGTTATGCCCGCCGTAGACCACCTGGATCGTCGAGCAGACGATGTAATCAGCATCGGTCTTCGGTCGGCCGGTGGCCCAGTCGGTGGGGCGGGTGTTGCCGACGATCCGGTACTTCTCCACCGGTCCGCCGCCGAAGTAGATCGTGGTGAACTCAACGGGCCCAATGGATTTGAACATCCTGGTATTGGGCGCGTTGAAGTCGGAGTCCAGATAGTTGTTGCGGTCCATGGAGCGCAACGTGGTGGTTTGGCGCGCCCACAGGTCGTCCGGGAATCCGGTCGGCCCGTCGGGGGTCATCAGATTTGCACTCGCGGTGAAGTAGCACTGCGCATCGGCGAGTACGCAATTGGCGGTGGTGTGCGTCTCCAATTGCGTACCGTCGCCCATCGGGAAGGACGTGTTGGCGGTATCCGAGGCCGCCGCGCCGATCGCGGGCTGCGCCAGCGCGGCGACGAACAACAGACCCGAGGCTGCTGCTGCGATCCTGGGGAGGCACTTCATCGTGGAAAAGGTAGCGCCGTTGTCACTCGTCATAGGTCACTTCCACCGAATCGGATGCCGGTAGCGCCTGGCAGCCGAGGATCAGGCCCTCGTCGAGATCGGACTGCTCCAACACGTCGTTGATCTCCATGGCCACCTCACCGCTTTTCTTCAGCACCGCGCATGCGCCGCAATGGCCTTCGCGGCAGGAGAACGGCGCGTCCAGTCCCTTGTCGAGCAGTACGTCGAGCAGCTTGGCGCTGCGTGGCCAGCTCAGCTCGTGGGTTTCACCGTCGAGGGTGACGACGGCGGTGGCCGGTGGCTCGTCACTGTCGTCGTCGGAAATCGTGATCGCTGCGAACGGATCGGAGTCCAGCGACCGGAACACCTCGACGTGCACCTGTTTTTCCGGCATCTTCAGCGCATCCAGTGCGTCCTGCGCGGCCCGCATGAACGGCCCTGGTCCGCAGATGAACGCCTGCCGGGAGGTGTGACCGGCCATCAGCCGGGCAAGCGCTGCCACGCTGGGCAGTCCCTGCACCGATTCCAACCAGTGCACGACCGAGAAGCGGTCGGGGTATTGGGCCACCAGCTCGCGAAGCGCGCCGGCGAAGATCACCGATCCTTCGTCGCGGTTGGCGTAGATCAGCGTGACCTGGCCACGGCCCTGAGACAGCGCCGACTTGCAGATCGCCATCATCGGGGTGATTCCGCTACCGGCAGCGATCAACAGGAAATCGTCGTCGAGTGTCTTGGGCACGAACGTGCCCGACGGCGCCAGCACGTGCATGCGCATGCCCGGGTGGGCGTGGTCGCACAGCCAGTTGGACGCGTAGCCATCGACGGTCCTTTTGACCGTGACGGTCAGCGCGTCATCGCTGTGCGGTGAGCTGCACAGCGAATAGCAACGCGCCACCGAGCCGGTGCGGTCGCTGGGGATCCGCAGGGTGAGGAACTGACCAGGCGCGTACCGCAAACGCTCGGCAGGTACCGCTCCGTCGGCCGGAACCGTAAAGACGATCGACCGCGCGTCGGCGGTCTCGGTGATCACATCGGCCACCTGCAGTTCCAGCACGTGGGTGCCGAGTGGTTCGTCGGTCACGGCGTTACTCACCTCTTCCCGCTGCTTTGCTGCATAACTAGAACAGGTTACAGAAATGCCCCTCCGCAGGTCTAGCCGCTGCAGGCATAGGCTGCTCGACACGAATCGTAACGTGTTCTAGTCTTTACCTAGTTTCACTACCCTGATCGATAGCCCGCATCGATTTCCGCACCGTGGGAGGCAATGCAGTGACGTCCATTCAACAGCGTGACGCGCAGTCGGTTCTAGCCGGCATTGATGACCTGCTCCCGCAGCTGCGGGATCGGGCTCAGGCCACCGAGGACCTGCGTCGCATCCCCGACGAAACAGTCGGGCAACTCGATGAGGTCGGTTTCTTCAAACTGCTGCAACCCGAGCAGTGGGGCGGCTTGCAGTCCGATCCGGCGGTCTTCTACGAGGCGGTCCGCAGGATTGCCAGCGCGTGCGGATCCACCGGTTGGGTGTCGTCGATCATCGGCGTGCACAACTGGCACCTGGCGCTGTTCGACCAGCGGGCCCAGGACGAGGTCTGGGGCGACGACCCGACCGTGCGCGTGTCATCCTCGTATGCCCCAATGGGAGCAGGCGTTGTGGTCGACGGCGGCTACCTGGTCAGCGGCGCGTGGCAGTGGTCCTCGGGCTGCGAGACGGCGACGTGGGCGTTCCTGGGTGGTCCGGTGATCAAAGACGGAAAGCCGGTCGACTTCGGCAGCTTCCTGATCCCGCGCAACGAGTACCGCATCGACGACGTCTGGCATGTGGTCGGGCTCAAGGGCACCGGCAGTAACACCGTGGTGGTCAAGGATGTCTTCGTGCCCAGCCACCGGTTCCTGTCGTACAAGGCGATGAACGACCGCACCGCGGGCGGCCTGACGAACAACACCGCGCCGGTATACAAGATGCCTTGGGGCACAATGCATCCCACTACCATCACCGCTCCGATCATGGGGATGGCGTACGGCGCGTATGACGCACACGTCGAACACCAGGGCAAGCGCGTACGCGCCGCCTTCGCCGGTGAGAAGTCCAAGGACGATCCGTTCGCCAAGGTGCGCATTGCCGAGGCGGCCAGCGATATCGATGCCGGCTGGCGCCAACTGATCGGCAACGTCGGCGACGAGTACGCACTTCTCAAGGCGGACAAAGAGATTCCGTTCGAGCTGCGTGCCAGGGCCCGTCGTGATCAGGTGCGCGCCACCGCTAGGGCGATCGCTTCCATCGATTTGCTGTTCGAAGCGTCCGGTGCCACGGCACTCGAAACCGACAAACCCGTGCAGCGGTTCTGGCGTGATGCTCATGCCGGTCGGGTGCACGCGGCAAATGAACCCGAGCGGGCGTACATGATCTTCGGAAACGAGGCGTTCGGGCTGCCGCCGCAGGACACGATGGTGTGATGACGTCCTTCATCGAAGAGGTCGCGTCCCAGACCGAGGTCACGTTCGAGTCCACTTCGCGCTATGCGCAGGTCCGCGAGGACATGAAGTTGCACTACCACGAGGCGGGCGTCGGTCATTCGCAGACGGTCGTGTTGTTGCACGGCGGTGGCCCGGGTGCGTCCAGCTGGTCGAACTTCGGGCGCAATATCCCGGTGCTGGCCAAGCAGTTTCACGTCATTGCGGTGGACCAGCCTGGCTACGGCTTCTCGGATAAGCACACCGAACACGAGCAGTACAACCGCTACAGCTCGACAGCGGTACTGAACCTCTTCGATCATTTGGGTATCGAGCGGCCCGCGCTGGTCGGCAACTCACTCGGCGGCGGCACCGCTGTGCGGCTGGCACTTGACCATCCTGACCGCGCCGGCCGGCTGGTACTGATGGGCCCGGGCGGTCTGAGCGTGAACCTGTTCGCGCCCGACCCCACCGAGGGTGTCAAGCTGCTCGGGAAGTTTGCCGCGGAGCCCACGCGGGAGAACATCGAGAAGTTCCTGCGCATCATGGTTTTCGACCAGAAGATGATCACGCCCGAGCTCGTCGACGAGCGCTTCGCCATCGCCAGCACGCCGGAGTCGCTGGCGGCCACCAGGGCGATGGGTAAGTCCTTCGCCGGGGCCGATTTCGAACTCGGCATGATGTGGCGCGAGGTCTACAAGCTGCGCCAGCGAGTTCTGCTGATCTGGGGCCGCGAAGACCGCGTCAACCCGCTCGACGGTGCGTTGGTGGCGCTCAAGCAGATTCCCAAGGTGCAACTGCATGTCTTCGGGCAGTGCGGGCATTGGGCGCAGCTGGAGAAGTTCGACGAGTTCAACAAGCTCACTGTTGATTTCCTGGGGAGTTAGACCATGAGCATCAAGGCGCTGGGGTACATGCGCATCGAGGCGACTGATGTGCCGGCATGGCGCGAGTTCGCGCTGAAGGTGCTTGGCATGGTCGAAGGTGACGGTGCAGAAGAAGGCGCGCTCTATCTGCGCATGGATGAGATGGCGGCCCGGCTGGTGATCGTGCCGGGCGAGCACGACCGTCTGCTCATCTCCGGCTGGGAGGTCGCCGACGCGCCCGCTCTGCAGGTCCTGCGCGAGACGCTGGCCAAGGCCGGTGTCGATTTCACCGAGGGCACCCGCGAGGAGAAATCCGAACGGCGCGTCGAGGGACTGATCCGGTTCAACGACCCCGCGGGCAATGTCCTTGAGGCGTTCCACGGCGCCCAGTATCTGGGCCGCCGGTTCGTCAGCCCCTACGGCCACAAGTTCGTCACCGCCGAGCAGGGCCTCGGGCATGTCGTGCTCACCTGCGACGACGATGCTGCCGCCCAGGCGTTCTACCAGGACGTGCTGGGCTTCCGACTGCGGGACTCGATGAGCCTGCCGCCGCAACTGGCCGGCCGCCCGGCCGACGGCGATCCAATCTGGTTGCGCTTTTACGGCTGCAACCCGCGCCACCACGCGCTGGCTTTCATGCCGATGCCCAACCCGACCGGCATCGTGCATCTGATGGTCGAGGTCGAAGAATCCGACGACGTCGGCCTGTGTCTGGACCGCGCGCTGCGCCGCAAGGTGAAGATGTCAGCGACGCTGGGCCGGCACACCAACGACAAGATGCTGTCCTTCTACATCAAGACCCCCGGCGGATTCGACATCGAATTCGGTTGCGAGGGGCTCGAAGTCGAAGACACCAGCTGGGTCGCCCGGGAAAGCACCGCGGTCTCGCTGTGGGGGCACGACTTCAGCGTCGGCTTCAAGTAGTGCCGTGACCGCAGACTTGGACCCGCGCACATTCCGTCATGTGCTCGGTCAGTTCTGTACCGGCATCACCATCATCACGACGGTGCACGAAGGAGTGCCGGTCGGGTTCGCCTGCCAGTCCTTCGCCGCCCTCTCGCTTGACCCTCCTCTCGTATTGTTCTGTCCGACAAAGGTTTCCCGGTCCTGGCAGGCCATTGAAGCCAGCGGTTCGTTCTGTGTGAACGTGCTGACTGAAAATCAGAAACACATCTCCGCCCGCTTCGGCTCGAAGGAGCCCGATAAGTTCGGCGGTGTCGACTGGCATCCCTCGAAGACGCACGGCGTTCCGATCATCGACAACTCACTGGCCCATATCGAATGCACAGTGGCGTCGGTACACGACGGCGGCGACCACTTCGTGGTGTTCGGAGCGGTGCAGTCGTTATCGGAAGTGCCGAAGGTCAAACCGCGACCGCTGTTGTTCTACCGCGGTGAGTACACCGGCATCGAACCCGACAAGAACTCGCCCGCCCAATGGCGTGACGACCTCGAGGCCTTCATCACGGCGACGACGCCCGACACCTGGCTTTAATCTCTAACCCCTCTGCCTCTAACCCCTCTACCGCGAGCGAGCGTGTTTGCACGCAACACGCCGAGCAACTGCGTACAAAGGCGAGCGTTCGCGCCTGCGGAGGCGAGTGGCCGCAATCAGCTCGACAGCGGAGCGGGAATGGCGGTCGGAATGCGTGCAAGGAGCGGACGCAGCCGAACTTCGTGCGCATAGCCGTCATAGCGATCTAGCCATTTGGCCACCTCGGTTATCACGGTTGGGCTCAGGGTGATGCGTTTGGTGGCCGCCACAGTGAGAACACGTTCAATCGCCGGGATGTAGTCACCGCTGCCCAATTCGACGAATAGCAGCGCACGCTGAGATCGGTGGACGCTCGCGCCGGCCGCGTCGGCCAGCTGCCAGGCCAGCTCAGTGTCTGAAATCATCGGTGTGCCTTCGGTCTGTCGTGTCGATCGATGTAGCTGCGTGACGTTCTCGCGCTACACATATCTATTGGCTGTAGGTTAGATTCGGGCTATCGGCGACTGACTTTCGGTGTAATCTGTGCCAGGGTTGCCGACCGTGCAGAGCTACGAGACGCGATGTCCTATGGTGGGCGGCACCCTGAGGCTCATCGGCAGAAATGCAGGTAATACGAACTGTTTCAACATCGTTCGATGAGAGGGGTCGCCGGGATCGGCCAGGTCGAAACGGTCAACCAGGACGAACTGCACCATGGTCAACCATTGGGCGACGGCAGTCATGTCCAGGTCGTCGCGGATTTCACCTCGGTCCATCGCTTGTTGGAAGATGGGTGTCCACATTTCGGCCGTGAGGTTGGTGGCGAGTGCGGACCCACCGTCGATGGGCGTGTTCTGTCCGCGCTCAGCGGGGCTAACCAGGAGTCGGACGAGGGGATCCTTCCGGCCGCGGTCGACCAGGTAGACGAGGCCCTCGACGAACTGCTCGGCGAAGGTTTCGTAGCCGAGGACGAACGTTCGGGCGCGCTCGAACAGCACTCTGGACCGCCGCTCGATCAGTGCTCCCAGTAGCGCATCGCGATCACGGAAATACCGGTAGACGGTGGGTCGGGAGACGCCGGCTTCGCGACCGATGTCGTCCATCGTGGTTTTCGCGATTCCGTAACGGGTGATTACCTGTTCGGCTGCCAACAGCAGTTGCTGACGCGCTTCGTCGGCATCGGTGCTGAGACCCGATCCACCCCTATTGCGTGCCATGCGACCCCATATCAATCATCCGCGAAACTAACCGATGATACATGATCCATGAATTGTCAGGCGTAAATTCTTTCCGCCGTCCGAACCCCGCTGGAAGCTGCCAACTCGCGGAAAAGCCCACGACTTCCTTGAAGAGAGCACTTTTCATCGTCATGCGCTTCGATCAGCATCATCTACCGGGCCAACCTGGTAGATGGATTTGAGGCTCTGATAGGTCTGAAGTCCCTCAGGTCCTAGCTCGCGTCCCATCCCGCTGTCCTTGACGCCGCCGAACGGGGACCGGATATCGAGCTCATAACCGTTGACGCCGATCGAACCGGTGTGCACCTGGCGGGCGATATCGGTGGCGCGGTCGGTATCTGATGACCAGACGGTGCCGGCCAACCCGAACCTGCTGTCGTTGGCGATGCGCACAGCATCTCTGTCGTCGCGGTAGGGGATCACCACGACGACGGGCCCGAAGATCTCCTCCTGGGCCAGGCGGTCGGCGTTGTCGACATCGGCAAAGACGGTGGGCTCGACGAACCATCCACCCAGATGATCAGACGGCACCGAGCCGCCGGCTACTAGCTTCGCACCACTGGATTTGCCCACCTCGATGTAGTCGATCACTCGATCGCGCTGTCGCCTGCTGACGAGTGGTCCGACTTCGGTGGACTCGTCGAGTGGGTCGCCCACGATCAGCCCGGAGGCCATGGCGGCAAGGGCCTCGACGATCTCGGCGTAACGCGAGACCGGCGCTAGGATGCGCGAACTGACGTGGCACGTCTGGCCGTTGTTGACAAACGATGCTGTCCGCAGACCCGCGATGGTCGCTTCAAGATCGGCGTCGTCGAGGATGATGGCGGCCGATTTGCCGCCGAGCTCCAGAGTGACGGGTCGCAGCAGGCGCCCGCACACCCCGGCGATCGACCGCCCCGCCTCCGTGGAACCGGTGAACGCCACCTTGTCGATGCCCGGGTGGCTCACCAGATGCGATCCGGCAGCAGCGTCACCGGGCACCACACTCAGCACCCCGGCCGGCAAACCAGCCTCCTGGGCTGCTTGAGCGAATGCCAATGCGTCCAAGGCGGTTTCGGGCGGAGCCTTCAGGACGACCGGGCATCCGGCTGCCAGCGCCGGCGCAATCTTCATGATGGCCAACCCTTGCGGGTAATTCCAGGGAGTGATGGCACCGACCACGCCGACCGCCTCTTTCCGGACGATCGTGTGGCCGATGAAACTGGGGCGGATCTCTTCGACATCTTCGCGGGCGGCCAGTCTGGCGTAGTAGCCGACCAGGGCGGCGGGAAACAGACCGTTGACCGGACGGGACAACGTAATGGGCATCCCATTCTCGCGGCTGACCAGTTCGGCAGTGCCATCGGCCCGCGAACTGAGTGCGGTGGCAAAGCGTTTCAGTGCTGCGGCGCGCTCGACGGGGTCACTGGATCGCCACTGATCAGCCTCGGGGGAGTGTGCCGCGGCAACAGCGTCGTCGATATCGGATTCGGTTCCGCAGGGCCCGTCGCCGAGAGGGCGACCAGTGGCTGCCTCGGTAATCGGGATCACCTTGGCGGCCGAACGAAATTCACCACCGATGAACAACTGCGCGGACGGGATTGAATAGGTCATCAGGAGCTCTCTGTGGCGTGTTTAGATGGGGCAGGTGGTGCCGAAAGGGCGCCGTCGACGATAAGTTGTTCGATATCAGACACTTCGAGACCCAGGATCCGCTCGATGAGCTCGCGCGTGTGCTCACCCGGCATGGGGGCCGGCCGCAACTGGGCAGGGCGGATATGGCGGAACAATGCGGGTGCCGTCTCAGTCGGCAGTGGATTGTCCAGCAGCGGATGGATCATGTCGGTGTAGAGATTCCGCAGCACCACCTGTGGGTCGGTAAGGACATCCGCGGCCCGGTTCATCGGCCCAGCCGGGATGCCGGCGCCCTGCAGCAGGTCGGCCACGGTGTTCTGGTCGTAGTCGCGCGTCCAGCGGGAGACCGTGGCGACCAACTCATCGTCGGCGAGATCCGTGCCAATGAGCTTGGCCAGCGCGTGTCGATCGGACTCGTCGGTAATGGTGATCACGCACCACTCGTCATCTCCGCGGCAGGGGAATATGCCACTGATGCTTGGGCTTTTGGTAACCGCTAACCCTGCTGCCCGGGCGGCCTCGACGGTGTAGATCGCGCCGAGTTGGTCGACGGCAACCTCGGCCTGCGATACGTGGATATGTGCCCCTGTGCCGGTGGCTGCGCGTCGCAGCAGTGCGGACACCGTGGCGATTGCGGTTATTCGCGCGACCACGTGGTCGGGGAAAACTGTGGTGGTGTCCCAGAACGGGTGCCTGCTTGCTCCACCTGTCTCGGCGGCCCACAGTCCGGTGATGCCGGTGGAGGCGCGCACCAGCGGTCCGTATCCCATCCTCGTACTCCACGGGCCGTTGTCGCCGTATGCGCTGCTTTCGGCGAGCACGATTCGCGGATTTAGTTCTTGGAGCTGTTGATACGAGAATCCGAGCGCGGCAAGCGTACCCGGCTTGAAGTTGGCGAAGACGATGTCGGACTCCGCGACCAGACGCCCGAAAAGCTGGGCACCAATGGGATTGCGCAGATCTAGGCCGAGGCTGTACTGGTTGCGGTGGGTCCAGGCGAATGATTCGCTGATGGCCTGCCCAGGCCGCGTCTGGCGCAACCCATCGGGGTAGGCGACGCTCTCGATCTTGATGACTTCGGCGCCCAGATCCGAGAACAATCGAGCCAGTTCGCCACCTGCGACGATCACACCGAGGTCCAGCACCCGCAAGCCAGAGAACGGACGGCCGGTCTCGGACCCCAGCGGAAGCGGCGGCAGCTCGGCGCGGGCGGGCCAGTTCGGTGGCACGGTGGCGCTCGCCGGAATCCACCGCACGCCGGCCCGAGCACCGTCAACGACGACGCAGCCGTTGGGGACGGACAGTGTCACACCTGGCGCCGGTTCGATATCTGTCAGTGCCGAGGTGGCCCGGAAGTGGGCGGAGGCGAGAGCTTCCGCCGGTGTTGACACCGCGGCCACCGGAACGCCGAATTCTGTTCCTGTCGTGACCAGCTCGTCGACGGTGTGGGTGGCGAATGTCTCGGCGATCAATGCGCCGATCTGATCGAAAGCGGCGAACCGAGCGCCGATGCCGTCGTACTTGGGATCTTGGAATTCTTCGGGTTCGCCTAGCCAGGCCCGCAGGCCACGCCACTGCCGCGGAGCGAGCACACAGATTCGTACCCACCCGTCCTGGCAGGAGAAAATCGGGTAGGAATCTTGGCTTTTCGGTCGCCCCCGCCGGGTGGCATTGACTTTCCGCGCCGCCGCAGCCTGCCCTTGGGCGCCAAACGGCGGATCGAGTGTCTGTAGGACTGCTTCGTAGCGGGAGAAGTCGATGTAGTCGCCGAGACCGCTGCTGCGGCGGTGGTAGAAGGCGGCGAGCACTGCCCAGGCAGCTTGCGCCGCCGCGGCGGCCGAGGCGATTCCGTGAGGTGGGAGCACAGGCGGGCCGACGGGTGGTCCCGATCGGGACAACACACCGGACATCGCATAGAGCACGGCGTCGCTGGCCCGCCACGAGGCGTGTGGCCCGGTGGTACCGAAGTCGGTCACCGACATCGATACCAACTGGGGGTATCGGTCGGCCAGCGCCTCGCACGAAGTCCCGAATGCAGCAGTGCCTCCGGGGATTCCAGAGTCGACGAGGATGTCGGCGCCACTTGCCAATTGCGCAAAGCGGTCCCGGTCTGCATCGATTTCCGGGTTGAGCCGCACCACGTGCTTGTTGACGTTGGCGAGCAGGAACGCCACACTGACCCCCGCGACTGCAGGAAGGCTGGCGCGGGCGGTTCCCCCGGTGGTCGATTCGACCTTGACCACTTCGGCGCCGAGATCGGCGAGAAAGCGAGTGACCAGGTCGGCGTCACCGTCTGAAAGATCGAGCACGCGAACAGAATCGAGCAGTTGCACGTCTGATCCCTACCGGGCTCGCGGAAAGCGTTCGGCCACATCGTGGTACTCCTCGCGGACCGTCTTCTTGGCGAGTTTTCCGCTGGGCAGCCGGGGAAGTGGCTCCGAACGCAGCACCACGTAGCGGGGCACCTTGTAGTCGGACAGCAGACGTTCGCAGTGGGCCACCACAGAGCGCTCGGTCAGGTCGGCACCGGGTGAGACGGTGATGATGGCTGCCGGGGTCTCGCCGAATCTCGCATCCTTGGCCGCGATCACTGCCACCTCTGCCACGCCGTCGAGTGTGCTGATGGTGGCCTCGAGCTCAACCGGAGAAATGTTGATACCTCCGGAGATGATCAGATCCTTCATCCGGTCGACAAAGGTGATGCGCCCTGCCTCATCGCTTGTGCCGAGATCGCCGCTATGCAGCCAGCCGTCCCGAATAGCGGTGGCCGTGGACACGGGATCGTCCCAGTAGCCCGGTGTCACGCCGGGTCCCTGTATGACGATCTCTCCGGCCTCTCCGGGATCAACAGGGGAACCGTCCTCGGCGACCACGCGCACCTCGGTGAAGATCGACCCGACTCCACAGGAGCCCGGGTGCTCCAGTGCTTCGGATTTCAGCGTGGCGGTCGAAACCCCGCCAGATTCCGTCATCCCGTAGATCTGCCGCAGCAGCACGCCTTTGTCAGCCCAGGTCCTGAGCAGGTCGGTCGGAACGGCCGCACCACCGACGATGGCCGTCTGTAGGGAGTTCAGATCGGCGGCGGCGAACTCCGGTGCGCGCGACATGGCCTCGAAGATCAGCGGAACACCGAAAATCGCTTTGACAGCGTGCTTTTCGATCAGGGTGACGGCACGTGACGGGTTGAGGTCCCGTTCGACGATCAGGGTGCCACCCAGCACGGCGGTCATCAGAACCCCGTAGACCAGCCCTGGTGTGAAGGCAAGCGGCAGGACCAGCAGTGTCACGGTGCCGCGGCAGAAACCTTCGTCGGTGAGTGTCCGTTCCAGGGCGATGTTCATCAGCGTCTGGTTGGTCAGGATGACACCTTTGGACAGTCCGGTCGAACCGCTCGTGAAGATGACGGCGATCGGATCGTCGACGTCGCCGTCGACGCGGAAGTCGTCCGCTTCGCCCGAGCGCTCGGCGGCGACCCCGTCCAGGTCGAAGATGACGAAGTCGCGGCCACCGCAACGGGCATCCTCGGCTACTCCGGCCAGGGCCGTGGCGGCGACTAGCGCACTGATCCCGGCGTCGTCGGCGACCTTGCGGACCTCGGCGGGCTTGAGTCGCGAGTTCAGCGGTACGAGGATGGCACCGGTCGTGACGATGGCCAAGGCGACCACCGGCCAGTACAGACAATTCGGGGCTAACAACCCGACGCGGTCGCCGGGTTTGACGCCGTCGTCGGCAAGCCGCCGAGCCAGCCGACTGGACCAGCCGTGTAGCTCCCGGTACGTCAGGGTCTCGTCGTCGACGATGATCGCCGGCTTGTCGCCCTCGGTCCTCGCCCACCAATGCACGGCGGAGCTCACAGTCGCGGCCATCTTCCTCCTCTTAAACGGTGGCTGGGGAGCCGAAGACAGTGGAACTGACCAGCGGCGCCATCGGCCCGCCGATCAGGAGTGAGATATCCGCGCCGGCAACCGGATTGGGCGATCCGCCACGGATCTGCCGGACCGATTCGGCGACCAGACCGATACCGTGCACGAAACCCTCGGCGATATTGCCGCCTGCGGTGTTGATCGGGAGCACCCCGGTTTCGACGGTGAGGTTCTCGACGGTCATGAACTCACCCGCGGCCGGGCCGGGAGGACACAGACCCAGATCGATCATCGATGCGACGGCGGGACCGGTGAAATTCTCGTAGACCTGAGCGACGTCGACATCGGCAGGGCCGATTTGGGCGGAGCTCCACAGCCGCCGCACCAGAGCGGGATGGAACCCGGCGCTGGTGTAGTTCACTTCGTTCTCCACCGACTCGGTCCAACCGGCAGATGCGCCCTGGACGCTGGCCAGGATGTAGGCGGGCGTACCACGATACTGGTCGACGCGATCGGACCGCACAACGAGAATTGCTGCGGCGCCGTCATTTTCCCTGGAGCAGTCATACAAGTGCAGAGGCTCGGCGATCAACCGGGAACCGTCGTAGATCTCGATGTCCAGCGGCTGGCCGTAGGCGACCGCGCGCGGATTGCTCTGGGCGTGGTGGTAGCCGGCCAACGACACCGCATGCAGTGCCGATGCTGGGATGGCATCCACCTCCAACAGACGCTGGGTACGCATGGCGCAGACCTGAGCCGGAGCGACCATGCCGTGGGCCGAGTACAGATGTCCCATATGGCCCTTGTTGAACGCACCCCGACCATCGGTGGCCTCGCTAAGGCCACGATAGACCGCCACACAGTCGGCTTGGCCGCTATACACGGCTGCGGCGGCGCAATTGACCGCAGCGGCGACCGCACCACCGCCTCCTCCGGTGATCTGCGACGACCATCGAACCTCATTCACACCCAGCGCGGCGCCAAGCTCAAGGCCTTCGCTGGAATCGCCTGCATAAGAGATAAACCCGTCGATCAACCGGGAATCGGCACCGGCATCCGCACACGCCGCCAGAATTGCCTGCAGTACGAGTTGTGCCGAAGTCAGCGGACTGGAGCCCCGTTTGAAGTAGTCGGTAGCCCCGACGCCGACCACTGCGGTCGCACCCCGGAAACCTGTCATTGCTGCTCCTCGCTCAACTGCCAACGCATCAACGGCCAGTGCCGATCGTCCGGTGGCTGCTCGATTGTTCCGTGAACGGGGGCGCCGATGCGCGGAGTGACGCCGTCTGCCTCGACGAGAACGCCGACCACTCGTCGGCCGCCGGCCGCCGGTAATTCGACGAGCACGTTGACGAACGGCAGGTGACCTCTGCTCTCCGGCGTGAACGGCTGCCAGGTGCGTGTCCAGGAGTAGATGGTGCCCATGGGTTCCACTGCCTCCCAACCCATATCGAATGAGTGGCAGGCCGGGCAAATGGGGCGCGGCGACCACGTCCAGGTGGCGCAATCCCGACAATGCTGCAGTAGCAACTCGCCCACGCGTAACCCATCCCAGTGCGGGCTGTCCAAACCGTCGTCCGACGGCCCCGTGAGGTCGATCCAGGGCGGCGTGTCGGGGATATTGCGGACGCTGAAGACACGCCAGGTGCTGTCGGTGAAACGCACCCATCGCGACCGTAGCTCGGTCCAGGTGTCATCGGGCGCGGTGTACCTGATGATGGCGTCGTAGCGGCCATCGTCCAGATCGGTGATCGAACGGACCTCCGAGCTCGTCAGTCGAGCCGGCAGGTCTGACGAGCCGATGAGTTGCCCGATCCGATCGGGCAGGAAATCGGCAAGTACCGCCTTGTTGTCGCCAGCGGCGACCGACTTGCCATGCAGCTCGACGGTGCGCTGCAGATCGGCAGGAAGCCTTGTGCGCCAGGTCATTTTGAGCCGCCTAGTTCGTATCGCACGTCGGTACGGTCGTGCTGGAAACCGGCCAGGCGGCACGCGTTGACCAGCCTGGCATCACCGGAATCGACGTAGATGATCAGCCCGGTCAGGCCGGCTTCATGGGTGACTGCCGCCGTGCCGTCGAGCAGACCGCGCAATGCGGGGCCATCGGCAGCGGGAGCGGCCGAAAACTTCGACACCGTGGCGCAACTCCCGAACTCCTCAGACGGTATCGGCGCCACGTCCAGCGCGACAACGCCGGTGATGGTGCCCGCGTGGCGCAGCGCGTAAAGCGGGTCAGGTCCGCCGAGCGTCGATGCCCAGTCGAGGTGTTCTAGGCCATGTTCCCTGATGCGCTCCAGTACCGGTGCCGCTGCGGTGTCGCGGACGGAGTCGGTCGGCCGGATCAGCTTCCACATCCGCCGGGTACGGGGAATGAGGAACCGATTACTGAGGCGGCCACTCGCGGGATGGTTTCCGCGTGCCCACGCGCCGATCACATTCGCACCGGTGCCCAGCCACCCTCCGTCACCGGAGGTATCAAGCCCAACCTGTTCCAGCAGTAGCGTGGTGATGCCGATGGAACGGAACCGGGGATCGATGACCAGGACGCCCTTGGCGGTGGCATCCGGTGACACCTCAAGCCGTAGGAGACCCGCGATGCGTTCCGGCTCGTCGGGTGCAGACATCGCGATGGCGTGCGGCAGCATCCAGATCAGCAGATGCCGAAGGCGCTTATCCTGCTGCGCTATCGCATGTTGGACATCATCGAAATCGATGGTGCTGTATTCGGGCTCGGTGTCATAGGCGGCGGCGCGCGCGAGCATCTCCGCCAATTCCACCGACTCAGCCGGGTTGAGGTTGGTGCGCCATTCGTATTTGATCATTGTGTGGTCACGCCGATGCGGCGCGGCCTGCGGCCAGCAGCTTTTTGATCTCGCGCCGGAACAGCTGGTTCGCGACTTCGTTGCGGCCCAGCAACATTCCACCGGCATCCGCGCTGCCCATACCGCGCTGTGAGTTTCGGAGCAGGGGGAAGTCTTCGTTGTGCAGCACCGCCAGCAGAATCTGCCAGTTCTTATCCCAGCGTTTGTTCCAGTGCTCCTCTTCTAGACCCGACTCCTCGACTGGCGGCACCATCAGACGCTGCTCCATGCGTGAGAGGCTCGGGTCGGTGGGATGCGGCCGGAAGGTCAGCAGCTGGAAATGGTCGGGCTGACGCAGCAGGGTGCTGTTCGGCAGCAGGAAGTGGGTTTCGGTGACATAGGGATCCAGCGGCTGGTCACCGGGGTCCTCTTCCAGCCAGCGGTCGATCGACTTACGTGGCGCGATGAAGCGCAGGTGCCGCCCGAAGTCCTCGAATGCCATCACATTGGTGTGGATCACTTTGCCTGCGGTATTCGGATGCGCGTACTGAATGTGGTAGCCGTCCAGGAACGCGTCCTGCATGATCTTCCAGTTGGTCGGCTCGTCGAATCCGCCGGCTCGGAAGCAGACCAGCTTCTCGAGCTCGTACCCGGCCAGGATGGCGTCCATCTCCGGCCCGAGCCACGCGGCGACGTCTATTTCGGCACCTGCTTTGTCGACCACCCAGATGAATCCGTGGCGCTCCTCGCAGGGGACTTCGACCAGTCCGTGTTCGGCCCGATCGATCTCGCCGAAGGTGTTGTCGCGAGTGACCATGCGCAAAGCGCCATCTGGGTCGTAGGACCAACGGTGGTAGGGGCAGGAGAAGAACCGGCAGCGACCCTTTTCGTTCTCCTCGAGCAGTGCTCCGCGGTGCCGGCACAGATTGACGAAAGTCTTTACCGATCCATCTCTTTGCCGCACGGCGATGATGTTGTTGCGCGGCATCTGTGCTGTCAGGAAGTCGAAGGGTTTGGCGATTTCGGATCCGAGGGCGAGGATCGAAGGCACCGTGCCGAAGATGAGATCGCGTTCTTCCTGGGCGAGCACGGGATCGGTGAACTCGTGCGCCTCGAAGTCGACCACCGCGTCGAACTTGTCGGTGGTGTCGTTGCGCAGTAGCTCCAGCGCGCGGCGAATGCGGTCTTGACGTGGCAGTGAAGTGGTCATTTCGCGTACTTCGCCTCTGGTGTGAAGGTGATGGGCATGCGCGCACACCCGCGAACCTGGCTCGAATGGAAGACCGGAGGGTCACTCTCGACCAACTGGTAGTCCGGAATGCGGCGGTGCAGCTCTTCGAGCGCGACGATCAATTCGAGCCGACCGAGATGTGAACCGAGGCAACGGTGTACGCCCGCACCGAAGGCCATATGACGGTTTGGCGTGCGCTCGATATCGAAACGATCGGCATCGGGGAACTCGGCCTCGTCACGGTTGGCCGAACACAGCATCACGATGAGCTGATCGTCCTTGGCGATGTGTACCCCGCCCAGTACAACGTCTTTTGTGGCGCGCCGTCCCGGCACGACAGCGGCCTCATAGCGCAGGATCTCCTCGACTGCCCTGGGGATCGTCTCCTTGTCGGCGATGATCTCCCGGCGCTTGTCAGGGTGCTGCGTGAGGTGGAAGATCGACCACGCCAGCGAACCCTGCACCGTGTGCAATCCACCGATCAGCAGGAGGAAGAACATCCGGTTCAGCTCTTCATCGTTGAGCAGCCGATCGCCATCAGGCAATTTGACCTCGGTGTGAATGAGCGTGGAGGTGATGTCGTCGCCGCGGTTCATCCGGCGATCCTCGATGATCTTCTGGAAGTAGCCGAACATGGTCAGCCCGGCCATCATCCGCGCCTGATTCGATTCTTCCTCCGTGCCACCAGGTTTGCCGAAAAGAACGGAGTCGGTGGCTTCGGTGAACAAGGGGGCGTCTGTCAACGGCCAATCCATCAATGCCAGAAAGACGCGGGCGGGCAACTCGTGGGCGAATTCGGAGATGAACTCCGCCTCGCCCTTGGGGCCGAAGCTGTCGATGAGTTCGTTGACCGTGGCCCGGATCTCGTCGGTCAGTCGTTTCATCCGTTGCGGGCTGAACAGTGGCTGCAGGGCCTGGCGGTACGACGAGTGTTCCGGTGGGTCGAGTTCCAGCGGGATGAACTTTCCCATATCGCTGGTGGTCAGGTTGTTCGGAAAACTGGAGAAGGTTTCCGCGTCGGTGAGAACCTGATGAATCTCCTTGTAATGCGTGACAATCCAGTGTCCGCCCCACGTCGTGGAGTACACCACCGGACCGAGCGCGCGCAGTTCGGCCATCCGTTCTTGGATGTTGTCGACGGGGAAGGCCAGTGCCGGATCGTAGATGTCGAAATCCACGATCAGGTTGGTGGGCACTCGTTCCAGAGTCGTCATTGCAGGGTTCCGTTCGTTTAGGTGCTCAGAGGGCGGGTTCGGGATTCAGGTCCTCTTCGAACCACATCCCGACCCGGGAGAGTGTGCCGCCGTCGGTTGCCCCGATCGTGGCGCCCGAAATGTAAGCCGAATCGTCGGATACTAGGAACAGGGCGACCTTGGCATTATCGGAAAGTGACGGTGGCCGTTGCAGTTTGAGGGGAATCGGGGAGACGCTGGGATTCCAGGGTCCGGACACTTCCTCGTAGGACTGGCCCACTACAGGCGAGCCGGGAGGCATGAGGAAGTTCGGCGACATACCATGCGTCGGAGCGATGGCATTGACCCGAATGCCGTATCGACCGAGATCGAGGCTCAACCCGCGGACCAAGCCGTTGACCCCGGCTTTGGTCGCGGAATACATGGCGATGCTGTGGTACGCGACCAACGAGGCCGCCGACGAGGTGGCGAGGATGGTGCCGCCGCCATTGGCTTTGAGATGGGGAACTGCAGCCTGAGCGGTGTAGACGACACCGCTGAGGTTCACTCCAACCACGTGTTGCCAATCGGCGTCGGTGAGGTCCTCGAACGCCACGAACTCGCCGCCTGCAACGGTCGGTACGCCGCCACGCGACACGACGCCGGCGTTGGCCCAGGCGATATCCAACTTGCCGAAGGATTCGACGGTTGCCGTCACAGCCGCGGTGATCTCGTCGCGCTGTGCCACGTCAGCGGTGAGCGCAATGGCCTCGCCGCCCTGCTGTTCGACCAGTTTCAGTGTTTGCTCAGCGCGGTCAGCGTCGATATCGACGATGGCTACTTTGGCGCCCTCCGCGGCGAAGAGTTGGGCCGAATGCCGTCCAAGTCCCGACCCGGCGCCAGTGATGAGCGCGACTTTGCCCCTGAGTTTCATGGCTCTCCTTCGATCGGCATTGGCCGAGGATTCTTTGCTTCGACTTGCGGCAGGTGAGGAACTTCAGTTCGAACTGAAGTCCGGCGCTTGTGACCTCTGCCACCTTCGTGTAAACCTTACGCCGATAGGTATAAGACGTCAATCACAGATTGTCAGCTGACACGAAAGCTCTCCATATTCGCAGATGGGCGTCAATATCCACTCAAGCTTGCGCCCTGAAAAGGGCTTCTGCGCTAAATCTGAAGGTCAAATGTGGCCCGGCGTTCACTGTCGGTCAGCGAAAGGATGTCGCGAAATGGATGGTCGAACTCCGGTGCTCGTCGCAGTCGGCCAAGCGAGTCAGCGGGACGGCGCAGAGTCGATGTTGGACCCGGTCGGCCTGATGGCTGTGGCAGCCCGTGATGCTGCGGGCGCCGAGCTGCTTGCAGCGGTTGGGGCACTTCGCGTCGTCAACCTTCTCTCGTGGCGATACCGCGACCCAGGTCGGTTGCTGGCTGACATGATCGGAGCCAACCCGACGCAGACGACCTATAGCGGCGTTGGTGGAAATACACCGCAGTCCCTGGTCAACCAGGCCTGTCTCGATATTCAGGCGGGCCGAGCAGATGTGGTGATGCTGGCCGGCGGCGAGACATGGCGAACCCGGATGAAACTGCGCGCCCAAGGCGTGAAACCGGACTGGCCGCGCCAGGACGAGGCCGTGGCCAAAGCAGAGTCCGGTGCCGATGTGCCGATGGCCGGTGAGGCCGAGGAGCGTATCGGACTAGACCGGCCCGCCTACGTCTATCCGCTGTTCGAAGAGGCGATCAGGCAGGCCAACCGGGAGAGCGGCGAGGAGCACCGCAGACGTATCGGCGAGCTGTGGTCCCGGTTCAGTGCGGTGGCCGCCAACAATCCTCATGCGTGGACGCGCACACAATTCACCGCTGAGCAGATCTGGGCGCCGTCGCCGGACAACCGGATGGTGACTTGGCCCTACACAAAGTTGTTGAACTCCAACAACATGGTCGACCAGGCTGCTGTGCTGATCTTGACATCGACCGAGGCGGCGAGCAGGCACCGGATCCCGCGGGAACGATGGGTTTTCCCTTACGCCGGAACGGATGCTCATGACACCTACGCCATCGCCGAACGCGAGAAGTTGCACCGCTCGCCAGCCATCCGGATAGCGGGCCGACGGGTGCTCGAGCTGGCCAACACCCACGCCGACGAGGTCGACATCGTCGATGTCTACTCGTGCTTTCCGTCGGCTGTCCAGGTTGCAGCTACCGAACTTGGCCTTTCGCTTGTTGATTCGGCGCGTCCCCTGACTGTGACCGGCGGACTGACGTTCGCCGGTGGTCCGTGGAACAACTACGTGATGCATTCGATTGCGACCGCTGCGGAACAGTTGATCCAGGATCCGGGGCGAACGGCATTGATCACTGCCAACGGCGGTTATCTGACCAAGCACAGTTTCGGGGTGTACGGGACCAAGCCTCCGGTCGGTGAATTCCGGTGGGAAGATCTGCAAGCGACTGTCGACCGGTCTCCGCGCCGCGCAGCGTACGCCAGCTGGGAGGGGATCGGTCGAGTCGAATCCTGGACCGCGCCGTTCGATCGCCGCGGGGTCCCGGAGCGGCTTTTCGTCGCGGTCCGCACGCCCGACGATGCGCGTGTCCTGGCTGTGGTCGACGCTTCTGAGGCTGCGTTGGCGGTGTACGACGATCTCGCAGGCGCCGCGATCAGCGTGCGGCCCGATGGAACCGCGTCCCTGAAATGACGCGCCTAGTCTTCTTCGATGATGAGAGCCAGCTCGGGGCAGGCCGCTACGCCCGCCTGGACCAGGCCCTCGTCGCCGGGTGCGACGGTGCTCGGCTCGAGGGTCGAGTAACCCTCGTCGTCGATCGGAAACAGATCCGGATCGACCACATAGCACTGCGCATGGCCGGAGCACTTGCTGCGTTCGAGGCGAACTTTCATGGCCTCCACTTCCGTCATCTCGGGCAGATAAACCTATACCCTTTAGCTTATAGGGCTGACTATAGGCCCGACTGGCGGTAACGTCCAGGACGCAAGCGGACATCATTGCTGGGACCGCACAGTAAAACTTACGATGTTAGGTAACGGCATCCGGAAGGACTGGAATCAATGTCGATCGACCAAGCTGCGGTAGGCACGCCAGGCGGCGAACATTCCGATCGGACACTGCAGATCAATGTGCATTGCCCCGCCGACGGCCGCCTTGTCGGCGTCGTGGATGAGCTGGATGCGACCGATGTCGCCCGCATCTGTCATGAACTGCGTGCGGCACAACCAGATTGGGAGGCCCTTGGCCCTAAGGGCCGCAGTGGATACCTGTTGAGGTGGCTAGACTGGCTACTCGATAACGAGCAGCGGCTCATTGAACTGGTGCAGGCGGAGACTGGTAAGTCCTGGGCTGACGCCTCGATGGAGATGGCCGTGGCGGTGGACGTGATCAACTATTTCACCAAGAACGCGAGGGCATTCCTGGCCGATCGATCAGTCAAACCCGCAGGGCCTGCCAATGCCATTCGCCGACTGCGGGTACAGGTTCGTCCCCATCAGCTGGTGGGCCTGATCACGCCGTGGAACGGCCCGTTGGCCGGGCCAATGATGGATGTGGTCGGGGCGCTGGTGGCAGGTGCCGCGGTGGCGAGTAAGCCGTCCGAAGCCACACCGCTGACCTGGTCTGAGGTCGTCCGCGGTTGGCGTGAAGATGTCGGTGCGCCACCGGTGATCGCCGCAGTGACGGGCGCCAGTGCGGCCGGTGCCGCCGTCGTCGACGAAGTCGACATGGTGATGTTCACCGGATCGGCGCGTACCGGGCGAGCCATTGCCGTGCGCTGTGCAGAACGTCTGATCCCCGTCAGTCTGGAACTCGGCGGCAAGGATGCCTTCATCGTCCTCGCCGACGCCGATATCGAACGCGCCGCTACGGCAGCAGTCTGGGGGGCGATGACGAATTCGGGTCAGGCGTGCATCGGGGTGGAGCGGGTCTACGTCGAGGCGCCGGCCTACGAGAAATTCGTCGGACTGCTCACGAAGAAGGTTGCCGCGCTGCGTCAGGGCATGGATGCTCCCGGTAGCTTCGCCAGTGACATCGGCGCCATGGTGACCGCCGACCAGGTCGATCTCGTGGCCGACCACGTCGACGATGCGGTCGCCAAGGGTGCCAGGGTGCTCGTCGGCGGTAAGCGCGGTCGTAACGGCAATTTCTTCGAGCCGACCGTGTTGGTCGATGTGGACCACTCGATGAAATGTATGCGAGATGAGACGTTCGGCCCCACGGTGGCCGTCATGAAGGTCGCCGACGAGGACGAAGCCATCACCTTGGCCAACGACTCCGAATACGGCCTCAGTTCGAGTCTGTGGACGGCCGATCGTGCACGTGCGGGCCGATTGTCGCGCCGTATCGAGGCGGGATCGGTATCGGTGAACAACGCACTCGTGGCGACATTCCAGTTGCCGGTACCGATGGGCGGCTGGAAGAGCTCTGGACTCGGCAGTCGGTTCGGTGGTGCACAGGGCGTCCTGAAGTACTGCAGGCAGCAGTCCGTGGTGGAGGAACGCATCTCGCTCAGGTCCGAGCCGTTGTGGTATCCGATTGTGCCGTCGAAGTCGCGCATCATCGCCAAAGCCAGCCGGTTGCTTGGTGCGCACGACTGGCGGCGGCGTCTGGGGCGCGCAGGTAAGTCCAACTGACGCCGTAGCCGCGATAACCTTACCTCCTTAGATTCACAGCTTCGGCTCTCTGAGTTGGATGATCGCGAAAAAGACCAAGGGCCAAGTCATGTCGCCGCCGGAGAGCAGGTGCCTAACCTGACACATTCATCCGTATACTCACTTCAGCGGATTCGGTTTCCCTAGGGTCCACACAATGTTGGGTGGGAGGTTCGCGGTGCCGATAGACGTCAGTCGTCCACTCAGGTGTCTGGTTCGGGGCTGCTGACATGGCGCGCCCTTCCAAAGCCCTGATTACGCGGGAAAAGGCCGTTGCGGCTTCGATCGAGATCATCGACCAAGACGGTCTCGATGCGTTCAGCCTGCCCCGTCTCGCCCAACACATGGGCGTCAGCGCTCCGTCGCTGTACCACCATTTTGCCGACAAGAACGAAATCATGACCGCGATAGCCCGCCATATCGCAGGCGCCTCGGTGATTAGGCCACGACGAACTCCCGGGCCGGACTGGCCCGAATATCTGGTGACTCTGGCGTTGAACTTCCGCCAGGCGGTCCTGCGGCACCGTAACGCGGCACCGGTTCTCCTTGAGCATCTTCCGCGGGAAGTGCTCCTCAAACCCTATGAGGAGGCCGCGGAGTTCCTGGAAGCGTCCGGGGTATCTGTGCGCTTACACGCACTCATCCTCGATGGCATGGAATCCCTGTGCATCGGTGCGGTACTTACTGAAGCGCGGCGGACCGGCCGCAGCTCGAGGTCGGTGTTCCCCACTTTCGACCATCAAAAGTTCCCGCACTTGGCAGCAGCGCTGAAGGCCAACGACCTGACGATCAAGGAATTGTTCGCCGAACGCGTCCGCAGTTTTCTGTACGGCGTTGTCAACGGAGAGGGCCGCGGCCTCGCCGCGGAGCAGTCAACGGCCTAGACCTTCTCTGCCGGTCTCTACTTCCTGACTGGCGAATTGTCTGGCTGGCAGCGTAATTGGAGATTCCGCTTCGGCGGCAAACTGTGATCCTACGCCGCCTGTGCCCATCGCAGAAGGTTTCGTGCACCGCCGGACTCCCACGAGGGCCGTCATTGCCGATTGCTGTGAAGTCGCCGTGGATCTGACCTATCCACTCAGCGGGCGCCCCACGCGCTGACGCGAGCGTCGAAATAACTGTCGCAGAAGGCGACTTGGCAAGTAAAACTATTGGGTATAGATTGTGCCAACGTGATCTAAACCACTTGCCTTTAGGTTTAGTCAAGCCGAACACAGTTTTGCAGCGAGTCACGGAGGTGTCTTATGGGTTGGCCCGTGCAAGGCGGTCTCCGGGCCGGTCCAGTGCCGACAGGCGTGATTCTGCGGTGAGTCGAATTAGGCAGGGGTTAAACAGGATTCCCTCGACGATGGCCGGCAAGCCGATCAACGCGGTGGGTGGCTTCTTCGCGATGGCGCTGGATGTTTTCATATCGATTCCGCGCCGACCGTTCGCCTGGCGTGAGTTTCTGCTGCAGGCATGGTTCGTGGCGCGCGTGTCGCTGGTGCCGACGTTGATGTTGGCGATTCCGTTCACGGTCCTACTGGTCTTCACCTTCAACATCCTGTTGGTCGAGTTCGGCGCTGCGGACTATTCGGGCACCGGCGCCGCCTACGGAACGGTGACCCAGATCGGCCCGGTGGTGACGGTGCTAGTGGTCTCAGGAGCCGGTGCCACTGCGATGTGTGCCGACCTGGGTGCCCGCACCATCCGGGAGGAGCTCGATGCGCTTCGGGTGATGGGGGTCAACCCGATCCAGGCACTGGTGGTCCCACGTGTGCTGGCAGCCACGGTCGTGGCGACCCTGTTGTCCTCGGTGGTGATCTTGGTGGGACTCGTTGGGAGCTTTGTCTTTGCGGTGTTCATCCAACACGTGACCCCGGGTTCATTCGTCGGTGGCCTGACAGTCATCACCAAGGCGCCCGACGTGGTGATTGCCCTGATCAAATCGACGTTGTTCGGCCTCGCCGCCGGGTTGATCGCCTGCTACAAGGGCATCTCCGTCGGCGGCGGCCCCGCCGGGGTGGGCATCGCCGTGAACGAAACGGTGGTCTTCACCTTCGTGGCGTTGTTCGCCATCAACATCGTCGCGACAGCGGTTGGTGTAAAGGCGACGCTGTGAGCACGGCGTTGCCGAGCAGGCAGAGACCGCAGCTTCGGCGGGTCGCCGATCGTGCCACCGACGGCTTGGTGCGGATCGGCGATCAGGCGCGGTTCTATTTTCACACCCTTGTGTCCATTCGTGATGCGGTCGTGCATTACAACGGTGAGACCGTCCGGCTGATCGCGCAAATGGGCATGGGCACAGGAGCTTTGGCCGTCATCGGGGGCACGGTAGTCATCGTGGGGTTCCTGACGCTGTCCACCGGAGCGCTGGTGGCGGTTCAGGGCTACAACCAGTTCGCCAACGTAGGCGTCGAGGCGCTGACCGGATTCGCATCGGCGTTCTTCAATGTCCGACTGATCGCCCCGGTGATCGCAGGAATTGCCTTGGCCGCCACGATCGGGGCGGGCGCGACCGCTCAACTGGGGGCGATGCGGATCAGCGAGGAGATCGACGCGCTGGAGGTGATGGGGGTGCGCGCGGTGGCGTACCTGGCTTCGAACCGGGTACTTGCCGGGGTCGTCGTCGTGATGCCGCTTTACTGCGTCGCGATGCTCACCGCGTTCTTGGCCGCCCGCGTCGGCACCACCGTGGTGTACGGCCAGTCCAGTGGTGTCTATGACCACTACTTCAATACGTTCCTGAACCCGACCGACATCATCTGGTCGTTCTTCCAGGCCGTCCTGATGGCGCTCGTGATCATGCTGGTGCATACCTATTACGGGTTCACTGCGTCCGGTGGTCCGGCCGGGGTGGGGGAGGCCGTGGGACGCGCTGTTCGCACGTCGATGATTTCGGCAGTGCTTGTCGTGCTGTTCGTTTCGCTGGCCATCTACGGCCAGTCCGGCAACTTTCATCTGGCCGGGTAGCGGGATGGAGCCCACACAGCGCGCACACCGCATCCGATCGTTGTGGTGGGCGGCCGGCATGTTCGCCACCATCATCGCGTTGGTGGCGCTGTGTTCGGCACTGTTCGCCGGGACCTTCAGTAGCTACTTGCCGGTGACGTTGATTTCGGAGCGGACCGGGTTGGTGATGGAATCCGGCGCGAAGGTCAAGTTGCGGGGCGTCGAGGTGGGCCGGGTTGCAGGCATCGCCGGGGGGCACGAGCCGGTCGGTCTGCAGTTGGAGATTTTTCCCGATCAAGCCCGGCGCATCCCGGCCAACGTGGCGGCCGAGATCAAGGCCACGACCGCCTTCGGTGCCAAGTACGTCGACCTGATCTACCCCGACCACCCGAGCGCACAGCGACTGAGCGCTGGTGAGGTGCTGCACTCACGCAACGTCACCACCGAGGTCAACACCGTGTTCGACAGCCTGGTCGGACTGCTCAACCAGATCGATGTGTCGAAGCTCAACGGGGTGCTGACCGCGCTCGCCGACGGAGTGCGAGGTCAGGGCGAACGAATCGGGCAAGCCACCACGGACGCCAATCAGGTTCTGCAGGCGATCAATCCGCGGATGGACACTGTGGCGGCGGACTGGCGCTCGTTCAAGGGCTTCAGCGACGCCTACGGTGCCGCCGCGAAAGACATCCTGTCCACCCTGGACGCCGCCAGCACCACTAGTGCCACGATCGTCGACCGCTCCAAGGATCTCGACGCGTTGCTGATGAACACGATCGGGTTCTCCGACAGTGGTATCGGTCTGCTTGCACCGAACAAAGACACCCTCGTGAACGCGGTCAACACTCTCGAGCCGACGACGGCTCTGCTGCTGAAGTACAACGCCGAATACACCTGCACGATTCAGGGCGCAAAAGTCTTCCTGAACAAGGCCGGTAACGAATGGTTCGGCGGCGACGGTCGCACGGTGTTCCTGGATGCCGGTATCTCATTCGGCGACGACCTGTACCGCTACCCGGAGAATCTGCCGGTGGTGGCGGCCAAAGGCGGGCCAGGAGGTAAACCCGGCTGCGGGTCGCTACCCGATGTGGCCAAGAACTTCCCGGTTCGCCAACTGATTACCAACACCGGTTACGGCACCGGGCTGGACTGGCGGCCCAACCCCGGCATCGGGCAGACCTGTGCGGTCGACTACTTCCCCGTCACGCGGGGAGTCCCCGAAGCCCCGCACGTGGGCCAGTGTCTGCCCGGACCAGCGCCAGGGCCACCGCCCCCTTACCCGGGCGGACCTCCCTACGGAGCGCCGTGGTACGCCGCCGACGGGACCACTCTTTATCCAGGCCTACCGGCAGGTCCTGTACCGGTGATGCCTCCAACACCTCCATCGCCATGACCCCCGCACCACCGAGGAAAGCACAGCCGTGAACACCAATCTGAGGCGCGCCACCATCAGCTTCACCATCTTCGTGGTGGTATGCCTGATCGGCACGGCGGGGCTGCTCGCGATCTTCTCTCAGTTCCGCTTCTCCGACGAACAGACCTACCGGGCCGACTTCACCGATGTCAGTGGGCTGAAGAGTGGGGACTTCGTCCGCATCGCCGGAGTCGAAGTCGGCAAGGTCACGAATATCTCGATCAACCAGGACTCCCAGGCCGTCGTGGAGTTCTCCGCGGACCCTTCCGTCGTGCTCACCACCGTCTCAAAAGGTGCGGTGCGCTGGGAAAATCCCATCGGCGACAGATACCTGGCTCTGCTGCAGGGCGGCGCCGGCTCGCAGCGGTTGAACCCTGGAGAGACGATTCCGGTGAGCCAGACCGAACCTGCGCTGGATCTGGACACGCTGCTCGGCGGCTTCCGCCCGCTCTTCCGGGCATTGGACCCGCAGCAGGTCAATACGCTTTCTTCCCAGCTGATTTCGGTCTTTCAAGATGAAGGCGCCACTGTCGGATCTTTTCTCAGTCAGGCTGCCTCCGTCACCAGCACCCTGGCCGACCGTGACGAACTCATCGGGCAGGTGATCAACAACCTCAACGTGGTCGTGGGATCCTTCGGAGGGCAAAGTGAGCAGTTCGCCAAAGCGGTTGACTCACTCGGGCAACTCACGCAGGGATTGGCCGCCCACAAGTCCGCCATCGCCAACGCGGTGGCCTACACGAACGCCGCGACGGCAACGATTGCAGACCTACTTGTCCAGTCGAGAAAGCCACTGAAAAATACTGTGGTGCAAACTGATCGGGTCGCTGCTATCGTGGCCGCCGACCACGAGTGGTTTGACAACTACCTCGCCACGATTCCGCAGTCCTATAAGGTTCTCAGCAGGCTGGGGATCATGGGGGATTTCTTCACCTTCTATCTCTGCGACCTGGTGTTGAAGGTCAACGGCAAAGGTGGGCAGCCGGTCTACGTCAAGTTGGCCGGTCAGGACACGGGACGGTGCGCACCCAAATGAAGCCATTCCAGGAACGCAACCGATTTGTCATCGGCGCCGTGGGCCTTTCGCTGATCGTCGGTATCGTCGTGTTTGCGCTGCGGTACGACAAGCTGCCCATCCTTAACAGCACCGAGCACTATTCGGCCCTCTTCGCCGAAGCTGGCGGCCTGAAATCCGGTGCAGCAGTGCAGGTTGCGGGTTATCGCGTGGGCGAGGTGTCGTCCGTCGACCTGGATGGTCCCCGGGTGCTGGTCACCTTCGACATCGACGGTGACGTGCGACTCGGTGAGCAGACCGAAGCGAACATCAGAACCAAGAGCCTGCTCGGCTCGAAGGTACTGGAGGTCACTCCTCGCGGCACGGGTCAGCTCAGCGACACCATTTCTCTCGAGCGCACAAGATCCCCGTACCAGCTCCCCGACGCGCTCGGCGACCTCGCCTCGACCATCGACGGATTGGACACCAACGGGGTCTCGGATGCCCTGGCCACGCTGGCGGACACCTTCAAGGACACCCCGCCGAACGTGCAGGCTGCGGTCGAGGGCGTTGGTCGGTTCGCGCAGACGCTCAATGGTCGGGATTCGGCGTTGCGGGCGCTGCTGGCGAACGCGAACAAGGCCACCACGGTGCTCTCGCAACGTGCGGACGAGGTGGCGGGCCTCGTCGCCAACAGCGACGCGCTGCTGGCCGAATTACGGACGCAGAGTGACGCTTTGGAAGAGATATCGGGAAATCTGTCAGCGTTGGCCCGACAGTTCTCGGGCTTCATCGCCGACAACAAGACGCAACTGCGGCCCGCTCTCGACAAACTGAACGTGGTGCTGTCGATCGTCGACAGCCGCAAGGCCGGCCTGCAACAGGCGATCAAGTATCTCAATCAGTACGCGATGTCGCTCGGGGAGTCCGTGGCCTCCGGCCCCTTCTTCAAGGCGTACATCGCCAATCTGCTTCCCGGACAATTCGTTCAGCCCTTCGTCGACGCTGCCTTCTCCGATCTGGGTCTGGATCCGAACGTGCTGCTGCCGTCCCAGCGCACGGACCCCCAGACCGGCCAGCCGGCCACCCCCGCGTTACCGGTGCCATACCCCCGCACCGGCCAGGCGGGTGAGCCCCGGCTGAATCTGCCCGATGCGATCACGGGCAAACCCGGGGATGAAGGGTGCGGACCGCCTGGCCTTCCGCTGCCCGGCCCGACTGGGTGTTATCCGTACCGCCAGCCCCCACCGGCGCCCGCACCCGGAGGTCCGCCACCCGGCCCGCCGGCGTTGGAGCCCGACGAAAGCACGCAGGCCACGCCAGCGCAGATCGAGGGAGGTCAGTGATGATGAAGTCGCGGGGCTTGAGGATCGGTACCGCCGTTGCGCTCGTGCTGCTGCTCGCCGCTGGAACCACACTGCTGGTCCGGGACGGCTTGGCGCTGAACCGTTTCCACGTGGTGGCCTACTTCGACAACAGCAACGGGTTGTTCGCAGGAGACGAAGTGCGCATTCTCGGTGTGCCCGTCGGTCGCATCGAGAGTATCGAACCCCAGGCGCAACGCGTGAAGATCGCGTTCTGGGTCGACGACAAGTATCCGGTTCCTGCCGATGTCAGGGCTGCGATCGTGTCTCCGCAACTCGTCACCTCGCGCGCAATCCAGCTCACTCCCGCCTACACCGACGGACCGAAGTTGACCGACGGCGCGACCATTCCAGAGACCCGCACGGCGGTCCCCCTTGAATGGGACGATCTCCGCCAGCAACTCGAGAGACTGACCGATGCCCTGCAACCCACGCAGCCAGGCGGCGTGAGCACCTTGGGCGCGTTCATCGACACCGCCGCCAACAACCTGCGCGGGCAGGGTACGAACATCCACGACACGATTGTCAAACTCTCGCAGGCACTGTCGATCCTGGGTGATCACAGCAACGACACATTCTCGACCATCAAG
Source organism: Mycobacterium sp. (assembly GCF_965229105.1). Classification (GTDB taxonomy): domain Bacteria; phylum Actinomycetota; class Actinomycetes; order Mycobacteriales; family Mycobacteriaceae; genus Mycobacterium. Next base: position 1,253,663 of record NZ_OZ245858.1, read on the forward strand.
AACCTGTCCGTGGTCGTGTCCGCACTGCGCGACAGCGCGGACCTGCTTCGGCAGCTCAACGACAATTTCGCCGCGGTAACCGGAGCACTCGCCAGTTCGCCCAATGCGGTGGGCGATGCCATCAAGGACCTCAACGACGTCGTCGGCGACGCGACCCAGTTCATCTCCGACAACCGTGAGGCGATGGGCACCGCGACCGACAAGCTGGCATCCATCACCGGCGCCGTCCACGACAGCATCGACGACGTAGAGCAAGCCCTGCACCTCTTCCCCAACACCCTTCAGAACTTCATCAACATCTATCAGCCCACCCAGCAAGGCATCACCGGGGCACTGACGCTACAGAACTTCGCCAACCCGATCTCGTTCCTGTGCGGTGGAATTCAGGCGGCATCCCGGCTCAACGGCGAGGAGTCCGCGAAACTCTGCGCTCAGTATCTGGCGCCCATCATCAAGAATCGCCAGTACAACTTCCTGCCGCTCGGCGCGAACTACCTCGTCGGTGAATCGGCACGCCCCAACGAGCTGACGTATTCGGAGGACTGGTTACGACCCGATTACCGACCGCAACCCAGCAGTGCACCCGCCGCGCCTGCCGTGGCCGCGCCAGAGCCCGATGCAGCCCCCGTCACCGTACCTGCCGCGCCCACCGATCCGTCTGCAGGACTGACCGGCTTGATGGTCCCCCCGGGGAGCGGTTCATGATGCTGCAATCTTGGCGGATGGCGAAGCTGTGCAGTGTGTTTGGTGCGCTGTCAACGGTGCTCGTCGCGGTCTGCACGGGCTGCGAATGGAGTGGGTTGAACTCGTTGCCGATGCCAGGCACCGAGGGTGGTGGCCCAGGCTCGTTCGTGGTGCAGGCACAACTGCCCGACGTCGGCTACATCCAGCAGAACTCCCGGGTGCGGGTGGGTGACGCCAACGTGGGTACGATCACCAAGATCGAACGTCAGGACTGGCACGCCTTGGTCACGATCACCCTCAACGGTGACGTCAACCTCCCGGCCAACGCGACAGCCAAAGTCGGTCAGACCAGCCTGCTCGGTTCACTGCACATCGAATTGGCACCTCCTACAGATGTTCCACCGGAAGGTAGGCTGCACAACGGTTCTCTGATCCCGCTGACGAGCGCAGGCGCCTACCCGGGTACCGATCAGACCCTGTCGGCACTGTCCTTCATGCTCAACGGAGGCGGGATCGGCCAAGTGCAGGACATCACCGCGGCATTCGCCACGGCCTTCAAAGACCGAGAGGCCGACCTGCGCAGCCTGATCGACCAGATCGACCAGTTCACCGCCCATCTGAACGCGCAAACCGGTGACATCATCTCCGCCACAGAGGGCTTCAACGGTCTGGTCGGTCAGTTCGCCGATCAAAAGCCGGTGTTGGATAAAGCGGTACGCACCATTCCCGACGCACTGGCCGTGCTTGCGGACGAGCGCGAACAGCTCGCGCACGCCGTCGACGCGTTCGGCAAGTTCAGCGCTGTCGCCGCCGACACCGTCAACAAGAGCAAGGAAAACGTGGTCAAGGAACTCCAAGAGGTCGGACCCGTCCTGCAGTCGCTGGCCGACACCGGGCCCGACCTAACCCGTTCCCTGGACTTCATCGGCACATTTCCGTGGCCAAAAGGGCCGTTGGACAAGTGGATTCGCGGTGACTATGCCAACATCACCGCGATCGCCGATCTGACGCTCAGTCGCATCGACAACAACATCTTCACCGGCACCCGGTTCGAAGGCGAGCTCACCGAGTTGGAGATGCAGTGGGGGCGGACGATCGGCCAGTTGCCGAGCCCATATACGGCTACTAATCCGTTGGTCGCGCCGTACCACCTCAATCAGGGGCCGTGACATGCGAATGGCCAAGGGGGTCAAGATTCAGCTGGCTGTCTTCTCCACAGTCGCGTTAGTCGCAGGCACGGTGATGATCTTCGGTTACATCAAGGTTCCCGCCATGCTGGGGATCGGCAGGTACACCGTCACGATGGAACTGCCACAGGCCGCCGGGTTGTACCAGACGGCGAACGTCACCTATCGCGGCACTGAGGTCGGACGGGTCAGCGCCGTGAACCTGACAGACACGGGCGTAGATGCCGTGCTCTCTCTGCGCTCTGATGTCCGCATCCCTTCCGATCTCGTCGCACAGGTACACAGCACGTCGGCGATCGGCGAACAGTACGTCGCCCTGCTACCCCGCACCGACAATGCGCCGCCGCTGAAGGACGGTGACGTCATCGGAGTCGGAAATACGACCGTCCCAACGGATATCGGCACACTGCTTGACGCAGCGAATCGAGGGTTGCAGGCGGTGCCCAAGGACAACGTCAAGACGGTCATCGACGAAAGCTCGGCCGCCGTGGGTGGCCTTGGCCCCGAGATCTCCCGCATCGTCCAGGGTTCCACTGCACTGGCCATCAAGGCCCGCGAAAACCTGGACCCGCTCACCTCCCTCATCGACCAGTCCAAACCGGTGCTCGACTCCCAGGTCGACAGCGCCGAATCCGTCCGGGCGTGGGCGGCTCATCTGGCTGACCTTACTCACCAACTCAAGACGAACGACACGTCGCTCGCCGGTCTCATCACCCAAGGTGGGCAGGCGGCCGACCAGGCTCGCCAGCTGGTGGAACGGTTGCAACCCAGCCTGCCGCTCCTGATGAACAACGTGCTGGGCATCGGCCAACTCGCGCTCACCTACAACCCGGGAATCGAGCAACTGCTGGTCCTGCTGCCCATGGGGGTGGAAGTCATGCAAGCGGGCACGGTCGCCAACCGGGACAGCAAGCACCCCGGGCTGGTGCTGTCCTTCAACCTGAACCTCAACCTGCCCCCACCCTGCACCACCGGTTATCTCCCGGCCCAGCAACAGCGCACACCGTCGTTGACGGACACCCCGGACCGGCCGGTGGACGACCTCTACTGCCGGATCCCGCAGGACTCGTGGAACGCGGTACGCGGCGCGCGCAACCTGCCGTGTATGACCAAGCCGGGCAAGCGCGCACCAACCGCGAAGATGTGCAAGAGCGACGAACAATACGTGCCGCTCAACGATGGCTTCAACTGGAAGGGTGACCCGAACGCCACCCTATCGGGGCAGGACATTCCCCAACGGCCACCGGCGGATTCACCGGCGCCGCAAGGAACTTCACCGCCAGGAGTATCGGTCGCGGCAACCCCACCGATCGCGGCTGCCTATTACGACCCGGCGACGGGGGGCTATCAAGGCCCCGATGGCCGCAGCTACACGCAGTCAAACCTTGCCCCGAACAACGGAGGGACGACATGGCAGAGCATGCTGACACCGCCGAACTGACCGACAGACCGCCCCGGCGCCAACGACCTTCAGTCACTGGTGTGGCAATCGCGGCGGGTGGCGTCGTCGTCATCGCGTTGGGATCGATGGTCGGCTGGCAGGGGTACCGCGCAGCCGAAGTTCGGCAGGCTCAGGAGACGCGAAATGCGATCGTCGCCGCAGCTCGCCAGGGCGCCATCGACTTGACCACCATCGACTTTGCAACGGTTGACACCGATATCAAACGGATCCTCGACGCCTCGAGCGGTACCTTCCACGACGACTTTGCGCAACGCGCGCAGCCCTTCATCGATGCCGTCAAGCAGGCGCAGTCGAAATCCGAGGGCACCGTCAGCGCTGCAGGTCTGCAGACTCAGAACGGTGAACAGGGTCAGGTCCTGGTGGCCGTATCGGTGAAGACGTCCAATGCCGCTGCCCAAGAACAGCAACCGCGCGCCTGGCGAATGCGAATGGATGTTCAGCGAGTCGGCGACGAGTTCAAGGTATCCAATGTCCAGTTCGTACCCTGAGCACGGCGAGCCGATACGAGACCACCATCAGAATGGAACCCGCCATGTCTCTGGTCACTGACCACACCACCGACGTACCGGTTGATGCGGCGCAGCCTCGGCCGTCGTCTCATCGGACCGGTTGGGCTCGCACCATCGCGTACGGACTGTTACCTGGTGCCGCTCTCATCCTGGCTCTAGGTGCCGGTTACCTTAAGTGGCTGGATAATTCGGCCCAACAGGCAGATGACGCCGCCGCCCAGTCTGTGCAAGCCGCCACCGATTCCACAATAGCGATGCTGGCCTACCAACCGGACACCGTCGACAAAGATCTTGGTGTTGCAGCCGGCCGATTGACTGGTCCGTTCCGTGACGATTACACCAAACTGATCGACGACGTCGTGATCCCTGGTTCGAAAGGGAAGCGGATCGGCTCGGTAGCCACTGTCCCGGCTGCCGCATCGGTATCGGCGACCGAAAATCACGCCGAGGTGCTGGTATTCGTGAACCAGACCACAACCATCGGTAACGGGACGCCCACCAATTCGCTTTCCAGCGTGCGCGTCACGCTCGACAAGATAGGTGATCGATGGCTGGTCTCGCAGTTCGACCCCGTCTAAGCGCGGTGTCGTCGACTGTTGCCGCACTCGGCTTGGTTGCCGCCATCAGCATGCCGGTCGCCCATGCCGACAACACGCGCCTCAACAAAAGCGTCGTGACCAACGTCTACACACTTCAGCACCAGGCCGGCTGCACCAACGACGTCAAGGTGAACCCACAACTCCAACTGGCGGCGCAGTGGCACGCCGATGACGTGTTGAACAATCATGACCTCAACGGTGACGTCGGTTCTGACGGCTCCACGGTCCAAAGCAGAGCTCAGGCAGCGGGTTTCACAGGGGAGGTTGCCGAGACCGTCGCAATCGACCCTGCTCTGGCCATCAACGGGATCGAGATCTTGCACCAGTGGTATTACAACCCCGCCTCCTACGCCATCATGGCTGACTGCAATCACACCGCGATTGGGGTGTGGTCGGAGAACAGTCTCGACCGAAGCGTCGTGGTGGCCGTCTACGGAGCACCGGCATGATCACCGCCCCGGTAGCGGCGCGTCGTGCCGGCCGACGCACCATTCTGGTGGCGGTGATCGCAATGGTAATGCTGGGTACCGCCGGGCAGTCCGGTGCCGATCCCGACGACAATCCGTGTCAGATGGTGGCAGGTCTGCTCTGTAAGTTCATGCCGCTGGCGCCGGAGCTCGATGGTGATATCGACTTGACCAAACAGCAGCCGCCCGCCGATCCGTCGGTGCCGGAACCCGATATGCGCGCCCCTGCCGACATCTGTGCCCGGGGCTGCATGTGAGCACCACATCGACTATGGCCGCCGGGTCGAGGTTCGAGTCCGGAAATCAGATACAGCCGGCCGAGCACGGATCCAGCGGCGGCGCCGAATCCGGGTTCAGCATCGGCGGCTGGTCCTTCGTCAGATCGATATCGTGGTCGAGCTGCGGCGCGATGGGCAACATATTGCACAGCGGTCCCAGTGAGCAGGCGGGCATCTCGTCATCGGCGACGGCGGGGCCGGCAGCGACGAAGGCTGTAACTGTCAGTCCGCCGGCGAGCAGCGCGAGGATGCGGCGAATGGACACGCAGTAGACCCTACCCAGCCGCGATAGAGATGCTCGGTGGTTCGGCGCAATGACCTGTGGTGACTCATCCAGCAGTGTGGGTAATTGCTGCGGGAAACATGGGTCGGTGAGCAAGCGCGGCCATCGGGCAGTGCTGTGGCTAATATACTGTGTGTTGTGGGCGGCACAAAATGCCGAGGCCTTCAGATTCTAGCAACTAAGTTAGAGAGTCTCTCTAGAGGCTGTATAGTGCAAAATGCGCACCAAAAATGCGCATTAGATGCAACTATTGCTAACGACGAGTTCAATCTCGAGATAATTTTCGGCAAATATTTAGACCGAATGCGCTAAGTCTGCGCCTTCACTGTCAACTCGTCGGCTAGGGTCCTGCGCGATCCGACGCGGCATCCTCGCCGTCTCGACCAACGAGAAACGTGGAAACATTGTCTTCAGCAAAATTTGTGTCGCGGGTGACAGCGCCGGCTTTCGTGGTGGGGCTCGGTGTCGCCATCGCGACCGGCGCTCCAACGGCCTCGGCCGAAACAGCACAGTCCGGTAGTTCCCCTTCGTCGGATTCGGCGGCCAAGTCGACGTCGAGTTCGGCCAAGACCCGTCCGTCGGTCGCCGCTAAACCGAGCTCGAGTCGAGGGGCGGCATCGGTCAGTGGTGCAGCACCGGCGGGTGCTGCCGCGGGGACGCCGGCAGTGCGTGCGGGTTCACTGCGGGCGACCAGTCCGGCATCGAAGCTGCTGGAGGACAGGAAGGTGCTTGTCTCCGAAGGGTCGTCGGTGGTGACGGTGCAGATCGGCGACCCGGGTACTCCTGCGCCGGTGGCGCCGGCCGCGGTAGCCACTCCGCGGGTGACCAGCGATCCGGTTGAGCCGGCGGGCGTGGGAGAGGCGTTGGTAGCGCTGATCGGAGCGGTAAGCCGCGAGGTCGAGCGGGCGTGGGTGAACACCGCCCCGACCACCCTCGCACTGCAAACCTCGTTGTCGGTGAATGGGGTGGTGACCGGTGACCTCGACGCCACCGACGCCGACGGGGATGCGTTGACCTACCGGATCGTCAAGGGCCCGCAGCACGGCACCGTGGTAGTCAATGCCGACGGCACGTACACCTACACGGCCACCGATGCATTCGCAGCGACAGGGGGCGTCGACTCGTTCTCGATCGGCGTCGATGACGGCCACCGCGCGCTGTTCCAGATCGATTCCACGGGAACGCATTTGAGTTTGTTCATCAAGACTGGGCAGACGTCGACATCGCTGTCGCCGACGATCGGTGCCCCGGGTAACTGGGCTACCCGATCATTCGAAGTGGTCAACTTCAGCCAGTACGCGTTGCGATTCGAAGGCTATGCCTACAACAACGGTGGCGACAGCGGCCCGGAAGTCGGGTCCATCCTGCAACCCGGGCAGGTCGCCGTCTTCACGGTCAACTTCCTGCTGACCGAACAGACAGGCGTCACCGCGGTGTATCGGACTCTCGGCGCGGATGCACGGACTTATGACGCGAAGCTTATTGTCAGCTTGGGCGACGCCGTTACCGGGTGCGGGGCAAAAGAGGGCGGGTCGAAGGGTGCGGGCGCCTGCGGCGCGCACGACAATATCGTCACGTTCTTGGACGCTCCGGACACGGTCATCACGATCGACGCCGCGACGGACCCGACCAGGGCAGCCTCGGTGCTCAACAAGTTGTGCGGCACCGATTGCCGGGTCAGCTGCGACTTCACGCCCACCAGCGACGACTTCATCCCGGCTACACTCCGCGCATGGTGGTGGGGGCAGTGGTGGGAAACATCAACACCTATCCCAAGATCTCGACGACCTATACCTACAGCTATACCAAGACCGTGTCCGACAGCTACACGGTTGGCGGAGAGCTCTCCGGGTCAATCTTGAAGCTGGTCAACGCAAAAGTCAGCGCGACCTACGCGCATTCAGTGGTCCAGAGCTTCACGTTCACGCAGGGATTCGGAAATATTGACATCCTCCCAGGCAAACAGGCCGCTGCCGTGGGCTCGGTGCCGGTGTTTCGTGTGGCGGGCAACTTCGTCGTGATCGAGGGCAACACCACCTACAACATCAATAACGTGTACTTCGACTATCCCGATGACACCGGGACGCGGCCAAACCACGTCGATATCGAGACAGTCGATTACGGCAAGCCCTTTGTGTAAGGGGCGCTGAACCCCCTAGCCGGTGTTGGCGGCGACGAACGCGATGATCGTCGCCGCCACCTGCTGGTGCACGGTCTCGTTGAGCAGGTCGTGCCTGGCGCCGGGGAACTCCGTCAGCGTCAGGCTGTCGACCTTGTCGACCCAAGTCCGCACACCGTCGATCGGGATAACCGGATCGTCGGTGCCGTGCACGGCAAGTGTCGGGGTGGTCAGCCCCGGCAGGTCGGTGGCGAACCGGGCGAAGGCCTTGTCCAGCTCCTCGACGAGGCGCGCCCAGCCGGCTTCGGCGTCGGTGAACGCCAGCGGGTCGTTGATGATGGCGTCGAGGTAGAACGGGTCGGCGGACAGTGACTCCGGGGTCAGCTCCAGAGATTCGTCACTCAAAGCCGGGTTGGGGGACAGCGGTGCTGCCGAGACGATGGCGGCCCGATATCGGCCGGACTGGTCGAGCAGTCGCCACGCCGTGGCCGCCGCCCCGAACGAATGCCCCGCAAGGACCAGCGGCAGACCCGGCTGCTCGCGCTCGGCGATCGCGGTCAACTCCTCGGCAAGCTGCGAGCTGACTTCCGTCGATCCGAAATCGCCGCGGGGGCCCGGTGACTGACCGTGCCCCAGCTGATCCGCCGCCCACAGGTCGATTCCCGCAGCGTTCAACGTGAACCCGAGCCGGTGGTAGAGCCCACTGTGTTCGCCGAAACCGTGCAGAAAGATGACTGCGGCGCGCGGCTCGGGTGCGGCCCAGTGCCGGTAGTAGATGCTGCCGTGCGCAGTCTCGAAGAAGGGCATGGGGATACTGCAACAGGCCTGGCCCTGGCGCGCAATATTTGGCGTCATCGCGAGCCGAGGAGCACATCTCGCTCTTCATGCATCCGGACCCTGATGGCGTCGACCACAGCGGCCACCTCCGGCCTGCGCAGTGTCTCGGCCCTGGCGACCAGCCAGTAGGTCAGTCGCGCCGAGATCGTGTCGGGCAGCACCCGCACCAGATCGGCGTGCCGGTCGGCCATGAAACACGGCAGCAGGCCAAGTCCTGCCGCCGCGCGCGTTGCTTCGACGTGCACGAAAACGTTGGTGGAGGTGACAGATTCGCGCATCGTCGGGGCCACGGTCCTGGCCAGATCCAGATCGTCGACGGCCAGCATGGAATCGATGAAGTAGACCAGGGGATGGTCGGCCAACGCATCGACGCCGCGGGGAGCGCCGTGCTCTTTCAGATAATCCACCGAGCCATACAGGCCAAGGCAGTAGTCGCCGAGCCGGATTGCCTCGGCCCGGTGGACCTGTGGTTCCCCGACCACCACCTCGATATCGAGCCCAGAGCGCTGCTGGGTGGCGCGGCGGGTGGTTGCGACGATCTCGACCGCGACGCCCGGATGCCGGCGTTGTACCTGAGCGGCCGACGGAGCCGCGATGTAGGCGCTGAACCCGTCGGTCGCCGATATCCGCACCACCCCCTCCAGCGTCCGTGGGGCACCGGGTTCGGCCGCGGCCAATGACCGCAGCGCTGTTTCGACGGTCTCGGCGGCGGCCAGGGCGTCGCGCCCCAGCTCGGTCAGTTCCCAGCCGCCGGCGGTCCTGGCCAGCACGCGTCCGCCGATCGACTGTTCGAGTGCGGCGATGCGGCGCGCGACGGTGGTGTGGTCGACCCCGAGCTGTTCGGCAGCGGTGACGTAACGGCCGGATCGACCCACTGCCAACAACACCAGGAGGTCATCAGCGCTGAGTCGCTTCAGGGGGTGAGTACCGACCATATCTGCATTTTTGCAGATCGTCGCTGCAGGTTTGGGCATTGCAGGCGCAGGGAACCTGCATGAATACTCGGCTACATGTGGGGCGCATCACAATCAACAAGGAGTGTCCGATGACAACTGCTGTTGCGGACCGGGTACCAACCGGGCTTCGCCGGGTCGTCGCCGCGTCGATGGCGGGCACGGTCGTGGAGTGGTACGAGTTCTTTCTCTACGGCACCGCCGCGACGCTGGTGTTCAGCAAGATCTTCTTCGACCAGGCGGATAGCGATCTCAGCAATATCCTCGCCGCCTTCGTCACCTACGCCGTCGGGTTCATCGCCCGCCCGCTCGGTGGCATCGTCTTCGGCCATTACGGCGATAAGTACGGACGCAAGAAGCTGCTGCAGTTCAGCCTGCTGCTCGTCGGTGCCTCGACGTTCCTGATGGGCTGTCTGCCGACGTTCGGCCAGGTGGGTTACTGGGCTCCCGCACTATTGGTGGGGCTGCGCTTCCTGCAGGGATTCGCCGTCGGTGGGGAATGGGGCGGAGCCGTCCTGTTGGTTGCCGAACACAGCCCCAACCATCAACGCGGATTCTGGGCCAGCTGGCCGCAGGCCGGGGTCCCGGCGGGCAACATGCTCGCGACGGTGGTGTTGTTGGTGCTCACCGGCACGCTCTCGGACGCCGCCTTCCTGTCCTGGGGCTGGCGGGTCGCGTTCTGGCTGTCCGCGGTGGTGGTTCTGGTCGGCTACTACATCCGCACCAAGGTCACCGACGCGCCGATTTTCGTTGCGGCACAGGAGGAAGCCGAGCGCGTCAAGGCGACGTCGTTCAGCGTCATCGAGGTGCTCAAGCGCTACCCGCGCGGTGTCTTCACCGCGATGGGCCTGCGGTTCGGCGAGAACATCATGTACTACCTGGTGGTCACGTTCTCGATCACGTATCTCAAGGTGCAGGTGGGTGCCGACACCAGCTCGATCCTCTGGTATCTGCTCGTCGCGCACGCGGTGCACTTCGCCATCATCCCGTTGGTCGGTCGGTTGGCTGATCGCTTCGGCCGCCGTCCGGTGTACTTCGTGGGCGCGGTGCTCGGCGCCAGCTGGGGCTTCTTCGCCTTCCCGATGATGAACAGCGGAAACTATGTGGTCATCACGGCCGCGATCACCCTGGGCCTGATGATCCACGCCTTCATGTATGCCCCGCAACCGGCGATCATGTCCGAGATGTTCCCCACCAGGATGCGGTATTCCGGTGTCTCCCTTGGCTATCAGGTGACATCGATCGTGGCCGGCTCGCTGGCGCCGATCATCGCGGTCAAGCTGCTGGACATGTACGACTCGTCGGTGCCGGTCGCGCTGTATCTGGCCGGGGCGTGCGCCATCACCCTGGTGGCGGTGATCTTCACCAGGGAGACCAAGGGGATCGACTTGAAGAGCCTCGACGTTGCCGATGCAGAAGACGTGGCCAGAATCGATGCGGCGAAGGCCAATGCGTGAGTGACCTGGCCGGCCGCAGTGCTCTGGTGACGGGCGGGGCAAGCGGCATCGGGGCGGCCTGCGCCCGTGAGCTCGCCGCCCGCGGCGCCGTGGTCACCATCGCCGATGTCGACGATGTGGCCGCCAAGGCCTTGGCCGATGAGATCGACGGAAAGATCTGGGCGATAGATCTTCTCGACGTCAGCGCACTCGAGACGGTGACGTTGGAGACCGACATCCTGGTGAACAACGCCGGTATTCAGCACATCGACCCGATCGCCGACTTCAAGCCGGAGAAGTTCCGTCGGATGCTGGCCCTGATGGTCGAGGCGCCGTTCCTGTTGATCCGCGCCGCGCTACCGCAGATGTACGCACGCGAGTTCGGCCGCGTCATCAACATCTCGTCGGTGCACGGCCTGCGCGCCTCGGCGTACAAGGTCGCCTATGTGACGGCCAAACACGGACTGGAAGGACTGTCGAAGGTGACGGCCCTAGAAGGCGGGCCACACGGGGTGACGAGTAACTGCGTGAACCCCGGCTATGTCCGAACCCCGTTGGTGACCAGGCAGATTGCCGACCAGGCCCGCACTCACGGCATCCCGGAGGATCAGGTGCTGGCCGAGATCCTTTTGACCGAGAGCGCGATCAAGCGCCTCGTTGAGCCAGAAGAGGTTGCCGCACTGGTCGGTTGGCTGGCATCCCCGACGGCCGCCATGGTGACCGGCGCGTCGTACACCATGGACGGCGGCTGGTCAGCTCGCTAACAGAGCCACCGACCGATGCGGGCCAGTGCCTCGTCGATATCCGACGTCGGCCCGGCGAACGACATCCGGACGAAGGCGTCACCCCGGACGGTGTCGAAATCGATACCGGGGGCGATCGCAACGCCGGTGTCGGCCAACAGCTTCGAGCAGAACGAATGAGAGTCGTCGGTGAAATCCGAGACATCGGCGTACACGTAGAACGCACCGTCGGTCGGGGCCAGCCGCTCGATCCCGATGTGGCGCAGCCCGTCGAGCAGATGCGCGCGGTTGGTGCTGTAATGCTCCAGCTTGGCGTCCGACTCGGCTATCGACTCCGGGGTGAACGCCGAGACGGCCGCGATCTGGGACAGCACCGGCGGGCAGATGGTGAAATTCCCGGTCAACCTGTCCACGGCGCGCTGCAACGATTGCGGCACCAGCAGCCAGCCCAGCCGCCAACCTGTCATTGCGTAGTACTTTGAGAAACTGTTCACCACCACGGCGTCCCGCGATGTCGTCCACGCGCAACTCGTCTGCGGCGCACCGGGATACACCAACCCGTGGTAGACCTCATCGCTGATCAGGCGGGTGTCGGTCTGTGCGCACCAAGCCGCGATGGCGGCCAGCTCGTCGGGTGGGATCACCGTGCCGGTGGGGTTGGCCGGGCTGGCCACCACCACGCCGACCACAGGCGGGTCCAATGCGGCCAGCATCTGCGCGGTCGGCTGAAACCGCGTTTCGGGACCGCATTCGATATCGACGACTTCACAGCCCAGCGCAGTCAGGATATTGCGGTAACAGGGATAGCCAGGACTGCTCACGGCGACCCGGTCGCCGACATCGAAACACGCCAGGAACGTGAGCAGGAACCCGCCGGAGGATCCCGTCGTCACCACCACATCGGCCGGGTCGACGCCCAACCCGTGCAGATCGGCGTAGGAACCGGCGATGGCTTCCCGAAGTTCGGGGATGCCGAGCGCGACGGTGTATCCCAGCTGGTTGTCCGCCAGCGCGGCGACGGCTGCCGCCCGCACCGCCTCGGGTGCCCCGGTACTGGGCTGGCCCGCCGACAGGTTCACCAGATCGCCATGGGTCCGCTGCCGCTCGGCTGCGGCCAACCAGACATCCATCACGTAGAACGGCGGGATGCCCGCCCGCAGCGCGGTCTTCACCTGGTCAGGTTACGTGCGCGCGGCGGCATCCGAGAAGACTTCAGACTCCAGTCTTTGCAGGGCTGCCGCCGCAGTACCGAACAGTTGTGAACTACCGTGCGCGCGTTTGAAATACAGCTGGATATCACTCTCGGCGGTGATGGCGATGCCGCCGTGCATCTGGATGGCCTCACCGGCGACATCCCGGAAGGCCTCGGTGGCGGTCACATGGGCCAACGCCGCGGTGGCCGGCGAGGGGTGTTCGATCGCCTCGGTCACCACGGCCCCGGCGGTCTGCACCTTGACGTACAGATCGGCCATCCGGTGCTTGAGAGCCTGGAAGCTGCCGATCGGGCGACCGAACTGCACCCGGCCCTTGGTGTACTCGACGGTCAGTTCCAGGGCGCGGGTGGCGGCGCCGATCTGCTCGGCGGCCAGCAAGAGCAACGCCGTATCGCCCAACCCCGGGTCGGACCCGATCGCGACGGTATCGCCTGCCCGCAGCCGCGCCAGCCGCCGAGTGGGGTCCATTGCCGTCAAGGGCTCGGTATCGAAGGAGGTCCAGCGGTGTAGGTCCCCATCCTTGGCGGCGATGACGATATCGGCGACGTCACCGTTCAGCGCGTAGTCGGCATCGAAGACCACGGTGCCGATGGCAGCGCCCGCGGCGAGCTGTTCAAGGGTGTCGGTATCGGGGGTGTTGGCGGCCAGCAGCGCCAACTCGGCCAGGGTGGTGCCAAGCAGCGGCGTCGGCACCAGGGCGCGCCCCAGTTCGGTCATGACGGCGGCGGCGTCGGCGAGTTCGCCGCCGGCACCGCCGAGCTCCTCGGGTATCACCAACGCGGCGACGCCGACCTGTTCGCACAGCATGGTCCACAGCGCTTCGTCGTAGCCGCGTTCGGAGTCCATGGCGGCCCGAACTGCTTCCGGTGGAGCATGTTTGGTGACCAGATCGCGGACGGTCTGGGTCAGGAACTCACGTTCAGGGTTCGTTTGGGTCATGAGAGTTCTTCCAGTAGCCGACGCCGGTATGCGGTGGGTTCGCCCCAGGCCGAGCGCAGAGCCTGCACCCGCAACAACAGCAGCGAGAGGTCGTGCTCCTGGGTGTAACCGATGGCGCCGTGGGTCTGCAGCGCTGAGCGGGCCGCCAGCAACCCGGCCTCGGTGGCGGCGACCTTGGCGGCGCTGACATCGCGGGCGGTGTCGGGTGACTGCGCGCTCAACGACAGGGCGGCCCCGTAGACAAGCGGCCGGGCCATCTCCACGGCGATGTGGACATCGGCCAGTTTGTGCTTGATGGCCTGATACGAGCCGATGATGCGGCCGAATTGGGTTCGCTGCTTGGCATATTCGACGGAATCATCCAGTAGTGCCTGCCCGGCACCGACCAACTGGGCGGCCGTGGCCAGCGCGCCGAACTCGGCGGCGCGGTCGACGTCGGCGGCCCAGCGGTCGCCGGTGGCCGTCACATCGAACAATCGTCGGCTCGGGTCGACCGATGCATGACCATCGCCCGCCTCGGCGGCGCTCACCTGCCCGTCGGATGCCACCAGGACCAAGCCGGCGAAATCGGCGTTGACAGCCCTGGGCTGCTGGGGCGCAATCGCCACCGTCGCGATGAGTTCACCGGACGCGAGTTGACCGCTGCGCTCGTCGGCGGCCATCAAAACCGGTGCAACAGCGATGGATTCGGTGATCGGACCGGGAACGCCCCAGTATCCCAGGCGTTCGCAGGCCACGACGAGATCCACCGGGTCTGCCCCGATACCGTCGTATTCTTCGGCCACCATCAGCGCGGTCACGCCGAGGTCGGCCAGGGTGGACCACACCTTGCGCCCGGGGCCGGTGTCGTCGGCCGACCAGGCCCGCACCGCGGCGGGTACATCGGCCGCACCGAGCGCCGCATCAATACTGGCGGCGAAATCCCGCTGCTGTTCGTCCAGGTCGAATTTCATTTGCCTTTAGCCTCTCGCGGCAGCCCAAGCAGCCGTTCGGCGATGATATTGCGCTGAATCTCGTTGGTACCGGCGTAGATCGGGCCACCGAGGGCGAACAGGTAGCCCTCGGTCCACGGGTCGGTCAGCTCACCGTCGGCCCCACGCAGGTCCAGAGCGGTCTGGTGCAGCGCGACATCGAGTTCAGACCAGAACACCTTGGTGACCGACGATTCCGCACCGAGTTCGCCGCCGGCGGCGAGTCGGGTCACGGTGCCGAAGGTGTGCAGCCGGTAGGCCTGTGCCTTGATCCAGGCGTCGGCGACCCGATCGGTGAAGGCGGGATCCTTGTCGGTCTGCCACAACTGCACCAGGCGCTCGGCGGGCGCCAGGAAGCGGGCCGGGCTGCGCAGTGACATCCCGCGCTCATTGCTCGAGGTGCTCATCGCCGATCGCCAACCGTCATTGGCCTCGCCGATAACATCGTCGTCGGGCACGAAGACGTCGTCGAGGAAGATCTCACCGAACCCGGTATCACCACCGAGTTGGGCGATCGGCCGGACCGTGACACCGTCAGCTTTCAAGTCGAACATGAAGTACGTCAGGCCGTGGTGGCGCGCGGCGTCGGGGTCGGAGCGAAACAGCCCGAACGCCCTGTCGCCGAACGGCGCTCGTGAACTCCAGATCTTCTGGCCGTTGAGCTTCCACCCGCCATCGGTCCTGGTCGCCGTCGACCGCAGCGATGCCAGATCGCTACCGGACTCCGGTTCAGACCAGGCCTGCGCCCAAATCTCTTCACCGCTGGCCATTTTCGGCAGGATCCGATCCAGCTGTTCCTTGCTGCCGTGCGAGAACAGCGTCGGCGCCAGCATCGATGTGCCGTTGGCGCTGGCCCGGCCGGGCGCGCCGGCGCGGAAATACTCTTCCTCGTAGACGATCCACTGCAGCAGCGTGGCATCGCGGCCGCCGTACTCCTTCGGCCAGGCGATCACCGAAAGGCCCGCGTCGAAGAGCACCTTGTCCCAGCGACGATGCTGCTCGAACCCCTCGGCGGTGTCATACGACTTGGTCGGGAAGTGAGCCTTGTTCGCGGCCAGGAAGTCGCGGACCTCCTGACGGAAGTCTTCCGCATCAGTCCCAAAGTCCAGGTCCATCAGGCTCTTTCCCTTAGCAGTGGTTTGACGACCTTGCCGCCGGGGTTGCGCGGCAACACCTCGACGAACCGCACCGATCGCGGCGCTTTGAAATTGGCCAGATGTTCACGGGTGTAGGCGATGACGGCCTGCTCGTCGAGCTCGGCATCCGGTCGCAGGACGACAAACGCCCTGCCGACTTCGCCGAGCCGTTCGTCGGGAACTCCGATCACCGCGGCATCGGCCACTCCGTCGAGGCGGGCCAGTACCTGCTCGATTTCGGCGGGATAGACATTGAAGCCGCCGCAGATGTACATGTCCTTGAGCCGGTCGGTGATGCGTAGGTTGCCCGCCGCGTCCACGCCACCGACATCGCCGGTGTGTAACCAGCCGTCACTGTCGATGGCCGCCGCCGTCGCGGCCGGGTCGTCGAGGTAACCGAGCATCACATTGGGCCCCCGCAGCAGCACCTCCCCGGTGCCGTCCTCGGCAGGAGAGTCGATCCTTAGCTCGAAGCCCGCGATCGGCCGGCCGCAGGTGGTGGCCACGGTGACGGCGTCATCGTCGGCCCGACACATCGTGCCGAATCCGCTTGCCTCCGTGAGCCCGTAGGCGGTCAGGACGATATCGATATCGAGTTCGGACTGCATCCGCTCGATCAGCACAACGGGAACAGTGGCCGCACCGGTCACGGCGAACCGTAGCGACGTCAGGTCGTAATCGCCGCGACGGGGATGGTCGAGCAGCGTCTGATAGATCGTCGGCGGCCCCGGCAGCACGGTGGCGCGGTGATCCTGCACGGCACGCATCGCCTGTTCCGGGTCGAAGGTGAGCTGTGGGATCAACGTGGCTCCGGTCTGCAGGCAGGCCAGGATGCCGGCCTTGTACCCGAAGTTATGGAAGAACGGGTTGATGCACAGGTAGCGGTCGGCACTGGTGACCTGGCCACATGCCGCCCACGCCGCCGGCGCTGACAGCGATTGGCGATGTGCGCACAACACGCCCTTGCTGCGGCCGGTGGTGCCGGAGGTGAACAGGACATCGGAGACGTCATCGGCGGTGACGGCGGCAGCGCGGGCATCGGCAGCTTCGAGGTCGGTACCGCGCGCGACGAATTCGTCCCAGGATCCGTCGGCCTTGTCCAGCGGCACCCGGACGATATGCCGCAGCGCGGGCAGCGCCGCGCGGTCGAGGTCGGCCACCCGGTCGGCGCCGAGGAACTCACCCATCGCGATCAGCAGCGGTGCCTCGGTGCGGGCGAGGATATCGCCGGCCTCGCTGGCGGTGTAGCGGGTGTTCAGCGGCACCACCACCGCGCCGGCGTAATGCGTGGCCAGACACGCGACCACCCAGTGCCAGGTGTTGGGCGACCAGATGCCGACCCGGTCACCTGCGGCGACGCCGAGATCGATCATCGCTGCCGCGGCCTGTCGGACCTCGGCGCGCAGCTCGGCGAACGTGAGGGTCTTCTCGTCCGTGATCAGCGCAGCATGATCGGGAAGCTCGCGCGCGATCCGGTCCAGCACCGCAGGCGTGGTCTGCGGGACGGTCGTCATCGATGCTCCTGTGTCATTTGTCCAGCTCCTCCGCGCCTCGTTCCGCAGGCTCCACAGAGCGCGTCGTCGCCGGGCTAACAAAGCAAGTGCTTGGTAGGTTAGCCTACAGGTTATGCAAGAGGTCCAGGAATTCCGGGCCGAAGTCCGTGAGTGGCTGGCCGACAATCTTGTCGGTGACTTCGCAGCACTCAAAGGACTCGGTGGTCCCGGGCGCGAGGATGAAGCGTTCGAAGAGCGGCTGGCGTGGAATCGCCACCTGGCCAAGGCGGGGTTGACCTGCCTTGGCTGGCCCGTCGAGCACGGTGGCCGCGGTCTGTCGGTGGCGCACCGGGTGGCCTTCTACGAGGAGTACGCGCTGGCGGACGCCCCGGACAAGGTGAACCATTTCGGCGAAGAGCTGGTGGGCCCGACGCTGATCGCCTACGGCACAGCCGAACAGCAGCAGCGGTTTCTGCCGCACATCCTCGATCTCACCGAGCTGTGGTGCCAAGGCTATTCGGAGCCCGGCGCTGGCAGCGACCTGGCGAACGTCTCCACCACCGCGGTGCTCGACGGGGACCAGTGGCTGCTCAACGGTCAGAAGGTCTGGACGTCGATGGCGCACCTGTCGCACTGGTGCTTCGTGGTGGCGCGCACCGAAAAGGGCTCCAAGCGCCACGCCGGGCTGTCCTATCTGCTGGTGCCGCTGGATCAGCCCGGTGTCGACATCCGTCCCATCGTTCAGCTGACCGGAACCGCGGATTTCAACGAAGTCTTCTTCGATGACGCCCGTACTGATGCCGACCTGGTGGTCGGGGAGCCCGGTGACGGCTGGCGGGTGGCGATGGGCACGCTCACCTTCGAGCGTGGGGTCTCCACCTTGGGTCAGCAGATCCGTTATGCGCGTGAGCTTTCCGGTCTGGTCGAGGTGGCCGAGCGCAACGGTGCGGCCGAGGATCCGTTGATCAGGGAACGGCTCACCCGGTCCTGGGTCGGGTTGCGGTCGATGCGGTCCTACGCGCTGGCGACGATGGACGTCGAGCGACCCGGGCAAGATAATATCTCGAAACTGTTGTGGGCCAATTGGCATCGCGATCTCGGTGAGCTGGCCATGGACATCCGAGGTAAGGCAGGTCTGGTGGCGGCGGACGGCAACGTCGACGAATGGCAGCACCTGTTCCTGTTCTCCCGCGCCGACACCATCTACGGCGGGTCCAACGAGATCCAGCGCAACATCATTGCCGAGCGGGTGCTCGGCCTACCGAGGGAAGCTAAGGGTTCATGAGTCTCGCCGAAGTACCGAAAGAGATTGACGGACATGGTCTTTTGGCTGGCAAGGTGGTGCTCGTCACAGCGGCCGCCGGTACGGGTATCGGTTCGTCCGTCGCGCGCCGCGCCCTTGCCGAGGGCGCGGACGTCGTGGTGTCGGACTTTCACGAACGCCGACTCGGGGAGACCCGCGACGAACTGGCCGCCCTCGGGCTCGGTCGGGTCGATTCGGTGGTCTGCGATGTGACGTCCACCGCGGCCGTCGACGCGCTGATCACCGCTGCCGTCGAGAAGCTGGGCCGAATCGATGTGCTGGTCAACAATGCCGGTCTCGGCGGCCAGACCCCGCTGGTCGAGATGACCGATGACGAGTGGGACCGGGTGCTCAACGTGACGCTGACGTCGGTGATGCGGGCGACCCGCGCAGCGCTGCGCTACTTCCGCGATGCCGGCCACGGCGGGATCATCGTCAACAACGCGAGCGTGCTCGGCTGGCGCGCCCAGCATTCGCAGTCGCATTATGCGGCGGCCAAGGCCGGGGTGATGGCGTTGACCCGTTGCAGCGCAATCGAAGCCGTGGAATACGGGGTGCGGATCAATGCCGTCTCCCCGAGCATCGCCAGGCACAAGTTCCTGGAAAAGACCTCGTCGGCCGATCTGCTGGACCGGTTATCGTCCGACGAAGCCTTCGGCCGGGCCGCCGAGCCGTGGGAGGTGGCGGCCACCATCGCATTCCTGGCCAGTGACTACTCCAGTTACCTGACCGGTGAAGTGATCTCGGTGTCCAGTCAGCGGGCCTAGCATGCTCAGTAGCCAAGCAAGCGCTTGGTTGATACTCTCTTGTGGTGGAGAAGGAAGCGCCGACCCGTCGCGATGAGCTGCTCGGGCTGGCCGCGACGATGTTCGCCGAGCGCGGACTTCGCGCGACGACGGTGCGCGATATCGCCGATTCCGCGGGCATCCTCTCCGGCAGCCTCTATCACCACTTCGCCTCGAAAGAGGAAATGGTCGACGAGGTGCTGCGCAGCTTCCTGGACTGGCTCTTCGAATCGTATGAGCGCATCATCGATACCGAACCCAACCCCCTGGAACGGCTAAAAGGGCTGTTCATGGCCTCTTTCGATGCCATCGAGAACAGGCACGCCGAAGTCGTCATCTACCAGGACGAAGCCAAGCGCCTGTCCTCTCAGCCGCGGTTCGCCTACGTCGACGAACGCAACAAAGAGCAGCGCAAGATGTGGCTCGATGTGCTCAACCAGGGCATTCGGGAAGGTTATTTCCGACCCGATATCGACGTCGACCTGGTGTACAGATTCATCCGCGACACCACCTGGGTGTCGGTGCGCTGGTATCAGCCCGGTGGGCCGCTGACGGCCGTCGAAGTCGGCCGCCAGTATCTGTCCATCGTCCTCGGCGGAATTACCACAAGCGAAACAAAGGGAGCCTGAGATGCCTGAAGCGTATGTCGTCGAAGCCGTGCGCACTGCGGTCGGTAAGCGCAACGGAGGGCTGGCCGGAGTGCATCCGGTCGACCTCGGCGCCGCCGCCTGGCGCGGACTGTTCGAGCGGACCGACGTCGATCCCGGTGCGGTGGACGATGTCATCGCCGGATGCGTCGACGCCATCGGTGGGCAGGCAGGCAACATTGCGCGGTTGTCGTGGCTGGCGGCCGGTTTCCCCGAAGAAGTGCCCGGTGTCACGGTGGATCGGCAGTGCGGATCCAGTCAGCAAGCCATTTCCTTTGGCGCGCAGGCGATCATGTCCGGCACCGCCGACCTGATCGTGGCCGGTGGCATGCAGAACATGAGCCAGATTCCGATCTCGTCGGCCATGGTCGTGGGCGAACAGTTCGGCTTCACCTCGCCCACCAACGAGTCGAAGAGCTGGCTGCACCGCTACGGCGATCAGGAGATCTCGCAGTTCCGCGGCTCGGAGATGATCGCCGAGAAGTGGAACATCACCCGCGAGGAGATGGAACAGTTCGCGTTCACCAGCCATCAGCGCGCGTTCGCCGCGATTCGTAGCGGGTACTTCGACAACGAGATCCTCCCTGTCGACGGGTTCGCCATCGACGAGGGTCCGCGCGAATCGTCGCTGGAAAAGCTGGCGACGCTCAAGCCCCTGGTCGAGGGTGGCCGGCTGACGGCGGCGATGGCCAGCCAGATCTCCGACGGCGCCAGTGCCGTGCTGTTGGCTTCAGAACAAGCCGTCAAGGACCACAATCTGACACCGCGCGCCCGTATCCACCACATCAGTGCGCGCGGCGCTGATCCGGTGTTGATGCTGACCGGACCGATTCCCGCTACGCGCTATGCATTACAGAAGGCCGGACTTTCGATCGACGATATCGACACCGTCGAGATCAACGAGGCGTTCGCACCCGTGGTGATGGCCTGGCTCAAGGAGACCAAGGCCGATCCCGAAAAGGTGAACCCGAGCGGCGGCGCGATCGCCCTTGGCCATCCACTCGGTGCCACCGGTGCCAAGCTCTTCACGACGATGCTCAACACCTTGGAGCGCACCGGCGGTCGGTACGGCTTGCAGACGATGTGCGAGGGCGGCGGGACCGCCAACGTGACCATCATCGAACGCCTCTGACACCGCCCGCGAGCGTGAATCTCACGACGCTCCAGGCCGGTTTTCCGTCGTCACATTCACGCTCGCGGTAGTCACCACGCCAGGCCCCGCTCCCGAAGCGCATTCGCGACGCGGGCGACGTATGTCGCCCGGCGATATTTCAGCAGGTCGCGGCTAGCTCGGACGGTGAACCAGCCCAGTGCCGTCATCTCGAACTCTTTGTCGATGTCACGTTGCCGAACTGCCGGGTCGGTCCAATGCTGTGGCCCGTCATACTCGATCGCCACTTTGACCTCTTCGTAGGCCATGTCCACGCGTGCGATGACGTCGCCATACTGACCGAAAACGTTGACCTGCGTCTGCGGCGCGGGCAGGCCGGCGTCGGTCAACGCCAATCGCGCGACGGTCTCTTGTGGCGATTCCGCGCCTCCGTCGACAAGCAGCGGGACCGCGCGCAGACGACGGAGCCCGCGTGCGCCGGGGTGCGCGGCTGCGACGGATTCGATGTCGAGGGCCTAGATACCCGTTGCGTTCGCGAGCGTGTCAAGTCGTTGGACGGCCTGCACTCGCTGCACCGTGTGTCGACCGAGGTCGAATGCCGTTCGCGCAGCGGTAGTTACCGCCATCCCACGGATCGCGAGCGACTCCCCGTCGGCGAGTTCTTCGGAGCGGACGATCAGCCCCGCGGGTGACTTCCGGTTGTCGTGGATCAGCTCTGCGGGCCGTCGCGCGTCGACCCATTTGGCGCCGAGCATCGCAGCGGCCGATTGTCCTGCGATGACGCCGCGGCGTCGCGACCACAACCAGGCGGCTTCTGCGCGCTGTTGTGCCGTCGGCTCGATACCTCGCGGCGCGTAGACACCGGGATAGAGCTGTTCATAGCGCCTGCGCATCACCCGTTCAGTGATGGCGGCGTTCGACAGCGCTTCAGCGCCCACGAACGGCCACGGTAGCTCTGCCACCACTCAATGATGTGGATCGGCGAGGCTGGCCGTACGCCGCTATCCACAGCCCGCCCCTGACTGCATCGGTGAAGTCATTTACTTCATTAAATCAAAATGAAGCTATTATCTTCATATGAGGGATATGAAGCTGGAGGCTTCATCGCGATCGCCTCGGCTTTGTGCCGCCGTTATCGGCGATGTCGTGGGCTCGCGGTCGGCTAACGACCGTGGTGAGCTGCACCGGGCGATCATGTTCGCGCTGGCCGACGCCGCCGAGGCAGCGGTCGACCCGCCCGTCCTAACGGTCGGCGATGAGTTTCAGGGTGTCTACCGCACGGTCGGCGCGGCTATCGATGCGGCGCTGTCGATCCGACTTGCGCTGGCGCCCGCCGTCGACATCCGATTCGGCATCGGCTGGGGCGCCATCACTGTGCTCGACGAGGCCACCGGCATCCAGGACGGCCCAGGGTGGTGGGCGGCCCGTGAAGCCATCGAGTGGACAGCGGCCGCGCAAACCCAGCCGGGCCTGGCCCTGGTCAGAACCGCGTTCCGCACGGCGGAGCCCGACGGCCCCGACACAGCACCCGTCAACGCCGCGTTGATGTGTCGGGACCATCTGCTTGGATCGCTCGATGAACGGTCGCAGCGGATCTTGACGGGCCTGCGGGCCGGCCGAACGAAGAAGGAGTTGGCCATGGCGGAGGGCATCAGCGCTTCTGCGGTTTCCCAGCGTGCCGGCCGCGCCGGGATTGACCTGATTATTGCTG
This sequence comes from Mycobacterium sp., assembly GCF_965229105.1. Lineage (GTDB taxonomy): Bacteria > Actinomycetota > Actinomycetes > Mycobacteriales > Mycobacteriaceae > Mycobacterium. Next base: position 1,276,530 of record NZ_OZ245858.1, read on the forward strand.
CATCACAACAACTTCGGCTCATCGAATGAGCGCGCTGGCCGTCTTCTTCGTCGCGATCGGGATCGCCGACATCTGCCGCAGGATCACCGACCGGCGATGGCTTACGCTGTGCTGCGGACCTGTGGCCGCTCTCGTCTGCGCGTTGCTCGCCGGGCTGTGGCATACCGGTGATCTCGTGCTGGTGGTGATCGGCGCGGCCGCCATCGTCGGTTGGGTGCTGCTCTGCGCGCGCACCGAAGTCGACGGTGCCCGCCCCGCCGCGGCGCTGCTGGTGTTCGGGGCTGCCGTCGCGGTTCTCGGTGCACTGGCCGGGTGGGCGTCGCCGGTGGGCGGGTTGGTGAGTCGCTGGCTGCCCTGGGTCGGCCTCGACAGCGTCGATCCGACGCATGCCGTCATGACCGCGGGTGTGGTGCTACTCCAACTCGTCACCGGCAACCAGCTGGTGCGCCTGGTACTCGGTTCCGTGGGCGCTGTCCGGCCTGCCGGTGAGCCGCAGCCCTCGGACCGGCTCAAAGGCGGACGGCTGCTCGGCCCGATGGAACGGTTGCTCATTCTCGGCCTCGGGTTGGGCGGCCAGCTCGCTGCGGCCACCGCCGTGATCGCAGCCAAGGGCATCATCCGGTTTCCCGAGCTGAATTCCCAGCGCCGTGAAGGAGATTCGGGCATCGACGAGCTGACCGAGTATTTCCTGGTCGGTAGCTTCGCCAGCTGGTTACTGGCGCTGGCCGGGATCGGTCTGGCCTGACCGTCAGCCGCGAGTGCGACCGTGACGACGCAAATCAGCCCACGAGCGTCGTGACGTTCACACTCGCGCCTATGCGATCAGGCCCGCAGCCGCCTGCAGGTGCTTGATCGCGTCACGCACAATGGTGTCGATCAGCTCGGCACATGACGGCAGGTCATCGACGATGCCCGCCACCTGACCCGAGGCCAGCACACCCGCGGCAGTATTGCCTTCGACCAGCCCGGCCTTCAACAGCATCGGCGTATTCGCGGCCATCACAATCTGTGACCAGGTGAGCTCTTTACCGTGCCGCATGGCCAGACCGTCGGTGATCATCGACCGCCAGGTCATCCCCGACATCTTCTTGAATTTCGCGGCGTTGCCGATCGCCGCGCTGAATCCCCTTATCCGGGAGCCGCTTTCCAGCTTCTCGACCAGGCCGGTGCGCAACACCCGATGTGGCATACCGTCGACGCGGGTCGAGACGACTGTGCCGCCGAGCGCGGAGTCCAGGTACTGCTGTTTGACCGAATCGGGCACCGTCGAATCGGAGGTCAACAGGAAGCGGGTGCCCATCGCCACCCCTGCGGCACCGTAGGACAACGCGGCAGCCAGGCCGCGGCCATCGAAGAAGCCACCGGCAGCGATGACGGGAATGTTGGTGTCCTTCAACGCATCCAGTACCGAAGGCAGCAGTAGCGTGGTGGCCACCGGGCCGGTGTGTCCGCCACCTTCGCCGCCCTGGACGATGACGGCGTCGGCGCCCCAGCTGGCCACCTTGCGCGCATGCTTGGCTGCACCGACCGACGGAATCACCACCGCACCCGCCTCTTTGAGGCGGGCGATCAGGTCGGGCTTGGGTGCCAGCGCGAACGACGCCACCTTCACGCCTTCCCTGATCAGCAGGTCGACGCGCTCGCCGGCATCGCCGGCATCTGCGCGCATATTGATACCGAACGGTTTGTCAGTGGCGGCTTTGACCTTGGTGACCGCGGTCTGCAGTTCCTCCAGCGTCATCGTTGCCGACGCCAGGATGCCCAGACCACCGGCGTTGGAGGTGGCCGCAACCAGCCGAGCACCCGCCACCCAGCCCATCCCGGTCTGCACGACGGGGTGGTCGATACCCAACAATTCGGTCAGGGGGGTGCGCAGCGTACTCATCGGACTTCTTTGTCCCGCAGCGATTTCGGGTCGAGCTGATTGATCAGCTGCAGTTCGTCGCTGGTCGGCAGTCGTGTGGTATCGGCCTCGTCGAGTCCATGCACCTCGAACGACGTGGCCTCGCGGACCGCATCGGGCTCAACCCCCGGGTGTAGCGACACTGCCCGCATCTGATGCTCGGGACCGTTGAAATCGAATACCCCGAGATTGGACACCACCCGGAAGACATTCACGAATCGGTAGGCCGGATTATCGGGATTGCCGTCGCGTTTGAAATTGACTTTGTCCCAACCGATACCGGAGACGATATCGACAGACTCGGAGAACACCCGGGCGGAGTGATTACCGACGAAGTAACTGGTGGCGTGGTTGATGGTGTTACCAGGTGCCCCGCGCACACCGAACATCTGCCGGGTCGGATGCTGCAGCGGCCCGAATGCCGACAGGTTCTGGTTGCCATAGCGATCAATCTGGTTGGCGCCCATCACCACATGACGCCGACCCCAGGACAGGGTTTCGAAGACCCGGCCGAACGGCATCCAGCCTTCGATGGCTGCGGGTGCGCCGATCGCCGGTGTGTCGGCGATCAACGACGCCTCACCGTCGGACAACACGATATCGGGGGAGAACGTCAACCGTGCCAGCCTGGCGCCGATAGAGACCACCGTCGTCATCGGGCTGACCATGATTTCGCCTGCGTCGCGGAACAATTCGGCGCACGCGACGACGCACACCTCGGCCCGGGTCACTGCACTCACTTGGCATCTCCCTTCGTAGCCGACTCTGCGAACGCGCGTACTGCAGCCTGGTAGTCGGCTTCACTACCCGAGAGGTAGGTGTCCACGAACTGCTGCCAGCTCTCGTCAGATCCGGCGGCCTCGGCATAGTGCCGTTGGAACTTCTCGTCCCGCCCGTAATCGGGTGCCGCGGTGGTGAAGTGCGCACCCAGCGGTGCTTCCACCACCGAGTCCACCATCATCCGGTTGATCAGTAGCGCCTGCGGCGGCACCGCCTTCACCAGTTCCTCAGTGGGGACCACCTTTTCGACCGACAAATAGCGGCGCTGCGCGGCCATCAGGAAGAGGTCGTCGAAGTACGGATCGATTCCGGTGTAGGCGGCATTACCGCGGGCATCGCCGAGATTCAGATGCACAAACGCCGCATCCAAATTCAGGGCAGGCATCGCGATCAGCTCTTCGAAAGAGCCGTCGGTGGCGTAGGGCGAGGTGACGGTCTTGAGCTCGTCACCCCAGAACGCCCGGACGTCGCTACCGAGTCCGGCCCGGATGGGCAGAAACGGTAGCCGCTGGGCCGCCGCCTGCAGGCCGCACCGAAGCATGCCTTCGTCCATCTCACGTGCTTCGATGGCGCCGGTGGTACGGGCCTTTGCGAACCACGGGTCGTAGAACGGCGGTGAATCCAGGGAGACGAAGCCGTAGTAGACGCGCTTGACTTTGCCCGCCGAGCACAGCAGACCGAGGTCGGGGCCGCCATAGGTGACCACCGTCAGATCGGTGACATCGGTGCGCAGCAGCGCCCGGACGAACGCCATCGGTTTACGTCGTGAACCCCAGCCGCCGAGGCCGATCGTCATCCCACTCTCGACCGACGCGACCGCGTCATCGGCAGTCGTTGTCTTGTCGCTCACGATTTTTCACCCTTGGCTGTCCCGGCGAACGCATCCCGATGCTCATCGGACACGCCGGCCAGGTTGAGTTCGAAGGTAAACCCTTGTTCCATCCGGTAACTCGAGTTCACCCGTTGGACGTCAATGAGATTGAGTGCTTCCTTGGCGGCGCGGATCACCCGGGTGTCCTTGATGGCGATATCACGGGCCACCCGCAGCGCAGCTTCGTCGAGGTCCGCTCGCGGTACCACCTCGTGTACGGAACCGAAGTGGTGCAGCGTCGCCGCATCCACAGTGGCAGCGGTGAAGAACAGTCGGCGCATCATGTGTTGGGGGACCAGCCGGGACAGGTGCGTCGCGGCACCCAACGCGCCACGTTCGACTTCGGGCAGTCCAAAGGTGGCGTCATCGGACGCCACGATGACATCGGCGTTGCCGATGAGGCCGATACCGCCGCCGACGCAGAAGCCGTTGACGGCCGCTACCACCGGAACTTCGCATTCGTAGACGGCCCGGAAGGCGTGGAAGCAGCCGCGGTTGGCGTCGATGAGCGCGCCGAATCCTTCGGTGTTCTGCATTTCTTTGATGTCGACACCGGCGTTGAAACCACGGCCTTCCGACCGCAGGATCACCACATGGGTGCTGCGGTCGCGGCCGGCTGCGGTGATGGCATCGCCGAGTTCGAACCAGCCCGCAGAGGGGATGGCGTTGACGGGTGGGTAGTCGACGGTGACCGAGACGATGCCCGGTTCGACTGTTTTGGACGTGATTGTCATGGAGATTCCTGGGTCGCTTCTGGGCTCTGTAGCCGGGGGTGGTCCCTGAGCAAGCACTTGCTTGGTACGCTAGCACAGTGACCGAGACGGCTGAGAATGTTCCGTTCAATCTCGGACTCGCGGGGCGCGTGGTCCTGGTGACCGGCGGCGTGCGAGGGGTCGGTGCCGGTATCAGTGCGGTATTCGCCGGCCAGGGAGCGACGGTGGTGACCTGCGCGCGCCGCCCTGTGGAGGGGCTGCCGTATGAGTTCCATCCCTGTGATGTGCGCGACGACGACTCAGTGGCCGCGCTGATTGCCGCCATCGTGGCGGCCCACGGCCGACTAGATATCGTCGTCAACAATGCGGGCGGATCGCCCTACGTGCTGGCTGCCGATGCCTCGGCCAAATTCAGCACCAAGATCATCGAACTGAATCTGCTTGGCCCGCTGTTTGTCTCGCACCATGCCAATGAGGAGATGCAGACACAGGCCGGCGGTGGCTCCATCATCAACATCGCCAGCGTCAGTGGCCGCAGGCCGACGCCGGGAACTGCGGCGTACGGCGCCGCGAAGGCGGGCGTCGAAAGCCTGACCACCACCCTCGCCGTCGAATGGGCGCCGAAGGTGCGAGTCAACTCCGTCGTCGTCGGCATGGTCGAGACCGAGCAGTCCGAACTGTTCTACGGCGACGCCGAGTCGATCGCCGCGATCTCCGCCAATGTCCCGCTCGGCAGGCTGGCCAAACCGGCCGATGTCGGATGGGCCACGGCCTTCCTGGCGTCGGATGCGGCGTCCTATATCAGTGGCGCGTCACTCGAGGTACACGGCGGGGGAGAGCCCCCGCATTACCTCGCTACCACCAGTGCAATCAAATAAACAGGGAGACAACGGATATGGGTGTGGTTGACGGCCGGGTTGTGATCGTCACGGGTGCTGGCGGCGGTATCGGGCGCGAGCATGCGCTGGCATTTGCCGCAGAAGGTGCGCGCGTGGTGGTCAACGATATCGGCGTGGGCCTGGATGGTTCGGCCGCCGGTGGGGGTAGCGCCGCCCAGGGTGTGGTCGACGAGATCGTCGCCGCCGGTGGAGAAGCCGTCACCAGTGGAGCCAATGTCGCCGACTGGGAGCAGGCGGCGGGTCTGATCCAAACCGCGGTCGACACCTTCGGTGGACTCGATGTGCTGGTCAACAATGCCGGCATCGTGCGCGACCGGATGTTCGCCAACACCAGCGAAGACGAGTTCGACGCGGTCATCGCTGTTCACCTCAAGGGGCACTTCGCCACCATGAAGCATGCGGCGGCATACTGGCGCGCCAAGTCCAAGGCGGGCGAGACAGTGGATGCCCGCATCATCAACACGAGCTCCGGTGCGGGCCTGCAAGGAAGCGTTGGCCAGGCCAATTACAGTGCGGCCAAAGCAGGTATCGCCGCGATGACCCTGGTTGCCTCGGCGGAGATGGGCCGCTACGGCGTCACCGTCAACGCGATTGCGCCGTCGGCCCGCACCAGGATGACCGAAACCGTCTTCGCCGACATGATGTCGACCCAGGGGGCTGAGTTCGACGCGATGGCGCCGGAGAACATTTCGCCGTTGGTGGTGTGGTTGGGCAGCGTCGAATCCCGCGATGTGACCGGCACGATGTTCGAGGTCGAAGGCGGGATCATCCGCATCGCCGAGGGCTGGGCCCACGGCCCGCAGGTCGATAAGGGTGCGCGCTGGGATCCCGCCGAGCTCGCGCCGGTGGTCACCGAACTGCTGGCGAAGGCCCGTCCCCCGGTGCCCGTCTTCGGCGCCTGAACGCACGCGACCCCGCCTCCTGACGAGGCGGGGCCGCATGGTGTGGCTATGTCAGGCAGCGTCTTTCGCTGACCTGGCGCCGGTGCCCTTCTTACCTGACGGTCCGGCCTTGGTGGCCGAACCCGTATCGCCGGCGTCCGGCGCTGCCTTGTCGCCAGTGCTGGCGGCGGCCTTGAGCGTCTTCACCGGCTCGGCCTTGTTGCCGTCGCTGAGATCGGTTGCCCCGTTGGCACGGGTAGCCCCGGTTTTCTTGGGCGCGACGGCCGTCTCGGTGGCGGCCGACGTCGGTGCACTGAGCTGGACTGCCTTGGTCGAGGCCTGGCTCGCGTTGGATTGCCCGAGTCCCCCGAGTGCGGCTGCGACGTCCTGAACCGTGCGGACGACGAATGTGGCTGTCGCTGCGGCCACATCGCCGACACCCTGCTGAACTCCGGCGATGATCCCCGGGATATTGAGGGCGAGAATCGGTGCGCGCAGGTTGTACAGCGCGGTCTGCGGCGCCACGATCAGATCGCGGAAGTTGACGAACATCTGCTGTCCGAAGGTAGCCTCCGCGACATCTTGGCCGGCCCAGCTCTTCAGCGTCCAACCGCCCTCGCCATTGCTGTCGACCACGACGATGTCGGTGTTCTTCAGCGGGTGGGTCAGCGCCAGCAGGATATCGGGATTATCGACGTTCATCAGTGTCCAGAACATGATCGTCGCGCCATGAGAAAACACAGCGGGATCCGAGTCGTCGCCATCCTGCTGCGCGATCTGGCCGAGGGCGCCGTCGACGCGGGCGTCGAACTCATTGCCGTCCTCAGAGCCGGGAATCCGGACGAAACGCAGCCCCAGCGTCCATGCCAGCGGCGCGATGATGTAACCGATCCGGCCCAGGCCACCGGCTTCCGGTGAGCCCTCGAAGAACCCCGCGCTGATCTCCTGGAGTCCGTTGAGGACGACGACGTCATTGTTGAAATCAGGATGGTACGGATCGCCGGAAATCGTCACCTGGCTCATATCGCCACCATGGTTGACCAGTGCCGCGAACGGTGTCGCGGTCTGCTGGGTGCGGACCATCGTCGATGCGTAAATCCCGGAGTAGGTCCCCAGGTTGTTGAGGGTGGTCGCGACGGCCTTGCTCTGGCTCCACCCGGTCGCGGGGCCTGCCGGGTCGGCGGGAGTGCCGGTCAGGGGAGGTCCGGGGACTTTGGTGTCGATGAATCCGGACGCGTTGCCCTGGGATTCGCCGTGTCGAATGAACGTGACGGTCAACGCTCCTGCGGGAAGCGCTATCCCGATCAGAAGCGCAACAGCTGCAACGACAGCCGTGACGACACCCAGAACCTTCCGGATGATCGATTTCTGCATCAATAACTCCATCGTTAAGGGCAAATGTGCGGCCGCGTGCGCCCTGAAAGGCGTGTGGCCGCGATCACATTAACACTTACGCTACGGGCGGTAGCGGAATGGTGGTTTTTTGGATGCATAACAATCCACCCCCGCAGTACCTGCGGGGGTGGTGATGGCGCGGCATGCGCGCGCCTGGGGAATCGGTGAGCGACCTACGGGTCGCAGATGACGATCGGAATCTTGCGGTCGGTGTAGGACCGGTAGTTGACGAAATCGGGATACATCGCGTCGAGTTTGGGCCAGTACTCGTCGCGCTCGGCGTCGGTGGCATCTCGGGCCGTGAGCGCGAAGACACCGTTCTTGGTCTGAAACTTCATGGCGGGGTTCGCCTGCAGGTTCAGATACCACATCGGATTGTTGGCGCGACCGCCTTGGGATGCGACCAGGACGATCCGCTGACCCTCTTGCAGGAACAGCAGCGGACTGTCCCTGGGCTCACCGGTTTTGCGGCCGGTCGTGGTTAAGATTCCGACCTCCGAGCCACGCAGGAACTTGTTGCCGAACTTCCCGTTGGTCTTCTTGAAGATCAGGGTCTGGGCCTTCGACATCCACTTGATCGCGGTGCCGACCTTGGCCGAATTCAGACTCTCTACCTGCTTGGGCTTGAGCGGGCGGGGCGGATTGGCCATCGATATTTCCCTATCGCTGATGAAAGTGCGGAGCTGTGCCCGGATGTGGTGGATCCGCGCTTGGCCGTTGGCGGACTCGGCGGGTATCAGGAAAACCTCGTCGACGTGGGAGGCGACTCGACGGCCGCCCACGGATACCTTTGTCAGCACGTCGAATCGGGCCCGCAGCTGGTCGCCGTCGAAGGTGAATTCGGGTGGGGTCGTCGCGGCGATGATCTTGTACTGCGGACCGCGATTGAGGCTGCGGCGCAAGTGATCTCCCGAGAAACCGGTCTTGAGGCCGACTTCGATGCGGACGCAATCCGGAGCAAACGGCACATCGTCGGCCCGATGGCTGGCCAGGGCGTCGATATAAGCCTGCGCGGCCGCGATGCGGTCCGCGTCCGACACGGGAGAAAGTGGCACGGACCCCACTAAATCCGCTCGATGATGGTGCCGGTGGAGAGGGCGCCGCCGGCGCACATGGTGATCAGAGCGGTGCTCTTGTCGGTGCGTTCCAGTTCATGTAGCGCTGTGGTGATCAGGCGGGCGCCGGTGCTACCCACCGGATGACCGAGCGCGATCGCACCGCCGTTGACGTTGACCTTGTCCATATCGGGGTTGTGCACCCGCGCCCAGGACAGCACCACCGATGCGAAGGCTTCGTTGATTTCGACGACGTCGATATCGCCCATCTTCATCCCGGCCTTCTCCAGCACCTTGGCGGTGGATTGCACGGGACCGTCGAGGTGGTAGTACGTCTCGGAGCCGACGTTGGCCTGGCTGATGATCCGCGCGCGTGGCTTCAGGCCGAGTGCCTTCGCTTTGTCCTCATCCATCCACAGCACCGCAGCCGCGCCGTCGGAGATCTGTGAGGACGTGCCCGCGGTGTGAATTGCGCCTTCCATTACCGGTTTCAGCTGCGCCAGGCCCTCAAGCGTGGTCTCGCGCAGCCCCTGGTCGCGGGTGACGGGCGCCCAGTCGGACGTCGGCTGCTTGTTCTCGTCGAGCACCGGAGCAAGGATCGGGGAGATCTCCCGGTCGAATCGTCCTTCGGCCCAGGCCACTTTGGCCTTCTGCTGCGAGGCATAGCCGAAGGCATCGATGTCTTCGCGGGTGATGCCGCGGCGCTTGGCGATGCGCTCGGCGGCGGTGAACTGGTCGGGCATATCGATATCCCACGACTTCGCGCGGATGATCGAGCGGTCCGGCCCGGCGTTGGCACCCAGGCCCACCCGGCTCATCGCCTCAATCCCGCAGGCGATGCCGATGTCGATGGCTCCGATGGAGATCAGCCCAGCGATCAGGTGGTTGGCCTGCTGCGCGCTACCACACTGACAGTCGACGGTGGTGGCGCCGACGTGCTCGGGCAGACCGGCCTGCAGCCAGCTGACCCTGGTGATGTTGTTGGACTGCTCGCCGAACTGCGTGACGCAGCCGCCGATGAGCTGTTCGACGTCACCTGCGTCTATGCCGGCTTTCTCTACGACAGCCTTCTGGACAGCTCCTAGGAGCTCGGTGGCGTGCAGACCGGACAGCCAACCATTGCGCTTCCCGATCGGGCTGCGGGTGGCTTCGACGATGACAGGGTTACCCATTCCGCCAGGCTAGAACACGTTCCATTACTCTGACAAGCTGCGATACTGCCACGCCTTTGATCTGCGGTGAAGCCATGTTTTACTGGCACTAGAACACGTTGCAGTTAGGAGAGCCCCTGTGCTTCCACGGAAAGGGACCCCCACATGATCCCGTCAGACTTCGACTTTCTCGATCCTGACATCAACCTCGTCGCGCTGCCTGTCGCGGAACTCGCTGAGCTGCGCAAGTCCGAGCCAATCCACTGGGTCGACATACCAGGAGGCGCGGGCGGCTTCGAGGACGACGGCTACTGGCTCGTCACCAAGCACGCCGACGTCAAGGAAATATCGCGACGCAGCGACATCTTCTCGAATTGGCAGAACGGCGCGATCCCGACGTGGCCGAAAGAGATGAAGCGCGACATGGTGGAGATGCAGCGCAGCGTCATGCTCAATATGGACGCGCCGCACCACACCCGGCTGCGCAAGATCATCTCCCGCGGTTTCACCCCGCGCGCCATCGGGCGACTCCAGGACGAGTTGGCTCAACGCGCCCAGAACATCGCGAAGGCCGCGGCCGCAGAAGGCAGTGGCGACTTCGTCGAACAGGTTTCGTGTGAGCTGCCATTGCAGGCGATCGCCGGTCTGCTCGGCGTGCCGCAGGACGATCGCGACAAGTTGTTCCGCTGGTCCAACGAGATGACTGGCGGCGAGGATCCCGAGTTCGCCGACGTCGATCCGGCGGTTTCCTCGATGGAACTGATCATGTACGCGATGGCCATGGCCGACGAGCGGGGCAAGAACCCGACCGATGACATCGTCACGACGCTGATTCAGGCCGATATCGACGGCGAGAAGCTCTCCGATGACGAGTTCGGCTTCTTCGTGATCATGTTGGCGGTCGCAGGCAACGAGACCACCCGTAACTCGATCACCCACGGCATGATCGCCATGGCGAACAACCCGGATCAATGGGAGCTGTACAAGAAGGAACGTCCAGAGACCGCCGCTGATGAGATCGTTCGCTGGGCGACGCCCGTCTCGGCCTTCCAGCGCACCGCGCTCGAGGACGTCGAATTGTCCGGCGTGCACATCAAAAAGGGTCAGCGACTGGTGATGTCGTACCGTTCGGCCAACTTCGACGACGACGTTTTCGAGGATCCGACCGCCTTCAACATCCTGCGCAGCCCGAACCCGCACGTCGGTTTCGGCGGCACGGGTGCGCATTACTGCATCGGCGCCAACCTGGCCCGGATGACGATCAACCTGATCTTCAATGCCGTCGCTGACCATATGCCGGACCTGCGGTCCGTCGGTGAGCCCGAGCGGTTACGGTCGGGATGGCTCAACGGCATCAAGCACTGGCAGGTCGACTACACCGGTGCTAGCTCTGCTTCGTAGGTAATGCTCAGATTTCCCAGGATCAAGGAGGATTCAGTGGATTTCAGTCCGGACGAGGGACAGCAGGCGGTCGCCGATGTGGTGACTTCTGCTCTTGGGCGTGACAACAGTTGGCGGGCACTCGTCGATGGCGGTGTCATTGCCTTCGGCCTGCCCGAACGTCTGGGCGGCGACGGGCTAGGCCTGCCAGAAGTGACTACGGCGCTCACGGAGATCGGCCGACACGGCACGGTCAGCCCCGCGCTGGCCACCCTCGGTCTCGGTCTGCTGCCGCTGCTCGATGTCGCTTCCGATGAGCAGCAGGATCGCTTTCTGTCGAGCGTGGCCAACGGCGGTGTGCTCTCGGCGGCGCTGAACGAGCCCGGTGCGGCGCTACCGGACCGACCTGCGACGGTATTCCGCGATGGCCGGCTGTCCGGTACCAAAATCGGTGTGCCCTATGCAGATCAGGCCGACTGGCTCATTGTGACGGCCGATGGTGGGGTCGTCGTCGTGTCGCCGGAGGCCGACGGGGTGACCTTGACCAAGACCCCGACATCCAACAAGTCCGACGAGTACGTGGTCGAATTCGACGATGTCGCGGTGCCGGAGTCGGATGTGCTCGCCGGTGCCGAGCCTCGCCGCATCAACCAATTGGCGCTGGCGGCCACCGGTGCGTTTGCGGCGGGACTGGTCGCCGGGGCTCTGCGCCTGACCGCTGATTACGTGGCCAAACGCGAGCAGTTCGGTCGGCCGCTGTCGACGTTCCAGACCGTTGCCGCACAGCTAGCCGAGGTCTACATCGCTTCCAGGACAATCTCGTTGGCGGCCACGTCGGTGGTCTGGCGGTTGTCTGAGAACCTCGACGCCGACAACGATCTGGACGTGTTGGGTTATTGGCTGACGTCGCAGGCGCCGCCGATGATGCAAATCTGCCATCACCTGCACGGCGGAATGGGAATGGATATCACCTACCCCATGGACCGCTACTACTCGACCATCAAGGATCTGACCCGACTCCTGGGCGGCCCGGCGCATCGTCTCGAATTGGTTGGAGCGCAATGTTCATCGAACTAACTCCGGAGCAGCGGCAGCTGCAAGCCGAAATGCGGCAGTACTTCACGACCCTGATCACGCCCGAGGAAGAGCGGGAGATGGAGGTCGATAGGCACGGCAAGGCCTACCGGGCGATCATCAAACGGATGGGCTCTGACGGCAAGCTCGGTGTCGGCTGGCCCAAGGAGTTCGGCGGGCTGGGTTTCGGGCCGATCGAGCAGCAGATCTTCGTCAACGAGGCCGCTCGCGCCGACGTGCCGTTGCCTGCCGTGACGCTCCAGACTGTTGGGCCCACGCTGCAGAAGTACGGCAGCGAGCTGCAGAAGAAGAAGTTCCTGCCCGGCATTCTCGCCGGCGAGGTGCACTTCGCCATCGGCTACTCCGAACCGGAGGCCGGGACGGATCTCGCTTCGCTGCGGACCAGTGCGGTGCGCCACGGTGACGAGTACATCGTCAACGGCCAGAAGATCTGGACCACCGGCGGCCACGATGCTGATTACCTCTGGCTCGCGGTCCGCACTGACCCGGAAGCCGTTAAGCACAAGGGTATTTCGATCCTGATCGTCGATACGACGGACCCCGGATACTCCTGGACGCCGATCATCCTGTCCGACGGTGCACACCACACCAACGCCACTTACTTCAACGATGTGCGGGTCCCCGTCGAGATGCTGGTCGGCGAGGAGAACGCCGGTTGGCGGTTGATCACCACGCAGCTGAACCACGAGCGCGTCATGCTCGGGCCGGCGGGCAAGGTGGCGGGCATCTATGACCATGTCCATGCGTGGGCGTCCAAGCCCGGCGGCGACGGAGTCACGCCGATCGACCATGAGGACGTGCGCCGCCTACTCGGTGAGATCAAGGCGATCTGGCGCATCAACGAGCTGTTGAACTGGCAGGTCGCCGCTGGCGCCGAGACCATCGAGGTGGCCGATGCGGCTGCCACAAAGGTGTTCGGCACCGAACGCATTCAAAGAGTGGGACGGTTGGCCGAGGAGGTAGTCGGCAAGTACGGCAACCCGGCCGAGCCGGCGACCGCCGAATTGCTGGAATGGCTTGACTCGCAGACCAAGCGGAATCTGGTCATCACCTTCGGTGGCGGTGTCAACGAGGTGATGCGCGAGATGATCGCCGCCTCTGGACTCCAGGTACCCAGGGTTCCGCGGTGACCGTCGACGATATTCGGGCAGCCGCAGAGCGGGTCAAGGCCGAAGGTAAAAGCAAACCACGCGTAGGTCGTCACCCGGTGAATCAGCCAATGATCGATCACTGGACTGACGCCATCGGTGACAAGAACCCGATCTACGTCGATGAGGCAGCCGCGAAGGCGGCCGGCCATCCCGGCATCGTCGCGCCACCGGCGATGATCCAGGTGTGGACCATGATGGGCCTCGGTGGCGTCCGGCCCGACGACGATCCGTTGGGCAAAATCCTCGAATTATTCGACGACGCAGGCTATATCGGTGTGGTCGCCACCAACTGCGAGCAGACCTATCACCGTTATCTACAACCGGGTGAAGAGGTCAGCGTCGCCGCCGAACTGACCGATGTGGTCGGTCCGAAGCGGACCGCGTTGGGTGAGGCGTTCTTCATCACCCAGACCATCACGTGGTCTGTGGGCGACGAGGACGTCGCCGAAATGATGTGGCGCATCATGAAGTTCATCCCGGCAGATCGTGAAGGTGACGCCGCCTCCGCGACATCGGTGCCCGACGATCTCGATGCCGACAATGCCATGCGGCCGGCCTCGTCGAAGGACACCAAGTTCTTCTGGGACGGCGTCAACGCACACGAACTGCGTATTCAGAAACGCGATGACGGCACGCTTCAACACCCGCCGGTGCCCGCGCTGTGGCTCGACAAGGAGCAGGAAACCGACTACGTCGTCGCCGCCGGTACCGGCACGGTGTTCAGTTTCGTCGTGCACCATGCGCCCAAAGTGCCCGGCCGGACGCCGCCGTTCGTGATCGCGCTCGTCGAATTGGACGAGGGTGTGCGAATGCTCGGTGAGTTGCGCAATATCGACCCCTCGACCGTGGAGATCGGAATGCCCGTCCGCGCAATCTATATCGACTTCCCGGCCAATGATGTCGGCCCGGCGTGGACCAACTACGCGTGGGAGCCGGCCAAATGAGTGCACCCGTTCTAGAAGTCGGCACCAAGCTGCCTGAACTCAAGCTCTACGGCGACCCCACGTTCATCGTCTCCACCGCGATCGCCACCCGCGACTATCAGGACGTGCACCACGACCGGGACAAGGCGCAGGCCAAGGGTTCCAAGGACATCTTCGTCAACATCCTGACCGATACCGGCCTGGTGCAGCGGTTCATCACCGACTGGGCCGGCCCGTCGGCAGTGATCAAGTCGATCGGGCTGCGGCTCGGGGTGCCCTGGTATGCCTACGACACGGTGACCTTCACCGGTGAGGTGACTGCGGTCGACGGTGATCTCGTGACGTTGAAAGTTACTGGTAGCAACAGTCTTGGTGATCATGTGATCGCCAACGCGACATTGACGGTTGGGGGTGCGTGATGCCGGGTGGACTCAGCGGCAAGGCGGCGATCGTCGGTATCGGCGCCACCGACTTCTCCAAGAACTCCGGTCGCAGCGAATTGCGGCTGGCGTCGGAGGCCGTGCTCAACGCGCTCGATGACGCAGGTCTGACACCTGCCGACGTCGACGGGATGACCACGTTCACGATGGACTCCAATACTGAGGTAGCCGTCGCGCGCGCCACCGGTATCGGGGACCTGAAGTTCTTCTCGAAGATCCATCACGGCGGCGGTGCGGCGTGTGCCACGGTGCAGCAGGCGGCGATCGCAGTGGCCACCGGTGTCGCGGATTGCGTTGTGGCATACCGGGCCTTCAACGAACGCTCCGGTATGCGGTTCGGCCAGGTGCAGATGCGGTTGGTGGAGAATGCCGACTCGACCGGGGTGGACAACTCGTTCTCGTACCCGCATGGACTGTCGACGCCGGCCGCGCAGGTGGCGATGATCGCCAAGCGGTACATGCATCTGTCTGGCGCCACCAGTAAGGACTTCGGTGCGATCTCCGTTGCCGACCGTAAGCACGCCGCCAACAATCCGAAGGCGTACTTCTACGAGAAGCCGATCACCATTGAAGAGCACCAGAATTCGCGGTGGATCGCCGAGCCGTTGCGACTGTTGGACTGCTGCCAGGAGACCGATGGTGGCGTCGCGCTGGTGATCACGTCGCCGGAGCGGGCCAAGGACCTCAAGCACCGGCCTGCCGTCATCGAAGCTGCCGCGCAGGGGTCGAGCCCCAATCAGTATTCGATGGTCAGCTACTACCGGCCTGAGCTCGACGGCCTGCCCGAGATGGGTCTGGTCGGTAAGCAGATGTGGGCGCAGTCTGGTCTGAAGCCCACAGATATCCAGACCGCCATCCTCTATGACCACTTCACGCCGTTCACGCTGATTCAGCTGGAGGAGTTGGGGTTCTGCGGCTGGGGCGAGGCCAAGGATTTCATTGCCGACGGCGCTATCGAGATCGGCGGGCGACTGCCCATCAACACCCACGGCGGCCAGCTCGGCGAGGCCTACATTCACGGAATGAACGGGATCGCCGAGGGTGTGCGCCAGCTGCGCGGGACGTCGGTCAATCCGGTACCGAACGTCGAGCATGTGCTCGTGACGGCGGGCACCGGCGTGCCGACGTCGGGCCTCATCCTGGGCTGAGTCGCCCAGCTCGGCGAGGCCTACATTCACGGAATGAACGGGATCGCCGAGGGTGTGCGCCAGCTGCGCGGGACGTCGGTCAATCCAGTACCGAACGTCGAGCATGTGCTCGTGACGGCGGGCACCGGCGTGCCGACGTCGGGCCTCATCCTGGGCTGAGTCGCCCAGCAGGTCAGACCGGCCGCCGAACGTAAAGCCAGCTAAACACTCGCTGGCGAGCGTTAGCCTAGGCAGTCACTCGCCGGGCTGTGGATGCCGGTCGGGCCGATTTCTCGCGCCGCCGCACACTCTGCGTATGGGAGAACCGTTTCTCGGTAGCGAGGCGATTGCTGCCGGTTCGCTGACGAAGTACCAGTTGCACAGTCGCTATACGCGGCTCGCCCGGGATGTCTATGTGCCCCGGAATGCTGCGGTCACTGCCGTCGTCCGCGCCAAAGCAGCGTGGCTGTGGACGGGCAGGCGCGGCGTTGTAGCGGGCGTCTCCGCTGCTGCGATGCACGGCAGTAAATGGGTCGACGCTCAGCTGCCCGGCGAGGTCATCCACACGAATCGTTATCCGAATGCTGGCGTGCGGGTGCGGGGTGACCATCTGGTTGACGAAGAGATCACGGCCCCGTCGGCGACGTCGCAGTGACTACTCGCGAGCGGACCGCGCTCGACCTGGCTTGCTGGTATCCACGGTCTGCTGCGGTGGCCCACATCGATGCATTAGCCAACGCGACGAAGTTGAATGTTGCTGACGCCTGCGCCCTCCTTGGTCGGTACGACGGCCGACGGGGGATCGAGAAAGCACGCATTGCACTGGATCTCGTGGACGCGGGTGCGCAATCACCAAAGGAGACCTGGCTGAGATTGCTTCTGATCGATGACGGTTTGCCGCGGCCAGAGACGCAGATCCCCGTGCTCGACGAGACTGGTGATGCGTTCGCGTTCCTGGACATGGGCTGGAGACAGTGGAAGGTCGCCGCCGAGTACGACGGCGAACAGCACCGGACAGACCGTTCGCGATACGGCTGGGATGTCAGACGGCACGAGAAGATCCAGCGTCAAGGCTGGATCGTCATTCGGGTACTGGCGGGCGACCGTCCCGCGGACATTCTGCGGCGCGTACACGAGGCGATTTCGAGCCGAGCATCGGCCTAAGTCAACATTCGCCGCCGAAAATCAGCCTAAGTCAACATTCGCCGGCGCCTAAGACCTAGACCGGAACGAACTCCACCCCGGAGAGCACCGCAGCGTTATCGCGACCCGGCGCAGTCACCGTCCCCGTGTAGCCGGTGTCGCTCTTCCAGGCGTTGACCCGCAGCGTCTCACCCGGGATGACCACGCCGGCGAATCGGGCACCGAAGGAAGCCAACTGCGTGGCGTCGCCGTCGAGCACGGCGTCCACCAATGCCTTGCAGGTCATCCCGTAGGTGCACAACCCGTGCAGAATGGGCTTCGGAAAGCCTGCGGCAGAGGCGAATTCCGGGTCAGAGTGCAGTGGATTGCGGTCGCCGCACATCCGGTACAGCAGTGCCTGTTGCGGCAGCGTGACGATATCGAGTTCCAGCTCCGGTGCGCGATCGGGTTCCCCCGCTGTTGACGCTGGTCCTCGCTCACCGCCGAAACCACCCTCGCCCCTGGCGAAGATCGAGCGCTTCTGGGTCCAGAGCAGTGTGCCGTCGGGCGCTGACACAGTGGTTTCAGACCAGATCACCGCGGCCTTGCCCTTATCCCAGATATCGGTGAAGCGGGTGACGGCGACGCCGGTGCCGGACGCGGGAACCGGTCCCGGCACGCTGATGGCCTCGCTGGCGTGTAGCACCTTGGACAGTTCGATATCGATGCCGGGGAATTGCACCGTCGGCGCTTGGGTCATGTGGAAGCTCTGGGCCACATTGCCGAACGTCGGCAGCACCTGCGGGGTGTTGTCGGTCAGATACCGCAGCTCGCGCTTATCGAGCGGATTCGCGCCCGCGCCAAGGCCCAGGTGATAGAGCTGAACATCGGAGCTGGTCCAGCTGAACTCCATGGGCTCCAGCTCGGCGCCGATGGCGAGATCGAGATCGATTGGCATATTAGGCCTTTCCAGCGATATGCAGTGCGGCCAGGTAGCCGAATGCCATCGCGGGCCCGATCGTACCGCCGGGCCCCGGATAGGTGTGGCCCATCACAGGGGAGCTGACGTTTCCTGCGGCATACAGGCCTTCGATGACGGAACCGTCGTCGCGTAGGGCGCGGCCGTGCACGTCGGTGCGCACCCCACCCTTGGTGCCCAGATCGCCCGGGACCATCTTGGCCGCGTAATACGGGCCGTGGCTTAGCTCGCCCAGGTTCGGGTTCGGCTTGTTTGTCGGGTCGCCGTAGTACCTGTCGTAGGCACTTTCGCCGCGATGGAAATCCTCGTCCACACCATTGCGGGCGAAGCCATTGAAGCGTGCGACGGTCTCGGCGAGGTCAGCGGCGGGCAAAGAGGTCAATTCGGCCAACTGATCGAGGGTGTCGGCCTTGACCACGACGCCGGACTCCAGCCATTTCTTCGGGATGCGCTGTCCCGGCTGCAGGCCGGCGAAAATATAGCGATCGCGGTACTGCTGGTCGAAGATCAGCCAGGCCGGCACGTTCTCACCGGGGCCGGGGCCCTGGCCGTATTGGCCGCCGTACATCCAGTGGCAGGCCTCGACGTAGGGCATCGACTCGTTCATGAACCGCTTGCCGGACATGTTGACGATGATCGAACCGGGGGAGTTGCGCTCGGAGAGGGCGAACCACGGTGCGCCGACCAGCGGGACCGTCGGGCCCCACCAGGCGTCCTCCATCAATTCCAATGCAGCGCCCTGCTTTTCGGCCGCCAGAATGCCGTCGCCGGTATTGGCCTTCGCGCCGACAGTCCACTCGGTGGTGATCGGCGCCCGCTGGTACTTGACCCGCATCTGCTCGTTGTGTTCAAAGCCACCGCTACCGAGAATGACCGCCTTGCGGGCCCTGATCAGTTGCGGCTCAGCCGATTCCGGCCCGGTGGAGTCCCGGACCCACACGCCGCGTACCACCCCGTCCTCGACGTACAGATCCGTCAGTGCGGTGTTCAGCTGCACAGGGACACCGGCTTGTTGCAGGCCGATACGCAGCGGAGCGATCAATGCGCGGCCCATGCCGACGAGGTTCTGCCCGGTTGCCTTGGCCCACGTGGTTCGTGCACCGATCTTCACACTGCGCAGCACACCCTTGGGGTGCCGTTTGAGCATGTTCAGGCGCACGTAATCCTGTTGCATCACGACCACATTGAGCGGCACCTTGCCGTACGCCGGTTCGAGCCCGCGCATGTCGGCGCCGAGCTTCTTGGCGTTGAACGGCTTGGGCTCGACGGACCGACCACCGGCCCGACCGCCAGGGGCCTCTGGGTAGTAGTCGGAGTAGTTGGGCACCCAGCACAACTTCAAGGGGGAGTTCTTGATCACGAACGACAACATCTCGGGCGCGCGCTTGAGGTAGGTGTCGATCTTCTCGGCTTCGACCACGTCCCCGACGATGCCGTGCAGGTACGTCGCAGCCGCCTCGGGCGTGTCCTTGACCCCATCCCGCTTGAGAATCTCGTTGTTCGGAATCCAGACGCCACCGCCCGAGCGCGCGGTCGAACCGCCATAGTGTGCGGCCTTCTCAACGACTACTGTTGATAATCCCTGGTGAGCGGCGGTGAGAGCAGCGACCATACCGGCGCCCCCACTGCCAACCACCACGACATCGAACTCCTGCTCCGTCATGTAGAACACGTTATAGAATTGCCCGGCCTGGGAACAACTGCCCCGGTCGAAGAAACGAGGGGACTTCACAAAATGCTCGCTTCCCAGACGCGTGCAGAGCTTGCCGCCGCCCTTGCTGAGGCTGAGCGGAGTCGGGTTCCGATGGATCCGTTGACCGCGGGTTATCCCGATATTGATGTGGTGGATGCCTATGAGATTCAGCTGCTCAATATTCGGGCGCGGGTGGCTGAGGGGGCCCGGGTGATCGGGCACAAGGTAGGGCTGTCCAGTGAGGCGATGCAGAAGATGATGGGCGTCGACGAGCCGGATTATGGGCATTTGCTGGCCGATATGGAGGTCTTCGAGGACCGTCCGGTCCCGGCGGGGACGTTTTTGTATCCGCGGGTGGAGGTCGAGGTGGGTTTCATTTTGGCTGATGATCTGCCCGGGGCGGGGTGCACTGAGGATGACGTGTTGGCGGCGACGGCGGCGTTCGCCCCGTCGATCGAGTTGATCGACACCCGGATCAAGGACTGGAAGATCAAACTGTGCGACACGATCGCCGATAACGCCTCGTCAGCGGGGTGGGTGCTCGGTAAGGAACGGGTATCGCCGAAGGATATTGATATCCGCACTATCGATGCGGTGTTGACCTGCAACGGTGAGGTGGTCGCCGAGGGCCGCAGTGATGCGGTGTTGGGTAATCCGGTGACTGCGGTGGCCTGGTTGGCCCGCAAGGTGGATCAGTTCGGGGTGCGGTTGCGCGCCGGTGACGTGGTGTTACCCGGTTCCTGCACGCGGGCGATAGATGCACGCCCCGGAGACCATTTCGTCGCTGACTTTGCCGGGCTAGGGTCCGTTCGGCTGTCTTTCGATTAACGAGGAGCTCACATGCCGAAGAAGGCCTCAGTGGCCATTGTCGGGTCGGGGAACATCAGTACCGATCTGCTGTACAAGTTGTTGCGTTCAGACTGGCTCGAGCCGCGCTGGATGATCGGCATCGACCCCGAGAGCGAAGGCCTCGCGCGGGCCCGGAAACTGGGTTTGGAGACCTCCCATGAGGGGGTGGACTGGCTGCTGAACCAGCCCGAGAAGCCGGATCTGGTGTTCGAGGCGACGAGTGCGTATGTGCATCGTGCTGCGGCACCGAGGTATGAGGCGGCCGGGATTCGGGCGATTGATTTGACCCCGGCCGCGGTGGGGCCGGGGGTGATTCCGCCGGCGAATCTGCGTGCGCATTTGGATGCGCCGAACGTCAACATGGTGACCTGTGGTGGGCAGGCCACGATCCCGATGGTCTATGCCGTGTCCCGTGTGGTCGATGTGCCGTATGCGGAGATCGTGGCGTCGGTGTCCTCGGCGTCGGCGGGGCCGGGGACGCGGGCGAATATTGATGAGTTCACCAAGACCACCAGCAGCGGTATCGAGGTGATCGGTGGCGCCCAGCGTGGCAAGGCGATCATCATTTTGAATCCCGCAGAGCCGCCGATGATCATGCGGGACACCATTTTCTGCGCCATCCCCGAAGATGCTGATCAGGACGCGATCACCGCGTCGATCAAAGAGGTCGCCGCGCAGGTGCAAACCTATGTGCCCGGCTACCGCCTGCTCAATGAGCCGCAGTTCGATCCGCCGTCGATGCATTCCGGTGGCCAGGCCGTGGTCACGGTATTCGTCGAGGTCGAAGGCGCCGGCGATTACCTCCCGACCTACGCAGGCAACCTCGACATCATGACCGCGGCGGCGACGAAGGTCGGCGAAGAGATCGCCAAAGAGTCATTCGCAGTCGCAGGAGGTGCTCAGGCATGAGCGATATTTTCTTTAATCCGATCTGGGATGTTCGGATGACCGATACCTCCCTGCGGGACGGGTCGCATCACAAGCGTCATCAATTCACGAAAGACGAAGTGCAGTCGATCGTCGCGGCACTCGACACCGCGGGGGTGCCCGTTATCGAGGTCACTCATGGTGATGGTTTGGGCGGGTCGAGCTTCAACTACGGGTTTTCCAAGACTCCTGAGCAGGAGTTAATCAAGCTGGCCGCGGAGACGGCCACCGAGTCGAAGATCGCGTTTTTGATGCTGCCGGGTTTGGGCACCAAGGACGACATCGCCGAGGCCCAGCAGAACGGTGGGTCGATCTGCCGGATCGCGACGCATTGCACCGAGGCTGATGTGTCGATTCAGCATTTCGGGTTCGCCCGCGACCTCGGGTTGGAGACGGTCGGGTTTTTGATGATGGCCCATACGATCCCGCCGGAGAAGTTGGCCGCGCAGGCCCGGATCATGGCCGATGCGGGGTGTCAGTGCGTGTATGTCGTTGATTCTGCGGGTGCCCTGGTGCTCGAAGGGGTGGCTGATCGGGTGGCGGCGCTGGTCGCGGAGCTCGGTGATGACGCCCAGGTCGGTTTTCATGGTCATGAGAACCTCGGGCTGGGGGTGGCTAATTCGGTGACCGCGGTGCGTGCTGGGGCTAAGCAGATCGATGGCAGTACCCGGCGGTTCGGGGCGGGTGCGGGTAATGCGCCGGTGGAGGCGATGATCGGGGTGTTCGACAAGATCGGTGTCAAGACTGGGATCGATTTCTTCGAGATCGCTGATGCCGCCGAGGATGTGGTGCGCCCGGCGATGCCCGCGGAATGCCTGTTGGATCGCAACGCGTTGGTGATGGGGTATTCGGGGGTGTATTCCAGTTTCCTCAAGCACGCCATCCGCCAGTCCGAGCGTTACGGGGTGCCCGCGCACAAACTTCTTCACCGGGCCGGTCAGCGCAAACTCATCGGCGGACAAGAAGACCAACTCATCGACATCGCCCTAGAACTCAAACGCGAAATGGACGCAGCGGCCACTCCCAGCTAGCCCGGGCAGGATGGCGCGGTGAGTACTGCCACCAAGCGCCGGATCAGCTCCTTGGAACTGCTGCTGGTGACGTTGACGGTGCTGGCCCTATCTGCGGGCACGGTCAGCGTCTTCGTCGCCGAACGCCCCGATCTGAGTACCGCCGCGACCGTGTTCTGCGGCGTCTTCGTCCAGGCGCTGCCGTTTTTGGTGCTCGGTGTCATCGTCAGCGGGCTGATCGCCACCTTCGTCACTGCCGAGCGACTGTCGCGCTGGCTGCCGCGTAATCCGGCGCTGGCCGTGGCTGTCGCAGGCATCGGCGGTGCCGCGCTGCCGGGTTGTGAGTGTGGCTCAGTTCCGGTGGCTCGCCGACTGTTCGGACCGGGAACCCGGGGGGCTGCGGCGCTGACCTTCATGCTGTCCGCGCCCGCCATCAACCCCGTCGTGCTGGTCGCCACGGCCGTGGCGTTCCCGGGCCAGCCGGCGATGGTGTTGGCGCGGTGTGTGGCCTCCCTGGCCACGGCGGTGGTGATGGGTCTGCTGTGGTCGCGTTTCGGCCGCAGCGAGTGGGTCACCCGCGATCTGCCCGAGCCACCTGCGCAGGGGTCGTCGCGGTGGACGGTGTTCAGCGAGGCGGCGCGCCACGACTTCCTGCAGGCCGCGGCCTACCTGGTGATTGGTGCTGCCGCGGCGGCGGCGTTGCACGTGCTGGTGCCGGCCTGGGTGTTCGAGCATCTCGCGGGCAATCTCGTCATCGGGGTGCTCACCATGGCCTCGCTCGCCGTCGTACTAGCCCTGTGTTCGGAGGCCGACGCATTCGTGGCCGCGAGCCTGACGATGCTGCCGCTGGTGCCTCGGCTGGTGTTCCTGGTGGTCGGGCCCGCGGTCGACGTCAAGCTGGCGGCGATGCAGGCCGGGATGTTCGGCCGCCGGTTCGCGGTGCGGTTCGGGCCCGCGACGTTTGTCGTTGCGACCGTGATTGCGACGATCGTCGGGCTGGTCATCCTCGGAGATGGCCGATGAGCCGCGCCACGCAGAACCTCCTGCTGCTCCTAGTCGGACTCGCCACGGTGGTCATGCTGGTCAAGGGCACCTACCTGAACTACGTCAAACCAGCACTGTTCCCGTGGCTGATCGCCGCCGCCGCCGTGCTCATCGCGCTGGGTCTGGCGGCGATCGTTCGGGATCTGCGACAGGCGGGCCGCCAGGCGGACGACGACGCCGATCCCGACGAGCCCCACAGCGACCACCGGCACCAGCCCTGGCTGGTCTGGCTGCTGCTGATCCCCATCGCGATGGTGGCCTTTGTGGTGCCGCCCCCGCTCGGGGCACAAGGCGCCAGTTCGCCGGCCGTGGTCAGCGCACCGCAGCGCCGGGCGTTCCCAGCGCTACCCGCAGGCGATGCGCCGACGGTGTCGCTGCCCGAGGTCGTCATGCGGGCGGCGGCCGACTCCACGAACTCGCTGGACGGCCGGACGATCACCCTGACCGGCTTCACCATGCATCGGCCCGACGGCGGTGTGGACCTCGGTCGCGTCGTCATCGTCTGTTGTGCTGCCGACGCTCAGCTGGCCAGGGCGCATCTGACCGGTGCTGGCGTCCCGGCCGTCGCCGCGTACCCGGACGACACCTGGGTGCAGATCAAGGGCCAGGTCGTGCCGGGCTCGTCGCACTCCGATGACGGTTTCGTGCCCACCTTCGCCGTTACAACCGTCACCCGAATCGACAAGCCGGCCAACACGTACGCCTACTAACCGAACGCGGTAGAACGTGTTCTAGAAATTGTGCTGTCGGAGTCGCAGGGCACGATGGTCAGATGACCCAGCCGGCAGCCACCCGCGAGCAGGCCCAGGCCATCCTCGAACAACTTGCCGGGCCCGCGGCGGTGCTGCGCGATGACCAGTGGACAGCCATCGAGGCACTGGTGGTGCAGCGGCGCCAAGCACTGGTTGTGCAGCGCACCGGCTGGGGTAAGTCGGCGGTGTATTTCATCGCAGCCAAATTGCTGCGGAGGTCCGGCCACGGCGCGACGGTGATCGTGTCCCCGCTGCTCGCGCTGATGCGCAACCAGGTCGCGGCGGCCCAGCGCGCGGGCGTCCGCGCGGCCACCATCAACTCCGGAAATGTCACGGAATGGGACGAGATTCATCAGCAGGTCAACAGCGGCGATATCGATGTGTTGCTGGTCAGCCCGGAGCGGCTCAATAACCCAGATTTTCGCGATAACGTACTGCCCGCACTCGCCGCTGACGCCGGCCTTGTGGTGGTTGACGAGGCTCACTGTGTTTCGGACTGGGGCCACGATTTCCGGCCCGATTACCGTCGGATCCGTACGCTGATCGCCGAACTGGGAACGGATGTACCGGTTTTGGCGACCACGGCGACGGCCAATGACCGGGTTGTCGAGGATGTCGCGGCACAGCTGGGGGTCGGCGGCCGGGACACGCTGGTGTTGCGCGGTGGTCTTGATCGGGAGTCGTTGCGGCTGTCGGTGGTACACGCGGGCGGTGGTGCGCAACGCACGGCCTGGCTCGCCGAACATCTGACGGCTCTGCCGGGCTCCGGCATCGTCTACACCTTGACCGTCGCGCAAGCGCACGACGTCGCCGCACTGTTGCGTGAGCATGGGCATGAAGTCGCGGCGTACACCGGTTCCACGGAAACCGCTGAGCGAGAGCAACTTGAGGCCGATCTACTGGGTAACCGGGTCAAGGCGCTGATCGCCACTTCCGCCCTGGGGATGGGTTTCGACAAACCTGACCTCGGTTTCGTCGTGCATCTCGGTGCCCCGTCATCGCCCATTGCCTACTACCAGCAGGTCGGCCGCGCGGGTCGCTCGACTGATAGCGCCGAAGTGATACTCCTGCCCGGCCGCGAAGACCAGGACGTCTGGCGATACTTCGCCTCGGTGGCATTTCCTTCAGAAGCCATGGTGCGCAATGTCATCCGTGAACTCCAACCAGACCGGCCGCAGTCGACACCGGCACTGGAGCCGCTGGTGGACCTCGGTCGGACCCGGCTGGAAATGGTTCTGAAGGTGCTCGACGTCGACGGCGCGGTGCGCCGGGTCAAGGGCGGCTGGATCGGTACCGGCGAAGCGTGGAGCTATGACGAACCGAGGTATCGCAAACTCGACGAGGCACGCCGCAGCGAGCAGCAGGCGATGCTCGACTATCAGAGCACCGACGAGTGCCGAATGACGTTTCTGCGCAGGCAACTTGACGATCCCGAACTCAAAGACGGCGAGCGGTGCGGGCGGTGTGACAACTGTGCGGGGTCACACTTCAGCGCCGCAGTGGATGAGGGTGCGGCGGCGGCCACCCGCGAGCGGCTGATGCGCCCCGGGGTGGAGATCAGCCCGCGCAAGCAATGGCCATCGGGCCTGGGCAAGCTCGGTGTCAATCACAGTGGCCGGATCAGCGACGGCCCAGCCCCCGGTCGGGTGATCGGGCGGCTGACCGATCTGGGCTGGGGGCCGCGGCTGCGCCGCCTGCTCGACGAGCCCGATGGTGAAGTGCCGCAAGATGTCGTGGCGGCGGCGGTGAAGGTACTGGCGTCGTGGGACTGGCAGACCCGGCCCGCCGCGGTGCTCGCCATGGATTCAGACGCCCATCCGATCCTGATCTCGTCGCTGGCCCGCGAACTGTCGAGGCTGGGCAGGCTGACCGACCTGGGCACCCTGCAGTATGCGCCGGAGCGCCGACCGGTGACGGCGGCCAATTCGGCGTATCGCGTTGCGGCGCTGACGGCATCGTGGCTGCCACCGGACGCGGCGGCAATCGCCGCGGCGGCCGGCCCCGTGCTCCTGGTCGACGACCGGACCGATACCGGGTGGACGTTGACCATGGCTGCCCGGCTGGTCAAGCAGGCCGGGGCGCCGGCCGTGCTGCCGTTCGCATTGGCCGCCACCAGCTAGGTTTCGCAGAAAAATTGCACTATGCCCCGTACCGGGGGTGGCCCCGCGGTAACGCGGCGAGACGCCGCAGCGAATCAACCTTCAGCAGTGGAGCGTCCGCATCGACGCGCTCTCAGACGAAGGAGTTTTGGATGTCCTACACCGTGACCGGGTTCCGTCGAATCGCATTGGGGCTGTTCGCGGCGATTGCAGCGTGCGCTGTGTTCACCATTCCCGCGGCCAGTGCCGATCCTGAGGTACCCCCGGCGCCACCCGCACAGCCCATCGGCGACTGCAATTCAGCCACGCTGGCTAAGACCATCAGCTCGGTGACCGCGTCACTCTCGGACTATTTCGCCGCGCACCCGGATGTCAACCAGGCACTCATCGATGCCACCAGGCAGCCGGCGTTCATCGCCGTCGGGCAGTTCGACGGGTACTTCAACGATCATCCGGATCAGGCCAACGACCTGCGGGCAATCCAGGCGCCACTGGCCGCGTTCAAGGACCGCTGTGGCTTGCAGGTATCGCCGACGGATGCGCTGACTGTGCTGGCTGACGTCTAGAGGCGGGCGGTTGTCGTCGCCGTTAAGCGCCAAAGTGCAGTAGTGCACTACTGCATGCGTGACGTGGCCGCGTGGCGAAAATCTCGGTATGCAAAAACAAGCGATGGGTGCCGCGAACGGCTCGGCGGTCCGTTCCCACCTCACCATCACCGGGGCAGTGGCCGGCGTCGGCATTTTGGCCTCGAGTTTCGTTGTAGCGCCGCCAGATTCGAACTATGCGCGGACCGAAGTCCGTGCGGTGCAGTTGGCCTCTTTCACGCCGCGCCTTTCTGCGGCCGACCATCCCCGACCGTTTGTCGAGACACCCACCTCGGTCGCGCTTGTTCCGCTCGATATTGATTCGTCGACCGATGTCGCGACACCCAGACCACAGGCGAATAACACCGCTGTGGTGGTTGCGAACGCCGACGGCGATATCGAGGATATTTTCGGCCAGCTGGGAGCCTTTGTCGGAGGCTGGGCCCTTCTGATCGGTTTCGTCGCGTTGGCGGCGGTAGCGGTGGTTTTCGTCGCTCCGGTGAACTTCATCGTCAGCCTCGTGCAGCAACTGTTCGAACCTCAAGCGGCCATGGGTGTAGCGCGCACCGCGAAGGGTGATATCACCGAGAACGCCAACACGACCGCCACATCGACCACGTCACTGGCACCTACACCGTCCGTACGGGCCACTACCGCCAAAGCGAAACGGGCGGATGCACGTGGTTCGGCTACACCGGCGAAGTCCGCACTGGCGAAGGCGGATGTACAGAAGGCGACACCACCAACTCTCCGGCACAGTTCCCGATCGGCGACCGACCAACAACGCAATCCGGCGCAGCACCGTCCGGATTCGGCAGGCCCGTCCGCCAAGGGCAGTGGCCCCTCGCGCCACGGCTCAGCGAAGAGCTCTGATTGACGCCGATGTGGCGCCAGCCCGCTGAGGGGACGGGCTGGCGCCACATCGGGACCTGCATCGTTTCGGCCCGGGCGGTCTATCCCCAGCACGGCGTCATTGACGCGATGGCTTCACGCCACCCAGCTGTGCGGTCACCACATCGGCGGTCGCCACCAGGGCGCGGGCCCTGTCATCGATCTCGTTGTCCGTCAGCGACTTTCCGATGTGCATCGATGCCACCATCACCTGACGGCGGTAGTGGTCATAGACCGGGGCAGATATCACGCTGATGTCGTGGCGTGCGGGTCCACCGGAGTTGTCATCGCGCAAGTACACGCGCTCGCCGATATCGGACACCAACTCGCCGAGCAGAGCCCGCAGCTCGTCGGGCAAATTGCTCGACATGCCTGCCATCAGCGAATACAACCGCCGGCCGCCGGGGGTCAGGCGCTCCACCAGATAGCCGGCTGCCC
Organism: Mycobacterium sp.; assembly: GCF_965229105.1. Taxonomy (GTDB): domain Bacteria; phylum Actinomycetota; class Actinomycetes; order Mycobacteriales; family Mycobacteriaceae; genus Mycobacterium. Next base: position 1,304,682 of record NZ_OZ245858.1, read on the forward strand.
GACATTCGCTGATCACTCGGTTGAGCCGGTCGGTGTCGGTCCGCAACGGGATGGTGGGCTCCTTCGCGAGCCAGTCGCGCTCGGCCTCGTCGTCCCACAACACGAACATCAGCCCTACCGGCGGAGCGAACGGGTAACTCTGGCCCACCTCCACACCGGGCGCGGCCCCGGCCGGTGCCACCAGATCCAGCAGCGTGATCCGGTCGTTAATCACCCCGGACAACGCAGCGGTGACCCCGAATCGGCCGGCTAGTTGGCGTAGCTCGTCGCGGGCCGCGGGGCTGACCCTCATCGACTCCTGAGCTCGGTGCCCGAGCATGATCAGCGCAGGACCCAGCCGATAGGTCTTGTCGTCGGGATCACGAACCAGGTAACCGGCGGCAGCAAGCGAGACCGCGATCCCGAGGCAGGTCGGCTTGCTCAGGCCGAGGCGCCGGGCCAGTTCCGATAGTCCGAATCGATCATGCGGGTGCGCGGCGAGGAAATCGAGAATGGCTGTGACGCGCTCGGTCGGGGGAGAGGCCCTATCAGTCATGCGTACCGCCCGCCGGGAAGGAATATTGACTCGAAATGGAACACGTTCTAGTGTCAGGTCGGAAACTCTACCAGCTCGGTCCAATATTGGAACAGTAGAGGTTTTGGGAGGGCAAGTGTCCATGTTTAGCCAGCCATTGATCGATGCGATCGCCGAGGCCGAGAGCCTCGTCGCCGCCGCTCCGTTCATCGAATCCGAGGCCGATCTCCTCGAGGGTCTGCAGTACTTCGCCGGCTGCGTCGCGGCATGCACGCATGTGGCCTTCGACTACGACCGGGAGCATCCGTTCCTGCACAGCGGGACGGGGCCCTTCACCAAGATGGGCCTGGATAACCCGGACACCATGTACTTCGGAACCCGGGTGCAACCCGGTCACGAGTACGTCGTCACCGGCAAGCGCGGGACCACCACCGACGTGAGTTTCCAATTGCTCGGTGGCGAATACACCGACGCCAATGTCCCCGACAGCGAGACCGCTTTCGACGACCGCAAACTGGATATCGCACCCGACGGCACCTTCGAGTGGAGGTTCACACCCGACGTGCCCGCCCAGCTGGTGATTCGCGAGGTCTACAACGACTGGGCAGCGCAGCGCGGCTCATTCGCGATCGCACGCACTGACACCGCGGGTACCGCCCCGCCGGCACTGACCCGTGAACTCATCGAAAAGCGTTATGCCGTAGCGGGTAAGCAACTGGTGCAACGGGTCAAGACCTGGTTGCAGTTCCCGAAGTGGTTCTATGACGACCTGCCGGTGAACACGCTGACCGCCCCACGGTTGACCCCGGGCGGGCTGGCTACTCAATACTCGTCGGTCGGCCACTACGATCTGCCACCCGATCAGGCGATCGTCATCACGTTGCCGGTGACCGATGCGCCCTACCTCGGCTTCCAGCTGGGCAGCCTCTGGTACATCTCGCTGGACTACATCAACCACCAGACCTCACTGAACGGTACTCAGGCGCAGGCAGATCCGGACGGCAAGATCCGCATCGTCGTGTCCGACTCCAACCCCGGGGTGACCAACTGGTGCGAGACCCTCGGCCACGCCAAGGGCTACCTGCAGTTCCGCTGGCAACGGGTATCACGTGAGCTGACCGCGGCCGACGGCCCGACTCTTGAGGTGGTCGACCTCGACAAGGTGGCCGCGGCGCTGCCGTACTACGAATCAAACAAGATCTCAGAAGAAGGCTGGCGGGAGCGGATTGCGCTGCGCCAGAAACTAGTTGGCGAACGGATGGTGGGGTAGTCATGGCTGAAAATGCCGGAGGGCTTCTAAAAGGCAAAGTGGTCGTGATCAGTGGCGTCGGACCAGCGCTGGGTACGACGCTGGCGCGCCGATGCGCCGAGAATGGCGCGGACCTGGTGCTCGCCGCCCGGACGGTCGAACGTCTCGAGGACGTTGCCAAGCAGGTAACCGATTTGGGCCGGCGCGCGGTGTCGATCGGCACCGATATCACCGATGAAGCTCAGGTCGCCAACCTGATCGAGGAATCGATCAAGGCGTACGGCAAGGTGGACGTGTTGATCAACAACGCCTTCCGAGTGCCGTCGATGAAGCCGTTCGCCAATACGTCGTTCGACCACATTCGCGAGACCATCGAACTCACGGTGCTCGGCGCACTGCGGCTGATCCAGGGCTTCACGCCGGCGCTGGCCGAAGCCAAGGGCTCGGTAGTGAACGTCAACTCCATGGTGGTCCGCCACTCCGACCCCAAGCAGGGCGCCTACAAGATGGCAAAATCGGCGCTGCTGGCCATGTCGCAGTCCTTGGCGACGGAGCTTGGCACCCAGGGCATTCGGGTGAATTCGGTTCTACCGGGCTATATCTGGGGCGGAACACTGCAGGGCTACTTCGAGCACCAGGCGAGCAAGTACGGCACCACCGTCGAGGAGATCTACAACGCCGCCGCGGTCAACTCCGACCTCAAACGGCTGCCGACCGAGGAGGAGGTGGCTTCGGCGATCCTGTTCATGGCCAGCGATCTGTCCAGCGGCATCACCGGTCAAGCCCTTGATGTGAACTGCGGGGAGTATCACTTCTGATGAGCGGCAAAGACTTTCTTTCCGTCGAGGCGCTACACGCCTCGGCGACAAAGGCCACCGGCATGGATGATTTCGGTGCCGATGACGACAACTACCGTGAAGCACTCGAGGTGCTTCTCGAATCGTTTCGCAACGACGCCGACCTGACCGAGCTCGGCAGCAAGATGTCGCGGTTCTTCGTCCGAAATGCGTTGGTGGCCAGGCTGTTATCCGAGTCCGCCTGGAAGCAGTACCCCCAGCACGTCGATGTCCAGATCGAACGGCCGATCTTCGTCACCGGGCTACCCCGGACCGGAACCACGGCGATCCACCGGTTACTCACCGCCGATCCGTCGCACCAAGGTCTGCAATTATGGCTGGCCGAGTTCCCCCAGCCTCGGCCACCGCGCGAGACTTGGAAGGACAATCCCGTCTTCCAGCAGCTCGATGCGCAGTTCACCAAGGCCCACGAGGAGAACCCGGATTACACGGGCCTGCACTATATGACCGCTGATGAGGTCGAGGAATGCTGGCAGCTGCTGCGACAGTCACTGCATTCGGTGTCCTACGAGACGCTGGCGCATCTGCCGACCTATTCGCGGTGGTTGGCCAACCAGGACTGGACCAAAGCCTATGGGCGGCATCGTAAGAACCTTCAGCTGATCGGGCTCAACGAGCCGGAGAAGCGGTGGGTGCTGAAGAATCCGAGCCACCTGTTCGCCTTGGATGCCATCTTCGCGACCTATCCCGACGCCCTCATCGTGCAGTGTCACCGGCCGGCAGAGACCATCATGGCCTCGATGTGCTCGCTGGCTCAACACACCACCGAGGGCTGGTCGAACACCTTCACTGGCGCGGTGATCGGCGAGGACGCACTGGAGACCTGGTCGCGCGGACTGCGACTCTTTGACGCCGAACGGGCCAAACACAACCCGGCACAGTTCTACGACCTCGACTATTTCGAGTTCATCAAGGATCCGTTCTCCGTCGTCGAGGCCATCTACCGCCAGTTCGGGCTGGACTACACCGACGGCGCCCGTACCGCGATGGAAGAGATGCACGCCGAGAGCCAGAAGGGTCCGCGTGCGCCGAAACACACGTATTCGCTGGAGGATTACGGTCTCACGCCGGAGGCAGTCAAAGAGCGCTTCGCCGGCCTCTGACACATTTTTCGCGAGCAGACGTAAAGGTCCAGCGAATCGGCGAAATCGCGGGGTGTTTACGTCTGCTCGCGCAAAAAAAGGGGACTGTCAGCCGTCACCCGGTGAGGGTGCGCTGGAGACCTTCTCCAGACAACCCTCGGCGACCGCGTGTTTGATGCTGTCGCCCAATTTCGGGCAGGACTTGCTGCGACTGCTTTGACCACCGCACGCGCGCACCTCGGCGAAATACGCGCACCTGGCCGTCGCCTCTGAATTCCACTGCACCGCAGTGTATTCCGGACCCAGTTTCTTGACGGATACGGTCACATGGCAGAACCGGCAGTCGACCGGAGCCAGGCCTGAATGCAGATACCGGTCGCGGTCCCGTTCGGTTGCCGCACGTACTGCTGCCGCCCGGTCCGGGTCCGCCGCGAAATCCGGTGCCTTGCTCCACGATCCGGTGCCACCAGCGGGCCCGCCATGGTCATGGTCGTCACCATCATGGCCGCCATGGAGGAGCACCATCGATCGGGCCAGCCGATCGACGTCCGGTGCATCCTCGTGGGTGGTCATTTAGGAAACCTGGGTCGGTTGGTCCGCGCTCTTCTCAGATTCCTGACGCTTGAGATTTTCTTCGACCTCTACCTGCCACTTTTCGTTGGCTGCGGTGGTGTCGACCTCGACCTCGAAACGGTCGGTCATATCAGCGGAAACGTCTGCTGCATCGACATAGAACTGCTGATACCAACGCCGCATCTGATAGACCGCGCCGTCCTCCTCGACCAACAGCGGGTTGTCGATGCGGGTCTTGTGTTTCCAGATCTCGACATCCTGCAGAAAGCCCTTGCTGACACCCTCGGTGAAGACCCTCGCCAATTTGTCGGTGGTCTTCTCGTCGAGGCCCTTGGGCTTCTCGACGATGACGCCCCATTGCAGCACGAACGAGTCCTGGCTCACCGGGTAGTGGCAGTTGATCAGGATCGACTCGGCCTTGAAGCCGCCGTAGTTGTTGTGCAGCCAGTTGATCATGAACGACGGACCGAAGTACGAGGCCTCCGAGTCCAAGTGAGCCTCACCGTAGGTGGTGCCCATGTCGTTGATATCGGCCCTGCCGACGTTGTGCAGGTACTGCGATGCGATATGGCCTTCGAAGACATTCTTGAAGTACGTCGGTAACCCGTAGTGGATGTAGAAGAAGTGCGCCATGTCGGTGACGTTGTCGATGATCTCGCGGCAGTTGGAGCCCTCGATGAGCATCGAGTTCCAGCGCCACTCGGTCCACCCGTCGTCGGAGAACTCGGGGATCTCGGGGATGCGGACCTCGGGGTCGGGCGCGTTGCCTTCATGGTCATGCCAGACGAACAGCAAGCCGCCGCGAACATCGGTCTCCCATGCCCGGGTCCGAGCCAGGCGCGGGGTGCGCTTGGCGTAGGGAACCAGCTTGCACTTACCGTCGCCGCCCCAACGCCAGTCGTGGAATGGGCAGGCGACCTCGTCACCTTTGATGGTGCCCTGCGAAAGGTTCCCGCCCATATGGCGGCAGTACCCATCAAGAACCTTCAGCTCACCCTGCGAGTCGGCGAAGACAACCAGCATGGTGCCGAAGATCTCGATGCCGTGCGGCTCACCGTCGAGGAAGTCTTGTACCGGTCCCAGGCAGTGCCACCCGCGGGCATAACGATCGGGCAGCGCGCCAGTGTCGATCTCGCGAATGCCACTGTGGGCTGTTTCAGTCGTCACGTCGCGCCTCCAGTCAGTGCTTCTAACTAGAACACGTTACAGTTTTCCCCCGGGAATGCGCAATGTCATCACTTCTACCTGCGCAGAAACGACTATTAAGGCTCGGTGAGCCCGGTCCGCAGGGCGATCTGCTGCATTTTGCCGACGTTGGTGACGAACTGATCGGTGGTCGGGTCGCCGATCGCACTCTGAAATTCCAGTCGGACCAGCGCCCGGCCCTCGGTGAACAGCAGCAGAGTGGCTGCCTTGTCCTGGCCGGCGTAATTGCCGGTGATCAGTACTCCGTCGGTGCCTACCGGTACGGGCTTGGGTGTGCTGCCGTTGATTAGCGCACCGAGCGTTCCCGACGACTCCCGCAGCGTCGCCGTCGCGGTCGCGGCATCTTTGTAGACCAGGAACGTATCGATGATCGCCCTGGTGTCCTCGTCGTTGACGAAGAAGGCACTGGCTCCTGGTGAGCCGTTCGGCTGCGATTCCTGTGACCGTTGAGTGAAGGTGTCGTCGGCGTCACTGAGATCAGCGGCGGTCAGCAGCAGCCGGCGGTAATCGGTGGCGTCGGCTTGTCCACTGGGTGCGGGTTTGGTGGGCGCTGCAGCGGTGGTCGTCGTCGACAGCCCCGACAGAGTGCTTTGCGCGGGGGTATTGAGGTCAGTGCTCGAGCAGCCGCTGACGCCGATCACGAACACGGCAGCTGGCACGGCGAAGCGCAGGGATTTCGGGGTTATGCGAGGCAAGGTGAAAGGCAACATATCTGGTGTCAATGGGGTGTTTGAAAACGAATACCCACCAACGGTACGCGAAGCGAGCGACGCCGCCCGCTACACGGGTTGCGCGCTCGCCGTTGCCCGGTCCAGCTCCCAGTAGGCGCGCAGGGCGATGATCTTGCCGTCATCGTTGACGCGATAGGTGAACACCCCTTCGGCAATCACCCGGAAACCGCTCGCCACGATGACGATGTTGCCGACGTTGGCTTCCTCGTTACCGCACTGGTAGGTCTGGCTGAAGTTGAATTCCAGCTGGCTCGGGGCGATAGCCATATCGAAGAATTTCGCGATCGCCTCTCTACCGCGGTGCCCATTGCCTTCGGGATCGAAATGCGACGGGCCGATCGGGTCTTCGATGATGGCGTCATCGGCGAACAGCGCGAGCCAACCCTCCTTATCGCCTGCCATCGCCGCTTCCCTGGAGCGCTTACCGGCCAGATGCGCGGGAGCTTCGGGATCGGTGACCCTCACCCTTTCACCTCGCTCGCTCCGGTCCTCGCTCGTACCTCGCTGCGATCCTCACTCACTCCCACGCTCACGAGTTCTGCCAACCCGAGTGGATGTAGGTGTCTGCGAAGCGCTTCATCGAGTCGATCTTCTTGTCGACCGGTGCGTCAAAGGCAAGGCCTTCGAACACCCACGGGATGCCGATGTAGTCGGTGACGCCGGCTGCGACCAGATCGCGGTGGCCGTCGACACCGAATTTGTCGATACACACGGCCTGGTATTCGAACGGGTCGTCGGCCCGTCCGGCGTCGGCCAGCAGCTTCTTGAGCTGGCTGATGGTCTCGCCCAGTTGGTCGCACGTCATCATCGCGCTGGTCCAGCCGTCGCCGATCCGGACGGCGCGCTTCAGTGCTACGTCGGTGTGCCCCCCGACATAGAAGGGCACCGGCGCCGCCGGCGCGGGGCTCATCTGCAGCCGGTCGAAATCGTAGAAGTCGCCGTGGAATTCGACCATGCCGCCGGCAAGCACCAGCTTGATGACGTCGATCATCTCGTCGACCCGTTTGCCTCGCTTGGCGTAGGGCACCCCACACCACTCGAATTCCTCAGGAGCCCAGCCGATCCCGACACCGAAGCCGAACCGGTTGTTGGTCAGGTTCGCCACCGAACCGACCTGGCGGGCCAGCAGCAGCGGATTGCGCGAGCCGAGCTTCATCACGTTGGTGTAGAAACGCAGCTTCGACGTCACCGCCCCCAACGCACCCGCCAGGATCAACGGATCAACCCATGGCGAGTTCTCATCGAACATCCGCTTGCCGTCGGCGGTGTAGGGATAGTCGACGGACTGTTTCTCGAAGTAGAAGATCGAGTCCGGGAGTGCGATGCTGTCGAAACCGAGTTCCTCAGCGGCCTTGGCAATGTCGATGAGCTGGTCGAGCGGGCTGAACGCGATGCTGACGGTGTATTGCATTTTCGTCATTCTGCGGCTGGCTTGTCCGCTGGTTTATCCGAGGAGACCACCCACATCGAGTAGTACTGCGAGCCACCGCCGTAGGCGTGACCAAGCGCTTTGCGTGCACCTTCGACCTGATGGTCACCGGCCTTGCCCATCACCTGGATGGCGGACTCGGCGAACCGGATCATCCCTGATGCGCCAATCGGATTCGACGACAGCACCCCGCCGGACGGGTTGAACGGGATCCGCCCGCCGATGGCGGTCTCACCGGCCTCGGTGAGCTTCCAGCCGCCACCTTCCGGGGCGAAGCCCAAGTTCTCCAGCCACATCGGTTCGAACCAGGAGAACGGCACGTACACCTCGGCGACGTCGATCTCGTCGATCGGGCTGGTGATCCCCGCGTCTTTCCACAGTGCCGCCGCGGCATCCCGGCCGGCCTGGGGGTTGACCTGGTCGCGACCCGAGTACGCCAGCGGTTCGGTGCGCAGGGCGGTGGCGTGGATCCAGGCGACGGGATTACCGTTCGCGAGATGAGCATCGGCGGCCTGCTCATCGCCGATCACCAGGGCGCAGGCGCCATCCGATGACGGGCAGGTCTCGTCGAAACGGATGGGATCCCAGAGCATCTGGGATGCCAGCACCTTCTCCAGCGTGATATCGGGCTGATGCAGATGCGCCAGAGGATTCTTGGCACCGTTGAGCCGGTCCTTGACCGCCACCATGGCGCCGATGTGCTCCGGGGCGCCCGAGCGGCGGATGTATGCCCGCACGTGGGGCGCGAAGTAGCCACCCGCGCCAGCGCCGACGGGTTTGGTGAACGGCACCGGAATCGACAACGCCCACATGGCATTTGACTCGGACTGCTTCTCCCATGCCATCGCCAGCACGCGCTTGTACTTGCCCGACTGCACCAGGCTGGCCGCAACGATGGCGGTCGATCCCCCCACGGAACCGGCGGTGTGTACCCGGATCAGCGGTTTGTTCGTCGCGCCGACAGCGTCTGCCATGAACAGCTCGGGCATCATCACGCCCTCGAAAAAGTCCGGCGCCTTGCCGACGACGACGGCGTCGATATCGTCGAAGGTCGAGCCGGAATCGGCGAGCGCACGGTCGATGGCCTCGCGCACCAGGCCGTTCATGGTGACGTCTTTGCGCTTGGCGACGTATTTGGTCTGCCCGGTCCCGAGCACAGCTGCCAGTTGCTTAGCCATTTGCGCCACTCCTGCTCATCGCTCGTGCCTCGCTCTGCATCGTCGTCGGCGCGCCCATCAGTTCTTTCCCTCCATGACGGCGACCAGATTCTGCTGCAGCGCAGCACCACTGGTGGCATGTGCCAACACCCGCTGCGCTGATCCATTGAAGATGTGTTGCGCGGCATAGCCGATGCGTTCCAGCCCGGCGACGAACATCGGGTTGGCCGCCAGCGCACCACCGGACGGGTTGATTGTCGTCGATCCGCCGAGCCCGATCGCCTCGGTCAGGATCAACTGCTGATGGGTGAACGGCGCATGCAGCTCGGCCACGTCGATCGACCCCGCGTCACCGCCGGTGGCGGCAGCTGCCGACGCCGCCGTGGACGTCGAGGTGGTCAGATCGCGGGCGCCGAGGATCGGGGTTTCGATTCGATGCTCGATCCCGGTGATCCAGGCGGGGTTCTCCCGCAGTTCGCGAGCCTTGTCGCCGCTGGCCAGCACGATCGCGGCAGCACCATCGGTGATCGGCGCGATGTCGTGGCGGCGCAACGGATCCGCGAAGAACGGGCGCTCCAGCAACTCTTCAATCGAGTGCGCCGACGTCTCTCTGTCCACCCGCTCCGAGTAGCCGAAGGAATCCAGCGCGACCTGCGCCATCTGCTCGGCGGTCCATTTGCCCGCATCCAGGCCGAAGCGGGCCTGCAGGCCCGCCATCGACACCGAGTCAGGCCACAGCGGCGCAACGGTGTAGGGGTCGGTCTGTAGCGACAGCACGCGCCGAAGCACACCGGCGCTGGACTTGCCGAAGCCGTAGACCAGCGCGGTATCGACCTGCCCGGTGAGGATTTTGATGTAGGCCTCATACAGCGCCCACGCGGCGTCCATCTCGACGTGTGACTCGTTGATCGGCGGCACTGCGCCGATGGAATCGATCGCTGAGATGAACGAAAAAGCCCGACCGGCAAGGTAATCCGAGGATCCCGAGCACCAGAAGCCGATATCGGTCTGCTTGATTCCCAGTTCGGCATACAGCTCAGCGAAACACGGCATCAGCATCTCGACGCCGTTGGTGGTGCCTTCGGTACGGCGCACATGGGGGGCGTGCGCAAAGCCCACGACAGCTACGTCAGTCATTGCTCGTGCCCTTTACAGGTGGTGCTTGTAGGAGTCGTACTCGGCGTCGGGCTCACCCGTGGGCCGGAAGTGGTCGATATTGTCGATGCCGAGACCCCACTCGTCGCGAGGTTTCCACACCGCCTCGACCCGCATGCCCATCCGGACATCAGCCGCCTCGATTTCGAGGATCAGGTGCAGGAACGCGATATCGGCGCCGTCGAGCAGGATGTATGCCGCGACGTACGGCGGTTTGATCCGCTGGCCGGCGAACGGGATGTTGATGACGGCGAATGTGGTGACCGTGCCGCGGTCCGGCAGCTCGACGTATTCGGTGATCTGTTGTCCGGTTGCCGGATCTGCTTCCCGCGCAGGGAAGTACACCTTGCCCTTGGTGCCGTCCGCCGCGACGGTACGGCCGCCGATCAGTTTGCCCTCCTCCAGCGCGCGTAAGAAGACGCTCTCGGGAACCGAGGCGGTGTGCTGGATCTCGACCGACGTCGGGACCACCAGCAGCGTGACGGGGTCACGCTCGTCGGTGCTTTCCGGCACATCTTCTAAAGAGTCGCCCAGTTCGAAGTAGGCGATGTCGGTGATGGACCCGACGGGCTCGTCCACCCAGTGCGCGTGCACGCGGGCTCCGGTGCTGATGGCGTCTGAGGATTCGGCGTTGACGGCGTGCAGCAACGTCGTATCGGCGCCATCGAGCTTGATCAGTGCCCACGCGAATGGGCGATCCAGCGGTTGGCCCTCCAACGGCGTGGACTGCCAGGTCCACGATTCGACGGTACCGACGCTGCTCACCGGTACGATCTCCGTCAGCTGTGCATAGGTGACAGGGTCGTATTCGGCCGGCGGCACAAATATCCGACCGTCCGATCCCCGGACACCGACGATGCGGCGTCCGCGCAGGGCGGTGAAGAACGCCCCTAGCGTCGGACCGACCGAACGGGTGTAGTCGAATGAGAGTTTCAGCGGTGCGGAAAGCGGCGGCTCATGCTGATCGATCAGCGCCGGGCTGCTCTGACTGGCGGACACAGCGTCGAGTAGAACAGGTTCTAGTAATCGTGGCAAGAAAGGGTCGTTCGCTGATATGAAACTCGGACTCCAGCTCGGATATTGGGGCGCGCAGCCGCCGACCAACCATGCACAGCTCGTCTCGGCGGCCGAGGCGGCCGATTTCGACATCCTGTTCACCGCCGAAGCGTGGGGTTCGGACGCCTACACGCCGCTGGCGTGGTGGGGGTCGGCGACGTCGCGGATGCGCCTGGGTACCTCGGTCGTCCAGCTGTCGGCCCGCACGCCCACGGCCTGCGCCATGGCGGCGCTGACGCTCGATCACCTGTCCGGCGGCAGGCACGTTCTCGGACTCGGGGTTTCCGGGCCGCAGGTCGTCGAGGGCTGGTACGGCCAGAAGTTCCCCAAGCCGCTGGCCCGCACCCGCGAGTACATCGACATCCTTCGCCAGGTCTGGGCTCGTGAGGCGCCCGTCACCAGCGCAGGCCCGCACTATCCGCTGCCGCTGACCGGCGAAGGAACCTCGGGCCTTGGCAAACCGCTGAAGCCGATCGTGCACCCGCTACGTGCGGATATCCCGATCATGCTGGGTGCCGAAGGCCCGAAGAACATCGCGATGTGCGCCGAGATCTGCGACGGCTGGCTGCCGATCTTCTACAGCCCGCGGCTGGCGCCGATGTACAACGAGTGGCTCGACGAAGGGTTTGCCCGGCCGGGTGCCCGGCGCAGTCGCGAGGACTTCGAGATCTGCGCCACCGCGCAGGTCGTGGTCACCGACGATCGGGCTTCGGTGCTGGAGATGATCAAGCCGCACCTCGCGCTGTACATGGGTGGGATGGGCGCCGAGGACACCAACTTCCACGCCGATGTCTACCGGCGGATGGGCTACTCCGAGGTGGTCGACGAGGTCACCAAGCTGTTCAGGTCCGGTCGTAAGGACGAGGCTTCCAAGGTCATCCCCGACGAACTGGTCGACGACGCCGCGATTGTCGGCGACCTGGACTACGTGCGCAAGCAAATTGCCACGTGGGAGGCAGCCGGGGTGACGACGATGGTTGTCGGCGCCCGAACCGTCGAGCAGATCCAAGAGTTGTCCACCCTGGTGTAGACACTTCTTGCGAGTTGTCTAGAACACGTTCTAGATTAGGCGGGTGACCGATACCGAGCCCGTCTCCCAACACACGATTGCCGGCACGGTGCTCACCATGCCGGTCCGGATCCGCAAGGCTGACAATCACGTCGCACTGTTCTCGGTGCCGTCGGCCGCCGCCCAGGCGATGATCGACTACAGCGGCATGAAGGTCTTCGAATACCGGCCGGGGCGGGCCATCACGATGTTGATGTTGGTCCGCTATATCGACGGTGACCTGGGGCAGTATCACGAGTTCGGAACCGCCGTCATGGTCAACCCGCTCGGAGTCGGCGCCCCCAAAACCGGCCTGCGCGGGTTCGGTGACGCCGCCGCCTTCATTCACCACCTTCCGGTGGACCAGAGCTTCACGCTGCAGGCCGGGCGCACCATCTGGGGATTTCCGAAGATCATGGCGGACTTCACCGTCCGCGAGAACAAGACCTTCGACTTCCAGGTATCCGAGGGCGGCAAACTCATCGCGGGCATCGAGTTCAGCCCCGGGCTGCCCATTCCCGGGGCCTTGACCTCGAAGCCCCAGATGTTGACCCAATACAGCCATTTGGATGGCATCACCCGCGAAATCCACTCGGAGATGCACAATTCTGGGATGCGCGCCCGCATCGGTGGAGCCCGCCTCCGGCTCGGTAATCACCCCTACGCCGACGAACTCAGGTCGCTCGGATTACCGAAACGGGCATTCGCCAGTCAGTCTTCTGCCAATGTCGAGATGATTTTTGGCGACGCGAACACGATCACGGAGTGAGATGACTTCCACTATTGCTAGCCCGCTTTCGGGAACAGGCCTCGACGTTGACCTGACCGACGGCAACTTCTATGCCGACGGCAACGCCCGTGAGGCGTACCGCTGGATGCGGGCCAACGAGCCTGTGTTCCGGGATCGCAATGGGTTGGCGGCCGCGACCACCTACCAAGCCGTGCTGGATGCTGAACGTAATCCAGAACTGTTCTCGTCCACCGGCGGCATCCGGCCGGACACGCCAGGGATGCCGTACATGATCGATATGGACGACCCGGCGCATGTGTTGCGGCGCAAGCTCGTCAACGCCGGCTTCACGCGTAAGCGCGTGATGGACAAGGTGCCGTCGATTGCCACGTTGTGCGACACCCTGATCGACTCGGTCTGCGAGCGCGGCGAATGTGATTTCGTTCGCGATATCGCCGCCCCGCTGCCGATGGCGGTGATCGGCGACATGCTGGGCGTGCTGCCCGAAGAGCGTGGCACGCTGCTGAAGTGGTCCGACGATCTGGTCTCCGGGCTGAGTTCGAACATCGACGAGATGACCATTCAGGCCACGATGCAGGCCTTTGCTGACTACAACGCGTACACGGTGGACATGATCGCCAAGTGTCGCGCTGAACCGTCGGACAACCTGTTCTCGATTTTGGTCAATGCCGAGGTCGAGGGCCAGAAGATGGCCGACGACGAGATCGTCATGGAAACCCTGCTGATTCTCATCGGCGGCGACGAGACCACCCGGCACACGCTCTCCGGCGGCACCGAACAACTGTTGCGCCACCGCGATCAGTGGGACCGGCTCGTCGCGGATCCGGACGGGCTTCTCCCCGCCGCGATCGAGGAGATGTTGCGCTGGACGTCGCCGGTGAAGAACATGTGCCGCACGCTGACCGCGGACACCACGTTCCATGGCACTGAACTGCGCCAGGGCGAGAAGATCATGCTGATGTTCGAGTCGGCCAACTTCGACGAGGCCGTATTCGGCGATCCGGACGACTTCCGCATCGACCGTAACCCCAACAGTCACTTGGCGTTCGGCTTCGGGGCGCATTTCTGCCTGGGCAACCAGCTGGCCCGCCTTGAGCTGTCGATGATGACGAAGCGGGTGCTGCAGCGACTGCCCGATCTGCGGCTGGCTGACGATGCGGCGGTGCCCCTGCGGCCGGCGAACTTCGTCAGCGGTCCTGAGGCGATGCCGGTGGTGTTCACGCCGGTGGCGCGGGTGCTCGACTAAGCCGCAGCGGCATCGCGTTTGTGAATCCTCGGCGATTTTCGTGCCCTGCGAAAATCGCCAACGTTTCACGAACGCGGCCTACTTCATCTGGAAGTTCGGCGCCCGCTTCTCTTTGAAGGCCAGTGGGCCCTCCTTGGCGTCAGCGGACAGGAAGACGTCGATGCCGATCTTCGTGTCGATTTTGAACGCGTCGTTCTCGTGCATGCCCTCGGTCTCGTGGATCGACCGCAGGATGGCCTGTACGGCCAGCGGGCCGTTCTTGTTGATCACCTCGGCGATCTCCAGTGCCTTCTCCAGCGCGCCCCCGTCGGGCACCACGTAGCCGATCAGCCCGTAGGACAGGGCCTCGGCGGCGGTGATGTGCCGACCGGTCAGCAACAGATCGCAGGCGATCGTGTACGGAATCTGCCGGACCAACCGGACGGCTGAGCCGCCCATCGGGTACAGGCTCCACTTGGCTTCGGAGATACCGAATTTGGCACTCTCACCGGCGATGCGGATATCGGTACCCTGCAGAATTTCGGTACCACCCGCGATGGCGGGACCCTCGACCGCGGCGATCAGCGGTTTGGTCAACCGCCGACCTTTCAGCAGGCCGTCGATGCGCGTCGGGTCGTACCCGCCGCTTTTGAAGGAATCGCCGGGGGGCGCCTTGGTGGCGGCCTTGAGGTCCATCCCGGCGCAGAAGTAGCCGCCGGCTCCGGTCAGGATGCAGGAGCGGATGTCGGGATCGCTGTCGACGCGGTCCCAGGCATCGACCATTATCGAGAGCATCTCAGTGGAAAGTGCGTTCCGGGACTCTGGTCGATTCAAAGTCACGATCAAAGTGTGTCCGCGCTGCTCAACGAGGGCGTCGGGACCTTTTTCGGACTCGCTCACAAGGATCTGCCTTCCAGCTTCGATGCCACAGACTTGTCTCGAAATGTAACACGTTCTAGTTTATGTCTTGTGGCCCTGAATATCGCCGATCTTGCCGAGCACGCCATCGACGCCGTGCCAGACCGTGTCGCCCTCATTTCGGGCGATCAATCGATCACCTACGCCGAGTTGGAGGAGAAGGCGAACCGCTTCGCCCACTATCTCATCGACCATGGCGTCAAGAAGGACGACAAGGTCGGTCTTTACTGCCGGAACCGCATCGAGATCGTCATCGCGATGCTGGGCACCGTCAAGGCCGGCGCGATCCTGGTGAACGTCAACTTCCGCTACGTCGAGGGGGAGTTGCGCTACCTGTTCGACAACTCGGACATGGTCGCGCTGGTGCACGAGCGCCAGTACTCCGACCGGGTGGCCAACGTGCTGCCCGATACGCCGAACATCGCCACGGTGCTGGTGATCGAAGACGGCAGCGATGCCGACTTCCACCGCTATGGCGGCGTCGAGTTCTACGCCGCGCTGGCCGAGAGCTCACCCGAGCGGGACTTCGGCCCGCGCAGCGAGGACGATATCTACCTGCTCTACACCGGCGGCACCACCGGCTTCCCGAAGGGCGTGATGTGGCGCCACGAGGACGTCTACCGAGTGTTGTTCGGCGGCACCGACTTCGCCACCGGCGAGCCCATCAAGGATGAGTACGACCTGTCGATCGCGGCGGCCGCCAATCCACCGATGATCCGGTACCCGATCCCGCCGATGATCCACGGCGCCACGCAGTCAGCCACCTGGATGTCGCTGTTCTCGGGCCAAACCAGCGTCCTGGTACCGGAATTCAACGCCGATGAGGTCTGGCGGGCGATCCACGAGCACAAGGTGAACCTGCTGTTCTTCACCGGTGACGCGATGGCCCGGCCACTGCTGGACGCACTGCTGGCTCATCAGGAGAAGGGCAACCAGTACGACCTGTCCTCGCTATTCCTGCTCGCCAGCACCGCCGCACTGTTCTCGACCAGCCTCAAAGAGAAGTTTCTCGAACTTCTGCCCAACCGCATCATCACCGACTCCATCGGCTCATCGGAAACCGGTTTTGGCGGCACCAGCGTGGTAGCGAAGGGCGAGTCGCACACCGGCGGCCCGCGAGTGACCATCGACAAGAACACCGTGGTGCTCGATGAGGACGGCAATCCCGTCGAGCCGGGGTCGGGGGTGCGCGGCATCATCGCCAAACGCGGCCACATCCCGGTCGGCTATTACAAGGACGAGAAGAAGACCGCGGAGACGTTCCAGACCATCAAGGGTGTCCGCTACGCGATCCCCGGCGACTACGCGCAGGTTGAAGCCGACGGCAGCGTCACCATGCTCGGTCGTGGTTCGGTCTCGATCAACAGCGGCGGCGAGAAGATCTACCCCGAAGAGGTCGAGGCCGCGCTCAAGGGTCATCCCGACGTCTTCGATGCGCTGGTGGTCGGGGTGCCCGACCCTCGTTTCGGTCAGCACGTCGCCGCCGTCGTCCAGCCGCGGGAAGGCACACGGCCGACACTGGCTGAACTCGACGCGTTTGTCCGTAGCGAGATCGCGGGATACAAAGTGCCGCGCAGTCTTTGGTTGGTCGACGAGGTCAAACGCTCACCGGCTGGTAAGCCCGATTACCGTTGGGCCAAGGATCAGACTGAGGCCGGACCTGCCGATGACGTACACGCCAAACATGTCGGAGCAGGCGCCTGATGCGGACAGAATTGTGCGATCGGTTCGGGATCGACTATCCGATTTTCGTCTTCACCCCGTCGGAGAAAGTGGCCGCCGCGGTCACCCGCGCCGGTGGTCTCGGGGTCCTGGGCTGCGTCCGATTCAACGACGCCGACGACCTGGAGAACGTCCTGCAGTGGATGGACGAGAACACCGACGGTAAGCCGTACGGCGTCGATATCGTCATGCCCGCCAAGGTGCCGACTGAGGGCACCTCGGTGGACATCAACAAGCTCATCCCGCAGACGCATCGCGACTTCGTCGCGAAAACACTTGCCGATCTGGGTGTTCCGCCGCTACCTGAGGACGAAGCCCGCTCCGAAGGTGTGCTCGGTTGGCTGCATTCGGTCGCACGCAGTCACGTCGAGGTGGCGCTCAAGCATCCGATCAAGCTGATCGCCAACGCACTTGGCTCCCCGCCCAAAGATGTCATCGATCAGGTGCACGAAGCGGGAGTGCCGATCGCCGCGCTGGCGGGATCGGCCAAACATGCCCGACGACATGTCGACAACGGCGTCGACATCGTCGTCGCCCAAGGCCACGAGGCCGGTGGGCACACCGGCGAGATCGGTTCGATGGTCCTGTGGCCGGAGATTGTCGACGCGGTCGCGGGTAACGCTGCAGTGCTGGCCGCTGGCGGTATCGGCACGGGTCGGCAGGTGGCTGCGGCGCTGGCGCTCGGTGCGCAGGGTGTCTGGATGGGCTCGGCATTCCTGACAGCCGCGGAGTACGACCTCGGTGTCCGGTTGCCGTCGGGTCGATCGGTGATCCAAGAGGCGATGTTGGCCGCGACGTCCAGTGACACGGTGCGGCGTCGGATCTACACCGGTAAACCGGCCCGATTGCTCAAGAGTCGCTGGACGGAAGCCTGGGACGCCGATAACGCTCCCGAGCCGTTGCCGATGCCGCTGCAGAACATCCTGGTCAGCGAGGCTCATCAGCGGATGAGTGAATCGGCGGATCCCTCGACCGTCGCGATGCCGGTCGGCCAGATTGTCGGTCGGATGAATGAGATCCGCCCGGTTGCCGACATCATCGCCGAACTGGTCACTGGGTTCGAGGACGCGACCAAGCGCCTCGACGGAATCCGCGAGGGTTAGCCGCCACGGTCGCCCCCTGCCATCCGCTGCCCCCGGGAGGCTAGGTTTGGGATCGTGAACGGCGCGCAGGCTCTGATCAATACCCTCGTCGACAACGGCGTCGAGGTGTGCTTCGCCAATCCCGGTACCTCCGAGATGCACTTCGTCGCTGCACTGGACACCGTCCCACAGATGCGCGCGGTGTTGGCCCTGTTCGAGGGCGTGGCCACCGGCGCAGCTGATGGCTACGCCCGAATGACCGGTGGGCCAGCCGCGGTACTGCTGCACCTGGGGCCGGGACTGGGTAACGGGTTGGCGAATCTGCACAATGCGCGGCGCGCACACGTCCCGATGGTGGTCATCGTCGGCGACCATGCCACCTATCACAAGAAGTACGACGCACCACTGGAATCCGATATCGATGCGTTGGCGGGCACCGTGTCCGGCTGGGTGCGACGCACAGCACGTACCGAGGATGTTGCCGCTTACACCGAAGCGGCGATCGCCGCCAGCAGGCCGGGCCACATTTCGACGCTGATCCTGCCCGCGGATGTGTCGTGGAGCGAAGGTGTCCAGGTCGAGATCCCGTCGATCGCCGTGCCCATGCCGCCGTCGCTGACAGATGAAGCGATTGCCCTGGCGGCCAACGCTTTCCGTTCCGGTGAGTCGACAGTGCTGCTGATCGGCGGTGACGCCACCCGCGGCCCGGGGTTGGCTGCGGCCGCGCGGATCGCCGCTGCCACCGGGGCCAAGCTGCTGTGCGAGACCTTCCCGACGCGGTTGGAGCGCGGTGCCGGTGTGCCCGCGTGTGAGCGGTTGGCCTATTTCGCCGAGGCGGCCGAAGCTCAACTCTCCGGTGCCAGCCACCTCATTCTGGCGGGCGCGCCATCGCCAGTGTCCTTCTTCGCGTATCCGGGCAAGCCCAGTGATCTGGTGCCGTCGGGGTGCGCGGCGCAGGCCATCGCCGGTCCCTTCGGCGCGACAGACGCGCTGATCGCGCTGGCGGACGAATTGGCTCCCGGCACGGTCGCTCCCGTGGCACCGGCAACCCGCCCCGCGGTGCCGAGCGGCCCACTGACGGCCTTCTCCGCGGCCGATGTCATCGGGGCACTGCTGCCGGAGCGGGCCATCGTCGTCGATGAAGCCAATACCTCCGGCGCTACGCTGCCCGCCGCCACGGCCGGGGCGCCCGCCCACGACGTGCTGACCCTGACCGGCGGTGCGATCGGTTTCGGCCTGCCGACGGCCGTCGGCGCCGCGGTGGCCGCGCCCGATCGGCCGGTACTGAGCCTGCAATCCGACGGATCGGCGATGTACACCATTTCGGCGCTGTGGACACAGGCGCGGGAGAACCTCGACATCACCACGGTGATCTACAACAACGGCGCCTACGACATCCTGCGCATCGAACTGCAGCGGGTGGGCGCCCAAAGTGCGGACGCACCGGGCCCGAAAGCTCGTGAACTGCTCGACTTGGGCCGTCCAGCAATCGATTTCAGCAAAATCGCGGAAGGAATGGGGGTGCCCGCGCGGCGAGTCACCACCGTCGAGGACTTCGCCGCCGCGCTGAGCGATGCGTTCGCTGAGTCAGGCCCGCACCTGATCGAGGCCGTCATCCCATCGCTGATGGGTTAGCCGCGGAAACGCCGTCCTACCGACAGCGTCAGTTCTGAGTGGTGTCAGCGCGAACCGCGAGATTGCCCACCACTTCCTCGTGCCAGATGTCGTAGGCGTGGGTGGTGTCGACCTCCATCTCGAAGCGGTCGGTCATATCCGACGAGACGGCGGCCAGATCTACGTAGAACTGCTCGTACCAACGGCGGTGTTGGTAGACAGCGCCGTCTTCCTCGGTGAGCAGCGGATTCTCGATCCGGGTCTTGTTCTTCCAGATCTTGACGTCATCGAGGAAGCCTTCCCCGAACGACCGATTCATCCCCGCGGCGAGCTTCTCGGCTTTATCGGCGGGCAGACCGGGCATTTCGCGCACAGCCACGCCCCACTGCAGCACGAACGAGTTATGGCTGACCGGATAGTGGCAGTTGATCAGCGCCACTTCCACGGTGAACCCGGGGCCAAGGTCGTTGTGCAGCCAGTTGATCATGTATGCGGGACCGAAATACGTCGCCTCCGAGCGCAGATAGGTTCCCTCCCAAAGCTTGTCGAAGTTCGGTGTGAAGTCGGGCCGTGGCTTGGACTCCATGAACTGGCTGGCGGTGTGGCCTTCGATGACGTTCTTGAAGTACGTCGGATAGGCATGATGGATGTAGAAGAAATGCGCCATGTCGACGTTGTTGTCCACGATTTCCCGGCAATGCGAACCTTCGATGCGGATCGAACTCCACTGCCACGGCGACCAGACGCCGTCGTCGTAACCTTCGATCATCGGAGGCGCCAACTCGGCCGGCGGCGTGGACCCTTCCGGGTCATGCCAGACCAGCAGTTGGCCGTTGACCTCATGGGTCTGCCATTTGCGGGTCCGGGCCAGTCGCGGGGTGCGCTTGGCATAGGGGACTAAAGCGCATTTTCCGGTCGAGCCTTGCCACCGCCAGTCGTGGAATGGACACGCCACATTGTCGTCCTTGATCGACCCCATCGACAGGTCACCGCCCATGTGCCGGCAGTACCCGTCGAGCACATGTAGTGCGCCCGTGGAGTCGCCGTAGACCACCAATTTGGTGCCGAACGCCTCGATACCGTGGGGTTGACCGTCGCGGAAGTTCTCGGCCAGGCCAAGACAGTGCCAGCCGCGGGCGAACCTGGTCATCGGCACACCGGCATCGATCTCGCGAACCTGAGCTGTCATGAGTTGCCTCCTGATTGGTTGACCATGTCCATCACCGCAAGGTGGCTGAAAACCATGCTGGTGCCGATCGGGTTACCGCCGCCCGGGTATGCCGTACCGCTGGGAGCCGCCATGGTGTTACCCGCCGCGTACAGGCCGGGGATCACCCGGCCTGAGGTGTTGAGCACCCGGGCGGCGGTGTCGGTGCGCAACCCACCCTTGGTGCCGAGATCAGACACGCCGAATGCGGCCGCGTGAAACGGCGGACGGTCGATCGCGTATAGCGGCGGTGCGCCACCCGAGAAAGCCCGGTCATACGGCTCGTCGCCACGCCCGAAGTCCGCGTCGACACCAGCGGCGACGAACTCGTTGAACCGGGTCACGGTCTCGATCAGATTCTGTGGCGGCACGCCGATTTTCCCGGCCAGCTCCGCCAATGTGGGTGCGGTATGCCATAACCCGGCGGCGACGTACTGCTCCGGTTCAACCATGGAGACGCTGGTGGACTGTACCGGCGGCACACCATCGTCGGTATCGTCGTAGACCATCCAGTACGGCAAGGTGACCGAGCCGTCGTCAAGCGCGGCCAGCACCTCGCGCCCAAGTCTGTCGTAGGCCTGCGACTCGTTGACGAAGCGCTGACCGTCGGCGTTGACGAAGATGCCACCGGTAAACCACAGCGAGAACGTCGAACGGCCGTCCGGATGCGTCAGCCCGGGTGACCACCACGCCTGATCCATCAGATCGGTGTCCGCGCCCGCAGCGATACCCGCCAGGTGTGCCAATCCGGTATTTCCCCAGGGCCCCATGGTGTCTCGGGCCAGACCCGGCACGCCGTACTCGGTGCGCAAATCGTCGTTGTTCTCAAAGCCGCCCGCGGCCAGCAGGACGCCGCGTCGGGCCCGGATCGCTCGGCGTTGCCCGCCATGTTCGACGATCGCGCCCACCACAGCGCCATCAGCGACCACCAGCTCGACCAGGGCAGTGCTCAGATACGTCGTTGAATGCTCGTATGCCTTTGTCGCAGTGAGGAATCGGGCGATGAGCGCCCGTCCGCCGATGAAGTAGTCTTCCGGCACCTCGGTGCCGAGCCGGTCGGTATCCAGCGGACCACGGACCAGTTCCCGAAGGTCCGGGGCGGCTGCCACCTTGAGTCCCTTGGCGGCAATATGCCGCAGCCCGTCGCCGCGCGCTTTCGGTGCCTTACCGAAGTAGTCGGGCCATGGCATCACCTTGAACTTCAGTAGCTCGTCGGCTTCTAAGTACTCGACCAACGGAGCGCCGCCACGGACGTAGGCCTCCTGTAGGGCCAACGGTGTGCGATCGCCGACCACCGCGGTGTAGTACTCGAGCGCATCATCGATGGTGTCATCGGCACCCGCCCGCTGCAGCACCGCGTTGCCGGGGAACCACATCCCGCCGCCACCGGAGTAGGCGGTGGTACCACCGAACTTCTCGGTAGCCTCGACCAGGATGACGTCGAGACCTTCCCGCGCAGCGGTGTAGGCGCCGGTGACGCCGCCCGCTCCCGAGCCGGCGACCAGGACGTCGCATTCCTCATGCCAATCAGACATCTCGTCCCTTCATCAGGCCTGACGTGCGCGGCCGTGCGTGGCGAACTCGCGGTCCAGTGCCTGCCGGTCGGCATCGTCCATCCGGTGGTACTCCGGCTGCCCACGAGTCACCCATTGGTACACCGGATCGTCTGTCAGCCAAGCCTGTTTCTGCAGTTCGCGCTTGAGCACTTTGTTCGAGCCGGTGGCCGGCAGGTTGGCCGACACGCGCAGGAGCCGTGGGACGCCCTTTTTGCCCAGATCGTTCTGCGTGACCAGGAAGTGGGCGAAACCGGCGATATCGAATGATCCCGGTTCGGCGACCTCGATCGCGGCCATCACCAGATCGCCCGAGCGTGGATCGGCGACGGCGTAGACCCCGGCCGCGATGACGGCGGGGTGGCGACGCAGCACCCGCTCGATGGTCAACGCCGAGATGTTCTCCCCGTCGACCCGGATCCAGTCGCCGCGGCGCCCGGCGAAGTACAGGAATCCGTCGGCGTCGATATAGCCGAGATCACCCGTCCAGTACCAGCCGTTGCGGACCCGATCGGCGTCAGCCGCATCGTTTTTGTAGTAACCCTCGAAATCGCCGGCACCTCGCTGGTCGACGATTTCACCCACCGCCGCATCGAAGTTGCACACCCGGCCGTGATCATCGAGTTGAGCTGTTGCACAACGTATTTGGGTCTCCGGGTCGATAACCACGACCCCGGGGTGTGACGGCCGGCCCAATGCGGTCGGGGGAGCGGCAGGGTCCGGGGTGGCCACGGCGCCGCCCTCGCTTGACCCGTAGCCCTCGAACAATTCCGCGCCGAACCGCCGCCGGAACTGAATCTGGTCCTCGGGCGAGGCCTCGGTGCCGAAGCCACGCGTCAGAGTGTTGTCGGCGTCATCGTCGGCCTCGGGGGTCGCCATCAGATACGACAGAGCTTTCCCGACGTAGGTGAAGAAGGTTGCACCGAAGAACCGCACATCCGGTAAGAACCCCGACGCCGTGAAAGTCGGTGTCAGGCAGACCGTGGCACCGCTGGCCAGCGCCGGCGCCCACAGCGCCATCAGGGCGTTGCCGTGAAACAGCGGCATGCAGCAGTATTCGACATCGTCGCGGTGATGGCCGTATTTCTCGGCCGCAGTGTGGGCGATTCGGGCCAGTCGGCCCTGGCTACACCGGACAGCCTTCGATGTCCCGGTGGTGCCTGAGGTGAACAGCAGCAGCATGAGTGACGCGGAGCCGACACCGGGGGCCACCGCGGGCTCGGCCAGGTGCTGCTCGACGCGCTCCAGATAATCGGGATGATCGACCACGAGGAATCGGGTGTCGTCGAGTCCGTGCTCGAGATCGCGCAGGCGGCGCAGACCGGCGGTGTCGGTGACGATCAGCTGACAGTCGGCGTGGCGGACATCCGCGGCGAGGTCGGCGGACCCGCGCGTGGGATTGAGTCCGACGATCGTCGCGCCGGATAGCGCAGCCGCACCCAGCCAGAACACGAAATCCGCTGTGTTGTCGAGTAGTACGCCGATATGATACGGGCCCGTCACGCGAGCGGCACCAGCCAGCGCGCCCCGCGCGGCCGACTCCCGGACCACCTCATCCCAGGACCACTCGCGAGAGCGGGTGCGCAAACCGGGATGCCCGTCGCCGCAGCGATCGAGCAGCATGGTCGCGATATCAGGGTGCGCAGACACGGCGGTCACGGTCCTGCCGGATCTGGTGGACTGGATCGCCGCAGTCCACGCCCTGTGCCGATAGCTGGCGCTTGAGGATCTTGAAGGTCTCGGTACGCGGCAGCTCGGTGCTTGTGCGGACGTAGGCGGGCCATTGTTTGGGGCCGAGATCGCTTTGGTCGGCTAGGAAGGCCCTGAACTTCTCGACATCGAAGGCCTCGCATTCGGCCGCCGTACGCAGTACCAGGGCCGCCATCACCTGATCACCTACCGCTGGATCGGGGATCGGGTACACCGCGACTTCGGTCACTTCGGGATAGCGCATCAGGATCCGTTCGATGGGTGCGGTCCCGAGATTCTCCCCGTCGACGCGCATCCAATCGCCAAGGCGCCCACCAAAGTAGGCGAAACCATTCTCATCGCAGTAGGCCAGGTCGCCACTGTGGTACACCCCACCGCCCATGCGTTCGGCTTCGGCCTCCGGATCGTGGTAGTAACCGCGGAACTGGCCGGGGCCAGCGGTATTGACCAGCTCGCCGATCACTCCCGGCGGGCAGGGTTCGCCGGTATCGACGTCGACGATCGCCACCCCGTCGACCAACGGACCCAACGCGCCCTCCGGGGTGTCCGGAGTGCGGGCGATCGACACCCCGCCCTCGCTCGAACCGAAGCCGTCCACCACGGTCACCCCGAAGCGCCGCGCGAACCGGTCCAGATCCCTTGGCGCTCCTTCGTTCCCGTAGGCGAACCGCAGCGGGTTATCGGTGTCGTCATCGCGGGGCGGGGTGGCCAGGATGTAGGACAGCGGCTTGCCGACGTAGTTGGCATAGGTGGCACCGAACCGGCGGATATCGGGAAAGAACTGGGAGGCAGAGAATTTGCGGCGCAACGCTATTGATGCTCCGGCCGCCACCGCGGGGCCCCAGCCCGCCATGATGGCGTTGGAGTGAAACAGCGGCATCGACAGGTAACACGTGTCGGCCGGTCCGAGCCCAAACCGCTCCGCGAGCATCTCGCCGGGGAAAGCCACCTTTTCATGGGTGCACCGCACGGCCTTCGGGTTGCCGCTGGTACCGGAGGTGAAGATCAGCATGAACAGATCGTCGGGGTCGGCATCCTGGAAATGGACGGCCGATCCGCGATGGGCGGCGAGTTCGTCGGCCCACTGCGGTGATTCGATATCGATGGTATCGATGCCGGTCTGCGCGCCCTCCCCATCGGCGATCACAAGCTGGCAGTCCGCATGATCGATATCGCGTTGCAGCGCAGCACCCCGGCGGGTCGGATTCAACCCGACCGGGACCAGCCCGGACAGCGCGGCCGCCACCAGCACCGTGGAGAAGAACGGCGTGTTACCCAGTAGCACTCCGACATGCGGCGGCCGGTCCGGGTCGAGCCGGGCCCGCAACGTGGCAGCCAGATCGGCGGCATCCTGAATGTGGTTGCGCCAGCTGACAAAGGAGTCAGCTGCGCGCACCCCCCTGTCATCGACATCGGTCAGTCGCTGTACCAGCCGGGTGACGGTCGGTTTACCCAACGGGACGGGCCACCCTCAGACCGGCGTGTCGGCCAGCTCGCGGCCGATCTGTAGCAGTTGCCCGGTCGCGCTGCCGAGAGTGAATTCGGACTGCTTTGCGGCCAGGAAGTACCGGTGCACGGGATGGTCGATGTCGATGCCGACACCGCCGTGCACGTGCACTGTGGTGTGTGCGACTCGGTGCCCTGCGTCGGCGGCCCAGAATGCGGCCGTGGCCACCTCGGTATCGGCGGGCAGGTCCTCGTCGAGGCGCCAGGCTGCCTGCGTCAGTGTCAGGCGCAGGCCTTTGACATCGATGTAGCCGTCGGCCAGCCGCTGTGCGACGGCCTGGAAGCTGCCGATCGGGCGCTCGAACTGTTCTCTGGTCCTGGCGTACTCGGCGGTGAGTTCCAGGGCGCGCTCCAGCACACCCAGCTGAAACGCGCTGTGGCCCAAGGTGAGCTGTGTTTTGAGCCAGCTGACGACCTCACTGCCCCCGACCAGTCGATCCGCGCCGAGGGTGACACCGGAAAGGTCGAGTTCGCCGACGCTGCCCTTGCCGGTGGTATCGAGGCTGATCACCGATACCCCGGGATCATCGGCGGCGACCAGGAAGACCGCCGTTCCCGAATCGCTTTCCGCGGACACCAGGAACGCATCGGCCACGGGTGCAAAACCGACCGGGGTCCTGGTACCGGTCAAGGTGTGGCCGTCCCCGGAGGCAGTCGCGCGCACCGGGCCCTGACCGAGTTCGCCGTCGAGGGCCACCGTCAGGATCTTGTCGCCGCTGACCGCTGTCGTACCCCAGTTCTGCTGCAGGTCAGCCGATCCGAATCGGGCCAGTGCGCCGGCGCCCAGGACTACCGATTCCAGGTACGGCACTGCGGCGATCTGCCTGCCGAGCGCGGTGAGTATTGCCGCTTGTTCCAGCACGCCGAAACCTCCACCGCCCAAAGCTTCTGGTGCGGCGGTGGACAGGATGTCGGCATCGATCAGCTTGCGCCACAGCGCCTTGTCGAACCGCTGATCGAGACCGTCGAGTTCGCGCTGGTGTGCTGGTGTGCACACCGCGTCGACGATGGTGCCGACCAGGCCCGAGAGGTCCTGTACGGCTTCGTTGGTAGTGAAATCCATGGATCGTCCTTACGGGAGACTGGGCTTGGGTCAGCGGTTGACGCGGGGCAGGCCGAGGCCGACCATGCCGATGATGTCGCGCTGGATCTCGTTGGTACCGCCACCGAAAGTCAGAATCAGGGCGGAGCGGTGCAACCTCTCGACGCGACCGCGCAGCAGTGCGCCGGGCGAATCGCTGCGAACGGTGGCTGACGGTCCGAGGATCTCCATCAGCAGGCGGTATGCCTCGGTGGCCAACTCGGTGCCGAACACCTTGGCCGCCGATGCGTCCGCCGGTGATGGCGCGGCATCGGTTGCCGACGCCAGTTCCCAGTTGATCAGCTTGAGCACCTCGACCTTGGCCAGTACCCGCGCCAGGTTCAGTTGCACCCACTCGTGGTCGATCAGTCGCTCGCCGCGGGCGTCCTTGGTGTTCTGAGCCCATTCGCGAACCTGGTTGAGCGCCAGGTAGATCGGCTGAGCCGAGACCAG
The DNA here is from genome assembly GCF_965229105.1 of Mycobacterium sp. Taxonomy (GTDB): domain Bacteria; phylum Actinomycetota; class Actinomycetes; order Mycobacteriales; family Mycobacteriaceae; genus Mycobacterium. The sequence continues at coordinate 1,331,561 of NZ_OZ245858.1, forward strand.
GGCGACGCGCTCATGGTTGAGCTGATTGGTAACCAGTTTCCAGCCCGCGTTCTCCTCACCGACGCGGTTGGCGACCGGAATCCGGACGTCCTGGTAGTAGGTGGCGCTGGTGTCGACGCCGGACATCGTGTGCACCGGAGTCCAGGAGAAACCCTCGGCGGTGGTCGGCATGATCAGCATCGAGATGCCGCGGTGCTTCTTGGCTTCCGGGTTGGTCCGTACCGCCAACCAGACGTAGTCGGCGTAGGCGATCAGCGAAGTCCACATCTTCTGGCCGTTGACCACGTAGTCATCACCGTCGCGGACCGCCGTCGTACGCAGCGCCGCGAGGTCGGTACCCGCACCGGGCTCGGAGTAGCCGATCGAGAAGTGCAGTTCACCCGCAGCGATTTTGGGCAGAAAGAAATTCTTCTGCTCATCGGAACCGAACGCCATGATCGTGGGCGCGACGCTGTTGATCGTCAGGAACGGCACCGGGATGCCGGCGATCGACGCCTCGTCGTTGAAGATCAGTTGGTCCATCGAAGAGCGGGCCTGGCCGCCGTATTCCACCGGCCAGCCCAGTGCCAGCCAGCCGTCCTTACCCATCTGCGCGACGGTGTCGCGGTAGACGTTTCCGCTGCCCATCTCGCCAGCGGAGGCGTTGAGCGCCTCCAGCCGTTCGGGGGTGGCCAGCTGGGTGAAGTAGGACCGCAACTCGCGGCGCAGCTCCTCCTGCTCGGGTGTGTACGTGATGCGCATCGGCCGTCCTTCGCTCGGTGTTGCTGCCCGTCAAGGCTTACTGGAGCTCCCGATCAACCTCGGGAGAAACTCCTGGAGACCATCCTTCTTGTGATCCTCGTTGTAACACGTTCTAGTCTTGGGGTCCAGACTGGCATTCGGCCAGAGCGGTCTTATCCTGATGCCCACCTGCTGCGACTGCGTGGGCGTGAATCTGAGGAGGTTGGGATGCGGGTAGAAGTCGATCGCGATCGCTGCGAGGGCAATGCGGTTTGTGTGGGAATTGCCCCTGACCTGTTCGACCTCGATGACGAGGACTATGCCGTGGTGTTGGTCGACGAGGTCCCCGCCGACCAGGAACAGCTGGCCGAGCAGTCGGTCGCCGAGTGCCCACGAGCCGCATTGATCCGGAAAGACTAGAGGTATTCGTAAGTTGACCGCTAAGACGCAGACCATCGACCTGTCCGGCAAGGTCGCCGTAGTCACCGGGGCGGCCGCCGGCCTGGGCCGGGCCGAAGCGATCGGGTTGGCCAGGGCGGGCGCCACCGTCGTCGTCAACGACATGGCCAAGGCCATCGACGCTTCCGACGTGATGGACGAGATCATCGCCGCCGGGTCCAAAGCGGTGACCGTCGCCGGCGATATCAGTCAGCGGTCCACCGCCGATGAGCTGGTCGCCACCGCAGACGGTCTGGGCGGCCTCGATATCGTCGTCAACAACGCAGGTATCACCAGAGATCGAATGTTGTTCAACATGACCGACGAAGACTGGGATGCCGTCATCGCGGTGCACCTGCGCGGTCACTTCCTGCTCACCCGCAATGCGGCGACGTACTGGCGCAACAAGGCCAAGGAATCTGAGAGCGGCACGGTGTACGGACGGCTGATCAACACCTCCTCTGAAGCCGGTCTGGCGGGTCCTCCCGGCCAGGCCAACTACGGGGCGGCCAAGGCAGGTATCTCGGCGCTGACGATGTCGGCGGCCCGCGGTCTTGAGCGCTACGGGGTGCGGGCGAACGCAATCTGCCCCCGGGCCAGGACGGCCATGACCGCCGGTGTGTTCGGGGCGGAGCCAGATGTCGCCGACGGCGAAGTCGACAGCCTCTCACCCGAGCATGTGGTGACACTCGTGCGGTTCCTGGCCTCCCCGGCGGCTGAGGCCGTCAACGGGCAGGTTTTCATCGTCTACGGACCGGACGTCACCTTGGTGGCGGCGCCGAGCGTCGAGAAGAAGTTCTCTGCCGCCAGCTCCGCCTGGAATCCTTCCGACCTCAGTGAGACACTGCAGGAGTACTTTGCTGCTCGCGACCCGGAGCTGTCGTTTTCGGCCACAGCGCTAATGGGCAACTGATGTTGTCAAACCGCTGCTCGGACGGGGTTTTGGGACTAGAACACGTTCTAGAATGATCTAGGTCACACTGGCCTTGACCTGGACAGATTGGCGCTTCTGTCTCTTGTGTCGGTTCTTTGACACTGCGAACGTGTTCTAGTTACGATGACTCGGCTCACCCAGCTTAGCGTGTCCGCAGGGCGCTGTAAGGTCCAGCGAACCAGGTACTACGCAGGCTTCGCCAAGGCGGCGTGAATCGGGAAGCCGATGCACATCCGCAACGAGAAGGGAACCGAGGTTGTTCGAACAGCTCGCGGTTCCAGCTCGGGCCGTGGGCGGGTTTGTGGAGATGTCCATGGACACCTTCCGAGCGATGTTCCGGCGGCCGTTTCAGTTCCGTGAGCTGATCGACCAGACCTGGATGATCGCTCGCGTCTCGCTGGTGCCGACACTGTTGGTGGCGATCCCCTTCACCGTGCTGGTCGCGTTCACCCTGAACATCCTGCTGCGGGAAATCGGTGCTGCGGACCTATCCGGCGCGGGCACCGCGTTCGGCACGGTCACCCAGCTGGGACCGGTCGTCACCGTGCTGGTGGTCGCCGGTGCCGGCGCCACCGCCATCTGCGCCGACCTCGGCGCGCGCACCATTCGCGAGGAAATCGACGCGATGCGGGTCCTCGGTATCGATCCGATCCAACGCCTCGTCGTGCCGAGGGTGTTGGCGTCGACGTTCGTCGCGCTGCTGTTGAACGGCTTCGTCTGCATGATCGGACTGGCGGGCGGTTATGTGTTCTCGGTCTTTCTGCAGGGTGTGAACCCGGGTGCCTTCATCAACGGCCTGACCATCCTGACCGGCCTGCCCGAGTTGATCTTGGCCGAGATCAAAGCCCTGCTGTTCGGGGTCTTCGCGGGTCTGGTGGGGTGCTACCGCGGTCTGACCGTTCAAGGTGGCCCCAAGGGTGTTGGCATCGCCGTCAACGAAACCGTGGTCTACGCCTTCATCTGCCTGTTCGTCATCAACGTCGTCATGACGGCCATCGGTGTGCGGGTGCTGGCGAAATGACCGGTATCGGCAACTACGACGCCAGCCTGCGGCTCCGGCGAATCCTGGCCGGGGTGCCCAAGGCAGTCGACGGCTTCGGTGAGCAGGCGTTGTTCTACGGTGAGTCGATTCGTTACATCCCGAATGCGGTGACCAAATACCGTCGGGAGACCGTCCGGTTGATCGCCGAGATGACCATGGGCACTGGCGCTTTGGTGATCATCGGTGGCACGGTTGGGGTTGCGGCGTTCCTGACGCTGGCATCCGGCGGTGTGATCGCCGTCCAGGGCTACTCCTCACTGGGCAATATCGGCATCGAAGCCCTGACCGGCTTCCTGTCGGCATTCCTCAACGTGCGCATCGTGGCTCCCGTCATCGCCGGTATCGCGCTGGCCGCCACCATCGGGGCCGGTACCACGGCCCAACTGGGCGCCATGCGGGTGGCCGAGGAGATCGACGCTGTCGAGACGATGGCCGTGCACTCCATGTCCTACCTGGTTTCCACCCGGATCGTCGCGGGCCTGATCGCGATCATCCCGCTGTACTCGCTGTCGGTGCTGGCCGCATTCTTCGCGGCGCGATTCACCACGGTGTTCATCAACGGGCAGTCCGCAGGTCTGTATGACCACTACTTCAACACGTTCCTCATTCCCACCGACCTGCTGTGGTCGTTCCTGCAGGCCATCGTGATGTCGGTGGCGGTGATGCTGGTCCACACGTTCTACGGTTACAACGCATCCGGCGGACCGGTCGGGGTGGGGATCGCCGTCGGTAAGGCGGTGCGCACCTCGCTGGTGGTCGTCGTGGTGATCACCCTGCTCATCTCGCTCGCCGTCTACGGCGGGTCCGGCAACTTCAACCTCTCCGGGTAGCGGGCCGACATGGCCGAGGGCGGAACGAGGCGTACACACGTCAGGGTGGCGGCGGCCGTACTGGCAACGCTGATCGTGGCCGCGGTGCTGTTCACCTATCTGGCCTATACGGCCGCATTCACGTCCACCGATACGGTGACGGTGATGTCGCCGCGGGCCGGCCTGGTGATGGAAACCGATGCCAAGGTCAAGTACCGCGGTGTCCAGATCGGCAAGGTCACCTCGATCGATTACACCGGCGATCAGGCGAAGTTGACGCTCTCTGTGGATAGCGGCCAATTGCCCTTCATCCCGTCGAACTCAGAGGTGCGGATCGCGGGTAACACCGTGTTCGGCGCCAAATCGGTGGAATTCATCGCGCCGAAGGATCCGACCGCGCGCACCATGGCGGCCGGTGCCACCGTCCAGGCGTCCTCGGTGCAGCTTGAGGTCAACACCCTGTTCCAGACGCTGACCGAACTACTGCAGAAGATCGACCCGGTGAATCTCAACGCGACGCTGACCGCGTTGGGGGAGGGGTTGCGCGGTAACGGCGATAACCTCGGCGCGACGATGGCCGGGATCAACACCTACCTGACCCAGCTCAACCCGAAGCTGCCGACGGTGCAGTCAGATCTCAAACAGGCCGCAGCCGTTGCCAATATCTACGCCGATGCGGCGCCAGATCTGGTGACAGTGCTCAACAACCTGCCCGCGATCAGCAAGACCGTCGTCGATCAGCAGGACAACCTCAACGCCACACTGCTGGCCGCAACCGGGTTGGCCAACAACGGGTACGAGACGCTGGCACCCGCGGCCGACGATTACATCGCGGCGATCCAGCGCGCCAGGGCGCCCGCCAAGGTGCTCGGCGACTACTCGCCGGAAATCGGTTGCGTGCTCAGGTCTTTGGTGACGGCCGCCGATACGTTCGGCCCGATCATCGGTGGCACCCGACCCGGCCTGTTCGTCTCGTCGAACTTCTTGCCCGGTGCCCCCGCCTATACCTATCCCGAGAGTCTGCCGGTGGTCAACGCCTCCGGCGGCCCGAACTGCCGTGGCCTGCCGGATATTCCGAGCAAGCAGATCGGCGGTTCGTGGTACCGGGCCCCGTTCCTGGTCACCGACAACGCGTACGTGCCGTTCCAGCCGAACACCGAGTTGCAGTTCGACGCGCCGTCGACCCTGCAGTTCCTGTTCAACGGTGCTTATGCCGAACGGGACGACTTCTGATGAACCACAACAAGAATCTGGTCAACGTCGGCATCTTCACCGTCGTGATGCTGCTTGTGGCGGCCGGACTGGTGGTCGTCTTCGGTGAGTTTCGGTTCTCGTCGAGCAACACCTTTCATGCCAACTTCACCACGGCCTCACGGCTGAAAACCGGGCAGGACGTCCGCATCGCCGGGGTCCCCGTGGGCAGTGTCACCGAGATCAAATTGGCGCCGGACAACAGTGTCGATGTCACATTCGACGTCGACAAGCGTTATCAGCTCTACACCTCGACTCGTGCGCTGATTCGCTACGAGAACCTGGTCGGCGACCGCTTCATGGAGATCGCTTCCGGCCCAGGCGATCTGCGCAAACTTCCCCCCGGCGGCAGTATCAACAAGGATCACACCCAGCCCGCGCTCGATCTCGATGCCCTGCTCGGTGGCCTGCGGCCCGTCCTCAAAGGACTCGACGGCAGCAAGGTCAACGAGGTCACCAACGCGATCATCGAACTGTTGCAGGGCCAAGGCGGCGCGGTCTCGGAATTGCTGTCCTCCACCAGTTCGTTCACCAGCGACCTGGCCGCGCGCGATCAGCTCATCGGTGACGTCATCACCAACCTCAACACGGTGCTGGCGACAGTCGATGAAAAGGGCACCCAGTTCGACACCAGCGTCGACCAACTGCAACAGCTCATCACCGGACTCGCCCAAGGTAAGGACCCCATCGCCGGTGCGATCGGGCCGTTGGCGTCGGCGTCATCGGACCTGACCGAGATGCTGGAAACGAGCCGGCGCCCACTACAGGGCGTGGTGGAGAATCTCGAACCGCTTGCGGCCAAGCTCGATGAGCGCAAAGACGATGTCAACAAGGTCATCGACCCACTCGCCGAGAACTACCTGCGGCTCAACGCACTCGGCGCCTACGGCTCGTTCTTCAACATCTACTACTGCTCGATCCGGATCAAGATCAACGGACCTGCGGGCAGCGACATCCTGATTCCGTTCGGCGGACCGCCGGACCCGTCTAAGGGGAGGTGCGCTCCTGCCAAGTAATCCCGACGGGCACAACCCCGTCCGAACCGGTGTATTCGGCATAGTCCTGGTGGCATGCCTCGTTCTGGTGTCGTTCGGCTACACCCAGCTGCCGTTCTTCCCGCAGGGCAAGATCTACAACGCGTTCTTCAACGACGCCGGCGGTATCACCCCCGGTAACGATGTCAACGTCTCAGGTATCAAGGTCGGCAAGGTGTCTTCGGTCGGTCTGGCAGGCACCGCGGCCAAGGTCACGTTCTCCGTCGACCGCAACGTGCGGGTCGGTGATCAGACGCTGGTGGCGATCAAGACCGATACGGTGCTCGGCCAGAAATCTCTGGATGTCACCCCGGCCGGTACCGGTACGTCGACCACGATTCCGTTGGGGCGCACCACTACTCCCTACACGCTGAATGCCGCGTTGCAGGATCTCGGCGGTAACACCGCCGCCCTGGACAAGCCGCAGTTCGAGCTGGCGCTGAACACCTTGACCGACACTCTGCGCGATGCGACCCCGCAACTGCGCGGTGCCCTCGACGGTGTCACATCGCTGTCGCGCAGCCTCAACACCCGCGACGAAGCGCTCGGCCAGCTGCTGCAGCACGCGCAGTCCGTCACCAAGACGCTGGGCGATCGGGCCAAACAGGTCAACCAGCTCGTTGTCGACGGTAATCAACTCTTCGCCGCCCTCGATGAGCGCAGACAGGCACTGAGCACCCTGATCGCCGGTATTGACGATGTGTCCCAGCAGATTTCGGGATTCGTCGCCGATAACCGCAAGATCTTCGGCCCCGCACTGTCGAAACTGAACTTGGTACTGGACAACCTGAATTCGCGTCGCGACCAGATCAGCCAGGCGCTGGCCAGGCTCCCGGGATATGCCACCGCGCTCGGTGAGGTGGTGGGCTCGGGCCCCGGCTTCCAGATCAACCTCTACGGTCTGCCGCCCGCGACGCTGTCCGAGGTGCTGTTCGACTCCTACTTCCAGCCCGGCAAGCTGCCTGACAGCCTGGCCGACTACCTGCGCGGTTTCATCGGCGAGCGCCTCATCATCAGGCCGAAGTCACCATGAGTGCGATCACGCGGAACCGCGGAACTCTTATCGCTGTCATCACGGCACTGGTCGTGGTGCTGGCCGTCGCACTGTTCGTGCTGTGGCCCGGCCGTGGCACGCACAAGGTGGTGGGGCTGTTCTCGACGGCGGTCGGTCTGTACCCCGGTGACGACGTCCGCGTCGTCGGCGTCCCGGTGGGCAAGATCGATTCGATCGAGCCACGGGCGAATGACGTCAAGATCACCATGTCGGTTAACGACGACGTGAAGGTGCCCGCGGACGCACACGCGATCATCGTGTCGCCGAACCTGGTGTCGGCGCGCTTTATTCAGTTCACTCCGGCGTTCGATGCCGGTGCGCCCGGCGGCGGCGGTCCGGTGCTGGCCGACGGTGCGCAGATCGGGCTGGATCGTACCGGTGTGCCGGTGGAGTGGGATGAGGTCAAAGAGCAGCTGACGGCGCTGTCCTCACAGCTCGGTCCGCAGGCGGGTGGACTGCAGGGTCCGCTCACCGCATTCGTCGATCAGGCCGCGTCCACCTTCGACGGCAACGGCGACTCGTTCCGCAATGCGCTGCGCGAGCTGTCGCAGACTGCGGGGCGCCTGGGGGATTCGCGGGCCGACCTGTTCGGGACCATCAAGAACTTGCAGGTGCTCGTCGATGCGCTCTCACAGAGCAATGAACAGCTCGTGCAGTTCTCCGATCACGTGGCGTCGGTGTCGCAGGTGCTCGCTGACAGTTCGAAGGGTCTGGACAACACCCTCGGCACCTTGAATCAGGCCCTCAACGATGTCCGCGGTTTCCTCGACGAGAACAACGAGACGTTGATCGGCTCGGTCAACAAGCTGACCGCATTCACCAAGATCATCTCCGATCAGTCCGACGACCTCGAGCAGGTTCTGCACGTCACGCCCAACGGTCTGGCGAACTTCTACAACATCTACAACCCGGCACAGGGCACCGTCGGCGGTCTGCTGTCGCTGCCGAACTTCGGTAATCCGGTGCAGTTCATCTGCGGCGGCATCTTCGACGTCGGCGCCAACCCCGACAACTACAAGCGCGCCGAGCTGTGCCGCGAGCGGATGGGGCCGGTGCTGCGCAGGATCGCGATGAACTATCCGCCGATCCTGTTCCACCCGATCAACAGCATCACCGCCTACAAGGGACAGATCATCTACGACACTCCGGCCACCGAGGCCAAGGCGCAGACGCCGGTGCCGTACCTGCAATGGAATCCAGCCCCCGGCGTGACTCCGCCGGTGATCCCGCCCGGTGCCACGCTCGGCGATATGCTCCTGCCGCCACCCGCGGTCGAGGGTCAGGTTTCACCCGGACCGCCGTTCATCGTCGGAAGCGGACCGCTGCCCGGCCCCGCCGCAGACCCCGGCGCACCGGCTCCGGGAGGCGCCGCTGTCCCCGAGGCACCCGCACCGGGGGGTGGTGGCTAGATGGCACGACAGATGTTCCGGATCGGCCGCCGACTGGTGGCACTGGGCTCAGGTGTCACCCTGCTGGCCGGCTGTTCATTCGGCGGGCTGAACTCGCTCGATATGCCCGGTACCAAGGGGCACGGCTCCGGGTCCTTCACCATCACCGTGGAGTTGCCGGATGTGGCGACGCTGCCCCAGAACTCACCGGTGATGGTCGATGACGTCACCGTGGGCAGCGTGTCCGGTATCGACGCGAAGCAGCGTCCGGACGGCACGTTCTTCGCTGCGGTCAAACTATCGCTGGACTCCGACGTACACCTGCCCGGTAACGCAACCGCCAAGGTGGCACAGACCTCGCTACTGGGTTCCCAGCACATCGAGCTGGCCCCTCCGGCGAACAAGCCTGCCGACGGCAAATTGGTCGAAGGCAGCAATATCCCGGAGTCGCAGGCCGGTCGCTACCCCACCACCGAAGAGGTGCTCGCCTCCCTGGGCGTTGTGGTGAACAAAGGCAATCTTGGTGCCCTCCAAGACATCACCGATGAAGCGTTCGCAGCGGTGGCCAATCGTGCGGGTACGTTCGCCGGTCTGATCCCCAGGCTGGCGGAGTTGACCAATTCGCTCAATCAGCAGACCGCCGACATCATCGCCGCCGCCGAGGGCCTCAACCGGTTTGCCGGAATTCTCGCGCAGAACAAGGACAGCCTGGGCCGGGCACTGGACACGCTGCCCGACGCGCTGAAGGTGCTGAACAAGAACCGGACCACCATCGTCGATGCGTTCGGGGCGTTGCGCAGCTTCGGCACCGTCGCGGCGCGAATCCTCTCGGAGACCAAGACCGACTTCGCCGCCGACCTCAAGGACCTCTACCCGGTCATCAAGGCGGTGGCCGACAACGCCGACTACCTCGTCTCGGCGCTGCAACTCGGTCCGACCTTCCCGTTCAAGTCCGACAACATCAGACAGGCCGTGCGTGGCGACTATCTCAACGTGTTCGTCACCTTCGACCTCACGGTGCGGCGCCTCGGTGAATCCGTGTTCACCACATCGGCTCTCGACCCGAATATGAAGCACATGAGCGAGGTGATCAACCCGCCGGACTTCCTGATCGGTGAGATGGCGAACCTCTCGGGGCAGGCGGCCGATCCGTTCAAGATCCCGCCGGGACCTGCGACCCAGGGGGCGGGGGCCAAATAATGCTCGATCGCTTCGCCAAAATTCAGCTCACGATCTTCGCGATCGTCACCATCCTCACCGTGGGCGCCATCTCGGTGTTCTATCTGCACGTGCCCGCGGCCGTGGGTATCGGGTCCTACAAGGTCGATGCGAATTTCGTTGCAGGCGGTGGCATCTACGAGAACGCCAACGTCACCTATCGGGGTGTCACAATCGGGCGGGTCGAGTCGGTCGCGCTCTCCCATGACGGTGTGGTCGCCAACATGCGGCTCAACACCGATACTCCTGTACCCGATAACGTCACCGCCACGGTCAAGAGCGTGTCGGCGATCGGAGAGCAGTACATCGATCTGGTGCCGCCGGCTGAGGCGTCAAAGGCGATGCTGCGCAACGGTTCGACGATCGACCGCGCCAATACCGCGATCGGTCAGGACATCGCCGGCCTGCTGAAATCGGCGGATTCGCTCGTCAACAGCGTGAGCAACAGTCGGCTCCAGGATCTGCTGAAGGAAACGTTCAAGGCGTTCAACGGATCTGGGCCGGAACTGGCGCGGCTGATCCAGTCGTCGCGGCTGCTGGTGGATGAGGCGAACAGCAATTACGGCCAGACCGCGGCCCTGATCGACCAGGCAGGCCCGTTCCTGGACGCGCAGATTCGTAGCGGCGATGACATCAAATCGCTGGCCGACGGATTGGCCAGGTTCACCACCGAAGTGCGGCAGGCAGATCCGCAGCTGCGGACGCTATTGCAGACCGCGCCAGGGGCTGCCGACTCGGCCAACACCGCGTTCTCGGGTATCCGGCCGGACTTCCCGATGCTTGCGGCCAACCTTGCGAACCTGGGTCGCGTCGGGGTGATCTACCACAAGTCGATCGAGCAGGCGCTGGTCATTTTCCCCGCGCTGCTGGCCGGCCTCATCACCGTGGCTGGTGGTGTGCCGACTGACGAGGGCGGCAAGCTCGACTTCAAGGTCGACCTCGGCGATCCACCGCCGTGCTCGGTCGGTTTCATCCCGGCCACCCAGATCCGGACGCCGTCCGACGAAACGGTCCGCGACCTGCCCAAAGATCTGTACTGCAAGACGGCCCAGAACGACCCGGCCGTCGTGCGTGGTGCGCGTAACTACCCCTGCCAGGAGTTCCCCGGCAAGCGTGCGCCGACAATCCAGCTCTGCCGCGATCCGGTCGGGTATGTGCCGATCGGTAGCAACCCGTGGCGCGGCCCGCCGATCCCGTACGGGACGCCGATGGGCCAGTCGGAAGACAACCACTACGAGCCGGACAGCCGGAATATTCTGCCGCCCAACAAGTTTCCCTATATTCCACCCGGCGCGGATTATGACCCAGGTCCCCCGGTGCAATTGCCGCCCGGAGTTCCTTCCGGTCCGGGACCTGCACCCAACGCGCCGTTCCCGCTGCCGGTGCCACCGAATGACAATGGGGCACCGCCGCCTTGGCCGTTCTTCGCGCCGCAGGATCAGATCGTGCCGCCGTACGCGCAGCCGGGGCCACCACCACCGCCGGTGGCGCCGCAGGACGTGCCGGCCCCGCCGGATGCACCGCTGCCCGCTGAGGCACCCCAGCCGCAGGCCAGTGGTCCGGCGTACGCTTCCTACGACCAGAACGGGACGTTTATCGACCCGGCGGGCGGCACGGGTGTCTTCGCCCCAGGCGATGCCAAACAACTCCCCGCCGAGAATTGGGTGGATCTGATGCTTGATCCGAGGCAGGCGTAATGGTGGAATCTTCGCCTGCTTCTCCTTCTCGTCCCGGGCACACCGACGAGGCGCCGAAGCAGGTTCGTCGACGCGCGTCCCGCGCGGCCGGGCCGGCCGCAGGTACCACAGGTGCGGCTCTCACCGAGCGGGTCGAACGACCCCTGGAGCCGAAGGCACGGCCGCTTCGCCCGGCCTTGCCACCGCCTCGTAGGCAACCGAATCGAGTGCTCTTCGGTTGGTTGGCCGCCGCATCCGCTGTGGTCGTCGCAGCGATCCTCGGTGGGGCGGTGTTTGCGCTACTGGTGGCGCAGCGCGATGCGGACGCGGTTGCGGCCCGCGATCAGCGCTTCGTCGACACTGCGTCGCAGACGGTGCTGAATATGTTCTCCTACAACCAGGACAATATCGACGCCAGCGTGAACAGGTTCGTCGACGGAACGAGCGGCCCGTTACGGGATACCTTGAGCCAAGGCAGCAATGTCGAGAATCTCAAGGCGATGTTCCGCGATACCAATGCCAGTTCTGAGGCTGTCGTCAACGGTGCCGCCCTGGAAGCCGTCGACAGCACCAACAACAATGGTTCGGTTCTGGTGGCGGTGCGGGTGACGGTCACCGACCTCGACGGGGTGAACAAGCCTTCGCAGGCCTACCGGCTGCGTGTGGTCGTACACGAAGATGACAACGGACGCATGACGGGTTATGACCTGAAGTATCCCGACGGAGGTAACTGATGCGTCGCCTCACCGGCTGGCTGGCCAGGTTGGCCGCCGCTCTGGTCGTCGTGGGTATCGTTGCGCTGGCAGGGATCTGCGGTTCGTTGTACTGGAACCGTGTCGAGCTGCGGGCGGATGCGACCACGCGCACCGAACTGGCGCCGCTGGCAGCCGATCAGATTCCCAAGGTGTTCGGGTACGACTATCAGACTGTCGAGCGGAGCCTGACCGACGCCTACACCCTCCTGACGCCGGACTACCGTCGTGAGTTCGAGGACCGCGCCAACAAAGACATCATCCCGCAGGCTCGGCAACGTCAGGTTGTCAGCCAGGCCCAGGTCGTGGGAGTTGGAGTCCTTGAAGCGCAACGCAATTCGGGCTCGGTCATGGTGTACATGAACCGCACCGTGACCGATAAGTCGAAGCAGCCGGCATATGACGGTAGCCGGCTACGCGTGGACTATCAGAAGGTCGACGGGAAGTGGCTGATCAACTACATCACTCCGATGTAGGGGCGTCAGCGTCTGGTGTCTTTCCTGCCAGCGCGTCGAGAAATGACCGGGCCCAACGGTCGACGTCGTGGACCAGAACTTGGCGCCGCAGCGCGCGCATCCGGCGCCGACCCTCCTCAGGAGCCTGGCTCAGCGCCTGTTCGATGCCGTCCTTGACACCCTCGAGGTCATGCGGGTTCACCAGGTAGGACTGTCTCAGTTCCGCTGCCGCACCGGTGAATTCGCTCAATACCAGCGCGCCGCCGAGGTCGCTGCGACACGCGACGTATTCCTTGGCCACCAGGTTCATCCCATCGCGTAGCGGGGTGACCAGCATGACATCGGCGGCGACGAAGAACGCGATCAGATCATCGCGGGGGATGGGACGATGCAGGTATTGCACGACCGGGTGACCGACCTCGCCGTACTCACCGTTGATGTGACCGACCTCGCGCTCGATATCGTCGCGCAACACCCGGTAGCTCTCCACCCGTTCCCGGCTCGGGGTGGCAAGCTGTACCAGCACGGTGTCATCCCTGGGGACGCGTCCTTCTTCGAGCAATTCCGAAAACGCATGCAGCCGAACGTCAATGCCCTTGGTGTAGTCCAGTCGGTCGACACCGAGCAGGATCTTGCGGGGGCCGCCGAGTTCGGCGCGGATCTCGCGGGCGCGACGGCGGATGTCGCGGTTGCGGGCCTTCTGGTCCAGCTCGGCGGAGTCGATGGAAATCGGGAAAGCGCCCACCTTGACGGTGCGGAAACCTATTTGAACTTCACCGAGCCGAGACCGGACGCCAATGGTCGCCCGGGAAGTGTTGGCGCCGAGGAGGCGTCGGGCAAGCACCAGAAAGTTCTGGGCGCCGCCGGGCAGATGAAAACCGACGAGATCGGCACCGAGTAGACCCTCGATAATCTCGGTGCGCCAAGGCATCTGCATGAAAAGCTCGATCGGCGGGAACGGAATGTGAAGAAAGAAACCGATGGTCAGGTCGGGGCGCAGCTTGCGTAGCATCTTCGGGACCAGCTGCAGTTGGTAGTCCTGCACCCAGACCGTCGCACCCTTGGCTGCCGCGCGCGAGGTGGCCTCAGCGAATCTGCGGTTGATCTCGACGTAGCGGTCCCACCATTGGCGGTGGTAGATCGGTTTGACGATGACGTCGTGATAGAGCGGCCACAAGGTGGCATTCGAAAAGCCCTCGTAATACTCGGCGACATCGGCGGAAGACAACGCGACCGGGTACATCCGCAGATCATCTTCGATGATGGGTTCACCATCGGGCGCGTCGTCGCTATCCTCAGCAACGCCGGGCCAGCCGATCCACGCGCCGTGACGGCGACGCAGCAGCGGCTCAAGGGCGGTGACCAGCCCGCCAGGGCTGCGCTTCCACGAGGTGGTTCCGTCCGGGTGCCGCTCCATATCGATCGGCAGCCGGTTGGCCACCACCACGAAGTCGGATTCCCCGAATTCAGATGACGAGGATTCGGTTGTTGAGGAGTCGGTTGACAAGGAGGTGGTGGCGGCGTCCTCCCCGGGCGACACCTAGGCCTCTTGCTTTGCCGGTCCGATACCCAGCATGGACAGGAAGACGCGACATTCGTCAGCATCGGTTGCGTAGGCGGCGACAACGCGCCTGGCCTGGCGTGCGGTGCTGTCGGCCAGGGGTTCCACTTCGCCGAGTTCGGCGGGGTCAGATTTAGCAGGCATTACACAACTGTAGGTGACGTGAGGCTGCTGCGTTACCGGGTGGGTACGAAAAGTGCAGTTGGGCGACGTTTTGCCGCCCAAATGTTACGGGCTGGACGACAGGGTCGAATGCGGTACCACCGGCGGCACCGCGTCTTCCTCAAGCCCGTAGCACGCGCCTGAACTACGGCCGCCGACACACGGCACACCGTCAACCTCAGGAATGCTCTGCGGATCGCCAGGCGTGGATTCCGTCAGCTGACCCGAGTAGTCGGGAGTGACCACTCCCGGAGTCGGGAAGTTACCGCCGGGAACATTCGGGGACAGCTCCGGAATGCAGTTATCGGTGTAGAGGTCTTCGGTCTCACCGGCCGGGCAGGCGGCAAAGGCCGGACCCGACGCCGGCGCGGCGAAAACTGCGACGGCGGGTGCGGCGGATACGGCGAGCGCGAACGCGCTGCACAGCATCAGTCGTCTGGGACCAGAAAGAGTAGACATCGGCGAGCTTTCTCTCGTGCGGTTGGAAGGCACTCTAGTGCCGTCCAACCGCTGCCGCCGCGCAACACTCGGCGGCGGGTTCGAGAATTACGGGCTGGAAGAGATGCTGGAATGCGGCGTGACGTCGGGGATGTCGGCCTGGTTCTCCTCGAGGCCGAGGATTGACCCGGAGTTTCCACCGGTCACCGGAATGCCCTGAACCTCGGGCAGAGTGCCACCCGGAGTCGCGGTGGCGTAATTGCCGCCGGGGACATTGGGCGTCATCTCGGGGACACAGTTGTTGGTGTACAGGTCCTCGGATTCGCCTGCGGGACAGGCGGCAACCGACATGGTGCCGGACGGCGCGACGAGGAAAGCGACGGCTGGCGCCGCCGCCACGGCGATGGCAAAACCGCCGGCAAGCACGAACCGACGGGTCTGCCCCGCAAAAGTGGCATTCAAAAGGGTCATCTCACACTTTCTGTCGGCGATACCAGAGTCACCTTAGTAGCAACTCCTGTAACTCCGCTGTGTGATTTGGGGACTCTGCCTAGGGACTGGACGACAAAGTCGACTGAGGTGCGACGTACGGATTCTGCTCCTCAGACAGGCCGATGCACTGTCCGGTGTTGCGTCCCGTGCACGGAATGCCGTTGATCTCGGGCACGCTACTGGCGTCACCCGGCGTGGAGTAGGTCACGCCACCAGGCTGGTTTGGCGACATCTGCGGGGTGCAGATATCGGTGTAAAGGTCCTCGACCTCGCCGTTCGGGCATGCGGCGATGGGGGCAGACGGTCCTGCGGCGGGGACTGAGAACAGCGCGACCGCGGGCGCGGCCGCAATCGTGACGATGAATCCGCCCGCCAGTAGGAGGCGTCGTACAGGAGTGGTGAAGGGCGCCTTCGACACGGTTCGTCACGCTTTCTGTCAGTTTGCTGGCAATCTGGTGCAAAAGCATTGTAAGGACAGCCCGTCAATTCCGCAGTCGTTGCGTCGGGTGGGCGGGTGTTTTCCGCCCCGCGGTCGGCCGGGAGAGTGTCGGTCGTAGTGTGCATGCCGACCCAGTATGGACAACAGTATGCGGATCTAGTGACCCTCAAAAGAGAGACAGGTGGCGCGATGGCCCAGCCAGATCTTGCCGGCGACAAATCGGTCGACGGTGATGACTTCGTGGCCTACGAGGCCCTCGATGAGGGACGGATCGCCCGGATCTGGCTGAATCGACCGGCCGAGCACAACGCGCAGAACCGCACGCTGCTGGTTCAGCTCGATAACGCCTTCCGTCGGGCCGAAGCGGACGATGACGTGCGGGTGATCATTCTGGCCGCACGCGGCAAGAATTTCTCCTCCGGCCATGACCTGGGTTCGGATGCGGCGATGGCTGAGCGCACGCCAGGACCCACCCTGCACCCGAGCTTCACCATCGACGGTGGTACCCGCACTCCCATCGTCGAGAAGCTCTACCTGCAGGAGTGGCATTACTTTTTCCAGAACACGGTGCGTTGGCGTGACCTGCGCAAGATCACCATCGCGCAGGTACAGGGAAATGCGATCTCTGCCGGGCTGATGCTGATCTGGGCGTGCGACCTGATCGTCGCCGCGGACAACGCGAAGTTCAGCGACGTGGTCGCAGCGCGCCTCGGTATGCCCGGTGTCGAGTATTTCGCGCACCCTTGGGAATTCGGACCGCGTAAGGCCAAAGAGCTTCTCCTGACTGGTGATGCGCTCGATGCGGATGAGGCGCATCGGCTGGGCATGGTGTCCAAGGTCTTCCCGGTCGAGGAATTGGCCGATAAGACACTGGAATTCGCGCGCCGGATCGCCAACAAGCCCACGATGGCGACCCTCTTGGTGAAGGATTCGGTGAACGCCGCTTCCGATGCCATGGGTTTCACCGAAGCCTTGCGGCATGCATTTCACATCCACGAATTGGGGCACGCGCATTGGGCTGCGCACAACGAGAACAGGTTCCCGGTGGGCCAGCCGCCGGATGTCGAGGACTGGCGCACCGCGGGCAAGACACAGATCGCGCGGCGCGACATCCCCTGAAACGGGGCTCGCTCCCGTCACCGGGGGCGTGCATGGTTCCATTACTAGAACCTGTTCCAGTTTCTGTTCGGTGTCTGCTAAGGGGTCGGTGTGCAACTGTCTGTCGAAAATCGGACGTACCTCGTCACCGGCGGTGGCAGCGGGATCGGTAAGGGCGTAGCGCAGGCCCTGGTCGACTCCGGTGCCAACGTCATGATCATTGGCCGCGATGCCGATCGGCTCTCGGCTGCTGTCGACGAGATCACCGCCGCCGGTGGTCCTGGCACGATCATCTATGAACCCGCCGACGTGACGAACGAGGACGAGGCGGCCAGGGCGGTCGAGGCCGCGACGGCATGGCACGGACGGTTGCACGGCGTGGTGCATAGTGCCGGCGGCAGTCACACCATCGGCCCGATCACGCAGATCGACTCCGAGCTATGGCGCAGCACTGTCGACCTCAACATCAACGGCACGATGTACGTGCTCAAGCATTCCGCACGGGAAATGGTGCGTGCCGGTGGCGGATCGTTCGTCGGAATCTCGTCGATCGCATCCAGCAACACGCATCGGTGGTTCGGTGCCTACGGCGTGACGAAGGCGGCCATCGACCACCTGATGCAGCTCGCCGCCGACGAACTGGGTGCGTCCCGAGTCCGGGTGAACAGCATCCGGCCCGGTTTGACCAGGACGGAATTGCTTGCGCCCGTTATCGATTCGCCTGAGATTAGTACGGACTACCGCATCAATACGCCGTTGGAGCGCATCGGCGAAGTAGGCGATATCGCCAACGCGGCCATCTTCTTACTCAGTGATGCGTCCGACTGGATCACCGGTCAGCTGATCAACGTCGATGGCGGCCAAATGTTGCGCCGTGGTCCGGACTTCTCGGCAATGCTTGAGCCCATCTTCGGTGCGGACGGGCTACGCGGAGTCGTCTAGTTCAGGCCAGCGCCCCCGGCGGCTGTTGTCTGAACCGCCGAGGACTAGGTGAGGGCGGCAGTCCGGACTCCCGCTTCGCCCATTGAGTAGTACCCAGGCGCTAAACACATTGACGGTTTCGAATGGGGTGGGCCAACTAGTCCCGCAGGCCCGCATCTCGGTCGGACAGCGTGGCCAATGCCGACCAGTCGAGCTCGCCACCGCCGCTGGCCAAAAGTGCGAGAAAGCGGTCGCGCAGCAGGCTCGCGACCGGTAGCGGAACCTCTAGGTGCTCACCGGCTTCGAGCACGAGTCGGACATCCTTGAGGCCGAGGCGTGCCGCGAACCCGGCCGGCTCGAAGTTTCCCTTGGCGATCAATCGGCCGTAGGTCGAATACACGGGTGCGCCGAACAACGTCGACGTCAGAATGTCCAGATACTGCTCTTTGTCGACGCCGCCCTTGTGTACCAGTGCCATTGCCTCGCCAAGGGATTCGATAACCGACCCGATCATGAAGTTGCCGCTCAACTTCACCAGGTTGGCAGCCTCGGGGCGATCGGACACCGTGAAGGTCTCCTGGCCGATGGAGTCGAAGAGCGGTGCGACGCGTTCGATCGTGCTGCTGGCGCCCGCGGCCACGATGAACAGCTTGGCGGCGGCCGCGGCTTCGGGTCGACCGAATACAGGCGCCGAGACGAACATCTGCCCCGAATCGGCGTGCGCCCTGGCCAGCTGCGACGCCAGCCCAACACTGATGGTGCTCGACGAGATGTGGACCGCGCCTGGTGCGAGTGAGTCCAGGATGCCGCCGGCAAGGTCGACGTCGCCGAAAGCGGCATGCTGGACGGCGGCATCATCGGCGAGCATGGTGAAAACAACATCACCGGTGCATGCGGCGGCGACCGACTCAGCGCGTTTGGCGCCCAGTTCGACCAGTGCGTCGACCTTGGCGGGGGACCGGTTGTATGCCGTCACCTCGTAGCCGGCCTTGAGCAGATTGCCGGCCATCCCCGAACCCATGTTGCCGAGCCCGATGAATCCAATTCTCATATGTCCACGACTCCTATCATTGTCCAACATTCTGCAGCTGCGGCTTTGCCCGGTATATGAAGGACAGATGAGGATCTCGACGACGCCGTTGCCGACGGGCAACAGCCCGGGCATCGACACTGGGCCAGAGGTGTCAACCGCATTGGGTGGGGGTAAACGCGCGGCGGTGATCGTAAACATCGGCAGCGTCAGGGCCGCGACGACGCTGGTCGCGGTGGGACGGCGGTTGACGTGTATCGAGTGATAGCCGCCGCGCTCGGCCTGATCTGGGCGGTCCTTGGGCCTGCTGGGATCGGAGCGACGACACCCGATGATCCGGTGGCACCTGTCTCATCAGGGGCGAGTGCTG
This sequence comes from Mycobacterium sp., assembly GCF_965229105.1. Classification (GTDB taxonomy): domain Bacteria; phylum Actinomycetota; class Actinomycetes; order Mycobacteriales; family Mycobacteriaceae; genus Mycobacterium. The sequence continues at coordinate 1,350,843 of NZ_OZ245858.1, forward strand.
CCGGTTTCGTCGATGTGCGCTCGGTGGTGCCCGACGCTGTCATCGACCTGCGCTACGCAACGGCCGACAACTTCGTCGGTCTGCCGCTGTATCCGGCCGATGCTCGCTGTCTGGTGCACGAGTCCCTGGCACCGGGACTGGTCGCCGCGGCGGCCGCTTTGCGGGCCACTGGTGACCGGCTGACATTCTGGGACTGTTACCGGCCGCACCAGGTCCAGGTCAGGATGTTCGATGCGGTGCCCAACCCCGCCTGGGTGGCCAAGCCTGGCCCTTACTCCCGTAGTCACGAGTCCGGGCGGTCGGTGGACGTCACCATCACCGGCGCCGATATGGGTACCGGCTTCGACGACTTCTCCGCGCGGGCAACCGCTTTCGCGACCGACGGGGTCAGTGCTGTGGCCCAGTCGAATCGGGCGCGGTTGCGCCAAGCGATGGAAACCGGTGGGCTGGCGGTGTATTCGGGGGAGTGGTGGCATTTCGACGGGCCTGGCGCCGGTGTGCAGCGCCCGATCATCGACGTGCCGGTGAACTAAGAGCTGGCGTCTTAGAGCTTGAAACGCCCAGCGAATCCCCGCAGCGGTACGTCGGCACTGGTCAGCAGCCCCGGTGGGGCGGCAACGACCGAGGTGATGGCGTGTAGTGCAGGCATGCCAGTGACGGTCATCCCGATCGAGGCGAAGTTATCCGGGTTCGACAGGTCGACACCTGGTTTCGGGAAGATCATGTGTTTGTTGTAGACATACGGATCGCCCTTGATCTGAGTGATGTAGCAGCCCTTGATGTCCCAGCTCGGGTCGGTGTGTGGCGTCATCTGCCATTCCAGGTGCGTCTCTACCCTGGGTACACCGTCGACCATGCCCTGGTATTTGATATAGCTGCCCCCGAGCGAGCCCTTCGGCATCAGGTACCAGCCCAGGTCGACATCCTTGGTGCATGCGCCGAGCTCGAAGCTGAACTTCACCTCGTCGAGTTCGAGACCGAAACAGTCGGCCATCATCAGCACGCTGTCGGCGAAAACGCGGGTGTACTTCTCCAGTCGGTCGGGGATGCTGGGATCGTCGACCGGCAACCCATACCCGACCTCGATCCAGGTGTCCTTTGAATGATGGCAGGACACGTCGACCGACTCCAGGGTGGTGACGTTCTCGATCTCGGCGACGTCGGCAGAGCACACCACCCCGAGGATCTGGTTGACCCCCGGGTTCATTCCGGTGCCGTAGAACGTCGACCCGCCTTTGGCGCATGCCTCGGCGAGTAGCTGTGTGACCGGCTTACCCGACGGGTGCGGGTGATTGGTATCGCGGTGCCAGCCGGTGATCCAGTCGGCAGTCGTGACGATATTTATGCCTGCCTCAAGCACTTTGACGTACAGATCCTCGTCGGGGAAGACGCCGTGAAAGGTCAGCACATCGGGTTTGGCTGCGATGATGTCGTCGATTGAGCCGGTCGCGATCACGCCGATGGGAGGCAGGCCGGCGATCTCCCCGGCGTCTCGACCGACCTTTTCCGCTGTGTAGCAATGTAATCCGATCAGCTTCAGATCGGGTTCGTCGGCGATGCGCTTGATCATCTCGGTCCCGACATTGCCGGTGGCGACCTGGAATACCCGGATCGGGGTGGTGGCGGTCATCTGGTTAGCCCTTCTCGCTGAGTGACGCAACACGAAGGTCCGCGGCGCTGCCGCCGCGGCCATCGGGATAGAACTGCATGGCCCATGTGCGGATCGCGGTGAAACCCTCGAACTCGGCTGAGGACAGGGCGGGTGGATCCGAATAGCGTTGGTGTGACCAGATGTGGACGTCCTGCCGGAACTGCCGGATGACCTCTTGGCCGAACTCTTGGGCCTTCAGTTCGGCCCGTGGGGTGTCCTTGCCGGGCGTGCGGCCGATATAGACGGTGAAGCGCACGTCTGAGGTGTGTTCGTCGACCGGTGTGATCGCCGAGATCGTCCGGTTGTCGATCATTCCCGAACTCTTGGTGACCGCGATCCCCAATCCGCCGTTGATCGCCTCGACCCCACTGCGGACATCGTCGATCGACTGGTTCTCGTCGCCTTCGAAGGTGATGGTGAAATCCACATACGACACGGGTGCGGCGAAGTCGTGGCGGGTGAACACCGGCACGATGGGGGTCTTGTGCACGAATTTGAAATGCGCGAAGTCGACACCGTTTTCGAGCACGTACTGCGGATGCAGTTCCAGATTCGGCTCGTAGATGCTGGCCCTGGGGTAATAATCGGCGGCGCTGCTGCCGTCAGCGAAGCTGGCGAACACATCGGGGGCGTCGAAATACGGTGCGCAGGCGTCGATGTCATGCCAAATGTAGACCGCGTCGTTGCGTTCGGAGACCGGATAGGTGCGCATCCGTCGACCACGGTTGGGTCGATTCTCATACGGGATGCAGACATTTCGACCGTCGTGGTCCCATTGCCATCCGTGGAAGGGGCATTCGATGACCTCGCCCTCGACATGGCCACCGAATCCCAGGTGAGCGCCGAGGTGTTCGCAGTAGGCGTTCATCACGGTCAACTGCCCGGACTGGGCGCGCCACGCCACCATGTCCTCGCCGAAGTACCTCATCCGGTGGACATCCCCGACACCGATCTCGGTGGACCATGCGACCTGGAACCAACCCGTCGGCTTCATCGACAGCGGCGGCTTCGCCATCTCGGGTGCCCCTTCGCGGTTGTCATGTCCTTCATCGCTGACCGATCATCGAATAGTAGAGCCGTCTACGAAGTTATGACAGAGGGTTCTACGAAAAAGCCACAATGTGCCGCCCGCCGATTACTGTCGGAGCGATGAGTCGACCGGGGACCGCGCAGCGCCGGCCTAACCGGCGTGGCCATGCGACCCGGGAGAACATGCTGGAGGCCGCCCTGCGGGCGCTGGCTACTGGCGACCCGGGTTCGGTTTCGGCCAACCGCATTGCCAGAGACATCGGTGCCACCTGGGGCGCGGTGAAGTATCAATTCGGCGATGTCGACGGGTTCTGGGCCGCTGTCCTGCATCGGACAGCGGAACGCCGAGGGGACGTGCCGGCGTTGACGAACCCCGCCGCACCCCTGCATGAACGTGTGGCGACGATCATCGACATCCTCTACGACGGCTTGACCGCGAGGGATTCGAAAGCGATCGAAAACCTGCGGATGGCGCTGCCCCGCGAGAAAGCCGAGCTCGAACGCCTCTATCCGCTGACCGCGGCCGAACTCTCCTCATGGGGGCAGGGCTGGATCGCGTCGTGCCAGACCGCCTTCGCCGCCATCGATGTCGATCCCGAGCGGATCCGCGAAGTGGCGACGTTCATCCCAGGGGCGATGCGCGGGATCGTCTCCGAGCGGCAACTCGGCGCCCTCTACGACCTGGATCTCGCCCGCCGCGGACTGACCAATGCGATCGTGGCCTACCTCGAGGGATCGCGCTGAGGGACACCCATGACTGCCGCGAGTCACACGGCTATGAGCGCTATCCTGGCGCTCGCTGACTGGCCCGACTCTGAAGGAAAATGCGCCAATGCCGACACCGACTCCACTGACGATCATGTTCTGGCCGGAGTCGGCGTACGGCCCCACAAATCAGTGCATCGGACTGGCAGCGATTCTCCGCGACCGTGGGCACCGCATCGTGTTCGCCGCCGAACGCTCCTGGGCGGGCAAGCTCGCCCCCTTCGGCTTTGTCGAGGAGCTCGTCGACCTGGCTGAACCGGACCCGGACGCCAGCGAAGAGGATGCCGGGAAATTCTGGACCGATTTCATCGCCGAGACCGCGCCGGAGTTCCGCAAACCCACGGTCGATCAGCTCGAGACGTTCATCGCGCCCACCTATCAGGCCCTCATCGACGGTGCCAAGTACTGCGAGCCGCGGCTGCGCGAGATCATCGCCAAACACCGACCGGATGTCATCGTCGAGGACAACGTGGTGCTCTTTCCAGCGTTGACCACCTCGGGCGCACCATTTGTGCGCATCGTGTCGTGTAGCCCGTTGGAAGTTCCCGGCCCCGGGGTGCCGCCACCGTTCTCCGGGCTCCCCAGCGCAGACCCGGCGCAGTGGGACACCTACCGTGCCGAATTCGACCGCACCCTCCGCGCGATGTGGGCCGACTTCAATACCTGGGTGCAGGCTCAGGGCGCCGACCCGTTGCCGGAGCTGGAGTTCATCCCGCGTGCCAACGCGGCCAACCTCTACGTCTACCCGGCCGAAGCCGACTACCTCGGCGCCAGGCCACTCGATGACAGCTGGACCCGGATGGACTCCAGCGTGCGCGAAACCGACGACGAGTACCTCCTGCCCGCCGAGGTTGCCGACCGGCCAGAGGGCAGTGCGCTCATTTACCTGTCGTTGGGCTCGCTCGGTGGTGCCGATGTCGATCTGATGCAACGCCTGGTCGACGTGCTCGGCACCACGGCGCACCGCTTCATCGTCAGTATGGGTCCGCAGGCCGCGCGGATCACCTTGGCGAAGAACATGATCGGTGCACAGATGCTGCCGCAGACGAAAGTCATTCCCCAGGTCGACCTGGTCATCTCACACGGCGGGAACAACACCACCACCGAGGCGCTGCACTTCGGCAAGCCGCTGATCGTGCTACCGCTGTTCTGGGACCAGTACGAAAATGCCCAGCGGATAGCCGAGCTCGGGTTCGGCATCCGGTTGGAAACCTACGCCTTTGCCGATGCCGAGCTGACCGATGCCGTCGAACGGTTGCTCGCTGACACCGCTCTGCGAGACCGGCTGACCGCCGTGGGTGCCGATATCCGCGCCCGCGACGGTCTGCGGGTGGGCGCGGACGTCATCGAACGGGTCGGCGTGCAGCACCGGGCGTCAGGTGCCTGAAAAATCAGAGCCTGACGTCCTCGATACGCTCGAACTCGTTGAAGGCAAGCGTCTCTCGATCGTGCGCACCGCTATTGGCTTGTCCGCCGAACCGATGGTGAGTGACGCTGATGGGCCCTGGCGGCGTGCAGTGCCAGGGGATGGCGTATCGGAAGCGCTGCTGAGGGTGCTGACAGCGGTACCAGGGTTGGCCACCCGCGGCCGATTCACCCTGCGCTCATGGACCCACCAGGGCGCGACGGGCGAGCGCCCCATGGGCGTCGATCAGACCAACGAATCGGTGATCGTCGGCACCACCCCGCAGGCCGCGGTGGTGAAGTGGGCGACCCACCTGCAGGACGGTCCCCATCCGGCGCCACAGCGGATCAGCGTGCTGCGCGACGCCGGGTTCGGGGGCATGCCCACACCGTGGGGGTTGGTCACCTGGCAGCCGGCCGACGGTGTTGAGACCTTGGCGGTCAGTGTCGACGAGTATGTGCCCGACGCAGTCGACGGCTGGACCTGGGCCGTCGAGGTGATCACCGCCGCCGCCAGGGACAACCACGTCGAACCCGCGCTGGCGGCTGCCGATGATGTCGGCCGGCTGGTCGCCGAACTGCATGCGGCGCTATCGGCTACCGCATCGTTCGCCACCCGCGAGGATGCCACCCGGTGGCGCGACTCCGCCTTTGTCACTCTCGAAACAGCCTGTGCGCTCAGCGATTCCGCCAGTTCCGCCGTCCTGTCCGACCGGCGTGTGGAGATCGAGACCGCGCTCGACGGCCTGGGCGCACTCGGAGGCTGCCCCGTCATCCAGGGACACGGTGACCTGCACGTGGGTCAGGTGCTGCTCACCGAGTCGGGTTATCTGGTGACAGATTTCGACGGTAACCCGGTGCTGCCGGCGCAGCAGCGGGTTCTCCCGATTCCTGCAGCCCTCGACGTTGCCGGGGTGGTTCAGTCGTTGACCCATGCCGGGATCGTCGCCCGTAAGTACACCCCGCTGGACGAGTCGACTTTGACCGAGGTCATCAGATTGAGTCGCGGTGCGTTCCTGGCGTCCTATGCCAGTCGGTTGGCTGAGCTCAAGCACGCTGATCTCTATGACCCGGCCCCACTCCACGCTTTTCGGATGCAGCAGGTACTACGCGAGATTATCTACGCAGCAAGACATTTACCGCGCTGGAGCTATGTTCCCGATGCCGCCTTACCCGCTCTGCTCAACGAAGGGACCGCACCGTGAAGCCCGACGGTTTCGTCGCCGATCTGTACCGTAAGCCCGAGGTGCTCGACCGACTCGCCACCACATTGGCCGCAGGCAATCCGTGGGCATCGGTGCTACCGCCGGATATCAACCGGGTGGTGCTGCTGGGCATGGGGTCATCGGCGTATGCCGGCGGGGTTGCCGCTGCTCGAATGCGCGCGCAGGGGATCGTCGCGACTTCGGAGCTGGCGTCTTCGCAATTGTTACCCAGTTGGGGCGCAGGAACTTTGGTGGTGGCTACCTCGGCCAGCGGTGGTTCGGTCGAAACTCTGGACGCGCTCACCCGCCTGCCGGCGACCGTGTCCACAGTGGCGCTGACGAATACGGCGGATTCGCCGATTACGCAGCAGTGCGGCGGGGTGGTCCCCCTCGATGCCGAAACCGAGGTCGGTGGCGTCGCCTGCCGCAGCTATCAGCACACGTTGGCCCTGCTCTTGGCGTTGGAATGTCAGCTGGCCGGCACTGACACCGCCCCGCTCGCTGCGGCCGTCGCCGCGGCTGCCACCGCGACCGCGCATCTGCTGGACACCGAATCAGACTGGCTTCCAGCAGTTTCTGAGCTGCTGCTCGGACCGTCGGGCACCCACCTCGCAGCACCGGCCCACCGGTTCTGCTCGGCTGCGCAGGGCGCGCTGATGTTGCGCGAAGGCCCGCGGTTGGCTGCGGTCGGGTGTGAGACCGGCGACTGGAGCCACGTTGATGTCTACCTGACCAAGACCACCGACTACCGACTGCTGGTCTTCGCCGGATCGGCGTGGGAAGCGCAACTGGCCGAGTGGACGACAGCGCGGGGCAGCACTGTTGTCGGCGTCGGTGGAACCGTCCCCGGTGCGCACTATGAGCTGCGTTACCCCGGTGATTCAGATGACCACGTGCGATTGCTGACCGAGGTGTTGATACCGGAACTGATCGCTGCCCGTGCGTGGCAGGCGGGTTCGGTTTAGGTCGGTCAGGCCACGCTGCCGGTTGCCTGGTAGATGACGCGTCGAGCCAGTTCGACCGCGTGGTCGGCGAAGCGCTCGTAATAACGACTGAGCAGCGCGACGTCGACACCGGCGGCGACGCCGTGCTGCCAGTGGTGATCCTTGAGTACCTGAAAAAGGTGGCTGTGCAACTCATCGATGGCATCGTCATCATGCCGGATCTGAGCGGCCTTCCGCGGATCTCGCGACAGCACCACATCTCGCGCGCTGTAGCCGAGATCTACTGCAACACGACCCATTTCGGTGAAGTAGGGAGCGACGTCCGCCGGCACCGCGCAACGGGGATGCCTGCGCCGCGCGATGGTGGCGACGTGCAGCGCGAGCGCGGCCATGCGGTCGACGTCGGCAGCGTTTTTCATCGAGCTGACGACCGCGCGCAGATCGCCGGCGACGGGTGCCTGCCGCGCGAGCAGCGCCAGTGCACGGTGCTCGGTGGAGACCCCTAGTTCGACGATGGCCTCGTGAGCGCTGATCACTTCTTCGGCGAGGGTCAGATCAGGACCGAGCAGCGCACGCGTTGCGCGTTCCATGGACTCACCCGCCAGACCGCACATGTCCCCGACTTGTGCGAGCAGTGCAGAGAGCTCTTTCTGGTAGGCGGTCCGCATGATTCCAAAATAGGCCGTGACCGGCGCAAATTTGCCGGTATGGCTGGTTAACAGCTAGTGAAACGCTGGCGAATGCTGCATCGGGAGGCTCAGGTGAGCGACGGGAGGTTGACGACGATGGCCTCCTGGGTGCTGCGTGCGATGACGACGACGGCTTCGTGCTCGGGGTCGTTGTTCTCTTCGCGGTGTGGCGTAAATGGCGGGACGAAAACGTAATCGCCAGGCCCGGTCTGAATTCTGGATTCCTGCCGGGTGTTCTCGTCGATGAAGACGAATTCTGGATGTCCGCTCACCACATAGATCGCCGTCTCGGCCTCGCCGTGGTGGTGGTCTCCCGAGGAGGTGGCTGGATGCACGTGCGTCTGGCCCATCCAGAGCTTCGTGGAGCCGACCCGCCCGTTGCTGATCGCCTCGAAACGCTGCATACCCGATGTCTGCGCAGTGTCTCCGTAGACGTCGGCACCGCGGATGTGCCTGACATTCGGGTGTGGGTGCGGCAGGTCGGGATGAAAGGCGTCTGTAGTCACAGTGCCGACGATAGCCCGCCCGAAGCGTCCAGCCATTTCGCTCAAAAAAGGTCCCCTGAACTGAGGACTTCGGTCTCTGTTCGTCATCGGTTGTGATCGGCCACGATGGGGCCAGGTGGTCAGGGGACAGGTGATGAGGCGACAACGAGCGTGGCGAAGGGAGATGAGTATCGGTGAATGGGCATTTCCCGATCGATGAGACGCTTCACGCGGCGTTGTCGTTAGCGGCCCGCGCGCCGTCGGTGCACAACTCTCAACCGTGGCGCTGGCGGATCGGTGATCAGAGCCTGCACCTGTATGCCGTCCCGGAACTGCAGTTACCCCGGACAGATCCTGATGGCCGCGATCTGATGCTGAGCTGCGGGACGGTACTGAACCACTGCGTCGTCGCCCTGGCCGCGTTGGGTTGGCAGGCGAAAATCCATCGCTTCCCCAACCCCGCGGATCGCGATCATCTCGCGTCGGTCACGCTCGGCCCGTCCCGCCCGACAGAAACAGATATCGCCCTGGCTGCGGCGATCCCGCGGCGCCGGACAGATCGGCGTATCTACAGCAGTTGGCCGGTCCCCCGCGGTGATATCGCGTTGATGGGTGCACGCGCCGCCCGGGCGGGCACGCTGCTGCGGCAGATCGAGGCCACCGAGGCTCTCAACGCGGCGGTGGCTAAGTCGGTGCGCCAGCATGCGACCGACGATGGCTACGCCAGGGAGCTCACTGAATGGAGCGGCCGCTATGCGTCCACCGCCGGCGTGCCCGCGCGGAACACACCGCCGTCGGATCCGACCGCGACACCGCCGGGCCGGGTCTTCGCCGGTACCGCTTTGGCGCAACCGGTTGATGTGACACCGGATGCCGATCGTGGTGTCTTGGTTGGGTTGGGTACGGCGGCCGACGACGACATCGCCCGGCTGCGGGCTGGGGAGGCCACCAGCCTGGTCTTGCTGACCGCCACCGCACTGGGTCTGGCCAGCTGCCCGATCACCGAGCCACTGGAGGTAGCCGAAACCCGTCAGGATCTTGCGGCAGAAGTTTTCGGTGCGAGCGCGTTCCCGCAGATGCTGTTGCGGATCGGCTGGGCCTCCCTCAACGCTGATCCGTTACCGTCCACACCGCGACGGCCGCTGTCAGAAACCGTTGACTGGCTTCATCATTCGCGGCAAGGATAACTCTCGGTAGACCACGACCGCCCGGGCGGCGTTACACCAACTAGTGTGATTGGCATCCAAGCCGATACGCACCGGGAGTTCAATGTTGCACCACATCGGCGGCGCGGATGTCGGCGACGGATTGCGGCGCCGAATTCTGCTCTCCTATCTGGGCATACTGCTGACGCTCTATGCCGTGGCCGTGGCCTCTTCGCTGGGCTCGCACGCTGTCATGCTCGAATCGCGCGGGGAGATGGTGGCGGTCGTGCTGTGCGCCGCCGGGATGCTCGCCACGATTCGCCACCCGTTGCTCGGTATCCGCTATCTCGTCGCGGTGACGTTGATGTGCGCAGCGCCGGTCGTGGTTCTGCTGTTTCACGAGCAGTCCGTCGCGCAAGTCTGGGCCCTGGTACCGCTGATGTTCGCCGCGGTATTCATCCGGACATTTCACTCGGTGCGTGCGACGAGGGTGGCGTCGGCCCTGATCGCTCTCGCCGCAATCCTCGGCTTGCTGGTCGCGCCCGCGGCGGTGCCGGTGCTGTGGCTGTTCTTCTTCGCGGTCTGCATCATCGGGGCCGCAGAGGTCGTCGGGTTGGTCAATGCGGCACTGCTCGAAACCGCCCTTCGCGATCCGTTGACATCGGTCTGGAACCGCGCCGGTGTGCACCGCCAAGTGGGCGACCTGATGGCTAAGGCGCGCCGGCGCAACGAAAGCGTTGCGGTGATCGTCTTTGACGTCGACGATTTCAAACGTATCAACGACAGCGATGGGCATGCCGCTGGTGATCGGGTGCTGAGTCACCTCACGGCGTCGTGGGCGGCCCAACTGCCGGAGTCGGCGGTCATCGGGCGACTCGGCGGTGACGAATTCGTGGTTGTGCTATCGGGATACGACCAGGACCGGGCTCGGCTGCTCGCCGACGAACTCACGGCAGGGCAAGTCGCGGGAGTCACCGCCGGAGTCGCCGCTGGGGATGCAGCGCCAGCAGGCTTCGTCAGTCTGTTGACCGCTGCGGACGACGATCTTTACCACCGTAAACGCGGCCGGCGCGACGGTCAGGTTCCGCGGGTAGCACCAGGGGTGCCGGACAAGTAGATCAGCACCCGATCGCGATTCACTGCGACGTGCTCGTACGCCAAGCGTTGCGCAAAGATGCTGGGCGACAGTCGTATCGATCTCTACTGATCGTAGCGATGATAGGTCGCCGACATCGAGCCGTCGGGATCAAGGCGGCCCAGAATCGCCTCGGCGATGTCAGTGAGCTGGTGCACCTGGTCACCGGTCAACGCGTCGATGACGTTGTCCCTGACGTTGGCCACGTGTCCTGGGGCGGCCTGCAGAACTTTGCGCCAGCCGTCGTCGGTGAGACGCGCATTGGTCGCCCGAGCATCGTCTGGACAGGGAAAGCGTTGCACCAGGCCTCGGCCTTCGAGCCGCTTGACCACATGGGACAGTCTGGGGAGCGTGGAATTGGTCTGCGCTGCAAGCGCACTCATTCGCAGCGTCCGATCCGGTGCCTCCGACAACATCGCCAGCACGAAGTACTCGAAATGCATCAACCCCGCGTCGCGGCGTAGCTGGGTGTCGAGGACGCCCGGCAGCAATTCAAGAACCGACGCGAACCGCACCCATGCGGCCTGCTCGGCGGGACTCACGCCCTTGGCGACCATCCACTCAGCATCTCATACATGTTGTAGCTACAACTATGGTGTGTTAACGTCATAATTGTAGCTACAACTAATTGCAACCCGTGTTGCCATGCAGGGAGTGCCGAGCCGATGTCCGTTTCGCCCGTCCGCCTCAACCATGCGGTGCTTTTCGTGGCAGATGTCGACCGCGCTGCGCAGTTCTACATCGACGTGTTCGGTATGCAACTGGTCAGTCGCGAGCGGGGTATCAACGCAGCCTTCCTCCGGTTGGCGCGTTCGGGAAACCACCACGATCTGGGACTGTTCGAGATAGCCGGAGCGGTTCCCCAGCCCCGGCGATCGGTCGGCCTCTACCACCTCGCGTGGCAGCTCGACACCGTCGATGAACTGGCCGAGTTTCGCGAGGTCCTGCGCGGTGTCGGCGCCTATACCGGCGAGTCGAGCCACGGTGCCACCAAGAGCGTCTACGGCGCAGACCCCGACGGCAACCAGTTTGAGCTCATGTGGATGCTTCCGCGTGCACAGTGGGGACGCTACGAAAGCGCCGCAGTTGTCGAAAAGCTTGATCTTGCAGCAGAACTCGAATCCTGGTCCGGCATCCGAACAGCCGGCAACCTCAACAAAGGAGCAACACGTGATGAGTAATGTGGCCAACCTCGACGCGCGACTGAGCCCGCACGCCCCCGCTGTGCTGAGTCTGTTCCGGGTGGTGTTCGGTCTGTTGTTCCTGTGTCACGCCGCCGGGCACCTCTTCGGCTGGCCTGCGGGCCCCGCAGCCACAACCGGCCAGTGGCCGTATTTCTATGCCGGGTGCATCGAATTGGTCGCCGGCGTGCTGATCACGCTCGGATTATTCACTCGGATCGCTGCGTTCTTCGCATCGGGCACGATGGCCTTCGCTTTCTTCACCCAGCATCTCCCTACCGGGGTCATCCCGATGACCAACGGCGGGGAACTCGCCGTCCTGTACTGCTTCGGGTTCTTCTTGCTGATCTTCACGGGAGCAGGCTCCTTCGCACTGGACAACCGCCGCAACCACGCGTCGCGACCGACGCTCACCAGGCGCTGACCACCCCACACGTGCGACGATTCCGGTGGTTGTCGAACCCCTTGTTAGGAGCTCACCGTGGATGGCGCAATGCAATCCGCGCTGGCGCAGCTTCAGCCGTCGGCCCTTGACCTTCTGCAGGAGCTGGTCCGCTGCCGGTCCGTCGGGGCGGCCACGCCAGGGACCACCGAAGCGTTGGGTGTCCTGACTCGATATCTCGACCGGGCAGGCGTGAGCGTCACTGTCTGCAGGTCAGAGGCAGGCGTGCCGACCCTGCGGGCCCGCGTCGAGGGCTCGAGACCGGGTGTCAACATTCTTCTTCAAGGGCATATCGACGTGGTACCGGCAGATACCGGATGGCAGCGCGATCCGTTCGCGGCCACCATCGAAGACGGCGAACTCCATGGCCGCGGTGCCTGCGATATGAAGGCTGGAATCGCCTGCTTCGCGGGGGTGATCGCGGCGCTGCACGCCACCGGCTCCCTCGATCAGGGCAGTGTGACTCTGCTCATCGACGTCGACGAGGAAACCGGAAGCGATCTCGGTCTGATCCCGTATATCGCGGAGTACGGGCTGGCCGAATACGACTGGGCAATCTGCGCGGAACCCACGGGGCTCCGCCCCTACCTCGGCAATCGAGGGCTGCTGTGGATCCGGGTGACGGTCGACGGCGTTGCCTCGCACGCGGGTATACCGTCGGCGGGGCGAAATCCCATCCCGGTGGCGGCCGACATCATTCGACGGCTGCCGCACGAGGCGGGGCCTGCGGGGCCCTACGGCATCCCGGCATCCCCGCTGACGGTGACGACGTTCAACGCTGGCACCGTGGTGAATTCGATCGCCGACAAAGCTGTGTTCACAATCGACCGGCGGTTGGTTCCCGGGGAATCGCCGACCGCGGTCTTCGCGGAGATCGAGCACGCGGTACAGGCTGCGGCTGAAGAGCACAGCGATTTCGCCATCTCCGCCGAGGTGACGAAGGTGTGGCCGCCGTGCCTCATCGACGAGGACGGTCCGCTGGCGCGCGCAGCCCACGAGGCCGCCCTGCTGGTTATCGGGGACGGCGTTTTCGGCTTCGACGAAGCCTGTAATGACGCCTCGTTTCTGAGTGAAAGTGGTGTGCCGACGGTGATTTGGGGTCCGGGTGATCCTGCGTTGGCGCACACATCACAGGAGAAGGTTGCCCTCGCCGACATCTCGCGGGCCATGGAGATGTATGTGCTGGCGATCGAGCAGCTGACCTCCGGCGAGACGAGCCGCCATCAGGGTTGCGCGGTCTCGACCGACGACCAGTAGCTCCGTTCGCGCGCAGTGAGCTCGCTGCTGGTGATCGCACCGAACGCGGCGGCGTCCTTGGCGAAGCGGGCCGGCGCGTCTGACCTGGCGTCCTGGCCGTCAAGTCGAAAGCTACTGGGAGCCAGCGGACCGAACAACAGAGCCCGACGCAGCTGCGGCCAATTGACCAGGTGCGGTTCGACACCGGCCGCTCGGGCAAAAGCCATGGCAGCCAAATTCATTCGAGTCTTCTGGGATTGTCCGCGGCGCGACCGGTAGGTGGCGATCGCTGACCGCTGCTCGGTGTCGCTGGGCGTCGGGATGGCGCCACCCCACGCGTAGGCAATCCATCTGGCCTGCAATTCCAGCGGCACGAAATATCCACCGGACTGGTCCCACATACCCACCAGAGCAAAGCCGGGCAGATCCGGATGAAACGTGTAGCGATCAGCATCAAAGTGCGTGGCGTCCAGGTCGAGCGTCGCGCGGATCTCCGCACTCAAGAACGGCAGATCCAGCTCGAACCCGGTGCCGAGCACAATCCCGTCGAAATCCTCGGCACTCCCGTCGGCGAAGGTCACGGTCGTCGCAGTGATGGACTGCATCCAGGGCCGGATCCTGATCCGGCCTTCGGCCACCAGTGGCAGGTAGTTCTGGTTGAGGGTGACACCGGCGGTGAATATCGATGGATCTGGCGTGGGGGCGCCGTACTGCTGAGGGCTGCCACCGGCCTCGACCACGATTTCCTTGAGCTGGCGGTCGACCTCCGTTGGCGGCAGGGTTTCGCTGGCCAGGGTGCCGTACCTCGTGAAGATTCGGTGATCGGAGGGAACTCCGGCGGCGAACTTCGGCAGCACATAACGCTGCCGCCGCTGGGTGATCACCACCTCCGCCGCGCCGAGCTGGGCCAGCTCGGTCGCTATCTCCAGCGCACTGACCGCACAGCCGGCCACCAGGACGCGCTTGCCGAGGTACTCAGACGGATCCCGGTAGTGGTACGTCGACCTCACCCCGGCGCCGCCGGTGAACGCCTCGAGTCCGGGAACGGAAGGGACAGCAGGGGAATGGAACCTGCCGGTGGCAACCACGACCCGGTCGAAGTCCTCGTCGACACCGCCGTGGGTGATTCGCCATCTGCGGTCGATCCGGCTGACCAGGTCTACCCGGGTGCCGAAACGAATAAGTGAGGTCAGGTCGAACGCCTCGGCGAAGCGATGCAGGTAGCCAAGAATCTCGTGGCAGGACGGAAAGACTGCGCCGGTCTGGTGGTCCACATCGCTGAAGGCGGTCAAGACACGACTAGTGTTGGTGTGCATGGTCGGCCACACGCCGCTGCGGCCGACGAGCCCCGCCCACTGTCCACCGAGAACCGGGCTCTGCTCGAAGATCGTCGGGTCGAACCCCTGGGCACGCAGCCAGCGGGCAGCGACCAGGCCGCCTGGCCCGGCGCCGATCACGGCGACACTTCCCGTCACCGGGGAACTCTCGCACGTACGTGCCCGACAATGGGGGCAAATGCTAGACGCAGCAACGATTTACGATCAGGAGAAATGCAATGGCCGGCGCAGGGGCACATTTTTACCGGACGGCTGACGGAACGGGGCTGCCGCACGACCCGTTCAACGCGATCGTCGGACCTCGCCCGATCGGCTGGATCTCCAGCCAGGACGCACAAGGAGTGCGCAACCTGGCTCCCTATAGTTTCTTCAACGGCTTCAACTACCATCCACCGATCGTCGGATTCTCGTCGATCGGCTGGAAAGACAGCGTGGCCAACATCGATGCCACCGGCGATTTCGTCTGGAATCTGGCCACCCGCGAGCTCTCGGTGGCGATGAACGAGACCGCCGCCACGCTGCCACCCGATGAGGACGAATTTGATCGCAGTGGGCTGACCGCCGTCCCCTCAACCATGGTCACATCGCCTCGGGTGTTGGAAAGTCCCGTCAACTTCGAATGCAAACTCACCCAACTCATTCAGCTGGAGAATACCGCCGGTGAAGGAGTCGGTAGCTGGCTGGTGCTGGGGCAGGTGGTGGCTGTGCACATCGACCGGCGGTGGCTGGTCGACGGCGTCTATGACACCGCTGGACCCCGGCCCATCCTTCGGGCCGGCGGACCGGCGAATTACTCAGAAATTGGGCCAGAGAGCGTGTTCACGATGACTCGACCGACGTGATGGACAACGGCTGACGGCACGCAGGGTATGGTCGTGAGCGTGAATATCGGCACGCGCGGCTATTGGCGCTTTATCTCGGCTCCGGGTGGAGCCTCAGATAAGGCGCATTAGACCACCGCGCTACGCCACCCGGAGCCCAGCAGTGACCACACGGTCACTGCTTTTGTCATTTCAGGGCACCGGAGCTTTTCGCGGGTTGCCCTGATCACCATCACAGGAAGCCCGAGATCGTGACCATCACCAACAGCACTGTTGTCGAGAGCACCTCCGATCAGCGGATCGTGTCCTTTCGTGCCGTTCCGGCACCCGATCAGATGCGTGCGGAACTTCCGCTCACGCAGGACGGTGCCGCTGCAGTGCGGCGCCATCGTGACGAGATCACCGACATCCTGGCCGGTCGTGATGACCGACTCCTCGTGATCGTCGGGCCCTGCTCGGTGCACGACCCGATAGCAGCTCTGGACTATGCGCATCGGTTGGCTCCCCTGGCGCGTCGCTACGCCGATCAATTGAAGATCGTCATGCGCGTCTACTTCGAGAAACCACGCACCACGGTCGGCTGGAAGGGGCTGATCAACGATCCCGGGATGGACGGCAGCTACGACGTCGAACGGGGCCTGCGCACCGCACGAGCGCTGTTACTCGACATCAACGCCCTCGGCCTGGCCGTCGGCGGCGAATTCCTCGAACCCACCAGCCCGCAGTACATCGCCGACACCATCGCGTGGGGAGCGATCGGGGCCCGAACCACCGAGTCGCAGATTCATCGCCAGCTTGCCTCGGGGCTCTCGATGCCGGTCGGGTTCAAGAACGGCACCGATGGAAACGTCCAAGCCGCCATCGATGGGGTGAAAGCGGCTGCGGCGCAGCACGTTTTCTTCGGTATCGATGGTCTGGGTCGGGGTGCGGTCGTTGAGACGGCAGGCAACCCCGATTGTCACCTGATTCTGCGAGGCGGCTCGACCGGCCCGAACTACGACGCCGATTCGGTTGCGGAGGCCATTGACAGCCTGGCTGCCGCGCGGCTGCCAGGTCGGGTGATGATCGACTGCTCGCACGCCAACTCGGGCAAAGATCATGTCCGCCAGGCGGAGGTCGCTGGTGAGATTGCCGGTCGGATTGCGGCCGGAGAGCGTGGTATCAGCGGTCTGATGTTGGAGAGCTTCCTGGTCGCGGGGGCGCAGCCCGTCGGGGGAGAACTCGTCTATGGCCAGTCGGTCACGGATAAGTGCATGGGCTTCGATGTCACCGCCGACGTGCTGGCGCAGTTACATCAGGCCCAGTGCCAGGCGCTGGAAAGCGATTAGGCGCGTAGCTATTTCGCTGCTGGAGCACCCAAAAGGGCCTGGTGACAACCATCGGCTATCGGCAGCGACTATTGTCCCTGGGCAACACACATTAGATCCGGGAGCCGTCATGCCAGCGTCATCTTCGAGGGAAGACCACCCCAACAACGCCCCTGGCGTCCCGATGTTGTTTCCGCCGTGGTTGGAGCGGTTCCAGATCAAATATGTGAATCCGATGCTGCGGCCGCTGTCGAAACGGATGCCTGGTTTTGCGGTGATCAAGCATCGCGGCCGCACATCAGGCAAGGAGTACGAAACCATCGTCACCGCGTACCGCAAGGGCAGCGTGCTGGCGATCGGGCTGGCCCACGGCAAGACCAACTGGGTGAAGAACGTCCTGGCGGCGGGCGAGTCGGATATCCACGTCGCCCGCAAGGACCTGCATTTGGTGAACCCACGAGTCCTGCCCGCGGGCACGGTCGATCCGACGCTGCCGCGGATGGCTCAGGTCGTCGCGAAGCGGTCCGGCGTTTTCGTCGCCGATATTGCCTGAAAGCCGTTTGAGCCGGCCCGTCCTCACCCGCGACCGTCGGGCTGGTCGTTGTTCTTTTGCGCGCCCTACCCGTGCACTCGATCGATCTCGATCAGGGCGCTGACCCGGGGTCGATTCCGGTCCGGGTATGGCTTTCCCTGATATTGCTCAGAGAGCGCGTCGATGTCCGTGAGGCCATCGTCATCGTGGATATCGACGACGTGGCCGATGACGGTGACGTGGGTGTACCAATCGCTTTGGTCGATCACGGTGAGTGACACTCGCGGATCGTTGCGCATGTGTTGGAGGCGCTTTCGACCGACATCCATGTTGACCAGCACGTGATCGTCTCGCAGGAGATACCACGTGGCAGCGGATACCGGTTGTCCGTCGCGCCGGACCGTGCAGATGACGGCTGGATTGGGCTTCGACAGCATCTGCTTGGCGTCATCTGTGAGTGGTGACATCTGATCCTCCTGGAGGTGGTGGGCACTGCAGGTGATCAGGGTGCCCGCTTCTGCGGAGTTGAAGCCACAGGGCGCTCCGTCAGTTCGGCGCGTCCTCGTTGGCAAGCCGCTGCGCGGCGTCATACAGCATTTGGGCGTGCAGGCCGAACATGGCGGTCAGGTCGATTGAGTCACCGCCGATCTCCTTGGCGATGAACAAACCGTCGGCGCCGGCGAGTGCATACAGCGTCAGTTGCCGGACTGCGGCCGCACCGAGATCGGGTGCGAACTGACTAATGGTCTCTGATATCTGCCGAGACGCCTGTTCGCGCACCTCGAGGAACATCGAACGGGCCCGCGGTTCGACGGGTCTGCGTTCCAGCGCCAGCATCAACCCAAGCCGGATGAAGTCCGGGGTGTCCAGCATCGCCTTGGCGACTTGCCTTGCCAAGGCGGCGAATCGGTCGCGGTCGTCATCGCCTGGAGGCATCTGCCAGGCGACCAGCCACTGAGCGAAGCTGCGCTCGATCACCGCGGCAATCAGGTCGTCTTTGTCTTTGAAATGCCAGTAGATCGAACTCGCGGGTAGGCCGCATTTAGCGCTGACCAACGCGATGGAGGCGCCCTCATATCCGCGCTCGCTGGCAATTTCCGACGCGGCATCCAGGATCCGGTTACGCGATTCTTCACCATTGGCGCGACGGCGACGGGGCTTACGTTCCTCGGCCACTTGAGCGGTTCTCCTGACATCTGTGCCTTGACTCACACTAGTCAATCAGCTTACCGTAGTGATCACTACGGTAATAAATCACCCTGCTGAGCTAGAAACGAGGTCGTCGTGACCACTGCACCGACGTACGACGTCGCCATCATCGGTTACGGGCCCACGGGTGCGACTGCCGCCAACCTTCTGGGCCAGCTCGGAGTCAAAGTGGTTGTCATCGAACGTGATCCGGATATCTACCAACGTGCTCGGGCGATCTCGACCGATGACGAAGTGATGCGAATCTGGCAGCGGGCCGGTCTCGCCGAGCAGTTGGCAGCCGACATGCTGCCCGATCGGCCCCTGCACTTCGTGGACGCGGGTGGAAACACCTTCATCGAACTGAAAACGCCGTCACATGACTGCGGGCACCCGTCGCAGCAGTTCCTGTACCAGCCGGCGGTCGACACTGTGCTGCGGGAAGGTGTCAATCGGTTTCACAACGTCGACGTGCTGTTGTCCCACGAATGCAGGCATGTGTTGGCCGCCGACGATGACGTCGAGTTGACGCTGGCAGACCTGACTACCGACTCGCTCATCCGCATCCGCGCGTCCTATGTCATCGCCGCTGATGGCGGATCAAGTCCTACCCGCGGCCAACTCGGTATCGGCTATACCGGGCGCACGTACGGTGAGCGTTGGGTCGTCATCGATACCGAAGTCCTCGAGCAGTGGCCGGGCCATGACAGCCTGCGCTTTCACTGTGATCCGGTGTGCCCGACCGTTGATTGCCCCACCCCGCTGGGGCATCACCGGTGGGAGTACCCGGCTCGCGGCGACGCGACGGATGCAGAATTGGTCAGCGACCCGGCGATCTGGCGCATTCTGCGCGGCCAGGGCATCACCGACAAGCACGTACGGATTCTGCGCGCGGTGATCTACCGCCATCACGTTCGGATTGCCGACCGGTGGCGGGTGGGCCGGGTATTCCTGGCCGGCGATGCAGCGCATGCGATGCCGCCGTGGATCGGACAGGGAATGTCGGCCGGGGTTCGCGATGCCGCCAACCTGTGCTGGAAGATCGCCGCGGTGCTCGACGGTTCGGCGCCCGACGCGGTATTGGATTCCTATCAGGCCGAACGGATGCCGCATGTTCGCGAGGTCACCAAGCGGGCAGTGCGGGTCGGCAGAATTATCACCGAACCGCGCCCAGTGCTGGCTGCACTGCGAAACACCGTGATGCGCGCGGTGATGAAGATTCCCTATCTGCCAGCGAAATTGCATGGCGCCATGTGGATTCCCGATGCCCGTTACCGGGATGGCTACCTGTGGGGCCGGGCACCGGCGGTGGGCTGGCAGCTGCCGCAACCATGGCTGATCGACGAGAAGGGCGTCGGCGTTCGCCTCGATGACGCTTTGCGGGGGCAGTGGGCTCTGTTGCATACCGGTGCCACGCTTCCTGTCGGCTCTCTGGCATGGATCAGGTTAGGCGCCAATGCTTTTCGCCTTACCGGACCAGAGGGCTACCCGGCGCCGAACACTCTGGTCGACGGTGGAGGCACACTCGTCGACTGGCTGACCGGCAAGGGGGCGCAAACCGTGGTCGTGCGGCCTGACGGATTCATCTATGCCGCAGCGGGTCCTGGGCAATCGCTGCCCAAACCGCCATCAGATCTTCGTCTCGCCGAGAAGAACCGCCAGCCTCAAGGAAGCGCCTCATGACTACCGCAACGATGACTGAAACTGCTGTCACAATCGGCGGCAGAGAGATGTTCTACGCCGAGACCGGGACCGGTCCCGCGGTGGTGCTGCTCCACGGTGGCGGCCCCGGTGCCTCCGGGGTTTCGAACTTCTCGCGCAACATTGATGCGCTCGCTGGTGATTACCGTGTCCTGGTACCTGACCTGCCCGGCTACGGTCGCTCCGCCAAAGGAGTGGACGGCAACGACCCGTTCGGGTTCCTGGCCAACAGCATTCGTGGATTGCTGAACGAGCTACACATCGACTCCGCGCATCTGGTCGGCAACTCCTACGGCGGTGCGTGTGCCTTGCGGCTGGCGCTGGACACCCCCGAGCGGGTCGAGAAGATGGTGCTGATGGGCCCCGGTGGTATCGGTACCACCCGTGCGTTGCCGACCGAGGGGTTGGGAAAGCTCTTCGACTACTACGGTGGGCAGGGGCCCACTCGGGAAAAGTTGAACGCGTTCATCCGCGAGTACCTGGTGTTCGACGGAGACGCAGTGCCCGACAGCGTGGTCGAGTCGCGTTATCTGGCAAGCATCGATCCCGAGGTGATCGCGAACCCACCCCTGCGTCGGCCTTCGGGGCCGATGGCGTTGCGCACGCTATGGCGAATGGACCTCACCCGTGATCACCGGCTGGCCCGGCTCACGACGCCGACACTGGTGGTCTGGGGCGCCGCCGACCGCGTCAACCGTCCCGCGGGTGGCCAGATGCTGGCTCGGATCATGCCCAACTGCGACCTGCTGCTGGCCGCGAACGCCGGACATTGGGTGCAATGGGAACGAGCGGAATTCTTCAATGGCGTCACCCGCGCCTTCCTGGCCGGGGGCGCGCAATGAGTTCGGTATTCGGCAACGTAGCTCTGGGCTACGTGGTGATCGAGAGTAACCGCTTCACCGACTGGCGCCGATTCGGCGAAGATGCCGTCGGGATGCACTGCGACGAACTCGACAGCGACACCATTCGTTTCCGTCTCGATGACCATCAGTGTCGATTCCTGCTGCGGCGTGGGCCGGCTGAGGACGTGACCGCGATCGGCTGGCGCCTCGATGATCACCGCACCCTCGATGAAGTGATCGCTCGTGTCACCGCGTATGGCCTGCCGGTGGTCGAGGGCAGCTCGCAGGAGGCCGCGCTACGAGGGGTGCAGCGACTGCTGCGGTTCCCCGGACCGAAGGGGCTTGCGCAGGAGGTGTTCACCACGGCCTCAACCAGCCCTGCGCCGCCGCGCATTCGGCACCGCGGGTTTGTCACCGGCGCGGGCGGTATCGGCCATGTGGCCATCACATCGACCAAACCCGATGCGCTACAAGCTTATTTCGGGATGGCGTTCGACGCCAGACTGACGGATTTCATCGACGAGACGATCAGCGGCATGAAAATGAAGATCCGCTTTCTTCGAGTCAACGAACGACACCATTCGGTGGCGATCGCCAATGTTCGCAGGCTCCCGATAGATCCGATCCGAACCCGGGTGCAGCATCTCAATGTCCAGGTCTCCGAGCTCGATGACATGGTTGATTCGTATCAGCGCGTGTCGACACTCGGCTTCGATATGGCGCTGGGCATCGGGCAGCACACCAATGACCGTGAACTGTCGTTCTATGCGAGGACCCCATCGGGTTTCGAATGGGAGGTGGGTTGGAATCCGGTCACCGTCGATGAAGACACCTGGGAACCCACCACGTATCAGGGCA
Organism: Mycobacterium sp.; assembly: GCF_965229105.1. Taxonomy (GTDB): domain Bacteria; phylum Actinomycetota; class Actinomycetes; order Mycobacteriales; family Mycobacteriaceae; genus Mycobacterium. The sequence goes on from NZ_OZ245858.1 coordinate 1,372,740, forward strand.
TCAGCATCTGGGGACACACCCGGACCGGACAGACAGTCATCGAGAAGCTGGCTCAATTCAAAACCGCTGCAGCGTCATTGACGCGCCGGGAGCACGTAGGGAGCGGTGCATGACGACATCAATTAATCCGCCAATTCCGCCAATCGCGGCGAGTGGTCCATCCCGGCGTAGGTTCCTGGCCGCCACCGGCGCCATGGCGGTAGCCGCGCCACTGCTCTCCTCGTGTTCCTCTACAGAGGCCCGCTCCGGGGAGGTGGGTGCTTCACCGGCCAAGCTCGCCCCACCTCCGCGCGGTACCCGCCCCAATATCGTGTTCGTATTCACCGACCAGGAAAGGTATTTCGACAGCTGGCCGTCCGGGATGAGTTTGCCCGGGCGGGAGCGGCTGGCTGCCAGCGGTGTCACGCTGCACAGCCATTACGCACCGGCTGTCATGTGCACCAGTTCGCGTGCGGTGCTGTTGACGGGACTGCAAACTGCCGATAACGGCATGTTCGAGAATGCTGACCTGCCCTACGTGAACGCCATGAGCACGACGGTGCCGACGATCGGTCACCTGCTGCGTAAAGCCGGCTATTACACGGCCTATCAGGGCAAGTGGCATCTCGATGCGGCATTCGACATCGCCCCACCCCAGCACGTTCTGACCGAACGGATGGAGGCATACGGTTTCTCGGATTTTGGGTTACCGGTCGATTCGCTGGCGCATGATCTTGGCGGTTACACCACCGACGGGATCATCGGTACGACCGCGCAGTCATGGCTACGCGACAAGGGGCGACCCTTGGCCGACGACGGTAAGCCGTGGGCGCTGTTCGTCAGCCTGATCAACCCGCACGACATCATGTACTTCAACACCGACGAACCCGGTGACAATGTCCAGGACACCGGCAAGCTACTGATGCACGCCGCCCGCGCACCGAAGCACGCGATGTATCAGCAGCGCTGGAACACGGCATTGCCCGCCAGTCTCGATCAGCCGATGGACCAGCCCGGCCGGCCGGCCGCGCACGGTGAATTCCTCAAGGCCTGGGGATATACACTCGGTGCCATCCCGCCGGAGCCGGCTCGCTGGCAACGCTTCATCGACTTCTATCTCAACAGCATCCGCACTGTCGACCAACAGATTTCGATGTTGTTGACCGAGCTGGACGACCTGGCTCTGGACGGAAACACGATTGTGGTGTTTACCTCTGACCACGGTGAGATGGCCGGTGCACACGGGCTGCGCGGCAAGGGACCCTTCGCGTATCAGGAGGCCATTCACCTCCCGATGCATATCGTGCACCCTGACATCAACGGCGGCCAGGACATGCGCGCGCTCACCAGTCATCTCGACGTGGTACCCAGTCTGCTCGCGATGGCGGGGGTGAGTTCGGAAGCCGCGGTCGAATATGCAGGCCGGCCACTGCCCGGCAAGGACTTCAGCTCAGCCTTGTCCAATCCCGGCAATGCCGACATTCATGCTGTGCGAAACAGCGTGCTATTCACCTATAGCGGGCTGGCCACAAACGACAGCGACGCAGTAAAGCTGTTCGCCGAAGCGAAGGCGACCGGTCAGGATCCGCGACAAACCATGGCGGCCAACGGATTTAAACCTGATCTAAACAAACGCGGCAGTCTACGGACGATGTTCGACGGCCAGTACAAATTCAGCAGGTACTTCGCACCTGCGCAACGCAACGTACCGACAAATCTGGACGAGCTCTATCGCTTCAACGACGTCGAACTCTATGACCTGCACGCCGACCCCAACGAGATGACTAATCTGGCGGCCGCCAAGGGTGATAACGCCGACCTTGTCCTGAAATGCAGCGCCGAGCTCGAGGCGGTGATCAAGGCGGAGATCGGTGTAGACGACGGCCGCGAGATGCCGAACTTCGCCGATATCGACTGGCAGATCGACAGGATGGACCTGTAATCCGCGGCGTCGAAAGTGCACAAAGTTGCACCCAACCTTGTCGATCAGCCAGAGTGCCTCACTGTCACTAGTCTGATCTGACGTTCATTCGAAGATCGACGAAGTTGGGGAAGAAGCGCCGTGGCATCCGTCGTGACCGCACCGGCACCCCCACGTTCCTTCACCATCGCCCTGGGGGCGATCACCGCGCTCGGCCCGTTCGCGATCGATACCTACCTGTCGTCGCTGCCGAGCATCGGCACCGAGTTCGCCGTGTCGCAGGGGGTCACGCAGCTGACCCTGACCGGCTACCTGCTGGCGTTGGGGCTGGGCCAGTTCGTGTCGGGTCCACTCACGGATGCCTTCGGCAGGCGTCGACCGTTACTGGCCGGGCTGACCTTGTTCGTGCTGGGCTGCCTGCTGGCTGCGGCGGCGCCGTCGATGGCGGTGCTCATCGCCGCCCGCGTGGTCCAAGGCGTGGCGGGGTCCCTGGTCTTCGTGGTGGCGCTCAGCTCCGTCGGCGACCGGGCCAAGGGCGATGCGGCCACCCGGCTTTTTGCGGCGTTGATGGTGGTGGCGATGACGGGACCGATCGTCGCGCCGGCCATCGGGGGAGTGATCGAACAAGTACTCGGCTGGCGGGCGGTGTTCGTCGTGCTGGCTGCACTGGGTGGTGCGGCGACCGCGTTGGCGTTCTTCGTCCTGCCCGAATCGCTACCGATTGCCGATCGAGCTCCCATGCGCCTCGGTCCGGTGTTGGTCATCTACGGCCGACTGTTGACCCGGCGGCGATTCCTGCTGCCGTGGGCGGCGATGTCGGTCGCGTTCGTCTTCCTTTTCAGCTACATCGGTGGCGCGTCCTACGTGTACCAGGGGCACTACGGTCTCAAACAGGCCGAGTTCGGGTTGGTGTTCGGCCTGACCGGAGTCTCTGCGCTGCTGGGGGCGTTGGCAGCACACTTCCTCGCGCACCGCATCAGCACCAACCGGCTTGCCGTCGTCGGTGCGTCAATCTCGTTCGCTGGCACGGTAATAACGTTGGCAGCCGCGTGGCTGGACCTGCCCCTTGCTGTGGTGGCCGGCGGGATCTTCATCGGCATCGTGGGGATAGGTTCTCTCGAAGCCGCCCTGATGAGCATCTGCATGACGGCCGCCGGCGAGAACAGGGGGTCGGCGTCGGGGCTGATCGGCGCGGCCCAGTACCTGCTTGGGGCCGCGGCAACGGCCGCGGTCGCGGTGGTGGTGGTACGCAGCGCCGGAGCATGGGCGACGGTGATGTCCGTAGCAGCTGGACTCTGTCTGATCCTGACAGCGGTGACGGTGCTGGCCCATCGCCGCCAGGACTGAGCGTGCACAGTCGGGCTTGAGGTGTGGAGCCCCCGGTCAGGATTGAACTGACGACCTTCGCTTTACAAGAGCGGTGCTCTACCACTGAGCTACGGAGGCGTGTACCGAGCCGCAATCGGGCTCAGCGCGTAGACAGCTTATCGGGTCACTCGTCGTGGTCGATGACCCGCTGCGACGGGACGGGGCGGGTGGTCGGGCGCCGCCCGAATTGGCGGGGCAGTGGGATGCGGTCGGCGATATTGCTCAGCGGGTTGACCACCTGGCTCAGCGTGGTCACGGCGTCGCGCAGTAAGTCGATCGTCGGTGCGAGCGACTCCAGTCCGGGCGCCAGCCTGTTCAAGGTGTCGGCCACGTCGGCGAGCTGTTCCAGCGGGCCGTCGCGCGCGGTCAGTTTCTCCACCAGCCCACCTTCGGCGAGAAGCCGGTCAGCCAGGCCATCCTCGGCCAACAGGCGCTCGACCAGGCCATCTTCGTCAAGAAGTTGATCGACCAGCCCGCCCGGCGCCAGCGCACGCTCCAATCCGCCACCTTCGGCGGTCAACCTGTCCAGGACGCCCCCGGGTGCAGTGGCGCGGTCGATCAGGCCGCCGGGGCGCATCAGGCGATCGATCGGGCCGTCGGGCGCCAGGGCCTTGCCCAGGGGAGCGTCATCGTCGATGAGTTTGGCGATCCGGTTGGCCCGGGCCACTTGCTCGTCGAGGCCGAACAGATGCATGACCGAATTCGGTCCGACCGGTGCGGCTGTCTCGCCAAGTGACTGCTTGACCAGGCCCAATGCCCCCTCGGCGATACCGAGACCGGCTTCGGTCGCGGCGAGCCCGATGCGCACCGGCGCGGTTGCCAGCGTGACGAGGCTCTTGCCGAGGTTCATGCAGGCAAGTCTAGGGGGAGGTGTTTGCGGGGACCGGCGGTATCGCCGACGTCGCACCGACGCTGAAACCAACCCTGAACCCGACTCACAGGAAGTACACAGGGACCATCCAGCGTTATTGCAAGCAACTAGGAGGACATTAATTGCTTATGGCAGCCCCATTGATCGATTCCAAGCCGGAAGCACGCGTGCTGGTCGTCGACGACGAGACGAATATCGTCGAGCTTCTGTCTGTGAGTCTGAAGTTTCAGGGCTTTGAGGTGTACACCGCCGCCAACGGCCCCGCCGCGCTGGACCGAGCCCGCGAGATCAAGCCCGATGCAGTCATCCTCGACGTGATGATGCCCGGCATGGACGGATTCGGGGTGCTGCGCAGATTGCGCGCCGACGGGATCGATGCTCCGGCACTGTTCCTGACCGCCCGGGACACCCTGCAGGACAAAATCGCAGGTCTCACACTCGGCGGCGACGACTACGTGACCAAGCCGTTCAGCCTCGAAGAAGTGGTCGCGCGCCTTCGGGTGATCCTGCGACGCACCGGCAGGGGCGTCGAAGAGCCGCGCACCGCCCGGCTGAGCTTCGCCGATATCGAGCTCGACGAGGACACCCATGAGGTGTGGAAGGCCGGCGAACCGGTGGCCTTGTCGCCGACCGAATTCACCCTGCTGCGCTACTTCGTCATCAACGCGGGCACGGTATTGAGCAAGCCGAAGATCCTCGACCACGTGTGGCGCTACGACTTCGGCGGCGACGTCAACGTCGTGGAGTCTTACGTTTCCTACCTCCGACGCAAGATCGACACCGGGGATAAGCGCTTGCTGCACACCCTGCGCGGTGTGGGTTACGTGCTACGTGAGCCGCGTTAGCGGTTAGCGGTCCAACTTCAAGTGACTGGCGGACAATAAAACGCATGCCCAGCCTTCGGCGACGAGGTGTCCCACTCCGGGTAGGCCTCGTTGCGGCCACCTTGGTTCTGGTGGCATTCGGCCTGTTGGCCTCGGGTATCGCCGTCACGACGATCCTGCAACACGACCTGATCGGCCGCGTCGACCAGACACTGATCGATGCGTCGCGCGGCTGGGCCCAGGCCCCGCGCCGGATGCCGCCGCCCCCGAACGAGGGCCCGAACCCGGGCCGCCCGCCGTCGAATTTCTATGTCCGCGGCGTCGGAGATGACGGCCGGGTCTGGATGGCGGTCAATGACCGCGATGCCGACCCTGAATTACCCGACGATAACGACGTGGGTCCGGTGCCGACCACGGTCGGGTCGATCGACGGGTCCCATGTCGAGTGGCGCGCGGTCTCGGTGCGCGGACCGCACGGTGAACTGACCACGGTCGCGATCGATCTGTCCGACGTGCAATCGACGGTTCGCTCGCTCATCTACGCCCAGGCCGGGATCGGCGTCGCGGTCCTGTTGGTGCTCGGCATCGCCGGGTACGCCGTCGTGCATCGCAGCCTTCGGCCGCTGGCCGAGGTGGAGCAGACTGCCGCCGCGATTGCCGCCGGTGAGTTCGATAGCCGTGTGCCGCAACGTGATCCGCGCACCGAGGTGGGCCGTCTATCGCTGGCGCTGAACGGAATGTTGGCCCAGATCCAGCGCGCGATGGCGTCATCGGAATCGTCGGCCGCGCAGGCCCGCACCTCCGAGGAACGGATGCGTCGTTTCATCACCGATGCCAGCCACGAGTTGCGGACCCCGTTGACCACCATCCGCGGTTTCGCCGAGCTGTATCGCCAGGGCGCCGCTCGTGATGTCGAAATGCTGATGTCGCGTATCGAGAGCGAATCCCGCCGGATGGGGCTACTCGTCGAGGATCTGCTACTGCTCGCCCGCCTGGACGCACAACGTCCGCTCGAACAGCGGCGGGTAGATCTACTCACGCTGGCCACCGACGCGGTGCACGACGCGCAGTCGATTGCACCGGCCCGCACCATCGCAATGGACGTTTTCGACGGGCCAGGAACACCCGAGGTCATCGGTGACGAGGCGCGGCTCCGGCAGGTGCTCGGCAACCTGGTGGCCAACGCGCTGCAGCACACACCGGAAACTGCGGGGATCACCGTGAGGGTCGGTACCGTCGGCGACTGCGCGATCCTGGAAGTTGCCGACAAGGGCCCGGGGATGACCCAGGACGACGCGCACCGGGTGTTCGAGCGGTTCTTCAGGACCGATTCTTCGCGGGCGCGCTCCAGTGGCGGCACCGGTCTAGGCCTGTCCATCGTGGATTCGCTGGTGTTCGCCCACGGGGGCGCCGTCGAAGTGCGCACCGAACCCGGTCGCGGCTGTTGCTTCCGCGTCAGCCTGCCCCGGTTCGCCGACGTCCCCGCTCACCCGGCGGAGTTCGACCAGCCCGCTAAGGAGCAGTCAGCGCAGCTGTGATCTTGGCCTGCGCCTCATCGAGTGACTCCGGGGACGGGCTGGTGTCCGCGCCGCTGATATCGAAATCGCCCATCGTGTACGCGGGGAAGACGTGCACGTGCAGGTGTGGAACCTCGAGTCCGGCAATCAGAAGTCCGGCGCGCTGCGCGTTGAAGGCGCTGGTCACGGCGCCGCCGATGCGCTGGGACAACGCCATGAGCCGGCCGAAGACTCCCGCGTCGACATCCTGCCATTGGTCGATTTCGGCTCGTGGGACCACCAGGGTGTGCCCCTGGGTGACGGGCGCGATCGTCAGGAACGCGACGAACTCGTCGTCCTCGTAGACGAAGCGGCCCGGGAGTTCCCGGTTGATGATCTTGGTGAAGAGGGTGGCCATGACGCCCAAGCATATGGGCGGCCGCCCCGAAGTCTTTTCGCAGCAACCTCACAGCCTCGATGCAGTGCCGTGGCAGCTTGCCACGAGACCGTGAGGACCATGACCGAACTGGCGCTGCCGTCGCCCGGCACTGACGCCAGCACGGATCCCGGACACACCGGGCAATACGTCCTCGACATCGTCATCCCGGTCTACAACGAGCAGGTGGATCTGCCGAGCGCCGTCCGCCGGCTGCATCGCTTCTTGGTCGACGAGGTGCCCTATCGGGCGCGGATCACGGTGGCGGACAACGCAAGCACCGATAACACGCTCGAGGTGGCCCGAGTGCTGGCCCGGGAGTTGCCCGACGTGCATGTCATGCATCTGGAGGCCAAGGGCCGAGGCGGCGCACTGTGCGCGGCATGGATGGGCTCGCCCGCCGAGGTCGTGGCCTATATGGACGTCGACCTTTCCACCGACCTGGCCGCCCTGATGCCGCTGGTTGCCCCGCTGGTTTCCGGGCACTCCGATATCGCCATCGGCTCCAGGCTCGTCCCCTCGTCGCGGGTGGTGCGCGGACCCAAGCGTGAGTTCGTTTCCCGCAGTTACAATTTGATACTCCGTGGGGTGCTTGGCGCCCGGTTCTCCGACGCCCAGTGCGGTTTCAAAGCCCTGCGCTCCGAGGTGGCGCGGCGGCTTCTGCCGTTGGTCGTCGACACTGGCTGGTTCTTCGACACCGAACTCCTGGTGATCGCCGAGCGCGCTGGGCTGCGTATCCACGAAGTCCCCGTCGACTGGATCGACGACCCCAACTCCCACGTCGATATCGTCAGCACCGCCCTGGAAGACCTGCACGGCTGCTGGCGGATCGGGCGAGCACTGGCCAGCGGGGCGCTGCCGGTGCGGGAGCTGCAGGCGAGTCTGGGCCGCGAACCGCTGGTGGAGGGTGTTCCGCGTGGGATGGTCGGCCAATTGGTGCGCTTCGGCCTCATCGGCATCATCAGCACGATCGCCTACGCACTGCTCTATCTGCTCATCCATCCCGTCCTCGGCGCGCAGGCCGCCAACCTGACCGCGCTGCTGCTCACCGCGATCGGTAACACCGCGGCCAACCGGGCTTTCACGTTCGGGATCCGCGGGCGGACCGACGCGGCGCGTCACCACCTGCACGGCCTGCTGGTCTTTGTCTTCGGGCTCGCGGTCACCAGCGGATCACTTTTCCTGCTGCACCGCATCGACCCGACCGTCGGCAAGGTCACCGAGCTGTCTGTTCTCGTCGTGGCCAATTTGGTGGCCACCCTCGCGCGATTCGTCGCGCTGCGACGGGTCTTTGCGACGCGCACATGACGACGACAACGACATTGCCGACGCTGGATAGCGCGCCGGATGTGGCTCTTGAACCGCCCAGGGCGCGGCTGTCCTACTCGTGGGCGCTGATCGCACTGCTCGCCGCAACTGCGGTCCTCTACCTGTGGGGTCTGTCGGTATCAGGCTGGGCGAACTCGTTCTATTCGGCAGCAGCGCAGGCGGGTTCGCAGTCCTGGAAGGCCTTCCTGTTCGGTTCCTCGGATGCGGCGAATTCCATCACCGTCGACAAGCCGCCGTTGTCGCTGTGGCCGATGAGCCTCTCGGTCCGGGTCTTCGGTCTGAATTCATGGAGCATCCTGGTACCGCAGGCGGTGATCGGGGTGGCCGCGGTGGCACTGCTCTGGGACACCGTGCGCCGGCCATTCGGCGAAATTGCAGGCCTCGCGACCGGTTTGGTGTTTGCACTGACACCGATTGCGGTGGCCATCTTCCGGTACAACAATCCCGACGCGCTGTTGGTGCTGCTGATGATCGCCGCGGTGTGGGCGATGCTGCGCGCGATCGGCGACGGCCGCACCCGCTGGGTGGTGATAGCGGGGCTCTGCGTCGGTCTCGGTTATCTGACCAAACAACTTCAGGTCATGCTGATCCTGCCCGCACTAGGGGTGGTGTATCTGGTCGCGGCTCCGCACCGGTTGCGTACCCGGTTATGGCAGCTGGCAACGGGTTTGGCTGCCGCCGTAGCCGGGGCGGGCTGGTGGGTATTGCTCGTGCAGCTGTGGCCGGCCAGTGATCGGCCCTGGATCGGTGGCACTACGCATAACTCGATCATGGAGTTGACGCTGGGTTATAACGGTCTTGGGCGGTTGTCCGGGGACGAGCCCGGCAGCACTGCCGGTCTGGCGCTTGGCCCCGCCAACGGGTCCAAACAGACTGCGGCGTCGTTGCATATGTGGGGCGTGCCCGGTATCGGTCGACTCTTCCAGCTGGCGCAGGCCGGCCAGATTATTTGGCTGCTCCCCGCGGCACTGCTGTTCGGTGCGGTGCTGTTGATCTGGCGAGTCCGGGCGCCACGTACCGACGGGATGCGCGCTCAGGTGCTCACCTGGAGTTTGTGGTTGATATGTACCGCCGCGGTTTTCAGTTTTATGGAAGGGATCTTCCATCCGTATTACACCGTCGCGCTGGCACCGGCCATCGCTGCGCTTGTCGGGATCGGCACAGAAGTGTGTTGGCAACACCGGCAACAGGTTTGGGGTCGGATCGCCCTTGCTCTGGCCGTCGCGGCCACGGCGGGCACCGCGTTCTTCGCGCTGAGCTACTACCCGCTCTACAGTCCGTGGCTCAAGTGGCTGGTGCTAGGTGTCGCCGCGATAGCGTTGGGCTGGCTGGCCCTGGCCCGCGTGGCATGGGCGGAGCGCGCACCGCTGCGGACCGCCGCTGTGGTCGCGATCGTGTCGACGGCATTGCTTGCCCCGGTGGCCTATTCGTTGACGACGGTGATTCAGGGCAACTCGGGCGGCCTGCCGTCCGCAGGCCCGACGCTGCGCTCACGCATGCGGGTGAGTTCGAATTCTCCGCTGGGCGCCCAGCCTGCTCAGATCATCGAGGCGACAGGTCCTGCCTTCCTGCGGCCCGTCGGTGCGCCGGGACGGCCTAACCATGTCGCGGGATGCAGCCTGCTGGACTCTGGCACACCGGCACCCGAGGTCATCGCGAAACTCACCGAGAATGCCGACAACTACCGCTGGGTGGCCGCGACGGTCGGTTCGATGTGCGCCGCCGGATATCAACTGGCCAGTGGCCGCCCGGTGATGCCGGTCGGCGGGTACAACACCACCGATCCGGCGCCGGCGCCGGATCAGTTCCTGAGGCTGGCGCTGGGCAAGCACATCCACTACTTCATCATCACCAATCCGGTGGAACAGGATAAGTGGGGACACCTCAACGATGCCGCCCTGATTCAGCAGTGGGTGCAGCGCAACTTCACCCCGATGAAGGTGGGCCGGGTGTTGATGTACGACCTGACGCAATAACCCCGCGGGAGCGTTGCGGCTCCCACGGGGTTACTGGTGAAGAAGTGTTACCGGTCGGCGTCGGTGTACCGGATGACACCGCGGATGTTGCGGCCCTCCAGCATGTCCTTGTAACCGTCGTTGATCTGCTCCAGCTTGTACTGGGTGGTGATCATGTCATCGAGGTTGAGCCTGCCCGCCTTGTACATCGACAATAGCTGCGGGATGTCGAAGTGTGGGTTGCCGCCACCGAAGATGGTGCCCTGCAACCGCTTCTGCATCAGGGTCAGCATCGCCAGGTTGAGCGAGACGTTGTTGTCCATCAGGCTGCCGATGGCGGTCAGCACACACGTGCCGCCCTTGGAGGTCAGGTTGACGTAGGTGTCGACGTCTGCGCCCTTGAGCTCGCCTACGGTGACGATGACCTGCTTGGACATCAGTCCCCAGGTGACTTCGGCGATACCGGCGAATGCTGAGTCGGTGTCGGGGTAGGCGTGCGTGGCACCGAACTTCAGTGCTGCGTCACGCTTCCACTCCACCGGCTCGATGACGAAGATGTTGCGAGCACCCGCGTTCGCCGCGCCCTGCACTGCCGACATGCCGACACCGCCGACGCCGATGACCGTGACGTCATCGCCAGGCCGGATATCGCCGGCCTTGACCGCAGAGCCGTAACCCGTCGTGACACCGCAGCCCACCAGGCAGGCGACCTCGAACGGGATCGACTTGTCGATCTTCACCACGGAGCTCTTGTGCACCACCATGTACGGGCTGAAGGTGCCCAGCAGCGTCATCGGGAAGACGGGCTGGCCCTTGGCCGTGATGCGGTGGGTGTTGTCGGAGACTGCCATGCCGCCGAGCAGGCCCGCGCCCAGATCGCACAGGTTGCGCATACCGGCCTGACAGGACGGACACCGCCCGCACGACGGGATGAACGATAGTACGACGTGGTCGCCCACCTCGATATCCTCGACACCGGGGCCGACCTCGGTGACGATGCCCGCGCCCTCATGGCCGCCGAGCACCGGGAAACCCATCATCGGGATGTCGCCAGTCACCAGGTGGTGATCGGAATGGCACATGCCCGACGCTTCCATCTGGATCTTGACCTCGTCCTTGACGGGGTCACCGATCTCGATCTCCTCGATCGACCACGGCTGGTTGAACTCCCAGATGAGAGCACCTTTTGTCTTCATCAGTACGTGCCTTCCGCTAGAGCCAGTGAAGCCAGACTAGAGCCATTAGTTAGTTCCGTCACAAGCACCCCCAAGCAACTGCTCGGTCGGGAGCTCACCAGATGGGAACGGGGCTCTGGCCGAGGGGGTAGTAACCCGGCAATTTCTCGCCGGCGATGCTGCGCTCGATGCGCTTCTGCATGGTCGGGGTCAGGTCGCCGCTCTCGATCAGCTTGATGAAGGCCTTCTGCACATGACCGAAGTCGAAGAAGTCGCGCTGCCATTCGATCTTCAGATCGTCGTTCAGCCGGAACCAGCTGCCGCCGATGCCGTAGATCTCGTCGCGGGTTCCGTCGCCCTTGTTGGCGACCTGCTTCCAGAACCCCACGATCTCGCCGAGCTTCTCGTCGATCAGCACCTTCTGGTACTCATAGACCCAGTTCTCCAGGCCTTCCATCTCCAGGCCCAGGGCGACGTCGCGGATTTCGTCTTTCCCGACACACATCACGTCCTCCTTGGGACCGATGTTCCAGCCGTAGGTGGCGTCGTCGGTGTAGAACTCCGCAAGCAGTTTCCAGTCGCCCGCTGCCTCGCCATCTTTGTTGGCCTGCAGCCAGCGTTCGACCCAGTCCTCTAACTCTTGCCGTGACGCCATTGTCAGTCCTTCTCTCGAATGGATATTGCTTGTGTGGGACACATTTCGATCGCCCGCTCGACGTCCTGGCGGATGTCGTCGGGTGGTTCTGAATCGAGAATCTCGACGACGCCGCGTTTGGGCACCGAGAACACGTCCGGCGCCTCGAGCTCACACATGGCGTGGCCCTGGCACAGGTCCTCGTCGAGTTCCACCCGATAACAGCCCATCAGTTCAGGCCTTGACTCGCCTGCGGGAGTAGCGCACCTTGGCCGGCTGGGCCAACTGCACGACCATTTTGGAGTGGTCGTTCTGGTAGCTCTCCGACGGTTGGGACATCTCGAACTCGTACTCGCGCAGCAGCACCGAGAAGATCGCTTTGATCTGCATCTGCGCGAATGCCGCGCCGACGCAGCGGTGTTTACCCGCGCCGAACGGGATCCACGTCCAGCGGTTGATCAGATCTTCCTGCCGTGGCTTCTCGTAACGGTCGGGCTCGAAGTCGTCCGGGTTGGGGAAGTCCTCGGGAATCCGGTTCGAGATCGCCGGCGATGCGGCCACCATCTGACCTTTGTGGATCGGGAAGCCCGCCACTTCGAACTCGTCCTGGGCGACGCGCATCAGGATGATGAGCGGCGGATGCAGACGCAGCGTTTCCTTCAGCGAGTTGTCGAGCTTCGGGATCTGGCGCAGCGCATGGAAACTCACCTCTTGGCCGTCGGCGTAGAGGTCGTCCAGTTCCTGCTGAACCTGGGCATAGATCTCGGGGTGGCGCAGCAACTCGATCAGCGTCCACGACGAGGTGCCCGAGCTGGTGTGGTGACCCGCGAACATCAGTGAGATGAACATGCCGGTCACCTCGTTGGCGGAGAAGCGGGGATTGCCCTCGTCGTCCTTGATCGAGACCAGGACGTCGAGCAGGTCGCGGTCTTCCTTGCCCTGAGGTGGGTTGGCGATGCGCCCGTCCATGATCTCCTGCACCAGCGCAACGAGGTTGACGCGTGACTCGTCACGAATCCGGAAACTCTCGATGGGCAGGTAGGGGTCGACGTAGCACAGGGGGTCAGTGCCGCGTTCGAGTTGGTGGTAGTAGTGCGCGAACCGACTGTCGAGCTGCTGGCGGAACTTCAGCCCGATCAGACACGCCGTCGAGGTGTAGATGGTCAGCTCGGAGAAGAAGTCCAGCAGCTCGATCTCGCCTTCATCGCCCCAGTCGGCGATGATCTTGTTGACTTCGTTCTCGATGGTGGCCGCGTGGCCTTTCATCTGCTCGCCGCGTAATGCGGTGTTGTGCAGCATCTCGGCCCGCCGCTCGGGGTCGGCGTCGAACACCACACCCTCACCGAAGATCGGCGTCATGAACGGGTAGGCCTCTGCCTGGTTGAGATCGCTGTCGCTGGAGCGGAAGAAGAATTCGTTGGCCTCGGCACCGGACAGCATCACCACCTGCTTATCGGCGAGCTGGAACCATCCGGCGTCGCCGCACTCGTCGCGGATGCGCTGCATCAGGCCGATCGGGTCGGTCCGGAACTCTTCGAGGTGGCCGTGTTCCTCGCCCTCTCCACCGGAAACGCGTTGTACTTCTTTAGTGATGGTCATGACGGCATTCCCTCCTCGCCAAGGGCGAGCTTCTGGCGATCTTTCGTGGTGGCCAAGGGGGCCTCTGGCTGCAATTCCATGTTGGCGATGAATCCGCCGCGTGGTGTCTCCGCGACAAAGCTGATGGCGCGGGCCAGATCCGAGGCGCGCAGGAAATAATCGTGGCGGGCCTGACCCCACTTGGCCCAGTCTTCCAGTGCAGGGCCGATGGACTCGGCGGGCAGACTCCAACCCATCGAGGTTTTCGTCGGGCCCGGGTGCACGATCGATGCCCGGACGCCGGTGCCTTCGAGTTCCATCTGGTAGTTGGTCACCATCGCGACCAACGCAGCCTTGGCCGCTCCGTAGGCCCCCATGTGCGGACGCTGCCGCAGTGCGACATCGGATCCGACGAAGATCAGATCACCGCGTTGGCGCTCGATCATGCCCGGTAACACCGCGCCGGCAAGGCGATTGGCGCCGACCAGATGGATCTGCAGCTGTGAGTTGAAGTCGTCGCTGCTGATATCGGCGAGCTTGCCGAAGTACGTGTCACCGGCGCCGGCGACCAGCACCTCGATCTCGCCGAGGGCTTCGACAGACTGGGAGACAAACGATTTCACCGAATTCGGGTCGGTTACATCGAGGTGGAATCCGACCGCTTCGCCGCCGTCGGCGCGGATCTTGCCGACGAGGTCATCGAGCTTCTCCACCCGGCGGGCGCCGAGCGCGACCGGAAAGCCACGCGCCGCGAGTTCGATGGCGGTGGCTTCTCCGATGCCGGCTGACGCGCCGGCCACGATGGCAGGTCGGCGTTCGGGTAGTGGTGCGAAACGGGGCATAGTATCTGGGCCTTTTACCGGGTCGTGAGAGTCATGGGCAGGTGGGCGAAGCCGCGGACATTGCTGGAGTGCACGCGTACCGAATTGGCCTCGTCCACTTCGTATCCGCGGATGCGTTTGAACATCTCTTCAAGTGCGACACGGGCTTCCATCCGGGCCAGGTGCGCACCAAGGCAGAAGTGCGCACCGCTGCCGAAGCTTTGGAGCTTGGCGCCGATGTCGCGGCCGATCAGGTAGTCATCGGGATTTTCGAAAGCGCGCTCGTCGCGGTGCGCCGAGCCTGGCAGCAGCAACAGTACGTCCCCGTCGGGGATGGTGGTGTCATACAGCGTCAGTTCGCCGGCCACGGTCCGGGCCAGAATCTGGCTGGACGTGTCGTAGCGCAGTGTCTCCTCCACCCACAGCGGAACTCTGGAGAAATCGTCGTAGATCGGCGCGATCTGGTCGGGGTTGCGATGCCCCCAGAAGGCAGCATTGGCAAGGAGTTTGGTGGTTGTCTCGTTACCCGCGATGACCATCAGGAACATGAATCCGATGATCTCGTCCTCGGTGAGGCGGTCGCCGTCGATCTCAGCCTCCAGCAGCGCCGACGTCAGATCGTCGGTGAGCTTTTCGCGGCGTTCGCGCACCATCTCCTGGTAGTAGACAATCAAATTCAGCGACGCTTCGACTGCGGCCGCAGGGACATCGGTGACGCCTTCGTCGCGGTGCATCACACCGTCGGCCCAGGCGCGAACCTGGTCGCGGTCCGGTTGGGGCACACCCATCAATTCGGAGATGACGTCCATCGGCAGTTTGCCTGCGAACTCATTGACGTAATCAACAGTTCCGCCGGCGCTTTTCTCCATCATTACGTCGAGATGCTGATTCGCGATCTCGGTGACGCGCGGCTCCAGTTCGCGAATTCGCCGCGGCGTGAACCCCTTTGACACCAACGTGCGCAGCCGTAGGTGCGATGGATCGTCCATCGCCAGGAACGACATCGTCTTGGCCGCGTGCGGTCCGCGGGATGCCGGATCCAGCGAGACGCCGAATTTGTTGGACAGGGTGGTGCTGTTACGGAACCCCTGCAGCACATCTTGGTGCCGCGACAGAGCCCAGAAGCCGAGCTCGTCGTTGCGGTACAGCGGTGCCTCGTCACGAAGCCGCTGGTAATAGGGGTACGGATCTTCGTGGAAGTCGTAGTTATACGGATCCAGCAGGATCTCTGATGCACTGACGGTCATGGAGCTTCTCCCAAGATGAGGCCAACCGCGTAGGCCAACCGATCGGCGATCTGGTGGTAGGTGAAGTAGCCGCTGCCCGCCTGTACCAGCGCACCGAAGAACGTCATTTCCAACGCCGACAACAGGCGCTGGTCGGGGTCGGGGCCGTACGCCGAGGTGATGCGACGATGAATCTCGGCGCCGATGCGTTCCCGAACGCGCCCAACGGCGTCGTCATTGCCGCCACCTAACAGCGCTGTGGTGCAGGCGGCCGCGACCTCTGGCTCGTCGGCGACGGCCAGGGCCATGCTGCGCAGTGTCCGCTCGACCCGACTCGGCATGGGCTCGTTGACGTCGGTGAAGTAGGGGGCCCGTTTGATGAGGTCCAGGTAAACCTCGGCGATCAGATGGTTCTTCGAGGAGAAGTAGGTGTACGCGGTGGCGGGCGCGACTTTGGCGCGCGCGGCGACGGCACGCACAGTCAGATCGCCGTATGAGGACTCGCGCAGCATCTCGATACCGGCGGTCAGGACCTTGCGAAAGGTCTCTTCCTGCCTGCGGTTGCGAGGGCTCTCCGCTGTGATGGCTACCACTGCGTCACTGGACACATGTCCAACTTATCTGACGGCAGTGTCGCTAGGCAAGCGGTGCAACTCAAAAAGGCCATGACATGTATCGATGCAAATAATACCCGTCTTCATCGAGAACACCCTTGCGACGGGCGCGCATCGAAGGATATGGTGCCACGGGCATACAGCCGGACACTTGTCCAGAAATTTAGGGGTGATCCGATGGCCTTACTGGGTGATCGCGAAAGTCGACTGTTCATCGATGGCAAGCTCGTCGCCGGCGCCGGGGGCACGTTCCCCACGGTCAACCCGGCCACCGAGGAAGTCCTGGGGGTCGCCGCCGACGCAACGGTCGGCGATATGGGCGACGCGATCGGCGCAGCGCGGCGGGCGTTCGACGATACGGACTGGTCCACCAACGTCGAGCTGCGAGTGCGGGGCATCCGTCAACTGCAGCAGGCGATGCGTGACCACGCAGAAGAACTACGGGAATTGGCGATCGCCGAAGTCGGTGCGCCCCGCATGCTGACGTCGATGGCCCAGCTTGACGGTCCGATCGAGGATCTCAGCTTCTGCGCGGACACCGCCGAGAATTACCAGTGGACCACTGACCTGGGCATCGCGGCGCCGATGGGCATCAAGACCCGCCGGACCATCGCGCGGGAAGCGATCGGTGTCGTCGGTGCGATCACCCCATGGAATTTCCCCAACCAGATCAACCTCGCCAAGCTGGGCCCTGCGCTGGCGGCGGGAAATACGGTGGTGCTCAAACCGGCGCCCGACACCCCGTGGAGTGCGGCCGTCCTCGGTCAGCTGATTCTTGAGCACACCGACATCCCGGCCGGTGTCGTCAATATCGTCACATCCAGTGACCACGGCGTGGGTGCATTGCTGTCGCGGGACCCGAGGGTCGACATGGTCTCGTTCACGGGGTCGACCAACACCGGACGCGCCGTCATGGCCGACGGCGCGGCCACGCTGAAGAAGGTATTCCTCGAGCTCGGGGGCAAGTCGGCCTTCCTGGTACTCGACGACGCCGATCTCGCGGGTGCGTGTTCGATGTCGGCCTTCACCGCGTCGATGCATGCCGGCCAGGGTTGCGCCATCACCACCCGCCTGGTGGTACCGCGGGCTCGCTACGACGAAGCCGTCGAGGCGGCGGCCGCTACGATGGCGGGACTCAAACCGGGCGACCCGACGGACGCGGGCACCATCTGTGGTCCGGTGATCTCTGCGCTCCAACGCGACCGCATCCAGGGCTATCTGGACTCGGCGACCACCGAAGGTGGCCGATTCGCCTGCGGCGGTGGACGTCCCGCCGATCGCGATACCGGCTTCTTCATCGAGCCGACGGTTATCGCCGGGCTGGACAACAATGCCAAGGTCGCCCGTGAGGAGATCTTCGGCCCGGTGCTGACGGTCATTGCCCACGATGGCGACGACGATGCTGTGCGGATCGCCAACGATTCCCCGTATGGGTTGTCGGGCACGGTGTTCTCCCCGGATGAGGAGCGCGCCGCCGGTGTGGCTGCGCGGCTGCGCGTCGGGACGGTGAACATCAACGGCGGCGTCTGGTACTCGGCGGACGTGCCGTTCGGTGGTTACAAGCAGTCGGGTATCGGCCGGGAAATGGGACTCGCGGGCTTTGAGGAATATCTCGAGCTCAAGGCAATCGCCACAGCATCGAATTAGGAGACACAGTGGGACTTTACGGAGATCAGTTCAAGGAGAAGGTCGCGATCGTCACCGGTTCTGGTGGTGGCATCGGCCAGGTGTATGCGGAGGCACTGGCTCGGGAGGGGGCCGCCGTCGTCGTCGCCGACATCAACATCGAGGGCGCCAAGAAGGTTGCCGACGGGATCAAGGGTGAGGGCGGCAACGCGCTCGCTGTCCGGGTCGACGTATCTGATCCTGAGTCGGCCAAAGAGATGGCGGCGCAGACACTTTCCGAGTTCGGCGGCATCGACTATCTGGTGAACAATGCCGCGATCTTCGGCGGGATGAAGTTGGACTTCCTGGTCTCCGTCGACTGGGACTACTACAAGAAGTTCATGAGCGTGAACATGGACGGTGCGCTGCTGTGCACCCGCGCCGTGTACCGCAAGATGGCCAAGCGTGGCGGTGGCGCGATCGTCAATCAGTCGTCCACAGCCGCGTGGCTGTACTCCAACTTCTACGGGTTGGCCAAGGTCGGGATCAACGGTTTGACCCAACAGTTGGCCACCGAGCTGGGCGGCCAGAACATCCGGATCAACGCGATCGCACCGGGCCCCATCGATACCGAGGCCAACCGGACCACGACGCCGCAAGAGATGGTCGCCGATATCGTCAAGGGAATTCCGTTGTCGCGCATGGGCGAACCCGAGGACCTGGTTGGCATGTGCCTGTTCCTGCTTTCCGACCAAGCCAAGTGGATCACCGGGCAGATCTTCAACGTCGACGGCGGACAGATCTTCCGGTCATGAGTACTGGCCTCAAGCTCGGTTACATCGGCCTGGGAAATCAGGGCGCGCCGATGGCCAAGCGGCTCGTCGACTGGCCCGGCGGTCTCATCGTTTTCGATGTGCGCACGGAGTCGATGACACCGCTGGCCGAGTTGGGTGCGGGGCTGGCCGACAGCGTGGCCGACGTCGCGCAAGCCGATGTCATCAGTGTCACCGTGCTCACCGACGCGCAGGTGCGTGACGTGGTGGGACAGCTTGCCGCGCATGCCAAACCGGGCACGGTCATCGCGATTCATTCCACGATCGAGCCCACCACCGCCAGCGAGCTGGCTGAACAGTTGCGCCCCAGCGGTATTCACATTGTCGATGCTCCGGTCAGCGGTGGCGCCGGTGCCGCAGACAAGGGTGAGCTGGCCGTCATGGTCGGTGCGGACGACGAGGCCTACGACCTGGTCAAGCCTGTGTTCAAGCAGTGGGCCTCGATGGTGGTCCGCGCCGGCGAGCCGGGTGCGGGTACCCGGATGAAGTTGGCTCGCAACATGCTGACGTTCATCGGCTTTGCTGCCGCATGCGAGGCGTCGAAGCTGGCCGAGGCGGCGGGGATCGACCTGCAGAAGCTGGGCCGGGTGGTGCGCCACAGCGACGCTCAGAGCGGCGGCCCGGGTGCCATCATGGTTCGCGATGACACCAAACCGCTTGAGCGGGAACACTTTGTCTACGACATGTTCATCCATACCCGCGGACTGGCCGAGAAGGATCTGAAACTGGCCCTCGGGCTGGGTGAGGCCACCGGTGTGGAACTGCCGTTGGCGGAGATAGCGTTGCGCGACCTGGCCGCCGGACTCGGTGTGCCGAATACAACGAAGGATTAGGCATGGACGAACTGCGTCAAAAAGGCCTGGCGAAGATGAACGAGGTCTATGGCTGGGAGATGCCCGACTCGCCTGGTGACTACTTCGCGCTGACCGCTGACCATCTCTTCGGCACGATCTGGAGTCGTCCCGGTCTGTCCATGCGGGACAAACGCATCATGACGCTGACCGTGGTTACCGCGCTGGGTATTTCGGACTTGGCGGAGATCCAGGCGAATGCCGCGTTGCACAACGAGGAGATCAGCGCCGACGAGCTCAAGGAGATGGCGATCTTCCTCACCCATTACCTGGGTTTCCCGCTGGGCTCGAAGCTCGACGGTGCCGTAACCAAGGTCATCGCCAAACGGAAGAAGGCGGCTGAAAAGGGCGAGGGCGAGGACAAGAAGGCCAACGTCGACGACGCTCTGCGGATGCACTCCGGCAAGGGCCGCGAGGACTGACGCTGTGCGATTCGGGCGCGCGAAACCGCTCAGAGCGCGGCTGTGCGCGCCCGAATCGCTCGGGTGGTGACCGCTGATCCGACCCAGCGGCGCAGGTAGGCCCGTAGTTGCTCACCTGTTCGTGGTGGTCGGCCGGGGTCGATGACGAATGACTGGATGATGCGCAGCAGGTGCTCGGCCAGTTCGTCGAGATCGGCTTCGTCATAGCCCAGCTGCGACCAGTCGACGTCAAAGCGGTGCAGCATGGACTTCGCGAATTGCACCGCGATATCGGAGGTCACCGATTCGGTGTGGGTGGTGGCGCGCCCAGGCTCGATCAGCAGGCCGATGTGCTTATCCGCGGGCAACCACTCCAGTGCAGTGGCGATCGCTTCGGTGACCGCCTCCACCGGGTCTGTCACGCCCTGCAGGTGCGCGGACAACCGGTCGAGAAAGTCGCCCGTCGTGTGCACCGCCGCCGCCACCAACAGGGCATCGGTACTGGGGAAATAGCGGTAGACCGTCTGCCGCGTGACGCCAAGGGTGCGGGCCACGTCGGCGATGCTGATATCGGCGCCGCGCTCGTCGATGGCCTTGCCCGCGGCGGCGAGGATGCGCGCGATGGCTTCTTCGTCGGTGGCAGGGGCAGACCCTGACCAGCCGTGGGTGCGCATGGACAGATGATAGCCAGCCGGTAGGTCAACCCGAGTAGCTGACCCGCAACTCCTTGACGCCGTTGATCCAGCCCGATCGAAGCCGTTGGGGTTCGGCCAGTTTCGAAATATCCGGCACCTGGTTGGCGAGCTCGTTGAAGATCAGGTTGATCTCCATGCGGGCCAAGTTTGCGCCGATGCAGAAATGCGCGCCATTGCCGCCGAAGCCCAGGTGCGGGTTCGGATTCCGCTGGATGTTGAATTGGAAGGGGGAGTCGAACACTTTTTCGTCGTAGTTGGCCGAACTGTAGAACAGCCCGACGCGCTGACCCTCGCTGATGGCAACGCCGCCGAGTTCGGTATCGGCCAGCGCAGTGCGTTGGAAGCAGTGCACCGGGGAGGCCCATCGAACGATCTCGTCGGCCGTGGTGACGGGGCGCTCGCGCTTGAAAAGTTCCCACTGCTCAGGGTTTTCGAGAAATGCGTTCATCCCGTGGGTCATGGCATTGCGGGTGGTTTCGTTACCGGCGACGGCCAGCAGGATGACGAAGAAGGCGAACTCGATATCGCCCATCGCCTCACCATCGACGTCGGCCTGCACGAGTCGGGTGACGATATCGTCGGCAGGATTTCGCCGCCGGTCCTCGGCCATGGTGTAGGCGTAGCCCATCAGCTCGGCATTGGCGACCGTCGGGTCGGAGTCGAAATCCGGATCGTCGGTGTTCATGATGCAGTTGGTCCAGTGGAACAGCTTCGCGCGGTCGGATTCGGGCACGCCGAGCAGATCGGCGATGGCCAGCAACGGCAGGTTGGTGGCGATATCGTCGACGAAGTTGCCGTCGGCCTTCTGGGCCGCAGCGGCGACGATCTCGCGAGCGGCGGTCGATAGCTTCTCCTCCAGCGCGGCCACCGACCGCGGGGTGAACAACCGGGACACGATCTTGCGCAGTCGGGTGTGTTCGGGTGCGTCGTGATTGATCAGCAGCGCCTTGGTCAACTCGAGCTGCTCGCTGGTGACGCCGTCGGGAAGACGCATCACCGCGCCCTTGCGGTTGGTCGACCACAGCTCGCTGTTGCGCGAGATCGCTTTGATGTCCTCGTGCCGGCTGATCACCCAGTAGCCGCCATCGTCGAAGATCGAGTCCGACTGCTCGTTCCACCAGACGGGCGCGGTGCGGCGCAACTGCGCGAACTCGTCGACGGGAATGCCCCGCAACAGGACATCAGGGTCGGTGAAGTCGTATCCCTGGCCGAACGGGCTGACGCTTTCCACGGTGGTCACGACGAATCGCCTCCTCTTGTGACGTGAGACACGTATACCGAGACCATACACCTTTGAATTGTGTGTATGGCCGCTGGAATCACGCAGTGGGGGACCGATCGGGTACTGAGGGACGTACCGTATAGGTTACGGTAGGGGCTCGACGGCAATAGGAGATGGCGTGGCGGATGATGCTCGGCCCACGTGGTCGCGTGATCTGCTGGTGGACACCGCCGTCGAATTGCTCAGCGCGGGTGGCCCGGCGGCCGTCACCGTCGATGCCGTCACCCGAGCGGCGCAGGTGTCCCGGGCGACGCTGTACCGCCAATTTCCCAGTGGCAGCGAACTATTGGCGGCCGCGTTCGGGCAGGTGATTCCCTCACCCACACTGCCACCGGACGTCGGTTCAGTAGACGAGCGGCTGGTTGCGGTGCTGCTCAACCTGGCGGCGGGGGTCAAGGCGGCGCCCCTGATCGTGACAGCCATGTGCTGGCTGTCGGTGGAGCGTGGCGGCAGCCGTCTGGAGGACACCGTGGTGCCGGACGGCACCGACGGCGAGGAGCACCGACTCCTGTGTCAGCGCCTGCTGAACTGGTGTACCTCACCGCTG
Organism: Mycobacterium sp.; assembly: GCF_965229105.1. GTDB lineage: Bacteria > Actinomycetota > Actinomycetes > Mycobacteriales > Mycobacteriaceae > Mycobacterium. Next base: position 1,395,181 of record NZ_OZ245858.1, read on the forward strand.
GACCAGGTCTTTGACAGCGCCAGGGCCTGGGGCGAGGTTGGTCACGTCGACCGGAAGATGGCCTTCGCGCTTCTGGTGGCACCGGTGATCGTCGGCTGCGGCGACCGGCCCAGGGACTGCGCCGTCGCGGCCGTCGAAGCATTCATGAAGGCGGAATCGTCATCCCCGGCATTGGATAGATGAAGCACTCGACAGACAGGGGGCATATTCGTGATTCGCGTCGTGCAGTGGGCGACCGGAACCGTCGGCAAGCACGCGGCCACCGCCGTGCACCGACATCGCGACTGTGAGCTGGTCGGCGCTTACGTCTACAGCCCCACCAAGGCCGGCCGCGATATCGGCGACATCTGCGGTATCGGCCCGATCGGGGTGATTGCCACCGCCGATCCCGAGGAGATCGTCGCTCTTGACGCCGACTGCGTGCTCTACATGGCCCAGGGCGAAGGCAATCCGACGGGCGCTCTCGACGATATCTGCCAGCTGCTCGAATCTGGTAAGAACGTCATCTCGACCGCCGTCACCGCCTTCATCTATCCGCGCAGCGCAGGAGAAGAGGTCGTCGAACGACTGGAGGCCGCCTGCGCCAGGGGTGGCACGTCTTTCCACGGCACCGGAATCGAACCCGGCTGGGCCGCAGAAGTATTGCCGTTGACGATGTCGGGTCTCTTCAGCCGCATCGACGCACTGCTGGTGCAGGAATTGCTGGACTACTCCAGCTACGGCAGCGCCCCGATGCTGTTCGACATCATGGGCTTCGGGAAACGCCCCGACGAGCCAGTGCCGATGGGTGACCCCGCAGCACTCCGGCCGACGTTCGGCGCGCCGCTGATGCTATTGGCTGATGGGCTCGGTGCCGAGATCGAAGACTTCGAATTCCACCGTGAGGTCGCGGTGACTGATCGCGATATCGAGGTCAAGGCGGGGCGTGTCGCAGCGGGCACGGTCGCTGCGCAGCGATTCGGTTTCAGTGCGGTCATCGGTGGTCGCCGCGCGCTCACCGTCGAGCACATCACCCGGCTCGGCGACGACCAGGCGCCGCACTGGCCCACGGGCCGAGGCTGGAAGGTCACCGTCGAGGGCAGTCCGTCGATGGTCCTGGAATCACGCATCGCGACCCACGGCGAGGACGAGACCGACCAGGGTTGTCTGGGGACTGCCATGCACGCGGTGCACGCGATCGGGCCCGTCTGTGCGGCCACCCCCGGCATTCGCACGTTCCTGGACCTGCCGACCATCATCGGGCGGCACGTGCTGGGCTGACGGACCGATAAAGTGAACACTCGTGCGCGTCCTCGTTATCGGATCCGGTGCCCGTGAACATGCGTTGCTGCTCGCATTGCGGCGCGATCCCGCCGTCGAGGCGCTTGCGGTAGCCCCGGGTAATGCCGGCACCGCGGCGATCGCCGACCAGTACGAGGTGGACGTCTCATCCGGTGACGCGGTCGTGGCGCTGGCCCGCAAAGTGTCCGCCGACCTGGTGATCATCGGTCCCGAGGTACCGCTGGTGCTCGGGGTTGCCGATGCGGTACGCGCCGCCGGTATCGCCTGTTTCGGACCGTCGAAGGACGCCGCCCGGATCGAAGGTTCGAAGGCTTTCGCCAAGGACGTGATGACGGCGGCCGGGGTGCGCACCGCTGTCAGTGAGATCGTCGACAACCCCGCCCATCTGGATGCCGCACTGGACCGATTCGGGCCCGCCGCCGGGGAGCAGGCCTGGGTGGTCAAGGACGACGGACTGGCAGCAGGCAAGGGCGTCGTGGTGACATCGGATCGCGATACCGCTCGCGCGCACGCCGCCTCCTTGCTCGACGACGGCCATCCTGTCCTGCTCGAATCGTTCCTGGACGGTCCTGAGGTCTCGCTGTTCTGCGTGGTGGACGGTGAGACGGTGGTACCCCTGCTGCCGGCGCAGGATTTCAAGCGGGTCGGCGACGGTGACGCCGGGCCCAATACCGGCGGGATGGGTGCGTATGCGCCGCTGCCGTGGCTGTCGGAGGAGATCACCGCAGCCATCGTGACCGAGATCGTCGAACCGGTTGCCGCCGAGCTGGTCCGCCGGGGTAGCTCATTCTCCGGCCTGCTGTACGCCGGCCTGGCGATCACGTCCAAAGGTCCCTCGGTCGTCGAATTCAACTGCCGCTTCGGCGATCCCGAGACGCAGTCGGTACTGGCGCTGCTGGACTCGCCGTTGGGTCAATTGCTCAACGCCGCGGCCACCGGCGAGCTCGCGACGTTCGAGGGCCTGCGCTGGAAAGACGGCTCCGCTGTCACCATCGTGATCGCCGCGGAAAACTATCCCGGCCGCCCCAGGGTCGGTGATGTGATCACCGGGTCCGAGGCCGATGGGGTGCTGCACGCGGGCACCAGCCGCCGTGCGGACGGCGCGATCGTCTCCGCAGGTGGACGAGTGCTGGCAGTGGTCGGCACCGGTGCAGACCTGGATGCGGCACGGGCCGACGCCTATGCCACGGTTGCGTCGATTCGCCTGCCGGGCAGCCATTTCCGCACCGATATCGGACTGGCCGCCGCGCAAGGACACATCCAGCTCTGAGTGCGGTTTGCGCGTTGGCGCAAAGCCGACCGGAACTCATGCCGTATGGCTTACAGTTGACCCGTCCGTCGGGGTCTGACTGTCAGCGGACCCGCACTTTTTGGAGGTCCGTTGTCCGAGATCGAACGTGTCGCAGTCGTCGTCGGCGGCGCATCGGGAATCGGCTGGGCAATCGCCGAGGGTCTGGCCGCGGAGGGTTATCGGGTGATCTTCGCCGACGTCAACGGCGAAGGTGCGGCACACAGGGCCCGTGAACTCGGCGCCCCGCATTCGTCAGCGGCGGTCGACGTCACCGATGAGAGCACCGTCGCCAAACTCTTCGAACAGGCGGGACCCGTCGACGTCGTCGTCAACACTGCCGGTTTCGGCGACTTCGGGCGGATCACCGAACTCGATATGGACCGGTTCCGCGCCGTCATCGACTGCTGTCTGACGGGCGCTGTGATCGTCGCCAAATACGCGGGGCAGAAGCTGCGCGACGGTGGCTCCCTGGTCTCGATCACCTCGCTCAATGCCCGCCAGGCCGCCCCGGGGATGAGCGCCTACTGCTCGGCGAAGGCTGGGCTGGCGATGTTCACACAGGTGGCGGCGTTGGAGTTCGCGCCGCGCAATATCCGCGTCAACGCCGTCTCGCCGGGCTTCGTGCACACCCCGCTGACTGAATTGGTCACTCTCGCTGAGGGAGTGCTCGAGGACTATCTGGAGAACACGCCGCTCGGTCGGGTCGGCAACCCCAAGGATGTCGCCGACGCCGTGCTGTATCTCTGCTCGGACAAGGCGTCCTGGCTGACCGGTGAGGTCCTCGACATCAACGGCGGTGCGCATCTCAAGCGCTATCCCGATGTGCTCGGTCATATCGACCGCATGGCTGTGTCTTGACGGCGACGCCGTCGTTTACCGGTAAGCAGGCGATCGTCACCGGCGCCGGCTCGGGGATCGGCGCGGCCCTGTCGCGGGCGCTGATCTCCGCGGGCGCCGAGGTGCTCTGCACCGATATCGACGCGGCCGCCGCCACCCGCACCGCCGATGCGCTGGGTACGAAGGCCCGCTCGATGCGCATGGATGTCACCGATGCGGCGGCGGTACAAGCCGCGGTCGATGATGTCGTGGCCCGGACCGGTCGTCTCGACCTGATGTTCAACAACGCGGGTATCACCTTTGCCGCCGATACCGAGAAGCTGACGCTGGACCAGTGGAACGCGATCATCGACGTCAACATCCGCGGGGTGGTGCACGGCGTCGCCGCTGCCTATCCGGTGATGATCCGGCAGCGGCACGGACACATCATCAACACCGCGTCGATGGCGGGCCTGGCCGCGGCCGGCCTGATCACCAGCTATGTGACCACCAAACACGCCATTGTCGGGTTATCCCTGGCACTGCGCACGGAGGCGGCGGCGCACGGTGTCGGCGTGCTGGCGATCTGCCCGACCGCGGTGGAAACCCCGATCCTGGAAAAGGGCCTGCCCGACGGTTTCGACGGCCGCGCGTTCTACAGCAGCGGGCAGGGCAGCAAGAGCTTTTACGATCCCGACCGGCTGGCACGCGACACCCTGCACGCGATCGAGAAGAACAAGGCGCTACTCGTGGTGCCCCGAACTGCCCACGCCGCGTGGCTCTTTGCCCGGCTGGCACCTGGTGTGCTGCAGCGGATGTCCATCGGCTTTGTCGCCAAGCAACGCAGACAACAACTTTCCGTATTGGAAGGAGAAGTTCGATGACGTCAGCGGTGTCGATACCCCGTTACCCCACCGAGGTCACCAGTGCGTGGCTGTCGTCGGTACTGAGCGGTAGCGGCGCCCCGGTGGACGTCCGCGATGTCGATGTCACGCCGGTTGGCACCGGCCAGACCGGTGCCACCTATCGCATCGCGGCCACCTACGCAGGGAATCCCGGTGACCTGCCGGGCACCTTCATCATCAAACTGCCCGCTCAGGACGACACCGTCAGAGACCGGGTGGTCCTGGGCTATCGCAGTGAATGTGCCTTCTATCAGTCGGTGGCGCATCGGGTGCAGGTTCCGATTCCCCAGTCCTTTCACTGCGAGATATCCGAGGACGCAGCCAATTACGCGCTGCTGTTGACCGATGAGGCACCCGCCGTCCAGGGTGATCAGATCCTCGGTTGTGGTGAGTCGCAAGCGCTGCTGGCCGCCAGGGCGATCGCCGGTTTGCATGCCCCGACCTGGAACCAGGACGAATGGCTGACGTTCCCGGGTCTGGCGATGTCGATGTTGGACGACGCCTCGAAAAAGGGTCTTGGTGATGTCGCCATCTTGAGCGCAGACATCACGGTCGAAAAACTCGGCGCGAAGTTGAGCGCGGCCGACCAGGAGATCTTCGTCGAGGCGATGGCATTGGTCACGCCGTGGCTGACCGATATCGGCCGATTCAGCCTGATCCACGGAGACTATCGGCTCGACAATCTGCTGTTCCACCCCGACAACTCGGCTATCTGGGTCGTTGATTGGCAGACGCTCGGCGTGGGTCTACCGGCGCGCGATCTGGCGTACTTCGCGGCCACCAGCTTAGAACCCGACGTGCGGGCCCGAGTCGAGGACGATCTGGTGACGGCCTATCACGAGGCATTGCTGAGCTACGGCGTCACCAACTACGACCGCGAAACATGTTGGTATGACTATCGATACGGCATGATCCAGGCTCTGCTGATCTCGGCGCTGGGGTTCGCGTTCGCTGTCGGCACGGACCGGGGCGACGATATGGTTGCCACGATGTTGCGGCGCGGCTGCCAGGCGATCCGCGAACTGGGCACCGTGGATCTGGTGCGGGCCGCGCATGCTGCGCGTGGGTAACCGTTCCTCGCCGAGCAGTCGCAAAGTACCCCCGACACGCCGCACGCGAGGGGATTTTTCTGGCTGCTCGCGGGGGATGTGTTGACGCGCGTCAGTAACCATTGACGCGCGTCAGAAAGGTCGATAGTGTCTCCGATCACACAGGAGGTGCGATTGTGCTTGGCTCACGTCCGCGTACCGCGGTCATCGGTGCGGGTATCAGCGGTCTGACGGCGGGAAAGATGCTGTCGGACTACGGTATTCCGTACACGACATTCGAAGCATCCGACCGGATCGGCGGGAACTGGGCGTTCGGCAACCCCAACGGGCACAGCAGTGCCTATCGCTCACTGCATATCGACACGTCCAAACACCGGCTGGCCTTCAAGGACTTTCCGGTTCCGGAGCACTTCCCGTCGTTCCCGCATCATTCCGATATCAAGGCATATCTCGACTCCTACGCCGATGCGTTCGGGCTGCTGGACAATATCGAGTTCAACAACAGGGTGGTGCACGCCCGACCACATGACGGTGGCTGGGAAATCGAGGATCAGGCCGGCGCCACAAGGCAATTCGACCTGCTGGTGGTGGGCAACGGTCATCACTGGGACGCCCGGTTGCCAGATTTTCCCGGCACGTTCACCGGCGAAGCCATTCACTCGCACCACTACATCGATCCTCACGCCCCGGTGGAGATGACGGGTAAGCGGATCCTGGTCGTCGGGATCGGCAACAGCGCGGCGGATATCACCGTCGAGCTCTCGTCGAAGTCCCTACAGAACACGGTCACCTTGTCGACTCGATCCAGCGCGTGGATCGTGCCGAAATACATTGCCGGCCAACCTGGTGACAAGTTCTTCAAGACCTCGCCGCACCTGCCGCTGTCGTGGCAGCGCAAAGCTGCGCAACTGTTTGCGCCACTGGTGGGCGCCGACCCGACGAAGTACGGATTACCAGCGCCCAATCACAAACTCTTCGAAGCACATCCGACGCAATCGGTCGAGTTGCCGCTGCGGCTCGGCTCGGGAGACATCATCCCGAAACCGAATGTTGCCCGCCTCGACGGTGACACCGTTCATTTCGAGGACGGCACCAGCGATACCTTCGACGTCATCGTCTACGCCACCGGATACAACATCACCTTTCCGTTCTTCGACGCTGACGTCGTCGACGCCCCCGATAACCAGATTCGGCTCTACAAGCGAATGTTCGCCCCCGGTATCGACAATCTGGTCTTCATCGGCTTCGCGCAGGCCATCCCTACGTTGTTCCCGTTTGTCGAATGCCAGTCGCGGGTGCTCGCCGCCTACGCGGCAGGGAAGTACGCGCTGCCCCCGGTCGCCGAGATGGAGCGGGTGATCGATGCAGACCAGCAGATCCATGCCGGACACTGCACCGACCGGCCGCGGCATACCCAGCAGGTGGACTACTTCTATTACGAGCACGATATCCGCACGCGTGAGCTCAAGGCCGGACTGAAACGTGCTGCCGCACAGACGAAGGTGCTGGCCGCCGGATGAGATCGCAGACCGACCGGCGACCTCCGCAGCGCAGTGATCTACGTCGGGAGGCGATCCTCTCGGCCCTGGATCGCTGGCTGCAGGGCAGCGACCTCGACGCCATCAACGTTGCCGAGATCGCGAAGGAGGCTGGGGTCACCCGGTCGGCGTTCTATTTCTATTTTGAGAACAAGGCTGCGGCGGTCGCGGCCCTGATGGAACAGATGATCGACGAAACCTTGTCCGTCAACCATCTTTTCACCACCGCAACTGGATCACCGCAGGACCGCGTCCGGACCATGCTCGACGGGTTGTTCGCGATGGGGGAGCGCCACCGGCACCTGTTGAAGGCCATGTTGGAGGCGCGCGGAACCGGCGGCTCCATCCACGAGATCTGGGATAGTGCCAGGGCATCCTTCGTCGACTCCGTCGCGGCCATGATCCGATCCGACCGAGCCGCAGGCCGGGCGCCGGACGGCCTTGACGCCGCGGTGCTGGCATCGGTGCTGCTGGAGGTCAACGACCGGATATTGGAACGACTCACCCTTGGCGGCCCGTTGATGCGGGCTCAGTTGATGGACGGCGCCGCCGCCATCTGGCTCAGCACGCTCTATGGCATCACCTGGATGCCGGAATGGTCTCAGGAGACGGCATGACATTCACCGAGATGCAGTTCAGTTCTGACGGTACCGTCTGCAGCGCATGGTATTTCGCCGCTGAGTCAGATGCACTGTCCGGGCCGGCCGGTAAGCCGGTGGTGGTGATGGGCCACGGTTTCGGTGGTACCAAAGATTCCGGTCTTGCCCCGTTCGCCGAGAAGTTCAGCGCGGCGGGCCTGGATGTGGTGGCCTTCGACTACCGTGGGTTTGGAGCCTCCGAAGGTGATCCGCGGCAACAGATTTCCATCAACCGCCAAGTCGCGGACTACCAGGCGGCAGTGGCCTTCGCGCAACGGCTGCCCGGCGTCGATGCTAATCGTGTCGCCCTGTGGGGGTCGTCGCTATCTGGTGGGCATGTGATCCGGGTGGCGGCCGGCCGCGACGATATCGTCGCCGTTATCGCGATGACACCGCTGACGAATTCGTTGGCGACAGGGCGTGCGGTGATCGCGCAGTACAGCCCGGTGACGGCGCTGCGGTCAACGGTGGACGGGGTGCGCAGCCGACTGGCCGTGGCGCGCGGTAAGGCGCCGATCATGATGCCGGTGGTCGCGCATCCGGGCGAGCCTGGGGCATTGGCGTTATCCGGTGCCTACGACAGCTACGTGTCGATGGCAGGCCCGACCTGGCGCAACGAAGTCGATGCAACAGTCGGACTCGAACTGTCGATGATCAAGACCAAGGCGTACGCCAAGGCGCTCCGGGCCAAGCTGCTGGTGCAGATCGCCGATTTCGACCGCTTTGTACCGGCTGACTCCGTCGCCAAGACGGCGGTGCAAGGCAGGGGACTGGTGCACCGCTATCCGTGTGATCATTTCGACGTCTGGCCCGGCCACGACTGGTTCGACAAGGCCGCCGGCGATCAGGTGAGGTTCCTCCAGCGTTCGACGGCGGCCGAACCCGTGCGAGTTTCGGCGGTCGCGCTCTAGCTGGGCAGGCAGATTATTGTTTGCTATGTAAGTCATTCAGTGCGGCATAAGAGCGAAAAATTGTCGACAGTATCGATACTGCCGACATCGGCCCAGGCTGATGCGGAAACAGGGACGCGTTTGCGCGAGTTATCGGCATAGCCGAACGCGACATGAACGGCAAGGTAAATTTGCTGCATGAGGTCGCCGCGGGGCGGCTGAAGGGTTACGTTGATCTCCGGTTGGCCATTGCTACGTTGCCGGAGGAGATCGATGGACGGGTTGAAGATCGCATCGCGCGGCGCGGGTGCGGTGGTCGCGGCTGGCTTGTTTGTCGCCATCGGCAGCGGCACCGCTCTCGCGGCACCGGACGATTCATCGACCGGTTCGTCAGCGTCCTCAGGTGTCAAATCGGTGGGTACCAAATCGACACATTCGGGCTCAAACACACAGGCCGGTCAGCGGTCGAAGCCTGCGCAATCAGCAGGCGCCTCGACAGCGTCGACAAAGTCCATCGTTTCGGCTGCGGTAGCCGAGGCTCCGACCCTTGTCCGTGCGACCACCGCCCGGGTGACGCGGACACCAAAGTCGTTGGTGAGCAACGAGTCCAGTCAGTCGGAATCAACGACGTCGCCGGCCGTCGTCGCTACGCAAGAACTGCCAAGCGCCCAGGTCGTGGCGACGGCTGACCCTGCGCCCACCATCGCCAGCGTGGTGCATGAGTTGCTCAGCGTTTTCGGGCTGACTGCTGCGCAGACTTACCCTGTCGTGCCGAGCGGCGATCCGGCGTCCTGGTCATTGTTGGCGTGGGCGCGCCGCGAAATCGGCAGGGTGCTGTCCGATGGCGAGCTCAGTTCGTCGCCGGTGCAGATCCAGCAGACGGTGACGTCCACAGTCGTCGGCTCGGTCAACATCACGAACCCGTACAACGACGCGGTCGGCTACCAGGTGGCCACCGGTCCCGCCAAGGGGACCGTGGTGGTGAACTTCGACGGTATCTACACCTATACCCCCAGTGCCGCGCTCGCTGCGGCCGGTGGTGTCGATACCTTCACAATTGCATACCACGACAACAGTTTCCATCTCTTTGGCAGCCCGACCAAGATGGTTACCGTGACCGTTGCGGTCACGGGCCCGCAAGGCGCCATCATCAACACGAATGGCACCGGAGCGCAGTCGATCGTGCTCAGCGGCAACGGTAAACGGGGATTTGTCCTCAACACTGACAACAGAATCTCGGTGGTCGATACCGATCCGACGAGCACAACCTACAAGACGGTGATCGCGACCATCCCCTTTACCAAGTCCATTACCGACGCCGACGGTGTCACCGGGACCATCGTCCCGAAGGTGATCGCTCTGGCCGCCGACGCGACGGGTTCGACGCTGTACATCGCATCGACCGATACCCCCAGCGGGGCGGGCGACCATACGCTGACGGTCGTCACGCTCACCTCTGGCGTGGTGGCCGATGGCGGGCCGCTGATCACCAGCTCGGTAGTGGGTAGCACCGACACCGGCGACGCACCAACCGATCTGGCGCTCTCGGCGGACGGCTCTCGCGTCTACGTGTTGACCACTGGCACCGCTGGCGGGTCGACGGTGAAGGTTATCGATCCGACGGCTATCGGAACGGTCGGTGCGATACTCGGCTCGGCGGCAGCAGGCGCGGGGAGTAACGCCCTTGCCGTGGACGCCAACGGCAAGGTCTACGTCCTCAACGCCGGTGATGGCACCGACACCGGTACGGTGTTGGTGATCGATCCGGCGAACGGAAACGCAGTCACGACCATCAAAGTGGGTGGGAGCCCACGGGATATCGCGTTCGGCACCGGCGCCACCGGTGCCGGTAGCTATGCCTATGTGGCGAACTACCTGAGTAACAGCGTCTCGGTGATCGATACCAACGCGGGCTCGGCGACCTACAACCAGGTGATCGCCACCATCACCGTCGGCGGCGAGCCGAGCGCCATCGCGGTCAGCGCCGACGGCAAGCACGTGTACGTCGCGCAGTCCTACACCAACAGCGTCGCGATCATCGACACCGCGACCAACACGTTGACCGGACGCATCGACACCACGGCCGGTGGTACGCCGACCGGTATCGCCCTCTCTTCGGATGGCACAAGGGCATTCGTCACCAACTTCCTCAGCGACACCATCACCGACCTCTCCATCACGCCCACGTTGACCCCTGTGCCGCCGAGCACCGATCCGGGGCTGCTTGGCTCGACACACGGCTTTCAGGTGTACAACCTGAGCAGCCAGCCGATCACACTCACCAAATTCCTGACCGACGGCAAGGTCCAGGCAGGGGGCCCGGGCGTCGGGACAGTCATCGCTCCGGGCTCTTACGTGGACTTCGAAGTGATCGTCTACGGGTTCAAGAACAACCTCGTTGAGCCGGTCTTCAGTGTGCCGACGGCATCGGCGCCGATCGATGTGGTGCTGGAGAACGTCAACACCACCCGGCATATCGCGCGGTGCGGCAGCGGCGGCGATCAGTGTGCGGCGCTGGGTGACTACAGGGTCGCGTTGATGGATCCCCCCGGGACCGTCATCACGCTCGACGCGAATCAGAACAGCCAGGCGCAGCAGATCGGCCAGACACTCAGCGATCTATGTGGCAGCGCCATGGCGACATGCAACTTCACCGCGACTTCCGAACTGCTGACTCACGACAAACTCAAGCAGTACGGGAACGGGCTGGAAAATCAAACGTCGAACCCCATCATTTTGAAGACGACCACCACTCGGACGGTCACCGAATCCATCCAGGACAGCGTCCAAATACAGATACAGAATGTCGAAAAGGCCATCTTCGAGAAGGTCACCGTGCAAGTGCAGGTCAAGTTCCAGCACACGTGGACCGAGGCGAAGACCTTCAGCCAGGAAATCGACGCCACCGTGGACCCCGGCTACGGGGTGCAGATCTGGACTTCCGACCCGATCTACCGCGACTACGGCAACTTCACCCTCAAAATGGGCAACACCACCTGGAACCTGAACAACATCTACTTCGACAGTGCCCGTCCCGGCGGCACTTCCACCTATGTGGTGACGCAGACGAAGCTGGCCGACTAGGCAGAGGGTGCTGGAAGACGACTGTGGCTCATTCCGTCGCAGCCGTGCGCTAGAACACCGTCGCACCCAGGTCGACGGCGATCTTGGCGGCGGTGACAAACCGGGATTCGTCGCTGGCCAGCCAGCTCACCGCATCCGAGATGTCTTCGGGCTCGGCGATGAAGTCCGGCAGGAACGGCGTGACCATGCTCATCAGATTGGGGTTCGCTTCGCTGGCCCTGGTCAGGGCGCCCATCATGTCGCCGGTGCCCATCGGGGTGTTGACGGCGCCCGGATGCAGGCTGTTGCAGCGGATCTTGTACTGACCGAGTTCGGCGGCGAAACCGCGCGCCATCCCCGTCACGGCGTGCTTGCTGGCGGTGTAGTGAATCATGAACGGCTGCATCTTGATCCCGGCAGCCGAGCTGACCAGGATGATCGACCCGCCACGGCCGCCGTCGATGATTTTCTGGGCGCCGGCGATCACCGCGTTGAACGTGCCGTTGACGTTGATGTCCATCACGTCCTTGAACGACTCCGGGGTGATCTGGTTCCACGCCTGGGGAGCGGTGATCCCGGCATTGGCGACGATGACATCGAGGCGCCCGAAATCGGCGACGCCGCGATCGACGGCCTCGGTGAGCGCGTCCAGGTCCCGAGTATCGGCCACAGTGGCGTGAATGCGTCGTCCGGTCGCCTCGACCAGACGTACGGTCTCGGCGAGATCCTCTGGCGTCGCCGAGTCATAGGGCACGCTGGGTGGAAGGGGACCGGCCAAGTCGACGGCGATGATGTCGGCGCCGTCGTTGGCCAGTCGGACCGCGTGTGCGCGGCCCTGGCCTCGTGCTGCACCGGTGATGAAAACGACTCTGCCCGACAGTCTTCCGCTCACATACGCTCCTTGACGTTGGTTATCCCGACGCGGTGGCGCCGTCGGGTCGGGTAGTGGTTAGGCTGGCGACGCGGCATACGTCAACAGCCTTATCGAAACACTCACAGTAATGCTTATGATAAGTGTCGCTCGACGAGACAGTTCGGGTACGAACTGGCCAGATAGCCTAGCGAGCGTGACATTCGATGCTCAGTTTGTAAAGTTGCACGCGAACGGGCCACAGATGCGAGGAGCATGCCGACGATGACCGCCCAGAATGCGGCTGCCGCTGAGGTCAGTGCCGAGGACTTCCGGGAGATTCTGGCGCAGACCCGCCAGTTTGTCCGGACGGCAGTGGTACCACGCGAGTCGGAGATCCTCGATGAGGATCGGGTGCCCGATGATCTGCGCGAACGGGCCAAGAAGATGGGCCTGTTCGGGTACGCGATCCCGCAGGAGTGGGGTGGCCTCGGTCTCAATCTCATGCAGGACGTCGAACTGGCGATGGAGTTCGGCTACACCTCCCTGGCGCTGCGGTCGATGTTCGGCACCAATAACGGCATCGCGGGGCAGGTGCTGGTGGGTTTCGGCACCGACGAGCAGCGGAGCACCTGGCTCGAAGGCATTGCTTCGGGCGAGGTTGTCGCGTCCTTCGCGCTGACCGAGCCGGGCGCCGGATCGAATCCGGCAGGGCTGCGGACCAAGGCTGTGCGTGATGGTTCCGGGGCGAACGCGGCGTGGGTGATCAACGGACAGAAGCAATACATCACCAACGCGCCGACCGCCGATCTATTCGTGGTGTTCGCCCGCACCCGGCCCGCCGACGCCGACGGAGCTGGGATCGCGGTCTTCCTCGTCCCGGCCGATACTGCTGGTGTCGCGGTGGGAACCAAGGACGCCAAGATGGGTCAGGAGGGCGCGTGGACCGCCGATGTGAACTTCTCTGACGTGCGGGTTCCGGACAGTGCGTTGGTCGGTGGCAGCGAAGATGTCGGTTATCGCGCCGCGATGGTCTCGTTGGCCCGCGGGCGGGTGCATATCGCCGCGCTGGCGGTGGGGTCGGCGCAGCGCGCACTGGACGAGTCGGTCGCGTACGCAGCGACAGCCACCCAGGGCGGCACGCCGATCGGAAATTTCCAACTGGTGCAGGCGATGATCGCCGATCAGCAGACCGGTGTGATGGCGGGCCAGGCACTGGTCCGCGAAGCCGCTCGCAAGTGGGTGGCTGGCGAGGACCGTCGGATCGCGCCGTCGGCGGCGAAACTGTTCTGCACCGAGATGGTCGGCCAGGTCGCCGATCTCGCGGTGCAAATCCATGGCGGCGCAGGGTACATGCGGGGCGTGGCCGTCGAGCGAATCTATCGGGAGGTTCGACTCCTGCGGTTGTATGAGGGCACCAGTGAGATACAACGACTGATCATCGGCGGGGGTCTGGTCAAGGCCGCGCAGAGACAACAGAAGGGCAGGTAGCCGGATGGCGTTGTTGCTGGATGGTCAGACCGCGGTGGTGACCGGCGGTGCGCAGGGGTTGGGTTATGCGATCGCGGCGCGCCTCGTCGCAGAAGGCGCCCGCGTCGTGCTCGGGGATCTTGATCTGGACGCGACCGAAACTGCCGCGACGGCACTCGGTGGTGACGGCGTCGCTATCGCGGTCCGCTGCGATGTCACTTCTGGTGACGATGTGGAGGCTTTGATCAGTGCCGCGGTGGAGCGTTTCGGCGGCCTGGACATCATGGTGAACAATGCGGGCATCACCCGGGATGCGACGATGCGCAAGATGACCGAGGGCCAGTTCGATCAGGTCATCGCCGTGCACCTGAAGGGCACCTGGAACGGGCTGCGCAAGGCTGCGGCGATCATGCGGGAGAACAAGAGCGGCACGATCATCAACATGTCCTCGCTGTCGGGCAAGGTCGGGTTGGTCGGTCAGACCAACTACTCCGCGGCCAAGGCGGGCATCGTCGGGATGACGAAGGCGGCCGCGAAGGAGCTCGCTCACCTTGGCGTGCGGGTGAACGCGATCGCGCCGGGGTTGATCCGCTCGGCGATGACCGAGGCGATGCCACAGCGGATCTGGGACGAGAAGGTGGCCGAGGTACCGATGGCCCGCGCTGGTGAGCCTGATGAGGTCGCGAAGGTCGCACTGTTTTTGGCCTCGGATTTGTCGTCGTATATGACGGGCACGGTGATGGAAGTGACCGGCGGGCGGTTCATGTGAGCACCCGAGAAGCGGTGATCTGTGAGCCGGTGCGGACGCCGATCGGACGCTACGGTGGCATGTTCAAGGCGTTGACCGCCGTCGAACTTGGCGTGGCGGCACTGCAGGGTCTACTGCAGCGCACGGAGATCGATTCCGCTGCAATCGATGACGTCATCCTCGGGCACTGCTACCCCAACAGTGAGGCCCCCGCGATCGGGCGGGTGGTGGCACTCGATGCGGGTCTGCCGATCACCGTGCCGGGTATGCAGGTCGACCGCAGATGCGGGTCGGGTCTGCAGGCGGTGATCCAAGCGGCGTTGCAGGTCACCAGCGGGAGCAACGATCTGGTGATCGCCGGTGGTGCGGAATCGATGAGCAACGTCGCGTTCTACTCCACCGATATGCGTTGGGGTGGAGCACGTTCCGGGGTTGCGGTGCACGACGGGCTGGCCAGGGGCCGTACCACCGCCGGCGGACGGGATTACCCGGTACCCGGCGGCATGCTGGAGACCGCCGAAAACCTGCGCCGCGAATACGGCATCACCCGCGCCGAACAGGACGAGCTGGCCGTCACCTCGCATCAGCGGGCCGTGGCGGCGCAGAAGAACGGAATCCTGGTAGAGGAGATCATCGCAGTCACGGTGCCTAGCAGGTCCGGTGACGAGGTGATCGACACCGATGAGCATCCACGCGCGGACACCACGGTGGAGTCACTGGCCAAGCTCAAACCTGTTCTGGGCAAATTGGATCCGGATGCGACGGTGACGGCAGGCAATTCCAGTGGCCAGAACGACGCGGCGTCGATGTGCATCGTGACGACTCCGGAGAAGGCCGACCAGCTGGGTCTGACACCGCTGGTGCGGCTGGTGTCCTGGGGGGTGGCCGGGGTGGCACCCAACATCATGGGGATCGGACCGGTACCCGCGACCGACATAGCGCTGGCCAAAGCCGGCCTGGCATTGAGCGATATCGATCTGATCGAACTCAACGAAGCCTTTGCCGCACAGGCTCTTGCGGTGATGCGAGAGTGGAATTTCACCGCGGCCGACCGGGAGCGGACCAACGTGCACGGCTCAGGTATCTCACTGGGGCATCCTGTCGGTGCGACTGGGGGCCGGATGCTCGCCACTTTGGCGCGCGAATTGAACCGCCGCGGCGGCCGCTACGGTCTGGAGACGATGTGCATCGGTGGCGGCCAGGGCCTGGCCGCGATATTCGAGCGGGTGGGTAGATGACCAGACTGGCGCAGACACTGGGTCTTTCGGAGATTCAGGCCGAAATCCTCTCGACGGTAAGGCAATTCGTCGACAAGGAAGTCATTCCGCACGCCCAGGAGTTGGAACACTCCGACACCTATCCCCAAGCCATCGTCGATGCGATGAAAGAGATGGGTCTGTTCGGGTTGATGATCCCCGAAGAGTATGGCGGCCTCGGCGAGTCGTTGTTGACCTACGCCCTGTGTGTGGAGGAACTTGCGCGCGGCTGGATGAGCGTCTCCGGGGTGATCAACACCCACTTCATCGTCGCGTACATGATCCGCCAGCACGGCACCGACGCGCAGAAGCAGTACTACCTGCCGAAGATGGCCACCGGCGAGACCCGTGGTGCGTTTTCCATGTCTGAACCCGAGCTCGGGTCCGACGTGGCTGCCATCCGCACGCGCGGTGTGCGCAACGCCGATGGCGGCTACACCATCACCGGGCAGAAGATGTGGCTGACCAACGGTGGCAGTTCGACCCTGGTGGCCGCCCTGGTGAAAACCGATGAGGGAGCAGACAAGCCGCACCGCAACCTGACTGCGTTCCTCGTCGAGAAGCCCTCAGGTTTCGGGGAAGTCGTTGCCGGACTGGTCATTCCGGGCAAGTTGGACAAGCTGGGTTACAAGGGTATCGACACCACCGAGCTGATCTTCGACGGTTACCAGGCCGCAGCGGGTGACGTCCTGGGGGGGAAGCCCGGTCAGGGTTTCTACCAGATGATGGACGGCGTCGAGGTCGGCCGTGTCAACGTCTCGGCGCGGGCCTGCGGCGTGGGTATCAGGGCCTTCGAACTGGCCGCCCGATACGCCCAGCAACGACACACCTTCGGCAAGCCGATCGCCGAACACCAGGCCATCGCGTTCCAGCTCGCCGAGATGGCCACCAAGGTCGAGGCGGCACATCTGATGATGGTCAACGCCGCCCGGTTGAAGGACTCCGGTGAGCGCAACGACGTCGCCGCGGGGATGGCGAAATACTTCGCCAGCGAGGCCTGCGCGGAGGTCACCCAGCAGAGTTTTCGCATCCACGGCGGATACGGCTACTCCAAGGAATACGAGATCGAACGGTTGATGCGGGATGCGCCGTTCCTGCTCATCGGTGAAGGCACCAGCGAGATCCAAAAGAACATCATCAGCAAGAGACTGCTCGCCGACTACCGAATCTGAGCCTCGCCCTTTTCTGGCGAGCAGACACAAACGCCCAGCTTTGAGCCCATTTTCGGGGGTGTTTGCGTCTGCTCGCGCGACGGGGGTGGGTCGATCTGAGTGCGCGTTATTGACGGCAGTTTGCCAAAACTGTCCACTCCTTCCTGTGAATGCTCTAACTTGACACTTGTCAACGAAACAGAGCTTGGGAGTACGCGTGGCGCGTTTATCGGTGTGGATGGGTGCAGGAGCGGTTGCGGCGGGAGTATCTGCCGCGATGATTGCTGGAGCGGAAACTGCGAGCGCCGATACGGGGGCGGACACCTCTAAGGCCGGGGCAAGCGCGAGTTCGTCGGACAAGAGTGACTCACCGGGCCCGCGGCGATCCAACAGCCGCTCTGGCGATTCATCTGGTGCCAACAAGACCAGCAAAGCCACCAAAACCGACAAGGTGCAGGCGGCGCCGAAACCGGCGGTGGGAACCCCCGCCACCACGGTGAGCTCGCCTGATCCCAGCGAGACCGCGGAACCGGCTGACACCACGCCGGCGAAAGAGGTCACCGACGCCCAACCCGCGACGTCACCCGCGGTCGCACAGGTCAGCCCGTCCAGTAAGGCTTCTGAACCGCGCCTGGCAACAGCGGTGCTCAGCTCGGCAGCCTCGGCGATCACGGCCACCGCGGCAGAGGTGCCGGCCGCGCCGGCCGGAGCTTCACTCAACGATCTGCTCGGGTCGCTGCCCGACCTGGTCCAGTCGATCGTCTACGACTTCGTCGGGGTGGTCGTGACGATCGCCTCAGGGCCGCCTGTGGTCCCGCCCGGCAGCAAGGTCACCGTGCGCAGTTCCACCTTGGAGCTCGCGGAAGGACACACCGTACCGGCCGACTGGTACTACCCGGACACCGACGAACCGCCGCAGCGAATCATCCTGCTGCAGCACGGTTTCCTCGGGGTGAGTGCGATGTACAGCTGGACCGCAGCGTTCCTGGCGGAGAGCACCAACAGCGTCGTCGTCGTGCCGACCCTGTCGTCGAACCGATACGTCGAGGGTGGTTTCTGGCTCGGTGATGACCAGGTGTACCGCGCGACAGCCAACTTGTTCCTCGGCGATCGCGATGCGCTGACTGCCAGCGCGTTGGCGGCGGGCTACGGTCGCCAGTACGGCGCCGGTGTTGCCCTGCCGGATCAGTTCGTCCTGGTCGGACATTCGCTCGGCGGCGGGGTGGTCTCCGGTGCTGCCGGCTATTACGCGGATGCGATCATCGCAAGCGGTGCCGAGAATCATCTGGCCGGCGTCATTCTGCTCGATGCGGCGCCTCCGGGAGACACCCTGCCCAACGCGCTGGACAAGTTGCACGGCCTCGACACCTACATTCCGGTGCTGGAACTGGGCGCACCCAAGGCTGCGATCAGCAAGGTGGACGTCGCCCTGAACGAAGACCGGCCGGGCAACTTCAACGGCATGGTGCTCACCGACGGCAAGCATCTGGACGCCATGCAGGGCGGCACCTTGATCATCCAGCTCGCATCGCATATCTATCAGGGCTTCCCGACACCGCAGAATCAAGCTGCCGCGCAGACCCTCATCGCAGGCTGGACCAACGACATCTTCGCGGGGCGGATCGACCCGTCCACCGGCAAGTGCGAAGGCGTTGGTTGCCAAGGCATCTACGGTGACCTGGGCGAAACGGTCCCATTGGCCACATCGGCTGGGCCAACGAGTGGCGTTGTGATCGGTCAGGCTGCCCCCGCGCCGGTACTAGAGTTCCAGCCGGTGTCAGCGACCGCCCGCATCGACGATCTGAGGACAACTCGCACAGTGGACGTCTAGTCCCTTCGCCGAGCTGACGTCCGTACAGTAATGACGACAGTAAGTTCGGCGGCGAAGGCGGGATGTCATGGTGGACGCTGGTGCGGCTCACGATCCGGGTGAGCGCACTGGCGTTCTGGGGGCTGGCGTCCTGGAGGGCATCAGGGTGCTCGACTACGGTCGCTTCATCGCCGCGCCCTGGTGCAGCGCGATCCTGGCCGATATGGGTGCCGATGTGCTGCGCGTGGAGAAACGCGAAGGCGGCGAAGACAGATGGGTGCAGGCGGTCACCGAAAGCGGCGAGGGTGGCACCTTCCTGCAATGCAATCGCAACAAGCGGTCGCTGACACTGGACTCCACCACGCCCGAAGGTGCGGAGATCACCCGCAGGCTGGTGTCGCAGGCCGATATCGTCGTCGCCAACATGCCTGCTGCGGGTATGCGTGCCAGCGGCCTGGACTACGAGACGCTACGCGGGATCAAGCCGGACATCATCCTGGCCAGTGCCACGGCGTTCGGTGAGGGCGGACCGTACAGCGACCGGATCGGTTTCGACGGTGCCGGCCAGGTGCTGTCCGGGGCCACCTACCGGCAAGGCCTGCCCGAGCAGCCGATCCGAACTGTGGTGCCCTACGCGGACTTCGGCACGGCACTGACCCTGACGATCGGCGTGATGATGGCTCTGTATCACCGCGACCGCACGGGAGTCGGGCAGCATGTGGAGGGGGCGCTGCTACCGACCGCGTTGATGTTGTCGAACGCGTTTGTGATCGAACGCGACCTGCTCGGCGTGGACAAACCCCGGATGGGAAATCGCGGCACGTCGGTCGCGCCATGTGATCTCTACCGCGCCAAGGACGACGGGTGGGTGCTGCTGCAGATCGCCGGTCAGCCGATGTTCAAGCGGTGGTGCCGACTGGTCGGACGCGAAGAACTATTCGATGATCCGCGGTTCGCCGACGATGATCTGCGCTGGGAGAACGGCGACACCCTCAACGACATCATGGCCCACTGGTGTGCCGAGAGGACCAAAGCCGAGATCCTCGACCTGCTGCAGGTTGCGAAATTGCCCGCCGCACCAATGCATTCCACGCAGGATGTCCTCGACGATCCGCATATCCAGGCGATGGGTTATCTGCACCGGGTACCGTTCCCGGGCGCAGCCCGTGACGTGCCGATCATCGAAACACCGTTCCGGATGTCGGCGACGCCTGGCACCATCCGCCACCGCGCTCCGCTATTGGGCGAACATGCCGACGATGTCCTGCGCGAAATCGGTTATGCAGGAGAACAGATCGCAGGCTTGCGGGAGCGCTCGATCATCTGATCGTGTAGTCCTGCGTGCGTATCCTCCGGGTGCGCCGCCGGTAGGTGCTCATCAGCCATGGCCAGTTGTGCGTATCGTGACCACGGTCATCGAGGTACCAGCTGCGACAGCCCTGCCATACCGTACGAATCTGTCGCGCGGCGATGGCACCCTGAAATCGGATGCTGGCCCTGTCGCTGATCTCCAACACTGTGCCGGCCCGCGCTGAGATGGTCCGCACGGCGGCGATGATATGGTCGGCCTGCGATTCGAGCATGTAGATGATCGACCCCGAGCCCAGATTGGTGTTGGGTCCGTACACCAGGAACATGTTGGGAAACCGCGGAACGGATATTCCCAGGAAGGCATTGGCCCGCTGCGCCCAGGTCTCGGACAGGCTGACGCCACCACGGCCATAGATCGCGATACTCGACACGAAAGGTGTTGTGGTGAAACCAGTGCCGAATACGATCACATCGGCGGTGTGGGTCCCGGCTGCGGTGACGATACCGGTTTCGGTGATTTGGTCGATCGCCGCGGTCTCCACCGTTACATCGGGACGCCCAAGGGTGTCGTAGTAGTCGTCGGAAATCAGGATCCGTTTACATCCAATGCGCAGATCGGGTTGGAGTTCGTCACGCAGGACGGGATCGGCAACCTGGGTCCGCAATACTCTGCGATGGAGCCGGCCCAGTAGGTCGAGCACCGCCGGCCACCTGGTGAACATCGCCGTCACGAATTCGAAATAGGTCCAGATGGCCAGCCTGCTAGCCGATTTCAGGATTGGCAGTGCGTGGTACCGACGGTGCAACCGCTGGGAGTAGATGGTGTCAGCCTTGCTGAACACGTAGGGCGCGGTGCGCTGGAACACGGTGACGTGAGCGGCCTCGGGTGCGATGGCCGGGATCACTTGAATGGCACTGGCGCCGGTACCGATGACAGCGACCCGTTTGCCGGTCAGGTCGACGTCATGTCGCCAGCTACCGGTGTGGAACGCGGGACCGCGAAAACTGTTCAGCCCAGGCAGGTCTGGCGCGGCGGGGACGGTCAGCTGACCGACGGCGGGAACCAGGACCTCAGCGTGTGCACGACGGCCATCGGCCAGTTCGATCTGCCAGTCCGTGCCGGACCAGCTGGCGCTGACGACCTGTGCGCCGGTCACGATCTTCCCGGCGATGCCGGCCCCGTCGACACACCGCCGCAGGTAGGCCTGTATCTCAGCCCCCGGTGCGAACCGCCTCGACCAGTCCACGTTCTGCGCGAAGGAGAAGCTGTAGATATGCGATGGCGCATCGCAGGCCACGCCGGGATAAGTATTCTGCCACCAGGTGCCGCCGACGTCGGGCGCCTGCTCGTACACCGTGAAATTCTCAAATCCCGCCCGCTGCAATTTAAGTGCCACGCCGAGACCGCCGAAACCGGCACCGATGATGGCAATGCGGACGTCGGCGCCCGCCGTCTGGTCAGCGATCGGCATCGGTATAGCGGATGACTCCGCGGATATTGCGGCCCTCGAGCATGTCGCGGTAGCCGTCATTGATCTCTTCGAGCCGGTACTCGCGGGTGACCATATCGTCGAGGTTGAGCTGGCCGAGCGTGTACAGCGTCAGGAGTTCGGGGATGTCGAACTGGGGGTTCCCCCCTCCGAAGATGCTGCCCTGCAGGCTCTTCTGCAGCAGCGTCAACCCAGCGAGATTCAGTGTGACATCAGTGGCCAGGACGGCACCCATCGCCGTCAGTACGCAGGTACCCCCTTTGGCGGTCAACGACATCCAGGATTCGACGTCGCGTCCCTCGGTTCTGCCGACGGTGACGATCACCTTCTTACACATCCGTCCCTCGGTCACCGTCGCGATACCGGTCAGCGCGGTGGCCACATCCGGATACGCGTGGGTGGCGCCGAACTTCAGGGCCTGATCGCGTTTCCACTCCACCGGGTCGATCGCGAAAATCCTTCTGGCGCCGGCGATCTTTGCCCCCTGTAGTGCGGCGTTGCCGACACCGCCGACACCGACGATGACGACATCGTCACCAGGTCCCACTTTGGCGCTGCGGACCGAGGATCCGTAGCCAGTGGTGACCCCGCAGCCCACCAGGCAGGCCACCGCGAAGGGGATGGCCGGATCGATCTTCACCACCGATGTCTGATGCACCACCACATAGGGGGAGAACGTGCCGACCAGCGACATGGGAATGACGTTTTGTCCCTTGGCCTGCACCCGGAACGAACCGTCGGATACCGAGGCGCCGGATAGCAGACCCATCCCGAGATCGCACAGGTTGCGCATGCCGGCCTGACACGCCGGACATGAGCCGCAGGCCGGGATGAACGACATCACCACGTGGTCCCCCACCGTGAGTCCTTCGACGCCGTCGCCCACCTCGGTGACGATCCCGGCACCCTCGTGCCCGCCGAGGATGGGGTAGGCCGCGGTCGGGATATCACCGGTCAGCAGGTGGTGGTCGGAATGGCACAGCCCGGCCGCTTCCAACTGCACCTTGACCTCACCTTTGCGTGGGTCGCCGATCTCGATCTCCTCGATCGACCACGGCTGGTCCGCATCCCAGACCAGGGCGCCTTTGGTCTTCATCGTCGGTCTCCATTCGTCGGTGGGGGAGATGCTTCTGCCAATAGGGCACGTAACCGCGGCACATCGACCTTGCCTGTCGACCCACGCGGAATGGCACTGTCATCGTCGAGCAGCCGCCAGACAGTGGGCACCTTGAAGGAGCTCAGTCGCTTCTTGGCCGCAGTGCGCAGCGCGGCAACGGTGACGGTTGCGGTATCGCAGGCCACGGCCGCGCCCACCTGATCACCCTCGGGGCCAGGGATATTGGTGGCCCACACATCGCGCACCCCGCTGACGCCGCGCAGCGCCTGTTCAACCTCGGCGGGATAGACCGTGGCCCCGTTCACCTTGAACATATCGTCTGATCGACCCTGGTAGAACAGGAAGCCGGATGCGTTGAGATGGCCGAGATCACCGGTGGAGTAGAAACCGTCGGCGGTGAACACCTCTTCGCGCGAACGCCCACAGAGACCGCGCATGACGTGGCGGCCGCGGATCTGGATCATGCCCGGTGTGCCGGTCGCGACCACTGCGCCGGCATCGACGTCGACGATGCGAACGTCCATACCGGGGAACGGTTTACCGCAACTACCCCACGACTCGGCGGGCATATCGGTATCGGCCGGATATCCACAGTAAGGACCGAACGATTCGGTCATTCCGAAGAGATTCGCCCTGGCACCGGCGGGTGCGCGCACCTGCGGGGGCAGCAATGCCTCCAGGCTGCCGGGCCGAAGGGCCGACAAGTCGGCCCCCGCGGTAATAGCTTGGCGCGCAATAATTTCAGCTTGATTGGGCCAGCCACGGAACAGGGTGACCCGTTCACGTGCGAGCAGCCGCAGCGTCTCCGCTGGCTCCGGCCAAGGCTCGGTGACCAGCGTCGCACCGGCCACCAGTGCGGTCAGTATTCCGGCGCTCAATCCGCCTACCCAGAAGAAGGGCATCGGCAGATACAGCCGGGTGTCCGCGGTGATGCATCGGGCCGAAAGACCGGCAGCCACGGCAGCCAGGGCATTCCCGTGGCTGTGTATGACCCCTTTCGGGGTACCCCGGCTACCTGAGGTGAAGACGATTGCCAGCGAATCAGCGGGCCGCACCGTGGCGGCCAGTGCATCAACGAGCGGTAGGGGGCCGGGATCGTCGGGTAAGTGGTTGGCGGACAACACCTGTCGCAACGCAGGAAGAAGCGACGGCGCACCGCGTACTTTCTGGGCCAGTTCCTGGAGGTAGCGGTGGCCGCGAAACTCCTCTACCGCGATCAGATACTGCACCGAGGCGGTCTGCAGTTGCGCGACGAGCTCGGGCGGGCGGAGCAGAGTGCTCAGTGGGACAAGGATGGCGCCGATCCTGGTCACGGCCAACGCAATCTGAACCCAGCGCGTGCCATTGGGCATGACGAGCCCGACACGGGTGCCCTTGGTGATGCCGGCGGCGATCAGTCTGGCAGCCAGCGCGCGGGTGCTCTGATCCAGTTCGCGATAGCTGAGTCGATCGTCCGGGTCGATCACCATCGACTTCTCCGGGGTCGCTCCCGCGTGCCGTCGAAGGACGGCGTCGACGGTCTCAGACATCGAACAGTCTTGCCAGACTGGGCATATCGACCTTCCCGCTGGACAGCAGCGGGATATCGGCACGTTGACACGTCACGAACACCCTTGGCACTTTGAACGCGGACAGTTGCGTGCGCAGCGCGCGGCGGACGGCGCTCTCGTCGAACTCGCTGGGGTCCTCCAGAGCGATCAGCGCGGCGACCACCTGGCCGCGTTGCGAATCAGGCAGTCCCAGAACATGAACCGAGACCTCGCCGGTGATACCGGCGCACGCTAACAGCAGGGTCCGCTCCACCTCGGCGGGGGTGACATTGGCACCTGCGGTTTTGATCATCGACCCGGCCCTGGCGACGAAGTAGTAGAAGCCGTCGTCGTCGGTGCGCACCAGGTCACCGGTGTGAAACCAGCCATCAGCATCGAAACACTCCTCGCGGCTGCGACCGTAATACCCCTGCATGAGATAGCGGCCGCGAATGCACAGCTCGCCGATTTCGCCACTCTCGCCGACTTCGACGTTGATGATCGTCGCTTCGAATCCCGGCGCCAACCGGCCATAGGATCCGCGCCGATGCTCGGGTTGGTCGGTTTCGTCGCCGGAGAGCAGCAGCACACCGCCGGCCTCGGTCATCCCGAGCATATTGTGCCGAAGCATGGGGTCGTGGGGTCGACACCCCGGCGCCATGATCGGATACAGATTGCCACGGGTCGCCGTGAACTGACGTGTGGCAAAACTCGGGTGCCGGGTCAGATGTGTTATGGCGGAGACGAATCCGTTCGTCATGGTGGGTTGCTCGGCATCGATCAGGTCGAGAGTGTCACCGGGGTCGGTCGCGTTGGAGCAGACCAGCGTCGCGCCGGCAAGCACTGTGGCGAGCAACCCGAAGGCGAATCCACCGATCCAGAAGAACGGGGAGTTGCTGAACAGCGTTTCCGATTCTGTCAGCCCGCGGATCTCGTTGAGATTGCGCTGGTGGCCCAGCAGGGCACCGTGGGTGTGCACCGCCCCTTTGGGTGGTCCGGTCGAACCGGAGGTGTAGATGATGGCCAACGGATCGGCCGCGCTGACATCGACTTCGAGCCCGGTCTGGACGTGGTCGCCCACAGTTCCGATGAGGACCGCCGGCGGCTCGGTGCCGACGACAATATGCCGCAAGGCCGGTACCAAACTATGGAAAAGTGGCTCCGCGGAGGCAAAGTCGACGCCACCGACGGCCTCGTCCAGGCGGCTGATGTAGTCGTGCGAACGGTACGACGCGGCGGTCAGCATGATCGCGATATCAGCGCTGACCAGTTGGTCACGCAACTCCGAGGTGGTCAGGAAGGTGGAGAAGGGCACCACGACGGCGCCGATACGCGCGGCGGCCAGCATGGCGACAACAAACTCGACGCCGTTTGGGTACAGCAACCCGACGTGGGTGCCCTTCCCGGCGCCCAAGCCGATCAGCCGCCGGGCAAGTCGGGCCGAGCGGTGCTCGGCATCGACGTAGCTGATTCGCACGTCATCGCAGACGAGCAACGGCTTGGTGCCGCGGCGCCGCTGGTCGCGGAGCACGCCGCCGACGGTCAAGGGATCAGCGGCCATGCCCGAAATACCTTCGAACCGCCCCGAGGTCGGGCTTACCGGAGGGGGTCCGCGGTATGTCGTCGACGATCACAAAATCGGTGGGTATCTCATAACGGGCCAGCCGCGTCTGGAGGAACTCGACCAATTCGCCATCTGCCACCTGGGCGCCCTCGCGTAATTCGAGCAGTGCCACCGGAGTTTCACCAAGGCGGTGGTCGGGTTGGCCGACCACCGAGGCGCCGCGTACCGCCGGATGGCTCTCCAGTGCGGCCCGGACGTCATCGGGCATCACCTTGAAGCCACCGCGGATGATGGCCTGGTCGGCCCGACCGAGGATCCACAGAAATCCGTCGCCGTCGATCCTGGCCAGATCGGTGGTGTGTATCCAGTCCGCGTCGGCGCCGAGCTGAGCGGGTCTCACCTCGAGCAGACCCTGCTCACCTGGCGGCGCGGGGTCTCCGTTGTCATCGACCACCCGCAGGTGTGCACCTGGGTTGGCCCGTCCGACACTGCCGCGCTTATCAGCCCAGTAGCGCTGATGGTCGGCCAGCGTCCAGCTCGCCACCCCACCACCGAATTCGGTGGCGGCATAGGAGGTGAGCACCGGGATGCCGAACTTCTCGGTGAAAGCATCGGCGTCATCGGCCGATAGCGGTGCGGTACCGGAGGTGACGGCCCGCACGCTGGCCAGGTCTGCCCGCGTCAGTTCCGAATGCAAGACCATCCGCAGCGCGGTCGGCACCAGCGAGACAGCACGCGGTTGGTGCTCGCGGATGGCCTGTGCCCACAGATCCAGATCGAATCTGGGCAATAACACGAACGGCCGCGCCTCGGCGATGCACAACAGCACCCGGAAAACGCCGCCGACATGGACCAGCGGAGAGTTGACGATGGCTACACCGCGCCGGAGTTCGGTTGGTGTCTTTGACTTTTCGGGTGCGGCCCCCATCACGCTACGGGCCAGCATGTCGTAGGTGAGGTCGACCCGCTTAGGCGGCCCGGTGGTACCACTGGTCAGCATCCAGACCGCGACACCAGGTCGGCCGGGATCGGCTTGCGCCGTCCCGACGGTGATCGTGGGAACCGCATCGAGATCGGCGATCGTGACCACCGTCGTGCCTGGTGCCGGCTGCACCAGGCGGGCGATATCGTCGGCCAGCCCGATGACGAGCGGCAGGTCGAGCGCCCTGATATCAGCTCTGGTCCGATCGTCACCGCGGGATGGATTGATCACGACCACCGTGCCACCGCTGAGTAGCACCCCCAGCACAGCGGCGACGTGCACGGGCTGATTACGCAGCAAAATGCCGACGTGGGGATGCCGATTCTCGGTGTATTGAGTTGCCAGCACGGCGATCTGACGGGCGTAGTCGCCGAGCTGCCCCCAGCGCAGCCAGAGGCCGTCGTACTGGATTGCCTGTGCCGCCGGATCCAAATCGAGGACGTCGGCGATTCTTCGGGATAGCGGATGTGTCATCAACGGATCCGCGGTGCACCCTTGGCGATGTTCGGCTGGGCCGCAAGTTCGGCCTTGCCCAGCGGGTTGCCGAGCCGCGTATAGATGAGACCCTGGTCGAGGGCCGCCCGGTACGGTTTATCCAGGGACTCCCAGATGGCCTTGACGGTGCCCTGGGTGGCTGAGGGTGGTTTGGCCGCGATCGTGGCTGCGATCTCGTTGGCACGAGCCCAGAGTTCCTCTTCGCTAACCACTTCCGTCACCAGGCCGATCCGCAGCGCGGTCTCGGCGCTGACCCGCTCATCGTTGCCCAGCAACGCCATGCGCAGGGTGTCGCCGAGGCCGATTCGACGCATCAGGCCGATCGGCTCCAGCGCCGACACCAGGCCCGCTGTCACATGCGAGTCGAAGAAGGTGGCACCCTGCGAGCAGATGACGACATCGGCCTCGTTGACGAAGTACAGCGCCCCGGCCGTGCACATGCCCTGGACGGCACACACCACGGGCTTCCACATCTTCTGCCACTTTGGGCTCAGCAGCTCACCGGGGTCTTCGTGGTTCCAGACATTGTCCGGCTGTCCGTAATCGGACTTCATATCCAGGCCCGCGCTGAACGCTCTGGTTCCCGCAGCCCGAAGCACCACGGCGTTGGTGCCCTCGTCGAGTTTGACGATCCGCCAGACCGCCTGCATCTCCTCGCACATGGTGCGGTTGAACGTGTTCAGCCGGTCCGGCCGGTTCAGCGTGATGGTCGCGACGTGGTCGGTGCGGTCGAATTCCAGCGTTACCGTCTCGAACGGTTGCGCCGCCTGGGTGCTCATCGGCACTGCCAAACGGGGGCGCGCTTCTCGGTGAACGCCAGCGGGCCTTCCAGGGCGTCCTGGGTGCGAACGACCCGTTCGCGGAAGGTCTCGGCCAGGATTTCACCCTCATGCAAGGGTAAGTCCAACGTCTTGTGAATCGCCAATCGGGTGCCCCGAACTGCCAGGGGCGCATTGGAATTGACGATATCGGCGATCTCATGTGCACGTTCGAGCAGTCGATCGTGTTCGACGATCTCGGTGATCAGGCCCAGCTCATAGGCGCGATCCGCACTCATTCGTTCGTGTTTGCCCATCAATGCCATCCGCAGCGCCACCGAGCGGGGCAGTGCGCGGGCCAGGCGCACCATCTCGCGCCCGGCCACCAGACCGATGCTGACGTGCGGATCGAAGAACGTCGACTTATCCGAGGCGATGACAATATCGCCGGTAGTGACCCAGTCGAGCCCGGCCCCGCAACAGATCCCGTTCACCGCGACCAGTACCGGTTTCGCCATCTGCCGAAACGGCGGCGTACCTTCCTGCGGAGCCTCCCACTGCTCGTAGGTCGACAGGTAGGGCTTCTCGTTGAGAACCTTTCCATCGGTGGGTATCTCGCTGACATCCGCGCCCGTGCAGAATGCCCGTCCCGCCGCAGTGACGATCATCAGCCAGATATTGTCGTCGACTTCCACCTGCGCGTACGCGGCCCGCAGTTCGGTGATCATGAACGGGCTCAGTGCGTTGAGCGCCTCGGGCCGATTCAACGTGATGGTGGCCGTATGACCGTTCGTCTCGTATGTGATCGTGCTGAACGGTCCCGCCGATGGTGCGGACATCTGGATCCCTTCGATTGCGCAGGACTGGGCTTTGCGGAATAGGCCACGAGCTCAGCGGCCTTGGAAGTCCGGTTCGCGTCGTTCGCGAAACGCCGCCAGGCCCTCTTTGAAGTCTGCAGTGCGACAAGAAAGTTCGAGGTTGTAGAGTTCCTGCGTCATCGATTGGCCCAGGGTGGCATGCTGGCCGTACGCGAGCGCCTGTTTGGCCATCCCGATGGCGACGGTCGGTCCGGCAGCCAGCCGGGTCAGCAGGTCCTCCGCTGTGGCGTCCAGCTCATCGGGTGCCTCGGCGCTGTGGATCAACCCCCAGTCGGCAGCGTCGGCGCCACTGACTTTCTCACCGAGCAACAGCATCCGCTTGGCTCTGGCCAGCCCGGCCAGCCGGGGCAGGAGCCAGGTAGATCCCGAGTCTGGGCTGAACCCCCGATTCACGAACGGCTCCCACAGCGTGGCACTGGATTCGGCCACCGTGAAATCCGCCGCCAGCGCCAGGTTGGCGCCGAAGCCGACGGCCCAGCCGCGCACGGTGCAGACCACAGGCAGGTGGATCGAGGCGATCAGCTCGATGGCACGGTTCGCGGTGGTCGGGATGCGGCGCACGAGATCACCGGTCCGAGGTCGTTGACCGGAGCTGTTGGTGGCCACCCAGTCGACGCCGGTACAGAAATCCTCACCCGCGCCACTGATGGCGATGGCGCGCAGGGCGTCATCGCCGGCGGCATCGGTGAGGATGGCGACCAGCGCGTCGATCATGCTGCGGTCCAACGAATTGCGCCGCGCCGGGCGGTCCAGGGTGATCCGCAGGATAGCAGCGTCGCGTTCCGCGGTCACCGCACCGTGGGAGTCGTCGGGCGGGGGGTGGGAGCCGTGGGGGTCCGGATGGGTAACTTCGCTGTCACTCATCGCTGCTCCGGACCTTTCCTAAACCATACGGTTACCCATACAGTAGGCGATTCAATTACTATCCTGTACAAGTTAGCAAGGAAAGGCCACATGTGAACCGGATCCGGCAACCACGGGTCGCCGAGATCGTGGCATCGCGGCTGCGCGACGACATCCTGCCCTCGCAGGAGAGCCTGTTCGGTCAGTTCGGTCAGTTCGGCGTCAGGCACCAACGCCCTTGCCAATGGGGCGGATAAGCCCATCGAGGCGAAGCTCATTTCCCACGCCGATCTGACCTTCGGCACTACAGGAAGGAATCTGGACGATGACCGTCTCGGACAGCACCGATGATCGCGTTCTCTTCGAGGTCGATGCGCAGCACCGCATCGCCACCATCACCCTCAACAACCCCACCCAACGCAACTCCTATGACGCGAGTATGCGTGACAGCGTGGCGCGCTGCCTGGATATCGTCGCCGAGGATGACGACCTGACAGTGGTGCTGCTGCGCGGCACCGACGGCGTGTTCAGCACCGGGGCGGATATGAACAACGCCTACGGCTGGTACGGCGACAAGCACTCGCAGTCGGACGCGCCGCCGCCCAAGTCACGCCCCAGCCAACGAAGGCGTCTTACCGTGGACCGCAAGTCATTTGGCTTCTATCACAATCTGATGGGATTCCCGAAGGTGACGGTGGGTGAGATCAGCGGATACGCACTCGGCGGCGGATTCGAGATGGCCTTGATGATGGATATCTCGGTGATCGCCCGCGACACCCGAATCGGCATGCCCGCCACCAGATTCCTCGGCCCGGCTCTGGGCAGTCTGCATATGTTCTTCCACCGACTGGGCCCGGTGCAGTCCAGACGGTTGTTACTGACGGGCGACATCATCGAGGCGGGCGCTTTCGAGCACCTCGGCATTTTCACCGAGACATGCAGTGCCGCGGCGGTCACCGCAAGAGCCCGGTACTGGGCGGAGAAGGTAGCGAAGATGCCCGCCGACGGCGTGGTGATCGCCAAGGAAGCGTTCCGGATGGTCGAGCAGAGTCAGGCCTATCAGGGCGAAGAGGTGGCGAGCTACCTGTTCCACGCCTACGGCACGAACCTGCAGTTCTCCCCGGGTGAATTCAACTTCGTCAAGACCAGAGCTCAGCATGGCACCAAAGAAGCATTCCGGTTGCGCGACGAACACTTTCACGTGCCGGAGCCTGAGGGCTTCTGACGTCTGGACCCCGGAAACCGCCGACTGTAACCACACGGCGGTCGGACACGCGATGTACCGCCACCCCGTTACGTTCGGCGGGGTTCGACGGCCAAACTAGCTGGCTGCGGCCGCCTTGCGTTGGCGGGTGGCGGGCTTGGCGGTCTTGGGCTTCTTGGTGCCGGCGCGGGTGCCGTTGATCAGCCCTTCGGCATGGTCGAGCAGGCAGTTCAGCGCGTACTCGAAGTTGGAGTCATCGGTGGTGGCGATCCGGTGCAGGCCGTCCGCGGTGGCCTTGGCCAACAGCGGTGTGCTGTCGGGGTCGATGGCCATCCGGTCGTCGAGCTGGGCCCCCGCTCCATCTCCGATGGCGAGGTTCTTCTCGTAGAGTCGCTGCAGCACAACCGAACCACGGACGTGCACCGAGACCGCGGAATATGTTTCGAAGGCATCCTCGGCAGACAGGCCCGCCTCGACCAGGCTGGCGATCGCCTTCTCCACTTCCAGGACGCCGAGTTGGGCGGCCCTAGGACTCAGCGCCGAGCGGATCAAGATCAGGTCGCACAGGATCGGATTGCCCATGAACGTCTTTCGCATCGTCCACGCGTAATTGCGCAGCGTCTCGCGCCAATCGTCGGCCTCGATATATGGCGTGGCGAATACGTAGGTGCGCAGTGCCCGATCCGTCATCGCGTTGAGCAGGTCGTCCTTCTTGCGGAAGTACCAGTAGATGCTCGTCACGCCGACCCCGAGGTGACGGCCAAGCAAAGGCATACTCAGGTTGTCGATACCGACCTGCTCGGCGAGTTCGAAGGCGCCCTTGATGATGTCATCGGGGTTGATGGAGCCGCGCTCGCGTCGTTGCCGCTTATCGGCGGTCGCCTGCTTTGCCACCAGGGCACCTCCATCGACATTCATCCCGCTTGTGCAGGCTCGCCGCGTTCTGGGGCGATCGGTCAAAATTTACCGGCTATCGGCGGGCGAACGAGTCCACGAGTGCGTGTCGCCACTCAACAGCCCCGTCAACCTTACCGGTAGCCATCCCGTCGGCCGGACCTTGCGCGGCCGGCTGAGATGAGCGACACAGCACAAGAACGATGTTCACCCTGGTTCTTGCGCTCCTACTGTAGCTCTTATAGTAAGTAGTTTGGTATTAACCGCGGCGGAGATTTCCAGCGGTGATATAACCGAACCACCATGGATCTGGGACTCAGGGACGCGACGGCAGTGGTGGTCGGTGGCAGTCGCGGGATGGGGCTGGCGGCAGCGAGGTGCCTGGCTGATGACGGGGCTCGCGTGGCTGTCCTGGCACGGTCGCGCGATGGTCTCGACGAGGCGGTGGCCGACTTGCTCGGCCGCGGCAGCCCTGATGCGGTCGGGATCGTCGCCGACGCGGGCGACGGCGCGTCCGTCGAGCATGCCTTCGAGGAGGTCGGGCGGCGCTGGGATGGCGAGCTCAACATCCTGATCAACTCCGTCGGCCCGAGCGTCCAGGGCAGTTTCGAGGTGCTCACCGATGACCAGTGGTTCGAGGCCGTCGACGACGGAGCGATGTCGATGGTGCGCTGTGTCCGGTCGGCGCTGCCACTGCTGCGGAAGGCGGTCCATTCAGGGGGGTGGGCGCGCATCGTGAACTTCTCGGCTACGTCGACGCAACGTCAGAGCGTCGTCCTGCCCGCCTACACCGCGGCGAAATCCATGCTGACCAGCGTGTCCAAGAACCTGTCACTACTGCTGGCCAAGGACGAGATCCTGGTCAACGTCGTCTCCCCGGGCAGTGTCGCTTCGGCCGGGCTGATCAACTGGGCGTCGACCGTCGGGGTCGACGGTGATGATCCCTATGCGTTGATGGCGGCCATCGCCGAGCACTACGGGCATCCGGCCCACCTGCCTCGCGCCGGTCTGCCAGAGGAGATCGGTCCCGTGGTGGCTTTTCTGGCATCTCGGCGCAATTCGTATATGACCGGCGCGAACGTCAACGTCGATGGTGGCTCCGACTTCACCTGAATCCAAGGAGGCCCAGTGGCCAACGCACGGGACGCCCGCACCTGGGCGCAGAGCAGTCTGCGCGGTATCGGAGACTCGCTCTACACGCCGTTCAGCGGTCCCGACGGCGAGGATATCGATTGGGCGGCCTACCGAACTCTGGTGCGCCACTGCGTATCTGACCTTGGTCATCCAATGCTGTGGTGCACCAGCGGGGTAGCCGAGTTCTGGTCGTTGACTCTCCCCGAGCGAAAGCGCTTGCTAGAGATAGCGATCGAAGAAGGACGCGCAATCAATCCAGATCTCGTTGTGCAGGCCTGTACCGCCGCCATGTCGCCCAAGGACTGCGTCGAGCTGACCCTGCACGCGCAGGCGGTAGGCGCCGATATCGCCTATCTCCAGACCCCGATGATGGAGGCGCACGGTGGGGAGGGGGTTCTTCGCTTCTTCCACTACGTGGCCGATCGCACCGATATCGCGCTGGGCATGTTCAACTCGCCTTCGTCGGGCTATGTGCTCACCGCAGCCGAGAGCGCACGCATCTTCGCCGAAATTCCGGCGGTGTGTGCCACCAAGGAGGGCGCCTTCCGCCCGCAGAACAGTCGCAGGCTCCACGAGCTGGCGCCGGACCTGGTGATCTGGGAATGCGACCTCACGGTGTATCGGGCCGGTTGGCTGCGCGCCGGCATCGTCTGCCCTGCCCAGTTGGGCACGGTCGGATATCTGCACGAGACGCCACAGCGCCGGATACTGGCTCCATACTGGGACCTCGTATACAACGACAAGCTCTCGGAGGCAATCGATTACGCCCGCGAGTCGGGGATGGACCAATTCGACCTGGACATGGGCTCGGTGTTCGTCTGCTACCCCGGCCGGGCCGACTACTTCACCCATTGGGGCGGCGCCTTCAAGCATGCCGCCGCACTACTGGGACTGCCCATCGGCGACTATCCACATTCGCGGGCGCCGCAGGCGGAGTTACCGGCACGTGCCAAGGATCAGATCGAGGCCGCTTACCGGCGCCTCGGACTGCTCGAAAACCCTTAGCGGGCTGGCGTTTCCCGATGGTTGGGCGGGGCGCGGACGGTGGTTGCGGAACCCACTACCGATAGGTATACAGTATGAGCCAGTGTTAGCGCCGTTTCCGCAGGCAAAATATCGGGAGGATCGACTCGATGAGCGTTGCCGATGACAGTGCAGTGCTCTATGAGGTACGCGCTTCCGGCGTGGCCATTCTGACCTTCAACCGGCCGGAACGGATGAACGCCTGGGGTGGGGCGCTGGCATCGGGTTTCTATGCCGGCATCGATGCCGCCGAGTCGGATCCGGCGGTGCGGGTCATCGTCATCACCGGCAGCGGCCGGGCCTTCTGCGCCGGTGCAGACATGGGCGGACTGAGCACGATCTCGGCCGTCACCGTTGAGTCGGCCAATCAGACCGATGTCAGCGCACTCGTCGCCGAGAAGCACCCCTACTTTCTGACGCAGCTGAGCAAGCCCGTCATCGCGGCCATCAACGGTTCGGTCGCCGGTATGGGGTTGTCGCAGGCGCTGATGGCCGATATCCGCTTCGCCGCCGCCGGGGCGAAGTTCACCACGTCGTTCGCACGGCGCGGGCTGATCGCCGAGTACGGCATCAGCTGGATCCTGCCGCGGCTGGTGGGCTGGGGTGCCGCCACCGAACTGTTGCTGAGCGGACGGACATTCTTCGCAGAAGAGGCCGCCGAGCTCGGGTTGGTCAAGGAAGTCGTGCCGGGCGAGGAACTGATGAGCCGGGTCCTGGCCTACGCCGACGAGATGGCAGCGAACTGCGCACCCAGCTCGCTGGCGGTGATGAAGCAGCAGCTGTACGCCGACGCAGGCATGCAGATCGTCGAGACCAGCAACAAGGCCGAGAAGTTGATGCACGATTCGATGCAGCGGCCCGATTTCATCGAAGGCATCACCGCCTTTTTCGAGAAGCGCACCCCGAATTTCCCGCCCTTGAGCGTGTGACGTTGGACCCGAGAGGACACCAGAAAATGACGCTGGATTATCGCGCAATCGACTGCGACAACCACTATTACGAGCCGACCGATTCGTTCACTCGGCATCTACCCAAAGAGTTCAAACGTCGCGGCGTACAGATGTACCAGGACGGCAAGCGCACCTGGGCGGTGATGGGCGGCAAGGTCAACACGTTCATCCCGAACCCCACGTTCGACCCGATCATCGAACCGGGTTGTCTCGACCTGTTGTTCCGTGGGCAGATCCCCGAGGGTGTCGACCCGGCATCGTTGATGAAGGTCGACCGGATCTCGGAACATCCTGAGTATCGGGACCGCGAGGCGCGGGTGAAGATCCTGGACAAGCAGAACCTGGAGACGGTGTTCATGCTGCCGACCTTCGCCTGCGGCGTCGAGGAAGCGCTCAAAGGCGATGTCGAAGCAACGATGGTGTCGCTGCACGCCTTCAACCTGTGGCTCGACGAGGACTGGGGCTTCGACCGGCCCGACCACCGGTTCATCTCGGCGCCGATGATCTCGCTGGCCGATCCCGACAAAGCGGTCGAAGAAGTCGAGTTCGTGCTCAACCGTGGCGCGAAGATGGTCCTGGTGCGGCCGGCGCCGGTGCCCGGTGTGGTCAAGCCGCGGTCGCTGGGCGACCCGCTGCACGACCCGGTCTGGGCGCGACTAGCCGAAGCCGGTGTGCCGGTGGGCTTCCACCTTTCCGACAGCGGTTACATGGCGGTTCCGGCACTGTGGGGTGGCAAGGACACCTTCGAGGGGTTCGGCAAACGGGATCCGTTGGACATGGTGATCATGGACGACCGGGCGATCCACGACACGATGGCCTCGCTGATTGTGCACCAGGTCTTCACCCGCCACCCGAAGTTGAAGGTCGCCAGCATCGAAAACGGTTCGTACTTCGTCTACCGGCTGATCAAGCGGCTGCAGAAGGCGGCGAACAGCAACACGAAGCATTTCAAAGAGGATCCGGTGGAGCAGCTGCGTAACCACGTCTGGATCGCGCCGTACTACGAGGACGACGTGCAGATCCTGGCGGACACCATCGGGGTGGACAAGATCATGTTCGGCTCGGACTGGCCGCATGGCGAGGGGCTTGCCGATCCGATGACGTTCACCGCCGACATTCCGCAGTTCCCCCAGTTCTGTGCCGAGGACACCCGAAAGGTCATGCGGGATAACGCATTGACCCTGCTCGGCGCCGACATCACCGCCAACGCGTAAGCGCGCGCACGTGAGCGAATGGACTCTCGGCGCGGTGCTCGATGCGGTCGCCGAGGCAGTGCCGGACCGGGTGATGACGATCTGTGGCGACAGGCGCAGCACCTTCGCCGAATCAGCGGAGCGAACCCGCAGACTGGCGAATTATCTTGCCGCGCAGGGCTTTGGTGCACATACCGAGCGCGGTGACCTGGGCAACTGGGAGTGCGGCCAGGATCGGGTCGCCCTGATCATGCACAACGACCTGTACCCGGACATGGTCATCGCATGTCTGAAGGCGCGCGCCATCCCGGTCAATGTCAACCACTACTACACGCCGCGTGAAGTCGCCGACCTGCTGGCCTACGTCAAACCCCGCGGCGTCATCTACCACCGGTCGCTGGGGGCGAAATTCGCCGACGTGCTGCCCTGTGACGGCGCCGACCTGCTGATCTCGATCGACGACGGCAGCGACTATCCCGAGTTGCCAACTGCCGTCACCCTCGATGATGCACTGGCGCGGGGTGATTCGGACCATGGCAATACGCCGTCGCCGGATGACCTGCTGATGATCTGTACTGGCGGGACCACCGGACGTCCGAAAGGCGTGCTCTGGCGCCAGAGCGACATGTACGTGTCATCGATGAACGGCGACGATCACGCGGCGGTCGACGAGATCCACCAGAAGGTGCGCAACGGTGGTGCCCCATGGTTCGCGGTGTCCCCGTTGATGCATGCGGCCGGCATGTGGACGGCGTTCTCGGCGGTCCTGTCCGGGATCACTGTGGTGCTGTCCGACACCCAGCGCAAGTTCGATCCGGCGGTTGTGCTTGAGACTGCCGAGCGCGAGAAGGTCGGGCTGATGACGATGGTCGGAGACGCCTATGCCGCCCCGATCGTCGAGGAACTCGGTCGCCGCAGCTACGACCTGCAGTCGCTGTTCGCCATCGGGACCGGCGGTGCGGCCACCAACCTCAAACACCAACAGGCGCTTCTGGAATACCTGCCGCAGATCACGCTGATCAACGGCTACGGATCCTCGGAGACCGGCAATATGGGCTTCGGGCACAGCCAACGCGGCACGCATGCCGACACGTTCGCGTTCCGGGCCGGTGGACTGGTGCTGTCCGAGGACTACGCCAGATTCCTCGACGCCGGTGATCCCGATATCGGCTGGGTGGCGCGGACCGGCCGGATTCCGTTGGGCTACTTCGATGATCCTGCAGCCACCGCCACGACATTCCCCACCGTCGAGGGACAGCGGCTGGTCATCTCAGGGGACCGGGCATCCGTCGAGGCGGACGGGACGCTGAGACTGTTCGGTCGGGACTCACTGGTGGTGAACACCGGCGGAGAGAAGGTGTTCGTCGAGGAGATCGAAGAGGTGCTGCGGGCGCATCCCGATGTCGCCGATGCCTTGGTGGTCGGCAGGGACAGCGAACGATGGGGCCAGGAAGTGGTGGCGCTGGTGGCATTGCACGACGGCGCCCGCGTCGAGCATGAGGTGTTGTACGCGCACTGCACAGCAGAGCTGGCGCGGTTCAAGGCGCCAAAGGCATTCATCATCGTGGGTCAGATTCGCAGGCTCGGCAACGGTAAGGCCGACTATCGCTGGGCTAAAACCATTGCGACACAGTCGGCAATAGCGGGATAGGGACGATTGCGATGACGAAAACCGCTCAGCGAACCATCGACTGTCTGGTAAATGTGCACTTCGGTGAGACCGAACATCAGCCGCAGTTCATGACGAAGGTGCGTGACGATTACTTCAAGGGTCCCACGTCGATGTTCGACCCGGTGGACCTCACCGAACTGCTCGACGAGATGGATACTCACGGCGTCACCAAGGCGATTCTGATGGATAACATCGCCAAACCGTCGGTGACCGCGCGAAAGTTCGTCGAGGCCCGTCCGGATCGCTTTGCGCTGGCGATGGGCGGGTTGAATCTGCTGCGCCCGGTCAGTTCGCTGCGTGAGCTGACCGCGGTGGTGGCCGACCTGCCCGTCGCGTATACCGTTGTTGGACCCAGCTTCTGGGGTGATGGGCAGTACCCGCCCAGTGATGCCGTGTACTACCCGCTGTACGCCAAGTGCGCGGAAATCGACCTGCCGTTATGTGTGAACACCGGTATGCCAGGCCCGCCGATCCCCGGTGAAGTGCAGAACCCGATTCACCTCGACCGGGTCTGCGTGCGCTTCCCGGAACTGCGGTTGTGCATGATTCACGGGGCCGACCCATGGTGGGATATTGCGATCCGGATGCTGATCAAGTACGAGAACCTGCGGCTGATGACATCGGCATGGTCACCGAAACGCCTGCCCGAGAGTCTCCTGCACTACATGCGCACTCGTGGACCGAAGAAGGTCATCTTCGCTTCCGACTGGCCGGTACTGCGCCAGAGCCGGGTCATTCCGGAGGCCAAGGGGCTTGACCTACCGCCTGAGGTGCTGGACAACTACCTGTACAACAACGCCGACGAATTCTTCTTCGCAGGAGCGCAGAGCTGATGGATCGCTACGAGTTACGACGGCTGGACTACAGCCTGACCGAAGACCACAAAGACCTGGCGACAGCGTATCGGCAGCTGCTGAGCAGCCACTGTTCCATCGAAGTGGTCTGGGCCGCACAGGAATCGGGCTTCGACAAAAGCCTGTGGGAGCGGCTGTGCGCCATGGGGGCCTCGTCGATGGCGATCGGCGAGGCTGCCGGCGGTGACGGCGCCACCCTGGTGGACCTGACGCTGGTGGCCGAGGAACTGGGCCGGGTACTGGCACCGGTGCCGTGGATCGACCATGTCTGCGCGGCGCGGCTGTTGGAGCGGCTGGGGAACGTTGACGGTCGCCCCGGACAGGTAGACGACGAAGTCGTGACCGGCGCCCGGATCGTGAGTCTCGACCCGCAGCTGCAGCCGCGACCTGGCGCCCGGCTGATCCCGGCAGGTTCGGTTGCCGACGTGATCATCGTCAGGGACGGCGATTCAGTGGTCCAGTTGGGCTTCGCATCCCGACCCGACCGGGTGAACAATCTGGGCCAGATGCCGATGGCGTGGGTGGATCCCGCTGCCGCGGACAGCACGACGGTGCTCGGCTCGGGTGCCGATGCGGTCGCGGCCTACGAGACAGCGCTCGACGAGTGGCGGGTGCTGACCGCGGCGGCCCTCACCGGCCTGGTGGAACAGACGATGACCATCGCAACGGATTTCGCCAAATCGCGCTACACCCTTGGGGTGCCGATCGGAACGCTGCAGGCGATTTCGCATCCGCTGGCCAATATCGCCATCGTCGTGCAGGGCGGGCGCAACCTGTCCCGTCGCGCAGCGTGGTTCTTGGACAACGAACCCGCCGAACGACCTGAGCTGGCCGGATGCGCCTTCGTCTACATGGCCGAAGAAGCGGCGAAGGCGGCGACCATGGCGGTCCACATCCAGGGCGGCCTCGGTGTCTCCGTGGAGGCAGCGGCATCGGCATATCTGGTGCGCGCGCGAGGCTGGGCCCTGGCCGGCGGCGATCCTGGGGCCAGCGCTCGCAGGGTTGGCGAGATCATCGCGGCTCGCGAATCAATTCAGGAGGTCTGACAATGGATTTCAGCCGGGTAGAACTCGACGACGACGACCAGGCCTTCCTCGACGAGGTCAGGACTTTCCTGGCAGCGCACGTGACCGAGGAGGTCCGTCGCCGCGACCGTGAGACCGGTGACAACTTCGACGAAGCTGTCCACCTGGCGCTCGGTGCCGCTGGCTATCTCGAAGCCGAGTGGAAGCCAGTCGAGGAGGGCGGGTTCAGCCGGATTCGTCGCCGCATCTGGGAGCTGGAGAAACGACGGGCGCATGTGCCGTGGGTGACGTGGGGTACCACCGCCATGGTGGCCCGCTCGGTGGCCGCATTCGGCAAACCAGAGTTGGTCGCGGAGGTGATGCCAGGAGTTTTCAGCGGAGAAGTCCGAATGTGCCTGGGCTACACCGAGCCTGAAGGTGGTTCCGACATCGCCACCTGCAAGACCAGGGCGGTCCGCGACGGCGACAGCTGGATCATCAACGGCTCCAAGATGTTCACCACCGGAGCCCATAACTGCCAGTACACCTTCCTGATCACCAACACCGACCCGCAGGCCCAGAAACATAAGAGCCTGACCATGTTCCTGCTGCCGCTCGACCTGCCCGGTATCGAGATCCAGGGCATCCGGACCGTCGACGGTGACCGGACCAATATCGTCTATTACAGCGATGTCCGGGTCTCCGACAAGTATGTGCTCGGTGAGGTCAACGGAGGCTGGACGGTACTGCGCGGACCATTGGACGCCGAACACGGTGCGGTCGCCTCGGCCGACGACGGACTTGCCGATGTGTCGATCATGGCGCATCAGGGTGGATTCATGGCGGCGGCAGTCGATGCCGTCGCCGCCAACGTCGCGCAGGCAGGACCAGGCGGTGACCGGCCGATCGATGACGGTTCCGTCGCCTACCGGCTCGGCCGCAGTGCCGCCCGGCTGGAGGCGTCGCTGTCGGCGTCCAGCATTTTCGGCAGAGTGGCGTTGGCGCAGACCATGCGGGATATCGGCTCGGACCTGATGGATATCGCCGGGCCGGCTGCGTTGTTGCCCATCGAGACCGAGGGTGCCGCCGATAATGGTGCCGCGGAATACCTTTACCGGTTTGCCCCGCTCGCCGGGATCTACGGCGGAACGCTGGAAGTGTTCCGCAACATGATCGCCCAGCACGTCCTCGGCCTCGGTAAGCCGAACTATTCACCACCGTTCACCAAGGTGTCTTAGATGCTGCGTGTCGTGCAATGGACGACGGGCAATGTCGGCAAACAGTCGGTGCAGTGCATCGTCGCGCACCCGGATTTCGACCTCGTTGGTTGCTTCGCCTGGGCGCCGGACAAAGTCGGTCGTGATGCCGGCGAGCTTAGCGGTCTTGGCCCGACCGGTGTCCTGGCCACCGCCGATATCGACGCTCTACTGGCCCTGAAACCGGATTGCGTTGTGTACAACCCGATGTGGATCAACGTCGACGAGCTGGCGCATATCCTGGAATCGGGTGTCAACGTAGTGACCACAGCCGCGTTCATCACCGGACATTCGCTGGGGGAGGAGCGCAGGCAGCGCATTGTGCAGGCATGCCACCGCGGTGGCTCGTCGATCTTCGGCTCGGGGATCAACCCGGGGTTGGTTGACCTGCTGGCGATCGTCGCCGCCGGGGGCTGCGACCGCGTGGACAAGGTCACCGTCATCGAAGAGGCGGATATCAGCGGCTACGACTCACCCGCCACTGAAATCCCGGTCGGGTTCTCCTATCCGATCGACACTCCCGGGTTGTTGGCGATGACGACCAAGGCCACCGATGTCTTCATCGATGCCGTGCATCTGCTCGGCGATGTGCTCGGCATCGAGTTCGACGAGGTCGTCTGCGAAGCCGATTACGCGCAGACCACCGCAGATGTCGATCTCGGATCCTGGACCATCAACGCGGGATGTGTTGCGGGCATCGCCTTTAGCTGGCACGGAAAAGTGGACGGCCGCAGCGTCGTTGAGCTGCGCTTCGTTTGGCGTAAGGGGCAGACCCTTGACCCGGACTGGCCGATCTATACCGGTCACCGGATCAAGGTCGACGGCTGCCCCAATATCAACGTCAAACTCGATATCTCACCGCCGCCTGATTTCAAGGGCACTACTGTCAACGATTTCATGCGGTTGCCGATGATTCTGACCGCGATGCCCGCGGTCAACGCCATCCCCAAAGTGGTAGCCGCCGAGCCGGGAATCATCACTTACGCCGATATCCTCCCGCTACCAAGGGGTTTGGTCTCGCTCTAAACCTGAGCAAAGGCCGGTGGTTTGACCGCTGCCGGGTCGGGATTGGCGATGGGCAGACCCATGAAACGCCTGGCGTTATCGCCCATAAAATCGTAGGTCCGCCGCACGTCCATACCCTCGGCGTACTTCCAGAAACCTTTGGGCTCAGCGAGTCCCTCGGGATGGGGGTAGTCCGAACCGAACATCACCTTGTCCCAGCCGACGGTGTTGACGACATCAGAGACACAACCCTCCCAGAACGGGCTCACCCAGATATTGCGCCGGAAGACGTCGTGCGGATGTTCTGGGAAGTTCTGCGGCATCTTCTTGTACAGATCTTCGAAATCTGCGAACAGCGGGAAAATCCAGCCGCTGCCGTTCTCCACACTGGCGATCCGCAGCTTGGGGAAACGGGTCAATGTGCCGTGGCAGATCAGGCTGGTGATCATATCGGCGATCTCGCGGTGGCCCAGCGCCATCCAGCGAAAAGCACTCTGCTTCATGAAGTTCTGCGTGTGCGGCGGTTCCCACCTGCCGATGTAGTCGTCCAGTGGCGGGTAGCTCGCATGTAGCACGATCGGCAGGCCGGCGGACTCGACATCGCGCCAGAATGGATCGAATTCCGGGAGCGCGGGGGAACGCCAGCCGTGCAGGCCGTTGACCGGACCGGGTTTGATCAGTGCCACCTTGGCACCGTTGGCGAGCAGGTATTCGAGTTCACGCTGGGCGGCGTCGACCTCCGAGAGATTGATGATCGGTGTGGTGAACACTCGCTCGTCGTAGTTGAACGTCCAGTGCTCCGCCATCCACTGGTTCAGCGCATGAATGATCGCCAGCGTCAGCTGAGGGTCATCGGCCGAGGCGTGCTCGATCAGGCTGGCCAGCGTCGGGTAATTCAGCGCCTCCACCACACCCTGGCGGTCGAGTTCTCTGACCCGCTCCTGCGGGGTCCGGGTCGCGGCAGGCGCTTCGATGGCGGCGCCCTGCATCTCACGCAGGGTCTGCCCGTCGGTGTTCTCACCGGCGAAGAACTTCTCGTGCGCACCCGGTGCGGCGACCCGCTCGAAGGTGGGGTTCGGGATGAAATCGGACACCCGGTTGTTGATCACGATCCGGGTCTGGCGACCGAAGGTGCCGTATTGCACCGCGTATCGGTACTTTTCGGGCAGGTACTTGGTCAACGCCTCTGCGGTTTCGTACATGTGCTGGTCGGCATCGAAGATCGGCGCGTCCCGGAATGGTGCGGCGGGTTCGGTCATAGCGGCTTCCTTTTCTCGGGCGAGCAGACGGATAAGTCCATCCGGCGTCAGCGTGTTGAGGGACTTATGCGTCTGCTCGGCAAAAAACTCAGGTGGTTAAAATGGTGGCGGCGGCGGTACCGGGTGCGCCGTAGAGCTGGGCGAACCCGACCTTCGGCGACCCGGGAACCTGCCGGTCCCCGGCCTCGCCGCGGAGTTGACGGACCAGCTCGTGGATCTGGCGCAGA
The DNA here is from genome assembly GCF_965229105.1 of Mycobacterium sp. Lineage (GTDB taxonomy): Bacteria > Actinomycetota > Actinomycetes > Mycobacteriales > Mycobacteriaceae > Mycobacterium. The sequence continues at coordinate 1,438,579 of NZ_OZ245858.1, forward strand.
CCCGACGCGCCGATGGGCTCACCGTTGGCGATCAGGCCACCGTCGGTATTGATGGGCATCGTGCCACCGATCTCGGTGGCACCGTCGGCGATCAGCTTCTCCTGCTCGCCGTCGGCGCAGAAACCACACTCGGCCATGTGGATGATCTCGGCGCCTGCGTCGGTGTCCTGCAGTTGGATGACGTCGACGTCGTCGGGGGAGACTCCGGCCCGCTCGAAGGCGGCGCGAGCGGCATAGACGGTGGGTGCGACATCGGAGTCGACGGGGGCGAAGGTGGTGTTCACTTCGTAGGCTCCGTAGCTGCGGGTGCGCACCTCGACAGCATTGAGGTAGACCGGTTTCGTGGTGTAGCGATGCGCGATATCCGCGCGGCACATCACCACCGCGGCTGCCCCCTCGTCAGGCGCGCAGAACATGTACTGGGTGAGCGGATAGTTCAGCATCGGGGCATTGAGGATCTGCTCCTCAGGAATGGGCTTGCGGCGGAACGCATTCGGATTCAGTGCACCATTGCGGAGGTTCTTGTTGACCACCTTGGCCAAGGTCGCGTGCGAGATACCGTGGTCATGGGTGTAGCTGTTGGCTTTCATGCCAAAGAACTTGGTGGTCAGGTACTGTCCGTTCTCGGCATACCACCGTGGCATGCCGACCAGCGCGGGATCCTCGGTGAACGCCCCTTTGGGATGCTTGTCCAAGCCGACGGCGATACCGATGTCGTAGTCGCCGAGTCGGATACCGTCCGCGCACGCCTTGGCTGCGCTGGCGGCGGTGGCACAGGCGTTGAACACGTTGGTGAACGGAATTCCAGACAGCCCGACCATGCCCACGATCGCGTCGGGGTTGGCGACCGTCCAGCTGCCACCCGTGGCGGCCTGGACGTCCTTCCACTGGACCCCCGCGTCGGCGACCGCGGCGAAGATCGCGTCAACGCCCATCTCCATCGCGGATTTTCCCTCGAATCGACCGAACGGGTGAAGGCCCACGCCGATGATGGCCACGTCGTGCATGTGCATAACCTCAATACTCGATGTGAAGTGCAACCGTAATACTTACAGTATCGTATCTAGTGGGACTGGATTCCCCTACCCGGAAGGCACTCAATGGTGGCTCCTGTTGTCGAGCACAAACCGACGTTCTGCCGGATCTGTGAACCGCTGTGCGGCATGATCGCCACCGTCGAGGACGGCCGCCTGACATCGCTGCGCCCCGATAAGGACCATCCGTTGTCCTCGGGATTCGCCTGCCAGAAGGGCATCGCTTTCGCTGAGGTCGTCAATGACCCCGATCGGGTCACCGTGCCGCTTCGACGCGGGGCCAATGGTTTCGAACCGGTCAGTTGGGACGAGGCGATGTCCGATATCGCGGCCCGGTTGACCCGGTTGTACCGCAGGCATGGATCGGGCGCATTCGCTTGGTACATGGGCAATCCGGCGGCGTTCAGTTACACCCACCTGTTCGGGGTGATGGCCTTCATCAAGGGGATCGGCCGGCGCAGCCACTACCTCACGTCCTCGACCCAGGACACGAGTAGCAGGCTGATCGCCAGCCAGTTCCTTTACGGGGCGCCGCTGGCTGTGCCGATCCCCGACCTGATGCGGACCGATCTACTCGTCATGCTGGGTGCCAATCCCATTGTCTCCCATGGCAGTTTCCTGACCGCCCCGCGGATCAAGGACCGCATGCACGATATCGTCAAGCGTGGCGGCCGAGTGGTGGTCGTCGATCCGCGAAGGACCGAAACGGCCGCCCAGTTCGAATGGCTCGGTATCGTGCCGGATGGCGACGCATATCTGCTGTTGTCGTTGCTGCAGGTGATGTTCGCCGAGGGGCTGGCCGCCCGCGATCTGGCGGCATCCCAGGCCGACGGGCTGGACTGGCTGGAGCAGCAGTGCGCGCGGTTCACCCCGGAAGAGACCGAATCCTTCACCGGTATCCCGGCAGCCGAGGTGCGCACGCTGGCAAGGGATCTGGCCAACACACCCCGCGCGGCGGTCTATGGGCGTTTCGGCGTCAGCGTCGGTCGCAACAGCACCCTGACGTCGTACCTGATCGATGCGGTGAACCTGGTGGCAGGCACGTTGGATCAACCGGGCGGCAGTGTCTTCAGCGTCCTCGGCATTCCCGGTCAGCGTCTTGGGATGGTGATGATGGGTGCGGTCCTGCGGTTCAACTACCGCCACAAACGAACCAGGGTGGGCAATTTCAACGCCGTGATCGGTGCCGAGCCCGCAGCGCTGATGGCCAAAGAGATCACGACTCCCGGTGCGGGCCAGATCAGGGCGATGTTCGTCAGCGCCGGAAATCCGGTGCTGTCTGTCCCCAACGGTGATGAGTTGGAAGGGGCGTTGGATTCACTTGACCTGATGGTCGGATTGGATTTCTACGTCAATGAGACCACCGCGCACTGTGACTACGTGCTGCCAGTCACCACGATGTACGAGCGTGACGATTTCGCCGTGACGTTCCAGACCTTCCAGGCCACCCCGTTCCGGCAGGCGACCGCGGCCGTGGCCGAGCCGCCGGGACAGGCTCGCTCGGAGTGGGAGATCATCGATGAGCTGATGCGCCGGATGGCCAGCTGCACTCCAGCGTTCGCCGGTCTTGGCCTCGTTCGCAAACTACTGGGCGTTTTCGGCGTTGAGTTTCATCCGCGGCCGGTGATCGACATGATGATCCGGCTCGCCGAGGGTGGCGACCGCTTCGGTTTGCGCCGTGGCGGCCTCACCTTTCGTCGACTCACCGAGGAGCGGCCGCACGGGGTAGTGATCGCTCCCCATCTCAAGACCGGTGTGCTGAAAAAGGTTGTGGTCTACCGGGGCGGGCGGGCCCGATTGGTTCACGACGGTATCGCCGCCGAGGTCGCCGCCTTGTCACGGCGAGCCGCCCCGGCCGACTATCCGCTCCGGCTGATCGGCATGCGTGAGGTGCGCTCGGAGAACTCGTGGATGCACAACTCGCCACTGTTGATGCGCGGCAACAGAATTAGTCGAGCTCTGATGCATCGTGACGATGCGGCTGACCTGCAGATCGCTGATGGTGACACCGTCGCGGTCGGGTCTGCCCACGGTCGGATCACCCTCCCGGTCGCGTTGACCTCCGATATCGTCCGGGGAACGGTGGCGATTCCGCACGGCTGGGGGCATAAGGGCACCGGCGGCTGGAGCGTCGCCAACAGCGCGGGCGGCACCAACGTCAACCACTTGATGTCCACTGATCCAGCCGATGTGGAGGCGTTGGCCGGGATGTCGATGCTGACCGGTATTCCGGTCAGGGTGGAGCGTGTCTGACCGCTGTTGGCCTAGGATACTGTAAACGTTACAGTTGATCGTTCCACGTGGGTTCGAGCGGCGCCGAAGTGCAGGAGGTGGCAGGTGATGGAACCACCGGGCCTGATGGCGGATCAGTCGACCCCGAGCGTGGAGATCGGCAGGCGCGCCGCGGGACGTGCCGAAATCCGGATGCTCATTGATGGTCAGCTCACCGAGTCCGCCTCCGGAGAGCGTTTTGACAATGTCAGCCCAGCCACCGGTCTGGTGCTGGGGCAGACGACATCGGGCGGCCCCGAAGATATGGACAGGGCGATCGCCGCCGCGCGTCGCGCCTTCGACAACACCGACTGGTCGACCAACAAAACCCTGCGCAAGCGTTGCCTCGAGCAATTACAGGTGGCCATCGAGGCGGAACAAGAAGACCTGCGCGAGGAACTGATCGCCGAAGCCGGCTGTCCGGTGATGACCACTCAGACCGCTCAGCTGGACTGGCCACTGGCCGAGTCGCTGCGCTACCCGGCACGCCTGATCGACGAGTTCGATTGGGAGCGAACGCTCCACGGCGGCGGCCTGTTCGGTGACCGCAATGTGCGCACCGTGGTCAAGGAAGCCGTCGGTGTCGTCGGCGCCATCACCCCGTCCAACTTCCCGATCGAGGTCATCCTCAACAAGCTCGGCCCGGCCCTGGCGACCGGAAACACCGTAGTGCTCAAGCCCGACCCGAATACACCGTGGAATGCCACTCGCCTGGGCAGGTTGATCGCCGAACACACCGATATTCCGGCCGGTGTGATCAACGTCGTCCCCACGTCGTCGAACGCGGTCGCGGCGCGACTGGGCGAGGATCCCCGTGTCGACATGATCTCGTTCACCGGATCGACAGCGGTGGGCCGGGGTCTGATGCGCCAGGGTGCGGACACGATGCGGCGCACCTTCCTCGAACTGGGCGGCAAGTCCGCCCTGATCGTCCTCGACGACGCTAACCCCGCTGCCCTGGTACCCAGCGCGGTCGGTGTCTGCATCCATGCCGGACAGGCCTGCGCGTCGACCACCCGGATGTTGGTACATCGATCGCTCTACGACGACGCGGTGGCCAGCGTGACTGCCGTATTCGACAATGTCCCGGTCGGCGACCCGGCACATGCCGACACCCTGGTCGGGCCGGTGATCAGCGCGGCGGCCAAACAGAAGATCCTCGCTGCCTGCGCGCAGGCGCGGGAGTCCGGTGCGGAAATCACCACCGGCGGTGGGGCTTACGAGAGTCTGCCAGAGCATCTGCGTGGTGGCCATTACGTCGCGCCGACGGTGATCGTCGGTGTCGCAAACAGCGCGCCCATCGCCCGGGACGAGATCTTCGGACCGGTGCTGGTGATCATTGCTTTCGACGACGATGACGAAGCCGTGCGGCTGGCCAACGACAGTACTTTCGGGCTGGCCGGTGCGGTGATGTCGCGGTCCACCGAGCGCGGCATGAGCGTTGCGCGTCGGATCCGAACCGGTGCGATCGGTGTCAACGGCGGGATGTATTACGGCGCCGACGCTCCGTTCGGTGGCTACAAGAGCAGCGGGATCGGCAGGCAGTGCGGTATCGAAGGTTTCGAGCAGTACCTCGAGACGAAAACCATCGGTGTGCGGATGCCCCGCCTGAAATGACATGACGCAAACAGCGAAAAGGGATGGAACACATGGGGAAGCTGGATAACAAGGTAGCGGTGGTCTCCGGCGCCGCGCGGGGCCAGGGGCGCTCACATGCCATCAACCTTGCGGCCGAGGGCGCCAGCATCATCGCGCTCGATATCTGCGAGGACCTGCCCGGCAACACCTATCCGCTGGCGCGGCCCGAGGATCTCGAAGAGACCGGGAAACTCGTCGAGAAAGAGGGCGTGGGGGTCTACACCGCCATCGTCGACGTCCGCGAGCGGTCCGCGGTGTGGAAGGCCATCCAAGACGGCGTCGACGAACTCGGCCGCCTCGACGTGGTGGTGGCCAATGCGGGAATCTGCGCGATGGGTAAGGGTCAGACCATCCAGTCGTGGTCGGACACCATCGACACCGACCTGGTCGGCGTGTTCAACGTCATCCAGGCCAGCCTGCCGCATCTCAACGACGGTGGATCGGTGATCGCTACCGGTTCCCTGGCCGCCCTGCTCGGCAGCTCGACCACCCAGGGTCCTGGGGGGTCGGCCTACAGCTTTGCCAAGCAGATCATCGCGCGCTATGTCAACGATCTGTCGATTCAGTTGGCCCAAAGGATGATTCGGGTCAACGCCATTCACCCCACCAACGTCAACACCGATATGCTGCACAACGACGGGATGTACCGGGTGTTCCGACCCGACCTGGCTGAGCCGACGCGCGAAGAGGCCGAGGCATCCTTCCCCGCCATGCAGGCGATGCCGGTGCCCTATATCGAACCGCAGGACGTCTCCAATGCGGTGGTGTTTTTGGCCAGCGACGATTCCCGCTACATCACCGGGACCCAACTGCGGGTCGATGCGGGCGGATTCGTCAAGGCGAAACCCTATAAGGGCTGAGCGACGGTGACCGCCACTTTGCCCGCGGGCGTCGAGGACATCCTGGCTCTGCAGCGGCGGGCTTTCGTCGCCGACGGCCCACCCGGTGTCGAGCTGCGCCGCGACCGGATTGACCGGCTGCTGGCTCTGCTGCTGGAGAATACCGATGCCTTCGTGGCGGCGATGGCAGCCGACTTCGGCACCCGATCGAAGGCGGCGACGCTCTTCACCGAGGTGGTCGGCATCATCCCGGTGATCGAGCACACCAGATCCCATGTTGCGCAGTGGATGCGACCTGCCAAGCTGATGCGTGGCGCCCGATTGTTCGGGCTGAAAGCCGAGGTCGAGCCCACCCCACTGGGCGTCGTCGGCATCATCGGCCCGTGGAATTTTCCGGTGAACCTGGTATTGCTGCCTGCTGCCGCCGCCTTCGCGGCGGGTAACCGGGTGATGATCAAGATGTCTGAGATCACTTCCCGCACAGCAGGGCTGATGGGGCGGTTGGCCCCGAATTACTTCGATCCGAGCGAACTGGCGGTGGTCACCGGTGGTCGCGACGTGGCAGCGGCGTTCACCAGATTGCCATTCGATCACCTTTTCTTCACCGGATCGCCAGATATCGGCGTCCTGGTGCAGCAGGCCGCGGCGCGACACCTGGTCCCGGTGACCCTCGAACTTGGTGGAAAGAACCCCGTGGTGGTGGCCCTCGACGCCGATATCGACCGCGCGGCAAAACGTGTCGCGGCGGCGCGGATGGTCAACGGTGGCCAGGTCTGTGTGTGCCCGGACTACGTGTTCGTCCCGCAGGAGCGACTGCAGACATTCCTGGCGACCGCGCGCCAGACCTTGCGTGAGATGTTCCCTACGGTACTGACCAACGGTGACTACTGTTCCTGCGTCAACGAACCGAACTACGACCGGGTACTCGGTCTGCTCGATGATGCCTACGCCAAGGGCGCCACCGTCGAGCCGGTCGCGCCCGACGGTGAACTGCTCCCCGACCGCGCCAGCCGCAAGATCGCGCCCACCATCGTCCATGGGGTCAACGCCGAGATGCGGATCACCGCCGAGGAGATCTTCGGACCGGTGCTGGTCGTGATGGGCTACCAGCGGCTATCCGAGGTCGTCGACTACGTCAACGATCGGCCGGCGCCGCTGGTGGCGTACTGGTATGGACCGGACAGCGACGACTTCCACACCTTTGTCCGCAGCACCCGCAGTGGCGGTGTGGCTCGCAATGACTTTGCTGCCCAGATGATTCCGTCGGCGGCGCCGTTCGGGGGTGTCGGACGCAGCGGGATGGGGGCTTACCACGGTAAGGCCGGGTTCGACGCGTTCACGCACTATCGGTCGGTGGTGGGATCGGATCTGCCATTCAGTATCACCGGTTCGGCATCTCCGCCATTCCGGGCACCAATGAAGTTCTACGCTGACGCCACCCTACGGATGGCTCGTAACCGGACGCACCGCCGTCTGGAACGGCGTCGGCTGGAGGGGAAGAAGATATGACGACAGCCACGTTGGTGTTCGATCCGTTTTCGGACGATTTCTTCAACGGCCCGTATAAGACGTATCGTCGTATGCGCGAAGAGGCACCGGTCTATTACAACGAGCAGTACGACTTCTATGCACTCACCAGACACGCCGATGTTGCTGCGGCATATAAGGATTACGAGTCCTTCTCGTCGAGCCGCGGTGTCGATCTGGCGATGGTGCGCAAGGGCGAGGTGACCGAACACGGATCGATCATCGCGATGGACCCACCCGCCCACCGTCATATGCGCAGTTTGCTGAACAAGGTCTTCACGCCGCGGGCGATTCAGGCGCAGCGACCGATGGTCAGCGCACTGATCGACAAGTACCTTTCCGTCATCGACCGCAACGGTTACTGGGATATGGTCCAGGACTTTTCGGCGCTGTTCCCCGTCGAGGTGATCACCACCATGCAGGGGGTTCCAGCGGAGGATAGCCAGCGGGTCCGGCTCTGGATCGATGAGTTGCTGCATCGTGAGTCCGGTCAGGTAGAGATGAGCGAGTCCGGGGTAAAGGCCGCCGTCGATATGGCGGTCTACTACTACAAACTCACCAAGAGGCGCCGCGGTGAGCTCGGCGACGATCTGCTGAGCAAATTGATCACATCGGAGATCGAGCGGGACAACGGTGAGATGGGCGTCCTGACGGATATCGAGATCACCGAGTTCGCCACCCTTTTGGGCGGCGCCGGTGCGGAGACGGTGACCAAGCTGATCGGGAATGCGGCGGTGGTATTCGGTCAGAATCCTGAGCAATGGCAGAAGCTGCAGGACGACCGGGACAAGATCCCGTTCGCGGTGGAGGAGTTGTTGCGCTACGAGGCGCCCGCCCAATACAACGTGCGATGCTCCCTGCGGGAGATCACCCTGCACGGTGTCACCATTCCGGCGGGTAAACCCGTGTTTCTCGTTGGTGGTTCGGCCAACCGGGACCCGGTGGCCTGGACCGACCCAGACACATTCGATGTCGACCGGGACAGGACCCAGGCGCAGAATCTCGGTCTGGGCTATGGCATCCACAGCTGCCTCGGTGCCGCACTGGCCCGGATGGAGAGCGCAATTGCACTGGAGAAATTGCTCGACTTCATGCCCCGCTTCGAGGTGGACTTCGCGCGTTGCCGAAGGGTGAACATGCAGAACGTCGCAGGCTGGAGCAATGTGCCAGTTCGGGTGCTGTAGCGAGGTGCGGTGATCGAAACACCGCTGGCCACTTTTGCCACACGAGTCCCTGGCCGAGTAGGGGTTGCTTTCGGCCGCCTCTGAGCGACAACGGGATCAGCCGCGGGTGCGGTATGGCAGTTGTCGCTCGGAGCCGGGCAGGAGCTATACACCCCCTGCGAGCTGCCTCCGGCCCATTACGGTTGCGCAGCTTGCTCTTTGGCCCACCGATAGTCGGCCTTACCGGCGGGACTGCGTTCGATCGCCGGTCGGAACACCACTGCTTTCGGCAACTTGTACCGGGCCAGCGAGGTGCCGGCATGGGCGATCAGCGCTTCGGCATCGGCAGTCGCACCGGCAACCAGAGCCACCACGGCCACGACTTCCTGACCCCACCGTTCACTCGGCCTGCCGGTGACCACGACATCGAACACGTCGGGATGTGACGCGACCGCCGTTTCGACTTCTTCGGCGAAGATCTTCTCACCGCCGGAATTGATCGTCGCCGAATCCCGGCCCAGGAGCTGGATCGATCCGTCCGCCAGGTGCGTGGCGCGATCACCGGGTACGGCGAAGCGGATGCCGTCGATGACAGGGAAGGTGGCAGCGGTCTTGACGGGGTCGCCCTTGTAGCCAAGCGGTACCGGTCCGCGCTGAGCCAACCAGCCGACACCGTCGTGGCCCGGAACCAGCACGCCGCTGAGATCCTCGGAGACGACGAACGTGTCAGGACCCGGCTGGAATGTCCCGGTCGAGACCGCGCCCGTGGCGGACATGTGGGTCATCTGCGCACCGGTCTCGGAGGAGCCAACGCCGTCGATGACCAGCAGGCCCGGTTTCGCGTCGATCAGGCGCTGTTTGGTGGTGGGCGTGAGCAGAGCACCTCCGTTGGCTGCCACTGCCAACGACGAGACATCCGCTGCGCCTGTCTCAATCGCTTCAGCCAGCGGCCGGGCCATCGCATCGCCGACGATGGTCACCACGTTGACCTGGTGTGCGGCGATCTCGGCGGCAACGGTGTGCGCGTCGAGTCGGTCTGTCACAGAGGAGAATACGATGGTGCGTCCGGTGGTCAAGGCCGTCATCACGGCCCACTGTGCGGCTCCGTGCATCAGGGGCGGCAGGACCATCACCGTCACCCCTGGGGCGTCCTTTGCTTTCTCGACGATGTCGTCCACCGAGGTGAAGACGCTGCCGCTGTAAAGGTCTCGACCGCCGAAGGATCCGATGAAAATGTCGTGTTGACGCCACAGCACACCCTTGGGCATACCGGTGGTGCCGCCGGTGTAGAGCACGTAGAGGTCATCGGGTGAGGAAGTCACCGGCGGCGGTGTCGGTGCGCTGGCCGCCAGCACGGTCTCGTAATCCACTGCGCCGTCGAGCAGTGGGTTGCCGGAATCGTCGGCGATCTGGATCAGGACCCGAAGCCCGGGTAACTCCGGCAGGATCTCCGCGACCCGCGGGGCGAAGACGGCGTGATACAGCAGTGCGGTGGCACCGGAATCGTTGAGCAGATAATGCAGTTCGTTCTTCACGTAGCGGTAGTTCACGTTGAATGGCGCGACGCGGGCGCCGAACGCCCCGAGAAGGCCTTCGACGTACTCCGGGCCGTTGAATGCGTAGATGCCGAGCAGATCTTGGCCCGCCTGGTGGCCCGCCAGGTCCTGGCGTGGGGTGTGTGCGCCGAGGCCTTGCGCATGTAGGTAGGACGCCAATCGGTTGGCGCGGCTCATCACCTCGGCATAGGAATACCTGCGCTCACCCTGGATCAGAAAGGTGCGATCCGGGATGGCCGTCGCGATCGCGTCGGCCACCGCTGGAACGGTGAATTCCATGACTTCTCCGTCAGTTTGAGGTTTGCAAAGCTTGAATCAGGTCGTCGGTGGTGGTGATGGTGGCCAGCAGCGCCAGGGTGTTGTCGATGATGGCCTCGCCGTACTCGCGGGGGATACCCGCCACGCCATCGCGCGGTAGCACCACGTTGTAGGCCTTATTGACGGCGTCCATCACAAGATTGGGGATCGCGACGTTCAGGGAGACGCCGACGACGATGATGGTCCGCACCCCCAAGTTGCGCAGGATCGCATCAAGATCGGTACCCCCCATGGGGCCGATACCGTGCCAACGCCGGAGTACGAGATCGGTTGGTTCGGGACCGAATTCGGACAGCAGGCTGGCGCCTTCACTGCCCTCGTCGATGGCCACGCCCGTGGCCGCCCCGGCAAACAGGCGCGCATTGTGGTTGGACCCCCGCCCGTCGGGGCGCCGCTGCACCAGGCAGTGCACCACCGGAATCCCGGCGGTCCTGGCGACAGGCAGCAGCCGCGCGATATTGGGCAGCGCAACTCCGCGCGCCTCGAGTGCCAGTGCTGCCAGACCCGCGTTGGGGCCGACGACGGCGCCCTGCAACTCCTGGGTGACCACCGCGAGATCACCTGCGGCGAGCAGGCCGGCGAGTCGCTCAAGGCGTGTCACACCGGCACCTCATGGGGTGGGGTGGCGGGAACGTCGTAGAACTGCGTGGCCCATTTACGCATCGCCAGATAGGGTTTGGCATCGATCTTCGATAGCGCCGGATGCTCCACATACTTCTGCCAGCGCCAGATGTCGACGTCCTCCCACACCGTCTTGAGGAACTGACGTTCCACCTTCTTGCGGACCTCCTCCGGCGGCACATCGGAGGTCTCCCCGGGAACCTTCGGCCACCAGATCGAATAAAACATGTCCGACACCTCGTCATCGACCGGGGTGCAGGCGAAAATCAGCCGGTGATTCGACGACCCCTCGAAGACGCTCATGGCGAACCCGAGCCCGGAGAAGTGGCTGTGGATACGCAACGCCATCGCCTCGGGGTCGTCGCTGTGGACATCGGGCCAGCCCGTCAGGAACCGCCACTCTTGGTCGACATTCTCCCAGTGCAGACAAACCGGAGTGACCGACGCGCCGTGCACATACCGGAAATGTGAACTGTCAGGCCCATTCTCGGCAACGATCTGCGGGTGTACCGGGATGGCATCGGCCCGGCTGGAGAACTCCGGGTACGGCCGGTAATAGGCATCCGGGTCGGTCTCGAACTGAGGGAATTTCCAGAAGATATCGGGAAGCTCCCACTGTGGTTCTTGCCCGTGGGGCTGATACCACATGAAGATGCAGCCGTACTGCTCCTTGACAGGATACGAGCGCAGCCGCAGACCGCGATTCGGTTTGTCGGGCTGGTAAGGGATATAGCGGTTTGTGCCGTCCGGGCCCCATTGCCAGCCGTGGAAAGGGCATTCCACACAGTCGCCGACCACCTTGCCGCCGTGGCCGATATGGGCGCCTAGGTGTTTGCAGTGCGCCTCCAACAGGTGAAGCTCGCCGGCCTCGTCACGGTAGAGCGCCATGTCCTCGCCGAAGAATTTCACCGCACGGACATCGCCGTGTGTGAGCTCTGCGGTCCAACCGATCATGAACCAGCCGGTGACCTTCCAGGTGAACGGCACTTTCATGGTGGCGACCCTCCTCGGGCAGGGTTGCGCAGAATCGGCTGCACTCCGTAGATAGGTACTGTAATACTTACAGTATTATGGGCACGAGTAATCTGCGGACTCCACGCACGGCACTGGTGATGCGTGCAAGCGGATTCGTCGGCTCGCATATCACCCGTCAACTCGTCGGACGCGGCGACGTCTACTACTGCGTGGTGGAGGCACGGGCGATGTCGCCCGATCCCGCGCCACTGATCCGCACGAGGGCCGCGCAGTTCTACGCGCAGCGGTATGCGCAGATCAGAGAGGTAGTCGATCAGTGAGTGCACAACAACCCGGCAACTACGAAGCAGTGGTTATCGGGGCCGGCTTTTCGGGGCTGTACATGCTGCACCGGCTGCGCGAGCTCGGGATCCGTGCCGTCGCATTGGAGAAGGCCGAGAATGTTGGCGGGACATGGCTGTTCAATCGCTATCCGGGCGCTCGTTGCGATATCGAGAGTATCGAGTACTCCTACAGTTTCTCCGAGGACATCCAACAGGAATGGGAGTGGACGGAGACGATGCCGGCCCAGCCGGAGATCGAGGCGTATCTGAACTTCGTCGCCGACCGACTCGACCTGCGTCGTGATATTCACTTCCACACCAAGGTCGTCGCGATGACCTTCGACGAGGAGGCTGCCGAGTGGCGGCTGGAGACAGCTACGGGTGAGCAGTTTGTTGCCTCATTCGTCATCGCGGCATCCGGAATCCTCTCAGTGCCACTGGAACCCGATATCCCGGGGATGGACACCTTTGCGGGGGAGTCGCTGTACACCAGCCGCTGGCCAAAGGGCGGTGTCGATTTGTCGGGTAAGCGGGTTGGCGTCATCGGTACCGGCTCCACCGGTGTGCAGCTGATACCGGTGGTGGCTCGACAAGCGCGCGAACTGACGGTGTTCCAGCGCTCGGCGGCGTTCACGCTGCCGTGGGAGGTGCGCAAGTTCGAGGCCGGCGAACTCGACGAGATGAAAGCGAACTACGCCGAGATCCGCGCCGAGCAGCGGGCTCACCCGGTAGGAGCCGCGCGCCTCTCGGCCTTTTCATTGTTGCTCGGGATGCTGCTCAGGCCGGCCCTGAAATCGGCTTCAGCCGAGGACCAACGACGCGCCGTGGAAGAAGGCGGCGTGATGGGCGCGCTCAACTGGGGCGACGTGTTCTTCGATATCGAGGCCAACCAGAGGGCGACCGAACTCTATGGCGAAGCGGTCGCCCGCATCGTCAAGGATCCGGCGACGGCGGCGGCGTTGGTGCCCACCCACCCCTTCGCCTGTAAGCGACCGATCATCGATCAGGGCTACTACCAGACCTACAACCGGGACAACGTCACCCTGGTCGACCTGCGTAAGGACCCGATTCGTGCGGTCACGTCAGCGGGTATCGAAACCGAGCAGGGTGAGCACGAGCTGGATGCGATCATCTACGCCACCGGCTTCGACGCTATGACGGGCGCCCTGACCCAGATGGACATCCACGGTCGCGGTGGCATCCTGTTGCGTGATGTCTGGGCCGACGAAGGCCCAGTGTCCTACCTCGGTCTGCAGATCGCCGGCTTCCCGAACCTCTTCACCGTCCAGGGTCCGGGTGCACCGGCCGCGGCCACCAATTTCGTTGCCGCACTGGAACAACACGTCGAGTGGATCGGCGACTGTATCGCCGACCTCAAAGCCACGGGTGTCCGCACCATCGAGGCGACGCCGGACGCCCAACGCCAGTGGATCGAGCACACCACGGAACTCGTCGCACCCACCGTACTCATGCACCCGTCGTGCAATTCCTGGTACAACGGGGCCAACGTGCCGGGCAAGAAGCGCCGGTACATGGGGTACGTCGGGGGCATCCCGGAGTATCGCCGGCGCTGCGACGAGATCGCGGCAACCGGTTACGCGGGCTTCGATCTAGGCTGAGCGTGATCGACGAGATCGTCAGCTCGGCGGGCCGTACTCCCGGATGACGCGCTCGCGGGCGTACCCGAGTTCGCGCGACAGGTCATAGTGCTCGGGCAGCACAATCCAGTGGAAGGCGATACCGAATCCCGCCGCGCTGATATCGCTGACAGCCTTGTCCAGGTCGATGTCCGGGCGGACAGACCCGTCGACAATTCCGCTGCGCAGTCCACTGTCTACCGCGTCGACGCCACGCTCGAACCAGGTCTGCAGCCGGCTCCGCACCGGGGATGTGGTCTTGACCGCTTCGAACGTCATGACGAACATCGCCCGAAGAAAATTGCGGTCCCGCGCATACATGTCCTGGATGCGACCGAAGTGGGCCACCGCGTTCTCCATCCCGGTGGCGCCCGGTTGAGGACCGGGCAGCACCTGTTGGACGTAGCCGTGCTCGATGAACGCGTCCAAGATGGCGTCCTTGCTGCCGTAACGAGCGTGCACCATGGCACGGCTATAGCCGGCCCGACGCCCGATCTCCGCGGCAGTGGTTGCCTCCCAGCCCTTTTCGGTGACCAGCTCGGCGGCGGCTTCGACGAGGCGACGACTCGAGGCCTCGACGCGCTGCGGCTGGGTGAGTCCGCGCGCGGGAGAAGGCATCGTTGCATATTAGACGGGCGACAACTATGTTGCTTGTCTATCGTCAAATATCAGAGGAGCGCGATGGTGACTCCGGCGTCCGGCCGGGTGCCTGCCGGTATCGACGACGTCGACGCCACATGGCTGGCCCGCGCACTGGACCGTGACGTGACCGGTGTCCGCGCCGAACAGATCGCGATGGACAGTGGGTTCTCGTCGCTGCTGTATCGACTGCACCTCACTGGCAACGACGTGCCTGCCACGGTGATCGTCAAGCTCGCGGCGCAGTCCGAGGCGCGTGGCGCCATGGAGATGTTGGGCGGTTACCGCCGGGAGCTCGCCTTCTACCGCGACGTCGCCGACCGGTCGCCGCTCGACACACCGCGCGTCCACTTCGCCGCGGGCGCCGTCGATTCCGCTGACTTCGCTTTGGTGATCGAGGATCTCGCAGACTGGGAGAACGCCGACCATCTGGCCGGGCTGTCGCTGCACCGGGCGCAGCTGTGCATCGAGCAACTGGCCGGACTGCACGCCTGGTCGCTGACCGCCGAGCTGCCAGATGAATTCCCCAGCATCGACACCCCGATGGCCCGGGATATCTTCCTCCCGGTATTCGGCATGGGATGGCAGGTCTACCTTGCCAATTCGTCCTCGCCCGTGCCGCCGGCGGTGGCACGCTTCGCCGAACAGTTCGCACAATTGGCCCCACAGGCGCTGGATGCGCTGGGTTCAGGATCGATGTTGCTGCACGGGGATATCCGGGCCGACAATCTGTTTTTCGACGGAGAGCGCCTGAAAATCGTCGACTTTCAGATGGCGTCCCGCGGCGTCGGCACGGCCGATATCGCGTACCTGGTCAGTCAGGGCCTCCCGGCAGAGGTCCGTCGCGGGCAGGATGAGAGCCTGGTCCGCCAGTATCTCGACCACCTCGGTGTCCCCGGTTATACATTCGCCGACGCGTGGCGGCATTACCGGTTCGCTGTTGCCTACCTGATGGTGCTTCCCGTCATCACCCTGGTGGGCTGGGATGCCCTACCGCAACGTTCCCGCGCCCTGTGCATCACGCTCGTCGACCGTGCAGTGGCGACCATCGACGATATTCATGCCCTGGAGGTATTCAGGTGAGTACAGCGGTGCGCACTGCACGCGAAGTGGTAGAGCAGTACAACCTGGTGGTCTGGAACCACAGGGATTTCGCGTTGGCGGAAGAGCTGATGGGCGAAACCGTCATACGCCATGAGGTCGGCGAGGCGACGGTGCTGACCCACGCGGAGGCGGTGGCGCGCATTGTCGACCACTGGGCGATGTTCGAGACGATTCGCTTCGACCTCAACGTGGTCGTGGCCGGGGACGACGGCGAACACGTCGCGATCGTCTATCAGTCGCCGATGAAACTCAAAGATGGGACCGAGACGACCATCGGGAGCATGGAGATATTCCGTGTGGTCGACGGCAGGATCACCGAAGTCTGGAATTGTGGCTACAAACAAGGAGTTTGGCAGTGACACGTGTACTCGATGAACTGGGCTACTACCTGCTGGCGGGAGCCGGTGGAGAGGGTCCGGCCGGGCTGATGGACGAGGCCCGCCGCGGAGAAGAGCTGGGCTTCGGCACAGCATTCATCTCGGAACGGTGGAACGTCAAGGAAGCCTCGTCGCTGACCGGTGCCGCCTGTGCTGTCACCAACCGGATGCAGATCGCCACGGCGGCAACCAATCACAACACCCGCCATCCACTGATCACCGGCTCGTACGCCACCACCATGCACCGACTGTCCAAGGGCCGGTTCACTCTTGGCATCGGGCGGGGTATCGCCGCGATGTACAACGCCTTCGGCGTGCCTGCGGTGACCACCGCGCAGATGGAGGACTTCGCGCAGGTGATGCGCAAGCTCTGGCACGGTGAGCTGATCTTCAACCACGACGGGCCCATCGGGAAGTATCCGGTGCTGTTCCTGGACCCGGATTTCCGGGAGGACATTCGTCTGGCGATCGTCGCCTTCGGCCCTCAGACGCTGGCCCTGGGTGGTCGCGAGTTCGACGACGTCATCCTGCACACGTATTTCACGCCGGAAACCCTGCAGCGTGCGGTGAAGACCGTCAAGGATGCCGCCGAGCAGGCCGGCCGGGACCCGGCTAGCGTCAAGGTGTGGTCGTGCTTCGCCACCGTCGGTGATCACCTGCCCGAGGAACTGCGGCTGAAGAAGACCGTCGCGCGACTGGCCACCTACCTCCAGGGCTACGGCGACCTGTTGGTCAGCACCAACGGCTGGGATCCGACTGTGCTGCAGCGGTTCCGGGAGGACTCGGTGGTCACCTCCGTGCCCGGCGGTATCGACCACAAGGCCACCGCCGAGCAGATCGAACACATCGCCACGCTGATCCCGGACGAGTGGCTGGAACCGTCGGCTACCGGGTCGTCGGCGCAATGCGTCGCCCGGATCCGGAAGGAATTCGACTACGGCGCCGATGCAGTCATCATGCACGGCGCCACTCCGGATGAGCTGGAACCGATCGTCACCCAGTACCGGGTCAGTGGTTCGGGTCCGTCGTGAAGGTGTGCTTCACTCCTTCGCGGGGGTAGCCCGCCGCCAGATCAGTGTGCTGTGCGTGGTGCGGTCTGCTTCGGTCGTGCCGGCCGACAGGATGAGCAGGCCGGGCTCCAGGCGCACCTGTCGGATCTGGGGTTGTAACAACAGCTCTGGCATGGTGGCCATCCGCATCTCGTGGCGCACCGTCGACGCGTTCTCGTCGACGTGGAACGGGCCGCTGTAGGCGATGTAATCGGTGATTTCGGTGTCCGCGGTCTCCTCCGGCGCCAGTTGAGCCGACATGAACCCGTCGTCGGTGTAGAGGATCAGCCCGCGCGGATTGCTGCCCATCGGGTAGCGGGTTTCGCCGGTGGCAGTATCGCGGGAAGCGAAAGACTCCAGCTCCCAGCTGCCCAGAATCGCGTTGCGTACCAGTGACATCGGTGCCTCCTATGGTCAGGGCAAAATTGCGGTGCGGGTGACGGGTTCGGCGGCGGACTGCCTGCTGGACAGTCCGCGTTGCAGCGCAGTCAGCAGCGCATCGCGGGTTTCCCGCGGGTCGATCAGTTCGTCGAAGCCCAGGTTCTCCGCTGAGGTGAAAGACGCTTGTAACTCACTTTTCCGTAGTTCGGCAGTGGCGGCTTCCCCGGCGTGGGAAGCCACACCTAACGCAGCCGCACTCATGGCGCCCATCGTCGCACCGGGATAGCCAAAGGTGGCGACCTGGTCGTCGAAACCCAACAGCGACATCACCATCGAGCCGAACCCGTACGCCTTGCGCAGCGTGAGGTGCAATTTCACCGTAGTGGCCATCGTCTGAGCGGCGAACATCCGTGCGCCGCTGCGCAGAATGCCGCTGCGCTCGGACCGGCTTCCCGGCAACATGCCTGGGTTATCCGCCAGGAAGATGATCGGGAGATGGAACGAGTCGGCGACCATGACGAAATGTGCTGCCTTGTCAGCGGCGTCAGCGTCGATGGAGCCGGCCATCACATTGGGCTGGTTGGCGACAACCGCCACCGGATGTCCACCCAGATGTGCCAGGGCGCAGACGATGGCGCGGCCGAATCGCGGTTGCACCTCGAACCAGTCGCGCTGGTCGAAGACCACGTCGAGGACGGCCCGCATGTCGTAGACCCGCCGGTTATCCCTGGGCACAATATCGAGAAGTTCCGGGGTGGCGCGCGCCGCGGTTGACTCACCGGCCGGCAGCGATGGCGGATACGACCATGCGCTCGAAGGGAAATAGCCCAGGTACCGGCGTACCGCATCGAGCACGGCCGCGTCGTCGTCGGCAAGGTTGTGCACCACACCGCTGGCGATCGCGACCTTGGGACCGCCCAGGTCCTCTTTTGAAATGTCCTCTCCGGTGGACTCTTTGACCACAGGTGGCCCCGCAGTGAAGATCGCGCCGTGTGCGCTCATGATTCGGAAGTCGCAGACCGGAGCGACGAGTGCCCCATGACCGGCGGACGGCCCGAGGACCGCGGCAACAGTCGGGACGCGGCCCGAGCATTTGGCCTGCGCGATCAAATCTGTGGGTGATCGACCGCTATGTCTACCTGGCCGAAATCCGGCTCCCTCCAACAACATCACCAATGGGATCTTGTTCCGCACGGCCAGCTCGGCGATCCGGTATCGCTTGGAGTTGCTAACCGGACCAATGGTGCCCGCGACCGTGGTGAAATCCTCGGCGCCCAGCATGATCGGTGAACCGTTGACCTCGCCTGCGCCGGCGATGATGCCGTCCGCGGCCACGTCACCGCCCGCCAGGGTGCCGAGTTCGCGGAAGCTGCCGGGGTCGACCAGCGCGTCGATGCGGGCGCGGGCATCCAATTTGCCCGTACTGCGATGCTTGGTCAGCCGATCCTGGCCACCCATCGCGTAGGACTGCCGCCGCCGCCGGGCCAGGTCGGCCAGGGTGTCATCCCAGTCCTGCGCCCCGGTCATATGACAAACCAGGTCATCACAACTCCTCAGGCGTTGACCATACTGAATTGCTTACTGTAGCTTCGCCAAGTGCTCAAGATAGACCGTGGGATACCCAGTCAACTCGACCGAGTTCCCACGGTGGCTCGCGCACTCGAAGATGCTGGCTACGACGGCTGTTGGACCGGGGAGATCAACCACGACCCCTTCCTTCCGATGCTGCTTGCCGCCGAACACACCTCGACCATCGAACTCGGTACCAGCATCGCGGTCGCTTTCGCCCGTAACCCGATGACCGTGGCCAATGTCGGCTGGGATCTGCAGTCGTACTCCAAGGGCAGATTCATCCTAGGGCTCGGCACTCAGGTGCAGGCCCATATCGAGAAACGCTTTGGGATGCCGTGGAGCGCACCCGTTCGCAGGATGCGGGAATTCGTTGTCGCGTTACGGGAGATCTGGTCGTGCTGGCAGGACGACACCAAGCTGAGCTTCGAGGGGGAGTTTTACACGCACAAACTGATGACGCCGATGTTCACCCCCGAGCCGTCGGAGTTCGCGGCGCCGCGAGTGTTCATCGCAGCGGTTGGCGAGGCTATGACGCAGATGTGCGGTGAGGTGGCCGACGGTCTGCTGGCGCATGCCTTCACCACCAGGCGCTACCTCGACGAGGTGACGGTTCCCGCGGTGGAGCGTGGCCTGGCACGCAGCGGCCGCGACCGCGCGGAGATCCAAATCTCCAGTCCGGTATTCGTGGTCACCGGCCGCGACGAGGCCGAAATGGCCACCGCCGCTGGCACCTTCCGCAAACAGATCGCGTTCTATGCGTCAACACCGGCCTACCGTCGCGTCCTGGATCTGCACGGCTGGGGCGAGCTACAACCCGAGTTGCGACGACTTTCCCTTCTCGGTGACTGGGATGCGATGAGTGCGCTGATCGACGACGAGGTGCTGGCCGCATTCGCGGTCGTCGCGCCTATTGATGCGGTAGCGGCGGCGCTCGCGCAGCGGTGCGCCGGAGTGATCGACCGGGTGTTGCCGGGATTTCCGGCCGGTACGACGGAACCGGTAATAGCGGGAGTTCTCGAGGAATTGCGTAGTCCGAGAGGGACATGAGATGGACAGAATCAACGGGAAGACGATCGTGATCACCGGTGCCGCCCGCGGAATCGGCTACGCCACTGCGCACGCGCTGCTCGCACGCGGCGCCAGGGTGGTGATCGGCGACCGAGATATCCCCCTGTTGGAAACTGCTGTCGCGACGCTCACCTCCGCCGGCATGGTGTCCGGTCACCCGCTCGATGTCGCCGATGCTGAGTCGTTCGGGATATTCCTCGCCAAGGCCCGCGCCGACGGTGGCGGACATATCGACGTGCTGATCAACAACGCCGGAGTGATGCCGGTTGGACCGTTCCTATCGCAAACCGAACAGGCCATTCGCACGTCGATCGAAGTGAATTTCTACGGTGTCCTCAACGGCTGTCGGCTGGTGCTGCCGGAGATGGTGGCCAGGCGCGCCGGACACATCGTCAACATCGCCTCGCTGGCGGGGGTGGTCGCCGTACCCGGACAGGTGGTCTACGCGGGTACCAAGTTCGCCGTCGTCGGACTTTCGGTCGCACTCGCCGATGAGTTCGCCTCCCACGGCATCGAGGTCAGCACCGTGCTGCCACCATTTACCAAGACCGAGCTGATTGCAGGCACCAGAGAAACCGCATCGAGTAAGCCGGTCGCGCCAGAGGCGATCGCCGCGGCCATCGTCGACGTGCTGAACAAGCCGAGAACCCTTGTCGCGGTGCCACGTCCGATGCGTTTCGTGGCACCGGTGCTGGCGATGCTGGGCCCGCGCGCGCGGCGTTGGCTGAACCGGCGCACCGGTGCGGACCGATTGTTCCTCGACCTGGACGTCGCTGCACGGCACGCGTATGAGGAGCGGGCGCAGGACGCGTTGGGTGTGCTCGGCGACACGTGATGTGGGCCGTCCGAAGCACTATTTGATCTCACTACTGTATCTATTACCGCAGTTGCTACAGTTAGCACCATGCAAAACCTGACTACCGACAGTGTCGCCGCGGTGTTGGCCGATCCGACGGCGTATGCGGATGAGCCCAGACTGCATGCGGCGCTGACGCAGCTGCGGGCCACCGATCCGGTGTGTCTGGTCGACGTTCCCGGCTATCGCCCGTTCTTCGGGATCACCAAACATGCCGACATCATGGCGGTCGAGCGTGATAACACCGTTTTCACCAATTCGCCGCGCCCGGTGCTCACCACCATCGAGGGCGACGAGCAGCAGGCGATGATGGGTGTCAGCACGCTGATCCATATGGATGGGCCACAGCATCGGGTCATCCGGGCGATCGCAGCTGACTGGTTTCGGCCGAAGGCCATGCGCGCGTTGAAGGTTCGTATCGACGAATTGGCCAGGACGTTCGTCGACGGGATGCGTGATGCCGGCGGTGAGTGCGATTTCGTCCAAGAGGTGGCGGTGAATTTCCCGCTGTACGTGATCATGTCGCTACTCGGCCTGCCGGAGGCGGACTTTCCGCGCATCCTCAAATACTCCCAGGAGTTGCTCGGCAACGATGATGCGGAGTTCCAGCGCGGTGCCTCGATGGAGGAGCGCGGCCTGGCGCTGTTCGAGATGTTCAGCTACTTCAACGAGGTGACCGCCCTGCGGCGTGCGACACCGACAGAAGACCTGGCCTCGACGATCGCCAACGCCCGTATCGACGGCGAACCACTATCCGATATCGACACGGTGTCCTACTACCTGATCATTGCCACCGCGGGCCACGACACCACCAGCGCAACGATTTCCGGCGGTATGCACGCCCTCATCGAAAATCCCGACCAACTGCAGCGGCTCCGTGACGACCCTGCTCTGATGGCGCTGGCGACTGAGGAGATGATCCGTTGGGTGACACCGGTCAAGGAGTTCATGCGTACCGCGCAGCAGGACACCGTGGTCCGCGGTGTGCCCATCGCCGCGGGGGAATCGGTTCTGCTGTCCTATGTTTCGGCCAACCGTGACGAGGATGTCTTCGCCGATCCGTTCCGCTTCGATATCGGCCGCGATCCCAACAAGCACATCGCTTTCGGGTTCGGCGTGCACTTCTGCCTCGGCGCGGCACTGGCGCGGATGGAGATCAACAGCTTCTTCAGCGAGCTGATCCCGCGACTGCATACCGTCGAACTCAACGGCAGGGCCGAGCACACCGCGACGACTTTCGTCGGTGGACTCAAGCACCTGCCGATCCGCTACACCCTGCGCTGACTGTTTCGCCCAAAGGTGAGGTTGGGCGTTCGTTGTTATTTCTGTGATGCGGTGGCGTTGTCGAGTTTGGCTGCCCAGTCGGCGAAACTTGTTTTGTCGCCGGTGCGTTCGTGGGACAGGGCGCGGATTTCGACGTCGTGGCCTTCGGCGGCTTTGCGTAGCGCCCCCACTCCTGCCTGGTCTTTCGGGACATGGGTGAACGGCTCGAAGTGGTAGAGGCGCATCGCGTTTTCGTGCGTCATCTTGTTGATGTCGGCATCGGGCACCTCATAGGTTTTGAACACCGCATCCAACTCTTCGGGGGCACCGGGCCACATCGAATCCGAATGCGGATAGTCCATCTCCCAACAGATGTTGTCGATCCCGATCTCGTGGCGTAACTTCACCCCGACCGGATCGGAGATGAAACACGTCATGAAATGCTCCCGGAACACCTCCGAGGGCAACTTCCCCCCGAAATCCTGATGCGTCCACGTCGAATGCATCTCATAGGTGCGATCCACCCGGTCCAGGAAATACGGAATCCACCCCGTCCCACCCTCAGACAACGCGATCTTGAGACTCGGATACTTCTTGATCGGCGCCGACCACAACAGGTCGGCGGCGGCTTGCACGATATTCATCGGCTGCAACGTGATCATCACATCCATCGGAGAATCCGGCGCCGGGATACTCAACCGCCCCGAAGACCCGATATGCACATTCATCACCGTCTCGGTATCCACCAACGCCTCCCACAACGGCGTCCAATACTCATCATGAAAGGACGGATAGCCCAGGGCTGCCGGGTTCTCGGTGAACGTCAACGAATGCACCCCCTTAGCCGAGACCCGCCGCACCTCCGCCGCACACAACACCGGATCCCAGATCACCGGGATCGCCATCGGGATGAACCGCCCCGGATGGGCACCGCACCACTCGTCGATATGCCAATCGTTGTAGGCCTGCACCAACGCCAGCGAAAAATCTGAATCCTCGGTGGCGAACAACCGGGCCGCGAACCCCGGAAAGCTCGGGAAGTTCATCGTGGCGAGGACCCCACCGGCGTTCATGTCCTTGACCCGCTCCGCGGCGTCGTAACAGCCCTTACGGATCTCATCGAGACCCTGCGGTTCGAGGCCGTATTCCTCTTTCGGCCGACCGGCCACCGCATTCAATGCCACGTTCGGGATCACCGTGTCCCGGAACTGCCACGTATCAGACCCATCAGCGTTATGCACCAACCGCGGCGCCTCATCCTTGTACTTCTCCGGCAGATGCCCCGTGAACATGTCCGGCGGCTCAATGATGTGGTCATCGACACTGATCAAAATCATGTCGTCCTTGTTCACGGCGCATCCTCTCCCGACGGGCTTACGGTATGCCCTTACACTAGCGCGGACTTGTGTAATGCGGGGTGAGACGGGTTACGCCGTGAGAAGTGGTGCCATCCAGTTGAGTTCGGCGGGCAGTTGCTCGCTCCAGAAGCCGCCGTCGTGTCCGCCGGGGGAGAAACCGCCTGCCGGCGGATTTGGCAGCTGCGCAATGAACTGTTTGGTGGCCGAATAGAACGGATCGCTGTTACCGCAGTCGATCCGAATCGGGATCGATGCCAGCGCAGGCAGTCCGAAGACGGTGTTCGCGGCGAAATCGTCGGAACCGTCGAAGGCTCCCGGTGCGGTGGCGCCCGACGCTGTCCACAGCGCGGGACTGACGGCGGTTATCGCGGCGGTGCGGGCAGGTCCGAGTCGCGCGCCCAGCAGCAGCGCGCCATAGCCGCCCATCGACCATCCGAGGAATCCCACCCTGGACGTGTCAAGGCCCTGGGTGGCCAGCATCGGGATGAGTTCGTCGAGCACCATCGCCCCGGTGTCATCACCGGATGCCCGGTTGTGCCAGTAGCTTCCAGCCCCGTCGACGCTGACGACGGCGAACGGCGGCAGGCCGGCGTCGACGAGCTGGGCCAGGCCCTGCTCGACCCCACCGGCCATCACACTGGACGCGCTTCCGCCAAGACCGTGCAGTGCGATAACCGGCCGCAGTGCCGTCGTCTGCCCCGGCGGCCTGGCAATCGCCCAATTGGTGTTGATACCGCCGCGCGCTGCTGAGGCGAATGACCCGGTGACCATCGTCGGCGCCGCGGTGGCCGCGGGTGCGGGTTCCAAGGGGAGTGGCGGAGCGGGCGGAGCCAGCGGCGCGCCGACTCCGGTCATCGTCACCGGCGGTCCACTGCCAGTGGGGGCCGAGTCGAGTAAACCGCTGAATGCGGTGATCCCGGCGGCGGCCGCGCCCCCGACGACCGCACCGGCACCGAGACGCAGGACGGTCCGACGGCTCAGGTCTGGCATGCGCGCCATCATGCCATCGGGGTGGGGTTTGCCCGAAAGTGCCCGCGTGACCTGGGCTGCTGGCAGCATGACTATCCGTGACAGCAGCAGTCACTCCAAAAGGAGAGCGTCGACGGTATGCACTGGTCAGTGCTGCCGCCGAACTGCTGTGTGAGGGCGGTTTCGAAGCTGTCCGGCACCGCTCGGTCGCCAACCGGGCCGGGCTGCCGCTGGCGTCGACCACCTACTACTTTTCTTCCCTTGAGGATCTGATCGCCGCAGCTGTCGAACATGTCGGAATGCAGGAGGCGACGCTGTTACGCAGCAGGGTGTCCACCCTGTCGCGGCGCCGCCGGGGTGCCGAGTCGACCGCCGATGTGCTGGTGGACCTTCTGGTTGACGACTCCCCGGGCAGCGACCCCAGTGAAAAGCTGATTTCCCGCTATGAGCGCTATATCGCCTGTGCACGCCAACCGGCCCTGCGTGACGTCCAACGCCGGATCCTGCGGCTGCGCAGCGCCGCCGTCCGCGAGGCGGTCGAACGCTCGGGCCGCAGCGTGCGTGCCGAGCTGCTGTCGGCGCTGATGTGCGCGGTGGACGGGGCTGTGGTCTCAGCCCTCGTCGGAGACGGCGAGACACCGCGGGCTACCGCCAGGGCCACCCTGATCGACGTCATCGATGTGCTCGCGCCCTACGACATCGGAGCCAGGCGGGCCGCCCGGGTTTGAGTGGAGAACGTCGGGGCTACCTTTTGCTCATGAATTTCGCCACCGCGGCCGTCGACGCTGTTCTCGATCGTTCCGTGGTCATCGGCTACACAAAATTGGGCTCGTATCTGCGCAGATTGTGGTGGGCCGCTGATCCAGGTGAGCAATCACTGGCCGGTAAGCGGGTCGTGGTCACCGGTGCCACCTCGGGCATCGGCCAGGCGATGGCGCAGTCCTTCGCCGAACTCGGGGCCATTGTGCATCTGGTGGGCCGCAACGCAGACAAGGTGCAGCATTCCGCGTCGGAGATCCGTAACCGGGTCCCGGCCGCCGTCATCGTCGACGAGGTCTGCGATATCTCCGACCTGGACGCTGTCCGGACGTGGACCAAGAGCCTGGCCGGCCGGGTACCCGCCATCCACGGACTGGTGCACAACGCCGGACTGATGCCGCCGGAACGTGCCGAAACGGCTCAGGGCCACGAGGTACAACTGGCCACGCATGTGCTCGGCCCGCATCTGATGACCGAGGAGCTGCTGCCGCTGCTGCAGGCCGCAGGTGGCGCGTCGGTGGTGTGGATGTCTTCCGGTGGCATGTACACCTCGCCGCTGGTCGATGATGACCTGGAATACCGCTCCGGCTACAGCGGTATCAAGGCCTATGCCCGCACCAAACGCATGCAGGTGGTGCTCGCCAACGCGTGGGCCCGCCGGCTGGCAGGTTCGGATATTCGGGTCGAGAGCATGCACCCCGGGTGGGCGGAGACGCCCGGCGTCGCCGAGAGCCTGCCGCTGTTCCGGATGATCACCCGCCCTGTCCTGCGGGATGCGGCCGACGGAGCCGATACCGCCGTCTGGCTGGTGGCGACCAGGCCGAGATCGACACCGAGCCACTTCTGGCATGACCGCGCGCAGCGGCCCACCACCATCGGCTGGCAGCGCGACGAAGACCCGGCCAAGGTGACGCGCTTTCTGCACCAGGTTTCTGCACTGACCGCTACGGCCGACTTCTGGCCCGATTTCGCGGACTGACCGGGGCGGGTTTAGGCCACACCGAACCTGGGAAGTCCACAGCGAATTCTCAGGAGGCCCGATGTCCACGCAGGAAACTGTCGAACCGGATTCTCAACCCGAGCTCAAGCGGGTGATGGGCCCTGGGCTGCTGTTGCTGTTCATCGTCGGCGATATTTTGGGCACCGGGGTGTACGCGCTCACCGGCGATGTCGCCGCCGAGGTGGGCGGGGCGGCGTGGTTGCCCTTCCTGGTGGCCTTCTTGATCGCGATGGTCACCGCGTTCAGCTACCTGGAGTTGGTCACCAAATATCCACAGGCCGCGGGAGCCGCGCTGTACACCCATAAGGCATTCGGGATTCACTTCGCCACCTTCCTCGTGGCGTTCATCGTGATGTGCTCCGGTATTACCTCAGCCTCGACCGCATCGCGATTCTTTGCGTCCAACTTCTTCAAGGGATTCGGAATCGACTGGGGGACAGCAGGAATCATCGCTGTAGCGGTGGTATTCATGGTGATCGTCGCCGCGGTCAACCTGCGCGGTGTCGGTGAGAGCGTGAAGCTGAACGTCGTACTGACCATCGTTGAGATCACCGGGTTGATGATGGTGATCTTCGTCGGGTTCTGGGCGTTCACCCAAGGCGGCGACGTTGACTTCTCCCGCGTCGTCGCCTTCGACACCGCCGACGATAAGAACGCGTTCCTTGCGGTGACCACGGCGACGTCGCTGGCCTTCTTCGCGATGGTGGGTTTCGAGGATTCGGTGAATATGGCCGAGGAGACCAAAGACCCGGTGAAGATCTTCCCGAAGATGCTGCTGACCGGTCTCGGCATCGCAGGCGTCGTCTACATCATCGTCGCCGTGGTGGCGGTCGCGCTGGTTCCCATCGGCACGCTGGAAGCCAGCGAGACACCGTTGGTGGAGGTGGTCAAGGCCGGGGCGCCCGGTCTACCGATCGAGCAGATCCTGCCTTTCATCTCCATGTTCGCCGTCGCCAACACGGCGCTGATCAACATGCTGATGGCCAGTCGACTGATCTACGGCATGGCCAAACAACACGTACTGCCACCGGTGCTGGGCACCGTGCACGCCACCCGACGCACGCCCTGGGTCGCGATATTGTTCACTACCGCAATCGCTTTCGGGCTCATCCTGTACGTCACGGCGTTCGCTAACGATAAGGCGATCTCCACCCTGGGCGGCACCACGTCACTGTTGCTGCTTGCGGTGTTCGCGGTCGTCAATGTCGCGGTTCTGGTGCTACGCAAGGACGTTCAGGCAGATGGCGCGCATTTCAAGACGCCGACCTGGCTGCCCGTCGTCGGCTTCGTCACGTCGCTGTATTTGGTGTTGCCGCTATCCGGTAGACCCCTGCAGCAGTATGTCCTGGCCATTGCCCTGGTCATCCTGGGCGTGGTGCTGTTCGGGGTGACGCTGGCGATCAACCGCGCCTTGGGAATTCGCGGCCCTGGAATCACTGACGTCGAGAAACTGGATTCCGGGCCGCGGTAATTCGACTGTTCAGCCGGGGAGTCCCTGCTCCTCGGGCGGCAGGGCCGCGGGGCCCTTGATGGCCGGGGTGGCTACGGGAAGTTCGGCTGCCGTCGCGGCAGGCTTCTGGGTGACGGTGACGCCGGTCGACATCTCCGAACTGGTGACCGATGCCGGGCTGGCCTGCGACGCCATGATGGTGCCGCCAAGTACGCCCAAGGCGACGACGGCACTGCCGCCGATCATTGCCGCGAGCTTCGTTTCTGTGCGCTTCATGCTCAATAACTCCCAATCCATGGCGAATCTATGCAATGGGTTACAAGCCCTTAGGCTCGCTAGCTATTCCCCTCAGTCAAAGAATGGCAGTTTTGTAACAAACGTTCAGGAAGCTATTGCACGTCCGGACGTAACTTCTCCAGCCGGGTCTGCAGTTGGGCCGCCCGATGCGCATTGCCCGTCAGTGCGACGTACTGCTCACCGAACTGCGCCAGCAACGCGTCATCGAGCCTGCGCACCGCACCCGCCGGATACCGGTAGCCCATCCGCGCGTTGACACCGCCCGAGTCGAAGCTGTTGAGCATCGCCTCGAGCTCGTCGAGTGAGTCGATGCCGAGCTCCAGTAGCAGTCCCGATATCCAGGCGTAATGCTCGGTGCGGGACCAGCCCGCGTCGGGGAAGCGGTTGCCCAGATAGGTGGCCAGCACGGGCGTGGCGATCCTCGGATCGGTGCTTTCGTCGGTCCGCTCGGCGGGCGGCGAGGATTTCAGCCGTTCGCGAATGGCGCTGAACTCGCGGTCCGCGAGCTCCAACAGTCCCGCTGCCAACGTGAATCGCCGATCCAGGTCAGGGGCGTCCTCTTCGGGGATCGAGCCCTTGTAGCGGATGTCGTGTTCGAATTCGGCCCACGCATGCTGCAGGACGGTCCGAACCTGAATCGAGGCCGGATGCTGTTCGGTTTCGCCCGCCACCAGCAGATGTCGGCTGGCGTACCCCCAGCGACCCTCCCTGGCGGTCTCCTGACCCATATCGCGATCGTCGAGCAGTTGCATTTCTTCGCCGAGCAGGTTGGCCACCGTCGTGACGTCATCGCGCAGATACGTGATGATCCGCAGGCCGATCTGGTCAGTGATCTCGGCCAGCGGATCGGTGTACAGCCGTTGACCGTCCGAGCTGCGGTCGGCCTTCTCGGCGAAGGACGCGACGCTCTTGGTGCGCGCGGTGATGCTGAGATAGTTGATACCGGCGTCATCGAGCAGGGTGGTGACCAGCTCCAGATACCTGTCCGTGGCACCGACCAGTGCGGGTCTGCGTTCGGCAAACGCTGTGACGGCGTCCCGAACCGCACCGGGGGTCGGTTCCGGCGGTGCCGGGAACAGGTCTGGCGGAAGTGTCGGGGTGATCGTGGTGCCGGTCTCCGCGTCACCGTAGATCGTGATGTCGGCAGGTCGATGCGTCGCGAACAGTGCGACGTAGGCGCAGACGACCGCGTCGACCGGATCCTCGACCCGGCGCAGCTCGCTCTTGCGGGTGGCCTGCTGCACCTGCTGGCGCATCTCGCGCCAGGTCTCGTTATCGCCGACGCGCAGTGCCGGGGACGCCTGCGCCAGGCTCTCGATCAGATCCATCAGCCGGAGCAGCTCGGACCGCAGCTGCGCCAGGTTCCGGCCCGGTTTCTGCTTGTACTTCAGGGTGCGGCCCAGCCGGAACAACGCGATCGTCGCCGGGTGGGGGTAGACCTCGATGGCTCTTTTGTTCGACTCCGAATGGGTGTCGATATCGAGGTCAAGGGCCGCCGCCAGCCGTGCCGCTCGTGGTGTGCCTGCGAATTCCGGTTTACCGGTGTTCGTCGGGTGCGCCCCCGCCTCGAACTTCGCGAAGTCTCGATTCAGTGCGGCTTCGCTGGGCCGCTGGCCCGTCGCATTCGTGACCACCAGTGGGGCGTCGAACGCCACCAGGCAGTCGTCCTGGACATACGGTGCCACCGCGGTCCGGATGCTGGCGTCGTCCTGGGCTGCGCCGACATGCACCAGCCGGCCCTCATCATCGACGACTGCGATACCTGTGGGCTTGCGCTCGCCCCAGGCGAGGTCGATGCCGACGAAGAACACGCTGCACACTCTGCCTTATCCGGTACCAGATGAGCCCCAGTAAGCTGGGCATTCGTGAGCATTCACTCCGACAGCATTCCCAACGTACTGGCCTCCCGCTACGCCAGCGCCGAGATGGTGGCGATCTGGTCACCTGAGGCGAAAATCGTCGCTGAACGCCGGTTGTGGCTGGCTGTGCTGTCCGCGCAGGCCGAGCTCGGGGTCGCGGTGCCGCCCGGAGCTGTCGCCGACTACGAGCGGGTCATCGGCGATGTGGACCTGGCGTCGATTGCCGCCAGGGAACGGATCACCCGCCACGACGTGAAGGCGCGGATCGAGGAATTCAACGCACTCGCCGGCCATGAGCAGGTGCACAAGGGTATGACCAGCCGCGACCTCACCGAGAACGTCGAACAGTTACAGATCCGTCGCTCACTGGAACTGGTGTTCGCGCACGGGATTGCGGTGGCCGCCAGGTTGGCCGACCGCGCGGTGACCTACCGGGATCTGGTGATGGCCGGACGGTCGCACAACGTCGCCGCGCAGGCCACCACGTTGGGCAAGCGCTTTGCATCCGCGGCCCAGGAGACGCTTGTTGCTCTGGTGCGGCTGCGTGAACTGATCGACCGTTACCCGCTGCGCGGGATCAAAGGACCGATGGGTACCGCACAGGACATGCTGGACCTGTTCGACGGTGATGCCGCGCGATTGGCCGCGCTGGAATCACGGGTCGCTGGGTTCCTGGGTTTTGCGGCTGTGTTGGACAGCGTCGGGCAGGTGTACCCGCGCTCGCTGGATCACGACGTCCTCTCGGCACTGGTGCAAGTGGGTGCCGGCCCGTCCTCGTTCGCACACACCGTGCGGCTGATGGCCGGACATGAACTAGTCACCGAGGGCTTTGCCCCTGGGCAGGTCGGCTCGTCGGCGATGCCGCACAAGATGAACACCCGATCATGTGAACGGGTCAACGGCCTTCAGGTGGTGTTGCGCGGATACGCCTCGATGGCGGCGGAACTCGCTGGGGCGCAATGGAATGAGGGCGACGTGTTCTGCTCGGTGGTCCGCCGGGTGGCGCTGCCTGACGCCTTCTTCGCCGTCGATGGGCAGACCGAGACCTTCCTGACGGTGCTCGACGAGTTCGGTGCCTACCCCGCGGTGATCCAACGCGAGCTGGATCGCTACCTGCCGTTCCTGGCCACCACCCGGATCCTTATCGCGGCGGTGCGCGCCGGGGTCGGCCGCGAGACCGCCCATGAGGTGATCAAGGAACATGCCGTTGCCGTCGCGTTGGCGATGCGCGAAAAGGGTTTGGAGCCAGATCTTTTGGACCGATTGGCGGCCGACCCGCGGCTGCCGCTGGATCGGGCGGCACTCGATGCCGCACTGGCCGATAAGGAAGCCTTCACCGGCGCCGCGGGCGATCAGGTCGACCAGGTGGTCACCGCCGTCGAGCAGCTGGTGAGTACGTATCCTGACGCCGCCAAGTACACCCCCGGCGCGATCCTCTAGCGCCATGGGGTCTCTGGTGGGGACAGACCTGACTGACCTGGATAACTTCGCAGCGGGGTTTCCGCACTCGCTATTTGCCCGACACCGTGCGGAGGCCCCGGTCTACTGGCATGAGCCCACCGAACACACCCCGGACGGTGAGGGATTCTGGTCGGTTGCGACATACGCGGAAAGTCTTGCGGTACTCCGTGATCCGGTGACCTACTCATCGGTCACCGGCGGGACGCGGCCGTTCGGCGGAACGCTACTGCAGGACCTGTCGATCGCAGGCCAGGTGCTCAACATGATGGATGACCCACGGCACGCGCAGATCCGGCGACTGGTCAGTTCGGGGCTGACGCCGAGGATGATCGGCCGTATCACCGATGACCTGCGAGCCCGGGCTCGTCGACTGGTCGGCGGGATTCCGGCGGGCGGTACCTTCGATTTCGTGGTCGAGGTGGCCGCGGAACTTCCCATGCAGATGATCTGCATACTATTGGGAGTGCCTGAATCCGAACGGCATTGGCTGTTCGAGGCCATCGAGCCGCAGTTCGATTTCGGCGGTTCACGCAGCGCGACAGTGTCGAGGATCTCGGTGGAGGAAGCCGGATCGCGAATGTACACCTACGGCCAAGAGCTGATCGCGGCCAAACGTGCCGCACCGACCGACGATATGTTGTCCATCGTCGCCAATGCGCTGGCCGACGCGGGTACGGGTGCGCTGATGTCGGATCTGGAGCTCTATCTGTTCTTCAGCCTGCTGTTCAGCGCGGGTGCCGAAACTACGCGCAATGCCGTGGCCGGTGGCCTGCTCGCCTTGGCCGAAAACCCTTCGCAGTGGGCCGCTTTGCGCGCAAACACCGGATTGCTACCGTCGGCGATCGAGGAGATGGTGCGGTGGACGTCACCGTCACCGTCGAAGCGTCGGACCGCCACCCGTTCTGTTTCACTCGGTGAGTGTGAGATAGCCGCCGGCGACAAGGTGCAGATCTGGGAGGGCTCGGCAAACCGCGACGCTGCCGTCTTCGCCGATGCGGACACCTTCGATATCGGCCGAAAGCCCAACCCGCATCTGGGTTTCGGGCAGGGTGTGCACTACTGCCTGGGCGCGAACCTGGCCCGGCTGGAGCTGCGAGTGCTGTTCGAAGAGCTGCTACCGCGCTTCGATTCGGTACGGGTGGTCGACCCCATCGAATGGACCAGGAGTAACCGGCACACCGGGATTCGTCACCTGATGGTCGAACTTGCTTGACGTGAAACCACCGCCGGACGTTTTCGCGGCGGTGATGGCCACGGGCGTCGTGTCGATCGCGGCCGCCGATCACGGGTACCGGTGGATCAGCCTGCTGCTCGCCATTGCGGCCCTCATCGCACTGCCCGTGCTGATGGTGCTCTCGGCTCGATCGGTCGGAAACCTCTTCACCATCTCCGATCCCGACGTCTTGGTGCGACTGTTCAGCTATGTGGCGGCATGCGCCGTGCTCGGCGCCCGGTTCGCGGAGAACCACGTCGCCCTGTGGATCTTCACGGGCATGGCGCTACAGGGCTGGTTGTCACTGGCCCCCGCGGTGGCCACGCGGATGTGGAAGCTCCGATGGATGGGGCTGCGCGACCGCGCCCACGGCGCCTGGGAGCTGGCCAGCGTGGCCACCTCGGGTGTCGCTATCGTGGCCGCTGACCTCCGCATTCTCTTTGTGGCGCTGCTATTCTGGGTGCTGGCCATCGTCGTGTACGGAGTGATGACGGGTCTGATCCTCCTGCGGGCCCTGCACGAGCGGCTGAACCCCGGCGGCTTCGAGCCCGACGGCTGGATCCTGATGGGCGGGCTGGCCATCGCGACGCTGGCCGGCGACCACATCCACCGCGTGTGGGCCTCCGACGTGATCGAGACCATCACCCTGATCACGTGGGCGTTGGCGACGTTGTGGATACCGGTACTGGTGTACTTCGGAATTCGACGGATCAACTCCGGTCCAGGCGCGCTGCAGTTCCGCGGTGTGTGGTGGGCGATGGTGTTCCCGCTGGGCATGTACTCGGCGGCGACGTTTGCGATGTCGCGCGAGACGTCGGTCGCCGCCCTGGCCACGGTGTCCCTGGTGTTCTTCTGGGTGGCGTTCGCTGCGTGGGTCATCGTCGCCTGCGCCGGTCTGTTGCGTCTCTTGCGATTTCGGCCCGCTCCGGGTTCCCGATGAGGTCCTGCCGAACCTGGTCAGCCGGACTTCGTCGCGTCCACCGCGTGGCCGACGCTCAGCCCACTGGTTGCGGGTCGGCCGGGTCGGTCCACGGCGCCATGATCTGGATCATCTCTCGCAGTTCGGCTTCCGTGCCGGTGGTTGGCGGCAGGTAGTACTGGAACTGGCTCGGGGATGTGACGGGAATGTCTCCCTCGATGGTCAGATCGTAGATTCCGAGATCCTTGATGGTGGTGGTCTGGTCGGGACTTGGCGCGTGAAGCCATACGAAGGTGCCGTACTTCGGGTTGGTCAGCGATCGGGCTCCGGCATCCTTGGTTGCCGGGTTGGCCGCCAACTCGAATCGAGCCTGCGAGTATCCCTCGACGACGTTCATGAAACCCGTGTTGATGGGGCTCACGTCGAAGGTGTCCGGTGCAGCAGCGACGAGGTTCCCGAATGGATCGATCAGCGCGACGGCATTCACAGCCAACGGCTGCGCTGACACCAGGTCCTCGAGAAGTCGACGTAGTGCATCGTCAGGACGTCGATAGTCCGCCAACCGCATGGTGAATGCCTGGGGAAATAGGGTCGTCAGTGTCTGGCGAACCGGGGACGAGTTCGGCAGCGTGGCAGGATCGATCATCTTCGACGGGTCCAGATTGGTCGACTTGCGAACGTTTTCCACCACACCGCGACTCTCGATGAATACATCCAGACACCCGGCAGCCGTCGCCTGGGAGACAGGAAGATCCGAATAGATCGGGGCCACGGACCCGGTGTGCGCCCGTTCGTCGGTGATGGCGTAGTAGCCGAACGTCTGCTTGGCCAGGGGCCGGAAACGTTCAGGCAGACCGGTGAACTCGGCATCGAGGGTGTAGTTGACGCCAGCGACGTCGTCAAAGGCGATCACCCCGACATTGAAGCCGGCGGTCATCAGGGAACCGGCGCATTGCGCACACGGATCCAAGGAGGTGACCACCGAGAGCTGTTCGGGGGGCGGCAAGGACAGGCGTCCAGCGTTCGCGTAATACCAACTGACCAACTGACGTTCGCCGTGCGCCGTCGGATCCCAGGTAAACGAGGAGTCCGTTTCGTGAGGCAATTGCCGTATCACGTTGTTGTGCAACGCTTGGATGACCCGCCCGGTGGTGGTTTCGACCAGCAGCCCGCCGACGGCGAACGTGCGTTGCTTTAGTGCGGCCCGCACCATGTCGAGTACCACACCGGCTGCTTGCTCGGCATCGCCGACCTGCGTTGGAAATGGCGGGTCGGTCGCGGGGATGAGATAGGTGACGGGCGGGGTGCCCAGGCGAAGTGTAGTGCCCGCCGGATCCGCGTGCGCGATCGCCGGCGCTACGAATGCCGTGATGGCCCCGAATGCCGTCAAGGACAGGAAATTCCGGCGGTTCAGTGACGCTAGGGCGGAGCCGGAGCCGTTGGGGTGCATGTGGGGTGATTCAATTCGCATGGGCGGTGTCCGTTCTCAGTCGTCGCCCCAAGATCATTGACCTGACACCAGGTGTTTCATCCCGTCTGATGTCGTCGGTTCCGCAACTCGGCGGGGCAGGTCATGCCGGGCTGGGAGTGTGATCGTCAGCGTTGTCAGTTCCGTCAATCCGTCACGCGCCGGAAGAATACAGCGTTCGTCACCGATCTGGCTCGTCGATCGAAGAACTTTCTTCTGCTGTGCGCCAGTAGGATTCGTCCTGAGATATCACGTCACCCTCGGATCTGCAGGGGCGCCAAGTCCCAACGCTTCCGGTTTGTGCCGGATCGGCAATAGGTCACGAATTGCTAGGAAATTTGCTGAGATGTATTCCAGTTCTTGAGTGTTCACTTAGATTCATGATTGCGCTGGGCAAATCGGGCCAGTTCAGAAGGCACCGAGAAGGCAATTTCGGGGAATCGGTTATCGGATGCAGGAAAGTCGCCTGATTTGGCTGTGATCGAACGTCCTGGTGCGGGGCGATCTTCGATGCCCGAGGGTGCCGTCAGTGGGCCAGTGAAATGCGCATTTACGAGCGGGTAAATTTTTCGGACGTCTTCATGCGCCCCGGTCAATTGGTCTTGTATGTTCGGCTCCAGCGCAGTCTATGAGGGGGCTGTCTCAGACGTAAGGAAGACCTGTGGCTCGTTCTGTGCGTGCACGTCATCGCAACGACCAGCGGCGAAATGGCGGTCCGTTACCCGTCGTTCATTGGTTGCAGCTGGGCGCGGTGGCCGTCGGAGTGGGCTTTGCAGTAGCGGCAGCACCGGGCACTGCCTACGCGGATGACGGTGCAACGTCTTCTAGTGCAGATTCGAATCGCAGTACGTCACAGGCATCGAAGTCCAACGACACATCGCCTGGGGTCAAGGCCGGCGGAAAAGCGTCTGCGCATGGGGGACAGCTGATTTCGCATTCCCGCGTGGTTAGGCCCGCTCTGAAGGACACGTCATCGGATAGTACTCCGAAGTCCTCGCCGGCGACGACGACTGTTGACTACGCAACGATCTCCGCTTCGGAGAACTCCAGTGGCGCAGGGACATCCGTGGGTTCCGCCGCCTCGCCGTCGAAGGCGGTCACCACGGCTCGATCTACTGTCGAAAAGTCGATCTTCCTGGCGAACGCGACGACGACCAAGGCGACAGGCACTGCTACGACTTCGGTCGTGTCGTCGGCCACCGCGGCGCCCGATATCTTCGGTCGGCTGTCCGCTTTCCTGGGTCTCCCCGGGGCACCGGCCACCACTGACCCGACCATAGCCGCGATACCACTGTTTACCCGCCTGACCCTTGACGACCTGTTCGGAGGCTCGGTGCCGTCGGGTGTTTCCGATCCGGCGGCGGTGGTCACCGGGCTTTTCCGCCAGGTGCTCCGCACGGATCCCACGGCTGCCGAGTTGCAGACCTATGTGAATCTGTGGAACCTGACCGGGATCAACGGTGTCGTGGCCGGGCTCTACAGTTCCACCGCCTTACGCCAGGAAGAAGTGAACAATTATTACCTCGAGCTCCTGGGTCGGAATGCAACGGCTACTGAGTTAGGTTGGGGTGCAACCGCATTGACGTGGGGTGTGCCGGAACCGTTGTTCACGGCGACCATTGCCGCCACTGATGAGTTCTACCTGCACAGCAGCACCGGTGGCGGGGTGAACGGCGTCGTGGCCTCGGCCACCACGTTCGTACAGTTGATGTATCGATCAATGGTGGGACAGGCAGCGGACGCGAGCGATCTGCAGGCATACGTGCCACAACTGCAGGCTGGTCTACCCACGGGGCTGGTCGCGGTGGGCTTCGTGACCAGTGATGAGTTCAGGTCGGCGAAGATCCAAGAGGTGTATCAGGTCGTCTACGGCCGCACGCCCACCGACGCGGAGCTATCCAGCGCCCTCAAGAACTGGTTCCTCGACGGTGGAGTGTCAGGGATTTCCACCGTGGAGCTTGCCAGCGCCGCCAACGTCGACCGCATCGAGAACGGCGATGTCACCTTGCCGGATATGGTGGCCGTCGCCCAGCTACAGCAGATCCTGCTCGCGGCCTATACCGAGACCC
Organism: Mycobacterium sp.; assembly: GCF_965229105.1. Classification (GTDB taxonomy): domain Bacteria; phylum Actinomycetota; class Actinomycetes; order Mycobacteriales; family Mycobacteriaceae; genus Mycobacterium. The sequence continues at coordinate 1,475,612 of NZ_OZ245858.1, forward strand.
CCGAGGGGTTCGTGAACCTGGTCAACACGCTGCTCAACGTCAGCAAGGACAACCCCTGCACCGCTACCAGCACCACCTGCAACCAGGCGCTCTACAAACTGCTGACCACCGGCGGCGCGGTTCGCGGTATCCCGAACGAAAGCCTTCAGGTCACGGCCATCAGCGTGCCCGTCGCCCAGCTGACCCCCACGCAGAATGAAATCGATCTCAAGAAGTCACTGGAGTTTCCGCTGCAGGACCCCGATCAGCTCGCGACCTATTTTGCCGGCGGCACCATCGTTCCCGGCGGGAATCCTTCAAACGTCATCGTCACCGCGGACAACGGCACTTACATCCTCGACGGACACCACCGGTGGTCGGCGGTGTACCTGATCAATCCGAACGCTCAGATCAGCACGGTTGATACCGGCTACGTTCCCTCGCCGCAGGACGGTCTCAAGGAGGCCCAAGTCGGCGTGGCAGCACAGCTGGGCTATCTCGCGACCTCGACCGGCGGCGGTATCAACGTCTACACCGTGGACCGGGCGGTGTTCGATGAAACGATCGCCGGCTTCATCACCTCGAACCCTAAGCCCGAGAACATCCCCAAGGTCATCAAGGTCTTCACCGATTATCTGGGCCTGAAAGGGCAGACCGACGCGGAGAAGATGACCAGCATTCAAGATTATCTATGGTCGAACGTCCTGCGGATGCGGGCGGACAACCCCTTTATCCCGAATGCCACCAGCCGCGAGGTCATGCCGCAGACGGATCCGCTGCAGCCGACCCTGGCGCAACTGCAGAGTGGATCGTTGAGCTACACCTTCTCGACGATTTCCTACCTGGGCTGATACGCGCGTCAACGACTCACCACTGCCGGGGGGTGCGAATACCGGCGGAGCGCAGTTCGAGGGCGGCCAGCCCGCGGATCGCGATGACGTCTTCACGGCGCCACGCCCCGACCGGGTCGAGGCTGACCGACGCGAGTTTGCGCAGCGGGCGGTTGGCCAGCGCGCGTAGGGCCAGCAGCTGTTCACCAGCCGGAGTCGACGCCAGGGAGATCACCAGCAGCTTGCGTCGCAGGAACCGGATCCGCAGATACAGCCAGGGCATCGCCACCGCCAGAATCGGTGGCGCCGCCACGGCAAATGCCAGGACCCAGGCCAGCCAACTGGCGGTGGTGTCCAGGTTGTGGCCGGCGCCCGCCAGATCCAGCGCGGCCCGACTGGCCGCATCCAGCGGTTTGCTCAGGGTGTCGCCGATCAGGGGAACGTCATCAGTGCTGTTCCCGGCCGACTCCAGATTGTGCGCGATCCCGTTCGCCCCGCTCTCGACCTGCCTGCCGACTTCGGCGATGGTCGCCACCGCGGAATGCACCGCCATCCCGACCAGTACCCAGATGACCGACCACAACACGATGAACAGATCGCTGAAGAGCTGCATCAGCAATCGGCTCGGTGTGGTGGCGTACGGCAGAAACCGCGATCTCATGGCGTCGATCCCAACACGTCGGCCGTCATCGCGCGGCCGATAGGCTGACCCGGTGCGCCCTTCCCTCTCCGAGTACCAGCACCTCGCCAGCGGCAAGGTTCGCGAGCTGTATCGCATCGACGACGACCATCTGCTGTTCGTGGCCTCCGATCGCATCTCGGCCTTCGACTTCATCCTGGACACCGAAATACCCGATAAGGGCCGGATCCTGACGGCGATGAGCGTGTTCTTCTTCGACCTGATCGAGGCACCGAACCACCTGGCCGGCCCACCGGATGACCCGCGCATCCCCGACGAAGTGCTGGGTCGTGCCCTGGTCGTGCAACAGCTGCAGATGCTGCCGGTGGAATGCGTGGCTCGCGGCTATCTCACCGGCTCGGGCCTGATCGACTACCAGAAGACCGGCAAGGTCTGCGGTATCGCGTTGCCGCCGGAGCTCGGTGAGGCCAGTAAGTTCGCCGAACCGCTGTTCACCCCCGCCTCCAAGGCAGAGATCGGCGAACATGACGAGAACATCACCTTCGCCGATGTCATCGAGCTGGTCGGCACCGTGCGTGCCAACCAGCTGCGGGATCGAACGTTGCAGACCTACATCCAGGCCGCGGACCATGCGCTGACCAAGGGGATCATCATCGCCGACACAAAATTCGAGTTCGGGGTTGACGCGGACGGCAACCTGCGCCTGGCAGACGAGGTTTTCACCCCCGACTCGTCGCGGTACTGGCGCGCGGACACCTATCGCCAGGGCGTCGTGCAGCCCAGCTTCGACAAGCAGTTCGTCCGCAACTGGTTGACCAGCCCGGAATCCGGTTGGGACCGTTACGGTTCGGCAGCGCCTCCGCCGTTGCCCGCGGATATCGCCGCCGCCACCAGGGATCGTTATATCGAGGCTTACGAACGTATTTCGGGACTGAGCTTCAGCGACTGGATCGGACCAACCGCATGACCGAGATCGCCCCGCCCCCCGTCGCGAAGCGAGTCGACAGCCGCCGCGAGTTTCACGGCGACGTCTTCAACGACCCGTATGAATGGCTGCGCGATAAGGCTGATCCTGAGGTGCTGGCCTACCTCGAAGCTGAGAACGTCTACACCGATGCGGTCACCGACGCCTTAGAGCCGTTGCGGCAGAAGATATTCGACGAAATCAAAGCGCGCACCAAAGAGACTGATCTCTCGGTGCCGACCCGTCGCGGCGACTACTGGTACTACGGCCGCAGCTTCGAGGGTAAACAGTACGGTCTGCAATGCCGTTGCCCGGTGGGGGATCCGGACGACTGGAGCCCGCCGGTGTTCGACGAGAACACCGACGTTCCCGGTGAGCAGGTGCTGCTGGACGAGAACGTCGAAGCCGACGGCCATGAGTTCTTTGCGCTCGGCGCGGCCAGCATCAGCCTCGACGGCAACGTCCTGGCGTACTCCGTCGATACCAAGGGCGACGAGCGGTACACGTTGTGCTTCAGGGACTTACGCACGGGGGAGAACTATGACGATGTGATCGTCGATATCTCTGCAGGTGTGACGTGGGCGGCCGACAACCAGACCGTCTACTACCTGACAGTCGACGAGGCGTGGCGTCCCGACACTGTCTGGCGTCACCGCCTGGGTGCGGGCCTGCCCGCCGAAAAGGTGTTCCACGAACCCGATGAGAGGTTCTGGTTGGGCGCCGGTCGGACGCGCAGTGATAAGTACGTCATGATCGCGGCGGGTTCGAGTATCACCTCGGAGATGTTCTACGCCGACGCAGCCGATCCCGGCGCGGAGTTCGTCAGCATCCTGCCCCGGCGCGAGGGGGTCGAATACTCCGTCGAACATGCAGTGGTCGGAGGTGAGGACCGATTCCTCATCCTGCACAACGACGGTGCGGTCAACTTCACGCTGACCGAGGCGCCGGTCGCGGACCCGACTCGCCAGCGCACACTGATCCCCGGCAGCGATGACGTCCGGCTCGACGGGGTGGATGCGTTCGGCGGCCATCTGGTAGTGAGCTACCGCAGCGAGGCACTGCCCCGGATCCAGCTCTGGCCGATCACCGCGGCCGGTGAGTACGGCGATGTGCAGGAACTGACATTCGAATCCGAGCTGACCGCTTCGGGTTTGGGTGGCAATCCGAACTGGGCTGCCCCACGACTTCGGATCGCCGCCACCTCGTTCGTCACGCCCGTTCGGGTTTATGACCTGGACCTGGCCACCGGCGAGCGCATCCTGCTGCGTGAGCAGCCCGTCCTCGGCGACTACCGGCCCGAGGATTATGTGGAACGCCGCGACTGGGCCATCGCGCAAGATGGTGTGCGCGTTCCTATTTCGGTCATCTATCGAGCGGATATCGAGTTTCCCGCCCCGGCGCTGCTATACGGCTACGGTGCCTACGAGTCGTGCGAGGACCCACGCTTTTCGATTGCCCGCCTCTCGCTTCTGGACCGCGGCATGGTGTTCGCCATCGCCCACGTGCGCGGCGGCGGCGAGCTGGGTCGGTTGTGGTACGAGCACGGCAAACTGCTCGAAAAGCGCAACACCTTCACCGATTTCAATGACGTCGGACGCCATCTCGTCGAGGAGGGTTTGACTCGACCGCAGAACCTGGTGGCGCTCGGCGGCAGTGCCGGCGGGCTGTTGATGGGTGCGGTGGCGAACCTGGCGCCGGAGCTGTTCGCGGGCATTCTGGCGCAGGTCCCGTTCGTCGATCCGCTGACCACGATCCTGGACCCGTCGTTGCCCCTGACGGTCACCGAATGGGACGAGTGGGGGAACCCGCTGGAAAGTGCCGATGTCTACACCTATATGAAGTCGTACTCGCCGTATGAGAACGTCGAGGCGAAGGAGTATCCGGCGATTCTGGCGATGACATCGCTGAACGACACCAGGGTGCTCTACGTGGAACCGGCGAAATGGGTTGCCGCGCTTCGGCATACCAAGACCGACAACCATCCGGTGCTGTTGAAGACCCAGATGAGTGCCGGCCACGGTGGAATCAGCGGTCGCTACGAGCGCTGGAAGGAAGTGGCGTTCCAGTATGCGTGGCTTTTGGACGCCGCGTCGAAAGGCGACTGACCGCTCGACAGGATCGTCCGGGGACAAGAATCCACCAAGGATCTTTTGAGGGCTGCTGGCCAAGCTTTGCGTATGAAGCTAACCACCATCGGCACCGCCGTCGCGATCGCGCTTTCTGCTGCCACGATTGCCCTCGCTGGTCCTGCCAGCGCCGCGGATGCCATGCACGGAGACCCCGTGGTCGGCGCCGAGAACTGGAGCAAGCAGCACTATGACGACTGCACCCTCATGGCCACCGCGCACCTGATCGGGCATTTCACCGGAGACACCCCGGACGAGGAAGACATCATCGCGGTGGCGGGGAAGACACCCAGCGGCGAGGGGCACGGGCCGATTTACATCAAACCGGCCAACCTTGATGACCCCAACACCGGCGACGGTGCCGCGACCACTGACATGCCAGCGCTGATGGCCAAGTATGGCGTCGATGGCACCTATACCGACGACGACGTGTCCGCGCACAGCGGAATGGCGACCGGGATGGTCGCCCTCGAGCGTTACCTGGACGTCAGCGGCGCTGTCCTGGCGGTCGCGGACGCCGACATCATCTGGGATCAGCCCGGTGAGCACTACGGTCCACACGCCGTGATGGTCACCGGCGTAGACACCTCGGCGGGCATCGTGCACCTCAACGACAGCGGCCCGGAAGACGGTGCCGACGAGCAGGTGCCGATCGATCAGTTCGAGAAGGCCTGGGGCATGTACGACCATCAGCTCGTCGTCGCAGTTGACTAGCTGGCTGCCACCACGGGATCTACGGGCGGTCATCCTCGCTGAGACTGCGCGGCTGGTCGCCGGCTTCGATACCTGTTGGTGTTAGCGTCAGCGCCATGAGCCTGAGCGATATCGCCCTGACCACCATCGACGGCCAGTCCACCTCGCTGGCGGACTACGCCGACCGTGCCGTGCTGATCGTGAACGTGGCGTCGAAATGCGGACTGACCCCGCAGTACACCGCGCTCGAACAGCTCGCCCGCGATTACGGCGACCGCGGGCTGACGGTGATCGGCGTGCCGTGCAACCAGTTCATGGGCCAGGAGCCCGGCGACGCGCAGGAGATCCAGACCTTCTGCTCGACCACCTATGGCGTCACGTTCCCGCTGCTGGCCAAGACCGATGTCAACGGAGCCGGCCGCCACCCGTTGTATGCCGAGCTGACCAAAACCCCGGACGCAGGCGGCGAGGCGGGCGACGTGCAGTGGAACTTCGAGAAGTTCCTGATCGCGCCCGGCGGTACCGTCGTCAACCGGTTCCGGCCGACAACGGTCCCCGATGCCCCTGAGGTCGTTGGCGCCATCGAAGGTGTCCTGCCCGCGTAATCTCGGGCTTAACCTGCGGTCCGAGTGTCAGCAACCGTCTAGAAACCTGCGGTTGCGACACTGAGGCCGTGAACGGGCAACTCATCGTCTCGGTCTCGGGCATCAGCGACAGAACACTCGCCGATGTCGACGAGTTATGCGCCCGCCTTGACGAGCGCGGCGTCGGCGTTTCGCTGCTGGCCGCACCTCGACTCAGAGGTGGTTACCGCCTCGACCGCGACGCCGCCACGGTGGGATGGCTGACCGATCGTCGTGCCGGCGGTGACGCGATCGTGCTGCACGGTTACGACGAGGCCGCCACCAAGCTGCGACGGGGTGAGTTCGCGACCTTGCAGGCACATGAGGCCAACCTGCGGCTGATGGCTGCCGACCGGGTACTCGAACATCTCGGACTGCGCACCCGGCTCTTCGCCGCACCGGGCTGGTCGGTATCGCCTGGGGTAGTCAAGATGTTGCCGCGCAACGGTTTTCGACTCCTCGCCGGACTATCTGAGATCACCGATCTGGTGCGGGACACCAGCGTGCGGGGTCGGGTACTCGGGATCGGTGAAGGATTTCTGACCGAGCCCTGGTGGTGCCGGACGCTGGTGATGTCCGCCGATCGGAGTGCGCGCAGGGGTGGCGTCGTGCGGGTTGCGGTGGCAGCCCGCCAGTTGCGAAACCCGGGGCCGCGCCAGGCGATGCTCGACGCCGTCGACCTGGCGTTGATGCACGGGTGTGTTCCTACCGTGTACCGCTGGTTGCCGGACTCCGCGCTAGAGGACGCCGCGTGAAAGACGCTTGAGTGACACGGCCCGACACCGGCACAGGGTTGGTCGCTAGCGTGTAATGCCATGGACGCCGACGTCATCGTGATCGGGGCCGGACTGGCTGGGCTGGTCGCGGCAAGCGAGCTTGCCGAGCATCCCAAGATGGCAGGTAAGCGGATTCTCGTCGTCGACCAGGAGAACGGTGCCAACCTCGGCGGGCAGGCGTTCTGGTCGTTCGGCGGGCTGTTCTTCGTCGACAGCCCCGAGCAACGCAGGATGGGTATCAAGGACAGCCACGAACTGGCCCTGCAGGACTGGCTCGGTACCGCCGGGTTCGACCGCGAAGAGGACTACTGGCCGCGGAAGTGGGCGCATGCCTACGTCGACTTCGCCGCCGGTGAGAAGCGCAGCTGGTTGCGCGAGCGCGGACTGCAGATCTTCCCGCTCGTGGGCTGGGCCGAACGCGGCGGGTACGACGCCCGCGGTCACGGCAACTCGGTACCGCGGTTTCACCTCACCTGGGGTACCGGCCCGGGCCTGGTGGACGTCTTCGCGCGCCGGGTGAAGAACATTCCGATGGTCCGGTTTGCGCACCGCCATCAGGTCGACGAGCTGATCGTCGAAGGCGGAGCGGTCACCGGGGTGCGCGGCACAGTACTGGAGCCGTCAACGGCGGCCAGGGGAGTGGCATCATCCCGAAATGCCTTGGGCCAGTTCGAATTCAGGTCATCTGCGGTCATCGTCACCAGCGGTGGAATCGGCGGCAACCCCGACCTGGTGCGTAAGAACTGGCCGGCGAGTATGGGGCGCGTGCCCGGTCAGCTGCTGGCCGGGGTCCCCGCCCACGTCGACGGCCGGATGATCGGCATCACCGAATCCGCTGGAGCGCGGGTGATCAACCGCGACCGGATGTGGCACTACACCGAAGGCATCACCAACTACGATCCGATCTGGCCGAATCACGGCATCAGAATCCTGCCCGGACCGTCGTCGCTCTGGCTCGATGCCGCAGGCAGACGGCTGCCGGGCCCGCTGTACCCCGGGTTCGACACCCTCGGGACACTCGAATACATCGCGAAGTCGGGTTACGACTACACCTGGTTCATCCTCAACGCCCGGATCATCGAGAAGGAGTTTGCGTTATCGGGGCAGGAGCAGAATCCGGATCTGACCTCGCGCAGCATCCGCAAGGTGCTGGCCAGGGTCCGCCCCGGTGCCCCACCACCGATACAGGCGTTCGTCGATCGCGGTGTCGACTTCGTCAGCGCAACGACGTTGCGCGAGTTGGTCTCTGCGATGAACGCGTTGCCCGACGTGGCCCCTTTGGATTACGCAGAGGTCGAAGCCGAGGTCACCGCACGCGACCGGGAAGTCGCGAACCGCTTCAGCAAGGACGGCCAGATCACGGCTATCCGCGGGGCGCGGGCGTACCTTCCCGACCGCCTGTCCCGAGTGGTCGCGCCACATCGACTGACCGATCAGAAGGCCGGCCCGATGATCGCCGTCAAACTGCATATTCTGACCCGTAAAACGTTGGGCGGGTTGGAGACTGATCTCGATGCCCGGGTGCTGCGCAGTGACGGAACACCGCTGGCCGGCTTGTACGCGGCGGGCGAGGTCGCCGGTTTCGGCGGTGGCGGAGTACACGGCTACCGGGCGCTGGAGGGCACCTTCCTCGGTGGTTGCATCTTCTCCGGCCGCGCGGCCGGGCGAGGCGCGGCAGCCGATATCAGCTAAACGCTGCGAAAGCGCGATGGGGCATGATGTCGTTCTCGACGACGCCGCCGGCAGCAGGGAGGTTGATCATGCTGCACCGGATCACTCTGCTGGCGATTGCCGCCCCGCGTCGTGTGCTCTTCGTCGTCGGCGTCCTGATGGTGGCCGCCGCCATCTTCGGCCTGCCGGTGACCAACTCCCTGTCCGCCGGAGGGTTTCAGGATCCGTCGGCAGAGTCCTCGCGTGCCGCCCGCCTGCTCACCGAACGGTTTGGCCAAGGCGACGTGCAACTGCTGTTCATGGTGACCGCACCCGACGGGGTCCGCGGCGCCGACGCTCGTGAGGCCGGGTTGGACATCGTCAACCACATCAAAGATGCACCATATGTGGTCGATGTGGTGTCAGCGTGGACGGCGCCGCCGCAGGCGGCCGCTGAGTTGATCAGCGAGGACGGCCAATCGGGGCTGGTCGTCGCGGGGATCACCGGCGGCGAGAAGGACGCACCGCAGCGCGCTCAGGTGATTGCCGATTCCGTGTCGGAGTCGGTTGTGCCGAAACACGCCAAGGTAACGGTGCTCCTGGGCGGGTCGGCGATGGTTTATGCGCAGATCAACTCCCAGACCTCCGCGGATCTCCTGGTCATGGAGATGATCGCGGTTCCGGTCAGCTTCCTGGTGCTCGTGTGGGTGTTCGGTGGCCTGTTGGCCGCCGCCCTGCCCCTGTTGGTGGGTGGTCTGGCGATCGTCGGGTCGATGTCGGTGTTGCGGTTGGTCGCGTTGACCACGGATGTGTCGATCTTCGCGCTGAGCTTGGCCGCGGCCCTTGGTCTCGCGCTCGCCATCGACTACACACTGCTGATCGTCAGTCGCTACCGCGACGAAATCGCGGGCGGCTCCGAACCGGAGCACGCGCTGATTCAGACGATGCAGACCGCGGGCCGCACCGTGGTGTTTTCCGCGACGACTGTGGCGCTGTCGATGTCAGCGATGGTGCTGTTCCCGATGTACTTCTTGAAATCGTTTGCCTACGCAGGCGTCGCGACGGTCGCGGTCTGTGCGCTGGCCGCGCTGGTGGTAACGCCTGCGGCGATGGTGTTGCTCGGGTCGCGTCTGGACGCATTCGACGTCCGCCGCGGGCTGCGGCGTCTGCTGGGCCGCGAGGAACCACAACCCGTCGCGGTGGAGCGACGCTTTTGGTTCCGATGGGCGAAACGGGTGATGGGCCGCCCGGTGGTGATCGGACTGGCCGGATCCGCGGTGTTACTCGTGGCTGGATTGCCGTTCCTAGGCATCAACTGGGGCTTCCCCGATGACCGCGTTCTACCGCAATCGTCGTCGGCCCGTCAGGTCGGCGATGTGATGCGCGACCGATTTTCCGATAACTCGACAACCGCGGTGACCATCGTGATCCCCGACGCCACCGGCCTGGCCCCAGAAGACATCGACACCTACGCGACGCAGTTGTCCAGCGTCGTCGATGTCACATCCGTGAGTGCCTCCACCGGTACCTTCGCCGCCGGGAAACGAATCGGGCCGTCAGGACCAGTCGGGGGGCCTACCGGCGGGTTCACCGATGGCAGCACATTCTTGACCGTCGGCAGCAATGCGCCCCTGTTCTCGGCGGTGTCGGAAACTCAGCTCGATCGTCTCCATGAGATCGCCCCGCCGGGTGGTCGCGCAGTCGAGTTCACCGGCATGGCGCAGATCAACCGCGACAGCGTTGAGGCCATCACCGCACGGCTGCCGCTGGTCCTGGCGATCATCGCGGCCGTCACCTTGGTGCTGCTGTTCCTGCTGACGGGCAGCGTGGTCCTTCCGATCAAGGCGCTCATCCTCAATCTGTTGTCCCTCACCGCGGCGTTCGGCGCGCTGGTCTGGATTTTTCAGGACGGGCACCTGAATGCGCTGGGGACCACCCCGACCGGCACCTTGGTCGCGAATATGCCCGTCCTTCTGTTCTGCATCGCTTTCGGGCTGTCGATGGACTACGAGGTGTTCCTGCTCTCGCGGATCCGGGAGTACTGGCTGGCGAGCCAACGTAGCCGCCGTGACAACGACAAAAGTGTGGCACTGGGGCTGGCCAGCACCGGACGGGTCATCACCGCGGCCGCACTGGTCATGTCGATCTCCTTTGCGGCGCTGATCGCCGCTCAGGTGTCCTTCATGCGGATGTTCGGGGTGGGCTTGACGCTGGCTGTTGCCGTGGACGCCACCTTGGTCCGGATGGTTCTGGTACCGGCGTTCATGCGTGTCCTCGGGCGGTGGAACTGGTGGGCACCGCCGTTCATGACCCGCCTGCACAACCACATCGGCCTCAGCGAGACGCCGCCAAATCGGTAAAAGCCCAGTTCAATGGCGTTCCGAAATTATCTTCTCCGTCAACCCAACCAAACCAGCGCTGACTACGAATGACGTGTGCACGCTTAGGTGCCGCGTGAGCGGATACCCGGGGTGCGCAAGGACTGGCCGGACATGGTGATGGTGATCGAGGAGCGCTGAATTGCGGGACAGCCGAAGTGACGATTACGCGGTGCCGACCGGGTTCGCCTGGCAACGGGGGCAGACCAACGGGGGTGACCACGGCGCGCGGGCCCATGTTTCGTCCAACCACCGCTCGCGGACCCACCGGACCCACACCGGTGGCGCAAGCACTACCGGTTGGCGTGAGGACATTCGCGTGATGGCGCGGGCGCATCTCATCGAATTCGTTTCCCGTCAATGCGACGCCGACCTTCGGAGCGCCAAGGTGGACGCCGCGGGTGAGGTGCTGTCCAGCTTCGTCGACGGCGGCAAGTATGTGCGGTCGACCTTCATGTATCTGGGCTGGCTATCGGGTGCGCAGGAGGATGACGCGGCGTTACGTGCGTCGGCCAGCCTCGAGCTTTTCCACGTTTTCGCCCTCATGCAAGACGACGTGATGGACGAGTCGGCACTACGGCGCGGGCGCCCGTCCGCGCATGTGTCGTTCGGCCGGTGGCACCAGGAGCGCGGTCTGACCGGTTCGCCACACCGCTTCGGCGATTCCGCGGCTGTTCTGCTCGGCGACCTGTGCCTGGTGTGGGCCGCGAAGATGCTGCGCGAGAGTGGCCTTGACGCCGCAGCGCTCGCCCGCGGCTGGCCTCGTTACGACGATATGCGGATCGAGTTGGCCATCGGTCAGTTCGCCGATCTGGTCAACGACTCCAACGCCTTTCCGACGTTCGAGCAGGTGCTCGACGTGTTGCGGCGTAAATCGGGCAACTACACCGTGCGACGGCCGCTGGAGATCGGCGCGGCGATGGCCGGCTGCTCGCCCGAGGTGATCAGCGCGCTCGGCGGGTACGGCGCCGCCATCGGTGAAGCGTTTCAGCTACGTGATGACCTTCTCGGGATAGCTGGTTCGCCAACGGTGACCGGCAAGTCCGCCGACACCGATCTGGCGGCACAGAAAGCGACCAGCGTCGTCGTCGCCGCCCATCACCTGGCCGACGCCGGCCTGCGGCGTCAACTGGAGGAGCTGATGAGCACCAGGGGGCTGGGGCCCGCCGATGCCGACCGGTGGCGAGCATTGATCATCGCCAGCGGCGCCGTGCAATGGATTGAACAGATCATCGATGAACGACTGAGTCGGGCCATAGGTTGCCTTGACTCGGCACCCATTCCCGAAAAGACCCGCGCGGCACTGGAAGACATGGCCGTCGTATGCACCCAGAGAGCCGCCTGATGCGCACAGTCCAAGGTAAAACCGACCACGTCGTTGTCGTCGGCGCCGGCTTGTCCGGTTTGTCAGCGGCGCTCCAGCTGGCCGGTCGCGGTCGCAAGGTCACGGTGGTCGAACGGGGAGAGCACCCCGGCGGCCGGGTGGGGCGGGCCGATATCGCCGGCTACCGCCTCGACACCGGGCCCACGGTGTTGACCATGCCCGACATCATCGATGACGCGTTCGCGGCGGTCGGTGAGTCGTTGGCTGATCGGGTCGAACTTCTACCGGTGCATCCCGCTTACCGAGCGGCGTTCGCCGATGGCTCCGCCCTGCAGGTCCATACCGAACCGACCGCGATGGTCGAGGAGATCGAACGGTTCGCCGGACGTCAGCAGGCGGATGCGTATCTGCAATTGCGCTCGTGGCTGACCAAGCTCTATGACACGGAGTTCAACGGGTTCATCGGGGCGAACTTCGACTCGCCGCTGTCGCTGGTGACTCCGCAACTGGCCCAACTGATTGCATTGGGCGGATTTCGGCGCTGGGAGAACGTGATTCGCCGGTTTATCAAGGATGAGCGGCTACTGCGGGTGTTCACCTTCCAGGCGCTGTATGCGGGCGTGCCGCCGCAGAGCGCGTTGGCGGTATACGCCGTCATCGCCTATATGGATACCGTCGCCGGGGTGTACTTCCCCCGCGGCGGAATGCGGGCGCTGCCCGATGCGATGGCTGCGGCCGCCTCCGATGCCGGGGTCGAATTCATCTATGGGGCAAAGGTATCCGAGCTGGAGTTCAGTGGTTCCCGGGTCACCGGTGTGCGTGTCGAGGCGGGAGATCGGATCAGTGCGGACGCCGTCGTCCTGACCACCGAACTCCCTGACACCTATCGGCTGCTCAAACGCACGCCGCGCCGCCTGCTGAAGTTGCGGCCGGCCCCGTCGGCCGTGGTGGCTCACGTCGGTTGCCGGGCCCTCGGTGACGAAATCGGGCACCACACCATCCTGTTCGGCGACGCCTGGAAGCAGACCTTCCGCGACATCATCTCCGACGGCCGGGTGATGGGCGATCCGTCGCTGCTGGTGACCAGGCCGACAGCGAGCGACCCGACGTTGGCACCGCCGGGCCGGGATCTGCTCTATGTCCTGGCGCCTGCCCCGAATACCGAAGTGGGCAAAATCGATTGGGATGCCACCTCATCTGGTTACGTCGAGCACATGCTGGGTGCGGTCAGGGATCGGTTGCCTCAACTCGGCGATGACGTCGACGTCTTGCAGGTGGTCACCCCCGCCGATTGGGGTCGTCAAGGGATGGCGGCAGGCACCCCGTTCGCCCTGGCCCACACCTTCGGTCAGACCGGGCCGTTCCGGCCGGCCAACACCGTACGCGGCGTCGACAACGTGGTGTTGGCCGGTTCGTCGACCGTGCCGGGTGTGGGTGTGCCGACCGCCGTCATGTCCGGCCGGCTGGCCGCCGACCGGATCACCGGAGTGCCGACTCGACAACCGATTTCGGAGGTGCATCGATGATGATCCGGTCTGAGCTTGACGCTGCCGGCGTCCAAGAACCATCCCTGCGTGAGGCCTATCGGCAATGTCGCCAGATCAACGCCCGCGACGGGAAGACCTTTTTCCTGGCCACCCGTCTCCTGGCGCCACGGCAACGACCGGCCGTGCATGCGTTATACGGGTTCGCCCGTCGTGCAGACGATATCCTCGACGATTTCGATACCGTCCATGACACGCAGTGGCGGTCCCGACAATTGCAGCAGCTGTCCACCCACCTGTTCAACCTGCTGGTCGAAAACCACAGGTGCGACAAGGATCCCACGTTGACAGCGGTCGCGGACACCGCACGCAGGTATGACATCGGCTGGAACCTATTCGACGATTTCCTGACCTCGATGCGGATGGATCTGACGGTCACCGATTACGCCGATCGCGCCGCGCTCGAGCGGTACATGTATGGCTCGGCGGAAGTAATCGGCCTGCAGATGCTGCCGATTCTGGGAACCGTTGGGCCGCGGGAGGACGCCGCTCCCTACGCCGCCGCGTTGGGTAAGGCATTTCAGCTGACGAACTTCATCCGAGATGTCGATGAGGACCTCACTCGCGGGCGGGTCTATCTGCCTGCCGATGAGCTGGCCGCGCACGGCGTCGACCGGGAATTGTTGCAGTGGTGCCACACTGAGCAGCGGACCGACCCCCGGGTGCGACGGGCCCTTGCCGAGCAACACTCGATCGCCCGCGGCGTTTACAGCCAGGCGGAGCACGGGGTCGACTTACTGGCCCCGGCGTCGCGGCCGTGTGTGGCGGCGGCATTGTCGCTGTATGCGCAGATTCTGGATCAAATCGAGCGGAGCGATTTCCAGATCTTCGGTCGACGCGCTGTCGTCGGTAAACCCCGGCGACTCGCTGTCGCCGCTACCGGTATCGTCCGGGCGTGGGCCGCACGGCTGCGCTATGAGAGCAGGTGAGCGTGGACCGCTGGCAATACCTCATCGTGCTGGCCTCCTGCCTACTGATCACGGCCCCGCTCGAGATCTTCGGCGCCGGCGTTTACCGCCAACCGCGCCGCGCCGTCGCCGCAGTATTGCCGGTTGCGGCGGTGTTCCTGCTCTGGGATGTCATCGCCATTGCCGCCCACGTGTGGTGGTACAACCCGCGCTACATACTCGGATTGGCAATCGGTGACCTACCGCTGGAGGAAATACTGTTCTTTGTGGTGATCCCGATATGCGGATTACTCACCTATTCGGCGGTCGATACCCTGCTCGCTGAACTGCAGCGCCGGTTCAGCCGTAAGGCGGAACACCGGTGAGCGGTCTCGGGTACACCTTGCCCGCGGTCATCGCGGTGGTGGTTGTCTGCCTGTGGGAAATCGCGGTCCTGCGCACGGGATTGTTTCGTCGAACGGCGTACTGGATTTCCATGGTGATCGTCGTTGGCTTTCAGATACTTGTCGATGGTTGGTTGACCAAACTCAGTGCGCCGATCGTCATCTACGACGAGCGGCACACCAGCGGTATCCGCTTTCCCTTTGACATTCCGATCGAGGATTACCTTTTCGGCTTCGCCCTGGTAACGGCAGTGCTGTTGCTGTGGGAGCGCAGTCGAACCCGACCCGACGCGATGGAGCGCCTATGAGTACACCGGACCGGCACCGAGAGACACTGCCCGCCCAACCAGGTCGCACAGGCGTTGGGGGGCAAGAGAAAACCCCGCGGGTGGTGGTTGTCGGCGCGGGCATCGCCGGTCTTGCCGCCGCCGTCGCACTCAGTGAACGCGGAGTCGGCGTCGATATCGTAGAAGCCACCGACTACGTTGGCGGCCGGGTCGGCGGATGGTCTGAGATGCTGGCCGACGGCTCGGTGACGGGTATGAATCGCGGCTTCCACGCCTTCTTCCGTCAGTACTACAACCTGCGGGCACTGTTGCGCCGGGCCGACCCGCATCTGTCAGCGCTCACCGCAGTCGATGACTATCCACTGATCGACGCAGCGGGACATCGCGACACATTCCGTGGGCTGCCACGAACGCCGCCGCTGAACGCACTGGCATTCGCGTTGCGTAGCCCGACATTTCGGCTCCGCGATCTGATCCGACTCGATGCCAAGGCCGCTGCGCCACTGGCAGAGGTATCTGTCCCGCAGACCTACTACGACCTCGACGCCTTAGACGCCGACACTTTTCTGCGCGACATCAGGTTCCCGGACTCGGCACGCCACCTGGCCTTCGAGGTGTTCGCCCGCAGCTTCTTCGCGCGCCCTGAGTACCTGTCCGCAGGCGAACTCGCCACGATGTTTCACATCTACTTCCTCGGCTCCAGCGAAGGTTTGACCTTCGATGTCGCCAATGCGAATTTTGATGTCGCCCTGTGGAACCCGTTGCGCAGGTACCTGGAAGGAAACGGTGTCAGGTTCCACACCGGAGTCTCCGTGGCCGGCCTGTCGCTGGATTCTGGCGTCAACGTCCGCTACGGGTCGGGGCAGGCGATCACCGCCGATGCGGTGGTGCTGGCCACCGACGCGGCAGGCTTGCGGCAGATAGTCGCCGAGTCACCCGAACTCGGTGATGAACAGTGGCGAGCGCGCGTCGCCGGTATGGGTAATGCGCAACCGTTTGTCGTGTTGCGCTTGTGGTTGGACCGGCCGGTACGCGATGACCGGGCGGCATTCGTGGGAACCGGTGGACGACCGCCCCTGGACAACATCAGTGTCCTGGAACGATACGAACGCGAGGCGGCCATCTGGGCGGCCCGCACGGGTGGGTCAGTCGTTGAGCTGCACGCCTATTCGGTGACCGACGCCGATGCCTCCGTTCGAGATGCCCTGGTGGCGCGCATGCACGAGCTGTACCCGGAGACCGTCGGAGCGGTGATCGTCGACGAACGCCAGATCCGACGGGAGGACTGCCCGCGCTTTGCCCCTGGGGACTTCGCCCAGCGACCGACCGTGCAGACACCCGATCCGCGAGTGATGCTGGCGGGAGACGGAATTCGCATCGATCTGCCGGTGGCACTGATGGAACGCGCCGCAACGACCGGGTGGATGGCCGGCAACCACCTCCTGCACGGTTTCGGCCTGGCTGGACATGAACTGCACACCGTGCCCAATCGCGGCCGCTCGCCGTTGCTGCGCCGGTTCGCGGCCCAATCTCGGGGTGACCGGTGATCGCGACGGCACAGGCATTGCGCGGAAAACTCGTCAAGGCGTGGCCTTTTCAACTGCTGCCAACGACGCAATGGTCAACACAGGTGCCGACGTACGCCGAGGCCAGTCCGGCAGTGATCCGATCGGCGCTGACCCGGGCACAGCGCCGGCCGGGGGGCAACTGGTATGCCTTCGCGGCCAGCTCGCAGGTGGGTACCAAGCCGTGGGGCACCCGAGTGGCCGGTGTGTCGTTAGTCGCGTGGCGCGGTGCCGACGGTGGACTATTGGTCGCCCCCCGGGCCTGCCCGCATCTGGGCGCTGATCTGGCCACCGCGCGGACAGACTGCGGAACGCTGGTGTGCCCGTGGCATGGATTGCGCCTATCGGAGCGGCGACACGGCGCGTGGAAACCGTTCCCGGCGCACGACGATGGCGTGCTGTGCTGGGTACGGCTCGATGACCCCAAGGGCCTGGGCGGTCCCGCGGATCAGAAGCCGACCGATGCGCCGATCCCGATGCCTCGACCCGACGATCCCGCGATCGCCGCGGTGGCGCGGCTCGAAGGGGTATGCGAGCCCCGCGACATCATGGCCAACAGGCTTGACCCATGGCACGGTGCCTGGTTTCACCCGTACTCCTTCACTCGACTTGAGGTGATCAGCGCACCTCCAGCAGATGACGAGTTGCCCGACGAGTTGGACCGCTTCCTTGTCGCGGTGACCTTCCGGATCGGCCGACTCGGCGTGCCGGTGATCGCCGAGTTCACCACGCCTGGACCGAGGACCGTCGTCATGCGCATCATCGACGGCGAGGGCCAGGGCAGCGTCGTCGAAACACATTGCACCCCGCTGGGCCTAGGGCGTGATGGGTTGCCGAGGACCGCTGTCGTTGAGGCGGTCATCGCACACTCCGACCGGCGGCACTTCGGCAAGGCAAAGAGCGCGGCCCCGGCGCTCAGACCGCTGATGAGGCGCTCAGCGAAACGCCTGTGGCGTGACGACTTGGCCTATGCAGAACGGCTTTTCGAGCTGAGGACGTAGTGTTGCGCGCCCGCCGCCGCAGCGTCGAGTTGCGGTACCTGTTCGACCGCCCACGGACTGATCGACCAGCCGAACTGCGCCACCGCGCACAGCTGATCCCACGGAACCCACGCCGAATCCATGATCTCGGCGGGGTCGGCGTCGAGCGTCCCGATGGCGCGGGCGCAGAACACCGGACAGACCTCGTTCTCCAGCACCCCGTCGGATGCGACCGCGTGGTAACGGAATTTGGGCAGGACGCAGCGCAGTTGCGCGATCTCCAGGCCAAGCTCCTGGCGCGCCCGGCGCACCACGGCGTCGGCGAGTGCTTCCTCTGGCGCCGGGTGCCCGCAGAACGAGTTGGTCCAGATGCCGGGGAACGTACGCTTTTCCAGTGCCCGTCTGGTCACCAGCACCCGGCCGTTCTCGTCGAAGAGGTAACAGGAAAAGGCCAGGTGCAGCGGTGTCGATTGGTGATGCACCGTCGACTTCGGGGCAGAGCCGATAGGCCTGCCTGCATCGTCGAGAAGAACTACCAACTCGTCACTGCCCACTGAACTCATGTCCACCACTGCGCCCATCTCCATCACCGCGCCTCCCATCTGGAATCGAGGAGTCCTCCATTGCTAGGCAGACATTCGTTGCCGGCGCAGCTACGGATTGGTATGTCCGCTCAGGTCAGTCCAGGTCTGCGATGGCAGTAATCCTGGCCTACACCTCACCGGCTGTCGGGCATCTCTTTCCCTTTTGTGCCTTGTTGAACGAGCTCAGCTCACGGGGACATCAGGTGCACGTTCGCACGCTCGCTGCCGGGGTGGATTTGTGCCGTCGGCTCGGTTTCGATGCAGCGGCTGTCGACCCCCGCATCGAGTCACTGCAGAGCCGCGACTGGACGACAGGGAGTGCGTTGCGGGTGGTGGGCAAGACTCTCGACGTCCTGATCGGACGGGCCGGCATCGAGGTGGCCGACGTCTCCGAGGCTGTCCGCGACGTCAAGCCAGATGTGCTGCTTGTCGATGCGAACTGCTGGGGGGCCATCTCGGCGGCCGAGACCCTGCCCATCCCCTGGCTGGTCTTCAGCCCGTTCGTGCCCTACCTCGAAAGCCCGGGATCGCCGCCGTTCGGCCCGGGAGCCGCGCCGCGCACCGGTTGGTCCGGCACCGTGCGCGACGCCGGCATCCGGTCGGTGACGTCCACTGTTTTCGACCGCCCCTTCCGGGCCGGTATCAACCCGGTCCGCGCGGCGCTGCGACTACCACCGGTGCACTCCGCCGATGAACTGCTACGCCGCGCTCCGGCGATCCTCGTCGCTACCGCCAAGCCATTCGAGTACGTACACACCCAGTGGGGTGACTCGGTTCACCTCATCGGACCAGCGGATTTCGAGCCGCCGTCGGGGGTTCGACCCGAGTGGCTCGATGACATCACCCGCCCCGTCGTCTTGGTGACGGCGTCGTCGGTGCGCCAGGCCGATGCCGCATTGGTCCGCACCGCGCTGACTGCCCTGCAGGACACTCCGGTGCACGTCGTCGCCACGCAGCCCGCCGGAGTCATCGATACCCCGGCACACCCGCACGCGACGCTGACCCGATTCGTTCCGCACGCGGCGCTCCTGGATCGTGCGGTGTGTGTGGTTACCCACGGCGGGATGGGGATCACCCAGAAGGCGCTGAGCCGCGGAATACCCGTGTGCGCCGTGCCTTTTGGTCGTGATCAGTTCGAAGTGGCCCGCAGGGTGGAGATCGCCGGAGCGGGCACCAGGTTACCGGCGCGGCGCCTCAGCGTTGACCGCCTGCGTCACAAGGTGAATGCGGCGGTGACCATGACGGCGGGCGCGGCGCAGGTGGCAGCCGGGTTCGCCGCCGCCGGCGGTATGCGCCATGGCGCAAACCTGGTGGAACGCCACCTTGCTAGCGCGGCAGGTCGATCGTCGTGGTGACCGATACCAACTGGGGAGTGGCTGGCGCAGAGGAGAATCCAAACCGCACCGGCGGGTGCAGGTCGGCGATACCCGCAACATCTGCGCCGCGGAACTCGCCGGTCACCTCGATGATGCGGTGGGTCCGTCGCACCCCGTAGTACTCGCGCCTGCCCTGTCCCGCCGATCCCGCGGTGTGTACCCCCGGCATCAACCGGGCGGCCACGGGGTTGATGGCGCGCAGCCATATCGGTGCGGTGGCCATCGGCGCGGGCACCCACCGCAGCAGCCAGTCGAAGGCGGCCGGCCCACCGATCCGGCAGGTGACCGCAAGATCGGGTGCAGTGACAGCGAATGTGGTCGCCGTCTGCGTCGCGGCCACCGGCCCGATCAACACATGGTCGAAAGAGTAAGTGGCCGAGACAAAGTCGGCGATCTCACCGCTGGGCGCCAGGAGTAGTCGTTCGCCGTCGGCGGTTTCGACCATCACATCGGCGAAACGCCCGAATGGCGAGGTGAGCCATGATCCGACGACCATCCGCACGCCTGCGCCGGTCCCGAATCCGGCGATATGGCCGGTGAAGACGACCCGGCTGGCACCTAGAACGCTAACGAGCTCTCCTCCTGCAGCACCCGGAAATCGGTATCCGTCATCTCCGAGAGCCGCCCGTAATAGATACCCCTGGCCTCGGGCGCGACGACAGCCTGATGGATGGGTACCGCATGGGTCGGGGCGACGGCGCGCAGATAGTCGATGGCCTCGGAGATCTTCATCCAGGGTGCCGCCGCCGGGGTGGCCAGCACCTGCACCGGTTCGTCGGGGACGAATAACGCGTCGCCTGGATGCATCAGCCGAGCCGGGTGGGTCTCGTCGCCGATCAGATACGAAATATTGTCGATCACAGGGATTTCCGGGTGAATGACGGCATGCACGCCGCCCACTCCGCGGATGGTCAGACCGTCGACGCTGACTTTGTCGCCGACCTGCACGGCCGTCCATGCGCCGCCGAGTTGGGCTGCGGTCTGCGGGTCGGCATAGAGCTTGGCACCGGGATTGGCCGCGACCAGTGCAGGTAATCGGGCCGGATCGGCATGGTCAGGATGTTGGTGGGTGATGAGGATCGCCGACAATCCCGTGATGCCTTCGAAGCCGTGCGAGAAGTTACCGGGGTCGAAGAGAATGGTGGTGTGCGAGTCCGAGGCGGTCCCCGCGAAGCTCGCCAGTAAGCATGAATGGCCGAAATGCGTCAACTCCATGCATACGATTGTGCGCTCAGGGGGTGGCGGATGGTTCGGGACGCTTTTCGGGGGTTCGTACGCGGGATTCAAGTGGGGTCGTTGATCGCCGCCGGATTGGTGTTCGCGCCGTCTGCCGCGGCGGTGCCACAGACATGCCCGCCGGTCTGCGATCAGATCCCCGCCACTGCCTGGCCTGCACCCGAGTCGATCCCGCTGAACGGCGATTACCACTGGCCGCTGTTGGCGCAGGTGGCGGCACCGGCGCCCGCATCGCGGTTCCGATTCGAGGACATCTGCAGCTCTCCGCAGTTACCCAACGACCGGCGCGCGTTCGCGGTGGCGGCAAAAGCGGTGGTCGTACGGCCCGCCGGGCAGTGGCAGCTACAGGCTCAGATCATCCATTGGCGGGGCGATACCTCCGCTGGCGGAGAATTGGCCCAATCGGTGTTCAGCGCGGCCAACCTGGCGTTGCGGCTCTGCCCGGTGACCGCGCCGCAGTTCAGTGTGTTGTTCACCACCGATGCGGCCGACCGGATGGCCGCGGTGCTCACCGGACCCGGTGTCGTCGCACATCAGTACATTTTTTCGCATCCGCAAAGCAGCACGATCAGTGAGCTGGTGTTGTGGGAGACCCCAGGTCCAGGTGGGACGCGGCAGGTGGTGTGGCCCGCGACGGCGGATGCGCAAGTCTTCGACGCCATGTCGGCACCGTTGTGTGAGGCCTACCTGTCATCGTGTGGGTAGAGTTGACCTGGTAATTCAGCCGCAATTCAGCACTGAGCAGCGAGGAGCCATGCGTGGCCCGGGTGGTTGTACACGTGATGCCAAAGGCCGAGATTCTGGATCCGCAGGGACAGGCCATCGTCGGCGCCCTGGTCCGGCTGGGACACGCCGGTATTTCAGAAGTTCGGCAGGGCAAGCGCTTTGAACTTGAGGTCGATGACAGCGTCAGTGATGATGCACTCACCGAGATCGCCGAATCGCTGCTCGCCAACACCGTGATCGAAGAATTCACGGTCAGCAGGGAAGCGGGCAGCGCGCAGTGACCGCACGGGTTGGTGTCATCACTTTTCCTGGCACCCTCGATGACATCGACGCCGCGCGCGCGGCCCGGCTGGCCGGTGCCGAGGCGGTCAACCTGTGGCATGGCGATGCCGACCTCAAGGGGGTCGACGCGGTGATCGTGCCCGGCGGGTTCTCCTACGGTGACTACCTACGCTGCGGGGCGATCGCCAAGTTCGCCCCGGTGATGGGCGAGGTCGTAAAAGCGGCGGGTCGGGGAATGCCGGTACTGGGTATCTGCAACGGCTTTCAGGTGCTGTGCGAGGCGGGGCTGTTGCCAGGTGCGCTGACCCGCAACGCCGGTCTGCATTTCGTCTGCAAGGACGTCTGGCTTGAGGTGTCGTCAGCGTCATCGGCGTGGACCACCCGCTACGAGCAGGGCGCCGATCTGCTGGTGCCCTTGAAATCCGGCGAAGGCCGCTATGTCGCCTCTGAGCAGGTGCTCGACGAACTCGAAGGTGAGGGCCGTGTGGTCTTCCGCTACCGAGAAAACCTGAACGGCTCCATGCGCGATATCGCCGGCATCAGCTCGCCGAACGGACGAGTCGTCGGCCTTATGCCGCATCCCGAGCACGCCACCGAGGCGCTCACCGGCCCCTCCGATGACGGGCTCGGGATCTTCTACTCCGCGTTGGACGCCGTCCTGGCGGCTTAGGCAGCAGCTATCGGCGCGATCGCTTTCAAGCCGCCGCCGACGGTCAGCACGGTGCCGTTGACGTAGCTGGCAGCGGGGGAGGCCACAAACGTCACGGCGTTGGCGATCTCGTCAGCCTCGGCCGTGCGCCCCAGCGCAGTGGTGCGGCCCAGCCCGTCGATCAGCTCCGACTCGAACGCCTGGGTTCCCAACGTCTGAGTCGGGCCGGGGGCGACCGCGTTGACTCTGACCCCGAGGGCGCCGAATTCGTCGGCCCAGAGCTTGGTGAGCAGTTCGAGGGCGGCCTTACTGGCGCCGTAGATCCCTGCCCCGGCGGCCGGTGTGCTCGCGACGACGGTGGTCACGTTGATCACCGACCCGCTGCCACGCTCGATCATGCCCGGCACCAGCTTCTGCACCAGGATGTAGGGCGCCCGCAGGTTGGTGTTGATCTGGTCGTCGAAGTCGGCGTCGGCAGTGTCGAAGGTGGAAGCGAAGCGGTAGATGCCCGCGTTGTTGACCAGGATGTCCACAGCGCCCGCTTCATCGGCCAGACGGCGGACGTCATCGGCGTTCGCGACGTCGGCAGCGACGAAACGCGCTTTGCCGCCGGCATTTTCGATATCCTGCACGGCTTTCGCCCCGCGCTCGGCATTGCGACCGTGTACGACCACCTCTGCGCCTTGCGCAGCCAACTGGACGGCGATCGCGTAACCGATGCCTGCGGTGGCACCGGTGACCAGTGCCGTCTTGCCGTTCAAAGAGTTTGTCATGGAGTCTGCAAGCCCGGTTTAGGACCATTTATTCCAAAACTGAGTTCTTTCCAAAACCAAGCCGGCGCCACTGTTACGGGCTGAGCGCCACCGATGCCTCGGCGGTGTAGCAGAGGAACGTCAGGGTCTCTTCCAGATACAGCGCCACGGTGGCGGCATCGTGGGACAGGTAGCCGATCGACACGTCGGTACCCAGCTGGAGGTCGAAATCACCGCCGCGGGTGCTCAGCACGAACGCGCCGTCGATGGCGGGCGCCCAGATGATCTCACCGTCGACCAGTCGGTTGAGGTGCTCACGGATCGGATAGCCGTGGGCGGTGGTCTCGCTGACCTGGGTGTAGACGTCGGCCGACAGCAGCACCGAGTACGGCCCGTCGACACCGGCCAGTCGCAGCTCTGACAGCGCCTGGGAGATCACGTCGGGGATTTCTTTGGGGTCCGACGGCAATGCCAGCGCGGGGTTGGAGCTGCACTTGCGGATGCCGCCGATCGACGCCGCTTCGTACCCTTCGAAGATCGCCCGGTCCTCGACGAAGGCGAGCTTCTTGGCGGCGTCCTTGACCGGATCCCAATCGGAATCCTGCGAGCCGCGCTCGACATCGTCGATATCTGAGCGGTTCACCGTGAACGGCACCCGCAACCGGACCAGTGGTCGGGCGTCGCGCAGATGCGATTGAACGCCCTCACCGGGCGGGGCCACGTCCAGCAGATGGCCGGTGCTGATGGCGGCGGTCACCGGGCCGCCCGGTTCGCTGACATCCACCACCCGTCGACCGGCGATGTGTCGCTTGAACGTTCGGGTGGCCTCCAATTCGATTTCATCCCAAGCGGCTTCGGTGATCGGGGCCAATTCACGGTAAAGGTTGTTCATTGCGGTTGTCCTTTCAGACTGCCGATCGACAGTGCACCCGCGGCGGGCGCAACGGCGGTAGAAGATGAGGCGGGTGGGAGAGATGACGCAACGCCGGGTAGCGGGGGCAGGTCGTCGAGAAGATCCGCGGCCGGGGTGAAGAACATGCCGCCGGTGATCGCGGTGGAGAAATCAAGGATGCGATCGGTGTTACCGGGCGGGTCACCGATGAACATGTTGCGCAGCATCCGCTCGGTGACCGCAGGGGTGCGCGAGTACGCGATGTAATAGGTGCCGAACTCCGCCTTGCCTAGCTCGCCGAAGGGCATGTTGTGCCGGACGATCTTCAACTCGTTGCCGTCGGCATCGGTGATCACGTTCAACGCCAGATGCGAATTGGCGGGTTTGAGATCGTCGTCCATCTCGATGTCTTCGAGCTTGGTGCGGCCGATCACCTTTTCCTGCTCAGCGACGGGCAGAGCTTCCCATTCGGTCATCGCATGAAGGTACTTCTGCACGTGGACGTAGCAGCCGCCGGCGAAGTCGGGATCTTCGTCCCCGATCGCGGTGGAGTTGATCGCGAGTGCACCGCTGGGATTCTCGGTGCCGTCGACGAACCCCATCAGGTCGCGGTTGTCGAAAAATTTGAAGCCCTGGACTTCGTCGACGACGGTGAGGGCGCCGGACATGGAGTCGAGGATGCGGTGGGCGAGTTCGAACGCAAAGTCCAATGACACCGCCTTGATATGGAACAGCAGATCGCCCGGTGTCGCCGGGGCATGGTGGCGGGGACCCTCGAGCTCGATGAACGGATGCAGTTCGGCGGGCCGGGGTCCGGCGAACAGCCGATCCCAGGCCTGCGAGCCGATGGACGTCACCAACGACAGCAGTTTGGCCGGGTCGCGGAAACCTACCGCGCGCACCAGACCGGACAGATCGCCGAGGGCGTCATGCACGGCTTCTTCGCCGCCATCGTTGATGGTGGCCACCAGAAATATGGCTGCGGGCGTCAGTGGTGCCGTAACGGCCTGTGGCAGTGGGGCGGGCACGGTCAGACCCTAACGTGAAACTAGTTGCCGATCTGGATAAGGATGTCCATATGTCCGCCAGTGCACAGGGTCTGTGCGATTTCATCGATTCCTCACCGTCACCGTTCCACGTCTGCGAGACGGTGGCGGCGCGGTTACGTGCCGCCGGGTACCGGCAGTTGTCTGAAGCGGCCGCCTGGCCGGGCGGCGGACGGTACTTCGTGGTGCGCGCTGGTTCCCTGGTGGCCTGGGACAGCCACAAGCCCGAATTACCGTTCCGCATCATCGGCGGCCACACCGACAGCCCGAACCTTCGGGTCAAACAACATCCCGATCGGACGGTCGCGGGCTGGAATGTGGTGGCGTTGCAGCCCTACGGCGGCGCCTGGCTGAATTCGTGGCTGGATCGCGATCTGGGGATCTCCGGGCGAATCTCGGTACGGCACAACGATGTCGAGAACGGGGTGGCGGATCGACTGGTTCGCATCGACACCCCGCTGTTGCGGGTCCCGCAGCTGGCCATCCACCTGTCCGACGATCGCAAAGGCGTCAGCCTGGACCCGCAGCGCCACGTCAACGCGGTCTGGGGTCTCGGTGACACGTCACGATCCTTCCTGGCGTATGTCGCCGAGCAGGTGGGTGTCGATGTCGATGACGTGCTGGGTTTCGACCTGATGACCCATGACCTGAACCCGTCGGCGGTCACCGGCGCCAGGGGCGAGTTCGTCAGCGCACCGCGATTGGACAACCAGGGCACCTGCTACGCCGGGCTGGAAGCGTTTCTCGCCGCCGAGCCGCGGGGCTTCGTCCCGGTGCTGGCGTTGTTCGACCATGAAGAGGTCGGCTCGACATCGGATCACGGTGCCCAGTCGGACCTGCTGATCACGACGCTGGAGCGGATCGTGCTCAGTGCTGCGGGCGGCGCGCGGCAGAGTTCAAGCTCGCGGGAGGATTTCCTGCGCCGCCTGACGGGCTCGATGGTTGCCTCGGGGGACATGGCCCACGCCACCCACCCGAACTATCCGGAGCGCCACGAGCCCTATCACCTCATCGAGGTCAACGGCGGGCCCGTGCTCAAGGTGCAGCCCAATCTGCGTTACGCCACCGACGGGCGCACCGCAGGGGTGTTCGAACTGGCCTGTCGCCAGGCCGGGGTGCCGCTGCAGCGTTATGAACATCGCGCCGACCTGCCGTGCGGATCCACCATCGGCCCGATGACCGCGGCCCGCACCGGTATCCCGACCGTCGACGTCGGCGCCGCCCAGCTGGCCATGCACTCGGCCCGCGAGTTGATGGGCGCCGACGATGTCGCGGCGTACTCGGCGGCATTGCAGGCTTTTCTGTCACCGGATCCTTCTACAGTCGCGCCATGAACCTCTCCGTTGAAATGATCACGTTCGACTGTGCGGACCCCGACGCCCTCGCGGCTTGGTGGGCCGAGGCGGCCGGCGGAACGGTGAACGCCGTGATGCCTGGCGAGTTCGTCATCGTGGCGCGTGACGCCGGCCCGCAGCTGGGCTTCCAGCGGGTCAGTGCCCCCACCCCGGATAAAAACCGGGTACACATCGATTTCACCGCAACCGAGGTCGACGCCGAGGTCGCCCGCCTGGTCGAGCTCGGCGCGACCGAGACCGGTCGCCACGATATGGGCGGCGGGTTCCGCTGGGTGGTGCTCGCGGACCCGGCAGGCAACGCGTTTTGTGTGGCCGCCGGGCACTGACCGTGGCGAGCTGACACACTCGGACAGGGCCAGCTCGCGCTGGCAAGATCACCCACGTGTTGCTGTCGCTGATCGCAATTGCGCTCGTCCTGGCTGCCTGGGCGCTGTCTGCTAAGCGCCTGGAACGGTGGCGCATCACCTCGCCGCTATTTCTTCTACTTGCCGGCGCGGTCGTCGAATACACCACCCACGGCTCGCTGGCCGACACCCTCAATTCCCACACCGCCGAGCAGGCCGCCAAGATCATCCTCGCGGTACTGCTGTTCGTCGACGCCAACGCGATGCGCGCCGGGCTCTTCGGCGCCCATCCGCGTTCGGCCACCCGGCTGTTGTTCGTGGCGCTGCCTCTGAGCATGGGATTTGCTGTGCTGCTTGGCCTTTGGCTGTTGCCGGGGCTGTCGCTGGCGACGGTGGTGGTGATCGCGTGCATCGTGGTACCGATTGACTTCGCCCCTGCCCCGTGGATCGTGCGCGACGGGCAGGTCCCCGGCCGGGTCAGTGATCTGCTCAATGTCGAGGCCGGTTACAACGACGGCATCCTCTCGCCGATCTTCATCTTCGCCCTCGCCGTCGCCGACGAGCAGGTGCAAGCGGGCTCGGTGTGGGGGCAGTTAAGTGCCGCTCTCCCGCACTCGGCGAAGGCCGTTTTCGTCGGGCTGGTGGTCGGGGCTGGACTGGCGATTGCCACCAACGTCGCCGAGCGCAACAACCGGATGACCGAACAGTCCAAACGCATCATCGTGGTCGCCGCACCCGCCCTGGCCTACACCGTGACTGTCGGATGGCACGGCAACGGTTTCGTCGCGGCATTCCTGTGCGGTATCGGTTACCACTATTTCCGGCATTCGCCAGATGCCGAGAGGGAGCTGGAGCTGCTGGAGGACCTGAGCTTCCTCCTGACGGCCGCGATGTGGTTTGTCTTCGGTGGGGTGGCGTTGCTCGCCTACTGGCAGGCCGGCCTGACCGTCGGCGTGGTGGTTTTCTGCGTGCTCGCGCTGACAGTGGTGCGGATGCTGCCGGTGCTGGTGGCGATGCTGGGCTCGAAGTTCAGTTGGGGAGAGCGGCTATTGCTGGGCTGGCTGGGCCCGCGCGGCGCCGCAGCCATTGTTTTCGGGCTGCTGGCGTTCAATGTGCTCGACGATCCCGCCGAGCACACCGTCCTGCTGACCATGGTGGTGGTGGTGCTGGGCAGCGTCCTGTTACACGGATTCGGGGGCCCCGTCGCGGCGCGGGCGTTCGCCCGCCGGCAAAGCGAATAAACTGTCTCCCGTGACATCCGCGCACTCGCACGAAGTCGATACCGTCGAGCGCGCCTCGGCGTCGCCCGATCAGCCGCAACCATTCCGTGAGCTCGGGCTCAAGGATGACGAATACTCCCGGATCAGGGAGATCCTCGGCCGGCGCCCCACCGACGCCGAGCTCGCCATGTATTCGGTGATGTGGAGCGAGCACTGCTCCTACAAATCCTCCAAGGTGCACCTGCGTTACTTCGGGGAGACCACCACCGACGAGATGCGGGCCGGCATGCTGGCCGGTATCGGCGAGAACGCCGGCGTCGTCGATATCGGTGATGGCTGGGCCGTCACGTTCAAGGTCGAATCGCATAACCACCCCTCCTACGTGGAGCCCTACCAGGGTGCCGCGACCGGCGTCGGTGGCATCGTCCGCGACATCATGGCGATGGGCGCCCGTCCCGTCGCGGTGATGGACCAGCTGCGTTTCGGCGCCGCCGATGCGCCCGACACCCGACGCGTCCTCGACGGCGTCGTCCGCGGTGTCGGTGGCTACGGCAACTCGCTGGGCCTGCCCAACATCGGCGGCGAGACCGTGTTCGACGCGTCCTACGCCGGTAACCCGTTGGTCAACGCGCTGTGCGTCGGCGTACTGCGCAAGGAAGATCTGCACCTGGCCTTCGCCTCCGGTGCCGGCAACAAGATCATCCTGTTCGGCGCCCGCACCGGCCTCGACGGTATCGGCGGTGTGTCGGTGCTGGCGTCGGAGACCTTCGGCGGCGATGAGGGCGAAGGTCCCGGCCGCAAGAAGCTGCCGTCGGTTCAGGTCGGCGATCCGTTCATGGAGAAGGTGCTGATCGAATGCTGCCTTGAGCTCTATGCCGCCGGGTTGGTGATCGGTATCCAGGATCTCGGCGGTGCCGGATTATCCTGTGCTACTTCCGAACTCGCCGCCGCAGGCGACGGCGGTATGTCTATCGAGTTGGAGAAGGTACCGCAGCGAGCCAAGTACATGACCCCGGCGGAAATTCTCTCCAGCGAATCGCAGGAGCGGATGTGCGCCGTCGTCGCGCCGGAGAACGTGGATGCGTTCATGGCGGTCTGCCGCAAATGGGAGGTGCTGGCCTCGGTCATCGGTGAGGTCACCGACGGCGACCGGCTGCACATCACCTGGAACGGCGAGACGGTGGTCGACGTGCCGCCGCGCACCGTGGCGCTCGAGGGCCCGGTGTACCACCGCCCGGTCCAGCGCCCCGACACCCAGGACGCGTTGATCGCCGACACGTCCGCCTCGATACCTAGGCCGGCCACTCCTGACGAGCTGCGCGCGACTGTGCTTGCGCTGCTTGGCAGTCCGCACCTGTGCAGCCGGGCGTTCATCACCGAGCAGTACGACCGATATGTGCGGGGCAATACGGTGCTCGCCGAGCATGCCGACGGCGGTGTGCTGCGCATCGACGAAAAGACCGGGCGCGGAATCACTTTGTCGACTGATGCGTCGGGTCGCTACACCCAACTCGACCCCTACACCGGCGCACAGCTTGCCCTGGCCGAGGCTTACCGCAATGTCGGCGTCACCGGCGCCGTACCGGTCGCGGTGACCAACTGCCTGAACTTCGGCTCGCCGGAGGACCCCGGCGTCATGTGGCAGTTCTCTCAGGCGGTTCATGGACTCGCCGATGGTTGTGCGGTCCTTGGCATTCCGGTGACCGGCGGTAACGTCAGCTTTTACAACCAGACCGGTTCGACGGCGATCCTGCCGACCCCCGTGGTGGGTGTGCTCGGTGTCATCGACGATGTGGCCCGACGGATCCCGACCGGGCTGGGTAACGAGCCAGGCGAGACGTTGATTCTGCTCGGCGACACCCATGACGAGTTCGACGGCTCCATCTGGGCTCAGGTCACCGCCGATCACCTCGGCGGGGTGCCCCCCAAGGTTGATCTGTTGCGCGAGAAGCTACTGGCCGAGGTGCTGGCCGCGGCGTCACGCGACGGTCTGGTCTCGGCCGCACATGACCTGAGCGAGGGCGGCCTGATCCAGGCGGTCGTCGAGGCCGCACTGGCCGGCGAAACCGGTTGTCGCATTGTGCTTCCCGAGGGGGCAGATCCGTTCGTCTTCTTGTTCTCCGAATCCGCGGGCCGGGCGCTGGTCGCCGTGCCGCGCACCGAAGAGAGCCGCTTCCGCGCGATGTGCGAGGCGCGAGGCCTGCCCGCCACCCGGATCGGGGTTGCGGACCAGGGATCTGACGAGGTCGAGGTCCAAGGTCAGTTCTCGGTGTCCCTGGCCGAGCTGCGCAGCACGTGGGAGGGCGTGCTCCCGAAGCTGTTCGGGTAAGCAGGTGTCGACGACCCCGGCCGCGCCGGTCGAGCAGCACCAACGCCACCCACTGCTGGAATGGGCCTGGAGCCTGCTTCGGCTGGATTTCGTGGGTATCGGATTCGGGGCGTTGTTCTTCTGTCTGTCGTTGACCCCGTCGCTGCTGCCAAGGGACTGGCTGTTCGCCGGACTCATCGGTGGTATCAACGCCGCGATCGGCTACGGGCTGGGAGTGGCGATCGGAAAGGCGTTCCGGCGCTTCGTTTTACGTGGTCGGTCGTGGTGGCCGCCGACGAAGAAAGTGCAAGCCGGGCTCAATACTTCGGTGGTGGTGCTCTCGGTCGTCGTCAGCATCCTGATCGTGATACCTGCCGCCGCCTGGCAGCGGCAGGTATCGACCTTGCTGGGGATGGAAGGTCCAGCCACGCTGGGCTACTACCGCACGTTGATCATCGCGGTCATTGCCGGCGGGGTATCGGTGGGCGTGGCCCGGGTGGTGCTTGATGCGATCAAACTCCTGGCCCGGGTGTTGATCCGGCGCTGGCATGTCAACGACGAAGTGGCGCTGTTCATCGGAACCGCGGTGGTGGCGGTTCTGGTCATCACGTTGGTCAACGGTGTATTGCTGCGGGGGTTTCTGGCCGGGGCAAGTGGTGTGTTCCAGCCGCAGAACTCCACCACCGGCGACGGTATCGAACAACCGATGGCCCGAGAACGGTCAGGCAGCCCGAACTCGTTCGCCCCCTGGGACACCCTGGGATTCCAGGGCCGCAACTTCGTCGCCGCCGGTCCTGATGCCGCAGAGCTCACCGCGATCAACGGCGCCCCTGCCAAGGAACCCATCCGTATTTATGCAGGGCTGCAGACTGCGGACACCGATGAGGGCCGGATGGCCGTCGTGAGTAGCGAGCTCGAACGCACCGGCGCATTCGACCGGAAGCTGCTGGTGATCGTTCCGACCACCGGCACCGGCTGGGTGGACCCGATCGCCGCACGGGCCATCGAGACGATGTACAACGGCGATACCGCGCTGGTCGCCGTGCAGTACTCCTATCTGCCGAGTTGGATTTCGTTCCTCGGCGATCAGCAACGCTCGATGGACGTCGGTCGGCTGCTGGTGGACACCGTTCACGACAGGTGGGTCCAACGACCGCCCGAGCAACGACCCAAGTTGGCGCTCTACGGCGAGAGTCTCGGTTCGATGGCCGGGCAGGGCGCCTTCGGCTACCTGCCGGACATCGTCAGGATGGGTTTCGACGCCGTGCTCTGGGTGGGGCCGCCGAACGCAAGCCCGCTGTGGAGCGCGTTGGAGCAACGGCGCGACCCCGGGACACCGCAAGTGCGGCCGCGATACGACAACGGGCGCACCGTGCGCTTCGCCAACGGGCCCGATATCGCGGAGATCGCTGCACCGCCCTGGGAAGGCACCCGAGTGCTGTTCGTCCAGCACCCCTCGGATCCGATCACCTGGTGGTCGCCGGATCTGATGTTCAACAGGCCAGATTGGCTGGTCGAACCGCCAGGCTTCGACCGGACGGCGTCGATGCGCTGGTATCCGATAGTGACGTTCTGGCAGGTGGCCGCAGATATGACCAATGCCGCGGGAATGCCTGGCGGACATGGCCACAACTACGGCTACTCGGTGCTCGACGGCTGGGCCGCGGTGATCCCGCCCGATGGCTGGACCGTCGCTGACACCGAACGGGTCCGCGCCGCGCTGGAAAAGTCGGGCGGCCCGGAGTACTAGTCCGGGTCGATCTGCAGCCCGCTGGCTACGGCGCGGGCCACCAGATCTTCCGGATCGTCTTCGATCCCAACCTGTTTGAGATCGCCGCCGCTGGCCAGTGAGGCGATGCCGTGCACCAGCGACCACAACGGCACTGCGGCATCGAGAGGGTCCTGACCCGATATCAACCCGGCCTGCTGGCAGCGGGTGACCGCGTCGAGAAGATCGCTGAACGCGGCTTCGCCCGCGACCTGCAGACCGGGATGATCGGCCTTGGATACTTCGCTGCCGAACATCACCTGGTAGTGGTCGGGGTGCGTAACGGCCCACCGGACGTAGGCCCTGCCGAGTTCGATCACTTGTTCCCGCACGTCGGTGGTGGTGCCCTTGACCGCGGTCAGGGCCTCGTGGAGTTCGACGAAACCCTGTTCGGCGACTGCTGCAAGGAGATCGGCTTTATCGGTGAAATGCCGGTACGGCGCCGCCACACTCACACCGGCGCGCCGGGCCGCCTCGCTCAGGCTGAACCCCTTCGGTCCCTTCTCTGCCACCAAGGTCAGCGCTGCGGCAGTGAGGGCGCGTTTGAGATCCCCATGGTGATAGGTCTTGCGTGCGCCCGACATGTTGACGATATTAACATTCCGCCCTATGTTAAAGACATCAACATCGAGATGAGGGAGCGTCATGGCGAACGACAGCAACACCGGATGGGCCGTGATCACAGGCGCCAGTTCGGGTTTCGGAGCGATTTTCGCTGAACAACTGGTGCGACGGGGAATGTCGCTGGTGCTGGCCGGTCGCGATGAGGAACGACTGGCCGCGGTCCGGCAACGGGTGCACGGCATTGCGCCGGACGTCGATATCGAACTCGTGGTTGGCGATCTAGCCGCGCCCGCAGGATTGGATGCGCTGCTGGCCCACCTCGACGCCCGCCCGGTCGACGTCCTGGTCAACAACGCCGGCTTCGGGACCTACGGCGCCTTCGCCGACACAGACCCCATCCGCGAACATGAGCTGATTGCCGTGAACATCGCCGCGCTGGTCCGGCTGACCTATGCGGTGCTGCCGGGAATGCTGGAGCGCGGCCACGGCGGCATCCTCAACGTCGCTTCGGTGATTGCGTTCCAACCCGGCCCGTACCAGACGGTCTACGGCGCCTCGAAGGCCTTCGTGCTCTCCTTCAGCCAGGCGCTGTGGGCGGAGACGAAAGGCACCGGCGTCATGGTCACCGCGTTATGCCCCGGGCCCACTGAGACGGGTTTTGTCAGCGCCCTGGGTTCTGACGTTTCCCATACGGCGATCTATCGGAATCTGGCCAAACCCGAACCGGTGGTGGCTGCCGGCCTACGCGCGCTCGACCGCGGGCGGCCGGTCGTCGTTCCCGGGTTACGCAATTGGCTGATGGCGCAGTCCGGGCAGTTCTCGCCAGGTTGGCTTGCGGCGCTGATCGGTAAGCGTCTGCTGCGACCCGCGCACTAGCCGGCAGCGACCGTCGTCTGAGGCGTCTTGATCTGACCGGCCAGCCAGGGCAGGGCATCGGAGAACGCCTGCGCCGCGAACTGCCAGGTGTGGTAGCTGACCAGCGTGTGCACCGTGCAGGCGATGCCCACGCCTGCGCCAACGGTGCAGAGATCCTCGGCCGCACCCGTCTCGTCGGTGTCCTTGAAATCGTCGTTCCCGCCGAAGCCCAACGGCGAATTCGGCTTGGGTCTGTCGCCGAACTGCGGTGATGTTGATGTGTCGGACTGTGGTGTCACGGTGTCTTCGAACCAACCGGAAACCCCGGTGTAGGGGCCGTGGGCCGTCATCACCGTGGCGGGATCGAACGCCCCCCACTGCCGTGCGTCGCCGCCGTACAGTCGGTCGATCGTCTGCTCCTTGGTGCCTGCGGTGGGGCCGTGATCGCCGGCGATATCGACGAACGCACTGAACAGATCGGGGTGCATGACCGTCAGGTCGATGGCGCACGTGCCACCCATCGACCACCCGATGACGCCCCAGTTCGTTGCCTGCGTGGACGCCCCGAACTGGGAACTAACATAGGGCCGAACGTCTTTGGTGAGATGGTCGGCAGAGTTCCCGCGGGGTCCGTCGACACATTCGGTGTCGTTGTTGAACCGGCCGCCCGAATCGACGAAGACGAATATCGGTGCGAGGCCACCGTTGTTGTGCGCGTAGCTGTCGATCACCGGCATGATGTTGCCGCTGCGCATCCAGTCGGCCGGGGTGTTGAACTCACCGGCGACCATCATCACGACGGGCAGGGCCGGTGGCGTGGCTCCGGCGAACCAGGCCGGTGGCAGGTACACGTACTCGTTGCGGTGTGTGAAGCCGCTCGCGGTGTCCGGGATGGTGACCTCGACCAGTTTGCCGGTCGTCGGCGAGGTATTGCGCAGGCCGGGAAGCGACGCGAGATCGGTCTGGTTCGGTAGTGGTCCCGCCGTCCAAGAACCCCAGGCCGCCTGCACGCTCGGGTAGTAGCCCACCCAGCGGTTGAGCTCCACCAGCGTGGTCACCAGAGCCAACGGGATCAGCACCAGCGACAGGGCACGACGCCACCACTGGGCGCTACGCCAGCCGAAGATCGCGATGGCGATCGATGCCGTGCACACCGCAAGCCAGATCCACAGTTCCAGCGGGGCCGGATCCGATGCCAGGCCTTGGGAGTTCATGTAGGTCCGCGCGGTCAGCGCGCCCGCCACCCCGAGGGCGACGCTGAGCGGGATCCACCACGACCGCCAGCGCCGCGTGCGCCAGCCGATGACAACCAGCAGCGCGATGACGGTGATGATCTCAATGGTGATCGGCAACCAGCCGCCGAGCAGGGATAACCCGTGATGGAAATTGGGCTTCGTCAGCAGTTGTGGTGCGGGAGTGGGGATAGCCGGGGACGGCGTTGGCGACGCGGGTGGCACGGCCAACATCTTCGTCGCGTTCACTGTGAGCCCGGTGTGTGCCGCATATGGTGGCGACATGGGCCGGTGCGATCACCCGCTGGTGAAAGCGGGCTTCGGGACGGCTGTCGCCGCGCTGACCCGAACTCCGACCGGGCTTACCGGTGCCGAGCTGCGTTCCGGAATCAGGGTGGGCGTGGTGGCGGCGTCGATCGTGGCCGCGGGAGTGGCTGCCGGCGTGGCGCTCCCGGCCGTGCGGGCCGGCATGGTGGCGCGCATCCTTCCGCAACCCGCGTGGAAGTGGTTACTCGTCGATATCCCGATCGGCACGGTATGGACCGAGGAGGCCCTGTACCGCGGCGCGGTGGCCACCGTCGCCACCGATGTCGCCGGACCGGCCCTTGGCCGATTACTGCAGGCATTCATCTTCGGGCTGTCGCATATTCCCGACGCCCGAGGTGCCGGTGAACCCGTGCTGGGGACAGTGCTCGTCACGGGTACCGCCGGCTGGGTATTCGGTTGGCTGGCAACGCGTTCCGGCAGCTTGCTGGCACCCGCGTTGGCCCACCTGGCGATCAATGAGGCCGGGGCGGTGGCCGCGCTGCTGGTGCAGCGGCGCCGCTAACTGGCTGTGGTGGGTACGTCGCGACTATCGGCCTTGAGTAGATGAGGCTCGGTCTCGGTGTCGTCGATACCGAAGCTGATGATGCGGTGCGGGGTGATCCGGATGATCGCCGTATCGAGCTGATCACCGTTGGGTTCGGTTGGGGCGTCAGCAGTTTCGGCTTGCTCGGCGGTTCCCCGGATTTCCAGGCAGCGTACCCGCCATGGGTCCCGCGACGCGATATCGTCGACGACAAATGCAACGGCAGGCTGGGAACTGATATTTCGGAACTTCCGGCTCTTCGACATCCCGTAGCCGACGATATCGATGGTGCCGAGTTGCTGGTTGTAACTGAACCCGACCGGGCTGTTCTGGGGGGTGCCGTCGGGCGCTACGGTGGCCAGCCGACCCAGATCCGCCGCATTGAGGTATTCGATCTCGTGTGGTTTGAAAGGCTGTGGTTTGAAAGGCTGTGGTTTGAAAGACATAGCCCGACGGTAGGACGTCAACGACGGTTGAGGTCAAGGGTTCCCACCCGCGGATCCAGGTGTCCAAGCGCCCCTCGTTTCTTCTGCGAAACTAGGTGATGGCCGCACGCAGTACTGCCGATCCGGTAAAGACGCGAAACGCAGTCCTCGCTGTCGAACAGTGGTTGCGTGACGACGCAGAATCCGAGGCGCCGGCGCGCGCCGCGATCGCCGACGCCGTCCGGTTGACGGCCAGGACGCTGGCCGCCGCGGCGCCGGGCGCGTCGGTGGAGGTGCGGGTCCCACCGTTCGTGGCCGTTCAGTGCATCGCCGGGCCCCGACACACCCGCGGCACTCCACCCAACGTCGTCGAGACCGACCCGAGGACATGGCTGCGGCTGGCGACCGGACTGATCACCGTCGATGACGCCGCCCAAACCGGAATCCTGGCGTTGTCGGGATCCCGCGCGAGTGAAGTGGCCGCGTGGCTTCCCCTGGTGGCGCTGCGCTGACCAGGCTCAGGAGTCGGGGATACCGGCCTGCAGCTTCGCCATCACCTGTTCGAGATTGAAGCTGGCCGACTTCTGCCGCTGCGGGAACTCGACAAGGGACTGCAGCATGTTCGCGACGTAGGCCTGGGCCGGGGTGAACACAAACACCCGTTCCAGCATCCAGTCGAAGTACGTATTCGACGTGATGTCGGCCCGCTCGTACGGGTCGGTTCGCAGGTTGAACAGCTTCGGGCCGCGCAGCACGACGTACGGCTCCAGCCAGATTTGCAGGGTGCCTGCGACCCGTTGCTCCATGAAGACGATCTTCCAGTTGTCGTACCGCAGTGCCGTCAGGTCGCCGTCATCGGATACGTAGAAGAAGTGCTTGCGTGGGCTCTCATCGGTGGCGCCGGTGATGTAGTCGAGCTGGTTGTGCCCGTCGAGGTGCACGTGAAAGCTGGTGCCGTTGAGCTCGCTACCGCCACGCAACTTCTCGGCGATATCCGGCTCGCCCGCGGCGGCCAACAGTGTGACGAACCAGTCGTTATGGCTGACGATGCCGTTCAGCACGGTGCCAGCGGGGATGTGGCCGGGCCAGCGCACCACAGCAGGCACCCGGTAGGCGCCTTCCCAGTTGGAGTTCTTCTCGTTACGGAAGGGCGTCATCCCGGCGTCGGGCCAGCTGTTCATATGCGGGCCGTTGTCGGTGGAGTACATGACGATGGTGTTGTCGGCGATGCCCAACTCATCGAGGGTGCCCAGCAGATCGCCGACGATATCGTCGTGGTCGAGCATGGTGTCGTGGTACTCGGACTGCCACTGACCGGCCCGGCCGATACTCTCCGGCTTGGGGTGCGTCCGAAAGTGCATGTGGGTTGAGTTGAACCATACGAAAAACGGTGTCTCGGCCTCATGCTGGCGCTTGATGAAATCGATTGCGGCGTCCCGGAATTCCTCGTCGCAGGTTTCCATCCGTTTCTTGGTGAGCGGGCCGGTGTCCTCGATGCGCTGGGTACCGTCCGCGTTCGCCCAGGTATGCATGACACCTCGCGGCCCGAACCGCTTGCGGAACTCCGGGTCCTTCGGGTAGTCGACGTTCTCGGGTTCCTCCTCGGCGTTGAGGTGATAGAGGTTGCCGAAGAACTCGTCAAAACCGTGCGCCGTCGGCAGGAATTCGTCTCGATCGCCGAGATGGTTCTTGCCGAACTGGCCGGTGGCGTAGCCCTGCGCCTTCAGGGCGGTGGCGATCGTCGGGTCCTCGGCCTGCAATCCCAGTGGCGCACCTGGCATGCCGACCTTCGTCATCCCCGTGCGATAAGGGTTCTGCCCGGTGATGAAGGCGGCCCGGCCCGCGGTGCAGCTCTGCTCGCCGTAGTAGTCGGTGAAGCGGACACCTTCTGCCGCGATGCGGTCGATGTTCTTGGTCCGGTAACCCATCACGCCGTCGCTGTAGCAGCTCAGGTTGCTCTGACCGATATCGTCGCCCCAGATGATCAGAATGTTCGGTTTGTCGGTCATAGCTGTCCCCGTCCATCTTTCGGCGTCGGCGTGACGCACTTCATACGGACTGTATTCCCGATCGGCGTGTTCGCAACGACACACTGCGCGATGCGGTCATGAACGCCAGGTGACCGTAGACTCAACAAAGTCAGCGAACCGCGTCGAGGGAAGCAGCCCCTAATCGTGACTGGCCAACAGTTAGACCAGGAAGAAGAAGCTCCCCGCGAAGAATGCGGCGTGTTCGGAGTATGGGCACCCGGCGAAGAAGTCGCGAAGCTCACCTACTACGGCCTCTACGCCTTGCAGCACCGCGGCCAGGAGGCGGCGGGTATTGCCGTCGCTGATGGCTCGCAGGTGCTGGTATTCAAGGATCTCGGCCTGGTCAGCCAGGTATTCGATGAGCAGACCCTGGCCGCCATGGAGGGTCACGTCGCCATCGGGCACTGCCGTTACTCGACCACCGGCTCCACCACCTGGGAGAACGCCCAGCCTGTCTTCCGTAATACGGCCGCAGGTACCGGCGTCGCGCTCGGTCACAACGGCAATCTGGTGAACACCACCGAATTGGCGGCCCGTGCGCGCAGTGCCGGTTTGGTCGGGATGCGAGGCGCGGCGGCCGCGACCACCGATTCCGACATCCTCGGCGCACTACTGGCGCATGGTGCAGCGGATTCGTCCCTCGAGCAGGCCGCACTGGCACTACTGCCCACCGTCCGTGGCGCGTTCTGTCTGACGTTCATGGACGAGAACACCCTCTACGCAGCGCGCGACCCGCACGGAGTACGGCCGCTATCTCTCGGTCGCCTCGACCGCGGCTGGGTGGTCGCCTCCGAGACGGCTGCGCTGGACATCGTCGGCGCATCGTTCGTCCGTGATATCGAGCCCGGCGAACTGCTGGCGATCGATGCCGACGGCGTCCGCTCGACCCGATTCGCCAACCCGACCCCCAAGGGCTGCGTCTTCGAGTACGTCTACCTGGCCCGGCCCGACAGTGTGATCGGCGGCCGGTCCGTGCATTCGACCCGGGTGGACATCGGTCGCAGGCTGGCCAGGGAAAGCCCGATCGACGGCGACCTGGTGATCGGTGTCCCCGAGTCCGGCACTCCCGCCGCCGTCGGTTACGCCCAGGAATCAGGGATTCCGTTCGGGCAGGGCCTGATGAAGAACGCCTACGTGGGACGCACCTTCATTCAGCCCTCGCAGACCATCCGGCAGAACGGCATTCGGCTCAAACTCAACCCGCTCAAGGAAATGATCCGCGGCAAGCGGCTCATCGTCGTCGACGACTCGATCGTCCGCGGTAACACCCAGCGCGCGCTGATCCGGATGTTGCGGGAAGCCGGCGCCCTTGAGGTGCACGTCCGCATCGCGTCGCCACCGGTGAAGTGGCCGTGCTTCTATGGCATCGACTTCGCCTCGCCCGCCGAGCTGATCGCCAACGCCGCAAACGCCGACGGGGCACAGTCGGAGATGATCGACGCCGTCCGTCACGCTATCGGCGCCGACACGCTGGGCTACATCTCCTTGGAGAGCATGGTCAGCGCCACCGAGCAGCCCCAATCCCGGTTGTGCTGTGCATGTTTCGACGGTAACTACCCGATCGAGCTGCCCAGCGAGACGGCGCTTGGCAAGAACGTCGTCGAGCACATGCTCGCCAACGCCGCGCGCGCCGGTGCAGGCCCAGTCGGCGCGGTTCAGTCGGAGAACGACAACGCGTCGGCGCTGCGCCGACCCTAGCCCAGCAAGCGATTCACCCGCCGCCGCAGCAGAATTCGCCGTACCGGCCAGACCGTCAGGGCATAAAGCCGGCCAGGCAGACCGCGGGGGCACAAGGTGACCCGCTGATCGAAGGTGCTGCCGCCGCCTGCGTGCGGACTGACCCGCAGATCCAACCAGGCATCACCGGGCACCCTTCCCCGATCGCGAAGCCGGACCGCACTTTTCGGTTCCGTCGACTCCACTCGCCAGCGGCCGCGGTTGGTGTCCATCACGGTGTCGTAGACCTGGTCGGGGGCAATAGTGGTCGTCGTCGTGACCGAATCGGACAGGACGATCTCACCTGACCAGGCGGGGTCGCTCGGCAGCGGCTCGGCGGGGCTGGCCGAACTCCATGTCGACTCGAACTCACCTCGGTTGATGTGGTCGATGGCCAGCTCAACGGATTCGCGGTACCCGGTCGATCCGTTCGGGGGTGCCGGGATCAACGCCTCGAAATCGCGTTCTCCGACGACGGCGTCACAGTGCAGCGATTCGACCAGCGGCCGGGCCAGTCCCGACGGGATGGGCGTCACCAGTCCCACCCACCAGCTCACAATCGTCGGCGTCAGGAACGGCAGAACCAGGATGTGCCGCCGACGAAGACCCGCGACCTCGGCGTAGATCTGCATCATGTCGCCGTACTCCAGCACATCGGGTCCGCCGACATCCCAGGTGCGTGAACAGGGCACCGTGACGGTGGCCGCCTCGACCAGATAGTGCAGCACGTCGCGCACCGCGATCGGCTGGACCGTGTTGTGCACCCATTTGGGGGTCGTCATCACCGGCAACCGATCGGTGAGGTGGCGGATCATCTCGAACGAGGCCGAGCCGGAACCGATGACGACACCGGCCTGCAGCACGATCGTCTCGACACCGGAGGCGATGAGGATATCGCCGACCGCGGTCCTGGACTGCAGATGCCGGGACAACTCAGCTCCCTGCGGGTGCAGACCGCTGAGATACACGATCCGGCGGACACCGGCCTTCTTGGCCGCAGTGGCGACGTTATTGGCCGCATCCCGCTCGGCGGTCACAAAGTCGTCCGAGGTGCCCATGGCGTGGGCCAGGTAGTAGACGACGTCCACACCGTCGAACGCCTCGACGAGGCTGCTCGGGTCGGTCAGGTCACCGCGGGCGACCTCGACATCGCCGTGCCAGGGGACGTCGGACAGTTTCTTCGGATCTCGGGCCATAGCGCGCACGACGAAGCCGCGGTCGATGAGTTCCGGGATCAGCCTGCTGCCGATGTATCCCGTCGAACCCGTGATCAAGCAGCGAAGACCGTCTGTACTCATAGCGTTGATTCGTAGCCGTTAAGTGCTTGGATCAAACGCAACCTGGGTCGGGGGCGTCGTCAGAGAGCGGGCTACCCGCCGGATCGATGTACAGAATCCGCAACACCAGGGGGTCGGGGCCGAGGTTGCGGCCGATGTGAACGTTGCCGGGACCGGTCGCCTCGATGATCGGATCGCCCGCGTTGTAGATGCCGTCGAGCGTGCAATCGGCTTTGAGGTGGGTCAGCGTTCCGTCGAGGACCACGCCGAACACCCTGCCTTGATGCCAGTGCCAGCCGGTACTGCCGCCGGGGGCGATGGTGATGTCCCGGGTGATGTAGTCATGGCCGTCGGCGGTGGATTGGGAAAGCACCACCGCGCTGACGCCCTCGCCGGGTGTAGCCGCCGCGTGAGCGGGTAACAGCATTGCTGTAACGAGTGTGAGCAAGGTCATGAGAAGGCGCGGGACGGTCATGGTGAGACAGGGTGACACGGATCATAGGAAGAACGCCAGGAAACGCACAGTGAGCCAGGGTTGCCGGGCGGATACCGGCATGGGTTCCGGCCCGGTAGATTGAGGCCCGATGACGGATCGCGCTGAAGACCCCGCCTTTTCCCAGGCCATCTCCTATGCGTCGGCTGGAGTGGATATCGAAGCCGGCGACCGCGCCGTCGAACTTTTCAAGCCGCTCGCCATGAAGGCCACCAGGCCTGAGGTGCGGGGTGGTCTCGGAGGGTTCGCCGGGCTCTTTGCTCTGCGGAGTGGATACCGGGAACCACTGCTGGCTGCCTCGACCGACGGGGTGGGCACCAAGCTCGCCGTCGCCCAGGCGATGGACAAGCACGACACCGTGGGACTCGACCTGGTTGCCATGGTGGTCGACGACCTGGTGGTGTGCGGCGCCGAGCCGCTGTTCCTGCAGGACTACATCGCCGTCGGGCGCACAGTCCCCGAGCGGGTGCAGGCCATCGTGGCCGGTATCGCCGACGGATGTGTGCTGGCCGGCTGTGCGCTGCTGGGTGGTGAGACTGCTGAGCACCCCGGGTTGATGGATCCCGACCACTACGACATCTCGGCCACCGGTATCGGGGTCGTCGAGGCCGATAACGTGCTCGGGCCGGAACGCGTTCGGCCCGGCGACGTGATCATCGCGATGGGCTCATCGGGCCTGCATTCCAACGGATATTCGCTGGCCCGCAAGGTGCTGTTGGAGATCGACCGGATGGACCTGGCCGGGCACGTCGAAGAATTCGGCCGCACCCTGGGTGAAGAGCTGCTGGAGCCCACCCGCATCTATGCCAAGGACTGCCTGGCGCTGGCTGCCGAGACGCAGGTCCGGACGTTCTGCCACGTCACCGGCGGCGGGTTGGCGGGCAACCTTGAGCGGGTAATGCCGCCGGGACTGACCGCCGAGCTGGAACGAGGCACGTGGACGCCGGCTCCGGTATTCGGTCTGATCGCCCAACGGGGACGCATTGACCGTGCCGAAATGGAGAAGACGTTCAACATGGGCATCGGCATGGTCGCCGTCGTCGCGCCGGAGGACACCGACCGCGCACTGGCGATTCTGACCGCCCGTCACCTGAGCTGCTGGACCCTCGGCACCGTGAAGAAGGGCAGCAAGGACACGCCGCGCGCCACATTGGTCGGGAGGCACCCGAGGTTCTGACGACCTCGGGTGAGAGTCAACGTCGAGTGAGATTCAGCGTCGCCAGCTGTCCTGGTCGCGCCAACTGTCGTCCGCGTCATCCAGTTCATCGGGTTCGCTTGTAGGCGACCCACCCAGCTCCTCTTGGAGCCGACTGAAATCGGTCTGCGGGGAGCTATATTTCAGCTCTCGAGCAACCTTGGTCTGCTTTGCCTTAGCCCGGCCGCGGCCCATGGGGGAACCCCCTCGCGCAATAACGGAGCGGCCCAACATGCAGGCGGCTCCGATCTGTGTGTTTATTATCCTGCGATTACTTTACCGTGTCCCGACGCCGAGCGCTGGCAGGCCCGGCGGCGGTGAACATCACAGGTCATCTCTTCTGCCCCCGCAGCCGATCGATGGCGACGCGTCCAGCGCCCGCGACGTCGGTCGGCGGCAGTGATTCGGCATCGATCACCGCTGCTACGGCGACGTCTCCGCCGGTCAGCAGTTCGGTATCGACGGGCAGTGCGCGCTTGACCACAGCCAGCGCCACGGGTCCGAGATCGACGTGGTCGACGACCGTCCCGAGCCGTCCAACGGCGCGCCCGCCCGCGAGCAGCGGATCGCCGGTGGCAGGGCGGTCGCCGGAGCCATCTAGGTGGACCAAGACGAGCATTCGCGGCGGCTTACCCAAGTTATGCACCCGCGCGACGGTTTCCTGGCCGCGGTAGCAACCCTTGTCCAGGTGCACAGCCCGGCCGATCCAGCCAACTTCGTGCGGGATGGTGCGTTCGTCGGTATCGACGCCCAGGCGTGGCCGCAAAGCTTCTACCCGGTGGGCCTCATAGGCCCACACGCCTGCGCGCCGCACACCCGCTTCGGTCAGCCGGCTCAGCCACGAGCTCACTTCGTCCCTCGGCACGACCAGATCGAGTTCGATGGAGCCGTTGTCGTCTGAAGGCATCCGGCGCAGGAAGCCGCCGCCGGGTAAGGCCA
The DNA here is from genome assembly GCF_965229105.1 of Mycobacterium sp. GTDB lineage: Bacteria > Actinomycetota > Actinomycetes > Mycobacteriales > Mycobacteriaceae > Mycobacterium. The sequence continues at coordinate 1,519,376 of NZ_OZ245858.1, forward strand.
CCGCAGCGGCCTCGTCGGGCAGCGCCGCGACGCCCAGCGCGGTCAGTACAGCTGGATCGGTCAGTCGCGGACCCAGCAGCGACAGCACGGCGAGTTCGGCGCTGGCCGGGGTGACCTGTGCCCAGAACACCATTTTGGTCAGAAAGGCCAGCAGCGGTTCGCCCCGCCAGGGCTCGGTGTCCAGATAGGTGACACCACCCAACTCGGTCTGGATCCAGTGGTCCTCAACCCGGCCCTGGCCGTCGAGGCTGAGGTTTTCAGTGGTGACGCCGTCGGGAATGGCCGCAACATGCTGAGACGAGATGGTGTGCAGCCAGCTTTGGCGCTCGGGACCTGCGAGGGTGATGACGGCGCGGTGCGAGCGATCCACCACCACGGCGTCGGTCGATGCGGCCCGCTGCTCACCGAGCGGATCGCCGTAGTGCCAAATGGCACCGGCGTCGGGCCCAGATGTGGGGGCGGGAACTGCGACTGTCACAAGGCAACACTACGGTCCACAGCCCCGGCTTATTCCCACCCTTCGCTCCGTAACTACGCTGTGTGCCCATGTCTGTGCTGGTCACGCTCGACGGCGGGTCGGTAGACCCGCAGAGCCCTCTGCTCTACGCCGACGATCTGGCCGCGGTCCGCGGGGACGGCGTCTTCGAGACGCTGCTTGTCCGCACCGGCGGACCATGCCTCGTCGAAGCGCATCTGCGTCGCCTCACCCACTCGGCAAAACTCCTGGAATTACCTGAACCGGACCTGGCGGCCTGGCGGCACGCGATCGGCATCGCGGCACGGGAGTGGACAGCCGCCGGTGACGCCGAGGGTGCGTTGCGTCTGGTCTACACCCGTGGCCGGGAAAGCGGGTCACCGCCAACGGCATACGTCACGGTCAACCCGTTGGCCGACCGGGTGGCGGTGGCGCGCCGCGACGGGGTGTCGGCAATAGCGCTCGAGCGCGGCTTGCCCGCGGTCGGCACCGATGCCATGCCGTGGCTGCTGGCCGGCGCCAAGACGCTGTCCTACGCGGTCAACATGGCCGCACTACGGCACGCCGCACACCAGGGCGCCGATGACGTCATCTTCGTCAGCTCCGACGGATACCTGCTCGAAGGGCCCCGCTCGACGGTGGTGATCGCCACCGACGGTGAGGACGGCGCAACCGGCCCCTGCCTGCTCACCCCGCCGCCGTGGTATCCGATCCTGCGCGGTACCACTCAGCAAGCATTGTTCGAGGTGGCCCGCGCCAGGGGCTACGACTGCGACTACCGCGCGCTTCGCCCGGCGGATCTCCTTTCCGCGCAAGGTGTTTGGTTGGTCTCCGCTATCACACTCGGAGCTCGGGTGCACACCCTCGACGGTCAGCCGCTGCGATTTGCACCCATCGCGGCCGAATTCGCAGGTCTCGTCGATGCCGCGATCGTGTGCGATCGCTGATGGCGAAAAACAGTTGTCGAGCCGCGAGGACGCGAGTAAGTTCGGCGGTACACAGGAGAGGAGGTGGTCCGCGAAATTGATAGCTTCATGGACATGTGAGGTGGCTGCCCGCTAGCAGCACCAGGCGAGGAAAATCACCTGCGAGCGCCGGCGAATTTCCTGCAGCCACCCGACCCCCGAGCCCCCGGTTTGTCCAACCAGGAACTAACGGCTCGGGGGTCGTTCCATGTCGGGGATCTTTAGCCGCTTGGCGGTGCGGGCATCAACGACGAGCAGGCCTGCATGGCCGTGTCCCACGTGTCCTGGTCCACCCCCGGCGGTGCGGGTGGCGTGCCGGGCCCACCGGCGGGCATCCCGGAAGGCGGCGGACCAACAGGACCACCAGGACCACCGGGACCACCCCCGGGCGGTGCGGGTACCCCGTTCTCGGTCATGCACTGCATGAAGGCGTCCTGGGCCAGTGACGTTGTCGGGGTTGCCGATGCGGCGGGTGGATCGGACGAACAACCCACCACTGCACCCAGCAATGCCGCACCGGCGGCAGCGGTCAGGGCGACACGACGAAAGCCAGATATCACGGTGAACTCCTCTGAGGTCGATTGATCATCGGAGTTGACGGTAGAAATGCTGGCTGAGCGTGGGTTATCGATCAGTTATCAGCAGGCTGTGACTGCATATCGGTGTCGCCGTGAGCCGATACCTGGCGGTGCCGCGCCGGGTGCGCAATGATGCCGCGATGCAGATGACTTCAATGCTGGTCCCCGTGTTGGCCGCCGCCGGTCTACTCACCCTCGCAGGCTGTGCACCTGCCGATGAGAAACCGGCCGCAACCGGCGCCGCGGACACCTGCGATAAGGCCTCGCTGACCACGCTGTCGTCGGGCACATTGACCTTCGGTACCGACCAGCCCGCCTACCCGCCGTGGTTCGTCGACGACGATCCGGCCAACGGCAAAGGCTACGAGTCCGCGGTGGCCTATGCGGTCGCCGACAAACTCGGCTACGCCACGGGCGACGTGAAATGGGTGCGGGTGCCGTTCAACGCCGCAATCGCGCCCGGCCCCAAGACCTTCGATGCCAATCTCAACGAGTTCTCGATCACCGACGAGCGCAAGCAGGCGGTCGATTTCTCCTCGCCCTACTACGACGTCACCCAGGTTGTCGTGAGCCTCAAGTCGTCACCGGCGGCGGGCGCCACCACCGTCGACGCACTGCGCGGACTCAAGCTGGGCGCCCAGGTCGGCACCACCAGCTACACCTCGGCGCAGGCGGTCAAACCGACTGTGCCCGTGGCGGTCTACAACAACAACGACGATGCCAAGGCCGCCCTGATCAATGGCCAGATCGATGCGCTGGTCCTTGACCTGCCCACCGCGTTCGCGGTGCAGAGTGAACTGACCGACGGTGTCATCGTCGGCCAATTACCCACGGGCACAGATAAACCCGAGCAGTTCGGCATCGTGCTGGACAAGGGCAGCCCGTTGACCGCGTGCGTATCGAAAGCCGTCGACGGATTGCAATCCGACGGGACGCTGGCCAAGCTGCAACAGCAGTGGCTGACCGAAGCCGGTGCCGCGCCGGTCCTTAAGTGACAGCACTGGCAGCCGAACGGCTGGCCTATCGGCGCTCGCGCACGCGCCGCTCCACCCTGATCGCGATGGCCTCAACGCTGGTCTTCGCCACGGTGGTCGCGTTCGCGACGATGTCGTCACCGGGGTGGCCGCGGGTCAAGGACTCGTTCTTCAACGTGCGCATTGGCTGGGACAGCCTGCCCGCACTGCTGGAGGGCCTGTGGCTCAACATCCGGGTGTTGATCGTGTGTCAGGTGCTGATCCTGATCGTGGGCCTGGCGCTTGCGGCCGCCAGGACATTGCGGGGCCCGGTGTGGTTTCCGGTGCGCGCGTTGGCAACTGGCTACGTCGACCTTTTCCGGGGGATGCCGCTGCTGATCCTGCTGTACCTGGTCGGCTTCGGTTTGCCCGGGCTACGGCTATCGGGTGTGCCCAATAATCCGGTCTTGCTCGGTGGGCTGGCGCTGGTGCTGGTGTATTCGGCTTACGTCGCAGAGGTGTTCCGGGCCGGTATCGAATCCGTGCACCCGTCACAACTGGCCGCCGCGAAATCGTTGGGGCTCAACTATCGGCGCACCTTGCAACTCGTCGTACTGCCACAGGCCGCGCGCCGGGTCACCCCGGCGCTGCTCAACGATTTCGTGGCACTGCAGAAAGACTGCGGGCTGATCTCGGTGCTCGGCGCCGTGGATGCCGTGCGGGCCGCGCAGATTCAAGCGGCGACCTCCTACAACTTCACGCCGTACGTGGTCGCCGGCCTGCTGTTCATCGCGTTGGCAGTGCCGTCCGCGCGGTTGGCCGATTGGGTGGCGCGGCGGTCGGCGACGCGTCAGGGTGCGATATGACCCAGCCGGTGCTGTCGGTGCGCGATCTGGTCAAGGCCTACGGGGATCGCACGGTGCTCGACGGGATCAACCTGGACGTGGCCGAGCATCAGGTAGTGGTGCTCATCGGTGCGTCCGGATCGGGGAAGTCGACCCTGCTGCGGTGCATCGATCTGCTCGAGGACATCGACGACGGCCAGATCCTTCTCGACGGTCGCGATATCAGCGATCCGCGGCTCGACGGTGATATCGCCCGCCGGGCGATGGCCATGGTGTTCCAGTCCTACAACCTGTTTCCGCATATGACCGTGCTCGGCAATGTCACGCTCGCACCCCGGGTCGTGCACGGCACCAACCGGCGCGACGCCGCCGAGCGCGGCCGCGAACTACTGGCCCGGGTGGGATTGTCGGATAAGGCGGACGCCTACCCCGACAAACTGTCCGGTGGACAGCAACAGCGGGTGGCGATAGCACGGGCACTGGCATACGACCCGCGGCTCTTGCTGCTCGACGAGATCACCAGTGCCCTCGACCCCGAGTTGGTCGGCGAGGTCCTCGAACTCGTCCGCGAGTTGGCCGAGTCCGGCCGGACCATCGTGATGGCGACCCATGAGATGGGATTCGCCCGCCAGGTCGCCAGCACGGTCGCCTTCTTGGACGGCGGCCGCATCATCGAATCCGGTCCGCCCGAGCAGGTCCTCGGCGCACCGAGAGAAGAGCGCACCCGCCAGTTCCTGCGCCGCATCACCGACGCGGGCCGGTTGTAACCGCTAGGGGCCCGCAGGTCCCGGTGCGAGCGACGAGCACGCCTGCATGGCCTGCTCCCAGGTGCTCGGGTCGACACCATTAGGGGCGGTGACCGGGCCCGGCTGCGGGCCCGCAGGTGAACCGGCCGGCTCGATGACACCGTGCTCGCCGAGGCAGTGCGCGAAGGCGCCGTGTTCGGCGGTGGCCGGCGTACTGGTGTTGGATCCGGGTGCAGGCGCGGGGGTGGAAGATCCGCAGCCGACCACACCGCCGAGCGCAACGCCGGCAACGAGGACGAGTGCAGGCAAGCGAAAACTCACGGATCTCCTGGGAAGGTTTGGTGTCTAACCTGCGAAGCGGGTCAGCCGTGCCGACAGATGCGGGACCAGTCCGCCGTCGGCGTCGATTCGCTCCTCGACGTAGGCCAGATCGCCGCCGTCGATGATGCCGTAGAGCCGCTTGGCCCCGCCGACCAGTCGACCCGACTTGCTGCGGGCCAGTGCGTCGGTCGCAAGTTCCCATGACGACTGGTTCAGCGGCCTGCCGTAGAACAGCTCGACATAGCCGGCCGAATGCGCCAGCAGGAGCTCGATGGCCTGTGTTTCGCTGGGATCGGCGGGGTCGTCGACGAACCGCCAGTAGCCGGTTTCCCGCAGATCGTGGCCGTCGTAGTCACCGGATTCGGTCAGCCGCCACGATCGGGCTTCCCAGTTGAGGTAGTCGCCGCCGTCGTGCGAGACGACGATCTGTTGGCCGAACCGGTAGTCACCGTCCGAGCCGTGTCCCTCGCCCTCACCGCGCCACACACCGACCAGCGGCAGCAGCGCCAGAAGCGCGTCGTGCAAGTTGGCACCTTCGCGCAGATTCGCGGTATCTGCGGGCGCCGGGAGGTCGGCGAAGGACGGAATGTTCCGCGCCGAGGTGGCTTGCGCGCGTTCGGCAGCCGCAGCTACCGCCCGGTCCGCCGAGCCTGGCGTCGGTGCACTATCCGTCACGACTCGTCAGTGATGAGCCGGTACAGCGCATACAACGCGAACCACGTGATGACCACGACGGCCGCGACAAGCATGATCTCGAAGAACAGCACCACGGGAGTGAGTCTAGTTCCTTTCCGGGCGGGTAAGACCTCTGGGCCCAGCCACGAGCGTGCGTGATTGCGCACAGTCCTGCGGCGTGTCTGCTGGAGACACGCACGCTCGCGAAATGCCGAGCTAAGCGACCTTGACGTCGACTTCGTGGATCCCCGCGCCCGACGGTGCCACCACGGCGTCACCGTTGCCCAACTTCGACAGCGCACGCACCCGCCAGGTGCCGGGTGCGGCGAAGAACCGGAAGTCACCGGTGGCCGACGCGACGACCTCGGCGGTGAACTCGTCGGAGCTGTCCAGTAGGCGGACGAAAGCGCCACCGACCGACTGGCCGGAGCCATCGACCACGCGGCCGGTGATCACCGTCTCCTTTTCCAGGTCAACACTGGCAGGCAAGGTCAATCCTTGTTTCGGTGCAGAGCACATATCAGCTTCCCAACTCGATCGGGGCGCCCACCAGGGAGCCGTATTCAGTCCAACTGCCGTCGTAGTTCTTGACGTTTTCGTGCCCGAGGAGCTCGGCCAGCACGAACCAGGTGTGCGACGAACGCTCGCCGATCCTGCAGTACGCGATGGTCTCCTTCTGTCCGTCCAGACCGGCGTCGGCGTACAGCTTGGCCAGAGCATCGTCGGATTTGAAGGTGCCATCTTCGTTGGCGGCCTTGCTCCACGGAACGCTGATGGCACCGGGGATATGACCGGGACGCTGGCTGCCTTCCTGCGGCAGGTGCGCCGGCGCGAGGATCTTGCCGGAGAACTCGTCGGGGGACCGGACGTCCACCAGGTTCTTGGTGCCGATGGCGGCGATGACCTCGTCGCGAAAGGCGCGGATGGAAGTGTCTGGATCCTTGGCGGAGTAGCTGGTGCCCGGCCGGTTCACCGCGTCGGCGGACAGGGGGCGGCCGTCGAGCTCCCACTTCTTGCGACCGCCGTCGAGCAGCTTGACGTTCTCGTGGCCGTAGAGCTTGAAGTACCAGTAGGCGTAGGCCGCGAACCAGTTGTTGTTTCCGCCGTAGAGGATCACCGTGTCGTCGTTGGCGATGCCGCGCTCGGAGAGCAGCTTGGAGAACTGCTGGGCATCGACGAAATCGCGGCGAACCTGATCTTGCAGGTCGGTTTTCCAGTCCAGCTTGACCGCACCGGCGATATGGCCGCCGTCGTAGGCGCTGGCGTCTTCGTCAACTTCCACGAAGACGGTGTTGGGCGCGTCGAGATTGCTCTCGGCCCAGTCGGCGGAGACCAGGACGTCGGAGCGTGCCATGGATTAGATCCTTTCGGTAAGCGGGAGGTGTCAGGCGGGCGTCGCGCGCAGACGCGCAACAAGGGGATAGAGCTGGCAGCCCAGGCAGATGCCGAAGGCCGCGTTGAGGAAGGCGGCGAACAAGGCCAATGACGTGGCCACGACGCCGAGGACCGGGATGCCGAGGGCGAAGCCCGCGGTGCCGACCACCGCGAAGATGAGCCCGACCAGCTGGGCGAATTTCAGCGGCGGTTGTGGTTCACGTTCGGTGACCGGACCGAGCCGCGGTGCGATCAGGGCGGCGAAAATGCGTCCGTACGGATGCTGACGCGGACCCTGGACGGCACCGATGGCGAAAACCACCGTCTGCAGTCCCAGGATGACCGCGGCTGCCACCGGGCTGACGGCGGCGGTGAGCAATGTCACAAGGAGCACCGTGGTGGTGACCCAGGCGGCGAATCGGGGTCCGCGCACGTCAACGTGGGCGGGCGCCTGGACCTGCGCGAATGGTTTGGTGCTCGGCATGAAAATACTCCTGTTGTGTGGTTTGGGGCTGGTCTTGAGCAGGCCATCAGGCCTCCTCCGAGCGCGGCGCGATAAGACGGGCGCGGCTACTCAGCAGCTACAACAACAACAGCAACAACCCGCGGTGCGGCACAGATCAACTGCGCGGCGTTTGGTGAGCGAGAGCTCAAGGCGGGTTGACACGCCCCACACCTTACCCAAAGACATAGCGGTCAAGCCAATAACGGTTCGAGCGCGGATCGCAGGTCAGCGGCCTTCGGCACGCCAGAGGTGCGGTACCTCAACCGGCCGCCCGAATCGAAGATGAACGTCGTCGGCAGCGACAGCACCGAAAGCTTGCGTGCAGCGGCCGGATCGGCGTCCATATCTATCTCCACGTGCGCTACCCCGCCGAGATCCGCACATACCTGGTTGACGACCCGGCGCACACCAGCGCACGGCCCGCACCACACGGCGCTGAAGTGCACGATCGTCGGGCCGGTCAGCGAAAGGCCCAGGTCAGTGGTGTCCGGCTGGTCTGCATCGTCGCCATCGGATGCCGATGTGCCGCGCAGAACACCCGAGCGTCGGTTGATCAGCCAGCCGACCAGGCCTGCGAGGCCGAGCGCCACCACGATGGCAATGGCCGTGATCAGCACGGGAGTCATGACTGTCTAAACCCGTCGAGTGTGATCGTTACTCCCTCGGCGATGCCTTCGATGATGACGTCGGAGCCGCGGACACCTTGGCTGGTCGGCCGCACGCCGAACGGCAGCTTTTGGTCGGGCAGGCTCGATGCGAAGGCGGCAAGCACGGCAGCCTTGTCCTCGTCCGGGACCGCTTGGTCGGCGGTGCCGGGTCCGGTGAGGATGCCGGTCGGGGTGAAGACCAGCGTGGTCTGATCGGCACCTGTCATCGAAAGATCGACCGAGATGCTGACGCGTTTGTCGAATCCTGTTGAGCGAGGGGTGCCGGTGAAGACCAGGCCTTGACTGCCCGAGATGCCTGATTCGGTGGTGCCGCCGGTCGCGTCATTGGATTCCTTGGGCGGTGCCTCGACCATCAGATCGCTGATGCCGATGAACCGGCCCAGATGTGCCGAATCGATGATGATGCGGCTTTCCAGCTTGCCCACTGGAAGCTTGGCATCGGGCCTGATCAGCCACGACGCTTCTGTCAGGTCGATCGAGTGCAAGGTGCCCTCCAGGGAGGCCTTTCCAACCCTGGGGTGCTCAACGTCGTTGGCTTTGATCTCCACTTCGTCGTAGTGGTGATGCATCGCCTGGGGAATGAAGGGGAAACCGAGGATGGCGACCGACGGATCCCATTTCAGCTCGGCCGAGCTACGGACGGTTCGAGCCACCCGATACTCGGCGAAGATCGTGGTGCCGAAGTCGGCGCCGACGGCCCCGATCACGACGGCGAGCACCGTCACGCCGAGCCCGATCAGCAATTTGCGCACGTCGACATTCTGGCCCAGAAGGTCGCCAGAACCGCGCCACTGGGGCCTCTGAGCCGCCCGCCGCCCCCTTAGCGCGGCTAAACAGCAGGTTGCAAGCTATCGTTAGGGCACCTTGGCCGGTAACAGTGATGTGTCGGCCATGAATCGGGGAGATGATCTTCCGATCGCTGGAGGGCCTATTGGATCTGCTATTGCTCACGGTCGACCCTCATCCTGAGGCTGTGTTGCCCTCTCTGTCGCTGCTCGCACACAATGTGCGGTCGGCGCCCACTGAGGTTTCGTCTCTTCTAGAGGCCGGCACCGCGGATGTGGCGATCGTCGATGCGCGCACCGACTTGGCCGCCGCGCGCGGTCTTTGTCGACTTCTCGGCACCACCGGCACTTCGGTGCCCGTCGTCGCCGTCGTCAACGAGGGCGGCCTGGTTGCCGTCAACGTCGAATGGGGTCTGGACGAGATCCTGCTGCCCAGCACCGGACCTGCCGAGATCGACGCACGGCTGCGCCTGCTGGTCGGCCGTCGCGGCGGCATCGCCAATCAGGAAAGCGTCGGCAAGGTCAGCCTCGGCGAGTTGGTCATCGACGAGGGCACCTACACCGCACGGTTACGTGGTCGCCCGCTCGATCTGACCTACAAAGAATTCGAACTCCTCAAATATCTCGCGCAGCACGCCGGCCGGGTATTCACCCGCGCCCAACTGCTTCAAGAGGTGTGGGGTTACGACTTCTTCGGTGGAACGCGCACCGTCGATGTCCACGTGCGGCGGTTGCGGGCCAAATTGGGCACCGAATACGAGTCGCTGATCGGAACCGTCCGCAACGTCGGCTACAAGGCGGTTCGGCCGGCTCGGGGCAGGCCCGTGGCGGCGGAGTCCGATCTGTCCGATGACCTCGGCGATGACGGGGACGGCGATTTCGAGTCGGCCCCCGACAGCGTGCCGGACTCTTTGTCGGACCCGCTCCGCAGTCAGTGACCCGGCTCGAATGGCGGACGTCGATATCGACGGTCGATCAACGGCAGATCCGTGACATCATCGACGCCGCAACGCAATTCGATGCGGTGCCGCCTGTCGGCGAACAGGTACTGCGTGAGTTGGGTCATCAGCGGACCGACCATCTCGTCGCCACCGACGGCGCCGGTGACGTGGTCGGCTATCTCAACCTGACGCCGGAGATGGCCGAACTCGTGGTGCATCCGCGAGCGCGTCGCCATGGTGTCGGCTCGGCACTCATCGCCGCCGCCCAGCAACGCTCCGAGGGGCGCAGCCGGTTCTGGGCCCATGGCACCCTGCCCGCTGCCAAGGCGACCGCCGCCGCCCTTGCCTTGGTGCCCGTCCGCGAGCTGATGCAGATGCGCCGTTCGCTGCGCGATATCGGCACCCAGGAGATTCCCGACGGCCTCGAGATCCGCACCTACGCCGGCCCGTCCGATGACGCCGAGCTACTGCGCGTCAACAACGCGGCCTTCGCCTGGCATCCAGAACAGGGCGGCTGGGACGAGGCCGATCTGCAGGAGCGTCGCGGGGAGAGCTGGTTCGATCCCGAAGGCCTGTTCCTTGCCTTCGATAGCGGCTCGGATCGACTGCTCGGCTTTCACTGGACCAAGGTTCACCCCGAGGAGCCTGGGCTTGGCGAGGTCTACATCGTCGGGGTCGATCCGCAGGCCCAAGGCAGGGGACTGGGCCGCACGCTGACCCAGGTCGGGGTCGCTTCCCTGGCCCGCGTGCTGGCCGACGAGCAGGATCCGACGGTTCTGCTCTACGTCGAATCCGATAACGCCGCCGCGGTGCACACCTACGAGCGGCTGGGGTTTGTCGTTCACAGTGTCGACACCGCCTATGCGGCAAATATTGACGCCAGCAACACCAAGGCTTGATTCACAGCCGGTAGACACCCTACGTTCGCGGCGCTGTTCACCGTTCGTTCATCTGCCATCGGGTTTTAGTCCACAACCAGCGAATACCTTGCCGAAGGAATGGCACTGGCAGCTGGGCGACCGTCCCGGCGGGTCCTTGATGAAAGCGGGATAGGTGAAGCGCAATAGTTTCGGCAAGACAGTTCTAGCGACCGTGTCAGCGACGGCAATCGCCGGATTGACTCTGACCGCCTGTGGTAGCGACAACAACGCGGGCACCAGTAGCTCTGCGGCTGGGACATCCGCTGCGTCCGGCACGTCGTCCGCGGCAGCGGACTGCGGCGGCAAGGCCGCGTTGACAGCAGAGGGCTCGACCGCCCAGCAGAACGCGATCGCCGTGTTCAACCAGGTCTGGGGCCAGAAGTGCGCCGGTAAGAACCTGTCCTACAACCCGACCGGGTCGGGCGCAGGTGTCACACAGTTCATCGCCAACCAGGTCGACTTCGCTGGTTCCGACTCGCCGCTGTCCGCGGAACAGGTCGACCCGGCCGCCGCGCGTTGCGCAGGCAACCCGGCCTGGAACCTGCCGCTGGTGTTCGGCCCCGTCGCGCTGGGCTACAACCTGCCGGGTGTCGACAAGCTCGTCGTCAACGCCGACGTGCTGGCCAAGATCTTCAGCGGTGCCATCACCACCTGGAATGACCCGGCGATCGCCGCGCTCAACAGCGGCGCGACCCTGCCCGATACCAAGATCACCCCGATCTACCGCTCGGACTCGTCGGGCACCACCGACAACTTCCAGAAGTACCTGACGGCTGCGGCACCGCAGACCTGGACCAAGGGTGCAGGCAAGGAGTTCCAGGGCGGCGCAGGCGAAGGTGCGCAGAAGACCGCGGGCGTCGTGCAGGCGGTCCAGGCCACCGAAGGTTCGATCGGCTACGTCGAGAAGGGCTTCGCCGATCAGGCCAAGCTGACCGTCGCGCAGATCGATACCGGCAATGGCCCGGTCGAGCTGACCGATGACACCGCCAAGACGGCCATCGACACCGCCAAGTTCGCGGCCGAGGGTAACGACCTGAAGCTCGACCTGAACTCGCTGTACGCCACCAAGGAAGCCGGCGCGTACCCGTTGGTGCTGGCCACCTACGAGATCGTCTGCTCGAAGGGTTATGACGCGGACACGGCTGCTGCCGTGAAGTCGTTCCTGACGGTCTCGGCCAACGACGGCCAGGCCGGGCTCGCCGCAGCCGGCTATGTGCCGCTGCCGGACAAGTTCAAGGAGCGTCTGCTGACCTCGGTGGACGCCATCCAGTAAGTCTCTCGCCCGCCCATCCAGTAGCTGCTTTGCGAACCGGCCTAAAAACGGTGAGGATGTATGACCAGACCGATAAGTGATGGGGTCGATGTGACACTGCCGAATCCCGCCGGTGCCGGATCGGGAGAAGCCTTGGCTCAACCGATCGGGGAACCGCCGCCCGTTTCCACCAATCCCAGTAGGAACACCAAAGTTCGTCTGGGGGACCGGGTTTTCCGCGGTTTGGCCGAAGGTTCGGGCATCCTCATCATCGCCCTGATCGCCGCCATCGGATTGTTCCTGCTGTGGCGGGCGGTGCCTGCACTGTCCCGCAACACCGAGAACTTCTTCCTGTACGGCGGGAACTGGGTCACCACCGACACCTCGGCGATGAAGTTCGGCATCTTCGACCTGCTTCAAGTCACGGTGTTCGTCTCACTGTTCGCTTTGGTATTGGCGATGCCGGTAGCGCTGGGTATCGCGATATTCCTCACGCAGTACGCACCGCGGCGGGTGGCAGGTCCACTCAGTTACATGGTGGACCTGCTAGCCGCGGTGCCGTCGATCATCTACGGCGTCTGGGGTATCTACGTGCTGGCGCCGGTGATCAAACCGCTGGCGGTGTGGCTCAACGAGAACATGAGTTGGTTCTTCCTGTTCGCCACGGGTAACGCGTCGGTGACCGGCGGCGGCACGATCTTCACTGCGGGAATCGTGCTGGCCGTGATGATCCTGCCGATCATCACCGCGGTCAGTCGTGAGGTGTTCATCCAGACACCACGCGGGCAGATCGAGGCCGCTCTGGCACTCGGCGCCACCCGATGGGAGGTGGTGAAGACCACCGTGCTGCCCTTCGGTCTGTCGGGCTACATCAGCGGCGCCATGCTCGGCCTCGGTCGTGCGCTCGGTGAGACCATCGCGCTTCTGATCATCCTGCGCGGCACCCAGAAGGCGTTCGGGTGGTCACTTTTCGACGCCGGCTACACATTCGCCAGCAAGATCGCTGCGGCGGCATCGGAGTTCAACGACGAGTACAAGGCGGGCGCCTATATCGCGGCCGGCCTGGTCCTGTTCATCCTGACGTTCGTGGTGAACTCGCTGGCCCGCGCCGCGGTCAGCCGGAAAGGCTAAATGATGACCTCGACGCTCGACAAGCCGGTCAAGTCGCTCACCTTCCAGGGCGTCAGCACCCGGCGCAAGATCACCAATAACCTTGCCACCGTTCTAGTTACGCTGTCGGTACTGGTCGCGCTGGTGCCGTTGATCTGGGTGTTGTACTCGGTGATCAGCAAGGGCATCGGTGTCGTCCTTGACTCCACCTGGTGGATGAATTCGCAGGCCGGGATGACCGCGTTCGCCCCCGGCGGCGGTGTCTACCACGCACTTGTCGGCACCCTGATGCAGGGTTTGGTGTGCGCCGTCATCTCGATCCCGATCGGTGTCTTCGTCGGCATCTACCTCGTGGAGTACGGCGGCGGCACCAGGATGGGCAAGATAACCACCTTCATGGTGGACATCCTGACCGGTGTGCCCTCCATCGTCGCAGCGCTTTTCATCTACGCGCTGTGGGTTGCCACCCTGGGCTTCCCGAGGTCCGGCTTCGCGGTATCACTGGCGTTGGTCTTGCTGATGATCCCGGTGATCGTGCGATCTACCGAGGAGATGCTGCGCATCGTCCCGATGGATCTACGGGAGGCCAGCTACGCACTCGGTGTGCCGAAGTGGAAAACCATTGCCCGCATTGTCATTCCGACGGCGCTGTCGGGCATCGTCACCGGCATCATGCTGGCGCTGGCCAGGGTGATGGGTGAGACTGCGCCGCTGCTGATCCTCGTCGGTTACGCCCAGGCGATGAACTTTGACATGTTCGGCGGATTCATGGGCTCGCTGCCCGGCATGATGTACGACCAGACATCGGCAGGCGCAGGCGCCAACCCGGTGCCGACCGATCGGCTGTGGGGTGCGGCGCTGACCCTGATCGTGCTGATCGCGGTCCTCAACATCGGCGCGCGGTTCGTCGCGAAATTCTTTGCCCCGAAAAAGATCTAGGAGCAACTCATGGCTAAACGGCTGGACCTCAAAGACGTCAACATCTACTACGGCTCCTTTCATGCGGTGGCGGACGTGTCGCTGGCGGTGCCGCCGCGCAGCGTGACAGCGTTCATCGGACCGTCGGGTTGCGGCAAGTCGACAGTCCTGCGGACGTTGAACCGCATGCACGAGGTCATCCCCGGTGCACGGGTCGAAGGCTCGGTGCTGCTCGACGGCGACGATATCTACGCCTCCGGAGTGGACCCGGTGGGGGTGCGCAAGACCATCGGGATGGTGTTCCAGCGGCCAAACCCGTTCCCCACCATGTCGATTCGCGACAACGTGGTGGCCGGACTGAAATTGCAGGGCGTGCGCAACCGTAAATCGCTCGACGAGACCGCGGAGCGCTCACTCAAGGGTGCCAACCTGTGGAACGAGGTAAAGGACCGGCTCGACAAGCCCGGTGGCGGCCTTTCCGGCGGCCAGCAGCAGCGGCTCTGTATCGCCAGGGCGATCGCCGTGCAGCCTGACGTGCTGTTGATGGATGAGCCGTGCTCGGCGCTTGACCCCATCTCCACCCTCGCGATCGAAGACCTGATCTCCGAACTCAAGCAGGACTTCACCATCGTGATCGTCACGCACAATATGCAACAGGCCGCCCGGGTCAGTGACCAGACCGCGTTCTTCAACCTGGAGGCCACCGGCAAGCCCGGCAAGCTGATCGAGGTGGACAACACCGAGACCATCTTCTCGAATCCAACCCAGAAGGCCACCGAGGACTACATTTCCGGCCGCTTCGGCTAAGGCGCTGCTTGCGGGTTCAGCGCCAACCCTTTTCCGCCACAATCAGCACGTAGCGATGCTCAGCACCATGGCACCGTTGCTGAATTGTGAAAGCCCGCACCTGGCGGGCCAGGAGAGGGTCAGCCATGACGGCGGAGAATCTGGCGGATCCCGCCAGCGCAGACAAAGAGTGTCTCGATTGTGGCTATGAACCGGAGCTGAAACGAACCCTTGGCGGGTTCGAAGTCTTCGCAATCTCTTTCGCGTTCATCTCGGTGGCGGTCGGCATCTTCGCCACCTACGGCGCTGTCTTGAGCAGCGCCGGACCCGCAGGCATCTGGCTGTGGATCGTGGCATCGGTCGGGCAGACGCTGGTGGCGCTGGTGGTCGCACAGTTCGCGGCGCGGATCGCGCTCAGCGGATCGTCCTATCAATGGGCGTCGCGATTGGCCAGTCCCAAGATCGGCTGGTTGTTCGGCTGGCTGACCTTCTGGTACCTGGCAATCGCCGTCGTGGCCATGGACAACGCATTGGCCAGCCAGGCGTTCATGCCGCTTGTCGGTATGGAGGAAAGCGAAGACACCGCGCGGATGATCACCGTGGCCATACTGGTCATCCAGGCCGTGCTGGTGATCGCCTCGACGCGCCTGCTCGGTTTGATCACCTCGGGCGCGGTGGGTATCGAATTGGGCATCGTGGTCGTGCTGGTGGTCGCACTGGCCGTGGTCATGGTATTCACCGGCAGCGGCGACGCCGCCAACCTGACCTCACGCGGGATCACCGTCACCGACCCCAACTACTTCGCCATCGGCGGCGGATTGACGGCAGGCATGATCATGGGGCTGACCACTCTGGTGGGCTTCGACTCCGCGGCGAACCTTGCCGAAGAAGCCAAGGATCCGTTCCGCAGCGTTCCGCGCGCGATCATCGCCTCGGTCGTTGCGGCAGCGCTGTTGGGGCTGATTTTCCTGATCGCACTCACCCTCGCCATCAAGGACATCCCCGCGGTGAGCAACAGCGCCTCGCCGGTAGCCGCCATCATCCGCAGTCAACTCGGGCCGGTCACCGAGCGAATTCTGTTGGCGGGCCTTGCTTTTGCGATGTTCGGTGCCGGAATGGTGGTGATGGCCGCGTGCTCGAGGCAGGTCTTCGCCATGGCCCGCGACCAGCGATTTCCAGCGCACGCTTTGATGCGACGAGTCCATCCCAAGACGCAGACGCCGGTTGCGGCGACGCTGCTGATTCTGGCTGTCGGTGTCGTCTTGATGCTCGCGCTACCCGGTGAAGCGCTGCTGCAGCTCATCATCGGCTCGACGATTCTGCCGGCACTGATCTACGGCGCCACAGTGATCCTCTATCTGGGGGTACGGAAGAACCTCGACCACAAGGAAGGCGGGTTCAGTCTGGGACGGTTCGAGGTGCCGGTCGCCGTTTCTGCCCTGATCTGGGTGGCCATCGCGTTGTTCGCGCTCGTCACTCCCGGTGACGCCTCCATCCCGGTCCTCATCGTCATCGGTCTCATCGTCGCCGGTGGCATCTATTTTGCGTACCTGATGATCGTCCATCGCGAGGTCCTCGACTCCGAACCGTAGGCACAGGACGACAAAAACCCCGCACGCCGAGCGTGCGGGGCTTTTTCTGGCCGACTGGTGTGTGGGTGTTACGTGCCGCTGTAGACGTCTTCGTCGTTCGTGGGGAACGCACCGGTGGTCTGGAAGATGACCCGTCGGGCGATCTCGACAGCGTGGTCGGCGAAACGCTCGTAGAACCGGCCCAGCAGCGTGACGTCGACCGCGGCGGCAACCCCGTGCTTCCATTCGCGGTCCATCAGGACGGTGAACAGATGCTGGTGCAGATCGTCCATCGCATCGTCTTCTTCACGGATGCGGGCCGCCTTCTCCGGATCACCGGACAGCAGCACCTCCTGCGCGCTATTGCCCAGTTCGACTGCCACCCGACCCATTTCGGCGAAGTAGCCGTTGACTTCCTCGGGTAGCGCGTGCTGCGGGTGCCGGCGGCGGGCGATCTTGGCGACGTGCAGCGCCAGCGCACCCATCCGGTCGATATCCGCAACGATCTGAATCGAGCTGACGATCGAGCGCAGGTCACCGGCAACCGGTGCCTGAAGCGCGAGCAGGACGAAGGCGTTCTCTTCCGCTTGCAGGCTCATCGCGTTGAGTTGTTCGTGATCGGTGATGACCTGTTCGGCCAGCACCAGATCTGCTTGCAGCAGAGCCTGGGTGGCACGCTCCATCGCCACCCCTGCTATGCCGCACATCTCGCCAAGCTTGGCCGACAATGCCGATAACTGCTCGTGGTAGGCGGTACGCATGGGCCCAAGACTACTTTGGCCACCCCGCGATCGTCACGGCGTACCGGGTGAACGAACGGTGAATGCCCGCCAGCTATTCGCAGGTGGTGTCCGCGCCGTTGGTGACGGTCAGGTCTTCGGGTAGGGCGGTCGGCTCGCTGCTACCACCGTGGGTGACGTGCACACTGACCGAGGAACCGCTGGGTGGGGCAGCGCTGACCGTATTGAAGTCGGGGCCGAGCACGACCTTCACCACATCACCCATCCCGCTGACCCGTTCGATCTGCGGGCTGCCGAACGCGGCGGCAACGGTGGCGGCGGCCTGCTCGTTACCGGCCGAGAACATCACCGTGGTCGAGGTGACTTCCTTCGGATAGTCATCGGGGGTGTCGACCTTGAAGCCTTGTTCCTCCAGCCCGCTGGCGGCGGTGGTGCCCAACCCGTCCTCACCCGTCGAATTCGACACGTGCACTGAGACATCGGCGGGCGTTGTGGTGACCGCGTTGACGAGCTCGCTGGTCACCGGACCCGGCGGCGGTGGCGAGACCTTCGTCGTCTCGGTGGCCGAGGCATCTGAGGATTTGTCGGTGGCCGGCAACATGGTGGCGTTCATATCGTTCTCGCCCGGCAGCGGATCGTCGTTGATGATGGCGTCGAACAACGCACGGATTCCGTCGGTGCGCGGTTCCTCGTTACCGTAACTGTCGGTGATTCCGGTGGTCGGAACCGTCACGAAGGTGATGCGACCCGCCGATATTCCTTGGAGGGACTGGCCAAGATCGACGAGGTCTTTCGTCCCGATGTTGTCGACAAAACTGTCGTTGATGAACATGTTGACCACGTTGTTCAGCTTCGACAGCGAGAAGAAGGTCTCCTTGGAGATCAGCGAACGCAGCAGCGAGGACAGGAACAACTGCTGACGTTTGATTCGGCCGTAGTCGCCGTTGAACTCGGTGGTGACCTGGCGGGCGCGCACGTAGTTCAGCGCGGTGTGCCCGTCGACCATCTGCCGTCCGGCATTGGCCAGGACAGTGCCGAGTTCGTAGTCCTCCAACGGCGTGGTGCTGCACACCTCGACACCGCCGAGGGCGTCGACCATCGTGGCGAATCCGGCGAAGTCCACCGCCATGAATCGGTTGATGGATAGGCCTGAAATTTTCTGGATGACTTTGACCAGGCATTTCGGCCCGCCGAACGCGTAGGCGGAGTTGAGTTTGGTTTCGGTGTAGACCTCGTCGGGACCGTAGGACTCGGTGTCCTCGTCGTAGAGCGGCCCGTATTTGCCGGTCTCGGGATCCCACGCTTCGCACTTCATCGGGGTGATGGCCAGATCGCGCGGGAAGGATACGGCCACCACCCGTTTGCGATCGGCGGGGATATTCACCAGCATCACGGTGTCGGAGCGGGCGCCGCCGGCGTCCTCGGTGTCACCGGCGCCCATATCGCTGTTCGCGCCGATCCGGCTGTCGACGCCGACGATCAGGAAGTTCTCATCACCGAACTGGGCGTTGGGGTCGACGATGTCACGCGAGTTGAGATCCAACGCGGCAACGGTGTTGAGGCTCTGGTTCTTCGACGACGTCCACCGCCAGGCTCCGCCGGTCAGGACAAGCGCCACGATGGCGACCAAGGCCACCAGTGAGCGCCCGGCAACCATCAGCGAACGACGCCGCCGCGGGTGGGACTTGCGTGGGGGTTCGCCGTCGCCACCGCCGGAGCCATCGTCACCGCCGGAGCCGTCGATTCGGGCCGGCAGCGCACGGTCGGAGATCGCGGGGAGCAGCGTGGTGTCGGCGATGGCACGACGACGTGCGAGTGCGGCCAGGTCGGGGATCTCGGAGGCATAGGCCGAGGGGGTGGGGACGGTCGGCGGGTCGCCCAGCTCCAGAGCGTCCGAGATTTCGGCATCGTCCTCTGGCCACTCGCGGGCCGGCTCCTGCTCTGGTTCCGGCGTTCGCGACGCGGGCCGCAGATTCGCCGGGACGTCGCCGGTGATCTTCGCGATCAGGTCGGCGACGGTGATGCCACCGGTGTGCTGGCCCTCGCTGGGGGCTGGCTCAGTCGGGGTGGGCGCAGGCGGGCGATCGGAAACATTCTGCCGCTCCCACGGCGCGGCGGCTGGTTCGGGCCGAGCAGGTTTGGTAAGCCACTGGTTGACACCGTCGGATCTTGGCGCGCGGGGGCCAGGAGTGGCGTTATCGCCGTCACTCATGTCCTAATCCGGCCTCCGGCTCTAGCGGGGTCTAACGCGCCTCGTTGCGCGAGCGTCGTTCTCTGGGTATGGCGTTGCGCTTACATCGCAGTCCGTCAGCGGACAGCGCAAGTGTTCCTATGTCTTTAGCAGGAGTGACCGCTGCTCCGCCACCGGGAGCGATACGACTCAGGTCCACAGGGTACTGAGACAACCTGAGAGATCTGGTGACGAGACCGTCTCGATTCAGCCACCGGAGTGCATAGCGTCAGCACCCGCAGGCACCGTGCAGTCGTCTGGATCGGCGAGCCAACCCTCCGGCAGGGACACCGACGACGGGGAACCCTGTCGCCCGCGCGGTCCGTTGGCTGCGGGCGGAAAGGGGACGTCGGGGTCGAGTCTGCTGAGCAACTGGTCGAGCTCGTCGAGCGTCTTGACCAGGGCAAGGGCCCGGCGCAGATCAGAGCCGACCGGGAAGCCGTGCAGGTACCACGCGACGTGCTTGCGGATATCGCGCATCCCTTTGTCTTCGCCGAAATGCGCGGCGAGCAGCTCGCCGTGCCGACGGATGATGTCGGCGACTTCACCCAGAGTCGGCGGGACAGGCGCGGGGCTGCCGTTGAAGGCCGCGGAAAGTTCGGCGAACAGCCAGGGCCGCCCCAGGCAGCCACGCCCGATGACGACTCCGTCACAGCCGGTGGTGGCCATCATTTCCCACGCGTCGCCGGCTTCGAAAATATCGCCGTTGCCGAGCACTGGAATGGTGCGAACATGGGCCTTGAGCTGGGCGATCTGGTCCCAGTCGGCGGCTCCCGAATAGCGTTGCGCCGCGGTTCTGGCGTGCAGCGCGACCGCCGCGGCGCCTTCCTGTTCGGCGATTCGGCCGGCGTCGAGATGGGTGTGATGCGTGTCGTCGATGCCCACGCGGAACTTGACCGTGACCGGAATATCGGTGCCTTCGGTCGCCTTGACCGCGGCGGCCACGATCTGGCCGAACAGCCGCCGCTTATAGGGCAGGGCGGCGCCGCCACCGCGGCGGGTGACCTTGGGCACGGGGCAGCCGAAGTTCATGTCGATGTGGTCGGCCAGGCCCTCGTCAGCGATCATTTTGGCCGCGGCAAACGTGGTATCCGGGTCGACGGTGTAGAGCTGCAAGGACCGTGGCGACTCCTGCGGAGCGAACGTGGTCATGTGCAGCGTGGATTCATGGCGCTCGACGAGCGCGCGGGCGGTGACCATTTCGCAGACGTAGAGGCCGCTGACGGTTCCGACCCGTTCCTGTTCCAATTCCCGGCACAGCACCCGGAATGCGACATTTGTCACACCGGCCATCGGCGCCAGCACCACGGGACTGGGCAGTGCGAACGGCCCGATCTGCAGAGCAGATCGGGCCGACTCGCGTCCTGGCCGTTCGGTGGTGTGGATCAGGAAGCCGCCGACGACGTCGTCACGAGAAGGTTCTTCATGGCCTTCTTCTCTGCCATCTTCTTCTCCCGTTCGAGACGACGCACCTTGGCGATCTCGAACTTCTGGCAGGTTTCCTCGAGCTCCTCGACCAACTTGCCGAGATCGTCGCGCAGCGCAGCGGCCTCGCCGGTGAAGTCTTCCCGCTCGAAGATGCGCCACTTCTTCAGAACCGGCATCACCACGTCGTCGAGGTGAATCCTGGGATCGTAGACACCGCCGACAGCGATGATCACTGCCTTACGGCGGAAATCGGGGACGGTGTATCCGGGCATCTTGAAGTTGCGCAGCACCCGGTGCAGCGACTTCATCGCCTGGTTGGGCGCAATGTCCAGGCCCGCTGCCGAGGTGTCCCGGTAGAAGATCATGTGCAGGTTCTCGTCGGCAGAGACCCTGGCCAGCAGTTGGTCGGCAACGGGTTCGTTGCACGCCTTGCCGGTGTTGCGGTGCGAAACGCGGGTCGCCAGCTCCTGGAACGTGACATAGATGACCGAGTCGAACAGGCTCTCGGCAAACATGTCGCCCTGCTGATTCTGGCCCGGGCTGAAGCCGCGGGTGACCTGCTCAAGCCGCAACACCTCGAGCTCGACGGGGTCGATGGCCCTGGTGACAATCAGGTAGTCACGCAGCGCGATGCCATGCCGGTTCTCCTCGGCGGTCCAGCGGTTGACCCACCATCCCCACGGATCGTCCATGGAGAAGTTCATGGCGATTTCGCGGTGATAGGACGGCAGGTTGTCCTCGGTGAGGAGGTTCTGCACCATCGCCGTCTGGGCGACCTCGGACAATTTCGACTGCGAGGGATCCCACTCCTGGCCACCGAGGGCATAGAAGTTCTTGCCATCCGACCAGGGGATGTAATCGTGCGGATTCCAGTCCTTGCGCATCTGCATATGTCGATTGATGTTCTGCTCGACAACCGGCGACAGTTCGCGCAAAAGCTGCACATCGGACAAGTCTTTCGACATGGTCCCTCCAGTTATCTGTATCCGTTGGTTGCACTCAATATATCTGTGTACCCCGGTACCATTCAAGTTGCCCCTCCGGCATGTCCGTGAGTAGTGCGGGGTCTGGCCAAGGCAGGTAATATCCGTCCGTCGGGTCGTCCTCTTATACCCGTTTAATATGTGTGGTCACTGAACTTTTACTGGAGGTCGGTCAGACGTGAAGAAGCTCTTCGTGCTCGGCGCAAGCGCGGTTGGTGCCGCCGGCGCGTCAATGGCCCTGTTCGGTACCGGTATCGCCTCTGCAGATAGCTACGCGGGCCAGTCGTACGCCGATGCGTCGTCGGCCGCCAGCGATGCGGGTCAAACCGTGACCATCGCCTCGCGGGTCGGATCGCTGCCGGATGACGAGTGCTCGGTGAGCCGCTCGCAGACCGCGCCCTTCCTCGGTTCCGATTTCGTGTCTCACGTATCGGGCGCGGTGCAGTTCTATCTGAACTGCACCGGCGCCTACGCCCAGGCCGGTGTCGCTGGCGCCTCGCTGGCCAGCCCGGAAGGGCGGGCCGCCAAGGCCGCCGCCGACGAGGCTGAGGCCGAGGCCGCTGCGCAGCAGAACGAGTCCGATGAGCTCCTGGCCGCCGGTAATGAGCCCGGTGCGACCACTCCCGACGTCGCAGGCGGCTAGTCAGAACTCGTGCAATTGAGCCGGATCGTCATGGGATGGCGGTCCGGCTCAATAGCATGCTGACGCAGTAGTCGATGAACTCTTCACGGCTGGCGTTCAATCGTCCGTCGAGATATGCGGTGAAGAGTGCTGTCAGCGCACCCAGCAGGCTGGTCGCGGCCATCCGTTGAGTGACCGGATCTGTCATCTCCGTGATCGCGGTCAGCGTGCGCTGGATCAGATCGATGAAATTCGGCATCCACTCCGCGCCTGAGCGGGTCAGTACCGGTTCCACCTGAGGGGCCAGCAGCAGCACCCGGCCGCGGACGGGGTCGTCGACCACGAGGGCGACAAAACCTTCTACCGCTTCACGCGCGGTCGTCGCCGACATCAGTGCATCCATCGCCCGTTGGCATACATCGTCATATACAGCCCTGACGTATTCGTCACGGTCAGTGAAGCTTTCGTAGAAATAGCGTTCGGTGAGATTCGCCTGGCGGCACACCGCCCTGACGGTGACAGCGGATCCCGTTGCGCTACCGAGAAGCTGGACTCCGGCATCGAGCAGGTCGCCCCGGCGCCGCGCTTGACGGTCCTCAAGCGGGACGCCTGACCAGCGACCGCGGCGTTGACCGGACGTCACATCACTCCTAGACTCAAGATCTGACAACGTGTGTAGTCAGTAAAGGTTTACCGATAGGACAATGTTCCAGTGACTCAAGATACGTCTGACGCAGCGCCGCTGACCAGTGGGGATTCCGTCGCGCCGGCTCAGGGCTGTCCGATGTCAGCGGCGGGTTACGAGGCGCCGCCGCAGCCGCTCGGGCCGGAATCGTTGACCTGGAAGTACTTCGGTGACTGGCGCGGGATGCTGCAGGGACCATGGGCGGGGTCGATGCAGAATATGCATCCGCAGCTCGGTGCGGCGGTCGAGGAGCATTCGATCTTCTTCACCGAACGCTGGCCCCGGCTGTTGCGGTCGCTGTATCCGATCGGCGGTGTGGTGTTCGACGGTGACCGGGCGCCGGCCACCGGGGCTGAGGTGCGCGACTATCACATCGATATCAAAGGTGTTGACGCCCAAGGCCGTCGGTATCACGCACTGAATCCCGATGTCTTCTACTGGGCGCATTCCACCTTCTTCGTCGGAACGCTGATCGTGGCCGACCGGCTGTGCCTCGGCGGCATCAGCGAAGCCGATAAGCGCCAACTGTTCGAAGAACATGTCGCCTGGTACCGGATGTACGGCATGAGCATGCGACCGGTCCCCGAGTCGTGGGAGG
Organism: Mycobacterium sp.; assembly: GCF_965229105.1. Lineage (GTDB taxonomy): Bacteria > Actinomycetota > Actinomycetes > Mycobacteriales > Mycobacteriaceae > Mycobacterium. The sequence goes on from NZ_OZ245858.1 coordinate 1,543,050, forward strand.
CGTTCCAGGCTTATTGGGAGCACATGTGCACCGAGGTGTTGGAGAACAACTGGGCCGCCCGCGAGGTCCTCAACCTCGATGAGCTACCGAAGCCGCCGTTCACCCCATGGATGCCCGACAGTCTCTGGGCGCTGCAGCGCCGGCTGATCGTCAAACCGTTATTCGTCTGGTTCACCGTCGGCCTCTACCACCCGGCGATCCGCAAGCTGATGGGTTACTCGTGGTCGGCGCGCGACGAATGGCTGCACCGACGCCTGGGCAACGTCGTGGGCCTGGTCTTCAGCCTGCTGCCGAAACGGGCCAGGATGCACCCCAGGGGCCGGACCGGCTGGGACCGGGCCACGGGACGGCTGCCCGCGGACGCGCCGCTGGTGCACACCCCGGCCCGCAACCTACCGCCGGTCGAACACCGCGATAACGGGATGCACTACAGCCCAACGGTTTGAGTGGGCCGTCCCGGCGAGTTGAACCAGCCAGTGAGCCACCGCGTGTTCTGATGGGGAGACCGTCGGACTGCGGGGTGAGGCAATGGCAATCGCATGGCTTATCGGTCCACCGCTTGCTGTCGCATACGCGATATTGATGTTGCGTGGCGCGACCATGCTGGCCCGGTCCTGGGAGCGCCGCCATCCCTACCGTGACGGCAGTTGACATTCATAACCTGACCGCACCGCTACGGTAGACATCATGTTCGTCACCGAACTGCTCGGCGGCCGCTATGAGTTGCGGGGCATCATCGGCCGTGGCGGCATGGCAGAAGTTCACGAAGGCTGGGATACCCATACCGGTCAGATCGTGGCAATCAAGTTGCTCTATCCCGGTTTTGACACCCATCCCGACTATTTGCGCCGCTTCTGGTCGGAGGCACAGTCGGCATCGGTGTTGCACCATCCCAACATCGTCACCGTCTACGGCAGCGGCGAACATCGCGGCGCGCCGTTCATCGTCATGGAGCGTCTTCCGGGCCGCAGCCTGGCCGACCTGATCATGCAGGGGCCGGTCGCGCCCGATTACGTCCGCAAGATGCTGTCTGACGTGCTGGCCGCCCTTTCCACTGCCCACGCCGCGGGCATCCTGCACCGCGATATCAAACCCGCCAATATTCTGTTCACCGCCGCCGGTGACGCCCAGGTCGCCGACTTCGGGCTGGCCAAGGGGCCGGACACGCACCGCACCGATACCGGTCAGATCATGGGCACGATGGCCTATATGAGTCCAGAGCGGCTCGCAGGCAGGCTCGCCACCGTCGAGGACGATCTGTATGCCGTCGGCGTTTGCGGCTACGAAGCGTTGACCGGGCGGCGGGCCTTTCCGGAGGAGAACCTGATGGCGCTGGCCAACGCCATCACCTCGAACCCGCCCGTTCCGGTCTCGATTCTGCGGCCCGATATCGATCCGCAGCTGTCGGCGATCGTCGACCGGGCGATGACTCATGAGGCACCTGCGAGGTTTCCCAGCGCCCAGGTGATGTGGGCTGAGTTGGCCAACGTCGGCGGTGACCCCGTGACGGGGCCGATCCCGGTGTATCGGCCGCGGCTGCCCCCGACCCCCGAGCGACCGGTGCTGCTGATGCCGCCGCCGGAGTTCCGGCAGCGTCGCACCGGGCGCCTGGTGCTGTTGGTCGGGCTGCTCGTCGCGCTGGTGGTCGGGGCGGTCGCGTTCGTCCTCGGCGCCGCCAGTCAACGGACCCCGCCGGATCCGGCGCCCGCCGTCATCAGTATCGCGCCGGCCGCGGTGACCGGCGGTAGCTAGCCTGCGAGCCCGTGCAGGAGGTCGGCGAGTTGGGCTGGGCGGGACAGAAACGGCGAGTGGTCGCCGGGCAGCTCGACGAGCGTGGCGTCGAGTCGGTCCCGGGCGACGGTCCGGGACCAGTCCGGGCTGACCATCTGGTCCTGCGCGCACACCACGTAGGTGCGATCGGTCGGCGGGAACCGCTCGAGTGCAAACGGTACCGAATACGGGTACAGCGCTTGCGGGCGTAGCCGTGCGAAGGCCTGTGCGGCGGTGTCGGCCTCGGCGTCACCGAAGAGCAGCTGCACGGTCAAGTCCTCATCGATCCAGGCATTGCGGCGCTGCTCGTCGGGTTTACTCAAGGCCTGCAACGACATCGGGTTGAGCATGTCGGTGGTCTCGCGCATCTGGTCGCGCAGGGCGCGGCCGATTTCGGGCACCAGAGCGCAGAGGTAAACCAGGTGTCGGACCGGCCGGCGGGCGGCGACCAGCGGGATGGTGTTCCCGCCCAAAGAGTGGCCCACGACGACCAGGTCGTCGTCATCGTCGGGTGCATGGGCAGCGTCAGCGAGTGCCGCGCAGACGACGTCGGCGTAATCGGAGAAGCTGGCCGACGGGTCATCACAAGGCAGATCGGGGGCGATCACGCGATGGCCGCGTTGCTCGAGCAGGGGGGTCAGCTTCTCCCAACACCATCCGCCGTGCCAGGCGCCGTGGACTAACGCGAAGGTGGTCACCTGATGAGCCTTGCATGGCTTAGCCGCGGTTCCACTGGTGGTGGTGATGAATCGAGGTGCCCGGCTGGGGCACGTTGCTCTGGTGCGGGAAGGCGGGGTGCTGGACTGGGCGGCTGATGGAGCTGCTGGGGCCGGTATTGGTGATGACGGTGTCGGCGTGGCCCACGGCGGCGGTGCCAAGGGCGATCATGATGGGGGCGGCGAGCAGGGCGGCGCCGGCGGCGATGCGGGCGTTGATGGCGTTCATGTGAATCTCCTTGTGCAAGTGGACTTTTAAGTTCCTTGGCCGCTGTGTTCCGGCGATGACTCAACTATGTCCCACTCATCTGCGTCGATCTGTCGGCCGACCGGCCCCTTCGTCGGATGAACCTCCTGTCCACTGATCGGAGGACAGGTTTTCGAGTTGAGCCCGATATCGATGCGGCGTCCGCGGACTGGCAGCACAGCAGCCGCCGACAACACCAACCCCGGCAACCCGCAGATTTGCTGAACTCGGCTCACGTCGTGCCCTATGGTGATCTAGGTCACTTTCGACCCTGCCGCCTCAGGTCAGGACCGATGTACCTGGGGGGTCGATGTCGTCAGCGAAGATCATGATCGCGTTGGGTGCCGCCGCGGCGGGCTTCTGTGTTTTCGCTGTCTGGATGGTCTCGGGCTGGGGTGGCGCAGGTATCGTCCGGGTCGTCAGCGACGTGGGTTTCCTCCTGGTTGAACTGTTCGCGATCACCTGCGCGGTACTGGCGGCGCGCTCGGCTCGTGGCCGACAACGGATGGCCTGGATTGCCTTGGCGGCCGGCCTCGTGGGGTATGCCGCAGGCGACGCAGTCTGGGCTTACTACGAGTTGTGGCGCGGGCTTGAGGCTGCGCCGTATCCGTCGATTGGCGATATCGGATATTTGCTGTACCCGGTGGGGGTCTGCGCGGCACTGCTGCTTTTTCCGATCGGCGCCCCGGGCCAGTCACAGGCTCGGCTGGTGCTAGACGGGGTCATCGTCGCGGGATCGCTTTTCGTGATCAGCTGGGTGTCCGGTCTCGATGAGGTTTTCGTCAGCGGAGACGAGACCGTGGTGGCCTTCGCTGTTTCGCTGGCCTATCCGATAGCCGATGTGGTGATGCTTTCGGTCGCGCTACTGGTGTTGACCAGAGCGCGGGCTGATCAGCGCGTATGGATGTCGCTGCTGACCCTCGGCATCACTCTGGCCGCAGTGGCCGATACCGCGTTCGTGTTTCTCAACGCCGATGACGGTTACGCCAGCGGCAATCTCATCGACGTGCCCTGGTTTGCTGGTCTCCTGCTGATTGCGATGGCCGCGTTGCTTGCGCCGCGGTCATCGGACGTCGATCTGCCGCCCTCGCGGGCCGCCGCACAATGGCCGCTCTGGCTGATCTACCCGCCAGTTGTGCTTGCCACCACCGCCACCGTGCTGTCCCTGGCGGCGGAGACCGGATCGGTCACCTTGTTGGTCGGAGCGTTCATCGTGATCAATGCCGTGCTGGGGCGGCAGTACCTGGTGATCGCCGACAACCGCCGACTGCTGGCCAAGGTGGCAGATCAGGCGTTTCGCGACCCGCTCACCGGGCTGGCGAATCGTGCGCTGTTTCAGGACCGGTTGACACACGCTGTGGCGTTGCAGATGCGGGATGCGCGGGAGGTGGCGGTGCTGTCACTGGACCTCGACGATTTCAAACTGGTCAACGACGCCCTCGGACATCCGGCCGGCGATGAGCTCCTGACCGCGATTGCCCAGCGGCTCCTTGCCAGTACCCAGACCGGTGACACGGTGGCCCGTCTCGGCGGCGACGAGTTCGCCATCCTCATCGAGGATGGTGCCGATGCGTCGGTGGTTCTCGCCCAGCGGGTGCTCGAGGCGTTCGACGAGCCGTTCGTCATCGACGGTCAGCCGTTGTTCATGCTCCCCAGCATCGGGCTGGCGTCCGGAGCGAATGCGGAGAGCCCGGAGGAGGCGGCCGTCGCCTTGCTCAAACAGGCTGATATTGCGATGTATTCGGCGAAACGAGAGCGCGCCGGTGTTGTGCGGATCTTCAGCGCGGACATGATTTTGATCGATATCGACGAACTTGATCTTCCGCGGGAGCCGCGCAGTGCTCAGCGCGGCGGAAGGTCGGCGGGGATGCAGCTACTCGCGCAGTTGCGCCGGGCGATCGCCGACGATGAGTTGACCCTCGTCTACCAACCGAAGTTCGCCGTGTCGACCGGGCAGATCGTCGGCGTCGAGGCGTTGGTTCGCTGGCCTCATCCCGAGCGGGGGCTGCTGATGCCGGACCAGTTCCTGCCTCTGGTCCGCCAACACGGACTCATGGGCGCGGTGACCGATCTGGTTCTACGTCGCGGGGTTGCGGACGCGGCCAGTTGGTACGCCGGGGGCTTCGGAGTCCAACTCGCGGTGAATCTGTTCCCGCCATCGCTGGCCGACGCCGCGCTGCCGCGTCAGATCGCCGGGATCCTCGCCGATTGGAAGCTGCCGCCCGAGTACTTCATGGTCGAGATCACCGAGGAGATTCTGGTCGGCAATGCGGACCGGGCGCGCGTCGTCCTCAACAGGCTGCGGGACTCTGGTGTCCGCATTGCACTCGACGACTTCGGGATCGGCTACTCGGCGCTGAGTTATCTGCGCGAGCTGCCGATCGACCAGCTCAAGCTCGACCGGCAGTTCATCGCGCCGATCCTGGTCGACGAGCGGGCGGCAGCGATCGTGCGGATGATCATCGAACTGGCCCACACCCTTGGCATGACTGTCGTGGCGGAGGGAATCGAAAATGCTGCGGCAGCTGCCAGAGTCGCAGAATACGGCTGCGACATCATCCAGGCCCATCTCTACAGCCCACCGGTGTCTGTCGAAGCGGTGGTGAAACTGCTGTCGGCCAAGAGTCTGGCGGGCGGGCCGCGCCAGCCGACAACCTGACGTGGACGTCTGCGTGGTGCCCCCACTAGGACTCGAACCTAGGACCTGCGGATTAAAAGTCCGTAGCTCTACCAACTGAGCTATAGGGGCAATGGAACTGGACCCGGACGAGGATACAGTGCCGCTCCCGCGACACCGGAACGGTGCTCGTTTGAGGATTCGGCATGCTGTGCCCTAAGCTATCCAAGCTCCCGGCGCGAAGCGTTGTGAGTACCCCGGAGTGATTCGGATTAGGCCCCCATCGTCTAGTGGCCTAGGACGCCGCCCTTTCACGGCGGTAGCACGGGTTCGAATCCCGTTGGGGGTACGCAACGCGGAAACGCGGAGCTGTAGTACAGATAGGCAAGCAGTACACGCAGGAAAGCAAGGCCCTGTGGCGCAGTTGGTTAGCGCGCCGCCCTGTCACGGCGGAGGTCGCGGGTTCGAGTCCCGTCAGGGTCGCCATTTTCGGCGAGGCACGTCTTCGGTTCTGTTCTGCCGGTGCCTTCCGGCCAGGTAGCTCAGTTGGTACGAGCGTCCGCCTGAAAAGCGGAAGGTCGCCGGTTCGATCCCGGCCCTGGCCACTCAGTATCACTGCAGCAGAGCTCAGCCGCATTCCGGCTCGCCTGGCCAAGCTCACAGCTGATGCCCAACTTGCGGACCCACAATCGGCGAGCATGTCCAATGAACGGCTATCGCGGGCAAGGCAGTTGGCCGAGGCGATGTGCAAGGAACCGCCGCGCGCACTTGCCGACGGTCACGTCCACACCGCCACTGAGGTGGCCGCCATGCTCCGTGCCCTCGGTATCGCTCTGGTGGAGGTCGAGCAGCCGACGCAGATGATCGCGGCGAGGCTGATGGCCGTCGCGCGGCGTTACACCGCGGAGGACGTGCGGGTGGTCGTGCTTCCGAGGGTGCTGTTCATTCAGGTGGGCACGGTGGGCTACGAGGTAGACGTGGCGACTCGTTCCACGACGCAACTGGACGTGGCCGGCCGTGTCGACGACATCGCCGAACTCGCGGCCGCGGGGGCGATTACCCCCGTCGACGCCATTGCCGAGTTGCAGGCTGCTCGATCGATGCGGCCTCGGTTCGGGCCGATGGTCGTCGTCATCGGCTACGCCATCACCACCGTCGGGTTCGGCATGCTGACCGATCCCAGCTGGCGGCTCCTGGCGGCGTATGCACTGCTGGGTGCGGTCGTCGGCATCGTCGAATTGCTCGGCCGACCGTTCCCCCGACTGGCTCCGGTACTCCCGACCGCCGCCGCCACGGTCGTCACCGCCCTGGCCACAGTCATTGGGCCTGCCGGGGGAGATAGCGGGCTCCTGCGACTCATCGGGCCCGCACTCATTGCCATCCTGCCGGGCATGGCGTTGACGCTCGGGGCCATGGAGCTGGCCGGCTCGTCAATCGTTGCCGGAGCGAGCCGACTGGTCTACGGCGTCGTTCAGTTGATGCTGATCGTGTTCGGGGTGTCGCTCGGACTGCACGTCCTGCCGCCCGGGCAGCCACACCCGACGGGAAGCCCCATCGGCGCCTGGTCGGCGGACGTCGCGATCATCGTCATCGCCATCGGTTTGTACATCCACCTCTCTGCACCGCGCGGTTCGTTGGCCTGGCTCATCGCTGCTGTCGGCTTGGCGCTCCTCGGGCAGAAGGTCGGCGGCCTGTTCCTGTCGCCGACGCATGCCGGAGCGGTCGCGGCGTTTCTGGTGGTCCCCTTCGCCGCGATGGCGGCGCGCATCAAGACCTCACCGCCGGCCTTGGTGATGATGCTCGCCGCCTTCTGGGCGCTCGCACCCAGCGCGGTGAGCTTTGAGTCCCTTGGCGAGGCCGTCAGCCTGGGAAGTGACGCGCTGCCCATTGTCAGCCGGTGCATCGCGGCCATCTTCTCGATCGCTCTGGGAACGCTCATCGGGTGGAGTGTGTTCAATCCGGCGTCCCGTGCCACGTCGACGACCATCGAGGAGATCGCCTTCACAGGCGGGCTGAGGCGGCAGACGTTCTTGTCGTGACGGTGGGTCGTGGATCAGATCGGGCCGGCCGCCGTGTCCGGAAGACCGCAGGCGCGGTTGAGCCCGGCGCGCGTCAGCGTGACGCGCGAGGCCACGGTGTCGTCAAACGTCCGGGCGGCCAGCGCAATGAGCTCGACACGCTTCGCGGTGATGTAGGAGTGGGCTGCTCGTGTCACCGGAGCGGGATCAGTCGCGGCGACGTGCGAAGCGAATAGGTCAAGAGCGTGGCTCACCACCGCGCCGTGATCACGAGCGTTCGTCCCGCCGGAGGGCGTATCCCAGTACCACCCTGGGGGCAGCGCGGACGCCGTGTCGATGCTGCGCTTGGCGGCAGGCCACGCCGCGCAGGTGGTGTTCGCCGAACCGAGGGAGGAGAAGAACAGTGGTGACGTCGACTCTCGGTGGGCCCCGCTGCACATGATCGTGTTTGTGCTGACTGCGGTGAAGGCCACCACTGCGGCGGCCGCCGCCAGTGTCGCCACGTTCATCGCGATACGCCTACGGCGCATGGGGCGGACCGGAGGGCGGCTATCGGGTCTCCTGGTCGACGGGCTTTCCCATCCCATGCGGCCCAAGTCTTCTGGATGGACCAGGCAGGCACATGTACCAGCGATGTGAATCGCCTGGCGATGCCGGCAGTTTCTGACGACGGTATGCCACAGCAACTTCGAAGGATCGGTTGATCAGGATGTGAGTATGACGCCGTCGATAACGGATGTCGCTACCTCCGTATGGGCGGACGGCACCTTCCGACACCATGTAGGTGGCCTGTCGTTGATTCACGGGTGGCTCCCGGCGATCACGCAGCTGGTGGCGGCGCTCCTGGTGGTCGGGTCAATGCGCCGTCGCTCGCCACGCTGGCGCGCCCGATGGCTGCCGTTGTCGGTAACGGCGGGAATCGGACTTTCGGTGTGGGCGCACTGGTACATCGCGTCAGTGGGGGTGGCCGGCGACCCGGCGCCGCGGAGACTGTGGATCTGGATTGGGCTGTCTGGTTTCACATTCGGTGCGCTGGTACTGGGCTGGAGCACTTCACAGTGGCCCCTCCGATTGGTGTCCATGGTGTCGGTGTTGGGTTGCGTGTCGAGCTCAGTGTTGGCGATCAACTCCTGGGTCGGATACTTCCCCTCAGTGCACAGCGCCTGGAATCAGCTGACCGCGGGCTCACTGCCGGACGAGGTCGACCGTGTCACGGTGACCGCGATGCAGCTGACCGGCACTCAGCCGAGCAAGGGTGTCGTCGTACCTGTGAGCATCAGCGCTGAGGCATCGCAGTTCACGCACCGCCAAGAACTGGTCTACCTCCCACCTGCCTGGTTCGCGAGCAACCCGCCCCCTCGGTTGCCTACGGTGATGATGATCGGTGCTGAACTGAACACCCCCGCGGACTGGCTGCGAGCCGGCAATGCGGTGACCACGGTCGATGACTTCGCCTCCGCGCACAGCGGTTTCGCCCCGGTGCTGGTGTTCGTCGATCCGACCGGGTCGTTTGACAACGACACCGAGTGCGTGAATGGCGGCCGCGGTAACGCTTCCGCCCATCTAACCAAAGATGTTGTTCCCTATATGATTTCGAACTTTGGTGTGAGTTCGAATCGGGTCAACTGGGGGATCCTGGGATGGTCGATGGGCGGTACCTGTGCGATCACCCTAACTGCCAGGCATCCAGAGGACTTCAGTGCTTTCGTGGACATCTCGGGGGACCTCGGCCCGAATTCGGGCACGAAGGCAGAGACCATCGACCGGTTGTTCGGCGGCGATGCCAACGCGTGGGCGGCATTCGATCCGACCACCGTCCTCGCTCGACACGGTCGCTATGCCGGGGTGTCGGGATGGTTCGATGTCGCCGGCGGCTCGGGGAACGCCAACGCGATGGCACCAGACCCGGCCGGCAATCCCGAAGGTCAGGACCTCGCCGCACATACGTTGTGCGCACTCGGCCGCGCAGAGGGCATTCGGTGCGTGGTCGTGACGCAACCGGGCAGGCACGACTGGCCCTTTGCCGCCACCGCCTTCGCCGATGCTCTGCCCTGGCTGGCGGGGCGTCTCGGTACCCCAGAAGTGCCTCGAGTGCCGTTGCCGGGGCTGGCGCCGGATTCCGCTGCCGCGATATCCGGAGGACACATCGAAGCAGCCGGACGGTAGCGCGAAAGTCCGCGAGGACGGTCGTCGTTCTTTATCGAATCTTCACAGAATGACCAATCGAGCCATACCCGCGATGCGCACGCTCGAAGTCAGGCCGCGTCATACATCGTCGGCCGTGATTCGAGGAAAGGGCTTGTTGTGATCAGTAGGAAGTCTCTGGCAGTCGCTGCGGCCAGCCTGGCGGTGCTGCTGACCGTCGGCGCCTGTAGCAGTACCGGCACTACCCAAGGGGCTCAGTCGTCGGCACCGGCGTCGTCTTCGGTGTCGTCCACCGAAGCCCACAATCAGGCCGACGCCATGTTTGCTCAGCACATGATCCCTCATCACCAGCAGGCCATCGAAATGAGTGACATGGTGCTGGGCAAACAGGGGATCGATCCGCGAGTGTTGGATCTGGCCAACCAGATCAAAGCGGCTCAGGCTCCTGAGATCGAGGAGATGCAGACCTGGCTGACGCAGTGGGGGATGCCGAAAATGCCGATGATGTCCGGGACCGGCGGGATGCCTGGCATGAACGGAATGCCTGGAATGGACGGAATGCCCGGGATGAGCGGAATGATGTCCGAGGAAGATATGACGGCACTGCAGAATGCTCAGGGAGTCGCCGCCACCAAGATGTACCTGACCCAGATGATCGAGCATCACCAGGGCGCAATCACCATGGCGCAGAACGAGATCGACGACGGTCAGTACCCCGCCACCATCACGTTGGCGCGCTCGATCGTCACCAGCCAGCAGCGGGAGATCGACACCATGAACAAGATCCTGGGGTCGCTTTAACCACCTGTGGCGTCAGAACGAACAGGCAACGTGATCGTGAAACTGCTACCCAGACCAGTACCGCGGCTGGATGCCGTGATGTGGCCGCCGTGGCCTTCAATGAGGGCTCTGGCGATAGCCAGCCCGATTCCGGCACCGCCGTGGCTGCGGTCTCGCGCCGCATCGACGCGGTAGAAGCGGTCGAACACGTGTGGCAGGTGCTCGGCGGCGATGCCATCACCGCTGTCGGTCACCGTGATCGTCAATTCGCTGACGCCGACCGCCGCGATCACGTCGACGCGGCCCCCCGGCGGAGTGTGCCTAAGGGCGTTGTCGAGAAGGTTGTCGATCACCTGGGCAAGGCGCAACGGGTCTGCCCACACCTGCGGCAACCGGTTCGCGACATCGAGGATCAGCTCGACGTCCTTGGCGGCGTATCGATCGGCGGCGGTGGACGCGGTGGCGGCGATCACGGCGTTGGGGTCGATCCACTTCGGTGCTATCGCGCCGGGACTTTCTTCGGCCGCAGCGAGCGCAGCGAAGTCCTCGGAGAAGCGCACCAACCGGCTGGCTTGATCGTTGAGCACGGCAATCGTCTCAGGGTCGAGCGCCTTGACCCCATCCTCGACGGCTTCGAGGTAGGCCATCAGTACCGAAACCGGTGTCCGGATCTCATGGGCGAGGTCACCGAAGAGTTGGCGCCGGGTGCTGTCGACCGATTCGAGCCGCTGCGCCATCCGATTGAACGCGCGAGATAAGTTCGCGAAATCTTCGCCCAGGCTCAGCGGTGACACGCGAATGTCGTAGCGGCCGTCAGCGACTGCGGTGGCAGCGGCGGCGACCTCGGTGATGGAACGCTGCAGCCGTCGGCTGAGATACCAGGTAACGAGCAGCGCGGTCAGCGCGGCGACCCCGACAGCGACGGCGATGGAGATGGCCGTGGCGTACCGGTAGGCCTGCTCGGCATGGAACTGTTCATTGGAGGAGTGGGCGAGCCCGGCACGGTGCAGATGTTCACGAAATAGTGGTGGGCCGACGATGGCAGCGACAATCGCTGTGGTCGCGCCGCTGGCGCAAAGCACCAGGGCTTGTGTCAGCAGTAGCCGCGCCCCGACGCCAGGACTGCGCCGCGACCCTCGGCGGGTGTGTGCCTCTTTCGTCATTGGCCGCTTCCCATTCGGTAGCCGACGCCGCGAACGGTGATCACATAGCGTGGATCAGCGGGGTCATCTGACAATTTGCGACGCAGGTGTCCGATATGAACGTCGACGAGATGCTCATTGCCTCCCCAGGAGTCTCCCCAGACTGCCTCGAGGAGTTGGGGTCGGCTCAACACCACCGCCGGCCGCGACGATAATGCGGCCAGGATGTCGAATTCGGTGCGGGTCAACAGGACTGGCGTGCCGTCGATGAAAACCTGTCGGCTCGCGACGTCGATGGACAACGGCCCGAACGTTCGCGGTGGTGGTTCTGTGGCAGCTGTCATCGGTGTTGCGACGGTGCGCGGCCGGCGCAGCATGGCCCGGATCCGCGCGACCAACTCGCGCGGGCTGAACGGTTTGGTGACGTAGTCGTCGGCTCCGACCGACAGGCCCACGACGGTGTCCAGCTCGCTATCTCGTGCCGTCAGCATCACCACATAGGCATCGGAGAAACCGCGAAGTTGGCGGCACACCTCAAGACCGTCGATGCCCGGCAGGGCGAGATCCAGGATGACCACATCCGGATCGATCTCACGGGCTTGCGACAATGCATCGGCGCCGTTGTGGGCAACGCTGACATCGAACTGCTCACGTCTGAGGTAGCTCGCCACGACTTCGGCAAGCGCCGCCTCATCGTCGACGACCAACGCTCGATAACCCGCGGGACGGGAGGCCGCTGAGGTATCCATGCCTCTATCGTGCCGCCCCGACGACGTGCGGGAACCCCCGCCGCGGAAACGGCTACCTGGGAATGACGAGCCCGTGCCTGCTCTCCCAGCCGAACTCCACGCTCTCTCCTTCATCACGAGGCTCTTCGCCGTCGTACAACAGTGCCGAGACCCGGCCGAACTCTGCGGACGAGATGACCACGCTGCGGCTGTTACCGAGGAACATCGATTCGGTGATGGTGCCGCTGCCCACGCGCTGAATACCTGGCCGCGGCGGCGTCGCACCAGGCGCCCAGACCCAGACGCGTTCGGGGCGAACGGCCACCATCGGCGCCTCGATCGATCCGTGTGCCGGCCCGCTGTATTCGGCGGCGAATCGGGCGCCGTCGGTGGCGACCTGCGCGGACCCCTCCGAGTGACTCTCGACGGTGACAGGCCACAGATTGACCTCGCCGACGAAGTTGGCGACAAAGGAGTCGCTGGGCCTGGTGTAGACCTCCTCGGGCGTGCCGACCTGCCGGATCTCCCCGTGGTTCATCACCACGACGCGATCCGACATCGTGAACGCCTCCTCCTGATCGTGGGTGACGTAGATCGTGGTGATCCCGGTTTCCTTCTGCACCCGCCGAATCTCGTGACCCAACTGCTGACGCAGCCGGCGGTCGAGCGCACCCAGCGGCTCATCGAGGAGAAGCACCTTGGGGACCGAAGAGATGGCGCGCCCGACGGCGACCCGCTGCTGCTGACCGCCGCTGAGTTGGTCGGGACGCCGTTTGGCCAGCGCCGTGAGTTCGACGAGCTCAAGAACTTCAGCGACGCGTGCTGAGGCCTGTTGTTGGGAAGTCTTGCGGACGTTGAGGGGAAAGCGGATGTTCTCCTCGGCAGTCAGATGGGGGAACAGCGCGTAATTCTGGAACACCAGCCCGATCTCCCGATTCTGGGGAGCGAGGTCGGTGACGTCGCGACCAGCGATGGTGATCGTGCCGGAGGTCGGCTCGATCAAACCGGCCAGGATGTGCAGAAGGGAACTCTTGCCCGAACCGCTGGGACCCAGCAGGGTGACGAATTCACCGGGACGCACGTCGAGGGAAACAGAGTCCAGGGCGGCGATGCCGGCGTACTCATGGTGCAGCTGACGAATCTCGATGTAGGCCGGTTCAGCCGTGGTGGTGATGGCGGGCGCGGTTTCGCTGTCGGTGGGCATAGGAACCTTTTCAGACGGAAGCGGATGTGGGCTGAGATCTGTTGCGCCGGCGCCCGCGGATCACCCGGACGATGCCGAAGGCCGCGCCCATGGCCAGGACGAGGAGCATGAGCAAGGCGCCGATGGCGGCGATGGCCGGACTCGAACCGCTCTTCAGTGACGAATAAAACAGGACCGGAAGGGTTTTGGTGAAACTCGTCTGAAACAACGCGACGACGGCTTCGTCCCAGGAGCTGATGAACGCCAGCAGTGCGGCGCCGGTGAGTGCAGGAACGATGGTCGGCAGGATGACTTTTCGAATCGCGTAGAGCCGGCTGGCGCCCATGGTCCACGCGGCCTTCTCCAGGCTGGGGTCGACATTGTTGAGCGCCGCCGCGACGACCAGGTAGGTAAAGGGAAGCGCGAGAACGGTTTCTGCCAGGACCAGGCCCCACCACGTGCCTAACAGGCCGATCCGGTTCTGTACGTCGAAGGTACCGATGGCCAGGAGAATGACGGGAACGATCACGGGTAGGTAGATGATGCTGACCAGCGTCGACTGCAGCCGTGGGCGGCTGTCGAGCGTGCGGATCCACCGCGCCACCATGACCGCGATCACCAGGCACAGCACCGCCACCGCAAGTCCCACCGTCACGCTCTTCTGCAGTGCGGCGGTCCAGGTCCGGTCGGTGAGCACCAGGTGGTACCAGTCCAGGGTGAAGCCCTTCGGCGGCCAGGTGATCGTGGCGTCGACCCCCCACGACAGCGGAAACACGAAGATGATGGGAGCGAACAGGAAAACCAGGACCGCGATGGTCACCGCCCAGAGCCCGACCTTGGTGGGGCCGAAGGGCATTGCTGCCTCCCGCGATACGCCCTTGGATCCGCTCAGTACCACGCCCGATCCGGCGGTCAGCCCGGTCATCCTGCCGGCGACCGCGAAGCCGATGAACGTCATGAGGAGCAGGAGCACTCCGAACGCGCTGGCCGGCCCCCATCGATAGTTCTGCACCTGTTGGGCGATATAGGTGGAGATGGTGACGTCCTGCGGGCCGCCGAGAATGGCGGGCGTCAGGAAGAACCCGGTGGCAATGATGAAGTTGAGCAGCAGCGCGCCAACGATGGACCCGCGGATCAGCGGTAGGTACACGGAGGTGAAGGCCTGCCAGCTCGAACAGCCGAGGGTTTTGGCGGCTCGGGTGAGGTTCGGATCGACCCCGCTCATCGCCGCGAAGAGGACCAGAATCATATACGGCAGTAGGTAATTGACCATGCCGATGATCGTCGCGGTGGAGTTGAAGAGCAGTTCTTGGCGGCCTATGCCGACCGCCGCAAGCACGCCGTTGACCGGTCCGTTGGAAGACAGAAGCTCCACGAAGGCGAATAGGCGTACGACGATCGATACCCAGAACGGCAACAGGATCATCATGAACAGCGCCGTGGACATCGACCTGCGCAGACGCGACATCAAATACGCGGTAGGGAAGGCCAGCGCGAAGGTGATGGCGGTGGAGAGGGCGGCGGTGAAGATGGTGTTGCCGATGACCTGGCGAAGCAGTTTGTCGGTGAACAGACTCGCGTAGTTGGACAGCGAGAAGTTGTCGAGACCGTATGACAGGGAGCCGTCGGCGCTGAGGCTGCGCAGCGCGATGCTAAGCAACGGCCAGCCGAAAAATGCCCCGTAGAGCACCGCCAGAGCGGTCAGCGACAGGACCGTGCCCAAGGACTTAGGCACGCGAAAACCCTTGTGCACCTGAGTAGGACGCGATTCTGCGGGACTACCCACACCTGGCGACGAGCCCGGTTCCGACACTTGGTCCGGGTGCGTAACGGTTCTCACAAACTTCCCCTTGACGACGCCGGAATAAAAGATACAGTTCAATCGTATTAAGTAACTTCGCCCAAAGGAGCAGCCGTGTCAAGTGGGAAATTCAGGCGGGTGACGGCCCTGTTCGCCGTCGCGACGTGTGGCGTGCTGGTTGCTGCTTGCGGCAATTCCGCAGCGCCCACCCAGGACGCGACCAAGTTTGACCCGGCAGTATTTCCCAAATCCACTTTCGGTGACCTATCTGGCTCCTTGACCTGGTATGACTCCTCGGGCGGTCTGACCACAGAGGCCAAGAACGACACTATCTGGAAGAACTTCACCTCCCTGACCGGCCTTCCGGTGCAGGCTGAGTACACCGATGGCACATCGACGAAGTTCCGCGCTGCCGCGGAGGCGGGCAACGTCCCGTGGAACCTCATCGAGTTCGGTACCGGTGGTGAGTACTTCCAGGCCGCTGATGCCGGTCTGCTCGCCGACCTCGACACCTCCGTGGTCCCCGTCGACAAACTCGACGGCGTCAGCGTGGACAAGCATGGGATCCGCGTCGAAGACAACGGTTCGGTGCTGGTCTGGAATACCAAGGCCCTCGGCGGCAAGACGCCGACGTCAAGCGCAGACCTGTTCAACACCAAGGACTTTCCGGGTAAGCGCTGTCTCTACAAATACCCGGTGAGCGCCGGAACCCTCGAGGTCGCTCTGCTGGCCGACGGTGTTCCCGCGGACAAGATGTACCCGCTGGATGTCGATCGTGCGTTGCGCAAGCTGGGCACCATCAAAAACGACACCGTGTGGTGGGACTCCGGTTCCACGGTGATCCAACTATTGAACAACGGCGAATGCGCCATGGGAATGGTGTGGACGGGCCGTGTCTATGACGCCATCACCCAGCAGCACCTACCGCTGGACTTCACGTGGAACGGTGGGCTCACAACCTCGGCGTACTTCGCGGTGCCCAAGGGCGCGCCGAATGCGAAGATCGGCCAGGCGGCTATCGCCATGTGGCTGCTGGATCGTCAGGGTCAGATCGACTTCGTCAACCGCACCACCTACACGACCGCGATCAAGGATCTCAGCGCGGCCGATTACCTCGAAGCGGTGCGGCCCTACGTCGTGTCCAAAGAGAACACCGCCAACACGGTGAGTGAAGACGCCAGGTTCTACGCCGAAAATCTCGACCCGGTGTCGAACGCCCTGGCCGCCTTTCAAGCTCAGTGACAACGAATTTCAGGTAGGAAAGTCATGTATCAGGTGGT
The DNA here is from genome assembly GCF_965229105.1 of Mycobacterium sp. Lineage (GTDB taxonomy): Bacteria > Actinomycetota > Actinomycetes > Mycobacteriales > Mycobacteriaceae > Mycobacterium. The sequence continues at coordinate 1,559,477 of NZ_OZ245858.1, forward strand.
GGAGTCGCCCAAAGGGCATTATGACGCGGTCATTCTGGGTGGTGGATTCGCCGGTGCGGCTGCGTCGCGTCGACTCACCCAGAACGGACTGCGGGTGCTGATCATCGAGGCGCGCGATCGACTATCCGGTCGGATGTGGTCGGAGCCGGACTTTTTCGACGGGCACATCGTGGAGTGGGGTGGGGCGTTCATGCTCGACCGCGACACCTATCCCTTGACGTGGGCCGAGATCGACAAGTTCGGGCTGGAATTGGAGTGGGGATCGCTGGAGCCCACCCAGTTGATCTGGGTGTCGGCGGGCGAACGCCGCACTGGCCCACTGCCGGTGCCGGTGGATGAGTTGGCCTCGTTCGAGCGGCTGGTGACCCGGATTTCTACGTTGGTGTCCCACATCGACCTGAATCGCCCGATCGAGGACCAGGACGTCACCGCCATCGACGTGCCCTGGCCCGAGCTACTCGCGGATCTGGAGTTGGGCCCGCACACGCTGGAGTTGATTCGCACCCATATCGTCACCCTGGCCGGTGACCCTTGGGAGGTACCTTCGGCCCTGCCGCTGCTGCACGCCATCGCCAAGAGCGGATCGATTTCTGCCGCAACATTTTTCGCCGCTCCGTACGACACCCCGATGGCTCGGACCCTGGGTCCGCAGCTCGCCGGTGGCACCGGTGCCCTCTATGAAGCGGTGGTGTCGGGCTCGGATGCCGATGTCCTGCTCGGTGCGACAGTCAGTGCGGTCAGCGATCACGGTGACGTGGTCTCGGTGATGACCAGTGCTGGCGAGGCGCGGGCGCGGGCAGCGGTGTGCGCCCTGCCGATCGGTGTGTTGAGTGAGGTGACGTTCAGCCCGGCGCTATCGCCGGAGCTGGCGTTGCTGGCCCGGCAAGGGGTGACTGGCCAGGCCGAGAAAGCCACCGTATTCGTCAGCAACTGCCCCGAACCCTTCTACGCGCATGGCATCCCGCCCGGTGGCGGCTTCGCCACCGCGTCGACCACCGTCCACGCCGGGGACCGCGCAATCGTCGTCGCATTCACGTCCGCCCCGGGGGTACTGGATCTCGATGACGTTGCCGCCGTGCAGGAATCGCTCCGGCACTATGTACCTGGCATCGTCGTGGAGTCGGTCGCCTGGCACGACTGGGCCCAGGATCCATTCGCTCGTGGAACCTGGTCCTATCTGCGCCCAGGCCAGACGACGATACGGCCGGCGGCGCGGCGGGCTCAGGGGCAACTCGCCTTCGCGGGCTCGGATTTCGACTCGCGACTGGGAGTGGAGGGCGCGCTGTACACCGGCGGATTGGCTGCCGATGAGGTCCTTGCGATGCTCGGCCGCTGACCGGGCAGTATGGACAGCTCAGGAACCGCGAGAGTTGGGTAGACACAGATGGCTGTACCGCAGACGTCCGACATCTTGCGGGAGGTGATATTCGCCCCCTTTGAATACGGTGGTCGGACGAAGGCGGTATTCGACCGACTGCGCAACGCGGTAGCGCTCGATGTTTTCAAAGATGGCGAGCAGCTACCGCCGGAGCCTGAGCTGGCCGCGCAGCTGGGTGTCTCGCCGGTGACGCTGCGTGAGGCGCTCGGATTGCTCCGGGAGGCCGGCCTGTTGGTGACGAAGCGGGGCCGCTCCGGCGGCAGTTTCGTACGGCGCTCCGCCTACGAACCGGTCAGCCATGGCCGCTCCCGGTTGTTGGAGATGTCGCTGGTGGATCTGCGTGATCTTTCCGACTGGCGGACGTCCGTCGGCGAGGCGTCTGCCGCGTTGGCTGCCGAGCGCGCTTCCGATGAGGAGGTCGAGGGGATGAGCCAACATGTCGAGAGCTTCGCGCAATCCCACGACGGACCGTCAGCTCGCCGAGCCGAGGGCCGACTCATGATCGCACTGGCGACCGCGTCCCAGTCGGTCCGACATACCAAGGCCGCTGTTGCCTGCGTCATCGATTACGGACCGCTGCTCTCCACGGCGTACCAGGTCGAGGAGTTGCGTAAATCGGTTGCCCAACAACACTCGTCGCTGTTGGAGGCGGTTCGGGACGGTCGACGTGACGACGCCGCGCGATCAATTCGCGAGGCCGGGATTACGGTGGCTCACGAATTAGCCAGGCAAGCGGTGGGCTCAAGTGGTGGGATGAAGCGATGAGCAACCGTGGCGCAGCCTTGGAGAAGGAAATTGCTCGGTTCGCTGCCATCGTGGCCAGCCACATCGACGAGGTGGTGGGTGTGCTCAGCGACGTCGCCGACAAGTCGCTGACCGATGGCGCTTCGACGTCAGCTGATGTCGACTACTTCCGCGAGGCAACACGTCATGTGTTGGTGCAGCGGGGAAGTGGCGATGTGTTGGCCGGGGCCGGCTACGCGGTGGCTTATCCAGACAATGACTGCGCTCCGGCGATGGTCTGGTGGGTCCATCGCGGCGGTCAGGTGGCCGAACGCTCGCACAGCGTGGATCCGGAGTCGGAGAGTTTCTATGACTACGCGTCGTTGCGCTGGTTTCGGCTGGCAGTCGAGAGCCGAAGTTCCACATTGTCAGGACCATTCATCGATACCTGGGGTTCCGACGACTACACGGTGACAGTATCGGTGCCCGTCCTTCGTTCACACGGCGCGTTGGGGGTTCTTGCGGCCGACGTCGACGTCCGGCGTTTCATCGACACCCTGACATCTGACCTACAAGGGATCGCCAGTCCGGTGGCGCTGCTCAACGAGTCCGACCGTGTCGTCGTGTCGACGGTGCCGCTGCTGAGCACCGGTCTGCCGGTGCGGGTGCGGGGACAACGTCACTCTGCAGCCGACCAGGTGCGGTTGCGGTTGCCGGTCCCGGGCTACAGCTGGTCGGTGGTGGCTTTCGCGGAATAAGCCGCGCGCCGATTGTTGGCGTGCGACTTTCCGCGAAAGATGCTTTTTAAGAGCCTCTTTCGTGCTGCGTAGGAGTGCGGCGGGCTGTTATTCGCATGTCTGCAGTCGCCCTTGTCTTTAAAACAACTCAACTATATGATTTGTGAGATGCCGGGATTCGGCGTTGCAGGTGGGCCTTTAGATGATGGCCCGCTGCCGGTCTTGATGCTGCATCTCCTTGGAGGCCTAATGGCGACGATTGCCTACGACGTCATCGTGATCGGGGGTGGTGTCCTCGGGTTGTCCACCGCCTTGGAGCTACTGAACCTCGGGGTCGGCCGGGTCGCTGTGATCGAGCGCAATCACCCCGGTGACGGTTCGTCGGGCCGGTCGGTGGGCATGGTCGAAAGCCAGTACTTCACACCGGCAGATATCGAAGCTCGCGTCTACGGTCGACGCTTCTACGATCTGATGGCTGCCGAACACGGTCTACGTTTCGTCGCGTGCGGCTATCTTCGGCTGGGCTCGTCCGAGGCCGACATCCGGGCGTTTGAGCAGAGTGTCGCCATCCAGGGTGAACTCGGTGTCACCGACCCCGAGGTCCTGACTGCGGCCGATATCGCCGACCGCTGGCCGCAGATTGTCACCTCCGACCGGATCGGCGGCCTTTTCGGTCCATCCGACGGACATATCGACGGTTACGAATACTGCACGATTGCCGCCCGACTGATCGCGCAGCGGGGCGGCACTGTCATCTCCAACTGCGAACTACTCGGCGGTGATCTCGACGCCGGTGGTGGGTGGCGCCTGGATACCTCCAAGGGCGCCATGCGGGCCGACACCGTGGTCAATGCCGCGGGGCCATGGGCCGGGCGCGTCGGAGATCTGCTCGGGGCGCCGGTGCCGCTGCACCCGCAGCTGCACGGCGCGGTCACCGTCGATCTGTCCACGCCGATGGATCCGCTGCTGCCGTTCGTCATGGACTACGTCCCCGACTCCGGCACCGACGGGGTCTACTTCCGATCGGAGCGCCCCGATCAGTTGATCGCCGGCTTGCACACCGATGAGGGTGTCCACGAACCGGTTTCGCCGGATCAGCCGCTTCGGCGAGTTGGCCAGGACGATATCGAACGGCTATCGGCGCTGATGGCCGAGCGCCTGCATATCGTGGATGACCTGTCCGTGAGTGGAAGCTGGCAGGGCATCTATCCCATGAGTCCCGACCACCGGCCCATCGTCGGTAGGCACCCGGACCAGCCTTCGGTGGTCTGCGCACTGGGCGCGGGCGGATCCGGAATCCAGTTGGCCCCGGCGATCGGGCGGGTGTCCGCCGAAGCCGCGGTCGACGCCGAGCCGACGTTCTCGTGGTCGCACTCCTGGGGGCCCGGTCGGGTGGTCCCCGGTTCCGCCGTCACCCCTGCCGTCTAGAAAAGGAAGGACAGTCATGACCTCGACTCTCAATTACGGAAGCACCTCGGTCGGAACCGAACTCGATCGAGAGTTCGAGTCTGCACTGCAGCAGGTGCGTGACCAGGTGCCCGGGCCGTTACCGCATGTGGTGGCGGGCGCGGTGTTTCCCACCGGGCCGGTGTTCGAACGGCGCGATCCGGCCGATCCGAGCCGGATCGTGTCTCGGGCCTACACCGCCACCGACACCGTCGTGGAGGATGCCGTCGCCGCAGCGCGTCGGGCGGCGCGCGCATGGCGCGCCCGGCCGTTCGGCGAACGGGTCGAGCTCCTGCGAAAAGCCAAGGCGCGCTTCGCCGCTAATATCGTTGTGCTCGCAGCGCTGATCGCTGCCGAGACCGGAAAGAACCGCGTCGAAGGCCTGGCCGAGGCGCAAGAGGCGATCGACCTCATCGAGCACTACTGCGCGCAGATGGAAGACAATGGCGGCTTCGTCACACCGATGCGGCCTACCGTCACCGACACCACGACGGATGTCCTGCGGCCCTACGGCACCTTCGCGATACTCGCGCCCTTCAACTTCCCGGTTGCCTTGGCCGTCAATATGACCGTCGCCGCGCTGGTGACCGGCAACACCGCTGTGCTCAAACCGTCGGATAAGACGCCACGCTCGACGGCGTTGGCCGCCCGTCTGCTCGACGCCGACCTACCCGACGGTGTGCTCAACGTGATCCATGGCGGCGCCGAGGCCGGACAACTCTTGGTTCGCTCTGGAATCGACGGCGTGGCCTTCACCGGTTCCGCACAGGTGGGCTGGGATATCGTGCGCTCGTTGACCAGTGGCCCATACGGGAAGCCGGTGCTGGCCGAAATGGGTGGCAACAATCCCGCGATTGTGATGGCCACCGCCGACCTCGATGACGCGGTGGAAGGCATCGTGCGGTCCGCATTCGGATTCTCTGGCCAGAAGTGCAGTGCGACAAGACGAGTCATCGTCGACCACCGGGTGCACGATGCGCTCGTCGCCAAGCTCAGCGATCGGATCAAACGCCTTGTCATCGGCGACCCGTCGACCGCCGATGCGTTCATCGGCCCGGTGATCGACGAAGCGATGGCGAATCGGGTGCAGTCGGCGCTCGACACCGCGCGCGCGGCCGGTGGCACGGTCATCAGTGCGGACTTACCCGACCTGCCGGGGCATTTCGTTGCACCGACTCTGCTCACGGGTCTGGCTCTGGGACATCGCCTTACGCGTGAGGAGTTGTTCGCGCCGGTGGTCACCATCACCGCGGTGGACGGCATTTCCGAGGCGATGACCGAAGCGAACGCTGTCGAGTACGGCCTGTCGGCGGGCATCTTCAGTGCGCTCGACGAGGAAACCGAAACCTTTCTCGACGAGATCCAGGCCGGCGTCGTGTACGTCAACCGGCGTGAGGGTGCCACCACGGGAGCCTGGCCGGGTCTGCAGTCGTTCTGCGGCTGGAAGGCGAGCGGATCGTCGGGCAAGGGCGGGTTGGGCCCTTGGTATCTGCAGGGTTTCATGCGGGAGCAGAGTCGCACCGTGAGCGTCGGTTCGGCGGCAGGTTCGCGGGGCGATGTCGAGCGCTGAGGACCTGTTCGGCCGTGCAGTGCAGGCCCTGCCGGGGGGCAACACCCGCTCGACGCTGTACGTCGCACCGCATCCGCCGTATGCCGTCTCAGGTGAGGGTGCGGTGGTGGTCGACTCGGCGGGGCACCGAACGATCGACTGCAACAACAACTACACGGCGTTGATTCACGGTCACGCCGATCGCGAAATTCTCTCCGCCGCAATCGAAGTGGCGGGGAAGGGAACAGCGTTCGGTCTGCCGACCGCCTACGAAGTCGAGATGGCTGAATGCTTGCAGGCCCGCACCGGATTGGCCAGATGGCGCTTCTGCAATTCGGGCACCGAGGCAGTCATGATGCTCATTCGTGGCGCCCGCGCCCATACCGGTCGCGATGTCATCGTGCGCTTCGATGGCAGCTATCACGGCACCTACGACGGGGTTGTTGCCCCGGACGCTCCCGGGGTGCCCGCGCAGATCATCGATGCCTCATTAGTACTGCCGCAGAACGATATTGACACCCTAGAGGCGACGATGGACCGTCACGGTCACCGCGTGGCGGCCGTGTTGCTGGACCTGATGCCCAACCGGGCCGGACTGCGACCTGTCTCCGACGAATTCGCCAGCGCAGCACAGCGGGTAACCGCCGAAACGGGGGCACTACTGGCCATCGACGAGGTGATCACGTTCCGCCTGGGGCTGGGAGGTTTGCACCGCTCGTATGGCCTTACGCCCGATATCATCTCGCTCGGCAAGATCATCGGTGGTGGCTTCCCCGTCGGTGCCGTCGGCGGTCGTGCTGACGTGCTCGACGCATTCAGCCCGCTGGGCGACGGACCGGTGTCGTGGGGCGGGACCTTCAGCGCCAATCCGGTCACGATGGCGGCCGGTCTGACGGCGATGCGTAAGTTCCCCGCCTCCGAGATCAGCTCGCTCAACGCCAAGGGCGATGCGCTGCGGGCGACGCTGCGCGCGGCGGGTCTCAATGTCAATGGCAGCGGCTCCTTGCTGAGGCTCGTCACCGACGACCCCACCGACACGTGGTGGCGGCTTTACCAAGCCGGGGTGCTCGCAGGGACAAATGGTCTACTGGCGCTGTCGACGGTCATGACCGACGAGCAGGTCGAGGACATCGCTGATCGCGTCATCGGGTCGTTGCCACGGCGGTGACGGCGGTGTGCTTTTAGAAGCTGAACGCCATGAAGTGGTACTGCCGGGAGTCGACCTCGAACACCGCCAGGGATTGCGCGCCGAGTTTGGCGGTAGTGGTGTGCACCGACCGGGGATTGTCGGCAGCGACAAACAGCACGCCGAGGTCGAAACGCTCCCGGTACGCCGCCTGGGTGGCCGCATTGAACGCGGAATAGACCCCGCGCCCTCGGGCGACCTCGTCTATGCAGACCGGTCCACGCAACGCGAAGCGCTGCTGCGCAATTGGCTTTCCGTTGAATTCCAGTGACTCGGCGAGCTCGAGCATCGCCTGGATGATCGGCGACGTGGCCACCTGCGATCGGCCGGGCGGATCGGTAACGGCAATGAACCCGACGACAGAATCGTCACCGCTCACCGCGACATGTAAACCCGAGGAGTCCACCGCCGCCGTAAACCACTCCTGCGACTGGAGATTGGAGATGAAGCCTTTGGTGCGTTCGTCCGGCGAGAGGTTACCCACGTAGTAGCGCTCTTCCAGTGCCATCATGGCGGGAATGTCGTGGCGATTGGCCAACCGGATCGCGACGTCAGATGTCATCGACATGTTCTTAGTCCTATCCGGCCGGTTACGGGCTGACCGGCACCGTCGTCATCGGCGCTTCGACGGAACCCCCACCACTGCTTGAGCTTCCACCGCCAGATCCTTCGCCGCCCGACGAACGGCTGCCACTGGAAGACTCGCCGCCACTGGAGGGCGATTGTGGTACCGCGGGAACCTCGGAGACGGGTGCCTGTTGGACCGGCGGTACCGACGCCGGCGCCTGCTCGACTGGCGGTATTGAGGCAGGCTCTGACGCCGGTGTCGACGGTGGCGGCTCAGGGGTGACCGTCGAAGGCGGCACGGTGGTCGTGGTGGGCGGTGCCGTTGTCGTGGTGGGCGGCGCTGACGTCGTCGTCGGGGGAGCGGTGGTGGTTGTCGGAGGCGTGGTGGTCGTCGGTGGTGTCGTCGTGGTCGTGGGTGGCGTGGTGGTGGTCGTCGGTGGTGTCGTCGTGGTGGTGGTGGGTGGCGTGGTGGTCGTGGTGGTGACGGGCGGTTGTGTAGTCGGGGTGGTCGGCCAGGTCGGCGGCGTCCACGGGTTGAGCGGCGGCAGGATGATGATCGGCGGAATCGAGATCCCCGGCACTTCGACCGGCGCCGGCGCCGGAGCTGGAACCACCGCGGGAAGTGGCGCAGGCGGTGCGGCGGGAACCTCGACCGGCCTGCTGTCGGTGTTGGGGCGGATGCTCGGTGCCGACGGAGCGGCCGGTGCGGGTGTCAACACTGCAACGGGTAGCGCTACAGGATCGGGTTCGTGCGGCACCGGCGGCAGATAGCGCCCCGGCACCGTGTCCGACTGCACGGCCGGGACCGGTTGGGCGCTCACATCGGCAGCGGGCCGCACGTGCACGGCCGCTGTGACGGCAAGTGTGGCGAAGCTGATCAGCAGGAATGCGGCCGCGCTGCCCATCAGGATCATCCGCGGTGGTGGCGGTGCTATCGCGGTGGTGTAGTCGCCGAACTCGTCCTGGTCGTACTCCTCGGGGACGAATTCGCTCAGCGGATCCATCGGCATCTCGGCGTATTCGGGCTCCATCGGCAACGGGCCGTCATCGGGTGCCTGTGAGTACGCCAATTCCGGACCCACCGCTGCGCCGGCCGCCGTTGCGGGCGCACTGGCGGGTGCCATCTGGGTGGCGTCGGCCCCACCGGGGAGCGCGGGTGCCATCTGGGTGGCTGCAGCAGCCGGTGCGAAGCCTGATCCGTCGACGGTCTGTGCCGCGCCCCGCGCGATCGCGTAGCCCGCGTCCGGCGGCACCTGCACCGGGGTCGTCGAACTGAGCTCGGCCGCAACCGAATCGAGGTCCAGGCGCTGACCGACCAGCAACACCCGCTGCGGAGCAGTTGCCGCGGGCACGCTCATCAGCGCTGTCGCACATGCGCCTGCCGCGCCGGAAGCGCCGATCGGCACCGATGCGAGCACCGAGGTGGACTCCGCGTCCTCGCCCACCACCGTCAGTGACACGGTGTTATCGGCGCCGAGCAGCAGGGCGGCGTCCGCTCCGGCGCTGCGGGCCAGTGCCCCGGCCGCTTCGGCCTCGGAGACCACCTCGACGTTCTCAACTCCGGCGCCAAGCACCTGCAGGCGCAGGGCGTCGCCGGCAACGGCGTCGGGCAGGCAGAGTCGCGTGGCCGCCACTCGACTTCCGGACTCCGTCACCGCGCGGTAGGTGCCGACAATGGTGTCGGCCAGGTCGGTGGTTGCGTCATCGGGAAGGTCCAGCGCGTACTCGTCCAGCACCTCGCCGCCGCTGGCCGGCGCTCCGATCAACGCCAGTCGAGCCACCCGTCCGGTGACCGACACCCCCAGGACTACATCCATTCGCCTGCCACCCATCCGCTTTCTTGCTTGAGCCTCCCCGACGTCCAGGCCTGCAATAATCGACGCCCCCAAGCTACTCCACAGGGTGGACAGCTCCGGGTTGTCGATCCCGCCTGCTTGTGCGTCGCAGCAAAAGTGACCACGCTGGGTCCGCACGACCTCGCGACGAGTTCACCCACAGAAAGGAATCGGCACGTGAGCGACCAGCGTTACGACGCGTCCGCCACCGTCGGGGTGCCGACGACCGCAGCCCCTGTCGCTGCCCGGTCCGCTCGCGTCGGTTTTGTGCCCGTCCGCGCCAATAAGGTGCGTGACGGTCTGGCGGTCGTGCTGCTCGTGGCGGCCGTGCTGCTGCCGTGGAACATCGTGTTCGGGCTCGGCATCCCCGGCAGCAACGCGCGGGTGTTCGGGGTCCTTGCCGTCGTGACGCTGTTGGCCATCGCCGCCGCGCTGGTCCCGCACGTCGGCCCGTTCCGGTTGAGCGCCCCGCAGGCCGATATCCGGCGGACCAGCCGCATCCGGCTGCTGCTCACGCTCGCCTACCTCATCGTCGTGCTCGGATTCGCCGGTTATCACCTCGCGCACACCGTCGGAAACGGCGGCACCGGAGCTGTCCCACCCGGTGCCGGACCGGGGATGTTCTTAGGTGTCGCCGGCGCGTTGCTGGCAGCGCAGCCACCGATCACCTCGATCACCATTGAGGACAACGGTTTTCGCCGCTGGTATGCCGTGGTGCGGGTCATCGGCGTGGTATCGATTGCGCTCGCGACGCTGTCGGTGGCCTTCAACATCTACTGGCGACTGCGGTACCTGTTCGTCACCCAGGCCGGTTTCGGCGGCCACGATATCGCCGTCATCGTCACCACGCTGCTCTACGGCGCGGAGGCGATGATCGCGCTGGTCATCGGCTCGCGGTGGCTGACCGAGAAAACCGCCGCCGCCCGCCTGGCCACCACCGCACTCGGCGCCTCGGGGGCCATCGCATGCACGCTGGTCTGGATCGCCGGAATCGGCAGGGATATCGACGCATTCCACGGCATCGCCCAGAACACCTCCACCGCCGCCGTCGGCTACGAGGGCTATCTGGCCTGGGCCGCCGCGGCCGCGATCGTCGCTCCGACGACGCTCTACGCCGTCTTCCTGATCAAGCCGCCGACCATCGGCGCCTACCGTGTCGCCGCGCAGAAGTGTTTGACGCTCATCGCTTTCTGGTCGTTCGCCGCCGCCGGACTGCGCGTGGTCGACTACCTGATCGCGCTGTCGCTTGACCTGCCCCGTGCGCTCTATGACAGCGCCGCGATGACCGGATTCAGCCTCGTCACCGGTGCCATCGCGCTGTGGCTGCATCGTCAACTTGCCAAAGGGGTGGCCTCGGCAACGGTCGCCGCCGCGTTCAGCGCGGTGCTGTTCGTGTTCACCGTCGCCGACCTGGCCATCGGTGTCGCGCTCGCGCCTCGCTACGCCGCAGCCCCGCCCGACGCGATCTACGGCAACAACCTGGCGCAGCAGATCACCAGCACATTCGACGTCGTCGTGTGCGTGCTGAGCCTGACGGTGCTGGCTGCCCTGCTGTTCACCGGTCCGCTGGCCGGCTATCTGCTGCGCCGGGCCGCCAAGCCGGCCGCGCCGCCTGTCGTACCGTCCGCCGTCACATCGTCTGCTGTTACCGCAGTAGTGCCGTCGTCTGACTCGGCACCGCCGACCATCGTCCGCCAACCCAGGCCAGCGGCGGCACCGAAAATTGTTCGCCTCAAAGACGATTCGACGACGGTGCTGCCCGCGCCGGCGACCACCGAATTTCAGACGCCGACGGCCGCGCTGCGGATCCAGCGTCGCTCCGAGTGGGCGGCGCCCGACGCCACCACCAGGACTCCGGCGCCCGGTACCGAAGACCACGGACGCTGACACGGTAGGGGCGGGGAGATGTCTCGTTGGTTGGTGAGCGATCTGCCGTCGTGGCTGCTGTTCGTCGGACTCATCGTCGTCGTGGTGGGTGCAGCATTGCTCATCGTGATGGTTGTCCGGCGGCGGTTTCCCGGGCTGCGGGGGGACGAGCGCAGCGAGGTGACGCAGTTCGCCTTCATGTTCATCGGCTTCGTGTATGCGTTTTTCGTAGGTTTCGTCGTCAGCGCGATGTGGGGCCAGATCAATGCCGCCGACGACGAGATGCGCACCGAGGGAGCGACTGCGGTGCAGATGGCCAGGGACCTCACCGTGTTCGACCAGGCCGACGGTGAGCGGGTCCGGCAGTCTCTGCTGGAGTATCAAAGAGCCGCGCTGCAAGAGTGGCCGCAAGCCGCGAACGGCCATTCCCTGCCTGCGGCCGATAGCGCACTGCAGCGGGTGTACCTCGCATATGGTCAGGTCCAAGCCGGCACCGATACCCAAAAGACTTTCCTGGCAACCTCTTTCGATTCTCTACGCCAAATCAGTCAGCTGCGCACCGAACGGATTCTCCGAGCCGGGATCGATGTCGGCCCGTCACTATCGCTGTGGACCGTCTTCCTGCTGACCAGCGCGTTGGTGATCAGCTGCGTCGTCATCTACGGGGTGAAGAAACCCGGCATTCACTACGCGTTGGTCGCGACCGTGGGCGTACTGGTGGCCGCGAACATCTTCCTGGTGCTGGAACTCACCCACCCGTACGTCGGCGAAGCCGCCACATCGCCGGAGCCGCTGCGCGCGGCCGTTTCGGCCCTGTCACAACCCTCGGCGTAGCCGCGCGACCGCTGGGCGGTTATTTGTCCTCGAAATCCGGGTCCGACACCGTCAGCAGGGCGTCCATCACGTAGGGATTCGTCTCCAATTCCCGTTCCAGCGTCCGCAATCGACGCGCCACATGGGACTCGGCGTCATCGCCGACCAGATCGACGCTGGCGACCAGAAAGATCTGCTTGGGACCGATGTACTCCAAGCGCAGGAACCGCACCGAGGCGACATCGTCGAGCTGTTGCAGCCGGGCGACCGCGGCGTCGTGCAGCGCGGGTGAGCCGGGTTCACCGGTGAGGTATCGCCGGTTGCGGTCGATCAGGATGACCGCGACAACAGCGAGCAGCACACCGACCAGGATTGAGCCGATCGCATCCCAGGCCGCATTACCGGTCAGCTGATGTAGCCCGATGCCGGCCAAGGCGACGACGAGACCGATCAGCGCGGCACTGTCTTCGGCGAAGACCGCCCTGGTGGTCGGATCCGAGGTGTCCAGCGCGTACTCCAGCAGGTCACGATCGAACTGATCGGCCTCGCCGCGGAGTTGACGGACCGCTTGCAGCAGAGACGAGCCCTCCAGCACGAAAGCGATCCCCAACACCACGTACGCGACCAGATAGTTTTCGTGCCCGCCCGGCTCGTGCAGCAGTTCAGAGATGCCGTGCCAGATCGATACCGCGGCGCCGACGACGAATAACCCGACAGCTGCCAACAACGACCAGACATAAGCTTCGCGCCCGTAGCCCATCGGGCGGTTGGCGTCGGCCGGGCGGGAACTCCTGCGATTGGCAATGAGCAGGAAAATCTGGTTGCCGGTATCGGCCCACGAATGGGAGGCCTCCGCGACCATCGAGGCCGAGCCGGAGATCATGGCGGCCACCGTCTTGGCGATCGCAACGCACAGGTTGGCGGCGAAGGCGATGACGACGGTGCGCACACTTTCGCCACCGGGCTTAGGAGGCGTCGGACTCTCCTGCTGGCCCCTCCGGGGTGGCGCCGCCCTCGTCGGACCAGTCGGACCCTTCGTCGGCACCTTTGGCCGGGTCACTGTCTACATCGTTTGGTGTGTCGGTGTTGTCTTTTTTCACCGCGCACGACTACCCCGAAACTGTCACTCTCACTCAGTTCGGCCTCCGATACCGTGTGACGCTATGACTACCTTTCGTGCCGCCGTCGAAGCCGGTGACTTTGACGCCCTGCCCGCCCTGTGCTCCGAGAACGTCGTCTTCCGCAGTCCCATCGCGCATAAGCCCTATGTCGGCAGGGACCAGCTCGGGGTGATTCTGCGCGCGGTGTCGCGGGTTTTCGAAGACCTGCACTATGTGCGTGAGATCGGTGGCACCGACGCGCCGGATCACGCCCTGGTTTTCGTGGCGAAGGTGGGCGAGCTGGAGATCAACGGCTGCGATTTCCTGCATTACGGACCGGACGGTTTGATCGACGAGTTCACCGTGATGCTGCGCCCCCTCAAAGCGGTCAAGGCGTTTGAAGAGAAGATGGGCGCCGAGTTCGCGCGTGCGATGGCCGAAGCTGGTACGCCGTAGACGGGTAGTCGACTACGCGTGAACGCGCCGGCCGCCGGACCCACGATCGGGTCATGGCCAAGATCGGTAACGACTTGATGATCGTTCACGTAGAGCAGCGCCCGGACACCACCTGGCTGTTCACCATCTGCTACACCGCGCACTTCTCCGACAGCGATATCGGCAAGCGGTTCGACGATTCGGTGCGCGTCGGCGCCGCCAACAGCGGTGGCTACATCGAGCCGGTGACGTTCACTGCCAGCAGCGCCAGGGTGTTCCGCAAAAAGCGAATCGTGGTGCGCGACGGTGCATTTGGTAAGGACACCCGGACCAGTGCACTCTGTGTGTCGGTCCGGCTGCACGGACCTGACTAGCCAGCGCCCTGCTGAAGTTGCTCGTACCAGTCGGCGGGCACCCGGCCCCTCGGGCCCGGCACGGTCTCGTCAACGGGCCGGCAGTCTGGTGGGGCAAGCTCGGGTCCCTCGTAGTAATCGTTGGCCTCGAAATCCCAAAACCAGTCCTCGCCAGGTTCGAAGGACTGGATGATCGGGTGGCCGGTGGCCTTCCAGTGCGCGGTGGCGTGCTTCATCAACGAGTCGTCGCAGCAGCCGATATGCCCGCACGCCGCGCAGCGGCGCAGGTGCACCCACCAGCCGCCGCTCGCGTCGCATTCCACACATCCTGTGCCACTGGGGACCGCAGTCGGGTCGACATTCGCGCTCATGACTGCTGAGACTACTTGCGTCTCTCAAAGTCGTCCCAGCCTCAGATCGGACTCGTTAAGGTTCCGGCCATGGCAACCAGTGATTCCCGCGACGTGGTCATCGAAGCAACCCCGGCCGAGATCCTCGATGTGATCGCCGATGTCGAGTCGACCCCGAGGTGGTCCCCGCAGTATCAGAAAGCCGAGATCCTGGAGAGCTACCCCGATGGTCGGCCAAAGCAGGTCAAGATGACGGTCAAGGCCGCGGGCCTGACCGATGTGCAGGTCATCGAGTACACCTGGGCCGATAACAGTGTGTCGTGGACCTTGGTGTCCTCGGGCCAGCTCAAGGCGCAGGATGCGGGCTACACGCTGACGCCGGACGGCGAAAAGACGCGAGTGAAGTTCGATATGACGATCGACCTGTCGATTCCGATGCCCGGGTTCCTGCTCAAGCGCACGCTCAAGGGCGGAATGGAAACCGCCACCGACGGTTTGCGCAAACAGGTGCTGAAGATAAAGAAGGGCTGACTACTGTTCCGCCCGTGACTAATTCGGGCCCCTTGGCCGGTGTGAAGGTGATCGAGCTCGGCGGTATCGGTCCGGGCCCGCATGCCGCGATGATTCTTGCCGACCTGGGTGCCGACGTCGTGCGTGTCCGCAGGCCGGGCGGGTGGGTGATGCCCGCCGAGGACGTCGACCTGTCGCACCGCGGCAAGCGGATCGTTGAACTCGATGTCAAGAATTCCCCGCAGCTGCTGCTGGACCTGGTGGCCAAAGCCGATGTACTGCTCGACTGCTTCCGGCCGGGCACCTGTGAGCGGCTCGGCATCGGACCTGAGCAGTGCGCGGCGGCCAACCCGCGGCTGATCTTCGCGCGAATCACCGGCTGGGGTCAGGACGGGCCGCTGGCCATGACGGCGGGCCACGACATCAATTACCTGTCGCAGACCGGCGCGCTGAATGCGATCGGGTACCGGGACCGCCCGCCGATCGCGCCGTTGAACCTCGTCGCCGATTACGGCGGCGGATCGATGTTGGTGGTGCTCGGCATCGTGGCTGCGCTCTACGAGCGAGCGCAGTCCGGTCAGGGGCAGGTGATCGATGCCGCCATGGTCGACGGTGTCAGCATCCTGGCGCAGATGATGTGGACGATGAAGGCCACCGGCTCGTTGCGCGACGACCGTGAGTCGTTCCTGCTCGACGGCGGCGCGCCCTACTACCGGACCTACGAGACCGCCGACGGTGGGTATATGGCCGTCGGAGCCATAGAACCGCAGTTCTTCGCCCTGCTGCTGAGCGGACTGGGCCTGACGGTCGAGGATGTACCGGGCCAGTACGAGCGGGATCGCTACGACGAGATGCGCGCGATCTTCACGCAGCGATTCGCCGGGCAGACCCGGGCGCACTGGACCGCCGTCTTCGCCGGTACCGACGCCTGCGTGACGCCGGTGCTGACCTGGAGCGAGGCTGCGCACGATGAGCACCTGCGAGCGCGCGCGACCCTGATCGACGCTGGCGGGGTGACCCAGGCTGCACCGGCCCCGCGGTTCTCCCGCACCCCGGCAGGACCCGTCGGGACACCACCGCGTCAGACCACGTCGCTCGACGATATCGATTGGTAGATAATGGGATTCACTACGCCGAACCTGCCTGCCGTCGACCCGGCGACCTTCGTCACGCAGCCACTGATGGACCGGATCAAAATCCTGGTGCTCAAATGGGTCGATTACGGCTACGGGGTACCGCGCATGGTGCACCTGATCTACCTGGTCAAGCTTGTCGTGTTCTACGCCATCGGCGGTGTCTCGATCGCCAATGCGACCTCGGGTCTGCCTGCCTTCTGGCATGTTTCGCTGTGGTGGGATCAGCCGATCGTCTACCAGAAGCTCATCCTGTGGACGGTACTGCTGGAACTGCTCGGACTCGGTGGTTCATGGGGGCCGCTGGCCGGCAAGACCAAACCGATGACCGGTGGTTTCCGATTCTGGGCCAGGCCCAACACTATTCGGCTCCGGCCGTGGCGACGGGTACCGCTGACCGCGGGAAATCGCCGGACCTGGTTCGATATCGCGCTCTATGGGGTGCTGGCCGCCGTGGTGGTGGCGGCCATGGTGTCACCACCTGACGGCAGCGGGCTGGTCATCCCGGTGCTGCTCATCGCCCCCATGGTGCTGTTGGTGCTGCTTGGGCTCCGCGATAAGACTGTTTTCCTGGCGGCCCGCGGCGAGCAGTACCTACCTGCACTGTTCTTCTTTGCGGTACTGCCGCTGCCCGATATGGTCATCGCGCTGAAGATCCTGATCGTCACCGTCTGGTTCTGGGCGGGTGTGTCGAAGTTCGGGCCGCACTTCACCAGTGTCATCCCGCCGATGGTCAGCAACAGCCCGGCGATGCCGTTGAAGTGGCTCAAGCGCGCGCACTACCGCAACTTTCCCGATGACGTCCGTCCGTCGCACCTGGCGACGTTCATGGCCCACGGCCCCGGCACCGTCGTCGAGATCATTTCGCCACTGGCGCTGCTGTTTTCGCCGTGGCCATGGCTGACTTATATCGCGGTGGCGATCATGGTCGGTTTCCATCTGTTCATCATTTCGACGTTCCCGTTGGCGGTGCCCTCGGAGTGGAATGCGCTTTTCGCCTATTCGGTGGTGTTTCTCTTTCTGGGGTTCCCGAACTGGCAGGGCCACGCGATCTGGGATGTGTCCTCGCCGTGGCTGGCGGTCGTGCTGGTGGCGGCACTGAGCTTCTTCCCGGTGCTGGGCAATCTGCGCCCGGATCTGGTGTCGTTCCTGCCCGCCATGCGTCAATACGCAGGCAACTGGGCCTCGGCGGTATGGGCGTTTGCACCCGGCGCCGAGGCGAAGCTGAACCGGGTGACCCGCTCGGCGGGCAACGTGGTGGATCAACTGATCGACTACGGGTACACCCCGTTGGACGCCGAGTTGTTCGCGCAGCAGATCCTGGGCTGGCGGTCCATGCACAGCCAGGGCCGCGGTCTGTTCTCGGTGCTGATCAAGAACCTGCCCGATATCGACCGGCGCGATGTCCGCGAGGGCGAGATCGTGTGTAACACGTTGGTGGGGTTCAACTTCGGTGACGGTCACCTGCACAACGAGGACCTCATCAGCGCGGTGCAGGATGAAGCGCAGTTCGAACCCGGTGAACTGGTGGTGGTCTGGGTCGAATCCCAGCCCATCCACCGCAGAGTGCAGCACTACAAGGTCATCGACGCTGCGTTGGGTGTCATCGAACGCGGCACCTGGCGGGTCGCGGATCTGGTCAAGGAGCAGCCGTGGCTGCCCAACGGCCCGATTCCGTTGAACGTCACCTGGCGGCGTCAGTAAGGCCCAAACTCACCTTTGGGCCGCAAAGTGCGAGTACGGTCCGGCAAAACGTCGATCTCGGCGGCGGTATTCAATCACCGTGATTGAGCCGGAATAGCTCTGCCCGGTCGATGGGTTGGCCCAGGTATGTCTCACGGAGTAGTACTCACCCCTGACCGCGCCGCCGCCAACCTCGTTGATAACGCGATCGAGCAGGCCACGGCGGCGTACGACGCCGGTGTCCGGCAGGTCTGGCTGGCGCAACGCGTTGATTACGACGCGATCGCCCTGTCCGGCCTGATCGGGGCGGCCGTCCCCGGGTTGGGGGTCGGCACGTCGGTGGTGCCGATCAACCCGCGCCACCCGCTGATCATCGCTGCGGCCGCCCAGACCGCTCAGGCGGCGTCGCACGGTAATTTCAGTCTCGGCCTTGGACTGGGCGCGCCGTCGGTCGAAGCTGCGGCCTTCGGCATCTCGGTCGAGAAACCCGTGCGCAGGCTGCGCGAGTACCTGACGGTGCTGCGGTCGATCTTCGACGACGGGGTGGCGAACTTCCAGGGCGAGGAGGTGACGGCGCATCCGGAGTGGCCGGTGGACGTCCCCGGTGGCGCAGCGGTACCGCTCTACGTGGCCGCGATGGGCCCGCAGGCGCTGCGGGTCACCGGTGAGCTCGCCGATGGCACATTGCCGTACCTGGCAGGCCCGCGCACCATCTCCGAATTCATCGTCCCGACCATCGCCAAGGCGGCGGCCGCGGTGGGTCGTCGGCAGCCGCGGGTGATCGCGATAGTCCCTGTCGTGATCGACGACGACGCCGATGCCGCCCGCGCTCATGCGGCGCAGGAGTTGGCGTTCTACGCGACCATCCCGTCCTATCAGGCGGTGATCGCCAAAGAAGGTGTCGACGGTGTCGCCGACCTGGCGGCCGTCGGGTCCGTCGATGTGGTGTCACGCCGGCTGCAGGCATACCTCGATGCGGGCGCGACGGATGTGGTCCCGACGCTGCTGCGAAGCGATCCGACTGAGCTGCAACAGCTTTGGCAGATTGCGGCCAGCCTGTAGCGTCAGCCCGTCAAGACTCAGCCCTTCACAACGGCGAGCCGCCGGATCGCCTCGTCCATGGTGTCGTCGCGCTTGCAGAACGCAAAGCGCACCAAGTGATTCCACGCCCCAATGTGGGGTGAGTCGGGATCGCAGAACGCCGACATCGGGATCGCCGCCACTCCGGCGCGTTCCGGCAGCTCCGCGCAGAAGGCGGTGCTGTCGGTATAGCCGAGCGGGCGCGGGTCGGCGATCAGAAAGTACGTCCCGAAGCTGTCGTGCACGTCGAACCCGTACTGCGTCAGTGCCGTGCTGAGCTTGTCCCGTTTGGCTTGCAGGCCCTCGCACAGCGCGCTCACCCAGAAATCTTCGGTGTTGAGCGCGTGGGCGATCGCCGGCTGAAACGGCGCGCCGCCGACGTAGGTCAGATACTGTTTGGCCGCCCGCACACCGGCGATGAGTTCTGGTGCGCCACAAGCCCAACCGATTTTCCAGCCGGTGCAGTTGAACATCTTGGCGGCACTGGAAATCGTCACGGTGCGCTGCGCCATCCCCGGCAGGCCGGCCAATGGCAGATGCTTGCGGTCGTCGAACACCAGATGCTCGTAGACCTCGTCGGTGATCACCAGCAGGTCGTGGCGGATCGCGATATCGGCGATCACCTGCAGTTCGGCTGCGCTGAGCACCATGCCCGTCGGATTGTGCGGAGAGTTGATGATCAGCGCCTTGGTCAGCGGGGTGACCGCGGCACGGAGGGCACCACCGTCGAGGGCGAAACCCCGACCGTCGGGCACCAACGGCACCGCCACGCGGTGACAGCCGGCCATCGCGATCACCGGGGAGTACGAATCATAAAAGGGTTCGATGACCAAGACCTCGGAGCCGGGCTCGACCAGTCCGAGCACCGCTGAAGCAATGGCCTCGGTGGCGCCCGCGGTCACCAGCACCTCGGTATCAGGGTTGTACGCCACCCCGAAATGGCGCAGTCGCTGCGCGGCGATGGCTTCCCGCAACGGAGCTATGCCCAGCCCGGGCGGGTACTGGTTCACCCCGGAGGCGATGGCATCCTGCGCGACCTTGAGCATCGAGGCCGGGCCGTCCTCATCGGGGAAGCCCTGGCCCAGGTTGACCGCACCGATCCGGGCGGCCAACGCCGACATCTCGGCGAACACAGTGACCGCGAACGGGCGCAGTCTCGACACCGTCATAGGGGTTGAGCGTAGTGAGCCCGGGGAATGAATGGCGGCTGCCCGGCGCTGAGTGCGGCGTGACCTTCAAACTTGGCGAAACAGCGGCTCTTCTGCAGCCCGTTCAGGTTGGCGATACGTCCGCCGACAACCGGCTCTTCATGGCGCCCCTGACCCGATCGCGGGCCCAGGCCGATGGCACGCCGTCGGATCTGGCCGCCGAGTACTACGCCCAGCGCGCCGCCGCAGGAATCATCATCACCGAGGCCACCTCGGTATCGGCGAGCGCCGGTGGCGCCTACCTGAATACCCCGGGCATCTACACCGACGGCCACGAACAGAAATGGGCCGAGATCGCCAGCGCGGTGCACGCCGAGGGCGGCAAGATCTTCGTGCAGCTGTGGCATGTCGGCCGAATGGCCCACCCGGCGATCAGCGGTGGCGAATCGGTGGCGCCGTCGGCGATCGCCGCCCAGGTCACCACCCACACACCCTCGGGTAAGCAGTCGCTGCCGGTGCCCCGCGCACTGGAGACCGCCGAGATCGGCGCGATCGTGGCCGATTTCCGCGCCGCGGCCAGACGAGCGGTCGACGCCGGGATGGACGGGGTGGAGATCCACGGCGCCAACGGTTACCTGCTGCACCAGTTCGCCTCCGATGTGGTCAACCGACGCACCGACGCCTACGGCGGGTCGCCGCAGAACCGGGCCCGGCTGACCGCCGAGGTGGTCGAGGCCGTCGTCGCCGAGATCGGCGCCGGACGGGTGGGACTGCGGATCTCGCCGGGAAACGGCGCCGGCGACGTGCACGAAGTGGATGCCGTCGGTGTCTACGAGGCGCTGCTGGACCGGATCGCGCCGTTGGGCATCGCCTACCTGCATGTGCTGATGAACCCCGCTGACCCGGCGTTCGGGGAGATCCGCGGGCTGTGGTCAGGCACTTTCGTGCTGAACACCGGCCGTGAGATCGACACCGACTTCTGCCAGCTGGAGAGCTTCGTCGATATGGGTGCGATCAGCGCCGCTGCGGTCGGTCGGGCGTACCTCGCCAACCCTGATCTACTCGACCGGTTACTTCTGGGCGCCGAGCTCAACGAGCCGGATGTGGCGACCTTCTACGCGCCCGGCCCGAACGGCTATATCGATTACCCGACGCTGACCGGAGCATCCGAATCCCAGTCGGTCTGACCCCTGCATGCTGCGGCGCCCTCCCAACCAACAGGTTGGGAGGGCGCTTTGCTAGGATTTCTGCTCAGAGGACTACCGTCGTTCGACGGACCCGTAAACAATCTGAACAGGACCTGGAGACCACAGACATGTCCGAAGAAGCTTTCATCTACGAGGCGATTCGCACGCCTCGCGGCAAGCAGCGCAATGGTGCACTCAACGAGGTCAAGCCGATCAATCTCGTCGTCGGCCTGATCAACGAGCTGCGCAGCAGGCACCCCGACCTGGACGAGAGCCTGATCAGCGACGTCATCCTCGGCTGCGTCTCGCCGGTCGGTGACCAGGGTGGCGATATCGCCCGCACCGCCGTGCTGGCCGCGGGCCTGCCCGACACCACCGGTGGAGTGCAGCTCAACCGGTTCTGCGCATCCGGCCTTGAGGCCGTCAACACCGCCGCGCAGAAGGTGCGCTCGGGCTGGGACGATCTGGTCCTGGCCGGCGGCGTCGAATCGATGAGCCGCGTCCCGATGGGTTCCGACGGCGGCGCGATGTTCAGCGACGTGGTCGTGACCTATGACAACTACATTGCCCCCCAAGGCATCGGTGCCGATCTGATCGCCACCATCGAAGGCTTCTCCCGCGAAGACGTCGACGCCTACGCGGCCCGCTCACAGGAGCGCGCCGCCGCGGCATGGTCGGGCGGTTACTTCGCCAAGTCTGTTGTGCCCGTTCGTGATCAGAACGGCCTGCTGATCCTCGACCATGACGAGCACATGCGTCCCGAGTCCACCGTGGAAAGCCTCGGCAAGCTGCGCACCGCATTCGACGGGATCGGCTCGATGGGCGGCTTCGACGATGTGGCGCTGCAGAAGTACCACTGGGTCGAGAAGATCAACCACGTTCACACCGGCGGTAACAGCTCGGGCATCGTCGACGGGGCCGCCCTGGTGCTGGTCGGTTCTGAGGCAGCGGGCAAGTCCCAGGGGCTGACCCCGCGGGCCCGGGTCGTCGCGACGGCCACCAGCGGTGCGGACGCGACCATCATGCTGACCGGCCCCACCCCGGCCACCCGCAAGGTGCTCGATCGCGCCGGCCTGACGGTCGACGATATCGACCTGTTCGAACTGAACGAGGCCTTCGCCTCGGTGGTGTTGAAGTTCCAGAAGGACCTCAACATCCCGGACGAGAAGCTGAACGTCAACGGTGGCGCCATCGCGATGGGCCACCCACTGGGCGCCACCGGCGCCATGATCACCGGAACCATGGTCGACGAGCTTGAGCGCCGCGGCGCCAAGCGTGCCCTCATCACGCTCTGTATCGGCGGCGGCATGGGTGTGGCCACCATCATCGAGAGGGTCTAAGACAATGGCTGAGAACACAATCCAGTGGGACAAGGATGCCGACGGCATCGTCACGCTGACACTGGACGACCCGACCGGGTCGGCGAACGTGATGAACGAGCACTACACCGAGTCGATGAACAAGGCCGTCGAACGCCTTGTCGCCGAAAAGGATTCGATCACCGGTGTCGTCATCACCAGTGCGAAGAAGACCTTCTTCGCCGGCGGTGACCTCAAGTCGATGATCCACCTCGGCCCGGAGAACGCCGGCGACGCCTTTAGCACGGTCGAAACCGTCAAGAAGGCCCTGCGCACGCTGGAGACCTTCGGCAAGCCCGTCGTCGCGGCCATCAACGGCGCCGCGCTCGGTGGCGGCCTGGAGATCGCGCTGGCCACCCACCACCGCATCGCCGCTGACGCCAAGGGCAGTGTCCTTGGCCTGCCAGAGGTTTCGCTTGGCCTGCTGCCTGGCGGCGGCGGCGTCACCCGCACCGTGCGCATGCTCGGTATCCAGAACGCATTCATGACCGTGCTGAGCCAGGGCACCCGGTTCAAGCCGGCCAAGGCCAAGGAGATCGGCCTGGTCGACGAGGTTCTGCCCACCGTCGAAGAGCTGGTCCCGGCCGCCAAGGCGTGGATCAAGGCCAACCCCGAGGCTCATGAGCAGCCCTGGGACAAGAAGGGTTACAAGATGCCGGGCGGCACCCCGTCCACCCCGGCACTCGCGGCCATCCTCCCGTCGTTCCCGGCGCTGCTGCGCAAACAGCTCAAGGGCGCCAATATGCCTGCGCCCAAGGCGATTCTGGCCGCAGCCATCGAGGGCGCGCAGGTGGATTTCGACACCGCCAGCCGCATCGAGAGCCGGTACTTCACCGAGCTGGTCACCGGCCAGGTCGCGAAGAACATGATCCAGGCGTTCTTCTTCGATATGCAGTTCATCAGCTCGGGCGGTTCGCGGCCCGAGGGTATCGGCAAGACCCCGATCACCAAGATCGGTGTGCTCGGCGCCGGCATGATGGGCGCGGGTATCGCCTATGTCTCGGCCAAGGCCGGCTTTGACGTCGTGCTCAAGGACGTCACCATCGAGGCCGCCGAGAAGGGTAAGAACTACTCGGAGAAGATCGAGGCCAAGGCGCTCGAGCGCGGCAAGACCACCAAGGAGCGCAGCGACGCGCTGCTGGCTCGGATCACGCCGTCGGCAGATCCGGCCGATTTCAAGGGTGTCGATTTCGTCATCGAGGCCGTCTTCGAGAGCCAGGAACTCAAGCACACGGTGTTCCAGGAGATCGAGGACATCGTCGAGCCGAACGCGCTGCTGGGTTCCAACACCTCGACGCTGCCGATCACCGGTTTGGCGACCGGCGTGAAGCGCCAAGAGGATTTCATCGGAATCCACTTCTTCTCACCGGTCGACAAGATGCCACTGGTCGAGATCATCAAGGGCGAGAAGACGTCTGACGAAGCGCTGGCCCGGGTGTTCGATTACACCCTGGCCATCGGCAAGACCCCGATCGTGGTCAACGACAGCCGCGGCTTCTTCACCAGCCGCGTCATCGGCACGTTCGTCAATGAGGCGCTGGCCATGCTGGGTGAGGGTGTCGAGCCCGCCAGCATCGAGCACGCAGGCGGAATGGCCGGTTACCCGGCGGCACCGCTGCAGCTCTCCGACGAGCTCAACCTCGAACTGATGCACAAGATCGCGGTCGCATCGCGCAAGGGCATCGAAGATGCAGGTGGCACCTACGAGGCGCATCCCGCCGAGGCGGTTGTCGAGAAGATGATCGAGCTCGGCCGTCCTTCACGCCTGAAGGGCGCCGGCTTCTACGAGTACACCGACGGTAAGCGCACCCAGCTGTGGCCGGGTCTGCGGGAGACCTTCTCTTCGGGTGCGTCGACGCCGCCGATCCAGGACATGATCGACCGCATGCTGTTCGCCGAGGCACTGGAAACCCAGAAGTGCCTCGACGAGGGTGTGCTGATGACCACGGCGGATGCCAACATCGGCTCCATCCTCGGCATCGGCTTCCCGCCGTGGACCGGTGGCTCGGCGCAGTTCATCGTCGGCTATGAGGGCCCCGCCGGTATCGGCAAGGCAGCCTTCGTGGCCCGCGCCAAGGAATTGGCCGCCCGCTACGGCGACCGCTTCCTGCCGCCGGCGTCGCTGGAAAGCTAGTCCTCTCCAGCGCGACCAGACACAAACGTCCCCTGAATCCGCGGATTTAGGGGATGTTTGTGTCTGCTCGGCGAGGGAAATCCGGCAGCGGCATCGTGTCGTAGAGCCGGATCCCCTTGGCGTTGAGCCGGGCCAGCGCCTGTGTCGCCCCCAGCGGTAGGGCGGAGATCGTACGCCCGACGCCGACGAGAACCCGTACTCGCCAACGACTTCCGGGCACGATCGTCTTGGCGTTGAATCGCGCGAGGGCGCGGCTGCCGACCACCGATGGCAGCATCATGCGCTCGTACTCGACGAACGCCGCGGTGTGATCGCCATCGGCGCTGGCCAGGGCGGCAGCCAGCACGTAGGCGCCGTAGACGGCCAGGCTGGTGCTGCCGCCCACGGCGGGTCCTGGGCAGTAACCCGCATCGCCGACCAGCGTCACCCGGCCCCGCGACCAACTCGTGGACTCCAGTTGGGTGATGGCGTCGAAGTAGAACGTGGGCGTCCGGTCCAGTTCCGCCAGCCAGGAATCCACCTCGGGTGCCGCGCCGGTGAATGCCGCACGCAACTGGTCGCGCTGGCGGGGTTCGTCGCGGTGGTCGAAATCCAGCGCAGAATCCGGGCGGAAGATGAACACCGCACGGGCGTCCTCGAGGTGATCGGCGGTGTACAGCATGGCCACCCGGTTCGGCTCGAGGTAGGTGTTCATCACGCCCTCGCGGGCAAGGGCTTTCGGCACCGACATCACCGAGAGGTAGCTGCCGAGGAAGCGCTCGGTGACGGTGTCGCCGAAGACGAGCTGACGCACCCCGGAGTGCAGTCCATCGGCCCCGACGACGATGTCGAAGTGCCTGGGTCCGCCGTGCTGGAAGGTGACGTCACCGCCGTCGGCAATGGCCGTGATCTGATCGCCGAAGATGTACTCCACGTCGTCACGTCCGGCGTTGTAGTAGATCTCGCTGAGGTCGTCGCGCATGATCTCGACATGGCGATCGGACATGGTCCGCTCCAGCTTGAGATAGTCGATATGCACGGGCTTGGTCGACCACGGTCGGTGGGCGGTCATCACCGTCGTGCCCGTCGCGCGTGCCTCGATCTGGGGCAGCACACCCATCTGCTCGGAAATCTCCATCGCGGGCCGGAACAGGTCGATGGCGTGCCCGCCGGTCTTACGTAGCGCCGGGGCGCGCTCGACCACGGTGACGTCGAAGCCGCGACGGGCCAGCCAATAGGCCAGCACGGGTCCGGCGATGCTGGCGCCGGAAATGAGAACTCGCATGATCTAGCTCCTTACTTAACGGTCGGTAAGTACCGTAGCTTACTTAACGATCGGTCAGCTAGGGTGGCTACGTGGTCCAGTCCTCCAAGCCCGCGTCCGACACCCGCCAGCGCATCCAGGACGTGGCCAGGGAGTTGTTCACCGAGAAAGGCGTGCAACGCACCAGCCTGCAAGACATTGCGGCGCGCCTCGGCATCACCAAACCGGCGCTCTATTATCACTTCAGTTCACGCGAAGAGCTGGTCCGCAGCATCCTGCAGCCCCTCATCGACGATGGCGAGAAGTACGTCGCCGAGCAGGAAGCCCGTGGCGACGCCTCACCGCGCGAACTGCTGGAAGGTTCCTTCGACTTCCATTACCGCCATCGTGCGGATCTGGTCCTCGTCATCGCCGAGCTGACGACGCTGGCCGACCTCGGACTGATCGATGCAATGCTGGCCTGGCGGGAACGGTTGGTGCACATGGTATTCGGGCCCTCGCCGACACTCTCGCAGGCAGCCAGGGGGGTGATTGCGTTCGGCGGTTTGCAGGACTGCTGTCTGCAGTTTCCCGATATCGCCCACGACGAGTTGCGGGCGGTCGTCGTCGAAGGTGCGCTGGCCGCGATGGGATTGACCACGTGAGCGAGGGCGATGGCGAGGGCAAAGCCATCGCCTCCGCACTGGCCGCCAGCCTGGTCGGCTACAGGAGTGCGGCGTGTATCGAGTTCGAGCAACGCTGGTACACCGGCGACGAGATCACCCGCCGCATCGATGGAATGGTCCGCGCGCTCGACGATGCCGGGGTTGCCTGCGATGCGGCGATAGGCCTGGTGGTTCGTAATCGGCTGCCCCACGCCGCCGCCATCGTCGGGTTGATCGCGGCGGGTCGACCGCTGGTGATGATCTATTCATTCCAGTCGGCTGAGGCGATCGCCCGTGATGTCGCCGCGCTGGGTCTGGCCGCCGTCATCGCCGATGCTGATGATTGGACGGTGCCGGTGGTCGATGCCGCCAGGCGGACAGGCACTGCGGGAGTGGCTATTTCGTTGTCAGAACCGGATGCGCGGGCGGTGCCTGGCCTTGAGCGCACCGGGGGTGTGCGGTCCGCCCTCGACGGGGTGGCCGGCCTGCACATCCTGACCAGTGGCACCACCGGACCACCGAAACGCGTGCACATTCCGATGGCCGTCCTGCAGCACATGGTGGTCAGCGTCAACAGCGGTGAGAAAGTGGCGCCGGATGAGCCGCCGGGACTGGCGTACTGGCCATTCGGCAATATCGGTGTCTGCCAACTGATTGCGGCGGTCTACGTCGGTAGCCGGATCGTGCTGCTGGAGAAGTTCACCGTGGCGGGGTGGGTACGCGCCGTGCGGACCCACGGCATCACCGGATCCGGTGTGCAGCCCGCCGTCGTCAGGATGCTGCTCGACGCCCCGGAGTCTGCGGTGTCCAAAGACGACCTGGCCTCGCTGCGGTACATCGTCAGCGCCTCGGGACCGCTGGAACCACACATCAGGGATGCGTTCGAGGCGCGCTTCGGAGTTCCGATCCTGCCCGCTTATGGCGCAACCGAATTCGCGGGATCGGTATGTGCGTGGACGCCGGAGCTGCACAGCCAGTTCGGTAAGGACAAGCGCGACAGTGTGGGTAGGCCGCTGCCGGGGATCGGGGTGCGGGTTGTCGACGGCGATACCGGTGCCGAGGTCGCCACCGGGGCAGTGGGTTTCCTGGAGGCGCATAACCCGGTGCTCGGTCCGGACTGGCTGCGCACCACCGATCTGGCGTCGGTGGATATCGACGGGTTCGTGACGCTGCACGGCCGCGGCGACGGTGCGATCAATCGCGGTGGTTTCAAGATCCTGCCCGAGACGGTGCGACGGGTCCTGCTGACACATCCCGCGGTTCGCGACGCCGCGGTGGTCGGCGTGCCCGATGTCCGCCTCGGTGAGGTGCCGTTCGCCGCGGTGGACACCGTGCCGGGGTCGGCTGTCCCGTCGGAATCGGAGCTGCTGGAGCTGGTGCGCGGTGCGTTGCCGAAACACTCTGTGCCGGTGGCAGTTGCGGTGGTCGGCGAGCTACCGCGCAACCCGTCGCTGAAGGTCAGCCTGCTCGAGGTGAAAGCCCTCTATCAGAACCCGCCGAGGTCCGCCGACAACCAGTTCTGAGGCTGCATGTAGATGGCGACGCTCCCACCGTGCTCGGCCTTGGCGAACTCAAGGTACCTATCGGCGGCCGCGCCGCTGAGGTAACGACGGGTCATCTCCTCAAGCTGGGCGTCGGTGCCGGGCTCGATGCGGCTGACCGCACCGTCGACAGCGACGTAGCGCACGGTCGGATCTTCCCGCTCGACCATCAGCGAGAAGTACCCCGTCGCCTCGATCAGTCGGGCCTTGCGCGATCCCGGTGCGGTCAGGATCCACGGTTCGCCGCCGGGGGTGTACTGATACCAGATCGGCACGGTCAACGGGCCACGGCTGTCCCCGGCGGACACTGATAAGGCAGCGACCCGGGATTCGGCCAGAAACTGTTCGCGTTCGTCTTGGGAAAGGGCCATCCTGCCAGGCTAGCTTTTGCGGCCGCTACAGTCGGAAAGATGCGCTTCGGACTCTTCATCCCGCAAGGCTGGCGACTCGATCTGGTCGGTATCGACCCGGCGGAGCACTGGGCGGTGATGCGCGATCTCGCCACCTATGTCGACGATGGCAATATCTGGGACTCGCTGTGGGTCTATGACCATTTCCATACCGTGCCGACGCCCACCGATGAGGCCACGCATGAGGCCTGGTCTTTGATGGCGGCGTATGCGGCGACCACGTCGCGGATCAAGCTCGGGCAGATGTGCACCGCGATGAGTTACCGCAATCCCGCCTACCTGGCCAAAGTTGCCGCCACCACCGACATCATCTCCGGTGGCCGTGTTCAGATGGGGATCGGCGGCGGTTGGTATGAGCATGAATGGCGCGCATATGGCTACGGGTTCCCGTCGGCGGGTGAGCGGCTGGCCCGCCTCGATGAGGGCGTCCAGATCATGCGCGACGCCTGGCGGGACGGCAAGGTCACCTTCCAGGGGAAGCATTACCAGGTTGATGGCGCCATCGTCGCACCAAAACCATTGCAGGAAAACGGAATTCCACTCTGGATAGCCGGCGGTGGCGAGAAGGTGACGCTCAAGATCGCGGCCAAGTACGCCCAGTACACCAATTTCACGTCCGAGCCGGAGGGCTTCGCGCACAAATCGCAGCTGCTGGCCCAACACTGTCGCGACGTCGGCACCGATTTCGACGCGATCGTCCGCTCGGCGAATATCAATCCCGTGCTTGGCACCTCGGACGCCGACGTCAAGGACCGGCTGGCCCGGATCCGCGGCCGGCTGGCGCCGATCGTCGGCGACGGTGCCGCCGACGCCATGATCGGGTCGATGAGCGGCCCGGAGTCCGGCGCGGGCACCCCCGAGCAGGTGATCGGCACTCTGGAGCGTCTACGTGAGCTCGGCTGCGAATACGTCATCTGCTACTTCCCCGAGGCGGCCTATGACCGCTCGGGTATTGAGCTCTTCGAGCGTGAGGTCATCCCCGCGCTACAGGGGTGACAGACCGGCTGCGCTCAACAAATAGGCTTCCTCCCCATCACCGTGCCCATGCTCTGCTCCAGTAGCAAGAGCGCGCACACCCGCTGCGACCTGTTCGACCGTCAGCTCGGGTTGTAGTCCGTTGACGAAGAGGTTCACGTCGACCCCGGCGCGTTCGGCGTAGGCGGCAACCGCGGCTTTCCCCAGCTCGGTCGCCGGGGTCAGCCGGGGGAGCACCGAGACGAATCGGATCCCCAGCCCCGCCCGCTGGGATTCCGTCTGCGCATACGCGGCCACGGTCCTGACCGTCGCCTTCGCACCCGCATAGCCACCGGAGAGCGGTGACCCTTTCAACGCGGCGCCGCTGGAGAAGACGATCACCGTACTGCCCGGTGACAACGGCCGTCGCAGGGCGTGGCCGATCCAGTGAAAGGCTTGGGCCACATCGACATTCCAGTTCTGGCTGAAACTCTCCCAGGTGTGTTCCTGCAGCGGGGCCATCCGAGGCTGTGCGCCCGCGCAGAGCACAAGCAGATCGGGGTGATGCTCGTCGATCAGGCGCACCGCAGTCGACGGGTCGGCGACATCGGCCGACACCTCCGCACCCGTGCGGGCGACGCCGACGACGTGCGCGCCCGCGGCGGTCAGGTCCGAGGCGATGGCCCGGCCGAATCCGCGGCCGGCTCCGGTGACAATGGCAGTTCGGTCATCAAGTGGTTGCATAGTGGTTCAGATCCGCCCGAACCCGCGAATTCGTCGGCCCGGCACCGATGAATATCTGCTGCGGGATGGATCTGTATCTTTATGCACGCGCACACCGAGGACTTCATCGAACAGGCGGCGCCCTACCGCGCCGAGTTGATCGCCCACTGCTATCGCATGCTGGGCTCGGTGCACGACGCGGAGGACCTCGTGCAGGAAACGTACCTGCGCGCGTGGCGCGGCTATCAGGAGTTCGAACAGCGCGCCGCCCTGCGGACCTGGCTCTACCGGATCGCGACCAATGCGTGCCTGCGCGCACTGGAGAATCGCGCTCGCCGGGTTCTGCCTGCCGGACTCGGTGACGCATCGGCGGACCCGGAAGTCGATCTGGACGGGGCGGTCGGTGAGTACCTGTGGCTCGAGCCGCTACCGGATACGCGCACGCCGGAATCCCACTACACAGCGAAGGAAAGCGTCCGCCTTGCCGTCGCTACCGCGCTACAGGAACTGCCCGTGCGGCAACGGGCTGTGCTGATCTTGCGAGATGTCGTGCAGTTCAGTGCAATCGAGGTCGCCGAACTCTTGGAGACAACGCCAACCGCGGTGCACAGCGCCTTGGCGCGGGCCCGTGCCCACCTGGCCGAGGTGGCGCCGGTCGATCAGGATGCGATCACCCCCGGGGACGCGGCGGCCCAGCAGTTGCTGGATCGCTACTGTGCCGCCTTTGAGGACGGTGACGTGGCGGCACTGACGGCACTGCTCAGCGAGGAGGTCCGCCTGGAGATGCCTCCCCATGATGTGTGGTTCAGTGGCCCCAGTGCCGTCGCACGGTTCCTGTCCACCCGCGCCTACAGCACGCCTGGGGACACCGTGATGGTCTCGACGGCCGCCAACGGGCAACCGGCGGTGGCGGATTACCGCCGAGGTGACGACGGCACGCTGCACGCTCACGCGATTCACGTCCTCACCGCATCTGCCGACGGCATCCGCGCGATCACCGTGTTCCTCGATGCCGCACTCTTTCCTGCCTTCGGGTTGCCGGCCAGGCGGGTATGAGAATGACATTTCCGCAAATGGTAACTGTATTGTACGATTCCGAAAGCGCATTATTGGACGGCTTGCGGAGGTTGCTCGATGCAAAAGGCACTTGCCCCGGAAATCTCGACCTGGCCGGAGGACAATCCCCAGCTGATCGGAAGTCAGTGTGGCGCTTGCCATGCCACCGTCTTCCCGGTACAGACGCATTGCCCGAAGTGCAGCAAGGCGCAGATGTCGGATCTGGGTCTGCCGCGCCGCGGCACCCTGGTGGCATGGACCACCCAGGGTTTTCCGCCCGGGGCGCCCTACATCGGGCCGACCGGTAAGGATTTCGTCCCGTTCGGCGTCGGCCTGGTCCAGCTCGGTCTGGGGGAAGAGGCCGTGGTCCGCGTCGAGGGCAGGCTCACCGAGAACGATCCGGAGAAGCTGCAGTTCGGCATGGATGTCGAGCTGACCATGATCCCGTTCGCCACCGACGCCTCCGACCCCGAGAACCCGGTGGAGATCATCACATTCGCGTTCAAGCCGGTCTAGGAGCACCAACTATGAGCAACGACGTCGCCATCATCGGTGTTGGCCTGCATCCCTTCGGCCGCTTCGACAAGACCGCCATGCAGATGGGTGCCGATGCCATCCAGCTGGCGCTCCAGGACGCGAAACTGGAGTGGAAGGACGTCCAGTTCGGGTTCGGCGGCAGCTACGAGGTGTCCAATCCTGACGCAGTGACCCGACTGGTCGGGCTCACCGGTATCACCTTCACCAACGTGTTCAACGCCTGCGCCACCGCGGCCAGCGCCATCCAGCAGACCGCGGACACCATCCGGCTCGGCAAGTACGACATCGGCATCGCGATCGGTCTGGACAAGCATCCGCGCGGTGCGTTCACCGACGATCCGGCCAAGCTGGCCCTGCCGCAGTGGTACGCCGAGAACGGCCAGTTCGTCACCACCAAATTCTTCGGTATCAAGGCCAACCACTACCTGCACAAGCACGGTATTTCCGAGCAGACGCTGGCTCGGGTGGCCAACAAGAACTTTCGCAACGGGGTGCTGAACCCGAATGCCTTCCGGCGCAAGGAAATATCGGTCGACGAGATCATGGCGTCACCGGTGCTGAACTACCCGCTGCGGCAATTCATGTTCTGCGCCCCCGACGAGGGTGCGGCCGCGGTCATCATGTGCCGCGCCGATATCGCACACAAGTACACCGATAAGCCGGTCTATGTCCGGGCCTCGGAGATTCGCACCAGGACCTTCGGCGCCTACGAGGTACACGGCACCTCTGCGCCGCTGGACGAGGATCCGTCGCCGACGGTGTTTGCGGCCAGGGCGGCCTACGAGGCCGCTGGTATCGGGCCCGAGGACATCGACGTCGCGCAACTGCAGGACACCGACGCGGGCGCCGAAGTGATCCACATGGCCGAAACCGGGCTATGCGCTGACGGTGAGCAGGAGAAGCTGCTCGCTGACGGTGCCACCGAAATCCACGGGTCGATTCCGGTCAACACCGACGGCGGGCTGATTGCCAACGGCGAACCTATCGGCGCGTCCGGTCTGCGGCAGATGCACGAGTTGGTGCGCCAGCTTCGCGGCGAGGCCGGCGAGCGTCAGGTGCCGGGCAACCCGCGGGTGGGCCTGGCCCAGGTGTACGGCGCGCCGGGCACCGCCTCGGCCACCATTTTGTCGCTGTAACCGATGACTTCGGGCCGTCCCCGAAGTCACAACGGGTATGACGACGACAATTACGCCCTGCCTGTGGTTCGACAACAACCTCGAAGAGGCTGCGCAGTTTTACTGTTCGGTGTTTCCGAACTCGACCATCGAGGAGTACGCCCGCTACACCGACGCCGGCCCGGGTAAGCCGGGCGACGTCGCCTACGGGATCTTCGTGCTCGATGGAAACCGGTTCCTCGGCATCAACGGCGGTGCCGAGTTCCCGTTCTCGGAAGCGGTGTCTTTCGAAGTGCGCTGTGCTGATCAAGCGGAGGTCGACCACTACTGGACGAAACTCGGTGACGGCGGGCAGGAATCACAGTGCGGCTGGCTCAAGGACCGGTTCGGCCTGAGTTGGCAGATCGTGCCCGAGCGGCTCTACGAACTCCTGGAAGATCCCGCCACGGTCGTGGCCGCCACCACCGCGATGCTCGGCATGCGCAAGATCGTGGTGGCGGACTTAGATGGTGCAGTGGCGACCGGCTAGCTCAACCGGCTACGCACCGTCGCCCGCATTGATGACTCCTTCGACCGCTTGGCCCAGGACGAGAAGTTCGATCAGGCCGGCCGTGGTGATCAACCCGACGTCGGCGGCGATCGGCAACCCGATGGCGTTGACCAGACCGCCGACGATATCGCCGTCGAGCACCTGCGCAACGCCGCTGAGGAATAGCGTCAGGTTGTAGGCGGGCAACATCGTCACCAGCGAATTGATGATGTCGGCTGTCGGCAGCAGCGCCGCGTATGCCGCAGACGCCGCGTTCGAGATGGTGTAGGCGATCGTCATCGGCAACTGCACCAGGTCCGCGACCACATGGTCGAGGCTGGGCAACGAAAACGCTGACAGCTCATGCACTATCGACCCGCCCGGCCCGAAGTCGCCGACGAAATCACTGATGCCCTGTTGTGCCCCGGCGACGAGAAGCTGCGCAACTTCGCCCCAGTCGACGTCCGGGATCACGCCGAACGTCGTCTGCTCATTGGCGTATCCCTCGTTGGACCAGCCGTATTTCGGATCGCCGTAGCCGAGGTTGACCAGAACCCGCAGGGCCGGCTGCAACAGGTCGGCGAGCGGAGTGCCGATCAGCGGGATGGCCCGCAGGGGCTCCAGCAGCGGCAGATTCGCGGTGGGGATTACGTAGTAGTGCTGCGTCGGCGACGACGTCGGCAACTCGATGGCCTGGCCGCCCTGCGAGACCGGGGTCACCTGGTCCTCGGTCAGTTCCGCGTACTGGGTGTGCACGAAGACGATGCCCAGCCCAGCGTTGAGGTCCGCCAGGAAGTTCAGCGGATAGCGCGGGAAGTCGGCGAACCCGTCGTATTCCAGTGTGTAGTTCGTCGTGGGGAAGGCATCGGCTGGCGTTGCGCCGTAGAAGGGGATACCGAGCGCCGGCAGGCTCATTCCCGGGAACCGGGACAGCAGACCACCATTGGGGTTCATCTCGTTGCCGACCAGGATGAACGACAGCGGCGCCGACGGATCTAGATCCGCCATCGCCAATGAGGCGATGATGGCGCTCTGGGAGTAACCGAAGACCGTGACCGCATTTCCTGCGTTGAGCTGCTTTTGAATTTCGGTGCCGAGGATCGTCAGCCCTTGGTCCACGGAGGTGTTCAGTGGCAGGCTCTTGACGCCGGTGATGGGGTAAAGACCTTCCGGCGTGTCCAACCCCTCCGGGATGGTGCCGACCGGGCTGTTTGGCGCAACGTAGAGCGCGAAAACCCTTGCCAGATAGTCCGCCGTGACGATCGGCACGCCGCTGGGGCTCATGATCACCGCGCTGCTCTGCGTCACGGCGGCCGGGACGGCTGCCTGCACAAGCGGTGCAGCGGCGCTGGCCGAGGCGGATTCGCGACGGGTGAACGCGAGCAGCGATAGTTCCACCGGCGACTCGGCAGGTGAGATCGGGCCGTCGTCGGCGGCCGGCGCTGACGTCGTGGCGGAGACCGTGGTGGTCGCCACCGTGCGGGAGGTGACCTGATTGGCGGGCCCGGCTCGAAATTGATTCGCCGAGCGGGCGCCCGCGACCACCGAGCGGGGACGCTCGGAGCGGGCGGAACTCGACGAGCTCACATGCTTGCTCGGCCCCGCCGAATGCGAAACGGTCGACCCACCGGCAGATCCCTCTGGGCTGGCACTGTCGGCCCAGGCCGTGGCGCCGCCGAACATCGCGGCGCCCACTCCGAGGGCAACTGCCAGCCCACCGACCCGACCGATATAGCTCGTTGAGCTCACGAACCCCTCCTCGCGACAGCCGTTATTGACTGCGGCGAAGATTAGCGCCTAGTGGATCGCTCCGCTGGGAGTTGCGCGTTTGCTAGATTGCCGGGCCCAGCAGGTCGTCGGCATCCTTGATGATGTAGCCGTAGCCCTGTTCGGCCAGGAAGCGCTGCCGGTGCGCGGCGTACTCGGCGTCGAGGCTGTCGCGGGCGACCACGCTGTAGAACACCGCGCCGCCGCCGTCTGCCTTGGGCCGCAGCAACCGGCCCAGCCGTTGCGCTTCCTCTTGGCGGGACCCGAAGGTGCCCGAAACCTGCACTGCCACCGAGGCTTCCGGTAGATCGATGGAGAAGTTCGCCACCTTCGACACCACCAGTGTGCGGATCTCACCACGCCGGAACTGATCGTAGAGTTCTTCGCGCTCAGCGGTTTTCGTCGAACCCTGGATGATCGGCGCATTCAGCTCGGCGCCGAGTTCGTCGAGCTGATCGAGATAGGCACCGATCACCAGTGTGGGCTCATTGGGGTGGCGTTCCAGGATCGACTTCACCACCGCGATCTTGGAATGCGCTGTGGAGCACAGCTTGTAGCGTTCCTCAGGCTCGGCGGTGGCATAGATCATCCGCTCGTTCTCGGTGAGCGTGACGCGGACCTCGATGCATTCGGCCGGGGCAATCCAGCCTTGGGCCTCGATATCTTTCCACGGGGCGTCATAGCGTTTGGGCCCGATCAGCGAGAACACGTCACCTTCACGCCCGTCCTCGCGGATCAGGGTGGCGGTCAGACCGAGACGCCGACGTGACTGCAGGTCAGCGGTCATGCGAAACACCGGCGCGGGCAGCAGGTGCACCTCGTCGTAGATGATCAGACCCCAGTCGCGGCTGTCGAAGAGCTCCAGATGTTTGTACTCGCCCTTGGTGCGGCGGGTGATCACTTGATACGTCGCGATGGTGACCGGTCGGATCTCTTTGCGCT
Source organism: Mycobacterium sp. (assembly GCF_965229105.1). Lineage (GTDB taxonomy): Bacteria > Actinomycetota > Actinomycetes > Mycobacteriales > Mycobacteriaceae > Mycobacterium. The sequence continues at coordinate 1,595,509 of NZ_OZ245858.1, forward strand.
CACCGGAGTACTCGCCGATCTCCTCTTCGGTCAGCGAGGTCCGTGCGATCAACTCCCGCTTCCACTGCCGGCCTGCGACGGTGTTGGTGACCAGAATCAGCGTGGTGGCTCCGGCCTTGGCCATCGCCGCGGCGCCGACCATGGTCTTGCCCGCCCCGCAGGGCAGCACCACAACGCCCGAGCCGCCGGCCCAGAATGAATCCGCCGCCATCTGCTGGTAGTCGCGCAGTTCCCAGTTGTCCTGTTGCAGGCTGATCGGGTGCGCCTCGCCGTTGACATAGCCGGCCAGGTCTTCAGCGGGCCAGCCGATCTTGAGCAGCATCTGCTTGATATGGCCGCGCTCGCTGGCGTGGACGATGACCGTGTCGTCGTCGATGCGGGCCCCCAGCATCGGGGCGATTTTCTTGTGCCGCAACACCTCGGCGAGGACGGCCCGGTCCAGACTGACCAGGATCAACCCGTGTACCGGGCTCTTGACCAGCTGCAGCCTGCCGTAGCGGCCCATGGTGTCGACGATGTCGACCAATAGCGGCTGCGGTACGGCGTAGCGGGAGAAGCTCACCAGCGCATCGACGACCTGTTCGGCGTCGTGACCGGCCGCGCGCGCGTTCCACAGGGCCAACGGGGTGATGCGGTAGGTGTGAATGTGCTCCGGGGCGCGCTCAAGTTCGGCGAACGGCGCGATGGCAGCACGCGCCTCCGCGGCCTGCTCGTGGTCGACCTCGAGCAGCACGGTCTTATCGGACTGGACAATCAAGGGTCCGTCAGTCATAAGTGTTCATTATCCTTCGTCGGCCGACATCTCTGGCGCCACTCCTCCTCATCGTTCTCGGGCCTTCGCCCGATTCCTCAGCGGGTCTCGTTCCTCGTCCCGCATCGTCATCGGGCGCCTCACTCTGCGTCGTCATCGGCGCGCACCACGGATGTCACGCGGTGGATGGCGAAATCTCGTACGCGGCCAGAGGCCGGATCGAAGGCCAGTAGTTGACCGCCCCTGACGTTGACGGGGGAGACCACGCGCTGGGTGGCTACTCCGGCGGCGTCGATATAACCGATTACCACCGAGGTCTGTTCCAACGCGGCCTGCTGCAGCAGGGTGACGGCCCGCGCCGGGTCCACCCGGCCTGTGCCGTTGGCGTTGAACGGCATGGCGACGACCTTGCGCAGCAGCGAGACGACAGCGGCCAAGGTGTCCCGATTCGGTGTGCTGGGCGCCGGGCGGTACACGCGGCGGTGCAGGGGCGTCGGCACCCGGGCGCCGCGAGCCTGGATATCGACGATCGCACCGGCGGAATCCTCCGCGGCCGGTGCGAAGCCCGCGCCACGCAGGGCGGTGAGCACATCGGCGATCGGCGCCTGGGAGACCGCCACGGTCGGTGCCAGCAGCCGAAGATCGAGCCGCTGCGTGGCGGGGGCGGCGATGGCCTGGGTCAGCAGCGCCGGATCTTCGCACCGCACAAATGATGTCGCCATCCCCACCCGCAACTGACCGTGCCTACGGGCGACATCGTCGATGAGATACGTCAGGCCCTGCGGTACCGGAGTCTTGGAGTGTTTGGTGAAGAAGGCGTGCAATGCCGTCGCGCTCCTGCCGCTATCGAGCGCACGCCGGATGGACTGTTCGCTTACCCGGTAAACCATTGCCGCGCCCGCTGATTCGACATCGGCGACATGTGCCAGCTCGTCGGCCAGGTCTCGCTCGAGGGGGCCGGGAACGACCACGGTCAGGTCGGCCTGGACCAGGAAGTGGTCGATGGGAGCGGGCAGCGCCTTGGCCATCGTGGTGACCGCGGCGTCGGCATCCTCGGTCAGCAGTGCGCGAGCCGGATTACTGATCGCCCCGCGGCCCACCACGCCCAGTGCGTGCGCCTCCTCCAGTAAGTGGGCAACGGGTTCGGGCTGCAGCCGCGCCGTCCACCTCGGGCGCCGCCAGATCATCGCCCGCGATGCCTCTGCCGCGTCAACGCCGACCCCGCGCGGCAGGTCGGTCAGAATGGTCAGCAACAGCCGGCGATCCAACGGTGCCGCCGTGGAATACAGCGAATCTGACAGTGCCGCATAGGGTTTACCGTCGGGCCCGCGGTGCCCGATCAGGCTCGGCCGCGCAGGCAGGTCCAGCCAGGTGCTCGCCAGCAGCTGCCAGCGATCCGCGGCGGAGGTGTCGGCGAACCGGTCGGCGGCAATGGTCGGCGCCCAGTACGGTCCCGGGCCGTCATCGGGTTCGGGATCGGGTACGCCGCTGGTGATCAACCCTGCCGCAGAGGCGATTTCGAGAACCAGGCCCAGGCGCTGTTCGGTGATTCCCGTCAGCTTGGTCAACCGCTTGACGTCGCGGACGCCGATCCCGCCGCTGCGTAACTCGGGAACCGGTGTGGTGCCGAGTGTTTCGAAGACGACGTCGAAATCACGCAACAGGTCGATGACCGCGCCGGCAGCGGCCGCATCGACGTCGGCGGCTTTGACGGCTTTTCCGCCTTTGGCAGCTCCGGTGGCTGGCTGGGGCGCGATCAGGAGGCTGGGACCGGGTTCCTCACCGCGCAGCACCTGGCCCACCTGGCGCGGCAAGATGACCGTGTCCTCGTCGACCTGGCGCAGCAGTCCGGCTGCCAGCAGCCGCGGCACCGGGCGATCAGCCGGGGTACCTGGCGCGGCGTCACGGGTGCGGCCGACGGGCGAGCCCTGTAGCAGTCGCTCCAGCAGCTCACGCTGTGGTTCATCGAGGTGGTCGAGCTGTTCGGAGATCTCGGCGGGCGTGCGGGCCGGATCCTCCAGGATCACCTGGCCGGGGTACCAGGGCAGCCCGCCGCTGGCCTCCGCAGCCACCCGCATCCTGGCCTCGCCCCACGCCAACGCCCGATCCCGCAGATCGTCCAGCGCGACCAGGACCGCGGATTCGGGTGCGCGCTCCCCGATCAGCTCGATCAGCTTGGTGACGGGCACCTCGGTGGTGTCGGCGTGCAGTACCAAGAGCGCATCGAGCACCGCCAACCTCAAGAAATCGAGCTCATCGGTGGCCGCCCTGACCGACTGGCGGGCCTGTGCGCGTGCTGCCAGCGCGGCGATACTGCCTGGCGGTGGCTGCGCGAGGTCAGGGCGCAGCTCGAGGAGGCGAATCAGCCGCTCGTCGGGCAGATCGGCCAGCCAGGCGCCCAGGGGGACGCCTGAGGTGTGTTCGGTCATTGCTGACCAGCGTAAAGCAGGTTCTCCTACGCGCCAGCGGGTCATAACCTGTCAGAATGTCTTCCGTGTCCGACAATGCTGACTCCAAACCGCACAAGACCAGGTACGTAGACAATGGTTGGCCCGGCGGCGGTGGTCCTGATGACCACCCCGTGAGCGAGCTTGCCGCCGATCGCACGGGTGCGCTGTCGCCGTTCGGTGACGTGACGTTCCCGCTGCCTGCCTCAGAACTGCCGTACGTGCACCCCGTCACGGTCGTCAACAGGTAGTAGTGGTCAGGGGCCGGGGTACGTCCCCGCTGTCGCACGTCGATGAGCGGGGCGCGGCCCATATGGTCGACGTCAGCGATAAAGACGTCACCAAACGCACCGCGATCGCGTCAGGCACGGTGCACACCAGTGCCGAAATCGTCGGCCTGATCTCCTCGGGCGGTCTGCCCAAGGGCGACGCGCTGGCCACTGCGCGGGTGGCAGGAATTCTCGCCGCCAAACGCACCAGTGATCTGATTCCGCTCTGCCATCACCTCGCGCTGACCGGTGTCGATATCGATTTCGAGATCGGCGCCGACGCCATCGGGATCACCGCAACCGTGCGCACGACGGACCGGACCGGGGTGGAGATGGAGGCGCTGACCGCCGTCAGTGTCGCTGGCCTGACGATCTACGACATGATCAAAGCTGTGGACGCCGGTGCCACCATCGACGACATCAGGTTGCTCAACAAAGTCGGCGGACGCAGCGGCACCTGGTCCCGATGACGCGGACCGGTCGGGTCATCATTGCTTCCACCCGCGCTGCCGTGGGCGTCTACGAGGACCGCTGCGGACCGATCATCGTCGAATGGCTTGTGCAACAGGGCTTTCTGGATTCGCTTCTGGTGGTGGTGTCCGACGGGGAGCCGGTCGGGCTGGCGCTGCGGACGGCGGTGACTGAGGCCGTCGACCTCGTCATCACCTCCGGCGGTACCGGTATCTCGCCCACCGATGCCACCCCGGAGCAGACCGCGGCAGTGTTGGACTACCAGATACCGGGTCTTGCCGATGCCATCCGCCGTTCGGGACTGCCCAAGGTGCCGACGTCGATACTGTCGCGGGGAATCGCCGGGGTGGCAGGCCGGACACTGATCGTGAACCTGCCCGGTTCGCCCGGCGGGGTGCGTGACGGTCTGGCCGTACTCGGCGATGTCGTGCACCACGCCATGGATCAGCTCGCGGGAAAGGACCACCACCGATGACGATCGTCCTGCGCGCGGCGCTGTCGGAGCACCCGATTCTGTTGAGCGACCACGAGGACCTGGTCGCCCACGAGGCCGCGGGCGCGGTGGTGGGCTTCGCCGGCGTGGTCCGCGACCATGACGGTGGACGCCAGGTGGTGCGGCTGGAGTATTCGGCGCACCCCCTGGCCGCCACGACCCTCGCCGAGATCGTCGCCGAGGTGGCGGCAGCAGCCACCGGAGTGCGGGCGATCGCGGCCAGCCACCGGATCGGGCCGCTGCAGATTGGCGATGCCGCTCTGGTGGCCGCTGTGGCGGCCGATCACCGGGGGGCCGCGTTCGAGACCTGCGCGCGGCTTGTAGACGCCGTGAAGGCGCGGCTACCGGTGTGGAAGCACCAGTTCTTTGTCGATGGCACCGACGAGTGGGTCAACTCGGCCTGACGCCGTGGTCCACTAACGCCGAAATCGGCGCCCACGTTGTGACGGTCGAGATTTCACCACGTGGACGCCGATCTGGACGTCGTGTTCTCTCAGGGAATCGGTGCAGGTGCCGGCGGCAGCAGTGGATCGGCCGGCGGCGGGGGCGCCAGCGGCGCATTCGGGTCGATCGGAGTGTTCGGGTCGATCGGACCCATCTGACCCGGATCCTGAGCATTCATCGGGCGCTGTGCCAGGGCGAGCAGCGCGTCGTTACCGCTGACTTCCTGAGTCTGCACCGCGTGCCACAGGTCCTTGAGGTAGGTCAGGTTCGGCCGGGAATCGGGATCGATCGGCGTCTCGGTGGTTCCCGGCGGGAGGTTCTCCGGGCTCGGCAGATGCGGAACGGCGGCGGGGACCGCAGGCACATCGCCGGTCGCCACCTGGTTGGCGGCGTCCAGCGCGGGACCGGGCAGCGCGACAGCGTTCAGCGGTGCCAGGGAATCCGGGGCGGGTGCCGGAGCCGGCGCGGGTGCGGGTGCGGGTGTCGGGAGCAGCGGATCATCCGACGGTGCGGGCAGCGGTGCCTGCGGTGCGGTGTGCAGCGCCCACTCCTGGGGCTGCGGTGCAGCGGCCGGATCGGCGAGGGTCCAGTCGGCGGCGTCGACAGCTACGGGCGCGTCGACCGGTGCCGGGACGTCCAACGGGGCTGGAGCCGGGGCTTCCAGCGAGGCGTCGACCGCGATCGGGGCATCTGGTGCGGGAGCGTCCGGTGCCGGTGCGTCGATCGGGGCAGGAGCCTCGAAAGCGACATCGACGAACGGCGGGGGTACGTCGACCGGTGGGGGCAGTTCTTCAGGCGCAGGCGGCAAGACCTCGGGGGCCGGCGGCAGCACATCGGCCGGCGGCGGCAGCGGGAGATCCTGAGGTGCGGGCGGCAGTTCTTCCGGGGCCGGCGGCAGCACATCGGCCGGCGGCAGGGGGAGGTCTTCTGGGGCCGGCGGCAGGACATCGGGCGCCGGGGGCAGTGGGGCGTCGAACGCTACGGCCTGGACGTTGATGCCCTGGTCGTCGATCGGCGCGTCCAGAGGCGCGGGCTCGTCGACGACGTTGCGTGGGGTGGCGCCGGAGAGGCCACGTCCGCAGACAGGCCATGCACCACGGCCCTGAGTCGCCAGCACGCGCTCGGCGACGGCGATCTGTTCTTCTTTACTGGCCATCTGGGCGGACGGGGCGTATTCGCCACCGCCGTGGCCCGACCAGGTGCCCTGCGAGAATTGCAAGCCGCCGTGGTAACCGTTTCCGGTGTTGATGGCCCAGTTGCCACCAGATTCACAACTGGCGACCTGGTCCCATTCCCCGTCAGTGGCGGCGCCGGCCTGACCGGCGAGCGCGAGACCGCTCCCACCGATGACTGCGCCGGTGAAGGCGATTTTGGCTACTTGCTTGGCCGAGGAAGTGGGCTTGCGATGCCGTCCACTGCTCATATGTTCGGTGATGTCCTCTCTGTATGCGCCTACGAGGTCAGCTGTCGGGTTCGGGCTGGAGAGGTTGCCCGGCCTGCGTCGTATCCAGGGGTTTTCCTTGGAAAACGACGTCGGCTTCACCCCAAGGAACCGTTAAGTTCCAGGTCGATCCGGTGGACCGTTGGGTCCCCCGCCTCCATCCGTGTTTTATGTCGGTCCCCTGCTCAATGGATGGAGCTAGGCGCTAAGAGTGAGGGGAGGGCCTGCCGCTGGGAATTGCTCGGTCGACTTGGGAGTTGACGGTAACGGCTGAAGACAGGGACGTCACCTTTTGCCCGACACGGCGATTCAGGCTCTGGCAAATCTTAATAGGACTCTAAAACGCCAAGCCGGGAGCACGTTTTCCCAGGAGTTCACGGCGCACCGCCAGCTGGTGGCCAGCTCGTTACCATTCCGTTATGTGACGCAAATCACGATCATCCCCCGGCGAATGGGGGTAACACGTCGAGCGTATGGCGGGTGGTGAGCAGAAGCTCATGGTCGCGAACGGCGAATTCGTCACAGAGATAAGAGCATCGGGCCAAAACGCGGGCCAGCTCGGCATTGCGTTGACCGAGTTCGTGCACCAGCGCGCCGACGCTCGTCGGGGCAGGCAGCGTCAGCACCTCATCCTCGGTTCCCGCGGCCGCCCGTGCCGCGGCGAAGTAGCGCACAGTCACCACGACGGCGGTGTCGGTCTGGACGTCGGTCACCTCAGCCGCCGATCGCACTCATCGGGCGGTCGGGCTGGACGAAGTCAGGATCGTTGATGCCGTGGCCGGCGGCCTTGCTCCACATCGCGGCGCGCCACGCCATTTCGAGCGCATCATCGTCGGCGCCGCCGCGAAGTAATCCACGCAGGTCGGTCTCACTTGTCGCGAACAGACAGTTGCGTACCTGACCGTCGGCGGTCAGGCGGGTCCGGTCGCAGGCGCCGCAGAACGCCTTGGAGACCGAGGCGATGACACCGACGGTGCCCGGTCCGCCGTCGACTAACCACAGCTGTGCCGGGGCCGAGCCACGGGGCCGGGGATCGGGCCGCAGGTCGAAATGCGCGCGCAGCGTCGCCAGCACGTCGTCTCCGGTCAGCGATTCGCCGCGGCGCCATTGATGGCCGGCATCCAGGGGCATCTGTTCGATGACGCGAAGGTGATAGCCCTCGTCCAGGCAGAACCGCAGCAGCGCCACCACGTCAGCTCGGCCCGTCACCGGATCGAGCACGGCGTTGACCTTCACCGGCCCGAGCCCCGCCTGCTTGGCACCGGCCAGGCCGACGATGACGTCATCGAGCCGATCGCGCCGCGTGATGGCCGCGAAGTGGGCGGCGTCCACGGTGTCCAGCGAGACGTTGACCCGGTTGAGGCCTGCGGTGGCCAGCGCCGTCGCCCGTCGCGCGAGGCCGAGGCCATTAGTCGTCATCGCGATCTCTGGCCGTGGCCGCAGGGCTGCCGCGGCCGAGATGATCTCTTCGAGGTTGCGGGCGAGCAGTGGTTCGCCGCCGGTGAATCGGATGTTGGTGATACCGAGCCGGGTGACAGCGATGTGTAGCAGTCGGCTCAGCTCGGCAGGTTGCAGCACCTGCTCTGTGGGCATCCAGTCCAGGCCCTCGGCGGGCATGCAGTAGGTGCAGCGCAGATTGCAGCGATCAGTCAGCGACACCCGCAGATCGGTGGCGACGCGGCCGAAGGTGTCGATCAGCGGCCCCTCGGAAGGCGGCGCAGTGACGGCAGCGGACACCGATCGGTGTACTGACGGCAGACCGAGCGCGGTCACTGTCATGCAGGCACGATCTCCTTCCCCAGTGGCACCAGCGACACCGGGATCATCTTCAGGTTCGCGATGGCGAGCGGAATACCGATGATCGTGACAGCCATCGCCACGGCGGTCACGACGTGGCCGATGGCCAGCCAGATACCGAACAGGATCACCCAGATGACATTGCCGACGAGCGCGGCTGGACGGGTACCCGGTTTGTCGACGATCGTGCGCCCGAACGGCCACAGTGCGTAGGCGGCGATCCGCAGCGCGGCGAAACCGAACGGAATGGTGATGATCAGGACGAAGCAGATCAGTGCGGCTAGCAGGTAGCCCAGGGCCAGCCAGAGTCCACCGAAGATCAACCAGATGACGTTCAGGACGAGTCGCATGCTTCCCTCCAGAGGTGCGACCAGCTTAGCGAGAGAAACGTGGATGCTGGTCGGGGCGCCATCCGAGTAGGATCAGCGTTCATCGCGTCCTGCGTAGGCGGGGCGCTGCTTAATGTTGCCATGTCATCAATCGCAGTTTTCCGTCAGACAAGCAGGTGAGAGACCAGTGCCGACCGGCAAGGTGAAGTGGTACGACGTCGAGAAGGGTTTCGGCTTCCTATCCCAAGAGGAAGGCGAGGACGTTTACGTCCGCTCGTCGGCGTTGCCCGCAGGCGTGGAAGGTCTCAAGGCCGGCCAGAAGGTGGAGTTCGGGGTGGCCGCAGGCCGCCGGGGTCCGCAGGCGCTGAGCCTGAAGCTGATTGATCCGCCGCCGACGCTGGCCCGCGCGCCCCGTCGTGAGCCTGCCGCTGCAGCGGAACACAAGCACACCCCCGATGAACTGCACGGCATGGTCGAGGACATGATCACGCTGCTCGAAGGCACGGTTCAGGTCGACCTCCGCAAGGGGAAGTATCCCGACCGCAAGGTCGCCCGTCGGGTGTCCGAAGTGGTCAAGGCCGTCGCACGCGAGCTCGACGCCTAGCTCCTGTCGTGGTGGCCAACGGTGTGCGGCGCACCGAGTTCTATCTGCGTTCCTATCCGATCGTCGACGGCATTGAAGAGCACGCTGCCGCGGTCGAAGCCGACGGCTGGGACGGGTTGCTGTTCACCGATACGCAGAACTTGAGCATGGATGTTTTCGCGGCGCTGTATCTCGCTGCAAGGGCCACGTCGCGTCTGATGCTCGGAACCGCGGTCACCAATCTGACCTCCCGGCATCCGGCCGTGGTGGCCTCTGCCTTTGCCACGCTTCATCACGTTTCCGGCGGCCGAGCCAGCTTGGGGATCGGCCGAGGCGATAGTGCTCTGGAGCTGATCGGTGTCACGCCGCCTTCGGCGTCGCAATTCGAAAAGCAGCTTGCGCATTTGCAGGACTACCTGCGCGGTGCGCCAGTGTCGTTGGACGGCTTCGAAAGTCGGATCACCTGGCTCCCCCTGGGCGACGAATCGAAGGTCCCGGTGGACGTCTTCTGCTCCGGTCCGCGGGTCACTGGAATCGGCGCCCGGCTCGGAGACCGTGTGACGCTCACTGTCGGCGCCGACCTCGAACGGCTGCGGCGGTCTGTGCACGCAGTACGGCAGGCACGGCAGGAGGCTGGGCTTGACCCCGAGAACTTCGACGTCGGCGCTTTCGTCGTCGTCGGGGCGGGGACTGATCGGGATTCGCTCGACGAACTGGTGCGAGGCAATGCGAGCGTATCGGCGCACTTTCAGCGCAACGTGGTGTCGTCGATGCCTGCGGTTGAGGCGGCCGCTGTCGAGGACGTGACGAACCGGTACGACTACTACCACCACGGATTGGAACATGCAGACCAGTCGGAATCGCTGACCTCGGACTTCTTGAGCCGGTTCTGCATCGTCGGTACGCCGGACGACGTCATCGAACGACTGCGCGGGTTGATCGACGTCGGGCTATCGCACGTGGTGATCGTCGGCGGGTCCCGCGATATCGACCCGGCGATCCGGGAACGCTCGGACCGGATCATCGCCCGGGAGGTCCTACCGGCTGTCAAATCTCATTCGGCCGTCACGAAGCGGTAAGCGCCCGCCCTCAGCCCCGCAGATACCCTCTAGCCATGGGTGCCTATGTCGCCGGTGGTGGCGAGTTCAACCGCGATACCAATTACATCCAGACCCGCATCACCGCCGACGGTCGAGACGGCTACCCGGTGGAGCCGGGCCGCTACCGGCTGATCGTCGCCCGCGCCTGTCCGTGGGCCAATCGGATGATCATCGTGCGACGGCTACTTGGGCTGGAAGATGTTCTCTCCATTGGCTTTTGCGGGCCCACCCACGATGAGCGAAGCTGGACGTTCGACCTCGATCCCGGCGGCATCGACCCGGTATTGAAAATCCCGCGGCTACAGGACGCGTACTTCGCCCGGTTCCCTGACTACCCGAAGGGCATCACGGTGCCCGCCATCGTCGAGGTGGCGACGGGTCAGGTGGTCACCAATGACTTCATGCAGATGACGCTGGACCTGTCCGGTGAATGGACGGCCTATCACCGCGACGGGGCGCCGCAGCTCTATCCCGAACCGCTGCGGGCCGAGATCGACGAGGTTGCCAAGCGGATCTACACCGAGATCAACAACGGTGTATACCGATGCGGGTTCGCGGGTTCGCAGGAGGCCTATGAGCACGCCTACGACCGGCTGTTCACGGCGCTGGACTGGGTCAGCGACCGGCTGTCGACCCAGCGCTACCTGGTCGGCGACACCATCACCGAGGCCGATGTCCGGCTGTTCACCACCCTGGCCCGCTTCGACCCCGTCTACCACGGGCATTTCAAATGCAACCGCACCAAACTCACCGAGATGCCGGTGCTGTGGGGTTACGCACGCGATCTGTTCCAGACGCCGGGGTTTGGCGACACGACCGACTTCGTGCAGATCAAAGCGCACTACTACATGGTGCATACCGACGTGAACCCGACCAGGATTGTGCCGAAGGGCCCCGAGCTGGCCAACTGGCTCACCCCGCATGGCCGGGAGTCCTTGGGCGGCAGGCCTTTTGGAGATGGCACCCCGCCGGGTCCTACTCCGCCGGGTGAGCAGGTGCCGCCCGGGCATGGGGCACTAATCTAGATCCCATGGCTCTCCTAGGTGCACACGTCGACTCCGAAGACCCACTGGCCGCCGCCGAGGCCAGCGGCGCGGAAGCCGTCCAATTCTTCATGGGCGACCCGCAGGGGTGGAAGAAACCACCGCCGCACCCGAAAGCCGATGAGCTGCGCGCGACCGATCTGACCATCTACATCCATGCGCCGTACCTGGTGAACCTGGCCAGCACGAACAACAAGATCCGGATCCCCAGCCGCAAGATCCTGGCGCAGCATGCCGACGCGGCGGCCGATATCGGGGCCAAGGGACTCATCGTGCACGGCGGGCACGTCACCGCCAAAGATGATCCCGCGGTCGGTGTGGAGAACTGGCGCAAGGCCTTCGAACGTCAAGAAGAGGCTGGCGGTTTTCCGCTACCGATCCTCATCGAGAACACCGCAGGCGGCGAAAATGCGATGGCCCGCAAGTTCGATCGCCTCGCCATGCTGTGGGATGCGGTCGGCCAGTACGAACCCGGTTTCGTGTTGGACACCTGCCACGCGTGGGCCGGTGGCGAAGAGCTCGCCGATATCGTCGATCGGGTGATGGCGATCACCGGACGGATCGATCTGGTGCATGCCAACAACTCCCGCGACGCCTTCGATTCAGGCGCCGATCGGCACGCCAACTTCGACTCGGGCACCTTCGATTCCGACCTGATCGCCAGTGTCTGCCGGGACGCGAAATCCGACGTCATCATCGAGACCCCGACCGACGGCCACGTCGCGGATCTGGAGTTCCTGCGCAAACAGCTGCGTTAGCGCGCCCTGGCGGGCTAGTTCCAGACCGTGCGCACCGACCATTCCGCGTGCGGCGCCTCAAAGAGTTCACCGTTCTGGTCGACAACCAGGGTCAGCAACTGCACCGTGAAACCCGTCATCCGTCCGCGGTGGGGGTCGACCGTCGGGATCGTCACGGCCAGCCGGGTATCCGGACGGAACGCGGTGACCGTCGTATCCTTCGGGTCCTCGTAGACCTGCATCAGCCGCCAGGGGGCAGCGCCGATGGCCTCAGGCACCGACAGTTGGACGGGATCGCGGTCGTTGACCACCAGTTGCCCCTGGGCCTGCGGTGTCTGACAGTCGTTGAGATTCAACACGTTGCAGTACAGAAACGGGCCGACGCGGGTGAGCTGGCCGCGGGTGTAGGCGCTGATCTCCATCTGCTGCGGCTGGTGGTCGCGCAGCATCAGCCACGCCACCACACCGCCACCGGTGGAGGCCAGGACGACCGCGACCGCCAGCACGACGGCGACAAGGCGACGATTCATTCTTGTTCCGCCATAACTGGCCGGTTGCCGCCGAGGCCGGGGATCAAAGAGTCGCCCCGGAAACTGACGATGGTTTGTGCCAGGCCGGGAATCAGCAGCGCGGTGATGGCGGTGAAGCCGATCCACAGCTCGGTGTAGACCAGCACCCCCAGCGCCCCGCCCATCACCCAGGCCAGCTGCAGGACCGATTCGGACCGCCCGAATGCCGATGCCCTGGACTCCTCGGGCAGATCGTCCTGCAGCGAGGCATCCAGCGACGCCTTGGCGATGGCCGAGGACCCCGATGTGACCAGGGCCGCGAACGCCGCCACGAACAGATTGCCGGTCAATGCGGTCAGCAGTGCTACCACCGCGACGGCAATCGTGCAGCGGACCACCAGTACCGATGGCCGACCCAGCCGCAGCCGCGCGGCGGTGAAGTTGCCTGCGAAATTGCCGATCCCGGCCGCCGCCCCGATCAACCCGAGGATGCCCAATTGCACCCAGCCGCTGGCGTCGTGCGCCTTGGCGACGAACGCCGGGTACAGAAACAGGAAACCGACCATGGCCTTGATGGTGCAGTTACCCCAGAGCGAGGTGATGATGTTGCGGCCCATCGGTTGTCGCAAGGTGTTGTGTGTCGGGCTGTTGTGGTCGTGGTAGCTCAGTGTGGTCGGCACCTCACCGGCGGTGACCTCCACCCAGGCGGGGATCTGCATGGCCAGCCAGGCCCCGACCAACGTCGCCGCAATCACCACGAACAGGGCGCCGGGCAGGTGAGCCGTCTTGGATAGTGAGTATTCGAAGCCGGCCGCGATACCGCCGCCGACGATGGTGCCGCCCAACAAGCCGAACACGGTCAGCCGCGAATTCACCCGCACGAGGTCGATGGTCGGGGGCATCACCCGCGGCGTGACCGCGCTGCGCAGCACCGAGAACGATTTGGACAACACCATCATGCCGAGCGCGCACGGGTAGAGCACCCAGGACGGGAAGCCGCCGGTGGCGCTGTCGTAGTTGGTGATCAGCACCAGGGCCAGGACGGTGCGCAGGAGGAATGACAGCGCCAGCGCCACCCGCCGACCGTGTTGAAGCTTGTCGAGCGCGGGACCGATCAGCGGGGCGATCACCGCGAACGGTGCGATGGTGATGAGCAGATACAGCGCGACCTTGCTCTTGCTCTCGCCCGAGGCCGCCGCGAAGAACAAGGTGTTCGCCAGTGCGACGGCCATCGCCGCGTCGACGGCGAAGTTGGCTATCACCGGCCAGGTCAGCGCTGTCAGACCGGATTTGTCGGCGCCGTCGGCGGTCGCCGCGCGGTGCACCAGCCCGTACATCTTCGAGCCCATTTCGCGACTGCGCTGCCGGGCGGCCCTGGTGACGGTGATTTTGTAGGCCGCCGCCGCGGCCTCAGCGGCGTCGTCGGACGGGTGGGCCCGGTGGTCGTGGTCTTCGTGCAGCGGCGGCAGATAACGGTTGGAGCTGGGGGTGGGTACCGATCGGCGCTGGCTGCGGTATCCCGGCTCGTCGCTGGGGTAATTCGCCATCCCGGGGTGCTCACCACCGGGGCGCTCATTCCGCCGCTCTGACACTCCGCCAATTGTTCCCTATCGGCTGCGCGCTGAGCGGGCAGGCGACCGGTGTGGCTGGCACGCGTCGTCTCAGGCAGTATGGAAGGCGATGGAAAGCATGACCGAATCCGCTGTTGCCACCGCCGAGGCGGTCTTCACCGATGCCGTGGACACCGCAAGGGCGGCAGTAAAAGAGTTCAGCGGTGACACCGTTGGCGACTACCTGGGGATGACGTTCGAGGACCCGACGGCGGCCACGCACCGGTTCCTGGCGAATCTTCCCGGGTATCAGGGCTGGCAGTGGGCGGTCGTCGTGGCCGCGTACCCCGGTGCCCAGCACGCCACGATCAGTGAGGTCGTGTTGGTGCCTGGCCCGACGGCGTTGCTGGCACCCCAGTGGGTCCCGTGGGAGGACCGGGTCAAACCCGGTGACCTCGGTCCCGGTGATCTGCTCGCGCCACCTGCTGACGATCCGCGACTGGTCCCCGGTTACACACTTTCCGGTGACCCCGAGATCGATGACGTCGCCCTCGAGCTCGGCCTCGGCAAGCGCCAGGTGATGAGCAGCTGGGGCCGTGACGATGCTGCCCAGCGCTGGCATGACGGGGATTTCGGACCTGAGTCGCCGATGGCCCGGTCCACCAAACGGGTCTGCCGCGACTGCGGGTTCTATCTGCCGCTGGCCGGTTCGCTCGGGGTGATGTTCGGCGTGTGCGGTAACGCGATGGCCGCCGACGGTCACGTCGTGGAATTCAGCTATGGATGCGGCGCGCATTCGGACACCCCAGTTCCGGCCGGGACCGGTTCGCCGCTCTATGAGCCTTTCGACGACGGTGTCCTTGACGTCGCGGTTATGGACTCAGCGGTTATGGACTCAGCGGTTATGGACTCAGCGGTTATGGACTCAGCGCAAGCCGAGTAACGAACTACTTGCGAGTTAGCCCGGTCTGCGCGCCCCGCGCGCCGCGTTGTGCCGCACTGCGTTGCCACAGGAAAATCGATGTGCCGAGCACGCCGACGGCCAGCCCTGCGATGCTGACCGGTCGCCAGCTCTCCAGTGCGGGCACGGTGAAGGCGACAATCGTGGCGATCAGCCAGGCCAGGGCGCCCGCTGCGATGACCGGCCACTGCTCCTGCAGGCGGGCAGGCAGTGGCGGCGGTTCGGGGGGCGAATTATCGGAAAACATTGCTATCCAAAGTAACCGATCAACCGGCAGCTGTCGTGTTCCTTGTCGTATTGTTTGCGGTGTGAAAGATATGGACATCCGGCTTGCCAGCGATTTGTCACTGGCGGTTGTCCGACTTGCCCGGCAGTTGCGGTTTCGTCGCCCAGAATCGCCTGTCTCGCTGTCACAATTGTCGGCATTGTCGACGTTGCACAAGGAAGGCGCGATGACCCCTGGTGCACTGGCCGTGCGGGAACGGGTCCGCCCGCCATCGATGACCCGGGTGGTTGCTGCGCTGGCCGATCGGGGCCTGGTCGCGCGCACCGCGCACCCGGTGGACGGCAGGCAGGTGCTGGTGTCGGTCTCGGATGCCGGTGTCGACCTGGTGGAGTCCGAACGTCGCGCCAGCCAGGAGTGGCTCCGTCGTCGACTGGCCGCGTTGAATCAGGACGAGCGTGCCACTCTGCTGCGGGCCGCGGATCTGATGTCCAGCCTTGTCGATGAAAGCGCGTGAGTGCCCCGCCCTTGAGTACGAACGTCATCGACGTAGAAGACCCCGCCGACTCTCGGCTGGACGATTTCCGCGATCTCAACAGCGTCGACCGGCGGCCCGATCTGCCCTCGGGTAAGGGGCTGGTGATAGCCGAGGGTGTCTTCGTTGTGCAGCGCATGGTCGCGTCGCGATTCGCCCCGCACGCCATGCTGGGCACCGACCGTCGGCTCACCGAACTCGGGGATGCCGTCGGCGACGTGCCCTACTACCGGGCCACCGCCGAGGTGATGGCGGAGGTCATCGGTTTCCACCTCAATCGCGGGGTGCTCGCGGCCGCCAGGCGGCCACCGGAGCTTTCCGTGGCCGAGGTGTGTGAGGGCGCGCAGACGGTCGCGGTACTCGAAGGCGTCAACGATCACGAGAATCTGGGTTCGATCTTCCGCAACGCCGCCGGCCTCGGGGTCGACGCCGTCATCTTCGGGTTGGGCTGTGCCGATCCGCTGTATCGTCGTGCGGTCCGGGTGTCGATGGGGCACGCTCTTTTGGTGCCGTTTGCCAAGGCGCAGAACTGGCCTGCGGACCTTTATCGGTTGCGGGACAACAATTTTCGGTTACTGGCCATGACACCGCAGGTCGGTGCTGAGCCATTGCCTTCGGTGCTGGCCGGCCTGGTCGACGAGCGTGTCGCGATCATGGTGGGCGCCGAAGGGCCGGGTCTGTCCGAGCAGGCGCTGCGGGCCAGTGACGCCAAAGTGCGGATCCCGATGGCGAGGGGCACTGATTCGCTCAATGTCGCAACGGCTGCCGCACTGGCATTCTACGAGCGCGTTAGGCTCGCGCCGTGACCGAAGAGTCGACTCCATGGGGCACCGGGCTGACCGTCGCGGCATTTGCCGCCCTGATCACCGGGGCCGCGATCGTGGTGCTCAGCATGGGGTTGAGCCGGGTGCATCCGCTGCTGGTGGTCGGCCTGAATCTGGTCGCCGTCGGCGGGTTGGCGCCGACGGTCTGGGGTTGGCGGCACCGGCCTGTCATCCGCTGGTTCGTACTGGGATCGGGGGTCGGCGTCACCGTCGGCTGGCTGGCGCTGATCGGCCTGGCCGCGTCCGGGGTGCTGTAACGCCACCCCATCGATTCAGAACTGAGCGCGAAGAATCAGCCCGTGGATCGCGCTGAGTTCTGCCTCGATGACCACGCGCGCCTGGTTCGCTTGATGATGTCCGGCCGCCGGTTCCCCGCGACGACCCGGATCGTCCGCCAGCCGACGTCATGGACGTACTCGGACCGCTCGATGTCATTGGTGTAGGAGTCGCGATCGAGGCGATGATGTTCACCGTCGTATTCGGCGGCGACCATCACTTCCTCCCACCCCATGTCCAAGTAGTAACGCGGGTAGCCGTCGGGGCCGAGTACCGGAATCTGGGTTCGTGGGCGCGGAAATCCAGCGTCGATGTACAGCAGTCGCAGCCAGGTTTCCTTCGGCGACTGCGCTCCTTCGTCCACAAGATCAAGCACACCGGGGACCCGGCAGATTCCACTGAGATTGGGGTGGCGCGGCAGTAGTTCCAACACGTCATCCACCTTGAAGCGGGCGGCATTGGCGAGCGCGTCGAGACGAGCCACCGCCTGCCCCACGCTCCCGCGCCGGGCCAGGTCGAACGCCGTGCGCTGCAGTGTCGTCACCGGCAATGACCGCAGGATTCGGACCTCGTCGTCGAGCAGGGTCTCGTCGCGGCAGACGATTCCCCTGGGCGCCTTGTTGTTCGAATAGTTGAGTTCGATCGGTGTCCGCTCGTCGACCCAGCGGGCTCCGTGCAGTGCAGCGGCCGCGGAACCGGTCAAGACCGCTCGACGTCGCGACCAGAGCGCGGCGGCTACCGCCCGGTCGCCGATCGTGAGCGTGAGGTCGCGGGGGGCGTACACATCGGGAAAGATGCGCTGAAAGTGGGCTCGGAGTTGGTATTTGGTCACCTGGCCCGCGGCGACAGCTTCAGTACCGATGAATACGCGTTGCACCAGCAAGAGCGTTGCCGATACGCCGGGTTCCGGTATTCACCGATCCACAGCCCACCGAATCAGACGTCAGCGCGAAGAATCAGCCAATGGATCGCGCTGAGTTCTGCCTCGATGCCGTGCGAAGAGCTAGCGGTCGCCGCTGGAGCGGACCCCGAGCAGAACATCTTCCCAACCCGGTACGGCGGGCCTGCCACGCTTGGCGCGCGGCGCAGGCCGTTCGGGCGCGGTGACTGCCGGGGCCGGGGCCGGGGCTTCCCGCTCGACGACGACCGGATGCTCGACGGCGTCGAAGTCGAGTTGGGCCACCCGCGCGACGGGACGCAGGACGCGCTCGAAGTTGGGGTCGATCAATTCAGCAGCGGTGTCGTCGACAGCGCTGACGGTGCCGCCGTGGGCGCCGGGAGTGAAGCGGAAATGTGCCAGGTTGTCCGACTTACCCGCCTTCCATGCCAGCTGCACGGTCCAGCGGTTGTCCTCGTTGCGCCAGGCATCCCAATTCAGCACATCGGGATTCAGCCCCCGCGAGACCAGCGCGGTGGTGACCGTCTCCAGCAGGGTCAGGACTGAAGGCCCGTCGTGCAGGATCGGATGCGCCGCGGTGGCCAACTCTGCCGCCCTTGACCGCTCCAGCAGAACCGGATGCGCGAACCGCTCGATGCGGGTGATATCGGCGTCGGCCGATTCCGCGAGTTGCTCGACGGATGCTCCGGCCCGGATCCGGGCTTGGATTTCCTTGGGAGTCAGCACGTTGGCGACCTCGATATCAATTTGAATCTGGTTCAGCCGGGTCCGGTCGCCACGCACGGCGGCGCGCAGACGATCGTCGACTCGGAGCCGGAACTTCTGGGTCGGGTCATCCCCCTCGCAGAGGATGTGTCTGCCATCGACATCGAGCCCAACGACCTTGAGTACCGGCATGTGCCGGACCTTACTGCAGCACAGAGCGGGTTTAGGGGTGACACGCGGTGAATGTCACGGCGAGATTACAACCGCTGGACGACCCAGTCGACACATGCTGTCAACGCGCTGATGTCATCGGGTTCGACGGCCGGGAACATCGCGACGCGCAGCTGGTTGCGGCCGAGTTTGCGGTACGGCTCGGTGTCGACGATGCCATTGGCGCGCAGGGTCTTGGCGACCGCCGCGGCGTCGACGGATTCGGCGAAGTCGATGGTCCCGACGACCTGGGAACGCAGCGCAGGGTCGACGACGAACGGTGTCGCGTATTCCGAGGCTTCGGCCCAGGAGTACAGGCGCTGCGACGAATCGGCGGTGCGCTTGACGGCCCAGTCCAACCCGCCGTTGCCCAGCAGCCAGTCGAGTTGCTCGGCCATCAGCACCAGGGTGGCGATCGCCGGGGTGTTGTACGTCTGGTTCTTGAGGCTGTTCTCCACCGCGATCGGCAGGGACAGGAAGTCGGGCACCCAGCGCCCCGAAGCGGCAATGGCATCGACGCGGGCCAGCGCCGCCGGACTCATGATGGCGAACCACAGACCGCCGTCGCTGGCGAAGTTCTTCTGCGGGGCGAAGTAATAGGCATCGGCGTCGGTGATATCGACGGGCAGCCCGCCAGCACCCGAGGTGGCGTCGATGACGATGAGCTTGCCGTCGGAACCGGCGGGCCGGTGCACGGGCAGTGCGACACCGGTGGACGTCTCGTTATGGGCCCAGGCGATCAGGTCGACGGATGGATCCGATATCGGCTCCGGCGCGCTGCCTGCATCGGCCTTGACGATGATCGGATCGCCGACGAACGGGTTCTTGGCGACGCACGACGCGAACTTCGCGCTGAATTCGCCGAACGTCAGGTGTAGCGAGCGCGTGTCGACCAGACCGAAAGCGGCGGCATCCCAGAACGCCGTGGAACCGCCGTTGCCCAGGATGACCTCGTAGCCATCGGGCACCGAGAACAGCTCCCGCAGGCCGCTGCGCACCCGCCCGACCAGGTCTTTGACCGGCGCCTGCCGGTGCGAGGTGCCGAACAGGGCGGCCGCCGTCGTCGACAGCGCGGTCAGCTGTTCGGGGCGCACTTTGGACGGGCCGCAGCCGAACCGGCCGTCGGCGGGTTTGAGCGAATCGGGGATGGTCAGCTGGTCAGGCATGCCCCAAGCCTAAAGCGTCAACACCCGTGCTCCGTCGGTGGTCACTGCGACGGTGTGCTCGCTGTGTGCAGCGCGCGCGCCGGTGGCGGTGCGCAAGGTCCAGCCATCGGAGTCGTGCACGTAGTCATCGGTGCCGTCGGCGATCAGCATCGGCTCGATCGCGATCACCAACCCCGGCTTCAACTTCATCCCTTTCCCGCGCCGGCCCTCGTTGGGGACGTGCGGATCCTCGTGCATGGTGTGCCCGATGCCGTGCCCGCCGTGGTCGGCGAGCATGCCGTACCCGGCTCTGCGCGCCGAGTCGCCGATCGCGAACCCGATGTCGCCGAGGGTGTTTCCGGGGCGGACGGCGGCAATCCCGGCCGCCAATGCGGCTTCGGTGGCGGCGATCAGCGCCGCGTCGGCATCGCGCGGGGTGCCGACGATGAAGCTGCGGGCGGCATCACCGCACCAGCCGCCGAGAGTGGCGCCGAAGTCGACCGACACCAGGTCGCCGTCGACCAGCACCTGATCGGTGGGGATGCCGTGCACGACGGCATCGTTGACCGAGACGCACAGCACGGCGGGGAAGGGGGTGGGTGCCCAGTTGGGGTGATAGTTGAGAAACGGTGAGCCGGCCTTATGGCGCATCAACACCCCGGCGGCCACCCGGTCGAGGTCGGCAGTGGTGCGCCCGGGCGCGGCGTGCTCGACCACGGCGCGCAGCGCCTCGGCGACCACCGCGCCTGCCCTGGCCATGGCGTCGACCTCGGCGGTCGTCTTCAACTGGACCATGGGGAATCTTCTTTCCGATGGCGGACCGTCAGATTGGCCCTGGTATTTATCCGGTACCTGCGGTACCGTTTGGACAACAGATAGCTAAATGTAAACCTCAACAGGAGGCTTCACATGGCACGGACCGCAATGATCCGGCGCTGGCGGCGCAATATGGATGTCGCCGATGACCAGCAGTATGTCGACATGCTCACCACACTGTCCGAGGGCTCTGTGCGACGCAACTTCAATCCGTACACCGATATCGCCTGGGATTCGCCCGAGTTCGCCGTGATCGATAACGATCCCCGCTGGATCTTGCCTGCCACGGATCCGATCGGCCGGCACTCCTGGTATCGGTCGCAGTCGCAGGAGCGTCAGATCGAAATCGGGATGTGGCGCCAGGCCAATGTCGCGAAGGTGGGATTGCACTTCGAGTCGATCTTGATCCGCGGTCTGATGGAGTACGCCTTCTGGACACCCAACGGCTCACCGGAATACCGGTACTGCCTGCACGAGGCCGTCGAAGAGTGCAACCACACGATGATGTTCCAGGAGATGGTCAACCACATCGGGGCCGACGTGCCCGGTATGCCGCGACTTCTCAAGTGGATTCAGCCGGTCATCCCGCTGGTCGCCGGACCGCTGCCGATCCCGTTCTGGTTCGGCATCCTGGCGGGCGAGGAACCGATCGACCACACGCAGAAGAATGTGCTGCGCGAGGGCAAGGCGTTGCACCCGATCATGGAACGGGTGATGGCCATCCACGTCGCCGAGGAGGCTCGGCACATCTCGTTCGCACATGAGTATCTGCGCAAGCGGGTCCCGAATCTGCCTCGACGCAAACGGTTCTGGCTGTCGCTTTACGTGCCGATCGTCATGCGGGTGCTGTGCTCGGCCATCATCGTGCCGCCGCGCGCATTCTGGAAGGAATTCGACATCCCGCGCTCGGTGCGCAAGGACATCTTCTTCAAGTCACCGGAGTCGCGGCTGATGCTGCGCGATATGTTCGGTGATGTGCGGATGCTGGCTCACGACACCGGGCTGATGAATCCGGTCGCCAAGCTGATCTGGCGGATCTGCCGGATCAACGGTCGGCCCAGTCGGTTCCGCAGCGAGCCCGCGCGCCAGCATCTGGTCTCGGTAGCCTGAGGCCCGTATGCCTCATGTGATCACCCAGTCGTGTTGTAGCGACGGGTCCTGTGTCTACGCGTGCCCGGTGAACTGTATCCATCCCTCACCGGACGAGCCGGGTTTCGCGACGGCCGAAATGCTCTATATCGATCCCGTCGCCTGCGTGGATTGCGGGGCCTGTGTGAGCGCGTGCCCGGTCGGTGCCATTGCGCCGCAGTCGAAGCTCGAGCCTGCGCAGCTGCCGTTCGTCGAACTCAACGCCTCGTTCTATCCCAAGCGTGAGGGCAAGCTGCCGCCGACGTCGAAGCTGGCGCCGGTGATCCCCGCGCCGGTCATCCGGCACGCCGCCCGGCCGCTGACGGTGGCGATCGTCGGCTCGGGACCGGCCGCGATGTACGCCGCCGATGAGCTGCTGACCCAGTCCGGCGTCCACGTCAACATGTTCGAAAAGCTGCCCACGCCATACGGTTTGGTGCGGGCCGGCGTCGCACCTGATCACCAGAGCACCAAACAGGTGACGCAGCTGTTCGACGGGATCGCCGGTAGGCGCGGTTTCACGTTCTACCTGAATGTCGAAATCGGTGAACACCTGAGCCATGCCGATCTGCTGGCGCACCATCACGCCGTGGTGTACGCCGTCGGCGCTCCCAACGATCGTCGCCTCGACATCGACGGGATGGGCCTGCCGGGGACCGGCACGGCCACCGAGATCGTGGCCTGGTTCAACGGCCATCCTGATTACGCGACGCTCCCTGTCGATCTGAGCCAGGAGCGGGTCGTCATCATCGGCAACGGCAACGTGGCCCTCGATGTCGCCCGCATCCTGACCGCGAATCCAGATGACCTGGCCCGCACCGATATTGCCGATCATGCCCTGGCTGCCCTGCGGTCATCGAAGGTCCGCGAGGTCGTCATCGCCGCCAGGCGCGGCCCCGCGGACTCCGCGTTCACGTTGCCGGAGCTGATCGGGCTGACCTCGAAGGCCGAGGTGGTCCTCGACGCCGCGGACCATCAACTGGTGGCCCGCGATCTCGCCGATTGTGGTTCGGGGCAGGACAACCATCTGATCCGCGCCAAGCTGGAGATCCTGGCCACGCTGGGGGATGCCTCGGTGCCCGCGGCGCGGCCTCGCATCCGGTTGGCCTACCGGCTCACGCCGGGGCGCATCACCGGTGGGGACCGGGTGTCGTCGGTCGAGTTCACTCGCACCGGCACAGACGAGCTGATCACCCTCGGCACCGGCCTGGTCCTGACCTCAATCGGCTACCGCGGCAAGCCCATTCGCGATCTTCCCTTCGACGAGACCGCGGCTGTGGTACCCAACGAGGGGGGTCGGGTCCGGCCCGGCACCTACGTGGCGGGCTGGATCAAGCGTGGCCCGACCGGTTTCATCGGTACCAACAAATCCTGCGCGCTGGAAACCGTGCAGGGCCTGGTCGACGATTTCAACGCTCGCCTGCTCACCGACCCGGCGGCCGGGCCGAGCGCCCTGAGCCGACTGGTGGGCGAACGGCAACCGGCCGTCGTCGACGCCGTCGGCTGGCGGGCCATCAACGCTGCGGAGATCAGCAGGGGAGAGGCCGACGGCCGACCACGCGATAAGTTCACCGCCGTGCCGGACATGCTCGCCGCGGCGACCGGTGCGCCGAAACTGACTGTGCGTCAACGCCTGCTGACGGGTCTGCGCGGCTGAGCACGGGCTGACCAGCGGCCTTCGTCGAAACGGACCGCGATCGGATACTGGAATGCCGCAGAGATGTTCTCGGTGGTGAGCACCGACTCCACGGTCCCCTGTGCGACGATGGCGCCCTCGGCCAGCAGCAGGGCATGCGTAGTCGTGGTGGGCAGTTCTTCCAGATGGTGAGTCACCAGGATCGACGCCAGTTCGGGATGGCTGTCCACGAGCGAGTCGACGGTTTCCAGAAGTTGTTCGCGCGCAGCAACATCGAGTCCGGTCGACGGCTCGTCGAGTAGCAGCAGTCGCGGATTGCATACCAGCGCCCTGGCGATCAGCGCTCGGCCACGTTCGCCCTGGGATAGCGTCGGCCACCGATCGGCTGCGCGGCGAGCCAGCCCCAGCGCGTCGATCAGGGAGTCGACATGCTGCAGATCATCAGGGCTGGGCTGCCAGCGGTTGGGGATCTCGATGGTTCCGGTGATGCCGGTGGTGACCACTTCGCGCAAGGTCAGCGGCGTACGCAACGGATGGCGGGGGTTGACATGACCGATGGTCTTACGCAGCTGCTGTAGCTCCACCCTGCCCAGCTGTTCCCCCAGCACGTGCACGGTACCGGTGGTGGGATGTGTTTCAGCGCCGCACATTCCGAGGATGGTCGTCTTACCGGCCCCGTTCGGGCCGAGCAGGGCCCACTGCTCACCCTCGGCCACAGCGAAGCTGATGGGCGCCAAGATCTGCTTACCGTCGCGACGGAACGTGACGTCTCTGAGCTCTAAGACGGTCATTCCTGTTGACTCATGGCTTTCTGAATCTCCTCGAAGCTGACCTCCCGCACCGGCTGACCAAGGGACCAGTGATGGCCGAACGGATCCCGCACGATGCCGTAGCGATCACCCCAGAACTGGTCCTCCAGCGGCATGACCACCGTCGCGCCCGCATCGATGGCGCGCTGAAATGACGACTCGACATCGGTGACCGTGAGATGGATGGTGACCGGGGTGCCGCCGAGCGCTATCGGTGAGGAGGACTTGCCGTCGTTGTACTCAGGAAAATCGTCGGACATCAGCACGGTGGCGCCGTTGATCTGGATTGCGGCATGCATCAGCTTGCCGCCGGGACCTGGAATGCGTCCCAGCTCAACGGCATTGAAGGCCTTGACGTAGAAGTCGATGGCCGCGGCAGCATCGGCGATGGTCAGGTAGGGCGACAGGGCGGGTTCGACGACGATGGCCATGGGGTGCTCCTTGGTGGTGGATGGACGGTCTCCCCGGTACAGACCGCCGATGACGACGTTACTCATCGAGCCCAGGCCGATGTTGTGGTGTTCGGTCTCGTGTCGTACGGTCAACTTAGTTGATATCGACATTTCTGTGAAAGGCCATCCTCTCTCGTCCCGCGACTGTCGCCGCTCAATGAAAGGGTCACGGATGCAGCGGGTTTCACTCGGGCGCCGACTAGGCCAACGGTGGATGCTGCTGGTCGCGGTGGCGGTGATCGTGCTGGCCGGTTTTGCTGTGTATCGGCTGCATGGAATTTTTGCCTCCCGCGACGTGGTGTCCACGCCCAGCGGCTCCGATAACAACATCGTGCCGTTCAACCCCAAACACGTGGTCATCGAGGTCTTCGGCCCGCCGGGCACGGTGGCGACCATCACCTACACCGACGTCAACGCCCAGCCGCAGCGGGCCGACGCTGTGCCGCTGCCCTGGGCCTACGACACGACCACCACCCAGCCGTCGGTGTTCGTCAATGTGCAAGCCCAGGGCGACAGCGACTCGATCGGTTGCCGCATCAAGATCGATGACGTGGTCAAGGACGAGAGATCGGCGGATAACGTGAACGCCTTCACCTACTGCCTGGACAAATCCGGATGAGTCAGCGCATTCCGGAACTGATCCGGCGGTTTTCGGTCCTGATCGCGCTGTTCTGGCTGGGCCTTGCGGTGGTCACGAATGTTTTCGTGCCGCAGCTGGAGACCGTCGCCGAATCGCACAACGTCTCGCTGAGCCCGCAGGATTCGCCGTCACTGCTGGCCAGTAAACAGATCGGCAAGGTGTTCGGCGAGTTCGATTCCGACAGCTCGGCGATGATCGTGCTTGAGGGTGATCAGCCACTCGGTGCCGACGCCCACCACTACTACGACGACTTGGTGCAGAAGCTCTCCCAAGACACCAAGCATGTCGAGCACATTCAGAACTTCTGGGGGGATCCGCTGACGGCGGCCGGCTCACAGAGCGCCGACGGCAAATCGGCCCTGGTGCAGCTGTACCTGGCTGGTAACCAGGGGGAGTCGCTGGCGAACGAGTCAGTGGATTCGGTGCGCAACATCGTCAACGCGACAACGCCGCCCCCGGGTGTCAAGGCCTACGTGACCGGTGCCGCGCCCCTGGTCACCGACCAGTTCGAGGTGGGCCGTCACGGCACCTTGAAGACCACCCTGATCACTCTCGGGGTGATCGCGGTGATGCTGTTCTGGCTCTACCGGCGGCTCACCACGGTCTTTCTGGTGATCTTCACGGTGATGATCGAGTTGACGGCGTCTCGTGGCGTCGTCGCGGTGCTCGCGAACGCAGGCATCATCGAGTTGTCCACGTATTCGACCAATCTGCTGACGCTACTGGTCATCGCGGCCGGCACCGATTACGCGATTTTCCTTCTCGGTCGGTTTCACGAGGGGCGTCTGCTGGGTCAGGATCGCGTTTCGGCGTTCAACGCGATGTATCACGGCACCGCGCACATCATCCTGGGTTCGGGCCTGACGATCGCCGGCGCCGTGTTGTGCCTGACCTTCACCCGGTTGCCCTATTTTCAGAGCCTCGGTGTTCCCGCCGGTATCGGCGTCCTCGTCGCGGTGGTGGCAGCGCTGACGCTGGCGCCGGCCCTGCTGGTGATCGGTCGCCATTTCGGCCTGTTCGAACCGGCCCGACCGATGCGCACCCAGGGGTGGCGGCGGATCGGCACGGCCATCGTGCGTTGGCCCGGACCTGTTCTTGTGGTGACGATCGCCATCGCGCTGATCGGTCTGCTCGCCCTGCCCGCCTACAAGACGAGTTATGACGCCCGGCCCTATATGCCTGCCAGTGCCCCGGCCAATGTCGGTTACGCGGCCGCCGAACGACACTTTTCGCAGGCCCGGCTGAACCCAGAGCTGTTGATGGTGCAAGCCGACCACGATCTGCGCAATCCGACCGACATGATTCTGCTGGAGCGCGTGGCCAAGGCGGTGTTCCACACCGACGGTATCGCCCAGGTGCAGTCGATCACCCGTCCGCTGGGCACCCCCCTTGACCACACGTCGATACCGTTCCAGATCAGCGCGGGCAGCGCGTCGCAGATCAACAATCTGCCGTTCCAGCAGGCCCGTGGCGCCGATCTGCTCAAACAGGTGGATGTGATCAACAACTCGATAGATGTTCTGCGGCAGCAATATTCGCTGCAGCAACAGTCCGGCGCTGTGACCGATGAGCAGACCAAGGCATTCCAGAACACGGTCGCCACCGCCCAGGACCTGCGCAACAAGATTGCCAACTTCGATGACTTCTTCCGACCGCTGCGCAACTACTTCTACTGGGAGCCGCACTGTTTCGACATCCCGGTCTGTGCCGCACTGCGGTCACTGTTCGATGCACTCGACGGTATCGACGAGCTGACCGACCAACTGGCTGACGTCGCGGGCAGTATCGCCAAACTGGATGCGCTGCAACCGAAACTGCTGGCATTGATACCACCGCAGATCGCCAGCCAGGAGACCAACCGCGACCTGACGCTGACCAACTACGCCACCACCTCGGGTATCAACGACCAGGCGCAGGCGGCCCTGCAGAATTCCACCGCCCTTGGCCAGGCCTACGACGCGTCGAAAACCGACGACTCGTTCTATCTTCCGCCGGAAGCGTTCACCAACCCCGAGTTCCAGCGCGGTGAGAAGCTGTTCATGTCACCGGACGGCCATGCCGCCAGGATGATCATCACCCACGACGGTGATCCCGCTACGCCAGAGGGTATTTCGCATATCGACGCCATCAGACACTCCGCGCAGGAGGCGGTCAAAGGCACGCCCTTGGCCGGGTCCAAGATCTATATCGCCGGCACCGCGGCCACCTACAAAGACATCCAGGATGGCGCCAAATACGATCTGATGATCGCCGGGATCGCGGCACTGAGCCTGATACTGCTGGTGATGATGTTCATCACCAGGAGCATCGTCGCAGCGTTCGTCATCGTGGGCACCGTGGCGCTGTCATTGGGTGCCTCGTTCGGACTCTCGGTGCTGATCTGGCAGGACCTCTTCGGGATCGAGCTGTACTGGATCGTGTTGGCGCTGGCCGTGATTCTGCTGTTGGCCGTGGGATCGGATTACAACCTGCTGCTGATCTCCCGGTTCAAGGAGGAGATCGGCGCTGGAGTAAACACCGGGATCATCCGGGCGATGGCCGGCTCCGGCGCGGTGGTGACCGCGGCCGGGCTGGTGTTCGCGGCGACGATGGCGTCCTTCGTCTTCGCCGACTTGCGGATCCTCGGCCAGATCGGCACCACGATTGCACTGGGCTTGCTGTTCGACACGTTGATCGTGCGGTCGTTCATGACGCCGTCCATCGCGGCGCTGCTCGGGCGCTGGTTCTGGTGGCCGCTACGGGTGCGGCCCCGCCCCGCCAGCCAGATGCTGCAGCCCTACGGATCTCGCGCAGCGGTACGTCAGCTGCTGCTGTGGGAAGACGATGACCCTGCGGTCGCCAAGGAGTAGTCGGGTTCTGGCTCCGTGACGGGAACATCGCGCAGCCGGCCCTGCAGCCCCGCGACCTTACGCAGCTGAACCGCCATGTTGATCGACGTCAGCATGGGGATGCCGCCGATGAAGGTGCGAAACGACGGATTGCCGCCGTCGAGGTGAAGCATGAACAGGCAGCCGACGACGTAGAAGAGGCCGATGCAGAACAGCGTGGCCGGGATGGCGTACGCGAGCGGTGATCGGGCATCGGTGACCAGTTCGGTCGCGTAATCCACCTCGTCCCGCGACATCGGTTCGCGCTTGCGGAGTTTGGCCAGGACAGCCTTGTGGGCACCGACCTTCTCGCCCATCGGATGGGGTGTGCGATTCTCCAACCGGGTGATGTAGACGAAGACACAGGTGGCCAACGCCAACGCCGCCACCGCATCCAGGATCGCCAGATCGCCCCACGGAAGAAAATTCACCATGCAGGAAAAGCTACCTGAACTTAGTGAATCTATCTATATTTATTCGGTGACGACCTGACTCCAGCCCTCGACCGATTCGGGGCTGCGCGGACCGGGGCCGA
The DNA here is from genome assembly GCF_965229105.1 of Mycobacterium sp. Taxonomy (GTDB): domain Bacteria; phylum Actinomycetota; class Actinomycetes; order Mycobacteriales; family Mycobacteriaceae; genus Mycobacterium. The sequence continues at coordinate 1,624,133 of NZ_OZ245858.1, forward strand.
CATAGATGGCCGCCGGGCGGACCAATTTGCCGAGTCGCTTCTGCTCCATGATGTGCGCGCACCAGCCCGCGGTCCGACCGCAGGTGAACATCGCGGGCATCATCCTGGCGGGTACCTTGGCGAAGTCGAGGATGACCGCGGCCCAGAATTCGACGTTGGTCTCGATGGCGCGGTCGGGTCGACGTTCGCGAAGCTCGGTCAGCGCCGCCTGCTCCAAGGCCGCCGCCACCTCGTAGCGGGGCGCGTCGAGGCGCTTGGCGGTGGCCCGCAATACCCGCGCCCTCGGATCCTCCGCCTGGTAGACGCGGTGCCCGAATCCCATCAGTTTTTCCTTGCGATCCAGGATGCCCTTGACCAGTGCGCGGGCGTCGCCGGTGCGCTCGACGTCCTCGATCATCGGAAGGACCCGGGCCGGGGCACCTCCGTGCAGAGGCCCGCTCATGGCACCGACCGCACCGGATAGCGAGGCCGCCACGTCGGCGCCGGTGGACGCGATCACCCTGGCGGTGAAGGTCGAGGCGTTCATCCCGTGTTCGGCGGCTGAGACCCAGTAGGCGTTGATGGCTTCGACATGCCTGGGGTCTGGTTCGCCCTGCCAGCGGGTCATGAATCTGGCTGTCACCGTTGTGCATTCGTCGATGACGCGCTGCGGCACGGCCGGCTGGTAGATGCCGCGGGCGGACTGCGCCACGTATGACAATGCCATCGCCGATGACCGGGCCAACTGGTCGCGGGCGGTGTCGTCGTCGATATCAAGCAGCGGTGGAAAGCCCCAGATCGGCGCCAGCATCGCCAGGCCGGCCTGCACGTCCACCCGGACGTCACCGGTGTGGATCGGCAACGGGAACGGTTCGGCCGGCGGCAGGCCGCGGCCGAACTTCCCGTCGACCAGCAGCGCCCACACATCGCCGAAGGAGACGTGTTGAGCCACCAGATCCTCGATGTCCACGCCGCGGTAACGCAGCGCTCCACCGTCCTTATCGGGTTCGGCGATATCGGTGGTGAAAGCCACCACACCGGCGAGACCTTCGACGAAATCCTTGTGCACCGCGGAAGTCATGACCCGATTGTGACACCGGGTTTTTCGTCGTAGGCCAGGGGTACCGTTGGCCAGGTGGTTGACCCCGACAGCGCGCACCTCGCAGGCATGCGGGTCGAGTACGGCTCAGTGGAAAAAGACGGTACCGCGGACCTGTCTGCTGACTGGCTCGATCACGGCTGGCTTGCCCTGTTGCGCAAGTGGATTGGTGACGCAGAACACGCCGGCGTCGCCGAGCCCAATGCGATGGTGCTCGCCACAGTGCATGAGGGAAGACCGGCCGCCAGAACGGTGTTGTGCAAGAGCGTGGATGAGACAGGAATCACGTTCTTCACCAACTACGGCTCCGCCAAGGGGACTGACCTGGCTGTGACGCCGTATGCGTCGGCCACCTTCCCATGGTTCCTGCTCGGCAGGCAGGTGCATATCCGCGGCGCGGTCAGCAAGGTCAGTGCCGAGGCGACCGCCGAGTACTGGTCGTCACGGCCCCGCGGGTCACAGCTGGGCGCTTGGGCGTCGCACCAGTCGCAGACCATCGCGTCGCGCGCCGCGCTGATGGCCCAGTTGGCCGAGGTGACCGAACGCTTCGCGGAGACCGACCCGATCCCGGTGCCGCCGAACTGGGGTGGCTATCTGATCAGCCCCGACACCGTCGAGTTCTGGCAGGGACGGGAAAACCGGGTGCACAACCGCATTCGGGTGACGGGCGGGCGCGTCGAGCGCCTGCAACCGTGAGGCTGTTCGCCGACACCACCCCACTGAGGCAACCTGACTTCCGCCGGCTGTGGTGGGCCGGTATCCCCACGGTGATCGGCGCGAACCTCACGATTTTCGCGGTACCGGTGCAGCTGTATGTCCTGACGCAAAGTTCGGCATACGTCGGGTTGGCCGGGGTCTTCGCCCTGGTGCCCCTGGTGGTGTTCGGATTATGGGGCGGGGCACTGGCCGATGCGATGGACCGCCGGACCCTGCTGATCATCGCCTCCTGCGGACTGGCCGTGGCGTCGGTGTTCCTGTGGGTCCAGGCTGCGCTGGCGCTGAACAACGTGTGGGTGGTGCTCTGCCTGCTGGCGGTGCAACAGGCCTTCTTCGCGATCAACTCGCCCACCAGATCCGCGGCCATCCCGCGCATGCTGCCCGAGGATCAACTGCCTGCCGCCAACTCACTGAACATGACGGTGCAGCAATTCGGCGCGATCGTCGGTCCCCTGCTCGCCGGCCTGATGCTGAGCTTTGTCGACCTGTCGACGCTGTACCTGATCGACGCCATCACCTGTCTGATTCCGATCTGGGCGACGATCCGGCTGGCGAAGATGCCGCCTACCGCAACGTCCGAAGGCACTGCGCGCTGGGGTTTCGCCGCGGTTGTTGACGGCTTTCGCTACCTGGCCGGTAACACCGTCGTGCTGATGTCCTTCGTGGTCGACCTGATCGCGATGATTTTCGGCATGCCGCGCGCGCTGTTCCCGCAGATGGCGCACCAGAGCTTCGGCGGACCCGTCGGCGGCGGCACCATCATGGCGTTGCTGGCCGCGGCGATGTCCGTGGGTGCGGTCGCCGGTGGCGTGTTCTCCGGTTGGTTGCCCCGGATTCGACGCCAAGGTCTGGCCGTTGTCGTCGCGATCGTCGTCTGGGGCGTGGCGATGGCCGGTTTCGGCGTCGCCGCCGGTTTCGGCCACGGCCATGCCGGGGCGTTTTTATGGGCTGCGCTCGTCTTCCTGGCCGTCGGCGGGGCCGCAGATATGGTGTCGGCGGCGTTCCGGTCGACCATCCTGCAACAGGCCGCATCCGATGATCTGCGCGGACGGCTGCAGGGCGTTTTCATCGTCGTGGTCGCCGGTGGCCCCCGCGTCGCGGACGCGCTACACGGTGCTGCTGCAGCCGCCGTCGGCACCACGGTCGCTGCGGCCGGGGGCGGCGTTCTCGTCGTCGTCGGGGTGATGCTTGCTGCGGTGGCGGTCCCCGCGTTCGTCCGCTACCGCGTCAGCAGTCACGTCAGCGAACGACAAAGTTCGGCTACCGACAAATTATCGTGACTGCGAAATGCGCTTATCGGCAGTTAGCCGTGCGTCAACGCTGACGCGGACTACGATTCCTGACTGTGGTTGATCTAATTGGCGACGCCACCCCGGGACTGCGTGAACGCAAGAAGCAGCGGACGAGGGCAACTCTGATCGAAGCCGCAGTACGTCTTTGCTTGGAGCAGGGGTACGACAACACCACCGTCGAGCAGATCGCCGCCATCGCCGACGTCTCGCCACGAACGTTCAGTCGCTACTTCGCGACCAAGGACGCCGTGGTGATGACCCTGCTGGAAGATCTGGTCGAGGCCGTCGCTGCCGAGCTGGCGATGGTGCCGCACGACGTGCCGGTGCTCGAAGCCATGCGCTACGCCCATGTCACCGCACTGAGCAGGGTTCGCACGGGTGGTGTCCCCGGACTGACCCCCGACCGCGTCGTGCTGATGCTGCGCATCGTCAATTCGACTCCGAGGCTCAAGATTGCCGCTACCGAGTTCCGCCCGCATGCCACCACGGTGGCCCTCGCCGAGCGGCTCGGCGTCGACCTGTCCGATCGCAAGCTGCACCTCGTGCTGGCGGTCTGGTCGGCCATCATCGTGACCGCCTGCGGCGACCTTGTCGACAGCGTGGACGGTATCGAACTGGGCCCCGAGCTCATGGTCGAACGGATCGGGGTGGCCTTTGACCAGTTCACCTCGATGACCACCGACCTACCCCGCTAGCCGATGGCAGACGAGCGGCCAGGCCTGCGGGAACGCAAGAAGATCCGCACCAGGTCGACGCTGATCGATGTCGCGGTCGAGTTGTGCCAGCGCCAGGGTTACGACAAGACGACTGTCGAACAGATCGCGGCGGCCGCCGATGTGTCACCGCGTACGTTCAGCCGTTACTTCCCCACCAAGGAGTCGGTGATCGCTGCCGCCGCCGACGACATCGACGAGATCATCGCGCGGGAGCTGGCTGTCCAGGCAACCGATATCGCCGAGTTCGAGGCGCTGTTGCGCGCGCACCTGCGGGCCTTCGCGCCCCGCCCGGATGGTCCCTCGCCCGCGTTCGTCCGGATGGCCGTGATGATCCAGATCGTCAACGCCTCGCCGAGGTTGAACGAGTCCGCGTTCACCATCCGGCAGGACCTGCACGAGAACGCGTCGATTCGCGTGCTCGGCGAGCGGATGGGTTTGCCACCGCATGACCTTGCCGTGCGGCTGGTGGCCGATTCCTGGACGCTGCTGTTCGTCGCGGCTTTCCGCGGGATGGGCACACCGGGCGACGATCCGATCGAGGCCGAGATTCTCTGCGCTCGACTGACGGCCACGTTCGGGCTCTTCCGCCGGTTGTGGGCGCCGTGGCAGACCCACGGGCAACCCCCCGCAGGCGCGCCGCAGTGATAGCGACTACCTTCACTGAGTACAGACAGCGTGGTCGCTGCCAATGAGTGCAGAAGGGGTTCTTGTGGCCAGCAGCACATCCTCGGATTCATCTCCGGACACCGCCGCTCTTACCTACCCCGGTGGCGAGATCGATCTCGAGATCGTCCATGCAACAGAGGGTGCCGACGGTATTGCGCTCGGCCCGTTACTGGCGAAGACCGGTTACACGACGTTCGACAACGGGTTCGTCAACACCGCTTCCACCAAGTCCGCGATCACCTATATCGACGGCGATGCCGGCATCCTGCGCTACCGCGGGTACCCGATCGAGCAGCTCGCGGAGAAGTCCACGTTCATCGAGGTCAGCTACCTGCTGATCTACGGGGAACTGCCGACCACCGACCAGCTGGAAAAGTTCACCACCTCGATCCAGCGACACACCTTGCTGCACGAGGACCTCAAGCGTTTCTTCGACGGTTTCCCCCGCAACGCGCATCCCATGCCGGTGCTCTCCAGCGCCGCGAACGCCCTGAGCGCCTACTACCAGGACTCCCTTGACCCGTTCGATCCCGAACAGGTCGAGCTGTCGACGATCAGGCTGCTGGCCAAGATGCCGACCATCGCCGCGTACGCCTACAAGAAGTCCGTCGGGCAGCCGTTCCTCTATCCCGATAATTCGCTGACGCTGGTGGAGAACTTCCTGCGGATGACGTTCGGCTTCCCTGCCGAGCCCTACGAGGTCGACCCCGAGATCGTCAAAGCGCTCGACATGCTGCTGATCCTGCACGCCGATCACGAGCAGAACTGCTCGACATCGACTGTGCGGTTGGTCGGTTCATCGCAGGCCAACCTGTTCACCTCGATCTCCGGCGGGATCAACGCCCTGTGGGGTCCGCTGCACGGCGGCGCCAACCAGTCGGTGCTGGAGATGCTGGAGAAGATCCGTCAGTCCGATGGCGACGTCACCGAGTTCGTCCGCAAGGTGAAGAACCGCGAGGACGGCGTCAAGCTGATGGGCTTCGGACACCGCGTCTACAAGAATTACGATCCCCGGGCGCGGATCGTCAAGGAGCAGGCCGACAAGATCCTCGGCAAGCTCGGCGGCGACGACGATCTCCTCAACATCGCCAAGGCGCTGGAAGAGGCGGCGTTGACCGATGACTTCTTCATCGAACGCAAGCTCTACCCGAACGTCGACTTCTACACCGGCCTGATCTATCGCGCGATCGGCTTCCCGACCAGGATGTTCACCGTCCTGTTCGCGCTGGGCCGGCTCCCCGGTTGGATTGCGCATTGGCGGGAGATGCACGACGAGGGTGGCGGCAAGATCGGCCGTCCGCGTCAGATCTACACCGGCTATGGCGAGCGCGACTACATCACCATGGGCACCCGATAGTTGCCAAACCAACAGTTGTAGTTCCACAATGGTTGTGTGATTGAAACTGTCCGCGAGCTGACCCCTGGTCGCAAGGCCATCATTCTGACTTCGTGTTGTCTGAGCCTGCTGATCGTTTCGATGGACGCGACCATCGTCAACGTCGCGATCCCCACCATCCGGGCCGATCTGTCCGCCAGCCCCGAGCAACTGCAGTGGGTCATCGACATCTACACGCTGGTGCTCGCCTCGCTGCTGTTGCTCTCCGGGGCCACCGCTGATCGCTTCGGTCGCCGTCGGGTTTTCCAGATCGGTCTGACGATCTTCGCGGCCGGCTCATTGCTGTGCAGTCTGGCGCCGTCGATCGAGCTGTTGATCGGCGCGCGACTCCTGCAGGCCATCGGCGGGTCGATGCTCAACCCGGTGGCGATGTCGATCATCACCCAGGTCTTCACCGGTCGGGTCGAACGCGCGCGGGCCATCGGAATCTGGGGCGGCGTGGTCGGGATCTCGATGGCGCTCGGCCCGATCGTCGGTGGCACCCTGATCCAATTCATCGGCTGGCGTTCGGTGTTCTGGATCAACCTGCCGATCTGCGTGTTGGCGATGGTGCTGACCGCCGTGTTCGTGCCGGAGAGCAAATCGCTGACGATGCGCAATATCGATCCGATCGGTCAGCTGCTCGGGATGGGATTTCTGTTCGGCATCGTCTTCGTGTTGATCGAAGGGCGCGGTCTCGGCTGGACCAGTCCCGTCACGTTGGGCGTCCTGGTTGCTGCGTTGCTGGCGTTCGTCGCCTTCCTGCGCTATGAATCCCGCCGTACGGATCCGTTCATCGACCTTCGCTTCTTCCGTAGCATCCCGTTCGCCTCGGCGACGGTCACCGCGGTGTGTGCCTTCGCCTCGTGGGGTGCGTTCCTGTTCATGATGTCGCTGTATCTGCAGGGTTTCCGGGGTTTCTCGGCGCTGCACACCGGCCTGCTGTATCTGCCGATTGCCGTTGGTGCACTGATCTTTTCGCCGTTGTCCGGGCGGATGGTCGGCCGGTTCGGCGCGCGTCCCTCACTACTGACGGCGGGGGTGCTGATCACCGCGGCCACCATCATGCTGGCGTTCCTGTCCGCCCACACCCCGGTATGGGCGCTGATCGGTATCTTCGCGGTCTTCGGTATCGGATTCAGCGTCGTCAATGCGCCGATCACCAATGCGGCGGTCAGTGGCATGCCGACGGACCGGGCCGGGGCCGCCTCGGCGATCGCCTCGACCAGCAGGCAGATCGGGGTGAGTCTTGGTGTGGCACTCTGTGGTTCGATCGCCGCATCGGCGCTCGCCGATACCAGGGTGGATTTCGCTGCCGCGGCCCGACCGCTGTGGCTGGTCTGCGCCGTGTTGGGCCTGGTGATCTTCGCGCTTGGTATCTTCGCTACGTCCGCGCGGGCCATCCAGTCCGCGGAACGGTTGGCGCCGTTGATCGCCGGGCCGGCGCACGGGGTCGGGAGGGCTCATGAACCGCAACGAGCAGGCTGAGAACCTTTTGGCAGATGAGGTCTGGCGGGATCTGCTGCGGTTCGTCTTCGACAACCGGGACAGCTGGCGCCGGGCAGTGGTCGACCAGTCCGGCCTACCGTTCAGCCGGATCCGTATCCTCAGACGTCTTGCGAAAAGCCCACTTACGGTCAAAGAGGTGGCTCACAACGCCACCATGGACGCGCCCGCCGCCACCGTTGCGGTCAACGATCTGGAGGAGCGGGGCTTGGTGGTGCGGGAGATCGACCCGTCGAACCGGCGGTGCAAACTGGTCTCGCTGACCGAGGCCGGTCGCGCCGCGGTGGCCGGTATCGACTCCGCAGACGATCCTGCGCCCGACGGGTTGGCCGCGCTGGACGACGATGACCTGGTGGCGTTGCGGGCGATCCTGGACAAGATCACCCGCGGCTGAGTGCGGGGGCAGTCAGCTCAGGTATCCCTCGACTTCGTCGGCCGGTCGCACGCTCGCCTCGCTGGGGTCGCCACCGGTCTCGCGTAGTGCGCGACGCTGCCGCAGAAGATCCCAGCACTGATCGAGGGCGACCTCGATGGTGCGCAGGCGCGCATGCTCCTCGGATTCGGTGATCTCGTGCTTCTGCAGCTTTTCCCGCAGCTCCTTCTCCTCGCTGACGAGGTCATGGATGCGTGCCAGGGTGTCGCCGTCTTGTTCTGCCATTGCTCCAGTGTGCCAGTAGCCTGCCCAGGTGAAGGCAACCCGCAGTGCGATTGTCACAGGAAGTTCCAGCGGTATCGGTCTGGCCGTGGTCCAGATGCTCCGCGAAGAGGGCTACGGGGTCACGATGGTGGCTAGGCGTGCCGAAAAGCTTTCAGCGGCAGAAGAATTGGTGTCCGCCCAACCCGGACCGGCAGTACATGCCCTCTCGGGCTCGGTGGCCGATGAGACCTTCCTCGACGAGGTGGTCGAGTTTCATCGCGCGACTTTCGGCTCCCTCGACCTACTGATGAACAACGCGGGTATCGCCGAGCGCCTGCCTGTGGGCGATATCACCGCCGACTTGCTCGACGAGCAGTACGCGGTCAACACCCGTGCGGTGATCCTGCTGACCAGCAAGAGCCTGCCGCTACTGCAGGCTGCCATTGCCGCGCGCGGCACGGCTCAGGTCGTCAACACCTCGTCCAATGCCGGTAAGCGCGGTGAGGCGAACCTGTCCACCTACTCGGCCACCAAAGCCGCCGTGCTCGGGTTCACCGAGGCGTTGCATCAGGAATTGTCGACATCGGGGATCAAGGCCACCGCCATTTGTCCCGGGCTCGTCGACACCCCGATGGCCGATGACACCCGTGATGTGGTCTCGCCCGAAGAGATGATTTCGCCGCGCGATATCGCCGAGGCGGTGCGGATGACGACCAGGCTGTCGCGGTCGTGCACGGTGCCGGAGATCATCATGCTGCGGCCGACGGATTGGCTACTACCGCCCGATGCCTGAGCGGGCCGTGTATAGGGTGGCTGACGTGACTTCCAAACCTGAAATCGACTTTCCCGAAGGTCCGGCTCCCGCGGATCTCGTCATCGAAGACGTGGTGATCGGTGACGGCGCCGAAGCGGTACCCGGCGGCACCGTCGAGGTGCATTACGTCGGCGTCGAGTACGACACCGGCGACGAGTTCGACAGCTCCTGGGATCGCAAACAGTCCATCGAGTTCCCGCTGCGCGGTCTCATCCAGGGCTGGCAGGACGGGATCCCCGGGATGAAGGTCGGCGGACGCCGGAAGCTGACGATTCCACCGGAGTCGGCCTACGGACCCGCCGGTGGCGGCCACCGACTCTCGGGTAAGACCCTGATCTTTGTCATCGATCTACTCGGGGTCCGCTAGCCAGGTCGGCAAAGCCGCTGCCCCGCTGGGCAATTGCGGCTATTGAGTGCGCAACACGAAGCCGACGCCGCGCACTGTGTGCAGCAGTCGGGGGGCGCCGCCGGCCTCCAGCTTGCGGCGTAGATAGCCGATGAACACATCGACGACGTTGGTATCGGCGGCGAAGTCGTAACCCCAGACCAGCTCGAGCAACTGGGCACGCGACAGCACTGCGGTCTTGTGTTCGGCGAGCACGGCCAGCAGGTCGAATTCGCGTTTGGTCAGATCGACGTCGACACCGTTGACCCTGGCCCGTCGACCCGGGATGTCCACTTCCAACGGGCCGACCGCGATCGTCTCCGAGGACAGCGTGGCCGTTGAACCGCGGCGGCGCAGCAGTGCGCGCACCCGTGCCACCAGCTCGGCAAGGACGAACGGTTTGACCAGATAATCGTCGGCGCCGGCCTCCAGGCCGGCCACCCGGTCATCGACGCTGCTGCGCGCGCTCAGCACACACACCGGGACGTCATTGTCCATCGCCCGCAACGCCGTCACGACACTGACGCCGTCGAGGATCGGCATGTTGATATCGAGGATGATCGCGTCGGGCCGGGTCTCGGTGGCACTGCGCAGCGCCTCCGCGCCGTCGACCGCGGTCGACACCTCGAATCCAGACAACCGCAGCCCGCGCTCCAGTGATGCGAGTACGTCGGCATCGTCGTCCACCACGAGCACCCGGGGTGAGGCCATACCACTGTCCATCCCGCCATCTTGCCTGATGAACGACCGTGGGCGCGGTAGGCGCGGAGAGTTCATCTGATCGCGAAGCGTCAACTTTGCGGCGATGCTAATGTTCGGCTCTTATGGTTCCGTTGGCATCTCACGTGATCGTCGAGCCTGATGATGGCTTAGATCCGGTATTGGATTTCATCGCTTCGGCGCAGAAGTCTCTGCTGATAAAGCAGTTCACGTTCACCGAACAGTGTTTCATCGACGCCGTCATCGACCGGAAGAATGCCGGCGTCGACGTGCGGGTGATGCTCAACGCCAAACGATCTGGCGGCGACCGCGCCAACGACGACACCTTCGAACAATTCGTCAATGCCGGTATTGCCGTGCAGTGGTCCAGCCCGAAGTTCTACGTGACGCACGAGAAATCCATCGTCGTCGACGGGGAAGCCGCACTGGTGGCCACGTTCAACATGTGTCTCAAATACTTCACCGCGACGCGCGATTACGGCGTGATCACCTACGAACCAGTCCACGTAGAGCAGATCGTCGATGTATTCAATGCCGACTGGGAGCATCGGGACTGGACACCGCCGGCCTTCGAGGGGCTGCTGTGGAGCAATTCCAATTCGCGCCTTCACATGGCGCGATTCATCGATTCCGCCCAGCACCGGTTGGATATCCAGCACCCGAAGTATGTCGACGCTGTCATCCTGGACCATATCGCCGCGGCCGCGGATCGCGGCGTGAAGGTGCATGTGCTCTGCGGTGGTAAGCACGGCATCAGTGAATGGGACATTCTCGACACGTTCGCGTCCTTGCGCACACTGCGCCGATTTGGTGTGAAGGTGCATAAGCAGAAGAACCTTCGGGTGCACGCGAAGCTGCTGATCGTCGATGAGGAGCGGGCGCTGGTCGGCTCCATGAACATCGATCGCAGTGCCTTCGACCTGCGCCGTGAACTGGGCGTCACGGTCACCGAACCCGAAGTCGTCGCACGGTTGAAGCGCGCCTTCGATTACGACTGGGAGCTCTCCCACCATTACGAACCGCCGGATCCGCTCGACCCCGCCAAGCACGTAGAGGACGATTTTCCGCACGACGCGGAACTCATGCATGAGTGAGGCTGATCAGCCCGCGCAGGTTTCGCTGGTCGAACTCGCATGGACGTTCAATCACATCGCTCTCGCTTCGTTCGGCGGCGGGCTGTCGGCCTGGTCACGCGAAGTGGTTGTGGTGGAGAAGAAGTGGATGCAAGACGCGGAATTTCTGTCCGCCATGACGATGTGCCGAATTATGCCAGGGGCCAATCAGGTGAACATGGCCGTTTTCGTCGGCTCCAAAATGCGTGGCCTACCCGGTGTGTGCGCCGCCCTTGTCGGGCTCTGTTTGATGCCAATGGTTTTCGTGCTGGTGATGGCATTTCTGTATTTCCGATTCAAGGAGATTCCGGCAGTCAAGGGCATCCTGCATGGCGCGTCCGCCGCAGCCGTCGCGCTCACCCTTGCCATGGTGATCAAAACCGGTAAGCAGGCACTGACCGGTCTGATCCCGGTGGCGCTGTTCGGGGCGGCCTTCGTTCTGAACGGGCTGGTGCGATTGCCGCTGCTGGAAACGCTGGCGATCCTGGCGCCACTGAGCCTGATCTGGGCGTGGCCGCGCAAGACGAAACAACAGTCCGCGTGAGCACCTATCTGCAACTGATCTCGTTGTTCGGCATGCTGTCGCTATTGTCGATCGGCGGCGGAAACGCGGTGCTCCCAGAGATGCATATGCGGGCAGTGCATGGCCAGCACTGGCTGACGGATTCGCAGTTCGCCGATGTCTTTTCGATCTCCCAGACCGCGCCGGGACCGAGCATCCTGATCGTCACGATGATCGGCTACGCCGCCGGGCTGCACGTCGACGGCATTCCGACCGCGATCCTCGGCGGGGTGATCGCCACCGTCGCGATGATCGTCCCGGCCGCTTCGTTGATGTACGTCGTCACGCTGTTCTGGCAGAAGGCGCAGAGATCCAAGTGGCGGATCGCGGTCGAGAAGGGATTCGCGCCGCTGACGGTGGGTCTGATCCTGGCCACGTCACTGGTGATGAGCAGGGCTGCCGACCACGACTGGCGGGCCTATCTACTGACGGCCATCTGCACACTGATCTTCGTTCGCAGCAAGATCAATCCATTGATCATCGTCGGGCTTGCCGGGCTTATCGGTTACTTCGGAATCGTTTAGCAAATTACCTGCGGTAATGAGACGCCGTTATTTCGCGGGAATGAGTTGTCCTGCCTCCCAGCATGTTCCGCTAATTGAGCGTTTATTGGTTATTCTTCAGCTCATCCGATAAAGCGCTGCTTCTGCTGAGAAGGCCATTACGTGCTGATTCACGATTTGTTCACCGAAGCGGCGCGACGGACACCGAATACGGTCGCTGTCGTCGATGACGTCACCGCATATACCTACCGTGAACTCGACGAGCTGACGAACACGCTGGCGGCCCAGTTGCAGGGGGCAGGTATTGGACCGGAATCGGTGGTGGGCTGCTGGTCGCACACCTCGGTAGCGACTGTGGTGCAGGTGCTGTCGGTGCTCAAAGCGGGCGGCGCCTACCTGCTACTCGATCCGCACCTGCCCGAGGAGCGACTGCGCTATCTGGTTGATGACGCCGACCCGGTGTGCATTCTGGGGGACAGCCAGCCTCCCGGTACGGTCATCGGCGCTCGCAGCGTGCTGCCGATGGACGACGACACTGCCGGGGGTGCCCCCGTCGTCGCCACAGTGGCGCCCGAGAATCTCGCCTACATCGCATACACCTCGGGTTCGACCGGTCGTCCCAAGGGCGTCCTTGTCACCCACGCTGCGGTGGCCAATCACGCGGAGGCGTTCCGCGCGCAGTTCGATCTGCGACCCGGTGACCGACTGCCGTTGATGGCGCCGGTCGCTTTCGATATGGCGACCGAAGAGATGCTGCCGCCATTGATCTCGGGTTGCACCCTGTTGGACGCGCCTCACCGGTCGCCGACGATGCAGGAGTTCACTGACGACGTCCTGACAAGCGGATACACGATCCTCAACATTCCAGCGCCGCTCTGGCACCAGTGGACGACGCATCTGCGCGATACCGACAGTGCTGTGCCGCCGGCGCTGCGCCTGGTCATCGTGGGTAGCGACAAGATCTACACCAGCAAATTGCAGGAGTGGCAATCGCTGCGGGGAGCGGAGGCGGTGTGGTGGGTGGCCGCATACGGGGTGACCGAGGCAACCGTCACCTCGCTGCTGTATTTGACTGCGGCACAGGATGATTTGCGCGATGAGCTGCTGGTACCGATCGGGACACCACTGGCCAACGTGACCGCCTACGTCGTCGACGGTGAGCTGTATATCGGTGGGGCGGGGCTGGCCCGCGGCTACCGCGGGCTGCCGGGAAAAACTGCCGAGCGCTTCATTCGCGACCCGTTCGGCGCCGCCGACGGTGCCCGGTGTTATCGCACGGGTGATCTCGTGCGGCAGCGCGCCGATGGTGCCGCCGTCTGGCTCGGCAGGCGGGATTCGCAGATCAAGATCAACGGGCTGCGCATCGAACCCGCCGAGATCGAGGCGGTGATGCACGAGTACCCGTCGGTCAACGAGGCGATCGTGGTTTTCGCGCCGTCGACGGTCGTCGGTGATGCCGGAGTGCTGGTCGGCTATGTCGAGGCCAAGGCCGAACTGCAGATCGACATCGGTGCACTCTCGACGTTCCTGCGCGCCCGCCTGCACCCGCTGATGGTGCCCGACCGGATCGTCGTGCTCGATGTGATCCCATTGAACGCCAACGGAAAGCTCGACCGTAAAACGCTGGAAAACCAGACCGCGCGGTGTTGATCTTCCTGATCGGCGCCGGGGCCGCGGTGTGTCTTGGGGTCGCCGACTTCTTCGGCGCCCGCGCATCCAAGACCGGGGGACCGATCACTGCGGCGTTCTGTGTGCAGGTGGTGGGCACGCTGGGGTACTGCGTGTGGTTCGTGTTCGACTGGTTTGTGTTGGACAACGGGGGCGTCGCGGCCATATCGACCAGGACGTGGGCGTATGCCCTCGGTGGGGCATTGCTCGTTGGCGCCGGAATGTGCACGCTCTATCTGGCTTTCGAACGGGGGCCGGTAAGCCTGGCAAGTCCGCTCAGCGCCGCCTATCCGCTGGTCACCACCGCGGTCGGGGTGTTGTTCTTCCATGCCGCGCTGACCGCCGCCGAATGTGTCGCGGTCGTGGTGATCGTGCTCGGGATCATGGCGGCGTCGGGGTTGTTCGGTGTCGAGCGCACGGAACGCCGGGTCACTGCCGGTCCGCGATTGGCGCTACTCACCACTGTGCTGTGGGGTGTCGCCTATCCGCTCTTGGGCGAGGCAGTCGCGGCATCGGACTGGAAGGTCGTCACCCTGATCCAGTTGGTCGCGATGGTGCCGGTCCTCGCGGTGATGCTCGTCATTCGCCGGAAGTCCGAAGCGTTGACCTCCACGCTGGTGGGTCGGTGTCTGCGGACCCCGGCGGTCGTCGCCGCTGGGGTTTTGCAGATGCTGGCCGTACTGGCGATCAATATCGGGTTCGGTCTGGATCAAGCGGCAGGCACCATGGTGGTGGCCACCTCGTCGGCGTATCCAGTGATCACGATGTTGCTGGCCCTGCGGCATTTCGATGAGCGTGCCGACACCGTGGCCCTCAGCGGTGCGGTGCTGACCGTGGCCGGGGTGCTGGTACTGCACTCTCTTTGATCGGCGACCCGCGGGATCAGATTGACCTCATTCTTTGTTGAGGTTTTACCGTGGGAGGAATGAGTCTAGAGACCGTAGCCAGGCACAGCCTGTACCGGCAGATCCGCGCAAGCGGCGGTGATGTGCGCTCGTTGGCCAACCGCGCGCTGCTCAGCCGGATCTGGACCTTCGCTGCCCGTCATCACCGCAAGCTGGCGGTGTTCGTCGCATTCAGCGTGGTCAGTGCCTTATTAGCGGTCGCGACACCGGTCCTGGCCGGCCGGGTGGTCGATCAGATCGTGCACGGCGGTGCGTCGGGCACCGTGGTGCTGATCGCCCTTGTCATCGCCGCGGTCGCCTTGGCAGAGACGGCGACGGCGCTGGTCACCCGCTGGTTGTCCGCGACGATCGGCGAGGGGTTGATCCTGGACCTGCGGACCGCGGTGTTCGACCATGTGCAGCGCATGCCGGTCGCGTTCTTCACCCGGACCAAGACCGGTGCGCTGGTCAGTCGGCTGGGCAACGACGTGATGGGCGCTCAGCGCGCGTTCAGCGACACCCTGTCCGGTGTGGTCTCCAACCTGGTCACCCTGACGTTGACGCTGGTGGTGATGCTCAGCATCTCCTGGCAGATCACGGTGTTGTCGCTGGTGTTGACCCCGCTGTTTTTGCTGCCCGCACGTCGGATCGGTCGCACGATGGCCGGGTTGAGCCGTGAGAGCGCCATCTACAACGCGACGATGAACGCGCAGATGACCGAACGTTTCTCGGCGCCGGGGGCCACCTTGGTCAAGCTGTTCGGCAACCCCGACCGGGAGTCCCGCGATTTCGCGGCCAGGGCCGACCGGGTCCGTGCCATCGGCGTGAAATCGTCGATGCTGCAATCGACGTTCCTGAACTCGCTGACGTTGATGTCGGCGTTGGCCCTGGCCCTGGTGTACGGCCTTGGCGGTGTGCTGGCCATCGGCGGCGAGCTGCAGGCGGGTGCCATCGTCTCGTTGGCGCTGCTGTTGACCCGGCTGTATGCGCCGCTGACCGCCCTGGCCAACGCGCATGTGGAGATCGCGACGGCACTGGTCAGCTTCGAGCGTGTCTTCGAGGTGCTCGACCTGGTCCCGCTGATCCGGGAGAAGCCCGACGCGGTGCCGGTGCCCGGCCACGGCACCCAGGTCGCGGTCGAATTCGACCAGGTGCGGTTTGGCTACCCGGCCGCCGACAAGGTGTCACTGGCGTCGCTTGAGGATGTCGCTGTCCTGGATGACCGTGGCGGAGACGAAGTGCTGCACGGTATTTCGTTCACCGCCCAACCTGGGCAGATGGTTGCGCTGGTGGGGTCATCGGGTGCGGGCAAGTCCACCATCGCCTCCCTGGTGGCCCGGCTTTACGACGTCGACGCCGGCAGCGTGCGCCTCGGCGGTGTGGACGTGCGGGACCTGACCGTCGACTCCTTGCGCGAGACTGTCGGGCTGGTCACCCAGGATGGCCATCTGTTCCACGAGTCGATCCGCGCCAATCTGCTTCTGGCCTCTCCCGAGGCGACCGACGACGATCTCTGGCAGGCCTTGCGCCGGGCCCGCCTCGACGACGTCGTCGCCGCGATGCCCGACGGACTCGACACCGTGGTGGGGGAGCGCGGCTACCGGCTTTCTGGTGGGCAGCGGCAGCGGTTGACCATCGCCAGGTTGTTATTGGGCCGGTCTCGGGTGGTTATCCTTGACGAGGCCACTGCGGCGTTGGATTCGACGTCGGAAGCGGCCGTACAGCAGGCGCTTTCAGAGGCGCTGGTGGGCCGAACATCGCTGGTCATCGCCCACCGCCTGTCGACAGTGCGGGCGGCGGATCTCATTTTGGTCGTCGAGGATGGCCGGATAGCCGAACGGGGTACCCACAAACAGCTCCTCGCCAGGGGCGGGCGCTATACGGAGTTGTACGAGACGCAGTTCGGCGCGCAGAAGGCGGTTGCCTGACCCGAAATTCGGTTGTTGGCGGCAGTGTCATAGGTGTGGGATAGACAAGAACATGATGGGTGGAGCGATGCGCACGCGAGAAGATCCGGAGATCCGGCGTGCGCCCGAACTGGCGCTGCGCTCCGAACCGGCCATTGCCCCGCCGCCAAGCACCATCCGATCGTCCTCGGACATCCTTCGTCTGCTGCCCTATCTGATGCCCTATCGGGTGCGGTGGATCGCGATGCTCATCGCGGCGCTGGTCAGCCTGGCCGCCACGGTGGCCATTCCCCTGATGACCAAGGCGGTCATCGACGGACCGGTGCGTCACCAGAATCAGCAGCAGCTGTGGTCGCTGGGGCTGGCGGCGATGGCACTTCTGGTCTCAGAAGCTGTGCTCTGGTTTGTCAGGCGTTGGCTGGTCGCTCGGGCCACCATGGGTGTCGAGGCCGATATCCGCAAGGACCTCTACGCCCGGCTGCAGATCCTGCCGATGTCCTTCCACGGCAAATGGCAGTCCGGCCAACTGCTCTCCCGGGTGATGAACGACCTGAGCACCATTCGGTCCTTCCTGTCCTTCGGGCTGTTGTTCCTGTTGCTCAACGTGATTCAGATCGTCGTCGTCACCGGCATCCTGCTGGCGATGTACTGGCCGCTGGGTGTCGTCGTGGTGGTGTCGATCGTCCCGATCACCGCAACCGTGTTGCACTTCCAGCGTCAGTTCACCACGCTGTCGCGGGCAGCGCAGGATCAGGCCGGCAACGTCGCCACCCATGTGGAAGAGCAGGCGCTCGGCCTTCGGGTGGTCAAAGCGTTCGGCCGCGAAGAGTATGCCTATGAGCGGTTCGATCAGCGCGCCACCGACCTGTTCGACACCGAGGTGCGCAAGGTCGGGGTGGCGGCCAAGTTCTGGACGCTGCTCGAAGTCATCCCCAGTGTCAGCCTCATCGTCGTGCTCGGTCTCGGCGCTTACGCGGCAGGCACCGGACTGGTCACCATGGGCACACTGGTCGCGTTCATCACCATGATGCTGTCGCTGGTCTGGCCCATCGCGTCGCTGGGCTACCTGTTATCGATGACGCAGGAGGCCATGACAGCGGCCAACCGGGTGGCCGAGATTTTCGACGCGCCCCGTGAGATCACCGACGGCCCCGTGCAACAGGTTCCGCGTGGCGGACGGCTGGAACTTGTCGATGTCGGATTCCGTTTTCCCGACAGTGACGAGTGGGCCTTGCGTCATGTCGACCTCACTGTCGAATCGGGCCAGACGCTGGCCCTGGTCGGGTCGACGGGGTCGGGCAAATCGGTTCTGGTGTCGTTGCTTTCGCGGCTCTACGACGTCACCGAGGGTGCGATCCTGATCGACGGGCGCGATATCCGCGAGCTGTCACTGCCCGCGCTGCGACACGCGGTGGCCAGCGCCTTCGAAGATCCGACGCTGTTCTCCATGTCGGTGGCCGAGAATCTGGCGCTGGGCCGATCTCCGGCAGACCCGGCAACCGACGACGAACTGGCACAGGCCATCGACGTCGCGGCGGCCGGTTTCGTCTACGACCTGCCCTTCGGCCTGGACACCCGGATCGGTGAGCAGGGCATGAGCCTCTCCGGCGGTCAGCGCCAACGCCTTTCGTTGGCCAGGGCGCTTCTTGCCGCGCCGTCGATCCTGGTCCTCGACGACACCCTCTCGGCGCTCGACGTGCATACCGAGGCCACGGTCACCGAGGCGCTGCGCCGCGTGCTGGCCTCGGTGACGGGAATCGTGGTGGCCAACCGCGCGTCGACGGTGCTGCTCGCCGACCGGGTGGCACTGCTGGAAGGTGGCACGATCACCCGTGTCGGCACACACGCCGAATTGCTCACCGATGCACCGGAATACCGCTACCTGCTGGCCGCCGATGACGAACTCGACGACGGAACCGAGCGTGACTGCGACTGGGAGCAGGACGAGGACCGCACCAGGCTCGATCACCTCTACCAGGAGCGCGACCGCGACGACGACCGCGACTTCGTCAGATCGGAGGCGGAGAGGCGATGACCACCACAGACTGGCGCGGCCGGGCCGTCGCGGGGGACGACGACGATCTGCCCATCGACGAATCAATCTCACGCAGCCGTGAGGCGCGGACCTTGTTGGGCAATCTGTTGCGCCCGTACGCCGCTGCCGTTGCGCTGTTGGCGATCGTCGTGGTCGTGGAGAACGCCGCACGTTTATCGGTGCCACTGCTGGTTCAGCGCGGTATCGACCACGGGATTCCGCCGATCGTCGACGGTGGTTCCATTCGTGAGCTTCTGATGATCGTCGGGTCGCTGTGTGCGGTGGTGCTGGTGCAGGCCGTCAGCCGGATGTTCTTTCTGCGCCGCTCGGGGAAGATCGGTCAAGAGGTCCTCCTTGAGTTGCGCCGCAGGATCTTTCGGCATTTCCAGCGTCTGGACGTGGCTTTTCATGATCGCTACACCTCTGGTCGGGTGGTGGCCCGGTCGACCAACGACGTCGAGGCCATCCAGGAGATGTTGGAGACCGGGTTCGACGGTCTGATCACCGCCATCCTGACGCTGGCCGGCACGTCGGTGCTGCTGGTCGTGCTCGATGTGAAGCTCGGCCTGATGTGTCTGTGCGCCTTCCCACTACTGGTGCTTCTGGTGTGGTGGTTCCGCACCCAGTCGTCGAAGACGTATCTGAAGGTGCGCGAGAGCGCGGCTCTGGTCATCGTCCAGTTCGTCGAGACAATGACCGGCATCAAGGCCGTGCAGGCCTACCGCCGCGAGCCGCGCAACCAGGAAATCTTCACCGACGTCGCCGACCAGTACAAGAACATCAACGAGCGCGCCTTCAAACTGCTGGCGGTGTTCATGCCGGGAGTCCGGCTGGTCGGCAACGTCACCACCGGCGGAGTCCTGCTCTATGGCGGCTACCGGGTGCTGCACGGCGAGATGACGCTCGGCACGCTGACGGCGTTCCTGCTGTACCTGCGCATCTTCTTCGAACCCATGCAGGAGATCTCCCAGTTCTTCAACACCTTCCAGTCCGCTGCCGCCGCGCTGGAGAAGATCGCCGGGGTGCTGGCCGAGGTACCCGGTATCCGAGACCCCGCGCAACCGGTCGAGCTGTCAGAAGTGAAGGGCGACATCGCGTTCAACGAGGTGACCTTCGCCTACGTGCCGAACCGGCCGGTCCTGCCAGACCTTTCGCTGACGGTGCCTGCGGGACAGACCGTCGCGCTGGTGGGCACGACCGGGGCCGGTAAGACCACCATCGCCAAACTCATCGCCCGCTTCTACGACCCGACGGCGGGATCGGTCACCCTCGACGGTGTCGACCTGAGGGACCTGGCGCAGAAGGACCTCCGTCGGCATGTGGTGATGGTGACCCAGGAGAACTTCATGTTCGAAGGGACGGTCGCCGAGAACATCCGGTTCGGCCGCCCCGACGCGGGCGACGCTGAGGTTCGCGCCGCGGCCGAAGCGGTCGGCGCGGACCGCTTCATCGAGCTGCTGCCCGACGGGTACAGCACCGATATCGCCAAACGGGGTGGCCGGCTCTCGGCAGGGCAGCGCCAGCTCATCGCGTTCGCGCGCGCTTTCCTGGCCGATCCTGCCGTGCTGATCCTCGACGAGGCCACCTCGTCGCTGGACATTCCGAGCGAACGTATGGTGCAGCGCGCCCTGGCCCGGGTGCTGGCCGACCGGACCGCCCTGGTGATCGCGCACCGGTTGTCCACCGTCGAGGTGGCTGATCGGGTGCTGGTGCTTGAGCACGGCCGCATCATCGAGGACGGGCCGCCGGCCGAGCTGATTGCGCGAACCGACGGTCGGTATGCGGCGTTGCACAGCGCTTGGGTTCAATCTCTGGCATGACGCTGAACCAACTCCGCGCCTTCATCGAGGCGCACCGGCTCGGGTCGTTCACCGCCGCCGCGGACGTGCTCGGCGTTGCGCAGGCATCAATCTCGGAGTTGATCCGCCGTCTCGAGGACGAATTGGATACGCAGCTATTCGTCAGGGGCAGTCGTCGACTGGCACTGACCTCGGCCGGTCAAGAACTGTTGCCCTATGCCGAGCAGGTCATCCACGCCACCGATAGCGGTACGCACGCGGTGCGCTCGCTCGGATCCCTCGGCGGCGGCACCGCCACCTTCGGCATGCCCCGCAATGCCGATTACTACCTGCTGTCGAGTCTGGTTCAGACCTTCCACCTGAGATATCCCGCCGTGCGGTTGCGCCTGGTGGGCCAGAACTCCGCCGAAACTGCCGCGGCGATCCAGGCAGGCGAGATCGAGGCGGGCATTCTGATCCTGCCCATCGACGACGAGGACCTCAGCGTCCGGCCGCTGCTGCGAGACGAGGTCTTCTACGTCAGCGCCGACCCGGCCCGAACCGCCAAGCCGGTCACCATCGCGCAGTTCGCCAAGGCCGATCTGGTGCTGTACGACGCGCATTACGGCTGGAAGGACCCGACCCGTCGCCAGCTGGCAGAACGGGCCCAGCTCGAGGGCGTGCGGCTGGAGCCGATGATCGAAATCGAGCATGTCGAATCGGCACTCAAACTTGTCGCAGGCAATATCGGTGACACCATCGCCAGCGGCGCGGTGATCGACAGTGAAGCCTTTCCGCCTGGTCTGCACACTGTGCCGTTCAGTGAGCCGTTGTTCGACGTGATCGCGCTGGCACAACACCGGACGCGACCGCTGTCGAATGCCACTCGCGAGTTCGCCCGGCTCGCCGAAGACACCATCCGGGAGCTCGGGGTGGTCGAACCTGGCCCGCCGGGTGAGCCTGCGCCGCTGCCGCGGGTCGCCCGCCAGCAGGTATAAGTTTGTCCTGTGGTTGTTTGAGGATTCGCCCCTCTAGTCCTGTGGCCAAAATCCGCCTAGCGTCGCGCTCATGCAGATCACCGCACAAGAAGCCCGCGCCCTCGGCGCCTTCACCTGGTTGAAGCGTCCCGCCGTTGATGGCCCACCCGCACAACGCGACCCCAAGGTCGTCGAACGCGTCTCTGAGATGCTGCAGACCATCGAGCGCGACGGCCTCGACGCGGTCCGCGCCTACGCGCGTGAGCTCGACGGGTGGGACGGCGAGTTGGAAGTGTCCGCCGCCGAGTTGCGCCGCAGCGGCGACGCATTGCCTGCAGACGTACGTGTCGCCCTTGAGCTCGGCTACGAGCGGACCAACCGATTCGCCGTCGCCCAGCGTGAGCGACTGACCGACTTCGAGATCGAACTCGCCCCAGGAGTGGCAGGCGGTGTGCAGTACATCCCGGTGTCCCGCGTCGGTGCGTACCTGCCCGCGGGTCGGTTCCCACTTTTGGCCAGCGCATTCATGACCGTCGGGGTGGCCAAGGCGGCCGGGGTGCCAACGGTCATCGCGTGCACGCCGCCGTCGGGTGAACACGGTGCGCACGCGGCCGTGCTCTACGGTGCGTACCTGTCTGGTGCCGACCGGGTATTCGCGATCGGTGGCGTACAGGCCTTGGGCGCCATGGCATTCGGGCTGCTCGACGAGGCGCCCGTCGATATGATCGTCGGCGCGGGCAACGCTTTCGTCACCGAAGCCAAGCGTCAACTGTTCGGCCGGGTCGGTATCGACCTGCTCGCCGGACCGTCCGAGGTGGCCGTGCTGGCCGATGAGACCGCCGACCCGGAGTGGGTCGCCGCCGACCTGCTCGGCCAGGCCGAGCATGGACCGAACTCACCTGCTGCCCTGATCACCACATCGGGAACCCTGGGACGCAACGTCATCGAGGCCATCGATCGCCAACTGCAGACGTTGGCCACGCGAGAGATCGCCGGCCCGGCATGGCGTGATTTCGGTTCCGTCATCGTCGCCACCGACGCCGCCCAGGCCGCCGCGATCGCCGACGTGCTCGGCCCGGAGCACCTCGAGGTGCAGACGGCCGACGACGATTACTTCCGCAAGGAACTGCGCAATTACGGTTCACTGTTTCTGGGCAGGTGGAGCACCGTCGCCTACTCCGACAAAGGTATCGCCGGCCCCAATCACGTTCTGCCGACTGGTAAGACGGCTCGCTACAATTCCGGACTGTCGGTGGGGCGGTTCCTCAAACCGTTGACCTATCAGCGCGCCGAACGCGAGGGGACTGACGCCCTGGCGCCCGCGGTGGAGCGGATTTCCGAGTTCGAAGGGTTGGCCGCGCATGGGGCCACCGCCACCATCCGCATCGAGGCAGCCAAGCGAGGAATTGATGTCTGATACGCCCGCGATCGAGTCGAAGTCCATCGACTGGATCCCGCTTGACGAACGTCGAGGAAAACCGTCGACCCTGTTCCCGCTGTGGTTCATGTCGAACGCAAATCTGACCACCCTGGCCACCGGCATGGTCGGCGCGGCGCTGGGCGCATCGCTGTTGACCTCGCTGCTCGCGATCGTCACAGGCGTCGCTGTCGGCACGGTCTTCACCGCATTCCACTCCGCGCAGGGCCCCCAACTCGGCCTGCCACAGATGATCCAGTCGCGCGCCCAGTTCGGCTACCGCGGCGTGGTGGTGATCTGCGCGGTGGTCGTGTTCAGCATCGTCGGCTTCAACGTCTTCAACCAGATCCTGGCCGCGGACGTGATGACCTTGACCACTGGCGCTGACTATCGCGACCTCTGGTTCGTGGTGATCACCGCACTTGCCTTGGCACTGGCCATCTTCGGCTATCACTGGATCCACCGGTTCCAGACCTGGCTGACGTGGGTCTTCCTGGCGACGTTCGGCGTGTTCACTGTCGCCGCCCTGATCTGGTCGGAGATCCCCGATGGCCAGCTGGGATTCGGTGGGTTCACCTGGTCGGCGTTCCTGGTGCAATTCGGTGCTGCGGCAGCCTATGCACTGGGCTGGGCGCCATACGTATCGGACTACTCCCGTTACCTGCCCCCGCAGACCAGTCCGCGAAAGGCGTTGTGGTTCACCTACGCCGGCGTTTTCGTCGGTGCAGCGTGGCTGATGGCGCTGGGTGCCCTGGTCGCCGCGCTGTTCGCGGACACGTCACCGCTCGACGCCGTCAATCAGGCCGCGAACGGGTTCCTACCCGGTTCGGGCAAGTGGCTGCTGGTGGCCGCATTACCGGGTCTGATCACGGTGATCACCGTCAACATCTACGCCGCATCGCTTGAGTTGATCACCATGCTCGATTCGTTCCGGGCTGTGCGCCCCACGCGCCGGTTGCGGGTGATCGCCTGCAGCGTGATCGCCGCGTCCGGTCTGCTCGGCGCGATCCTGTCGAGCGGTGAGTTCCTCACCAACTTCGGCAGTTTCCTGGTGGTGCTGCTCTACCTGCTGGTGCCGTGGACTTCGGTCAACCTCGTCGACTACTACTTTGTCCGGCGTGGGCACTATGCGGTCAGGGAGATCTTCGTGCCCAAGGGTGGCGTCTACGGCACCTGGGGTTGGCGGGGACTGGCCGCCTACCTCATCGGCATCGTCGCGATGATCCCGTTCGTCGTGACGGTCTGGTTCACCGGTCCGATCGCAGCGGCGATGGGCGGTGTGGACATCGCGTTGTTCATCGGACTGCTCGCCTCGGCGCTGGCGTACGTCGTGATGGCGCGTTCTCTCGACCTCGATGCCGAAATCGCCAGGGCCGAGGCAGATTCGCGCGATCACGGGATCGAAGCTGTCAGCTTTGCGGGCCGGGTCGCGCCGGTCGAAACCTAGGGAATCAACCCGGACCGACGGGCCCGCGAGACCGATTCGTATCGGGTGCTGGTGCCCAGTTTGGCCGCGGCGCTGCGCAGATAGCTCTTCACCGTCTCCGATTTGAGGGAAAGGCGTTGAGCAGCTTCACTATTCGTGCAGCCCATGGCCACCTGGGTCAGCACGTCGAGTTCGCGCGAGGTCAACGGTGCGTTCTCGGCGGGACCGGTGTCGAGCGCACCGATCAGCCGATCGGCCAGGCGTCGCAGCTGGGCGCCGGTACCGGACGCGACCGAACTGTCGGCGGCCAGTCTGCGCAGTTCGGCATGGACCGCCCGGATATCCTCCGGCGCCGCCACCGTGTTTGTTGAAGCGGCATCGCCGGAACCGGCGAGCTGCGACTCGCGCAGCCGAAGTCGGCGGTCGACCTCGTCGCGCACGGTGAATTCCATGCTCAACCGGCGCGCGGAGGCCACCATCAGGTTGGCGGTCCGGTCGCCGATCGGGGCGCCCACCCGGTAGGCGCCGTAGAGCATTGCCCTGGCGGCGCCGTCCACCACGACAGGGACCGCGAGGATCGACCGGATGCCCTCCGACAGCACTGGGGCGTCGTAATCGTGGGTGATGCTCGACGCGCTGCGGTAGTCCGTCACCGACATCGGCCGGCCAGCGACCATGCTGGCGCCACCAAGACCTGAGCTGGACCGGACCGCCAGACCGCGCAGCGTGGACGTCCGGGTGCCAAGGAATTCGCTGAGCAGCAAGGTGTCGCCGTGCACTTCGCCGCCGAACAGCACCGGAACCCCGGCCTCGGCGGCCACCCGGCGCAGCTCGGCGCGGACTGCGTCGGAGTCGCGGGGTCTTAACAGCGATTGCACAGGTTCCCCTCTTTCGGGGGTAGCGGACAGGCGAGTGTGACGTAGATCCTATCTGTCATGGGTACCAACACCGATCTGTACCGCAGCGCCCGTGATCAGCTGGTCGCCCTGATCAGCGATTATGACAAGGCGATCGAGGAGTTCTCCTGGCCGCAGCTGACCGGCGCGTTCAACTGGGCGACCGACTGGTTCGACGTCATCGCCCTAGATAACGACCGCACCGCGTTGTGGATCGTCGAGCAGGACGGTTCCGAGCAGAAGGTGTCATTCGCCGAGATGGCGGAGCGCTCCGACCGGGTGGCGACCTGGCTCGACCAGCTCGGTGTCACCAAGGGCGACCGGGTCATCTTGATGCTGGGCAATCAGGTCGAGCTGTGGGAGGCGATGCTGGGCATCGCCAAGCTCGGGGCGGTCATCATGCCGACCACCAGCGCACTTGGCCCCGCCGACCTCGCCGACCGCATTGGCAGAGGTGGGGCCCGGTTCGTGATCGCCAACACCGCCGACACCGCCAAGTTCGACGACGTTGCCGGTGACTACGGCCGCATCGTGGTCGGTCAACCGGTGGCCGGTTGGCACAGCTATTCCGACGTCTATGCGGTGACCCCCAGCGTCCCGGCGGCGACCACGACCGTGGACGATCCGCTGCTGGTCTACTTCACCTCGGGCACCACCAGCAAGCCCAAGCTTGTCGAACACACCCAGATCAGCTATCCCGTCGGGCATATGACGACGATGGCGTGGATCGGGGTGCGCCCGGGCGATATCCACCTCGCGATCAGCTCGCCCGGGTGGGCCAAACACGCCTGGAGTTGCTTTTTTGCGCCGTGGATCGCCGAGGCGACGATCTTCGTCTACAACTACGCACGCTTTGACGCATCCGCGCTGCTGCACCAGATCCGCCGGGCCGGGGTGGCCACGTTCTGTGCGCCGCCGACGGTGTGGCGGATGCTGATCCAGTCAGATCTCGGTTCGCGGCCTGAGGCGCTGCGCGAAATTCTGGGTGCCGGGGAACCACTGAACCCCGATGTCATCGCCCAGGTCGAGCGGGCCTGGGGTCTGACCATCCGCGACGGTTTCGGGCAGACCGAGACCACCCTGTCGGTCGGCAATACGCCGGGCCAACCCGTGAAGGCCGGGTCGATGGGCCGACCGATGCCCGGGGTGCCCGTGGTGCTGGTCGACCCGTTGTCCGGTGCGTTGGCCGACGAGGGTGAGATCTGTCTGGATCTGAGCGCGCACCCCCTGAATTTGATGACCGGCTATCTCGGCGACCCGCAGCGCAATGAGGCTGTGATGGCCGGCGGTTACTACCACACCGGCGACGTCGCCAGCCGTGACAGCGACGGCTACATCACCTTCATCGGCCGCACCGACGACGTGTTCAAATCGTCGGATTACAAAGTGTCGCCGTTCGAGCTGGAGAGCGTCCTGATCGAGCATCCGGCTGTCGTCGAGGCCGCGGTGGTACCGCAACCCCATCACACCAAACTCGCTGTGCCCAAGGCCTATATCGCCCTGGCCGAGGGCTGGGAGGCCGGTGCCGAGACGGCGAAGTCGATCCTCGAACACGCCAGGGATCATCTGGCGCCGTATCTGAAGGTGCGTCGCATCGAGTTCTTCGAACTGCCCAAGACCATCTCGGGCAAGATCCGCCGCGTCGAGTTGCGCAGGCGCGAAGAGGACGCGCACCGCGACGGCACCCCGATCGACACCGAACACCGCTACGAAGATCTGGTGGATTGATCATGGAGTCTTACGACGCAGGCCCGACCGATATCCCGATCCTCGAGGAGACCATCGGCGCGAACTTCGAGGCGACCGCGGCGCGGCACCCCGATGTCGAGGCACTGGTCGATGTGGCCTCCGCTCGGCGCTGGACCTATGCCGAGTTGAACGGCGAAATCGACCTGATCGCAAGGGGTTTGATGGCCCTTGGGATCCAGCGGGGTGACCGGGTCGGCATCTGGGCGCCGAACTGCCCGGAGTGGACCATCGTCCAGTACGCGACGGCCAAGGTCGGCGCCATCCTGGTCACGATCAATCCCGCCTACCGGACCCATGAATTGGCCTACGTACTGGAGCAGTCCGGGGTGCGCACCCTGCTCGCGGCGACCGCATTCAAGACCTCCGACTACCGCAGCATGGTGGCGGAAGTGCAGCCCGACGCGCTGGAGTTGTCGGAGGTGGTGTTCTTCGGTACCGACGACTGGGAGCGACTGCGCGCAGGTGCCGACGCGGTCAGTGTTGCGCAGCTGCGGGACCGGATGTCCGCGTTGACCAACAGTGACCCGATCAACATCCAATACACCTCGGGGACAACCGGATTCCCTAAAGGTGCGACGCTGTCGCATCGCAATATCCTCAACAACGGCTATTTCGTCACCGGTCTGATCAACCTGGGTCCGACCGACCGGTTGTGCATTCCGGTGCCGTTCTATCACTGCTTCGGCATGGTGATGGGCAACCTCGGCTGCACCACACATGGTGCGACCATGGTGATCCCGGCACCCGGGTTCGATCCCGGGGCGACGCTGGCGGCCATCGAAGCCGAACGGTGCACCGGGGTCTACGGCGTGCCGACGATGTTCATCGCCATGCTGGGCCATCCCGGGTTCGCCGAGCGGGACCTGTCGTCGTTGCGCACCGGGATCATGGCGGGTGCGGTCTGCCCGGTCGAGGTGATGAAGCGCTGCGTCAACGATATGCACATGACCGAGGTCGCGATCGCCTACGGCATGACGGAGACGTCACCTGTGTCGTGCCAGACCCTCATCGACGATGACGAGGAGCGGCGCACCTCGTCGATCGGCCGCGCCCATCCGCACGTGGAGGTCAAGATCATCGACCCCGCCACCGGTGAGATGGTGCAACGCGGCCAGCCGGGGGAGTTCTGCACGCGCGGCTACTCGGTGATGCTCGGCTACTGGAACGATCATGAAAGAACTTCAGAGGCAATCGATTCCGAGGGCTGGATGCATACCGGCGACCTGGCCGTGATGCGCGAGGACGGCTACTGCAATATCGTCGGCCGGATCAAGGATATGGTGATCCGCGGTGGTGAGAACGTCTACCCGCGGGAGATCGAAGAGTTCCTCTACACCCATCCCGATGTCGACGACGCCCAGGTGATCGGGGTTCCCGATTCCAAATACGGCGAGGAGATCTGCGCCTGGATCCGGCTGCGCGCGGGTGCGGCGGCGCTGGACGCCGCGGCGGTGCGCGCCTTCGCCGGCGGGAAGCTGGCGCACTACAAGATCCCCCGCTACGTGCTCATCGTCGAGGAGTTCCCGATGACGGTGACGGGCAAGATCCGCAAGGTTGAGATGCGCGCGGAGACGGTCCGCATTCTCGAGCTGGACAGCTCAGGCCAGTAGCGGACTGAGCCTGGCCGCACACTCGACCAGGGTGTGTACCTGCCGCTGCAGCAGCTCGTGCTGATCGGCCCGGCCCGACATCGCCAGCGCGGCGACCAACGCGCCGGCGGGGGCCCGGACCGGTACCGCCACACACGCTGTGCCGTCGCGTAATTCACCGGTCTGGGCGGCGACGCCCTGATCCCGGATCGCGTCGAGGTGATCGGCCAGGGTGGCTTTCGAGGTGACCGTCTGGTCGGTGAGCGCTGCGAGTGGCGCTGTCAGTAACGCGTCGATATCTCTTTTCTCGGCCAGCAGCAGCTTTCCTACCGCGCATGCGTGCAGGTTGCGGTTCAGGACGGCGTCGTCGGCGGGCGGCGGGAACTCGGCATCGGCATCGGCGGTCCGGATCGCGGTGTTGGTGAAGTAGAACAGGTGCACCCCGAACCTGACCGAGAGTCGCAGTTCCGCGAGCACGTCGCGGGCGGCGGTGCACACCGTCGGCGTCACCGCGGCGTCGATCAACAATCCCATCCGTCGGCCGAGGGAAAAGCCCGAAAGGTCAGGCAGCCGGACGATATAGCCGTCCGCCACCAGCAGATTGAGCAGGCGATAGGTGGTCGCCGACGGCATGTTGAGGTGATCCGCGATTTCTTTGGCGGTCACCCCGACGCCCGCGCGGGCCACTTCCTCCAGCACCCGCAGCGCGCTCTGGACGGCCTTGGGCTGACGCCCCGACAGGGAGCCGTCGGCGGGGCTCATCGCCGCACCTCCCATGGGTTGTAGTCGGCGAAGACATCCGAGGCGACGGTCTCGTCGAAAACGCCCACCCGCTCGGACAGGCCGGGCACCACCCGCTTGCGCACGGCGAACAGCACAAAGCCCGCAGCCAGGAGCCCGCCGTAGCAGGCCGTCGCGATCCACACCGGGGAGTCCACTGTCAACGCCGCCCACACGATGACGGTGATCATCAGTACGGCGGTGATCACACCGACACACAGTGGGGTGCGGGTCAATTCGCCGATCCGGTGCAGGAACGCCGGTGTGGCGAGGCAGACCAACAGGTAGGCGCCGATATAGCCGTGCGCGGATATTGCGAGCAGGCCCACCAGTACGTCGCGGCTGGAGCCTGCGATGAACAGGTAGGCCACCGGTACGCCCACGATCACCGGCATGGCCACACAGAGCGCGATATGTGGGGTGCGGTAGGACGGGTGGGCCAGGCCCATCCGCCGCGAGACCACACCTTCGCGGCCCATCGCGAACAACGTCCGCGATAGCGCGGTGGTCGATCCGATCACACAGGCGAACCACGACGCGGTGATACCGAGTTCCATCACGATCGACAACGCGGTCGACCCGGCGCCCGCCGAGGCGGGTAGCGCCAACACGATGGGCACGGAACCGAGTCCGGCACGGACGGTTCCGCCCAACTGCATTGCGGCGGCGAAGGTGTACAGCACGCCGAGTGCGACGGGGGTCCACCTGATCGCCCTGGGCACGGTGACGAACGGGTTGCGGGCCTCGCGTGCCACCGTTCCGGCGCTCTCGAACCCGACGTAGGACACGATGGCCAGTAGCAGGGCGAAACCGAAAGCCGAATGTGTCTCGGCAACTGCCGGTTTCGGTGGATCGTGGCCGCCGGTGACCGACGAGGTGAACGCGATCACCAACACCACCGCGGCGACGACGATGGCGAACACCTCGACCGTCAGCGAGATTTTGGCCGAGAGCCGGATGCCGCGAACCATCAGCGCCCACGCGACCGCTCCGACGGCGACGGCCAGGACCGCGATCGTCACCGGCCCGTCCGGCACGCCGACCCGGCCCAGTAGGGCGGTGAGATAGCTTGCGGCGCCAAGGGTGCTGGCCATCGCTGCGGCCGCGTAACCGATGACCACCGACCAGCCGGCTGCGATCCCCGGCAGCGGACCGAGGCCTTTGACGGTATAGCTGTAGAGGCCGCTGACGGCGACCATCCTGGTGGCGAACTGGCTGACGCAGTAGCCGACCGCTGACATCAACAGCGCGGTGACGATGAAGGCCGCCAGCGACCAGCGGCCCGCGGCCGGGATCACCAGTGCGGGCAGGGTGACCATCACCGCCGAGGGGGCGACTGCCGATACGGACTGTCCGAGCACCTGGAAGAAAGACAGCTGACCCCGCTGCAGGCCCGATACGGGCGAGCTGCTTCTCATGGCCCGTCTGCCGCCCATTCGTCGCAAGGTAGCCCATCGACGGTCGTATCGAGTACTTTCGGCGTGTAAATCTTGAAGAATCTCAAATGAGAATCGACTGTGTGCATGGTGTCCGTTGCGGCCATAACTGCAGGTTCGAAGTGAGAACCGCGTGGTGTCGTCAAATGAGAAAAGCGGGCGCGGAAATACCCATTCGAATTACCTGGTGACGCACACCACATCCGGGCGTAATTTCTCCAATTATGCCAACTCTCACCAGTGCCAAGATAGATCTGGATCCGCGGGTCATCGATTTCATCTCGCGACCGAAGCAGATGTATGTCGACGGGCAATGGGTCGACGCGCTCTCCGGCCGTCGTTTCGACACCGTGGATCCGGCCACCGAACAGGTCATCACCACGATTCCGCGCAGCGACACCGCGGATGTCGACCGGGCCGTACAGGCGGCACGTCGGGCCTTTGACGACGGACCGTGGCCCAGCATGACGCCGGCCGAACGGCAGCGGATGATCTGGCGGATCGGGGAGGGCATCACCGCCCGCGCTGAGATGTTCGCGCAGTTGGAGACCATCGACAACGGCAAATCGGTGGCCGTCGCACAGGCGGTGGATGTCACATGGGCGGCCGAGATTTTCTATTACTACGCCGGCTGGGCCACCAAGATCGAGGGCAGGACCATCCCGGTGTCGGTGCCGTGGGCCCCCGGTGGCCGCTTCCACGCCTTCACGCTGCGCGAGCCGGTCGGCGTCTGCGCCCAGATCGTGCCGTGGAACTTCCCGCTGGTGATGGCGGCGTTCAAGGTGGCACCCGCCCTGGCCTGCGGTAACACCGTCATCCTCAAACCGGCCGAGCAGACGCCGCTGACCGCGTTGCTGCTCGCCGAGGTGATCGCCGAAGCCGGTGTGCCCGACGGGGTGGTCAACGTGCTGACCGGTTTCGGCGACGTCGGCGCGGCGCTGTCGGCCCACCCGGATGTGGACAAGGTCGCGTTCACCGGGTCGACCGAGGTCGGCCGCAAGATCGTCAACGCGGCGTCGGGAAACCTCAAAAAGGTATCGCTGGAACTCGGCGGGAAGAGCCCGCAGGTGATTTTCGCCGACGCCGATCTTGAGGCGGCAATTCCGGGTGCTGCCGGCGGGTTCCTGTTCAACCACGGCCAGACCTGCACCGCCGGAACCCGACTGCTGGTCGAGGACAGCATCTTCGACGAGTTCACCCAGGGGGTGGCCGAATTCGCCCGCGCCCAGAAGATCGGGCCGGGGCTCGACCCGACCAACGACATCGGCCCGCTGGTCTCCCGTGAGCAGTTCACCAAGGTCACCGGCTATCTGGACGCCGGAATCGAGCAGGGCGCCCGCGCGCTGGCCGGCGGCGGACGACACGGCGACACCGGCTTCTATGTCGAGCCGACGTTGTTGGTGGACGTCGAGCGCGATTTCAGCGTCTACCAGGAGGAGATCTTCGGTCCCGTTGCGGTGGCGGTCCCCTTCAGCCGCGAACCGGGGCACCGAACCTCCCTACGAGAACAAGCCAATGACACCCCGTACGGCCTGGCGGCCAGCGTCTGGACCCGCGACGTGTCCACAGCGCACGAGATGGCCGCGCAGATCAAGGCGGGCACCGTGTGGGTCAACTGCCATAACGCATTCGACACCGCACTCCCATTCGGCGGCTATAAACAGTCCGGCTGGGGCCGCGAACTCGGCGAGGGTGCGATCGCCGAATATACCCAGACAAAGGCCGTCAATATCGCCTTGTAGGCGCACATGGCTTCAAATGGGAATTCATGCCAGGTCCATTCTCATTCGACTATCCGACTTCGATGAAAGAAAATGTCATGACAACTGATGCGCTACTGCCCGGGGCGATGACCGCCGGGCAGAGAACCCACACACTGGCGGGGAAGCTCGGCCCCACCGCGATCGTCTTCATGGTCGTCGCCGCGGCCGCTCCGCTCACCGTCGTCGCAGGCACCTTCCCGATCGGGATCGCTGCTGGCAACGGCGCCGCGTTCCCAGCCTCGTACGTGGTGTGCACCGCGGTGCTGCTGCTGTTCGCGGTCGGTTTCACCACGATGGCGCGCCACATTCGCGGTGCCGGCGCCTTCTATACCTACATCGCGCACGGCTTCGGGCGGCACGCCGGCCTCGGGTCGGCCTTCCTGGCGCTGCTGTCCTACACCGCCGTACAGGTCGGCGTGTACGGGTACATCGGCGCCACCATCGGCGACCTGGTCACCTCGCACGGCGGTCCCGCGGTGCCCTGGTACCTCTATGCGCTGGTGATGATGGCGGTGGTGGCCACGCTGGGCTACCGGCATATCGAACTGTCCGGCAAGGTGCTCGGTGTTCTGCTGATCTGCGAGGTCGGCATCGTGATGGTGATCAACATTGCGGTGATCGGCCAAGGTGGCGGTGAGGCAGGCTTGTCCAGTGCGGCGCTGCATCCCGGCGAGTTCTTCTCCGGTGCCCCAGGTATCGCGCTGATCTTCGCGTTGGCCGGGTATATCGGCTTCGAGGCCACCGCGGTGTTCCGCGACGAAGCGCGCGACCCCGCCCGCACCATTCCCCGCGCCACGTATATCGCGTTGTTGCTGATCGGCGGCTTCTACGCGCTGAGCAGCTGGGCCATGGTCAGTGCGTGGGGTGACGACGGTTCAGTCGCGATGGCGACCGACAGCCCGGCGACGATGCTGACTGAGACGGCCACCCGCTACGTCGGCTCCGTCGCCGGAGATCTGGTCCAGATCTTCCTCATCACAAGCCTTTTCGCGGCACTGCTGTCCTTCCACAATGTGTTGACCCGCTACATCTTCGCGCTCGGCAACACCAGGGCGCTGCCGGAGTGGTGCGGTCGCTCTCACGTGCGTCATGCGTCCCCGCACATCGCTTCGATAGTGCAGAACATCTCGGCGCTGGTCGTGGTCATCGCCTGCGTGCTGGCCGGTTTGGACCCGGTCCTGCAGGTGTTCACCTGGTTCGTCGGGGCGGCATCGGTAGGCATCGTCGTCCTGATGACACTGACGTCGGCGGCGGTCGTCGTGTACTTCCGCCGGACCAAATTCGACACCAGGGTGTGGCACACCCTGATCGCGCCCAGCCTTGGCTTCATCGGGCTGGCGGTGCTGACGGTGATGACCGCCATCAACCTGCCACTGCTGGTCGGCGGATCCGACACGCTCGCCGCCATCATCGGCGTGCTTCTCGTCGGCGCCTTCCTCGGCGGGGCCGCCGTTGCGGTCCTGCGCCCCCACGCCGGTCACCACGATTCCAACTCTGACAAGGAGATTGCCCGATGAGTACTGCCACCATTGAAACCGCTGACCGTACCGGTTCCCCCGCACCGGATCATCCACTCACCCCACTGAACGCGGACGAAATCCGGTCGGCGCGCAGAATCATCGATGAGAACGGACTGTTGGGCGAGAGCGTCCGATTCGTCTTCGTCGCACTCGACGAGCCGCACAAGAAGACCGTGCTGGACTTCAGACCCGGTGATCCGATCGACCGGTGTGCCCGGGTCCTGTTGTTGGACCGGGCAACCGGGCAGGGGACCGATTTGGTGGTATCGGTCACCGCCAACCGCATCGTCAGCCAGGTCACCATCGATTCCGAGGCGGACGGCCACGTGCCCATCCTCGATCAGGAATTCGAAGATATCGAAGCATTCCTGCTGGAGTGCCCCGAGTGGCTCGAAGCGATGCGTAAGCGCGAAATCAATCCCACCGATGTGCGTGCAGTTCCGTTGTCGGCCGGGGTATTTGGTCACGAGGATGAAGTCGGCAGGCGCATCGTTCGTGTCCTGGCGTTCTACCAGTACGACGAAGCCGACCTGCCGTGGGCGCACCCGATCGACGGTGTCGTGGCGTATGTGGACCTCACAGCCCGCACAGTGGTCAAGGTCATCGACGAGATCACCCTGCCGTTGCCCACCGAGCGCGGCGAATGGGACGCTGCACCGCATGCGGTACCTGTGCGCACCGACTTGAAGCCCATCGAGATCACCCAGCCCGAAGGCGCCAGCTTCACTGTCGACGGTAACCAGATCACTTGGGCTGATTGGTCTTTCCGTTTCGGCTTCGATGTCCGTGAAGGTCTGACACTGCATCAGCTGGCCGTCGACGGCCGACCGGTGGTCTACCGGGCGTCGATCGCCGAGATGGTGGTGCCCTACGCCGACCCGTCGCCGGTGCGCTACTGGCAGAACTATTTCGACCAGGGTGAGTACTTGTTCGGCCGCTACACCAACTCGTTGGAGCTGGGCTGCGACTGCCTCGGTGAGATCACGTATTTCGACGTCACCATCGCCGACGAGGACGGCCAGCCGAAGGTGATGAAGAACGCAATCTGTTTGCACGAAGAGGATTACGGCGTGTTGTGGAAGCACACCGATATGTTCAACGGGATGGCCGAGACCCGGCGCTCGCGGCGCCTGGTCATCTCGTTCTTCTTGACCATCGGTAACTACGACTACGGCTTCTACTGGTACCTGTACCTCGACGGCACCATCGAACTCGAAGCCAAGGCCACCGGGATCGTGTTCGCCTCGGCGTACCGGGGACCCGACGGTTACTCCACCGAGATGGCGCCCGGCCTCGGTGCCCCGTTCCATCAGCACATGTTCTCGGCGCGACTGGATATGGCAGTCGACGGTGAGGTCAACGTCGTCGAAGAGGTCGATGCCGTGGCCGTGCCGATGGGTCCAGAGAACCCGTGGGGCAATGCTTTCCGACCGCAGAAGACCCGGTTGACCCGTGAATCGGAGGGGATGCGCACCGCCGACAATCTCAAGGCCAGGGTCTGGCACATCACCAACCCGACGAAGCAGAATCGGTTGGGACAGAACGTCGGGTACGCGTTGCATCCGGAGGGGCAGCCGGTGTTGTTGGCCGATCCGTCCAGTTCGATCGCCAAGCGCGCCGCGTTCGCCACCAAGCATCTGTGGGTCACCCAGTACGACCCGGCGGAGCGCTATCCGGCCGGCCAGTTCGTGAACCAGCATCCGGGCGATGGCGGGTTGCCGTCATTCGTCGCGCAGGATCGCGATATCGACGGTGCCGACATCGTGGTGTGGCATACCTTTGGGTTGACGCACTTCCCGCGGCCGGAGGACTGGCCGGTGATGCCGGTGGACTACGCCGGGTTCAAGCTGAAGCCGGTCGGCTTTTTCGATCGCAACCCCGCGTTGAACGTTCCGGTGGCACCAAAGTCACACTGCTGCGAGAGTTGACCAATGCTGTCCGTCTCCCACACGTCCGCCGTCTTCGGGCGGCGGGCGTGTGCGGGGCTGGCGGCCTGCTCGGCGCTGCTGCACGGGGTGATGGTCGGGCACGCGGGTAACCCGGTGACCGCTGTGGTCGTCCTGGCGATGATGGCGACGTGTCTCTACTGCGCGCGCGACCTGTGGATCGGAAGTTCAGTGCGGGCCTGGGGACTGGTCGCCGTGATGAATCTGGGCATGATCGTGGTGCATTGCTCGATGCCTGCGCACCAACATGGCGCCCCACTGACGTCCGGTGTTGTGGTGCCCGAGCCGTCGTCGCTGATGATGGCGGCCATTGCGATCTCGACGGTGGAGGTCGCGGTTGCGACCGCGGTGCTGTATCACCATGCCCGCGATCGCGCCCGCAGCGTTATTGTCTGAACCTGTGAGAGTCTGCGCGCGCACGAGTGTCGCCCTCGTGGCGTTGATATTGCTGGTCAGCGGATGCAGTCGCGGAGAAAAAACGCAGCCGCAGGATTTACCCGAAGCATCGGTGAGCGCATCGACAGCGCAGGCGGCGCCGACCAACACCGACGTGAATGACAACGGCACGCCCGACGCCGAGGATGACGATTGGCCGGGCAAGATGGTGCCCACCTACGAGGACGCCACCACGCCGGAAGCTGTCACCGGCCGCGACCTCATCCAGCCGGCGCACTTACTTGAGGACCTGGCCGACAGCATCAACGAGTCGCTGAAATTGCCGTTCGATATTCCGCTGATCGGTAAACAGTGCGATACCGCCAATGCCTGGTGGGACCCCAACGACAACACGATGACCATCTGCTACGAGGACGCCGCCGACGGGTTGGACATCTACACCAAGGCCGGTGATTCTGACCCCCGGGCCTCGGCGATCAATGCCGAAGTCGCCACGTTTTATCACGAGACCGGCCACATGGTGATCAGCATTTATGACCTGCCCGCGACTGGTCGCGAGGAGGATGTCGCCGATCAGCTGGCCGCCTACATCCTGTTGACACCCGGTCCAGACGGGAAGGCCGACCCGGACAACGTGCAGGCGGTGAAAGACTTCGCCCGCGAATTCCAAGGCTATGCCGAGCGCGGTGAGGTCGATGACGACGCACTCGCCGACACCCATTCCCCGAACAAGACGCGCATGTACAACCTCGAATGCTGGGTCTACGGTTCCGATCCCGATGCCAACGCCGATCTGGTTGGCGGTGATCAGCTCCCCGAGGACAGGGCCGACGGTTGCGAAGAGGAATACGACAAGATGAGCCACGCCTGGGACTCGTTGCTCGATCCCTACCTCAAATAGCCTGCGCCCCTTGCCTTTAGAAGGGTGGGGGTTCGACGTTGGTGTAGAGGCGTTTGTGGTTTCGGGCGCGTTGGTTGTTGATGTGTTGGCGTTTGTCTTCGGCGCGGGTGCGGTCGCGTACGGGCATCTTCAGGGTGCCGTTTGGTGGTCGTGGCACCTCTGAAGGCAGTACGAGTGTCCCGGTGGGTGCGGCGAGTTGTGGGAAGAACAGGGCGCCGCCGGGGGTGGTGGTCCAGATGTGTCCGGTCGGGGAGGTCCATTCCACTGTGCCGTCGGGGTGTTGGCGGTCTTGC
Source organism: Mycobacterium sp. (assembly GCF_965229105.1). Taxonomy (GTDB): domain Bacteria; phylum Actinomycetota; class Actinomycetes; order Mycobacteriales; family Mycobacteriaceae; genus Mycobacterium. The sequence continues at coordinate 1,661,577 of NZ_OZ245858.1, forward strand.
CAGCCGTCGGGGCCGTTGTAGAACGTTTTGATCAGATGGTCACCGCGGCAGAGGCATTTGAGGTTCGAGGCGTGGGTGGGCCCGTGGGGCCAGGGCACGGTGTGGTCGATATCGCAGAACCTCGCGGGCACGTCGCAGTAGGGGAATCGGCAGGTCAGATCACGCAGCCGGATGAACTGGGCCAGGGCGGTCGAGGGCCGGTAGTAGGGTTCGGCCGGGGCATCACCGGGGTGGTGGATTGTGCGTTTCTTGGCCCCGGCGGCAATATTGCGGACTGCCTCGGCGGGGATGGGCCCGTATCCGGGGACATACCCAGCAGTGTCGGAGTCACCGGTGAGGGTGGCGTGCTCGGCGATGACCTGTACCAGCACATTGCTGGGTGTTGGGGGTGCACCGCTGCCAACGGGGCAGTCGTTGCGCCCGCACAGACACGTTAGGCGTTGGGCGCCGGCGGCGAGGGCGCCGGTGGCATCGGCGCGGCGTTGGTCTTTGGTTCGCGGGTCGTGGGGGCAGACGGTGTCGGCCAGTTGCGAGAGGCGGGTGTCCAATGCGATGGCGTCGGGGGCGCGCAGGGTGCCGCAGATTTGAGCGGTGCCGCCGGGGTCGGGGCCGATGGTGATGTAGCGGTCCTCATCGCGGGTGCGGGTGTCTTTTTTGGCCAGCAGATCGACCTCGGTGACGCACCAGTCGATTTTCTCGGCGAGTTTCTTGCGTGACAGCCGACTCCAGCCCGGTAGGCGGGCGGCGAGCATGGCATCGACGCGAGCGATATCGTCATCGCCTTTGACCAGGGTGGTGCGTGATACCACCGCGGCGATCATCCGGTAATCGACCCGGCCGTCGGCGAACACCGCGGCCAGGGTGGGCAGGTGATCGGTCAGGAACACGGCCTCCTCGACCAGGTAGCCGGCGCGGGCCCGGCTGATGTGTTGCGCGGCGGCGATTTCGGCGGCCACACAGGACTGCACATCGATGACCAGCCGGTCGCGGTCGGTGTACTGACGTGCCCGGCGGTGATACAACTGGGCTATCGCAGCGAGCCGTCGTGCCATCGTCGCGGCCTCTAACCGGGCTGCGGCACCAATGGCGTCGATCAGCCCAGTGTCATCAACGGCTAGCACCGCCGACACCGCAGGCAACGAACCGACTTCGAACATGTGTTCTATTATCCAGACAGCGGCGACAAAATATGGCGCCACAACCCCTACCTGTGGATGAAGTCGCAACTCTGGATAACTCACCGACTGGTCGCCTCGTCCGACACGTACTGTCGTCGGTATGGCGCTTGCACCGGGAACCTGGCCGCTCCGATGCTGCGGGCTATTCGTATGTCCAACAAGTACTTACTGAACCCGGTCATGGGCGCGCTCGCCGGGCGAAAGATCTCATATTCGGCGGCCATCCGGCATACCGGCAGAAAGTCAGGCAAGGAGTACTCGACGCCGGTGGGGGCAGACCCGACGCCGGACGGGTTCATCATTCCGGTGGCCTATGGCACGCAGGTGGACTGGCTGAAGAACGTCCTCGCGGCGGGCCGGGCGACGGTATCGGCCAAGGGGGAAACCTACGAGGTGACCGAACCCGAATTGATCGACGCGGCGACGGCGCTGCCGATGCTTCCGTCCAAGCGACGACGAAACTATGAGCGCATAGGCATTGAGCAGTATCTGAAGGTGACCACCCAGCCGGACTACCGGTAAATCAGACCCGATAACCGCATCGCCAACCCCCGGCGGACGGCCGGTGAGTGCGCCGCCGTGCCGATCGCCACGTTGCGGGCCGGGCGCATCGCCGCGGGAATTGTTGCCAGCCTGGTCAAGCGTCCGGTCAGCGCCAGTACCTGCTGGGCGATCGCGCGCCGGGCGGGCCCGTAGGCATCCAGCTCGGTATCGGTCCCGGTAAGCGACCCCGCCAACGCATCTGCCAGGACGACCGCGTCCTGGATACCAAGGTTCATGCCTTGGCCGCCGGCTGGACTGTGCACGTGCGCGGCATCGCCGGCGAGCAACAGCCGACCAGCCCGGTAGGTGTCGGCGACCCGATGGTGGATCCGGAACCGCGATCCCCAGATCAGGTCGGTGACTATCGTCCGGCCGGCGCCGAAGCCACGATCGTCGAGCAATTGTTGAACCAGTTCGATGGTCGGCGTCTCCGGGGCATCGGTCATCGGCGCGACGATGCGAAAGATGTTGTCGGGCATGGGCGCAACCACGGTCAGGCCGGCGCGGGCCCAGAACAGGACCACTCGATCCTCTGGTGCTTCGCCCGCCAGTCGGACGTCGGCCAGCATGAACGACTCCGCGTACTCGCTGCCGCTGAAGCCGATACCCGCCTGGTGGCGGACAGTACTGCGCATCCCGTCGGCACCGACCGCGAACCGCGCCCGCACCGCGGAGCCGTCGTCGAGAGTGGCCACCACGCCGGCCTCGTCCTGGCTGATCGAGGTCAATGTCCGTGGCTGCGATACCGTCCCGCCCAGTTCAGTCAGGCGCTCCAGCAGCAAACTCTCGGTCTGCGACTGGGGTAGGGCAAGTGTGTACGGATACGTCGTCGGCAGCGTATGGAAGTCGATATCGATCAGCGAACGCTGATGATCTCGCACGCTGAAGACCGGCAATTGCAGGCCCGCCTTGACCAGCCGGCGCGAAACGTCGAGATCGTCGAGAACCTCCAGCGTGCGGGCATTGATCGCGGCGGCACGCGAGGTGTTGGCCCCTTCGGGCTGCGCATCGATCACCATCGCGTCGAACTGGCGAGCGGCCAACGACGCGGCCAGTGTGAGCCCGGTCGGGCCGGCTCCTACCACCAGGACATCGGTATCGAACATGATCTTTCCTGCCTTTCAGCTATGCCAACACTTGTTGGCATAGTCCAGGATGAAACACTCGCGGCACAAAGTCAACACTTGTTGGCCTACGCTTGTTGGCATAGGGTCTTGGTGTGCGAAGAACCTCCGAGCAGACCACCGCGGTGATCCTGGCCGCCGCCAGGGAACAGTTCGCCGCGGCAGGGTATGCCGGCGCCACGATCCGCAGCATCGCGACGGCCGCCGATATCGACCCGTCGATGGTGATGCGTTACTTCGGAAACAAGGACCGGTTGTTCGCCGCTGCCGCCGAATTCGATCTCCGGTTTCCCGATATGTCAGGGGTGCCTGCCGACGAAGTGGGTCAGGTGTTGGTCGGCCACTTCCTCGACCGGTGGGAAGAGGACGATGCCCTGATCGTGTTGTTGCGTTCGGCCACCACCAATGCCGATGCAGCGCAACGGATGCGCGAGATCTTCGGGGCTCAGCTAGGACCGGCGGTCGCGGCAATCGCCCCCGATGACGCACCCAGGCGGGCCGGCCTGATCGCCTCCCAGATGCTCGGAATGGCGTTGTGCCGGTTGGTGTTGCGGCTACCGCCGGTCGTCGATCTGACCCGCGACGAGGTGATCTCCTGGCTCGGGCCGACGATTCAGCGCTACCTGACCGAGAGTCCGATCCGGCGATAGCGCGCCAACCGGGCGGCCAATCGTTCCTCGGCTGGCTGCAACCGCAACGCAGCCACCTCGGCCGCGATCGCCGTGGCGAGCCGGGTGGTGAACTCCAGAGGTTCGTCGGCGGCGTCGTCGTATTCGCCGACGATCACGTCGACGATTCCGTCGCGCAACAAGTCCGCTGACCGAACTCCCTGTGCCGCAGCCAGTTCCGGCGCATGAGCGGTATCGCGAAAGACGATCGCGCTGGCGCCCTCCGGTGGCAGTGGCGCCAGCCAACCGTGCAGCGCGGCCAGCACCCGGTCGGCAGGCACCATCGCCAGCGCGGGCCCGCCGCTGCCTTGGCCGATCAGCACTGACACCGTCGGTGTGTCCAGCGTGACCAGCTCGGCCAGACAGTTCGCGATCTCACCGGCCAGGCCGCCCTCTTCCGCTTCTTGCGATAGCGCGGGCCCAGCGGTGTCGATCACCAACACCAGCGGCAGCTGCAGGCCGGCGGCCAGTGCCATTCCGCGACGGGCCTCGCGCAGCGCCGCGGGGCCGACGGTGCCGCCGACAACTCGCTGCTGGCCGAGCACCACCACCGGTTGGCCGCCGAAGCGGGCCAGCGCCAACAGTGTTGTCGCGGCTTCACCCTGACCGGTCCCCGAGAGCAGCACCCGCTCGGTAGCGCCGTGTCGCAGCAGATATCCGACACCGGGCCGATCGGGCCGCCGGGACGTCTCGACCGAGGTCCAGGCAGGTACGTCCGGGAATCCGTCGGAGACCACTGCCGGGGGCGTGGCGACGGGCGTGGACGGCGAATCCCAGACCACCGTCAGTGCCCGGTCCAGGGTCCAGCGCAACCCGTCCAGCGGTACCACCCCGTCGATCACCCCGTGCCGCTGCAGGTTTTCCGCGGTCTGCACACCCGCGGGAAACGGTGCGCCATAGAGCTGTTCGTAGACCCGAGGACCGAGGAAGCCGATCAGGGCACCCGGCTCGGCGACGGTGATGTGCCCGAGTGACCCCCACGACGCGAACACCCCGCCGGTCGTCGGATGGCGCAGGTAGACCAGATACGGCAGGTGCGCCTGTTTGTGCAACGTGACCGCGGCCGCGATCTTGACCATCTGCAGGAAGGCGACCGTGCCCTCCTGCATCCGGGTGCCACCGGACGCGGGCGACGCCAGCAGCGGCAGGCGCTGGGCGGTTGCCCGTTCGACGGCCAAGGTGATCCGCTCGGCCGCCGCAACGCCGATAGACCCGGCCAGAAAATCGAACTCGCAGGCGACCACGGCAACCCGGCGGCCGAAGACGGTGCCCTCGCCGGTGAGCACGGCCTCATCGAGCCCGGTGGCGGCCTGGGCGGCAGCCAGTTCGTCGGCGTACTCGGTACCCATGGCCACCGCCAGCGGCGGCGCGTCCCAGCTCAGGAACGAGCCGGGGTCTAGCACTGTGTCCCGCAGCTCAGCTGCGCTGATCCGGCTCACGGAGTCAGGTTATCCGGCGAGTCGATAGGGTGAAGCCATGATTGGTGCGAGCCGCGACGGCGACGTGTTGACCTTGGAGATGCAGCGCCCCGAGCGCCGCAATGCGCTCAACAGCGAACTGGTCGACGGCCTGCGCGAGGCCATCGAGAAGGCTGTGGGCGAAGACGTGCGAGCGATCGTCCTCACCGGCCAGGGGCATGTGTTCAGTTCGGGCGCCGACCTCTCCGGCGGACAGGGCGTTGCCGATGAGCTCCCCGACAAGGCCAGAGCGCTGAACATCACGATCGACCAGGCCCCGATCCCCGTGATCGGCGCCATCAACGGGCCCGCCATCGGAGCCGGTGTCATCCTGTCGATGATCTGCGATCTGCGGGTCGTCGCGCCCGAGGCGTACTTCCAATTCCCCGTCGCGAAATACGGTATTGCGCTGGATAACTGGAGCATTCGTCGGCTCACATCGCTGGTGGGCGCGGGTCGTGCCCGCGGCATGCTGATGGCCGCCGAACGACTCACCTCCGAGACCGCCCTGCAGACCGGAATGGCCAACCGCATCGGCACGGTCTCCGACGCACAGGCGTGGGCCAAGGAAATCGCGGGGTTCGCTCCGCTGGCGCTGCAGCACGCGAAGCGGGTGCTCAACGACGATGGCGCCTACGAGGATCCGTGGCCGTCGCACCAAGAACTGTTCGACCGGGCATGGTCGAGCCAGGACATCATCGAGGCGCAGGTGGCCCGGATCGAGAAGCGGCCGCCGAACTTCCAGGGCGCCTGATGCTTCGCGGGGCGGTCCGGTTCGTCGGTGGCACCGCGACGCTGGCCACCGGCGGCTGGTTGCTCCGGGCGCTGCACGGCGCCCCGGCGGCGCTCGGTGCAGGTCCTGGCGCCATCGCGGCTGTGGCAGGTACCTCCCCACACTTCGGCGAAGGTGTCTTCGTCAACCTGGAAAATCCCTCAGGTGTCAGCCTCAGCCGCCAGGAACAGGCGATGCTGCTCCGCGACGTGCTGCTCGGCAGTAATACCGCCAGGCCCGGCGGGGAGATCCCGCTGGTCACCCCGACGGTCGGCCTTGAGGCCACCGATCTGGCTGTGACCTGGTACGGGCATTCCTCGGCGGTCATCGAGGTGGACGGTTATCGCGTGCTGGCCGACCCGGTGTGGAGCGAACGATGCTCACCATCGCAGACGGTCGGTCCGGCGCGGCTGCACCCGGTGCCCGCCCCGCTGGAGGCCCTGCCCGCGATCGACGCCGTCATCATCAGTCACGACCACTACGACCACCTCGATATCGACACCATCAAACAGCTCGCCCGCACCCAGCGTGCCGTCTTCTTCGTCCCCCTCGGGGTGGGCGCGCACCTGCGGGAATGGCAGGTGCCCGAGAACCGGATCGTCGAACTCGACTGGGACCAGGCCGGCCAGCTCGGAGATCTGCGGCTGGTCTGTACACCGGCTCGGCATTTTTCCGGCCGGTTCCTGGCCAGGAACACCACGCTGTGGTCGTCGTGGGCACTTATCGGGCCGCGCCATCGGGTGTTCTTCGGCGGCGATACCGGCTACACCTCCAGCTTCCCCGAGATCGGCGCGGAATACGGGCCGTTCGATCTCACGCTGATGCCCGTCGGGGCCTATCACCCAGGTTGGCCGGATATTCATATGAATCCCGAAGAGGCCGTGCGTGCGCACCAGGATGTGACCGACCCGGGCAAGGGCGTGTTCGTGCCCATCCACTGGGCGACGTTCCGGCTGGCGCCCCATCCGTGGGCCGAACCGATCGAGCGGATGGTAAAAGCCGCGGGTGAAGCGAACGTCACCGCGGCGGTACCCCGGCCCGGCGAACGGGTCGACCCGGAAATCTTGACCGACATAGACACGTGGTGGCGGCTCTAAAACCGTTACGGTTCACGCTGTGATGAGTGCGCTGGCAAAAACGCTCTGTATCGGTGTGGTGTTGGCCGCGATCGCAGGTTGCGCCGCCCCTGCCGACACAGCCGCTGAAAAAACCCCACCGCCGACCGTCGGCGCCGATGTCCCGCCGCCCCTGGTTCCCGCGCTGCCGCTGCCGGATAACGCCGTGGACAAAGCTGTCGGCCAGCTCGACCGGATCGCCGACGAGCTGATGAAGTCATCCGGTATCCCCGGGATGGCCGTGGCGGTGGTACACGGTGGAAAGACGGTGTATGCCAAGGGTTTCGGCGTCAGGGACGTGACCAAGGGCGACACCGGCGACAACAAGATCGATCCTGATACCGTCTTCCAACTGGCCTCGTTGTCCAAACCGCTCGGTGCGACGGTGGTGGCGCACCAGGTGGGGCAGAAGGCGATCGGCTGGGATACCCCGGTGGTGTCCAAGCTGCCGTGGTTCGCGCTCTCGGACCCGGCGGTGACGCAGATGGTCACCGTCGGTGATCTGTACTCGCACCGGTCCGGGCTGCCCGACCACGCCGGCGACCAACTCGAGGACCTGGGCTATGACCGTAGATACGTCCTCGAGCGCCTCCGGGCGTTGCCGCTGGATCCGTTTCGAATCTCCTACGCCTACACCAACTTCGGTCTGACCGCTGCGGCGGAGGCAGTGGCTGCCGGTGCCGGTAAGAGCTGGGAGGATCTCAGCGACGAGGTGCTGTACCGGCCGCTGGGGATGGCGTCGACCAGTTCCCGGTACGCCGACTATGTGGCCCGTCCGGACAGGGCGCTCGGCCATATCCACGTCGACGGTGCCTACCGGCCGCTGTATCAGCGCGATGCCGATCCCGAGGCGCCCGCAGGTGGAGTCAGCTCATCGGTCAACGATATGACGCACTGGTTGGCGATGGTCTTGGCCAACGGGACCTACAACGGCACCGTCATTGCGGACCCGAAAGCCTTGTTACCCGCGATGTCTCCCCAGATCGTGTCGAGCCCGGCCGCCGAACCGGCGATGCGCAGCGGTTTCTACGGCTACGGCTTCAACGTCGGCACGACGTCCGCGGCGCGGATGCAGCTGAGCCATTCGGGTGCGTTCGAACTCGGGGCAGGCACCAATTTCGTCATCATCCCGTCGGCCGATGTGGCGATCGTCGCGCTGACCAACGCGACACCGTCGGGTATCCCGGAGACCCTCACCGCCGAGTTCGCCGATCTCGTGCAATTCGGCGAGGTCAGGGAGGATTGGCGCAAGCTCTACGGCGACGCGTTCGCCGAGATGGATAAGCCCGAGGGGTCACTGGTCGGCAAGACCCCTCCGGACAACCCCACACCGCCCGCGCCGCTGGCGACGTATGTGGGCGCCTACCGCAACGGTTTCTGGGGGCCGGCGAAGGTCACCGAGAAGGATGGCACGCTCGGGCTCTCGCTCGGACCCAAAGGTCAGGTCTGGCCGCTGAAACATTGGGATGGAAACACTTTCACGTTCAGTTTCGTCGCGGAGAACTCCCCGCCCGGCAGCATCTCCAAGGCGACCTTCGATGGTGACAAGCTCAACCTGGAGTACTACGACACCGACCAGATGGGGACATTCCAGCGATGACGAGCGCAGTGGCCGCCGGGCTTTCCGATGCCGAGGTGGCCCAGCGGGTCGCCGACGGTAAGACCAACAACGTCCCCACCAGGGCGGCGCGCAGCGTCTCCGATATCGTCCGGGCCAACGTCTTCACCCGGATCAACGCCATCCTCGGGGTGCTGTTCGTCATCGTGCTCTCCACCGGATCACTGATCAACGGGCTCTTCGGTCTGCTCATCATCGCCAACAGCGCGATCGGCATCATCCAGGAGATCAGAGCCAAACAAACTCTGGACAAGCTGGCGATCGTCGGGCAGGCCAGGCCGACGGTGCGGCGGGCTACGCGCACAGAATTGTTGTCGCCCAACGAAGTTGTCCTCGACGACATCATCGAACTCGGGCCAGGGGACCAGATCGTCGTCGACGGTGACATCATCGCCGAAGCCAACCTCGAAGTCGACGAGTCCCTGCTGACCGGGGAAGCCGACCCGATCGGCAAAGGCGTCGGTGACAGCGTGATGTCGGGCAGTTTCGTGGTCGCGGGCAGCGGTGCTTACCGGGCCACCAAGGTCGGCCGCGAGGCCTATGCCGCCAAACTTGCCGAAGAGGCCAGCAAGTTCACCCTGGTGAAATCCGAGCTGCGGTCGGGGATCGACAAGATCCTGCAGTTCATCACCTACCTGCTGATCCCGTCCGGTCTGTTGATCATCTACACGCAGCTGTTCACCACCGACGTGGGCTGGCGGGAATCGGTGTTGCGGATGGTCGGCGCACTGGTGCCGATGGTGCCAGAAGGACTGGTGCTGATGACATCGCTGGCGTTCGCCGTCGGTGTAGTCCGGCTCGGTCGGCGGCAGTGCCTCGTGCAGGAACTGCCCGCGATCGAGGGGTTGGCCCGCGTCGACGTGGTCTGCGCCGACAAGACGGGCACATTGACCGAAAACGGTATGCGGGTCAGCGATCTCAAAGAACTCGACGACGATCATGGTGCTCAGGTGTGCCAAGCCCTGGCCGCCCTGGCCGCCGACGATCCACGGCCCAATGCCAGCATGGCCGCCATCGGTGAGGCCTATGGCTGCGGACCAGGTTGGACCGCCACCGCGGTAGCACCGTTCAAATCCGCGACCAAGTGGAGCGGCACCTCCTACGGCGAACACGGCAACTGGGTCATCGGTGCGCCCGACGTCCTGCTCGATCCGCACAGCCGTGCCGCCGAAGAGGCCGAGCAGATCGGCTCCCAAGGTCTGCGGGTCCTGATGTTGGGGGCCAGTGACCGTTCCGTCGACGCGCCGGACGCGCCGGGTCAGGTCACGCCGCTGGCGTTGGTGGTCCTCGAGCAGAAGGTCCGCCCTGATGCCAGGGAGACCTTGGAATACTTTGCCGAGCAGAAGGTTTCGGTCAAGGTCATCTCCGGTGACAATGCGGTGTCGGTGGGCGCGGTGGCCGCTTCGCTTGGCTTGCACGGCGAGGCCATGGACGCCAGGTCGCTGCCGACCGAGAACGAAGCCCTGGCCGACACGCTGGCCGAGTGCACCACGTTCGGTCGGGTGCGCCCCGACCAGAAGCGCGCCATGGTGCACGCGTTGCAATCCCGTGGTCATACCGTCGCGATGACCGGTGACGGGGTCAACGACGTGCTGGCACTCAAGGATGCCGATATCGGGGTGGCGATGGGTGCGGGTAGCCCGGCATCGCGCGCTGTCGCCCAGATTGTGTTGCTGGACAACAAGTTCGCAACCCTGCCCTATGTCGTCGGCGAAGGCAGGCGGGTGATCGGCAATATCGAGCGGGTCTCCAATCTGTTCCTGACCAAGACGGTGTACTCGGTCCTGCTGGCGCTTCTGGTCGGACTCGCCGGACTGGCCTCGAAATTCTTCGGATCCGACCCGCTGCTGTACCCGTTCCAGCCGATCCACGTGACCATTGCGGCGTGGTTCACCATCGGCATCCCCGCGTTCGTTCTGTCGCTGGCGCCCAATAACGAGCGGGCGCACACAGGATTCGTCCGACGGGTGATGGCGGCCGCATTACCGTCGGGCGTCGTCGTGGGGCTGTCGACGTTCGTGTCCTATCTGCTCGCCTACGAAGGCCGCAATGCCACCGCCGAACAACAGACCCAGGCCTCGACAGCGGCGCTGATCACCCTGCTCATCGGCGCGGTCTGGGTGCTGGCCACCGTCGCGCGGCCATATCAGTGGTGGCGGATCGCGCTGGTGTCGTTCTCCGGTTTGGCCTATGTGGTGATTTTTGCCATTCCGCTGGCCCGCGAGAAGTTCATGCTCGACCCCACCAACGTTGCTGTGACGTCGACAGCGGTCGGCATCGGCGTCGTCGCCGCGGTCATTATCGAGGCGTCGTGGTGGATCCAGGGCCGCGTCCTCGGTGAGCAGCGACGGCTGTGGAGATAGCCGGAACCTACAATGGCGGTCATGGGATTCCTCGATAAAGCCAAAGACCTGCTTTCGCAGAACGCTGACAAGGTCGAGCAAGTAATCGACAAGGCCGGCGATATCGTCGACAAGAAGACGCAGGGCAAGTACGCGAGCACGGTGGACAAGGTGCAGGACGCGGCGAAGAAGGCCGCCGAGAAGACCGCCAAGGGAAACCCCGAAAACCCTGGCAAGGCCGACCCCACGATCTGACCGATGGCAAAAATCTCCGTTTCCGTCGATGTCCCGCTGCCGCCGGAGCAGGCCTGGGACTGTGCCTCTGACCTTTCACGATTCAAGGAGTGGTTGACCATCCACCGGGTGTGGCGAAGCCCGCTGCCCGAAACCCTGGAAAAGGGCACGGTGATCGAGTCGATCGTCGAGACCAAGGGGATGGCCAACCGCATCAAGTGGGCGATCGTGAGTTACAAACCGCCGGAGTCGATGACGCTCAACGGTGACGGTCGCGGTGGCGTCAAGATCAAGCTGATCGCCAAGGTTCGGACCACTGGTCCAGAAAATGACGCCTCGACGGTCTCCCTCGACGTGCACCTGGGTGGTCCAGCCCTTTTCGGTCCCATCGGCATGCTGGTGGCCGGTGCGCTCAAGGGGGATATCCAGGCGTCGCTGGACAAGTTCGTCGTGGTTTTCGCACCGGTCGGGTAGGCCGTGAGCACCGCCACCCGGCTCGCCGCGCTGGTTCGTGTGGGTGCGGGTATCGAACTGCCGGTGCGGTTGCGGTCGTGGGACGGCAGCGAAACGGGCCCGCGGGATGCGCCGGTACTGATCGTCCGTAACCGCCGCGCATTGCGCCGATTGCTCTGGGCGCCAGGTGAACTCGGTCTCGCCAGGGCGTATGTCACCGGCGATATCGATGTCGAGGGTGACATGGCCGAGGGCTTTCGCAATGCGTGGCGTATCGCCGCCGCCGCGCCGAAGAAAACACACAAGACGCAGGCGGTGCTGGCGGCCCTGAAGCTGGGTGCCGTCGGTCCGCCGCCGAAACCTCCCGCATCGGAGGCCAGGCTGTCGGGCCGGCTACACACCCGTCGTCGCGACCGGGCCGTGATCGCCCATCACTACGACCTGTCGAACGACTTCTACCGGTTGTTGCTCGATGACCATATGGCGTATTCGTCGGCGTACTACACCGAACCAAATCAGTCGCTGTATGACGCGCAGACTGCCAAGCTCGACCTGATCTGCCGCAAGCTGGACCTCAAACCCGGGATGCGATTGCTGGATGTCGGTTGCGGCTGGGGTTCGCTGATCCTGTATGCCGCCGAGCACTACGGGGTGCACGCCACCGGCATCACGCTGTCAGCGCAGCAACGCGCATTCATCGCGGCACGGGTGGCCGAACGCGGCCTCGCCGCCAACATCGAGGTGCGACTGCAGGACTACCGCGAATTCGGTGAATGTCCGGAAGAGACAGGCACATTCGACGCTGTCAGCTCCATCGAGATGGGGGAGCACGTCGGCGAGGCGCACTACCCGACCTATGCGGCCATCATGTTCGGTGCACTGCGTCCAGGCGGACGATTGCTGTTGCAGCAGATGTCGCGACGTCTCGACGCCGCGCCCGGTGGCGGCGCCTTCATCGAGCGGTACATCGCCCCCGATATGCATATGCGTCCGCTCTGGCAGACGCTGCGCTATCTGCAGAACGAGGGATTCGAGGTGCTCGCAGTCGAGGCGATGCGCCACCACTATGTGCGCACCGTCGAGCACTGGATCGAAACGTTCGAGGCCAACTACCATCGCTTCGTCGCGCTACAGGGGGACGAGGTGGCGCGGGTCTGGCGGCTGTACCTGGTCGGCGGCGGGCTGGCCTTTGAGGACGGCCGGATGGGCGTCGACCAACTATTGGCTGCCAAGCCGTAGGACCGCTCAGGGCAGCGGTACCGACCACACCAGCCGGGTCCCGCCGCGCGGCGCCGTACCGACTGCCAGATGGCCGCCGCACTGCTCCGCGCGACTGGCCAGATTCGCCAGACCGCTGCGCGTCGTCTCCGCGGGAAACCCGACGCCGTCATCGGTGACGGTGATGGTGATGTCATCGTCAACGGCGACACCGATGTTGAGGGTGGCGGCACCGGCATGGCGGACCGCATTGCTGACTGCTTCTCGCACCACCGCCTCGGCGTGGTCGGCAAGGGCCGCGTCGACCACCGACAGTGGTCCGGTGACGTGCAACGCGGCCCGCACGGTGGAATCGGCCGTCATCCGGGTGACCGCCTGTTCGAGGCGTCGACCCAGCCGGGTGACGCTGCCACCGTGCAGATCGAAGATGGCGGTGCGGATTTCCTGCACCACGTCCTGCAGATCATCGAGGGCGGTCGAGATCCGTCGCGGTGTATCGGCGGCCTGGCCACCGCGAGCGCCCTGCAGTGACAATCCGATGGCGAACAGTCGCTGGATGACATGGTCGTGCAGATCGCGGGCGATGCGATCTCGATCGGCGAGCAGGACCGCGCTGGCCTGTGTGCGGGCCAGGTGCAGCGCCAGCCCGGCCTGATCGGCGAATGCCGTCATCATGACCAATTGTTCTTCGGTGAAAGACATTCCGTCGGCGGGGATGCACACCAGCACCCCGGAGAGTGCATCGGGTTCACGCAACGGCAACTCCAGGGCGGCGGGGTTGGCGGCGCGTAACGAAGGTAGCGTCTGACCGGCCAGTTCGGGCCGGGTCGTCGCTGTCACCACCAACTCGCCGGAGCGGTCGGGGAGAAGTAGTGCGCTGACGGCGCTGCCGGTGAGTTCAGCTGCGCGGGAAACGATCTGGGTGTGTACGACGGCCGGATCCTCACCCGCCAGCAGGTTGGTGCTGATGTCCTGGGTGGCCTCGATCCACAGCTGCCGGGTCCTGGCCGTCTGATAGAGCCGGGCATTGTCGATCGCTATACCAGCGGCGCCGGCGAGCGCCTGCACCAGTCGTTCATCGTCGGGGCTGAACAGCGCGCCGTCGGCCTTCTCGGTCAGGTACAGGTTGCCGAACACCTGATCACGGATGCGGATCGGCACGCCGAGGAAGGTGCGCATCGGCGGATGGTTCGGCGGAAAACCCACCGACGACGGATGATTCGAAAGGTTCTCGATCCGAACAGGTTCGGGACTTTCGATGAGCAACCCGAGCACGCCGCGACCCGCAGGCAGCGGTCCGATCCTGGCGCTGGCCTCATCGTCGATACCGCGGTACACGAAGCGCTCCAACGCGTGCCCGGATTCCGCGTCGAGAACCCCGAGCGCACCGTAGCGGGCCGCGACCAGATCCATGGCGGTGCGCACGATGGTCTGCAATGTCCGTTCAAGGTCCAGCCCGGAGGTGATGGCGAACATCGCATCGATCAGGCCGTCTCTGATGCTGAGGTCGTCGTGCCGCGAGTCAATCATCTTGCTGCTGGCGCAGTTCCGCCGCGAGCAACGCTGCTTGGGTGCGACGGTGCATACCCAGTTTCGCGAGCAGCCGTGACACGTAGTTCTTGACGGTCTTCTCCGCCAGGAACATTCGCTGGCCGATCTCGCGGTTGGTCAAGCCCTCGCCGAGCAGCTCCAGCAGCGTGCGTTCGGTTGGTGACAGGTCCCGCACCCGGGCGTCTTCAGCTGCCTCATCGCCCTTTGCGCTGCGAAGTTTGGCCATCAATGCCGCGGCGGCGCGGTTGTCCAACAACGACTTTCCCGCGCCGACGGCCTTGATGGCTTCGGCCAGTTCCATCCCGCGGATATCCTTGACCACGTAGCCGCTGGCCCCGGCCAGGATCGCATCGAGCATCGACTGTTCGTCGGTGAAGGACGTCAGGATCAGGCAGCGCAGCTCGTCGTGAGTGGCCAACAGATCGCGGCACAGGTCGATACCGCTGCCGTCGGGTAACCGGACGTCGAGCAGCGCCACGTCCGGGCGCGCGGCGGGGATCCGGGCCATCGCCTCACTGACTGAACCGGCCTCACCGACCACCGTCAACTCGGGGTCACCGCTGAGCAGCTCGACGAGGCCGCGACGCACCACCTCGTGGTCGTCGACGAGGAATACGGTGATCACACCCCAACAGTAGTGCCGGACCTCTGGTGCCAAGGTAGGGGCTTTGGTCCCTGGTATACCGAGTTTGTTTGACGTTGCCGATGAGCGCGGACTGGTGCGCCGAAAGCGATAGGCTCAGCCCGTGATCCGGCTTCTTCTGCGTGCAGCGATCTTTTTGGGTTCCGCCGCGATCGGTCTCTTGGTGGCCGCGTGGCTGGTCCCCGGTGTCTCGGTGTCAGCGTGGGGTTTCATCACGGCGGTGGTGATCTTCTCGGTCGCCCAGGCGATCCTGTCGCCGTTCTTCCTGAAGATGGCCAGCCGGTATGCCACGGCATTCCTGGGTGGGATCGGTCTGGTGTCGACACTGGCGGCGCTGATCCTGGCGTCGGTGTTGACGCACGGGCTGACGATCCGTGGCATCGGATCCTGGGTGTTCGCGACGATTGTCGTGTGGCTGGTGACCGCGTTGGCAACCTTGTTGTTGCCGGTCCTGATCATCAAGCGCAAAGCGGGCTCAGCCCAGTAGTCGGGCCTTCTGCGCAGCGAATTCGTCCTCGGTCAGGACACCGCTGGCGCGCAGCTGACCAAGGCGCTCCAGTTGGTTGATCAGATCGTCGGTGCCCGACGGGGCCGGGGAGGCCGACGGGGCAACGTGGTCCTGGGCAGCGTGGTCCTGGGCTGCCCAGCGGTCCTGCTGGCGGCGTTGCACTTTGCCGTGCACGGCGGAGGCGACGGCAGCGCGTCGGACGGTTCGCAACAGGCTCATCTCGTCAGGCCCCTTCCAGCGCGGAATCGATATCGTCGAGATCAACCGGGCCCTCGGACAGGATCGTCGCGCCGCCGGACTCCCAGGCGTCGAGCACACTGACGATCGACAACTCCTCGTACACCAACACCGCGGCCATGGCACCCGCGGTCAGATCGGCGGCCACCGAGTCCAGATCGTGGCGGTCCAGCAAGCCTGATGCCGCACCGTCGAATTGGGCGAACTCGGCTCCGACGCGATGAGCCGGAATGGTGCTGGCCACCCCGTCGATACTGTGGATGAATTCGAGATCGAGCACGCGAATCCGCCCTGCGTCCACCAGGCCGACGAGACGGTCGAACCCGGTTCGAACGGCAGCCGTATCGGTGAACTCGACGACGACATAGTCGACGGGTCCGAGGTGAGTTTCAGGCACGCCTAATGTGTACCAGGTGTACGAGTACGGAGTCGATTTCGCAGCAGTCGATGCCATCGATTTTCACACCCACGTCGAGATCGACTCGCACGGGCATAAGGCCTATGACGACGAGTTGGTGGACGCGACGAGGACTTACTTCAAGATGTCCGCCGATACCGCGTCGACCATCGATGACCTGGCGCAGCAGTACCGGGATCGCAATGCCGCGGCCGTGGTGTTCACCATCGACGCCGAATCGGGCACGGGGCACCCGCCCAATTCGGTGGACGAGCTGATCGCCGGTGCGACGCGCAACAACGACGTGCTCATCCCATTCGGCAGTGTGGACCCGTGGAAAGGGAAAGCGGCCGTGCGCCGGGTCGGCGAATTGGTCGACAAACACGGTGTTCGGGGTTTCAAATTCCATCCCAGCATGCAGGCTTTCGAACCTGGCGATCGCCGGTTCTACCCGATCTACCAGGCGATCTGCGATGCCGGCGTGCCCGCCCTTTTCCACACCGGTCAGACCGGTATCGGCTCGGGCCTGCCGGGCGGCCATGGGATCAAATTGCGGTACTCGGACCCGATGCTGCTCGATGACATCGCGGCGGACTTCCCTGAGCTCACCATCGTGATGGCCCATCCCGCAGTGCCCTGGGTGGATTCACAGATCGCCATCGCCATGCACAAGTCGAATGTGTACATCGATCTGTCCGGCTATTCACCCAAATACTTTCCACCGCAGCTGGTTCGAGCCATCGGCAGGCAACTACGCACCAAGGTGCTGTTCGGTACCGATCACCCCTACATCCAGTACGACCGCTGGCGCAAGGATTTCGCCACCCTCGAGCTCGACACCGCGATCGAACCGCTGGTGTACAAAGAGAACGCCCTGCGGGTGCTCGGAATCAATTTGCCGCCAACGTAGTTGGCCGCGCGCCCGGCCCTTCGCTCCGTTGCCCTTTACCCAGGGTCTCCAGCAGTTCCCGGTAAGGCCCGACGAGATATGCGGTATCGCCCGCCGCGAGGCGCGTGTCGCGGCGTGGGTGCAGCGTCATGGGCTGACCCAGCGTCGAGATCGCGATGACGCGGGTCTGTGTGGAGATATCGAGCATCCGCATACCGTCGAGTTCACTGCCGGTTTCGACCTGGACCCCGGCCACCATGAACGAACGCTGGCCCACCGAGAAGGTGCCGATGACCTCAAGGCCCATCGCGGCGCCGATGAACCAGGGAGCGCCCAACTCGACGGTGGAGCGGACGTTCTCGAATCCGAACCGATGCGCGACGGCCGCTCCCAGGGCCCGGTCGTAGACCCGCAACACCACCGGAACACCATGGCTGTCAGCCGATTTCATCCACCGCGCGCCCAGCAGTTCGCGCAGCATGATGCCGGTCTCGATGTTGACCATATCGTCGGGGGTCAGCACGGCCACGGCAATGGCGTCGCCGATCCTGGCCGCCTCCAGCGTCTGGCGCAGCGTCGCGTCACCGAAGATGACCGGGACATCCAGCGCCGCCGCGGTGGCCAGGTAACGGTTGGATTCACTGCGTTCGATCACCACCACGTCATGGCCGGCCGCTTTGAGGTCGGCGACCACCCGGATACCGAATGAGCCGAGGCCGACGACGATGACGTGCTCGTTGAGTTCACGCACCTTGCGTCGGCCGGCGTTGCGCCCGATGCGCCGCGACAGCAACAGGTCGGCGACGAACGCCATCACGACCGCGGTGGTGGTGACACCGGCGAACATCAGCAAAATGCCGAACAGCCGTAGCCAGGTGGGTTGGTCGACGAAGCTGAAGTCGCCGTAGCCGACGGTGGCGATGGTCTCGGTGGAGAAATAGAGCGCGTCGATCCAGCTCATCCCCGGTTTGTTATAGGCGAACCGCAGCAGGAGCGAGGATCCGAACAACAGCGTCAGTGACGCGGCCAGCGCCCGGAAGAACAGCGGATTCACGTCATCACGGAACGCGCGCACCCCATTCAGTAGGCGGGTCGACAGGGGGCGGCGGCGCTGCGACGGTGCGGTGGTCGCCTTGGTGACGGCGATGCCCTGGGCCTCCAGTTCATCGCGAGTGCCGATCATCGCGGTCCAGTCGCCCATCCGGACCCGCATGTCACGGCCTGGGCAGGCGGCCACCTCGCCTGGGGTCAGGGAATTCTCGCCATGCACGACCGCGATCGGGGCCAGATCGCCGTAGATTTCGCGCAGGGTGCCGTTGCGGGGGGCATCGGTGCCGGAGACGACGAAGTCGACACCGCCTGCGGTGACGGTGTGCGTTGTGCGGTTGAGGCAGGCCTCCACCACTGACGGCGCGGCCAGGTCGGCGACGTCCAGGATGGCCCCTGGGCCGTTCCCGTTCGCTACCGCCTCGCGCAGCACGCTGTTGGCCAGCCGCGCCACGATTCGCACCTCGCTGCTCAGTTCCCTTGCCAACAAAGCGATTTCGAGGTTGAGGGCATCATCGTCGTCGGCGCAGATCACGGCGGTGGCATCCGCAACGCCTGCGCCGGCCAGGCCGACGGCGCTGTCGACGACGACGACCTCGGTGCCTGCGTTCTGCAGCTCCTCGATGATGCGCAGGCCCAGCGCGTCGTCGCCGCAGACGATGGTGTGGCCTCTCATGGTCAGAGATTAAGCGAAAATGGGCAGATGAGCGGATCAAAGACCTTCGTCGAAGCAGCTATCAACGGTGCTCGCACCCCGGATGCGCACCCCAATCTGCCGATCACCCCGGAGCAGCTGGCCGCCGAAGCGGTCGCGGCGCATGCGGCGGGAGCGCAGGTAGTGCACATGCATCCGAAAACAGCCGACGGGCGCGACTCCCTGCTGCCCGATACCGTCGCGGCGGCAGTGAACGCGGTGCGGCGCGCCAAGCCGGGGCTGCCGGTGGGCGTGACCACCGGTTACTGGGCGCTGCCCGACGCCGCCGAGCGGCTCGCCGCGATCCGCGCGTGGACGGTGCTTCCCGATTTCACCTCGCTGAACTGGCACGAGCCCGGTTCCCCCGAACTGGCCGAGGTGCTGCTCGGGATGGGGATGGGCGTCGAGGTCGGCATCTTCGACGCCGAAGCGGCGCAGTCGTGGGCACAATCCGATATCTCCCGGCACTGCCTGCGGGTGATGCTCGAACTGCAGCCCGATGCGGATATCGCGCTCGCCGATGAGCTTCTCGACCTGGTGGCCGCCGCGAACTCACCCGCCCCGACGCTGCTCCACGGTCTCGACGACAGCTGCTGGCCGTTGCTGGCGCATGCGGGGCGACGCGGTGTGCAGACCCGGATCGGGATGGAAGACACCCTGGCGCTGCCCGACGGTTCCGTCGCACCGGGTAATGCCGCGCTGGTGGCAGCGGCTGTCGAGATACTAGGGCGCGTGTAGCGCGAAATCGGCGAAGTCGAAGCCCGGCACCACCACACAGCTGACCAGGCAGGGCTCGTCGTCGCGGGGAACGGCTCGTTGCCACTGTCCCGGCGGTACCAGAATCTGCGGATTCTCCCCGGCCGCGATATCGCTGCCCAGCAGATGCATTGTGGCACTTGACTGTTCGCGGCCGATCTCCAGCAGCAGCGGGCCGCCGCGGTGGTAGAACCACAGCTCGGCACTGCGCACCGTATGCCACGCCGATTGCTGACCTGGCATGAGCAAGAACAGGATTGCGGTCCCGGCGTTGCGTGGCCCGGTGTAAGCGGGCGGGAGCGCCGACTGGGGAAAGGTCAACTCGCTGCGCCAGGTTTCCCGAAACCAGCCGCCCTCGGGGTGCGGTGCCAGCTGAAGTTCCTGTGCCCAGTCGGGGAGGTCACTCATCGGTTGAGCGTAAACCGGTTGCGTGCGGTCGAGGCTCGCGGTTACCTTGGAAACCATGACAGGCATCAACGGTTCCGCGCCGTCCGCGCGCTGAAATACCGTCGGCCTGTCTATCTGGCTCCGTTTTCAGCGCAAACGCATCTGAAAACGCAGGAGCACTGTGTCCATTACCGCCACCGCCGTCACCCTCACTGAGGTCGGCTACACCTGGCCCGACGGCGACGTCGCACTATCGGCCATCACCGGCGCGTTCACTACCGGCCGCACCGGTCTGGTCGGCGCCAACGGCTCGGGTAAGTCGACGCTGTTGCGGCTGATTGCCGGCGAGCTGACCCCCACCACCGGTGCCATCCAGACCACCGGCGCGGTGTCCTATCTGCCGCAGACCCTCACCAGCCAAGCCGACAGCACGATCGCCGATCTCCTCGGGATCAGTGCGAAGCTCGCCGCCCTGCGGGCCATCGAAACCGGTGACACGGCCGATCAGCATTTCGAAACCGTCGGCGACGACTGGGATATCGAGACCCGAGCCCAGGCCGCCCTGTACGAAATCGGACTCGACGGGCTCGACATCGACCGGCAGGTCGGCGCCATCTCCGGCGGTGAGGCGATGCTGGTGGCGATCACCGGCCTGCGCCTGGTGCGCACGCCGGTCACGTTGCTCGACGAGCCGACCAACAATCTCGACCGGGGTGCCCGCGCCGCGTTATCGCGCACTGTGGCGGGCTGGCCAGGCACCCTGGTCGTGGTCAGCCACGACACCGCCCTGCTCGACGAGATGGACAACACCGCGGAGCTCTACGACGGTCGTCTCACGGTTTTCGGGGGGTCCTACACCCAGTGGCGTCGGCACCTTGAGATCGAGCAGGCCGCGGCGGCTGCGGCAGCCCGCACCGCAGAGCAGGCGGTCAAGGTCGAGAAACGCCAGCGGGTCGAAGCCGAAACCAAACTGGCCAGTCGCAATCGCACCGCGAAGAAGGCCTACGAGCAAAAGCGGGTGCCCAAGATCGTCGCAAACCTGCGCGCTTCGGCAGCTCAGGTATCGGCAGGCCGGCTGCGCACCGGGCTCGACGACCGGGTCCGGGGCGCGCAGGCCGCCCTTGACCAGGCATCGGCGCGGGTACGCGAGGACGAACACGTCCGCATCGAGCTACCCGATCCTGAGGTGCCCGCCGGTCGCACCATCGCCGAGCTGCGCGGCGTCGACCGCACGCTCGTCGTGCAGGGACCGGAACGGATCGCGGTCGTCGGCCCCAACGGCGTGGGTAAGACGACGTTTCTGCAGGCGCTGCTGCGCTCGGAGGAGCAGGCGGCGGGCAAGCTGTTCACCGACCGGGTTGGTTATCTACCGCAGCGCCTGGACGGAGCACACGGGCTCGGCGATGACGTCACTGTTCTAGACGCTGTGCGTGCCGCCGCGCCCACGGCGGATGCCGAACGCATCCGCGGGCAGCTCGCCCGGTTCCTGCTCCGCGGCGACAGCGTGCACCGCGCGGTGGCGAGTCTTTCTGGTGGAGAGCGCTTTCGGGTGGCGTTGGCCCGGCTGCTCCTTGCCGACCCGTCGCCGCAGCTGGTCGTGCTCGACGAGCCGACCAACAACCTCGACATCGCCAGTGTCGACCAGCTGGTGGACGCACTCCGGGCGTATCACGGGGCGCTGATCGTGGTCAGCCACGATGACGCTTTCCTGGCGCGGCTGGAACTGACCCGGACACTGACCATGGCGCGACCGGGTCAACTCAGGTGAAGACCGATAGGGTCTTGCACTATGGCCCGCCTGCGTCCCGGTTGGTTAGTCACGCTGTGCGCGGCCATCGTTGCGGTCAGCGTGTGGCTGCCGTGGCTGACGACGTCGGCCCTGGGTGGGGGCCGCGCCAACGCCATCGGCGGAACGGCAGGCAGCCTCGAACTCAGTCACGGCTTCGGTGCGGGCCAACTCATCGTCCTGCTGACCTCGACGCTGCTGGTCGCCGGGGCGATGACGGCACGTGGCCTGTCTGTCAAAGCGGCTTCGACTGGTGCACTGGTGCTTTCGCTGCTGATCGCCGCGTTGACCGGATGGTACTTCCATCTGTACGTCAGCCCGCCGGTGTCGGCGTCCTATGGTCTGTACATCGCGGCGGCGGGTGCGCTCGGCGCGATCGCCTTCTCGGTGTGGGCGCTTGTCGAGGCCCTGTTCGGGAGCCGGTCGGCGTGACCCGATTCGTCGAACCGGTGACGCTGACCGGCCAGCGGTGGGTCGTGTTGGAGCCGTTGACAGAAGAACATATCCCCGAGATCGCCACGGCAGCCGGTGACGGCGACGGCGGGTCACTGTGGTTCACCACCGCGCCCTCGCCGCAGACCGCCGAGGCCTGGGTGCACAAGCTGCTGGGTATCCAGGCCGGTGATCAGGGGGTTACCTACGTGGTCCGGCGCCTGGCCGATGGTGTTGTGGTCGGCTCGTCGAGTTTCTTCCACGTTGACGCGCCGAACCGCCGCCTGGAGATCGGGCACACCTGGTACTCGGGGTCGGCGCGGCGGACCGGGGTGAACTCCGAGACCAAATTGCTGATGCTCGGACACGCCTTCGACACGCTGGGCTGTGTGGCCGTCGAATTCCGCACGCATTTCTTCAACTCGACCAGCCGCGCGGGCATCGAGCGGCTCGGGGCGAAACTCGACGGTGTGCTGCGCAGCCACCAGCTGTTACCCGACGGATCGCGGCGCGACACCATGGTCTACTCCATCCTGGATATCGAATGGCCTGCGGTGCGGAACAATCTGCGCTTCCGCCTGGCGCGCCATGACACCTAGCCGGCTGTGATGTGATGGCAGGTATGCGATCTGTTCTCTCCTGTGTGGGTTCTGCCGCGATGACGCTGGTTTTGCTCACCGGATGTGGCCCCACGACCGGCGGTACCGCCGTCGCCGACCGCAGCTGCACCGAGGTGTCGGCCCCGATGACCGATATCAAGTCGACAAACCCGGATGAACCCAAACTGAGCATCCCGCAGCCGCAGGGGTGGGAGCGCAAGACAGAGCTCGACTCGAAGATCATCCGGTTTGTGATGGTGAACAAGAGCCTGGTCGCCGATAACTTCGCCGCGAATGCCGTCGTCACGTTCGAATCCGTGTCCAACAACACGCAATCCCCGAAGGAAATCCTCGACAGTCAGCGGTCCAATCTGGAGACTCAGCTCAAAGCCACCAATGTGACGTATGAGGACGGCACCCAATGTGGGTATCCGTCGGCGATCATCAGTTACACCGCACCTGCGATGGGTTCGATCGCGCCACGGCGGGCCAAAGTGCTTGGGGTGGTGGTCGAGTCGGAAGACAAGACCTACCTGACCACCCTCACCATCGGCTCAGCCGATGATAAGAACCCGACGTTCGCCGCCGACTCCGAGACCATCCTCCAGGGCTTCGCAGTCAGCGTCCCCAGCTAGATCCAGCGCCGAAGTTCGCTGCCCGGCGCCCAGGTCGAGTGCGTCCCGCTGGAGATCCGTTCGGGCAGTGGCAGTTTGCATACCGGGCCGTCGGCAACCCCTGCGGCGTCGAAGACCAGGCAGTACGACGAGTCGTCGGTCATATCCGTGACCAACGTAATCAGGTAACCGTCATCCTCGGCTGTCGCGCCCACCCGTGGCGCCATCGCGGTCTCGCTGCCGTACACGCCGTCGCCGAATGAATACCGTTCCTCAGCACCGGTTTTCACATCATGTTTGACCAGGCCGTCGAACAGGAACCAGCCGGGTTTGCCCGTCGCCGCGTAGGTGTAGCGGTACTCCCGGCCCGCATAGCCGGCGTTGATCATGCCGAATTCGGTGATGCTGTCGGTCAGCGGTTCCTCTTTTGCGGTACCGGTGACGAGGTTCAACCGCCACCGGTGCAATCTGGTCTGCAACCGATCCAGCGCGAGATACCGGAAGGCCCGCTCCCATTTGTCGCCGGAACCAGTATCGGCTGGGTTGGGTCCCCCTCGAAGAAACCGTCGAGCACGATTTCGTCACCGTCCTCATAGGCGTTGACGAAGTGCAGGACGAAGGTGGGGTCGGCCTCGAACCAGCGGATGTCCTCGGTGCTGCCGCGGCGGGGGATGACCGCAAACCGCGACGGCATATCCCGATGGAACCCCGGCAGGTGGATATCGGCCTTCAACAGCTCCGGATCCCAAAAGAGCGGAAAGTCGTTGAGGATGACGTAATTTCGGGTGAATGCCATATCGTGCGGTAACCGTGGACCCGGCAGCGGGACGTCGATGTGGTGGACCAGGTCGTTGTTATCGTCCACCACGCCGTAAGACATATACGGTGCCTGTTTGCTGTAGTTGAAGAACAGCAGTTCGCCTGTGGCGTCGTCGACCTTCGGGTGCGCCGATACGCCCCAATCCGGGAAGCGGCCGTTCCAGCTTTCCTTACCCAACGTCTCCGCGGTCATCGGGTCAAGGCGGTACAGGTCGCCGCACTGATAGAAACTGGTCAGTGCCACCCCCCGGTGCACCGTGACATCGGTGCTTGAGGCGTCCTTCATCAAGGTGCGGGCGCCCCAGCCGTGCTCACGTTTGGCCAGCTGTACCGGTTCGGCCAGCCCCGGCCACAGCGCACCCCCGGCCTCCCCTTCGGCCATCAGACCGTCGGTGCGGACGAACCGGTTGCGGTAGAACGCTTTTCCGTCACCGAAACCGACCACATGCACCATGCCGTCCCCGTCGAACGGGTGATAGAACTTCAGCGCCGGATGTAGGGGGTTCTCGGTATTGCGCAGATAGACACCGTCGAGGTCGCGCGGGATCTCACCCTCGGTGGGGGCCAGATCATCGGCGTCCCACTCGGAGGTCTGCGGACGCCATGGGCCGGTGCGGTAGGGGTGGTCGTCGTTATCGGGCAGGGTCGACAGGTACTTACCCACCACATCGATATCCATCAGTTCGCCTCCATCAGTTCGTCGTCACTGTGCCGACCACAAAGCTGACCGTGGTGGCGGTGCTGCCACCGAAATTCAAGGTGCCGAACGTTTTTGCACCCTCGACCTGATAGTCGCCCGCGCTATCGCTGACCTGCCGTGCCGCGTCCACCAGCATGCGGATTCCGGTAGCACCGACCGGGTGGCCGCCGCCGATCAGCCCGCCGCTGGGGTTGATCGGCAGCCGGCCGCCGATCTCGATCTCCCCGTTCTCGATGGCCTTCCAGGATTCGCCGGGGCCGGTCAACCCGATGTGGTCGATCGCGATGTACTCGCTGGGGGTGAAACAGTCGTGCACCTCGAAACCGTCGATATCGTCGAGGGTGCGCTGCGCGCGGCGCATGGCGTCGAGCGCAGCGCTGCGCACGTGTGGCAGCAGGTACGGATCATCGGCGGAGCGGTCCAACTTCTGCTGCAACCCCAGACCCACCGTGCGGTGACCCCACCCGTCGATACGGGCGACCGGGTGCGCGTCCGGGTGATCGCGGAGGTACGCGTCGGTGACCAGGACGATGCCCGCGCCACCGTCGGTCATCTGGCTGCAGTCAAAGCGGCGTAACCGGCCCTCTACGACGGGGTTGGCCGCGCCGTCGAGATTCCAGTCGCGGGTCTGCGCGTTCGGGTTACGCCGGGCATTGGCGAAATTGAGTGCTGAGATCGCCTGGAGGTGTGCGTCGTCGAGGCCGTAGCGCCGCTCGTACTCGTCGGCGACCTTGGCGAACATATACGGCCAGAGGAACGTCGCTTCGTTGCCCTCGTGATCGGTCCAGGCGGCCGCGCCGAGGTGCGCTGCGGCGATATCGCCCGGGACTGTCTTCTCCAGTTCGACACCGACGACCAGAGCGGTCTCATAGGCGCCGGAACGTAGGTCCGCGATCGCGGCGAGGGTGGCGACGCTGCCCGACGCGCAGGCCGCTTCGTGGCGGGTGGCCGGGGTGTCCCACAGGTCGTCGCGGACGGTGGCCGGCATGGCCCCGAGGTGCCCTTGGCGGGCGAACATTTCGCCGAATGCATTGGCGACGTGGACGACCTCGATCATCGAGCCGTCCATCTTCGCGGCGGTCAGCGTCTGGTCGACGACCTCGCTGGTCAGGTCCGCGAAGTCCAGACCTTCTCTGGTGAGGTTGCGCGCAAAGTCGCTCTGATAACCCCCGAGGATCCAGATGCCCGCCGTCATGAAATGCGACGCTACTCCCGGGACGGCCCCGCCGGCACGTGGTCTGAACCGACGAGGCCTGGCGAACGCTTTACCCGACGATCTCAGCCGCAAACGTGACCCATGTGCGTGTGTGTGCGACAGTGGGGCCGTGAGGTCCGAGTCGAATGCTGACTTGGCGGTTCGGATGGCCGAACTTGCCAGGCAGCTCGCCATGCCGTTACCCCTTCCTGACGTGCTGGCGGGGGTCACCAAATCGGTTCTCGAGGTCATGCCTGGAGCCGATGCGTCCGGATTTCTGTTGTTCACCAAGGGTGAGAAGTACGAGACCCACGCGGCCACCACGGACCTGATGTTCGAGATCGACCGTTTGCAGGTCAAGCACGGCGAGGGGCCGTGTATCGAAGCCGCCGTCGACGAGCTGATCGTGCGGACCGATGATTTTCAGCGCGAGCAGCGCTGGCCGCACTACTCCGCCGATGTGCTCAAGCTCGGCGTGCGAAGTGCGCTGTCATTCAAGCTGTACACGACCAACCGCAACGCCGGCGCTCTGAACATCTTCGGCTTCGAACCTAATGCGTTCGACGCCGAGGATGAAGCCGTCGGCTCCGTGCTGGCCGCGCATGCCGCCGCTGCCATCCTGGCTAGTCGCCAAGGCGATCAGCTGCAGTCGGCCCTGACCAATCGTGACCTCATCGGCCAGGCCAAGGGCATCATCATGGAGCGCTACGGCGTCGACGCCGTCCGCGCGTTCGAGATGCTGCGGGAGCTCTCACAATCGGCGAACGAGAAATTGGTCGATGTCGCCCAGCGTGTGATCGACACTAGGGGGAGCTGAGGTCGGCGGGCTTGCCGGCCGCGTGCTTTTCTGCCAGCAAGCGAGCTCGTTCCAGCTCCAGGTCGGCCAGTTCCTCATCGATGAGGTCGCGTTCGTCATCGTCGCGGTCCTTGCCCAGTTGGATGCGATACCCGAAGAGCACCGCGGTGATCAGTGAGATCGCGATGATGATCGCGGAGATGAAAAATGACCCGAAGTCGATGACGGACCCGATCGGCGGGCTGCCGGGCACCGCGTTACGCAGCGGAATGAGGGCGAAGAGCATGGCCGCCATCATCGAACAGGCGGGGAATACCAAGCCTTTTCGCCATCTCACGGCGTAGTAGCCCGCCGTCGCCGCCGCAACGGCCAAGCCGAGCATCAACACCATCACAAAGGTCGCGTAGACCAGGGTCGGTGTGCTCCTTCGCATCTGCAGTTCGAGATCGAGGCCCGTGTTGTTTTCGGAATCGCCGACGCTCGGGGTGATCGCGAAGAATGGGTCGGTGCTGTAGTACGTGACATCGACAGGCAGCTCGGTGTTATCGGGCCCGCCCCAGACATGAAATTCCAGCGATGCGTGGTAGCGGTCGAAGGGGTAATCGGTCACCAAGCCACTCACGGTGTACCGCTGCTCAATCGACGGTACGTAGTCCCCCTTTTTCAGCGGGGTGTTCACCTCCTGCAACGACGTCAGCGAGTACAGGTTGGCATCGTCGCGGAAGAACCCGTTGGCGTCCGCCAGGTCGCCGTTGGGCTGGACATCGGTGATGGTGACCTGAATGACCGAACCCGCGGGGTCGACGCGGGTGAGCCACGCCAGGATGCTCACGCGATTGGGATTGTCGTAATCGCCCCACAACGTCGTCTCGCTCTGGGTGTTACGGGTGGGGAAGTACATGCTCAGACTGCCTGCCACCACAAGACTGACCAACACCGCGAACGTGATGACGACCTTGGCGCCGCGTCGGAGGTGAACCGCGTGCGTGGCGAGGCGCTTGACCATGGCCCAACCTTAGGGAGCGCCTGCGGAATCGGGGAGACGAACGTGGTGCCCCCGGCATGATTCGAACATGCGACACCGGCTTTAGGAGAGCCGTGCTCTATCCCCTGAGCTACGGGGGCGGACCGGAACGCAGTGTACCCGGCGACGTACCGGTAGCTGTACCGAGAATGTTTGGCCAGCGTGAACGCAGGAAACCCGACGCGGCATGAGCACAGCGGATAAGGCCAAGAACAAGCTCGACAAGTACGCCGGTCGGGTCAAGGAAAACCTCGGGAGGACGACGGGTAACCGTCGGTTGGAGAACGAAGGCAAGGTCGATCAGGTCAAGGCCAATGTGAAGACCACCGGCGAGAAGATCAAGGACGCCTTCCGCCCCCGGAGACGCCGTCTCTAGCGCAACTCCGCAATCACCTTGGCGAAGTACTCCGCGTGGTTGTCCTGCACAGTGAAATAGGTCAGGCCGTAGGTGTCGCGCAGCCCGCGTAGCTTGTCGGCGATATCCCGCGGCGTGCCCGAGAGCACCCCGGGCATCGCCAGTAGCTGTTCGTCGGACATATGCGGCGCAAAACGCCGCGTCAATCGCAGATCCGGCATCCCTGAACTGTCCGACGGTGATGCCGTAATCGAAATGTTCAGCACCAGGCCGTCGAAGCGGTCCCCGGCGGCGGCGCGAACGAAGGCCACCCGTTCGGCCAGCGGATCCGCCACGGCCTTACCCGAACCGGTCAGCCCGATGATGTGTGCGTACCGGGCTGCGATGGTCAGGACGCGATCACCGTTACCCGCGATCAGCAGCGGAATGCTGCTGTGCCGCTCCACCACATACCGGGTCACGTGCTCGAGATAGTCGACCCGGCTTCCGGCGCTGGGGAACGGCAATTCGGCCGCTTCGAACTCGGCCTGGACATACCCCGCACCCAGCCCCAGATCGAGCCGGCCGTCGCTGAGCAGATCGACACCGACGGCGTCGCGGGCCAGCAGTGCTGGCTTATAAAACCCGGCGTTGAGCACATAGGTACCAAGGCGGGCCGTCGAGGTGACCTGAGCCACCGCGGCCAACACCGGGAAGGGTGCAGGTGCACCGAGATGGTCGGGGATGTTCAGCACATCGAAGCCGAAATCCTCGTAACGCCTTGCGGTTTCCTGGAGTTCGGCCCGCGTCGTGAAAGCTCTGATACCGACCCCGAAGCGCAGGTTGTTAGTCATCGGCGTCGATGTTACGACTGCCGATGTTTGGGCGGACGCGGATCGGTCAACACATTCGCCATGAGTGCACTAGATAAGGCAAAGAACGCTGTCGAAGACGTCACGGGTAAGGCCAAGGAGACCTTGGGCAAGGCCACGGGCGACAAGTCAACCGAGAATGAGGGCAAGGGCGATCAGGCGAAGTCCGACCTCAAGGGCGCCGGCGAAAAAGTGAAAGACGCCTTCAAGCACTGAGGCTGAAATAGCAACTGAGCTGGGCCAGCATCCAACTGTGGGGGTCGAAGAGGAGTTTCTCCTCATCGACCCCCACAGTGGTGCTCCGGTACCCAAGAATGTCGAGGTGGCGCGACGCGCCGCTGAACACGGTGTAGATCTTCAGTTGGAGCTGACCACATGTCAGGTCGAAACGGCCACGGATGTGCTGGATACCCGCACCGAACTGCTGAGCGAAATCACCCGGCTCCGCACTGCCGCCGCGTCGGCCGCCCACCATTGTGGCGCCCAACTGCTGGCGGTCGGCTTGCCACCGACAGTGCCGCACGAGTTCCCGATCACCGATAAACCCCGCTATCACAAAATTGCGGAGCGGTTCGGGATGATCGCGCACGAGCAGGGCATCTGTGGATGCCATGTTCATGTCGCGGTGCCCGACCGGGAGGTCGCAGTCCACGTCTGCAATCGGTTGCGACCTTGGCTCCCAAAGCTTTTGGCGTTGAGCGCCAACTCGGCGATCTACCGCAACGCCGATACCGGCTACGCCAGCTGGCGCAGCATCTTATGGGCCCGGTGGCCCAGTGCAGGTCCACCGCCACACCTGGCGTCGGCCGCGGAGTTCGACGCCGAGGTGGAGTTGATGCAGGACGCGGGCACCATGCTCGATGACGGGATGGTCTATTGGGATGCCCGGCCGTCGGCCAGTTTCCCGACAGTCGAGGTGCGGGTCGCCGATGTGCCGGCCACCGCAGCCGAGACGGTGCTGCTGGCCACCTTGATCCGCGCCGCAGTAATGACGGCGTTGACCGCGATCGAACGTGGCGAGCCCGAACCGCGGGTACACGATCACGTGCTGCGAGCCGCCTATTGGCGGGCGGCGCGCTACGGGGTCGACGAGGTGGGTCAGGATTTTGTCGACCTGCTGGCGCCCGCGTTGGATGCGCTCGGCGAGTACGACTATGTGCGCGCCGAACTCGCTGCGGTCAAGCGTGACGGCAACGGCGCCGCCCGGCAGCGACGGGCCTTTCAGCAGCGCGGCGACATCCGCGATGTGGTCGCCGAGGTTGCCGCGGCGACCGTCAGGTGAGTGGCAATTTGGCGAACACGTCGCCGGTCGGTTGGGTTGAACCTGCACCCGGTTCGACGGTGAACGCCAATGCCGTCGAATCCCCGAGATCCGGTAGGACCGCAGTCGTCGACGGCGATACCGCCTTGGCATCCATCACACCGGCAGAGTGCGCACCCTCATTGCCGACAAGCCACATCTGGTACACCGTGCCTGCCGACGGCGGGGTGACGTTGTTCATCACCAGAACGCCCGCATCGCGATCGCGGGAGAACACCAGCGTCGCTGTGCCACCGCCGGGAATTTCCCCGGAGATGGTGCGGACGTCGGGCGCACCGAAGACCTCTTGGGCGGTGGATACCGTCGGGACCGACGGTCGGACCGCGATCCCGACGCCGACGGCGCCAAGGCCGATCACCAGTGCGGCCGCCACGGCCAGCAGACCACGCCGTCGACCCGCGTCCGTGGACCGCCCGGTGGGCAGCGCCGTGACATTATCGTCGGCCGCCAAGGCCAAAATGCGGTCCCGTAGCTCGGTCGGTGGCTCAAGAGCCGTCGCCGCCGACACAGTGGCCATCGCCTCACGGATGGCCCTGACCTCGTCGAAGAAGGCATCCGCCGTGAATGGGCGGGCTGCGGCGACCCGGGCCTCGATATCGTCGCGCTCGTCGTCGGACACCGCGTGCAAGGCATACGGGGTCACCAGATCGAGGAGATCGTTGTCGATGGGGCCGGTGGGTTGCGACGGGGTCGTCATGGCATCCCCAAACAATTGCGCAAGCTGCGCAGGCCGTCACGCATGCGCGATTTGATGGTGGCCAGATTGGCGGCAAGCCGGTCAGAAACCTGCACGTAGGTCAGACCGTCGTAGTAGGCGAGTTGAATGCACTCACGTTGCAGGTCGGTCAGGCTGTCGAGGCAGGTCACCACCTGGCGCCGCTCGTCGAGCAGGATCACCGAATCGCTGACATGGTCGGCGGCCGTTTCCACCGTCGAGGCGCCGTAGCGCGACTCCCGGTTGCTGGCCGCCTGCTCGGAGCGCACCCGGTCCACGGCGCGGCGGTGGGCCAGCGTCATGAGCCAGGCCAGAGCGGAGCCGGCGGTGGGGTCAAACGTGTGGGCAGAACGCCAAACCTGCAGGTAGATGTCCTGGGTGGTCTCTTCGCTGTACCCGGGATCGCGCAGCACCCTGGTGACCAGGCCATATACCCGTGCGCGGGTGCTGTCGTAGAAGGTCGCGAAGGCAGCGGTGTCCTGCCGAGCCACCCGCCGCAAGAGTGCGTCGAGGTCGGCGCTCAACTCGGTGAGCCAGTCTGTGAGCCTTCCATCGAGCGGTAGCCTAACCGGCGATGCGGCGATCACGTTCATGCTATCCACTATCCGACCGTGTTTTGGCCCGGGTCGAGGGCGGTCGAGGTATGAAAAATGAGGTACGAGAGCAGTACTCGCGAAAACCCGGTCGATCGGCCATGACCTTCTCGGTGAGTCGCGCCCCGGTGGCGTAGACCAGGAAGTACGTCATGAGGGCGGGTGAGAGCACCGTCGCCACCGCGGGCCAGCCGTAGAGGCTGATGAGCCAGATACCCCACCACACGCAGGCATCGCCGAAATAGTTTGGATGGCGGGTCCAGGACCACAGACCGCGATCCATGATCAGACCCCGATGCGACGGATCGGCCTTGAAGACCCGCAGTTGATGATCGCCCAGTGCCTCGAAGACGACTCCGAGTAGCCACACCGCGACCCCGAGCGCCAGCACCGGCAGCAATGCCGTCGGGGTGGGGCCCGCTGCGGCCGACACCTGCAGCGGCAGCGAGACGAACCAGGTCGCAGCGGCCTGGGTGCCGAAAATCTTGGTGAGCACGTTGGTGGGTGAGAAATCGTCGTGCAGCAGGTTTGCGTAGCGGGGGTCTTCACCCTTACCGGCCGATTTGCCGTGCATATGCCAGGCCAATCGCAGTCCCCACACCGCCACCACCGTCAGAAGCAGCAGTCGACGCAGCAGATCACCGGTACCGACAGCAGCAGCGACAGCGGCAACCGCCACAAAGCCGAGACCCCAGGCCACATCGACGACGTTGTAGCGCCCGATCCGGCGGCCGATGGCGAATGTCACCGCGAAAACGAGCAGCACGGCGGCCAGCGAGGCGGCGGAGACGATGAGCAGGTTCACCAGCGGCCTCCGCTCGGTGCGAAGGTCCACTGGTAGACATCGAGATAGCCGGAAGTGAACCCGGCCTCCGAGTACGCCAGGTACAGCTCCCACATCCGCTGGAAGACATCATCAAAGCCCAATGCGGACACGGTATTTCGACGCTCGACAAAACGTTCGCGCCACAGTCTCAACGTCTCGGCATAGTGCGCGCGCAGCGAGAACATGTCCACGGTGCGCAGTGACGTGTAGCGCTCAGTGGTCCCGACGATGGCTTCGGTCGACGGCAGCAGTCCGCCGGGAAAGATATAGCGCTGAATCCAGGTGTGGGTGT
This sequence comes from Mycobacterium sp., assembly GCF_965229105.1. Classification (GTDB taxonomy): domain Bacteria; phylum Actinomycetota; class Actinomycetes; order Mycobacteriales; family Mycobacteriaceae; genus Mycobacterium. The sequence continues at coordinate 1,694,326 of NZ_OZ245858.1, forward strand.
TGCGACTGGCCAGCATCCGCGAGTGAGGCATGGTGATGGACTGGATCGCCACCCGGCCGTTCGGTGTAACCAAGTCATCAAGGGTCTGGAAATACGTTGGCCAGAAGGCATATCCGACTGCCTCGACCATCTCGACGGAGATGACGGCGTCGTAGCGGCCCTCAATATCGCGGTAGTCGCACAGGTCGATCTCTACCCGGTCGGTCAGCCCGGCCGCCGCGACGCGCTGGCGGGCCAGACGCTGCTGCTCGGTCGATAGGGTCACGGACCTGACGTGGGCACCGCGCCCGGCGGCGCGCAGGCACAGCTCGCCCCAGCCTGTGCCGATCTCCAGCACGCGACTACCCGGCCCGACGTTGGCGCAGTCCAATAGGCGGTCGATCTTGCGGTGCTGTGCATCGGCGAGCTGTTCATGGGTCGCCGGCAGGTGGTCGAACAACGCGCTTGAGTAGGTCATGGTCTCGTCGAGGAACTCGGCGAACAGCTCATTAGACAGGTCGTAATGCTCAGAGATGTTGCGCTTGGCCTGGTCTCGGCTGTTGTGCTGTGAACGGGGTTGACGTGCCAAGGCGATCGGGCGCATCCGCTGCAGTGTGCGTGGCACCAGATCGGCGACCGAGGTGGCGAACGCTGTCAGCACACCCGCGAGATCGTCGGACGTCCATTCGCCCGCCATATATGACTCGCCGAAGCCAATCAGACCGCTGCGGCCGATCCGGCGGGCCAACCGGTCGGGGTTGTGCAGCACCAGGGTCGGCAGGGTCGGGTCGGCGGCGCCGATCACCGTACCGTCCGGGTAGGCCAGTCGCAGCGGTAGTCGTTGCGCGGCCCGGTGCAGCAAGTTTGTCGCCACTTTGGCCGACAGGGCGGCGACGGGTCCGGCCGGCACCTTGGCCACCCCCGGCCAACGGGCGGAATCGATGACGCCAGAGCGTGTTCCGGTGGCTTCGAGGCTCACGACTGGTTCACTTTCTCGTGCTCGACAGGCGCCAGCGCGGTGACAGGTTCGCGCGGTACCAGCGGCACGCGACGCAGCCAGAGGGTAATTCCCTGAACGCGAATCCCCAACGCGCCCATCAGCGGAGCCATCGGGGCGGCGAACTGCATCCGGGCAATCGATGCGATGCCCGCTTTGAGCCGTTTACCGCGCATCGTCGCGACGAAGGCCGGCTGGTGATCGCGATGCAGCGAGATCGTCACATCCAGCTCCGCGGCTGGGCGCGGGGCCCGCACCAGGTAGTAGCCCTCGACCTTGTTAAAGGGTGACACATACAGCTTTTTGGTGACCATGACCGCGCGGCTCTCGTCCGGCGGGAGCAGATAGGCATGTCGACCGCCGTAGGTGTTGTGCACCTCGGCCACCACGGCCCGCAGGGCGCCGTGCGCATCGTGGCACCAGAAGATGCTCAGCGGGTTGAACACGTAGCCGAGCACCCTGGCCTGCATCAGGGCGGTGACCTGCCCGCCGGGCAGGTGCACGTCATGGCTGGCCAGAAAAGCGTTGACCCGGGTGCGCAGGGTGTCTTCCACCCCGGTTTCCGGTGGCTGCAGGTGATCACGCGCCTCGAAGCGGGCGAACGGCCTCAGCCAGCTCGGCAGCTTCGGCAGGTCGTCGATATCGACGTACCAGCTGTAGCTCTTGTGCTCGAAGTAATGGTGCACGGGCGCTCGGCGCAGGTGCGTGATCCGGGTGCGGTAGATGGCCGGCGCGCTCATGCGGTCACCGCCGCACGCTGGGGATGGCCGACTGCTAGCCAGTCCGCGCCGAGGTGGCGCGCGGCGCGTAACCCGGACGCCGCGCCGTCCTCGTGAAAACCCCAGCCGTGGTAAGCGCCGGCGTAGACGATGCGGTCATCGTTCAAGGTGGGCAGAAGCTGTTGGGCAGCAACCGATTCTGGCGTGTAAAGGGGATGGTGATACGTCATTTCGGCCAGTACTGAGCCGGGGTCGACGCGGTCCCGGCCACCGAGGGTGACCAGGAACCGCAGTGGTCCGGTCAACCGCATGAGCCGGGTGATGTCGTAGGTGACCAGGACATCGGAGTCGTCCCGGCCCGCCGCGGTCAGGTAGTTCCAGGACGCTCGTGCGCGCCGATGGGTGGGCAGCACTGATTCGTCGGTATGCAGTTGGGCGTGGTTGGTGGAGTAGGGCATTGCACCGAGCACCGACCGTTCGGCCGAAGTGGGCTCGGCCAGCATGGTCAATGCCTGATCGGGATGGGTGGCGATGACGACGGCATCAAACTCTTCTTCGTGGCCGTCGGTGCCGGTGATCAGGACACCGTCAGGTACCCGCCGGACGGTACGAACAGCCTGTCCGGCGCGGATCTCGTAGAGCTGGTCGGCGATGGCTTCGACATAGGTGGCCGAACCCCCGACCACTGTGCGCCAGGTCGGCGAGCCGAACACGGTGAGCATGCCGTGGTGTTCGAGGAACACGAACAGATAGCGGGCCGGATAGTTCAGTGCGGCACCGGGCCCACAGGACCACACCGCAGCCACCAGGGGGGTCAGGAAGTTGTCGACGAAGTACTGGGAGAACCCGTGCCGCGCGACGAACTCGCCGACGGTTTCGGCGTGATCCACGGCGCCGGTGTTGGTCTCGGCGTCCCTCAGCAACCGGGTTGCGGTGCGATGAAATCTCTTGACCTCAGCGAGCATTCGAAGATAGCGGGGCCGAACCAGGTTGGCAGGGGTGGGGAAGAGTCCGCCTATCCCGCGTGCGCCGGCGAATTCGAGGTCGCCGAACCGGTGGCCCCTGGCCGATACCGACATCGACATGTCGGTATCGCGGGTGGCGATGCCCAGCTCCCCGAACAGGCGACACAATGTCGGGTAGGTGCGGTCGTTGTGGACCAGGAAAGCCGAGTCGACGCCGACGATGTTGCCGTCCCCGTCGTCGAGGAAGTGGGTGTGGGCGTGGCCGCCCAGGCGGGTGTCCGCCTCGTAAAGCGTGACTCGATCCTGACCGGAGAGCAGATAGGCAGAGGTCAGGCCCGCGACCCCGCTACCGATCACGGCGATTGAACGTCCGCTCATGTGTGTTCCTTGCACCCCCTGCATTCGGAGCCGGGACCGCAGCGGATGGGTGACCTCCGACGAGAGAGTTGGTCTGGTCGAAGTTAACGTTGGCCCATGACATCGACGATCTTCGACGGCGGCACCATCTGGACCGGGACTGGCGAGACCAGCGACGCACTTCTGGTGGTGGATGGGCTGGTCAGGGCATTGGGTGAGGACGCACGCCGCGATGCCGACGGCGCGCACCGGGTCGACCTCGGTGGCGGCTTCCTGATGCCGTCCTTCGGCGATGGTCACGCCCACCCGTTGCCAGGCGGGTTGGAGGCGGTCGGTCCGCGGGTGCGGCCATGCAGTTCGGTCGCCGAGATCGTGGCCGCGGTCAAGGCATACGCCGAGGCGCATCCCGACGAGGAGTGGATCACCGGCGCCTCCTACGACAGCAGCCTGGCACCGGAAGGGCTCTTTGACGCGCGCTGGCTCGACGAGGCCGTCCCCGATCGCCCGGTTGTGCTGCGGGCCTGGGATTACCACACCGTGTGGTGCAACTCGGAAGCGTTGCGCCGCTGCGGTATTGACGCCGATACCCCCGACCCGGCGCTGGGCGAGATCGTCCATCGTGAGGATGGTTCGGTGCTCGGCACCCTCCGCGAGTGGGGGGCGGTGGATCTGGTGTTGAACGCGGCCCCGCCCCGACCCCTGGATGTCCAGGTCGGTGCCCTGCGCACGGCGGCCGACTACTACCTCGCGCGCGGGGTGACGTGGGTGCAGGACGCCTGGGTCAACGCCGAAGACATCGACGTCTACATCGAGGCGGCGAAACAGGATGCGCTCGGGGTCCGGTTCAACCTGGCCTTCTACGCCGACCCACGCTACTTCGACACTCAGGTCGAGACGTTTGCCGAGTCCCGGCAGCGCGTCCTCGACGCGGGATCACCGCTGCTGACCGCCAACACCGTCAAATTCTTCGCCGACGGCGTGGTGGAGAACGAGACCGGTTCGCTGCTGGCGCCGTACTGTTCGGGCCTGCACAGCCACGGTATGCAGGTCTGGGAAGGTGACAGCCTGGCGCAGGCCGCCCGCCGGGTCGACGAGCTCGGATTCCAGATCCACATCCACGCCATCGGCGACGCGGCGGCCCGTCAGGCGCTCGATGCGATCGAGTACGCGATCACCTCAAACGGGCCACGGGACCGTCGTCCGGTGATCGCCCACGCGCAGCTGGTCGACGATGCCGACCTCGGCCGGTTCGCTGCGCTCGGCGTCACCGCCAACATGCAACCGCTGTGGGCACAACTCGATGCGTTGATGAACGTGCTGACCGTGCCGCGGCTCGGGCCCGAACGCTCCGCCAAGCAATACCGGATGAAGACCATCGACACCGCGGGCGCGTTGTCCTTCGGTTCGGATTGGCCGGTGTCGTCGGGTGCACCGCTCGACGGGATCGCCGTCGCGGTGTCCCGTCGCACCGCCGACGGCGAACCTGCCGGCGGCTGGACGCCGCAGGAGATCCTGACCATGGAGCGGGCGCTGACGGCGTACACCGCCGGAGTGGCCGAACAGGCATTCGCGGGACAGACGGGCCCGGCGTGGGGCACCATCGTCCCCGGCGCTAGCGCGGATCTGGTGTGGCTCAACAATGATCCCCGCGAAACTCCTGCACTTGCGGTGCCCGATCTCGAGGTTCGAGGAACCTTTCTTCGGGGAACGCAGGTGCACCCCGCCGGTTGAGAGGAGCGTTAATGTCCAGCGCAGAGTCGTCCCCGCCCGTGTCAACCATCCCCGAGGGCACCGACGCTGGAGACGGCCATCTGCGCCGCGCTCTTGGTGTCCCTGCCCTGGTGCTGTTCGGCATGGTCTACATGGTGCCGCTGACGGTTTTCACCACCTACGGCATCGTCACCCAGATGACCGGCGGCCGGTTGTCGGACGCCTATCTGGTGACGCTCGCGGCGATGGTGTTCACCGCCTGGTCCTACGCCCGAATGGCCAGGGCCTACCCGGTGGCGGGCTCCGCCTACGCCTACACCCAGAAATCGTTCGGTGCGCCGATCGGCTTCCTGGCCGGCTGGTCGCTGCTGCTCGATTACCTGTTCCTGCCGATGCTGAACTATCTGGTCATCGGCATCTACATGGGTGCCGCGATACCCGCTGTGCCACCGTGGGTGTGGATTCTGCTCTCCATCGCCTTGGTGACCGGGTTGAACATCGTGGGCATCGTTTCGGTGGCGCGGGCCAACTTCGTGCTGCTGGCGGTGCAGATCGTCTTCATCGTGGTGTTCGTGGCGATGGCGATTGCGGCGACATCCGGGAGCGGCACGGTCAACCTGATGGCGCCCTTCGTCGGTGACGGCAGTGTGCGCGAGATCAGCCCGATCTTTGCCGGAGCGGCGATCCTGTGCCTGTCCTTCCTGGGCTTCGACGCGGTGTCGACGCTCTCGGAGGAAGCCAAGGACCCCAGACGCAGTGTGCCGAAGGCCATCATGATCGCCACGGTGGTGTGCGGGCTCATCTTCCTGCTGCTGTCGTACGTCTCACAGATCGTGTTCCCGTCGAACAACTTCGCCGACGTCGACTCGGGCTCGCTGGATGTGATGACCGCCGCAGGCGGGCAGTTCCTCAACACCTTCTTCACAGCGGCCTACATTGCCGGCTGCATCGGATCGGCGCTGACGTCACAGGCCTCGGTGGCCAGAATCCTCTACGCGATGGGGCGCGACGGTATTCTCCCGCGGCAGGTGTTCGGCCGAATTCTGGCGCGCTTCGCAACGCCGGCGCTGGCCATTTTGGTGGTGGCGGTGATCTCGCTGGCCGCGATCTGGATCAAATTGGACTTCCTGGCCTCTATCGTGAGCTTCGGTGCGCTGGTGGCCTTCTCGGCGGTCAACCTGACGGTGATCAAGCACTACTTTGTCGATCAGGGTGAACGCGGTCTGCTCGGAGTGTTGCTCAACGTGGTGCTTCCGGCGATCGGTTTCCTGCTGACGGCGTGGCTGTGGACAAGTCTGTCCGGGTTGACGCTGAAGGTCGGAATCATCTGGCTGGCAATCGGTTTCGCATGGTTGCTCTTCGTCACCCGCGGATTCCAACGCCCGACGCCGGTTCTCGCTCTGGAGGAATAGCATTTCGAGTCAGGATTCCGAACCTCCGGGCGGCGCGGGAGAATTGGCACTGGTCTGCGTCGCCGCCATGATCGCCGGGGTCTTCATCGGCTTTATCGGCGGCGCGTTCCGCTGGTGTCTTCAAAAAGCTGACGTGTTGCGGGTGGATCTGTCCGAGTGGGCGCATCAGCTGCCGGGACCGGGTTGGCTCATCCCGATGGCCGCGACCGCTGTCGGTGCGGCACTTGCTGCCGCGGTGGTGCGGTGGATGCCGTTGGCGGCAGGCAGCGGGATCCAACACGTCGAGGCGGTGTATCGAGGGGACGCCGCACCCCCGGTGCTGCGCCTGCTTCCCGCCAAGTTCGCCGGCGGGGTCCTGGGGATCGGTTCGGGTCTGGTGTTGGGCCGTGAGGGACCAACGGTGCACATGGGTGCGGCGGTCGGGGCGACTGTCGCGCGATGCGCCCGGTTTTCCGATAGCACCGTGCGCATGTTGCAGACCGCCGTCGGCGGTGCCGGCCTGGCCGTCGCCTTCAACGCGCCCATCGGCGGCGCCCTGTTCACCCTCGAAGAGGTGACGAAATCCTTTCGGCTGCAGACGGTGCTGGCCACTGCCTTCGCCGCTGCCACGGCGGTGGGCTGCTCGCGGCTGGTGGTCGGGGATCATCCAGATTTCCTGGTGCAAGGAGTTGCCTCACCCGCTCTGGGGTGGCTTCCGTTGTTCATCGTCTTCGGATTGGCGACCGGATGCCTTGGCGCGCTGTACAACCGGTTGACATTGGGGTTCGTCGACCGGGTGAAGCTGCTCTCCGGTGTGCCCTCAGAGGTCAAGGCGGCCGCGATAGGCGCACTGATCGGCTTGATGATGTTCATCCAACCGCTTGCAGTCGGCGGCGGTGACACGCTGACGCAATCGATTCTCGGTGGGAATTCGATGATCCTGCCCGTGGTGATCGGACTTCTGGCGTTGCGGTTTGTGGCCGGCCCGCTGTCGTACGCCGCTGCCGTACCTGGCGGTCTGTTTGCCCCTCTTCTTGCGGTTGGCGCGCTGTGGGGACTGCTGTTCGTCGGTGGCTTCGGTTTTGTGTTGCAGCAGACTGGGTGGCCCGGTGACACGGCCGCACTGGCAGTACCGATGGCGATCGTGGGAATGGCGGCGTTCTTCGCGGCAACGGTCCGGGCGCCGGTGACGGGAATCGTCCTCGTCGTCGAGATGACCGCCACGACGTCGGTGCTCGTGCCGATGCTGGCGGCCACCGCTGCCGCAGTGCTGGCGGCGGAACTTCTGAGGTCGCCGCCGATCTATGACAGCCTTCGGGAACGGATGCCTCCCGAACCCGGTCTCACCCGCGCATAGCGTCGGGATTCACCAGCTTCGGGCGGCCGCAATCAGTCCGTGCACCAGCGCTGATGTTGCTCGCGACAGGCCGTCCTCGCCGGCCATCGGGCTCCGCGGGCTGATACCGCGTATCCGGGGGGAGAGCTCGAGCTGGGTACCGCCGCCACGCATCCGGTTGACCGGATTGTCGGGGTGCAGGCCGCGCAACTCCCTGGGGATGGCCTCCAGATCGGTGATCACCTGATAGCCCGGTATCTCGATGCTGCGGGCCAGATGAGCCGCCAACACCCGGTTGCCGCCGCCAGCCAGCACGTGGGTGCTGCGGCCCATCCGCCCGTAGCCGTGTAACGACACCGCCACGTCGACGTGGTCGAGGAACTCGGCCAGGCGCGCCGATTCCGTTGCGAGGTAACGCGCCGACGGCAGGTGATGCGGATAGCGATCGGGGTGCCGGACCAGATACACCGATGCGCCCGCCACGTCGGCGGCGCGTTCGGCGATGACGTCGGTCATCTGTTCCAGCCCGCCGCCATGGATCGCCAGGAAGCCGAACCGCGATCGCAAGGTACTGGTCTCGACGACGCCAGGTTCGGTCAGTAGTGCCGAAAGTGTCTGGGGCCCAACCGATGTAGATGACGCTACCGGGCGCGGCCAGTTGGCGGGATCCCACCGGCGCAGGAACTCGATCCAGCGGTAAGGCAGTTCGTGGTGGTGCGCACCGTCGATGATGCGTTCCAGATAGCCGGGCCTGGGCGGACCAGGATCGACGCGATGGTCGATATATACCCAGGCGTCCGATGGTCCGTCGTCGGTGTGCACGGTCAGCCGGTCGCGGCGATAACGCACCGGAACACCCTCGGCACTGTCCAACGTGGCCAGATCGCGGTCGGACACGTGCCACACCACACCGTGCACTTCCGAGCCGGCCAACGGCTCGATGGTGGCGACCCCGCGCTCGTTGATCAGCCAGTCATGGTCGGCGAGCGTTGCGCGGCGGGGCGCAACGGCGTCGGGGCAGCGCGCAGCCATCTGCTGCACGCACAGATTCGATCCGTACGCGAAGTAGGTGTGGCGGTCTGTGTGCACTCAGCCCGTCACGGTCAGATAGATGAGCACCACGTTCAGCAGCGTAATCACTGCGGCGACAATCCAGCCAAGCGCGGAGGTGACGCGGTGGTTGGCATCACTGCCCATCAGGGTGGTGTCACTGGTGAGCCGGATCAGCGGAATCAGGGCGAACGGAATACCGAACGACAGCACGACCTGCGATAACACCAATGCCCGACTCGGGTCGAAGCCGACGCCGAGGACCACAAGGGCGGGGATCAGGGTGACGACGCGACGCACCAGAATCGGGATGGAGATCTTCAGCAGCCCGCCCATGATCATCGCGCCGGCGTAGGCGCCGACGGACGTCGATGCCAGGCCCGACGCCAACAGGCCGATCGCGAAGAACAACGCGATCGTCGACCCGAGGGTGTCCTGGACTGCGTGGTAGGCGCCCTCGATCGAATCGGTGTCGTCGCGGCCCTGCAGGTTGGTCGCGGCAATCAGCAGCATAGACAGGTTGACCGCGCCGGCGACCAGCATCGCCAGCGTGACGTCCAATCTGGTGGCGCGCAGCAGTGTGCGACGCCGCGGACCTGCATCCGGATGACCGTGCCGGTCCCGGGCCAGCCCGGAATGCAGGTACACCGCGTGCGGCATCACCGTCGCCCCGAGCATGGCGGTGGCCAGCAAGACACTCTCGGCGCCGTCGAACCGGGGGATCAGGCCCTCGGCCACCTGGGCGGGATCGGGCGGCTCGACGAACAGGCTGGTCAGAAACCCAACTGCGATCACCATCAGTAGCCCGGTGATGACTCGCTCGAACATCCGCTGGCCGCGCCGGTCCTGGATCACCAGCAGCAGCAGCGACACCAGCCCGGTGATGACGCCGCCGACCAGCAGGGGTAGGTGGAAGAGCAGGTTCAGTGCGATCGCGCCGCCGACGACTTCGGCGAGATCTGTTGCCATAGCTACTAATTCGGCCTGTAGCCAGTAGGCGATCCGGGTCGGCCTGCGGGTGTTGTCGGCCACTGCCTCTGGCAGGTTTCGTCCGGTGACCAGGCCGAGCTTGGCCGACAGGTACTGGACCAGGCCGGCCATCACGTTGGCGACCACGATAACCCACAGCAACAGGAAACCGAATTGCGCGCCGGCGCTGACGTTGGCGGCGACGTTGCCGGGATCGACATACGCGATCGAGGCGACGAAGGCGGGGCCTAGGAGATAGAGGATGGGCCGCAGCGGAGCCTGGGTGCCCTGCACCAGCGAACCCACTTTCTACACGCGCGCCATTGATCCGCCGCGACGAACTAGAAAGTTAGGGTAGCCGAAAACTCACCGGCTGTCCCGTTGATCACCCGTTGATCAGCGGCCGATGATGATGCCGCCGCCCCACCCGCCGCCGAGGATGCCCCAGCCATAGTTATTCGACCTCACCAGCGGCGGTGAAGTGATGATCTGGGTGCTGCCGCCGGTGGTGCATTGTGTGGTGTACGGCGCGGTGGTGACGCACTCCGGCAGCGCGGCTGCGCTCGGAGCCAGGATCACGGCAGAGCCGAGTCCCGCCATCACCATCGCTGATGCAAAGAAGCCGTATTTTTTGGCCATGACCTGCTCCGATCGCTGGAGCAAGCATACGCGCGCGCGTGGCGGAAAGAGCCGACTAGCGCCGACCGCCACCGCCCCAACCGCCGACCATCAGGGCGGGTCCGAAGAACTCGTCATTCCACGGGTAGAGGTAGTTCTGGTCCTCGATCGGCGGCGACGCGTTCAACTGCACATTGCCCGGCGTCGCGCATTCGGTGGTGGTGCCGCCGGCAAACTGGTCACCCCCGACATTGGCGCACGCGGGGAGGCTGGGGGCCGGCGCTGGGGCCGCAGTCTCATCGGCGGCCGCCACCGGGGCAACCAGGATCGCGGCGGCTCCGGCCGCCACGACCAGGGGCGTGAGGTAGCGCAGAGCGTTCGTAGCCTTCATAACTGGCAGCGTATCCCCAGACAGAAGGCCTGTCACAGATCGGGGATGGGCAGGTCGAGATTGGGGAAGGTGATGCCGCCGTCGACCTCAAGGGTCTTGCCAGTCAGGTAGCTACCAGCAGGTGAAGCCAAATAGACTGCGGCAGCGGCGATATCGAGGGGATCACCGAGCCTGCGCAGTGGCGTCGCCTTTTCCATCGGGGTGCGCAGCTCCTCGTTCGAGGCCACGATGTCAAGCGCAGAGGTGAGGATCGAGCCCGGTGCGATGGCGTTGATCCGGATCCGCGGGCTCAGGTCGAGCGCGGCGAGCCGGGTGTAATGCGCCAGCGCGGCCTTGGCGGTGCCGTAGGCAGCAAACCCTCGCCCGGCCAGGCGCCCCATCGTCGAGGTGATGTTGATGATGCTGCCGCCACCGGAATGTTCCAGCATCAGCGGGACCGCGGCCGAAACCAGCGCGTGCGCCGTCATCACGTTGAAGGTGAAGGCATCCCGGAAATCTTTGGTGGAGGTGTTGAGTAGCGCATTCGGCATCGTCCCTCCGACATTGTTGACGACGATGTCGAGCTTGCCGAAAGCCGATACCGCGGCAGCGGCGAGTTCGGCCGTCGTCTCCGGATGGGCGAGATCGCCCACGACGATGTGGGCACGTCGGCCCGTTTCGCGGATCTGCGCCGCCACCGCTTCCAGCTCGGATTGCGTGCGGGAGGCGATCACGACATCGGCGCCGGCTTCGGCAAAAGCCAAGGCCATCGCCGCGCCGAGCCCACGTCCGGCCCCTGTGACGATGGCCACCTGATCGTCGAGTTTGAATCTGTCGAGTATCACCGGCCGAACGTTAACAAGCCGCTCCTGCCCAGGTGTGCCAATTGCGAACGTTGGTAGAACATGTTCTAGTTTTTCAGTTGGGCGACTATTGAACCGCCAGGAAGGGCATACCGTATTCCTCCATATGAACGCGCGAACACATAGCCTGAGCCGATGATCGACAGTAAGTCAGCGCCAGCGATCGCGGCTGCGGCCGTTGAGTTTCCGGCGGAGCGACATTCGCAGGACGAGGTCATCTCGGCGCTGGCAAAGTTCGCAGGCCCGGAGTTCCTCCGGTTTGCCGCCGCCAGCGGCGTGCAGAGCCGGCACCTCGCTCTGCCCCTGGCGCGTTATACCGAGCTCACTGGCTTCACCGAAGCCAATCAGCTGTACCTGGAGGTGGCCCTCGAAATCGGCGAACGCGCGCTGCGGTCCGCCTTGGACGCCGCCAAGATCAGGCCCCAAGACGTCGACGTCATCTTCTCCACGACCGTCACCGGACTTGCGGTCCCGACGCTGGATGCGCGACTGGCCGGGCGGGTCGGACTGCGCCCGGATGTCAAGCGGGTCCCGCTGTTCGGCCTCGGGTGCGTCGCGGGTGCTGCCGGGGTGGCCCGGATGAACGACTATCTGCGGGCCTATCCGAGCGAAACGGCGGTGCTGTTGGCGGTCGAGTTGTGTTCGCTGACGATTCAGCAGAACGACCTGTCGGTGGCGAACCTGGTGGCCAGCAGCCTGTTTGGTGACGGCAGTGCGGCGGTTGTCGCCAGGGGTGCACAGTGCTCGGTGCAGGGTCCACGCGTGCTGGCCAGCCGCAGCCGGCTCTATCCCGACACCGAGAACGTGATGGGATGGGAGATCGGCACCGACGGCTTCCGCATCGTCCTGTCCGCCGATGTGCCGACGGTCGCCGAGAAATATCTCGGCGAGGACGTCCGGTTGTTCCTCGCCGAGTTCGGTCTGGTCTCCAGCGATATCAGCACATGGGTCTGCCACCCCGGGGGGCCCAAGGTGATCGAGGCTGTCGAAAACGTACTCGAACTGTCCGATACCGCATTGGACCGCACTCGGGAATCGTTGCGGGACAACGGAAATCTGTCGTCGGCGTCGGTTCTGGACGTGTTGCGCGCCACCCTGGCCGATCCGCCAGCCCCCGGATCGCTGGGCATGATGATCGCGATGGGTCCGGGGTTCTGCTCCGAACTCGTCCTGCTGAGATGGTGACGGCGTGTACTACCTGTTGATCTTGGCGGTCGGTGTCGAGCGGCTGGCCGAGTTGGTGCTCTCCAAGCGTAATGCCCGGTGGGCATTTGCCCACGGTGGCAGGGAGTTCGGCCGTCGGCACTATCCGGTGATGGTCACCATCCACACCGCCCTGCTGGTGGGTTGCGTCGTCGAGGTGTGGGCGTTGGACCGGCCGTTCATCCCCTGGCTTGGTTGGCCGATGTTGGTGATCGCGGTGCTCGCCCAGGTGCTGCGCTGGTGGTGTATCACCACCCTGGGGCACCGGTGGAACACCTTGGTGATCGTGCTGCCCGACGCGCCTTTGGTGCAGCGGGGTCCGTACCGGTGGATCCACCATCCGAACTATGTCGCCGTCGTCGCCGAGGGTATCGCTCTTCCGCTGGTACACACCGCATGGGTGACTGCGCTGTGCTTCACCATCGCCAACGCGCTGTTGTTGACCGTGCGCATCCGGGTCGAGAACGCCGCACTGGGTTACGCGGTGGCAGCTGATCGATGACTGACTACGACGCGGATCTGCTGGTGGTCGGGGGCGGCCCCGGTGGCTTGGCCACCGCATTACACGCTCGTGCGCAAGGGCTTTCGGTGATTGTCGCCGACCCGCGTGACGGCCCCATCGACAAAGCCTGCGGGGAGGGACTGATGCCCGGCGGGTTGGCCGAGCTGACGAGTCTCGGCGTGGATCCGGCCGGAATGCCCTTACGCGGTATCGCCTATGTCGCGGGGGATCGGCGGGCGGAGGCGTTTTTTCGACACGGTCGCGGTCCCGGGCGCGGGGTGCGCCGCACGACGCTTCATGCGGCGATGGCGGGACAGGCCAAAGCGGTCGATACCGAGTGGGTTTCGGCCAAAGTGGGCACCGTCACCCAAGATGCCGATGGCGTGACCGCGGCCGGTATCAGGACCCGCTATCTGGTGGGGGCCGACGGCCTCCATTCGGCTGTGCGCCGGGCTGTCGGTATCGATGCGGTGGCTGGCACCCCGCGTCGCTTCGGTGTGCGCAGGCATTACGCGGTACCGACCTGGTCGGAGATGGTGGAGGTGCACTGGTCGCCTTACGGGGAGGCCTATGTGACGCCGGTGGAGCCTGATTTGGTCGGGATCGCCATTCTCAGTAATCGCCGGCCCGATCTGAGTTGGTTTCCTTGGCTGACAAGGTATCTCAAGAATGCCGAGCCCGGCCCCGAACGTGGGTGTGGTCCGCTGCGACAGGTGGTTTCCCGCCGCGTGGCAGGCCGCGTGCTGTTGGTCGGCGATGCCGCCGGGTATGAGGACGCCCTGACCGGCGAGGGTGTCAGCCTGGCCGTCAAACAGGCGGGAGCAGCCGTCGCGGCTATTGCCGCTGACCGGCCGAGCGCCTACGAACAGGACTGGCGGCGGATCACCAGGCCCTACCGATTACTCACCCGCGGACTGGTGTTGAGCACCAGCACCGAAATCGGCAGTCGCGCCATCGTGCCTGCCGCCGAGGCGTTGCCCTGGGTGTTCGACAAGGCCGTCAACATCCTGGGCCGGTGAGCGCGCTACCGCAGTCGCTGGACCAGTTCGGCTTCGACATCGCGCAACGGCTGCACCGAGCGCAACGCGCGGGCCTGCAGTAGCGCGCCCTCGATGGCACTGACCGTGAACGAGGCCAGTGCGACGGCGGAATCCATTTGAGTGCCGGTCATCGCCAATGCGGCCGAGACCCGTTCGCGCAGTAGCACAAAGGACCTGGCCGCTGCCGCGGTGATCTCCGGTTCGTCCGGACCTGCCAGGGCGGCCGCGGCGATGGGGCATCCGGTTGCAAAGTCCGTCTTCTCCAGTTCGGCGACCCAATGCGCGAGCATCGCGCTGATCACCTCTGCCGGGGTGTCGGCGGCGGCGGTCAGCCTGTCGATATACGACGCGGTGCTCTCACCCGCCGCCTCTGTCGCCGCCACCATCAGGTCGGTTTTCCCGCCGGGAAAATGCTGATAAATGGAATTGCGTGCTGTGGCACTGCGCCGCAACAGATCTGACAATCCGGTGGCGTGCACGCCGCGTTCCTGCACCATCGCGATCGCATTCGCGATCAATCGATCCCGTGGGCCGGGTGACCTCGTCATTTCTTGGATGTGCCCTTTTCCGCAGAAGCCTTCTTGGCAGGTGCCCTCTTCGCCGGCGCTTTTTTCGCGGCCGCCTTCTTGGCCGGCGCCTTCTTCGCAGGTGTCTCGGCCGACGCTGCGGACTGCCGCTTCTTCACACTCGCCTCCAGCTTGGCCAGCAGGTCGGAGACATCCTCGGTCTCATCGAGCTCGGTGGGCGTCTCGTCGACGGTGAAGGCCTCTCCGCCTTCGAGTTTGGCCTCGACCAGTTCCTTGAGCTGGATCTGGTAGTCGTCGTGGAACTGGTCGGGGTCGAAATCGTCGGCCATCGAATCGACCACCTGCCCAGCCATTTTCAGCTCGGCGGGTTTGATCTCGACCTTGGTGTCGAGTACCGGGAAGTCGGGGTCGCGGATCTCGTCTGGCCACAGCAGCGTGTGAATCACCATCACCTCGCGCTTGCTGAAATCCTTGACCCGCAGCGCCGCCAGCCGAGTCTTGTTCCGCAGCGCGAAGTGCACGATGGCCACCCGGTCGGTCTCCAACAGGGTCTTCGCCAACAGGACGTAGGACTTCGACGATTTCGAGTCCGGCTCCAGGAAGTAGCTGCGGTCATAGAGAATCGGGTCCAACTGGCTTGCCGGGACGAACTCCAGGACCTCGATCTCGCGGCTGCGCTCCTCGGGCATCGTGGCGATGTCCTCGTCGGTGATGATCACCGTCTGCCCGTCATCGGAGTCGTATGCCTTCGCGATATCGCGGTATTCCACCACCTCGCCGCAGACTTCACAGACCCGCTTGTAGCGGATGCGACCGTTGTCCTTGGAATGCACCTGGTGAAACTTGATGTCGTGGTCCTCGGTGGCGCTGTACACCTTGACCGGGACGTTAACCAGCCCGAAGGCGATGGAACCCTTCCAGATGGACCGCATTAAGCCAGTATGGACCAGATGACGGGTCGATCCCGGGTCGTTGGACCGGACGGTGTTGCGTGGACGGTGCGGCGGCGATGGTTTGCCTGGCGACGGGCGCTGGGTTTGCGGGAGGTCTGGTACAGCTCGACGGCGAACTCCGCGACGTCAGATTCCGACAGCGGGAGCGATTCGAAGCCGGACACAGAGCGCGGGAACCCCGTCGCCCGGGCGGCGCTGACGGTCGTCGGCCTGGCGCTGTGGCTGATCATCACCGGGGGCAAAGCGGTGCTGATCGCGATCGCGGTGGTGTTGGTGGTGATCGCCTCGACCGTAGATCTGGCCCTGCAGATTCTGGTGCTGCCGGTGGCGGTGGCGGCCCGGTTGGCGGGGATCGCGCGGTGGCCGGTGCAGGTCGAACGCGACAACCTGCACGTGCGCACCGAGCACGCCCGCACCTACGGCGCGGCCGCCGCCCTGCGTGACGAGCTGGTGGCTCAGATCAGGGCTGGTTCGCCGCCGCTGAATCTGAAGCAACAGCAGCATCCCTCGTAGCGCGGTCCGGCAGCTCGGCACCGGCCTTGGCGACGGTCAGTGCCGAATTGAGGACGGCGGCGTCGAGCACACTGCGCAGGCTCTCGGTGTCGATGCCGTGCAGCGCAGCTCGCCGGTCAGCCCCGAGTAGGTCCAGGGACCACAGTGCGTCGAGCAGCCCCGTCATGAAGGAGTCGCCCGCCCCTACCGTGTCCACGACCTGCACCTTGCGGGCCGAGACCCGGACATCGCCGGCAGCGCAGGTCGCGAAAGCGCCCTCATCGCCCATCGTCACGGCGACGACGGCGGGGCCCATCTGCAGCCAGCGCCCAGCCTGCTCCTCGGGGCTCACGCCCGGGTAGAGCCACTGCAGGTCCTCGTCGCTGGCCTTGACCACATCGCAACGCTCCACGAGCCTTTCGATACGGGTTCGGGCCAGGTCGGCATCTTCGATGAGGGCGGGACGAATGTTCGGGTCGAAGGTGATGGTCGCCGACACCCGGTAGGTGTCCAACAGGGCGGCCACCGCCAGGCAGCCGGGGTCGAGCACCGCCGCGATCGACCCGGTGTGCGCCACCAGTGGCGGGCGCACCTCCGGTGTCCCGGTCAATCGCCAGGCGATATCGAACCGGTAGGTCGCCGCCCCCGAGGCATCCAGCTTCGCCATCGCCACCGGGGTGCGGTCCGCGCTGATGCTGCCCGCGACAAGATGGGCACCCGACGCAGCCACATAATCGGCGATCCGGTGGCCTCGTGCGTCATCGCCGATGTGGGTGAGGAAGTCGACGTCGCGGCCCAGGCGAGCCAGCCCGACGGCGACGTTGAGCGGGCTGCCGCCCACATGCTCGCCGGTGACCGCACCGTCGCGTTCGACGATATCGATGAGCGCTTCGCCGATGACCAACGCGCGTTGTGTCGTGTCTTGAGTGCTCACGGCCGGACCAGCCTCTCCAGTGTGGCGCGGGAACCGTTGCGGTGCAGTGAATCCAATGCCCACAGATAGGCCTCGACGAATCGCGGCTGTTGTGCGAGGTCGCCGAACAGTGCGGTGTTCTCGATGAAGGCCGTGGGGTTGTCCCGTTGCGACTTGGCCAGCGGCACCAGGGAATCGGCGAGGTTGTCCTGTACGTCAATGGGCTCGCCCTGTTCGTCGACGCCCTCGGCGTAACGGGCCCAGCTCGCGACGACGGCTGCCGACAATGCGATGGGTGCGCCGGTCCTCAGGTTCTCCCGGATGACGGGTAGCAGCCACTGCGGGATGCGGTCCGAGGAGCCGAAACAAAGTCGGACGATGGTGTCGCGCACACCGGGATTGGCGAAGCGCTCGATCGCCGTCCGTTTGTAGTCGGGTAGGTCGATGCCGGGCACGGGCTTCAGCGTCGGCGTCGACTCCTCGTCCATGTACCGGAGCAGGAACTCGGCGAACAGCGGGTCGCCTGCGGCGTCGTGCACCAGTCGGTAGCCGGCCAGATAGGCGAAGTAGCACAGCGCCTGATGACCGGCATTGAGCAGTCGCAGTTTCATCAGTTCGTAGGGCATGACGTCGTCGACCACCATGACGCCGACATCCTCGAAGTGCGGCCGTCCGTCGGAGAAGTGGTCTTCGAGAACCCACGCCGTGAACGGTTCGGCCGCGACGGGCCACTGGTCCTCGACGCCGAAGTCGGAGGCCACGGTCTCGATCACCTCGGGTGTGGTGGCCGGGGTGATGCGGTCGACCATGGAATTGGGGAAACGGGTGTGCTCGGTCATCCATTCGGCCAGGCCGGGGTGCGTGCGCTCGGCGTATGCGGTGAAGGCCTTGTGGGCGATGTCGCCGTTGCCTTCGATGTTGTCGCACGACACGATGGTCGGCGACGGCAGACCGCGTTCCTTGCGCCGCGCGAGGGCTGCGGTGACGAGTCCGAATACGCTGTCGGGCCCGGCTTCGTCGATGGTGTAGCCGCCCTCGGTGATGGTCAACGACACGATCCGGGTGCTCGGCGCGGCGATCAACTCGACGACGCCCTCGGGATCGTCGGGCGCAAAACGATATTCGATGATCGATCCGATCACTCGTGCCTCGCGGCCGCCGTCGGCGCGTAGCGCGAGAAGTGTGTACAGGCCGTCCTGCGCGGCCATCACATCGGCCATCCGGCGGTCGGCGGGTAACACTCCGACTCCGCAGATGCCCCAATCGTCGGCATTGCCTGCTGCCAGCAGTCGGTCCACGTACATCGCTTGGTGCGCTCGGTGAAACCCACCGACGCCGAAATGCACTATGCCGACGTTGATTTTGCTGCGGTCATAGGTCGGCTTGACGATCGGGATGTCGGGCAGGGTCTCGCTTGTCAGTTTCATGACGGTGATTCACCGATCTCATCTGTGGGTATCGAAAGTGTTGCGTACGTCACATTTACCATGTTAGCGTGTTGAGCATATACACGCACCCTTGAGCAAATGCTCACGGGGGAGGAAGGCGACGCGGTGTCGATAACCGGTGCGGATGGCGCAGCCAACGGTCAGGCCGTTGGGGCTGTGATGGCTGCTGCCGGATCGGTCGCACCGGCGGGAACCAAGGCCGAGGATCTGCGGTTGGCCCTGCGTGCGGCCACCATGTACTACCTCGACGGCCTCACGCAGGCCGAGATTGCGCAACGCCTCGGGGTTTCCCGGCCGACTGCGGGACGCCTGGTCGCCCGCGCCAAGGCCAACGGTTTGGTCCGCATCGAAGTCGTCGTCCCGCCGGATCTGCGCGATGACCTGCATGCCGAGGAAGAGCGGGCACTTGAGGAGCGGTTCGGCCTGACCGAGGCTGTCGTGGCCGGCCACGGTGTCGATATCGGCGCAGTGGGGCGGCCCGAGGCGTACGCGAGTGTCGGTCGTGCCGCGGCGACTCTGCTGATGCGGCGGCTCGCGCCGGGTGACACCCTCGGATTCACCTGGGGCCCGGAGCAGGTGGCCGTCGCGACTGCCCTGTCGACGGGCGTGGCGGTCTGCCGGGCGGTGGTGCAACTCGACGGCGCCATGTCGACGGCCACGTATCAGACCGGCGCCGACTTCATCCTCAGCCGCTGCGCCGAGGTGTTTCATGCCGATGCGTTGCGACTGCCCGCCCCGCTGTATGCCGACCCTCCGACAGTGATGTCGATGCGCAGTGATTCGGTGATATCGCGAACGCTGGAAGCGGGCCGACACGCGGATGTGATGCTCTTCGGCGTCGGTGCGGTCTCCACGTCCACCACTCTTTTCGAGGGTAGCTTCCTCGACGTTCGGATGCTCGACGAGCTGATCACGCTTGGCGCGGTCGGCGAGATCGGTGGCAGATTCTTTGACGCTGACGGCAATCCGATCGCTACCGAACTGCAGGACCGCACCATATCGGTTGTGCTGGAAGATATTCGGTCCTGCCCGAAGTCAATTCTGGTCAGCAGTGGCGCAGCAAAGCATCACGCCACTCTCGGCGCGTTACGCGGCAAATTTGCCAAGCATCTGATTTGCGATATCGATTGTGCCCGTTGGCTACTGAGCCATTGATAGTTGAGGTGAAGTGAGGTGAAGGTGAAATCACTACAAAGAGGTGCGCGCCGACTGGCCGTATGTCTGGCCGCATCCGGCCTGGTGTTGACGTCCGGCTGCGCGGGCGCGGGCAGTTTGGGGGCCTCGGATAACGAGGTGACCATTGCCCTGGTATCCAACTCGCAGATGACGGACGCACAGAAACTGTCGTCGGAGTTCGAAAAGGACAACCCCGGTACCAAGCTGAAGTTCATCTCGCTGTCGGAGAATCAGGCGCGGGCGAAGATCACCATGTCGGCCGCCATGGGCGGTAGCGAGTTCGACGTCGCCATGATCAGCAATTTCGAGGCACCGCAGTGGGCCAAAGACGGTTGGCTGATGAATCTTTCGGAGTTCGCCAAGAATACCCCCGGGTATGACACCGATGACTTCATTCCGTCGCTGCGGGATTCACTGTCGTATGAGGGCAACATGTACGCCGTCCCGTTCTATGGCGAATCGTCCTTCCTGATGTATCGCAAGGACCTTTTCGAGCAGGCCGGGATCAAGGTCAATCCGGACCCGGCCTACCAGCCCACCTGGCAGGAGGTCGCTGGCTGGGCGAAGCAGTTGAAGACCGACGACCGGGCGGGCATCTGCCTGCGCGGCAAGCCCGGCTGGGGTGAGGTACTCGCGCCACTGGACACGGTGATCAACACCTTCGGCGGCCGCTGGTTCGACGATCAATGGAACGCACAGCTCGACAGCCCCGAGGTGAAGCAGGCCGTCAACTTCTACGTCAACACCATCAAGGAGTCCGGCGAATTGGGCGCCTCCTCAACCGGTTTCCAGGAGTGCGCCAACCTGTTCGGACAGGGTCAGACGGCGATGTGGTATGACGCGACGTCGGCGGTTTCGGTCCTGGAAGACCCCAAGACATATCCGGATCTGGTCGGCAAGATCGGCTACCTGCCCGCGCCGATTGTGGAGAAGCCCAACTCGGGTTGGCTCTACACCTGGGCGCTGGGCATTCCGAAGCACGCCAAGAATCCCGATGGCGCCTGGAAGTTCATCTCGTGGATGACCAGTAAGGACTACATGAAATTGGTGGGCGAGAAGCTGGGCTGGGCGCGCGTCCCACCCGGTAGTCGCACCTCCACGTACACCGATCTTCCGGAGTACGAGGCGATCTCGAAGTCCTATGGCCCGCTGACCCTGCAGTCGATCACCAACGCGACGCCGAATAAGCCGACGGTGCAACCGGTTCCCTACACCGGAGTGCAGTTCGTCGGGATTCCGGAGTTTCAGGATCTGGGCACGCGGGTGAGTCAGCAGATCAGTGCCGCGATCGCCGGGCAGATCTCGGTGGATGACGCATTGGCCCAAGCGCAGCAATATGCCGAGGTCGTCGGCAAGACATACCAGGAGAAGTGATGACGCTTACTGCTGATACAGGAACCCAAGCCGCCGAGACCGAGGTAGCCGAACGGGTCCGCAAGATCCGGGAGGCACAAGACACCGGCGTCAGCCGTGCCGAAGGGTGGCGCAGGCGGGGTCCGCTACTTCCGGCGTTGATCTTCATGATCGCCGTGACACAGGTCCCGTTCCTGTTCACCCTGTACTACTCCACGTTGTCGTGGAACCTGGTCAGGCCGGGGTCGCGGCAGTTCGTGGGATTGAACAACTACGTCGCGGTCGTCAAGGACAGCCAGTTCTGGTCGGTGGCCGGCAACACCGTCATCCTGATTGTCGGGGTGGTGCTGATCTCAGCAGTGCTCGGCCTGGGTATCGCCTTGCTGTTGGATCGCGCGTTCCTTGGACGCGGGGTGGTCCGGACACTGTTGATCACACCGTTCCTGATCACTCCCGTTGCGGGCGCACTGATTTGGAAGACCACGATTCTCGATCCCACCAACGGCATCTTGAACTGGGTGCTCTCCCTGGTGGGCCTTGGTCCGGTCGACTGGATCGGCCAGTTCCCGCTGACCATGGTGATGGTCGAATTGATCTGGCAGTGGACACCTTTCATGATGTTGCTGATCCTGGCCGGTCTGACGTCAATGCCTCGCGACCAACTCGAGGCGGGTCGGGTGGACGGGGCCGGCGCGCTCCAGCTCTTCCGGGAGCTGACCCTGCCGCACCTGCGCCGCTTCATCGAACTCGGCGTGGTCCTCGGTGCGGTCTATCTGGTCAACACCTTCGACGCCATCTTCATGATGACCCAAGGTGGACCGGGCGTCGCCAGCGCGAACCTGCCGTTCTACATCTACCAGCGCGCGTTCCTCGGTTTCGATATGGGCCAGGCCGCCGCCATGGGCGTGGTGGTCGTCATCTTCACGATGATCATCGCCAGCTTTGCGCTCCGATTGATCTTCAAATCATTCTCCGGCAAGGAAGAGGCGGCCTGACATGACCACTACTGCTACCGAAAAGGCCTCCGCAACAGCGGCTCCGGAAACTCCTCGAAAAAAGAAGTCCAAGAAGTTCAGCCCGTGGGCAGTCGTGGCCTGGCTCGTCGGGATCGGCTTCTTCTTCCCGGTGTTCTGGATGGTCCTGACGTCGTTCAAACAGGAGAGCGCCGCGGCGACCAATCCGCCGACGCTGTTCTTCACCCCGACCCTGGACCAGTACGCGGCGGTCTTCGATCAGGGCATCGGGGTGGCGATGCTGAACTCGGTATTCGCCACCGGCATGTCGACAATCCTGGTGCTGCTTCTGGGTGTGCCCGCCGCCTTCGCGTTGTCGTTGCGGCCGGTCCGCAAGACCTCGGATGCGCTGTTCTTCTTCATGAGCACCAAGATGCTGCCCGTCGTCGCGGCGATCCTGCCGCTGTATGTGATCGTGTCCAATACCGGTCTGCTGGACAATATCTGGGCCCTGGTCATCCTCTACACCTCGATGAACCTGCCGATCGCGGTCTGGATGATGCGCTCGTTCTTCCTCGAAGTGCCGGGTGAACTCCTCGAAGCCGCCAGCCTCGACGGTGCGAGCCTGTGGCGATCGGTGCGAGAGGTGATCCTGCCTTTGGTCTCACCCGGTATCGCGGCAACGGCGCTGATCTGCGTGATCTTCGCCTGGAACGAGTTCTTCCTCGCGGTGAACCTGACCGCGGTGAATGCCCAGACCATGCCGGTCTACCTGGTCGGTTTCATCGCCGGTGAGGGTCAGTACTGGGCCGTGCTGTCGGCGGCCGCAACCATGGCCGCGCTCCCGGTGATCCTGTGCGGTTGGTTCGCGCAGAACAAGCTGGTACGCGGACTTTCCTTCGGCGCCATCAAATAACGTCCCCCACTTCTACGAACAGAGAGCACAGACATGGCATCGATCACCTACAAGAACGCCTCCTGCATCTACGAGGGGTCGGACAAGCTTGCCGTCGACAACCTCAACCTGGATATCCAGGATGGCGAATTCGTCGTCCTGGTCGGCCCTTCCGGTTCCGGTAAGAGCACCGCCCTGCGCATGCTGGCCGGCCTCGAGGACATTGACGAGGGCGCCATCGAGATCGGTGGCAAGGATATGACGGGCGTGCCGTCCAAGGACCGGGATATCGCGATGGTGTTCCAGAACTACGCGCTGTATCCCAACAAGACGGTCGCCGAGAACATGGGCTTCGCACTCAAGCTGCGGGGCGTGTCGGCCGAAGAGCGGCGCAAGAAGGTCGAGGAGGCCGCCAAGGTGCTCGACCTGACCGAGCACCTGGATCGCAAGCCGGCCAAGCTCTCGGGCGGTCAGCGTCAGCGCGTCGCGATGGGTCGCGCCATTGTCCGTGAGCCGCAGGTGTTCTGCATGGACGAGCCGCTGAGCAACCTGGATGCCAAACTGCGTGTGCAGACCCGCACCCAGATTGCCGCACTGCAGCGTCGGCTGGGCACCACCACGGTCTACGTCACGCACGACCAGGTCGAGGCCATGACGATGGGCGACCGGGTGGCGGTCCTGCGCTTCGGGAAGCTGCAGCAGTTCGCGGCTCCGAATGAGCTCTACGATCGCCCGGCGAATGCTTTCGTCGCCGGTTTCATCGGTTCGCCCGCGATGAACCTGTTCACCGCGGCCGTCACCGATAGCGGTGTTCGGGTCGGCGACTCGGTGTTCGAGCTTGAGCGAGACCAGATTTCACTCCTCTCGGGAGCGGGGCTCAAGGAGGTGACCGTCGGGATCCGACCTGAGCAACTCGAAGTGACCGAATCCGGCGGCGTGGAGGTCGTCGTCGACCTCGTCGAAGATCTCGGCAGTGAGGCGTATGTCTACACGCACGCAGGCTCGGGTTCGGGCGGTGTCGAATTGGTGGCCCGTTGTAACCCGCGCACGGCACCGAGGTTGGCCGATACGGTGCGGTTGCGCAGGCATCCGGAAGGTGCGGTGCACCTGTTCCACCCGGAAACTGGCGAGCGTCTCAACTAGCGTGCCTCCACCGGAGCTGCGGCTCCGCGCGCCGACGCCGGAACTTCTCGGGTTGCCTTGGGATCGACCGCTTTCGGAGTGGGTGGTGCCGGAGGTCCCGCTCCGCGATATCGCGGTGGGGATGAGCAGGCACCTGGTTAAATTCGTCGACGCCGATGGCCACCTGTGGGCGGTCAAGGACATGCCGCCGCGGATCGCGATCAAGGAGTACAACGTACTGCGGCAGCTCGAGGAGATGGGGCTGCCCGCGGTCCGTCCGGCGGGGCTGGTGCTGCAACCTGAGTTCGAAACCGCGATCCTGGTCACCCGCTACCTGGAGGGGTCGTGGCAGTACCGCAGGTTGTTCATGCGGCTGCCAACAGACCAGCCGCGGCATCGGGCGCGGTTACTCGACGCGATGGCGGGGCTGTTGGTGGAATTGCACCGGCACGGGGTGTTCTGGGGAGACTGTTCCCTGGCCAACACGCTGTTCTCGCGGGACGGTCAGCTGCTGCAGGCCTGGTTGGTGGATGCCGAGACCTCGGAGGTGCACCCGTCGTTGAGCCGTGGCCAGCGCAACCATGACCTCCAGATTCTGGTGGAAAACGTCGCAGAGGGTCTGGTCGATCTGGCCGAGCGGTTGGGTACACCGGAGTCGTTGCAGGACACACTGATTGCCGAAGCGCAGCAGGTTCAGGCCCGTTACGACACACTGTGGGATCTTCTGCACGCCGAGCCGGTGTTCGGATTCACCGACCGGTACCGCGTCGAAGGGACCATCCGGCGCCTCAACGAGCTCGGCTTCGCCGTGGATGAACTGTCATTGGCCCCGGATAGCACCGACCCGAGCCGGTTGCGGGTGCGGGTCGCCGTCGGCGATCGGCGTTACCACGCACAGCATCTGCAAGAACTGACCGGTTTGGATGTGGGGGAGGGGCAGGCGGCCATCCTGCTGGGTGATGTGGCGGCCTACCAGGCGCAGTTGTGTCGCGAGAGCGGCCACGATGTCGACGAATCGACCGCTGCCCGGCTGTGGGTCATCGAAGTGCTGACACCGTATGAGCAATTGGCGCACGAGGCGGTGGGCTACACGGGTACCGCCATCCAGGCGTACTGCGATCTTCTCGAAGTGCGCTGGCTGCTCAGCGAAAAGGCCGGTCGCGATGTCGGGACCAATAAGGCCCTGGCCGCGTTGGCCGGTGACGTCATCCCCACCGATTCGGCGGCGAAGATGGCGATCGCCGAGGTGCCCACCGCACCGTTCGCGGTGCTGCGAGACGACGACCAGGTTTAGTTCGCTGGGAGTGCCTCACCGGAACCCGTGCCCACCGGCACCTCCGGATTGGCGCCGGGATTTCCGTCGTGAGTGAAGACCTGCGTGGGTGCGACGCGGCAGTTGCTGTCCATCGGTGTCTGATCGCCCGAGCAGTACGGCACGTGGTCGTCCGGTTCGGCCGCAACCGGCGCGGCGCACACGATTGCCGCCGTCGCGCCTAGTGCGGCGAGTACCGCAGCCAACCGGGTCATCTACACAGGTTAACGCTGCGAAGCGGGTATATGTGAACCCATGGAGCGCTTCGATCGGATTCGGCTGACCAATGCCGACAAGGTGCTCTACCCCGCCACGGGCACCACGAAGGCGGAGGTCTTCGACTATTACGTCGCGATCGCCCATGCCATGCTGCCGCATATCGCCGGTCGACCGGTCACCCGCAAACGCTGGCCGAACGGTGTCGGGCAGCCGGAATTCTTCGAAAAGCAACTGGCCTCGTCGGCGCCGGAGTGGTTACACCGCGGTTCCGTCACGCATAAATCGGGCACCACGACCTACCCGATCATCGACACGGCTGAGGGGTTGGCCTGGATTGCCCAGCAGGCATCTCTTGAGGTGCACGTACCGCAGTGGCGGTTCGTCAACTCAGAGCCCGGCCCGGCGACTCGCATCGTGTTCGACTTGGATCCCGGCGACGACGTCACCTTCCGTCAACTCTGCGAGGTCGCGCACGAGGTACGCGACATCATCGCCGATATCGGTCTGACCACGTACCCGTTGACCAGTGGCAGCAAGGGCCTGCACCTCTACGTTCCGCTGGCCGAGCCGGTGAGTTCCCGGGGGGCGTCCGTATTGGCCAAGCGGATCGCGGTGCAACTGGAAAAGACGATGCCGAAACAGGTCACCGCGACGATGACCAAAAGTCTGCGCACCGGAAAGGTCTTCCTCGACTGGAGCCAAAACAGTGCGGCGAAGACGACGATCGCGCCGTATTCGATGCGCGGCCGCGACGAGCCGACTGTCGCAGCGCCGCGCACCTGGGAGGAGATCGCAGATCCCGATCTGCGGCATCTGCGCTTCGGCGAAGTGCTGGAGCGGGTGGCCCGCGACGGTGACCTGTTGGCCGGGCTCGATGAGGTGATTCCGGTGGCGAGCCAATCGGATAAGTTGAGCACCTACCGCAGCATGCGCGACTCCTCGAAAACGCCGGAGCCGGTGCCGAGATCCAAACCCGCTGTCGGTCAAGATAATACGTTCGTCATCCAAGAACACCACGCCCGGCGACTGCACTACGACTTTCGGTTGGAACGCGATGGTGTGCTGGTGTCATGGGCAATACCGAAGAACCTGCCGGACACCCCGTCGGTCAACCACCTGGCCGTGCACACCGAGGACCATCCGCTGGAATACGGCACCTTCGAAGGCGATATCCCGCGGGGTGAGTACGGCGGCGGGAAGGTAATCATCTGGGACGCCGGTACCTACGAGGCGGAGAAGTTCCGGGACCCACCGCAGAAGGGGCAGAAGGGGGAGGTCATCGTCACGCTGCACGGCGAAAAGATCTCTGGCCGCTATGCGCTGATCCAAACCGACGGTAAGAACTGGTTGGCGCACCGCACCAAAGAGCAGCCGGAGCCCACCCCCGCTGATCTGGCACCGATGCTGGCCACGCACGGGTCGGTGGCGAAACTGACTGCGGCGCAATGGGCATTCGAAGGTAAGTGGGACGGCTACCGGGTGATCTTCGATGCCGACCACGGCCGGGTCACTCTGCACACCCGCAGCGGTCGTGACGTCACCGGTGAGTACCCCCAATTGGAATCGGTGGCCGCGGATCTGGCGAACCATCACGTGCTGCTCGACGGTGAGATGGTGGCGTTGAACGACTCAGGCGTGCCGAGCTTCGGGGAGATGCAAAACCGGGTGCGATCCACCCGCGTCGAGTTCTGGGCATTCGATCTGTTGTCGATCGACGGCAGGTCGCTGACGAAGGTGAAGTACCGAGACCGTCGGCGACTGCTCGAAACGCTGGCCGAGGGAACGAGTCTCATTGTTCCTGCGCAGCTGCCTGGCAGCGGTGCCGAGGCGCTTGAGTACTCACGTTCTCGGCGCTGGGAAGGGGTGGTCGCCAAGAAGTGGGACTCCACCTATCAGCCGGGCCGGCGATCGGCGGCGTGGATCAAGGACAAAAACTGGAATACCCAAGAGTTCGTGATCGGGGGGTGGCGCAAAGGCGAAGGTGGCCGGTCCAGCGGAATCGGCGCGCTGATGATGGGCATCCCCGGTCCGGACGGTCTGGACTTTGTCGGCCGGGTCGGCACCGGCTTCAGTGAGAAAGAACTGACCAAGCTCAAGGGGCTGCTCGCGCCACTGGAGACGGACGAATCACCTTTTGCGGCCCGGCTTTCCGCGTTGGACTCCCGAGGGGTGACCTATGTGCGGCCCGAACTGGTCGGCGAGGCACGCTTCAGCGAGTGGACATCCGACGGCCGGTTGCGTCAGCCGAGCTGGCGCGGGTTGCGGCCGGATAAATCGCCCGACGAGGTGGTGCGGGAATCCTAGAGATGGTCGGAAGTGCTCGTCTGTTCCATCCAATCCCACAGTGCCCGCTCGCGATCGGTGTCATACGACTCGGCGGAAGATGCCGTGGACCGGGTCCGGTGCCCCTGACGCCCCGGACGAATACTGCAAGCTTCGAATATCGCCTGTTGGAGGAGCCGACCTCAGTTGGTGGTCGCCTGCTGTGGTTGGAAGGGTGTGTACCACCACCATTGGGCGCGTTCTCCGGTAGGTCCGGGGCATGGTGGGACGTCGGGTGGGGGTGTGGTGGGGGGTCGGGCCAGGGAGCCGGGCTCGAGGGTGCGCCCGTCGCTGTCGGTGACGGTGAGGCGGTCGGCGGGACCGGTGATGGTGATGGCGCCTCGGTGGTGCTGCCGGTGATGAAACGGGCAGACCAACACCAGGTTGGCCAGGTCGGTGGGGCCGCCGTCTTCCCAGTGGATGATGTGGTGTGCGTGCAGACCGCGGGTGGCCCCGCAGCCGGGCACCACGCAGCAGTGGTCGCGGTGTTCCAGGGCGCGACGTAGTCGGCGGCTGATGGTCCGGGTCTCCCGCCCGGATCCGATCACCTGGCCGGCACGTTCGAACCATACTTCGCACGTCGCATCGCACAGTAGGTAGCGGCGGTCGTCGTCGGACAGCAACGGCCCCAAATGTAGTGAGGCGATGCGTGCTTCGACGTCAACGTGCGCGACGACGGTGGTGCGCTGCCCGTGCGGTCGGGCTGCGACGTCGGTGTCCCACCCGGCCTGGATCAGACTCATGAACCCGTCCACGGCGTTGGGGAATGGTGGGGTGTGCTCGGACACGGTGTCGGCGTGGTCGCGTTTCCACTCGGCGACCACCCTGTCCTGATGGGACTGCAGCGCGGCGTCGAACACCGCTGCTTCGTCATGCGGCAGGGTGATGTGCCACGTGGCGGACTGCTCGTCGGAGGTTGTGGTGATCGACCGTGGCGGTTCCGGGCGCAACTCCGCCTCCACCTCCGGCTCGGGTGTGGGTTCTGGCTGCGGTGGGGGTTCGAGTGTGACGGCGGTGCGCAGTTGGCTGACGGTGGCGCTCTGCGCCAACTGTGCGTAGTGCTCATCGGAGCCGTCGGCAGCCTTCTGGGCGATGACCCCGACCTGATCGAGGGAGAATCGGCCCTCGCGCATCCCGGCCGCGCACCGCGGGAACTGCGGCAACCGGTGGGCGATGGTGGCGATCGCGCCGGCATTGGCCGATGACAGGCCCAGCTTCCACGCCACCAACCCCTGCACCGATCGCGCCCCGGTGTTACCCCATAATCCGTCGTGGTCGATTTCGGCGACGATCTCCACGATGCGCCCGTCAATGGCATTGCGCTGACCGCTCAGCTCCGCGAGCTGTTCGAACAACACCTCCAGCCGCTCCTTGGGACTGAGCTCAGTCACCAAAGATGTTGCGGTCGAAGACATGACACCATCATGGCAAAGAGGTCCGACATTTTTCGGGCTGTGCTCGAGTGGTGCAGCGAAGCGCGGAGAGTGCGAGTTCGAGATGGCTTATCGCGCTACGGAGGCGATCGCTTCTTCCATACCCCGGGTGGCCAGTACGTCAGCGAGTTCGTTATCGGCGACGCCCGAGTGTCCCTTCACCCAGAACCACTCGACTTGGTGTTGAGCGCAGGCCAGCTGGAGTCGCTTCCAGAGGTCCACGTTTTTCACCGGTTGCTTCGCCGACGTCATCCAGCCGTTGCGTTCCCAGCCGAGGACCCACTTGGTGATGCCGTTGCGGACGTAGGTGCTGTCGGTGTGCAGATGCACGACCACCGGCCTGGTCAATGCCTCCAGCGCCATGATCGGCGCGGTCAACTCCATCCGGTTGTTACTGGTCTCGCCGGGCTCGCCACCGAACATCTCGCGGACATGCTCACGCATCCGCAGCACTGCCCCCCACCCGCCGGGACCGGGGTTGGGCCGGCACCCGCCGTCGGTGTGGATGACGACGACTTCCTGGTTAACGAGCCCGGTCATGCGCCGAGAATAGGCGCACTGATGAACGCCGACCGAACCGACATTCCGAACTCCTGCTGCTTGAGCGTGGTAATCCGGCGGCCTGGCTGCACGGCGTCCTTGACAGGCAGCGTGCGGTCTCCGAAGAACGCCACTGTCGCGTCGATATCCGCGACGACGTAGGTGATTCCCCAGAGGGTTGACGGGCCGTCGCTACTCGTTTCCGGCGAGCCGACCACCTCGACGATCACCTCACCCAACCGGAAGAAGACCTGACGGATCGGGCGTCCGCTGAGTTCGGCGTCGCGTACCCGGCGTGGCTCCAGGTCGACGGCTGCCAGCGCGGTGAGCGTGCGGGTCAGATCGGGGGAGAGCAGCACGACATGGTCGATCGCGGTGACGCCGTTCGGATGGGTAGCCGGGGCTGCGGTGCCGTGGGCGGAGCTGGCTGTTGTCGGAATACCGTCGATGTCATGGACCGTGCCACCGGGCAGACCACTCAGCGACCAGCCGACGATGCCGCTGCCCCGGCCCCGCCCGACCAACCGGATACCGACACCGCCGATCCGGCAGGTGTCGTCGTCGTCGTCGACATGGAACCCCGCGCCCGCCCAGGCGTCCGAAGGATCAGCGACGTCGAGCTGGTCGACGGTGAGGGTCATGGCGGAGAGAGTACTGGCTAGGACGTCGCGTCGAGGTCGCCGATGCAGGTGTCTGCCTCGGCAGCCGCGAGAGGCGTGAACGTGTAGCCGTTGACCCGCTCGAGGCACTCAGCGGTCAGGTTCTCGCTTGCACTGATCGCTGAACCCCGAGACATGGTACCGGCGACGTACAGGGCAACGCGTATCCGTCGTACGTTCGAGACCCGTTGTGCGGCATGGCTAGCCAGGCAGCCAATCATGACCCCGGCTGCGGCTGCGTGCTGAGCCGCCATCCGGCCGGTGTAGCCGATCGCGCCGCAGATCATCAAGCCGGCATGGTCAGTGCTGCCAGCTCTTGTAGGTGAATTCGAGGCTGTAGCCGTCCGGATCGAAGACGCTGGCCGCGTAGTAGCGCGGGTCGTAGTACTCCCGCACCGATGGCGGGATGTTATCCGTCGCGCCGGCGGTTATCGCCGCGGCGTAGGCGGCATCCACCTCGGCCTTGCTGTTGGCGACGAAGCCGACATGAACGGCGCGGCTGTCGGCAGCTCCTGCCCGCAGCCAAAAGAAGATGCGGCCTCCGGCTCCGAAGCCCTTCAGGTCCGGATGCCCTGGGGGACCGTCAGTTCCGTCGTAGTCAACCCGAATCGTGATGCCGAGCGGCGTCAACGCCGCGGTGTAGAAATCGATCGACCGGTCGATGTCGCGCACGGTGATGAAGATGTGATCAAGCATGTCGGTCTCGCCTTCTCAGTGGGTCTGTCATGTCACGTGATCGAACTCCAAAGCTTCCAGGTCGTCGACCAGTCGCCGCACCTCGCCGTCCCAGAGCTCGATTACGGCGGAGCGGTCAGTGAAAGCGCAATTGATGGCGAACTTCATGGAACCCACTCAACTGAGGATTCCGAACCCGGGGAAGGGCGAGCCTTCCTAGGAGTGCTGCACCCACCCTCTAATGGGGGCAGAAGTCAGGGACCCCAGCAAGACCAACGCATCCGCACTGGCCGATCCGGGGGCGGCGGTAGCCACTGTCAGCTGCTGGCCCGGGGCGCTGCGTACGTCAAAGACCTGGTGGGTAATCTGCAGCAGGCCGACGTCGGGATGGCGGATCGTCGTCCGTGTTGCGGTGAGGCCTTCCACGGTCTGGTCATCCCACAGGCCGCGGAACGCCGGACTGTCGCGGTAGAGACGTTCCATCAGGTCCGTGACCTCCGGATGCGCCGGGACGAAGCCCTCAGCCAGTCGGAGTGCGCTGACCGCGGCCTTGGAAACTTCCTCCCAATTGACGTAGAACTCCTGAGCGCAAGGGTCCAGGAAGATCGCAGCAATCACGCTTTCCTCTTGCCGTAGAAGCGGAGCCATGAACGCGTTGGCCGCGGGGTTGGCGACAAGAACACGGAGTGCGGGATTGGTGACGTATGCGATGGCGTTTGTGAACGCGTCCATCGTTTGGAGCAATTCCGGGCTAACTGTTTCACCGGCTGGTGCGGAACCGGGTGAGAGTTTCGCGAGGCGGAAGGCGTGCGCCCGGGCATCCGATGTGAGCCGCAGTGCGTGACAGATCGCATCGACGACCTGCGCGGACGGGGTTCGCTCGCGGCCCTGCTCCAAGCGGGCGTAGTAGTCGGCGCTGACGCCGGACAGGACGGCGACCTCTTCGCGCCTCAGGCCGACGACGCGTCTACCCGAGACCGCGGTAAGCCCCGCTTCCTGCGGTGTCACCCGCGCGCGTTGAGCGCGCAGGAAGTGCCCGAGCTGACTGGGTTCTGGCCGAGATGGACTACTCGGCATCGGCGAGTTCGCCGGTCGTGATCCGGTGTGAGGTACCAACCCCGTCGTCGGTGCCCCGGAGGTCGGAAGCGATCCACGTCAGCACATGAACGGACAGGGTCATCCTGCTGTTCGCGCTCATTTCTGCACCCATCCCGAACTCCGTGGGGGCTCATCGGCGGAAGTCGGTTCACTGTAACCGTTGCGGTTACAGAAGTCATCCGAAACTGGGTGCAGCACACCTAGGGAGGTTCGCTCTTCCGGCTGCGTCGGCTCGGGCGTTCGCTGGCCCTGATCGGCGAGCGATGTTGCGCCACAACATGATAAAGAACGCTCGTGGTGTGGGTGTGGGTGTGGGCAACGTTCAGCGCGCGAAGTCCGCAGGGCGGAACTTTCCGTCACTGAGCTTGCCTTCGATCTCCTCCAGGCTGCGTCCGGTGAGATCGGGCATTCTGAAGTAGACGAAGATCCACGCCGCGACGTTGAAGAGTCCGTAGAGCCACATCGCCGGACCCACCCCGATCCCGCTGATCAACGTGAGCAGTGTGAGCGTGATGAACAGGTTGGTTCCCCACAGCGCCGCGGACTGCGAGGCGGTGCCGGCGGGCCGCACGGCCAGCGGGTAGGTTTCGGAACCGGTCAGCCACCCCATAAGTTGCAACCCGCCCGCGTTGAAAAGCATGAACACGACGAGGCAGGCGATGATGAACGGCACCGATTCTTTGCCGCTGTTACCGGTGACGAACAGCGTGCCCAGGACGAAAAGACTAAGGGCTGCACCAGGAATCATGATCAGCGTGAGTCGCCGTCGGCCGACCTTGTCGATGATGGCCAGCCCGACGAGTTGAGCGACCAGGTAGCTCACCCCGAGCGCCACCGACACCTGCAGCGCGACGGATTCAGAGAACCCGTTGTCAGTCAGGATGGTCGGCGAATAGTAGATGATCATCTCGATACCGCTGAGCTGCGTGAAAATCGCTATGCCGCAACCGAGTATGAGCGCCGGCCGGACCCACGTCGCCCGCAGGCCAGGCCATCCGCGGGTCTTCGCGGACTGCTCCTTGTGGACCAGTTCAGCCATTTCGTCCAGCTCACCGTCCACGTCGTAGCCGGACGGGCGGACCCGGTCCAAGACCTCGCGGGCCTTATCGCGGTCGTCGTCCTTGAGGAGCCAGCGTGGGCTTTCCGGCAATCGCAGAAGTAGCGCGAGCATGATGGCGGCGGGCACGGCTGCGGCGCCGATCGACCAGCGCCACGGAATCGCCTCCGAGGCGCCAACGATGGTGGCGATCACGATGCCGACGCCGATGGCGATCTGGAAGCACAACACGAGCCGCCCGCGATATTTCGGCGGCGCCAACTCCGCGACGTACATGGGCGCGGTCTGGGTCGCCCCGCCGACCGCGAAGCCGAGGACTAGCCTGCCAAGCGACAGCATGACCGGATTCGGGGACAGGGCGCACCAGAGCGCGCCGACGACGAACACGATGGCGAGCATCACGAGCGTGCCCTTGCGACCACGCTTCTGCGAGAGATAGCTACACACCAGCGCACCGATGACCGCGCCGAGCAGAATGCTCGCCGCGATTACCTGCTTCCACGATTCTGCTAGACCGAAATCCTTCGTGATCTGCAACAGCGCGCCCGAGATGATGCCCGTGTCGTAGCCGTAGAGCATCCCGGACACCGCCGAGACCAAGGCGACGATGACGACCGCACCGGTCAATTGGCCGGGCGCTTTCGCCCGCGAGTCATCAGGATGCTTGGGGTCGGTGTCGGTGGAACTCATCCGGGGACGCTCCTGGTCAGATGTGTGGGGCGTCACACAGTTACCCGGCCTGCGCGCAGTCAAACGTGGTCGCGGCAGGCAACTATGACCGACTTTCGGTCGTTATCCTCCAGCCGGCCCCTATATCTAGCCCGCGATCGGGGCTGTGCCGGACCGAACTTACCGGCCCACCCCAGGTCAACCCGACTACGCCATCCGCAGGAGCCGGGCGAGGACGATCCGTGATGCCGAAACTCTTACTGCGGCCGCAGGATTGGACGCAACGCATCAAGGACACTCGGGTCCTCGATGGTCGAGGGGATGGGTTCATCCTTACCTGCGGCGATTCCGCGCATCGTCTTGCGCAGGATCTTGCCGGAGCGGGTCTTGGGCAGCGCGGGCACGACGTCGACGAGTTTGAACGATGCCACCGCACCGATCTCGTCACGCACGGCTTTCACGAGACTGGCGGGCAGACCTTCGCCGGATGCCCCCGCCTTCAGCACCACCAGGCCGTGGGGGACCTGGCCTTTGATCTCGTCGTCGATACCGATCACCGCGCACTCGGCGACCGCTGGATGGGTCGCCAGCACCGCCTCGATCGATCCGGTCGACAACCGGTGTCCCGCAACGTTGATGACATCATCGATGCGGCCCATCACGAACAGATAGCCGTCCTCGTCGATGTACCCGCCGTCGCCGGTCAGGTAGTAGCCAGGATGCTCCGTCAGATACGACCGCACATACCGGTCATCGTCACCCCACAAGGTGGGCAGGGTTCCCGGCGGCAACGGCAACCGGATGCAGATCGCGCCTTCTTCACCAGCCTTGCAGTCTTCCCCGTCGGCGTGCAAGATGCGCACGTCGTACCCGGGCATGGGCACGGTGGGCGAACCGGCTTTGAGTGGAAGTCGCTCCACGCCAATGGGGTTGGCGGCGATCGCCCAGCCGGTCTCGGTCTGCCACCAGTGGTCGATGACGGGGATGCCGAGCTTCTCGGTCGCCCAGTGATAGGTGTCGGGGTCCAGACGCTCGCCGGCGACGAACAAATAGCGCAGTGCCGATAGATCGTACTTGGGAATATAGGCCCCGTCCGGGTCCTCCTTGCGGATGGCGCGGATCGCGGTCGGCGCGGTGAAAAGCACATTCACGCCGTGCTCGCTGACCACCCGCCAGAACGCTCCGGGATCCGGCGTGCCGACCGGCTTGCCCTCATAGAGCACGGAGGTGCCGCCGAGGAGCAGCGGCGCGTACACGATGTAGGAGTGGCCGACCACCCAGCCCACGTCGGAGGCGGCCCAGAACACCTCACCCGGCGACATGCCGTACACGTGGCGCATGGTCCACAACAACGCCGTTGCATGTCCGCCGTTATCGCGAATGATGCCCTTGGGCTTACCGGTGGTGCCCGAGGTGTAGAGCACATACAGCGGATCTGTCGCTGCCACCGGCACGGCGGCGGCGGGCTCGGCAGTCGCCATCAGCTCATGCCAGTCCAAGTCGCGGCCGTCGATCATCTCGCACCGGTGGTGGTCGCGCTGCACCACGACGCAATGCTGCGGCGGGTGCTCGGCCAGCTGGATCGCGGCATCCACCATCGGTTTGTATTCGACGGTCCGCGACGGCTCAATGCCGCAGGACGCAGTGACGACCACCGCGGGACGGGCGTCGTCGATTCGGACGGCGAGTTCATGCGGGGCGAACCCACCGAAGACCACCGAGTGCACCGCACCAAGCCGCGCACAGGCCAGCATCGTGATCAACGCTTCGGGGATCATCGGCAGATAGACCACCACCCGGTCACCCTTACTCACGCCGAGGCCCTGCAGGACTCCGGCGAAACGTGCTGTTTCGTCCAATAATTCGGCGTAGGTGTAGGTGCGCTTCGTCCCGGTGACGGGGGAGTCGTAGATCAGTGCCGCCTGCTCACCGCGGCCATCGGCGACATGACGGTCTAGTGCGTTGACACAGGTGTTGAGCTCCGCGTCGGGAAACCAGCGGTAGAAGGGCGGGTTGGTGTCGTCGAGTATCCGCTGCGGTTCGCGGGTCCAGGAGACCGCTTCTGCAGCCTTCGCCCAGAACCCGATCGGATCGGAGATGCTGGAGTCGAAGAGTTCACGGTATCCGCTCATGCGGGCACCGTATCCCCTGGTACGGGCCGATGTCGCCAGAGTCGACGGAAACTCGTCAAACGGCGAGGACATGGGCCGCCGGAGCCACACCTAGGGCGGGCTAGTGTGCCCACATGGCTGCTGTGGACCTGGCGACGGTCGAAGACGGTATCGCGTGTATCACCCTCAACCGCCCCGAGAAGCTCAATGCGATCGACGGCACGCTCATCAATGAGCTCGACGCGGTCATGGACGAGATCAGTTCGGGTGGGTGCCGAGTCGCGATTCTGACCGGGGCGGGCCGTGGCTTTTGCGCAGGCGCGGACCTGTCCGGTGGCGAGCCATGGTCCGCGCCGGCGAAATCAGCACTCAAAAACACCTATAACGCGCAAGTGCGGCTGGCTGACCAGATGACCAGGCTCTACGAGCTGCCGATCCCCGTCATCGCCGCCGTCAACGGCGTCGCGGTCGGGGGCGGACTGGCCTATGCGCTGCACTGCGATATCCGAATCGTCTCGGAGAACGCACGTTTCGGATCGGTGTTCATCAAGGCCGGCTTCTCGTCGATGGATATGGGCACCAGTTACCTACTCCCGAGGATCGTCGGAGCGGGGGTGGCGCGCGAGCTGATGCTGACCGGGCGGATCATCGACGCCGCCGAGGCCTACCGCATCGGTCTGGCCAACGCACTGGTGCCACAGACCGATCTGATGGACACCGCCCTGGCCAAGGCACGCGAGATTGCCCGTAACAACGAGTACGGGGTGTGGCAGACCAAAACCGGTCTGAATGCCGCGCTGGACGCGCCGGGCCTGCGCCACGCCAAGGAAATCGAAAACCGTACTCAGGTCCTGAGCACGTTCACCAACAATCCCAAGGAGGCCGCGATGGCACATATGCAGAAGCGGTCGCCGGTGTGGGACGAGCTGTAGGCCCCTGCGGGCAATTACGCCTTGGCGATCACGTGCTCGGCGAACATCTCCAGATTGCGGATCTTGGCGTCCAGCGGTTCGGTATCGGGTCCCATGATGTAGGGAACGCGGAAACCGACGATCACATCGGTGACGCCCTTGTCTTCCAGTCGTTTGATGCCGTCGAGAGTGAATCCGTCTATCGAGATGACGTGAATTTGAAACGGACCCGTGCGGCCTTCTTCTTCGCGGAATTGCTTGAGCTTGACCAGAAGTCGATCCAGCTCTTCGGGATCGCCACCGCCATGCATCCAACCGTCGTTGCGGGCGGCCCGGCGTAGCGCGACATCGGCGTGTCCGCCGATCAGGATCGGGATGGGCTCGCTCGGCGCGGGTGTCATCTTGGTCTTCGGGATGTCGTAGAACTCGCCGTGGAATTCGAAGTAGTCGCCGCTGGTCAGGCCGCGGATAATGGCGATGCACTCATCCATCCGCTTGCCCCGCCGAGCGAACGGTACGCCCATCACCTCGTAATCCTCTGGCCATGGGCTGGTACCGACGCCAAGACCGAGCCGGTTGCCGATCAGCGATGTCAGCGAACCCGCCTGTTTGGCGACCAGGGCCGGTGGCCGGATCGGTAGTTTGAGGACGAACAGGTTGAAATGCAGGGTCGAGGTCACCGCGCCCAAAGCGCCCATCAGGACGAACGATTCGATGAACGACTTACCGTCGAGAAACTCGCGGTTACCGTCGGGGGTGTACGGATACTTCGAATCGGATTCGAAGGGATAGGCGATGCTGTCGGGGATCGTCATCGCGTGATACCCGGCCGCCTCGGCGGCCTTGGCCAACGGAATGTAGAACGTCGGGTCGGTCATGGCTTCCGCAAAGGTGAACCGCATGGCGCGATACTAGAACACGTTCTAGTTCTGGTGGTGCGAATGCGTCAACCGTCACTGACCGCTCGACGACACCAGATCCCCCCAGGACGCGCGCGCACCCGAATCCCCGATGCGATACACCTGCACGGTGGTGGCCACGCTGGCAAGCACGACGACGGCAGCGATCACCACTGCGACAACGGTGTTCACCGACCCGCGGGATTCACGCAGGTGCAAAAACGTCAGCAGCGCGGCGGCGATCAGAAGTGCGATCGCGAAATACAGCATGGTGTCGCCCAATTCGGCGTGCGCCTCCACCGCAGGCGACTCGCCGACCTTGTGTTCGAGCCATTCCCCGGCCTCGGTCGTCAACGGCGTCGTGATCATGGTGATCAGTGCCAAGGCCAGGACCAGCCATACCAGGCGCCGCCGGGCCGCAGGCCAGACAGCGCAGAGGATCGCCAATACCGCGGTCAGCGGCGCGAGCACAACGATGAGGTGAACGAGCAGGACGTGGGCGGGCAAGCCGTTGATCAAGGACAACACAGGCTCCTCTGGTGGGCGGACACCTGATGTGAACGCTGTAGAACACGCTACGGTTCAAATCGCGTCGAGGCGGTACGGCGGCGCGCCGACGCCGGCAATCGAATGCGTGCCCCACGGTGTCAGCTCGGTGATGCGGGCCGGTGCGGCATGACCATCGATCGCCAAGGTGACTGCCGTCGTGCGCCGGAGGGCGTCAGCGGGCAGGGTATCGAAAACTGTTCCCTGCCAGTGGTAGCGGCCGTCGATCGGGTCGAGGTGTCCGGTCAGGCGGACCCGCACGTCACGCCGCTCACCGCCCAGCGTCAGCACCGCGGTGCCGTCGTACACGCTTGAACTCACAGAAACTTGGCGCGCTTCCAGACGCGGCGGGCGATGGGGCCTAGCAGGCCCAACTCCGTCAGGAACGCGGCCAACGGCGCGAAACCGGCCACCTGGACCTCATGGCGGTGCGCGCTGTTGCGCGCCAACTGACGTGCCAACTCGCCATTGAGTCCGGCGCGTCGGTACTGAGCCGGATTGCTGAACAGATGCTGGAAGAACATTCCGCCCACACCGTTGATGTTGGCTACCACGAAGCGGTTCAACCGGGGCATCTCGGCGACGCGCTTACGTGCCCCATCACGGGCGAACTGGATGTGTCGGGCTTCTTCGGTGACGTGAATTCGCATGAGCCGCTGCACTATCGGCTGTAACTCGGGATCGTCCATCATCTGCCGTTGCAGCGAATCGAAGATTTCCTCACCGATCAACGCCGCCACCCACAGCACCGAACCGCGGAACGTCAGCGGCAACATGTTGATGATCCATCGCTGATAGCGCCGCGGCTGCATCGGCTTGGCGCCCACCCGCTCGATCGCCTTACCGAACATCACCATGTGCCGGGTCTCGTCGCCGAGTTCGGTCAGCGCGTAGTGCGTTTCTTTTGCAGTCGGATCCTTGTGGAGCATGTCGCGCAGGAGCGCCTGGTTGAGGATGTTCTCAAACCAGATCCCCGCCGAGAGCGTGTTCACCAACTCTTGCCGGGACAGTTCGATGCGCTGCTCGCGCGACATCTGCTCCCACATCGGCGTGCCGTAGATGGATACGACCTTCGGCGGCAGAAAGAACTTGTCCGGATCCAGTGGTGCGTCCCAGTCGATATCGACCACGGGCTCATAGGATTTCTTCACCGAACCTTTGAGCAGGCGCTCCGAGAATTCCTCGCGGGTCGGACCCGCAGCAGGTTTCACCGAGGAAGTCATGGCTAGGCAGTCCCTTCCCAAAAGGTTTCTGACTTGACGGTAAGGAGCGCCGGGGCAAGATGTCAATACCCCGGGTACCGGATACTTTTCCTCTCGCGCAGAGCGCGGCTACCGTTGCGGCATGCGTCTGATCCACGTCATCGGTATCGGGGCGGGCGACCCCGGCTACGTCACCGCGCAGGCCGTCGCGGCGCTGAACGATACGCAGGTGTTCTTCGCGATGGACAAAGGTGAGGCCACAGGTGATCTCATTGCCCTGCGTCGAGAGATCTGCGAGACGTTCATCGACGAACCCGGGTACCGATTCGTCGAACTTCCAGATCCCAAGCGCGCCAAGGACGGTGAGTACACCCAGATCGTCGCGGATTGGCATGAGGCCAGGGCGCGTCTCTGGGCCCGCGCCATCGAAACCGAACTGGGCCCCGATGGTGTCGGAGCGTTCCTGGCCTGGGGTGACCCGTCGCTGTACGACAGCACGCTGCGCATCCTGGATTTGGTGGCGCAGCATGTGGCGATCGACTATGACGTCATCCCCGGGATCACCGCCATCCAGGCGCTGACCGCCCGGCACCGCATCACGCTCAACGATATCGGCGAACCCGTTCTGATCACCACCGGCAGGCAGCTGCGCGCCGACGGCCTGTCCGGTACGGCGGTGGTGATGCTCGACGCGGAATGTTCGTTCCTGGGCTGCCCGGCCTCGACCAGGATCTGGTGGGGTGCTTACCTGGGTACACCCGATGAGATCCTGGTTTCGGGCACCGTCGGGGAGGTGGGGACGAGGATCGTGTCATTGCGTGCCGACGCTCGCGCCCGGCATGGCTGGATAATGGACACCTACCTGCTCCGCTCCGCGGGCTAGCGCTGCGGACGCCGCCCGGCGAGGGTGATATCCCCGCCGTAGTGATCTAGCACCCGGTGATCCATCACCCGGCGCCACAACGGCGGGCAGAGGGCCAGCAGCATCATCGTGGCGTACCCAGCGGGGAGCTGAGGAGCTTCGTCGGCGGGGCGCAGTGACTGAAAGCGCCGCCCCGGATGAGCGTGATGGTCGGAGTGGCGCTGCAGGTGGAACAGGAAGACGTTCGCGACCACGGTGTTGCTGTTCCAGCTGTGCGCAGGCCCCACCCGTTCGTAGCGTCCGTCGGGCCCCTTCTGGCGCCGAAGTCCGTAATGCTCAAGGTAATTCACCGTCTCCAGCAGGCAGAATCCAAAGATGGCCTGACCGATCAGCCACGGCAGCACGACGATGCCGAACCACGTCACCAGCACGGCGAACAGTCCGAGGCTCAGTAGCCACGCGTTGAGAACGTCATTGCGCAAGCTCCAGCGGGACTTCCCCTTACGCGACAGTCGTCGACTCTCGATCTGCCAGGCCGACTGCAGACCGCCCGCCACCGAGCGCGGGATGAAGCTGTACAGGCTCTCGCCGAGGCGTGAGCTGGCGGCATCCTCGGGGGTGGCGACCCGCAGATGATGCCCCCGATTGTGCTCGACGAAGAAATGTCCGTAACAGGACTGCGCCAGCGCGATTTTCGACAGCCGCTGTTCGAGTGAGGATCGGCGGTGGCCAAGCTCATGTGCGGCGTTGATCGCGACGCCGCCGATGGTCCCGACGGTCAGCATGAGTCCGAGGCGATCGACGAATGTCATTGTCAGCCAACCTCCGCCGGCCCACAGCCAACAGGCCATGGTCAGCGACAGATACTGGCCCGGGAGATACAGGTACGTCACCCAACGGTAGAACGGGTCGTCCTCCAGCCAGGCCAACGCACTGTCCGGCGGGCTGTCGGAGTCCGATCCGACGATGTGATCGAGCAGCGGAATCATTCCGAATGCCAACAGCGGCCCGCACCACCAGAACGAGTCGATACCGCAGAGGTAGACCGTGAGCCAGGCCAGCCCGACGAGGCCGGGGACGATCGACCCGAGTAGCCACAGGTACCGCTTGGGGTCGCGCCAACGGGGCTGGCGGCCCGCGTTGCGGCTGGGCGCCGTCCGCACAACTTCGTCAACCGGCGCTGTGGGTGCCATCTTACAATGTTTACCTTGCTGAACTTGATATCGCAAACGATATGACAAGTTGGTACGATCGATGAATCTAAACCTGAGTGGATCAGTATGCGGTGTTGAGGGACTCCGATCGAGGTCAAGGCAGCGTGTCGGGGCTCTAAATATTGCCGATCGGTTAATTTAGTAGTTAATTATTACAAGTTCGCCTA
Organism: Mycobacterium sp.; assembly: GCF_965229105.1. GTDB lineage: Bacteria > Actinomycetota > Actinomycetes > Mycobacteriales > Mycobacteriaceae > Mycobacterium. Next base: position 1,736,123 of record NZ_OZ245858.1, read on the forward strand.
ATCTGCACGAGCGGACGTTTTGCGCGTCGTGGGTGTGGTGTTGGTCGAGGAGGTGCGATGGCGTCGCTGTCGCGGAGGCGTTTTCTCGGCGTTGCGGCCGGGGTGGCGGCCGGCGCGGCCGGCGCGGGGATCATCGACCTGGTGACTCGTCACGGCAGTCCACTCGATGGGCGCCCGCACTATGACGCCATCGTCGTCGGCAGCGGCTACGGCGGTGGGGTCTCTGCTCTGCGGCTTGCTCAAGCCGGTGTGCAGACCCTCATCGTGGAGAAGGGCAGATTCTGGAACACCCCCGACGCCGACGGGAAGAGATTCTCCAGAATGCTGCCCGCCGACACCAGGGCGGGTTGGTTCTCCGACGTGCCGCCCAGTCTGGTGTCGTCCTATCAGGGCATCTCGATCGACGAGGTGGCCAAACACGCGCCGTCACCTCAGCCGATACAGGCGGGCATCTGCGAGAAGTCCACCCACGGCGCGCATCAAATATTTCGCGGAATCGGGGTGGGCGGCGGGTCGTTGGTCAACGCGGCCATCGCAGCAATCCCAACGCAGGGCCAGGTTCGCGAGGCCTTCCCCGATATCGATGTCAACCAGTTCCTCGGCACCTACATCGAACGTGCCAAGAACATGTTGCGGATCAACTACCGCGATATGGACTGGTTCGAGCAGACACCGTACTTTCAGTACGCGCGGGTGGGCCGCAAATATGCCGACGCGGCCGGTTACACCGTCGATTACAACGGCAGCGCATACTCGTTCGACTACATGAAACAGGAAGAGGCGGGCCAGGTTCCGCGTTCGGCACTGGACTTTGAGCAGCAGTACGGAAACAACTACGGCCGCTTCGGCAGTGTTGATCAGACCTACATCGCCGCCGCATTGGCCACCGGAAACGTCAGCCTGCGCACCCTGACCGAGGTGACCGGAATCCGGCGGGAGCGTTCCGGTGAGTACGTCGTCTCCGTCCGTGAAATCGACCGGTGGGGCAAGGAGGTAGCGCGCAGCGAAATAGGTTGCCGACAGCTGCATCTCAGTGCCGGGGTACTCGGCACCACCGAAATTCTGCTACGGGCCCGCGATAGCGGTGCACTGGCTGACCTCGGCGAGGAGATCGGTCGCGGGTACGGCAACAACGGGGACGTCATGGTCGCGCATCGGCTCGATGCCAACGACCCGGCGGGTACCGAGCAGTCCCTGATGGGCATGATCAACATCGACGGCCGAGGCGACCCCGATAACCCGGTCTATGCCAGCGTCTTCTCGATCCCGCTACCGGTCGAGACATTCGCGCTCGGCTACTACGTCATGGTGAAAACCGGTGATCGCGCCGATATCGCGTATGACCCGAAGTCCGACTCGGTCGCCGTCACATGGCCACAGGACAACACCGATCACGTGCAGGCGCGGGCGCAGAGCGTCTTCGACAGAATCACCGGAGCCAACGGCGTGGACTACCGCGATGACATCTTCGAAGGAAAAGTGTTCGCCCCCAACACCGTTCACCCGCTCGGCGGCTGCGTCCGTGGAGAGGCGACCGACGGCTACGGACGGGTCAACGGCTACGACAATCTGTTTGTCAACGATGCATCGTTGATCCCCGGCTTCATCGGCTGCAACCCGTTCATGTCCATCACCGCGCTCGCCGAACGCAATATCGAAGGAATTCTGCAAGGACGCAGGTGACGCGGGCAGACTGGAGGCATGCCTGAACTCCCCGAGGTCGAAGCGCTCGCCGATCATCTGCGCCGGCATGCCGTTGGGCTCATCGTGGGGCGTGTCGACGTCGCCTCGCTATCGGTGCTCAAGACGTTCGATCCGCCGGTATCGGCACTGGCCGGCCAGACGGTCACCGGGGCCAACCGGTGGGCCAAGTACCTGGGGTTGCAGGTGGGGGAGTTACACCTGATCACCCATCTGTCGCGGGCCGGCTGGTTGCGGTGGTCGGACAAGCTGGCACCCGCGCCGCTGAAACCAGGCAAGGGGCCGATCGCGCTGCGGGTGCACCTCAAGGACCCCGCCACCCCTGATGCGGCGCCGGGATTCGACCTGACCGAGGCGGGCACGCAAAAGCGGCTGGCGGTGTGGCTGGTCGACGACCCGATGAAGGTGCCGCAGATCGCCGCGCTGGGGCCCGACGCGCTGGCGCTTGACCGCGACGAATTCGCGGCGGTACTTGGGGGCCAAGGCGGCCGAATCAAGACGGTGATCACCGACCAGAAGGTGATCGCCGGTATCGGCAACGCCTACAGCGACGAAATTCTGCACGTCGCGAAACTGTCGCCCTTTGCGACGGCGGGCAAGCTCACCGACGCCCAACTGTCGGCCTTGCACGATGCGATGATCTCGGTGCTGACCGACGCCGTCGCCAGGTCTGTCGGCCAGGGGGCCGCGATGCTCAAGGGAGAGAAACGATCCGGTCTCCGGGTGCACGCGCGAACCGGCCTGCCGTGCCCGGTCTGCGGGGACACGGTGCGCGAGGTGTCGTTCGTCGACAAATCTTTCCAGTATTGCCCTACCTGTCAGACCGGCGGCAAATTGCTGGCAGATCGGCGAATGAGCAAGCTGCTCAAGTAGATTCCGCGCTAACTGCAGTAGGAGTGGGTGGCAAACCCGAGCGCCTGCTGGTACAGACCGTCGAAGTGGCGTTCCGCGACGACCGCTGAGGTTGCGTCGGCCAGATCGGCCCAGCAGGACGGCCCACGCAGTGAATCTTGATGCAGGGCAATTTCTTTGACCATCGTCTTGTTGAACCCGTCGATGGCGGTGCGGGACTCCGACAGGTCGGGGGCGGTGCTCGGCGCCGAGCTTGGGTCAAACTTCCACTGACCGAAACGGGCGTACTCGATGCCCTCAGTGGCGTTTATCTGATCGCCGAAGATCTGCTGCACGTATTGCGGGTCCACTCCGTGTGCCGAGGCATCGGCGCTGACGTTGTCGAGCACCACCTTGACCCGAGGTGGATCGGTGATGGGTCCGCCGTCGATCCACTTGTACGCGGCGACAGCGTCTGCGGTCTGCAGTCGCTGTGCTGCGGCGTCCACCAGTGGGTACAGCGGGCTGGAATCATCGGCGTGAGCGGCAGGCAGCGAGCCAAGCGCACTGAAGAGCAGGGTTGCGGCGACGACGAAACTGGCGGAGCGAATCCGGGTCATGTACCCATCATCGCTGGCCCTGGTTACGCTGCAGCGATGACCCGCCAGAAAATCCTGATTACTGGCGCGAGTTCGGGCCTCGGCGCCGGGATGGCCCGGGCCTTCGCAGCCAAAGGCCGTGACCTCGCGTTGTGCGCCAGACGTATCGACAACCTCGAAGCGCTCAAAGACGAGATCACGCAGCAACATCCGCAGGTCACCGTGGCGATCGCGGCCCTCGACGTCAACGACCACGAGCAGGTGCCGAAGGTGTTCGCCGAGCTCGCCGACCAACTGGGCGGTATCGACCGCATCATCGTCAACGCCGGTATCGGTAAGGGTGCGCGACTGGGGTCGGGCAAATTGTGGGCGAATAAGGCCACCCTGGAAACGAATCTGGTGTCCGCGCTCGTGCAGATCGAGACAGCGCTGGAAATGTTCACCGCGGCCGGATCTGGTCACCTGGTGCTGATCTCGTCGGTGCTCGGCAACAAGGGGGTGCCCGGGGTCAAGGCTGCCTACGCCGCAAGCAAAGCCGGAGTGACGTCGCTGGGTGAGTCGCTGCGTGCCGAATACGCCAAGGGGCCCATCAAGGTGACTGTCGTCGAGCCCGGCTATATCGAATCGGAGATGACCGCCAAATCCGCCACCACGCAATTGATGGTCGATAACGAGACCGGGGTGAAGGCGATGGTCAACGCGATCGAACGGGAGACCGGGCGGGCGGTGGTGCCCGCCTGGCCGTGGGTCCCGTTGGTGGCGCTGATGCGTGTACTCCCGCCGCGGCTGACGGGGTATTTCTCGTGATTCGGGCGCGCAAACCCTCGGTGAGCGCGGGTTCGCGCGCCGAAATCACTAGCTGGCCCGGCCCCTCTCAGTCCGGTAGTGGCGCACCAGCGCATCGGTCGAGCTGTCCGACTGCGCTGCCGGGGGCTCGTCGCCGATGAGGACCGGCAGTAGCGCCTTGGCCTGGGTTTTGCCCAGCTCGACTCCCCACTGATCGAATGAGTCGATACCCCAGACGACGCCCTCGGTGAACACCTGATGCTCATAGAGCGCGACTAGCTGACCCACCACCGACGGGGTCAGGCGCGTCGCCAGAATCGAGGTCGACGGCCGGTTACCCGGCATCACCTTGTGCGGCACCACTTCTGGCGGGGTGCCCTCGTCGGCGATGGCTTCGGCCGTTTTGCCGAACGCCAGCACCTGCGTCTGGGCGAAGAAGTTGCTCATCAGCAGGTCGTGCATGCTTCCGGTGCCATCGGCGGTGGGCAGGTCGTCCGTCGGCTGCGAGAAGCCGATGAAATCGGCGGGCACCAACCGGGTGCCCTGATGCAGCAATTGATAGAAGGCGTGCTGGCCGTTGGTGCCCGGTTCACCCCAGAAGATCTCACCCGTATCGGCGGCGACCGGCGAGCCATCCCTGCGCACCGATTTACCGTTGGATTCCATCGTCAGCTGCTGCAGGTACGCGGCGAACCGGGACAGATCGTTGGAGTACGGCAGCACCGCGCGGGACTGGGCGCCGAAGAAATCGGAGTACCACAAACCGATCAGGCCGAGTAGCGCCGGCGCATTCTCGGCCAACGGAGCGGTGCGGAAATGCTCGTCGACGAGGTGGAAGCCGGACAAGAAATCCGCGAACGCCTCCTTGCCGATGACCGCCATCACCGACAGACCGATCGCGGAGTCCACCGAGTAGCGGCCGCCGACCCAGTCCCAGAAGCCGAACATGTTGTCGGTGTCGATCCCGAACCCGTCGACCAGTTTCTTATTGGTCGACACGGCGACGAAGTGCTTGGACACCGCATCCTGTCCGGCGGCGCCGCCGAGCCCTTCGATCAGCCAGCGTCGCGCCGCTGTGGCGTTGGTCAGGGTCTCCAGCGTCGAGAACGTCTTGGAGGCCACAATGAAAAGCGTTGTGGCGGGATCTAATCCGTCGAGCTTGGCGACCAGATCAGCCGGGTCGACGTTGGAGACGAACCGCGCGGAGATACCGGCGTCGGCGTAGTGGCGTAGTGCGTCATAGACCATCACCGGACCGAGATCGGAGCCACCGATTCCGATGTTGACGACGGTTTTGATGCGCTCACCGGTAGCGCCGGTCCACTCGCCGCTGCGCAACCGGTCGGTGAACTCACCCATCGAGTCCAGCACCGAGTGCACGTCGGCGACGACGTCTTGACCATCGACCACCAGCGCGGCGTCCCTGGGCAGCCGCAGCGCGGTGTGCAGGACGGCCCGGTCCTCGGAGGTGTTGATGTGCTCGCCGGCGAACATCGCGTTGCGGCGGCCCTCCAGGTCGGCCGTCTTGGCCAGCTCGATCAGCAGTTTCAACGTCTCGCGGGTTACCCGGTGCTTGCTGTAATCGATATAGAGATCGCCCACCGTCAGCGTCAGTTCGCGCCCGCGGTCGGGGTCCTCGGCGAAGAGTTCGGTCAGGTGTTTCTCGCCCATCTCCTCGTGGTGACGAACCAGGGCGTGCCAGGCGGGGGTCTGGGAAATATCAGGAATCTGAACAGTGTCGGCGGACATACCCCGACCCTAGTGCGGCTCGTCTTTCGAAGGAGTAAAGAATTTATGTATGGACACCGCCAAGCTGCTGTCATCTGTTCCCACCGGTCTGTGGATCGGTGGTGAGGAACGACCAGGTTCTGCGACCTTCGAAGTATTGAACCCAGCCACCGACGAGGTGCTGATCAGCATCGCCGACGCCACTCCTGCGGACGGGATCGCAGCACTTGATGCCGCCGCAGCGGTGCAGGCGGAGTGGGCAGCCACCCCGCCGAGGGACCGCGGCGAGATACTGCGCTCGGTCTTCGAGGCCATCACCGCGCGCGCCGAGGAATTCGCCACGCTGATGACGTTGGAGATGGGCAAGGTGCTCGCCGAGAGCATGGGCGAGGTGAAATACGGCAGCGAGTTCTTCCGGTGGTTCTCGGAGGAGGCGGTCCGCATCGGCGGCCGCTACACCCAGGCCCCGGCGGGGACGGGCCGCATCATCGTGACGAAATCCGCGGTCGGCCCGTGTCTGGCGATCACGCCGTGGAACTTCCCGTTGGCCATGGCGACCCGCAAGATCGGTCCCGCGGTGGCGGCGGGCTGCACCATGCTCATCAAACCCGCGCAGGAAACCCCGCTGACGATGCTGCTGCTGGCCAAGCTGATGGACGAGGCGGGGTTGCCCAAGGGTGTGCTGTCGATTCTGCCGACCTCCAAACCCGGCGACTTGACCACCGCCCTGATCGACGACGGCCGGCTGCGCAAGCTCACCTTCACCGGGTCGACCGGAGTCGGTAAGGCGCTGGCCAAGCAGAGCAGCGACAAACTGCTGCGGCTGTCGATGGAATTGGGTGGCAACGCGCCGTTCATCGTGTTCGACGACGCCGATATCGATGCCGCCGTCGACGGCGCGATCCTGGCCAAGATGCGCAACGGCGGCGAAGCCTGCACCGCGTCGAACCGATTCCACGTCGCGAACGCGGTGCGGGCCGAGTTCACCGAGAAGCTGGTCAAGCGGATGAGCGAGTTCACCCTGGGCAACGGGCTGGACAAATCGTCGACGCTCGGGCCGCTGATCAACGCCAAGCAGGTCACCACCGTCGAGGATCTGGTGTCCGACGCGGTGTCGAAGGGCGCCACCGTCGCAGTCGGCGGCGTCGCACCGGACGGGCCCGGCCATTTCTACCCGGCCACCGTGTTGGACAGCGTCCCCGCGGATGCCCGGATCTTCAAGGAGGAGGTCTTCGGGCCCGTCGCTCCGGTGATCGGATTCGATACCGAGGAAGAGGGCATCGCAGCGGCCAATGACACCGAATACGGTTTGGCCGCCTACATCTACACCCAGGGGCTGGATCGGGCGCTGCGGGTCGCCGAGGCGATCGAGGCAGGCATGGTTGGCGTCAACCGCGGAGTGATCTCGGATCCGGCCGCACCGTTCGGCGGCGTCAAACAGTCCGGCTTCGGTCGCGAGGGTGGCACCGAAGGCATCGAGGAGTACCTCGACACGAAGTACATCGCGTTGACGAAGTAGGGATTCGGGCGCGTAGACCCGCGGTGAGCGCGGGTTTGCGCGCCCAAATCGCTAGTGACCGAGACGGCCGCGGCCGAGGCGTAGCAGCAGCATCGCGAGGTCTTTACCCTCGGGGCCGAGCTCGCTGTAGCGCTCGATAACCTTCATCTCGCGGCTGTGCACCAGTCGCGTGCCGCCGGAAGCCATTCGAGCCTTGCCGATCGTCTGCGACACCTCGGTGCGCCGCTTGACCGCGGCGAGGATGGTGGCGTCCAGCTGATCGATCTCGGTACGCAGGTCGTCGATATCAGGCATCTGTTCTGTTTCTACCGTCATCGGATCGGTCTCTCTCGTGTGTAGGTCGCGGAGCTAGCGTTTCCGAGCCTCTAGATAAGAGAGGAGCCCCGGATCCGGTTGCGGACCGCGGGGCTCTGGGGAAGCAGCTAAGCCACGGGGACCGTTGGCCGGTACCCGTAAAAAAATCGACGCTGCTCAGTCAGCACGAATCGAGTGTGCCACTAAGGGCCGCGCCAGCGCAAAAAGTGTCGCCGAGCGGCGGTAAGTTGGGTCAGACATGAGTGTGGACGTGATGAATTCCCAAGCTTCAGAATTACTGGACGGTCTCAACCCGCAGCAGCGCCAGGCCGTGCTGCACGAGGGCACGCCGCTGCTGATCGTCGCCGGCGCCGGTTCCGGTAAAACCGCGGTGTTGACCCGACGGATCGCCTACCTGCTGGCGGCCCGTGACGTCGGCGTCGGCCAGGTCCTGGCGATCACGTTCACGAATAAGGCCGCGGCCGAGATGCGCGAACGTGTCGCCGAGCTGGTGGGGCCGAGGGCGCGGTCCATGTGGGTGTCCACCTTCCACTCGACGTGCGTGCGGATCCTGCGCAATCAGGCGTCGCTGCTGCCGGGGTTGAACTCCAACTTCTCCATCTACGACGCCGACGACTCACGACGGCTGCTGCTGATGATCGCCAAGGACATGGGCCTGGACACCAAGCGCTACACGCCGCGACTGCTGGCCAACTCCATCTCCAACCTCAAGAACGAATTGATCGACCCCGATACGGCGGTGGCCGATCTCAACGAGGGCTCCGACGATCTGGTCCGCACGGTGGCGACGGTGTTCGGTGAGTATCAGCGCCGATTGCGCACGGCGAACGCACTGGACTTCGACGACCTGATCGGCGAGACGGTAGCGGTCCTGCAGGCCTTCCCGCAGATCGCGCAGTACTACCGGCGGCGGTTCCGGCACATCCTGGTCGACGAGTACCAGGACACCAATCATGCCCAGTACATGCTGATCCGCGAGCTCGTCGGCACAGATAGCGACGGGGTGGAGGGCGCGATCCCGCCAGGTGAGCTCTGCGTCGTCGGTGACGCCGATCAGTCGATCTACGCCTTCCGCGGCGCGACGATCCGCAATATCGAGGATTTCGAGCGCGACTACCCCAACGCCACCACGATTCTGCTGGAACAGAATTACCGATCCACGCAGAACATTCTGACCGCGGCCAACTCCGTCATCTCCCGCAACTCGAATCGGCGCGAGAAGCGGCTCTGGACCGATGCCGGCGAGGGCGAGCTGATCACCGGCTACGTCGCCGACAACGAACACGACGAGGCCCGGTTCGTCGCCGAAGAGATCGACGCGCTGGCCGACAAGAACGAAATCACGTATAACGACGTCGCCATCTTCTACCGCACCAACAACAGCTCGCGCGCGCTTGAGGAAGTTTTCATCCGCGCCGGTATTCCGTACAAAGTCGTTGGGGGAGTGCGCTTTTACGAGCGCAAGGAGATCCGCGATATCGTCGCCTACCTGCGGGTGCTGGACAACCCCGGCGACGCCGTCAGTATGCGCCGCATTCTCAACACCCCACGGCGCGGTATCGGCGACCGGGCCGAGGCCTGCGTCGCGGTACACGCCGAGAACACCGGGTCCAGCTTCAACGATGCGTTACAAGACGCTGCCGAAGGCAAGGTGGCGATGCTGAACTCCCGCTCGGAGAAGGCGATCGCATCGTTCGTGGAACTGCTGCACGGCTTGCGTGCGGGCCTCGACAACGAACTCGGCGATCTGGTGGAGGCGGTACTTGATCGCACCCGCTATCGCAAAGAGCTCGAATCATCAAGTGATCCACAGGATCTCGCCCGTCTCGATAACCTGAACGAACTCGTCAGCGTTGCACATGAATTCAGTACCGACCGGGCGAACGCGGTCGCGCTGGCCGATGCCGATGAGGAACCAGTCGACGAGGACATCCCCGAGACCGGCATCTTGGCCGAGTTCCTCGAGCGGGTCTCGCTAGTGGCCGATAGCGACGAAATTCCCGAGCACACGCACGGTGTCGTGACGATGATGACGCTGCACACCGCGAAAGGTCTTGAATTCCCTGTCGTTTTCGTCACCGGCTGGGAGGACGGCATGTTCCCGCATATGCGGGCGCTCGGCGATCCGATGGAACTTTCCGAAGAGCGCCGGCTGGCTTACGTCGGGATCACCAGGGCGCGCCAGCGGCTCTATCTGAGCCGGGCCAAGGTCCGCTCCTCGTGGGGTCAGCCGATGCTGAATCCCGAATCGCGGTTCCTGCGGGAGATTCCGCAGGAACTCATCAACTGGCGGCGAACCGATGCCGCGCCGTCGTTCAGTGCGCCGGTGAGCGGGGCGGGTCGCTTCGGCGGAACACCGCGCCCGGCGCCGGGTCGGGCGGGCGCAGGAGCCCGCAACCGGCCGATGTTGACGCTGGAACCAGGCGACCGCGTCACCCACGATAAATACGGTCTCGGCCGCGTCGAGGAAGTATCAGGGATGGGCGAATCGGCGATGTCCCTGATCGATTTTGGTAGCTCCGGTCGGGTGAAGCTGATGCACAATCACGCGCCGATCAACAAGCTCTAGCGGCAACCCAGCGCTTTGTCGACGGATGCAGGGCAAGGGCGGCGCTGATCACCGGCAAAACGGGGATCGTGTAGACGATCCACGGGATCTTCGCGCCCGCGATGAACACGCCGCCGAACGCGAGCAGCGCCACGACCGCGCCCGCCGCGATCAGGAAACGCCCGAGCTGGCGACCCAGTAGCAGCAGTATCACGCCGGAGGTGGTGCTGGTCGCGAAGATCAATGCGAGGAATCCGACTGCGGCACAGAACAATCGGTCCGTATTCCACCAGCCCGTGACGAGATTGGTGGCCACCACCGAGGTGGCCCATCCGCTGAGAATGGCCACCACACATCCGGAGATGGCGGTCTTGGCGGACGGACCAATGCCACGGCGAGTGCCAGGCACCTGCACGGGTTTGGCCCGGGGCAGCAGTCCCGTGGGAGCCTCGTCGAGGGAGCTGACGGGGACCGCGCCGGTCGGTGCGCGACGGATGATGCCGGTTCTGGTGTCGTCGGCCGCCGGTATCGGCGGGCTGGGGACAGGCGTCGCGATGGGTCCGGTGGGGGTGCGACGAATGATGCGGGTCGGCTCGCCGGACGGCTCGTCGCTCACCGGCTCAGGGGTGGTAGGCGCCGACGGTGATACCGCGCTGCGCGAGCCACGGCACCGGGTCGATGCGATCCGTCCCGTTGAGCAGAACTTCGAAGTGGCAGTGCGGGCCGGTGGAGTTACCGCGGTTACCGATGGTGGCGATCTCATCACCCGCCATCACGCGCTCACCGACACTGACCAACCACGTGTTGACGTGCCCGTAGAGGGTGACGGTGCCGTCGGCGCCGCGGATCTTGACCCACGCGCCGTACCCGGCGGTCGGGCCCACATCGGTGACGACACCATCGGTGACCGCGACAATCGGGGTGCCGATGGCGTTGGCGAGGTCGATACCCCCGTGTAGGGCGCCCCAGCGGTAACCGAAGCCCGAGGTGAAAATGCCCTGCGTCGGCTTGACGAACAACGGGCGCTGCAAGCGGGCCTCACGCTCGGCGCGTTCCTGCGCGAAAGCGGCGCCGTTGGCGAGTTCTTCTGAATGGACGCTGGCCATGGCGACCGGACTGGCAGCGACCACCTGCATTCCCTGCGAGGTGCCGCTGATGGAGCCGCCATCGCTGAACGTGGTCTGGCCGGTGGCAAGCACCGTCTCTGCCGAGGCGGTATCGGACGGGTTGATCGCGGAGTGCGCTGCCGCTGCGGCGGCGCCTGCGGCCATCGCAGCGATGAGCACACGGCCCTTCAGTGCACCAGGGTTGGCCGGTTTGCGGTGTTGGGCCCTCGGAGTGAGGCCGGCCCGCGGGATGACGTCGGTGATGTCGGGGTCATAGACGCAGTCGATATCGGTGCGGCGCATCAACGCATATGGCGTCAGGTCGTCGACGTCGTGGAGATCGTCGAGTTCGGGTGCCCTCAGCAGGGCGTGCGCTGCAGTCTCGCCGTCGAAGGCGCTATCGCGGAAATCGAGATCCTCGAGGTCGCCGAACTCGTTGAACGGGATGATGTCGGTGATCTCGTTGCGGCTCAGATCGTCTTCCGGATCCTGCCAACGGCCGCGCGCAGTTTTCGACACCCCTGAGACAGGTGATGGAGTCGATCGATGCTGCGGCAACCTGCAATGTCCCCTGAGTCGTGACCAAAGCGTTATCTCGGACCCAAGAGACGTTAACCAAACTCCAATGAAGGTGGCAAGCCGTAACCGTATTCCGGCGCAGATTGTGATTTGTATCACTACATCGGCGTCGTGACCTGTACCACATCGGTGGTGGGCGGTGCGATTGCGACGCACCCGCCTCGATACAGTTCCCACGGGCGACTTCCCTCAATCCAACTGACCCCCGTCAATGCAGACAGACAGACAGTGAGCACATGGATCTTTTCGAATATCAGGCGAAGGAGTTGTTCGCCAAGCACAACGTCCCGACGACCCCCGGACGGGTGACCGATACCGCCGAGGACGCGAAGGCGATCGCCGAGGAAATTGGCAAGCCCGTCATGGTGAAGGCGCAGGTCAAGGTCGGCGGCCGCGGTAAAGCCGGTGGCGTCAAGTACGCAGCCACACCTGATGACGCCTTCACGCACGCACAGAGCATCCTTGGTCTGGACATCAAGGGCCACGTCGTCAAGAAGTTGCTGGTCGCCGAGGCCAGCGATATCGCCGAGGAGTACTACATCTCCTTCTTGCTCGACCGCTCCAACCGGACCTACCTGGCGATGTGCTCGGTCGAGGGCGGTATGGAGATCGAAGAGGTCGCCGCTACCAAGCCTGAGCGCCTCGCGAAGGTGCCTGTCGACGCCGTCAAGGGTGTCGACCTGGCATTCGCCCGTTCGATCGCCGAGCAGGGCCATCTGCCTGCCGAGGTGCTCGACGCCGCCGCCGTGACCATCCAGAAACTGTGGGAGGTGTTCGTCGGCGAGGACGCCACCCTGGTTGAGGTCAACCCGCTGGTGCGTACGCCGGACGATCAGATCCTGGCTCTGGACGGCAAGGTCACCCTCGACGAGAACGCCAACTTCCGTCAGCCCGGTCACGAGGAGTTCGAGGATAAGGACGCCACCGATCCCCTTGAGCTCAAGGCCAAGGAGAACGACCTCAACTACGTCAAACTTGACGGCTCCGTCGGCATCATCGGTAACGGCGCTGGTCTGGTGATGTCTACCCTCGATGTGGTGGCCTACGCCGGTGAGAAGCACGGCGGCGTCAAGCCCGCCAACTTCCTCGATATCGGTGGCGGCGCCTCGGCCGAGGTGATGGCCAACGGCCTGGACGTGATCTTGGGCGACGAGCAGGTCAAGAGCGTCTTCGTCAACGTGTTCGGCGGCATCACGTCCTGTGACGCGGTCGCCAACGGCATCGTCGGTGCGCTCAAGAAGCTCGGCGACGAGGCCAACAAGCCGCTGGTCGTCCGTCTGGACGGCAACAACGTCGAAGAAGGCCGCCGCATCCTGGCCGAAGCGAACCATCCCCTGGTTGTCCAGGCCGAAACCATGGACGCCGGCGCCGATAAGGCCGCCGAGCTGGCCAACAAGTAGAAAGGGCCATGACTCATGTCAATCTTCCTTAACGCAGATTCCAAGGTCATCGTCCAGGGCATCACCGGCGGCGAGGGCACCAAGCACACCGCGCTGATGCTCAAGGCCGGTACCAAGGTCGTCGGTGGCGTCAACGCCCGCAAGGCCGGTACGACCGTGTCGCACACCGCCAAGGACGGGTCTGCCGTCGAACTGCCGGTGTTCGGCAGCGTGGCCGAGGCCATGAAGGAGACCGGCGCCGACGTGTCGATCGCTTTCGTGCCGCCGGCGTTCTCCAAGGACGCCATCATCGAGGCCATCGACGCCGAGATCCCGCTGCTGGTGGTCATCACCGAGGGAATCCCGGTGCAGGACAGCGCGTATGCGTGGGCTTATAACGTCGACAAGGGCGAGAAGACCCGCATCATCGGGCCGAACTGTCCCGGCATCATCACCCCCGGTGAGTCGCTGGTCGGCATCACGCCGAACAACATCACCGGTAAGGGCCCCATCGGCCTGGTCTCGAAGTCGGGCACGCTGACCTACCAGATGATGTACGAGCTGCGCGATCTCGGGTTCTCGACGGCCATCGGCATCGGTGGCGACCCCGTCATCGGCACCACCCACATCGACGCCATCGAGGCGTTCGAGAAGGATCCCGAGACCAAGATCATCGTGATGATCGGCGAAATCGGCGGCGACGCCGAGGAGAAGGCGGCGGCCTACGTCAAGGCCAACGTCTCCAAGCCGGTCGTCGGCTACGTCGCGGGCTTCACCGCGCCGGAGGGCAAGACGATGGGCCACGCCGGCGCCATCGTGTCTGACGGTGCAGGAACCGCGCAGGGCAAGAAGGAAGCGCTTGAAGCGGCAGGTGTCAAGGTCGGCAAGACGCCGTCCGAGACCGCCGCACTGGCGCGGGAGCTGCTTCAGTCTCTTTAGCCAGCGCGAGCAGACGCAGAAGTCCCTCACACCACAGCGTGTCGGGGGACTTTTGCGTCTGTTCGCCGGGAGGGAAAGGGGACGAATTGGAACACGTTCCTGTTTTCAGTTAGCCTCACGAATTAACACCCGCCAGGAGGCTCGTAATGCAGGTTGACCCGCGTACACCGGTGATCGTCGGCGTCGGCCAGTTCACCGAGCGCATCGACGATCCGGACTATCGGGGTATGTCGGCGGTCGACCTGGCCACCGAGGGCGTCCGCGCCGCACTGGCCGATACCGGCGCCGATGTGGCAGCTGTAGCGGAGGCGATCGAGGTGTTCGTCGGGCTGCGGCAGTTCGAGATCTGCACGCCCTACGCGAAACCGTCGCTGGGCGCCTCCGACAACTATGTGCGCTCGGTCGCGCAGCGCGTCGGCGCCGACCCCGCCCGCGCCGTGCTCGAGCCCATTGGCGGCAATGGCCCGCAGAAGCTGGTGACCGAATTCGCCGGGGCGATCGCCGCCGGCGATATTGAGGTGGCGCTGATACTCGGGTCCGAACCGGGTTCGACGGCGAAGTATTTTTCTCATCGCGAAGACAAGCCGGATTTCACCGAACACGTCGGCGGCCAGCTCGAGGACCGCGGCTACGGGTTCGAGCAGTACATGAGCGAGTACACCGCGAATCACGGGCTGACCGGCGCGCCAGTGCAGTACGGGCTGCTGGACAATGCGCGCCGGGCCCGGCTGGGCCTCAGTGTCGACGACTACCGGCGGCAGATGGCCGAGCTGTTCGCACCGTTCTCGAAAATCGCTGCCAAGAACCCGTTTTCATCATCCCCGGTGGAGCGGACGGTGGAGGAGATCGAAACCGTCACCGACGAGAACCGGATGATCTGCGACCCGTATCCACGGCTGATGGTGGCACGCGACACCGTCAACCAGGGGGCGGCGGCGGTGTTGATGTCGGTCGCGGCTGCCCGTAAACTCGGTGTGCCCGAAGAGAAGTGGGTGTACGTCCGCGGGCACGCCAACCAGACCGAGCAGGATCTGTTGGATCGCGTCGACCTCAGTGTCAGCTACTCGGCGAAACAGGCAGTGGCAGAAGCACTCCGGGTGGCCGGTATCGACGTCGACGCGGTATCGACGTTCGATCTCTACAGCTGTTTCCCGTTCCCGGTCTTCGCGGTATGCGACGATTTCGGGCTGGCGGCCGATGACCCGCGCGGTCTGACACTCACTGGTGGGCTGCCTTATTTCGGTGGTCCCGGTAACAGCTATTCGCTGCACGGGATCGCCGAGACGGTCGCACAGATGCGCGATAGGCCAGGGGCATTCGGTCTTGTCGGAGCCAATGGCGGCGTCATGAGCAAGTACTCGGTGGGGGTGTACTCGACCGAGCCCGCCGACTGGGTAGTCGACCGCAGCGCGGCTCTTCAGGCCGATATCGCCGCGCTACCGAAGGTGCCCGTGACGCGAAATGCCAACGGGCCGGGCGTCATCGAGACCTATTCGGTGCGCTATGACTGGCCGGAGCGCACCGGCGTCATCATCGGCCGCCTCGACGCCGACGACAGCCGGTTCATGGCCTTGACCACCGACGACGAACTGCTCACGCTGATGACCGACGGCGACCCGCTGGGCGCGCGGATTTTCGTGGTGGCAGCAGACGGCGGAATCAACCGCGCGACGCCTGCCTGACGCGGCAGATCAGCGCCAGTGCGTCATTGCTCGCGCTGACACCGTCATCACCGAGCCAGTCGCGCAGCCTCGCCCGTAGGTCGCTCTGGGCCGCGGGGTCCAGGACCACGTGGTTGGAGTGCGTGAAGACCAGGCCCAACCAGTCGTCGGTCGAGTAGTGCAGCTCCTGGCTGACCTCGACGCGTTCGACGTCGAAATCGGAATTGCGCAGCATCGTCTGCAGGGCGGTCTCGGCATTGTTCGCCGAGGTCGATGCGGGGGTGGTGGCGCCGAATTCGGCGGAGATCTCTTCGATGCGTGAGCGCTTCGCTTCGCTCGGGGTGATGCGGTTCCACATCAACACCAGACGGCCGCCGGGCTTGAGCAGCGACGCCAATTTCGGTAAGGCCACCTCGGGGTCCACCCAGTGGAACGATTGGCCGAAGGTGATGAGATCGAACGTCCGGCCACGGGCGTCCCACTGTTCGAAAGTGCTGCGCTCGACGGCAATTCCCTTGCCGGCGGCGACAGCGGCCATCCGGGCATCCGGCTCGACGGCCAGCACGTCAGCCCCCGCCTGGGCCAGTTGAGCCGAGGCGATACCGGTGCCTGCCCCCACGTCGAGAACAGTCAGGCCGGCAGACGTCACCAGCGCTTCGATCATGGCCTGCGGATACTGCGGGCGGTAGCGGTCGTAATCCTCTGCGACCGAACCGAATGATTCCGCGCGGCGGCGGTCGGTGAATACGCGCGTCAGCTCTGCCATGTCCCCAGCATGCCCGCGACAGCTGGGAACCCTCTCAGACGAGGGCGGCGAGCTTGCCTGCCAGGCGTTCGACGTACGCGGCTACCTCGGCCTCTGGTTTATCGGGCAGGCCGAACAGGACCTCGGTGACGCCCAGCTCGCGCCAGTGTGCCAGCTTCTCGGGCACCGGTTTGAAATCGAGGGCGACGATTTGCGGTGCGCCGTCGCGACCGGCTGCGGCCCAGGTGTCCTGCAGCAACTTGACCGGTTCGTCGATGTTGAAATCGCGCGGGGTGGTGATCCAGCCGTCGGCGCTGCGTGCGATCCACTTGAAGTTCTTCTCGTTACCCGCGGCACCGACGAGGACCGGGATATGGGCTTGTACCGGCTTGGGGTAGGCCCAGCTCGGCCCGAACTTCACGAACTCGCCGTCGTATTCGGCTTCCTCTTGGGTCCACAGCGCCCGCATCGCCTCGAGATACTCCCGCAGCATCGTGCGGCGGCGGCCCGGTGGCACATTGTGGTCGGCCAGTTCATCGGTGTTCCAGCCGAACCCGACACCGAGGCTGACCCGTCCACCGGACAGGTGGTCAAGGGTGGCAATCGATTTCGCCAAGGTGATCGGATCATGTTCGACGGGCAGTGCCACCGCGGTGGACAGCCGCACCTTGGTGGTGACCGCGCAGGCCGCGCCCAGCGAGACCCACGGGTCCAAGGTCCTGGAATAGCGATCGTCAGGGAGTGACTCGTCGCCGGTGGTCGGGTGCGCGGCCTCGCGCTTGACCGGGATGTGGGTGTGTTCGGGCACGTAGAACGTGGTGAACCCGTGGTCGTCGGCGAGTTTGGCCGCCGGCGCAGGGGCGATTCCGCGGTCACTGGTGAAGAGCACAAGCCCGAAGTCCATAGCCAGAATTAGAACGTGTTCCAGTCCGTCGGCGCAAGGCGGGTCCCGGTACTTGCCTGATCGGTCGCGATTTGCAGGTAGCCCGCTACGCGCGACCGGGGGTGGTTGCGAACGGAAGTGTTCCCGCCATGACGACCGAACGCGCGACAGAAAAGAAATGGCGGGAATGGGTGCGGCGATATTTGCCGTGCGAGATCGCCGGAACCACTTGCGAATTCGGTGGTGCAGCGATCGCCTACCTGATGACCGGTTCGTTCGCGGCCGCTGCGGTGGTCGCCACCATCGGCGCATCGGCCGGCTATTACGCCGCGGCGTACACCGCCGCGGTCCGCACCACCTACCGCGAGCACCGGCACCTGCCGTGGCTGCCGCGAGCCGCCGCCGCGAACGCGCTGGCCCTACGCAGTATCGCGATCGAGTTCGGTCCCGCCGAGGTGATCGACACCGTGGCGGTCCGGCCGATCGCCTTCTATCTCGGCCCCCTCCTGTTCGGGAACATGATCGCCGGCTGGATTTTCGCGAAGCTGGTCGCCGATATCGGCTTCTACGTGCTGGCCATCGTCAGCTATGAGCGCTTTCGGGGACTACTCGCCGTGCGTCGGACCGCTGTGAGTCAGACCGAGAAACAGGAGGTGCGGTATGGATCCGCAGCGACGAACACAGCTGTGTGACGGATTGCGTGGCCGCAGCGCACAGTGGCGCTCGTTGGTCGCCGAACACGGAACACCGCTGCTGGTTCTCGACCCCCACCGGGTGGCCGCGTCGTACTCGCTGCTCACCGAGGCGCTGCGCGGTTTTCGATTGCACTACGCAGTCAAAGCGCTATCGCATCCCGCGGTGCTGTCGGTGCTGGCGGCGTGCGGCAGCCGATTCGATGTGGCCACCACTGCCGAGGTAGATCTGGTGCGTTCGGTAGGCATCCTGATGAACCGGTGCATCCACACCCATCCGATCAAGAAGCCCGCGGATATCGATCACGCCTACCGTGCCGGTATCCGCACCTTCGTCGTGGACAACCAGTCTGAAGCCGAGAAATTCACCGGCCGCCCACCAGATATCGACGTCCTGGTCCGGCTGGCGTTTTCCAATCCGTCGGCGAAATCCGACCTGTCGACCAAGTTCGGCGTCGCGCCGGCCGAGGCCGAGCTCCTGGTCAAACACGTCGTCACCACCGGCGTCCGATTTGCCGGGTTCAGCTTTCATGTTGGGAGCCAAGGTCCCTCGGTCGAGCCCTACCGGGATGCGCTGCACACGACCCTGGAGCTCACCAGGGCGGTCGAGCGAACGCTGGGCCAGCGCGTGCCGATCATCGATATCGGGGGTGGGTTCCCGGTGTCCTACCGCGAGGAGATGCCACCGATCAGCGCCATCGGCGCGGTGGTCGACGACGTTCTCGGCGCTGATCGGGCGTCGTACACATTGCTCGCCGAGCCGGGCAGATACCTGGTCGCCGACGCGATGACACTGCTGACCAGCGTGGTCGGCACCGCGACCCGTAATGGCCGGACCTGGCACTATCTGGATGACGGGCTGTACGGCAGCTACTCGAATGTGATGACCGAGGACGTTCACCCGCCAATCGTGGCGCTGGCCGAGCTCGAGGGGAGGCCCGCCGCCGCGCTGGAGCCGGTCACCCTTGCGGGGCCGACGTGCGACAGCATCGACGTGATCGCCCGCGACTATCCGATGCCTGCGCTGCGCGCCGGGGACGTGGTCGTCAGTCCGACGATGGGCGCATACACCGCGGTGACGGCGTCCCGGTTCAACAGCATCGCCGAGACGCCCATCGTGCTCGACCGGCCGTCGAGATAAGCCGCCGGGATAAAAGTTCACGGCGAGTCATACCCGTGTCCCGTGCCGCGCGCGCTGGTGTGCTGGACCGTTATGAGCACAGAACGAATCGCTGAGAACGTCACATTCGCCTACTGGGTGCCGAACGTCAGTGGCGGCCTGGTCACCAGCGATATCGAACAGCGCACCGACTGGAACTACGAATACAACAAGAAACTCGCGCAGACCGCGGAGAACAACGGGTTCGAGTACGCGCTGTCGCAGGTCCGCTACGAAGCCAGCTACGGCGCGGAATACCAGCACGAGTCGACCAGCTTCAGCCTCGCATTGTTGCTGGCCACCGAACGGCTCAAGGTGATCGCGGCCGTGCATCCGGGGCTGTGGCAACCGGCGGTGCTGGCCAAGCTCGGTGCCACTGCCGATCACCTCTCCGGTGGCCGCTTCGCGGTCAACGTCGTCTCCGGTTGGTTCAAGGACGAGTTCACTCACCTGGGTGAGCCGTGGCTCGAACACGATGAGCGCTACCGCCGCAGTGCGGAGTTCCTTCAGGTCCTGCGCAAAATCTGGACCGAGGACGATGTTGATTTCCGTGGCGATTTCTACCGCATCCACGATTTCACGCTGAAACCGAAACCCCTCAATACCGCGGCGCGCCCCAACCCGGAGATCTTCCAGGGTGGCAATTCCACCGCCGCCCGCCGCAACGGCGGCCTGTACTCCGACTGGTACTTCTCCAACGGTAAAGACTTCGACGGGATCACCGAGCAGGTCGTCGACGTCCGCGAACACGCCCGCACCGTAGGCCGCGAGGTCAAGATCGGGCTCAACGGTTTCATCATCGCCCGCGATACAGAGAAGGAAGCCAAAGACGTCCTGCGCGAGATCGTCGATAAGGCCAACCGGCCGGCGGTCGAGGGTTTCCGTGGCGCGGTACAGCAGGCCGGTAACTCGACCGCTGACAACAAGGGCATGTGGGCCGATTCCACCTTCGAGGATCTCGTTCAGTACAACGACGGTTTCCGGACGCAACTGATCGGCACACCGGAGCAGATCGCCGAGCGGATCGCTGCCTATCGCAGACGCGGGGTCGATCTCATCCTCGGCGGGTTCCTGCACTTCCAGGAGGAGATCGAGTACTTCGGCGCCAAGGTCCTGCCGCTGGTACGGGAAATCGAGGCGGCCGAAAAAGATTCAGCGGAAGCGTTGTTCGACGCGTCGCTCGTCACCGCCTGAGTTCTCCATGTGAAAGAAGGGCCCGCACCGACGGGGTGCGGTGACACGCCCGTTGCCGTGCCTCGCCCGTCCGACGGTGCGCTAGCGTGGTTGTTCGTATCGCGTCCCAGCGCCAACGCAGGTCAATCGAATTGGCCGGTCGCGGTCTTACGTAAGCGCCGCCGGGGAGCGGCGCCCAACGACACAGGAGAGGTCATGACCTACTCACCCGGCAGTTCCGGCTATCAGCCCGCGCAGCCGCCTGGTTCTTATGGAGCCCCCACACCCGCGTACGGCCAGCCCGCCGTCGCCGCAGGCCCGAGCAAGCTGCCCTTCTATCTGACGGCGGCCGTGGCAGCGTTCGGACTGCTGGCCTATCTCTTCAGCTTCGGTCCGATGTTCACCTTCAATGTCGATATCGGCCCGTTCGGCACCGAACTGTCCGGTACCGGCGGCGTCGGCACGCAGATCGCGGTCATCGCCGCACTGGCGGCCGCCCTGCTCGCCGGCGTCAGCTTGCTGCCGAAGGCCAGCGGCCATCCCGCCATCATCGCGGTGCTCGCCGTCCTCGGCGTGCTGCTGGCGGTGTACCAAGTTTTCGTCAAACCGCAGGGTGTCTCGATCGGGTGGGGACTGTGGGTGGTGTTGGCGATGAGCCTGATCCAGGCCGTCGTCGCCGTCGGCGCACTGCTGTTGGAGGCCGGCGTCGTCTCGGCGCCCGCGCCCCGACCCAAGTACGAGCAGCCGCAGTACGGCCAGTACGGCCCGCCCGCGGGTTACTACGGCCAGCCGCAGGGACCGCCCCAGCAGGCTCCGCAGCACTCCCCGGCCATGGGCCCGCCCCAGGGTCAGCGTCCCGGCTACCCATCGCAGTACGGCGGCTACCAGCAGGGACCGTCGACCGGCGGTTTCGGTTCGGTCGGCCCGCAGGGCGGCGGTCTTGGCGCCCAGAGCGGCCCGCCGACCCCGCCGACCGGCTACCCCAGCTTCAGCCCGCCTCCCGCGGTCGGCTCGGGTCAGCAGCAGGCGCCTGCCCAGGATTCCGGGCAGCACCAGCCGCAGACGCCGGCCCCGTCACCCGGCCCGACGGCCCCATAGTTCGGTGCGCTGATATCCGGTAACCCCGGATGCAGCAGACCTGACGTGAATGCAGGACAACCGAACGGCGGGGGCAC
Organism: Mycobacterium sp.; assembly: GCF_965229105.1. Taxonomy (GTDB): domain Bacteria; phylum Actinomycetota; class Actinomycetes; order Mycobacteriales; family Mycobacteriaceae; genus Mycobacterium. The sequence goes on from NZ_OZ245858.1 coordinate 1,757,641, forward strand.
GCCAGGCCCGTGACTTGGTCAGGGTCGCATTCGGCCCGGCGCTGGTGGCGTTGGTCATCGTTGCGGCGGTGGTGCTGCTGCAGCTGTTGATCGCCAACAGCGATATGACCGGCGCTTTTGGCGCCATCGCGAGCATCTGGCTCGGTGTGCACCAGGTGCCGATTTCCATCGGCGGTCGTGAGCTGGGCGTGATGCCCCTGCTACCGGTTCTGCTGATGGTCTGGGGCACCGCGCGCACGACGGGTCAGGCCACCGCCGGCCGTGCCTCATGGTTCGTCATCAGGTGGATCGTCGCTTCGGCGCTCGGCGGCCCGTTGCTTCTCACCGCGATCGCCCTGGCCGTGATCCACGATGCGTCCTCGGTGATCACCGAGCTTCAGACGCCGAGCGCGCTGCGGGCATTCACCAGCGTGCTCGTGGTGCATGCGCTCGGCGCGGCGATCGGCGTGGGAACGAAGGTCGGCCGCCGGACCCTGGCCGCTCTGCGGCTGCCAGGGTGGGCCGGCGACTCGGTGCGGGCCGCCACCGCCGGGGTCCTGGCGCTGTTCGGATTGTCTGCGGCCGTCACCGCCGCCTCGCTGGTGGTGCACTGGGGGACCATGCACGATCTGTATTCGGTCACCGACTCGATGTTCGGTCAGTTCAGCCTGACGATCCTCTCGGTTCTGTACGCGCCCAACGTGATCGTCGGGACATCGGCGATGGCAGTGGGTTCCAGCGCGCACATCGGTTTCGCGACATTCAGTTCGTTCACGGTCTTCGGTGGTGACATCCCGGCGCTTCCGGTGTTGGCCGCCTCGCCCACCCCGCCGCTGGGCCCGGTGTGGGTGGCGCTGTTGATCATTGGCGCTGCGGCCGGGGTGGCGGTCGGGCAGCAATGTGCGCGACGGGCGCTGCCGCCGGTGCAGGCGGCGGCGAAGCTGGGCGCGGCGGCGGCACTGGCCGCCGCGGCGATGGCACTCCTGGGCCTTGCAGGTGGTGGACAGCTCGGTAATTTCGGTGACGTCGGGGTGGACCAGGCCACGTTCGCGCCTGCGGTGTTCCTGTGGTTCTTCGCGGTCGGCGCTGTGACCGTGGTGATGTCCGGCGGGTTGAGGCGGGCACCAAAACGGGTGAAGGCGACGGTCACCGCACCGCTGGAGTTGGCGGGCCCTCTCGCCGCCCAGGCAACGGCATTCGACGATGACGGTGAGCCGCCGACGACGCCGCTCGGCGAGGGCTTTTCGGAGCAACTGTCCGATCCACCGTCAGACGACACCGAAGAGATTCCCACCGATGCCACCATCGCACCGGTCGGCGACCCGTTCGGCGAGCCCCTCCACGAAGAGCCCGTCTTCGAGCCACCCGCCTACGAACCCGACCGTCCGCCGGTCGACTACCGGGCACTGGCCGATCTGCCGGACGCAGAAGATCTGTTCGACGCCGATAACGACCTGCCGCCGGATACCCACTAACCGCTCGATTAGGCTCTTGGCGTGCAGCGACCGCTTCGGGTGCCCCCCATCTCTGGCGGTACCGCACCCGCCCGGCTGGTGGTGCTGGCGTCGGGGACAGGTTCACTGCTGAGCTCGCTGCTCTCGGCCGCGGTCGACGATTACCCGGTACGTGTGGTTGCCGTCGGGGTTGACCGCGATTGTCGCGCCGTCGAGATCGCCGCCGCCGCTGGGTTGCCGACGTTCACCGCGCGACTCGGTGACTACGCCGACCGCGCCGACTGGGATGCCGCGATCGCCGATGCGACCTCCGCACATGACCCGGATCTCGTCGTATCGGCCGGTTTCAGGAAGATCCTGGGGCCGCAGTTCCTTTCACGCTTTCCCGGCCGGGTCGTCAACACCCACCCCGCGCTGCTACCGGCTTTCCCCGGCGCGCACGCGGTGCCCGATGCGCTCGCCTACGGCGTGCGCGTCACCGGTACGACGGTGCACCTGGTCGACGCAGGCGTCGATACCGGGCCGATCCTGGCCCAGGAGGCGGTACCGGTGCTCGACGATGACGACGAACAAACTCTGCACGAACGCATCAAAGTCGTCGAACGACGACTGTTGGTGGACGTGCTCGCCGCAATCGCCACTCGCGGCCTGACCTGGACTGGACGAAAGGCATACATAGGATGAGTGAACGGAAGCCGATCCGGCGGGCGTTGATCAGTGTCTACGACAAGTCGGGGCTGGTTGACCTCGCTCGTGGCCTTCATGACGCGGGTGTCGATATCGTCTCCACCGGATCGACCGCCAAAACTATTGCCGCCAGCGGTATTCCGGTGACTCCGGTGGAAGAGCTGACGGGCTTTCCCGAGGTGCTCGACGGCCGGGTCAAGACCCTGCATCCGCGGGTGCACGCGGGCCTGCTGGCCGATCTGCGCAAACCTGAGCATGCTGCTGCGCTGGAAGACCTCGGTATCGCGGCATTCGAGCTCGTGGTGGTGAATCTGTACCCGTTCACCGAGACGGTGTCCTCGGGCGCAACCGAAGACGAGTGCGTCGAGCAGATCGATATCGGTGGGCCGTCGATGGTGCGGGCCGCTGCCAAGAACCACCCCAGTGTTGCAGTCGTCGTTGACCCGCTGGGTTATGGCGGGGTGCTGGCCGCGGTGCGCGCCGGTGGTTTCACCCTCGCGGAACGGAAGATTTTGGCGTCGTTGGCATTTCGCCATACCGCCGAATACGACGTGGCGGTGGCGTCGTGGATGGGTGGGGTCCTGGCACCTGAAAAAGAAGATGCGCCGGCGTCCTTACCCCAGTGGTATGCCGGGACCTGGCGGCGGTCGGAGGTGCTGCGCTACGGCGAGAATCCGCACCAGCAGGCCGCGCTCTACACCGACGCCAGCGCGTGGCCCGGGCTGGCCCAGGCTGAACAGCTGCACGGAAAAGCGATGTCCTACAACAACTACACCGATGCCGATGCGGCCTGGCGCGCGGCGTTCGACCACGAGGACATCTGCGTGGCGATCATCAAGCATGCCAACCCGTGTGGCATCGCGATCTCGTCGGTATCGGTGGCCGATGCCCACCGCAAGGCTCATGAGTGTGATCCGCTGAGTGCGTTCGGCGGTGTCATCGCGACCAATACGACGGTCAGTGTCGAGATGGCCGAGACGGTCGCCGATATCTTCACCGAAGTGATCATCGCGCCCGCGTACGAACCGGGTGCTGTCGATATTTTGGCTCGTAAGAAGAACATTCGCGTTCTACTGGCTGCCGAACCGCAGGAGGGCGGAACCGAATTCCGCGCGGTCAGCGGTGGGCTGCTGGTGCAGCAGCGCGATGCCCTCGACGCTCCCGGTGACGACCCGTTGAATTGGACACTGGCCACCGGTACCCCGGCCGACCCCGAGACGCTGGCCGACCTGAAATTCGCCTGGCGTGCGTGCCGGGCGGTGAAATCCAACGCCATCGTGATCGCCAAGGACGGTGCCACCGTTGGCGTCGGAATGGGTCAGGTGAACCGCGTCGACGCCGCCCGGTTGGCGGTCGAACGTGCCGGAGACCGGGTCCCCGGCGCAGTCGGGGCCTCGGATGCGTTCTTCCCGTTCCCGGATGGGCTGGAGACGCTGACCGCGGCCGGCGTGACCGCCATCGTGCACCCCGGTGGTTCGATGCGCGACGACGTGGTGACCTCAGCGGCCGAAGCTGCGGGGATCACGCTCTATCTCACCGGTGCAAGGCATTTCGCGCACTGACTTCGTCAAAGCAGGGCGCTGGGCTGTCATCTCCCGGGGGGCCCACGCTTGAGCCGATGGCGTCGACCAAATGTTTGAAGTCGCGACGTTGCGCCGGAGTGAGGGCGGCCAGCACGCGGTCGTCGGCGATCCGCACGGCCGCCTCGGCCCGCTTCAGTAGTGACTTGCCCTCGGAGGTCAGGTGCGCGGGCAGGGCTCGGCCCGACGACACCGAGGCCGGCCGCTCCACGACGGCCATCTCCTGGAGCCCGCGCAGCACCGCGTTCATCGCCTGCGGTGACACATTCGTGTCGCGGGCCAGCTCGGCACTGGAACGTCCGGGGTGCATCGACAGGATGCGAAGGCAGACGAACTCCGGCAGCGTCAGGCCGAGTGGTTTGAGCTGCGCGGTGGCCGCGGGACGCAGCGCCGCCATGATCCGGTACAGCAAGTAGCCGAGTGGCTGATCGTCGGCTTGCTTGCGGGAGGGCGCCGTCATATCTAGCATCTTGACATATATCAACTAGGTTGATAATCATGGTCCATGACTGATCCGCAGCCGCCGGGGTGGCTCAAGCCGATGAACAAAGTCATGATGGTCATGCACAAGCTCGGGGTGGCGACCGGACCGGTGCGGGTATTGACGGTGGTCGGCCGGAAGTCTGGTCAGCCTCGGAGCACCCCTGCAACGCCATTTACGTTGCAGGGCAACACCTATGTCGCCGGTGGATATCCCAAGGCCGACTGGGTACTGAACGCCCGCGCCGCGGGGGAGGGCATCGTCACCAAGGGGCGTCACCGCGATCGGGTCGCGTTCGTCGAACTCACCGCGGACCAGGCGAAGCCGATACTGCGTGCGTTCCCCAACGAAGTACCCGCGGGCGTGGGGTTCTACAAACGAGCGGGTCTTGTCTCCAGCGGCACTCCGGACGAATTCGAAGCGTTGGCCGGCCGGTGCGCGGTATTCAGGTTGGACCCGATTTCGGCCCGATAGGTCGGCGTCTGAACCGGGAAACCGGTTATTCCCGGTTCCGACAGTGGATGTTAAAAGTTCGCTTCTAGCAGGGAGCCGGTGCCGTCGGGCACCGACCGTCGTAGCGTGGAGTGGTGACATCACCTAACAACCTGCCCCGCACCCTCGGCGAGCTGCGCGCCTCCGGCCATCAGGAGCGCGGTATCAAGCAGGAACTGCGCGAGAACCTGCTGGCAAAGCTGGCTGCTGGAGACGAGATCTGGCCCGGCATCCTCGGGTTCGAGGACACGGTGTTACCGCAGGTCGAGCGGGCACTGATTGCCGGCCACGACTTCGTCCTGCTCGGCGAGCGCGGCCAGGGTAAGACCAGGCTGCTGCGGTCGTTGATCGGTCTGCTCGACGAGTGGACGCCGGTGATTGCCGAAGCCGAATTGGGTGAGCATCCGTACTCCCCGATCACCCCGGCGTCGATCCGCCGCGCTGCGGTGCTCGGCGACGACCTTCCGGTGGAGTGGCGACACCGCAGTGCGCGCTACGCCGAAAAGCTGGCCACCCCCGACACCAGCGTGGCCGACCTGGTCGGTGATATCGACCCGATCAAGGTCGCCGAGGGGCGCAGCCTCGGCGACCCGGAGACCATCGCCTACGGACTGATCCCGCGGTCGCACCGCGGCATCGTCGCAGTCAATGAGCTGCCCGATCTGGCCGAGCGGATTCAGGTGTCGATGCTCAACGTGATGGAAGAACGAGATATCCAGGTACGCGGTTACACCCTGCGGTTGCCGCTGGACGTGCTCGTGGTCGCCAGCGCCAACCCGGAGGACTACACCAACCGCGGTCGCATCATCACACCGCTCAAGGACCGCTTCGGCGCCGAGATCCGCACGCACTATCCCCTTGAGCTTGACGCCGAAGTGGGTGTGATCGCGCAGGAGGCCCATCTGTCCGCCCAGGTGCCCGATCATCTGATGCAGATCATCGCCCGGTTCGCCCGTTATCTGCGTGAGTCGAGTTCGGTCGATCAGCGGTCCGGGGTGTCCGCGCGGTTCGCCATCGCGGCCGCCGAGACCGTCGCCGCATCGGCGCGCCACCGCGGTGCGCTGCTGGGCGAGACCGAGCCGGTGGCCCGCGTCGTGGACCTGAGCACGATCATCGACGTATTGCGGGGCAAGCTGGAATTCGAGTCCGGTGAGGAGGGCCGCGAACAGGCGGTACTCGAGCATCTACTGCGCCGGGCGACCGCCGACACCGCGCAACGGGCGCTCGGGGGTATCGACGTCGGGACGCTTGTCGTCGCTGTCGAGGGCGGCGCGGCCGTCACCACCGGAGAGAAGGTGTCCGCCAAGGACGTGCTGGCCGCCGTACCGGATCTGCCGGTCGTCGAGGCGATCGCCGAACGGCTCGGCGCAACATCCGAGGGTGAGCGCGCTGCGGCCCTCGAACTGGCATTGGAAGCGCTGTACCTGGCCAAGCGGATCGACAAAGTGTCCGGCGAAGGTGAAACCGTCTATGGCTAGATTGCGGTATTCGGGGTACACCGGCGGGCCCGATCCGCTGGCCCCGCCGGTCGATCTGCGCGACGCGTTGGAGCAGATCGGCCAAGACGTCATGGAGGGCACGTCCCCCCGGCGGGCACTTTCTGAGTTGTTGCGCCGCGGGACCAAGAACACTCCCGGCGCCGATCGGTTGGCTGCGGAAGCGAATCGACGTCGTCGAGAGTTGTTGGCCAACAACAATCTCGACGGGACGCTGCAGGAGATCAAAAAGCTGCTCGATGAGGCCGTGCTGGCCGAGCGCAAGGAGTTGGCCAGGGCGCTCGACGATGACGCCCGCTTCGGCGAACTGCAATTGGAGTCGTTGTCGCCGTCGCCGGCCAAGGCCGTGCAGGAGCTCGCCGACTACGACTGGCGCTCACCCGAGGCGCGCCAAAAGTACGACGAGATCAAAGATCTGCTCGGTCGGGAGATGCTCGATCAGCGCTTCGCCGGGATGAAGCAGGCGTTGGAGAACGCCACCGACGAGGACCGTCAACGGGTCAACGACATGCTCGATGATCTGAACAACCTGTTGGACAAGCACGCCAACGGGGACGATTCGCCGCAGGATTTTCAGGACTTCATGAACAAGCACGGCGAGTTCTTCCCGGAGAATCCGAAGAATATCGACGAGCTGATGGACTCGCTGGCCAAGCGCGCTGCCGCCGCCCAGCGGTTCCGCAACAGCCTGTCGGCCGATCAGCGGGCCGAGCTGGATTCGTTGGCGCAGCAGGCATTTGGTTCGCCGTCACTGCAGAATGCGCTGAACCGCCTCGACGGTCACCTGCAGGCGGCGCGACCCGGCGAAGACTGGAACGGTTCGGAACGGTTCACCGGCGGCGACCCGCTGGGGATGGGCGAGGGCGCCCAGGCGTTGGCCGATATCAGCGAGCTCGAGCAACTGGCCGAACAACTCTCGCAGAGCTACGCCGGGGCCACCATGGACGATGTCGATCTGGACATGCTGGCGCGTCAACTCGGCGATGAGGCGGCGGTCAACGCCAAGACGCTCGCCGACCTTGAGCGGGCGCTGATGAACGAGGGCTTCCTGGATCGGGGTTCTGACGGGCAGTGGCGGTTATCGCCAAAGGCGATGCGTCAGCTCGGACAGGCAGTCCTACGCGATGTGGCGCAACAGCTTTCGGGGCGACACGGGGAGCGGGACACCCGGCGCGCCGGTGCGGCCGGTGAATTGACCGGCGCAACGCGGCCCTGGCAGTTCGGCGATACGGAGCCGTGGAACGTCACCCGCACTTTGACCAACGCGGTACTGCGGCAGGCCGGGACGGGGGTGATCGAAGGTCCGCTGAAGATCACGGTCGACGATGTCGAGATCTCCGAAACCGAGACCCGCACCCAGTCGGTGGTGGCGCTGCTGGTGGACACATCGTTTTCCATGGTGATGGAAAACCGGTGGCTGCCGATGAAGCAGACCGCACTGGCGCTGCATCATCTGGTGAGCACACGATTCCGTTCCGACGACCTGCAGATCATCGCCTTCGGCCGGTACGCGCGCACCGTCAGCGCCGCCGAGCTCACCGGGCTGGAAGGGGTCTACGAACAGGGCACCAATCTGCATCACGCGCTGGCGCTGGCGGCCAGGCACCTGCGTCGGCATCCGAATGCGCAGCCGGTGGTGCTGGTGGTCACCGATGGCGAGCCGACGGCGCATCTTGAGGATTACGGCGGTGCGGAAGGTTCTGCTGTGTTTTTTGATTACCCGCCGCACCCACGGACCATCGCGCACACCGTGAAGGGATTCGACGAAATCGCCCGACTGGGGGCCCAGGTGACCATCTTCCGGCTGGGCAGCGATCCCGGTCTGGCCCGCTTCATCGACCAGGTGGCCCGACGGGTCGAGGGTCGGGTGGTCGTACCCGATCTCGACGGGCTCGGTGCCGCGGTGGTCGGCGATTATCTGCGGTCGCGGCGACGGCGCCGCTGAGCTAAGGATGTGGGCAAACCGCTGAGGTGGTAATGACGCAGGTCGGGGGCGTCGGCACGGGCGCCGCAGGGGCGGATCGCCCAACTCTTTGCCAGCCTCCGGCGCATGGGACGGGCAACGCAGAGGCCTGGTCTGGTGGTTTAATGGTCGGCGCGTCGATACATGTGACTTGAGCAACATGGGGCGGCGATATGCCCCCGTCGACGGCTGGCACTGGTTTGCGGGCGCTGGCCCGTCCGGGGCGAGGGAATCGGCGACCACGTCGGCTTACTAGGTCAGTGGCGTGAGCAAACCTGGTCGACGGTTGTCGGGTGTGGAGAGCGAAGGTCATTCCCGGCAAACATTTCGTGGCCGACGACGTCGCGTACTGGGTCTCGTCTGGGTAACGGAGGCGATGAGTCTGCCGCTAGTCGGCTTATTTGCCGGTAACGAAGCGGATGGCGCTGCAGACCTGCGATGATGTGACGGTCGTTACACAGGGGAACGATCCGGCTAATATTGACGAGCTCTTGCGCTTGCCGTAGGGCAAACTGCACCCTAATATCCATTAGGTTCTTCTAAGCATTTTGCAAGGAAGCTCTTCGTCTACGTCGACCCAGTCCCATAAGGGGGATCACTACATGGCACCACGGCCATATCTGTCCACTGCTGCCGCTCTCGTCGGCGCAGCCGTCATCGTCGCCGGTACGCCGGCGATCATGCCCCATGGAGATCTGCAGGTTACGGCGCAGGCTCCTACCCCCACCAAGGTCTCCAACGCCAAGTACGAGCTGACGGCACTGTCGGATATCTCGCTGACCGGCCTCGTTGACGCTTACTTCAACGGCTGGGGCGGCTACATCGGTAGCGGTTTCGATCCGGACACCATCTACCCGCCGGACGAGGACGGTAACCCGCCCTACGTCTCTGACCCGTACTACCCCGGGATCAACGGCGCGGTCGCGGTGTACGACTCCGAGACTGGCGACCTGATCGGTTACCGGTACGACCAGAACCCGGTCTTCGTCACGGGCGCCCCCGGCGCGGCGTACTACGTCATCTCCAACGCCCTCGATGACGGTGGCCTGCTCGGCGAGACCGGCATCTACCACTACTACTACGAGGTCGGCGCCGCCGGCGGTAACGCTATCGGTGCCGTGCTCTACGTCGGTGCCAGCGAGATCTTCGGTGCCGACTCGGTGGCGGCGCAGCTCGCCAAGACGGTCTTCGTCGACGGCATTCTGCCGAACGTCCAGGCGACGGTCATCGGTCTGGCCACCCTGGTGCCCGAGTTCAACGTCGGTCCGGTCACCGTCGGCGGCGGTAACCTCGCCAGCCTCTACTTCACCGGTTCGAACATCGACGGGTCCTACAACTACGGTGCGACCGGCCTGTCGGCCATCGCCGGGTACATCGCGTACTCGTTCGCCAACCCGCCGACCACGACGACCACCACAGCGGCAGTCACCGCGAAGGCTGCACCCGCTGAGACGGTTGCTGCTGACACGACCGCTGTCGAAACCAAGACCGAAGCGGCAGTTGCCGACACGACCGACACCCCCGCGGTGAAGTCGACGTCGACGAAGGTCGCGGAGCCCGAGGTTGAGGCCGCCGCAGTGGAGGCCGACACCACGACCGCGACGCCGGTCAAGACCACGGTCAAGGCCAACCCGCTCTCTGACCTGGCGAAGAGCTTCGACAACATCCTGGGTGGTGGCAAGTCCACTAAGGCCGACGCCGCTGCCGAGGGTGCCAAGGCTTCGTCCTCGGACGCCGGTTCGGGTACCAAGTCGACGGGCAAGAAGGGCACGAAGAGCTCGACGGCCAAGGCTTCGTCCTCGGACAAGGGCTCGGGCTCGGAGTAAATCTCCACTCGATCGGATAAACACCGGCCCCCTTCCGTCACGGAAGGGGGCCGATGTTTTGTCGTTTGTTGGTCGAGGCGCGGACTACGCGCTCTCCAAGCGGGTCTGCGGCCTGCGTTTCTTGCGTTTGATACCGATTCCGCCGCAGAGCGAGAACCCGGTGATGGTGATGTGCGGTGCACCAGGGGTCCCCGCTTCGTCGACGTTGTGGTCGAAGCCGCCCATCACGCCGACCCCGCGAATCCGGACGTTGACTTCCGGAGGGAGCAGAATCGTCTGCCCGCCCATGATCGAGTAGGCGCGGATAGCGACCTCCGACGACGTGAAGTCTGCGTACCGCAGATCCACCACACCGCCACCGAACAGCGTGAAGGTCGTCATTTTCCGCGGAACATTCCACCGGCCACGTCGTTCGAAGCCACTCATGATCGCCAGCAACACAGTCGACGGCGCAGGCTTGCACGCACCACGGCGGGTGTTGGCGATACCGGGTAGATCAGCGCTCAGTCGATCGAGCTCGTCGTAGGTCGTGGCCGCATAGGCCTTGGCCAATCGGTTCTCGTACTCGGTGAGGTCGAGTTGGCCCTGTGCGGCGGCATCGGTCAGCAACTGTGCGACCTGAATTCGATCGGTGTCGGCGGCTCGCAACGATGAATCCCGCGGCGCTGAATTGCTCATCGTTGACGAGCCTACGACTAACGTGGCAAACCGCAAAGGTAGGAGTCTCAACTTTTAGCGTCGGAGTCCGGCGCAGCCCATTTCGGCGGTCGCTTCTGCAGAAAAGCGAGCATGCCTTCGCGGGCTTCTTCGGAGACGAACAAGCGTGCCGAATCCAGGGTCAGACGTTCTGCGTCGCGATCGAATCCGGCCAGAATCGATGCTGTGGTCAGGGCTTTCGATGCCGCGAGACCCTGCGGTGAGGCTTTGCCAAGTGCCTCGACAAGTGGCTCGAGCGCGGCGGCAAGATCATCGGCGGCCAGCGTGATCAGGCCGATCTCGGCGGCTTGCGCTGCCGTGAACGTCTCACCGGTCAGGTAATAGCGACCTGCCGCACGTGCGGTGAGCTTCGGCAGCAACGTCAACGAGATGATGGCCGGCGCCACCCCGATCCGGGCTTCGGTCAAGGCGAATGTGCTGCGTGGACCGGCTACCACGATGTCGCAGGCACCCACCAATCCGAGGCCGCCGGCCCTGACATGCCCGTCGATGGCACCGAGCACCGGTAACGGACATTCGACGATCGCGCGCAGCAGCGTGGTCATCTCGCGCCCGCGGTCGACGGCGGCGGCCTGCGCGTCGATATTGGCGGCGCCCTCGGAGAGGTCGGCGCCCGCACAGAATGTCCCGCCGGTATGGCCGAGGACCACCACCCGGACCCGCGGATCGGCGACAGCAGCGCGCAGTCCTTCGTGCAACTGCCCGACCAAGGCCGCCGACAATGCGTTGCGGTTATGCGGTGAGTTCAGCGTCAGACGGGCGGCGGGGCCGGCCACGCTGTAGTCGACAACTTCTGGATCTGCGGGAGACATCAGTACGAGCGGGGGAGGCCGAGTGACGTCTGCGCGATGAAGTTGAGGATCATCTCGCGGCTGACCGGCGCGATCCGAGCCAGCCGTGATGCGGTCAGCATCGAGGCGATGCCGTACTCCTTGGTCAGGCCGTTACCGCCGAGGGATTGCACGGCCTGGTCGACGGCCCGCCCCGATGCTTCACCTGCGGCGTATTTGGCCATGTTCGCGGCCTCCGCGGATCCGGTGTCGTCGCCGTCGTCGTAGAGCGTGGCGGCCTTTTGCATCATCAGTTTGGCCAGTTCGATCTCGATGTGATTCTGCGCCAACGGATGGGCGATGCCTTGATGGGCACCGATCGGGGTTTTCCAGACCTGGCGGGTCTTGACGTACTCGGTGGCCTTGCCGATGGCGAAGCGACCCATACCAACCGCACTGGCCGCACCCATGATGCGCTCGGGGTTCAGCCCGGCGAACAGCTGCGCGATCGCGGCGTCCTCCGAACCGACCAACGCGTCGGCAGGCAGCCGGACATCGTCGAGGAAGACCTGGAACTGGAATTCGGGGCTGACGATCTCCATCGGAATTTTGGTGAAGGTGAAGCCGGGGGTGTCGGTGGGAACGACGAAGAGCGCCGGGCGCAGATTGCCGGTCTTGGCTTCTTCCGTGCGGCCGACGACGAGTACCGCCTGCGCCTGGTCGACGCCGGAGATGTACACCTTCTGGCCGCTCAGAATCCAGTCGCTGCCGTCGCGTCGGGCGGTGGTGGTGATGCGGTGCGAGTTCGAGCCCGCGTCGGGTTCGGTGATGGCGAACGCCATCGTGATGGACCCGTCGGCGATGCCCGGGATCCAGCGCTTCTTCTGCTCCTCGGTGCCGAACTTGGAAATGATGGTGCCGTTGATCGCGGGGGAGACCACCATCATCAGCAGGGCCGCGCCTGCCGCCGCCATCTCCTCCATCACCAGGGACAGCTCGTACATGCCTGCGCCGCCGCCGCCGTATTCCTCGGGCAGGTTGACGCCGATGAACCCGAGTCTGCCTGCCTCGCTCCATAATTCGTTTGTGTGCTGGCCAGCGCGAGCCTTCTCCAGGTAGTACTCCTGGCCGTAGTTCGCGACCATGGCCGCGACTGACTTACGTAGCGCCTGGCGTTCTTCGTTCTCGACGAAACCGTGGCTGTTCACGCTTCTCCTCCGTTTGTCTCTGGTGCTTGGACGCGGGCCAGCACGGCACCTACCTCCACCTGGTCACCCGCCTTGACGTTCAGTGCGGTGAGGACACCGGGACCGGGCGCGGTGATGGTGTGCTCCATTTTCATGGCTTCCAGCCACACCAGTGGTTGCGCCGCTGTGACGGTATCCCCGATCTCGGCGCCGACCCGGATCACCAGGCCGGGCATGGGTGCGACGAGCGATCCGAGTTGCACCGTCGAACCGGGTTCGGCGAATCGTGGCACGGCGCGCAGGTGTACTGAGCCCAGCGGTGAGTCGACATAGTGCTCGCAGCCGTACCGGGCGATATCGAAGGTGTACTCGACACGGGAGTCGGTCAGCACCACGCGGTCCGGTGTTATCGACACCACGCTGATCCCGGGATCGTCGGGCAGCTCAACCCCGCCGCGCTCGGCCCGGTAGGCGACTCTGATCTCTGCGCCAAAAAGCGAGTACGTCTTGGCCTGATCACCGGAGACGAGGTTGCGCCATCCGCTCGGCACGGCCGCGAAAGCCGTTGCCGCGCGGCGATTGAACGCGGACTCGGCGAGCGTCGCGGCGACCACGGATAGCCGGCCGGCGTGTTCGTCTGCCAGTGGCGCCGCCAGTTCGGCCAACCCGTGGGTATCGAAGAAGGCGGTGTCGGTGGCGCCGGAGAGGAACGCCGGGTGGCGCAGCACCCGCACCAGCAGATCGCGGTTGGTTCCGATACCGTGCAGCCGGGTGCGGGCCAGCGCACCCGCCAGCAGCACAGCCGCCTGCCGACGGGTCGGGGCGTAGGAGATGACCTTGGCCAGCATCGGGTCGTAGTGGATCGATACCACCGAGCCGTCGACGATACCCGAATCCAGCCGAATCCCCGCCTGCCCTGAGAGGCCGAATTCGGTTGGTGCCGAGGGTACTTCGAAACGGTGCACGGTGCCGGCCTGTGGTTGCCAGTTCGCCGCCGGGTCTTCCGCATAGAGTCGGGCCTCGATCGAATACCCTTGCGAGACAGGTGGTTGCGCGGGTAGCGCGGCGCCATCGGCGATCTGCAGCTGCAGTTGCACCAGGTCCAGTCCGGTGGTTGCCTCGGTGACGGGGTGCTCGACCTGCAGGCGGGTGTTCATCTCGAGGAAGTAGAACTCACCGTGATCGTCGGCCAGAAACTCCACGGTCCCCGCGCCGCTGTAACCGATCGCCCCCGCCGCCAGGCGCGCCGCCTCGAAGAGCTTCGCGCGCATACCGTCAATGCGCTCGACCAACGGCGATGGCGCTTCTTCGATGACCTTCTGGTGCCTGCGCTGGATGGAGCACTCCCGCTCGCCGACCGCCCACACCGTGCCGTGGCTGTCGGCGAGCACCTGCACCTCGACGTGATGCCCGGTCGGCAGATAGCGCTCGCAGAACACCGTCGGATCGCCGAACGCGGACGCCGCTTCGCGCCTGGCCGCTTCGACCTCTTGGGCCAGTACCGATAACTCGTGCACCACCCGCATGCCGCGCCCGCCGCCCCCGGCCGAGGCTTTCACCAGCACCGGTAGCTGCGCCTGCGTGACATGCTCGGGATCGAGTTCGTCGAGCACCGGCACGCCGGCCGCCGACATCAGTTTCTTGGCCTCGATCTTGCTGCCCATCGCCCGGACCGACTGCACCGGTGGGCCCACCCAGATCAGGCCCGCAGCCTGTACGGCCGCGGCGAAATCGGCGTTCTCCGAGAGGAATCCGTAACCGGGATGGATAGCGTCGGCACCGGCCGCCTGCGCCGCCGCGATCAGTGCGTCCGGGTTGAGGTAGTCAGTGGTCTGCTCCAGCCGGACCCGGGCGTCAGCCTCGGTGACGTGCGGGGCGTGCGCGTCGGGTTCGGTGTAGACCGCGACCGTGTCCAGTCCGAGCCTGCGGCAGGTGGCGAACACCCGACGGGCGATCTCGCCCCGATTGGCAACCAGAACTTTGGTGATCATCTGCTGGCGCCTCTCACATTCTGAAGACGCCGAAGTTCGACGTCCCCTCGATCGGGCCACTGGCAATGGCGGACAGACACATTCCGAGCACCGTGCGAGTGTCCCGCGGGTCGATCACGCCGTCGTCGTAGAGCCGTCCGGAGAGGAACATGGGGAGCGACTCGGCTTCGATCTGGGCTTCGACGGCCGCCTTCAGGGCTGCGTCGGCCTCTTCGTCGACCTGCTGGCCGCGCGCCTCCGCGGCAGCGCGGCTGACAATCGACAACACGCCGGCCAACTGCGCGCCACCCATCACCGCGGATTTGGCGCTGGGCCAGGCGAATAAGAACCTCGGATCGTATGCCCGCCCGCACATGCCGTAGTGCCCCGCGCCGTAGGACGCCCCGATCAGCAGCGAGATATGCGGCACCGTCGAATTGGAGACGGCGTTGATCATCATCGAACCGTGTTTGATCATCCCGCCTTCCTCGTAGGCCTTCCCCACCATGTAGCCGGTGGTGTTGTGCAGAAACAGCAATGGGGTGTTCGACCGGTTGGCCAACTGGATGAACTGGGTGGCCTTCTGTGCCTCGGCGCTGAACAGCACGCCGCGCGCGTTGGCCAGGATGCCCAGCGGGTATCCGTGCACGGTGGCCCAACCGGTGACCAGAGACGAGCCGTACATCGGCTTGAACTCGTCGAATTCCGAACCGTCGGCCACCCTGGCGATCACTTCGCGCGGGTCGAACGGGATGCGCAGATCGGGTGGGACGATGCCGATCAATTCGTCCTCGTCGAACAGCGGCGGTACCACCTGTTTGGGCGCGGGTCCTTGTTTGGTCCAGTTCAGCCGCGCCACCACGCGACGGCCGATGCGCAGCGCGTCGAGTTCGTCGACTGCCAGATAGTCTGCCAAACCTGATGTGCGGGCGTGCATTTCCGCACCGCCAAGAGATTCGTCATCAGATTCTTCGCCGGTGGCCATCTTGACCAGGGGCGGGCCTGCCAGGAACACCTTGGAGCGGTCCTTGATCATCACGACGTGATCGGACATCCCCGGGATGTAGGCGCCACCCGCGGTGGAGTTTCCGAAGACCAGCGCGATGGTGGGGATACCTGCCGCCGAGAGCCGGGTCAGGTCCCGGAACAGCTGACCACCGGGGATGAAGATCTCTTTCTGCGTCGGCAGGTCCGCCCCGCCCGATTCCACCAGCGAGATCACCGGCAGCCGGTTCTCGAAGGCGATCTGGTTGGCCCGCAGCGTCTTCCGCAGGGTCCACGGGTTGCTGGTGCCACCCTTGACGGTCGGATCGTTGGCTACCAGCATGCACTCGACACCTTCGACCACGCCGATCCCGGTCACCACGCTGGCGCCGACCTGGAATGCACTGCCGTACCCGGCCAGCGGACACAGCTCGAGAAAAGGGGAGTCCTCGTCGACCAGGAGTTCGATGCGTTCCCGTGCGGTCAACTTGCCCCGGTCATGGTGGCGTGCGACGTATTTGGCTCCGCCGCCGGCAAGGGCCTTGGCGAATTCACCGTCCATCTCGGCGAGTTTCGCGGCGGTCGCTTCGGCTGCCTCGGTGAAGGCGGGTCCCGTGGGGTCGAGGGTGGACTGCAGGATCATGATTGGTATCCAAGTGTCTTGGCGGCCAGGCCGGTGAGGATTTCGGATGTTCCGCCGCCGATACCCAGGATCCGCATATCGCGGTACTGCCGTTCGACCTCGGATTCGGCCATATAACCCATCCCGCCGAAGAGCTGCACGGCCTGGTTGGCCACCCATTCGCCGGCCTCGACGGCGGTGTTCTTGGCGAAACACACCTCGGTGATCAGGTTTGTCTCCCCCGCCAGTTGCCGCTCCACCACGTAACGGGAGTACACCCGCGCGACCTGGGTGCGACGGGCCATCTCGGCCAGGGTGTTCTGCACGGCCTGTCGGGAGATCAGCGGTCTACCGAACGTCTCCCGGTTCCGGCACCACTGCACGGTCAGGTCCAGGCACCGCTGCGCACCCGAATACGCTTGCCCGGCAAGGCCTATCCGTTCGGAGACGAATGCGGCGGCGATCTGCAGGAATCCGCTGTTCTCGGCGCCGACCAGGTTTTCGGCGGGTACCCGCGCATCGGTATAGGACAGCTCGGCGGTATCGGAAGAGCGCCAGCCCATCTTGTCGAGGCGGCGCGTCACCTCGAAGCCGGGCGTGCCTTTCTCCACCACCAGCAGCGATACGCCGCCGGCGCCTGGGCCGCCGGTGCGCACCGCAGTGACCACGTAATCGGCCCGGACGCCGGAGGTGATGTAGGTCTTGGCGCCGTTGACGATGTAGTAGTCGCCGTCCCGGACAGCTTTGGTGCTCAGATGCCCGACGTCGGATCCGCCGCCCGGTTCGGTGATCGCCAGTGCGCCGATCTTCTCTCCTGCCAGGGTGGGCCGGACGAAGCGATCGATCAGCCGCTGATCACCGGAGGCGACCATATGCGGTACCGCAATGCCGCAGGTGAACAACGACGCGAAAACACCACCGGGACAGCCTGCTTCGTGCAGCTCCTCGCAGACGACGAGACCGTCGGCACCGTCACCTCCGCCGCCACCGACAGCTTCTCCGAACTGCACCCCCAACAGCCCGGCCTCGGCGGCTTTGCGGTGCAGATCGCGCGGCAGCTCACCCGCGCGCTCCCACTCCTGGACGTGTGGCAACACCTCACGTTCGGTGAACGCACGCACCGTCTTGCGGAGCTGTTGGCGTTCGGGGGTGTCCCAGATGCTGCTCGAAACAGTCACAGTGGCAGTAACCCTTCAGGTATGTCGACGTATCTACTGCGTAACCACTCGCCGAGGCCTTTGGCCTGCGGGTCGAACCGGGCTTGATAGGCCACGCCTTGACCGAGGATTCCGTCGATGACGAAGTTCACCGCTCGCAGGTTGGGCAGCAGATGGCGGGTGACCGGCAGTTCGGCGGTTTCTGGTAGCAGCTCTCTGAGCGCATCGGTGGTCAGGGTGTGGGCCAACCAGCGGTACTGATCGTCGGTGCGTACCCACAGGCCGACGTTGGCGGAACCGCCCTTATCGCCGCTGCGCGCGCCGGCGATCAGCCCGAGCGGAACACGGCGTGTCGGGCCCGGCTGCGGTGGTTGCGGTAAGGCCGGTGCGGCGGCGGGCTCCAGCACCAGGGTGTCTACCGCGGGTTCGATGGCTACGCGGCTGCCGTCGGCGTGCACGGCGATGTGGGGCACCTCGGCGGCATCGACAAAACCTGCGTTGAACACCCCGTAGATCTGCCCTTCACCGGGCGGGGAGGTGACATGGAATCCCGGGTAGCTGGCGAGTGCGAGTTCTACTGCAGCGGAGGAGAAGTGCCGCCCCACCAGACCTGGGTCTGGGTCGCGCACCACGCAATGCAACAGGGCGCTGGCGGTTTCCTCGGTGACGGCGTCGGGGTGATCGGTCCGCGCCAGGGACCACTGGAGTTCGGCGGGTTTGACCGTCACGGCAGATTCCAGCTGTCGTCGGACCAGGTCGGCCTTGGCTTCGATATCGAGACCGGTCAGGACGAAAGTCATGGCGTTGCGGAAACCGCCGATGCTGTTGAGTGACACCTTGAGCGACGGCGGCGGCGGTTCGCCTTGCACACCGCAGATCCGGACCCGGTCGGTGCCGTCGGGCGTGAGTTCGACACTGTCCATCCTGGCCGTCACATCGGGGTTGGCGTAGCGGGCGCCGCCGATCTCATAGAGCAGTTGCGCAGTGACGGTGTCGACGCTCACCAGACCGCCGGTGCCGGCATGTTTGGTGATCACCGATGATCCGTCGGGATGGATCTCGGCCAACGGGAAACCGGGATGGAGAAGGTCAGGGATCTCCCGGAAGAAGGCGTAATTGCCGCCGGAGGCCTGGATCCCGCATTCGATGACGTGACCGGCGACGACCGCGCCTGCCAACTGGTCGTAGTCGGTTCGGGACCAGCCGAAGTGGGCGGCCGCCGGGCCGACGATCACCGAGGCGTCGGTCACCCGGCCGGTGACGACGACGTCGGCTCCGCTGTCCAGGCAGTCGACGATGCCCCAGGCGCCCAGGTAGGCGTTGGCGGTGAGCGGTGCGCCCAGCCCCAGCTCATCGGCACGTGCGAGCAGGTCATCGCCTTCGACATGGGCGACGCTGACGGTGATCCCCAGTCGCGTGGCCAGCGCGCGCACCGCGTCGGCAAGACCCGCGGGATTGAGCCCGCCGGCATTGGTCACGATGCGAACATTGTTGTCCTGTGCCAGCCCGAGGCATTCTTCGAGTTGGGTCAGGAATGTCTTGGCGTAGCCGCGGTCAGGGTGCTTGGCACGGTCTCGGCCCAGGATCAGCATGGTCAGTTCGGCGAGATAGTCCCCGGTCAGATAGTCCAGGTCGCCACCGGTGAGCATCTCGCGCATGGCGGAATGCCGGTCACCGTAGAAGCCCGAACAATTACCGATGCGCACCGCAGATGTCACCCGAACTCCCTCGTTCAACCAACCGGTAGGTTAGCGGTTACCGCCGGTACCGCGTCAAGGGCTTAGCCGCTGTTTTGGAGACGACGCTGATCACCAGCTATCCTGATGGGCAATCGTCGCCGCATACCTTCTTGTTCATGGACCGGCGATACCCCCTGATTTAGGAGATGCTCGTCATGGCTGTGCCCAAGCGCAGAATGTCGCGGTCGAACACCCGCAGTCGGCGCTCGCAGTGGAAGGCCGAAGCCACTGGCTTGGTCAACGTCACTGTGGCCGGCCAGGCGCACAAGGTTCCGCGCCGCCTACTCAAGGCTGCTCGCCTCGGCCTGCTCAACCTCGACAAGCGCTGATCCATCTCCCGATGAGGTTGCGCGGGTTGCTCCCCGCGCGCCTCTCAGGCCGCTCTCAGGCGGTGGGATAACACTGTTGTCGTGCGAATTCTTGTCGTTGATGACGATCGCGCAGTGCGTGAGTCGCTGCGCCGCTCCCTTTCCTTCAACGGCTATTCAGTCTCCTTAGCGGAGGACGGTGTCGAGGCTCTGCACTCGATTGCCAGCGATCGGCCCGACGCTCTCGTCCTCGATGTGATGATGCCGAGGCTGGATGGTCTTGAGGTCTGTCGCCAACTTCGCAGCACCGGAGACGATCTGCCGATCCTGGTGCTGACGGCGCGGGACTCGGTTTCGGAGCGGGTCGCGGGCCTGGATGCCGGTGCCGACGACTATCTGCCCAAGCCGTTCGCGTTGGAAGAGCTGCTCGCCCGCATGCGCGCACTGCTCCGTCGCACCACCCCCGAGGACGCCGCGGAATCGGTGGCGATGACGTTCGCCGATCTGTCGCTCGACCCCGTGACCCGAGATGTCACCCGCGGTCAGCGGCATATCAGTCTGACGCGCACCGAGTTCTCGTTGCTGGAGATGTTGATCGCCAACCCGCGCCGGGTGCTGACCCGTAGCCGCATCCTCGAAGAGGTGTGGGGATTCGATTTCCCCACCTCGGGCAACGCCCTCGAGGTCTATGTCGGATACCTACGCCGTAAAACCGAGGCCGAAGGGGAGGCGAGGCTTATCCACACCGTGCGCGGTGTGGGCTACGTCTTGCGTGAAACACCACCCTGATGCGTCTGTTCAGATCTTCGCCCGATCGCACCCGGGCACCTCTTCGTTCCACCACATCGCTGTCGTTGCGATGGCGGGTGATGCTGCTCGCCATGTCGATGGTGGCCATGGTGGTGGTGTTGATGGCTCTGGCCGTCTACAAAGTTGTCTCCTCGGCGCTGTACGACGATATCGACAATCAGCTCTCGAGCCGTGCCCAGTTGTTGATTTCCAGCGGCTCGTTGACCGTCGACCCGGGGAAGGCCATCGAGGGCACGGCGTACTCCGAAGTCAACGCGATGCTGGTCATCCCCGGTCGGTCCATCTACACCGCGAACCAGGAGGGTCAGAAGCTGCCGATCGGGGCGACCGAGAAAGCGGTGATCCGGGGTGAGTTGTTCATGTCCAGGCGGACCGCGCAGGGGCAGCGAGTACTGGCCGTCCACTTGCAGGACAACAGCACGTTGCTGATCTCGAAGAGCTTGGCTCCCACGGACGCGGTCATGAAGAGATTGCGCTGGGTGCTGCTGGCGGTCGGTGGTATCGGCGTGGTCGTGGCAGCGATCGCGGGTGGCATGGTGACTCGAACCGGCCTGCGGCCCGTCGGGCGACTGACCGAGGCGGCCGAACGCGTGGCGCGAACCGATGACCTGCGACCCATCCCCGTATTCGGTAGTGACGAGTTGGCCAGGCTCACCGAGGCGTTCAACATGATGCTGCGCGCGCTGACGGAGTCCCGCGAGCGGCAGTCCCGGCTGGTCAGTGACGCCGGCCATGAGCTGCGCACCCCGCTGACCTCGCTGCGCACCAACGTCGAGTTGCTGATGGCATCCATGGCGCCGGGCGCACCGCGGCTCCCCGACAGCGATTTGGCCGAACTGCGCGCCGATGTGATCGGGCAGATCGAGGAATTGTCGACGCTGGTCGGCGATCTGGTCGACCTCACCCGCGGCGATGCCGGCGGAGTCGTCTACGAGCAGGTCGACATGGCCGAGGTGGTGGACCATTGCCTCGAACGGGTTCGGCGCCGCCGCAACGATATTGAGTTCGACGTACACGTCATCCCGTGGCAGGTCTATGGCGACGAGGCCGGGTTGAACCGTGCCGTGCTCAATCTGCTCGATAACGCCGCCAAATGGAGTCCATCGGGCGGCCGGGTCGGCCTTCGGCTCACCCAGGTCGATGCGACGCACGGCGAATTGGTGGTGTCGGATCACGGTCCCGGTATCCCGCTGCAGGAGCGCAACCTGGTTTTCGAGCGGTTCTTCCGCTCGACCACGGCGCGGGCCATGCCCGGCTCCGGGCTGGGTCTGGCGATCGTCAAACAGGTTGTGCTCAAACACGGTGGCGCGCTTCGTGTTGCCGACACCATCCCGAACGGGCAGCCGCCCGGCACGTCGATTTACGTCTTGCTGCCGGGGCAGCCGGCGCGTGCTGCGTACCCGGACGCGGTGTATCAGGATGCGTCCCACGACGACGCGCCATATGAAGACGCGTCGTACGAAGATCAACGCCGCGAGACCCGGCACAATGGAAATGCGGTACATCTCACCGAAGAGGCTGGTGTGACACCCGGTTATCTCAGTGGATTCTCAGTCGATGAGGGCAAAGTAGGGGATAACGCCGTGGACGATCTCCCGAAGGACAAGTGACTTAACACCCATGAAAAGCCACGTATGACGAACCACCCGAGGTATTCGCCTCCACCGCAGGATCCGAGCCGCCGGCCGGACCCGAATCAACCTGTGGCGCCTGCGTATCCCGGCCAGTTTCGTCCAGGCCCGCAGCAGTCGCAGGGCTATGACTGGCGCTACGCGACTCAACACACCACGCAGCAGCATCAGCGTCCCCCGTTCGACCCATACGCCGCGCAACATCCGGCCATGCCGCCCAGCGGCGTCATGCCGGCGCTTCCGCCGCAACAGCAGCCGCGTAAGCGTTCGCGCGCGGTGGCGTTGACCGCGGGTGCGCTGGCTGTGGCCGTGGTCTCGGCCGGAATCGGCGGGGGAGTGGTGCTACTCGCCCAGCCGGACGGCCGCACCGCCGGTTCGTCCACGTCGCTGGACGGCGCAGCCCCGAGCATGCCCGCGGCCAATGTTCCGCCGGGGTCTGTCGAGCAGGTGGCCACCAAGGTGGTGCCGAGCGTCGTCAAGCTGGAAACCGATATCGGTCGGGCCAACGAAGAAGGGTCCGGCATCATCCTGTCCTCGGACGGGCTGATCCTGACCAACGCCCACGTGGTGTCGGCCGCCAATGGGAACGTCCCGCCGGCCTCCGGGGGTCCTTCCGGGCCTGCCGGACCATTGCTGCCGCTGCCATTACCGTCCGGCCCGTCGTCGGCACCCGACAGTCCGTCGGCGCCCGACCCGGGGAACGGCAAGCCCGTCACCACGGTGACCTTTGCCGATGGTCGCACCACCACCTTCACGATCGTCGGGATCGATCCCGCCAGCGATATTGCGGTCGTGCGGGCGCAGAATATTTCTGGCCTGACCCCGATCACGCTCGGTTCTTCGGGGAACCTGCGGGTCGGCCAGGATGTCGTGGCCGTCGGGTCTCCGCTCGGTCTTGAGGGCACGGTGACCACAGGTATCGTCAGCGCCCTCAACCGGCCGGTGTCCACCGCCGGCGATACCAGTAACCAGAACACGGTGCTCGACGCCATCCAGACCGACGCCGCCATCAACCCCGGTAACTCCGGTGGCGCGTTGGTGAACATGAACGGCGAGCTGGTCGGCATCAACTCCGCCATCGCCACGCTGGGCGGCGACTCCGCCGGTGCGCAGAGCGGATCGATCGGGCTCGGCTTCGCCATCCCGGTGGATCAGGCCAAGCGCATCGCCGACGAATTGATCAGTACCGGTACCGCGTCGCACGCGTCGCTGGGAGTGCAGGTCAGTAACGACAACACCACTCACGGCGCCAAGATCGTCGAGGTCACTCAGGGTGGCGCGGCCGCAGGTGCTGGGCTGCCCAGCGGGGTTGTGGTCACCAAGGTCGATGATCGCGTGATCGGTAGCGCCGACGCGCTGGTGGCCGCGGTGCGGTCTCGGGCGCCGGGGGACAAGGTGACGCTGACCTTCCTCGACGCCGCAGGCAAGCCACAGAATGTCCAGGTGACTTTGGGCAAGGCCCAACAGTGATCGGGACTATCGGTGGTGGCCTGACGCCGATGTCGTCGACCAGATATACGGTTGCAACCATGGAGCAGCCCGTGGAGCTGGTAGGTAGAGCGCTAGTCGTCGTCGTGGACGATCGGACCGCGCATGGTGACGAAGAGGATCACAGCGGGCCGTTGGTGACGGAACTGCTGACCGAGGCGGGATTCGTCGTCGACGGTGTGGTGGTCGTGGCTGCGGATGAAGTGGAGATCCGCAACGCACTGAATACCGCCGTGATCGGCGGGGTGGACCTGGTGGTGTCGGTCGGCGGAACAGGTGTGATGCCGCGCGACGTGACCCCCGAGGCCACGGTGGACCTGCTCGATCGTGAGCTGCTCGGTATCTCTGAAGCCTTGCGGTCGTCGGGTCTGGCGGCAGGTATCACCGATGCGGGGCTGTCCCGCGGACTCGCCGGCATCTCCGGAAGCACGCTGGTGGTGAATATCGCCGGGTCCCGCTACGCCGTGCGCGACGGAATGGCGACGCTCAACCCGCTGGCGGCTCAGATCATCAGTCAGTTATCCAGCTTGGAGATCTGAACGTCCCCCCAATCTGCGGTAACCACACAGCGCCGCTGCGGCCGATACACGGCTTCGCAGTGGCGCTGTACTGCAGAGACAGGCTGGAAAGCGCAATGCGGGTGTCTCGTCCGTGTTACACAGGCGTGAACAGCGCAAACGGCAGAAGTGTGATCTTCGTCACATTTGGAGTGAACTGTGATCGACCGCGTGCCTAGAGACTCAAGTTCAGTTAACAAGATCTTCGGGACGGAAATCCCCCGGGAATCCTCCGATGAGCGCGATCCGGACGCTGCGCGGGACGAATCTGACCGCGACCGCTGGCTTCGGGATAACGTTCCTCCGCACCACGATTGACGGTCAACGGCAGCTGAATAGGCCGTGAACTGGCCCGATCGTTAGCCGGACGAAGTTATGTCAGGTAAGCCTGTGTTCACCCGGTTTGGCCTGCTGTGAACGGTCCATTCGCCTGGTGGCAACCCGCGGTGCTTCGCTAGCAAACTTCTGATCGGCCTGGGTCGGGACGCGTCGATGATGTGTCCGCGTTGCCGGAGTGATGCCACCCCGTTATGTTCCTCGTGTCTAGAACGATGAGCGAAACGTAAGAACAGCCTGTGGGGGTTCTCATTTGGCGGTTTTTACTTCGGGTGCGGTGCAAATGTGGCCCACCCGAACCACAACTCGGTGAACCAGCTGGATCACCGCCGACCGCTAGGGAGAACATGAAGGTAATCAGTCGGGTGCTGGTGGCGATGATCGCCGCTATCGCTGCGCTGTTCGTAGGCACAGGCACCTCACATGCTGGCTTGGACAACGAGCTGAGCCTTGTGGATGGCCAGGGACGCACCCTGACCATTCAGCAGTGGGACACATTCCTTAACGGCGTCTTCCCGCTGGACCGCAACCGCCTGACCCGTGAGTGGTTCCACTCCGGTCGCGCCGTGTACTCGGTGACCGGCGCCGGTTCCGACGAATTCTCGGGCACCTTGGAACTGGGCTACCAGGTTGGCTTCCCGTGGTCGCTGGGCGTGGGCATCAACTTCTCCTACTCCACCCCGAACATCCTGCTCGACGACGCTGACCTGTCGCCGACCGGTTTCAACCCGCTGGGCTCGGTCATCACCCCGAACCTGTTCCCCGGTGTGTCGATCTCGGCTGACCTGGGCAACGGCCCCGGCATCCAGGAAGTCGCCACCTTCTCCGTGGACGTCTCCGGCCCCAACGGCGCAGTCGCAGTCTCCAATGCGCACGGCACCGTCACTGGTGCCGCCGGCGGCGTGCTGCTGCGGCCCTTCGCTCGGCTGATCAGCGGCTCCGGTGACAGCGTCACCACCTACGGCGAGCCTTGGAACATGAACTAACAGTTCATATCGTCAAAGAAATCGCCCCCGGCACTCTGCCGGGGGCGATTTCTGTTGCGCGAGGACATCATTCGCCGTCGTGGTCCAGTGGTTGGGGCGTCGTCGGTTGGGGCTTACTGCTTTGCTTGCCCACGGCCTCGACCCCGCCTTCGCGAAGAAGATCGCGGATCTCTGTGAGCAGGGTCAGTTCCGTATCGCCGGTGGCCACCTTCTTATCGCGTTCCTTCAACTTCTTGAATGGCGCGACGATAACGAAGTAGACCACCGCCGCGACGATCAGAAAGTTGAGCCCCGCGGTCAGTACGGCGTTGAAGTTGACGAAGGTGTCCCCGCCCAGCGGGATCTTCAGGAAGCCGTAGTCCCTGTCGGGGGTGGCACCGATCCGGTCGATGAGCGGTTGGACGACGCTATTGGTGAACGCCGTGACCAAACCGGTGAACGCAGTGCCGATGACGACTGCAACTGCCAGGTCGATGACGTTGCCGCGCGCGATGAAATCCTTGAACCCCTTCAACATGTGACTGAACCCTTCTGCGGTAGGACGGTGCACTTCTCAGACGTCGAAGGTTAGTCTCGACCGCTGCAACACGTCAGCTACCTGGAGGGGCGCACAGGCAACGTCGGCTGGTCGGTTGCCGGCGCTGCGCTGCGTGCACTCCACCAGATCCGCCGGACGCGCCGACGCCGATGGTGGCGCCGCCGCCTACTGCGCCGTCACCGCCCTGCGCCACGTCCGTGGCGTCATCGCTGCTGCAAGCTTCTAGTGCAGGGTGAGCGTTACTGTCGAAACCATGGCCGCGCCGGCGACCGCATTGGCCGCCGAGGCGGGAAGTGCCACCAGAAGCACCCGATCATTGGCGCCTGACGCACTTTTCGGTTTCGC
Organism: Mycobacterium sp.; assembly: GCF_965229105.1. Taxonomy (GTDB): domain Bacteria; phylum Actinomycetota; class Actinomycetes; order Mycobacteriales; family Mycobacteriaceae; genus Mycobacterium. The sequence goes on from NZ_OZ245858.1 coordinate 1,783,744, forward strand.
CGACACCAAGACCACCACGGCGTCGGTAGCCACCACCCGCGATACCGCATCGGCGCCGGTATCGGGTGCGGCGAGGATATCCACCACATCGCCGGTCCGAATCAGGTCGACAACCGCGTCATCGGCCAGGTGCAACGGCACGATCCGAGCATCGGGCCCGGCCGCGGATTCGGCCAGTCGCGATCCCAGCAGGCGAACGTCGGTCAGTACCTCGCCGCGCCTGACCGGGCTGGCCAGCGTCGCGCCTGCCACGGTGTCGGCGCCCACCTGCGATCCGTCGGGAAGTGTTGTGGTCAAACGACTTTCGACTCTGATGTCATCGGCCGTCAACGCCACCCCCGGGCTGAGGTCCTTGGCTGCGACGACGACTGCGGTCCGCTCGCCCTCGGGATTGGACCTGACGGCGGCGACGCCGGCGAGCACCACCAGACCACCGGCCGCAATGCGGCGGGCCATGACGGTATGCACCCAATCGGGTTGGAGTGCCCGCCGGAATCGGGTCAGCAGTGTCGGGTTGAGAGATCTCGATCCCAGAGAGGTCGCGTCGCCACCAGCCATGGCGACACGCTAGAGACGCGAGACCGCGCAGGGGTGCAACGCCCGCGGCGGCTGTGGATAACTAGTTTGACGCGGCAGCGGCAGGAGCCGAACTGGTCGAACCGGAGCTCTTCTCCTTGGACCCGCTGGACTTGGACCCGCTGGACTCGTTCGAGCCACTGGATGCGCTGCTCTTGTCGCTGCTCTTCTCAGAACTCTTGTCCTGGCTTTTCTCGCCGGACGCGGCCGGCACGCTGCTGCCGCTGGAGGACTTCGCGGCCTCGCGACTGTCGGTGCGGTAGAAGCCGCTGCCCTTGAATACGACGCCCACCGAGTTGAAGAGTTTGCGCAGCCGTCCCGAACACTTGGTGCATGTGGTCAGCGCGTCATCGCTGAAGGCCTGCACCGCGTCGAAACGATCTCCGCACTCGGTGCACGCATAGCTGTACGTGGGCACAAAAACCTCCGGAAAGGGGTCAGAACGTATTAGCACTCTATCGTGCCAAGTGCTAGAACCGCCAGCTGGCCCGGCTCATTCCCGCGGTCGGAGCGCGGTGATGCCGGCAGCGGGCGTCACCGCATCCGTCATCGGCACGTCATGGGGTTCAACGGGTAGCTCCGCGACCAATTCGTCATCGCGGACCACCGCGATCAACCGTGCCCGTGGGTCCCGCAGCGGCAGTGACCTGTCATAGAAACCTGCGCCGCGCCCCAATCTGCCGCCGCGGCGGTCGACCGCCAGCGCGGGAACAAGCACGATCGCAGCCTCCGAGAGCGTCTGTGGCGGCAGCCGAACTCCGGCAGGTTCCAAGAGTCCGTAACGCGCCGCAACCAGTTCGCCGGGTCGGTACTCACCCCACAACAACGGAAGCGCGGTCCCATCGGCTGAATTCACCGCCACCGGCAGCAGCACCCGCGCGGAGGTCGCCCGCAAGACGTCCAGCAACGCGATCGAGCCAGGCTCGGTGCCGACGGGAACATACGCGCACACTGTGTCGACAGGGTTCGGAAGAGTAGCGATATGCTGTGCCAGCGCGAGCGCCTCGGCCTCGCGCGTCGCGGGGGCGAGCAAACGGCGGGCACGGAGCAGTTGTTCGCGCAACTGGGGTTTCGAGCCGTCGCTCACGGGTTCAACAATGTCAGCTGAGCGGTGAACACGTTGAGGTTAGGGTGTGAACGATGACGGTGCCGAAGGCAGCCAAGGTATTGATTCCGCGCACGGCGATCGTGCCAGCTGCGGGACTGGGCACGCGATTTCTGCCCGCGACCAAGACTGTGCCCAAAGAGCTACTGCCCGTGGTGGATACGCCGGGTATCGAGCTCGTTGCCGCCGAGGCCGCTGAGGCGGGTGCTGAGCGCCTCTTGATCGTCACCTCCGAAGGTAAAGACAGTGTGGTCGCGCACTTCGTCGAGGACCTCGTTCTTGAGGGCACGTTGGAGGCCCGCGGCAAGAAGGTGATGCTGGAGAAGGTGCGGCGCGCCCCGGCCCTGATCAAGGTCGAGTCGGTGATTCAGAAGGAGCCGCTCGGCCTCGGGCACGCCATCAGCTGTGTGGAATCCAGGCTGTCCGATGACGAGGACGCGGTGGCGGTCCTGCTGCCCGATGATCTGGTGCTACCGACCGGCGTCCTGGAGACGATGTCGAAGGTGCGCGCCAAACGCGGCGGGACGGTGCTCTGCGCCATCGAGGTACCCGAAGACGAGATCAGCGCCTACGGCGTCTTCGACGTCGAGATCGTGCCGGACGCCGTCAACCCCGACGTTCTCAAAGTCGTCGGCATGGTGGAAAAACCCAAGGCCGAGGACGCCCCTTCGCTGTTCGCCGCCGCAGGACGCTACATCCTCGACCGCGCGATCTTCGATGCTCTGCGCCGCGTTCAGCGTGGCGTCGGCAATGAAATTCAGCTCACCGACGCCATCGCGCTGCTGATCGCAGAAGGCCATCCCGTCCACGTCGTCGTGCATCGGGGTACTCGACACGACCTGGGAAATCCCGGCGGCTACCTTAAGGCTGCGGTTGACTTTGCCTTGGATCGTGATGACTATGGCCCGGATTTGCGCCGTTGGTTGGTTACGCGCCTCGGACTGAAGTAGCAGCAGGTGTGCTTCAGGCCGGGTAACGCAACGGCCTGACGGCAGAAAGGCGCACTGTGCGTTCGGTGGAAGACCAGCAGGCCCGGGTTCAGGCTGCCGCGGTGGCCCCCAGGCCGGTACGCGTCGCGATCGCCGAGGCGCAAGGCTTGATGTGCGCCGAGGAAGTCGTGACCGAACGGCCGCTTCCGGGTTTCGACCAGGCTGCGATCGACGGATATGCGGTCCGCAGCGTGGATGTCCTCGGCGTCGGTGAACCCGGCGGACGGGACGGCGACGGCGACCATTCGGCAGGCGAGATCAGTCTCCCCGTGATGGGTGCCATCGACGCCGGAACTCGCACGCCGAGTCGGCTGCAACCCAAACAGGCCGCCCGCGTTCAGACCGGCGCTCCGATGCCGACCCTGGCCGACGCGGTGTTGCCGCTGCGCTGGACCGACGGCGGCCAGTCGCGGGTGCGGGTGTTACGCGGTGTGCGCTCGGGTGCCTATGTGCGGCGCGCAGGTGACGACGTGCAACCAGGCGATGTCGCGGTGCGCTCGGGCACGATCATCGGCGCGGCCCAGGTGGGGTTGTTGGCCGCGGTCGGACGTGAGCGCGTGCTGGTGCATCCCCGCCCGCGGATGTCGGTGCTATGCGTCGGCGGCGAGCTCATCGATATCTCCCGCACGCCCGGTAACGGGCAGGTCTACGACGTCAACTCCTATGCACTGGCGGCGGCGGCCCGCGATGCCGGCGCCGAGGTCAATCGTGTCGGCATCGTCGACAGTGACCCCAAAGCGCTCAAGGAAGCGGTCGAGGGTCAGCTCAGCAGAGCGGAAATCGTGATCATCGCCGGGGCGGTCGGTGGCGCGGCCGCCGAAGGAGTGCGCTCGGTGCTCTCAGAACTCGGCGAGATGGAAGTGACCCGGATCGCGATGCATCCCGGCTCGGTGCAGGGCTTCGGCCAGCTCGGCCGCGACGCGGTGCCGGTCTTTTTGTTGCCTGCCAATCCGGTGAGCGCGCTGGTGGTCTTCGAGGTGATGGTGCGTCCACTCATCCGCCTGTCTCTGGGTAAGAGGCAGCCGACCCGTCGGATCGTCCAGGCCAGGGCCATCGCGCCGATCTCGTCGGTGCGCGGTCGCAAGGGTTTTCTGCGGGGACAATTGATGCGCGATCAAGACACCGGTGAGTATCTGGTGCAAGCGCTGGGCGGCGCGCCAGGGGCGTCATCGCATCTGTTGGCCACGCTGGCAGAAGCCAATTGTCTTGTCATCGTGCCGAGCGAGGCCGAACAGATCCGCACAGGCGAGGTCGTCGACGTCGCGTTCTTGGCGCAACGCGGCTGACCAGTAGCTGACGTGAGCTGGTTGCGTTCGAACGCCATGCATCCTGGGTGGCCCATGGTGGTCGGGCCGCTGCGGGTACCCGCTGGGGTGATCCAGTTGCGCCCGGTGCGGATGCGCGATGCCGCGCAATGGAGTCGCATCCGCACCGCCGACCGGGCCTTCTTGGAACCCTGGGAGCCCAGCGCTGATCTGGATTGGGCTGTGCGGCACTCTATGTCGGCATGGCCGTCGGTGTGTTCGGGCCTGAAAGCCGAAGCGCGTAAAGGCCGGATGCTGCCGTACGTCATCGAGGTCGACGGCCAGTTCGGCGGACAGTTGACGATCGGCAACGTCACCCACGGTGCGCTGCGTTCGGCGTGGATCGGCTACTGGGTGCACAGCGAACTGACCGGGCAGGGGGTCGCGACGGCCGCGCTGGCTCTCGGTCTGGACCACAGTTTTGGCGCGGTGATGCTGCACCGGGTGGAGGCGACCGTCCGCCCGGAGAATGCGGCGAGCCGAAAAGTGTTGGCCAAGGCGGGTTTTCGGGAAGAGGGCCTGCTGCGCAACTACCTCGACGTCGACGGGTCATGGCGGGATCACCTCCTGGTGGCGCTGACTGTCGAAGAGGTCTCAGGTTCGGTTGCCGCATCGCTGGTGCGGGCCGGGCGCGCCAGTTGGGCCTGAGTGTGGTCGCCGCGCCGCGTCGAGTTCGACGTGAGGGTTGTGCTGGAGATCTCTTCACAACCAAGGTGTCGAAATCGGTGAATAACCGCGGCGGGCGAACGCCTCTCGTACGCGGTGGACGCTGAACTTCGCGCTGTGTTCGGCGACCACACGTAGGTCGATCCAGCCCTGTCGCTCGATCATGTCGTAACGGCCTATGTCATAGACGTATCTGCGTCGATCGCTACCCGAAGGATCACCGACCTCCTCTCGATGTCGATGCCGACCATCGGCTCGTCCCAACCGAGATCGATGAACGCGATATTCGACCCGCCGGTCACCCTGATCTGAGTTCGGGGCCTCGGTAGGCCGGCGTCCAGTAGAACCATCCGAACCCAGCTCTCTTTCGGTGACTGCGAACCCCTGTCCATCAACGCGAGTGCTGTTCGCGCGCGGCGGATCCCACGTGCTCCGGGGTACCGGTCTGCGATCACAGCAGCATCCGCGAAGGTCACTCCGGTCGCGGCAGAGAGCGCGTCGAGGTGGGTGACCGCAAGATTGCGCGGCAAGTGACGGGCCAGGTCGAATGCCGTGCGGGCAACGGACGTCACCGGCAGTCCGGCGATGTTCACCACTTCGTCGTCACCGTGGCGTTCCTGGCGGACGGTGATTCCGGATTGTGGGCGCCCGTGTCTGGCTATCAGTTCGACAGGCGTAGCGGAGTCGACCCACCGCGCACCATGCAACGCCGCCGCGGCGCGCCCGGCGATAACTGCCCGTCTGCTCGTCCACAACCAAGCCGCATAGGTCCGGGCGAACAATGTCTGCTCGGCATCCTTCGCCAGGTAGATGCGCGGGTGCATTGGCGAGTAGTTCCATCGCAGTGTTCCGCGGGTGAGGGCGCCGTTGGCAATCGCTTCGGATCCGATAAGTGGCTTCGACATGCCTGAATGGTGCAAAGGGGCGCTGACGCGACGAGCTCACGCGCGGTAGCCGTCATGCGAATCTGTGAGCAACGGCGTGACTGTGCAGTGAGCGCACGCTCGATAACGAGTTCCACGGGTGGGCAGTGCGGCGGTTCGATATGCAACCTCTGTGTCGAACTCGCGGCCGATTTAGGTCCCGATCGTGTTACTAATGTGACATTTGTGACTAATGGTGCTTGTCACAGACGAATTACAGGTGTGTAATTGTCCTCGGCGCGCCACACCTGGATGCGCTGGTCGGGAGACCTAGCCTGAAGGGGAAAGGAGCTTGCCGCCATGCCAAGCATCCCCCAATCGTTGCTCTGGATCTCACTTGTAGTGCTCTGGCTATTCGTGCTGGTGCCCATGCTCATCAATAAGCGCGATACCGTGCGCCGCACCAGTGACGTCGCTTTGGCCACCCGGGTGCTCAACACCGGCCGGGCCGCGCGACTGATCAAGCGCCGCAAACCGGCGGCCGGGCACCGCAGTGACCCCGACTGGCAGCCCACCGCCGAGCAGGACGATGAGTCCGAAGAGTTCGACGAAGAGAAGACCGGCCCAGTTGTCGTGACCGGCAAGCCTTCTCGTGTGCGGTCGGTGGCCGTGGTGACCTCGGTGGCCGAAGAGGCCGAACCCGATTACCTCGACGTCGACGTGGTCGACGAAGACTCCGGCGCGTTGCCGGTCGGGCGGATCCGCGCCGAGGCTGCGGCCAAGGCCAAAACCGAACCCGTGGTGGCGCAGGCGGAGGACCCAGTTCAGGTTGAAGACCCGCAGCTCACCTTCGATGATGAGGCCGACGACGAAGACGTCACCGACACCGAGGGCATCCAGGCGCAGGCGGCGGCCGACAACTCCGAGGGCTCCGAACCTGACGGCACCGATGACGAGTACGAGTACATCGAGGACACCTCCGGACTTGAGGCCGAAGACGAGCCGCTCACGACGGCCAGCCCGCGGGTGTCCGCAGGGCCGTCGCGGCAGCGCAGTTACGAGTCCAAGACCGCTGTGGCGGTGACGGCACGCAAGTACCGGTTCCGCAAGCGTGTGCTGCTCACCATGGCCGCGCTGCTGGTGTTCTTGACTGCCGCCGCTTTCCTGCTGACGCCCAGTGCCTGGTATTTCTGCGGTGTCGTCGGCGCAGTGACGCTGCTCTACCTGGCGTATCTGCGCCGCCAGACCCGGATCGAGGAGCGGTTGCGGCGCCGTCGTATGCAGCGCGTGGCGCGGTCTCGACTGGGCGTGGAGAACACGCACGACGATGACCTCGACGTCGTACCGGCGCGCCTACGGCAGCCCGGTGCGGCCGTGCTGGAGATCGACGACGAAGACCCCGCTTTCGAGCATCTGGACTACGTCCCGTTCTCCCGCGAATACTCGTTGCCGCACGCCGCGGGGCAGTGACCCGTCGGTTTTCAGTTGACGCGCGCAGACTGATAACCTGCTAGCGGTCAAGGGGCTATGGCGCAGTTGGTAGCGCGCCTCGTTCGCATCGAGGAGGTCAGGGGTTCGAATCCCCTTAGCTCCACCCTTGGAGATAGATGAGAAATGGCAGATCAGGTAACTGATCTGCCATTTTTATTGCCGGCGTAGTCGACCGGCCAGTGCTTGATTCCGTTCAGCCAACCCGACCGCAAGCGTTGCGGCGGACCCAGTGCCGTGAGGTCGGGTACTGCATCGGCCAGCGCGCTGAACATCAGATTGACGGTCAACCGGGCAAGGTTTGCCCCCACGCAGTAATGCGCGCCGGTCCCACCGAAGCTGAGGTGCGGGTTAGGACTTCGCAGAATGTCGAAGCGGAATGGATCGTCGAACACCTCGTCGTCGAAATTGGCGGATCGGTAGGCGAGCACCACTCGCTGACCCTTCTTGATCTCGACTCCGCCGAGTTCCACGTCGGTCAGAGCCGTCCTCTGAAATGACGTGATGGGCGTGGCCCACCGGATGATCTCGTCGGCCGCGCTGTGGGGCCGCTGCCTCTTGAACAGCTCCCACTGCTCTGGATTGTCCAGGAACGCGATCATGCCCTGGGTGATCGAGTTCCTGGTGGTCTCGTTCCCAGCGACGGTCAACGTCACCATGAACAAGCCGAACTCGTCATCGGAGAGTTTCTGGCCGTCGACATCTGCCTCGATCAGCTTGGTCACGATGTCATCGCCCGGTTCGTCAGCCTTATGCGCCGCCAACTGCATGCCGTAGAACATCACTTCGCCGGCCGACACCAACGCCTCCGAATCCGCGAACTCCGGGTCTTCGTCGCCGACCATCTCGTTGGTCCACTCAAACAGCTTCTTTCGGTCCTCAGCAGGTACGCCCAGCAGGTTGGCGATGGCATGTAGAGGCAGTTCGGCGGCGACCTGCTGCACGAAGTCACCGCTTCCGGCGGCGGCGGCGTTCTCGGCAATGCTGCGGGCCGCCTGGCTCAGCCCGTCGCGCAGCCGCTCGATGGCCCGCGGCGTGAACCCGCGGGAGATGATCTTGCGTAACCGGCTGTGCTGCGGCGCATCCATGTTGATCATCGAGAACCGGCCCGCCTCGATCTGGCCTCGTCCCGACTCGGCGTTCGGGTAGCGCGGCACAATGCAGTTCGCGGCGCTGGAGAACACATCGTCTCGCAGCGACACCTCGCGCACGTCGCGGTGGCGGGTGACCAGCCAGTACCCCGTGTCGCCGAACGCCTCTGCACCGTGGTGCTGTTCGTTCCACCAGATCGGAGCGCAACGGCGCAGTTCGGCGAGTTCATCGACCGGTAGGCGCCGCGCGTAGATATCGGGGTCGGTGAAGTCGAATCCGGGAGGCAGGTCAGGTATCGACATCTCGGACGACGCTCCTCGCTCGAAGTACTCCTAAAAGGATTACATCGATGCGAATCAGCGGTGCCGGTTTTCACGCGTCGGGCTACGGGCGGGGTCACCTACTGCTACCGGCGGTGCTCATCGGCATCGGGCTGCTCATCCTCATCGAGGGCGGAGCTTTCGGCCTCTAGCGTGCGACGATGATGGCCATCGATCGATAGGAGTGGCATGCCTGGGCGGGCGATCACCGCGACCACCTACCGCACGGTGCCGGTCGACGGGGTGTCGATCTTCTACCGGGAAGCCGGTCCGGTCGACGCTCCCGTGCTGCTGCTCCTGCACGGCTTCCCCTCGTCGTCGAGGATGTTCGAGCCCTTGCTGAGCAGGCTGTCCGACCGTTTCCGCCTCATCGCCCCCGACTTCCCTGGATTTGGCCACAGTGACTGGCCTGCGCCGGAGACCTTCGCCTACACCTTCGACCACCTCGCGGACGTGATCGAAGATTTCGCCGAAGCCCTCAACCTGGCGAGCTATCACCTCTACGTACAGGACTACGGCGCCCCACTCGGGATGAGGCTCGTGGTTGCGCACCCAGAACGGTTGGAAAGCCTCATCATTCAGAATGCCGCGCTGCATCCGGATGCGCTTGGACCGCTGTGGGATGCGCGGCGGGCGTTCTGGGCCGACCGCGCCGCTCATGAGGCCGCGCTGCGGGTGAACTTCTTCTCGCTGACAGCTACCCGGCAACGGCATCTCGGCACTGACCCCGACACCGAACGTTACGACCCGGACCTCTGGACCGACGAGTACCGATTCCTCAGCGATCCGGCGCAGCGCGATATCCAGCTCGATCTGTTCTATGACTACCGGACCAATGTCGCCTCATACGAGGCGTGGGACGCCTGGCTGCGCGAGCACCAACCGCGAACTCTGGTGCTGTGGGGCAAGTACGACCCGTCGTTTTTGATCGCCGAGACGGCTGCCATCCAACGCGACGTTCCCGGCGCCGAGGTGCACGTCGTCGACGGCGGTCATTTCGCGCTGGACACCGCCGCACCCGAGATGGCCGACCATATTCGGAAGTTTCTGTCTTCGACTATCTAGTCAGTGTGCGAACGCACCGTCGAGGTAGCGACTCCGGCAGGCACGGCGGGCTAACTTGCCGCTCGTGGTGCGCGGGATGACCCCGGCGGCAACCAGATGTACGTCGGCAAGTCCGAGACCGTGGCGCCGCGATACCGCGGTCCGGATGGCTTCGGCGATCGGTTCTCCGTCGGCGCGACCCGCGCCGACGGCGCGCTCGGCGATGACGATGAGTTTCTCGGTGGCGTCATCGGTGGTGGCGCCCGGTAATTCATTGGCGGGCACCGAGAATGCGGCGACGAAACCAGCGCGGACCGCGGTCGAAGCCTCAGATACCGTCGCCTCGATATCCTGCGGATAGTGGTTGCGGCCGTCGATGATGACGAGGTCTTTGATCCGGCCGGTGATGTAGAGCTCGCCGTCGAGGTAAACGCCGAGATCGCCTGTCCGCAACCAGAAGCCGTTTTCCGGTGAACCCTCGGCATGACTTCCGGTTTCCAGCCGCGACTGCACTTTGTTCCGAAAGACCAGTTCGGTCTCGTGCGCCCGGCCCCAGTATCCGCTGCCGATATTGTCACCGTGCAACCAGATCTCGCCGACCTGGCCGTCGGGAACCTCTGCGCCATTGGCACCGTCGGCGATCACCGCCCATTGACCGATGATGACCTGACCGCACGACACCTGCGGAACCGCTTGTGGCGCATCGGCTGTCACGACCACAGCGCGGTCTTCGGCAAAACTGTCACGGTCGAGATAGATCGCGGTGGCACGGGCCTCAGGTGCGATCGTCGCCACCGACAGCGTGGCTTCGGCCATCCCGTAGGAGGGTTTGATGGCCGTGGGCGGCAGCCCATAGGGGGCGAAGGCCTCGTTGAAGCGGTTGATCGCACCCATCGTGACGGGTTCAGATCCGTTCAGCAGCCCGACCACGTTACGCAGGTCCAGGCTTTCGCCTTCGGCGGGCAAACCACGTTGGGCGGCAAGGTCATACGCGAAGTTCGGGGCGGCGGCAAAGGTCCGGCCCAGTGCTGCTTCGGCGGCGAGGTGTTTGATCCACCGGTGCGGACGCCGGACGAAAGCCAGCGGCGACATCAGCGTGATGTAGCCCCCGCACAGCGCCGGGAACATGATCATCATCAGGCCCATATCGTGATACAGCGGTAGCCAGCTGACGCTGTGGATATTCGTATCGAGGTCACCGGCGATGGCCATCTGCAGCACATTGGTGCAGACCGCGCGGTGACTGATCTCGACGCCGGCGGGCGTGCGCGTCGAACCCGAGGTGTACTGCAGGTAGGCGATATCGTCGCCGGCCGCGGCGACCGGGGTGAAGGTTCGGCCCACTGAGTCCGGTAGTGCGTCAACGGCGATCACCCTGGGACGTTTCTGCGGTGAGCGTGCCCGCAGGAACGTGTTGATGGACTCGGCGGCTGCGGCGGTGGTGAGGACCACGGCGGGCTGCGCGTCAGTGAGTACCGCGTCGAGCCGATCGGTGTGGCCGGGCAACTCCGGGGCGAATAACGGCACTGCGATGGCGCCCGCTTTGATCGCGGCGAAGAAGCTGACGACGTAGTCGAGGCCCTGTGGTGCCAGGATCGCCACCCGGTCACCGGGGGTTGTCAGCTGTTGGAGGCGGGCGCCGACCGCGCGGACCCTGGCGCCGAGTTGAGCCCAGGTCAGTTCAACCGTCGCGCCGTTGCTGTCGAGGGTGTAATCGAGGTAGCGATAGGCGGGGGCGTCGCCGAAAGTGGCGGTATTGCGATCAAGGTAGGCGGTCAACGTAGCGCCGTCAGGCAGCGCGATATTGCCCATCTCGTCGAGGTAGTCCTCGATCTTGATCTCGGCGGCATTGATGCTGTTGTACAGGGGATCCCGACCCATCCCACGGATATTAGTAGATGTTCTAATAAACGCCGCGTCGGAGCGCCGTGGGACTTCACACATTGGCAAACCGATGTTATTTACGTCTCAGCAGATAGCGCCTACACGCGCGTCGTGACTTCGGCCAGTGCGCGGTCCAGCGTGTTGAGCGCCCGCACCGCGCCGCGCACGGGCCCCGGCGGAATAGGGGATGACGCCATCACATCCAGGATTACTGTCTCGGTGGCCGTCGCCGACGTTTCGACGCCGGCCCCGGCCAGTGCCTGTTTTACCGCGTTGACCCTGGCGCATGCGTGGTCGGCGGCGTCACGCAACGCCGCGGCGGTGACGTCAGGGGGAGCGGAATCGGGATCCGCCCGTGCCGCGTTCACCCCCGCCCTGGCCAGCGCATGCGCCGACCGGTTACTGGCCTGCAATCCGCGCAGCAGGCGTTGCGCGCCGCGGCGACTCCGGATGGCAGGGCCGATCTGCAGCGGCTTACCGGCGGTGATGACGTCCTGCAGGGCGTTGTCGAGGCGACGGGTCTCGGCGACGAGGTCGGTCTCACCACCGGGTGCCAACACCGAGTCGATACCGGCATGGATCACCTCGACCATCCGGTCGAGGTAGTCGTTGACCTTGTCGATGAAGGTGGCGCGGGTACTGGTCGAGAAGATGAAGTACGCCGAGGCAATGCCGACGAGGCCGCCGGCGGCTGTTTCGGCGATGCGCAGTTCAAGCACCTGGACGCTGAAATTGCCGAGCAGCCCGTACAACATCGCCAACAGCACGGTGACGAAGAAGGTCAGCCACGCGTAGGCGACCGCGACCAGATAGAAGGCGCAGAACACACAGATCACCAGCAGGACGATCTGGACCGGCGCGTTCTGTCCGACCACGGTCGCCAGCGCTACCCCGGCCACCACGCCGGCGATGGTGCCGACGAGGCGGTGACCTGCCCGGGTGAGGATCTCACCGCGGGTGGACACGCCGGTAAAGACGAGGAAGGCGGTCAGCACCGCCCAGTACCAGCGGTCGGGGGATATCAGTTCCCCCAGGACGGTGGCCGCGCTGGTGGCGACGGCCACCTGGATGGCGGCCTTGGTGCTGGGATTGAGCCCGGGCGCCGCCTCGTCATCGGTTGCTTCCCCTGGTTCGGCAGCCGGGGACTCGGCAGCAGGGGGCTCGGCGGAGGCGAGGGCGTTCGTGGTGATGTGGTGGATGGCCAGGTGGGCCTGCACCGCCCGGTAGGCCAGCACGGTCGCCAGACCTTCGGAGCCGGACAGATCTGCACGGTCCGCGGCCGTTGCGGCACGTTTGCGGGCGGCGCGCAGCCGGTCCTCAGAGGGGTTGTGCTGCAAGCATATTCGCAGCGATGCGATGGCATCGTCGAGTCCGCTCGGCCAGACCTTGCTCGGATCAAGTGCCCAGAGCAGGCTGGCCAGTTGCTCCATGGCGATCTGGGCGTCGAAGACGCGCAGCGCAAGGTCTTCGCTGGTGATGCTCAGCGTCTGCGCTGCGTCGTGCCGATCGAGCCAGTCATCGATCATCAGCGCGGTATCGCTGAGCCGGTCCAGGCGTCGCCGAAGTATCGCCAGGTCGTAGTCGCCACTGTTGGTGGAGACCTCCAACACCGCCGTCGAGGCGCCGCGGAGCGCACGGACCAGGCGGCGCATCTCGACGCGGGGCCGGTCGGGAAAGATGACCGTCCGCACCAGCAGTGAGGCGCTCAACCCGACGGCGATCGCCACGGCCAGTATCGGGATCTGCTGCGGCGTCGCCCGCAGGAACAGGGCGAAGAAGTACGAGATGAAAGCGACCATGCCCAGGGCGTTACCGCGTGGGCCGAACCGCCGGACCCAGACGGCGCCGAAGAGCACCGCGATGAACCCGACGTCGGCGATCTTGCCCAGCGGCGTGAGCAGCGCAGCCAATGCGACCGCACCGATCGAGGGGAAGAACAGCAACAGGGTGGTGACGACTCGACTGTGCTGTTGGCGGTCTTTCACCGCGGCTGCGGATTGCATCGCGACAATCGTGCCCAGCATGGCGACGGTCACCGGTTGATGCGCGACGCGGGTAAAAGCCAGTAGCGCGATCATTGCCAGGATCAGCGAGAGCGTGGTCGCCGCAGCCGCGCGAAGCCGCAGCCGGCCGGGATCGGAACCGATGACAAAACGCGCTCTGCTGGTCAGCGCCGCGAGTTGCATTACCCGATTCTGCGCGTCAGGCAAAAGTGGCAGAGCAGGGCCGAAGTCACGGTGCTCCCACGCCGCGAGACAGCATGTCGGCGAGCAGGTCAAGGTAGGCCTCGTCGACGGGGCGGCCATGGGTGACCCGCCAGTAGGTCGGCGCCGCCAGCAGATCGAGCAGTAGGTCCGATTGCTCGGTTGTCACGTCGCCGCGTTGCTCTGCCCGCTCAAGAGCCTCTCGTGCCCACGCACGACGAGGGTTGCCGATATACGTCGCGCTGGCCTCGGCCAGGGCCGGGTTGCGCTCGTACTCGGCGATGAGGCTGGGCAGTATCGAGCGCATCCGCGGGTCGGTGAACCAGTTGGTGATGTCTTGCAGCAGTGCGCGGATATCGCCGCGCAGCGTGCCGGTGTCGACTGGGGCATCGACGGGGACGCTGAGCTTGGCCAGCAGGTCGATGACCATCTCGATTTTCGACGGCCATCGGCGATAGAGAGCGCTCTTGCCCACGCCGGCGCGTTTGGCGACGCCCTCCATGGACAACTTGGCGTAGCCGTTCTCCACCAGGGAATCGATCGCCGCATCGGTGATCGCGTCAGTCACGTTGGCACTGAAGACGGCGGCTCCGGTGGGCGCACGGGGCGCTGAGGTCATTGCCGAAGCCTATCTTGGACGGCACCGTATCGTCCAACTTCATGTACGGTCGAAGTCGGACGTTACCGTTCCGTCCAAGCGGAAGGCTGATGATGACCATTCACGATGTGGGCGATAAGCGCCGGGAGCACACCGACGCTGTCGTCGACCGCGCCCTGGAACTCCTCCTGGCGCACGATATGACCGGATTCGCTCATTTATGGACGCGCACGGGCACGATGGATTTCCCGTTCGCAGGACCAGGGCAACCCGCTCGCCTGGAGGGGCGGGCCGCGATCGTCGATTACCTGGCCGGCTATACCGACATGCTCGACGTCCGCGCAATCGCCTCCCAGACCAGGCATCACACCGTCGACCCAGAGACGGTCATCGTGGAATTCGAGGTCGAGGGCCTCGCCGTCGAATCCCAGTCGCCCTATGTCATGCGCTACATCGCGGTGATCGCGGTGGGCGCCGACGGCATCACGTCGTATCGCGACTATTGGAGCCCACTCGCCGCTGTCGCCGCGCTCGGTTCAACCGCGCCGATTGACCAAGTGCCGGGTCGATGAGCGCACCGATCCTGGTGACCGGGGCGACCGGGCACACCGGAACCATCGTGTGCCGACTGCTCACCGCCGCAGGTGCGACGGTCCGGGCGGCCTCCCGCCACCCAGGCCCCGGTGGTGTCCGATTCGACTGGACTGACTCCGGCACGCACGCCGACGCTCTTGCCGGCGTCGAGCGCATGTACCTCATCGCGCCTATCGGATCAGCCGATCCGGCGCCGATCGTTCGACCATTCCTCGAGCGTGGCCGCGCCGGCGACCTACGCCGGGTCGTCCTGCTCAGCTCATCGGCCACCGAGGCGGGCGACTCTGGACTCGGTGCACTGCACCGCCTCGTGTCCGACAGCGTTGCGGAATGGGCGGTGCTGCGGCCCTCCTGGTTCATGGAGAACTTCACCGG
Organism: Mycobacterium sp.; assembly: GCF_965229105.1. Lineage (GTDB taxonomy): Bacteria > Actinomycetota > Actinomycetes > Mycobacteriales > Mycobacteriaceae > Mycobacterium. Next base: position 1,798,846 of record NZ_OZ245858.1, read on the forward strand.
CAATCACCCGGTAGCGGTGGGCCTGCGCAGCGGCAATGTCAGCACCGCGACAGCAGATGGTCGGGTCGGCTTTGTCGATATTGCCGATATCGCTGACGTGGCAACGCATTTGCTACTGCAGGATGCCCCGCCTAATGGCGAGTACGTGGTCACCGGACCGGAAACCCTGAGCTACGACGATGTCTGCGGCATGTTCACGGAACTGACGGGGCGGCCTACCCGTCACATTCGCGTCAGCACGGCCGAGCAGGCACGCAACATTGCCGAATCGGGCGTACCCGCCGAGTTCGCGGCCATCCTCGCGAGCATGGAGGAAGCCATCAGTCGAGGTTCCGAGGACCGGGTAACCGACACGGTGCAGCGGATCACCGGGCATCAGGCACGGTCAGTGTTTAACTTCCTGGCGTCGCATCTCACTGCTTAGGTGGGGCGGTCGATGAACGCTCGATGAAATGCGTTGGCAGCAGGATGTTCTTGGGCGCCGACGAGGGATCCTCGGTCAACAACTGCGCTGCGACGCGGCCCTTCTCCAGGAACGACTGGTGGATCGTTGCCAGGCCTGCGTCGGCCGCTGCGGGTACATCGTCGAATCCGACGACAGACAGGTCCTCCGGCACCGCGATACCGCGCCGCCCACACGCGCGCAGCACCGCCATGGCGAGTTCGTCGTTGACCGCAAGCACGGCCGTCACATCGTGGGTATCCAGCAGGACATCGGCGGCGATGTCGAACAGCGGCACGGTCAGCCCGCCGGCTTCCAGGATCGGAACCGACGACCACGCGATACCCGCACCGGTCAGGGCGTCGCGGTAACCGCGGAGCCGTTCACGCGGCACCGCCTCGGCGGTCGCCTTCAGCCGCGCCGCGGTGACGAATCCGCGTTGCCCGTCGGGCACCAGCCGGTCGACAAGAATGGCGATCTTCTGATGGCCCAGCGATAGCAGATGCTCGGCCGCCTGCCGGGCCGCGGCTCGGTCGCGGATTCCCACGTAGTGCACACCCTTGTGCCGGGGGGAGTCGATGACGACGGTGGGCAGATGCCGGGCGATCGCGGTGACCACTGCGGGATGGTCATCGGGCATCGAATAGGCCAGGAAGCGATCGACCAGACTGCCCCTGACCACATCGGCATCACGCTCGCGTCGGGCGGCCACGTCTTCACCCGGTGTCGGCGGCGGAAACGGCAGCAGGGACAAGGTGAGATCGGCCCGCTCAGCGACCTGCGAAATGCCCTTCAGCAGAAGGACTGCCGAGGCATCGTCGAAGGCGAAGGACAGCGATTCGGTGAACATCGCGCCGATCGCGCCGATCACCCCAGTGCGGAGGGCACGCCCGGCCGGATCGGGCCCGTGATAACCGAGTTCGGCGGCGACCTCGAATATGCGGACGCGCTGGGCCTCGGAAAGCTTGCCCGGCCGACCACCGAAGGCATTCGACACCGTGGCAGGCGATACCCCCGCCGCCAGGGCCACATCCTTCATCGTCACCACCGCGAGAAGGTACCGCATCCGCGGTCGGCGAACCTGGCGGGGAAGCCCCGATGACCTCGATTTTTCCTGTCGAGTTGACAGCGGTGCGGACCGGCCCCAAGCTCAGGTAAATCGATTAACCAATCCGGCTCGTGTACCCAGGAGTGATCCGCTCATGCCGCTAATATCCGTCGGTCGCCCCAGGCGGACCGTCTGTCTCGCAGCAGCTCTGGCCGCTGCCCTCCTGCTTGCCGGGTGCGGTTCTGGCGGCTCGGATACGCCCAATGCCGCACCTGAGAGCACCACGCTGCAGCTGTCATTCCTGCAGGACCCCGGGCAGCCGCCGGATCCTGACGTGTTCTATGGCACGCAGGGGCTGCTGTTGACGACGAACGCCTACGAGGGCCTGCTGACGTTCGCCGCGGGCAAAGCCGACTCAGAACTCGCCCCGTCGTTGGCGACCAGCTGGACCGAGTCACCGGACCACAAGACCTTCACCTTCCAGCTGCGCGAGGGCGTCACGTTCCACGATGGGACCCCCTTCACCTCGGCGGCGATCAAAGCGTCCTTCGACCGTCGCGCCGCGGTCGACCAAGGCCCGGCCTACATGGTCTCCGATGTCGAGTCTGTTGAGCCGCAGGGTGATTACGCGGCGACCATCCGGCTCAAGGCGCCGAACTCGGCCTTCCTCTACGAGCTCGCGTCACCGTACGGGCCGAAGATGATGAGCCCGACCGCGCTGGCTGCCAACGCAGCCAACGATCACGGGCAGGCCTACCTGACGACTCACGATGTCGGAACCGGACCGTACACCCTCACCGAGGCGAAAGTCGGTGAGAAATATCAGCTCTCGTCATACCCCGATTACTGGGGTAAGAAGCCGTACTACACGGTGGTCGACATCCCGGTCATCACCGACAGCACCGCGCAGCAACTGCAACTCGATAACGGGTCGGTGGCCGCCATCCTGCATGATCTACCGTCGTCGGCGGTGCAGACCTACAAAAGGAACTCCAAGTTCTCCAGCTACACGTTGCCGACGGCGATGTCGGACTATATGTACGTCAATCCGCTGACGCCGGTGATGTCGAATGTGGCAGTGCGCCAGGCACTCCTGAAAGCTGTCGACATCGAGGCCTTGGCCGCGAATGCGTACTTCGGCAGGGGAACTGCCGCCAAACAGATCTACCCGGCCAATATCAACGACCCCAAATACGCCGTGCAGAACATTGCGCACGATCCGGCGGCGCTCACGGCGGCCGTCGAGGCGCTACCGGCCAACAACCGGGCGATCACCATCGGATACGACTCGTCATCGCCCGACAATCAGCAGGTGGCGGCGCTGCTGGGCACCCAACTGTCCCAAGCTGGACTGGTCGCGACCCAGACGGGCTACCCGGCCTCGCAGATGTTCGGCTGGATCGAGAACCGCGACGGTGCACCGGACATCCTGGTCAACCTCGGCTTCCCCGACGCCCCGCACCCCTACCTGTTCGAGCACATCAATTTCGATCCCGACGGCGGAGTGAACTTCTTCGGCTGTTCATCACCGGAGGCCACGGCGTTGATCGCCCAGGGTCTGGAAACCGGTTCACCCGATACCTTTTCGATCGCGGCCGAGAAAGCCCAGGAAACCGGGTGCTGGCTCAACCTCGTCGACGTCTCCGACTTCATGGTGGCCCAGCCATGGCTCAAGGGTGTCGAAGCGGCCCATAACGTCGCGGTGCCGACCAGTCTGTCGCTCAACGAGCTCTACCAGTGACCGCCCCGTGGTGGGTCGGCGGAACCATCTACCACGCCTATGTCCGATCCTTCAAGGATTCCAACGGTGACGGCTACGGCGATCTGCCGGGAGCGATCCAGGCGGTCGATTACCTGGTCGACCTCGGCGTCAGCGCGCTGTGGCTGTCCCCGATCATGCCGTCACCGGATCGGGACTGGGGCTACGACGTCGCCGACTACCGGGGGATCCACCCCGACCTCGGAACCTTGGTCGATTTCGACACGCTGATCTCGACCTACGCCGGGCACGGGATCAAGGTGGTAGTGGATCTGGTGCCCAATCACACCAGTGCGCACCATATCTGGTTCATCGAAGCGCGATCGTCACGTTCCTCGCCGTACCGTGACTATTACGTCTGGGCCGACGCGCGAGCCGACGGATCGCCGCCGAACAACTGGGTCGACGACACCGGCGAGCCGGCGTGGACCTGGGACGAGGGGACCTCGCAGTACTACATGCACAACTTCCTCGATGCCCAGCCGGACCTGAATTGGTGGAACCCGTTGGTACATGCCGAGTTCGGCCGGATCATCGAGTTCTGGTTGGACCGCGGTGTGGCCGGTTTCCGGATCGACGTCGCCAACGGGCTCTATCACGACCGCCTGCTGCGCGATAACCCCGAACACCCACGGGCCGTTATCGGGGATACCGAGATCCAGGGCCGGTACGGGATACAGCACGTCTACAACTTCAACCAGCCCGAAGTGCACGGGGTCTATCGGCAGTGGCGGGCCGCGGCGGAGCAGCGTGCCGAACCGCCGCTGCTGATGGGGGAGACGTGGGTGTCCCGGGTCGACGAGCTGGCCCCATATTACGGCGACGGTGACGAACTGCAGCTGGCGTTGAACTTCCCGTTCATCTTCGCGCCGTTCGAAGCACCGGCACTGGCCCGTGTTGTCGCCGACACCGTCGCGGCCACCCCGGCCGGTGCGGCCCTGGTGTGGGCAGCCTCCAACCATGATCTGTCCAGGGCAGCGACCCGGTGGGCGGCCGGTGATGACCGGCGCGCGCGACTGGCGCAGACCGTCGTCGCGCTGCTACCGGGCGCCTATGTCCTCTACTACGGTGACGAGCTGGGGATGGGCGATAGCGATATCCCGGCGTGGCACCACCGTGATCCACTGACCGCCGGTGGGTTGAACGGCCAGTGGCCACGGGATAATGCCAGGGCACCGATGCGTTGGGACGCAACGGAATCGGGTGGCTTCTCGCACGGATCGCCATGGTTGCCTGTGCACCCCGATACCGCGCAGAACGTCGCGGATCAGACCGCGGATCCGCGGTCGATGCTGGCGCTGGTGCGCACGCTGATCGCGGTGCGCCGGGCCCACCTGGCCGACCCGTCGGCCGGTTACCGCGAGGTCGCGGTCAATGAGTGCAGCTGGGCTTTCGACAGTGGTCCGCTGCGGGTGCACGCAAACTTCTCCGATCAGCCGGTCGCGGTGGCACCGATGGGTGCCGTCCTCGTTTCCAGTGCAGGCGTGCACGTTGAGGCGCCGACGGTGCTCGAACCCTGGGAGGCGATCGCCACCTGCCGGTAGTGCTGGGGGGATCTGTCAATACCCGGATCGCCAGTCACTCCCACAGTCGCATCTGTAAGGGTTGTATGGACCCTGCGACGAGAGGACCCCCCTATGCGTGCCACCGTGATGTACGGAGCTCATGACGTTCGGATCGAGAACGTTCCCGATGCAGCCCTGCGTGGGCCCACCGATGCGTTGGTCCGGATCACTTCGTCCTGTATCTGCGGTAGCGACCTGTGGCCCTACGCTTCGATGCCGGTCAGTGAGCGCGGGCGCCGGATGGGGCACGAGTTCATCGGCATCGTCGAGGACATCGGTTCCGATGTCGCAGGTCTCAAGAAGGGCGACCTCGTCGTCGCTCCGTTCCTGTGGGCCGATAACACCTGCGATTTCTGTCGGGAGGGCCTGCAGAGTTCGTGCCGGCACGGCGGAGGTTGGGGTTCGAAGAATGTCGACGGCGGCCAAGGAGAAGCGGTGCGGGTGCCGCAGGCCCAGGGCACGCTGGTGAAGCTGCCGGTGGCGCCGGACTCGGCATTGATGGCGTCCCTGCTGACACTGTCCGATGTGTTCTGCACCGGCCACCACTGTGCTGTCACCGCCGGTGTCGGGCCCAGCACCACCGTGACTGTCATCGGTGACGGCGCCGTCGGGTTGTCCGCGGTACTGGCCGCCAAACGCCTTGGTGCCGAGCAGATCCTGCTGATGGGCCGACACAAGGACCGCACCGACCTCGGTGTCGAATTCGGTGCCACCGAAGTGATTGCCGAACGTGGTGACGAAGGTATCGAACGGGTCCGCGAACTGACGGGTGGTGACGGCACCCATACCGTGCTGGAGTGCGTCGGCACCACGCCGTCACTACAGACGGCGTTCGGCGTGGCACGGGCCGGCGGTGTGGTCAGTCGGGTCGGTGTCCCGCAGGACAACGAAGTACCGTTCGGGGTAAGAGAATTCATGCGCAACATCACCCTCACCGGTGGCGTTGCACCCGCGCGGGCCTATATCGACGAGCTCATGCCCGACATTCTCGACGGTGTCATCGAACCCGGCAAGGTCTTCGACCGCACGATCGGAATCGACGAGGTGCCGCAGGGTTACCAGGCGATGGCCGACCGCACCGCACTCAAAGTCATGATCCGACCCTGAGAGGGAAAAAATCAATGCGCACAACAACATTGGGCGATAATGGCCCCAGCGTCGGCGTCATCGGCCTCGGTTGCATGGGTATGACGCACGCCTACGATATCGGCGGGACGCGCGATGAGGCGACCTCGATTGCGGTGATCCACCAGGCGATCGAGCTGGGTGTGACGCTGATCGATACCGCTGATGTCTATGGGCCCTTCACCAACGAAGAGCTGGTCGGCCGGGCGCTGGCAGGTGGGTATCGCGAACAGGTCGTGCTCGCCACGAAATGCGGTCTGACGACTGTGGATCAGAGCAACGGTCCCGGTGGTACGCCGAAGATCGCCCCCAACGGACGACCCGAGCACGTGCGGGCGGCAATCGACGACAGTCTGCGACGGCTGCAGACCGATCACGTGGACCTCTATCAGCTGCACCGGGTCGACCCGGAGGTCCCGCTGGCCGAAACCTGGGGTGCGATGGCGGAAACGGTGACCGCGGGTAAGGCCCGGTTCATCGGGTTATCCGAGGTCACCGTCAAGCAGATCGCGGTGGCGCAGTCGGTACACCCTGTGACCTCGGTGCAGTCCGAGCTGTCGTTGTGGACGCGCGACGTGCTGGCGGAGGTGCTGCCGTATTGCAGTGCCAACGGCATCGGCTTCCTACCGTTCTCCCCGCTGGGCCGCGGCTTCCTCACCGGCACGTTCGCCTCGGTGGACGACCTGCCCGAGCGGGATTTCCGGCGAGGGCTGCCGCGCTTCCAGCGGGATGCGCTTGAGGCCAATGTGGCCATCGTCGAACAGGTCCGCGCCATCGCCGAGCGCCTCGGCGCGACACCGGCCCAGGTTGCGCTCGCGTGGGTGGTCGCCCAGGGCGATCAGGTGGTCCCGATTCCCGGCACCAAGACGCCGAAGTACCTCGTCGATAACGCGGGCGCTGCCGACGTGGTGTTGACGGCGCAGGACATCGACGAACTCGATGCGCTGCCTGCCGCGCAGGGTGGTCGCTACTAGAGGTGAATGCTGCGCGTACGGCGGCAGTGATCTGGCTGCTCGGTGCAGGTGTGTACGTCGTCTGCGAAGCGGTTGCGGCGGGCCGCCATCCGGGCTACCGATACCTGAGCAACTACATCAGCGATCTCGGCACCTCGGCAGTGATGAACGTCGGCGGCTTCATGGTGCACGGCGTGCTGTTCCTGGCCGGCGCGGTCGTGCTGATCCGCGCGTGCCCGGCGCCGGGAGCCATCGGCTGGGCATTCATGCTGGCGGCCGCGGCCAACGCCGTCGGCAACATCCTCGTCGGCGCCTTCCCCAGCGGGCCGGACGGCGCGGTTCCGCTGCACATCATCGGTGCGGGGCTGGCGATCATCGGCGGCAACGTCGCCGTCATCCTTGCTGGTGTCGGCGGCGCGCAAATCGGGTTGTCGCCGGCCTACTCTCACACCAGCGTGGCGCTGGGGATATTCGGGATCGGCTGCCTTCTGGCACTGACCGTGTTCCCGGTCGGGGTGGTCGAACGCGGGGCTGTCTACTCGATCATCGCCTGGGAGATCATCACCGGTGTCGCCCTGCTCCGCGGGCTCAGTCGATGACCTGTGCGGTCCGCGTCATCCGACCGCGCGCCACCAGCTCGCCGACCACAGCGACCCCGCATGTCTGGGAGAGCAGCAACGCGATCAGCACCAGGACCTGAACCGCGCCGGCCTGTGCTGCCGAGCCTGTCGCGAGCAGGACCCCGACGAAAGCTCCTGGCAGCGTGACCAGTCCGGCGGTGCGGGCCTGATCGAGATTCGGCAGCAGCGAATCGCGGATGGGACGTTCGATCACCTCCATCCGCGAATCCCGTTCGGACAGGCCCAGACTCAGGGCTGCCTCGACCTCGCCGTGGCGCTGATTCAGTGTGTCCAGCGCCCGTCGGGCGGCGACCGCGGAGGCCGTCATGGTGCCGCCGAGCACGATGCCGAACACCGGGACGATGGCCGAACCGACCAACGGCACGACCCCGGACGACAACAGCAGCGGCAGAACAGCGACCATCCCCGCTCCGAGGGCGGCCATCAGCCACAGTGAACCGGTATCTGCCTGGCTGCGTCGCGCAGCTGTCAGCGTCGCGACCGTGAACATCACGGCGAGGACCAGGACTGAGGACCAGAGGTGGGTCATCGCGGCGGCCAGCACTGAGGCGACCGCAGCCAGCTGGAGCGCGGCGCGCGCCCCCGCCCGCGGCACGACCCACGGCGAGCTGCGCAGAAACAGCCGGCTGATCACGCCCGCGGCGATCGCCATCACCACGCAGACCACGATCAGGCCAAGGCCCAGCATCGGTTCGGAATTGCTCACCCGATCAGTGTGGACGCACGTAGGCTCGGTGCAATCGAAGGAATAGCTGGGATGTCCGGGATATGTCAGAACTGACTGAACTTCGGGCGGATGACCTCGCCACCATGGAGGTCTTCGCCGGTTGCCGCGTGAAAGATCTGATCCCGCTCGCCGAGCGGATGCAGCCGTTGCGGTCGGCGCCTGGGCAGGCACTGATGCGTCAGGGTGAGCGGGCGGTTTCCTTTCTGCTGATCTCGTCGGGCCGCGCGGAAGTCCGACACGTCGGCGATGACGGCGTGGTGATGGTCGACGAGGTATCCGCGGGCCGGATCGTCGGCGAGATGGCATTGCTGCGCGATCAACCGCGGACCGCAACGGTCACCACGATCGAGGCGCTGACCGGCTGGATCGGCGATACCGAGGCCTTTGCGTGCATGGCCGACATCCCCGGTGTCAAGGACCGCCTGGTGCGCACGGCGCGCCAGCGGCTGGCGGCCTTCATCACCCCGATGCCGGTCCGTCTGCGCGACGGCACCGAACTGCTGCTGCGTCCAGTGCTGCCGGGGGACAGTGCCAGGGCCACCAACGGGACGGTGGAATTCTCCAGTGAGACGCTCTATCGGCGGTTCATGACGGCCCGCGAGCCCACAAAATCGTTGATGGACTATCTGTTCGAAGTCGATTACGTCGACCACTTCGTCTGGGTGATGATCGACCCGGCTGTGGCGGAAGACAATATCGTCGCCGATGCGCGATTCGTCCGCGAGGAGGTCGACCCGACGCATGCCGAGATCGCCTTCATCGTCGGCGACGCTTACCAGGGCAAGGGCGTCGGATCGTTCCTGATGAAGGCGCTGGCCGTCGCGGCCTGGGTTGACGGTGTCGAGAAGTTCTCGGCCCGCGTACTTTCGGACAACTTGGCGATGCGTTCTATCCTCGACGGGTTCGGCGCCTATTGGGTACGAGAGGATCTGGGGATTGTGACCACAGTGATCGATGTGCCGGACCGGCGCGATGTTCATCTACCCCGGCAGTTGATCGAAGAGATCCGCGGGGTCGCCCGCCAGGTGATCGAGGCGGTCGGCTGAGATGGGCAGGCCCGCGCTGAACAAGGACACCACGTTGTGCATCTCGTTGGCCGCGCGGCCGAGCAATATCGGCACGCGGTTCCACAATTACCTCTACGACCGCCTCGGCATCGACTTCATCTACAAAGCGTTCACCACCACCGATATCGCCGGGGCGATCGGTGGTGTGCGGGCCCTCGGTATCCGTGGCTGCTCGGTGTCGATGCCCTTCAAGGAAGATGTCATCGCGCTGGTCGACCATGTGCAGGACTCGGCGCGCGCTATCCACTCGGTCAACACCATCGTCAACGACTCCGGTGTGCTGACCGCCTCCAATACCGACTACATCGCCGTCGAGCGGCTGATCGCCGAACACGGCCTGCGCTGCGATCAGTCGGTGCTGATCCACGGCAGCGGTGGGATGGCCAAAGCGGTGGGATCAGCCTTCCGGGACAACGGTTTTCACGACGGTATCGTGGTCGCCCGCAACGAGTCGGCCGGACCGGAACTGGCGGAGAAGCTGGGCTATCACTGGCGCTCACATATCGGTGGCGCGGCAGCGTCGATCATCGTCAACGTGACACCGGTCGGGATGGCCGGGGGAGCCGAAGAGCGCGACAATCCCTTTACCGCAGAGGCCATCGCGGCGGCCGACACGGTGTTCGACGTGGTGGCGTTGCCCTCGGAGACGCCACTGATCACCGCGGCCAGGGCCGCGGGTAAAAAGGTGATCACCGGCGCCGAAGTCATTGCGCTGCAGGCGGCCGAGCAGTTCGAGCGGTACACCGGTGTGCGGCCGACGCCAGAGCAGGTGGCTGAGGCGTCGGCCGCATCGCGGGCCTAGAGACCGGGGTTGAGCATGGCGGCAACGGCGGTGCGCGGTACCGAGACCTGGATGTCACCGAAGGCCGGATGCAACTGGTTCTTGTCGAAGAAGAAGATCACGGCATCGTTGGTGATAGCGAAGGACCGGTAGTTGGCCGGGTCGAGTCCGATAGTGGGATCGACGGTGATCGGCTGTCCCGCTTCACGTGTCATCGCATCCTCCACGATGGGCAGGATCGCGCCCAACGGTTGGCTGCCGGGCCGGAAGAGCGTGTCGAAGGTGATCGGCGCCTTGGTCGCAGTGTCGTAGACGAAGCTCTTGTAGTAGGTGTTCGGGTAGGGGCCGCCCTCGTTCTGGTACACCTTGACCACAGTGGTCTGCGTGCCCGCCCCGGGTGTCCCTGACGTGTACGCGGTCGTGGTGACGTCCAGTTCCTGCATCGGCTTGGGGTCGTCCAGGCCGCCGGGGGAGGTATTGGCGTTGAAGTCGTTCTGGATTCCGGTCAGGTAGTCGACGATGGCCTGCTCTTGCGGGTCATTCGCGGGAAACACCATGTCGATGTTGACCGACGGTGCCGACGCCGAGACCCAGCAGTCGCCCTTGTCGTTGTGGTAGCTGCACAGGCCTGCGGGGTCGTTCAGCGGTGCGGCGATGGCCGGTCCCGCCAGTCCGAGGCCGGCCGCGCTGAGGGCGGCGACCGCAATCGCGGTACGGATGATGGTTTTCATGATGATGTCCTCTCGGGTGGGGCGGGTCTGTGGTGCGCTCGGGTCAGCACACCACAGACCCGCGTCTTTGGGGTGGGTCAGCGACTCTGAACCACGGTGGTGTCGACCTGCGGAACCATTACCTCGGCGGTCTGGATCCATGAGCTCCAGGGCACGTAGGTGGTCGCCGGGTCGGCGTAGGTGTCGGGGGTGGCGACCGCGCCGCCACGGTCGTCGAAGGTGATGCTGGCACTGGCCGTGCTGGCCAGTCCGAGTGCGCCACCGAGGATTCCGGCGGTCAGCAGGGGCAGTGCGATGATGCGGGCGATGCGAGACATTGCGTTGTCCTTTTCTCTTCGGTGTGGCTCCGGTCGGGGCCGTTGAGAAAAGATTGCGCGTTAGGTCTCCAAGGATCCTTGGCGGATTCTTGGGAGTCGATACTTGCTGTTTAGACCGTTGCTCAGACGGTGTTGACCACGATGATGGGTTTCACGGCGCGTTCGGTCAGATGGCCGGTGAAACCGGCGTAGAACATCCGTGCCTGCACATACCAGTCCATCGACGAATGCACGGCGGCGGCGGTGGGCGGCGCGTCGGCCGGTAACGGAATCTCGAAGGCCACGGTGATGGGCACGCCGGCCCGTAACGGAATCCGCTTGTCCAACTGCACGATCGGGCCATCCAGCGAACCGCCCTCGGAGGGATTGCGGGTCAACGGGTGCGATGCCCGGCGCCGCTGCCAGCTCATCGCGAGGTCGCCGTCGGGCAGATCGATGGTCGGGGTGAGCACGGTGTGCCCACGGATGGGCGCACCTGCGACGAAGATGCGGGTCGGCAGCACGATATCGATCACGGTTTCCGCGGCACCGCTGAGCACTTCGACCGGTTCGTCCAGATGATCGAAATCAGGCACATCCGATTGCCCGATCTTGACGGTGAACTCGCTGTGCTCGTCGATATCACGTCCGGCCCGTTCGACGACCAGCCGGCACGACCAGGCGGCGATGAGCTTCGAGGAGCCGGGCGCCCACGACGGCACCCGGAACGACGACGTCCCACCGGTGAATTCACCGGTGGCAATGGGTAATTCGACCCTGGTGACGGCCACCCACTCATCGGTGTCACGGTCGCCGCCGTAGTTGGTCCCGACATCGCCGATGGTCGACAGGGAGTCGTTGCCCTGGGCCGCCATGGAGTCGGACCGACCGGCCCAGTGGTAGCGGAAGAAGTTCGTGTAACCCCACTCCAGGCGCGCCGCGGTGACATTGTGCACGGGCGCGGTGGTCGACACCGTCGCGGTGACCGTCTGTCGTGGGGTCACCACCGCAGGCGTCACCGTCACCTCGACGTCGGGGGAGCGCGTGAACAGGCCCACTACTTTTTTCGCTGGCTCTCGGCGTACTCCTCGGGGTGATGCTTCTTCTGATAGTTGCGCATGGGCCAGAACAGTACCCACAGCACCGGGTACACCGTGATGTAGAACAAGCCATAGACGACCATCGAGAACAGCACGCCAGCCACCCAGCCGGGATAGATCAGGATCAGACAGAACTGCAGGAACTGCTTGATCACCACCGGATAGCCCTCGGCCATCGACCAGACGAGCTTCGGGCTCATCGAGTGCAGAAACCGCTTCCACGCCGTTGGCGCCGCCTCGGCTTCGGCCTGCGCTGCGCTGATATCGCGACCGAGTTCTTCGCGGGTCCGTCCGCGCTGAGGTGCCTGCGGTTCGTCCGGAACGCGGTCACCGGTCGTCATTTGCTGCGCCTCTTCACCAGGTGGATTCATCGGGCATTGACATGTTTGCCGTGCGACAGTAACCAGAGCATGTTGGATTCTGATTGGAATATCGGCGAATCGGCGTTCGTGCCCGACATGGAGGGTGATGGATTATCTGCTGCTGGGGCCCATGGTGGTCTCGCGCGACGGTGCGCCGCTACCGATCGGGGGCCTGCGCCAGCGTTCCGTGTTGGCCGCACTGCTGCTCGATGCCGACCGTAGTGTCGAGATCGACCAGCTGATCGACTACGTCTGGCATGACGCCCCGCCGCCGAAACCTGTCGCGTCGCTGCGGGCTTATATCGCCAACCTGCGCCGGATCCTGGGCGATGAGGTCCGCCTGGTCACCGAGGCCAAGGGTTACCGGCTGTATCTGGGGGCGCACCGCCTGGACATCAGGGAATTCGAATCGCTGATCGTCGACGGCCGTCGGCTTCTCGACAACGGTGACGCCACCGGGGCAGCTCGGGTTCTGGCGCGGGCGCTCACCTTGTGGCGGGGGGCGCCGCTGGCCGACTTCCGGGATCAACCGTTCACCGATCACGAAGTACACCGGCTGGAGGCGCTTCGGGCCGATGCCGTCGAGACGCGTTTCGAAGCCGAGCTGCGGTTGGGCCATAACGTCGAACTGATCTCCGCCCTTGAGGCTGAGGTAGCGACCAACCCCATGCGCGAACGACTCTGGGGTCAGTTGATGCTGGCGTTGTATCGGGCCGGCCGCCGCACCGACGCCCTGCATGCGTACGCCAGAGTGGAGGCAGTGCTCGACGAGGAACTCGGCGTGCGCCCCGGATTGGCGCTGGAGCGGTTGGCCAACGAGATCCGCACCGAATCGACCGATCTGGATTGGCGGCCGCACCAATCCACTGTCGTGCGGTTATCCCCGAAGGCGCGCCGCCGTGACGGGCTTTTCGGTCGGTCCAGGGAGCTGCAGCGGTTACGCACGGCGCTGGTCGCCGCCTCGGATGGCCGTGGCGCCGTTGCTGTGCTGACCGGCGACCGGGGCGTCGGCAAGACCGCACTGGCCACCGAAGTGGCCAACCTTGCCGATGAACTGGGGATGGCGACGGTATGGGCCGGCCATTCCGGGGAAACGCGACGACCACCCTCGTGGGCCTGGACGCACGCATTGCGCGGACTGGCCGGACAGGTCGGCCACCAGGTCAAGGATCTGGGGTTGACCACGGTTCCGCCACCCGATGAGGCAACTGCGAGTTTCGAGAAGTCGGCCTTCGAGATTGCCCAGGCCACCGCGACGGCAGTGACTGAACTGTCAATGAAATGGCCTGCGGTCATCGTGCTCGACGACCTGCATCGCGCTGATCGGCTGACCCGAGATGTGTTGGAACTGCTGGCCGCATCCGTGCATCGCACACCACTGCTGATACTGGCGACCTGGCAGGACGGCGGGGCAGATCGACCGGTCCGGGCCCGCGCCTTCGACCGGTTGCTGAGCCGTTCGGACGTCTCCACGATCACGCTGCGCGGGATTGACGACGAGGCGACTGCGGCGCTGATCGAGGATCTCTGCGGTGCGGTGCCGCGACCGGAGTTTGTCGCCGCCGTACGATCGCGGACCGGTGGAAACCCCTTCTACATCAGGGAATTGACGCGTCTGCTGCACGATGACGGGCGCCTGGATGACACCACCTGCGAGATCGACGGCGATGACGTGCCTGATGCGGTATCGGGGATCATCCGGCGGCGGATGGCCGATCTGCCCAGGGCCACCAGAACCGTGTTGACAGCGGCGGCGGTGCTCGGGATCGAATTCGGCACGTCCCGATTGGCGGCGGCCCTGCACACCACTGTGGTGGCCGTCGCGATTCAACTCGAGGCGGCGCTGGTGGCCGGATTGATCGGCGAGACAGCGGATCATCCCGGCCGCTACCGTTTCAGCCACGGGCTGGTCCGCGATGCCATCGCCGCGCAACTGACCAGCGTCGCGCGCGCGAAGATGCATGCCGATTTTGCCACGGTCTATGCCGAAGACGCCGCCGCGACCACCGCTCAGGACGCCGTCGATGGCGCAGAGCACGCCTGGCGCGCCGGTGCTGAGCTGGATGCGGGTATCTCGCTGCTCCTGGTCGAGCGGGCCCGCAACGATGCCTGGGGCCGCTCGGCGTATTCGGATATCGCCGAGCTCGATCGGCGTGCCCTCGATATCTGTACCCGGCTGCCCGCCGGGGCGGAACGCGTCGACCGTGAGTCCGATCTGCGGCTGCAATTGGCCTCGGTCGAGGCCGTGGTCAATGGGCAGAGTTCGGTCAAGGTGCTCGACGATCTACGTCGCTCGTCCGAAATTGATGCTGATGCAGATCAATTCACGACGGTGGTGGCGATGGGCTGCCTTGAGGCGTGTGGTTCGGGTCGGTACCACGAGGCGACGATCCTCTCGGACGGACTGATCGCGTTCTATGCCAAGACCGGCGATGCGCTGTCCGGGTCCGCCGGGTATTACATCAGGGCGCTGAGCGAGTTCATGCGTGGGCGGTTGGACTCGAGTCTGAAATCACTTGCCGCACTTCATGATGAGGTGCCTGCAGTGGACTGGGAGAAGTACGGGGCGCTGGCGTCGTTCACGGTGATTTCCCACGGCGTGGCCGGCCATGTGCATGCCTTGCTGGGTGATCTGGACAGTGCCGCAGCGTCGATCTCAGCGGGGATCACCCTTGGTGTGGGCCGGCGGGACGCTTTCGGTGTCGCGGTGGTCCGCACCGCCGATATCCAACGCTGCGCGATGCTGGGGGAGTCCGCCGGCCTGGCGCAGCGTGCCGATGAGGTGCTCGAGGAGTTGTCCGGGCTCGGTATCGACCAGTTCGTGCCGGGCGCCCGCATCATCGGGGCCTGGGCCCGCGGAGTGGGTCCCGGCGGGATAGACACCACCGACGAGATGCGGGCCGCGATGGCCGTGCATTCCCAGGGCGGCAGGCGGATATTCTCGCCGCTCTACTATGCGTTGCTCTCCGATATCGAAGCTGCACACCGTGATTCGGGCGCAGCGCGGGCGTCCTTGCGTCAGGCCGAACACATCGCGAGAGCCACCGGGGAAAAGGTCTGGGATACGCAACTGTCGGCGCGCAAACTCAGATTGCGCGCCGACAGTATGCGGTCAGATTCGGTCAGGGCGTGATCTTTGTCTTATCGTCGATGATGTTTGTCGCATCGCCCATGATGCCGGCTTCCGATTCATCGGCAAAGGCGTTGAGCTGCAACACATATACGGCGCCGTCAACGGGAATCACCACAGTTTTCTGGGCGACCATACCGGTTTTGCCGCCATCGGTGTAGGTGCCACCGAGTTGAACCGCATCGAAACCGCTGAGCTTGTCCCGCTCGCCCTCGCCGCCGTTGTAGCCGGGCAGGTTCTTGAGCTCACCTGGGGCCAGCGTCAGGATTTCCTCGGGGTCGACATCGCCGGTCAGTTTGGACAGGATCGCCAGAATCCGCGGTGGGTTGTCCGGCACAGCGCTCTTGGGATAGACGATCGCACCGTAGGGGGCCGACGGCAGACCCTCCTTGGGTTCCCAACCGTCGGGCAACGGTAGGTCGATCGTCGGGCCGGGATCGCCGCGCTTCACATCCACCGCGGTGATCTTGTTCTCTTTGATGTAGTCGACGATCGTCTTGTTGGGGCCGGATGCCTCCGCCGAGGTGGTGGGTTCTTCCTCGGACGTCGTGGTCTCCTCGGCTGACGACGGTGCCTTCGACGAAGACGTCGTCGAGCTGGAACTGGAGGTGGTCGTCTTCTCATCGGAGCCACAGCCCACGAGCGCCAGGCTCAGCGCGAGGACGGTGACTCCCGCACCGGTAGCTGCTGTCAGTTTGTTCATCGGCGGTGTCTCCTTAGAGGGCGTGTTTTATCGCGCAGTCACAGCCGGCAAACTGCCGACGGAAGCCAAACGCAGGCGGAGCCTAGTGGCGTGCGGTTGGAAAGTGGTTGGAATGGCGTGCGCGCGCCCAGAATCAGGGCGTGATGACGGTCTGCGCCCCGATGATATTCATCGCGTCGTTGAGGGCGGGCGCCTCTGACTCGTCGGCGAAGCCGTTGAGTTGCAGCACGTAGACGGCATCGCCGACCGGTATCACGACGGTTTTCTGGGATACCGTGCCCTTCTTGTCACCGTCGGCGAAGTTGCCGCCGAGCTGAACGGCGTCGTAACCGGAGACCTTGACGGGGTCACCTTTGGGATTGCCGGTGAAGCCGGGCAGGTTGTTGAGCTCGCCCGGGGCGTACTTCAACACCTCGGCGGGATCGACGTTGCCGGTCAACTGCGAGAGCACCGCGAGGATCCGGGGCGGGTTGTTCGGCACGGCGCTCCTGGTGTCCACGATCGCACCGTAGGTACCCGCGGGCAGGGCGCCTTGTTTGGCGCCCCAGCCGTCGGGGAGTGGCACGTTGATATTCGGCCCGGGATCGCCGCGTTTCATGCTGATTTCGGTGATCTTGTTCTCGGCGATGTAGTCCGAAATGGTTTTCTGGGCGCCTGCGGCCGGTGCTGAGGTGGTCGGGGCTGCCGCGCTCGAGGACGCCGTCGAACTGGCCGAGTCAGATGAGCTCGATGAGCTGGCTTTGTCATCGGAGCCGCAGCCCACCAGCGCCAGGCTCAGCGCGAGGACGGTGACTCCCGCACCGGTAGCTGCTGTCAGTCTCTTCACGAGCGGTGTCTCCTTTGAAGTGTTGGTCGCCAGGCGCAGCCTACGGTCGGCAAACGGTCGGTGGAAGCCAAAACGCGGGCGGTTCCATCTGGTGTCCGAATGGAAACCGGTTGGAAATGCGAACTTCAGTTGCGTCGAGCAACCTTCTCGACCGACGCCGATCGGCAAATCGGATGGTGGCGGGGGCAAACGCAATGTTATTGCGTTCGCAATCATTCTCGAGTTTCACGCGATCCCTCCCTGATAACGACGTGAACTCCCCCTTGCGTGATGCATTATGCAGCGGTGCAGCGCGTTCAGCACCCCCAGCCTCGGCAAGGTCGTCACACATGTTTTTGAGAATGCGCTGGCTCGCCGTGGTGTCGCTGGCACTGGCGGTACTGGTTGGGCTGGCCTGCTCGACCTCGATGCCCGTCATCGGACTGGTCGCTGCGACGGTATTCATCATGGGTGGCACCGGCAGCCCCCTGGTCAATTCGCACACCATCGATCCGGCATCGCCGGGCAGCTACGTCCTGTACAACTACGACCTGTTCGAGGGACAGGCGACCATCGACTACGTCAATGCGGTGACCGCGCGTTACCTGGTGTCGACCGGGGTCGGCGACTACCACCGCGTGGCCGTTCATACCCCAGAAGAGTTCTGGCCCGTGTTCGGACCGCGCACGTTCGACGCCTCGGTGGCTGACGGCGCGCACAACCTGAGCAACTGCGTTGTCGGCCGGAATTGCATCGCCCACGCCGTCGACCCAGCAGTGGCGCCGGGCACCGGTGACTACATCGTCTTCGGTTACTCGCAGAGCGCCCGCGTCGCCACCGTCGAGAAGCGGAATCTCATTGCGCAGTACCGCAATCCGGATGGCACCTGGCAGCCGATGATCGATGCGGCAGGCGACGAGATCGACGCATCGTTCGTCTTGATCGGAAACCCCAATCGGCCCAACGGCGGCATCCTCGAACGCTTCAACGGGCTCTACCTGCCGATCATCGACGTCACCAACGATGGGGCAACCCCAACCGACAGCTGCGATGGAACCGTCTGTCACCTACCGACCGTCGACATCTCCCGGCAGTACGACGGATGGTCCGACTTCCCTGTCCGCCCGCTCAACGTGCTGGCCACGCTGAACGCGATCGCGGGAACCGCCCTGATCCACACCGACTACACCAGCGCCGCGGTCCCGGACATGCAATACCAGGGCACCACCGGTGATACCACCTACTACCTGATCCCGACGAAGCTGCTCCCGATCCTGATGCCGTTGAAGATGATCGGCATCCCGTCGCCGATCCTCACCGCGCTCGACGCGCCGCTGCGGGTCATCGTCGAGTGGGCCTATGACCGCGATATCGCGCCAGGGGTCCCGACGATCGCGCAAGTGACCGGCCCGCGTGACCCGCTGGCCGATCTCGGTGCCGTCGTCGCGGCAATACCGGTCGGGTTGGACGACGCACTGTCGGAAATCGCCGCCGACGAAGACTTCCGGCCGTTCCACACGACGAAGGTGAACAGTCCATACGGTAATCAGGGCAGTCCGCTACCCGCGGCACCCAGCACCGCGGTCGCCACGCCGATTCCTCATCAGGCCGGCGGCTCGGTCGCGGTGCAGCGCAAAGCGACTCGGTCAGCCGGCCGCCCGGCCGCGGAGTCTCGATCCCAGCCCCGGGCCGCGGCGGCCAAAAAGCCACATGGCGGCGTGAGCGGGCCTCGGCGTGGGTAGTTTGGAAGCATGCGTCTGCCTACCTTGCTCGGAACTGGTCTAGCCACCGCGAGTGCCGCGGTCATCGGAAGTGTGGCAAGTAAGTCGGGTGTCGAAACCTGGTACCGAACGGTAAAAAAGCCGAGCTATGTCCCGCCGAATGCGGTCTTCCCAGTGGCGTGGACCACCCTTTACGCCGACATCGCCGTCACGTCGGCGTCGACGATCGACCGCCTGCGCGCCGAGGGTGACGATGCGAAAACGCGGGCCTACATCGCCGCCCTGGCGTCGAATCTGGTCCTCAACGCCAGCTGGAGTTGGTTGTTTTTCGCCCGCCACAAGCTCGGCGTATCTGCCGTGGCCGCCGGGGTGCTGGCGGCCAGCAGTGCTGACTTGGTCCGGCGGACCGCCCAGGTCAACCCCAAAGCCGGTTTGTCCCTGGCGCCCTATCCGCTGTGGTGCAGTTTCGCCACGGTGATGTCCACCGATATCTGGCGCCTCAACCGGTAGCGCCGGTCAGAAACCCACCTGCTGGGGAGCGAACCTCGCGGTGACATCGCCGACCATCGTCTCGTCGTAAGGATCGATCGCCAGCGGTTCGCCGCCGTCGGGAAGGTCGAGTTCGTCGAACCGCACCCAGATGATGTTCGGGCTCGTGGTCAGCTCGAAGAAGTAGATCCGATTGGTCAGGTCGCAGACCGTGCGGTACTCGGTGTTGTAGACACCGAACTCGCCGTACGGCGCCCCAAACGGCACCGAGACATTGCGCATGATCGCCATCACACCGGCGACGGCCTGGCGGTCGGTTTCGGGCTTGGGTAACAGGTTCGAGTAGTAGGCGGCGCGCTGGAAGCGGTCGACGGCATTGACATTGCCCGGCAGCGGCATATTGCGGTCGGGATGTGAGAAGTCCTGCTGCGAGAGCAGTTCGAGCTGTTCGTCGTAGGTCGGGTCATTGGTCATCAGGGTGTACTCGCGGCCGTGATGGATGACCTGCTTACCGTGGTCGAACTCGATGATGGCCGAGTCCCCGCTGCTGTCCTCGAGCGCCAGATGAATGGTCGCGTCGTGGCCGCGGGCGCTGGCCATCACCACGTCGATATCACCCATCAGTGCCAGCGCTTCGGCGACGCTGCCGGCCTGATCAAGTAGGTACTGCACCCACAATCCCGCGTGCAGGCCCGGCTTGGAGGTGTCCCGGGGGCCGAAATCCGTGGTCTTGAGATACAGACCGTGTACGGCCAGGCCCCGCTCGTTGAACCCGTCGATTCCGCCGAGGCCGTACACCGAGGTGACCACGGTGGCGTAGCGGCTGGTCCAGCGCAGCGGGTTGTCGCCGACGACGTTCGTGCCGGCCAGGGTGCCGCCGTCGCGGTGCTGGCCAGGTGGAAAGGCGATCAGCAGTGGATCGGTGGATTCGGGCCAGTCCATGCTGCGGCCGGTGAGGATGGCAAGGGCGTTGGTATTCCAGAGAACTCGGGTGCACACGGCTCTCAACATAGAGAAGGGGCGCCCTTGAGGACGCCCCTTTGCCTACGTGTTGTCGTGTCTAGCAGTTGACGATCAGGTAGATCGGCTCCAGCACCATCCTGTTGGGCCGCAGATCTGTGGTGTGGTTCGGGCGAACCGAATCAACAGTGCACAGCTCAAGGGGCGCGGCGCCGACCTTGTTCTCCAAGACGGGGTAGCCGTTGCTCTCCAGTGAGCTGCCGGTATCCATGGTGGGTTCTGCTTCCGACGGAGCCGCCAGCGCCAGTGCCGCGGTTCCCGCAGTCAGGCCGAACAGGCTGCCTGCAACTGCTGTAGCTAATATCAACTTCTTCATCTTTTCCTCCGACTTTGTAGCTCCCAACCCGCGCGTAACCTGCGGTTTACATGGGATGCCAGTTGTAACGTCGCAGGTAGTAAGTTTTCTTCCGCATGATTTCATCGTCCTCTGCGCCATCTCTTGGCAGCGTCTAAGGTTTTCTTCAGCGGCCGGCCAAGCGAGCGAATGTGTGAACACAGCAATGAAATTGGCGTGATCTTGAGCTAAGTTGGCAGCGCTGACGGGAATAGTTCAGGATCGGCGTCCCCGCTTTTGTGGCACGCCTGTGATATCAACGGCCCGTGTGGCGACTGGCGCTGAGCCTGATGGTGGTCGCGCTGGCCGCTGGGTGCGGACAATCCGCAGGTCCGACCCCAGCGACGACCGCGCCGACGGCGGCGACATCGCCTTCGCCCGTCGCACTCGCACCTGTCGACCCCGAGCGGATCAAACGTGTCCGCGGCGATCTCCCGGCGGATTACGAAGTGGCCGATATCACCGGGCCCGCATCCTTGTCGGGGTTCTGGGGCTTTCGGGTCGGCTGGACCGCCGAACCAACGCAGTGCGCCGCACTGGTCGAGTCGGCGGCAGACCCGGCGCCACAGGTACGTGGCCTGTCGGGCTCCGGTGCCGGGGGCATCGTCTACGTGGTCGTCCAGACGCCGTCGTCGGGGGCATACGTCTTCGATCCGGCACTTGTCGACCAGTGTGCCCAGTGGACGATGGCCTACGGCCGGTCGTCCGCGTCGGTCAGCTTCGTCGACGCCCCGCCCATCGACGGTGCTGCGACAGTCGGAATGGTCACCGCAATCAGAACGGTCGTCGAGTCCGGAACCGAGACTGACGCACAGGCCGACACCTTTTCGGCCTATGTCGACGGGCACTTCGTCTTCGTGACAGTGGTGACCGACCCGGGATTGCCTGCGCCGCCGCTGCCACCGCAGTTTGCCGCCGAGCTGTTGGTGAAGACGGTGTCAGCGTTGCGCGGCAGGTAGATTGGCCCCCGATGTTCATCACCAGGGCGCCGTTCGTCATCGCATGCGCCGGCTTGGCAGCCGCATGCTCCGCAAGCCAACCGGCCCCTTCGGCGAATCTCGCCAAGGTCGCCGACGTGAAATCGTCGTTCGGTCCGGAGTTCACGGTGACCGACGTCCCCACGACGGGGATTGACCCCAAGGTGCTGGCCGGCCAGAAGTTGCCGGAGGGACTGAAATTTGATCCCGCCGATTGCGCCAAATTCGCCGCAGGTCAGGCCATGCCCGCGGACCTGAAGGGCAATATGGCCGCTGTCAGCGCCGAAGGTGCCGGTAACCGCTTCATCACCATCGCTATGGAGACCTCGGAGCCCATCCCTGTGACCGACCCCGGTGCGGGTTGTCAGAAGGTCGGTTTCACCGGGGGTGCGATGCGCGGTGTCGTCGAGATCGTCCCGGCGCCGCAGATCCCGGATGTCCAGACCCAAGGTGTGCACCGAATTCTGCAGACCACCATCAACGGCGAACCGCAGATCGGCGAGATCTACAGCTATCTTGCGCATTTCGGCAACTACCAGGTGATCGTCAGCGCAAACCCGCTGGTGCTCCCCGACAAGCCTGTCGCACCCGTGGACACCAAGCGCGCCGAGGCACTGTTGACCGCGGCCGTCGCGGCGATCAAGGGCTGAGTCAGCGCACGTCGCGGGGCCGGAACTGGATGCTGATCCGCGGCCCGGTCGGCCTCGTGGTTTTCGGGATCGCATGTTCCCAGGTGCGTTGGCAGGAGCCGCCCATCACCAGCAGGTCGCCGTGGCCGTGTTTGATGCGCAGCGATGCCCCGCCGCCGCGCGGTCGCAGGGCGAACGTGCGGGTGGAGCCCAGGCTCAAGATGGCCACCATGGTGTCCTCGGTGCTGCTGCGGCCAACGGTGTCGCCGTGCCAGGCGACGCTGTCGTTTTCGTCGCGGTACAGGCACAGCCCTGCGGTGGTGAACGGTTCGCCCAGCTCACCGGCGTAGATGTCATTGAGCCGCCTGCGCAATTGTTTGAGCGCGCTATGCGGGACCGGTTCGGTGAGCAGATCGTGGAAGCTGACCAGGCGAGGGACGTCGAGCACGCGGTCATACATCTGCCGCCGCTCGGCACGCCAGGGGATATCGCTCATCAGCTCGTCGAACAGGGTTTCACCGTCGCCGAGCCAGCCTGCTCGCACGTCGATCCACGCACCGCCCGCGAGATGCCGGCGTTCGGCGTGGTCGAACAGCGAACCCTGGACCGCCAGTGACACGTCCGCGAGTTTATCGCACAGACGTTCGATTCTATAGGCGCGCGGCGCCGGGTCCTTTTTCGGCGAGTACATCGCCGGGGTTGGACAGCGTGCAACTCTTCAGGCTGAGGCAACCGCAGCCGATACAGTCCGCCAGGTTGTCCCGCAGGCGCTGCAGATGCAGGATGCGGTCGTCGAGATCTTGGCGCCAGCCGGCGGACAAGCGCGCCCAGTCCTTACTCGTCGGGATCCGATCTGCCGGCAGCGTGCCCAGCGCCTCACGCACCCTGGCCAGTGGGATACCCAGGCGCTGCGACATGCGGATGAAGGCCACCCGACGCAGCGTCTCGCGGGGGTAGCGCCGTTGGTTGCCGCTGGTGCGACGGCTGCTGATCAGACCTTCGCGTTCGTAGAAGTGCAGCGCCGAGACCGCGACGCCAGCGCGTTGCGCCAGGTCGCCCGGGGCCATTTCGAGTTCGTACATAACACCTGAACCATAGTTGAGGTGATGGTCCGGGATACGGTGCTTACTGTGACTGGCATAGCGCTTGGCTCGAATTCCGAGGTGGGAACGTTGCGGGTGGTGATCCTGCACCGCCCTGGCGCCGAGTTGCAGCGACTGACCCCCGGCAACAACGACAAGTTGTTGTTCGACGGTTTGCCATGGGTGGCCAGGGCGCAGGAGGAGCACGATGCGTTTGCTGCCCTGCTGCGCTCGCGCGGTGTCGAGGTGCTGCTGTTGGGCGAGCTGCTGACCGAGGCTCTGGCCAGCGGCGCCGCCCGGATGCACGGTATCGCAGCGGCGGTGGACTCGCGACGGCTCGGTCTTCCTCTGGCGCAAGAGCTTTCGGCTTATCTGCGCACCCTGGAACCGGCCCCGTTGGCGCGCTTGTTGATGGCGGGCATGACCTTCAACGAACTGCCGATCGACGGTGAACTGTCATTGGTGCGACGGATGCATCACGGCGCGGATTTTGTCATCGACCCATTGCCCAATCTGTTGTTCACCAGAGACTCGTCGTTTTGGATCGGGCCACGGGTGGCGATCACCTCGTTGGCGCTGCCTGCCCGGATTCGCGAGACCTCGCTGACCGATCTGATCTACGCACATCATCCGCGGTTCCTCGGCGTGCGCAGGGCCTACGAGTCGCGCTCTGCACCGGTCGAGGGCGGTGACGTGCTCCTGCTGGCGCCCGGTGTGGTGGCGGTCGGGGTCGGTGAGCGAACGACCCCCGCCGGCGCCGAGGCCCTGGCCCGCAGCCTGTTCGACGATGGTCTTGCGCACACTGTCCTTGCGGTGCCAATCGCTCAGGAGCGCGCCCAGATGCACCTCGACACCGTCTGCACGATGGTCGATGTCGACGCTGTGGTGATGTATCCGAACATTGTTGATTCGTTGTCCGCGTTCACCATTCACCACACCGGCTCCGGGGTGCGGATTGATCGGGCCGCACCGTTCGTCGCCGCCGCCGCGGACGCCATGGGGATCGACAAGCTGCGGGTCATCGACACCGGACTCGACCCGGTTACCGCCGAGCGCGAACAGTGGGATGACGGGAACAACACGCTCGCCCTGGCGCCGGGAGTGGTCGTCGCCTATGAGCGGAATACGGAAACCAATGCTCGCCTTGGCGATTCGGGCATCGAGGTGTTGACGATCTCAGCATCCGAACTGGGTACCGGTCGAGGTGGGCCGCGCTGCATGTCATGTCCGGTGGCGCGCGACCCGCTGTAACCTTCTTACGCCGAGATTGCGTCTAGGGTCGCGATTGCAATGAGATAGCAGCCCTAGGCGCAGTTTCGACGGAAGTTGACGGGGTCCCAGCCCCGTTGGCGCCACGCCTGTCGAGTCCTCTCGACGATGAATCGCGGCGAATGCTCTGCGACGACGCGTAGATCGACCCAACCTTGGCCGGTGATCAGCTCGTACCGACCGATATCGTGAACATAGGTGGTGCGCTGACGGTGATGGTCGCCCTCGTAGTCGAGGCCGATCTTCGGCCCCTCCCAACCCATGTCGAGGTAGGTGTCGGTGAACCCATCAGTGACGTGGATCTGGGTCTGGGGCTTCGGAAATCCGGCGTCCATGAGGACCAGCCGCAACCAGCTCTCTTTTGGTGACTGCGCGCCGGCATCACAGTGAGCCAGCGCTGAGCGGGCGCGCGCTACACCACGGGCGCCCGCGTACCGGGTCGTCATGGCCAGCGCGTCGCCGAGGTCAAATGCGGTCGCCCGCGCCAGTGCATCGAGGTTGACGACGGCAGGTAGGCGCTGTTGGTGGCGGCCCAGGTCCAGCGCTGTGCGCGCCGGTGACGTGACGGGAAGGCCGTCAATGTGCATAACCTCGTCGGGTTCGATCCGCTCGTTGCGGGTGATGATTCCGCTGGGTGACCGTGGTGCGCAATCGATCAAGTCGATGGGCACGGTCTCGTCGATCCACAAGGCCCCGTGCAGGGCCGCCGCTGCACGACCCGCCACGATTGCCTGTCTGTCCGACCACAGCCATGCGGCCACTGTTTTGGTCCGCAGCGTCAGTGGTTGGTCTTTCGCAAGGTAGACACCTGGATATATCTGGCGGTAGTTCCACCGCAATTGGCCGCGAGTAAGGGAGCGACGGCCGAGTGCCTCGGTCCCGATGAACGGTCCATGCATGCGGGTGAGCGTGACGCAACGTGCGCCGCGAGGATTCCCGCCGGCCCGAAATTGCTGCCAGGGCTGTGGATAACCCCATCGAAGCAGCCCTCAAAGCAGTCTCGCGCGAAGCGGACTTCAGCGCCAGCTGGGCAGCCAGATCTCCATATTCCAGGTGCCGTGCGAGATGGGCGTACCGGTGAGCACCGGGAACAGCCAGGCGAAGTTCGTCACCACCAACGCGAGGTAGAAGCAGACGACCAGCATTCCGAGCGTTCGTCGTTCGGCGTTCTGTCCCGGTTTGTACAGGATGTCCCCGCAGATCAGGGCTATGGCCATCACCAGGAACGGAGCCATGGTGGTCGCATAGAAGAAATACATCTGCCGGTCGATATCGGCGAACCACGGCAGCCAGCCCGCGCAATAACCGACCAGTACCACCGCGTAGCGCCAGTCGCGGCGGACAAAGGCGCGCCAGGCGGCGTAGAACAGCACCGGCACCGCCAGCCACCACATCGCCGGGGTGCCCACCAGCATCACGGCCTTGACGCAGGACTGTGCGCCGCAGCCGGGCACGTTGTCCTGGTCGATCGCATAGAGCACCGGGCGCAGCGACATCGGCCACGTCCACGGTTTGGATTCCCACGGATGGTGATTGCCTGCGGCGTTGGTCAGGCCGGAATGGAAGTCGTAGGCCTTGCTTGTGTAGTGCCACAGCGACCGGATGGCATCGGGGGGCTGAAACCACTGCCGCTCCCCGATGGTCTGACCTACCTCGTAACGGTCGACGGCCGTCTCCGAGGCGAACCACGGGGCGTACGCGGCGAGATAGACGCCGAACGGGATCAACAGCATCACATAGGCGGTCGGTCCGACATCTCGGCGGATAGTGCCCAGCCACGGCCGCGGCACCCGGTACTGCCTGCGCGCGGCGATATCGAAGGCCAGCGACATCGCGCCGAAGAAGATGATGAAGTACAAGCCAGACCATTTGGTGGCGCAGGCCAGCCCCAGCAGCACACCGGCGCCGAACCGCCACCATCGCACGCCGAGGCGTGGCCCCCACGGTGTCTCGGCGATCCGGCCGTCCAGGAGCGCGTTGTGCATTCGCTCCCGGACCTGGTCGCGGTCGACGATCAGAGCTCCGAACGCCATCACGATGAAAAAGGTGAGATATCCGTCGAGCAGCGCCGTGCGGGCCGTGACGAAGGTGACCGCGTCGGCGCAGAGCAGCAGGCCGGCGATCCCGCCGACCAGCGTCGAGCGACTGATCCGCCGCACGATGCGTGCCACCACCGCGATCAGCACCACGCCGAGCAGCGCGCCCATGAAACGCCAGCCCAGCCCGTTGTAGCCGAAGATGCCCTCGCCGATGGCCATCAGCTGCTTGCCGACCGGCGGATGCACCACCAGACCGAAACCGGGATTGTCCTCGACAAAGTGGTTGTGCCAGACCTGCCAGGCTTGGGGTGCGTAATGCTTCTCGTCGAAGATCGGCGTACCGGCGTCAGTGGGGGACTGCAGGTTGATGAACCGGGTCACCGTGGCCAGCGCGGCGATCACCGCCGTCATCGCCCAGCCCTGGAGCCGATCAAGGGGGCCGAAATCGGTGACGGGGACAAGCGGGCCGGGGCTGATCACAGGTACGGCGCGCTCCGTCATCACAGAGCTGGGAGCGGTCATCACAAGAATCGTAAGCTGGATCGTAGGCTTGCCCACATGAGTGGTGGTCGACTGTTGCTGGGCGCCACCCCGCTGGGACAACCCGGTGACGCTTCGGCACGGCTGATCGAGGCGTTGGCCTCGGCCGATATCGTCGCCGCCGAAGACACCCGCCGGGTTCGCACGTTGGCGTCTGCGCTGGACGTCCGCATCGCAGGCAAGGTGGTCAGCCTGTTCGACCAGAACGAGGCGGTCCGGGCCCCGGCCCTCGTCGAGGAAATGCTCGCGGGTGCGACGGTGCTGGCGGTGACCGACGCGGGGATGCCATTGATCAGTGATCCGGGCTACCGGTTGGTGACCGCCTGCGTCGCCGCGGGGGTGTCGGTCACCTGTCTGCCGGGGCCGTCGGCGGTGACGACCGCGCTGGCCATCTCCGGCCTGCCCTCGGAGCGGTTCTGTTTCGAGGGTTTCGCCCCCCGCAAGGAGTCCGCCCGCCGGACCTGGCTGGCGACACTGGTCGGTGAGCGGCGCACGAGCGTGTTCTTTGAATCACCGCGCCGGCTCGAAGCCTGTCTGCGCGACGCGGTACTTCAGCTCGGCGGGGCCCGCCGCGCCGCGGTGTGTCGGGAGCTGACCAAAACCCACGAAGAGGTCATCCGCGGCACGCTCGACGAACTCGTCGAATGGTCACAGGGCGGTGTGCTCGGTGAGATCACCGTGGTGCTTGCCGGTGCGACGCCGACCACCGATATCGACGAGTTGGTGGCGGAGGTGGCGGCACTGACCGAGGAGGGTCTCGGAGTCAAAGAGGCGTGTCTGCGGGTGATCGAGTCCCATCCCGGCGCCCCGTCGCGCCGGGAGCTCTACGATGCGGTACTTCGGTCGCGGCAGTGACGCTAGGGGAGAGCTCGATCGTCGGCGCCGCCTTGTGTAGGCACTCCTGCCATTCGGCGTCGGGGTCCGAGTCGGCAGTGATCCCGCCGCCCACCCCAAGCAATGCCGCACCCGTGCTATCGAACTCGACGGTGCGGATCGCCACGTTCAGTTCGGTACCGGCCATCGGGGATGCCAAACCGACTGTGCCGCAATAGACCCCGCGTCGATGCTGCTCCCACTGCGAAAGCAGTTCGCGGGCCCGGCCTTTCGGGGTGCCGGTCACCGAGGCCGGCGGGAAGGTGGCCGCCAATAGGTCACGGTTCGTGAGTTCGGCAGGTACCCGGGCCGATACCGTCGACACCAGATGCCAGACGCCAGGCGCGGGTCGCACCGCCAGCAACTCGGGGACGCCGACCGATCCTGTCACCGCGACTCGGCCGAGGTCATTGCGGACCAGATCGACGATCATGATGTTCTCGGCGACATCCTTGACCGATGCCCGCAGTAGGGCCGGGTCGGCGTGCAGCGGTAGCGTGCCCTTGATCGGGCTCGACAGCACGGCGTCGCCGCGCCTAGCCAAGAACAGTTCCGGTGACAGCGACGCCACCGCGCCCCACCGCCCGGCCACATAGGCGGCCCGCGCGGGCGCCGTGCGCGCAACGGCATCAGCGAAGAAGTCGACGGTGGCGCCGGCGATCGTCCCGGTGAACTGGGTGCAGACGCAGGCTTGATAGACCTCGCCGGCGGCGATCGCCTCCAGACAGGCCAGCACAGCGGCCCGATGCGCCTCGCGGTCAGGGGCCGACCAATCGATCTGCCAGGACCGTGCCGGTGCGGGCTGGCCCAATGCCTCGCTCAGCCAGTCCGGCATCGATACACCGGAAAGGCTTTCATACCACCATATTTCGTCGTGGTCCTGACGGAGGACGCAGTCGGTCCACCCGCCAGCCGCCTCAGGGATCCGCCCTGGCAACCCGCCGGCGCCCGCGTCGGGATAGGACAGGTAGCCGAGCCAGCCGCCGCCTACCGCTGCGGAACGCCCGGCGCCACCGGTATCTGGTTTAGCGGCAAAGACTTCCCCGAGTGCGGTCGGATCCGCCTGCACCGACGGTGCGATCACGGCCAGCGAGCCGAACCAATCGCCGATCAGCGCCGCCGGTGGCGCCATCGCGCGGCTTTCCGCTGCCCGCGCGACGGACCGCAGCACCTGGGAGGCTGACCCCAGGGCGCCGAGCCGGTCGATCCGCATCGGCATAGCTTGTCAGACCGGGCTCTGACACCTAGCGGCCGATCTGACGCGGCACCTTCACCGTCGAGAGCTTCTCCGGGTTGCGCATCGCGTAGAAGTTGGTGATCTTGCCGTCGATGACCTCGATGGTGATCACCCCCTCCAGGCTGTCTCCGAGGTAGAGCACCAGCGCGGGCGCGCTGTTGTAGATCGCGGGCTCGACGCGACCGTCGTTGCCGCCCAACCGAGTCAGACCCATCAGCAGCTTGGCCACCTTCTCGGCGCCCACCACCGGTCTGCGGGCGGCGCTGGCCTTACCGTCGCTGTCGGCGGTCCACACCACATCCGGCGCGAGCATCGCCAGCAGCCCCGCCATATCACCGGTAGCGGCCGCGGTGAAGAACTGAGTGGTCAGTGCGACGGACTCCACCGGGTCGACGGGTTCGAAGCGTTTACGCCTGGCCTGCACGTGTTCGCGGGCACGATGGGCCATCTGACGCACCGCGCTTGCGGATTTGCCGACGGCGGAAGCGATCTCGTCGTAACTGAAGCCGAAAACCTCGCGCAGGACGAACACCGCGCGTTCGTCCGGGCTCAGCGTTTCCAGTACCACCATCATCGCCATCGAGACCGACTCCGCGAGCACCACATCGGTGGATGCATCCTGCTCGTCGAGCAGCAGCGGCTCCGGCAGCCACGGGCCGATGTATTCTTCGCGCCTGCGCGACTCGGCCCGCAACGCGTTCAGCGACTGCCTGGTGACCAGTTGCGCCAGGTAGGACTTGGTATCGCGCACCTGCCCCAGCTCGACGTCCGCCCATCGCAGGTAGCTTTCCTGCAGCACGTCATCGGATTCGGTTGCCGAGCCAAGTATTTCGTAGGCGATGGTGAACAGCAACGGCCGAAGCAGGGTGAAACGTTCGGCATGCTCAGCTGTGCCGGTGGTCATTGCGTCGCCGCATTGGCGGCTGCGGCGGCGAGATGCTGTTGGCGCTTGCCGCCTTTGAGCCAGAAGTAGGCCCCTGGTTTGCGGGCCTCCCGCATCAGGAACGAGATGGTGCCCTTGCATACCGCTTCCTTGACGGCGGCGGCCGCGCGGCCGCCGATGTACAGCGGCAGCACGGTGTCGTCGGTCTTGGCCATCTGGATAGTGGCCCCGGTGCGGCCCACGCTGATGCACTGACCGGTGAACGCCTGGTTGATGACGGCC
The DNA here is from genome assembly GCF_965229105.1 of Mycobacterium sp. Classification (GTDB taxonomy): domain Bacteria; phylum Actinomycetota; class Actinomycetes; order Mycobacteriales; family Mycobacteriaceae; genus Mycobacterium. Next base: position 1,829,456 of record NZ_OZ245858.1, read on the forward strand.
GGCTGCTCGCCGGCGATGCGGCGCAGCACCGTATTGGCGGCCTGCGCACCGAGCGGGAGCGCGGCCTGGCAGCTCATCCGCAACGGTTGGCCCGACGGGGCCGACGCGTCACCCGCCGCGACGATGCGGGGGTCGTCGACGCTGGTCAGGGTTTCGTCGGTGAGTAGACGGCCGAGAGCATCGGTGGTCAATCCGCTGCGGTCCGCCAGGTCGGGCACGCCGAAACCGGCGCTCCAGATGGTGACCGCGCTGGGCAGCTCCCTGCCGTCGGCGAGCGTGACCGCATCCTCGGACACGGCGGTGACGGTGGCGCCTGGCCCGTCGAGGACAGTGACGCCCAGCTTGGTCAGCCGGCGCGCGACGGAGCGCCGGCCAGGCGTGCTCAGGTAAGGGCCGAGCACCGAGCCGCACACCAGGGTGACTTGGCGGCCGATTTCGGCCAGTTCGGCCGCCGTTTCGATACCGGTCGGGCCGGCGCCCACCACCACCAGTGGCGCTTCGGCCGACAGCGCGGCCACGGCGGCGTGTAACCGCTGAGCGTGTTCGAGATCTGAGATCGGGTACGCGAACTGCGCGCCCGGCACCGATGGCGTCGCTCCGGTGCTGCCGACGGCATAGATCAGATAGTCGTAGGCCAGAGTGTCGCCCGAAGCGAGCGCCACGGTGCGGGTCGCGGCGTCGATATGTGTCGCGCTGTCGACCACCAGGCGGATGCCGTCGCCCAGCAGGGTCTGGTAGTCCACCACCGCGTCATCGGAACCGGTCACCAACTGGTGCAACCGGATTCTCTCGACGAAGGACGGGCGCGCATTGACCAGCGTGATCTGGACATCGTCGCGCTGTCGCAGATGGTTGGCTGCCAGTACACCGGCGTAGCCGCCGCCGAGGACGAGGATCTGGGTCCTGGGATGAGAGGGGGTCATCTCAACTCCTTTGTTGGTTGGTGACCTCAAGACACCGACCACGCAGAGAGTGTGACAGGACTTCTCGATATGTGGCGGAGATCACACCGCCTTGGCATTGGCGATAAGGGTCTGCCACTTCGCCAGGGTGTTCGCGTCGAGGGCGGCGATATTGCCGATCTGCAGCTTGCTCAGCGTCACCGCGTTGAGTGTGTAGGTCTGATTGTTGTCGACGATGGTGATGATCGTTGACCCGTTCTTCTGGGTGACGGCGAAATTGCCGGGTTGCATCCAGACGAAATCCAGTTTGTCCTTGGTTACGTCGAAATTCAGCACGGTATTGGTTCCCCAGTGCCATCCCAGGGTTGTGGTGGTACCGCCCTGGATCGGCGTGCCGCCACCACTGCCACCGGTGCTGCCGCCGCCCGAGGGGTACTTGACGACATTGACAGTGCCGTAGTCGCTGTAGACCTTGCTGAAGCTCCCGGCGGGGCTGCTGAGCCCCGAGGCGTTGTGCGATGCCTGGCCGAGCGTGCCGGGGTTGTCCCGCTCCAGCGACCACATCGACAGCATCCCAATACCTTTGGAGCGGGCGAAGTCTTCCAATGCCTGGGCGTCTGCGACGGTGAACACCTCGCTCTGGATGTCGTTGACCCCGAGCATCGCGGTGACGCCGATCTGGCTCCAGACAAACGTCTTGCCGTACTTCGTGTACACCGACGACAGTTGGGTGTACGTCGACTGCGCAGACCTGATCGCATAGGTGCCCATCGTCTGGGCGTTGGCTCCGGTGGTGGGTGCAGCAGATTCGCCGTAGTCCATCGCCATCACGTTGACACCGGCGATGTTGACTCCGGCCTTGACGGCCGACTCCACGACGTACACGCCATCGGCCGTCAGCCCGGTGGGCAGTACCGGCAGTGTGTACCAGATCTTCACCTGCGGGCGGTCCTGTGCAAGGAGCTTGAGTGCCTGGTTGTTCAGATCGACGGCAGCCTTATTGGCGATCGCTGCCCCTTCGATATCGAAGTCGAGATGGTCGACACCGTAGGTGTCGACCACGCTCTTGTAGGTGTTGGCCAACGCTTGCGCGCTAAGACCTTTCGCGGAGTAATACTCCGCCAGACTGGTTCCGGCCTGCCCGCCGAAGGAGATCATCACATCGCCGCCGGCCGCGCGAAACGATGCGATCGAGTCGTTGATCGCCTTGGCCTGGACATCAGTCGACGCGGGCTCCAGCGCGGTAAGACCGCCCCATGCGGGCTTTCCGTTCGGGTCTACCTGCAGGAAGCCCAGCGTCATCAGTGTGGCGCCGGTGGCCTTGGACATCTCGATGAGATTCGGCACGGGCCACCCCGCCATATCCACATACGGTGCGAAGAAGGCGTTGCCCCACTGGGCGGTGGTCCCACTCGGTGGCAGTGTGGCGACGTCGTCGTTGACGATGGTGCCGGTTGCGGTGGTGCTGCCGAGGGTGGCGCCGGTGGGGCTGGACAGGGTGACGGTCAGTGTTTCGTTGGATTCGACGGTGGTGTCGCCGGTGACGGCGACGGTGATGACCTGGGTGGTGACGCCGGGGGCGAATGTGATTGTGCCCGAGGTGGCTTGGTAGTCCTGGCCGGCGGTCGCGGTGCCGTTGGCGGTCACGTATTTGACGGTGACTGCGGTGGTGGAGGCCTTGGACAGCGTGACTGTGAACGCGAGGTTGGCGGTGCCGCTGGTGCCTTCGTTGGCGCTGGAGTTGGCGATCGACACGCTGGGGGGTTGGGCGGCGACGTCGTCGTTGATGATGGTGCCGGTTGCGGTGGTGCTGCCGAGGGTGGCGCCGGTGGGGCTGGACAGGGTGACGGTCAGTGTTTCGTTGGATTCGATCGTGGTGTCGCCGGTGACGGCGACGGTGATGACCTGGGTGGTGACGCCGGGGGCGAATGTGATTGTGCCCGAGGTGGCTTGGTAATCCTGTCCGGCGGTCGCGGTGCCGTTGGCGGTCACGTATTTCACCGTCACCGGCTTCGTCGACGTCTTCGACAGCGTGACCGTGAACGCGAGGTTGGCGGTGCCGCTGGTGCCTTCATTCGTGCTGGCGTTGCCCACTGAGACGGTCGGTGGCACCGAGGTGGTCTGCGCGGTGCTGATGATGTTCTGCCACTTGGCGACCGTGCCCGCATCTTTGGCAACGATGTTGGCTACCTGTAACTGGCTGAGCGTCACGCCGCTGAGCGTGTAGGTGTGGTTGTTGTCGACGACGCTGATCACCGTCGAACCCGCCTTCTCACTGACATCGAACTGATTGGCCCCCATCCAACCGAAGTCGAGTTTGTCGGTGGCCGGCTTGAAATTCACCACGGGATTGGTGCCCCAAGCCCACGTGATGATGGTCGTCGTGCCGGTTGCAGCCGCCGTCGCCGTCGCGGCCTTGACAGGCACAGCCGCGACACGTTGATCGGTCGACTTTTCGAACTCGCGGCGAACGAGTGCCACGACGGCGGCAACGAAATCGATCGGTGTGGCCGGAGCACCGCCGCCGGACTGCGTCGGTGCCAGGCTGACCTGCGCCAGGTTGCCGGACAGCGTCGCGGTCGGGGATGTCGTGGCCACTGGCGCAGTCCGGACTACCGCCGTTACCGCCGGGGTATCGGTCACCGCAGCGGGTGTGTCGGTGTCTTCGACGGCTTTCGGTGCCGGGCGCGCACGTTGCGCCGCCGCGGGTGTGGCTGGGTGGGTGTCCACCAGGTTAACGCCGGCAGTCGTCGCAGTCTTCGAAGAGTGAGATTGCCGCGATGAGCCCGCACTGGCATCGGCACGGTGAGGCCCCGCTGCCGCCGACTTTCGTGATGATGAATTCGTTGGCTGCGATGTCGAATCGGTGTCCGGATTATCGGCCAGCGCAACAACGGGATTGGTGACCACCGCCAGACCCAATCCGACCGCGAACACAGCCGAGCCAACCCGACCTACCGAAACCGAATCCATGAGGCCTCCCGACAAGGCTGAACAAATAGTGTTTGCTCATTATTAGTGCCGGTGCGGGTACTAGCGAGTTGGATTGGTGAAACTCGCTAAGTCGGGTCGGGGCCGCTCACTCGATTTCGGGAGCGATGTACCTCGGGAACACACCTTCCGGCTTCGGCAGCGCGGACCCGGGCATCAGCCGGGTGCCGATCGCCGTGAAATCCCGTTGGTCGACCGGCTGCCCGAGCAGGTCGAGCAGTTTGGCCGCCGAATCCGGCATCACGGGCTGCACCAGAAGCGCGGCGATCCGCACCACTTCCAGCGTCGTATAGAGCACCGTGGAGAACCGCTGCTGATCCGCAGCGGACTCGGACTTGCGCAGCACCCACGGCTCTTGGGCGGAGAAGTACCGGTTGGCGGCGCCGAGCATCAGCCAGATGGTCTCCAGGGCCAGATGCATCGCTTGGGCGTCGAAGTTTGCGCGGACCTTCGCCAGCAGGGCATCGGCCTCGGCCAGCATCGCGGTGTCCTCGGCGGTGAATTCCCCAGGGGTGGGCGCGATCCCGTCAAGATTCTTGTTCACCATCGACAGCGAGCGCTGAGCCAGGTTGCCCAGTTCGTTGGCCAGATCCGTGTTGATCCGGCTGATGATCCCCTCTTCGCTATAGCTGCCGTCCTGCCCGAAGGGCACCTCGCGGAGCAGGAAATAGCGCAGTTGGTCCAGGCCGAACGCGTCGACAAGGTTGAGTGGATCTACTACATTTCCGACCGACTTGCTCATCTTCTCGCCGCGGTTGAACAGGAAGCCATGCGCAAAAACCCTGCGAGGCAACTTGATTCCCGCCGACATAAGGAAGGCCGGCCAGTAAACGGTGTGGAAACGGATGATGTCCTTGCCGATCATGTGCAGATCTGCCGGCCAGTACCGTTGAAACGCATCGGAGTTGGTATCGGGGAACCCGACACCGGTGAGGTAGTTCGTCAGAGCGTCGACCCAGACGTACATCACGTGGTCGGGGTGGCCCGGCACCGGCACCCCCCAGTCGAACGTCGTCCGCGAGATGGACAGGTCGCGCAGCCCACCGGAGACGAAGCTGACCACCTCGTTGCGGCGCACATCGGGGGCAATGAACTCGGGGTGGGCCTCGTAATGGGCCAGCAGTCGATCGGTGTATGCCGAGAGTCGGAAGAAGTAGGTCTGTTCCTCGGTCCAGGTGACCGGTGCCCCGGAGTCAGTGGCGACCCGGATGCCGTCGGCGTTGACTGAGGTCTCCGATTCGGCGAAGAACGCTTCGTCGCGCACCGAGTACCAGCCCGAGTAACTGTCCAGATAGATGTCACCGTTATCGGACATCCGCTGCCAGATCGCCTTGGAGGCCTCGTAGTGGTCAGAGTCCGACGTGCGGATGAACCGGTCGAACGAGACGTTCAACTTCTCCTGCAACTCCTGGAAGACATCGGAGTTACGGCGGGCCAGTTCGGCGGTCGGAATGCCCTCCGCGGCGGCCGTTTGCGCCATCTTCAGCCCATGCACGTCGGTACCGGTCAAAAACCGGACATCGAAACCGTCGAGGCGTTTGAAGCGGGCGATCGCGTCCGTCGCGATGTATTCGTAGGCGTGTCCGACGTGCGGGACGCCATTGGGATAGGCGATCGCCGTCGTGACGTAGTAAGGCTGGTTCATCAGGTACTCCACCTTATTGTGTGGCGGTGAGTTCGAAACGCTCAGCCGGACGCGAGGCTCCGCCCCTTCCCGAGCCGTTGACCCCGCTGATTGACGCCCACACCCACCTCGACGCGTGCGGCGCGCAGGATGCCGACGGGGTCACCGAGATCGTCGATCGGGCCGCCGCTGTCGGTGTCGAGGCCGTCGTGACGATCGCCGATGACCTGGATTCGGCCCGCTGGGCGGTTGCCGCTGCCGACTGGGACTCGCGCGTCTATGCGGCCGTGGCACTGCATCCGACCCGCGCGGACGCACTCGATGGGTCCGCACAGGCCGAATTGGAGCGGTTGGCGGCCCATCCGCGTGTCGTGGCCATCGGGGAGACCGGGATGGACTTGTTCTGGCCGGGCCGGCTCGACGGCTGCGCTACCCCGGCGGTCCAACGGGAGGCGTTCGCCTGGCATATCGACCTGGCCAAACGGACCGGAAAACCGCTGATGATCCACAATCGCGACGCCGACGACGAGGTGCTCGACGTGTTGCGGGCCGAGGGTGCGCCGGACAACGTCATCTTTCACTGCTTTTCGTCAGGCCCGGCGATGGCACGGACCTGTATCGAGGCCGGATGGTATCTGTCACTATCAGGCACCGTCAGCTTCAAAAATGCCACTGACCTGCGAGAAGCGGCGCTTCTGATCCCTGAAGACCAGCTTCTCGTCGAGACTGATGCGCCGTTTTTGACCCCCCACCCGTATCGTGGAGCCCCGAACGAGCCATATTGCCTGCCGTACACCGTGCGGGCGCTGGCCGATCTCACAGATCGGCCCTCTGGCGAACTCGCCCGGCAGTCCGCAGCAAACGCCCGACGCGTGTATGGACTGGACCGGGTGGCGGGTTGAGACACCCGCATAAGGGGCGAAGCGGACCTCGTTGAGTTGTCGCTTTGTCGCAGGGTTCGTTACCGTCTTGTTATCAACAGGCGCCCGACCCGGCCCCTGGCCATGTCACCGAATTCAGGATCGCCTCAACTTTGAACGCACTCACCAAGCTGCATCAGTCCCGGTCGTCGATGCTGCGGATTCTGGTCGCGGCGTTGCTGATTACGCTTGCTTTCGCGGGTGGCTACGCCGTCACCGCGCATAAGACGGTCACGCTGAGCATCGACGGGGCGCCGATGACGGTGACCACGATGAAGTCCCGGGTTATCGATGTCGTGGCCGAAAACGGGTTCGCTGTCAGCGACCGCGACGACCTTTTTCCGGCCGCTGACCAGCAGATAAGCGATTCTGAAACCATAACGCTGCGGCGCAGTCGGCCCATCGACATCTCGTTGGACGGTCGCGACAGCAAGCAGGTCTGGACGACGGCCTCCACCGTTGACGAGGCACTGTCGCAGTTGGCCATGACCGACACGGCGCCTGCCGCCGCCTCCCGCGGTACCCGTCTCCCGCTGAACGGGATGGCGCTGCCGGTCGTCAGTGCCAAGACTGTCCAGATCAACGACGGTGGCGTCGTGCGCACCGTGCACCTTGCCGCCCCCAACGTGGCAGCACTCCTCGCGGCCGCCGGGGCGCCGCTAGAGCAGAGCGACCAAGTGGTGCCCATAGCCACCTCACCGGTGATCGCAGGTATGCAGATCCAGGTGACGCGGATCCGACTGGCGAAGGTCACCGAGCGACTTCCGCTGGCGCCGACGGCACAGCGCATCGAGGACCCCACGATGAACATGAGCCGACAGATCGTCCAGGATCCAGGAACGCCAGGTTTACAGGACGTGACGTTTGCCGTAGCGAGCCGTGACGGTGTGGTGACGGGTCGGTTGCCGGTCGCCAACGTGGTGCTGACCCCCGCCCGCGATGCCGTGCTCCGGGTGGGCACCAAACCGGGAACTGAGGTCCCCCCGGTGTCCAACGGACCCATCTGGGACGCCCTCTCCCGGTGTGAATCGGGTGGCAATTGGGCCATCAATACAGGTAACGGTTTCTACGGTGGCGTGCAATTTGATCAAAATACTTGGGAGCGTCAGGGTGGGCTGCGCTATGCTCCTCGTGCGGACCTGGCAACCCGCGAAGAACAGATAGCCATAGCGGACGTCACACGGGCCAGGCAGGGTTGGGGTGCTTGGCCGGTGTGCAGTGGTAGAGCGGGTGCATCCTGACTATTCGACTTCTCGGGCGGACCGAGATCAGAAACCTGGCCAAGGAGCTTGACTTCCGGCCACGTAAGTCGCTGGGTCAAAACTTTGTCCACGACGCGAACACCGTCCGACGTATCGTCTCGTCGTCCGGGATCAACCGTCATGACACGGTGATCGAGGTCGGACCAGGACTCGGTTCCTTGACCCTTGGGCTGCTGGATCGTGGAGCCACGGTATGTGCGGTCGAAGTCGACCCGGTACTGGCCCAGCGGCTGCCGCAGACCATCGCCGAACATTCGCACAGCGAGATCCACCGGCTGACGGTGATCAACTCCGACATCCTGACCATCCGTCGCGGTGATCTGGACGTCGAGCCCACCGCTTTGGTGGCCAACCTGCCCTACAACATCGCGGTACCTGCGTTGTTGCACCTGTTGGCCGAGTTCCCGTCGATCAAGACGGTCATGGTCATGGTGCAGGCCGAGGTCGCCGAGCGTCTCGCGGCCGAGCCCGGCGGCAAGGACTACGGGGTACCGAGCGTGAAGGTGCGCTTCTACGGCCGGGTCCGCCGCTTCGGCATGGTGTCTCCGACGGTCTTCTGGCCCATCCCGCGGGTGTACTCCGGTCTGGTGCGGATCGACCGCTACGAGACCACGCCCTGGCAGACCGACGAGGAATTCCGCGATCAGGTGTTCAACCTGATCGATATCGCCTTCGCGCAGCGCCGCAAGACGTCGCGGAATGCCTTCCTGGAGTGGGCAGGCTCGGGTAACGAGTCCGCCAGCCGTCTGTTGGCTGCCAGCATCGACCCCGCCCGTCGTGGGGAGACCTTGGCGGTCGCCGATTTCGTCCGGCTGCTACAGCGTTCAGGCGAATCCGAGGAGCAGCGGGCGCACCGCGTCCGGTCCTCCTCCTAAAATACGAGACAACACAGCGCGCCCGGTCGTCATTGACGACCGGGCGCGCTGCGTTACGGTCTTCTATTCGTCAGGCTCGGGATCCTTGGCCTCGGCCGCTTTCTTCTTGGTCGCTGCCATCTTGTCCTTACCGATGAGCTCATCCATCAACGGCGTCTCGGCATACACGGGGTAGTTACCGGTGATCCCCACCCGTTCCTGGGCCATCTCCAGCACCCGACCTCGCACGCCGTACCACCCGCCGATCAGGATCGGGATGATCACCACGATCGCGATGGCATTCCAGTAGTTCTCGATGCACATCAGCAGTGTCACGGCGGCCAGGAACACCAGTGTGGCGTAACTGGTGTACGGAGTGCCGAACAGCCGGAAGGCGGGGCGCTCCAAAATCCCCTTCTGCGACCAGCGGTACAGCTGGATCTGGCAGATGACGATGGTGGCCCAGGACGCGATGATGCCCAGCGCCGAGAGATCGAGGGCGATGTTGAATGCCTCCGCAGGCACGAAGAGGTTCAGGAACACTCCCACCACGGTGAAGCACGCCGTCAACGCGATACCAGCCCAGGGCACACCGCGTTTGGACATCTTTGCGGTGAACTTCGGGGCGCTGCCGTTCATCGACATCGACCGCAGGATCCGGCCGGTGGAGTACAACCCGGCGTTGAGGCTCGACAGTGCCGCAGTCAGCACCACGAAGTTCATGATGTCGCCTGCCGCGGGCACGCCGATACTGGAGAAGAACGTCACGAACGGGCTGGTGCCCGATTTGTACTTGGTAAAGGGCAGTAGCAGTGCCAACAGGATCAGTGATCCGACATAGAACACGGCGATCCGGAAGATCACCGAGTTGATCGCCTTGGGCATCACCTTCGCCGGGTTCTCCGTCTCGCCGGCTGCCGTGCCGACCAATTCGACTGCGGCGTAAGCGAAGATGACACCGGAGGTGATGACCACCAGCGACAGAAGGCCGTTGGGCAGAATGCCGCCGTTGTCGGCGATCACCGAAATGCCCGTCGGCTGACCCTCGACCGTGAACCGGCCGGCCAGGAAGACGATGCCCACCACCAGGAATGTCACCAGGGCGATGACCTTGATCAGCGCGGCCCAGAATTCCATCTCGCCGAACCACTTGACCGAGATCATGTTGATACTCAGCACGATCACCAGGGCGATGAGCGCGATGGTCCACTGTGGAATGGCGTCGAATGCTCCCCAGTAGTGCATATAGAGGGCGATGGCGGTGACATCGACGATCGAGGTGCAGGCCCAGTTGAAGAAGTACATCCAGCCGGCGACGTAAGCCGCCTTCTCGCCGAGGAATTCGCGTGCGTAGGAGACGAAGGAACCCGATGACGGGCGGTGCAGCACCAGTTCGCCGAGCGCGCGCAGGATGAAGAAGACGAAGACGCCGCAGATGGCGTAGACGATGAAAAGCCCTGGGCCAGCGGAGTTTAATCGACCGCCGGCGCCCATGAACAGGCCAGTGCCGATTGCCCCGCCAATGGCGATCATCTGGAGCTGACGAGGTTTGAGGCCCTTGTCGTAGCCCTCTTCCTCGTGCGCGAGCGCAGAGTTGTCATACGCAGTGGGTTGAGTTGGTGCAGCCATGCGCTGACGCTAACTGCGGGGCTCTGAGGCAGAAACTCGGAGCGCGTTAACCTTCTGTTACGGGAAAGCTAAACCAGTTGTCGTGTAACGATTGCTTGAAATCAATCCAACTAACGTAACGCGCGCGTAATGAGTCTTATGAATTCCGAACAGGATTCGTACCTTGCTTCGGGGTCTTTGGCCATCGCCTTGGTCAGGATCGAGTCGAAGGCTCGCGGGATCCACGACACTGAAAACGACACCTTCGGCGGCGCCCGGTGCAGCTGCGCTTCCATCAGCGCGACGGCCGTCGGTGCCACGAACGGAAGGCTGCCGGTGATGAGTTCGACTGCGGTACAGGCGAGGGCGTATTCGTCGGTGGCCGCCGTCGGCTGGTGGCCGAGAAGTAGTTCGGGAGCGGCGTAGGGCAGCGACGCCTGGATGTGGGACGGCCGGTCCGGCAGACGTTGCGCGACCCGCTTCGCCGGGTCCAGTGTCAAACTGTGCGCGGGATGCTGGGCCAGGCGTTGCTGGGCGTCCTCGACCACCGAGTGTGCCACGCCAAAATCGATGAGCACTGCGCCGCCTTGTGAAAAGTCCTCGAAGACAAGGATATTCGATGGCTTGACGTCGCAGTGCACGATGCCTATGCGGTGGGTGTAGTCGAGAGCGTCGGCGATCTGCGCCAGCGCGGCGAGTCGGTTGCCCAGGTTATGCAGAATGCTGGCGTTACCGCCGTCGACATACTGCATCGCCAGCCAGTGCGGCCCGCGGTCATACATCTTGACGATATGGGGGTGCTCCAGACGTCGTGCCAGCTCGAACTCACGCCGCAACTGGGCCAGCTCGAGGGGGTTTCGTCGATCCGCACCCAAAATTTTCAGCGCGACGGGGTCGGCTTTACCGTCAGCGTGAGCCAGGAACACCGTGGCGCTGCCACCGTGTCCGAGCTCGTCGTCGACCGTGTAGCCGTCGACGTCCATATCGACCCGCCCACCAGAACCTGGCACCTTGTCAGACTAGTTACCTGTTCTTTGGTTGGTCCCCCGATAGTCTCGTGCGGTGACCGCATCGGACGGGAGCACCGCCGCTGACTGGGTGCCAACAGGATCGGTATCGGTGCGTGTGCCGGGCAAAGTCAACCTCTACCTCGCGGTGGGGGATACCCGCGATGACGGCTATCACGAACTGACCACGGTGTTTCACGCCGTCTCACTGTTCGACGAGATCACCGTGCGCACCGCGGACGTGCTGTCGCTCGACGTCATCGGCGAGGGTGCCGAGCAGTTGCCGCTCGACGAGCGCAACCTGGCGTGGCAGGCAGCCGAACTGCTGGCCGAGCACGTCGGCCGGACTCCTGAGGTGTCCATCACCATCGAGAAGGCGATCCCGGTCGCTGGTGGGATGGCAGGCGGCAGCGCGGACGCGGCCGCCGTCCTGGTGGCCATGAACGCATTGTGGGAGACCGGCGTGCCCCGCCGCGATCTGCACACCCTGGCCGCACGCCTGGGCAGCGACGTGCCGTTTGCGTTACACGGCGGTACCGCGCTGGGCACCGGGCGCGGTGAAGAGCTGGCCACCGTGCTGGCCAGGAACACCTTCCACTGGGTACTGGCATTTGGGCGCAAGGGGTTGTCGACGCCGGCGGTATTCGCCGAGATCGACCGGCTCCGTGCGGTCGGTGAACCGCCCCGGGTCGACACTGCCGAGCCCGTCCTGGCCGCACTCGCCGCGGGCGACCCCAGGCAGCTGGCGCCGCTGCTGGGCAACGAACTGCAGCCGGCAGCGTTATCCATCGATCCCGAGCTGCGGCGCACGCTGCGTGCGGGCGTCGAGGCCGGTGCGCTGGCAGGCATCGTGTCGGGTTCGGGGCCGACGTGCGCGTTCCTGTGCTCATCGGCATCGTCTGCGGTCGACGTGGGCACCGAACTGGCCGGGGCCGGTGTGTGCCGGACCGTTCGGGTCGCCAGCGGGCCGGTGCACGGCGCCAGGGTGGTTCCTGCGCCGGTGTCATAGCGGGCGCGACCGCTGAAAACTCCGCTAAAGTTTGGCAGTTACTTAAGAGGAGTTTAAGATGATCCGCGGTGACGAGTAACGGTAAGTCAATCGACCCAGACTGGGCACCCGCCGGAATCTACGGTGGGGCCGACAGTGTGGCGTCGACGCGTCGCTCACCAGTCCGTCCAAGACGTCCAATCCGAGACCTAACCGCAGCTCAATTGTGTGCGCGCGCCTCCGCGGGTGCGACCACCGCGGGGCGCAGCATGGGTTCTTGGGTGTTGCCAATGTCGTCACCGCTCCGAAAGCCGAGGAGGTCCTCGTGAGCCGATTTACCGACAAGATGTACTACAACGCCAGGAACAGTACGAAGGGCATGGTGACCGGCGAGCCGGCCGAGCCGGTCCGGCACACCTGGGCGCAAGTGCACGAGCGCGCCCGGCGCGTCGCGGGCGGTCTGGCCGCCGCAGGCGTTGGCCCCGGCGACGCTGTCGGTGTTCTCGCGGGTGCCCCCGTGGAGATCGCCCCGACGGCACAGGCGCTGTGGATGCGGGGCGCCAGCCTGACGATGCTGCACCAGCCGACGCCGCGCACCGACCTGGTGATGTGGGCCGAGGACACCATGCACGTCATCGACATGATCGAGGCGAAAGCCGTCGTCATCTCCGACCCGTTCCTGGTGGCCGCGCCGGTCCTGGAGGAGAAGGGCATCAAAGTCCTCGTCATCGAGGACCTGATGGCCGCCGAGCCGATCGACCCGGTGGAAACCGGGGAAGACGATCTCGCTCTGATGCAGCTGACGTCCGGATCCACTGGATCACCCAAAGCGGTCCAGATCACCCACCGCAACATCCATTCCAACGCCGAGGCGATGTTCATCGGTGCGGAGTACGAGGTCGACCGGGATGTCATGGTCAGCTGGCTGCCGTGCTTCCACGATATGGGCATGGTCGGCTTCCTGACCATCCCGATGTACTTCGGGGCGGAGCTGGTCAAGGTCACGCCGATGGACTTCCTGCGCGACACCCTGCTGTGGGCCAAGCTCATCGACAAGTACAAGGGCACGATGACCGCGGCGCCGAACTTCGCCTACGCGCTGTTGGCCAAGCGGTTGCGTCGCCAAGCCAAACCCGGTGATTTCGATCTGTCGACCCTGCGTTTCGCCCTGTCCGGCGCCGAGCCCGTCGAACCCGCCGACGTCGAGGACCTGCTCGACGCGGGCAAGCCGTTCGGCTTGAAATCCTCGGCCATCCTGCCCGCCTACGGCATGGCGGAGACCACGCTGGCCGTGTCGTTCTCCGAGTGCAATGCCGGCCTGGTCGTCGACGAGGTCGATGCGGACCTGCTGGCCGCGCTGCGCCAAGCGGTGCCGTCCTCGAAGGGCAATACCCGCCGCCTGGCCACGCTCGGCCCGCTGCTGACCGACCTCGAGGCCCGCATCGTCGACGAGCACGGCAATGTGATGCCTGCCCGCGGCGTCGGTGTCATCGAGTTACGCGGTGAGTCGCTGACCCCCGGCTACCTGACGATGGGCGGTTTCATCCCGGCCCAGGACGAGCACGGCTGGTATGACACCGGTGATCTGGGCTACCTGACCGAGGCTGGTCACGTCGTGGTGTGTGGCCGCGTCAAGGACGTCATCATCATGGCCGGCCGCAACATCTATCCGACCGATATCGAACGCGCAGCGGGCCGAGTCGAAGGCGTCCGCCCCGGCTGCGCCGTTGCCGTGCGTCTCGATGCCGGGCACTCACGAGAGACGTTCGCCGTCGCCGTGGAATCGAACAACTTCAAGGATCCGGTCGAGGTTCGCCGGATCGAGCACCAGGTCGCGCACGAGGTCGTCGCCGAGGTCGATGTCCGGCCGCGCAACGTCGTCGTGCTCGGGCCCGGCACCATCCCGAAGACACCGTCGGGCAAGCTGCGTCGAGCCAATTCGGTTGCGCTGGTTACCTAGAGTCGGGCGGTTGGCCCGGCAGTGAGTTGCCCGATCTGCTGATATGACTGCCAGCAGATCGCCTCGTGGTCGAGCTCACTGAGCACGCCTTCGTCGCGTCGGGCGTCAGCCGCCAGCAGGGTGGTGGCCAACGCGCGCACCGCCGCCAGTTGGTTGACGGTGTCGTCGTCATACGGCCCTGTCACCGCAATACCGTTCAAACACCGCACCCTGGACCGTGTTTGGGCAGAGAAGGCGAAGGCGACGGCGCCGGAGAGCAACCAGATCGTGGCCGATATCGCCAGCGCCCACCTCGCTGCCATAGCGTGCGTCAGCCACAGCTGCGAAGCCAGAAACAGTAGCGACCCCCACACCGGCCAGGTGCGCCAGGCCCTCAACAGTCGGCGTTCGTCGGACGATATGCCCGGCGGGAACATCACCAGCCGATACCTGGTGATGCCATAGCGGCTGGGATAGATATCGAATGATCCCCAAGTGCGTCCGCTGCCGATCGAGCGGAGCCGTCGCGTGTGCTCCATACCTTCAACATGTACGCCCCTTCGGCCTGTGCGTACATGGCCTCGGCGCTTTCTTTACGCGACTCAGACGGTCCATGCTGAGTATGGTCTACAATACTCAGAATGGACTCCCGGCCGCCTCTGCCGCCCAAGCTCGCCAATCATCCGACGGTGCAGAAGGTGCGTAGTCGAGATGCGACGCCGACGCCGACCGTCATCGACGCCGACTGGCTGCGGGAGATCTGCCTGGCCGCGGGCGCCGACGATGTGGCGTTCGCCAGCGTCGATGATCCGGCGCTTGCCTCTGAGGTTGAGCATGTCAACACCGGCCTGCCCGGCGCCAAGAGTTACATCGCGCTGGTGGTGCGGATGAACCGGGACAACGTGCGCTCGACAGCGCGCAGTGTCGCCAATCAGGAATTTCACCGGACCGGCGAGATCATCAACGAAGCGGCACATCGGATTACCCGGACCTTGCAGGACCTGGGGCATCGCGCGCTGAATCCGTCGGCAACGTTTCCGATGGAGATGGACAACTTCCCGGGCCGGATCTGGGTGGTGGCGCATAAGCCGGTGGCCGTTGCGGCCGGGCTGGGCGTGATGGGCATCCATCGCAATGTCATCCACCCGAAGTTCGGCAACTTCATCCTGCTGGCGACCGTACTGGTGGATGCCGAGATCTCCAGTTACGGTGCACCACTGGACTACTCGCCGTGTCTGGAATGTAAGTTATGTGTCGCCGCCTGCCCCGTCGGCGCCATCGGCAAGGACGGCGACTTCGATTTCGTCGCGTGTTCGGTGCACAACTACCGCGAATTCATGGGCGGGTTCACCGATTGGGCGCAGACGATCGCGGACAGTTCCGATGCGGCCGATTTCCGGTCGCGGGTGACCGATTCGGAGAATGCGTCGATGTGGCAGAGCCTGTCGTTCAAGGCCAACTACAAGGCGGCATACTGCCTGGCGGTCTGCCCGGCCGGTGAGGACGTCATCGAGCCGTACCTCGATGACCGGAAGGGTTTCATGGATCTGGTGCTGAAACCGTTGCAGGAGAAGAAGGAAACGCTCTACGTGTTACCGAACTCCAAGGCCAAGGCATTCGCCGAGAAGCGGTACCCGCACAAACCCGTCAAAGTGGTCGACAGCGGTATCCGGGGGCGGTAATTACCAGGCGTGCACGGTGTTCTGGGCGGGCTCCAGGCCTACCTGCACCAGCAGTTCGGTGGCATCGGCGGCCTGCTCGCAGATCGTCGGTAGCTCGGCGCGCTCGGTGGTATTGAATGCCTCCAGCACGTACGCCGCCGGGTCCTTACGCCCTGGCGGACGTCCGATCCCGATCCGCACCCGTTGAAAATCCTTGGTGCCCAATGCCGATGCCACGGAGCGCAACCCGTTGTGGCCGCCCTCGCCGCCGCCGAGTTTGAGTCGGATGCGGCCGAACTCGATATCGAGCTCGTCGTGCACCACGATCACATCGCCAGGCGTAATCGAGTAGAAGTTCGCCAACGGGCCGACCTGACGCCCGGATTCGTTCATGTAGACCCGCGGTTTGGCCAGCACCACGGACCGGCCGCCGAGGTGGCCGGTAGCCACCTCGGCGCCAGAACGTTTGTGCACCTTGAACTTCGAGCCCATCCGGTCGGCCAGAATATCGGCGACCATGAACCCGACGTTGTGTCGGGTTTTCGCGTAGTTCGGTCCCGGGTTGCCAAGACCGACCACCAGAAGGGGATCGGCCACGTCGGTCGCTTCCCGTCGCCAGCCGATTACTCGGAAGCGGATTCGCCCTCGCCCTCGGCCGCGTCGCCGGAAGCCTCGGCGGCAGGCGCGTCGGTGGCCTCGCCGGCACCCTCGGCCTCAAGGTCATCGGCGGTCGGGGCCGGAATGACGTTGACGACCAGCAGTTCGGGATCCGAGATCAGGGTGACGCCGTCGGGCAGCGGAACCTGCGCAGCGGTGAACTGTGTACCCGCGGGGATGCCCTCGACCGAGAGCGTGAGCTGCTCGGGGATCGACATGGCGTCGGACTCGATCTCGATGGTGTTGGATTCCTGGTTGACCAGGGTGTCGGGGCCGGCATCGCCTTCGACGACGACGTTGACCTCGACAGTGACCTTCTCGCCGCGACGGACGATGATCAGGTCGACGTGGGTGATCGAGCGGCGGATCGGGTGCACCTCGATCGACTTGGGCAGCGCCAGCGCCTCGGTGCCGTCGATGTCGAGCGTCAGAACGGCGTTGGTGCCGAAGTTACGCAGCACGGCGGCGAACTCGCGGGCAGGCAGCTCAAGGTGCTGCGGATCGGTGCCGTGGCCGTAGAGCACGGCGGGAACCTTGCCGTCGCGACGGGCCTGGCGCGAAGCACCCTTGCCGGTCTTGGTCCGCACCGCTGCGGTCAGGTTGTTTTCTGCGTGAGCAGCTGTCTTGGCCATGGTGTTGCTCCTTGTATCTGGCGGTCCGTGTCGTTCGAAACGTTGGTTCGAAACGTGGGTTCGAGGCACAGCCAGAGCAGACAACCGCAGAAGAATGCGGGATCTCCGTCGATAACGGTGGTCGAACCACCCTCGCCGTGACGCTCGGCAAGGCTAACGCATGGAGGCTCAAAAAGGGAAAACGGTGCCCGTGAGCTGCTCGGAGAGCTGCCAGAGCCCTGCCGCCGACGTCGCATTACTGGCCAGCGGGCTGCGCCCGACGCGCCCGGTCGGGCCCCGCATAAGGAACCGCGGGCCGACGAAGCTGTTGCCGGGCAGATCCTCGGCGACGGCGTAGAGCGTGTGACGGGCTCCGTATTCGGCTTCGGAGCCCACCAGGCGGTTGGCAGCCAACCAGACCTTGGTGCCCAACTGGTTACCGGTCTGACCTTGCAGGTTGGTGCTGGAATAGCCCGGATGTGCGGCGTGGGCCTTCAGCGGTGAACCGGCCCGGTCCAGGCGGCGCTGCAATTCGCTGGTGCACAGCAGGTTCGCCAACTTCGACTGGCCATACGCGGGCCAGGCGAAGTACGGCCTGGACTTCCAGTTCAGATCCTTGAGGCTGAGGTAACCGATCAGGTGCATCATCGACGACACCGTCACCACCCGGTCGGTCAGCTTCGGCAGCAGCTGGTTGGTCAGCGCGAAGTGACCGAGGTGATTGGTGCCGATCTGGCTTTCGAAACCGTCCTTGGTCTGCGCGTGCGGCACGGCCATGATGCCCGCGTTGTTGACCAGCACGTCGACCTGCTCAATACCGTCGGCGAACTCCCGCACCGACGCGAGGTCCTGCAGGTCGAGCCTGCGCACCTGCACCCGCCCCGCTGCGAAACCGGCCATCTCGGCGGCTGCGGCGTCGCCCTTGGCGGTATTGCGGACCGCCAAGATGACCGTGGCCCCCACCCTGGCCAGTTCGGTGGCGGTGATTTTGCCCAGGCCGCTGTTGGCGCCGGTGACGATCACCGTGCGGCCGGCGAACGAGGGCAGGTCTGCGGCGGTCCAGTCGCTCATGGCAGCCACCCTAGTTTTTTCCCGCGAGCAGACGCATAGTGCCCTCAACACGCCGAGCCGAAGTACCCCTTTACGTCTGCTCGCGGGAAAAACGATGGGTCAGGGGACGGTGACCTTGAACCCGTCGATGATGGCCTGGATGTCATCGGAGTCGGCGACGGCCTGATCGGCCAGGCTGGTCACCGTCAGCTGAACCAGGTACCGCTCAAACGCGGGTGCCGGCGTCACCGGGATGACGATGCGGTTGTAGCTGTGCAGGCGGTCGCCCTTGGCGTTGTCGTAGCTGCCCTCGATCATCGCCGACGGGAAGCCGCCGAAGTCGGCGAGGGATTCGTTGAGCTTGGTGAATTTCGTCGACATTTCGGCGTCGGCATTGGCGTGTTTGATCGCGTCGGCCACATCGAAATCGCCGTGCACCTTGAACACCACCAGGGTCGCCGTCGGGTAGGTGTTGTTCCTGGCGATGACCTCGGTCCCTGGGGCTGAGCTGGGGTCGGTGTAGCGCTGCCAGCCCTTGGGGTGCGGCATCGTCACGGTGATACCGGTCAGTTTGTCGGTCGCGATCGGCTCGCCGCGCACGCCGTGGCGTTCCAGGTAGTCCGAAAACGGTATCGGCTTTTCAGTGCTGGTCGTCGTGGCCGGCGCCGATGTGGCGCTGGTACTCCAGATCGACTGGTAGTCAGGCGTTTTCGAGCCACACGCAGTCAGGGTGACCAGCGCGACGACAACGGCCACCGCGCTGGCAGCCGCGGAGCGGCCGGCCGTCACAGAATCTCGCGGACCGACTCGATCGGGCGGGCCAGTCGCGTGCCCTTGCCGGTGACGACGAAGGGCCGCTCGATCAGGATGGGGTTGGCGGCCATGGCGTCGAGCAGTTCGTCGTCAGAGGCCTGCGCCAGGTTCAGTTCGCCATAGAGCGTTTCGCGTTTACGCACCGCGGTGCGGACCTCGATACCGGCATCGGCGATCATCGTCGCGAGCTCGGCACGCGACGGCGGTGTTTTGAGATACTGCACGACGGTCGGTTCGATACCGTTGTCGCGCAACAGATCCAGGGTTTTGCGGGATGTCGAGCACCTGGGGTTGTGATAGATAACCGCCTGCGACACTCAGGCCATCCCGTCGAAAAGCCCAGTCACCGAACCATTCTCGAACACCGCGCGGATGGTGCTGGCCAGCAGGGGAGCGATGGACAACACGGTGAGCGTCGGGAACCGCTTCTCTTCCTCGATCGGCAGGGTGTTGGTGACGATCACCTCACGCGCACCGCAGTCGCTGAGGCGCTGTGCGGCGGGCTCCGACAGCACGCCGTGGGTGGCGGCGATGATGACATCCTTGGCGCCGTCTTCGCGCAGCAGCTTCACGGCGCCGGCGATGGTGCCACCGGTGTCGATCATGTCGTCGGTGAGGATGCAGGTCTTACCGCGGACATCGCCGACCACGCGGTTGGATTTGACCTGGTTGGGCACCAGCGGGTCGCGGGTCTTGTGGATGAAGGCCAGCGGGACGCCGCCGAGTGAATCGGCCCATTTCTCTGCCACGCGCACCCGGCCGGAGTCAGGGGAGACCACCACCAGGTCACCGTCGCCGTAGTTATCGGCGATGTAACCGCACAGCAGTGGCTGCGCGCGCATGTGGTCGACGGGGCCGTCGAAGAAACCCTGGATCTGGTCGGTGTGCAGGTCCACCGACACGATGCGGTCGGCGCCCGCGGTCTTGAGCAGGTCGGCGACCAGTCGCGCCGAGATGGGCTCGCGGCCGCGATGCTTCTTGTCCTGGCGGGCATACGGATAGAACGGCAGGATCGCGGTGATGCGCTTGGCGCTACCGCGCTTGAGGGCATCGATCATCAGCAGCTGTTCCATCAGCCAGTGATTCAGTGGCGCTGGGTTGCTCTGCAGGACGAACGCGTCGCTGCCGCGTACCGACTCGTCGAACCGGACGAAGATCTCGCCGTTGGCGAAATCGCGGGCGGTCTGTGCGGTGACGTGTACGTCGAGTTCTTTGGCCACCTGTTCGGCCAGCTCAGGGTGCGCGCGACCCGAGAAGAGCATCAGGTTCTTGCGGTTGTCGGTCCAGTCGTGGCTCACGGGAATGCCGCCCTCGCAGGTGGGGGATCGATACGGGCCAATGGTACGGAGCGTTTCGGCGTGTCCGTCCGCGGGTTACCAGAATGCCAACTCCTGGCGTCTTTTCAGTCGGTCGGATCCTCGGCTTCAGTAGCCTTGCGCGCCGCGTCGGCAGCGGCACTGCCGGGCCGTTTACGCGCCACCCAACCCTCGATATTGCGTTGCGGACCTGCCGAGACAGCGAGCGCGCCGGGCGGCACATCTTCCCGCAGCACGGTGCCCGCGCCGGTGTACGCGCCGTCGCCGACGGTGACCGGCGCGATGAACATCGTGTCGGATCCGGTCCGGACATGGGAGCCGACGGTGGTGCGGTTCTTGGTCTCGCCGTCGTAGTTGACGAACACGCTCGAGGCGCCGATATTGCTGTGCTCGCCGATATCGGCGTCGCCGACATAGGTCAGGTGCGGCACTTTGGTACCGGTGCCGATGGTCGCGTTCTTGGTTTCGACGAACGCACCCAGTTTTCCGTCGGGTCCCAACGAGGTCCCCGGCCGCAGATAGGTGAACGGGCCCACGGTGGCACCGTCGCCGATCGTCGAGGACGTGCCGTGCGTGCGGATGACCGATGCGCGGTCCCCGACGACGACGTCGTCCAGGGTGGTGTCGGGCCCGACGGTGCAGCGCGCGCCGACGCGGGTGGCCCCCAATAACTGGGTGCCGGGATGGATGACGGTGTCCTGGCCGATGGTGACGTCGATGTCGATCCACGTCGATGCGGGGTCGATGACGGTGACGCCGCTGCGCTGATGGCTCGCGACGATGCGGCGGTTGAGTTCGGCACCGAGTTCGGACAGTTGGACGCGATCGTTGACCCCGGCCACCAACGCGTGATCATCGACATGTTTGGCGTGCACGATCTGGCCGTCCTGGCGCACGATCGAGATCACATCGGTCAGGTACAGCTCCTGCTGGGCGTTATCGGAGCGCAGCCGGTTCAGCGCCGAACGCAGCGCGGCGATATCAAAGGCGTAGACGCCGGCGTTGACCTCACGGATCGCCCGCTGGGACGTGGTGGCGTCGGCCTGCTCGACGATCGAGATGACCTCGCCGTCCTGGGTCCGCAGGATCCGGCCGTACCCGGTCGGGTCGGGCAGTGTGGTGGTCAGGACGGTGACGGCGGCGGGTTCGGAGCTGTGGGTGGAGATCAGCTCGGCCAGCGTCTCGGTATCGAGCATTGGGACGTCACCCGAGGCGACGACCACGACGCCGCCGAAGTCCGCAGGCAGCGCGGTCAGCCCGCACAGCACAGCGTGGCCGGTGCCCAGCTGTTGATCCTGGACCGCGATATCGATGGTGCGGCCGAGTTTGTCGGCCAGCTCGGTCACTGCGGGAGCGATCAGGTCGCGGTTCTTTCCGACCACCACGACCAGATGCTGGGGCGCCACCTTCACCACGGCGGTCAGCGAATGTGCCAGCATGCTGCGCCCCGCCAGCGGATGCAGGATCTTCGGAATATCCGATCTCATGCGGGTGCCTGCACCTGCGGCCAGCACCAGGACGGCGGATTCACCTTGTGTTGTCATGTCGCTCCGTGCCTCAAGTCGCAAGGCTCGCTCGTCCCTCGCTTGCTTGCTCCGTCGCCAGGACTCGAACCTGAACTATCTGAACCAAAATCAGAAGTGCTGCCGATTACACCACGACGGACTATCGCGGCACGGAGTCTAGTGCACCCGGATAGGGTTGCCCCCGTGGCAGCTCCCGAAAAAGAGGTGCGTGCGCCCAGAGCCAGGATGACTGGCAGCGAGCGCAGGCACCAACTCATCGACATCGCACGCGCGTTGTTCGCCGAACGAGGCTATGACGCGACGTCGATCGAGGAGATAGCGCAGCGGGCCAATGTCTCCAAGCCGGTGGTCTACGAGCATTTCGGCGGTAAGGAAGGCCTGTACGCCGTGGTCGTCGACCGTGAGATGTCGGCCCTGCTCGACGGGATCACGTCTTCGTTGACGATGAACCGCTCGATCGTCCGCGTCGAGCGGGTGGCGCTGGCGCTGCTGACCTATGTCGAGGAGCGCACCGACGGTTTCCGGATCATGATCAGGGACTCGCCCGCATCGATCAGCTCGGGGACTTATTCGAGCCTGCTCAACGACGCCGTCAGCCAGGTCGCCTCGATCCTGGCCGGTGATTTTGCCCGCCGCGGGCTCGACCCGGATCTGGCGCCGCTGTATGCCCAGGCGCTGGTCGGCTCGGTATCGATGACGGCGCAGTGGTGGCTCGACACCCGGGAACCCAAGAAGGAAGTCGTGGCCGCGCACCTGGTCAACCTGATGTGGAACGGTCTGACCCATCTGGAGGCGGACCCGCACCTGCAGGACGAATAGGTCTTTTTGCATCGAGTCAGAACTCAGCGCGAGAATTCGGCGAGAATTTCACGCTGAGTTCTGACTCGGCAGCGCAGCCACCAGATTTCGACCCGATTCGTGGCGTCGCGGTCTCGCATTAGACTGGGACGCATCATGACCGCACCGGGGCAGACCCATGTCCAGACCCCGATCGCGGGGCTCGTCGAGTTGGCGCTCACCGCTCCGACCTTTACCGATCTGATCGAACGCGCCGCGGAAGCGCCCGCCGAAATGGCGTTGGTCGGACCGCCGAGTGCCAAGGTGTTCGTCGCCGCCGCGCTCGCCCAGCAGGGCCCGCTGCTGGTGGTCACGGCCACCGGCCGCGAGGCCGACGACCTCACCGCCGAGCTGCGCGGTGTGTTCGGTGACGCGGTCGCGATGTTCCCGTCGTGGGAGACGCTGCCCCATGAGCGGCTGTCGCCGGGGGTGGACACCGTCGGCGCCCGGTTGATGCTGCTGCGCAGGCTCTCCCACCCCGACGACGAGCGCCTGGGCCCGCCACTGCGGGTGGTGGTCACCACGGCGCGGTCGTTGCTGCAGCCGATGACGCCCGATGTGGCCAAGGTCGAGCCGGTGACGTTTCGCCTCGGCGCTGAGATGGGTTTCGACGAGACCATCGAGCGCCTGGTCGAGCTGGCCTATACCCGGGTGGACATGGTCGGCAAGCGCGGCGAGTTCGCGGTGCGCGGCGGCATCCTCGATATCTTCGCGCCGACCGCCGAGCATCCGGTCCGGATCGAGTTCTGGGGCGACGAGGTCAGCGAGATGCGGATGTTCTCCGTCGCCGATCAGCGCTCGATCCCCGAGATCCCCGTCGACACCGTGATCGCGGTGGCCTGCCGCGAGCTGCTGCTGACCCCAGAGGTGCGGGCCAGGGCAGCGGCGCTGTTGACCGATCATCCGGTCGCCGAACATCACGTCACCGGCACGGTGGGGGAGATGCTGGCCAAACTCGCCGAGGGCATTCCCGTCGACGGGATGGAAGCGCTGCTGCCGGTGCTGCGGCCCGACGATCTGGCACTGCTGACCGATCAGCTGGCGCCGGGCACCCCGGTGTTGGTGTGCGATCCCGAGAAGGTGCGCACCCGCGGTGCCGATCTGATCAAGACCGGCCGGGAGTTCCTCGAGGCGTCGTGGTCGGTGGCGGCGGTCGGCGGCGACGCACCCATCGACGTCGAACAGCTCGGCGGTTCCGGATTCCGCGAACTGGGCGAGGTGCGCGCCGGTGCTAGGGCCGGTGGTCACCCGTGGTGGACGCTGAGCCCGTTGGCCGACGGATCCGCCGTGGAGCTCGACATCCAGGCCGCGCCGTCGGTTCGGGGCCCCAAGGGGGTCGACGGGATCGAGACCCTCTTCGCGATGCTGCGCGCGCACGTCGCGACCGGTGGCTACGCCGCGGTCGTCGCCCCCGGCACCGGCACCGCGCACCGGGTCGTCGAGCAGCTGGGCGAAGCTGACACGCCCGCAACATGTTTGGAGCCCGGCGACCCGCTCAAACCGGGAGTCGTCGGCGTGCTGAAGGGCCCGCTGCACGACGGGGTGGTGCTACCCGGCGCGAACCTGGTGGTGATCACCGAGACCGATATCACCGGTAACCGGGTGGCTGCCACCGAAGGAAAGCGGCTGGCCGCCAAACGCCGCAACACCGTCGACCCTCTGGCCCTGGCCGCGGGCGACCTGGTGGTGCACGACCAGCACGGTATCGGCAAGTTCGTCGAGATGACGGAGCGCACCGTCGGCGGCGCCCGCCGGGAATACCTGGTGCTGGAGTACGCATCGTCCAAGCGGGGCGGTGGGTCCGACAAGCTGTTCGTGCCGATGGACTCCCTGGACCAGCTGTCGCGCTATGTCGGCGGACAGGCACCCGGTCTGAGCAAGCTCGGCGGCAGCGACTGGACGAATACAAAGACCAAGGCGCGCAAGGCTGTTCGCGAGATCGCCGGAGAACTGGTCGCGCTGTACGCCAAGCGCCAGGCCGCACCCGGCTACGCCTTCGGGCCGGATACCCCGTGGCAGGCCGAGATGGAAGACGCGTTCGGTTTCACCGAGACCATCGACCAGCTCACGGCCATCACCGAGGTCAAATCCGATATGCAGAAACCGGTTCCGATGGACCGGGTGATCTGTGGTGACGTCGGCTACGGCAAGACCGAGATCGCGGTGCGGGCAGCGTTCAAGGCGGTGCAGGATGGCAAGCAGGTCGCGGTGCTGGTGCCGACCACCCTGCTGGCCGACCAGCACCTGCAGACGTTCTCCGCCCGCATGACCGGCTTCCCGGTGACGGTAAAGGGGTTGTCCCGCTTCACCGATCCTGCCGAATCCCGCAAGGCTCTCGAGGGCATGGCCGACGGGTCGGTCGACATCGTGATCGGCACCCACCGGCTGCTGCAGACCAGCGCGCGGTGGAAGGACCTCGGCCTGGTGATCGTCGACGAGGAACAGCGGTTCGGCGTCGAGCACAAGGAACACATCAAAAGCCTGCGCACCCACGTCGACGTGTTGACGATGAGCGCCACCCCGATCCCGCGCACCCTGGAGATGAGCCTGGCCGGCATCCGGGAGATGTCGACGATCCTGACCCCGCCCGAGGAGCGTTACCCGGTACTGACCTATGTCGGCCCGCACGACAACAAGCAGGTCGCGGCCGCGCTGCGCCGCGAGCTGCTGCGCGACGGCCAGGCGTTCTACATCCACAACCGGGTCAGTTCCATCGATAACGCCGCCGCGCGGGTGCGGGATATGGTGCCCGAAGCCCGTGTGGTCGTCGCCCACGGGCAGATGCCCGAGGAGCGGTTGGAGCGCACCGTCGAAGGGTTCTGGAACCGCGAATACGACATCCTGGTCTGCACCACGATCGTCGAGACCGGCCTGGACATCTCCAATGCCAACACGCTGATCGTGGAACGCGCCGATACGTTCGGGCTGTCGCAGCTGCACCAGCTGCGGGGCCGGGTCGGTCGAAGTCGGGAACGCGGGTACGCGTATTTCCTTTACCCGCCTGACGTTCCGCTGACCGAGACGGCCTATGACCGGCTGTCCACCATCGCCCAGAACAACGAACTGGGCGCCGGGATGGCCGTGGCGATGAAGGATCTGGAGATCCGTGGCGCGGGCAACGTGCTGGGTGTCGAGCAGTCCGGTCACGTCGCCGGGGTGGGTTTCGACCTGTATGTGCGGCTGGTCGGTGAGGCCGTCGAGGCATACCGCGCGGCCGCCGACGGCGAAACCGTCACCAGCGCAGAAGAACCCAAGGACGTCAGGATCGATCTGCCGATCGATGCCCACCTGCCGCCGGAATACATCGCCAGCGACCGGCTGCGTTTGGAGGGTTACCGCCGCCTGGCCGCCGCTGATGATGTGGACGCGATCACCGCCGTCATCGAGGAGCTGATCGACCGGTACGGGCCGCTGCCCGAGCCGGCTTTGCGGCTGCTCGCCGTGGCCCGGTTGCGACTGCTGTGCCGCAGTTATGGGGTGACCGAGGTATCGGCGACCGGCGCCGCCGGCCAGCCGTCGACATTGCGGTTGTCGCCACTGACGCTGCAGGACTCCGGGCAGCTGCGCCTGAACCGGATGTTCCCCGGCGCGCAGTACCGGGCCACCACCTCCACCATTCAGGTGCCGATCCCGCGGGAAGGCAAGGCGATCGGGTCCCCACGCATCCGCGACCTCGAGCTGGCGCAGTGGGTGGCCGACCTGCTCATCGCGTTGGACGGGAAACCACAAGGCGCCGTTGACATCGCCGGCCGCAGTACCGGGCAGGACACGTGACCGTCATCCTGGTCGACCCGCGTCGTCCCACCCTGGTTCCCGTCGAGGCGATCGAACTGCTCAACGGCGAGGTGCAGTACACCGAGGAGTTGCCGGTAAAGGTGCCGTGGTCGTTGCCGTCGGCACGACCGGTGTTATCCGGGGCCACAGCGGATCTGGCGCCGGTGTTGTTGTCGTCAGATCCCGGTCATCCCGCTGTGGTGGCTCGAGTGGCCGCTGGCGAGCGAGTGATCGCAGTGCCCGCACCGCAACCCGGTGAGCGGCTGGTCGATGCCGTGGCGATCATGGACACGCTGCGCTCCACGGGCCCGTGGGAAAGCGAGCAGACCCATGATTCGTTGCGGCGCTACCTGCTTGAGGAAACCTACGAATTGTTCGACGCCGTTCGCAGCGGCGACGCCGATGAGCTGCGCGACGAGCTCGGCGACGTGCTGCTGCAGGTGCTGTTCCACGCCCGCATCGCCGAAGACGCCCCCGCCAACGCGTTCAGTATCGACGATGTCGCCGACGCACTGGTGCGTAAACTGGCCAACCGCGCCCCTGCGGTCCTCGGCGGCGAGACAGTTTCGCTGGACGAACAACTTGCGCAATGGGAGGAGCGCAAAGCCCTTGAGACGACGCGTGATTCGGCGATGGACAACGTGCCGACCGGACAGCCCGCCCTCGCGCTCGCCCAGAAGGTGATTGCGCGTGCGCAGCAGGCCGGGTTACCGGCGGAGTTGATTCCCTCCAGCATGCTCACGGTCAGCGTCGGGGCCGATATCGATGCCGAAAATACTCTGCGCTCAGAGGTTTTGGCGTTCATGGATGATGTGCGGGCCGCGGAGAAGACCGTGGCCGGGCAGCGGCGAGCCGAGATCGACGGGGCGTCGGCCGCCGCGATCAGCGCCGACGAATGGCGGGCCGCCTGGCCCACCGAAGTCGCCGACGATATCGACATCGGTGAGCTCAAAGCCGTAGAGCCCGATCTGGACAGCTAGTCGCGCAAAAGCTGGCGCGACGAGTGTCGTCCTAGCCTAACGCTCGTCCACGAACGTCGGTCCAGCCTAACGTTCGGCCTGTAGAGCCCGACAGCTCAGCCCAATAGGGTAGAACCCCAGTAGGCCGACGTATCACCCTCGCGGATACCCGGCGGGATGGCGAAAAGTGCTGTGCCCGTATGAGTGATGTACTCGTTGAGCGCGTCGCGGCGGGAGAGTTCGAGCTGCATCGGGATGAACGAGGTATCCGGATTACGCACGAAGGCGATGAAGAACAATCCGGCGTCGAGGTGGCCGAAGCCGTCCGACCCGTCGGTGAAGTTGTAACCGCGGCGCAGGATTTCAATACCGCCGAGGTGCTGCGGTGAGGCCAATCGGACGTGCGCATCCTTATCGATCAGCGGGGTCTTCTTATCGTCGGTCAGGTCGAAGTTGAGTTCCTGGAACTCCTGGGTCAGACCGTTGGGCGCGCCGCTGCCCTTCTGCCGCCCGATCACCCGCTCCTGTTCGAGCAAGGTGGTGCGGTCCCAATTCTCGATCCGCATCCGGATGCGCCGGGTCACCAGGTAGGAGCCGCCGGTCAGCCAGTTCGGCCCGTCCCCGTCGGCCACCCAGACATGCTGATTGAGCATGTCGGTTTGGTCGGCCTTGAGATTATTGGTGCCGTCCTTGAACCCGAACAGGTTTCGCGGTGTGCTCTGATCCTTGGTGGTCGACGAGGTGCGGCCGAAACCGAGCTGCGAGTACCGCACCGATGCGGTGCCGAACGCCACCCGCGCCAGGTTGCGGATGGCGTGCACCGCGACCTGCGGATCGTTGGCGCAGGCCTGAATGCAGATATCGCCGCCGCTGCGCGCCGGGTCCATCGTCTCGTTGGGGAACTTCGGCAGCGGTTTGAGCGGTTCGGGTCGCTGACCGGCAATGCCGAAGCGATCCTTACCGTCCTTGAGGAAGAAGTCGGGACCGAAACCGATGGTCAGGGTCAGCTGCGAGGCCGGAAGACCAAGGGCCTCACCGGTATCCAATGGCGGTGCATATGGATTGCGGCCGACCGCGCCCTTTTCGAAGGCTTCTTCACCGGCGGTCATCCGCTCGGCCATATTGGTCCACTGCTGCAGCATCTCGACCAACTCCGCTTTGGAGTCGGTGGTGACATCGAAGGTCGCGAACTGCATGCGGTCCTGCGCCTCGGTGATGATGCCGGCTTGGCGCTCGCCGCGGAACGGCACCGGGCCCTGCAACAGCTGCCCGTGGGTGTTGTCGGCTGCGGTGGCCCGGCCGGCGCTGAACGCAGCCCCGGCGGTACCAGCGATAGCCGCACCCACCCCGGCCGCACCGATCAGCGTGCGTCGTGAAAAGCCTCGCGACGAGCTGACCGGTTCGGCGGGGGTGGACGCTACCGAGCCTTCTGGATTACTGAGGTGCGATGACACCCTGGACCTGGCTTACTTCCTTGGACAGTGCGTCGATGACGTCGGACAGACCCTTGCGCTGCGGCTCGGTGACCTTGTCGTAGAGCACGAAGCCGTCGCCCTCGCGGAACTTGGCCAGCGCGGCCTCGACATCGGCGAAGCGCTGATCGACACGCTTGCCCAGATCGGGGTTGCGCTCGTCGAGGATCGGCCGCACCGAGGCGACCGCGGTCTGCGAACCGTCGACGTTGGCCTGGAAATCCCACAGATCGGTGTGGCTGAAGATGTCCTCTTCGCCGCTGATCTTGCTGGACGCGATCTCGTCGAGCAGGCCTTGGGCGCCGCCGGCGATCTGCGTGGAGTCGACGCTGAAGTCTGGTTTCTTGACGCCGTCGTTCAGTTCTTTGACATCGGCAACCAGCTGGTCGGCGATCGCGTTGGTATCGGGCTGCAGGCCGCTGACCCACAGATCCTTTTCCAGACGGTGGAAGCCGGTCCATTTCTGGCCGGGCTCCAGGTCGGCTTCGCGGAGGTCGATGCGGGGATCGAGGTCATCGGGGAACGACTCCGCCACCGGCTCGATGCGCTCGTAGTAGGTGCGGGCGATCGGGAACTGGGCCTTGGCCGCGGCGATATCACCGGATTTGACCGCTGCGGTGAATGCCTCGGTGGCCGTGACCAGTGCCTCGGTCTGGCTGTTCACGTAGCGCTTGTAGCTGTCGGAGGCTTCCTTGAACTTGCCTTCGGTGTCGATCTGCACGGCATCGCCGGTGACCTTGTACTCGCCGCGCAGACCGTCGCCGATCATGCCGGGCTTGCAGGCGGTGGTGTAGGTGCCTGGCTCGGTGAGCTGGACGATCAGCTTGCGCGACAGTCCGGGGGAGATGTTCTCGACCTCACCCATCACCCGGTCGCCCTCGTCGTAGACGTAGAACTCGGTGACCTTGTTGCCGTTGTTGGTGATGGTGAACGTGTTCGCGCCAGTGGCCCCTTCGGTACCGGACAGCGTGCATTCGGTGTCGGTCGCGGCGACGGTGACCTCGGCGGGAGCCGCCTTGCCGTCAGTCGCGGGCGTCGCGGACTCCTTGGCGGTACAGCTGGTCAGGGCGACGCCTGCCAGCAGTGCCGCGGAGGCGGCCAGGACGGGGGTGGTGCGGTTCACGTGGTTGACCTTTCATTGTGTGAGGTATCGGAGGGTGCGACGGTGGGCGCGGGGGCCTTTGTCGCCGGGGCGCCGGATGGGCGCAGGAACAGCGCGAGCACGACGACGAGATAGGCCAGCCAGCAGATCAGCTGCAGCACCGTCGGAGTGGGCGTGACGTTGAAGACGCCCTGGATGATTTCGCCGTACCAGGACGACCAGTTGAACCACGTGCTGATATCGAACGCGCGGTTGGACAATCCGGGCAGCCAGTCGACCGTCTGCAGGGCACCGATGCCGTAGGAGAGGATGCCGGCAGCCACCACGATCAGGAATGCACCGGTGTATTTGAAGAATTTGGCCAGGTCGATCCGTACCGCGCCGGCGTACATTCCGTAGGCCAGCACCACCGCGATCAGCACCCCGACGATGAGACCGATCAGGGGCCAGGCGGTTTGAGCTTCGGCATAGCCGACCATGAACAGTGCGGTCTCGACACCTTCGCGCCCGACCGCCAGAAAGGCCAGCGCCGCCACGGCCCAGCCGCCGGTTTCCAGAGCGCGCGCCATATCGCCGCGCAGTTCGCCGGACAGCCCGGCCGCCGCCTTTTTCATCCAGAGCACCATCGAGGTGACGATCGCGACGGCCACCACTGATGCGATACCGGCGATGGCTTCCGCGGCGAGGCCGGAGATGGTGTTCTCCCCGTACTGGATGACAAGGAACACCGCGATGGTCATGGCAACCGCTGCGGCAACACCGGACCACACCCATTTGAGGGCGTCCCGACGGTCGGATTTGACCAGGAATGCCACGAGAATCGTGACGACGATCCCGGCCTCCAGACCCTCGCGCACACCGATCAACGCGCTGCCGAACAGCTGCGATGAAACGCTTGGACCGGCGGCCAGGAGAGTGACCGGAAGGTCCCCGACGGCAGTCATTGTGTTGTCCTTGCTACGAAATGTGCCTACCTAGTATTGGCTAGCCATAGGTAGGTGTGGCTCACCTTAGCAGCGGGTCCGCACGCACGGTACAGGTTCATCTCGCGGGGTGTCCTGGCTCGCCTGACCGGGCCTGATCCGAACCCGTGGGACGATGGTCTTCGACCAAAGAGGGTTGTAGGGAGTCCTGTGTTGCCGATGCGATGGCTCAGGGCCGTCGCGGTGGTGGGGGCGACGGTCCTGCTCATGGCCTCAAGTTGCTCGTGGCAGCTCGGCATCCCCATTCCCGAAGGTGTGCCACCCCCGGCGGGTGATCCGGTGCCCGCTGTCGATACCTACGCCAAGGGTCGCCCCGCCGATCAGCTGCACGATTGGGCCGCACAGCGGGCGCCTGCGCTCGGCATCCCGGTGACTGCACTCGAGGCCTACGCCTATGCAGCGCGAGTGGCCGAGGTGGAGAACCCGAACTGTCATATCGCCTGGACGACGCTGGCGGGCATCGGAATGGTCGAGAGCCACCACGGCACGTACCGGGGTGCGACCATTGCGCCGAACGGCGACGTGACACCGCCTATCCGTGGTGTCCGCCTCGACGGCACCGCGGGCAACCTGCTGATCCCCGATACCGATGGCGGCGCGATGGACGGCGACAGCCATATGGATCGCGCGATGGGGCCCATGCAGTTCATCCCCGAAACGTGGAAGCTCTACGGCGTCGACGCCAACAACGACGGTGTCATCAGCCCCGACAACATCGACGATGCCGCACTGTCGGCCGCCGGCTACCTGTGTTGGCGGGGTAAGGATCTGGCGACGCCGCGCGGCTGGATGAATGCGCTGCGGGCGTACAACCATTCAGACCAGTACGCGCGCACGGTGCGGGATCTGGCCACCGCGTATGCGGCCGGGCACCCCCTGTAGTTCCCGTCTAGGCTGATGGCTGTTCCAGCCCCACGCCAAAACTGCAAGGAGACGCCAGTGCCCATCATCGAACAGGTAGGCGCACGCGAGATCCTCGATTCCCGCGGCAACCCGACCGTCGAGGTCGAGGTCGCGCTGATCGACGGAACGTTCGCGCGGGCGGCGGTCCCTTCCGGCGCGTCCACGGGCGAGCATGAGGCTGTCGAGCTCCGCGACGGCGCGGCTCGCTACGGCGGCAAGGGTGTGGAGAAGGCCGTGGAGGCGGTTCTCGATGAGATCGCGCCTGCGGTGATCGGGCTCAACGCCGATGACCAGCGCCTCGTCGATCAGGCGCTGCTGGATCTCGATGGCACCCCGGACAAGTCCCGGCTCGGCGCGAACTCGATCCTCGGGGTGTCGCTGGCTGTTGCGAAGGCCGCCGCGGATTCGGCGGGACTGCCGCTGTTCCGCTACATCGGTGGCCCGAACGCCCACATCCTGCCGGTGCCGATGATGAACATCGTCAACGGCGGCGCCCACGCCGATACCGGCGTCGACGTCCAGGAGTTCATGGTCGCACCCATCGGTGCGCCCTCCTTCAAGGAAGCGCTGCGCTGGGGTGCCGAGGTGTACCACTCGCTCAAATCCGTGTTGAAGAAGCAGGGTCTGTCCACCGGCCTCGGCGACGAGGGTGGCTTCGCGCCCGATATCGCCGGCACCAAGGCTGCGCTGGATCTGATCCTGTCGGCCATCGAGCAGGCCGGTTTCAAACCCGGCGCTGACGTGGCGCTGGCACTTGATGTGGCGGCCACCGAGTTCTACACCGAGGGAACGGGTTACGCCTTCGAGAAGCAGACCCGGACCGCCGAGCAGATGACCGCGTTCTATGCCGAACTGCTCGACACCTACCCGCTGGTGTCCATCGAGGATCCGCTGTCCGAAGACGACTGGGACGGCTGGGTCTCGCTGACCACCGCTATCGGTGACCGGATCCAGATTGTCGGCGACGACCTGTTCGTCACCAACCCCGAACGCCTCGAGGACGGTATCGAGAAGGGCGCCGCCAACGCCCTGCTGGTGAAGGTGAACCAGATCGGCACGCTGACCGAAACCCTCGACGCGGTCGCGCTGGCCCATAACAGCGGCTACCGCACCATGATGAGTCACCGCTCCGGCGAGACCGAGGACACCACCATCGCCGATCTCGCGGTGGCGGTGGGCAGCGGCCAGATCAAGACCGGTGCCCCGGCCCGCAGCGAACGCGTCGCGAAGTACAACCAGCTGCTGCGGATCGAAGAGGCGCTCGGCGACGCCGCGCGCTACGCAGGTGACCTCGCCTTCCCGCGCTTCGCAGTCGAGGGAAAGTAACCTCATCCGTTAGATGTCTGACGCGAAACGGGAACGACGATCCCCGACGTCCCGACCAGGCCGGGCCGGCGAGGCCAAGGGGCGACCGCGAAAGGCGGTCAAGCCGTCGGCCGTCACCGGCCGGGAGCCGCGCAAAGATGTTTCGGCTGCGTCGGGGACGGAGGCTCCCGACGAGGTCGACGTCGAGCCGACTGAATCAGTTTTACAGTCGATCTCGGCGGCCATCGCCGAACAGGCCGAGCAGCAGTCCGAACAGCGGCTGGGTTTCACGGCGCGGCGGGCGGCGATCCTGGCGGCGGTGGTCTGCGTCCTGACGCTGACGATCGCAGGACCGGTCCGGACCTTTTTCGCCCAGCGCACCGAGATGAAGCAGCTGGCGGCCACCGAGTCGTCGCTGCGCAGTCAGATCGCGGAACTCGAAGAGCAGAAGGTGAAGCTGGCCGATCCGGTGTTCATCGCCGCGCAGGCGCGTGAGCGGCTGGGTTTTGTGATGCCCGGCGATATTCCGTATCAGGTGCAGCTGCCGCCGTCGGAGGCCTTGCCCCCGACGCCGGGGGATCAGCCCGCCGCCACGGTCAGCACTGATCCCTGGTACACCTCGCTGTGGAAGACCATCGCCGACGACCCGCACGGTGCGCCGGCTCCCGTCCTGTTGCCACCCGAGCCGGCGCCACCCGCACCGCCGGTGGATCCGCCCCCACCGGGACAGCCCGGTGGTTGATCCCGCCGATCTCGACGCGGTAGCCCAGCAGCTCGGTCGTGTCCCCCGCGGTGTGCTCGAGATCGCCTACCGCTGTCCGAACGGCACCCCCGCTGTGGTGAAGACGGCGCCGAAACTCCCTGACGGAACACCTTTTCCGACCCTGTACTACCTGACGCTGCCTGCGCTGACCGCGGCGGCGAGCCGCCTGGAGTCCTCGGGGCTGATGAAGGAGATGACCGAACGGCTGGCGCTGGACCCGGAGCTGGCCGCCGCTTACCGCCGGGCGCACGAGGACTACCTGGCCGAGCGTGACGCTATCGAACCGATGGGCACGACGTTCACCGGCGGCGGAATGCCCGACCGGGTCAAATGCCTGCATGTGCTGATCGCGCATTCCCTGGCCAAGGGGCGCGGCGTCAACCCGTTCGGAGACGAAGCGTTGGCAATCTTGGCGCAGGAGCCTGGGATGGCCGGAATTCTGGTGCGGGAAGAGTGGGTATGACACGAGTTGCTGCCGTCGACTGCGGAACGAATTCGATCCGACTGCTGATCGCCGACGTCGAGAACGGCCAGGTGCGTGACGTGCACCGCGAGATGCGCATCGTGCGGCTGGGCCAGGGCGTGGATGCGACGGGTCAGCTCGCGCCTGATGCGATCGCACGCACCAGGGAAGCATTGAGTGCGTACGCAGATCTTCTTGTGGTGCATGGTGTTTCGCGGGTCCGGATGGTTGCGACATCGGCCACCCGCGATGCCGGCAACCGTGATGACTTTTTTGCGATGACGGCCGAGGTGCTCGGCTCGGTGGTGCCGGGTGCGGTCGCCGAGGTGATCACCGGTCACGAGGAGGCGGCGCTGTCGTTCCGCGGCGCGGTCGGTGAATTGGATTCCGCGGGAGCACCTTTCGTGGTTGTCGATCTCGGTGGCGGGTCGACCGAGCTGGTGCTGGGCAATATCGAAGGCGTACACGCCGCGTTCTCAGCCGATATCGGCTGCGTCCGGCTGACCGAACGGTGCCTGCATACCGATCCGCCGACCGCCGACGAGGTGGCCGCGGCCCGTGCTGTGGTGCGGGAAAGGCTGGGGGAGGCGCTGCGGGTGGTGGCCGTCGAACGCGCGCACACCTGGGTGGGGGTGGCGGGCACCTTCACGACCATCGCCGCGCTGGCGCAGAACATGACCACCTACGACTCCGAGGCGATTCACCTGTCGCGGGTCCGGTTCGACGACCTGCTGCCGGTGTGTGCACAGTTGATCGGTATGACGCGCAAGCAGCGCGCCGCGCTCGGCCCCATGCACGAGGGTCGGGTCGACGTGATCGGTGGCGGCGCGATCGTCGTCGAAGAGCTGGCGGCTGCACTGGGTGACCGGGCCGGTATCGATACGCTGACGGTCAGCGAGCACGACATCCTCGACGGCATCGCGCTCTCACTCGCCGACCCCGTCCACTAGTACGCCCAAACTCACAGTGTCGATCTCGGCGCGGGTAGGCGGTGTTCTTGCCGCAGCCGCCCTGGTGGTCGCGACCGTCGTCATGCTCGGATACCCGGTGTTCGTCCGGCCGCAGATCGATGCGCTGCGCAAGGCCGATGCGATCCTGATCGTCGGCGGTGCTGACCCCGCCCCCCGGTATCGCTATGGATTCGAGCTGGCGCGCCACGGCTGGGCACCGCACCTGGTGGTCTCCGACCCGGACCGGCAGCTGACCAAGGCCTGCAATGCCACCTATCCCGGCTTCACCGTCGACTGCTTTGTCCCTGATCCGCGCACCACCTTGGGCGAGGCCCGTGAGTTACGCCGACTCGCTACCGAAAAGCGTTGGCGGACAGTGATCGTGGTGGCCTATCCACCCCACATCTCCCGCGCCCGTTACATCATGGAGAAGTGTTTCGACGGGGCACTGATCATGTCGGCGGCCCCGTCGGGGCTCTCGGTGACCGAGTGGGCCTGGATGTACGGCTACCAGAGCGCCGGCTATCTCAAATCGGTGCTGGGCGGCGGCTGCTGATCCAACTCATCGGGCAGGACCAGGATTTCGCCGCCCGCACCGGTCGGCACCCGGGCGCCCGCCAGCGTCAGGGCCAGCACGATCATCGTCACGCCGAAGCCCAGGTGCAGCCAGTTGTCGGCGTTGTTCACCGGCAGCAGGTTGGCGCTGCTGTCGCGGTGAACGAGCAGTCCCCACACCCAGAGCCCGAGGAAAAACGCGCCGGCACCAAGGAGATAGGCCCGGGATCTGGCGTAGGTGCGCACAAGAAGCAAGCCCACGATGGCGAGCGCGATGTGAACGAGATTGAGCAGCACCGACACCTGGAAGACGTCGAATAGTCTGGCGCCCGAACGATGCCCGGCGAGCTGCAGCGCATCCAGCTGAGCTGTTATTCCGGGAACGAAGCCCAGCACCCCCACCAGAAACAGTGCCGCCGCGACGACGATGACAGCGCTCTGCACAGCCAGGAGGCCGGTGTACAAACGGCGTCTCGGCCGGGTCGGTTTGGTAGTCATCTCCGCCTCCTCGCAGCAGCCGCGTATTGACGACTCCGCAGATTCAGCGGGCATACCCCACGCGCCGCGGACCTAACCCGTCGGCGCGCTCCTACTCAGGGTTTTATCTTGCAGCCACTCCCGATGTTGTGGCAGTGGTGGCCGCCGTCG
The DNA here is from genome assembly GCF_965229105.1 of Mycobacterium sp. Taxonomy (GTDB): domain Bacteria; phylum Actinomycetota; class Actinomycetes; order Mycobacteriales; family Mycobacteriaceae; genus Mycobacterium. The sequence continues at coordinate 1,865,899 of NZ_OZ245858.1, forward strand.
CAGGCGTTACAGCGACAGTTACAGCCACCGGTGTGCTTCACGACTTCTACTACTCGCATCACAGACCATCTCCTTGCGATTGGTATCAGGCTGCTTCGACGGTAGGACTGTATGCCGGCAACGCGCGGCGTTACGGCAAAACCAAAAGTCACAAAACTGCAGATTTACAAAACTGCGGAAGCGAACGTGCCGAGCGCACTGAGGTGCTCGTCGAGCGTGGTGAATCCGGCCCGCATCGTGTCGAGCGAAAGATGCGTCGCGCCCGCTGCGCGCCACTGCTCAACTTCGGGCAGGAGGCCGTCCAGGCCACCGTTGCGCCAGGCGACCCGGCCCTCCATGCCGATGGCGGCCGGGTCACGTCCGGCACCGACTGCCGCGGCGTCGACGACAGCCTTCGCGGCGTCGAGGTCCGGGCCGGGATTGACCATCGGGAACCACCCGTCGGCGAGCCGGCCGGCGCGTTTGAAGGCCCGCTCCGAGGCAACGCCGAACCACACCGGGATCGGTCGTTGCACGGGTAGCGGTGCCAGGCCGGCGCCGGTCACCTTTTCGCTGGGCCCGTCGTGGCTGACGGTCTGCTCGGTCCACAGCCGTCGCATGAGCTCGACCTGTTCCTCGCTGCGCTTGCCGCGAGTGGTGAAGTCCATCCCCAGGGCTTCGTATTCGACTGCATTCCAACCTAATCCGATCCCGAGCCGGAAGTTTCCACCCGTCAGGAGGTCCACCTCGGCCGCCTGTTTCGCGACCAGCACGGTTTGGCGCTGCGGCAGGATGATGATGCCGGTGACCAGTTCCAAGGACGTGATCGCCGCGAGATAGCCGAACATCACGAACGGTTCGTGAAATGTGGTGTGCACGTCATAGGGACCCTTCCAGCCCTGATGGACCTCCGGGTCGGCGCCGACGACATGGTCGTAGGCCAGCAGATGGGCATACCCGAGCCGTTCGACTTCTGTCGCGTAGGTCCGGACCGCTGCCACGTCACCGCCGAGTTCGGTCTGCGGGAAGACCACACCAATTTTCATGGTCGAAGCGTAGACGGCGGTGCACTCCGCCCGGCTGCCGCGCAGACCAATATTCCGCGGCTGGCAAACTCCGCAGAGGGCGTCGTGCCGACGGGGCGATGAACCGGGTTAGCGGAAGACAATTTGCGCCTGCAAACTTCTCGCTCTCGGGGTGTGCGCACCGGACAGTGACATGCACGCGCAAATCCCGTCGGCGATGGAAAAGGCCACTCAGGCTACTCAAAAGTAAGTTAGCCCTGTCGCCCAGCAAATTGCCCGATGTTACCCGTCAGTAAGGTCACGACACGGAAACGGGACGAGGCGACGCGCTCATAGCTATCTCTCGCGGGCCCCAGAACATGGCCAAAAATGTCTTGAACAGGCACGTTCATCCGGGCGGCCACGGTATAGACCAGCTATCGAGCGCCAGATCGAGAGGATTTTTATCTTTACAAATCGCAACCGCGTGCCCAGTTCGATGCTCTATCTTCTGTCATTCAGGGGTCAGAATCACTCAAGGAGAGTTCATGCACGCAGCTGTTCGCCCGTATGCCACCGCAGGTGTCGCACTTCTAGGGGCGGGCGTCATCGCAGTTTCCCCGCTGGCACCCCCGATGCCCGACGTTTCGGCGGTGCAGCGAGCGGTCACGTCCGTCAACGTTCAGCTCAGCGCTGCGGTGAACCCGCTCGAGCGCTGGTTCCAGGTGCTCGAGACGACAACAGCAAACGTTGGGGCGATCGGCCAGCAGGTCATCGACAACCCTGCTCCGATCCTGGCTCAGATCATTGCCAACCAGCTCGCCAGTGCCACAGCATTCGGTAACAGCCTGCAGACCAACCTTCAGACGGTCACCCAGATCGTGGAAAGTGTGCCCGGCGTCGTGCAGACCGCGGCGGGCCAGCTTCAGGCCGGTGATATCGCCGGGGCGGTGGCGACGGTGAACAACAGCGTCGTGATCCCGCTGGTGCTGGCGGCCCTCCAGGTCGGGTCTGACGCGTTGGTTCCGCTGGTCAACGTGGTGAACAATTTCGCCAAGGCCTTCGCCACCCTCCCCAACGCCGTGTTCGCGGTGGCTCTGCCCATGACCTTCCCGCTGCTCTCGGCGGTGAACGTCATCGTCCAGACCACGCAGGACGTGGTCGACGGCGCCGTCGCCGGCGACGCGGGTGCTGTGATCAATGCACTGGTCAACGCGCCTGCGAATCTGGTGGACGGCGTCCTCAACGGTTACGGCACAGTGCTCGGACTTCTTCCCGCCGCGGGCATCCTGACGCCGTATAGCCCCGACTTCGGTTTCTTGGCCAGTGGACCGATCGCGAGCCTGATTGCGCTGCGGGAAACGATTGCCGAGGCGCTCGGGGCCACCCCGCCGACCGCGGCCGCGGTTACCAGTGCGGTGGCGACGGTGCCCACCGCGACCAAGACGGTCACTCTTGCGGTCGCACCGCCGGAGGTTGTCAGCTCGGCTCCGGCCAGCGGTGCCACCAAATCGCCATCGGTGAAGAGCACGACAGATGACGCGGCTGCGGCTGCTGCTGCGGCTGATTCGACGACGAGCACGCAGGGCGGATCCTCGGATAGCCCGGCGCCGACGGAGGGTACCAATTCCGGGTCGGACGCCGGTGGCACGGATTCCAGTTCGACGGGCACGTCGGCCGAATCATCGTCCAGCCCAGCCGCTTCGGGGGTCAAGGGCACTCATGGTGCGGCCAAGCCGGGGGTGAAGAAGAGCGGGTCGTCGGCGAAGGCCGGCAAGTCAGCTTCGTCTGGCAGCCAGGACTAACTGATGCGCCGATCGGCCCCCGTCATCGGCGGGGGCCGATCGCCGCGTCATTCCTGGAAGCGGTATCCCATGCCGGCTTCGGTCAGCAGATGTTTCGGGTGCGACGGGTCGGCCTCGAGCTTGCGGCGCAGTTGGGCCAGGTACACCCGCAGATAATGTGTCTCCTTGGCATACGCCGGACCCCACACCTCTTTGAGTAACTCCTCGCGGCCGACCAGCTTGCCGCGGTTGCGGACCAGCATCTCCAACATGCCCCATTCGGTGGGGGTCAGGTGCACCTCGACGCCGTTCTTGGTCACCTTCTTGGCCGCCAAATCGACAGTGAACGAGGATGTTTCGATCACCGGCTGGTCGGTGTCGGAGGCTGCCGCGCCGCGTCGGACCGCCGCCCGCAGCCGGGCCAGGAACTCGTCCATCCCGAACGGTTTGGTCACGTAGTCGTCGGCGCCGGCATCGAGCGCCTCGACCTTGTCCGAGGAGTCGGTCCTGGCCGAGAGCACGATGACGGGCGCCGTCAGCCAACCCCGCAACCCGCCCAGTACGTCGATCCCGGACATATCCGGCAGACCGAGGTCGAGCACGACCACATCGGGTGGGTGCTCGGCGGCGGCGCGCAGTGCGCCCGCACCGGTGGCCGCGGTGGTGACGTCGTAGCCGCGGACCGACAGGTTGATCCGCAGAGCGCGCAGAATCTGCGGTTCGTCGTCGATCACCAGCACCTTGATCTTGGGCTCCTTCACGACGCACCCTCCTCGGGGGGAGCGGCCAGGTCGACGACCACGGTCAGGCCGCCGCCAGGAGTGCCGGAGGCGGAGATGGTGCCTCCCATCGCTTCTACGAACCCGCGGGCCACCGACAGGCCCAAGCCGACTCCGCTGGTGTTGTCGTGGTCTCCGAGTCGTTGGAACGGTTCGAACATCTGCTCCTCGGTACCCCGTTTGACGCCGGGGCCCTCGTCGACGACCGCGATCAGCACCCGGTCGCCCACCTTTCCGGCGTTGACCCGGATCGGGCTGTCGGGTGCATAGCGCAACGCGTTGTCGATCAGGTTGACCAGCACGCGTTCCAGCAGCCCGATATCGGCCATCGCGACAGCGTCGCCGACTTCCACTTTGACCCGGTCGAACCCGACGTCGCCCGAAATGCCGCTGCCCCTGCTGATTCCGAGCAACGCCCGTTGCACGACCTCCTCGAGGTACACGCGGCGCAATTGAGGTTTCACCACCCCTGCTGCCAGCCGTGAGGAATCCAGGAGATTGCCGACGAGTGCGGTCAGCTGGTCGATCGACTCCTCGACGGTGGCCAGCAGTTCGGCGGTGTCCTCGGGGGAGAAGCCGATATCGTCGCTGCGCAGGCTGGACACCGCGGCTTTCGCGGCGGCCAGTGGGGTCCGCAAGTCGTGGCTTACCGCCGAGAGCAACGACCGACGCAGCTCGTCGGCCTGGGCGATTGCCTCGGCCTTGGCCGCCTCCTCGGTCAATTCGCGTTGTTTGACCAGTCCCGCCGCTTGTTTGGCGACAGCAGAGAGCACTCGTCGATCGCGGGCCGCGAGTTTCTTGCCCGCCAACAACATCCAGAATTGGTCGTCGCCCACTTCGATGGCAGTGTCTGCGCTATCGACCTGGACACACGGGTCGGTACCCACGCAGGCCACTATCCCGGTCCCTTCTTTCAGCAGGCTGACGGCGCGTTGTGAGTAGGTCTCCCTGACCCGTTCCAGCAGGGTGGCCAGGTCACCGCCCCGCAGCACCGATCCGGCGAACAGGGCGAGCAGCTCGGCCTCCTGGGAGGCGCGCCGCGCTTCCCGCGATCGACTGGCAGCGCCGTCGACCAGTGCGGCGACCGCCACCGCCACCGCCAGTAGCACCACGATGGTGATGGCGCTGTCGGGCTCGGCGATGGTGAAGGTGTGGCGGGGTTCGACCAGGAAGTAGTTCAGCAACAGCCCGGAGAACACCGCCGACAATGCCGCCGGGGCGACACCGCCGAGCAAGGCGACGATCAGCACGCCGACGAAGAACACGGCGCTTTCGCCCCCGATGCCCAGGAACTTGTCGAGCAGCAGAACGGTCACCGCGCAGATGGCCGTCGGCACCACGATGGCGGCCAGCCATGAGGCCAAGTGTCGGTGCCGCGGGGACAGGGATGCCCAGGTGAATCCCGGTTTGGTCTGCTCATGGGTCACCATGTGCACGTCGATCTTGCCCGAGTGCTGCACCGTCGCTGCGCCGATTCCCTCGTCGAAGATCCGTGCCCAGCGCGAGCGCCGCGACGTCCCGAGCACCAGCTGGGTGGCGTTCATCTCGCGGGCGAAGTCGAGCAGCGCCGCGGGGACGTCGTCGCCGACGACGGTGTGCAGCGTCGCATCCAGGCTGGCTACCAGTTCGCGAACCTTGCCCATCTGAGGTGCTGATACGCCGGCCAGGCCATCACCGCGGACGACGTGCACCACCATCAGCTCGGCGCTGGACTTCGATGCGATGCGGAAAGCGCGGCGCACCAACGTCTCCGACTCTGGGCCGCCGGTCACGGCGACGACAACGCGTTCGCGCGCCTCCCATGTTGCGGTGATCTTGTTCTCGGCCCGGTACTTCGCCAGTGCGGCATCGACCTGGTCGGCGAGCCACAGCAGGGCAAGTTCCCGTAGCGCGGTGAGGTTTCCTCGCCGGAAATAGTTGGACAGCGCCGCATCGATCCGCTCGGGAGCGTAGACGTTTCCGTGGGACAGTCTGCGCTGCAACGCTTCTGGAGTGATATCGACAAGTTCAATCTGAGCCGCGCCGCGGACCACCGTGTCAGGGACGGTTTCCTGCTGTTCGATACCGGTGATCTGCGCGACGACGTCGTTGAGGCTCTCCAGGTGCTGGACGTTGACGGTCGAGATGACCGAGATGCCTGCCTCAAGCAGCTCCTCGACATCCTGCCAACGTTTGGGGTTCTTGCTGCCGGGGGTGTTGGTGTGGGCGAGTTCGTCGACCAGCACCACCTCGGGGTTACGGGCCAGAACCGCAGGCACATCAAGTTCGGGGAACCGACTGCCCCGGTACTCGATGTAGCGCGAGGGCACCATTTCGATGCCGGCGAGCCGCTCCGCGGTCTTCTCCCGACCGTGCGTCTCGATCACCGCACCAACCAGATCGGTGCCCCGCTCCAACCTGCGGTGCGCCTCGCCGAGCATCGCGAATGTCTTCCCGACACCCGGCGCGGCACCCAGGTAGATCCGCAGCTCGCCTCGCTTGGCGCCGTGCTGCGTGGTCGTACTCACCCGCTCATCATCCACTGCCGCAGTCAGCTTTTCGCGGAGTACTTCTGGTCGAGTTCGAGGTTGAGCTCCAGAACATTGACCACGGGCTCGCCCATGAAGCCCAGCGCGCGACCGGTGGTGTTGTCGCCGACGGCATTCTGGATATCGGCGACGCTGACACCGCGGGCCTTGGCTACCCGGTCGACCTGCAAATTCGCATAGGCAACCGAGATGTTCGGATCGAGTCCGCTACCGCTGGCGGTGACGGCATCGGCCGGCACGGCGGGGTCGGCGGGCGCGGCACCCTGTACCGGCACAATCTGACCCAGCGAGTAGTCGTCGCCGAACTTCGCACATTCCACCCGGACACCCTCGTAGGTCGCCAGGAACGGAACCTTGGTCGTCGAGCACGGTTCGTTGACACTGATCACCCGGGTCGGAGCCGCGACGTTGCCACGGGCGTCGCGCGGGCCGATCACCGACAGCACCGCACCGACACCGTCACCAGTGCAGAAGGGCCGCGACCCACTCACGCCCTCGCGCTGGCCGATGGCCGCGCTTCGTGAGCACACCAGAGTGAGCAGGCTTGCCTTGTACCCGTTGTCATCTGCGGGCAGGGCAGGATCGGCGAGTGTGTCGACGACGCTCTCCGGCCCGAGGTTGCTCGCGCTCGTGGAGAGCGGGTCGTAACCGTCTCCGGCCGCGGAAGGCCGGCTCTGGAAGTACTGCGGCAGCGCATTCCCGTCGGCGTCGGTGAACGACTGGCCGATCAGGCGACTACCCACTGGCTTGCCGTCGACGGTGACAATCGACCCCTCGGCGTTATCGTGCAGGCCGGGGATTTGCGCGATGGCCAAAACCACCAGCGGATAGGCGATGCCGGTGATCACCGTGAGGACCAGCAGTGCGCGGATCGCCGCCCAGTGCAGGCGAATCAGGTTGGAAATCTTCATAATCAGGACATCCCGGGGAAGAGTTGGACTACCAGGTCGATGAGCTTGATCCCGACGAACGGGGCGATGATGCCACCAAGTCCGTACACATAGAGGTTGCGGCTCAACAATTTTGATGCGCTGCTCGGCGTATATCGCACCCCGCGCAGTGACAGGGGGATCAGCGCGATGATGATGATCGCGTTGAAGATCACCGCGGACAGGATCGCCGACTCCGGGCTGTGTAACCGCATGACGTTCAGCATGTCCAGGCCGGGGAACAGCGCCACGAACATCGCCGGAATGATGGCGAAGTACTTCGCGATGTCGTTGGCGATCGAGAACGTCGTCAGTGCCCCGCGGGTGATGAGCAACTGCTTGCCGATCTCGACGATCTCGATCAGCTTGGTCGGGTCCGAGTCGAGGTCGACCATGTTGCCGGCCTCCTTGGCTGCCGACGTTCCGGTGTTCATCGCCACGCCCACGTCGGCCTGCGCCAGCGCCGGAGCGTCATTGGTGCCGTCACCGGTCATCGCAACGAGCTTGCCGCCCTCCTGTTCGCGTTTGATCAGCGCGAGCTTGTCCTCGGGGGTGGCTTCGGCGAGGAAGTCGTCGACACCGGCCTCGTCGGCAATGGCCTTGGCGGTCAACGGATTATCGCCGGTGATCATCACCGTGCGGATGCCCATCCTGCGCATCTCGTCGAAGCGCTCACGCATACCCTGCTTGACGACGTCCTTGAGGTGAATCACGCCGAGCACCGATGCTGTGCCGTCGATGACATGTCCCACCACCAGCGGGGTGCCGCCTGCCGCGGAGATCCCGTCGACGATATTGCCGAGCTCCGGGGGAACGATTCCGCCCTGGGCGCGTACCCAATCGGCCACCGAGGTGGCGGCTCCCTTACGCAACTGTTGGCCGTCTTCGAGGTCAACGCCGGACATCCGGGTGGTGGCGGTGAATTCCACCCAATGGGCACCGGTGAGCTCGCCGGGCGTCCTGGCCCGCAGCCCGTAGGTCTGTTTGGCGTAGACGACGATGGAGCGGCCCTCGGGGGTCTCGTCGGACAGGCTGGACAGTTGGGCGGCGTCAGCGAGCTGCTCGGGCGTAACACCAGGCACGGGAAGGAAATCCGAGGCCTGTCGGTTACCGAGGGTGATGGTGCCGGTCTTGTCGAGCAGCAGCGTGTTCACGTCGCCCGCGGCCTCGACCGCACGCCCTGACATGGCCAACACGTTGCGCTGCACCAGCCGGTCCATGCCGGCGATGCCGATCGCCGAGAGCAGCGCGCCGATCGTGGTCGGGATCAAGCACACCAGCAGCGCCACCATGACGATGCCGGTGACACCGTTGCCGTCCAGCGCCTGGGTGTCGGGCACACCGGGGTTGTTGGCCTTGGAGAAGATCGCCAACGGCTGCAGGGTGGCCACCGCGAAGACGAAGATGATGGTCAGTGCTGCCAACAGAATGTTCAGGGCGATCTCGTTGGGCGTCTTCTGCCGGTTGGCACCCTCGACGAGCGCGATCATCCGGTCGATGAAGCTCTCTCCGGGCTTCTGGGTGATCTTCACGACGATGCGGTCGCTGAGCACTGTCGTGCCACCGGTGACCGCTGAGCGGTCACCGCCGGACTCGCGGATCACCGGGGCGGATTCGCCGGTGATCGCCGATTCATCCACTGAGGCAATGCCTTCCACCACGTCACCGTCGCCAGGAATGGTCTGACCGGCCTCGACGACCACGTATTCGCCCTGCTGGAGTTGCGGGGCGGCGACCTCTTCTTCGGCGCCTACCACGCCCGGTGTCCAGTCGGTGAGGCGCCGCGCCATCATGTCTGTCTTGGCCTTGCGCAGCGTTTCGGCCTGGGCTTTACCGCGGCCTTCGGCGACGGCTTCGGCCAGGTTGGCGAACAGCACCGTCAGCCAGAGCCAGAAGACGGTCAGCCAGGCGAACCAGGTGGGGCTGGTGATCGCCAGCACGGTCGACCACACCGCGCCGATCTCGACGATGAACATCACCGGGTTGCGCCACAATGTGCGTGGGTCGAGCTTGCGCAGTGCATCCGGCACCGAGCGCAGCAGCATCTTGGGATCGAGCAGGCCGCCCTGGACGCGCGCCTTGGGGTGCTCGTCGTCGTTCTGTCGAGTTGTTGAATCAATCATGGACACAGTCATTTTCAGTGAATTCCTTCAGCAAGGGGCCCGAGTGCGAGCACGGGCAGGAAGGTGAGCGCGACGAGGATCACCGTCACGCCGGCAACCATGCCGACGAACTGTGGTCGGTGGGTGGGCAGCGTGCCGATGGACTCCGGGGTCCTGCCCTGTTTGGCTAGCGAGCCGGCCAGGGCGAGAACGAGAATCATGGGCAGGAAGCGACCGAAGACCATGGACAGTCCGAGAGCGGTGTTGTACCACTCGGTGTTGACCGAAATCCCCGCGAACGCCGACCCGTTGTTATTGGCCGCCGAGGTGAACGCGTAGAGCACCTCGGACAAACCATGCGGTCCGGTGTTGAGCATGCTGGCCCGCTGGCCGGGCATGGCCATCGCGATTGCGGTGCCTGTCAACACAATCAGCGGGGTGACCAGGAAATACGCTGCGGCGAGCTTGATTTCGCGGGGGTTGATCTTCTTGCCGAGGTATTCGGGGGTGCGCCCGACCATCAGGCCGGCGACGAACACCGTGATGATCGCCAGGATCAGCATGCCGTACAACCCGGAGCCGGTGCCGCCGGGCGCGACCTCGCCGAGCTGCATGTTGAACAGCGTCATCATGCCGCCGAGGCTGGTGTAGGAGTCGTGGAACGAGTTGACCGCACCGGTTGAGGTCAGCGTCGTCGCGTCGGCGAACACCGCGGAATTGGCTACACCGAAACGTTGTTCGACGCCTTCCATCGCTGAGCCGATCGCGGTGGGAACCGTGCCGTGGTGCTGCAGCTGGAACTGCATCATCAATGTGACGCTGAAGGTCGCAATGATTGCCATCACCGCGACGATCGCGTAGCCCTGCTTCTTACTGTCGACCATCCGGCCGAAGGTGCGGGGCAGCGAGAAACTGATGACCAGCAGAAGGAAGATCTCGATCCAGTTCGTCCAGGTCGTGGGGTTCTCGAACGGATGCGACGAGTTGGCGTTGTAGAAGCCGCCGCCGTTGGTGCCGAGTTCCTTGATCGCCTCCTGGCTCGCGACGGGCCCGCCGGTGATCGTCTGCTGAGCGCCGGTGATGGTGTTGACCACCTGGTCGTGCAGGTGGAAGTTCTGGATTGCGCCACCGGTCAGCAGGATGATCGCCGCGATGAACGCGAACGGGAGCAGGATGCGGATCGTGCCACGGACCAGGTCGACCCAGAAGTTCCCCAGCTCACCGCTGCGAACCCTGACGAAGCCGCGGACCAGGGCGACTGCCACTGCCATCCCCACGGCTGCGGAGACGAAGTTCTGCACCGTCAGCCCGGCCATCTGCACCAGGTGGCCCTGGGTGGATTCGCCCGAGTAGGCCTGCCAGTTGGTGTTGGTGACGAAGCTGATGGCGGTGTTCCACGCGAGCGCGGGCGTCATCGGGGTCGCGGGATCGTTGAGATGCAGGGGCAGCTTGCCCTGTACCAGTTGGAAGATGAACAAGAACACGATGCTGACCGCCGAGAACGCCAGCACGCTACGGGCGTACGCGCCCCACGTCTGCTCTGCCTTCGAATCGACGCCGATAGCCTTGTAGATCACCTTTTCGGCTCTGGAGTCTTTGGTGCCGGTGTACACGCGGAACATGTAGTCGCCCAACGGCACATGGACAGCCGCGAGCGCCAGGATCAGGAGTGCGAGGAAGAGGATCCCCGCGGTCGTCGTGTTCACTAGAACCTTTCAGGGAACAGCAGAGCGGCAACTAAGAAGAGTGCGACGAGCACGGCCAACGCCAGCCCGACGGTGTTTTCGAAACTCACAGCCGCTCGACCAACTTCTGTGTCAGGCCGAGCAGCGCGAAGATCGCGATGGTCAGCACGATGTAGACCACGACAGCCATTTACGTCTCCATTTCAGTGACTGGAACAACCAACGAAATCTATGACCGCAAAAGACCACCTCAGCAGGGCATTGACGGTTTCCTTACACCTGGGCCCGCCACATTTACGGCCTCCTTGCACCTTGGCCCCGCAGCGCGTCGGTTTGATAGAGCCCTAGGTCACAAGATGAGGTCCACGTCGTAGCGACCAGGCGGTGCTGCCGCGTACAGGAATACGACAAGGCCGGCCGCACTGGGGGTAGGCATTCAGCTACGTCAGCGACCGGCGTCTGCGTCTTGATATATGAATTCTGTTGGTGCAGAACTACTTCTGCACAGTGGTGACATCGGGGGTGACCTCGGCCGCCGAGTTCAACACCGCGTTCGCCTTAATAACGAACACCGGTGGCGCGCGCCTAGGGTTGTTACCCTCCGCGCACGGCGTGCTGATTCGCCCCATTGCTCTGGGTGTACAGACGATCCCCGCGGCGGTTCAGATGGCGGATGCCCAGCAGCACGGTGGCCGGAGCGGCCAACATCACGAGGATTTGAGCGAGATCAGCCACGACGGGCCCTCCTGATCGGCGGTTGGGCCTCGGGACGACCGGCTGGTCGTCGTGAGGTCCTGACACATCGATGTGACACCCGGTGTGAGGGCGACGGCTATGCCCCAAACGCGATCCATACGGGGAGGAGTCGGATCTTTACAGCGCGCGCACGTTTTCGGCGCAGAATGCGCGAGCGCCGAGCGTGGACATCACGCTCGGCGCTCGATCGCAGTAGTTGGCCCGGCTGCGGCGGGATGTGACGAACTAGATGGCTTGCGGGGGCATATTCGGATCACCCAGCGGCGCAGGCACTCCCGCGTTGTCCGCGTTGACGATCACCGGGGCATCAGCCGGCGGTGGAACATCGGCAGGCGGCGGCGGGAGTTGCGCGTCGGCGTCGACGATCATCGGATCCATGGGTGCCGGCGGCAAGCCGGGATCGACTGGTGGGGGCGGCAATTCGGGATTCATGATGTCGACCGGGACCACGCCAGGATCCTGATTCATGCCGTCCTCGGGCATCGGCAGATACATGTGATGGGTGAACTGCGGCTGGTATGCGCCACCGCCACCGATTTTCACGCCGCCGCCCTCGCCGCTGGAAACGGGCGTGCCGTCGGGCAGCGTGACGGCGGTGTGGCCGCTGTTCCACCCGATGACCAGGGCGTTTGGTGCGGTGCCGTCTTGGAAACCACGAGCCCGCAGCGCAGCGGCTTCGTTGGCGGTGTGGAACCTGTCGCCGTAAACGGGCCGACCGGTGGCGGCGTTGGAGACCCAGGAGGCCAATCCGGAGCAATCGGTTCCGTGCGGGGAGTCGCCACCGGTGATGTACGGCGTCCCCTGAACCTGACTGATCAGGGTCAGCAGTGTCGCGATATCAATCATGTTGCCGGACACTAACAACGGATTCTGGAGGTTCTCAAAATCTGTGGTTTGCATCACTTTTGGTAACTTAAATGACCGCAGCTACGAAATAGGTGCCAAATATGGTGCTGTGCAACGCTGTTCAGACTGTTGAAATATAGCGGTTACCGTGGAGTTTCACTAATCGTCTCAGCATCCTCTGTGGTGGAGCGGCCAAACGGCGTTCTTAAGAGAACTCTGGCAGAAATAAGCGCCCTTCGTGTGGCGACCATCACAGATATCGCGCAGTATGCCGACGTGCCGCACAGAGCCTTCTGGCTCGTTATCCACCGCCATGGCCTCTTTGGCCGGACTTCGGGGCTCTACGGCGCTCTGAGGGCCGATTTTGGCTGTCGCTGCATGCGGCGTCGGGCCCCTCGATCGGTCGGATAGGGGATGAACAATCGCGGCACCACGGCTGGCAGCGAGTCCTCGGTGATAGGAACGGCCCACCTGCGTGCTGTTAGTGGTGAGTGCGCGATACTCAACCGTCGTGACGCCGTCGATCTCGCCGGCTGGCCCCCATAGCCCAATTGGCAGAGGCAGCGGACTTAAAATCCGCACAGTGTCGGTTCGAGTCCGACTGGGGGCACCGAGAAAGTGCTGGTAAAGGCGTTTTGGAGGCCAAGCGACAACCGTGCGAACCGATCTCGGTGTCACGAATTGTCTCAATCCGAGCAAAAAGTGCCTGCGGTAGCTTTGAGCGCGTTGCCCTGGCTGTAGGCGTACACGGACAGTGTGAACGCCGCGCTGGCGTCTCAGAGCCATACTGCGATGACGGCAATCGGGACCTGGCGCAGATCCGTCTCGGTCACCTTACTCATCTCGCTGGCCGTGTACGGCTCCGACGGCAACTTCAATTTATCGGGCTAGTCGGCGGAGCATCCACGCCATGACACTGGCTTGTGGACGGCGCGTCGGGCGCGTCCCCCACATGACGATCCGCAGTTGGTGTGCGATTCAGTGTGGCGAGGGGGCGGGTCCTGGGTCAGTACGATCGCATCGAAAGATGTACTCCAGCAGGAACTTTGACATTGTCAGCGGTGATGATCGATCAGGTCAGTGATCGCCTTCTGTGCCTCACTCACGCTTACCGGGAGCGTTGCAAAAAGCTCGGCGATCATCATCGCGACCGGGGTCGTCCAGATCAACATCCCCAATGCGACCCCATGCTCGCCGTCGCCGGTCACTCGCTCAACCAGGCCCACGAGGGCAACGCCTAGACGTTCCACCTGTCGTGCGTCGAGCTGTTGGCGCAACTCTTTGGTGGAGATGAGAATCTCCAACCCCGCCATTGCCTTGGGGTTGGCGAACGCCTCCCATGAGGCCCGCACCAAATCCTCGGTGTCGCTGACCTGAGCAGGATCGGACAGAGCTTTGAGCGTTGCGATCAAGCGCTCCATGGCGTCATCGATTACCGCGCTCAACAAGCCGTCGCGGTCCCCAAAGTGATGCTGGATGACACCCCAGCTCACCCCGGCGCGTTCGATGATGTGCCGGGCACTGGCAGCCGAAAACCCTTCTTCCCGGATGCACCGGACTGTCTCGTCGATTAGCAGTTCACGGGTCCGATCGCCACGCTCTTGGCGGCCAGTGCTCGGACGGCGCGGCGTCGTACGGTTGCGCGCCGTCACCGTCGCAGTCCGCCCTGATCGCCGCATCCGCTCATCAACAGCACTTTAGGACACGGGCGCCGGCGCGAGCTCATCGGATCGGTGTGTGCCGATCTTCAAAATAGAAAGATTGTGGCTCTTGCCAGCAAAACATGGCATGTGCAATGCTATGTGGTGTGCAGAGGTCAAACCGGTTGTCCCGCCCAATGTCTCCCGTGGGTGCGCAGAGGTGTGACCGATGACGGAGACCATCGGCGCCACCAACACACAAGAACCCTCATCGGGGAAGCCGGGGCTGTCGGCGCTACAGAAATCGCTCTTTGGTGTTCTGGCGTTCTTCTTCGTCATCCACGTGGTGTTCTGGTATCTCGAATTTCATGTCGGGGTGTCCCACGTCGTCGCCTCCACGACATTGGTCGTCTTGGTCGTGGGCTGCTTCCTGACCGCGCTCGCGCTGCCATGGCTACCGCTTCCGGGTCAGCGGGACCGCACGAAATCGGAACGACTCGGTGCGATGATCATTGTGTGGGTCTTCATCGCCCTGATACCACGATTCATTTGGGAACTACCGTGGCTCTTACTCTTTGACCAAATCAGAGCCGGTGTCGAGAGTGGCGCGCTCTGGACGTACATGTGGTCGCCCATCCTGCTGGGAGGCGACGCACGTTACCTCAACGGCGATCCACTGATCGTCGTTCTTGAGTGGATCGCCTTCTTCATCGGCCTCTTCGAGGCCTATGCGATGGTGCAGTTCTTCCGCAACGGTAAGCAGTTCACCAGCACTCAGCTTTCCTTCATCATGGGCGGGATGATCGTCGAGGTCACTCTGCCAGCGGTCTATTTCGGGGTCGAGATCGCCAACAACCTTCAGAGCATGACCAGCCCGGTGGAGATGTGGATCAAGTTCGTGGTCCTAAACCTTTTGTGGTGCACCATGCCATTGGTCACCTACTTCTGGGGCGTTCGACGTCTGGTCCGCGGGAATCTTGCAGTGAAGTTCTAGCCCACCCTCTGCGAACTCATTCCGCTGGCCTGCGCAGCCAGAGCCAACCCAAACCCGGTGGGGCCAAATCGACCTTGCGATCTGACCGCCGCCTGACTCCCACGCTAGGACCCGGAGCCCACACTGTGACACCGTGCCGATACTTGACCAGTGATGTGGTGGCAGGACAGGGCAATCGAGGGTGTGGCCCGTCCGATCGTTTCACCGATCTCTCATGCCGTGGTGCGACCGAATCGTTTCGCGGGCAATGAAAGAACATGTTCGCCCGTTGGCTGGATTGGGGATGGTAGTGACCATCGGCCTCATCGTGGCCTGTGCGGTCGCATTGTTCCGGGGCAGTTTCGCCGACACCGTGTCGTTGACGGTGATGTCCCAGCGGGCCGGTTTGGTGATGAATCCAGACGCCAAGGTCAAATTTGTTGGAGTACCGGTGGGTCGGGTCGACGCGATCGAAGACCGTCCCGACGGCCAGGCCGCCATTCACATAGCCATCGATCCCGAGGCGCTGTCCAGGATCCCCGATAACGTCATCGTGGACATCTCGTCTGCGACCGTATTTGGCGCCAAGTCGATCGAACTCGTATCACCGCAGCACCCATCGGCGCGCATCCTGCGACCCGGCCAGGTCTTAAGTGCTGAACACGTGACCGTCGAGTTCAACACCATCTTCGAACAGCTCAACTCAGTGCTCTCGACCATTCAGCCGGACAAACTCAACGAGACGCTGGGCGCCATCGCCTCTGCGCTCAATGGTCGGGGAAGCGAATTCGGCCAGACGCTGAGCAGCCTCGACACGCTCCTGGCAAAGATTGAACCGAGCCTGCCCAGTCTGAGCCATGACATCGAGGTGGCACCGGTGGTGCTCAATGCCTACGCCGATGCCGCCCCGGATCTGATCGACAGCGTGAACAACGCGACTCAAATCGGCCAGACCGTCGTCGACCAGCAAGGCGACCTCGACACGCTTCTGGTGAGCGCCATCGGGCTCGCCGATGTTGGAAACGACGTCCTAGGCGCCAACCGCGAGGGAGCTGCAGGTTTGCTGCATGTGCTCGTGCCGACCACCGATCTCACCCAGCGGTACAACCGGGCACTGACGTGCGGGCTGGGCGGAGTCGCCACCATTGCCTCCGGGCCGCCGCTGCAGAAACCCGGGATCACCGACTCAGTCGGGTTCGATCTGGGGCGCGAACGCTACCGCTACCCGACGAACTTACCGAAGGTGGCTGCAACCGGTGGCCCGCAGTGCACGTCGCTGCCAAACGTTCCCTTCGAAACCGGCCCCCCGTTCGTCGTGGCGGATGTCGGCACCAACCAAGCGCAGTACGGGAATCAAGGGATCCTGCTGAACTCTGACGGGCTCAAGCAATTGCTGTTCGGCCCCGTCACCGGGCCGGCGCGCAACAGCGCGCAGATCGGGCAACCAGGATGAACGGGTCGCGCGGACACCTGCTGAAGTTCGGGGCCTTCGGCGCAACGATGATGGTTCTCACGGCCTTCTTGTTCGTCATATTCGGCCAATACCGCACCGGCTCCACCAACGAGTACACCGCGGTATTCGTCAACGTGTCAGGTCTCAGCACCGGCGACTCGGTACGGGCCGGTGGATTGCGGGTCGGTACCGTCCGCGACCTGACACTGCGACCAGACCACACCGTCGTCGTCGCTTTCGACGCCGATCGGAACGTGACGCTCGGCAGCGGCACCAGAGCCGCCGTTCGCTACCTAAATCTCGTGGGCGACCGTTTCCTTGAACTGATCGACGGACCCGGATCGACCAGGACGATGTCGGCGGGATCGCAAATCCCGACAGACCGCACTACCCCCGCGTTAAACCTCGATCTGCTTCTGGGCGGGCTTAAGCCGGTCATCCAGGGGTTGAACCCCCAAGACGTCAACGCCCTGACAGGCGCGCTGCTGCAGGTGTTTCAGGGCGAGGGGGGCACCGTCGAGTCGCTGCTGAGCAAGACCGCGTCGTTCTCCGGCACGCTGGCTGATAACAACGGTGTGATCGAGCGACTCATCGACAACCTGAACATAGTTGTTACCACGATCGCTTCCAACGGTGATCAGTTCTCCGGCGCTATCGACCGCCTCCAACGTCTGGTGACCGAGCTATCGGCCGAACGCGACCCGATCGGCACTGCCATCGACTCGCTGAACAACGGAACGGCGTCGCTTACTGACCTCTTGGGACAGGCGCGAGCACCACTGAAAGGCACCGTCGATCAGTTGAACCGGCTCGCGCCGCTACTCGATAACGACAAAGGCTTACTCGACGGCGCTCTGCAATCCGCGCCGGAGAACTACCGCAAACTGGTCCGTCTCGGCTCCTACGGCAGCTGGCTCAACTACTACATCTGCGAACTATCCGTGCGGGTCACCGACCTGCAGGGTCGCACCGCTGTATTCCCGTTCATCAAACAGGACAACGGAAGGTGCGCGGAATAGTGCTCAAATACCGTGAATCTGGCCTCGTCCGAACAGGTTTCATCGGCGTCGTGCTGATCATCCTCGTCATCGCCGTCGGACTGCAACCGGAACGGCTCATCGGATGGGCAACATCGCTGCGCTATCAGGCGCTGTTCGCCGAAGCTGGCGGCCTCAGCGCCGGAAACGACGTCCGCCTATCAGGAATGAAAGTCGGGACTGTCGCTGAGGTGACACTGGACAAGGGCAAGGCCCTCGTCACTTTCAGTGTCGACAGCACTGTCATGCTCGGATCCGATAGCACAGCCCATATCGAGACTGGGACGCTACTGGGCCAGCGAATCTTGACGTTGGAGTCCGCTGGCAACACCACACTTCATCGCGGTGAGGTCATCCCGCTGGCACGCACGTCGTCGCCGTATTCCCTCACAGAGGCTGTCGGCGACCTCACCGCCAACACCGCCGGCACCAACACTCAGAGCGTCAACGAGGCACTGGACACGTTGTCCGACACCATAAATCAGATCGCTCCGCAGCTCGGCCCAACATTCGATGGCCTGACTCGGCTCTCGCGCTCGCTCAACAGCCGCAACGACACCCTGCGTGAACTGCTCACCAGCGCCAGCACGGTCACCGGAGTCCTGGCCCAGCGCAGCGAACAGCTCAACACCCTCATCGTCAACGCCAATGATCTGATTGGTGTGCTCAACGATCGACGGGAAGTGATCGTCGGCCTGCTCACCAGCACCTCAGAGGTGTCCAAGCAACTGACCGGTCTGGTCGCCGATAACGAGGAGCAGCTTGCGCCGGCCTTGCAAAAACTCAACTCTGTGACCGCGATGTTGGAGAAGAACCGTGACAACATCGCCAAGGCGTTACCCGGATTGGCGAAATACGAGGTCACTCAGGGCGAGGCTGTCGCCAGCGGGTACTACTACAACTCCTATGTACCCAATCTCATACCGTCGCAGGTGTTGCAGCCATTCCTGGACTACGCGTCAGGGTTCCGGCGTGGAGCCGACAACGGTCGCCCACCGGATAACGCCGGTCCGCGCGCCGAACTGCCTTTGCCTTACAACGGGATTCCGGGCGGCACACGATGAACGCCAAGCGGTTGACGCCGTGGGCGGCGGCCCTATTGGTCATATCCTCGCTTGGAGGGGCCGCGGTCATTGTGCGGAATGCCTACTTCGCACCGAGATCGATTACCGCGTACTTCACCAGTGCCACAGGCATCTACCCAGGTGACGAGGCCCGCGTCTCCGGGGTCAAGGTCGGCTCCATCGCCTCCATCGATCCGGTCGGGGCGCAAGCCAAAATGGTCATCCAGCTCGATCGCGGCGTACCTATTCCCGCCGACGCCAAGGCCATCATCGTGGCCCAAAGCCTGATCGCCGCACGTTATGTACAACTCACACCCGCCTATGAGACAACCGGGCCCACCATGCCCGACGAGGCCGTGATTCCCGTCGAGCGCACCGCGGTTCCCGTGGAGTGGGATCAGGTGAAGGAGCAATTAACGCGGTTGGCAACAGATTTGGGGCCGCGCAATGGTGTGTCGGGATCGTCGGCGTCCCGGTTCATCGATAGCGCAGCTAACGCGATGGACGGCAATGGGGCCAAATTGCGCCAGACCCTGGCGCAGCTGTCGGGGCTGGGCCGAATCTTGGCCGAGGGCAGCGGCAACATCGTCGACGTATTGAAGAACCTGCAGACCTTTGTCACCACGCTGCGCGACAGCAACCAGCAGATCGTCGAATTCCAAGGACGGTTCGCCACCTTGACCAGCGTGGTAAACGACAACACCGACCTAGGCTCGACGCTGACCGATCTGAACTCGGCCATCGTCGATGTGCAACGCTTCGTAGCCGGAAGCCGAGACCAAACGGCCGAACAAGTGCAGCGCCTTGCCAATGTCACCGTGAATCTGGCCGAGCACCGGCGCGACCTGGAGAACATCCTACATGTCGCGCCCAACGCAATCGCCAACGCCTACAACATTTACAACCCCGACACCCACAGCCAGGTCGGGGCGTTTGTGCTGAACAACTTTTCGAATCCGACCGCGTTCCTGTGCACCGCGATCGGGGCGGTCGCCGACGTTACGGCATCAGAAACGGCGAAGCTGTGCGCGCAATACCTAGGTCCGGCGTTGAACACCGTTGGCGTTAACTACCTGCCCTTTCCGTTGAATCCATACCTGATGAAGTCACCAAGCCCGGAAAACCTGATCTACTCCGAACCGAACCTCGCGCCCGGGGGCTCCGGACCCGAACCAGCACCGCCCGAGCTGGCACCTTCGGTCTCGGCCTACACCGGCCTCGACGGGGATCAGCCACCACCACCTGGGTACGGAGCGCCACCAGCAATAGCACCGGGCCCATCGGCACCCGATCACCTACCCGCTGCCCCCTCGCCGGCGTTGTTCCCCGGAGCGCCGGTGCCCGCACCACAAGCCCTGCCGGACCTCCTCCTACCCGCCGAGGCCGCACCGCCGCCCGCACAGACAGGGCCACCGTCATGACCTATCACAAGACACTGCACCGATTGACGGCAATCGGCGCCTGCGCGGCGCTGACGCTCACCGGCTGCACGTTCAACGGACTGAATTCTCTGCCTTTGCCCGGCGCGGTCGGGCAAGGCTCCGGTGCCAGCCTCTACCGCGTGCAGTTCGCGAATATCGGTACCCTGGAATCAAATTCACCGGTGCTCATCGACGATGTCATCGTCGGAAGCGTCGGAAAAATGACCTTCTCGAACTGGCACATCGATGTCGAGGTCTCGGTGCGACCCGGTGTCGCTATACCGGCTAACGCAGTGGCCAGCATCGGACAGACCAGCCTACTGGGATCGATGCACGTCTCATTGGACCCGCCGCTCGGTCAAGCCCCACAAGGACACCTGCAGCCGGGGGCCACCATCGGTACTGACAAAACCTCAACGTTCCCCTCCACAGAGAAGACACTGTCCTCCCTCTCGGCGGTCGTCAACGGTGGAGGGCTGGGGCAAATCGGCGACATCATCCATAATTTTGCTGCGGCGCTGGCCGGGCGTGAAGGCGACATCCGCGATCTACTCACGCGCCTGAACACTTTCATCGGCACACTGGATCGCCAGCGCGACAACATCATCGCCTCCATCACCGCGCTGAACAGACTAACCGGCACCTTCGCAGACCAGCGCGACAGCATCACCCGCGCCCTGGCCACGATCCCCGCCGCCCTGGATGTGCTCAACCGTGAACGTCCCCGCATCACCACCGCGCTGGAGAAACTGGGTACCTTCAGCGATACCGCCACCGGATTGATCAACGACACCCAGGCCGACCTGGTGACCAACCTCAAGAACCTTGAGCCGACCCTGCGCGCACTGGCTGACGTCGGACCCGGGCTGGACAACGGGCTGGCCTTCGCGTCGGTTTTCCCCTTCGGCACAGATCTGGTCAAGCGGGCTGTCAAAGGCGATTACCTCAACTTTTTCGGTCAAATCGACCTCACAGTTCCGCGCCTCAAGCGGTCACTGCTGCTGGGCACACGCTGGGGTGACCAAAACACACCGCTGGTCCCCGCGCCGGGCGAGCCCTACTACAGCAAATACACCAACGATCCTCTTGGGCTCCCGCTAGCGCCGCCGCCGCCGGGCGGCCCACTCGGGCCTGTCCCTGGCAATCCGCCGACGCCGGCGCTGCAAGCGTTACCGCCAGGTGCTGTGCTGCCGGCCAGCCCACCACCTGCGGCGACGACTGATGGGACGTCTCCGCCGCCTGGCGCTTCGCCACCGATCTTCGCCGGCCCGTATGGCGTTCAGCCGCAGGCAAATCCGGCACCTAATTCCAGTCCTGCGCCGACACCTGGGGGCGGGTAATGCTGACCCGTTTCATCAAAACCCAGCTTGTGATCTTCACCATCACCTCGGTCGTCGGGTTGTCGGTGATGATCTTCGGATACATGCAGGCACCGGTACTGCTAGGCATCGGGCATATCACCGTGACCCTGGAGCTGCCCACATCCGGTGGGCTCTACCCTCTCAGCAACGTCACCTACCGCGGCGTGCAGGTCGGCAAGGTCACCGACGTGAAGGCCGTCGACGGACCACACGCTCAAGCGACGCTATCGCTGAACTCGTCCCCGAAAATCTCGGCGAACCTCACTGCTCGCGTACTGAGCGTCTCGGCGGTGGGGGAGCAGTATGTCGATTTGCAACCCTTGGACCAGATGCCGCCATACCTACACGACGGATCGGTCATCGCGATGGCAGACACCACGATCCCTCAACGCGTCGGGCCGATGCTTGACCAACTCAGCGCTCTGGTCGCTACCATCCCCAAGGACAAGTTCAATTCGCTGCTCGACGAATCATTCACCGCGTTTCACGGCGCCGGCTACGACTTCGGGTCGCTGCTGGACTCCTCGTCGAAGATCACCGGCGACCTCACCACGGTCGCCGATCAAACCCGGGTACTCATCGATGACAGCGGCGCGCTGCTGGATGGGCAAGCCGAGAGCGCCGACGCGCTGAAAACATGGGCACACGGATTCGCCGGCCTCACAGATCAAGTGGCACAAAATGATTCGCAAGTGCGGACGCTCTTCCATACCGGGCCCGGAGCTGCCGACGAAGTCTCGCGACTGCTCAACCAAGTCAAACCCACCCTGCCGGTGCTGCTGGCAAACCTCACCAGCGTCGGGCAAGTCTTGGTCACCTATAACGCATCACTGGAACAACTTCTGGTCTTACTGCCGCCCTACATCGCCTCCATCCAAGCCGCCACCCCCGTCAACAACAGCACCGGACAGGCACTAGGTGACTTCGCCATCACCATCGCCGACCCGCCAGCGTGCACCGTCGGCTTCCTACCCCCAAGCTCGTGGCGTTCGCCCGATGACCTCACCGACGTGGACACCCCCGACGGGCTGTACTGCAAACTGCCGCAGGACGCACCAATCGCCGTTCGGGGCGCACGCAATTACCCCTGCATCGAACATCCCGGAAAACGTGCCGCTACTGTCGAAGACTGCGACAGCGACAAGCCGTTCCAACCACTGGCCACCCGCCAACACGCGCTGGGCCCGGCACCACTGGACCCGAACCTCATCGCTCAAGGCGTTCCACCGGATGCCCGAGTAAACCCCGGTGAGAATATCTACGGTCCACTAGAAGGCACTCCCTTGCCGCCTGTACAACCTCCAGCGGACGGCCCTCCAAACGGGACTGAAAACGCCACCGCGGGGCCCGTTGCGCCTCAGACCTCCTCGGCGGGACCATCACCGATCCCAGAGTCAACCACCGACGGCCCTACGGCAGCGCCAAGTGCGTTCGTCGCCAACCAACCCGGACAACCGGCGCCGGTTGCGGTCGCACGATACAACCCGAAATCCGGTGCCTATATGGCTCCCGACGGCAAGTTCTATGCCCAAACGAACCTTGTTGCCGCAACGGCACCTCCGGCGTGGACCGACCTGGTCCTTCCCTCGCCATAGCTGCTGGACCAGCTTGAGCGGCAAACCAACCCGCGCCCAATGAGAAAGGCCCCACATGATCCGAGCAACGGCGATCTCAGTCGCAGCGCTTCTGTGTACGGCCTTACTCGTGGTGAACGCGACCCCGCGCGCCGTCGCGGACTACGCGCAGTACGCCATGAACGGGACGTTCGCCGTCGTATCCAATGGCGAGTGGGCGATGATGAACGACCGCTATCAAGACGCACCGACGGTACGCAGCACGTGGACCGTCTCATCGACCTGTACCACCGCGAGCACGTGCGCAGGCACGGTCACCAGCAGTCTTGGCTGGACCGAAGACATTTACACCGAGGCCGGCTACTTCTGGTTCGTCAAACACGCAGTGCCCGAATGGATACCGTGCCCGGACGGCACCACCGCTCCTGGGCTTCAGGTGTATAAATTCTATCCGGCCGCCGACAGTGGTCTTCTCCAGAGGATTACGGATCAGTGGCTCGGCGAAGACGAAACAACAGGCGTCAGCGGCAACTGCGGACGAAACCGATCCCTCGTCCTGAACCTGCCGGTCAAGATCACCAAAGTGGACTGAGCGATGCCTCGGTCGCACGCCACGTCGCCGATGTGATGCAACCCAGCGCTCCGCAGAGTCGCAGATGGGCACATGAAGCGCGAGGAAAACAGTCGACATCGTCACATAGAACGCTCATTCAACTTGGTGCCGAACGGATTTCGCGAGACAAGGACCTGACGCGCCAGTTTCGAATCATTGGTACGGCTCCCCCTGTTCAGAGGGACCGCCGTGGCGGACGTCCGGCTGTACCTATGTGCTATCGCCCAGTACACCGGCGTCCCAGAGGAGGTGGTGCTGGGCGGTCTGCGCGAACCGGCTACGGAATGGTTGGCGATGGCGCACAGAGCCATGAGATGCATGCCTGGGATCGCAGACATCGAGTCGGGTCGGTGCCGCGGAAGGGTCAGTCATCGGCGGTGGTGTGAAGCACGTGGGTGCTTCGCTGGGGCCGCCTTGTCACGAGGTGGTCACGAGACCCGCGAAACGTGGCGAAATGCCTGGGCATCCCTCGGGTCCATCGCTGCAGTTCAGCGATATTCAGACGCGCGTAATCGCCGATCTTCGGACTGTAAATCTGTCGGCTGACCCCTAGACAGCTTCGAATCCTGTAGCTGTCACGCGGGCGCGTTCGCAGGCGGTGTGCGTGTTAGTCACGTCGGGCGGGAATCCCCGCGGGGATTGTTGTCTGCATGCGTTCATGCGGCGGACGGGCGAGCCGGACTACCTAACGATGTCTGACGGAGCACCCCCTTTAGAGTCGCACCGTGCTGGACAGGTATGAATTCGTCGACCTCGCCGACTGGACCCGCGGAGAGAGTGAACAAGGAGGTGATGAGGCGAAGCGATGGTTCATGGGGCCCGAGTCCTCGCTGCATTCCAACCACCGGCTGTTCAAGCCACGCCGAATCAAAATACCCAAAATGTCAAGGAACGGCAGCGCCTGGGGGACGCCACTGGGATAGGCCTGCTAGACGGGATTTCGCACCACCGACTCAGCCCTGCGAGCCGGTCTCAGTGTCACGAGTTGTCACATAATCGCCCGAAACTGCTTGCTGTTTAGGGCATCGTCCTGGCGATGGGCGTAGACCGACAGCGTGAAGGTGGCGCTGGCGTGGCCCCGTCCATGAGCACGGTGACAACGGTGCCGCGTAGGTCTTGCAGTCGCTGTCGGGGCGGCGGCGTCCTGGCGTGGATCCGCCGTGGGGGCAGGAGTTGACGGTGCCGGGCCCAGCGGGTGTTGTCACGCTGGCCACAGCCTAACGCCGAAAGCCGTCAGCCGCCTCGGTCCGATGGGAGCGGTATGCGGATTTGCCGGCGCCACGGTCACATTCACCACCGGCGGCCGTCAGCAGGCCGGGCGATCCCCACGGATCGGGTCTACCGCAGGTTACCGGTGAGTGTGTTCAGCGACTGTGCGTCCTTGGCGAGCCAGTTGGCGAGGCCCTCGCTGGTCTGGGTGTACTGGTCCATGGTGGACTGAAATTCGATCATCTGTGACTGAGTTGCGCTGGTAAGGCTGTCGATTTCGGCGGTGATCGCGTCCTTTTCGCTCTGGCTCAGGTTCGGATCTTGAACCTTGTCTTTGAGCGCCGCGAGGTTGTCGCTGTTCGCCTTGACCTGGGCCGACTGCGCGCGTACCTGCGCGTCGAGCCACGATTGCCGGTCTGTATTGACCTGCAGCATGAGCTGATCGAGGCTCATGTTTGCGTAATTGGGCGGGATCGCCGTGGCAGGCGCAAACGGCGCGGCCGGGGCTGTGATGCCCTGTTGGTCGGCGAGGGCGTGGACGAGTTGTTGCTCGGTCACCAGTACGTCGGCCTCGTCGTCGACCACCGCGACGACTTCGGGCAAGAAGCCGGGATCGCTGTCCACCTGCTGCCTTAGCGTGACGACCTCCGCCACCTCCGCGTCGATGTCAGCCAGCCGCTTCGCCAGGTCGGCTTTGTCAATGGGAGACATCTCAGTGGGATCAGACCCGAGCTTGGAGGCGGGCGGCCCGCCCGGATCGTCAGGGGCCGGCCCTCCGCCGGCGCCTTGGCCGGAATCGGTGGGTGCAGTCCCGGACGGTGAGTCCCCGCCCGGGGCATTCGGGCTCCCATCCGAGGAGCCATCGGAGCTGGAGCCCGAACCGGACGGGTCGGCGACCGCAACGCCCGGGGCAAGCACCATGCCCAGAGTGATCAGAACCGTGAGTGCACCTCTGGACAGTGCGTGCATCGTTTCCCCCGAACGCACGGGAACATCCCGGATTTCGTGGAGTGTAGACCGCGGTCGTCACAGTGTGTGCTAGATGCAAGAACGGGGCGGGGTACCGCCCCACCCGATCGGACATCCGTGCGACAGCGTTCCGCTGTAGAACGCTGGCCGACGCTGTCGCCGAGGGCGTCGAACGCGGCGTAGCCTTCGGCGCATGTACGCAGCGGCCTGGGAGTCCGTCGGCTCGCATCCGCTCCCGGACTGGTATGACGACGCCAAACTCGGTGTCTTCCTGCACTGGGGCCTGTACTCGGTACCCGGATGGGCGCCACAGGTCCCCGACATCCAGCAGCTGCTCAAGAACAGCGGGCCCGCAGAGATGTTGCGGGACAACCCCTATGCCGAGTGGTATCTCAACACCAGCCGGCTCGAGGGCAGCCCCACCTGGTATCACCAGCGCGACACCTACGGCCCGGCCGCCGGCTATGACGACTTCGTCCCGGTCTTCGACGAGGGCACCGCCACCGCCGACATGGCGGCCATCGCCGCGACGTGCCGCGACGCCGGCGCGCGCTACGTGGTGCTCACCACCAAGCACCACGACGGCTTCTGCCTGTGGCCCACCGAACTGGTGCATCCCCGCAAGGGCCACTACCACGCCAAGCGCGATATCGTCGGCGACCTTCGCGCGGCCGTGCACGCGGCCGGCATGCGGATGGGTCTGTACTACTCGGGCGGCTACGACTGGCCGTATAACGACGCGCTGCTGGCCAACCCCGCCGACAGCTTCCTGGCCATCCCGCACACCCCCGACTACGTGCGCTATGCCACCGCGCACGTGCGTGATCTCATCGACCGCTACCAGCCGTCGGTGCTGTGGAACGACATCGGCTGGCCCGCCGGCGGCGACCTCGCCGCGCTGTTCGCCGAGTACTACAATGCGGTGCCCGACGGGGTGATCAACGACCGCTGGATCGAGCCGCCCGCCCACCGCGGCGCCGTCTCCGACAGGCTCGCCCGCATCGGAGGCTCTCTGGTGCAACGGTTCTGGTCAATCATTCCGGAGGAGCGCAAGTCGCTGACCTTCCCGGCGAGCCATCACTACGACATCCGCACCCCCGAGTACGCGCAGTTCGACACGATCCAGGCCAAGAAGTGGGAGTCCACCCGCGGTGTCGGGCATTCGTTCGGGGCCAACCGCAATGAGCGTCCCGAGGACATCGTCACGGCCACCGAGCTGGTCCGCTCGTTCGCCGACATCGTCGCGAAGAACGGCAACCTTCTGATCGGCATCGGGCCGGACCAGTACGGCAGGTTCCCTGAGGAGCAACGCGTACCCCTGCGCGGGCTGGGGCAGTGGCTGACCGTCAACGGCGAGGCCATCTTCGGGACCCGGCCGTGGCGCATCGCGCAGACCACCACCACCGAGGGCGGCGAGGTGCGGTTCACCCAGCGCGACGGGTGGGTGTACGCGATCCTGCTCGACGTCTCCGCACGCGAATTCGGGATCCGCGGCATCGAGGCCACCGAGGCTCGGATGCTGGGTCTCGACGAGCCGATCGAGGCGACGACGACCCACAGCATGCTGCGAGTGCGGCTGCCGCAACGGCTGCCGGTGTCACCGGCCTACGTGCTGAACCTCGGCCGCGGGGCGCGCCCGATCTAGAGCACCTTGGACAGGAACTCCTGCAGCCGAACGCGTTTCGGGTTGCCGAAGACCTCGTCGGGGGTGTCGTCCTCGACGATGTTGCCGTCTGCCAGAGGCATCTAGTCACGATCGGTGACGTCGGCGTAGACCGGGTGCTTGTCGATGAAATCGGCCACCATCGAGCAACTCGGCACGATCCGCAGCCCCGCGGCGCGGGTGGATCGTAAGGCTTCGGCGACGAGAATCGTTGCCAGACCACGACCTTGGTACTGCGCTGCCACTTCGGTGTGCGGGAAGATGCGACGTCCGTCGCGGTCATGGAAGTCGGCCAATCCGACCATGCGACCGTCGACCTCGATCGTGAACCGCCCCGGCTCTTCGGCGACTCTAGTGGCTGCACCGGTTCGGTCACGGGGCGTTTCGACGCTCATGGGATTCCTCGGTCGCGGATCTGTATCGAAAGTTCGCTCTCTCGCGCGTCGGCACCCGGCCTCAGCCGATATGCGGTGGCGAGGGCGGTGACGACGACGATGACGGCGCCGACGGCGCTGACGCCGGCCAGGATCGGCGAACCACGGTGGGCTGCGCCGAGAGCCGCGGCGATCAGCGCCCACAGGACGCCCGCGACGTACCCGGGAGTGCCACGCAACAGCACCGTCAGGGCGACACCAGTCATGGTGGCTGCCACCAGTATCAGCGCCTGCCACAGCGTCGCCGTGGGTGACCAGCCCGTGTCGATCAATGCGGCCGCGACATTGACGAATACCGCGATGCTGCTCCAGCCGAGGTACAGCCCGAAGGTGAGGGTGGCCAGCACCGCCAGCCATCGTGGGCAGGTCAGGTCGCCGTGATGTCGGACCAGCAGTCGCATCATGTCGGTCAAGGCGGCGACCATCACAGCGAATACGGCGACGGTGCACCACAACCAGTTGTTCGCGGCGAACACCAGCCAGACGCTGAAGCCGACGAACACCACGGATGCCTCGATGAGCAGACGCATCTCCCACTGCGCGCCCAGACCACGCCAGAGCACTCCGGCCGCGGTGGCGACACACAGCACACAGATCAGACCCCAGATCGAAAACGCGTAGCCCGACGGCGTGATCACCGCGTCGTTCGTCACCCCCGACCTGAGGAAGTCGCCCGCGAGCCTCGCGGTGATCGCCGGCGTCCCCAGCTGAGCCACCGCCAGTAGTGCAACGACCACACGCCAGATTCCGACTCTTGGCGTTGACCCCGACGTCGTGACGCTGCTGGGGTCAGAGACGTTGTGCGACATGATCCTCAGTCCTGCCCGGTCGCCACCGGCGTTCTGGCCGGCAGGAACGTGCGACCAATCCTTTGAACATGGGGCACCGCGATTCTACCGGCGACTGGGCACCAGCGGCACCTACCGAGGGTCATGGAAACCCTGCTGAAGATGGACGAGATCAGGATCGTCGAGGTCATTGCCTCCGACTACGAAGGTTTCAGTTCCGGCGGGCTGGTCGAGGACATCAAGCTGGGTTTCGGCACACTGTTTCACCGCCATTCGGCGTTCAAGCGGACCGCGGCACCGATAAGGGATGGATCGGCCACACGCTGCATGCCCTGTCGTGGATGGTTCCCGGCGAGGTCGCCCTGTTCGGCCTCGACGAGCTCGATCGCGCCAAAGAATGGGCGGCAGGCTGAGCCTGGAAGGCAGCTCTGACATCGTTTGCCGGCACCACTGTGGACGTCACAAGGCGGCGTAGACCGTTGATGGTGGATGGAGCTCACGCGACTGATTTGCGAGTAACGAGCGCCCAGTCAGTGCGCCGAGTCCCCATCACGGCCGTTGTGGCACGAAATCATTGACGCTCGCGTAGATTTCGCTGGAAATCCCGAGGTAGACGTGGTCGTCGTCCCTGTGGCAGGACCGCCACAACAGTAGCTGTGAATGTCGAACGCCTCGTCCCAACAGGCCGCAGATGCTTGCGTTAGTAACAATTCGGACACTCCGTGGCCCCCTCGCGCGCCGATCATGGATTTGCCGAGCCGGTCGGGGCACACTGTCGGGACATAGCCGCCTAACTGTCATGTAGAGGTTGACAGTGGCGGTTGCACCGGCAGGCTCTCGATTCGACGGATAGGGATATGACGGCAGTCCACGACGCAGACGGCGCCGCCCTGGAGGACGCCTACTACGACCGGGTTGACGACCTCTCGCGCGCGACGGCTCGTCGGGGCTTCGACCCGTTTGTCGATATCGACTGGGACGCACCGGAGAACGAGCTGGTCAAGGACGACCCGCGGTGGCGGTTGGATCCGCAGACCGCGCCCCTCGCGGCCACGGCCTGGTATGCCGAGCAGCCGCTCAGTCGCCAGATCGACATGGGGCGCTGGATCACGGCGAACACCTTGAAGGTCACGTCGCAATTCGAAATGGCGTTGATCCGCGGGGTGCTGCACTATTCGGGAAAGTTGCCCAACAGCTCTCCGGTGTTCCGGTATCTTGTCCACGAGCTGGGCGAAGAATGCAATCACATTCAGATGTTCCAGGAATTCGTCAACCGTACCGGCGAAGATGTTCCCGGAATGCGCCGTGCCTCTCGGATAATTGCGCCGATCCTGGGCTTTATTGGCGGTTATGCCAATATTCTCCATTTTATCGGCGTGCTGTGTGGTGAACAGCCACTGCACCATCAGCAGACGGTGCAGCACCGCGGCGAAGCCGGCGTACCCCCGCTTCTGCACAAGATCACCTACATCCACTTGGCGGAGGAAGCCCGTCACATATCGTTCGCCGACGAGCACCTGGCGCAACGGTTGCGCAGTGCCGGTCGATTCAGGCGAGCGTGTTATGCGATTGCGTTCCCGATTTTTCTCCGTTGGTTGATCGGGGAGATGCTCGGACAACCCCGTTCTTTTGGCCGCCAGTTCGGGATTCCGCGACGGGTGTTCAAGGGCGCCTATTGGCGCAGTGATGTGTCGCGTCGGATGCTCGCGGATTCAGCCGCCGACGTACGGCGAACCGCTGAGGCGTTGGGATTGCGAACACGCTGGTCAAGGTGGTTGTGGCGACTGCTTCGGATCGACGGTCCGGTACCGAGGTACCGCAGTGAGCCAGACCGGACCAGTCGCCCCATCGCTGACGCCGACGGCTTCCGGTCGGTGACCCGGGCACGCGTCGTGGCCGCGGCGATGATGGCAGGCGTCGCGCTGACGGCGACACCGGTCGGATTGCGGATCATCGTCGTCGCCGCTGCCGGGGCGTGTGTATGGGCGATCTACCACGCTTGTCGGGAACGCCGTGGCGGTGTCGTGGGCAATCAGCCATTCGAATGGCCGCGGCTGTTCGTCTGGGTTGCGGTATGTGTTGTCATGATTCCCACCGGCGGCCTGATTGGGCTGGCTTTAGTGGTGCTCATGCTGCTTACGCTCGCCGAATTCATGCCTACCATCTGAACAGGCCTGACTAAATGAGAACGTGAGTCAATTGTCGCTGACGCTATTTTCCATCCCCCTTCAGCGTGAAGATAACAATTCAGAATTTTTCGCCACGGCCGGAGTTTCACCGTTGCCGGACGCCCGCGAGATGATAATTTTCGCGAATGCCTGAACTCCCTTACTTTGATTTGCTCATCGACGAACGGCAAGGCGGCGGCGAAACCGGCCAGCTATGGGAACGCCAGGTGCACTGGGGTTACTGGGAAGACCCCAAGGCTGCCGAGGGGACCCGTGCGGACTACGTCGCGGCCATGGAACAGATGAACGCCGTGTTGTTGGACGCCGGCAACGTCGCAAACCATCAGCGTGTACTGGACGTCGGGTGCGGCTTCGGTGGAACCGTCCAACAGATCAACGCCGGACATACCGGCATGCATCTGACGGGATTGAACATCGACCCCCGCCAACTCGCCGTCGCGGAGGCCGAGACCTACGCCACCAACGGCAACGAGATCGACTGGGTCGAGGCCGACGCGTGTCGGATGCCCTTCGAGGACAACACATTTGACCGCGTGCTCGCCGTGGAATGCATATTTCATTTCCCGTCGCGTGAGCAGTTCCTCGCCGAAGCCGCGCGGGTGCTCAAGCCGGGTGGCTACCTGGCGGTATCCGATTTCGTTCCGGCCGTTGCCTTTCTGGCGAAAACGCCGTTCTGGATGGTGGTTCGTTCTCAGATCGAGAAGTCGTACGGAACCCTCGGGAACGTGCCCCTTAGCTCCTACAAGGCCATGGGCAAGCGCGGAGGTCTGCAACTCGTCGCCAACCGCAGCATCGGGAAGAACACGTCGCCGACGTACCCGTTCCTGATCAAGTTCTTCCGCGAGCAAGGATCAGAAGACGCTCAGAAGATGTTGATCGCGGGCACTCGGTGGATCAAGTGGCTGTCCAAGCTCGGCCTCATTCAGTACCGGGTGTACACCTTCCACAAACCTGCCTGACAGATGTCAGCCGTGGCTGAAGGTGGGCCGTCGCTTTTCCCTGAACGCCAGCATGCCTTCGACTTGGTCGGCGCTCCCGAGCGTCGCATGGACGGCGGCGCGTTCGTCACGAAGCGACACCTCCAGGGGTTTGTCCTCGCCCGTCACCAAACACCGAAGCATCGCCGCCACGGCCAACCGCGGCATCGCCGCGAGTTCGTCTGCCAGATCGATCGCTTTCTGCTTCAGATCGGCGGTGGGCCAGACTTCGGTCACCAGCCCGAATTGCAGAGCTTCGGGGCCAGAGATGGTCTTGGCCCGAAGGATCAGATCGACCGCCCGATCCCGGCCGATACGCCTGGCCAACCGTGCGCTGCCACCCCAGGCGGGGACGGTGCCCAGGTGAAGTTCAGGCAGGCCGATGTTCGCTCCGTCGCTCGCGGCCATCCGGAAGTGGCACGCAAGGGGTAGCTCCAGTCCGCCACCCAGGCAGTTGCCGAAGAGCGTCGCGATCCACGGCTTGTCCATGTTCTCGATTGCCGTGAGCACCCGCAGACGCTGATCGAAAATCTCGTCGATTCGGTCGCGGTCGGTCAGTGCACCGGCGATCTCCTTGAGGTCCATGCCCACCGAGAAGTTCTCCTCCCCGGCTGCGGTGATGACGACCGCGCGAATGGTGGAGTCGGCGGCGATGGCGGCAGCGAGCTGGTCAAGGGCGTCCATGAACGTCAGCGACATCCGGTTGTACGGCGCGTCGTCGATAGTGATGATCGCTACTGCGCCGCGGCGGTCGTAGGTCAGGCCCGCGTCACTCATTCCGGCGCCTCAACGCATCGAAATCGATGACCTCGCCCCGATTGATCGATACCCAATCACGGGCCTCCAGATAGGGGCGGAAGGTCTCGGCGATCAGGCGTTCGTCATCGGGGGTCTTTGGCCGTTGGAGTTCGTAAAGGTGCGGGAACTCCGTCCAGGTGACGACGGCGTCCCAAAGCCGTACGGCTGCTTGGCCTTCGGGCGGATCGATGAGGACCGGCCCGAAGAGGCACTGTCCGTCGGGGAAGAACAGCGTCGGCACACCGTAGCCGTTGGCCGCGGTCACTCGCTGGTGGTCGGTGAGCACCTCGTCGCTGGTGGTGGGGTCGGCCATTGCTTGGTCGACCAGACCCGGGTCGAGACCGAGCTCGCCGAGCAGGTGCTCGGCGACCGCCTTCTCGTGTGGCTTGTGCCCGTCGACGTGAAGAGCCTTGCCGGCCCGGCCATACCAGGCGTCCAGATTATCCATCGACGTGCGACGCAACAGCGCACCGATGCGCATCATCGACCAGCCGTAGGACCATTCCCGTTCCCACGGGTGCTTCTTGCCGTCCTGGCGGTTGATTTCTTCGAGGCTGAAGAATCGCCAGTTCACCGTGAGCCCAGTAAGTTTGCGCACCTCGCGGATCCACAATGAGGTCTGGTAGGCGTACGGGCACATGACGTCGAAATGGAAATCGACGGATTCGACTTGGTTCGTCACATCGTGAACCTGAGGTTGCGGGCGGCGCATTCGCCGAGTTCGGCGTCGCCGGTCCAGGTGATCGCACCGGAATCGATCACTCCCTGGGGGTCGATGCGTCCGCAGGCGAGCTGAACGAAAGTCGTTGAATCGGTGACAATCTCGACATCGGGATGGTCCAGCTGGTCGACCTGCCTGGCCCGGCCTTCGACCAGGACGTTGAGGTCCCGCACGATCGGTCCGGTGAGGTGGAAGGTGATGCTCTGCCCTTCGGTGAGTCCCACTTTCTTGCCGACGATGTAGCCCAACGAACCCACCACCTGGCTCAGTGCGATCTCAGCGGTCACCCCGCCGCCATCTGTCGTCCTGGCCAGTGGGGTGGTGATATCGCGTTCGTGGACCCAGAAGTCGAAGACGCGAATCTCCATGAACCGTCCGTAGGTCCCGGGACCCGTCGGCATCCACGAGGGACGTTCCAGATCCGCGGCCGTGAGTGCGGCGAGATCCCGCCTACGAAGGTCGAAGGTGGTGCGGACTCGTTCGGCGAATGCTGCGTTGTCCAGCCCGGCGGTCTCGCGTTCGAACTCCGCGATCCTCACCAAGGGCGGTGGCGTCGCAGCATCCTCGGGGAGCCAGCCTGCCAGAGCCGCCTCCACGCTGGCGAGATGGTTGACGACACCTCGGACCTTCCAGTCCGGGCACAGGGATTGGACCTGCCAGTCCGCATCGTCAAGACTGGCGCAGAGGGTTTCCGTTGAGAGATAGCAGCTTTCGAGGGCGGTACGGATCTCATCGAGGTTGCTCATCGCGCACCCACCCGGATTCTCATGCCGGGGGAGTCGAATAACGTTCTGCGTTTCATGGTGGTGATCTCCTCAGATCAGGTTGGGGGGCTGGGTCTTTGGTGCGTTGATAGAGGGTGGCCCGCCGACGGGGGAGAACGCGGCGGCGAGCACGGCTATGAGCCTGTGCGCGGCCAGCGTCGGTTGCTCCGGTGTGGGCTCGTCGAGTCCGAGGATGGGATCCAGTCCACCGACGAATGGTGCCATCGCCATATGCGGAAAAATCATCAACAGTAACGACAGCAGTGCGTCGGTGTCGGAATCCGCCCGAAGGTCGCCGCGCGCCTGCGCGTCGCGAACCAAGGGCCGCAAGAGCTCCAGGTAGTGGCGGTGGATGAGGCTCCGCACGCTGATACGCGCATCGACGTCGATCTCCAATACCGTTGCGGCGTGCAGCGAGCGTTCCCGAGGGTGATCGGCGAAGTACGCGACCCAGGAGTCCAGAAGATCGGTGAGAAACTCGAAAAAGGGTCTGCTGGGGTCTAGCTCGCGGACGCGCTCTTCGATGGCGGCGCGCACACGCTCGCTGGCGACGTCGACGATGAACGTGTAGAGATCCCGTTTGTCCGTGAAGTACTGGAACAGACTCCCTTTGGCGACGCCCCCACGCCGAGCGATCACGTTCAGACTGCCTTGCGAGAAGCCGTGCTCGCCGAATTCAGCCTCTGCGGCTGCCACCACGGCTGCGCGACGAGCCGGGGCGAGGCGCTCCCAGGTGAGAGTCGGCATGCGGCCTCCCCGACGCGAATATGACCACTGGTCACAAAATATGACCGGTGGTCATATTACCTTTTGCGCGTGCGCAGTCAAGGCCTGTCTGTGCCTGGGTCAGTATCCGTCGGCCTGACGCCTCGGTGTGCCGTTTCTGCCTCGAAGAGACAGGAGGTCTGTGCATTCGGCCCAACGGGGTGCTTCAGAACCAGTACGGGCGCTTTCGCACGTGAATGAATTCAATGAGAATATTTGCGATGCATTTTGTCGTTGTCTGTGGGTCTCCTGTGCGAATTTATGATCTTGATTAGCGATCCCCGACGAATTTAGATCTTGATTGCACATAACAAATAATGATCTTGATTATTGACGCCAGCAAATTCGATCTTGATGGAAAATAAAGAATCGGCCCCCCGGATATCAACGGGGGGCCGATCTTTTGATCTACCACCGAGCCCTTGGCGGGGCAACGGTGTTGGTGCTACTGGGCCTTGCCGGGTGCGCCCGCCTTCCCGTTCGCACCGTTGGCGCCGGCGGTCCCGGCCGAACCCCCGGCTCCGGCTGCGCCGGCGGTGCCGGCTTTACCTGCCTTGCCGGCATTGTCGGCGCCGGCGTTGCCGGCCGTGCCAGTGGCACCCGTGGCACCTGTGGCACCCGTTGCTCCTGCCGTGCCGGCCGCACCGGTGGCACCTGTGCCACCAGCCTTACCTGCCGCGCCGACCGAGCCGAACATGCCGCCCGCTCCAGCGGTACCAGCAGCTCCACCGGCCCCACCGGTACCGGCTGTCGTGCCCGCCGCACCACCAGCGCCACCTGCTGCGCCAGTCCCGCCAGCTCCGCCAGCGCCGGCCGCACCGCCCTTGCCAACACCGGCTGCGCCGGCCGCACCACCTGCGCCGCCGGCACCGCCAGCGGCGGCTTGACCAGCCGCACCGCCGGTGCCACCGGTTCCGCCTGCGCCGCCCGCACCACCTGCGCCGTTCTGACCGGTGGAGTCGCCGCCTGCACCGCCGTCGCCGCCGTCGCCGCCCGCGGAGCCGTTGCCTGCATTGCCGCCGACACCGCCGACTGCGCCGTTGCCGCCGTCACCGCCGTCGCCACCGACAGCGCCCTTGCCGCCGTTACCGCCTTGACCGCCCGTGCCGCCTGCGCCGCCCGCGCCGCCCGCGCCGCCGTTTCCGGCAGCACCGCCTGCACCGCCGGTGCCGCCGTTGCCAGCGGCGCCACCCGAGCCGAACAGGTTGAACGCGCCGACACCGCCACCGGTGCCACCCTTGCCTGCGGCCAGGCCGTTGGTGCCGTTGCCGCCGTCGCCGCCTGCACCGCCTGCGGTGCCGTTCCCGCCTGCCCCGCCGGCGGTGCCGGCCTTCCCGGCCTCACCTGCGGTGCCGTCGGTACCGGCCTTGCCGGCTCCGCCCACGCCGCCAGCGGTGCCGTTCCCGCCGGCCACGCCGTTGCCGCCATTGCCGCCTGCACCGCCGTTTCCGCCGGTAGCAGTGCCGGCCGCGGTTCCGTTACCGCCCGCGCCGCCAACACCGCCGGCAGCACCGGTTCCGCCGTTACCGCCTGCGCCGCCGTTTCCGCCCTGTGCGGTTCCGGTCAAGTTGGTCGAGGCCGTCCCGCCTGCGCCGCCTGCGCCGCCAGCGGAGCCCGCGACGCCGTTGCCGCCGTTGGCACCGTTACCGCCGACGACATTCTGGCCGGCCAGCGAGTCCGCTTGCCAGCCCGCGCCGCCGTGACCGCCGCCGTTGCCGTCACCACCTGCGGTTCCCGGATTGCCTACGACCGGGTTCGACCCGGTGGTCCCGTTGCCATCGACGCCGGGTGTTCCAGGTGCCCCGACGGGCACAGGTGTTGAGCCGTTGGTGCCGTTGGTGCCAGGCGTGGCCGCAGCTCCGGCTGCGCCGGTGGTGCCGTTGGTGCCGGCAACCGCGCCGTCGGCGCCATTCCCGCCCACGGTCCCGGTAGCACCTGCCGTGCCTGCGGTGCCGGTCGTTCCCGTCGTGCCCGCCGTACCGGCCTGACCTGCTCCACCGGTGCCACCCGCACCGCCATTGCCGAACAAGAGGCCGCCGGTGCCGCCATTGCCACCGGTGCCGCCGATGACCCCGGTGCCGCCTCGGCCGCCATCGCCGATCAGTCCGGCGTTGCCCCCGTTACCGCCGTTGGCCCCAGCACCACCACTGCCGAAGAGTAAACCGCCGTTGCCGCCGTTACATGCGGCTCCGGTGCAGTTCGCGGGAGCGTCTGCACCGTTACCGATCAGCCCGAAAATCGGTCCAGCGGATTGGACGCTGGCGAGCGCGGAGGCCAGTGCGTTCGGCACGGGTGCGGAGACGTTCGCGGCGCCGCCCGGTGAGCATCCCGCCCCATCGGGAAAGAGGCAGCTTGAACTCGGTGACAGCGGCGCTAGCACGTCCGGAGCCGCGGAGGCCGGCGATGCCAGCAGGATCCCGGCTCCGACCATCGCTGCTCCGGCAAAACCCGTGGCGACATAAGGGGCGTATGACCGTGAAGGCCGACTCGAACCCTTTTTTGCAGATCTACTAAGTGAAGACATATCTAAGGCACCCCCAGCTAAAAAATCTCCCCCGGAGCCTGGTTGCCCCTAGGCAACATGAAAGTAACACTCACGAGATAGGTCCGATATAAATTCGAACGTCATTTTTATTGAATACATCTCGGGTATTTGTGAACGCAAAAATTAGCCTGTTGAAACACCGTGGACCTGCCTGACCAGCGTCGACTAAATCCTGTCGCGACTATCTTTGGCAGAAATAGCGACGTCAAAGATCTGCATTCGGTCGCGGGATGAGGTCGGGCACAGCCGGTCGCTGGTCGCATTCTCGGGCCCGGCCTTCCCCGGCCAGGACGCGGCCGTGGCAGGACCAAGACGCCAGAACAGGCAAGGTGGCAGCTCTGGGTGCGTTACGGTTCCGCGATCGTGCGAAATGTGACGTTAGTGACCGTTGGGTTCATGGCGGTACTGGGTTTCGCTCCGGTGGCGATTGCCGAGCAGGGGTCGTGCGATCCGAATTACTCCGGTGCCTGCGTTCCGATCGCCAGTGACGTCGACTGCGCCGGCGGTAGCGGTAACGGACCCGCCTACGTTGCGGGTCCTGTCACTGTGGTCGGAAACGACATCTACGACCTTGACCACGACGGCAATGGAACTGGGTGCGAATAGCCTGCAACCCCGTCCGCGGGAAGCTGTTTTTGCCACTGGCACAACGATTTTGAAGGATCTCAACGGAGTCGACGACAATGTCGCAACGAGGTGGTGCCGCCGACCTCAGTGGCGTCTCGGATTCCCAAGACGACGAGGTGCTGAAATTGGGTGTGTGATCCAGCGCACAGTGGGTACCCGGCCCGGGTTGGTCTCCCCTCGGCGTTGGAGGTTTTCATGGGCGCGGCACCAGCTCTGAAGAAAGCGTTGACTCAGCGGCAGCTGACGATGATCGCCATCGGCGGTGTCATCGGTGCGGGCCTGTTCGTCGGATCCGGTGTGGTCATCTCCACCACCGGACCGGGGTCCTTCATCACCTATGGCCTCGCCGGCGTGCTGATCATCATGGTGATGCGGATGCTGGCCGAGATGGCCGTGGCCAACCCCTCCACGGGGTCGTTTGCGGACTACTCACGCAAGGCCATGGGGAACTGGGCGGGTTTCTCCGTCGGTTGGCTGTACTGGTACTTCTGGGTCATCGTGGTCGGTTTCGAAGCGATCGCGGGCGCCAAGATCGTGCAGTACTGGATCGACGTGCCACTGTGGTTGTCCGCGTTGATCTTCATGGTGCTGATGACGGCAACCAACCTCTTCTCGGTCGCCTCCTATGGTGAATTCGAATTCTGGTTCGCCGGCATCAAAGTGGCCGCGATCATCGCCTTCATCGGCCTGGGCGCTGCCTTCGTCTTCGGGCTCTGGCCCGGCAAATCGATGGACTTCTCCAATCTGACGGCGCACGGCGGGTTCATGCCGTTGGGCTTCGGCGTGGTGACCGTCGGCATCGTCACCGTCATCTTCTCGATGGTCGGCGCCGAGATCGCCACCATCGCGGCCGCGGAATCGTCGGATCCGGAGAAAGCGGTGGCCAAAGCGGCGAACTCGGTGATCGTGCGCATCCTGGTGTTCTACGTGGGCGCGGTGCTGCTGTTGGTGCTGATCCTGCCGTGGAACGACGAGGGAATCGCCGCGTCGCCGTTCGTCGCCGCGTTCACCCAGATGGGCATCCCCTACGCCGACCACGTGATGAACGCCGTCGTGCTGACCGCCGTCCTGAGCTGCCTGAACTCGGGCATGTACACCGCCTCGCGCATGCTCTTCGTACTCGCCGCACGGCGGGAAGCGCCGCCCGCACTGGTGAAGGTCACCCGCCGAGGTGTGCCGATGAATGCCATTCTGGCGTCCTCGGTGATCGGATTCCTGTGCGTCATCGCCGCGGCGATCTCACCGGATACCGTCTTCGCGTTCCTGCTCAACTCGAGCGGCGCGATCATCCTTTTCGTCTACCTGCTCATCGCGATCTCGCAGATCATTTTGCGCCGTCGCACTCCGGATTCCGAGCTGCGGGTCAAGATGTGGCTATTCCCAGTGCTTTCCGTGCTCACCGCACTGGGCATCGTGGCCATTCTGGTGCAGATGTTCATCGACACCGAACTGCGGTCGCAACTGGTACTGAGCTTGCTTTCCTGGGGTGTCGTGCTGCTGCTCTTCGCGGCCAACAAGTGGTTCCTGAAACGGCGCCCAGAAGCTCCCGATGACGATGCTGCCGGTCCGGCGCACCGAGTGCTCGTGCTGGCCAATCAGACGTTGGACTCTGATGAGCTGCTCGATGAACTACGCCGCATCGGCGCTGACAAGGAATCGAAGTACATGGTGGTGGTGCCGGCCAACCCCGTCGACACCGGCGCCGCAGCCAGCCATGGACCGCGCGACGTCACGGAAGCCACGCAGGAGGCCGCGCAGAGCAGACTCGATTCCACGTTGACCGCATTGCGCACCGAAAACCTCGATGCTGAAGGCGAACTGGGGGACTACCGGCCGCTACGGGCACTGGCGAATGCGGTTGAAACATTCAGCCCGGACCAGATAGTGATCTCGACGTTGCCGCCCGAGTCCTCGGTGTGGCATCGATTTGACGTCGTCGACCGTGCCCGCGCACAGTTCAAGGTGCCGGTGAAGCACGTGGTGGCGAAATCAGTTGAGGTGAAACAGGTTCGGCGATGACCATTATCGCGGGGTTCAGTGCGAGCCGGCAGGGAAGCGCTCCGCTGCACCTGGCCGCTCAGCTGGCGCGTTGCACGGGTGCCAGGATAGTGGCGGCGGCGATCCTCGAGCGCCCGTCGCCCCAAAAATCCGATCCTGTCGAAAGCGAATACCTGAATTATGTTGGCGCGCAGGCTGCGGCGTCGCTGAAACGAATCGTCGATGAACTGCCCGCCGATCTGGACGTGTGGCAGCTGGTCCACCAGGCCACCTCAATCCCCGAGGGCCTGACCGAGCTGGCCGCCGAGCTGAAGGCCGATGTCGTTGTTGTCGGCTCGTCGTCGTCGGGGTTGCTCGGCAGAATCGCCCTGGGCAGTGTCACCGACCGTCTTGTGCACACTGCGTCGGTCCCCGTGGCGATCGCGCCCCGGGGCTATCCGGCGAATCCCGGTCGGATCACCCGAGTGACCGTCGCCTACGGCGGGCACGCTGATGCGGTCGGCCTGGTGGAGACGTGTGCGGAACTGGCCAAGGCATGGTCTGCGCAGCTGCGGATCGCGTCCTTTACGGTGCGGCCGCTGGCCATGTTCGGCGGCGCGATCGAACCGTCCGCCGAGGATCTGGTGGTCAAGCAGTGGGCGCGACGAACTCACGACGGCATCGCGGCTCAGATGGAAAAAGTCCGGTCTGAAGTGGACGTCCTCCACGCCGAGGTGGTGATCGGTGCCGGGCCGACCTGGCGTGATGCGGTGGATGCCGTCGAGTGGGACACCGGTGACATCCTCGTGTTGGGTTCCGGGGCAGCCGGACCGGCCGCTGCGGTGTTCCTCGGTTCGGCGGCGGCGCGAATCCTGCGACACGCGCCGGTCCCGACGATGATCGTGCCGCGCCGCGCGGCCGGCTAGCTTCCGCGGGACGGAAGACCAACCATCCGGCGGGGATTTCCGGCGAGTAATCCGCGGACCTGTACTCACGAAGTACCGTGGACCCAGGGCAGACCGAGGGTAGGAGCTGCGGATGGTTGCGCCGGTATCAACGGGACCCAATCTTGCGAACTCAGAGCTGTTCTGGGCCACCGCCCAGGCGGTGACCGCAGTAGCCGAGGACTTGGCCGGCGAGTTCTTGTTGCGACCACTGCTCGAACGGATCCTGTTGCGCTGCACCGAACTCCTCGGATGCGATGCCGGCTCGATCGCCAGCGTCGACGAAGCGGCCGGCACCTACCGCAAAGAGGCCGATATCGGCATCCGATGTCAATCGGGACAGGTGTTTCCGCTCAGTGAAGGCATGACCGGTGCGGTCGTTGCGCAGCGGGGCCCGGTGTGGTTTGACCGCTACGAGGATGTGCGGGGCGGTCACGTGAACGCCGCGGACCGCGCGACGTTACGCGGCGTCATCGGCGTACCGCTGGAGTGGCGGGGGTCCATCATCGGCGTGTGCGTGGTCTTCAGCCGCGACAACGCGCGCGCCTTCGGACCCGCCGACGCCGCATTGCTGCAGCTGTTCGCTACGCACGCGGCCATCGCGCTGACGAATGCGCGCCTGCACGATGTCGCTGAGGAGCGGGCCCGTGCAAACGCGACTGCCGCCGAGCGAGAGCGGCTACTGCGCGAGGTCTACGGCACACTGAATCAAGGCCTGGTCGGCATGGTGGGCCAGCTCGCCCGAGCAGAACAGTCGCTCGCAGATGGCACCGACACGGCATCGCTGCTGGCCGCCGCGCATCGTGAGGCACGCATGGCCCTGGCGGAAACGCGCCGGACGATGTTGGGACTGCTCGGCCCCGCGCTCGATGACCGGACACTCGAAGACCTACTCGCCGACGAGGTCGATTGGGTGCGGCGAGCCGGCCAACTCGATGCGCGGCTCGTCGTGGCCGGGACACCGACAGCGCTCGATCCGGTTCAGGCCCATGAGATCCTTCGGATAGCCCAGGAGGCGTTGACCAATATCGTCCAGCACGCCGACGCCAAGCTGGTTCGGCTCGGCATTGCATACGAGGGCGCAACTGTCTCGTTGCTGGTTCAAGACGACGGCAAGGGCTTCGATCAGCACAACCTGGCCGATGAGGCCACCTCCGGCTTGCGGAGGATGACAGATCGCGCCCACGCCGTGGGCGGTCTGATCGAGCTCAACTCGATCCCTGGTTGGGGAACCAGCCTGCGGGTGCGGTTTTCTTCCGATCGGAGCGAGCAGCCGACCACAGGACGACCGTTGCGGGTGATGGTCGTCGACCCGCACCCGCTCGTGCGTGCCGGGGTGAGCCGGCTGCTCACCCAGGCGGGCCTGAACATCGACGTTGTCGGCGAAGCTGCGGGTGCGGTCGCGGCCGCCACACTTCAGGAGGCCGTCCAAGCGGACGTGGTGGTCGCCGGTCTTCGGCTCGGCGAACGCGAACCTGGTGTCGCCGACCTGACCCGGATGCTGAGCGAGGCCGGCCACGGGGCGGTGCTCTGCCTATCTGAACCGGGCGACGACCATCTGCTCGCGGCAGCACTGCGCGCCGGAGCCCGCAGTTGCCTGGACAAGAGCGCCGACGGACCCGCGCTCCTGCAGGCAGTGCTCGCCACCGCTCGCGGAGAAGCGTTGCTCTCGGGAACGACCGCGCAGAATCTGCATCGGGGTCTGTTGCAAGACGGTGCTGCGCTGACCAGTCGCGAACTCGAAGTCCGGGCGCTGCTGGAAAAAGGCATGCCGGACAAGGTCATTGCGCAAGAGCTGACGATCTCGGTCAAGACGGTCGAAAAGCACGTCAGCTCGTTGCTGCGTAAGGCGCAGGCCCGCAACCGGACGGAATTGGTGGCTCTCATCCGGCGACCCTGACCGTTCGGAGGGGAGGGAAATCCCCACCATCAAGCGGGTGTTCCCACCGATGCAGCGCCACCCGCGCCGGACGTAGCTTCAACGGGTGCCAGTCGTTCCCCTGAAGGAGATTCTGGATAGGGCGCTCACCGAGCGCTACGGAGTCGCCGCCATCAACGTGTTCAACGACCTGACCATGGAAGCGGTGCTGACGGCCGCGGTCGAGCGGCGTTCGCCGTTGATCGTCCAGACGTCCGTCAAGACAGTGCGGTCCATCGGACTCGACGTTCTCTACGGCATGTGGACGACGATGACCGCCGGTATCGAGGTGCCGGTCTGCCTGCACCTCGACCACTGCCCAGAACGCGAGGTCATCACCGACTGTCTGCGCAGAGGCTGGAATTCGGTGCTTTTCGACGCGTCACGGCTGCCCGTGGAGGAGAACCTGCGGCAAGTGATCGAGGTGGTCGCGCAGGCCCGTGAGGTCGGCGCCCATGTCGAAGGCGAGATCGAGGCGATCACCGGAGTCGAGGACGGCATCGGCTCCGACGATGTCGCCAGCCGGCAGTCCCTGCAAGTGGCGGTCGACTTCATCGAGCGGTCCGGCGTCGACGTGTTCGCGCCGTCGATCGGCAACGCCCACGGGGTGTACGCCGCAGAACCCACCCTGGACAACCAGCGCGTGACCGACCTCGTGGAGGCGACAGGCATACCCGTTGCGTTGCACGGCGGTACAGGGATGACCGACGCACAGTTCACCGACCTGATCGCCAGGGGCTGCGCCAAGGTGAACATCTCGACGGCGCTGAAGGTCACGTTCATGAAGTCGAATCTGGATTTCCTCCGGGATGCCGAGGCGGCCGACAAGTGGGATCCGCCGTCCCTGTTCTCCAGCGTCGGCGCGACGGTCGAGCAGTTGGCCGCCGGCTTCATCGACACCTTCGGCAGCACAGGCAAAGCCTGGTGACCGCAGTGCTGCGGGCGCTCATCTTCGACTGTGACGGTGTACTCGCCGACACCGAACGCTACGGCCACCTGCCTGCCTTCAATCAGATGTTCGCCGAGTTTGGTCTGCCGGTGCGGTGGACCGAGCGCGAGTACGGCGACAAGCTGAAGATCGGTGGCGGCAAGGAGCGGATGGCCAGCCTTCTGACACCGGAATTCGT
Organism: Mycobacterium sp.; assembly: GCF_965229105.1. GTDB lineage: Bacteria > Actinomycetota > Actinomycetes > Mycobacteriales > Mycobacteriaceae > Mycobacterium. The sequence continues at coordinate 1,909,842 of NZ_OZ245858.1, forward strand.
CGCGGCCACCGGGCTGCCCACCGACGCCGAGGAGCAGCAGGAGCTCATCGCCCAGTGGCACCGGCGCAAAACCGAGATCTACACCGAAATCGTCTCGGCGGGAAAGCTTCCGGGACGCCCTGGGGTGGCCCGATTGGTGGACGAAGCCCGAGCCGCCGGTTGTCATCTCGCCGTCGCCTCGACGTCGGCAGAGCCATCGGTACGTGCGGTGCTCGAACACGTCGTCGGCCCGGAGATCGCCGCGGAGTTTCTGGTCTTGGCCGGCGATGTCGTGCCCCGGAAGAAGCCCGCCCCCGATATCTACCTGCTGGCCCTTGATCGGCTCGGTGTGGCGGCATCAGATGCGGTGGTCGTGGAAGACTCCGCCAACGGTTTTCGAGCGGCCCGAGCCGCCGGTATCACCACTGTGGTCACCGTCAACGACTACACCCGCGACGACGACTTCGACGGGGCCGCGCTGGTGGTATCGAGTCTCGGTGACCCCGACGGCGAACCGAGCACAGTAGTGGCCTCGGCCAGCGGCGCGTCTGTTGGTGACTGGATCACCGCAGCCGACGTGGCAGCGCTGCTGTCCTGACCAAGGAAGGAAATATCAGTGGTCGCAACACTTCCCGATGTAGAGCGGGCCGTCCGGGTGATGGCGGAAACCGTCTTGGCGAATGAGAAATACTTCGGTGACCTCGACGCGGTGGTCGGCGACGGCGACTTCGGCTACTCGATGGCCCGCGGATTCGAGGTGGTGCTGGCGGACTGGGACGGTTTCGACCGAAGCGATATCTCATCGTTTCTCAAGAAGATCGCCGTCGTGATCACCAGCCGGATCGGCGGCACGTCCGGACCGATCTGGGGGACCGGATTCCTGCGGGCCGCCACTACTGCTGCCGGTGCGGACAGCCTGGAGACCGACCAGATCGTCGCGATGCTCCGTGCTGCGGTCGACGGGATCAAGGCGCGTGGCGGAGCCGAGCTCGGCGAGAAGACGCTGCTCGACTCGCTTGTCCCCGCCACCTCGGCCATCGAAGACGCAGCGAAGGACGGCCTGACTGCGGCCGAGATCCGCACAGCTGCGGCGACTTCCGCGCGTTCGGCAGCGGAGGCTACACGCGAAATGCAGGCCCGACGCGGGCGTGCCTCTTATACCGGCGAGCGCAGCATCGGCACCCTCGACGCAGGCGCGGTGGCAGTCGCCGTTCTGTTGGAGGCCCTCTCTGACCAGTGGCCGAAATCATCCCCCGACGCCTGAGTGCGAGACCGCAAGACCAAATGCCTGAGGAGGCTCCCGGTGAAGAAGTTCGTCAACGATCCCAAGCACTTCGTCCCAGAGATGTTGCACGGCATCGCCGTCGCCAACCCGGACACGCTGAAGTACGTGCCCGAATACAACCTGATCATGCGCGCGGATGCCCCTAGCGATAACAAGGTGTCGATCATCCAGGGCTCCGGCTCGGGCCACGAACCCGCCCATGTGATGATTGTCGGCAAAGGGATGCTCGATGCCGCCTGCCCCGGTGATGTATTCGCCGCGCCACCAATGGATTACGTGCTTGAGACCTCGAAGCTGTTGTCTACGCCCAAGGGTGTGCTGCACATCATCAACAACTACACCGGCGACAAGATGGCCTTCGAGATGGGTCGCGAGATGGCCGAGGCGGACGGAGTGACGATCAAGACCTTGGTTGTCGATGACGACGTTGCGGTGAAGGACTCCACCTACACCGTTGGCAGGCGCGGAGTCGCCGGCAACTTCTTCGTCATCAAAGCCGTTGGTGCGGCTTCGGAGAAGGGTGCCGATCTCGATGAGCTCATCCGGATCGGCGAGAAGGTGAACTCGGTGACTCGGACCATGGGTATGGCGTTGACGTCCTGCACGCCACCAGCCAAGGGGTCACCGCTTTTCGAACTGGGCGACGACGAGATGGAGATGGGGGTGGGAATCCACGGCGAGCCCGGCCGGCGGCGAGAGAAGCTGGCTTCCGCTGATGCCATCGTCGACGAACTCGTCGAGGCCGTCGCAGTCGACCTGCCCTTCGGCCAGGGCGACGACGTCGCGTTGATGATCAACGGTCTTGGCGGCACGCCGATCAGCGAACTCTATCTGCTCTACGGCCGCGCCCATGACCAGCTCGTCAAGCGTGGCATCAACGTGCGGCGCAACTACGTTGGTGAATACTGTACGTCGTTGGATATGGCCGGGTGCTCGGTCACCTTGGTGCGACTCGATGACGAGATCACCTCTTTGTTGGCTGAACCCGCCGAAATCGCGTTGAGAATCTTCTGACGTGTGCGGTCTGCCTATCCGGCAGCCTTGTGGTAGCTGACGAGATTGACGTCGCAGTACTCGTTGGTGAACATGTCCCGGCAGCCCCGGAGATATCTCATGTAGCGGTCGTAGACCTCTTGCGACTGGATCTGGATTGCCTTGTCCCGGTTGGCTTCCAGTGCATCGCCCCAGATGCCGAGCGTCTTGATGTAGTGCGGTCGCAACGAAAGCACCTCGGGGACGGTGAATCCGGCCGCCTCGCCGCGTTCCTGCATCATCGTGGCTGTCGGGATCCGGCCACCCGGGAAGATCTCGGTGATGATGAATTTGACGAACCGCAGGGCTTCGAACGTGATTTTCTTGCCACGCTCGGCCATCTCGTAGGGGTGGTAGCTGGTGGTGCTCTGGATCGTCATCCGGCCGTCGTCGGGCAGGATGTCGAAGCAGTTCTTGAAGAACTGCTCGTAGCGCTCGAAACCGAAGTGCTCGAATGCCTCTATCGACACAATCCGGTCGACGGGCGCACTGAATTCTTCCCAGCCGTGTAGCTGGACATCGTGAGTGCGCTCGGAATCAACCTGGTCGAGAAGCGCCGTGGTGTGCGCGTGCTGGTTCTTCGACAGCGTCAGACCGATGACGTTGACGTCGTACTTCTCCATCGCTCGCTTCATGGTGGCACCCCAACCACAGCCGATGTCGAGCAGCGTCATTCCCGGCTTGAGGTCCAGCTTGTCCAGGTTCAAGTCGATCTTGGCGATCTGTGCCTGCTCCAGCGAGAGGTCGTCAGGTTCGAAATAGGCGCAGCTATACGTCCGGCTCGGATCCTGAAAGAGGCCGAAAAAGTCGTCGGAAAGGTCGTAGTGGGCCTGGATGTCCTCGAAATGCGGTCGCATCTTCGCAGAAGTCGGTCGATTGTCGGCCATGGCGGCGTGCACCCTCCCGTCGTGGGACTATGTGAAGCGAATCACACCTTGTCGTGATGGGACGCACCCTACGCGGTTGCTGCCGGCGGGTCGATGATTTCGTTGGGCGACCGATGCGCTGCGCTGAAATCACGCCATATCCATAGCGGTCCCTTGGCTTTTCCTTAGCTAGCGTCGGCACTGTGGAGGCATGTCCGATTCGATCCAGGTCCGTGGCCAGGCAGCTCCTTATCGGAATGCGACCGCGCTCCGGTTCGGATTGGCCGGTGTGTTCGCCCTGATGCTGCTCGGCGCCGCGCAGGCAAGTGATCAGGCGTTGCCGACGACACTCGGATTCGCCACGGCCATCACGATCATCGCCGCAGCGTTCATCGGCTGGGAAAGGCAAGTCGCCGAAGCGGAGTCCGCCGGCCTGGTGAAGTAAGCAAGGGGTGGCTGCGCAGCACCCCGGAACCCGTCCGCAGGAAGATATCCGGTGACAAGGTGGGTTGCACCAAAGGCTGAACAACCCCAGCCGACCCAGGACGAGAACGAGGCACCCGCTATGAGCGCAGACATCCCCGATCAGGCACTCGAACTGCGATCGTTGGTGACCTCCGACGGAACACTGGAACTGTCCCTGCACGACGTCCCCGTTCCGACCCCGTCCACCGATGAGGTGCTGATCCGCGTCGAAGCGTCCCCGATCAACCCGTCCGATCTCGGCCTGCTCACCGCAGGTGCGGATATGTCCGCTGCGACGGTGTCCGGTACGCCGCAGCGTCCCGTCGTCACCGCGCCGGTGGCAACGGGTGCCCTGGCTGGGCTCACGGCACGACTTGATCAGTCGCTTCCGGTCGGCAATGAGGGCGCAGGCACCGTGATTGCCGCCGGCTCCTCACCGGCGGCGCAAGCGCTCATCGGCAAGAAAGTGGGGATTGCCGGCGGGGCGATGTACTCGCAGTATCGGGTGGTGCCTGCTGCGGCGTGTCTGGTCCTGCCGGATGGCGCGACAGCCAGGGATGGCGCGTCGTCATTCGTCAACCCATTGACAGCCCTCGGAATGCTGGAAACCATGCGCCGCGAAGGCCATTCGGCCCTCGTGCATACCGCGGCCGCGTCGAACCTGGGTCAGATGCTGGTCAAGATCTGCCTCAAGGATGGCGTGCCCCTGGTCAATATCGTGCGCAAGCCAGAGCAGGAGGAGCTGCTCAAATCGCTTGGCGCGGAGCACGTGTACAGCTCGGCCTCGCCGTCGTTCACCACAGATCTCGTCGAAGCGCTGAAAGCGACATCGGCGACCCTTGCCTTCGATGCCACCGGAGGAGGCACGCTGGCCGGTCAGATCCTCAACGGTATGGAGGTGGCGGCCACCGCCACCGCGGGCGCCTATTCTCGGTATGGGTCGACGGTGCACAAGCAGGTGTATATCTACGGTGGATTAGACACGGGCCCAACGGTTCTGAATAGAAACTTTGGGATGGCGTGGGGTATCGGCGGATGGCTGCTGACACCCTTCCTGCAGAATGCCGGCGCCGAAACCATCGGACGACTACAAGCCAGGGTGGCTGCGGAACTGACGACGACGTTCGCCAGCACCTATACCGCTGAGGTGTCGCTGGCTGGGATGCTGCAGCCAGATGCATTCCACGCCTACGTCAAGCGCGCGACCGGCGAGAAATTCCTGGTCACCCCGCACGCTGACTAGCTTGTGTATCGCTGCAACCGACGAAGGGCGGCTGCGGGCAATGGCCCCTCGGTGGGCCGCAGTGCCAATGTGAGCCGGCGTCGAACATCGTCGGTGTCGAAGTGCGTGCCGATCGCGACCAGACAGTTGATCGGGGTGCCGGCCCGTGTGCGGGAAATGTGGACCGAGGGTCCCACCATATTGACGACGTATGCGCGCGTCGCCGACCGCTGGCGAACCGCCACCGTCCCCTTCATCCGGTAGACCCCGGTCGGCGGATCCTCCACCAGGTCGAGGAGCGCGTCGGGGGCGATCATGCCCTCGCTGGTCACGGTGACCGATTCGGCATGCACGTGGTGATGGACGTCGTCATTGGCGGAGTCGAAGAGCACATCGCGAAACGTGAGTTGACCACCCGCATCATCTGCGTCCGTGGCGGCGGCAACGTCGTACAACAGTGCCGGATCGATGCGTCCGCTGATTGCGCCGACGACATGGGCGCGTGGATTACGTTGGTGCACGCGGTGTTTCACCCGCTGGAGAACGGCATCGGAGTCAGCTAGCTGATCGAGTTTGTTGACCACCACCAGCGTTGCCGCGCCGTACCGTGCCGGCGGCTCTCCACCGTGGTCGACGGTGTCGAAGTGCATCGCGGCGTCGACGACGTCGACCACCCCACCGTCGCGCACACCGTCGACGCCGCTGAAGCCCACGATGCGGGCTATCGACACCGGGTCAGCCAACCCGCTGGCCTCGACGATGATGGCATCGAGCCGCAACCGGGGATCGGCAAGTTTGGTCAGGGCGGCGTCGAGTTCACCGTCTTCGGGTAGGCAGCAGATGCAGCCGCCGGCGATGGAGGCCGGTTCGTCGATCTGGCCGCTGACCAGTCCGGCGTCGACATTGATGTCACCGAAATCGTTGATCACCACGCCGATCCTGGCCCGCGATGTGCGAAGCACGTGGTTGAGCAGACTTGTCTTGCCCGCGCCCAGATAGCCGGTGAGGGCAATGACCGGGATGGGTTCTACGGGTCGTGCGCCGGCGGTGCTTCGGGGCGCGGACATGCCGACAGGGTAGCGGCCTGAGACTGCAGTCGATCCAAACGCACGTACGCCCCCTCCTCCCGGCGGGGTCCGCCGCTGTTGCTGACGGCCGAGCCATACCGGTTCCCGATATTCGAGCGGTGTTCATATATGCCGTATCGGCAGCGCCGGGATGGGAGCTGATCGCATCGAAGCGATCCGGATTTCGGCGCTGGCCTTCCGTGCAAAGGGTGTATTAGCTCGGGTGCGCACCACGCGCCGAAAGGTGTTCCAGGTGGCAATGATCGGTCGAATGTGGCCATTCGCTGACAGTTCACCCCGGAGCGAGGTGGTGGTGCGGCGCACACGGTGGCCACACGGTGCACGAGCGAGATTTTCAGGCCTCGATCCCGTGGTGCACCACAGTGACGAGGTTGCTGCCGAATGTTAATTCTTTGCTTCTGCAAAGATTTGCCCACGTGAGGGTCGTTGTCTCTTCTTTTGTGGGTTTGGTCGGGTTACTGTGAACCGTTTTGTCGAGCTCACCTGCATAAAAGGACGCGTTCATGACCCAACCTCCTCCTGGCAATTACCCGCCGCCGGCCGCACCGGCCCCGGCGCCCAGTAACTACCTGGTGCTCGCCATCCTGACGACCCTGTTCTGCTGCCTTCCGTTCGGCGTCGTGTCGATCGTCAAGGCCGCTTCCGTCAACGGATTATGGGCCGGTGGCCGCTACGCCGAAGCGCAGGCAGCTTCCGCCAGCGCCAAGAAGTGGGCCTACTGGAGCATCGGTGCCGCCGTCATCGTGTTCATCATCTACGGAATCCTGTTCGCCACCGGAGCGATCGCGACCGATTTCGATACGTCGTCCTGATCTAGTTTGGCGGTTCTACTGACCCCCCTGCCGCTCCGCCTTGGCGCGCCGTTACTGGTAGGCGCCTTGGCGGGGTGCGGGTGTGTGGCCGTTGTCTTCGCAGACCCGACCACGCCCGGTGGTGTCATCCCCGTGTGTCCGACGAAAGCCCTTCTCGGCCTCGACTGTCCAGGATGCGGCAGCATGCGGATGCTCTACTCCCTGCTGCATGGCGATGTCGTGACCGCGGTGAAGTTCAACGCCCTGGCACTCATCGGGTTCGGGCTGCTGATCCTCGCGTATGGGACGTGGACCTACGGTCGCATTGTCGGCCGCCGCATCGGTGGCTGGCAGCATCACCGCTGGGCGGCGGTGCTGACGCTGGTGCTGGTCTCGGTATGGTTCGTGGTCCGTAACCTGCCGTTTGCGCCCTTCACCGGGCTTTACGTCTAACGGGGCAATACATATCTGACTGAGTCGTCAATTTGCTGGATCGCACTTTAGTCAGCGGGAGCAGTCCAGTGACACGGTGACCGTGCGGCGGTCGACGACCTCGATGAGACGGTCGCGGCCACCACGCCCATTGATGCGCACGAGGCGGGTGCGCTCCTGAGGATTGCGAACGCTGGTGACCGAGCACTGATCCAGGGGTGCGCTCCCGACGCGATCCACGCGGACGTCGAATCCCTGCGCCTCCAGCAGGCCGATCGTGACAGCGGCCGAATCGGCCGCCATCGCTGGAACTGCCGGTGCGAGAAGCACACCGGCGGCGGCGGCGGTCGCGGCCACCGATGTCAACAGTGTGGCGCTGACAGTGGAACGGATGATCTTGTTCATAGTGAAACCCCTTGTGCGGGCGAGCTCTTGGCGGCTCGCGGTGTGATGCTTCGATGTTGTCGCACGGGGCTTGGTCGGTGCATGAAGGTTGTGTGGAGATCATCGGGAGATTGGCGGCGTGGGCCGTCCTGGTTATGGCCCCGCCGGTAGATCGGTATAGCGCGGGGCAAATCCGTCGGCGGAGAAGGTGAAACCTCGCTGGCTGGACTCGCTCAGACAGGAGATGCCGAGGTCCTGGACGTTGCAGCGGAATCCGGCCGCGGCCAGGATCTTGCCGAACTGCAGCGTCTGGGCGGGACCGGGCGCAAGGGTGAGGTCTCTGGCATCGAGCGTGGCGAAATGCGCATCGCCGGCGGTCTGTACCACCAGCGCATTCGGCTTTACCTCGGCGCCGTCGGCGGCGCCGGTCACGGTAGCCGGCGCGCCCTTGATGCTCAGGGCTCCAGTGCTTTTCGCGGATTGGCAGGCTGCTTGTTCATGCGGGACGATGGCGCATCGCCAGCTTCCGCTCGGCGTGGTGAAGAAGTAGCCGGGACCACCGCTGGACTGGCCGTAGAAGTCGAACGCATTGACCAGGTTCGCGTTGCTCGGCCGCTGGCTCGGCGGCGGCGGCGCGGGTGGTGGCGACGAAGCGGGTACCGAGCCGTCTCCGGTGGTGACGACGCCACCGGAGCACGCCGCCGCGACCTGCACCGCCATAGCGAGCGCAACGCTTCCGCATAGCCGATATCTACTGAACCGCAAGCAGTTTCAGCCTTGCTCGACGGTATTGCCCGAACCGGAATTGCTGATCTCGGGTTGGCCGGAATGGAACGTGATTCTGTTCTGAAAACCGGAGGCATTGATGGCGCCGGCACTGTCGAGCGTGACGATATTGCTGACGCCGGACACCTGGACACTCGCGCAATCACCGGTGATCACCACGGTGTTGGAGACGCCACTGATACTGACGACGCTGCCGTCGCAGGCCAGTGCCTTGCTTTCGCCGATCCCCGAAACGCTGAGCCGGTCACCGGACATCGGCGGCTCCACGGTCGGCGCCGGGTCGAGGGTGAAGCCCCCCGGTGTGCTGGGAGTGGTATCGAACCCGCCGCCACCGCCCGATGCGCGGGTAGGGGTGCTCGAGATCGGTAGGCCGCTGGTCACCCGGCTGGCGGTAAAGGCGAACACACCACCGCCAATCGCGAGGAAGGCGACCACAGCGACGCCGAGGATCAGCGGCAACCGGTTGCGCCGAGGCGGCTGCGGGGCCGGAAACTGCTGACCGCCGTACCAGCCCTGGGTCGGCATGGGGTAGGTCGGCGGGGCTGGCGGCGGATAGCCGCCGTACTGATCCGTGCCGAGTTCGCGGGCGACATCCTTGAGTGGACGTTCCAGTTCCCGAATCCGGGCTTCCGGGTCGTCCTGCGGGTCCATTCGCAGATAATCCCACACCCGTACGGCACCGCTGGCAGGAATTTTGACAGTGGATTACTGCCTGACAGGCAATATTGCCCGACGGGCATATTTCGGTATGGTGAGGGCATGGGCATTGAGTTATCGCTGGGTCTTCGAGAACGAAAGAAGCTCGACACCCGCCGCGCGCTGAGTGACGCCGCGCTCGCGCTGGCTTTCGAAAATGGTCTGGAGAACATCACCCGCGAGGACATCGCCGACCGGGCCGGAGTGTCCCTGCGCACCTTCAGCAATTACTTCACCGGCAAGTACGACGCCATTGCCTACCGTCAGGTTGAACGTGTTCGACGCAGCCTCGACGTTCTCCGTCAGCGGCCGGCCGATGAGCCGCTCTGGACGGCCGTCACCGCCGCTGTGCTCGAGCCGCTGGAAGCCGAAGGCGTCGCGGACGTGGTGCCCAGCGCTGCCCAACTTGCCGAAGTCCGCAAGGTGGTGCTGACGCCCCAGGCGAAGATCGCCTTCACCAAGGGCGCATTTGCAGATTGGGTCGAGGTCATCGCCGCGCGCACCGGTACCGACCCTCAACGCGATATCTACCCGCGGTTGGTCGTTGGCGTGATCGCAGCCGTCGTCGAAGCGGCGATCGAAACCTACGTCAACACCGAACCGCCGACACATGCCACCACTGTGCTGAGGCAGGGGTTTGCCGCGGTGGCCGCGGGCCTACCGTCGCCCACCGGAGAGGAACATCGCTGATGTCTGAGCGCGACGCCGATATCGTCATTGCCGGTGCGGGCCCGACGGGACTGATGCTTGCCCGCGAACTCGCGCTGGCCGGGGTGCGCCCGCTGGTACTCGACCAACAGGTCGGCCCCAGCGCTGAACCGAAGGCCAATGGTCTTGTCGGACAAGTTATTCGGCTGATCGATATGCGCGGGCTCTACCACGAGCTGGGGGGTGCACCCGGCGCTCCTGCGCCCATCCCCGGCTATACATTCAGCGGAATACCCCTATCGTTCGAGGGTATTGCGGATAACCCGATGTACGCCTTGATGGTGCCGCAACCACGCGTGGTCAGTGTGCTGGATCGACACGTCCGCGAGATGGGGGTCGACCTTCGGTGGGGCCACAGCGTGTCCGGGCTGACTCAGCACCCCGACCACGTCACCCTCGCTGTGGCAGGTCCCGACGGCCCCTACGAGCTGACGGCGCGATTCCTGGTTGGGGCGGACGGTGGACGCAGTCAGATACGGAAGTGGGCGGGCATCGAATTCCCGGGTGTCACAAGCGATGTGATCATGCGACTGGCACACGTGTCGCTCCCGGATCAGTTCAGGACGCCTGAGGGATGGTTCGAGATCCCGGGGTACGGTCGACTTCCCTTCGGGCACAACCGCTGCCAAGACGGGATGGTCGTCTTCGCCGCGTTCGAGGCGGGACGACAATTGATCGGAACCTTGGAATACGGCGGCCCCAAGGCATCTGACGACGCCCCGGTGACGCTGCAGGAGGTCGCCGACAGCGTCCGGCGGGTTCTCGGTGCGGACGTGCCGATGACACCACCGAGTGGACCGGGTCCGCACGCGTTGCGCCGGATCAACGGCCAGAACACCCGTCAGGCCGACCGCTATCGGGCGGGCAACATCTTCCTGGTCGGCGACGCCGCGCACGTGCATTCCGCGATGGGTGGCCCGGGCCTCAATCTGGGCCTGCAGGATGCGGTGAATCTCGGTTGGAAACTCGCCGCTGTCAGCCAGGGCTCGGCGCCCGACGCTCTGCTCGACACCTATCACGCCGAACGCTATCCCGTCGGTGAGCGGGTCATGACGCAATCGCTGGCGCAGACGGCGCTGATGGCCCCCGGTGACGAAGTGACGGCACTGCGCGGGCTGTTCGGCGAGCTTGTCCAGCAGCGTGACGTCGCAGCACATCTGGCCCAGACCCTCGCTGGATCGGACACCCGCTATGACATCGGCGACGATCATCGATTCTCCGGCCGATTCGTGCCTGAGCTGATGCTGACGTCCGGGCAGCGAGTGGCCGACCTCATGCATACCGCCCAACCCACGCTGCTCGATTTGGCCGGCGGATTCTTCGCCAACGCCGTCGCAGGCGATCAGGCCGGGGTGCGCAGTGTCGTCGCCACGAGTCCGTCGACCACCGCGGCCGCGCTCCTCATCCGGCCCGACGGCTACGTCGCGTGGGCCGCGGACAGCACCACCGATACCGACCTCCATCGCCTGCGGGAGGCGATGTCGAGGTGGTTTCGGGCACCCGCACAGGTCGATTGCTGAGATCTGCGCAGGCGGTGCAGCGGCCGTGCTGGACACCGCTGCGGTCTGCGAGAAATGACCGCTCTGGGCAATCGCTCACCCGGGTTGTCTGAATCAGCGAACATTCGGATGGCGCCGCGGCGGCAACTCGCCCGCGATGGCGGCGGACGTCCGCACGCCCACCCCGATGGGGTATCGGCGGGCTGACACGCCCAAATTCGACACTGTGATCTGCCACTCATCTTGGCGGCCGCGGCTAAGAATTTAGTAATTAAGAAACCTCGAAGATTTGCCCGAACCTGATTAGCCGATACTGGTATAACTGCAGATCAAGTGGTGTTGTGTGATAGCTATCAGCAAACAACACGGTTTGATAACGATGCAACCTGAGCAACACCTGAAACAATGTCATCCGGCCGGCGCGATTTCCCCCGAAGTAAAGATTTCACTACGAATTTGCCCACTACACTCAATCAGGACCAGCGTCGATCCGACGCTCACAAGCACGACCAGACGGGCTGAATACCTTCGCCCGCGGGAGGTACCGATCGATATGGCAAACAAAGTGGCCACTGTGAACGTTGTGACTGATGCACTGCGTAGCGTCTCGCTCGCCGAGCCCACCACGCCGTTGCGGCCGACTTGGCGCTCGACGGTGCGTGATCTGCCCGACGCGCAGGTGCGTTCGCACCTGCAGCGCCTCCCGGAGGTCGTCACCGAGGAGCCGGTCCTTGAGGCCGCATTGATCCCCGGCTTCGCCGAGGTCGGCCAGGTGTCGATAGGACGCGGGCCGATCGCCGATATGAGCATCAGCGCACGCGGCGGTTTCATCTTTGCGACCAACCAGATCGACGGCAGCGTGGCGCGCCTCGACCCGGAAACCCTGGCCGTGGTCGGCACCGTGACCGGCCTCGACGAAGCCTTCGTCGTGAAAGCGGCGGGATCCCGGGCCTACGTCAGCATGGTGGGCGAGGCGTATGACGCCGTCGCCGTTGTCGACACCAAGACCGGTGCGGTCGTTGCCACCCACCCCTTGGCACTGTCGGTGCGTGACTTGGCCCTCAGTGCGGACGGACGCCACGTCTACGCCGCCAGGACCGGCCGGGACGGCGCCGACGTCGCGATCATCGATACGGTCACCGACCGCGTCCTCACACTCGAACTCGGCACCCGCACTGATGCCACCGCCGAAGCCATGGCCATCAGCCGCGACGGCAGTCGCCTCTACGTGGCCACCGCGGACCACATCGGCGGTGAGGTGGTGGCGATCGACACTCGCACCAACCGGGTCATCGGTGGGTGCGCATTCGCCGCGCAGGTCCGCGATATCGCGGTCAGCCCGGATGGAGCGACCCTTTTCGTTGCCGGCTACGACACAGCTGTCGGCGCGCAGATCGACATCGTCGACACCCGGACGTTCACGGTGAGCGACACCGTCAGCCTCGGCGGAACCGTCACCCAGCTGGTCCTGAGCGTCGAGGGCGAACGCGCCTACGTCGTCAACGGTGATCGGGTCGCGGTGTTGTGCACGGCAACGCACGAGATCATCGACGCCATCACCGTCGGCGCTGAGCCGGCCTGCGTCAGCGAAAGTCGCGATGGTAGTCGGCTCTTCGTGGCTGACTACGACGGCGGTGTGACGGCGTTCGCTGTCGCCTCGACTACCGAGTCGTTGCTGGCGAAGATGATGACCCCGCAGGCGCTGGAGATGCTCGCGCTTCGCGAACTGGAGCCCGCAGGCGTCTGATCCCACTCAACACAAAAGCCGGGCGCTGATAGCGCCCGGCTTTTGTTGTTTGACGACTAGGTGCAGTTCAGCGAGACCGAAATCGACTGGCTGATGGTTTGTTCGACCAGGACCGTGCGGTCACGATTGCCGAGCACCGGACCCACTGCCGGTACCCACTGGGTGACCTGCTGGGGATTGCGGACGCTGGTGACGACGCAGTCCGATAGCGGCGCGGAACCGACCTTGTCGATGTTGACGGTGTAGCCCTGGGACTGCAGCTCGCTGATGGTCTGTTGAGCCGTCTTGTCGGCGAACGCAAGACCAGCCGGCGCGGCCAGAACACCGAATGCCGCTACTGCCGCTGCTGTGATTGTCATTGCGGTCCGCATGGGCGCCGCCTCCTTTGGGGTGATCAGCTGATTCTCTCACTGATTACATCGTTTGAACCGGCCAAAACGTTCCCGGTTCAGCCCGCCCGCGGGATGTACATGATCATCCCGACGCCGGCCAGACAGACCAGCGCGCCGATGACGTCCCAGCGGTCCGGGCGGAAGCCGTCCAGGGCGACGCCCCACACCAACGAACCGGCCACGAAGACGCCGCCGTAGGCGGCGAGGATGCGGCCGAAGTTGGCATCGGGTTGCAGGGTCGCGACGAATCCGTAGGCGCCGAGCGCCAGCACGCCGAGTCCCATCCACCACCAGCCACGGGACTCCCGCACGCCCTGCCAGATCAGCCAGGCCCCACCGATCTCGAACAGGGCTGCGACCAGGAACAGGGCAATCGATTTGGCGACCGTCACGCAGCCAGCTTCTCATCACCGCTGTGAACCGTCTGACCTCGTTGCGCGTGTCCTCAGCAGAGCTGTGCAACACCTGGGTGGAATCTGACGATGTAACTCTCAAAGAGGCATTCCCCGTGGCTCACAAGCTCCTAAGAACAGGAGGGGAACTCATGCACACATTGACTACCGTGGCCGGTCTGGCGCTGACGGCGGCAGCGGTTTTTGCCGCACCCGCAGGCGTCGCCGCCGCGGAATCGCCCGCCGAGACCATCGGCCAGCTCGAAGCGCAGGGATACTCCGTCAACATCGATCGCGTCGGGAGCGCACCGCTGCAGGACTGTGTCGTCGTCGGCGTGCGAAATCCGCAGACGGTGACCAGGCTGGTCCGGGTCGAGCGCAACGGCGGCAGACACCACGATGACGATGACGACGGTGGTGGCGGTGGAGGGGACCGGCGCGGACACGGGGATCGCGACTACGACCTCGTCGAGGTGGTGGTGAGCAAATCGATTTCGGTGTCACTGAACTGCGCGCGCTGACACGCTAGCCTTGGCCCCAACTTGAGCCGGCCACGCGAATCGAAGGCGGTGCATTGATGCACAGCACCATGCAGGACTTCCCCTTGACCATCACCGCCATCCTGCGGCACGCGGTCACCGTGCACGGTGACCGGACGGTCACCACGGCCACCGGCGACGGCGTCCGGAGTGCGAGTTACCGCGAGATCGGAATCGAGGCCGCGAAACTCGCCAACGCACTGCGTCGGCTCGGCATCATCGGTGACGAACGTGTGGCCACTTTCATGTGGAACAACCAGGAACACCTGGCGGCCTATCTTGCGGTGCCGTCGATGGGTGCGGTGCTGCACACGCTGAACATCCGGCTCGCGCCAGAGCAGATCGCGTTCATCGCCAACGAGGCGGAAGATCGCATCGTCATCGTCGACAGCTCGCTCGCCGCGCAGCTTGCCGAGGTGCTGCCTAGCCTGCACACTGTGCACACCGTGATCGTTGTTGGCGAGGTGGGATCGAAAGACGCTGCAGCACTGGAGAAGTCGGGCAAAGCCAGGCTGCGGTATGCCGATCTGCTGGCCGTTGAGCCACCAGAGTTCGACTGGCCTGATCTCGACGAGAAGTCAGCTGCGGCGATGTGTTACACCAGCGGTACCACTGGGAATCCGAAAGGTGTTGTCTACAGCCATCGTTCGAGCTATCTGCATTCGATGTCAACCAATGTGGTCAACGGTTTCGGGATGGGATTCGGCGATTCGGTGCTGCCGATCGTGCCGATGTTCCATGCCAACGCCTGGGGTATGCCCTATGGGGCGATGATGGCCGGAGCTGATCTGGTGCTGCCCGATCGCTATCTGGATGCGCCGTCGTTGATCAACCTGATCGAGACGCAACGGCCGACGATGGCCGGCGCGGTGCCGACCATCTGGAACGACGTGATGAATCGTCTGGAACGGGACCCCGGCCGCGACATCTCGTCGCTGCGGATGGTGGCCTGCGGCGGATCTGCGGTGCCCGTATCGCTGATGAAGGCGTTCGAGGAACGGCACGGCGTCCAGATCCGGCAACTGTGGGGGATGACGGAGACTTCGCCGCTGGCGACACTGGCGTGGCCACCGCCCAACGTATCGCAGGACCAGCATTGGGAACTGCGTGCCACCCAGGGCCGGCCGGTGTGCGGCGTGGAGGCGCGCATCGTCGATGACGAAGGTGCAGTGCTGCCCAATGACGGTGAATCAGTCGGCGAGCTCGAGGTCCGTGGGCCCTGGATCGCCGGCGGCTACTACCTGGGCCGCGATGAGTCCAAATTCGCCAGCGGCTGGTTGCGGACCGGCGATGTCGGGCGGATCGACGCACTCGGCTTTGTCACCCTGACCGACCGCGCCAAGGATGTCATCAAATCCGGGGGTGAGTGGATTTCATCGGTGGAACTGGAGAATCACCTGATCGGCCATCCCGCGGTACTTGAGGCTGCTGTTGTCGGTGTCCCCGACGAGCGGTGGCAGGAACGCCCGCTGGCGGCCATCGTGATCAAAGACAACGCCGACGTCACCGCCAAGGAACTCCGAGAGTTCCTCGCCGACAAGGTCGTTCGCTGGTGGTTGCCCGAGCGATGGACGTTTGTCGATGAGGTACCCAGGACCAGTGTCGGGAAGTACGACAAGAAGACGATCCGCGCCCGGCACGCCGATAACGCTTATACGGTCACCGAGGTCCGTGACTGACAATCAGGCAGTCGCGTTGCTAAGCAGTCGCGGCGAGTTCGTGGTGGCGGTGCGGTGCCAATGCGTCCAGCCGACGCAGCGCACTGCTGAGCTGCCGGTTGATGTCGTTCTCCATTGCATCGCCGACGACACCCTGGATCAGCTCGCCACGGAAATCGCCCTTCATGGCGAATTCCGTTCCATCCCGCGTTGGGGTGATGGTGAACTCGAACCGGCAGCGCACTCCCGCCGCACCGGTTCCCGTCAACACCAGTCGCGATCGCGGATCCATCACGCCGACATGCCATGTCATCGTGGTGGGCACGCCGAGAACGGTGATCTTGGAGGTCAGGTTGGCGCCCGGTGTCAGTGCCGGAGGGTTCTTGACCCAGCTCTGGTGCAGCGTTAGCCACTTCCCCCAATTGGGGAGGTCCGTCACCATCGCCCACACCTCGTCCGGTGTCAACCAAAGATTGCGGGTGGCATGGATGTGTCCCGTCATCGCTCCACTTTCTGGTAGGCGGTGACGGCTACTGCGCCACCGAGGCCGATATTGTGCTGCGACGCAGCAGTGACGTTTGCTCCGAAAATTCTCTGGATGGCGGAAGAATCCATGCCGGCGTTGTTGAGAGACGGGGTCGAAGACCCCTGGGTGATCTGCGAGCAGTCCCACCCTCTGCGCCTACCCGGCTTTGCATATTTCCCCATACCGACCCCAACCGCTAACGCCCTATTCGGCATGCATCCTTACGTTATGGCAATGCGCCATGTGCGGAAACATACCGGCGGGTATGTATTTCCGGCAAGGGTCCTCAGGTTCGCGTGTCGGCGAAATCGGGGGCCTCTCAGGTTGGTTGCCGCAGCCCCTCACACAGTGCCCGCAAACTCGGGTGAGGAGCCTTACCGCCGATGCGACAGGTCGGGGGCGAGGGCCCGCAGGCTGGCGCAGGCACGCCGCCACCGACGCTCCGTGCGTTTGCCGTCGCGGTCGACGAAACCGGAGATCAAGATGCCGTGCAGGACGTCCATCGCCACGTAGACGAAGTCGCGGATCTCGCGCTGCATCGACTCATCGGTGGTGGCCTCAGCGACCCCGATCAAGAGGGCGGTGTTCACCGCGGGTTCGACCTTGGCCATCTCGGCCGCCAGGGCGTCATCGGTGCGCGCCGCGAGCCATAACTCCGTGGTAGCAGCGAAAAGCGGGCCTTGATGGACCTCCCACAGGAAGTCCAGAATGCCGCCAACCGGGTCATCGCTGGCGACCAGATCACTGACGTCGCCGAGGGTCGAAGAGATGCGTCGCTGCGCCAGATGTTTGATGGCTGCGGCCACCAGATCCGTCTTGGAACCGAAGTGGTGAACCTGCGCTCCACGGGTGACGCCGGCCCGTCGGGCGACCCGGGGAGTGGTCGTTCCGGCGTAGCCGAACTCCACCAGACAATCGACCGCGGCGTCGAGGATCCGGGCCCGCGTCTGCGCGCTGCGCTCCTCCTGCGTTCGTCGCAGGGGACCGCTCCGCGAAACTCCGGAAGTCACAAATAGCTACTCTACCTGTTCCGTACAGGTCGGTATGTAAGTTACTTCGTCGTCAAATTCTCAGCTCCGTCTCAGCTGAATCTCAGCAGAAATTAGAACGACTCATAAGAAAGGGAATATCGAATCGTGCGCTCGTGTAAAACGTCAGTAGAACGTGTTCTAGTTTTGACCCCCGCGGAGGAGACACGATGAGCCTGAAAGTTGTGCAGTGGGCGACAGGCGGAGTGGGTATCGCCGCCATCAACGGAGTGCTCGAGCACCCCGAGCTCGAGTTGGTTGGGTGCTGGGTGCACTCGACGGCCAAGAACGGTAAAGACGTCGGCGAGATCATCGGTATCGATCCGCTCGGGGTCACAGCGACCAACAGCGTCGACGAGATTCTGGCGATGGATGCCGATGCCGTCATCTACGCCCCACTGATGCCCAACGCCGATGAGGTGTTGGCGCTGCTGCGCTCAGGCAAGAACGTCGTGAGCCCCGTCGGCTGGTTCTACCCGGGTGAGAAGGAAGCAGGCCCGTTGCGCGCGGCCGCTGTCGAGGGCAATGTGACCCTGCACGGCACGGGAATCGCGCCAGGTGGCATCAGCGAGCACTTCCCCTTGGTGCTGTCGATCATGTCAACGGGTGTGACGTTCGTTCGCGCCGAGGAGTTCTCGGATCTGCGCACCTATGACGCGCCCGACGTGCTGCGGTACGTGATGGGCTTCGGGGGCACCCCGGAAAAAGCGTTGACGGGACCGATGCAGAAGCTACTTGACGGTGGCTTTGTCCAGTCGGTGAAGATGGTGGTCGACCAGATCGGCTTCAATGCCGACCCGATCATCCGGGCCACCCAGGAGATTGCAGTGGCCACCGGACCGATCGACTCACCGATGGGCACCATTGAGGCAGGCCAGGTCGCGGCTCGGAAATTCCACTGGGAGGCCCTCGTTGACGGTGAGCCCGTCGTCCGGGTCACCGTCAACTGGTTCATGGGGCAGGAAAACCTTGACCCGCCTTGGACATTCGGTCCGGCCGGTGAGCGCTATGAGATGGAGGTCCAGGGCAACCCGGACTTCAACGTCACCATCAAGGGATTCCAGCCCGAGAGCGTCGAGGCCGGTTTGAAGAGCAACGCCGGCATCGTGGCGACCGCTGCACACTGCGTGAACTCGATCCCCGCGGTCTGCGCTGCCGCGCCCGGAATTGCCACCTACCTGGATCTCCCGCTGATCAGCGGCCGGGCGGCACCGCGGCTGTCCCGCTGACGTAGAGCTGGCACACTCGGGTGCCATGACGACACGACTCGCTCTGGTGCTCGCAGGCGGGGGCCTGGCCGGTATCGCGTGGGAGACGGGCATGCTGCGCGGGATTGCCGACGAAGCACCCGCCGCGGCGGAAGCACTGCTGAATTCCGATGTGCTGCTCGGTACCTCCGCAGGATCGACGGTGGCGGCCCAGATCGGCAGTGGGGTTGGTCTCGACGAGCTGTACGCCCGGCAGACCTCGACGACCACCCACGAGATCGACTCCGGGGTGAATATCGACGACATCACCGAACTGTTCGTCACGGCGATGATGCGGCCCGGCAGCACCACCGCGGAGAAGTTGCAGCGCATCGGTGCCATCGCGATGGCCACTGCCACCGTCCCCGGACCGGTCCGGCGTGCGGTGATCGAACACCGGCTGCCGTCGCACCAGTGGCCCGACCGGATCTTGCGGATCACCGGAATCGACATCGCTACAGGCGAACTGGTGGTGTTCGACAACGGCTCGGGTGTGCAGCTCGTCGACGCCGTGGCCGCCAGTTGCGCGGTCCCTGGCGTATGGCCGCCGGTGCAGATCGGCGACCGCACCTTCATGGATGGGGGAGTGGGCAGCTCGGTGAACATGGTGGCCGTCGCCGATTGCGATGTCGCGGTGACGCTGGTGCCCTCGGGTGAGATGGCGCCGTCACCGTTTAGCAGCGGCACCGCCGCTGAAATCGCCGATTTTGCGGGGACGACGTTGGGGCTGTTCGCCGACGACGAGGCGTTGGCCGCCTTCGGGCCGAACCCCCTGGATCCGCAGTGCCGGCTCCCGTCGGCACGGGCGGGCCGCGAGCAGGGCCGACGGCAAGCGGGTGTCGTCGCCGACTTCCTGGGCCTCTAACCCGCTGGCGAGGGCCGGCTGTCGAGGTTGTCGAGCGCCGCGGAGGCGAGTTCCTGCCCGATATCGATGACCTCGGCTGCCCGATGGAATTCCAGGCTTCGGCACACCGTCCGCGGTACCTCGATCAGCAGGTCCGGCGGGTAGGCCGCCAGGGTGTGCCGGGCCAGCGCGGCCTGGGCGATATCGATGGTCCGGTACATCACCTCGAAGTTTCCCAGCCGGGGGACGCTGGCGCCCCGGCCGGAGACGTCGGTGGCGTCGGTCTCGTCCGGCAGTTCTGCACTGCTGAATCGGCTGAGCACCGACTGCGCCGACGGTGTTTCCAGGAGCGATTTCGCGGCCTTGGTGTCGAGCAATGCCGATGTGCTGCGCAGCATTCGGCTCAGCCACTCGGTGGTGGCCCGCGGTTCGGTGTCTGTGAGATGACGCGCTGGATCGTCGCCACTGAGACTGACCGCGATCGTCAGGTCGGCGTTCACTGCCGCGATCGGTGCCATCGGCAACGGATCGAGGATGCCGCCGTCGGCGAGCAGCCGGCCGTCGAGCACATGGGGGGAGATGATCCCCGGGATTGCGATGGACGCCCGGATGGCGGCATCGACCGGGCCGCGCTGCAGCCATACCGACTTGCCCGCGAGCAGATCGGTGGTGACCGCGGTGTACGGGATCGGCAGGTCTTGGGACTGCCCCCAGTTTGGTTGACTCCTGACCTGTGAGGATTCGTCCTTGCTGGAAGGATCAATTCCGTGCCGAAAGCATTTCCCGCCGAGTTCCGCGCTGACGTGATCGCTGTAGCCCGCAAGGGTGAGGCGCCGCTACGTCAGATCGCGAAGGACTTCGGCATCTCCGAGGCCTGCCTGCATCGCTGGCTCAAGATCGCCGACCGCGAAGACGGTATCGACCGAAAAGGAGCAACCGCGGCCGCGGGTGACGTCTCTGCCGAGCTGCGTGAAGCGCGCAAACGGATCAAGCTCCTCGAGCAAGAAGCCGAGATCATGCGCCGTGCCGTCGGCTACTTGTCGCGGGACGTCAACCCAAAATGATGTACCCGCTGGTCCTTGATCTTGCCGCAGACGGTGTCCCCGTCACGGTGACCTGCCGGGTTCTTGGCTTCTCTACCCAAGCGTTCTACAAGTGGCGCAAAGCCCCTGTGACACAACGCGACTTGGACGATGCACATCTCATCAACGCCGCCCTCGACATCCACGCCGACGACCCCACCTTCGGCTACCGCTTCATCGCCGATGAACTCCCCGCACTCGGGATCATCGCCGGCGAGAACAGAGTGGCTCGACTGTGCTCGCAAGAACGCATCTGGTCGGTCTTCGCCAAGAAGCGCGGACTGAACAGGAAGGCCGGGCCACCCGTGCACGACGACCTCGTTGGCCGCCAATTCTCTGCCCAGACCGCCAACGAGATCTGGTTAACCGACATCACCGAGCACCGCACCGATGAAGGCAAGCTCTACCTCTGCGCCATCAAGGACGTGTACTCCAACAGAATCGTCGGCTACTCGATCGACTCGCGGATGAAGGCGTCGCTGGCCGTGGCCGCCCTGCGTCACGCCGTCGGCGTCCGCTCGCCCGTCGCTACGATCGTGCATTCCGACCGCGGCAGCCAATTCCGGTCACGGAAATTCGTGTACATGCTGTCGCACAACGGGTTACGAGGCTCCATGGGCCGCGTCGGGGCATGTGGAGATAACGCCGCCATGGAGTCTTTCTTCGCACTATTGCAACGTAACGTCCTCGACCGGCAACGGTGGTCCACCCGAGCCGAACTGCGACTGGCGATCGTCACCTGGATCGAGCGCACCTACCACCGACGCCGCCGCCAACGCGCCCTTGGCAAGCTCACCCCGATAGAGTTCGAACTGCTCCACACCCCAGCCGCAACCGCGGCCTGAAATTCACACCCCGCGAGTCAACTGAACTCGGGGCAGTCCCCTTCGATGGCGATATCGCCGAGAATGTCACGGACCGCGTCGATGATCTTCTCCGCCCGCAACACACCCGCCGCACCCAGTGAGGGATCTAGCAGCCGCAGCACCGCACGTTGGGTCAATGATGTTGCCCAGAGCGCGAATTCGTCCAACTGACCGGCTGCGTGCAGGCCGCCTACCAGGGCGCCCATCGAGGAGCCGGCGACCCCCACCACCTCGTATCCGCGGTCGCGGAGTTCGTTGATGACGCCGATATGGGCGTACCCGCGAGCACCACCGCTACCGAGGGCCAGGGCGACACGCATACCGACCATTTTGCTCTGGTCCCACCCGCGTCCACCACGGGGTCGGACAATCAACCCGCGTCGGGGATGACCGGCACCAGCAGTCGCGCGGGGTGTTCCTGGCTCCAGTGCATCGTCACGGCGCCTCTGTGCTTCGTGTCGTACGCGCCAGGAAACTGACCTGTCAATGGGTTTCGTGACCACAGCCAGCGTCCGGCGACGACCACCCGGAGTTGCTCACCGGCCCGAAACAGCGTCGCCGACGGGCCCAGCGGCACATCGACCTGCACGATCTGCCCCGGTACCAACTTCTCTGCGGCGCTACAGGCCGGCACAGGCTCGAAGGGACGCGACCGGTCCTGGTCGAGAGCGCGCAGCGAGGCCCGCAGCCATCCGGTGGTGACCCGGTCGCGACCGAAACCGAACGAACCTTCGAAGGGGACGTATTCGCGGGCCCTCCGGCCGCGCCATTTCTCGACGCCGACGAACAGGTCGACATCGTCGCAACCCTCGACCTCGACGAACAACCGTAGCGCCATCGGGCCGGTCAGCTCGGTATCCTCGGGCACCGTCCAGCCGAAACGGGCTCCTGCCGAACGGATCTGGAAGTTGATCGAACCGGCGTCATCGACCGGCGAGACGGACAGCCCACCGTTGCCCAGGTACAGCGGTGTCCACCGGGTCGAGTCCAGCGGCCAGTTGTCCTCGGTGCGCACCTCGACAATCTGGTCCCGGCTTTCGCGAACCTCGAGCCGCACCCGCGGCAACGGTTCCGATGATCCACCGCGTAGGTGCCGGTCCAGGAAGGCCAGTTGCGCGGTTCGCGATTGCGCAGAGTAGAAGTTGGCCCACTTACCGTCGCGATGGGTATACAAGTGCCGCTGTGCTGAGGAGATCTGCTCGAATCCGCGCAACGAACCTCTGCTGTGCATGTTGTTATCGGAGAAGCTGCCGCAGATCAGTGCGGGCACGTCGATCTTCGGCAGGTCAGGAACCAGTGCCCGCCACCAGTCGTCGATCAGTGGTCGGCGCGTATTCTCTTTGCCCAGTTGATATGTGAGCCGGTCCCTGGCGGTGCCCCGGCTCCACACCTTCACAAAACCGTTCTCCTGGATTCCGCCGGGCCGAAGCAGGTCGCGGTAGGCATCGGTGAAGCCCTCCCACGGCACGATGGCCTTCAGGTGTGGCGGCTGCAGCGCGGCGGCCTTCCATTGCGAGATCGCCAGGTACGACACGCCCATCGTTGCGACGGACCCGGTGCTCCACGGCTGCGCCGCCGCCCATTCGATCAGGTCGTAGACATCCTCACCCTCCTGATCCGACAGCAGCGATCCCACCCCGTCAGAGCGGCCACAGCCCCTGAGGTCGCAGTTCACCACGGCGAAACCGCGCGCAACCCACCACGCGGGGTCCGGGGCTTCCCAGCCGGTGAGCGTGGAAAAGCGTACGGCGGAGGTCTGGCGCAACACCCGGTACTGAAGCGGAATCGAGTACCCCGAACCGCGGCGCTTCTTCTTGGGGATGTTGTCCTTGCCGTAGGGGTGGGCGCTCAGGATGACCGGAAACGGACCGCCGGTCGCGGGCAGATGCACGTTGACGCGCAGAATGGTGCCGTCGCGGGTTTCGACGTCCCTATCATGTTGCATCACAATCGAATTCGTATCGGGTGGGTAAACCTCGACAGTTGGGCGGGTCAGCCCGCGCAGCCGGGTCAGGGCATAGCGCAGCGCACCCGGTCGTTTCCAGGGTTTATCTAAGGCCGGTATGTTCTCTTCGGCGGCAACGGTCAATGTCGTTACCGAACAGCGTCACCGTTGCCCACCGCGGCGGCGGACATGGAGGTGTTTGCCGCGCTGATGCAGAAGTGGACCAGGATCTGCAGTGAACTGGCGACATCGAGGAGGGCGGCGTAGTCGGTGGTGGCGAACACCTCAACGAGATATCCGCGTTCGGTGTCGCTGGCGCCGGCGGCGAGGACCGCCTGGTAGCCGAGCGCTGTCAGTTGGTCGATTTCAGCTTGATCAGAGCTCTCGAGGTCGACGGCCGCGAAGAACGCCGAGCCTGTGGTGATGGCGTGGGCGGTGGCCGGAAATTCGCGCAGAAGATAAGGCCCCGTTGACTCTTCAGGTTTGACCACGGACAGTCCGGTGGCCAAGTCGCGAATGCTGTCAGCGGTGTGGAAGGTCATCATGGTCGTGCCCGTGGTATCGGTGACGGATACCGCCCAGCCGGCTGCTTCGGTGATGAGTTGGGTTTCCCGCGCAAGAATTTCCAGAGCACTGAGCACGGGCAGCGGGCGGCTGTCATTTACCAGTGCGGCAACGTGACTGACCAGGGAGCCGGCCGTACCGGGACGCGACGTCGAGCGAGGGCTGGCTCTGTGCGGGGGCATGTAGGCCTTGATGGCGTCGGTGGTGAATCGGCCGCGCCCGTGCGCTTTCGCGCGAATCAGCGCGGCATCTGCGGCTGCCATCAGCTCCCCCCCGGAACTGATGTGCGGTCCAGCCTCGGCGGCGCCCCAGGTCATGGTGAGCTGCGGTCCATGAGCGGCGCTGATCTTCTGGTTGACGGTTAGTGCAAGGCGCTCGGCGTCGACAAGCGTCGCGTTGGGGAGCAGCACGCAGAATTCGTCACCGCCGAGCCGAACTGCCAGTGCGTGGTCCTCTGTGGCGATCGACTGTCGCAGTTTGTCGGACACGCTGGTGAGTAGCACGTCGCCGGCTGGGTGCCCATCGCGGTCGTTGACGTCTTTGAACCCGTCAAGATCGCCGACGAGCAGCACCGGAGTTGTTGCATGCCAATCGATAACGGCGAACTGCGCCTCCAGGGCGCGCCGATTCGGCAAATCGGTCAAGGGGTCACGGTGGGCGTGCCGCCACACGGTGCTGAACAACTCGCCACGGCCGATCCCGGCAGCGGTGTAGGCGGCGATCGTCTGGAGAAGCTCTACGTCGTCGCGTCCGAAACGCCGTCCTGCCCGACCGGAAGCCCAGATTTCTCCCCACATGGCACCGTCGAACATCACGGGCACCGCGACTTCGCTCTCTATGCCAGCCTGAATCAGGTAGTCCTGGCACGCCGGGTCCAGGTGATGATCGTCGATGGCGTGGACGTAGGGCTGCCCGTGCTGCAGCAGCGCGATCACGGACGGGTCGGAACTGACCTCGTAGTCATCGGACTCAGGCCATCGCTGCTCACCGGGTGGTAGCTCACCGACATTTATCAGCGTCCGCAGGACGTGCTCGTCGCGCTCCCAGCGACTGATCGACAGCGATGCGGCGCCGAGCGCCGTCAATGCCTGTTCTGCCACCACTTCCAGAATTTCGTCGAAGTAGGTGGCGTGCAGCACTCCGTAGGAGATGCGCAACATGGTGCGCAGTACGGACAGATCGTCAGGGATGGTGATGTCGAGCGCGGAGTCGATTGGGGCGCTTTCAGTACCGGCCGTGCGCCGCATCACCCAGTCCGGACCCACCACACGTCTCCCGCGTACCTGCTGCAGTGTGGCCGCCGTACGCAACCTTCTCAGCTTTGAGCTGCAGTCTAAGCGGTTCTGAGCACCCGTTGCTCATTTGTTGGATTCAAATGCGAGAAGAGATTCACGCTAAGGTGAAACTCATGCCGAAGAAGACGCCGATCGCGCCGGGTCCCCGGGACGAACGGGGAGTTCTTGCGGCGCGGATTGCCGCCGCAGCCCGTGAGGAATTCGCCGCACACGGCTGGGCCGGGACGACGTTGCGAGCTGTGGCGCGCGCCGCCGATGTGGACCCCGCGCTGGTCTACCACTACTACGGATCCAAAGAAGGCCTTCTTGATGCCGCGACCACGCCGCCGCCGAAGTGGCTGGAGAACGTCGCACAGACCTGGGCGACACCGGTTTCCGGTCTGGGTCGCGCATTGATCGAAACCCTGCTGGCCAGCTGGGCCGACGATGAGATCGGCCCGACGCTGCGGGCGGTCCTGCAGACGGCAGCCCATGAGGCCAGCACCAGGGAGAAGCTGCGGCTCATCGTGGAGCGCAGCCTGATCGGGGTGTCCCAGTTCGGCGCCGACGAGCATGACCGACTGGTGCGTAGCGGTCTCATCTCATCTCAGTTGATGGGCTTCGCTCTGATGCGCTACGTCTGGAAGATAGAACCGGTGGCATCGATGGCTGATGATGAGGTCGTCGCCGCCATCGCGCCCAACCTGCAGCGCTATATCGAGGGTGACCTCAGCGCGCCCTAGTGCGGTGCGTACCGTCGGGACCAACGGGACCAACGTGGCCGGCTTGGGTCTTGGCAGTTTTGCCGGTTTTGCTGCTCTTGATTGGCTTGGGCGTCTTGATCTTTGGCGCGGATGTGCGTGAAGTGGGCGTCGTCGCGGTACGTGTGACAGCGGGCTTCGCCGCCGCCTGGATATCCGCGAGCGCGGCCTTGGCACCTTTATCGGCGGCGGCACGCAGATCGGCAGCCAGTTTCACCGGATCGATCGTCGGGAACAGTCCGGCGGGCGTCGGGGTGCCGTATCCGATGCTGCGGTCGTAGCCGAGTTCGACCAGTACCCGCAGCGTCGGCTCGACCAGATCAGCCAGCGGCGTGGTGAATGCCGTGGTGCCCGTGGCGATTCCGAAGTCGCGCAATGGCTTTAACAACGGCAGGCTCTTTGTGGGAATGGTGATGTAGGTGGTATCGCCGAACGTCTGGCGATTCGCCGGATCCGCTATCGCCGCGAGCAACTCGTCCTCGCTGTAACCGTCTCGAGTCAGCACGTAGCTGCCGTGAATATCGATACCCGCCAACGAATTCAGCAATGCGAAGACGTTGAGCGGGTAGCGCGGGAAGTCGGCGGCGATATCGTATTGGAATGCGATATCGGTGGTCGCAATCCCGGTGTCGGTCGGTGTCGCGCCGTTGAACGTGAACTCCAGGATGGGGATCGTCAGCCCGGCGAAACGCTGCAGCAGCCCACCGTTGGGGCGGTCCGGGTTTGCGGTCAGGACGAACTGCAGCAGGGCTTTGATCTCATCGGAGGCCTTCGCCAAGTTGCGCTTCTCGATCGAGGCGATCACAGCGCTCTGCGACGTACCGTTGATCACGACCGGCTCGTCAGGATGGCTGAGGAGATAGTTCAGCAGGGCGCCGTTGAGATCGGTCACGCCCTGTGCCACTGACTTGTCCAAGGTGAGGGTGCCGAGGAAGGGGGCGAGCTGTTCCGGGGTCGGCAGGGACGTCAGCTGGCAGGTGTCCACCTTGCACGCCGAGGTCGGATCGATGTACAGCCGGCCGGTATCGGCCATGAAGTGCGGAATGGTGCCGGGGTCGGGCTGGCCGGTGCCTCCCATGATCAACGCCGTGACGGCGTGACCGGTGGGGATCGGTGCGAACGCGAGCAGCGCCGCGCAGGCCCCGGCGGCGATCGCGGTTACCGCTGACCGCGTTATGAAGCTGTGCATACCGCGTGCCGGAGAACGGTGGTGCGCATACGTGCATCCTCGCACGGCCAAATCGGGAATAGCGTGACATGTCACGTAGTTATGTCGATCAGAGCGGGCGGATCTGCCGCCCCCATCAGCGAACGGAGAAGATCATGGGTCAGCTCAGCGGGAAGACAGCACTCGTCACCGG
Organism: Mycobacterium sp.; assembly: GCF_965229105.1. GTDB lineage: Bacteria > Actinomycetota > Actinomycetes > Mycobacteriales > Mycobacteriaceae > Mycobacterium. Next base: position 1,937,301 of record NZ_OZ245858.1, read on the forward strand.
CGGTACGTCGGGAATAGGCCTGGCCACTGCGCAACGGCTCGCGGCCGAGGGTGCACATGTCTTCGTCACCGGCCGCAACCAGGCCGGTGTCGATGCTGCGGTGTCGTCGATCGGCGATTCGGCCACCGGTCTGCGCGGAGACATCACCGAACCTGCGGACCTCATTGAGCTGGCCGAAGCGATCCGCGCCCGCGGCCGCGGCCTGGACGTCGTGTTCGCCAATGCCGGCGGCGGTGAGTTCGCCACTTTGGAAGACGAGACCCGCGAGCATCTGGCCGACACGTTCAACCGCAATGTCGGTGGCACCGTGTTCACCGTGCAGACGGTGCTGCCCCTGCTCAACGAAGGCGCATCGATCGTGCTCGCCGGTTCGACCGCGGCGTCCGAGGGGGTCGCGTCGTTCGGCGCATACGCGGCGTCGAAAGCGGCCATCCGCTCCTTTGGCCGGACGTGGGCCGCTGAGCTCGTCGGACGCAAGATCCGCGTCAACACCGTCATCCCCGGGCCGGTGGAGACCCCCGGTCTGGCGGGGCTGGCCCCCAGTGGCGGTGAGCAGGCGTTGCTCGACGGTATGGCGGCCACCGTCCCGATGGGTCGGCTCGGGCAACCCGCCGAAATCGCCTCTGCCGTGCTGTTTCTCGCCTCCGATCAAAGCAACTTCATGACCGGTGCCGAGATCTTCGTCGACGGCGGTGCCCAGCAGCTCTGACGCAATCAGTCCGGTCTCGGCAGGGTGCCCTCGGCCAGGATGTTCTCGTAGACGGTCCCGAGAATATCGGCGAGCTGGGTCTCCTGCCGGGCCGTGATTCCGGCGAAGAACAGCGTGCGTACCCATGCGACGTGCTTGGGGGCGGCCGCCGATACCGTCTCCCAGCCCGTCTCGGTCAGCACCGCATCAGTGGCTCGCCCGTCGGCTGTCGACCGCGCGCGGTCGACCAGATTGCGCGTCACCATCCGTTTCAGGTGGTGAGAGAGGCGACTACGTTCCCACCCGATCATGGTGGCCAGACTGGTCAGCTGCATTCGGCGTTCTGGTGCACGGGAGAGTGCGTTGAGCACCGTGTAATCGCCAAGGGACAGCCCACATTCGGTCTGCAGGTGCCGGTTCATCTCGTATTCGAGGCGGTGATAGACCTGCATGTAGTTCAGCCAGGCCCGTTGCTGGGAGGCGTTGAGCCACACGCCCTCATCGGTCGCGCGGCTATCGGTCGCGCGGTTATCGATCACGGCGGTCCAGATTCGAATCGGTGAGATTTAAAGATGGCCTCACCCTCCAACTGAGTGACATGTCACCAACTTTAGGCGCTATGCGCACTCGCCGTTTGCGGCTCCGGTGACGGCGATGATGACACCCGCCTGTTGGGCCGGCGTCAGCTGCGCCCATGCGGTGTTGAAGGTGCCGGGGCCGGTGGCTTGAGGGGCCTGCAGGATTTTCAGATACGGCTCGACGAGGGTCTGCGGGTCCACCTGTTGTTCGTCCATCCACAGTTTTGCGGCATGACACGCCTGGCCGTACTGGGATTCCGTCGCATCGGCGGGCACGTCGACCTTCGTCGTCACTCCGCCCGGCGAGACTCCCACCGAGCCGGGGGGCGTCGGCTCAGCCGGTAGCGGAGCCGGTTCGGAGGTGAACCCGGGAACTGATTCCGATGGGGACACCGTCACCGGTGCCGAGGTCGATGACGACGTCGATGTGCTGTCGGATCCGCATCCGGCGGTGGCTGCAACTAGGGCGACGACGAGGACGGCTGGCCCCAGCGAGGCGCTTCGGAGGTGTCTGCGCATGCCCACCAATCTATGCAACACTGATCAGCGTGATGCAGCGCAGCGGATTTGTGGAGTGTTGTCCGGCGTAACCGCCGACCCCCATCCGTTCATTTCTCCTGGAGTTCTCCGCATGACTTCCACAGCTGTTTTTCCGTCCGCCATGCCCGCGGTGTCCGCACCGACGAGGCTGCGACTACCCGATCTCCTGCACGCCACCGATCAAGGTGCCGACGATGTCCTGGGAGGGCGCTACAACCACCTGCTGCCCGCAGGCGGCGTCCCCACCGATCGGCGCTGGTTCACCCGACTGCGCGGTGACGACGAACTCGACGTCTGGCTGATCAGCTGGGTGCCCGAACACTCCACCGAACTACACGACCACAGCGGGTCGCTCGGGGCGCTGACCCTGCTGACCGGAGCGCTAGACGAATTCCGTTGGGATGGAGACGTTTTGCGGCAGCGGCGGCTCGTCGCCGGTGATCAGGCGGCGTTCCCGCTGGGCTGGGTGCACGATGTGGTGTGGGCTCCGTCGGGCCAAACGCCGTCGAGCCCGGCCGTGATTACCGGGCCGTTGGAGCCGACCCTGAGCGTGCACGCGTACTCGCCACCGCTGACGGCGATGTCCTATTACGAGGTCACCGGTCGCGGGACGCTGCGCCGTCAGCGCACCGAGCTGACCGATAAGCCCGAGGGCGAATGACCAGCCGGATCGACGCGCTGCTCGCCGACGCCAGGGCCCGGTTGCACCGGCTGCCCGCCGGCGAGGTGCCCGCCGCACTGCGCCGTGGCGCGCTGCTGGTCGATATCCGGCCGCAGGCCCAACGTGCCCGCGAGGGTGAGGTGGCCCACCTATCCGAGCAAGCGCTGGTGATCGAACGCAACGTGCTGGAGTGGCGCTGCGATCCGACCAGTGAGGCGAGGTTGCCGCAGGCAGAAAACGATGACGTCGAATGGGTCGTGCTCTGTTCGGAGGGCTACACGTCGAGCCTGGCCGCCGCGGCCCTGCAGGACCTCGGGCTGCACCGTGCCACCGATGTCGTCGGCGGCTACCACGCGCTGGTCGCGGCGGGTGTACTCGACGCTCTGGCCTGACGGCCCGGCTTACTCCGGCGCGCTGAGCATCGGACGTAGCTTCGCCGTCTTCTCCGGAGTCCAGCCCGGCGGCTGCAGAATCGCCGCCCAGGCATTCGCGACATCGTCGACGTAGCGGTGGCCGTGACCCGGCGGCACGTCCACCGCGACGGCCATATCGGCGGAGACCTGAAGAAACGTCACCACCGGAACCCAGTGCATCTCTGGCAGAACGTCGTACCCGCGCTTCTCCCTCAACCAGTCCGGTTTCTGGAAGAGCAGGTCCGGATTCCACCAGGCAATGGGATCCGACGCGTGCTGCAGGTACACCACGCGTGGATCGAGCCATGGCCCGGCGGGGCGGTTCAGGTCGTCGGGGCGGGCCACGAACCGGACATATTCGCCCTTGTCGTAGATGGGCAACCACTCCGGGGAGTCGGCGTCGCGGTTGACGGTGAGGTCGGTCCAGACCGTGTTGTTGAACGTCGGCCCGGAAAACAACGCCCCGTCGGTCCTGGCGATGATGTTGTTCAGACTCAGGAACGGCGCCTCACCGCCGAACGAGCCCAGGCTCTCCCCGAATACTACGAGCTTGGGGCGCTGCCCTTCTGGCATCGCCTTGACCAGTTCGTCGACCGCTTCGAACAGTGCCTGACCGGCTTGGCGGGCGTTCTCCTTGTCCACCAGGAATGACAGCCAGCTCGGCAGGAACGAGTACTGCATGCTGACGATCGCGGAGTTGCCGTTGTACATGTACTCCAGCGACGCCGCTTCGGCTTCGTTGATCCAGCCGGTGCCCGTTGTGGTGGCCACCGCGACGACTGCGCGGTTCAATCCGCCGGTGCGCAACAGTTCCTGGGCGGCCAGTGCGGCGGTGGCTCTGATGCCGTTCGCCGAGTTGAGGCCCGCATATGCCCGGATGGGCTCGATCGCCGGTGTGCCGTTGAATGTCGAGAGCTGCTCGACGGTCGGGCCGCCGCCGACGAAGGTGCGCCCCTGCTGTCCCAGCGACGACCACGAGGCGAGCGAGCCGGGCCCGCCTGAGCGCAGTGGGGTGCTTGGTGCCGGATTGTCCGCGTTCTCTTCGTTATTGACCGCACTGAAGGTGTTGTTCAGGGTGGTCATCGCGAATCTGACCACGATGCCGTTGAGTAGGGCGACCGTGAGCGCGACCAGAAGCAGCACCACGACCACACCCGAAACCCTTGGCGGGGCAACACGTTCGAGTCGTCGGACCAAGAAGAGCACCAGTCTGCGGATCAGCTGGCCGATTTCAACGAAGATGAACAACACAACGATCGCGATGAGTGCGGCTTGCGGATAGTTCCACCACTGCAGACGTGGCACACCCATCAGGTCGCGGATATGGTCCTGCCAGCGGTGGAACTCGAAGACCATTCCGAGCATCCCGACTGCGCCAACCCCGACCAATGCCAACCATGCCCAACGTGGCGCCGGTGGGCTGGTGTCCTTGGAACGCATGTAGCGGACCAAGAAGACGCCGAACACCCCGAGGCCATAGCCGATCGCCCCTGCCGCGCCACTGACCAGACCTTGAAACAGCGGCCCGCGCGGCAGCAGCGACGGCGTCATCGACAAGAACAGGAAGATCAAACCGACCGCGGTGCCGAAGAACGTGTAATGCCGCTCCCACCATGGTGGTTTGGCGGGCGGCTCGGTGTCATCCGGCTTGTCCGGTGCCGCGGCGTCGGGTTCGCGCTCGGCGGTGGCGACCGCGGAATCCGGGGTGGCGTCCGATGGGTCGGAGACGGGGTGCGCGTCAGTCACGCATGCACTTTAACGGTGCGTGAAGTTGGGAGGCCGCTTCTGCGTGAATGCCGCCATGCCTTCGGTCTGGTCATCGGTGGCGAATGCCGAATGGAACAGTCGCCGCTCGTACAGCAGACCCTCGGCGAGGGTGGATTCGAACGAACGGTTGACGGCTTCCTTGGCCATCCGCGCCGCCGACCTCGACATCTGCGAGATGGTGGTTGCGACGGCTTTCGCCTCGGTCAGTAGATCGGCGGCGGGTACCACCCGGGAAACCAGGCCAGCCCGGTCGGCTTCCTCGGCGCCGATGGTGCGCCCCGTCAGGATCAGATCCATCGCCTTGGCCTTACCGATGGCCCGCGTCAAGCGTTGGCTGCCGCCCATTCCGGGGAGCACACCCAGTTTGATTTCGGGCTGGCCGAATTTCGCAGTGTCGGCAGCGATCAGCAGATCGCACATCATCGCCACCTCGCAACCGCCGCCAAGCGCATAGCCCGCCACCGCTGCGATCGTCGGCGTCCTGACTGCGGCCAGCTTGCCCCACGCGGAGAAGTAGTCGGAACCGTACACCTCGGCGAACGACAGTTCGGCCATCTCCTTGATATCCGCCCCGGCGGCGAAGGCCTTCTCGTTGCCGGTGATGATGATGGCGCCGATACCCGGGTTGTCGTCGAATTCAGCTGCGGCTGTGGTGACTTCGGTCATCACCTGTCCGTTGAGCGCATTGAGCGCCTTGGGCCGGTTGAACGTGATGATGCCGACGCGGTCTTCGGTGTCGACCAGGATGGTTTCGTAGTCCTTGGTACTCATTGGCTCTCTCCTTCTAAAACGTCAGGTCGGGATCGGCGGGTACGAAGTAGGCCTCGACATCGGCCGGGCTGACTGCGGCCAGTGAGTCCGGCGACCACGTCGGGTTGCGGTCCTTATCGATCAGCTGGGCGCGGATTCCCTCCACCAGGTCATGTGAGCGCAGCGAGGCGCACGATACCCGGAATTCCTGCACCAGAACATCTTCCAGCGACTCCAGGTCACCGGCCCGGCGGATCGCCTCCAGCGTCACCGACAGCGAGATCGGGGACCGACTGGCGATGACCTTCGCGGCATCCGCAGCTGCGTCAGCGCCATACCCGCTCAATTCGGCGAGGATATCTCCGATGGTATCGCCGGAGTAGCAGTGATCAATCCAATCAAGCTGAGCTGCAAGCGAACTCGGTGGCGGGGTGACAGCGTGTTTGTCTAGCGCGGTGTCGACATCGTGGTCGATGATCGACTGCCGGAACGCGTCGAGATCGTCGTGGGGGACGAAGTGGTCGGCGAAACCGAGCGTGATGGCGTCCGCGCCGGAAATGGGAACGCCGGTCAGCGCGACGTGCAGTCCGAGCTTGCCTGGTGCGCGGGCCAGCAGATACGTCGAACCGACGTCGGGAATGAATCCGATGCCGACTTCGGGCATCGCCATCTTCGTCTTGTCGGTGACCACTCGAACGCTGCCGTGCACACCGAGTCCGACACCACCGCCCATCACGATGCCGTCCATCAGCACCACATACGGCTTGGGGTGCCTACCGATCATCTCGTTGAGCCGGTACTCGTCGAACCAGAACTTGCGCGCGTCCGTGCCGTCACCGCGAGCGCTGTGATAGATCGCGACGATATCGCCGCCTGCGCAGAGTCCGCGTTCGCCTGCGCCGTCGAGCAGCACGGTGCGCACGGTGTCGTCATGCTCCCAGGCCGTGAGGACGTCGACCATGGTATCGACCATCGTCTGGTTCAGGGAGTTGATGGCCTTGGGGCGGTTGAGGGTCACGATGCCGACGCCGCCCTCAACGCGGGTCAGGATCTCGGCGCCGGACAAGGAAGCCTTGTCGGGTTCGTCCGTCACGTGTGAGCCGTCCTATCTGCAGTTGCCGGTCAAAAGGTTGGACATCCAAGTATTCTCCGGCCAATCTAGATCGTCGTCTCTTCGGCCCGATCCTTGGGTAAGGTTCACCTTCGACGGGTGCGCAAAAGACCCTCGAAAACGGGAACGCGACCGGGTTTCGGTTCGTTAGACCAGTGATTCGTGTAAGACTTTCAGGTACTTCACAGGAAAGGATCCGACGGTGCGGGAAACCAGCAACCCTGTATTTCGCTCGCTGCCCAAGCAGCAGGGCGGGTACGCCACATTCGGCTCTGGCGCAGCCGGCGCCGGAACCGCCCAGGTTCATCAGAACTATGGTGCCGAGCCCTATATCGACCAGCGTCAGACCGGTGTCTCCCGGCCTCTGACCATCGACGACGTCGTCATGAAGACCGGCATCACGCTGGCCGTGCTGTCCGTCGTCGCGGTCATCTCCTACTTCATGGTCGGCAACAGCCCCGGACTGGCGATGCCGTTCACGCTGGTCGGATTCCTGGGTGGCTTCGCCCTGGTGATGGTCGCCACCTTCGGTCGCAAGCAGGACAACCCCGGGATCGTGTTGACCTACGCGGCCCTTGAGGGTCTCGGCCTTGGTGCGTTCTCGTTTGTGATGGCCAACTTCGTGGTCGCCGGTGCCAACGCCGGTGCGCTGATCGGACAGGCCATCCTGGGCACCATCGGCGTCTTCGCCGGCATGCTCGTGGTCTACAAGACCGGTGCCATCCGGGTCACGCCGAAATTCACTCGCATGCTCATCGCGGGCATGATCGGCGTCCTGGTGCTGATGGTCGGCAACCTGGTGCTGTCGATGTTCGGTGTGGGTGGCGGCGACGGCCTCGGGCTGCGCAGCGGTGGCCCGATCGCGATCATCTTCTCGCTGGTGTGCATCGGTATCGCAGCGTTCAGCTTCCTGCTCGACTTCGATGCCGCCGATCAGATGATCCGCGCCGGTGCGCCGGAGAAGGCAGCCTGGGGTATCGCCCTCGGCCTGACCGTCACGCTGGTCTGGCTCTACATCGAGATCCTGCGTCTGCTCAGCTATTTCCAGAGCGACTAGTACCCACCAAAAAGGGCGTCCACCACCAGGTGGACGCCCTTTTTGCTGTGTCGATGTCTAGACGGCCCGCGGTACCACGCGGCTGGCTGCCTCGACGGCATTGCCGCGCGCGGTGTCCAGATCCTCGTCGTAAGCCAGGGCTACGCCCATCCGGCGCTTGACGAAACTCTCCGGCTTGCCGAACAGGCGAATATCGGTGCGGGGCACCCGCAACGCGCCGTCCACCCCGTCGAACACCACCCCTTCGGCGTCGACACCGCCATAGATCACTGCGCTGGCGCCGGGAGTCTTCAGCGTGGTGTCAACCGGAAGGCCGAGGATCGCCCTGGCGTGCAGCTCGAACTCGTTCTGCCACTGCGTCACCATCGTCACCATGCCGGTGTCATGCGGCCGCGGGCTGACCTCGCTGAACCACACCTGCTCACCCTTGACGAACAGTTCGACGCCGAAGATGCCCTGCCCACCGAGATTCTCAGTCACCGCCCGCGCGATGGACCGGGCGCGCTCCAGTGCCACGGCCGGCATCGGATGCGGCTGCCAGCTTTCGACATAGTCGCCGCTGACCTGCCGGTGCCCGATGGGTTCGCAGAACTGCGTCTCCACCTCACCGGATTCCCCGCGGGCCCGCACCGTCAACAAGGTGATCTCGTAGTCGAAATCGACGAAACCCTCGACGATGATGCGGGTGTTGCTCACCCGGCTGCCCGACATCGCGTACTCCCACGCGGGCGCGACGTCGTCCGGACCGTCGATCTTGCTCTGGCCCTTGCCTGAGCTGCTCATCACCGGTTTCACCACGCACGGGTACCCGATGCCACCCTCACCGGCACCGCCGATCGCAGCCTGCAGCTCCGCCAGTGAGTCGCAGAACTCATACGGGCTGGTCGGTAGGCCCAGGGTTTCGGCAGCCAATCGGCGGATACCCTCGCGGTCCATCGTCAGCCGGGCCGCGCGCGCCGTCGGGATCACCCGCACCACACCTGCGGCTTCCAGCGTCTCCAGCATCGGGGTGGCGATCGCTTCGATCTCCGGCACCACAAGATCCGGTTTATCGGCCTCGATCAGCGCCTTGAGCTGCTCGGGATCCGACATCGCGATCGTGCGCGCGTGGTGGGCGACCTGATGGCCCGGTGCGTTCTCATAGCGGTCGACGGCGATCGTTTCGACCCCGAGACGCTGCAGGGCGATCAGCACCTCGCGGCCGAGTTCGCCCGACCCCAGCAGCATGACCTTGGTGGCATGCGGTGACAGTGGCGTACCGAGTGTGGTCATCGAGGCGTCAGGACAGTCGTTCCAGCACCATCGCCATACCCTGGCCGCCGCCGACGCACATCGACTCGATGCCGAACGTCTTGTCATGCGTGGTCAGGTTGTTCAGCAGCGTGGCCGTGATGCGGGCGCCGGTCATGCCGAACGGGTGGCCGAGCGCGATCGCACCACCGGAGACATTGAGCTTGTCCTCGTCGATACCGAGCTCGCGGGCCGAGCCGAGCACCTGCACGGCGAACGCCTCGTTGATCTCGACCAGGTCGATATCCGAGATGGTCTTGCCCGCCTTGGCGAGCGCCTTCTTGATCGCCTCGATCGGGCCGAGGCCCATGATCTCCGGCGACAGACCGCTCACACCGGTGGAGACGATGCGGGCGAGGGGAGTGAGCCCCAGTTCCTTGGCCTTGGTGTCGCTCATGATCACCACGGCCGCCGCGCCGTCGTTGAGCGGGCAGGCGTTACCGGCGGTGATGGTGCCGTTCGGCCGGAACACGGGCTTGAGCTGGCTGATCTTCTCGTAGGTGGTGCCGGCGCGGGGACCGTCGTCCGTCGACACCACCGTGCCGTCGGGCAGGGTGACGGGGACGATCTCGCGGGCGAAGAAGCCGCTGTTGATGGCTTCCTCGGCGCGGTTCTGGCTACGCACGCCCCAGTGGTCCTGGTCTTCGCGGCTGATGCCGGTGTAGGTGGCGACGTTCTCGGCGGTCTGCCCCATGGCGATGTACACATCGGGGATGAGGCCGTCTTCGCGCGGGTCATGCCAGGTGATATCGCCCTCGGCCTGCGTGACGGTGCGCTCCTGCGCCTCGGCGAACACGGCGTTCTTGCTGTTGGGGGCACCGTCTGCGGCACCGACACCAAAGCGGGACACGGTCTCGACTCCGGCGGAGATGAACACGTCACCCTCGCCGGCTTTGATCGCGTGGAAGGCCATCCGGGTGGTCTGCAGCGAGGATGAGCAGTACCGGTTGACCGTGGTGCCGGGCAGGTAGTCGTAACCGAGTTCGACGGCGACTGCGCGGGCGATGTTGTAGCCGGCCTCGCCCGCGGGCTGGGCGCAACCCATCATCAGGTCGTCGATATCGCGGGGATCGAGCGACGGCACCTTGTCCAAGGCGGCGCGCACCATCTGCCCGACGAGATCGTCGGGACGCATCGTGGCAAGGGATCCCTTGACCGCGCGACCGATCGGCGAGCGGGCGACGGAAACGATGACTGCTTCGGGCATGACGGCTCCTTGTAGATCTTCTGTAGATTTCGAAAACACCAGTCCTGGGAGAAAACGCTAGCCCGAGGGCAGAACCAGCGGCGCAGGCACCCCGCCCGTTTGGCGTGGCCAGCGCCTCGCCAGCATTCTCAGCCGGGACAGCAGCGGGCGATTCTCGGCCCGGCGGGACTCCCACGGCAGCTCGGGCACCGTGCCGCCCGCCCATTCACCGAGCGCGTAGCAGAGCGCAGGCAGCAACTGTTGAGCCGCGAGCGCATAGCCGGCCGCCGACGGGTGAAATTGGTCAGGGGAGAACATCAGCTCGGGCGCCTGCTGAAATTCCGGCGTCAACAGGTCGGCAAGGGGTACCGGGACACCGCCGGCCTCACGCACCGACGTCGCCTGCGCCCGCGCCAACCGCAGGCCCAGCGCGCGTGCGGTGAACCGCAGCGGCTGCGGAATCAAGGTGATCACCCCGAAGTCCGGGCAGGTCCCGACGACGACGACGGCACCGCTGGCGCGCAGCCGCTTGACCGCGTTGTTGAGCCGTCGTGCCGACTGGGGGATGCCGTTCAGTGCGGTGATGTCGTTGGCCCCGATCATGATGACCGCGGCGTCAGGGGGCGGGCCTGCGACGAACATCGCGTCCACCTGACCGGCCAGCCCCTTCGACGTCGCGCCGACAATTGCCTTGGTGCTCAACCGAATTCGCTTACCTGAATATTCGGACAGGCCCCTGGCGATCAGGACACCTGGGACTTCGTCGGCGTCCGTGCAGCCATATCCGGTCGCGGTGGAGTCACCGAAGACCATCAGATGAAGATCGAAGGGGACGTTGCGTTGCCAACGCTGCACCGGACCGCCGCCGGGTGAGTACACACCGTCTGCCCGCGGCGGCACATCCCAGGACTTGGGGATGACCTGCCTGGCCTTGACGGCCTGCATGGTCAGCAGGTTGCGCGCGCCCAAGACGGCGGTGCCCGTCACCGCACCAGTAACCAGCGCCATGGTCGACCGCCGCGGCGTGCGAATGCCCACGGCCACAGTTTAGGTGGCGCTGCGTCGGTATTCAGGTTTCGCAACGGGTGGCGGCGGGGCGGGCAGACGGCAGGCAACCGGCGGGGAACACCGCGGCGACGGCTGCGTGAATCACATTCTGATACCAGAACCGGTATCAAATCAGAATCGTCGTTTGTTAGAACTGTTAGAGATGTCAAGCTAAGTTACCGATATTGGCTGAGCCGACTCCGATCCAGGACTGGCAAATCCGTATCACCACGTTCCAGCTGCCACTACACAGACGTAGGGGAGGGTTGACATGACCGCACCGAGTAAAGTTTCGGAGGCGTCACGCACTCATATCGGCGCTGGTAAGGCCCGAAAGCCGCGGAAATTTCCGGTCAGCGACGGCGCTCCGATTGAAGTTGTGGAAACGGGAACCAGCCTGCGCGGTCGACTGGTCTCGCTATCTTGTCGCCTAACGGTCAGGCCAGCTCTGGCCGCAGCCAGCTACGTCCCCAACCTTCCGTGGCCGTGGGGTCTTCTCGATTTCGCCTCCCGGGCGCTGTTACCCGCTGCCGGCACCGTGCGAGCCACCATCGGACTGCCCAATACCGACGCCCAACTGGTTCGTGCGCCGGGTGTGTTGCCCGCCGACGGCAAACGTCGCGTCGTGCTCTACATGCACGGCGGTGCGTTCCTGACGTGTGGTGTGAATTCCCACCACCGCATCGTCAGTGCGCTGTCGAAGTTCGCCGATTCACCGGTGCTGGTGGTCAATTACCGGCTGATTCCCAAGCACACCATCGGAATGGCTGTCGACGACTGTCGGGACGCCTACAACTGGCTGCGCCTGCGCGGTTACGGCCCGGACCAGATCGTGCTTGCGGGTGACTCTGCGGGCGGGTATCTGGCGCTGACCCTGGCGCAACGGCTGCAGGCCGACGGTGAGGAACCGGCGGCACTGGTGGCGATCTCACCGCTGTTGCAGTTGGCCAAGGAGCCCAAACAGGCGCACCCGAATATCAAGACCGACGCGATGTTCCCGCCCAAGGCATTCGACGCGCTGGTCGGCCTGGTGGCCAGGGCGGCCGCCAAACACATCGTCGACGGTGAGCCCGAACAGATCTATGAGCCACTTGACCATATTGAGCCCGGTCTACCGCGCACGCTGATCCATGTATCGGGCTCAGAGGTGCTTTTGCACGACGCACGCCTGGCCGCACGCCGCCTTGCTGCCGCAGGCGTACCCACCGAAGTTCGGGTCTGGCGCGGTCAGATCCACGACTTTCAGCTGGCGGCACCCATCGTTCCGGAGGCGACGCGGTCGCTGCGCCAGATCGGTGAGTACATCCGTGAGGCCACCGGCTAGAGCCCGGCGCGCGGTGCCTGACAAAATGCAGGCATGCGTATCGCGCAGCACATCAGTGAGCTCATCGGAAACACCCCTCTAGTCGAACTGAACTCGGTCGTGCCCGAGGGCGCGGGCAGGGTGGTGGCGAAGGTCGAGTACCTCAACCCTGGCGGAAGCAGCAAGGACCGCATTGCGATCAAGATGATCGATGCGGCCGAGGCTTCCGGCGAACTCAAACCCGGCGGCACGATCGTCGAACCGACCTCGGGCAACACCGGCGTCGGCCTTGCTCTGGTCGCCCAGCAGCGCGGCTACAAGTGCATCTTCGTCTGTCCGGACAAGGTCAGCGAGGACAAGCAGAATGTCCTGCGCGCGTACGGCGCCGAGGTCGTGGTTTGCCCGACGGCGGTGGCTCCCGATGACCCGGGCTCGTATTACAGCGTCTCCAACCGCCTGGTCGAGGAGATCGACGGCGCGTGGAAACCTGACCAGTACTCCAACCCGCAGGGTCCCGAAAGCCATTATGAGACAACAGGTCCGGAGATCTGGGCCGATACCGACGGTAAGGTCACCCACTTCGTGGCCGGCGTGGGCACCGGCGGCACCATCACCGGTGCGGGCCGGTACCTCAAGAAGATGTCCGGTGGAGCAGTCCAGGTCGTCGGCGCCGATCCCGAGGGTTCGGTGTACTCCGGCGGCACCGGCCGGCCCTACCTGGTCGAAGGCGTCGGCGAGGATTTCTGGCCCAGCGCCTACGACGCGACAGTGCCCGACGAGATCATCGCCGTCTCCGATGCCGATTCCTTCGATATGACACGCCGCCTCGCGCGCGAAGAGGCGCTGCTGGTCGGCGGGTCGTGCGGGATGGCCGTCGTGGCGGCCATCGAGGTGGCTAAAAAGGCCGGACCGGATTCGTTGGTGATCGTGCTGCTGCCCGACGGTGGTCGCGGGTACCTGTCGAAGATCTTCAATGACGCCTGGATGTCGTCCTACGGATTCCTGCGCACCCGGCTCGACGGTTCGCACGAACAGCCCACCGTCGGGGATGTGCTGCGGCGGAAGTCCGGCGCACTGCCCGATCTGGTGCACACCCATCCCTCGGAGACGGTCCGGGACGCGATCGGCATCATGAACGAGTACGGCGTATCGCAGATGCCGGTGGTCGGCGCTGAACCTCCGGTGATGGCGGGGGAGGTGGCGGGCAGCGTCTCCGAGCGTGAACTGCTGTCGGCCGTTTTCGAGGGCAGGGCCAAGCTGGCCGACGCCGTCGCTCAGCACATGAGCCCGGCGCTGCCACTGATCGGCGCGGGCGAGTTGGTCGATGCCGCCGCCAAAGCGCTGCGCGATTGCGATGCGGTGATGATCGTTGACGACGGCAAGCCGGTGGGCGTCATCACCCGAAGCGACCTGTTGAGCTTCCTGTCGGACGGCTCTCGCCGCAAATAGCCGCTGTGCCACCGCGCAACCGCGCGGAAATCGGCAAACTATTTCGTCTGGCAAATAATCTGTCAGCGCAACGAGGCGTCGCTCCTTTCCGAGGAATCCGCCATATAGCCACGTGGTGAAGTTTTTGTTTTGGAAGTCTCGGCAAGGCCGTTCTCAGGTACTGTAAGGCCGCTCTGCTTCAGCTAACGAGCCGTTGAGTGGAAGGCGACATGACCGAACAACCGCCAGGACCGCCGCCCGGGAACTATCCGCCCCCGCCACCACCGCCGCCGCCCGGCAATGGCTACCCGCCGCCCCCGCCGCCGCCGGGCTCGGGGTATCCGCCACCACCGCCGCCGTCAGGTGCGAGTTATCCGCCGCCGCCACCGTCGGCCGGTGGCTATGCACCCCCGCCGCCCGGGGTGGGCCCGCCCGCATTGCCGCAGGATGCCTACACACCATGGCTGACCCGCGTGCTGGCCTGGTTTATCGACTACATCCCGTACTTCATCATCGTGGGCATCGGCTACGGCATCGAGGCTGCGACCCAGGAGACGGCCTGTGTCACCGATACCTCGGAGTACAACCTGGGCGAATTCTGCGCCACCGGCAATTCGTCGCTGGGGGTGGCCGCGCTGGTGGTGTCGGCAGTGATCGCGTTGGCCTACCTCATCTGGAATCTGGGTTACCGGCAGGGCACGACGGGCTCGAGCATCGGTAAGTCCATCATGAAGTTCAAGGTGGTCAACATCGAAAGCGGCCAGCCCATCGGTTTCGGGATGTCGGTGGTCCGCGAACTGCTCTACGCCGTGTTCGGCGGCGTCTGCTTCATCGTCGGCATCGTCACCTACCTGTACCCCCTGTGGGATACCAAGCGGCAGACGTTGGTCGACAAGATCATCAAGACCGTCTGCCTCCCGCTGTCATGACCGAATATCCGCCGCCCCCGCCCCCGCCCCCGCCCCCGGGTGGCTATCCGCCCCCGCCCCCGGGTGGTTATCCGCCCCCGCCGCCCGGTGGTTATCCGCCACCGCCCTATTCGGGCTACCCACCGCCCCCGCCGCCGTACGGCGGTGCGGTGCCTGCAATGCCCAAAGAGGCTTACACGTCGTGGATTACGCGCGTGCTCGCCGCGCTGATCGACTCCATCCCGATTCTGATCCTGGTCGGCATCGGTGTCGGCTTCGCCGTCGCCTCCGGGGACAACACCTGCGTGACGACCGACATGGACTACGGCTCCAGCGTGTCCTGCGCGTCCGACCCGTCGTCGACGGGGGTGATCGTCGCCGTTCTCACCTACGTGGCCGCGCTGGCGTTCGGTATCTGGAACTTTGGCTACCGTCAGGGAAAAACGGGTTCGAGTGTCGGCAAGTCGATGTTGAAGTTCAAGGTGATCAGCGAGAAGACCGGCCAGCCCATCGGTTTCGGCCTCTCGATCGTCCGGCAGCTGGCGCACGTGCTGGACAGTGCGTTCTGCTACCTCGGCTACCTGTTTCCGCTGTGGGATGCCAAGCGCCAGACCTTCGCCGATAAAATCATGACGACGGTGTGTGTGCCGCTCACCGGACGCTGACCGAACGGATCGTGATCCGGGCGGGGCCTCGCCTCAATGACCTGGTAGGAGCCCGGCTTTCGCGTCTACTTCACCGCAAGCGGAATTCGCGTGGCTAATGGTCATGGTCGTAAGTTCGTCGGGGTCACGCGGCTGGGGTTTGAGTTTGAGGGGTGTCGTTGAGGTCGACGCGGTGCAGGAGTGCGTTGAGGTCGTTTCGGGTGGAGGTCCAGTCAAATGGTGTCGCGGTCGTGTTGTAGCGGTGCCGGAACCCGAGGATGCGTTCGGAGAGTTGAGCCAGATCGGTGAAGTCGTTGGGGCTGATCGCTTTTCGCTGAAGGATCTAGAAGTAGTTCTCGACCTGGTTGAGCCAGGAGGCATGGATCGGTAGTTGTACCAGGGTCGCGGTCGGCCAGGCGGTCTGCATGCGTTCGATGGAGCACGCTCGTTGTGCGACGAGCCGTTGTTGACGACCCAGAACAGCCGCCGGGCTGAGGCGTATGGTTCGGTGGTCATGACGTGGGCGACGAGTTTCTCGAGGGGTTCGATACCGGTCTTGGGGGCGATCTGCCCGAGCACCCGGGCGTGGTGGACGTCGTAGGCGGCGAAGTATCTCCAAACAACTAGACGTTCTGCCCGCCGGTAGCTGTGCCTAAGGTCGTCCGGGCCGGAAGCTATACCGCAGTCGCTTTGCCCTCACGATCAACCTCGACGATGGTGAGTCTGGCGCGGATTCTCGACAAGTGATATTTGACTAATCTTGCGGGAGAACCTGTTACAGGCTTGAAAGCCCTAACTGACCTTCTCCCACCGGCCACACGCCTGCGAGTGGAACAGCTGGTCTGTGGGGCTGATGACAACAGTTTGGCGACCCCTTTCTGGGGCGCCACTCGCGATTAGCTCGTCGAGTGACCCGTCGAGGCCGGAGAAGCGTTGCCAGGTGCAGGGCGGGGCATTGATCGCCACCTGCGCTGACTGATAGGTGCCTGGGCTGATGTCCGTCCAGACTGTAAAGGTCCCATCTCCGAACTCACTTGGCGGAGGTGGAGGACCAAGGAGAACTCGAGCCCCTCGTCCGTCGTCAACAGATGGCGCCACCACGGTTTCTCTTGCAGTCGAATGGGACTCCGGGTCGGTGATCCACTGGGCGCCGCTCGGGGTGCTCGTCGCAGGAATAGGGGCGGCAACCGAGGTGGTCTGAACCGCGTTGGGGGAAGCGAGGCGCACAGCGGCTGTTCCGATGAGCAGTCCGAGGACCACGGCCAGCGCGATAACGGGTAATGAGCTTCGACGTCCGCGCACCTGCGAAGGTCTTTTGAGGTCGAACACTCCCCTAGTCCCCCTACCTCAGCCCAATATGCTTGAAGGGTATCTCTCATTCCGCCCTCGAATCTTGGCGTATGCCAAATCGCTTCAGATGGTCTTACTTCGCCGGCAATGCGACGATGATGGGTGATCAACGGCGCGATAAGGATTTCGGCGTCGGCCAGCCTCATCATCCAGGGTTAACTCGCAGGAACCTTCTGCTGGAGATAAGCAACGATGCCCTGGGTGACGTCAGAGGCGTAGCGTGCACGGCCGTCCTCGCTCTCCATCATTGCGGCGTCGGCGCTGTTACGCATATTGCCGAGCTCGACCAGCACAGCGGGGTAGGCAGCAAGGTTTAGGCCAGCGAGGTCAGAACGCCCGTAAAGTCCGTCTGTCCCGATGTAGGTGGCTTCTTCGAGTCCCGCGGCGGCGAGCGTATCCCGCATGGTTGTGGCGAGCTGTACAGCGGGGCCCGCCTGCACATCATTAAGAGGAGGCGCTGAGTAGTTCACGTGAAATCCCCGCCCAGATGAAGGTCCGCCGTCGGCGTGGATGCTCACGATCGCGTCTGGGTGCATAGCGTTTGCCTGCGCAGCGCGTGCGTCAATGCAAGGTCCGGTTCCACTGTCGTCGGGCCGGGAGAGCTGCGTATGAACGCCCATCTGTTCAAGTGCGTCACGCACCTGAAGCACAACCTCCCAGTTCAAAGTGTGCTCGGGATAGCCATCGTTGGTGCTGGTACCCGTAGTCCCGCAATTCTTTTCGCCGCCACGTCCGTTGGGCACTTGCCGCGTGATCGACTCATCGTTGGCGCCGCTGTGACCCGGATCCAGAAAGACGGTCATACCAGCAATACCTGCCGCGGCAGATGCCGAAGCGGTTGAAGCAAGCGAGGAGACAACTGCCAGCAACAACGCGCCCGTCTGAAACAATGCGCGTGCCGTTGCCCGGCGTGTGCCCACCTCATGACGCATCGCGTCAGCGTATCAACGGGCAGGCGACCCAGCCGGGGTACTGACCCCGCTGCGGTGTTACTCGAGCCATTGGTAGAGATAGATGATGGCGAAGTCGCCGCCAGTGCAGGTGACCCATCCACCGTTGGCAGCACAGGTGACGGCGTAGCTGTCACTGGTAACGGGGCTGTCCGCCGTGATCTGCCGAGGGGCCTGACTCGGAGGCCCGCTGGCTCCGTACGCAATACGGACTGCCTCGGCAAAAGGACCCGGGTTGGCAAAACTGGACTGTCCGCGTGCCAGGACACGGCGTTGCAGCCGCCGGGAGGACCCCGCTTGCGCCTGACGACGGGCCAGCGGGTGCTGACGCCGTAGGCGCTGATGCGGACGCGGTAGGAGCTGGCGCTGAAGCAGAGGCTTGCACGGCAGAAGTGAGCGAAACTCGTTTCACATTAACTAGCACCGCAGTATCGGGGACGCTAATCATTGTTCGGCCGTCGACGGAGTAGTTGTCGATCATGCCATCGCCCACGTCGCAGCTGTAGTCACTCACATCCGTATTCGGTCTCGCGCGGATTCAACACGCCGTGGTCACCCGCAGGGCCCATCGATGCGTGGAGTTCGGCTGCTCCAGTTGTGCAGTCCCACCCGTTTGCGTGCTGTCCCGACCGCGCTCAGGCTATGCCGCCACTTCGGGTGTTACGGGTGGTTCGCGTGTGACAAAAGCGAATTAAACCGTGTAGTCCCAACGTATTAATCACCTAATTCATATGTCGTCCGAACGTCTCATAAGGCGCCAGGGCACTTTATGAATTAAACGCCGCGGAGTAACTTTCCCGTTGTGAAAACGTCGCACAGCTGATATCAACTCGCGGTTGAAATCGGACTCCATCAGGTCTTTTGTGGCGCTTCGTTCTCACTTATCGGATGGCACATCAATTCATCGCGGGAATAACACCCGTGTACTCGTGCGCCCGAAAAGGCGAACAAGGAAAGGAAATGCAAATGAAGAAGTTCATCGTTCCGGTAGCCACGGCGGTGCTCGCATTCGGCGGAATTCAATTCGCGCCACCAGCATCCGCCGGCTGTCAAAGCGTTTTCATCGGCATCTTCGGCGGCGGAGAACGTTGCGATGGCCCCGTCGATCCGGTGGGCTACTACACCCGCTGCGACCGCGGCCAGGGGTTGGGATTCGGTGGGTCGAATTGCTACACACTCAACGTTGGGGATCCCAACCAGCCACCGCGCATTCCATGATTCCCGACGTTGCCGATCCGCTACTGGGTGCCACCCTGCGAAAGGCCAGTTAACAGGTCGGGTTTGGCGAGCAATTCCCAGTAGTCTCACATGATGTCCATGCGCCAGGCCCCGCCCGCGAACCATCGACGTCCTCGGGAGTCGAACGCACGCTTGAAGATCGCCATCTGTGTGCTCGTTGTCGTGACTGTCGCCGCCGTGGGCGGTGTTGTGGCATGGCGTCGTTTTGCCGCGAATATCCCAGTCGCTTCGGCATCGCCCACGGCAACCGATTCGACTGCCATCCCGGCACCCTCTCGGCCCTCGCCAACAGTGATCCCGGCAGCACCGGCTGATAATGGGTTGGCCTTGTCATTCGACGAATTTGCGCAAAACATCGGCGCTGATGTCGGCTTGGCCTTCGCGCCTTTGGGCGAGCCTGGCCAGGTGCAGACCTTCGGTGAATGGTCCAGCCTGCCCGCGTGGTCCACGATTAAGGTGCCATTGGCTCTGGCGGTGCTCGACGAGTTGGGATCGGTCAGTGCGGCTATGCAGTCAGCTATCACCGCGTCGGATAATGCAGCCGCGGAGTCGATGTGGGAGGAACTCGGCGGCGGCGAAGCGGCGGCGAGCAAGGTCGAATCGATCCTCGCCGCGGCCGGCGATCCCCAAACAGATGTCCCCAGCGCTTTAAGGCGATCAGGATTTTCTATCTTCGGTCAGACCGACTGGTCACTGGCCGATCAGGTGCGTTTCCTCGGCCATATCGCATGCGACTCTCGTTCGAAGCCGGTGCTGGATTTGATGGGGCAGATCACCTCAGGGCAGCGGTGGGGAATCGGCGGGATCGACGGCGCTCAGTTCAAGGGCGGATGGGGTCCAGGAACTGACGGGCTTTACCTGGTTCGCCAGTACGGAGTCATACCGACGGCGACGGGCAAGGTCGCAGTCGCGATTGCAGCCGTGGCCGACTCCGGGACCTTCGAAGGCGGTACCGCGGCGTTGGACAGTCTCACCGGATGGCTACAGGATCACCTCGACCAGTTGGGCGGCGGCCAATGTCCGAGCGCCTGATAAGGGGTTGGCAATGTGGAGAATCCATAGAGTGCTCCATTTGGTGTCCGCCGAACGAGGGATAGTGACGACCAACTGTTCGTGTGAAGATGCAGGCCTGCTGGTGCACTGAGTGCCTGTTGCTGGCGACGAGGAGAAGGTAGCGCGGTGCTGCGGCTCGACAACGGTGCAGTTATCCAGCTTGGTGCGGTGTTGGCGCGAGCCGGTGAGGGCACCATCTACGAGGTTGTCGACCGTGGTGGCTGGGTCGCGAAAATCTTCCACACCGACTTGAAAGACCTTGCCGCCAAACGCGCCAAAGTCGTCGCGATGACTACGTCGCAGCCCCAGGGGGCGATGGAATCAGACGGGTTCGTCGTGCTGACATGGCCCCTCCACACCGTCGTTGGCGATGACGGCGTAGCTGGGTACGTCATGCCTCGGGTCGACACCGCCAACGCTGTTGAGATCCACACAGTCAGCAATCCGTCCAACCGGGCCAGCCCGCTTCCTTCGGCCCCGCAGTGGACACCGCACGTGACGTGGCACCACTTGGTCAATATCGCGGCGAACCTGTGCCTGGCGGTTGAGACGGTGCACCGCGTCGATGCCGTGATCGGCGACTTTCAGGAACGCAACATTCTGGTCAACGACACGACTCGGGTTTCGTTGGTCGACTGCGATTCCATGCAGTTCACCGATGACTCGGGACATCAGTTCCTGTGCGGCGTAGGGCGACCCGAATTCACCGCGCCTGAGCTCGCGCGGCTCAACCTCGCGCGCGTGGCACGTGAACAGCCTTCGGACCTTTTCGCGCTTGCTGTGCATGTGCATCTCCTCCTCATGGGTGGCAACCACCCGTTCATGCGAGGCAACTGGACTGGAGGCGGTGAACAACCTGACGCGCTCACCCTGGCCGCGGCCGGACAGTGGGCAGGCGGGCCGGGGTCGAAGTTTCATACCCATGAAGTGGCGCCGCCACCGTCGTTCCTGCCTCCGGAGATAGAGCGTCTGTTCGTGCGGGCGTTCACCGATGGCGCGCGCGACCCCCACCTTCGCCCGTCTGCGGCTGAGTGGCGACACCACCTGCAGGTCCTTCGCGTCCGAACGTGCCCGCGCGGGCACCAGCTACCCATCGAGACAGAACAGTGTCCTTGGTGCGCGATCGACGATATCCGTGCAGTACGCCGAAGTGGGCAGATGTCGATCCCGCAGCGAGCAATGCCGGTGATTGCCCAAAGCCCTCCGGCCGCGATTCCCTATCTGCCCCCGCGGGACCCCATGCTGGCAGGTTCTGCACCCGGTCCGGGTAACAGGAACCTTCTGATTGGTCTGGGTGCCGTGGGTGTTGTGGTCGCCACAGTGGTGGCACTGATTCTGACATTGGGGGGGTCAGACTCAGGTGATACAACGACCAGCGCAGGTCCTGGCGGTAGTGGCTCTCGCCCAGATTCAAGCGAGATCTGCACCAGCGCAGTGACTTTCGGTCAAGGATCGCTCAGCCTGACTCCGGCGGGACTGGCTGTCGACGTTCCTGTGCGGTCGAACTGTGATGCTGGCTTGGAACTTTCCGGAGCCAACGTTCAGGTCGCGGTGTCTGACGGCGCGAAGGACGTGGCAGCGGGGATCTTCAATCTCACCGCGCAGCCGATCTCCGTCGATGGCAGCATGACGCAACGCTTCGTCTTTCCGGCCGGAATGTACTGGCGACCACCAGAATTGGTGTCATCGAGTGTCAATGTGCAAGTTTCGGGATATGCCGAGGACACGAGCGGGGGCTCGAACAGTCCGGCGGTCTTGACGGCAGTTCAGCCGACCGCGCCTGCGCATGGGACGGCGGACGGTGTGGCGGGCGCGGCGCTGAGGGAACTGGCCGACTCGGACTACTCGTTTGTGCGCAGCAACCTGGCGAACCACTGGATACCCCAGCTCAGCTCGAAGAAAGTGGGGCTGGTCACCGACGGGATCACCTATGCCGATCCCGACATCTTGCGCAACCATCTGATGCTGCGGCAGCAGTATGACGGCGTCCGACTGGTTTGGTCGGGGAGTTGGACCACCTTCAGCGGTCCGGACTGGTGGGTGACCGTGGTGGGCTCGACGTATGGGGACTCGGCCGCGGCGAACAGTTGGTGCGACGTGCACAACATCGACAGATGGAACTGTCTGGCCAAGTACATCAGCGACACAGCTGGCCCGGACGGTACGACCGTGACGCGCCCCTGAGGCCTGACGGTGTCAGCGGGTGCAGGCGAGTCCAGGATCTTTGGTCACCGCCATGTGCCGCACCGCATCGTCGACACGGGCTTCCTGGAGTTCGCCGTCCGTGACGGCCGCCTCAAGGCGATCGAGTACGGCCGGCACCTGGGCGGTGCTGATCCACAACGCGGTATCCGCGCCGGCTTGCAGTGCTTTGAGTGCCGCCTCGGCCACCCCATAGCGCTGATTGATGGCACCCATGCTCGATAAGTCGTCGGTGAAGATCGGCCCGTCGAAGGGTGGTCCACCATAATTGCCCTGGCGTAGAAGCAAATACGCCGCCGCGGATAGGCTCGCAGGATCCGTGCCGGTCAGGTCGGGAACCTGCATGTGGCCGACCATCACGCCAACCGGCAGGTCGGTGGTGAGTGTCTGGTAGGGGACGAGATCCTGCTGCCGCAGATCGTCGAGAGGAGGTGTTACGACGCCACCTTGGTGGGAATCTCCCGATGCGCGCCCATGGCCGGGGAAATGCTTGAGTACCGGCAGCAGTCCGGCGTCGCGTAACCCCTGTGCGTAGGCGCCGGCATATTCGGTCACGGTTTCGGCGACGTTGCTGAACGACCGGTCACCGATGACGGTGTTGTCGGCGGCACCGGTCACGTCGACCACCGGTGCGAAATCGATGGTGATACCGAAGTCGCGCATCTTGCGGCCCCGTTCGAAGGCTATGTCGTGCACCTCCTGCGTCGAGGTGCCCTCGTCGACCAATTGTCGAGGTGAATCCTGAGAGGTCAGAAGAGATTTCAATCGCTGAACGCGACCTCCTTCCTCGTCCACGCTGACTGCGAGGGGGATCGGTCGCGGCGCGGTCTGAAGTTCGCGTAAGGCCCCCGAGGTCAGCATGCTCAGGTCGGTCCAGCTGGTGATGAAGATCCCGCCGACGCTTTGATCGTTGACCACGGCCGTAGCGTCGTCGATATCGGTGACACCGACCATCAGGGTCTGCGCGAGTCGTTGGCGCGTGTTCAGTCCGGCCAGCGCCTCGTCGAGTTTATGGCAGGCCGAAACTGGTGCCGCGGCAGTGGAAATCGGCGCCGCCGGAGACGGGTCCGCAGGGATCGGCACTGGCTTCTCGTGACTGAACAAGACTGCGGCGACGGTCAGTGCCACAGTCACGGCCAAGATCGCGGCGGTGGGTACCCACACTGATCGGCCGGCCGGTCTTTTCGCTGGCTCGGACTCCTCCGACGACCTTCTGCGTGGTTCAGGTTCAGTGCGCGGTGCCTGGATCCGGGTCGGCGGGAGCGATTTGGCCGACGACGGAGAGGTCAGAGCCTCGATGAACTCACCACACGAGGTGAACCGGGCCGCTGGGTCAAATGCGAAGGCCCGAGCGAAGATGTCCGTCAGTCCGTCGGCGGTGGCTGCGGCACTGCTTAATGCCTGCGTATCGAAGTCGAGATGTCCGGCGGTGGTGACGATTCGGCGGTCGCCGGGAAATGCCTGTCCGCCGGTAATCAGGTGGAACATGGTTGCGGCCAGTGCGAACTGGTCGCCGCGGCTGGTGGGAACCGCGCCAGACAGCACCTCGGGTGCCGCATACGCATCACCAGATGCTCTGGTGCTCTGATTCCGCTGACCGAAGTCGTTGATTGCGATGCGGTAGTTTTTCGAAAATGGTTCGTAGAGAAGAATGTTGGTCGGTTTGACGGATCCGTGTACCACTCTGTGGTGAGAGGTCTCGTCGAGGGCATGTGCGATGTGATCGGCGATGACGCAGAGGCTGCTAAGTGGGATTCCGGACGGAAAGCGCTGATTGAGGAGATTCCTGGCGTTTGTTCCGGTGATGAATTCGGTTGCTACCCAGCACCGTCCATCGGATTCGCCGAAGTCGATCACACGCGGCGTGCCACGCGGGGCAAGTCGTGACAGTGTTTCGTTGGTCTGTCTAAACCGCTTTCGAAAGTCGTCGTCAGGAGCTGCGCCTCGGCGCAGGATCTTCAGACGCAACACTTGGTGGGCGTCGGAACGGATCGCCAGATAGCTGGTGCCGTTCGCGCCCGACCCGACGAATTCGGTGATCGTGAAGCCGGCATACCGATCCCCGCTTGCTAACGGCACGGACCGCGTCCCAGGGAAGAGTGCGGGGTCGCCGCAATCCGTGGGCGGGTGGCACTGCGGACGAACCGACGACGATTCACCCGATATGCCCCTTCTATGGGTGAGGGTGCGTGAAACACGATCAGTGCAAATGCTGTCATCTCGGTTGCTGGTGGTCCGTCATCCGTTCGGCTGACACCTTGCTTGTGGTCATAGTCGATGAATGGTGTAGACCACGATCCATCCGACCATGATGACAATCAGCACCGCTGCGGGTATGCCAATGAGCAGAAACAGGCGGTAGAGACTTCTGCCGAATTCGTCGCTCAGGCCGTTTGACAGGCGCGGGTCGGGTTTGGGTCTAGGTGTGGTTGTGGATCTGAACGGTGGAGGACTCTTCTTGGTGGAGTGGACAGACGGGGCAGGAATCCTCTGAGGGACGGTGCTGGGCAGAGTTTTCGGCGTCGGCCGCGGCGTCGACAAGGTGTGTGGCTGTGGGGGCGACGGTGTCACGATTTGGTGGACGGTCTGGTGTTTCAGCGGGGAGGACTTCCGCTGGCGGCCGCGTTCGTCATCGATCGTGCACCATGGGCAGACCTCGGTATCGACAGGAACCTGGTGTGCATCACGCGGGCACTTGTCGACTTTGATGTCGAGCAACGCCGTATGCCATTCGGCCGCAGTCGGCCGCGCACTGGGCCGGGTGGATCCGACGGTGAACGCCTTCGCGAAGAGCCTTACTATCGTGCTCGGAAGGTACGTGACTGGCGGTGCCAACCGATGGGTCTGGAGTCGCGAATTGCGCCCGCCTGCCCAGTCGCCGGTGTTGGCCAGTTCCATGACGCCAGGTTGCTCGCCCTGCCCCAGCCAGTTCCCCCGGAGAAACGGATGATTGCCCGCCATGAGGAGCAGGTAGATGTGGATCGCAAGGGCGAAGAGATCCGAATCCTTTCGGCGGACTGTGGTGGCGAGATCGTGACCGAGCAGTTCCGGCGGGCTGAAGTCGGGCCGGCCCACGGCGCAGGTGAATACTCGCCCATCCTTGTCGGTGAACTGCATCGAATCGCAGTCGACCAATGCGACGCGGCTGGTGTCGGTCACCAAGATGTTGCGTTCCTGGAAGTCGCCGACCACGGCATCGACGTGGTGGACGACGTCCACTGCCACACACAGATTGGCGGCGACTGTGAGGAGATGGGTCCAGGTGGCATGGGCCGGCCACTGTGGACTGTTGGCCAGTGGGTTGGCCCGGTTTGACGGATTGCTCAGTGCATGGATTTCGACAGAGTTCTCGGTGTCGATTCTGGGCATTACGTAGCCGACCGGCCGGTCGCTTTGTCGAACAACATCGGTGGGCCAGCTCAGGACCGCGAAGCCGTCGTTTTGGGTGGCTCCAGAAGGTGGTGACGCAACCATGGCGACGACCTTCTCTAACTTCTCGCTCAGGCCGTTCAGTGTCGGATGAAAGATCTTGACCGCCAGGTCGGGCCGTCCCACGACCGTATGAATTGTTCCTTCGCCCGCTTTCGCCAGTACCCCACCCAGTTTGATGTCATGGCCGTCGTCCACTTGGTAGGTCTCAGGGCGACCAGTTCCCGTCACGGGTGCCACACCTGCCGCCATTCCTGCTTCTGCTGGCGTCGTCTATGAATGCAACGGGTCACCGTACAAACATACGATGTTGCTCCGATTGTTTGGTGCTCGAATTGTCAGTGCTCATACGTCGTGAAACCGGCAGCTAAATCGGTTAGGGTCAGCCGAACGGCGGACGCTCGGCTGCTGTTCGGCGTGACAAAATCCAGGTTTGCGCACTATCGGAGGTTGTGCGCCGACGTACGGCATTCCGTGCACTTGTGGAGGGGATTGAAATTGAATCAGTCTGACTGGGCCATTGAGCTCAACGATGAGAACCCGGATCCGAGGGTGTCCTGCGTCGTGTTAGCTGATGTGTCGGGATCGATGCAAGGTGCACCGATCGCCGCACTGGAGAGCGGATACGCGTCATTCACGCACTTCCTCAACAACGACGTGCTGGCGAGTAAGCGCGTCGAAGTTGCGGTGGTCACGTTCGGGACGGCGGCGACGGTGCTTGTGCCTATGCAGGAGGCCCGTGGTCTGCAGCCCATTCAGTTCAGAGCGTCGGGTCGCACCAACATGGCGGCAGGCGTGCATCTGGCGCTCGACATCATCGAGGATCGCAAGGCGGCGTACAAAGCCGCTGGTCTGCAGTACTACCGCCCGTGGATACTATTGCTGACCGACGGTCAGGCCAATCCCGAGGGTTTCGACGAGGCCGTGGCGCGACTCAATGCGGCCGAGGCCGCACGGGGGGTCACTATATTCTCCGTGGGCGCGGGCCCGCATGTCGACTGGCAGCAGTTGGCGCGACTTTCACTGCAACGTGGACCTGCACCGCTCGAGGGCCTGAGATACGAAGAGCTATTCGAATGGCTTTCGGCATCGCTGAGCAACGTGTCCAATTCCACGGAGTTCGCGAGCACCGACGAGGCATTGGCTGGTATCGGGCAGCAGATTAAACTACCGCCGTTGAGCGGGTGGGCCAGCGTGTGACGGATTCTCGCAACGATCATGGTCGCGGTGCGAGCTGGGAATGGGCGGCCTGCGGCGCCTCTGTGACCGGTAGTCAACACATCCGAAACGGCCTGGGTTGCGACGACGCATTCAGCTATTGCCATGTCAACGATTTCATCGTGGCGGCGGTGGCAGACGGCGCCGGGTCGGTGTCGGGTACGTCGGCGTGGGGGTCCCACACCGCGTGTCAGACCGTGGTCGACCTGTGTACGCAGCCGGCTTTCATCGCGGGCTTCAAGGATGCGACGGCTTCTGATGCCGACGCGATGATGCGGTGGTTGTTCACCCGTGCGCGCGACAAAGTGGTCAAACAGGCCGAAGCAATGGGCCTGCCGGTCGGGCTTCTCGCCACCACGCTGTCTGTGGCGCTTGCGTCACGGGAGTTGTTGGTACTGGGCCAGATCGGTGATGGCATCATCGCCTCGGAGAGCTCCGATGTCATTGCCACGCACCTCATTGAGGAGAAGGACGAGTACGCCAACGCGACGTGGTTCATCCACAGCGACGAAGCGTTCGAGAAATCGTTCCGAACCTCAGCACATACCGGTGCGACGGCATTCGCCCTTAGCACAGACGGAATGAGCTACAAGATCACCGATATCGTCACCGGGGAGCCGTTCGAGCCGTTCTTCAAAGGCGCTTGGAAACGGGTGCGATCTGGTGCGGGCGCCGCTGACTTCGCGGCGCTGCTGAGGGGAATTGAAGACGATCAGACCGGCGACGACAAAACGATGGTTCTTGCCGCACTGCAACGGGTAGAGGACGCCTATTATCCCTCCGCGCGCCCCGTGTTTCGGAGCCAGGTGAGTTCACCGGCGCCACCGCACCCCACGCAGATTCCCCCGCCCCCGCCTCCGCCTGCCCCGAAAGAGGCAGCCGCGCCGCCGGCCGCGGCGCCGGCCGCCCCCGCTGCACCGGTGTCTGCCGCTGAAAATGCGCGGGCAACTACTGAAGGTGGTGCCACTGAACCCATGACAGACAAACGCCGACCCCGGTGGCGTCGGCGCGCTGGAGACGCGGAGACCGTGCCTTTCGAGTCAAAATCGTCACGCACACCATGAATTTCGCAACTCTGAACGGCTCGTCGGTGCAGTGTGGAGCGATACTGGCGAGCGCCGGCGAAGGCACCATCTATGAAGTGGTTGGACATCCTGCACTCGTAGCCAAGGTTTTTCACGCGGATCTGAAAGACCTGGATATCAAGCTGGCGAAGGTAGAGGCGATGATCGCCTCTACGCCGGACGGCGCGGTGCAATCAGACGGTTTCGTTGTGCTCACTTGGCCGACTGACCTTATCCGCGATGGCACTCGCGCGCTGGGGTACCTCATGCCGCGTATCGACACCTCGAACGCGGTGGAGATCCACACGGTGAGCAACCCGTCTAATCGGACCAATCCTCTTCCCAACGCGCCCATCTGGACCGCGAACGTCACCTGGTCACATCTGGTGAACGTAGCAGCCAACCTGTGCCTGGCGGTAGAGATCGTGCACCTGGTCAATGCCGTCATCGGTGATTTCCAGGAACGCAACATTCTTGTCAACGACACCACCCGGGTCACATTGGTCGACTGCGACTCAATGCAGTTCACCGACGAAGCTGGACGGCAGTTCCCGTGCGGTGTCGCCCGGCCCGAATTCACCGCACCGGAGTTGTCAGGAGTTGACCTGGCCACCACCGCGCGGAGCAAGCCGTCGGATCTGTTCGCGCTGGCTGTTCACATCCACCTACTGCTGATGGCTGGGAACCATCCCTTCCTCAGGGGTGAATGGACCGGCGTCGGCGAACAGCCGGATGCATTGACGCTGGCAGCATCTGGGCAGTGGGCGGGCGGACCGGGGTCGGTGCTACATACGCATCCGCTGGCTCCTCCGGTGAGTTTTCTGCCTCACGGTATCCAACACCTATTCGTCCGCGCTTTCACTGACGGCGCCCGGAATCCCGATGCCCGTCCGACAGCGCAAGAGTGGCGGGCCGCCCTGCTGAGCCTGCGGATGGGGACATGCCCACGCGGCCACCAGATTCCGGTGGATGCGCAGCCGTGCCCGTGGTGTGCGATCGATGACCAGCGCGTCGCGCGGCGTAGTGCGCGGGCGGCATACTCCTCAGGTTCCGTCGGCGCCAGGGCAAACCAGGTGGTGTACCGGGTTGATTCTTCCCCGTACACGCCGCCGACACAGCAGCTGGCGCCGACTGCGGTGCCGTACCCGACGGGACCGGCTGCGGTGCCGTACCCGGCGGGACCGGCTGCGGTGCCTTACCCAACGGGCTCCGGCGGCGGGAGTAACCGAAACCTCGTCATCGTGGTCGGCATCGCGGCTGTCGCGTTGATCGGGCTGCTGCTGGTCTTCCTGATTCCATCCGGAAAGGACCGTGCTGCCCCTACCACTCCGGCGTCATCGTCGCCGGATGATTTCGACACGGGCTCGACGGTATCGTCCACCACGACGTGGTCCACGGTGATAAGTACGGTTCGAGCGCCCAGCGCACCCCCTGCCGACGCGAAGCCGTGCAGCGGCAATGGCATGGGGATGTACCGCAATGCCGCAAGAGGCACAGAGATCACGTCATGCCCATTCGCCATCAGTGTTCGCGACGCGGTGAACAACACGCGCCAGGCCACACCAGCGAGGGTGGATGCGTTCAGTCCGGTGACCAAGAAGTGGTATCCGATGACATGCGCGGTCGAGATGGTGTTGACCTGCCGGGGCGGTAATGACGCGGTGGTGTACGTCTACTGACCTGCGGTGCCATTCATAAAGGGGCGGGGTCCGCACAGCAATTCGTCAGGGCGCCAGCTCAATCCGTCAGGGCGTGCCGGCGCGCCGGTGCGTCACGTATAGCCAACCACTGAGTGCACAGATCGCTACGAGAGCGAGCATCGCCGTCACCAGGCCCGCCCCGACGGCAACATCCATCGGTGCCGGCTGATTCAGCGACGAAAGGTCGGTCTGATTGAGCTCGAGTGCCAAGGGGCCGGTCACCGCATGCTGCGTCTGCGGCCGCACCGCCGTAGCCGCCACGACGACGATGGCGCACAAGGCGAAGGCAGACACCGCGCCCCAGAGGTTGGCGTCGTCACCCTTGAGTAGCAGCGTCACTGAAATGGCGAGCGCGAGGGCAAAGGCAATGGGCATCACCGCGGCCACCGGTGCGGCGGACATGATCCAGTCGTAGAAACCGATGTTGACTGATGCCGAACCACGGATTGAATCGACCACGAGGCCCTCGTCGATATCGAATTCGTATCTGTTGAAACCATAGTCAGCCGGATCGAGGGTCACCGACCACATCGGCAGTAGCGTGGCGGCCAGACCGATGATCGCGAACGCGCCCACCAAGAACGGTACGTAGCTGCCCCACTGCACGCGCTGTGGCGGCGGGTACCCAGGCGGTGGGGGGCCGTAGTAGGCCGGATTCACCACCGCGGCGGCACATTTGGCTGAGGTGGTGCATACGGATTGGTGGGGGGAGGGCCGGCCGAAGGCGGGGGAGCCTGTGCGGGCGGCGTCCGGCGGAGCAACATCACTACTGCGGCGGCCCAGCCGATCACCCCGAACAGTGCTGACGTGATCAGACCTGAGCCCGGCGACACCGAGACCACGGAGTCGATCAGCTGGCCCAAGGACTGCCCGCCGACGTTTTGGCTGAGCTCCGAGGCGATTTGGCCACTCAAGCTGACTGACGGCAGCGGATTGCTGATCGCCAGCACTATCGCCAATAGTGCTGCGGTACCGGCGAACACCGCGGGCAACCCGGTGATTTTGGAGACGCCACCGAGAATTGTCGGTACGGCTGTCAGCCCGGCCAGCAACATCAACAGGGGGATGGCAGTCGCGACTACCGGGGCAGGAAAAGGCACGACGTCGAAGAATCCGATGCCGACCTCGACTGTGCCTGCGGGAGCGTCATTACCTCTGACCGCTGCCCCCGACGGCGTCACGACGACGCTGTACAACGAGAACAGCGAGGCAAGTAGGACGATGGCCGCCGAGACGGCCACCGCCACTGCGGCGAGCTTTGTCTGGTCCAGCGCGCCGAAGTTGATGCGCGGCTGGGTCGGCCCTGGCGGGTATTGAGGCCATCCCGGGTTTGGGATGTTCGCCCCGGGAACGTTGGGATACTGGCCGGGTTGCTGCCCCGATCCCTGTCCCTTTGGCTGCCACGGCTGTTGGGGGAATGTCACGGTGCCCTCCTCAGGGGTTTCCGCTCAAAGCGATTCTGCGACTGCGACTCTCATGGACACGGTCGGCTTGGTCAATACGTCACTGCTGTGACGCGCTGGCACCAGCGCTTCGCCGAAGCCGTCATCGCGAGGATGAGCGTGACGAGGCCGAGTAGAGCAGGCAGACCGGCGTTCAGCAGTACTCTTCCGAGGAATTCACCTGTGGATCCGGTGACTTCGGCGCTACCGGCAAACGAGTTCAACCAGTCGACGGCCTTGAATGCGGCAAGTATCCAATAGATGTTGGTCGCGATCACCAGCAGGCTGCCGAGCACCACCATCACCCTGCCTGCGGAACTGCGGGCCAACAACAGGATTCCGCCCAGTAGAAGCAGGACAACGAATGCGAACTCCGCGATGACCGCGGCGATGGCTCCGTAGGCCCAGAAGGCGACAGAGCCAGACACGCCCAGGTTCGATAGGCCGTCGAGTGATTTGAACAGGTAGTCGATGTCGTCCCAGCTTCGCACGACGTCGACGCCGTACCAGATAGCACCGATCAAGCCCAGAATGGCCGCGGCGATCGCGGCGGTGCCACCGCCCGCGCCCCGCGCCGCAGGTGCTGCCCCTGTTGCCGCTGGGTAGGAGTACGCCGGCGGAGCGGAATACTGCGGTGCCGAAGATGACGTAGGAGGCGGCGCCGTGGCGTACCCGGTCGTCGCGTAGGGATCTGGGGCAGGTGCGTACGACGGTGGAGGCGGAGGCGGAGGCGGGGGAGGAGGCGATGCTGCCTGCGGTGGCGGGTAGGAACGCCCCGAATCGCCGTAGGTGGTACCAGCACCAAATTTGCTCGGCGGCAACTCACCGGCCATCGGATCCCCCTCGTCACCCCTCCTGGGCAGGCCTCCACCGGACGCCCCTGAGGTGCGTAAACGTATCACGTTTGCCGTGGTTTCTGTGGGTTGTCGGGGGCTCTGTCAGCCGAACGGACGACGGTTTCGATGGGACGCCTTCTTGCGGTTCGCCGATGTCGGCGGATGCCACGCTATCGTCCACGAGAAGACTTGCCAGTCAATCGATTTCGACCTCCGCTCAGCTCATGTGCGTCGCTTCGTTGGTGGGCGCGAGCGTGTGCTCGCCACTCGGTCAACCGCCGACTCCCGCTGGTTTCCGGGGTCAGTTCGGTCGCCGAATTACGCGTTGCAGATGTCCTGCGGTGGGTTGGTGCTGATCTGCAATGTTCGGTAGGCCAGGACTCCCTCGCATATACCGATGTTTGAGGCCACCAGTTGGTACCGCGGCGGTTGCCCGATCTGTATGCATCCGAGGCCCGTGCCATGTGCCACTGGGGTACCCCAGTCTTGCCAAACGATGTTCGAGATGGTGTTGGCGCATAGTCCCATCGAAATCACTGCAGGTCGTTCGGAGCCGTACCCGCGCGACGTCGCACCGATCGCCGAGGCCGAACCGAGCAGGACCGTCGATGCGGGCTGCGCCACCGGCACTGCGGGCGCGGGGCCGATTTCGACCGCTGGTTCGCTCGCGACGACGACGTCGTTCTGGATCAGTTGGAATCCCTCGGAGGTGATCACATAGCGCGCGTTTTCGGGAGCGTTTACGGCGAGGAATCCATCTGGTTGGCGGGAAACGTCGTACAGGTCCAGGGCGGCGCCGTCGGATATTCGGTAACCACGGTAATAGAGTCGGTCGATCTCGCTGCGGCATACAACCAGTGCCGAGTTCGCTGTCCGCATGAACATCTCAGCGTTGTCGCTACCGAGGCACCGGGCACCATCCCCGAAGGTCACAAACCCATGGGCATCGGCGTCGGAGATCGGTGGAGGCTCGGCCGAATCGGAATCGGAAGGGGAGGGCGAAACCGATTGGAACGTAACATGGTTCCCCGGTTCTGCCGAAGTGTCGTTGTCGGTCGCCTTGTCTCCGGTGTGCGCCGCCCAGATCACTATCGTCACTGACGAGAGTGCCCCGACCACCGCTGCGGCGATTGCTTTCCGTGCCGCCTTACTCAGCCGCGTACGCGTCGCCCCCCGCGGTACTGACTCAGGTTCGGGCCCTCGCTGGGCAGGGATGACTGCCGTTTCCAACCGGCTGCCCCTGCGCGCTGCCCGCACACCTTCAATTTCACACCAGGGACACGTGAGACTGTCGATCGGGAATTGGTGGGTGCCGATCCGAGCGCACGAGACCAGACGAATGCCCAATAGTGCTGCGCGCCACTCCGCGGCAGTCGGTCGCAACTCCGGATTGTGACGCCCGTCAGTAAACGCCCGTGTGAAGAGTCGCCCAATCTCGGCGGGCAGAAAACTCGGGGACGGAGCCAGCGGATGGCTCTGCAGCGGCGAGTCCGGCCCTCCGGCCCAGTATCCGGACTGGGCCAGCGTCAAAGCGTCCGGCTGTTCACCGTGCCCCGTCCACTCGCCACGCAGAAACGGGTGGTTGCCCGCCATGAGCAACAAATGGATATGTACCGCCAGCGTGAACAGATCCGAGGACTCGTCGCGGGGCTGCATGCGCAGGTTCGCGACGGCCAGTTCGGGTGCGATGAATTCTGGGCGTCCAACTCCGCACAGGAACTGTCTGCCCGATAGGACGGTGAACTGCATGGAGTCGCAGTCCACCAAACTCACCCGTGCAGTATCCGAGACCAGAATATTGCGTTCCTGGAGATCTCCGATCACCGCGTGCACGCGGTGCGCGACCTGTACCGCCAAACACAGGTTCGCGGCGATGTGGATCAAATGGCTCCAGGTGGTGTGCTTCGTCCACTGTGGTGCAGAAGGCAACGGGTTCAACCGATTCGACGGATTGCTGATGGTGTGAATCTCCACTGCGGTCGCAGTGTCGATCCGCGGCATCACGAACCCGACCGGTTGCCCAGTGTCGTCGAGCACGATATCGAGCGGCCATGCCAGGACGACGAACCCGTCCGACTGCACCGCACCCTCGGGCGGCGACAGCACCATTGCCGCGACCTTCTCGAGCTTCTCCGCCAGATCCGCGACGTCGGAGTGGAAAATCTTCACCACCCAATCGGGGCGGCCCACCACCTCATGAACTGTGCCCTCGCCCGCTTTGGCCAGGGTTGCGCCGAGCGTCACCAGACCACCATGTTTGAGTTTCATGACCGCCGTTGGCGCCTTCCAGCAGCAACTTCACGTCAGCATCGATTGTGGGTGCCAGGTATCACCAAGGTCGAGAACGTCCCGGCCACGTCGCTCAACTATTGGCGGGCGTGGATGGCCAGATAGACCGGTCCGATCTGCAATTGACTACCGTCCCTCAAGGGGGTGCGCTTTCCTGTGTAGTTTTCGATGTGCTCGATCAGGCCGTTGCTGAGCACGATGACCGAAGTGGCAGGCGGCAAGCCGGGTACGTAGACATCGTCTTCGAGCCCGCCTCCGACCGTGATCGGCTGTGGCCCGAGACCCACTCGGGAGATCTCATTCGGGCCCCAGATAATTTCGAGGCTGGCGTCGCGGAACAGGGTCTCTGCCACGTACATCGCCAGGCCAAGGGCGAGCCCGAGCGCCGCAATGCCGAAGATTCGTCCCAATTCCTCCGGGAAGACGTTGGAGATGAGTAGGAAGCAGATTCCGCCTATACAACCGCCGACAAAGCCGGCGACGCCTCCGCGCCCCACGCCGAGATTCGGCACCGTACGTGAGAGCAGGCCGCCGATGAGCGCACCGGCGAGGCCCCAGCAAAATGTCCGGAGGACGTAGTATTGGAATTCAAACGAGCCGATGTCGAGTGAGTAAAGTGCCTGTGCGACCGCGCCAGCGACAAATCCGGCACCCGCACCGGAGGCCAAGGCAATGAACACTCGATTGGGTCGCAGCTCACGCCGCTGATGCCACGTATCCGAAAGAAAGAGGGCACCAGCCAGGACGGTCGTGAAGATGCACGACCAAAGACCCGTTTCCATCACCGCCATGAATTTGCTTGCGGCTCCCCCGGTGGGCGCTACTTCCGCGAATAGCGCTCCGACTGCCCCGCCGAGCGTTCCGGCTAGTGCGTGGAGGGCCAACTTGTTCGAGCGCAGTTTGGCGATGAACTCGTTTGGGGGTGCGGTGGGCAGGGGCGACTGCGCGTACGCAGCCTGTTGGTCGTATCCGGGCCACGGAGTACCCGGTGGTGGTGCAACGGGTGGTGCTGGGACGTTCGGATATGAGGGGGCGCTGTAAGAGGGCTGCTGCGGCCGGGACGCAGGCGGCGGCGTCGAGGGGAACGGGGGCGAGCCATAGGGAGGCTGTGTGGGTGGTGGGGCGGAGGGAGGTGGGGACTGTGGCGAATTGCCGCCCACGGTATAGCCGGCGCCGAACTTGCTCGGGGGCAAATTGTCACTCACTCGACGGGTATAGCACGCTCGCCACTAATCTGGAATGCAGCTGAGTGAATTCGTACGATCGACGCGGTGCGGTTTTGGGACAGTCAGAGTGTCCGCCATTTGTATGACAAGTACTAACCGTCGATCTGGATATCATCACGCCGTGCAGCCCAAGCTGACCCTCGGTCATTGGTGTGTGGTCATAGGTTTCGCCACCGTTGTCTTGGCTGGAACTGCCGGCTGTGGGGGACCGCGGTCGCTAGTTCCTGACATGCTGAATGCAACGTCGTCGACAGAGGCTGCGACCCCGAGTTCGACTGCTGCCCTGTCGGGCAGACAGGTCAGCGCAGTCATCGACAAGGTGCGGGTGCAAGCCACCTCAGCGCCCGCCGACAGCGGCCTTGAGTTAACGATCAACAGTGGCGACGTCGTCATACCGGAGGCTGAGGCGCTGGTGGTCGCCACCAAGCCGATCAGCATCCAATTGGATGGGGGAAAGGCTCAGCCCACTGCGCCGATACAGGTGGAATTTGACCTGTCGGACCGCCCCGACATCGTCGCTGAACTGAGCGATACCGTTCTGCCCGTTTTGGAATCGGTGTCGACGGCCAACCCCGATGAATGGGACATGTTCTCTGGCAAGTGGGATCCGGCTACCCAGACGCTCACAACGGAAGTCGCTCACCTCAGCGACTTCTGGGTCAGCGCTTTGAATGTGTTCAAGGCGATCGAGGGCGGGATCGGGCGGACCTTCGAAATTCTTCGCGGCGATTCGACGTCGCCATGTCGCGACAAGAGTGAGCTGACCCTAGATGGCACTGACTACGTGCTGACCGCCGTCAGTCCAGGCGCAATAGCGGGTTGCCTGGTTGACAACAACGGCTCGATCGCCATTGACTTCGCGAACGCCACCGGCGGGTTCTACTCCATCTCTGTCGCACCCGAGGAAATCGGTGGCAATTGGGTTGTCACACAACCCCTGAGCATGGACGATGCTGCGGGATCCATGGTAGTAGGGCTCACGCCTAACAACAAGGGCGTATTGGCTGGCCGCTCGGCGGGGCGACTCGCCCTGAACCCGGGGATCGCTGAGGCTGACGTCCGGATGATGCCGCAACCGCACGGCATCCTCGTCAAGAGTCTGCTGTCCGGGGTCAGCATGTTCGGTATCGATATGAAGCAGCTCGACGGCGTTCCGCAGGCATGGGATTGCTTCGTCACCGGTGTCAACGTCGCGAATATCGACAGTAGTGTCACCACCGCCGCGTTGAACGGCATGATCGGTGGGATAGCGCAGTGCCTGATCACGGCGGAGGAAGGCGCAAATGCCGGTGATAAGCCGAAGATGGCAGCGCTGCACCGCCTGAGCATCGCTACCAACTTGCTGACGGAACTCCCGCAGCAGCTTTTGGATTTTGTTGCAAGCGGACTGCAGGAAGCTGCGCGAGACTCGGTGAAAGACTTCCGATTACGCAGCGTTGCAACCCCGACCCCGCCCCTGCCCGACACCGGACCGTCGGCTGCTGGCTCGGTGATCGACCGGGTGGAGGTGACGACGTGGGCCTACGACCGCGTCGAGGGTGACACCTATGTAGCTGACAACAACGGGACCAAGCAGATCGAAGTTTTCTGGAAGTCCTTCGCGGGAGCCGACCAGGTCAGGTCCGAGTGCACGTCGACGGTCCACATCGAAGGTCCGGGGGCCTCTGAGGCCAAGGACGAGTCAGGATGCGATTCCTACAATCCCGGGACTTACCTCAAAGTGAGGACCCCGGGG
The DNA here is from genome assembly GCF_965229105.1 of Mycobacterium sp. GTDB lineage: Bacteria > Actinomycetota > Actinomycetes > Mycobacteriales > Mycobacteriaceae > Mycobacterium. Next base: position 1,974,405 of record NZ_OZ245858.1, read on the forward strand.
GAATACACGGTGACGGTCACGGTGCGACCAGACGGCCAACCCGAAAGGACGACCCAGCGCAGTGTCACGGTTCTGCCTCATCGTTAGTCGCATCTCGGCTGTGGCGGAAGGATTTCGACCGCGTCACAGGACAGAATTGAGACGGTGTACCTAATTTGTGATCCACCGATGTCGTCGCACCTGCCTCAAACATGTCCCGCGTTGCCCTGACGGGCCTTGATCCCCGGTAGTGGACATTGGTTATTTGTTATGCGGATTCGGACACGGCAACGGGTGTGTGGGTCTTTTGTGGTCGGCGGGGCTGATGTAACCGCATCGGGAGTGCCGTCGTTTGGAGTTATGGCGGGCGAGTCACCGGAACACCTCGCGGCGGCAGGTCGCCGCATCGGTCCAGCAGTTGGTGTCTTGTACGACTTTGCGTTTGAGGGCCGCGTTGAACGATTCAGGCAAGGCGTTATCGGCACTCGTCCCGACAGCTCCCATGGACTGAGTGTCCCCAAGATCGCGCATAGTTTCACGAAATTGCTTGAGGCGTATTTACTTCCGTGATCCGTGTGGAATACCGCCCCAGTCAATCCACTGCGTAGGGCATCTGTGCGGCGTTGAGGGCGTCATCGGCCAGTTCTGTGCGCATGACGATCTGACCGTCACGACGCTCTAGGAAGTGGGAACCCTCGCCGCGATTTGATGCGCGATGTTCACCGCGGCGTCGAAGTCGGAGTCTTGCTGGTCGGTGCTACAGACCTCGACGTCGATGACGACATTGCTGGCCACGGTCAGTGCCCGCTGGCAGGTCGTAAACGTCCAGTGCCCATCTCCTGGCGTTGTGTTGTGGTAGCTCAACATTCCGCTCGTGTTGGAGACCGGCCCGACGATCCACTGCTGATCCGATTGGCCGGCCTGGCTCATGGTGTACGACCGGTTGGCACAGGCTGGCCAGCTTTGCGCAGACGAGCTGAAAAACGCGTCGGCATCACCTGATGTGGGAAACATGACCACGCCCTGATCGACGCGATGAGAAAAGCTCACACCGGACTCATCGGAGTCCCGGAGGACTTGGTCTCGAAAGTCGGTCCATCCACTACCGGCGTACGGCCCAGCTAGCACGGCCCCGTTCAAAGGGCGGCAGGCCGGATCGGCGACCGAGTCGTCGACCTGCATCGCAGTTGTGTTGTGATCAAACGTGATTCCGGAGGTGCCCACCGCTGCGTCCAGCTGTGGCGAGGCAAGCAGCAGGTCGTCCAGTTGAGCTTGCGTCACGGTCGCGGTCGCCGTGGCGGCCCCGGGCCGACTGTGGATGACGAGCGCAGACGCAATGACCACGACGAGGAGGATGACAGCAGCTCCGACACCGATGTAGAGGGGTGCACGTCCCCGCTTACGCGTTTGAGGTGATGCACCGGGGATCTGATTAACGATTTGTGGGTGGACGGGCGTGGCCGTTCGTGCCTTGCGCGCGGAGCGTGCGGTGTCGATGGCACACCAGGGGCAGACCGCGCAGCCGACGGGTATTTCGTGCTGACCCCGGTCGCAGCGTGTCACTTTCACGCGGAGTAGGGCGTGGCGCCACTCGTCGGCGGTGGGACGTGCCGCCGAGTCGGTGGCGCCGTTGGTGAAGGCGCGGACGAACAGGGCGCTAACGTCCCGGGGCAGGAACGCCGGCGGCGGGGCCAGTGGGTGGGTTGTCAGCCGGGACCTCGGTCCGCCAGCCCAATCCCCCGACTGGGCCAAGGTCAGTGCGTCTGGCTGTTCGCCGTGACCGATCCATTGGCCCCGCAGGAACGGGTGATTGCCTGCCATCAGCAACAGGTGGATGTGCACGGCGAGGGCGAACAGGTCCGAGGGCTTGCCCCGCGACTCGGAACGCAGGTCCACGCCTTTCAGTTCGGGCGCCGTGAATTCCGGGCGGCCCACCGGACACGGATACATCCTGCCGGTGGGGTCGGTGAACTGCATGGAGTCACAGTCGACCAGGCTCACTCGACAGGAATCGGAGACCAGGATGTTGCGTTCCTGCAAGTCGCCGACGACCGCGTCGATCCGGTGCACCGCGTGGACCGCTGCACACAGGTTCACGGCCACGGTCACCAGATGACTCCAGGTGACGTGAGGAGTCCACTGCGGGGCCGTGGGGAGGGGCTTGGTACGGGCCGAGGGGTTACTGATGGCGTGAATCTCGACCGAGGTGGCGGTGTCGATGCGGGCCATGACGAAGCCGATTGGCCCGACCCCGTCGCGGTGCAGCACCTGCTCCGGCCAGGCCAACACCACGAATCCGTCCTCTTGGACCGCGCCCGGCGGGGGCGAACCTACCATTGCCGCGACCTTGGCCAACTTCACCTCACGACCGGTTAGCGAGTCGTGAAACACCTTGGCCACCAGGTCCGGCCGGCCGGCCGGCCACCTCGAGAATCTCGCCCTCACCGGCCCGGGCTAGGGTCCGGCCTAAAATCACCGTTGTGCCATCGGCCAGCCACAACCCCGACACCGCGCTAGACACCCCCGTTGCTACAGCAGGAACAAATTGTGGCACGACGGCCCGTAGGTGTCTTCTCTGAAGAACGTCGGCACTCCGTCAACCAGTGACCAGATTGCTGATGACTACGCATTCCGCTGGCGAGCGGCTGCCGAACGACTATTTAGCCGATCGTAAACGTCTGCCATGGCGAGGGCTCGACGCCCACCGTGCGCAACTGGTCATTTACTGGCGTGACACGCCAGCGGTAAGGCCCTGGGAGCTGGAGTCCCATTCGGCCAGCATCGATCGATGTTTCTCGTGTGCCATAGGTGCCCCCACCTAGGTCACGCGGGCCGTTGTCTTTGTACTCCACCAGATACATGGTTGCTTCAGGGACTGGGGTCCATGAGAAGAAAATGTTGTTATCGGGGAACTGCGCACCATCGGGCGGTCCAAGGAGCACTTCACCGGGCGGCGGGGGTGGCGGAGGCGGTGGCTGGTACTGGGGCACTACAGGTGCCTCGACCGGCGCCAGATCGACAGGCGGTGGTGGCGGATCGACAGCCGGTGGTGGCGGTGGGACAGGCTGGGGCGCGGCGGTGGCGCCCGAACCAACGTCGACGAGCCTGATCTGCGGCGGTGCCGCGAATCGGTCCTCGTAGGTCTGCGATCCGGTCCAGAGCACGGTGCCTAAGACAACCGCGAGGGAGAGGACGGGCGCTGTGACAGACCGGCCGCCGCGGTCATCCGCACGTCGGTGCCGGCGCGTAGCTTGCGGCTCAGGATGGTCTAGCAAGTCATCCGCCTTGCCCGTCTTCGCCGACCTGCCCCACGCCAACCACGACACCACGACACCACCCCCAATACCGAGTTTGCTCGCTCACACTAATGCACGCGACGGGCTCCAGCCGATCTTCGCCAGCCTCGTCTTACTGGGCTATCCGATTGAGAAGATGCGAACTCCCGAGCACTACCGGGGCGCCGAGGACGAACTGTCGATGGAGGACAACAACACCCCGGCATTCAATTGCCGCGGAATCCCCGGGTCGGCCAACTGGTCCCAGCACGCCTTCGGCCGGGCCATCGACATCAACCCACTGGTAAACCCTTCCATCAGCGCAGCCGGAGAGCTCCAGCCGAAAACCGTCGGTAAGTACCTCGATCGTGCCCGCACCGACCAGGGGATGTTGCGTGATGGTGACCCGGAGGTGCAGCTGTTCGCCGACCATGGCTGGACCTGGGGTGGAAAATGGCGAGACCCCAAGGACTATCAGCACTTCGAGCGACCGTCACCCGCGGGCTGGCTCGTAGAGTCGTGAGCCACGGCCCAGCCCACCGCAGTCCTACTGCGGTGGCGGGTAGTACGTCACCCGAGCCCCGCGGCCGGGGTCTTGATCCACCGTCACGAATCCGGGCCCAGCGATCGACACCTCGTCGACATCCTCGATGGCCCAATCAGTCTCACCGGTGTCGAGGTTGTACGCGCTAACCGATTTCGAGCCGTCGTAGAAGTCAGAGATGCATCGGGCGCCGTCATTGACGAAGCAATACCCTGTGTCGTCAAGTTGCCATTTGACTACTCCCGTCGCGGGATCGATACCGACAGTGACATCGTCGGACCCCTCAGTCGTCGGCCCCTCGTTCCGCCCGAGCAGCGTCGATCCGACGCCACCGTTGATCGTGATCCCACTCGACGCTATCCACTCGAGGTTGCCCGTTGCGAGATCGAAAGCCTTGGGGCCAAAGTAGATACGACCGTCATCTTCTGCAGTCCCGAAAGACACGGAGTCTTGAGTGGGCCCGTCCGTCCACAGCGTGTTACCCGAGGTGTCGGTAATTCTCCATTCTGACGGTTCGCCACAAGAATCCCGGGGTGTCGCGATGGCAAGATACTGTCCGTTGGGCGACAGTGATGCGCCCGTTCCGTCGGGGCTGGCGAGTTCGCCGGATTCCGTGTTTATCAAGGGCCCCGCGAACTGGACGTATGGACCTGAATCCGTCGAGTAGAGACTGTCGTCGTTGCTGCAGCCGTCCCTGGGGAATTCGACCCGCCAGCCCGCGTCGAGACTGGTACTGGTTCCGCGCACCACCCAGTTCTTGTTGTCCGAGGTGTAGCCCGCGGCGAAGACCGCACCGTCGGACACGGTTGCGTCGATCAGACCCGGGAGTGTTTGGGTGCTGGCCAAATCGCCGTTGTCCAGGCGGTAGAACTGAACTTCGCGCGCACCTCCGTGCGACTCATCGGTGAGATCCCGTACACACATCAGGAGGTTGTCGACCGTTTCCCTTGCACAGTTGAACGTTCCGCGGATTCCGCTGGGCGTCGTCCAGAGAATTCGGCCGGACGCCGTCTCCAACGCCACCAACAAAGACTTGTCATCGGAGCCGTAGCTGGGTTCGGCCGTGATCAGGACGACATCGCCGTAGTCGGCTGCGTAGCCCCAGGAGTAATCGGCGAGGTCGGTGACATTTCGGAGGGGCACACTCCAACCCGGTTGCGGCTGGCTGGGATACGTCCCCGCGACCTTTCCGTCGTCTTTACCCGCATCCCACGACAGATGGTCAGCGCCGCCGTCGTGTGAACCGCGGAGGAAAAAAGCCGAGCCGATGACGATGACCACACAGGCGGTGACCGCTGCGGCGATCCAGGGCCAGCGACTCCGCCGAGGCCCAGCGGGCGGCGGTGGTAGCGGTGGCCACCCATACTGCGGGGGATGTCCCGGGCTCGAGGCGGGTGGCCACCCGTGGTTTCCGCCCCAACCGCCGGGTGCGGGTCCAGTACCGGTCACGATGCCTGATCCTAGGGCGCTGTGCTTGATTGCGCTCCGAACCTAACTGTCGTCGGTGTGCTTTCATACGATCGGCTGACAGCAGACTCGGGGGGTCAGCAGGAAGAAGGGAAACTCGACAGTTCTGGTTCGGGCACGCCATCGGCAGCGGCCTTGCCTTGGCAGATTGAACTGGGAAAGCCGGTGTATCGCTGCCATTGTCCTTGGGACAGATGCACCAGACTGGTCGAGTCGCCAAGTTCACCTGTGGTGACGTAGGCCCAATCGCCGTAGCACCTCTCGACACTTATCTGCGATCCGATCGCTGCCGAGATCTCCGATGCTTCACAGCTGTTGGCTTGTGGCAGTGCAGGCACCGTCTTGTCGCCATCGGCCATGCCGACGAAGAATACCTTTGTCACCTTGAGGGTGGTCAGCGGTCCCTCCGATGTGCCGACTTCCACGGTCCATCCGTCCGGGCCTTTTTTGATGCCGTAGTTGTCGTCGGCAGGGGCCCAGACTGCGATGAAATCACCTGGCAGGGAATCGCTTTGGCAGCTGAATTGGCCGACGTAGGTGGCATGCTGAGCTTGGGCGGACCATGCACCACCGATCCGCGCACGACACCTGGTGCCGTCGTCAAGTTCAAGTGCCATGGGGCGTGGCGCATCCGATTGGGGGTTGAGTGGAGTATTGGCACCGGTGGCAGTGCGGAGCTTCAATTCGTTGGAGAACGGGTCGATGAGACACAGGACCTGAGCCCCGCCGGCGGTTGGCCAACACGCATCGCCGGAATCCGCAGTGTCGCCACAGGACCGGACACCGTGGGTGACATCGTAGGGTGACGGAGATCCGAAATCGCAGCTGATCGGGTAATCTGAGCCACTCGCATCCGTCCCATAGTCTGGCATCGTGTTCCCTTGAGCATCAACAGGTTTGAGGACAATCTCCTCCGGACCAGATGTTCGAGGTCGCGGCGACGTGGACTGTGGGAGCCCCGGCACGGGCGTGTACTCGAATTTGTAGCCGTCGGCGGAAAAGGTGAACCCGTCGCCGGTGGCGTCGTTCTTGCAAGAGATTCCGCTCTTCTGCACGTTGCAGGTGTATCCCAATGCTTGAAGTGACTCGCCGTAGCCGAGGGTTCGGGCAGGCGCGTCGTACCTCAAATAATGGGGGTCCCCCTGTGAGGCGAATTGCGCTGTTTCATCAGTGACAACAATGGCGTTGGGCGGAACGGGGGCTTGGTCGTAGTGGCTTGGTACCAACGGGGCGCCTGCGACGGGTAGCGGATCTCCGTTTGCAGTGGAGCAGCCGGCCTCCTGCCAGGGTCTGATAGCGCATCGCCATCCGCCGGTCGGTGCGGTGAAGAAGTACCCGATGGCGCCGTCGGACTCCGCCCTGAATAATTCGGCGTCAACGGGCGGAAGCGCGGCGTGCGGTTTGCACCGGCACAGGGTGATGGTCTTGATCGTGCCCGTGAGGGGACCGGCGGTCTGGATAGTGATCCGGTAGGCGTTGTCGCCCTGGGGATCTGCGTCGTAGACGAGGGTGGTGTCACCGGCGCTGCCGCTGAGGTCGTCGTTGGTGTTTGCGGCGAGGGGTTTTCCATACAGTTCAGTGGCTACGGCGACGGGGTGGCCCACCTGCAGACCGTCAATGGTGCGTGCACCGGTGTGCGGGCGAATGGATTCGAGAATGCCGTCGGTGAATTGGAAGTCGCAGTCGCGCCAGACGACTACGGTGACCGGGCCGGAGCCGGACGCATCGGGAAAGTCGGGATGGGTGGCCTGAATGTCATCGAGGGTGTTACCCAGGTCGATCCCGTAGATGCCGCTGCCAGTGAGGGATTGGTTGGCTTGGCCGATGTTTTGGGTGGCCTGTAAGCGGGTGGCGAGTTGAGCGGCGTTTCCGGCTTGAATGAAGATGCCACCGGTGTGTTGGGCGATGCAGCGCAGTTGATCGGCGGCGGGGCCGTCGACCTTGAAGCCGACGGTGGAGATGGTCAGGCCTGGGTGCGTCGTTTTGAGTTGGGCGGCGGTGTCGCACGGTGAGGCGTCGCAGGTTTCTTCGCCGTCGGAGACCAGGACGATGGCTTGCGGACTGTCGTCGGGAGGAAGTTGGTCGGCAGCTCGTTGCAGAGCGAGGCTGATGGGGGTGTAGCCAGACGCTGTGATGGAGGTGAGGGCAGTGTTCATCGCGGTGCGATCCAACCCGGCGACTGGGAGCAGGGTGCGCACGTCCTGGCAGCTGATCGGCTTGTCGTCGGGGGCCGACCCCGTGGTGGTTCCGTAGGTCTCCAGGCCGATGATCGCCGTATCAGGAAGGGCAGCAACGAGTTTGTGCGCGGCGTCCTTGGCAGCCTCGATGCGGGGGCCGGGTGCGTCGTTTTCATTCATGGATCCGGAACCGTCGAGGATCAACACTGCCGGCGTAGACGGCGCCGTTTCATCGGACGCACCGATGTCGTGCCCCGATGAGCACCCACAAGCCAGTAGGGCGAAGGTCGCCATGATCACGAACCACCGCCGCATGATCAATGTCTCTTGCAACTCACGAGGGCCACTGGACAAACGGCTGGACCTGCCGGGTTTTCGTCAGCGAATCGCACGAGAGGCACGCCCTAACCGGCGATCCAGAAGTTCCATCCCGCCGGGGCAGGTGCCCACGAGGGGTCCGGCGTCCAACCCTGCCCCGGCGTGAAGCCGGCGGGAAGCTGCCAGCTGGGCGGCGGGTTGAATCGCCACACCGCAGCGGGGACCTGCAAGTCCTGGCGCGCTGCGGCGGCTCCAGGCGTTGCTACCAGGGGCGCGGGTGCGATGTCGGCCGTGACAGGCGAACTATCAGGTCGCGAAAAATTCAATGGTGCAACAGTATTCGGAGTTGTGCTGGCTGCGGGCGAACCCGGTTGCGGTGCGCGATCAGCTACCTGGCCGGCACGCATGGGCAGCGATAACCGTGGCGGTCGGCCGCCAGTACCGGGCACGAAGGACGGTGAGTCGATCACAGTTGGGCCGGCCGGGCGCGCTGACGGGTAGGTGCCGGTCGGTGGCACTCCGGAGGACAGTCCGGCGAAACCATTCTTCAACCGGTCCTTATAGACCCGTGCCTTATCCGGGTTGCGTTTCAAGAAGGCGCCCAGGAAGCCCAGTGCCAGCAAGGGGATCCAGAGCAGCATGCCGGCGCCGCCGCCGAAAAAGAAGAAGTGGGTACTGCGCCGGCCGCCGCCCCGGGCTAGGTACTCCACCGACTGCGCGAAATCGGCATCAGCGAGCACCGTGCGCGTGGCGTCGGCCAGATCGAGTGTCATAGACATTGGTGGACATCCCCCCAGGGTTCTTATGTGGTGTCGATCGTCGGCGAGTACTGACCGGTCAGCGTGGCTTTCTCAGGTACTCCACGGTGGCGGTGGGGTCGTAGCGACGGATGTCGGCAGTCCAACTGTCGCCGAACTTCTTGTACAGACCAAAGCCGTCGATGGTGCTGGAGAACGGGATCGGAATGAACCAGACGGTGATCCGGTTCCGTGTCCAGGTGTCGATCGTGGCGGACACCGAGACCGTGCCGTCAGCCTCTGCCCACATGTCGGCGTGGAACTCCAGCGGCCGCGACAGTGTTCCGGTGACGGCGAAGTCCAGTCGATCGTGGGTGCCGGCCTTCAGGATGACTCGCGACAGCGGCCCCTTGAGGTTCGCGGCTTGTTCGGCGGCCAAGCCCGCGACCTCCTCGCGTTCCAGCCTGGTCCGGATGCGGAACGTCGCCGTGTCGCTGGGGGCGACGCGGAAGAACACCACCCACGCCCCTGCGGCGAGGACAACGCCGATGAGTTTCACGCCCGAGTCTCCCGCCAGGATCAGCAGCGTGGCCAGGACCAATGCCCCACCGCCAAGAGCCGTTTTGCGGTTCTTCGGGTCCATCAGCCACACCGCGGCAGGGCTCTGCCCCACGGAGGGCGCACGCATTGGGTATGCAGCTGACGGTGGCGGCATCATCGGCATCGCTTGTTGGTGCGGGGTCATGACCGGCGGCGGCGAAGGCATTGGTTGTATTGGTGTGGTTGGGGGCGCCGCGATGACCGGCATCACCTGTTGTTGCGGGGGCGTGGCCAGCGACTGTGCTGGAAGCTGTTGATTTGCTGCGGGATCCGTGTAGGGGATACCGACTGACATGGCCCGCTGTTGTGACTGCGCTGCAGGCGGCAGGGTGGTACCGGTTGCATCGCCCCGCCCGCTGTACGTGGTACCGGCGGCGAAGCGACTCACTGGTAGAACTGGCAATTGCTGCGTCCAACCGGAGTCGACGGGATGTTGTGCCGTGGCTGCCTCAGGGACGATGTCCGGATCCCGGCTGACGCGCGGCATTCCTGATGGCACTGCCGCTCCGTAGTGTTGATCGGTCTGTCGCCGATAGTCGTGATGCGGATTGTCACTGGGATTCGTCACCGTGGGTCCCTTACCGTTCGGCCGGGCGGAGTGGCCGGCGGCTGGTGAGATGAACTGTTGGGTACATCAATTGGTCGCAGTGTTACGAGCCCAGTCGGCAATCAGCTCGTGCTCGTACTGCTCCTGGCGCATCCGTAGGTCCGTGTACACCAGCAGTTGCAGCGTGCGCGTGAAAGCGAGCATGAATGACAGCGCAATGATCATGAACAGCAGCATGCCGATTGGACCGAGGACGAACGAGATTGCGAACGACGGGAGCATGAGGATCGGCATGACGCAGACCGCCCACAGCGCGTGAATCGCCAGGATTCGACCCCAAGCTGATTTCACCAGTTGCATGGACCGTTTGCACGAATCAACGACGCCTCGGTGTTCGATGACCAACACGATCGGCGCAAGGCTGAACATGATGCCCAGGACGAAGTTGGCGGCGAGCAAAACCAAGTAGAAGAAGATGCCCACGGCGTACGATGACGACATCACCGCGGCGATCACGATCGTGTACACCAGCATGTCGGTGACGATGAAGAAGCTGTAATAAGCAAGTGTCAGCCGCGTGACGGCGAACATCCGTTGCCTGGCAAGGGCAAACACTTCCGGCATCCTGATGCGCTCACCGCGTACTGCCTTGTCTGTGGTGATCACGCCCAAGGCGATGAGCAACGCGTCCAAAGGCAGCGAAACGGCATAGATCAGCAGTCCGAAGACCACGAACAGCGCCATGAACGAACCGGCACCTGCGCTCAAAAGCGAATCACCGCTTGAGAGAATGACTTGCACCATGATGTAGCCGAGAAGGCAGCCGGCTAACCCTGCTGCAAGCAGGAGCAGCAACGGAATCCCGACCAGCGTAGGCCAGTTCCGGCTCACCACCTTGAACGCTCCTGTGAAGATCTCGGGAAAGGTCATGGGGCGGAACGGGATATAGGGGACGGGGGCAATGCCGCCCGCAGCAGGTCCCGTCGAGGCGGGAGGTGCGGCAGCGAGTCCGAAACGGCTCAGCACGTCCCGCACGTCCGGCGGCCACTGGGCGCGGCGCTGCCCCAGATACCAGGCCCCAAAGGCGCATCCGCCCACTACCAGGATCCAGGCGACTCCTGATAGCAGTCCAATAAGCCCCGCGATGACGGTGAGCCCCCACATCGCGTGCGATGGCGATAGTTCGAAGCGTTGCGCCGATGCCGGTGTGCCGATCGGCATCCCCAGCTGCGGTGGTGAGGGCGGTGGCATCCAATATTGTTGTGGCGGAACACTCGGTGGTGGGGGCGGTGCGATTGGCATCCCAAATTGTTGTTGCGGAACACTCGGTGGTGGGGGCGGTGCGATTGGCATCCCAAATTGTTGTGGCGGAACAATCGGCGGTGGTGGTGGCATCACCGGCATCGCGTGTTGTTGCGGGGGCATGGGCGACGGCCGTGACGGAATCTGTTGTATGGGTGCAGTTGAGGGCGGCGCGATAACGGGCATCGACAGCTGCTGCGGGGGCGTCGTCGGCGACTGCACGGGAAGCTGTTGTGTCGCTGCGGGATCCGCGTCGGGGATACCGATTGGCATGACCCTCTGCGGTGTCGGCACCGCGGGCGCCGGGGTGGTACTGGTTGCATCGTGGCGTCCGCTGTACGTGGTACCGGCTGTGAAGCGGCTCACCGGTAGAACCGGCAATTGCTGCGTCCAACCAGACTCGACCGGAAGTTGTTCCGTGGCGGCCTCAGGGACGATGTCCGCTTCCCGGCTGATGCGCGGCATCTCCGGAGGCACGGCCGTTCCGAAGATCTGGTCGGTCTGTCGACGATATTCCTGATGCGGATCGTCGCTCGGATTCGTCACGTGGCTTCCTAGCGTTCTGTCGGAGTGAATAGCCCACGGACAAATTCGGAGTTCCATTTGGTGACTTCGATACCATTGACCGTGCCAGATACTGATCCCGCTGCCAGCGCGATGGTGTTCTCGGTGTCCTGCCCGAACCGGATGACGCAGACCCACGCGGTACCGTCCTCCGCGTTTTCGAAAAGTGCCCCGCTGTAGGCGGAATCGGCCAGCGCGAGCACCGCGTCTGCGGCTTCTCCCGCTGTAGCGTTCCGTAACGCATGGATTCCTGCGGCAGTAGCTGTGTCCAGTACCCAACCTTCCGCAGTGCGTGCCGCTGTTACCGCAGCACCGCCCAACACCGACTGATCGGACACGGGAGCTACGTAGGCGCCTACTCGCTCGGTTGCGCTCAGGAAGGCCGAGATGTCGCGGGCGATCCATTCGTGCGGGAGGACGCCCGGTGCGTCGGCGTCTCCGCCCGCTAGCCGACGCACCAGTAGCGATCGCATGCCGCGCACACCCGCACGGGTCAAAGCTTCGGTGGTCGGTTCAACCGTTGTGAGGCTGAGAGGCCAGGGTCGGCCGTCGGCAACGCATAGCGCGACGATCTCGTCGTCGGTGAGCAGCGCGGTGTCTTCCACGGGTATACCTTCCGGTCAGGGCCACAGGTTCGAGAGCAGCTTTGGCACGTAGCCGAGGACGGCGTCCTTTGCGGCATCGAAGGCACCGCCGGGATCGGAGGCAATATAATCCGATGTCGTCTTCACCGCAGCCGGACTGAAATCGGCTTTCGACGCCTCATAGGCCACATCGCCCCATTGAGTAACCGCAACGCCAGACAGATAACCGACTGGTCCGGGGATATCTTTGATAAGGCCGCCGGCGAGGTCGGTCAGTGAATGGTTTGCCTCGACGATTCTGTCGTCAGGGCTCAGGGTGGTATCGCCGGCCAGGCCCATCGCATCGAGCAATGGCAGCACCGGGCCGAGCTCGGGAATTAGGGTGCCGATGGCAAGGCCGTTGTTGATGGGCCACAACGAATTTGCGCCGAGGAAGTCACGAATATCGACGAACGGCGCCAGCGGGGCCCTGAACAAGTCGCCGAATGGATCTGCAGGCAGCCAGTGGGGAAGTAACGAAAAGGCGTTGTTCGGCAGCCCAAAGGACCCGTCTAACTTGCCAGTCAATCCGCCAGGACCCGTTCCCGCGCTGGCAAGTTCCTGTTCGTTCGCGTTGCGCTCGATTTCCGCCCCGGCGGCCCGCAACGCGTTCACCACAGCGCGCACCAACACCACGGATTCGCCCTGCCACTGTGAGCGGAACTGCATCGCGTCCTGGCCGTGCCACGGCGCGGACGACAAGCGTCCGTTCACCTCGCCGGTCATACCCTCAAGACGGTCGGCCGCCTGCGTCAGCTGGCGGGCGAGCGTCCGTAAGTGGTCGACATCGGCACCGACCATTCCCATGAACTTCCATCCCTCCGGCCTTGCGCTCTAGCTCGGGCCAAGTGTGATTGCTAGCACTCATCTCACCAGGTTTTCGCTGGCATTTCTGTCGTTCCACTGACCGACACACGCACATCCTAGGGCGCGCCGCTACCGGTCGATCGGATGAATTCTGCCAGTTGGCGTGCGCAATTGGCTCACCTCGGCGAGGCTGTACGTGTAGGCGTGTTTGTCGGCAGGGGGGCGTCTTAATGGGACCGGCGGTTGGAACCTGCTTAGCCGCTTGCGTATTACATCGCTGGGAGTCCCGATTCCTTACGGTAATTACGATGCGCAGAGTTAATGTAATCTGCGATAACGAAGGTTCGGCGCGGAAAGGGGCCGATTGGTGACCCTGGGGGATTTGCCGCGGCCTGCCACTACTACAGTGGCGATCGTCGACGGCCATGATGTCGTGCACGCGGGTATTGAAGCGTGGTGCGCTGCTGCCGAACCACCGATTCGCGTAGTCGGCGCTTATCACCGACCCGCCGAATGCTTGGCCCAGATATCGAGTGCGGCTGCAGATATCGTGATTCTTGACCTCCAATTCGAGGACATGCGCCCAGATTTCGATGCTGTCCGCCAATTGTGCCAACGAGGTCAGCGGGTAATCGTCTACTCGAACATCACCGCTGATGAGGTAATCCTGACCTGCCTGGACCTCGGCGCCATAACCTATCTTGCGAAGTCAGAAGGTAAGCGTCATCTGATCGACGCCATCAACGACGCGCACAGTTCCTCGCCGTATGTGGGTCCGAGGATGGGGCGGGCGGTGCTCAACGACAGCACGCTGGGCCGCGTCAAATTGTCTGATCGCGAACGCGAAGTACTCGTCGCGTGGTTCCAAACTGAGAGCAAGGAACTGGTCGGCAAGCGGCTGTACATCGCCCCCACGACCGTGCGTACTCATCTGCAAAGGGCACGTGCCAAGTACGCGCTCGTTGGCCGCCCCGCACCGACTAAGTCGGCGTTGTTGGCCCGCGCCATCGAAGACGGCATACTCGGTCCAAACGACCTCTGACGTCCTGTCCGTCACGGCGAACTGAGGACGGTCGTTTCCGGCGTCGAATCGGATGTCCCTGAGCTGGACGAAGACTTTGAATCGCTGGAGCGCGACCCGCTGTCCGAACTTTCGGTGCTGGGTGGTGCAGCGGGCTCCGTTGTGACGACTGGGGCTGGCGCGGGAGGTTCGACTACCGGCTCTGGCGCGGGGGCTTCGACGACGGGCTCGGGCGGCGGTGCGGGTGCCTGTCTGGGTACCGGCGCGGGCTCCGGCGGAGCAGGAGCAGGAGCAGGCGGGGCGGGAGCGGGTGGTGCCGCCGAGGTGACCTTCGGTTCGACGGGAGCGGGCGGTGCTGCCGAGGTGACCTTCGGTGCTGCGCTCGGTAGCTGCGATGAGGTAGTCGGCGGCGTTGTCACCGGCGTCGTCGACGTCGGTGTGGTGCTGGAAGTCGTTGTGGTGCTCGTCGTTTCAGTCGTCGAAGAGGTCGGTGTTGTCGGGGTCGTCGACGTGGTGGTGTGAGTTGTTGTGGTGCTGGTTGTTTCGGTTGCAGGCGTCGTCGACGTGACCTCCGCGGGCTGTGAAGATTCGGTGCTCACCGGCGTGCTTCCCGGAACGCCTGACCCGGTGCTGCCATCCTCCGAACCGTCTGAAGGTGGGTCACTTTCGGCTTCCTCGCCGGACTTGTCGCTCGAAGTATCTCCATCCGGCTTGTCGCTCACCTCCGGATCTTTTGGAGTGTCCGAAGGAATGCAGGACAGCGAGCCCCCTTGTCGGGAGCACCCGAGTTCGGGCTGCTCAGGCTCGTCAGAGGGTTCGGTACCGAGGAAGCTGGTGTTGCGCTGCAGGCATTGCAACGTTCCAGGGCGATTTGGATAGCAACCTGTACTTATGAGAAAGCAAGTCTTGTCTCCCTCTTTGCAGCCGACGAGGCTACTGGGGAAGCTCCCGAGATTGATCACGAGGTTGTCGGGAAACTTCGGCAGCCAATCGCTGAGCTTGAAACCGCCGAGCGGATCAACTACGCCCGGGACGCCGCCAGAAGGAATCTGACCGCCACCGGAGGCGGGTACCGTGCCGGTCCCAACTCCGGTGTTGCCGGAATTCTTGTCAACTCCACCGGAGTCCCCTTGGCGTTTGGGGACATACACCGTGGAGAGCGGAGCCTCAGGCGCGGCGGCAGCCACCGGAACTACCGGTGGCACGTAGTCCGCCGCGTCCTCAACGGGCTCCGTGCCCTGGCCAGGCATCGGCGGCAGGTATTTCCCGGGTACAGCCTCGGGGTCGCGTACAGCCTGCTGGCTGGCCGTTGGCTGGATACTGATGGCGACGCCGACGGCCAGCACCGCGAAACCGACGACGACGATGGCGGCAATCGTGCTTCCCAGCAACAGGATCCGTGGTCGTGCAGCGGTAACGGGTTGATCAAATTCGCTCGGGTCGTTGGTGTGGAAGGCGGCAGCGGTTGCGTTGCTTAAGGAGCCTGTTGACATCTGCAACAGGGATGCGCTGTACTCGCGACTATCTGCGCTACCGAACGGGAGTGACCCAGTGTCGTCTGCCATCGAGTAGGCAAGATGTTGACCCATGACGGGACTCTGCGCCGTGGGGTATTGGGAGGTGGGCCCGGCGGCGGAGAACGAGGCCGCACCGCGGGCGAGTAGATAGGCGGGTTCGTTGGCTGCGTGCATCGGAATTGGTGAGTCGGCTCGGAATCGATCAACCAGGGCAGCCGAGTCGCCGGAAGTACTTAGCAGATAGAGCGTTTGCGCCCCGCCGGTCTCCTCGCGGAGTCTTTCGATCATCGCTGTGCATGCCGAGCCGGGCCCGGTGGGTTCCACAGATTCGACGTCGATGAGGCTGGTGGTGGCGGCATCTGGTCCAACCACCGACAGCGCAGCGGTGGAGTCGTCCACCAACAACAGCGCGGAGGTCGCTTCCCCTGCGTCGCCAGCCGTTGTGCGCACGAACGCGGTAGCTGCGTCGGCAGCGGATACGACCTGCACATTGCCGACGCCTGCGTCGATCAGTGACCGCAGGAGTGCGTCGGCCTGCCTAGTATCAGACCAGCAGATATTGGTCGACGCCAATCGGTTCCCGTCGTTGCTCAATGACCGGGCGGTGTCGACAACGGTGCGCACGAGTTGGACGGTGGATTTCCCAGCGACGCTGATGTCGAATTGGTCGAGCGCGGGATCAGGGTTGTGCACGTCGACGAGGGCCAGGCGCGCCGTGGAATCTGCGACGGCTATCCCGAGGACGAGTTGCATTTACGTCTCCCCCTGCTAATCCGGGCATGCGGCGATCGCACGCTTTGTTATCCCAGATCGTCGGACCCCGTCACGAATTCCGATCGGGCCGACAGTACCGCAACTCCGAAAACTGCGGGAGACGAACGGGAACCTGCGGCTGATGTCCGTTGACGATCTTGTGGCTAACTGCTGCCCGGCATCATCACATGGTCATGGCGTTGAGCGCGTCGTCCATCCGGTCGACATGTGCGACTGAGCGCCCGCGGCTAATGACCGCCGAGGAGGAGCAATCCCACGACGACGGCAGCCAGCACCAGATATGCCGCTCCGATAAACACTGCAGACTTTGCGAGGCCTGCGCCGGCTTGGCCGAGACGTGCACTCTGCCGTCGTGCCGCGACACCCAGCGGGATGGCTACCGGCGCAGCCAATGGGCCAAGAAACACCGCGAGAGCGAAGGCCACGCCGGCAAGTCTGTTCGTCGGTTGTGCTGGGGAAGCAAGGACAGGTGGTGGTGCGCCGGCCGAGGTGTGTCGCGGTGCGCTGGCGTACGGCGCGGGGGGAGTGGGCGCGCCTACGGTGTGGCCCGCCCCGAACCGGCTGGGTGGTAGCGGACGATCAGGCATTGTCGGCTCCCGACCATTTCACAGGGCACGCGTCGACACTGGAAAGCATGTCTGCTCCTTGATGGACACTGCGCATTCAGACTGGTCGGGAAACCGGTGAGCGTTCGGTCCGTGCATTATTGGGGCGAACCGACGCATCCGTCAATCGCCCGTTCTAATGGACACCCGGGGATCGTGTTCCAGCGATCGGTGGTCAGCGCAATGTGTAACCGGAGTCCGAAAATGTGAAGCCGTGACCGACGGTGTCGCCTTCAGCGCCGTCGCACGATATTCCGGAACGGCGAACAACACACGTGTACCCACCACCGGTGATGGATCGGTCATAGTCCAGGGTCTTGGTTTGTTCGTATTCGCCTCGTAGCTCGCTGCGTGCGGCGTCGGTGCTCGGGGCATAGAACGCAAATTTGGCGACAGGCTGCCCTGAGCTCCCACGGAAAATTCCGATGACGTTTGGTGGGTACGGTTGACCGTCAGTCGAGTATGGATCCGTGGCCAACGGTTCGTCAGCGATCCCCAATGTGGCCAGCAGCGCGTCGCCCGCCCCGCCACGGAAACACTTGACGTCACCCTGATCGATGTGGCACCACCATTTTCCGGTGGGATCCATGAAGAACAGACCGTACGAATTCCCTCCTTCGACCAAGTCGTAGTCCATCGGACTTACGGCGACAACCTGTTCGGCCTGCGGTTGGGGTCGACAACGACATAGCACGATGGTCTTGACGGAACCCGTGACACGACCGCCATTCTGGGTGAACTGGTCGACATCGATGCGGTACGCGGCCGTTGATCCTTCGTTTCCGGGATCTGCGCGGTAGATGACCTCATGCTGGTCGGGTTCGACCGATACCGGGTCGCAATACAGTTCGGTCACGCGCGCCATGTCCGTTCCGGCCGTGACCCCGTCGATAGTGCGCCCGCCGTCGTGTGGCGCGATCGAGTCCAGGGCACCGTCGACGAACCCGAAGTCGCAATCGACATAAACGACGGCGACCTTGCCGGTTCGGCCAACATCGGGAAAGTCTGGGTGCGCCTTGCGAATATCGTCGAACCCTTGACCCAGCCTGAGGTCATCGATCCCGTTGTTAGTCAGCGACTTCTTCGCCACGTCGACGTTTTGCACCGCTACCAGCCGGGCGGCCAACTGGTCGGCGTTGTCGGCTTGCACGAAGATTCCGCCCGTACCGCTGGCGATGCACGCCAGCTGCTCGCTGGCCGGTCCATCGGTGCGGAAGCCGACCGTCGAGATGGAAAGGCCTGGATGGGTTTGACGCAGCCGCTGTGCCACGTCGCACGGGGGTTGGCCGCAGGTGTCCTCGCCATCGGAGACCAGCACGATGGCTTGCGGACTGCCGTCTGTGGGCAGAAGCCCGGCTGCGGTGGTCAATGCCAACGCGATCGGTGTGTAGCCCGACGGTGTCAGCAGATCGATCTGCGCATCTGTCGCTGCGCTGTCCACCCGGCCCAGCGGGATCAGGGTGTGCACGTCCTCGCACCCCGCGGCCATCTCGGCTTCGCTGCTGCCCGTGCCGATGCCATAGGTGACGAGCCCCAGCTGTGCACTGTCAGGCAGGCCGTCGACGAGTGTTTTGGCCGCCCGTTTTGCAGCGTCGATTCGAGGCCCTGGCGCATCGGAGGTGGTCATCGACCCCGACGCATCCAGGATCAACACGGTCGGCGGCGGTGCGGCCGGTGCAGGCGACGGGGCCTGCGTGCTGTCCGGCGAAGGCGGTGATAGCCCGGGCGGCAGATGGTCGGGACCTTGGCAGCCAGCGACGCACCCCGCCACCATCGTCGCGCCCACCCCCAGTAACACCCAGTGCCGCAGCACCGCTACCCGCCGCAGCTGATGGTGTGCTCGCATCTGCGAACTCCTCACTGCGCGTAGCGAATCGGCCGAGCGAGAATCTCACCTGCAGATCCTCGGTGCCACACATCGAACGCATAATCCGATAGTCGAGGCCGGTAAGACTGGCCACGCGACTGCTCAGAACGCTTTGATGTTTGGAGTTGTCGACACTGATCGACATACCCCGGCCGGTGCGATCATTCGTGAAGGTCATACCCTGCCCGGTCAGGGTGATCGTCCACACCGCGGACGAATAGGTCTGACCCTCGTCGAGGACTTACTTGCTGTCGGCGCCGATGCCTGGGTCCTCTGAGCCTGTGTTGTTCCAACTCAAAGCGCCTGAATCATCTACCGATACCTCATTCATGTGCTCTCGTGAGTCGACAATGGGTGCCTGCGGAAAGCCTGCCCAGTCTTCGCACCGAACTCCCCGGTCTATGGCGACCATGCATCGGGCTTTTCCCGACGCGGACTCGACAATGGCCCTACCCTGAGCGTCGAGCGCTAGCCCCAACTTCGGTGTCACAACTGCCGGCACCATGGTGGGCGTCTGAGTCATTCCACCTGGACTCGGGGATTGGCTTCCACAACCGACTGCGAGGAAACTCAAAATGGTCGCGATGCAGGTCGCCCGATTCCGCACCTCAGGATGCTACAGAGCTCGGCTGAGGCACTTCGTCATACGAACGACTGACTAGACAAGGGATGGACCTAAGGGTTCGCTGGCCGAGAAGCCACGGTTGATTCTTTCCCGTCGCGCGACGCAACTACACGCAACGTCGGCCTCGCTCTTAACCGCCAAGCAAATTGCCCCACGGTTCGTGGTCATCCGATTTCCGTGCCAATGTCGTACGAACAAACCACGCCGACTGGCACCGGCATTTTGTAGGGTCCATTACGTCGGCTGTGAATGGAGCAAATATGGTGCAGGGGCCATCTGGCGCGGATGGCGATCACTGCCGTCAGTGCGGCACGCTGCTGCGGCCGAACGCGCCCTTCTGTGGTTCTTGCGGGCAGGCGGTGCCGAACCGTCAGTATCAGCAGCCGACGATCCCCTCCCGCCCGGTTGTGGTGTTGCCCCCACAGGTGCAGGCGCCGGACCAGATCGTCGGTGCGGGCCGGGGAGTGCGCTGCGCGAGTTACCTGATGGACATCGCGGTGATGCTCAGCCCGGCGTTGCCGCTGTCGATCGCTGCGGCGGTCCTCGGTGTGGCTGAGATCGTGTACCTCGTGGTTCCTATCGCGTTCGTCGCGGTGTGGGCGTGGATGCAGATGTGGCAGGGCTACACGGGTATGACTTTTGGTAAGTCGATGCTGGGCTTGCGGCTGGTGAGTGTGACGGATTTTAAGCCGCTTGGTCTGGCCGCCTGTGTCACCCGTGGGGGACTCTTCGGGGCGACCGTGGGTGCGGCTGCGTTGCCGGTGGTGCTCAGTGCTGTACCGCGCGACGGGTTACATGACAGGCTTGTCGGGGCGACCACGATCGATGTGGTCCAGGGTGCGAATCCGCTTGGGAAAAAACAGGATCCGGTGTTTCGAAAGTCGCCTGACCGTGGTTTGAACAAGGTCGCCGCGCCGCTGCCGGTGAACGTCTCGGGGCGGCGGTAGTGCAACTCAAGTTCATTCTGCGCCGCGATGACGGTAGCCGGGCGCAGGTAGCGGTTACCGCCGACGCCACCGCGTCGGTCTCCGATCTCGCAACGGCACTGGCGACCGGCGACCCGGACTACCGGCCGGCGCGGGTACAGGGCAGTCTCACACTCAAACTTGAGCAGGCTGCATTCGACAACCCTGCACAGGGCCGGGTGCTCGACCCGGCTCGCAGTCTCATCGAATCGGGGATGCGGTCGGGTTCGACGGTGAGTATCGCCAGTGCGCCAGCGGGGGTGCCCCGGTCCCGCCGCGGCCGTTCCGTTGCCGTTCTGCGGGTCTTGGACGGCCCCGATGTCGGACGTGAATTCTCTCTGGCACCTGGCAATTCCGTAATCGGACGGGGCAGCCGCAACGATGTACAGCTGCAGGATCACGGGATTGCCGATGTCCATGCGGCGATCAGCGTCGGAGAGAGCATTGAGATCTCCAACCTCGCCGGCCCAGCAGCAGTGCAGATTGGCGGCCGTCCCGTCCAGCGTGCAGTTGTTGGATCTGCTGATGTGGTCCAGCTGGCCGGCACGTCGGTGGCAATTCTGCACACGGTCCGCCCCGGAGCCGTTCAAGCAGACAGTGTTGCGATCGAATTCAACCGTTCACCCCGGGTGGTGGCCCGGTTCGAGCACAAGGTCTTCGCCGCACCGAAACCACCGCAACCACCAGAACCGGCGCGCCTTCCATACGTGTCCATGCTGCTGCCACTGTTGCTCGGCCTGGCCATGTTCGCGGTCACCCGCAGCCTGCTGTCGGTGGTGTTCATTGCTTTGAGCCCGCTGCTGATGCTCGGCATGTTCTTCGACACCAAGTACCAGGCGAAGAAGAAATACGACACCGATGTGCAGCGGTTCGCTGATGCTCAACGCCAACTCGCCGCGGACCTCACCAGTGCGCAGCAGGTGGAACGGGCGGTCCGGCGTGGCGAGACGCCCGCGCTGAGCGAGGTGGTCGAGGCGATCCACCGGCTCGGTCCGCTGCTTTGGACGCACCGTCCTGAGAATCCCGAATTCCTCACGGTGCGAATCGGTCTGGGCGATGCGCCGTCGAGGTGTCACATCGAGCTATCCCAGGGCAACGATGCCGAACCGAAATACCTGCAGCAGTTGGTGGAACTGCGTGACGGTTTCGCCGAAGTCAGCGACGTTCCCGTAGTTGCCGATCTCCGTGAGTGCGGTGCTTTGGGTGTGTGCGGTCCTCGCGGCATCGTCGACGGTGTCGCACGCGGCATCGTCATGCAACTGATTGCGCTGCATTCACCTGCTGAATTGACCATCACCGCGTTCGCGTCGCAGCAGTCACGCACGTCGTGGGAATGGTTGGAGTGGCTGCCCCATGCGGGATCGGTGTACAGCCCGTTGTCCGGTAACCATCTGACCGACAGTGAAAACGGCGGTATCGCCCTGCTGTCCCGCTTGGAGGATCTCGTCAAGCGTCGGACTGAGGAATCTGCGGGGCAGGCAACCACATTCGGGGTGATCACCTCTGATACCGGCGACACCGAGATCCGGGCACCATTGACGCTGCCGGCAGTGGTGGTGTTGGTTGATGACACCGCGCCGATCGATCGGTCACGCCTGACCCGGCTAGCTGAACGCGGCGCATCTGTTGGTGTGTACGTGATTTGGGTGGCCACGCAGATCACCAGCCTGCCCGCCGCATGCCGCACCTTCGTGCTGATCGAGAATGCGCAATCTGGATCGACTGTCGGCGAGGTCCGCTACGGCAGACATAGTTACCCGGTCGCGTGTGATGCGATCGATGTTGTGGATGCGCGGCAGGTGGCCCTGCTGTTGGCGCCAATCGTCGATGTCGGAGCCGCCGTCGACGACGCCACCGATCTTCCGCGCGCGGTGTCCTATCTGAGCCTGTCAGGTACGGGGATCGCCTCCGATCCCAATGCCGTGGCGCGACTGTGGATTTCCAATGACTCAGTCACGCCCCGTGATGGTTCGAAGAGACGTCCGGCTAGTAAGCCGGCCACACTCGGGGCATTGGTGGGATCGACGGGCCTTCAGGATTTCTATCTCGACTTGCGTGAGCACGGTCCGCATGCGCTGGTCGGTGGCACCACCGGTTCCGGGAAGAGCGAGTTCCTGCAGTCGTGGATGTTGGGCATGGCCACCGCGCACAGCCCTGATCGGCTGACGTTCCTGCTCGTCGACTACAAGGGTGGAACCGCATTCGCCGAGTGTGCCGAGCTGCCACATACCGTCGGTTTGGTGACTGACCTGTCACCACACCTGGTGCGCCGGGCACTGGACTCGCTGGGTGCTGAGATCAAGCGCCGCGAGAAGCTGCTGAACCATAAGCGCGCCAAGGATCTGGTGTCTCTGGAACAATCCGGCGATCCGGAAGCGCCACCTGCGCTCGTGATCATCGTCGACGAATTCGCTGCCCTGGCCAACGATGTGCCTGACTTCGTCGATGGTGTGATCGACGTCGCCCAGCGGGGACGATCACTGGGCCTGCACCTGATCTTGGCTACCCAGCGGCCGGCCGGCGTCATCAAGGACAATCTGCGCGCGAATACGAACCTGCGAATTGCCCTACGGCTCAACGATATCGATGATTCCGTCAATGTGGTGGGTGATCCGATGGCTGCGCACTTCGCGCCCGAGATGCCTGGCCGCGTGGTGGCCAAGACCGGCCCGGGCAGGCTGACGACATTCCAGGCCGGCTATGTCGGCGGATGGACCGGCGACCAGCCCGATGCTGCACCAATAGATATCTCGGAGTTCGTGTTTGGTCGTCGCCGGCCCTGGAACACCCAGATTTCCGGTGGGGCACGGACGGCTGCCGGCCCGACGGACATCGAGCGGATCGTCACTACTGTCCGGGCCGCCTCCGACCGGCTGCACATTATCGCACCAAGAAAACCCTGGTTGCCTCCCCTTGAGGCCACCTACGCGCTGGAGTCGATTCCGGCACCGGCCGGCCATTTCGTGCTCGGGCGACTCGATCTGCCCGACGAGCAGGAACAGCCGACGGCCACCTATGACCCGGACCAGGGCAACCTTGCGATCATCGGGACCAGCGGCTCGGGGAAGTCCACGGTTCTTCGCACCGTGGCGATCTCCGCTGCACTGGGCGAGGACGGACCTACCCATATCTACTGTGTCGACTTCTCCTCCGGCAGTCTGCAAATGCTGGAATCCTTGCCCAATGTGGCCGCGGTGATCGACGGAGATGACCATGAACGGATCGGCCGGGTGCTGCGGCGCCTGGTGGCGACGATCGACGAACGATCGCGAAAACTCACCCGCGCCAACGCGTCCAACTTGACCGAATACCGAAGCGTCGACCCCAACGAGCCCCGAATCCTGCTTCTCATCGACGGTATCGGTGCCTTCCGTGAGACATACGAACACATCGGGCATTCCACGTATTTCGCGATGTTCAACCAGCTCGTCAGTGACGGAAGGCGCCTTGGCGTGCACGTGGTGCTGACCGGCGACCGCCCCGGCGCACTGTCGACATCGTTGTCATCAATGATGCAACAGCGACTCACGCTGCGGCTGGCTTCCGGTGACGACTACATGCTGATAGGTGAGCCACCGGACATCCTGTCGGTGAACTCACCGCCCGGACGAGGCATCATCGCGGGTAGCGAGGTGCAGGTGGGTGTATTTGGCGGCAACGATAACGTGGCGAAACAGGCACGGGCAATCAACGAACTGGCGGCCCGGATGCGGGAAAAGGCTTTCCCGGCACCCGAACCCGTCGAGCGACTTCCGGAGCACATCGCCCTGGACTCCCTGCCGGCAACAGTCGGCGATGCAGCGTCGATCGGTCTGGCCGACGAGACATTGGCACCGGTGGGTGTTCTGCCGCAGGGTCTACTGATGCTCACCGGCCCGCCTGGAAGTGGACGGACCACTGCCCTGGTGACTTTGGCGCAGGCAGTGCGCAGGGCCAACCCGGGCGCACGGATCGTGCACATGGCGCCTTTGCATTCGGCAATCGCCAAGCAGGGCGTGTTCAACCACAGCGCGGTAGGCGGGCAGGCTGTGCTGGAGTCTGTCGGCCGATTGACCGCGACACTTGCCTTGGGTGCTGACAATCTGACCGTTGTGATCGAGTCAGTCACCGAATTCACCAACTCCGAAGCTGAGAATGACCTCGCCGGTCTACTGAAGTCACTCGCCCGGACGTCGGCATTCGTCATCGGGGAGGCGGAGGTATCGACCTGGAGTCAGGCGTGGACTCTGGCTCAACCGTTCAAATCAGCTCGCCGGGGACTATTGCTGGCGCCCAACGGCATGGAATCAGACTCGCTGCTGAATACGCCGATTGGCGTCATTCGGCGGCACGATTTTCCGCCCGGACGCGGCGTATTGATCGAGAAGGGCAAGGGGGTGTGGGTCCAGGTCGCGCAACCGGTCTTTTGAAATTCTCGAAATTAACAGTTACACAGCGAAAGTAGGTACATCATGGCAATGGTAGGTGCAGACGTCGAACAGCTGAATCAGCTGTCTGCTCAACTCAACAACAAGGCGAACGATATCCAGAACGTCGTCTCACAGCTCACTTCGGCCATCAATTCAGTCGAATGGAAGGGCAATGACGCCAATCAGTTCCGTTCGGACTGGGAGGGCCAGTACGTGAGCCAGCTCAAGCAGGTCATCGACGCACTGCAAACGGCATCGCAGAACGCCAAGCGCAACGCTCAGGAGCAGGCGCAGGCGTCCGGGTAGTTACGGCGAGCAACGGGGCGCTATGGATCCCCAAAACATCGCGTCCAGAGGCAAATACACTCTGACCACCGTGGTGACGGGCGGTTCGCCCGTCATCCGGTATGACAGTCGCGACGCAAACCAACCCTCCCGGTCGGATGCCTAAGTCGATAGCTCGGTCCTACGTTTATGGAATTGCTATCCTGGTGCTGCGCAGGCATTCGATGGTCCGAACGACGGTCGCTTCACAGAGGTGAAGGAGAACATGCAGACATTCGAGGGCACGGTCCCCGTTGTCATCGAATGACGCTGGCGCCGGATGGGTAGACCCGAACCCGCCGGATATCACCGACCCCGTCGCGGGCCGAGCGCTCACCATCGCCGCTACGGCGCTCACCGGGTTGGTACTCCTTACGCTGATCGCCGTCGTCATCGCCAAACACGCAGGGGTGTTCGGCGTTGACGATGACGGCGACGGTCCCCGTGTCGAGCTGGAAGCGGCCAATGTCGCGGGTGCTGACCCGTTTATGCCGTCGGTTGTGGTGGCGCCCATCGATATCGCCGATTCCGTCGCTGGGGATGTCGACTCTTTCACGTCGCAACTGCCGGCATCTGCCGGGCGCGGTGCACGGTTGGTCCCTGGCACCCAGCAAGGTCTTTACGGAACCGTCGGTAAGACCGCGGTCTGTGATGTCCCGGAAGTCGCCAACTACCTCGATGTCCACCCCGAGCGATCCCGGTCGTGGGCGCGGGCGATCAGCATTGCTCCGCAGAAGATTCCGTATTACCTCAACACGTTGACACCGGTCGCGTTGATCGCCGACACCTGGGTGACGTCATCAGCCTTCGTCGACGGTCGCGCCGTGCCGGCGCAGGCCGTTCTCCAGGCGGGTACTGCGGTGCTGATCGATCAGGCGGGCGTGCCCCGGGTGCACTGCGCCACCGGTGATCCGCTCGCACCGCCGGCCAACATGAACTTCGCCGACCTTGACGTTCAGGGTAAGCGCTGGCCAAAGTTCTTGCCCCAGAACGTTATCGCCGTGGCATACGCCAGCGGCGGGACAGCGCAGTCCGCTGTTGCGGAGTTCGCGCTGCGTGATCTGTCGAGCGGAGAAGTCGAAACCCGTGCTGCTGGTGGCACGATCAGTATCGGTGCGGATCCGACTGGCTGGACACCTGATCCGGTGGCGATGAATGTCCCGCCAAGCGGGTGAGCGGGTGGCGACTACGTCGCGCCGAGCGCGCCGAAGGTCAAAGTCCCACTCAGCACCCCCCACACGATGAACGAGGCAAGTGCCACCACCACGACCACGATGATCGCTAGGGTAGTGAGATAGGCGCGGGTGCTGAGACCGAAGATGGTGTCCGGCTGGGATTTCGGTGCGACAGACGGTTGGCGCCAGGAGCGCGACACCGGCGTCGCCGCAACCGAAGCCAGCGGAATGGGGGCACTTGCTGGTTGTCCCCACGCCTGACGCTGACGTCGGGCGGCGCGCTCATCGTCGATACCGCACCACGGACAGGCTGCGCAGCCCGTGGGAATCTGGTGTGTTCCGCGGGGGCAGGTGAGCAACCGGATGCGCATCAGCGCAGTGCGCCACTCGGTGGCGGTCGGTCGGGCAGTCGGATCCGTGGCCCCCTCGGTGAAGGCTCGAACGAAGAACTGCTGCATTTCGGTCGGAAGGAATGTCACCGGAGGGGCCGCCGGGTGCGTGCGAAGGCTCGAGTTCGGGCCGCCGGCCCAGTCGCCGGAACTCGCGAGGGTCAGAGCCTCCGGTCGCTCACCGGTTCCGATCCACTGGCCCCGCAGAAAGGGATGGTTACCCGCCATGAGCAGTTGATGGATGTGTATGGCGAGGGCGAACAGGTCGGATGTCTTTTCCCTGGGCTGCTGACGCAGGTTCAGCCCGATCAGTTCGGGGGCGGTGAACTCGGGCCGGCCAACCGGGCATAGAAAGCGTCTGCCGGTGACATCGGTGAATTGCATTGAGTCACAGTCGACGAGCGTTACCTGTGTGGTGTCGGAAACCAGAATGTTGCGTTCCTGGAAGTCGCCGATTACCGCTTCCACACGATGTACCGCCTCGACCGCCAGACAGAGATTGGCGGCCACGTTGACCAGATGCCCCCACGTCGCACGTCGAGTCCACTGCGGTTCCGACGGCATGGGGTCGGCCCGGTTGGACGGATTGCACACTGTGTGCAATTCCACCGCGGTGGTGGTGTCGATCCGCGGCATGACAAAGCCGACAGGCCCGGAGCCGTCGGTCAGCAGATGTTGGGGCCAGGCCAGGACGATCAATCCGTCGGGTTGGACTGCGCCGGGTGGCGTCGAACCCGTCATTGCGGCGACCTTGTCGAGCTTGTCGGCCAGTCCTTTGAGCCCGGTGTGAAATACCTTGGCGGCCAGATCAGGTCGACCTGCGACGCCATAGACAGTGCCCTCACCGGTGGCCCCGGCCAGCGGTTCACCCAAGTGCAGCGCTTCGCCCGAAGGCAACCACAAGGCGGCAGTCACGCGGTGGTCCAACCGACTATCGGTGGCAGCGGTATGCGATCGGCCAGTGTGCCCAAACCTTCGTCGCTGAGTGCGTGCTCAGAGGAGTTCGACACATTGGTCAACGACGCCGACAGCCATTCGAACAGAGCCTCAAACTTGAGTCCGTCCAGTGGCGCTGGACTTCGCTGCAACGACAATCGGCCCAACTGCTCGTAGTTGACGCGGGGTCCGACCCCAACCGAGAAAACGGTGACACCACGTTCTGTTTCGGCCCGGGTGAGTCGCGCGACGGCAGCGTCGAAACCGTCGATGTTGGCCTTGCCGTCGGTGAGCACCAGGATCCACGGCCGGTAGTACTGCAGGCCGGCCGCCTTATAGGCGTGTTTGCGGTCTTCGATGATGTCCAGTGCCAGATGGATTCCGGCAGCGATATTGGTGGTGCCCCCAGTGGGGAAGTGGACGGGTCGCAGGCTGCGTGCCTCCTGCATCGGCACCAGCACGGAGGCAACGGTGCCGAAGGTGACCACGGCCACCTCGACCCGCTTGGCGGCCAGGGTCTCGTTCTGTAGATAGTGGGTGAATGCGGCAAAGCCGCGCTCGAGGGCGGTGATGGGTTCACCTTCCATCGACCCAGACACATCGACCAGCGCCACACAGGCAACTCTCGGGTCGGGATTCGTGTCGTTGAGTTCGACCGCCCATCGCGACTCGGTCACCAGCGAACCTCTTTCGCGCTTGTTGAAGTTGACGGGGTGATCTTCTCACTCGCGCACCGATCACCTGCACTGAACCTGCAACCTGCAAAGGGTGGGGAGTTGCATTCGGAGTCGGTCAAACGTATGAACTTCGGCTTGGAAACGGCGCTGGCGTTCATTGCCGAATGGCGGGCCACCGGTTAACCCGCCGTGCGATGCGGGTTCGTGTCACAATCGCGTTCAAGCGTCAGTGGGTCAATGCGAGACGGCAATTGTCCGTCGCCCATCAGAAAGGGTTGCCGCAAAGGCGAACCGATGTCAGGTCCATTCTTTAATCCGCCGCCTATGTGGCCCGTGCTACGGGGCTGGACCCCGCCACCGGACTGGGAGCCGGACCCGTCTTGGCCGCCGGCCCCGGCAGGCTGGCAATTTTGGGTCGAGTACTTCGCGCCCATCGAGGAGACCAAGCAGCCTTGGGGGCCGCACCGTGAACCCGGTGCCCCCGGCCGCCGCAAATGGGCGCTCATCGCAGGTGCGGCGACGCTCGTGGTGGCGCTGACCGTGGGGACGGTCGCGGTGGTGTCCTGGCTGAGCAAGGATGATTTGCAGTCAGTCGCCCGCCCGGAGGGCATGCTGCCGGCCACCTATCCCACCGCACCGAAAATCGAGTGGTCAATCGAGGCCGAGGATCTCACGGCGGGGGCGGAGCCGGCGTTTGTCACTCCGTTGTACGGGGCCGCCTATTACGGTTCGACCGGAGCCATCGTCGTCGGGAACCACGTCATCATCCAAGCGGTACCCGACCGAAGCTCGCCGGAAGACGCTCAGCGGATATCGATCAGCCAGTCCGATGGGCGCGTCGAATGGGCCACGCCGTCCAATGCAAGCGACGGGTGCGCCGGTGACCTCTTTGGTGATGTGCTTGCGTGCAAGAATTCCGAGAATTACGGTCGCACCAGTCAACTGGAGTTCATCGATATCAACACCGGCGCGGTGAGATCCACTGCCTCAGTGCCGTTCTACCTCAACATGCTGGCCAGCGATGGCAAAAACCTTTACACGGCGGGATACCGCGAGCCGGAGGGGCTGGTCGTGGCAAAAGGCACAGCTGCGGATCCGACCTCCGGCTGGCAGGTCAGCATTCCTGGCGGAGCGTGCGAAAGCCACGGCAGCGGCGACTCCTACGACCTGCGCGTGCGGGAGGGGATCGTGTACGGATTTCAGGGCGGTGGGGAGTACATCGCACTGCACGCATCCGATGGGTCGCCGATTTTCGATCACCCGGTGTCAGAGGTGTCGGTGCTCGGCGGGCCCACTGTCACCGCCCGACGATGCATTGCGAACGGGGATCTTGACAACTGGCCCACCGAGGTGGCCGACGGTGCCGGGACGTTGTTGTTCACCACCGACGAGCGGTTGGTGGATCCCCCACTGGACGTACGGGTCAGCCCACCGAGCGTTCTGGTCACCGCGAGCGGTGTCGGTCTGGATGCAAAGACGGGTGAGAGGCTATGGCGTCAAAAGCGTTGGCCGACCAACTCGTTGATGACAGCGGTGATCGGGGACACGCTGCTGTATGAGGATGGCGTGGCCGACGCACTTCATGCCGGTGCGCTCGTCGACGGTTCGGAGTTGTGGAACGAGTCCCCGGCAGCGGTTGGCTCTGACGCGTTCACCGACGGACGCAACCTGATTTCCGCATCCAAGGCCGAGATCCGCGCACGGTCGTTGACTGACGGACAGATGCTGTGGTCGACGTTCATCCCGAAGGTATCTGACAACGACTTCCTCGTTCTCAAAGCTACCGACCGGGGTCTGCTCTTTGTTACTGGGACACAGATCGGCATGTACCGGCCCACCGGGCCACCGGCCCCGGTCCCGTGACGCGCCACTATCTCGGCGATATCGAGGGATAAGGCAGTGGCACAATCCATTCTGCTCAGTCAATGCGAGCGCGGCATTCGCCAAATGGTTCCCCGTCGGTCGAGCAGACGATATTTTCCGCCAGGCCGGCGACGTAGTGTGCGTTGTGGTGTTAACTGGGCGCAGCAAAAGGAGACTGGCGCAGTTCGAAACCGGACTTCAGGGGGCAACCAGTGAGCAACGCGCAGACCGAACGGCCAGCGGTTCCAACGAGCGAAGTTCGATGGAACGCAGGCCGGGACGTGGTCGCTGCCGTGTTGTTGGCTGTGGCGGTGCTGTTGCCGTGGAATCTTTGGTTCGGTCTCGGCGTGCCAGGCAGCAGTTCGTTGCTGTTTGGGATTCTGGGCATCGCCACGCTGTCGTCGTGGGTCGCGTTGGGGGCCACGCGATTGTTCCAACGTGGGAAGCGCTCGGCTTCGCCGCCCTCTGGGGGGCCGGCCCGGATTCGACTGATTCTGAGCGCACCTTATTTGCTGGTGGTGGCAGGGTTTGTGGTGTTCGCCTATATCCAGGTGCTGAGGTTCGGCGGCACGGGTGATGTGCCGCCCGGAATTGGGCCGGGGCTGCTCGTAGGCCTGGCCGGTGCGCTGCTCGCGGCGCAACCACCGCTGGGCACCGCCCCCGGCCGATGGCCCGGTATGCCCCGTTTCATCGGTATCGCCGCCGCAGCTCTGGCTTCCGTTGCTGTGCTGGCCAACCTGTACTGGCGGAACAGGTTTCCGTTCGCCGCACTACTTGACGGAATTTACAGCGGGCCCAACATCGCGGTGATTGCGACGACATTCGTCTACGGCGCTGTCGCTTGGGTGGCGGTGCTGGTGGGGCTGCGGTGGTTGGTGGCGGATCGGCTGTCGGCGCGGCTGGCCACTGTCGCGCTGGGTGCTGCCACACTGCTCGGCACTGTCCTGACCTGGCTACTCCCGATCGGTCGCGATATCGACGGCTTTCACGGCATCGCGCAGACAACGTCCACCGCCGCAGTCGGTTTCGAGGGATATGCGGCCTGGGTGGCTGCTGCGGCCATTGTCGGGGCGTGGGCGCTGCGGGCGGCGTCTGCGGTGTTACCCGACGTTGCCGACTGGCGCGACGCGGTGCGAAAGTGCTTGGGGCTCATCGCAGTCTGGTGCGTCGGGTCAGCGCTGCTGCGGGTGTTCGACGTGATTGTCGCGGCGAGCCTCCATATGCCGTTTTCCACATACGACAGTGTCGCGTTGCTGACGTTCGACGCAGTCGCGGCCGCAGCCGCGCTCTGGATTCGGTTCCATGTCAATGGGACTGCGTTGCAACCAGTAGTTCTGTCGGCAGCCGCCGGTGTGCTTCTTGCACTGACGATATGCCGCGTTGCCGTGGGGGTCGGCTTGGCGCCCCGGATCCTGTATGCCGCTGCCCCGGAGGGGCTCACCGATGCGGTATACGGAAACACGTTGGCGCAACAGCTCACCGGGGTGTTCGACGTGGTGATGTGCTGGCTCGCTTTGGCGGTGGTGGTAATTGTGGTATTCGTGTTGCAGCGGGGTAGGTCCAGTCGGTCAGCGCGGGTCAGCGTCCCAGCCCAGGAGGTTGAGCCGCCCCGTGAGAACATCGCGATCAGTGCACCGGCCGTCGACTCGGGGACCCTGCGGTTGGCCCCAGAGAAGGTCGGCTGGACGCCGCCGACAGCCGATCCGAGGACGACGCCAGTAGCTGCAGCGCCGAAAGTCGTCCGCGAAACTGAGTCCGCTACCCCGCAAGAGGGTGGCGGTCGCGCTGACCGAAGGCCCAAAATCAATCGCCTGCTTGAGGAATCGACGAATCGGTTTGGGGCTGGCACTACCTATACCGGGTCGGGGCAGACACCTCAGTCGCCCGAACGTTGAAAGACGTGTTCTGGTGCTGCGGAGTCGGCACGCGGCCCGCAATTGGCCAGTAGGGTTGCCAACATGAACGCGTCCGAGCCGACCGGTGGGCAACCGAAACACTTCAGCCGCAGAGGTGCGCTGTGGCTTGCCGGTGCCGCGGGGTTGGGGGCGGTAGCGAGTGCGTGCTCCACTGGTAGCGGAGAAGCTACCGGCGAGAAACTGGAGAAACCCCCAGCTGCCCCTGCGACACCAACTCCTGCAACTGAAGCCAGCGTGGCGCCGGTGCCACCGCCGACCGCAACCCCGGCGACCATGCTCTGCCGGGAATCCTGGGGTGCGCTGGCCCCGCTGCCCGGCGAGCACCGTCTGAACGCCCCGATCACCCGGCTGACGATTCACCACACCGCAGTGATGTTGGGGGACAACAGCAACGCCCCGGCGCGGTTGCGTCAGCACCAATCCTTTCACCAGAATCAGCGCGGCTGGTTCGACATCGCCTACCACGTGAGCGTGGATCGCAACGGCAACATCTATGAGTTGCGTGACCCCGAGTTCGCCGGAGACACCGCGACGAGCTACGACCCGGCCGGGCACTTCCTGGTTGTGTGCGAAGGAAACTTCGATGAGGAGCAGGTCACTGAGGCCCAACTCAACGGCGCTGCAAAAGCTTTCGCCTGGGCATCTCAGAAGTACGGCGTCTCGCCCGAGGCGCTGGATGGCCATCGGGACAACTCCCACGACACCGCTTGCCCTGGCACGGATCTCTACAGCCACGTCACCTCAGGTGATCTCAAACAACGCGTCAATGACCTGATTGCGACAGGTGGCATTGACCTGCAGAAGGTCTGTGGCCCTGAGGCGGATGCCATCGTTGAGTCGATCGTGAACGGGACACAGCCCCCGCTGTCATAGCGGGCGGCTGTAGTTGCCGACTTTCAGATTTCGCCCGTCGTCCCACTGGGGCTGTCCGGCGCCCAGTCCTGGATGAAGGTCGTGTGACTGGAATCGATTCGAGTGCTGACGCAACTCCGTATCGTGATCCGTTGGTCGGGGCTGATGCCGAGGCTGTCCTCGCTGACCTTGATTTCCAGAGTGGAACCGGTGATATCCGATGAGCCGGTGAGCGATGTCATCTGGAACTGGTTCTCGCAGTCGGCAGTGTGCTTAGAAATTTCGATTCCGCCGGTGTCGTAGTCAACTGACCAGTCCCACGAATCCAGAACGCTGTCTTTGCAAGTCGGCACGGTATCCGGGTCGAGTCGGATGCGGAAGCCGGTCGAGATGAGATTCATCGGGGTGGCTGGGCTGAACTCCATGGTGATCACCAGCAGTCCGTCATCGGAACGGATCGACTGACTGACGATTTCGCTGGGCCCGTGCACCTGCCCGTCGACGGCGTGCGGAACAGAATCGG
The DNA here is from genome assembly GCF_965229105.1 of Mycobacterium sp. Classification (GTDB taxonomy): domain Bacteria; phylum Actinomycetota; class Actinomycetes; order Mycobacteriales; family Mycobacteriaceae; genus Mycobacterium. The sequence goes on from NZ_OZ245858.1 coordinate 2,007,783, forward strand.
ACCCCGGGTCGGTCACGGTAATCCCGCTGGAATCGGGTGCCTTGGGAGTCGTGGATCCACCCACGCTTGTCGGCCCCGTGGTGTCGATCGCCGTGTGGTCGGGTGTCTTCGGAGCTGTGTACCGACCGGCAAGGAAGCTGCCGAGCGCAAGTACCAGGGCAGCGGCCATCACACCAACAACCAAGGCTCCGTCGTACTTTCGTCCTGCAGTAGGCAGCGGGGATGGGACACCGTAATAGGGCCCAAGAGGATGGGCCGTGTCAAACGCCGGTGGGCCCGAGGGTGTGGGTGACCCCCATGCCGAACCGTCTGTTGGCGCGGCGTATTCCGGTGCCGCGAGCGGGGGCTGGCTGACAGTCGGGTACTCCTGTGCGGGCTGGCCGACGGTGTATCCGGCGCCGAATCGCGACGGGCGAAGTGTGGGGTCCGGTACGCGACCTAGGGCGTCGAATTCGTCGGCGCTGCCATGGTGCGGGTTATCCACTGTCGCAATCCTTCTGGAGGCGAGTGACTTGGCTTGGCTTCGAAGTTTAAGGCTGTGAACCCGGTGCGGATACCCAGGAGCGTGACCGCCGCGCAATTCAGATGTTCGGATTACATGGGGGACGGGTTGACCTCGCGTGGCGGTGGATCAGCACGGAAGTATGAACTTCGGGTCGGTCGTCATATCCAGCCATTTCCCGTAGGCATCTCCGCCGGCCTGGTGAACGGCAGCACAGACTTCTCGGGGAGTGCGGCCCGCTGGTCGGTACACTGTGTAGATCGGGGTGCCCTCGTCGCTGACCTGGCGTAGGGAAGGGCAAGAGTGATCGGTACGCAGATAGGATGCGCCGGGAAAACTGTCCAGTCCGCGCTGGATTTCCGATTCGTAGTTCCCGGGCGTTACTGCGTTGCGTAACACTACGATTCCCAGACCATCGCAGGGCGGCCGCGTGATCGGTGCGCTCACCCTGAGGGCAACGCGCGACGCGTCTGGAGGTGGCGGCGGAGGGGGCGTGGTGGTGGTGGTCGTGGTGGTGACCCCGACACCGCCGGAATTGTCGTCAGATGATGAGGTGGTGGTTATGCCGTCGGATGCTGTCGTGCTGCTGCCACCGCTATTGGTAGCGATGACGATGATGCCGATGATCAGAGCGAGCGCGATTCCGACGGTGGCGATCAGGACCCGACCATTTCCGGAACCGGGGCTTGTGGCGGGCTTCGCTATGAAACCTGTTGTAGGGCGGTGGTACCCGGAGTATTGAGGTGAAGGCGGTGCGGTCACCATTCGCGGGTCAATCGGGTAGACCGCTTGAGCTAGCGGAGCATCGGGCACGGGCCGACTACGTCGGGTGGTTCGTTCGTCATCGATGGTGCACCACGGGCAGCAATCTGCCTCGATCGGGATCTGATGCCCGCGTGCGCAACTGGTTACCCGGACCGCGTGCAATTCCCTACGCCATTCAGCAGCGCTCGGCCGGGCGTCAGGATTGGTGGCACCGTTGGTGAAAGCCCGAACGAAGAGGGATTGCAGCTGGTGTGGCAGGAAGTCGATCGGCGGTGCGAGCGGATGCGTGTGCAACGCTGACCCAGGACCACCAGCCCATTGCCCGGACTTGGCCAGCGTCAACGCATCTGGCTGCTCACCGCCCCCGGTCCAGCTGCCGCGCTGGAACGGATGGTTGCCCCCCACCAGCAGCTGATGGATATGCACCGCCAGTGCAAATAGATCCGACGGCTTCCGTCGCGCGGTGACGGAGAAATTGAGCCCGGCAAGTTCGGGGGCAGTGAACTCCGGGCGCCCCACCGCGCAGAGGAATTGCTCACCTCGATCGGAGGTGAACTGCATCGAGTCGCAGTCCACCAGCGTGACCCGCGTGGTGTCGTTGACCAAAATGTTGCGCTCTTGAAAGTCGCCGATCACGGCATCGACCTTGTGCACGGTCTCCACCGCCAGACACAGATTGGCTGCCACGCTCACCAGGTGATGCCAGGTGATGTGTGGCGTCCACTGCGGCGCTGAGGGCAGCGGATTCATCCTGCCGGATGGATTGCTGACGGAGTGGATCTCAACGGCGTTGGAGGTATCGACGCGGGCCATGATGTAGCCGGCGGTGCCGTCGCCCGCGATCACGTGCAGCGGCCAGGTGAGCACCACGAACCCGTCGGCCTGCATCGTGTTCTCCGGTGGCGCTGCCACCATGGCCGTGACCTTGTTCGTCTTTGCGGCCAGGTCTTTCAGATCGGGGTGAAAGATCTTCGCGACCCAGTCAGATCTGCCAACTACTTCGTAGATGGTGCCCTCGCCGGCACGTGCCAGCACCGCACCCAGCGTTGCCGTCGAGCCGTCATCGACACGCACCATCGACGTCACCGCATACCCCCGTAGCATTCTGCCACCCGACAATTACTCGGGCACTGACCGCGTTCATGGTTGCAGCTTTTCCTTTCGCGCGCGCTGATTTGCCAGTGGGCGTGGCTCGACATAGTCACACCACATGACTGAAATGGGTATTCGTCGAACGGTTGACAGTGCAGAACGGAATCGGGTTCGATATCCCACCGCCCGGCACCCCAACCGGCTACGAAACTCCGACGCGGTGGTGCCGGCCGGATTCCTGACCGTCCGGCTGGCGGCCCGTGTGGGAGTATTCCGCCATGACGACTGTCGACTGGCGTGGGGGGAGTGAGTTGGCGTCAATAGTGCACTTGGCCGACGGGTTGGAAGTGCCTTTGGGGCCCGTGCTGGCACCCGCTGGCGAAGGCGCCGTCTACGCAATCGGCGATCGTAGGGACTGGGCCGCCAAGATGTTTCACGCCGACCTCAATGCTCTGGAAGCCAAGCGAATCAAGGTGAGCGCGATGACCGCGTCGTCGCCCGCCGAGGCGGTCCAGTCTGACGGATTGTGGCGCTGCCGATGCAGCTGGCAAGGTCACCATGAGAGGCTTTGACACCGGCGCCTATGGCGGAGGTTGGGCCCGCAGCGACACCCGCCAAACATTGTGTTGTGCTTGCAGAATCTCTGATGTGTCGACCCTTGACTGGGGTCTAGCGGACGGCGGTCTCGGTTGAGCTCCACTGACCGTTGGTGAACCGATGCGTGACTTCGATCGTCGCGTATGGCGAGTAGCCGAGGTCAGCGGTTGCTCCACTGGTATCGGCATATATCAGCTTTTCGTCGGTGATGATCGCCGAGCCGTCAACGCGCACCTGATCGATGTAGCGCGATTCGCCATAGCTTTCTCCGCGGACCGGTGATTCGCCCGGCATGATGGTTGCGCCTATCTGCCTTGGCGAGGTCGGCGTCGAAAAGTCGAATACGCCCACAAAGTCCAGATTCGAGGAACGTCCCGCGCAACACATGTCGATCGGAGAGCCGATGCAATGGAACGTCACCACTGCGTCCTCAGTGCCGTCTCCGTCAGCGTCGAGCCATCCGGACAGTGCCGTGCTGGTGATGGACGCGCCGGCGAAATCACCGGATGAGGTCCGTGCCTCACCTTCCCCGTCCCTCACGGTGATGGGTGCGGTGTTGTGCCAACTACTAGAACTGTCTCCGCACACGCCGACGGGAAAGGTCATGTTGAGGATGGTGTTGTCGTCTACCCCGGATGGTCTGGTCGGATTCGAGTTCGCGTGCGGGCCGCATCGGCACAGCGTGATGGTCGTGATGCTGCCTGCGGATTTGTCGCCGGATCTGGAGTAGCCGTTAACGGTCATCTTATAGGCGGTGGCAGCTTTGGCATCGGCGGTGAAAGTGAGTGTGCCAGTCTGGCCGTCGATTTCGGCTTCAGTTGGTTCGCCGTAGAGTTGGGTGGCATCGCCGACGGGCGATCCAACGGTGATGCCGTCGACGGTGCGGCCACCGTTGTGTGGACGGATGGATTCGAGTGTGCCGTCGGTGAAGGTGAAGTCGCAGTCGCGCCAGACGACGGTGACTGAATCATTACCCGAGACACCGGGAAAGTCGGAGTGTTTGGCGCGTATGTCGCCGATGGAGGTACCGAGGTCGACGCCGCCGAGACCAGTGGAGGACAACGAGGTATTGGCTTGGTCGATGTTCTGGGTCGCCAGCAGGCGGGCGGCGAGTTGGTCGGCGTTGGCAGCTTGGATGAATACGCCGCCGGTGGTCTCAGCGATGCAGCGCAGCTGTTCGGCTGCCGGGCCGTCGACTTTGAAGCCGACGGTGGAAATGGTCAATCCCGGATGAGTCTGCTCCAGTTGGGCGGCGGTGTCACACGGTATTGCGTCGCATGTTTCTTCTCCGTCGGAGACCAGCACGATGGCTTGGGGCGTGCCGTCGAGGGGGAGTTGGTCTGCGGCACCCTGAAGGGCCAGGCTGATCGGCGTGTAGCCCGACGGGGTGATGCGATCCACGGCGGCGATCATGGTGGCACGGTCGAGTGGCCCGAGCGGGATGAGGGTGATGACGTCGCGGCAGCTGGCCAATTTGTCTTCTGGAGCGGATCCCGTTGTGGTGCCGTAAGTTTGGAGTGCGATGGTGGAGGCGTCGGGTAGCGCGGTGATCAGCCCTCGGGCAGCGTTTTTCGCTGCGTCGATGCGAGTGCCTGGGGCATCGGCTTGACTCATGGACCCTGATCCATCCAAGATCAGCACCGTGGCGACCGAGGATGGTGCCGGAGTCGGAGCAGCGGGCCGTGCGGGAAACGTCATCTGCCGCCCGGTCATGCACCCCGTCAGTGACAGGACGCAAATCACGCCAACAAACACCCACCACCGCCCCATGGGCGCATCATAGCTGCACCGGGTACGTGTGTCCCGGACGATCGGGCCGATCACTCACCAACCCGTCTAACGACGGTGGTTAGCCGCCGATCGCTTGTATCAACGCCGCACGAAGCTTGTCCCACAGTGCTTTCTGATACCTAAAGACCGCTGTCGCCGCGAACCGGTCCGCGATCTCACGCGCTGGATTGACTTCGGCTAGGAGCGTGCGACGACGCGTACCGAATCCTGCGCGTAGTCGGTTGCGTAGATTGTCCCGGTTGAGCCATCGACGGCCATTTGGACCCAGTCGTCGCCCAGTTTTGTCGACGCGAGAATCTGGCAGGACACCGGATCGATGACCAGGAGTTCGCCGCTATCCATCGCGATCAACCCTCCTGATGGATCGACCGCGAACTGGCCGGGTCCGGGGTCGGCCGGGAAACGCTCCTCTGATCGCACATTCCCATCGACGACATCGATGGTGAACAGGGTTTTCGACGATGCGACATAACCGGTGTGCGTGTTGGGATCGACTGCGGCCGCGACGCTGCTCGACCTGACGTCGATGCCGGGGTCGTGTTCGGTCAGTGTGTCTGTGGAAAGCAGCGTAACGCCCATCCACCCGGCGACGAGCGCTGTGTGAGACTTGGGGTCTATCGCCATGTAGTAGGCCGGGAATGACAACTCCACCGTGGTGATCTCGCGGTGCGTGTCTGCATCGAAGACTGTAACCCAGCCGTGTCCCGTATCGGGGGTGTTCTCCTGATTGTCCGGTCGGTTGATTGCGTACACCCGTCGAAGGTCGGGGTCGATGGCCACCGAGAGCACCGAATACGGAAGGGTCTCGGTGTCGACGATGCCGCTCTCGATGTCGACGATGGAGAGCTGCCTGTTTTGCGGGTGGTTGTAGCGGTCGTTGCTGCTGACCCAAGCGCTGTGCGCCTGCGCGTCGAAGGCGACGCTGCTACCGAAGTTGGTCGGCACCGAGAAACTACGCTTTGATGCCGTGTCCTTCGGGTCCACGATCACCAAACCGCTGTCGGTGGCGAGGTAGAGCATGTCTGCGTCGATTCCGATGAAATTGGGTTTCTGACCCAGGTTGATGATCGACGTGAGGCCGAGGCCCTGGGGTGCGCCGGCTGCTTGTTTCGGATTCGTATCGCCGTCGCTGCCGCCCTGGTGCAGAACTACGACGAGAGCAACGACGAGGGCGACGACGGCCGTCGAGGAGATACCCGCCACGACCCACGGTACCCGCGATGCGCGGGGATCTTCTCCCTCGGACGATGCGAATGCGGCTGCTGAGTAACGTGATTCGGTGTCCTCGATCCAGAACTGCCACCCGGGGGGTGCAGGTGGCCACGACGGATCCGGTGCCCAATCCGCGTTCGGTTGCCATCCCGGCGGCAGCGGCCAAGTCGGTGGCGGGTTGAATCTCATCGGGCACTCCCACCGCACGGCGGTCGAGCTAATGGCTGGACGCCAATGGTGTGTGTGACGCGGCGTTTGAACGTCGCACGACGGCTATTGCCAGTGCATGGCGCCTGCATTGAAGCATCGTGGCACAGGCGACGCCGCCCGGCGCCAGTTCGCTGTCAACCGATGATATGAATTTGGTGACCGCCGAGCGTCCGCGCATGTGAGGCCAAGCTGGCGTGAAACAGGCCACCCAACTAAACCCTTCTGGTGCAGGGGCGCCCCTCGCGGCCGTCAAGCCAAACGATCATGTGGTGTGGGGTTCTGACGTGCGACGCTGGGGGCGCCTAACCTGTGACGGCCGGACCCGTCTCACGATGCCGATTAGCCGCCGATCGCTTGAATCAACGCCGCACGGAGCTTGTCCCACAACGCTTTCTGATCGGTGCCTTTCAGGACCTCGATGGTCAGAACGGGAATGCCGCGATCGCGTCCGACATAGGAACCAAGTGACCCTGGTGTCGGGGCAAAATCGGTCGACGCCTCCACCTCCAGGCCGCTGGTTGCCGCGAATCGGTCCGCGATCTCACGCGCCGGACCGTCGAAGTTGATAAATTGGCGTCCGGCCCACGAGTGCGCCACCAGCACCAGATCAGGATGAACACGGTCTACCAGGTCGACCACGGCGCGGGATTCGGGCTGACTCAAGGGCTGGCCGCCATTCGACGGGTTGGTGCTATCGAAGTTCGACGCCGGGAAATTCCGGTTGATATCAACGCCATTGGCGTTGCCGCGAGTATGGGCAGCACGGCCGTCAGGGTTGGCGTCTTCAAGGATGGTCAGCGTGACGGCGTCGGCCAGGCCCGCAGCGTCGAAAGCCGAGGGCAGCTCGGTGGTCGTGTCGGCGCCTTCGGGTTCGTCGCCGTGAATCCCCCCGATGAACAGAACTTTTCGTGGCCCCGTGCCGAAGGTCCGCGCTCGGATGGGCCGGCCCTCCACCGTGGTGGCGACAATTTCCCAGCCGGCGGCATCGACGGGTGCACCCAATTGCATGGTCGGCGCCGGCATCGACGTCGTTGTCTCGACAGACACGGGAGTGGATGCGTCCGCCGTGTGCGGCTGATCCGTGCCGCATGCCGTAAGCACCACGGACCATATGCCGAGAAGGACCATAAGGCCTGCGAGGGTTTCGGTCAGCACGATGGAATGCCCGTTGTCGAGATATTCAAATAAACCGAATTCACGAATGCGCCGTTGTTCAGTCCGAACCAAAGGTTGCTCGAGCCATGGCCTTCGCTGCTGCGGGTATCGCCGGAGGTAACACACACCACGGTGACAGTCATGCCGTCCTGCAGATCATCGGGGACCAGTCGGGGAGCGGCGGTGAACGGCGCGTCGCGTTGTTTCACCCCACAGGAACCACCTTCGTCACACGTGCCGACGACGACGGCAGACCACGACGAGGGAGGTGGCGAGGTCGGTGAGATCGGAGTTGGGTTTATGACGAAGGTTTGCGGTGGAAGTGTCACCTGCGCAGTGCTGTCGCCCTTGCGCTGCCCCGACGTCGTGGAGTCCTCGCTGGACGTCAGTGTCACACCGACCGCCACGATGAGGCCGACACACACCAACGCTGCCAACACCCACAGGATGGTTCGGCTGCCGCTAGCGACGTGAGCGGGGCCCGGCGGCCATGCCGGGGGTGGGGCGGGATCCCATGTCGGGGGTGGTTGAGGCTGATGTCCGAGCGGCGGCAAAGCTTTCTGGGCAGGAGCGAATGCCGATGCCTTCCGCTCCTTTCGCATGGAATCGATCGCACACCAGGGGCATTCGTCGGTGCCTGCGGGGATCTGATGCCGAGGATCGCGGTGGCAACTGATGATCTGGATCCGGGACAGTGCCTGCCGCCACTCGTCGGCCGAGGGACGCGCATTCGGATCCTCAGCACCGTCGGTGAAGCACCGTGCAAAGAGTGACTGAATGTCGTTGGGAAGAAAGCTGATCGGTGGCGCCAGCGGATGAGTGCGAAGTGCCGAACCGGGGCCGCCTGCCCAGTTTCCGCGCGATGCCAAGGTGAGCGCGTCGGGTTGTTCACCCACCCCGCTCCAGACGCCGCGCATGAACGGATGGTTTCCCGCCATGATCAGCAGGTGGATATGCACTGCCAAGGCGAAGAGATCAGAAGTCTTGTTACGAGCAGTAGTTCGCAGGTCTGCCTTGGCCAACTCCGGCGCCGTGAATTCCGGCCGCCCGAGAGGAGAGAGAAACTGCCGTCGGGTGTCATCGGTGAACTGCATTGAATCGCAGTCCACGAGAGTGACGCGAACGGTATTGGCGACCAATATGTTGCGTTCCTGAAAATCGCCGATCACAGCGTCGATATGGTGCACCACGTCGACCGCAAGACACAGATTCGCGGCGGCTGTCAGCAGGTGCGCCCATGTCGCCCCCGCAGTCCATTGCGGCGCAGAGGGCAGCGGGTTGGCTCGGTTCGAGGGATTGCTCAACGAGTGAATTTCGACGGCCTGGGCGGTATCGATGCGGGGCATCACGAACCCGACCGCTGTCCGGCCCTGAAACAAGACGTATTGCGGCCAGGCGAGTACAACGAATCCGTCGTCTTGCACTGCACCCTGTGGCACAGCGCCCACCATCGCCGATACCTTCGCCGCCTTCTCAGCCAGGTCAGGTAGGTCAGTATGAAATATTTTCGCCACCAGATTCGGTCGACTGTTGACCGTGTAGATGGTGCCCTCGCCCGCCTTGGCCAGAACCGGCCCGAGTTCCACCAAGGAACCGTCTGCAAGAGTCAGGCGCACTTGCGGCAACGCAACCATCCGATGCACTGGTGACACCTCGAACGCTGGAACGGCCGTGAAGTTGTCATAGGCGAACGTTAACCAGATGCAGCTCACAGCGGTAGAGGACAAGGCTGAATTCGACCGAATGGAGGACACGGTATCGGCCGTGTCGGCGGACGACGGGTCTGGCGAGTGACAACTGGCTCGATATCCGGTCGAATTACGCTGTGTCAGCGCAAGCCGCATTTCGGCTGCCGAGCCTGAGATGACGCTCACGGCAGCCCGCCTCGCCCCGGCCCGAATCACTCTGGAATCCTCACGGCACTGATCGGATGAATGCTGGCGGGCGATATCTGACGCCGCAGCCACCGTCCCTGCCCGCCAGTCGGCCGCACAGCCCCTTTGCGCCGTCTCTCCGTGAACCGCCCGCACCGCCGGGCCGCGACCGAAACCCCAGACGGCCGCAGTGTCATCCGAACATCGTATTAAGCGATCAGATGCTTTCTGAACGCCGTCACGCGGCGTAGCTTTCCTAGCTGTGAAGCAAAGGCTAGTTCGGAGCCGCGACTGTGCAACTCTGAGATGGTCACGGTGAAGGACGTCGTAAGAGGATCGCGGGATACTCTGTGGCACAAGTTGATTCGTTCGATAAGAAGCCCGCAGACTATCCTCATCTCGCATGCTCAACAATGCGCTAGGGATGACGGCACCGCGGTGGAAGGTGTCAGTTTTCATCGGTGCTCGTGTGCTCGTGTGCGGAAGTCGCTTCGAGGCTGGCACTGATTTCTCGCAAAGAAAGTGACGAGGTACGTGCTCCCGCAACTGCTCAGGTTTTTGAAGACCGCTGTCAGTCAATCAAATTCGGACTCACCACTCGTAGGCACTGACTCTGAGGAGAAGAACATGAGTTGCTCAGCACCGCAGAACCGCGGTCGGCCGCGGTTCGCGGGTGACCGCTATCAGCGCTTCTGCCAGGGCGCGCACGTGCTCGCCACCGACCCGGCAGTGACTGAGGGCGCATACCCGCTCAATCGGGAGGGGCTGCTGCTGTTTTCGGCTGTGGTTGCCGAGCGAGGACTCCTAGATCAGTTGTCGGAGTGGGAATCTGACCTAGTCACGATGATGGTGCTGCTCGATTTCCACAACGGCCCCGGTTGCCTCGCTGAGCGTGTCCAGCAATGGCTAGTAGGTGAGCACGACGACACCATGGCTGCTCATCGGATCTGGATGATTGCGGGCGCCCTCTCCGCGATTCTGGCATCACAGTGCGAGTTGATGGCTGCCTCCGAGGTGCCCTGAGGCGCGCTGTACTCGCGAAAGCTCCAGGTCCCCAGACTCACTTTCCCTGGCCTGCTCTTGCTGAAGGCGACTCTGCGGAGCTGTTCCGCTGTCGGATACGCCTGTCCGTGGCCATGAAAAGTCCTCATCGGTGACAACGCCGACCGGATCTCGTTGACTAAGTCGTCACCAATGCAATCGACCCTGCGCGCGGAGGCGTTAGACCTCATCGGCCAGCTCGCTACCCGCCTCCGCTCATGGGGCCACGAGCCGGACCTTATGGCGGGGATAGGCATTCCACACCTGTGTTCAGATAGCTACGTCCGACTCGCCGCCCGGTCGCGCTGACCAGAACGGTGGCCGATCGACCCGCACCGATCCACGATGGCAGAAGTGCCCTGCCTGTAACCTCGCAGCAACACTGCAGCCGGCTGATAGTCCGACAGCAGGTGCCGTAATTCGCGCAGGTGAGAATCCCAATCGGCATGGACGCGCCGGCGCAGGATCGCAACGACGAACAGCAGCGGCCGTTCGTAGAAGCGGCCACAGAATCGCAAGTAGGCAATTTAAGGCTAGGATCATTAGGCATGGGGGCATAACACTCTGGCCTGTTAGGTCAGAGTCCTATGAGGTAGGAGACATGCCTCAAGACCGACCCCCAGTTTCACTGAACGAGGCGACCAAGGCGTTTGGTGACCGCGTCCGTGAACGGCGCAATCAGCTCGGCATCAGTCAGGAGACTGCAGCCGACCGGATCTCGATCCATTGGAGCGCGCTCGGCAAAATCGAGCGGGGCCAGAGAAGCCTCCGGCTGGAGACGATCCTGAAGATCGCGGCCGGCCTGGAGATCGATCCGGGCGACCTCATCAAAGGCCTTCCGGTGCCTGAGGTGGCTGAAGGCTGAGCCAACGGCCGCGGCAACGCCGCGTGCCATCAGTGCGTGGCACGGGAGCCGCTAGGTAAGCGGGCGCTGCCCGAACCGGGATGCTCTATGACTGCCGGAAATCCATTCGCGGCTGCTTGCAATGCAGCAGTGCTTGCGTGCTAATCCTTGGCTGAGTCACCACCATGGCCGTATGGGCATCGTCAGCCTGCTACTGCACTGACGCGGCAACGGTCCAGCACGTTCGTACCCATGGACGACTCATTCCATCGGCTGGCGGACACGAGGCGGACAGTCTGCGAAGTCGAATTCGTCCTCCGAGGGTGGCCCCAATGCCGCACTCGCATGCGGCCGGAGGGTGATCGACGAGGGCGGTATGGGAGTAATACTGCTGTCATCCGTTCGGCTGAATTCGCAATGCGCCACAGGCGATGCGCTCATTCGGCGCGCCCCTCTCGTGACGGCCGCGTCTGCGAGAGCTGGCGCCGCTGATTCGACGATGCGAGCGCTCCGGCTCGGCCCTGCGATGGCGCGATTACGCGTCCCGGTCATGTTTTCTGAAGCTAACCCCGGCTCTCCCTCGGAGCTGTCCTTGCAGCACCTCGCTCACTCGGATAGGACGAAGCCGTCACCAGCAAACGCCCGGTGGCGCCTTGAAAGCCCCGGGTGCATTCGTCATGCAGACGTCGGCTCCCCGTTGGCAGCGTGGCCGAGTGGATTGTGTCTACGAATACTGTTCATCAGCAACATGTTTGGCGATCAGAGTTCGATCCTGGTCCCACAGCATTCATCGCGGCCATGGGTAGCGGCCTCTACATCCATGCCCGTTCGGCTACTGCTTGGTACTACCGTCGGTGTCGTGTCAAGTGTGTGGATGCGCAAGCCGGCTCCGGCATCCCCATCTAATGCACCCTAGTCAGATCACCTGTCGTTCACCGACGCGACAGCGGCGCGGCATGTCTCCGCGCTAGGGGCGGTCACCACGCGACGCGGCCAAATGAAGTCGGTTGCCCACCAGAGAGTCTCTATCGCATAGGGCGCAGATCTAAATAGCCCATGCTGAATTAACCCATGCGTATTGCACCTAGCCTTAAAAGGCTTTACTCTCACGTTGTCGGCCATCAGGACGGCGCACATAGCGAGTCAATCGGGGAAGGGGTTAGTCGATGTCGGCTACTCGAAGTGAAGAGGGCATGACTGTCAACATTGCGCCAGCCGCCGCCGGACTGTCTGCAGGAGGGCAGATTTCACTCGGTGGGCCCGCTCGCAGAGCCATGCGAACCCTCGGGATGAGTGTCTTCGTTGCCGCCGCGGGGTCGGCGATAGCACTCGTTGGTGCAGCCGCGGCGGTCGCCCAGCCCGGGGTTGTCAGCGGGCAGTCCGGAAGCTCGGTCGATGTCGATGGCACCCAAGGAACCATGGTCCCGGCGCTCACTGGAGATCAGCGCACGCTGACCACGCAAGCGACTGACGGCCACACCATTACAAGTGATGCCTGCTATGGCAGGCCGCATAAGGGTTGCTTGCCGCCTTCGAGTTTCGACCCGACCACCATCTCGGCAACCACCGGCATCAGCGATGACCCCGACAGTGTCCTCGACCCCGACGGCTATCAGACCAACCAGTCTTAAGGCGCGGGCGATCTGCGCGCCTCAGCCCGCTCGGCAAGGGGCGGGCTGAGAGGCGCGACGCGCCGGGGCGTGCTTAGCGATCCAGCCGCGGCGTAGAGGGCTCCCCCTCAATGAGTACAAGCCGTATTGAGCAGCAACGCTCTTGGTGCTCGCCGCAGAATACCCATCTGACCGGGATTCATGTCGGCAACCTGCTGGTACCCGGCGGCATCGCCAGGTGGCGGACCTCAGGAACTAGCCGGAGCTCTACGACGTTAAATCGCTGAGCTGATTTCGCTTCTCGGCATGAGGGGCCAAGCGGTGAATGCCGCAGCTCGCAGTAGCCGCGGATCTCGGTGAGTGGAAGAGTCGGCCTCAGGCGCAGCAGGTGCTTCGCTAGGCGGAATTGTAAGCCGTCACGGAATTTGGGGTGCTTACCCAGCGGCCTTCCGAAGGGCGCACGATGCGTTGTTCTGCGCGGTGTGCGCATTGTGCAATCACGCTCGGATGGCTCCGCCTGCTTCCCCTACTACGCTGATCTCATGAGCGAGCGACGTTCGGCATCAGACTCTGACCGCAGCATGGGTCTCGCGACGCGGGCCATCCATGCGGGCTACCGTCCCGACCCGGCGACCGGTGCGGTCAACGCGCCCATCTATGCCAGTTCCACGTTCGCCCAGGACGGTGTTGGCGGTCTGCGTGGGGGATTCGAGTACGCCAGGACCGGCAACCCCACCCGCGCGGCGCTGGAGGCCGCCCTGGCCGCCGTCGAGGGCGGCACCTACGGCCGGGCGTTCAGTTCGGGGATGGCCGCCACCGACTGCACCTTGCGTGCGGTGCTACGACCCGGTGATCACGTGGTGATCCCCGACGACGCCTACGGCGGCACGTTCCGGTTGATCGACAAGGTGTTCACCCAGTGGGGTATCACGCACACCCCGGTCGCGCTGTCCGATCTGGATGCGGTGCAGGCGGCGCTGACCTCCCAGACCAAGTTGATCTGGGTGGAGACACCGACCAACCCGCTGTTGTCGATCGCCGATATCGCTGCGATCTCGGATCTGGGTGCGCGTCATGGTGCAAAGGTGTTGGTGGACAACACCTTTGCTTCGCCTGCACTGCAGCAGCCGCTGTCGCTCGGTGCCGATATCGTGCTGCACTCGACGACGAAGTACATCGGTGGACACTCCGACGTCGTCGGTGGCGCATTGGTCACCAACGACGAAGAGCTCGACACCGCGTTTGCTTTCCTGCAGAACGGCGCAGGTGCGGTGCCGGGGCCGTTCGACGCCTACCTGACGATGCGTGGGCTCAAGACGCTGGTGCTGCGGATGGCACGGCACAGCGAGAACGGCGCTGCGGTCGCGGCCTTCCTGGCCGAGCATCCCGCGGTGGCTACCGTGCTCTACCCCGGCCTGCCCGATCATCCCGGCCACGCCGTCGCCGCTGCACAGATGAGCGGATTCGGCGGCATGATCTCGGTGCGGATGGCCGGCGGGATCACCGCAGCACGCGAACTCTGCTCGCGGACAGAGATTTTCATCCTCGCCGAGTCGCTCGGCGGAGTGGAATCACTGATCGAGCATCCGGGCGCGATGACCCACGCATCGACGGCCGGATCTCAGCTTGAGGTGCCCGACGACCTGGTCCGACTGTCAGTGGGAATCGAGGACGTCTCGGACCTGATCGGCGATCTGGAACAGGCCCTCACCTAGCTCTGCCGTCCGCCCGGGCGCAGTGCGAATGCATTGCGCCCCAGGCGGATACGTCAGACGGATCAGGCGTGGTAGGGCTCTGCGCTGATCAGCGTGACCTTGACGGTGGTCCCGTTGGGCACGGTGTACTTGCGGGTTTCGCCGACCTTGGCGTCCAGCAGCGCACCGCCCAGCGGTGAGCCGGGGGAGTACACCTCCAGCTTGCCGTCGCTGACACCTTCTTGACGGGTGCCGATCAGGAACGTCTCGCTATCGGACTCGTCATCGTCGTAGTAGACCTTGACCACCGAACCGGGCAGAGCGACGCCGGACTGTTTGGGGGCCTCGCCGACCTTGGCGTTGTTGAGGAGTTCCTGCAGTTGGCGGATGCGCCCTTCCTGCTGGCCCTGCTCCTCGCGGGCGGCGTGGTAGCCGCCGTTCTCGCGCAGGTCGCCTTCTTCGCGGCGGTCGTTGATCTCCGCGGCGATGACGGGCCGGTTCGCGATCAGCTGATCGAGCTCGGCCTTGAGGCGATCGTGAGCTTCCTGTGTCAGCCAGGTCACCTGGGTATCAGTCATCTCCTCGCGCTCCTCCATGTTGTTGGTCCGCGATGTTCGCGTTGGCAGTCTGTTGTCGTCGGTGCCGGGAGCATGCGGGGAATTCCCCTGTGTATTGCCATCTCAACGCCACGGCTAAACGGGCTGCTAAAGAAGCAATACACGGTCCCAGCGGGAACCGTGTACCCACCGATGGTACCACCGGCGGATCAGCGGATTTTCACAATTCCGCAGTTCGGAGTTTGTTGTGCGGTCGCCAGGAGGCCATCTTCGAGGATGCCGTCACGGTGCGATCAAATACGCCGGGACGTCGGTTCCGCAGCCGTAGACATCGCCGATCACTGGCGGCCTGCTCGTCTTGACAGTAGCTTTCACCTGCACCGTTGCCTGATCCGATGGCGCGACGAGCACTTCGCGCCGCCCGGTTTCGGTGCCGTCCTTGGACCGGGCCCGCACGATGCACACCACCGGGCGCCCCGGGTCGGCCCGGGTGACGCTGATGGTCACGTCCACCGTCTGGTCATCGACCAGTTGGTAACCGCCGAGCTTGCCCTCCACATCGGCTGTGCCGAGGCGTTGATAGCCCACGACCGCGACCACAATGCTCGCGGCGACGGCCAGCACCGCAAGCGCGATGATGACGCCACGGCGCGGTAGCTTCTGCTTGCCGTATCGCGACTCGGGGCGGCGCAGGGAATCATCGGTCATTGTGTGTGGTTTGTCTCTGGTCAGGGATCGGGTTTCGAGTCCCGACCGCGGGGATGGAACTATTAGACCAGGGAAAATTATTCACCCTGGACTCCAGCAGACAGTGAAGTGAAGGCGGACGGTGACCGAACTGCGGTTGATGGCGGTGCATGCCCACCCGGATGACGAATCCAGCAAGGGTGCGGCAACGATGGCCAAATATGCCGCGGAGGGCCATCAGGTGCTGGTGGTGTCACTCACCGGCGGCGAGCGGGGCGACATTCTCAACCCGGCGATGGACCTGCCGGAGATACATGGACGCATCGCCGAGGTCAGGCGCGACGAGATGGCGCGGGCCGCCGAAATCCTCGGCGTCCAGCACACCTGGCTGGGCTACGTGGACTCCGGCCTGCCTGAAGGTGACCCGCTGCCGCCGCTGCCCGAGGGCTGTTTTGCCTTGGTTCCGCTGGAGGAAGCAAGCGAGCGACTGGTCCGGGTGATCCGCGAATTCCGGCCCCACGTGATGACCACCTACGACGAGAACGGCGGCTACCCGCATCCCGATCACATTCGGTGCCATCAGGTTTCGGTCGCGGCCTATGAGGCGGCGGCCGACTACCGGCTGTTCCCCGACGCCGGTGATCCGTGGTCGGTTTCCAAGCTGTACTACAACCACGGATTCCTGCGGAAACGCATGCAGGCCTTCCAGGACGAATTCGCCAAACACGGCCAGACCGGTCCGTTCGAGAAGTGGCTCAAGGACTGGGATCCAGAACTCGACGTCACGGCCAACAGGATCACCACCAATATTGAATGTGCCGCCTACTTCCAGCAGCGTGACGACGCGTTGATGGCCCATCGCACCCAGATCGACCCCAGCAGCTTCTTCTTCACCACGCCGATGGAATGGCAACAGAGGTTGTGGCCGACCGAGGAGTACGAGCTGGCCAGGTCGCGGGTTCCGGTGGTGCTGCCGGAGACCGATCTGTTCGCAGGGATCGAACGGTGATCAGCCTCTGGTCCACCCCGTATGCACTGGCCGTGCGGGTGTTGGCCGACGACACCCCCAAGAACACCGGGCCGGACTTCGGTAAAGCCAGCCCCTTCGGCCTGGTCATCGTGATTTTGCTCTTCATCGGGACCGTCTTCCTGGTCTGGTCGATGAACAAGCAATTGAAGAAACTTCCCGACTCCTTCGACCCTGAGCACCCGGAACCGGACCAGGCCGTCGATGACGGCACCGTGGATGTCGATCCGGCGGAGACGCACTCGGAATCAGGTGCTGCCCCGAACGCCGGACCCCGCGAGCCCAGTGACTAACCAGCTGGGCGAGGCCACCAGCCCCTATCTGCGTCAGCACGCCGATAACCCGGTGCACTGGGTGCAGTGGTCGGCGCAAGCTCTCGCCGAGGCGGCCCGCCGCGATGTTCCGATCCTGTTGTCGATCGGGTACGCCGCGTGTCACTGGTGCCATGTGATGGCGCACGAATCGTTCGAATCCGTTGAGGTGGCAGCAGTCGCCAATGCCGGCTTCGTCTGCATCAAAGTCGACCGCGAGGAGCGGCCCGACCTCGACGCCGTCTACATGAATGCCACCGTCGCGATGACCGGACAGGGTGGCTGGCCGATGACGTGTTTCCTGACGCCCGACGGCCGGCCCTTCTTCTGCGGCACCTATTACCCGAAAGAGTCTTTTCTGGAGCTGCTTTCGGCCGTCAAGGACACCTGGCGCGACCGTCGTGACGATGTCGAAAAGGCGTCCGAGGAGATCGCCGGCGAACTACGGGCCATGGCCTCGGGGCTGCCGGGTGGGGGTCCGCCGGTCTCGGCCCAACTCTGCGACCACGCCGCGGCAGCCGTGCTCGCCGACGAGGACGCGACCGCGGGCGGTTTTGGTGGCGCGCCGAAGTTTCCGCCGTCGGCACTGCTGGAGGCGCTGCTGCGCAACTACGAGCGCACCGGTTCCACCGCCACGCTCGGCGCCGTCGAACGTACCTGTACGGCGATGGCGCGCGGCGGTATCTACGACCAGCTGGCCGGCGGTTTCGCCCGCTACAGCGTCGACAATGCTTGGGTGGTACCGCATTTCGAGAAGATGCTGTACGACAATGCGTTGCTGCTACGGGTCTACGCGCACTGGTCCCGACGCGGTGGGGCAGCCCTGGCGCGCCGGGTCGCCGGGCAGACCGCCGACTTTCTGATCCGCGATCTGACTGCTGGTGACATGTTCACCTCGTCGCTGGACGCCGACGCCGCCGGGCGGGAAGGTTCGACGTATGTCTGGACGCCCGAACAGCTGCGCAACGTCCTGGGTGATGACGACGGTGATTGGGCCGCAGGGGTTTTCGGGGTCACCGCAGCGGGCACGTTCGAACACGGTGAGTCGGTGCTGCAGCTGTGGTCCGAGCCTGATGATCCCGCCCGGTTGGCGCGGGTATCGGCCGCGCTACTGACGGCGCGCGCCGACCGGGTCCAACCGGGCCGTGATGACAAGATCGTCACCGCCTGGAATGGGCTGGCCATCACCGCGCTGTGCGAGACCGCCGTCGCATTGGACCGGCCCGACCTGGTGGCCGCCGCCCGGGGCTGCGCGGACGCGCTGCTGCAAGTTCACCTTGTCGATGGGCGCCTACGACGCGCCAGCCTCGGTGGGCGCGTCGGCGAAAGCGCAGCGATCCTTGAGGACTACGCCACCCTGGCCACCGGATTGCTGGCGTTGTATCAGCTGACCGCAGAAGCGGGCTGGCTGGCCGCGGCCACTGGTTTGCTCGATACGGCGCTGACCCACTTCGCCGATCCTGACCGGCCCGGCCGATGGTTCGACACCGCCGACGACGCCGAGCAGCTGATGGTGCGCCCGGCCGATGCGATCGACGGTGCGACACCGTCGGGGGCGTCATCGATCGCCGAGGCGCTGCTGACCGCCGCGCATCTGGTCGGCCCAGACCGCTCGGGGCGGTACTCGCAGACCGCAGCGGAAACCCTGCTGGTGGCCTCGCCGCTGCTGGCGCGTGCGCCCCGCTCGGGCGGTCATTGGCTCGCCGTCGCCGAGGCCGCGGTGCGCGGCCCGCTGCAGATCGCCGTGGCCTGCGATCCGGCCGAGTCGTCGCTGTTGGATGCGGCCCGACGGTTGGCGCCCGGCGGCACGATCGTCGTCGGGGGAGCGGTGGACTCCTCGGAACTACTGACCGGTCGGGACCGGGTGCGCGGGGCCCTAGGGCTGGTGGACGCCGCCTACGTCTGCCATGGGCACGTCTGCGACCTGCCTGTCACGGGCGTGGCGGAACTTGCTGCCGCCCTGGGTGTCTCCGTGTAGCGTGCCGCTGATGACTTTGGATCACGCCGCACTCGTCAACCGCTATCTCGATACCGTCGCCGCCGGCGTCGCGGAGGATGTTGCCGCGCTCTATGCCGAGGACGCCACCCTGGAAGATCCGGTCGGTGGCGGAGAAGTGCATATCGGACGTCAGGCGATCGGCGGGTTCTACAAGAACCTGGCCGCGGGCAAGGTCAGCACCGAACTTCTCGAACTGCGGCCCGGCGGGCACGAAGCCGCCTTCGTCTTCGCCATCACCGTGGAGGCGGGGGACGCCAAGATGGTGATCACACCTATCGAGGTGATGACGTTCAACAGTGACGGTCAGATCACCTCAATGAAGGCGTACTGGTCGCCGGCCGACATCCAGATGCTCTAGCGCGATCGGGCGCCTAGAACACCGCGAACCACATCGCGATGTAGTGACAGGTGGCGGCGACGGCCGTGCACGCGTGGAAGAACTCGTGATGGCCGAACGTACGAGGCCACGGGTTGGGCCATTTGAGGGCGTAGAACACGCCCCCGACGCTGTACAGCGCGCCGCCGACGGCCAGTAACACCAAAGCGGCGACGCCCGCGCCTTCCATGATCGGCACCGCGAACCACACCGCGAGCCAGCCCAGGATCAGATACAGCGGCACCCCGACCCAGCGCGGCGCCGACGGCCAGAACATCTTGAGTATCACTCCGGCGGCCGCACCGCCCCAGACAATCCAAAACAGCTGCATACCGCTGTGCTGGGGCAGTGCCAGCAGGGCGAACGGCGTGTAACTGCCCGCGATGAACACGAAGATCATCGAATGGTCGAGACGCTTCATCCACTTGCGCGCGGTGGCGGACTTCCACGTCACCCGGTGGTAGGTGGCGCTGACGCTGAACATGGCCACGATCGTCGCGGTGTAGAGCAGGGTGGCCAGGCCCGCGCGGGTGGAGTCGCCCGCCCAGGACACCGACACCAGAGCCGCACCCGCGATGGCGGCGACCACGGCCGAGTACAGGTGGATCCAGCCGCGTGCGCGCGGTCGACCCAGGATTTCCGCGACGCCGTCGACGATGGCGTCGGGCAGGTCCTCGGCATGCTCCGCGCGCTGAGTCTGCTCAGCGTGTGTGTTCAGGGGAGAAGTCACAACACCTCCATTGCCCATCGGCCGCACCGTTTTCTGGGGTGTCCTGACGACCACAGTAGTCTTGATTTTCGTGGAGCTCATTCCCCCGCGTCTGAAGGATCCGGTCTACCGGATCTACGAAATGCGGTTACGCCACGAGCTGTTGCGATCCAAGTCACAACTGCCGCGTCATATCGCTGTTTTATGTGATGGAAATCGCCGTTGGGCGCGCGACGCGGGTTACGACGACGTCAGCTACGGCTACCTGATGGGCGCCGCCAAGATCGCCGAAATGCTGCGCTGGTGCCAGGAAGCCGGCATCGAGATGACCACCGTCTACCTGCTGTCCACCGAGAACCTGCAACGCGATCCCGACGAACTGGCCGCTCTGATCGAGATCATCACCAACGTGGTGGAAGAGATCTGCGCGCCGGCCAATCAGTGGAGTGTGCGCACCGTCGGTGATCTGGAACTGCTCGGTGAGGAACCGGCGAGGCGGCTGCGTGAGGCGGTCGACAGCACGGTGCCCAACGGCGGCTTCCACGTCAACGTCGCGGTCGGCTACGGCGGTCGGCAAGAGATCGTCGACGCCGTCCGTGCGCTGCTGTCCAAAGAAATGGCCAACGGCGCCACGCCCGATCAGCTGGTGGAAGCGGTCACCGTGGACGCGATCTCGGAGAACCTCTACACCTCGGGACAACCCGATCCGGATCTGGTCATCCGTACCTCAGGTGAGCAGCGGCTGTCCGGATTTCTGCTGTGGCAGAGCGCGTATTCGGAGATGTGGTTCACCGAGGCGCACTGGCCGGCATTCCGCCGCGTCGACTTCCTACGGGCGCTGCGCGACTACAGCCTGCGGCACCGTCGCTTCGGCGGATAACACACATGCCACACTGAGTGCATGGCTGCGCTCTCAGCTGTGGTGTTCGCGCTGAGCTGGTGGCTGGGTCTGTACCTGCTGGCCCGCGACCCGCGTAAACCCGTGCTGGCACTCGCCGCGGTTGGTCTTGGCAGTTTTGCGGCCGTCGTCGCGTTGGATGCGGTGCGGCTGACCACGACTGCACACGCCGACCTGTTGGGCAGTATCGAGATCTATCTGGTGGCGGTGCCAGGGGTGGCCTGGTTCGCGGTGCTGATCGAGCTGGCCCGCCCCTGTGAGCATTGGCGCAGCCGGGCCGGCGAACTGGTGGCGATTGCGGCGGTGGCTGCGCTCACCGGGGTGGGCGCGACGATGGCCGGTGGCGTCGACGGCCCCCTGCGTGCCGGGCACTGGCTGATGTTCGCGGTCATCTCGTTGTCGTCGCTCGGCGCGATGGTCAGGGCCGTCCTCACGGCGCCGTCGCGGCAGGGCCGGCCCGGTTCGGTGACCGGCGTCGTCGTCGTCGCGACGCTGTTCTTTGCGCTCGGGAACGCGATCCTGGTCATTCCGCTCGGCCTGGTACCCAGCTGGCTCGCGTTGGCGTCGACCGGTTTCGACGTGCTGCTGCTCGGTGTGGCCGTCGCGGTGTGGGACGCGTTCGACGAAGGACAGGTGCTGCGCGCCGATATGCGGCGCTCCTTCGTCGGCACGGCCCTGGTGGCGCTGCTGTTCGGTACACAGGCACTGATCGGGATGGCCCTCATCCCGGCCGGGAATGGCCGGACAGTGCTGACCGCGCTGCTCTTCTCCAGCTTGGCCGTCGCCATCGGGATCAACGTGCTGGCCGACCCGCTGGCCGGGGTGCTGGACCGGCTGGCGTTCTCTCGGTCGCCCACGCTGCGCGCCGATCGGGCTGCGCTGCGCACCACCGAGGCCGCGCTACCGCTGCGCTCGAGCGACCCACTTGAGGACATCGACGATGACACCTTCGTCCGGCTGACCCGCCGCGCGCTCGGTCATTACGGCGATCTGTCCAAACTCGTCGCCAGCCCGCTGACGGCGCTACCCGCGATCGATGAGCGCCTGGCGGCCCGCGGTGCGCCGGATCAGCCGATCGAACGGGCCAATGAACTCAAGGCGCTGTTGGCCGATCGGATCGCCCGTCTCAAACCGCGCGACGGCGGCAACTTCGGCACCACCGAGGAATGGCGGCACTACAACGCGCTGTACTTCCCGTACGTCGTCGGCGTGCGGGCCTATGCGCAGAATGCCACCGCCGCCGGCCTCGACCCGACAGCCAGACAGGCCTGGCAGTGGTTCGTCACCGAGGTGCCGCAGCGGTCGCTGCACAACTGGCAGAACGCGGCCGCCCGATTGATCGCCGCCGATTTACGGGGTGGCCGGATGGTGGCCGGCCACACGCGCTGACCTGCGGTTGGCAGCACTTGGCAGTAGTCGGTATCGAACTGGCAGCGCCCGCTGAGGAGAGTCTGGAGGTGTCAGAGCCGACGACTCGCCAAGGAGTTCAGATGACCGCTACGTCCACCCGCTCACTGTCCCAATCAACCGACTCCCTGTTGCGATTTGCGCTGCGCCTCGACGCGACCCTGAGCGGGCTGTGCGGCGTGGCGATTGCTGCCGCCGCGGATCCGTTGTCGTCTCTGACCGGCCTGACGCCGACCGCTGAGTACATCATCGGTGCCGCGTTCGTGGTGTACGGCCTGGTGGTGTTCGCGCTGGCGGCCCTGCCCGATCTGCGCCGCGTCGGTGTCGGGGTGATGCTGGCCAATGCTGTCGGCACGATCGGGGTGGTCGCGGTGGTCCTGGCCGAGGTGGCTCCGCTGACCCGCGCCGGGGAGATCATCGCGCTGGCGACCGGCGTCTACACCGCGGTATTCGCCGCGCTGCAGTACATCGGAGTGCGCAGGCTGCGTTAGCCACTTCGTCCCGACCGTGCGGGTCCGTCTACCGGCAGAGGTACCGGTGGGCGGCCCGCACTCTGCTGCCTACAGCTTGCGCAGCCGCAGCCGGTTGATCGAATGGTCGGAATCCTTGCGCAGCACCAGAGTGGCGCGCGGCCGGGTCGGCAGAATGTTCTCGATCAGGTTCGGCAGGTTGATCGACTGCCAGATATCGCGCGCCGCGAAGATGGCCTGCTCATCGGTCAGCGTCGAATAGTGGTGGAAATGCGATGCGGGATCGGCGAAGGCACCGGCCCGCATCGACAGGAACCGCGAGATGTACCAGCCCTCGATGTCCTCGATCCGGGCGTCGACATAGACCGAGAAGTCGAAGAGGTCCGACACCATCAGCGTCGGGCCGGTCTGTAAGACGTTGAGACCCTCCAGGATGAGGATGTCGGGGTGGCGCACCGGATGTTTCTCGCCCGGAATGATGTCGTATTGCAGATGCGAGTACACCGGGGCGCACACCTGATCGGCGCCGGATTTCACTGTGGTGACGAATCGCATCAGCGAGCGGCGGTCATAGCTCTCTGGAAAACCCTTGCGGTGCATGATGTTTCGGCGGGCCAGCTCGGCATTGGGATACAGGAAGCCGTCGGTGGTGACCAGGTCGACCCTGGGGTGGTGTTCCCAGCGGGCCAGCAGTGCCTGCAGTACGCGCGCCGTCGTGGACTTTCCGACCGCGACACTGCCTGCCACCCCGATGACGAATGGCACCGGCCGGTCCGGATTCTGATGCGGTTCGCCGAGGAATTCCGCCGTCGTGGCGAACAGGCGCTGACGCGCTGCGACCTGCAGGTGGATCAGCCGCGCCAACGGCAGATAGACCTCTTCGACTTCGAGTAGATCGATCTGCTCACCGAGACCGCGCAGCCCGATCAGCTCATCCTCGGACAGCTTCAGCGGTGTCGACATACGCAAGCTTCGCCATTGCGTACGGTCGAACTCCACGTAGGGGCTCGGCTCGCTCAGCCGTGACATGTGTCAAGTGTTGCAGTACCCGCAGGCGGGGCGACGGCTGGGGCGCGAGTGGCGCGTGGCCGCTGCCCACGATTGACCATTAACCTGGGCAGGCATGGAGCCAGCCACCTTGATCCGTGAGTATCTGCTGCTCGGCCTCCGCTTCGACCGGGTCGAGGAGGGCTACGTCGACTCCTTCACCGGTGACCCGGCGCTGCGCCGCGCGGTGGCCGACGAAACCCCTCCGGACCCGGCCGACCTGGCCCGGCAGGCCGGTCGGCTGCTCCAGGCGTTACCGCAGGTCCCGACAAACGGCGAATTCACCGCCGCGCGCGCCGATTACGTCGGCGCCCATCTGCGCGCGCTGGCCTGCGCAGGCCGCAAGTTCGCCGGCGAACCGGTCGGTTTCGTCGACGAAGTGCGGGACTACTTCGACGTCGAGATCACCAAAGGTGATCCCGACAATTACCGCGACGCGCACCGCAAACTCGACGAGGCCCTTGGCGGTTCCGGCCCGCTGGCCGACCGGATCCAGGCCCACCGCAGCGCGGAGGAGATCCCGCCGGAACGTCTCGGCGAGGCCATCGACGCGTTCTCCAGCGTTCTGCGGGACCGAGTTCGCGCCGAATTTCCGCTGCCCGAACGCGAGACCATCACCTACGAGATCGTCACCGATAAACCGTGGTCGGGGTTCAACTACTACGAAGGGGACTACCGCTCGACGGTCGCGGTCAACGCCGATCTCAAACAGCAGATGTCGAACCTGCCCCGCCTGGTCGCCCATGAGTCCTACCCAGGCCATCACACCGAGCACTGCCGCAAAGAGGCCGGCCTCGTCGAGCGGCAGGGCCAACTCGAGCAGACCATCTTCCTGGTCAACACGCCCCAGTGTCTGATGGCCGAGGGCCTGGCCGACCTCGCGCTGCACGCCGCAATCGGCCCGGGCTGGGGAGCCTGGGCCGCGGAGATTTACGCCGACCTCGGGTTGCGGTTCGACGGTGAGCGCGCCGAGGCCTTGACGGGCGCTGGGCTACTACTCGCTGACGTCCGCCAAGACGCCGCGTTGATGCTGCACGACGAACACCGTGACGTCGACGACGTCGTCGCGTTTTTAGAGCGCTGGCTGCTGGTGGACGCAAGCCGGGCCCGGCAGATGCTGCGATTCCTGTCCTCGCCGCTGTGGCGGGCTTACACCAGTACCTATGTCGAGGGTTATCGCCTGCTGCGGGGATGGCTCGATGCGCGGCCTGCCGAAGTCAGCTTGACCGAGCGGTTCGGCCGACTGCTCGACGAACCGCTGATCCCGTCATCGCTGCGCACAGCCTGAGTCGTTCCTGCGCTCATCGCGGTTTAGGCTGGTGTCATGACCGCTGACTCAGTCACCACGCCGTCCGCCGCGCCCGGCGCCGAGTACGCCGCCACCGCGAGCGAGGCCTACCGCGCGGCACTGGACGTCATCGAATCCGTCGAGCCGCGGATCGCCGCCGCGACGCGCAAAGAGCTTGCCGATCAACGGGATTCGCTGAAGCTGATCGCCAGCGAGAACTACGCATCCCCCGCGGTCCTGCTGACCATGGGCACCTGGCTATCCGATAAGTACGCCGAAGGCACCATCGGACACCGCTTCTACGCCGCCTGCCAGAACGTCGACACCGTCGAATCCGTGGCCGCCGAGCACGCCCGTGAGCTGTTCGGTTCGCCGTATGCCTACGTGCAGCCCCACTCGGGCATTGACGCCAACCTGGTCGCGTTCTGGGCGATCCTGGCCACCCGGGTCGAGGCACCCGGCCTGGCCGAGCTGGGCGCGAAGCATGTCAACGATCTGTCCGAGGCCGACTGGGAGTCTTTGCGCGCCAAGCTCGGCAATCAGCGGCTGCTCGGTATGTCGCTGGACACCGGCGGCCACCTCACGCACGGCTTCCGGCCCAATATCTCGGGCAAGATGTTCCATCAGCGCAGCTACGGCACCGACCCGCAGACCGGGCTGATCGACTACTCCGCCGTCGCCGCCGCCGCCCGCGAGTTCAAGCCGCTGATCCTGGTCGCCGGCTACTCCGCCTACCCGCGGCGGGTGAACTTCGCCAAGATGCGCGAAATCGCCGACGAGGTCGGCGCCACCCTGCTGGTCGATATGGCGCACTTCGCCGGGCTGGTCGCGGGCAAGGTGTTCACCGGTGACGAGGATCCGGTGCCGCACGCTCACGTCACCACGACGACGACGCACAAGTCGCTGCGCGGTCCCCGCGGCGGCATGGTCCTGGCCACCAAGGAGTACTCCGACGCGGTGGACAAGGGCTGCCCGATGGTGCTCGGCGGTCCGCTGTCACACGTGATGGCCGCCAAGGCGGTCGCGCTGGCCGAGGCTCGCCAGCCGTCGTTCCAGGCCTACGCCCAGCGGGTCGCCGATAACGCCAAGGCGCTGGCCGAGGGCTTCCTGTCGCGTGGCGGGCGCCTGGTCACCGGCGGTACCGACAACCACATCGTGCTGCTGGACGTGACGTCCTTCGGGCTGACCGGCAGGCAGGCGGAGTCGGCACTGCTCGACGCGGGCGTCGTCACCAACCGCAACTCGATTCCCAATGACCCCAACGGTGCCTGGTACTCCAGCGGGATCCGGTTCGGCACGCCTGCGCTGACCACTCGTGGTTTTGGTCCCGCCGAATTCGACCGAGTCGCCGAGCTGGTCGTCGACGTGCTGAGCAATACCCAGCCGACGCAGGCCTCGGCGGGACTGTCCAAGGCGAAGTACACGATCGCCGATGGCACCGCCGCTCGGGTGCATGCTGCCGCCGCGGAGATGCTCACCGCCAACCCGCTGTACCCGGGCCTGACGCTGTAACCCGCCCGGCACCCGTAAGTCCGCCGGCTAAGGACTTTAGTCACCGATTGTTCCGACACAACGCGCCCGATTTCAAAGAACATGTGTCTTCGGGTTACAGTTAGTTCATGGCTGAGACTCCAGTTGCTAATCGGCTGACGCTCGACCTCGAGCCCGTTGTCGCCGAGAACTACCAGCGTCACATCGACTCCGCTGAGGACTGGTTCGCTCACGACTTCGTGCCCTTTGACCAGGGGCGCAACTTCGCGTTCCTCGGCGGCGAGGACTGGAAGCCGTCGGAGGTAACGCTGCCGGTGCCCGTCGTCGACGCGCTGGAGATCCTGCTGATCACCAAGGACAATCTCGCCGCGTACCACCGCGAGCTGGTCGAACACTTCATCCTGGACTGGAAGTGGGGCCGATGGATCGGCCGGTGGACCGCCGAGGAGCACATCCACGCCGTGGTGTTGCGTAACTACCTGGTCGTCACCCGCAATTTCGATCCGAGCGCCAACGAGGACGTCCGCGTCGAGCACGTGGTGAACGGTTACCGCGCGGATCAGCTGAGCCAGATCGAGACACTGGTGTTCATGGCGCTGTGGGAGCGGGCGCACGGCGTGTTCTGCCGCAATCTTGCCGCGCAGATCGAGGACCCCACGCTCAAGTCGCTGGTCGAACGGATCGCCAACGACGAGGAGCGCCACGAACTGTTCTTCACCAACATGGTGCGGCACTGCCTGGAGCTCGACGAAGCGGAGACGGTGCGTGCGCTGGCCGCCCAGGCCGTCACGCTCAAGCCTGTCGGCGCGGATATCGCCGCCTACGCAGACAAGCGCGCCGTCGTCGCCGATGCCGGAATCTTCGGGTCTGACCAGCTGCGACAGGTGATCTCCGACGAGATCGTCGCGCTCGGTCTGGCCGAGCGCGCGGAACTGCGGGAGTTCGTCAACTCCTGACCCGGCGCGCCTGACCGGCGGGATCGCGCGGACGGGACTATCTTCAAAATCGATGGCAAGCGACATGCTCAGCTGTCCGGGCGGCACCCGACGTAGCGATACGAAAAGGGCCGGCCCCGGTCCGAGTGCCGCAGCGCCCGCCGACACGCCTCCGCGGGGCCGCTGGAGGTTGAGGAGCGCCACGTGACTGATTCGCCGTCGGTTTCACAGGACATCCGCCGCACCTATGTGCTCGACACATCGGTACTGCTGTCCGATCCGTGGGCATGCAACCGCTTCGCTGAACACGAAGTCGTTGTCCC
Organism: Mycobacterium sp.; assembly: GCF_965229105.1. Taxonomy (GTDB): domain Bacteria; phylum Actinomycetota; class Actinomycetes; order Mycobacteriales; family Mycobacteriaceae; genus Mycobacterium. The sequence goes on from NZ_OZ245858.1 coordinate 2,035,695, forward strand.
ACTGGTGGTTATCAGTGAACTCGAAGCCAAACGACACCACCACGAACTCGGGTGGTTCGCGCGGCAGGCGCTGCGTATGTTCGACGATCTCCGATTGGAACACGGCCGACTGGATCAACCGATTCCTATTGGAAGCCAAGGCGGTACGCTCCAGATCGAGCTCAACCACAGCGATCCGACGGTGCTGCCGTTGGGCTTCCGCGGTGACAGCAACGACTCCAGGATCCTGACCTGCGCGGCCAACCTCGCCAAAGAGGGCAAGCGAGTCACATTGGTCAGTAAGGACATTCCGCTTCGGGTCAAGGCGGGTGCGGTGGGCCTGCCCGCCGACGAATACCACGCCCAGGACGTCGTCACCTCCGGCTGGACCGGGATGACAGAAGTCGACGTCGCCGCCGATGAGATCGACACTCTGTTCGCCGAGGGTGAAGTCGACCTCGAATCGGCCCGGGATCTGCCGTGCCACACCGGAGTTCGACTCCTTGGCGGCAGCTCGCATGCGCTCGGGCGGGTCAACGCCGAGAAGCGGGTACAGCTGGTTCGTGGTGATCGCGAAGTGTTCGGCCTCCGGGGAAGGTCCGCCGAACAACGCGTCGCACTCGATCTGCTGCTCGACGAATCGGTGGGCATCGTCTCCCTCGGCGGCAAGGCTGGTACCGGCAAGTCCGCACTGGCGTTGTGCGCAGGTCTGGAAGCGGTGCTGGAGCGGCGCACACAGCGCAAGGTCGTGGTGTTCCGCCCGCTCTATGCCGTCGGCGGCCAGGAACTCGGCTACCTGCCCGGTAGCGAGGCCGACAAGATGGGCCCGTGGGCGCAGGCGGTGTTCGACACCCTCGAAGGCCTGGCCAGTCCCGCGGTACTCGAAGAAGTGCTCTCGCGCGGCATGCTCGAGGTGCTCCCACTGACCCATATCCGTGGCAGGTCGTTGCACGATTCGTTCGTGATCGTCGACGAGGCGCAGTCACTGGAACGCAACGTGCTGCTGACGGTGCTGTCGCGCTTGGGCGCAGGCTCGCGGGTGGTGCTCACCCACGACGTCGCCCAGCGCGACAACCTACGGGTCGGACGCCATGACGGTGTGGCGGCCGTCATCGAAAAGCTCAAGGGGCATCCCCTCTTCGCGCACATCACCCTGCTGCGCTCAGAGCGGTCCCCGATTGCCGCGCTGGTCACCGAGATGCTCGAAGAGTTCAGCCCGGGCGCGCTGCCCTGATCGCCGGTGTCCTGACGGTCGCGCTGGGCGCGACCGTCAGGAACGCTCGGTAAGCTGCCATGGTGCGAAGACGTCCCGATAGCCCGTCCTGGGCGTACTGGCGCACCGCAATCGGTGTCTGCGCCGGCGTCGCTGTCGTCGTCATCGGTGGGTTTACCGGCCACGTCAAGGTGGCCAAAGCTGATGAGGTCGACTGTGCGGTGGTCAAATGCATCGCGCTGACCTTCGATGACGGGCCGAGCCCGTACACCGACCGGCTGTTGAAAGTCCTGCAGGACAACGACGCCAAGGCGACGTTCTTCGAGATCGGCAACAAGGTGGCCGCCAACCCGGCGGGTGCCAAGCGGGTGGTCGACGCGGGCATGGAATTGGGCAGCCACACTTGGGAACACCCGAATATGACCACGATCCCGCCCGAGGACATTCCGGCGCAGTTCAGCAAGGCCAGCGATGCCATCGAGGCGGCGACCGGCCAGCGGCCTGTCCTGGTGCGCACCGCCGGCGGGCTGATCAACGACCAGGTGCTGGCCGAGGCGAAGGCGCAGGGCCTGGCCGATATCAATTGGGACGTCATCCCTTTCGATTGGGCCAACGACGCCAACACCGCCGCGACCCGCTACATGCTGATGAGCCAGATCAAGCCTGGTGCTGTCGTCCTCTTTCATGACACCTATTCGTCCACCGTCGACCTGGTCGAACAGTTCATCCCCGTCCTCAAAGCCAATGGCTACCACCTGGTGACCGTCACCCAGATGCTCGGACCGCGGGCACCGGGCAGCACCTACGGCAGCCGTGACAACGGCCCACCCGTCAACGGCCTGATCGATATCCCCGCGGCGGAGATCCCGACGCTGCCCGCGACGCCGTCGCCTGCGCCGATGCCGAACTTCCCGATCACCGATATTCCCGACCAGAATTCCGGCGGACCCAACAACGGCGCGTAGCGCCGGTCGGCGCGCGTTGCCGGGCGCCGGTGGGGTCGGGTCGATAGGTTAGCTCCGATGATCACCGATAGCGCGTTTGTACTCACGATTCTCGTGTTGTGCTACGCGGTGGTCTCCGGACTGGTGCACCGCTGGTACATCGCTCCGGCCCTGATCTTTATGGCCGCCGGAATCGTGTTGGGACCGTTCGGTTTCGGCATTGTCGACAGTGGTCCCGACACCCACGGCTTCACGGTGCTCTCCCAGCTGGCGCTGACGGTGATCCTGTTCAACCAGGCCGCCGAGCTCGATCTACCCGCTCTGGTTCGCCGGGGGCACCTGACGTTCCGGCTGCTCGTCGTCGGGATACCGCTGTCGCTGGTCCTCGGAACCGTCACCGCGCTGCTGGTGCTGCCGGTGATGCCGCTGTGGGAGGCCGTCTGCCTGGCCGCGATCGTCGCGCCGACCGAAGTGGCGTTGATCGACGCCCTGCTCGGTGACCGGCGGATTCCGGAGTCGGTGCGCCACGCCCTGTCCGCTGAGAGTGGGTGCTATGACGGCTTCGCGCTGGCTGCCATGCTCGCAGCGTTGGCCCTGGCCTCGGATCGGGCCGACCCCGATCGGAGTCGATGGGCCCTGTTCCTGTTCCGTACCGAGGTGCTGTCGCTGGGCGTGGGTCTGGCGCTGGGACTGGCCGGCGGCTGGGTGATCGCCCATTCCCGCGCCCGCGGCTGGATGAACGACATCTGGGCGCAGCTCGCCACCGTGGCGGTGGCACTGGTCTGTTTCGAACTGGCCGAGCGACTGCACGGGAGCGGTTTCGTGGCAGCCTTCGCCGGCGGAGTGGCCTTCGCCGTGGTCAACCGGCGTAAGCAGGTGTTGTTGCAGACCCAGTTCTCCGATGCCACCGGGCAGCTGCTGGAGCTGATCGTGTTCGCGCTGTTCGGGGGTTACGCGGTGGTCGTGGGCTGGCGTGACGCCAGTTGGCGGGTCATCCTCTTCGGGGTGTTGGCCGTTGTCGTGGTGCGTTTGATCGCGGTGTCCGTCGCGCTGCTCGGCAGCGATCTGCGCGCCAGGAGTCGGCTGTTCATCGGGTGGTTCGGCCCGCGCGGCATCGGCACCCTGGTGTTGGGCCTGTTGTTGATCGGACGTGGCGAGATCTCGCAGGCTGACCTGATCACCCAGGCGGTGGCCGTCACCGTCACGCTCAGCCTCGTCCTGCACAGCCTGACCGCGCCGCTCGGAATCCGCATGGTTGCCCGCGACCGGCTGGCCACTACCGGTCCGTAGGCCGCCTCGGTGGACTATCTTCAGGCGTTATGAAGGTCAGGACTTTGGCGGCGGCTCTGCTCACGACGACAGCGGGCGCACTCGCGAGTGTGACGTTGGCCCCGACGGCGCAGGCCGATCAACTCGGCTATCTGATCAATGTCACCGTCCGGCCGGTGTATCACTTCGCCAATGCCGACGCGGCGCTGGGCTATGGCTACAGCATGTGCGACCGGTTGGCCGCGGGCGAGGGCTACCCACAGTTGGCGCAGTCGATCAGAAACGATTTCAACACCAACGACGAGTTCTCGGTGTCGTATCTGCTGAGCCAGTCGACCCAGGAACTGTGCCCCGCCCAGATCTGGCAGCTACGCCAGACCGCGGGCGGCTACCGCGCCCCGGCTTAGACCTCTGCGATTTGGGCGCGCAAACCCGCGGTGAGCGCGGCTTAGCGCGCCGAGAGCACGCGACGGATCTCGGCAATCACGCGCTCAGGCTGCTCGGTCAAGTCAAACCAGGTGAACCGCAACACTTGCCACCCCAGCAGTGCGATCTGGTTCTGTCGGGCACGGTCTTCGCGAAATTTGACGGGGTCGCTGTGGAAGGCCCATCCGTCGATTTCGACGACGAGCATGTCGTCTGGAAATGCGACGTCAACTGTGTATCTGCCGATGGGGTAGTTGGCTATCCAGCCGGTGATGCCCGCGGACTTCAGCAGCTGGATCAGCAGCCGCTCAGCGTGTGACCGTGCGCCGTCGGCAGCACCTTGCAAGAGGATTCGCGCGGCCGGCGACCCATGACGCCCTTTGTTCCGCAGATGCGCCTGCCACAATTCGCGAAGGTCGGCGTCGCCCTGTAGAGCGGTGTCCATGATGGCTGCACTGCCGCCGCCTCGTCGCACTGCCGCTTCGATCGCGGTGAGCGCCAACGACGTGACTCGAAGACCTCGCTGCGTGACGACATCGGCTGCGGGCAGGTTTCGACGCCGGACCCGCGACCCCGGGTGACTGCGGCCGTGGCCGGGCCGGGGCACTGTCACTTCGACCAGGCCGGGGACGATGGCTGAGATGCCAAGCCACCACGCTGCGGCCAGACCGCTGGCGGCCGCGTTGGTGCCATAACCCCAGACCGTGGCGCGCACTCGGGCTGCTGGCGTGAACGCCCGGTCGTCGACGAAGTACACACCTTGAGCGCAGCGGCGCCACTGGCCGGACCGAACCTTGCGATCTACGCAGTCCTGGCTCAGCCCAGACCGTCGTGCCTGGGCTGCAGTGATGACTCCGTCATGTCGGCGGAGGTAGTCGTCCAACACACAAGTTGGACTCCATCAAGCCATAAACGGTTCCAACAACTGTGATTTGGGCGCGCAAACCCGCGGTGACCCTCTTTGCCAGGCTGGTTGTGAGTCAGTTGCAGCCAGTGTGAAGAGGTTGGGTTATGTCGATCAGTCCGGGGTTCACCCCCACCGAGATTCGTGAGCTTGTCGTGGACTACCAGCTGTTGGGTCGTGGGCAGAAGGGGCCGTTCCTTGCTGCTGTGGGGGTGTCGAACCGCCAGTTCCGGCGGTGGCAGTCGGCGTTGTTCGACGGTGACCTCGACCGGGGACTGATTCCGCGAGAAGGTGGAGCCATGACAGTTCCCCCAGCGAAACGCAGGGCGTTGGCCAAGGCGGAGGCGGACAAGCACGATCGCGACGAGATCGAACTGGTCCGGCTGCAGGCACGGGTGCGCGAGCTCGAGGTGACCAACGAGGCGTTGGGAAAAGCTATCGGGCTCTTGCACGAGATGAACGTGCACGAGCCCGACGTGACCCCGACGATCCACGATCTCGGTGCTTCCTCGACGCCGAGAACGGACTCGTCGCCGAGCTGACCGCGGCGATCGGATCGCAGCGCCGGGCGCTGGCGATGATCGATCTGTCACGTTCGACGTGGCATTACCGATCGCATCCGCGCACCCCGGTGCCCGACCCGTTGCCGCACCGGGACCGGGCCTACCCGTCGCGTATCGGTGAGGCCGACCGCACCGCGATCCGCGACGAGATCATCGCCGGCTGGCTCGCGGGCACCTCGGTGGACCAGGCGTTCGCCTCGACCTGGGATGCCGGCACGATGCTGGCCTCGCGGCGGTCGTGGTGGCGCATCGCCGCAGCCATCACCGATCAAAGTGTGCGGCCGATCGCACCGACCCGGGCGACGAACCAGACGCCGCGGGTCGCGCCGGTGCTCAAAGCAACGGGACCGCAACAGATCTGGAGTTGGGACATCACCGATCTACGCACCCCGTGGCGCGGGGTGGCGTTCAAGGCGTACTCGGTCATCGACATCTACTCCCGCAAGATCGTGGGCTGGCGGGTCGAGGAACGCGAGTGCGACGACCTCGCCGTGGACATGTTCGAGACCGCGTTCACCGACCACGGACTGCCCACGGTGGTGCACGCCGATTCCGGACCCGCGATGCGCTCGACACTCCTCAAGGACCTGCTGGCCGATCAGGGCGTCGGCCAGACGCACAACCGGCCGCGGGTCAGCAATGACAATCCGTTCTCCGAATCGGAATTCCGCACGATGAAATACCGGCCCAACTACCCGGGCGTCTTCGACGACCTCGAAACCGCCCGGCAGTGGGTGGACGCCTATGTGTCCTGGTACAACCAGCATCACCGCCACACTGGCATCGCACTGTTCACTCCCGACGAGGTCCACAACGGCACCTGGACGCGGCACTGGAATTGCCGCGACCACGCCCTACAGGCCTACTACGACGCCCACCCAGAACGATTCCGCAACCGCCCATCCACAACACAGCCCAGCCCCATCGTCGGCATCAACCTCCCCGCCGAAAACAATCCCGACCGACTCCACGCAGCTTGACAACGCCCGTGAGCGCGGCTTTGCGCGCCCAAATCACACGCAACTACTCGCCGTCGCGGACCTTGGCCATCGCCAGCACGTCGAGGCGCTTGTCGAGCTCGGCCTCCGAGAGCTTGTCGCCGATCAGGCCGCGGTCGATGACCGTCTGCCGGATGGTCTTGCGCTCCTTGAGGGCTTCTTTGGCGACCTTGGCGGCCTCCTCGTAGCCGATCGCCGAGTTCAGCGGTGTGACAATCGACGGTGATGACTCGGCCAGCTCACGCAGATGCGCCTCGTGGGCGACCAGCCCGTCGATGCACTTGGTGGCGAACAGCCGCGACACGTTGGCCAGCAGCGTGAACGACTCCAGGACGTTGCGCGCCATCATCGGGATGTAGACGTTGAGCTCGAAAGCTCCCGATAGCCCACCGACGGTGACGGCCGCATCGTTGCCGATGACCTGCGCAGCCACCTGCGTGACAGCCTCGGGCAGCACGGGATTGACCTTGCCCGGCATGATCGAGCTACCCGGCTGCAGGTCGGGCAGCGCGAGCTCACCGAGACCGGTCAGCGGGCCCGAGCCCATCCAGCGGACGTCGTTGGCGATCTTGGTCAGCGACACCGCGATCGTCTTCAGTGCGCCGGACGCCTCGACCAGCCCGTCGCGCGCGGCCTGAGCCTCGAAAGAGTCTTTCGCCGTTTGCAATTCGGCCAGTCCGGTATCGCTGACGAGCACCTCGACGACCTTCGCGCCGAAACCGTCCGGTGCGTTGAGGCCGGTACCGACCGCGGTACCGCCGATCGCCAGCTCACCGAGGCGGGGCAGGGTGGCCTTCACTCGTTCGATGCCGGCCTCGATCTGACGGGCGTAGCCGCCGAACTCCTGGCCCAGTGTCACCGGGACGGCGTCCATCAGGTGCGTGCGGCCCGACTTGACCACCGTGCGCCACTGCTTGGCCTTGACCGCCAGTGACTCATGCAGCACCTCAAGGGCTGGAATCAGTTGGCGCACAGCAGCTTCGGTGGCCGCGATATGGGTGGCGGTGGGGAAGGTGTCGTTCGAGCTCTGTGACATGTTCACATGGTCGTTGGGGTGCACGGTCACGCCGTTGCTCTCGGCTATCGACGCGATCACCTCATTGGCGTTCATATTCGAGCTGGTGCCTGAGCCGGTCTGGAACACGTCGATGGGGAATTGATCGTCGTGCAAACCGTCGGCGATCTCACCGGCCGCGGCGATGATGGCGTCGGCCTTCTCCGCGTCGAGCAGCCCCAAGTCCTTGTTCACCTGGGCGCAGGCGGCTTTCAGCAGACCGAGCGCCCGGATCTGTGTGCGCTCGAGACCGCGGAACGAGATCGGGAAGTTCTCCACCGCACGCTGGGTCTGGGCCCGCCACAGTGCCGCGACGGGCACCTTGACCTCGCCCATGGTGTCGTGCTCGATGCGGTATTCGACTTCATTGTCGGGCATGTGCTCCCTTTAGCTCGGTTACGGAAGTGGATGTGCTGCAGTCAGATCCCCGGTGAAATCCACCGCGGAGTATTCGTTGAGTTTCGACAACCGGTGATAGGCCTCGATCATCCGGACCGTTCCGGACTTGGATCGCATCACGATCGACTGGGTGGTGCAGCCGCCACCGAAGTAGCGGACGCCTTGGAGCAGGTCACCGTCGGTGACACCGGTGGCAGAGAAGAAGACGTTCTCCCCCGAGACGAGGTCCTCGGTGAACAGCACCTTGTCCAGGTCGTGGCCGGCGTCGATGGCCTTCTGCTTCTCGGCGTCGTCGGTGGGTGCCAGCACCGCCTGGATCGCGCCGCCCATACAGCGGATCGCGGCCGCGGTGATGATGCCTTCGGGGGTGCCGCCGATACCGGCCAGCATGTCGGTGCCCGAGCCGGGGCGGCAGGCCGCGATCGCGCCCGCGACGTCACCGTCGGAGATCAGCCGGATCCGCGCGCCCGCGTCGCGCACATCGTCCATCAGCTGGTTGTGCCGCGGGCGGTCCAGCACGCACACCGTGATGTCGGCGACGGAGGATTTACGGACCTTGGCCACCCGGCGGATGTTCTCGCCGATCGGTGCGGTGATGTCGATGACATCGACGGCGTCGGGGCCTACCGCGATCTTGTTCATGTAGAACACCGCCGACGGATCGAACATCGCCCCGCGCTCAGCCACGGCCAGCACCGAAATCGCATTCGGCATGCCCTTGCTCATCAGGGTGGTGCCGTCGACCGGATCGACGGCGAAATCGCAGTCAGGCCCGTCGCCGTTGCCGACCTCTTCGCCGTTGTAGAGCATCGGCGCGTTGTCTTTCTCGCCCTCGCCGATCACCACCACACCGCGCATCGACACCGAGTTGACCAGTTCGCGCATGGCGTCTACGGCGGCTCCGTCGCCACCCTCCTTGTCGCCACGGCCGACCCACCGGCCGGCCGCCATGGCGCCCGCCTCGGTGACCCGGACCAGTTCGAGAGCGAGGTTACGGTCTGGGGCTTCCCGGCGACGGGGAGTTGCTTCGGTCATGCGGGTGATTCTCCCAGAAAGGGGTTACGTCTAGTGAGCTGGGATACTGCAGATGTGAGTACCCAGCCGCAGCCCGCCCCTCCGCCCGCGAAGTCGCGGTTGTTGCAGGACGGTCGCGACATGTTCTGGTCGATGGCGCCGCTGGTCGTGGTGTGTATTGCGCTGGCAGGACTGGTGGGGATGTGCTCCTTCGCCCCTACCGGGCCGAAGTCCGGGAAGGTCCCCACCTACGACGTGGTGGGCGCCTTGACCTCCGATGCCGAAACGCTGGGCTTCCCCATCCGGATGCCGACGCTGCCGCAGGGGTGGCAATCCAATTCAGGGCGGCGTGCCGGCCTCGATGCGGGTCGCACCGATCCCAAGACCGGGAAAGCCGAGCGGGCACTGGTGTCGACTGTCGGGTACCTGACTCCGACCGGGATGTACGTCAGCCTCACCCAGAGCAACGCAGACGAAGACAAGCTGGTGGGGTCGATCAACGCGGGGATGTATCCGACGGGCGCCCAGGATGTGGCCGGGACGAAATGGATCGTCTACGACGGTGCCAATGCCGACGGCGACGACGCCGAGCCGGTGTGGACGACGCGACTGAGCAGTCCAGGCGGATCGACCCAGATCGCCATCACCGGAGCCGGATCGCCGGAGGAGTTCCGTACGCTGGCGACGGCGACCCAATCGCAGTCGCCGTTACCGACAAAACGCTGAGCCCACCAAACGCTGACAGACGGAACGGATACGCATGACTGCACCGGAAGCCGATCTCACCGGGTGGACCGCGACGCCGTTCACCGGCGCGGGTTACACCCACGACGTGTACTACAAGGGCGACGGCCCCGGCGTCATCCTGATTCCCGAGATTCCCGGCATCCACCCCGGTGTGCTCGGGCTGGGAAATCACTTGGTGGACAACGGTTTCACCGTCGCGATGCCATCGCTGTTCGGCGAGCCGGGCAAGCCCCTCACCCCCGGCTACACGGTGGCGACAATCACCAAGGCCTGTATTGCCAAGGAGTTCTCGGCCTTCGCCACCAATAAGGAGCGACCGGTGGCGCTGTATCTGCGGGCCCTGGCCCGCGATCTCAACGGCCGCACACCCGGGCCCGGTGTCGGCGTCATCGGGATGTGCTTCACCGGTGGGTTCGCGTTGGCAGCGGCCGTCGACGACGCCGTCCTGGCGCCGGTGCTCAGTCAGCCGTCGGTGCCCTTTCCTGTCACACCCGCACAGCGGCGCGACCCCGGGATGTCCGAAGCCGAGTTGAAAATCGTCGTCAACCGGGCCGAGAAGGACGGATTGTGCGCAATCGGACTGCGATTCACCGGTGACAAAGCAGTGCCGGGGGAGCGGTTCGCCACCTTGCGCCAGCGACTCGGCGACGCGTTCGAGGTCATCGAGATCGACTCGTCCCCGGGCAACGAGCATGGCTTTGGTCGGATGGCGCATTCGGTGCTGACCGACCAGGTGCGCGAACGCGACGGCCACCCTGCCTACGAGGCGCGCAAACGAGTCGTCGAGTTCCTCACTGAGCGGTTGACGGGCTAGCCCTTCCCCCGCGCTGACTCACAGCGGGCACACAGTTCGCAACCCGCACAATTGACTTCACTATGACTTGGGCACGAATCACCCGGCATGAGGCTGCGGCCGCCTGTGTCGGCAGGTCACGATGACGCCATGGTTGATGTCTGCGGTGGCGCTGCTGAGCGACGCCGCGCACCACCTCCGCCATCGGATCGCGGACGTCTCGCTGATGCATGGCTGGCTTCCGTCGGCAGTGAACGCGATAGCTGTTGTCCTGCTGGTCTTTACGGTGGGGTGGCGGTCGCGGCGCTGGTGGTGGGCACGGTTGCCCCTAGCCCTGGCGTTCGGGGCGGCGCTGGTGGCGATTCCGTACTGCTATCTCACCGCTACGGGTCTGTCCGGGGAGCCGCCGCCGGCAGCGCTGTGGATGTGGTTGATGCTGGGCGGCTTGGGTTTTGGTGCCGCGGTGATGGGGTGGCGCGGCACGCGATGGCGACGACGGGTATCGGCGCTGTCGGCCGCGGTGTTGTCGCTGCTCAGCGCGGCGCTAGTCGCCAACGCCTGGGTCGGCTACGTCCCGACCGTCTACTCCGCGTGGAACCAAGTCACCGCTGGACCGCTGCCGCACCAGGCCGACGCCGCCACCGTCGCGGCCATGCAACGCACTCGGGTCAGACCTGCCAACGGGGTGATCGTCCCGGTCGAGATCAGCGGTTCGGTGTCGAATTTTCGGCACCGCGGTGAGCTCGTCTACCTACCGCCCGCATGGTTTGCCAGCAACCCGCCGCCACCGCTGCCGGTGGTGATGATGATCGGCGCGGAGATCAACACCCCGGCTGATTGGGTGCGGGCCGGGGGCGCGGCCCATGCGGCCGATGTCTTCGCGGCCGCACATGGTGGTGCCGCACCGATTCTGGTGTTCGTCGATTCCGGCGGCGCGTTCGGCGTCGACACCGAATGCGTCAACGGCACCCGCGGCAACGCCGCGGATCATCTGACCCGGGAGGTGGTGCCGTTCATGATCTCGAACTTCGGCGCCAGCGCCGACAGCGCCCATTGGGGCGTCGCCGGGTTTTCGACGGGCGGTACCTGCGCGCTGGATCTGACCGCGATGCATCCCGAGCTGTTCAGCACGTTCGTGGACATCGCCGGTGACATCGGTCCCAACGCCGGCACCAAGCAGCAGACCATCAATGCGCTCTTCGGTGGCAGCGCCGCACAATGGGCGGCGTTCGACCCGGCGACCGTCATGGTCCGGCACGGGCCGTACCGCGGCGTGTCGGGCTGGTTCGCTATCGCACCGAGCAGCAATCGCGAGGCCAACAGGGGCGGCCAAGACGTCGCGGCCCGGACGTTATGCCTGCTGGGCCGGTCCCAAGGCATCGACTGCGCGGTGGTTGCGGAGCCGGGTAATCACGACTGGCTGTTCGCTACCGCGGCGTTCGAGGCTGCGCTTCCGTGGCTGGCCGGACAGGTGGGCACTCCGGGGGCACCGCAGCTTCGGTTTCCGGCCAGCACTGCTCAGGCTGGGCCGGGACCGACCATCCAGGCCGCAGGCCCAGCGGGCTGACGTTATCGGCCGGCCGGTTCCGGTTCGGGCTCAGGTGGGCCCGGCTCACCGGTGAGCGCCCCCGGTTTGGTCCGCTGCAGCAGGCGGGACAGCCACGCTGTCAACCGCCCTTGCTTCTTGCCGTCTTTCTCGTCGGCATCCTCGTTGTTCACGGTGTCCAGGGGCGCACCTTTGTAGACGGCCAGATACACGCCGATCGTGGTGACGATGATGATCATCAACACCGGGCCGAGCACGATGCCCCAGAACCCGAACATCTTCAGGCCGGCAAAGACCGACATCAGCATCAGCGCCGCGTTGAGATGTGCGCTCTTGGGCACCAGGAACGGCCGCAGGAGGTTGTCGATGCTGGTGACGACGACGATGTGGAAGATGACGACGAACAGACCGCCGGTGATGTTGCCGAACAACGCCATTCCGATACCAAGGGGAATGGTGACGATGCCACTGCCCAATGGGATGAACGAGAGCACCGTCAAGAAGATGACGAACATGAAGAACCCGGCGTGGATGCCGCCGATGTAGATCGAGATGGCGCCGGCCACACCCTGGCAGACCGCGATGATGAACTGGCCGCGGACGGTCGCGGTCACCATGGCGCCGATCTTCGCCAGATAGATGTCAGATACCTGCTGGCCCAAGGGATTCAGATCGCGGAACAGCGCGAGCACCTTGTCGCCGTTGACAATCAGGGCGAGGAACACGTAGAGGAAGATGATCGCCGAGGTCAGGATGCCCGCGAGGCTGCCCACGGAATCCCTGGCGAACTCGAGTGCGATCTGACCGGCACTCTGGCCGACTTTGGCGATGGTCTCGCGGACCGATTCCGGGGTCAAGGTGATGTGCATGAACGGCACCTTGGCCAGCAGCTGATTGACCGACCCCAAGAGCTGCTGACCCACGTGCGTCAAATCGTTCTGCGCCAACCAATGGCTGATTCCGGTGACCATCTGGCTGATCTGCAGGACCGCCAGGAAGATCACTCCGGACAGCGGGATCCCGACGACGGCGATCGCCGCGAGCAGGGTGAAGGTGGCCGAGATTCCGGCGTTGAAGCGTGCGCGCAGTCTGCAGTACACCGGCATGAACAGGTACGCCAGCACCGCCGCGATCGCGATCAGGACCAGGTAGCTGCGTAGGAAATACGCGCCGAAGCCCAGCGCGATCATGGTCATGACGACCAGCGCACGTTTCTGGGTGGTGGAGAATTCGTCGAGCATCAGCCGCAATCCTAGGGGGCGGTCAGTGCTGACCTGCGAATTTCATGATGTGTTCGTACACGTTGGGGTAGCGCTTCAGGTGGGCGCCACCGTTGAGATCCAGCACCTCGCCGGTGATCCACGACGATTTGGGCGAGCAGAGGAATGCGACGGCATCGGCGATGTCCTGCGGTGTGCCGGTGCGACCGAGCGGGGTGTTCTCGACGTAGTCCTCGACCACACCGGGAATCATCGCCGCCGGTTCTGTCAGCGGGGTGGGGACGAAGCCGGGGGAGACGGCATTGACGCGGATACCGCGCGGCCCCAGCTCGAGCGCGGCCACCTCGGTCAGCATGGCCAGGCCGGCCTTGGCCGAGCAGTAGGCGCTCATCCCGATCGCCGGTTGGCGGGCATTCAGGGAGGCCAAAGAGACGATCGCACCGCCATCGCTCAGGTGGGCGCCGGCGTGCTTGATGACGATGAAGGCGCCAGTCAGGCAGACGTCGATCACCTCGCGGAACTGCTCGACGGCTTGGTCGCCGATCAGGCCGAAACCGCTGAACCCGGCACAGTTGACGACGACCTGCAGGGCGCTGGGCACACTACCGGCGCGCTCGAAGAGTGCCTGCACCGATGCCTCATCAGTGACATCGACGGCCGCCGCGGAGTGCGGTGCGCCGAGTTCGGCGGCGCGGGTCTCGGCACCCTCGGCATTGCGGTCGGCGATGATCACGTCTGCGCCCTCGGCGGCCAGCGTTTGCGCGGTGGCCCAGCCGATACCCGACGCGCCGCCGATGACGACTGCTGTGCGCGTCACGCGAGGTTCTCCTTGGGTCGCGGGTCGCCCCATTTGGCGGTCACCGCGCCCCACGGGTCGGCGTAGACGCCGGGTTTCTTGTAGTACGCCGAGCGGCGTTTGAGCACCTCATGCACGATCGGCGCGGCGACCCGAAGCAGGGGCCGCTTCCAGCCGGCGTTCTCGGCCGTCTCGATCAGCATGTCGGGCCACGAATATCGTTGAAATTCAAGCACTTCCTGAGCCCGGTCGGTGTCCATCCAGTCGGTGGCGAACCATTTCTCGGGGCTGCTGGGATCGCCTTTGCGGCCGATCGGCACGCCGCCGACGAGGCCCATCGCGGCCGAGGCGGCCGGGCCGATATCACCCTGGGTGAGGCGGTGTGTCTTATCCCCGCCGATCAGCAGCGTCTCGCCCACACACGCGGCGGTGGTGGCCGCAGCGAACGCGCGGGCGACATCTCGGACATCGACGGTCTGGATGCGGTTGTCGGTCGGCAGCACACCTTCGAAGAAGATGAAGTCGGGATTGATATCGAGGCTCATCGACACGCTGAGGACACCGCCGAGTCGCAGGACCACCCAGTCCAGCCCGGATTCGCGGACCAACTTCTCGGCGGCCACCTTCTGCGCGCCGTAGATGTCGTACGGCGCCACCGGGGTGTCGGCGGTCAGCACATCGCTGATCTGATGCGGATTGCGCGGCCCGTACACGGCGACGCTGGAGGCCAACACAAAGCGGGGCGGGGTGGGTTGGCTGGCCGCGGCGGAGACCAGGTTGGCGGTGCCGCCGACATTGACCTTCTCGGCCAGTGCGTGCCGGCTGTAGCAGTGCGGGGCGATGACGGCCGCGAGATGGATGATCGCCGCGGGGGTGACGGCGCTGAGCAGCGCGCCGACGGCGGTCGGGTCGGTGAGATCGGCGTAACGCACGTCCACCCCGGCGGGCAGGTTGGCGGCGGCCTTACGGTTGGCGTCGATATCGAGGTCGGTGGCGACCACGTGACGTCCATCGGCGACGAGACGCTGCACGGTCGCGGTGCCCACCAGTCCGAACGCACCTGTCACGAGCACAGCGTCTGACATGAGTCTCCTCATTACGCGGAAGAACTGGAACGTGTTGCAGGGAGGGTACTAGGTGGGCTTGCGCCGTCAGACGCTGATGCAGCGGAAGCCGATATGGCTCATGCCGGTATCGACCATCTGCGGGCGCCGAGCGGCCGGGCGGTAGCGCAGGCAGTAACTGTCGGCGCACAGGAAGGAGCCACCCTTGACCACCTTGCGGCCGATCTGGAACTGCGGCTGGCCGGGGTCATAACTGTCTGCTGCGCAACAGGATTCGATGGTCGCCTGGTCTGACCACCAGTCGCAGGTCCACTCCCACACGTTCCCGGCCATGTCGTAGAGCCCGTAGCCGTTGGGTTCGAAGCTGCCCACCGGTGCGGTGCTGCCATAGCCCGTGTCGGGCAGGTAAGGGAACTCGCCGTGCCAGAAGTTCGCCAGCTTGCGTCCCGGCATCTCGGGATCGTCGCCCCAGGTAAAGACGGTGCCGTCGAGTCCGCCCCGCGCGGCGACCTCCCACTGCGCTTCGGTGGGCAGTGCGAGATGTTTCCACTGTGCGTAGGCCACGGCATCGTCGAACGCGATGTGCACGACGGGATGGTGTTCTCGACCCGTTGTCGACGACCGCGGGCCGCGCGGATGCTTCCAACAGGCGCCCGGCGTCCACACCCACCACTGGCTGAGGTGGCGCAGGTCGACAGGTCCTGCGGTGCGGCGGAAAACCATCGAACCCGGCTGCAGGTTCTTCGGCGGGGCGCCCGGGTAGTCCGCGGGGTTCAGCGGCTGCTCAGCGACCGTGCGATAGCCGGTGTCGGCGACGAATGCGGCGAAGTCGGCGTTGGTCACCTGGTGGGCCTGGATCCAGAATCCCGCCACCGTCACGTCCCGGACGGGCCCCTCCTCGGGATAGTGCGCATCGGAACCCAGCCTGGCGGTCTGGCCCGGAATCCACACAAGGTCACCATCGCTGCCCATCCAGCGAAGTTACCGCCTGGTGCTGCCGCGTTTGCGCCCGTGGCGCGAGGGTATCTGTCACCCCATGCGCGGTAGTCCATGGATCAGTTGACCCTTCTGCTTGGGCTGTTTGTCGCAACGGTGGTATTGGCGCCGGTGGCCGAACGCCTCAAGCTGCCCTACCCGGTGCTGCTGCTGGCGTTCGGGTTGGCCATCGCCTTCCTACCCGCGCTGCCCGCCCCGTCGATCAACCCCGAGTTGATCCTCCCGCTGGTGTTGCCGCCGCTGCTGTTCGCCGCCGCACGGCGCACATCGTGGCGGGAGTTCTTGGATAACCGCCGGGCCATCGGGCTGCTCGCGGTCGCACTGGTCGGCGTGACGGCGTTCTCGGTGGCTGTCGTCCTGCAGTCGCTGGTTCCCGGGTTACCGCTGCTCGCCGCGATCGCCCTGGGGGCTGCGGTCGCGCCGCCGGATCCGGTGGCGGCCACCGCGGTTGCGCGGGAGCTGCGGCTGCCGCGCCGACTGCGCACCACGCTGGAGGGCGAGGGGCTGTCCAACGATGCGACGTCACTGGTTCTCTACGAGGTCGCCATCGCCGGGGCGGTCACCGGCACCTTCTCCGCGTGGGGTGCCGTCGGAACGTTGGCGCTGGCCGTGGTCGTCGGTATTGCGGTCGGGCTGCTCATCGCGGTGCTGGTGCGCTGGCTGCTGGGCAAACTGCCCGCTCATCCCGCGGGCAGCGCACTGGTGCTGTTGATGCCGTTCGCGGCATACGGGGCAGCCGACGTCGCCCATGGCAGCGGGGTGCTGGCGGTGGTGACGCTGGCGCTGGGGTTGAGCCGTTACGCGGATGCCGAATCGGCGCAGACCCGGCTGGTCTCGGGAATGGCGTGGGACATCCTGGAACTTCTGGTAACCGGTGTTGCCTTCGCGTTCGTCGGATTGGAATTGCGTGCCGTCGCCGCCTCGGTGCCCGGCGATGTGGGCGAGCTGATCGTCCAGGCGCTGGTGATCACTGCGCTGGTGATCGTCGTTCGATTCGCCTGGATCTTCCCTGTCGCCTCCATCGACCAGAAGCTCAGGGCACGAAAGGATCCCGAAGCCGAACCGGTCGGCTGGCGGGAGCGGATGGTCGCGTCGTGGGCCGGGATGCGCGGCGTGGTCACCCTGGCCGCCGTGCTTGCTCTTCCGGAAGGCTTCCCCGAACGTGACCGTCTCATTTTCATTGCCTTCGTGGTGATTACCGTGACGCTGCTGCTGCAGGGTTTGACGCTGCCGTTCCTGGTCCGCCGACTCGGCGTGCATGCCTCCGCCCATGAGGAGAGCGATATGGAACACGAGCTGACCCGCCGGGCGCGCGATGCCGGGTATCAGCGCCTGGAGGACATCCGCGCCGAGGGTGACATCGACGAAGGCATGATCGACGAAGCCCACGACAACGCCGACAAGGTGTGGCACAAGCTGGCTTTCGACCAGCATGACGGTGACGATGACCAGAAGGCCGCCAGCGTCGAACACACTCTGCGGGCAGCCGATCTGGAAGGGGAGGTCCTGACCGCTGCCCGCGAGGCCATTGTCACCGCGCGGGCAGAGCGGGGCACCGATCCCACGATCGTCGATGGCCTGTTGCGCAAGCTCGACGGGCATGGTGCCCCGCCGGGCTGAGTCCGCTAGTCGGGGAACACCGTCGTCCAGTCGTCCTTGATGCTCACGACGGTCCACGCCTGGCTCTTCGCCAACTCCAGTGCTTTCTCGGCGCCGGCGACGTAGTCGAATTCCCGGTCGGCGTCGTCGTGGCGGATCATCAGACCGAAAGACGGCGCGGTGCTCGCGCCGGCGAACTGCAGCATTTCGATATCGCCGTTGGAGTTGCCTGCCGCGAAGATGGGGCGCCGACCGATACGACTCCACAGCCGTACCGGCTTGACGGGTCCGTCGTCGAGGAATTCCGGTTGGGCGGTGGTGTAGACATTGCCGTCGCGGTAGACCAGGCCCACCGAACTACCCACCACCCGTTCCGGCGGAATCCCGTAGAGCGGCCCGGTGATGGGTCGCATGAAATCGCGGCCGCCGCCGGAGACGATGTAGTTGGTGAAATCTGCTGCCTCCAGATAACGCAGTAACTCCACCATCGGCGTATATCCGCATGCGGTGTACGGCCGATCCAGGGTTGGATGTCTGGCGTCGGCGAAAAAGGTGTTGAACCGGCTGGTGAGCTCATCGACGGTTATTTCGTGCTGAGACGTAAGGATCGCTGCCACAAGGGGTTTGAGGTCGGTGTCGTCGCCCTGATAGTGCTTGGTGACGGCATCGCCCAACCATGTCAGATCGCCGGAGTAAGCGGCTTTGTACGGTTGGGTCTCACGCAGCGACGGGTCTGCCTGCGCCTGCTCTTTGAACCGGCGCAGCAAGAAGTCCAGCTGGATGTACATCGGTTTCTCACACCACAGGGTGCCGTCGTTGTCGAATACCGCGACGCGGGCCTCCGGTGCGACGAAATCCGGGCCATCGGTGGTGACGCGGTCCACGAAGTCGACGATCGCCGACTTTGTGGGCCCGTCAGTCCAGGAGTCCAGCATCTAGTCGCCCCAGATGATCAGAATGTTGGGTAAGCCGTCAGCCATGATGCCGCGCCCCTCGCATTAGATGCCGGATACCGAATCCGCTTGCGAGGACCACGCTATGCGGCCGGGGCGGTGAAGTCTGCCTTCCGCCGGAAATTCTCAGCCGATAGTCACGCGAGCACGGGGGCTACCGCCGGAGCCGCCTTCGCCGCCTTCATCTGATCGAAAAGCTCGGTGTAGTAGGGCAGGCACTCGAGCATTGCGTGCTCGGTGGTGAACAACGGCTGGTAGCCGAGATCACTCTGGGCCTTCGCGATGGAAAAGTAGTTGTCGAGGTAAACCCGTTCTATCGCAAGGGGTTCCAGCGGTGGCTCGGGGAAACCGAAACGGAAATGCAATCGCTGCCAGATGGTCATTATCCACCGCACCAATGGACCCGAGACCCGGAACTTCGGCCAGCTCTGGCCACAGGCCTCGACGACGGGGCGGGCGAATTCGAACATGTTGATCGGCTCGCCGTCGTTGATGAAATACGCCTGACCCGGGGCGGTGCCACCGGGCACCAGGTGCTCGGCGGCCAGGATGAAGCCGTGAATGAGGTTGTGCACATAAGAGTTGTCCAGTTTTGAATCGGCGCTGCCGACAAGGACTTTGACGTGGCCGGCCAGCACGCTGTCGAACAGCTTGCGGAACATCGTCTTATCGCCCCGACCCCAGATGCCGCTGGGCCGAATGGAACAGGTCAGCAAGCCGTGCGCTCCATTTTCTGCGAGGACGAATTTCTCGGCGACCACCTTGGTCTCGGTGTAGAGGTCGTTGAACCGTTCGGTGTAGGGCAGGGTTTCATCCCCGCCGGAGATGACCTGGCCGCCCATCACGACGCTGTTGGATGCGGTGTAGACGAATCGCTTGACGCCTGCGGCCTGTGCGGCGGCGACGAGATTCTTCGTGCCGCCGACGTTCACCCCGAAGCTGCGCTGCCGGTACTCCTGCGTGACCGACGCCCCGCCCATCAAGTCGATGATCGCTGCGGTGTGGAAGATGGTGTCGACGCCGGCGACAGCCGCGGTGACGTGCTCGACCGCACAGATATCACCGACGATGGCCTGCAGGCGCGGATGCTGCGGCAGCGGTGAGGGCACGCGGTCGAAGGACACCACGTGGTGCCCTCGGGTGAGGAGTTCGGTCACCAGGTTGGCACCCACGAAACCGGAGCCGCCGGTGACCAGGACCCGGCCGAGTTCAGTGGTCAGGTGTGCATCACTCATGCCGGACAGCGTACCGAACGAAGTGGAACGTGTTCCAGTTTTCTTCCCTCGGCCGGGAATTTGACCGCGCTATCAGCCCTCTTCGGCTTCCTCGGCAGCGAGCGCATCCTCGACTCGCTTGCGGGCCCCGGCTAAGTGTTCCTCGCATCGTTTGGCGAGCTTCTCGCCCTTTTCCCAGAGCTGTAGCGATGTATCAAGATCAAGTCCGCCACGCTCGAGAAGCTGGACGACCTCGATCAGTTCGTCGCGGCACTCTTCGTACCCCATGGAACTAATGGGTGTCATATTTGTTTCCGGTTGGGCCTTATCGGGCACCTGAATCTCCCTCTGTCACAGCCGTCACAGCGCCGTCGGCGACCCTGACCCGCAGCCGGGTGCCCGCTGGCGCGTCGGCCGTCGATCGGAGAATCTGCGGTTCTCCAGATTCCGGCATTGTCTGCACCACGGCGTATCCGCGCGCCAACGTAGCCGATGGCCCCAGTGTCGCGAGCCTGGCCGCCAGGTGACCGACCCGGTCGTCCTCGGCGCCGATCAGGCGGGTGATATCGCGGCGAATGGTCATCCTGGCCCGGCTGACGTCCTGCGATCGGGCGGTCAGGGCGCTCAAAGGGTCGGCGAGGACCGGGCGGCTGCGGAGTTGCGCGATATGGCGATCTTCCCGGGTGACCCAGTTGCGCAGCGCCCGCGCACTGCGGCGCCGCAGATCGGCGACCAGAGCCTGTTCGGCGGCGGCATCGGGCACGATGCGTTTGGCGGCATCGGTCGGGGTGGCCGCGCGCAGATCGGCGACGAGGTCACAGAGCGGGTTATCGGGTTCGTGGCCGACGGCGCTGACCACGGGCGTCGTGCAGGCTGCGATGGCCCGGCACAGCGTCTCGTCGGAGAACGGCAGCAGGTCCTCGACGCTGCCGCCGCCGCGGGACACCACGATGACGTCGACATCGGGATCCGAGTCGAGATCGCGCAGTGCCTCCACGATCTGAGCGACCGCGTTAGGACCCTGCACCGCGGTGTTGCGGACCGCGAACCGGACGGCGGGCCAACGCGTTGCGGCGACGTGGGTGACGTCACGCTCGGCGGCGCTGGCGCGTCCGGTGATCAGCCCGATGGTGTCGGGCAGGAACGGGATCGGCCGCTTCAACCGCGGGTCGAAGAGGCCTTCGGCGTCGAGCAACCGGCGCAGCCGGTCGATGCGGGCGAGTAGTTCGCCGATGCCGACCGCTCGAATCTCGTTGACGCGCAACGAGAATGTGCCCCTGCCCGTGTAGAAGTTGGGCTTGCCGCACATCACCACCTGCGTGCCCTCGGTCAGCTTGACCGGCGCGTTGAGCACCAGGTCACGCGGGCAGGTGACGGTCAGCGACATATCGGCGGCTGGATCACGCAACACCATGAACACGGTTTTGGCGTCGGGCCGCACGTTCATCTGAGCGATCTGGCCCTCGACCCAGACGGCGCCGAGTTTGTCGATCCAGCCGGCCACCCTGATGGCGACGGCGCGCACCGGGTAGGGATTCTCCGGTGACTGGCCCGGTTGGGGGCTGTCCTGTGCGGCACTGCTCACTTGGCGGTCGCGCGGGTGATCCTGTTGGCGAGCAGCGTCTGAAACGGTGCACGCGCTTTGGTGGCCTCTTCGTAGCTCAGTAGCTCTTCGAGGTCGCCGACCGATAGCGATTGCAGCCGGGCCCGCAGCTGAGCCAGTGTCAGGGCGTCGTAATCGATCTCCCCGACAACCCCGGCCGCGGCGGCTGCGGCGACGTCATCGGCGGCCGCCGCGTCCGGCTTTACGGTTTCGGTCACCCGGCCGTCGTTGTTCTCGGTCACCGAGTACAGCGCGAACCGGCCCTCGGTCATCCGCTCACCGGTATCGGTGGCCTCGTCGATCACGTCCTCGTCGAACGTCGCCCACTCGGCCTGCTCGTCGTGCGGGGGGAACAGGGTTTCCAGCGTGGAGTCCCCCTTGATCACCAGGTCAGCCACGTCCTGCTGAACCTTCATCACCAGCTGGGCAACCTGGCTGACCACCGTCATCGGATACATCATGATGGTTTGCGGCAGCTTCATGGTTTCCTCGACGGCGGTCGCCGCGACTCCCACCAGCAGTCGGACCCCATACGGTGCAGTAGCCATGGGTGCAAGAGTACGGCTGGCCCCCCGGTGGCGGCAGAAAGTACCCTGGAACACATGCCGCCAACCGTCAACATGGGGATTCCCGGTGCCACCGCCTCGCTGGTCGCGCCCATTGCCGGTAAGCGGGTGCTGCTGGCCGAGCCGCGCGGCTACTGCGCCGGAGTAGATCGAGCCGTCGAAACCGTCGAGCGGGCGTTGGAGAAGCACGGGGCGCCCGTCTACGTTCGCCACGAGATCGTGCACAACCGCTACGTGGTGGAGACCCTGGCTAAGGCCGGGGCGGTGTTCGTCGAGCAGACCGACGAGGTGCCCGAAGGGTCCATCGTGGTGTTCTCCGCCCACGGGGTAGCGCCGACGGTTCACGTGGAGGCCGCCGAGCGCAACCTGCACACCATCGACGCCACCTGCCCGCTGGTCACCAAGGTGCACAACGAAGCCAAACGCTTCGCCCGCGATGACTACGACATCCTGCTGGTGGGCCATGAGGGCCACGAAGAGGTCGTCGGGACCGCAGGGGAAGCCCCCGATCATGTGCAGCTGGTCGACGGTCCCGACTCGGTGGACAACGTTGTCGTGCGTGACCTGAACAAGGTGGTCTGGCTCTCGCAGACCACGCTCAGCGTCGACGAGACCATGGAGACCGTGCGGCGGCTGCGGGAACGCTTCCCGACGCTGCAGGATCCGCCCAGCGACGATATCTGCTACGCCACGCAGAACCGTCAGGTCGCGGTCAAGGCGATGGCCCCCGAATGCGAGTTGGTGATCGTCGTCGGCTCCCGAAACTCGTCGAACTCGGTGCGGCTGGTCGAGGTCGCGCTGAATGCCGGCTCGGATGCGTCGTACCTCGTCGACTACGCCGAGGACATCGACCCCGCCTGGCTCGAGGGCGTGACCACTGTCGGTGTCACCTCGGGTGCCTCGGTGCCTGAGGTGTTGGTCCGCGGCGTGCTGGAGCGGCTGGCCGACTACGGCTACGAGACCGTTCAGCCCGTGACGACGGCCAACGAGACGTTGGTGTTTTCACTGCCGCGGGAAATCCGCGCCGCCCGCCACTAGTCGTCGAGGCTGTGCCGCGCCCGGCGCGGCTGGCTGCGATATTCGATGTGCTTATCGCCGTCTTCGGCGTCTGATCCGCGGTAACGGACCTTGGACACCGGGTGGTGCGTGCTGGGTGTCCCACTCGCGCTCGGCCGGGGCCGCGGCGGCTCATAGGGCTCGAACGATTCGGGCTGCTCGTAGCGGTTCGGCCGCCGCGACGGCCGCTCCCTGGGCTCGAGGCGATCGCGAGCTTCGCGTGCGTCGCGCAGGTCTCGCGGATCCCGGGGGTCGCGCCGGTAATCGCGCGGCGGTGGTGTCCGCAGGTCCGGATCGCGTGGGGTCCGCGGGCGACGGCGTGGGCGGGCTTCGGAGTCAGCGCCCTGCCAATCACGGTCATCGCGCTCGGGTCGGGCTGAGCGATCGGCGCGCGCCGGGCGATCGGCGCGGTCTGCGGCGCGGCGCGGCGCACGGTCGTCGGGATCGAATTCGCCACGGGTGTGGCTGGGCCGCCGGGACCGCCGCGGCTCCACCGGCGGTTCGTCGTGGATGGCACCCAAATCGTCGACGGGTGGGCGGGCGTGCCGCGACCGGGTCGCCGCGGTCCGCCTGGTCGGGCGGTCCCTGGCTGAGCTCGTGGAGTTGGCGGACCGCCGAGCGGTGGCCGGGCGCTCGATCCCGTGTTTGAGTGATGCCGCAGCAGCGTCGGCGTCGGCGACATCGTCGGCGGTGGGGCCGCCGAACAACGTGGACACCTTCGCCTTCACCGCGGCTACCGGACCGGCCTCGGCGGTATCGGGCTCGGCAGTCGTCGTCTCCTGCCTGGTTCTGCGGTTGGCGGCACCGAGGTACCAGCGCGCCATGCCGATCAGCAACACCACCACCGACGTCGTGAACATCAGCACGAATCGCTCGATCAGCGGGTAGCCGCAGTTGATCAGGATGTCTTTGATGCCGTGGATTTCGGAGCTGTGGAACAGGTAGTAGGCGCTTGGCACCGCGATGAACAGAACCAGCGGTGGCTGCACGACGGCGGTGAACAGGGCCGACTGGCGAACGGCCAGCACGGCTGCCACACAGCCGATGACGTAGAGCACCGCGAAGGCGGTAGTGAGGTCCTTCTTGCCAGCTCCGGCGTCGAACGCGAAGCCCACCGCGGTCGCTATCACCGCGATCAGCACAGCACCCCACCACGGCACGCCGGGCAGGTTGGGGAGTGCGGAACGATGATCGGCCGCGACCGACGACCTCACCCGTTGTGCTGCTGACACACGTAGACCGTACCGGCTCATCCCGGGCGGCGACTGGCAGCGATACACCCGGCGTGGCCGCTACGTCCTAGACTCTGGACCCTGTGAGCCTCAATCTCGGAATCGTCGGTCTACCCAACGTCGGCAAGTCGACGCTGTTCAATGCGCTCACGCGCAATAACGTGCTGGCGGCCAACTACCCGTTCGCGACCATCGAGCCCAACGAGGGCGTCGTACCGTTGCCGGATCCGCGGTTGGGGCAGCTGGCCAAAATCTTCGGCTCGGAGAAGCTGGTGCCCGCGCCGGTGACGTTCGTCGATATCGCCGGCATCGTGAAGGGCGCCTCCGAGGGGGCCGGACTGGGTAACAAGTTCCTGGCCAATATCCGCGAATGCGATGCCATCTGTCAGGTCGTGCGGGTCTTCGCCGACGATGACGTCGTGCACGTCGACGGCAAGGTCGACCCGAAATCCGATATCGAGGTCATCGAGACCGAGCTGATCCTGGCCGATCTGCAGACGCTGGAAAAGGCGGTGCCCCGCCTGGAGAAGGAAGCCCGCACCAATAAGGAACGCAAGCCGATCCACGAGGTCGCGGTGGCGGCCCAGGAAATCCTCAACGGTGGCACGACGTTGTTCGCCGCGGGATCGAAGATCGATTCGGCGCTGCTGCGTGAGTTGAATCTGATGACGGTCAAACCGTTCCTCTACGTTTTCAACGCCGACGAGTCGGTGCTCACCGACGACGCCAAGCTCGCGGAGCTGCGGGCGTTGGTCGCACCGGCCGACGCGGTGTTCCTCGACGCCAAGATCGAAGCCGAGCTCCAAGAGCTTGACGACGAGTCCGCTGTCGAGCTGCTGGAATCCATCGGCCAGACCGAACGTGGGCTGGATGCGTTGGCGCGCGCCGGTTTTCACACGTTGAACCTGCAGACCTATCTGACAGCCGGGCCCAAGGAATCGCGGGCCTGGACGATCCACAAAGGTGACACCGCTCCGAAAGCCGCCGGTGTCATCCACACCGATTTCGAGAAGGGTTTCATCAAGGCCGAGATCGTCTCTTTCGAGGATCTGCTTGCCGCCGGGTCGATGGCCGCCGCCAAGTCCGCAGGCAAGGTGCGGATGGAAGGCAAGGAATACGTGATGGTCGACGGTGACGTGGTGGAGTTCCGTTTCAACGTCTAGGAGCAAGCGTTGACCGTATGAGGAGTCGATGTGACCGACAAGCCGCTGCCCTTCCAGGACGAGATCGAAGCGATGCTCGTCAACCACACGAGCACCCGTTTCGGGGAAGTGGCGAGAGCTATGAAACGAGGGCTCACCGACGCCGAAATGGCTGAGGAAGCGCGGTGAAGGGGCAGCCCATCGGTGCCGATAGCATTGCCGCGGTGCGCAGGATCGTCCGCTTGACGTTCGACGACAAACTCGTTACCGCACAGTCCGAGGCGGGAGAACTAGGGAATTGCTTCCGAGAGCTGAAGAATCACCGATGTTCGGCCGGACTGTTGCAGCACATCGACACCCGTCTGGCCCAACTGCAGGGTATCGGGCCCAACGCCATGAAAACGTCGGTCGGCGCTGGCCACGTGGGCTCGAACACAGCGTCTCAGCAGCAGAGGCTCGGACCGCTCTGCCCGCAGTGCTTTCAGTTCCATAACGGCGAATGCCATTGAGATGCATGGTATTCCGGTCGAGGGCAGTTGAGTTTCGTGAGAGCCGGGGGGCGGCCAAATTGAAGTGGCGCGACGAAATTCTCCTCGTGGGCTCGCTGATAACGAGCGTGGCACTGCTCGCTGTCGCCCACTACACCGGCGATCCCGGTTGGCTGGCGTGTCATTTGCCGGCTGCCCCCGGGGGTGACGGGATCCTGTGGCAGGTCCAAACAACCTTCCTGTCGGTCGGATTCGCTGGGCTCGCAATAGCCGCACAATTGTTCGCCGAGTCTCCTCTGGCGATCGGGGCCTCTCGAGGGCGAGTGATTGAGTACACCAGAGCTCGCCGGTTCGTCGCCGTTGGTCTGGTGGCGAATGCGGTGATCGCAATCGAGACGATGTGGTTTTCGAGCGGGCTTGGCGTCCTTGGTGTTTCGCTCGTCTGGTTCGTTCCGACGGTTGTCTTGCTCGTGGTGTCAGCGCTCAAGCTAATGAGGCTGTTTGGCCATCCAACGCTTCTGGACGAACTGATTCGCACCTCGCTGGTTGGATCGTTGACGAGTCGTCTCGAAGAGGTGTCGCGCAGGTACTTCGAAGCGGAGAAGCAGCTGAATGGACTCTTCACATCAAGCTGGTCTCTCGTCGGCCAAAGTTCCTCGATCGTCACACTTCGAGTTCCTGTGTCACAGGCCGGCAAGGTCGTCAAAACCATCAACCCGAACGCCGTAAGGCAAGCGCGCTCCCTGCTTGCGTTTTTGGCACCTGACATCTGGCCTGCCGAGGCTGGGAGTGCGGGTAGCTATGTGCCGCCACAAATCGCCCGGGATGTTGAGCCTGGTGACCGCACTCGCCTTGGCGAAACGGCATTCCACGTTTTCACCCCCGGGCCACTGGATGCTCGGCGGCAGGATCTGATCATCCGAATCTTGCAGTCAAGTATCGAGTTCGAACCTGAAGATGAGGTCACGCCAGATGAAGAGATAAGCCGCGAAATCGCCCATCTTAAAGACGCTATCGGCACTAGCGTCCGGTCCGGAGCGTTCTCTACTGCGGAGAGGGCTGTCGAGTTGCTCGGACACGTCATACAAGGTGTCTGGCTGACGAACTTGGCCAATATTGCCTCGTCCCGACGCGGTTCGCTGGCCCGTAGAGACTTGCTGTTTCGCAGCATGGGGGAAGTTGAGCAGGACGCAGCCTTCTCTCCGCGCGCGGCAGGAATGTTCGTCGGCCAAGCTATGAAGAGGGCGCTCGAAGCGCCCCGCACCGGTTCGAGCGAATACGTCGACGAATGTCTCCGCAGCTTCACCCGGACCTGGTCGGACATCCTCCGGCAAGAGGAAGCGGAATTCGATCATATTCCTAGCCGCATTGTCATCTGCGTGCAGAACCTTGCCGCGTACTCCGCTCAAGAGCAGCGTGAGGTCATCTCATCCCGCGCGACGTGGACGATGGTCGAACTCGTCAAACTTGCACTCGATGCGCACAAGCCTGAAGCTGCCATACTCGCTGCCAACGAGCTCGGCGGGCTATTCAAGTACGCCGATCGCGATGGGATTCGGAGAACGCACGTCAGAGCCGGCCAACTCGTTCTTACTGGGTGGCTGGACTACCTCGCAGACAAGGGCGACAACCGAGCTCCGACCGGTGCGAACCTTCGAAAGGTGGTGACGCCTCGCGGCACCTTGACCGAGATCATCGCCGCCCGGAATCTCGCCGAACGAGGCGATATTCCGTTCAGCCGCTGGGACTTATGGGAGACGAGATTCAGCGGTTCTGGGCGTGCTCAGGTCCTGGAGCTCTCGCACTACATTGACAAAGCTCAATTGGCCGCGCTTGCCTCGTCTTACGGGCCGCTTCCCGCCGCCAAGGACCAAGAGACGGCGGCGGAATATCAGCGATTTCTGCGGCTATTCAACGAGCGAGACGGCGACTTGAGCGCAGCCGAGCTCGAACTCAAGGCCAACTTAAGCGGCGAGATTGACAGGTGGGACGCCGCCGAGAACCAGCGGTTAGCTAGCGAATCGCTCTCAGTCACTCGTGTTGATGCTTTGCGAAACGCGCTGACGAAGACTCTCGATGCTGGCCGGCGACTCGCCAACGAAATTCCTTGTGAAGGTGACGTACCAGCAGATGCTGACGTATCGCGGCAAATTCTTAGAATGAACATTCGCATTCCGCGGCACTATCTCGTTGACGAGACCTTCAATCAGACCTATGCCGATCCGGGAGAGATTGGCGACGTGATCGCGCGTGGCATGATCGACGGCGAGGAACACAGAGTCGTCGAACTGCTGCGGACTCTTCAGGACGTACGCCTTGCGCCGTCGGCGCGGGCGATCCGCGAGCAGATTGATGCGCTCGGAGTCGAGGCCAAGCATTACGTCCTCCTGACGCCGTATGGCGGCCTCGTGGAGGTGGATTCGTGGTATTCGGACGAGTTTTCCGAGGCACTCACCCGAGTGATTCACATCGAGACGTCTGCACTAGATGACGAGGCACTACTTTTCGACGGTCGTTCAACTCTGGTTTCCTGCCGCGGACCCGAGGAGAAAGAGGGTCTCGCGCCAGTCGGCGACACTTCAATTGCGCTCGGTGTGTTCGAAGACGTGGAAAGGGGCGACGAGCCGCAGGTCCGAGTTGAAGTCGGCGAGCGCTTCGTTGTCTGGCCAGGTGCTGCTCCTCGCGTGACTCGCTTTGGCATCGATCTGGCGACTCATAGTGGTGCCAATTCTTGATGAAGCAGGATCAGAGATTGTGGGAGTCCTAGGATGAAGTTCTTGACTTCGTGCGTGAGATTTTTACTGTGAGGACGGCGGTAGCGTTGGCTATCCAATCGTCGACGGTGTAGCCGACACTGAGTTGACGCCGCACCACGGGTAGCTTTCACGCGCGAATTTAGTGCTCAAAATAAAAATTTAGTGCTGCTCAAGTAAGATCTGATACCGCGCCGAAGTCAGGCACCCACACCCCTTCAAGGAATAGTGGGGCGGGGGTTCTGTCTCCGTCGCTCCTTGCCGCGCGGCTATTCGTTACGTAGACGCCCCGTGAGATGCTGTGCGATTGATGTTTTTACTACACTCGTCAGCTTTGCCAACTCGCCATATGCGGCACGAACCGCGGGGATGTCCCCAGGCTGCTCGTCTGCCATGATCGCATTCTGCTGCGCGTGCATGATGCTGGTGAACTCTGACTCCCGGCGTTTCATGGAGTCGAGCACTTTACGAATGCTGGGATCGGTGACGACCAAATCTGCCGCGACGAGCTTGCTGTCGAACATGAGAAGGCTGGCAGTCCAACGGTTGTATGCGGTCTGCGCCGAATCGAATTTTCCGATAAGTCGACGATCGCCTGGTGAAATGTCATGCACCAGGCCTAGGTCAGCCAGTGCATCGCACAACTGTTGCGTCGGAATCATCCACGCGCCGAGTGCGCGGACGACTTCGCTCATGGCGGTGATCTGCTCGCGTACATGTTCGCGGTCGAGCAATTGCTCATGTCTCCGCTCAGCGCGTGTGAGCTCTTCCCGGTGCAGCCGACGCGCTTGAGTTAGCGTCTCACGATGCTGTTGTCGGAGTCGCTTCAGATCTTCGCGGTGCTGTTTATCGTTTGTGGTGATCTCGCGACGGGCGTCGAATCGAGCCAACGCGGATTGCAGTAGCGCCACCAGGACTGCCGCAAATGTTCCCACGGCACCCCACTCGGCAGCACCCCACGCGGGAAAGAGGTGGGAGATCAATGGGTGAACCCGCCAACCGGCAAGCGATAGCACGCGCTGTGCCCCAACGATTAAAAAGGCAAAGGTGATAAGTAGGCCGCGTGATAGCCGTTTCGAGTGCAGCACGAGCAGTAAGTCTGCTCGATCACTAGCGAATGCGACAGAGCGTCAGTAGAACCACCCGCGTACGCCGTCCGTATCGCCGTCGACGTCGACGAGGCGATCAGCAGAGGCAAGATCACGGCCCGCCGCGGGTATTGGCTGACGCTCATTGCGGCCGACCCAGGCATGAGTCGGTCTAGGTCGTAGCCGACGAGCTCGTCGAATTGCCCACTAGCGTATTACCGCTGCCTTCGGTCCTCGATTCGGATGCTGCAAGGCAGAAGTCGTCATTAAGCTTGATTACCAGCGCCACTGTCAGTCGCAACGCTGTGATATAGGCGTGGAAGTGGGATTCCTCGCCGTCCCCGTTGCCTTGGATTCCGTGAAGGTACTTGTTCCGCAACTGAGGCCCGTCACTAAAGTCGACCCCATTGAGAAAGTAGTTGAAGTATTGGGCTTCCGCCGTGGTCAGCAACGACGAACGGCGCGTCGCCCAACCCTTCGTGACCATGGCGTCCGCCTCCGCTCTTCCGGCAGTTGAGAGGTGGTAGAAGCTCACCGCCTGGGTGGTGAATAGGGATATGAGGATGGCCAACCGTTCCATGTTCACGAACTCAACACGCGTTCCAGTGTCCTCAAGTATTCCGCGTGCGATGAGGTGGTCGATGCTGGGCCTTTGGTGATTCTTGAAGTCGTTGTATGCAATCCGATTATTCAGAATAAGGGTGGCTGCGTTATGCGCAGTCAGACCCTCGTTGATATAGATCAATGTCGACTGGTCGGAGAACAAAAGATGAAGGATCTTGACTATCTCTTCATCGTCGGACCTATACACATACTTGCCCTCGACAAGACTTGGAATTTCCTTATAGCGGACCTGCTCGGACCGCATCGCGAGCAGGTCGTGGTCGAGTTCGCCATCCTTTACGAACAAGTCAAATTGGCTTGCGGCGCTTTCCATTTCCGCGAATAGATGCCTCACCCTCTGAAGGTATGACGTTCCGCTGTCCGACGGCGTGAATGAGAAATTCTCGGCACCGAAGTCCTCAACGAGGTACTCCTCGAAAAACCAGGCGACGACGCGCTCAAGGTGAATGTTCCGCGACTCTAGAAATTGGTGGTACATGTGCGTCTGCAGAAGGGTACGCATATCGATGTCACGAAACACGGTGCCGATCTTGTATTCGGCTACTCCTGTGGTCCCCATCATTCGTTCCATCACACCTAGATGCGCCGGGTAGGAGGGAAGGGTTAGCAGCGCTTGATGGTCAACGAATTGGAATAAGTGCTGAAAGTTGTTGAGGATGCCACAGTTGTCCGAGGACTCTTCCAACCAGCGACTGCCGTATGTGTATCTAGAATACAAGTCCGAGGTGCCCATCTCGGACACGACTAGTTGATCTTGGGTGCCAGAGACACCCACTTCACATCCAGTCTTGATGCCAATATTCTCGGCGAAGAACTGCGCGGTTATCTCAGCGCTGCGTCGTTTCGCGTGCAGCTTGAGCTTGGCGTCGATTCCGGCCGAACGATTCTCTGCGGCGGTCGCAATCAGCCTGAGATAGTTCGGGTTCGCATCCTCACTCGCGACGTAGGCGTCCAGCAACTCTCGAGCGTCGGCTGGTGTAAAGCTCGGTGGAAGGTGAACGTCTCTTCGCGCATCGATCCAGAGGTACTTCCTTACAAGGTGTTCGGCACCCCCGTTACTTGGAACACGCAGCACGTCGCGAATCTCGGCGTCGTAGGCCACTACAAGCTTCTTTGCCGTGAGCAAATCCCCGAGAGTGACGCCCGCAGTGGCCAGTGCCGGAAGCACCGTCGCGCTGTTGCAGCGCTCGTAGGCCTTGTATCGACCAAGAAGGTCCAGAAGGTCGTCGCGGTAATCATGACCAACATCCGCTACAGCGGCCGCGAACTTAGTGTTATCAATCGTTGAAAAAAACCGCGCTACTGCGGTATGGATCTGTGCAATTCGAGCCCTGGCCTTATTTCGCTGCTCTTCTGTGTAGTCGTTTGGAAAGAAATCGTGTTCGAGGTACTTCTGCACGTTATGGAGTTCAAGGATGTCCTCGATGCGCGTCGGGGTATTCTGAGGATCGAACTGCTCGGCGATTTCGGCTACGCGCCGGACGTGCCAACCGGCGGCCGAGTCATTTGCTCCATAGAAGACAACCCGTAGCGAACTCGCGTCCTCATCAACCACTTGCTGACCTCGCCTCGCCTCGTTTTGCCCCGACGTCTCAATTGTGATGCACAGGTCCGACATATGATGCCCGCGAGTCGCCTGGGTATGCCGACGAGTTGGGTGATGCCAGAGGGTCGTGCCGGTGTCGCACGAGTTGCCGATGTACGAATGGTTGTTGTCGCGATCCCGCGGGTTCCGACCTCGTTCTAGAGCTGATTGGAAAGTTCAGCGAACTTCGAGACCCGGGCGGTCTCGATGGTCGGCCGAAAACGCAGACGGTTATCGGTGGTGGAATGTCGTGGAGTTCCGGTTCAATGTCTGACGTTTTGCCGCCGTGTCCGGCGTGTGCGAATGAGTTCGCTTACGAGTCTGGTGCGCTGCTGGTCTGCTCGATGTGTGCGCACGAGTGGGCGCCGGGCGCGGACGAGGCCGGCACGTCGGGTGACGTGTCGGGTGATGTTGTCACCGATTCGGTGGGAAACCCGCTCGCCGATGGCGACACCGTGACCATCGTGAAGAGTTTGAAGGTCAAGGGTGCCGGTGGTGGGGTCGTCAAGATCGGCACCAAGGTGGCCGGCATCCGCCTGATCTCCGATGGTGTGGGCGATCACGATATCGACGCGAAGGTGCCGGGCTTCGGGCGGATGCAGTTGAAGTCGAGCGTGGTGAAGAAGGTTCTCTGAGCGCCGGGCCGCCTCGCCGCTTCGGATCGACACCTGAACGTCTACGCAGCGGCGGCTGGTACCTGGTTGCAGATTGCGGACGCAGCTTTAGGGCGGTTCGTGTTGGAGTCCCGCTTCAATGTGTCAGCGTCTGCCTCGCAGGGGTGGGCACGTGCGGTAATGAGCGCGCCGGACGTGTCGGTGGTCGGGTCTAGTGTCCGCGGCATGAAGCTTATGTCGATCCGCGTCATCACCGCCGACGTGAAGCGCCTCGTTGGGTTCTACGAGATGGTCAC
This sequence comes from Mycobacterium sp., assembly GCF_965229105.1. GTDB lineage: Bacteria > Actinomycetota > Actinomycetes > Mycobacteriales > Mycobacteriaceae > Mycobacterium. The sequence continues at coordinate 2,068,433 of NZ_OZ245858.1, forward strand.
GGGCGTCACCGCGATATGGGGAAACGAGCTCTTCGCGGAGATTCCGACAACCGTCGGCGCGCTGGCCATCGGCAGCGACAAAACCGTCTCCCTGTTTGGGGAAGGATCTGCCGAGCCAGCGGCAAACCGGACGGCAATCATCGAATTCATCGTTGACGACGTAGACGCCGAGTGGGAGCGACTCCGTGGGTACGTCTCCGACGTGGTCACTGAGCCGACAACCATGCCGTGGGGAAACCGTGCACTGTTGTTCCGGGACCCCGACGGAAACCTGATCAACCTGTTCACTCCGGTTACCGACGCGGCTCGAGCCAAGTTCGGAGTTTGACCGTCGATTCCAACCTGTAGCGCTCGCCGGCCGCGATGAGGTCTGCCGATCCCGCGAGTCTCAACAGCATGGGAACTCTGAATTACACCGCGACGGTGTCCGTCGATGGCTACGTCGCCGACGCCGACGGCGACTTCCAGTGGACGGCCCCGAATGGGGCGGTGTTCGCTGCCCATGTCGACCGCATGGCTGAGGTATCGACCGAGGTATTGGGGCGCACGACGTTCGCGCTGATGCAGTACTGGGAGACCGATCCGGACGACGAGGTCTGGACCCCGGCAGAGCAGGAGTTCGCCCGGCGCTGGCGGGGTATCGACAAGGTGGTGGTGTCGTCAACGCTGACCCGCGACGAGATCGGGTCGGACCGAGTCCGTCTCCTGCGCGAGCTGAACGTGGACGAATTGCGGCGGATCGTCGACGACGCGACGGGCAGGGTCGAGATCTTCGGGCCCACCGTCGCCGCCCCGGCGATCCGGGCCGGCCTGGTCGAAGAGTTTCAGTTTTTTGTGGCGCCGAAAATTGTGGGCGGCGGTTTGCGCGCCCTACCCGACGACGTTCGCCTCGATCTGAAGCTTGTCGAGCACCGGATTTTCGACGGCGGCACCGCGCTATTGCGTTATGCGTCAACCAGATTGCGCTGAGGGCTGCGATTCGGCGGATATGACGACCGTGGATGCAATCTCGCCGCGCACCTGGCGTCGCTAGGGTGGGGAAATGGGCACAGTCCGGCAGTTTCAGGTCACCTTCGACTGCGCGGTACCCGAGCGCGTTGCCCGTTTTTGGTGTGAGGCACTCGGCTATGTCGTCCCGCCGCCGCCTGAGGGGTTCACCGATTGGAACGAATTCGACCGCGCCCTGCCCGTCGATAAGCAAGGGTCCGCGTACGCCTGCGTCGATCCAGAAGGTGTCGGGCCGCGGCTGTATTTCCAGCGGGTGTCCGAAGGCAAGGTCGCGAAGAACCGCGTGCATCTCGACGTCAGGGTCGGTACGGGGTTGGTGGGCGCGCAACGCCTGGCCGCACTCGAGGCCGAGTGTGCACGGCTCATCCCACTCGGCGCGACCCGCGTACGGCTCCTGCCTGCCGCCGACGGCGAAGAGTCCTGCATCGTGATGCAGGACATCGAAGGTAACGAGTTCTGCCTCGACTGATGGCTCGCTGATCGAACCGGCCGTTGCCGGGATCTGCCCTGCCTTCCGCGTAGATCCCACGACCGCCAACTCGTTGCTGGGCGCTATGGCCGAGTTCACCACCACGGCTGCTGATGGTCGTGAAATAACGCCGAACGACAGCCATGAACGACCCTGAGGGTGAACTCGGCCATAGCGTCGCGCAGAGACTCTGCCTACTCCGGCGGGAGCACCGCATCCGCGGCGAGAAGATGGCTGATCTCGGCCTGGCGGACCAGGAATCGTCGTTCATCGAGTTTCTTGCGCCGCATCCAGCTGGTCACCTCGGAGTTGCACTTGCTGGTATTGCACGAGCGGCAGCTGGGAACGACGTTGACCAGCCCGTAGTGCCCGCCGCGCGAAATGGGCAGTACGCAGTCCTTCTGCATCGGTGTGCCGACGGCGCCGCAATACGCACAGCCACCCCAGGCGTCCTTGAGTGCGGCCCACTGCGCATCGGTGAGGTCGTGCACCTTCTGCGCCATGCGCCGCTTGCGCCGGCGCGCATATCTGACCGCGCGGGTAGGGCTGCGAGACGGCACGCGCCGAGGCTAACGCGGTCGCACCCCGCCCGGCGCGGTGCGCGCACTGGCGTGTCGCGCCTTATCCTGCGTCGATGAAGGTTGTCCTGGCGCTCACCGCGGCCCTGACCATCACCGTGGCGACAGGATGCTCGGCGGGTACGCCCATCGCGGCGCCTTCACCACCGGCGACGGCAGTCGACGAACCCGTGCTCGACGGGACGTATCGCCTGGACCTCGATGGTAAGCGAGTGTTGGTCAACGGCAAGGTGATGCACGCACCGCCTGCGCCGAGCCTCTTCGCTTTTCGCTCGGCCTGCTCGCACACCGGCTGTGTCGCCACCGGCACGTTGCTGCAGTCCGACAATATGAAGCGCGGCACCAATTTCACCGTGGTCCTCGACTACGTCAACGGCGGATGGCAGATGACGGCAGCCAACACGTTCAGCTGTGCTGACAATTCGACGACGCCAGGGATGGTCGCGTGGTCTATCAAGCCGGGGCCAGATAGGTCATTGGTCGGTACTTACGCAGCCGCCCATGCAGGCGGCCCCGATTGCGTATCCGTCATGCAGGCGCCGATGACGCTGACCAGGGTCGGTGACGTTGACCCCCAGGTATCGGTGGCCGATCCCCTTGCGGTGGAACCTCTTTCGGTGTCTGCGCCAGAGGGGCTGCGCGGCAAGTACAGCCAGTTCATCAGTTACCGCGGCCAAGGGGCGCCGCCGCCCTCCGACGAAATCGAGGTCGAAGCGAAGACTATCGATATGGCGACGATGTGCGTGCGCAACACCGAGCAGTGCTGGGCGTTGGCCACTGCCACCTACGACGGGGCGACGGCGGAGTGGCCGTTGGTATTCGGCGATGGAAAGTGGTCGGTCAGTCGGCGCGCGTCGCGTAATCACAGCTGTCCCAACCACACCTCCACCGAGACGCTCATGCACTCGGACTATCCGATGCCGCTGCCGCCGCTGAACCCGATGCCACGGCTGACGGGAACCGAGACCTTCGACTTCACGAGTGCGAGCAGCCGCTGTGAAGGGGCCACCACGTACGACTCGGTGTTGGAACGCATCGGCGGCTGAATGCACTTAGGAGGGCAGATCTACCGCACCGTTCGTGGTGTCGGCGTTGTCGTGGCCGGGGTCGACATACCCGAGCTGGTAAGGGATCTGGGGATCAGTGCCAAAGGGGACCAGTGGGTCGGTGCCGGCGCTGCCGACGGGCGCAGGCTGACTGGTGGTGGCGACGACGGGCGCAGGGTCCGCTCCGGCGATGGGCGCGAAACCGAGCGAGGCGGCGATCGCTGCTGCTGCGGTCCACGATGCGATGTGGGTGGTCATTCTCATGGTGTTCTCCTGTTGGTTCACTAACCGTTACTGGCTAGACACCATCGTGTCGTTGCAGAGCCGCGATGTCGCCACCGCTGACACCCATGTGGTCGTTACGGCTAGCAGGTAAACCGTCAGGCGAGGTCGATGCGGACGATCGCGCTGTCCTCCCACAGCGTGGCGCTGCGCGCGCGGCGCAGCTTTTCGCGCAGCGGCAGGTGCGCGTGCACATTGGTCACTCCTGGCAGCTTCAGCAGCGGGACGATATTCCACTGCCAGCCGTAGCGCCGGTGCAGCAGGGCATTGCCTGCTTCCGCATCGTCGCCGACCAGGATGGTTGCCCGCCCCGACAGCACGGCGGGAGCGACGATCGCGCCACGGTGATCGCACGGGCGCAGTTCGATATCGGGATGCGAGCGCAAACGAGCTGTCTTGGGCCCGCGCTTGGTCCGGAAGACCAGGCTGGACCCGCTCACGGCGAACCAGATCGGAGTATCGACAGCGGTGCCGTCCGTGCGGCAGCTGCGTAGCAGCGCGTATCGCGATGTGCTCACGGCGGCCACGGACTGTTTGAGGGGCATAGTTTTATTCAACGACTTCAAGTCAACTTGAAGTCAAGGCTCGGTGTGGGTGACCATGAGCGGATGGATTCGATGCTGTCGATCGGCGAGGTTGCCGCGCAGTCCGGTGTACCCGCGTCCACCCTGCGGTACTGGGAGGAGATCGGCCTTCTGCCTGCGCCTGCTCGTGTCGGCGGGCGACGACGGTATGCCGAGTCGATCCTGCGCCGTCTCAAGGTGATTGGTTTGTGCAAAGGAGCCGGGTTCGACCTCGACGAGGTGCACCGCCTGCTCACCGATGCCAGTCCTGGCAGGCCCGCCAGTCGAGCGCTGGCGGCGGACAAGCTGGGGCAGATCGATGCGCAGATGGCGGTGCTCGTGCAGGCGCGCGCGATCATCGAGCTCGGTATGAGATGCGCCTGCCCCAGCATTGACTCATGCACCTGTGAGGTACACGACCGGCTCTAGGTCATGTGCCGAGCACGGCAAAATACAAGCAGCCCCGCCGTTTTCGGCGGGGCTGCTGTACTTCTTCTGCTAGGGAGAAGTTTTAAGGCATGGGCTAGTTCATGTGCTAATTCATATTCCAAGGCTCGCCGTAGGTGGTGACGCTGTCACCGGAGCCGCTGATCAGCCGAGCGAAGGGCCGCAGCAGCACGCCGCCGGCGGCACCGGTGACGGTGCCGTGCGCATTGGAGACTGCGACTGCGCCATTCGGGCCGGAGACGTCGACGGAGAAGGTGGCGACTTCCTGGATGCCGGGGCCGTTGCCCAGGTCAGCCGAGATCGACACGCCGGGGAACAGGTTCGGGGTGATGACCGAGCCCAGCGGGTTGAAACCGGTCGGCGAGAGATCGACATCGTCGAGCAGGATGTTGGGGGTGGAGTAGGAGAAGTTGATGCCCACGCCCAGCGACCACGGGAAGCCAACCTGGTAGCCCAGTTCCAAGGTGCCCGAGAATTCGTCGGAACCGGCGCCGGTCACCGAGTAGACCGCACGACCGGAGTGGAACCACTCACGGGTCAGGCGGTTGCGGTCCAGCGGGAACACACCATTGAGGAAGGTGTCCCACTGCTGGACCGTCAGGGTACGACCCGTGCCGTCTACCAGAGAAAGCTCATTGTCCAGACCGGCATGCGAGGTGCCCGTGCCGACAAACAACGCTGCGACAGCAGCGATGAGCGCGACGAGTACTCGACTGATGGCTTTCATGTTCTCCCTGGTTCGTTGAGGTAGCTGACCACAGCAAGTTAGCAGGAAGTTCACAGGTCGACAATGGCTACGGTCACGGTGAGCTAAATACGCCGACGTCAGGCGACTACCGAAACTTCCTGTCCCAGTTCGTATCCCGGCGCAAGCGGCAACAGGTCACCGCTCCAAAATGAACCAGGGTCGAAGTAGTTCTCGCGCTTCTCGGTGGACATCAACCCCATCTCCTCGTAGGTGATGGCGACCGTCTCTGCGCAGTAGGCAGTGGCCAGCGATGTGCGACGTTCCTGTTTCTCCCGTTCGGCAGACTCGCGGACCTTCTTGTGCACGAACGGCAGGCCGCGGGTCCAGTCGCTGACGGTGGGCAACCGGCCGCGAAACCACCTGGCGGTCAGTCGGGCGGTGGTGGGAAAGGCCGTGCCGTCCATCCTGGCGATCACCTTGAGCAGACGGTCCTCCTACTCACGGTTGGCATACGGCGAGAGCTGACGCAGCCAGCAGCGCTGGTCGTATTTGTTCATCCACTGTTCGACCGCGGCTCGCAGATCGTTGAGTTGGACACCTCGCTGATTGGTGCCGGTCCACATATCGATCAGCCCGTGCCCGAGCTCGGCATGCCAGATCAATGGCGGCAAATCGTCGATCGCGACTGTCATGCCGACGTGATTGACCGGGCTGTTGGTCATCGTCTGAATGGCGCGGTCAGGACCGGACCCGCCGCGGAACAGCCAGATATCGCCGGTCCTGGTGGCCTCGAGCGCCTGATCGAGGGACACTGTGCTCGCTTTCACCAGCGCAGCTTATGCACACTGTTGGTATGCGCAACGTATGGAAGTGGATCGGGCTGGCCGGCGTCGTCGGAGTTGCGGCCACCGGAGCTCTCGTCGCCAGGGACCAGCGGCGCCGTAATGCCTACACTCCTAACGATATTCGTGCCCGCTTGCATCAACGGTTGGCCGAAGCGGAGGCGGAGTCCGATTGACGCGACGACCAACTAAGCGTCCGTCAGCGCGCGCGTCCACAGATCGGTCAGGACCTCGGTGAGTACCTCGGGGGACACGGGTTCGACGGGGTCCAGGGTGGCGCGGTGCACCTGCGCTTCCACGCCGGTCACCAGGAGGGTCGCCACCAGCTGTCGATGTTCGTCCGCTATGCCGAGTCGCTCGAGATGCCAGGCAACTTCGTCGGCCATCGCCGACTCGGCCTCCCGCAGGCGTTTCTGCAACGCCTCGGAACGGGGCGCACTGTCGTAGAGCAGGTGATGCAGATGCGGCTCGTCGATGTGCATACCGACGATGACACCGACCACGGCCCGGATGGATTCTTCTAGGCCGGGTTGCTCTGATCGCAGTCGCGCGAAGACGCTGGCAATGGAGTCGGTTCCGCTGGCCAGGTGCCGTTCGGTGAGCGAATAAAGAAGCGCATCCTTGTCCGGAATGTAGTGGTAGAGCGTGCCAATGGAAATGCCCGCTGCTTCGGCGACCTTGTTGGTGGTGGTGCCGGCGTAACCGAATTCGGCGAAGATTTCGGCTGCGGCGTCGAGCACCCGCTCGTAGGTTTCACGCGAGCGCTGCTGCTGCGGCGCAACTCGGGGCATGGCCATGCGGTCGACTCTCCGGGGGCAGGGGATAAATCGAGTAATGTTCCGCAAACCATGCCGCATATCCACCCTCGGCGCATGTGGTTCGCCTGATTGCTGATGGATCGGCGCATCATGGATGTATGACAGCGCAGAAGACGGACGCGATCCTGCAGGTCGGGACGCTCGAGTCGACCCTGGCCACCGAACTGGCCGCGAGATACGAGACCCTGCGACTGCCGGACGACAGTGCAGAGCGCGCGACGTTTCTGGCAGCGAACGCCGCTACGATCCGGGTGATCATCAGCTCGGGCGGGCCGGGCGTGTCCGCCGATCTCATTGCCGCACTGCCCAATCTCGGGGCGATCGTGAACAACGGCGTCGGCTACGACGCCATCGATATCGAGGCTGCGCGTAAGCACGGGATCGGGGTGAGCAATACCCCCGACGTCCTGACCGACACCGTCGCCGATACCGCTGTTGGTCTGATTCTGATGACCCTGAGGGCTTTTGGGTCGGCCGATCGGTATGTGCGGGCGGGCCGGTGGGCCAGTGACGGCGCCTTCCCGTACACCCGTGACCTCAGCGGTCTGCAGGTCGGCATCCTCGGGCTCGGCCGCATCGGATCGGCGATTGCCAAGCGACTGCTCGGATTCGACTGTGCCATCGCCTATCACAACCGACATGAAATCAGTGACTCCACGTATCGCTACGCGGCATCGCCGCTGGAGCTGGCCGAATCCGTCGATGTGCTGGTGGTGGCAACCGCAGGTGGTCCGCACACCCAAAAACTCGTCAACGCGGATGTTCTGGCGGCCTTGGGCCCTGAGGGTTACCTGATCAACATCGCCCGTGGCAGTGTCGTCGATCAGGATGTGCTGATCGATCTGCTCAGCTCGGGTGGTCTGGCCGGGGCAGGTCTCGATGTCTTTGTCGGCGAGCCCCAGGTACCGGCCCGGCTGCGCGAACTGGACAACGTGGTCCTGCTTCCGCACGTCGGCAGCGCCACCGGACGGACCCGCCGGGCGATGGCGCTGCTGACTCTGCGAAACCTGGAGTCCTACCTCAGCTCCGGTGAACTCGTGACACCAGTGTTGCGCCCACATAGATGACCCCCGCCAGTACCCCGCTGCCGAGTGTGCTGAGGTCGACACCGCCGGCTATCGCGGCGAGCGGGCCGACATACAACGTGGTGTTCACCGCCAGCAGCCCGAATATGGCACCGACGGTCCAGGCCAGTACGGCGGGGATGTGCCACCCACCGGTGAACCAGTAGCTGCCTCCCTTTCGATTCTGTGCGAATGCCTGTAGATCGTGAGTGTTGTACCAGCCCTTGCGATTTCGCAGTGCACCGATCGCCAGTATCGCTACCCAGGGGGTGATGACGGCGTTCAGTGCGACCGTCATCGCGGTGACCGAGTCGACGGCATCGAAGACGAACACGCCCAAGTAGAGCAGCACGATCGCGATTGCCGCCGTGATGATGGTGGTCTGGGTCCGCTTCAGTCGTGGCGTCAGGCCCTCCAGGTCCAGGCCGCTGGCATAGATGCACAGCACGCCCTGGCTCAGCCCGCCGAGCAACGAGATCACCACGATCGGCATCACGTACCAAGCGGGGGACGCAGTGACGAGATTGTCGAGGTAGGACTCTGATGGGTTTGTCAGTGCTCCAAAAGACTCGGCGGTGAAGGCGCCGAAAAGGCTGGGCAGCAGGACTCCGATGAACATGCCGATGCCGAGCGTGCCGACAATCTGGCGATCGCTGAATCGGTGCGACGAGATGCGCCGTGTGTAGTCGCCGATCGTCGGGCCGTAGGACAGGGGAGCGGCGGCGAACAGCACGGCGCACAGCATCCAGGTCTGCCAGAAACCGCCGAGCGCGTATTCGCCGCTCGACGCGTTCGGATCGAATCCACCGGCGAAGGCGACCACCCCGGCGATCATCAGCACCCCGACCACGGGCACCACGATTTTCTGCATGGCGACGATCGTGGCGTGCCCGTATAGCGCCACTGTCACCATCAGTGCCGCGACCGCGGCGTAGGCGATGGCGTGGGCCAGCGGACTCGCCGGCGTGTCCAGTAGCCGATGAGCGGCCGCGACCAGGGCGTCACCACTGGTCCAGACGGTGACGGCGGCGAAGCCAAGCGCAATGGCCAGGGCCAGGAACGAGCCGATGAAGCGGCCGCGGATCCCGAAGAACGCGCCCGACGACACCGTCATGTTGGTGCCGGTGCGCGGTCCGATGATCGCCGTGGGCAGTACCGCCAGGGTGCCGACCGCCGTCCCGACCGCCATCGAGGTCACCGTCTGCCAAAAGCTCAGGCCGAACATCACCGCGAACGCCCCGAATACGACGTTGGTCCAGGTCAGGTTGGCGCCCAGGAAAACGGCGCCGAGGTTGCGGGGGTTGGAATCGCGGGCGTCTTCGGGCAGATATTCGACACCGGACTCCTCGATCGCGCCGACGCGATCGGTCATCGGGGACAAGTCGGAGGTTATCGGCGGAGGCAGGGTGGCGGTCATCATCGGATCCTTGTTGATGGGGGCGTCAATAGTATTGATGTAGTGTTCAATAGGAATCTGGATCCGTCAAGAGGGGAAGTGGACGTGACCGTGTCAGTGCCGCAGGTGGTCGCTCGGGACGCAAAGCGCAAGATGCCCGCCGAACGCCATGGCGAGCTGTTGGCCAAGGCCGTGGAGATCAGCGCAGCCGAGGGACTGTCGGCGGTCACCTTGCGCAAAGTGGCCACGGCATTGGGCGTCACACCCGGGCTGGTCAGCCACTATTTTTCCTCGGCAGAACAGTTGATCACCGCCTCATTCCGGGAGGCGGCGTCGGCGGATCTGGAGACGGCGCGGCAGCGGATGGCGGCCGCCGAGTCGCCGACACAGCGGATCGATGTGCTGATGGATTACGTCCTCGACGACTCCAGTACGGATGCGAGCGCGCTGTGGCTGGATGCCTGGAGCCTCGGGCGCCGCAACCCGGCGCTCGCCGAGCAGGCCAACGCACTGACGGCCGAATGGTTGACGTGCATCGCCGATATCGTCCGGGCGGGCCAGGCCGGGGGAGAGTTTCGGGCCGGCGATCCCGAGGTGGCTGCCAGGCGCTTGCTGACGATGATCGACGGACTCGGCACGCAACAGGTGGTGCGCGCGGTGGCCTCCGATGAGCTCAAACACATCGCTCGCGCGTACGTGGCCTCCGAATTGGGCCTCTAGACGCCGGTGGTCGAACCCGGCCGCACGATCATCAGTACCGTCACCGCCACCCACAGCAGGTTGAATACGCCTGTCGACATACTCAAAGATCTTGCCGCATCGGCATTCCCGGCCAGTGCCCGACGTTGCCCAGGTAGCACGCTCAAGACGAGTACCGCAGCGGCGACGGCGGTGAGTGCGATGGAGATCAGCACCCAGGCATTGGTCAGCACACCCAATGCGACCGCCGTGGCGATGCCGAGCAGAGGCACCGCGATGCCGATCACCGCGTACGTCGCGCAGATCCGGTGGAGCACGCGTGCGGCGGGCAGTGCGCGTTCATGCTCCTCGGCTGTGGCGAGCGCGCGGGCGTAGCGCGGAAACATGCTGCCCGCGACCGCAATCGGCCCAACGACGAGGATGGCGGCAATGACATGGACGCTGAGCAGGACGGCTTTCATTGCGAGTCAGGTTATGAGACTTCTCGCCCGCCCAGGAGTGGCCAGATGGCCACACTGCGCTGAGATTTTGCCAGCTACCCGACGACGAACTGCACGACCGCCTCGCTGAACGCATCGTTATCGTCACCGGCGGCGGTGTGCCCCGCGCCGGAGAGTTCGACGAACTCAGCGCCGGGCACCTTCGCCAGGAAGTCATTGACGCCCGCTGTGCTGACCACGTCGGATAGTTTGCCGCGAATCAGCAGGATCGGAATCTGCAGCCCGATCGCCGCCGCCTCGAGTTTGTCGGTCCGTTCGAATGGGTCGTCATCGGGCTTGGTCAAGAATGCCGGGTCCCAGTGCCAGTACCAGCGGCCCTCACGAAGCCGCAGATTCTTCTTCAGCCCCTCGGGGCTTCGCGGTTTCGACCGGTGCGGCAGGTATTCGGCCACGGCGTCGGCCGCTTCTTCCAGTGAATCGAAGCCGTGCACGTGATTGAACATGAAATCGCGGATGCGGGCGCTGCCGGTCTTTTCGAACCTGGGCACCACATCGACGAGCACCAGTTTCGTCACCTTCTCGGGCCCGGCGAGGCTGGCCACCAGAATGCCGGTGAGCCCGCCCATGCTGGCGCCGATGATCACCACCGGGCGGGCGACCGCATCGATGATGTGCAGCACATCGCCGCTGAGTGACTCAAGCGCATAGTCCGCGCCGGGTGCTCGGTCACTGTCCCCGTGGCCCCGAGTATCGACTGCGATAACGTGAAAGTCCTGGTCAGCCAGGACCTGGCCGGTCTTCTTCCAGGAGTGCCGGTTCTGTCCGCCGCCATGCAGCATGAGGATCGTCGGATGCGCCTCGGTCGCCGCCGCGCCGGGGGTCCACTCGTCGGCGACGAGGGTGATCCCGTCGAATCCGGAAAACTCGACGGTGTGGTGTGTGCTCACGGGCGTCCTCTCGAAACGGCAGGGACCTGACGTTACCCACGGTCATGGTGCGGCCGACATTGGGCGGCATTGCGATATGCGGCACCCGCTTTTCCGCTGGGTTATGCCATCCCCGATGCCGTTGCCGTGCGCCGACAACTCGTCGCAAAAGTGATCGCCCGGTGGCCGCCGACTTCTATCGCGGCGTCTGCCCGCAGAGCCGGATTGCGAGCATCAACGGGCAAGGAAATTGAACGCGAGAATGTCGCAGGATCAGTGGCCGATGGCTGTTCTGCGGCGGCGAACTCTCTGTGGCGGACCCAGGTATCGCAATAGGGCTGGCGCAGGGACGCTCGAAAAAGTCGACAGGCGTCAAGAATCTCCGATAGGGCAGCGCAATTCCCGCCCCGGGCTTTTGTATTTGCTGGGAGTGATTGTCACTGTGGGGCGTCAAACAGAGGCTGGCGAACCAACACCCCGGTGCGCGCGGTATGCGAAGATCTTCTCTGCCACCAAGGGCGCCGGTGGCCTCGTCACGAGGTCTGTGGATCTGTTGCTCGGGGTGAAAACGGTGGTGTACGTTCTTCGGCAGTCCTGTGTCACGAGTCACAGTTTTAACGCAGGAAGCAGGTTCGTGTGTCGGAGGGATATCAACGGCTCGTGATTCGGTGCGCATTGTGACGCCGGCGCTGTCGATCGCGCCGCAGCCCGGGCACGCGACCATGCGGGAGGTGGCCGGCTAGTGGTCAGCTCTGATTCCTTCGCCAAGCCCGTCCGCTCCGTCGGAGGCTTCTTCGCGATGTCGATGGACACCTTCGTGGCGATGTTCAAACCGCCGTTCGCGTGGCGCGAGTTTTTGCTGCAGACCTGGTTCGTCGCGCGGGTATCGATCGTGCCGACCCTGATGCTCTCCATCCCGTTCACCGTGCTGCTGGTGTTCACCTTCAACATCCTGCTGGTCGAATTCGGCGCCGCTGACTTCTCCGGAACCGGTGCGGCCATCGGGACGGTGACCCAGATCGGACCGATCGTGACCGTGCTGGTGGTCGCGGGCGCCGGCGCCACCGCCATGTGTGCCGATTTGGGGTCACGCACCATTCGCGATGAACTCGACGCGCTCCGGGTGATGGGGATCAACCCGATCCAGGCGCTCGTCGTCCCGCGCGTACTCGCCGCCACCCTGGTCGCGCTGCTTCTTTCGGCGTCGGTCGTGGTGGTCGGTATCACCGGCGGCTTCTTCTTCTCCGTCTATATCCAGCACGTCACACCCGGCGCGTTCGTCGCGGGTCTGACCCTGCTCACCGGCCCGGCGGATGTCGTCGTCTGCCTGGTCAAGGCCACGCTCTTCGGTCTGTCGGCCGGGTTGATCGCCTGCTACAAGGGCATCTCCGTCGGTGGCGGACCCGCGGGCGTCGGCAACGCGGTCAACGAGACGGTGGTCTTCACGTTCATCGCGCTGTTCGTGATCAACGTGCTGGCCACCGCTGTCGGCGTGCAGGCCACCATATGACCACCCGCTCGACGACCGGCCGAATACGGCTGCGGCGCAGGCTGGATGGTTGGGCCGGCGGCTGGAACCGCATCGGGCGGCAGACCAAGTTCTACGGCTACACCCTCAAGGGCATCGGGACCGCCTTCGTCTACTACCGCGTCGAGATCGTCCGGCTGATCGCCCAGATGGGTCTCGGTGCCGGAGCGCTGGCCGTCATCGGCGGCACCATCGCGATCGTCGGCTTCCTCACGCTGTCCACGGGCGCGCTGGTGGCAGTGCAGGGCTACAACCAGTTCTCCTCGATCGGCGTCGAGGCGCTGACCGGTTTCGCCTCGGCCTTCTTCAACGTCAGGTTGATCGCACCGCTGACCGCGGGTGTCGGGATGGCGGCCACCATCGGGGCCGGCGCCACTGCCCAGCTGGGCGCGATGCGAATCAACGAGGAGATCGACGCGCTCGAAGTGATCGGGATCCGCACCATTGCCTACCTGGCATCCGCGCGGGTGGTGGCCGGCGTCGTCGTCGTGATCCCGCTTTACTGCGTGGCCGTGTTGATGTCCTTCCTGGCCGCGCGGGTCGGTACGACCTTCATCTACGGGCAGTCGACGGGTGTCTATGACCATTACTTCAGGACGTTCCTCAATCCCGTCGACCTGATCTGGTCCTTCTTGCAGGCAGTGGCGATGGCGTTGGTGATCATGCTGGTTCACACGTACTACGGCTTCACCGCTTCCGGCGGTCCGGCAGGCGTGGGTGAGGCAGTCGGCCGCGCGGTGCGCACCTCACTGATCGTCTCCGCGCTTGTTGTCGTCATGATCTCACTGGCCGTTTACGGTCAGTCCGGCAATTTCAACCTCGCCGGATAGCGCGCGGATATCACTATGGAAGACGACAGCAACGGCCTGCACCCGGCGTGGTGGACCGCAATTCTGCTCGCGGTCATCGTCGGGCTGGTGTACGTGACGGCATCGCTGTTCACCGGATCGTTCAACTCCTATGTGCCGGTGACCCTGACATCGGATCGGGCCGGACTCGTGATGGAGGCCGGCGGCAAGGTCAAGCTGCGCGGTGTGCAGGTCGGCCGGGTCAGCTCGATCTCCGGCGGCGACGCCATGGGGCCGGCGCCGGTATCGCTGCGACTCGAGATCTACCCGGACCAGATTTCACATATCCCGGCCAACGTGCAGGCCAAGATTCGGGCCACCACGGTGTTCGGGGCCAAGTTCGTCGATCTGGTGTATCCCAATGATCCGAGCCCGCAACGGCTTGCGGCCGGCCAGGTGCTTAAATCCGAGAACGTCAGCACCGAGGTCAACACCGTCTTCCAGAACCTGGTCGGCGTGCTCAATCAGGTCGACCCCGCCAAGCTCAACGCGATCCTGTCGGCACTGGCCGAAGGTGTCCGCGGGCAGGGCGAGCGGATCGGACAGGCCACCACCGATTTCAACCAGGTCCTGTTGGCGCTCAACCCGCGTCAAGAGACCGTGCGTGCCGACTGGCAGGCGTTGAAGGGCTTCAGCGATACCTACAGCGCCTCGGCACAGAACATCCTGGCGACACTCGACGCCGCCAGTACCACCAGCGTCACTGTGACGAACAATGCCAAGGCCCTGGATGCGTTGCTACTCAACGTCATCGGCCTGTCCAACAGTGGTATCAGCCTGTTGGCGCCGAACCAGGCGAATCTGATCAAGGCCGTCAACGTGCTCGAGCCGACGACCAATCTGTTGATGAAGTACAACCCGGAATACACCTGCATGCTGGTCGGTGCGAAGTGGCTGCTCGACAACGGTGGTTACGACGCCACCGGTGGCAACGGCCGATCGTTCCTGGTCGACGGCGGAGCGCTCGCCGGTGACGACCAGTACCGCTACCCGCAGAACCTCCCGATCACCGGCGCCAAGGGCGGCCCGGGTGGCCGACCGGGCTGCGGTTCGCTGCCGATCGTCGACAACAACTGGCCGGTGCGCCAGCTCATCACCAACACCGGCTTTGGCACCGGCGTCGACGTCCGGCCCAACCCCGGTATCGGCTTCCCCGGCTACGCCAACTACCTGCCGGTCACCCGTGGTGTGCCCGAACCGCCAAGCATCCGTAACCTTTTCGGCGGCCCCGCGCCCGGACCGTACCCCGGACCGTTGTGGCCCAAGGTGGTCCCGGAACCTGGTGACCAACCCTTCGGTGCGCCGATGTACAACCCCGACGGCACGCCGATCTGGAACAACCTGCCGCCGGCTCCGCCACCAGGGCAGCCGATCGATCCCGGCCCGCGGCCCGGCTCCGAACCGTTCGTGGTGCCGTTCCCCGGGCAAGCGCCCACCCCGCTGCCGCCCCAACCGCTACCGGAGTTCGCCGCACCGGCACCATGACGCTGACCTGAACCCCGACGCACGAGACACCGAATAGACACGAGAGGCAACAACCGTGAAAGACAATCTGGGAGGCGCGATCTGGCGTCTATCCATCTTTGTCGTGGTGTGTCTGCTCGGCATGTTCTCGTTGTTCGCCGTCTTCGGTCAGCTGCGATTCGAGAAGACGCAGACCTACCGCGCGTTGTTCACCAACGTCACCGGGCTTAAGGCCGACGATTTCGTCCGCATCGCCGGTGTCGAGGTCGGCAAGGTCCAAGACCTTGCGGTCCAGGACGATTCGTCGGTGCTGGTGGACTTCACTGCCAACGATTCGGTGGTGCTGACCCAAGGCAGCCGGGCTATCATCCGCTACGACGATCTGATCGGCGGCAGGTATCTGGCGCTCGAGGACGGCGCAGGCGGAACCAAGAAACTCAATCCCGGTGACACCATCCCGATCGATCGGACCGAACCCGCCCTGGATCTGGACGCCCTGATCGGCGGATTCCGTCCGCTGTTCAAGGCGTTGGATCCGACGCAGGTCAACGCGCTGTCCGGCCAGCTGATCAGTGCATTCCAAGGCCAGGGCGCGACGATCGGATCGATCCTCACCCAGACCGCGTCTCTGACCAACACGCTCGCCGACCGGGATCAGTTGATCGGCGATGTCATCACCAACCTCAATACGGTGCTGGGTTCGCTTGCCGGGCAAAGCGATCAGTTCGGCAAGGCGGTGACGTCACTGTCGGATCTCGTGCAAGGACTGGAAGCCCGAAAACAGGACATCGCCAACGGACTGGCCTACACCAACGCCTCAGCAGGCACCATCAGTGACTTGCTCGCCCAGGCCCGCCCGCCGTTGAAGAAGGTCGTCGCCGAGACGGACCGGGCGGCCGGGATCGTCGTTGCCGATCACGATTACTTCGACAATCTGCTCAACACGTTGCCCGACTCCTACCAGGTGCTGCAACGCCAGGGTATTTACGGCGATTACTTCACGTTCTATCTGTGCGACATCATGCTCAAGATGAATGGCAAAGGCGGACAACCTGTTTACATCAAGGTGGCCGGTCAGGACACGGGGAGGTGCGCACCCCGATGAAACCCTTCGGTGAACGCAACCCCTTCATCATCGGCATGGTCGGCATCGTCGGACTTGCCGTCATCATCCTGGGGGCACTGAACTATCAGAAGCTGCCCCTGCTCAACCAGGACAAGAGTTACTCCGCGTTCTTCGCCGAGGCCGGCGGCCTGGCCAACGGTGCCTCGGTACAGGTTTCCGGCCTGGCCTCCGGGCAGGTCACCGGCATCGAGCTGGACGGCCAGCATGTGCTGGTGACCTTCAGGGTCAACAAGAACATCCGCCTCGGTGACCGCACCGAAGCGGCCATCAAGACCAAAAGCCTGTTGGGAACGAAGTTCCTTGAGGTCACTCCGCGTGGTGACGGCGGCCTGGACGGCACCATTCCCGCCGACCGGACCCAATCGCCGTACCAGCTGCCCGATGCGCTCGGCGATCTGACCGTGACGATCAGCGGCCTCAATACCGATCAGCTCTCCAATTCGCTTCGCGTGCTTGCCGACACCTTCTCCGAGACCCCGCCGGATGTGCGGGTGGCGGTCGAAGGGGTCGCCCGGTTCTCGGAAACCCTCAACGAACGTGACGCCGAACTACGCGAGCTGCTGGCCAACGCCAACAAAGCCACCGGCGTGCTCGCAGAGCGCAGCGACCAGGTCGTCAGCCTGGTCCGCAACACCAACTCGCTGTTGGCGGAGCTGCGCCAGCAGAGCAGCGCACTCGACCAGATCTCGGGCAACATCTCGACGCTGAGCAAGCAGCTGCAAGGCTTCATCGCCGAGAACCGCGACACCATGAAACCGGCGCTGGACAAGCTCAACGGCGTGCTGGCCACCATCGACAACCGCAAAGAGCGTGTGCAGAAGTCGATCAAGATGTTGGGCGTCTACGCGATGCAGCTCGGGGAGTCGGTGTCGGGCGGCCCGTTCTTCAAGTCCTATATCGCCAACCTGCTGCCGGGACAGTTCTCGCAGCCGTTCATCGATGCCGCGTTCTCCGATCTGGGCCTCGACCCCAACACCCTGTCGCCCTCGCAACGGGTTGATCCGCAGATCGGCCAGCAGGGCACGCCTGCGTTGCCGGTGCCGTTCCCGAGGACCGGCCAGGGCGGCGAGCCGAACCTGAACCTGCCCGACGCGATCACCGGTAACCCGGGCGATCCCGGTTGCGGTCCGCCGGGGATACCGCTGCCTGGCCCCACCGGCTGCTACCCGTACCGCGAACCGATTCCGCCGGGTCCGCCCGGAGGCCCGCCGCCGGGCCCGCCCGCGGTGGCCCCGCCGGGGATCGCCTCTACCCCGTTACCGACACCGGCCCCGCTGTTCGTGCCCGCGCCCGGTGAAGTGCCCCCCGTGACGCAGACCCTCGGGCCTGCTCCCGGACCTGCCGCTGCGACTGGAGAGGGTGGACAGTGAAGCTCTCTCGTGGAAGCAGAATCGGCTTGGCCGTCGTGCTGGTCCTGACCATGGTCGCGGGCGTCGCGGTGCTGTTACGGCCCGGCGGACCCATCAACCGGACCAATGTCGTGGCGTATTTCGAGAACAGCAATGGCATCTTCGTCGGTGACGATGTGCGCATCCTCGGCGTCGCAGTGGGTCAGATCGCGAGCATCGAACCAGAGCCGCAGCGGGTCAAGATCTCGTTCTGGTACGACAGCAAGTACAAGGTGCCTGCGGATGCCAAGGCGGCGATCCTCTCGCCCGCGCTGGTGACCAGCCGGGCCATCCAGCTCACGCCGGTCTACAGCAGCGGACCCGCGCTGGCCGACAAGGCCGTCATCCCGCAGGACCGCACCGCCGTTCCGGTGGAGTGGGACGATTTCAGGGACCAGCTCGAACGACTGACCGACACCTTGCAGCCGACAGAGCCGGGCGGTGTCAGCACCTTGGGTGCCTTGGTCAACACGACCGCCGACAACCTCCGTGGGCAGGGTGCCGATATCCGGCAGACGATCATCAAGCTCTCACAGGCGTTTTCGGCGCTCGGCGATCACAGCACCGACATCTTCTCGACGGTCAAGAACCTGTCCATTCTGGTCTCGGCCCTGCAGCAGAGCACCGACACGATGCGGGCGCTGAATCAGAACCTGGCCAGCGTGACCGGTCTGCTGTCCGATGATCCAGGCGAAATCGCCAACGCCGTCTCTGATCTCAATGCGGCGGTCGGTGATGTGCAGACGTTCGTCGCCGACAACCGCGAAGCACTGGGCACCACATCGGACAAGCTCGCCTCGGTCAGCACGGCGCTCACTGCCAGCCTGGATGACATCAAGCAGGTGCTGCACGTCGCGCCGAACACGCTGCAGAACTACGTCAACATCTATCAGCCCGCCCAAGGCGCAGCCAGTAGCGCGCTGGCGATCAGCAACTTCAGCAATCCGATCTCGTTCCTCTGCGGGGCTATCCAGGCCGCATCGCGGCTCGGGGCCGAGCAGTCGTCGAAGCTGTGCGTGCAGTACCTGGCGCCGATCATCAAGAACCGCCAGTACAACTTCCCGCCGATCGGACAGAACCTGTTCGTCGGTGCCGCGGCACGGCCGAATGAGCGGACCTACAGCGAGGATTGGCTGCGCCCGGATTATGTACCGCCAGGCGGTGCGGCCCCGGCCGCTCCGCCGGCACCCGATGCGGCTCCGCTCCCCGCCGACAGCCCGCCACTGGCGGCCGAGGCGCCGGTGACACCGCCGCCGGCTGACGTCGTTGTCGCGACCAATCCGAACGACGGGCTCCAAGGCCTGATGGTGCCCGCAGGCGGTGGGTCATGACCGCGACGCGCACCGTACGTGCCGGTATCGGCGGGCTCGTGCTGGCCGCGGCCATGACGCTGTCGGGCTGCGGTGACTGGCAGGGGCTGAATTCACTGCCACTGCCCGGTACCTCGGGTAAAGGCCCGGGCGCCTTCACGATTCAGGCGCAGATGCCGGATGTGAACAACCTTGAGCAGAACTCGCGCGTGCGGGTCGGTGACGTCACCGTCGGTAACGTCACCAAGATCGAGCGCCAAGGGTGGAACGCACTGGTGACGATGACGCTCAACGGCGATGTTGTGCTGCCGGCGAACGCCACAGCCAAGATTGCGCAGACCAGCCTGCTCGGCTCTTTGCACGTCGAGTTGGACCCGCCGAAAGATGTTGCGGCCGAGGGACGTCTGCACGAGGGTTCGCTGATCCCGCTGTCGTCGGCGGGCGCCTACCCGAGCACCGAGCAGACTCTGGCCGCGATCTCCTTCATCCTCAACGGTGGTGGGATCAACCAGATTCAGGACATCACGCAGGCTTTCAGTCAGGCGTTCACCGGTCGTGAAGCGGATCTGCGCAGCCTGATCAATCAGCTCGACATCTTCATCGGCTACGTCAACGACCAGAAGTCCGACATCATCAGCGCCAACGAGAGCCTCAACAATCTGGTCGGCCAGATCGCGGCACAAAAGCCGGTGGTGGACAAGGCGCTCAAGACCATCCCTGATGCACTGGCGGTGCTCAAAGATCAGCGCGAGCAACTCGCCGACGCACTGACTCAGCTCGGTAAATTCAGTGCGCTGGCCGCTGATTCGGTCAACCAGACCAAGGAAGCCCTGGTCCAGGAGCTCAAGGATCTCGGGCCAGTTCTGCAGTCGCTGGCCGATGCCGGGCCCGCACTGACCCGCGCGCTGAGTTTCTATCCCACCTTCCCGTGGCCGAAAGAAACCCTGACCAACTGGATGCGAGGCGACTACGGCAACCTGTCGCTGACCTTCGACCTGACGCTCAGCCGAATCGACTCCGGCTTCTTCACCGGAACCCGTTGGGAGGGCGACCTTACGGAGTTGGAGATGCAGTGGGGCCGCACCATCGGCCAGCTGCCGAGTCCCTACACCGCGGGTAATCCGCTGATCGTGCCCTACCACTGGGATCAGGGGCCTTAAGCCATGAGAATGACGCGAAGGATTTGGATCCAGATCAGCATCTTCATGCTGGTCTCGGTGGTCGCCGGCTCGGTGATGATCTTCAACTTCATGGGGCTGCCGAACCTGTTGTTCGGTGTCGGCCATTACCGGGTGACGCTGGAATTGCCGCAGGCGGGCGGCTTGTACGCCAGGGGCAACGTCACCTATCGCGGCACCGAGGTCGGCCGGGTCGAGGATGTCACGCTCACCGATTCCGGTGTGGCGGCGAAGCTTTCGCTGCGGTCCGATATCGCGATTCCCGCCGATCTGGATGCCCAGGTGCACAGCGTGTCCGCCGTCGGTGAGCAGTACGTCGCGCTGCTGCCGCGCAGCGGTAGCGGACCCTCGCTCAAAGAGGGCGACGTGATTCCGGTCGACCGGACCTTCGTTCCGCCGGATATCAACACGTTGTTGGACGCGACAAACCGCGGTCTGCAGGCGATTCCGCGCGACAATCTGAAGACCACGATCGACGAGGCGTACACCGCTGTCGGCGGTCTTGGTCCCGACCTGTCCCGCTTCGTCAAGGGATCGACGGCGCTGGCCATCGATGCGCGCGCGAATCTGGACTCGTTGACCACGTTGATCGACCAGTCCAAGCCGGTGCTCGACACCCAGACCGACACCGCCGACTCCGTCTCGGCCTGGGCCGCGCATCTGGCCAATATCTCCGGTCAGCTGCAGAGCCAGGACCAGGCGGTCGCCGGTGTCATCAACAAGGGGTCGCCGGCCGCCGATGAGGTGCGGGCCCTGTTCGACCGGTTACAGCCGACGCTGCCGATCGTGCTGGCCAACCTGGTCAGCCTCGGCGAAGTGGCGGTCACCTATCAGCCGAACCTCGAGCAGTTGCTGGTGCTGCTGCCCCAGGGCGCGGCCGTCACGTCGGCCACGGGTACGGCCAACCGGCATCAGAAGCACATCGGTGCCTATCTGGACTTCAACCTGAACCTCAACCTGCCGCCGCCATGTAACACCGGCTATCTGCCACCGCAGCAGCAGCGGGTACCTGCCGATCAGGACTACCCAGACAACCCGGCGGGCGACTTGTACTGCCGGGTGCCGCAGGACTCCCCGTTCAACGTCCGCGGTGCGCGCAATATCCCGTGCGAGACGGTGCCTGGCAAACGTGCACCGACGGTGAAGATGTGCGAGAGCACCGATGTGTACCAACCGTTGAACGACGGCTTCAACTGGAAGGGTGACCCCAACGCCACGTTGTCGGGTCAGCCGATTCCGCAGCTGCCGCCGGGTGCGCCACCTGCGCAAGCGGCTCCGCCTGTGAATCCGGCACCCCCGCCTATCGCGGCTGCCGAATACGACCCAGCCACCGGCACGTACGTTGGACCGGACGGGCGTGTCTACACCCAAGCGAACTTGGCCAGAAATGCCACAGAGGAGCAAACATGGCAGACGATGCTGCTGCCCCCGAAGGGGAACTGAGCGAGCCGGCTCACAAGTCGTCCACCGCTTCCCCCGACGAGACATCGGAATCGCCGACCAAGGCTGATAGCACCGAAGCCGACGAGGTTGTCGATGTTGATGACGACACCGACGATGCCGAGGATTACACCGACGCCGAGCTCGCCGCATTAGCTGCGGGGGAGGCCAAACCGGTGATGTCACATGTGCGAATGGCCACGATCATCGGTCTTGTGGTCGTCGTGGCGCTGGCCGGCCTGGTCGGTTGGCTGGGGTTTCGGGCCTACGAATCGCAAAAGGCCGAGCGACAGCGCGAGCTGTTCCTGCAGGTCGGTCGTCAAGGCGCGTTGAACCTGACGACCATCGACTTCGCCGAGGCGGATGCCGATGTGCAGCGGATTCTCGATTCGGCCACCGACACGTTCTACGACGATTTCGCCAAGCGGTCGCAGCCGTTCGTCGACGTGGTGAAACAGGCGCAGTCCAAATCGGTCGGCACCATCACCTCGGCGGGACTGGAATCCGAGGAGGGCGACCAGGGGCAGGTTCTGGTCGCCGTGACCGTCAAGACCTCGAATGCCGGTGCGGCCGAACAACAGCCACGTGCCTGGCGGATGCGGATCCTGGTCAAGAAGGTCGGCGACGACGAAGCCAAGGTCTCTAACGTCGAGTTCGTCCCGTGACCCCGGGCGCCGACGACACCGATCCGACGACATCAAAAAAGGATGACGACGCTGTGCCCTTGACGACCGGCACCGAGGTTACCGACGCCGCGGAAGCCACCGACGCCACCGACGCTGCTGAGGTCACCGAGTCTGAAGACACCGAACTCACCGGCGTTGACGATGCGGCCGAGGCAGACCCGGCGGCGGTCGCCGTTGTCACCGAGAAGCGGGCGATCAACTGGTCTCGGGTGCTGGCCTACGGCATTCTGCCCGGGCTGGCGTTGATTCTCGCGCTGGGCGCAGGGTTCCTGAAATGGGAGGACTCCTCGGTTCGGGATAACGCTACCGCCCGGACCGAATCCGTTGCAGCGGCGAAGGATTCGACGATCAGGCTGTTGTCGTACAAACCCGATACCGTCGAGAAGGACCTGACGTCGGCGCGTGATCTGCTGACCGGTGATTTCCGAGACTCATACACGCAGTTGACCAACGATGTGGTCATCCCGGGTTCGCAGCAGAAGCAGATCTCTGCGGTGGCAACGGTTCCCGCTGTCGCCTCGGTATCGGCAACCCCGAGTCATGCGGTCGTGCTGGTGTTCGTCAATCAGTCGGTGATCGTCGGGACCGACGCTCCCACGTCCACCGCTTCCAGCGTCCAGGTGACGCTGGACAAGGTGGGCGATCATTGGTTGATCTCTAAGTTCGATCCCGTCTAACGCACGTGGACGCCGAACCCCGGTGGGTTGACGTCGTCACCCCCGCGGTGACGCTACGGGTGCTGGTCTGGGAGCCGCAAGACCGTCCCGACAGCCCGATTGCCTTGTGCCTGCACGGTTTCCCCGATACCGCGCACAGCTTCCGAAAGCTGGCGCCGGTGCTGGTCGCGGCGGGTTATCGGGTGGTGGCACCGTTCATGCGTGGTTATGCACCGTCGTCGATCCCTGCCGATGGCAGCTATCACATCGGGGCAGTCATGGACGACGCGCTAAGGGTGCGTGACGCGCTCGGTGCGTCCGAGCGCGACATCGTGATCGGGCATGACTGGGGCGCAATCGCCGCCACCGGCGTGGCCGCGCTCCCGCCCGGGCACCTGCCGGTCCCGTTCGCCAAAGCGGTCATCATGTCGGTGCCGCCATCGGTGGCCTTCGGTGCACCCGGCGGCATTGCGGACCGGGGCAGGCTCGTCGCCAAGCTGCTGCGCCAGGCGTTGCGGAGCTGGTACATCATGTTCTTCCAGTTGCCTTGGCTGCCAGAACGATCGAGGCGCCGGATGGTGCCGCTGCTGTGGCGGCGGTGGTCACCCGGCTATACCGGAAGCGACCTGAAAGAAGATCTGCGGCACGTCGAGGATGCCATCGGCGCGCCCGACAACTGGCGGGCAGCGCTGGGAACGTATCGAGCGGTGGGCCGCAATACCTCACCGCCCCCCGCTTACGCCGAACTGCATCGGCACTGGCTGGCCGCACCGCTGCTACCGGTGCTGTACCTGCACGGCCACGACGACGGCTGTTTCACAGGAGATTTCACCCCGCAGGTGCAGTCGATCCTGCCGCCGGGCAGTAGTACCGGCATCGTCGCGGACGCGGGGCACTTCCTGCAGTTGGAGCAGCCGCAGCGGGTGGCCGAGCTGATCGTCGACTTCGTCAACCGATGACCGTGCGCCGGCTCACCGCCGTCGATGCGCAGTTTTTCTGGATGTCGGCGCGTATCCCCAACGATCAATTTTTGTTGTACGCGTTCGCCGGTGTCCCGGCCCGACTCGACGCAGTCCTCGCCGACCTCGCGGAGCGGGCCACCGGCTGTGAGGATCTGCGGTTGCGGATCGTCGACGACAACAGGTGGCGCTATCCGCGCTGGGTTCGTGGGCCGGTGGAGCCGGCACAGTTCACCGTGCACGGTGAACGGGACTGGGACGGTTGCCTAGCCGATGTGGCGGCGCTTGCCGACCAGCAATTGGACCCGCGGGTGGCATCGTGGCGGTTACACGTCTTCGCCCCCGTGCACGGGGCACCTGGCGCGTCGTCGGCGGTGACAGTCGTGGTGCTGCACGCGACGCACTCGTTGGCCGACGGCACCCGGATGGCGGAGTTGGCGGGCTGGCTGTTCGGCCGTCCGGTCGCGGTGCCGCCGATTCCGGCCCCCGATCACGGCAGCCTTGTGCTGCGCAGCGTCGCTGCCGCCCGCACCCACCGCGCGATGGTACGCGATCTGCACGCGGGTCGGCTGCCGGCTCCCTATGACCCGCAGCCGCTGTTGCCGACCAATACCCGACCGGCAGGCCGGCGTGGGGTCCGGACGCTGCTGCGTCGGCGGTGGGAGCTATCCCGCGGATCGACGGTGACGGTCGCGGTGCTGGTCGCGGTCGCCGCCGCGCTCGACGGCTATCTACGCGACCGGGGTACCGAACCGCCGCGGTTGAGCGCGGAGGTGCTCTTGGCCAAGCCGGGAATCCGTTTGGCGCAGAACCATTTCCGCACTATCGGGATTGGCCTGCATCCCGAGCTGGACCCGGTTGCGCGCAGTGCGGCGATCAGTGCCGACCTGCAGGCAGGCCGGGCCAGAGCAGAGCATCCGGCTACTCTGGCGGCCGAGCGCGCCTTCGCGGCCACGCCCGCACCGTTGCTGCGCTGGGGTGTCGCCCAGATGGACCCGGCTGCGCCGGCACCCCTGGTTGCCGGTGCCACCGTGGTATCCAGCGTCAACCGCGGACCCGCCGACCTG
Source organism: Mycobacterium sp. (assembly GCF_965229105.1). GTDB lineage: Bacteria > Actinomycetota > Actinomycetes > Mycobacteriales > Mycobacteriaceae > Mycobacterium. Next base: position 2,093,349 of record NZ_OZ245858.1, read on the forward strand.
CACTTCGGGGGAGCGCCCGTGCTGTGGACAGCTGGATATCCGGCGCTATCGCCGATGATGGGCTTGACCCACGGTGTGCACGGTATCGGCGACCGGATCGCGATCAGCGTGCACGCAGCCGAATCTGCGGTCGATATCGACGATTACGTGGGGCGGCTGGACCGCGCACTGGGGGCCGGGGTATTCGGGCCAGCGTCCAGTTAGTGCACACATTCTTGCGAAAACCGTGTCGTAAGTGGACTTTCGGCGACGGTCAGGAGGCGCGCAGTGCGGCGATGCCGACGTCGAGGGCATCTTCGAGATAGCTGAGCTCGCCGGTGGCGAGCAGGACCGACACCCCACCCTGGATTCCGGCCAGTAGCGCACGCGCGGTGACATCGGCCTCGACCGCGGCGGCGACCTTGCGCTGACGCTGCATCTCGCGGATACCGGTGGCGATCTCGGCATGCCACTGATGCATCAGGGCGGCTGTCACGGCTTGCGCGCCGGGCGTGGTGCGCCCGATCTCCGACATCAGCATCGACAGGGGACAGGTCTGCCCTTGTTTGCGGTAGCGGTCGACGACGATATCGCGCCAGCGCTGCCACGCCGCCCATGACGTCAGCGCGCCCAGATACGGCTGCTGATCGGCAAGGACCAGCATCGCCTCCTGCTCGGCCACCGCCAACAGCAACTGCTCCTTTCCGTCGGGAAAGTAATGGAAGAGTTGGCTTTTCGATGTCTGGGTACGCGCCATCACGTCATCGAGGGTCACCGCGGTGACGCCGTTCTGCCTGATTTCGGCGGCCGCACCCGCCACGATCCGCTGCCGGGTGGCAAGGCCCTTTTTCGTCAGTTTCGGTTCTGGACCCACAAGTCCAAACGATACGCGGCTAGCCGATCGGTTAACACATGCCTTAAGTTTTGTTACATGACTGCCTATGACTCCGCCGCCGACGTGGGCCTGCTGATTCTGAGAGTGGTGCTGGGGCTGACGATGGCCGCGCACGGTTACAACAAGTTCTTCGGTAAGGGCGGCCTGGCCGGCACGGCCGGCTGGTTCGACAGCATGGGGATGAAACCCGGCATGTTCCACGCCAGGGTGGCCGCCACCACCGAACTGTCGGCCGGGCTCGGCCTGGCGCTGGGACTGCTGACGCCGATCCCCGCCGCCGGTTTCGTGGCACTGATGTTCGTCGCGGCCTGGACAGTGCACCGGCACAACGGTTTCTTCATCGTCAAAGAGGGCTGGGAGTACAACCTGGTGTTGGCCGTCGGCGCGGTGGTGCTGGCCACCACGGGTGCCGGTCGGCTCAGCCTGGATTACGCGCTGTTTCACACCAGCTCGTGGTATGACCTACTGCACGGCTGGTGGGGTTTGGTGATCGCGGTGGTCCTCGGTCTCGGCGGCGGCATCGGCCAGCTGGTGATTTTCTACCGCCCGCCTGCCAAAACGGCGGGCTGATCGTCCGTGACGGACTATCCGCAGCCGGCTGCCCAGCGCGGACGGATCGAACCCGCGCCGCGACGGGTGCGCGGTTACTGCGGTGGTGCATTGGTCTTCGACACCACCGGCGCCCACTACGTGTGGGAGGTGCCCTACTACCCGCAGTACTACATCCCGCTCGCCGATGTGCGGGCCGAGGTGCTCACCGACGATGACCATCCGCAGAAGGTCCAGCTCGGGCCGTCACGGCTGCACACCTTGACCGCAGGTGGGCAGGTGCACCCGGGTGCGGCCCGGGTATTCGACGCCGGGGACGGTCCGGTGGCGGGCAGTGTGCGCTTCGAATGGGACGCGCTGGCGTGGTACGAGGAGGACGAGCCGATCGTCGGGCATCCCCGGAGCCCGTACGTTCGGGTCGATGCCTTGCGATCGCACCGACACGTCCGCATCGAACTCGACGGCATTCTTCTCGCCGACGCTCACGATCCGGTTCTGCTCTTCGAAACCGGCCTGCCGACCCGGTATTACCTCGACCGCACCGACGTGGTGTTCGACCACCTGGAACCGTCCGACACCCAAACCCTCTGCCCCTACAAGGGCGTGACATCGGGCTACTGGTCGGTGCGCGTCGGCGACACCGTGCACCAGGATCTGGCGTGGACCTATGACTACCCGTTGCCCGATGTCGCACCGATTGCCAGGATGATCGCGTTCTACAACGAGAAGGTGGACATCATCATCGACGGCGTCGCGTTGGCCCGACCGCACACGCATTTCGGGTGACGGCCATCACCATTGATCTGGCCACTGCGGACCGCATGGTCGAGGCCGCCCACGCCGAAGCAGTACGGCGGGGGGTTCTGGTGTCCGCGGCGGTGGTGGACGCCGGCGGGCATCTGATCGCCTTCGGCAGGATGGACGGCGCCGAGATCGCGGGACCCGTGCTTGCCGTGGATAAGGCCTATACCGCCGTGGCCAATCGCATCGCGACCTCCGAATTGGCTGTGCTGGCGGCACCCGGTGGTGAGCTTTTCGGTCTGCAGGCAAATGGTGGTGGCCGGTTCGTCATCTTCGGCGGTGGGGTGCCCATCTTCGTCGCAGGAGCCGTCGTGGGCGGCGTCGGCGTCAGCGGGGCAAGTACGGCCGACGACGAGGCCTGCGCGCTGGCTGGTGTCGCCATCTACGGTTAGGGCAAGTCTGCGATCTCGTAGCGCAGAGACTAGAACACGTTCTAGTCTCTGGCCATGGGATTTCTGAAGCCTGACCTGCCGCAGGTCGATTACCCCGAGTGGAGCAAGGGCACCCGATCCGAACGAATCCAGCCGCTGGCCAGGCACTGGGCCGAGGTGGGGTTCGGCACACCGATCGCGCTGCACCTGTTCTACGTCGTCAAGATTGGGCTCTACATCCTCGGCGGCTGGTTGTTTGCCTTAGCTACCAAGGGAATCGATGGCTTCAGCGACGTCGGCTCCTGGTGGACGGAGCCGATCGTCTTCCAGAAGGTCGTCCTCTACACGATGCTGTTCGAGGTCCTCGGGCTCGGCTGCGGTTTCGGTCCGTTGAACAACCGGTTCTTCCCGCCGATGGGGTCGGTTCTGTACTGGCTGCGCCCGGGCACCATCCGGCTGCCACCGTGGCCGAGCCGCATTCCGCTCACCCGTGGCACCGCCCGCACGCCGCTGGACGCCGCGCTGTACGCGGCCCTGCTGGTCATGCTGCTGGTCGCACTCTTTTCTGACGGCACCGGGCCGATCCCGGCGATCGGGAGCGCGGTCGGCCTGCTGCCGATGTGGCAGATCTGGACGATCCTCGGAATTCTTGCGGTGGTGGGCCTGCGGGACAAGGTGATCTTCCTGGCCGCTCGCGGTGAGGTGTACGGCTCGTTCACGGTGGCGTTCCTTTTCGCCGGCGCTGACATGATCCTGGCCGCGAAATTGGTGTGCATGGTCATCTGGATCGGAGCGGCCACCTCCAAGCTCAACAAGCACTTCCCGTTCGTCATCTCGACGATGATGTCCAACAGCCCGATCGTGCGGACGCGGCGGCTCAAGCGGATGTTCTTCGAGCATTTCCCCGACGATCTACGGCCCGGTCGGGTCTCACGGTTCGTCGCGCACTTCTCCACGGTGGTGGAGGGATTGGTGCCGATCGCACTGTTCTTCTCCCACGGTGGCTGGCCGACCGCGATCGCGGCGTTCGTCATGGTGGTTTTCCACCTCGGCATCCTCAGCTCGATCCCGATGGGCGTCCCGCTGGAGTGGAATGTCTTCATGATCTTCGCTGTGCTGACACTGTTCGTCGGGCATGCCGAGATCGGCCTCTCGGATCTGGGCAGCCCATGGCCGTTGGTGTTATTTGCCGTCCTGGTCGCCACCGTCACAATAGGAAACCTGTTCCCGCGCAAGGTGTCTTTCCTGCCGGGCATGCGGTATTACGCGGGAAACTGGGACACCACGCAGTGGTGCATGAAGCCGTCGGCGTTGGCGAAGATCGATCAGGGTCTGGTGCAGATCGCCAGCATGCCGCAGTCCCAGCTGGAAAAGGTCTACGGCAGTGCCGAACAGGCCGAGGTGATGCTCTACTCCGGCTATGCGTTCCGCTCGATGAACACCCATGGCCGGGCGCTGTTCACTCTGGTCGACCGGGCCATCCCCGCCGGGCATCACGACGAATATGTGGTCACCGAGGGTGAGCGACTCTGCAGCACCGCCGTCGGCTGGAATTTTGGTGACGGCCATATGCACAACGAACAGTTGATCGCCGCCATGCAGGAGCGATGCCACTTCGAACCCGGCGAGGTGCGAGTGGTGATACTCGACGGGCAGCCCATCCATCGCCAGACCCAGCAGTACCGGTTGGTCGATGCGGCCACCGGCGAATTCGAGCGTGGCGAAGTCAACGTCGCCGATATGGTGACCCGCCAGCCGTGGGATTACACGGTGCCGGTGCAGGTTCACCGTGCGGTGGGGGTGGACGCTCCCTGACGGCCCGTCCACTCGGACAGCACCGCGCGCCAGGCGGTGTCCCCTGCCGAGGTCGATCCCGCCCAGGCGATGTAGCCGTCGGGACGCACCAGCAGTGCCGGGCCGGCGTCGGCGCGTTCGACCTCGGTTAGTTCCGAATCGACAGGTGCTGAACCACTTTCGCGGATCAGTAGAAAGCCCGGTGACCGCAGTGCAGTGGTGACCTGCCCCTCGGTCAGCGGCACCATGGTGGCGCGGGTGCCGACCAGCTTCGATTGATGCGCGGCCCGTCGGTAGCGCAGCGTCACCCCGGAGAAGCTGCCCGCGATCGCGCCTGCGAAGGGTGGGATATGCAGCAGGACAACAGAAAGCGCATTGCGCAGCAGCCGGGCCGGCCGCGGGGTCAAGGTGACGGCGCGCATCATCGCTCCGCTTTGCCGTAGCACCCGGCGTCCGATCGGATGACGTTCAGACTGGTAGGTGTCCAGCACCGCATCGGGCGCACCGGCCAGGACCAGATCCAGCTTCCAGGCCAGGTTCACCGCATCCTGGATACCGGTGTTCATGCCCTGGCCGCCCATCGGGGAATGCACGTGCGCGGCATCACCGGCCAAGAACACCCGCCCGTGCCGGTAGTCGACGACTTGCCTTTCCTCGCAATGGAATCGGGATCGCCAGCCGATCGCGGTGATACCAAGGTCGCCACCCATCGCGCGGGTGGCGATATCGCGGATCTCGGAGTCTTCGACGGGTGCGGTATCGGGCAACTGGCGACTGTTGTCCCAGGTCATGCACCGGTACCAACCCTGCATATCGGAGCCGTAGGGAGCCAGGAACGCGAACGCCCCGCGAATGCTGCCGAGGCTCAGCCCGTCGGTCTCGGGTGGGTTGGTCAACTGCACATCGGCCAGTACCACCGACGAGAGCACCTCGCGTCCAGGGAAATTGATGTCCAGAAGCTGGCGCACGGTGCTGTGTGCGCCGTCGGCAGCGACCAGATAGCGGCAGTGCCAACGGGTGTGCCGACCGCCGCCGTGCGGTTCAGAGGTGACGGTGACCCCGTGATCGTCCTGCTCGACGCCGATCACTGCGGCACCCCGGATGATCGTCGCACCTTCGCCGGCCGCGTAGTCCTCGAGGTGCTGATCGACATTGGTCTGCGGGGTGATCAGGGCGAAGGGATATGGCGAGTCGAGCGTGTGTAACTGCAATGCCGCACCGCGCCAGAGATTTACGCGCACGGCCTGGGCGCCTCGGGCCAGTAGCGGTTCGGCCAGGCCGCGGCTGTCGAGCAACTCCAGGGTGCGGGGCATGGTGACGAACGCACGGCTGGCCGGGTTGCGGGTGGGCCACTGCTCCAGCACGGTGACCGCGCGGCCGCTGCGAGCCAGATCCCCGGCGACGGTCATCCCTGTCGGCCCGCCGCCGACCACGATGACATCAGCGGTGTGTGAGTGTGTCATTTTCTTGGCCCTGCTGAATTCGCCGAGTCGAACCATCGGTAGATATCGTTCGGCGTCGAATCGGGTCCACGATTGAAAACGAAACGCGCCGAAGGTAATTCGACATGCACGAGGTTCACCAGTGATTCGAACAGCTCGGTGTGGCCCGCGACCAGTCGAACGCCCGCACCGATCAGGACGGCGTCGTAGCGGGTCTGGGTGATGGCTTCACGGATGACGTCGAGGGCGGTCTCACCGACATCGATCAGTATGTTGTCCACGGAGAATCCCGCAGCCCGCAACGCGTGCACGTTATCGTCGTTGGCTTTGCGCAGCATGTCGCGATCGATACCCGCGAACTGGCCAAAGCCTGGTCGGGTGAAATCGATCAGATCGGGGTCGAGTCCGGTCTGCAGCACCGTGACGGTCATTGCTCCACCTCCGATAAGTCAACAACTGATGACTCCACTCCAGCACGAGTGGAGTGCTATGTCAACAGTCGATGACTTAGTCTGCGGGTTGAGCAACGCGGGTTAGGCCTGGATGGCCTCCGCGATGGGGGTATCGCCATTGTTGAACTCGATGGTCCGGCCGATGGTGGACGGATCGGCAAGCGCGGCGGCGATCACCAGCGCGACATCCTCGCGCGTGGTGGTGCCGTCGGCGGCCTCCGGCCCGACGGTGATCCGTCCCGTCGCCGCATCGAGCGTCAGGCCACCGGGTCCCAGCACGGTCCAATCCAGATCACTGCCTCGCAGGTGGGCGTCTGCGGCGGCCTTGGCTTCGGCGTAGGCGAAGAAGGAGTTGTCCTCGCTGACCCCGTGGGAAGATCCGGCGCCGAAGTACGACACCATGACGAATCGGCGGATACCGGCCTGGCTTGCGGCATCGATGACACGGATGGCGGCGTCGCGATCGACCGAGTAAGTGCGCGCCGGGTCGCCACCGCCCGCACCCGCGGTGAAGACGACGGCGTCGTGGCCATCCAGCAGATCGGCCAACGCATCGGTGTCGAGATGTTCGATATCCGCGACGACAGGGGTGGCGCCGGCGGCCGCGACGTCATCGGTGTGGTCGGCGTTGCGGATGACCGACAGTGCTTCGTCGCCGCGGGCGCTCAGAATCTTGGCCAGGTGCAATGCCACTTTTCCGTGGCCGCCGATGATGACGATATGGGACATGTTCTCGACGCTACCCGCCTGTCTGGACGACCCCACCGGGCACCGGAATCCGGCCGGGTGTTAAGAACGACGGAGCGTTAACCAACTGCTTGGTTGGGCGACGGCCACAAACAAACATTCAAGTGGAGGAGATATCCATGGCAGAAGCTGTGATTGTCGAGGCGGTGCGGTCACCAGTCGGGAAGCGCAACGGTGGTCTTTCCGGTGTGCATCCGTCCGAGTTGTCGGCGCAGGTGCTCAACGGGCTGGTCGAGCGGGCCGGAATCGATCCCGGCCTCGTCGACGACGTCATCTGGGGCTGTGTCATGCAGGCCGGTGAGCAGGCCCTCGATATCGCGCGCACCGCACTGCTGACGGCCGGCTGGCCCGAGACCGTGCCCGGTGTGACCGTCGACCGCCAGTGCGGGTCGAGCCAGCAGTCGGTGCACTTCGCCGCAGCGGGCGTGGTGGCAGGCCACTACGACGTCGTCGTTGCCGGTGGCGTCGAGTCGATGTCGCGTACCCCGATGGGCGCGTCGCTGGCCAACGGCGGGCACCCCTACCCGGACGCCTTCCGGGCCCGTTACACCCAGACCCCCAATCAGGGCACCGGCGCCGAGATGATGGCCGCGCAGTGGGGCTTCGACCGCACCGCGCTGGACCAGTTCTCCCTCGACTCGCACGAGAAGGCCGCAGCCGCACAGGATGCCGGTGTCTTCGAGGACCAGATCGTGGCGATCAAGGACCAAGACGGTAATCCAGTACTCAAAGACGAGGGCATTCGCCGTGGCGGCACCATCGAGAAGATGGCCACCATCAAGCCCGCCTTCAAAGAGGACGGCGTCATCCACGCCGGTAACGCCTCGCAGATCTCCGACGGCTCGGCGGCGCTGCTGTTCATGTCCGCCGAGAAGGCGAAGTCACTCGGCCTCAAACCACTTGCCCGGGTGCACACCGCGGTGTTGGCCGGCGCCGACCCGGTGATCATGTTGAGCGCGCCGATTCCCGCCACGCAGAAGGCCCTTTCGCGTTCCGGGCTCTCGATCGACGAGATCGGCGTGTTCGAGGTCAACGAGGCGTTCGCGCCGGTACCCATGGCGTGGCTGAAGGATATCGGCGCCGATGAAAAGAGGCTGAACCCGAACGGCGGCGCCATCGCACTGGGCCACCCGCTCGGTGGGTCGGGCGCACGCATCATGACGACGATGCTCTATCACATGCGGGACAACGGAATTAAGTACGGCCTGCAGACCATGTGTGAGGGCGGCGGTCAGGCCAACGCGACCATCCTCGAACTGCTGTGACCGATGACGTAACCGTCCCCGCCGCTCTTGTGGAGTGGCGGGGCAACGTCGCGATCATCACCATCAACCGGCCGGAGGCGCGCAACGCCGTCAACGCCGCGGTCAGCACCGATCTCGGTAACGCGTTACACGAGGCGCAGCTGGATCCCGACGTCCGGGCGGTGGTGATCACCGGCGCCGGCGACAAGTCGTTCTGTGCCGGTGCGGATCTGAAGGCTATATCGCGGCGGGAGAACATCTTTCACGCCGAGCATCCGGAGTGGGGGTTCGCCGGCTACGTCAGCCATTTCATCGACAAGCCCACCATCGCCGCGGTCAATGGCACCGCGCTGGGCGGGGGCACCGAACTGGCGTTGGCCAGCGACCTCGTCGTCGCGCAGGAAAGCGCCAAGTTCGGTCTGCCTGAGGTCAAGCGTGGCCTGATCGCCGCGGCGGGCGGGGTGTTCCGCATCGTCGACCATCTGCCCCGCAAGGTGGCGATGGAACTGTTGTTCACCGGTGAACCGATCACGGCCCCTGACGCGCTGCGCTGGGGGCTGATCAACGCAGTGGTGCCCGACGGGACGGTGCTCGATGCGGCACTCGAACTCGCCGAACGCATCAGTTGCAACGCACCTTTGGCGGTGTCGGCAAGTAAGCGGGTGGCCTACGGCGTCGATGACGGGGTGGTCACCGGTGACCAGGCCGGCTGGTCGCGCACCATGACCGAGATCGGTGCGCTGATGCGGTCCGAGGACGCCAAAGAAGGCCCGCGGGCGTTCGCCGAGAAGCGTCAACCGGTCTGGACGGCGCGTTAGGAGAACAGGTCCAGCGGATCGTCCACCACCATCTGCAACGCTTCGGCCACGAGGTCAGCGTCGATGACGTTGTCGTGGAAGATCGCGTTGATGCTGAGCACTGTGGACGTTTCCGCGACCAGGAACGTCATCCCCGTGGGGCCTTCGGAGGGGACACTGCCCGCATAGATGGTGGGCGTGTCGGTCTGGAAGGGCAACTGGTCGATCTCGGGGGACAGGCCAAGGCTGCTGAAGGTCAGCCGCGGTCGTGCCCCGGGGTCGACCGTGGTGGCAACCTCGGCTTGGACGCCGCCCATCAGGGCTGCCTGCGTCTGCGCGGCGATCTGTGCCACCAATGGTCTGGCGCTGCGATTGGTCGCCTTGACGATCGCGGAGGTCACCGTCGGGCTTTGGTGGGCAGCGATATTCATCGATGTCGAGGTGATGAAGTTTCCGTCGATATAGCGCCAGCCCAGATATCTGCGTAGATCGACCACTACCCGCACATCGGGCGAGATGTCGATGCCGACCTTGTCCATGGCCCTCAGCAGCAGACTGACCTGAAGTGCAAACCGGCTGGCCCCGGGAGCGAATTGCCGCCCCCAGTCGTAGATTTCGTCTGCCCGTGCCCGGGAAATGGTGCGGTGCAGAGTCCGCTGCGACGGTGCCCATGGCCGCGCAGGGGCCGGGGCCGACGGCGCCTCACCATGGGGATGGCGATCCTTTATCGCCGCCCGCAGCAACGCCGGGCGCCGTCCCAGTGTGCGAATTGCGGCCGTTGTCAAGGGGAATCGGCCGGCTCGTTGCGCGGGCCACTGCACGACGTCGCCGGTGAGTGCGGTCTGCAGTACCGACGCGATGACCGACAGGAACAACCGGCCATCACCGACACTGTGCGACATTTTCAGACCGATATGAGACGGATACCGGATGAGCGTCAGGGGTGGATCCAAGGTGTCATCGAGCGCCATGGCGTCCAGGCGCGCACCGATGTCCAACGAGCCGTCCCAGTTACTTTCGGCAACAACGGATTCCGGCGATCGATCGTTGACCCAGAACCGCTTGGTCGGGTCAAGGCGCCAGGTGAGGCGGCTGTCTGGATAGCGCCCGGCGATCGCGGCCACCGCGTGCCGCAAGGCGTCGGCCGTCGGCATTTCGAACGGCCCGCACAGAACCGTCACATAGAGGTCGGGCCACGGTCGGTCGCGGCGCTGGATCCGGTTGAACCCGCGCCTGGCCATCACCATGGAATACCAGCCGTACCTGTGCCCTGCAAGGCCTACGCCGGGGAACAGGACATCCGGGCCTTAGGCCGTCGGAGATGCAGGCTTGGGTGCCAACTCCTCCGGTGCGGCCGATGTCGGCGCCGTCGTGGTGGTTGTCGTGGTGGTGGTCGACTCAGAAGGCGTAGTGGTGGCGGTCGCGTTGGCCGGCAGCGCGTTGGCCGGGTCCAACACGGTGTCGATCATGTAGATCCTGGAGTTCGCCGGCTCGATGTCGCCACAGACGACCTTCGCGACATCGTCGACCTTGATATCGCCGCCCTTGCCGGTGACGGTGATCTGCTTACCCTGCTGGGTGGTGAACTTTCCGTGCACCTCGTCGGCGCCCAGCAGGCCCAACACCATGTGGTAGTAGACCACCGACGTCAGTGCGGCGGGATCGGCCTTGAGCGCGTCCAACTGTGCGGGCTCCAGCTTGGCGAACGCTTCGTCGGTGGGCGCAAAAACGATGTAAGGGCCGTTGTCGAGGACGCTGACGATGTTGACCTCGGGGTTCAACTGGCCTGAGATTGCGGCGTTGAACGTCTTGAGGTCAGGGTTGTTGGCGATCGCCTCGCTCGCTGACAGCTTCGCGACGGCAGTGGCACCTCCGGGCGGCAGGCCCGCCTTGTAGGCGTCGCAGCCGGGACCCTGCGGGTCGGGGATAGGAGCCACCGGGGTCGAGACGGTGGTCGTCGGCGTCGGCGTCGGATCATCCGCATACGCAGTGAATGCCGTGGGGATGGAAAACGCGATGGCAGTCAAGGCTGCGGCAACGCCAAGGGTCTTGGTGCGAGTCGTCACGTCTGCTCCTCTTGGCTGGCTCCATGCCGGCCAGCTCCTATTGCCCCGTACGTCGTCGCGCCACGGGCGGGCGTTACGCACTAAGAGCGGTGTATTCCTGGTCGGTGCGACACGACTGACCGCGTCACCACCGCATCGAATTGGGTCAAATCGTAAGCACAGGATCGGGTGGCACCCAAAAGGGCCTGGTCAAGGCTGTCTCAGGTGTATCGGCGCAGGGTGGTTCGCGCGAGGTCGACCGCCTCGCGTCCGGTCGGGACGGTGCCGTCGAGGCGGCCGCCCAGCTCGGCTACCTGGGCCGTGGTCAGCGGGGGTTCGCGCCCCGCCCCGGCCAACGCGTGATGCAGGGCCAGCGCCTCGTCGGTGGCACCGAGACGAACCAGCAGTCGGGTCACGTCCCGCAGGGTGTCCCACTGGTAGGTGCCGATCCCCGGACCACCGAGCTCCCAGTGGTCGACGATCTCGATGAAGGTGCTCGCCGTCTGCACGGGATCGCCATGGACCGCGCGGATTGCCGCATCTTCCGCGCACGCGATACCGATCAACCAGTTGTTGGTCACCGACCCGGCCAGGTCGCGGGCGCGGCCGAACTCAGCCATGGCGCGCTCAGGTGCTGTCTCGGCCAGCGCCCGCCCCAGTGCGCAATGGGCCATCGCCTGCGTCGTCGGATTCACCAACGTTGCGGCCACCTCGATGGCTTCCTGCGCCGCAGGCAACCCGGCTGAGGCGTGCTGCATCGCTGAATGGCAGGTGGTGATGTTGTAGAGGATCCACACCAACCGTCGGGGGTCGCCGACGTCGCGGGCCGTCGCCAGTTCGGCCTCGTAGTGCACCAGGCAGGCTTGTGCGTCGCCTTCGTACCGCGCGACATCGGCCAGGACATCGACGGGGTGCGCACAGAAGGAGACCGGCGGCGAGCCGACGCGCGCGTGCGCGCGACTCGCGAGTGTTCGGGCCGATGCGTACTGCCCGACATACCAGGTCGCGCGGGCCGCCGCTCCCACCGCGGCGACGTAGAGCGGGTGGCCGGGATCGGCGAGTTCGACGGCCGTCTGCGCCCATTCGCCGCAGTGCACGCCGATCCGCATGTACATCAGTTCGGGCAGTGAGGTCACCAAGCGAAGCGCCAGGCCGAGATCGCCTGTGGCGACGGCCCGGTCGAAAGCGACCCGCAGATTGTCGTAATCGAGTGCGGTATACGACGCGGGTTCGGGCATGAGCCGCCCGATCCACGCTTGTTCATCGGCCCCCTTGATTCCCTCGGCGGCGCGCTCGAGGAGTTCGGTGTAGTAGCCGGCGTGACGATCGCTGACCGCGTCGGATGATCCGTTCTGCTGCAGAGCTTCTCGTCCATACGCGCGCAGCGTCTCGAGCACGCCGTAGCGTGTCGTGCCACTGCCGCTGCGAACATCTACCATCGATTTGTCGACCAGCCCGGTCAGCAGGTCAAGTGTGTCGTCCTCGGTGGCCTGGCCGTTGGCACACACCGAATGGGCCGCTTCAAGGTCGAAACTGCCTGCGAAAACTGATAGTTGGGCGAACAGCAGCTGCTCGGGTTCCGACAGCAGCCGGTAGGACCAGTCGATGGTGGCCGTGACGCTGTGCTGTCTTGGGTGGGCGCCGCGGACCCCGCCGCTGAGAAGGCGCGGCCGGTCCAGCCGCAGTAGCAGATCGGCGCTACTGAGCGCCCGCATCCGGGCAGCCGCCAACTCGATGGCCAGCGGAATTCCGTCGAGCCGCCGGCAGATTTCCGCAACCGTGTCCGCCTGATCCTGCGCCGGATCGAAGTCCGGCCTGCTCGCACGTGCGCGCTCGGTGAACAGCTCGGCGGCGGCGTGATCGCCCAACGGTCGCACCGGCACCACCTGCTCACCCTCGACGTTGAGCGGTTCTCGGCTGGTGGCAAGGATTTTCACGCGAGGACATTGTCGTCCGATGCGCGCGATCAGCTGTGCGGCTTCGGCGAGCACGTGTTCGCAGTTGTCCACCACCAGCAGCAGCTCGCGTGGTCGCAGGAAGTCGATTGCCGTGTCCTCGTAGCCGCGGTCTTTCTCTGATGGCAGCCGCAGTGCAGCGCACACCGCCTGGCTCACGGCGGTCCCAGACGCCAGCGGGGCAAGTTCGCAGACATACGCGCCGTCGGCGACGTTCGTCGCAGCCACGTCCGCCGTGGTCAGTGCGAGCCGGGTCTTGCCGACGCCACCGACGCCGATCAGGGTCACCACCGGGCTGGCGTCCATGGCGACCAGCACCTGCCGCATGTCGTTGTCGCGGCCGATGAGTGTGCTTGGGCGCCTGGGCGCCACGAGTCGCTGCCCTGGCGCCGGTGGCCCGGCGGCATCGCCGCTGAGGATCTGGGTGTGGACAGCCTGCAGGGCCGGGCTCGGATCCACGCCGAGTTCCCCGACCAGTCGCTCCCGCATGAGGCGGTAGGTGTCCAACGCCTCGGCCTGGCGGCCGCTGCGGTACTGCGCCAGCATGAGTTGCCCGGCGACGCGTTCGTCCAGCGGGTGGGTCTGCATGGTCGAGGTCAGCTCACCCAGCAGGTCGACGTGACGACCGGCCCGCAGCGCTGCGTCATTGCGGTCGAGTATCACCGAAAGACGTTCGGCCTCAAGTGAAGTACGTAGCTCGTTGACCCAGGGCGTGTCCATCGCGACGAGCGGTTCACCATGCCACATATCGAGTGCCTGGTTGAACGTCGTCGCGGCCTGGCGGGGACTCGCCTCCGCACGCGCCACCGCGACGTGATGCCGGAAGAGGTGCAGATCGACCGAATGGGCGTCAGCCCGCAGCGTGTAACCGCTGGGCCCGCGGACTATCTCCGTCTCATCGGTACCAGCGAGCAGTCGGCGCAACCGAGAGATATAGGCGGCCAGCGCATTGCGAGCTTTCTGCGGGGGCGCGTCCGCCCAGACCCGGTCGATCAGCTGGTCTGCTGACACCGGCCGGTTCACATCGACCAACAGGGACACCAGCACGCAGCGCTGCCGCGCATGACCGACGTCCAGGCGGCGTCCGTCAATGTGCGCGTCGACATCACCGAGGATGCGAAACATGACCCCCACCCGGTACAGGGTTCACCATCGACGGGCGCGCGGCAATCATGCCAGCCCGGGAACCGGATGTTGAGCAGGAATTGTCAGCCGTCGGCGCCGGGGGAGCCCGCTTTGCCGTCTGCCTTCGAGCCCTCACCACCCTTGCCGCCGGAGCCGCCTTTCCCGAAGGTGCCGCCGTCGCCGCCGGCGCCGCCGTCACCACCGAATCCCTTGGCTTTCGTCGACGTTCCCGTTCCGCCCAGGCCGCCCGCCCCTCCGGCCCCGCCGAAACCACCTCTGCCGCCAACGCCGCCGGTGCCGCCGTAGGCGTCGGACGTCTCCGATTGTGCGTTACCGCCCCATCGGCCTTCACCGCCGGCAGAACCCAGGCCGCCTTTTCCGCCGGCGCCGCCATTACCGGCGAAAGCCGAGGCACCTTTACTGATCGCATTGCCCGCGTAGCCGCCGTTGCCGCCTGCGCCGCCCAGTGCACCGCCATTGCCGCCACTGCCCGCCGAGGCGCCGTTGGTAATGGTTCCGCCGGCCGCCTGACCGCCGTCACCGCCGTCACCGCCCTTCCCGGTGACCAGGCTGTCACCGCCTCGGCCGCCGAGGCCGCCCGACGCGTTTGCGCTCACACTGCTGGCGCCTCCGCCCCCGCCGCCCTTGCCGCCGTCGCCGGTGATGGAATCTCCGCCGCGGCCGCCGACACCGCCGAGTGCAAAGCCGTCGTTGGTGAAGGAGCTACCACCGTTCCCACCTTCTCCGCCAGGGCCGGAGAGTCCAGCGCGCCCGCCGTTGCCGCCTGCACCGGCGACCGCACCGCCTGCGCCGCTCTGGTTGATGGTGGATCCGCCGAAACCGCCGTTGCCCGCGGTTCCCCCGAAGAGGCCGGCGTTGCCACCGTCACCGCCGTTGCCGCCTACCCAGCCGGTGGCGGCCGTACCGAGGGTGCCGTTGCCGCCGTTACCGCCGTTGCCGAATAACAGGCCGCCGTTGCCGCCGTTCTGGCCGAATCCGCCGTCAGCACCATTACCGATCAGGAGGCCGCCGTTTTCGAGGGTTCGTCACCGTCGCTGATGAATACCGCGATGAACGCCCCGATCGGATCATCGGCCGCAGCAACATCGAGGGTGACGTGCCGCGGTGCGGTGGTCGAAGCGCGGTGCCGTGGAGGGGTCGGCGCAAAAGTGGTTGTGGCGGTGATGAATCGGGTCGGTGTGCGGTGAATGACGTTGCGGTGTCTCAGGGTGATGGTGGTCGGAAACAAGCGTGAGCCAGGTGCCTGCGCCGCTACCCGGGGCAACGCGGCAACGGCGGGGGTCGGCCTCGCTGCCGGCGTCGGGGGAGCGGCCGCTGCGACCGCAAGTCGAAGGAGAGTCGGCGGGGTCGGCACCGGTGGTGCCGCCGGGTGCGGGGTGAACGTGACGCCCGCGCCGACGACCACGGTGACCACACCAACAAGGGCGGTCCGGCTTTTCACTGCACCGGACTCCGCCCGGCGCCATTGGCGCCCTTGTTGCCATTCGCAGTTTTGCCCAGGCCGCCGAAGCCGCCGCGTCCTGCCGTTCCGCCGAGGCCGGCGTCCCCACCGTTGCCGCCGCCCCCGCCGAACCCCGTGCCGTTGGTCGAACGTCCCGCGCCGCCCTGCCCGCCGGTTCCGCCGTCGGAGAACCCGCCGCCCTTGCCGCCGTTTCCACCCAAGCCGCCGAACCCCTGCCCGTCGGTGCTCTGCGCGTCGCCGCCATAACCGCCGAGACCCCCTGCGCCGCGGAGGACGCCGCCGCGACCACCTGCCCCACCCGCCCCGGCGTCGGTGAGGGCCTTTCCGGCCGCCTGGCCGCCTGTCCCCGCATTACCGCCGTTGCCGATGATGATGCTGTTGCCGCCGTCACCGCCGCGCCCGCCCAGTGCTTCGTGTTTGCCGCTGGATGCGTTGCCGCCGCTGCCACCGCTGCCGCCATTGCCGCCGACGGCGTCCCCGCCGCTGCCGCCGTTACCGCCGACGGCGCTATTCGAGATGCTTGCCGCGTTGCCGCCTCCGCCGCCGTAACCGGCTGTCCCAGAGAATAATCCGGACCTCCCGCCGTCACCGCCCGCCCCGCCGGTGGCGCTGCCGTCATTGGTGGCGTTGCCGCCGCCGCCACCGTTGCCCCCATTGCCGCCGAACAGGCCCGCGTCTCCGCCGTCGCCTCCTGCGCCACCCGTGCCGCCGGAGGCACTGGACGCATTGATCCCACCGCCGCCGTTGCCACCGTTGCCGAACAACAACCCGCCGCGGCCGCCGTCCTGACCGGTACCGCCATTGGCGCCGTTGCCGATCAACAGGCCGGCATTCTCGCCGGGTTCGTCACCGTCGCTGATGAATACCGCGATGAACGCGCCGATGCCGTCGGTCGCGGCTGCCGGATCGACCGTCGAGAGAGTACGGACCGGCGCGTCGGTGTTCGCGTGGCGATCATGCTTGGGCGCGATCAGTTTTGCATTGACGCTCAAGGTTTCGAATTCTTTTGCAGCACAGCCGCGGTGCGTTGACATCGAATGAGGGACGACGTCCGTCGTCGACGCGACGGCCGTCGACGACGCAGCCAGGGCGGGTAGGCGTCGTACCAGAGGCGTTTCCGCTGTGGCACTGGCAGGAATCGTCGCCGTTGGTGCAGAGCTTGCGGCCGCCAGTCGCACAGCGATCGGCTGGCCCGGCTCGCGCGGCGCCGAAGAGGAAGGAGTGAGCACGACGCCGACACCGAGGGTCAGGGCGAGAATTCCGATCCGCCCGATGTGGGCGGCGTTTGATTCAAACACGTTGTCTCCGTTTACTTTGCGTGAGATTGATCAGGACCTGGCACCGACGCCGCTGGCGCCGCGGGAGCCGTTCTTGCCGTTCGATGGCGTCCCCGTACCGCCGTTGCCGCCCGAGCCGCCGAGCCCGCCGATGCCCCCATCGCCGCCATTGCCGCCGTCTCCGCCGCTGCCGGCGACCTTGGGCGAGCTCGCGGCCCCGCCGTTGCCACCACCGCCGCCACCCCCGCCGAAACCGCCGTTGCCGCCGTCGCCGCCGCGGCCCCCGACGCCGGAACCGACATCCGAATACCCGCCGCCGCCCTGCCCGCCGTAGCCGCCATAGGAACCGAGACCGACACCGTCGCCGCCGTCACCGCCGCGACCACCGACACTGTTACCGCTGCCGAGTCCGGTGCCGCCTAGGCCACCCGTTCCGCCGATCGAGCCCAAACCGCCTGTGCCACCGGCACCTCCGGCGCCACCGGTGGCTTTACCCGAGCTCTTCGCGTCCCCACCGTTGCCGCCCAAGCCGGCGGTTCCCGCCAGCTGCCCGGCGTTGCCGCCGTTACCGCCTGCCCCGCCGACGGCATTGCCGCTCCCGTTCACGCCTTCCCCGCCGCGGCCGCCCCCTCCGCCGTTGCCAACCAGCAGACCGCCATTGCCGCCGTTGCCCGCGGCACCAGCCACCCCACCCGTGGCATTGGTCGACTCGGCACCGGTTCCGCCCTCGCCGCCGTCGCCGAACAGTCCGGCGTTACCGCCGTTGCCCGCGGGATGGAACATGTCGCCATAACCGCCGTCGCCGCCATTGCCCCACAGCAGACCGCCGTTGCCGCCGTTCTGACCGACGCCGCCTTCGGCTCCGTTGCCGATCAGCAGTCCGCCGTTCTCACCGGGTTCGTCGCCGTTGCTGATGAAGACCGCGATGAACGCGCCGACCGGGTTGTCCGCGGCTGGGACGACCGATGCGCTGGTGTACGCCGGCGCATCGGCATCGGCATCGGCATCGCCATGGGCGTGGCGGTGGTGTGTCGGCGCAGCCAGGGGAGCGTTCACGGCGGGGATGACGGAGTCCGGTGCGGCAGAACCCCGTCGGGTGAACACCGTGGGCGCCTCGGCGTCACCTGTTGGCTCGGCGAGCTTCGGCCGTTGGGACAGAGCGGGACGCGGCGGTGTGATCGTCGACGATGCGATTGGGCCCGGCACCGACGCAGTCGGGATTGTGCGTGCAGTCGCGATCGTCGGGCTCGCCGCGCGGGTCGTCGCAGGAACGGGGGTGAAGGCGATGCCGACACCCACGGCGACAGCGAGCATCCCGACTCGTCCGATGGGGCGAAGATGGGTTTCGAACATCATGTCTCCCCACGTTTCCCCGCGGCTGTTCAGCGGCGATGAAGAGATCGTGAAATGTCCTGGTTCACGAATGTTTCAGGACTTGCTGTCACCGTTTCGGCGCCTGTGACAGACGTCGCCGGCAGCCACGCAGACAGGAGAATTCAGTGCAGCGTTTCGTCATCGAACGGGACATTCCGGGGGCAAGCCAACTCAGTGCCGCCGAACTCGCCGAGATCGCGGCGAAGTCCAACGCGGCCGTCGCGTCCCTGGGGGTGCCGTATCGGTGGGTCACCAGCTATGTCGCCGGCGACACGTTCTATTGCATCCACGAGGCAGAGAGCGAGGACGCGATCCGCGAGCACGCGCGGTGCGGCGGCTTCCCCGCCGACCGGGTGACCGCCGTGAGCGCCGAGATCGGTCCGGACACCGCGGACGCGTCGACGACGGAGTAGTGGTTCAGTAGGTCCATGACCTCGGAGGCCAACCCGTCCGCGGCGGCATCCGCCGCGCTGGAAGAACTCCGGTCGCTCGTGGTGGACCTGGCCCGGATCGACGCCGCGGTGGCCGAGGCGCAGTGGGATGACGGCAGCGCGCTGACCGAGGTGGTCGCCAAGGCCGGGGCACAGCTGACATCGGCAGAGGGTGCCGTCGGCGGCGATATTGCGGCTGCCGGCGCGTCCCCGCATTGGCAACAGCGCGCCGAGGACTACCTGCAGGGAGCCGCAAAGGTCCGCGGGACGTCGCTGCCGGAGCACACCGGCGCAGATGCTGTGGTCGCTGTCGGTCTGGCCAGGGTGGCGGTGGCCGAGGCCATCCTGGCGGTCTCGGAAGCCAACCGAGTGGCCGCGGATGGGGTGCGACGCGCTGGGGGTCGGCGGGACGTCTTCGGTGGTGTGAGTACGGTACTGCGCGATCTCGGCCGACGGATCCGCGCCGAGGTGCGGCACGTGTGGGCCGACAAACCGCGGTCGATCCTGCTCCGGTTGGTGATCACGCTGGCCATCAGTCTCTCGCTGGTCGCTGCCTACAAAATCACGGGTTTTGCAAGTTATGACGCGCCCAGGCTGACGCTGTATCTGTTCTCCGCTGTGGTCGGCAGCGTGGTCTGCACCAACGCGTTGTGTTTCGAGGCCCAACGGGTCAGGGCCGCGCTGGCCGGCGGTGAGCGGTTGTGGCGCATCCTGGTGTCGAAGAACCTCGCGATGGCCGCGCTGGTCACCGTCGCCGGACTGCCGGTGGTGGGACTGCTGGCCATCACCGGGTACGGAAATCCGGTGGCGCTGATCGATCAGCTGATCACCATGGTGTTCATCTGGCTGGGTGTCGGCAATGTGCTTTCGGTGGTGTATCCGATTCGGCACGAACCACTTTCGGCTCGACTCGGGGACGGCACCTGGCTGCCGTTCCTATTCTCGTTCGTGGTGTCCTACGGTGTCGGGTTGACGGTCAACCTGATGATCTACTGGCGATTGTGGGCCAGGCAGACCGCCGCCGCCGAGATGAAGGGCGGCACCTGGGCGGCGTTCGCGATGGTACTGGCGAGTGCGGTGATCCTCTGGCTGTTATTGACCGTGCTCGCGGTCGCCTGCAGTCGCGAGCCCAGTCTGCGCCGGGTCCTGTCCCGAGAGATGGTCGTCTACCGCAAGTTCAGCTGACCGTCGCACGGACAGGCATAGCAGCGCGGCGATGACGCACAGGCCGGCGGCCAGGTAGAACGCCAGGTCGTAATCGCCCCTCAGGTCGCGGATCCAGCCCGCGCCGGCTGCGGCCACCGCGGCCCCCAGCTGGTGTGCGGCGAAAATCCAGCCGAAGACGATCGGCGTTCGAGCGCCGAAGTAGTTGCGGCACAACGCGATGGTGGGTGGAACGGTGGCCACCCAGTCCAGGCCGTAGAAGATGATGAACACCCAGGTGCCCGGCTCGGCATGCGGGGAAAGCAGCACGGGCAGGGCGACCAGCGAGGCGCCACGACCGAGGTAGTAGATGACCAGCAGTAACCGTGGGTCGACGCGGTCGGTCAGCCAGCCGGAGAACACCGTGCCTGCCACGTCCAGCACGCCGACGGTCGCCAACAATCCGGCGGCCACCGTCGTCGGCATTCCGTGGTCGTTGGCGGCCGGGATGAAATGTGTACCGATCAGGCCGTTGGTGGTCATCCCGCAGATCGCGAAGCTGGCGGCCAGTAGCCAGAACGCCGGGACTTTGGCGCCGAGCAGGAGACCGCCGAACGCCGCGCCGAAGCTGCTCCCAGGCGGCCGCGTCTTTTCGGCGGAGCCGGTCTGCACCTCGGGCTCAGCCCCGTAAGCTCCTAAACCCTTGTCGTGCGGCCAATTTCGCATGAATACCAGCACCAGCGGCACGACGGCGATGGCGGCGGCCGCCACGATGATCGACGCCCAGCGCCAACCATGGTGGTCGGTCACCCGGGCGATGACCGGCAGGAAGATCAGCTGGCCGGTGGCGCTGGCCGCAGTCAGGACACCGGTGACCAACCCGCGGCGCGCATCGAACCAGCGGGTGGCGATCGTCGCGACGAACCCCATCGAGATGGCGCCGGTGCCGGTACCGACCAGCACACCCCAGAGCAGGACCAGCTGCCAGCTGGCCGTCATCATCACGCTCAGTGCGCTGCCCGCCGAAATCAGCGCCAGCGCCACGGTCAGCACCGGTCGCACCCCGAAGCGGTCCATCAGCGCCGCGGCGAACGGCGCGGTCAGGCCGAACAGCGCCATATTGACCGACATCGCGAGCCCGACGACGCCATGTGACCAGCCGAATTCCATGTGCAGCGGCATCATGAACACCCCAGGCACCGAGCGGAAACCCGCGGCCCCGAGGATCGCGATGAAGCTGACCGCAGCCACCACCCAGGCCCAGTGCAGACGCGGGGAGGCGCGGATATCGGCGGGTTTCACACTCACCGGTCGACTATCTCCGAAAGGTGATCCCGACGGCTAGTGGCATAAATGACGACATTCGTTAAAAACATGCCAAACTCGTGAGATGTCCCGACCCCATCGCGTGGTGGTGCTCCTTCTGCCGCCTGTTGTCGGCTTCGACGCGGCGATCGCGCCGCTGCTCTTCTCCCACGCCGTCGCCGCCGACGGCACCCCCCTCTATGAGGTCATCACCTGCGGCCTGACCGAGGGGCCGGTCGCCGCGACAACAGGGTTCGATCTACTGCCCCATGCCGGTGTCGATGCATTGGCGACCGCCGACACCGTCGTCATCCCCGGCACGCGGTTCGCACCTGCCCGCGTCGACGGCGTGCTGACTCCCGCACTGGCGGCGGCCCTCGCCTCGATCAGGCCGGGCACCCGGATGGTGTCGATCTGTACCGGTGCCTTCGTGCTGGCGGCGGCGGGACGCCTGGCCGGGCGGCGGGCGACCACACACTGGCAGCACGCCGCCGACCTCCGTGCGCTGCACCCTGATATCGAGATCGACGAGAACGTGTTGTTTGTCGACGACGGTGACATCCTGACGTCGGCCGGCCTGGCCGCGGGAATTGACCTGTGCCTGCACATCATTCGGTGCGATCACGGTGCCGCGGTGGCGAATGCGGTGGCCAGATACTGCGTGGTGCCGCCCTGGCGCGAAGGCGGGCAGGCTCAGTTCATCGACCGCCAACTACCGCCGGCTGATCACGCCTCGACAGCCAGCGCCCGTGCCTGGGCCGCCGAGCACCTCGATGAACAGCTCAGCGTGCAGCAGCTGGCCCGCCGCGCCGGGATGAGCCCGCGGACGTTCAACCGCAGATTCCGTGAGGAGACCGGCCAGTCGCCCGGAGTGTGGGTGCGCAATCTGCGGGTCGACAAGGCCCGCGAGCTGCTCGAGCAACGCGACCTGCCCGTCGACGAGGTGGCGCGCCTGTCCGGCCTCGGCTCCGGCGGCAACCTGCGCCATCACCTGCGCCGCGGTCTCGGGATGTCACCGTCGAGCTATCGCAAGGTCTATCAGGGCACGTGAGGTCAGCGGCGCAACAGCGGCGGGTTGATCTGTGTGAAACCCTCCTGCCGGAAATACGGGAAGTAGGGATACGGCGCTTCCCGATGGCTGACCGCGTCGAGGCGGGCGACCTGCTCCTCGGTCAACTTCCAGCCCACCGCGCCGAGGTTGTCCCGTAGTTGGCCGATATCACGCGCACCCACGATCACCGACGACACCGTCGGGCGGCGCAACAGCCAGTTCAATGCCACCTGCGGAACCGACTTACCGGTTTCTGCGCCGATCGCGTCCAGCACGTCGACCACGTCGTACAACACCGCATCCTGCACCGGCGGGCCCGCGTCGGCCGTCTTGTGTAAGCGGCTGAGTTCCGGCAGCGGATGTCCCCGCCGGACCCGGCCGGTGAGTCGGCCCCAGCCGAGCGGGCTCCACACCAGCGCGCCGACACCTTCTTCGTGGCCGAGTGGCAGCAGCTCCCATTCGTAGTCCCGCCCGAGCAGCGAGTAGTACACCTGGTGCGCGACGTAGCGCGGACGATGCCCGGCGTCGGCCGCCGCCAGGGACTTCATCAACTGCCAGCCACTGAAATTGGACACCCCGGTGTAGCGGATCTTGCCCTGCTGGATCAGCATCTCGAGGGTCTGGAGGACCTCGTCGATCGGGGTGTAGGCGTCGTATCCGTGCAGCTGGAACAGGTCGATCCGGTCGGTCTGCAGCCGTCGGAGTGCCTTTTCCACGGCGCCGATCAAACGTGACCGCGACGTCCCCCAATCCGTCGGACCGCCACCGAGAGGCAGCGCGGCCTTGGTCGAGATCAACACATCATCACGGCGACCTTTCAATGCCGTGCCCAGCACCTCCTCGGATGCGCCATCGGAGTACACGTCAGCGGTGTCGAACAGGGTGACGCCGGCACTCAGACACTCATCGACGATCGCCCGGGCCTGGTCCGGCCCGGAGTCGCCCCACGCGCCGAAAAACTCGCCACGGCCACCGAATGTGGCAGCGCCGAAACTCAATTCGGAGACAACCAGCCCTGAGCTGCCGACCCGTCGATACTCCACCCGCACTCCTTAATGAGACTGAATTCCCGATAAGCCTCACGGTAGCACCGGGTTGACCTTAATGAAACTCTTCTCCCGTTAAGATCTGCCTATGTCATCACCGAGCAGACCGGGCGGCCGGACCGCTGCCGTCCGGGCCGCGGTACTGCGCGCCACCGCCGACCTGCTGGTCGACTCCGGATTGGGCACGGTGGAGTTGACGGAAGTCGCGAATCGGGCCGGTGTCGGAAAATCAACCGTGTACCGCAGGTGGGGAACGGTGCCGGGGCTGGTCGCCGATCTGCTGGTCGATATGGCCGAAACATCGCTGCCGCGTGCGGATACCGGAACACTGCGTGGGGATCTTCTGGCCAATGCCGTCCTGATCCGCCAGACACTCGCCGATCGGCGTCAGGGCAGGCTGTTCAAGGCGATCATCGCCGCCGCCGCATGTGATCCGTTGACGGCCGATGCACTCGCCGGTTTCTATGCGGCGCGGCTGGCCGAATTGGCGCCGGTGGTGACCGACGGCGTCGCCCGCGGTGAAGCGCCGGCCGGGACCGACGCCGCCGAGGTGATCCGCTATGTTTCGGCGCCGTTGTACTACCAATTCCTCACCGACACAAAGCCATTGGCCGCCACGGATGCCGAACGGGCCGTCGATGCCGCGCTGGCCGCGGTCACCGCCGGTGTGTTCGTCAATCGGTGACACCTAGGATGTCGGCCATGCCCGAGCCCCTGATTCTCACCGTGAACGGCCAGACCCCGCAGCTGCACGACCAGGCGTGGGTGGCCCCGAACGCGAGCCTGCTCGGCCAGGTCAGCCTCGCCGAGGGGGCCAGCGTCTGGTACTCGGTGACGCTGCGCGCCGAGTACGAACCGATCGACATCGGTGCGGGCAGCAATATCCAGGACGGTTCCACTATCCACGTCGACCCCGGCTTCCCGGCCACCATCGGAGCCGACGTGACCGTCGGGCACAACGCGGTGCTGCACGGGTGCACGGTCGAGGATGGCGTCCTGATCGGGATGGGCGCCATCGTCCTCAACGGGGCGATCGTCGGCGCGGGATCGCTGGTGGCCGCCGGTGCCCTGATCCCGCAGGGCATGGTGGTGCCGCCGCGCTCGCTGGTGGCCGGTGTACCGGGCAAGATCCGTCGTGAGCTCAGCGACGAGGAGGTGGCGGGTAATGCGACAAACGCGCAGGTGTACCGGCATCTGGCCGAGATGCACCGGGGTGCGATCGGGTCACCCCAGGCCGATTCCGAGGCCTAGGCGACAGGGCGGGCGAATGTCACAGTCAAAGGTGCGCTCCGGTGGGTAACCCCCAACAGTGAAATCAATGCGGATTCTGGTCACCGGCGCCACTGGCTACGTTGGCTCACGGCTTGTCGGAGTGCTGCTTGACGCCGGGCACGACGTCGTCGTGGCCACCCGTAACCCGGCCAAGCTGGCCGGGTTCGGCTGGCACGACAAGGTCACGGGTATCGAACTGGACGCCGACGACCCGGACTCGGTGGCTCGGGCGTTCGGGCCTGAGGGTTCCTTGGGGACGATCGACGTCATCTACTACCTGGTGCACGGCATCGGGCAACCTGGGTACCGCGAACGCGATAACGCCGCGGCTGAGTCGGTGGCCATCGCCGCCAAGGAGGCCGGCGTCGGCCGGATCGTGTACCTCGGTGGTTTCGTCCCTACCGAGGACACACTGTCGGAGCACCTGGCGGGCCGCGCCGAAGTGGCCGAGGCGCTGACCGTCGAGGGTGGTCCCGAAGTGGTGTGGCTGGGTGCGGCGGTCATCATCGGTGCCGGATCCACCTCGTTCGAGATGGTGCGGTACGTCGGGGACCGGCTTCCGCTGATCCCGTTACCGCCCTTCGCCGGCCACGCCATCGATCCGATCTCCATCCGGGACGTGCTGCACTATCTGGTCGCGTCCGCAGATTCCGAGCTGGTGCCCGCCGGTGCCTACGACATCGTCGGACCCGATACCACCACCTACGGCGGCCTGATCGGGAGCTACGTGCGCGCGGCCCGCACTCTGCGAGCGGGCTTGCCCATCAGCGCTTTTCACCAGGCGCTCCTGACCAAAACGGTGATCAACAAGGTGGCCGGGGCGGTCGTGCCGGTGCCCAGTGGCCTGGCCGTGGATCTGATCGAGTCGCTGGACTATCCGATGACGGCGTCCGCATCGCTGCTGAGCGCGGTCGTCCCTGACCCGCCGGGTGGCCTGACCGCCCTGGACGACGCTATCGATGCGGCGGTGGCCTCACCACCGCCGCGGCCCGTCGACCAGCTCGCCGACCCGCATGACCTGGCCGATAGTGACGCGTCCTGGGCCGGTGGCGACGTGCTGCGGCTGCGCCAGCTCGCCCGCCCCTTCGTGTTGCCGATTGCGCGGCCTGCGCTGCGTCTGCTGTCGTCGGTACCCGGGCCCGTCGCAGGCGCAGTTCGCACCGGCCTTGATCTGTTGGTCGGGCTGATACCGAAGGAGGATCCTGCGTGACAGACACCAGCATGCGCGACGAGATGCTCGCTGTAGTCACCAATGTGGCTCCGCCACATCAGGAGACACCTACGGTGGTGAAACGGCGCCGAATCGTCGTCGTCGCGGTGATCGTGATAGGTGCAGCGCTACTGAGCTTTTCGCTCTCGCGCAAACCCGGTGATCCCAGCTTCTATTGGTTGACGTTCGGGTTGGCTGCGGTATGGGCTGCCGGGGCGCTGCTATCGGGGCCGGTGCATCTGGGCAGCGTCCGCTGGCGCGGCAATGAACGACGTCCGGTCGTCACCGGTGCGCTGGTCGGATTGGCGCTCGGTGGTGTGTTCGTGGTCGGCGCGTTGATCACCCGAGAGATCCCGCCGATCGCCGAATACATCACCCGGGTATTGGAATTCGCCAACAAGGGCAGCCTGCCACTGGTGGTGGTGATCACCCTGGTCAACGGTGTGGCCGAGGAGATGTTCTTCCGCGGGGCGGTCTACCCGGCATTGGGCAGGCACCACCCGGTGATCATCTCGACCGTGCTGTACGCGCTGGCCACCTCCGCCGGCGGTAACCCGATGCTCGGTTTTGCCGCGATCATCCTGGGCGCGATCTGCGCGCTGGAGCGCCGGGCCACCGGGGGAATCCTGGCGCCGGTGCTCACCCACCTGGTGTGGGGCCTGGTGATGGTGCTGGCGCTGCCACCGCTGTTCGGTCTGTGATCTTGGCGCGTAAACCCGCGCTGAGCGCGGCTCAGCGCGCCGAAATCACGAGTGCAGCGGGTGGGCCAGCTCGTCGTGGGGCATCCGCGCCGCCAGGTAAGCGATCGCGGCCAGTGCCACCGGCGCGATACCGGCGACGAGGAAGATGGTCTGCATCGATACCACCTTCGACAGCGGACCGGCGACTGCCATCGACAACGGCAGGAATGCCAGTGAGACAAAGAAGTCCAGGCTCGAGACCCGACCCAGCATTGCCGGCGGCACCCGTCGCTGCAGCAGCGTTCCCCAGATCACGCTGCCCGCACCGTCGGTGACGCCGACGATGAACACTGCCACCGCCATCAAGGCAAACGAATCCGTCCAGCCCACCACCACCAGCGGTAGCGCGCCGGGACCCCACATCAGCATCATCACCGTGAGATAGCGCTTCGGCAGCCGACGCGATGACACCGCGAGTGCACCGAGCGCGCTGCCAATCCCGAACGCCGCCAAGATGAATCCGTAGATCCGTTCGCCGTGTTCGAAGCGCTCGCGGGCGATGAACGGCAACAGCACGTCGATCGGCCCGATGACGGCGAATACGAAAACGCTGGCGAACAGCACCGTCCACAGCAGCCACCTGGTCTGGGCCACGAAGCGCAGGCCGTCGCGCAAGTCTGTCAACGGATGCGATCGTTGCACCTCGGCCGCCGGCGGTCCCTGCACCGGACGGGTGGCGATGAGCAGCAGCAGGGCGATACCCAACAGCGTCGCCACCGTGATCGAGCCCAGCGTCGGGAACGTCGCGCCGATCAGCACACCGGCCACCGCAGGCCCGATCGCCTGTTGCAGTGTCGGGCGGATCGCGCCCTCAACTCCGTTGGCGGCCAACAGTTGTTCGGCGGGCAGGATCCGCGGCAGGTATGCGCTGTAGGCCGGGAAGAAGAACGCCGCGCCGACACCGAGCATGAAGGCAGCGACGGCCATGTGCCACAGCCGCAGTTCGCCGATTACGCCCAAGACCGCGACGGCCGCGACCGCCGCAAAATTCACCGCCTCGACCAGGATGATGATGGCGCGTTGCGGGAACCGGTCGGCAGCGATACCGCCGATCAGAACGAACGCCACCAGGCCGACACCCATGCAGGTCGCGACCAGCGAGAGTGAGGTGGGGTCGTCGTCGAGTGCGATGACCTGCAGCGTCATCACGACGGTCCACATGCCCTCGGCGAGGATCAGGATCGATACCGCGGAGATTAGCAACCGGTATTCGTGAAACTGGAACGGGGCGAGTACGTGCCAGCCGCCGGGCACGCGTAATTCGCGTGCATCCGGTTGATGGTCGGTATTTGTCCCCATGCTGATGATGGTCGCCGACCGGGTGGGCTGGCGTCCAACGATTTTCGGGCCGCAGCCCGTACCCGTGGGGGTCTACGTGTCGGTGAAAGAAGGCGCGCGGTGCTGCTGAAACGCCTTGATGCCTTCGCGGAAGTCGTTACCCGACAGCAGTGAAATCTGACCGTCGGTCTCGCGTTGCAGTGCGTTGTCCAACTCGGTCAGCGTTGCGGCGTTGATGGCCTTCTTGCTGTTGGCGAACGCGCGCGACGGGCCGGTGAGCAGGCCGGCGATCACCGCGTCGACGTCGGCGGCGAAGGTATCGGCCGGGTAGACCGCGCTGACCAGTCCCCAGTCCAGCGCCTCGTCGGCCTTGATCCGTTCGGCCAGCAATGCCATCCGCATCGCCCTGGTCCGACCCACCGCGGCGGCCACCAGGGCCGAGGCGCCGCCGTCGGGCATCAACCCGATCTTGGTGAATGCCAGCATGAAAAAGGCTTTGTCCGAAGCCAAGACAAGATCGCAGGCCAGGGCCAGGGAGACACCGACGCCAGCGGTCGGGCCTTGGACCACCGCGACGACCGGCCGCGGCATATCCACGATCGACTTCACGGCACGGTTGGCCATGTACAGGGTGTCGACGGGATCGCCGCCTGCCTCGCTGCTGCCGGCATCATCGGCGCCGATACCCGCACCGGAGCTGAAGCCGCGGCCGGAACCACCGAGGCGGACCACCTTCACCCGTGGATCGGTCGCCGCCCGTTCGAAGGCTTCGGACAAACCGGTCAGCACGGGCGCCGTCAGCGAGTTCAGGCTGTCGGGCCGGTCGATGGTCACCGACAGCACGCCATCGGTCAAGGAGACGATCAGGCCGTCGACCGTTTCGAGCGCGTCAAGGCCGGAATCTTCTGTGGTGGTCATACAGACACCATAGAAACCTCCGATCGCCAAACTGCAGCCCACCCGCCGGTTGGTTGACTCGGGTTGAGAAGATGCCCTCGCGGGCATGACGGCATTTCGTGACGGACCTCATTTGAGACAACTTGGAGGCAGCACCATGGCGGGACCACTAGACGGATTGCGGGTTGTCGAGTTGGCGGGGATCGGGCCCGGCCCACACGCGGCGATGATCCTCGGCGATCTCGGCGCTGACGTGGTGCGGGTGGAACGCCCGACCGCCGCCGCGGTCCCGGCCCGCGATGCGATGCTGCGTAACCGCCGTTCGGTGACCGCAGACCTGAAATCGCCCGAGGGTAAGGAACTGGTCCTCAAGCTCGTCGCAGCAGCCGATGTGCTGATCGAGGGATTCCGGCCAGGCGTCACCGAGCGTCTCGGCCTCGGCCCCGAGGACTGCGCGGCCGTCAACGAACGCCTGATCTACGGGCGGATGACCGGTTGGGGCCAGACCGGACCCCGCGCGCTGCAGTCCGGTCACGACATCAACTACATCTCGCTCAACGGCCTGCTGCACGCGGTCGGACGTAAGGGTGAGCGCCCGGTGCCGCCGCTGAATATCGCGGGCGATTTCGGTGGCGGCTCGATGTTCCTGCTGGTCGGCATCCTTTCGGCGCTGTTCGAGCGGCAGACCTCGGGCAAGGGTCAGGTGGTCGACGCCGCCATGGTCGACGGGTCCTCGGTGCTGATCCAGATGATGTGGGCCTTCCGGGCCAGCGGTCTGTGGTCCGACGAGCGCGGCACCAACATGCTCGATACCGGTGCGCCGTACTACGACACCTATGAATGCGCCGATGGCCGTTATATCGCCATCGGTGCGATCGAACCGCAGTTCTACGCCGAACTGCTGGCCAAGCTGGGTCTCGATGCCGCTGAGCTGCCCGGACAGAACGATATGGCCCGCTGGCCGGAACTGCGGGCGGTCTTCACCGAGACCATCGCCAAGCACGACCGGGACCACTGGGCGCAGGTATTCGCCACCTCCGATGCCTGCGTGACGCCGGTGCTGTCGTTCGGTGAGGTGCTCGACGAGCCGCATATCGCTGAGCGCGACACCTTCTACGACAGCGGCACCGATGGCCTGCAGCCGCGGCCCGCCCCGCGCTTCTCGCGCAGCGCGCCCGGCACACCCACGCCGCCGCGGGTGCCCGGAGCCGATAACGACGCAGTGCTCAGGGACTGGGCGTCGGCTGCTGAATAGACCGGATATAGTCCCAACCAACCAGTAGGTCGATAGCGACGGAAGGATTACCTGCACGTGGAGATCAAGGATTCAGTAGCCGTAGTGACCGGCGGGGCGTCGGGTCTGGGCCTGGCGACGACCAAACGCCTGCTTGAGCGGGGTGCATCGGTGGTGGTGATCGACCTCAAGGGTGAAGAGGTCGTCGCAGAACTCGGCCCGCGGGCCCGGTTCGCCAAGGCCAACGTGACCGACCCGGAATCGGTCTCGGCCGCCCTCGATATCGCCGAGGAAATGGGCCCGCTGCGCATCAACGTCAACTGCGCTGGTATCGGTAATGCCGTCAAGACCCTCGGCAAGGACGGACCCTTCCCGCTGGACTGGTTCAACGCCGTCATCCAGGTCAACCTGGTCGGCACGTTCAACGTGCTGCGCCTGGCGGCCGAGCGGATCGCAAGAACGACACCGATCGACGGAAAAAACGGAGCGGAGCGCGGCGTCATCATCAACACCGCGTCTGTCGCCGCATACGACGGCCAGATCGGTCAGGCTGCGTACTCGGCATCCAAGGGCGGCGTGGTCGGTATGACACTGCCCATCGCCCGCGACCTGTCGCGTGAGCTGATCCGCGTGATGACCATTGCGCCCGGGCTGTTCAAGACCCCGCTGCTGGCCGGATTACCCGAAGAGGCGCAGGCCTCACTCGGCAAGCAGGTGCCGCACCCGGCCCGGCTCGGTGATCCCGACGAGTACGGCGCGCTGGCCGTGCACATCGTGGAGAACCCGATGCTCAACGGCGAGGTCATCCGCCTCGACGGCGCGATCCGGATGGCGCCGAGGTAGACACCATGGGCCTGAAGACGAAGTTCACCGAGGCGTTCGGGGTCGAGCATCCGATTGCCCAGGGCGGTATGCAGTGGGTAGGTCGCGCGGAACTTGTTGCGGCCGTGGCAAACTCGGGAGCGTTGGGGTTCATCACCGCACTGACTCAGCCGACGCCTGCCGATCTGGCCAACGAGATCGCCCGCACGCGCGATCTGACCGATAAGCCGTTTGGGGTCAACCTGACGATCCTGCCGTCGATCAACCCGCCGCCGTATGACGAGTATCGCCAGGTCATCGTCGACTCCGGGGTCAAGATCGTCGAGACGGCCGGCTCCAACCCGGCGCCGCATCTGCCGATGTTCCACGACAACGGGATCAAGGTGCTGCACAAATGCACTTCGGTCCGCCATGGCGTCAAGGCGCAAAGCCTGGGTGTCGACGGCATCAGCATCGACGGTTTCGAATGCGCCGGCCATCCCGGCGAGGACGATATCCCCGGGCTGGTGCTCATCCCGGCGGCCGCTGCGCAGATCGAGATCCCGATGATCGCCTCGGGTGGGTTTGCCGATGCCCGCGGTTTGGTGGCGGCGCTGGCGTTGGGTGCTGACGGCATCAACATGGGCTCACGGTTCATGTGCACGGTCGAGTCCTGCATCCATCAGAACGTCAAGGAAGCTATCGTCGCGGGTAAGGAGACAGACACCGAGCTGATCTTCCGCAGCCTGCACAACACCGCCCGCGTCGCGTCGAACGTGGTGTCACGCGAGGTCGTCGAGATCCTCAAGGGTGGCGGTCAGTTCGAGGACGTGAAGGATCTGGTGGCCGGGGTCCGCGGGCGTCGGGTGTACGACGAGGGCGACGTCGACGCCGGGATCTGGAGCGTCGGCACCGCGATGGGCCTGATCAACGATATTCCGACGGTCGACGAGCTGGTATCGCGGATTGTGGCCGAGGCCCAGGAGCTGATCACCGGCCGCCTGGCCGGCATGGTGTCGGTGGCCGTCCACTCGTAACAGGACGCGAGACTGTGTTGAGGGCTGTGGATCGAGGAAGATTCACAGCCCTCAGCGCATTCTCGACACCGGATCAGCGCATAGAAAAGGTGCGTTACCTCAGAGAGGTAACGCACCTGGGCGAGCAAACGCTTTTGCTCAGGGCGCACTCACGGTAGACACGATGGTGATGCGCGCCCGTCGGGCGTCAGGTGCCAGCTAGCTGGCGAGCGGGTGCAAGTAGTCGAGCTGTTCCGAGGTGTCGCCCTCTACCAGGAAATCTCCGTGGTAGAGCGCTTCGAAATCAACCTTGATGACATCTGCACTGGTGTCGTCGATCCACATGACACTGAGCGTATGGGTAACTATTAAGAGTTCATTGAGTCACGTTTCGGAAAATGGTGGCAATTATTACTGCTGGGTAGGGTCGCGGCCGGGCCGTTGCTACTCGCGAGTAGGCCGGTTTTCGGTCTGGACACGCCATCTCGGGCCGACTTTAGCCCTCTGAACTGCACTGATGCCCGCAATCTTCGAGCTCGCGGCGCGCCGGACCCTGGTTGTCAGGTAAGGGTCCCCTGTTAAAGACCTTCACAAGTGAACATTGTGGCCAGCAAGACCGTGTTCCTCAGTGTGACCCACCGTTCGGCGCCTGACCTTGCTAAGTTATCGCCGATAAGTTACCGCCGGGGACCGGGGGAGCGGAAGGACGGGGCCGTGTTGCTGCACAAAATTGCTCGGCTGGCGATCACCGCACCGAAGCGCGTCATCATGGTGGCGGTACTGGTGATGATCGGCGCAGCTGTCTTCGGTGTGCCGGTCGCCAAGAGCCTGTCGTCGGGCGGTTTCCAGGATCCGACGTCCGAGTCGGCCAGCGCGGCGCACCTCCTGTCCGAGAAGTTCGGGCAGAGCGATATGCAGCTGCTGTTCACCGTCACCGCACCCGGTGGCGCCAACAGCGCTGCGGCCCGCGATACCGGCATGGACATCCTCAGCAGGGTTACTGACGCGCCGCACGTCATGGGAGTGGTGTCCCCGTGGACATCGCCACCGGCGGCCGCGGCCGATCTGATCAGTAAGGACGGCTCGTCCGGGTTGATCGTCATCGGGCTCGGCGGTGGGGAGAACGACGCGCAGAAGTACGCGCAGGCACTGGCCGATACCGTCACCGCCGAGGTGCTGCCCGCACACGAGGGCGTCACGGTGCGCGCCGGCGGCTCGGCGATGGTGTACTCCCAGATCAATTACCAGACGCAGCGCGATCTGCTGCTGATGGAGTCCATCGCGATACCCCTGAGCTTCCTGGTGCTGGTCTGGGTGTTCGGCGGACTGCTGGCCGCGGCCTTGCCGATGGCCGTCGGCGCGCTGGCGATCGTCGGTTCGATGTCGGTGCTGCGGCTGATCACCCTGTCCACCGACGTCTCGATATTCGCGCTGAACCTGTCCACCGCGATGGGCTTGGCGCTGGCGATCGATTACACGTTGCTGATCATCAGCAGGTACCGCGATGAGCTGGCCGGTGGCGCGGCACCGGATCAGGCGCTGATCCGCACGATGGCGACGGCCGGTCGCACCGTCGCGTTCTCGGCCACCACCGTGGCGCTGTCGATGGCGGCCATGGTGCTTTTCCCGATGTACTTCCTGAAGTCCTTCGCCTACGCGGGGATCGCGACGGTGGGATTCGCCGCACTGGCGGCGATCATCGTCACCCCCGCGGCGATCGTATTGATGGGCCCCCGACTGGATTCGCTGGACGTGCGTCGGCTGCTCCGGAGGGTGCTGCGACGAGAAGATCCCGTATCCAAACCTGTCGAGCAGTTGTTCTGGTACCGGTCAACGAAATTTGTGATGCGCCGGGCGGTGCCGATCGGTCTGGCCGTGGTCACGCTGCTGGTGTTGCTCGGGGTGCCCTTCATCGGCGTGCGATGGGGCTTCCCCGATGATCGGGTGCTCCCGAAATCGGCATCGGCCCACGAGGTCGGCGACCAGCTGCGCTCCAGCTTCGCGGCCAACACCGATACCGCGGTTACCGTCGTCATTCCCGACGCGAATGGCCTGCCGGCAGCCGATATCGAACGCTATGCGGCCGAATTGTCCAGGGCCTCGGATGTTTCCATGGTGTCGGCACCGACGGGAACATTCGTGGGCGGCAATCTGGTGGGTCCGCCCGCTGCGCCGACGGGTGCGACGGACGGCAGCGCGTTTCTCACCGTCGGCAGCACCGCGCCGCTGTTCTCCGACGCCTCGGAGAGCCAACTGAGGCAACTGCACGATGTGGCCGGCCCTGGAGGTCGTGCCGTCGAGATGACCGGTGTCGCTCAGGTCAACCGGGACAGTGTCGACGCGATCACCTCGCGGCTGCCGTTGGTGCTCGGAGTCATCGCCGTCATCACCTTCGCGCTGCTGTATCTGCTGACCGGCAGCATCGTGTTGCCGCTGAAAGCGCTTGTGCTGAACATCCTTTCGCTCACCGCTGCGTTCGGAGCACTGGTGTGGATCTTTCAGGACGGTCACCTGGGCTCACTCGGCACGACATCGACGGGCACCCTGGTGGCGAACATGCCGGTGCTGTTGTTCTGCATCGCGTTCGGTCTGTCGATGGACTACGAAGTCTTCCTGGTCTCGCGGATTCGTGAATTCTGGCTGGAGAGCGGGCGGACAAGGGCTGACAACGATGAGAGCGTCGCCCTGGGGCTGGCCAGAACGGGCCGGGTGATCACCGCTGCGGCACTGGTGATGTCGATATCGTTTGCCGCGCTGATCGCCGCCGAGGTGTCGTTCATGCGGATGTTCGGAATCGGTCTGACCTTGGCCGTGCTCGTCGATGCCACCCTGGTGCGGATGGTCCTGGTGCCCGCATTCATGCATGTCCTGGGCCGGTGGAATTGGTGGGCACCCAAGCCGCTGGTCTGGTTGCACGACAAGATCGGTATCAGCGAATCCGGGGCCCCGGACAAGACGCCCGCCGCAGCGTCGGTGGCCAGATGACGCTGGGCCCGCGCTCGCGTCGTCGTCGCGCAGCCCGTGGTTCCGGTGACCGGCTGCACGACGAGATCCTCAACGCGGCAACCGAACTCCTGTTGAAGACCGGTGATGCCAAAGCTGTCTCGATTCGGTCGGTAGCGCTGCGGGTGGGGATCACGCCGCCGTCGATCTACCTGCATTTCGCGGATAAGGACGCGCTGCTGGATGCGGTGTGTGCCCGCTTCTTCGAGAAGCTCGATGAGGCGATGCAAGGGGCGGCAGTCGGGCAGCCATCCGCACTGGACGTGCTGCGTGCCCAGGGGCTGGCCTACGTCCGGTTCGCCATCGCGACACCGGAGTTGTACCGGATCGCGATGATGTGTCCCGGCGCCGCGGACAGCGATGTCGACGCCACCCTGGCTAGTTCGGCGTTCGGCCATATGCGTGATTCGGTACAGGCCCTGATGGATGAAGGTGTCTACGCCCCAGGCGATCCGACCTCGGTGGCGCTAGAACTGTGGAGCGCCGGGCACGGTGTTGCGGCCCTGCTGATCGCCAAACCGCATCTGCCCTTCGGGGATATCGAGATGTTCGCCGACCACGTACTGCGCGCAGTGTGCTGCGGCCATATCGTCGCGGGCATCGTCGGCGTAGACGCTACGCCGCAGCGGACCGTCGACTGGCTGTTCAGCCGACCCCTCGAAAGGATGACCAGTGGCACCTGAAACTACTGTCGACAACCCGTTCTTCGCACGGCTGTGGACAGCGATGTCTGCCCGCGAACCGGAGGTGATGACGCGGCTGCGACGGGAGAACCTGGCCGGCCTGACCGGGCGGGTGCTGGAAGTCGGGGCCGGTACCGGCACGAACTTCGCCCTCTATCCCGAGACCGTCGGGCAGGTGGTGGCAATCGAACCGGAGGCACGCCTGGCGGTATCGGCTCGTGCGGCCGCGGCCGCCGCGTCGGTGCCTGTCGAGGTCACCGGCGAGACCGTCGAGGCGATGGTCGATTCGCCGCCGTTCGATGCGGTGGTGTGCTCGCTGGTGCTCTGCTCTGTCGGTGATCCCGATGACGTTCTGCGCCAGCTGTATTCGCGACTCCGGCCGGGCGGTGAGCTGCGCTATCTGGAACATGTGGCCAGCGCCGGTGTGCGCGGTGGACTGCAACGCGCTGCCGATGCGACGGTCTGGCCCAGGCTACTGGGCAACTGCCATACCCATCGCGATACCGAGCAGTCGATGCGCGATGCCGGGTTCGTGCTCACCACGGCGCGGCATGAGTGGACGTTCCCGGCGTGGGTACCGCTGCCGGTCTCGGAATTCGCGCTGGGCCGGGCGATCAAGCCCTGACGCCGGAGTGTGTCAGAGTTTGTCGGTGAAGTACGGACAGGACTGGGAACCCAAATCGGTCGATTGGTCGTCGACGCGGGGGCGCATCCTGCTCGCGGCGTCGGAGCTGTTCGCCCAGCGCGGGTACTTCGGCACCTCGACGCGAGATATCGCCGACGCCGTGCAGATTCGTCAGCCGTCACTGTTCCATCACTTCCAGGCCAAGCACGAGATCTTCCGCGCACTTGTCGAACTGGACCTCGGGCCGTCGATCGAACGAATGAATCAGCGGCTCGTCGAGAAGTCGAGTTGGGCGGAGAAGCTCCATCTCGCCATTGCGTGCGACGTACGCGAGATTCTGGTGCAGCCATTCGACGCCAGGGGGTTATATCAGGACGCAGTCCTGGCACTGGACCACTTCGAGGCCGAGCGCGAGGGTATCGCGCTGTTCCATGACCAGATCGAGCGCGTGATCAAGGGTGGCCGCCGGGCTGGTGAATTCGTGCCATCGGACCCGAGTTTCGTACAGCGCGCCATCAACGGCGTGCTGTTCGAGACGCTGCGTGAGCAGGGCGGCCCCACCGGGCGGAAGCGCCGCGAGCGTCCGCTGCAGGCCGCGGACTTCGTGGTGCGGTCACTTCTCGTCGATCAGGCGCGATTGGTCGCCATCCGAGAAGCCACCGGTACTCGCCTGCGCGCGCTCGAACCAACCGGCTAGCTCAGCGGGGCTTCTACCCGCCGCGACGCGCCCCGTGTGACAACCACGTAAAAACTTTGTCCAAACAGTTCCCTATCGACCGATAGGGCCCTATCGTTCGATAGGACGGCAGGTATCGCCTGGCCGACGTCCGTGGCACTGCTGATCCTTGGAGGAAAGTTGAAGAAGGCGTTCATTGCCGGTGTCGCCGGTGTAGTTCTGTGCGGAATCGCGGGTTGTTCGTCGTCCTCCACCGAGGCGGGACCCAGCCCGGCAGGTCCGGCGAAGGTACAGCCGCCGACAATTCTGGAAGCGGGCACGCTGACGATCTGCGCGCCCAACGACGGCACACCGCCCAACGTCTACCACGACGAATCGGGTGAATTGGTCGGCAGTGAAGTCGAACTCGGCAAGGCACTGGCGACCCAGATGGGGCTCAAGTCGAAGTTTCACGAGTCCTCGTTCGCCACCGTGATCCCGACCCTGCAGGCCAAACAATGCGATGTGATCATGGCGCAGCTCTACATCAAACCTGAGCGCGAAGCGGTCGTCGACTTCGTGCCGTATGTCTATTCCGGAACCGGCATCGCGGTCTCGCGGGCCAAGCCCGCCGCGATCACCGGGCTCGACGACAGTCTGTGCGGCAAGAAAGTGATCCTCGCGGTGGCCACCACTGCCGAGTCGTTGGCCCAGGAACAGTCGGACAAGTGCACGGCGGCAGGCAAGCCACCGGTTGATATCACCCGCAGCAACCAGGCTGATGTCTCCATCCAGCAGGTGCAGAACGGTCAGGTTGACGCATACATGGACACTGCGGAGACGCTCGGCTACTACGCCACCAAGACCGGCGCGCAGATTGACTCTGTGGGTAAGCCGTTCGGCACCATCAAGATTGGCGCGGCGACGCTCAAGGGGAACACCGCGCTGCATGACGCCATCGCGTCGGCACTCGGCGAGCTGGAAGCAAACGGCACCTACGACAAGATCCTCGGCGAGTGGGGAATGACCGACCTCAACATCAAGAACTGACCCCACCGATGGTGGGCGGTCGGTTCATCGAAAGGCTATGTTGTGGCTTTTGATTGGGCTTTCTTCTGGAAGTCTCTGCTGCGGCCCAGCGAGGCGTTCCTCGACGGGCTGGTGCTGACCATCGCGATCTCTGTCATCGCCATGGTGCTGGCCACCGTGGTCGGGCTCGCCATCGCGTTGATGCGACGTTCGCGGTTTGCGGCAGTGCGTTGGTGTGCCGGGATCTACATCTGGGTGATCCGCGGGACGCCGTTGCTGGTGCAGTTGGTGATCATTTACACCGGCCTGGCGGCCATCGGCCTCTACCAGTTCCACGATGTCTCGCTGCTGGGCTTGTCGGTGAAGGCAGCGGTGCAGGCCGCGATCCTCGGTCTGATGATCAACGAGAGCGCCTATATCGCCGAAATCATCAGGGCAGGTTTGGATTCGGTGCCCAAGGGACAGTTCGAGGCAGCGGCCTCACTCGGCATGACACCGGCCAAACTGATGCGGTTCATCATCGGCCCGCAGTCATTGCGCGTCATGGTTCCGCCGATGGGCAACTCATTCAACGGGATGATGAAGACGACATCGGTGCTGTCCGTGATCGGCGTCAGTGAGATGTTCCTGGTCACCCAGTCGATCAGTTCGGCGACCTTCCACACCTTCGAGATCTTCATCGTTGCCGCCATCTATTACCTGGCACTGACCACCGTCTGGACGTTCATCCAGGCCGGTATCGAGAACCGGCTGACCCGCCAGCTCGGCATCGCACAGCGGGTGCCGATCACCCAGCGATTGCTGGGAGCGCGGCGCGGGGGTACCAGCACTGAGCCGGCCGCTGCAACACTGCAGCCACACGGATGACCCTCCGGGGCAAGGACATCACTATGAATTCAGATACTGGATCCACGCCATCCGACGGGCCTATCGTGTCTGTTCGGAAGGCGTGTTGCACGCTCGGCGGACGACGTGTGCTCGACCAGGTCGACCTCGACGTCCATCGGGGTGAGGTGGTGGTGCTGATCGGACCTTCCGGTGCGGGCAAGACCACGCTGCTGCGATCGCTGAACCACCTGGAATCCCTCGACAGTGGCGAGGTTCTCATCGGTGGCGTGCCGATCGCGCAGCGCGAACTCGGCTCCCAGCGCAAGGTGGGCACCACCGAACTCGCCCGTCGGCGGCGTGAAATCGGGTTCGTCTTCCAGCATTTCAATCTCTTCCCGCACATGACGGCGTTGGAGAACGTCTGGAACGCCCCGGTCCGGGTGCTCGGTCAGTCCAAAGACAAAGCCAGAGCGGACGCGCAGGCGTTGCTCAGCCGAGTGGGGTTGGGCGACAAAGGTGAATCCCGTCCGAGCCAGCTCTCCGGCGGGCAACAGCAGCGCGTCGCGATCGCACGTGCTTTGGCGATGCGACCTAAGGTCATGCTCTTCGACGAACCGACGAGTGCGCTCGACGTCGAGATGGTCGGTGAGGTCCTCGAGGTGATGCGCGAGCTCGCCCGGGAACAGATGACGATGGTGGTGGTGACCCACGAGATGCGGTTCGCCCGCGACGTCGCGGACCGGATCATCGTGATGGATGCCGGTCGCATCATCGAGGATGCACCGCCGCAGGAGTTGTTCGCCCATCCGAAGAACGAACGGACCAGAACGTTCCTGTCGACCATCAATTGACCCTTCACTTCGACGATCACCAACCCATCCTCACGAGGAGGTAGTTCACGCGTGCCCACGTCCGACCGGTCCACGTCCTTCAGTGGTGCCATCGCCACACCGCATGCCCTGGCCACGGAGGCGGCGATAGGTGCCTTCCGGGACGGCGGAAGTGCGATCGACGCCGCCATCACCGCGGCCGCCGTGCTGGCCGTGGTGTATCCCCACAACGTGGCGCTGGGCGGCGATCTCATTGCTCTGGTGCGGGCAGCCGACGGCACGGTCACGTGCGTCAACGCATCGGGCTGGGCCGGGGCCGCCGTCTCCGCGGTCGCAATGCGGGCCAAGCACGGCGCATCGTTGCCCGTGCGCGGAGCCGACGCGGTCACGGTGCCCGGTGGCATCCGCGGGTGGGAAACCCTGTGCAGCTTCGGTGGTCGACTCCCGTGGAGTCGACTCCTGCAACCGGCGGAGCAGGCCGCGAGGGACGGGGTTCCCATTGCCCGGTCACTGGCCACCCACCTCGCCGATCCCGAGAACGAGGACCTGATCGGTGGGGAAGACTTCGACCGGGTCTTTCGTCCCGACGGTCGACTGCTGCGCGGCGGCGAGGACTTTCGGCAGCCGGCCCTGGCCGCGACGATCGCCGCACTTCGTGATGGCGGGGCCGACGAGTTCTACACCGGCGCGTTGGCGGCCCGCACTGTGCAGTACCTGCGCTCCCACCAATCCGTGCTCGG
Organism: Mycobacterium sp.; assembly: GCF_965229105.1. Classification (GTDB taxonomy): domain Bacteria; phylum Actinomycetota; class Actinomycetes; order Mycobacteriales; family Mycobacteriaceae; genus Mycobacterium. The sequence continues at coordinate 2,133,496 of NZ_OZ245858.1, forward strand.
AGCAAGCGATTTCGCCGAGTTCCGACCGGAGGTCACCGCCCCCATCGCCGTTGAGTACGGGGGACTGTCGGTGATGAGCAGCCCGCCCAACACACACGGTTTCATGATGCTGCGCGCACTGGCCGCCATCGACGAACTCGGCACGACGGACCCACTCGGTGACGGACTCGGCACCCTGATGCGGTTGTTTCACCACGGCAACCGGCTGAGGTCGACCCTGCTGGCCGACCCGCGGACCGACCCGGTGGACGTGACCGCCCTGGTGCATGGCGACCTGAGGGCGGCTTCACCGATCGGCGATGCCGTCGCCGCCGCTGCGCCGGTGCCTCGTGGCGATACGGTCGGAATCGCCGCGGTCGACAGCGACGGTATCGCGGTGTCGTTGATACAGAGCGTGTTTCATGCCTTCGGTGCTGGGCTGATCGACCCCCAGACCGGCATCCTCTTCCACGATCGTGGCACCAGCTTCTCGTTGGATCCGCAGTCGCCGAACGTCCTGGCGCCGCGCAAGAGGCCCCTGCATACCCTGATGCCGGTGATGACGACCGAGGGCGGTGAGATCCGGCATGTGCTGGCGACCATGGGCGGACAGGGGCAACCGCAGATCCTCACCCAGGTGCTGCTGCGGATGCTCGGCGGCGCCCCCGCGGTCGATGCAGTCGCCGCGCCGCGTGCGATCGTAGGTCCCCAAATGCAGCGCTGCTCTTCGGATTCCGTCGTCATCGAGGTAGGCACCGATACCGCGGCGGTCTCCTCGCTCGTCGCATCTGGGCTTGACATCGTCGACGTTCCCCGGCACACCGAGGATCTCGGCCAGGCAAACGTGGTGGCGGTCGACGGTAATGGGCAGCTCACTGCGGCGGCAGATCCGCGGGCTGACGGCTCGGCCGTCGTGGTCCAGTACGCGCGGCACCGCCGACCCGCGTAGGTCAGGAGGATGACCCCGCAGTACGGCACGCAACGGCCGTTCGCCCATCGCCACCTGCCGCTGTGGCTGATGATGACGCTCACCGTGGTCACCGGCGCCCTGGACGCGGTCGGGTATTTGGGGCTCGACCGGGTGTTCACCGGCAACATGACCGGAAACGTTGTCATCCTCGGCATGGGTATCGCCGCCGAGGATGACCTTCCGGTGGCGGGCCCGGCGATCGCCCTGATCGGCTACGTGCTGGGAGCGGCCACCGTGGGCAGGCTCATCCGCGGACGGGACCGCGCGTGGACTACGGCCGTCACGGCGACGATCTCGGTGAACGCCGCCGTCCTGGCTGCCGTGGCGACCGTTCTGCTGGTGGCGCCGATCCCCGGCCAATCGTGGGGTGGCATCGCCACCGCAGCGACGATCGCGATCGTGATGGGCGCGCAGGCGTCGATCGCACGTTTCCTCGCGGTGCCCGATATGACGACCGTGGTGGTCACCTCCACGATCACCTCCTATGCCAGCGAGACCCTGTTCCTGGGCGGTCTGTCCTGGTTCACCCACCGGCGGCTGTGGGCCGTGGTGGCGATCTTTTCGGGGGCACTGGTCGGCGGACTGTTGATGAAACTGCACATCTGCGTTCCCGTGTACGCGGCGGCGGTCGCCACTGGCCTCTGCGGTGTGATCGGGCATCGTTACTGGCAGCGAGCGACGGCACCCGGCTGACCCGCTAACCGAGCAGGATCGGCAAACGCTCCAGCAGGGTGGGTAGCGCCGTGCTCGCGCTTTCCCGGATGGTGACGGTGGCATTGTCTGACAGCGGTGTTGCTTCGGGATTGACCTCGACGACCACCGCTCCACGCGACATCGCGATATCGGGCAGGCCGGCGGCGGGGTACACCAGCCCCGAGGTTCCGACGACGACAAGGACATCGGCCAGGCTGACCGCGTCCACTGCTGCCTGCCATGGTGCGTCGGGCAGCGGTTCGCCGAACCAGACGATATCGGGTCGGATCAGGCCTGCGCAGATCGCGCACACCGGCGGCGCCAGCTCCAGGATGGGCTCCGGAACATCTTGCAGCGGCCCGTGGTAGCGGGAACCGCAAGCATCGCAACGGAATTCGAACAGACTGCCGTGCAGGTGGTGTACCGGGGTGCTGCCCGCCCGCTCGTGCAGGTTGTCGACATTCTGGGTGATGACGGTGGCGTTGCTGACCCCAGAATGGCTGCGCCAGTCCGCGACCGCGCGGTGGCCGGCATTCGGCTCGACCCGCGTAACCAGATGGTGGCGCCACAAATACCAGGCCCACACCCGCTCGGGATGCTCCGCCCAGCCTTTGGTGCTGGAGAGCTCATAGGGATCGAACCGCGCCCACAACCCGTTCTTGTCATCGCGGAAGGTGGGCACGCCGCTTTCCGCGGAGATGCCCGCACCGCTGAGGACCGCTATGCGCACATCACCAAAATAGCTGGTCTGTTGGATACTGAACACGTGGAGCTGGGGGATTGGTTACGGGTTGACGGGCACGCCGCGAAACCGTTGTTCGATCAACTGCGGGGTCAGATCATCGACGGGGTGCGCGATGGCAGGCTGCCGCCGGGGACGCGGCTGCCCACCGTGCGCGAGTTGGCGTCACGGTTGGGGTTGGCGGTGAACACGGTGGCGCGGGCCTACCGCGAACTGGAAACCGCGGGCATTCTCGAAACCCGCGGCCGCTTCGGCAGTTTCATCGCCAGGGCGGATCCGGCCGACGCGGCGATGGCGTCGGCCGCACACGCCTATGTGGAAGCGGCCCGGGCGCTGGGGCTCGGGAAGGTGGAGGCGCTGCGCTATATCGACACCGCTTTCGACTGAGCCGAACCGGGTCAGCCGAATTCCAACAGGGTCAGGGTTGGCCGCAACGGGTCGAGCAGGCTCACCTGATACACGGTCGACAGCAGCGTGTTGAACACCCAGCCGCGTCCCGGTGGCATCTGCAGATCACGGACGGCACGGATCCCGGGAATGGTGTTCGCGAGCTCCGCCAGATCATCTGTCGATCGGCTGAACGGCATCGCGGGCACCGTGTAGCGCAGCGACGGCCGCAGCATGCCCCATCGTGCGATCGCGCTGAACCAGGTCGGCGGTAGGTCAAAGAGCATCTGCCCGCCGGGGAATCGTTTGGCGCACTCGGCGATCAACCCGAGCGCCTGTTCGGGCTGCAGATACATCAACAGGCCTTCGGCGGTGATGAAGACGCCGTCGCCGGTCTTCGAGCCGGTGTCCACCCGGTCCATCCAGCTGTAGTCCAGGGCGGACTGTGCGCATAGCGACACCCGAGGTGTGTCCGGCAGCAACCGGCGCCGGATCTCGATGATGGGCGGCAGATCGACTGTCAGCCAATGGAATCGGCTGGCGTGCAGGCTGGCGTCAAGCCGCCAGAAGCTGGTCTGCAAACCTTCGGCCAACGCGACGACGGTAGCGTCGGGGTGACTGGCCAGATAGCGCTTGGTGATCAGGTCAAAGGCGCGGGCCCGCAGCGCGATCTCTTGGCGGGGCGACCCGAATTTGCCGAAATCGGCGTCGATCGCCTCGACCAGGCTGATCGCCATCGGATCGTCGATGATCGCGTCAGCTCGGCGCGCCTCCTGCGCACGCGCGTTCAGCGTCAGCAACGCGGTCTCGGAGACTCCGGTCAGTTCGGCTTTATGTCGGATGGCACTCATCGGAGATAAACCCTACCGGTCGGAGCTGTCGGCTCAGTTCGACCGGCGTGGCCGAAACGGGGGCTCTGCCGGCCCGGCGACGTACGCTCGGAAGATGGCCAGACAGGTTTTCGACGACAAGCTGCTCGCCGTCATCAATGGCAACTCGCTGGGCGTGTTGGCCACCATCAAAGGTGATGGACGACCACAGCTGTCGAATGTGAGCTACCACTTCGACGCGCACAACCTCGTCATCGCCGTATCGATCACCGAACCGCGGGCCAAAACGCGCAATCTACGGCGCGACCCGCGAGCATCGGTTCTGGTCAGCTCCGACGACGGCTGGTCCTATGCGGTCGCCGAGGGCGACGCCGTGCTCACTCCGCCTGCCACCGCACCCGACGATGACACCGTCGAGGCGCTGATTGCCCTCTACCGCAACATTGCCGGTGAGCATCCCGACTGGGACGACTACCGCCGCGCGATGGTGACCGACCGCCGGGTCCTGCTGACGCTGCCGATCTCGCATGTCTACGGGATGCCGCCGGGCATGAGATAGGCGCTACGCTGCGAGCATGGCCAAAGAATCCGCACCGGCGGACTCCGCACCGCAAGACTCCGCGCCCGAAAGTGACAACAAGCGAAAGTTCCGCGAGGCGCTCGAACGCAAGAACACCAAGGCGGCCTCCGGTTCCGAGCACCGCGATGGCGGATCCAAGCAGTCCAAAGCGCAGGCCGGCCCGGTCGAGAACCGCAGGGAATTCCGCCGCAAGAGCGGGTAGATCGGTTAAATCTCCGCGAACGTGCACCGATGTGCACTCTGTGCCGGGCAGTTTTAAGCTGTGGATGCAACAGCTGGTGGTTTGAACGGGTTCGACAGTAGCTCGTCGAGGGCTTCGGTTGGGGTTTTCCAATCGAGGGTTTTGCGGGGTCGGTTGTTGAGTTTGATGGCGATGTAGTCGAGATAGTCAGCCGGAAACACCGATAGGTCGGTGCCTTTGGCAAAGTATTGGCGCAGCAGTCCGTTGGTGTTCTCGTTGGTGCCACGCTGCCACGGCGAATGCGGGTCGCAGAAGTAGATGTCCAAATCGGTCGCCGCGGCGACCGCGGCGTGGTTGGTCATCTCCCGGCCCTGATCCCAGGTCAGGGTCTGACGCAGGATCGCCGGCAGCGCGGCCATCTTGGCCACAATCGCCTCTTGTACCGCGGTGGCGCCGTGACCATCGGGCAAGTGCAGCAGCATTAGGAACCGGCTGGCGCGCTCCACCACGGTGCCGATCGCCGAGCCAGACGCCACGCTGCCCATGATCAGATCGCCTTCCCAATGCCCAGGCACCGCGCGGTCCTCCACCTCAGGTGGGCGCTCACTGATGTTGACCATGTCCCGGATACGTCCGCGACGCTCATCGGCACGGCGATGCGGTCTACGTAACGCCCGCCCAGTGCGGAGACACTGATGTAGCTCGCGGCGCAGATTCCCTTTGCCCTGAACGTAAATCGCTTGATAGATGGTCTCGTAGGACACCCGCATCTCCGGATCGTCGGGGAAGTCGATCACCAGCCGTGCAGCGATCTGCTCGGGGCTGTGCTGCTCGACGCTCAACCGAGTCTGCACCTCCTCGTGGAGCCGCGCATTAGTCGCGAGCCTGCCCGGCCTGCCACGCCGGGCCCGCCGCCGGGCATGCCCGTGAGCGGTGCTGGCCCGATACCGCGGCTGGGCATCCCACCCACCCTGACGGACCCCGAACCTATACCGCGATCGATACCTACCGCGGCACTTGCCATTACGGTTGATCTCGCGCATCACTGTCGAGGCCGCGCGCTTCAATCGCCGCGCTATCGATTGGATCGACTCACCGCGAGCAATACCGTCTTGGATCTCTTCGCGTTCCTCGAGGCTAAGCCGAGGCCTCCGCCGTACTCCGTTGTCGGGAAATCGTGGTTTCACCCCACCGAGCTCAGCAAACCAACGATAACCGGTGAGCCCTGACACGCCGACAGCGATCCCGGCCTCTCGGGGCAGTATCCCGTGGGCAATCAAATCCCAGAACTGACGCTCTACACACGCCAACCGCATCGCACCCATAACAACCCCTCAGATGGAGGCTGTTGCAATGACCGCTTAAACCCAAGCCGGGCGAAATGCACATGGCTGCACGCTCGCCAGAGCTAGATCTTGTTCGCGCGTTCTTGGAGTAGGACTGCGACCAGGCAGACGGCCGACAACACTGCGACGGCGATCGCGAACGTCACGCCTGCGGTCCGCAGTCCCCAAGCCTGGCTGGCCACGCCCTCGCCGATCACCGGAACCGAGATGGCGATATAGGCGATGACGAAGTAGGTCGAGCTGACCTCGGCCCGACGCTCCGGCGGGGTCCGTTCGGAGACCGCCGCCAAACCGCGCCCGAAGCTCATCCCCTGTCCGACGCCGGCGACCACAGCGGCCGCGATCAAGCCGACCAGCGACGAAAAGTGCAGGGCCACAGCCAACATGGCCATACCCACCACCAGCAGCGCGCAGCCCACCGCCACGGCGCGTGCCGAGGGGATCCGGATCGCCAGGAGTTGTGCCACCGCTGACGCGGCGAACACCGAGGACACGATCAGCCCGGCGACCGCATGGTTGCCGATCCCGATCACCCCGGAAACAAACGATGGTGCCACCGCGGTGAACAGTCCCGTCACCGCAAAACCGGCGAACGCGGCCGTCACGGCGGTGTAGAACACCGCTCTGGTCTCCGGCGGGATGGCCAGCCGTTGGACGCCGATTTTCCCTTGGCGCTCCGAGGTTTCGGCGGCGAACAGCACGGCGCCGCCGGCAAGAAGCATCAGCACGATATGCACGCCGAAACTCAGATACAGCGGTGCGGGCGCGTACTGCACCAGAATCCCGGCGATCAACGGGCCGAGCCCAAGTCCGCCGATATTGGCGACCGTGGCGACCGCGGCCGCCCGGGATCGCCAGCTCTGCGGCGCGGCCTCGATGACGGCGGCGGTGGCGGTTCCGGTGAACAGGCCGGCCGACAGACCGGATAACACGCGGGCCACCAACAGCTCAGGCACCGAATGGGCGAACAGAAAGAGCACGGCGCTGGCCAGGGCGCACCCGACACCGGCAAGCAGCATCGGTCGTCTGCCGACCGCATCGGACCATCGACCGAACGCCAGCAGCGCAACGAGCACACCCACCGCATACGTCGCGAAGATGACCGTGGTGGTGACGACCGTGAAATGCATTCGGTCGGCGTAGAGCGCATACATCGGGGTCGGCAGCGTGGTGCCGATCATGACGGCCACGAATGCGTAAGTCAGGAGGGCGAATCCGAAGCGCCTGCGGGCCGAGGGCACGGCTGATGGTACGGCCGCCGCGACGTCTCGCCGAGTGTGGGGCATGTGGTGGGTCAACGCATCAGGACCGCAGCACATGCCCCACACAAGGCGAGAGACTCACCACACAATCAGTGGCTGATCGCCTTCTCGGCGCCGACACCGGTCAGGGACCGAACTTCCATCTCGGCGTTGACGCCAGGGTCGCCGCGCTCCGAGGAGGTCAGCGTGCCGACGACGCCCAGGATGAAGGCCAGCGGAATGGAGACGATGCCGGGGTTAGCCAGCGGGAACCAGGCGAAATCCACGCTGGGGATCATCGCTGTTTTCGCACCGGACACCGCAGGCGAGAAGACGATCAGCACCAGCGTCGAAATCAGCCCGCCGTACATGCTCCACAACGCGCCGCGGGTGTTGAATCGGGCCCAGTACAGCGAGAAGATGATGGTCGGCAGGTTCGCCGCGGCGGCGACCGCGAACGCCAGCGCCACCAGGAAGGCCACGTTCTGCCCGTTGGCCAGAATGCCGAGGCCGATCGCCATCACGCCCAGCACCACGGCGGTGATCCGGGAGACCCGGACCTGCTCCTGCTCGGTGACCTTGCGTTCCCCGTGGCGCACCAGGTTGGCGTAGATATCGTGCGCGAAGGACGCCGAGGCCGTGATCGTCAGACCGGCGACGACGGCCAGGATGGTCGCGAAAGCGACCGCCGAGATGATGCCAAGTAGTACGACGCCACCCAGTTCGAACGCCAGCAGCGGTGCCGCCGAGTTCACCCCGCCGGCCGCGGACAGGATGCGGTCAGGACCGACCAGTGCCGCAGCGCCATACCCGAGCACCAGGGTGAACAGGTAGAACGCGCCGATCAGTGCGATGGCCCAGACCACCGAGCGACGCGCTTCCTTGGCGGTCGGCACGGTGTAGAACCGCATCAACACGTGCGGCAGGCCCGCGGTACCGAGCACCAGGGCCAGCGCCAGTGAGATGAAGTTGATCTGTGAGGTCAGCGAGCCGCCGTACTGCGCGCCGGGGGCCAGCACGTCGCGCTTGGCGACACCCTCGGTGGTGGCCCCGGAGATGGCCGTCTGCGCCGAACCGAGGATCTCGGAGAAGTTCAGCCCGAACTTGGCCAGCACCATGACCGTCATCAACCCGGCACCGGCGATCAGCAGGCAGGCCTTGATGATCTGCACCCAGGTGGTGCCCTTCATCCCGCCGACGAGCACGTAGACGATCATCAGGATGCCGACGACCGCGATCACCAGTGACTGGCCGCCGCGGCCCTTGATATCGAGCAGCAGTGCGACCAAACCACCGGCGCCGGCCATCTGGGCCAGTAGGTAGAACAGCGAGACCGTCAGGGTGGAGGTGGCGGCCGCCATCCGCACCGGACGCTGCCGCAGCCGGAAGCTCAGGACGTCGGCCATCGTGAATTTGCCGGTGTTGCGGAGCAATTCGGCCACCAGTAGCAAGGCCACCAGCCACGCCACCAGGAACCCGATGGAGTAGAGGAAGCCGTCATACCCGTAGACGGCGATAGCGCCGGCGATACCGAGGAAGCTGGCCGCTGACAGGTAGTCACCGGCGATGGCGATGCCGTTTTGCGGTCCGGAGAAGGAGCGGCCGCCGGTGAAGAACTCGTCGGCGGTCGCGTTCTTCTTGCTGGCCTTGATCACCACGACCATCGTGATGACGACGAAGGCGGCGAAGATGCCGATATTGGCCGCGGGATTGCCGACGGTCTCGGCGGCGAGGACGGTGAAGCTCATGTGGCCACCTCTTCTGATCCTTCAATCTCGTTGCGAAGGGCCGCGGCCCGTGGATCGAGTTCACGATTGGCGAACCGGACATAAAGGCCGGTGATGATGAAGGTGGTCAAGAACTGGCCCAGCCCGATCAGCAGGCCGACGTTGACATTGCCGAATACCGGTGTGGCCATGAAGTCGTCGAAGAAGGCGCCCAGGACGACGTAGGTGGCGTACCAGATGAGGAAGAACGCTGTCATCGGAAAGACGAAGCGACGTAAGCGAGTCCGGAGTTCCTGGAACTCCGGACTGGCCTGGATGGCGATGAACTGCTCCCCGGTGGGGGCAGATGGCAGATCGGTGGTGGACACCGCGGGTGCTCCTGACCTCGATGTGAACTGCGTGTGCGGAAAAGCCTATTGAGACCGGCATCACATTCACAGGGCTTTTCCAGGGTGGTCCGTGGAAGCTGGCAGGGCCTGCGGCAAGCGGTGCGTTGTCTACGACGAGCGGTCGGTGGCTCAGTCGCGGGGCAGGCGCTCGACGCCGAGGCCGAGTCGTTCGGGGACGTGCATCCTGGCGAAGATGCGCGCCACATCCGGCGGCGCGGTCGATTTCGTCAGCAGGCTGACCACCACCATCGTCAGGAATGCCAACGGCACCGTCACCGCGGCGGGAAAGCCGATCAGCGCGGCCGGCCAGCCGCCGAACAGCGTGTCGTCGATGCCGCCGGTGACCGCCAGGGTGGTCGCTGTCCCCGACAGCACACCACCTACCGCCAGCCCGCAGATCGCGCCGACGCTGGTCAACCCGCGCCACCAGATGCCCAGAACCAGAAGCGGACACAGCGTCGAAGCCGCGACGGCGAAGACCATCCCGACGCTGCGGGACAGTTCGATGGACGAGGCCGCCAAGGCCAGCGGAATCGGGACCATGCCGCCGACGAGTGCGGCGAGGCGGAAATCGCGGACCCGCCCGGGCAACACGTCGGTGGCCAGTGCACCGGCGATGCTGACGAGCAGACCCGATGAGGTGGCCAGGAACGCGGCGATCGCACCCGCTGCCACCAATGCGGCCAGGCCGGCGCCGATGACGCCGCCGATGGCCGCGCTCGGCAACAGCAGCACGGCCGCGTCTGCGGTGCCGGTGATCAGCAGTTGCGGCACATACAGGCGGGCGAACACGCCGAGCAGCGTCGGGAACAGGTAGAACAACGACAGCAACGCGATCACCGCCAACGCGGTGCGCCGAGCGGCTCGCCCGTCGGGGTTGGTGTAAAACCGCACCAGCACGTGCGGCAGCCCCATGGTGCCGAGGAATGTGGCGATGATGATCGAAAGCACTTGGTACAGCGGATGATCCCCACCGAGTCCGCGACCTGAGGCCAGCCATTCGTCACCGTTGGCCGGGGTGCCTGCCACCACCGGGGTGGCGGCTCCGGCGGCCAGTGTCAGCGTCGTCCCCTGGCCGACGGTGTACCGACCGGGTCCGGGGATGGCGGCATTGTCGAGGTGTCGTCCGTCCAACGTGCCGGTGACGGTGATCCCGGTCGGCTGCGCCACCTGGACCACCACATCGGTTTCGACGGTGACGGTGGTCTGGTGCGGGACGGTGGGCGGCAGCGGGCCACCCAGTTCGGTGCGATCGGAGAGGAACAGCGCCAACAGGGCCAGTGCGGGGACAGCGATCGCGGTCAGCTTGAGCCAGTACTGGAATGCCTGCACGAAGGTGATCGACCGCATTCCGCCGCCGACCACGTTGGCGATGACGATCGCCCCGACCGCCACCGGACCTATCCAGACAGGCACGCCGAGAAGGATTTTCAGGGTGAGACCGGCCCCTTGGTACTGAGGGACCAGGTACAGCACGCAGATCACGACGACCACGAGCATGCTCACCGTCCGCAATCGCGCCGAGCCCAGTCGGAATTCGGCGAAATCGGGCACCGTGTAGGCACCCGATCGGCGCAGCGGGGCGGATACGAACAGCAGCAGCCCCAGGTAGCCTGCGGTGAATCCGACCGGATACCACAGCGCGTCGGCACCGTACTTGGCTACCAGTCCGGCAACCCCGAGAAATGATGCAGCGGAAAGGTATTCACCAGAGATGGCGGCCGCGTTCCAGCGTGGACCGACGGTCCGCGAGGCGACCAGGAAATCGGAGGTGGTGCGCGATAGTCGACCGCCGTAGGCGCCGACCAACACCGTTGCCAATGCCGCCAGAATCAGGGCGCCGGCGGTCAGGATGCTCATGTCTCGTCGGTGCCGTCGTGGTGGCCATCGTTGACGATGCCGATGAAATCGCGTTCGCCCTGTTCGGCCAGTCGGACGAACAAGCGGGCGACACCGTAGAGCAGCGGATACAGCAGCACGCTCAGAATCAGCCAGTTCATCCGGACACCAAATAGCGTCAGTGCCTCCAATGCGGGAAAAGCGTTACCCAGCAGAGGGATCGCGGCGATGATGCAGACCACCACCGCGGCCAGCCGCAAGGCCAGACCGAGTTGTGTGCGGACCAGTCCCCGTACCAGCGCGTCACCGACCTCGGTCTGCTCTTGGAGTTCGACGCGGGTCCGCACCATGCGCGCGCCCCGGCGATGGGCGAGCACGACGCGCTTGCGGGGACCGGGGTCAGGGTTGGTCATCGGCGCCGGGTCGGTAGTTGCGCATCGGGTCGCGCACCAGGCGGTCGCGGAGTTCACGGGTCTGGCGGCGGCTGACCGGCAACTCGACGGCGGGGGATTCACCGTTGGCCTTCACTCGGACCAGCACGCCTGCGTCGGTGCTGCGCAGTCCGGAAACCTGATGTAGCGCCACCAGGTATGAGCGGTGTACCCGTTGAAATCCTTTTGTCCGCCAACGGCTTTCAAGCAGCGACAGCGGAATGCGGACCAAATGTGAACCGGAGGTGGCATGCAGCCGGGCGTAATCGCCGTCGGCCTCGACCCAACCGATGCTGTCGCGGCGCACCAGGTGTGTGACTCCACCGAGTTCGACGGGCAGCACTTCGTCGCTGTCGTCGGAATCGACCGGTTCGGTGCTGCGCACGGCCAGCACGCGACGGATCGCCTCGTCGAGGCGCTGTGCGCGTACCGGTTTCAACAGATAGTCGGTTGCGCCGACGTCGAAGGCGGCGACGGCCTTGTCTTCATGTGCCGTCACGAATACCACCGCAGGCGGCGCCGTGAAATTGGCCAGCACCGCGGCGAGCTCGAGACCGGACAGGCCCGGCATGTTGATATCGAGGAAGATTGCGTCGTGGCGGCGTTCGGAAAGTTCGCGCAGCGCCGAATTGGCGTCGCCGACGCTGTGGACCGCGCCGACGAACGGGTGATTACCCAGCAGATAGGCCAATTCGTCGAGTGCAGGTTTCTCGTCGTCGACGGCGAGCACGTCGATCACCCGTGTCACGTGCCGCCACCTCCAAGCTGAAGACGTGCTCTAAACGTGGACACCTGATCGGAATTTCGGCACCCGCATGATCACTTTGGTACCCGCGCCGAGGGATGTCTCCACCACCAGACCGTAATCGTTGCCGAACGCCGCTCGCAGCCGATGGTCGACATTTGTCAGTCCGACGTGTGCGGTCTGGTCACCGGAGGTATCGGTGCCGAGGGCATCGGCGTGCGCAGACTCCAGGACCTCCGGATCCATCCCGACGCCGTCGTCCTCAACGGTGATGACGCAATCAGCGCCCTCGTCGCGGGCGATCAGGGTGATCGCTCCGCCGGGGCGACCGGCCAGACCGTGACGAACGGCGTTCTCCACCAACGGTTGCAGGGCCAGAAACGGGACCACCACGTTGAGCACCTCGGGAGCGACCTGCAATTTCACCTCCAGTGCCGCGCCGAAGCGGGCGCGCTCCAGGGTGAGGTAGCGGTCGATATTGCGCAGCTCGTCGGCCAGCAGCGTGTAGGGCCCGGCCGCGCGGAAGGAGTACCGGGTGAAATCGGCGAAATCCAGAATCAGCTCACGGGCCCGGTCCGGGTCGGTCCGCACGAAGGAGGCGATGGTGTTCAGTGCGTTGTAGACGAAGTGCGGGCTGATCTGGGCCCGCAGCGCCAGGACCTCGGCTCGGTCCAGTCGCGCCCGCGAGGCGTCCAGTTCGGCTAGCTCGAGCTGACTGGTGGCATACCGGGCGACCTCGCCGACCGCGCCGAGCATGCCGGGACCCGGCGTCGCGTTGGTGACGATGACCAGGACGCCGTCCACGGCGCTGTCATCGGGTAGCAGAGGTTGAGCCACCACCGCGGGTAGCTCGCCACCGGTCAGTACCCGTCGCTGCCCGGCGATCGATACCTGTGCCGCGCGTTCGCACCGGGCCAGCAAGAAGGGCGTCCACATCGGATCGCCGGGCGGTTCGTAGGCCAGCAGCTGGGCGTCGCGGTCATAGAGGGCGACACCCTCGGTACCGGTGAGGTCCCGCAGGTGCGGCACCGCGCGGGCGGCGGAGTCGGAGTCCAGTCCCTCGCGCAGTGCGCGGGCGGCCAGTGACGCGGTGTGCAGGGTGGCGTGCACGGCCCGCTCGGTCGGGGTCGCGACCACCCGGCGGGTGCGCACGACGATGACCGCGGCGATCAATGCGACGACGAGCAGCGCCGTGGCCACCACGACTGTGAACTCGCCGGACATGGTGGTGAGGGTATTGCCAACCGGGTGACCGGGTCCATCGCGATAGGCGCGTGCCGTCGCGCGCGGTGGAGTGTCTCTCTGTTCGCCTTGTAGCGACAACCGCCTGGGCGACGCGTGGTCAACCCCGTTGTCGCTACGAGGCGGACAACTCGAGGTGTCCGCCTCGGCGAGGGTTTTAGACTGTCGGCATGTCGAAGCTGCAGCTTGTGCAGGATCCCGCGGCCGATGAGCTGCTCGAGTCCAATCCGTTGGCGTTGTTGGTCGGGATGATGCTCGATCAGCAAGTGACCGTACGATTGCAACCATGACCAAACAGCTGAGGGCACTCGTCGGCGCTCGCGTGTCGGTAGTCCAGGGACCGCAGAAGGTCTCGCATATAGCGCAGTTGGAGACCACACGAAAGTGGGCAGAGGCCAACGGCTACAACGTGATTGGGCAGTTTGAAGACCTAGGCGTGTCTGCCGAGAAGCGGCCAGAGGATCGGCCAGACCTGGGCCAGTGGCTCACCGAAGAGGGAGCGTCCAAGTGGGACGCTATCGTCTGGTCGAAGATGGACCGTGCGTTCCGATCCACCCGGCACTGCGTCGACTTCGCCCAGTGGGCTGAGGAGCACGACAAGGTGGTGGTGTTCGCAGAGGACGGGTTGAAGCTCGACTATCGCCCTGGTGCAACCAAGGGCATCGACGCGATGATGGCAGAGCTATTCGTGTACCTCGGGTCGTTCTTCGCCCAGCTGGAGCTGAACAGGTTCAAGTCACGCGCGGCCGACTCCCATCGGGTGCTGCGCGGGCAGGATCGTTGGGCCTCCGGTGTCCCTCCTCTGGGCTTCAAAGTGGTTGACCACCCATCCGGCAAGGGCAAGGGCCTGGAGCGCGACACAGAGGGCTACGGCCTGTTGCACGGCATGGCGGCGAAGCTTCTAGAGGGCTGGTCGTTCATCCGAATCGCTGCGTGGCTCAACGAGTCAGGCGCGCTGACGAACATGGACAGGGCGAGAGTGGCCAACGGTAAACCTGCGAAGGCGAGACCGTGGTCGGTCAACTCCGTAATAGACGGGTTGACCTCTCCGAGGACACAGGGTCTGAAGATGACCGGTCGGGGTAAGCACGTAATGACCGTGCTCGACGCCGAGGGCGAGCCGATCAATCTCGGACCCCCGACGTTTGACGCGGACACATGGAAGCAGATCCAGAAGGCTGCCCAACTCCGAAAGATTGGCCGGCGGACGCCCAGCAAGACGACTAACCCGGTTCTCGGTGTCGCTGTCTGCGGCTGCGCCGGCTGCCCTGCGTGCGGGGTCACCGATGGCGTCTGCGGATCCTCGTTGGCGCAACAGATCACTCGTAAGAGGCTGGCAAGCGGCGAGATGGGGGAGTGGCGTTCGTATAGGTGTGGCCGAACACCTCTGAATTGCAACGGTGTTTCCGCACGGGCCGATGATGTGGACTTCCAACTGGCACACGAGTTCGCCTTCTTCCGAGGAGATGAGCCAATGACGCGAAGCGTGTTCGTGCCGGGAGAGGACCACAGCGCCGAGCTTGATCAGGTCAACGCAACCATCGACCGACTACGGATGGAGTCCGACGCCGGTCTGTTGACGACATCGGACGACGATCGCCTGTGGCTGGAGCGGATGAAGGCTCAGGTAGCCAAGCGTGACCAGCTAGCAGCGACACCGAGCCGTGCTGCTGGCTGGATCACCGAGGAGACAGGCCAGACTAAGCAACAGGCTTGGCAGGCAGCAGACGCGGGAGACCGGAGGCAGCTCTACCTAGATGCTGGTCTCCGGTACGTGCTGACCCGCAAGGGGGAGCGCGATTACTTCGACCGGCCACAGACCCCAGTGACTCCAGCGTGGATGGACGCCGAGCACCGGGAGTATTACCTGGACCAAACGCGCCTAGACACACCCCGAAACGAAAATGGCTAGTGTCCCTGGTCATGTCACGCAAGACAAGATTCGAGTACACGGTAACCGCCCGCTTATCGCTGGGGTGGTCGGACAATCGCAGCGGGTGGTCGCACAGCGAATCGGGAAACTATGAGCAATGTGCTCAACAGGCGGTGCAGTGGGTGGCTGAGATGCGTTCTGCGGGTGCGGACTCAGCTACCCGCACCGTGACGCTGAGGCGTTGGGACGATTGGGATAGGGACACACTCAAGTACCGTTGTCCGCCGATACTCGAGGCGTCTTACTTCGATGATGAGCAAGGCCTGACCAAAGCGGAGGTCTACTCCGCGCGTGTGCACGACTGGCACGTCATGTCCGACAGTCACAACAGGGTTGCCAGCCTTGGGCCATTCGAATACCGGCCGTGGCAAGAGAACTGGGGCCTAGAGCCCGCCGCCTGTCAGGCGTGCGATGCCGTCCTAGAACCCCAGAACTTCTACAAGTACAACGGAGAAGTACTGGTGCGGCTGGATGGCACTCGGCGTCTGCTAGGCGCTTGAGCTACTTGCGGACCATCACGTAGTCGACGTGAGCCGTTCGGGGGCTCCCTGTGTAGTCCAGTCCTTCCCCCTCGATGCCGTACCGCTTGCCTTTCCACTGGATCCGGGACCGAGCGCCTAGAACTCCCCGGTACCGGATCAGTCGCAGCCGGTACCGGGTGGTGGTGATGAAACCCCCGTCTTGGTTCTCCTTAGCGGAGATCGGCTGCACGACAGCCCGATGCGTCGTGCCGATCGGTGCAGCTCGTGTGAGGATGTTGCCGTCGGAGTCGGTGTAAGCCTCCTCCGGGAACACGGTCACAGAGTCGTTCCCCCTATCGAGCAGTGACATTCGCACATCCCTCCAGCCGGTGTAGCAGGGCAGCGATGGCAGGATTCGGCTGCCCCGCTGCTTGCTTGGTTCGGATGTCTGCGATGAACTCCGCGTGCGTGCGCGGATCACTCGTGAGTCTGCTTTTCATAATCTGAACAAACACAGCGCCTGCGTTGACCGTAGGAGCGGCTGACTTGCCGTACCTCACCCCTGGTCTCATCGGTTCCACCGTGCAGAGGCTGCGACAGTGCCTGCCTGGCTGCGCGTCATCTTGCCGCCGTCGCTGTCGTCGGCCACCCTGATCGACTTCAACATCGACAACAGCAGCGTCTGGTTCTTCCGTAGGTCATCAACCTCGGGCATAGAGGCTGGCTGGCCGTTGTAGCCTTCCACCCGTGTGTCTGCGCCGGCGGCACTGACGAATTCACGTAGCCGGTCTACCTCATCAGCGAGGTAGCAGACCTCCTCGATGACGGTTCGCGTCTCCGGGCTTCCCGTGAAGTTGGCTGACTCGTGGAGTTCCCTCCATAGGCGTCTGCCCCGACCGCGCGCCTTGAGGCCCGTCGGATACTTCGGTATCTGTGGCTTTTCAGCCTCGTTTTCGGCCATTTCCGGCCCCCTTCTGTTGTGTTTTAAGTGGCCCCGGCAACGGGCCTCTTGGGTGTCTCTGCAGCTCAGCGATGTTGCTGAGCGCTGCCGGTTATGCACTCGTTGTGTATATTCATACGAAAAACTAGGCTATGCGACGCATCCGGTGGCTCACCCGCATTACGTCCCGGTCTCGGGAGGGGTCATAGGGGGTCTCCCCCTGGGGGGTGGGTGCATAAGTATGCAGATGTTATGCAGACCTCGAAGGTTGCTGACACATCGGTAGGGGTAGTCCACGCTCACGTATCTCACGAGCCAATGCCCCTCTCACACTGGCGAACTCGGACCAGTGGTCCGCGATGGACACCAGCGCCACCCATGCGTCTGAGCTGAGTGCCTGATCCCCAGCGACGTGATACAGCTCTTGCAGCCTGGTCAGTTCGTAGTCCAGCGCTCTACACATCGGGCCGCAGTACGCGCTTCTGTCTGACCTGCGCTCGCATCCCTCGCGGGCACACGACTTGGATCTTCGCCGCCCTCGACGTTGCGGCTTCTGCGTTGGATCGGTCACGTTGCGCTGCCGTTGATAGTTCCGCTTCCCCCGTTGAGGGCAGCGCGTAGAACGCTTGCGCCGTTGAGGGGCATGGTTCCAGCGCTTCCCCTCTCGCCATGGATGGCTGCTGCCAATAATCCTGCGGTTGTCTGTGGCGCGTTATGCGCCTCCTCCTCGGCCTTGCGCCGTGCGTCGCGTTCTTTCTGGAAGGCGACGTTTCGGTTGTGCATTTCGATGGCCAGGTCGAACCACTCGAGGTGATTAGCCGGTCCTGGTAGGTCATCCACGGTGGCGATGCCACGACTTTCCAACTTGTGGGCGACTGCTTGGGCGAATTCTTCGGTGATCGGTTCCGGTCGGTGGCCCCTGCCGCTTCTCTCGATGGCGGCTTTCAACGTGCGTGCGGCGTTCATGCAATTCCTTCGGGTGGGACGAGAAAGGCCCTCAGCGTTGAGCCGAGGGCCGTTCCGTGGGTGTTGTTGTGGGTCAGGCGAACCGGACGGACTTGGCGGCAGCCTCTTGCAATTCTGAGCGGATACCAGCCGCCTCAGAGAGGGTGTTGATGCCGAACTCCACCCGCCCGCGCACTGCGGCGAAGAACACCGGGTCGATCGCGGCAATCGCCGGATCGGTGTTACGTCGTCGCGCCGCAGCGTCAACACGCTCAAGCTCGGAATACGTTGACGGCCTGAGGATCCGCAGCGCCACCTCCATATCCGTTGTTCCTGACAGCTGGCCGGTACTGGCAACCCACGAGCTGACCCTGTGCAGGTACTGGACCTCCTGCTGAGCCTGTCCGAAGGCGGTGACGGCGTCCGGGCCGGCCGCAACGAGCCGCTCCGAGAGGGTGGTCGTGGACTTCTTGCCGTTGTTGACATCTGGATCTCCGGGGAGCTTGCGGACCGCATCGGCGTAGGCCTCGGCGTGTCGGTTGAACTCTGGGGTCAGCAGCTCGATGACCGCTGATACCGATGCGCGTGCGACGGCGTTGACGCGGCGTGCTGCAGCTTCGACGGCGTAGTTCTTCGCCTTGCCGAGCACCGATAGGCCGCCGCCTGGCACCTCAGACAGGACAAGCTGGTCGGCGAACTCCTTGATCTTCTCCTCGGCGTTGGCTGCGGTGACCTCCGCGAGATCGAACTGGGCCTGATACCCGACCTCGGTGTAGAGCAGCGCCTCGAATACGTCGATGGCGGTGGCGAGTTCGTTGGGTAGCTTGACCCCCAGCCCGGTCCAGCGACTGACGGCTTTGGCGATAGCGGTGTGATCGAACATTCGGTGTTTCCTCCTGGTGGTGGTGTTCATAAAAAGCGGCCTCCAGCTCGGATGCTGGAGGCCGAATACAGATGTGGTGATGAGTTGGATAGCGTGGAACCTACGAACGCTTAGAATCGACCTGAGAGCGATTCATGGTGACGCGTTGGCCTGCAGGAAACTTATGACGGCTTCCTCTCCGTCGAGAACGATTCCGGCGGTTGCGATGTAGCACTTGCCGAGGTCCTCACGGGAGCGCGCCAGTTCCGGGGTGCTCTCAGCTCCTGGCCTGATGTAGACCTCGTGTGACAGGTCAGCTGTCATCTCCCGCGCAGGATGGAGCGCCTGCTTGGTTGACTCGTCCCAGTCGTCCGGTATCTGTCGTTGCATTCCTGCGCGCTGAAAATGGTGCAGCACCAGACCTTCGGACTTGGTGAACCCGTGGGCGAGACGAACCACGACGTGGTCTTCTGGGACATCTGCACCTCGCAGGATGTCGACTCGCTGGCTGTTGCCGGTCGCCATCACACCGGGGTAGACCAGCTGCAACAAGCTCTCGGTACCGATGATCCTTCTCCTATTCTGTTGGGTTGAAAAGCGAGAGGCCCCTAGACCCCGTAACGGGTTTGGGGCCTCTCGTCGTTACGTCCTGCCTACGACAGACAACGCCTGCCGGGATTCGGTCCGGTCCTTGATCGACAGGGCCTCATCGACAGATCCGATCTGGAAGATGTACTGAATGCCCTCGGTGATGGCCTTCGAGAGGATGCCGTTTCCGCCGATGCCGATGTCCGACAAGAACTGCTGCCCAGTCGCTTTCGCGAAGTTGACGGGTGCGCTCATCAGGCCAGCGGCTGCCTTGGCGAACGGGTCTTCCCCGCTGGCTGCGACGTCTCCGTACTTCGCCTCGTTGCTGATCCGGTCTTCCTGCAGCGCGAGGATGTCCTTCTGCGCCTGGAGCTGATCCATCAGACTCTGAATAGCCTTGCGACCGGTTCTGTCGTCTGCGGCCAGAGCGTTCTTGTCGACCTTGAGTGACTTCTTCTCCAGGTCGATCGCGTCCAGCGTCTTCTCGATCTCGTTGGAGTAGTCGACACCTGAGAGTGACAGCCCGCTGTCGAAGGCGTCGGAGAGCTTCTTCGCGAGAGCCTTCGCCTGGTCGATGACCGGCTGGAACCCCTCCACGAGCCCTTTACCGAACCCCTCGGCGGTGTATCCGCCGTAGTCGGTGAACAGCTTTGAGGGCGAGTTGATCCCGAGGAAGCCGGTGACGGCGTTGGCTACCGAGCTGGCGAGTTCCTTCGCCTTCGCGACGGCGGAGCTGATCATCCCTCCGATGCCGTTGATAAGGCCTTGAACGAGGTTCTTGCCTGCGTCCAAACCTGCCTGCGCCAGCCCAGCGAGTGCGCCGGCGACCCTGCCGGGCCACGAGGAGACCTCTGCGAGGACCTGCCCGCCGGCGGAGACGACCGATGCCACAACGGCCAGGAACGAGGAACCGAAACCGGATACGGAGGCTGCGGCCTGTCCGATCGCCGAGACGACCGAGGCGAACAGGCTTTTGACGCCTTCCCAACCTGCTTTGATTCCGTCGGCGGCTCGGGTCATTCCCTCGAACAACGCTCCGGATACCGTCACGGCTCCGCCGAGGACTGCTCCGAGGACTTCGATGGCGGCTGTGAGCGAGTTGACCTTCTCGGGATCCCCCATGAAGTCGATCCCCTGCTGGAACAGCGGGGCCAGCGAGGTCACGAGCGCGTTGATCGTGGCTCCGAGCCCGTCGAACGCAGCCGACAGCGAGCCGTCTGCGCTGATCTTGTCGACCCACGAGGTGAACTGAGCGCCCATCTCGGAGAACCACCCGGAGATGGCCGGGAGCTTCGCGGCGAACTCGTTGGCGAGCGTCAGCAGCCCGTTGGTGAACAGCGTCACGCCGGGAGCCGCTGCGGTCAGCGCGGCGGAGATGTTCGAGATGATCGAATCGATCTGGGCCATACCTCCGCTGGAGGTGATCGCGGAGGTGAACCCGCCGAACAAATCGGCCACGCCTTGGCTGACCTTCGGCAGCGACTTCTCCAGCGCCGGGAGGATCTTCCCGAGCTGGTCAAACACCGGTGTGAACTGGGCCTCTGTCGCTATCGACATCGCCGACTTGAGCTTCTCGAACGGGTACGTCAGCCCGGAGGCTGCCGCTTTGAGGCCGTCCAATCCGAGGGCTATCGCCCCGATCGGGACGGCCACCGAGGCCAGCAGGCCCGGTATAGCCAGCAGACCCGTCGCGACCACACCGACGATGGGGGCTGCCGCCGCCAAGGCTGCGAGAGCCACCAGGAGCGTCCCGGTGTCGGGGATGCCCATACCCTTGCCACCGCCTGCGCCACCTGAGAGGGCTTGGCTGACCTGACTCAGGGCGGATCGGTCGACTTCGAGTTCGACCTTCGCCTTCAAACCGGTTGTGGCAGCTCGTATCTGCTGCCGTAAACCGGAGGTGTCCGGCTCTACTTCGATGTTGAGCTTCAACGACTTTTCGATGGAGCTGAGATCTCGTCGGAGATCTCTTCGAAAGTCGTCGGTGTCGGGTAGGACCTTGACAGATACCCGACCGACCTCTACGCCTCCTGGACCTGCTATTTCTCAGCCCTCCTCTTTCTCTGCGCGGCCATCATCGACGCCGCGATGGCAGCGAGGGCTCTGCTTCCCCCAGCTGGGAGTTACCGATCCACTTGGTGAGCACTGCGGTGTACAAACTTGCCTTGACCTGTGGGTCGTCGTGCTCGAGCTCGGCGATCAGCTTCCTCGGCGAAGAGGCGATCAGCCGGAAGACCTTGGAGACGGATTCGACTACCAGCTCGGACCACTCGTCCAACGAATCTTCGTCCTCTTCATCCTCTTCGTTCGAGTTGATGTCTTCGACAGCAGCGAGCACTTCCTCGCGAGCCTTCTTCTTCAAGCGAAGGATGCTCTTGAGCTCGACGGAAGAGCCGTCGGGCAGCTCGATCTTGGTGGGGGCGTACTTGTTGATGGTCTCTTCGCGGAGAGCATCGAGAGTGAAAACGTTTGACATGGCGAACCTTTCGTTAGTGGTTGTGCTGCCTGGCCTTTGCCTAGGGCAGCAGAAGATAAAGCCCCGGTTGCACGAGGCCTCGGTTGTATATTGCGGAGAGAACCGCTCTCAGAGGGTCGAGAGTCGCCGGTAGCTGCCTGGGTAGGCAGATTTGTTCGCGTTCTGCCTCTGCTCGATCTCCCAGCGTTTGATCTCCAGGTGCCCGTAGATCCCGAGCGAGTCCGCGACCGCATCGAGCGGTGTAGCGACTGCGAAGTAGAGCGTCGGCCCGCCGGGACCGGAGGGCTTGATGCCCGCCAAGCAATGGTTAGCTAGGATCCTGAGGAATCTCTTGACGCTGGGCACCGCCATCCCGGTTCGCTCTGCGACGTACCGGGCCGTCACAGGATCATCGGTCAGAACCTCGTGAACCCGTTGGGCACTCGGTCCCAAACCCCTGCGTGACCACAGATCAAAGGGGGGTGTCAATTCGTGACTCAATGAGGCTTTGCCGGTACTCCTTGAGCCAGTATTTGATACCCCCCATCGAAGTGATAGTTGGTACCTCTTGGTGGACCTGACAGAGGTCCGCCTGTCGGTACGCTCCACTTCTCGGATTAGTCCGATGTCAGTAAGCGCCGTCAGAGCGCGGCTGACTGTTCGTTGGGACATTCCCGATGTCCACTTAGCCAGCTCGTAGCTGGAAAGTGTTCTGGTGAAGCAGTTGTGCTCGATGCAGAAGCTGATCAGGGCGAGCGCAACCGCGCGGTCGCGGGATCCGGTTGTGCCCTTCCAGCCGGTATGAGCGCTTACCCTGGCAGCGAGCTCGGTCAGAGCAGCCTCAAGGTGGAACGGCTTAGATTCCTTGGCCTTGAGCCACGCGCCGGCCAAACTGGCGTCCTGCTTCTTGGCCTTGTCGGTGGTGCTGTTCATGTATGACGACCACAGGTGCGACGACATCACCCAACGCTCGTAATCGTCTGCGTCGCCGCCTTGATTGCGGATCCTGCTGGCGATCGGCAGCAGCTCGTGACCGACCCACGTGCCGTTGGCGTGCTCTGACTGCAGCAGCTCCAGCGTCAGAGCGTCAGGTGCGAACGGTTCCACGTGAGGCCTTCATGGCTTCGATCTGGTCGATTAAGTCCGAGAGGGTCGCCTCGGTGAACAGCAGGAACTTGCCGGTGCCCTCGATGGCGATTTTGTACGACGTCTCGCGGCGGCGAGCATCCCAGCTCGACGTGAGTACGGGCGACCGGATCATTGGCGTTGTCTTCTTTCTCGATGAGGCGTAACGACTTTGGACGGCTGCTACGGCAGCGTCTCTGGCTGTGCGGTGATTCCTGCCGCCAGTAAGGCGGCGAGCCGTTGCAGGTTTATCGGTGGTTCGGATCGGGTTACTTGCACTCCGTGCGATTCCAGGGCGAGCGCCAGCTCCAACGCTGCCCGCTGCCGCCCTCGATACGTCACGTTCTTCGACTTTCGGCACTGCTTGCACCAACCGTCGGCGTCGCGGTCAGCGGTTGTCTCAATCGCGTGCCCGTGTGGGCATGCGTTGTCCATGAGGTGATACCTCCAATCTGTTTGAACAGGGGTTCGGTGAAAAAGAACAGCACCCCAACCGGATCGGGGGTGCTCTGTATAGATAGAAGTCTGAGCGGCCGGGACATGACCCGACCGCTAGAGCGGCGCTCAACAGATAAGGCCAGGAGGACCACAGGGGCGACACGCAGCGAGGGGGATCTCTACCCGCTCACTATCTAATGTTGTAACTGTTAACAATCTTCGAGGTCAGAACCGCTCGCGGAACTCGAAGTCACGTTTCCTAGACGATGGATCTCTCCGTAGCCGTGCCATCCCTCGACGCGCCTTGTCGGCGCGCTCTTGCTCGCGCCGTTCACGACACCCGGCGCAGAACTTGGGCCACCGGCCTCTAGGCCCAGCGTTCCTTTTCCCTCGGAACTCCGGGGCTGACGCGTCGCGCTCGGAGTAGATCCAACATCCGCAGGCACACTGGCCGAACCACCATCGGGTTCCTCGCATCTCGATGCAGGTGCCTCTCTGCACCTCCCATCGCTTCATCGTGGTTCCGTTGGGGTTTCTGGTGTCGAGCTGCGGCTTGAGCATCTGCTTCTGCCTGAACTCCTCGGTCAGCTTGTACATGCTGAACGGAAGCCTCGTGCTGTAGCGGCGTGTCGACATTGAACCGCCACCGTCGCAGAAGTCGGCGTAATCAAGGTCCATGCTCACGCAGTCAACCTGGCGTAGCTTGCGGACCGTGAGGCTGGCGGGACGTACACCGACACCTCAACCTCGCCGAACATCCAATCGTCATCTTCGAACTTCTCCCGCGCGGAGAGCGCGAGACCGTACTGCGCGATGAACCGGCGCACCGGTTCGTACATCGAATCCGATTCGCGGACAAGAGGACTCCGCAGAACCTCCAAGCGTTCTGCGTCGCCCGTGGCGATGAGAAAGCACGGTTCGACCGCCTCGAATGGGAATAGGCCTGGTAGTGAAGCGGTGTTGGTGTCAGCTATTGATGTGGCCAAATTCGTTTCCTATCTTGATGATTGGTTGTTTGGTAATAGAGGGGGGGTGCCGTCTGCCTCCCGGCGATGGCTCCCGCGCCTCATTGGCTCAGAGTTAGTAGGTGAATTCGCCTTCTGATCCACGCAGCTCTGCGCTCAGGATGGCCGGCTTGATCAGCCATCCCAGAACCGTCTCCACCTGGCTTGAGGCATCGGTCGGCGCGTCATTGATCGACCTGCGTGCGGGGAAGTCGGTATCGGTCGGCTTGATGCTGACGACGTGTCGAACTCCGTTGTAGGTCGTCAGGGTGGCGATTACGGTCTCGTCATCGAGCGCTAACACTTCCCATCCGGCGGCTTTCGCTGCCCACGTCAGAACGTCGGCGACTGCTACGTGAGCAAAGCCGGCGGTGGCGGTTTGAGTTCCAGTCATGATCTCTCCCTTAGTTTTTGGCAGCTGATACCCGCTGCCGGGGTTGGCCCTATCGGGTCGTCAAGCACTTATTTGCTCTCCTGCATGTCGAACCATCTGGTTACCTCGCGTCCCCGTCGCTGACGGCAGTCGATGCTCGCGGTGTAGGGCGGTCGCTACTCGCCCCATATCTGTGGTGGTCCCTGCTATTCGGTAGGAGGTCCCGGCCCCGCTTCGGTACTGCCCGAGTTCCCTGTTTTGTTGCGTCGCCATCTCTGACGATGCCAATCAAACCATGACCAAACTGTTTTGGCAACACTGTTTCGTCCGATCGGGTTGTACGATGGGTGCATGCGAGAGACGTACAAGGAGAAGCTGGGCGAGTGGTCGGTACTCATGGAGTGGCCGGAGGGTGCTGAATCCGGCGGGCCAGTAAGGCTCGTCATAGAGCCGGTCGATCCAGACAACCCACCGCCAGGCGGACTGTCCTCGACCGTCCTCCGCGACGTTGACTTTCAGAAAGCAGCGGCCAAGCTTGCCGGGTTCTTCGAGATGGCGCGTGACCAGAACCGATCTCAGGACGAAAGCACAGGTGGACGGCTCCGGGAATTGCTTGCAGTCGGAGTGACGACCAACTATCTGGTGCGCCTCTGCGAGGAATACATCGAGCTAGTCAAACGTGGAAGGGCGCACCCGTCCGAATACCTAGCCGAGTTGATCGGCAAGAATCCGAGCACGATCAAAGGGCACCTATGGAAGGCGAAGAAGGTAGGGCTATTTGCCGGCGGGCACGGTCGTGTCGGCGGCAAGTTGACCCCCGAAGGCGTGCGTGTGGCACACCGCCTGTTCCTCGATTCCATGAGCGAAGCCGACCGGCGACGCTGGATTGACGAGTTCGGTGAGGATCCCCCGCAAGATGACTGAAACTTGACACCGTTACGACATTGGTTATGGGCAGAACGCCGTTCACGGTGTTGGTAAACCCCCATATATCTCGGTTGACACCTCGCAGGGGACAATCTGCGTATGGCGTGGGAATGGGTGCCGCCGGTCGCGACGGCGGTTGGCGTTGGGGTGGTTGGCGTAGTCGGGCTGACTTTGACCTGGTACAGCGGTAAACAGGGTAGAGATCACGCCGAAAAGGTTGCGAAGGACACTTTCGCTCACCAGCGGATGCTCGCCGGCCAGGAGCGAAAGCAACAGCGACTAGAAAACGCTTACATTGAGCTTCTCGACGTGGCCGAGCAGACCGGGCATTGGGCGCAGATTTCCTACCCGCTCTTCGACACCCACCCACCTGCGCCAGTGCCCCCGTTGCCGACGCTAGAGGCACAGGCGCGTGTTGATGCCCTAGTTAAGGCGTTCGGATCGACAGAAGTCCTCGCGTGCGCTGATCGCTGGCGGACCGTGGTACTGAAGTTGATCAAGGAAGATCGGCTGATCAAGATGGGCCTTGAGCACGAGGTAGAGCACAGCCCCAGGGGTAGATTCTTCGAACTGCAGAAAGAGGAGCGCGCTACGCGTGAAGCTCTCGGCAATCAGGTGGCAATTGAGCTCGGACACCGGCGGGTCGACTGACTCGGCGTGTTCAACCACTTGGCGGAGGCGCAAAATGCAGGTATGCCGATACCGAAGCTCTGCATAGCTCAGGACCCTGACGCGGATCAACTGCTGTCTGAGAGCCCGTTCGCCCTGCTTGTGGGAATGATGCTGGATCAACAGATTCCCCTCGAAGTCGCCTTCCGGGGACCGAAGAAGATTGCCGACCGCATGGCAGCGGATCTACAATGTGTTGGTACTTCTCAGCAGATCGCGATGGAAGTCGCATTCGCCGGCCCCAAGAAGATCGCCGACCGGATCGGCGGTTTCGACGCCGAGCTGATCGCCGGCTACAACCCGGACAAGTTCGTTGCGCTCTGCTCGGAAACGCCTGCCATACATCGCTTTCCGGGGTCGATGTCCAAACGGGTGCAGGCGCTGGCGCAGATCATCGTCGATGAGTACGACGGTGATGCCGCCGCGGTGTGGACCGAAGGTAACCCCGACGGGCGGGAAGTGTTCATCCGGCTCAAGAAGCTGCCGGGCTTCGGCGATCAGAAGGCGAAGATCTTCCTGGCCCTGCTCGGTAAGCAGTACGGCATGAAGGCCAAGGGCTGGGAAGAGGTCGCCGGCGATTACGGCAAGAAGGGCACGTTCGTCTCCGTCGCCGATATCCGCGACCAGGCGTCACTGGACAAGGTGCGCAGTCACAAGAAGCAGATGAAGGCGGCCGCGAAAGCCAAGGCCTAGGGCCTTACGGCACCACCGTCGAGCCGATGGTGGGCATGAACTGGCACTGCTTATCGGTCGTGGTGACCTGGCCGAAGATCGTCGACATGATGCTGCCGGAACCGGTGTCGACCACCGCGGTCAACGTGGTCGGGCCCTGCGGGTTGATATCGGAGCGCGGTTTGAGCGTGGCACTGCCCGATTTGCCGGTGGTCAGGTTGACCCAGGTGACGTTCAACGGAAGCTTCTGCACCTCGGCGGGTCCGGATGTGCCGACCGCGGTGAACACGTATGCGGTCTGTGCGGCGGCTGGACCGGGGGTCGGGATATTCGCGGGCCCGGCCACCGAAATGGCTGTGGCGAGGGCGTTTCCACCATCGGGCAAGCAGCCATTACCGATCGACGGGTACATGAAGTCCTGCGTCGGTGGCGTGTCGGGCGCGTAGCCGGGAGGCGCGGTGTTGGGCCCGGTGGAGGTCGCGCCGCCCGGGGACGGCGTTGAGGCTGCCACCGGGCTGATATCTGCACCCGGCGCGGCCGGGGTGGCTGCGGCAGGCGCAGCCGGGGTGGCGGCGGTGGCCGCAGCGGGTGCCGGGGTGGTGATGACCGGGCCGACCGCATGGGCCGGATCCACACCTGGCAACAGATGAGCCTCCATGCCGGGGATCACCCCGGGCGCCGGGACGTGCACGTCGCTCGCCAGAGGCGCAGGGGTAGACCCGGGAACCGCCGCTTGTTTCGTGATCACCGCGGCCGCCGCAGGATCGGACACGAACTGACTGACGGCGCTGGCCAGGCCCTGCGAGTCGGCCGGAGCCGCTTGGTTGCCCGCGAACGCCGCCGCGGCCGCCATCAGCATCGACGCGGCGTTGCTCGGGTCCGCGGCGGCCTGTTGGATTGCCGGACTCAGGGACTGCACGGCTGGTAGGCCAGGAGCTGTCAGCCCGTCGATCGGCATCGGGCTTGGCGCTGCCGGATCAGCGGTGGCGATACCGCTGAACAGCAGTGCCGCCGATGAACCCATCGCGATGGCGGTGGTAGCAAACAGCGTCCTGGTCGACATCAACAAACGTCCAATCCTGGTGAGGGGTCGATCAGGGCAATGCGGACACGGGGAACAGTGCCGGCACCGGCGCGATGGGGGCGGCGACGGGCGCTGTCCCGATCGGCGACACCGGGTTGCTGCCCAGGTTGGGCGAGGGGAGTCCGGCAGCCGGGAACAGGGCCGTCAGATCCGTCGGGAAAGGCAGGTTTGCCGGCAGCGGCACGGGCAGTCCGGGGATCGTCGACAGGCCGGCCGGGGCGGGGACCGCCGCGGTTACCGGCATACCGGGAAGGGCGGCGCCGGGCAGTGCCGCGGCGGCGGCAGGCAGGGCTCCCGGCAGGACGCCGGGCAGGGCTGCGGCCGGCTGAGGCAGGTTCACCGAGGCAGTTGCCAGCGATGGCGAGGCGGTACCCAGGGTAGGTAGCGCCGAAGCCGGGATTGACGGTGTGGCAGCCGAAGTCGCATTCAGCCCGGTCAGCATTGCGCTGGCCTGCTGCAGTAGCTGAGGTGCCTTCGCCGGGTCCATCAACTGCTCCATGATGTTGATGCCGGGGATGGTCGGACTTGGCGGCAGAGCGGGCTCTGCCTTGGCGATTCCACCCGTCAGCAGCGCGGCCGACGAGCCCACGACAATGGCGGTTGCACTGAATAGGCTCTTGGTGCGTGACATGACTCTCCCAGTTCCTCGATAGCGGTATGACCCGAACGTACGTTGTTACTGGAGTTACTCAAGTGACACGTGTGGCATTTATCCAACCGTTACGGTTCCGACGGGCGATGGTGATGTGGGCACCGCCTCGACGCCCCTGCGACACGGCGCCGGTGCCGGGGTGCCACTCGGAGCGCAGAGCCCATGCGGTCGATAGAGTCGAGCAAATAAACACGACCGTCCGCCGGCTGACTGCGCTGGCCCCGCTACTGCTCGCGGCGAGTATCGCGGCGCGGCTGGGCTGGACGTACTTCGTGCCCAACGGCGCAAACTTCGTCGATCTACACGTCTACATCGGCGGTGCGGAGGCACTCAACCGGGCGGGCACGCTCTATGACTACGTCTACGCCGATCAGACGCCCGACTTCCCGCTGCCGTTCACCTATCCACCGTTTGCCGCGCTGGTGTTCTATCCGCTGCATCTGTTGCCGTTCGGCGTCGTGGCGTTTGCCTGGCAGGTCGGCATCATCGCTGCGCTCTACGGCGTGGTGCGGGTCAGTCAGCGACTGCTCGGTATCGAAGGTGGCCAGCGCTCGGCGATGCTGTGGACCGCCGCGTCGATCTGGATCGAGCCGCTACGCAGCACCTTCGACTACGGCCAGATCAACGTGGTGCTGGTGCTCATGGTGCTGTGGGCGGTGTCCAGCAGCAGATGGTGGCTGTCGGGTCTGCTGGTCGGCCTGGCCGCGGGTATCAAACTGACACCGGCGGTCAGCGGACTCTATTTCGTCGGTGCCCGGCGCTGGGGCGCGGTGGTGTTCTCCGCCGTCGTGTTCCTGGCGACAATTGGCGTGTCGGTGTTGATCGTCGGTCAGCAGGGTCGTTACTACTTCACCGATCTGCTCGGGGACGCCAGCCGCGTCGGACCGATCGGGACATCGTTCAACCAGTCGTGGCGCGGCGGCATATCGCGGATCCTCGGTTACGACGCCGGCTTCGGACCGTTGGTCCTCGGCGCGGTTGCGGTCACGGCCGTGCTGGCGTTCTTCGCCTGGCGGGCCGTCAATAGTTCCGAGCCCGACCGATTGGGTTCGATCATCGTCGTGCAGTTGTTCGGTCTGCTGCTATCGCCGATCTCCTGGACGCATCACTGGGTGTGGTTGGTACCGCTGATCATCTGGCTCATCCAGGGGCCCTACCGGTACCTGACCGAGGCGCGGATCTTGGGCTGGGGCTGGCTGGTGCTGACCGGAATTGGTGTGCCATGGCTGTTGAGTTTCGCTCAGCCCACCATCTGGCAGATTTCGCGACCCTGGTACCTGGCTTGGGCCGGCCTCATCTACATCGTCGCGACGCTGCTGACCCTGGGGTGGATCGCGTTGGCGCCGCTCAGGTTCCCAGCTGGTCGACGATCCCGTCGATCTCCTTCGCCATCGCCACATCCTTGCGGGTAATGCCGCCCTCTGAGTGCGTCACGAGTGCGAAAGTCACTGTCCGCCAACGGATATCGATATCGGGATGATGATCCTGGGCTTCGGCATGCTCGGCTACCCGGCGCACGGCGTCGATACCTTCGAGGAAAGCGTCGAACGTTATCGACCGGCGCAGCGCACCGTCGGCGCGCTCCCATCCGTTCAGATCTTTGGTAGCGGAGTCCACTTCGTCATTGGTTAACACGGCCATCGTGTCATTGTCCCCGGTGTGGCGTCTGCCCAAACTCCCGTCCGATACCAGGCGGGAAACGCCACGGTTAACACCAGGCGACACGACGTGGATTATTGCGTTCGAAATGAATCGAACCTCTGACATAACCGTCAATTATGTCTATGCTGCGTTTGCTGAGAGGTTGACGGGTCTCGACCGCGAAGCTGTTACCGGTCCGATTCCTAGGGGAAGTGAAAATACATTGAGTACAGGCGTTGCGATGGAGGCTGCCCACATTCGGGGGCGTTCGGCTGGACTGCGAATGAGTCGCGTCGAGTTCGGGCTTGGGGCACTGGGTAATTCGAGGGCATTGACCTGGGTGGGTGCATCCGCGATCGCCTTGGGTGTCGGCGCGGCGCTGGCCTCGATGCCGGCTACGGCCTCGGCCGACACTGGTGGATCATCCGGTGCGAAGGATTCGAGCGCGTCGAGCAGTTCAGCGGCTGCCGGCCCGTCGAAGTCGACAGGGCAGGCCAGCTCGGCCAAGGCGAAGTCCCGTCCCGGACCATCCAGCGCGGTGTCATCGTCGGGGGGTTCCACCGCCGGCGCATCGAAGCGGGCAGTCACCTCTGCCGCCGCGGTGAACGCGGCCCCAAACTCGGCCGCTGTCTTGGCTTCTCCCGATCCAATCTTCAGCTTCTTCGTCGGCGACGGCACGGCAGAGCATCCCAACGCCGGAATCCTTGTTGGCAACGGTTACTCGTGGACCGCCGCGACGTGCACCGGCACCACCGCCTGCACCGGCGGGAACGGCGGAGCTCTCGGTAACGGAGGTAGTGGATACAACGGTGGCAACGGCGGCGCTGCCGGCATCGCCGGTAACGGCGGTAACGGCGGCACTGGCCTGGCCGGAGTCAACGGCGGCGCCGGCGGTAACGGCGGCAACGGCGGTTTGCTCTTCGGTAATGGCGGTAGCGGTGGTTCGGGCGGTGTCGCCGTGGACGGTGTCGACCTGACTGTCACCGGCGGTGTCGGTGGCAAGGGCGGCGGCGGTGGCCTGCTGACCGGTAATGGAGGTGCCGGTGGCACCGGGGGTAGTGCGATACCGAACGGGGCCACCGGCGGTGCAGGCGGCCGCGGTGGCGATACCGGGTTGTTGTCGTATTCAGGCACCGGCGGCGCCGGTGGGGCCGGCGGGCAAGCGACCAACGGTGGCGCGGGCGGCGCTGGCGGGAGCGGCGGATTGTTGTCACTGTCGGCCACCGGCGGTGCCGGCGGTGCCGGGGGAGTGAGCCCATTTAAGGGTTACGGCAGTGATCACGGCGGTAACGGTGGCAAGGGTGGTAACGGCGGATTCTGGTCGGGCAACGGCGGTATCGGCGGTGACGGCGGTGTCGGCGGTGGCGACGGCGGCCGCGGCGGTGACGTCGGGCTGCTGTCGATGTTCGGCAGGGGCGGCAATGGCGGTGCCGGCGGTTGGGGGCAGGAGGGCAACCCAGGCGTCAATGGCACCGAAGAAAGCGTCAATGGCGGCGATGGCTCGCCCGGCGGCACCGGTGGCAGTGGCGGCGACGGCGGCGCGGGCAGCCTGATATTCGGGACCGGTGGTGAAGGCGGTGACGGCGGGGGCGGCGGCGCGGGCGGCAAGGGCGGTGCAGGTTTCAACGTTGCGAGTGTCCAAACCGGCGATGCCCCGGACGGCGGCAACGGCGGTAATGGCGGCGTCGGTGGTGACGGTGGTGCTCACGGCGGTGCCGGCGGCACCGGTCGGTACTTCTTGGTGATCTCGTCGACCGGCGCGGACGGCACCAACGGTTGGGGCGGTAAAGGTGGTGCCGGCGGTAAGGGCGGCGCGGCGGGCAATACCCAAGACCGTGCAGCAAGCGGCGGTAATGGCGGAGTTGGCGGGGCAGGTGGTCGCGGTGGGGCTGGCGGTGCCGCTACCGGTAGTGCTGCCGGTGGCGGGGGTGACGGCGGTGCTGGCGCTGCAGGAGGCCCCTCAGGTTGGGGTGGCACGGCCGGTAACGGCGGTAACGGCGGCGTCGGTGGTGACGGCGGTTCCGGAGGTGCCGGGAACTCGACCTATGTCGGCGGTAACGCCGGCTCCGGGGGCGACGGCGGTGCCGCAGGAGCGGGCGCCAACGGTTGGAGTAACGGTGGCAATGGTGGCAACGGTGGCAACGGCGGTGACGGCGGCGCAGGCGGTGTCAACGGCGGCGCGGGAGGTGGCAACGGTGGTACTGCCGGCGACGGCGGTGCGCTCGGGGTCGGCGGCTACGGCCCGATCAGCAAAGGCACGAGTGGCAGCGCGGGCGTAGACGGAAAGCCAGGAGATTCTGGTGCCAGCGCAGCAGTGACCGCGCTGGCGTCGGTGTCGGCGACGGTTACTCCGCAGGCGGCAGCGCCGGTGACGTTGCAGTCGCTGTGGTCGGATCTCTCTTCCCAACTGACCTACATCTTCTTTAACCAAGCACCCACCGGGTACGACAGCCAGAAGCCGCAGACCGGGCAGGGCACGATCGGCGGGACCGTTTACGGCACCAGCCATAACGGCTACGGAGTGACCTACTCCCTGTCGACGCCGCCCAAGTACGGCACCGTGGAGCTTGACGAAGCCACGGGGCAGTACACCTACACGCCAGGCACCGGTCTGGCCCAAGCCGGGATTACCGACACCTTCACCATCACCTTGAACAACGGATCCGGTGCACAGCTGCCCGGGCTGTTGGGTGGGTTACAGGGTGCGTTGCATTACCTGGCCGTCCAGATGGGCGTATCCCAGCCCGACACCAGCCTGACAACCGTCACCGTCAAGGTCACCGGCGACGGCCAGTATGGCGATGTGGCCAACGCGCAGTACGCCACGGAGCAGCACTTCGACAACTGCGCGCTGATGGCGACGGCCGCGTCAATCCAGCAGCTCACCGGCAAGACAGTGACTGAGAAGGAGATCGTCGGGCTCGCCAAGACCACGAACAGCGTCGCCCACCCGGGTAGCAAAATGTACTTGGGCGAGGATATTTCCGAGGGCGTGGGGATGCAGGACGCTGCTGTGCTTCTGCAGAAGTACTACGGCCTGAATGCGACCGTCACCCATTACGGGACGGATACCACGGCGGCACTTTCGCAACTGGAGGCCTCGCTGGCCAACGGAGACGCGACGATGACGACCGTTGCTATCGGCGGGATCTGGAATTCGGTTCCCGGAGCGTCCACCGTCACCAACCCCAACTACACCGTTCTGGACCACGAAATTGTGGTCATCGCGGTGGATGCGGCCAACGGTTGGGTGTATGTCAACGACAGTTCGGCCACCAATACTGAGGGCGACTACATCGGTAAGGGCATGAAGGTGTCGTTGGGCGCTTTCCTGACCGGGTGGCAGGCCAGCAAGTACGAGCTCACGGTTGTCAGCAAGCCGGCGGCAGTGTCCGGCGGGGCTGAGATCGCCGCCTAAGGCGGGGCTTCGGGCCGTCGGCTCGGCGGGCAAATCGCGCCGAGCCGACGATCCGCGGTCATGGACAGGGCATCGCCTTCTCTGATGTGAGTTCGACAAATGAAGTGAATTACTGACGTATGCGTCAATAAGTTTTATGCTCGCTTTGCTGCGGCGTGCGCGGATCGGCTGCGGCACGGTTGCCGGCCGCGATTCCTGGGGGAGTGAAGAAACATGAGTTCTGCCTTTGCGACGAAATCTGCTCACGTTCGTGGACTGCGGTTGAACCGCGTCGAGTTTGGGCTTGGGGCACTGGGTAATTCGCGCGTCTTGACGTGGGTCGGCGCGTCGGCGATCGCCGTGGGTGTTGGCGCCGCGCTGGCTTCGATGCCTGCCGCGGCTTCGGCTGACACCGGCGGTTCGGCCGGTGCGAAGGACTCGAGCGCGTCGAGTAACTCGGCGGCGGCCGGCCCGTCGAAGTCGACAGGGCAGGCCGGCTCGGCCAAGGTGAAGTCCCGTCCCCGGCCGACCAGTGAGGTTTCGTCGTCGGGCGGCTCCACCGTCAGTACGGCCAAGCGCTCTGCGGTGACCGCGGTACCGAACTCGATCGCGGCGACGCCCGATCCGATCAGCTTCTTCTTCGGTGACGGCACCGCGACCAACCCCAACGGCGGGGTCATCGTCGGCAATGGCTACTCCTGGACCGCAGCGACGTGCACCGGTGCGACCTCCTGCACCGGTGGTAACGGTGGCTTGCTGGGCAACGGGGGTAACGGTTTCAACGGCGGCAATGGTGGCGCGGCCGGCGCCATAGGTAACGGCGGCGACGGCGGGGCCGGAGAGGCCGCGGTAAACGGCGGTACCGGCGGCAACGGCGGGGCCGGTGGTTGGTTGACAGGCAACGGCGGTGCGGGCGGCGCGGGCGCCAAGGCCCCGAACGGAGCCGCAGGCGGTAAGGGCGGCTCGGCCGGCATGGTCGGCAACGGTGGTGCTGGCGGTGCGGCCGGCGATCTGCTGGGCGATGTTGCAACCGTGGGAGCCAGCGGCGGCAGCGGCGGTGATGGCGGGTCGCTGTATGGCAACGGCGGCCAAGGTGGCGCCGGCGGGAACGCAATCCCCGAGGGTGCCACCGGCGGCACCGGCGGTCGTGGTGGCAACACGGGACTGCTGTCGATATCGGGTAACGCAGGCAATGGCGGTGACGGCGGCGGCGCCACCAACGGCGGCACGGGGGGCAACGGCGGCAGCGGCGGACTGCTGTCCGTCTTTGCCAACGGCGGGGCCGGTGGTGTGGGCGGTGCAGGTCCGGCAAACACCAGCACCGGCGGTGTCGGGGGCAAGGGCGGTGCCGGCGGCAACGGCGGCCTCTGGTCGGGCAATGGCGGCGATGGCGGAAAAGGCGGCTATGCGGGCGGTGATGGCGGCAACGGCGGCAGTGTCGGGCTGCTCGCCCTCCTCGGTAGGGGCGGCGACGGCGGCGACGGTGGTCTGGGCCAGACCGGCAGAGTCGGCACGAACGGAACGCGCGATGGC
This sequence comes from Mycobacterium sp., assembly GCF_965229105.1. GTDB lineage: Bacteria > Actinomycetota > Actinomycetes > Mycobacteriales > Mycobacteriaceae > Mycobacterium. The sequence goes on from NZ_OZ245858.1 coordinate 2,168,517, forward strand.
AGTGGTCCGGTCGACGGCGGTGACGGATTCGCCGGTGGTGCCGGTGGCACTGGTGGGAACGGGGGCTCGGGCAGCTGGGTCCTCGGTAACGGCGGCGACGCCGGGGATGGTGGCGCCGGCGGAGCAGGCGGTAACGGGGGTAAAGGCGCTAATGGAGGGGAACCGGTCACCGTAGATGCCGGGCTGGTCGGCGGCGATGGCGGCAGCGGCGGTACCGGCGGCGTCGGCGGTGCCCGCGGTAGCTCGGCTGGTACGGGCCGCTACTTCTTTGTGTTCGCCTCCAACGGCGAAGCCGGTGACACCGGCGCCGGTGGCGTGGGCGGCAAGGGCGGTAACGGTGGCGAGGGTGGCGACACGAAAGCGCCTTCAGGAACCGGTGGCGCCGGGGGACGCGGCGGTAACGGCGGTGTTGGCGGTACCGGTGGGGCCGGCACCGACGTCGCGCCCGGCGCATCCGGCGGCAATGGCGGCATCGGCGGCACCGGAGGCGGAGGCGGCACGGGTGGCTACAACCCGAACGACTCCACCAACCCCACCGGGATCGCAGGAGCGGCCGGCGCGGCCGGGACCGGCGGCGCGGGCGGCAATGGCGGGGCCGGTTCAGCCACCCAGACCAGCGGACCAGGCGGGGCCGGCGGCGACGGTGGTGAGGGCGGCATCGGTGGCGCCGGAGCCAACGGCAGCAACGGCGCCACCGGAGGCGCCGGCGGCGATGGTGGTGATGGCGGCATCGACGCCGGCGGTGGACGTGGAGCCGGCGGCTACGGCGGCTCCGGCGGAGAGGGAGGCGGCGGCGGTTCCGCCGCCGAGACAGGCACTCCGGGCAACAAGGGTGCGTACGGGGTTAGCGGCGACAATGGGACACCCCCGCCGGCGACGCAAGCGGTCAGCGCGTCGTCGAGTGGTGTCACAGCCGCGGCTGCCGAACAGTCGCCATTGTCTGGCTTCATTGCGCAGCTCAATTACATCTTCTTCAACCATGCCCCGAGTGTGGACCCGAACCAAAGTTCAAACGCCGCGGGCACGAAGCTGGTCACTGGTGACGTAAATGCCAAGAGCAACAATGGTTTTGGCGTCACTTACACCCTCAGTGGTGAACCAAAGTACGGCAAGGTTGTCCTGGATGAGGCGACCGGAAAATACACCTACACCGTTGATTCGACGCTGGTGACACCCGGTATCACCGATTCGTTCACGGTGACCGTCGACAACGGAGTCGGTGCCCAGCTACCCGGGCTGGCGGGCGTGGTGCAGAGCGCGCTGCACGCTTGGGCCATCCAGATGGGATTGGCCAAACCCGACACCCATACCGAGACCATCACCGTCAAGATCGCCGGAACCGGTTCGTACGGCAATCCGGCACTGAACCAGAAATGGTGGGTGAAGCAGAGTTACTACAACTGTGTGCTCATCGCCGGGGCAATGGCGGTTGGTCAGGTGACCGGAACTGAGCCGGATGAAGCCGACATCGTCGGGCTGGCCAAGATCACCAACAGCATTTCCAAACCGGGCTCCAAGATGTTCTTAGACGAGAACATCGAAGACGGCGCCACCTACGAGGACCTGGCGGCGCTGCTCAAGGCCAACTACGGGGTCGATACCGATGTCAAGATCTACGAATCGACCTACCAGCAGGACGGCGAGACGGTAAAAGTCTCCACGCCCGAAGACGGTCAGAGGGCGCTTGATGATCTGAAAGCCATCCTGGCCAACGGGAATGGGGCGGTGGTCGCGGTCAACAGCACCATCATCTGGGCCGCCGTCGAAGGCCAGAATAACGAGCCGGGAGTCCCCAATTACACCAATTCCGACCACGCGGTAGCGGTGATCGGTGTGGACCTCCAAAAAGGCATCGTGTATCTCAACGACAGCGGACCTGCGTTCCAGGGGCAGACCATCACGAACTCGGATGGAGAAGTGGTCAAGAAATACCCGCTGGGCGAGCCGGTCACGCTCGGTGCCTTCATGAGCGCGTGGCAGACCAACGGTTACCTGACAGTCGCGGTCTCGAAGGCAACATAGCCGTCGGGGCAGACGAATGTATCTACTGCGGGCCGGCGGTCGGTAGCGTGACGCGCCATGCCCACCCAGATTGTCGTCGCCGGGGCGCTGATCATCGAGTCGGCGCTGCTGGTGGCTCAACGTGAGCGGCCACCGGAGCTGGCCGGGCTCTGGGAATTGCCCGGTGGCAAGGTCGCCCCTGGGGAGAGCGACGCGGCGGCGCTGATCCGCGAATTGCGTGAGGAACTCGGCGTCGATGTGATGGTCGGCGCCCAACTGGGCGTCGATGTCGCATTGAGCCCGACCGCGACGCTGCGTGCCTATCTCGTCACGCAGACCGGCGGCACGTTGCACCCGCACGATCACCGGGCACTGCGTTGGGTGCGGCTCGGCGAGCTGCGTGCGTTGCCATGGGTGCCCGCTGATACCGCGTGGCTGCCAGACCTGACCGCAGCGTTGGCCGGCTAGTACTTCAGCCGGTCACCCACCACCCGGACGGCTGACGTCTGACCCAGGTGATGCGCCGCGTAGAGCGGATGCGTCAGCACCGGGTGTCGGCAATGCAGGCAAGACGGCTGTGCCAGGTTGGTCGAAGACAGCGTCAAATGGTGACACGCGGCACACCGGACGATGAACAATGCGCCCAGCCAATTCAACAATCCCAGGTAGATCGCGGCAGTGGCAGCCGTGGCAAGCACGGCGATAACGACGACTGTGAGAACTTCGTAAACCGTCATGATGGGGACCTCCAGACACGTCCGACGGATACCACGACGGTACGCTCCCCAAGCTGGGAGGTCACAGCGTTCTACCAGGTCATCACGCTTTTCGAGCGCGCTTGAAGACCTTTTCCAGCTCCTTGCCGCGGATACCTAACAGCTCTGCCTTGTGCACCTTGTGCAATACCAGCGGGCAGCGCTTGCAGCGCGGCTTACTACGGCAACACTTCTTCTTCGGCTTGATGCCGGTCAGATCGGGATACTTCACGCTGAGCTGGTCTTGCCTCTCGGTCGTTCATGCCGTTTTCGTGATCGGGTACTTGCACTGCGACAATGGTTGACGTGGATTTTCAGTCTGATTTTCGGAACGTCGCCATCGTCGCTCACGTCGACCACGGTAAGACAACCCTGGTCGATGCGATGCTGCGGCAGTCCGGCGCCCTTTCCCATCGCGGCGATGACTCTGTCGAGCGCCTGATGGATTCCGGTGACCTGGAAAAGGAAAAGGGCATCACCATCCTGGCCAAGAACACCGCGGTGCACCGACACCACCCCGACGGCAGCATGACGGTCATCAACGTCATCGATACCCCGGGGCACGCCGACTTCGGTGGCGAGGTGGAGCGCGGTCTGTCCATGGTCGACGGGGTGCTGCTGCTGGTCGACGCGTCCGAGGGGCCGTTGCCGCAGACCCGGTTCGTGCTGCGCAAGGCGCTGTCTGCGCACCTGCCGGTGATCGTGGTGGTCAACAAGACCGACCGACCCGACGCGCGGATCGCCGAAGTGGTCTCCGAGAGCCATGACCTGCTGCTCGACGTCGCATCTGACCTCGACGACGAAGCGCAGAAAGCCGCCGAGGACGCCCTCGGCCTGCCGGTCCTCTTTGCCTCCGGCCGGGCCGGCATCGCCAGCCTGGTCGAGCCCGCCAACGGCGAGAACCCCGAGGGTGAGAATCTCGACGCGCTCTTCGACGTGCTGCTCGAGCACATCCCTGCCCCGCAGGGCGATCCAGAAGCACCGCTGCAAGCGCTGGTGACCAACCTCGATGCGTCGGCGTTCCTCGGCCGACTCGCACTCATCCGCATCTACAAGGGCAAGCTCCGCAAGGGGCAAACCGTGGCGTGGATGCGCGAGGTCGACGGCCTGCCCGTCGTCACGAACGCGAAGATCACCGAACTGCTTGCGACCGAGGGCGTGACGCGCCAGCCCACCGAAGAGGCCATCGCCGGTGACATCGTCGCCGTGGCCGGGATGCCCGAGATCATGATCGGCGACACCCTCGCCGATCCCGATCACGCACACGCCTTGCCGCGGATCCACGTCGACGAACCGGCCATCTCGGTGACGATCGGCACCAACACCTCGCCGCTGGCAGGCAAGGTCTCCGGTCACAAGCTGACCGCGCGAATGGTCAAGAACCGCTTGGACAGTGAGCTGATCGGCAACGTGTCGGTCAAGATCGTCGATATCGACCGACCCGACGCGTGGGAGGTCCAGGGCCGCGGTGAGCTCGCGCTGGCCGTACTCGTCGAGCAGATGCGCCGCGAAGGTTTCGAACTGACCGTCGGCAAGCCGCAGGTGGTCACCAAGACCATCGACGGCAAGCTGCACGAGCCGTTTGAGGCGATGACGATCGACTGCCCCGAAGAGTTCGTCGGCGCCATCACCCAGCTGATGGCCGCGCGTAAGGGCCGCATGGAAGAGATGGCCAACCACGCCGCAGGCTGGGTCCGGATGGACTTCATCGTGCCCAGCCGTGGGCTGATCGGTTTCCGTACTGACTTCCTGACGCTGACCCGCGGTACCGGTATCGCCAACGCGGTGTTCGACGGTTACCGACCGTGGGCCGGGGCGATCCGCGCCCGCCACACCGGCTCGCTGGTCTCGGATCGGACCGGAACGGTGACGCCGTTCGCGATGATCCAGCTCTCCGATCGTGGTCAGTTCTTCGTCGAACCCGGTGATGACACCTATGAAGGCCAGGTTGTCGGGATCAACCCGCGCTCTGAGGACCTCGACGTCAACGTGACCCGTGAGAAGAAGCTGACGAATATGCGCTCGGCGACCGCCGACGTCTTCGTGACCCTGGACAGGCCACTGGAATTCGACCTCGAACAGGCCATGGAGTTCTGTAGCGACGATGAATGCGTCGAGGTGACGCCCGAGATCGTCCGCGTCCGCAAGGCGGAGCTGAATGCGACGGCCAGGGCCCGCAGCAAGGCGAGGGCCAAGGCGCAAGGCTGAGCCCCAAGCTGGTCGATACGCTGAAGGGCGTGCCGACCGGATTACGCCCGCTGCTGAACATCGGCGTGGTGTTGGTTGTGGCGGGGTGCACGGTCAGCCCGCCGCCGGCGCCGCAAAGCACGGAGACCACCCAGAGCACACCGCCGCCGCCGGCCAAGGCGACGCAGATCATCATGGGTATCGACGCCATCGGCGCCGGATTCAATCCGCATCTGCTCTCCGATCAGTCGCCGGTCAACGCCGCGATCAGTGCGTTGGTGTTGCCATCGTCGTTTCGGCCGGTGCCGGATCCAGCCAGCCCGACGGGATCACGCTGGGAACTGGACAGAACCCTGCTGGACTCCGCGGAAGTGACCAGCCAAAACCCTTTCACCGTCACGTACAAGATCCGGCCCGAGGCGCAGTGGACGGATAACGCGCCGATCGCCGCCGACGATTTCTGGTATTTGTGGCGGCAGATGGTCAGTGAGCCCGGAGTGGTCGATCCGGCGGGCTATGACCTGATCAACGGCGTGCAGTCGATCGACGGCGGGAAGACCGCTGTCGTCACGTTCTCGCAGCCATACCCCGCCTGGCGGGAGTTGTTCAACGACATCGTGCCTGCCCACATCGTCAAAGATGTGCCCGGCGGCTTCCTGGCCGGGCTGGCCCGAGCGATGCCGGTCACCGGCGGACAGTTCCGGGTCGAGAGCATCGATCCGCAGCGCGATGAGATTCTGCTGGCCCGTAATGACCGGTACTGGGGTCAACCGGCCCAGCCCGATCAGATCCTCTTCCGCCGCGCCGGCGCACCCGCTGCGCTGGCCGACTCCATCCGCAACGGCGATACCCAGGTCGCCCAGGTGCACGGCGGCGCGGCGGCATTCGCGCAGCTCTCGGCGATCCCCGATGTCCGGACCGCACGCATCGTGACACCGCGTGTCATGCAGTTACTGCTGCGGGCCCAGCAGCCGCAACTCACCGATCCCCAGGTCCGCAAGGCGCTGCTCGGCCTGCTCGATGTCGATCTGCTGGCCGCGGTTGGCGCGGGCAGCGACAACACGGTCACGTTGGCTCAAGCGCAGGTCCGGTCCCCATCCGATCCCGGTTATGTGCCGACCGCGCCGCCGGCGATGACGCAGGACGCCGCGCTCGCGCTATTGGCGCAGGCCGGTTACGTCATCGATCGGGATACCCCCACCTCGTCGACGTCACCGGCCCCGTCGGCCGGCTCGCGGACGTCGAGCACGCCGACGCCGCCGCCTGAGGTCACTCGCGGTCGGATCAGTAAGGACGGCGAGCAACTGTCGCTGGTGCTCGGGGTTGCCTCAAACGACCCGACATCAGTGGCCGTCGCCAATACCGCGGCCGATCAACTTCGCAATGTGGGGATCGCGGCGTCGGTCTCGGCGCTGGATCCCGTTGTGCTCTATGGCGATGCGCTGGCCAATAATCGGGTCGATGCGATCGTCGGCTGGCACAGCGCCGGCGGTGACTTGGCGACGTTGTTGGCATCGCGTTACGGCTGCCCGGCTTTGGAAGCGACGGCCGTATCACCGGCCCCCGCCCCCGGTTCGACGCCGACGCCGACGACGACATCGGTGGCGCCATCTTCAACGGGTGCCGCGACGACGACTGCGACCACCGGAACCGCAACGCCGGTGCCTGCGCCCGAATCCGGCGAACTCGTGATGGCGCCATCGAACCTGACCGGGATCTGCGACCGTAGTATTCAGCCCAATATCGATGGGGCACTTGATGGTTCGATGAACATCAACGATGTCATCACCGCGGTCGAACCCCGGCTGTGGAACATGTCAACCGTACTGCCGATCCTGCAGGACACCACGATTGTCGCCGCTGGCCCGTCCGTGCAGAACGTCAGCTTGACCGGCGCAGTGCCGGTCGGCATCGTCGGGGATGCGGGCAACTGGGCCAAGACTCCGTAGCGGAGTTCGCCACGTCAGTCGTGAAACAAACCGTCTCTGAACAAAACTCGGCCCCGCTCCGGAAGATTCCAGAGCGGGGCCGAGGTTTGGCCGGTAGCGACTACTTACTTGTCGGCGCCACTGCCCGCTGACTTCGCGGACGTCTTGTCGGCTTTCTTGTCTGCACCGACTGCCTTCTTCACCTGATCGCGGATCTTCTTGATCGGGTTGTCCGCCTTGGCCGGGGCATCGGCCTTGGTGGGCGAATCCGCCTTGGCCGGGGCGTCGGCCTTGGTGGGTGCGTCGGCCTTGGTGGTGGTGCTGTCAGTGCTTGACGTAGACGAATCGGCGGCCGCTGTGGCCTTGGTTGCAGCCTTCGTCTTCGTCGGTGCCGGCGCCGCAGTGAGGGCCTTCGGCACGGACAGTGTCGTCACCGCACTGGCGGCCGGTGTCGACGGGTCGGCGACCTTGGCCAGGCTCGTCGAGTTGTCGGCCACCTTCGCTGCGGCCAGTGACGTCGTTGCGTTCGGAGTCGGCGTGGTGCTCGCCGGATTCGTCAACGCGTTCAGCGCATTGAGGCTGGCAGTGGTCAACGTGGTGTTGACCGCTGCAGCTGTGCCAAGACCGGTCTCGGTGACGGCCGCCAATGTGCCGAGCCCGGTTGCGATACCGGTGTTGAGGCTGGCCAGATTCTGGTTCAGGGCCGTGGAGCCGCCCTGGGCCAGGATCGCCCCTGCCGCAACGTAACTCGCCGGATTCAGCGGAGCCGACGCAACCGTGTTGAGCGCAGCCAGGGTGGCCGCGGTCAGGGTGGTGTTCGTCGCTGCGGCGCTGCCAAGTCCGATGCTCGTCAATGCGGCGAGACCGCCAAGACCCTGGCTGATCTGCGTGTTCATGCCGGCAAGGCTCTGGTTGAACGCCGTCGAGCCGCCGTTGATCAGGAAGCCCAGCGCCGTCGCCACATCACCCGGGCCAGGAATGCCCAGAGCAGAGGCCGCCGCGGTCGGTACTGCCAGCGCGTTCGTGGTGGCTGCCGCGAGCGTGCTCGTGGTGGTCACCGGAGGCGTCAACAGAGCCGCCAGGGCGGCCAGCGTGGTGTTGGTCAGCGTGGTGTTGACCGCCGAGATACCGCCGAGCGCGGTGCTGGTGACCGTCTGCAGCGTGCCAAGGCCCTGCCCGATGGCCGTGTTCATGGTGGCCAGGTTCGAGTTGAATGCCAGTGATCCGCCAGTGATCAGCAGTCCGAGCGCCGTCGCGTAGGAGGCCGGGTTGAGCGGCGCCGCTGCGACCGAACCCAAGGCCAGCAATCCGTAGTTCGTCAGCAGGTTGTTGACCGCGACAGCGCCACCGAGAGTGGTGCTGGTGACCGCGGCCAAACCGCCCAAGCCCTGCGAGATTTCGGTGTTGAGGGTGGCCAGGCTCTGGTTCAAGGCGGTCGAACCGCCGGAGATCAGGATGCCCAGCGCGGAGGCGACGTCATTTGGTCCCGGGATCACCAGCGCCGAGGCGGAGGCTGTGGCCGTGACGTCGGCCGCCGGAGTGACAGCCGCCGTAACAGTTGCGGTGGCGTCCGCCACGGGTGTGACCTCTGGCGGCGCGGTGAGCGCTCCCAGTGCGGCCAGCCCATAGGTGGTCAGGATGCTGTTGACCGCTGAAACTCCACCCAGTTCGGTGGAGGCGACAGCCGACACCGTGCCCAGCGCCTGGCCGATTCCGGTGTTGAGGCTGGCCAGACCCTGATTGAACGCGGTCGAGTGTCCGGTGACCAGCAAGGTCAGCGCGGCAGCGTAGCTGGCCGGGTTGAGCGGATTGGCCGCCACCGCACCGAACGCGGCGAGGCCGGAGTTCGTCAGGGTGGTGTTGATCGCCGAGAGGCCGCCGAGGGCAGTGCTGGTGACGGCTGACACTCCACCAAGTGCCTGGCCGATAGCGGTGTTGGTGGTGGCCAGGCTCGAGTTGAATGCCAGGGATCCGCCGGTGAGCAGGAGGCCCAGGGCCGAGCCGATATCGGTTGGGGTGGGCAGCGCCAGCGCAGCGGCAGTCGGGATGGCGGCGGCGATGGCGGCCGGTGTGGCCGCAATGGCCTCCGCCGGGGAGGTCAAGAGGTTCAGCGCCAGCAGGGCGTACTGAGTCAGGGTGCTGTTGATCGCGGACACTCCGCCGAGCGCGGTGCTGGTCACGGTCGCCAGACCGCCCAAGCCCTGGCTGACGCCGGTGTTCGTACCAGCCAACGACTGGTTGACCGCCAAGGACCCACCCTGAACCAGGATGCCCATCGCGGTGGTGAAGCTCGCCGGGTTCGTCGGGTCGGCCGCAACGGCCTGCAGCGCGGCCAAGCCGTACTGGGTCAGGGTCGAATTGATCGCCGACGTCGTGCCGAGAGCGGTCGACGAGACCGCCTGGACCGTCCCGAGTCCCTGGGCGATACCGGTGTTCGTGCTGGCCAGGCCCTGATTGAAGGCAACTGACCCGCCAGTGATCAGGAGGCCGACGGCGCCCGCAATATCGGAGGGGGTGAAGGCGGACAGCTCGATGTTGTCGACCGCCACTACGGGATGACCGGCGTGGAGCTGGATGTCGGGCGGTGAGAGCTGAAGCGGGGCCAAAGCGATCGCTCCGGCTCCGACCATAGCTACGCCTGCCGTGAGATATGAACGAACTGAAACTTCCATGAAGACCCCTCTGATAAGTGCGCTGGTGCGGCTGTTGCAACCCCGACGTGATGGAACCGTAACCGCGAAAACAGGGCGAGAACAAGTCCAAGATCAAAAAAAATCGTTTGCTGACGTTCGCGTCAAATATTTGAAAACCAGTCTTTGAACTGGGATTTATTGCTGGCAATGATCCAAGAAGGCGATTGCTGATTTGCTAGCAAAGTTCGCTGGCATAAGTCGACCTATTCGGGATCCGCACCGGCGGAGCGCCCGGCCGCATCGAGATGTTGTGCATGGCTAATTAGCTGAGCTGGCGACGTCGTGCGCAAGCTCCAACCCTGTGACTGATGTTGCACGTGTGCCAGTTTGTGCTGCAGGGTCGATGTGCTGCGCTTCGCCGACTTTTCCGAGATGCCCATCGGGCCCCGACATCCGTGGCGCAGGGAACTGGATCGCTTGGTTCCAGTTACCAACAAGCCCATGTGTAAGTAGTTTGCTGAATGAAGGCGCCACGGTTCGCCTGGCAGAATTGTCATAGTTGCGACATGGAAGCCGTTGTCGGCGTGTCGGAAGTTTCCTGAGAACGATTTAGGTTGTCGCGTGCAGCTTTACAAATACTGCTCAGGTAAAGCTCAGCTCTGTCTCAGGTATCAATCGTTAACTGACCCCTGTACCCCATGTTGCCCGGAGCTAAACAATGCGGTGCGACTATTTGCTCCGCCGGGTCATGGGGCAGTGTCGCCATGCCTACGCTCGCCGAGCACCCGCAGGCCGTGCGCGGTGGTGGCAGTCGCGAGGAATACCACCAAAAGCCACCAGGGCGGGCGGGCTAACTCCCAGACGAAGATCGCGGCCCAGACCGGGGAGCGTTGGGTAATGGCGAGAACCCCCGCCGCGCATGCCAACGACAGCGCGGGCACGCTGACAGTCAGATCCGTGCAGGTGTCGATGGTCAAAGCGATCACCGAGCCGAGTGCGGCGCCGGTGGCCAACGACGGAGTGAGCATCCCTCCGACGGCTCCTGCCCGCAGGAAGGCCGCGGTGAGCAGTGGTTTCAGCAGGAGGATCACGGCGGCGGCACCCAGAGTCATTCCGCTGTTGAGGCTGACCGTGAGAATGCTCTTGCCGTTCCCTGGTAATTCGGGGAACCAGTGCGAACAGATCCCGACCAGCAGTCCGGCGGCGGCGATGGCGGGGATCAATACCCACGACGTACGCACCTGCTTGGGCTGGGCGATCGACATCAACCGGTTGAACAGCAGCCCCGCAGCCAGCGCCAGCGGGGCCAGCAGCACGGCGAATGCGGTCAGCAGATAGGACAGACTCGGATCGGGCCACGCCAGCGGGGTGGCGTCACCGGTGACCGGCGACGCGACCGCGACACCGAGGCTGGAGGTGATCAATGCGGTGCCCAGGACGCGAGGGTGCCAGGAACCCAACAGGATTCGGGCCGCGAAGAGGGCGCCCCCGATCGGCACGCTGTAGACCGCACCCAGTCCGGCCCCGGCCGCGCAGGCGAGCAGGATCTCACGGTCTCGCGGCGTCAGCGAGCCCATCGTCGACCCCAGCTTGGAACCGGTCGTCATCCAGCGCGATATGCCCAGATCGCCGAGGGCGGCGGAGAACTGTCGGGGCGCACCTTCGCGCCCCAGCGAGGCGCCGGACCCGACGGTCAGTACCTGCAGCGCGGCATCGATGCTCATTGTCATGTGCGGGAACCGCTGACCTGGCTTGATGACCTGAGTCAGGGCTGGCACCACGGTCCGGCGTCGCAACAACCACCAACCGCAGCCGGCCAGGGCGCCACCCACCATCGGTCCAAGGGCGCGTCGGACCGGGCTGCTCTGCGAAATACCGTCCAGCAAGGTGCCGAATGAGTAGTGGTAAGTCAGGTGTTCGACGCCGTGCAACAACAATGTCGTCGCTGCCCCCGCCAGCCCGGCCAGGATGCCGATCAAGACCACTGCACAGCCGTATTCGAGATGGCGCCGTGTCACCGGCTGAATCTATGGCAGCGGCAGCCGAACCGTCGTAGTTCAGGACTGCCGCCGGTGAGAGAAAGCCCGCCGGAGCCCACTTGAGTAGGGTGGCCCGATGCTGTCAGACGGCTCTCCTCGGCTGCTTTTCGTCCACGCCCACCCCGATGACGAAAGCCTGAACAACGGTGCCACGATCGCGCACTACGCGGCACTCGGCGCCGAGGTAAACGTCGTGACGTGCACGCTCGGCGAAGAGGGTGAGGTGATCGGCGACCGCTGGGCACAGCTCGCCGTCGACGGTGCTGATCAACTCGGCGGCTACCGGATCGCAGAACTCACCGCCGCCCTGCGCGCGCTGGGGATCGGCGACCCGATCTTTCTCGGTGGAGCTGGACACTGGCGAGATTCCGGGATGGCGGGCACCGAAGCGCGTTCGGGTGCGCGGCGATTCGTCGATTCCGACGATTCTGAGGCGGTCGGTGCGCTGGTCTCGATCATCCGGGAGTTGCGGCCGCACGTCGTCGTGACCTATGACCCGGACGGCGGTTACGGGCACCCGGACCATATCCGGGCCCACGAGATCACCACCGCCGCGGTGGAAGCAGCCGAGGGGGAGCAGTACCCCGGCTCGCCGTGGACCGTGCCGAAGTTCTACTGGACGGTGATGGCGACCAGTTCGTTCGAAGCCGCTGCCGCCCAGCTCGAGGAGCGGGATCTGCAACCCGGCTGGGAACTGGCCACCGGCGCCGGTGAACGCGGGTGGGCCGATGAAGTGATCACCGCAGTCATCGATGCGACGCACGTACTGAGCGCCAAGACCGCGGCGCTGGCCGCCCATGCGACGCAGGTGACGGTCGGGCCGACGGGCCGGGCCTGCGCCTTGTCCAACAATCTGGCGCTGCCGGTTCTGGGCCGCGAGCATTATGTCCTGGTCCGGGGTGAAGCGGGCGCACGCGATGACAAGGGTTGGGAGACAGATCTCCTGGCCGGCCTGTAGCGACCGATAAGCGCCGGCGGGGCTGCCCCCTCTGCAGCCCCGCCGACGAGTCCGGGTGGTCGGTCGAGCGGGACGTCAGTCCTGAATTCGACGGAACCGACGCGTCCGGCGTTTCGACTTGTCGGCACCCCTGACCTGCCTGCGCCCGCTGGCGGAGTCATGTTCGGTGAAGGCCACCTGCGCGATGATCGCGGCGCATGCTCTGCTGCTCATGTCCTCGTCCCCCTGTTGTCGAGTAGTCCTGGCGTAGAACTGAAATTACGGTCATATCCAGGTAAAACAAGGCGCTGACCAGTACTCACGTAGCGCCAGAACGACATTCGAGTAGCCACTACTCAGTCAGTCGGCCGCTTAGGCCGTCACCACAAACCTGGCGGGGTAAGCTGCGCTGCACGCGGAACGTTTGAAGGGACGACCATGGACCCAGATCTGGACCCGAATCTGCAGCACTGGCAGGACCGCCTGGACAACTTCCAGTGGGTGGTGGGTTCGCTTACCGCGCTGCTCGACAGCATGCCGACCTGACGGTCGTTTCCCCGAGTTCGACGGTCCGTGACGTCCACGCGGCGGTTCCGATGATGCGCGCGTTCGTGCTGGCGCTGCTAGCGGTCGACGGCATCCTGTGCGCGGTAGCGTCTGCGCTGCTTCTCCCGCTGCATATCGGCGCGATCCCATTCCCGATCAGTGCGCTGGTAGCCGGCCTGGTGAACATGGCCCTGGTATGGGCGGGGATGTACTGGTCGCCGTCGAACAGACTTGCCGCACTTCCGCTTTGGACGTGGCTTCTGAGCATCGGGGCCCTGACGTTCGCAGGTCCCGGTGGCGATATCGTCTTCAGCGACGTAGGCCCGATGTTGTTGATCCTCGTCGTCGGCGCCGCACCGGCCACCTGGCTTCTCTGGCGGCGCACGCAGACCAACCAGCTGCCACCGTCACCATCACTGCCGGTCAACCGCAAGCGGATTCGGCAGGGCTGAGCTACCTCGCGCTCACTCCCCGCCCGCGCCGGAACCGGCCGCCTTGGCCGCCGAGCGGGTGGACTTCCCGGACTTCGTTGCGCTCTTGGCCGCTTTCTTCTCTCCGGTGGCGGCTCCGGAGGCCGCTGCGGTGGGGGATGCGTTGGCGGGAGTGCTCGACTCCGATGCGTCGGCGACCTTCCCAATGGTGACTGTCCCCTTGGCGCGCGGCGGCGTGGCGACCGTTGTCTCCGCGGCATCCGCCACATCGGCCACGACGTCGGCCACTGTTGCAGTCGAGGTGTCAACGACAGTCTTGACCGTATCGGCGGCGGTCTCGGTGGTAGCGCTTGCGGTCTCCACCCCGTCCTCGACGGGGTCGCTGACGGGCGCCAGGGCCGCCTTCGTGCCCTTCGCGAGCGGTGAGGTCGACGCCAGATCCGCGGTGAGGCCGGAGGTCAGGGTCGCCGTGCTGGTGGCGTTGGCGGTCGATGCGGTCGCGAGAATCGGTGGCCACGGCGGAATCGGAGGCAGCGGCGGGATCCACGACAGGAAATAGCTGATGACGAGGTTTACCTCGTTGATGCCGACGTTGAGCAGTGACGCCACGGAGGTGTAGGCCACAGCGGCGATTCCATTGGCCCAGACCGCCAGGTTCAGCGGGTCATTGAGCACCGGTGTTACCAGGTCGTAGACCACGCTGTCGGTGACATCGGTGATCGGTGGGTAGATGGCCCCGATCTGGTTGGAGATGATCCAGCCGAACGGGACGAACTGCAGGACGTAAGGCGCCAGCTCGAGCGCGAAGTAGTCCGCGTAGGTCATGACGAAGTTGTAGGCATTGATCACGGCGTCGGACACCGCGTTCTGGGTGGTGATGACATCGGCGGCGGCCGGCACACCGGCAGCGGCGGCGTACGTTCCGATCTCGGCCAGAGCCGAGGTCACCTGCTGCGCAGACAGCGTCTGTACCGCGGCCGAGAGATCGACCGACCGGGTCACCGCGGCATGCGGGGTGGGCACGGGGGCGATCGACGGCGCCGCCACGATCGCCGTCGCCGTGATGGCGGAAACCCCGGCGGCAAGCACCGAGCGCATCGAGATATCCATGAAGACTCCTGGTGAGGTGGGCCGACCCGAGATGAACTTACGCGTGAGTCAGGCGTGCCGCCGGATTTCTGTGCGTGTGTGTCGCAAACCCTGTGAACCTGCTGGGTCGCCTAGGCAGTCACTCGAGTCGCCGCTCAACGCGCCAGCGTATGGGGCTAATGTGGCCGTCATGGCACGTGCCGAAGTTTCAGATAGTGGGACGCACGGATGAATCGCAGTCACCTAGTGGTTACAGGGGAGTGGCTCTGAACCCCCAGCACGGCGCAGCTCTGCCAAGCCCGGTCGTTCCACCCGCAGGCGGTGCACCCAGTCCAGCAGCGATGCGGCGAGTGCTGCGGCGGGCCAGGGACGGCGTGGCGCTCAACGTCGACGAGGCGGCCATCGCGCTGACCGCCCGCGGGGACGATCTGGCCGACCTGTGTGTGAGCGCGGCCCGGGTCCGCGATGCCGGACTGGAGTCTGCCGGTCGGCGTGGGGCGACGGGTCGGCTACCGGTGAGCTATTCGCGCAAGGTCTTCATCCCGATCACCCATCTGTGCCGCGACACCTGCCACTACTGCACGTTCGTCACGGTGCCCGGCAAGTTGCGTGCCCAAGGCAAGGGCATGTTCCTTGAGCCCGACGAGATTCTGGAGATCGCCCGCCAAGGCGGCGCCCTCGGGTGCAAGGAAGCGCTGTTCACCCTGGGCGACCGACCTGAGACGCGGTGGCCCGAGGCCAAGCAGTGGCTCGACGAGCGTGGTTATGACTCGACGCTGGACTATGTGCGAGCGATGGCGATCCGGGTGCTGGAGGAGACCGGGCTGCTACCGCACCTGAACCCCGGTGTGATGAGTTGGACAGAGATGTCGCGACTGAAGCCGGTCGCACCGTCGATGGGCATGATGCTCGAAACGACGTCGCGCCGGTTGTTCGAAACCAAGGGACTGGCGCATTACGGCAGCCCGGACAAGGACCCTGACGTCCGGCTGCGGACGTTGACCGACGCGGGGCGACTGTCCATCCCGTTCACCACCGGCCTGTTGGTGGGGATCGGTGAGACGCTGACCGAGCGTGCCGAGACCATTCATGCGATCCGGAAGTCGCACAAAGAGTTTGGGCATATCCAAGAAGTCATCGTGCAGAACTTCCGGGCCAAGGATCACACGGCGATGGCGGCGACGCCGGACGCCGGGATCGACGATTTCCTGGCTGTCATCGCGGTATCGCGGCTGGTACTCGGTCCCGCAATGCGTATTCAGGCGCCGCCGAACCTGGTCTCACGGGAGGAATGCCTCGCGCTGATCGGTGCGGGTGTCGACGACTGGGGTGGCGTTTCCCCGCTGACCCCTGATCACGTCAACCCTGAACGGCCCTGGCCGGCGCTGGACGAGTTGGCCGAAGTGACCGCCGAAGCCGGTTATGACCTGGTGGAGCGACTGACAGCGCAACCGAAATACGTCCAGGCCGGCTCGGCGTGGATCGATCCCCGGGTAGGCGCGCATGTCAGCGCGCTCGCTGATCCGGACACCGGTTGGGCCCGTGACGTCATTCCGGTCGGGCTGCCGTGGCAGGAACCCGATGAGGCGACCGAATCGCTGGGGCGGACCGATCTGCATACGGCCATCGACACCGAAGGTCGTAACACCGAGACCCGGTCGGATCTCGATAGTGCATTCGGCGACTGGGACTCGATTCGTGACAAGGTGCACGAGCTGGCTGCCCGGGCCCCGGACCGGATCGACACCGATGTGCTCTCTGCACTGCGCTCCGCCGAGCGTGACCCCGCCGGTTGCAGCGATGACGAGTATCTCGCGCTGGCCACCGCAGACGGTCCGGCGCTGGAAGCTGTTACTGCACTGGCCAACTCGCTCCGCAAAGACGTCGTCGGTGACGACGTCACCTTCGTGGTGAACCGCAATATCAACTTCACCAATATCTGCTATACCGGCTGCCGGTTCTGCGCGTTCGCCCAGCGCAAGGGCGATGCGGACGCGTTCTCGCTGTCCACCGGCGAGGTTGCCGACCGGGCGTGGGAGGCGCACGTCGCGGGTGCCACCGAGGTTTGCATGCAGGGCGGGATCGACCCTGAGCTACCGGTGACCGGGTATGCCGATCTGGTGCGGGCGGTCAAGGCCCGGGTGCCCTCGATGCACGTACATGCGTTCTCGCCGATGGAGATCTCCAATGGTGTTACCCGCAGCGGGCTTTCGCTACGGGAGTGGCTGACCAGCCTGCGGGAAGCCGGCCTGGGCAGCATCCCCGGTACAGCGGCGGAAATCCTCGACGACGAGGTCCGCTGGGTACTGACCAAGGGCAAGCTGCCCACCTCGGAGTGGATCGACGTGATCACCACCGCTCATGAGGTGGGGCTGCGCTCCAGTTCGACGATGATGTACGGCCATGTCGATACCCCGAAGCACTGGGTGGGACATCTCAACGTGCTACGCGGAATCCAGGACCGCACAGGCGGTTTCACGGAGTTCGTGCCGTTGCCGTTTGTGCACCAGTCTTCGCCGCTGTACCTGGCCGGGGCCGCTCGCCCAGGTCCGACGCACCGCGATAACCGGGCCGTGCACGCACTGGCACGGATCATGCTGCACGGCCGGATCGACAACATTCAGACCAGTTGGGTCAAGCTCGGCGTCGAGCGCACCCAGGTCATGCTCCAAGGTGGCGCCAATGATCTTGGCGGCACGTTGATGGAGGAGACCATCTCGCGGATGGCCGGATCGGAGAATGGATCGGCGAAGTCGGTTGCCGAGCTGGTCGCCATTGCCGAGGGCATCGGTCGTCCCGCCCGGCAGCGCTCGACAACGTACGCGCCGCTGGCCGCCTGAGGCGCCTCTATCCGCGGAAGGCCCGCGGATCCGGCGCACCGCGCAGCCGGGTGACCGCTTGTGAGATGAGCAGCCCGGATTGAATTCCGAGGGCAATGGAGATCATCGAGATGATGGTGGCACCGAACACGGCGCTGCTGTGACTTCCGACCAACTCGGTGATACCGATCAGCCCGAGCGAACCGGGTACCAGTAGCCAGAACCCGGGCAGGATCAGCGCCATGGTCGGGGGTGTGTTCGGCAGTCGGGAGATCAGCACCGCGCCAATGGTCAGCGCCAGCCCGCCGGAGAAGCCGCTGGCGTAGCTGCCGAGAAGGGCGTTCCCCAGGACCTGCCCCGAGTAGGCCACCAGCAGGATCGCCAGCATCCAGGGCAGGAATCCGCGCGGCGGGCCGAAGAACAACGTGGTGCCGATGGCGTACACCAGCACGCCTAGCCACGGCGCCCACGGCCCGATCAGATTCGCCGGGTTGTCGACCAGATTGGCATCGCCCAAACCCGTCACCTGGGCCGCGATCAGGATGCCGAAGGCCAGCTGTGCGATCCGGATGAAACCTGAGATCAGTCGGCTGGAGCCGGAAACCATTTGGTGAGTGGATAATTCGATGACCGCAAGGGTGATGGCGGCGCCGGGCAGGAAGCAGGCCAGCGGCGCGATCAGCACCCGCAGGCTGCCGATGTTGTAGTGCAGCCGATGGGTGATCCAGAACGAGATCAGCGCGACCAGGAAGGCGCCGATGATCGGGAGCAGCTGCTCGAAGGCGTCGCTGACCCTGGCGACGGTGCTGAGCAGGCCGATCAACAAACCCAGGCAGAGAGCGGCGGCCAGCGCCCACGGAGACGGTTGCAGGATCAGGGCCAGGCCGGCGCTCTGCACGGCATACCCGATGACGCTGACCCAGATCGGGAAGCGCATCGGCAACGCGTCGATGCGATCCAATTCGGCCATCCCGGCATCAGGTGAAATCGAACCGGTCTGCGCCCGGGCGACCAGGCGGGCCAGCGCGAAGGTCTGGTCGTAGCGCAGGTCCCGCTCGGGTCTGGCGATATGCAGGGCGCTGTCGCCGCCGCCGTCGGTGCCGCCGATGTGCACATAGTTCGGCAGCACCAGGATTTCGTGCTGCAGGCCGTAGGCCCTGGCTGTGCTGAGCATGGTCTCTTGGACCAGCGTGACCGGGTAGTTCGCGCCTGACATCGTCGCGCCGAGGCGGGCGACGAAGCTGAGAGCGCCTTGGGTGCAGTGATCGCCGGCGTTCACCCCGCGAATGTAACTCGGATGCGCAGCGATACCGGCCAACCGGCCCGGGAATAGATACGGACTGTGGTCCGGTTATTGTGGGCGATGGCGCCGGGCTGGCCGGCACCCAAGCCAAGGAGTAACCACCATGACCGCAGCAGTAGCCACCGAACTCGGTACCGGAACCTGGGCCATCGACCCGGTCCACTCGTCGATCAGCTTCTCCGTCCGCCACCTGGTGGTAAGCAAGGTGCGCGGTAGCTTCGGTAGTTTCAGCGGTGCCATCACCGTGGCCGAGGATGGCACGCCGTCGGTGACCGCGCAGATCGATGTCGCGTCGGTGCACACCGGGAACGAGCAGCGCGACGCCCACATCAAGGCCGCCGATTTCTTCGATGTCGAGAAGTTCCCGACCGCTGAGTTTGCCGCGACGGGTGTGCGCGCCGATGGCGACAACTACGTCCTCGATGGCGATTTCACCCTCAAGGGCGTTACCAAGCCGATCAGCCTCAGCCTCGAGTTCAATGGCACCAACCCGGGTATGGGACACGGCGCGGTCGCAGGTTTCGAAGCCTCAGTGGTGCTCAACCGCAAGGATTTCGGCATCGATATCGATATGCCGCTGGAGACCGGTGGCGCCGTTGTCGGCGATAAGGTCACCATCACCCTCGAGATCGAAGCGCTCAAGCAGGGCTAGTTCTGACGTGTGATGTCGGCGTGCTCAGTCGCGGTAAAAAGCGAGCGAGCACGCCGAAATCACAGTCGGGCAGCCAGTTCCGTGCCCTGGCGGATCGCGCGTTTGGCATCGAGTTCGGCAGCGACGGCAGCGCCGCCGATGATGTGCGCGATGACACCGCGTTCGCGCAGGTCGTCGTCCAGATCGCGGACCGGCTCCTGTCCAGCGCAGACGATGACGTTGTCGACGTCGAGAACCTGCGGCCGGGCCCGGTCAGAGCCAAAGCTGATGTGCAGACCGTCGTCGTCGATACGCTCGTAGTTCACCGAAGAAAGTTGCTGCACGCCTTTGGCTTTCAGTGACGCACGATGCACCCAGCCGGTGGTCTTACCCAGCCCCCGGCCCTGGGCACCCTTGCTGCGCTGAAGCAGATAGACCTCGCGGACCGGGAGCGCAGGGATCGGGGTGGTCAGCGCGCCGCGGGCCTCCTGCGGGTCGGCCACCCCCCATTCGGCCTTCCACTCCTTGAGGTGCAGCGTCGAGGACTGGTCGGTCACCAGAAACTCACTGACGTCGAAACCGATTCCGCCCGCACCGATTACGGCGACCTTGCGACCGATCGGCCGGGCACCGTAGATGGCCTCCGGGTAGCTCAGCACCTTGGGGTGATCGATACCGGGGATCGACGGCAGCCGCGGTGCCACGCCGGTGGCCAGCACGATTTCGTCGAAACCCACCAGGTCGTCGGCAGCCACCCGGGTGCCCAGTCGGACCCGCACGCCGTACTTGTCGAGCATCGCCGTGTAGTAGCGGATGGTTTCGTTGAATTCTTCTTTACCGGGGATCCGTCGCGCCATATCGAACTGGCCGCCGATGAACGGGTTCGCATCGAACAACGTCACCCGGTGACCGCGTAAGCCTGCGTTGACAGCGGCCGCCAACCCGGCGGGGCCCGCCCCGACGACAGCTACCGAGCGGGCCGTGCGGGTGGGCCCCAGCAGCAGCGTTGTTTCGTGGCCGGCCCGCGGGTTCAGCAGGCAGGACACGGTTTTGTGCACGAACACGTGATCCAGGCAGGCCTGGTTGCACGCGATGCAGGTGTTGATCTCCTCAGCGTGATCGTCCTGCGCCTTGCGCACCCACTCCGGGTCGCTGAGTAGCGGGCGCGCCATCGAGATCAACTTGATCTGTGTCTCGGCCAGTATCTGCTCGGCTGAGGCAGGCATGTTGATCCGGTTGGACGCCACCACCGGGATGCTCACCTGCTCGGCCACCGAATTGCTGATGTCGACGAATGCGTTACCCGGCACTGAGGTGACGATGGTGGGCACGCGGGCCTCATGCCAACCCACCCCGGTGTTGATGATCGTCGCGCCCGCGGCTTCGACTTCGCGTGCCAGCGCGACGATCTCGTCCCAGCTCTGGCCGTCCTCGACATAGTCGGCCATGGACATCCGATAGCAGATGATGAAATCGGTTCCCACCGCCGCCCGGATCCGGCGCACGATCTGCACCGGCAGTCGGCGGCGTTTCACCGGTGTGCCACCCCAGGCGTCCGCTCGTTTATTGGTGCGGGGCGCCAAGAACTGATTCAGCAGATAGCCTTCGCTGCCCATGACTTCGACACCGTCGTACCCGGCCTCACGGGCCAGCGTCGCGCACCGGACGAAATCGTCGATGGTGTCCTGCACCCCCTTGGACGACAGCTTCCGCGGTCGAAAGGGGTTGATGGGGGCTTTGATTGACGACGCACTCGCCGAGAGCGGGTGATAGGCATACCGGCCCGCATGCAGGATCTGCAGCAGGATCTTCGCCCCGCCGTCGTGCACTGCGGTGGTGATGGTCCGGTGCCTGCGGGCTTCCGTCGAGGTCAGCAGTTGGGCGGCGAAGGGCAGCAGCCAGCCGGTGCGGTTGGGCGCGTAACCGCCAGTGATGATCATGCCGACGCCACCGCGGGCGCGTTCGGCAAAGTACTCGGCCAGCCGGTCGGTGTCACGGGCACGGTCTTCCAACCCGGTGTGCATCGAGCCCATGATCACCCGGTTGCGCAGCGTCGTGAAGCCAAGGTCCAGGGGGGACAGCAGATTCGGATAGGGATCAGCCGTCATGGGAGCCTCCCAAGGCCGTCAATATCTCGTCGAGCCAGTCGATGGAGCTTTCCTCGGCGCGGATACCGCCGCGAAGCACCAGGTGCTGGTGCAGCGCGGTGCCCCGCAGAGCGCCGGGGTCGGGGAACTGCTGCTTCTCCAAGCCCCGGTACACATCCAGTAGTGCGGCCCGCTCGGTGCGCAGTGCGGCAATTTGCTCACGCAGCAAGCGGACATCTCCGTACTCGGCGCCGCGCAGCTTGACGGCCAGATCGCGGTTGCGGCTGTCGCCGACCGCGCTACGGATGCCCTTTCCGGCCCCGGGGCCAGGATCGGCGATCCACCGGGCCAACTCCGCGCGGCCCGCCTCGGACACCGTGTACACCTTTTTGTCGGGTCGCCCGTGCTGCGTCACCGGTGTCACATGCACCCAGCCGTCGACCTCCATGGTCCGCAGCGTTCGGTAGATCTGCTGATGGGTGGCCGACCAGAAATACCCGATGGATCGGTCGAATCGCCGCGCCAACTCATAGCCGGATCCGGACTGCTCGGACAGCGACACCAGGATCGCGTGCGGGAGTGCCACGGCGGCAGCCTAGGTGGTAGCGCGGGGCCTATGCAACTGGTTGCAGTGCAGCGGTGTGCATAGGGGTGGCACCGTTGCACGTTTTCTATATGCAACGTCTAGTATCAGTAACTGCGTTGCCGCACTTCTGAAATAGAAGGGGGCGCGCGGAAAGTTAGGGCACACTGACAAGGCCATCCGGTTTCAGCCACCGGATACTTGGTCAGCAGCTCATCAGAACGGCATCACAGCAGCCCACTGAAGAACCTTGAGGAGAGTTCTGTGACGTACACGATCGCGCAGCCATGTGTCGACGTCAAAGACAAGGCATGTATCGAAGAGTGCCCGGTCGATTGCATCTACGAGGGCGCCCGGATGCTGTACATCCACCCGGACGAATGCGTCGACTGCGGTGCGTGCGAGCCGGTATGCCCCGTCGAGGCCATCTTCTATGAAGACGATGTGCCCGACCAGTGGAGCAGCTACACCCAGGTCAACGCCGACTTCTTCGAGGAGCTCGGTTCGCCGGGCGGGGCCTCGAAGGTGGGACAGACCGATAACGACCCGCAGGCCGTGAAGGATCTGCCGCCGCAAAGCGAAGACTGAGCCATGCCACGCCGACCCGTGTCGGCGGAGTTGCCGGTCTTTCCGTGGGACACCCTCTCGGATGTCACCGCCAAAGCCCGTGCGCACGTCGACGGCATCGTCGACCTCTCGGTCGGCACTCCGGTTGATCCGGTCGCCCCACTGATCCGTGAGGCGCTGGCCGCTGCCAGTGGCGAACCGGGTTACCCCACCACCGCGGGGACAGCCGCATTGCGGCACTCGGCGGTGGCTGCCCTGGAACGTCGGTACGGCGTCACCGGTATCGGCGAGCACGCCGTGCTGCCGGTCATCGGCACCAAAGAGTTGATCGCCTGGCTCCCGACATTGTTGGGGTTGGGCACCGGCGACCTTGTCGTTGTTCCAGAACTGGCCTATCCGACCTACGACGTGGGTGCGCGCCTGGCCGGAGCACACGTCTTGGCGGCCGACTCACTGACGCAAATCGGTCCGCAGTCCCCGGCGCTGGTCTTCGTCAATTCACCGAGCAACCCCACCGGCAAGGTGCTGGGTGTCGACCATCTACGCAAGGTGGTCGACTGGGCTCGCGAGCGCGGCGCGATCATCGCGTCCGACGAGTGCTACCTGGGGTTGAGCTGGGGCACCGAGCCACCGCTGTCGGTGTTGCATCCCTCCGTCAGCGGGGGCGATCACACGGGCCTGCTCGCGGTGCATTCCCTGTCGAAGACCTCGTCGTTGGCCGGCTACCGGGCGGGCTTCGTCACCGGTGACCCCGCGCTGGTCACCGAGTTACTCGCGGTCCGAAAGCATGCCGGCATGATGGTGCCGACGCCGGTGCAGGCGGCCATGATCGCAGCGCTCGACGATGATGCGCACGAGAAGCAACAGCGCGAGAAGTATGCGCGGCGCCGCGATCTGTTGCTGCCCGCGGTGCGGGCGGCCGGGTTCACCGTCGACCATTCCGAAGCGGGACTGTATCTGTGGGCAACGCGGGGTGAGCCGTGCCGTGACACCGTGGCCTGGCTGGCTGAGCGCGGAATCCTGGTGGCGCCGGGGGAATTCTACGGAGCGCGCGGTGCTCAGCATGTCCGGATCGCACTGACGGCTACCGATGAGCGGATCGCTGCTGCGGTCGAACGCCTCACGCCATGACGCACGACGAACACTTCGCGGTCAACAAGGCCTATTGGGATGAACGGGCGCCCGCCCATGCTGAATCACGCGATTACGCAGTGCAGGAACTCATCTCGGATCCGGATCGGCTATCGGACGTAGTTCGGTTCGACCTGCCTCGACTCGGCGATATCAGCGGGATGCGCGGCGTACATCTGCAGTGTCACATCGGCACCGACACCCTGTCGCTGCATCGCCTCGGCGCCACCATGACCGGGCTCGACTTTTCCACTGCTTCGATCGCAGTCGCCCGCCAGCTGGCTGCCGACGCGGGCGCGGACATCACCTTCGTCGAAGCTGATCTCTACAGCGCGGCGGATGTGTTGACCAAGAACAGTTTCGACTTCGTCTTCACTGGAATCGGTGCATTGTGCTGGCTGCCTGATATCGAGCGGTGGGCCGCGACGGTGGCGGCGTTGTTGCGACCAGGGGGCCGGCTGTTTCTGCGCGAAGGCCATCCCATGCTGTGGGCCGTTGACGAAAATCGAACTGACGCACTGGTAGTGGGCTACCCGTATTTCGAGCAATCGGAGCCCGATGAATTCGATAACCCTGGAACGTATGTCGAGACCGACGCACAGTTCAGCCACACCGTGTCGCGCGGATGGAATCACGGACTCGGCCAGATCGTCAGCGCAGTGCTGGCGGCGGGCTTGGAGCTGACCATGCTGGTCGAGCACGATTCTGTGCCGTGGGAGGCGCTACCGGGGCGGATGCGGGGTAACGAAGGCGAATGGCGGCTGGTCGATCATCCTGAGCGGTTGCCGCTGTCGTACACCCTGCAGGCGATCAGGCCGTAACTCGCAGACTCAGCGAAAGTAGCAGCCGCACATCGGGATCGGCCAGGGACGTGGCAAGTACCTGCTCGATTCGACGTACGCGGTAGCGAACGGTGTTGGGGTGCACATGCAGCCATTTCGCGGCCGTCGCGATATCGCCGAAACTGTCCAGATAGGCCCGCAGTGTCTCGGCGAGTATTGGATCCTGTTCGCGTAGAAGATGAATGCGGGGGTCGGTCAGCCGCTCGTTCGAGCCGATCATCGTGACGATCTCGTCGAGCAACACCGTGGTGCGTGCCTCGGCAAGTGAGGTGACGTCGCCGATCGCGCCGGGGTGGCGCTCCGCACTGTCGAGCACGCGGTCCACCTCGGCGCGCGCCGTCGCAGCATTCGCCAGCCCGTCGACCGGCGTGGCGATCACGGCCCGCATCTGCAGGCCCAGCTCAGTGCGCAGTGCGGCGATAGTGCCGCGGATCCAGGACGTCACCGAGGCCGGCTTGCCGATGTCTGGAAACAGCACGTACACCCGGGAGCCGTTCGCCGCCACCTGGGCATCACCACGAAAAGCGTTGGCGCTCAATGCGAGCACATCGGCCACCCGCAACCCGGGCGTGTTCGTCTCGAACGCGATCACCGCCGCCCGCCCATCGGGGGAGATGCTCAACTCGCGGGCGGTGGTCAGTACGTCGACCACGTCGCCGCTACCAGCGTCGCGCAATCCGAGCAGCTGGGCGACGCGCGCCGTGTGGGTCGACGGCGTCGCGGCCAGGCGGGCCATGATCCGCGCGGCCAGCACCGCCCCGCCGCGAAGCACACTGTCGATATCCTCGGCCAGCGGTCGGGAGCCCTGTTGTACCCAGATGGTCCCGGCGAATATCGGTGCCCGCCGCTCATCGGCGGACGGCTGATGGATGCCGATGGCGACCCGCGGTCGCAGGCCGAGTTCTGGCCGCTCATCCACCCGAACCACCTCGCTACCGCCGCGCAGCGCGTCGAAAATGCCCCACTGGGCGATCCATTGCAGATGGTCCGGCGGTCCTGCGCGGCCCAGGATCGACAGCCGCCGCAGATCGTCGGCCTCATCGTTGGACGCCGAGTAGGCCAGCACATGCGATTGTGCATCCTCGATGCTGACCATGCCGTGGGTCCGGTCGGCAATCGACTGGGCCAGTCCGAACAGATCCGTGCCGGAGTCGTGCAACGGGTCGGCGCGGTCCCCGTGATGGTCGAAGACGTGGTTGACCAGACGGTAGAGCCGTTCCCAGCGGGCGCGGGGATCGACGGCCACGACGGCACTGCCCGCCGCCACGGCCTTCGCGACCACGGCGGCAGACGGCTCCTTGATGAAAATGGCGGCCGGCACCCGGGTGGCGATCTGACGGTCGATCCAGCGCAGTGCGTCATCGGCGCCGACCCCCAGCAGGAAGAACGCGTCTGCGGACCCGGCGCTGGGCGCCAAGCCGAGGCGAACGTCGTCGGAATCGATCAGCGCCGCCGACGCCACCGGCAGGTCAAGGCCGCGCGGCGCCTCGACCAGGGTCACCATCGTGGCATCGAGAGCAAGGAGCAGCTGGCCAAGTCCAACCCCGGCAGCCTCCATATTGTCCGATGCTACTAGGTGGCCGCCGCAGTCTTGTCCGTTCAGCTAAGAGATTTGCCACCGGCGTCGGAGATCCTGAACGGCATGGATGCCATCACCGATGTGCCGTTGCCCACCAATGAGCCGGTCCGCGATTACGCACCCCAATCACCAGAACGGGCCCGACTGACCGTCGCGCTGGCCGACCTCGCCGATGCCGCGATCGATCTGCCGCATGTCATCGGTGGGAAACACGCGATGGGCGACGGCGCCCGCATCGACGTCGTTGCGCCACATCGACACGCGTCTGTGCTCGGCACGCTGACCAACGCCGAGCACGCCGACGCGGCCGCCGCTGTCGAAGCGGCTGTGGCCGCCAAGGCCGCGTGGGCCGCGACCCCGTTCGATGAGCGCGCCGCGGTGTTCCTGCGCGCCGCGGACCTCTTGGCCGGTCCGTGGCGGGAGAAGATCGCCGCCGCCACCATGCTGGGGCAATCGAAGACGGCCTATCAGGCGGAGATCGACGCGTCCTGCGAGCTCGCCGATTTCTGGCGGTTCAATGTCGCCTTCGCCAGGCAGATCATGGCGCAGCAGCCGGTCAGTTCCGCCGGGGTCTGGAACCGCACCGATTACCGTCCGCTGGAGGGGTTCGTCTACGCGATCACCCCGTTCAACTTCACCGCCATCGCAGCGAACCTGCCCACCGCACCCGCCTTGATGGGTAACACGGTGATCTGGAAACCATCTGTTACTCAGGCATTTTCGGCGTATCTGACGATGCAGCTGCTGGAAGCCGCCGGTCTGCCACCTGGTGTGATCAACCTGGTCCATGGTGACGGGTTGGCAGTTTCGGAGGTGGTGCTGGCCGATCCTCGCCTCGCCGGTATCCATTTCACCGGTTCGACTGCGACGTTCCAACATCTCTGGCGCGAGGTCGGTGCCAACATCGACCGGTATCACACCTATCCGCGGCTGGTCGGTGAGACCGGCGGCAAGGATTTCGTGGTGGCGCACGCCTCAGCCCGACCGGATGTGCTGCGGACGGCCCTGATTCGTGGTGCGTTCGATTACCAGGGCCAGAAGTGCTCGGCCGCGTCGCGGGCGTTCATCCCACGCTCGGTGTGGCAGCAGATGGGCGATGATTTCCTGGCCGCCACCGAGGCGCTGACGTATGGGGACGTTGCCGATCTGTCGAACTACGGTGGTGCGCTGATCGATGCCCGCGCCTTCGCCAAGAACGTCAACGCGATCGAACGTGCGAAGGGGGCGGCCGGTGTCACGGTCGCCGCCGGTGGCGAATACGACGACAGCGAAGGGTATTTCGTGCGACCCACGGTTCTGCTGTCCGACGACCCGACGGATGAGGCGTTTCGAGAAGAGTACTTCGGCCCGATCCTGGCCGTGCACGTCTACCCCGATGAGGCATACGAGGACATCCTCGACGTGGTCGACTCCGGTGCCAAGTACGCGCTGACCGGTGCCGTCATCGCCGACGACCGCGCCGCCGTATTGACGGCGCAGAACCGATTGCGTTTCGCCGCAGGCAATTTCTACGTCAACGACAAGCCGACCGGCGCAGTGGTGGGACAGCAGCCGTTCGGTGGATCACGGGCATCGGGTACCAACGACAAGGCGGGTTCACCGCTGAACCTGCTGCGGTGGACGTCTGCCCGCTCCATCAAGGAGACGTTCGTGCCGGCGACCGATCACCGCTACCCACATATGGGGGCATGAGATGTCGATCTTCGCTCACGTTGCCCGGCCGGCCATCATGGCGGCCAGCCGATCACACGCGCTGCGGCACACCGCGGAACGGTTACCCGTGACCCGCAAGGTGGTGCACCGGTTCGTTCCCGGCGAAACAGTCGGCGATGCGATGGATTCCGTTGCCACGCTGCGCGAATCGAACCGATTTGTCAGCATCGACTATCTGGGTGAGGACGTCGGCGACGTCGACGCAGCCGCGGCCACCGTGCAGGCCTACCTGGGCTTACTCGATGCACTGGGGGATCGACACGACCAGCGCGACGGTCCTGCGCCGCTTGAAGTCTCACTGAAATTGTCGGCGTTGGGCCAAGCCCTGCCCCGCGATGGTGAGAAGATCGCGCTGGAAAACGCCCACACCATCTGCACCAAGGCGCGTGAGGTCGGAGCCTGGGTGACCGTCGATGCCGAAGACCACACCACCACCGACTCGACACTGTCGATCGTGCGTGACCTGCGATCGGACTTCGAGTGGCTCGGCACGGTACTGCAGGCCTACCTCAAACGCACCCACGGCGACTGCGAGGAGTTCGCCGCCTCAGGTGCGCGAATTCGGTTGTGCAAGGGCGCCTATGACGAACCGGCCTCGGTGGCCTACCGTGACCGTGATGCGGTGACCGACTCCTACCTGCGGTGCCTGCAGGTGCTGATGAGGGGCTCAGGCTATCCGATGGTGGCGTCGCACGACCCGGCCGTCATCGCCGCCGTACCTGCTCTGGTCCGCGAAACTAACCGCGGAACAAGCGATTTCGAATACCAGATGCTCTACGGAATCCGCACCGATGAGCAGCTACGACTGGTCGGCGACGGGAATCACCTGCGGGTGTACGTACCGTTCGGCACCCAGTGGTACGGCTACTTCGTCCGGCGATTGGCTGAGCGCCCAGCCAACCTGACCTTCTTCCTGCGAGCCTTGGCGCAACGTTAGGCGGGTGCGGCGGCCACCGGCATGATGACGTTCCCGCGGCAGGGGCCGTCAGCGATATCGGTGTACCAGCTTCCGCGTAACGATCCGTCGGACTGCGGGGCGTAATACACCCAGGAGGTGGCGGGGCTGAACACCTTTGGCACCCCGTCGCCGCGGAAGCACTCCCACTGCCAGTCGTAGGTGACCGCCCACTTGGCGCCATCCCAGATATAGCGGGTGGGCTGCGGGATGGTCGGATTCGTCGGTGCAGGGCCATCGACAACAGTGGCGATGCACGCCGACGCGGAGCAGGCGGTGGAGAAGGTGAACGCGGCGCCGAAATCAGCCTCGGCCTGGCGCGCCGCCGCGCTGGTCCCGGCTTTCTGCGAGGCGAAGGTCACCACGTTGTAGCGCCCGTTCCAGGCCTGGCCCGCAGCGGAGGCCGTGTCGAGTGCCGCGGTGTCGATCACGGAAATCAGTCCAACGGCCAGCAGCGCACCACATAACGCGGCGCGCAGGCGACGGACAGACATGGCGTTCCTCTGCGGTGCTCTGAACTTGGAAACACCACGTTAACGGGACGCTCTGACGAAAATAGCGATCCATTGGGCGCCCCACGCGAGTCGTTACAGTCTCGATGCCAGACCTTGCCCGGATCTTGGCCGGATTGCGGCGTCAGCGGCGCTCGTGCAGCAGAAACAGCGCCCACCCGGCCAGCGTCTGCGCATCGGTGAGTTCGCCGTCGAGCATCATCTGCTCCAGTTCGCCGCGGGTGAACCAGGCACTGCGCATGTCTTGTTCCTCGTGCTCACGATCGGGCTCGCCCTCGGTCAGGTCGGTTGCGACGAAGACCTGGCCGCGCTGGCTGCTCAGGCCCGGCGCGATATCGATCGTCCCCAGCGCCGTCATCGTCGCCGCGCGGAAGCCCGTCTCCTCCCGCAACTCGTGGGCCGCCAACTGAAGTCCATCGATCTCCACCTGACCGGGTGCGGTGCCCTGCGGAAACTCCCATGATCGCTTCCCCAGCGGGTACCGGTACTGCTCCACCAGATGAAACCGATCACCGTCCTGGGGTATGACCAGGGCATAGGTGGGTCGATCGACGAAAGCGTAGATCCCCTCGCTGCCATCCGGTCGGCGGATGACGTCCTCGCGCACAGTTATCCACTCGTTGCGGTAGGCGACCCGGCCCGATATGCGCTCGATGCGATCCACGACGACCAGTATCCGTGGTGAGAGCTATCGCCGTACGGTGCGCCCGGTAGCGTCACAGGCGTGTTGCTGAGCTCCCTGAACCCCGCCGCTGTTGCCGCCGGTATCGATATCCCCGATGCCGTGACCATCGGGGGAACCACCTTGAGCCGCAGCGACCTGGTCGGTGCGGCGACGTCGGTGGCCGAGCGGGTTGGTGGCGCGTCGCGGGTGGCGGTGCTGGCCACCCCGACGCCGACGACGGTGCTGGCCGTCACGGGTTGCCTCATCGCCGGGGTGCCGTTCGTCCCCATCCCCGCCGATGTGGGCGCGGCCGAACGCGCGCACATCCTGACCGACTCCGGCGCGCAGGGCTGGCTGGGTGAGGTGCCCGATGATCCGGCCGGGCTGCCGCACGTCCCGGTCCGAATGCATGCCCGCTCCTGGCATCGCTACGCCGAACCGCATCCCGACGCTCCCGCCTACGTGATGTACACCTCCGGAACGACGGGTCCGCCC
This sequence comes from Mycobacterium sp., assembly GCF_965229105.1. GTDB lineage: Bacteria > Actinomycetota > Actinomycetes > Mycobacteriales > Mycobacteriaceae > Mycobacterium. The sequence goes on from NZ_OZ245858.1 coordinate 2,198,944, forward strand.
AAGGGTGTGCAGACCAGCCGTCGCGCGCTGGCCGCCGTTATCGATGCATTGGCCGCAGCCTGGGAGTGGTCGCCCGACGACACGTTGGTGCACGGCCTGCCGCTGTTTCATGTGCACGGTCTCGTGCTGGGGCTGCTCGGATCGCTGCGGATCGGAAACCCCTTCGTACACACCGGAAAAGCGACTCCGCAGGCCTACGCCCAAGCGCGCGGTTCGCTCTATTTCGGTGTACCCACAGTGTGGTCGCGGGTGGCTGCCGACCGAGAGGCCGGGCTGGCGCTGTCCTCGGCGCGGCTACTGGTATCGGGGAGTGCGCCTCTGCCGGTCCCGGTGTTCGAGCGACTGGCCGAACTCACCGGACACGCACCCGTCGAACGGTATGGCAGTACCGAATCGCTGATCACGTTGAGCACGTTTGTCCATGGTGAACGCCGGCCCGGTTGGGTGGGGTTGCCACTGCACGGCGTCGAGACCCGTCTTCTCGACGACGCCGGCGCTCCGGTCCCGCATGACGGCGAAAGCATTGGGCACCTTCATGTTCGAACGCCGTCGATGTTCGACGGTTATCTCAACCGGGCCGATGCCACCGCCGAGGTGCTGGCACCAGATGGCTGGTACCGCACCGGCGACGTCGCTGTCATCGACGAGTCGGGTATGCATCGCATCGTCGGCAGGGAATCGGTGGACCTGATCAAGTCTGCCGGGTACCGCATCGGTGCGGGGGAGATCGAGACCGCGCTGCTGGGGCACCCCGCGGTGGCCGAGGTGGCGGTCGTCGGCCTGCCCGATGATGACCTCGGGCAGCGGATTGTGGCATTCGTCGTCGCGGCCCCTGGCGGGCAGGCCGTGCCGAGTGAACTGATCGACCATGTCGGACAACAGTTATCGGCACACAAGCGGCCGCGGGAAGTCCGGATTGTCGATGCATTACCGCGAAATGCGATGGGCAAGGTGCTCAAGAAGGAGCTGATGACATGACGTTGCGCTTGCATGAATTGTGCATCGACGCCACCGATATCCACGCCCTTGGCCGCTGGTGGTCCACAGTCCTTGACTGGCCGATGGAGGAAACCAGCGACGGTGACGTCATGTTGACCCCACCCGAGGGGCAGGGCCCGATCTGGCTGTTTCTCGCGGTGCCGGAGGGCAAGGTCGTCAAGAACCGCATTCACGTCGACTTCACCCCTGACGATCACGCCGCCGAAGTGCAGCGGGTGATCGGCCTGGGCGCCCGGCAGGTCGATATCGGCCAGGGTGAGCAGGACTGGGTGGTGCTGGCCGACCCGGAGGGCAACGAGTTCTGCATTCTGTCCGGCGAATAGCGCGTGCGTCGACTCGCTGCCACGGCGGCCATTGCCATCCTGGTGGCGGCAGGCTGCTCCTCTTCACCGGTAACCCAGCCGCCGGTTGCTCAGTCCCCGCCCGCGCTGACCCCGCCGATGGGGTGGAACTCGTGGAATTCCGGGGTGCCACTGACCGAACGGAACACAGAAGCGACCATCGATGCGATGGTTTCGTCGGGTATGCGCGACGCGGGCTACCGCTTCGTCAACCTCGACGCAGGCTGGGCCGCGTCGACCAGGGACGCCGACGGCAACCTGCGTGCCGACCCGAGAACCTTTCCCGACGGTATCGCCGCACTGTCGCGTTATGCGCATGATCGTGGATTGTCACTCGGGCTCTATGCCAGCCCGTTCAACGAGATCTGCGGACAGGACCCGCGGATCGGCAGTGCCGACCACGAGACCGCTGATGCGCACATGTTCGCCCAGTGGGGGGTCGACTACCTCAAATACGACTGGTGCCGGTTCGACGCCGACCATGACGAGCAGGTCAAGTATTTCACCGCCATGCGGGATGCGTTGCGCGACAGCGGCAGACGGATCGTGTACAGCATCAACCCGAACAGTTCGGCGGTACCGAGCGCCGGTTCGCGCTACGACTGGTCGGGTATCGCCGATCTGACCCGCAACTCGATCGACCTGATCCCGGCCTGGGGTGATGACACGCTGTGGGCGCAGGGGCTGGCCGGTGTCAGTCTGGAATTCGCGGCGGCCCTTCCCGTCGCCGAGCGCAGCAGGCCGGGTTATTGGAACGACCCCGACATGCTGGTTGTCGGAATTCCCTGGGGCAGGTTCGCGGCCGGTCATCCGACGATGCTGGTCAGTCTGGCACTGCCGGGCACCGTCAGTGTCAGTGACGTTTCGCAGCAGCCGGTTCCCGCGCAGATCATCGCCACGGTCGCTGATCAACGCCCGGATCTGACCGAAGCCGAACAGCGCGCCCACTTTTCGCTATGGGCGATGCTGGCTGCACCGCTGCTCGCCGGGAACGATCTGGCGACTATGACCGCACAGACGCGGGCCATTCTGACCAACCGCGATGTGATCGCCGTGGATCAAGATCCCCTGGTACTACAAGGCATACCACTGCGCAGTGATCGCCGGGTCATCGTCAAACCGCTGGCCGACGGATCGGTGGCGGTCGCACTGTACAACTCCGTCGAGCCGCCCGTCGCGATCCGGACGACAGCGAAAGCCGTTGGGCTGCCTACGGTGCCGTGCTACACCGTTCGCGATCTCTGGTCGCATACCGAGACCACGACCAGCGGCAGCTTCGGGCAGGACGCCGTTCCCATCCACGGGGTGGCAATGCTGCGGGTCACGCCGGGCTGCCGCTGAAGTTCAGTTGGCGTGCAGGGCCTCGTTGAGCGTGATGCCATGCCCATCGCGCCTGACCACTTCCACCGCTCCGGTCAGCGAATTGCGGCGGAACAGCAGATTGTTCACCCCGGACAGCTCGCGCGCCTTCACCGAGGTGCCATCAGAAACGCTGACCTTTGTCCCCGCGGTGACATACAGCCCGGCCTCGATGACACAGTCGTCACCCAGTGAGATACCCAGCCCCGAGTTGGCGCCGAGCAGGCAGCGCTTACCGACCGAAATGACCTGACTGCCACCGCCGGACAGGGTGCCCATGATCGAGGCGCCGCCGCCGACATCGGAACCGTCGTCGACGACAACACCCGCCGAGATCCGGCCCTCCACCATCGACGAGCCCAACGTGCCGGCATTGAAATTCACGAAGCCTTCGTGCATCACCGTCGTACCCGCGGCCAGGTGCGCACCGAGGCGCACCCGGTCGGCGTCGGCGACCCGCACTCCGGCGGGCACGACGTAATCGACCATTCGCGGGAACTTGTCGATGCTGTAGACGGTGACCGTGCCGCGCGCACGCAACCGCGCCCGGACCAGCTCGAAGCCCTCGACCTGGCACGGGCCGAAGTTGGTCCACACCACATTGCTCAGCAGTCCGAAGAAGCCGTCGGTGTTCAGGCCGTGCGGTGCCACCAGTCGGTGTGACAGCAGATGCAGGCGCAGATACACGTCGTAGGCGTCGACAGCCTTGTCCGCGATATCGGCGATGGTGGTCTGCACCACCACCGTCTCGGTGCCGCGCGCCTCGTCGCGACCGGTCAGCGCTGCCAGGTCATCGGTGACCTGGGCCACCGATACCTTTGAGGTGCCTGGCTCGCCATAGGTCGCCAGTTCTGGTGCGGGGAACCAGGTGTCGAGCACCGTTCCGTCCGCAGCCAGTGTCGCCAATCCAATACCCGAAGCTCCAGTCACGGTGCTCACGCTACTTCATCGCCTTTGCCCAACTCCTCTTCATCGCTCGTTCCTCGCTCTGCATCGTCGTCGGGCGGTAGCCTTATCCCTCGTGCTCGACCTAACCGGAGATCCGATCGCCCTGGCTGCGGCACTGGTGGATATTCCCAGTGTCTCGCGCGACGAGGCCCGCATCGCCGACCAGGTGGAGGCTGCGCTGCGCGACCAGACCAGCGCTTTCGAGATCCTCCGCAGCGGTAACGCGGTGCTGGCGCGCACCAACCGCGGCCTACCGTCGCGCGTCATGCTCGCCGGCCACCTCGATACCGTGCCGGTGGCCGATAACCTGCCGTCGCGCCGCGACGGTGACATTTTGCACGGCTGTGGGACCGTGGATATGAAATCTGGGGACGCCGTCTTCCTGCACCTGGCAGCGACCATCGCCAACCCGGCCCACGATCTGACCCTGGTCTTCTACGACTGTGAGGAAATCGATTCCGCCGCAAATGGATTGGGCCGCATTGAGCGGGAGCTGCCGGACTGGCTACAGGCCGATGTCGCGGTGCTGGGCGAACCCACGGACGGTCTGATCGAGGCCGGCTGCCAGGGCACGCTGCGCGTCGTCATCAGTACCACCGGCACCCGGGCGCATTCGGCCCGGTCCTGGCTGGGCGAGAACGCCATCCACCGACTCTCCGACGTGCTGGCACGGTTATCGGCCTATCAGGCGCGCAGTGTCGATATCGACGGTTGCGTCTACCGCGAAGGGCTCTCGGCGGTGCGGATCGACGGCGGTGTCGCGGGCAACGTGATACCCGATGCGGCGAGCCTGACGGTGAACTTCCGGTTCGCCCCGGACCGGACGCCCGCTGATGCGTTCTCCCATGTGCTCGGGGTCTTTGACGGGCTGCCGGTCGGCATCGAGCTGACCGATTCGGCTGCGGGTGCCTTGCCGGGGCTGACGCAGCCTGCGGCGGCGCAACTGGTGGCTGCCGCCGGTGGGCGGGCCAGGGCCAAGTACGGCTGGACCGATGTGTCCAGGTTCGCCGCGCTGGGCATCCCCGCGGTGAACTATGGGCCCGGTGATCCGAACCTGGCGCACCGTCGTGACGAATGTGTGCGGGTTTCCCAGATCACCGACGCCGTCGATATGCTTCGCGGGTATCTCAGCGCGTAACGGGTAGTCCGCTACGCATGCAGGACCCCGGAAAAGAACCAAGGCTTACCCGGTAACTCACTCACCACTTCAGGAGCAGTGCATGCCGGGACGCTTCTCTGTCCACATGATCGGGACCTTCCGCGTCCACCGCGGGAAACACCCCGTCGCGCTGCCGCCGTCGTGTCAGCGCGTGATTGCGCTCACGGCCCTGGCGGGCCGGCCGATCCACCGGGCCTGGGCGTGCTCCCAGCTGTGGCCCGACATTCCGGCGAGCAGCGCATCCGCCAGATTGCGGACGACGCTGTGGCGGTTGCGCCCACTCGGCGCTGACGGGTTGTTTTCCGTTGATGCTCAGACGGTTTCGCTGGCACCTGATGTCCACGTCGACTGGCGTCGCGCAGTCGAGTTGTGCAATATCATGCTCGACGCAGACTCCGCGCCCGATGCCGCGGTGATCGACGAGCTGCTACCGATCCTGCACCGGGGCGCGCTGCTCGACGGATGGACCGATCATTGGCATGCTGGAGAACGCAGCAGATATCACGGCATGCGGGTGTCGGCTCTTGGCATGCTGGCCTGAGCCGCCGCATCCGCCGCCGCCGACAGCAGGCCGATCGCCGACAGTTCGGCCGAGACCGCGCGCAGTGCGTCACCGTCAGCCGCGGTCAGTGCCCGCGCATGTTCGGCCGCCAGACGTCCTAGGACACAATCGGTTTCGGCGTTAAGACGAGCCAGCGGGTCAGCCGCCCGGACATCGCCCAGGCGTGCCGCGTCGTGCCACGCGCGGATAGCGGCCGCATTCTGGCCTGACCGCTCGGCCATTCCCGCAGCGTGGCGGGCGGCGCTGACGGCCCCATGGTTGTCACGGGCCGCCGCGAGCCGCCAGGCCCGCGCCAAACCCAATTCCGGGGCGAACAGCGCCGATTTGGTGCCGTGTCGAGATTCGGCCCGCGACAACACCTTTGCTGCCTCGGCAAGCTCACCCAGATGCGACAGTGCGGTCGCCAGCAACATCAGCGACAGTGGCCCCCACGAGTACCCGGTGCGATCCAGCGTCGCCGATGCCGGACCCAGTAGCGCGGCCGCGGCGGCCAACTCGTCGTGGCCGCCCCTGGTGATGAGCACCTGAGCCAACAATACTTCGCCGATTGCCCGGCCAGGCTGCTGCAATTCGGCAAAATCGGTGTACTGCTTGGCCATTGCCTCGGCACCGTCGAGATCGCCTGCCATCAGCAGCGTGGTGGTCTGGCCGAGGCCGACGGTGAACCGCAACAACCCGGGATGTTCGGCGGCGCGCGCCCGATCGGCGAACGCGTCGACGTCACCGAAGTGGCCCATCCGGGCCGAAGACAAGGCGGCGGCGCTGGCCGCCCACGCGATCGCCATCTCGTCGGCCGCCGCGCAGGCCAGCACGGCGGTGGCGATCTCCAGTGCCCGTGCAGGATTACCCGCGTTCATCGCGAAGGTGGCACTCAGTGCATCGACGGTGGCCGTGGCGCTCGGCTCGGTCAGGCGGTTGCGGGTGGAGCGGAGGAACGCCGTCGCGCGTTCGGGCTCGCTGAGCATCCAGAACTGGTTGGCCGCGCGGGGCAGCGCCCACGCCATCAGCTCCGCTTCCGACAGCGGGGCGGGATCGACTGCCGCCAGCACCGCATCGGCATCGCGTCCGCGACCCTGCCAGGCCACCGCATGCGCCAGGAGCAGCCGGGCCGCCAGCGGACCGGAGCGGTCCACCGCCGCCCGTGCCAACCGCTCGGTCAGCACCACATCGCCCAGCCGCAGTGCCTCGGCCGCGGCAAGGGTGACGTCGTCGACGGTTTGGGGTGCATCGCTGTCCAGCGCGAGTGCGGCCAGCCGCAACCGGTCGCTGGGATGGTCGCGGCACCGCGCAGTCAGCAGCGGCACCAGGTCGGTACGTAACCGGCGGGTGCCGTCGGCCCCGAGCCCCGCCAGCGCCCGCTCGGCGAACGACGGATGAGCGGTGAACACGACAGGGACATCACCGTCATTGCCGCGCAGGTGGACTTCCACCGCACCGGCCGCGACCGCCTGGTCGATCGCCTCGGCCGACGTCACCGACTGTAGATCCGCCAGCGTCAGCGGTTCCTGCACAGCCAGATAGTCCAGCGCAGCGCGGGCACCGGTCGGCAGCTCGGCCAGATAGGCATCGACGTCCCGCGCCTGCGTCGCTGCTTGGGTGGGTCCGAGCTCGATCCGTACCAGCAGATCATCGGTCCACAGCGCGGCCAGCGCGTCGGGCACAGCGCCCGAGCCGAGGGTGATCAGCATCCGGGTCTGGCCGGCCCGGGCCAGCTGGTACACCAACGTCGCGGACAGCTGATCCAGCTGCGTCGCGTCGTCGACGATCAGCAGGTCCCGGGTCGATGAGCGGCCCAGCGGCAGTGACTCCCGCGCCGCCCGCAGCAAGGCGGCGGGCTTGCCCATCTCGGCGACCTGCACCAGGTCACTGAACGCCCCGAACGGGACCGTGCGCTCGGCCGGTGTGCCCGTCACCCAACGGATCACCGCACCCGGATGTGCGCGGGCGAAGTCTTCGGCTGCGGTATGGGCCAAGGTGGATTTTCCGACTCCGTCGGGTCCGATGACTACGGCGCCGGCCCGGACCGGGTCGGCAAGAGCCGCCGTCAACTCTGCGAGCGCAGCCTCATGCACGGGGACGCTCCAGCGCATCGGCACCGCCGGATTGTATGGCGAGGGCAAGGGCCGTCAGGCCCGAATGAGTGCAGCCGGAGTCTGGTCTACCTTGTCGGTGTGCGCAGCGATACCGGACCGGATGACCAGTGGGCGGTGTGCGTCTACTGCGCATCCGGGCCCACCGATCCCGACCTGCTCAAACTCGCCAAAGCTCTGGGAGCGGCGATTGCCGACCGTGGCTGGACCCTGGTCTCCGGCGGCGGCAACGTCTCGGCGATGGGTGCGGTGGCCGCAGGCGCGCGGGCCCACGGCGGCAACACGGTCGGGGTGATTCCGAAGGCGCTGGTGCATCGTGAGCTTGCTGATGTCGACGCGGGCGAACTGATCGTCACCGACACGATGCGCGAACGTAAACAGGTGATGGAGGACCGGGCCGACGCGTTCATCGCGCTGCCCGGCGGGATCGGCACCCTGGAGGAGCTTTTCGAGACGTGGACCGCCGGCTACCTCGGTATGCACCCCAAACCGGTGGTCATGCTCGACCCGCTCGGGCATTACGACGGGTTGCTGACCTGGCTGGCCGGACTCGTCGACGCCGGTTACGTCTCGACGGGCGCGATGGATCGGATGCCGGTGGTCCGGGACGTCGACGCGGCCCTCGATCTGTGCGGACCCGGCTCCCCGGTACCGGGGGTATCGGCTCGCAGTTAGGCTTTCTGCATGTCGGATCACGATGCGGGTTCACGTACTTCGGTGGGGCTGAGCGACCTCGCCAGCCAGGTTCCCGGTTTGCTCAAGGACGCACCGGTGATCTTGCGCGGTGTGACCACCGGTTTGCTGGCCCGGCCCACGTCCAAAACCTCGATCGGCAAGGTGTTCCAGGACCGAGCCGCCCGGTTCGGCGACCGCACGTTCATCCGGTTCGGCGATGAAGCGCTGACTTATGCGCAGGCCAACGCGACCGCCAACCGGTATGCGGCGGTGCTCGCGGCCCGCGGAGTCGGACACGGCGACGTCGTCGGCGTCATGCTGCGCAATTCGCCTAATGCGGTGCTGGTGATGCTGGCGGTGGTCAAATGTGGCGCCGTCGCAGGCATGCTGAACTACCACCAGCGCGGCGATGTGCTCGCCCACAGCATTGGATTGTTGAACGCGACCGTGGTGGTCGCCGAGTCCGACCTGGTCGAGCCGATCGTCGAATGCGGCGCAGTGGCCAACGGCGCCCCGGAGCCCACCACCATCGAGGAGATCGAACGCCTGGCCATGACGGCCCCGGCGGGGAACCCGGCGTCGGCGTCGGCGGTGCTGGCCAAGGACACCGCGTTCTACATCTTCACCTCGGGAACCACCGGGAACCCGAAAGCCAGTGTGATGACGCATTTCCGGTGGCTGCGCGCACTGGCCGCCTTTGGTGGCCTCGGCCTGCGGCTCAACAGCAATGACACCCTGTACTGCTGCCTGCCGCTCTATCACAACAATGCGCTGACGGTCGCGGTGTCGTCGGTGATCAACGCCGGTGCGACGCTGGCGCTGGGTCGGTCGTTCTCGGCGTCCCGGTTCTGGGACGAGGTGATCGCCAGCAACGCGACGGCCTTCATCTATATCGGCGAATTGTGCCGGTATCTGCTGAACCAACCGCAGAAACCCACCGACCGCGCACACCAGGTCAGGGTGATCGCCGGTAACGGGTTGCGCCCCGAAATCTGGGACGAATTCACCACCCGGTTCGGGATCAAGCGGGTCTGCGAGTTCTACGCCGCCAGCGAGGGTAATACGGCGTTCATCAACATCTTCAACGTCTCCAAGAGCACCGGCATCAGTCCGATGCCGCTGGCCTATGTCGAGTACGACGCCGACACCGGAGCCCCCAAGCGCGACGGTGCCGGCCGGGTCACCAAGGTGCCTGCCGGACAGCCCGGTCTGCTGATCAGCCCGGTGAACAAGCTATCCCCGTTCGACGGTTATACCGATCCGGCGGCCACCGAAAAGAAGTTGGTGCGCAACGCTTTTCGTGAAGGGGACGTGTGGTTCAACACCGGTGATGTGATGAACCCGCAGGGGATGGGGCATGCCGCATTCGCCGACCGGTTGGGCGACACCTTCCGGTGGAAGGGTGAGAACGTCGCCACCACGCAGGTGGAGGGCGCGCTGGTCGATCTGCACGATATCGAGGAATGCACCGTGTACGGGGTAGAGGTGCCCGATACCGGTGGCCGCGCGGGGATGGCGGCCATCAAGCTGCGCGACGGTGCCGAATTCGATGGCGCCGCGCTGGCCTCTGCTGTGTACGCGAAGCTGCCGTCGTATGCGATGCCGTTGTTCGTGCGGGTGGTGGAGACGCTGGAACACACGTCGACGTTCAAGAGCCGCAAAGTCGATCTGCGTGAGCAGGCCTACGGGTCCGCCGACGCGACGGTTGATGATCCGCTGTATGTGCTGGCCGGGCGGGCTGATGGTTATGTGCCGTTTTTTCCGGAGTACCCCGACGAGGTGGCGGCCGGCCAGCGTCCGAAGGGCTGAGGCGCCCGACGCCGCGCGAGATTGCCATGAGGGCTGTTCGACGGGTCAGATCACGACCCTGGCGGCAATCTCGCGGAGTACCACCCGGGCACAACTAGCCTGGACGTGTGCAGGGGACCTTTTTGGGCCGACCGGTGGCCGGTGACCGGGCGCTGATCATGGCGATCGTCAACCGCACCCCGGATTCGTTCTACGACCGCGGTGCCACCTTCTCCGACGAGGCCGCCAAAGCCGCTGCGCACCGCGTCATCGAAGAGGGCGCCGATGTCATCGATATCGGCGGCGTCAAGGCAGGCCCCGGCCAGGTGGTGGACGCCGACGAAGAGATCGCCAGGGTGGTGCCGTTCATCGAATGGCTCCGCGATGCCTATCCCGATCAACTCATCAGTGTCGACACCTGGCGGGCCGCGGTGGCCAAACTTGCCTGCGCAGCCGGCGCGGACCTGATCAATGACACCTGGGCAGGCGCGGATCCCGGTCTGCCCGAGGTGGCCGCCGAGTTCGGTGCCGGGCTGGTCTGCTCGCACACCGGGGGCGCGGTTCCGCGGACCCGGCCGTTCCGGGTGAATTACGGCCACACCACGCGCGGTGTGGTCGACGACGTCATCCGCGAAGTCACCGAGGCCGCGGAACGGGCGCTAGCAACCGGAGTGCCGCGGGACGCGATCGTGATCGATCCGACCCATGATTTCGGCAAAAACACTTACCACAGTCTTACTTTGTTGCGGCACGTAAAAGATCTTGTTAAGACCGGATGGCCGGTCCTGATGGCGCTGAGCAACAAAGATTTTGTCGGGGAAGCTTTGGGTGTGGGTCTGACCGAACGCTTGGAAGGCACCCTGGCGGCCACCGCCCTGGCGGCGGCCGACGGAGCGCGGATGTTCCGGGTACATGAAGTGGGGCCCACTCGACGCGTACTGGAAATGGTCGCGTCGATCCAAGGCGAGCGTGCACCGACGCGCACCGTGAGGGGACTGGCATGACCGCAACACCGGAGTTGGCTACCGACGGCACACTGCCCGCGGACGCGTGGCTTTTTGACCACAGCTGGAGCCGTCCCACCTGGACGGTCGCGGAGCTCGTGGCCGCCAAGAAGGGTCGGACGATCTCGGTCGTCCTGCCTGCCCTCAACGAGGAAGAGACTGTCGCGTCCGTCGTCGACACCATCTCGCCTCTGCTCGGCAACCTGGTCGACGAGCTCATCGTGCTGGACTCGGGCTCCACCGATGACACCGAAATCCGGGCCATCGCCGCCGGGGCCCGGGTGGTCAGCCGGGAGCAGGCGCTGCCCGAGGTGCCGCCGAACCCCGGTAAGGGCGAGGTGCTGTGGCGTTCGTTGGCAGCCACACGAGGCGACATCATCGTGTTCGTGGACTCGGACCTGATCGAACCCGATCCGATGTTCGTGCCGCGCCTGGTCGGGCCCCTGCTGACCCGCGACGGTATTCACCTGGTCAAAGGGTTCTATCGGCGCCCGCTGAAGGTCAGCGGCAGCGAAGATGCCAATGGCGGGGGACGGGTGACCGAATTGGTCGCGCGACCGTTGCTATCGGCGCTGCGCCCCGACCTCGGCTGCGTGCTGCAACCGCTGGGCGGTGAATATGCGGGCACCCGCGAGCTGCTGACCTCGGTACCGTTCGCGCCCGGATACGGCGTCGAGATCGGGCTGCTGATCGACACTTACGACAGGTTGGGCCTGGATGCCATCGCGCAGGTGAACCTCGGGGTCCGCGCGCACCGCAACCGCCCGCTGCCGGAACTGGGTGCGATGAGCAGGCAGGTGATGGCCACGCTGCTGACCCGATGCGGAATTCGGGACTCCGGAGTGGGCCTGACCCAGTTCTTCGCCGACGGTGAGGGCTTCACCCCGCGCACCTCGTCGGTCTCGCTGGAAGACCGGCCGCCGATGAACACCCTGCGCGCACGCTGACTGGCACTGTCAGGGGTTGTCGGGGGCATCAGGCAGTATCGGTGACGTGACACTGGTTCTGCTGTACCTCGTCGTCCTCATCCTGGTCGCCGTCGTGCTGTTCGGCGTCGGCAGTCTGATCTTCGGCCGCGGTGAGCGCCTGCCACCGCTGCCCCGCGCCACCACGGCCACCGTGCTGCCCGCCTCCGGGGTGGTCGGGGCCGACGTGGAGGCGGTCAAATTCACCCAGGTACTGCGCGGTTACAAAACCAGCGAAGTCGACTGGGTGCTGGACCGCCTCGGCCAAGAGCTCGACTCGCTGCGTGCCGAGCTGACGATGCTGCGTGGTGACGTTCCTGCCGAGCTTGCCGACGACGTCTCCGCCGGTGAGGTCGGGCAGTGACCGCCCCGGACGACGGGCGGGTGCGCTGCGGCTGGGCTGTTTCTGCTTCGGGAACTGACTTGAGCCTGTACCGCGACTACCACGACCAGGAGTGGGGCCGCCCGCTGCACGGCCGTATTGAGCTCTTCGAACGGATGAGCCTGGAGGCCTTCCAAAGTGGACTGTCGTGGCTGATCATCCTGCGCAAACGGGAGAACTTTCGCGCAGCCTTCGACGGTTTCGATATCGAGAAGGTGGCCCGATTTGGGGATGGCGATGTCCAACGGCTGATGGACGACACCGGCATCGTCCGCAACAGCGCCAAAATCGCCGCCACCATTGCCAATGCGCGCGCGGCAATCGATCTCGGGACTGATCTGTCGGAGTTCCTGTGGTCCTTTGCGCCGCCGTCGCGGCCACGACCCAAACAGATGTCGGACGTACCGGCGGTCACCCCGGAGTCCACCGCGATGGCCCGCGAGCTCAAGCGCCGCGGGTTCAAATTCGTCGGGCCCACCACCGCCTACGCGTTGATGCAGGCCACCGGAATGGTTGACGACCACGTCCGATCCTGTTGGGTCCCGAGCGCACAAACGGGGGCCGCATAGCGATCGTCCGGAGGCTCACCAGCCCCCCAGAACCGGGTCTTGCACACGCGTCGCATGCGATAGGGAACAATGGGGGAGTGAAGTGGCAGTTCGGTGCCGCCGGTTTCAACGGGCGGGCGGCCCAGGCGCCGCATCCCGTAGCGGCGGGTCAACTCAGATTTGGAGGGAGCACTCGATGGCGGCCATGAAGCCCCGGACTGGCGACGGTCCTCTGGAAGCAACCAAGGAGGGGCGCGGCATCGTGATGCGGGTACCACTGGAAGGCGGAGGCCGACTGGTCGTCGAGCTGACACCGGATGAGGCTGCCGCATTGGGCGATGAGCTCAAGAATGTGACCAGCTAGAGCTTCTTGTGACACCTAGCCCCGCGCCTCGGCGCGGGGTTCGTGTTGGGTGGCCACCGCCCCGGTAGCGCCCGCTACTAGGAGATCGCGCGGTAGATCTCGAGCGTCTGCTCGGCGATATGCGCCCAGGAGAACTCGTCGATACACCGTTGACGGCCGGCCACTCCGTACTGGGCAGCCTTCTCGGGATCGGCGACCAAGGCGTTGACGGCGGCGGCCAGGTCCGCCTCGAAACCCCGCGGATCCTCGGCGTCGTAATGCACCAGCGATCCCGTTTTGCCGTCGTCGACCACCTCGGGGATGCCTCCGACGTCGGAGGCGACGACCGCCGTCGAACAGGCCATCGCTTCCAGATTGACAATCCCGAGCGGTTCGTACACCGATGGGCAGACGAAAACGGCTGCGGCAGAAAGAATTTCGCGAATTTTGCCGATGGGGAGCATTTCCCGCACCCAGAAAACGCCGGTCCGTGCCTTGGCCAGCTCCTCTACCGCGTTGGCTACCTCTGCGGCGATCTCCGGGGTATCCGGGGCGCCCGCGCACAGCACCAGTTGAATCTGCGGATCGAACTTGTGCGCCGCCGCCACCAGGTGCGCGACACCCTTCTGCCGGGTGATCCGGCCAACGAATGCCACCACTGGGCGCGTCGGGTCCACCCCGAGATCGCTGAGCACTGAGTCGCTGGGGTCGGGCGCTACCGGATACCAGGCTGTGGTGTCGATACCGTTCTTGACCACATGCACCCGGTTCGGGTCGAGCGCCGGGTAGACGCGCAGCACGTCCGCGCGCATCCCCGAGCTCACCGCGACGACAGCATCGGCGGCTTCCATCGCCGTGCGTTCCACCCACGACGACACCCGGTAACCGCCGCCGAGTTGTTCGGCCTTCCACGGGCGCAGCGGTTCCAACGAATGCGCGGTGACCACATGCGGGACGCCGTAGAGCATCGACGCCAGGTGACCCGCCATCCCGGTGTACCAGGTGTGCGAGTGCACGACGGACGCCTGGGAGGCGCTGTTGGCCATCACCAGGTCCGCTGACAGCGTCGATAACGCCGCGTTGGCATCGGCCAGGGCCGGGTCCGGTTGAGCCAGGATCACCCCCGGTCGAGGTGCCCCCATGCAGTGCACATCGACCTCGCACAGCCGCCGTAATTGGGCTACCAGTTCGGTGACATGCACGCCGGCTCCGCCGTAAACCTCAGGCGGATACTCCCGAGTCATCATCGCTACCCGCATGCGCACGACGGTAGTAGTCGCGGCGCGCTACCGCAGCTTTGTGCACAAGGTGACGCGAATTTGGCTACTCGCCGCGCCAAATACCTTGACGGACAGTCCGTCAGACCGCAGAAGAAGTGATGCCAATCGGGCCGTTGCCCTAGCCGCAGTCCGCGGTGGCCGATAGGTTTGTCGTATGAGGGAAGCGCCACACGTGCTGGGTATCGTCCTGGCCGGCGGGGAGGGCAAGCGGCTGTACCCGTTGACGGCCGACAGGGCAAAGCCCGCGGTTCCTTTCGGCGGTGGCTACCGGTTGATCGACTTCGTCCTGTCAAACCTGGTGAACGCGAGATTCTTGCGGATCTGCGTTCTCACGCAATACAAATCGCATTCGCTGGATCGCCATATTTCGCAGAACTGGCGACTGTCGGGGCTAGCCGGTGAGTACATCACTCCGGTGCCTGCGCAGCAGCGCCTCGGCCCGCGTTGGTACACCGGCTCGGCGGACGCCATCTACCAGTCGATGAACCTGATCTACGACGAAGACCCCGACTACATCGTCATCTTCGGTGCCGATCACGTGTACCGGATGGATCCCGAGCAGATGCTGCAGCATCACATCGATACCGGCGCCGGGGCGACCGTCGCGGGTATCCGGGTGCCCAGGGCCGAGGCATCGGCGTTCGGCTGCATCGACGCCGACGAGTCCGGCCGGATCCGTGGATGGGTGGAGAAGCCGACCGACCCGCCCGGTACGCCGGATGATCCCGAGATGACGTTCGCGTCGATGGGCAACTACATCTTCACCACCAAGGTCTTGATCGACGCGATCAGGGCCGACGCCGACGAGGACCACTCCGATCACGATATGGGCGGCGACATCATCCCGCGCCTGGTCACGGACGGCATGGCATCGGTGTACGACTTCAACAACAACGAGGTGCCCGGCTCCACCGAACGCGATCACGGCTATTGGCGTGACGTCGGTACCCTCGATGCTTTCTATGACGCCCACATGGATCTGGTGTCGGTGCATCCGGTGTTCAACCTGTACAACAAGCGCTGGCCGATCCGCGGCGGCTCGGAGAACCTGGCCCCCGCCAAGTTCGTCAACGGTGGGTCCGCGCAGGAATCGGTTGTCGGTGCGGGCAGCATCATCTCCGCCGCCTCGGTGCGTAACTCCGTGTTGTCGTCGAACGTGGTGATCGAGGACGGCGCCATCGTCGAGGGCAGTGTGCTGCACCCGGGAGTTCGGGTCGGCCGCGGCGCTGTGGTGCGTAAGGCGATCCTGGACAAGAACGTTGTCGTCGGACCGGGTGAGATGGTCGGCGTCGACCTGGACAAGGACCGTGAGAAGTTCGCAGTGAGTGCAGGCGGGATCGTCGCCGTCGGCAAAGGCGTCTGGATCTGAGCCTCGGCAATTTTGACCGAAGCGCGGGGGAGACGAAGTCCGACGATCGCACGCGTGACACCGATTCCACCGAAACATTTTTCGATGCGCTGTGCCTGACGGCCCAGTCCCTGTTCGGGGTTGAGCGGGCGTTCATCTGTCTCGACGACGGCACCGGCGATCCCGAACCCGTGGCAGCCGAGATCCTCGCGGCGCTTGGCCAGCCCTGGCCCTGTCCCCGAACGGTATTGATCGTCGAGGATGCCCTGCGCGAGGCCGAGCTGGCCCAGCATCCACGGGTGGTCGCGCCTGGCGGCATCCGATTTTTCGCCGCCGCACCGATCTTCGGCCAACCGGGTATTCCGGCTGGAGTGCTGTGCCTCACCGACACCGTTGCCCGCGCTGTTGACCAGGACCGCCGCCGCCGACTCGACGACCTAGCCACGATCGCGTCCGCGCGCCTGCGCGCACAATTCCAGAAGCGCGCGTTGGAAGAGCAGGTGACGCTGTACCGGACACTGGTCGAGAACTCGGCGGACACCTTGGTCCGAGGTGGTCTCGACGGTATTCGGCAGTATGTGTCGCCCTCCCTGCGTTCGCTTCTGGGCTTCGGGCCGGAGGAACTGGTCGGCACCAGGGCAAGTGGTTTCGTGCATCCGGACGATCTTCCCGAGTTCACCGCGATGATGCGCGGTCTGATGGACGGCAGCATCGGCAGCTTCACCACCGAGCACCGACACCAGCACAAGGACGGCTCCTGGGTCTGGCTGGAGGCCTTCGTCCAGGCCACCAGGGACCCCGTCACCGGTGAACAGGACGGCTATGTCACGTCGGTGCGGGGGACCGCCCGCCGCAAGGAACTTGAGACCCGCCTGGTGCACAGTGCCTCCCACGACCCACTGACCGAGCTACCGAACCGGGCGCTGTTGTACGAACGGCTGGACCTGCTGCTGGCCAATGCGACGGAATTCGCGTTGTTCTGCCTGGACCTCGACGGATTCAAGCAGGTCAACGACAGGTTCGGGCATGGAGCCGGCGATGCCGTGCTGCAGGATGTGGCGCACCGGCTCCGATCCTGCGTGGACAGCGGAGACACGGTGGCGCGCCGTGGTGGGGACGAATTCGTCGCGATCCAGGTCTGCTCCGCGACGCAGCCCGAGGCCGCGATCACGTTGGCGCAACGCATGATCCGCGAAGTTGCGGCGCCGATGGACCTCGACGGCGTGCCGATCAATATCGGATTGAGCGTCGGGATCGCCTTCGTCCCCGGCGCGGGTACGGACGTTGATGGTGTGCTGCGAGCCGCCGACGCGGCCCTCTACCGAGCCAAGCAGGCGGGCAGAAACGGGTACCGCATCTTCGGTAGGGAGTGAGCCGGATTCAGCCGGCCGGTGCTCGTTTACGCCGTCGCCTGCGCCACAGTCTGACCACCCCCAACGCCAGCGCGACGATGATGACGAGCACCAGCACTGGGACCAGTAGCGCGACGATCACCAAACCGACGCTGGCGATATCTTCGATCGTCGACAGCACCGGGGCCGCCACCCCGGCGGTGGCCACGTTGGCCGCGGGCCGGACCGCGGATTTCGTCAGGTGCACCGCCAACGCGATGACGACGCCGATCGCCACGGGTATCCATTTGCCCGACTGGGCGAATTCACCGGGGTCGGCGACGGCCGCGGTCTGAGCGGCCGTACCTGAGCCGAACACGATGCCGCCCGCGGTGGGCCGGACGAAGGTCTGGATGGTGTCGTTGACCGAATCCAGCGCAGGCACTTTATCGGCGATGACCTCGACGACCAGCAGGACAGCGACGATGGTCAGCACCCAGCCGTTCTCCAGCCACGACCACCCGTTCGGTAGCGACACCACATCGGTGAAGCGGGCTGCGAGGCCGAGCAACAGCATGGGGATATAGGCATTCAGACCCGCAGCGGTCGCCAGCCCCAGCCCCGTCAGCAGCCCCTCCACGCTGTTCAGTATGCCGCCGCAACCTCACCACACGTGAGGAATCAGCCGGTAACGCACGTGCGTGCGGTAGTCGCGGTAGCCGTCGAGCTCGTCGGTGAGCAGCTCCTCCTCGTCGACGATCCGTAACGCAAGCGCCAACAGGGCGGGAATCACGACGAGCAGGCCCCAGACCGAATCCAGCGCAAGGGGCGTGCCCAGCATCATCACCAGCGCGCCGACGTACATGGGGTGGCGGACGATGCCGTACAGGCCAGAGGACACCAACGGCTGGCCGTCTTCGACGGTGATAGTCGCTGCGGCGTAATTGTTCTGGATGACCACCAGCTGTGCGAGGGTGAGCCCGATCCCAACGAGCGCAAAGCCGATCACGGTGACCGGTGTCGGCACCGACGACCAGCCGAACCGATGATCAAGGGCGCTGACCACGAGTAGGGCCACCACCATCGCCACGGTGGCCGCGATCGCAATCCGTTGCCGCGGCCTGGTTTCGGCGGTCGGGCCGGCATGCAGGCGCCGCGCCAATGTCTCCGGTTTGCAGACGGCGAGGTACATGCTCGGCCCCATCGTCGATGCCGTGAACACTGCGATGAAAACCCACGCCTGCCAATAGTGGAACGTCCACGCGGGCAGGAACAGCGCCACGCCGAAGAACAGGATGCCGAAGACCATCGACACGACGGACTGGATGACGAGTTTCATGGCTGTCCTCCCTCAGGTGGAACTAGCGCAGGTCGCGGCGTTGAAAAGTGATGACGCCCAACGTCATCAGGGCGACATCGGCGGTCAGCAGCCAGAGCAGGGGGGCCGCGGTGAAATCGGTGCCGATGCGCGGCGTGTGTGCGAACGGCCCGAGGTCGAGCAGCCACTGCGGGGCGCCGGCCAGTGAGCCCAGCAGGTACAGCGCAATGCACCCGACCAATACGCCCCAGGCCACCGGGGTGAATCGGGGCAACACACCGAACAGGGCGACTGTCACGGCCGCGAGCAGCCAGACCACTGGCAACTGCACGGCAGCGGTGGCCAGCACCGTCGGCAGCTTTCCGCCGATATCGTGCGCCGCCGCACCGTAGGTCAGCCCCGTGACCAGTCCGGCGATCAGCATGGCCAGGCCGGAGCCGAGCACCGCAATCATCAGATGACTTGCCAGCCACCGTATTCGGCTGACCGCACCGGCCAGCACCGGTTCGGCATGTTGACTCGATTCCTCCTGATGCAACCGCAGCGTCAGCGAGATGGCAAACGCGGCCGCCACCATGCCAAGCATGGTGAACGCGACGGTGATGAACGCCTGCTCCATGGCGTCGGTTCCGCCCAGGCGTGCGACGATCTCGCGGGCTACACCGCTATCGCCGATCTCGCTACCGACACCGTTCACGACGCTGCCGACCAGCAGTCCGTAGATGCACAACCCAATCGTCCACAGGACAAGCGCGCCACGGCTGAGTCGCCAGGCCAGCCCTAGCGGCCCGCTCAACGTCGGTGCCGCCGCTGGGCGGCCGAGCCGTTCGGCGATCAGGCCCGCGCCCACATCGCGGTGGGCCAGCAGTCGGTAGGCGAGCAGCGTGAGTAGCACGCTTGCCGCGATATGCAGTCCCAGGATCCAAAAGTGGTCCCCGGCAAATGGTTTGACCTGTAGCGACCAGCCAAGCGGTGACAGCCAGGACAGTGTGCCTGCACCGGCATCACCCACGGCGCGCAGGGTAAAGGCCGCTGCCAGTACGCCGAACGCCGCACCCCTGGCGAACCTGGCGCTCGGTGAGAGCTGTGCGGCGACTGCCGCCACCGCGGTGAACACCAGCCCCGAACCGATCAGGGCGAAGCCGAAGGCGATCGACCCGGCCGCCGGGATATCGAGGGTGAGCAAGCCGGCGATGCCGATCAGACCGGTCAACAACGTCGCACCCGATGTCAGGAGCAGTGCTGCGGTCAACGCGGCATGACGGCCCACTGCGGTCGAGTCGATCAACTCGGTGCGGCCGGTCTCCTCGTCGGCGCGGGTATGCCGGATCACGGTGAGTATCACCGCTACCGCGATGAGCAGATGGAACATCCCGGCCTTCCAAATCCCCACGGCGCCAAGGCTGTCGTTGTAGATGTTGCCGTAGAGCGCCCGTTGCGCCGGGCTGGCCATGATCGACGCCGCGAAGTTGGCCCGGTCGGCGTCCGTTGGGTAGACCGCGTTCACGCCGCCGACGTACACCGTCGACAACGGCACCGACAGCAGCAGGATCCACAGGGGTGCGACGATCCGGTCCCGGCGCAGGTTCAAGCGCAGTAGCCCCAGCGTGCCGGCGAAATTCCCCGTGCGCGCCGACGTGCGATGAGCGGGCCGCGGTGGGCGGTCCAGTGTGGCGGTATTCATGCGGGCACGCCCTCGGGGGAGGGGCCGGAAACTCCGTAGTGGCGCAGGAACAGATCCTCCAGCGTCGGCGGTTGGCTGACCAGGTTGCGCACCCCGGCATCACCGAGCACCCGGATCAGCTCGCCGATGCTCTCGCTGTCGACTTGCGCCCGCAGGGTGTGGCCGTCGAAGCTGATATCGGTGACGCCGGTGATGCGGGCCAGATCGCCTGGATCCCGCACCATTTCGGCCTTGATCGAGGTCCGGCTCAGGTGCCGCATGGACTCCAGCGTGCCGCTCTCGACGGTTCGGCCCGCCCGGATGATGGTGATCCGATCGCATAGCGCTTCGGTCTCGGCGAGGATATGACTGGACAGCAGGACCGTGGTACCGCGATCCCGCGCTTCGGCGACGCACTGCTGGAAGACGTTCTCCATCAACGGGTCGAGGCCGGAACTGGGCTCATCCAACAGTAGTAGGCGAGCGTTCGAGGAGAAAGCCGAGACCAGAGAGACCTTCTGGCGGTTGCCTTTTGAGTAAGTGCGGGCCTTCTTCCGCGGGTCGAGGTCGAAACGTTCGATCAGCTCCGCGCGTCGTGTGGTATCGATACCGCCACGCATCCGGGCCAGCAGGTCGATGGTTTCCCCGCCGGTCAGCGTCGGCCAGAGCGTGACATCGCCTGGCACATAAGCGATCTGTCGGTGTAGCGAAACGGCATCGCGCCACGGGTCGCCACCGAGGAGGCGGATCTGCCCACCGTCTGCCTGAGCCAGGCCGAGCAGGATCCGGATGGTGGTGGATTTGCCGGCACCGTTGGGTCCAAGGAAGCCGTGCACCTCACCCTCGTCGACGGTGAGGTCGAGTCGGTCCAATGCCCGCACCGCGCCGAAGGATTTGGTCAGTCCGCGGACCTCGATGGCCGCGCGGCCGGTCGAGGAGCGGTCACGGTTTGGCCGAGACGTCGTTGTCATGGTTGTCTCCTGGGGTTTCTGCCGATTTCTCTTGTTGAGCCACGAAGGCGTCGTACATGGTGGGGTCGGTCAATAGGCCGTTGGTGTAGATCTCGAGGGCCGGCAGCATCATGTCGTTGCTGTAGTCGCGCAGCACAGCGCGCAGATCCGTTGGGGTGTCGTGCATCTGCAGATACAGCAGGAAGCCGCCGCCGCCGATGATACCCAGGAATTTGGCCCTGGCTTTGGGGTCGCGGCTCGGCTTGATCGTCCCGGCCCGGACACCGTCTTCGAGATACCCCTCGGTGTTGCCGATCATCTTGCGCCACAACGTCTTCGCCAGGTCGCCGCCGGACTGCATGCTGCGAACCAGATAGGCGATCATCGGCGCGAACGATTCGATCTCGGCGACCTGGGTCAGCCAGGTGGCCGGATCGTGGGACTGTAGCGCCTCGGATTTTTCGCTGCGGATCTCCTCGGCGATGTAGTCGTCGCAGACCCGCAGGAGTGCGTCCTTGGAGCCGAAATGGTGAATCACCAGTGCCGCACTCACCCCGGCCGCTTCCGCGATGGCGCGCAGGCCCACGTCGAAACCGTGCTGACCCACCTGCTCGATGGCCGCATCGCGGATGCGGGCGGGGGTGGTCTTGTCGGCGTGGTCCACTGAACGCATGTTCAGCATGCTAAACGTGTGTTCAGTGTGCAGTCAAGGGGGTGGCCACCCAGGAATGCGACAGAAAAGTTCGATCAGTACCCGGGGTCGGGTGGCGCCGATTTCCGGTAGACCCGCCAGCGCAGCTCGATCGGGGAATCATCGCGCGGCACGTCAAAGACGTCCTGGCCGCTGACCCACTGCTCGTACCAACTCGTCTGCGGCCATGCGCCCTCGGGAAGGTGTGCCTTCTCGAAGTCGTAGACCGAGACGTCGTCGATCAGTTCCAGGGCCAACCCGGTTGCGGCCATTGCGATCTCGTCCTCGGTGAAGATCGAGGTGTAGAACTGCTGCCCGAGTTCGCGGGCCGCGTCGTCGGGCTGGTAACCGGGTTTGGGCAGGAACGCGTTGAAGACCAGCTGCCCGCCGGGGGCCAGGCACTCGGCGGCCAGTTCGAAGACACTGCGCACCTGCCGCGTCGTGCGGAAATCCGATACCACTTCCGAGAGCAGGATCAGCTGGTAATCGCGGCGCAGGTCGAGGGCAGAGGTGAACACGTCACCTTCGAGGACGTGCACGTTGAGCGATTCGCGCGCAGCGTCAGCTGCGATCACCTCGGCGAACTTCGGCGTCAGCTCGACGGCATCGACGGGGTGTCCGCGACGAGCCAACGCCAAGGCGTTGCGCCCGGTGCCGGCGCCGATGTCGAGGATCGGGTGAGCGGCGGGGTCCGTTGCTTCATTGGCCAGCGCCAAGACCCGCGCGTCCGGTTGGCTGCCGAACAGGGGTGGCTCTCTAGTGCTGAGCCACCGTTCATAGGCCTCTTCGAGCGTGGACCATTCGGTGGTGACTTCGTAATTCAGCACTGACGCCGACGGCGCTTGATAGGAAATGTTGACGGTCGCCCTGGGCGAATTGCTGTACGCCACAGCGAGTTGCTGCTCCAGCACCGACCTCAGATGAGCGAGCTCCTCGTCGCTGAACATCCGTCCGAGGTCGGCGAACACAATGCCGCACATCGTCACGTAGTCATCGATCATGCCGGGTACCGCTGGCAAGCTGATGCGGCCCTCCACCGCGGAACGTCGGTACAACCGTCGGGTCATCGACTCGCGCAGCGGCGCGGAACTTTCGTGCTGGTGGTTGCCCATCGGTACCTAGCTACCCGAATTCGGCACGGTTTATCAAGGCCGGCTCAGTCCCGGGCCGCCGCGAGGATGCCATCGCCGAGTGGGACGAGCACCGGCGTGAACCGTTCATCCTCGGCGATCAGCCGGGCCGCTTCCCGTACCGCGGTCACTTCGGCGTCCTGTGCAGCCGGGTCACCCGCGCGTCCGCCGAGCGCCGCGCGGTGCACGACGATCACACCGCCGGGCCGCAGCAGCCTGATCCCTTCGATGACGAAGTCCGGCTGATCGAGCGGTTCGGCGTCGATGAAGACCAGATCGTAGGACCCGTCGGCGAGCCGGGTGAGCACCTCCTGGGCGCGGCCGCTGATCAGCCGGGTGCGCGACGGGCCGATACCGCCCTGGACGAAGCCCTGTTTGGCGATCCGCTGGTGCTCGGGTTCGATATCGATGGTGGTGAGTACCCCGTCCACCCGCATCCCCGAGAGCAGCCACAGCCCGCTCACACCTGCGCCGGTGCCGACCTCCACAACGGCTTTGCCGCCGCTGAGCCTGGCCAGCATCGACAGCAAAGCCCCGACGGCCGGGGTGACGGCCCCGGCTCCGATGTCATCGGCACGTTCGCGGGCGGCGGTCAACACCGCATCCTCGGAGATCGATCCCTCGGCGTGGGCTACCAGCGATTCGGCCACACTGGCCCGACTCTGGCCGGGCGATTCATCTGCAGAGGCCATTCCCGCAGCGTAGAGCCAACCCCTGGCACGGCTGGGCAGGCGCGCCCGATTCCAGGGCCGCGCCTCGCCGAGACGACACGCCGGAAGTAAGGACCGTCACCTATTCGTAATGTGCGCTATCGCCGCAGGACAACCGGCCTGACGCACGCTTTCTCAGGAAAACCTAAGTTTGCTCATATGCGCGCCACACGCCGATAGACAACGGTATGGCGCATGGAACGTGGCGGCTTTCGGGCCGGGAATAGCCCAGAGCATCTCCATGTTGTCCGGAGCAATGACCTGCCGGCCCGATTCGGCAGTCCTGACCAGGAGGGTCTGACGACCGACACAACGATGGTCCGCACGAATATGCCCAACCGCGAGCTGATCGAGGACTCGGGATGGGTAGAGCCGTCGGAGGAACTGCAGGGAACTGCGGTTTTCGACGCCACCGGCGATATCGCCTCGATGCCGTCGTGGGATGAGCTGGTTCGCCAGCACGCCGACCGCGTGTACCGATTGGCCTACCGTCTCTCCGGTAACCAGCACGACGCGGAGGACCTGACGCAGGAAACCTTCATCCGTGTGTTCCGGTCGGTGCAGAACTATCAGCCGGGGACGTTCGAGGGGTGGCTGCATCGCATCACCACCAACCTGTTCCTGGACATGGTCCGCCGTCGCAGCCGCATCCGCATGGAAGCGCTGCCCGAGGACTATGACCGCGTGCCCGCCGACGAGCCGAACCCCGAGCAGATTTATCACGACTCCCGGCTCGGGGCTGATCTTCAGGCCGCCCTTGACTCGCTGCCACCGGAATTCCGTGCCGCTGTTGTCCTGTGCGATATCGAAGGTTTGTCGTACGAGGAAATCGGCGCGACGCTGGGCGTGAAGCTGGGCACCGTCCGCAGCCGCATCCACCGCGGGCGCCAGGCGCTCCGCGACTATTTGGCAGCACATCCACAGGACCCGGGTTTCGCCGCCAACTCGGCGTAACTATTTCCTGCTGTCTTGCAGTGTCCAGTGCCCTTTGGCGCGCTACATTCGAAAGAGGCGCAGTAGCGCATGTCAGATGGAGATCTGAGATCAGTCACGATCAGCCAGGAAAGGGGGCCGGTGATGTTCGACCGGGGACATGTGTTCCGTCGGGCGTTCTCCTGGCTACCCTCCCAGTTCGCGTCGCAGAGCGACGCACCGGTCGGGGCCAGGCGTTTTGGCTCCACGGAGCATCTCTCGACCGAGGCCATCGCCGCCTTTGTCGACGGTGAGCTGAGGATGAACGCCCACCTGCGCGCCGCCCATCACCTTTCGATGTGTGCGCAGTGCGGCGCCGAGGTGGAGGCGCAGAAGCAGGCCCGCACCGCGTTGCGGGACTCTTGCCCGGTCAACATTCCCAGCACGCTGCTGGGCATGTTGTCGCAGATTCCACACGCGCCGATCATCCCGCCTGATGACGCTGTGGGACCGCTGACCGGCGAATTAGCCGACGACGCAACTCGTAGTCGGCGTCGTCGCCGGTAGGGTGGAGCGTGCCGGACCCGGCCCAAGGGTCGGGCGCATGCGCTAGGAAGAGCCCTCGCTGCAGAAGAGGATGATTTGAGTTCCAATCAGGACAACTCCGCCCAGGGGTCGGCTGGCCCTCGCCTGGCGCCCCGTCCCGTCTCTCGACCGCCCGTTGACGACGCCTCCCGCCGCACGTTCGGCAGGCCCGACGGTGTCGACGGATCCTTCGTGGCTGCAGATCTGCGGCCGAAGAAGTTCCAGGACGGCGGCGAGTACGAGCCCCGCGACCAACCGCCGGACCCTGTCTTAGAAGAGGCCTTCGGCCGGCCCTACCTCGGTGGCGAGTCGCTGCAACGCCACCCTGTCGACGCCGGTGCGCTCGACGCCGAAAGGGATAAGAGTCTCGACGAGCCAGACGACCCGTGGCGCGACCCGGCGGCACCCGCCGCACTGGGCACCCCGGCCGTCGCCCAAGTGGCCCCTGAGGTCGTCAGCGGGCCCAGCGGCAAGCTCGGCGTGCGCGACGTGCTGTTCGGCGGAAAAGTCTCCTACACCGCACTGGCGATCCTCGGGGTCGTGGCTCTGGTGATCGGACTGGCCGGTGGCTGGGTCGGTCGCAAAACTGCCGAAGTCGTCGAGGCCTTCACCACGTCGAAGGTGACACTGTCCACCGCCGATAGCGGCGATATGCCCACCGGACGGTTCGCGCAGGTTGCGGCGTCGGTGGCCAACTCGGTGGTGACCATCGAGGCGGTCAGCGATCAAGAGGGTTCGCAGGGCTCCGGTGTCGTCATCGATGGCCGCGGCTACGTCGTCACCAACAATCACGTGATCTCCGAAGCGGCGCAGAATCCCAGCCAGTACAAGATGACCGTCGTCTTCAACGACGGCAAGGAAGCTCCGGCGAACCTGGTCGGCCGCGACCCCAAGACCGACCTGGCGATCCTCAAGGTCGATAGCGTCGACAACCTGACCGTGGCGCAGCTCGGTGACTCCGACAAGGTGCGGGTCGGTGAAGAGGTGATCGCCGCCGGTTCGCCCCTGGGTCTGCGCAGCACGGTCACGCACGGCATCGTCAGTGCGCTGCACCGCCCGATTCCGCTCTCCGGTGACGGATCCGATACCGACACCGTCATCGACGGTATCCAGACCGACGCCTCGATCAACCACGGCAACTCCGGTGGCCCACTGATCGATATGGATTCGCACGTCATCGGAATCAACACCGCAGGCAAGTCGCTCTCGGACAGCGCCAGCGGCCTTGGTTTCGCGATCCCGGTCAACGAGGTCAAGCAGGTCGCCGACGCGTTGATCAAGGACGGCAAGATTTCGCACCCGACGCTCGGCCTGAGTGCGCGTTCGGTCAGCAATGACCTTGCCTCCGGTGCCCAGGTGGCCAATGTGAAGGCCGGGGGGCCCGCCGAGAAGGCAGGCATCCTGGAGAACGACGTTGTGGTCAAGGTCGGCAACCGCACGGTCGCCGACGCCGACGAGATGACGGTTGCGGTACGCCAGCTGCCGATCGGGCAGGCATCTCCGATCGAGGTGGTCCGCGACGGCCGTCATGTGACCTTGCAGGTGACCCCGACGCCGGACAGCTGAGGTGTTCGCCAACCTCGGCTGGGGCGAGATGCTGGTGTTGGTCATCATCGGCCTGGTCGTGCTCGGCCCCGAGCGGCTGCCCGGCGCGATCCGCTGGACCGCCGGAACGGTGAAGCAGGCCCGCGATTACATCAGCGGTGCTACCAGCCAGCTGCGCGACGATCTCGGTCCCGAGTTCGACGATCTGCGACAGCCGTTGAGCGAGCTGCAGAAGCTGCGTGGGATGACGCCGCGTGCTGCGATCACGAAACACCTTCTCGACGGCGATGATTCGTTCCTGACGGGGAATTTCGACGGCACCAACCCACCCAAGAAGGCGATCGACAGCACCGCGGAGAAACCCGCCGATATCATCGTGGCACCCGGTGCCGCACTGCGGTCGCCCGCCGCTCCCGAGTCCGACACCACAGTGCCGCCGGGCGAGCGCCCCACCCCGTTCGACAGCGACGCCACCTGATTTCCAGGCCGTTGGTTGAGCGCTGGCGTCGCACATTTCGCACAAATGTCGAACGTGGGTGCTATGTCAAAGTTGCCGGTTGACGATCTCGGCGAACCGAACTATCGACGGGTGGTGTCCAGTCCCAACGACATCCCAGCCAACCCACGCCGTCGCGATGACAGGCTGTCGGCGATCTTCTGCAATTCCTTACCGGCCGCGGAATCCGGTGCGCTGAGTACCAGCGGCACCCCGGAGTCGCCCGCGGTCACCAGCGCTGGATCCAGCGGAACCTGGCCGAGCAGCGGCACGTCGGCGCCGACCACGCGCGACAGCGACTCCGCAACCCGCTGACCGCCACCTTCACCGAAGATCTGCATCGTCGATCCGTCGGGCAGGACCAGGCCGGCCATGTTCTCCACCACGCCGGCGACCCGCTGGCGCGTCTGCAATGCAATCGCTCCGGCCCGCTCGGCCACCTCGGCGGCCGCCAGCTGCGGGGTGGTCACCACCAGGATCTCGGCGGTGGGCACCAGCTGGGCGATCGAGATCGCGATGTCGCCGGTGCCGGGTGGGAGGTCGAGCAACAGGATGTCGAGGTCGCCCCAGTAGACGTCGGCGAGGAACTGCTGCAGAGCGCGGTGCAGCATCGGTCCGCGCCAGACCACCGGGGTATTGCCCTGGGTGAACTGGGCGATCGAAATCACCTTCACCTCATGGGCGATCGGCGGCAGGATCATCGACTCGACCTGGGTGGGACGCTCGTCGGTGCCCATCATGCGCGGCACGGAGTGGCCGTAGATATCGGCATCCAGCAGACCGACCGACAGTCCGCGTGCGGCCATGGCGGCGGCGAGGTTGACCGTCACGCTCGATTTGCCGACGCCGCCCTTACCGGAGGCCACTGCGTACACCCGGGTCAGTGAACCGGGCTGGGCGAACGGAATAACGGGTTCAGCCGCGTCACCGCGAAGCGATTTGCGCAGCTCAGTGCGCTGTTCGTCGTTCATCACGCCGAGGGAGACCTTGACGGCGCCGGTGCCGGGGACATCGGTGGCGGCCTTGGCGACGAGGTCGGTGATCTCAGTCTTCTTCGGGCAGCTGGCCGTGGTCAGCAGGATCTCGATGTGAATACCGGCGTCGGGTCCGACCTCGATGGCCTTGACCATATTGAGTTCGGTGATCGGTTTCCGCAGTTCAGGGTCGATCACCTTGGCCAGCGCGGACCGCACTGCCGACTGGAGTTCTGTGTCGCTCATATCAACGCACAGTCTAGGCGTCGGGGTCAGGCGGCTGGACCGGGCGGCGGTCCCAAGGGGAGCTGCGCAGCGGGAACCGGCTCGGGCGCCGGCGGCGGGGGCGGTGCGAAGGGGTTGAACGGCGCCGGAGCTGGGGGCGGTAGCCCGGGCAGGCCCTCCGGGGCAGCCGGCACCGCGTCGGGTGGCGGCACGAACCCCGGCGGGAACGCATCGGCAGGCTGCGCCGGTGGCACCGGCGCGGAATTCGAGCTGATGCAGAAGATGACGCAGGGCGCGGTGAGCGGCGTGGTGTCCGCTGGACCGGCGGCAGGTCCCGGGGGGACCGGCAACCGGTTTGCGACATCGGACTGGCCGAGGCTGAAGATCGAGAACTGGGACAGCGGATCCCCGGCGGGCAGTCCGATGGCGCTGACCGGCAGCCCGGGACCCAGGCCCTCGGGGTTGTCCAGATGCGCGTCGCCCATGGCTGGGATGGGACCGTTGATCGGCGGCAGGTCAACGGGCGCGACGCCGGTGGCATACGCCCCCGCCCAGCCGAGCACATTGCGCGCGTAGGCGACCGAGTTGTTGTAGCGCAGGATCGCGGTCATCACCTGCGAGGGATCGCGCAGGTTCAGGTTGCCGCTGCACAGGTAGCGGGCGGCGGCCAGCGCGGAGTCATAGAGGTTCTGCGGGTCGGCCTTACCGTCACCGTCACCGTCGGAGGCGTACCGCGACCACGTGCCCGGCAGGAACTGCATGGGCCCCATCGCCCGCGCGTAGTTGGTCCGGCCGGCTTGGCTGCCCGCCACGATGATCTCGTTGCCGGGCAGGGTGCCATCCAGGGCGGGACCGTAGATCGGACGCACGGGGTTACCGCGGGCGTCGGTGGCGCCGCCGTTGGCGTGCATCGACTCGATCCGGCCGATACCGGCCAGCAGGTTCCAGCTGATACCGCACGCGGGATACGCGCGGGCCATCATCATCTCGGCATTGCGGTAGGCGCTCAGCGCCATCGCGGGGATGCGCAGCGCACCGGGTGAGGTCACCACGACCGCTGGCGGCGGGGCGGCCTGCGTCGAGGCGGCGATATGGAAGTTCGTCGGTGTCCGGCGGACGGCGATCACCGTCGGCCCGTTCATCTCCGGGGGGACCGGGGCGACGGCCGCCAGTGGCGTGACATCCGCATCGCGGACGGGCGGTGCGGTCGCCAGGCCCGCGTTCGTCGGGCCGGAAGCGCCGACCGCCGCAGCGAGGATGAGCGGGGTGATGACCGCGATCCCCAGAGCGGGTCCGCGGGCCGCCTTGGACATCTGGGTCCGGGCAGAATTCACCGCACTCGCGAGGGTCGGGCGGGCGCCCAAGCCTCTCCCTATGCGCACGCGACCGCCCTTGATTTTGTGACCCGTTGGAAACCCGGTTGAGACCTGTGAACCAAGTCACCATACATACTCTTGTGACCCCTGTGGCAACAATGGTCCCTGCTGTTTGCGCCCCGGCGGTCAGACCTGATTCTCGGGTTCCGCGACGTCGGCTGGGTCGTCGGATTGTCCGCTCGGTTGACTGAGGTCACCGGCCGGTTGCGGGGTGCTCGTTTCCCTGGCTTCGGCTTTGTGTCGCTTGGACTTCGGCGGCTTGGCAGGCTTGTCCGGCTGCATCGCCGTCAGCATCTCGCGCAGCTCTTCGAGTTCACGCCGCAGGTAGTCGCGGGTGGCCACCTCACCGACGGCCAACCGCAGGGCCGCCAGCTCACGGGCGAGATATTCGGTGTCGGCCTTGGTCTGTTGCGCCCGACGACGGTCCTCGTCCAGGGCCACCCGGTCGCGGTTCTCCTGGCGGTTCTGTGCCAGCAGGATCAACGGCGCGGCGTACGCGGCCTGAGTCGAGAACGCCAGATTGAGCAGGATGAACGGATACGGATCCCAGCGCAGATTCACCGCGGCCAGGTTCAGGATGATCCAGACGATGACGAAGACGGTCTGGATCAGCAGGTAGCGACCAGTTCCGAGGAAGCGGGCAAACGACTCGCTGAGCCTGCCCGCGGCCTCAGGATCGATGTTGATGGCGAAGCGCCGTGAGCTGCGCGGGGTGTCGAGGCGCTGGCGGGCGGAGATCTCGCTCATGTCGCAGCTTCTGTCACGGGTAGCTCTGGTTCATCTTCGCGTTCCCGCCAATCGTGGGGCAGCAGGTGATCGAGAACGTCGTCTACGGTCACCGCGCCGAGGAGATGGCTCTCTTCGTCGACTACCGGTCCGCAGACCAGGTTGTAGGCGGCGAAGTAGCGGGTCAGGGCCGCCAGCGACATCTCGGGGGTCAGGTTGGGCAGGTCCTTGTCGATCATCCCGCTGACCAGTGAGGCCGGCGGTTCGCGCAGCAGTCGCTGCAGATGGACGCAGCCCAGATATCGTCCGGTCGGGGTGGCCGTCGGTGGTCGCGCCACAAACACCAGCGATGACAGCGCGGGGGTCAGGTCCGGGTCGCGGACCCGGGCCAGCGCTTCGGCGACGGTGGTGTCGGGCGCCAGCACCACCGGCTCTGATGTCATCAGACCGCCCGCGGTGTCGGGCGAGTGTTTGAGCAGCCGCCGGACCGGATCCGAATCCTCGGGATCCATCCGGGCCAGCAGCACTTCGCGCTCGGTCGGGTTCAATGCACCCAGCAGATCGGCCGCGTCGTCGGGATCCATCGCTTCGAGCACGTCGGCCGCACGTTCGGTCTCGAGCTGCATCAGCAGATCGGTCTGGTCGTCCTCGGGCAGCTCCTGCAGGATGTCGGCCAGGCGCTCGTCGTCGAGCGCGTTGACCACCTCGTTGCGGCGCTTCGGCGGTAATTCGCGGATGGCATCGGCGACCTCGACGGGCCGCTGATCCTCGAACTGGTGCAACAGCTGTGCCACGCCCTGGCCGGGCATCGCCAGGGCCGACGGGGTCAGGCCCTGCACGTTCTGCCATTCGACGACATAGACCGAGGTCCGTCGGCCAAGTCGGCGGTGGCTGCGCACCGCCACCCTGGTGACGATCCAGTCCCTGGACCGAATCTGCTCGATACCCAGATCGGTGACGACGACGTCGACGGCTTGGAGCTGCGTGAGTTCGGGATCGTCGACGCGGACCCTGGTATCGAGCACCTGCCCGACCACCAGCACCTCACCTGGGCGCTGAGCGAACCGGCGCAGTGAGACGTTCGCGGTGATCAACGTCACCGCATGCGGCTCGATCGCCGTGACCCGCAGGATCGGTACGAAAATTCTTCGGCGCGTGAGCAATTCGACGACCAGACCCAGGACCCGAGGCTGCTGGCGCACGATGCTCATGCTCACGACGACGTCGCGAACGCGGCCTAGCGACTCACCGTCGGGTCCGAGGACCACCAGACCCGCGAGGCGAGCCGCGTACACCCTGTTGACCGACGACATGACACAAAGGGTAGGAGTGAAACCGTGAATTCCGCTTATCGACCCCGTCGAACCTGCTTATCGGTACCTGGTAGTAGCCGCAAGATGATCGATAAGGCCAAGGGGCTGCCCGCCGACGAGATCTTCCTCGACCTCGAGGATGCCGTTGCCGCCGATGCCAAAGCCCACGCTCGTGACACGGTGGCCGCCGCGCTTGCCGAGCCGGGCTGGGGCGGTCAGTTGCGCGGGGTACGGGTGAACGACTGGACGACGCCGTGGACCCATCTCGACGTCATCGCCGCAGTTTCTGCCGCGGGCGCCGAGCTGGATGTCGTGGTGTTGCCGAAGGTCACCGACATCGCCCATGTACAGGCCCTGGATCTGTTGCTGACGCAGCTGGAGCTCGCCGGCGGGTTGGACGTTGGCCGCATCGGTATCGACGCGCAGATCGAAGATGCGCGGGGTCTCACGCTGGTCGACGCAATCGCCGCGCACCCGCGTGTGCATGCGCTGGTGCTCGGGCCTGCTGATCTGATGGCCAGCCTCAACATGCGCACCTTGGTCGTCGGTGAGCAGCCGGAAGGCTATGACGTCGGTGATGCCTATCACCACATCCTGATGAAGATCCTGATCGCCGCGCGGGCCAACGGGATTGCCGCCATCGACGGGCCCTACCTGAAGGTGCGCGATGTGGCGGCGTTCCGACGGGTGGCGGGCCGCTCGGCGGCGTTGGGCTACGACGGGAAGTGGGTGCTACACCCCGACCAGATCGCGGCGGGCAACGAGATTTTCAGTCCCCGCCAACAGGATTACGACCACGCCGAGCTGATTCTGGAGGCCTACGAGTGGCATACCTCGTCGGCTGGTGGATCCCGCGGCGCGGTCATGCTTGGCGACGAGATGATCGACGAGGCCAGCCGCAAGATGGCGTTGGTGATCGCCGGTAAGGGCCGGGCCGCCGGAATGGCCCGGCTGGCCGAGCCGTTCAGCCCGCCCAGCTCGTTGTCGCGCTAGCTACCTAAGACCCCGAGGAGCATGAAGCCCAAGCCGAACAGCAAGGTGGCGGCGCTGACGAGGACGGCGGCCAGTGCGATGCCATGACCCGCCTGGCCGGTCTGCCTGGTCTGGCCCATGGCGACGAACCCCAGCACCAGGGCGATCAGCGACGGCAGGAAGCACATGCAGGCGGGGATGCCGATCACCGCAATGACCAGCGCAGCGATCGCCTGGCCGTTGGTACCGGTCGGATGTACCGGCCGGTAGGGGTCATACGGGGCGGCGAACTGGCCCGGATACAGCGGGTAGGGCGCCGGATAAACCGGCGGGGGCAGGGCCGGGTAGCCCGGCGGATACGGCGGCGCATACGCGGGCGGGACGTTCTCCAGCGGCGGGTACTCGATACCCCGCTGCGGCGGGTCTGGCTCGGGTGTGGTCATCGGCTCAGGCGTCAGCGCAGCGCGAAGATCATCCAGACGATGCTGATGGTCAGGGACGCACAGCCGACCACCACGCCTGCCATGGCCAGGTTGTAGCCCTGCTGCCCGGTCTGCTTGATCTGTCGAAGCGCAATCCAGCCGAGCACGATCCCGACGATGGACCCGACACCGCACAGCACGCCGATCACCGATGCCACCAACGAGCCGATGGCCAAGGTGTTGGTCCCGGCCGGCGGTGGCGGCCCGTAGCCGCCGGGGTAGTTCGGTGGCGGGTAGCCGGCGTAGTTGGGCGGGCCGTAGTTCGGTGGCGGTGCGCCGTATTGGGGCGGCTGTGGAGGATAAGAGGGCGGGGGATAGGCAGCGCCATACCCCGGGCCATACCCCTGGGCGTAGCCCGCCGGGTCCTGGTATCCGGGCGGCGGATATCCGCCGGACTGCGGGGGCGGGTAGCCGGCCGGCGGCGGGTAGCCAGGCGGTGGGTAACCCGGCTGCGCATAGCCCTGCGGTTCCGGCGGGGCCTCGTATGCGGGCTGTTGCGCCGCCTCGATCGGCGGTGCCTCGTATGCGCCCTGAGGCAGGTTCGCATCGGACCCGTCCGACGGCTCCTTTTCGGCCTCGTCGTGCGGTTTCTCGCCGGAGTCGCCGCCGGGAAATGTCATGCTGATCAACCTAGCGTATGTGCAGGTGGAGCGGCAGGAGCCGGTCCTGCGGGCACCATTGCGACGCGCTGATCGTTGACTTTTTCCAAGAGCGTGTCTTGAGAAAGGCCGAGCGCTCCCCGGAAAGGCATGAAGGGCCGGATGAGGCCCGGATAAGTCGGAAAAGACGCTGGACAGAATGGAGAATAGCGAGCTATGACAAGTCCCTTTCAAACCGGACAGACCCCGGAGCCCAAACCCGGCGCCACACGGCCGGGGCGGCGCGGTCCCGTTGCGCTGCCGACCCCACCGAAGGGGTGGCCGATCGGCTCCTACCCGACATACGCGGAGGCGCAGCGCGCCGTCGACCACCTCTCCGATCAAGAATTTCCCGTCGAGCAGGTGACCATCGTCGGTGTCGACCTGATGCAGGTGGAACGGGTGACCGGCAGGCTGACCTGGCCCAAGGTGATCGGTGGCGGCGTGCTCACCGGTGCGTGGCTGGGCATCTTCATCGGTCTGGTGCTCGGATTCTTCAGCCCCAACCCGTGGTCGGCCCTGCTGACCGGTCTGATCGCCGGTGTCTTCTTCGGGCTGATCACCTCGGCGGTCCCTTATGCGATGGCCCGCGGCACAAGAGATTTCAGCTCGACCATGCAACTGGTGGCCGGGCGCTACGACGTACTCTGTGACCCCCAAGGCGCGGAAAAAGCCCGGGACATGTTGGCGCGCTTGACCCTCTGACCTCGCGCATCGGCACAATCAGGTCCGCGACG
Source organism: Mycobacterium sp. (assembly GCF_965229105.1). GTDB lineage: Bacteria > Actinomycetota > Actinomycetes > Mycobacteriales > Mycobacteriaceae > Mycobacterium. The sequence continues at coordinate 2,233,509 of NZ_OZ245858.1, forward strand.
CGCGGTCGATAGTGTTGCATCTCACGCTCGAATGGCTCTACGGTTCACGCGCGGGACAAACCCGCCAGGAGAGCCAGAGGGCGGTGGTCGAGCGTTGGTCGCGACAAGCGCACGATTGCGAGGCCGATCCGCGCGGACACGCAAACTCGGGGCAGCCGCGCTGGCAGCGTTGACTGCGGCCTCGCTGGTCTCGGCGTGCGGGTCCAGCAGCGGTGGCCTGGTGATCAGCTACTACACCCCGGCAAGTGAGACGGCGACGTTCACCGCGGTGGCCAAACGGTGCAACGAGCAACTGGGCGGCAAGTTCACCATCCAGCAGATCAGTCTGCCCAAGGGTGCCGACGATCAGCGCCTGCAGTTGGCCCGCCGGCTGACCGGTAACGACCGCACGCTCGACGTGATGGCGCTGGACGTGGTGTGGACCGCGGAGTTCGCCGAAGCTGGTTGGGCGGTCCCACTTTCCGATGACCCGGAGGGTCAGGCGGAGTCCGACGCGACGTCCAATACCCTGCCGGGACCGCTGGAAACAGCCAAGTGGCAGGACAAGCTCTACGCGGCCCCGATCACCACCAACACCCAATTGCTTTGGTACCGGGCAGATTTGATGTCCGAGCCGCCGACCACCTGGGATGCGATGGTGGCTGAGGCCACCCGTCTGCATGCTGCGGGTAAACCCAGTTGGATTGCATTGCAGGCCAAGCAGTACGAAGGCCTGGTGGTCTGGTTCAACACGTTGCTGGAAAGTGCCGGCGGCTCGGTGCTTTCCGCTGATGGCAAGACCGTCACCCTCACCGATACCCCGGAACACCGGGCGGCAACGGTCAAGGCACTGTCGATCATGAAAGCTGTTGCCACCGCCCCCGGTGCCGATCCGTCGATCACCCAGACCGATGAAGGCACCGCGCGGCTTGCCCTCGAACAGGGCAATGCGGCGCTGGAAGTGAACTGGCCGTTCGTGTTGCCGTCGATGCTGGAGAACGCGGTCAAGGGTGGGGTGTCGTTCCTGCCGCTCAACGAGATTCCCGAGCTGCAGAGTGCGATCAACGATGCGGGTACCTTCTCCCCGGACGACCAGCAGTTCACCACGGCCTATGACGCGAGCAAGAAAGTCTTCGGTTTCGCCAATTACCCGGGAGTGCGCGAGGGTGAACCCGCGAAGGTCACCCTCGGCGGGCTGAACCTTGCGGTGGCCAAAACCTCGCAGCACAAGGCAGAGGCGTTCGAAGCCGTGCGGTGCCTGCGGAATCTGGAGAACCAGAAGTACACCTCCATCGAAGGCGGCCTGCCCGCGGTGCGGACCTCGCTCTACTCGGACCCGGCGTTTCAGGCGAAATACCCGCAGTACGAGATCATCCGTGAACAGTTGACCAACGCGGCTGTCCGCCCGGCGACGCCGGTCTACCAGTCGGTGTCGACGCGGATGTCGGCCACCTTGGCACCGGTCAGCGGTATCGACCCGGAGAAGACAGCCGACATCCTTGCCGAACAGGTTCAGAAGGCGATCGACGGAAAGGGGCTGATTCCGTGACGACCGCCGCCCCCACCTCTGCAGCGCCGTCCGCCGCGTCGCGTACCGACGACAACAAATCCGAGCGGCGCCTGGCGTTCTGGCTGATCGCCCCCGCGGTGATCCTGATGCTCGCGGTGACGGCGTATCCGATCGGCTACGCCGTGTGGCTGAGCCTGCAGCGCTACAACCTGGCCACGCCCGACGATATCGCCTTCGTCGGGCTGGACAACTACGTCACCGTGCTCACCGATGGCTACTGGTGGTCGGCCTTCGCGGTGACATCGGCGATCACAGTCATCTCGGTGGCCATCGAGTTCGTCCTGGGACTGGCGTTGGCACTGGTGATGCATCGCACCATCTTCGGAAAAGGCTTGGTGCGCACTGCGATTCTGGTGCCCTACGGCATCGTCACCGTCGCCGCGTCCTACAGCTGGTATTACGCCTGGACCCCGGGAACCGGATATCTGGCCAACCTGTTGCCCGAAGGTACGGCTCCCCTGACACAGCAGATTCCGTCGCTGGCCGTGGTTGTGCTCGCCGAGGTGTGGAAGACGACACCGTTCATGGCGTTGCTGTTGCTGGCCGGCCTCGCCCTGGTGCCCGACGATCTACTCAAGGCCGCCGAGGTTGACGGGGCGGGTGCATGGCACAGGCTGACCAGGATCACCCTGCCGCTGATCAAACCGGCGATCTTGGTTGCCCTGCTGTTTCGGACCCTGGACGCGTTCCGCATCTTCGACAACATCTATGTGCTGACCGCAGGGGCGAATAACACCGCCTCGGTGTCGATCCTTGGCTACGACAACCTGTTCAAGGGATTTAGCCTCGGTCTGGGTTCGGCGATCAGCGTGCTGGTGTTCCTGTGTGTCGCGGTCATCGCCTTCATCTTCATCAAGCTGTTCGGGGCATCAGCGCCCGGCGCCGACGACGGGGTGCGATAACGATGTCGGATCGGATTGGGGCGCGACGTGGGACCGGCTGGGCGGTCATCAACATCATCGTCGTGCTGTACGCGTTGTTCCCGGTGCTGTGGATCCTGTCGCTGTCGCTCAAGCCGACGTCAACGGTCAAGGACGGCAAGCTGATTCCGGAGTCCATCACCTTCGACAACTACAAGGCCATTTTCGAAGGGGACGTGTTCAACTCGGCGCTGGTCAACTCGATCGGCATCGGGCTCATCACGACGGTGATCGCCGTGGTGATCGGCGGGATGGCGGCCTACGCCGTGGCGCGACTGGCCTTCCCCGGTAAGAAGTGGCTGATCGGTGCGGCGCTGCTGATCGCCATGTTCCCCCAGATCTCCTTGGTGACACCGCTTTTCAATATCGAGCGACGTCTGGGCTTATTCGACACCTGGCCGGGCCTGATCATCCCTTACATCACCTTCGCGTTGCCGCTGGCGATCTACACGATGTCTGCCTTCTTCCGCGAGATCCCGTGGGATCTGGAGAAGGCCGCCAAGATGGACGGTGCCACCCCGGCCCAGGCGTTCCGCAAGGTGATCGCGCCGCTGGCCGCTCCCGGCATCGTCACCGCGGCGATCCTGGTGTTCATCTTCGCCTGGAACGACCTGTTGTTGGCGTTGTCACTGACCGCGACCAAGGCGGCGATCACCGCTCCGGTGGCGATCGCGAACTTCACCGGCAGTTCGCAGTTCGAGGAGCCGACCGGGTCGATCGCGGCTGGCGCTATCGTCATCACTATTCCGATCGTGATATTTGTTCTCATCTTCCAGCGACGGATCGTCGCTGGTTTGACCTCCGGCGCAGTGAAGGGGTAGCGCGATGGCTGAGATTGTGTTGGCTCACGTCAGCAAGAATTACCCCGACGGCGCGACCGCGGTGAAAGATCTGTCCCTGACAATCGCCGACGGCGAGTTCATCATCCTGGTCGGGCCGTCCGGGTGCGGGAAGTCCACCACCTTGAACATGATTGCCGGGCTGGAGGATATCTCGTCTGGTGAGTTGTCCATCGGTGGTGAACGGGTCAACGAGAAGGCACCCAAGGACCGCGATATCGCGATGGTGTTCCAGTCCTACGCCCTCTACCCGCATATGACGGTTCGCCAGAACATCGCGTTCCCGCTCACCCTCGCGAAGATGGCGAAGGCCGATATCACCAAGAAGGTTGAGGACACGGCGAAAATCCTTGACCTGACCGACTTTTTGGATCGCAAACCCGCCCAGCTGTCCGGCGGGCAGCGCCAGCGGGTGGCGATGGGCCGCGCCATCGTGCGCAACCCCAAGGCATTCCTGATGGACGAGCCGCTGTCGAACCTCGATGCCAAGCTGCGGGTACAGATGCGCGGCGAGATCGCCCGCCTGCAGAGCCGGCTCGGAACCACCACCATCTATGTCACCCACGACCAGACCGAGGCGATGACGCTCGGCGACCGGGTGGTGGTGATGCGGGCAGGCATAGCCCAGCAGATCGGTACGCCCGAGGAACTCTATGAGCGGCCGACCAATGTGTTTGTCGCCGGCTTCATCGGTTCGCCCGCGATGAACTTCTTCCCGGCCACGCTGACCGATGTCGGCGTCAAACTGCCGTTCGGTGAGGTCACGCTGACGCAGGAAGTGCACGATGTCCTGGCCACCCACCCGACCCCGAAGAACATCATCGCCGGGCTGCGGCCCGAGCATCTGGAGGATGCGGCGCTGCTCGACGGGTACGCGCGCATCAGGGCGCTGTCATTCGAAGTGACAGTCGATCTGATCGAGTCACTCGGCGCCGATAAGTACCTGTACTTCACCACGTCCGGCGACGGAGCCAAGTCCGATCAGCTCGCCGAGCTCGCAGCGGAGTCCGGTGCGGGGGAGAACGAGTTCGTGGCCAGGGTGTCCACGGAAAGCAAGGCCGCGAAGGGCCAACCCATCCAGCTGGCGTTCGACACGTCCAAACTGGTCATCTTCGATGCGGACAGCGGTGTCAATCTGACCATCCCGCCGCCGTCGACGGAGTGACACAGGTTCTGACCGAGGTCCGCGCACACCTGCGCGGTCATTTCGCTCGCCTCGCCACCGATCGGGAGCCGGATTCGGCGAGTGTCACATTCCTCGGGGTCGAACGCATCGAGGTGTTGCGGTTCGGACCCGACTCCGGTCCTGGGCAAGACGGTGTCTATCACTACGTCTCGTTGGGCTGTTCCCGGCATCCGATGGGTGATCCGACGGCGCTGGCCGCCGACCCGTTGCGCGGCCCACGCGCCGAAGTGGTTGTCAGCCTGCGGGATACGGCCCCCACCCCCGGGTTGGCCCGTACCGTCGCGCTACTGGCTGCCACGCCCGCGGTGGACGGCGTGGTGCTGCTACCCGATGCGCTGATCGACCTGGGATCGCCGCTGTGGAGCCCGTCGCCTTTCACCGCGGTGTTGTTGGCGAAAAGCGATGTCCCAGAATTGGTTTTGGACCCCCCGCGCGAACCGGTGACGTTTCTGAGCGCAACCCCGATCTCGGCAAACGAGGCAGCCTGGGTGCGCCTCAAAGGTGTTGACGCACTGCGCGAGACATGGCAGGCCGACGGCGTGGACGTCCTCGACCCGCGACGCCCCGCCAAGCAACCGCGCTGAACGCGACTAGCGTTGATCCTTTTTGGCCTGCCGCCGTGCGCCTGCGGCAATGGTGGAGGCCTCGCGCTTCTTTCGACCCGGCGATTCACGGGTGGTGTCCACCCGGGCCGGTGCAGCCGTGTGGTTAGAGCCAGTGGTTGCGTCGGAAGTTGCGGTACAGCAGGGAACACCCGCCGAACATGACCGTGAGCACCGCGGGGTAACCCCACACCTGATGTAGCTCAGGCATATCGTCGAAGTTCATCCCGTAGATGCCCGCAATCATCGTCGGCAGGGCGGCGATCGCCACCCACGCCGAGATCTTGCGCATATCGGTGTTCTGCTGCATGCCGACCTTGGCCAGTGCGGCCTGTACCAGTGACGTGAGCATCTCGTCGTAGGTGGTGATCTGATCGGCCGCGGTGGTCGCGTGGTCGAGCACGTCGCGCAGATATCGCAGCACCTCCTTGCTGACCAGATCCTTATGGTCGGCGGGAAGGCGGGCCAGGGCCACCGACAGCGGATTGACGGCCCGCTTGAGCTCGACGACCTCGCGCTTGAGCAGATAGATGTGTTCGATATCGGTCTTGCTCTCCGGCGAGAACGCGTCGGACTCGATCGAGTCGATATCGCATTCCATCAGCCGCGTGACGTCGACGTAATGGTCGACGACGTGGTCGGCAATCGCGTGCATCACCGCGTACGGTCCGAGTTTGAGGTGCTCGGGGTCGTGGTCCATGGCTTTACGGACGCTGGCTAGCCCGCTGTGGTCGCCGTGGCGGACCGTCACGACGAACTGTGGGCCGACAAAAATCATGATCTCGCCGGTCTCGACGATCTCGCGGGCCAGCGCCACCGACTCGTGCGGCACATAGTTGACCGTCTTGAGTACCAGGAACAGGGTGTCGTCGTAGCGTTCCAATTTGGGTCGCTGGTGAGCGTGCACCGCATCCTCGACGGCCAGTGGATGCAGTCCGAAAACCTCAGCGACGGCGTGCATCTGATGATCGTCGGGTTCGTGCAGCCCAATCCAGACGAACGCCTCTCGCCCTTCCGCGCACATCTCGCGGACCTTGTCCTGCGCGGCGGCGTGGGTGTACTTGCCCGGTAGCCGGGCTCCGTCGACGTAGACGCCGCAGTCCACCATCGCCCGCGCGACAGGAACGTGAATGCGCTTGGCGTCGACGACGGATGCAGGCTTAGCCCGGTTGGGGTTGATCAGTGACGGCGGTAATGCGCGAAACGACGGCATGGTGGCACCTCCCTGCGCGCGGTACGGGAGCCTGTCGGCTCCCTTGAAAACTCATGCGGAATGCTACGCGTCAGTAGTAACAACGGTCGTCACACAAGGTCCTCACAAGGGCAGAACCGCCCTCGGTGAGGCTGTCCGGTGAAGTAGCCTGACGCTCGTGGCCGAATCGGTGAGTCCCCCCCACCTCGTCATTGACGACGAGGAGATCTTCAAAGCTCATGAAGGCGGAAAGCTGTCTGTGGGGTTGAACTCCCCGCTGGACACCCAGCGCGCCCTGTCGATCGCCTACACCCCGGGTGTCGCCCAGGTCAGCCGCGCCATCGCCAACGACGCCACGCTGGCCGAGCGCTACACCTGGGCCAACCGGCTGGTCGTCGTGGTCAGCGATGGCAGCGCCGTGCTCGGTCTCGGTGATATCGGGCCTGCGGCGTCGCTGCCGGTGATGGAAGGCAAGAGCGCGCTGTTCAAGACGTTCGGTGGCCTCGATTCCATCCCGATCGTGCTGGCCACCAACGATCCCGACGAGATCGTCGAGACCCTGATCAGGCTGCGGCCGACGTTCGGCGCGGTCAACCTGGAAGACATCTCGGCACCGCGGTGCTTCGAGATCGAGCGCCGGGTGATCGAGGCGCTGGATTGCCCGGTGATGCATGACGATCAGCACGGCACGGCGATCGTCGTGCTGGCTGCGTTGCTCGGTGCCTCGAAGGTGCTCGATCGCGATATGACGGCGCTGCGCATCGTGATCTCCGGGGCCGGCGCGGCCGGCGTGGCCTGTGCCAACATCCTGCTCGCTGCGGGTATCGGCGATATCACCGTGCTGGATTCCAAGGGCATCGTGCACACCGGCCGCGATGACCTCAACCCGTTCAAGGCAGAACTGGCGCAGCGCACCAACCCCAGTGGTCGCACCGGTGGTATCGCCGAGGCGCTCGACGGTGCCGATGTGTTCCTGGGCTTGTCGGCGGGCCTGGTTCCCGAGGAGTGCATTGCCACGATGGCCCCCGGCGGGATCGTCTTTGCGATGTCGAACCCCGATCCGGAAATCCATCCCGATATCGCCAAGAAGTACGCCGCTGTGGTGGCCACCGGGCGCAGCGACTTCCCGAACCAGATCAACAACGTGCTGGCATTCCCCGGAGTGTTCCGGGGCGCACTGGACGCGGGCGCGCGCCGGATCACCGAGCGGATGAAAGTTGCTGCCGCCGAAGCGATCTTCTCGGTCGTCGGCGACGACCTGGCGGTGGACCATATCGTGCCGAGCCCGCTGGATCCACGGGTCGCGCTGGCGGTGGCCGCCGCGGTAGCGCAGGCGTCGCAGGTTGGCGAATCCTAAAATCAGGCGTCCCACCAAAGGTTTGACGTCGGTGATTCGGCTGGCGCTTATCGCACTGCTGGCGCTGCTCACGGCGTGCGGCGGGCAGTCAAGCACGGCGACGTCGATGGTCGTCGGTGCGGGCGCGGACCCGCAGTCCGCGCTGCTGGCCAATGTCTATGCGGCCGCGCTGCGGTCCTACGGCACGCCAGCACACGTCGAAACCGTGCCCGATCCACTGGCCGGATTGGATTCCGGTGCGGTCAGCGTCGTGCCCGGCTTCACCGGAGCGCTGTTGACCAGCTTTGCCCCCGGGGCGTCGGACACCTCTGATGAAGAGGTCTACAAGGCGATGGTCGGCACCCTGCCCGAGGGGGTTTCTGCGGGTGATTACGCCACCGCCGCCGAGGACAAGCCGGCAGTTGCGGTGACCGAAGCGACGGCCGCGAAGTGGGGCGGCCGTGATCTGACGGCGTTGGCGAGCCATTGTGCCCAGCTGCGCGTCGGCGCGGTGGAGGGCGCCACCACCCCTGCCAAGGTGGGCACGTGCACGCTGCCGGCGGTGCGCGAATTTCCTGATGACGCCGTGCTCTTCAACGCGCTTCGGGCCGGCGAGATCTCCGCGGCGTGGACCACGACGGCCGATCCGGGCGTGCCCGCCGAGGTGCTGGTGCTCGCCGATGCCAAACCGGCGCTGATCCAGGCGCAGAACGTGGTGCCGCTATATCGCCGCAACGAGCTGACCGCGCGCGAGGTGCTGGCCATCAACCAGGTGGCCGGCGTGCTGGATACCGCAGCGCTGAAACAGATGCGCCAACAAGTGGCCGGCGGTGCCGATCCGCGCGCCGTCGCCGAGGGCTGGCTCGCCGATAACCCTCTCGGCCGCTGAGGTCGAAGGTCAGTGCACCCGCGGTAGGGCCTTGGCCATCGCCGAGGAGAACAGCCGCTGATAGCCCGAACCGGTGATCCGCACAATCACATCCAGAGCCTTGGCGTCGGGGCCGACCAGCACTCGGGCCTTCTTCTTGCGAACAGCTTCCAGGATGATCCTGGCGGCGCGCTCCGGGGTGGTGTTGGCCAGCTTCTTGTCGAACATCTTGGCCAGCTCCTGGGGATCGAGCCCCTCGGCGGCGGTGGCGTTGCGGGCGATCGCCGTCTTGATCCCGCCGGGGTGGACTGTGGTCACCTCGACCGGGTGCTTGCTGTGCATCATCTCTTGCCGCAGGGCCTCGGTGAAGCCGCGGACAGCGAATTTCGCGGCGTTGTACGCCGCCTGGCCGGGCACCGCGAAGATGCCGAACAGGCTGGAGACGTTGACGACGTGACCGTCACCAGAGGCGATCAGGTGCGGTAGGAACGCTTTGGTGCCGTTGACGACGCCCCAGAAGTCGACGTCCATCACGCGCTCGATGTCCTTGAACGCGCTGACCTCGACGTCACCGGTGTAGGCGATCCCGGCGTTGTTGTAGATCTGGTTGACCTTGCCGAAATGGGCTTTGACCTCGTCGGCATAAAGCAGGAACGCTTCGCGCTCGGTGACATCGAGGCGGTCGGACTTGACCGGCACGCCGATGGCCTTGAGCCGCTTTTCGGTCTCCGCCAGACCTTCGGTGTCGACGTCGCTGATGGCGAGCTTGGCGCCGGAGCGGCCGAGCTCGAGGGCCAACGCCTGCCCGATACCCGATCCGGCGCCCGTGACCACAGCGACCTTGCCGGCGAAGCCTTCCATGCACCACTCCCTTGTTGTCGCCCCGTTGACTTGCGTCGAGTTTAGCCAGTACCGCCGGTACCGGTCAGGCCCGGGGTAACGGCACAGTCCGCTGTAGCGATTTCACAGTCATGAATTACACGCGCGCAGCGCTGGTCGTCTCGGCCGGACTGCTGGCTGCCTCATCGGCACTCGCCGCCCCCGCCCAAGCCGACCCGATCAATTCAGACTTTCTCGGCGCGCTCGCCAACTCGGGCCTGGGCGGTATCGACCCGGCGACCGCCACGTCGGTCGGCCAGTCCGTCTGCCCGATGCTTGCCGAGCCCGGCCAGAACCTCGCCGACGTCGCGTCATCGGTATCCGGCGCGATTGGCAGGCCACTCGGGCCGGCCACCATGTTCACCGGGCTGGCGATCTCGATGTTCTGCCCCGCGGCGATGTCATCGCTGGCCAACGGGGATAACCCGCTGGCCGGACTCCCGCTCAACCTGCTCGGCATCTAGACGATTTCGGCGTGCCGGGTAGCGCTACCCGGCACGCCGAAATCGCTAAGACCCGAAGGCTTCGTCGAGAATTTCCTGCTGCTCGACGGCGTGCACCTTCGATGAACCCGATGACGGCGCCGACATCGCGCGCCGGGAGATCCGCTTGATACCGGTCAACAGATCCGGCAACTTCTCCGGCAGCGCCAGGCCGAATGTCGGCCACGCGCCCTGATTGGCCGGTTCTTCCTGCACCCAACGGAATTCGGTCGCGTTGGGATACTGCTCCAACGTCTTGCGCAGGCGCTTATCCGGCAGCGGGTAGAGCTGTTCGATCCGCAAGATGGCCACATCGTCGCGCTTGTCCTTGGTCTTGCGGGCCACGATGTCGTAGTACAACTTGCCGCTGCACAGCAGGATCCGGGTCACCTTTTCGCGATCGCCGGTACCGACCTCGTAGGTGGGCTCTTCCAGGACCGACCGGAACTTTTGCTCGGTGAAGTCCTTGACGTCGCTGACCGCAGCCTTGTTGCGCAGCATGGACTTTGGCGTGAACACCACCAGTGGGCGATGGATACCGTCGAGCGCATGCCGGCGCAGCAGATGGAAATAGTTCGCCGGTGTCGACGGTACGGCGACCGTCATCGACCCTTCGGCGCACAGCTGAAGGAAGCGTTCGATCCGGCCCGAGGTGTGGTCGGGGCCCTGGCCTTCATGGCCGTGGGGCAGGAGCAGCACCACATCGGAAAGCTGGCCCCACTTGGCTTCACCAGAGCTGATGAACTCGTCGATGATCGACTGCGCGCCGTTGACGAAGTCACCGAACTGGGCTTCCCACAACACCATTGCGTCAGGGTTGCCCACCGAGTAGCCGTATTCGAAGCCGACGGCGGCGAACTCCGACAGCGCGGAGTCATAGACCAGGAACTTGCCGCCGGTCGGGGTGCCGTCCTCGTTGACCGCCAACATCTGCAGCGGGGTGAATTCCTCACCGGTCTTGCGGTCGATGATCACCGAGTGCCGCTGAGTGAAGGTGCCGCGGCGGGTGTCCTGGCCGGAAAACCGAATCAACTTGCCTTCGGCGACAAGGGTTCCCAGCGCCAGCAGCTCGCCGAACGCCCAGTCGACCTTGCCCTCGTAGGCCATCTCGCGGCGCTTCTCCAGCACCGGCTTGACCCGCGGGTGCACCGTGAAACCGTCCGGCACCGCCAGGTGCGCATCACCGATCCGGGCCAGCAGCGACTTATCCACCGCCGTGGTGAGTTTCGTCGGGATCACCTGATCGGATTCCACCGACTCGCTCGGCTCGATCTCGTGCTTCTCCAGGTCCCTGACCTCGTTGAAGACGCGCTCGAGTTGCCCCTGGTAATCACGCAGGGCGTCCTCGGCCTCTTTCATCGAGATGTCCCCACGGCCGATCAGCGCCTCGGTGTAAGTCTTGCGGACGCCTCGTTTGTGGTCGATGACGTCGTACATCGCCGGCTGGGTCATCGACGGGTCGTCACCTTCGTTGTGCCCGCGGCGGCGGTAGCACAGCATGTCGATGACGACGTCCTTGTGGAACTTCTGCCGGAAATCGGTGGCCAGGCGGGCCACCCAGACGCAGGCTTCCGGATCATCGCCATTGACGTGGAAGATCGGCGCGCCAATCATTTTCGCGACATCGGTGCAGTACTCCGATGACCGTGAATGCTCAGGCGAGGTGGTGAAGCCGACCTGGTTGTTCACGATCATGTGGATCGTTCCACCGGTGCGGTAACCGCGCAGCAGTGCCAGGTTCAGCGTTTCGGCGACCACGCCCTGGCCGGCGAAGGCGGCGTCACCGTGCAGCATCAGCGGCACCACGGTGTACCCCTCGGGGGTGTCGCCCTTGTCGAGCAGATCCTGTTTGGCGCGGACCAGCCCTTCCAGCACCGGGTCGACAGCCTCCAGGTGTGACGGGTTCGCCGTCAGCGATACCTGAATATCGTTGTCGCCGAACATCTGGATGTAGTTGCCGGTGGCGCCGAGGTGGTACTTGACGTCACCGGAACCATGCGCTTGGCTCGGGTTCAGGTTGCCTTCGAACTCGCCGAAGATCTGCGAATATGGTTTGCCGACGATATTGGCGAGCACGTTGAGCCTGCCGCGGTGCGGCATCGCGATGACGACCTCGTCGAGCCCATGATCGGCACACTGGTCGATCATCGCGTCCATCATCGGGATGACGGCCTCGGCACCTTCAAGTGAGAACCGCTTCTGGCCAACGTATTTGGTCTGCAGGAAGGTCTCGAAAGCCTCAGCGGCGTTGAGTCGGCTCAGGATGTACTTCTGCTGAGCCACAGTGGGTTTGACGTGTTTGGTCTCAACCCGTTCCTGTAGCCAGGCCTGCTGCTCGGGCTCGAGGATGTGGGTGTACTCGACGCCGACGTGGCGGCAATACGCGTCGCGCAGGACCGACAGCACGTCGCGCAGCTTCTTGTGGTCTTTGCCCGCGAAACCGTCGACCTTGAACTCGCGGTCCAGATCCCACAGGGTCAGGCCATGGGTGAGCACGTCGAGGTCGGGGTGGCTGCGGAACCGGTCCTGTTGCAGGCGCAGGGGATCGGTATCGCTCATCAGGTGGCCGCGGTTGCGGTAGGCCGCGATCAGTTCGATAACGCGTGCGTTCTTGTCCAGGATTGAGTCGGGATTGTCTGTGCGCCAACGGATCGGCTCGTACGGGATGCCCAGTTCGCGGAAGATCTCGTCCCAGAAATCGTCGGAGAGCAGCGACTGGTGAATGGTGCGCAGGAAGTCACCGGACTCCGCGCCCTGGATGATGCGGTGGTCGTAGGTCGAGGTCAGCGTGATCAGCTTGCCGATCCCGATCTCGGCGATCCGCTCTTCGCTGGCGCCCTGGAATTCGGCGGGGAATTCCATGGCACCGGCACCGACGATGGCACCCTGGCCCGACATCAGGCGAGGCACCGAATGCACGGTGCCCAGCGTCCCCGGGTTGGTCAGTGAGATCGTGACGCCCGCGAAATCCTCTGCCGTCAGCTTGCCGTCGCGGGCCCGCCGGACGATGTCCTCGTAGGCCGCGATGAACTGGCCGAACGCCATCGTCTCGCAGTTCTTGATCGCCGCGACCACCAGGGACCGCTGGCCGTTCTTGCCCTGCAGGTCGATCGCCAGGCCGAGATTGGTATGCGCCGGTGTGACGGCGTTCGGCTTCCCGTCGATCTCGGCGAAGTGCCGGTTCATATTCGGGAACGCCTTGACGGCCTGGACGATCGCGTACCCCAGCAGGTGGGTGAACGAGATCTTGCCGCCGCGGGTGCGCTTGAGGTGGTTGTTGATGACGACGCGGTTGTCGATCATCAGCTTGGCCGGGATCGCCCGCACACTGGTGGCCGTAGGAACGGTCAACGACGCGTCCATATTGCGCACGACGGCCGCCGAGGCGCCGCGCAGGATCTGGGTCTCCTCAGCGCCGGAACCGGCATCGGCAGATCCGCCGGTGGCGGCAGCCTTGGCCGGGGGAGCAGATTTCGCCGGGGTCGGCGTCCCGGCACCATTGCTGGTCGGTGGCGTCTTGACCGGCGGCGCGGGCTTTGCCGGGGCTGGCGCTGGCTGGGGGGAGGGCGGCGCCGCGGCAGCGGCCGGGGCGGGTGTGGCGGATTTCACCGCGCTGGTCTGCCCGTTCGACCCGGAGGCCGACACCTCCGACACCGGGTCCGGGTTGTAGTCCACCAGGAATTCATGCCAGCTGGGGTCGACCGAAGAAGGATCTTCCCTGAACTTCTGGTACATCTCTTCGACCAGCCATTCGTTCTGCCCGAATGGTGAACTTGTACTGCTCACGGCAGCTACTCGCCTCAATTCGTGTTCTGTTGTCTACAGGCAAGCTCTGCGCTGCGGCCGCTTGCCACATTTTCCGGCACCGGGTTAAACAATGTCGTGATGCCCGGGGACTCCCCGGCTCGTTTCGCCCCCGGTAAAGGCTAACGCGTTCTGCGCGGGTCAGCGGGCTACTGCCGACTCTCGATCGCCGGAAGCACGTGCAGGCTGCTGGGCCAGCGCCCCGGCGGTGGCCCGAACGCGGCGTGAGCGTTGGAGATGATCTTCTTGCCCATCAACCGATTGCCGCCGCCGCCGATGACCGCGCCGATACCTGCGGGCAGGATTTTGCCGAACGCCAGCGCACCTTTTTTGACCGCGTACTTCTTCATGAAGTACTTCAACAGCCGCGAGTTCAGCTGCGACAGCGCAGGCAGTGGCAGCGTCGCCGCGCCTTCGCTCAGCCATGCGCCGCTGGTACGGCCGGGCCCGACGAGATCGGTCACCGCCTGCTTACCGTCCTCGCCGACCAGAACCGCCAGCACCAAAGCGCGTCGGCGTTCGCGGTGCTCCGCGGGGATGCCGTGTACTTCGGCGACGGCGAGCACGTAGACCGCGGTGGCCTCAAGGAAGACGACCGTCTCACCGGCGGCGGCCGACAGGGCCACCAGCGTGCCGATGCCGGGGAACAAGGCCGCTGAACCGACTGCCGCGCCGCTGGCCATTACGGCGGCGAGGTAGTACTTCTCCAGTTTGGCGGTGATTTCGGCGGGTGTGGCCTGGGGATTCGCGTGGCGCAGCCGCTCGACGTAAGCCTTGATCGCCGGTGCCTGGACGCGTGACCCGGTCTCGATGACATGGGATAACGCGCGTGCGGCGGCGCTGGGGTCATCGTCACCCGTCGCGGTCAGGTTTCCGCCGGGTTGATACCCGGCAGGTGCCCTCCCCGCGGGCAGTTTGACAGGGGTGTTGTTTTTCTTGTTTCGTCCGGCGCTCATATGTGCCTCCCCTGGGAATGGCCTGCCCTGTCAGGCTAGCGAACAAGCAACGAACGGTGGCTTCAATCGGTGCCCGGAGAGTGACTCCGGTCACGGTCTGTCGCCTCGGGAAGAATTTTGCCGCTCCACGTGCTGACCTGGGGCATGGCCTTGGGTTCACCGGCAGCGAACAATGCTGCGCACGATTCGCTTGAGGCACCGCTCGTGGCTGCGCCGGGCACTCCCAGCCGGATGAAAATGACGGTCGTCCTCGGCGCGTTGTTGGCGCTGGGCCCATTGACCATCGATATGTATCTGCCGGCGCTGCCGAATATCGCCGACGACTTGTCGGTGACCTCGTCGGTGGCGCAGTTGACGCTGACGGGAACGCTGGCCGGGCTCGCGATCGGTCAGTTGGTGGTCGGGCCGCTATCGGATTCGCTGGGGCGCCGTCGCCCATTGATGGCCGGCATCGTGCTGCACATGGTCGCGTCGTTGCTGTGCCTGCTGGCGCCGAACATCGAATTGCTCAGTATCGCCAGAGGACTCCAAGGCATGGGGGCGGCGGCCGGGATGGTGGTCGCCATCGCCGTGGTCGGCGATCTGTACGCCGAGTCGGCCGCGGCGACCATACTGTCGCGGCTGATGCTGGTGTTGGGCGTGGTACCGGTGCTGGCGCCGTCGCTGGGGGCAGTGGTCCTGCTCAAACTCTCGTGGCACTGGGTGTTCGCCGTGTTGGTGGTATTGGCTGGATTGCTGCTGATCATGGCCGCGCTGGCGCTACCGGAGACGCTGCCGCCGTCGCATCGCCGACCGCTGCAGGTGCGCGGGATCCTGCGCACCTACGGCGAACTGTTGCGGGACGTGAAATTCGTCATCCTGGTACTGGTCGGTGCGCTGGGCATGGCGGGGCTCTTCGCCTATATCGCCGGTGCCGCGTTCGTGCTGCAGGGTCACTACGGACTGAGCCAGCAGAGCTTCGCCGTGGTGTTCAGTGCCGGTGCGATCGCGCTGATCGGGGCGACCCAATTCAATGTCGTGCTGCTGAAGTGGTTTTCTCCGCAGCGGATCGTGCTGTGGGCGTTGGTCGCGGCTCTGGTGGCCGGCGTGGTGTTCGTCGCCATCACCGAGACGCATACCGGCGGCTTGTACGGCTTCCTTACCCCGGTGTGGGTCATCCTCGGGGCGATGGGTTTCGTCATTCCCAACGCGCCCGCGGTGGCGCTGTCCCGGCATCAAGAAGCCGCGGGTACCGCGGCGGCACTACTGGGCGCCGCGCAGTTCGGACTCGGCGCCGCCGTCGCCCCGTTGGTCGGGGTCCTGGGCAATGACGAGAGTGCCCTGGCCCTGGTGATGGCGGTCTGCAGCGCCATCGCCTTGGTCTTGCTGCTATCGGTGCGCACGACGGGCACCGACCCGGCGCCTGCCACGGACAACCTCCTCGCCGAACCTGCATAGATCTGCATCCCCCTGCAAAGAAGTCCATGTCTTCAAAGAAGTCCAGGCCGTCAGCTTGTGGCCCGGAAAAGGAGTCCGTATCGTCGGCCCGGCATATCCGGGGTGGGATCCGAGTGGACCCGAGTAGATCAGTCGGCCCGGAATTGCGGCCTGGTTCGGGGCGGGCGGGCCGCCCCGATCCTGACGATCGGGCCTGATGACGAGGAGAAGCCCGCGTGCCCTATCAGGTGGCGATATGAGCGCTCCCAAGCGAAGGCCGCCCACTTCGGCTGCGGGGCGGGCCGGTTCGGGCCCCAAAAAAGCGCAGGTCAAACCAGGTAGCAAGACGGCCAAGAAATCGTCTGTGCAGGACTCCGGCGCCGGTGGGACACCGTTGAATCCGTGGAATGCCCTATGGGCCATGCTGGTCGGCTTCTTCATGATCCTGGTCGACTCGACCATCGTGTCGGTCGCCAATCCGACCATCATGGACAAGCTGCAGACCGACTACGACGCGATCATCTGGGTGACCAGCGCGTACCTGCTGGCCTACGCCGTGCCGCTGCTGGTCGCGGGTCGTCTCGGGGACCGATTCGGCCCGAAGAACCTCTACATCGTCGGGCTGTCGGTGTTCACCCTCGCCTCGCTGTGGTGTGGGCTGTCGGGTTCCATCGAAATGTTGATCGCCGCCCGCGTCGTGCAGGGCATCGGCGCTGCGCTGCTGACTCCGCAGACCCTCTCGACGATCACCCGGATCTTCCCGCCGGAGCGCCGGGGCGTTGCAATGAGCGTCTGGGGTGCCACCGCTGGCGTCGCGACGCTGGTGGGACCGCTGGCCGGCGGCGTCCTCGTCGATCACCTGGGCTGGCAGTGGATCTTCTTTGTCAACGTGCCGATCGGGATCATCGGTCTCGTGCTGGCCGTGCGGCTGATCCCGGTGTTGCCGACCAACAAACACCATTTCGACTGGTTAGGTGTCGCCCTGTCCGGCGTCGCGATGTTCCTGGTGGTCTTCGCTCTGCAGGAAGGCCAATCGCACGGCTGGGCGCTGTGGATCTGGGCGATGATCATCGGCGGTATCGCGATGATGGCCGTGTTCATCTACTGGCAGGCGGTCAATAAACGCGAGCCACTGATCCCGCTGCGAATCTTCCGGGACCGCGATTTCAGCCTCGCGAACGTCGGGACGGCGGTCATCGGATTTGCGATCGTCGCGCTGATCGTGCCGGTGATGTTCTACGCGCAAGCCGTCTGCGGGCTGACTCCGACCCGGGCGGCGCTGCTGACCGCACCGATGGCCATCGCCAGCGGTGTGCCGGCACCCTTCGTCGGAAAATTGGTCGACCGGGCCCATCCGGGTCCCATCATCGGCTTTGGCTTTTCGACACTGGCCATCGCGCTGACGTGGCTGTCGATCGAGATGACGCCGACGACACCGATCTGGCGCCTGGTGCTTCCGCTGACGGCGATGGGCGTCGGAATGGCATTCATCTTCGCGCCGCTGGCTGCGACCGCCACCCGCAATCTGCCCTCGCACCTGGCCGGCGCCGGGTCTGGCGTCTTCAATGCCACCCGGCAGGTCGGGTCGGTGCTGGGCAGCGCTGGTATGGCAGCGTTCATGACCTCCCGCATCAGTGCGGAAATGCCCGGTGGGCAGGCGGGGGCAGGCGGCGAGGTCGCGGTGACACAGCTGCCTGCGTTCCTCCATGCCCCGTTCTCCTCGGCGCTGTCCCAGGCTGTGCTGCTACCGGCGTTCGTCGCACTGTTCGGTGTGGTTGCGGCACTGTTCCTGAAAGGTTTCGACCGCAAGCCCGTCAAGGTGGCACCGGCCCGCCTCAGCGACCGGACGACGTTCACCGAGTTCGACCGGGACCGCACCGAGGTCATCCCGATCGTCCGCGGCTACGCCGACGGTGATGAAGACAGTTACGACGACAGCTTCTCGGACGGATATGTCGACGATGACGACGGCTACGTCGAGTACCGCGTCATCCGAGAACCAGAACCAGAACCAGAACCCGCACCTGAACTCGTGCTGGACGTTGACTACGTCGAAGAGCCGGCGCCTTTTTTCGGCGGCGGCGACGGTGATGGGGACACCGCGCCGTTACCGATCCGGGTTGAGCATCCACGGCCGGCGCCCGCCGAAGCGTGGCACAGTGCGCCGGTCGAGACCTGGCATTCCCTGCTGGCCGATGATACGTCGGCGGTTGAGCCGATCGGCTTCGCGCACAACGGATTTCATGTTGACGCCCAAGAGACGTTCCGCCCCGTCGCGCCGCCTCCCGCAGTCGCGCCGGAGCCTGCACCTGCGGCCGAGTCTCAGGCTGAACCCGAGATCGACGGCTTTGACCGGCTGGCCCACAGTATCGACAGTCTGTCCGATAGTTTCGCCGATCTCTTTGAGCGGCAACGGGGATACGGTGAATCGTCTGCGCCGTCGAACGGCCGGCGAGCCAGGCACGAACTGTCCGAAGAACCGCCGGCCGCGCAGCGCCGGGCCAGGCACTATCGCGAAGACCCCGACGATGTGCCCAGCTACGGCAGGCATTCGTCGCCGTCGCACGACTAACTCGGCGCTACCAGCACCGGATCGGTCAGTGACAGGAACGCGCCGAGGTCGATCAGCCCGTCCGGCGTGCTGGGCAGGTATTCGGTCAGCAGGGGCGATCGCACGATGACGGCGGCATACTTCGCCCGGCTGGCGGCCACGTTGAGCCGATTCCTGTTGAGTAGGAACGAAATTCCGCGGGGTACGTCATCGCTGGAGGAAGCCGTCATCGAGATGAACACCACCGCTGCCTGCTGGCCCTGGAATTTGTCGACCGTCCCCGCCGGGACATCGGTCAACCCCGCCGCGTCGAGATGTCGTCGCAGCATCACCACCTGTGCGTTGTAGGGCGTGACCACCAGGACGTCCGCGGCCGTCAGCGGGCGGGTGCCTTTTTCGTCGGACCACTGCATCTGCAGCAGGCGGGTGATCTCGGTGACGATGGCCGCCGCTTCTTCTGGGCTGTCGGTGGAGTTTCCGTTATGTGCCACCGTCATCAGCTGCACACCGGCGGGGTAGCCGTGTAGGCGACGGGCCGCGGTGACTGCCTCGTGGGAATGAAGCCGCCCGTCATAGGAGAGCTTGGAGACCGCCGCGCATACCGACGGGTGCATCCGGTAGGAGCGCTCCAGGAAGTAGCCGAGGTGCGGCGGCAGGGTATGGCCGCCGTCGACCAACCAGCCCAGCGCCGAGGTGGCCACCGGCTCTGGATGGGTGCCCTGGCTGACTTGGGGTAGCTGCTGCGGATCGCCGAGCAGTAGCAGGTTTCGGGCCGCGGGAGCCACCGCGATGGTGTTGGCCAGGCTGTACTGCCCGGCCTCTTCGATGACCAACAGGTCAAGCGCTCGCCGCGGAATCTTGTTGGCGTTGGCGAAGTCCCAACCCGTGCCACCGACCACACAACCATCGTGGTCGGCGATGAATCCGGCGAATCCGGCGTTGTTCACATCGGTCCAACCACCATTGACGGTATTGAGCTTCTTGGCGACGCGCTCACCGTCGACGCCGGCTTTGAGGACATCGCGGAACAGGTTCTCCACCACCGCATGCGATTGCGCGACGATGCCGATCCGCCAATGGTGCTTGTTGACCAGACGTTCGATGACCTTCGCCGAGGTGAACGTCTTGCCCGTGCCCGGCGGCCCGTGCACGGCGACGTAGGACGAGTCGAGGCGCAGCAGTGCTTGGGCGATATCGTCGGCGACGTCGCCGCTGCGGGGGAGTGGGCCGGCACCGGTCAGGCGTGGGGCCCGCCGCAATAAGATGTCCACCACCGCGTCGGCGGGTAGGTTCGGCAGCCCGGCGGCGATATCGCGGGCGGTGTCGGCGATGGACTCCTGCAACGGTTTGGTGTTGATCGGCGGCCCAGGGGTCAGCGCGAACGGGGTCTGGTCGAAAACCCCCTCTGCGGACTGCTTCTCGACGATGATCACCTCGGTGGGCGCCTCGGGATTATCGCAGCTGGCCACCGTCACCGAACCGAATGCCCGCCGATCCGGATCATCGGCGAGGCTGGCCGGCGCGGGTGGGTCATAGAGCGCGTACATCTCCTTCGCGAGATCGCCGTTCGCGAGCTCACCGATGAGCCGGACATGTCGCTGGGGCTTTCTCGCCCTGGGAGGTTGGTGCCAGTCCTCGACGATCTCGGCCCGCTCGGCGATGAAAACGTCGCTGTTGTCGGACCATTCGTCGACGGGGTTGTTGACGCGGTCGAAGTGGCCCCACCAGAACGGCTTGTCCTCCCGCTGGTGGAAACCCCTGGCGGCGGCCACCATCGCGACGGCGGACTGTTCGGCAGTGCGCTCCTCGACACCGTCACCGGCGAACTTCAGCAGTCTGCGCTCGAGCTGGTCGCTGGGCTCGGCTGGTTCATCATCGATACCGCGGCGCAGAAGTTGCGGACCGCGCGGCGGTACCCCAGATTCGATCGCGCGGGCCATCAACCAATCACGAAGGCGACGCGTCGAACGGCAGTCGTAGCGGTTGTAGTCCTCGATATCCTTGAGCACCTTGGCTGCTTCGTCGTCGCGGCCCTCGTCGCGCAGCTGGCAGTAACGGGCATATTCGGTGATGGAGTCGGTGGCCGTGGTCACCTCACCGTCGCGTAGTTCGTTACCCATGTACAGCGGCTCCAGCGATTTGATGCTGTAGTTCGCGCTGCCCACCCGAATGCTCTTGCGTACCAACGGATACAGGTCGACGAGCGTGCCGTTGCGCAGCATATCGTCGACATCTTTTTCGCCGACGCCGTAGCGGCCGGCCAGCCGCAGCAGGGTGCTCTTCTCGTAGGCGGCGTAATGGTAGATGTGCATGCCGGGGTAGCGCTTGAGCCGCTTGCGCACCATGGTCAGAAAATCGACCAGCGCCTGGCGCTCGCTGGCCCGGTCGTGCGCCCAGAAAGGATAGAAATCGTCAGTGATGGTCAGCACGCCCCACAGGTATTCCAAGCCCCACTGGGTGCCGCCGACCGTCCACAGCGGGTCGCCTTCGAAATCGAAGAACAGATCGCCCTTATCGGCGTCCGGCAGGACCATCAGCGGCTGCGCGTCGATCAGCTCATAGGGCGGCTTACCGTTCACGCGATCGGAGACCTGCAGCCGGGCTTGGGCCGCCAACGTGGTGACCGTCCTGGTGGAGAGTTGCGCTACGGCGCCGGTGTGCTCGGCCAACGCGTGCGCGGTGGTGATACCCGCATCGATCAGCCGGGCCCGCTGGCTGACCCGCATCCCGGCGACCAGCAGCAGGTCGTCGTATTCGCGAACCTTGACCACGCATTCCGGGCAGCGGAAACAGGCCCGGATGTCCTCGTCCTCCCAGCTCACCGCGGACCCGCCGGCGTGATGGCGGTCCAGCAGGCGCTGAAGTTCGGCCCGCCGCGGCAGGTAGGCGGGGATCAACTCGTCGAGTCGGTAACGGGCGCAGGTGCGATCGCCGAAGATCAGCTCAGCCTCGGGCGCCACGGGGATGCCCGCCCGGCTCAACGCGTCGGCGTAGGCGGCGAGCTGCAGCAGCGCCTCGACCTTCGCCGAGCGCGCCAGTTTGGTGTCGACCACCCGGTAGCGGCCGTCGTCGGCGACCAGGAAGTCGGCGAAACCGGCGAACCGGCCGTCGAACATCGCGGCCTGGTAGATGACCTTTGCGCCGTCGCGCACGGCCCGCATGGTCTGCTCCGCGGCCGCCGTCAGGCCGGCCACGGTGTACTGGGGACGGCCGATGGTGGTGATCTCATCGCCGAACTGGCCGCGCAGATCATCAAGAGCCCGGCTTTCGTGCTCGTCGCCGAGGGTGGCTGTGCGCTCCAGCAGCTCGTCGGCGACCGGGACTGCCTGACTACGACCCAGCTTGGCATCGAAGGCCCGCAGCAGCGAATATTCGCAGCGCGCCGCCGCAGCGAGGTCGGAGGCGCTGTAGATGACGCTGCCCTCTTGATCCCCCGTCACGAACACAGCAGCCACTGTAGGGCGACACTCGGACAGCGCCGACCCGTCAGCGGGTGGGGGTGTTCCCGATCAATTCGACCCCGTTGCCGTTCCAGTGGAACCTGACCACGCTGTCCAGACCGATGCCGCTGGAGTACTGCAGTGCGACGGTGTCGCCGGTGCTTTGGGAGGTGTCGATCCCGTTGAACCCGAATGTGTCGGGCACACCGGACGGGATGTACTTGCCGAGGTGGAACAGAACTGCCCGGGTGCTGGGGTTATCGGCGTTGGTGTTGGCCTTGATGATCACCGCGGACAGTGGCGCGCATTCGTTGTAGTTCCCGGCGATTGGTTCCGGGTTCCAGGCCTGATTGCTGCGAAGATCGCGCGGCAACGTCGATACCGCCTGAGCTATCGCCGGGGCAGCCAGGTTGACCGCACATGGATCCGGCGGTGGCGGGGTGGTCGGTTCCGGTGGCGGGGCAGCGGTGGGCGGCGGTTCGACTGTCGGTGACGGTCCAGGTGGCGCTGCCGGGCTCGACGCCGCGCTCGTGGTCGCCTCGGGAGTTTTGGAAACCGTCGAATCGCCCGAGCCGCACGCCGCCAGACTGACCGCACACGACACCGCGCCGGCGGCACCGGCGACCCGCCGAACGGTCATCGCGAACACACCGGGCAGGCTACCGGCTTGGCGGTGATGTGCTGGTCAGGCATGGCCGGGTTGGGGCATTAGACTGAGGCGGCTATGACGTTCCCAGACTCGGACCAGACCGATACGCCGCCGACGCCCGATGTGACGTTCGCGGACCTGAATATCCATCCGTCGGTGCTGCAAGCGGTCGTCGAGCTGGGCTATGAATCCCCGTCGGCGATCCAGGCGGCCACCATTCCCGCGCTGATGGCGGGCTCCGATGTCGTCGGGCTGGCCCAGACCGGCACCGGTAAGACCGCGGCCTTCGCGATCCCGATCCTGTCCAAGATCGACACCACCAGCAAGGCCACCCAGGCGCTGGTGCTGGCACCCACCAGGGAGCTGGCGTTGCAGGTCGCGGAGGCATTCGGCCGCTACGGCGCCAAGCTGCCGCGGGTCAACGTGTTGCCGATCTACGGCGGCCAGTCCTACGTCGTACAGCTGGCCGGCCTCAAACGCGGCGCGCAGATCGTGGTCGGCACACCCGGCCGGGTGATCGACCACCTCGAACGCGGCACTCTTGATCTGACCCGGCTGGACTATCTGGTGCTCGACGAAGCCGACGAGATGCTGCAGATGGGCTTCGCCGAGGATGTCGAACGCATTCTGCGCGACACCCCCGAATACAAGCAGGTCGCGTTGTTCTCGGCGACCATGCCCGGCGCCATTCGCAAGATCACCACCAAGTACCTGCACGACGCCGTCGAAGTCAAGGTCGAGTCGAAAACCGCCACGGCCGAAAACATCACGCAGAGCTACATCCAGGTCGCCGGTCCCCGCAAGATGGACGCGCTGACCCGGTTCCTCGAGGTCGAGGAATTTGAGGCGATGATCGTGTTCGTCCGCACCAAACAGGCCACCGAAGAGGTGGCCGAACGGCTGCGGTCGCGTGGTTTCAACGCGGCCGCGATCAACGGTGATATCAACCAGTCGCAGCGTGAGCGCACCATCGCCTCGCTCAAGAACGGCACCATCGACATCCTGGTCGCCACCGATGTCGCGGCCCGTGGTCTTGACGTCGAGCGCATCTCGCATGTGCTGAACTACGACATCCCGCATGACACCGAGTCCTACGTGCACCGCATCGGCCGCACCGGCCGCGCCGGGCGATCCGGTAAGGCGCTGCTGTTCGTCTCGCCGCGGGAACGCCACATGCTCAAGGCAATTGAAAGGGCGACCCGGCTCAAACTGACCGAAGCACAGTTGCCCAGCGTCGACGATGTCAACGCCCAGCGGGTGTCGAAGTTCCGCGATTCGATCACTGATGCGCTCGGCGCACCCGGGGTCGAGATGTTCCGCCGGATGATCGAGGACTACGAGCGCGAAAACGACGTCCCGCTGGTCGATATCGCGGCCGCACTCGCTGCGCAGTCCCGCGACGGTGAGGCGTTCCTGATGGCGCCCGAACCGCCGCAGCATCAACGCAGCTTCGACGACCGTCCAGACCGTCCCGATCGCCCCGAGCGGCCAACGCGCCAGCCCGGCGAGGGGTTCGCAACCTACCGGATCGATGTCGGCAAGCGGCACAAGGTGATGCCGGGCGCGATCGTCGGCGCTATCGCCAACGAAGGCGGGCTGCACCGCAGCGATTTCGGCCACATCACCATCCGGCCCGACCATTCTCTGGTCGAGCTTCCGGAGAAGTTGTCGCCGCAGACGTTGAAAAACCTTGAGAGAACCCGCATTCAGGGCATTTTGATCAATCTCCAGCCTGATGGTTCGCCGGCCCGTCCGCAGTTCCAACGCGGTACCAAGCCGGGGAAGAAGCCGAAGAAACCGTACAAGCAGTAGCGACGTAAGAATGACGTTGCCGACGGCGCAGGATGCCCAGGGCGGACTCGAGCAGGTCTCCACCAAGGACCGGGTCAGTTCCCTTACCGGCATTCGCGCGGTCGCCGCGATCCTCGTCGTCGCCACCCATGCCGCGTATACGACCGGTAAATACACCCACGGTTATATCGGCCTCATCTACTCGCGCATGGAACTGGGTGTGCCGCTGTTCTTTGTTTTGTCAGGCTTTCTGCTCTTTCGGCCATGGGTGCAGGCCGCCGTCACCGGCGGGCCTTCGCCGTCGGTCCGGCGTTACGCCTGGCATCGGGTACGCCGCATCATGCCGGCCTACATCGTCACGGTTCTGGCCTGTTACGTCATCTATCACTTCCGGATAGCGCTGCCCAATCCCGGCCATACCTGGATCGGGTTGTTACGAAATATCACCTTGACGCAGATCTATACCGATCAATACATGTATTCCTATCTGCACCAAGGACTTACGCAGATGTGGAGCCTGGCGGTCGAGGCGTCGTTCTACGTGGCATTGCCGCTGCTGGCGTATCTGCTGCTGGTGGTGTTGTGCAGGCGGCGCTGGCATCCAGTGCGGTTGATCGTCGGGATTGCCGCGCTGGCGTTGATCACCCCGGCGTGGATAGTGTTGGTGCACTGGACTTCCTGGCTGCCCGACGGTGCGCGGCTGTGGCTGCCGACGTATCTGTTGTGGTTCCTCGGTGGGATGTTGCTTGCGGTGCTGCAGCCGATGGGGGTGCGCTGCTACGCATTGTTGGCTATCCCGGTGGTGGTGGTCAGTTATTTGATCGCGTCGACCCCGATCGCCGGTGAGCCGACCACCTCACCGCAAGCGGCGTCGGAGGCGCTGGTCAAGGCCGCCTTCTATGCGTTTATGGCCACCTTGCTGATTGCCCCGCTGGCGCTGGGGGACCGGGGTTGGTATGCGCGCGTGCTTGCGACTCGACCGATGGTGTGGCTCGGTGAGATTTCCTACGAGATCTTCCTGATCCACCTGGTGGTCATGGAGATCGCCATGATCAAGGTGCTGCGCCAACCGGTGTACACCGGCTCGCCCGGAGCGCTGTTCGTCGCGACGATGGTTCTCACCGTGCCGTTGGCGTGGCTGTTGCATCGCTTCACCCGGGTGCGGAGCTGACCGTACGGTCGCGACTTAGGGTAGCCTAACTTGCATGACCGACGGTAAGGCATCACGAGGACTCCAGGGCGCACTGGTCAAGCTGTTCCGCGGCGGCGACTACGAATTGACGCTCACCGGACGCACCGAGATCAGCCCGCACTATCTGCGGTTGCACTTCGATTCCGGCCTGCTCCTGGCCGAGCGCACGGTGCATCCGACGATGTGGGTGCGGGGTTGGTTCCCCGACGGGGATGCGGCGCATCAGCGTGGGTACACGTTGGTCAACCCCGACGCCGCGGCCGGAACCGTCGATATCGACTTCGCCATCCATGACGGGTTGGCCGCCCGCTGGGCCGCGAGCGCACGCGAGGGCGACACCCTTGAGGTCACGGTGCTTGGCAGCAGCTTCTCCCTGCCGAGCCCGGCACCGGCCGGGTACGTCATCGTCGGCGACACCGCGTCACTGCCTGCGATCAATTCACTGCTGGCGGCCATCGGTGATGCGCCCGCTCGGGTGTTCTTGGAGGCGGCCCACGATGGGGACCGGGACCTGCCGGTCGCCCGCGACACCGGCATCGTTTGGGTCGATCGCAAGAATGCCGGCGAGGCGCTGGTCGAGGCGGTGCGCTCGTCGGCATTCGACGCACACGATCACTTCGGGTGGGTGGCGTCGGATAACCGGACCACCCGCACGGTAGCCAAGGTGCTGCGCGAGGATTTCGGGATTCCCCGCAGAGCCCTTAAGGCACAGGCGTACTGGTCTGCCTAGCGCGTGCGGGTCGATGCGATGGTCGGCACCAGAAACTCCTCGACCATCGCGCGCTCGTCATCGGCGTCGCGGCCTGGGAAGATCAGCAGCGAGGTCAGTATCCGGACCAACCAGCGGGCCTTGCGGTCGACGGCGACTGGATCATCATGCGGGCCAAGCGATACCACGAATGCCGAGCCCATCGCCTTGATCACATCAGACTGCTCGGCGATCTCCGCGCCGATCGGGGCATCGCTGGTGGCGAACCACGACTGCAGTGCCGGGCTCTGCCGGACCAGCTCCAAGGAGGTGAGGAAACCGGCGATCAACCGCTCCCGCGAATCGCTGATATCGGCGATCCGCTCAAGCAGTCGGTGGTGCAACGCGTAGGCCTCCCGGTGTACGTAGGCGGTGTGCAGCGCCTCGCGGTTCTCGAAGTACCGGTACAGCGTGGCTCTGGAACACCCGGCGGCCTTGGCGATCTCGTGCATGCCCACCGAACCGGGGCGCAGTTCGGCGAACAGCTCACCTGCGGCGTCGAGGATCCGGTCGGCCGCGACTTCGCTGCGCCGCTGACCGAGCCAGTCGTTACCCGCCATCAGGACCGCACCTCGAACGGCACCGACAGCGGCCTACGTACGTAACTGCCACCGGCCCAGACGATTCCGGACTCGTCGACCTCGAAGTCGGGGCAACGGGCCAGCAATTCGGTCAGTGCCACCCGCGATTGCATGCGCGCCGCTGCGGCACCCAGACAGTGGTGCGCGCCGTGGCTGAAGGTCAGGATGTTGCGCGGCCGCCGCGTCACGTCGAGCTCACCGGCGTCCGGGCCGTACTGCCGTTCGTCACGGTTGGCCGAGCCATAGAGCAACAGCACGCGCCGACCCGCGGGGATGGTGGTGTCACCGATGGTGACGTCGCGGGTGACGGTCCGGGCCAGGCCCTGCACGGGTGAGGTCACCCGCAGGAACTCGTCGATGGAATCCGTTATCAAATCCGGGTTTTCGGCCAGTAACCGACGTTGCTCGGGGTGACGGTGCAGGTATTCGACCGAACCGCCCAGCATCCCGGTGCTGGTGTCGTTACCGCCGGTGACCATGGTGAAGGTGAAGGCCAGTACCGACAGGGTGCCCGCGATGTCGCCGTCGGCTCCGACGCCTGCGGCCACCAGATGCGAGATGGTGTCGTCCGCTGGGTCGAGTCGCCGCCGCTCGATGAGTTCGGCGAAGTACCCCATCATCGATCCCACCGCGTCACCGAGGGTGGCCAGCGCGCCCGCTATTCCGCCCTCGGCGGTGTTCGCGGCGACGATCGCGTCGGTCCAGCCGTCGAACTGGGCGCGGTCCTGTTCCGGCACACCGAGATAGTGCGCGACGACCATCGACGGCAGAGGTTTGAACAGCTCGGCGACGATGTCACCGCCGCCGTTGGCACGTAACGCTTCGATGCGCTCGACGACGAAATCGCGCACCTTGGGTTCGACGGCTTGCACCTGGCGCGGGGTAAAGCCACGCGAGACGAGCTTGCGAAATTCGGTGTGCACCGGCGGATCCTGCATCACCATCGGTGGGTTATCTTGCAGCCCAATCATTTCCAGCTCGCCGTAGTTGACGGTGAGGCCCTGGGCTGAGGAGAAGGTCTGGTGGTCGCGCGCTGCGTTGAAGATATCGCTGTGCCGCGAGAGCACGTAGTAGTCCTGATCGGGATGCTCAATGGGGATCACGTGGTGCACGGGATCGCGATCGCGTAGCGCCTGGTACATCGGCCAGGGTTCGGCCCAGGTGTCGGCGGTTGCCAGCCGAAACTTCGCCGGTACGGAGTGAGACACTGCCGCTGTCATGTCTTATGAATACGACAGATGTGTATATCTGTCAACCTTTGAGGCCGAGTGCGCCAGTTATTTCACAGGCTCGGAATCCCTCTTCTTGCAGATCTGGGGCTCCGCGGTCTCGGCGGTGAACCATTGCGCCACGATCTCCGCGTAGCACTGGTTCGCATTTCTGCCCAGCTGATTCTCGAGCGAGGTCTGCGAGTAGTACGACAGCGTCCACCCGAGGGGTGCTTCGATGCCGGGTGTGGCAACCGGGTAGAAATCCACCACGTTCGGAGACGTCCAACCCTCCACCGTCGGTGCCGTCGGGCAATTCTTGCCCAGGGCTTTTCCTTGGAAGGACTTCTGGAATGCCAACGCGGCCGCTTGCCGCGCGGCCGCGCTTCTGGCGCCGCTGATGGCCCCCGACGCGGTCAGGGGTGCGACGAGTTCCAGCGGCCGGGCCGGCGGTTCGGCTTCGGTCTGGCTTTGGTACCCGTTGTCGATGATGATGAGTTTGGGTGAGTAGCAAGCCGATTGGCTACTGAGCCAATTGGCGATATCGGGCCACATTTGCGCAATCGGCCCGGCGGCCGATGAGTCGATAAGGCCGCCATCGAGGTCGAACGTCCCGCTGTCATCATTACACGAGAACAGACCCCCGGTTGGGGAGACGTAGGGGAATCGGGCACTCAGCAACGCCGCAGTAGACAGTCTGATGTCCTTGGCGGCGGGATCGGTTGGCGTGCAGGTGTTGTCAAAAGCATCCTTGGTGGCCGCGAGCGCTGGCTTGAATGCGTTCGCATCACTGAACTGCTCTTCGTCGAGAGCGAGACAGTTTTCGGCTCCTGGATTGTCTCCAGTGCTGCTCGCGTTGGTCGGCCTCGCCAGGTCGAGGGTCGAGACGGCGACTCTGCACCCATCTGTAACCGACGTTCCGTTCAGAAGTAACAGCGGAAATTTCGGCCTGCCGTCGCTCCGGTAAGCACTGTTGGTCATGTCGGGCGTCAGATCGCCATTGTTGACCTTCGCAGCGTTCTCCCACGCAACTTCGAGGGCCGCCGCCCTGTCCTGGCCGGAAATATTCACTCGGAGCAGCGAATTGGGTAGATCGCGAAACGCCATCGCCGCGATTGTCGGCGCGAGAAAGTCGAACTTGAGTGCCTCAAGCCGGTCTTTGCGGTTGGGAATGGCCTGTGTCGCAGCAAGACCGAGACTGCCGCCCGAGATGCCGCTGGCTAGGAAGATGCTGTCCTTGGACATCTTTGACTTCTCGCAGGACGTCGCCTCCTTCGGGAGTCCTCCTGGACGGGGGTAATCACCTTCCCCGGGGATGATGCATCCCAGCACCAACGCAGTCCAGTACGCCGCGCGAATTCCCCCTCCCGCTGACGCCACGAACACCAGCGGTACCGGCTTGCCGGTTGGTCTGCCGAGCGCAGGGTTCTTCGACCATTCTCCGAGCGCGTCCTTGAGTTGCAGCTCCGAGTGTTTGGCGTCGTTGGTCAGTCGCGTGTTGTGGTAGTTGGTGTGGTCATCGAGCGTGGATGCCACGATGGAGCACAGCACGACTGCGAGGATGAGGGGCGCCCGCCGAAATCCCAGGATGGCCAGCACGGGCCAATTGGGAATCCGGTTGCTCAATAGGACCAATGCGGTGGCCGCCAGCAGAATGGCGGAAGAGAAGGCGAAGACGAGTCCCCAAGGGCCGAGCCAGGTTCCGCTGAGTTGAACCGACCAAGCGAAGAATACGAAGACAGCAAGCGAGAGGCTCGCGAGTGCGGCCGGGAGAAAGATCTTGCTCCCAGACAGACGAGCAGCAAATCGCCGGTACCAGGTTGGAATCCATCTCCACCGAGACGCCCGCTGTGTAAAGCGCTGCCAGAGCGGAGGGTCCAATTGGGCGAGTGTCACCACGACCCACCCTACATATGTCGCGATCACCGGGAACACGACTAGAAGGCCAAGCCCGTATCCGAGTTTGTAGATCGTCAACAGGCGTATGCCATTTCGCACCGCCAGCGCGGTGAGAACCACCAGCGGAGTCACTGCCAACGCGATCGCGAGCATTGGCAGGAGGTAGACCGCGGATAGTGCTGATTCTTGGGACTCCTGAGCAGGGCGGTCGGAGGCGTTGTAGTCGCGGGTGGTCTTCGGCCAGTAGCTGATCAGGGCGAGCAGCGCGAGCATGGCGCCAGGTACCAACAGCGCCACCCCAACTGGCCACCGTTGCCACAGCGCGATACCGCCGATGATGGCCACCAGGGACCCTGCCACCAATTGACAGTGCACCGTAGCGGGAGGCCAGACGTGAGCGGTGTGCTCCGCGCGGTATTCGGCTAGGCACGCCCGCGCGGTCAGCGCCATCGCGGCGACCAGGATGACAACGGCAATGACTGTTTTGACAGCCATCCCGAACCGCTCGCCGCCGAACGGATAGAGAAACGCGTCATCGAGTTGATGCCCCAGGTCGCCGGGCAGCAAGGCGAAAATCAATAGAAAGGCGGCCACCCCAAGGTGAACTCGCATAGCCCGAACGGGCTCCCAGTGGTCTTTGGCGATCGCGGCGAGGGAACGTGAGTCATCGTCGGGAAGGCGTTGCGCGCCCGGCCTTCCGACAAGTCCGATGATCAATCCGACCAGGGCAGCGCCGAGAAACAGCCACTTGCCGATCGACAGTATGCCCGTCGCGATCACCGCACCGATCGACGTTGAAGTCCCCGCGAGAAACAACGCCACATTCTCGCTGGCGTCTAACGCCAGATAAAAGTAGGCGGTAGTTCTGGAAATGTTCAGGAGCCCTCGGATGGCGCTTTCTCGGGCGGCCGACAGTCCCAGCGAGAGAAGCCGACTATCGGCATACGTGCAGGCGCGCCGAAGCAACAGAGCGACCGGGACCGCGATCAAGAGCAGATCGAAGACCATGTATAGACCTAGCATCCCCCAGAGCGGCATGACTGCCGGCAGGCCCGATGGAGCCCAGTCGTTCCACCCGATCACGACCTGCTGAGCGGCAGCACTGGACAGCGCGGACGACGGTGATGCGATGGACGACGCGGTTCCAGCCACGCCGCCTGGCAGGTGCATTCGCGACACTGTCTCGTCGAGAACGCCGATAGCGCCAAAGCCGACGTAGATCGCGATCAGCAGTCCGGTTTTCGAAGCGATCCACTTCGGAATCGACCTGACCGCCGCCTTATGCGCGTCCAGAATTTTCGACACAGAAGCCTTCACGGGACCCCCTCCCCAGACAGCGCCCCCACGCTGATCCCGTCAGTGTCACAGCGAGTGGCTGTCGTGTTTGCCGAATCGTCAAAAATTCATGTGGAAGCGTCCGCTGAAAATAGGGGTGCAAGCGGCCGTCGTCGCTGTGTACCGTGCCAGGCGATGACGACCACAAAACGATGACTTACGACAACGCGATGACGTACGAAAGCCCGACCACTGCGGCCACCGACCGTCACCGCGACGACCTCGACCGCACCGTGGACTGGCGCCGATTGCGCAGGCCGGGTGCAGGTATCGCTCTGGCCGCCTTGGTGATCGCCGCCATCCTGCAGGCGGTGGGAACGGTCGTCGTCGGCCGGTTGGCCGCCAGCCCCAACTGGAGTTTGATTGCGATCCTTGCCGGGTGCCTGCTGGGGTCCGCCCTGCTGGATACGGCGGGGAGCACGATCTGGGCGGTCATCGCCGACCGGGCGGAGGGCAAACTGCGTGGTGAACTGCTCTCGGCCGCGTTGAATCAGCCGCTCGAACGATTGTCCGAACAGGCCGTAGGTGAAGTTCTGGACCGCGTTGACGACGACACCCATGAGGTGGGATCGCTGGTTCGCGCGCAGCTGTGGACGGCGATGCAGACCGTCGTCTTCGTCGTACCGATGTGGATCGTCGCGGGCCTGACGTGGTGGCCGGCGTGGATCCTTTTCCCCGTCATCGCCCCACTGGTTATCGTGGCCATCCGACCGCTGCTGCGTCAGCTCAGCGATCGCAAGGTGCTCGAAGAGGCGGCGTGGACCGATCACGCCGCCGCCATGGAGGAGGGCATCGCCGCGCGCGATGACGTGCGGACCAGCCTCGGACAGGCATACGTACTTCGGCGGTGTGCCGAACTCTCGGGCCACGTGCAACGACGCCTGGTCGATGTCGTGGCCGTGGAATCTCGGATCACGTTGCGCGCAGGCGGATTGCTGCATGCGTTCTTAGGTGGTGTGGTCATTGCTGGGGTTGCGTTGGTCACCGCCGACCACCTTGATGTCGCTGCGCTGGTCACTCTGTTCCTCGTCAGCGCTCTCGTGGTCAGCGGGATATCTCAGCTCGCGCGCCAGTTTCCCGAACTGCAGGCGGGGATGGGCGCCGTTATCCGCCTGCGGCAGTTGGCCGCCAGCGAGTCGGAACCCATTGGTGGACAGCCATTTCCGCTCGGTCCGGCAGATATCGAGTTCAAGAATCTGCATTTCGCCTATACCGAGGGGGTTTTCGCACTCGACGGTATCGAGTTGAGCGTGAAGGCGGGCACTACCTGCGCGCTCGTCGGCCGGACGGGGTCGGGCAAGTCGACCCTGGCGTCGTTGGTCTCTCGCGCAGTCGATCCCGAGCCTGGCTCGTTGACCATCGGCGGCGTGGATGTTCTCGACCTCGACCTGCAGCAGTTGCGTGCGTCGGTGGGGGTGGTCACGCAGCGCACCGAGATCCTGGGCGGATCCCTGGCCGAGAACATCACTCTGTTCGCCGATGTGCCGCGCGAACGCGTGCAGGATGCGGTCGCCGAACTTGAGCTGACAGAGTGGGTGGGGAGCCTGCCCGACGGCCTCGACACCCTCCTCGGCCCTGGCGGAACGACGTTGTCGGCGGGGGAGGAACAACTCGTCGCATTTGCGCGACTGCTGGTCCGCGCCGTGCAGATCGTCATTCTCGACGAGGCGACGGCACGCATGGATCCGCTCACCGAGACCAGGGTGATCCGGGCGGCGGACCGACTGCTGGCTCGTCGCACCGGAATCCTGATCGCCCACCGCCTGTCGACTGTCACACGTGCCGACTACGTTGCCGTGCTCGACGGCGGGCAGCTGATCGACCGGGGTCCGCGCAGGGAGCTTGAGTCGCGCCCCGGCCCGTTCCGGCGCCTTCTCGACGCCTCCGGAGGCCAGGACGTCGCGGTGGTCGAAAACGAGAAAGCGGCCGGCGAGGACGCGGTGCTCGGTGGTGCCCGACGCCAGGGCGCGGCACCGGAGGCGCCCGTCGTTGACGGCGGTCCGAGCCTGGCTCGCGGCATCTTCCGCATGGTCTGCACCTATCCGTCGTGGGGCCTGCTCGGCGCCACGATGTTCATGGTGAGCGGACTGGTGGGATCGACCGGCGCGATCAGTGGATTCGCCTGGGGGCACCTGGTCGAGAGCTTGCAGGAGGGCAACACGTCGATATTGCTGACCATCGCCGTCGTGCTCAGTATCGGGGTGGAGCCACTGGTCCTGGCATTGGCGATTCGCCGGTTCGTGCCGTGGTGGTCGGCATGTTCACTCCGCATCCGGATGACGGTGCTGGACAGGCAGACCCGGCAACACCGGCTGGTTCGGACGCCACCGGGTGAGGTGGTGTCGCGGGTCCTCGACGCCGACAGATTCCTGCACTACGCCGACCGCAGCAACGACGTCGTCGCCGGACTGGTCACCGTGGTCATCGCGTCCTTGCTCAGCGGGTCGGCGATCGCGGGAGCCATCCTGTTGGCGGTCATGGTCGGCGCGGCGGTGGCGTCGGTCGCAGGTCGCCCGATGGCTGGACGGTCGGCGACGGCGGCGTCGGCTACCCGTGCTGACTTCGGCCGGGCGCTGGTTTCAGCATTGGAGTGTGTGCGCACCGTCAAGCTCGCGGCCGCCACGGGTGATGTGCACGCGCATCTCGACCGCGTCGATGCCGGTCGCGTCGGCGCCGCGGTGCGTGAGCATCGGATCCAGGCGATCCTCTTCGGTGTGCCGGTGGTGATGGTGCAGGTGGGCTTCGTCGCGGCCTGGATCATGTATCTCCTCGGCGGATGGAATCTCGCTACGGCGCTTCTGGTTTCGGGTGCTGTCGCCGGATTTGGCTATTTCGGCAGTGTCGCCGGAGCGGTGATCACCGAGGCGCCAGGAACTCGCGCGTGGCAGCAGGTCACCAGCAGCTTCGCCGGCGGCGCTGACTTGATGGATGTTCCGCCGGGCGTCGACGTCATCGCAGGAACCGCTCCCCGGCCGACGCCGCCGCCGCGAATTCCGTTGCAACGGATTGAGCTTCGCGATGTGACGGCGGTGCACGATGACGGTACGCGCGGGGTTACCGGCGTCGACCTCACCGTGAGCGTCGGCGAACTGGTCTTGCTACTCGGCCAGGTGGGGTCGGGAAAGTCGAGTCTGCTGTCGACACTTTGCGGCCTGGTGGGCCACACCGGCGAAATCCTCTGGAATGGGGCGGATATCGCGGACCCTCAGACGTTCCTGCGGCCCAGTCAGATCGCGTACGTGGCACAGGTGCCCCGGGTGCTGTCGGGAACCTTCGCCGAGAACGTGCTGCTGGACCACGACCGCGAGTTCACGCGGGCGGTGACCGACGCGTGCCTCGCTTCGGATATCGCGGCGGCTGGCGGTGCCGACGCGGTCGTCGGTCATCGCGGTGTCCGGCTCTCTGGTGGCCAGGTCCAGCGGCTGGCACTGGCCAGGGCGCTGGCCGTGGAACCGGAACTGCTTCTTGCCGATGACATTTCAAGTGCGCTTGATGCCACCACCGAGATGGAGCTGTGGAACAGTCTTCGGGCGCGGGGCACTACGGTGCTCGGCGCCACCTCCAAGAGGGCGGCGCTGGCACAGGCTGATCGGGTGGTGGTACTCGTCGACGGGCAGGTCGCCGAGGTGGGACCGTGGGCAGAGCTCGCGCCGAGGTGGAATCACCTGGCCGCATAACCGCACCGAGCGATGCTCAGACGATCGCGCCCGGGTTCAGGATGCCCGCGGGATCCAGTGCGGTCTTGATCCGTCGGTTCAGCTCCATCGCCTCTGGCCCCAGATATCCAGCCAGCCACGGTTTCTTCAACCGGCCGACGCCGTGCTCGCCGGTGATGGTGCCGCCGAGGCCGACCGCGAGATCCATGATGTCGCCGAAGGCTTTCTGCGCCCGCTCGGTCTCGGCGGCATCGGCGGGGTTGTAGACGATCAGCGGATGGGTATTGCCGTCGCCGGCGTGGGCGATCACCGAGATCATCAGTCCGGTATCGGCGGCCAGCTTCTCGATACCGGCCACCAGGTCGGCCAGCGCCGACAGCGGTACTCCGACATCCTCCAACAGCAGCGACCCCTTGGCCTCGACCGCGGGGATGGCGAACCGACGCGCGGCGACGAACGCCTCGCCTTCGTCGGGATCGGAGGTCGAAAACACTTCGGTGGCACCGCATTCGGTGAACACCTGCGCCATGAATTCGGCGTCCTCGGCTCCGTTGGCGCCGCGCTCGTCGGAGGCGGCCACCAACATCGCGGCCGCGCCCCGGTCCAGGCCCATCTTGAGCTTGTCCTCCACGGCGTTGACCGCCACGGCATCCATGAATTCCAGCATGGCCGGGCGGATCTTGGCCGTGACGGCACCGACCGCATCGCATGCCGAACGCACCGACGCGAACGACGCCACCACCGTGCTGGGCGTGTGCTGGGGCGGCAGCAGCCGCAGCGTCACCTCGGTGACCACCCCCAGGGTGCCCTCGCTGCCGACGAACAGCTTCGTCAAGCTCAGTCCCGCAACATCTTTCAAACGTGGTCCACCGAGGCGCACCGCGGTCCCGTCGGCCAGCACCACCTGTAGGCCCAGCACATAGTCGGTCGTGACGCCGTACTTCACGCAGCACAGTCCGCCGGCATTGGTCGCGATATTGCCGCCGATACTGCAGATCTCGAACGACGACGGGTCAGGCGGATACCAGAGCCCGTACTCGGCGACGGCCTTCTTCACCTCGGCGTTGAGCAGCCCGGGCTGGGCGACGGCGGTGCGTGTCACCGGGTCGACGGTGATATCGCGCATTTTCTCCGTCGACAGCACGATGCCGCCATCGACTGCGGTCGCACCACCGGACAGTCCGGTGCCCATCCCGCGCGGGACCACCGGCACACCGTGCGCGCTGGCCCAGCGCAATACGGTCTGGACCTCTTCGGTGCGCCGCGGGCGGACCACGGCCAGCGGGGTGCCAGCATCGGGGTCGAACGCCCGGTCCTGGCGGTAGGACGCCAGGATGTCCGGGTCGACGACGACGGTGCCATCGGGGAGTTCTGCCGTCAGCGCTGCCACGTTGGTGATCTGGGCCACGCTTTGATCCTACGAGCCGCCCGGCGCGGGCCGGTCCAACTCCCGCAGCGACGGGAGGCCGAGTGCGACCAGCCCCAGCAACAGCATCGGCAGGGCCAGTGCGAGGAACGTCGTTTTGAGCCCGGCGCTATCGGCCAGCGGGCCTGCGACGATCAGGCCCAGCGGTCCGGCGGCGTAGGCGAGGGAGCCCATCACACCCACCACCCGACCGCGCAGATGTTGCGGGGCTCGCGTCTGCATGACGTAGTTGTAGATCGGTGCGATGGGCCCGTAGACCAGCCCGACAACCGCGCACAACCCCAGGATCATGGGCAGCGGCGGCAGGAACGAGATGACCGTCATCGCCACCCCCAACGTCAGCAGGGCCACCAGCATGACGGTGCGCCGCCTGGTGTATTTCGACAGCACGGCGTACCCCAGCGCACCAACCAGGCCGCCGACAGCCAGGGCCATCAGTACCCAACCCAGGTGAGCGGGCTCATTGCGGTCGGTGAAGTACTTGGGGAACAGCACGCTCTCCATCGGCATGTAGAGCCCTGTCGCGGTCAGGTCGATGAATGCCAGCGTGCGCAGCACTTTGTTGTTCCAGACGAAGCTCAGCCCCTCGACGATCCCGGACCAGACGCCCTCGGGCCGGGTGGCGCGGTCCGGCTTACCCGCACCTTCGAGCCGGAACACCCGCAGCGTCGCGATGGCGATGATCGACAGCACGAACGTGCACGCCGTGACCCACATCGTGCTGATCCCGCCCAGCGTCGCGATCAGCAGGCCACCGATACCCGGGCCGACGATGTAGGCCAGGTTGAAGATCGCCTCGTAGACGCTGTTGGCATGGTCCAGGGTCCAGCCGGCGCGCGTGGCGGCCTCGGGCAGCATCGATTCGCGGGCGGTCAGGCCGGCCGGATCGAACAGCGAGCCGAACGCCGCCAGCGTGGCCAGCACCGCCACGTTGACGGCGTCCACGCCATACGCCATCGCGATGATCGGCACTCCCGCCACCGATAGCGCGGACAACGCGTCGGCGATCATCGAGATGCGTCGGCGCCCGACGATATCGACCGCGGTACCCGCGATCAGCGTCGACGCGAGCAGCGGCAACGTGCCCGCCATGGCCACGATCGAGGCGTCCAGCGCGGACCCGTTGTGCTGCAGTACCAACCAGGGGAAGGCGACGATCGAGATCCCATTGCCCGCACCCGCCATCAACGCAGCGAACAGGATCAGTAGTAGCGGACCGCGCTTGCTCTTGGCCATGGGTTATCGCCGAAAAATGTAGCAGTGCACGATGGTCTGATGCTTGCGCACCCGCGTACCGGTCAGGGGTTTTTATCGCCGGTGCCACCTGGCACCGGATGGCCCGGTGATCCGGCAGCCGCGTCGACGCCGATCGCTGCCGATTCCGCGTCGGTGCAGCGATTGGCTGGTGCGGCCACGTCGGTGGCTGAGCTTGACGCGCAAGTCAGTGTGTGTCGGGCCTGCCCACGGCTGGTGGCGTGGCGGGAGGAGGTCGCCGAGGTCAAGCGGCGCTCGTTCATCGACCAGCCCTACTGGGGGCGGCCCGTCCCGAGTTGGGGTGCGCCCAAACCGCGGTTGCTGATCGTCGGATTGGCGCCCGCGGCCAACGGCGCCAACCGGACCGGTCGGATGTTCACCGGCGATCGCTCGGGCGATCAGTTGTTCGCCGCGCTGTTCCGGGCCGGGTTGGTCAATCAGCCGACCAGTGTCGACGCCGCGGACGGTTTGCGGGCCAACAAGATTCGGATCAGCGCACCGGTGCACTGCGCGCCGCCCGATAACAAGCCGACGCCGGCCGAGCGGTCGACGTGCTCGCCGTGGCTGGCCGCCGAATGGGCACTGATCCGGCCCGATGTGCGGGTGGTCGTCGCGCTCGGTGGCTTCGCCTGGCAGGTGGCGCTGTCGATGCTTGCCGATGAGCTGGCCCCAGGGGCGAAGCCGAAGTTCGGCCACCACGCCATTGCGGAGCTGCCGTCGGGTTTGGTGCTGGTCGGCTGCTATCACCCCAGCCAACAGAACATGTTCACCGGACGGCTGACCCCGCCGATGCTCGACGATATTTTCACCGATGCCCGCCATCGTGCCGGCATCGGGGAACGAACCAGGCCGCCACGCTGTTAACTCACGTTATGCGGCTTTCTGTCCTTGACCTCGTCCCCGTCCGCACCGATCAGACCACCGCCGGTGCGCTGGCCGCCACCGTGCGGCTCGCGCAGACCGCCGACCGGCTGGGTTTCACCCGCTACTGGGTGGCCGAGCACCACAACATGCCTGCGGTCGCGGCTACCAGCCCGCCGGTGGTGTTGGCCTACCTGGCTGCGCAGACCGCGCAGATCCGGCTCGGCTCCGGCGGGGTGATGTTGCCCAACCACGCCCCGCTGGCCGTCGCTGAGCAGTTCGCGCTCCTGGAAGCCGCCGCCCCGGGCCGCATCGATCTCGGCCTCGGCCGCGCACCGGGCTCCGACCCGGTGGTGTCGATGGTGCTGCGCGGCGCCGCTGGCCGGGATGACACCGATATCGACAAGTTCCCGCAGTACCTCGACGAGGTCGCGGCGATGATGAGCGTCACCGGTGTTCGCGTCGAGCTTCCGGCTCGGATGATGCGGCCCGATTACATCCTCAAGGCCACCCCGGCCGCGGCCAGCGAACCGCGGGTGTGGCTGCTGGGCTCGTCGATGTATTCCGCGCACCTGGCCGCCGCCAAGGGTCTGCCGTACGTGTTCGCCCACCACTTCGCCGGGCAGGGCACCGAGGAGGCGCTGGCGACCTACCGCTCGGAGTTCCGGCCCAGCGATCTGGCGGCCGAACCCGTCACCTTCATGACGGTCAACGCCTCGGTCGCACCGACCCGCGACGAGGCGGAGGCGCTGCTGCTGGCTAACCTGCAGATGATGGCCGCGCTGCGTACCGGTAAGCCGCTGCACGCGCTCGACCTGGTAGAGGATGCGCAGGCCAAAGGCTTGACCGCCCAGGAACGCGCCATCGTCGAATCCGGTTTTGGCAAATCCATCGTCGGTGCGCCTGCCGAGGCGGCCGACCAGGTCCGTGACATCGCCGAACGCTTCGGCGTGGACGAAGTGATGCTGAACCCGGTCGGCACCGCCTACCGAGGAACCGATCCGGCGACAGCGCCTGCCCGCGAGCAGACGCTGGAACTCCTGTCGAAAGAACTCTTCTAGCTCAACGCGGGCTGAGCTCGATCACCGCGATGGGCCGATCGGTGCGCTCCTGGTAACCGTCGTAGCGATCAGAGTTGTTCTTGTTCGCGATTCTCCAGAGCCGGGCGTAGTCGGCGTCATCCGGTAGCACGATCCGCGCCGTCACTGGAAACCGCTTGGGCCCGACGTTGATCTCGACGTCGGGATTGGCCTTGAGGTTGTGATACCAGCCCGGATAGCGATTGGCGCCGCCATTGGACGCGACGATGAGGTAGTTCCCGCCGTCTGACGCGTAGGTCAGCGTGTTCGTCCGAGCCTTGCCGGTCTTGGCACCGACGCTGTGCAGCAACAGGTTTGGTGGAGCGAACGGAATCCGATGCCCGATCCACCCGCCGCTGCGTTGGTAGATGATGTCATGCACGCTCAACACCTTGAGCGCGAGCTTCTGCACGCGGGGGTCCATCCCTACTCCTTTACCGCGTCGATTGCGGCCAGCGCGTCGCGCAGAATTTGGCCGGTGGCCTCCCGATCAGGATCGCGTCGCACGACGAGTCCCTTGGCGAAGGAGAGCTTGTCGCCGAGTTGGCGGGGCGCCACGTGGAGGTGGATATGGAACACGCTCTGGAATGCGGCTTTACCGTCGTTGATGACGATGTTGTTGCCGTCGGCTTTGAGTTCGGAGTTGCGGGCCGCTTGCGCGATGCGCTGACCGATGGTCACCATATCGGCGACCGTCGCTGCGGGGGTGTCGGTCAGGTCGACGGTGTGCCGCTTGGGTAGGACCAGCGTATGGCCGCGGACGATCGGGCGGATATCGAGGATCGCGAGGTAGTTGTCGTCCTCGTAGATGCGGACCGCCGGTGCGTCGCCGGCGATGATGGCGCAGAAGACACAAGACATCTGGCCACCGTAGCGTGGCTCCCCGGTCGTCGGCCGCCGGTCCAGAGCCAGCGATACGCTGCGGGCCATGGACTCGATCGAATTGGCGTTCGCCGGCGCTGCCGAGCATGGGCGGATGCTGGCTGCCGGCGAGGTCACCGCGCCCGCACTCACCGACCTCTACCTGGAGCGGATCGCCCGGCTGGATCCGGAGTTGCGCGCGTACCGGGTGGTGTTTGTCGATTCGGCGCGTGCCGAGGCGCGTGCCGCGCAGGAGCGCCTCGACGCCGGTGAGCGGTTACCGCTGCTGGGGGTTCCGATCGCCATCAAGGACGACGTCGACGTCGCCGGTGCCACCACCACCTACGGCAGCACCGCGCACGGCTCGGCGGTCACCAAGGACGCCGAGGTGGTGCGCCTGCTGCGGGAAGCTGGGGCGGTGATCCTGGGCAAAACCGCGGTGCCGGAGATGATGATCTGGCCGTTCACCGAATCTGTCAGCTTCGGCGCCACCCACAATCCGTGGGATATCGCCCGCACGCCCGGTGGGAGCAGCGGCGGTAGCGCTGCCGCGGTGGCCGCTGGGTTGGCCTCGCTGGCGCTGGGTTCCGACGGCGCGGGGTCGATCCGGATCCCGGCAACGTGGTGCGGTCTGTTCGGGATCAAGCCGCAGCGCGGTCGGGTTCCGTTGGCTCCGCATGACGACGCCTGGTGCGGGATGTCGGTCAACGGACCGCTGACCCATACCGTCGAAGATGCCGCGCTGTTTTTGGATGTGACGGCCGATAAGACGATGCCAGGCCCCGACGGGGGCTTTGTCGGGGCGGTCTCGCGGCCGCCGAACAGGTTGCGAATTGCGTTGAGCACCAAGGTCCCTCCACCGTTGACGGCCTACCGTGACGCTGAGCAACGCGCTGCGGTGCATCAGGCCGGCGCGGTGCTGCGCGAACTCGGCCATGACGTTGTCGTCCGTGATTTCGACTATCCGCTGACCGCCGTCTACGGCCACGTCCTGCCGCGCTACTTCCGCGGTATCTACGACGATGTGCGGGCGCTGCCACACCCGGAGCGCCTCGATTCGCGCACCCGCGGGATGGCCAGGATCGGCAGGATGTTCTCCGATCGTCGGATCGCCAAGATCCGGGATGCCGAGGCTGATATCGCCGCGCGGATGGGAGCCATCTACGCCGACGTCGACGTGGTGATCACCCCTGGCACGGCGACCGGACCGTCGCGGGTCGGTGCCTATCGCAAACGCGGGGCCATCGCGACGCTCGCGCTCATCGCCGCAAGGGTGCCCTATCAGGCCATTTTCAATGCGACGGGCCAGCCGGCCGCGGTCGTGCCGTGGGGTCTCGACCGCCACGGCTTGCCGCTGTCCATTCAACTTGTCGGGCGGCCCTTCGACGAGGCCACCCTGCTATCGCTGTGCGCCGAGATCGAAGCCGACCACCCGTGGGCGCATCGGCGCCCGGCGGTCAGCTGAGCTGCCAGAATGTCCACGTGGGGATCTTCGGAAGTTCGGATAGCAATAGCGGCGATGACGGCGGC
Organism: Mycobacterium sp.; assembly: GCF_965229105.1. Classification (GTDB taxonomy): domain Bacteria; phylum Actinomycetota; class Actinomycetes; order Mycobacteriales; family Mycobacteriaceae; genus Mycobacterium. Next base: position 2,275,599 of record NZ_OZ245858.1, read on the forward strand.
CTGCGCCGTCGTGTCGAGGAGTTGGAGCGTCGCGTAGCGGCACTGGAATGGGCCGCCCGTAGTGCGGGTCAGTCCGGGGCGCCGGTGGCGACACACAATGAGTCAGGCGTCAGCGCCGACGTGGCGCAGCTCGCGTTGCGGGGCGAAAAGATCCAGGCGATCAAGCTGTTGCGCGATCAGACCGGCCTGGGTCTGCGGGAGGCGAAAGAGATCGTCGACCGGCTCTAAGTGCCGATCTCCTGCCACGCTGCCAGCTTGGCTGCGAATGACATGGTGTGCGCAGGGCTGGTCGACGGCAATCGGTACCTCACGGGGCCGACATCGCCAACCAGCCGGCGGTAATTGGTCTCCGCCGCCGCGCCGTTGAAATACACCCGCTCGATACCAGGCCAGCGCTCAAACAGCCCGGCAAAAGCGTTGGCCACCATACTGTCTGGTTCCACCGCCGAATCCAGGCTGCCCACTCGACGGCAGGAGGCGAGCACGTCCCACACTGCGACACCGTGCGCGATCAACGCCGACACCCGCTCGCCGTATGGCGCATCGGGGGAGAAGTCGAACAGCTCACCGGCAATCCGCCAGAACGCGTTACGCGGATTGCCGTAGTACTGCTGTCCGGCCAGCGACAGCACGCTGGGCATATTGCCAAGGATCAACACCGAAGGGCTGCCACCGACGATCGGTGGCAGCCCCGTCAGCTGCGGTGAGCGCGTCATCAACTCACATGATGCACCTCTTGTTGGCCGTACACCGGTGTCGGGATGCCCTCATGTCGTGCCTTGAGCTGCAGCGCCAGATACAGCGAATAGTGCCGCGACTGGTGCAGGTTGCCACCGTGGAACCACAGATTCTCCTGCTGGGTGGGCTTCCACATATTGCGCTGCTCGCCTTCCCACGGGCCGGGATCCTTGGCCGTATCGGAGCCCAGGCCCCACACCTTGCCGACCTTATCGGCGATCTCCTGACCCATCAGGTCGGCGGCCCAGCCGTTCATCGAGCCGTATCCGGTCGCGTAGACCACCACATCAGCAGGCAGTACGGTGCCGTCGGCCAGTACCACCGAATCCTCGGTGAGCTGCGAGACCTGACCGTGGGCCAACTTGATTTTGCCGTCGGCCACCAGATCGCAGGCACCGACGTCGATGTAGTAGCCCGACCCGCGGCGCAGGTACTTCATGAACAGCCCCGAATTATCGTCGCCCCAATCCAATTCGAAGCCGGCCGCTTCCAACCGCGCGTAGTACTCCTTATCGCGTTCGCGGATCGCGTCGTAAATCGGGATCTGGAATTCGTGCATGATCCGGTACGGCAGTGAGGCGAACGTCAGGTCTGCCTTTTCCGTCGTCATCCCCGCAGCCACTGCGCGCTCCGAATACAGATCGCCCAACCCCAGATCCATCAACGAATCTGATTTGACGATATGCGTCGACGAGCGCTGCACCATCGTCACGTCAACGCCATTCTCGTACAGCGCCTTACAGATATCGTGGGCGGAGTTGTTCGAGCCGATCACCACCGCACGCTTGCCCGTGTACTGATCGGGGCCCGGATGTGCGCTGGAATGGTGCTGATCACCGCGGAAGATGTCCTGGCCGGGCAAGGTTGGCACACTGGGCTTTCCGGACATGCCGGTGGCTAGTACCAGCTGCGTCGGATGCAGCGTCAGTCGCTCACCGTCGCGGTCGAGTTCGACCGTCCACTGCTTGGCCTCCGCGTCAAACACAGCGGACAGGCACGTCGTCTTCGACCAGTACGGCACCTCCATCACCCGGGTGTAGAACTCCAGCCAGTCGCCGATCTTGTCCTTCGGCGCGAACACCGGCCAGTTCTGCGGGAACGGCAGATACGGCAGGTGGTCGTACCAGACCGGGTCATGCAGGCACAGCGACTTGTACCGCTTGCGCCATTGGTCACCGGGCCGCTCGTAGCGGTCGACGACGATCGCGGGCACCCCGAGTTGGCGCAGCCGGGCGCCCAGGGCGATGCCGCCCTGTCCGCCTCCGATGACCAGTGCGTACGGCTGAGTCGTGTACCCCAGAGCGGCGTCTTCGGCGGCCTTCTTCTCCGCCCACGACCGCGGGTCGGGGTCGCTGCCGTGCACCGCGCCCATCACCCGGGTCGCACCCTTGCGCTCCTCGTGGCCCTTGAGTTCCTGCATGGCGGTCAGCAGGGTCCAGCACTGATCGTCTTTGAGACGGAGATGGCCGGTACCGCGTCCGGTGGCCGTTTCGAACTCGATGAACGCCGAGGTGACACCGCCATCTTCGGTGGCAGGTTCCCTGGTCCGGAACCCCGAGGGGTCGGTGTCCGCCAGCCGGCTCTCCAGCATGTCGGCAACGCCTTCGCGGCCCTCGACGGTCTTGATGTTCCAGGTGAAGGAGACGAGGTCGCGCCAGAAGCTATCGGTAGCGAACTTCGCGACGACGCGATCGATATCGCGGGCGGCAAGCGCGGCCTCGAAATCGGCCAGCCAGGTGTCCATCCGTTCCTGCGGTGAGACGGCCGCCGTGGACTCGGCGGTGGGTTCCAAGGTTTGTGTCATGTGCCCCAGGTCACACCCTGATAGCCTCTCGGCGCAAGAGTTGCACCCGGTTGCAGCGGCAACGTGCACCGAGGGCGCAACCCCCTGCAACTCTTTCGGTTGTGGTCGCGGTCACATAGACATGCCCCATGAGAGCAGCTGTGTACTACGGACCGAACAAGCTCGAAGTCGCCGACGTGCCCGAACCCTCGCCGGGGCCGGGCACGGTGAAGGTCAAGGTCGCATTCAACGGAATCTGCGGCACCGACCTGCACGAGTACTACGCGGGACCGATCTTCTTCCCCACCGAACCGCACCCACTGACGCATGCGCAGATCCCGCTGGTGATGGGCCACGAGTTCTCCGGCGTCATCACCGATATCGGCTCTGGCGTGACCGGCTGGGCCGAAGGGGATCGGGTCGCCATCGAACCGATCTACAAATGCGGGCACTGTCCAGCGTGTCAGGCCGGTAATTACAACATCTGCGCGCAGATCGGCTTTCACGGTCTGATGTCCGACGGCGGGATGGCCGAGTACACCGTCGTCCCGACGAGCATGTTGCACAAACTGCCCGATAACGTCTCGATGAAACTCGGGGCCCTGGTTGAGCCGATGTCGGTGGCCTATCACGCGGCCACCCTCGGCGACACCAAACCTGGCGACACCGCGATGGTCTTCGGGGCCGGTCCGATCGGCATCGGACTGTGGTTTGCCCTGCGCGGTAAGGGTATTGAGGATGCCTTCGTCGTCGAGCCATCGGCCACCCGGCGAGCCTCGATCGAGGCGCTCGGGGCGCGCACCCTGGACCCGCTCGCGCTGGATGTGCCTGCGTTCATCGCCGACCACACCGCAGGACGCAAGGCCGACGCCGTGTTCGACGCGGCCGGGGTCACTCCGGCTGTGGAGACGGCGCTGGCCTGCGTGGGCGCGCGGCGTCCGATGGTCAGTGTGGCCATTTACGAAAAGCCGCTGACCACTCCGCTTCTCAATCTGGTGATGAACGAATCCCGCATCCAGGGTTCACTCTGTTACACCTCGGCTGACTTCCAGGCAGTCATCGCGCTGATGGCCAAGGATGCCTACGACACCACCGGCTGGGTGGAATCGATCGCCATCGACGACGTCATCGACGAAGGCTTCGAGGCGCTGCATGCCGGCGCCAAGATGAAAGTCCTCGTCGACCCCACGATCTAGAAGGAAGCAATCATGACAGGATCACTCACCGGAAAAGTCGCGCTCGTCACCGGAGGCGGGCGGGGGATCGGCCGCGGTATCGCGCTGCGGTTGGCCCGTGACGGTGCCGATATCGCCCTGGTCGATGTGCGGCCAGACGGGATCGACTCCGTAGCCGCCGAGATCGCCGAAATCGGTTCGAAAACTACCACTTTCGTAGCCGATGTCGGTGACCGTGCGCAAGTCTTCGCCGCCGTCGACCATGCGGCGTCGGCGCTGGGCGGCTTTGACATCATGGTCAACAACGCGGGTATCGCATTGGTGGGCCCCATCGCCGATGTGACACCGGCGGAGATCGCGAAGATCTGGTCGATCAACGTCGACGGCGTGCTGTGGGGTATTCAGGCTGCCGTCGCGAAGCTGAAAGAACTCGGGCGGCCGGGCAAAATCATTAATGCCTCGTCCATCGCCGGTCACGACGGGTTCGCCATGCTCGGTGTGTACAGCGCCACGAAATTCTCGGTGCGGGCGTTGACCCAGGCCGCGGCCAAGGAGCATGCCGCCGACGGAATCACCGTCAACGCGTACTGCCCCGGCGTGGTCGGTACCGATATGTGGGTGGAGATCGACAAGCGGTTCGCCGAACTCACCGGCGCCGCAGAAGGCGAAACCTACGACAAGTTCGTCGGTGGTATCGCGCTCGGTCGTGCGGAGACGCCCGATGACGTCGCCGGTTTCGTGTCCTACCTGGCTGGGCCGGATGCCGATTACATGACCGGCCAGGCCGGTCTGATCGACGGCGGGCTGGTGTACCGCTGACGGCGCTGACCGATCGGACAGTAGCGCCGCCCTGTGACGGGGAGCACAATCGACAGTGATGCCCAGCATGTCCGCAAGCCTGTCCGCACCCGAGCCGTCGGTGGCTGTCGGCGAGGACCCGCGTAGCTATGCGCGGTTGATGTCGGCTGTCTACGACGCCACCATGGCCGGTGACCGCGCCCCGGCGCGGCCCCGTTCGGTGATCGGCGACTCCTGGCAACGCATGATGGCCAAGGGCGTCGACCCCGACGGTCTGCGCGCGCCGGTCGTCGAGGCCGGCTCGATCGATATGCTCCGGCGCTCGTCGGGTTTGATGTCGGTGCTCGACGATGTCTCCCGCGGACTGGAATCCCTTGTCGCCGAAGGCGATAACATCCTGGTGGTGGCCGATGCCCGGGGCCGGGTGCTATGGCGCTCCGGATCGCCGACGGTGCTGGCCAACGCAGACCGGCTCGGCTTCATCGAAGGTGCCAACTGGGGTGAGGGCGCGGTTGGGACCAACGCCATCGGTACCGCGCTGGTTTCCAACCGAGCCGTTCAGGTGTTCTCCGCGGAACATTTCATGCGCAGCCACCATTCCTGGACCTGCGCGGGCGCTCCCATCAAGGACCCGCGCACCGGGCAGGTCATCGGCGTCGTCGATGTCTCTGGACCGGCAGCGACCGTGCACCCGACCACGGTCGCCCTGGTCGACGTAGTGGCCCGGCTGGCCGAATCCCATCTTCGTGAACAGCACGATCGCGTCCTGAACCGGCTCCGCATGGTGGCCGCGCCCATCCTGGCACGGATCGGAAAACCGGCGTTGGCTGTCGACCAGGACGGCTGGGTGGCCGCAGTCGATTCGTTGCCGCTGCACAATCGCATCCTGCTGCCGGAACAGATCGCCCCCGGCCGGGCGTGGATCCCGCCGCTGGGGATGTGCGAGGTGGAACTGCTCCCCGGCGGCTGGCTGGTCCGGCTTGCCGATGAGACCGACACGGCCGCGATATCGCAGGTGACGCTCGATCTGCGGCACCCCAGCGGACCGGCGCTGGAGATGGTCGGGCAGTTCGGCTGCTGGCGCCACGCTATTACCTTGCGCCACGCCGAGATCCTGCTGATCCTGGCCTTGTTTCCCGAGGGTCGCTCCGCGCCGGAGCTGGCCGACGACCTTTACGGCGATCGCTCGCGGGTGGTGACAGTCCGTGCCGAGATGTCGCGGCTGCGAAAGCAGTTCGCCGGACTCGTGCAAGGCCGGCCATACCGGTTCCCTGAGGCCGCGGCCGTGGCTGTGTGTTATCCCCGCGAGATGAGCGCGCTGCTGCCGTCGTCGATCGCGCCGGCTGTCCGTGCCGCCCGCAACGTGGCGTCGGATCCGCGGTAGCTTGACTCGGTGACCGCCGATTTCGATGTAGAGAAGTCAGGGCTTCTCGACGGACTCGAAGGTGACGCTCGTGCCGAACGAGCGGAACTGATCCCATGGCTGCTTGAACGCGGGATTACCGTCGAGCAGATCCGCAACGCATTCGCGCCGATGCTGATGGCATCGCGGCGGGTCATCGGTGACGACGGCGCCTATGTGTCCACCCGGGAGCTCAGCGAGAAGACGGGGATGGATCTGGAGTTGACCGCGCGGGTGCTGCGCGCTGCCGGACTGCCAAGGGTCGACGACCCCGATGCCGCCGTGCACCTGCGGGCCGACGGCGAGGCCGCCACCTATATCCAGAAGTTCATCGATCTCGGGATGGACCCCGAGCAACTCGTGCAGGTCACCCGGGTACTCGCCGAAGGGCTGTCGCATGCCGCCGAGGTGATGCGCTCCACCGCGTTGGCTGCGGTATTACGCCCTGGGGCAACGGAAGTCGAGATCGCCGAGGGCTCAGAGGCGTTGGTCAGTCAGGTCGCCCCGCTGCTGGGACCGATGATTCAGGACATGCTGATGCTCCAGCTTCGCCACGCGATGGACACCGAAGCCGTCAGTGCATCCGAACGTGCGGCGGGAGCGCCGCTGCCCGGTGCGCGTCAGATCGCTGTCGCGTTCGCCGATCTCGTCGATTTCACCCGACTCGGGGAAGCTGTCGAACCCGAAGAGCTGGAAAGGCTTTCGCGACGGCTGGCGGAAATCGCCCGTGACGTCGCGGTGCCACCGGTGCGGTTCATCAAGACCATCGGCGATGCCGTCATGCTGGTGTGCCCGAATCCGACGGCGCTCCTGGAAGCCATGCTGGCCCTGGCGGCAGCTGCCGACGCGGACGAGGCCGTCCCGATGCTGCGGGTCGGTATCGCCTTCGGGGAGGCGGTCAGCCGGGCCGGCGACTGGTTCGGCAGTCCGGTCAACCTGGCAAGTCGGGTAACCGGGGCCGCCCGGCCAGGGTCGGTACTGGTGGCGGAGTCGGCACGCAACGCCATCGGCGACGCCGACGGTATCGCGTGGTCATTCGCCGGCGCCCGCAAGCTCAAGGGCATCGGTGGGGAAGTCAAACTGTTCCGGGCCCGCAGAGCCGGTTAATCGCGGAATTCGCTTGCCAGCGTCCGTTTGTCGACCTTCTCGCCGGCCAACGTCGGGAGCGCCTCGGCGCGGATCTCCCAGCGAGTGGGGATGGCGAAATACGACAGCACACCGCTGCAGTGCTCGGTCAGCTCGGCCACCGTCGGTGGTTGCGCCTCGGCCTGATGCACGACCACCGCGGCCAACTCCTCGCCGAGATCGGCGTGAGCAAGCCCCAACGCGGCGACTTCGACGACACGAGGATGCGATGCGATCGCGGCCTCGACGTGTGGGCAGGCGATGTTCTCGCCGCCGCGGATGACGACATCCTTACTGCGCCCGTCGATGAACAGGCAACCGTCCTCGGAGAGGTGGCCGAGATCGCCGGTGTGCAGCCACCCCTCGGCATCGACGGTGTCATCGCCGAGGGCGCCTACGTAACCGTTCATCACGGTGGGGGAGCGGGCCAGCACCTCGCCGATACCGTCGCTATCGGTTGCGGCGATGCGGATTTCGACGACGGGGTACGGGCGGCCCACGGTGCCAGGGTGCAGGCTCAGGTCGCTGGCATCGGCGACAGTCAGGAAACCGCCCGCCTCGGTCATGCCCCAGGTGTTGCTCAGTCCGCGGTCCCGCAGGCGTGGCAGCTTCGTCCTGATCCGGTCGAGCAGGGCCGGGGTGACGGGCGCTCCGCCCAGCGGCCAGGATTTCAGGCTCGACAAGTCGAACTTCTCGAAGTCGGGGTGCTCGAGGATACGAATCGCCATGGTGGGCACCGCACCCCAGATCTGGATGCCTTCACGCTCGATCAACCCCATGATCTGCACCGGGTCGAAGCGGCCTTCGCTGATCACGATCTTCCCACCGGTGAGGAAATGTGTCAGCAGGCTTGAGAGTCCACCGATATGGAACATCGGCGTGGTCGCCAGGCTGATCACCTGCCTGGCGTCGGGGCCGAGAGCGGGTGGTAGGCGACCGGTGCGTTGCAGGATGTTGTGCTGGTTGTACAACACCGAGCGGCGCGACAGTTCAACGGCTTTCGGCATACCGGAACTACCGGAGGTGAACAGGATCAGGGCCGGTTCGTCGACACCGCTGGTAGGGGCGGGCGATAGTGTGTCGGGACCGGATTCGAACGCCAAGCGCAGATCGGCCAGTGCACTGCACGGGATGTCAACGGGCACAACCGTATCGGTGAGGACGTGTCGAGGCGCGAGAAGTCTGACGGCGTGCTCGATCTCGGCCGGGCTCCACCACCGGTTGGCCAGGACGGGGACCGCTCCGGCCAACCACAGTGCCCACAACGCGACGACCCATTCGGGACTGTTGTAGCCGAACACCATCACCCGATCACCGACACCGATTCCGAGACCCTGCAGGTGCGCCCTGGCCGCCTGGGCTGCGGCCCGGAATTCGGCGAAGCTGATGCGGCGCTCGCCGTGCACGAGGAACGTCCGGTCAGTCCATCCGGTGGTGACCGCGAGGAGGTCGTCGAACGTCGACGGCCCCTCGGTGTAGAGCAGGCCATCGTGGCCCGCGTAGGAGCCCCGCTTGACGGACGGGCCCCACATCACGCGTGATGCGTTGGGTACTGAATACCCTCAGAAGGTTGCACGATGACGAAACCGTCTCCGTAGAAGGAGACTTGGAGTGCTTCGCCCGACCCACGACCGATCAGTGCGCCGGCCTTGAAACTGGTCTTCAGCTGCGTCTGCAGGTTCGCCGACCAGGCCACCACGGCGTTGGTATCGGCGAAGGTGGGCGCTTCGGCGGCGTTGAGCACCACCGGCGGTCCATCGGTGGTCAGCGCCACCCAGCCGCTCCCGCGAAGGGTGGTGTTGAACAGCCCGCCGGTGGCCATGCTGCCGCCCTTGACCCGCTCGATGTTCCAGTCCAGGCTCGACGAGAACGCCAGCACGTTCTTCCCGCTGATCGACAGGCCCGTGTTGGTCAGGTTCAACAAGTGCACGTCATGGGCCTGTTCGGCGAGGAACACGTCGCCTTGCCCTTGGCAGCGCATCAGCGGCAACCCCTCACCGGTCAGTGCCTTCTTGAGGAACTTGCCCGCGCCGCCGCCCTCGAAGGAGAAGTCCACATTGCCCTGGTAGGCAACCATCGAGCCCTGCCGTGCCATGAACGGTTCGCCGAGGCGCACCCGCAGTAACTTCGCGTTCTGGTTGGCGATCGGCTTGGCTTCTTTTTCGCTGAACCGACCGTCGACCAGATCACCGGTGATCCCGGCGAACCCGTCGCCGACCGTGGCGGCCTGCCGCGGTGCCGCGCTCTGCTGGGGTATGTAGGGCTCCGGTGTCGACGCCTGCGGGGTCTGCACCGCCGCCGGGCTCTCTGCCACCGGCGCGCCGCCGAGCGGTGATCGGCCCAGCTTGCCCTGATGGGACACCTGATCAGTCCAGCTCTGGCCATCCCACCAGCGGTACTCGTAGCGGCCTTCGGGATCGGGCTGCCAGCTACCAGGTCCAGTTCCAGTCACGTTGGCTCCTCTGCCGTGGGTGGTCATTGCCCATCATGCTCGAAGGCAGCATCCTTGAGATATGTCGGGGAAAGAAATCGACCGCCAGCGGGCGCAGAGCGCACTGGCCGTCATCAAGCAGCATCCAGGGATGGCCCTGTTCATTGCGTCGCCGGCCCTGATCGCCCTCGGTGCCGTGTGGTGGCTGGCCGGGTCCGGGTGGGCGGCGATTCTGCTCGTTGTCATCCTCGTCGGCGGTGGCGCGGCACTGCTGCTCAAGCGCTGACCTCGCGTTACTCAGTCATGGTTCTGCCCGGGGTGAACGCCGCCCTACCAGCGTTGTAACGGTGTAATCATGTAATCATGAGACACCAACACCATGATCGACATGGAAAACGAGAGCAACCGGACGCTTCCGATGCCGCCGAGTGGTTCGCCGGCCGACTGCCGGAGGCCTGGTTCGACGGCGACCCGATCGTCGTCATCGACCGCGAAGAAATCACCGTCATCGGCCGACTGCCCGAACCGACCACCGAAGGGACCGAAGCCAGGGTCTCCGGGCGGGTCTCGCGCTTCCGCGAGGAGACCCGATCCGAGCGCATGCATATCGCCGACGAGGCGCAGGACAAGTTCGGCCGCAAGGTCTCCTGGGGTCTGGAAGTCGGGTCCGAAAAAGGAACAGAGCGGATCCTGTTCACCCATATCGCCGTTCCGGTGATGACCCGGCTCAAACAGCCCGAACGCCAGGTGCTCGACACTCTGGTCGACGCGGGAGTGGCCCGGTCGCGTTCGGAGGCGCTGGCCTGGTCGGTCAAACTCGTCGGCGAGCACGCCGAGGAATGGCTGGACAAGCTGCGCAATGCGATGTCAGAAGTGGACGAGCTGAAGACGCAAGGCCCGCAGCTCTAGGGATTTGGGCGCGCAAACCCGCGCTGACGGGCGTTGTCAAGCTGCGTGGAGTCGGTCGGGATTGTTTTCGGCGGGGAGGTTGATGCCGACGATGGGGCTGGGCTGTGTTGTGGATGGGCGGTTGCGGAATCGTTCTGGGTGGGCGTCGTAGTAGGCCTGTAGGGCGTGGTCGCGGCAATTCCAGTGCCGCGTCCAGGTGCCGTTGTGGACCTCGTCGGGAGTGAACAGTGCGATGCCAGTGTGGCGGTGATGCTGGTTGTACCAGGACACATAGGCGTCCACCCACTGCCGGGCGGTTTCGAGGTCGTCGAAGACGCCCGGGTAGTTGGGCCGGTATTTCATCGTGCGGAATTCCGATTCGGAGAACGGATTGTCATTGCTGACCCGCGGCCGGTTGTGCGTCTGGCCGACGCCCTGATCGGCCAGCAGGTCCTTGAGGAGTGTCGAGCGCATCGCGGGTCCGGAATCGGCGTGCACCACCGTGGGCAGTCCGTGGTCGGTGAACGCGGTCTCGAACATGTCCACGGCGAGGTCGTCGCACTCGCGTTCCTCGACCCGCCAGCCCACGATCTTGCGGGAGTAGATGTCGATGACCGAGTACGCCTTGAACGCCACCCCGCGCCACGGGGTGCGTAGATCGGTGATGTCCCAACTCCAGATCTGTTGCGGTCCCGTTGCTTTGAGCACCGGCGCGACCCGCGGCGTCTGGTTCGTCGCCCGGGTCGGTGCGATCGGCCGCACACTTTGATCGGTGATGGCTGCGGCGATGCGCCACCACGACCGCCGCGAGGCCAGCATCGTGCCGGCATCCCAGGTCGAGGCGAACGCCTGGTCCACCGAGGTGCCCGCGAGCCAGCCGGCGATGATCTCGTCGCGGATCGCGGTGCGGTCGGCCTCACCGATACGCGACGGGTAGGCCCGGTCCCGGTGCGGCAACGGGTCGGGCACCGGGGTGCGCGGATGCGATCGGTAATGCCACGTCGAACGTGACAGATCGATCATCGCCAGCGCCCGGCGCTGCGATCCGATCGCCGCGGTCAGCTCGGCGACGAGTCCGTTCTCGGCGTCGAGGAAGCACCGAGATCGTGGATCGTCGGGGTCACGTCGGGCTCGTGCACGTTCATCTCGTGCAAGAGCCCGATAGCTTTTCCCAACGCCTCGTTGGTCACCTCGAGCTCGCGCACCCGTGCCTGCAGCCGGACCAGTTCGATCTCGTCGCGATCGTGCTTGTCCGCCTCCGCCTTGGCCAACGCCCTGCGTTTCGCTGGGGGAACTGTCATGGCTCCACCTTCTCGCGGAATCAGTCCCCGGTCGAGGTCACCGTCGAACAACGCCGACTGCCACCGCCGGAACTGGCGGTTCGACACCCCCACAGCAGCAAGGAACGGCCCCTTCTGCCCACGACCCAACAGCTGGTAGTCCACGACAAGCTCACGAATCTCGGTGGGGGTGAACCCCGGACTGATCGACATAACCCAACCTCTTCACACTGGCTGCAACTGACTCACAACCAGCCTGGCAAAGAGGGTCACCGCGGCTTTGCGCGCCCAAATCGCAACTAGGCCTGCGTCATCGACCAGTAGGCACCCCGACGGGCCAGCAGCTCGTCGTGGGTGCCCTGCTCGACGATCCGGCCGGCGTCCATCACCAGAATCAGATCGGCATCGCGGATCGTCGAAAGGCGGTGCGCGATGATGAAACTCGTCCGATCGCGCCGGAGTTCACCCATCGCCTGCTGAATCAGTAGCTCGGTCCTGGTATCCACCGAACTCGTCGCCTCGTCGAGGATGAGCAGATGCGGCTGAGCCAGGAAGGCCCGCGCGATGGTGACCAACTGCTTTTCGCCCGCGCTGATATTGCCGCCGTCATCGCTGATCCGGGTGTCGTAGCCGTCGGGCAGCATGTGCACAAACCTATCCACGTACGCCGCCTTGGCCGCTTCGACCACCTCGGCCTCTTCTGCGTCGGGCCTGCCGTAGGCGATGTTCTCGCGAATGGTCCCGCCGAACAGCCAGGTGTCCTGCAGCACCATGCCGATCCGCGACCGCAGCGAATGCCGGGACACCGTCGCGGTGTCGACGCCGTCGATCAGGATCCGCCCGGAGTCCACGTCATAGAACCGCATCAACAGATTGACCAGCGTGGTTTTACCGACCCCGGTCGGGCCGACGATTGCGGTGGTGCTCCCGGGTGGGGCCACCAGCGACAGATCCGCGATGACCGGCGTGCCCTCGACGTAGCTGAAGTTGACGTGCTCGAACTCCACCCGCGGTGCCGAACCTCCGACCGCGGGCAACACCGCGTCCCGGTCGGGCGACTGCTCGGGCTCGTCGAGGAAGTCGAACACCCGCTCCGCGCTGGCGACCCCGGATTGCAAGGTGTTGTACATCGCGGCGACCTGGGTCAGCGGCTGGTTGAACTGACGCACGTACTGGATGAACGCCTGGATGCTGCCGAGCGTGATCTGTCCGGTCGCCACCTGCAGACCACCGACGACGGCGACGGCGACGTAGCTCAGGTTGCCGATGAAGTTCGTTGCGGGGGAGACCAATCCGGAGAAAAACTGCGCACCGAAGCTGGCGTGGAAGACATCGTCGTTGTATTCGCTGAACTGTTCGCGGGCGCCCGCGCGATGGCCGAACGTCTTGACGACGGTGAACCCGCTGTAGGTCTCCTCGATATGCGCGTTGAGCCGTCCGGTGTTGCGCCACTGCGCAACGAACATCTTCTGGGAGCGTTTGGTGATCGCCCTGGTCGCCCACAGCGATAACGGCACCGTCACCACCGTGATCAACGTCAGCAGCGGTGAGATGGTCAGCATCATCACCAATACCGCGAGCACGGTCAGGATCGACGTCAGCAGCTGGCTGATGGTGACCGACACCGACGTCTGAATATTGTCGATATCGTTGGTGACGCGGCTGAGTAGTTCGCCGCGCTGCCGGGCGTCGAAGTGGGACAACGGTAGTCGGTGGACTTTGTCTTCGACGTCGGACCGCAGCGCCACCATCGTGCGTTGCACGGTGACGTTGAGAAGTCGGGCCTGCATCCAGACCAGCAGGGCGGCAACCAGATACAGGGCAAGGGCGAGAGCCAGGGTGCGACCCACCGCGGCAAAGTCCACCCCTTGGCCGGGTACGACGTTCATTCCCGAGAGCAGGTCGGCGAACGTGTTGTCGCCACGGGCCCTGGCCGCCGCGATCGCCTGTTCTTTGGTCAGGCCCGCGGGAAGTTGGCGCCCGATCACCCCGTTGAACAACAGGTCGGTGGCATGCCCAAGGATCCGGGGCCCGATCACCCCGATCGCAATACCGAAGACCGAGAGCACGATGACGGCGCTCGCCATCCCGCGCTGGGGGATCAGCCTTTTGACGAGCCGGGTCGCGGTCGCGGTGAAATCGCGGGAGCGTTCGGCAGGCGCCTGCTGCATGCGCAGCGCACCGCGCATCGGTCCGCTCATCGCCCCGCACCCAGCGATTGCGAGTCCGCGAACTGCGCGTACGTCGGGCAGTCGAGCAGTAAGGTCTCGTGCGTCCCGGTCCCGACCACCCGGCCGTCGTCGATCACGATGACCTGATCGGCGGCCACCACGGTCGAGATGCGCTGCGAGACAATGATGACGGTGGACGCGGCGGCGATCTCGCGCAGTTGCGCTCGTACCAGCGCGTCGGTGTGGACGTCGAGTGCGGAGAATGCGTCGTCGAAAAGGTAGATCTGCGGCCGACGGATGACAGCCCGCGCGATAGCCAGTCGTTGGCGCTGGCCCCCGGAGAAATTGATACCGCCCTGCGCGACGCGCATCGCCAGGCCGTCGGCGTGGGCAGCGACGAAGCGCTCGGCGCATGCCACCCGCAACGCCTCCCACATTTCGTCATCGGTCGCGTCAGCCTTGCCGTACCGCAAATTGTCGGCAATGGTGCCGGAGAAGAGATATCCGCGTTGCGGCACCAGGCCCACCGAGGACCACAACCGTTCGGTCAGGTAGTCCCGGACATCGATATCGTCGAGGAAAATCGCGCCGGAACTCACATCGTAGAGTCGGCAGATCAGCGATACCAACGTCGATTTACCGGACCCCGTGCTGCCCACCACTGCGGTGGTGGTGCCTGGTCGGGCCGTGAACGAAATATCCTGTAACACCGGCCGTTCCGCCCCGGGATAGCTGAAAGTCGCGCCAGCCAGCCGCACTTCGCCCGTGGTGCCCCCGGCGGGTTCTTTGGCGAGCACCGGATTGCTGATCGCCGGCGTCGTCGATAACACCTCGGTGATCCGCTCGGCACAGACCGATGCCCGCGGCAACATCGCCAGGAAGACGGTCGACATCAACACAGCCATCAGGATCTGCATGAAGTAGGCGAGGAACGCGATCAGCGAACCGACCTGCATCTGCCCGGCGTCGATGCGCAGCCCGCCGAACCAGATCAGCGCGACGCTGGAGAGGTTGATGGTCAGGGTGGTCACGGGCAGCATCAACGCCTGCCAGCGCCCCGCAGCCAGGGCGGTGTCGGCCAATGCCTGGTTGGCGACGCCGAAGCGCTCCCGTTCGAAGGGTTCGCGAGCGAAGGCCCGGATGACGCGGATACCCGAAAGCTGTTCGCGCATCACCCGGTTGATGCCGTCGATCAGCCGCTGCATACTGCGGAAGATCGGCAGCATGTGCCGGATGATCCAGTAGTTCCCCAACCCCAGCACGGGCACGCTGACCAGCAGCAACCAGGACAGGCCGGCGTCTTGATGGATCGCCATGATGACCCCGCCGATACACATGATCGGGGCGGTGACCAAGACGGTGAACGTCATCTGCACCAGCACTTGGATCTGCTGGACGTCGTTGGTGGTGCGGGTGAGCAGCGACGGCGCGCCGAAGCGGGCGGTCTCGTGCTCGGAGAACGTGGTGACGTGGAGAAACATCGACGCGCGCAGGTCACGGCCGAAACTCATGCCCGCCCGCGACCCGAAGTAGACGGCACCGACCGCGCACACCACCTGCAGTGCGGTCACCGCGAGCATCGTCGCGCCCAGGTGGATGATCCGGTCGGTATCGCCTTGCGCGACGCCGTCGTCGATGATGGCGGCGTTGATGGTCGGGAGATACAGCGACGCCAGTGTGCTGATCAGCTGGAGCACCATCACCACCGCCACCAACCGCCGGTACGGCCGCACGTACTGTCGCAGCAGTGCCAGGAGCATCTGGCTACTGTCGCATACGGCCCTAGCCTGCGCTTGTGCCGGCCAACATCAATAAACTTCGCAGCTGACACGACAAAAGACCTGGTCAATAGGCGTGTCGGTGGTTCCTCGTCAGCGCTGCCGCTACAGTGCAGTTTGTGAGCGGCATCGGGAATAAGGAGTGCGCGAACCTGTGAAACGCTTTCCAGTGGCGCTGGCCGTCGCAGTCGTGGCGGCGGTACCCCTCTTCGCCGGCTGCTCCACCGACAACCCCAACCAGCCCCAGCCGGGCCCGTCCAGCCCTGGGCCTGCGCCCAGTGCCAAGCACGGCCCGATCTTTCCGGAGTGCGGCGGTATCACCGATCAGACGGTCGGGCAGCTGACTCAGGTCGCCGGGCTGGTCAACACCGCGAAGAACTCCGTCGGCTGCCAGTGGCTGGCCGGCGGAGGCATCATCGGGCCGCACTTCTCGTTCACCTGGTTCCGGGGCAGCCCCATCGGGCGTGAGCGCAAAACCGAGGAGTTGTCGCGCACCAGCGTCGACAACATCACCATCGACGGCCACGACGGGTTCGTGGCCATCGGCAGCGATCCGATGGCCGGGGACAACCTGTGCGAGATCGGCATCCAATTCGGGGACGATTTCATCGAATGGTCGGTGAGTTTCGCTGCCCAGCCCTACCCCGCTCCGTGTGATGTGGCCAAGGAACTGGCCAGTCAATCGATTGCGAATGCGAAATGAGTCGGCCGGTGCGTCAAAATCTGCTCATCGGCGCGGCCGTCGCCATCTCGGCGCTCAGCCTGGTGACGGGCTGCGCGCGATCGGTGGACGGTACGGCGGTCAAGGCCGGTGCCGGCCCGCGCAACAACGACTCCCAGCAGAACTACCCGAACCTGCTCAAGGAATGCGATGTCCTGACCACGGACATCCTGGCCAAGACTGTCGGCGCCGATCCGGCCGATATTCAGAGCACGTTCGTGGGGGCGGTGTGCCGTTGGCAGGCAGCCAACCCGGCCGGGCTGGTCGATATCACCCGGTTCTGGTTCGAACAGGGCAGCCTCGATAACGAGCGCACCGTCGCCCAGGCGTTGAACTACAAAATCGAAGACAAGCGCATCGCCGGCGTCGATTCGATCATCATGCGCACCGCCGATCCCAATGGTGCCTGTGGTGTGGCCAGCGATGCGGCCGGCGTGGTCGGCTGGTGGGTCAACCCGCAGGCGCCCGGTATCGATGCGTGCGGGCAGGCCACCAAGCTGATGGAGCTGACGCTCGCAACGAACAGCTAGCCGCCGCTACCTGGGCACGTGAAACGCGACCAGTGCAGCGCTGCCGAGCTGCACCGTGCGCCACGGGCCGCTGATCCGCAGCACCGCCATTGACGACGTCGGGTATTTCGTCGAAATGCGTTCCGCGGCATCAGTATTGGTTCCCTCGGCACCGGCAAGGCCGAGTGCCAGCTGCGACATCGCGGGTTCGTGACCGATCACCAGCAGGGTGCGGACGTCGAATCCGAAGGTGTCCTCGGTGTCGTTGATCTCGTCGATGACAGCGCCGGGCGTCGCGTCGTAGATGCGGTCGACAAAGCGGACCTCGGCATTCAGCCCGGTCCTGGCGAGGGTTTCGCGCGTTCTGGTTGCCGTCGAACACAGCGCGGCCTGCACCCGCGGATCGATCAGTGGGTCGGAACGCAGCCACTCGCCGGCCAGCCCGGCCTCACGTTGTCCCCGCGGCGCCAGCGGCCGGTCATGGTCGACCACCCCGTCCGGGTAGTCCGATTTGGCGTGTCGCAGCAGGATCAACGTGCGTGGTTCGTCGCTCACAGCCACCACGGTAAGCCAGTCGAGCACATACCGGTGCACGTCCCCGGACTTGTCGGCACCCGGTTCTACACTCGCGTTGCCCATTCAGTACAGGCCCATTGACGACGACCAGGACGAGACAGGAGGGACGGCACCGAAATGCGATTTGTCCACACCGCCGATTGGCAGCTCGGGATGACCCGTCACTTCCTCGAGGGTGAAGCCCAGCCCAGATACTCCGCGGCTCGCCGTGATGCGGTGGCCGGGCTCGGCGCCCTCGCCGCGGAAGTCGATGCCGAGTTCGTGGTGGTCTCCGGTGATGTCTTCGAGGACAACCAACTGGCGCCGCGGGTGGTCAGTCAGTCGCTGGAAGCCATGCGCGCCATCGGTATTCCGGTGTATCTGCTGCCTGGTAATCACGACCCTCTGGATGCCGCCTCGGTGTACACCAGTGCACTGTTCACCGCCGAACGTCCCGACAACGTAACCGTGCTGGACCGCGCCGGTATCCACGAGGTGCGTCCGGGTCTGCAGATCGTCGCGGCGCCATGGCGATCCAAGCGGCCGACCACCGATCTGGTCGCCGAGGTGCTGGCAGATCTGCCCGCGGACGGCACCACCCGCATCCTGGTCGCACATGGTGGCGTCGACATCCTCGACCCCGATCCCACACGGCCGTCGCTGATCCGGCTGGCCGCAGTCCGCGCCGCTATCGACAGCGGTGCCATCCACTATGTCGCGTTGGGCGACAAGCACTCCCGGACAGAGGTCGGTGACTCCGGACGGATCTGGTACTCCGGGTCGCCGGAAGTGACCAACTACGACGATATCGAGGCCGATCCCGGGCACGTCCTGATCGTCGATATCGACGAGGCCGATCCGGGCCGGGCAGTGTCGGTGCAGGCGCGGCATATCGGTCGGTGGCGGTTTGCGACGTTGCGTCGCAACGTCGACGACAGCAGGGATATCGCCGATCTCGACCTGAATCTGGACCTGTTGCCCGACAAGGACCGCACGGTGGTGCGGTTGGTGCTGACCGGCACGTTGACGGTCACCGACCGCGCGGCCCTCGATGCGTGTCTGGACAAGTACGCCAGGCTGTTCGCGTGGCTCGGCCTGTGGGAGCGGCATTCCGAGCTTGCAGTGGTACCCGCCGACGGCGAGTTCGCCGAACTCGGCATCGGTGGCTTCGCGGCGTCCGCGGTGGACGAGTTGGTGGCGACTGCCCGTTCGGGCGACAGTGCCGCCCAGGATGCGCAGGGCGCTTTGGCGCTGCTGCTGCGGCTGACGGCCGCAGGAAGTGGAGCGGCATGAGATTGCACCGGCTGGTCTTGACGAATTATCGCGGAATCACCCACCGCGATATCGAATTTCCCGATCACGGTGTCACGGTGGTGTCCGGGTGCAACGAGGTCGGCAAATCGTCGATGATCGAGGCGCTCGATCTGCTCTTGGAGTCCAAGGACCGCTCGACCAAAAAGGACGTCAAACAGGTCAAGCCCACCCATGCCGATGTCGGAGCCGAGGTCACTGCCGAGATCAGCACGGGCGCATACCGTTTCGTCTATCGCAAACGGTTCCACAAGAAGTGCGAGACGGAGCTGACGGTGCTGGCGCCCCGCCGTGAACAGCTGACCGGTGACGAGGCGCATGACCGGGTGCGGACCATGCTGGCCGATACCGTCGACACCGGGCTGTGGCAGGCCCAGCGTGTGCTGCAGGCCACGTCGACAACGGCCGTGCCGTTGGCGGGTTGTGATGCCTTGTCCCGCGCGCTCGATATCGCGGCGGGTGATGCTGCGGCGCTGTCCGGGCTCTCCGGTGCCGAACCGGTGCTGATCGAACGGATCGACGCAGAATACGGCCGCTACTTCACGCCCACCGGCCGACCGACGGGGCAGTGGGCCGCGGCCATCGAGGCGTTGAAAACGGCAGAGGAAGATGTGGCGCAATGCGCTGCCGATGTCGCCGAAGTCGATGACCGGGTGCGCAGGCATGCTGTCGCCACCGCCGAGCTCGCCGAGCTGGACGGTCAGCGCCAGGCCGTGATCGAACGTCATATCGCCGCCAAAGCCAGGGCCGATTCGATTGCGGCACTGGCTGATCAGCGCAATGCGGCGCGCACCGAGGCTGCCGCCGCCGATGCCACCAGCATCGCGGCCGGGGCAGCGCACGGCGAGCGGCAGCGGTTGCGCGCCGACGTCGAAGCCAGGGCCGCCGCTGTCGGTGCTGCCGAGGCCGGTGCGCTGGAGGCCGCCGAATCCGAGGCCACCGGCCGCGCCGTCGTGGTCGCTGCCGAGGCGGCGGTCACCGAGGCGATGGCAGCACTGGATGCGGCCGAAGAACGACTCGACGCGGCGCGACGGGTCGTGACCCAGCTCGCCGAGCGCGACGAGGCGCAACGCCTCCAAGCCCGACTGGGCCGCATCGATACCACGGCGCGTGATCTCGATCGCGTCGCTGCCGAACTCGCTGCAATCACGCTGACGGACAGCATCTTTCGTGGCATCGAGGTCGCTGCCGCAGCCGTTGATGTGGCCAGCGCCCAGGTGGAGCTGACATCGACCACCATAGAGTTCACCGCCGAGGCCGATATCGAGCTGATGGTCGGCGACCGCCGGCTGGCGCTGGCTGCGGGCCAGGTGTACGCGCTCACCCCTGCCGATGCCGTCGCGGTACAGCTCCCAGGTCTGCTGACAGCGCGGGTGCAGCCCGGTGTGACCGCAGCCGACAGTCACGCGAAACTGGCTGCAGCACAAGAGCATCTGCAGGGGCTACTGACGACTGCCGCCGTTGCCGATATCGACCAAGCGCGGCTCGTCGTACAGCACCGTCGCGAGCTGGTGTCGCGCCGGGACCAGTTGAGCGCGACCCTGCTCGGTGTCCGCGGCGATGACGATATCGCGGCACTGAGGACCAGGCTGGCCGCTCTCGTCGCCGACCAACCGGCGGAGCCGGGACTGTGGGATGGCGCGGTGGATGCAGCTGCTGCTCGTACGGCCCTGGACGTGGCGGCTGCCGAAACAAAACAGGCCAAAGCCCAATGCGAGACCCAACGTAAAGTCGCCGCTGCAGCGGCTGCTCAACTCGTCGAACGCACCACCCGCGCAACGATTTCCCGCGAGAAGGCAACCGCAGCGACCGCCGAGCTGGCCGCGGTCACCCAGCGGCTGGTCGACGCCAGGGCGGCAGTCGGCGACGACGAGCTGGCGCTGCGGGCGCAGACCGCCGCCGATACCGCTCGGGTGGCCGGCGACCGCGTTGCCGCGCTATCGGTGGCCCTGGCCCAGGCGGCGCCGGACGTGGTGGCCGCCGAGCTTGTGGCGGCACGTACCGCCGCCGAGGAGCTGGCCCGTAGGCACGACACGGTGGCCATGGTGCTGCGCGACGCTGCCGTCGAGCTCGCCCTGTTCGGCACCGAAGGTCGTACCGGAAAACTCGACGCCGCCCAGATCAAGCGCGAACACGCCGGGGCGGCCCACGCGCGCACCCGCAGCAGGGCCCAGGCCGTACAGCTGCTGCGGACGGTGATGGCACGTCACCGCGATAACACCCGGCTGCGCTACGTCGACCCGTTCCGCACCGAGGTCGAGCGGCTCGGCCGCGCGGTCTTCGGCCCCACCTTCGAGGTCGATGTCGACAGCGATCTGCAAATACAAAGCCGCACCCTGGACGGGCGGACCGTACCGTATGAATCGCTATCCGGTGGTGCCAAAGAACAATTGGGGCTGGTGACTCGGTTGGCCGTCTCCGCGCTGGTCGCCAAGGAGGACACCGTCCCGGTGGTCATCGACGATGCCCTCGGGTTCACCGACCCCGACCGGCTGGTCAAGATGGGTGCGGTATTCGACCTGATGGGTGCTGACGGCCAGGTGATCGTCCTGACATGTACTCCCGAGCGCTACAGCGGTGTCCGTGACGCGCACCGCATCGAATTGAGCGCATAGCGCCGCCACGCGGATCGGTGATTAGGGCGCGGAAACCCGCGCTCACCGCGGGTTTCCGCGCCCAAATCACTCGTCAGAAGTAGGCGTTGGCGGGCAGGGCGGTGCCATGGAGCAGGTTCTCGCCGATCGCCCGGGCCTTGTAGGCCACCGGGTTGTGCAGCGTGATGGTGCGGACGTTGCGCCAGTGCCGGTCCAGGTTGCGCTCGCGACTGCTGGCACTGGCGCCACCGAGTTCCAGCAGCCTGGTGGCGGCATCCGGGGCGACAGCGTCCAGATGCACCTTGACCTCGGCCACCTTGATCTGCGCCTCTTCGGCCAGTCGGGCGTCGGGGATACCGTCGCGTTCGGAGTCGGTGGCCGCACCAATGGCCTCGGCGGCATCGAGGACGGCCACCCTGGCGATGTAGGCGGTGCTGGCCAGCTCGCCGAGCAGCTTCTGGTGGAACGGGTCGTCCACTGGGCTCTCGGTCAGGGCGTGGCTGAAGCTGCGGGTGCGGGAACGCAGCAGTGCGATCCCGTCGTCGACCACCGATGCGAGTACGCCCGCCACCACGGCGTGGATATAGAGCTGCAATGACGCGTACTGAACGGTCGGTGACGGCTGCGCATCGTAGGGGGAATCGGCGAGCACTTCGTCAACAGACACCGCGACGTCGGTGAACACGGTGGTCCCGGTCCCCGTGCGGCGCTGACCGAAGCCGTCCCAGTCGTCGACGATCCGCACACCGGCCCGCGTGGCTGGGATGAGCACCGAGGCAACCGAATCGTGATCGGTGGTGGCGGCCACCGTGAGGTAGTCGGAGAACAGGGTGCCGGTGCTGTAGAACTTTTCGCCATCCAACCGGTAGCCGCCGCCATCTGCGGGCAGCAGTCGCGTGTTGAACACCAGACTGCCCACCGCCAGCGCACCCTTCTCGCTGAATGCGTTGGCGAACAGCTTTCCGGCCGTCACCTCACCCAACCACCGTCGGGAAGCCTCATCGGATGGGTTGGCGCCCAAGGCGCGAAGACGCTCCTCGACGAACCAAAAGTGCGCCCGGAAGATATGGGCCACAATGGGATCCGCGCGGGCAACATCGATCACTGTCGAAAATAGCTGGCGCACCGAGAATCCGGGGCCGCCGAGCTCTGCCGGCAACCGCAAGGTGCCGAATCCGGCCTGTTTGAGTGCGTTGACCTGATCAAACGGATTCTCGTCGTTGCGGTCGCGGTCTCGAGCGCCAGCAGCGATATCGGCGAGTAGGGAATCGAACGCTTCGGTGCCAGGTAGCCGGAGCTCGACGGCAGTTGCTTGGGTCATGACTTCGTTGTACCGACGGCCCCCTGGCGAAACACTGCTTTGGATCAGGCCGAACCTAAGGACCGGCCGACGGGCACAATGGAGACGATGACTCTCAACGCCAAGCGCAGGCGTGCGCACGACAAGCTCGCCGCCCTGCCCGGGGTGAAGTCGGTGCGCAGACCGGTGGCACCGGATAGCGACGAACAGTTCGGCCTCTACTACGTTCGCTCCGGCCCGGAGTCCGAGCATCCACTGGTGATCATTCCCGGCGGCCCGGGGGTAGCGTCGGTGCAGCTCTATAAGGGTTTTCGGCGTCGAGCCGCGACCAAGGGGCTCGACGTCATCATGGTCGAACACCGCGGTGTGGGGATGTCCCGGCACGACGATTCCGGTGCCGATCTGCCTCCGGAGGCGATCACTGTGGACCAGGTGGTCGACGATATCGCCGCGGTTCTCGACGACGCGGGCGTCGATAAGGCCATTCCGTACGGCACGTCATACGGCACCTATATCGCGGCAGGCCTGGGTGTGCGGTATCCCGATCGGGTGCACGCGATGGTGTTG
This sequence comes from Mycobacterium sp., assembly GCF_965229105.1. GTDB lineage: Bacteria > Actinomycetota > Actinomycetes > Mycobacteriales > Mycobacteriaceae > Mycobacterium. The sequence goes on from NZ_OZ245858.1 coordinate 2,298,725, forward strand.
GACTCGCCGGTGCTCTCCGCTTCCGATATCGACGCGGTGCGGGAAGCGGTCCGGCGTGTATTGCTGCACGGAGCAGAAGACGACACGGTGGATCTGGCCGCCAAGGTGCGCCAACTCGTCGATGACGGTGTGATGACCCCGGCGGCGGGTCAGGTGGCGGCGGCCGTCTACGGCCTCGGTGGCGCCGACCTGCTGGACCGTCAGCTTGATCTGCTGTTGAGCGGCCGCACTCTGCTGTGGCGGGCGATCGACCAGATCGGCAAGCTCACGATGCGAAAGGCGCCGTACCGCAACGAGGTTGACCTGGTCGGCCGGATCGCCTTCCGGGAATTGGATTATGTCGGCGAGCCCGACGGGCTGCCACTCGACCCATCCGAGGTGCTTGCCGAGATGGCGCAGCAGATCGCCGGACCGACACCGGCTTTCGAGTCCGAGCCCTACGACCTCGTCACAGAGATGCCGCGGTTCGCCTGGCCGACTGTGGTGATCTCCGGCGGCCGCGATCTGACGACGCCGCCCGCGGTGGCGGACCGGGTCGCGTCGTTGATTCCCGGCGCTGCCCTGGTCCGATTGCCGACGGCTGCGCACAGTGCACTCGACACCCGCGACCGCGCAGCACTGGAGATCGCGAAAGTGGTGGCCGACGGTGATATCGCCGAATTGCCAACCCGTGGCGACGAATTGGACGGCCTGCCCGGCAACACCGCGGTGCGGCTGCTGGTCTCCGCGATCGCCGCGGCCGCCGCGATCGAGAGTGCGGTGCCGGCCAGCCTGCACCCCACTGCCGCGGTCAACCCAGTTACTTCATGAAGCCGATCTTGGTGTAGTCGAGGTCACCGAGACCGGCGGGCCCGAAGTTGGCCAGACTGCTGCGGACCGCGAGGTTCCCCGGCGACTGGAACAGCGGCAGGCTGAAACCTTCGGCCCAGATCAACTTGTCCACTTCGTTGGCCAGGGTGCGCGATTTCTCGGGATCGAGCTCATTGAGGGTCTCCTCGACCTTCGCGTCGATCTCCGGGCTGCTGATCTTGCCGAAGTTGCTCTCCGCGCCGGTGGTATAGATCTGCGTCAAACAGCAGAGTGCGAAAGCGTCACCACCCCAGGAAAACTGGACCATGTCGAAGTTACCGACGATGACCCAGTCGGTGAAGAATCCATCGCCGGGTTTGGGCTGGATCTGCAGGTTGACCCCGATCTGGGCCAGGCTGTTCTGCGCGATCTGGGCGATCTGCTTGGTGCTCTCGGCGTCGTAGAGGACATCGCGAACAACCAGCTGTTTACCGTCCTTCTCGCGGAACTGGCCGTTGAGCTTCCAACCCAGCGCATCGAGTTCGGCCTTGGCTTTCTCGGGGTCGTAGGCCAGCACATCGCTGTTGTCCTGGTAGCCCTTCTGCCCGGCCACGTAAATGTGGTTGTTCAGCGGGGTCGGGGTGTCGACCAGGCCGCGCTGGGTCACATCGGCGATGGCTTGACGGTCGATACCCTTGGCCACCGCCAGTCGCAGGGCCTTGTCGGCCAGGATCGAGCCCGGCGCCCCGTTGAAGGTGAAGTGATACCAGCTCGGCGACGGCGCCCGCCGAATCGAGATCCCAGCGGTATTGCGGGCGGTGGTCAATTCGGCCAGCGAGCCGACCCCGGCGGCATCGATGGTGTTGTTCTGCAGCGCGGGAATCAGGGCGGCGTCGTCGAGCACGGTGTAGGTGACCGAATCCAGCAGCGGCGGGGTGCCCCACCATTTCGGGTTGCGGCTCAACGTGATCCGCTGTGCCGTGCGGTCGACATTGGTGATCATGAAGGGGCCCGCCGACGGCCCGGGTGTGGTCAGTTGGCCCTTGTTGAAGACATCGGGATTTTCGGTCATCTTCTTCGGGAACAGCATGCCGTTTCCGGCGAACATGCCTTTCCACTCGGCATAGGGCTTGGCGAAGGTCATCACGGCTTGGCGGTCGTCGACGCCACGGGTCACCGACGCGACCCTGTCGCTGCCGGCCGCGCTGGCGATCAGGTACCGAGGATCCTTACCGTTGGTCGAGCTGACCTCGGAGGCGATGTCCTCCCACGTGATGGGGGTGCCATCGGTCCAGACCGCCTTGGGGTTGATGGTGTAGGTCACCACCTGCGGGTTCTCACTGGTCAACTCGACGCTGGTGAAGTAGTCGCTGTTGACCGTCGTGGTGCCGTCCGGCGCGATGCGGAACGCCCGGGGCAACGTCCACCGCAGCATGCCCCCGGTGGTGCCCTCGTTACCGTCGACGGTCAGCGTGTTGAAGTTGGCGGGCAACGAGGGCAGTGACAATCTCAGATCACCGCCCTGGCGCAAGCTGGCCGGATCCTGCGGATTGAGATCGCTGGTGCTCCCGAGTTCGGCGTTACCGCCGATCGGTGGCGGCTGACCCGGACCACCGGAGCAGCCGGAGAGGATCAGTGCGGCGGTGAAGACCAGCGCAGCGCAGCGGCCGAGCGGCTTGAAGAGCGACATGCAATCTGACCCTACCGGGGGGTTGGCTGCGGGACGGCGGCGAGCAACGTCTTGGTGTATTCGTGTTGCGGGTCACCGAACACGGCGTCGGCTTCACCCTGTTCGACGATGGTGCCCTTGTGCATGACCGCGACGCGGTGGGCGAGGTGCTTGACCACCGAGAGGTCATGCGAGACGAACAGATACGACAGGCCGAACCGCTGCTGAAGGTCGAGCAGCAGGTTGAGGATGCCGGCCTGGATGGACACGTCAAGCGCGGATACCGGCTCGTCGAGCGCCAGGATCTTGGGCTGCAGCGCCAGCGCCCGCGCGATCCCGATGCGCTGCTTTTGCCCACCGGAGAATTCGGCCGGGTATCGGCTGGCATCGCCGTGGCGCAACCCGACGATATCGAGTAGCTCGGCCACTCGAGATTGAATGCGAGCCCTATCGAAACCGTTGGCGTGCAAGGGTTCTGCCAGTACCTCCGATACCGGCAGGCGGGGGTCCAGTGAAGCCACCGGATCCTGGAAGACCACCTGCAGATGGCGGCGCATCGTCTGCCGTTTGGAGTTGTCCAGGCCGGCCATATCGACGCCGAGCACCTCGATCGAACCGGACTGGGGAGCGCTCAATTCCAGGATCTGGTGCAGCGTGGTCGATTTCCCGGAACCCGACTCGCCGACGATGCCAAGGGTGCGCCCGCGGGGCAGATCGAAGCTGATGCCGTCGACGGCGCGTACCTCGCCGATGGTGCGGCGGAACACCACACCCTTGGTCAACCGGTAGGTCTTGACGAGATCACGCACCGAGAGCACCGGATCCGGCGTGTCGTCAGACAGCGCCGCCTCGATGGGTTCGGGCACCGTCGCCACCCCGAAGATCTCAGCGGCGCTGCGACCGGCGACCTGATCGGTGCGGATACAGGCCGCGGTATGTCGCTCGGTCTCGTCGGCATCAACGGCTGCGAGTTCTGGTTCCGCAGTGCGGCATTCGTCGATGACCAGCGGGCAGCGCGGCGCGAACGGGCAGCCAGGGTCAAGGCCGGCCAGCGACGGTGGCGCACCCGGGATGGGCACCAGCCGTTCGCCTTGACGGGCATCGAGGCGCGGCACCGAGCCCAGTAGGCCTGCGGTATACGGCATCCGGCGGTCGCGGTAGAGCGCAGGCACCGAGGCTTCTTCCACCGCGCGCCCGGCGTACATGACCAGGGCGCGATCGGCGAATTCCGCAACGACACCCAGGTCGTGGGTGATGATCAGGACACCGGCGCCGGTGACATCCCGCGCGGTTTTGAGCACGTCGAGGATCTGCGCCTGCACCGTCACATCGAGCGCGGTCGTCGGCTCGTCACAGATCAACAAGTCGGGGTTGTTGGCGATCGCAATCGCGATCACCACGCGCTGACGTTCGCCGCCGGACAGCTCGTGCGGGAACGCTTTGGCCCGCCGTTCTGGCTGCCGGATGCCCACCAGCTCAAGCAGTTCGATCGCGCGGTGGCGGGCTGTGTCCTTTTGGGCATATCGCTGCCGTGGCTGGTGCACCGTGATGGCCTCGGCGATCTGATCGCCGACGGTGTACACCGGGGTCAACGCCGACATCGGATCCTGGAACACCGTGCCGATCGCCTTACCGCGGATCCGCGACATCGCGGTATCGCCCATCCCGATCAGTTCGTCGCCGCGCAACCGCACGGACCCGGACACCTCGGCGTACTCGGGAAGCAGGCCGATCAGGGCCATCGCTGTTGCCGACTTGCCAGAACCGGATTCGCCGACGACGGCCACCACCTCGCCTGGGTCGACGCGAAAGCTCAGGCCCCGCACCGCGGTGACCGGCGCGGCATCGGTGGGGAAGGTGACGGCGAGGTCAGTCACCTCAAGAAGCGCGCTCACCGCTTACCCCGTTTTTTCCGCCGGAGGTTACCGGCGCCGGGGTCGACGGCGTCGCGCAGTCCGTCTCCGATCAGGTTGGCGCACATGATGATCAGGACCAGCACGCCGGCCGGGAACAGGAACACCCACGGGAACGTCGTCGCCGATTTGGTGCCGTCGGCGATCAGCGTGCCCAACGACACATCCGGTGGTTGGATACCGAAACCCAGGAAGCTGAGCCCGGTTTCGGCCAGAATCGCCAACCCGACGTTGAGGGCGGTGTCGATGATCAGGATCGACGCCACGTTCGGCAGGATGTGCCGCAGGATGATCCGCCAGTTCGATACGCCCATATACCGTGCGGCCTGAACGAATTCGCGTTCCCGCAGGCTGATGGTCATGCCTCGTACCATGCGTGAGCTGATCATCCAGCCGAACGCCGACAGCAGCAGAATCAGTGCGATGACGCTGCCGCTCTCCCTGATTCGCGGTGTCACGATCGCGATCAGGATGAAACTCGGCACCACCAGCAACAGGTCGACGAACCACATCAACCTACGGTCGCGCCAACCGCCGAAGTATCCGGCGGCGGTACCTACGCCGGCGGCGATGATCGTCGAGATCAGCGCCACACATACGCCGATCAGCATGGATTTCTGCATTCCACGCAAGGTCTGGGCGAACAGGTCCTGGCCAAGAGCGTTGGTACCGAACCAGTGGCTGCCGGTCGGCGGTTGCTGTAGCGAGTAGAAATCGAGGTCGGTGTAGGACCACGGCAGCAGCGGCGGTAAGGCGTAGCAGCCGATGAACATCACGACGAGCACCACCAGGGATACCGCTGCCGGTCGGTTCCGCAGGAAGCGGCGCCACACCAGGGTGCGTCGGGACGCGAACCTGTCGGAGTCGACGCCGACTTTCGCGGTCGACATTGAAGCCGTCGTCGCCGATTCGGTGGTCACAGGTTCGGTCATGCCACCCGCACCCTAGGGTCGAGCGCGGCGTAGATCACGTCGGAGAGCAGTCCCGAGAGCAGGATCACCCCACCCGCGAATACGGTGATGGCCGCGATGATGTTGGTGTCCTGGGTGCTGACGCCCTGGATGACCCATTCGCCCATCCCGTGCCACCCGAAGATTTTCTCCACGAAGACCGCGCCCACCACCAGGCCGCCGACGCTGTAGGCGAACAGGGTGGCCATCGGTATCAGCGCGGTGCGCAGGCCGTGTTTGAACAGCGCCTGCCGTCGGGTCAGTCCCTTGGCGCGGGCGGTGCGGATGAAATCCTGGCCCAGGACGTCGAGCATCGCATTGCGTTGGTAGCGGCTGTAACCGGCGATGGATCCGAGCGCCAGGGTGAACGTCGGCAGCAACAGGTGCATGAAACGATCCGCGATCTGATTCCAGAGTCCGGTCACGCCTGGGGAGGTTTCACCGGTGTAGGACAGCTGGATCCCGAAGAGCGAATGCACCTGCAGCGCACCGAGCGCCAGCAGGTTCGCGATCACAAAGGTCGGGGTGGCCAGCACCAGCAGGGACGCCACCGTGATGACACGATCGGAGAGCCGATACTGCCGGATGGCGCTCCAGGCGCCGACCAGCACACCGAGCACCGTGCCGAACAACGATCCGATGATCACCAGTCGCAGGCTGACACCGATCCGACGGCCGAGCTCCTCCGACACCGGATGCCCAGTCACCGTCGTCCCGAAATTGCCCTGGATCGCGTTGGACGCCCAATGCACGTAGCGCAGCGGGATCGGCTTATCGAGGTCGAGTTCGGCGGCCTTGGCGTCGATGACAGCGCGAGGCGGCCGAGGGCTGCGTTGTTCGAGGCTGTCGAGGGGTTTGAAGGCCAGCGAGGTCAGGCAGAACGTCAGGAACGAGGCGAGCACCAGCAGCACCACGTAGTTGAGCAGCCGACGGATCAGAAACCGCGTCATGCGCGAGAACTCCGACCGTGCCTCATGGGCACAGGGTAGGAGATATCGGCTGCCAAGATCCGCGCAGGATCATCCGGCGCGTCCCCACGGTGACCGAACGGCCCCAGCGGGCTGTGTTTTCGCTGCACGTTTCATGGCGGTTCCCTTTGGTTAACCACCTCAGGAGCAGGCGCAAGGAAGCGCGCTAGACATCCGAAGACCCGAATGGAGTGGTTAGACGTGAATTCGAAAACCAACAGCCCGGCCCGGGTGAAGCTTGTCTCGGCCGTGATCGGCGGCAGCGCCATCGTGGCGCTGGGTGCGCTGGGAGTGACCTTCACCGAAAGCAGCAGCACCTTGGTGTCGGATCCGGCAACGCCGGTGGTGCCCTTCCCGACGTCTGAGTCGCCGGCAACCGAGGCGCCGGTGCCACCGGAGGCCAGTACCGCCGTGACGACCACGCCGACCACGCCGCCCCCGGCTCCCGAAACACCGCTCGCTACGCCGGGTATCACCACCACGCCGACGTCGGCTGAACCCGGCTGATAGAGCCCTACCAATTGCGATCAGGCTGAGTAAAGCTCTGGGCCGGGTGTGATCCGTTGTTAGCGTCGACTGATGACCGTCACCGACGAATACCTGGCCAATAACGCGGAATATGCCCGTACCTTCTCCGGCCCTTTGCCGTTGCCGCCGAGCAGGCACGTCGCGGTGGTGGCCTGCATGGACGCCCGCCTCGACGTCTACCGGGTCCTGGGCCTTGCCGATGGGGAGGCGCACGTCATCCGCAACGCCGGGGGAGTGGTGACCGACGACGAGATCCGTTCCCTCGCGATCAGCCAGCGTCTGCTCGGGACCCGGGAGATCATCCTGATCCACCACACCGACTGCGGCATGCTGACATTCACCGACGATGCGTTCAAAAGCGATATCCAGGCCGAGACGGGTATCAAACCCGAATGGGCGGCAGAGTCCTTCTCCGACGTCGATGACGACGTGCGCCAGTCGCTGCGCCGCATCGAAGCGAGCCCCTTCGTGACCAAACACGAATCGCTGCGGGGCTTTGTCTTCGACGTCGCCACCGGTCGGCTCAACGAGGTCACGCTCTAGGGATTCGGGCGCGCAAAACCGCGCTGACCGCGGGTTTGCGCGCCCGAATCGCACAAAACCTTGACATCCCGCGCGGGCGGCTGATTTCATACTTGGGCAAGAGTGTAATTCTGGTCAGTTCTACCAACTTTACGAGGAAGCAATGACCGCACACGTGACGGCGCAGCCGGCCGCGGGACAGTACGAGCTGAGCCACCTGCGCTCGCTGGAGGCCGAGGCCATCCACATCATCAGGGAGGTGGCCGCCGAGTTCGAGAAGCCGGTTCTGCTGTTCTCCGGTGGCAAGGACTCCATCGTGATGCTGCACCTGGCGATCAAGGCGTTCCTGCCGGGACGACTGCCGTTCCCGGTGATGCACGTCGACACGGGCCACAATTTCGAAGAAGTGATCGCCACCCGCGACCGGCTTGTCGCCGAACATGGCGTTCGCCTGGTCGTGGCCAGCGTCGAAGAGGACATCGCAAAGGGCCGGGTGGTGGACAACGGCCCGTCCCGCAACCCGCTGCAGACGGTGACGCTGCTGCGCGGTATCCGGGAGAACAAATTCGACGCCGCGTTCGGCGGTGCGCGCCGTGACGAGGAGAAGGCCCGCGCCAAGGAACGGGTGTTCAGCTTCCGCGACGAGTTCGGGCAGTGGGACCCCAAGGCGCAACGCCCGGAACTGTGGAACATCTACAACGGTAGGCATCACAAGGGTGAGCACATCCGGGTGTTCCCGTTATCGAACTGGACCGAATACGACATCTGGGCCTATATCGGCGCAGAGAACATCACCTTGCCCGGCATCTACTACGCGCATCGCCGACCGGTCTTCCAGCGCGACGGCATGCTGCTGGCCGTCCACGAATATCTGCAGCCCAACGCCGATGAGGAGGTGTTCGAAACCTCGGTGCGCTTCCGCACCGTGGGCGACGTCACCTGCACGGGCTGCGTCGAATCCACTGCCGTCACAGTCGACGAGGTCATCGCCGAGACCGCGCTGTCACGGCTGACCGAGCGGGGCGCGACCCGCGCCGATGACCGCATCTCCGAGGCCGGTATGGAAGACCGCAAACGAGAAGGGTACTTCTGATGGCGACACTGCTGAGGCTGGCGACCGCTGGCTCCGTAGACGACGGAAAGTCAACGCTGATAGGGCGTTTGCTCTATGACTCCAAGGCCGTCATGGAGGACCAGCTGGCCGCCGTGGAGCGCACGTCGCGCGAACGCGGCAACGATTTTACCGATCTGGCGCTTGTCACCGATGGTCTGCGCTCGGAGCGCGAGCAGGGCATCACCATCGATGTCGCATACCGCTATTTCGCCACCGCCAAGCGCAAATTCATCATCGCCGACACCCCGGGGCACCTGCAGTACACCCGCAACATGGTGACAGGTACCTCGACCGCTCAGCTGGCGATCGTGCTCGTCGACGCCAGGCACGGCCTGCTGGAACAGTCGCGCAGGCATGCCTTCCTGGCCTCGCTGCTCGGTATCCAACACATCGTGCTCGCGGTCAACAAAATGGACCTGATCGATTGGGACCAGCAGCGTTTCGAGGAGATTCGCGACGAGTTCCACGCGTTCGCAGCACGTTTGGACGTCCAAGACGTGACGACCATCCCGATGTCGGCGTTGCAGGGCGATAACGTCGTCACGAAATCGACCAAGACCCCGTGGTATGAGGGGCCGGCCCTGCTCTCGCACCTCGAAGAGGTGTTCATCGCAGGCGACCGCAACCTGATCGACGTGCGCTTCCCCGTCCAGTACGTCATCCGGCCGCAGACCCGCGACCACGCTGATCACCGTAGTTACGCGGGCACCGTGGCCAGCGGCGTGATGCGCCCCGGTGACGAGATCATCGTGCTCCCGACCGGCAAGACCAGTCGTATCACCACCATCGACGGCCCCAATGGCCCAGTGGACGAAGCGTTTCCGCCGATGGCGGTGTCGGTGAGCCTGGCCGATGATATCGATATCTCGCGGGGCGACATGATCGCGCGGGTGAACAATCAGCCCGACGCCACCCAGGATTTCGATGCCACGGTGTGTTGGATGGCCGATGAGGCGGCCCTCGAGCCGGGCCGTGACTACATCATCAAGCACACCACGAAGACCACCAGGGCCAGGGTGACGTCGCTGGACTACCGCCTCGACGTCAACACCTTGCACCGGGACAAGAGCGCAACAGCGTTGAAGCTCAACGAACTTGGCCGCATCACCTTACGCACCCAGCAGCCGCTGCTGCTCGACGAATACTCGCGCAACGCCGCCACCGGTTCCTTCATCCTGATCGACCCGGATACCAACGGCACGGTTGCGGCGGGCATGGTCCGCGATACCGCACCGGCGGCCACCCGTGCCGCGACCCCCAACACGGTGCGCCACCAGTCGCTGGTGACCGCGCAGGATCGGCTGTCCCGTGGCTGCACGTTGTGGTTCACCGGCTTGTCCGGCTCCGGCAAATCGTCGGTAGCGGTACTGGTTGAACAGAAGCTGCTCGAAAGTGGCCGTCCCGCTTATATTCTCGATGGCGACAATCTGCGGCACGGACTCAACGCCGACCTGGGGTTCTCGATGGATGATCGCGCCGAGAACCTGCGCAGGCTCGCCCATGTCGCGACGCTGCTGGCTGACTCCGGACAGATCGTCCTGGTGCCGGCGATCAGTCCGCTCGCCGAGCACCGTGATCTCGCCAGGAAGGTGCATACCGACCAGGGCTTCGGCTTCTTCGAGGTCTTCATGGACACCCCGCTGGCGGACTGTGAGGCACGCGATCCCAAGGGGCTGTATGCGAAAGCGCGGGCTGGCGAGATCACGCATTTCACCGGCATCGACAGCCCGTATCAGCGGCCCAAGGATCCTGATCTGCGGCTCACCCCGGAGTGGACGCCAGATGAGCTGGCACAACAGGTGATCGACCTGTTGGATCAACACCTGTGAGCGATCACGAACTCGCGGCCCGGTTGGCCACCGAAGCGGGCGAGCTGCTGCTGAAGGTGCGCGTCGAGCTGGCTGATGCCACCGCCGAGGAGCGAAAAGCCGCCGGTGACAAGCGGTCCCACGATTTTCTGATGGCGGCCCTCGGCGCGGAACGGCCCGAGGACGCGGTGCTGTCCGAAGAGGGCGCCGATGACCCTATCCGGTTGCGCAGCGAGCGCGTCTGGATCGTCGACCCGTTGGACGGCACCAGGGAATTCTCTGAACTGGGTCGCGACGACTGGGCCGTGCACGTGGCGCTCTGGCAGCGCAACGGCAGCTCCGGCGAACTCATCGCGGGTGCGGTGGCGCTGCCTGCCCAGGGCGTGACGCTGGCCACCCCTGACGTCGCGTATCCGCCCGCAGTTGACGGCCCACCCCGCGTGGTGGTGTCGCGGACCAGGCCACCGGCGGTCGCGCTGCAGGTGCGCGACGCCCTCGACGGGACACTTGTCGAAATGGGTTCGGCGGGAGCGAAGGTCGCCGCTGTGGTGCAGGGCCGTGCCGATGTCTACGTGCACGCCGGCGGTCAGTACGAATGGGACTCGGCAGCGCCGGTCGCGGTGGCGCGCGCGGCGGGTCTGTTCACCTCCCGGATCGACGGTTCCCCGCTGATCTACAACCAGACCGACCCGAAGCTGCCCGATCTGGTGGTGTGCCGACCCGAACTTGCCGACGCCGTGCTGGCCGTGACCCGTGCAAATGGGGCTAGTCAATCCTGATCGTGACGGTGCGCTTCGTGGTCTGAGCCGGCAACTTTGACGTGTCGACCACCAGGAACTCGCTGGTGTCGGGCCTACCGTTGGGGAGCATCTTCGGCTTGAGCGCCATCGGCGTGCTGTCGGAGACGATGCCGGCAATCCCGAAGTCGCCGTCGTTGGCGATGATCAGCGTCTTGCCGCCATCGGGTGTGGCGAGCCCTTCGATCTTGTCGTGACCGAAGAACTCGCCCTTGGGATTGAGTTCGGTCAGTAGCGCGCCGAGGTCCAGCTTCAGCGATTTGTCTGCGACGGTGATGCCACGGCCTTTGAGCTTGTCGATTGCCGCGGTGTCGGTGGTGACGCCAACGAGTGTCTCGATGGGCTTGCCGTCGACCAACAGCCCGCCGGCGTCGCCCTGGTAGGTGGAGCCCACCACCGTCGCGTTCGGGCCGACATCGGTGGCACCGGAAATGTCGGCGAGGTAGATCTTCTTGTCGGCGCCCGGTTCGACCTTCCCGTCGCGCTCGTCGACTAGGAAGGTGGTGTTGGACAGGGCGGTGATCTCCGATACCGCGACTCCGGTCTTCTCCGGATCATCCAGCGGATAGAGGTACTCGCCGACGGCCTTGGTGGCCAAATTGATCGTGACGATCCTGGTCAGCGGCACCGACTTCGACGAACCGACCAGCCCGGGGGTCTTCAGCGCCGACTGCAGGATGGCGACCAAGGTGGAACCGTCTGGAGTGATCGTCAGGCCTTCCAAACCCTGGTTGGCTCTGCGGTCGGCCAGTTCGCGGGGCAACGACCCGTCGAAAGGTGACAGTCGCGCCAATTCCTTTCCGGTGGAATCGAAGTGGACGATGAAGGGCCCGTACTCATCGGATACCCAGAAGGTGCCGTCGGGCAGGGCGACCAGGCCCTCGGAATCGAGACCATGGTCCGATGTCGGTAGCGGCATCCCGTTGATGTCGACGAGCGTCTCGCCGGTATCCGCGCCTGGGTCAACCAGCCCGACCATCGGCTTACCGTCACGACCGGTCAGTGCGATCGTCTGCTCGGCAGTGGCGATCCCGTCGGTGAGCCGATATTTGACGATATGCGGATTGAAATCGGGGACCGGCAATACCTTCTCGTTATCGGAACGCCCATCGACATTCGGGCCGCGGTCGGTGAGGCCGTACAGCTCGTCGGAGCTGCCCGGCACCATCGCGATAGCGGAACCCGCTGCCGCACTCTGGATTTCCACGCCGCCAACCGTCGCGATCGGGGGTGAATCAGTGGCGTACAGCTTGACGGCGTCGGTGGTGGTCACCGTGAACTGATCGGTGCCGGAGTACCCATCCGATGGCGTGTAGATCATGGCGCCGGCGGGACCGTAGGTGAGTTGACCGTGAGCGGGCTTACCGAAGGAGACCGGTGTTGGACCACCGGTTGTGGCAAGGAGCTGGCCCGCCGTGATCGTCAGGGCCTGGCCGACGCCGGTGGAGAAGTCACCAGAGCTTCCGCTCTGGTGTGAGCACCCCGTGATGACCATCAACGTTCCGACCGCCAGTGCTCGACGAATTCCAACGACCATCATCAACGACTAGCACTTCGAAGCGACATCGGGCTATCGATCTCATGAACGAAGCAGGCCGTGCACAGCTGCACGGTAGATTCGGGAGATGTCTGCGACGTTGCGTGCGTTATCCGGTCTGCCCCTGGAGCCGGTGAGCCTGGCCGAGTCCACGCTGATCCTCATCGACTGTCAGAACACCTATACCGAGGGTGTGATGGAACTCGACGGCGTGCAGCCCGCGCTGGACGAGACGGCGACGCTGCTGGAACGCGCCCGTACCGCGGGTATTCCGATCATCCACATCCAGCACTCGGACGGACCGGGGTCGCTGTATGACATCGACGGCCACACCGGGGCGATCGTCGATCGGGTCGCCCCCCGCGATGGTGAACCCGTCGTGGTCAAGGCTTACCCGAACTCGTTCGTGCAAACAGATCTCGAGCAGCACCTCAAAGGACTGGGTGCCACCAATCTGGTCCTCGCGGGTTTCATGACGCATATGTGCGTGAACTCCACCGCGCGTGGCGCGTTCAATCTCGGTTACGCGCCGACGGTGGTCGCGGCCGCGACGGCCACCCGTGCGCTGCCTGGGGTCGGGGACGTCGAGGTGCCCGCTGCGGCACTGCAATCCGCCAGCCTGGCCGCGCTGTCCGATCTATTTGCCGTCGTCGTACCGGCGGGGGCCGCAATACCCGACTGAGACATCGGCATTCATCGAGAACACCACCCAGGCGATCAAGCACGCCGCGCCGCCGAGGACCGCGGTATCGGCGATATTGAACACCGGCGACCCGCCGATCGACAGGAAATCCACCACGTGCCCGCGCAACGGGCCTGGCGCACGGAAAAATCGGTCCGTGAGGTTTCCGGCAGCGCCGCCCAAGAGCACGCCGAAACCGACCGCCTGCCAGCGTGAGGTCAAGCGCCGCCCGATGCAGACGATGGCCACGGCCACCCCAGAAACGACGAGGCTGAGCGCAACGGTGTAGCCGGCCGCGACCGACAAAGCCGCACCCGAATTGCGCGTGAGAACACCCGTCACGGCGTCGCCGAACAGCCGAACAGGCTGTCCCGGTTCGAGTAATCCGACCGCCAGCGCCTTGGTGACGACGTCGACGACGAAGATCCCCGCGGCGATCGCCAACAGCAGTGCCACCCGTGGTCGAGGCGACACCCCCGGCACTGTCCACCCATGGGTCCCCACCTGGTCGACGGTCACCGCTGCATACTGACCTACCGAGGTGACGCCGGCGGGCGACATCAGTCGACGGATGGATGAACAAAACCCGCTACGTGCGCGTGGGCCTGGCTCCCTGATGGCCGAACGTCTGCGCTGATCGCCGTGGGGTCGGGGCGGGCCGTACTTCAGGGAAGCGTTTGTGCAACCCCTCGATGAGGCGATGCGCCTCGTACAAATCGCGACGCAGGTCCGCTGCACGGCGCTGATCTGCGGCGGTACCCCGGGATCGGAGATTTCGGCTGTTTCGTTCGGCGGCCTGCAACTTGTCGGAGATCTCGGTGACCTGCTCGTGCAGCGCCGCCAGCAGTAACAACGCCTGCTCCACGGCTGGGTCCTCGGGCATGGTCGCATCGTCTCATCGGACCGTGATTCGGCGCGCGGCGGGGGTCCCTGCCCGCAGGAATGGCACAATTGCGCGAATGCGCATGTCGGCCAAGGCGGAGTACGCGGTCAGGGCCATGGTCCAACTGGCCACGGTCGACGACGGCACGCTGGTCAAGACCGAGGATCTGGCGAACGCGCAGGGGATTCCGCCGCAGTTCCTGGTCGATATCCTGTCCGATCTTCGTACCGACCGACTGGTCCGCAGCCATCGTGGCCGAGACGGGGGATATGAACTCGGCCGTCCAGCAGCGCAGATCAGCATCGCCGATGTGCTGCGTTGTATCGACGGGCCGCTGGCCAGCGTTCGCGATATCGGGCTCGGCGACTTGCCGTATTCGGGACCGACCGCGGCGCTGACCGATGTCTGGCGGGCACTACGGGCCAGCATGCGGTCGGTGTTGGAGGAGACAAGCCTTTCGGATGTGGCATCGGGAGAGCTACCGGGCCACGTCGTGATACTTGCCGACGATTACCGCGGCCAGGAGAGCGATCGCGGCCACCGCACCGTCAGCTGACGCAGTTTCGCATCAGAGTTGGTGTAGGTCAGGAACTTTCATCGGCTGTCCTTGCTGTCCTTGCTGTACTTGGGATTGCCGTCGTCATCGAGCCATTCGCCGACCGCGGTACCGGCCACCGTCCTGTCGGAACCGGGCAAGACAACCGTGGGGCGATCGTCATAGGCCTTACGCATTTCCTTGGCTTTTTCTCGCGCCGAGTCAGTCACTTCCACTTCTGCTGAGTCATTCGCTGCGTCCGTCATAGCTCACGGCTGCCCGAAAGTGTGATCTGCGAAACAGTTGCAGGTACGCGGCACGGGGACTATCGAGAGTTGAAGAAACCGGTGACCACTGCGCCGGCGGCGGCTTTGGCAAAGCGGCTGCGCCAACTCGGTGGCGTTGCGGGGATCTCGGGCGCTTCGGGCGGTTCCCAGTCTTCGGCACCGAGCGGCTCGACGCCGGCCACCGCGGCCTGCACGGCTTTCGCGAACGGTGTCGGGTCGTCACCGCAGGTCAAACCATGAGGGTCGCGTCGGACGCCGTGCAGCCAAGGCTGCTGGCCCCGCAGTGAGACATAGACCCAGCTGCCGAACGTGCCCTTTTTGTATTCGACGGAACTGATTGCTCCGAGTGGCACCACCACCGGTGACAGCGCCTTTTGTTCGTCGGAGCTGCCGAAACCCCAGTGCTCGAACGTCAGCGTCTTGGCGTCGGTGTCCAGTGTCGCGGTGCACGACGCGCCTTTGAGGCGGTTGGGGTTGCTCGCGACCATGTCGAAATTGTGCACGATGACTTTCTGCATCTGCCATGGTCTGTTTCGGTGACCGCACTACTTGGCCCCGGGAGGTCCGCATGTCCGCACCATCTACAGCGCAGAACGTCACCGATACCCAGAAGCGAACGCGGAGCCAGCTCGCCGGCATCGTCATCAGTGCCATCGTCGGCCTGTTTTTGATCTTCGACGTCGTCACCAAACTGGTCCCGAACGACGCAGTCAAAGAGGCGATGGAAAAGCTCGGATTCCCTGCCGGACAGGCCGTGGTGATAGGCATTGTCTTGGGGGTTTGCCTTGTGGTGTATGCGATCCCGCGCACTGCGGTGCTTGGCGCTGTAGGTATCACCGCCTACCTCGGCGGCGCGGTCACGGCGAATATGCGGGTTGAGGCACCGCTGTTCAGCACCATCCTGTCCGCGGTCTACGTGGGGATCCTGTTGTGGGTCGGTCTTGTCCTGCGCCGTCCCGCGCTGTGCAAGGTCCTCGGCCTGACGCGTTGATGCAGTAGCCTCCCGGGCTTATGGCCACTGAATTGCCTGGTGATGACGGGACGACTTCACCGGCGCCGCCCACCGCTGTGCTGGGCAACCTGGGTCCCAACTGGTTCGCATCCGTCATGGGCACCGGCATCGTCGCGAACGCCGCGGCCAGCCTGCCGGTACACGTGCCCGGTCAACGGGCCTTCGCTCAGATCGTCTGGGTGATCGCGGCGCTGCTGCTGGTCGCCCTCGTCGTGACAGTGGGGGCGCACTGGGTTCGGCACCCGACAGTGGCCCGCACGCATGCACGTAATCCGCAGATGGCCCATTTCTACGGCGCCGCGCCGATGGCTTTCCTGACCGTCGGCGCGGGATCGATTCTGGTGGGCGGTGATCTGGTCGGGGCGCGGATCGCCGTCGACCTCGACTGGGTGCTGTGGACGGCGGGCACGGTTGGCGGTCTGTTCACGGCGCTGACCATCCCGTATCTGATGTTCACCCAGTACAGCGTCGAACCGGATGCGGCGTTCGGTGGGTGGTTGATGCCGGTGGTGCCACCGATGGTCTCGGCGGCGACGGGCGCACTGCTCATACCGCACATGGCGCCGGGCTCCGGTCGGCAGACCATGCTTTACGGCTGCTACGCGATGTTCGGGCTGTCTCTGGTCGCCTCGCTGATCATCATCACGCTGATCTGGAGTCGGCTCGCGTATTACGGCACATCCGGTACCGCACGGGTTCCGACATTGTGGATCGTGCTCGGTCCGCTTGGGCAATCCATCACGGCGGCAGGACTTCTCGGGACGGCTGCGGCGCATGCTGTGGCACCTGAGATAGCCAGCGGCATGAGCGTCTTCGCCATTCTGTTCGGCGTACCGGTCTGGGGTTTTGCCGTGCTGTGGATCGGGTTGGCGACATCGTTGACGGTTCGTACCGTGCGGCGTGGGATGCCGTTCGCCCTGACCTGGTGGAGCCTGACCTTCCCCGTCGGCACCTTCGTCACCGGCACCAGCCAGCTTGCGCTGCACACCGGCCTGCCGGCTTTCAAGGTTGCCGCCGCAATCGCCTACATCGGCCTACTGAGCACCTGGCTGTTGGTCGCAGTACGCACGGCGCGGGGCAGCTTGCGAGGCAATCTGTTCCTGCCGCCGCCGGCCGCCGGTCCGGTCAAGGCGCACAAGGATTCTGCGGTCTGACTACTTCGGTGCGGTGAGCTCGAGGGCGATGTTATCGGGGTCGCGGAACTCCACGATATAAGCGATACCGATATCCTTGACTGCTTCATGGGCAATCCCGAGGTCGTCGAGATGTGCTACGGCTGAATCTAATTCGTCCTTGCTGGCCAATCTGAACGCCAGATGATCCAGGCCCACCCGATCCTCGTCGAAGGTGTCATGGCCCACCGGACGAAGGCCGATCAGGCAATGGCCGATGTTGTAGATGCACCCCCCGAACAGGAAGCTCAGCTGGTCGCGCGTGGCTTGGTCGGCGTCATCGGGCAGCTCGATGGCGATCGGCCAGCCGAAGACATCGTCGTAGAACTTTCTGGACCGCACGATATCGGTGACCGTGAGACGGACGTGGGCAATGGCGGACGTCGTGATCGTCATGGTGCTCATCGTGCCAGCGAGCGATTCGAGACATCACAGCGGCGCCGCGTGCCAGAATCGCCGTCGTGCAGATTGGGATGACATTGCCCGTGATGGAACGGGACCTAGACGCGTCGATACTGAAGAGCTGGACCCGCATCGTGGACGAAGGGCCATTCTCGTCGCTGTGCTGGGGCGAACGCATCGCGTTCGACAACCCCGACAGCCTGACGCTGCTCGGTGCGTTGGCGGCCTGGACGGACCGGGTGCAGCTGGTCACCACCGTCATCGTGCCGCAGCTGCATGACCCGGTGATGTGCGCCAAGGCCCTGGCCACCGGCGATATGCTCTCCGGCGGGCGGCTGACCGTCGGGATCGGGGTCGGCGGGCGGCATGAGGACTACAACGCCGTCGGCGCAGACCCCAAGACGCAAACGATGCGCGGGATGGCCGAGCGCGTCGAGGTGATGAAGCGTGTCTGGGCGGGGGAGAAGATCACCGAGTCTGTGTTGCCGGTCGGACCGCCGCCGGTCCGCGAGGGCGGACCAGGACTGCTGATCGGAAGTATCGGTCCCAAAACCGTCCGAAGTGCCGCCGGCTGGGCCGACGGGATGGCCGGAACCACGATGGATCTCAACGCCGAAGCGCAAAACGAGCTGTTCGACGTCGCACGCCAAGCCTGGGCGGAGGCGGGTAAACCTGCGCCGCACCTAGCGACGTCGTTCTGGTTCGCCATCGGCGAGGGCGACGGGCCGCGCGCCCAGATGCACCACCACCTGCGCCGCTACATGAACTGGATCCCGGCCGAGTTCGTCGACGCGATCGCACCGACCACCGGCTGGGCAGGTGATGAGGACTCGCTGGCCGCTACCTTGCGTGCGTTCGAGGCCATCGGCACCGATGAGATCCATCTGATCCCGACTAGCACCGACATCGATCAGCTGCGGCGGGTCGCAGATGTGGTGAAGGACTTCTGATGTCGTTCGGCAACTACCAGTACGAGATCTATTTCGGTGGTTTGACCGGCGTACTGCCCACCATGCCGATGGCCTATGACGAACTGGCATCCCGGGCGGAACAGGTGTTGCCCCCATCGGTGTGGTCGTACGTCGCGGGTGGGGCTGGCGATGAAGGCACGCAGCGGGCCAATGCCGAAGCGTTCTCGCGGTGGGGACTGATGCCGCGGATGTTGGTCGGGGCAACCGAACGGGACATGTCCGTCGAGCTGTGGGGCAAACGTTGGGCCGCACCGATATTCATGGCACCGATCGGGGTGATCGCCTTATGCGGTCAGGACGGCCACGGCGATCTGTCGACCGCGAAGGCCGCCGCGCGGACCGGTGTGCCGATGTGTGCGTCGACGCTGACCGAAGATCCGCTGGAAGACGTCGCCGCCGAATTCGGCGATACACCAGGCTTTTTCCAGCTCTATACACCAACCGACCGCGACCTGGCGGAGAGCTTTGTGCACCGCGCCGAGGCGGCGGGTTATGCGGGCATCGTGGTCACGTTGGATACCTGGATTCCCGGGTGGCGTCCACGCGATCTCGCGACGGCGAATTTCCCGCAATTGCGCGGCAAGTGCCTGGCCAACTACACCAGCGACGAGAACTTTCGCTCGAAGGTCGACGCCGACCTCACCGCGGATCCTCGGGCTGCGGTGCCATACTGGGCCGGCATTTTCGGTAAGTCGGTGACGTGGGACGACCTGACCTGGCTGCGTTCGCTGACCAAGCTTCCGCTGATTCTCAAAGGTATCTGTCATCCTGAAGATGCAAGGCGTGCAATAGATTACGGCATCGACGGAATCTACTGCTCCAACCACGGCGGCCGGCAGGCCAATGGCGGATTGCCTGCCATCGACTGCCTGCCCGGCGTCGTCGAAGCTGCCGGGGATGTGCCGGTGCTTTTCGACTCGGGAGTGCGTTCCGGCGCTGATGTGATCAAAGCGCTCGCGCTGGGCGCCAGCGCTGTCGGAATCGGGCGCCCGTATGCCTACGGGCTGGCCTTGGGTGGGGTCGACGGGATCGTGCACGTGTTGCGCTCGATCCTGGCCGAAGCCGACCTGATCATGGCTGTGGACGGCTATCCGACGCTGAGCGATCTGACCCCCGAGGCGTTGCGCCGGATATCGTGAGACCCATGAGCCGGTTGTCGACCCGACGATGCGGCGAGGCACGAGCCGGGGAGGAGCGGAAGACAGTGAAGTCTGTTGCGATCGTGGTTGCCGCGGTACTGGTGTTGGTCGGCTGCTCGTCGGGTGATAAGGCCAGCACCACCGAGACCGGTAGTTCGGCGCCGCCGAGTGCCATCCACTCCACCCTGATCGACCTCGAACTGCCGCTGGGGACCAAGATTTCAAGCCATGCCGACGGCGTGGAGATCTGGCGGACACCGGGCGACCAGGCCGACACGGTCGCGGCGGTGAAACCGAAACTGCCGATCGGTAAGGATCTCAAGGGGCTGCCGTGGTGCTCGGAATCGACCGATGCCAAGACCGGCACCGTGGAGTGGAAGTGGGGCGGACCCAGTGGCTCGATCGATATCACCATCCTCAATGACGGCGAGATGACCATCGAGCAGGCAACGACCCCCGCTACCGGGTGCACCTAGCCTCTGCATGCGATATTTAGCCCATGTCGCAGCCCTCGACGAAGATTTCTCGTCTCAACGAAAAGCAGAGCCAGTCACGCCAGGATTTGGATGCCCTGCTCGATAGCACTCCACTGGCGACCATCGCGTTCGTGCGCGACGGGCATCCGGTCGCACTTCCCACCGGCTTCGCCCGCATCGGTGATGACATCGTCATCCATGGCTCGACCGGATCGCCGTGGCTCCGGGCGGTCGCTGCAGGCACACCGGTTTCGGTATCGGTGACAGCGCTCGACGGAGTCGTGGTGGCGCGCAGTGCCTTTGAGTCCTCGTTCCACTACCGCAGCGCGACGCTGTTCGGTGCCTTCGAGCAGATCGACGCCGCCGAGAAGGTGCGTTATCTGGAAATGCTGACCGATACCTTCATCCCCGGCCGCGTCGCCGAACTGCGCGAGAGCTCGCGCCGGGAGTTGGCTGCGACGGTCGCAATGCGGTTGGCGATCGGGTCAGGCAACTGGTCGTTGAAGCTGAGCACCGGTTGGCCCGAGGATCCCGACGAGGACATCGCCGCCGGCGCCTGGGCCGGGGTGGTCCCGCTGACCACGGTCTACGGGGAGCCTCGTCGAGCTCCTGACTGCAATGCCGATATTCCGGTGCCCGGCTCGGTGCTCGGGTTGACGGGCCTCCTGGCGAACCGGCACCTCCCCGGCTGAGGGTTATCCCCAGTTGGGGTTTTATCCACAATCTCGATATTTGGACTGTTGGTCGAACGGGTGTTCGAATAGTTTTGGGGGATGGATTCCGGTCGCCCCTTCGTCACCGCCGCGGTTGCCCGCGAGCAGGTGGACGCGGATCTGGCGGCGATCGACGCGGCGCTGACCCGGCTACGGAACACCTCCACCGACTTGGTGGGGCATGGGTTTCGGGTCGAGGTCGCGGCCCGGTTGGAAACCATCACCCGCACTGTGGGCGGCCTGTCGTATCGGATGGTCGGGGAGCTGTTCGACCCGCCGGATGAAGCGGCGAGGCCGGGGGTCAAGGAGCGGTTGGCGACCCGGCTGCGGGTGTCGCGGGGTGAGGTGGGGCGCCGGGCGACGGTGGCCGCCCGGATTGGGCCGCGACGCACCCTGGCTGGCGAGGTGCTGGACCCGGAGGTGCCACGGCTGGCCGAAGCGGTCGCCGCCGGGCAGGTCGGTGAGGACCATATCGGCGCGGTGTTGACGGCGCTGAACCGGTTACCGGCAGCGGTGTCTGACGCCGACCGGGGCTGGGCGGAGAAGAAACTCGTCCAGCACGCCGCGACACAGGATTCGGCGTTTGTGGCGGCGGTCGGACGGGCGATTGATACCAAGCTCAACCCGGATGGGCATTTCGATGACCGGGACCGGGCCGCACGGCGCGGGCTGACGATGGGTCGCCAAGGCCGCGACGGGATGAGCACGATTTCGGGTCATCTGACTCCGGAGGCGCGGGCGTATTTCGAGGCGATCAGTGCCGCGGTCCGCCCGGGTCATCACCTACCGGGCTCAGCCCAGAGCGTGGTCGGTGCCGCCGCCGATACCCGCACACCGGCACAGCGCTGCCATGACGCGTTTGCGTGGGGGATGCGGACCGCGCTGGAATCAGGGAGTTTGGGTCAGCATCGGGGGTTGCCGGTGACGGTGATCGTGACGACGACGTTGGAGGCGCTGCAGCAGGCCGCAGACGCAATAGTGGATCCGAGCGTGCCGATGCCGGCGCCGGCGGTGACCGGGGGCGGGTCCAGCTTGCCGATGCGCGATTTTATCGGGATGGCATCCGGGGCGATCCCGTTTTTGGCGGTATTCGACGGCCATTCGAATCGGCCGTTGTATTTGGCTCGGGGTCAGCGGTTGGCCACGGCGGATCAGCGGATCATCTGTTATGCCCGCGACCGAGGCTGTACGGGCCCGAACTGCACGGTGCCTGGGTATGGCTGCGAGGTGCATCATGCCCCGGCCTGGGTTCCCGGCGGCCCCGGTAACGCCAACGCACTGTTCTTCGCCTGCCCTCCGACCAATCAGGCCGAGGCCCGCGGCGAGTACACCTCGACCGTCACCGACGAAGGACGGCTGGCCTGGACCGACGGCACCGGCCCACCCCAAGTCAACCGACTACATCATCCGGAGGAGTTGTTGGCCGATTCTCCGGAAGAGCAGTTGGGCGAGGACGATCCGTGACACCGAAACATCAAGTGCGACTATGGAATTGCTAGTCGATCTTCCGGTACCAATGGGCTACGTAGACCACCATGGACCCGACCAGCGCGACGATTACCCACAGGACCAATGCCTGGTCGATCCAGGCGCCCGGCGGCGGAGCCCCCGGCAGGATGTTGCGGAGCGGGACGACCGCGAACAGCATTGCCGTGAACCACGTCGTGAAGGTCATTTGGAACTCTTTGCGTCCCGTGACTACCTGGAACGTCGTGAACACCGAGAGAATCGGCAGTGTGATCAGCACAAGGCAGATGCCCAGATCGAATGTGAGCGGGCCAAGTGCACGCGCCAGCGTCAGTTTCACGGAGTCGCCTTGACCCGTCGAATCAGGTGATGGCGGCCCGTCATCGCGGGTGATGGACCAGCCGTCGATGGACCCCTCGACCTCGACGCGAGCTGGGACAAACTGCCGCTCGTCGCCGGCGCCCACCAGCACATCGGCGCTGATGTTTTCCGTTGAGTAGGAATCGAACGGCCAGGTGTCCGAATCACCGTTCAGGTCAAGGGATGTGGTGGCCTCGCCCGGCGCTTCGCCTTCCTTGAAATGCAGATCACCCGAGGTGTTCCACGGATAAATTCGCACCGAGATATCGGTGTTGAGGGTGTCGAGGCGCTCATCGACCAATGTGTCCTGAGGAATGACCGACACTCTGACATCGAGTTTGCGGTCGACTGTCTTCAACGACTGCACGGTGATCAGGACGACGGTCTGCGACCGGTTCTGAATGTCGGGTGGGTCCAGTTCTTGTGACGAAGCGGAAAGCCACCAGTACGCAAACAGCGATCCAAAGTAAGCCAGGAGGACAACGAGAACGACGCCGATCTTGACCCCTAGGCTGCCGCCTCGGCGTGGTTCTTCGGTTTCTGGCGCCGACGTGTTGTGCACGGACCGAACAATAGCGGCGGAATCCACTTTCCGCTACAACTACTTCGCGGATTTCGCCACTCGAATTTGAACGGTGGCAGTCGGATTTTGCGGCTATATATTGAACACCTATTTGTTGTCGAATTGGAGGCTCCGACGCAAATTGACGTAGCCGATACCAGTTGCCACGCCCACTCGCCCTCTCCCAGCCAACTCACAGATCATACAGGGCGAAGAGCGCACGGTCAGCGCAGATGTGTGGCCAAGAGCAGTGTCAAGTGCGGTTATGGCGCTGGTGTCTACGCGGTCTGAACATGGCTGGATCGGTACGGCAAAGTTAGCCGAGCACCCTCAGCTATGTGTTGATTGGAGAGGTATCAGGGTTGCAGTCATAAGGGGTATTTGCATACGCAAATTCAACAGAGAAGACCAGGTCAGATGAATCGCTTCACCAAGGCTAGATAACTGCTAATCGTGGCTGGTCGGCAACTGAGAAGCGGTGCGCCAAACCGGCTGTTCATTGCGCACACGAGGTCCATTTTTGCTATGCACATACCGTGCAACCCACCCCTGCCGATTCCGCGGCCACCGCAGCCTCAACGCCCACGCCGAATGCGCCGAAGATAGTCGAGTTCTGCAGGGCGCTTGTCGCGAAGCCGCCATTCGACATCGTGATACTCGTCGTGATCCTGATCAATGCGGCAGTGCTGGGGCTGGAAACCTTCGACAGCATCGCGGCCGGGTATCACGGCCTGTTTGACGTGGTCTACAACGTCATCCTCGGGATCTACGTCGTCGAGATCTTGATCCGGTTCACGGCCACCGGCTGGAATGTCCGCGCGTATGTCGCCGACCGGTGGAACATCTTCGACTTCCTGGTGGTCGCGGCGGTACTGATACCAGGTTTTCGCAGCGCTGCGATGGTTCTGCGCTTGGTGCGACTGGCCCGGATCGTGCGCATCGTGCGGTTCCTGCCCGACCTGCGCCTGATCATCGGCGCAATCGGCAGGGCTATCCCCGGGGTGGCGTCCTTGGGCGCGGCGACGGCCCTGCTGATCTTCATCTACGGAATGCTCGGCTGGGTCTTCTTCGCGGGCCACGATCCCGAGCACTACGGCAACGTCGGGCAGGCGATGCTGACGTTGTTCGTCATGCTCACGTTGGAGAACTTTCCCGATAATGTCTATATGGGCCAAGAGGTTTCGCAGTGGTCGGTGCTGTTCTTCATCAGCTACGCCGTCATCATGAGCTTCTTGATCTTCAACCTGTTCATCGGGCTGGTGCTCTCCGCGATGGAAGAGGCACGCGGAGCTGATCGCGAAAAGCACGAAACCGACGATCTTTTGGAGCGGTTGCGCGCGGCCCGCGCGGCGCTGGAGGATGCGGAACGCGAACTGCAACGCACCCACCGCGACGACCAAGGCCGACACGTCACCCCCGGTTAGCTGAGGATGCGTTCAGCCTCACGAATACCACTGAGATACGCACCATGGACGGTGCCGAACCATTCGCGGTTTGTTGCCTCGCCGGCGAACATCAGACGTTCGCCGGCAGGCTCGGCGAGGGCGTCCATATCGTCGGGGCTCGAGCCGGCCGCGATGAAACTGTAGGAACCGCGAGCGTAGGGGTCGGAGCCCCACCGCGTGACGATGGACCCCGTCGGCTGCGGCGCATTCAGCGCGGTGATCAGTTCGTCGATCGCTTCGGCATCGGTCAGCTTTTCGCGTGACCACGCGGCCTCCCCACCGCGCAACCCGACCAGCAACGGTGTGCCCGCGAACATGAGCCCGTTGACCAGGTCGGTGACGGGCTGGTTGGCCCCGACAAGTCCGATCATCGGTGTGGCTTTCGGCCAGAACGGTTCGTCGAACATCGCGACCACCTTGTTCAACAGGCCGAAACCGAGTACGTCGATAGCGTGGCGCTTATGGTCAGGAAGGGCGGGGTCGAAGGCGATCGTTTTCGCCTTGAGCACTCCGAGCGGGACCGTGACGATGACCTTATCGGCGGTCACAGTGCCCTTCGAGGTCTCGATGCGGACCTCAGAGCCGCCATAGGAGATCCGCGATACCTCGGTGTCCTGCTGGATATCCAATCCTTTGGCGAGGTGCTGGGACAGCTGCGTGTAGCCGCCAGGGAAGAGGACGTCCGGTCCCTTGAATTGCCCCTCACTGCTGAACCAGCGCAGCGAGAGCTCGTCGGCGTCGGCCGCGTACTCGCCTGCGGTCCGTGAGGTGACATTCCAGGCGACCAGCGGATCGTCGAGATTCGCCAGACCTACCAAGCCTTCGGCGACCGTCTCGTCATCGTCGGCATCTGCGCCGCGAGATTCGAGCTCATCGGAGATTTTCTGCCATCCTTCGTTCAACCCTGCGGCAGCAGCGCGGTCGACCTCGGCGTGGTTCTCCAGCAGCACAAAGTCTTCGAAGTTCGTCGAGACGGTCTTGGCCCCAGCCTCTTCAGCGAGTTTCGTCAGGGGGTTGCCGTCGGTGCCGTGAATCCATGACGCACCGATATCGACGGGCACACCCAGGGAAGTGTCAGTCCGCGTCCGGCCGCCGATTCGATCCCGCGCCTCCACTATCGTCACGCGCACACCCGCGTCGACCAGTCGTCGCGCGGCTGCAAGCCCGGCGAATCCGGCACCGATGATCACCACGTGCTGATTGCTTGGTGGCGTCTTTGCGGATGTGTCTTGTTTGCCGCCGCAACCGGGGAGAAACGACGCCGCCAAGAGCGTGCCGATACCGAGAGTGAATTCACGGCGCCCCACCGATGCCATGGCGCTGACGTTATTCCCCTCGGGACGGCCGCCACAGCCAAATGCGAGATGTCAGCGCTGCTGCACTCGCGAAAGTAATTGCAAACAAAAGGATTTAGCGGATCCTCGTCAACTCTAGAAGAGTTCCCAGGGCAACTTCGGCTCCCACGGCATCCGGATCAGCTTCGGCCCTTGCGGCGGCGGTGGCGGCGGCAGGTCGGGCAGCTGGAACTCCGGAGGGGGCAACAGCAGCGGGGGCGTAGGGATGCTGGGTATCGACAGGTTCGGCAGCTGAGGCATCTGGAAATTCTCGGCATCCCGCTGGATCTGCTCGATGTTGGCAATGTCGACATCGGAAAGGCGGATCTGCGATAAGTCGATGTTGGACAGCGCACAGTCCAGTTGCTTCTGGTTGCAGTCATTCTGCTTGGCGGGGGCAGCGACCGCCGCACCTGCGCCCAACCCCAGTGCAGGCAGGCCGATAACGCAGGCGACCGCCGCCCGCACAACAATTTTCTTCAAAGTCACGTGTCGTCCCTCGGATGCGCCATCGTTCGCCGGAGTTTGCTGATCTTATGCCGAATCGGGGCCGCAGGTGACCAGTTGGCCACGTCGACGCCGGTAGAGCGCGGCGAAGTCCCTCTGACCTGCAGCCGGCACCATCGCACGATGTATGCACAAGCCGTCCACAAGCGATGCACAAGTCATCCCCAGAACTATCCCCAGAAGCCCATCCGCACCAAGTCGCTCCCCGACAGGCCTCGTGGACACTAGAGTGCTCCCACCAGCAGAGATCCCAAGGGGACAGCCTGATGACTCCGAAATTGCCGGTATGTGCGGCCAGCGTGGGCATTGCGACTGCGCTCGCCTTCCCGGCGACAGCCGCAGCACTACCGTCGTGTGGATACGTCGGTACCGAGCTCAGTGCCGGGACGGTCACCGAGGTGGCAGGCTACGTCGGTCAATTTCAGTTTCCTTTGACGCTCACCAATATCCGGACTGACGAATCCTGCACTACGCAGGACCGTCTTGATGTGGTCCTCGTCGGTCCTGACGACCCCACGCTCGGCCCGGCCTATCAGCTGTGGCACGTGCCTGGCGACCCGCAGGAGATCACGCTCCCACCTGGGGGATCGGCCAGCAGTGTGCTGACATTCCTGTCGGGCGACCCTGACGGCCACTGGGTGCCGACCACGATCATCGCGACCCTGCCGGGCTCGTCGTCCTATCAAGGGGTCCCATGGCCGAGTAGCAGCAGCGTCCTACGGCAGGACGCCGCGACAACCCACGGCACCTACGTCGGGCCGCTGCAGTTAACGCCCTGACATCGGTTCGCTGTCCGACGTGCGGATGGTGATGTCACCGTCCTGGGCGCTGACCGTCACCTGCCCGACGGCGCGCGCCGGATCGTCGGTCTGAGGCACCCGTACCTGGGTGGAGCCACCGGAGGCGCGGACCAGATACGGCCCGACCGGGGGCAGCGCGACGGAGACGTCCCCGTCCCTGCTGACGATATCGATGCGGCGCGGCGCGGTGTCAGCGAGGTCGACGGTGATATCACCGTCGGCGGACTCTACGGTGAACGACTCGGAGATCGAAACCGGTTTGCGCGTAACGACATCGCCGTCGGTGGTGCGGATATCGACGCGACGCGCATTGCCGTCGAGCACCACCGCACCGTCGGTATTCCGAGCCGTCAACTGCTCGACGTCGGACTGCAGGATCAGGACGCCATCTTGCTGTTGGACGTTGACCGACAACTGCCGCGCAAGGTCGGGTGGCAGCGTCACGGTGAGCTCACCCACACGGTCCCACGGTAGGAAAGGCGTTCTCCCGCCGTCACTTACGGCCACCCGCGTACCGCCCTGGTCCCCACTGACGACAAGGCTGTGCTCCATGGATCGGGTGGATCGGACCTGACGCATCGCGACGGTCGGTACGCGCGCGTCGCGATCGCTGACGATCCGTACCGCGGAAGCGACGTCGGCAGTGTCGATCGTGAGTGACCGCATGTCGGCGGGCAGGTTCTTGGTGTCGGCGACGACGCGGGCGGCGCTGATGCCCCATGCCGCTATCCCCAGCGACGCTACGGTGCCCGCAATGAGGACCGCGGCAACCGCGATGAGGACGGCGCGAAGCCCGGTACGCCCGCGGGGACTCAGCGGAGGCGGAGCAGGCGCCGCGGGTATTGCAGGCGGCGGGGGAGCGATGATCGTCATGGGAAAGTCCTTTCGGTGGTTCAGGATTCGAGGTAGCGCAGGACCGCCAGCACGCGTCGGTTCTCGCTCTCGTCTGGAGCCAGGCCAAGCTTGGTGAAGATCGACGCGATGTGTTTCTCGGCGGATCCCACCGAGACGTGCAGCGCGGCGGCGATCGCGGAGTTGGCTTTGCCCTCGGCCATCAACTGCAGCACTTCCTGTTCGCGCGGTGTCAGTTCGTCGAGCACGGAGCGCCGGCGCGACCGGATGAGAATCTGCGACACCACCTCGGGGTCGAGCACGGTGCCACCGCCGCCGACGACGGTGACCGCGTCGAGAAATGCGGGTACGTCGGCGACCCGGTCTTTCAGCAGGTAGCCGAAACCTCTTGTATCCGAAGCGATCAGGTCAGCGGCATAACGTTCCTCAACGTAGTGAGACAGCACCAACACCGGCGACTCCGGGTTTTGCTTGCGCAGCAGGGCGGCCGCGCGAATGCCTTCGTCGGTGAAGGTCGGCGGCATCCGCACATCCACGATGGCGAGGTCGGGCCGGAGCTCGTTGACCAGGCGCAGCAGGTCGGTCGCGTCCGACACCCCTGCGACCACGTCGTGTCCCGAGTCGATCAGGATGCGCTCGAGGCCCGCTCGCAGTAGCGCGGAATCCTCGGCGATCACGATGCGCATGGCAGTACCGCCGTCACGATCGTGGGGCCGGTCACCGGGCTGGACACCGTGAAGGTGCCTCGCGCCGCCCGGACCCGTTCCTCGAGCCCGCGTAACCCCGTCATATCGTGATCGGAGGTCGCCGCGGCGCCACCGACGCCGTCATCGAATACCGACACGTTGAGCGTGTTCGACGATTCGTCGAATCGAACGGTGACGACCGCCCGGGTGGCATGCGCATGTTTGGCGACGTTGGTCAGCGCCTCGGCGACGACGAAGTACGCTACCGATTCGACTTCATCTGGAAGGCGTTGGGGCAGATGGATGTTCAGTGTCGTCGGCACCCCGGACGTCTCGATGCGCTGCACGACTGATGACAGGGCCGCGTCCAGGCCGCGGTCGGAGAGAATAGTCGGGGCAATTCCGCGCACGACGTTACGCAGTTCGACGAGCGCGCTCTTTGCGCCGTCGTGTGCCTCGGCAATCAGCTTCTTCGCCGCGGGCAGATCGCTGTCGAGTTTGGTCTGGGCCAACCCGATCGTCATGGCCAACGACACCAGTCGGGGTTGAACGCCGTCGTGCAGGTCTCGCTCGATGCGATGACGTTCGGTCTGGGCCGACGACACTGCGCCCAGTCGGGCGTCGGCAAGCGCGCTCACCTGATGTTGCAACGCCGCGGTTGGCGACGGCGGAAGCAGCCAGCGGTCTATCCGGAGGTCGATGGCAGGTGCGAAGACGACGATCGCGACGGCGGCCGCCAACGCGGCGATGCCGAGAACCCAGGCCAGTGCGGGCGGAATGAACGACAGTCCGGCTCCGGCGTCGCTGCGGTCGATCGACATGGCAACGGCGGGACCCAGGAAGGCGAACACCAGCAACGCCAGGGCGACGCCGGTGGCCAGGAGGTCAAAGGCCATCCGGAGATAGTGGTGCGCGGCAGCCTTCCAGAACTGCGCGCTGCTGACGTCCAGCCAGAGTTGATGCGCCCACCCCTTGAAACCGTGGAAACCCGACACCCGCCGCGGCGGGACCGTGATGCCCAAACCGAATACGGCCTCGCTGCGCACGCGCTCGACCCAGTCGGCACCGCGGATCAGGTACACGAAGACGACGCCGGCGACGGCGAACCCGATGACCGAAGGGATGGAGGAGATCGCGACGATGAGCACGGCCAGCGGGATCCAGAACCACACCACGGCGATCGCGGCGCCGGTCAGCATCGAGGCACTCGGCACCACGCCGAGCGCGCGGGTGCGTGCCGGGGGATCGCTCGGGGCGGCGATGGCGGCCTCGTCGGGGGATTCGACGGTCGGTACGGGCGCCGGGACATCGGGAGTGACTGCAACCATGCGTCTCAACCTAGGGAGTCGCGACGACGGGCGACACAGCGTTATCCCGCGAGTTGACCGGGGGTTAACCCCCAGACGAGACGAGCCCGTCCGTCTACGTGCTCTGGTGTTGCTAGCGGTCTGGTGGGGGCTTCGGTGGGCGAAGTTTCTGAATTGCGGCGCAAAGACGTCCGCATGGTGGTGAGGTTCTTCAAATGGCGCGGGGCGTTACAAGGCGAGATGGTGAATGCCGATTGGATACGCCGAAGTCTGGAAGGGTAAGTACAATCGTCATTCCGCCGCACATTCGGGCTGATGTACGAAGCCACCTGCTTGCGAACGTCGATGGGCACGACGAGGCCTTGCTATATCCATCAGTCCGCGGAGAACAGCCGACCGTTCAGTTGCCACCACAACGTCGCCTAGAGGAGTTGATGCTCTGGAAAGCAGGCGACGTCCTGAATCGTGCAAAGCGACTCCTCAATACCGCCAGCTAGAACTCTGGCAGCTCAGTTGCTGCTGGCTGCTCGGGAGCGGCCGGGGTCTGAACAAACTCAATCAGACACTGGATGTTTCGTTACTCGGCTTTTGCTTTCGTGGCAGCTTGCTGTCGAACACGTCTAGCACGGAGCTTTACTACGGTCTGATTGGCATCGAATTTGTCACCGACAAGTACCAGGCGTATGAAAGCTTCGATCTCAGCCCGCTGCTCTGCCGTAACTTTGTCGAAAATGTAATGATGGTAGGCCAATTTAAACATGAGATCGAACACTACTGGCAATCCAGCGTGAAGCTTGCCAACCTCAACGAAGTTTGACGGCCAAGTTTTGGTGCCCACTTCGGATGCTAAAAGCGCAGTCATTATGGCCGCGCCGGTCTCCACTCCGATTAGGTCCTCGAAACAGCTTTGGATAGCAACTTCGAGCTTCTTGGAGGCCGTGGAACTAATCATTGATGTAATACTGAAATATAGTGGCAAATTAAACTTGGTGTGTTCTATAAATTCGTCTTTCGTGACGCCGGGAAGCTCAAAAATATCTCCTAACTCTTCGGCAATTTGTCCGCCCATGTCGGTAAACACCTTATCGGTTTCAAATCGCAGCACCATCTCGGCCCACATGCGCATAGTTATTTTTAAAGTCTCGATCTTTAGAGGCATGTTTTTCACGAGTTCGGAATCTCGCAGAACGTTAGATACTAGCGAAAGCGCAGTCAGCGACTGCTGCAACTGTGGTGCACCTGATTCATCTCTTGTTGGAAAAGGATCACTGGCGCCAGTCATAGCATGTTCTAACATATAATCAAAGTCGTCGTCGTGGTCGTCGTGGTCGTCGCCATCGTCTTTGTTATCGTCAGCATGGTCATGATTGTCAGCGCTATCGTTTCTATCAGCGGTTTGGTCATGGCTCCGGCTGCCGTCACTACTGTTATTGGCTTCACCATCGTTATTTGATTCGCTGAAACCAAATGGCTTTGCCGTAATTTCGGAGGTGACTTTGGCAAAAATGGTTGCCTGACCGTCAATAAATGAATGCTGATCAACAAGTCTTCGAATTTGTTCTAGTACCCACCCGTCGTTTCGTACTAGCGAAGTGTAGTGAGTAATAATTTTCGAATAAAGATTAGGGTCATTAAGAAGATGCTCTTTGAAGTCGCTGTCTTCCTTGGCTTGTTTTGCTGCGAACAGATAGAGATAACTGGGTTGTGCAAACCTTATGCGATCTTTGGGATCGCTGAATCGGGTAGATAGTATGTGTCGTGCTTTGAATGATTGCAACATGGCTGTTGGGCTCTCATCCCAGCCATACTGTTCAAAGAGCTCCGATAGAAATTGAATTACGTCACCTTCTGGGAGTGATCCTGTTTTTTGTCGACAGAATAGTCCAGCAAGGGCCGCAAGAATTGCTTCGCGGTCTCTCGCATCAATTGAAACTCGGGAGTCTTCGTGGAGCTCTCGTCCCAGTAGCGAGCTTATGAACTGGTCAAGCAATGTACTTGATGATATTGATTGAATCGTTAACGTCGTGTGGAGGAATATATCTAATAGAAGAGTCACATTCCAGGCCGTTATGGGGAGACCCTCCGTCCCCAAAGTTTGGTGTACCTTCGCTGCTAAGCTAGATGCTCTGTCTTCTGTATCCACCGCGAGGCGAACCAGCTTATGGACGTCGCGGCGAGTCATGCGGCCCATGTATCGCATTGTTGGATTAAGGCCGCGTGCCTTAAGTGCGGCTTTGAGATCTGCTTCGCCGCCTGGGGCGCATCCCAGAAAGCAGGTACGGACCCATTCGCTATTCAGATCATCAATAAGCCGTTTGAACTTGCGGCCGCTGTTGGGCACGACATTATCGACGGCTAACACAATATTCTTGAGGCTCTCACCCGGAGGAACTGCACAACTGTCTGCTAAGTTTTGGCGAATTAGGCGGTCTAGGCCGCGCGTTCCGCTTGTGAGGTCATGGTAGTCGACGAGGACCGGCACGGCAGTTGTATCTTGTTCAGCGTTCGTGAGCACGAGCCACTCTAAAGCGCTAGTAACCCCAGAAATCTCTTCACCTATCAATACCAGCGTTTTGTGTTCAAAAGCATCTCTGTATGGATCGGTGCGAATCTCTTTGTTTTCTTCACCGGGTTTATAATCGCTAAAACTTGAAATAATATCTTCGTGTGGTGCAGCCAATAGAACGGGCGCGACCAACAGATCGCTCACGTTATTGCCGGGATCACGTTGTTCTATTGTTACGATCGATTCATCTTGAACTCGTAAAATTAAAGATGAGTGAGCCGCCGCATTGTAATTAGTCCGCGTATTTCCCTCTAGGCTCTTTCCGGCGGCAACGGCGATGCTTCTAATAAATTCTGGCAACTCAGCATAGTCGTCCGAACCGAAAGAAACGATTGTTATCGGAGAATCTTTGTATTTATCTAGTAGGTTGTTGCGTTCAGATTCCCTACAAACTAGATAGTGTTCGTTAGTTGAGTTCGGTATAGCGTGATCGATTTTGGCCAGTAGGAGACCAAGATTTGGGTCTTCAAGCGTCCCACTTGCACCGACGAAGAGCATAGATTTGCCGCCAGCCATTAGCCACTGTACGGCTTGGGCACCCTCATCGCCGATGATACCGCCATACGATTGTGAACCAAATATGACAGTTTCAGGCTCTAGGTAGATTCCGTGCAGATGGACGACTGCTGACAGCTTTCCCGCCAGTGCGCGTTGCATATTGTCGGGATTCTTCCAATGGACACCGTCACGGTTGGTTACGCGCTCGATAAGCGTGTCGTAGTTGGTTGTGGCAATCGGCATGCCGAGGAGTGCGATTGATTCCACTAAGTCGGATGCTTCTGGCTCTTGAAGGGTGCCGATCGTATCCTGAATCCATCTGTGAAAGTGTCTGGCTCCCAGCTTGTTGGCGACGCTTTGCGCGGCGTGGACGTACTCGTTAGGATCCTCCGCGATTTCAAGCTGTCGCTTGGTGAGTTCAGCCCACTCCTTTTGTCGCGCGTCATGTTCCAACACAGTGTTGATCCCGTGCTCGATCAGCCGCAGCCACGATCCGAACTGCGAGCTTGGCACTGTAGAAGCAGTGATGCCCGCCCCGCAGACAGTGATGAGTCGGTTCTCACGGATTGCAGCGACAAGGCCAGCCGATACCATGCTGATGGTTATAGCTTAAGAATGCTCCTATAGCCGGACGTCGCGCAAAAGAGGATTGCCGGCGGCAACTTTCTTATGGTCAAGCCCCTATGCAGGCAGGCTAAATCCATAATTCTTGTTGCAAACAGAAAGAAACGCTTAGCCTTCAATCAAATAGCACGATGAAGTGAGCTCGTCCGTCGACAGGTTGACAGGGACAACCAGTATGCAGTCAGCGTTGATATGCGTCGACCAGTTGTCTTGCGAAACAACATCACTGAGCTTGCTGTAGAAAAGCCAGAAAGCGTCTCCATCAGGGTCTTCGTAGAGTGTTGCCGTTCGAGCCCAGATGATCGCCGAGCTGTTGGCGCCTTCGAAGTCGACACTTAGCGGGACAGCGCTCGCATGCTCGTCGCGGACAGCGTGAAGAGTGAACTCCAAGTCGTCGGACTCGGCTGTCACCAGTGTCGCCGCCCCCAGGTTGAGGCGTGACTGAGTCTCTACTGCAGGACGGAGCGACACGGATGCACCCATGATTCGTAACCCCTGCTCGTGAGCCAGCAGCTTCGAGGCTGGCATCCTAAATCCGTACATATCGCAGCGTAGCACCCACGTCCTACCATGCTCCGCGTGTTTCCACAACGCCGGGAGCTTAAACCTGCTGCTAGGTGAGAAGATACGTCGCATATAACGACGTGGCAACAATTGTCACTCGCAGATGGCACGTTGTGACAAATTGCAGGTTGACCCTACCGCTGACCTGCAATCCAACCTGGTGCCCCCGGCAGGATTCGAACCTGCGGCCTTCCGCTCCGGAGGCGGACGCTCTATCCCCTGAGCTACGGGGGCGCGGGGCTGAACCAGCCGCGCCGTTGGGCCTGCACAGACTAACGCATCGCGAAGTGTGCTCGGTGACGGTAATAGATTCGAGCCCTGACCACCTCAGACCATAGGATGGACGCTCGTGACACCCGCCGACCTGGCTGAGCTGCTCAAGATCACCGCTGCAGCGGTGCTGGCCGACCATAACCTCGACGCCGCCGCGCTCCCGCAGACCGTGACCGTCGAGCGACCGCGCAACCCCGAACACGGCGATTACGCCACCAACCTGGCACTTCAGCTGGGCAAAAAGGTCGGCGTCAATCCGCGTGAGTTGGCTGGGTGGCTTGCCGACGCGCTGACCAAGTCCGACGACATCTCCGCCGCTGAGGTGGCCGGCCCCGGTTTCGTCAACCTGCGGATCGAGGCGTCGGCGCAGGGCCTGATCGTCGACAACGTCATCTCGGCCGGCCCGACGTATGGACATTCCGCTGACCTGGCGGGCCAGAAAATCAACTTGGAATTCGTCTCGGCCAACCCGACGGGCCCGATCCACATCGGCGGCACCCGCTGGGCCGCCGTCGGCGATGCGCTGGGACGCCTGCTGTCGACGCAGGGTGCCGGCGTGGTCCGGGAGTACTACTTCAACGATCATGGCGCCCAGATCGACCGGTTCGCCCGGTCGCTGGTCGCGGCGGCCAAGGGCCAGCCCGCACCGGAAGACGGCTATGCGGGCGCCTACATCGTGGACATCGCCGAGCAGGTGCTCAAACTGGCGCCCGACGCCATGAGCCTGCCTGACGACCAGCAGCAGGAGACGTTCCGGTCGATCGGCGTGGACCTGATGTTCACTCACATCAAGGAATCGCTGCACGAGTTCGGCACCGATTTCGACGTCTATACCCACGAAGATTCGATGCACACCAGCGGCCGCGTCGATGAAGCCATCGCGAAGCTGCGTGAGACCGGCAACATCTACGAGAAGGACGGCGCAACCTGGTTGCGCACCACCGAGTTCGGTGACGACAAGGACCGCGTCGTCATCAAGAGCGACGGGCAGCCCGCCTACATCGCCGGCGACCTGGCCTACTACCTCGACAAGCGGCAGCGCGGTTTCGACCTGTGCATCTACATGCTCGGTGCCGATCACCACGGTTATATCGCCCGCCTCAAGGCGGCCGCTGCCGCCCTCGGCGATGACCCGGACACCGTCGAGGTGCTGATCGGGCAGATGGTCAACCTGGTCCGCGACGGCCAACCGATGAAGATGAGCAAGCGGGCCGGCACCGTGATCACGCTCGACGATCTGGTCGACGCGATCGGCGTGGACGCCGCCCGGTATGTGCTGATCCGCTCGTCGGTGGACAGCCCGATCGATATCGACCTGGCGCTGTGGTCGTCCGCGTCCAGCGAAAACCCGGTCTACTACGTGCAATACGCCCACGCCCGCCTCTCGGCGCTGGCGCGCAGCGCGGCAGAACTCGGTATCGCGGCAAGCACGGAACACCTCGGCCTGCTCACCCACGACAAAGAGGGCGCTCTGATCCGCAGTGTCGGCGAGTTCTCGCGGATCTTGACATCCGCTTCCTCCCTGCGGGAACCGCACCGGGTCTGCCGCTACCTGGAGGACCTGGCCGGTGACTACCACCGGTTCTACGACGCGTGCCGGGTACTGCCGCAGGGCGACGAAGAGCCCAACGAACTGCACGGCGCTCGGTTGGCCCTGTGCCAGGCCACCCGCCAGGTGATCGCCAACGGTCTGGCCATCCTCGGTGTGAGCGCCCCGGAGCGCATGTGAACGCCCATCCCGCCGGGCCGCGCCACGCCGAGGGAGCGCATCCGACCGGCACGCCTCAACGCCCGCAGACCAGCGAGGTGCTCGCACTGGCACCTAATGTGTGGCCCCGCAATACTGTTCGCGGTGAGGACGGTGTCGTCTCGATCGCCGGTGTCACCGTCACCGACCTGGCCGCCGAATACGGCACCCCACTGTTCGTCATCGACGAGGACGACTTCCGTTTTCACTGTCGTGAGATCGCCGAGGCGTTCGGCGGTGGCGAGTACGTCCGCTATGCAGCCAAGGCCTTCCTGTGCAGTGAAGTCGCCCGCTGGATCGACGACGAAGGTCTCTCGCTGGATGTCTGCAGCGGCGGCGAACTCGCAGTAGCTCTGCATGCGAACTTCCCAGCCGAGCGAATCGCCCTGCACGGCAACAACAAATCGATCGAC
Organism: Mycobacterium sp.; assembly: GCF_965229105.1. Taxonomy (GTDB): domain Bacteria; phylum Actinomycetota; class Actinomycetes; order Mycobacteriales; family Mycobacteriaceae; genus Mycobacterium. The sequence continues at coordinate 2,335,597 of NZ_OZ245858.1, forward strand.
GAACTGACGATGGCGGTCAAATTCGGTGTCGGGCATGTAGTGCTCGACTCGATGACCGAGATCGAGCGGCTCGACGCCATCGCCGGTGCCGCCGGGGTGGTCCAGGACGTACTGATACGCGTCACTGTCGGCGTCGAAGCCCACACCCATGAGTTCATCTCGACCGCACACGAAGACCAGAAGTTCGGGTTGTCCCTGGCCAGCGGTGCGGCAATGGAAGCCGTGCGCAAGGTTTTCGCAGCCGACAACCTGCGCCTGGTCGGCCTGCACAGCCACATCGGTTCGCAGATCTTCGATGTCGCCGGTTTCGAGATTGCCGCACACCGGGTGATCGGCCTGCTCCGTGAGGTCGTTTCCGAGTTCGGCGTCGAGAAGACCGCACAGATCTCTATTGTCGATCTCGGTGGCGGACTGGGTATTTCCTATCTCCCGCATGATGATCCACCGCCAGTGCAGGATCTGGCCGCGAAGCTGGACGCCATCGTGCGCAACGAGTCGGCGGCCGTCGGACTGCCCGCGCCCCGCCTGGTGGTCGAACCGGGCCGGGCGATCGCCGGACCCGGCACCATCACCCTCTATGAGGTGGGCACCGTCAAGGATGTGGCGATCAGTGCAGGAGCGCATCGGCGTTACGTCAGCGTCGACGGCGGGATGAGCGATAACATCCGCACCTCGCTCTACGGCGCCGAATACGACGTGCGCCTGGTGTCCAGGGTCAGCGACGCCGAGCCCACTCTGGCCAGAATCGTTGGAAAACACTGCGAGAGCGGCGATATCGTCGTCCGTGACGCGTGGGTGAATGACGACGTCAAACCCGATGACCTATTGGGAGTAGCCGCAACCGGCGCCTACTGCTATTCGATGTCGAGCCGGTACAACCTGCTCGGCCGCCCCGCCGTGGTGGCAGTGCGTGACGGGCATGCCCGCCTCGTGCTGCGCCGGGAGACGGTCGACGATCTGTTGAGTCTGGAAGTGAGGTGAACCGTGTCTGCTGATGAAAAGCCGGTCGGTGTTGCAGTATTGGGCCTGGGCAATGTCGGGACCGAGGTTGTCAGGATCATCGAGGAGAGTGCCGGTGACCTGGCCGCTCGCATCGGCGCGCCGCTGGTGCTGCGGGGTATCGGCGTGCGACGTGTCGCCGATGACCGCGGAGTGCCCGTCGGGCTGCTCACCGATGACATCGACGCGTTGGTGTCCCGCGAGGACGTCGACATCGTCGTCGAGGTGATGGGCCCGATCGAGCCGTCGCGCACAGCGATCCTGTCCGCACTTGAGCATGGCAAGTCGGTGGTGACCGCGAACAAGGCACTGCTGGCCCAGTCGACCGGTGAATTGGCGCAGGCCGCCGAAAATGCCCACGTCGACCTGTATTTCGAGGCAGCCGTCGCCGGTGCCATCCCGGTGATCCGGCCGCTGACCCAGTCGCTGGCCGGTGACACCGTGCTTCGCGTGGCGGGCATCGTCAACGGCACCACCAACTACATCCTGTCCGCGATGGACAGCACCGGCGCCAGTTACGAGGACGCCCTGGCTGATGCGAGCGCGCTCGGGTACGCCGAGGCCGATCCAACGGCCGACGTCGAGGGTTACGACGCCGCCGCCAAGGCCGCCATTCTGGCGTCGATCGCGTTCCACACCCGGGTCACCGCCGACGATGTCTACCGCGAGGGCATCACCAAGGTGAGCTCCGATGACTTCGAATCGGCCCGAGCGCTGGGCTGCACCATCAAACTGCTGTCGATCTGCGAGCGCATCACCACCGATGAGGACCAGCAACGGGTTTCGGCCCGCGTCTATCCGGCACTGGTTCCACTGAGCCATCCCCTGGCCACCGTCAACGGCGCGTTCAACGCCGTCGTGGTGGAGGCGGAAGCCGCCGGGCGACTGATGTTCTACGGTCAGGGCGCAGGCGGGGCGCCCACCGCGTCGGCGGTGATGGGGGATCTGGTGATGGCCGCACGCAACCGCGTTCAGGGCGGCCGTGGGCCGCGGGAGTCCAAGTACGCGGAATTGCCCATCGCGCCCATGGGTTTCATTCCCACCCGCTACTACGTCAGCATGCATGTCGCGGACCGACCCGGTGTACTGGCTTCTGTCGCAGCCGAATTCGGCAAGCGTGAAGTCAGCATCGCCGAGGTCCGCCAGGGTGGTGTCGTCGACGAGGGCGGCCAGCGGGTCGGCGCCCGGATCGTTGTCGTCACCCACATGGCCACTGATGCCGCGCTGTCAGACACCGTCGCGGCTCTTGACGACCTCGACGTGGTGCTGAGTGTCACCAGTGTGTTGCGACTGGAGGGAACCACCGAATGAGTGCGATGAGTACCAAATCCGCCGTCCACAAACCGTGGCCAGGTCTGATCGAGGCCTACCGCGATCGGCTGCCGGTCGGTGACGACTGGACTCCCATCACCCTGCTCGAAGGTGGCACACCGCTGATCTATGCGGCGCGCCTGTCCGAAAAGACCGGCTGCACAGTTCATTTGAAGGTCGAGGGGCTCAACCCCACTGGCTCCTTCAAGGATCGCGGGATGACGATGGCCGTCACCGACGCGTTGGCACGTGGCCAGCGGGCGGTGCTGTGCGCCTCCACCGGAAACACCTCGGCCTCGGCGTCGGCCTATGCGGCGCGCGCGGGGATCACCTGCGCAGTGCTGATCCCCCAGGGCAAGATCGCGATGGGCAAGCTCGCCCAGGCTGTGATGCACGGCGCCAAGATCCTGCAGATTGACGGCAACTTCGACTATTGCCTGGAGCTGGCCAGGAAGCTGACCGCCGATTTCACCACAATCGCACTGGTGAACTCGGTTAACCCGGTCCGTATCGAAGGGCAGAAGACGGCGGCGTTCGAGATCGTCGACGCGCTGGGCTACGCCCCTGATGTGCACTCTCTGCCGGTGGGCAATGCCGGCAACATCACCGCGTACTGGAAGGGCTACAGCGAGTACCACCGCGACGGCCTGTGCGAGTTGCCTCGGATGCTTGGCACGCAGGCGGCGGGCGCCGCTCCGCTGGTATCGGGCGAACCGGTGCCGAATCCAGAGACGATCGCCACCGCGATCCGGATTGGTTCACCCGCGTCCTGGGGCCCGGCCGTCGCGGCCCAGCAGCAGTCCAACGGCCGCTTCATCGCCGCTACCGATGACGAGATTCTGGCCGCCTACCACCTCGTCGCGGCCAGTGAAGGCGTCTTCGTCGAGCCCGCATCGGCCGCGAGTATCGCCGGGCTGCTCAAATCGGTCGAAGACGGCTGGGTCGCTCGTGGATCGACGGTGGTGTGCACCGTGACCGGTAACGGACTGAAAGACCCCGATACCGCTCTCAAGGGCATGCCGCAGGTGGTGCCCGTGCCGGTCGACCCCGTCGCCGTGGTCGAGCAGCTGGGTCTCGCCTAGCAGGAATGGGCTGTCGGTGAGCAAGAATCTGCCTGTCGGGCTAACGGCGACTGCCGTCGTGGCGGCCTCGAGTGCCAACCTCGGTCCTGGTTTCGACAGCCTCGGCCTCGCATTGAGTCTGTACGACGAGATCGTGGTTGAGACAACGGAATCCGGTTTGATGATCGAGGTCGAGGGGGAGGGCTTCGGTCAAGTTCCGCTTGGTCCCGACCACCTCGTCGTGCGGGCCGTTGAACGAGGCCTGGAGGTCGCCGGCGTGCGAGCGCCGGGGCTATTGGTGCGCTGCCGCAACGCTATTCCGCATTCCCGGGGTCTCGGCTCGTCGGCGGCCGCCGTGGTCGGCGGTCTGGCGGCGGCCAATGGTCTTGTCGCACAATCAGATTCCGACATCATGAGTGAGCTTGACCTGATCCAGCTGTCGTCGGAGTTCGAAGGTCATCCCGATAACGCGGCAGCAGCGGTATTAGGCGGTGCCGTGGTGTCGTGGATCGACACCAACACGCACCCACCGGTGTACTCGGCGGCGAAACTGAGGCTGCATCCCGATATCCACCTGTTCTCCGCTGTTCCGGAGATCAGATCGTCGACGGCGGAGACCAGGGTCCTGCTGCCAGATGAGGTCAGCCACCAAGACGCACGGTTCAACCTCAGCCGCGCCGCCCTGCTGGTGGTTGCGCTGACCGAGCGGCCCGATCTGTTGATGGCCGCGACCGAAGACGTCCTGCATCAGCCGCAGCGCGCACGGGCCATGCCTGCCTCGGCGGAATACCTCCAGTTGTTGCGGCGTTGTGGGGTATCAGCGGTGCTTTCCGGGGCGGGACCAGCGGTTCTAGCGCTCAGTACCGAACCCGAACTGCCTGCAGAAGCCATCGAATACGGCACGGCACATGGATTCACCGTCAACCAGATGGCCGTTGGCGAAGGCGTTCGCTGGAGTTCAGGAGTAGCGATCCGAGCCTGAGAAGGCTCGCAGCGGCTCGCGAGCATTGGGGCATTCTTGCTTTCCGGCCTGAATGCGGGTTATTCTCGGTCCCGTCCCGGCAATCGCAGCGTCTCCTGCGCCGACACTAGGACGACCTCTCATTCTCTTGCGCTTCTCGTGGGTTGACGGTTCGCCGTACGGCCGCGAATCCCGGCGATCATCGTTGCAGAGCCGACGGTGACACTTCGCACTCAGTCATTTGCTGAGAGCACAGACCCCTCGCATGACATGCACGGGGGAAGAAAGGAAATCCGTGACTGATACGGACCTCATCACGGCTGGTGACAGTGGCGAACAGACAGTGCTGCTGAACCCCGTGACCTCGGATGCTCCCGCGTCTGCCGGCAGCGGCTCGCTGACCACCATGGTGCTGCCGGAGTTGCGTGCGCTGGCCGGCAAGGTTGGCGTCAAGGGCACCTCCGGTATGCGCAAGAGCGATCTCATCGCCGCCATCCGTGAGCGTCAGTCCGGCGCGAGCGCGGGCGCCAAGACCCCTGATGCACCTGCGTCGGGTACCAAAGACACCAAAGCCACGTCAGATACCAAGGCCAACGGCGGACGTAACGGCGGCAACGCGGCCGACACACCGCCAGCGGTGGAAGCCGTCGCACCGGCCCAGCCCGTCGCGACTGAGTCGGCACCGAGCTCACCTGCAGAGTCGACTGACACCGCAGAGGCCCCGCGCCGGCGGGAACGTCGCGGCTCTTCCCGGGGTGCGGGTTCGCCCGCTGCCGAAGGCGGCACCCAAGGCGCCCAGGGCAACGAAAGCGCCCAGGCCGACCAGAGCAACCAAAGCGCCCAGAGCACCACAGGCGAGCAGAGCAACCAGGGCAACCAGGGCGGTCAAACCAAGCAGGATGACCGCGGCCAGGCCGAGGGCGGCAACCGGCGCAACAACGGCGGTGACCAGCAGAACGCGGGCGATCAGCAGAACGCCGGTGATCAGCAGGGCAACCAGCAGAACCGTGGAAACCGCAACAACAACAGCGGTGGCAACAACAACAACGGCGGCAACAACAGCGGCGGCGGCAATAACAACGCCCGGAACAACAATCCGAATAACAACAGCAATAACAGCAATAACAACAACGACGATGACGATGATGACGGTCGCCAGGGTCGGCGGGGACGCCGATTCCGGGACCGCAAGCGGCGCGGCGACCGCACCGGCGGCGAGGGTGCTGGCGGAGAGCGTGGTGACCGCAGCGATCGCGATACCGAGTTGCGCGAAGACGATGTCGTTCAGCCGGTGGCGGGCATCCTCGACGTGTTGGACAACTACGCGTTCGTCCGGACCTCCGGTTACCTGGCCGGGCCCAATGACGTCTACGTCTCGATGAATATGGTCCGCAAGAACGGCCTGCGCCGTGGTGACGCTGTCACCGGCGCGGTCCGGGTCGCAAAGGACACCGGCGATTCGGGCAACAACCAGCGGCAGAAATTCAACCCGCTGGTACGTCTGGACACCGTCAACGGCGGTCCGGTCGAGGACGCGAAGAAGCGCCCCGACTTCACCAAGCTGACCCCGCTGTACCCGAACCAGCGGCTGCGTCTGGAAACGACGCCGGACCGGCTGACCACTCGCGTCATCGATCTGATCATGCCGATCGGTAAGGGTCAGCGCGCCCTGATCGTGTCCCCGCCCAAGGCCGGTAAGACCACGATCATGCAGAACATCGCCAACGCGATCACCACGAACAACCCCGAATGCCACCTGATGGTGGTGCTGGTGGATGAGCGGCCTGAAGAGGTCACCGACATGCAGCGTTCGGTCAAGGGTGAGGTCATCGCGTCGACGTTCGATCGGCCGCCGTCAGATCACACCCAGGCTGCCGAGCTGGCGATCGAGCGAGCCAAGCGCCTCGTCGAGCAGGGTAAGGACGTCGTCGTATTGCTCGACTCCATCACCCGGCTCGGTCGTGCGTACAACAACGCGTCGCCGGCATCGGGCCGCATCCTCTCCGGTGGTGTCGACTCCACAGCGCTGTACCCGCCGAAGCGATTCCTCGGTGCCGCCCGCAATATCGAGAACGGCGGCTCGCTGACCATCATCGCCACCGCGATGGTCGAAACCGGGTCCACCGGTGACACCGTCATCTTCGAGGAGTTCAAGGGCACCGGTAACGCCGAGCTCAAGCTGGACCGCAAGATCGCCGAGCGTCGGGTGTTCCCGGCCGTCGACGTGAACCCGTCCGGTACGCGTAAGGACGAGCTGCTGCTGTCCAACGACGAGTTCGGTGTGGTGCACAAGTTGCGTCGCGTGCTGTCCGGTCTGGACTCGCATCAGGCCATCGACCTGCTGATGAGCCAGCTGCGCAAGACGAAGACCAACTACGAGTTCCTGACGCAGGTCTCCAAGACCACCCCGGGTGGCATGGACAACGATTAGTCCCGCGAGCAGTCGCAAAGACCCCCGCACGCCCGGCGTGTCGGGGGTTTTTGCTGTCTGCTCGGCCGAGAAAGTCAGGGCACCAGAACCAACCGCGCGCCGGCCCGCTCGGGCGCGTTCCACACCTGTTCGACCTGCTCGAGCGGCTGTCGCTGAACGTCGATCTGCAGCTTTCCCTCAGCCACCATCGCGAACAACGCGGGCAACACGTCGGCGGGGATGCGGGCCTGCTCCTTGGCCGGGATGCTGCCGATGCCAAAGCCCGCCAATTCGATTCCGGCGCTGCGCAGAATGGCGCCCGGCAGAGTGATCGTCGGGCCTGCCATCGAACCGACATGGACAAACCGGGTGGCGTGGAACCCGATGCCGAGGTGGTTGTTGCCCAGCGCGGCCAGCACCTGCTCAGCGGGCGCGCCCCACAGGTAGTCGATGATGACGTCGAACGGTTGTAAGGCATGTTCGGCGGCAACCCGTTCCGTGAGGTTCTCGGTCCCCAGTGCGATGACGTCATCGGCCCCGACGGTGCGTAGCCACGCCAACCGCTCGGAATTGCGCCCCACTGCGACGACACTTCCGGCACCGAAATGCGCTTTGGCCAACTGGACCGCCACCGCACCGGTGACACCGGTCGCGCCGAGGATGAGCACCCGGGCGCCGGGCTGGATGCGTCCGGTGTACTCCAACGAGAACCAGGCCGAGATCCCCGGATTGGGCACCGCGGCGCCGATGACGGGGTCCAGACCCGCAGGCAATTCGACGGCCCGGCGCGGGTCGATCAACGCGCGTTCGGCCATCATCCCGAACGGGGCGACGGCCCCGGTGTAGACCAGCCTGCCGTCGGCCAGCCTGGCGACACCGTCGATGCCGGCGACGATAGGTAGGCGCAGTGCGGCACTGCCGTAGTGGGTACCAGCGACCAGGCCGCGGTCGAGATTCTTCACCGACGCGGCCTCGACGGTCGCGACCACGGCGCCGTCTTCCGGTCGGGGGTCGGCGAAGTCGGTGTAGACCGGTGCCTGGCCGAGTGTGTTGACGACGGCGGCTTTCATGGTGACTCCTCGGATTGCTTCTGACAGAAAGTTTCTATGGAAACCATATGCCTTCTGGATTGCTGTGGCAAGATGGTTTCCGTGAAAACCAAGATGGAGGCCGTCGGCGCGATCACTCGCCTGCTCGGTGCACTGTCTGACAAGTTCGACACCGATGTCGACGCAGAGCGCGACTACATGGCCGCGCACTGTCCCGGCCACCTCAAGGGCGCGGTCAGGGATGTGCCGACGCTGGCCATGCACCTACTGGACCAGATCGCCGAGGGGTCGGTGAACATCGTCGGCCTGGCCGCCCAGTCCGGTCAGCTCAAGGGCACGGTCTCCAAGCACGTTCAGCGGCTCGTCGATGCCGGGCTGGTGGAGCGGAACCCACTTCCCGGTAACCGCAAGGAGATTCGGCTTAGTCTCACCGATGACGGCCGCGTAGTGACTCGAGCACATCGTCAGATGCACGACGAAATGGACGCTGGCCTTGCCGAGTTCCTGGCGCGCTACAGCGTGGCCGAACTCGGCACACTGACCAAGGTGCTCGGCGATCTACTGGCGACCGAAAAACGCGGTGTGCGCATCGTCAGCGGTACGGATCGGTGATAGTAGGAGGGGTGATGGACTCGGACGAGATCTGGCGCCATATCGACCATGAGCGGGCCGACCTCGCCGACCTGCTGGCCGGGCTGACCGCGCAACAGTGGTCCCAACCGTCGCTATGCGGTAGCTGGACGATCCGCGAGGTCGCCGCGCACATCGCCCAATCACAATGGCGACACCTGGATTTCGTGATTCCGGCGCTACGTTCGGGGTTCCGCTTCAACTCCATGATGGACAATCTGGCCCGCGATGACGCCCGGACGCCGGAACAACTCGTCGCGGCGTTACGCGCCATGCCGGGCAACCGTCGACGGCCACCGGGGACAAGAGAGCTGGATCCGCTGATGGACATGCTGGTGCACGGCCAGGATATTGCCGTGCCGTTGGGGATCGAGCGTGCGATGCCCACCGCGGCGGCGGCCGCCGTGGCAGAACGGCTCTGGCACATGCGCTTTCCGTTCAACCCCAAGCGCGCGTTCACCGGCATTCGGTTTGTGGCCACCGACGTCGCCGGCTTCTCTGTGGGTGTCGGCCGGACGGTCGAGGCGCCCATTCGCGAGATCGTGATGACTTTCGCGAATCGGTCCACCGCGATCACCGAGGTCAGCTCTGAATGAGCCCCGGCATCACGTACTGCTTCAGATAGCGCACCAGTGCGACGGGGTCGTCCGGGTCGAGGGTGTTTCCTGGCACGGTAGCCACGCTGAGCACACTGCGGGCCACCCATTCCGCGGCCTCGGTCATATCGACGACCTTGATCTCGCCACGTTCTTGGGCGGCTTCCAGATACGGCTGCCAGAACGCCCCGAGGTCAGGGACCAGCCCTTGTACGCCGGCGCCGGCACAGGCCGCGAATTCCTCGGGCTCGTCGCGGCGCAGCTTCATCATGATGGCACCGGGGGAGTCGTATGCGGTCCTGCCCAGCCTCACGCCGGCGGCAATCTGCTCGGCCAGGCCGTCGACCTCGGCCAGCATCGCGTGCGATTCACCCCAGTACGCGTCGTTGAGTCGAACGATCGCCGCACCCAGGAGTGCCGCCTTATCCGGAAAGTGGCGATACAGCCAGCCACGGGAGACCCCGGCGACCTCGGCGACCTCTGAGACCGTCGTCGCCCGAATGCCCTTGGTCCGCAGACATACCTCGGCGGCATCGATCAGTCGTTCGCGGACTGACTTTGTCGCCGCGCTTGAAGTCCCAGCGCGGGGTTGGGTGTCTGGGCCAGCGGTCACCGTGGTGTTTGCCTCTCTCCATTTCTGCGTGTGACTGTCGGGTTCGAGAACATCTTCGCAGAACCCGGGGGCGATGTGGGCCTGTGTCGGTAGACAGATCTACTATTTTGTTCACTTTCACGGAAACAGACGATCACGAGGCGGTGCCGACAGTGGCTGAAACCATCCAGCAACTGCTGAGAGAACGATTGTCAGACTCGGGTCCCGCGGTCAGATACGACGATCGGCAATGGTCGTGGAGCGAGCACCTGGCGGAGGCCACCACAGAGGCTGCGGCCCTGTTGAGCATCGCCGACGTCGCGCGCCCTGTGCATATCGGTGTGCTGCTGGGCAATACGCCCAGCATGCTGACTGCGATGGCGGCGGCCGGCCTTGGCGGATATGTGCTCTGCGGGATCAACAACACCCGTCGCGGCGCCGCCCTTGCGCGGGACATTCTGCATGCGGACTGCCAGATTCTGCTGACCGATGCCGACCACCGCGACCTCATCGCCGATCTCGACCTGCCCGGTGTCCGCGTCATCGACACGTCCTCGCCCGAGTGGGACGCCCTGCTCGGTGAGGCCGGCGAGCTCACTCCGCACCGCGAGGTCAGTCCCACTGACACCTTCATGATGATCTTCACCTCCGGCACCAGCGGTGATCCGAAAGCTGTCCAGGTCGCCCACCTGACGGTGCTGTTTGCGGGGATCGCCCTGGTTCAGCGCTTCGCGGTGACCGGCGATGACCTCTGCTACCTGTCGATGCCGTTGTTCCATTCCAACGCCCTGTTGGCCGGGTGGGCCGTCGCCGTGGGCGCCGGCGCCGCCATGGCACCGGCGACCTTCTCGGCAACCGGGCTCATCGGCGACCTGCGCCGGTATGGCGCTACCTACATGAACTATGTCGGGAAACCCCTGGCGTATGTCCTGGCCACCCCCGAACACCCCGAGGATGCTGATAATCCACTGCGGGTGGCATTCGGCAACGAGGCCAGCGACCGCGATATCGCCGAGTTCGGCAGGCGGTTCGGCTGCGCGGTCTGGGACGGTTTCGGCTCGACCGAGGGCGCGGTCATCGTGACCAGGGAGGACAACTGCCCGATCGGTTCGGTCGGCAAGGGTTTCCCCGGCGTGGCCATCTACGACCCCGAGACCGTTGCCGAATGCCCGACCGCGGAGTTCGACGCCACCGGGGCGCTGGTCAACGGGGACAAAGCAATCGGTGAGCTGGTCAACACCACCGGAGCCGGTCTGTTCCAGGGCTATTACAAGGACACGTCCGCCACCGCCGACCGGTTGCGCAACGGTATGTACTGGTCCGGTGACCTGGCCTACCGGGACGCCGACGGTTGGATCTACCTGGCCGGTCGTACCGCGGACTGGATGCGGGTCGACGGCGAGAACATGACCTCCGCGCCCATCGAGCGGATCCTGCTCCGTCACCAGGCGATCAACCGGGTGGCCGTCTACCCGGTGCCCGACGAGAACGTCGGGGACCAGATCATGGCGGCGCTCGTCCTGCAAGATGGAGCCGAGCTGACGCCCGACGAATTCCGCGAGTTTCTTGCCGCCCAGCCCGACCTCTCACCGAAGGCCTGGCCGCGACATGTGTGGATCACCGACAACCTGCCGTCGACCGCCACGAACAAGGTCGTCAAACGTGAGCTCACCGCGATGGGGGCGGCGCCGGAGGGCGGCGTGGTGTGGGCGCGGCAGGGACGCTCGCGCAGCTACACCGCCCCGGAATAGCCCACCCACTCGAGGCGTTTAGGAGGATGGCGGCTGACCTGGCATAATGGACCGCCGACCACCTCAGGTTCCGGTTCACGCCCAAATATCCAGGTCAGGAGCGGGCGACCCGGCGACCGACGATTGAAGAGGACACCATGAAATCCGGTATTCATCCTGCCTACAACGAGACCACCGTGGTCTGCGGTTGCGGCAGTTCATTCACCACTCGCAGCACCAAGGAAAGCGGCCACATCACGGTCGAGGTGTGCTCGCAGTGCCACCCCTTCTACACCGGCAAGCAGAAGATCCTCGACAGCGGTGGCCGTGTTGCCCGTTTCGAGAAGCGCTACGGCAAGCGCAAGACCGCCGATTCGGCGGCCGACAAGTAGTTGCACTACCGGCGCCCGAACCTGTCGCGATTCGCGCGGGCCGGGCGCCGGTTTTGTGTTCAGCTGAGGTAGTGGGCCAGTAGTCGGCGAGGAGGTGTGCGATGACGCAGAGCGCGAATGCGATCGATGCGTTACTCGTCGAGCACGCTGACCTCGAACGGCAGTTGTCCGATCCTGAACTGCACGCAAACGCGGGCAATGCTCGCAAGGCCGGGCGCCGGTTCGCGCAGTTGGCGCCCATCGTCTCGGCCTACCGCAAACTGGAAACCGCCCGCGGAGATCTCGAAGCTGCCCGTGAGTTCGTCGACGAGGACGAGTCCTTCGCCGCCGAGGTAGCCGAACTTGAGGTCCGGGTCGCCGACCTCGACAACCAGCTCACCGATATGTTGGCCCCGCGCGATCCTCACGACCCCGACGATGTCGTGCTCGAGGTCAAGTCCGGTGAAGGCGGCGAGGAGTCGGCTCTGTTCGCCGCCGACCTGGCCCGCATGTACATCCGCTATGCGGAGCGGCACGGGTGGAAAGTGTCGGTTCTCGACGAGACCTTCTCCGACCTCGGCGGCTACAAGGACGCCACCCTGTCGATCACCAGTAAGGGTGACAGCGCCGACGGCGTGTGGTCCCGGCTGAAGTTCGAAGGTGGCGTGCACCGGGTGCAGCGCGTACCGGTGACCGAGTCTCAGGGCCGTGTCCATACCTCCGCCGCGGGCGTGCTGGTCTACCCCGAACCCGAAGACGTCGAGGCCGTCCAGATCGACGAGACCGACCTGCGCATCGATGTCTACCGGTCCTCCGGTAAGGGCGGGCAGGGCGTGAACACCACCGACTCCGCTGTCCGGATCACCCATCTGCCCACCGGAATCGTGGTGACCTGTCAGAACGAACGGTCGCAGCTGCAAAACAAGGCGCGGGCGATGATTGTGCTCGCGGCGCGCTTGCAGGCGCTGGCCGAAGAGCAGGCCTCTGCCGACGCGTCGGCGGACCGGGCCAGCCAGATCCGCACCGTCGACCGCAGTGAGCGGATCCGCACCTACAACTTCCCCGAGAACCGCCTGACCGACCATCGGATCGGCTTCAAGGCACACAACCTCGACCAGATTCTCGACGGCGATATGGACGCACTGCTCGACGCCTTGGCCGCAGCGGACAAGCAGACCCGGCTCCAGCAGGCGTGATGCGGGCAGGACACGCGGCGCGCCAGGCCTTGGGAGAAGCGATCGCAGGCGCCGCGGCAACGTTGGCCGATGCGGGAATCGACTCCGCCAGAATCGATGCCGAAGAATTGGCGGCCCATGTCGCTGGGGTCGAGCGTGGCCTTCTGGCGTTCATCGACACCCCGCGCGACGACTTCTTCGAGCGTTATCAGGAGCTGGTCTCCGCCAGATCGCGGCGGGTGCCACTGCAGCATCTGACGGGTACTGCGCCGTTCGGGCCGCTGATGCTGCACGTCGGACCAGGCGTGTTCATCCCGCGACCGGAGACCGAGGCGCTGCTCGAATGGGTGCTCAAAGCTGTTGCCAGCCAACCGGTCCCATTGAATCCGCTGATGGTCGACCTCTGTACGGGCACCGGTGCGCTGGCGATATCGCTGGCCCGCGCCTGGCCCGCGGCGACGGTGCTCGCGGTCGACGATTCGGTGTCGGCACTGAATTACGCCCGCCAGAACGCCCAGCTTCTCGCCAAGGACAGCGGCCTGAAGTTTGTCGAGGCCGATGTGACAACACCGCAGCTGATGCCCGAGCTGGACGGTCGCGTCGACCTGTTGGTCGCCAACCCGCCGTACATCCCCGACGGCGCACTACTGGAACCCGAAGTCGCCGAACATGATCCGCACCACGCGCTATTCGGTGGCCCCGACGGTATGGCGGTGATCAGGGCTATCGTCGGCTTGGCGGGCAGGTGGCTACGCCCCGGCGGTCACTTCGCCGTCGAACACGATGACACCACCTCCAGCCAGACTGTCGAATTGCTGTGTGGAGCCAGATTGTTCGACGTCGCGGTTTTCAAAGATGTCGTACCACGGTGCGATATGGCGGGCCGGCCCCGGTTCGTCACCGCCACCCGAGTTGACGAGGAGCGCCGATGAGTCTGGTGTTCGATTGCGGTGACGCGCAGCAGCGCAAGACCGGTATCGCCGCTGCGGTCAGCGCCGCCAAGGGCGGTCGTCTTGTGGTGCTACCCACCGACACCGTCTACGGCCTCGGTGCCGATGCCTTCGACAGCGCGGCGGTCGCTGCTCTGCTGTCGGCGAAGGGCCGCGGTCGGGATATGCCGGTGCCGGTACTGGTCGGTTCCTGGAACACCATCGACGGACTGGTGTACACGGTTCCGCATGGCGCCCGCGAATTGATCCGTGCGTTCTGGCCGGGCGCATTGAGTCTGGTGGTGCACCAGGCGCCGTCGCTGCAATGGGATCTCGGCGACGCCAATGGCACGGTGATGCTGCGGATGCCGCTGCATCCAGTAGCGATCGAATTGCTCAGGGAAGTCGGGCCGATGGCGGTGTCGAGCGCCAACATCTCCGGTCGCCCACCCGCCCTCACGGCCGATGATGCCCGCCACCAGCTCGGGGATCTGGTCGAGGTTTATCTCGAAGGTGGACCGTCGGCGCAGCAGGCGGCGTCGACGATCGTCGATCTCACCGGACCGGCGCCAAAAATCTTGCGGACCGGCCCTATCACGGCCGAGCAGATCGGTGGGGTGCTCGGGGTTGAACCCGATGCCCTGGCCGGCTGACGACCGTTCGTCACAGACAGGTCCAGTACGGTGCATTCAGTGTTGAGCGGAAGCCACAGCCTTGCCGGCGGGCTGCTCGCATTGTCCGATCGCGGAGCCGGTGTTCCGCTTCGTGAACTTGCACTGGTGGGCCTGACGGCCGCGATCGTCACCTACTTCGCCACCGGTTCGGTACGGGTGTTCGCCACCAAAGTCGGCGCGCTGGCCTACCCCAGGGATCGCGATGTGCACACCAAGCCCACCCCGCGGATGGGTGGTCTTGCGATGTACCTCGGCATCGCGGCCGCGGTGTTCCTCGCCTCCCAACTGCCGGCGCTGACCCGAGGGTTCATCTACTCCACCGGCCTGCCTGCGGTCGTCGTGGCCGGTGGGTTGATCATGGCGATCGGACTGATCGACGACCGGTGGGGACTGGATGCCCTGACCAAATTCGCCGGCCAGATCACCGCTGCGAGTGTGTTGGTCACCATGGGCGTGGCCTGGAGCGTGCTCTACATCCCGTTCGGTGGGGTCGGCACCATCGTGTTGGACCAGGTGTCATCGATCCTGCTGACGCTTGCGCTGACGGTGTCCATCGTCAACGCGATGAACTTTGTCGACGGTCTCGATGGGCTGGCCGCAGGCTTGGGATTGATCACCGCGCTGGCTATCTGCGTGTTCTCGGTCGGGCTGTTGCGTGACCACGGTGGCGACGTGCTGTTCTACCCGCCCGCGATCATCTCCGTGGTGCTGGCCGGGGCGTGTCTGGGCTTCCTGCCGCACAATTTCCACCGCGCCAAGATTTTCATGGGCGATTCCGGCTCGATGCTGATCGGCCTGATGCTGGCTGCCGCCTCGACGACGGCAGCGGGCCCGATATCGCAGAACGCCTACGGTGCGCGTGACGTCTTCGCGTTGCTGTCGCCATTTCTGTTGGTGGTGGCGGTGCTGTTCGTGCCCGCGCTCGACATGCTGCTGGCGATCGTGCGTCGCACCCGGGCCGGCCGCAGTCCGTTCAGCCCGGACAAGATGCACCTACATCACCGGCTGCTCCAAATCGGTCACTCGCATCGACGGGTGGTGCTACTGATCTATCTATGGGTTGGCATCGTCGCTTTTGGCGCCGCGAGCACGATCTTCGTCGACCCGCGCTACACCGGAGCGGTGATGCTGGCGGCGATCGTGGTGGCCGGCATCGTCACGGTGATACCCCTGTTGAGACGGGGCGGCGGAAGCGTCGAAGACGGGCTGGACTAAGGCCGGGGCGGCGTTTACGACAGAAAGTAGTAGGTGGCCGTTTAGGGCCTCCTACCATGTGGTACGTTACTCACAGAACCCGAAAACCTCGCGGGTTGCCGGCCCCCCGGACCATCGGTTCACCACCGATCGGCACGGATAAACGACCGACAAAGGGAGCAACCCCTTGGGTGATTCCAGGGCGCTTTCCGTACTCCGTTACGGTAGGGCGGACACGCACAGGAACATTTCAGTTCCACGACGTTTCGCGGGGCACTCTCCCGTGACCGCATGATTGAGGTGAGGCAGTGACGACACCAGCGCAGGACGCGCCGTTGGTGTTTCCTTCCGTAGCTTTCCGGCCCGTTCGGTTATTCGCAATCTGTGCAGTGATCACAGCCGTCGCGACGGGTGCAGCAGCATTGCTGGGCCACGTGATGTTCGGCGTGTTCTTCGGTATCGGACTCGGGCTCGGACTCGTCAACGCACTACTGGTTCGGCGCGCCGTCGATGCGATCACCGCGGGGGATCATCCTCTCAAGAAGAAGATGGCGCTGAACTCGGCCACCAGACTGCTGGCCATTACGGCCGTCGGGCTGGCCATCGCGTTCGTCTTCCGGCCGATGGGTCTCGGGGTGCTCTTCGGTCTGGCATTGTTCCAAGTTCTCCTCGTCCTCACCACATCGCTGCCGGTACTGAAAAAGCTGCGGGAAGGGTCCGACGACCCCGCGGAACCAGCGGGATCAGCAGACCGCGCCGCGACACCTGAACAAGCATCTGCATCCAACGACGGATTAGCACCGAAGGATTGATTCGCCCATGAGTGAACGAATCGTCGCGGAGGCGGCGATCGAGGTCGGCCACCACGTGCAACAGCAGTGGTTCGGGATGACCGTGAACGTGGATACGGTCATCGCGACCGCGATCACGGCAGTGATCGTCATCGGTCTGGCCTTCTTCCTGCGCGCCAAGGTGACCTCGACTGGTGTGCCCGGTGGCGTCCAGCTGTTTTTCGAGGCCATCACCATCCAGCTGCGCGGACAGGTCGAAAGTGCGATCGGCATGAAGGTGGCACCCTTCGTGCTCCCGCTGGCCGTCGCGCTCTTCGTGTTCATCCTGATCGCGAACTGGTTGTCGGTACTGCCGGTGATGTACACCAACTCCGAGGGCATGACCGCCGAGCTGCTCAAGCCGCCCGCAAGTGATATCAACTTCGTGCTGGCCCTGGCGTTGTTTGTGTTCATCGCCTACCACGCGGCGGGTATCTGGCGCCGCGGGGTCATCGGACATCCGATCGCGCTCGCCAAGGGCCACGTCGCCTTCCTGGCGCCGATCAACCTCGTCGAGGAAATCGCCAAGCCGATCTCGTTGTCCCTGCGACTTTTCGGCAATATCTTCGCCGGCGGCATCATGCTCTCGTTGATCGCGCTCTTCCCGGCGTACATCATGTGGGCACCCAATGCGATCTGGAAGGCGTTCGACCTTTTCGTCGGACTTATCCAGGCATTCATTTTCGCGCTGTTGACCATCCTGTACTTCGGGCAGTCAATGGAACTCGGGCACGCAGACGACTCAGCGGAAAAGCACTAAACAGACCAGCTAGCACCATAGGCACCATCAAAAGACCTGGTAGAACCCCTACCAGATATCAAGGAGGATAAGGACATGGATCCCACAATCGCTGCCGGAGCGCTTATCGGCGGTGGTCTGATCATGGCGGGCGGCGCCATCGGAGCCGGTATCGGTGACGGTATCGCCGGTAACGCTCTGATCTCCGGCATCGCTCGGCAGCCGGAGGCACAGGGTCGCCTGTTCACTCCGTTCTTCATCACTGTCGGTCTGGTCGAGGCCGCATACTTCATCAACCTGGCATTCATGGCGCTGTTCGTGTTCGCCACCCCGGTCGGCTAATTCAGCGATATGGGTGAATTGAGCGCAACCATTCTCGCGGCGGAAGAGGGTGGCGGCCAGAGCAACTTCCTGGTTCCCAACGGCACCTTCTTCGTCGTGCTCATCATCTTCCTGATCGTGCTCGGCGTGATCGGTAAGTGGGTTGTGCCACCGGTCAGCAAGGTGTTGGTCGAACGGGAAGCCATGCTGGCCAAGACCGCAGCGGATAACAAGAAGTCCGCCGAACAAGTGGCGGCCGCGCAGGCCGACTACGACAACGCGATGGCGGGCGCGCGCGGTGAAGCATCAGCTATCCGCGATGAGGCTCGCACCGAGGGCCGCAAGGTCGTCGACGAGTCCAGGGCCGAGGCCACCGGAGAGGTTGACAAGACATTGCGTAGCGCAGACGCGGAGTTGAGCCAGCAGAGCCAGACCACGGCCACCGAGCTGCAGACGTCGGTGGACACCCTGTCGGCAACGCTGGCCAGTCGGATTCTGGGCGTCAACGTGGCCGGGAGCCGCTGATGTCGACGTTCATCGGACAGCTCATCGGGTTCCTGGTCATCATCTGGCTGGTCCGGCGGTACGTGGTACCGCCGGTGAAGAAGATGATGCACAACCAGCAGGAAGCGGTTCGCGCGGCGCTCGAGGAGAGTGCCGCGGCGGCGAAGAAACTCGCCGACGCGGACGCGATGCATGCCAAGGCCCTCAAAGACGCCAAGAACGAGGCGTCCCGGGTGACCGACGAGGCCAAGACGGATTCCGAACGTATCGCCGAGCAGCTGCGTGAACAGGCTGGCGTGGATGCCGAGCGCATCAAAGCGCAAGGGGTTCAGCAGGTTCAGTTGTTACGTCAGCAGACCATTCGTCAGCTGCGGCAGAACCTCGGCCTCGAATCGGTGGGGCGTGCGGAAGAGTTGGTGCGCGCGCATATCGCGGATCCCGCCGCCCAGGCCGCGACGGTTGACCGCTTCCTCGATGAGCTGGAAGCCATGGCCGATTCGGGTGCGGCGAGTTCGGCCGCGTTCGACGCCGGCGCATCGGTGAACCTGCGAGCCGCCAGTCGAGAGGCTCTTGCCACGCTCGTCAAGAAGTTCGACGAAGTGGCGGCCGGGTTGGACGCGGAAGGGCTATCCACCCTCGCGGCCGACCTGACGTCCGTTGCGAAGCTGCTGATTGCGGAGACGGCGCTCAACAAGCATCTCGCGGAGCCCAAGGATGATGCGGCCCCGGCGGTACGGCTGTTGGAGAAACTGCTCGACGGCAAGGTCGGCGCACCCGCCCTCGACGTCCTCAAGACCGCTGTCTCGCAGCGCTGGTCGACGGAGTCCAATCTGGTCGACGCCGTCGAACACGTCGCGCGGTTGGCCCTGCTGGTCCGCGCCGACGGCGCAAACCAGAGCGAAGACGTCGAAGACCAGCTCTTCAAGTTTGGCCGCGTCCTCGACTCGGCGCCACGACTGACCACGCTGCTGAGCGACTACACCACCCCGGCCAACGGCAGGCTCGAGCTGCTGGCCAAGGTTCTTCAGGGTGGCGGAAATACCGTCAACAAGACCGCGGCAGCGTTGCTGTCGCAGACCGTCGAACTGCTTCGGGGCCAACGTGCCGACGAGGCGGTCAACGACCTGGCTGAACTCGCTGTCGTACGACGCGGGGAAGTTGTCGCTCATGTCGATTCCGCGGCGGATCTGTCTGACGCGCAGCGGTCGCGGCTGACCGAGGTACTCAGCCGCATCTACGGACACCCGGTGGCAATTCAGCAAAACGTCGACCCAGAACTGCTTGGCGGTCTGTTGATCGCCGTTGGCGACGAGGTCATCGACGGGACCGTCTCATCCCGACTGACCGCGGCCAAGACCGGCCTACCGGACTGATCCGGACCCGAAACCCGAGACTCACGAAAATACAAAGGCAGGAAGACGAAAAGCCATGGCAGAGTTGACAATCTCGGCTGCTGATATCGAAGGCGCGATCGAGGACTACGTCTCCTCGTTCGCGGCGGATTCCGAGCGGGAGGAAATCGGCACCGTCATCGACGCGGGTGACGGTATCGCTCACGTCGAGGGTCTGCCCTCGGTGATGACGCAGGAGCTCCTCGAGTTCCCCGGCGGCGTGCTCGGCGTGGCGCTGAACCTCGACGAGCACAGCGTCGGCGTCGTCATCCTCGGTGATTTCGCCAAGATCGAAGAGGGCCAGCAGGTCAAGCGGACCGGCGAGGTGCTCTCGGTACCCGTCGGCGACGCGTTCCTTGGCCGCGTCATCAACCCACTCGGCGAGCCGATCGACGGACAAGGCGACATCGCATCCGATGCCCGCCGCGCGCTGGAGCTCCAGGCGCCGTCCGTGGTTCAGCGCCAGGGCGTGTCCGAGCCGCTGCAGACCGGTATCAAGGCCATCGACTCGCAGACCCCCATCGGTCGCGGTCAGCGCCAGCTGATCATCGGCGACCGCAAGACCGGCAAGACCGCCGTCTGCGTCGATACGATCCTCAACCAGCGCGAAGCCTGGGAGACCGGCGACCCGAACAAGCAGGTGCGCTGCGTCTACGTCGCGATCGGCCAGAAGGGCACCACGATCGCCTCGGTCAAGCGGGCGCTCGAAGACGGCGGCGCGATGGAGTACACCACCATCGTCGCAGCGCCGGCCTCGGATGCTGCCGGCTTCAAGTGGCTTGCGCCCTACACCGGTTCGGCCATCGGTCAGCACTGGATGTACGACGGCAAGCATGTGCTGATCGTGTTCGACGACCTCTCCAAGCAGGCCGACGCCTACCGCGCGATTTCGCTGCTGCTGCGCCGCCCGCCGGGTCGTGAGGCCTTCCCCGGCGACGTCTTCTACCTGCACTCCCGCCTGCTGGAGCGGTGCGCCAAGCTGTCCGACGAACTGGGCGGTGGATCGATGACCGGGCTGCCGATCATCGAAACCAAGGCCAACGACATCTCGGCGTTCATCCCGACCAACGTCATCTCGATCACCGACGGCCAGTGCTTCCTGGAGTCCGACCTGTTCAACCAGGGCGTTCGGCCGGCCATCAACGTCGGTGTGTCGGTTTCCCGTGTCGGTGGTGCCGCCCAGATCAAGGCGATGAAGGAAGTAGCCGGTTCGCTGCGTCTGGATCTGTCGCAGTACCGCGAGCTGGAGGCCTTCGCGGCCTTCGCCTCCGATCTGGACCCGACATCGAAGGCTCAGCTGGAGCGCGGTGCGCGCCTGGTCGAGCTGCTCAAGCAGCCGCAGTACAGCCCCATGTCGGTCGAGGACCAGGTGGTCGCCATCTTCCTCGGCACCCAGGGCCACCTTGATTCGGTACCCGTCGAAGACGTCGGCCGCTTCGAAACCGAGCTGATCGAGCACATCAAGGCCTCGCACGAGGAGATCCTCAAGGAGATCCGCGAGACCAAGAAGCTCTCCGATGACACCAGCGACAACCTCGTCAAGGTCATCAACGAGTTCAAGAAGGGCTTCTCCGCGACCGACGGTAGCTCGGTGGCCGTCAAGGAGGCCGACGCCGAGGCGTTGGATCCCGATGACGTCGAGAAGGAATCGGTCAAGGTCCGTAAGCCCGCTCCCAAAAAGTCGTAGCAGAACTAGAACGAGTTAGGTAAAGGATTCCATGGCTGCCACACTGCGGGAGCTACGCGGGCGCATCCGCTCTGCCGGGTCGATCAAGAAGATCACCAAGGCCCAGGAGCTGATCGCTACCTCGCGTATCTCCAAGGCACAGGCCAGAGTTCAGGCCGCCCGGCCGTATGCCGACGAGATCACCAATATGCTCACCAACCTCGCGGGCGCCAGCGCGCTGGATCATCCGCTGCTGGTCGAGCGGGAAAATCCCAAGCGTGCAGCGGTTCTGGTGGTGTCGTCGGACCGCGGTCTGGCCGGCGGCTACAACGCCAACGTGCTACGGCAGGCCGAGGAACTGTTCGCGCTGCTCCGCGATGAGGGCAAGACCCCGGTGGTCTACGCGGTCGGGCGAAAAGCGCTGGGCTATTACCGGTTCCGGCAACGGACGGTGACCGAGTCGTGGACGGGCTTCACCGAACAGCCCACCTACGAGCATGCACAAGAGATCGCGGAAGTGTTGGTCAAGGGCTTTCTGGCCGGTGCCGACGACGAGGGCGACGACGCAGGGGATGACGGCATCCTCGGGGTCGACGAGATCCATGTGGTGTTCACTGAATTCAAATCGATGCTGACGCAGACCGCTGTCACGCGTCGCGTCGCCCCGATGGTGGTCGAGTACGTGGGGGAAGAGGAGACCGGCCCGCACACGCTGTTCTCCTTCGAGCCCGACGCCACCACGCTTTTCGAAGCGTTGCTGCCGCGTTACATCGCCACCCGCGTCTACTCCGCGCTCCTTGAGGCGGCGGCGTCGGAGTCCGCTTCGCGCCGGCGTGCCATGAAGGCGGCCAGCGATAACGCCGACGACCTGATCAAGGCCCTCACCCTTGAGGCCAACCGGGAACGTCAAGCGCAGATCACCCAGGAAATCAGCGAGATCGTCGGCGGCGCCAACGCGCTGGCCGACGCCAAGTAAGCCTTACGAGGAAGCGAAAGAGGATATGACTGCCACCGCCGAAAGGACCGCCACCGGGCGCGTCGTTCGCATCACCGGCCCCGTCGTGGACGTCGAGTTCCCGCGGGGTTCGGTGCCCGAGCTGTTCAACGCGCTCCACGCCGAAATCACCTACCCGGAGATGGCGAAGACGCTGACGCTGGAGGTGGCGCAGCACCTCGGCGAGAGCATGGTGCGCACCATCTCGATGCAGCCCACCGACGGCCTGGTCCGCGGCGTCGAGGTCACCGACACCGGTGCCTCGATCTCGGTTCCCGTCGGCGACGGCGTCAAGGGCCACGTGTTCAACGCACTTGGCGACTGCCTCGACGAGCCCGGCTACGGCAAGGACTTCGAGAAGTGGTCCATCCACCGCAAGCCGCCGCCATTCGCCGAGCTGGAACCCCGCACGGAGATGCTGGAGACCGGCCTCAAGGTCGTCGACCTGCTGACCCCGTACGTGCGTGGCGGCAAGATCGCCCTGTTCGGTGGTGCCGGCGTCGGTAAGACCGTGCTCATCCAGGAGATGATCAACCGCATCGCCCGCAACTTCGGTGGTACCTCGGTATTCGCCGGCGTGGGGGAGCGGACTCGTGAGGGTAACGACCTGTGGGTCGAGCTCGAGGACGCCAACGTGCTCAAGGACACCGCCTTGGTGTTCGGTCAGATGGACGAGCCGCCCGGCACCCGTATGCGCGTGGCGCTGTCCGCGCTGACCATGGCGGAGTACTTCCGCGATGAGCAGCAGCAGGACGTGCTGTTGTTCATCGACAACATCTTCCGGTTCACCCAGGCCGGCTCTGAGGTATCTACCTTGTTGGGCCGCATGCCTTCCGCCGTCGGTTACCAGCCGACACTGGCCGACGAGATGGGTGAGCTGCAGGAGCGCATCACCTCGACCCGTGGTCGCTCCATCACCTCGATGCAGGCCGTGTACGTGCCCGCCGACGATTACACCGACCCGGCGCCGGCCACCACGTTCGCTCACCTCGACGCCACCACCGAGCTTTCTCGTGCGGTGTTCTCCAAGGGCATCTTCCCCGCGGTGGACCCGCTGGCATCGAGCTCGACAATTCTGCACCCCAGCGTCGTCGGCGACGAGCACTACCGCGTTGCGCAGGAAGTCATCCGAATCCTCCAGCGCTACAAGGACCTTCAGGACATCATTGCCATCCTCGGTATCGACGAACTGTCGGAAGAGGACAAGCAGTTGGTGTACCGGGCGCGTCGTATCGAGCGCTTCTTGAGCCAGAACATGATGGCGGCGGAGCAGTTCACCGGCCAGCCGGGTTCGACGGTTCCGCTCAAGGAAACCGTCGAGGCGTTCGACAAGCTGACCAAGGGCGATTTCGACCACCTCCCGGAGCAGGCGTTCTTCCTGATCGGTGGTTTGGACGACCTCGCCAAGAAGGCCGAGAGCCTCGGCGCGAAGCTGTGATTGCCCTGACCCGTCTTGAAGTAGGCCCGAAAGGTGGTGTGTGATGGCCGAATTGGACGTCGACATCGTCGCCGTCGAGCGCAAGATCTGGTCGGGTAAGGCCACGTTCGTCTTCACCCGCACCACATCGGGCGAAATCGGCATCCTGCCGCGACATATCCCGCTGGTCGCGCAGCTTGTCGAGGACGCCATGGTTCGGGTCGAGCGCGAGGGTGAGGACGATCTGCGGATCGCGGTCGACGGGGGATTTCTGTCCGTCACCGATGAAGGTGTGATCATCCTTGCCGAGTCAGCTGAGTTCGAGTCGGAGATCAACGCCGAGGCGGCCAAGACCGATTCGGAATCCGACGATCCTTCGACGGCCGCCAAAGGTCGGGCGCGGTTGCGCGCGCTGGGGCAGCTCGACTAACAGAGACCGACCAGAAAGGCGGCCATGAGCACGCCCATGTTTGTCATGGCCGTGCTGGTGGGTGTGCTTTTCCTCTTGGTCGTCGCGCTGACCTATCGATTGTGGAAGCTGCGCCAGGGCGGCACGGCGGCGATCCTGCGCGATCTCCCCGCGGTCGCCGGGCACGGCTGGCGCCACGGCGTGATCCGCTACCGCGGCGGTGAAGCGGTGTTCTACCGGTTATCCAGTGTGCGTTGGTGGCCTGACCGTCGGCTGAGTCGTCGGGGTGTCGAGATTCTGTCCCGACGGGCTCCGCGGGGTGACGAATTCGACATCATGACCGCAGAGATCACGGTTCTTGAGCTTCGTGACACTGATCCTGAACGACGCCTCGGCTACGAGATAGCACTCGATCGTGGAGCCCTGACAGCGTTCCTGTCCTGGCTGGAGTCGCGACCGTCACCGCGTGCCAGACGACGCAGTGTTTGACTAAGCGCGGCGGTTGACTACCTGCCGTCTTCGGTGGTCCGCGCGCCACCGGGCTGCCACAGGACATCACCGTTCGGATTCGCGACGCGCGAGAGAATGAACAGCAAGTCAGAGAGCCGGTTCAAATACTTGGCCGGGAGCACGCTGATGGATTCCGGATGGGCGTCGACAGCGCTCCAGGCTGAGCGTTCGGCCCGCCGAGCGACGGTCCGGGCGACATGAAGTAGGGCCGAAAGTGCCGTGCCCCCAGGCAGAATGAACGATTTCAGAGGTGTCAGCGCTTCGTTGTACTCATCACACCAGCCTTCCAGCCGGTCGATGTAATCCTGGGTGATGCGTAGTGGCGGATACGCCGGATCCTCGACGACCGGTGTCGAGAGATCCGCGCCTGCATCGAACAGATCGTTCTGGATCTGGAGCAATACGGACGTGAGGCGCTCGTCGGGAGCACCAAGCGCAATTGCGGTGCCGAGCGCGGCGTTGGTCTCGTCGCAATCGGCATAGGCCACGAGCCTGGCATCGGTCTTCGAGACCCTGGAGAAGTCACTGAGTCCGGTCGAACCGTCGTCGCCGGTGCGGGTGTAGATGCGGGTCAGGTGTACTGCCATGGTGAAACCGTACCCGCGGCCACGGCGGTCGAAGCTGACGTAGACCTGGCAGCTCACTACACTTGCCCGCGTGAGCGAGCGATTCGTGGTGACCGGCGGCAATCGGTTAGCGGGTGAAGTCGCCGTCGGGGGAGCGAAGAACAGCGTGCTCAAACTGATGGCGGCCAGCCTGCTTGCCGAGGGCACCACCACAATCACCAACTGTCCCGACATCCTGGATGTGCCGTTGATGGCAGAGGTGTTGCGGGGACTGGGCGCCAACGTCGAGCTGGACGGCGGCACCGTTCGGGTCACGTCACCCGACGAGCTGAAATACGATGCCGACTTCGCAGCGGTACGCCAGTTCCGCGCTTCGGTGTGCGTCCTTGGCCCACTGGTGGGGCGGTGCAAACGTGCGAAAGTGGCACTGCCTGGCGGTGACGCCATCGGCTCACGTCCGTTGGACATGCACCAGTCCGGACTGCGCCAGCTCGGCGCCAAGTGCAATATCGAGCACGGCTGCGTCGTAGCCGAGGCAGACATCCTGCGTGGTGCCGAGATCCAGCTGGAGTTTCCCTCCGTGGGGGCCACTGAGAACATCCTGATGGCCGCGGTGCTAGCCGAGGGCGTCACCATCATTCACAACGCCGCCCGCGAACCCGATGTCGTCGACCTGTGCACGATGCTCGGGCAGATGGGCGCAGAGATCTCGGGTGCCGGCACGTCCACCTTGACGATCGCCGGGGTTCCTCGGCTCTATCCCACTCAGCACCGGGTGATCGGCGACCGAATCGTCGCTGCCACCTGGGGGATCGCCGCTGCGATGACCTGTGGCGATATCTCGGTAACCGGAGTGGACCCGGCGCACCTTCAGTTGGTCCTGCACAAGTTGCACGATGTGGGTGCCACCGTGACGCAGAGCGATGACGGATTCCGGGTGGTGCAGTACGAGCGGCCAAAAGCCGTCAACGTCGCGACCCTGCCATTCCCGGGCTTCCCCACTGACCTGCAGCCCATGGCGATCGGCCTTGCTTCGATCTCCGACGGGACCTCGATGATCACCGAGAACGTGTTCGAAGCGCGGTTCCGCTTTGTCGAGGAGATGATCCGCCTCGGAGCCGACGCGCGGACCGACGGACATCACGCGGTGATCCGTGGAATCCCGCAGTTGTCGAGTGCTCCGGTGTGGTCTTCAGACATCCGCGCAGGCGCGGGGTTGGTTCTTGCCGGGCTGGTTGCCGACGGAGACACCGAGGTCCACGACGTTTTTCACATCGATCGGGGCTATCCGCTCTTCGTGGAGAACCTAGTTGGTTTGGGAGCGGAGATTGAGAGGGTAAGCTCTCCGTAGAAGTCCAAACGCGGGTCGAAGACAGCAACGAAATCGGCCCGGATCGCGACTTGACCCAAGGCCAGCGGATGTACTAAGCTGGCGGGGTTGCCTCGAATCAGTCCAAACCGGCTAAGAAATTAGCTTCGGAGCGGGATTTGACTAGAGCGGAACGGCTGAATTAAGCTGGTAGGGTTGCCCCGAAACGGGTAGCAAAACCGAAGAAGTCTGTTGTTTGAGAACTCAATAGTGTGTTTGGTGGTTTTTGTTTGTTGTTTTTTGGCCATCCTTGTGGGGGGACTCCCCGTCTTCCTGTCTTGCTTGGGTGGTTGTTTTTTTGATGCCAGTTTTTGGTGTCTTTTTGTTAGGTTCAGATTTTTCTGATTCGAATTCACCTGCCAGCTTTGTTGGTTGGGTTGTTTTTGTTTGGAGAGTTTGATTCTGGCTCAGGACGAACGCTGGCGGCGTGCTTAACACATGCAAGTCGAACGGTAAGGCCTTTCGGGGTACACGAGTGGCGAACGGGTGAGTAACACGTGGGTGATCTGCCCTGCACTTTGGGATAAGCCTGGGAAACTGGGTCTAATACCGAATATGATCATGGCCTTCATGGGTTGTGGTGGAAAGCTTTTGCGGTGTGGGATGGGCCCGCGGCCTATCAGCTTGTTGGTGGGGTAATGGCCTACCAAGGCGACGACGGGTAGCCGGCCTGAGAGGGTGACCGGCCACACTGGGACTGAGATACGGCCCAGACTCCTACGGGAGGCAGCAGTGGGGAATATTGCACAATGGGCGCAAGCCTGATGCAGCGACGCCGCGTGAGGGATGACGGCCTTCGGGTTGTAAACCTCTTTCAGTAGGGACGAAGCGCAAGTGACGGTACCTATAGAAGAAGGACCGGCCAACTACGTGCCAGCAGCCGCGGTAATACGTAGGGTCCGAGCGTTGTCCGGAATTACTGGGCGTAAAGAGCTCGTAGGTGGTTTGTCGCGTTGTTCGTGAAAACTCACAGCTCAACTGTGGGCGTGCGGGCGATACGGGCAGACTAGAGTACTGCAGGGGAGACTGGAATTCCTGGTGTAGCGGTGGAATGCGCAGATATCAGGAGGAACACCGGTGGCGAAGGCGGGTCTCTGGGCAGTAACTGACGCTGAGGAGCGAAAGCGTGGGGAGCGAACAGGATTAGATACCCTGGTAGTCCACGCCGTAAACGGTGGGTACTAGGTGTGGGTTTCCTTCCTTGGGATCCGTGCCGTAGCTAACGCATTAAGTACCCCGCCTGGGGAGTACGGCCGCAAGGCTAAAACTCAAAGAAATTGACGGGGGCCCGCACAAGCGGCGGAGCATGTGGATTAATTCGATGCAACGCGAAGAACCTTACCTGGGTTTGACATGCACAGGACGTGCCTAGAGATAGGTATTCCCTTGTGGTCTGTGTGCAGGTGGTGCATGGCTGTCGTCAGCTCGTGTCGTGAGATGTTGGGTTAAGTCCCGCAACGAGCGCAACCCTTGTCTCATGTTGCCAGCACGTAATGGTGGGGACTCGTGAGAGACTGCCGGGGTCAACTCGGAGGAAGGTGGGGATGACGTCAAGTCATCATGCCCCTTATGTCCAGGGCTTCACACATGCTACAATGGCCGGTACAAAGGGCTGCGATGCCGTGAGGTGGAGCGAATCCTTTAAAGCCGGTCTCAGTTCGGATCGGGGTCTGCAACTCGACCCCGTGAAGTCGGAGTCGCTAGTAATCGCAGATCAGCAACGCTGCGGTGAATACGTTCCCGGGCCTTGTACACACCGCCCGTCACGTCATGAAAGTCGGTAACACCCGAAGCCGGTGGCCTAACCCGTAAGGGAGGGAGCCGTCGAAGGTGGGATCGGCGATTGGGACGAAGTCGTAACAAGGTAGCCGTACCGGAAGGTGCGGCTGGATCACCTCCTTTCTAAGGAGCACCACGAGATCTGGGCCGGCCCGCATATCGCGGTTTACCGAGATTCAGACGATTCGTTGGATGGGCCTGGCCTGTAGTGGGTTTCAGGTTCTGGTGCGCAACAAACATTGTCGGTTTCTTGTCCTTCGGGGTGGGGGCCACCATCAGACACACTATTGGGCTTTGAGGCAACAGGCCCGCTCGTTCTTCGTCCCTTCGGGGAAACCGGAACGGTGCGTGCCATCCCCGATCTAGGGGGTGGTGGTGAGTTTGTTTCCGCTCCACTTGGTGGTGGGGTGTGGTGTTTGATTTGTGGATAGTGGTTGCGAGCATCTAGCGCACAGCAGGTTCGTGTCTTCCTTTGGGGGATGCGGGTGTTGGTGTGTGTAATCTGATGTGCAATTTTTACTCATTTTTTGGTTTTTTGTGTTGTAAGTGTTTAAGAGCGCATGGTGGATGCCTTGGCATTGAGAGCCGATGAAGGACGTAGGAGGCTGCGATAAGCCTCGGGGAGCTGTCAACCGAGCGTTGATCCGAGGATGTCCGAATGGGGAAACCCAGCACGAGTGATGTCGTGTTACCCGTACCTGAATACATAGGGTGCGGGGGGGAACGCGGGGAAGTGAAACATCTCAGTACCCGTAGGAAGAGAAAACAATTGTGATTCCGTGAGTAGTGGCGAGCGAAAGCGGAGGATGGCTAAACCGGACGCATGTGATACCCGGCAGGGGTTGTGTGTGCGGTGTTGTGGGGTTCGTCTTCTCAGATCTGCCGGTCTGGGCAACAGTGATAAAAGTTTGTGTTAGCCGAAGTGGCCTGGGATGGTCTGTCGTAGAGGGTGAGAGCCCCGTAGGCGAAAACATGTAACTCTGTTGTGACGGTGTCCCCGAGTAGCAGCGGGCCCGTGGAATCTGCTGTGAATCTGCCGGGACCACCCGGTAAGCCTGAATACTTCTCAATGACCGATAGCGGATTAGTACCGTGAGGGAATGGTGAAAAGTACCCCGGGAGGGGAGTGAAATAGTACCTGAAACCGTGCGCTTACAATCCGTCAGAGCCTTCGTGTTAAAGCGTGGGGTGATGGCGTGCCTTTTGAAGAATGAGCCTGCGAGTCAGGGACATGTCGCGAGGTTAACCCGTGTGGGGTAGCCGTAGCGAAAGCGAGTCTGAATAGGGCGTATCCCCGTAAGGGGTGTAGTGGCGTGTTCTGGACCCGAAGCGGAGTGATCTACCCATGGCCAGGGTGAAGCAGCAGTAAGATGTTGTGGAGGCCCGAACCCACTTAGGTTGAAGACTGAGGGGATGAGTTGTGGGTAGGGGTGAAAGGCCAATCAAACTCCGTGATAGCTGGTTCTCCCCGAAATGCATTTAGGTGCAGCGTTGCATGTTTCTTACTGGAGGTAGAGCTACTGGATGGCCAATGGGCCCTAAAAGGTTACTGACGTCAGCCAAACTCCGAATGCCGGTAAGTGAAAGTGTGGCAGTGAGACGGCGGGGGATAAGCTCCGTGCGTCGAGAGGGAAACAGCCCAGATCGCCGGCTAAGGCCCCTAAGCGTGTGCTAAGTGGAAAAGGATGTGTAGTCGCGAAGACAACCAGGAGGTTGGCTTAGAAGCAGCCACCCTTGAAAGAGTGCGTAATAGCTCACTGGTCAAGTGATTATGCGCCGATAATGTAGCGGGGCTCAAGCACACCGCCGAAGCCGCGGCAATCAAACTTTGTTTGGTTGGGTAGGGGAGCGTCCTGCATCCAGTGAAGCCGCGGAGTGATCCAGTGGTGGAGGGTGTGGGAGTGAGAATGCAGGCATGAGTAGCGATAAGGCAAGTGAGAACCTTGCCCGCCGAAAGACCAAGGGTTCCTGGGGCAGGCCAGTCCGCCCAGGGTGAGTCGGGACCTAAGGCGAGGCCGACAGGCGTAGTCGATGGACAACGGGTTGATATTCCCGTACCCGTGTGTGAGCGTCCCTGATGAATCAGAGGTACTAAGCGCCCAAAACTATGATCACCGGAGGCCTTCGGGTTGATGGGGTTGTAGGGCTGCGCGTGACCTTCTTTGGTAGTAGTCAAGCGACGGGGTGACGCAGGAAGGTAGCCGTACCAGTCAGTGGTAATACTGGGGTAAGCCTGTAGGGAGAGACCTAGGTAAATCCGGGTTTCACATATCCTGAGAGGTGATGCATAACCGAATGAGGTGAATTCGGTGATCCTATGCTGCCAAGAAAAACCTCTAGCGAGCACACACACGGCCCGTACCCCAAACCAACACAGGTGGTCAGGTAGAGAATACCAAGGCGTACGAGTGAACTATGGTTAAGGAACTCGGCAAAATACCTCCGTAACTTCGGGAGAAGGAGGACCCCCATATCGTCATGGCACTTGCTGCCGGCAGCGGGAGGGGGTGGCACAAACCAGTGAGAAGCGACTGTTTACTAAAAACACAGGTCCGTGCGAAGTCGCAAGACGATGTATACGGACTGACGCCTGCCCGGTGCTGGAAGGTTAAGAGGACCGGTTAACCCTTCGGGGTGAAGCTGAGAATTTAAGCCCCAGTAAACGGCGGTGGTAACTATAACCATCCTAAGGTAGCGAAATTCCTTGTCGGGTAAGTTCCGACCTGCACGAATGGCGTAACGACTTCTCAACTGTCTCAACCATAGACTCGGCGAAATTGCACTACGAGTAAAGATGCTCGTTACGCGCGGCAGGACGAAAAGACCCCGGGACCTTCACTACAACTTGGTATTGATGTTCGATTCGGTTTGTGTAGGATAGGTGGGAGACTGTGAAGCGGTCACGCTAGTGATTGTGGAGTCGTTGTTGAAATACCACTCTGATCGTATTGGACCTCTAACTTCGAACCGTATATCCGGTTCAGGGACAGTGCCTGGTGGGTAGTTTAACTGGGGCGGTTGCCTCCTAAAATGTAACGGAGGCGCCCAAAGGTTCCCTCAACCTGGACGGCAATCAGGTGTTGAGTGCAAGTGCACAAGGGAGCTTGACTGTGAGACGTACATGTCGAGCAGGGACGAAAGTCGGGACTAGTGATCCGGCACCCCCGAGTGGAAGGGGTGTCGCTCAACGGATAAAAGGTACCCCGGGGATAACAGGCTGATCTTCCCCAAGAGTCCATATCGACGGGATGGTTTGGCACCTCGATGTCGGCTCGTCGCATCCTGGGGCTGGAGCAGGTCCCAAGGGTTGGGCTGTTCGCCCATTAAAGCGGCACGCGAGCTGGGTTTAGAACGTCGTGAGACAGTTCGGTCTCTATCCGCCGCGCGCGTCAGAAGCTTGAGGAAATCTGTCCCTAGTACGAGAGGACCGGGACGGACGAACCTCTGGTCCACCAGTTGTCCCACCAGGGGCACGGCTGGATAGCTACGTTCGGACAGGATAACCGCTGAAAGCATCTAAGCGGGAAACCCCTTCCAAGACCAGGCTTCTCACCCATTCAGTGGGATAAGGCCCCCCGCAGACCACGGGATTGATAGACCAGACCTAGAAACCTCGTAAGAGGCGCAGGGAACTGGCACTAACCGGCCGAAAACTTACAACAACCACCATGGTGGTAAAAGCAAAACACCATTATCGTTGTGTAAAACATTGCATCGCCTCGCAACCACACATCCACAAACCATAACCACACCCCACCACCAAAACATTTTTGGTTACCGGCGGTCGTGCACGGGAACCAACCCCCCACCCGGGGTTGTCGAACCCACACCACGACCCGGCTAATTAAATAAAGTTACGGCGGCCATAGCGACAGGGAAACGCCCGGTCCCATCCCGAACCCGGAAGCTAAGCCTGTCAGCGCCGATGATACTACCCAAAAGGGTGGAAAAGTAGGACACCGCCGAACACACAAATAGAAACACCCCCCACACACATGGGGGGTGTTTCTATATGCACACAAAGAGCCCGTCAGTCGAATAACGTCAAATTCGCCGTGTTGTTCTCCAAATTCAGAAGTGCGCGCTTTCGATCCAATCCGCCACCAAATCCGGTCAGGCCGCCATTGGCGCCAATCACTCGGTGGCAAGGCACAATGACGGCTATGGGGTTATGCCCATTCGCCAGTCCCACGGCCCGAAATGCGCTGGGCGCGCCGATCTGCTCGGCAATTTGTCCGTAGGAACGCGTCTCGCCGTATGGAATGGTACGAAGCGCAGCCCAGACGCGGCGCTGAAAATCCGTTCCGTTGAGCTCCAGGCGCAAGTCGAATTCCTGTAATTCGCCAGCGAAATATGCGTCGAGTTGTTCGACGGCGTCGGGGAATGCGCGATCGTCCAACAACCAGTCGCTGCGGCTCGGTTCGTAGGTCTGGTCAACCATGCGCAGGTTCCTCAGGACGCGCCCTTCCCCGGCGAGCGTCAGCAAGCCAATCGGACTGTCGATGGTGCGATAGCGCGTCATGCTGGCTCTTTCGTCTCGGCCGGCCAATGGTTCACGTCGTGGTCCAGAGCAGTCCAGAGATATTGCGTGGCGTAGGACCGCCACGGTCGCCAGCGGGCGCTGTGTGCAGTCAGGGCGCGAGCATCCGACGGTAGATTGACCAGCTCGGCAGCGGCGCGTACACCGAGATCACTCGCTGGAAACGCATCAGGATCTCCGAACCCACGCATGGCGATGATCTCCGCCGTCCACGGTCCGATGCCGGGTATCTCCAGTAATTGCTGACGGGCCCGGTCCCAGTCGCATCCGGCGTTCAACGTGATTTCTCCGGCTGCCAGGGCCTGGATCAGCGATAGGAGCGATCGTCGGCGGGTAGTTGGTCCGGCGAGGTGCGCGGGGTCCATCTCGGCCAATTCAGAGGCCGTCGGGAAGGTGCGGGTAAGGCCGCCGTGGGGATCAGCGACGGGGTGGCCGTAGGCGGCGACGAGACGACTGGCATGGGTCCTGGCGGCTTTGGTCGACACCTGTTGGCCCAGCACCACTCTGACCGCGAGCTCCGCCTCGTCAACGGTCCGGGGTATCCGTTGCCCGGGCGATGCGGCCACCAGCGGTGCAAGGTGAGGGTCCGACCCGAGCACGTCGATCACCGCCTGGGGGTCGGCATCGAGGTCGAGCAGACGACGGCACCGGGCGATGGCAGCCGAGAGGTCGCGGAAATCGTCGAGCAGAAGCAGGCAGCGCACATGGTCGGGCGCCGGAGTCAGGCTGACCACGCCGCTACCGTGCGGCAGGCGCAATGTCCGGCGGTAGGCACCGTCGCGCACCTCTTCGCATCCCGGCACCGCGGTGGCGCCGAGGTGACCGAAGACGCCCTCGTAGGCGAACGGTGGCCGCACCGGTAGCCGCACCGACAAACTGCCTTGTTGGCGCACCGTGCTGCGATCGATCCGGGTAGCAGCGCGCTGACGCAGGCCTGTCGGGGTGGTATCGCATACGGCGCGGATGGCGTCGTTGAACTGCCGGATACTGGCGAAACCGGCCGCGAAGGCCACTTCGCCGAAGGGCAGATCGGTGGTTTCGATGAGCACCCGGGCGGTCTGGCTTCGCTGCGCACGCGCCAGTGCCAGCGGACCTGCGCCCACCTCGGCTCGCAGCAGCCGCTCCAGCTGACGGGTGGTGTAACCCAACGTGGCGGCCAGGCCGGTGACCCCGTTTCTGTCGACGGTGCCATCGGCGATCAGCCGCATAGCCCTGGCGACGAGGTCACCGCGAACATTCCACTGTGGGGAGCCCGGCGACGCATCCGGTCTACACCGCTTGCATGCGCGGAAACCGGCCCGCTGGGCCGCGGCGGCCGTGGGGTAGAAGTGCACGTTACGGGCGAAGGGCACACGTGCTGGGCAACTGGGCCGGCAATAGATCTTGGTGGTCAGCACGGCCGTGACGAACCAACCGTCGAACCGGGCGTCCTTGGACTGCACGGCCCGATAACAACGGTCGAAGTCGTCATGCACAAAGCCAGGATTACACCATCACCCCGACATAACTAGCGCCTCACTGGCGGAAATCCGACATCGCAGTCGGCTCGACCGGCGCCTCAACAGGCATAGCCAGCGTCGTCGGCTCCTCGTGGCCGCGCAGGGTCACGGTATCGCCGAAGGTCCATAACGCGCTTTCGGCTTCGGTAGCACCTCGCACGGCATCCGAGGACGCCAGTAATCGCCCGGGCACTGATTTCGCCAGTTCGCACAGTCGCGCCGCCTCGTTCACCGGCTCACCGATGACGGTGTACTCGAACCGCTCATGGGCCCCGACGTTGCCTGCCACCGCCGTGCCGGCAGCCACCCCGATACCGGCCTCGCACTGCGGCACCTCAGCGGTGAGCCGCTCCGAAATCGCCCGCGCCGCTGCGAGCGCCTGGTCCTCGGGGTGATCTAGACGGATGGGCGCGCCGAAAACCACTAGGCAGGCGTCGCCTTCGAACTTATTGACCAACCCGTGGTGGCGATCCACCTCGTCGACGATGATCGCGAAGAACCGATTCAACAACGCCACGACTTCGGCGGGGGGCCGACCGGTGACCAGTGTCGTGGAGCCGATGATATCGACGAAAACGACTGCGACATGGCGTTCTTCGCCTCCGAGCTTCGGACGTGCCCGCTCGGCGGCGGCAGCCACCTCACGTCCGACATGCCTACCGAACAGGTCGCGCACACGTTCCCGCTCGCGCAGACCTTTCACCATGGAGTTGAAACCGCGCTGCAGTTCTCCTAGTTCGGTGCCGTCGAAAACCACCAGATTGCTGCGCAGGTCTCCCTGCTCCACGCGTTCGAGTGCCGACCGCACCACCCGCACCGGAGTCGCGGTCAGCCAGGCCAGGATCCACATCAGCAAGAAGCCAAAGACCAGCGCGAAAAGCGCCAGAATCATTACTGCGACGGTGAATTGGGTGGGGGTGACGTTCTTCAGTGTCAGGGTGAGGATTGCGGCCAACAGAATGCCAAGCACCGGCACCCCCGAGCCCAGTGCCCACACTGTCATCGTCCGGCCCATAATGCCCGGCGCTATCCGGCGCGGGGGGCTGCCGGCTTCCAGCGCCTGCGCGGCGACCGGGCGAAGGGCGAACTCGGTGAACAGATAACAGCTGGCCGACACGACGATGCCCGGAAAGCTAACGCCGAGTGCCACTTTGGGAATGAAGCTCGGATCGGTGAGACCGTATGCGGTGGTCAGCAGGATCGTGCCGAGTCCCCACAGCACCAGCAGTACGCGGGTCAGCCGCCACGGGGCGAAGAAGGTATTGCGTTGCTCGCGCACGGTGGGGGTGCGCTCTTCGATGGCCCAACGGACATTCGTGATCACCCTGCGGGTGGCCCAGAAGATACCGACGATCAGCGCTCCCGCGATATAGGCGGGGGCCAGCGCGAACGAGATCCAGCGGACGTTCGGCTCGAACACACTCGGGACCGGGAAGGCAACGGTGATGACCAGTAGGGCCACCCCGATGCCGATCATGTTCGCGATCAGCACCACGGCTGTCAGGATCAGCTGGATACGCACCCGACGCCGCTGCTGGCTCTCTGATACCCGGCCCAGTAGCCACGACCCGTACTCCGGGGTGTCCGGCAGTCGACCATTCTGTCGGGTCACCACCTCGAGCACGTGGCCCAGTCGCTGCGCGAGCGTTCTGTCGGGCTTCATGGTGGCGTCAGCCTAATCTGCCGCGACGACACCCTAAGGTGGTTCGGGTGCGTCTCGTCATTGCCCAGTGCACCGTTGATTACGTCGGACGACTGACGGCGCATCTGCCGTCGGCCCGGCGCCTGCTGCTGATCAAAGCCGATGGCTCAGTCAGCGTGCATGCCGACGACCGTGCCTACAAACCGTTGAACTGGATGAGTCCGCCGTGTTGGCTGACCGAGAATGCCGAAGGCCCGCTGCCGGTGTGGGTAGTGGAGAACAAGGCCGGCGAGCAGTTGCGTATCACGCTCGAGGAGATCGAGCACGACTCCAGTCATGAGCTCGGCATCGACCCCGGATTGGTCAAGGACGGTGTTGAGGCACACCTGCAGATCCTGCTTGCCGAGCACGTCGAACTGCTCGGCGCGGGGTACACGCTGGTGCGGCGTGAGTACATGACCGCGATCGGCCCGGTTGACCTGTTGTGTCGTGACGCCGACGGCAGGTCGGTCGCTGTGGAGATCAAACGCCGCGGTGACATCGACGGTGTCGAACAGCTCACCCGCTACTTGGAGTTGCTCAACCGCGACACCCTGATCGCGCCGGTCGCTGGCGTATTCGCCGCGCAGCAGATCAAACCGCAGGCCCGTACGCTGGCCGTCGATCGTGGTATTCGTTGTGTGACACTGGATTACGATCAGATGCGCGGGATGGACAGCGACGAGTTCCGGTTGTTCTGACCGGCACTAGACTGGCCGGATGGGCAGGCGTCGCGAGAGAGGTCAGCGTGCGCCGGTGCGTCCGCTGCCTATGCAACGCCGAGTCGAGACCGGGCCTGACGGATATGACTACGAGGTCCGTCCGATCGCCGGAGCACGCGCGACGAAGATCTACCGCTGCCCCGGTTGTGACCACGAGATCCGCACCGGAACGCCACATCTGGTGGTCTGGCAGGTAGATCTAGGGGAATCATCGGTCGATGATCGCCGGCACTGGCATACGCCGTGCTGGGCCAATCGGGGAAACCGCAGCCCCACCAGGAGATGGTCTTAAGCGTCAGTGGCCGTCGGCGGCGGGTTCGACGAGCTCGATCAATACGCCACCGGCATCCTTGGGATGGATGAAGTTGATGCGTGAATTCGCGGTGCCGCGCCGGGGCTCGTCGTAGAGCAACCGGGTGCCTTGCTCGCGCAGCCGCTCGGTCAGGGCATCGATATCGCTGACGCGATAAGCGAGCTGCTGGATGCCAGGTCCGCGCTTGTCGAGGAATTTGGCGATGGCCGAAGTCTCGGCGACGGGGGCCATCAGCTGGAGCAGGGCACTGCCGGTTGGGGCGCCGCGCACCGACAGCATGGCCTCGACGATGCCCTGCTCGTCGTTGACCTCTTCGTGCAGCACAATCATGCCGAGGTGGTCGTGATACCACTTCTTGGCGACCTCGAGGTCGGGTACTGCGATGCCCACGTGGTCGATCGCGGTTACCAGCGCAGTGGCCAGGACTGGACGGGCGTCAACCTGCTCAGTGGTCATGGAAGTAAAGGTAACCTGATATGCGGATATCTAACCCGGCACTGGCCTTCTTGAGCGGTTCAGAAGCCACACACACCGAGCCTTGGAGGTAGGAATGACGACGTCTGTGATCGTTGCTGGAGCGCGCACACCGATCGGGAAGCTGATGGGTTCGCTGAAGGATTTCTCCGGCTCGGATCTCGGTGCGATCGCCATCAAGGCGGCCTTGGAAAAAGCGAACGTGCCAGCCTCACTGGTCGATTACGTGATCATGGGCCAGGTGCTGACGGCCGGTGCCGGGCAGATGCCTGCCCGCCAGTCCGCCGTCGGCGGTGGTATCGGATGGGACGTCCCGGCACTGACGATCAACAAGATGTGCCTCTCGGGTATCGACGCGATTGCCCTGGCAGACCAGCTCATTCGGGCCGGTGAGTTCGAGGTCGTCGTCGCAGGTGGGCAGGAGTCGATGAGCAGGGCCCCGCACCTGCTGATGGACAGCCGCGCAGGCTACAAGTACGGCGACGTCACGGTGCTCGACCACATGGCCTACGACGGCCTGCACGACGTGTTCACCGATCAGCCGATGGGCGAGCTCACCGAGCAACGCAATGACACCGACAAGTTCACCCGCGCGCAGCAGGACGAATATGCCGCGGTCTCGCATCGGAAAGCCGCTGCAGCCTGGAAGGACGGCGTGTTCGCCGATGAGGTGGTGCCGGTCAGCATCCCGCAGCGCAAGGGCGATCCGCTGGAATTCACCGAGGACGAAGGCATCCGCGCCAACACCACTGCCGAGTCGCTGGGTGGGCTCAAGCCGGCCTTCCGCAAGGACGGCACCATCACCGCCGGCTCGGCATCGCAGATTTCCGATGGTGCGTGTGCGGTCGTGGTGATGAAGAAGGAAAAGGCACAGGAACTCGGCCTGGACTGGCTGTGTGAGATCGGTGCACACGGTGTTGTCGCCGGCCCGGATTCCACGCTGCAGAGCCAGCCGGCCAACGCGATCAAGAAAGCCGTTGCGCGCGAAGGCATCACCCTCGACCAGCTGGATGTCATCGAAATCAACGAAGCCTTCGCCGCGGTGGCACTGGCCTCGACCCGGGAACTGGGTATCGACGCCAACCGCGTCAATGTCAACGGCGGAGCGATCGCCGTTGGGCATCCCATCGGGATGTCCGGCGCGCGGATTACCCTGCACGTCGCGCTGGAACTCAAGCGGCGCGGCTCGGGCTACGGCGTTGCCGCGCTATGCGGCGCCGGCGGTCAGGGTGATGCGCTGGTCCTGCGGGCGGTCTGACCCCGGCAGAACTATTACGCCTCGTAGTAGCTGGCCGGTGGTTCGGGCAGAATAGTTGCCATGACGAGCACTTTTGACGTTCGGACCACGGCCGGCCGATTCCGCGTGGTTGCACTGGTCGAAGCCGTGAGTTGGGTCGGACTGCTGATCGGGATGTATTTCAAGTACCTGGGGTCGCCCAGGACGGAGATCGGTGTGAAGGTCTTCGGCCCGATCCACGGATTCGTTTTCATCGCCTTCGTCATCACCGCCGTGTTCGCGGGTATCGCCTTTAATTGGGCCGCCGGAAAATGGTTGCTGGCGTTGCTGGCGAGCATCGTGCCACTAGGCAGTGTGATCTTCCTCATATGGGTTGATCGGACGGGAAGTCTGGGCGAACCGGGTGTCGCCGTCGGGTCTGTACGGCCGGGCGGTCCGGTGGCCGACGCGCCGTGACAAACTTGATTCCGTGACACGACCACGTCAGCCCGCGGGCACCCCGATGGCGGCCTCGATGGCCGGTGCTATCGATCTGTCTGGACTCAAACAACGTGCCAGCAGCGCTGCCCCCGAAGGATCCGCAGGCGCAGCGGGACCCTCCGTCGGTATCGCGGTGACCGAAGCCAATTTCGAGGCCGAAGTACTTGTCCGGTCCAACGACATGCCGGTTGTCGTCCTGCTGTGGACACCTCGCAGCGACGGCTCGGTGCAACTCGGCGAGATCCTGTCGGCGCTGGCCGCTGACGACGAGGGCAAGCCGGGACGCGCATGGACCCTGGCGACCGTCAACGTCGACAACGCGGCCCGGGTGGCGCAGGTTTTCGGCGTGCAGGCGGTGCCGACTGTGGTGGCGCTCGCCGGTGGGCAGCCGATATCGAATTTCGAAGGGGTTCAGCCGCCCGAGCAGCTGCGCAAGTGGATTGATTCGCTGCTGAATGCGACCTCAGGCAAGCTCGGCGACGCCCCCGAAGGCGAAGACCCCGAAGACGTCGACCCCGCCTTGGCGGCGGCGCGGGATCAGCTGGAGACCGGGGATCTTGAGGCAGCTCTGGGCTCGTATCAGGCCATCCTGGCGTCCGATCCCGAGCACGTCGAGGCCAAGGGTGCCGTGCGCCAGATCGGCTTCCTGATCCGGGCCACCGCACAGCGTCCCGACGCCGTGACGATCGCCGACGCGACGCCGACGGATATCGAGGCCGCCTTCGCCGCAGCCGACGTGCAGATCCTCAACCAGGACGTCGCCGCGGCTTTTGACCGACTGATCGCTCTGGTGCGACGGACTGCGGGCGATGAGCGCACCGCAGTGCGCACCCGGGTGATCGAGTTGTTCGATATGTTCGACCCGGCCGACCCCGATGTCGTCGTCGCCCGCCGCAATCTTGCGAACGCCCTCTACTAACCGCGACGGATCAGCTCTACTCCGGAGTCAGCCAGAGG
The DNA here is from genome assembly GCF_965229105.1 of Mycobacterium sp. Taxonomy (GTDB): domain Bacteria; phylum Actinomycetota; class Actinomycetes; order Mycobacteriales; family Mycobacteriaceae; genus Mycobacterium. The sequence goes on from NZ_OZ245858.1 coordinate 2,375,677, forward strand.
GCCGATGACGGCGGTAGGACCAGCACGGCCGACGCCGGCCTGCCGTGCCAGGGATTCTCAGTGGCGTCGACCCCGCCCATGTTGCCCGCGCCTGCGCCGTTGTAGACGGTGGCATCGGTGTTGAGGACTTCGCGCCAGCGTCCAGCGTGCGGCAGGCCCACCTGATAGCTGCTGTGTTCGGCGCCGGAGAAGTTGAAAATGCAGGCCATCACCGATCCGTCGTCGCCGAACCGCAGGAAACTCAGGACGTTATTGCCGGAATCGTTGGCGTCGATCCACGAATAGCCTTCCGGTCGGGTGTCCTGGCTCCACAGCGCACGCTCGGCGCGGTAGATCCCGTTGATGTCCTGCACCATCCGCTGGATGCCGCCCGAGAAACCGTTCTCCTCGAGCTGGAACCAGTCGACGCCGCGTTCTTCTGACCACTCGGCGCGCTGGCCGAACTCCTGGCCCATGAACAGCAGTTGCTTACCGGGGTGCGACCACTGGTAGGCCAGCAGGCTGCGTAGTCCGGCAGCCTTGACGTGATCGTTGCCGGGCATCCGGGTCCACAGCGTGCCTTTACCGTGCACCACCTCGTCGTGGCTGATCGGCAGCACGTAGTTCTCGCTGAACGCATACAGCATCGAGAACGTCATCTCGTGGTGGTGATAACCGCGGTAGATCGGATCACGACTGATGTAGTCGAGCGTGTCGTGCATCCAGCCCATATTCCACTTCATCGAAAACCCAAGGCCGCCAAGGTTTGTCGGGCGGGTAACGCCAGGCCATGACGTGGATTCCTCGGCGATGGTGACGATACCGGGGGCCATCTTGTGCACCGTGGCATTCATCTCCTGCAGGAACTGCACGGCTTCGAGGTTCTCGCGGCCGCCATAGATATTCGGTGTCCAACCGTCGGCAGGCCGGGAGTAGTCGAGGTAGAGCATCGAGGCCACGGCGTCGACCCGCAGGCCGTCGATGTGATACTCCTGCAGCCAATACAAGGCGTTGGCCACCAGGAAATTGCGCACCTCGGCGCGGCCGAAGTCGAAAACGTAGGTGCCCCAATCGAGTTGCTCCCCGCGTCGGGGATCCCCGTGCTCGTAGAGCGGCGTGCCGTCAAACCGGCCAAGGGCCCAGCCGTCCTTCGGGAAATGCGCAGGCACCCAGTCGACGATCACGCCGACCCCGGCCTGGTGCAGTCGGTCGACCAGATACCGGAAATCGTCGGGGGAGCCGAACCGTGACGACGGGGCGTAGTAGGAGGTGACCTGATATCCCCACGACCCACCGAATGGGTGCTCGGCGACCGGGAGCATTTCGACATGGGTAAAGCCTTGCGTCACAACATAATCGGTCAGCTGATCGGCAAGCTGACGGTAGGTCAGTCCGGGGCGCCACGAACCGAGATGCACCTCGAGGGTGCTCATCGGCTCGAAGACCGCGTTCTTGGTGGCCCGCTCGGTCATCCAGTCATCGTCTTGCCAGACGTAGGTGCTGACGTCGACCCGAGACGCGGTCTGCGGGGGCACCTCGGTGGCGAAGGCCATCGGGTCCGCCCGGTCGACGACGCTGCCGTCGGCGCCGTGCACCCGAAACTTGTACAGACCGTCGGTGGGGAAGTCCGGCCAGAACAGCTCCCACACGCCGGTCGAGCCGAGCGCTCGGAGCGGCGCCTCGTTACCGTCCCAATGGTTGAACTCGCCGATCAGGGTGACGCCCTTGGCATTAGGCGCCCACACGGCGAACGACACCCCTTCGACGGTGCCGTCGGCGGTGGTGAAGGAGCGCGGGTGCGCACCGAGTACTTCCCAGAGCCGCTCGTGGCGACCCTCGGCGAACAGGTGCAGGTCGATCTCGCCGAGGGTGGGCAGGAACCGGTAGCCGTCGGCCATGGTCTGGGTGTGCACACCGTCGGCCGTTGGATAGCTGACCTCGAGTCGGTAGTCGATCAGATTGACGAACGGCAGCGCCACGGCGAAAAGGCCGGAATCCACGTGCTGCAGCGGGTAGCGGACATCGCCGACCACAGCAGCCACGTCCGCGGCATGCGGGCGGTAGGCCCGCACGACCGTGTGGTCGCCGTACTCGTGGGCGCCCAGGATCGAGTGCGGGTCGTGGTGCACCCCGCTGACCAGTCGATGCAGGTCAGATGGATCGGGCGCCAAGTGGTTACTGACGATCTCAGTGCGGGTCATCGCGCACTTCCCTTCTTCGTAAGGCCGTTCATTCGCGGCGCAGCAGTGAAGCGCGCAGCTCGTTCGGAATCAGCGGCATATTTATGACGTGCGCAACCGCTCTGGCCGGGTCTATGCGGATGTAGTTCGCTTGACCCCATTGGTATTCCTCTCCGGAGACTTCATCGCGAACCCAGAAACGCTCGTATGGCTCCATACCCAGCGCGGCCATGTCTAAAAACAAGGTGGATTCTTCTGGCCCGAACGGGTTGAGGGTCACGACCACCAGAACGGTGTCGCCGGTGGCGGGATCAAACTTGGAGTACGCCAGCAGTGCGTCGTTGTCGAGATGGTGGAACTTGATCGTGCGCATCTGTCGCAACGCGGGATGGAGCTTACGAATCTCGTTGAGACGGCTGATAAATGGTTCCAGCGACGCCCCGCGGGTGAGTGCATCGTCGAAATCGCGTGGGCGCAATTCGTACTTCTCCGAGTTCAGATACTCCTCACTGCCTTCCCGCACCGCCTGATGCTCGAACAGTTCGAATCCGGAGTACACCCCCCACAACGGGCTGAGCGTCGAGGCGAGTACCGAGCGGATGGCAAACATCCCCGGACCGCCGTACTGCAGACTCTCATGCAGGATGTCGGGGGTGTTCACGAACAGGTTCGGACGGGCTTCGTCGGCGTGTTCGGCGATCTGCTCGCCGAACTCGGTGATCTCCCACTTGGCGGTCCGCCAGGTGAAGTAGCTGTAGGACTGGGTGAAACCGAGTTTGGCCAGGCCGTAGAGCCGGGCCGGTCGGGTGAACGCCTCTGCCAGGAACAGCACATCGGGATCGATGGCCTTCACCTTGCCGATCAACCACGCCCAGAAATCCGGTGGCTTGGTGTGGGGGTTGTCCACCCGGAAGATCTTGACGCCGTGGTCCATCCAGTGCAGCACCACCCGCAGCACTTCGTCGTACAGGCCGGCGGGGTCGTTGTCGAAGTTCAGCGGATAGATGTCCTGGTATTTCTTCGGCGGATTCTCCGCGTAGGCGATGGTGCCGTCGGGAAGTTCGGTGAACCACTGCCGGTGGTCTTTGGCCCACGGATGGTCCGGCGCGCATTGCAATGCCAGGTCCAGGGCCACCTCCATGCCGAGATCTCTTGTGGTGGCGACGAATTCGTCGAAGTCCTCGATGGTGCCTAACTCTGGGTGCACGGCGTCGTGACCACCCTCGTCGCTGCCGATCGCCCATGGCGACCCGACGTCACCGGGTGCGGCCGTGACGGCGTTGTTGCGTCCCTTGCGGTGCACCTTGCCGATCGGGTGAATCGGCGGGAGATACACCACGTCGAAACCCATGCTCGCAATCCGGGGCAGGCCCTTGCTGGCGGTGGCAAAGGTGCCGTGCACAGGGTTACCGTCGCTGTCCCAGCCGCCGGTCGAGCGCGGAAACAGCTCGTACCAGGACGCGAAGCGCGCCTGCGGCCGGTCCACCCAGATGCCGAATTGATCACCGCGGGTGATCAATTCGCGCAGCGGATACTCCGCCAGCAGGGCGGTCACATCGGGCCCGAGAGCGGCCCCCGCCCTGGTGAACGGGTCGCCGGGCTCACGAAGCGCGGCCGCGGCCTCGATCAGCGGATAGCGCAGCTGGCGGGGCACGCCGGTGGAGGCCCGATCCAGGAGCCGGGCACCGACCAGCAGGTCATTGGACAGTTCGGATTCGCTCTGGCCGGCCTCCAGCTTCGCAACGACCGCGTGGCGCCACGTGCTGATGGGGTCACCCCAACCGTCCACGCGGTAGGTCCACAGCCCCACTGTGTCGGGCGTGAACTGACCGTGGAACACATCCGGCGTGACACCGGCTGACATCGGCACCAGCTGCGGTTTGATCCGCGGCGCCGGGGACACCACGTCCCCGATGGGGACCGGCTGCGGGGACTCAGGCCGTTTGGCCGGGCCCGTCACGAGCTGGGGGTAGGAGGTGCCGTGATAGCGCACCACCAAGGTGGCCGCGACAGCGTCGTGGCCTTCCCGCCACACCGTGGCGCAAACGGGAACCACCTCGCCGACAACCGCCTTGGCCGGGAACTTTCCGCCAGATATGACGGGTTGGACGTCGTCGATCTCGATACGACCGGGCACCCGAACTCTCCTCATGAGGTCTATGGCACGGATAGTTCCGCGCGGTGTAGTTGCGGTCTTGCCAAAGTCTGTCGGTATTGCTCCTTGGTACAAGGGTTTAACCACTTCGCGCCCTACTCACACCGTAGTGGCCGGGCTCACTGCTGGGGCGGGAAGCGCCACCAGCGAGATCCCGCGGCACAAGGACCCCGTCAGTAAGGTTGGCTCGTGTGAAGGCACTCCGCAGGTTCACTGTTCGCACCCACCTTCCCGAGCGACTTGCCGCGCTCGAACGGTTGTCGGTGAATCTGCGCTGGTCCTGGGACAAACCCACCCAGGACCTATTTGCCGCCATCGACGAAGCCCTGTGGACACAGTCCGGTGGTGACCCGGTGGAACTGCTCGGTGTGGTGAGCCCGGCGCGGCTCGACGAGCTGGCGGTTGATCGCGGCTTCCTGGAACGCCTCGACACTTTGGCTGCCGATCTCGACGACTATCTGAGCCGACCACTGTGGTACCAGCAGCAAGGTGCGGGTTCACCCGAGAAGGCCATGCCCGCCGGCATCGCGTACTTCTCGATGGAATTCGGCGTGGCCGAGGTGCTACCGAACTATTCCGGAGGATTGGGCATCCTCGCCGGCGATCACCTCAAATCGGCGTCCGACCTGGGCCTGCCGCTGATTGCCGTCGGCCTCTATTACCGATCGGGGTATTTCCGGCAATCGCTGACCGCCGACGGCTGGCAACACGAGACCTATCCGTCACTGGACCCGCAGGGCCTGCCGTTGCGACTGCTCACCGACTCCGCGGGTGCCGCGGTGTTGGTGTCGCTGGCGCTACCGGACTCGGCGTTGCTGCACGCCAGGATCTGGATCGCCCAGGTCGGCCGCGTGCCACTGCTGCTGTTGGACTCCGATATCCCCGAGAACGAGCACGACCTACGGGGCACCACCGATCGGCTCTACGGCGGCGATCAGGAACACCGGATCAAACAGGAGCTCCTGGCCGGTATCGGCGGTATTCGGGCCATCCGGGCGTTCACCGAGATCGAGGGTCTGCCCGCACCCGAGGTGTTCCATATGAACGAAGGCCACGCCGGATTCCTCGGCGCCGAGCGGATCCGCGAATATATGACGGGCTCGGGGCTGGATTTCGACGCCGCGCTGGCCGTGGTCCGGGCAAGCACAGTGTTCACCACCCATACGCCGGTGCCCGCCGGTATCGACCGCTTCCCGATCGAGATGGTGCGCCGCTACTTTGGCGACGGCGAATCGGCGGTGCTGCTGCCCGGAGTGCCGTTGGAGAACATCCTCGCGTTCGGCGCCGAAGACGATCCGACGAAATTCAACATGGCGCATATGGGGCTGCGGCTGGCCCAGCGGCACAACGGGGTTTCGCTGTTGCACGGCAAGGTCAGCCGGGAGATGTTCAACGAACTCTGGCCCGGGTTCGACCCCGACGAGGTGCCGATCGGTTCGATCACCAACGGGGTGCACGCGCCGACCTGGGCTGCGCCGCAGTGGCTGGAACTGGCGCGGGAACTGGCGGGCGACGCGGGTCTGGGTTCGCTGGCTGAGCCGGCCACCTGGGTGAAGGTGCAGCAGGTCGATCCAGGGCACATGTGGTGGATCCGCTCGCAGCTGCGCGAACTACTGGTCGCAGACGTCCGGGCCCGGCTCCGACGGTCCTGGCTGGAGCGTGGCGCTTCCGATGCCGAATTAGGCTGGATTGCAACGGCTTTCGACTCCGATGTGCTGACGATCGGGTTTGCGCGGCGGGTGCCGACATATAAACGGCTGACGCTGATGTTGCGTGACCCGGACCGGCTGGAGAAGTTGCTCCTGGACCCCAACCGCCCGATCCAGTTGATCGTGGCCGGAAAATCGCATCCCGCCGACGATGGTGGCAAGGCGCTGATCCAGCAGGTGGTGAAATTCGCCGACCGTCCCGATATGCGGCACCGGATTGCGTTCCTGCCCGACTACGACATGTCGATGGCGCGGTTGCTCTACTGGGGTTGTGACGTCTGGCTGAACAATCCGCTGCGGCCGCTGGAAGCGTGCGGCACCTCGGGGATGAAGAGCGCGCTCAACGGCGGTTTGAACCTGTCCATCCGCGACGGTTGGTGGGATGAGTGGTACGACGGCGAAAACGGCTGGGAGATCCCGACGGCTGACGGGCTGGTCGACGAAACCCGTCGTGACGACATTGAAGCGGCTGGGCTCTACAACCTCCTCGAGGAGGCGGTGGCGCCCAGGTTTTACGATCGCGATGAACGTGGAGTGCCCACCCGTTGGGTCGAAATGGTCCGGCACACCCTGCAGACACTGGGGCCGAAGGTGCTGGCATCGCGGATGGTTCGCGACTACACCGAGCAGTACTACCTGCCTGCCGCGCAGTCGGTGCGGGCGACCATCTCGGGGGGAGAAGCAGAGGGAGAAGCTGAATCAGCACCGTTCGGCGCCGCCCGCGAACTCGCCGCTTACCGCAAACGCGTCGAGCAGGCCTGGCCCAAGATCGCGATCACCGACGTCGACAGCACGGGCCTGCCCGACACCCCACTGCTCGGCTCGGAGCTGACCTTGACGGCTACCGTGCAGCTCGCGGGCCTGAGACCTGAGGAAGTGGTGGTGCAGGCGGTACTCGGCCATGTCGACAGCCACGACGCGTTGGTCGATCCGATCACGGTGTCCATGCGGTACAGCGGAACCGGTGAGGGCGTCGATATCTTCACCACGACGACACCGCTGCCGGTCGCGGGTGCGGTGGGTTACACCGTCCGGGTGCTGCCGCACCATCCGCTGCTCTGCGGTGACAACGAACTCGGCCTGGTCGCATTGGCGTGACCGGCCCTTTGACCGTCGCGCTCGATGGTGGCCCCTACGCGTTGGCGGCGGGCCCCGATCGCGCGATGTGGGTGACGTTGGTGCACAGCGGCCAGATCGCCAGGGTCTCCGATGCCGGCGACGTCGACATTTACGATGTGGCACCGGATGCGAAACCGTCGATCATCACCGCCGGATCCGACGGCGCGATGTGGTTCACCTGCGCGGGCGACGACCGGATCGGCCGGATCACCACCGCCGGCGAACTGCGCAGCTATCCACTCGCGCACGGCAGTGCGCCGTTCGGTATCACCGCAGGCCCGGACGGTTCCCTCTGGTTCACGACCATGGCCACAGGTGTCGTGGGCCGGATCACCACCGATGGTGAGATCACCGACGAAGCGATGATCGGCGGGCGGCCGTCGATGATCATCACCGGCCCGGACGGCGCGCTGTGGTGCACGCTCAACGAGGCCAACGCGATCGCCAGGTTGGTGCCGGGTGCGGGCGGGCGCGACGGGCTGACCGTGCGCGCCTTGCCTACGCCGAATGCCGGCCCGGTGGGGATCGCCGCTACCCACGACGATGCGGTGTGGTTCACGGAAGTCCGCGCAGGCAAGCTCGGCCGGATTCCGCTCAACGATGCAATCCAGGAAATTGATCTGCCCGGCGGCCCGCACGCGGTGCTCGCTGATGACGCCGACGGAGTCTGGGTCAGCTTGTGGGGCGGTGATCAGATCGCCAGGGTCAGCGGCGACGGCGAGATCGAGACGATGGATCTGCCCGCGGGCAGCGAACCGCATGGGCTGGCGATCGGCAACGGTGGCGCCGTCTGGGTCGCCTTGGAGGTCGGGTTCGTGGTGCGGCTGCCGTCGTTGTAAGTTCCGACAAGGGCGCACGAACCGCAGCATCGGTGCTGCGGGACCAGGGGGAGGCGCCATGAAGGACGCCTGTGATGTCTTCGGTGATCAGACGATCGGCTGCGCTGCTGGCCGCGTGCCTGCTATTCGGCTTGGCCACGGTCCCCGCCGCCGCCGATCCGGAACCGGAGCCTGTCGTTGTCGACGCCGCTGATGCGGCGCCCACCGACCCGGCCGCAGCGGCGCTACCACCTGTCGACGACGGCAAGGTCGTGTCCACCCCGCCCGCCACCCTGACATCGCCGGACGATTGGGTGCTCAAGGTGTCCGCCAAGGACGAATCGCAACGCGCGATTCCGCCGTTGACCACCGCCCTTTCGTCCCGGGAGTACGAAGTCGGTGGCACGTTCAACGGCGCCATGAGCGGACCGGAGGAATCCGAGCCGCCGATGGGGACCCTTGAGGTCGGCTATCAGATCGGTTGCGGGATCGATATGAGCACCTCCAACGGTGTCTCCCTGACCGGCACGATGGGTGTTACCTCATCGCTCGGCATCCTCGGCACCGACGTCATCTCGCCCGAACCCGAGGGCGTCCTGCCAGGCATCGGCGGCAACCTCGGCGGTGGTGTCACGATCGGGCTGAAACCGGGCATCATCAACATCGTTCCGGTCAGCAAGAAGCAGTTCACCGGTGCCGATCCGTGGGTGATGGTGCAGGGTTTCCGGATCAAGATCGACGGCTGCGTCGGGCAGTCCTTCATCCGCTCCTATGCGTTCCTGACCCGGTCGACGAGCATGTCGGATGCGATCCTGGCCTGGTACGGCACGACCAAGGTGGTCTGAGGCCGGCTCGCCGCGGTTATAGGAAGCGGTTACGGGAAACGCTTGAGGCAGCGCTCCTCGTCGCCGAGTACGCCGATGCGGAACGCGTCGATGCGGGAGAAACCCGCAGGCACCGGCTCGCCATTGACGTCACCGGCCGCCAATCCGTTGGTCAGCAGGCCGGCGACCGCTTCGTCGAGGTCACCCGCGGTCAACGCGACGGTGTTGCCGTCGGGCGTGGTGACCTCCCTGGTCAGTTTCGTGGTGGCCACCCCGGTCAGACATGCCGTGCGCAGGCCCGCTTCGGCGGTATCCAAGGCCAATGCCCCGTGCTGAGCCTGTATCGCCACCATGAAGCGCGACATCAGCACCGAGTACGCCGTGTTGTCGCCGGAGAGCACCGACGTCTGATCTTCGCCGCCGGCGGCGCCGAGTTTCTCCAGCTCGGGCAGGTCGACGGTGATGGTGTTGGTCGCGGGACAAAATGACGCAGGCGGACTGGGCCGCGCATCGGGACAGGTGGCGGCCGATGCGGCATCGAGGCTCAGCGTCGGCGGCCGGGCGGGGGTGAACAGGATATTCATCGCGTCCATCACCGCGCGGACCGACTCTTCGGAGACCGGCCATTCACCGGTCTGATCGGACTGCAATTCGATGGGCAGATCGCCGCGCCGTTGCGCGACCTCTTTGGCGTCGATCGCCGCACACGCCGATGCGCCGTCGGTGAAGCCGAACTGGAAGGCGGAGACCCGCTCGAAGGCCGAGCCATGCTCGTCGCCTTCGCCGAAGATGTCGTCGGTGCTCAGAAGGGGATCGCGGAACGAGATCATGCCGGCCAGCAGATTGTTGAGACCTTCGCCGGTGCTGAGGGTGAAGCGTTGGGAGTGTCCCTCGGCGACCCAGCGCATATAGACGCCAGCAAAGCAGTCGGCCTGTTGTTCGGCCACCAGCGTGGTGGTGCCGCGTTTGTTCAGCTTGGCCTGTTTCTGCACGGAGTGGCCGTACTCATGGGCCAGCACCATCGTGATGGCCATATCGCCGTTCGCGCGTTGCAGGGCGGGGAAAAGTTCAGCCCGATCCCAGCCGATCGACTGGTCCAGCGGGCAGAAGCCGGCGTTGACCAACCCGTAGGTGTCCTCTTCGCAGAAGACGCCGTCGTAGTCCTCGGCATCCCAGGACAGCACCTTGCGGACCGGCTTGAATTGCCCGGGGAAGGCGTCTCCGTAGGCGGTCCCCCAGAACTCCTCGATATCGCTGACCGACTGACCGCCGATGTTGTCGATCTGGCCGCCGTCGGTGTCCTCGACCTCGCGGGTCGGCGCCACAGCATCCGGTCGCAGGCCAGTCGGCCCATCGGTGGCCTGCATACCGGCGACTTTGAACGGGTCGGCGAAGACCGATACCGCGGTGCCGTCCAGGGTTGTCGAACAGGACACCGTTGAACCGCACACCAGAGCCAAGATCCCCAGGGTGGCGGCGAACATACGTCCCTGGCGTCGGACACCGAGCTGGTGGAGGAGCCGCACCGCTCGCCCCCTTTACGAATTCAAGTGGGGCCGTCCCCAGGTTGTTGCCAGGATAGTGCGGCTCACCCGCGTTCGGCGTCGACCCGCAATCGCTGCAGCGCCGACCGGACCGCAGTGGCGTCGGTGGTCGACCAGAACGGCGGCAACGACGCCTTGAGATAACCGCCGTAGCGGGCGGTGGCCATCCGGGAATCCAGGACCGCGACGACGCCGCGGTCATCGGCCCTGCGCAGCAACCGGCCCGCACCCTGGGCCAGCAGCAGCGCGGCGTGACTGGCCGCCACTGCCATGAAACCGTTGCCGCCACGCGCGGCGATGGCGCGCTGTCTGGCAGTGAGCAGAGGGTCATCGGGTCGGGGAAACGGGATCCGGTCGATCAACACCAGAGACAGCGACGGTCCAGGCACATCGACGCCCTGCCACAGCGATAACGTGCCGAACAATGATGTCGCCGCGTCGGCACTGAACTGCTCGACGAGTACGGACGTGGACTCATCGCCCTGGCACAGCACCGGGGTGTCGAGGCGTTCGCGCATCGCTTCGGCTGCCGCCTTGGCTGCCCGCATTGACGAGAACAAACCGAGCGTCCGGCCGCCTGCCGCGGTGATCAGTTCGGCGATCTCGTTCTGCTGCTCGGCCGACCCGATACCGTCGCGCCCCGGCGGCGGCAGATGCGCGGCAACGTAGAGGATCCCCGATTTGGCGTGCTCGAAGGGTGAACCCACATCGAGGCCGCGCCACTTCGGTGGGGTGTCGTCGGGCGAGAAGCGGTTCAGCCCCCACCCACCCGCCATCGCCTCGAACGATCCACCCACGGTCAATGTCGCGGAGGTGAGCACCGTCGTCGCATGGGCGAACAAGCGATTCCGCAGCAGTCCGGCGACCGACAACGGTGCCACCCGCAGCACGGGCCTGATCGTCCCGCTTCCCCGCTTCACTTCCTCGTGATCGAGCCACACCACATCGGTCCGGTCGGCCAGCGCGGGCCCGAAAGAAATCAGGATGCGGTCGGCGGTGTCGTGGATTTCGGTCAGGCCGACAACAGCCTCGGCGCGGGCCGCTGCGGCCTTGGGGTCAACGGGGGACGGATTGATCGACGCCCTGGCGGACTGGGCGGCGTCGCGCAACGCGGTCAGATAGGTGGCGAGTTCGTCGTCGAGGTGGTCGATGCGCCCCGGTGTTCCATCGTGGATCGCCGAGGAGAAGGTGGTCGACGCCGCTTCCAGGCGCGCACTGAGCTCAGGCCCGATCAGCCGCGTGCTGCGCCGCAGCGCAACCCCGAGGGTGGCCGAAGTCAGTTCGGCGGTGGCCACGCCGGTCACCCGATCGGCCAGCTCGTGTGCCTCGTCGATGACGAGAAGGTCGTGTTCGGGCAGTACCGAAGCATCGGCGATGGCATCGATGGCCAGCAGTGCATGGTTGGTGACCACGACATCGGCCCGGCCGGCCTCGCCGCGCGCCTTCTCGGAGAAGCACTCGGTACCGAACGGGCAGCGGGCCACCCCGATACATTCCCTCGCCGAGACACTGACCTGGGCCCAGGACCGGTCCGGCACACCGGGTTTGACCTCGTCTCGGTCACCGGTGGCGGTTTCGTCGGCCCAGGCGGTCAGTCGCTGGACATCGCGCCCGAGCGCGGTCGCCGCGAACGGTTCGAACAGTTCCTCCTGCGGCGGTTCGACCTCGTCTGAGGTGCGCTCACCGCTGGCCGAACCGTTGTGAATCTTGTTCAGGCACAGGTAGTTTCCGCGTCCCTTCAACAATGCGAACCGCGGGGCGCGGGGCAGCGCGGCTGAGATGGCCTTCGCCAGCCGAGGCAGATCGCGATCGACCAGCTGGCGCTGCAGTGCGATCGTCGCAGTCGAGACCACCACCGGGCTGCTGTCATGGGCATCACCCTTGGTTGCCATCGCGATGGCGGGAACCAGGTACGCCAGCGACTTTCCGGTTCCGGTGCCTGCCTGCACCGCGAGATGCTCGCCGGATTCGAACGCGTGGGCAACGGCTTCGGCCATGGCAACCTGGCCGCTTCGTTCACTGCCCCCAAGGGCTGCCACCGCCAGGGCCAACAGCTCGGGTATCGCAAGGTCTTTCTGGGTGGACGTGGTTGATTCCCCTTACCGTGGGATGAGCCGGGTCGGTATCGCGGGTTCGCCCTGGGAGAGCTTAAGTCCTTCCCACGGAATGCTTTTCAGGCCGCTGGCGACCAGAGCCCTGGCATCGTCGAGCGTGTCGTGGCTGACCTGCTTACCCTCGCGCACCAGAGGAACTGTCACCACGCGCGACGGCTCGTCGATATCGGGTTGGTGTCCGACGGGGTACACGACTTCTTCGATGATCGTGCCGGTCGACCGGGACAAGCGCATCGCTTTCTTCGCGCCACCGTGAGATTCCTTGTGGCTGCTGCGTTTCTCCACCGGCAGACCGTCGACCTCGACGAGTTTGTAGACCATGTTCGCGGTGGGGGCGCTGGACCCGGTGACCAGTTTGGTGCCTACCCCGTAACTGTCGACGGGTTCGGCCCGCAGGGCGGCGATCGCGTACTCGTCGAGGTCGCCGGACAGCACGATCCCGGTTTTGGTGGCCCCCAGGTCGTCCAGCTGCGCACGGACCTGACGGGTCAGCACACCCAGATCGCCGGAGTCGATGCGCACTGCACCGAGTTCGCGCCCGGCCGCTTCGACAGCGTTGGCGACACCGGTGGTGACGTCGTAGGTGTCGACCAGCAGGGTGGTACCGACACCGAGCGCGGCGACCTGGGCCTTGAACGCCGACAGCTCGTCGGGACCGTCCGCGCCGCTGTAGAGCATGGTGAACGCGTGCGCGCTGGTGCCCATCGCGGGCACACCGTAGGTGTGTTTGGCCTCCAGGTTGGAGGTGCCGTCGAACCCCGCGATATAGGCGGCGCGCGCCGCGGCTACCGCGGCCCACTCGTGGGTGCGACGGGAGCCCATCTCGATCAGCGTGCGCCCCCCGGCGGCGCTGACCATCCTGGCGGCCGCCGAGGCGATGGCCGTGTCGTGGTTGAAGATCGACAACGCCAGTGTCTCGAGCAGGACGCATTCGGCGAAGGTGCCGCGCACCGACAACACCGGTGAACCGGGAAAGTACAGCTCGCCTTCGGCGTACCCGTCGACGTCGCCGGTGAACTGGAAATCTCGCAGGAACGTCAGGGTGTCGGCATCGAGGAAGTCTGTCAGCGATTCCAGGTCGGCCTCATCAAACCTGAACTGCTGCAACGCTTCCAGAAATCGGCCTGGGCCGGCGACCACACCGTAGCGACGACCTTCTGGTAGTCGGCGGGCGAAGAGTTCGAAAGTCGTCAACCGCTGTGCGGTTCCGTCGCGCAGGGCGGCGGAGAGCATGGTCAGCTCGTATTTATCGGTCAGCAGGGCCACCGTCACACGGGAAACGTTAGACGAGCGGGGGAGAGCCTGGTTTCAGCGTGACGAAAGCTCGGTATCCTTACCCCCATGGCTGCGCCAGCAGAGACCAAGCCCGGGGCCGCAGGGCAACGGCAGGCGGACTCCTCGACGGCCGCTCAGCGCCCGTGGGTGACGATCGTCTGGGACGATCCGGTCAACCTGATGAACTACGTGACCTACATCTTGCAAAAGCTGTTCGGTTACGACGAACCGAAGGCCACCAAGCTGATGCTGCAGGTCCACAACGAAGGCAAAGCCGTCGTGTCCTCAGGTACCCGAGAGTCCATGGAGGTCGACGTCACCAAGCTGCATGCCGCCGGGTTATGGGCCACCATGCAGCAGGATCGCTGACCAGGTTATCGGGACGGTCAGGAATTCGTAGTGCGCAAATGGAAGCGGGTAGACACCGCCGACGGCCCCCGTTTCCGATCCACGCTCGACCCGCATGAAGCAGCCTTGCTGCACAACATGGTCACCTCCATGGTTGGCATGCTTGACGAACGGGAAGCGTCGGCGCCCTCGGACGAGCTCGAGCAGATCACCGGTATCCGGACAGGCAATTCGACCGCCCCCGAGGACGCCACCATGGGTCGGCTGCTGCCGGATTTCTTCCGCCCGCACAACAACGACCACCCGGCGGGTTCGACGGCCGCCGACAGTCTCAACAGTGCGCTACGCAGTCTGCACGAACCCGACATCATCGATGCCAAACGTGATGCCGCCAGATGCCTACTGGACACCTGCCCCAAAAGCGGTGGCAAATTCGAGCTGACCGAGTCCGACGCCAACGCCTGGGTCGCCAGCGTCAACGACGTTCGACTGGCGCTGGGCAGCATGTTGAACATCGGTCCTGACGGCCTCGATCAGCTGCCGCCCGAGCATCCGATGGCCGGTCATCTCGACGTCTACCAGTGGCTCACAGTGCTGCAGGAGTATCTGGTGCTCGGCCTGATGGGCAAGCCGATCCGATGACCGGTTCGATCACCGATGTCAGCGGAATCCTTGTCGGACACCACCATCGGCTCGATCCCGATGCCACCCTGGGTTCGGGCTGGGCGAGTGGCAGCACGGTCGTGCTCACGCCGCCGGGCACGGTCGGCGCCGTCGACGTCCGGGGCGGTGCACCCGGCAGCCGGGAAACCGAACTACTCGATCCGTCCAACAGCGTGCGCTATGTCGATGCGGTCCTGCTCACCGGCGGGAGCGCGTACGGTCTTGCGGCGGCCGATGGCGTGATGGGCTGGTTGGAGGAACACGGTCGCGGCGTCGCCATGGACGGCGGAGTGGTACCCATCGTCCCGGGCGCAGTGATTTTCGATCTGCCCGTCGGCGGTTGGCAGTGCCGCCCGACCGCCGAATTCGGCCGCGCCGCCGTCGAGGCCGCAAGCACCGATTTCGCGCTCGGCACCGTCGGTGCGGGTGTCGGCGCGCGGGCCGGAGTGCTCAAGGGCGGGCTGGGCACCGCCTCGATCACCCTCGACATCGGCGTCACCGTGGGTGCTGTCGTCGCGGTGAACTCGGCGGGAAACGTCATCGACCCCGAGACGGGTCTGCCGTGGATGGCGCACCTGATCAAAGCGTTCGGCCTGAAGCCACCGCCGGCCGACGAGATCGCCGCGTACGCCGAACTCGATCGCACCGACAGCCCGTTGAACACCACCATCGCGGTGGTGGCCACCGACGCCGCGCTGAGCCCGGCGGCGTGCCGACGGCTGGCGATCGCCGCTCAAGACGGGTTGGCGCACACCATCCGACCTGCGCACACCCCACTGGACGGGGACACCGTCTTCGCCCTGGCCACCGGCGCGGTCGAGGTGCTGATTGACCCGGCGCCTCCCGCCTCCATGTCGCCGGAAACCAAACTGGTCGCCAAGCTCGGGGCGGCCGCGGCGGACTGCCTGGCGCTGGCTGTGCTGGCCGGCGTCCTCGCCGCCGAGTCGATCGCCGGAATGCCCACCTATCGCGGCATGCTGCCTGGCGCATTCGCCTAGCTGGATTCGCCGGTAGCCTGGACCAATGACCGGCAACGGGTATTCGGCCACGCCGGCGTCGCAGTCGAAGAAGCGACCGGTGTGGATGGTCGGCGGCGCCACCATCGTCACGTTCGTCGCGCTGCTCTACATCATCGAAGCCTGGGATCAGGTGACCGGTGAGCATCTGGACAACAACGGCATCCGGCCGCTGGAGACCGATGGCCTGACAGGAATCCTCTTTGCGCCTCTGCTGCATGCCAACTGGGGGCACCTGGTGGCGAACACCGGGCCCGCCCTGGTGCTCGGTTTCCTGGTCACGCTGGCAGGCATGTCCCGGTTCATCTACGCGACGGCGATCGTGTGGATCCTCGGCGGCCTCGGCACCTGGCTGATCGGCAATATCGGTGCCCCACCCGGGGTGGAGACCAATCACATCGGGGCGTCAGGCCTGATCTTCGGTTGGCTGACGTTCCTGATCGTGTTCGGCTTCTTCACCCGCCATGCCTGGCAGATCGTGGTCGGGATCATCGTCATCTTCGTCTACGGCGGTGTCCTGTGGGGTGCGCTACCCGGCACCTTCGGGGTGTCCTGGCAGGGCCATCTGTGCGGCGGTATCGCCGGTGTGATCGCGGCGTACCTGTTGGCCGGGCCTGAACGCAAAGCCCGGGAAAAGCAAAAGACGTCACCCGCCCAGCTGCCGTATTACAAGTCATGACGCCTGGCCCGCTGAGCCCGATCGGGGTGTTCGACTCCGGTGTCGGTGGACTGACGGTTGCCCGCGCGATCATCGACCAACTGCCCGACGAAGAGATGATCTACGTCGGCGATACCGCCAACGGTCCGTACGGTCCGCTGGGCATCGCCGAGATCCGCGTCCACGCGCTGGCCATCATGGACGACCTTGTCGATCGTGGTGTCAAAGCACTCGTCATCGCCTGTAATACCGCCTCGGCGGCCTGCCTGCGTGACGCGCGCGAGCGCTACGACGTGCCCGTCATCGAGGTCATCCTGCCCGCAGTCCGGCGTGCTGTGGCCACCACCCGCAACGGCCGCATCGGGGTGATCGGTACCCAGGCGACCGTCGCGTCCCGGGCCTATCAAGACGCTTTCGCCGCCGCTCGCGATACCGAGATCATCGCCGTGGCGTGCCCCCGGTTCGTCGATTTCGTCGAGCGGGGCATCACCAGCGGGCGCCAGGTGCTCGGGCTGGCGGAGGGGTACCTCGAGCCGCTGCAGCGCGCCGATGTGGACACCCTGGTGTTGGGCTGCACGCACTACCCGCTGCTGTCCGGGTTGATCCAGCTCGCGATGGGCGACAACGTCGCCCTGGTATCCAGCGCTGAGGAGACCGCAAAAGATCTGCTGCGGGTCCTGACCGAACGCGATCTACTGCGACCCCACCCGGAGAATCCCGACGCGTCGCCGCCTGTGCGGCTGTTCGAGGCGACCGGCGATCCGCAGGCTTTCACCGCGTTGGCCGCCCGATTTCTGGGACCGGCGATTACCCGTGTTGCGCCAGTTCAACGCCATGCCGGTGCGCCCACCTGATTTTCTGGAACGGGTGCCTAACCTTTCTCTGACGAATGCTGTGATGTTTTCGCGCGAGTGAGATCGGGCATGGCAAGCTAGTGACTGTGCGAATCACCGTGCTCGGCTGCTCCGGCAGTGTCGTTGGCCCTGATTCGCCTGCGTCCGGTTATCTACTGACTGCGCCTGACACCCCACCGTTGGTCATCGACTTCGGCGGCGGTGTGCTCGGTGCCCTGCAGCGCCACGCCGATCCCGGCGATGTGCAAGTCCTGTTATCGCACTTGCACGCCGACCACTGTCTTGATTTGCCCGGCCTCTTCGTCTGGCGTCGTTACCATCCGAACCCGCCGGTGGGCCGGGCCGTCATGTACGGCCCCAGCGACACCTGGACCCGGCTGGCGGCGGCATCGTCACCCGAAGGCGGCGAATTCGACGATTTCCGCGATATTTTCGATGTCAGGCATTGGGAAGACGGCAAGGCCGTCACCTTCGGATCGTTGACCGTGCAGCCGCGACTGGTATCGCATCCCACCGAGTCCTACGGCATGCGTTTCACCGACCCGTCCGGAGCGGTCCTCGTCTACAGCGGTGATACCGGAATCTGTGATTCCGTCATCGATCTGGCACGCGACGCCGATGTCTTCCTGTGCGAGGCGTCGTGGACGCATGCCGAGGATCGTCCCGCCCATGTGCATCTCTCGGGAACCGAGGCGGGTCAGATTGCGGCCAAGGCCGGGGTGTCGGAGTTGCTGCTCACTCACATCCCGCCGTGGACGTCGCGCGAGGATGTCATCAGCGAGGCCAAGGCCGAATTCGACGGTCCCGTGCGTGCGGTCGTCAGCGGAGAATCCTTCGACGTGCGTGCCGCCTGAGTCGGCGTCGCCGAGCCTCGTTAGGGTTGCGGGGTGTCCAGACGCGAAGATGGTCGCCTCGATGACGAGCTGCGCCCGGTAGTCATCACCCGAGGCTTCACCGCCCATCCGGCCGGTTCGGTGCTCGTGGAATTCGGCCAAACCAGAGTGATGTGCACCGCGAGCGTCACCAACGGTGTGCCGCGCTGGCGGAAGGGTTCGGGCCTCGGCTGGTTGACCGCCGAATACGCCATGCTGCCCGCCGCCACCCACACCCGCTCCGATCGTGAGTCGGTCAAGGGCCGGGTCGGCGGTCGAACTCAGGAAATCAGCAGACTGGTCGGTCGGTCGCTGCGCGCATGCATCGACCTGCGGTCACTGGGGGAGAACACGATCGCGATCGACTGCGATGTGCTGCAGGCCGACGGCGGGACCAGGACAGCGGCCATCACCGGCGCCTACGTAGCGCTGGCGGATGCGATCACCTACCTCGGCGCCGCCGGTCAGCTTTCCGATCCGCGGCCGCTGTCGTGTGCGATCGCCGCTGTCAGCGTGGGTGTCGTCGATGGTCGGGTTCGCACGGATCTGCCGTACGAAGAGGATTCGCGGGCCGAGGTCGATATGAACGTCGTCGCCACGGATACCGGCACCCTCGTGGAGGTACAGGGCACCGGCGAGGG
Source organism: Mycobacterium sp. (assembly GCF_965229105.1). Classification (GTDB taxonomy): domain Bacteria; phylum Actinomycetota; class Actinomycetes; order Mycobacteriales; family Mycobacteriaceae; genus Mycobacterium. The sequence continues at coordinate 2,394,446 of NZ_OZ245858.1, forward strand.
CGCGACCTTCCCCCGCTCGACGCTGGACAAGTTGCTCGACGCGGCATTGGCGGCGTGCGACACCTTGTTCGCCGTCCAGCGTGCTGCTCTCGAGCTGCCTTACCCGGGCGTGCTGCCCGACGGGCCGCCGTCGAAGAAGGCGTTCGGGAGCTGACCTCTCTACTGGTTGCCAGCCGCAACGCCAAAAAGCTGGCCGAGTTGCGCCGTGTGCTCGACGCGGCCGGTCTGGACCGGGTCACCCTGGTATCGCTCGACGAGGTACCTGCCTACGACGAAGCCCCTGAGACGGGCGCAACCTTTGAAGAAAACGCACTGGCGAAGGCCCGCGACGGCTTCCTCGCTACCGGATTGGCTTGTGTCGCAGACGATTCCGGTCTGGAAGTGGCCGCCCTCAATGGGATGCCGGGTGTGCTGTCGGCGCGCTGGTCGGGCAGGCATGGCGATGACAGCGCCAATACCGCGTTGCTGCTCGCTCAACTCGGTGACGTTCCCGATGACCGCCGTGGCGGTGCGTTCGTATCGGCGTGCGCGCTGGTCTGGGGTCACGGGCCCGACGAGAGCGTCGTCGTGCGTGGCCAGTGGCCGGGCACCATTGCGCGCGAACCGCGCGGTGGGGGCGGTTTCGGTTATGACCCGGTGTTCGTGCCGGTCGGGTCCGACCGTTCGGCCGCCGAGTTGAGTCCGGCGGAGAAGGACGCGGCCTCGCATCGGGGGCGTGCGCTGGCGTTGCTGGTACCTGCGTTGCGCACTTTGCCGGAGTAATTTGAATAGCGTGTCTAACTGCGTATAGTCCACGCGGTGGGGCGGCATACCGAGAAGGCGATCCGCGCCGCGCAACCCCCGCATCCCGGAATTCTGATCGCGGTCCTCTGCCTGGCCGGTATCGGTGTCTCGCTGATGCAGACGCTGATCATCCCGGTGATTCCCGCACTGCCCAAGCTGCTTGACACCAGCCCGTCGAACGCATCATGGGCCATCACCGCAACTCTGCTGACGGCGGCTGTCGCCACACCGGTGTTCGGCCGTCTCGGCGATATGTACGGACCGAAACCGATGCTGGTCGCCTGCGCGCTGGCGTTGACGGCGGGGTCGTTGACCGCCGCCCTGTCGGACTCGCTGCTGCCGGTGATCATCGGTCGCGGGCTGCAAGGGTTCGGCATACCGATCATCCCGTTGGGCATCAGCGTGCTCCGCGCCAGCGTGCCCGCGGATCGGGTCGGTTCGGCCATGGGCATGATGAGCTCATCGCTGGGTGTGGGTGGGGCGCTCGGTTTACCGCTGGCCGCGGCTATCGCCCAGCATTTCGAATGGCATGCACTGTTCTGGTTCGCCGCTGGGCTTGGCGTGGCGGCCATCTTGATGTTCACCTTCATGGTGCCCACGGTCCCCGCCCGGTCCGCCGACAAGTTCGATCCGTTGGGCGCGGTGCTGTTGGCGGTTGGGCTCGTGACTCTGCTGGTGCCGATCACCAAGGGCGCGCAGTGGGGATGGACCAGCACGACCACATGGGCGTTGTTCGGCACCTCGGCCGCGACTTTCGCGGTATTCGGCTACTGGCAGCTCCGAGCCTCGTCACCGATTGTCGATCTGCGCACTACCGCGCGGCGGCCGGTGCTTACGACGAATCTGGCCTCGATCGGTATCGGTTTCGCGATGTTCGCCTCGTCACTGATCGCGCCGCAGGTTCTCGAACTTCCGACCCAGACGGGTTACGGCCTCGGTCAGTCGATGCTGCGTGCGGGCTTGTGGATGGCACCGGGCGGGTTGGCCATGATGATCACCTCCCCGATTGCGGCCAGGATATCCGCCAGGCGCGGACCCAAGTTCACCCTCATCGTGGGATGCCTGATCGTGAGCGGCGGCTATCTGGCCGGACTGCAGCTGCTGAGCAGTCCACTTCGAATAATGGTGATGGGCATCATCATCAGCGTAGGAGTGGGTTTTGCCTACGCGTCCATGCCGGCGCTGATCAATTCTGCGGTGCCCATCTCGGAGACCGCCGCCGCCAACGGCATCAACTCGTTGGCCCGGTCGTTGGGCACCTCGGTATCGAGTGCGGTGATGGGTGCGGTGCTCGCCGGGATGACGATGTCGTTTGCCGGTCATGAGGTGCCCACCTTGCGGGGCTTTCACGTCGCGCTGCTAATCGCTGCAGGCGCCGGGATCGGTGCTGCGCTGCTGGCCCTGCTGATCCCCAAGCCCGCACTCGATCAGGCCGGTGACGTAGCTGCCACCGAGTCAGACCTCGTCACAACTGGAACTGGGCCTTGAGCTTCTTGGTCTGAAAATGCTCGACGATGATGCCAAGCAGCGGGATGGTGCCGGCCAGTAACACGCCGATGGTCTTGCCGATCGGCCAGCGCACCTTGACCGCCAGGTTCGCCGTGAACAACAGGTAGACGAAGTACACCCAACCGTGCACGACGCCGATCCAACTCGGCGGGTTATCCACCTGCACAATGTATTTGACGACCATCTCGTAGCAGAGCGCGATCAACCAGATGCCCGTCGCCCACGCCATCACCCGATAGCCCAGCAAGGCGGTCCTGATCTTGTCGATCGGGGCGGCGCCGGGTACCGGGGCTGGTGCTTCTGGGGGCTCTGCGGCCGTCATGCGGTGGTCCTGTCCTGTCGTTCGTGATCATCCCTGGCGAGTTCGGCCAGATATGCGTTGTACTCCCGCAGGGCGGGATCGTCGGCGGCCGCGGATGCGGCGGCGGGCCGCGGCGGCAACAGACCGTCGGGAATCTGCGTGGTCCCGGTATCCGCAGGTGCCGGCGGTGCTTCCTCGAAGCGGACGAACTTGCGGTAGGCGTACACGCAGAAGCCGGCGAAGAACGGCCACTGCATCGCGTAGCCGAGGTTCTGGAAGGTGCCGGAATTCGATTCGAACCGCGTCCACTGCCACCAGCCCAGCGCCAGGCAGCCGCAGGCGGCGAGGATCACCAGGGCGATCATCGGCCATCTCCGACGGCTTGTAGTGGACACCCTTCGACGGTACCGGTTAGCCGCATTTCTCTGGAATCAGAGGCTGGTCCGTCAGGTCCGGCCGCGGCCCGGATTTGGGCCCGACGAACTCGTCGAGCCGCGCCGTCGCGGCCTTGCGATACACCGCGATCATGTGCCTGCTGTTGCGAGTCCACGTGATACCGAGTGAGTCGAGCGCCCTGGTGAAGAGGTTCAGGATGTCTTCTGAGTGGTTGGTGAAGTGATAGCGCAGGCTGGCGACGCCACGGTCGTTGGCGACTACGCGGCAGCCGTCGCTGTCGATCAGACCGCGGATGAAATCTTCGGTGGCCTGGGCGACGAGCGCTTCCTGCCATGGCGCCAAGCGAATTGGCCGGTCGTGCTTTCTGCCTGGTCCGTGTTGGGGGAACAGGCAAGGCCAGTGTTTGGAGTACATCGAAACGACCATGCAACCGGTGTTGGCAACACGATGGACGGCTGCGTGCTGCCCAGGCATGACGATGTTCATTGCTTCGCGGCAGGCGGTGACGATGCTGGGGTATTTCCTATCCAATGCCACCCGTAGGTGCCACACACGCCGACTACGTGAGATGCAGCCGTCGCCGAGGTACATCCCGAGAAGGTAGACATAGGCACGGGCGGGAAGGTTCGACAGGTCATGTGCGCTACCACACGGCGATGCGCCTGAGGGTCTTCGGCTTCGCGAGCTGCCGCGCCGCCACATAGACACCGTGGTGCGCGGTATGCCCGTCTCGCGTGCAATGGCGCAATCGTTCAGGCCCTTGGCGATGAGGTCCTGGACGGTTTGGTAGTCATCGAGCGATCGCATCCGCGGGCTCCTTCTCGTCTGCTGTCGAATCTAGAAGGCACCACCGACACGGTTGGGCGATCTTTGTCGGTAGGATCTGCCTCGTTGCGGGCGTGGCGAAATGGCATACGCGCGGTCTTTAGGTGTCCGTGTCCGAAAGGACGTGGGGGTTCGAGTCCCCCCGCCCGCACTCTCTGATCAGTCGGCTAGTGTCCCGGGCCATGGCCGACAGAGGTAAGCGCGGCGCAGCCAAACAAGCCAGGCGCGACGCCAGACGCAGGAAAGCCCGCCGCGGGCGCATCGCAGCACAAGAACCCCTCCCCGAAGTGCCGTTGATCGACGAGGTGCGCGAAGCGCTGGACAGCGGTCAGCCCATCGATCTCCTCGGTCTGGTGAGCATGGTCATCGAGGCCACCGCGCCGAAAGCGGCCGTGCTGCGGCGACCCGACGAGGAAGAGACGCTCAGCCTCGACGAACTGGTCGGCTCCTTCATCGACATCAAGCTGCCCGAGACCACCGCCCTGCTGGCAGTACTCGGCGAACTTCTGATCGACAATGACGGGCTGCAAGACCGCTGCCGAAGTGAGGTCGACGCCCGCGACGACGACCTTCCGCAGTGGCTCGGCGAGCTCGGACAGACCAGCGTCCGCCAGGCCGTACGGATGAGCCACGTGCTCGGTGATGGCGATGAGTTGCTTCTGGGAGTTCGACTGACCGACGGGCAGGAAATGACCTGCGCGGTCTACATCGACCACTTGACGATGTCCGAGGTCAAAGACGCGTTCTTCGTGCCGAGTGCTATCGACGCGGTGCTCGACGTCGCCAAAAAGAGCAACGACGATCAGGACACCAGCTTCGTCGAGGTAGGTCCGGCCGACGCCAAAGTGGAGTTGTACAAGGCTCTCTATGGGCCATTGGCGATGTTCGCGCTGGAGGACTCGGACACCTGGCCGGCCACCCGCCCTCTGCTGCGCTGGCTGGTTCGGCTGATGCCCGAAGGTGGTTTCATCCAACGCGGTTCGGCCGATAGCGACGAAATACTCACCCGGTTCTTCGCCTCGCCGGTCGGCAAGGAGTTCAACGGGTCCCGTGACCGTCAACTCCTGGAGATGTGCATCGACGAGGGCACCGGTGATCCACTGCGGTGGAGCGCTCCGCGGTTGCGGCAACTGCTGGAGGAACCGATCGCAGAATTCGACGACATTCCCGCCGAAGATCAGCTCGACGTCCCCGACCTGTTGCGCGCTTTCATTCCATTCGCCCACGCGGAGAGCGGGATTCGGCAGGAGCTGACTGCAGAAGCGTTGGCCGCTATCGACGAGGCGGCCGACAACTACCGGGTGATCGTGCTGGAAGAGGCGCAGGAGTGGGAGCGCGACGAGAATAACGACTGAGGCACGGTTGGGGGCGGCTTCCTACGGAGACGGTGCCATGGTGACCAGTGCCGGAACCTTGTCGGCATCGACAGGCTTGCCGAAGTAGTAGCCCTGGCCGATGTCGCACCCGTGGTCGCGGAGCCAGGTTGCCGTGCCGCCATCTTCGATTCCCTCTGCGACAACAGTGATCCCAAGATCGTGAGTGAGGTCGATGACGGCCCGGACGACTGCGGCGGCGCGGCCGTTGCCGGTGACCGATCCGATGAAGTGACGATCGAGTTTGACCTCGTCAATGGTGAGGTCGCGAAGGTAGGACAGCGCCGAGTAACCGCTGCCGAAGTCGTCGATCGCCACCCTGATCCCCCGACCGCGTAACCGGCGCAGCACCGATGTCACCACATTGAGCTCGTTGAGGACCAAATCCTCGGTGATTTCCACGGTCAGGATGTCTGCGGGCAGGCCGCGGACAGCCATTGCCCGACAGAGGATGTCAGGCAACTGCGTGTCCCGGATGAATGGCGCAAAGATGTTGATCGCCACAGGTATTCGTGCCCCCGAGTCAGCCCAGCCGGCGGCGTCGTCGAGGGCCTTGTCAAGCACCAGGTCGGTCACCGGTCGCATCAGCCCGTGTTGGCGTATCAGCGACATAAACGCATCCGGGCGCAGCAGTCCCATGGTCGGATGCGGCCACCGCAGCAACGCTTCCACCCCCACAATGCGGGTTGTGCGCAGATCGAACTTCGGTTGATACATCATCATGAGTTCGCCGTTGTCGATGGCGTGGCGAAGCTCTCCCAGCAGTCGGATTTTGGCAACCCCGTCGTGGCGAGCCGAGTCGTGCCAATCGGAGGACAGCTCGATCGGATCGGCGCCGGTCATCGCCATGTCAGCGTTGAAGGTGTGCACGCTCGGTGAGCGAGACCGCTTTGCGGCGTGCATGGCGGCGTCGGCACGCCGGATGAGTGTTTGCGGTGTCATCTCCAGGTCCTGGGATGGCGCCACCGCGACGCCGACGCTGGGGCGCAGGAGCATGTGCTGTCCATCGACGATGAACGGCTCGTTGAAGGACTCGACAACTCGTTGGGCGATCAGATGCGAATCATCGACTTCACCTTCCAACAACAGGACGAACTCGTCACCTCCGATCCGCGCGACCGTGTCACCGGGCCGGGCGCAGTCGGCGATCCGGCGTCCGGCCGCGACCAACAAGCTGTCGGCTGCCGGATGCCCGAGACTGTCGTCCACGAGTCTGAAATCGTCGAGGTCCAACGACACCACTGCCACCGAACGGTTGTCCCGCGAGCGCAACGTCATCGCATGCGTCAACCGGTTCTGGAACAACGCGCGGTTGGCCAATCCCGTCAATGGATCCTGCAGAGCCTGGCTTGCCGCCGCCGCCAGCAGGCGCCGGTTTTCCCAGGCTGCAACCGATTGCCGCAAACACACGGTAACGACGACCAGGGGAACGATCACCCTTTCCAGCCCCGACATGACCAGGACCGGGCCCAGCGTGCCGGCCAGTAGCAGCGGAACATAGGGGAGCCATAGTGAGGAATTGGCGGGTACCCGCACCGTCGGCGGCGGGGGCGGACCGCTTCGTCGACTCAGTTGCGCAGCCACCGCGAATGTGACGAGTGCAGCCGCCCAACCGACGTCGGTGAAGCTGCCGGTGTCGTAGCGCTCACTGGCCACGATGTAGGCGAACGCGGTGTCAGTGATCGTCATCAGTGCGATGGCGAGGGTGAGAACACCCAGCACGGTGCGCTGACGGACGTCGGCGCTCGCGAGAATCGCCACAGCGACCGCGAAGGCCACCACATCGGCAACGGGGTACGCCAACGCCAAACCGAGCGCCATCCGGTCGTCGAGATAAGAGTCATAGACCGCGTTCAGGACCAGCATCCAGGCGAGCAGGAACGTGCACAGCGCTACGGTTGTGCCCTCGAGGATGGTCCGTATCCGGGATCGCAGCGATTGCACGGTCCGAAATTGCGCCATGGAAATGGCCGCCAGGACGATGAAGGACAAATAGAAGACGTCCGCGGGCGACGGAAATGGCGTGCGGTGAAAGACCAGTTCGCACAACAGCCAGATCAGGTCCCCAATGGCCCAGCAACCCAGGGCCACCGCCATCGTCGTCCATGCTGCGCGGCTGCGCCGCCCGTAGGCGGACCGGGCAGCAAGACCTGCACACACCGTCGCGTACGTCGACAACCCCAGCACGATGGCATCGTCGAGTACGCGCACGGCGGGGCTTGCGCTGTCGAGCAGCAGCAACACTGCCAAGGCGGCGATCAGCCCGATAGGTATCGATATCGACGGCCTCAGTAGAGCCGGCTGCCAGCCAACATCCATGGCTCTCCTGACGTTGCACGTCCGGTCAGTTCGAACTTGCCCGTAGAAAAGCCGAAACTGTGCCAGATACCGCTGACGACGCTAACTCACCGGACCGGGGCTGGCGTGCAGATGTCGGGAACTCATGCGGTCAAGTTTGCCAATGATGCACACCCGCGCGCTTTCACAGCCCGTGGTGCACGTTGTCGATACCGGCCCAGCCAAGGAGTTGGCTGTTGGCGACGAACAGCATCTCATCTCCGGCCGCAAGCACATCCTCGGGCTTCGGGACGATGATGCCGCCGTCGCGGAACACGGTGACCAGCGTGGAGTTCTCCGGCAGGCCCAGGTCGGCGACGCGTGCGCCGACGAGCGGGTTCTCGGCGGGCAGGGTCAGCTTCATCAGATTGGCTTCGCCTTCGCGCAGGCCCATCAAGCGCACCAGGTGCCCGACGTCGATGGCGCCCTCCACGCCGGCGACCATCGCACCAGGGGCGGAGACCGCGACGTCGACACCCCACGACTGTGTGAACAGCCACTCGTTGCGGATGTCGTTGATCCTGGCGACCACCCTCGGTACCCCGAACTCGGACTTGGCCAGCAACGCGACGACGAGGTTGGCCTTGTCATCGCCGGTGGCGGCGACCAGCACGTCGCAGGTCTGGGCACCGGCCTCCTCGAGCGCAGTCAGCTCGCAGGCATCGGCGATCAACCAATCGGCTGCGGGTACGGTATGCGGCTCGTAGCGGCGGACCTCACGTTCGATCAGCAGCACCTTGTGACCGTTGTCGGTCAGCTCCTGGGCAACTGACCGACCGACTGCGCCGGCCCCGGCGATCGCGATACGCATGACCGCTCTCCTCACCGTCACCACTCCGGGTCGCTACTGTACCTGTGCACAACCTGACAGGACCGAAATGACTTTGCAGCAGCTGTATCTGGCTTTGCTCGTGGGTGGCTTCGTGCTGCTGGCAAGCATTGTCGGTACCCGGGTGGCGACCAAGGTCGGCTTTCCCAGCCTGTTGTTGTTCCTCCTGGTCGGTGTCCTCCTTGGCGAAGACTTCATCGGGGTGAATTTCGACGATGTCGAGCTGGCGCGCAACGTGGGCACCGCGGCGCTGGCCGTCATCCTGGTCGAAGGCGGTCTGACCACCCGGTTCGCCGATGTGCGCAAGGTGCTGGCACCCGCGGGTGTGATGGCCACCTTCGGGGTGCTGGTCTCGATGGTGATCACCGCCGCGGGTGCGCACGTGCTGCTCGGGATCGACTGGCAACTTGCGCTTCTTCTCGGCGCGATCGTCTCCTCGACCGATGCCGCGGCCGTGTTCTCGGTGTTGCGGGTGCTGCCGCTGCCCCGACGCGTCGCCGGGCTGCTGGAGGCCGAGTCCGGATTCAACGATGCGCCCGCGGTGATTTTGGTATTGATGTTCAGCGCGACGCCCTTCGTGTTCGATCCAGAGAGCGCGGTCACCGATCTGGCGTATGAGTTGCTCGCCGGCTCAGCGATCGGCTTGGGTTGCGGGTTTCTGGGTGCGATGACGCTGCGCCGCATTGCCCTGCCTGCGTCGGGGCTCTATCCGATCGCGACGTTCGGGTTGGGCATGGTGGCGTTCGCGGCGGCGGGTTCGGTTCATGCCAGCGGATTCATCGCCGCGTATCTGGCGGCCGTGGTGCTGGCGAACTCCGGGCTGCCACACCGCTCGGCGACGAGGTCGTTCGCCGAGGGGCTGGGCTGGCTGGCACAGATCGGGCTGTTCGTCCTGCTCGGGCTGCTGGTGGATCCCAGTGAGCTCGCCGGCGAGCTGGTCCCGGCGATCGTCGTCGGCACGGTGCTGCTGCTGGTGGCCAGGCCACTATCGGTGATCGGCTCTCTGGTCGGGTTTCGGATTCCCTGGCGCGAACAGGCCTTTCTTTCCTGGGCGGGTCTGCGCGGTGCGGTGCCGATTGTCCTGGCGACGTTCCCGATCGTCGAGGGCGTGCCCAACAGTCATCGCCTACTGAACATCGTGTTCATCCTGGTGGTGGTCTTCACCCTGGTGCAGGGGCCCAGCCTCGGTCCGGTCGCTCGTGCGCTCGGGCTGATCTCGGCCGATACCGCCCGCGAGATCCAGGTCGAGTCGGCGCCCCTGGATGTGCTGGAGGCCGAGCTGCTGACGATGACGGTGCTACCCGAATCGCAGATGCACAGCGTCATGATCCTGGAGTTGCGGTTACCCGATCCGAGCGTGATCACACTGATCATCCGTGACGGTCATACGTTCGTTCCGCAACCCGAGACGCGTATCGCGGTAGGTGATGAGCTACTGATCGTCACCACGTCGAAAACGCGGGCGGCCGCCGAGAAACGGTTGCGGGCGGTGAACCGGCGCGGCAAGTTGGCCTACTGGTTCGATGAGTACGGCGAACCGGATTAGTCGGACGTCTAGATCATGTCTTTCTTTGTCAGCCAACGCATTACCGGCCAACCGATGAAGACCGGCAGCCAGCAGGTCAGCACCCGGTAGAGCAGCACCGAGGGCACCGCGACCGCGGTGGGCACCCCGAATGCGGCGAGGCCACCGATCAGCGCCGCCTCTACTGCGCCGACCCCGCCCGGTGTCGGGGCGGCCGAGGCCAGGGTGCCACCAACCATCGTGACGACGGTGACGGTGATGAAGGTGGTGCCGCCCCCGAATGCCTCCACGCTCGCCCACAGGGCTAGTGCCGCCCCCAATGTAGTTGCTGCGCAACCTAATACGATCAGTGCGAGACGCTTTGGTTCGCGGGCCAGTTCGGCGAGCTCGCCTAACACTTCCGTCAGCCGCGGCCGCACGGCCGTGCCGAGCCATCGTCGCAGCCTGGGGACGAACATGAAGGTGCCGACGACGCCCAGGGCGGCGCCGCCGATCAGGTACAGCACCGTCGCACTCGGCACGAAGTGGGTCAGATCGGCCGAGGTACCCGCCGCGACACTGAAAAAGATCAGTAGCGCAACGTGGGTGATCACCTGAACGGTCTGTTGCAGCGCTACCGCCGCTGTGGCGCGTAGCGCACCGAGACCACCCTTCTGCAGGAATCTGGTGCTCAGGGCGAGACCCCCGACACCGGCCGGGGTGGTGGTGGCGGCAAAAGTGTTGGCCACCTGCATGATGGCCAGATTGCGGAACTTGACCAAGCCGCCGGCGCACGCCCACAAGGCCATCGCCGCCCCGACGTACGTCAGCGCCGACACCGCAAGCCCGAGCAGGGCCCACCACCAGTTCGCGTTGTGCAGTTCGGAGAAGAATGCCGGCACGGTGCTGATGAACGGGTAGGCGACGTAGACCAATGCCACCAGGAGCACCATCTGGATCACCTGGTTGCGGGTGAATCTGGTGATCGTCTCGGCCTTGATCTGGTCGGCACCGGTCTGGTGCATCACCTGCTCTTTGGCTGCGGCGATGACGGTCCCGGCGTCGTCGATCGAATTTCGAACGCGTGCTGGCACAGCCGATTTCGTCAACCGGCGCGACGCCGTCAGGACGGTCGCCTTGCCGAATACATCGATGGCCGCGCGCACCGCCGCTTCGGCGCCGAAGGTGGCGCTCGTCGAAACCAGCAGTTGGGCGATATCGGCCTGCATCTGCACGTCGGACGCGCCGTATTCCGCGCTGCCGAACCCACCGAAAAGGGCGGTGCCGTGATCGATGGTGATTTCCTTTGACCGCAGGTCGCCGTGCGCGATCTGGTGGCAGTGCAGGATGCCCAGCGCCGCCCACACCTGAGCCACCGCCTCTGGGCCTGCGGACGCGTCGACCGCGACGCCACGTTCCGGGGTCCGCGCGTACAACGTCCAGCCCCGGTCGAGGGCGGCCACCGCGATGGGGGTGGTGTTGGCTACGCCAACATCGCCGACGGCAACAGCCATCAGTGCACGATGCTCGACGGCCCGGCGCATCGATGCGATCAACGGTGACGTCTCGCTGTTGCGCAGCCGCAGCCAACGCCACACCTGCCGGAAAAACCCACCGCTGCGCTGGTTGGGGCCGTACATCTCGACGACCGCCTGCAATTCGGGACGGAGCTGGGCGTCCTCGGTGCCGTCGCTGGTGGCGGTCAGTACCAGTGGTCCTGGACCGGCGGGGTGTACCACCACCAGGCCGGTGACCGGGAAGCGCTGACGCAGTAACGCGCGAACCGCGCCGTCGAGGGGCACGTCCAACGCCGGCGTGCCGACGACGAGAATGGTCAGGGCGCCCACGAACCAGCCGACGGCGAGACCGAGTAACGAACGTGCCGGTATCACGGCGCTGACGACCAGGTGGATGGGCACGAATGCCAGTAGCAGAGTCCACCACCACCGTCGCCACCGCGCCGGCTGCCATGGACCGGAAACCGTGAGCACCGCTGCCAGCATGGCGATCCAGCGCGGATCGTCGAGGAACTGGGACAGCAGTGTGCGTAACCGGTCGTCGAGGTCGAAATGCCAACGCGGCGCAGCGATCCCATTGCCCGTGATGGACAACAGGAGAACTGAGATCAGACCGGCCGCGCCGTACGCGCCGAGCAACTTCCACTGCTGGGCGGCGATCAGTCGGATCAGGATCACGAAGGGCAGCGCCAGTATTGCCACCCCGTAGAGCAGGTAGACCAGGTTGGACTGGGTAGGTGTCAGTACCCCGACGATCCCCGAGATCGACTGCTCAAGGGCCACCCAGTCATTGCGGGTGATCAGGGAACTGGTGACGACAGTGACCAGGAATATCGCAGCGAGGACGAATCGGAAAATATCGTTGGTCCTGCGTAGCAACGGCTGCAGCAGGTCACCCGCGACGGTGACCTCCCGTCCATCCACTCGCATCCGGTCAACCTATCGTGGGGATCGCCACGCTTGCCTCAGGGCACCAGCACCACCTTGCCGATATTCTCCCGCGCCGCCAGGATTCGGTGCGCTTCAGGTGCGTCGGCGAACGGGACTGCGGAATGGACGACGGGCGCGATGGTGCCGTCGATCAGCAGCGTCGACAGCGGTGCCGTCCACGGCTCGAGGGTGCCGCGGTCATCCCACAACCCCAACATGTTCAGCCCGATCACCGTCTTCGATTCGTCGAGTTGTTTGAGCAGGTTGAAACCCCGGAACATCGATGCGACCTGCGGCAGTGCGGTGCGCAATGACCGTGTTTCGCCCTGTTGGATCGCCGAGACGCCGTAGGCGGCCAACCGTCCGCCGGGGCGCAGCAGGGCATAGGACCGTCGTAGTGACGTCCCACCCATTGCGTCGAGGACCAGGTCATAGGGTTCGAGACCCTTCCACCAGCCCTTTCGGCGGTAGTCGATGGCACGGTCAACACCGAGTTCGCGCAACCGGTCGTGTTTGGCCGGCGACGCCGTGCCGTGCACCACCGCGCCGGCCGCGCGTGCCAATTGCACGGCGGCAATGCCCACGCCTCCGGCCGCGGCATGGATCAGCACCCGTTCTCCGCGGCGCAGTGAGCCGTAACCCAGCAGCGCCGCCCACGCGGTGGCGTAGTTCACCGGTACCGCGGCACCCTGGGCGAAGCTCAACGAACTGGGCAAGCTGATGACATCGGATGCGGCCACGTCGACGATCTCGGCATAGCCACCGAAACGGGTCCCGGCGATCACCCGTTCACCGATGCGGGCCGGGTCGATACCCGCGCCGACGGCGGTGATTGTTCCCGATACCTCATAACCCACGACCGACGGCACCTTGGGGGCGCTCGGGTAGAGCCCGACCCTGGCTAGATGGTCGGCGAAGTTCACGCCGGCGGCCGCAACCGCGATCTGGATGCGGCCGATGCCGGGTGGTCCAGGATCGGGCCGATTCTGCACCTGCAGTACCGAAGGGTCGCCGTGTTTGGTGATGACTACCGCACGCATGGGATTCTCCTGGGGGTGGGCGAATTCACTTCTGCTGCAACAGTGGACGGATCTCGGTTCCCACGGTGTGCAGGAACGTGGTGATATCGGCCTGCGCGGTCGGCTGCAGCAGGACGGTATCGGCGCCGGCATCGATCCATCGGCTGGTGGCGGTTGCGATATCGGCGGGCTCACCGTAGGCGGCCAGATCGTTGGGGTCGACATCGTGGCTGAACTTCCAGTGCTCGATCTCGCGTCGGATCACCTGTTGTGCGTCCGACCCGATGGCGCAGGGTACGAAGACCACCACCGAGTGGGGACCGGCCGGATTGATATGCGTTATCGCCGTGCGCACTTCGTCGGGTGTGGTTCCGCCGGTGAGGACGGTGCCGGTGGCGAGTTCACCGCTCAGTGCCAAGGTTTTCGGTCCGGTGGCAGCAGCGAGGAGTTCGGTGCCGGGGTCCGGTGGCCACTGCAGGCTGACCTCGCTCAGCGATACGTATCGCCCTGTGTACGTTACCGATTCACCGCGTAGCAGGGCTGACAGGCAGGTCAGATATTCACGCAGCAGCGTCATCGGCGACGCCACCTTTTCTCCGATCTGCGCCATCCACTCCTGGACGCCATGCCCGACGCCGATACGCACCCGACCGGGAAAGGACCGGTTCAGATTGGCGATCTCCATCGCCGCGAGTGCCACATTGCGCATCGGCACCGGCAGCACACCGACACCGACCCGCAGATGTTCGCTGTGCGACAGCGCGATAGCGGCAGCCGAGACTCCGCCGGCCAGGAAACAGTCTTCCCAGAGCCAGAGTTCGTCCACCCCGGCCGCATCGGCGGTCCTGGCCGCAGCCGCGAGTTGCTCGGGCGGAAACTCCGGACGGTAGACGCATCCGATACTGATCTTGCGCGATGGGGCGGTCACCTGGTCTGCCTATCGCCTGGAGTGTCAGATGTCCAGCGCAGCTGCTCGCTAAGCTCTTCGGAAAGCATCGAAGGGGCCACCAGCATGGCGGAGCGCCGCAGGCGATACCGGACGGCGACGGCTGGGTGCTGTGCAGCGTTGGTCGTCGCCATGAGCCCGGCGGTGGTGCCGGTGGCCGCGGCCAATGGCTGCCCGCCCGGGCACCGTTCCAACGCCTATTCGGGGCAGTGTTATGTCTCAGGCAGCGCGCCGACCATCAACGGAATTCCTTGCGTGGCAAGTCACCTCGGAACGTGCAGCTCGTTTGCGCAGAATCAGCAGCCGCCCCGGCGACCCCAGGCGAGGATCGGGTCGTAAACCGCTCCGCTCAGCCCAAATTGAGCGGTCCGCCGAACATCGCCAGAAGCGCGTTGGTGCGCCACCAGATCAGCCCGGCGAAGAGGACGATGACGGCCACTGTCGCCGAACCTTGAATGAGATTGCGGCGTTCCCGCGGCGCGTACACGTAGGCCGCCGCGATGACGGCACCGGTTACCAACCCGCCCGCGTGGCCCTGCCAGCTGATCGAGGGCATGGTCAACGAGATCACCACGTTGATCCCGATCAGGGCGAGCACCCAGCGGACGTCGAGGTTGAGCGCCTTTGCCACCACGAAGGTGGCGCCGAACAGCCCGAACACCGCCCCAGATGCACCCGCCGTCGCGGTGTTCAACGGCGCGATGAGGTAGACCAGCACGGATCCGCCGAGGGCACTGAGTGCGTAGAGCGCGCCGAACCGCAGCCGACCCAGCCGCATCTCCAGCGGCGGCCCGACCACGTACAGCGCGTACATGTTGAACAGCAGATGCACGATGCCGTAATGCAGGAACGCCGAGGTGAGCAGGCGGTAGTACTCGTCGTTGGAGGCGATTGCCGGCGGCCACAGCGTGAACATGCGCTGCACGTCGGATGAGACCGTCTGCGCAATGAACGCCAGCACGTTGAGCCCGATCAACGCGTAGGTGAGCACAGGTTGCTGCGTCGACCGCGCGACGCCGCCGAACTGGGTGCGCGGCGTACGAATGGTCTTGGCGCCGTCGGCGACGCATTCCGGGCACTGATGACCGACAGCGGCGTCGCGCATGCATTCCGGGCAGATATAGCGCTGGCAGCGGGCGCACCGGACGTAGGTCAGGTGACCGGGGTGCCGATAGCAGGTCGGCGCCTCGGCGGGGGAGCTCGGCATACTCATCTCGATGTGGCCCTCATGATCTGCGGAATGAGGGCTCGACTATATGCGTTCCCTGCCAAGGCGCAGGTAGGGCCGTTGCGGTTGAAAACTCACACCGGTCCCGCGGCATCGGCGTTGAGCAGAATATCGTCGAAGCTCGCGCGGTGAACGTCACTCACGGTGATCTCGTCCAGGGCTCGCTTGACGATGAGCTCACACAGCGCCCGGATCTTGGTGTTGGTCTGTTGCGAACGCCACCTGAGCACGTCGAACGCTCGGTCGGCGGGGATGCTGTAGGCCAACATCACCATGCCCTTGGCCTGTTCGATGATCGCGCGATGCGTGGCGAACTCGGCTACCGCGACGTCCACCGCGTCATCGACCTGGCCGGTGAACACCGCGGTGATATCGACGTAAAAACCCTGGACGCCGACCGCGGCACCTGCGTCGTCGAACGTGGTTTTCGACACCACGACGACATCGTGGACTTCATCTGCGGTGTCGATGATGCGGTGCCGGCTCGACGGGGCCATCCGCGTCTCGATCAGTTCGTTGAACAGCTCCCGGACCCGCGCCCGATCGTCAGGATGTTTGTGCGCCATTACCAGCTCGGCGGGCACCTCGACCGCTTGCGCGGCGTATCCGTGGATGGCGGCCACCTCAGCTGACCACTGGAAACGCTGGGTGGCGAAATCCATGGTGAAGCTGCCGACCCTGGCGGCAGGAAATGTGCCGGCTAACTCGCTGCGCACCATGCTGCGACCCCGCCTTTCGGTACGTCGGCCGATTTCAGCCTAGTCTTCGACGGCAACGTCAATCGAGATATCTAAGCCGATCGGCAATGTCACTTCAAGCCTTACCGCTGTCACGCGTGCAGTGCCGCGAGATTCTCCACCGATCTGCGGACATCGGATTCGAGCACTCGCGCCACGAGTGAGCCCACGGGGCCGTTCAGCAGGGCGCCGCGCAGGTCTGCGGTCAGGTGGAACGTCGAGCCGGGGCTGCGGTCGGTGACGGTCATGGTGAGCGCGATCCGTACACCGCCACGTCCGCTGCCTTCCAGGGCGATCTTCTTGGGTGCGTCGTAGCCGGTGACCTGCCAGTGGATGACGTTGCGGAAACCCTTCACCTTGATCAAGGAAGAGACCGCCGTGCCGACCTCGATATCGTCGGGCACCACGCTCTTCCAACCGGCGAAGATGGTCAGCCACTCGCCGAATCGGTCCAGGTTGGACGCCAGCGCCCAAGCCTGTTCCGGGTCCAGGTCGGATGACACCGACACGTCAACGCTCGCCATGTACGCACCTTTACCCGCTGCATCGGATTACTACGCTCGGCGGACCAGCGTAGTTCAGACGGAGTGGGGCTCAACCTCCGCGCGGATCTTGAGTGTCTCCTCCGGTAACAGCAGATCGTCGAAGAGGCGATCGGAGGTACGGGGCAACCCGGTGAGAGAAGAACTCACAGCGACGTCCTTTCAGGTGAGCTGAATTGTTGGCGCAAAGGGCCTTTGACGAGCTTTCCGGTGGCGGTCCGGGGTAGCGATGCGACGAATTCGATGCGCCGCGGCACCTTGTAGCCGGCGATTCGTGACCGGACATGCGCGACGAGCGCTTCGGCGGTCGCGCCGTCGGCCGGCACGTTCGGGTTGAGGTGCACCGCGGCGAGCACTGATTCGCCGAACTCGGCGTCGGGCACTCCGAGCACCGCGACATCGAAGACAGCGGGATGCAGTGTCAGGCAGTCCTCGATCTCCTGCGGGTAGATGTTCACTCCGCCGGAGATGATGGTGAACGCCTTGCGGTCGCGCAGGAACAGGTATCCCTCGGAATCGACGTGGCCGATGTCCCCACACGTGGACCACGTCGGCTCCGACGGGTGCTGGGCGGCGGCGGTTTTGGCTGGGTCGCGGTGGTAGCAAAATGGCATCTCGTCCCGCTCGAAATACACCAATCCTGGCTCACCGGTGGCCAGTTCGCGGCCGTCGTCATCACAGATGTGCAGGACGCCCAGTTTCGCGGTTCCGACCGACCCGGTTCGGGTCAGCCACTCCGCGGCGGAGATCATGGTGATGCCGTTGGCCTCGGTCGAGGCGTAGTACTCGTGCAGCACCGGGCCGAACCAGTTCAACATCTGCTGCTTGACCTCGACGGGGCACGGAGCGGCGGCATGGATGGCGTAGCGCAGCGATGACAGATCGGCCGCCTGGCGAATCTCCTCGGGCAGCCGCAACATGCGCACGAAATGTGTTGGTACCCATTGGCTGTGGGTGACCTCGAACTCGTCGATCACCCGTAGACATTGCGCGGCGTCGAATCCGCGGCTGATCAGCACAGTGCCACCGAGGGCCTGGGTGATCATGCCGAACCGCAGAGGTGCCGCGTGATACAGCGGGGCGGGGGAGAAGTACACGGTATCGGCGTTCATTTCGTATGCCGTGCCGAACGCTCCGACATGTGGATCGCCGGGAGCCCCGACCTGACGCTGTGGCAGTGGCGGTTTGATGCCCTTGGGCCGCCCGGTGGTGCCTGAGCTGTAGAGCATGTCGGCACCTCGGGGCTGGTCTGCAGGTGCTGTGGGCGAGCCCGATGACACGAACGCCTCGTATTCCTCGAAACCGTCGACGTCACCGCCGTAGCTGAAGCGCAGACGTAGCCCCGGTACCTGGTCGGCGGCGGATCGGGCCAGATCGGCGAGGTCGGCGGATGCGACGAGAGCTTTGGCGCCACAGTCGTCGAGGATGTACGCCGACTCGGCGGCCGTCAGGTGAAAGTTCACCGGCGTCAGATAGAGCCCGCTGCGCAGGCATGCCCAGTAGACCTCGAAGACTGTGACGGCATTGGTCGATAGCAACCCGACGACATCCCCGGTCACCAGACCGGCGGCCCGCAACGCGTTCGCCAGTCGAGTGGAGCGGTCTTCCAGCTGTGCGTAGGTCAGCGTGGCGCCGGTATCGACGACAGTGACGGCCGGTTTGTCTGGCGAGGTGGAGATGTGCGCCCCGGGGTACATGGCTGGACTCCTGACTTAGGATTGTGCGGTGGATCACAACGAGGCGCGGGTGCGAGCGGTGCTCGACGGCCTGCGGGGTGTCTTGGACGGCACCGATCCACATGCGGATCTGCGGTCGCCGGATGCCAGGGCCGTTATCGACGGCGCCTGGGACGCGCTCTACGAGGTGCTGGGTGATTCGGCGTCCGACGGCGGGGCGGCGATCGAACTGCTCACGGCGCTGCATCGACTCGGCGATATCGACCATGCGCTGGTCGCCGCGGGACAGGCCGACCAGGGCGAGATCAGCCACCGACTCGGCGACGTGCTGGCTCAACTGGAGGCCGCCCCGTGCTCGGTGGATGAATTGGTGCGACTCGCACCTGCACTGATCGCCGACCTGGGCTTCGACCGGGCCATCATTTCCCATATCGCGGAGGGCATGTGGGTGTCGCAGGCGGTATTCATCGCCGACGACCCGCAGTGGGCGCAACGGATCAACCTGGTCGGTCAAGAACAACCCCAGCCACTGGTCCCCGGATTGTTCGAGACGGAGGTCGTCCGACGGCGCCAGGCCGTCGTCGTCACGAATGTCCAACATGAGTCCCGGGTGCACCGCCCCATTGCCGACGCATCCCGGTCGACGTCGTATGTGGCCGCCCCGATCATCTCGGGCTCCCGCGTCGTGGGACTGCTGCATGCCGACCGTTATCTGCAGGGCCGGGATATCGACATGGTCGATCGCGAGGTTCTGCTCGCCTTCGCCAACGGGCTGCGGCTGGCGTTGAGCCGGGCTACCGTCGCCGAGCAGCTGCAGGCTGCCGGCGATGCCCTGAAGTCCGCGGCGGCCGATGCCGATGCGGCATTGGCCGGCATTCACGAAGTCTCGCTGGATATTTCGGCTGGTCGCACCGAGCATCTCGCCGGCCAGACAGTACGTGTGGCGTCGACATCCCTGCACGACGTGCTGACCAGGCGCGAGCTCGAGGTGCTGCGGCTGGTAGCCGAAGGGCGGACCAACGCTGGAGTTGCGGCCACGCTGGTGATTTCCGAGGGCACCGTCAAACAGCACGTGAAGCACATCCTGCGCAAGCTGCGGGTGGGCAACCGCGCCGAGGCGGTATCGCGGCTCTATCAGTCAGCCGACCGCTGAGATGGTGATGGACTGCGTCGGGCAATTCAGTGCCGCCTCTTCCAGTTCCTGACGTCGCTCGATCGCAAAATCCTCGCCCGTAAGGTGCATCAGCCCGTCGTCGCCGATCTCGAAGACATCGGGTGATACCGCTTCGCACAGCCCGATCCCGCTGCAACGGGTGCTGTCGAAGGTGACTCGGCAGGTGCTCATCCCGACAGTCTCGGATCGAACGGCATGCTGACCACACCCCGAATGAAGTTGGTCTTCACCAGGTTGGGTTCACCGGCCACGAAATCGGGCATCTGCCGGTGCAATTCGCGGAACAGCGACCTCAGCATCGATTTGGACAACTGATTGCCCAGGCAGAAATGGGTGCCGCCTCCGCCGAAGGCGATGTGCGGGTTCGGGTTCCGGTTCAGCTGGAAGCTATCGGGGTCGGCGAAGACCGTCGCATCCCGATTGCCCGAGCTGTACATCATCACCACCTTGTCCCCGGGCAGGATCTGCTGACCGCCCAGGGTGTACTCCGCCACGGCGGTGCGCCGGAAATTCTGGACCACCGATCCCCAGCGCAGGAATTCCTCGACCGCAGAATCGATCCGGCCTTCGAAGTCCTCCCAGAGCCACTGCCGTTGCTCGGGAAACTCGGTCAGCGCCTTGGCCGCGAAGCTTGCGGTATGTCGAGTGGTGTCGGTACCGGCGACTGCGCACAGCACCATGGTGGCGCAGATCTCGAAGTCCGACAGTTTCTCGCCGTCGATCTCGGCGTTGACCAGACTGGTCAGCAGATCATCGACAGGGTTGTCCCGACGGGCGGCAATCAGTTCCTCGGTGATCTCGTGGATCCGCAGGGCGCCCTCGATCTGCACCTCGGCCGGATCACGCCCGCCGAGCAGTACCGGATCGGCCCAGGCCTGGGTTTCATCGGCGGCATGGGCGACCTCGGCGCGCAGTTCGACTGGCACACCGAACATGTCGCCGAACATCTCCACGGGCAGATGCTTGGAGACATCCTCGACGAAGTCGACGGCCTCACCGTCGCGGGCCTTGCGTGCAGCCGCGGCGACGATCCGCTGCGCCCGCGACGCGATATCGTCATCGATGCGCTTGATCTGGCGTGGGGTGAACGCCGAACTGACCAATCGGCGTACCTTGCTGTGTTTCGGATTGTCCATCGCCAGAAACGACATGGCCATCTCCAGGAACACCGCCGGCAGCATGTCGAACATCACCCCGTAGCGAGAGACGAACACCTCGGAACGCTGACTGACTTCGATGATGTCCTTGTGCCGCACCACAGCCCAAAAGCCCGGATCATCGGGGTCGGGCGCCACGGCGGTCTCGATCGGCGGCTGCCAGCTGACCGGACGTTGCCGGCGCAGGGTCTCGAAGATCGAGTCACGCTGTGGCAGATCCAGCGCCCAGAACGCATCGCTGGACACATTGAGTTCGTCGTAGGGGCGGGTCGCTGCCACATCGTTGACGGGTGGGTAGTCGACGCCGTCGTCATCGTCGTCATCGAAAGACAGGGCGAGCTCTTCAAAGGTGGTCATGGCGTGGTTGTCCTCTAATCGGCGTGACTGAGCAGGATGTCATAGGGTTTGGCGGCGCGACCGCCCGACAGATCCAGGTGAACGGTCTTGACTTCGGTGTAGGCGTCCAGGGCGTCTGGGCCGAGTTCACGTCCGACGCCGCTCTGCTTGTAGCCGCCGAAGGGCACCTGGCAGTTGATCTGATGGGCGTCGTTGATCCATACGCTTCCGCTCTGAATGCGCTGTGCCACAGCCAGACCGCGCGCATTGTCCGCAGTCCAGACACTGGCGGCCAGGCCGTAGTCGCTGTCGTTGGCGATGGCAACCGCCTCGTCGTCCCCGTCATAGGGGATGACCACCAGCACCGGACCGAAGACCTCTTCGCGGGCGATCCGCATCGCGTTGGTCACGCCGGTGACGATGGTCGGTTGCACCCAGAACCCGGGTCCGTCCAGTGTTTGGCCACCCAAGGCAACTGCGGCGCCTTGCGCCTCTGCGCCGCGGATGAAGTCGAGAATGCGGGCTTGCTGGGTGCCGTTGATGACGGGACCCATATCGGTGTCCCAGTCCCGGGTCGGACCCATCTGGATGGTCTTTGCGCGCGCTACCAGTCGCGCCACGAATTCGTCGTAAATCCTCCTGGGAACCAGTGCGCGCGTGCCTGATTCGCAGACCTGCCCGGAATAGACAAAACACCCGTAGAGCACACCGTCGACTGCCATGTCCAGATCCGCGTCGTCCAGCACGATCGACGGACCCTTCCCCCCGAGTTCTAAGGTGACGTGTTTGACGGTGCCGGAGGCAAGCCGCATGATTTCGCGGCCCACGGCGGTCGACCCGGTGAAGGCAATTTTGCCGATATCGGGATGGCTGGCCAGTCGGGCGCCGGCTTCGCGCCCGTCGCCCGGTACGACATTGAGTACCCCTGGCGGCAGACCGTTTCGTTCGGCGATGCGGGCGAACTCCAGGATCGACAGGGGAGTGTGTTCGTCTGGTTTGACGACGACGCTGTTACCCGCCGCCAATGCGGGCCCGACCTTCCACAGCGTCAACAGCAGGGGGAAGTTCCACGGGGCGATCGCGCCGACGACGCCGATCGGTTCCCGGTGCACCACGCTCTGGGCGAGCGTGGGAAAGGTGGCAATGGTCGCGGGTCGCTGCCAGGTGTAGGTATCGGCGAGATCGGCGAAGTAGCTGAAATGCGTTAGCGCATAGCCGATGTGGAATCCGGTGGCTTGGCGAATGGTGGCCCCGTTACAGGACATTTCGAGCTCGATCAGGTCTTCGATGGCGTCGTTGGCGGCATCGACGATCCGGCGCATCACCGTGGCGCGCTCCTGGGGTGTCTTGCGTGACCATTCACCCGCGTCGAATGCGGCCTTTGCCGCGGCGACCGCGGCATCGATATGGGACGCATCACCGCGGGCGACGGTGGCGACAACGTTTTCATCGCTGGGATCGATGAGGGTCATCCGGCGGTCCGAGTCGACGTCCCGACCGCCGATCCGCATCAGGTGGTGGCGCACCTCTGTCACGGTGGTCATGTGTTAGCTCCTCGGGTCAAGGACGATCTTGGTGGCCTCGCGGGCCTCGAACAGCCGATAGGCCTCGGAGACTTCCGATAGACCCATCCGATGCGAAATGATGCTGCTGGGCTTGAGTTTTCCCGCCACCGACAACGCGATGACCTCATCGATGTACTCGGTGATGTGCGAGACGCCCATCTCGACCTTGACGCCCTTGAGGTACAACTCGGCGAAGGGCAGAGTCATCGACTCCTCGGTGTAGACCCCGGGTATCGATAGGGTGCCGCCCGCGCGCACCACCGAGATCGCCGACACCAGTGCGCTTTCGTGCCCGACGGCATCGACAACGACGTCCGCGCCGCGCCAGTCCGTCAGATCCAGCACTGCGTCGGTTGCGTCGGTTTCGGATGCGTCGACTGCGACGGCCCCGTCGTTCTCGGCTTCCTTGAGCCGCGCCTTTACCCGGTCGATGACGATGACCTGGCCTGCACCAAGGGCTTTCGCTGCCATCGCGGCGCACAGACCGACCGGTCCCGCGCCGACCACGGCCACGGTGTCACCGGGCCGCATCGCCCGGACGACTGCTTCGTAGCCGGTGGTCATGATGTCACCGGCGAACAGGATGTCGTCATCGTTGGCCGTCCCGGTAGTGGGGATGACGCGAGCGTTGATATCCGCCGACGGGATGACGACGTACTCCGCCTGGCCGCCGGGCAAATCGCCCAGTGCCAGACCCAGCCCGAAGATCCTTGAGCCGGCGCAGTTTCCGGGCTGGTGCCGTCGGCACTGGTAGCAGGCGCCGCAGCTGACGACGCAGGACGCCACCACCCGGTCACCCTCGGTGATCTGCGTGACCGCAGCCCCGACCGCCTCGACGGTGCCGAGGAACTCGTGGCCGAGGATGACATCCGGCTCGATCTCCAGACGCCCTTCATACGGGTGCAGATCGGTGCCACAGATCGCCGTTTTCTCAACGCGGACAAGGATATCGGTGGGCTGACTGATCACGGGCCGCGGTACCGCGGCCACCTCGACGGTGTGGGGTGCGCGCAGCACGGCGGCGTCCATCGTCACTGCCATGTCAGGACACCGCCTCGGCGTCCTTTTTGGCAACCTTGTCGCGGTACATCGGAAACAGCGGCTTGGTCAGCGGTACCAACTTCAGGATCTTGTTCACCGGGCCCTTGGCCTTCACCTGGCCTTTGGCCAAGCCGACGGCCAGGTTGTAGTCGCCGCGCCAGAACTGGTCGGCGGTGTCACCGCGCATCAGCAAGGTGATATCCGGTTTGACGTCGGTCGGTCCGGTGATCACCTGGTAGTCGTCGCGGAAGGCAATCGTGACCTCGGCCTCGGGATCGGTGTAGAGCACCCGCATGACGATGTTGGCCGCGCGCAGCTTCGGGCCCGACTCGGGGTGATCGCCCGCGTCCCGGAATACCCCACCGATGTACTCGTCGAGTTCGGCTGCGTCCTTGAAGAAGCCCATGTCGGTTGCTCCCCTTCGATGGTGATCGGCCTCACATAGGCCCGTGCCACCATGCAATCACCGCAGGCTGGCACCGTCTGTTCCCCGAAGGTGATGTTTAGGGGTAACGAACGGGATAGCGCCTGCCGTCCGTCGACTGGCGGGTCAACACCACTGAGCGAGGTGGCCGTCTGCGCCTCTGGGAGCCAATGCGCGGTCGCGGCGGACGACGGATATTCGTGAGCCGTTTTCACGGCAGGCCTCGAGAAAGTCCGTTGCGGGTTGGTCGCCGTACTCGATGTCGATCACGGCCGGCCCGTAGACGTCGGTGAAGCTGTCGCATTCGTTGTAGTGCTGGCATTCCTCGGCGATGACGAAGTCGAACCCGCTGTCGCGGCCACGACGGCCGAGTTCGGCGGCGTTCTTCTGAGCGGCGGCGAGGCCGTTGTGATGTGCGGCGGCCACGAGTGTGCGCGCCAGCGCAAGGTTGTCTTCAGGGGTCAACAGATCGTCAGAACGCGACCAGGAGTCCAGATTGTCGAACTCGACTGCGCGATATCCGGCGCGGCCGCAGTCGGCGATCCATCCGGTGATGACGTCCGCGATGGCCGCGCGGCCCGCAGGGTGCGAGGTGTCGAGCAACACCTCATTCCAATCGGGGTCTACCACCTGGTTCCCGGCCTGGTCGCGAAGGGTGAGGTCCTGCCCGTCGATGATCCATCTGGCTTCATCGCCCGGCTGTGCTTGAAAAGCATTGAGGTAGCACACGTTATAGAGTCCCTCGACGGGAACGGCGGTGTGATCGCGGACGACCACCCGAACGCCGGTGTCGGGTGGGTAGGGGCCACCGAGTTGGTAGTCGACCCGCGCGGCGACTGGCGGCGGCTCGACTGCGGTGGTGACTGCCGAGGGCCGGGGGTTGGGCGGCGCGGACGCGCACGACGTCAAGATCAAGAGGGCCACCATCAACACTGTGCTGACAACAAGCGCGACAACGTATTTCAGTCTGAGCGTAGAGGTACCCGGGTAACGCAGGCTCACGGTGTCGCTTCGACTACCCGCTCGGACGCGTAGCGGTCCCGTAGGACGTTCTTGAGCACCTTGCCCGCCGCGTTGCGGGGCAGCGCATCCACGACTGCGATGTGTCGTGGACGCTTGTAGTGCGCAAGGTGCGCACGGCAGTGCGTTTCGATCTCGGCGTGACTTGGCGGGTCAGCGCTATCGCGTGGCACGATCACCGCCAACGGAGTCTCACCCCATTTCGGATGAGGCACACCGATAATCGCGACCTCGACGACCTTCGCGTGCGCGGCCAGGACGTTCTCCACCTCGGCGCTGTAGATATTCTCGCCGCCGGAGATGATCATGTCTTTCTTGCGGTCGACGACGTAGATGAACCCGTCCTCGTCCTGGCGGACGAGGTCACCGGAGTGGAACCAGCCCCCGCGAAACGCCTCGGCGGTTTCCTGTGGCTGATTCCAATACCCCGTCATCACCAGCGGTCCGAGGTAGACGATCTCACCGATATCGCCGGGTGCGACATCGTTGCCCTCGTCGTCGACGATACGGACCTCGACATTGAGCATCGGGGTACCTACCGAGCCGATCTTGCGGATCGCGTCGCCACCGTGGAGCAGACAGGTAATCGGGCTGCACTCGGTCTGCCCGAAGGCGGCGACGATCTCGGTATGACCGAACGCGTCGATCATCGCGCGCAGCAGTGTCGTCGACGCTGGTGCGGCCCCCCACCAGATCCTCCGCAATCGGGTCACATCGTGAGCGCCAAGATCCGGCAGGGCACAGACGAGTTGCCACTGTGCAGGTGTCATCCAACACGAGGTGACCTGCTCGTCGGCGATCGTCCGCATCACCGCAGCGGGATCGAACCCGCCCGACGGCGGAATGACGACCCTGTTGCCGCACAGGAACATCGGCAGCATTCCGGATACGCCAGCAGTGTGGAACAGCGGTGCCACCCCCATCCAACAGTCGTCGTCGGCGCGGTGCCCGAGCGTGGCGATCGAACTGAAGGCGTGCAGATAGAGATTGCGGTGGGTCAGTACCGCACCCTTGGGGAACCCGGTGGTGCCAGAGGTGTACATGATGAATGCCGGTGCATTGTCGTCGCTATCGAGGTGAATCGGCGCGCCATCAGCGCGCGCGATGACGGCGTCCAGATCACCGCCGATCGTCACGACCGTGTGGACTGAGGGCGCCTTCGTCCGGGCCTGGGCGACGACAGGTTCAAGCGCCAGGTCGACCACCACTGCGGTAGCGCCGCTGTCGGCGAGCACAAAAGCGATCTCGTCGACGGCCAGGCGGAAGTTCACCGGCACGGCAATGGCGCCGAGGCGCAGTGCCGCGATCCAGGCTTCGATGAGTTCGAGGCTGTTCACTCCGAGCACGGCGACTCGATCGCCACGACACACCCCGCGTGCGGCCAGGGCGTTCGCCAGCCGCGTGACCCGGTCGTCCATGGCGCCGAAGCTGGCCCGGCGGTGGGGATCGACGAACGCAATCGTGTCAGGACGGACTCTGGCATGTCGGGACAACACGTCGCTGAGAGTGATGCCCTGTTCGAAAGATTCTGCGGTGGAGGCGATCTGTGCGGGAATCATCAGAATCCCACCCGGTCGGCGAGCAGTGCGCGCTGGCCGGCGCTGCCACCGAAGAGCGCCGCGGTGGACCTGGCCCGGCGGAAGTGCAGGTGTAAATCGTGTTCCCAGGTGAAGCCGATACCGCCGTGCACCTGGATGGCCGAGCCAGCGCTCAGCAGATAGGTGTCAGCGGCCTGCGCCTTCGCCAACGGTCCGGTGATCGCCAATTCGGTTGGTTCACCGGCAGTCATCCCGGCGTACATCACCACCGCCTGCGTCGCATCGATCTCGATCATCATCTCGGCGCAGGTATGTTTGACCGCCTGAAACGAGCCGATCGGCCGGTCGAATTGGCGCCGGTGGCCGGCGTAGTCGACGGCCATCGCCAGGCACGCCTCGGCGCCACCGAGCATCTCGGCGGCCAACAGCACCCGCGCCACATCGCGCACCCGCTCGATATCGTCGGTTGTCCCCGCCCCCAGTAGTTCGGCCTTGGCCTGCGCCAGTTGGATTCTCGCGACGGGGCGGGTCGTGTCGAATGAGGGCAACCGGGTGACGCTCACCCCAGGAGCGTGCGCGGACACCACGTATAGGGCGATAGTGCCGTCGTGGTGCGCGGGCACCACGACGACATCCGCGACGTGGCCGTGGAGGACAGGGCAGGCGTCACCGGTGAGGACGGTATCGCCACCGTGGTATTCGGCCCGGATGGTCGATGCTGAGGCAGTGTCGGCCCCAACGGAGGCGAAGGCTCCGATCTGTATGCCGGACAGCAGGGGAGGAAGGAACCGTTGACGCTGGCCTTCATCGCCTAGGCGCAGGATCGCCTCGATGGCAAATGTATTGGCGGCCATCGGAACCGGTGTGAGCGCACGGCCGAGTTCGGCGAAGGCGATCGCCGTTTCGGACAGCGTCGCACCCGCCCCGCCGCACTCCGTCGGAACGTGCAGACCCGACAGGTCCAATTCGGCGCACAGTCGACGCCACAGCTCGTTGTCGTGACCGTTCTGTGCACTCACCTCGCGCACCCGCGTCGACGGGGCCTGGTGTGTGAGGAAACTCCGCAGTGACGCGCGGAACGCGTCCTGTTCGGTGCTGTAGCGGAAATCCATCTCAGCTCCCGCTCCCGGCAACTGACGGTGCCTTGGGTTCTTTGGGCAGGCCCAAGAGTTGTTCTCCGATCACGTTGCGCTGGATCTGTGAGCTGCCCGCGTAGATGGTCGCCGCGCGCGCATAGAGCAACTCGTCCATCCAACAGGCGGCGGTGTTCGGCGTCCCAGCCTCGGCAACCATGAGCGCGCCGCCGTTTCCGGCCCCTTGCGGATACAGCGCCTCGAGCCCGAGGATATCGGCGGCGAGATCGGTGTAGCGCCGAAAGTATTCGCTCCAGATGACTTTGGAGATGGCCGCGTCGGCTCCTGGTCGTTCGCCGTTGAGCAGTGCGGTCAGTCCGCGGTATCCCCGGTAGCGCATGATCTGGACCCGGGAATAGCACCACGCCAAGCCATCTCGGACACGAGGATCGGTGGTGAGGCCCCGTTCGGTGGCGAGTTCGGCCAGTCGGTCCAGATCCCTGCCGAATTCGATGGCCCCCGTGGTGACCTGCGATCCGCGCTCGAAGCCGAGCAAGGCCATCGCGATGGGCCACCCGTCACCGGGTTTGCCGACGATATTGGCCGCCGCCGTGCGGGCCTCGGTGAAGAAGACCTCGTTGAAGGCGTCGTGTCCGGCCGCGTTGACGATCGGCCGGACCACCACACCCGGTTGGTCCATCGGGACCAGCAGCAACGAGATGCCTTTGTGCTTCGGTGCCGCTGGATCGGTACGGGCCAACACGAAGATCCAGTTCGCCGTTGAACCGGCGGATGTCCAGATCTTCTGCCCGTTGATCACCCACTCGTCGTCATCGAGTGCGGCTCTGGTGCGCACCGACGCCAGGTCGGAGCCGGCGTCCGGTTCGGAGAAGCCTTGGCACCAGCGGTCTTCGCCACTGAGAATGCGTGGCAGGAAGTACTCCTTCTGGTCCTGCGATCCGAACGCGATCAAGGTGTTGCCTAGCAGGTCGATTCCGAATCCGTCGTTCTCAGCCCTGGCTGGTGCGCCGGCCAGAGCGAATTCCTCGGCCAGAACGACCTGTTCAATGGCCGACAATCCGCCGCCGCCGAACTCGGTGGGCCAGGAGACGGCGACCAGGCCGCCGGCCGCCAGGCTCTGGCGCCATTGTCGCGCAAACACCTCTCGGTCAGCAGACGGAAGCGCCCCGGCACCGGACCAGTCCGCTGGGAGGTGTTCGGCGAGAAACGCCCGGATGTGCGCTCGGAAGGTCTCCGCCTCGGGTGGGTAATCGACGTCCAACGTTGCGTCGCCTTTCAGGGGCCGGGACCGCCTCAGGGGCGGTGCTTGGTGGCGGGCAGGATATCCGGCGCAAGACGCCAGTCCTCCAGTCCGTTCTCGACGGTGCCATAGGACAGCGCTCCGCCGGTGACCTCACTCCAATGCGCGTGGTTGAGCTGATGGAGTCCGAAGCAGGTGTCGAGTGCGGCGGTGAAACCCATGGCGTCGACGGTCTTGTTCACCGAATCTTTGATCAACAGGGCGGCGATCGTCGGTAATTTGGCGATTCGACGCGCGAACTCGACGGTTTGCGCCGATAACTCCTGCTCGGGGAAGACCTTGCTCACCATGCCGAGCCGGTGTGCCTCGTCCGCACCCAGTGAGTCACCGGTGAACAGCAGCTCCTTCGCCTTGCGCGGCCCGAACTCCCAGGGGTGGCCGAAGTACTCCACCCCGCACATACCGAGTCGGGTGCCCACCACGTCGGCGAAGACGGTGTCCTCGGCTGCGACGATCAGATCGCAGCACCATGCCAGCATCAGGCCGGCCGACAGCACCTTGCCGTGTACCTCGGCGACGGTCACCTTGCGGAGATTTCGCCACCGCTTGGTGTTCTCGAAGAAGTAGTGCCATTCCTGCCGATACCGTGACTCGACCCCGCCCAGGGTTGCACCGTTGCACCCGTAGGTCGGGTGCTGATCCGGTCCCGGTGTGCGTTCGCGGATGTCATCTGACGAGCCGAGGTCATGTCCGGCAGAGAACGATTGTCCTGCCCCGCGCAGGATGACGACCCGGACGGTGTCGTCTGTTTCGGCGAGCTCGAAGGCAGCACCGAGCTCTACCAGCAGGCCGCGGTTCTGCGCATTGTGCTGTTTGGGACGGTCGAGCGTGATGACCGCGATCCGGCCGTCGTCGATGACTTGGTACCCGATGTATCGAAAATCCGGCACGCACCCAGGTCGGCAATCCGGCGCGAACTCAGTTGCAAGATCAGGCTGGTGATAGTGCACGTGGAACTCCCCTCTGACCCCCGACGACGCGTGTGCCGGGATGTCCGTCAAACACTTTATGTCCATCAACGATACGCATAACTTGAAACCAAAGTAAGGCTAAATGCCTAGAAAACTGCCACTTGCGTCCGAACGATGTATCTTGCTAGTACTGTGTTGTACATTACTGGTAAGCACGAGGATCCGACTAGGACTGAGGAGTGTTGACGATGGAGATCGGGCTGTTCTTGATGCCGGCGCATCCGCCGGAGCGAAGCCTTTTCGACGCGACGCAGTGGGATCTGGAGATCATCGAGTTGGCCGACCAACTCGGCTACGTCGAGGCCTGGGTCGGTGAGCACTTCACCGTGCCGTGGGAGCCGATCTGCGCTCCGGATCTACTTCTGGCCCAGGCGTTGTTGCGGACCACGACCATCAAGCTGGCCCCGGGTGCGCATCTGTTGCCCTATCACCATCCGGTCGAATTGGCGCACCGCGTGGCCTATTTCGACCATCTCGCTCAGGGCCGGTTCATGCTGGGCGTAGGCGCCAGCGGCATTCCGGGAGACTGGGCGCTGTTCGACGTGGACGGTAAGAACGGTGAGCACCGCGATATGACCCGGGAAGCTCTGGAGATCATGCTGCGCATCTGGACCGAGGACCAGCCGTGGGAGCATCGCGGAAAGTACTGGAACGCCAACGGTATTGCGCCGATGTTCGACGGCTTGATGAGACGCCACATCAAACCGTTCCAGAAACCTCATCCACCGATTGGTGTGACGGGATTCAGTGCGGGCTCGGAGACGCTGAAGCTCGCCGGTGAGCGTGGCTATCTGCCGATGAGCCTCGACCTCAACGCCGAATACGTCGCCACCCACTGGGATGCGGTCCTCGAAGGTGCCGCCCGCAGCGGCCGTACCCCTGACCGCAGGGACTGGCGCCTGGTGCGTGAGGTCTTCGTCGCCGAAACCGACGAGCAGGCATTCCGGCTGGCTGTCGACGGGATGATGGGCCGCAACATGCGCGAGTACGTCCTGCCCACTTTCAAGATGTTCGGCATGACCAAGTTCTACAAACACAACTCCGACGTGCCCGACGCCGATGTCACCCCCGAATACCTCGCCGAGAACACCTTCGTCGTCGGATCTGTCGAGACCGTCGTCGACAAACTCGAAGCCACCTATGACCAGGTCGGCGGTTTCGGACATCTGCTCACCCTCGGCTTCGACTACAGCGACAACCCGGGACCGTGGAAAGAATCCATGCGCCTGCTGGCCGAAGAAGTGATGCCACGTCTGAACGCCCGACTCGCCAAGAAGCCGGCAGGAATAGCACTCGTCTGACGACGCGATACCAGTGTGAAAGGACAATCTCCGTGATGGAACATCAGGTCACCGTCCGCTACCTGGACGGGACGCAGAAGCAGATGCCCGTCGAGCCGGATCAGTCGATTCTGGCGGCCGCGGAGGAGCATGGCATCGCGATAGTCAACGAATGCCAAAGCGGAATCTGCGGCACCTGCGTCGCCACCTGTGCGGTAGGCGACTACGAGATGGGCCGCACCGAAGGCCTGTCCGATGTGGAGCGGGCGGAGCGAAAGGTCCTGACGTGTCAGACCTTCGCTCAATCCGACTGTCTGATCCAACTGCAGTATCCAGCGGATGACAATGCGGCGCATCTGAGCACGGGGACCGGGGTGGTGACCGGCGTTGAACACGTCTCGCCGACCACTGTCATTCTGCGACTGGATGTTTCGGCCATGGCAGGCCCCTTGGTCTACAAAGCCGGCCAGTTCGCGCAGCTCCAGGTTCCCGGAACGGCGTCATGGCGCAACTACTCCTATGCGCATCCGGCCGATGGTCGCGATGAGCTGGAATTCATCATCCGGCTGCTGCCGACCGGGGTGATGTCGGACTATCTGCGTGAGCGTGCCGCGGTGGGCGACCGTATCGCGCTGCGATGCAGCAAGGGCGGTTTCTACCTGCGCCAGTTGGTGCGGCCGGTTGTCCTGGTAGCTGGCGGCACCGGGCTGTCCGCGATCCTGGCGATGGCCCAGAGCCTCGCGGCGGATCCCGATTTCGCTTCTGCGCAACCCGTCCACCTCCTGTATGGGGTGACCAGCTACGCAGACCTGTGTAAGTCCGAGGCGCTGGCCGAACTCGAACGGGTGGTACCGGGTCTACAGGTGCAGGTCATCGTCGCCCAGCCGGATGAGAACTGGTCTGGGCGAGTCGGATTCGTGACCGATCTGTTGGACGAACATCAGCTCAACGGCGGTGACGTCGATATCTATCTCTGCGGTCCTGCCGCGATGGTCGAAGCCACCAGGACGTGGCTGGAAGAACACGGTGTCCATCGGGTCGGCCTGTATTACGAGAAGTTTGTCCCCAGCGGCGCCGCCCGCCGCCGCGTCCCGGCGCAGCTGGACTACACCGCGATCGACCTGCCACAGGTACGCCGCGATGGCAGGCGGACGGCGGTCGTCATCGGCGGCAGCATCGCCGGCATCGCCGCGGCCAAGGTGCTCAGCGAATCCTTCGAGCGCGTCATCGTTCTGGAGAAGGACGGTAGGCATCCGCGCCGTGAGGGCAGACCCGGCGCCGCGCAGGGCTGGCACCTGCACCATCTGCTCACCGCAGGACAGATCGAATTGGACCGCATCTTTCCCGGCATCATCGACGATATGGTCCGCGAGGGGGCATTCAAAGTCGATATGGCCGCGCAGTACCGTATCCGGCTCGGTGGTACCTGGAAGAAGCCCGGCACCAGTGATATTCAGATTGTCTGCGCCGGACGACCGCTGCTCGAATGGTGTGTCCGGCGTCGCCTCGACGACGAGCCGAGGATCAGCTTCCGCTACGAGTCGGACGTGGCCGACCTGGTCTACGACCGTACCGACAACACCGTGGTCGGGGTCGCCGTCGAGCGTGGTCAGGCCGGATCCGATGCCACGGCACTGGAAGTCGTACCCGCCGAATTCGTCGTCGACGCCTCGGGTAAGAACACCAGGGTGCCGGAGTTTCTGGACCGAATCGGTATCGGCGCCCCCGAGATCGAACAGGACATCATCAACTGTTTCTACTCGACGATGCAGCACCGGGTGCCTGCTGAGCGGCAGTGGCAGGACAAGGTGATGGTGATCTGTTACGCCTACCGGCCAAATGAAGACACCTACGCCGCGCAGTACTACACCGACAGCTCACGCACCATCCTGTCCACCTCGTTGGTGGCCTATAACTGCTATGCACCGCCGCGGACCGCGCGCGAATTCCGCGAGTTCGCCAACTTGATGCCGTCGCCGGTGATCGGCGAGAACCTCGACGGGCTCGAGCCGGCATCGCCGATCTACAACTTCCGCTACCCCAGCATGCTGCGCCTGCACTACGAGAAGAAGCGGAACCTCCCGCGTGCGTTGGTGGCGGTCGGCGATTCCTATACCAGCGCCGACCCGGTGTCCGGACTGGGGATGACCCTGGCACTGAAACAGGTCGGACAACTACAGCAGCTGTTGGCGAAATACCCTGCCGCACATCCGGATTTACCCCGGCGCTACTACCGGGCGATCAGCAAGGCCGCCGATACCGCCTGGTTCGTGATCCGCGAGCAGAACTTGCGCTTTCCCTGGATCAAGGATGTGGACAAGAAGCGGCCGTTCTACTTCGGCGTCCTGACCTGGTACATGGACCGGGTGATGGAACTCGTTCACGACGACCTGGATGCCTACCGCGTTTTCCTCGCGGTCGTCCATCTGGTGAAACCGCCATCGGCCCTGATGACACCACGGGTCGCCGGCCGCGTGCTCGGGAAGTGGGCGCGTACCAGATTGTCCGGGCAGCAGACGATGATCGCCCGCAACTACGAGCCACGCACACCGGATGAGATCACCGTCAAAGAGGTTGCGGCGGGCCAGCCGCTCTAAGACCGTCCCGGTGGCGGGCCAGGACTGAAAGGACGATACGACGATGGTGCAAACGCATCGAATGTTGAATTGCCGGGGTACCCGGATCCACGCGGTCGAAGAAGGAGAGGGGCCGTTGGTGATACTCATCCACGGATTCCCCGAGTCCTGGTATTCCTGGCGGCATCAGATTCCGGCGCTTGCGGCGGCAGGCTATCGGGTGGTGGCAATCGACCAGCGCGGCTATGGGCAGTCGTCGAAGTATCGGGTCCAATCGGCGTATCGCATCAAGGAATTGGTCGGGGACATCCTCGGAGTGCTGGATGCCTACGGCGCCGATGACGCGGTGGTGATCGGCCACGACTGGGGTGCACCGGTGGCCTGGACCTTCGCCTGGTTACATCCGCAACGGTGCGCGGGTGTGGTGGGTATCAGCGTGCCGTTTGCCGGCCGCGGTGTCATCGGACTGCCCGGCAGTCCGTTCGGCGAGCGGCGTCCCGACGACTACCACGGCGAACTGTCCGGCCCTGGAAAGGTCTGGTACCAGGTCTATTTCTCCGAGCAGGATGGCATCATCGCCGAGATCGAAGAGGATGTCCGTAGCTGGCTGCTCGGTCTGACCTACACCGTCTCCGGTGACGCGATGAGCGCGGCCACCGCTTCTGCGGCCGCGGCCGGTGTCGACCTTGACGCCATGGATCCAATCGACGTGATTCGCGCCGGGCCGCTGTGTATGGAAGCGGGGGCGCGGCTCAAGGATGCCTTCGTCTACCCCGAGCGGATGCCGGACTGGTTCACCGATGCTGATCTCGACTTCTACACAGCCGAATTCGAACGATCCGGCTTCGGCGGTCCGCTGAGCTTCTATCACAATCTCGACAACGACTGGCATGACCTTGCCGAGCAGGCAGGCTTGCCGTTGACGCCGCCCGCGATGTTCATCGGCGGCCAGTACGACGTTGGAACCACCTGGGGCGCGCAGGCCACTGAACGCGCACACGAGGTGATGCCGAACTACTGCGGCACCCACATGGTGGCGGGCGTCGGGCATTGGATCCAGCAGGAGGAACCCAAGGAGACCAACCGGCTCCTGCTCGACTTCCTGCGGGGCCTACGTTCGTGAGAACCACCGATACCAGGGTCAGGCGGGCCATCGCGGCGGTGGCGGCCGGGCGTCCTGTCGTCGTGACAGACAACGCTGTGACAGGCGACGCTGTGACTGGCGACGCGGGCGACGGCGCGGGGCATCTGGTTTTTGCCGCCGCCGCGGCCACCCCGAAACTGTTGGCCTTCACCATTCGCCACACCTCGGGCTATGTGCGTATCGCGATGCCCGCCAACGCCTGTGACCGCTTGGCGCTACCGCCGATGTGCGCTGATGCGCCAGCGGATACCGGCGCCGGCGCGGACCGGGTCACTGTCGACTGGTGCGGGACAGGCACCGGGATCTCGGCGACCGACCGGGCCGCCACGATCGCCGCCCTGGCGGCGCCAGAATCCCGTGCGTCGGACTTCCAGCGGCCCGGCCACGTGATACCCGTCCGGTCCGGCACTGGCGGCGTGCTCCGCAGGCCCGGACCCGCTGAAGCCGCCGTCGACCTGGCTCGGCTGGCGAGGCGGTCCGAGGCCGGGGCACTGTGCGATATCGTCTCCCGTGACCGGCCCAGCGCCATGGCCAGCGCTGCCGAAGCGGTGGTGTTCGCCGATGACCATGGGCTGGCGCATGTGTCGATCGCCGACCTTGCGGCGTACCGGCGGCGCACCGAACCGCAGGTCCTGCGTATTGCCGAGACGGTGATGCCCACCAGGAGTGGCGATTCGCGGGTCGTCGGGTACCGCGACGCCTCCGGCGGTAGCGAGCACCTGGCGGTCATCGTGGGGCCGGCAGACCCGGGTCTGGCGCTACCGCTGCACGTCCACGTGGAATGCCTCACCGGTGACGTATTCGGTTCTGTTGGTTGCCGATGCGGTGTCGAACTCGACGAGGCACGGACGTTGATGGCAGCCGGATGTGGGGGAGTGGTCCTCTACCTGCGCCCCTTCGCATCGCCGAGGGCCTGCGGTCTATATGACAGTGACAGTGGCACAGCGTCAGAGGCGATTTCAGACACCGCAGCGTGGATACTGCGCGACCTGGGGCTGTACACGATCAGGCTTTCCGAGGACGCGCCTGCGCTCGGACTGGTGATGTTCGGGGCGATCCGCGGACAGGGCCTGTCCGTCGAGTCTGCGCTGGCACCATGCGTACTCGTGGGATGACAAGGAGGTGATGCGATGAGCCATCCTGACCTGGCGGGTAAGGCCGCCATCGTGACCGGAGCAGGCGCGGGTATCGGTCTGGCCATCGCCGAGCGACTTGCCGCCGAGGGCGCCAGGGTGTTGTGCGCCGATATCGACGGCGCCGCAGCCGATTCCGCCGCCGCCAGAATCGGCGGAGGTGCGGTCGGGCACCGCGTCGATGTCAGCGACGAACAGCAGGTGATCGCGATGGTGGCGGCATGTGTGAGCGCATTCGGCGGCGTGGACAAGCTGGTATCCAACGCGGGTGTCGTGCATTTCGCCTCGATCATGGACACGACGGTCGAGGATTTCGACCGGGTGATCGGTATCAACCTTCGCGGTGCGTGGTTGTGCACCAAACATGCAGCGCCCCGGATGGTCGAGCGGGGCGGCGGGGCGATCGTCAACATGTCGTCGTTGGCGGGTCAGCTCGCTGCCGGTGGTTCGGGCGCGTATGGGATGTCGAAGGCCGGGATCATCCACCTCAGCCGTATCACGGCCGCCGAATTGCGTTCGGCCAATGTTCGTTCGAATGCACTGCTCCCTGCATTCGTGGACACCTCGATGCAGCAGACGGCGATGACGATGTTCGACGAGGCACTGGGCCCCGGCGGCGCGGGCGCGATGATCGAGCGGCTGCAGGGCCGGCTGGCGGGACCGCAGGAGATGGCGGCCGTGGTGGCGTTTTTGCTGTCCGATGACGCCTCGATGGTCAACGGCACGGCTCAGATGGCCGACGGCGGAACGGGTTCCGCACTGTGGTGAGCATGCCCGCCTTCTCAGGCTGGCGCGCTTCGGCTGGTCAGGATCGACAACGCGAGGGTGGTGATCTCCTCTGCCACACCGGCGTTGCGGGTCAGGTGCCAGGTGCGCGCCACGTCCTCGATGAAGCTGACAGCTGCCGCGACGAGCAGTCGCGCCTGCGGTGTGCTTGTCGCCGGGACCAGTGTCTTGATCAGATCGATCCACTGCGCCTCACGGTCGGTGCGATTCTTCACATACGTCTCATTGACATCGGCGGATGCGTGCGGCAACTCGGTGATGGATACCGCAACCAGGTCCGGGTCGTCCAGGCTGATGCGGACCTGCCCTTCGACGAGCCTGCGCAGGGTGTCTGCTGGTCCCCGGCCGGTCCGTAATGCCCGGATGCTCTCGATACTCCACCACTCGTCGAGCCGTCGAATGAGCGCATCCAGAATGGCCTGCTTGGAGGAGAACGAGCGATACAACCCCGGGCCGGCGATCCCGGCACCTTTGCCGATCTCACTGGTGCTGACCGCGGGGTATCCGTGCGCGCGGAACAACCGCGCTCCCGTCGCCATCAGGGTCTCACGGCGGGAGAACCGGCCGCGTTCCTCGCCGGCCGGCGCATATTCGGGCGCTGGCGTATCCAGCGCCGCCGTAGGCGGGGTTCGTGCCGCGGCCAGGCAGGCCCGCGACAGCAGTTCGGCAAGTTCGTCACCCGGCAGCGTCAGGCTGTGTAAGCCCAGGCTGGTCAGCGTGCTCGACACGGCCCACGCCCTGAGCTCGTAGTGCAGCGGGCTCAGCCCAGGTATCTCCAGCCGTACGCCTGCATCGATGCCCGCCACGATCGCGTTGATGCGGTGTCGGACCTCGCGCCGGTCGGCGTCGTTGAGATAGCGCGCCTCGCGCTGCCAGAGCACCGCCAACGCCCGGGTGGCAATGGCTGCGGCCACGAGGTCGGGCAGCTGGGCGCTCAGCGGCGATGCGGCCGCAGCGGTGTCGTGCCCCGCTGGTCGGCTGACGCTGAGGTACTCGTCTTGGCTTGCCAGAATCGCCGCGGTGAGGAGCGCCTGCTTGTTGTCGTAATGGCGGTAGAGCGCACGCGCGGTGACCCCGGCCGCTTCTGCGATCTCCTCCAGCTTGACCGAATGGAAGCCGCGTTCGATGAAGAGCGCGACAGCTTGCTCCAGGATCTGATTCTTGCGGTCCTTGGGTCTACGCCGTACGGGGGGCGGAACGTCACCCTCGAGGGAGGTCTCCATCGTCGCACTCACCTCCTTGACCTGATTCAGTGCCGGAACCCCTAAATCCTGCCAGACACGCCTGGCAATACCCGGGAGCCGGCGTTTGGTGTGCGGCCGGCGTCACTATCGCCGCATCTTCTGATACTCGTAAAGTACATTCTCCTTCACTGTGGCGACATTGCATGGCAATTAGTCGAAATCATCAGCAAAATGTGCGTAT
The DNA here is from genome assembly GCF_965229105.1 of Mycobacterium sp. Lineage (GTDB taxonomy): Bacteria > Actinomycetota > Actinomycetes > Mycobacteriales > Mycobacteriaceae > Mycobacterium. The sequence goes on from NZ_OZ245858.1 coordinate 2,432,862, forward strand.
CGTCTATGGACATAATCTGATCGCGCGGCGTAATCTCACGGACAGCAGCCATTCGCCACGGGTGGGCACCCGGCACTGCGGCCTATGGGCGGGCAGCAATGTCGCAGCTGTTTACCTGCCGTGAGTGTGGGGCTAACACCTAGGAGGCAGTTATCTACTCCAAAGGGGCTATTAGCAGGCCATTGGGGTTCAAATCGGGTAGCGCAAGGGGGTACGTTCCCTCCGCAGCAGCCCTGTGGCCCTAGTCACTGTCAGAGCCGAGAGCGAATGCGTTCACGGCCCATGTACCGGTAGGAGGAGCATCCCATGTGGAACTACCGTGTTCGCTCGACGAGTGCGTACGAGGGTAGGGCCACGCGGTGACAGATGCAGCGACGGCGGTAACCGTCGCCACCAAACCGGTTCGTGCGCTTGGTGGTTTCTTCGCCATGGCGCTGGACACGTTCGTGGCGATGTTCAAACCGCCATTTGCCTGGCGTGAGTACGTCCTGCAGTCCTGGTTCGTGGCCCGGGTCTCGGTGGTGCCGGCGTTGATGCTGACGATGCCCTACTCGGTGCTATTGGTGTTCACCTTCAATATTCTTCTCAAAGAGTTTGGCGCAAGCGATTTTTCGGGTACCGGCGCGGCGATCGGCACGGTCAATCAGATTGGTCCCATCGTGACGGTGCTGGTGGTCTCCGGTGCGGGAGCGACCGCGATGTGCGCCGATCTCGGTGCGCGCACCATCCGAGACGAACTCGACGCGTTACGTGTGATGGGCATCAATCCGATCCAGTCGCTGGTGGTACCCCGGGTGCTTGCGGCCACCACCGTCGCGCTGGCGCTGTCCGCGACCGTGATCATCGTTGGGCTGGCGGGTGCCTTCGCCTTCTGCGTGTTTATCCAGCACGTCTCGCCCGGGGCGTTCATCACCGGTCTGACACTGCTTACCAGCGCGGGCGATGTGATCGTCTCCCTCACCAAGGCAATGCTTTTCGGGCTCGCTGCGGGTCTTATCGCGTGTTACAAGGGCATCTCTGTCGACGGCGGTCCCGCCGGTGTCGGTAATGCCGTCAACGAGACCGTCGTGTTCACCTTCATGGTGCTGTTCGCCATCAACGTGATCGTGACCGCGGTCGGCATCCAAATCACGGTCTCATAGGTGACGCGATGACCCAGGCCCTACCCAGTGCTCAGCATCCGCGGTTACGCCGCGTTGTCGATGACGCGATAAGTGGTTGGAACCGAATCGGAGCGCAGACGCAGTTCTACGCCAAGACGCTCGGCGCCATCCCGGACGCGATCCTGCACTACCGCACCGAACTGCTGAGGCTGATCGCCCAGATGGGTTTGGGCACTGGAGCGTTGGCGGTCGTCGGTGGCACCGTCGCGATCGTCGGGTTTTTGACAATCACCACCGGCGCGCTCGTCGCAGTGCAGGGATACAACCAACTGGCGTCTGTCGGATTCGAGGCGCTGACGGGATTCGCCTCGGCATTCTTCAACGTCAGGTTGATCGTGCCAGGCACCACCGCCGTCGCGCTGTCGGCGACCATCGGTGCAGGCGCAACCGCGCAACTCGGTGCCATGCGGATCAACGAGGAGATCGATGCGCTCGAGGTGATCGGTATCCGCAGTGTGACCTACCTGGCCGCCACCAGGCTGGTCGCGGGGATCGTGGTGGTTATTCCGCTGTACTGCGTCGCGGTCATGATGGCGTTCTTCGCTGCACGGGCCGGCACCACCGTGATCTACGGGCAGGGCTCGGGCGTGTACGACCACTACTTCAACACCTTCCTCAGCCCCACCGATCTGATCTGGTCCTTCGCGCAGACCGTCGCGATCACCGTCGTGATCATGTTGGTCCATACCTACTACGGATACACCGCGACGGGCGGCCCGGCAGGCGTCGGTGAGGCCGTCGGGCGCGCGGTGCGCACATCGATGGTGGTCGCCGCCGTCGAAATCGTGATGATCTCGCTGGCCGTGTACGGCCAGACCGGCAACTTCAACCTGGCGGGTTGACGATGGAGTCGCGCCCGGGGGAAAACCGCATTCACACCGCGTGGTGGACGCTCATCCTGCTGACGGTAATCGTCGTGTTCCTGATGGTGACGGCGGGCTTTTTCAGTGGGGTCTACCATTCCTATGTTCCGGTGACGCTGACCGCCGAGCGTTCGGGGCTGGTGATGGAGCCCGGCGCCAAGGTCAAGCTCCGCGGCGTCGAGGTGGGCCGGGTCAAGGATATCGCCGGTGACGGCGTACAGGCCCGACTCGAACTCGAGCTCTATCCCGATCAGGTGCAGTTCATCCCGGCCAACGTTTCGGCTCAGATCATGTCCAGCACCGCATTTGGGGCGAAGTTCGTCGACTTCGCGCTCCCGCCTGATCCGAGCCCTGGCCATATCACCGCGGGCGCGGTGCTCCGTTCGCAGAATGTCGCCAGTGAGGTGAACACGGTCTTCGAGAACGTGGCGAACCTGCTGCAGATGATCGATCCGGCCAAGTTGAACGCGGTGCTGACCGCGGTCGCAGACGGGGTGCGCGGTCAGGGTGAGCGAATGGGTCAGGCGACCACAGACCTGAACGACGTTCTCACGGCGCTGAACTCCCGCAGCGACACCATCCGGGCGGACTGGCGGTCGTTCGGGAAATTCAACGACACCTATAGCGCTGCCGCGGAGAACATCGTCTCCATCCTCGACGCCGCGAGCACGACGAGCATCACCCTCAATGATCACACGAAAGATCTGGATGCCCTGCTGCTGAACACGATCGGGATGTCGAATTCTGGCACTGCTCTGTTGGCGGCGAGCAAAGACAACATCGTCAACGCCATCAACACCTTGGAGCCGACGACGGAGTTGTTGTACAAGTACAACCCCGTCTACACCTGCTTCCTGCAGGGGGCCACATGGTTCCTCGACCACGGTGGTTACGACGCGTGGGGCGGCAAGGACGGCAAGTCGATCCAACTCGACGTCGGTCTGCTGCTGGGTAACGATCCCTACAGCTATCCGGAGAACCTGCCGATCACCGCGGCCAAGGGTGGCCCTGGCGGCGCACCCGGATGTGGGTCACTGCCGGATGCGACGAAGAACTTCCCGGTGCGCTCGCTGATCACCAACACAGGTTTCGGCACCGGGCTCGATCTGAGGCCCAATCCTGGTCTCGGCCATCCGTGTTGGGCCGACTACTTCCCGGTGACCCGCGGCGTGCCCAAGCCACCCAGCATTCGAGCTTGCCTGCCAGGACCCGCGCCGGGCCCAGTGGTCCCGCCCGGAGCACCGCCCTACGGCGCGGCGATGTACGGCCCCGGTGGAGTGCCGCTGTGGCCGGGCCTCCCACCTGCGCCGCCGCCCGCAGATCCGGCGCCGGCCGCCGACGTCGGGGGACCCACACCATGAGCGCACACGCACGGCGAGAGGCGATGTCGTGAAGGACAACTTCACCGGCGCCGCCTGGCGGCTCGGGATCTTCCTGACCGTCTGCGCATTGGGTGCCTTCGCGTTGCTCAGTGTCTTCGGGCAGTTCAGATTCGACAGCGGCAACACGTACTACGCCGTTTTCGCCAATGTGTCGGGTCTGAAGAACGGCAACCTGGTCCGCATCGCGGGTGTGGAAAGCGGGAAGGTGGAGAACATCTCGTTCAATCCTGATGCCACTCTGCGGGTAGAGTTTTCGACCGATTCCTCGGTCGTGCTCACCGAAGGCACCCAGGCCGCCGTCCGCTATGACAATGTGATCGGCGGACGCTACCTGGCACTGGAGGAAGGCGCAGGCGGACTCAAGAAGCTCGGGGCCGGGCAGACGATTCCGTTGGCCCGGACCCAGCCCGCGCTGGATCTGGACTCAGTCATCGGCGGCTTTCGCCCACTGTTTCGCGCGCTGAATCCCGATCAGGTCAACGCGCTCAGTGGCCAGCTGATGGCCGCGCTGCAGGGTCAGGGTGCCACCATCGGGTCCTTCCTGGCCCAGGCGTCGGTGGTCACCAACACCCTGGCGGACCGAGATCAGTTGATCGGCGAAGTCGTCAATAACCTCAATGTGGTCCTGGGATCGCTTGGTGGCCAGAGTGATCGGCTCGACAAGGCGGTCACCTCGCTCTCAGAACTGGTCGCGGGCCTTGCTGACCGCAAGGGTGATATCTCCAATGCGGTGGCCTACACCAATGCCGCCGCAGGCTCGATCGCTGATCTGCTGCAAAACATTCGGCAGCCCGTCGCGAAGGTGATACACGAAGCGGATCGCGCCGCTGCGATCGTCGATGCCGATCACGAGTACTTCGACAACATCCTCAATACGCTCCCCGATCGATATCAGGCTCTCGGCAGGCAAGGCATGTACGGCGATTTCTTCAGTTTCTACCTGTGTGATGTCGTGCTCAAGATGAACGGAAAGGGTGGTCAACCGGTGTACATCAAGGTGGTCGGCCAGGACACCGGACGGTGCACCCCCAAATGAAGACTTTCGCCGAGCGAAGTCCGTTGATCATCGGTGCGGTGGGGGCCGCCGTCGTCGGGGTCATCGTGGTGGGCGCACTGGAGTACCAGAAATTACCGTTCCTCAACAACGGCAAAACCTATTCCGCGTACTTCGCCGACGCGGGTGGATTATTCACCGGCGCAGGCGTTCAGGTATCGGGCTTCCCGGCGGGCAAGGTCTCGAGTATCGGACTCGACGGTAACCGGGTCCTGGTCACCTTCACCGTTGATGCGAACGTGACGATGGGTGACCTCAGTGAGGCCTCGATCAAGACCAAGAGCCTGCTCGGCACCAAGATGCTCGATGTCGTGCCTCGTGGCGCTGGTGAACTCGATGGCCCGATCCCGTTGGATCGCACTGTGTCTCCGTACCAGCTACCCGATGCATTGGCCGACCTGTCCACCACGATCAGCGGGCTGGACACCAATCAACTCTCGGATTCGCTGGCGACGGTGGCGCAGACGTTCGCCGACACTCCAGCCGATCTGAAGAGTGCGATCGCCGGGGTGGCCCGGTTCGCCCAGACCATCAACGAACGCGATGACCAACTGCGCACCCTGTTGTCGAATGCGGCCAAGGCGACCGGAGTGCTGGCCGACCGCAGCAATCAGGTGGCGAGTCTGGTCAGCGATACCAACGGGCTGCTGGCCCAGCTGCGCACGCAAAGCGATGCGATGGAACATATTTGGAGCAATATCTCCGCTGTCTCAGTTCAGCTGAAGGCATTCATCGGCGAGAACAAAGAAGCGCTCAGACCGGCCCTTGACAAACTCAACGGCGTGCTAGCCATCGTCGACAACCGCAAGGAGCGCCTGCAGAAGGCGGTCACACTGCTCAACGGGTACGCCATGTCACTGGGTGAATCGGTGTCGTCTGGCCCGTTCTTCAAGGCGTATGTGGCTAATTTGCTGCCCGGACAGTTCGTGCAACCGTTCGTCGATGCCGCATTCTCCGACCTTGGCGTGGATCCGAATGTGTTGTTACCGTCGCAACTTGACGACCCGGAGACCGGTCAGCCCGGCACCCCTGCTCTGCCTATGCCCTATCCGCGTACCGGCCAGGGTGGCGACCCTGCGCAGAATCTGCCGGATGCCATCACCGGCAACCCCGGCGATCCGCGGTATCCGTACCGCGAGCCGCTACCGGCGCCACCTCCGGGTGGCCCGCCGCCGGGACCACCCGCGCCCACCCCGCCGGGAATCGCGTCCACACCCCAACCGTCGCCCGCGCCGTTCTACGTACCCGCGCCAGGTGAGCAGTGATACGCGGAAACCGTCTGCTACGAACCGGTTTGGCGGCAGTGCTGGTGGTGACACTCGCGGCCGGTCTGTTCGTGGTAGTCCGGCACACAGAGCGCATCGCCAAGACATGGGTGACCGCCTACTTCGACAACAGCAACGCCCTGTTCGCCGGTGATGATGTGCGTATCCTCGGTGTCCCGGTCGGCAAGATCGACACCATCGAACCGCAAGCCCACCGCGCGAAGGTCACCTTCTGGGTGGATCGGGACTACGAGATTCCCGCCGACGCCAAGGCGGTCATCCTGTCCCCGCAACTGGTCACCGGCCGCGCGATCCAACTCACGCCCGCCTACACCAGCGGCCCCACCATGGCCAGCGGAGCCGTCATCGACCGCGATCGCACCGCGGTACCCGTGGAATGGGATGACTTCCGGGTCCAGCTGGAGCGGCTCACCTCATTGCTTGCTCCCACCGAGCCGGGTGGAGTCAGCACCCTCGGGTCACTCGTCAACACCTCGGCCGACAACCTGCGTGGGCAGGGGGGAAACATTCGCGATGCGGTGATCAAACTGTCGCAGGCACTGTCCACCCTCGGTGATCACAGCGACGATATCTTCACCACCTTCCGGAATCTGTCCACGTTGGTGGGCGCACTGCATGACAGCGCCGACCTGCTTGAGGCACTGAACACCAACCTGGCGTCGGTGACGTCGTTGATGGCTGACGATCCGAAGAAGGTCGGTAAGGCCGTCGAGGACCTCAATGATGTGGTGACCGACGTCCACGACTTCGCCTCCGATAACAGCGAGGCGGTTGGCACCACATCGGATAAAATCGCCTCGATCAGCACGGCGCTGGTCGCCAGCCTCGATGACATCAAGCAGACGTTGCACGTCGCGCCGAGCACCATCGCGAACTTCTACAGCATCTACGAGCCGGCCAACGGGTCCTTGACGGGAGCCTTGGCGGTCAACAACTTTGCCAACCCGATCAGCTTCATCTGCGGTGCCATCCAGGCCGCCTCCCGGTTGAATGCCGAACAGTCGTCGAAGCTCTGTGTCCAGTACCTGGCACCGATCGTGAAGAACCGCCAGTTCAACTTCCCGCCGCTGGGGGAGAACTTATTCGTCGGTGCCGAGGCCCGACCCAACGAGGTCACCTACAGCGAGCCGTGGTTGCGACCGGACTTCGTCCCGCCCGCTCCGGCGCAGCTGCCGGCAGCACTGGCGGCCGAATCGACAAGCCCTCCAGATCAATCGGTGAGTACCGATCCCGCCGCGGGTCTGCCCGGCCTGATGGTGCCCGCGGGCGGTGGCCGGTGATTCGACGGTGGCTGCGCCGCTCACCAGCCATGCTGGTGAGTCTGGCTGTCCTGGTTGGGATATCGGGTTGTCAATGGCGCGGACTGAACTCGTTGCCGATGCCCGGCACACAGGGCGGCGGCGACGGTTCGTTTGTGATCTCCGCCCAGATGCCGGATGTCAACAATATTCAGCCGAACTCCCGGGTGCGGGTCACCGATGTCGAGGTCGGCGCCGTCACCAAGATTGAACGCCAAGGCTGGCACGCCCTGGTCACCATGCGGCTCAACGGCGATGTGAACCTACCCGCGAATGCGATTGCCAAGATCGGCTTGACCAGCCTGCTGGGCTCTCTGCACATCGAGTTGGCGCCACCGACCGACGAGGCACCCCAGGGCAGGCTGCACAACGGATCGCTTATCGAGTTATCGCATGGCGCAGCGTTTCCCAGTACCGAACAGACACTGGCCGCGCTGTCGATGGTCCTCAACGGTGGCGGACTGGGCCAGGTGCAGGACATCACCGAGGCATTCAGCACCGCGTTCCGCGGTCGCGAGAACGATCTGCGCAGCATGATCCAGCAGCTGGACATCTTCACCAGAGACCTCAACGACCAGACCGGTGACATCATCGCCGCCACCGAAAGTCTCAACGACTTCGTCGGCAAGTTCGCCGCGAAGCGACCCGTACTCGATCGTGCGCTGGCGACCATCCCCGAGGCACTCGCCGAGCTGAACAAGGAAAAGGACAATCTGATCGAGGCCGCCGACAAGCTGGGTCAATTCAGTGCTCTGACGGTCGACACGGTCAACCAGTCCAAAGAGAATCTGGTCAAGGAACTCAAACACATTGGGCCCGTGCTGGAGTCGTTGGCGAACGCGGGACCCAGCCTGACCAGATCACTGAGCTTCATCCCCACCTACCCGTTTCCCAACGAGACCATCGAGAAGTGGCAACGCGGTGATTACGCCAACCTGACGGCGATCGTCGACCTCACCTTGAGTCGTCTCGACAGCGGTTTCTTCACCGGCACCCGGTGGGAGGGCGACCTCACCGAGCTCGAATTGCAGTGGGGACGCACCATCGGCCAGTTCCCCAGCCCGTACACCGGAGGCAATCCGCTGATCGCGCCCTATCGCTTTGATCAGGGGCCCTAGATGCGACTGCACAGGCAGATGAAGATCCAGCTCGCACTGTTCGCGATCATCGCGATCATCGCGGTCGGGCTGATGACACTGCATTTCATGAAGCTGCCGGCGATGATCTTCGGTGTCGGGCGCTACACGGTGACCATGGAGTTGCCGCAGACCGGTGGCCTCTACAGCGGCGGCAACGTCACCTACCGCGGTACCGAGGTGGGCCGGGTGGAATCGGTCGGGCTCACCCACACCGGGGTGCAGGCCGTGCTGTCGCTGAAGTCCGGGATCGACATCCCCTCTGATCTGAAGGCCGAGGTGCACAGTCAGTCCGCGATCGGTGAGCAGTACGTCGCGTTGTTACCCCGCACAGCGGACGCGCCACCACTGCGTGACGGCGATGTCATCCCACTGGCCGATACCTCGGTGCCGCCCGATATCAACAAACTGCTGACGGCTGCGAACAGGGGTCTGGAGGCGATCCCGCGTGACAACCTCAAGACCGTGATCGACGAGTCTTACACTGCGGTCGGCGGTCTCGGGCCGGAGCTGTCTCGGATAGTCAAAGGCGGCTCCGATCTCGCGATCGATGCCAGGAAGAACCTGGACCCGTTGATCTCGCTGATCGACCAGGCGCAACCGGTGTTGGATTCGCAGACCGACACCTCGGCGGCCATCCAGTCCTGGGCGTCAAATATCGCGACAGTGACAGATCAGCTGCAGACGCATGATCCGGCCGTGCGAGGGATCCTCACCAATGGTCCTGCCGCAGCGGATTCTGTCCGGCAATTCATCGACCGAGTGACGCCCACGTTGCCGATCATGATGGCGAACCTGGTCAGTATCGGCCAGGTGGGTGTCACCTACCGCGACGATATCGAACAGCTGTTGGTGCTGTTTCCGCAAACCATTTCCGCCAGCCAGGCCGGTATCGTGGCCAACGCCAACACCAATCAGGCCTACCGTGGCGAGTACTTGAGCTTCAACCTGAATATCAATCTGCCCCCACCCTGCACCACGGGTTTCATCCCGGCGCAGCAGCAGCGCAACCCCACTGAGGTCGACTACCCCGAGCATGCGGCGGGGGATCTGTATTGCCGGGTGCCACAGGATTCGCAGTTCAATGTCCGTGGTGCGCGCAATATCCCCTGTGAGACGGTCATCGGCAAACGGGCCCCGACGGTGAAGATGTGCGAATCCGGTGAGCAGTACGTGCCGCTCAACGATGGTTTCAACTGGAAGGGCGATCCGAACGCCACTCTGTCCGGGCAGGCGATTCCGCAGTTGCCGCCAGGGACTGCGGCCGCCGCGCTCCCGGCGCCCGATGCACTGCCGGCCGCCCCGTACGATCCAGTGACTGGCACCTACGTCGGCCCCGACGGTAAGCAGTACACGCAATCCGATCTGGCCGAGGGCAATTCGGGTGCGAAGACCTGGCAGGACATGCTCTTGCCCGCGAAGTAAGACGGTCGGCGCCGGCTCAACCGCCCCGGCGGTAATTTCAGAACCTGGTCCGGTGAAGGTGTGGATCTCATTGCCCGATTGGCGCTGAGATGTCAGTCGGTGCCGAACGGCCACGCAACATTATCGAGCCCACCGAGGACCAGCGAGTGGCTTCCGACGTCGCTGCGGCGCGGGCAATGACCGCACCGGAGGCCAGGATTCGCTGCGGTGCTGCTTTGGCCCGGTCCGCCAGCCGGGCCGCTTCGTTGACCGGATCACCGATCACGGTGTACTCGAATCGGCTCAGTGCACCCACGAAACCGGCGAAGACCGAGCCGGCGGATACCCCGATCCCGAAATCGAGGTCGGGCAGGTGACGCATGTCGATGGCGAGTTCACGGGCGGTCGCCAGGGCGTCCTCTGCGGCAGTGGTGCTGTGCAGCGGCGCCCCGAACAGCGCGAGTGCGGCGTCACCCTGAAACTTGTTGACGAACCCGCGGTGACTGTCGACAACGGTGACAACGGTCTGAAAGAAGTCGTTGAGAACGTCGGCGACCTCCTGCGGTGGACGACTCGCTGCGAATTCGGTGGACCCGGTGAGGTCGACGAAGAGGATCGCTACCTCACGCACGTCGCGGTAAAGCGACTCGTCGCGATCGACGAGCAGCCGCACGACATCGGCGCCGACGTTGCGGCCGAACAGATCCTGAAGCCTGTCCCGCTCTCGCAACCCGGCCGCCATCCGGTTGAATCCGCTTTGCAGCCGCCCGATTTCGGACTGCTCGTAAATATCGACGGTGTGTTCGAGATGGCCGTGTTCCACCTCGGTCATCGCCTCGACGACCTCGCGGATCGGATCGGAGATCGATCGTGACACCAGAATGATGGCCCGCAATCCCCACAACACGGCCACCAGCGAGAGCACCAGGACGGGAACTTCCACCGACGCCGATGTGTCGATCAGCCAGCCGGTGGCCCTGGTCGCGATCAACAGTGCGATCCCCAAACTCGGCAGCGCGCAACACAACACCCACATGCTCAGCAGTCGAGCCAGCACGCCGGGTGCGGTGTCGCGGGTTCCGATGATGGGTGTGGCAACAGCCGTGATCGGGCGAAGGGTGCGCATGGTCAGCAACAGGGCGGTACAGATGGCCGCCGTGGCGCCGAAGAAGATCGCGGGCGCGGTCAGCACCGCCACCGCCAGAGCGCTGTCGAGGTTGACCCATACGACCACCGCGCCGCTGGCAACCCAGGTGATCACCAGCAGCCGCGACTGGCGCCGCCCGATACCGATCGCCCAGCGCACTTGTGGCGGGGTGGGATCCGCGCCGGCGACGAACCAGCGCAGCGTCGGCCAGATATTCGCCACGCTGCCCATCGCGACGACCACGATGGCCGCGATGACGACCGTGAGAATCACCCCTGAGCTGTCGCCGTCGAACATGCTGTGCGCTGCGCCTGTGGTCTCTCGGCCCAACGCGGTCATGATGAAGACCACCTCGGTGACCGAGAGAATATGCGCGATGGTGACGCCGGCCGCGTACCGAAATGCCACGCCGGTGGCGGTGGAACTGGCCCGTTTCACCCAGCCCGCGCCCCGGCACCGGCAGAGACTCCGATACCACTGAGGCAGAACGCCACCAGATGCTCGACATCGGCCACCGGGGGCCGTCGATCCGATCCGATGTAGCGGCGCAACGTTCCCATCGTGGCGTGGAACACCGCGTCGGCATCCCGGTCAGGGGCGGGACGGCCCATCTGCGTGATCGGGGCGGTGAGCAGCGTGCGCAGGGGTGCCATCACCTCATCGTCGGAGGCTTTCCGGTGGGCACTGGCCGACATCTGGGCGAGCGTCGCGGCGCACAAGCTGAACAGGTGGGGGTCGGTAACCTGCGCAAGCAATCCCTCGACCCATCGGGCGACCTTGACCGCCGGGTCGAGTTCGCGACTCATCTGCTCCTCCAGCGAGGCGGCGACGATCGCGGTACCGCGTTGCATCACCGCCAGTAGCAGGTCGTCCTTGCCGCTGAAGTACCGGTAAAACGCCTTGTTGCAGGTACCGGCCTCCGCGACGATGTCACTGACCTTGGGTGGCTCCGGCGCCGACCTCGCCATCACGCGCACTGCAGCCGACAGGATCTGATCGATCTCCGCTGGCGCCGGCCCGCTGCGCTGTACCGAGATGTGCTCGTCGGCGACCGGCGTGGAGGTGCGCATGGAAGAGAATAACCTTCTCGCTGAGCGCTATGATGATTTCCGCAGAGAATCGTCGCGCCGATTCTCCGGATCCCGCGCCGCGCTCAGGCGGTAGCGGTTGGGGGATCGAGGAACAGGTCGGGAATCGGGTGTTCCCCGCCGCCGTAACCGGACAGATCCGTGACTCCGGCGGCGATGAGAAGGTCGGCGTCGATGAAGCACTGCCCGGTGGTTTCGCGGGCCGACCGGCAGAGGATCTCCACGGCCGCATCAGCCATGATTTCCGGGCTGCGCGACGACGCGGCAAGGCTGCTGCCCTCGGCCAGACTGGTCACCGCCGCGGTGGCGATGTATGTCTCGGGCCACAGGCAGTTCGACGCGATACCGGAGTCGGCGAACTCGGCAGCCCAGCCCAGTCCGAGCAGCGTCATCCCGTACTTGGACAGCGTGTAGGACGGGTGTCTGCCCAGCCAGTGCGGGTTCATATTGATCGGTGGGGAGATGGTCAGAATGTGCGGGTTCGACGATCGGCGCAGATGAGGTAAACACGCTCTGGTCAGCAGAAACGTCCCACGGCAGTTGATGTCCTGCATCAGGTCGTACTTTTTGGCGGACAGCTCTTCGCTTCCCTCGGTGGCGATCGCACTGGCGTTGTTGACGCAGATATCCACACCGCCGAACCGTTCGATCGCCGTATCGACCGCGCGCTGCACGTCCTCTTCCTTGCGGACATCGCCGACCACGGCGGCGGCCCGACCGCCGGCGGCCTCGATCTCCTCGACGGCGGTGTAGACCGTGCCCTTCAGTTTGGGATGAGGCTCCGCGGTCTTGGCCAACAGCACCACGTTGGCGCCCCGGCGGGCGGCCCCGATCGCGATCGCGAGGCCGATCCCGCGGCTGGCGCCGGAGATGACCATGGTGCGGTCGGTGAGGGAACTGCTCTGTTGCGCCATAGGTCTCCCGGGATACGTCGATTCACCGCCGGGCTCTCCCGGTGGTCCGCCAACAAGGGATGGTATTGGCATTCTCTTTTTTTGCAAGTACGTTATCGGGGTGGTTCACGTGGCTCCCAAGCATGACAACACAGCTCAGACCTCTTCTGGCATCCCGGTCGAGCCGGTGTACGGCCCGGCAGGCCGCGACGGTGATCCACCGCCCCCGGGCACGTATCCGTTCACCCGCGGCAACTTCGCGTCTGGCTACCGCGGCAAGCTCTGGACGTTTCGCCAATACTCCGGATTCGGCACCGCCGAGGAATCCAACCAGCGCTACCGCTACCTGCTCGACCAGGGCGGCACCGGACTGTCGGTGGCGCTGGACCTGCCGACGCAGTGCGGTTACGACTCCGATGATGCCGAGTTCGGCGAAGAGGTCGGCCGGGTCGGTGTCGCGGTGGACACCCTGGCCGACGCCGAAGTCTTGTTCGACGGGATTCCGCTGGACACGATCAGCACCAGCTTCACCATCAACGGAACGGCGGCCATCCTGCTGGCCTTCTACGTCGCGGCCGCCGAGAAGGCAGGCGTGCCAAGGGCCAAACTGACGGGCACCATCCAAAACGACATCCTCAAGGAGTATGCGTCGCGCGGTACCTGGATCTGGCCGCCGGAGCCGTCGCTGCGCCTCATCGCCGACACCATCGAGTTCTGCGCCGCCGAAGTTCCCCGTTTCAATGCGATCTCGGTGGCGGGCGCGCACTTCCGTGATGCCGGGGCAAATGCCGTCCAGGAAATGGCCTTCACGCTTGCCGACGGGGTCACCTACTGCGACACCGTCGTCGAGCGTGGCCGGATGACCATCGACCAGTTTGCCCCGCAGATCTCGTTCTTTTTCTACACCCACGGCGACTTCTTCGAGGAAATCGCCAAATACCGCGCCGGCCGCCGCCGTTGGGCGACGATCGTGCGGGAGCGCTACGGCTCGAGTAGCGATAAGGCGTCGATGTTCAGGTTCGGCTGCGTATCCGGCGGTGCCTCGTTGTATGCCCCGCAGGCCCAGAACAACGTTGTCCGGATCGCTTATGAGGCAATGGCTTCCGTGCTCGGCGGCGTGCAGTCGATGTTCACCGCGGCCTGGGACGAGCCGTTCGCGCTGCCCAGTGAGGAATCCGCGACGCTGGCGTTGCGCACCCAGCAGATCCTGGCCTATGAGACCGGGGTGACCCGGGTGGCCGATCCGTTGGGTGGGTCGTACTTTGTCGAGGCGCTGACCGATGCGACCGAAGCCAAGATCATCGAGATCATGGCCGATCTGGAGAACCACGGCGGCATGGTGCGTTGTATCGAGGACGGCTACCTGCAGGGCCTGATCTCCGATGAGGCCTACCAGATGCACAAGGACGTCGAGTCCGGTGCGCGCCCGGTGGTCGGGGTCAACAAGTTCGTCGTCGACGAGCCGCCGCCGGATATCGACACCTACGAGCTCGACGCCCACGGCCGCGATCTCCAGCTCAAACGCCTGTCCAAGGTCAAGGCGGAACGGGATCCGGCCGCAGTGGCGGCGGCCCTGACGGCTTTGTCGAAAGCCGCTGAGGGAGATGACAATCTGATGCACAAGCTGATTGACTGCGCCAGTGCTTACTGCACGGTCGGCGAGATGGTGGCCACCCTCAAAGCAGTCTGGGGCGAGTTCCAGCAGCCTGTCGTTTTCTAGAAGGAGAGTGTTCTAGGTGAGTGCACGCATACTGGTGGCGAAACCCGGTCTCGACGGCCACGACCGGGGAGCCAAGATCGTTGCGCGCACCTTGCGCGACGCCGGCTTCGAGGTGATCTACACCGGCATTCGTCAGCGGATCGAGGACATCGTGTCGATCGCCCTGCAGGAAGATGTCGCCGTTGTCGGGCTGAGCATCCTCTCCGGCGCGCATGTTGCGTTGACCACTCGCGTCGTCGATGCATTGAAAGCCGCTGACGCCGGCGATATCGCCGTTGTCGTCGGTGGCACCATTCCCCAGGCCGATGTGGCCAAGCTGACGGCGGCGGGTGCCGCGGCGGTATTCCCGACGGGCACACCGCTCGACGACTTGGTCACCGGTGTGCGGGCGTTGACGGCGGAAAAGGTGGCCGAATAATGAGATTCGGGTGGGCGAAGCGGGGTGGGAGAAAATGAGACTGGGCGTGATGATTGGGGCCGAGCGGGGCGATATGACCCGCAAGGTCACCAAATTGCTCTCCGATATCGAGTGGGCAGAAGGCGCCGGGCTGGACACCGCCTGGATGCCGCAGGTGCCCGACGATTTCGACGCGTTGACCATGGTGTCGCTGATGAGTAGTCGCACCAGCCGAATCGAGCTCGGCACCGCTGTGGTGCCGCTGCAGGCCCAGCATCCGATCGCCCTTGCCCGCCAGGCACTTTCGGTCCATGCCGGCAGTGGGGGCCGGCTGGCGCTCGGCGTCGGGCCGTCGCACCATTGGATTGTGCGCGACATGCTCGGCATCCCCTACGAAAAGCCGGCCGCCTACACCCGCGACTATCTCGAGGTGCTCAACGCCGCTACCGCTGGTCCTGGCGCGGTTGACGTCCAGAACGCGTCATTTACCGTGCACAACCCGACCGCCCTCGGCGCGGAGACGCCGATGCCGGTCTTGGTGGCGGCGCTGGGACCGGTGATGTTGCAGATCGCGGGCGAACTCGCCGACGGCACCGTGTTGTGGATGGCCGATGAGCGAGCGATCGGTGACCACATCGCGCCACGCATCAACAAGGCTGCTGCCGATGTCGGACGACCCGCTCCGCGCATCGTCGCCGGTATCCCGGTCTGCCTGTGCGCCAACTCCGAGATTGACGCCGCCAAGGAACGGGCCAACCGGATCCTGGCCGAGGCCGAGACCTCGCCCAACTATCAGCGTCTGCTGGATCGCGGGGATGCCCGCAATGTGGGGGATCTCTGTGCCGCCGGTGACGAGGAATCAATCCTGGCCCGGTTCAAAGCTTTTGCCGATGCCGGTGTCACCGATCTGTCGGTGCGCCTGTTGCCGATCGGGGACACCCGCGACGAGCTGGTGGCGTCGAAGTACCGCACCAGGGATGTGATCGGGGAACTGGCGAAGGCAGTCCAGTGAGCACGCCCGGTCCGCTCGCCGGTATCCGGGTGCTCGAGGTCGGCACCATGCTGGCCGGCCCGTACGCCACCATGATGCTGGCCGATCTCGGCGCCGAGGTCACCAAGATCGAGCCCGCGACGGGGGATATCTCGCGTCAGGTCAGCGACAGCTACTTCGCCAGCCTCAACCGTGGGAAACGCAGCATCTGCCTTGATCTCGCAGGAGAGGAAGGGCAGCGCCGTCTTGGCGAACTCGTTGCGGAATCTCATGCGCTGCTGGTGAATCTGAAACCGTCCGCCATCCACAAGCTCGGGCTGACCTATCAACGACTGCAGCAGTTCAATCCCAAGATCGTCTGCGTGGCGATCACCGGGTTCGGGTTGTACGGGGGTGATGACCCCGCCTTCGACTACATCGTGCAGGCCAGCACCGGGATCGCCATGCTCACCGGCGATCCCGACAGTGCGCCGACCCTGCCGGGCTACTCGTCGGCCGATAACTCCACCGGACTGACCGCAGCGCTAGGTCTGCTCGCGCAGATCCTCTCCGGTACCGGTGGCCAGGTGGACGTTTCGCTCCGTGATGTGATGCTCTCCCAGTTGAACTACCGGGCCGCGGCCTATCTCAACGACGGTATCGAGCCGCAACGCTATCCAAACGGAGCGCATTCGTATTACGTTCCGGCGCAGCTTTTTCCGACGGCCGACGGCTACCTGGCACTGTTTGTCACCCATGACGCATTCTGGCGGCTGTTTTCGGCCGAGGCCGGTGTGACCGGCTTCGCCACGATGGCTGAACGGGCGGCGCACCGCGATGAAGTACTGGCGGTGGTGTCTTCGGCGCTGGCCCAGGACACCGCCATCGGCTGGGAGACCCGGCTGCGTGCGTTGGGCATCCCGGCAGCTGCCGTGCGGACGCTACCGGAGGCATTGGAGGCCACCCCGGAGGCCATCGTGTCGGCAGGGGATTTTCGGCTGGTGGGCAGTTCCATCCGCGTCGACGGTTATCGGCCGGACTACCGGCCACCCCCTCGACTGGGGGAGCATGGCGCGCTACCGGCTCACTCGTCGTAGCTGACCGTCAATGGACCGTCGGGGGTGGCTTGGCACGTCAGCACATAGCCCTCGTCGACTTCGTCGTCGTCCAGTGCGTCGTTGACCCGCATGGTCGCCGAACCCTCGGTCACCTTGGCCATGCACGTACCGCAGTTACCCGCTTCGCAGGAGAAGGGTGGTGCCATTCCCGCCTGCCTGGCGATCTCCAGCAGGGTGTCGCCAGGGCGGAGCGCAGTCACCACGGTCTTCCCGTCGAGCTGGATCGTCACGGTCGCTGCAGTGGGTGCAGCGTCGGTGGACGTCGATCCGGACATTGGTGCAGTCACCGCGCCTCCTTGAAACTGGTATGTCAATTCTACCCCAGTGAGAATATAGTTCTCACTACCGATAGGATCCTTGTGAAATGTTCTCCGCGTCATCACCATCAGCCGAACCTGCGTCTCAGGTTGACCTGGGGCGTACCGATGCTGATCCCTACGTCTTGGCTTTCGAGAACCGCCAGTATCGCCGCTCCGAATTGGCCGCGCTCATCGACGGGCTCGCCCACACGCTGAGCCGGCGCGGCGTGACCCGCGGGCAGCGCGTCGCCCTGATGTCCTCGAACCGGCCGGAGTTCGTCATCGCGTTGTACGCCATCTGGCAACTGGGCGCCGCTGTGGTGCTGCTCAGTTCGTCGTGGAAGCGTGCCGAACTAGAGCATGCGCTGGCACTCACCCATCCCGAGCACGCGGTTGGGGATCAGGCGCTGTTGGCCGCGCTGATGCCGATGCTGGATCTCGATGAGCCGATCGCCTCCGCCTCGGCTGCCGTCGGGCAGGTGCCGAATCCCGCCGACGATGCCGTGCTGGTGTTCAGTTCGGGCACCACCGGTATGCCCAAGGCCGTTCGGCATACCCACGGCGGGTTCGCCGCTGCCGTCGGCCACTGGGGCGCGGCCCTACAGCTGGGGCCTGCGGACCGTCTGCAGATCGCCACCCCGCCGAGCCATATCCTCGGGCTGCTCAATATCGCCACCGTGCTGGCAACCGGCGGCTGGCTGCGACTGCACCGTCGCTTCGATATCGACCAATTGCTCGCACATATCGAATCCGATCGGATCACCGTCGAGATGGCCGCCGCGCCCATTGCGCTGGCGATCGCGTCACACCCGGAGCTGGAGAACTACGACCTGTCCTCGTTGCGCTACATCATGTGGTGCGCGACGCCGGTGACCGTCAGCGTGGCCGAGACCGTCACCCGGCGGACCGGGGTCACCTGGGTCACCGCCTACGGCGCCAGTGAGTTGCCGGTGCTGGCCTGTAATGAGATCGCCGGTGCCCGGCTGGACAATGTCGGCCGCGCCGTGCCCGGTGTGCGCCTGCGGGTGGTGTCACTGGAAACAGGTGATCCACTACCGGCGGGTGACGCCGGTGAAATCGAAGCGCGGTCCAATTCGGTGATGGCGGGGTATCTGCCGGAAGCCGAGTCGGAGAGCGCTTTTCACGACGGCTGGTACCGCACCGGTGATGTCGGATATCTGGACGCCGACGGTTGGTTGCGCATCACCGACCGGGCCAAAGAGATGATCAAGGTGCGCGGCTTCCAGGTCGCGCCCGCCGAGGTCGAGGCCGTCCTGCACGGTCATCCGGCGGTGCGGGACTGCGCGGTGTTCGGCGTACCGCACGAGGTCGACGGCGAGGCGGTGGTGGCGGCGGTCGCCCTGCACGGCGCCGTCGGCACCCCGGCGGACACCGAGCTCATCGAACTGGTCGGCGAACGACTGGCATCGTACAAACGCCCCAGCCACATCGTGTTCGTCGAAGAAATTCCCCGCCTGCCCTCGGGCAAGGTATTGCGTCGCGTGCTGAAGGAGCGCCATGGATGTACGTCTGACCACTGAACAACAGCAACTGCGGGATGCGGCCGCCAAATTGGCCGACGACCTCGGCCCAGGTTCTGTCGCCGATCTTGCCGACGAGAGTCGGATCGCCCGGCTGGACAAGCAGATTGAGGCCACCGGCTGGCGTTCACTACGCTCCGACGAGGCATCGGGTGTCGAGGTGGCGATCGTCGTCGAGGAGTTCGGCCGCGGGCTGGTGGATGCGCCGTTCCTCGGCCCGGTGCTCGCCGACGACCTGATCCGGCACGTCGGCGCTCAGGGGCCTGCGACGATCGCCGTCGATGGTGAGGCGATCGACGCCAGAGGCTATCGAAGCGCAGTTGCGCTGCGCGGTAACAGCATTCTGGGAGTCGATCTCCACGAGGCGCAGTGCGGTGTTGACCTCAGTCGCTCCGTTGCCGCCGTCGCCTCCGCACCCGCGGTGCTCGGCGAGCTGGACGGTGACGCCGCGAACCGGTGGTATGCGTTGGCGCTGGTCGCCACCGCCGCGGATCTGGTCGGAGTTTCGCGCGGTGCGCTCGCGCTGGCCACTGACTATGCGAAAATCCGTGCGCAGTACGGAAAGACGATCGGCTCATACCAGGCCGTCGCGCACCTGCTCGCTGAAAGTGCGGCTCTGATCGAAGGATCGGTGAGTGTGTTGCGCTACGCCGCATGGGCGGTCGACGAACTGGCGCCCGCGGCGGCCGTGCGGGCGGCCCAGATCGCTAAGGTCTACTGTGCCCGCACCGCCCGCACCGCATGTGAGACCTCGATCCAGGTGCACGGCGGTATCGGCAACACCTGGGAGTGCCTGGCGCATATCTATCTGCGTCGCGCGCTGACCGTGACTGAACTTCTGCCCGTCAAGCTGGAGGAGATCGATCTTGGACTTTCGTGATTCGCCGGACGAAGCCGCCTTCCGGAATCGGTTGCGCGCCTGGCTCTCCGAGCATGCGGGAGAATTTCCCACCTCCGGGGACGAATACTGGGCCAAGGCAGGGGATTGGCACCGTGCCCTGTACGAGGGTGGCTTTTTCGGGTTGTCGTGGCCGCGTGAGTACGGCGGCCAGGATCTGCCTCCGGTCTATGACGTGATCCTCGACGAGGAGCTGACCCGCGCTGGTGCACCGGCCCGCCCGAGCTTGGGCTACCTGGTGACCGGGCTGGGCAGGCACGGCAGCAAGCAAATCCAGCAACGATTCCTGCCCGGCATGATCAACGGCACCGAGCGGTATTGCCAGGGCTTCAGTGAGCCCGGTGCGGGTTCGGACCTCGCGTCGCTGACCACCACGGCGGTGCGCGACGGAGATACCTACATCATCAACGGACACAAGATCTGGACCAGCTACTCCGACGACGCCGACTGGTGTCTACTGCTGGCCCGTACCGATCCGAATGTCAAGCGGCACAAAGGAATTTCGGCCTTCATCATCTCGATGCACCAGCCAGGAATCGAACAACGCCCACTGAAGATGATCAGCGGGGTGACCAAAGAGTTCGGTCAGGTGTCCTTCGACGGTGCGACGGTACCTGCCGATCAGATGGTGGGCAGCCCTGGCGAGGGGTGGCCGCTGGCGATGACGGTGGTCGGTCATGAACGGGAACCGTCGACGCTGGGCTTCGCCGCTCGGTACGGCAAGACAGTGCACAAGTTGCTCGGCAAGATCGACGAGGGTGCTCGGGTGCCCGACGAATTGGCCTGGGCTGCCGTCGAAACCGAGATGCTCACCCGCCATGTGCAGCGCCGGCTGTCTGAGCAGCTCGACGGGATTTCCCACGGTTCGGAGGGCTCGATCGACAAGTTGCTGATGACCTGGGCCGAACAATCGGTCGGACATGCGGTGCTGGCGGTCAATGGAACTCGCGATGCCGAGACCCTCGGCGACTACCTCTACAGCCGTGCGCAGAGCGTCATGGGCGGAACATCGCAAATTCAGAAGAACATCATCGCTGCACGAATTCTGGGACTTGGAGTCTGACCATGTATGACATGCCTGCCGAAATCGACGTCACGGCCGACGGCGCGCTGCGCATCATCACACTCAACAGGCCCGACGAACTCAACGCCGTCAACGACGCGTTACACGTGGGCCTGGCCAAGGTGTGGGGTGAGATCAACGAGGATGCCGGTGCGCGGGCGGCGGTGATCACCGGTGCGGGCCGGGCCTTTTCGGCCGGCGGTGACTTCACCTATCTCGACGAACTGCGTCGCGATGAGGCCCTGCGCGTCAAGACCATCAAGCACGGCCGCGACCTCGTCATCGGCATGGTCCGGTGCCGGGTACCGCTGATCGCCGCGGTCAACGGCCCGGCCGTCGGTTTGGGCTGCAGCCTGGCCGCGTTGAGCGATATCGTCTATATGGCCGAGACCGCGTTCTTCAGTGATCCCCATGTGCAGATCGGTCTGGTGGCCGCCGATGGCGGGCCGCTGGTGTGGCCGTCGCAGATCAGCCTGTTGCAGGCCAAGGAATTTGCGCTGACCGGCGTGCGGATCAAAGCCCAGCGCGCCGTCGAACTCGGCTTGGCCAACCATGTGGTCGCCGATCCGCTGACCGAGGCGATCGCCTGTGCGAAGAAGATCCTGGAGCTGCCGCAGCAAGCCGTCGAGAGCACCAAGCGGCTGATGAATATTCAACTGGAGCGTTCGGTGATGGCGTCGCTGGACTACGCCAACCTTGCGGAGTACGTCTCGTTCGGCACCGCAGACTTCAACACAATCGTTGACGGTCTGGTCGCCAAAGGGTGATGTGTGGAGTTTCAGGTCATCGGGGTGGAAAGCGCAGGCCACCGTCGAGCCGGATGACCTCGCCGTTGAGGTAGTCGTTGTCGATGATCGACGCCGCGAGCGTGGCGTACTCGGTCGAACGTCCCATTCGTTTGGGGAACGGCACCTGAGGTGCCCAGTACGCCTCCAACTGATCGGCAGCCTTGCCGTACGCGGGGGTGTTGATGGTGCCGGGGGCGATCGTCACGACCCGGATGCCCAAGGGGGACAGATCGCGTGCCGCGACCAGCGTCATGCCGATCACGCCGCCCTTGGCTGCCGAATAAGGCACCTGACCGACCTGACCTTCGTAACCGGCAATCGACGCGGTATTGATGATGACCCCGCGCCCGCCCTCGTCGAGCGGTTCCTGCTTGGCGATGGCGGCAGCGGACAGGCGCATCACGTTGAAGACTGCCGTCAGATAGAACGTGATGGTGGTCTTGAAACCCTCGAGGTCCAATGGGCTGCCGTCTTTGCCGACGAGGCGGCCCCCGCTCGCCGGGCCGCCGTGGGTGTCAACCGAGATACGCAACGGCCCAAGCGATTCCGCCTCGGCGATGGCGGCATTGACGCTCTCCTCGCTGGTGGCGTCGGTGCGCACATATCGCACGCCCAGCTCGGCTTCGAGCGCCTTGCCCTTATCGTCGGCCATATCGGCGACCACCACTTTGGCACCCGCGCCATGGAGTCGTCGCACGGTCGCTTCGCCGAGCCCGCCGGCGCCACCGACGACAATTGCGGAGTTCCCACTGGTTTGCATCCTGTTTCCCTTCTTGCAACTGCCACTCTCAAGCTATGAGAATACTATTCTCATAGCTGTGAGTGCAGACTGCACTCCGGTGCGGACCAGGCGGGGATAATCCTGACGACGATGACAGACGATATTGCCGAACTCATCAGTGCCGCGCGCAACGGATCGACGCGCGCGGCGGGTCGATTGCTGAGTCTGGTCGAAAGCTCACGCCGGGATGACGTGCTGGCTCATATCGGGCCGACCGACGTCCAGGTCATCGGTATCACCGGGCCACCGGGCGCCGGCAAATCGACGACGATAGCGGTGCTGGTGACCGCCTATCGCCAACGCGGGCTGCGGGTCGCGGTGCTTGCCGTCGATCCGTCATCGCCCTACAGCGGGGGTGCGCTTCTCGGTGATCGGATCCGGATGGCCGCGCATATCAACGACTCCGACGTCCTGATTCGTTCGGTGGCCAGCAGGGGACACCTCGGGGGATTGGCCGCCGCGGTCCCCGCCGCCATCCGGCTACTCGGCGCGCTGTCCTACGACCTCGTCCTGATCGAGACGGTCGGGGTCGGTCAGTCCGAGATCGAGATCGCAGCCGTCGCCGATCCGACAGTCGTCATCCTCAACCCCGGCGCCGGTGACGCGATCCAGGCCGCGAAAGCCGGCCTGCTCGAGGTCGCCGATCTGGTGATCGTCAACAAGGCCGATCGTGACGGCGCCGATCAGACCGTCCGCGATCTGCGTGCCGAGACACCTGCCCCGATCCTCAAACTCGTTGCCTCACAGGGTGATGGAATCGACGAGGTGGTGGAGGCGATCGCCGCGCACCGGCGTACCGACACCCCGGCCCGCCGCACGGCCCGGGCCAGGGCCCAGATTCTGTCCCTGGCCCAATCCCGGTTGCAGCGCCATCCCGATCTCGACCGACTGGCCGCCGCCGTGGCAGACGGGGGCAGCGACGCATACGCCGCCGCCGAAAAGTTGTTGGGCGAGCGGTAGTTGACCGAGACGCAGGCCGACTCAGCCCGGCGACGCGATGATCTGTGGCAAATCTGAGGTGGTGCGGATCCCAGGCGCTGCTGCACAGACCGCGGCTACCGCGTTGACGACCCGGTGGCCCACTGCACAACCCGAAGTGGTCTCGTGCCGTTGGGCAACAGGGAGTTTGAGGTCTTACGGGCGCTCCGAATTGCGGAACCGCACCAGCGCCTCCTGGGCGTAGGAGGCGACAAGGGCGCCGCCCTCGGTGAGCACGTCACCGCGCCCGAAGGTGCGGCCGTGGGCCAGGATCGGGCTGTGCTGGCGCAGCAGTAGCCACTGGTCGGTCCGGAACGGCCGGTGAAACCACAGCGTGTGCGAGGTGACCGCGGAGGTGAAGGTGGTCCCGTTACCGCGCTGGTTCACCCCATCAACCGGGCGCAGTGCCGTTCCGATCAGCGTGAGATCGGTGGCGTAGGCGGTCAGTGCGGGCGCCAGGGCAGGGTCGACATCGGGGGTGCGCATCCACAGTGAAAACTGCGGCGTCGCGGCGGCATCGTCGTTGAGGTCATCGCTTGCCCTGACCTCCCAGGGAATCATGTCGATGGTCAGCGTGTGCTCCGGCCCGAGCGGTGGGGGCACCGCGGCGATCTCCTGGTGCTCGCGACCCTCCTCGGCGACGTGCATGGAGACCGATGCCGTGGCGACGACACCTGAGGACTGGCTGGCGGTGATCGATAACGTGGCGAAGGTCCGGCCTTCGTGCGCAACCCGTACTTCATAGACGATCGGCTCGTCGGCTCTACCCTCGCGGGGGAATAGGGTGTGCACGGATTTCACCGATTTCTCGGGACACGTCGCGCGCGCTGCTTCGATGAATTGGCCCAGGATCTGTCCGCCGAACACCCGGTGATACTCGAGTTTTTGGTTGGCGCCTTCGAAGGAGAGGGCGATCCCGTCGTCCTTACCGGAAACCGGACTCAAGTCCAGGCAGGACAGTAAATCGCTCCAGAGATCCGGCATCCGCTGAGTGTAAGCGATGTTCTTGCGGGTGGAGAATGCAATTCTTGGACTATTTGGCGGCAAATCCTTGAGCGCAGAACGTCCACACTTCGTCGGCCGTGATCGGATGCGCGACATCTTCGTCGGTGGGCGTGCTCGACTGCGCGGTGAACATCACCGTCTGCATCGTCATCACCGCCATCCGTTTCGGCGTGACGCCTTCGCGCAGGCAACCTGCCGCGTAGGCAGCTTCCATGAGTTCGGAGAACAGCGCGATGACGGGTGCGTGCGCCACCCGGACCTCAGTGGGATGGGAGATGAGCAGCTGGGGCGCGAAGTCGGTGAACAGCGGCCGCTTGGCGGTGGGATCGGGTCGAGATAGCTCGAACAGCAACTCAATTGCCACCTTGAGCCGCTCGAGCGGATCCTCGTGGCCTGCGACAGCCGCCCGAATCTGGTCCGCTGCGCGGCTCAGTGCATCTTCGAACAAGGCGAGCAGGAGTTCATGCTTGCCGTCGAACTGCAGATAGAAACTGCGTAACGACTGCCGTGAGCGATCGACGACTTCCTGCACCGTGAAATCGGTGCTGCCCTTTTCGGTGATGATCGCCTGGGCCGCGTCCAGGAAGCGCTGCACCCGCTGCGCGGCGCGCAACTTGGCGGTCTTGATGGAGCGTTCGACAGCGCGTTGTTTCCACGCCGGTTCTTCGCTGGGGCTGCTCACCGGCGGCCCGACGTCCGGCTGGTTGCAGAGCCCGCGTTAAGAGACATGGATGAACTGTACCGGAGAACAGAGCGACATTGGGTCTCCACGGGAGACCGGGCGAGTGCTTTTTGAGATCACCACTTTCGCCGTGCGAGAATGTTATTCTCCAGATCGAAAAGCAAGCCGTAAAGCGTGAGGTGCCGCGATGCTGTTAGAGCTCGATTCCGATCAACGATTCTGGCGCGACACCGTGCGCGATGCGGCGGCGAAGGAGTGCCCGGCGTCATTGGTCCGCCGGATCGCTGAGGATCAGGACGCCGCGGGCGAGCCGGCGCAGCTGTGGCGCACCTATGTCGACATGGGCTGGACAGAGCTGACCGATGCAGCCGAAGCGGTCGAGCTCGGCATTTTGATCGAGGAACTCGGTCGAGCCACCGACCCGACGCCATTTCTGGCCACGCTGACGCAGTTCACGCCGCTGGCGCCGGGCCATGCCGACCCCGCCCTCTGTGGCTCGGCGGTCTATCAGGGCGTCACCGCCGCCCGGTCGGGGCAGGGCTGGATCCTCGACGGCACCGCCAGGCACGTGCTGGACGGTGACCGGGCGGACCGTCTCGCGGTGGTCACCCCGGCGGGTGTCTTTATCGTTGCTGCTGAACAGGTTTCAGCGCGCCGGGTGTCTGTTTTCGACCCGGTGATGCACGTCGCCGAGGTGACGTTCGCCGGTGTGGAGGTGGGGCACCGCGAGCGCATCGCGGCCGCCGATGCCAAGCGTGCCTACGACCTTGCTCTGACGGGGATGGCGTTGACCATCGTCGGTGCGTGCCAGCGTGTTCTGGACCTGGTGCTCGACCACGTCCGTGACAGGAAACAGTTCGGTGTGCCGATCGGGTCGTTTCAGGCCGTGCAGCACAAGGCCGCCGACATGCACATCGCCATCGAACGGGCCAGGGCGCTGTCCTATTTCGCCGCTTTGACCATTGCCGCCGATGACCCGCGCCGCCGGTTGGCCTCATCGATGGCCAAGGCCTCGGCAGGGGAGTGCCAGTCAGTGGTCTTCCGCCACGGTCTGCAACTCTTCGGGGCGATGGGCTTCACCTGGGAGAACGATGTCCAGTTCGCGCTCAAGCGGGCCAAGGCGGGTGATCTGCTACTTGGTGGCGCCGCCCACCACCGCGCACTGATCGCAGAGCAGTCGCTGGCTGGTAGCGGCGAGAAGTGAGGAGAATCCAGTGCAATTGACCTTCGATGCCGACGTCGAGGCGTTCCGCGCCGAGTTCGCCGCGTTCCTTGATGAGCACCTGCCTGATGCAAACGTCGCCGTCGAGCGGTCCGGGTCGACTGCGGACGTACCCGAATGGGCGCGGCAGTGGCAGCGTCTGCAGTTCGATCACGGCTGGCTGCTACCCGGAAATCCACCGGAATTCGGCGGTCGCAACGCGACCATCCTGCAGCAGTTCGTCCACCTCGAGGAGCTCTCGAAGCGCAAGATCTACCAGAGCTTCAACCCGCAGGGTGTCGGCATCATCGCCGCTTCGCTGCTGTCGTTCGGTACCGAGGAACAAAAGCACCGCTGGGCGGTGCCCATTCTGCGGGCCGAGATGACCGCGGCGCTCGGGATGAGTGAGCCCGGTGCGGGATCGGACCTGGCGTCACTGCGGACGGCCGCAGTACTGGAGGGTGACCACTTTGTCGTCAACGGCCAGAAAGTCTGGACATCGGGCGCCCACGACGCCGATCTGATCTTGGCGTTCGTCCGCACCGATCCCGATGCCCCCAAACATAAGGGCATCAGCGTTCTGGTCATCCCCACGGACACCCAAGGTGTGGTCTGTCGGCCGTTCGCGTCGATCTGTGACCGCGATGATCTGGACTTCAACGAGGTCTTCTTCTCCGATGCGAAGGTGCCCGCGGAGAATCTGATCGGACCGCTGCACGGTGGGTGGGGGGTGGCCAACGGCTCACTCGGTCACGAGCGCACCCTGCTGTGGCTGATGTTCGCTGACCGGCTCGACGATCTGGTAGCCGACTTCCGCCCGTCGGGAACCATCGAGCGGGACCAGTACGCGACGCTGGTCATGGACGCTTACGCGCTGCGGCTACTCGGCTCGGCAGCACTGGCGCGTGAGGCACGGGGTGAGCAGGATGTGCCTTCGCTGTCGATATTGAAATTGCTTGGCGCCGAGGCGGTTCAGGTTGCCAGTGAACACGCGTTGACGGCCGCCGGTGTTGATGGCCTGTCCCATCCCGCACTGACGGCCGCCTACGCGCCATTCGGTGAGGACGCGACGTCGGTGAGCTGGTTCGAGAGGTATGCCCGCAGCTTCGGCGGGACCATCGCGGGTGGCACCTCGGAGATCCAACGGGGCATCATCGCCCAGCGGGTGCTCGGCCTGCCCCGAGGCTGACGCCCGTTTCTAGAGCTCGGCCAACCTCGGTGCCGAGCCGCGGGCTCGCAGTCCCGCGCCGGCCTTGCGAGTGAGTTCTCTTGCGCTGCCTAGTAATCCGTCCAGCACCAACACCCGTTCGATATGACGGTGCAGGTCATGCTCGGCAGTGAAGCCGATCCCGCCGAGCACCTGTTGGCAATGTTTGGCCGTCGTCAGAGCGGCCTTACCCGCTGCAGCCTTGGCCAGCAGCGCGGTGAGGTCATTGTTGGCCGCACCGGGCAAGCTCAGTGTCGCCTCGGCGCCTTCGATGGCAATCAGTGTCTCGGCCAGCCTGTGCCGGATTGCCTGGAATCCCGCGATCGGTCGACCGAACTGCTCACGGTCCAGGGCGTGCTGACGGGCCAGTGCGAGCATGGCGCGCGAGCTACCGACCAACCACCAGCCCAGGGCGCGGCGCGCCTCGGCCAGGCGCAGCAGATCACCCTCGTCCACCCGGCGTAGCGGCAACCCGCCGAGCACGTTGAGTTCTGTGGAATCCTCGAGAACCCACTTCGCTGCTTCATCCTCGGCGACCCGTTCCCAGATCACCTGGATTCCGCCGGCGTAGGGCAGCGCGGGAATGCCGCCAGGCGGGCGTCGGGACGACTGTAGGACGACGTCATTGAGAATCGAGGCATGCGAACCTGTTTCGCCCAGCAACCGGAACACCAGGGGTATCGCCACCTCGGGCATATCGGAAAGCATGTCGACCCAGCCCATATCGGCCAGTGCCGCGTCAAGTTCGACGCCGGAGATCGACAGCATGGTCTTGCGCAGGCTGTCTTCGAGCAGTGCCAGTGACTCGGGATCCATCGTCACTCCTTCCCGAGATCGAGCAGACGGCGGGCGATGATGTTGCGCTGTATTTCCGCGGTGCCTCCGTAGATGGTGGCCGATCGCGAGTACAGGAACTCGGTGCGCCAGCTGGTGTCCTGCAGTTCAATGGCGCCCGGTAAGAGGTCGCGTGTGGTGTCGTAGAGCTGTTGTTCGGCGCTGGCCAGCAGCACTTTGTCGATCGAGGTATCCGGACCCAGCTTGGCGCCGTCGGCCAGCCGCAGCTGGGTGGCTCGTGAGCGGCAACGCAGTGTGTGCAGAGCCAGATACGCAGTACCCAGGTCGGCGTCGGCGGCCGGGCCGAGTTCGCTTTTGACCGCGTCGATCAGCGAATCGAGCCGGGAGTACAGATACGCGATGCGCTGCCAGAAGCACGTCGAGCGTTCGTAGGGCAGCAGGTCCATCGCCAGCTGCCAACCGTCGCCGACATTGCCGAGCATGCGATCGGCAGGTACCTCGACATCATCGAAGTACACCTCGCAGAATTCGTCGACACCGTGCATGGTGCGCAAGGGCGAGACAGTGATTCCCGGGGTGTCCATATCGACGAAGAACGCCGTGATCGACTGGTGGTTGGGGGTTCCCGGCTCTCCGGTCCGGGTGAGCAGGACACACCGCGTCGCGTACTGCGCGAAGCTGGTCCACACCTTCTGGCCGTTGATCACCCACGTGTCTCCGTGCTGCGTGGCCTTGGTGGTCAGCGAGGCGAGATCGCTTCCCGAGCCTGGTTCGGAGAAGCCCTGGCACCAGGTTTCACGACCGGATAGCAACCGCGGCACCATTTCTTCGGCAAGTTCCGGTCGGGCGTAGTCGATCATCGTCGGCGTCAGCACCTCGAGCATCGAATAAGGGCCGGGATCGTCGAGGCCGCGACCGACGACTTCTTCGCCGACGATCGCGCGCAGGATCATCGGCCCACCGAGACCGCCCGCGGATTCGGGCCAGCCCCAACGCATCCAGCCAGCGTCGTAGAGCGCGCCCAGCACCCGGGAGTGCTGCGCGTGGTGGGCGTCGAGGGAATGGTCTCCCGGGGGTGGGGTGAGATCGTTTTCATCGAGCCAGGCCACCAACTGTGTCCGGAACTCTGCGACCGACAGTGGTTCAGTCATGCACTCGGGCGTCCGATGGCGTGCGGACGGCCGTGATCGTGCTCGCCGCTGCGGCGGATGAACGTCATGGCCCGCGTCTTGAGCCGCCACCCTTCGGTGGTGCGGAGGTACGTATCGCGGTAGTAGCCGATGCGCATATCGTGCTGGGAGTGCTCGATGAAGCACAGTGGCTGGGTGCCCGACGCCGCGTCGGGGCTGTCCGGGTCGAGCTCGATGAGCGCGGTACCGGTCATGAACAGGCCTTTGGGTGCGGCTTCGACGAGCACCGGAAAGCGGTCCAGTGCATAGGTTTCACCGAAGGCGCTGTAGGTGCCGTCGGGGGTGAACACCGATACCAAACCCTCGATGTCCCCCTGGGTGATGGTGACCGCATACTTGGCGAGGAGCTGTTGGATGTCGACGAGGTCGTCAGTTCTTGTTGGCTCGGTCATTTCGGAAAACCGTACCCCCTTTCATTACAAAACTTACGTCCTGTGTAACTGTAATGTCCAGCAGGGGGTCACCGGGCACGGCGATGACATCGGCCAGCTGGCCCACGGCGAGCCGACCGCGGTCGGTGACGTTGATCAGATCGGCAGCCACGATGGTCGCTGCCCGCAATACCGCCAGCGGCGGCATACCCCATTCGACCAGGGTGACGAGCTCATCGGCGTTGCGCCCGTGCGGGATGGCGGGTGCGTCGGTCCCGACAGCGATCTTCACCCCGGCCTCATACGCAGCCTTGATCGAGGTCTCGGCTTTCGGGAACATCTGGGCTGCCTTGTCCTGCAACTCTTTCGGTGCCTTCGAGACATCCATGGCCTGTGCGAGCCGCCGGGTGGTGACCAAGAACCGGTCGTTATCGACCAGCATCTGGATCGCTTCGTCGTCCATCAGAAAGCCGTGCTCGATACAGTCGATACCGCATGCCACGGCGTGTTTGACCGCCTCGGCGCCGTGGGTGTGCGCGGCAACGCGCAGCCCACGCCGGTGCGCCTCGTCGACGATCGCGCGCAACTCCTCGTCCGAATAGTGTTGCGCCCCTGCCTCTCCGGTCAGCGACATGACGCCACCGGAAACGCAGACCTTGATCAGCTGGGCGCCGTGCTTGATCTGGTAGCGCACCGCCTTGCGGATCTCGTCGACCCCGTTGGCGATACCCTCCTCGACAGTCAACTCCAGCGCCCCTGGCATGAATCCGGCGAACATGGTCGGATCGAGATGCCCGCCGGTGGGGGTGATCGCATGCCCGGCCGGAATGATGCGTGGTCCTTCGATCCAGCCGGCGTCGATCGCCTTCGCCAACGCTACGTCCAACAGGTAGCCACCGGTTTTGACGAAAAGCCCCAGGTTGCGCACGGTGGTGAAGCCGGCGCGCAGCGTGCGCCGGGAATTGCCCACTGCGCGCAGCACCCGGGTCGGGGGGTCATCCTGAACCTGCGAGAGGCCGGGGTTTTCGCCCCGCCCGCCCATCAACAGGTTGACTTCCATATCCATCAGGCCGGGCAGCAGGATTGAGTCCCCCAGGTCGAGAACCTCCGAGCCGTCGTCCTCGTCGGGGCCGCCGACGGCGACGATCCGGTCGTCCTCGATTTTCAGAACGCCCGGCCGGATGATCTCGCCTGCATCGATATCCAGCAGACCCGCTGCCTTGAGGGTCAGCACGCTCAGACCACCGGCTCCTTGATGAGGCTGATGTATGCCGCACCGCTGTCGAGCACCCGCGGTTGTTTCCACACCTCGATAGGGAAACTCACCATGACGATCGACTGGCCCAGATGCACCAGCGCCTTGGCGTCCTCCGGCATGCCCTTGAGCGGAAAACGGGCGTCGACGTAGACCATGATGTCCTCCAGTCGCGTCATGCCCGCGTCGTAGAACTCCTGCATCTCGGCCATGGTCGAGTTCAGCCGCTTGGAGTAGCGCTCCTCCTCGGTCGGCAGGCACCAGTCGGAGAATCGCTCCAGATCGGCGAATTCTGCGGGCAGCTTAGACATTTGCGTGATCTTTCTCGCTGGATGGGGCGGAGTGCGTGCCGTTGGTCGAACCGTTGCCGTTTGCCTTGGACTCTTTGTACCTGTCGACATACTGATGCGCAGTCATATGCAGATGGCGCAGCAGGATCTCCTGATCGCACAACGGGAAGTCGGTGACGACCCGGGTGCCGATCTGCGTCTGGGTGGCTTCCAGGGTGTTGGCGTCCTGGAACGCGTACTCCTTGAACGTCACCGCGGCGAGTTCCTGCGAGAGCCGCTCGCGCAGGTTCTTCGGAGGTACGAAATACAGGTCGGCCTCGAAGATGTGTTTGTCGACGGCTGTTGGCCAGTAGTTGTAGGTCAGGTACCAGCCCGGAGCCCAGAACAGCAGTGTGAAATTGGGGAAGAACTCGAAAGAGTCGGTGCCCCAGGTCTTGTGGCGACCCGGATTGATGGCCGGCGGCAGTTCGTCGGGCAGGATGCCCTTGATGTCCGGCCGGTCCCATGGTCCGAACAGTCCGCTGTGCAGGATCTGCTCGATGGGTTTGACCATGCTCAGATCCTTGGGCGGGCTCATTCCGCCCCACGACGACACCATGGAGTGGTCACCCTTGATGTCATAGGCCAGCGCTTCAAAGCCGAACTTGGCCAGTTTCTCGGCCTCCTCCTTCTCCGCCTGCTTCATGTGCAGGATCGGCGCGTGGTAGAACTCGGTGAACGCGTCGATGAAAAGCTTCCAGTTGGCGTTGATCTCCGAACGGTAGCTGTAGTGCTCGGTCATCTCGTGGAACGGATAGCCCTTGAGGCCTTCCGCGAAGTCGCCGAGGTAGTCGAGCAGTGGAGCCGCATCGTCGTCGAAGTTGATGAAGATGAAGCCTTCCCAGACCTCGCAGCGCACGGGAACCAGGCCGTAGTCGCTCTTGTCGAGGTCGAAGAACTCGCTCTCCTGCTGAACGAACGTCAGATCGCCCTTCAGGCTGTAGCGCCAAGCGTGGTATTTGCAGGTGAACTGGCGGCAGACGCCGGACACCTCCTCGCCGGGGTAGTCGTTCCACACCAGCTTGTTGCCGCGGTGGCGGCACAGGTTGTAGAAGGAGCGCACCACACCCTCTTTGTCCTTGACGATGATCACCGACGTACCGGCGCCCGCCGATGGCATTTCGCGGGTGAAGTAGCTGCCGGTCTTGGGCAGCTGCTCCACTCGGCCGACCTTGAGCCAGGTCTTCTTGAAGATCGCCTGCTGCTCGAGCTTGTAGTGCTCAGGGTCGACGGAGTCGGTGTAGTTGACCGGCGCGGTGCCGAGCTCGGGCCAGTGCTCGGTCCAGCTGCCCTCGGTCGGCTTGGGAAAAAATGCCATCGGTCTACCTTTCGTCCTGTGCGAGATCTATGGCGGGTGAGGCCGAGGCGACCGGAGGCGAGGTGTGCCTCGAGATTGTCATTGCCGGTCTCCTCTCGCTCGTGAGAATCATATTCTCATATCGGGATAACAGATTTCCATGAACCCGGCGTTTGGTCAACGGCATACCGCAGTGTGTGAGGTTCGCCAGATCCGGGAATCTCCCGCTTACCAGCTGCTATCAGGGCTTCTCGCCATGGGCCAGGTTGCCCGGACGTTGATTCTCTTGCTGTGAGAAGCTAGTTTCCTACTTGAGAGAATGTGGTCGCTTTCGGCGCGGCCATCAGTGCGGAGCACCGCCAGAGACACGTCAGGAAGGTTCGGCCATGAACAAGGACGACATGATTTTGATCAGTGTCGATGACCACATCATTGAGCCGCCGGAGATGTTCACGGGGCATTTGCCGGAGAAGTACAAGGATGAGGCGCCGCGGTTGGTGCATAACGCTGATGGGTCTGATACGTGGCAGTTCCGGGACACGGTGATCCCGAACGTGGCGTTGAATGCGGTGGCGGGTCGGCCGAAGGAGGAATACGGCCTCGAACCGCAGGGTCTCGACGAGATCCGTAAGGGTTGTTATGACGCGGCGGAGCGGGTCAAGGACATGAATGCCGGTGGGGTCCTCGCCACGATGAATTTTCCGTCGTTTCCGGGGTTCGCGGCCCGGTTGTTCGCCACCGAGGATTCAGATTTTTCGCTGGCGTTGGTGCGGGCCTACAACGATTGGCATATCGACGAGTGGTGCGGTGCCCATCCGGGCCGGTTCATCCCGATGGCGATCCCGGTGATCTGGGATCCGGTGTTGTGTGCGGCGGAGGTGCGGCGGGTCTCGGCTAAGGGGGTGCATTCGTTGACGTTCACCGAGAACCCGGCTGCGCTGGGCTATCCGTCTTTTCATGATGAGTATTGGACGCCGTTGTGGGAGGCGTTGGTGGATACCGAGACGGTGATGAATGTGCATATCGGGTCTTCGGGGCGGTTGAGTATCCCGGCGCCGGATTCTCCGATGGATGTGATGATCACGTTGCAGCCGATGAATATCGTGCAAGCCGCCGCCGACCTGTTGTGGTCGGCGCCGATCAAGAAGTATCCGAGTCTCAAGATCGCGTTGTCTGAGGGTGGGACGGGGTGGATTCCGTATTTCTTGGACCGGGTGGATCGCACCTATGAGATGCATTCGACGTGGACGCATCAGGATTTCGGTGGGAAGTTGCCCTCGGAGGTGTTTCGGGAGCATTTCATGACGTGTTTCATCTCCGATCCGGTCGGGGTGAAGTTACGCCACGAGATTGGGATCGACAATATCTGTTGGGAGATGGACTACCCGCACAGCGATTCGATGTGGCCCGGTGCGCCCGAAGAGTTGGATGCGGTGTTCAAAACCTATGAGGTGCCCGATGCCGACATCAACAAGATGACGCACGAGAACGCGATGCGCCTTTATCATTTCGAGCCGTTCACCCATGTCCCGAAAGACCAGGCCACCGTTGGGGCGCTACGCAAAGCCGCCGAAGGCCACGACGTCGAAATCCGCGCCCTGTCCCACGAACGCACCGGCGACAAAACCAGCTTCGCCGACTTCCAGGCCAGTGCCAAGGAGATCTCGGGCGCGAAGTAGCCCGTCGCGCAGCGTAAGGAAGGGAAATTATGACTGGCGGAATGAGTTTCGAGCTGACCGAGGATCAGCAGCTGATCCGTAAGTCGGTCGCCGAGCTGGCCTCGAAGTTCGACGATCACTACTGGATGGAAAAGGATCTCGGTCACGAGTTCCCGCAGGAGTTCTACGACGCCGTCGCCAAAGGCGGCTGGCTGGGGATGACCATCCCCGAGGAGTACGGCGGCCATGGCCTCGGCATCACCGAGGCGACGATCCTCTCAGAAGAGGTGGCGCGCTCCGGTGGTGCGATGAACGCGGCCAGCGCGATCCATCTGTCGATCTTCGGGATGCAGCCGGTGGTCGTGTTCGGCTCCGAGGAGATGAAACGGGCAACCCTGCCGCGCATTGTCAACGGGGACCTGCACGTGTGTTTCGGTGTGACCGAACCCGGTGCCGGACTTGATACTTCGCGCATCACCACATTCGCCAAGCGAGACGGTAATCACTATATCGTCAACGGCAAGAAGGTATGGATTTCCAAGGCGCTGGAGTCCGAGAAGATTCTGCTGCTGACCCGCACCACACCCTACGACGAGGTGACGAAGAAGACCGACGGGCTGTCGCTGTTCCTCACCGATCTCAACCGTGACCACGTCGATATTCGGCCCATCAAGAAGATGGGTCGCAACGCCGTCTCCTCCAATGAGCTGTTCATCGACGATCTCCGTGTTCCGGTCGAGGATCGAATTGGCGAAGAGGGCAAGGGTTTCCAGTACATCCTGCACGGCCTGAACCCTGAGCGGATGCTGATTGCTGCCGAGGCGCTCGGAATCGGCCGGGTCGCACTGGACCGGGCCGTCAAGTACGCCAACGAACGGGTTGTTTTCGACCGCCCCATCGGAATGAATCAGGGTATTCAATTCCCTCTGGCCGACTCACTGGCGCGCCTCGATGCCGCCGAGCTGATCCTGCGCAAGGCCACCTGGCTCTACGACAATGGCAAACCGTGCGGGCGTGAGGCCAATATGGCCAAATATCTGTGTGCAGACGCTGGATTCGATGCCGCAGACCGTGCATTGCAGACCCACGGCGGGATGGGATACTCCGAGGAGTACAACATCTCGCGCTTCTTCCGGGAGTCTCGCCTGATGAAAATCGCGCCGGTCAGCCAGGAGATGATCTTGAACT
This sequence comes from Mycobacterium sp., assembly GCF_965229105.1. Taxonomy (GTDB): domain Bacteria; phylum Actinomycetota; class Actinomycetes; order Mycobacteriales; family Mycobacteriaceae; genus Mycobacterium. Next base: position 2,468,307 of record NZ_OZ245858.1, read on the forward strand.
ATCTGGGTTCCCACGTCCTCGGCCTGCCGAGGAGCTACTGACGATGGCAGGGCCCTTGACGGGCATCACGATCGTCGCCATGGAACAGGCGGTCGCGGCACCGATGTGCACCCGCGTCCTGGCTGATTTCGGTGCCAGGGTGATCAAGGTGGAGAACCCCAACGGTGGTGACTTCGCCCGCGATTACGACGATGTGGTGAACGGGCCCGATGGACTGGCCGCACATTTCGTCTGGTGTAACCGCGGTAAGGAGTCGGTCACACTCAACCTGAAGTCACCCGCAGGGATGGACGTGTTGCACCGCCTGCTGGACTCGGCTGATGCTTTCGTGTCCAACCTCGCACCAGGATCCACAGCGCGTCTCGGCCTGGGGCCCGCGGCTCTCGCGGTGCGGCACCCTGCGGTCATTCCCGTCGAGATCGACGGTTACGGGCCCGGTGGCCCTATCTCGCACAAACGTGCCTACGATCTCCTGGTTCAAGCCGAAGCAGGATCGTGCGCCGTTACCGGCTATCCGGACATGCCGGCCAAGCCGGGGCCCGCGATGGCCGATTTCACCACCGGCCTCTATGCGGCCTTGTCGATATTGGCGTTGCTGTTCGCCCGCAGCCAGCGCGAAGGGCCCTCTCCCGCAGTGGAGTTGAGCCTGTTCGATGTGATGACCGACATCATGGGCTATCAACTGACCTACACCCAGCACACGGGTATCAACCAGCAGCCGCTCGGCGTCAGCTCACCGGCGGTCTCGCCATATGGGGCCTTTCCCACCCGCGACGGCCAGACCGTGGTGCTCGGAACCACCAATGATCGCGAGTGGCAGCGGCTGGCGCGGGAGATCATCGGGCGACCCGACCTGGCCGACGATCCGCAGTTCAGCACCAACGCCGACCGCTGCGCTCACCGCGATGTTCTCAACGAGGCAATTGGATCCTGGTGTGCACAGCACGATCTCGCCCACATCCAGAAGACGGCCGACGACGCGGGGATCGGCAACTCCCGGTACAACCTGCCCAGCGAGGTGGTCGCCCACCCACAACTCGTCGCCAGGGACCGCTGGCGTCAGGTCGGCAGTGAGAAGGGCGATTTCCCGGCTCTGCTGCCGCCGCCGGTGATCGCCGGCTACGAGGCGCCGATGGGCGCCGTGCCAGGACTCGGTGAGCATACCGACGCGATACTGCGCGAGCTGGGCATGAGTGCCGATGCCATCGCTGTGCTTCGCGAGCAGGGTGCGATCGGGCCGGTGTATCGGTGACCGATGAGGTTCTGCGCTCCGAAGACCGTGACGGCGTGCGGACTCTGACGCTCAACAGGCCGCACCGCAAGAACGCACTGAATCCGCAGCTGTGGATCGAGCTGCGGGATGCGCTGCGCGCCATCACCGATGACGACGGTGTGCGTGTCCTGGTGCTCACCGGTGCAGGCGGGGCGTTCTGCTCGGGTGCCGATGTGGGGGTGCCGGAGGATGTGCACCCGGACCGCAAGTTGCGCAGGCTCACCGATGTCGCTCTGGCGCTCAACGAATTACCGATCCCGACGATCGCCAAGGTAACCGGTGTGGCTGTCGGCGCCGGCTGGAATTTGGCGTTGGGCTGCGATTTTGTGGTCGCGACACCGGAGGCGGCATTCAGCCAGATCTTCGCCAAGCGCGGGTTGTCGATTGACCTCGGCGGGTCGTGGTTACTCCCGAAGCTGGTGGGTCTGCAGCAGGCCAAACGGCTGGTGTTGCTGGCCGAGACCATCAGCGCTGAAGAAGCCCGCTCGCTGGGCCTGGTCACCTGGGTGCAGCCAAGCGACGAGATCGACGCCTTTGTGCAGGACCTGGGTGAGCGGCTGGCCGCTGGCCCGCCGGTCGCGATGGCGCACAGCAAGGGGCTGCTCAAAGCGGGTGCCGACAGCACGCTGGCCCAAGCGCTGGCCAATGAGGCGCGCGCCCAACCCGGCAACTTCGCTACCACCGATTCCGGCGAGGCCTACGCTGCGTTCGCCGAGAAGCGCGAACCGGTATTCACCGGGAAATGGGCTGTGCGGCCTCGTAAGTCATCCGCATGAGTTCTAGGGAAAAGTTCTAGGTAAACAGGAGCCACCATCTATGCGGGAAACAGTGATCGTCGAAGCGGTGCGGACCGCGGTCGGTAAGCGCAACGGGGGCCTGTCGACCATGCACGCCGCAGACCTGTCCGCGCTGGTCCTCCAAGAACTCCAGCGCCGGACCGGGATCGATCCGGGGATCGTCGACGACGTGATCTGGGGATGCGTGTCGCAGGTTGGCGACCAGTCCAGCAATATCGGGCGCTATTCGGTTCTCGCCGCAGGCTGGCCGGAGGCCATCCCCGGGACCACCGTCAATCGTGCCTGCGGATCGAGCCAGCAGGCACTGGACTTCGGGGTGCAGTCGGTCATGTCCGGTCAGCAGGAGGTCGTCGTCGCGGGCGGTGTCGAGGTGATGAGCCGGGTGCCCCTGGGATCGGCGCGGTCCACCGGGATGCCGTATGGGCCGAAAGCCCTTGCCCGATATGATGGTTTCTCTTTCAATCAGGGTATTTCGGCCGAGCTGATCGCGGAGAAGTGGGGTTTCACCCGCACTGCTGTGGACGAGTACTCCGCGCGCTCACATGAACTTGCCGCGGCCGCGCAGGATAGCGGCGCGTTCGATGCACAGATTGTCGCGGTGACTCCCGAGGGAGGGCAACCGGTAGGAAAAGATGAAGGGATCCGACGCGGTACCACCGCCGAGAAGCTGGCCGGGCTCAAACCCGCATTCTCCGACGATGGAATGATTCACGCGGGCAACTCATCTCAGATCTCAGACGGTGCGGCGGCGTTGCTGGTGATGACCGCAGACCGGGCTCGCGACCTCGGCCTGAGCCCGCTCGCGCGCTATGTCGCAGGCGCGGTCACCGGCGCCGATCCGGTGTTGATGTTGACCGGGCCCATCCCGGCGACCGAGAAGGTGTTGCGCAAGGCTGGAATTGGCGTCGCCGACGTGGGGGTTTTCGAGGTGAACGAAGCGTTCGCCCCGGTGCCGATGGCCTGGCTGGCAGAGACCGGCGCCGACCCGGACCGGCTCAACCCCCTCGGCGGCGCGATCGCTCTGGGCCACCCGCTCGGCGCCTCCGGCGCGGTGCTGATGACCAGGATGATCCATCACATGCGCGACAACGGAATTCGCTACGGGTTGCAGACCATGTGCGAGGGCGGCGGCACCGCCAACGCCACCGTGGTCGAACTCGTCTAGAAGGAGAGAACTGTGCGCCGCGACCTGTTCACCGAAGACCACGAGGCGTTTCGCGAGCTGGCCCGCACCTTCGTCGAGAAGGAAGTGGTGCCGCACTATCCCGAATGGGAGAAGGGCGGCCGGCTGCCCCGCGAGGTGTTCGCACAGCTGGGCGAGCTGGGCATGTTGGGGATGGCGATCCCCGAGGAGTACGGCGGCGCCGGAATGCCCGACTACCGCTACAACGTCGTCCTGCAGGAAGAGGCGGCGCGCGCACTGGTCACCCTGTCGACGGTGCGCACCCAGCTCGAGGTGATCCTGCCGTACTTCCTGCATTACGCGAACGCCGAACAGCGCGGCCGATGGTTACCCGGGCTCGCGGCGGGCACGCTGCTGACGGCCGTGGCCATGACCGAACCGGGCACCGGCTCTGATCTGGCCGGCATGCGGACCACCGCTACCCGTGCCGGTGACGAGTGGATCATCAACGGCGCCAAGACGTTCATCACCGGCGGTATGCAGGCCGATCTGGTGGTCGTCGTCGCCCGCACCGCGACCGACCCGGAGAACCGCCGCAAGGGACTGACCCTGTTCGTCGTCGAGGACGGCATGGCGGGATTCACCCGCGGCCGCGAGCTGGAGAAGATGGGCTGCAAGGTCCAAGACACCGCCGAGCTGTCCTTCGTCGACGTCCGCGTTCCCGCCGCGAACATGCTGGGGGAGGAGGGCGAGGCGTTTTCCTATCTCGGGCACAACCTGCCACAGGAACGCCTCACCGTCGCGGTCGGCTCGGTGGCGCAGGCCCGCTCGGCGATCGCCGCGGCCATTGATTACACCAAGGACCGGAAGGTCTTCGGCTCGTCGGTGGCGTCGTTTCAGAACACCAAGTTCGAACTCGCGGCGTGCTCGACCGACGTCGAAGCGGCTCAGGCCATGCTGGATCGTGCGGTCCTGTTGCACGTCGAAGGCGAGCTGTCCGGCGCCGACGCGGCCAGAGTGAAATTGTTCTGCACCGAGATGCAGGCCAAAGTAGTCGACCGGTGTCTACAACTCTTCGGCGGCTACGGCTACATGATGGAGTATCCGATCGCCCGGCTGTACACCGATGCCAGGGTGGCCCGGATCTATGCCGGGACCAGCGAAGTGATGAAGGTGATCATCGCGAAATCGCTCGGTCTTTGAGCTGAGCCAGACCCCGAAAACAACGCTGGGGTAGTACTTTCTCACTTTCTCAAACCACGGACACTGGCTCTGTGGTGTCGCTAGTCTGCCCTGCAGGCGGCGTGACCGCCACTGCAAATTGCGTCCAATTGAGAACCTTGTCACAGCCGCCAAACTAACCTACTGTGTGTTCACTAGGTTGGTTCAGCACAGTAGAGAGACAAGTCAGCTCATGACTTCTGCAAGGCCCTATGCGACGTTGCTCGCCAAGGGAGAGGACCGCAAAGCGCGGATCCTCGACGGTGCGCAGCGCCTACTGACCCGCAATGGATGGCGTAATACGACGCTGGCCCAGATCGCCAAGGAGGCGGGAGTCAGTCCCGCGGGCCTGCTGCATCACTTCCAGTCCAAGGAACAACTGCTGCACGCAGTGGTCGACGCCCGCGATGCCGATGACGATGCGCATGCTGATCGCGGCGGCGACCTCATCGCCGGGATTGCCCACGTCGGCGAACGAATCAACCGGGCGCCCGAACTCGTCGGGACCTTCGCTGTCCTTCTGGTCGAGAACCTGATGGCCGATGCGCCCCTGCATGATCGGCTGTTCAACCGGCAGCGCGCGGCGATCGACATCGTCGCCCAGATCATCCGGCGCGGCCAACGCTCGGGGAAATACCGCGATGACTTCGACCCGGCCATCAAGGCCGTCCAGATTGTGTCCCTCGTCAACGGAATGGAAATCTCATGGTTGCTGGATCCCTCAGTCCCGCTGCAGGCAGCGATACAGGAGTACGCGAACTCCCTGGCCCGGGAATTCGCGCCGGACACAACATCGTGAGATACCGCCTGGATATCGTGGCCCCGAGCGTCGTCGAGGTGGTCAGGAGTGCCGGCGGGTGGGTGTTCGACCGGGTGATGGCCGGCTGGGATGTCAGGGTCCTGGTTGCCGACCGATGTGACGATCGGGCGCTGCAGATCCTCGGCGCTGAGACCGCCGACTTGGAAACAGTGTTGGCATCCGGTCTGGTTGGCCCGCGCCCGCACGCGCTGGCGGTCGCCACCGAGCTTTATGACCGCGATGACAGAGTGCGTGACGGTGTCCGACAGGCATTGGAGAGCGGTCTGACCGAGGTCACCCTATGGGGTCACACGTGGCCGGCCGAGCTGGATCGGGTCGACTCCGTCGAACACCGCTTGAGTGTCGCCGCCCGCGCATTCAAGGCGCAGGCGTTGGCCGCGGCGTCGGCACCGGCGGACTGCGTCGCGCTGACGGAAACCTTCCGCAGCGGAACGCCCGCCTGCTGTCCGGTGGCAGCGGATCTGGTGCCTGCCAGCTGACGGGATCAGTCGGAATGCTCAGTCGACGATGGCGATCGCCTGACGGGGGCACTGGCGCACGGATTCCTTGATCTGCTGCTCGTTATCCGGCGTCACCTCGTCAGACAGGACGTGCAGATAGTCCTCGTCATCAAGGTCGAAGACCTCGGGGATGATGCCCATACAGATGCCGTTGCTTTCGCACAGGCCGAAATCGACTTCGATCTTTGCCATCACGTCAGCACTTTAACCGGGACATTCGAATAGCCTGCGACGTTTTGCATATGGACCTTTCGTAACCCGGCGAAGTCCACCTCGTAGCGGGGCATGAAGTCGAGTAGATGCTCCAACGCGAGCGCGGTCTCCATACGGGCCAGGGCCGCCCCGAGGCAGCTGTGAATGCCGTATCCGAGCCCGAGATTCTGCGCCTGGCTGCGGTCGCGATTGATATCGAAGGTTTCCGCGTCGGAGAACGCATCCGGGTCGCGGTTGGCCGATCCCGACATCAGGAAAACCGGCTTGCCCGCCGGAATGGTGCCACTGGGCACCTCGACGTCCTTCAAGGTGTACCGGACGTTGTACTGCACAGGGCCGACGTAGCGCAGCAGTTCCTCAACTGCCGCGGGCACCTTGGTGCGGTCGTCGAGCAGCATCTGCCACTGGTCGGGGTGGCGGGCGAATTCCACGACGGCGCTGCCGACAAGTTTGGTGACAGTCTCTGCGCCGGCTCCGCCGAGAAGCAGAGTGAAACCGGTGATCTCGATATCGTCGAGCTTGCGCAGCACGCCGGTCTCGTCCGGGATTTCCGCCGCGATCAAGCGGCTGATCATATCGTCCTGCGGGTTCGCGCGGCGCTCCTGCACCAAACCGTAGTAGTAGACGCCGGAGTCGATATTGGCCCGCATGTTGTCGTCGTCCATCTCGATCTGGCCCGGCTTGCGGTGCAGGCCGGCGTCGATCCAGTGTCGAACCTGCTGGCGGTATTCCTCGGGCACGCCGGCCATCCTGGCGATCACCTCAACCGGGAAGGGTCCGGAAAAGTCCTGTACGACATCGAAATTGCTCGGATCGACCTTGCCCAGGTAGTGCTCGATCAATTCGATGACGGTGTCGCGCTGGGATTGGATCGCGCGCGGAGTGAACGCCTTGTTCAGCAGGCTGCGCATATGCCGATGATCCGGCGGGTCCATGAAGATGATCGACTTCTGTGGAAGTTCCCCGCTGCGCACCATGCCCAGATCGCATCCGCGTGACGACGAAAAAGCCTCGTAGTCCTTGAGTGCGGCGGCAACGTCGTCATGCTTGGTCAGGGCATAGAAATCTTCGGTCTCGTCGTAGTAGAGGGGTGCCTCGTCGCGCATCCGCGCGTACACCTGGTACGGATCGTCGAAGTACTCATGCGAGAAGGGGTGGAATACCAACCTGGGCTTGGTCATCTGCGATCTCCTCCGCGAGGGCCGATAAGCTTCAATGTTACGAAACGTTCGGGAACTGTAACGCTAACAGTGATGGCTATCGGAGGGGCCGAAATCAGGCGAATCGACACCGCTTTTTCCGGGGCTCACCCGCTGCCCAGCCAGGTGTTGACAACATCGTCCAGCACGCCGAGATCGGCCCCCAGCTCGGCTGAAATCTTGCGCACCACCTCGACGTCTTTACCGACGAAGCCCCCAGCGGTCTCGATGAATTTCTCGACCGAACCCCTGGCGACGACGCCGCCCAGCGCGCTGCTCGCGCCGCTGCCGTGCGGAAGTGCCGCCAGTAGCGCGGCTTCCGGCACGCCGAGGCTGTTGGCGAGCTTGACCGCTTCGACCAGGAGGCCGATCTGACTGGCGAACAATGTGTTGTTGACCAGCTTCACCCGCTGGCCGGTACCAATCGGCCCCACATGCAGGATCGGGTCGCCGTAGGCCGCGACAACGGGTGTCACCCTGTCGACGGCGGCATCGGTGCCGCCGGCGAATACCGTCACGTGCCCGGCCGCGATATCGTGCGGTCCGCCACTGACCGGAGCGTCGACGACGTCGACATCGGCGCCCTGTCCACGGGCGGCGATAGCTTCCGCGGTTCGCGGATTTGCGGTGGTGTGCAGCACCAGGGTCGACCCGCGCGGCATGGCCGCGATCAGGTCGGTCTCCAGGCACACCTGCGCCAGCTGTTCGTCGGTGAAGACGCACACGACGACGACCTCGGCCCCCTCGACTGTCGCCGTTAACCCGAACACCGCCGTGGCGCCCAATTCATCTATGGCGCAACGTTTCTCCTCGGATCGCGCCAGCGCCCGCACCTGATGCCCGGCGCCGATCAGCCGGCTGATCATCGGGCCGCCCATCCGTCCGGCGCCGATGAAGCCGACCCGGGTCATCGCGGGTGATCCATCAACGCGATGGCGGTATCGGCGACGGTGAAAATCGCCCCTTCTCGGGCGTCGGCGGCTTCAGCCAGACTGGCGGCCAGGCGAACGTCCTTCTGTAGCAGTGCACCAGCGATCGGGGCAAGACGCTCCAGGGTGCCACCGAAGGCGGCGACGCTGCCCAATGCCATGCTGTTCGCCGATCCTCTGGTGACGACCTCGCACAGTTTGGTGCGGGCAATTCCCAGTGACTCACCGAGTTCCAACAGACTCATCGCGCTACCCAGATTCGCACTGAACAGCAGGTTGTTCAGGATCTTGGCTACCTGGCCGGCGCCGAGCGGGCCAAGGTGCACAACCGGGTTGGCGTAACTGTCGAACACCGGCCTGGCGAGCTCCACGTGTTCGTCGGCGCCGCCGACCATGACCAGCAGCCGTTTCTCGGCGACCGCGGGTGCGCCGCCGCTGACCGGTGCATCGATCACGGAGATGCCATGGGTGGCAGCCTTTTCCGCCAGTTCACGACAGGTGTCCGGGTGCACTGTGCTGTGTATCGCGATGATCCCGCCCTCGGCCATCCCGGCCAGTAGACCGTGCTCGCCTTCGGCGAGCTCACGCACATCGGCATCGCCGACCACACAGAGACACACCAGGTCACTGGCGGCACCGAGCTCCGCAGGGGTGGCCGCCACCGTTGCGGCGGTATCCGCATATGGCTCAAGTGATTCGGATCGACGTGCCCACAGAGTCAACGGGTGTCCGGCATCGACGATAGCGCGGGCCATCGGCCCACCTTGACTACCGAGTCCGATGAAACCGACGCGCATCAGCTTGCCTCCATGGTGCTTGGATCCCGCAGGAAATCGTTTTTCGCAACACATTCGTCGACGAACGAGGTCACACTCGTGTGATAGTCGGTCGCGGTATGGCCGAGGCTGAGGTTGTGCCCGCCGTCGGGTTGCTCATAGACGGCGACCCGTGGGGCGGCAGTGAACAGTGCGGCGACTTCGGTGAGGGCGTCGGGGCCGGATTGCCATACCTGCTCATAGGCGCCGAGACTGAAGCGCACCGGAACCTCGACCTGTGCAGCGAGTTCCGGTAGGTCACTGGCCCAGTTCTGCACGACAGAGGCTTCGTAGCGCACCCCGGAGGGCCCGTTGCGGATCCGCACTGCCCGATCGACGCCGTCGGGGTAGAGGTGGGCGGGCTCCCACAGCAATTGGCGCAACCCGCTGGGAAGCTTGCGGTCCAGGGAGGCCGAGGCAAGGATCTCCAACGCCGCCTCGGTCTGCCGAACCCCTGTGCCGGAGATCTCGACACCCAATAGCGCCGCACCGCGGTCGTCGGTGGCCATCCGCAACACCAGCTCGCACCCAGCGGAATGGGCAAGCAGAAAGACGCCTGCACCGCGGTCGCGGTCGCCCAGGATCTTGTCGATCGCCTGATAGGTCATGTCGATTCGCTTCGACGTGTTGACGAAATCGTCGGCGTAGAGCGCGGAGCTGCCGAATCCGGGCCGGTCAAGGGCCAGCATCGTGAATCCGGATTGGGCGCCGGTTCGCAGCAATGACAGCTCGGGGTGTCCCGGACAGTCGAAGTACAGGCCCGTTGTCGCACCCCCGTGAATGGCGACGATCGTCGCGCGCGGCTTCGGCGCTTCAGCGAGTAGCCCGGACATCGGTACCCCGTCGACGATGACGACGCGCGGGGTCGGGCCCGTCACGTGTCGGTCCGCATCAGCAGCACACCGCTGGGCGTCAGACCACCGCTGCTGGCCACCGCCACCCTGGCGCCGACCACCTGACGGGCGCCGGCCTCCCCGCGGAGTTGGCTGACCGCCTCATGGATCAGTCCCATGCCGTGTGTACGGCCGTGGGAGAGCTGACCGCCGTGCGTGTTCAACGGGATCACCCCATCGCGGGCGATGTTCTTGCCTCCGTCGAGGAAATCCTTGGCCTCGCCAATACCACAGAAGCCCAACGCTTCCAGCCAGGTCAGGCAGTTGAAGGTGAACCCGTCGTAGAGTTCGGCGACGTCAACGTCGGAGGGGCGCAGCGAGGTTCGCGTCCACAGATGCGCGGCCTGGCCGAGTGCCTGCGGCTCGTGGGTCAGTGTGCTCTGATCCCAGTCGGTGCGCTCGATGATCTGGGTCCCCACCGCCTCGAACAGTACCGGCGGCTTGGCGAGATCTCTGGCGACGTCGACCGCGGAGACGATTACCGCGATGGCGCCGTCACAGGGCACGTCGCAGTCGTAGAGGCCGAACGGGGTGGTGATCATCCGCGCCGACAGGTAGTCCTGCATGCTCATGGGGTCGCGGTAGATCGCCGTCGGGTTCAGAGCGGCATTGGCGCGCTGGTTGAGCGCGATCCACCCGAGCGTCTCCCTGGTGGTGCCGTAGCGGTCGAAATGCCGGGATGCGTTCTGCGCCAAGGTATGTGCAGCCGAAGTCGCTCCGAACGGAAGCTGCCAGCTGGTGGTCCGACTGCCACCTGGCGGTGATACTTTGCCTTCCTTCGCCAATTGGCTGTAGGTCGCTTCCCACAGGGTGCGGAAGCACAGCACGTGTCTGGCCATTCCGGTGGCGACGGCCATCATGGCGGCGATCACCGACCCGCCGGGGCCGAAGGTGTCCATCCCGCCGTTGAACCAGGTGGGACGGAGGCCGAGGGCGCCCTCCAATGCGGTCACTCCGCCTTCACCCATCCCGACGGCGTCCATCGACGGATACGTGGACAGGCCGTCGATATCGGCGAACGTCAACCCGGCGTCGGCGACCGCGGCCTCGCAGGCCTCGACGGTCAACGACAGCGGGGGCACCATCAGCCGACGACCCATCCGGGAAGCGCCGATTCCGGTGATGGCCGATTTGTCCTCGAATTTGGTGGCGCTCACCATCGGTCGGACATAGGTGGCGAAATCGGTCGGCGCGATGTCATCCTCGGGCAGCTCTGCGACCTCGTTATCGGCGGTGGGCCGAAACAGCGGGAGCCAGACGTCGGCAACGTGTTCGAACACCACCTCCAGCGCCCGGCCGATCGCCAGATCGTCGGGATCACAGTCGACGATATTGGTGGTCAATCGGACCCGGGGGTCTTCCTCGATGGCGACCTGCGCGACGACGTAGTTGGCGGGCAGACCCGGCAGGCTGAACCGGTGGTTGACGGTAAATCCGCTCAGCACCGCCCGACCGGATACTGCGCGCACGCCCATGTTGTGCGATCTGCAGTAGCGGCAGATCGGCTGCGGGGGATGGATCAACGCTGTGCAGTCACCGCACTCCTGGATGCGCAACTGTCCGTCGGCGCCTGAGGTCCAGAAGAACTCGTTGTCCAGCGTGAGCTGGGGGAGCAGGACCCGGCCGGATTGCATGGGCTGTGCTTGTGGTGACTCAGCCATGCTGACCCCCGTGCGAGTGGACTCGGCATCTGAGCTGACTGGACAGGATTACGGCCTCCAAAGCAGGAGAAGATAGTGCGATTTCCACGTTGGAGAATCACGTTATCAGTTTCGAGTATGGCGAAACTAGAGCCGGGCGGATTACCTCGCGCGACGGGCCAGTCGGGGGCGGTCCAGGATGACGACGCATTTGCCCTGCAACTGGATCCAGCCACGCTCGACGAACTCTGAGAGCGCCTTGTTCACGGTTTCGCGAGACGCGCCGACCAATTGGGCGATCTCCTCCTGGGTCAGGTCATGCGCCACGCGGATGACCTCGCGATCCGACCCGTTCGGAGGACCTACCGCGGCGCCGCTCGGTATGCCGAATCGCTGCGCGAGTTGCAGAAGCAGCTTGGCCACCCGGCCGGGCACATCGGTGAAGATCAAGTCGGCCAGGTTGTCATTGGTGTCACGCAACCGTCGGGCCAGCACGCGCAGCAACTGCTCGCTGATTTCGGGATGTGCGGCCACCCATACGCCCAGGGCTTCGCGATCCATCGATACTGCGCTGACCTTGGTAATAGCAGTCACCGTGGACGTCCGCGGGCCGGAGTCGAAAACCGACAGTTCGCCGAACACATCGGACGGGCCCAGGACGGCAAGCAGATTTTCCCGGCCGTCGCGGCTGCGCCTGCCGATCTTCACCTTGCCGGTGATGATGATGTACAACTCGTCTCCGGGCTGGCCCTCGACGAAAACGGTGTGCCCGCGCCGGAAGTAGACGGGTTGGAGCTGCCGGGTCAGCGTGGCAATGGCATCACGATCGATCCCCCGGAAGATCCCGGCGTGCACCAGAACGTCGGACACCGTGCTCTTCGCCAATGGGGGAGCGGTATTGATCAACGGGGAGGTCCAACTGGCTTGGCGCCAGCAGACACCGCGATGATGGCGTGTACGGGGCAGTCGAGAAGCGCCCGCTGCACGGCGGGCTGATCCTGTTCTGGCACAGTCCCATTACCGATCAGCGAAGCGTAACCCCAGTCGTCGAGCGAGAAGTACTCCGGCGCGTGCTTGGCACACGTGCCGAAACCGTCGCAGATGGTTCGGTCGAGACGAATCCTCATGCCACTCGCTGTCATGGTGTGCTCACCGCTTCCACTTCGTAGGGGCGCGCTGCGCTGAACTTACCCGTGTCGCAGTCGGCACACCCACCGGTGAGATGGCGGGCGACCTCCTGCGGAAATTTCACCAGCAGGCTGGCTGCGATATTGGTCGCGGCGTCCAGCGTCGCGCAGGCGCCGCGACCGCGAAGCACCACCGACCATCGCTCGAGGCGGGTCAGGTCGTCGCCGGTGGCGATACCGTCGCGTAGCGCCGCGGTGACCGCCGACATTGCCGCCGTGCCGTTGAAACACGACCCGCATTGGCCGGCGTTCTCACGATCGAAATAGCTCATCACCGATGCCGCGACCGCGACCGGGCACTCGTCGGTGATCAGCGAGATGGCCCCGCAGCCCAGCCCACTACCCAGGTGCCGCAGGGTCTCGTGGTCGAGGGTGGCGTCGAGCACTTCTCGATTCAGCAGGCCGGCGAAGTAGCCGCCCATCAGCACACCACGCACCCGGTCCGCCGGTACCCCGTGCTGTTCGAGGAGGTCGCTAACGGCTGTGCCATAAGGGATTTCGTAAAGACCGGCGGGTTGTCCGGCTCCGGTCACGGTCACCAGGAATGTCCCTGCCGATCCCGAGGTGCCGACCGAGCGGTATGCCTTCGATCCGTACTGATGCACATAGGGCAGATGGGCCAGCGTCTCGACATTGGAGACCTGGGTGGGTAGACCGCCGACGCCCTGCTCGAACGGGCGCGGAGGTTTGTCGTTCGGTTTGGCCGGGCCGCCGTTGATGGCGCGTACCGCGGCGGTTTCCTCGCCTGCGACATAACCGGCATTGACGATGTGCACGCTGACAGTCACACCCTCGACCGAACCGCCTAGCGCGCCCAGCGCCGCCTCGATGGCCGACGCCGACCGCTGATCCGAGACGTAGACGTGTGCGTGTTCGGCCCCGATGATCCTGGCGGCCAACCGTAAACCGTCGAGCACCAGGTGCGGCCGGTGCCGCAGCAGCCACCGGTCCTTGATCGAGGCAGGCTCGCCTTCCTCACCGTTGGCGACGAGCACCGTGTCCTGACCGCGGCGGCCTGCGTCGCGCACCGTCCGCAGTTTCACCGCGATCGGGAACGCCGCGCCGCCACGACCGGACAGACCGGATAGGTCTATCTCGGCCAGCAGCGCATCGGAATCTGTCAGCGGTTGGTAGCCGCCGCCCTGGCGGTATGCGTCGAGGTCCTCCAGGCCGGGGACGGTCCGCAGGAGCCGGGGAGTGAGCCCAGGCCATGTGGTGACGGTGATTTCGGCGTTCGGCGCAGCACGGGTATTTGTCTCGAGGGAGTTCACATCGAGTGTGTTCATCAGTGGCTCCTGCCCTGCGGGCCTGGTCGCGCAGTTGCGCCGCTACGCTTGCGCGCATGCGAACGGCGGTGGTGCGTGTCGGTGTCGATCCCTGGGGTGCCCTGTCCGCAGATCAGCTCGCCGCCGGCATGACGGCACTGGTCGAGTTGGCCGGCGACGCAGGTGTATCGGTGATCGACCTGGATCTGGCGGCGCTGCCGCCCAGTAGGCGTGAGGTGGAGGTGCTGCTGGCCAGCGACGATCGCGAGCGTGCGCTCTCCATCGCGATGCAGTTGTGTGCCAACGCTTTCGAGCCTCTGGGCGGGACGTCGGTGCCTGGTGTGGTGACGTTCGTCAGCCGGGGAACCGATGACGATGCCCACGGCGTGCTCGCCGGTTTCGGTCTGGCCGGGCAAATCCAGCGACTCCCCGGTGGAGAAGGTTGGGACATCATCGAAGTGACGTTGAGCAAGGCGGATCTGACCCGGGTGCCGGAGAGTCGCATCCACACGGCGCTGGAGGCCTCGCTGAACTGTGAGGTGCGGATCCTCGTCGATGAGGACCGGGCGTGACACCGGTGTCGTGACCATCAGCGGTCGAGAAACTCGAGGATCGCTGGGGCAGCCTGCACCCAGGTGTCGAAAAGGCAGAACTTGCCGGTCGCGGTGAACTTCTCACCGGCGCGCTCCCAGGCATCCTCGGGCCACGGCGGCTCGATCAGCTCGGAACCCTTGATCAGGCAACTGACTTCGAGGGAGGTCCGCTTGGGATGATCCCAGTCGTTCTCGCCGCCGCGGATGATCAGGGTCGGAACTTTGATGTTGTCGAACAGGTCATCGGGTACGCCGGGGATGGTCTGGCCGGGTTTGGACACGAATGCGTTGAGCCAGCGCAGCATCACCTTGAGGAACTCATCGCCGTCCAGGGCGCGCAAGCGCGCTTCATTTTCCGGATTCTCGGCGATTCGCTCTTTCCATTCCGCCACGCGCAGTAGCCCTTTGATCCCGAGGCCGCGGACCGCGAGGATGCTCGGCACGATGTAGTGCCCACCGAGAACGAAAGAGCCATACACCCCGCCGACGATGTTCCACACCACCAGTTTGGTGACCAGTTCGGGGTACAGGATGGTGGTGATCATCGAGTCCCTGGCACCACCGGAGCCACCGGCGAGGATGCACGGCCCGATATCGAGTCCGGTGATCAGAGCGGCGAGGGTTTCGGCCCGCAGATGTGATTCGCTCAGCCCGTAGAACTGCACGTCGGATTTTCCGCAGTTGGGTCGGTCCCACAGCAGCACCCGGTAGCCACCCTTGGCCAGCGCCAGGGCCAGTGGGCGCAGCCCGGGAATGTCCTTGCTGAACCGCCCGCCAGGGGTCAATGCGATGAAAGGGCCATCTTTGCCGAGGATTTCGTAGACGACCTTGCCGCCATTGATCTCCATGGTCTTCTCACCACGTCGCAAGGGGGCTTTCGGGGAGGCTTTGGCGGGGGCCTTGGGGGATGCCTTTGTGGGAGCCTTGGTAGGCAAAACGTTCTCCTGTAACTGTCAGGCCATGACCAGAACGTCGTTGCCGACGACCCGGACGGGGTAGGTGCGAATACTCCACTCCGGTTTAACCGCAGTGGTTCCCGTGGCGAGCTCGAAACCCCATTGGTGCCAGGGGCAGAAGATGAACTCGTTGTCCCGGACCATCACCGCGTCACCGGGGGCGTTTTCGTCGACGACATTACGTCCCCGGGTTCGTCCTGAGCACAGCGGACCGCCTTCGTGTGGGCAGTAATTGGCGATCGCGTAAAACGTGCCGTTGACGTTGTAGACGCCGACGCCGTGGCGCCCGATCGGGACCAACTTGTGTGTGCCGGAGGGGATTTCGTCTACGGTGGCGACGACGTGTTCACGCCCCTGCGCAAGCCGGGGCGGCGTGTTCTCAGTAGCCAACTCAGAAAACCCGTACCTGACCCTCGAGCACCGGAACAGTATCCGGCAGCTTGTAGGTCTCGATCCCATTGCGGAACATGATGGCTTCGCGCGCGTGTTCGGGGAGGTGCTTGACCAACCAACGTGGGTCGTCGAACGTCCAATGCGGATAGTCGCTGCTGTAGAGCAGGATCTTCTCGCACTCCATCCACTCGAACGCACGGGACAGTTCCGTCTTGTCCTCGGGATAATCCAGCGGTTGGGTGCTGAACTTGATGTGGTCCTTGACGTACTCCGACGGTTTGCGCTTGATCTCCATCCAGGACTTACGTTTTTCGTAGATGGCGTCCATCCGCCACATCAGCGGCAGGATCCACGTGAATGCGTGTTCGATGAACACGATCCGTAGGTTGGGATGTCGGTCGAAGGTGCCGTCGAAGATCAGGCTCATCACCTGGTTCGCCGCCAGCAGCGAGTAGGTGACCATGAAATCGTGGTTGTAGCTTGGCAACCCGACCGGCGGGATGGGCAGCGTCTCGTAGACGCCCCGGGAAAGGTGGCAGCTCACCGGCATGTCGTATTTGGTGGCCGCTTCCCAAACCTTGTCGTAGATCGGGTCACCCCAGGACGGACGGGGCTCCGCCTTGATCAAGATCTGCGACATGTAGGGGTGTTCAGCCCACTTCTCTATCTCGGCGGCGGCGCCCGCCTGATCTTCGATGGCCACGCAGATGGATCCGCGCCAGCGCTCGTGCCAGTTGTTGTGGCTGTCCAGCCAATTGTCCGCCAGCCAGGAGTTGGTGGCGGTGCAGTACGCCGATGTGGCCTCAGCGAGGCGGGACTCACCGTGGGTCGGCTCAAGGATGGCGATATCGGAACCGGCTTCCATGATCAGCTGCCGCAGCGCCATATCGGGGTCACTGCAGGCGAATTCACCGTCGGGCGGGAAGGTGTCGACCCGCATCGCGTACGAGTGTGCGTAATCGGGCGCGTCGTAATAGATGGAGTCGCCGACGTGGTGATTGAGAAAGTACTTGCTGCGCCACGGTTCGGGGATGTAGTCCACCAGCTGTCCGCGTTTGGGCATCGGGTGGACGTCGGAGTCGACGCACCGCACCGCGATGCGTTCGGCGGCTGGCACTCGTGGCTGGGCTGAAATATTCAAGCCTGACGTGCTCGAAGTCGTCATGGTGGCCTCCTCGGTTGACTTTACTGTGCCCCAAGGGCGGACGGAATGGCTGGACTTTTTATGCCGTACAACTCGGCGGCGTTGCGCCAGCACAGCTTGTCGCGCTGCTCTGCGGAATAACTGCTGGGGACGGTGAGTTCGTTGCAGTCCCAGTGCGGATAGCTGGAGCCGAACATCGTCATATCGTCCTTACCGGTGAAGCCCAGCCATTCGCCGGCGAATTCGGTGTCGCCGGGACCGTCGAACAGGCCCTGGATGAAGTAGATGTGGCCCGGCAGATAGTCACTGGGCATCTTCGGCGCCCATGGCGTCTGCTCGAGGTGCGGTCGACCGAAGCAGTCCATCCGCCATATGAAGGGTGTCAACAGGTCCGCGGCGCCGTCGGCCCAGACGAATTTCAGCGCAGGGCTACGCTCGAAAACACCCTCGGCAATCATGTTCATCAGGTGGTAGAGGTAGTTCAGCGACATGAACGACAGGTACTGCTCGTAGGTGCGGGTTTTCCCCGACGGTGTCGGCGGGAACGCGATCCCCGCCCCCACCTCGATATGCACGGAGACAGGCAGATTCGCCGCCACCGCCGCATCCCACAACGGCCAGAATTGCGGTTTGCCGTAGAGCTCGCGGGATTGCAGCGGAATGCCGATCTGCACGACTCCCGGGTGATCTTTGTACTTGTCGATCTCGCGTAGTGCGCCGACGATATCGTCCGGGTTGACGCGGATGGTGCCGCGGAACTTATCGCCGAATTCCCCGTCGAGCCAGCGGGTCACCAGCATCTCGTTGTGCGCCGCAGCGAGCGCCGTGCCCAGGTGTCGGTCGGGCATGATGCCGCGGGTCATCGGATGCAGGATCGCGATATCGACTCCGCGGTTGCCGAAGAGTTCCTCGGCCACCAGTTCGGGATGCGATCCGGGGTACTGCCGTTGGGGTCCCTTGCTGCCTTTGACGTACTCGCCACCAGGGGCGCCGTACCAGTCCATCTCGTAGTCGGGGAAGCCTCGGCTACTGAACGGCTCGCGCAAAAAGGTCTGCCGCAGCTCCCGGTTGGACTGGCAGAAGATGTGCACGCTGGCGTCGATGACCGGGGTCCGGGTGCCGTCTGCCAACTCGATCACGAGAGCCGCCGATTGGTGGTAGCGCACAGTTGGCGGGGGTGTGGCGCACAGGGCCTAGCGTCGAACATGTCTCTCATAGTACAACCCCGTTCTTCAAGAGCAAGAATGATATTCTCGCACGGTCCGTGCAGCTTGTTCCAGTCTTCGAGGAGTCTCGTGCAACTCACATTTGACGCCGATGTCGAGGAGTTCCGGGGCGAGTTCGTCGGCTTCCTCGACGAGCATCTGCCCGATGAGGCGGCGACCACCGAGCGACCTCAGTCCTGTTCGGACATTCCGCAGTGGGCACGGCGCTGGCAGCGCCTGCAGTTTGACCATGGTTGGCTCCTTCCTGGCAACCCGCCCGAATACGGCGGACGTAACGCCACGGTCCTGCAGCAGTACGCACACCAGGAAGAACTGTCCAAGCGGCGGATCTACCACAGCTACAACCCGCAGGGCGTCGGCATCGTGGCAGCGTCGATCCTGTCGTTCGGCACCGAGGACCAAAAACAGCGCTGGGCCGTGCCGATCCTGCGCGCCGAGATGACGGCATCGGTGGGGATGAGTGAGCCCGGCGCCGGTTCCGATCTGGCTTCGCTGCGGACCAAGGCGGTCGCCGACGGCGACGATTTCGTCGTCAACGGCCAGAAGGTGTGGACATCGGGGGCACATCACGCCGATGTGCTGATGACGCTGGTCCGCACCGATCAGGATGCACCCAAACACAGGGGCATCAGCGTCGTCCTGATTCCGACCGACAGCCCCGGTCTGGTGCGGCGGCCGTTCGCCACCATCTGTGAGAAGGACGATCTCGATTTCAACGAGGTGTTCTTCACCGATGTTCGGGTGCCGAGAGAAAATCTGGTCGGCCCGCTCAATGCCGGCTGGAAAGTCGCCAACGGCGCCCTCGGTCACGAGCGCACCATGATGTGGATTCAGTTCGCGCAGCGGTTGCACAATCTGATCCGCGATTTTCACCCGGCGGACGCACTGGAACGTGACCGCTACGCCACCTTGTTGATGGACCGGCAGGCGCTGGCGCTGATCGGTTCGGCAGCCATTGCGCGCGCGTCTCGCGGCGAGGATGACCTCGGGTCGATTGCGGTGCTCAAGGTGCTCGGTTCCGAAGCTGAACGCGAAGCCTCGGAATATGCGTTGGCGGCCGCCGGCGCCGAGGGTCTGCTCCACCCGGCGACGACGTCACCGTATGCCCCGTATGACCTGGACTACCTCTCCGCCAGTTGGTTTGAGCGATACGCCCGCAGCTTCGGCGGCACCATCGCCGGTGGGACATCGGAGATCCAGCGCAATATCATCGCGACCCAGGTGTTGGGCCTGCCGCGAGGCTGACGGCGTGATTTCGGCGCGCAAACCCGCGGTCACCACGGCTCAGCGCGCCGAAATCACAGCGTCACCAATCGATTACGGCCGCTTCCTTGCGTTCGGTGATCGGGCGCGCGAGCTCCTGCTCATTGCAGATGCGCTGCAACTGCGCAAGAGTTTCGTCGAGACTCAGGCCCAACCGCTTGCCCGGTGTGAACGTCGCGGGCAGATGCTTCATCCCCTGAATGACGCCGATGGTCTCGTAGTGCTCGGTGCCTTCGGGATCGCAGACATAGTCGGGCATCCGGTCGAGGACGGCCGTGAGCATCGACTTGAAAACCGTCCTGGCCACATTGGAGCCGACGCAGCGATGCACCCCGATGCCGAAACTGAAGTGCCGGTTGCCTTTTCGGTCGAGAATGATCGAGTTCGGTTCCTCGAAGACCGCTGGGTCACGGTTGGCCATCGCCCACGAGATCCACAGGCGTTCACCTTCTTTGAACTTCGCACCCTCGAATTCAGTATCGGCGGCGAAGGTTCGCCCATCCCCTGGGGCGGGTGTGTAGAAGCGCAGAAATTCCTCGGTGGCCGGATTGAGCAGGGTGTCGCGTTCCCGGCTGAGCAGGGCGCGTTTATCGGGATTCTGCGACAACCATTCCAGCGAATGTGCGGTGAGCGCGGTGGTGGTGTCGAAACCACCGCCGATGACCAAACCGAGATTGCCGAGGATCTCCAGGTCGGGTGCGGGTTCACCGTCGATGCGCAGTTCCAGCAGCGCGTTGACCAGACCGGGGCGTGGGTTGGCCCTGATCTCCATCATGGTGTTGATCATGTCGATGCCCATCTGCCGATTCATCTCGGCGACGCGCGGGGCGTCGGGCGAATGCTCCGGTGTGGACACTCCTGCGTGGGCGGGTTCGCTGTAGATCAACCATTTGTCGAGCTCGATACCCATCATCGCCAGGGTGAGCACCGCAGGCACGATGTTGGCCAGGTCATCGACGAAGTCGATCCGGCCGGTTTCGATCTTCTCGTCGATGGCCGCCCGCGTGATCTCGTCGACGAACGGTTCCCACCGCTTGATCGCGGCGGGGGACAGGTAGGGATTCAGGGCACCGCGGTAGGTGCTGTGCTCGGGCTCGTCCATTTCCAGGATGCCGCCCCGCACGACGGTGGCGCGCTGGGCTTTGGGAATGGTGATGCCCTGGTAGCCCTTTCGTTCCCCGCGCAGATCGTGATCATTGGACACCACCGGGCAACGGGCCAGCTCGAACACCTCTTTGCTGCCCGCGGCCACCCAATGCCCGTCGTAGGCCTCGGTCCACGCCATCGGACATTTGGCGTGCATCTCCTCGGTGATCTTCTGGAACTGGTCGCGGTACTCCGGAGTGTGCCTGTCGAAGTGGTACGGGTTGTTCTTCGGATCGGTGTCGGCAACGGTGTCGTCGACGCTCACGATGCTGTCTCCCTTGATCAAGCAATGGTCGGTGCGGCCATCAGTCTTCGATGGTGATGGCCTGTTCGGGACATGAAAGTGCGGCCTCGCGGACCAGGTCCTCCTGATCGGCGGGGATCACATCGAAGGCCACCGATGCGTGCCCGTCGACATCGTCGAGTGTGAACGCGTCGGGCGCCGTCATCGCGCACAGTGTGTGTCCCTGGCAACGGTCCGGGTCAACCCAAGCCTTCACTGGAATCCTTTCGGCTGTCCATCAGATGTATCGAGTTCGATTGTGTCCCAGATGATTCAATCATCAAACGTGGTAGTCGTACCACTTCAGATAGCCACCGGCGTCCACGCGCAGTTGCATGCCCGTGACGAACCGCGACTCGTCGGAGGCCAACCACAGCACCGCGTTGCTGATGTCCTCGGGCTCGATGTAGGGCACCTTCATGGCCTGCTGGATGCCGAAGACCGGTTCGGCGTCGGCGCGGGTGGGGTGCTCCAGATCGGGCCGGAACGAGCGGTACATCGGTTCGCTCTGCAGCATGTCGGTATTGCAGTTGGTCGGGTGGATGACGTTGGCGCGCATTCCGCGCACCGCAAGTTCGGTGGCCAGGTCGTGGACGTACTGAGAAATCAACCGCTTGGACGTCATGTACGCCATCCCACCGGGATCCGAGCCGGGGTTGTCCTTCTTCGAGGCATCCATCAGCGCCGCGGACGACGCCGTCGCGATGATCGAGGCACCTTCTTTGAGGTGGGGCAGCGATACCTGGATCGCGTTGATGGTGCCCACCAGGTTGGTGTTGATGACGTCGGTCCAGGTCTGCAGCGGCGGATGACCCTTCATGCCAGCGATACCGGCCTGCGCGACGACGATGTCCAACTTGCCCAACTCGGCGATGCCGTTGTCCAGTGCCGCCCTGAGCTGTTCTGCGTCACGGACGTCGGCCTGGGCGATCACGGCCTTGCGACCCGCCTTCTCGACGAACTGCGCAGTCTCCTCGAGGTCTTCGAGGGTGGCCAACGAATAGCCGATGCTGTCGATATTGGCGCAGATGTCGATCGCGATGATGTCGGCGCCTTCCTCGGCGAGTCTGATCGCATGACTGCGCCCCTGGCCGCGGGCGGCGCCGGTGATGAATGCGACCTTGCCCTCAACACGTCCCACAGGATTTCCTCTCGTTAACTGGGCTGAAAGTTCGAAGTGTGATGGCGGCCGTCGTCAGGACCAGGCTTCGTCGCCGGCGATGGTGGTCCGGCGCGTGGTCCGCTCCGATGACGGGTCGTAGGGCAGGGCGCGATGCGACATACCGGTGTTTTCTCGCGGCGCGCGCAGAGCCATCATCGCCGAGCTCGGCACCGCCTGCGGAGGCGCCGACGACCTCAACCCCGAGCGCCTGGGTGAGGGCAATCGTCTCGACTTTCAAGAATCTCCCTTTCGATTGCGAGAACCGTACTCTCGTACATAAGTGTCACGCAAGGTTTGTGAACGGGCAGTCTTGAAATGCGCAAACGGTTCGGATGCGGGTTCCGGCCCGTGTTGACAGGGCCCCGCCGGTACTGGTTAGTTGCTTGAGTTCTCGTATGGTGAATGTCACCTTCGCGTAGGATGAGAATGAAGTTATCGAGCAATCAGGAGGCTGGGATGGCATCCGCCGAGATCACCAAGGTCGAACGAAACGGGCAGGTTCAGCCCGCCGACCGACTGATGCTGATCGACGGACAGCTCGTCGACGCGCAGGTGACATTCGCCAGCCTCAACCCGGCGACGGGCGAAACTCTTGGTTACGCCCCTGATGCAACCGTCGCCGACGCCGAGGCGGCGGTGGCCGCGGCCAGGCGCGCGTTCGACACCACAACATGGGCCACCGATGTCGAGTTCCGGGTGCACTGCCTCGAGCAGCTACACAAAGCTCTGGTCGAGCACCGCGATGAGATCGGTCAGCTGACTACCGACGAGGTCGGCGCCACCCCGGCGCTACTGACCGGCGCGCAACTCGATCAGCCCATCGAGATCGTCCGCTACTACGCGGATCTGTTGAAGACGTATCCGATGGTCCAGGACCTCGGCAATATCGAAGCCCGCGGCCAACAGCATCACCGCTGGGTGGAAAAAGAGGCGGGCGGCGTCGTCGCCGCGATCATCGCCTACAACTACCCGAACCAGTTGGCACTGGCCAAGATTGCACCCGCGTTGGCCGCAGGCTGCACGGTCATCCTCAAGGCCGCGCCGGACACACCCCTGGTCACTCTCGCGCTCGGCGAGCTGATCGCCAACCACACCGATATTCCTGCCGGTGTGATCAATGTGCTCAGTGGTGCTGACCCTGCGGTAGGCGCGGTGCTGACCACCAGTCCGGACGTGGACATGGTGACGTTCACCGGCTCGACCCCGACCGGGCGCCGAATCATGGCCGCTGCCAGCGAGACTCTCAAACGCGTCTTCCTGGAATTGGGCGGCAAATCGGCCGCCATCGTGCTCGACGATGCCGACTTCAACACCGCAGCGATGATCGCGGCCTTCTCGATGGTGACCCACGCCGGACAGGGCTGCGCCCTGACCTCGCGCCTATTGGTGCCTCGCTCACGCCGCGACGAGATCGTCGAGCTCATCAAGGGCAACTTCGCCCTTGTCCGCTACGGCGACCCGAACGACCCCAAAACCTATATGGGCCCGCTGATCAGCGAGAAGCAGCGCGACAAAGTCGACGGTATGGTCAAGCGCGCTGTCGAGGCCGGGGCCACCTTGGTCACGGGCGGGGAGAAGAAGAGCCCTGGATTCTTCTACACACCGACCTTGCTCGCCGACGTGGACCCCGACAGCGAGATCGCGCAGGAAGAGGTCTTCGGGCCGGTCCTTGTGGTCATCGACTACGAGGATGACGACGACGCGGTCCGCATCGCCAACAACTCGATCTACGGATTGTCCGGTTCGATCTTCGGTGGCGAGGACAGGGCGCTGGCGCTGGCCCGCCGGATCCGGACCGGAACGTTCAGCATCAACGGCGGCAACTACTTCAGTCCCGATGCACCCTTTGGCGGTTATAAGCAGTCGGGTATCGGTCGCGAGATGGGCGAGGCCGGACTCGAAGAGTTCCAGGAAAGCAAGACCTTCGCGACGGTGGTCACCGAATGAGCGAGCAATGAACTTGCCTCTGGACGGGATCCGCGTCCTGGAAGTCGCGATGTACGGGTTCGTTCCGTCGGCCGGAGCGGTGTTGGCCGAGTGGGGTGCCGATGTCATCAAAATCGAGCACGCCGTCACCGGTGATCCCCAACGCGGGTTGCGTCAGACCGGACCGCTGAAGGTCGAGGGTGATCCCAACCCGAATATCGAGCACGCCAACCGCGGTAAGCGCAGCGTCGGACTGGATGTGTCAATACCCGAGGGCCGCGAGATTCTCCTCGAACTTGCCCGCCGCGCAGACGTTTTCCTGACGAGCTTTCTGCCAGGGCACCGCAGGAAGTTCAGTATCGATCTCGACGATATTCGGGCGGTCAACCCAAAGATCATCTACGCCAGGGGAAGTGCGCTCGGCCCACGCGGGATCGAGTCGGAGAAGGGCGGTTACGACATGACCGCCTTCTGGTGCCGGGCCGGAACAGCCGCCACCATCACCCCGCCCGGGGTCGAAGGGATGATCGGCCCCCCGGGGCCCGCCTACGGCGACACCATCTCCGGGACAAACCTCGCAGGTGGGATCGCCGCGGCGCTACTCAAACGTGAGCGAACCGGCGAGCCGTCGACTGTCGATGTCTCTCTGCTCGGCAGCGGGCTGTGGGCGATGGGCCACACCATTGCGCTGACCTCACATCTCAACCAGCGCCTGGTCGCCCAGCCGCCGGGTGTGCACGGGTCACCGATCAATCCACTCGTCGGTGTCTACGCGACCAAGGATGACCGCTACATCTCGCTGGTGATGATGCAGCCGACCAAGTTCTGGGCCGATGTGTGCACGCACATCGACCGTACGGATTTGATCGACGACCCACGGTTCGCCACCGCCGAATCGATTGCGGCGCATACCGGCGAAGCCGTCGCCATCCTGCGCGAGGCGATCGGGGCCCGCACCCTGCCCGAGTGGAGTGAGCGCTTCGCCACCCTGGCGGGACCGTGGGCTCCCGTGCAGGACACGTTGCAGGCGGCCGATGACGCACAGGTCCGGGCGAACGAATACATCGTGCGCGCAGGCGATCTGGACCTCGTTGCCAATCCCGTGCAGTTCGATGTCACCGCCCCGCACACCGGGCCTGCGCCGGCCTTCGCCGAACAGACCGATGACGTGCTGGTCGAACTCGGTCTGGACTGGGATCGCATCATCGAGCTCAAAACCGCTGGCGCGGTTACCTAGGTCGCTGGAGAGACTTAATGCCGTTCATCGCTGCGATAGGTACGTATCTGCCCTGTTGGGGGTGTGATGTACGTCGCATTGCCGGTGACGATGAGGATGCGATCACACTCGCGGTGGAGGCAGGTCGGGCTGCGTTGCGCGACGGCGCAGCGGTGGAGAATGTGGTGTTGGTCAGCCGTGACCTGCCACTGACCGAGAGCAGTAATGCGGCCGTGCTGTTGGCCGGCCTCGGGCTCGATTCTGAACTGGAGGTCACCGAGCGTCTCGGGGGCGCACCAGCGACACTCGATGCACTCAGCTCGGCACGACCGCGGACCATGATCATCGGCGTCGATGTGGACCCGGCCGGGGCTGCGGCGATCGTCACCGCCGAGCGCGGTCTGCAGGTGCGCACGGCCGCTCGGGTGGCCCGCAGCCTGCCGGTGCGCACCCGCAATGCCGTTGGCGTCCTTAATGATTACGGTGACCCGCGGCTGCTGCACGAACGCGGCCTGGTGGCGTCTTTGGAGGCGGCGTGGCTCGACACCCCCGTCGCCGTCGCCGGAGTGGAGCACACGCAGGCTGCCGAACTGTGCATCGGGAAACCAGCTGAGCTTCCGACCACCGGGGCAAGCGCGGGACTGTTTGCGCTGTCCTACCTCGCCGAAGCGGGGATCACCGGGCCGTTGGTCGCGGTCGAACAGGCCAATCTGTCCGGCCTCACCGTCGTGGGCGGCACCACACAGGTGTACCGCCACGAACCGGCGGCCCGCCCGATGCCCGCAACCAGCTCGATCTCCGATGCCAACATCCCCATCTCGTTGGCCGCCTACGAGCGTGCCTTCGAGGCCAAGACCCGGTGGGAAGCAGGCAAGTTTGCCGACAGTGCGCAGCTGGACTTCCCGCCGCGGTATCGCGTGGCCGAAAATGGATCACTGGCAACGGACTACGAGCTTGTTGCGCTGCCTCGGGTCGGTACGGTCTACACGTCGGTATCTGTTCACCTGCCCGTTCCCGGATTGCGGACGCCGTACGCGCTGGCGATCGTGGCGCTCGACGGGGTGGATGTGCGGGCGCTGGTGAAGGTGACTGGCGCTGAACCGGACTCGGTGGATATCGGCGATCGGGGCCGATTGGTCTTGCGTAGGGTGGCCATGCGGTCCGGCGTGCCCGATTACGGTTATGCCTTCCAGCCCGAAGCCCTCCAACTCGAACCGGAAGCGGGGGCAGCGTGAGGAACGTTGCCGTTGTCGGGGCGGGTATGACGCCGTTCGGCGAGCATTTCGCGCTCGGCATCAAAGATCTGTTACCGATGGCCTTCGCCGAATGTGCGGCCAGCGTGGACAAGGGTATCGAAAAGACCGAGCTTGACGCCGCGTGGTTCGGTTCGATGGGGACCAC
The DNA here is from genome assembly GCF_965229105.1 of Mycobacterium sp. Taxonomy (GTDB): domain Bacteria; phylum Actinomycetota; class Actinomycetes; order Mycobacteriales; family Mycobacteriaceae; genus Mycobacterium. The sequence goes on from NZ_OZ245858.1 coordinate 2,494,891, forward strand.
CGACGGTTTCCCGTCCGGGATCCTCGCTGACTCCCTCGGACTTCCCGACCTCCCGGTGACACGGGTCGAAAACTCCTGTGCCTCGGGTAACGACGCGGTGCGTAATGCGCTGTTCGGCATCGCTTCCGGCGCTTTCGACGTGGCGCTGGTAATGGGTGCCGACAAGCTGCGTGAGACAGCTTCGAAGGCGATGTTGTGGGAGTGGGAGGCCATGGCTCGCGATATGGCCTGGGATTACCCACTCGGCCTGGTGGCGCCCGTGGGTTTTGCGTTGCATTTGAAGCGCTATTTGTACGAGTCGCCGGCCACGCGTGAACACATGGCGATGGTCGCGGTCAAGAATCACCGCCACGGGGTGAAGAACCCCAAGGCACGCTTGCGTTTCGAGATCACCATGGAGGAGGCGCTGGCGGCGCCGACCGTGGTGACTCCGTTGGGAGTATTCGACTGCGCGCCGCAAAGCGACGGTGCCGCAGCGCTGATCCTGGCCGCCGAGGATGTCGTCGACCGGTTCACCAGCCGGCCGGTATGGATCCGCGGTGTCGGACTTGGCCTGGATTCCGTAATGCACCAACATAAATCGGATCTGACAACATTCCCGGCCACCGTGCGGGCCGCAAAGAAGGCGTTCTCGATGGCCGGACTGACGCCCGCTGACATCGATATCGCCGAGGTACACGACTTCTTCACCGGGGTGGAGATGATCAGCTACGAAGACCTGGGTTTCGCCGATCGGTTCGAGGCCCACAAGCTGCTCGACGCCGAGGTGACCAGCGTCGGTGGAGCCCTGCCGGTCAACCCCAGCGGCGGACTCAAATGCAAAGGTCACCCGCCGGGTGCCACCGGCGTGGCACAGTGCGTCGAGCTTTTCGAACAGTTACGAGGAGAAGCCATCAACCAGGTCGACGGAGCTCGTTTTGCGTTGGCGCACAACATCGGTGGACCCACCGCCGTTTCCGCCATCACGATTCTTGAAGGGCCGGCAGCGTATGGCGGTTAAGGGTTCGGGTAGGTGGGCGGTGGGGTTGCCGGCGTTGCGTGGTGCGTCGGGGCCGATGTCGGCTATTGGTGGGTTGTTCGCGATGTCGGCGGATGCGGTGAAGTTTGTTTTTGTGCGGCCGTTTCAGTGGCGGGAGTTTTTGGAGCAGTCGTGGTTTGTGGCGCGGGTGTCGTTGGCGCCGACGTTGTTGGTGGCGATTCCGTTCACGGTGTTGATTTCGTTCACGCTCAATATTTTGTTGCGGGAGTTGGGGGCCGCTGATTTGTCGGGGGCGGGTGCGGCGTTTGGTGCGGTGACCCAGGTGGGTCCGTTGGTGACGGTGTTGATTGTGGCCGGGGCGGGGGCGACGGCGATGTGTGCGGATTTGGGGTCGCGCACGATCCGCGAGGAGATCGACGCCATGGAGGTGTTGGGCATCAATCCGGTGCAGCGGTTGGTGACTCCGCGGATGTTGGCTTCGGGTTTGGTGGCGTTGTTGCTCAACAGCCTGGTCTGCATTATCGGGATACTTGGTGGCTACCTGTTTTCGGTGTTCGTTCAGGATGTGAATCCGGGTGCGTTCGCGGCGGGGATCACGTTGTTGACCGGGGTGCCGGAGTTGATCATTTCGTGTGTGAAGGCGGCGTTGTTCGGTCTGATCGCGGGGTTGGTGGCGTGTTATCGGGGGTTGACGATCACCGGTGGTGGTGCGAAGGCGGTGGGTAACGCGGTCAACGAGACGGTGGTGTACGCGTTCATGGCGTTGTTCGTGGTCAATGTGGTGGTCACGGCCATCGGTATCCAGATGACGTCGAAGTGAGGGATCTCTGGTGACGTTACGGGCGACGTATCCGCGGTTGGCGCGGCAGTTGGATCGGCCGGTGGGGTTTTTCGCCGGGATTGGTGATCACGCTCTGTTTTATGGTCGGGCGTTGGCGGCGACCCCGTTCGCGGCGACGCATTACCGCCGTGAGGTGATCCGGTTGATCGCGGAGATCTCGATGGGTGCGGGCACGTTGGCGATGATCGGCGGCACGGTGGTGATCGTCGGGTTCCTGACCCTGGCCACCGGTGGTGTCCTGGCCATCCAGGGGTACAGCTCGTTGGGCAATATCGGTATCGAAGCGTTGACCGGGTTCTTGGCGGCGTTCATCAATGTCCGCATTTCCGCGCCGATTGTGGCGGGGATCGGGTTGGCCGCCACGTTCGGGGCCGGGGTGACCGCGCAGTTGGGGGCGATGCGGATCAACGAGGAGATCGACGCCCTGGAATCGATGGGTATCCGCCCGGTCGAATACCTGGTGTCGACGCGGATTGTCGCGGGGATGATCGCGATCACCCCGCTGTACTCGATTGCGGTGATCTTGTCGTTTCTGGCGTCGCAGTTCACCACGGTGGTGTTGTTAGGTCAGTCCGGCGGCCTCTACGAGCATTACTTCAACACGTTTTTGAATCCGATCGATTTGTTGTGGTCGTTTCTGCAGGCCATCTTGATGGCACTGGCCATCCTGCTCATCCACACCTATTACGGTTATTTCGCCACCGGCGGCCCGTCCGGGGTCGGGGTCGCGGTCGGTAACGCGGTGCGTACCTCGCTGATCGTGGTCGTCTCAGTGACCCTGCTGATCTCACTGGCCATCTACGGCTCCAACGGCAACTTCAACCTGTCAGGCTAGGGGAGGGATACGGGTGACGACTCATCAGTCGGGCAGCGGCAGAGCCAAGTACGCGGCGCCGCTTGCGGGCGTGGTGACAGTGGTGGTGATCCTGGCGATCATCGCCCTTGCCATCGGTCTGTTCCGCGGTTCGTTCACGAAAACTGTTTCGGTGACCGTGCTTTCGTCTCGGGCAGGTTTGGTGATGAACCCTGAGGCCAAGGTCAAGATGCGGGGCGTGCAGGTGGGCACGGTCGAATCGATCGAGGCGCTACCGAACGGCGACGCCGCCCTACACCTGGCGATGGACCCGTCGCAGCTACATCTCATCCCAGCCAATGCGAACGTCGACATCACCTCGTCAACTGTGTTCGGCGCCAAGTTCGTTCAACTGACCGCACCCGCCGAGCCTGTTGCGCAGGCGCTGCAACCCGGGCAGGTATTGCAGGGCGAGCACGTGACCGTGGAGACGAATACGGTATTCCAGCAACTGACCACACTCCTGGGCCGGATTGACCCGACCAAACTCAATGAGACGTTGGGCGCCCTGTCGCAGGGACTGGCCGGACGCGGCGATCAGCTCGGCCAGACGTTCAACGATCTCGACGAGTTCCTGGCCAAGTTGGAGCCGGGTCTGCCCAGCATCAGTCATGACATTCAGACCTTGCCCGAGGTGGCCAATGCCTACGCCGATGCGGCGCCCGATCTGCTCAAGACCGCGGCCAACGCATCACAGTTCAGCGACACGATCGTCGACCAGCAGGAGAACCTGGACACCCTGCTGGTCAGCGCAATCGGACTGGCCGACACAGGTAATCAGGTGCTTGGGGACAACCGCAAGCCACTGTCCGACGTGCTGCACCTGCTGGTACCGACCACCGATCTGCTCAACGAGTACCACCACGCATTGAACTGCGCACTGCTCGGCATGCGGCCGATCGCTACGTCGCCACCTCAGCCCGTGCCCGGCGTCCTGGTGAACGTCAGCTTCGTGCTCGGTGTGGAACGGTACAAGTACCCGGCGAACCTGCCCAAGGTCGCCGCCACCGGCGGCCCGCATTGTGAGGATGTCGGACTGCCCGAGGTGGCGTTCAACGAACACGCCCCCTTCGTCGTCGCCGATATCGGCGCCAACCCCTGGCAGTACGGCAACCAGGGCATCCTGCTGAACTCCGCCGGCTTGAAAGAGGCGTTATTCGGTCCCCTCGATGGCCCACCCCGCAACTCCGCACAGATCGGCCAACCAGGATGACCGGCACCAGGAATACCATCGTCAAGCTCGCCATCTTCGGCGTGATCATGGTGCTGCTCACCGGATTACTGTTCTTCATCTTCGGTCAGTACCGCACCGGGTCGGTGAACAACTACTCGGCGGTGCTCACCGACGCCTCCCGCCTGCAGGCCGGCGATACGGTCCGGGTGGCCGGTATCCGGGTCGGCACCGTCGATGACGTGTCATTGCAGGACGACAAGACGGTGCTGGTGAAGTTCGACACCGACCGCGACATCGTGTTGACCACCGGCACGAAGGCCATGGTGCGCTACCTCAACCTGGTCGGTGACCGCTACCTGGAACTGGTCGACGGCCCGGGGTCGACCCGGGTGATGGCGGCGGGATCGCGGATCCCGTTGGACCGCACCGCGGGTGCGCTTGATCTCGATCTGCTCCTCGGTGGACTACGCCCGGTGATCCAGGGGCTCAACCCCCAGGACGTGAACTCGCTGTCCAATTCGCTGCTGCAGATTTTCCAGGGCCAGGGTCCCACCATCGAATCGCTGTTCACCAAGACATCCTCGTTCACCAACGCGTTGGCTGATAACAGCCAGGTCATCGAGCAGTTGATCGACAACCTCAACATTCTGGTCGGCACGCTCTCCAAGCAGGGCGACCAATTCACCGGTGCGGTGGACAAGCTGGAGAAGTTGATCACCGGCCTGGCCAAGGATCGCGACCCGATCGGCGAGGCGATCGACTCCCTGAACACCGGTACTGCATCGTTGACCAGCCTGTTGACGCAGGCACGGCCACCGCTCGGTGGTCTGGTGGACCAGCTCGACCGGCTCGCCCCGCTGCTGGACGACCAGAAAGCTCTGTTGGACACCGGATTACAGAAGGCGCCGGAGAACTACCGCAAGCTCGTCCGGTTGGGCGCCTACGGCAGCTTCGTCAACTACTACATCTGCGGGCTGAATCTACGGCTGACAGATCTCCAGGGTCGTACCGCGGTATTCCCCTGGATCAAGCAGACGACGGGAAGGTGCGCTGAGTAATGCTCAAGTACCGCGGATCACACCTCGTCAGGGCCGGCATTATCGGCGCGACGCTCATCATTCTCGTCATCACTGTTGGGCTGCAGCCTGCGCGCCTGCTCCAGTGGGCCACCTCGGTTCGGCACCAAGCTTTGTTCTCTGAGGCAGGTGGCATCTCCGTCGGGAACGATGTCACCTTGTCCGGTATCAAAATCGGTTCCATACAGGATGTTTCGCTGCAGAACGGTGACGCGCTGATCACCTTCACCACGGCGGGCAAGTATCAACTCGGGTCGCAGACCACGGCGCATATCCGCACCGGGTCGCTACTCGGTGAACGCGTGCTGACGCTCGAATCGGCAGGCAGCGGATCGCTGCGACAGTCCGATGTCATTCCCGTGACACGGACATCGTCGCCGTACTCGCTGACCGAAGCGGTCAGCGACCTGACCTCGAATACGGCCGGCACCGATACCGTGGCGCTGAACCAATCACTGGACACGTTGTCGGACACCATCGATCAGATTGCGCCGCAACTGGGTCCGACCTTCGACGGCCTGTCCCGCATATCCAAGAGCATCAACAGCCGCAACGAGACCCTCGGCGATCTGTTCAAGAGCGCAGGCGACGTCACCGGGATCCTCTCGGAACGCAGCCAGCAGGTCAACACACTGATCCTCAACGCAGATGACCTACTAGGCGTGCTGTCGGCACGCAGGCAGGCGATCGTCAACCTGCTTGCCAATACTTCTGCGGTGGCACAGCAACTGACCATGTTGGTGGCCGAGAACGAGAAGGAATTGGCCCCGACCCTGGAACGACTCAACCGAGTCAACGCCATGCTGCAGAAGAACTCCGACAATATCGTCAAGGCATTGAAGGGTTTCACCAAGACTGCGGTGACCAACGGCGAGACAGTCAACAACGGCTTCTACTACACGGCGTATGTGCCCAACCTGCAGCCCGCGCAGTTGCTGCAGCCCTTCATGGACTACGCCTTCGGATTCCGCCGCGGCTTCGACGCCGGTCTGCCACCCGATAACGCCGGCCCACGCGCTGAGCTCCCGCTCCCGTACAACGGCATTCCCGGAGGCACACGATGACCCGCAAGAGAATCGCTCCCTTTCTGGCGGTCGGCCTCGTGGTGCTACTGGTCGCTGCCGTGGCAATTGTGTTGCAGAAGAGCGTCTTCGGGCCGAAGACCATCACCGCCTACTTCACCTCGGCCACCGGCGTCTACCCGGGTGACGAAGTCCGGGTGTCCGGTGTCAAAGTCGGCACGATCGCATCGATCGACCCGGTGGGCACCCAGGCCAAACTGACCCTCGACGTGGATCACGACGTTCCCATCCCCGCCGATGCCAAGGCGGTGATCGTCGCGCAGAACCTGGTGGCGGCGCGCTATGTGCAACTCGCACCGGCGTTTCGGACCAGCGGCCCGACGATGGGCGACGGCGCGGTGATCCCGGTGGACCGCACCGCTGTTCCCGTCGAGTGGGATGAGGTCAAGGACCAGCTGATGAAGCTGGCCACAGATCTCGGCCCGAAGAGCGGTGTCTCGACGACCTCGGTCGGACGTTTCATCGATACTGCGGCCAACGCCCTTGACAACGGCAACGGTGACAAACTGCGCGAGACGGTGACGCAGCTGGCCGGCGTGGGACGTGTCCTCTCCGATGGCAGCGGCAACATCGTCGACATCATCAAGAACCTGCAGACCTTCGTCACCGCCCTCAAGGGCAGCAGCACCCAAATCGTGTCATTCCAGAATCGGCTCGCATCACTGACCAGCGTGCTCGACGACAACAGGTCCGATCTCGATTCCGCGCTGAAGGATCTGTCCATCGCCGTCGGCGAGGTGCAGCGGTTCGTCGCGGGCAGTCGCAATCAGACCGCCGAGCAACTCCAGGGACTGGTGGCCGTCACCCAGAACCTGGCGGATCATCACCTCGACCTGGAGAACCTTCTGCACACTGCGCCGAACTCTTTTGGCAACGCGTACAACATCTACAACCCGGACACCGGCGACGATATCGGCTCCTTCGCGCTGGCGAACTTGTCCAACCCGGTGCAGTTCATCTGCGGCGCGATCGGTGGTATCGAGAACACCACAGCACCCGAGACGGCCAAGTTGTGCCAGCAGTATCTCGGCCCGGCCGCCCGGCTGCTGAACTTCAACTTCCTGCCCTTCCCGCTCAATCCGTACCTGATGAAGTCGGCCAGTCCGGACCGGATCATCTACTCCGACCCGGCGCTGGCGCCCGGCGGCGCGGGAACGCCCAGCCTGCCCGAGATCCCGCCGTCGGTATCGGCGTACACGGGGTTGAACGGTGATGTGCCCCCGCCGCCCGGGATGGGCCCGCCCGGCGCACCGATGCCGCCGTCGCGGCTGCCGTTCTACCCGTCACCGGCGCTGTACCCGGGGGCTCCCATTCCGCCTGGACCGCCGCCCGGACCGCCGCCGCCCGCGATACCGCCAGGTTCGGTGGCTCCCGATCCGCTGGACAACGTGCTGCTGCCCGCCGAAGCGTTACAGCCTGCGCCGCCAGGCAATTCGCTCAATGGGGTACCGCTGCCAGGCCCGCCGCTACCAGCTGAAGGGACACCGCAGCCGTGATGCGTTGGAATCGAACACCCCGTTTTTCGGCCTTGATCGCCACCGGCGGTTGCGTGGTGCTGGTCTCCAGTGGCTGCGCCTTCCAGGGCTTGAATACTCTGCCCTTGCCCGGGGCCGTCGGGCGCGAGTCCGACGCCACCATCTATCACGTGCAGATTGCGAATGTCGCTCAGCTGGAATCGAATTCGCCGGTTTTGCTCTCTGATGTAGTGGTGGGCAGCGTCGGTAAGATGACCGTGGATCAATGGCATGCCGATGTCGAAGTGCGGATCCAGCCGGGTGTGGTGGTGCCGGCGAATGCTGTTGCCAGTATCGGCCAGACCAGCCTGCTGGGCTCGATGCACCTGGCGCTTAATCCACCGGTGGGCAAGGCCCCCGAGGGTCGGCTTGAGCCGGGCACCACTCTGGCACTGAACACATCGTCGACATATCCCACGACCGAGCAGACCCTGTCGTCGCTCGCGGCAGTGGTCAACGGCGGTGGGCTGGGCCAGATCGGTGATGTCATCCACAACTTCAACGCAGCCATCAGCGGCAACGGCCCCCAGGTCCGCGACCTGATCACCCGCCTCGACACCTTTGTCGGCACCCTGGACGCGCAGCGCGACGATATCGTCGCATCGATCCAGGGCCTGAACCGCCTGGCCGCCACCTTTGCCGGGCAAAAGGACGTCATCTCCACGGCCCTGACGAAGATTCCGCCAGCCCTGGAAGTGCTGGAACGGGAACGGCCACGGCTCACTGCGGCCCTGGACAAATTGCGAGTCTTCAGCGATACCGCAACCGGTGTGGTCGATGACGTCCAAGCGGATCTGGTGACCAATCTCAAGAACCTTGAGCCGACCATCAAGGCTCTCGCCGATGTCGGACCCGATCTGGACTTCCTGCTGACCTACGCCCTGACCTTTCCTTATACCCAGGGCTTTATCGACCGCAGCGTCAAGGGAGACTTCCTGAATTTGTTCGCGACGATCGATGCGACGGTCCCGCGGCTCAAGCGCGGTTTGTTCCTCGGTACGCGCTGGGGTGAGGAGAACGCGGCGTTGGTGCCACCGGCCGGCGACCCGAGCTTCATCCAGTACACCTACGACCCGCTCGCCGCTGGGGTGGCGCCACCCCCGCCGGGGACGCCGCCGGCCGAACCTGACGACCCGGCCGATGCGATGCCGGTGCCATCGGGACCGATGCCCCCGATCACGGCAGAGGTCGGTCCGCTGCTGCCGGTCGTCCCGCCACCGCCGCCACCCGCACCACCGGGCCAACCGGCAGGCGCGCAACCCATGACAAATCAGAACGGTGTCTTCGCCGGCCCGTATGGACCGGCGTCCGCACCGCCCGAGGCACAGGTGCCGGCCAAGGCCGCACCGAATAGTGGAGGCCGCTGATGCTGACCAGGTTCGTCAGAATCCAGTTGACGCTCTTCACCATCGTCGGGGTCATCGGCGTCGCTGTGATGATTTTTGGCTACATGCAGGGCCAGACCCTGCTGGGGGTGGGCCGCTATACCGTGAAGGTGCAGCTGCCTGCCACCGGCGGCCTGTACCAGTTCAGCAATGTCACCTACCGGGGCGTGCAGATCGGCAGGGTCACCTCGGTGGACCTCACCCCGACCGGTGCGGAAGCCACACTGTCGCTGGATAGTTCGCCCAAGATCCCCGCCGACCTGACCGCGGCGGTGCGCAGTATCTCGGCGGTCGGCGAGCAGTACGTCGATCTGCGGCCCCGCACCGATTCCGGCCCGTACCTCCGGGACGGTTCGGTGGTCCCCTTGAAGGACACCTCCATCCCGCAACAGGTCGGGCCGGTACTCGATCAGGTGAGTACGCTGCTCGACAGCATCCCGGGGAACAGCCTGACGAAGCTGCTCGACGAGGCGCATCAGGCGTTCGGGGGCACCGGATACGACTTCGGTTCGCTTCTGGATTCCGGTTCCAAGATCGCCGCGGAGAGCAATAAGTCCGCCGATACCACCCGCACGCTGGCCGAGGACGCCGGACCACTACTGGATACGCAGGCTCAGACGGCCGACGCGATCAGGACCTGGTCACGCAGCCTGGCGGGGGTGACCGACCAGTTCGTCGTCAATGACCCGCAGGTGCGCAACATCCTGAGCACGGGCCCCGGCGCCCTTCAAGAGGCGACCAAGCTGCTCGAGCAGATCAAGCCCACATTGCCGGTCCTACTGGCCAACCTCAGCAGTATCGGTCAGATCGCCGTGACGTATCACGCGTCGATCGAACAACTTCTGGTGTTGTTGCCGCCGTTCGTGGCCGCGACCCAGACGTTCGGTGTGTCGGCGAAGAACTCCGGTGGCCTACCTCTGGGTGAGTTCGCCATCGAGATCGGTGACCCGCCTGCCTGTACCGTCGGTTTCCTGCCGCCGTCGCAGTGGCGGTCACCGGCCGATACGACCACCATTGACACCCCCGACGGCTTGTACTGCAAGCTGCCGCAGGATTCTCCTGTCGCCGTCCGCGGCGCGAGGAATTACCCCTGCCAGGCGGTGCCGGGTAAACGTGCGGCCACCGTCGAAGAATGCAACAGTGACAAGCCCTTCGTGCCGCTGGCGATGCGCCAGCATGTGCTCGGTCCCAACCCCATCGATCCGAACTTGATCGCGCAGGGGATCCCGCCCGATGATCGCATCGACCCGAGCGCAGATATCTACGGGCCGCTGGAAGGCACGCCACTGCCCCCGGGTGTTGGGGTTCCCCCTGCGCCGGGTGCACCACTGGCAGCGCCGGTGCCCGTGCCGCCCCCACCGCCGCCGGTAGGCAATTCCCTTAACGGCCAACCATTTCCGGCCGTGCAGCCACCGCTTGTCGAGGATCCCGCTGCTCCTGCGGCAGGTCCCTTGCCAGGGCCCGTGGACGTAGCGCCGGTGCCCGATGCGGTACCGCAGGCCGCGCCGAGTGCATTCAACGGCGCCACCCCTACCGGGCCGTCGGTGGCCGTCGCGCAGTACAACCCGAAGACCGGGCAGTATGTCACTCCTGACGGTGAGGTGTTCTCGCAGTCGAACCTCGCGGCACAGGGGACGCCGAAGTCGTGGAAGGACCTGCTGCCCATCTGAGGGGCGTGTGGGGGATCTTTGAAATGAGAGGTAAGACGTGAAGAGTTGGATGGCAGTGGCGGTCACCGGCATCACCGTTGCGTGTTTCGTAGTGGGAGCGCCGCAGGCGCAGGCCGATGAGAACGCATTTCTGTATGGCCTCTCGGGCAGCTACTTCCTGCGAATCTTCGGTGCCCAGAAGATGATTGAGGAAGGCCATAAGGTTTGTGCGACACTCGCCGGCGGCCCGGTTACACCCGAAGTCATCGACATGGTGCAGGTCGATCTGTCGGTGCCCCTCAACACAGCACAGGACATTGTCAACACTGCCTTCAACAAGCTGCCCTGCTGACAGCCCGGCGGCAAGGTCAGAAGATGCGAAGGGCTAAGCGGCCTTCAGGTTGAATGGCATGTTGATCTCCAGACGCTTGTTGATACCGCAGGCCCCGCTGGCCGAGTTGGTGATGTCCTCGCCGAGCCAGACGCCTTGCGGTGTCACCGACTGCTGGCCGGTCATGGGGTCGCCGGCGTAGAACCGGAACAACTGCAGTCCGTCGGCGAAGGTGCCGTTGGAGCAGGGCTGCCAGTTGGGGATCGCTCGTTTGACGAACCACAGACCGCTACGTGCATAGATCGGCGCATCCCAGCCCGCGTCGCTGTGCACAGTCCCCGTACAGTCCGTGGGGCTGACGCACGTTGTCGACACCGTCCACGTGGTACGCACGACGGCTTCGTTGCGGTACTGCTCATTGGTCTTAGCGAACTCGCCGTTGGAAGTGGCGATGAAAGTGCCGTTGATACCCCAGTTTCCGTCATCGGCTATGGCCGTCGGAGCAGGTGATCCGGTGACGACAAGGGCCGCGATCGCTGCGATGCTCAGACCGGCCCGCACAGCGCGTGCACCCATCAACGACTCCTCAATACATTGCGTGCCAACGATTCCGGCGACGCTGCTGGTATCGGCATTCTCGATCGGGAGAATAACACTGGCGGACGGCTCAGGTTCATAGTTTGAGTGCTCTCAGCTTGCACAGGCACAGATGGCACGGGCATTAGGAGACGAAGTCGACGCCAGACATCTTGAGCTCGCCGCCGTCGCGGGTCAGTGTCACGCTGATGCGCCACTGCGCAGGCTTGCGTTCCTTGGTGGCGGTGTCGACCGCCTCCGAGGTGGCGGCGACCAGAACGACTCCGGTGTCGGCGCTCATCGACTCGACCGCGGTGGAATCCACCGTGACGGTGGTGACGACCTTGGCCTGCTCCAAGGAGTTGGTGAGCGCATCCACGGTGGCGGTCAGGTCGTCCTTGAACTTGCCCGTCGAGCTGTCCAGGAGGCGCTGCACGCCCTCCTGAGCTTCGGTGAAGTCGATTGACATCAGATTGACCACACCTTGGCGCGCGGCGGCATTGAACTCGGCCGTGCGCTGCTGTTCGGTGGTGACGCGGTGGTGGCGCCACATCAGGTAGCCGCTGGCCGCCAGGCAGGCGCAGATCAGCACGACACCCACAACGGCGAGCAAGGTCTTCACCACCGACCGTGCGCGTCGTGACGGCGGCTGTGGCGGCAGTGGCTCATCGGTCGCGATGACGGAGACTTCGGCCGTGGCCGGTGCCGTCACGGCCCGTGAACGCGACCGAATCGCCCTCGCACGCGCGGCTGCGGCGCGGGCGTCGGCCTCTGCTGCGGCGGCGTCGGCCTCCGCTGCAGCAGCTTCCGCCTCCGCCGAATCGATGAGCGCCAGAGCGTTATCCTCCGCTGGCGTCGCCGGGGAGCGGTCCGTCATAACGGTTGTCTCCTCGACTCCTGTTGCGGCACCGAACAAACAGTGCCGAAGTAAACTTCTCCAAGGGGGAGAATTTGCTTTCCAAATATGCCAGAGTGGTGCGGTGCGATCGACCGTAGCAGCACTGGCTGCCATTCTGACAGCAGCGATGTTGTCAGTACCAGCACCGTCGGCCGTCGCCGAACCTGCCCCGACGAACTGCGACAACCCATTCTGCACTCCCGGGATCACGCCCGGGGTGGTGTTGGGCGCGTATTGCGAGCAGACCGGCTACTACGTCTACGGCACCACGTCATGGGGCCGACTGGTGTTCTGCGGGTCACCTCGACGGTATGAACCCAGATATTTCCGCTCGCCCCCGATGAAGGGGATCAGGGACGAGAATTCCAACTGCTCGGGATTCGACGGTTTCGTGGCGCAGGCGCCGGACGGTTTGTTCCTGACCTGTGTAGGCGCGAACGGCGAAAGCCGTTGGCTGCGCGGCGACGCCTGATCAATCGTCTCGACCGAGTGAGCGCCGGCTCGTCTGTTCTGTGCTGACCAGTTACGGATCGAAAGTTACCAGTTACGGATCGAGCAAAGCGCGCCCTTGGGCCCGCTGTTCGTCTTGACCACGACCCCGTCCACCTTCAGTTCGCAGTGAATCTGCGGCGTCTCGCTGGACCAGCCGCTGGTGGCGGCGACCATCGCCCAGTCGTCGGGATTGGCCAACATGACGTCGAGGACCCACGACTTACCGGGACCCAGATCGGCTTCGATCCTGGGGCTGTAGATGTAGGGATTGTGGCTGTAGTCGGCGAAGTTCGCGGGGTCGGTGTCCCGGTAATAGATATCGGCGTTATTGGGCTGCTCGCTGGTCACGGTGTAGGTGACGTGGTGCAGGAAGTCTTCGGCTGAGGCGGTTGCCGTCGATAACGACACACCTGCAAGAGCGCCGGATGTGGTCACCAGGCACGCCAGTCCCAGCCGGACTGCGCGATTGGCCGGAAGCATCATGTCCATGCGTTAACGCCCCTTACGCAGGTCGGTCGCTGTGCGAAGTCCCTATCGGTGGTCTTCATGGTTCTAGGTGGTCAGAACCGGGTCAGCCAGAACGGATACGTCAACGTGCCGGGCTGGCCGTCGCAACCCGCGTCAAATGAAGAGGTCAGCGTTCCGGCGAGCGTGGTCGCGTCCCAGGAGTAGACGTCGTGGGTCATCGAGGTGGGCCCGTAGTAGACGTTGCCGCAGCGCAGGCCGAAGGGATCGTCCACGGTCAGGGTGTAGCGACCGTCAACGAGGTGCACGTCATCGCGGTAGTTGAACGCCTTCGCGACGGGTTGTGCAATGGCGTACACGTGAATGCACTCCGGTGGTGGGCCACCGCCGTGTCCGCCATTCGCACACGACGCGACAGCCCAAATCCAGGTGTGGAAATCGAACCTGTCCGGAATGTTCATTGCCCAGTTGCCGATCGGGTTCGTGACGGCACCGGCGGGTGGGGCGAGTAGACCCGCACCCACCATTAGAACGGCACCCAGTGCTCCCGCCAGGGCTTTCCTCATACCGCGCTCCATTTCCGGATCGGATCTCGCCCGGCTGACTATATGGCCCGACGTCACGTCGGTGGCCGGTTTCAGGCGTTCCCGACCGGCCATGCACGCAGACTCGGCGAGATTATCATTCTCTAAGGCCGAGAACTACGTGTTCAGTCCAACTCGGCTGCGAAGCATGCACACTCGTGCGGCCGCGCCCAAGGCTGAACAACGTCCCACTCGGATGTTCTTCTAAAACGGTATTGGCATTCTCGACTGAGGAGAAATAGCATCTCCTTCGAAGGTGGAGGTGTCGACCCCATGCGCAATATTCCAGTCGAACTGGCCCAACGCTATGAGCAGGAGGGCTGGTGGACCCGTGACACGCTCGGTGATCTCGTCGCCCGCGGGTTGGCTGCGACACCGGATGTCGAGTTCCGGGTGCATTCCGCCGTTCGGCCCTATCGGGGCACCTACGGCGAGGTTGAGTCGACCGCGCGACGCCTGGCGGCCGGGTTGCAAGCACGGGGAGTGGGCCCGGGGGATGTCATCGCGTTCCAGCTGCCGAACTGGCAGGAAGCCGCCGCGACGTTCTGGGCGACGGCGCTTCTCGGCGCGGTAGTGGTGCCGATCGTGCATTTCTACGGTCGAAAGGAGCTCGGCCATATCCTCGCCGATGCCCGGCCCAAGGTGTTCATTACCGTCGAGCAGTTCGGCCGGATGAGGTACGAGCCGGAGGTGTCGGCTCAGGTGCCGATTGTCGGGGTGGTGGGCGGGAGAGACCCAGGCGTGGTGGGTGAGAGAGACCCAGGCGTGGTGGGTGTCACTTTCGAGGAACTGCTGGCCGACGAGCCGCTGACGGGCGTGCTGAGCGCCGACCCGGCCGACCCGGCGCTGATCGCCTACACATCGGGTACCACCAGCGCGCCAAAAGGTGTGGTGCACAGCCACTATGGCCTCGTCCACGAGACTTATCAGCTGGTATCGCAAAACCCTCATGACACCGGAAAGCAGCTGACCGCAACACCTGTCGGGCATTTCATCGGCATGGTCGGCGCCCTGTTGATGCCCGTCATCGGCGGAAGCCCGATCAACCTCGCCGACGTCTGGGATCCGGGTCTGGCGCTGGCGTTGATGCGCAGCGACGGTCTGGCGATCGGCGGCGGTCCGCCCTACTTCGTCACCAGTCTGCTGGATCACCCCGATTTCACCCCCGAGCACCTGGCCGGCGTTCGGGTGGTGGGGCTGGGCGGATCCTCGGTACCCAGTGCGGTAACCAAACGGTTGGCGGGTCTTGGGATTACCGCATTCCGGTCCTACGGCAGCACGGAGCATCCGTCCATCACCGGATCCCGTTACGACGAGCCGGAGACCAAACGGCTCTACACCGACGGTAAACCCCTCTCGGGGGTGGAAGTGCGCCTGGCCGACGACGGCGAGATCTTGTCCCGCGGGCCGGACCTGTGCCTCGGCTATACCGATGAGGCCTTGACCGCCAGGGCTTTTGACGCCGACGGCTGGTATCACACCGGTGATATCGGCATCCTCGACGAGGACGGCTACCTGACGATCACCGACCGCAAATCCGACATCATCATCCGCGGTGGGGAGAACATCAGCGCCCTGGAGGTCGAGGAAACGCTGCTGACCATGCCCGGCGTCGCCGAGGCAGTGGTCGTCGCTGCAGCCGATGCGCGGTTCGGTGAACACGCTGCGGCAGTGCTGCGGATGCACGCCGGTCACGACTTACCGCGTCTGGATGATGTGCGGGCTCATTTCCAGGCGTGTGGGATGGCTCGGCAGAAATGGCCCGAGGAACTGCAGAAGGTGGACGACTTCCCGCGGACTGCCAGCGGCAAGGTGCAGAAGTTCAAGGTGCGCAAGGATCTTTCGTGCGTGCTGTGACCCCGAGAGGATGCCGATGAGCGAGCGCGACACCATCAGGGCCGTCCAGGAACTGACTCAGGCGAAAGCGCGGTACTGCTTCACTCTTGATACCAGGGACTGGGCCGGTTTCGCCGATCTGATGACCGCTGATATCGAGTTGGATGTCAGCGACGGCAACACCGGTGTGCCAGTGATCACCGGCCGCGACAACGCGGTCGACATGATCCGGTCGTCGCTGGCCAATGCGAAATCGGCCCACCATGTGCACACCCCAATCATCGATCTCAATGGTGATGAGGCGCAGGTGATCTGGGCCATGCAGGATCGGGTCGTCTGGGAGAACGGGCCGGCACTGACCGGGTATGGCCACTATCACGAGCGGTGGGTGCGTCAATCCGGGGAGTGGAAGATCGCCTCACTTCGGCTCACTCGATTGATGATGGAATTTCAGCAGCCATCAGCACCGCAGCACGCATGACCGAACCCAAAAAACTCGTCATCGGTGCCAGCGGTTTTCTCGGCTCACACGTGGTGCGCCAGCTCGTCGAGGGCGGCGACGATGTTCGGGTCATGGTCCGGACCACGAGCTCGACGGTGGGCATCGACGATCTCGAGGTCGAGCGCTGCTACGGCGACATCTTCGACGATGACGCGTTGCGCGCCGCGATGGCCGGCTGCGATGTCGTGTACTACTGCGTCGTCGATGCCAGGATGTGGCTCCGCGATCCCGCGCCGTTATTCCGCACCAACGTCGATGGTCTGCGTCATGTGCTCGATGCCGCGGTCGAGGCCGAGCTGCGAAAGTTCGTCTTCACCAGCACGATCGGCACCCTGGCCATCAATGACAGCCGACTGGTCACCGAGGATGACCCACACAACTGGAGCCAGGGCGGCGCCTATATCGAATCCCGCGTGGCCGCCGAGGAACTGTTGTTTTCCTATGTCAGCGACAGGGGTTTACCTGCTGTCGCACTGTGCATTTCGACCACCTACGGCCCCAGGGACTGGCAACCCACGCCGCATGGTGGGGCGGTCGCCATGGTCGCGGCAGGCAAAATGCCGTTCAGTTTCGATCAGTCCCTGGAAGTCGTCGGCATCGAGGACGCCGCCCGCGCTATGTTGTTGGCCGCGGATCATGGTAAAGCCGGTGAACGGTACATCATTTCGGACTGTTACCTCAGTGGTCGTGAAGTGAACCAGATCGCGGCCCGCGCTGTTGGCGCTCGAGAGCCGAGGGTGGTGGTGCCCAAATCGGTGCTGTTTTTCGCCGCCAGACTCAACGATCTGGCGGCCCGGATGCTGCGCAGGGATCTCATGCTCGCGACGGTGGGGATGGAGATCGCCGAACTGATGTCGCCGTTGGACCACAGCAAGGCCGAGCGTGACCTCGGCTGGGAACCGGAGCCCGTCGCGGACGCGATCACCAAGGCCGCCCGCTGGTTCCACGCCCGCTCCTGATCTCGCCCAAACCAACAAACGGGCAGAGCTAGGACGCAGGTTCACCCGTTGCGGCGTGATGGCCGGCTCGATAGCCGAAGACCATCGCCGGACCGATGGTGCCGCCTGCGCCACCGTAGGCTCGGCCGGTGATGCCTGCCATGGCGTTACCCGCCGCGTAGAGCCCTGGTATCACCGCACCGGACACATGTATTACGCGGCCGTCACGATCGGTACGGGGTCCACCTTTGGTGCCCATCGAACCCACGGCCACCGGAACCGCGTAAAAGGGTGCCGTATCCAGTGGGCCGAGGGTCTTACCCGCGGTGGTGGTGGCGTGCTCGTCACCCCAGTAGCCGTCATATGCGCTTGCGCCGCGGCCGAAGTCGGGATCGAACGGCTCCGAGGCGCCGCCGGAAACAGCGCCGTTCCAGGCCGCCAGGGTCCCAGCCAGCCCGACCGCATCGATACCTGTCTTCTCTTGCAGCTCGTCGAGATCACGTGATTTGCAGAACCAGTCGGGTACCGGTTGGCCCGGTTCCACGCCGAGGAAGCCGTACCGCTTGAGGTGCTGATCGTCGAAGACGATCCAGGCCGGGTCGTTGACGTAGCCGTTGCGGGGATCGAGGTAGTGGAAGGCTCCGGCCATCGAGTTGTAATCGCATGCCTCGTTGACGAAGCGTTTACCGGCTTTGTTGACGATGATGCTTCGGGGCCGGGTCCGCTCGAGTCGCACACTGCGACTGCGTTGTTCGCCCTCGATGGTGTCGCCGGGGATGCTGACGACGGGCACCCACCAGGCCTCGCCCATGTTGCCGAGGTCGGCACCGAGCGCCATCGCCATCCGCAAGGCGTCGCCGGTGTTGTGCGGTGGTGAGACCGGGCCGTGCATCGGCCCGCGCAGGAAGGTGCGGACCAGCGTCGGGTCCCATTCGAAACCACCGTTGGCCAGGACGACACCGCGCCGCGCGCGGATGTTGAGCGTCATCCCGTCGACGATGACCCGCACACCGGTGACGACACCATCGTCGGCGATGAGTTCGACGGCGCGCGCACCGGTGCTGGGGGTGACCCCTGCGTCCAGCAGGCCCTTGAGGAGGCCGGCTACCAGGGCGGTGCCTGCGACGATGACGTCCGGCGAGGCGTCAGCGGCCAACGTGTCGGCATGCAGCCGGGCCCTGGTTTCAGCATCGATCCCGACATTGCTGAAATCTGGTGGGAACGAGGTGATCCGGTCGCGCCACTGCGGGATCCGGGTGAGGTCATATGCCATTGGACCGAGGGAGCGTCCGCCTCCGGGCTTACCGCCGGGCAGCTCGGGCTTGTAGTCAGGGAACCCGGTGGCGATCTCCAACTCCACGTCGCTGTGCGCCTCGACGAAGTCAAGCATCGCCGGTCCAGTCCGCACGAACGTCTCGACCAGGTCTTCGTCCATCGCTCCGAACGACTGGGCTCGCAGATACTCGAGTGCGTCCTGTACTGACAGATCAGGGGCGCGGTCGTGGGCGGGAATCCAGATGACACCGCCGGAGACTGCGGTCGTACCGCCAACGGTGGTGGACTTCTCGTATACCGCAACCTCGGCACCACCGGCCACGGCTGCCAGCGCAGCGGTCAGGCCGGCACCGCCGGTGCCCAGGACGACAACATCGGTCTCCTGGTCCCATATGACAGCATCATTCGGAGCAGACACGGTGATCCTCTCGTTGTGCCAGTAAGGCTTTCGTCGAAATCATGCCAGGATGGCCGACAGCTGCTCGGCGGTCGCCATCACCGCTTCCCGCCCGCGCTCGACGACGTCTTCGCGGTGTGAGATCAGGTTTATACAAGTCGGTGGCGACGGGCGAAGTCGGTACACCGGAACTGCCAGCCCAAAGGTATTGGGCTCGATTTCGCCGTGGGTCACTACCCAGCCCCGCTCCCGGGTCACGGTGACCAGGTCCCGCTCATCCGGTCGCGGCGGCATACTCGCCAACAATGCGATCCCTGCGGCGCCGCGGTCCAGTGGATAGCGGCTGCCTTCATGAAACGACATTTGATAGGCGACGTGGGTCGGCACGATCACAGCGATGGCCACCTGTTGGTCGCCCTCGGCCACTAACAGCGACACCGTCGTGCCCAACTCGTCGGCCAGCGCGCGCAACCGCGGCAGGCACAACTGGCGCACGCCATTGTCAAAGGACGCCCCCAGTACCGCGAGACCGGCTGCCGACCGGTACCGACCGTCCTCGCCCTTGGTCACGAACCGGAACTGGGCCAACGTGGTGAGTAACCGGTAGGCGATCGTCCGATGGACGCCGATGTGTTCGGCAACCTGCTGCACGGTCAAGCCGACGGGTGCGGCGGTGACGGCTTGAAGCGCCGTCAATCCTCTGGCGAGGGTCTGGGAACCCGGTGCCGCACTGACCCTAACCGCCGCGCTGCTGACGTCCGGGCCGGTGGCGCCGACCGCGGGGTGGTCAGCGCGAGGTCCCTTGACAGACGTCACGATGAGAGTGATGCTCTATACATAGTGCACATTGGTGTGCGATTTTAGCACATCATGATCGCAATAAAAGAGAATGACGTAATCGCAGGCAGAGGGGCCTTTAGTGGCAGAGTTCGAGAGCATCTGGAGTGATCTGCAGGGCGTTTCCTGCTCGCAGGGTTACTTAGATGTCGGTGGAGTACAGACTCGCTACCTACACAGCGGGTCCCAGGACAAGCCGGTCCTGGTGCTCTTGCACGGATCCGGTGGTCACGCCGAGGCGTATATCCGCAATCTCGAGAGTCACGGCGACCACTTCTCCACCTGGTCGATCGACATGCTGGGCCACGGGTACACCGATAAACCCGGTCACCCCTTGGAAATCAGTCACTACGTCGAGCATCTGCTGGCCTTCTTCGACACCATCGGCGCCGACCGGGTTTACCTCTCCGGGGAGTCACTGGGTGGCTGGGTGGCCTCGCGAGCCGCCGCCGATCATCCCGACCGCGTAGAGCGTCTGGTCCTCAACACCGCGGGTGGCTCGCAGGCCGACCCAGAGGTGATGAAGCGGATCATCACCCTGTCGATGGCCGCAGTCGAAGACCCGACCTGGGCCACCGTCCAGGCTCGCATCAAGTGGCTGATGGCCGATAAGTCCAAGGATTACGACGATATTGTCGCCAGCCGGCAGCGAATCTACCGCCAGCCAGGGTTTGTCGCCGCCATGCGCGACATCATGGCATTGCAGGAGCCGGACATTCGCGCTCGAAATCTGATGTCCCCCGACGACTATGGACGCATCGCGGCGCCAACATTGGTGCTATGGACCAGTGACGACCCGACTGCCGATGTCAGCGAGGGTCGCCGGATCTCCGAAATGATCCCCGGTGCACGGTTCGAAGTGATGCAGGGCTGCGGGCACTGGCCGCAGTACGAAGACCCCAAGACATTCAACCGGTTGCACCTCGACTTCCTGCTGGGGCGCTGACGTGTCCCCAGACATCGACGTGGATGTCCTCATTGTCGGGGCCGGGCCGGTGGGCCTGACATTGGCCAATGTGTTGGGAATGCAGGGTGTTCGCACGCTGATCGCCGAAGAGCGGGACACCCTCATCGACTACCCGCGCGGGGTCGGCCTCGACGACGAGTCGCTGCGCACGTTCCAGTCGATCGGCGTGGTGGACCGTGTCCTCCCGCATACGGTGCCCAATCAGATTCTGCGTTTCTTCGACGGCAACCGTCGACTGCTCGCCGAGATGGCACCGCCCGACGCCCGTTTCGGCTGGCCCAAGCGCAACGGGTTCGTTCAGCCCCTCGTCGATGCTGAATTACTCACCGGCCTGAATAGATTCGCTGATGTCAGCGTGCGGTGGGCAAGCCCGATGACGACCTGTGTCGAGGCGGCCGACGGCGTGACAGTCCAGCTGGCCGGCGCATCCCCCGAAACGGTGTGCGCGCGCTATGTGATCGGTTGTGACGGTGGACGCAGCGCCACCCGCAGATTGATGGGTGTGAGCTTCGACGGGACGACCTCGGCCACCCGTTGGCTGGTGATCGACCTGGCCAACGATCCGTTGGGGCATCCCAACAGTGAGGTCGGGGCCGACCCCATGCGGCCGTATGCGTCGATCTCCATCGCGCACGGCATCCGGCGATTCGAGTTCATGATTCACGCCGACGAATCCGATGAGCTCGCAGAGGATCCCGCGTTCGCCCACCGGCTCCTCGCCACCTTCGTACCGCATCCCGAACGCGTCGACGTGATCCGCCGCCGCGTCTACACACATCACTCGAGGATCGCCAGTTCGTTTCGCGCCGGCCGACTGCTCTTAGCCGGCGATGCAGCACATCTGATGCCGGTCTGGCAGGGGCAGGGCTACAACAGCGGCATCCGCGACGCGGCCAACCTGGGCTGGAAACTCGCCGCGGTCATCAACGGTCAGGCCGATGACGCTCTGCTCGACTCCTACGATGTCGAGCGGCGCAAGCACGCCAGAGCGATGATCGACCTGTCTAGTTTGGTGGGGCGGGTCATCTCACCGACCAATCGCCGAGTCGCTGCCGTGCGGGACAGTGTGATCAGGGCGGCGTCGGTAGTTCCGTCGCTCAAGCGCTATGTGCTGGAGATGCGGTTCAAGCCGATGCCGCGCTACGACACGGGTGCGGTGGTGCACGCCAGCGCACCGCCGGCGTCCGGGTCGCCGGTGGGCACCCTGTTCATCCAGCCGCGGGTGGATACCCGAACGCAGCAGAACGTTCTGCTCGACGACGTTCTCGGATCCTGGTTCGCCGTGCTGTGCTGGAATAACGACCCCCGTGAACTGCTCGGGCCTGCGGCCTTCGAGCGCTGGAAAGTGTTGGGGGCTAGATTCATCGCGTTGCGACCTCAGACCCAGCTGCACTGGGACGCCGACGATCACCCCGCCGATCCCGAGGTCATCATCGTCGGTGACCGCACCGGCGCGCTGAAAGCCTGGTTCGACGGGCACACCGAATCGGTGTTGTTCGTGCGGCCAGACCGCTGTATCGCCGGTGCGTGTATTGCGCAGCTGGCACCAGAACTGAGCGTGTCGCTTATGGCTGCGTTGACCCTCAATCCGGGAGGAGGTGAACCCGATGGCTCAACTCGCCCTGTGCTGTATGTCGCACAGCCCCCTGCTGAATCTTCCAGGACCGTCAGCTGAACTGCTCGACGATATCGGGGCAGCCACCGCAGCGGCCCGGGCATTCGTGCGTGCCTTCGACCCGGAGTTGGTGGTGATCTTCGCGCCGGATCACTACAACGGGTTCTTCTACAAAGCGATGCCGCCGTTCTGTATCGGGACCGACGCCACTGGGGTGGGTGACTACGGCACGTATGCCGGTCCGCTCGATGTTCCTGAGCAGATCGCAAACGATTGCGCAGCAGCAGTTCTCGACGCCGGGATCGACGTCGCGATATCAGCGAGTATGGACGTCGATCATGGGACGGTACAACCGCTGCAGGCGCTGTTGGGCGATGCCACCGCGTGCCCGGTCATCCCGATCTTCGTCAACTCGGTGGCCACCCCGCTTGGACCGCTTAGTAGGGTACGGGCGCTTGGCACCGCCGTCGGTGACTACCTGCGCAGCCTGGATAGGCGCATCCTGGTCATCGGGTCCGGCGGGCTTTCACACGACCCACCGGTACCCACCCTGGCCACCGCACCGCCGGCCGCCTTGGACCGGATCGTGCATGGCGCGCCCATGAGCCCGCAACAGCGTCAGGCCCGTCAAACAGCGGTGATGGATGCCGCCCACGATTTCGCCCACGGAGAGAGTGCCCTGAAACCCCTGAATCCCGCATGGGACCAAGCCTTCCTAGAACTGCTCGATACCAACCGACTCGCCGAGGTCGACTCCTGGTCCAATGGCTGGATCGAGGATGAGGCCGGCCACTCTGCACACGAAATCCGGACCTGGGTAGCGGCTTTCGGCGCCCTGGCCGTGGCGGGACCCTACGAGCCGGACGTCAGGTACTATCGCCCCGCACCGGAACTGATCGCCGGTTTCGCCATCCGGACGGCGGTACCGCGGTGACATCATCCGAATCCGGTGACTACTCGAGCACTTTCGATGCCACCGTTGATGTCTTGGTGATCGGTTCCGGCGGTGGCGGCATGACTGCCGCCCTGGCAGCCGAAGCCAACGGGTTGGACACCCTCGTCGTCGAAAAGTCGCCGCAGTTCGGCGGTTCCACCGCGTTGTCCGGTGGCGGGATATGGGTGCCTGGCGCACCGTCGCAGACGCGCGAAGGCTATACCCCGGACGCCCAAGGTGTGGTGGACTACCTGCGGCAGATCACCGGGGGTCTGGTCAGCCAGGCGCGCCTGCAGTCCTACGTCGATCAGGCGCCGAAGATGATGGACTTTCTGGAGAAGCGCAGCCGCTGGCTCGAATTCGTGTGGAAGCCCGGCTACGCCGATTACTACCCGGAAGTGCCCGGCGGCTCCGAACTCGGAAGCACCATCAATGTGCCCGCCATCGACCTACGCACACTGGGGGATGAGGAAAAACACCTGCTGACCCCGCTCGCCCTGGCGCCCAAGGGAATCTGGTTCGGTCCCAAAGATCTTCGGCTGTTCTACCTGGTCCGGCAGTCCTGGCGCGGCAAGGCAGTGCTGGTCAAGCTGTTGTGGCGCATGGTCCGCGCCAGGGTATTCGGCGACCGGATGGCGGCCATCGGGCAGTCATTGTCGGCCCGCCTGCGGATGGCGATGAAGGACCGCGATATTCCGCTCTGGCTTGATTCGCCGATGACCGAGCTGATCACCGATATCGATGGGTCGGTCACCGGGGCGGTCGTCGAACGGGACGGACGCGCGCTGCGCATCGGTGCCAGGCGTGGGGTCATCGTCGCCAGCGGCGGTTTCGACCACGATATGGCTTGGCGCCGCGAACATCTGCCGTTGCTCGAAAAGGACTGGAGCTTCGGCAATCCCGCTGCAACCGGTGACGGTATCCGGGCGGGGGAGAAGGTCGGCGGTTCGACCGAATTACTCGACGAGGCGTGGTGGTTTCCTGCGATGTGCTGGCCCGACGGACGACTGCAGTTCATGCTCAACGAACGCATGATGCCGGCCCAGTTCGTGGTGAACGGCGAGGGCAAGAGGTTCATCAACGAGGCCGCGCCGTACATGGACTTCGCGCACGCGATGATCCAGGGCCAGCAGACCGGCGTCGCGCATATCCCGTGCTGGCTGATCACCGACCACCGGTCCTTCAACCGGTATGTGGTCGGCGGGCATCTGCCCATCCCGAAGATTCCGTGGGCACCGGTGCCCACCGGACGCAAGATGCCTGCCGCTTGGCTGGAGTCCGGGGTGGTGTGCGAAGCTGCCTCCCTTGATGAATTGGCCGGCAAGATCGGCGTACCTGCCGCCGCGCTGCGCACAACCGCAGAGCGCTTCAACGAACTGGCCCGCAGCGGCCATGACGACGATTTCAATCGCGGCGACAGTGCCTACGACAATTACTACGGGGATCCGACGCTGCCCAACCCCAACCTGTATCCGTTGACCGCACCGCCGTATTATGCGTTCCAGATCATCCTCGGCGACCTCGGCACATCGGGTGGCCTACGGACGGATGAATTCGCCAGGGTCCTGCGCGATGACGACACCGTGATCGACGGGCTCTACGCCGTCGGGAACGCCTCTGCGGCCGTGATGGGTCGCAGTTACGCAGGGGCAGGCGCCACCATCGGGCCCGCCATGACATTCGGCTATATCGCCGCCAACCACATCGCACAGATGACACCAGCAATAGCTCTCACATAGGAGGCCACCTTGAAGATTTCGCTGTTCTACGAGTTCCCGCTGCCCCGGCCGTGGTCCGATGACGACGAGCACCAACTGTTCCAACACGGACTCGACGAAGTCGAGCTCGCCGATAAGGCTGGCTTCTCGACAGTCTGGCTGACCGAGCACCACTTCCTTGAGGAGTACTGCCACTCGACGGCGCCGGAAATGTTTCTGGCCGCAGCAAGCCAGCGCACCAAAGACATTCGGCTGGGCTTCGGCGTCATGCACCTACCACCCGCCATCAACCATCCCGCCAGGATCGCCGAGCGGGTGGCCACGCTCGATCACCTGTCGAACGGCCGCGTGGAGTTCGGCACCGGCGAGGGTTCCTCGGTTGCCGAGCTCGGTGGCTTCGGGATCGACCCCGCCGATAAGCGCGGCCAGTGGGAAGAAGCGCTCGAGGTGGTGATCCGTTGCATGACCGAGACGCCGTTCAGCGGTTTCAAGGGTGAGCACGTCGAGATGCCGGCCCGCAACGTGATCCCCAAACCGCTGCAGCAACCGCACCCACCGGTCTGGGTCGCCTGCACCCGCCCGGCCTCGGTCCAGATGGCCGCCCAGAAAGCCATCGGCGCACTAAGTTTCGCCTACACCGGCCCGGTCCCGCTGGCTGACCGGGTCAGAGGCTACTACGAGGAGTTCGAGAACAACGGCGTGCCCATTACCCCGTCGATCAACCCGAACATCCTGGCCATCGGTGGCGACCTGTCGATGATGGTCGCCAAGACCGACGAACAGGCCTTGCAACGCCTCGGCCTCGGCGGCGGATTCTTCTCGTTCGGGATCATGCACTACTACCTGACCGGGATGCACACACCAGGGCGGACCGGCGTGTGGCAGCGCTACCTCGAGGAGGTGGAGAAAGATCCGACGCTGGCCTACGGACCCGGCCGCGGCGCAATCGGCTCGCCGGAGACCGTGCGCGAATTCCTGCGGGGTTATGAGGAGAGCGGCGTCGACGAGATCATTCTGCTGCTCAATCCGCGCAGCCATGAGGGCACCATGGAGTCCATCGAACTGATGGGTAAAGAAGTGCTGCCGGAATTCATTGAGCGTGACGAAAAGGCGGTTGCCGCAAAGGCCAAGCGCCTCGCGCCGGTCATCGAAAAGGTCGAGGCCCGCCGGGAAGTTTCCAGCGCGCCGATGTTCGACGAGACCTACTCGTTCGGCGGCCTGCCCACCGGCCGCGGCGGTAAGTTCACCTCCAGCGAGATCCCCGAGGCGATGGCCGAAATCAACGAGGGCCGAGTGCAGGCCGCGCAACGGGAAAAGGACGAGCGGGCCGCGAAAGAGGCCGCGAGCTGATTCCCGGGAAGGCCAGAGATCGTGGGACAGATCGACGAGATGTGGCGCTACGACGGCAAACGGGTCGTTGTCACCGGCTGCGCCTCGGGGATCGGAGCGCATGTCGCGCGCCAGCTCGCCGAACTCGGAGCGCAGGTGACAGGACTCGACGTCCGGCCACCCGCAGTGGCGATCGATGAGTTCATCGGCCTCGACCTGGCCGACCCGGCATCGATCGACCACGCCGTGGCGTCGATCGGTGGACAGGTCGACGCACTGTTCAATGTGGCGGGCGTGTCATCGGGTATCGGTGACCCGCTGCTGGTCGTCACCATCAACTTTCTTGGCATGCGGTATTTCACCGAGTCGTTGATCCCGACGATGCCGCCAGGATCGTCGGTGACCAACGTGTCCTCGCTCGCTGCGGCGGCATACCGCGAGAACGCCAACGTCACGTCGGGTCTGGTGCAGACCTCGACGATGTCCGACGGTATCGATTGGTGCACTGCGCATCCCGAGGCTCTCGCCGATGGCGGCTACCGGTTATCCAAGGAAGCGATCATCCTCTATGGCATGAGCAGTGTCGAAGAGCTCGGTGGGCGTGGAATCCGGATCAACAGCAGCGGGCCGGGAGTGACCGAAACTCCCATCCTCGACCAGCTGCGCTCGGCGTACGGCCAGAATTATCTGGATTCGTTCTCCACGCCGTTGGGCCGTATCTCGGGCCCTGACGAGCAGGCCGCGGTGCTGGTCTTCTTGGGTAGTCAAGCTGCGAGCTACATTTCCGGACAGGTGATCTGGGTCGATGGCGGCACCGTCGCCAGTCGGATCGCCGGGGAGATCGACACCGCAGACGCAACACAGGGGAGTAGATCGTGACCGTAGGCGTGCAACTGGCCGCTATGACCGATTTTCGGCGCGTCGCCGACGATGTCCGAAACTGGGGCCGCTGGGGTGACGCCGACGAAATCGGTACCTTGAACTTCATCTCGACCGAGAAGGTGGCGCAAGCAGCGTCACTGGTCAAGCACGGCAAGGTCTTTCCGCTCGGTGTCGACTTCGGGTCATCGGGTCCCCAGGGTGCCTTCCAATATCGGCCCAACCCGATTCACGTGATGACCGTCGACGGCGGTGACGCCAACACCCTGGTTGAGTACGGCCCGAATTGGTTCAAAAATACGGTGGCCCAACAGCTGTCGGGATACTTCGTGGACAATCCGTTCCGATTCAATGACGATATGATCATCATGCCGCTGCAGGCTGCCACGCAGTGGGACGCGTTGTCTCATGTCTACTATGAGGACAAGCTCTATAACGGCTTTCCTGCCAGCTCGGTGACCAGTCTGGGCGCCTACCACTGCGGTATCGACAAGGTCGACGGTAAGGGCATCACCTCCCGGGGTGTGCTCCTTGACCTGGTCCGTCATCGCGGAGCCGACGTCTTCCTCGAACACGGCCAGCCGATCACTCCCGCCGAATTGGATGCCGTGGCAAAGGCGCAGGGCGTGACGGTCGGCAGCGGCGATATCGTGCTGATCCGAACCGGCTGGTGGGCAAGGTTTCTCGGGAATCACGACGGCACAGAACCGTACTCGGGTCTGGATTGGCGGTGTGCGTCGTGGTTACATGATCACCAGATCGCGGCGGTGGCCGCCGACAACCTGATGGTCGAAGACCCGGTATCGGGCGTCGAGGGCACGATCCTGCCGCTACACATGCTTTGCCTGCGGGATATGGGTCTGATGCTCGGTGAGTACTGGGATCTGACCGCACTAGCCGCCGATTGCGCTGCCGACGGGGTCTACGAATTTCAGCTCATCGCGCCACCGCTGCGCGTCACCGGCGCAGTGGGATCACCCGTCAATCCCATCGCTATCAAATGACGCGATTTGTATTCGTGCACGGCGGCTTTCACGGCGCGTGGTGTTGGCAACGGACCATCGCCGAACTGGCCGAGCTCGGTCATCAGGCGCTGGCCGTAGACTTGCCCGGCCATGGGACACGCCTCGATGAGGAGTCGACGCTGGCCAACCGGACCGAAGCCATCGTCTCGGTGCTGCGCCCAGGTGATGTGCTGGTTGGCCACTCGGGCGGCGGTTTCGACGCGACCCTGGCCGCCGATGCCCGCCCCGACCTCGTCGGTCATCTCGTCTACCTGGCGGCGGCCCTGCCGCGCGAGGGTCGTACGTATCCCGAGGCGATGACCATGCGTAACCGCGAAGACGGCGAATTCGACGGTGATGTCGGGGAAATGCTGGGCTACCTGCAATTCAGCGAGGACGGCGCGATGACATTCGCCGATTTCGAGGGGGCCTGGAAGTACTTCTATCACGACTGCGATGAGACCACCGCGCGATGGGCTTTCGATCAGCTCGGACCCGAACGTTTCGGTGACACCACCGTCACACCGGTCTCAATACCCCGATTCTGGGCGGCCGAGCTACCCCGCAGTTTCATTGTCTGCGCACAGGATCGGTCCATGCCTCAATGGCTGGCCGACAACGTCGCGCACCGACTGGGTGTCGAACAGCTGGTGATCGATACCTCCCATTCACCGTTTCTCAGCCGTCCCCGCGAACTGGCCGTGTTGCTCGTCCACGCGATCACCACCGCCCCTGTCGGCCCACTCATGCCGAATTGACGCGCCCACCACCTTCAGGAGCATGCCCGTGGAAATACACCGCCGGACCATCGTGGTCGACGGTCTGCGCACCAGCTATCTGGAGGCGGGAAATTCAGCTGCACCCGACGGCACCGTCGTTCTGCTGCACGGGGGTGAATTTGGCGCCAGCGCTGAAATCGGTTGGGCAGAGCTAATTCCCGCGCTGGCCGAGCATTACCGCGTGCTGGCCCCCGATATGCTTGGTTACGGAGGGTCCGCCAAAGTCATCGATTTTGTCGACGGTCGCGGTTTACGCATCAGACATATCGCCCGATTCTGCGAGCTCGTCGGGATCGAAACTGCCTATTTCGTGGGTAATTCCATGGGCGCGATCAACCTGCTGGTCGATGCCACGTCCGCTGAACCGGTGCTACCCGCTCGTGCATTGGTCACCATCTGCGGGGGTGGCGAGATCCAGAACAACCGGCATGTGACGGCGCTCTACGACTACGACGCGACGCTGCCGGCGATGCGACTGATCGTGGAAGCGTTGTTCCACGATCAGTCGTATCCGGCCGACAACGACTATGTTCAGCGCCGCCACGAGTCGGCGACCGCACCCGGTGCCTGGGAGGCGATCGCGGCCGCACGGTTCCGCCGTCCCGGTGCGGTGCCCGCCCCCGCAGCATCCAGCACGCGGGCGTATCACCGGATTTCGGTGCCAACACTGGTCATCGAGGGTGGCGGCGACAAACTGCTTCCCGCAGGCTGGGCCGCCGAGATCGCCGCTCAGATCCCAGGTGCGCGATCTGCGGTGATCGAGCGCGCCGGCCATTGCCCGCAGATCGAGCAGGCGGAGGCTGTCAGCGAGTTGTTGCTGTCGTTCTTCGCCGAACAGCCGGCCCCGCGCGACTTGAACGGCTTGACTTAATTCACTGCCGCGAGTTGACTGCTCGGCGGCGCGCTACGGAAGGTGGATCTGGTTTTATGACAGCAGAATTGGCAGAGAAGATCGCGATCGTCACCGGCGGTGCCTCGGGTCTCGGCGAGGGGCTGGTGCGGCGGTTCGCTGCCGAGGGCGCCAAGGTTGTCATTGCCGATGTAGACGCCGATGGCGGCGCGGCCCTAGCCGCAGAGCTTGGTGGTGACACGCTGTTCATTCGGACTGACGTGGCCGATGTCGAGCAGGTCGGCGCTCTGGTCACGGCGGCGGTCGACACCTTTGGTGGCCTGGACATCATGGTCAACAACGCCGGTGTCTCGGGTAAGATGCACCGGAAGTTTCTCGACGATGATCTCGCCGACTTTCAGAATGTCATGGCAGTCAACGTTCTTGGCGTGATGGCCGGGACGCGCGAGGCCGCGCGGCATATGTCCACCCATGGCGGTGGGTCGATCATCAACGTGACGTCGATCGGCGGCATCCAGGCCGGCGGCGGTGTGCAGGCCTATCGGGCGTCCAAGGCGGCCGTCATCCAGTTCACCAAATCGGTCGCAATCGAGTTGGCTCACTACGAGATTCGGGTCAACGCTATTGCGCCGGGCAATATCCGCACTGCGATTGTGGCGAAATCGGCCGCAGGCGAGGATCGCGAGCGGCTGGAGCAGTTCGAGGCCGGGATTCGTGCACAGATGCGGGCCGACCGGCCGCTCAAGCGAGAAGGGACGGTCGACGACGTCGCCGAGGCCGCACTGTATTTCGCCGGCGATCGCTCGCTGTATGTGACCGGGACAGTGCTTCCGGTCGACGGGGGCACTGTGGCGGGCAAGGTCATCCAGAAGCCCACCAAGCCCTAACGGGTTACGTAATTAAATCAATCGCTTGACTTAAGTAAGTGATATTGATTGACTGGACCGGTGTCTGAAGCTGTCAGCCGGAACCTCCGCACTGAACGTGCGAGCGGCACCCGCGATGCCATTCTGACTGCTGCAGAACAGCTTTTCGCTGAACACGGAGTCTTCGCGGTATCGAACCGGCAGGTCAGCGAGGCTGCCGGCCAAGGCAATAACGCCGCGGTCGGCTATCACTTCGGTACCAAGGCTGATCTGATTCGGGCGATCGTGCGTAAGCACAACGAACAGCTCGAATACCTGTGCCAGCAGATGGTCGATGCGGCGGGCGAGTCGGCAGAAGTGCGGGACTGGGTGGAATGTCTGGTCCTGCCGTTCGCGCAACATCTGACTGCGCTGGGCAGCCCAACCTGGTATGCGCGGTTCAGTGCGCAGCTGATGCCGGATCCAGCGCACCGCGATATCGCGTCCGAGGAGTCGCTGATGTCTTCGTCGGTACTGCAGATCATTGACGGCCTGAGCAGAAGCCTGCCTGGGAGGCCTCCGGAGGTGCACGTCGCGCGTAACGCGATGGCCCGCCAGCTCATCGTGCACACGTTCGCCGAGCGGGAGCGTGCCCTAGCTGCGGGTGACCCGACCCCGCACTCCGATTGGGACCACATGGCCGCCAGCCTGGTCGACGCGATTACCGGGCTGATGTCGGCGCCGGTGTCGGCACACCCGAAGGGGGCGAAGCGACGATGAAAGTGACTGTAGAACAAGCAAAATGCGTGTCGGCAGGGAACTGCGTCGCACACGCACCGCAGGTTTTCGATCAGAATGAGGACGACGGCAGCGTCGTCCTGATCGACGCACATCCGCCTGACGAAGCGGCCGACGCAGTCCGGGAAGCCGCTGCGGCCTGCCCTGCGATGGCTATTCACGTCGAGGACTAATGCGCTCCTCAGCCACAGCCCGAGCGAAAGCGAGCTTATGACCGACACCCTGCCCGAGACCGAAACCGCGATTCCCGAGTATCCGATGGAGCGTGCCTCGGCATGCCCGTTTTCGCCACCACCGCAGATGCTCGAACTCGGTGCAGGTAAAGGCCTTTTCCGCGTGCGGATTTGGGACGGCAGCACCCCGTGGTTGATCACCGGCCACGAGGAGGCCCGGGCGCTGTTCGCCGACGCAAGGGTCAGTGTCGACGATCGCAAGGACGGCTTCCCGCACTGGAACGAACACATGCTGTCGACGGTGAACAAGCGACCGCGTTCGGTGTTCACCGCCGACGCCGAGGAGCACACTCGATTTCGTCGCATGTTGTCGAAGCCGTTCACGTACAAACGCGTGGAGGGTCTGCGCCAGTCTATCCAGCAGGTGACAGACGAGAGCATCGACGCGATCCTGGCCGGCCCGCAACCGGCAGATATCGTCGCCGCGCTGGCACTGCCGGTGCCCACCAAGGTGATCAGCGACATGCTCGGTGTGCCGTATGAGGACCATGAGTTCTTCCAGCATCACGCCAATGTCGGATTGGCCCGTTACGCCTCGGCGGAAGACGGCCAAAAAGGGGCGATGAGCCTGCACAAATATCTCATCGACCTGGTGACCAAGAAGATGGAAAATCCGGCCGAGGATGCGGTGTCGGATCTGGCCGAACGTGTCACCGCCGGCGAGATCAGCGTCAAGGAAGCGGCTCAGCTCGGTACCGGTCTGCTGATCGCCGGACACGAGACCACGGCCAACATGATCGGGATCGGGGTGCTCGCGCTGCTGCAGAATCCCGACCAGGCCGCCCTACTTCGGGATACCGATGATCCCAAGGTGGTCGCGAACGCCGTTGAGGAACTGATGCGTTATCTGTCCATCATTCAGAACGGGCAGCGTCGCGTTGCGACCGAAGACATCGAGATCAGCGGTGAGACGATCCGCGGTGGTGAAGGGATCATCATCGACCTGGCGCCGGCGAACTGGGACGCAAAGGCGTTTCCCGAGCCGGAAAGGCTTGATCTGAAAAGGGAGAACGCCAACCAGGAAGTTGGGTTCGGCTACGGTCGGCACCAATGCGTGGGCCAGCAACTGGCGCGCGCGGAGATGCAGATCGTGTTCTCCACTTTGGTGCGGCGGATCCCCACGATGAAGCTGGCCATTCCTTTTGCGGACGTGCCCTTCAAACACGACCGGCTTGCGTTTGGCGTGTATAGCCTGCCTGTCACCTGGTAACTGCGCAGAGCCTGACTGCCGGCGACATCCGTCCGATCTGATCATGGCAGTCACGGTCGTCGCACCGAAGGCGCCGGTCTCGACGTAGCCGCTGCCTGTCCCTCACATCGCTTGCTGCAGAACCATTTTCACCTTGGTCAGGGACTGGCGGAGCACGTCAGTCGGGACCGACCCCAGCGCGAGTCTCAGTGCGTGCGGGGTGTTTTTGGTGGTGCTGAACGGTTCAGCTGTCGAGACCGAGATGTTCTCGTCCTTCAGGCGTGTTGCCAACCGGTCGGCGCGGACGCCCTCGGCAAGGGGTAACCACACAAAGTATGAATTCGGATGACCTGTCAGCGAAAAGTCCTCCAGAACCTCGCGGGCGATGGATTGCCGTCGCTGTGCATCGGCCCGTTTCTGCGTCTCGAGTCGAGCGACGGTGCCGTCTTCGATCCATCCGGTGGCTAGTGCGGTGATGATCGCTGGGGTGTTCCAGGTCGTTGCGCGAATGGCCCGCTCGATTGCAGCCACCTGCCGTTTGGGCGCCACGACATACCCGAAGCGCAGGCCGGTGGCCACGCTTTTGGACAGTCCGGAGACATAGAGTGTCGATTCCGGAGCAAGCGCCGCCAACGGCGACGGCGGGTCCTCGACCAGGAACGCGTAGGCACCGTCCTCAATCAGCAGCAGACCGTGTTTGCGGATGACCTTCACCAACTGCAGACGCGACCGCTGAGACATCACCCAGCCGAGCGGGTTGTGCAGAGTGGGCATGGTGTAAAAAGCGCTGACGCGCCGACGCGCGCAAATCTTCTCCAGCACATCCAGGTCGGGGCCATCACCGCCGGCCGGCACGGGCAGCAGTTCAAGGCGCAGCGCCTGGGCGAGCACCTTGAACCCTGGATAGCTCAACGCATCGACGGCAACGACGTCGCCCGGCTTGAGCAAGGCCATCGAAACGGTCGCGAGACCGTGTTGGGCCCCGTCGACGATCATCACGTGATCGGCAGCCACGGCGATGCCGCTGCGGAGAAGGTGCCGCGCCACGACTGCCCGCTCGTCGGAGCGCCCACCATGCGGCTGGTAGCGCAGCAGAGATTCGAGGTCACCCCGAGATGCCAGGCTGCGCAGACCGTTTCGCAGTAGTTCCACTTGATTTGGCAACGACGGATAGTTGAAATTCAGATCTACCGAACCATCTACTATCCGCGGTTGGTCAATGCCGTGGCCGGGCGGCAACTGCGTATCGCGGACAAAGGTGCCCCGGCCGGTCTCACCGCTGACCAGTCCCATAGCGGCAAGTTCGGAGTAGACCCGGGACGCCGTTACGACGGCAAGACCGTGCTGGGCCGCAAGTTCTCGATGAGTCGGCAGCCGCACACCTCGTGCGAGCCGGCCTTCCCGAATGTCAGCAGCCAAGGCCGCGACGACATCTTTGTATCGAGCTCGTCCCATGAGCGGATTGTATCCAGGACAATTGTTTGATCGTCATGTACACGACGACCTACGCTCGCGATCATGCACATTGCCATCCTTACGTTCGAGGGCTTCAACGAGCTGGATTCACTCATCGCACTCGGAGTCCTCAACCGAATCCGCAAACCTGATTGGACCGTGTCCATCGCTAGCCCCAGTCCCCGGGTGCGTTCGATGAATGGTGTCGTCGTCGAATCCCACATCGGTCTGGCTGAGGCGAACCATGCTGATGCGGTCCTGATCGGTAGTGGCATGCGAACCCGGGAAGTGGTCGCGGACACGGCACTCATGGCGCAACTGCAACTGGACCCGTCCCGACAACTGCTGGGCGCGCAGTGCTCGGGCACCCTATTGCTCGCCAAACACGGACTCCTGCACGGCGTACCCGCCTGCACCGATGTGACCACCAAGCCCTGGGTGCAGGAGGCCGGGGTCGAAGTGCTCAACCAACCGTTCTTCGCAAGCGACAACATTGCCACCGCCGGTGGGTGCCTTTCCGCGCCCTACCTTGCCGCCTGGACGATCGCCCGTCTCGAAGGGTTGGCGGCAGCCACCGATGCGCTCCACTACGTGGCTCCAGTCGGTGAAAAGGACGTCTACGTCGCCCACGCACTCGCCACCATCACGCCGTACTTGCCCGAACAGAGAGCAAGTGCTTGACCGCTAATTAGGGCACGTCTTCATCCCCGTCATTCCCGTCGTGGTCGGGGTTGTGGCCGAGGAGTCGGTCGGGGTGGTGGTAGTCGTTGGTGCGTTGTTGGCCGGTGTCCAGGTGTGGTGGGGGGATCCATTCGGTGATGCCGTCGGGGCGTTTCCGGGTGGTCCAGTCGGTGTTTTCGATGAGCAGGTTATCGGGATGACAGGCCAGGGTGAGGTCACCGATGTTGGTCAACCCGTGGTCTTTCCAGTCGGTGACGGCGTGGTGGACCTCGCTGTGGTAGCCGTCGGCGGTGCAGCCGGGGCGGGTGCAGCCGCGGTCTTTGGCTAAGAGCACGATGCGTTGGCCGGGGGAGGCGCAGCGTCTCGCGCGTTGCAGGTCCAGCGGAACACTGTTGCCGTCGAACAGGACCAGATAGTGGAAGGCATGTGAGCCCACGCGCAGCACGTCAGTCATGGAGATCACGGTGCCGCCGGCGGTCAGGGCGTATCCGGTACCGGATTCCAACTCCGCCAGGGTGGTGGAGACGATGATCGTTGCGGGGAGCCCGTTGAGTTGGCCGAGTTTCCCCGAGCACAGGACTGCGCGGCCGGCGGCGAGCAGGGCGTCGTGGTTGCGTTGGCGTGGTGTGCGGTGATCGGCGCGGGCCTGTTCGGGGCTGGGATCGCCGTCGACGCACGGCGCGTCGTCGTCTGCGTTGCACATGCCGGGGCGGGCGAGTTTGGCGAAGATGGGTTCGAGGGTGGCGCGGGCCTCGGGGGTGAGGTCACCTTTGATCGTGGACATCCCGTCGGGGCGTTGCGGGCCCAGGGTCAGGCCGCGGCGGCGGGCGCGGTCGGTATCGGTGAGGTTGCCGTCGGGGTGATAGAGGACCAGTAGTCGGTCGGCGAGTTTCTTGACTTCGTCGGGGCGCAGCCCGCGGGAGTAGCCGACCAGATCGCGTTCGGCGCGGGTGCGGTCGTCGATACTGACGTGTCCGGGGAGGTCTTTGAAGAAATCGCGGATCACCCGGACATGGTCGGCCCGGATGGTCCCGGCGGCTTGCGCGGTGGCGGTGGCGGGCAGCCACGGGGCCAACGGTTCCCCGGATAGGGTGCGGCGCGGGCCGAGTTCAGCGGCGTCATCGATGCGTGCTTTGGCGTCTTTGGGGGTGATGTGCAGGGTGTTGGCCAGCGCAGTGGTCAGCGGGTCACCCAACTCCGCTGGGGTGGCGCTGTCGCGTAGCGCGGTGATCGCGCGGTGTCCGATAGCAGGCAGGCGACTCGCTGCGATGTTCAGACGCCGCAACAACCCCATCTGATCGCGGGTAGAGCGTGCGCTGATATCAGTAGCCAGCAGGGCATCGATGGCACCATCGAGAGCATTGAGGGCGGCAAACACCGGATCCTCATGCTTGACGACAGCGATCGAATGCATGCCCCAAATTCTACGAATGGCCTCCGACAGAATCGGCCGCCGTGTGGCCACTGATGCTCAAGTGGCACTGGGGAATTGAGCAGGGCTACCCGATGTCGATCACGACCTTGCCCAGCGCCTTGCGATCAGCCACATGACGCAGCGCCAGCGCGGCGTCATGCAGCGGGAACCGGGCACCGATATATGGCCGGATGGCACCGGAGGCCAACATCTCCTGCAGCTCACGTAGATCGCGCTCGGCCTCCCGCGGGTGGTCGCCCATGAAGGTCCGGATCTCCATACCTTCGACCGTGATCCCCTTCAGGAGAACCAGATTCAGCGGGATTGACGGGATGCTGCCCGCCGCATAGCCCAGGGTGATGAATTTGCCTCCGCGGCCCAGTGCCCGCAGCGCCGGCTCGGCATAGGGTCCGCCGACGGGGTCGAGCACCAATTGCGCTCCGGCCCCGGTGATCTCCTTGATTCGGTCCCTCAGGTTCTCGGTGTCGTAGTCGATGACAGCGGTGGCGCCGCGTTGCAGGCACAGCGTGAGTTTCTCGGCGCTTGACGCCGCGGCGATCACCCGCGTCTTCATCGCCACCGCCAGATCGACTGCGGCCAGCCCTACTCCGCCAGCCGCACCCAGCACGACGACCCAGTCATCGGGCTTGGTCTCGGCGACAGATCGCAACGTGTGGTACGCGGTGCGGTAGGTGACACCGAACGCTGCCGCACTGGCAAAATCGACACGGTCGTCGATCGATGTGAGTGCCGCCGCGGACACCACCACCTGTTCGGCGAACGCACCGACCATGGTCGAGCCGGACACCCGCGTACCGACCGCAAGGGTGGTGACACCGTCTCCGACCGCAAGCACGTCACCTGCGAACTCACTACCCGGCGCGAACGGCGGTGGCACCTTGACCTGGTAATTGCCCGAAAGGAACAGCACGTCAGGGAAATTCACCGCTGCCACCCGGACGCGCACCACCACCTCGCCGGGTCCGGGGATGAGGTCGGGAAGCTCGCTCAGCGTCAGACTTTCGGGCGGGCCGTACTCGCGGCACAGCATTGCCTTCATCGACGATCGTCCTCTCGCTTCACACCAAGCCCGCCCAGGCAGAAGCGCACCATATGGTCGATATCGTCTGTGCTGGGTTGCGCACTGGACCCGACATAGCTGCGCAAGGTGGCGGCGGTGATCTGGAAGACCGCGTCGGCGTCGCGTAGCGGATCCGGTCCACCGAGTGCGGACACCGGTTCGATCAGCAGATCGCGCATTGGCGCCATGATGTCGTCATCGGCACCGGTTCTGGCGCTGGCCGACATCTGGGTCATGACGGCTTTGCTCATTTTGACCAGCGCAGGATCGGCGACCTGGGCCAGGGTGCCCTCGATCCACCGGATCACCTTGTCCCGTGGGTGGGTTTCCTTGGCCATTTGATGTTCCAAGTACGACGTGATGATCGCGACGCCGCGTTCCATCACTGCCAGCAGCAATTCGTCTTTACCGGCGAAGTACTTGTAGAACGCCTTTTTCGACGACCCGGCCTCGTCGACGATATCGCTGACCCGCGGTGCCTGCGGTGTGACCCTCTCCATCACGGTGATCGCCGCGGCCAGGATCTGTTCGACCTCGTCACTGGCCTGCCGGTGTCGCTCGTCGAGGGCACGCTCGACCGCTGCGGCGACCCGCGTGCTCACGGGGAACCAGTCGGAACGGCGGGCACGTCCTCGACGAGGTCGCCGTATTTCTCCCTGACCGCCTCGATCCTGTTGTCCAAGAACTCCCTCGGCCATTCGGGATCTTCAGCTTGATAATCCTTCAGGAGGAGTCGAGCCAGATTGACCTTATGCGCTTCGGTGGGACCGTCGGCCAGGCCGAGCACGATACCGCCAAGAAGCATCTGCGCCAATGGCAACTGATCGCTGACACCGAGCGCGCCGTGCACCTGGATGGCTCGACGGGCAATGGACTCCAGCACCCTGCTGGCCAGGATCTTGCAGACGCCGATCTCGGCCCTGGCGGCTGGTTCTCCGTGCGTGTCGATCAGCCAGGCCGTATGCAGAACCGTGAGCCGGAATGGAATGAGCTCCGCATAGGAATCGGCGATGAAGGCCTGCACCAGCTGCTTATCGGCCAGTGAACTGCCCTGGGTGTAACGGCTTTTGGCGCGCCGCGCCATCATGTCGATGGCATGCTGACATAACCCGATGGTGCGCATCGCATGGTGAATACGCCCGCCGGCGAGGCGCGATTGCGCGACGTGGAAGCCCTGGCCCGGTTCACCGAGCATGGCGCTGGCGGGGACCCGGACGTTGTCGTAGCGGACCAGCGAATGTCCGGGATCGTGGGCGGGGGAGCCGAACAGTTGATGCGTGGCCTCGATGATCAGGCCCGGAGTCCCAGCAGGGACCAGGAACGTGGAGGCCCCCTTGTGCACCGGCAGGTCCGGATCGGTGATGGCGACGACGATGAAGAACGAAGCGACGGTTGCGTTGGACGAGTAGTACTTCCGTCCGCTGATGACCCAATCATTGCCGTCGCGGACAGCGCGCGTGGTGAACACCCGAGGGTCAGAGCCGCCCTGGGGTTCGGTCATCGAGAAGCAGGAGAACACCTCGCCGGATAACAGTCCGGCCAGGTACGTGTCCTTCTGATCCTGAGTGCCGAACCGCGCCAAGATCTCGGCGTTACCGGTGTCAGGGGCCTGCGTACCGAAAATGATGGGACCCCATGAGCTTCGGCCCAGGATCTCGTTGATCAGCGTCAGCTTGACCGTGCCGAAGCCCTGCCCGCCGAGTTCGGGCCCCAGATGCGGTGCCCACAGCCCCTGGTCGCGGACCGCCTGCTTGAGAGGGTCGACGATCTTGCGCCGTTCCTCGGTCAGCGGCAGGAACGCGCAGCTCGGAAAGAGGACGTCGAGCGGTTCAACCTCGTCCCGGACGAACGAGCGCACCCAGGCGAGCTTCTCTTCGAACTCGGGTTCGGTGGAGAAATCCCATGCCATGTGTAACTCCTTAAGGAATGCCGCCGTCGGACCGCAGAATCGATCCGGTGGTGAAGCTCGATGCGTCGGACATCAAAAACAAAGCGGCGCCCACGATTTCATCAGGGTTGCCGGCGCGTTTGAGTGCGTGCTGGGGGAATGGCTCGGGGTCGTTATCGTCGAGGTTCCACGCCTTGCTGATATCAGTCAGGTACGGACCCGGCATCAAGGTGTTGACCCGCACCGTGGGCCCGAAGGCCAGCGCCAAGCCCTCGGTCATCGCGTTGAGGCCGGCCTTGGAGGCAGCGTAGGGGATGAACCACGGCGACGGCCGCACCGATCCATGCGTGCTGACGTTGATGATCACCCCGCGTCCCGCCGCGACCATTCGCTCGCCGACAAGTGCCGAAAGCCTGAACGGGCCTTTGAGATTCAGGCCCATCACCGCGTCGAACAGCTTTTCGCTGACGTCGGTCAGTTTCTCGTACGTCGGCGACATGCCGGCATTGTTGACCAGCACGTCGATCTTGCCGAACCGGTCGTAGGTAGCGTCCACCAGGCCGTCGAGCTGATCCCATCGCCCGACGTGGACTTCGTAGGGCATGGCTGTGCGGCCGGTCTCGGCTTCTATCTGGTTGGCGGTTTCCACGCAGGCGTCGTATTTGCGACTGGCGATGACGACATCGGCGCCGCACCGGGCGGCAGCGAAGGCCATCGCGCGCCCAAGTCCCCGGCTCCCGCCGGTGATCAGCACGACGCGATCGGTGAGATCGAAAAGCGAATCTGCGTAACCCATTACGCCGACCTGGTAGTCAGAGACGAAGCCAGCTCGGCCGCGGTGCTGATCAGGCCGGGAATCATCGCACCCATCGCTTCGGCGACCTGTGGGTCGACCTGCCCGGGATGGCGGACTGAGGCAGCGTAGGTCTTCTCCAAGACGATGCCGAGCTTGAAGTTGGCCAGCACCAGGTAGTAGTCGATGTTCTCGGTCGACAGCCCGCTGACCGTCTCATAATGGGCAAGCAGTTCGGTCCGTGTCGGCATCCCCGTCATATCCAGATAGAAGCCGTCGGATTTGGGGTTGTCGCCGTCGTAGCCGAGTAGGCACCAGGCCAGGTCCAGTAGCGGATCGCCGACGGTTGTCATCTCCCAGTCGACGATCGCGGCGAGGCTGCCAGGAGCGCCGTGAGCAAACATGACGTTGGCGAACTGGTAGTCGCCGTGCATGATGCCTGCGGTGTAGTGCGCGGGCCGATGGGCACGCAGCCATTCGGCGGCGATATCCAGGCCGGGTAACTCACGGACTTGAAAGGCCGCCAGGAAGCTGCGCCAACGGTCGACCTGGCGTTCATGGAATCCGTCAGGGCGGCCGAAACCCTCCAGGCCTTGAGCGCGCCAGTCGACCCGGCCCAGTTTGGCCGCACCCCCAACCAGTTCGAAGGCCAGTTGGCGGCGGGCAGGCAGGTCGGTGTCGAAAGGTGCCTGCCAACCGCCGCCCATCGGGCTCCAGCCGTCGATCTCGGCCATGACGTAGAACGGCTTACCGAGTACCACTCCCGAGTCATCGGCGGCGATCATCTCGGCGTGCGGAACATCTGTGCCCTTCAGGCCGCGGACCAGTCGGATTTCGCGCAGCAGGCCATCGAGCCGGGCGGCGTCGGCGCGGGCTCCCGGCATGCGCAGCACCATCCGCTGGTCGCCGCGGCTCACCCGGTAGAGCGTGTTTTGCGATCCGCCGGTGAGGAGCTCGAGAACGGGCCGCTCACCCTCACCTGGGGCGTGATGGGCGTCGAGCCACCGGCCCAGCGCAGCCGTATCCAGGTCTCGCCCAGCATCTGGTGGTGTCCTCGTCATGGTTGATCCTTTCGGTCTCAGATCAGAGAATAACATTCTCATCAGAGTGACCGGCAGTTTCCCATCATCACGGCCAGCCCTGCGACTGCTGCACCACCCTCGGCGGAGCAGAGAACGTGTTCTCAAAAACGGAAATATGATTACCGCAGTAAACCGAGGTAAGTGCGCTATTTACTACGACTAGTTCGGTATGAGATGCCGGTACCCGGTGGTAACGTCATTACCGCTAGAAGAGCATGGCGCTCGCGTACCGCTCAACGACTGTCTCGGCGGTGCTGACGCCGTGTAGATGCCGGCACGCGGAGCATGCAGATCGACCGCCACCCCGCTTGCCGCCGGAGCCCGACGTCGTTATCGGCGGACGCGGCACGAACCGAGCCGAATGGAGGGCCCAAGATGGCCAATCAATCCAGCACCGCCATGCTGTACCCCCCGGGAGGTTACGGCGCACCAAAGGACCGGCACGGTCACGCAGGCCAAGATGTCGGACTGCCGGCAGGCACGGTGGTTTTCTCGGCGGACAACCACATCTCGGTGGCCGACGACATCTTCTTCGAACGCTTTCCCGACGATCTTAAGGGCGCGGCCCCCCGCATCTGGTACGAAGACGGCGCCTACATGGTGGGGATGAAGGGCAAGTCGTGGACTGGCGGCGATTTCGGCCGGGTGCTGATGCAGTACGACGATCTGGCCGGAGCGGCATCCAACAACATTGAGGCCCGCATCCGCGAGCTCGCCGAGGACGGTATCGAACGGGAACTGGCCTTCCCCAACGCCGTGCTGGCGCTGCTCCACTACCCGGACAAGGCGCTGCGCGAGCGGGTCTTCCGGATCTACAACGAGTACATGGCCGAGCTCCAGGAGAAGTCGGGAGGTCACTTCTACGGTGTGGGTCTGATCAACTGGTGGGACCCGAAGGGCACGCGAAGCACGCTCGCCGAACTGAAGTCGTTGGGGCTCAAGACCTTCCTGCTGCCGTTGAACCCGGGCAAGGACGACGAGGGCAATATCTATGACTACGGTGCCCGGTCGATGGACGCGGTCTGGGATGAGATCGAAGAGTCCGGCCTCCCGGTAACTCACCATATCGGCGAGACACCGCCGAAGACTCCGTGTGAGCACAACAGCGTCGTCGTCGGCATGATGGTCAACGTCGACTCGTTCCGTGAGCAGTTCGCCAAATACGTCTTCTCCGGCATCTTGGACCGGCATCCGAAGTTGCGGCTCGGCTGGTTCGAGGGCGGTATCGCCTGGGTGCCAACGGCGCTGCAGGACGCCGAGCACCTGCTGGCGTCGTATCAGCACATGTTCAACCACCAGCTCTCCCACGATGTGCGCTACTACTGGGACCAGCACATGTCCGCATCGTTTATGGTGGATCCGTTGGGACTCAAGCTGATCGACGATATCGGTGTCGACAACGTGATGTGGTCATCGGACTACCCGCACAATGAGAGCACCTTCGGCTACTCGGAGAAATCGCTGGCCAACGTTGTGCAGGCCGTGGGCCCCGAGGCCGCCGCAAAAATCGTCAGCACCAACATTCAGAAGTTCCTGGGACTCTAAGGCGTTCGATGACCTCATCTCTCTTGTCTTTGCAGCGCATTTCCCCTCTGATCGACATCCCTGAGTTCCCGGATCTCGACCGCCGGCGTCGGGAGACCGGCGCTCGTCTCCGAGAGTCGATGCGGGATAACGGTGTCGACGCGCTGATCCTGCTGGGCAACGCCAATGTCGTCTACTCGACCGGCGCCTACTGGCCACTGCTGGATGCGGGGCTATCGCATGTTGAGCGTCCGGTCGCGGTGATCCTCGCCGACGACCAATGGCCGCACCTGTTCCTGCCGTTCCGGGAGGGCGCGTCGGGTGAGACGGGCCTGCCTGCCGACCACGTGCACGGCCCGCTGTACCTGGAATTCGACGAGGGTGTCGAGGCCTTCGCCCGGGTGATCGCCGAGTTGATTCCGGCGGGCGCCGCGGTGGCGGTCGACGAGTTGACCGGCGCCATGCGCCGTGGCGAGCGCAAACTCTTCCCTGCCGGTCCGCCGACTGATGCCGCCCTGGTGGTCGGACCGGCCAAATTGGTCAAGACGCCCGATGAGATCTCCGCGATCCGCCGAGCCTGCCGGATCACCGAGCAAGCCGTGGCCGATGTCCAGGCCAAGCTCGCTCCCGGGGTGCGGCAGATTGACCTGTCGGCGCAGTTCGTCCGTCGGGCTTTCGAATTGGGTGCCACCGCCAACATGCTCGAGGCTATCTGGCAGGTGATGCCCACGAGCAAAGCCGAGGGCGTGTGGACCACACACGGTGACCTCGCCCTGCCCTTGCTAACCACCGAGCGGGAACTGGCCAAGGGCGATGTGCTCTGGACCGACGTCAGCATCACCTACGAGGGGTACTGCTCGGACTTCGGGCGCACCTGGGTGATCGGTGAAGAACCCACCTCGCGTCAGCAGGATCAGTACTACCAGTGGCGCAACATTCTCGATGCCGTGCTCGCCGTGACCAAGGCCGGCGCCACCTCCGGCGATCTAGCCAGAGCGGCGATCGCGGCCAACGGCGGCGTTAAACCGTGGCTGCCGCATTTCTATCTCGGGCACAGTATCGGCACCAACGCCGCTGAAATGCCCATGATCGGAACCGATCTGGGGCAGGAATACGACGACAATTTCGTCTACCCGGCCGGCATGGTCATGGTTTTGGAACCGGTCGTCTGGGAAGACGGCACCGGAGGCTATCGAAGCGAGGAGATCGTCGTTATCACCGAAGAGGGCTGGATGTCTCTCACCGACTACCCCTACCAGCCGTACGGCCCAAAAAATGGCCACTGAGATCCTGCCCGACGACCGGGCACTGAGGCTGGGGCGACGCGAGCGGGCTCTGGCGCAAATGGAGAAGTACGACCTCGACATCGTGGTGGTCGGTCGTCAGGCCAACGCGCGGTACATCTCCGGTGCACCGCAGCTCTGGGTCGCGGGTACCCGGCCGTTCGGTCCGGTCTGCACCTTTGTCCGGGCCAGCGGCGCAGTCCACCTGCTGAGCAGCTGGGACGAGGGGATGCCCGACGATATCCCGCACGACCAGCTCTACGGCTTGGCCTGGAACCCGATGACGCTGATCGAGGTGCTGAAGAACATCGAGGGTGCGGCGCAGGCACGCCGGGTCGGAACCGATGCGCTCTCACCGTCATTCGCCACTTTGCTGCCGTTGGCCTTCCCCAACGCCGAGATCGTCGACGGTGAGTTCGCCATGCGGGCGGCCCGCCGGGTCAAGACACCAGATGAGGTGACGGCACTGCGCGCTGCGGTGGGTGTCGCCGAAAAGGGTTTGGCCACAACCGTTGCCGCCCTGCGACCAGGCGTCACCGAGCAGACCCTGACCGGCATCCTGATGGAAGCGATGACGGCGGGCGGGGTAAGCACCCCGGCCACGCAGGACGGCGCGTGGGTGACCTCGAAGGAACATCCGTGGCGACGTGCGGCGGGGGATGGCCAGCTCAACGAGGGTGATCTGGTGGCCATCGCCGCGGGCGTCCTCGCCGACGGCTATGTCGGCGAGGTCGGCCGGACGTGGCCCATCGGTGGAGAGACCGGGCAGGCGCAGAAGTTGTACCGCCGGGCAGATGAACTGTGGGAGCGCCTGCTGGTGGCGTGTCGGCCGGGTGTGCCCGCCGCGGATCTGCTTGCCGCGTATGAGGCGGCAGGTGAGGCGCTACCGGCGATGCCGGTCGCCCACGGCCTCGGTCTGGGTTTCGACACACCCGTTGTGTCTTCGCACCTGCCGTCCACCGC
Organism: Mycobacterium sp.; assembly: GCF_965229105.1. GTDB lineage: Bacteria > Actinomycetota > Actinomycetes > Mycobacteriales > Mycobacteriaceae > Mycobacterium. Next base: position 2,539,879 of record NZ_OZ245858.1, read on the forward strand.
TGCCGAGGAAATCCTCGAACCCGGTATGGTCCTGGCGGTCACCGGTTATGTCTGGGAGTCTGGGGTGGGTGCGGTATTCAATCGCGATGCGGTCCTGATCACCGACGATGGCGCCGAGGTGCTGAGTTCCAGCCCTACGTGGTCTTAACGGTGATTTCGGAGCAAGGCGTAAGGAGCCGAGCGAATGCCTGACACCCCCTCGCCCGAGGAGATCATTCTCTACGAGAAGGATCCCAAGACCAAGATCGCGACCATCACGTTCAACCGGCCGGAGTACCTCAACGCGCCGACCTCGCTGGCACGGCTACGGTACGCCGATGTCGTACGCAGCGCGTCGGTCGATAACGACGTCAAGGTCGTGGTGATCCGTGGAGTTGGCGACAACCTGGGCAGCGGGGCCGATCTCCCAGAGTTCATGGAGGGCAACGAGAATCCGCAAAAGCGGCTCGCCGAGCTGAAGTTGGAAGGGACCGACACCACCTACCCGCCGCAGGGTACTTTTCGCAACGGTGCCACCATCAGCGCCTGGTATGCCAATGCCCAGGCAGGCAACCGGCCGCTGCAGGAGCTCAAGAAGATCAGCATCGTGGAAGCCAAGGGTTACTGCTACGGCTGGCATTTTTACCAGTGCGCCGACGCTGATCTGGTGATCTCTTCCGACGACGCGCTATTCGGCCATCCCTCGTTCCGGTACTACGGCTGGGGTCCGCGGATGTGGACCTGGGTGCAGATGATGGGATTGCGCAAGTTCCAGGAGATGGTGTTCACCGGCCGGCCGTTCACCGCCGCTGATATGGAGAAGTGCAACTTCCTCAACAAGGTGGTGACCCGTGACGAGCTCGAGGCCGAGACGGCGAAATACGCACTGGCGTGTGCCCGAAATCGCCCGGTGGACACCGTTTTCATGCAGAAGATGTTCTTTGAGATCTACAAACAGCACCAGGGCGAATACATGGGCAGCCTGCTCAGCGCCTTCTTCGAGTCCATGGGTAGCGGGGTCCAGAACGACGACGCCGACGACCTCGACATGCACGAGGCGATTGGCACCGGGCTGGCCAACGCGGTCAATGACAATGACGACAAGTTCCCCCCGGACTTCAGGTTGAGCAAGAAGAACCGCAAAAAGAAGAAATAGACGTGCCACGTACTTCCAGCCCGCTGGACGGTTTCACCGTCGTCGACCTGTCCTCTGGCATCGCCGGCGGGTACTGCACGAAGATCCTCGCCGATGGTGGCGCGCAGATCATCAAAGTCGAAGATCCGGAGGGGGATTCGCTGCGGCGGTGGTCAGCATCCGGTGCACAGGTCGACGCTGCGGCGGGCGGGGCGTTGTTCAGCTTCCTGGCCTGTTCTAAACACAGTGTGGTCGTCGACACCGAAAGCACCCAGGATCGTGCGCTGGTTGAGGAGCTACTCGCCGGCGCGGATGCGGCGGTGTGGTCGTCAGGCTCACGGGTTGCCGAACTCGACTCGATGACGCCTGCCAACATCCTTTCCCGCCACCCGCATCTGATCGTCACCGCCATCACCCCGTTCGGGCTGGCTGGACCGTGGCGCGATCGCCCGGCCACCGAGTTCACCCTGCAGGCCTGGTCGGGCGGAATGATGGGCATCGGGCGTGGCTCCCAGGACCGGGCACCGGTATTCGTCGGGGGGCAGGTCGGGGATTGGCTGGCCGGGGCATATGCCAGTGCAGCCACCCTGGCGTCGCGTTGGACCTATCTGGGCACCGGCGTCGGCGAGCTGGTGGACCTATCGATGCTCGAGGCGCAGATCCTGGGTCTGACGTATTACCCGGTGACCTTTTTCGAGATGCTTGGCCGGCCGTGGCGCACCGAACGCAGACCGACTGTGCCGGGGGTGGCCACTGCCGCGGACGGGTTGGTCGCGCTCGGCTGCGGTACCGCGCAGCAGTGGTGGGACCTGTGTGCGATGTCCGGCCACGAGGAGTGGATTGACGAGCAATCGTCGCTGACCATCACCGAACAGGCGAACCTACACGCTGCGGAGCTCTATGACTGGCTCAACAACGAGAAGGTGGACGATATCCGGGACCTGGCCTCGGCCTTCCGAATTCCCAATTCGCCGGTAGGCAACGGCGAGAACCTCACCGGCATGGATCATTTCGTGGCCCGCGGTTCCTTCGTGAACAATCCCCGCGACGGTTTCGTCCAGCCGGCGCCTCCCTATCGGTTGCAGCCGGCGACCCTACGGACGCCGCAGCCGGCACCACGACTGGGCGAGCACACCGAGGCTTACCGCTGCTCAGCATCGCCACCCCGCCCGGCATTGCCGTCGACGGATGGTCCGGATCGTCTGCCGTTCAGCGGTTTACGGGTATTGGATATGACGACCTTCTGGGCGGGACCGTCGTGCACCCACGTGTTGGCTCTGCTTGGCGCTGAGCTGATCCACCTGGAGTCCACTCCTCGACCGGACGGCACCCGGCTGATCGCCGGCATACCGGCCTCGGTCGAGCAGTGGTGGGAGCGGTCCCCGATCTTCTCGGGACTGAACACCAACAAAAAGAGCGTGACCCTGGACTTCCAGACCGAGCAGGGCCGAGACCTGTTGCGTCGGTTGGTCGCGACCTGTGACGTCATCGTCGAGAACTACACCCCCCGGGTGTTGGACTCCATCGGTCTGGACTTCGATACGGTGCAGTCGCTGCGTCCGGGCGCGATCATGGTGCGGATGCCAGGATTCGGCCTTGACGGACCTTGGCGGGACAATCCGGCGTTCGCCTACATCATCGAGGACGCGTCCGGGCTGAGCTGGTTGACCGGTTACCCGGACCGCAATCCCTACGAGCCGTACTCCGTCGGGGACCCCAACGCGGGCGTGCATGCGCTCAACGGATTGCTGCTGGCGCTAGAGCACCGTAGGCGCACCGGTGAGGGCGTCCTTGTCGAAGCTGCGATGGTGGACGCCGCACTCAATATCGCGGCCGAGCAGGTGATCGAATTCGCCGCTTACGGAGCACTTTTGCAGCGCGACGGTAACCGCGGACCGGCGGCGGCACCGCAGAATCTTTACCGCTCGGCTGATATCGACGAATTCGGCAGGGCCGACTCATGGGTGGCGATCGCGGTGGCCACCGATGAGCACTGGCGCGCGCTGCGGGACGCGATCGGCAAGCCGGATTGGGCGATGAATCCCGAGCTTGAGACGATGGCCGGTCGGCGGATGCAGCATGACCGGGTCGACGAGCACCTCGACAGGTGGTGTGCACAGCGCGGCAGCGACGATATCGTTGACTCCCTCTGGGGGGCGGGTGTGCCGGTCGGCAAGGTGATGCAACCGCATCGGCAGACCGAGATGCCCCAACTGGCGTTCCGAAATTTCTTCGAAGAGGTCGGGCACCCCATCAACAAGGCGGCGCCGCACAGCACACTGCCGATGCGACTATCCCGAGGTCCCGCCCGGTTGCACAGATCAGCCGCGCCACTACTCGGGGAACACAACCACGAAGTGCTCACCGAACTGGGAGTGACCGATAGTGAGATCGCCGAGCTCGAGGCTGACGGCGTCATCGGCCGGGCCCCTGGAGCGCGAGGAGCAAAAAGGGCCGCACGCTGAGCGACGGCACGGGTAGCGCGTTCGGCTCGGGCGCCAGCAATTTTGGCGTTGCCGAGGTCACCAAAATGGCAACCGGGCCTTACCAAACAGGTCGAGAACATCCTGGGCGAGCTGATCAGATATTACTTCCGCGCCGAGGTGCGGGGAATGGAGAACTTCCCGGCCGCCGTTGGCGCGCTGGTGTTCTCCGCTAGTGAGGGCCGAACACCCGCTGAAGAAACGGGGTCGAGTCCACCATGGAGGCGAGCACCGTGCCGGTGTGGTCCTGATCCGGGTACACCCGCAATTCCACCTCCTGCTTGTTGGCGACCAACTGGTCGTAGAGGGTCAGCGTCGAAACGGGTGGAACATCGTGGTCCTGCAGGCCGACCCCGAGGAACACCGGCCGGTCGTATCCACTGGTCGGTGTGGTCATGTAATCGTGGAGAGCCCCGCCCATCCCTGGTATCGAGTCCAGCGGAGCGGTGAAGAACTCCCCGGGAGTCAGATCCGCTAGTTCGTCGGCGAACGCATCGACGCACACCGTCTTGACGCGCCCGAGGGCGTCAAGTCCTGCGGGGCTGAGCACGGCGTCGATACCCAGATCTGGCCGTGCCGAGTGCAGTCCGGCGAGGATATAGGCGGTGTACGCGCTGGCATACGGCCCGACATCGGAAATTGCAAAGTCGGGCCCGGCGGCGATGAACGCCCGCTCGACATTGGCCGGCGTACCGGTGGCCACCACCCCGCGATAGTCGAGGTTGGCACCTTGGCTGAACGTGGTGGCCCATCGCGCTGAGTTGACCGCCGCGCTGCCGCCTTGTGACTGACCCACGATGCCCCATTTCGGCGATAGTGGCAGGTCAAGATGATGCATGGCGACGACGGAATCGACGACGCCATGCGCGGCAACGACGTTGTCGAGGAAGGCCATCAGCCCGGGTGTGCCCAGTCCGACGTAATCGGTGGCGACGATCGCGTAGCCCTGATCCAGCCAATGTGAAAGGTATTCGTCGTCGCGCTGGCTACGGGGCAGCGCCGAGGGGGTGCACTCGTCGGCGAGGCCGACGGTGCCGTGTGCCCAGGCCAGAACTGGCCAGCCGCCCTCCGGTGCGGTTGCGCGCGGCACAAACACTGCAGCGGTACTCACCGCCGGCGCATCGACTTGGTCGAGCGTCGAGTACAGGATCCGATACGCGTTGGCCGCCCCGGACACCGACAGCGCTGGATCGAGCGGCACGGAATTGATCAATTCCCCTTGGGCGGAAATGGGGCCGTCGTAGAGGCGGGCATCGAGTCCCGACCAGTTCGCGGTGGCGGCGTCAGCCGTCCCGGGGCCTACCAAGACTCCGGCGCCGAATAGCGCCAGGCACACCACCACCGAAGACAGGGGGCGTGTGATTGCGCGACGCTGCATCGCCCAACAGTAGCGGGATCAGTAGGCGACCGGACCCGCCTGACACAGCTCGTCCAGAATCCGACCGAAATCCGCTGTCTCCCAGAGATTGAGAAAGTTCGTCATCATCAACAGGCGGCTACGGATCGTCTCGTTCTCCGCGATCTGCGGATCGGTGCGGCCCGGCACATGCGGGGGCAGGTGTGCCTGCAAATACGCGGGCACGTCCAGCAGCCAGGCGATCCCCATGATGGCGGCATACAGTAGTACCTGCTGTTTGAGCGCGTCGAGGTCGAGCACCGGTCCACCGCAGGCGTGGAACTCGGCCGCGAACAATGCCAGCAACTCCTCAAGGTGGTTGTCCCACAGGGCCGTTTCGGCGCTGCACAATGCGCCCCAAATGGCCATCGCCGCGTTCATCTGGCCGACGCAGCCCCAGTCCAGCAACCCGCATTCCACACCTGAGCCGGCACGCCAGAACCAGGCGTTGTCGACGTTGGCGTTCCAATGGCACAGTGCGATGAAGTCGGAGTTACCTTCCAGATGACGCCAGATCGTCGACTCGTGTTCGGCGAGTAGACCGACCTGGTAACCCATCTGGGCGATGAATTCCACCGATCGGATGTTCGCAGGCAGAATCTCCGGATTCGACACCGTCAGGTCGGCGAAACGTGCCACCCTACGTTGCAATTGAGCCGGGGTGCGCGGGACACGTTCTCCGACAGACAGTTTAGCCATATCGACCGGGAACTGCGCTGCAGTGTCAGACAGTTTGCCGCCTTTGTCGGTTCCGGCGAGCCGACCTAGCGCGGTGACAATCGCCCGGTAGTGGGCCAGCTGGTCAGGCATCAGGTAGTCGAGACACTTCGCATACTGCGGCTCGATACCGTTGGTCCCGAACGGAATCCGCTCGGTGATGAGTATCCCGGTGCCCGACTCCCGGTGATAGTCGGCGAACAGACAGGCTGGGACGGCGATCGGGAACCCGCCGCCACGCGAGAGCAGCGCCAGCCGTACCTCGAATTCCATCTGAAATCGCCCGATATCCCGGGCTGGGTCGTCGAGGTCCCGGGAGAATTTGACGAACGTCTCAGTCGGCAGGTCTCCGGCGGATCGGGCGTAGTCCACGGACAGCAGCGCCTTGCGCCCGGTGCTGCCGCCGCCGCACTCCCGGAGCTCGTTGATCCGGATGACGTCGTTGTCGGGCCCGAGCGTTCCACAGCGGCGAAATGCATTGGTCAGGAACGCGGTACCGCCATCGCGCAGCGCGGCAAGGTCCGCCGGGACGGGCAGGTCGAATTCATCGCCGGCAATGGGGTCCATGGAGTTCGACGCTATCGGATCGGTGGGTTGGCTAGTCTGATCGGGTGCCGGACGACCAACCGCGGGAATCAGCCTTGTTCGCCACAGAAACGCGCAGTCCTGCGCAGTGCCGCATCCTGGCGGCGGCACTCGACCTGATCGCCGAACACGGGGTCGGCGGGACGTCCTTGCAGATGATTGCCGACGCGGTCGGGGTGACTAAAGCCGCCGTCTACCACCAGTTCAAGGCCAAGGACGACATCGTCATCGCGGTGACCGAGTTGGAACTGTCCCGACTCCAGACGGCGTTGATCGCTGCGGAGGCGCAGGAGAGCAGGACGCAGGCGCGCAAGGTACTGCTGGATGAAGTGATCAACATGGCGGTCGCTCGGCGACGCTGGATCGCGACGTTGCAGTATGACCCCGTGATCGTGCGCCTGCTCGGTGAGCACGAACCGTTTCGTCTGTTCATGATCAGGCTCTACGGCGTGCTGCTCGACGAGAACGACGGGTTGGAGGCGCGGGTGTCGGCGGCCGTGTTGTCCGCTGCCATCGCCGGGTCGGTGGCCAACCCGCTGGTCGACGATGTCGAGGACGAGATTTTACGGGGGGCACTGCTGCAGCTGACCCGGCGCATGCTCAACCTGCCGGAGTGACCCGCGCCAAGGCGACGTACGTGGAGCTCATCGCAGGTGTCTGCGACAGCGGATCGATGGGCGCACCGTCGATCAAGAGGTTGCGGTTGACGCCGTAGCCTTCCGGTGATCGGCCGCCGCGCGGGTCGAAGATCCGTGAGCCCCAGCCATGATCGACGATCACCACCCCACGGCGGGGCCGCTCACTCAACACGGCGCCGAGCTGAATTTCGCCGACAGGGGAGAACACCCGAACCTGGTCGCCGTCGGCGATACCCAGGGCCGTGGCATCAGCGGGGTTGATCACCACCTGGTTGCCCTTGCCCGAGGGATGCAGCCCGGGCAGTTCGTTGAGCCAGGAGTTCATCGAATGGCGCTGCCTTCGGTTGGCCAGCTGGAACGGATAGCCCGCGGGTGCCTGTGGGTGCGAGGTGGCCAGCAACTCGCGGGTGCGTTCCACGAATTGTGTTGGAGCGACGTGGATCATCTTGTCCTCGGTGCGAAGAGCCCCGCGCAGGTGCCCGAATTCGCGCTGGCCGAAGACCAGGCCGTGCGGATGTGCAATGATGTCGCGCCATTTGACCTTCCGGTTGACGGCCACCAGCAGCCGGTCGATCCAGTGCGGCGAGAACTCCAGCCACGGTTTCCCTGTGTGGCGGGCCAGTGCCCTGGTGGCGCAGACGAATCCGTTGAATCCGCGGATGCCGAGAAACGGTTTCTTCATCGCCAGCGCGAGATCGAGGAAGATCCGCCATTCCTCGCGGGCACCCGGTGGCGGCTCGATGGCCTTGCGGCCGTACTGGACGTACGGCTCGTCGTGCAGGTTGCTGGTCAGTGCGGGTAGGTCGTTGCGTTCCAGCCAGTGCACCGCGGGAAGCAGCCAGTGCGCGTGCCGATGGCTTTCTCGTTGCACGAAATCGATGGCCACCAACAGATCCAGCTGAGCTAACGCCGCGTCGAGCTTGGCCCCATTCGGTCCGGAGATGACCGGGTTTCCGCTGTTGATGACCATCGCTCTGATCTGTCCGCGGCCCGGTGTGGTGATCTCGTCCGGCAGTTCGTCGAGGCCGTGGTTGCCGGCCACCATCGTCCGGCCCTGCAATCGGCTCAGATGCGGACTGGGTTTGGCCATCGCCGCCATCGCCAGCGAGTCGACGTAACCCGGCTCGTACCGGCGGCCGCCGGGCCGGTCCATCCGGCCGGTGATCACATTCAGGACATGCCCAAGCCACTCGCCGATGGTGCCGGTCACATGCAACGAGACGCCAGTCCTGGTGATCACCATTGCGGCTGGGGCAGAAGCGAACTCACGGGCAATGACCTCGATCTGTGCGCGCGGCAGATCGCAGCGCGCGGCGAGATCGTCGAAGTCGGCCTCCGCGAGCAGGACGCGCAGGGCGGGCACGCCGCTGGCCAGGTCCCGACAGTCACCCCGGTGTTCGAGCCCTTCGTCGAGGATGACTTTCACCATGGCCAGCAGCAACGCCCAGTCCTGGCCAGGCCGGATGGCCAGGTGGACGTCGGCCTTGTCAGCGGTCTCGGTGCGCAGTGGGTCGACTACGACGATTCGCGCGCCCTCACGTTGGCGGGCCAAAGTGCGCTTCCAGCCACCGGGCACACTTTCGAGCCAATTCCACGCGCTGACAGCTGGATTCGCCCCGACAATGAGAAAGTAGTCACAGTTGTCGATATCAGAGACCGGTGTCATGAGCTGCGAGCCGTACATGGCCGAAGCCACGACATGCATCGCATTCTGATCCACCGAGCCGACGAAGTACCGGTTCTGGGTTCCGATCGCGTCGAGCCAGCCGGTCATGAACAGGATGTTCGACGACGAGAACCCGGCCGGATTGCCGGTGTAGCTCCCGATGGCATCTGGGCCGCCCGCCTCGATCAGCGTGGACATCCGGGCGGCGATGTCGCCGATGGCCTCTGGCCAGGTGGCTTCGACGTACTCGTGGTTGTCTGCGGTGCCGACCCGCCGCATGGGCGCCAGGATCCGTCGCGGATGCTCGACGAGTTGGTTGGCGGTCCGACCTTTGGCGCAGAAATCAGTCCAGCTGTGCGGATTTCGCTTATCGGGCGAGATCTTGGTGACCGTGTTGTCCTCGACGGTCACCTCGATCCCGCACGAGGCCAGACAGTAGCGGCAGAACGTGTGGACTGTCTGCGCGCCCACAACTACTTCAGGCAGCTGCCGCCGTCGACCGGCAGCTGGACGCCGGTGATGTACCGCGCCTCGTCGGAGGCCAGGAAAAGCACGGCGTTGGCGATGTCCTCGGGCTCCACCCAGCCGATCGGTAGTACGTGCATGAACTCGCCGACGACCTTGATGTCCTCTGGCCCTGGGTTTTCCAGGTCGGGGCGAAACAGTTTCATCGTGCCGTCGTTCATGAACAATGGGGTGTTCACGTTGGTCGGGTGGACCGAGTTGACGCGGATGTTCTGCGCGCCGAGTTCGACGGCGAACGTCTTCATCAGTCCGACAACGCCGTGTTTGGCGGCGACATAGTGCCCGCAGTGGGGGTAGGCCTTGATTCCGCCGACCGAGCTGGTCAGGATGATGGACCCGCCGCGACCGCCCTCGATGAGATGCGGCACACCGGCTTTGACGGTCTTCCAGACACCGGCGAGGTTGATATCGATCATCGCCGTCCAGTCGGCTTCGCTGGTCTTGTCCAGCGTCTGCCCGCCGTTGCCGATGCCGGCGTTTGCCACTATGACGTCTAGCTTGCCGAATTCCTCGACACCGCTGTCGACAGCTGCTTTGAGCGCGTCGTAGTCGCGCACATCGACCTCGGCGGTGAAGACGCGGCCGCCGGCGTTCTTCACCAGATCCGCTGTCTCGGCCAGATCCTCCGGGGTCGAGGCGGCGATCAGGTCGACCGTGTCGATCTTCTTGCAGATGTCGACGGCGATGATGTCGGCGCCTTCCGATGCAAGGCGTACCGCGTGTGCGCGGCCCTGACCGCGCGCCGCGCCGGTGACGAAAGCGACCTTACCTTCTACGCGTCCAGCCATAGCTTCCTCAATTCTGTTGCTTGTGATGGGTTTTGGAGGTCAAGGGATGAAGGTGGGAAGGCTGTCCCAGCCGCGAATCGTCGACGTCGAGGAGAGCACCGCGCTTGCCAGGTCGACCGTCCACTCCGGGAAGCGTGTGAGGATCTCTTCCAGAGCGACCCGGCCTTCGAGACGGGCCAGCGACGAGCCGAGGCAGTGGTGCGCGCCGACGCTGAAGCCCAGATGCGGGCGGACTTCCCGATTGATGTCGAACAGATCGCCGTCCGGCGCGAACTGACGGTGATCGCGATTGCCCGCGCCGATCAGCATCATCATCACGGCGCCCTGCGGCACCGTCTGCCCGTAGTACTCGACATCGCGGGTCACGTAGCGCGCCACATGGGGTGCCGGCGGCTCATACCTGACCAGTTCCTCGATTGCCTTGGGGATCAGCGACGGGTCCGCCACCAGCTGGGCCCGCTGATCCGGATGCTCGGCGAGAACCTTTCCGGCCCAACCGATCAGACGGGTGGTGGTGTCATTTCCCGCTCCGGCGACCACGTTGAGATAAATCAACAGTTCGTCGCGGGTCAACCGGCGAGTGGTGCCGGTCTCGTCGACGAATTCGATGTTGAGCAACTCGGTCATGATGTCATCGGAGGGATGATCGACGCGCCAGTCGATGTAGTCGGCGAAGATGTCTCCGCTGACCAGACCTTCCTCGGCCGCTTTCATCGGCTGGCCGGCCTCGGTCTTCATCTGTTCGGTGACGTGGTCGCGCACTGCCTGCTGGTCGGACTCGGGGATACCGATGAGCGCGCTGATCGTCCTCATCGGCATGACGGCGCCGAGATCGGTGACGAAATCGAACGTCCCGGAACCGACTATCGGGTCAAGGCTTTCGACGCAGTACTGCCGAATTTTCTCCTCGAGTAAAGCGATCTTGCGTGGCGTGAACATTCGGGCCAGCAGCTTGCGGTGGATATCGTGGATCGGCGGATCCTCGAATATCAGCACGCCCGAGGGAATGGGGAAGTCGGCCTTGATCAGTTCGATGATCGCCCCCTTGGCCGAGCTGTAGAGGCCGTGGTCGACGATGCCCTTCTTGACGTCTTCGTAGCGACTCAGCGCGTAGAAGTCGTGCTGCTCGTTGTAGTAGAGCGGCGCTTCCTCGCGCAGTCGACGGAACGTCGGATAGGGATCGGCGTTGATCGTGACGTCGTACGGATCGAAGTAGACGTCGCTGTCGGCGCTGACTGTCATGGCTGTGAGTCCTCCCCGCGGGCCGCGGCCCCCAGAAAACTTGCATCTCCTACAAAAATCGGACTCTGCCACGAAATATGTTGTCTGTCAACGAAATAACGGTTAGTCATGAGCGATAGTCGCACCATTTGAGGAGGTCATGTCCGGCTATCGTGTGACGGGGGAGGCGACGGGCGTGTAGGTGATGTTGATGTCGGTGATCCCGCGCAGGATGAAGGTTGGCTCGAAGGTGAACCGGCGGTCATCGGCGGGGCCGTGCTTGTCCTCGTCGATGGCGATATCGGTCATCCGGTCCAGGATCCGCTCGATAGACACCCGACCCTCGACGCGCGCCAGCGGGCCGCCCGGGCAGGAGTGCACGCCGCGACCGAATGCCAGATGCTCGCGCACATTGTGCCGGTCGACATTGAACTCGTGCGGATCATTAAATCGCCGCGGATCTCGGTTGATCGCACCGGGATTGACCATCACCACCGTGCCCGCGGGAATATCCACCTCGCCAAGGGTGGTGTCCTTCTTGGCGAGCCGGAAGGTCGACTTCACCGGGCTCTCCATCCGCAACATCTCCTCGACGAAGTTTGGGATGCGGGTGCGGTCTCGACGCAAGCGGTCGACGATGTCCGGCCGTTCGGCCAGCAGCCTGATCGAGGCGCTGAGCAGTTTGGTGGTGGTCTCCTGACCGGCCGCGAACAGGAAGGTCGCGCTTTTGGCGACATCGGGGACCTCGGGAGTCGAGCCATCCTGGTACTTCGCCGTCGCGAGACCGGTGAGAACGTCGTCGCGCGGGTTGCTCCGACGGTCGTCGAGATAGTTGCAGAATGTTTCGTCGAGCCATTCCAGCGGATTGTGCGCCAGAGTTTCGCCCTCTAGAGACCCGACCGTCGACCCCGGCTGCCCGGCACCCAACTTCTCCCGGAACAGCTGGTGGTCGGACTCGGGAACGCCGAGCATGTCCGCGATCACCAGCAGCGAGAAGGGTTTGGCGTACTCGGTCAGGAACTCACACTTGCCGTTGGCGATGAACTCGTCGAGTTGGGCATCGGCGAGGCGCCACATGAACTCCTCGTTCTCCTTGAGCCGGCTGGGCGTGAGCAGCCTGTTGAGCACCGACCGGGCCTTCGAGTGGTCGGGTGGGTCCATCGTGATCATGTGTTCGCTCATGATCATCTCGCTGAAGTGCGCGCCGATCTGGTCGGTGATGTCGGAGCCCTCGGGTGTGAACGGCAACGGCGGGAACGGACCGCCGACGGCGATGCACGAGGAAAACTTGTCGGAGTCCTTGTAGACGACCGATGCCTCTTCGTGGCCGGTGACGGCGACGACGTCGTACATGTTCGTCTTCAACACCGGGCACTTCGACCGCAGATGATCGAAGTAGGGGTAGGGATCTGGCACGAGGCTCGGATCGGTGAAGAAGTCGACAGTGTCGTACTCGCCATGATCGGTCAAGGTGTGTTTCTCCTGAATGGACTGACAGATGCTGAGCACCTGCTTAGCATGTGTGCTAGCGCACGGTCAAGGAAACTCGACGCGGCGATAACATGTCAGTTCGAGATCAGGGCCCAAGGCACGGAAACGGAGAGGACACGATGGCGGCACCTCGCAGGCTCGGGGCGCCTGACGCGAAGAACCGCACGGTGTTGCTGAACGCGGCCGAGCAGTTGATGCGCGACGAGGGCTACGCAGCGGTGACCTCTCGCCGGGTGGCCGAGTCGGCAGGCCTCAAGCCCCAGCTCGTGCATTACTACTTCCGCACCATGGATGACTTGTTCTTGGAACTGTTCCGGCGCGGTGCCGAGCAGATGCTGCGGTACCACCAGCGTGCGCTGAAGGCGCGACAGCCGCTCTGGGCCATCTGGGAACTCAGTACCGACGCTGCGGGTACCGCGATGACGATGGAGTTCATCGCGCTGGCGAACCATCGGAAGGTGCTACGGACCGAGATCGCCCGCTACGCGGAGATGTTTCGCCTCGAGCAGATCAAGGCGCTCACGAGTGCGATCGAACGCTATGACATTCCGTTCGATGAATATCCGCCAACGGTGTTGATGGTGCTGATGACCGGCGCCACCCAGGTGCTGGTGCAGGAGCAGATGCTCGGCATGGTGGCCGGTCATGAGGAGACTGTGCAGTTCGCCCAGAAATGGCTGGCCATCCTTGAGGGCGAGCGGCTGCCCGACGACGATTGGCGGGCGGGCTAGCGGCCACCTCGTCAACTCGCAGTCTGGGTGCTCTCACTGTGCAGGGCAATCGAAGCCGTTCCCGCGGGTGACTGGATTCCCACTCCGCGGCCTTGAACAGTGACGGCGAGTCGGGTGCGGTCACCGCGGAACAGGTCCCGAGAGAATTCGCACGGAGTGCCGTGCTGGTCGTAGGTGATGCGGGTGATCAACAGCAGCGCCGATTTCGCTTTGATACCCAGTAATGCAGCCTCGTCGGCAGTCGCATTGACCGCCTCGATTCGCTCTTCGGCTTGGGAAGTGACCAAGCCGTAACGATTTTCGAGGATTTCATAGATCGATCCGCTGAGCGGCTGCTCCAGCAGTCCCGGAAATGCGTCGGCGGGAAACTGTGCGAGCTCCAGCGAGATCGGCGACCCGTCGGCGAGGCGGACACGCTGGATTTCGACGACGAAGCTGTTGGCGCCGAGCCGCAGGGCTTTCTGCGATGTCCGGTCCGGCGCGGTGATCTTGGTGGATAGCACCCGGGTTCCGGCCACGTACCCCTGATTGACCAGAAATGCAGGGACACCGACGACATCGGACAGGCTGCGCTGTACCTGAACATGGCTGATGAAGATGCCGCCGGATCGGCCGATCACCCGGTGCACCAGGCCGGCCTCCTCTAACGCTGCGAGCACCTGACGCAGGCTGGAGCGACTGGTGTTGTAGTGCTCAGCAAGATCGCGTTCGCTGCCGAGTTTCGCCCCGGGGACACCGGCGTTGATATCGGCGACAATTCTGCGTCGCAGCTCTTCACTTGGCGTCGCCACACCCCTCCTGCCCGCGATTTGGTACACCCAATTGTAGGGAGATTACAGCGCGGCGAGCGCCTGATGCGATTCAGGAAGAATCTGGCCGCCGTCGACGACCAGGGATTGACCGGTGATGTACGCCGCCTCATCAGTGGCGAAGAACAGCGCCGCGTTTCCGATGTCGCCGACCCCACCAAGACGCCCGGCAGGTACTGCCGCTGCCATGTGGTCCATGTACTCCTGGCCCATCTCGACCAGACCTTCGGTGATGATATTGCCGGGCAGTACCGCGTTCATCGTGATCTTCTTCGGCGCCAACTCAATCGCGGCGGTACGGAGGAATCCGAGCTGGGCGGCCTTACTAGCCCCGTAATGCGACCAACCGGGGTAACCGGTGATCGGACCGGTGATCGAGGACGTGATGATCACCCTGCCGTGGCCGCTGACAGTCAGTGCCGGCAGCGCGGCCTGCACGATGAACACCGTGCCCTTGAAGTTCACAGCCAGCACGTCGTCGATATCTGCTGGTGTGAGGTCCTCGAGCCGGGCGGAGGGGAAGACACCGGCGTTGGCGCACACGATGTCCAAACCTCCGTGCCGCTCAACGGCGGTGCCGACGACACGGCGGCAGTCCTCGGGATCGGTCACATCTGCGCGTAGCCCGCTGACCCGCCCGGGATGCCCGGCGAGGTCGGCGACGGTGGTGTCGATATCACCCTGGTTGCGGGCGGTCACCAGGACGTTGACACCGGCTGCTGCAAAGACTTCGGCGATACCCCGGCCGATACCCTTGCTGCCGCCGGTGACGACCGCGGAGCGGCCCTGAAGCGAGGTGAACATAGTTGAGTCCTTCAGTTGGGACAAGCAGGTCGGTACGAGCTGTTGAGTTACAAGCTGTGGCCGTTTGATGCCAGATAGCGCTCGGCGATGACGCAGCTGCCCTCGGCGTAGGTGATGGCTTTGGTGCGAGATTCCTTGGAATGGCTGTGTGTTCCCATCCAGGCCAGCAACAGCAGCCTGCGGAGCAGCACGAACGAGGCCAGCATGTCTTCGTCTTCTGCGTCCATCGGTTTGACGCTGCGGTAGCCGTTCACCCACGACTCCTGCCATTCGGGCAACGCCGGATCATGTTCGATGAAGGACACCGCGGTACCGAAATCATAGAAGTACCAGCCGAATCCGCAGTCGTCGAAGTCGATGACGGTGATGGCCGTGCCGTCTGTGAGCAGGTTGGCCAGGCGAAGGTCGGCATGCACGAGTCCGAACCGCTGCGGCCCGGAACCATAGGAGATCAGCCGTTGTTCGAGTAGCTGCGCGGCGCGGTCGAGCAGAGTGTGCTCGTGCTCACCGATACCCACCGCGTCCTGCCATCGGCCCCAGCGGGGCTGGCTTCCGAGGCTGTGCTCCCAGTCCCAGGAGAATCGGCCGAACTCCGGCGGGCGTGCCCAGTTCTGCGAATGATGGTGTAGCGCAGCAGTGATCTGGCCGAGGGTATGGAAGTCCTTGCCGGTCACCGTCGCCTCGTCGGGCTCCGTCCCGGCTACCATCTCGAAATGCACGATGTGGCGCCGGATTCCGTCCACATCTACCGTCACCACCTGTCGCCCGTCGCGGGCGGGTAGCACGGTCGGCACCGTGATATCGCTCTCGTGCCGCAGCGCGTCGAGCCAGGCGAGTTCGGACTCGATCTCGTGTTCCCGGTGATAGTTCTGCCGGTGCACGCGCAGGATGGATCGGGTGCCGGTAGCCGAATCGGTGACCGCGTATGTGGCGTTCTCCGAAAGGTTGAGTAGATTCAGACCGGAATCCGGGGGCAGATTGTACTCGGCGAGCGCTCGTTGCGCGACGGTGATGTCATCGGCAATTGCGTTGTCGGAGTCGGCCATCAGTGATCGCGCCCTACTATCCCGGCCAGCACCTCGGTGATCCGATCCCGCGCGCTGGTCACATCGTCGATGGTGCCGGCGATGTAGAGCCGGCCCGCTGCGCCGATCATCTGGACATCCACCATCGTCAGACCCGGCGCCACCCGTTCTGCTTCGTTGGCGGCTACCGCCGCGAACAGTGCGGGTGTCATCTCATAGACGAGCAGCGCCTGGCCGGGCAAGATCATCGACGCCTGCCGGTTGCGGTTGAGGATGACCGCGTGCTGATCGGTGATGTCTTCGATGATGTCGTGGTAGAGCACCTGCGGTCGGAGCTGCCCCGATGCCTCGTTGCCGGTGCCCGTCAGGATCGCATTCCCGGCGCGCTGTACGTCGGCGAGGTTGTCCGAGTGAATTTCCAGTACACCGAATTGCCGTTCGACGTAGAGGATTCCGGGTTGGATCCCTGGCACTTCCCGCAGCGCGAGGTCGATGACTCGTTCGATCGCCAAGGCGGGGGATACTTCGACGATCAGTGCGTGATCGCCGGCGTAGGGCGGGTAGCCGCGGGCCCGGGTGGGTGTACCGAGGTAGGCGGCGAACTGCTGTTGCAGGTCCTCCACCAGGAGGTACACCCGAATATCGGTGCGTGTCCCCGCACTCGGGTGGGTGTCGGTTGACGTCATGACGGGTCGAGATTACTTATCGGACACGGAGAAGTGCGCGCCGAGTTCGCTGTGCGGGCGGGGGATGACGTGCACGCTGACCAGTTCACCGACCTGTGCGGCGGATTCGGCGCCGGCTTCGGTAGCGGCCTTGACGGCACCGACCTCACCGGTGACGATGACGGCAACCAGACCGTCGCCGACCTGCTGACGGTCGGTGATGGTGACGTTGGCGGCTTTCACCATTGCGTCTGCGGCCGCGAGTGCGGCGACGTAACCCTTGGTCTCGATCATTCCGATAGCGTTGCTGGACATGGTTTTTCTCCTTAGGTGTTGCGGTGCTTGTTCTGTTGGCACCAGTTGATCGCTGAGTTATCCGTTGATATCGGCGTCGATGGATCCGATGATGAGCGCGTCGATCGGTGGCGGGGTGCCGACGAACCAGTTCGCGGCCACCGAGCCCTGCGCCACCAGCACCCGCTCGCCAAGCCCACTACCGAGCACGTCGAAGGCGATGAGACGGGATCCGGCTGATCCGTCCACTTCGACCTCAAGGAGGGCGCCTGCGGGCAACCCGTCGATGCGGCGGGTCGACCAAACGTGGCCGGTGACGGTTGCTGAGATCATGTGCGTTCTTTCTCGATGGTGAGGCCCAGTGCCCTGGCCTTTTCCCTGGCCAACGGTGTGAGCACAGCCTTGCGGCCGAGGACGAGAACCCCGCCGGTCGCCGCCAGATCAGCGATCTGGCGCTCGGTGACCGCACCGTTGTCGAACCGATGGGTCGTCGCGCTACCGGGTCGACCTGGCTCCAGGAGTTGGTAGGTCAGTCGCCCGGCCCGCAGGTCGGCGCGGTTCTTGGGATTGTCAAACAGTGCCAACAGCTTTCGGATGAAGTCCTGCAGGTCGCGGTCGTTGGAGATGCGGACGGTGTCGGTCCGATTCTTCTGGCCGGCGGCCAGCGGGCCGGTGGGAGTGATGCCGATCGGATCGGCCGGGGGAGCGGGCTGCGACTTCGGCGGTGGGGCAGGCCGGGGCTTGGCCGATGCCAGGTCGGGCAGTGCGTCTCGCAACACCTCCCTGACCAACAGGCGCAGTTGCGCGCGGTCGATCGGCAGTGGATTGCGCAGTGGGTCGGTCACGACGAACTCCTGGCCAACGCGTCTTCGGCGGCGGCAGCGGCTTGGCGGACGTCAGCCTCGGTCCCCGATAAATAGACCCGGCCGGTGGCACCCATCATTCGAAAGTCGACAACCTTGATATCGGCCGCCTTCTCGGCCTCGTTGGTGGCCAGGATGGCGTACGACGCAGGCTGGACCTCCAGGACGTACAGCGATTCCCCGGCCAGCACCATCGAGCCGATCTTGTTGCGGTTGACCAGAAATGCATGCTGCTTGTCAATGCTGGAAATGATCCTGGCGGCGAGGATGGTGGGGCGAACAGCGGAGCTGCGATCGCCGCCCAGTTCATCGAGGGCGGCCTCGGCGGCGGCCTTGACCGAGCCCGTCTCCCCGTGGAATTCCAGGTAGCCGAATTGACGCTCGACGACAAGGACACCGGCCTGGACGTCAGCATGTTTGAGCGCGACATCGGTGATGCCTTCGATATCGAGTCCTGGTGCCACCTCGATGATTTGGGCCGCCACATCGGCCCGGGGCAACACACCGCGGGTCCAGGTACCCAGGTAGGACATCGTTTGCGGCTGGAGCCGGTCGATGAAAATGAAAGAACGCAGTTCAGCCACGACTCACCTCTTGATCAATTGTGCGAGCTCTTCGACGACCAGCGCGCGCAGCTCGGCGCGCAACGCGTCGACGTCCGGTCCCAACGCCCGACCATGGCCGACGTTGGTGCTGCGCTGCGATGCAGGCCCAGCCATCGGGTCATTGGAGGCCCGCGGGTATTCGGGCACCGGGGCCACGGGCGCCTGCCACGGCGATATACCCGCGAAACTCGGCATCACCACGGCAGGGTCGCTGTTGTAGGCGATCCGTGCCCAATTCAGCAGGTGCTGCGGCTGTAGGTTCTCGCCGATGGAGCTGCGTCCGATGAATCCGGTACCGATCGTCATCGATGGTGCCAGGTTGGTCTCCAGACCGGAGCTTCCCGTGCTGTTGCCGACGTTGACCGAAACCCGAAGCACCGGCACCTGGGCAGCGAAATCGGTTATCACCGATGGGTTCTCGCTGTGTATTGCGGCGGAGTGCCCCGCGCCGCCGATGCGGACGACGGCCCGCGCCGCGCGGATGCCCCTGGCAGTGTCGGCGACCGTGGTCATACCGAGTACCGGCGAGAGCTTCTCGTGTGCCAGCATCTCTTCGGCGATGACGTGTTCGAAGGGTGCGACCAGCACCCGGGTCTTGGGAGTCACCCGAATGCCGGCTTGGCCGGCGATCCAGGCGGCGTCACGACCGACGACATCGGTGTTGAGGTGGCCATCGGCGAACATGAACGCGCTAAGCCTGCGCGCCCCATCGGCATCGAGAATATGGGCGCCATGGCGGGTCATCGCCGAGCATAACGAGGCCGCGATGGACTCCTCGGCGATCAGCACCGATTCGTTGGTGCACAACAGTGAATTGTCGAAGGCCTTGCTGTCGACGATGCGGCGGGCTGCGGCCGCGATATCGGCGGTCGAGTCGACAAGGACCGGTACGTTACCCGGCCCGACGCCGAGCGCCGGGTTACCCGACGAATAGGCGGCCCGCACCACGCCGGTACCACCGGTTGCCACGATCACGTCGGTGCGCTCGTCGGCCATCAGGGCCTCCACGAGCGGGATGGCCGGCTCGTCGATCACCTGCACAATGCCGTCTGGTGCACCCGCGTTCACCGCGACCTCGGCCAGCATCCGGGCGGCCTGCGCCGAGCAGATCTTGGCGCGCGGATGCGGAGCCACCACCACCGCATTGCGGGTCATCAGAGCGAGGATCACTTTGAAGTACACCGTGGACACCGGGTTTGTGGTCGGGGTCAAGGCCAACACCACGCCGGCGGGGCGCGGAATCTCCACTATCCGACGGGTGTTGTCCACGCGTGGCGAGACGAAATCCTCACCGCGGTAATAGTCGAGGATTCCGCGTGAACAGGCGCGGTTCTTGATGACCTTGTCGGCTACGACACCCATCCCGGTCTCAGCGACCGCCTCGCTGGCGAAGCGTTCAGACTCGACGTAGGCAGCATCGGCCACCGCGGTGACGATGGCGGATACCGCGGCCGCGTCGTAGTCGGCATAAGCCCTGGCCGCCCAGCGGGCGCGCTCGAGCACATGACCGGCGTGCGGAATGGTTGTCATGATCGGCTCCGTTGGGTGGCGACGATGTGGGCACGGCCGATAGCGACCTCGAGCCGATCCAGCACGTCCTCGCACAGGTCGCGGCCGAGCAGGATGCCCGGTTTGAACTGCAGCACTCGGGGATCCAGGGTGGAGAAGATCGCCCACACCCCGTTTTCGTAGAGTTCGCGCATCACATACTTGGCGCCTTCTGGATGATTGAACTCCAACCCGAACACCACGCCGTTCTGTCGGATGCCGATGAACCAGTCCGGGTAGTCGCTCTGGATGCGGCGCATGCCTGCACCAAAAAGGTCGGAGATGTAATGCACCATTGACCGAACTTCGGGCCGGGTGGAGATCTCGAGGGTCTTCAGAGCGGCGACACAACCGAGTTCGGCGCCACCGAATGTCGAGATGTGGCCAAACCCGTCCTGGTTCAGCCATTGGGCGGCTCGGTCGGAAAGCAGTACGGCCGAAATGGGGTACATCCCCCCGGATAGCCCTTTACCGCTGACGATGATGTCCGGCTCGATACCGTGTTTGGTGATTGCCCACAGCTCACCGGTGCGCATCAAGCCGGTCTGCACCTCATCGGCGATGTACAGGGCGCCGTAGCGCACGGTCAGGTCCTTGACTGCTTCCAGGTATCCCATCGGCGGCAACGGGAAGCCGTAGGTTGCCGGGATCGTCTCCATGATGACCGCAGCTACATCGTTGCCGGACAACGCTTTTTCCATCGCGGCGATGTCACCGAAGAGCACCTGGCTGAACTCGTCGGGCCGGTCGGACAGGAAGAGCTTGGCAAATCGATCGTCGCCGGTGGCCACCGCCAAACCGGTGTGGCCGTGATAGGCCTTGACGATCGAGACGATCTTGCGGCGCTGGGTGGCGTGGCGGGCGCTTTTGAGCGCGATATCGATGGCCTCGCCGCCGCCGGAGCCGAAGGCGACCTTGCTGATCGACGCGGGGGCTGTCTCGACGAGCCGTTGAGCCAACGCCGTGCGTGCCACCGAGGGAAAGTGGTGGTTGCCGATGTCGAAATGCGCCATGCCATCGGTAAGTGCCTGCATCACTTCGGGATTGCGATGACCGAGGTTGTAGGTTCCACCGTTGAGATGCATGTCGATGAGGCGTCGCCCCGCCATGTCCCATAGGAAGTAACCTTCTCGGCGATCGATCACCAGATCGACGCCTTCATCGGACCAGAACTGTGTCTTGTCCGGATTCCAGAACGTCTTCGCCCGCTCCAAGACATCTGCCTTGGAATCGAACGAGAACGTGCCGTAGTCGTACATTCGGCCCCTCTGTTCGGATTCGCCGCACCGCGACCCGCCCAACATAAATGGGTGGACCATTTATGTCAACGGTCTGAAATGGGTCTTGCGGATCTCGATCCGCGATGCCAATATACGAACCGGTCGACGTGTGGCCCAGGCCACAACGATCCCCTCTCACAGTCAGGAAGGTTCGTCGGTAGATGACAGAACAAGCGATATCACGCGAGGAAAATGCAGGTGGGGGTGTCCAGCACCTGAAGCGCAACGCCGTCGGCACCGTCGGCGTGATCTTCATGGCGGTGGCAACGGCAGCGCCGATCACCGCAATGGTCGGCAATGTTCCGATTGCGGTTGGGTTCGGAAACGGTTCACACGCCCCGGCGGGGTACATCGTCGCGACGGTCGTACTGGGGCTGTTCGCCATCGGCTACGCCACGATGGCCAAGCACATCACCACCACGGGTGCGTTCTATGGCTACATCTCTCACGGCTTGGGTCGGATCGTCGGCATGGCCAGCGGGCTGCTGATCACGATGGCCTACGTCGTTTTCGAGGCGTCACTGATCGGGATCTTCTCGTTCTTCTTCCAGAACCTGATGAAGACCCAATTCGACGTCAGCATCCACTGGATCGTCCCCGCGCTGCTGATGCTGGTGCTCAACACGATCCTGACGTACTTCGACGTGAACTTGACCGCCAAGGTGCTCGGGGTATTCCTGGTCACCGAGATCGCCATGCTGTCACTCGGTGCCCTGGCGGTGCTGTTCCACGGCGGCGGACCTCAGGGCTTCGCCGTCGCTGAAACCCTCAATCCTGCAGGCGCTTTCCAACCGGCGGCCATCGCAGGGGCGAGCGCGGGCCTTGGGCTGTTCTTCGCCTTCTGGTCCTGGGTTGGTTTCGAATCCACCGCCATGTACGGCGAGGAGTCGCGTGAGCCCAAGAAGATCATCCCTCGGGCCACGATGCTCAGCGTTCTCGGAGTGGGCATCTTCTACGTGTTCGTCTCATGGATGGCGATCGCCGGCACCGGTCCGCAGGAGGCCGTCGCGCTCGCACAGGACCCCAGCACCTCCTCGGAGATCTTCTTCGGGCCGGTGCGGGGATACTTCGGCGAGTGGGCGATCACGATGTTCAATTTCCTGCTGGTCACCGGATCCTTTGCCTGCGGGATGGCGTTCCACAACTGCGCGTCGCGTTACCTGTACGCGCTTGGCCGCGAGGGCTTGTCTGTCGGGCTTCAGAAGAGCATCGGCGCAACACATCCCAAGCACGGCTCGCCCCATATCGCATCTTTCGTGCAGACCGGGATCACCCTGGTGATCATCCTGGCGTTCCTGGCCGCGGGGATGGATCCCTACGTGCACATGTACACGTTGCTGGCCATTCTCGGTACCATGGCGATTCTGATCGTGCAGGCGCTGTGCGCGTTCTCGGTGATCAGCTATTTCCATTTCCACAAGAACCATCCGGTCAGCGCGCACTGGTTCAAGACGTTCCTCGCCCCGCTGCTCGGTGGTCTTGGCATGCTCTATGTGGTCTATCTGCTGTGGGAGCACAAGGACGCAGCCGCAGGTACCGCATCCGGGACCCTGCTGTTCACGCTCACGCCGTGGATTGTGTTGGGACTGTTCCTATTCGGCGCGGCGATGGCCACGTACTTCAAGTTCAAGGACACCCGGCGTTACGAGATGATCGGTCGTATCGTGTACGAGGACAACGTTGTAAGGGACTAGTTGTGAGGGACTAGTTGTCAGGGACTAGTTGTGACGGACTAGTTGTCAGGGATTGAGTAGCTCCAGCACCGCCGTGCGGTGAGAGGATGAAGGCCGGCGACCCAGGACCACTGGGTCGCCGGCTCCAGTACTGAGGAGGGCCGGCCCGGTGGATCACGTCGACAAGGGCGAGGACACGTACGAACGAGATCTCGATCTGGGGCGGATGCGGGTTCTCGACGCCAAACCGGTGAACCTGGACGGCTTCAGCGTCGTCAACCCGGGCCTCGGGTTGGTCGCGATGCACAGTCCTCATGATCCCGAGCCTTCACTGGTCATCCGGGATACCCCCGATGGCAAGCAGGTCGTCGAGCTCGACGGTAAAGCGGCGGCGGACTTCGACGTGATCGACGAGTTCATCGCGCTGTACGGCCTGGATCTCGAATCTGCACAAGAAGCCATGGCGCTCGAGGACAGGACGCTGGCCAGGATGGCCGTCGACGTCAACGTGCCACGGGCCGAAGTGGTGCGCCTGATCGGTGGGACCACGCCGGCCAAGCTGGCCCGCGTCGTGGCACTGCTCACGCCCGTCGAGATGCAGATGGCGATGAGCAAGCTACGCGCCAGGAAGACGCCGAGTAACCAGGCGCACGTCACCAATCAGCTCGACGATCCGCTGTTGATCGCCGCCGACGCGGCCAGCGCCGTCGCCTACGGTTTCCGGGAGGTCGAGACGACCGTCCCGGTGCTTGGCGATGCGCCGTCCAATGCGGTCGCGCTGTTGATCGGCAGCCAAGTGGGAGTCCCAGGAGCGATGGCCCAATGCTCCATCGAGGAGGCGATGGAGTTACGTCTCGGGCTCCGCGGCCTGACCAGCTACGCCGAGACCATCTCGATCTATGGCACCGAACAAGTCTTCATCGACGGGGATGACACCCCGTTCTCCAAAGCGATCCTCACCTCTGCCTACGCCTCGCGCGGACTGAAGATGCGGGTGACCAGTGGGGGTGGCGCCGAGGTGCTGATGGGCGCGGCCGAGCAGTGCTCCATCCTCTACCTGGAATCCCGGTGTGTGTCGCTGGCCCGAGCTTTGGGATCACAGGGTGTGCAGAACGGCGGTATCGACGGTGTCGGTGTGGTGGCGTCGGTACCGGAAGGTATGAAGGAGCTGCTTGCCGAGAACTTGATGGTGATGATGCGCGACCTGGAATCCTGCGCAGGCAATGACAACCTGATCTCCGAATCCGATATCCGCCGCAGCGCGCACACATTGCCGGTGTTGCTTGCAGGCGCAGACTTCGTCTTCTCGGGTTTCGGATCGATCCCGCGTTATGACAATGCCTTCGCCCTGTCGAACTTCAATTCCGACGACATGGACGATTTCCTTGTGTTGCAACGTGACTGGGGAGTCGATGGTGGCCTGCGCACTGTCTCCGTCGAGCATCAGGCGAGGGTGCGCCGGCGCGCGGCGACCGCGGTACAGGCGGTCTACCGCGATCTCGGTCTTGCCGACTTCGGTGACGACCGGGTCGACGCGGCTGTGGTGGCCAATGGGTCGCGTGACCTACCGGCCGGTGACCCGAAGGCCGTCGCAGAGGCGGCTACCGCCATCGAGGCCAAGCAGCTCACCGTGTTCGACGTGATCGCATCGCTGAAGCGAACGGGGTTCGATTCAGAAGCCGAGGCCATCATGGTGTTGACCCGTGAGCGGTTGCGCGGTGATCAGCTGCAGACCTCGGCGATTTTCGACGAGAACATGCAGGTGCTGTCCAAACTGACAGATCCGAACGATTACGCGGGCCCGGGTAGTGGCTACGCGCTGACCGATGCTCGGCGCGCCGAGATCGACGGCATTCGCCAGGAACGGACCACCGCAGAACTGACCGCCGATCAAGCCGAGCATCGGGACCACATCGTCCTCGCCGATGTCGAGCCCGCCCGCCAAGGCAGTGATCCCCGGGAGGTTTGCATCGGGCTCTCGCCGGCGTTCGGCCGCACGGTCTGGCTGAGCCTGTGCGGACTCACCGTGGGTGAAGTGTTGCGCCAACTCTCGGCCGGTCTGGAGGAGGAAGGGTGTGTGCCGCGACTGGTACGTGTTCGCTCGACCATCGACGTCGGGATGATCGGATTGACCGCGGCCCGATTGTCCGGGTCCGGGATCGGAATCGGGTTGCAGGGCAAGGGAACCGCACTCATTCACCGCCGGGATCTGGCTCCGCTGGCCAACCTCGAGCTGTTCAGCGTCGCCCCGCTGTTGACTGCCAAGAACTACCGCGAGCTGGGCAGGAACGCGGCGCGGCATGCCAAGGGAATGGCCCCCGTCCCGATTCTCACCGGCGGTACCGATGAATCGATCTCCGCGCGGTACCACGCGCGGGCAGTTGCGCTGGTCGCACTCGAACGGGACTGTTGCGAACCCGGCCAGGCCCCTATCACGGTGGAGGTGACGCGGCGATGAACGACGAAAAGTTCACCGTCCAAGCTGCGGTCGATGGCAAACTACAGCTAGCGGATCTTCGGATGGACCCGCAGACACTGGCTCATCAAGCCGCCGTCGCCGAAGCCGGCGGGAATCCGCAGCTTGCCGAAAACTTCCGGCGTGCAGCAGAACTCACCAGCATCGATGACGAAGAGGTGATGAACCTCTACGAAGCACTGCGTCCACACCGCTCTTCTGCCGAGCAGTTGGAGGCGCTGCGGGTGTCGCTGGAGGCGCGCGGCGCGTCGCGATGTGCAGAGTTGGTGAGCCAGGCGGCCGAGGTCTACGCCAGGCGAGGCCTATTGCGGTGAGCAGCGGGATTGTTGTCGCTGGCATCGATATCGGCAACCACACCACCGAGATCGTCCTCGCTCGCATCGCGCCAGGAACCCCCGCGGCTCCCGTCGAACCGATCGCCCAGGGTCAGGCTCCGACGCGTGGTCGCAAGGGCTCCACGGAATCGCTGGAAGGCGCTGCCGCGCTGCTGCAGAAGATCGAAGTCGATGTCGGTGTGATGGCCGACCGCTTGTTGTTGTCCGCTCTTCGCCCGGTGGATACGGCGACGGCGCCGCTGCCACCGCCGTCGTCGCCCCGATCGCCGGTGCGAAGTCTGCGCAGGCCCGACGCCAGCACGCCGGCCGGAACGGGCTCGGGAGTCGGCAGGCACGCGCCGTTGAGCTCCCTTGACGGCGACGTCTTCGACGGTCCGGCAATCATTTCCGTTGATTCCAGCACCGATTTCGAAGTGGCGGCGCGTGAGATCAACGCCGCGGTTGACCGCGGCTGGCACGTCGTCGGGGTGATCGCTGCCGAGGACGATGCGGTGCTGATCCGCAACCGGATATCCATCGATGTGCCGGTTGTCGACGAGGTGGAGCTGGCTGGTCTGGCGGCGGGGGCGTTGGTTGCGGTGGAGGTCGTTGCCGAGGGCCGCGCCTACCGCGCGATGGCGGACCCGATAGCGCTGTGCGTCGCTCTGGAACTCGGGCACGAGCAGATTCGGCATGTTGCCGAGTTCACCCGCGAGCTGGCGGATTCCCCGGCGATCGCCGTGGCCCGCCGCACCGGACGCCCTGATCCTCCCGCGGTCGATGACGACTATGTCGATTGCACGGTCGACGGGCAGTTACGGCGCTACTCACCCGCGCAGGCACACAGCGTGCTGCGTGGCCAAGCACCCGGCAATGTGGTGGCGGTCCGGCTGCGTTCAGTTCCCACGGCCAAGCACGGCATCGCAGTGGACGACGCGTTCTTCACTGACCTGTCGTCGATCGATAACGGTGCGTGGCTGCGGCGCGGCGTGGCCGACACCCGCGGCACTGTCGTCGCGCTGCTGGCCGCCGAGCATGCCGCCGACGCAGCCGCGACTCTGCAGGCGTTGACCGGCCGTCCCACCGAGACACTCGCCAGCGAACCGGAGGCTGCGGCAGTCGGGGCGCGAACCACGCCAGGATTGCCTCCGGAGGCCGTGGTGTGCGATATCGGCGGGGGCACAATCGATTTGATCGGCCCACGCCACACGGTGATCGCTGCCGGTGCAGGGGAGGCGATCACCACGGCGGTGGCGCAGGTCCTCGGTATCCCACGAGCGCTGGCGGAACGGGTGAAGCGGTCGCCGGCGCTGCGGGTGGAGGGCCCCCACGTCGCGCATGAGGAGGACGGCCGTCGACTGTTCCTGGACAGCCCTGCCCCGGCTGACGCGATCGGCCGGTTGTGCACGCGCGGCGGGGCAGGCCTGGTGCCGTTTTCCTACAAGCTGGCCGCCGAGGAATGGCGCAGCCTGCGACTGGCAATCAAACAGGAAACGGTCGCGGCGAACATCACCCGGTGTATGCGGGCCTTCGAGGAACCACCTGCGGCGCTGGTGCTGGCCGGCGGAGGTGCGCTTGACGATGAACTCATGCGCACCGTCGGCGAGTCGCTGCGTTCGATCCCCGTCGCGGTGGGCCGGGCGAATATCGATGGCGTGCACGGTCCGCGGTTCGCGGTGGCCTCCGGCCTGGTGCACCTGTATGCCGCCGGACACGGCTAGCGTTTCAACACCCGGTCTGCCGCAGCCCAGTGCTCGTCATCAACCCAGAGGTCAGCGAACGCGCTGACAGCCTCGGCGGGTGTGGCGCCCCTGATGACTCGTTTGATCGACGTGGCAGGCCGGTTGGTCAGCGATCTGGCGATTGCGCGCCAGCCCTCCTCGAAGGAGGCTCGGGGCAGCACCTGATCGACCAGCCCGACGCGTTCGGCCGCGGCCGCATCCAGGATGGTGCCCGCGCCGGCGAGGAGTAGCGCCCGACCCGGTCCGACAAGCGCGGCAAGGCGTTCGGCCCCACCCCAGGCGGGCATGATCGCCAGCGTGACCTGGTTGAAGCCGATCCTGATGTCATCGGCTGCGATGCGGATATCGGCCGAGACCGCAACCTCGGCGCCGCCGCCGAGCGCGTGGCCATTCAGCGCCGCGATAACCGGTGCCGGGAAACCGGCGATCTGATCGCAGATCGATCGCATCCGATTCGCCATCGCCGACGCCTCGTCGAGCGTGCGCAGCTTGGCGAGTTCCTTGAGGTCGCCGCCGGAGACGAAGGCACGGTCCCCGCCGCCGCGGATGACCAGGGCCAAAGCGCCGTGCGCCCGCTGCAGCGCATCCTCCAACTGATCCATGGTTTCCGGCGCAATCGCGTTACGGGCAGCGGGACGGTCGATCGTGATGACGGCAAGGCCCTCGACGCCGCCACTGTCCAGCTCCAGTTCGACCATGAATGCGTTCTCCCGACTCGGTATTGAGATTCTCAAAAAAGAGAATAGTTCGCCCGCCACGGCCGTTCCGCGGCGAGATGCGTGTCGATCCAACCACTCCGGAACCCAGGTCCTCGCGGCAGACGCCGGTCGAGCCGCGTGAGCGGTATCCGAACGGGGTTGGTGTCCGCCAACGACGAGCTCCGAGGGCATTCGGTAGTCGTACCCATTGCCTCCACAGCGGTGTGAGAATATGATTCTCACTAACTGCAAAGGAGAATTCCATGGGACAGCTTTCCCACAGGGTCGATATCCCGTTTCCACTTTTCGACGCGGATAACCATCTCTACGAGCCGCCAGAGGCGCTGACGAAGTTCCTGCCCAAGGAATACAAAGATGTCGTCCAATACGTCGAGATCAACGGCCGGACGAAGATCGCCCTGAAGGGGCAGATCAGCAACTACATCCCCAACCCCACCTTCTCGGTCGTCGCCAAGCCAGGCGCCTGGGAGGAGTACTTCAAGTTCGGCAACCCGGACGGCAAGAGCAAGCGTGAGCTGTTCGGCGAGCCGATGAGGGCGATCCCCGCCTTCTTCGAGCCCGGTCCGCGCCTGGAGAAGATGACCGAACTGGGCATCGACCGATCGCTGATGTTCCCGACCCTGGCCAGCCTGATCGAGGAGCGTCTGTCCGACGACCCGATCGCCATCCACGTCATCGTCCATGCGCTCAACGAATGGCTGCACGAGGTCTGGGGCTTCAACTACAAGAACCGGATCTTCACCACCCCGGTGATCACCCTGCCCATCGTCGAGAAGGCGATCGAGGAGTTGGAGTGGGCGGTCAAGCGCGGTGCCCGCGCCATCCTGATCCGCCCGGCGCCCGTGCCCGGCTTCCGCGGACCGCGGTCCTTCGCGCTGCCGGAATTCGATCCGTTCTGGCAGAAGTGCGTCGAGTACGACATCTTCGTGGGGATGCATTCCAGTGACAGCGGTTACTCCCGCTACACCTCCGAGTGGGACGGCGGCGCCCAGGAGATGCTGCCCTTCCAGACCAACGCGATGGGCATTCTCAACGAGTGGCGCCCGATCCAGGATGCGGTCGCGTCCTGGGTGATCCATGGCGCGCTGTTCCGGTTCCCGACGCTGAAGGTGGGCATCGTCGAGGCGGGTTCGAAGTGGATGTTCCCGCTACTGGACTCGATGGCCGAGGTCTGGAAGAAGGCACCAGAAGCCTTCCTGGGCAACCCGATCGAAGAGATCAAGAACCGTATCTACGTCAGCCCGTTCTACGAAGAGGGCATCGACGACCTGATCAACCTGATCGGCGTCGAGCAGGTGCTCTACGGCTCTGACTGGCCGCACCCAGAGGGCCTCGCGGAGCCGACCCATTACGTCACCGCACTCGAGCACCTCGCCCTGGAAGATCAAGCAAAGATCATGGGCGGCAACCTGAGTCGCCTCGTCACTCTGTGACGGAACATCAATGGCAGACCATCCCGGAAATGGTCTTGAGCGTCGGCGACCGCTTCGGTGATTCCGAAGCGGTCGTCGACGGGTCGACGCGACTGACGTTCAGGCAGTTTGCCGATCGGATCCGCTGTGCTGCCGGGGCGTTCGCCGAGTTCGGGATCGGCAAAGGCGACCGCGTCGCGATCTGGGCCCCGAACTCCTATCGGTGGATGATCGCGGCCTTCGGTCTGATGGCCGCAGGCGGTGTGCTGGTGCCGGTGAACACCAGGTATCGGGCCGAAGAGGCCGCCGATATCATCACCCGCAGCGGGGCCAAAGCCGTGCTGATCCAAAAGGGCTTTCTCGGAATGGATTACGACACCCCGCCGGGGGTGCCGGTGATCGACCTGGAGTCTGAGTTCCTCGCCAGCGGCCCGCCCTTCGAGTTGAACGCCGATGCTCTGAGCGGCGCAGATGTTGCCGATATCGTCTACACGTCGGGAACCACGGGACGCCCCAAGGGCGTCATGATGACCCACCAGCAGACGCTTCGGCTCTATAGCGAGTGGTGCGATCTGGCCGACCTGCGCGAGGCCGACCGCTATCTGATCGTGAACCCCTTTTTCCACACCTTCGGGTGGAAGGCGGGTTGTATAGCGGCGATGATCCGCGGCGCGACGGTATTACCGGTACCGGTTTTCGATATCGACAGGGTGGTCGACCTGATCGAGCGCGAGAATGTCACCATGCTCCCAGGACCGCCGACCCTGTATCACTCGCTGCTCGAAGTGCCGGATAAAGACCGGTTGTCGAGCCTGCGCGCGGCAGTCACCGGATCCGCTGATATCCCGGTCGAACTCATCCGTCGCGTGCGCAGTGAGCTGCCTTTCCGGTCGATCATGACAGGCTACGGACTGACCGAGGGCGGAACTGTCACCGCCTCGCGCCCGGGCGACTCCTTCGAGGACATCGCGACCACCGTCGGGGTGGCCTGTGAGGGGATGGAATTGCGCGTCGCCGACGACGGTGAGCTCTTGGTTCGGGGCTACAACGTGATGAAGGGGTATCTCGACGATCCCGTGGCGACCGCCGAGGCGATTGACATCGACGGTTGGCTGCACACCGGTGATCTGGCCACGATCGACGGTGACGGCCGGGTGCGGATCGTCGGTCGCAAGAAGGACATGTACATCGTCGGTGGATTCAACGCCTACCCGGCCGAGATCGAGGGCTTCCTGATGGAACACCCGGCCGTCGCGCAGGCCGCGGTGATCGGTGTGCCCGACGAGCGACTTGGGCAAGTGGGCAAGGCCTTCTTGGTATTGAAGCAGAACTCGGAATCCGTTGTCACAGAGACGGATCTGATCGCCTGGAGTAAACAGCGGATGGCCGGGTTCAAAGTGCCGCGCTCCCTGGTGATCCTCGAGGCCTTACCGCTGAACGCAACGGGCAAGGTGATGAAAGACCAGTTGCGGTGAGCGTGTCCGACGTTTACCAACACTCCCTGGTGATCGCGTTCGACTACCGCATTCCGGATCCGTCACGGGTGGGCCCGCTCCTGGAGAAGCGGACAGCTGCTCTCGCAGAGATGGGTGCGCATCATGTTCTGGTTTACCGATCGATTCATGAATACGGCCGCGTGCTGGTGATGACCGGCGTGCACAGCCGGGAGCCGATCGTCAATCTGATGCGCTCGGGCCTTCTGATGGATTGGTTCGATTCCGTTGGTGTCGAAGATATTCCGGCAGTCTTCGCCGGCGAGATCGTCGAACGGTTCGATCTGACCGAACCGTCCGAGGCGCCGCTGGCACCCGGTGTTGTGGTGGCGGGAATTGTCTCGGTCGATGATGTGGCGATCCTGACCGCACAGCTGCGGGTAGCGGCGGATCGGTTCAAATCATTCGGGATCAGAAAGCTGTGGGTGTTCCAGGCGTTGGACGACTCGCGGGAGGTCCTGATCCTGCAGGAGGTCGACGACGAGGACAGTGCCCGCCGCTGGATGGATTATCCGGACGTGGCGACCGAATGGATGACGCACTCAGGCGTGGGGGTGTACCCACCGCTTTTCATCGGTGAATTCGATCGCATGGTCCGCATCGCCGGAGCGGAGTAGAGCTGCGCCGATGTATGTCTGCCTGTGCGTCGGCGTGACCAGTCATACCGTCGCTGACGCCGTCGCCGCCGGCGCGTCGACCTCGAACGAGGTGGCCACGATGTGCGGTGCGGGCTCGGAATGCGGGCGCTGCCGCCGGTCCGTGCGGGCGATCATCGAGTCGGCCGCCCGCCCGCGAACCGTCCTCAGACCGGATTGAACTCCGAGATCAGCCAGTTGCCGTCGACCTTCGTCATCTTCACCAGCACGCTGCTGGCGGCCATTGCCGGGTCGGGGCGGTCCTTGCTCAGGGTCGTCTGATTCACGAACACCAGGACCGTCGCTGAATTGGGCTGTATCTCCGAGACGGCTGCCTGCACCACTTTGGCGTCGGTCTTGACCTGCTTCTGCTGCACCGCCGGGCGCACCACCTGATCGGTGAAATCGCTGTAATAGCTGAGGAATTGACCGGTCAGGCGGGATTTTGCGTTGGCGAGATCCTTGTCGAGAGATTCGGGTCCATACGACAACACCGCAACCGTGCCGTCGCGCGCTGCGGCGACCGCGGACTGCTGAGCGCTTGGTCCGACTTGCTGATCAGGCCGAAACTGAAAGAAGTAGAGCCAAGCGGTCAGGCCGGCAGACGCGACCAGGGCTACCGCGAGCACGATGGCGCCGACCAAAGCGTAGGGCCGCCTGCCGTCGCTGCGGGCGAACCGCTTCCGCGGTGCAGCGGCGGATACCGTCTCCGGATCTGACTCTGCGGGCTCTTCGACTGCCTCGGACTCGTCGGAAACCTCGGACTCGTCGGAAACCTCGGACTCGTCGGAAACCTCGCCAGGTTCTGTCAGCGCAGGTTCCGTCAGCGCGGCGGCGGACGTCGTTGTGTCGCTGGTGGTATCGGCAGGTGCATCCCCGCCATCGTTCTTATCGCCATCAGTGCTCACGGGACAAACTCGACTTTCGACATCTTGATCTGGTCGTTCTCTTTGATCACAGTCACCGACAGTCGCCAGTTCCGTGGGCTGGGCTGCTGGCTGGCGTTGTTGGCGACCTGCGATGTTGCGGTCAGCAACACCACGGCTGAGTCATCGGTCATGGACTCTACGGCGGTGGCCGTGACGGCTGTGGAGGTCACGACCTTGGAATCCTTCATCACGGTGAGGAAGTCCTGCTGGCTTTTCTGGAAGTCGTCGTGAAACGAGCCGGTGGTGCTGTCCAGGACGCGCTGCAGATCAGCCTGGCCGTTGTTGAAGTTCAGCGACATCAGGTTGACGACGCCCTGCCTGGCACCGGTGGCGAACGCGTTTGCGCGATCCTCACGTTGCACGGCGTTGCGATGGCTCCAGATCATCAGGCCGCTCAGCACGAGGAAGGCCACCAGCGCGATGACGGCGACACCGACCGCGACGGGCTTCCACCCTGGCACCCATGTGCGTGTGCGTTCGGCCGGGAAATCGACAGGCGCTTCGGGGTCGTCTTCGGTGACAGCTTCTTCGGAAGCAGCCTTTTCGGAAGCAGCGTCCGGTGCGTCGCCCTCGTCGGTATCGACGACGGTGTCGGCCGTGTCAGCAGCGGCAGCCGCTCGTTCGGCGGCCTCACGCTCGATCAGAGCTGCCCGGGATTCTTCAGCTTGTTGGCGTAGGCGGGCCGCCTTGGCGCGGGCGGCGGTGGCGGCGGCCAGGGCCTCCGCTTCGGCGGCGTCGGCCTCAGCGGCGTCGGCCTCGGCCGCGAGTACCGCGGGATCGGTGTCGCTGGCTGGAGTCCCGTTGGTGGAACGTGCCGCCATCAGAGCCCCGACACCGACGGAGAGCCGTCGCCAAATGGGTGCATGACAGTGCGTGTCCGCTCGTTGGACGGCATCGTTACCTCCTGGTCCGTCCTGACGGTACGGGTGAGAATGACGTTACTCCCCGAATCTGAGAGCGCACCCAATCGCACTCGGCCGCAGCAACAAACCACAGCTGATCTGCGGAAATGTCATTTCCGATTTTGAAATTACCCTGTGCGTGACACCGTGTAGGCAGGCCTGCTGACCTGCGGGTGTCCGGCCACGAGGATGACGGTGCCGCCGGGGATTGTCAAGGTTGCGCGCGGCATGTCGATGGCATAAGCCGGCCCGCTCATTGGTCCCCGCTTGTGGGGCTATGCCACTAGCGTTACTGACCATGTCGTTCTCGCTCAGCGATGCTGCGCTGGACGCATTGTTGGAGCAGCTGCCGCTGTTGGCCGGACGACCGCGGCGGGTCGAGGATCTCGCCGGCGGTTTGACGAACCGCAACGTCAAGGTCACCACCGAGACCGGGGTGTACGTCGCTCGTTGCGTGGATCCGGCCAATCTGTTGGGAATCGACCGGGACCAGGAGTACTACAACACCAAGGCCGCCGAACTGGCCGGGGTTGGCGCGCCGGTGTACGACTATCGCCCAGACCTGGGCATCCTGCTGCTTGGCTACCTCAATGGCGCCACGTTGACCAATGACGATTTCGCCCGGCCTGGAGTGATCGCCAAGGTGGCCAAGGCCTGCCGCGCGCTGCACGACGGACCCCGCTTTCGCGGTGAGTTCGATATGTTCGCCCAGCAGCCCGCCTATTTGAAGGTGGTGCTGGATAACGGGTTCCGAATCCCGGATTCCTACCTCGACTTCGCGGACCAGTTCGACAGGATTCGACAGGTACTGGCGGCCACTGCCGAGCCGACCGTCCCGTGCAACAACGATCTGCTGGCCGCGAACTTCGTCGAGGATGGCGACAAGATCTGGCTGATCGACTACGAGTACTCCGGTAACAACGACCCCTGTTTCGAGCTGGGCAATATCTGGCGCGAATGCCGGCTTTCGGTCGACGGACTCGAAGAACTGGTCAGTGTCTACTACGGACGGCCACTGCGGCATAAGCTCGCACGGGCCCGGCTGCAGGGCACCGTTTCCCAGTACGGCTGGACGCTGTGGGGATGTATCCAGAATGGCTCCAGTCCACTGGAATTCGACTTCTGGGAATGGGCGATGGAGCGTTACGACAATGCGGTGGCCGAGTTCGGCCGCCCTGAGTTCAGCCGATTGCTCGACGAGGCGTCGGCCGATGACTGAAGTGAAAGGATGCCCGCCCCGTGGCTTCGATACCTTTACCTGACCGGGCGCAGGTCGTCGTCGTCGGCGGCGGCGTCATCGGAACCAGCGTCGCCTATCACCTGACGAAGCTCGGCCACACCGATGTCGTGCTCATCGAGCAGGGCCAGCTGTCGTCGGGAACGACCTGGCACGCGGCCGGGCTGGTCGGACAGTTACGCGCATCCGAAAGCGGGACCCGCCTCGTTCAGTATTCAACCGAGCTCTACGCCGAACTGGAAGCCGAGACGGGTCTGTCCGCCGGCTACAAACAGTGCGGCGGTGTCACGGTTGCCCGATCCGAAGACCGGATGGTGCAACTGCGCCGGACCGCCGCCAACGCCGCCGCCTACGACCTCGAGTGCGAGCTGCTGACTCCTGCGCAGGCCTTCGAGCGTTATCCGGTGATGCGCGTCGACGATCTCGTCGGGGCCATCTGGCTGCCCGCCGACGGCAAAGCCAACCCGACCGACCTGACCGGTGCCCTGGCCAAGGGCGCACGGCAGCGCGGTGCGCGCGTCATCGAGCACACCAGAGTCATCGACATCCTGATCGCCGACGGGCACGTCACCGGGGTCCGCACGGATGCCGGTGACATCGAGGCGGACATCGTCGTCAACTGCGCGGGCCAGTGGGCGCTGCAGATCGGGCTGATGGCCGGGGTCAATGTGCCGTTGCATTCGGCCGAACACTTCTATGTCGTCAGCGAAACCATCCCGGGTGTCCACCCTGACATGCCGATCCTGCGCGATCCCGACGGCTACACCTATTTCAAAGAAGAGGTCGGCGGCCTGGTCGTCGGCGGTTTTGAACCCGAAGCCAAGCCCTGGGTGTCGCCGAACAACATTCCCTACCCGTTCGAATTTCAGCTGCTGGACGAGGACTGGGACCATTTCCAGATCCTGATGGACAACGCGATGTTGCGGATTCCGGCGCTGGAAGAAACCGGAATCAAGAAGTTCTACAACGGGCCGGAGAGTTTCACTCCCGATAACCAGTTCATCTTGGGCGAGGCGCCGGGACTGAGGAATTTCTTTGTGGCCGCGGGCTTCAACTCAGTCGGTATCGCCTCGGCAGGCGGCGCGGGCCGCGCCCTGGCGGAGTGGATCGTCAACGGTTCGCCCACCAGTGATCTCACCAGCGTCGACATCCGTCGTTTCGCGCCCTTCAACGGTAACGTCACCTGGTTGCATGACCGGGTCGCCGAAATCCTCGGCCTGCATTATGAGATCCCTTGGCCGAACCGGGAAATGACGACCGCGCGGCCGTTCCGTCGCTCGCCGGTCCACCACCTCCTGGTGGACGCGAACGCCAATTTCGGCAGTCGGATGGGGTGGGAACGCGCGAACTTCTTCGCCCCGCCCGCCGCCGCGCCGATCATCGAATACTCCTGGGGTAAGCCGAACTGGTTGCCGTGGTCGGCCGCCGAGCAGACCGCCACCCGCACCGGCGTCACCGTCTTCGACCAGACGTCGTTCTCCAAATATCTCCTCGTCGGCGAGGACGCCGAAGCCGCGCTGCAGTGGCTGTGCACCGCCGATGTGGCGGTGGACATCGGCACCACGGTGTACACCGGCATGTTGAACGCCGGTGGCACCTACGAGTCGGATGTGACGATCACCCGCACCGCGCGCGACGAGTTCCTGATCGTCAGCAGCGCGGCCACCACCGAACGCGATAAGGACCACATCCGGACGAACCTGCCCGACGGTGCACGCGCGACGCTGGTCGACGTGACATCGTCGTTGGCGGTGTTCGGTGTGATGGGTCCACGCTCTCGTGAGCTGTTGGCCGCCTTGAGCGACGCTGACCTATCTGATGAGGCGTTCCCGTTCGGGGCCAGCAGGCAGATCTCACTGGGCTATGCGACCGTTCGGGCGACCCGGATCACCTATGTGGGCGAATTGGGTTGGGAGATCTATGTTCCCACTGAGTTCGCGGTCGGGGTGTATGAGGACCTGATGTCGGCGGGGGCAGAGTTCGGGGTGGTGCGCGGCGGCTATTACGCGATCGAATCGCTGCGATTGGAGAAGGGCTACCGCGCGTTCGGTCGTGAGTTGACCCCCAACGACAGCCCGGTCGAGGCGGGTCTGCTGTTCGCCTGCAAGCTCACAACCGATATCGATTTTCTGGGCCGCGCGGCCGTCGAGCAGGCGAAGGCGGCAGGGCCGCGGCGCAGACTGGTCAGCTTCGCGGTCGACGATCCAGCTGCCATGTTGTGGGGTGGTGAACTGGTCCTGCGCGACGGGGTCGCGGCCGGACAGGTCAGCTCGGCGGCCTGGGGCGAGACGACGGGAGCATGTGTGGGCCTGGCGTATGTGCGGTCCGCCGATGCTGCGCCCGTCACTGCAGATTGGGTCAAGGCCGGCCGCTACCAGGTCAACGTCGGGGGCGAGCTGTTTCCGATCACGGTGTCGCTCAAGGGTATCTACGATCCGGCTAACTCACGGATCCGCTGAGCCCGCGGGCCGATCGGACCGCCCCAATGCAGGCCACCGACACCAGGGCAATAGCCAGATAGCCCAGCGCACCCAACTGCTGCCCGAGCACCAGCCAGCCGGCTATCGCCGCTGTCACCGGTGAGATCGAGGTGAGGATCGCAAACGTCCCTGCCGAAAGTCGTCTCAGCGAAAGCAGTTCCAGCGAGTAGGGAATGACCGAGGACATCAGACCGACGGCCAGGCCGAGGCCGACGACATGCCAGTGCAGCGCGGCGAAGGTGTCCAGCGATGTCACCGCAAAGGGCGCGATGGCGATGGCGCCGATCGCCGTCGCGATGGCCAGCCCGTCCAGCCGAGGGAGCTCCGCACCGGCCCGTGCCGAGGCAAGGATGTACGCCGCCCATGCCACCCCGGCACCGGTAGCGAACACCACACCTTTCGCGTCGATACCGCCGAGCTGGTGCTGCATCAGACCCAGCAGTGCGACCCCCGCGAAGGCCAACGCCGCCCACAGCCATGCGACCCCGCGGCGGCTGACGACCACGGAGAGAACAAGCGGTCCCAGTACTTCGATCGTCACGGCAACGCCAAGTGGAATTCGGTTCAGCGCGAGATAGAAACAGGTGTTCATCACCGTCAACGCCGCTGCCAGCGCGACCGCAGACAGCCAGGCCCGAGAGGTCAGCCCACGCAGCCGGGGGCGCATCACGGCACAGAGCACCAGTCCCGCCACGGCCAGCCGGACGAACACCATGCCCAGCGGTCCCAACGCGTCGAACAGCGTGACCGCCAGGGCGGCGCCGAGTTCTTGGCTGATGGCAGCCAGGACTACCAGGACAACAGGTCCGACCGGTCGATCCCGTCGCGGGCGAGTGTGGACTTCAGCGACGTTTCTCAATGCGGAAGCGTGCCTGAAGTCCACACTCGGCCAACAGCTTTAGACGACGTAACCGTCAGCGACGGTCAATGCAGCGTCCAGGATGCCCAGGCCTTCGGCCACTTCGGCGTCGGTGATATTGCAGGCCGGCACCGCATGGATACGGTTGAAGTTCGCGAACGGCAGCAGGCCGCCGGACTTGCAGGCGGCGATGACGGCGTTCATCGCGGGGCTGCTACCGCCGTAGGGCGCCAACGGCTCACGGGTCTTCTGGTCCTTGACCAGCTCGATGGCCTGGAAGACACCGAGGCCACGGGTTTCACCGACCGATGGGTGCTTGGCAGCCAGCTCGCGCAGACCGGGGCCGAGCACGTCTTCGCCGATGCGCTTGGCGTTGGCCACCATGCCTTCGTCTTCCATCGCATTGATGGTCGCCACGGCGGCAGCACACGCCAGGGGATGACCGGAGTAGGTCAGGCCGCCCGGGTAGGCGCGGTCGGCGAACGTCGAATAGATCGCATCGTTGATGGCGACGCCGCCCAGCGGCACGTAACCGGAGGTGACGCCCTTGGCGAAGGTGATCAGGTCGGGGACGACGTCAAAGTTCTGGATGGCGAACCATTCACCGGTCCGGCCGAACCCGGCCATCACCTCATCAGCGATGAACACCATGCCGTACTTATCGCAGATCTCCCGCACGCCGGCCATATAGCCCGGCGGCGGCACCATGATGCCCGCGGTGCCGGGTATCGACTCCAGGATGATCGCGGCGAACGACGCCGGACCCTCGTGCTGGATGAGCCGCTCCAGGTAGTCCAGTGCGCGCTCGGTCTCCTGCTGTTCGTTCTCGGCGTAGAACGACGAGCGGTAGAGGAACGGGCCGTTGAAGTGCACGACGCCGCCGCTGGCGTAATCGTTGGGGTAACGCCGCGGGTCGCCGGTCAGGTTGACCGCGGTGTCGGTGCCGCCGTGATAGGAGCGGTAGCGCGAGAGCACCTTGTAGCGACCGGTGTGCAGCCGCGCCATCCGGACCGCGTGCTCGACGGCGTCGGCGCCACCGTTGGTGAAGAAGACCCGGTTCAGGTCACCCGGGGTGCGCTCGGCGATGAGCCGGGCCGCTTCCGAGCGGGCCGCGTTGACGTGCTGGGGTGCGATGGTGCACAGCTTGGCCGCCTGTTCGGCAATGGCGGCAACAACTTTCGGATGCTGATGGCCGATGTTGGTGAAGACCAACTGCCCGGAGAAGTCGAGCAGCTTGTTGCCGTCACCGTCCCAGACGTACTGCCCGTCGGCGGCGATGATCGTCATCGGCTTGATCTGCGCCTGCGCCGACCAGGAGTGGAAGACGTGCTTGCGGTCGAGTTCGTAGGCGTGGGCGCCCTCGGCGATCGCGCTCTCGACGTCCTGGCCGTTGGGCAGAAGGTGAGATTCAGTGGTGGTCATGGGATAGGAGCTCCTGACTCAGTTGTTCTGGGGGAAGCCGAGGTTGATCCCACCGTGGCTGGGGTCCAGCCAGCGAGTGGTGACAACCTTGCCGCGGGTGAAGAAGTGCACACCTTCCGTTCCGTGTGCGTGGGTGTCGCCGAACAGCGAGCTCTTCCAGCCGCCGAAGCTGTAATACGCGGTCGGCACCGGGATGGGCACGTTGATGCCGACCATACCGACCTCGACTTCGTTCTGGAACCTGCGCGCGGCGCCACCGTCATTGGTGAAAATGGCGGTGCCGTTGCCGTACGGGTTGGAATTGATCAGGTTGAGCGCTTCTTCGTAGGAGTCGACCCTCACCACCGACAGCACGGGTCCGAAGATCTCGTCGGTGTAGACGCTCATGTCGGTGGTGACATTGTCGATCAGGGTCGGGCCGAGCCAGAAGCCATCGGCCTCGCCGTCGGGTGTGACATCCCGTCCGTCGACCACAATCGTGGCCCCATCGGCTTCGCCTGCGTCGATATAGGAGGCCACCTTGTCGCGATGAGCCTTGGTGACCAGGGGGCCCATATCGCTGTTGCGGGTGCCGTCGCCGGTCTTCAACGGGGTGGTGCGGGCGGCGATCTTGGCGACCAGCTCGTCGGCGATCGGGCCGACCGCCACCAGCGCGGAGATGGCCATGCAGCGCTCGCCTGCGGAGCCGAAACCGGCATTGACCATCGCGTCGGCGGCCAGGTCCAGATCGGCGTCGGGCAAGACGATCGCGTGGTTCTTGGCCCCGCCGAGCGCCTGCACACGCTTGCCGTGACGGGTCCCGGTCTCGTAGACGTACTGCGCGATGGGGGTGGAGCCGACGAACGAGATGGCCCGGATCTTCGGGTTGGTCAGCAGTTCATCGACGGCGACCTTATCGCCCTGGAGCACGTTGAATACGCCGGCGGGCAGGCCGGCCTCGGCCCACAGTTCGGCGATCCACAGCGCGGCCGACGGGTCCTTCTCGGACGGTTTGAGCACCACGGTGTTACCGGCGGCGATGGCGATCGGGAAGAACCACATCGGCACCATGGCCGGGAAGTTGAACGGGGAGATGATGCCGACCGGCCCGAGCGGTTGCCGGATAGATGCCACGTCGACGTTTGTCGAGGCGTTCTCGGTCATCCCGCCCTTGAGTAGATGTGCGATACCGCAGGCGAATTCGACCACTTCCTGGCCGCGGCTGACTTCACCGAGGGCATCGGAGACGACCTTGCCGTGCTCGGAGGTGATGATCTCGGCCAGCTCGTTCTTGCGCGCATTGAGCAGTTCCCGGAAGGCGAAGAGCACGGTGGTCCGCTTGGCCAGGGAGGTGTCACGCCACTCCGGGAAGGCGGCGGCGGCGGCGTCGATCACGGTCCTGGCGTCTTCGACATCGGCCAGGGCCACATCGCCGGTGACCTGACCGGTCGCGGGATTGGTGACAGGGGCGGTGCGGTCGCCGGTGCCGGCGAACTTCTTGCCGTCGGCCCAGTGGCTGATAGTGCGAACGCGGGTGGAAGTCATGCCTTGATTCTCGGGGTATAGGGGAACAATTGGCTCCGACGTTCTGTAACTGATCGGACTAGAACCTTTACACTACGTAAATGCAGCCGACGATTCGGGAGATCCTGGCGCTGCCAGTCGTGACCGCCGGCGAGCCTGAGGTGGTGCTCGGGTCGACGGCGCGGGGAGCGCTGGACCAGCCGGTGCGGTGGGTGCACGTCAGCGACCTCGCTGACCTGTCGAACCTGCTCGAAGGTGGCGAGCTCGTGCTGACCACCGGCCTCGCCCTGACCGACCGCGAACACCGGGTGGATTACCTACCGCGGCTGGCGGCCGCCGGTGCGGTCGCGGTCGTCGTCGAACTTGGGCTGCATGTCGATGCGATACCGGCCGATGTCCTCGATGCGGGCCGTGGACTGACGCTGGTGGTGATCGCGTTGCACCGGCCGGTGCGCTTCGTCGAGGTCACCGAAGAGGTGCACCGCCGGATCGTCGCCGAACAGTACGCCGAGGTCGACTACGCCCGTCGCGTGCACGAGGCATTCACCAACCTGAGCATGAGCCGGGCGTCGCTGGACGAGATTGTCGCGGCCGCGGCCGAAATCCTCTCCACCCCAGTAATATTGGAGGACCTCAACCGGCAGGTGCTGGCTTTCGCCGGCCACGGCGTCCCGACCGCCGAACTGCTCGCGAACTGGGATCGCCGGTCACGGCTGACACCGGCCTCTGGCGACGGGTCATGGTCGGTCACCGCAGTCGGCCCCTACCGCCAGGAGTGGGGCCGCCTGGTGGCGCCGAATGTCGTTGGCCCCGGCGACCCTGCGGTGAGCACCACCCTGGAACGTGCGGCGCAGGCGCTGGTACTGCATCGCATGATTGAGCAGGACCGCACCTCGCTGGAACTGCGGGCGCAGGGTGGGTTGGTCGAGGACCTGCGCCGGGGGCGGATCCGCGACGAGGCCGAGGCCACCAGCCGGGCCTACGCCCTCGGGTTGCGTCCCGCCCTGACCTACGTGCCGGCCTGTGTGCGGTGGGCCGAAAGCACCGGCGTCGATGCGGTGCTGGTGCAACAGCGCAGGGCCAGAACACTCGATGCCGTTGTACACGCGATACGTTCGGCCGGGCATACCGTCCTGGCCGCCGGCTCCGATGGCGGTCAGATCGACCTCCTGCTGGCGCCGCAGCGCACGGCTGCGGGCGCTGGTCTGCCCGTCGCGGTGCTTGCAGAGGTCTGCACCTCGATCCGCCGAGCGGTCACCCGCATCGAGGGCATCGCGGACTGCGTGACCGGGGTCGGGCCGGAGTCAAGCCGCCTTGTCGACGCGGCCGGTGGACTGGCCGAGGCCGAACACGTCGCAGAGGTCGCGATAGCGCTGCCGGTCGGGGACAAGTCCTTCTACCGCGCGGCCGATGTGCGACTGCGCGGACTCGTCGGGTTGATCCGGTCCGATCCGCGGGTGCAGGCGTTCGCGGAGACCGAGCTGCGCGGTCTGCTCGAGTATCGGGCCAAGCACGGCGATCGCGGCGTGCAAGCCTACGAACTGTTGCGCAGCTTCCTCGACGTCGGCGGCAACAAGACTGAACTCGCCAAGCGGACCCACCTGTCCCGTCCCACGCTGTATTCGCGTCTTGCCGCCCTGCAGCGGTTGGTGGGCGTCGACCTTGACGACGCGGAATCGCGAACGTCACTGCATGTGGCGATGCTCGTGCTGGACAGGTAGCGCACTACTCGCGGTAACCGGGCCGGGCCGCCATACGTTCGATGGGCTGGCGCCTGGGCAGTCGTCGGCTCAATCGATGGCAAGGGGGCCATGATGGCGTCGAACAGGACTGGCTGCAGTAAAGCGATGATCATCGTGTGCATCGCAGGTGCTCTGGTAGCGGCGGCCTGGGCAGTACCCCTGGGCAGACTCGCGTACGACACGAGCCTGATCAGGTTCACCTTCGGTGACGCCTTGGGTGTCGTCGATCACCGCAAACTGCTATGGGATCTGGCCTTCATCGCTTGCTATGGCCTCGCACTCCTGTTC
This sequence comes from Mycobacterium sp., assembly GCF_965229105.1. GTDB lineage: Bacteria > Actinomycetota > Actinomycetes > Mycobacteriales > Mycobacteriaceae > Mycobacterium. The sequence continues at coordinate 2,582,953 of NZ_OZ245858.1, forward strand.
TGCGGGTGGCTGTTTCGAAGTCTCGCCATCTCCGGGTTCGGTACGTTGATGGCGAAGATCATTCTCGTGGCGGTTTTCGTCACGATGGTCGCGGACGTGGCCGAGGATGGCTTTTTGTGGTCTGCGCAGGCTGGCACGTGGCTGCAGGATGCCGCGGGCGCGGCGGCAACGGTGAAGTGGTGCTCTGCAATCATCGCGGTGCTGGCAGTGCCCGCGGCCGTTCTCGTAGTGGGGCGGCTGCTGTGGACCAGCTTCCGTTTCCGCTTCGCGAAGACTGGCGACCCGCAGACCGGTAAACCGTGGTGGGAGTCTGTCATCGCCAAAGCAGACCCACCGGAGTTCGCTCCTGAAGAGTTGGACCTCGTCCTGCGAGAACAAGGCGGCTGGGCCAAGGCTTATCGAGTGCCCGGGACAGCCGAAGTTCTGCAGCGAAGCATGACGCGGGGCGAACCGACCACCGCGATCTGTCTTTCCGGCGGTGGCGTCCGGTCCGCATGCGTTGCGATGGGTGCCACCCAGGAATTCGCCGAGAACGGACACCGGGAGGAGAGCAACCTACTGGACAACGTCGACTACATCATCTCGGTATCCGGCGGCGGATACACCGCTGGGGCAAGGCTGCTCACCACCCAGCCCGAGGATCAAAGTCCCACGCTCACTCCTGGCTGGAAGAGGAAGAAGGCCCGGCGGGGGTCATCTGAGGCCGAACCTTGGAAGCCATTGAAATTATCGGACCGATACAGCCAGGGGTCCCTCGAATTCGACTATTTGCGTAGGCATTCCAGCTATATCGCCGATTCACCCAGCGGCCTGGTGGTCGCGCTCGGTGAGGTATTGAAGAATCTGCTCGCCTCACTTGTCGCACTGTTCTGGATCCCTGTGGCACTGGGCTTCGCGGTCGGACTCTTCTACGTCTGGCAGCCGCTTGCCGCCATTGTGCCGGCATCGGCAGATGCCGTGTCCAACGCAGGCGCGGACTCGATGTCTCTGACGGGAAATGCGGTGGCTTGGTGGGCGGTGGTGGTCTTCGTCGTCGGTGCCTTGGCATTCCAAACATTGGCCATGGTGATGGAGTGGCTGGGCGTGGCCGGCGGCTGGGAGTGGCTCCGCGAGCGCTTCACCGTCGCAGCCAACGGCGCGGCCCTGTTCGCGGTGGTCACTCTGGCGATCACCATGGCAGTTCCGGAACTGATGAAACTCTGCGGCAATTTTTTGCCCTACGGCGTTGGTGGCCACGTCGGCGGTATCGCCGGGGTGGTCGGCTTGCAGTACCTCGTGTCGGTCGGTGCCATGGTGTGGCGCAAGAAGTCTGCGGTGCCCAAGAAAGACGGCGGCGTGAAGTGGACGCAGCGCTTACCTCGCGCGATCTTCCAGTACGCCATGGTGGTGCTGACGCTGACGGTATTGACGGCTCTGTGGCTCTTGGTGTTTGGCTCGGTCGCCGCATACGTCTTCAGGTCGGTGATCGGTTCTTCTGGCGTGCTGCTAACGGCGGTGCCGCATTGGCTGATCTGGATCACGGTACTGAGTGGCGTAGCGATCTTCCTCGGCGTCGCCGATGTCACGTCGCTGAGCTTGCATCCGTTCTATCGGGGCAGATTGGCTCGCACGTTCGCGGTGCGTCGGCTACAGATCCTCGGCATGTCACGATGGCGCGCCCAACGGTATGCGGGGAGCGAGGCGACCTGGCTCGACGCCTACGGGACAGTCAAAACCGTTGATGAGAAGGGTGTTCCGTGCCCGGACAAGACGGCGCCTCAATTCGTCTTCGCGGCGGCAGCGCCGATATCCGGTGACGAGAAGCCCGCGCCAGGGCTCAACGCCGTTTCCTTCGTGATGACCGCAGATTACGTGGGAGGGCCAGAACTCGGTTGGCTCAAGACGCCGGAACTCATCCGAGTTGCGCCGCCGCGGGTGCGGCGTGACCTGACAGTGCAAGCCGCAGTCGCGGTCAGCGGTGCCGCCTTCGCCTCAGCGATGGGACGCCAAAGTTCCTGGGCATCAACGCTGCTCGCGGTCTCTGGGGCGCGGCTCGGCACCTGGTTGCCCAATCCGTTCTTTGTCAGGCGGCTCGTGGGTTCGCTCGACGACGACGTCGCGAAGCCGGATGGTAAGGAGCTCGCGAACCTGCGCGCCGACATGGAGTCGGCCAGGACCGCGACGTCTGCGGTGAACACCGATGACACGGTCAGGGTCTGGCCGAAAGGCCTTCCCACGATGCGAGGTAACGGATATTTCTACCGGGAGCTGCTTGGACTGCATAAGAAAGGCGGTAGGTTGCTGCAGGTCACCGACGGCGGACACTACGAGAATCTCGGGCTCGTCGAAGCGCTGCGCCGTCGCTGCCAGTTGATCTACTGTGTCGACGCCAGCGGAGATACGCCCCCGCTGGTCACGGGTTTGGCCGACGCCATCAGGCTGGCCGAGAGTGAGTTGGGTGTCACGATCGCCTTTCGTGAGGGTGAGGACGAGACCTACACGTTGGCGAACCTCGCGCCAGGATCCGGCGAGCAGTTCGCGGAGCCGGATGGTCTCGCGTCATTGAACAAACGCGTGACGCGTCAGGCGGTACTGGTCGCCGATATCACCTACCCGGAGGCGGCAGGCCTGGACAAGAGTCGCCGCCGCGGTGTGCTGATCGTCGCAAAAGCGGTGCTCTGGCAAGACTGCCCACCTTGGCTGCTCACCTATGCTGCGGCGAAGGGCAACGAGATCTTCCCGCACGACCCGACCTCTGATCAGTGGTTCAACGAGGCGCAGTTCAGTGCATACACCGAATTGGGCCGGTTGATCGGAAAGAGCGCGGTCGACGTGGGCACCGCCGAATACGACAAGCTGGTCGAGAACTATCCACGCCCTCCGCAACCGCCGCCGGTGAATGGCGGTGTTGTGCCGAAGACTGTGCTGGGATTGTCCGATGACGGACGGTTCAGAGGATCGACCACCAACCCCCGCGATCACGGCGCGAGGAATCAGGGTAAAGGGGCCGTGGGGTCCGATCTACGGCCCCATCGATCTGGACATCAACGCTGGGGGAGTCACAGCGTTGGTATGTCCTGGTGGTTCAGGGCGCACCGCGCTATTGATGACGCTGGCCGGGCGGATGCGGCCGGACGATGGTGAGCTGACGGTTTTCGGGCATACCCGGGCGAAGGACATCTTCGGCGCATCTGCCCTGGCCGGTATCGACGAACTCGACACGGTGGCCGAATCGGTCACGGTGGGTGACCTGATCACCGAACAACTCCGCTGGGACGCGCCGTGGTACCGCCTCGTCAGGCGATCCGATGAGGCGGATCGCGCGCGGGTCTGCGGCCCGGTGTTCGGTGAACTGCCCTTGCCGTCGCTGACGGAGTATTTCGAGGAGCTCAGTGAACTGGATCGGCTACTGCTGCGGATCGCACTCGCCAACACAGCGCGGCCCCCGCTGCTGGTGGTCGGGCACCTGGACTTCGTCACCAGTGATCTCAACCGGGAGCTCCTCATCGAGCGCCTCGTCGACCTGGGCCGGCAACAGACCGTCATCACCGCAACCGTCAACGAAATCGTCGGTCACGACGTCCGGCAGCTGCCGGTCGCGAATACTTCCCGCGCTGAAGCGGGTCACACGGAAGGTGCCAAGTAGCCGTGCTTGCCGGAATGTCCTTGGGCACCGATCTCAAGAAGTACTCCCGTGGCGTGTTACCGCGGATCGCCCTGGTAACCATCATCTTGATGCCGCTGCTCTACGGAGCCATGTACCTGTGGGCGTTCTGGAATCCGTTCGCCGAGGTCAACAAGGTGCCCGTGGCGCTGGTCAACGAGGACACCGGCGCCGTCGCCGACGGTAAGCCCTTACGCGCAGGAGACGAGGTCGCCGAGGCCCTGCTGAAATCGGGGCAACTGGACTTGCATCAGGTGTCTGCTGCGGACGCGGCTGCCGGTGTCGCGAGCGGCAAGTACTACTTCTCCATCACGTTGCCCGCCGAATTCAGCGCTGATATCGCCTCACCGTCCGGCGGCCAACCCAAGCAGGCGCCGCTGCGGTTCACGTTCAACGATGCCAACAACTATCTCGGCTCGATCATCGGGCAGAACGCGGCCAGGGAGGTGCTCAGCGAGGTCAATGCCAAGATCGGTGAACAAACCGTCGGAACCGTACTGACCGGTTTGACCGATGCCGGTGCCGGATTGGTCAAGGCCGCCGACGGTGCCGATCAGCTGGCCACCGGACTCACCACGGCCAACACCGGAGCGCATCAGCTGGCCACCGGGGCAAACACATTGGCCACCAGCATGGCGGTCGCGCGCGATGGCAGCGCGAAACTTGCCGCGGGAACGCGGCAACTGTCGACGTCCATCGACAAGGCCACCGACCCACTGCTGCACGTGCTGGATCGGGTCGGCAATCTCAATCTCGATCCGAACGAGGTCGGGATGGCGGCGCAGCGTCTCAGCGGTGCGGTGCGCTCGACCACCGACCGGATCGCGGCGCTGAACATCGACCAGCAACAAGCGGCGGCCATCGTCGACCAGGCGGTGAACCTGTTGCGCGCCAACCCAGATCCCAGTGTGCGCGACCTGGGCGACTTTCTCGGCGGTGCGCAGAACCTGCTCAATGCACAAGGGATAAACCCGGCCACCGACGAGGGGCTGGTGAAGCTGCGCGATAGCGCCGCTTCGCTCGAGACCGAGCTGGGTGATCCCAACAGCCAGTTGCGCACCTTCTTGACCTCCGCGCTCAACGGTGGGCTACGGGCGGATGTCGTCAAACTGCGCAGCGGCGTCGACGAGCTCAACTCAGGTGCGCAGCGGTTGTCGTCGGGGCTGGTGGCGCTCACCGACGGCAGCCGCCAATTAGCCGGCGGAGCAACCAAACTCGCCGACGGGACCCAGCAGCTGCAGGCTGGGAGCCAGGAACTTGCGGGCAAGCTACGTGAGGGGTCCACTCAAGTACCGTCCTGGACGCCTACCCAGCGCACCGAGGTGGCGCGCACGCTGGCTGCGCCCGTGGCACTGGATTTGGTGTCGCATAATCAGGCCGCCACCTTCGGTACCGGATTCGCACCGTTCTTCCTGCCGTTGGCGCTGTTCATCGGCGCACTCATCATCTGGATGTTGTTGACGCCGTTGCAATCCCGGCCCATCATCAACGGGCTCGGTGCGCTGCGGGTGGTACTGGCATCCTATTGGCCCGCACTCCTGGTCGCCGTGTGTCAGGTCGTGGTGATGTACGCCGTCGTGCACTTCGGCGTCGGTTTGCACGCCAAATACCCGATCGCGACGGTGGCGTTCCTGCTGCTGGTCGCCGGGTGTTTCCTGGCGCTGATTCAGGCGTTCAACGCGGTGCTCGGCGTCGCTGTCGGCCGGGTGGCGACCCTGGCGTTCCTGATGTTCCAGCTGGTCTCTGCGGGTGGGATCTATCCGGTGGAGACCACCGCCAAGCCGTTCCAGATCATCCATCCCTTCGACCCGATGACGTACGCCGTCAACGGTTTACGTCAGCTCACCGTCGGCGGTATCGATTCGCGGCTGTGGATCTCGATCGCGGTGCTGACCGGGGTGCTGACGGCGGCATTGGCGGCTTCGGCCTGGGCGGCGCGAAGAAACCGGCAGTACACCCCGGCGCGGCTGCACCCGCCGATCGAGGTCTAAACGGCTAACGGGTGCCGAGCAGCGCCTGCGGGCCGCGGTTCATCAACTGGCGGGCCACGATGATCCGCTGAATCTCGCTGGCGCCTTCCCAGATACGCTCCACCCGCAATTCACGGAACATCCGCTCGGCGACGTTCTCGCGCATATAACCCCGGCCACCGAACACCTGCACGGCGCGGTCGGCGATCCGCCCGGCCGTTTCCGAGCAGTACAGCTTCGCCATCGAGGCCTGACCGTGCAGGGTCTTGCGATCGAGACCCGCGTCGATTCCACGGGCCACTTCGTACAACATCGCGCGGGCGGCGAACAGCTCGGTGGCGCTGTCGGCCAGCATGCCCGCGATCAGCTGATAGTCGCCGAGGGGCTTGCCGTCGATGATCCTGGTCTGCGCGAACGCGGTCATCTCGTCGACCAGTCGTTGGGATGCACCGACGCAACGGGCGGCGACCATCTGACGTTCAAACCGGAACCAGTCCTGGGTAAACGTCATGCCCTCACCCTCGGCTCCCACCAGGTGCGAGACCGGTATCCGGACGTCGGTGAAGGACACGATGGGATGCTCGTCGGCGATGTGGTGCGAATAATGCGGTGTGCGAACAACTTCCACTCCCGGCCAGGGCAGATCAACGACCAGCAGCACGTGGTCACCAGCGTGCGGACCGTTCTCCAGGACCGCCTGCACGAAGCAATACTCGGCCAGGTTGTAGGAGGTGACATGCCATTTGACCCCGTTGACCACGTAGTCGTCGCCGTCTCGGCGAGCGCTGGTGCGCAGGTCGGAAACGTCCGAACCCGCGAATTCCTCGGTGATCGCATACGCCTCGTGCTTTTCGCCGCGCACCGCAGGTAGCAGCCAGCGTTCGCGCTGATAGTCGGTGGCCACGTCGACCCACCACTGCGGGGGAGTATGTGCCACCCAGGCAAGTCCGTTGGTGACGCTACCGACCTGCTCCTGCACCAGAACTTGTTGCAGCGCTGTGCATCCCGGACCACCGACGGACACGGGCATATTGGTGGCGAACAGGCCGAGCTCGATGGCGCGGGCCTGATGTTCGGCCGTCAGCTCTTTGGGCAGCACCCCGCCTGCCAGCTCGGCGTCGACTTCGTAGGGCATCAACGATTCGGCGAACTCTCGCGCCGTGTTGCGGATCCGCACATCCTCGTCCGACAGACCGTACATCCGGCTGCACCCGCCCTCTCGAAGTCCCAAAGACCACTTGACTGAGCGTTCAGTCTATGTCAGCGTTTCGTAGTATGACCAGCTCCCAAACCGCTGAAGTTGTCGTGGTGGGTGGTGGAACGGTCGGTGGGTGGACGGCCGTGCTGCTCGCCCAAGCCGGAATCAACCCGAAGAAAATAGTTTTACTTGAGGCGCAGACCCTCGGCGAGGGTGCCAGCAGTCGGGCGGCGGGCATGGTCCGCGCGCAGGGCGGCACCGAGACCGCGATCCGCCTGGGGATGCGGGCGCAGGAGTTTTATCGCGCCAGCGGCGACCGATTCCCGCTGGACTGCGGATTCCGGGCCCAGGGATACCTGATGCCGTGCTTTAGTCAGTTCGAGGTCGACCAGGCGCATGCGCGGATCGCGCTACAGAAATCTCTCGGGCTGGACGTGGAATGGCTCTCGGCCGCCGATGTCGACAACCGCGTGACAGGGATGGCGCCCGGCGTCACCATGGGCGCCTCGAATGCCGACGGTGACGGCTATATCGATGCGCCACGCAACGTGCTTGCCTACACCGCGGCGCTGGCCGCCGTCGGCGTCGATGTGCGGGAACGGTGCGCGTTCACCGGTCTGCGTACCTCGGGCGGGCGGGTGATCGGCGTTGACACCTCCGATGGACCGATCGACACCGACCACGTCGTGCTCACCGGAGGTCCGCAGCTCGGCGAGGTGGGAGCCTTGGCCGGCGGCCGGATCCATGCCGGAGGCACCCGCCATCAGGTGGTGGTGACTGCGCCAGTGCCGTCCCAGAATGTCTATGACCTACCGATGGTGTTCGACGTCGTCTCGGGAATCTACTGGCGGCCAGGGGAATCCGGCGGTCTTCTGTGGGGGATGAGCAATCCCGATGAGGCGCCGGGCGTGGCAGGGGAGTTCGACTGGATCTACTACCAGAAGGCCCGGGACCGGATGGAGGAGCTGTACCCGGCCATCGCCGGCCTCGGTCTGCGCCGCACCTGGGCCGCGACCATCGACTACACGCCGGACCACCTCCCGATCCTCGGCCCGCTGCTGGGTGACGACGGACCCGTCGCGGGCACCGTGGTGGCTAGTGCGGCCGGGCACGGAATGATGTGGGGCCCAGCGGTATCGGAGGTGGCCGCCGATCTGACCACCACCGGTCAGTGCGACTGGCTCGACCTCACCGATTTGGGTCTGGACCGTTTCGACGCGCAGGGACGTAGCCGGGTGGCGCCGGAGCCGATCTCCTTGCCGTTCCCGGAAAGCGTTGCCTGAGAACCTTTTAGCCCGCTGACGAACAACACCAACAGAAAGAACTCCAATGACACAAGCTGTGATCACCCCGATTCTCGCCGGCGCCGTCGATGCCGAACTCGAAGATTGGGGCCCGCTGGATGAAGCCACCGGTGATCCGATGGCTACCCACGGCGTCGAGATCTGGGTCGATGGCGAGTCCTCCGCGGGCATCTGGCAGTGCGCGCCAGGTCCGTCGCATTGGACCCTGGAGACCAACGAGGTCATCTACCTGGTGGCCGGCCGGATGACGGTGACCCCGGATGGGGGAGAGCCCGCCGAGATCGGTGTCGGCGACGTCGCAGTGTTTCCCGTGGGCTGGACCGGAACGTGGGACATCCACGAGACGGTGCGCAAGGTGTACTCAATCTTCTGAGCCGGGCTGTCGACCGCTCGACAGTTAGGTTATCCAATGCTAACTTCGTCCAGTTAACGCTGGTGGAATTAGCGAAGGAGACGCGGGACGGCTGGTGCAGCGTTCTGGATACACGATATGGCCATCGGGACAACCAACCCCCGCGTAGACCGTGACGTGCAATGACCGCGCCGGTCTGGTTCGCCGCGCCGCCTGAAGTGCACTCGGCCCTGCTCAGTAGCGGTCCCGGCCCGGGGGCGCTACTGGCATCGGCCGGTGCGTGGCAAGCGCTCAGTGCCCAATATGCCAGTGCAGCAACCGAACTCATCGCCATCTTGGGCACAGCGCAGGGTGCGTGGGAAGGCCCCAGCGCGACGCAATACGCGGCGGCGCACGCACCGTATCTGACGTGGCTGACGCAGGCCGGCGTCGACAGCGCCGGCATTGCCGCGGCGCAGGAGAGCGCCGCCGCGTCGTACTCGGCGGCGCTGGCGACGATGCCGACGCTGGCTGAACTGGCAGCCAATCACGTCGTGCACGGTGTGCTGCTCGGCACGAATTTTTTCGGAATCAACACCATCCCCATCGCGGTCAACGAGGCCGATTACGCCCGGATGTGGGTCCAGGCGGCCACCGTGATGAGTACCTATCAGGCGATCTCGGCACTCGCCCTGGCGTCCGCGCCGCGGCTCACCCCGGCGCCGGTTGTGCTCATCCCCGGTGTGGGCGAGGCGGGTGCAGCGTCGGCCACGGCGACGGGAACGACCGCACAGCTCCGGGCCGCCGACGCTGGTACGGCGCTGGCGGCTGCCGATCCGATCGAGGAATGGCTCTCGGGGTCCCAGCACTTCCTCAGCATGTACAAGGCCCTCAAAGGGTTGATCACTGACCCGATCGGCACGATTGTCCAGATCATCGCGGACTTCGCAGCGAACCCGGCCGCGGCGGCGGTCACGTGGCTGCCGCTGTTCTACGTATTCGCCTACGCGGCTACCTTCGCCCTGATGGGCTCGCCGATCTATGCCGCGATTGCCGGTGGGGCGGCGGGAATAGCCCTGCCGCTCGTCCTCGGCATCGCCGGACTGGCCCAGATGGCTGAGGCCCCGGCCGCCGCCGTCGACGCGGAGATCGCCCCGCCTGCCGAGCAGGCCAAAGTGTGGCCGGTCGCCGGCATGGCCCCGACCCCCGTCAGTCCTGGCGTCGCCGCGCCGGCGCCGGCGCCCGCCCCCGCACCCGCTCCTGCGGCACCGAGCCCGGCGCCGCTGCCGGCAACCGGTGCTGAAGGTCTCGGCTATGCGGTACGCGGTGACTTTCCTCCCGGTTTCTCCCCGACGCTGCGGACGTCTGCGGTGGCCGTCGCGCCGGATTCGGCTGCCGCGGCGGCAGTGGCCGCGGCGGTGGCCTCCAGTCGGGCGCAGGCCAGGGCTCGTCGCCGCCGCACGTCTACCGCGAAGGACCGCGGATACCGCGACGAGTTCATGACCCTGGATGAGCAGGCTCCTGGCCCGCCTCGCGATGGCGAACCGGCGACAGTGACGGCATCACGTACCGGTGCCGGCACCCTCGGATTCGCCGGTGCCGCAACTACATCAACGACTGCGGCGACGGGGCTGACGACATTGGCCGGGGATTCTTTCGGCAACGGGCCGACCGTTCCGATGGTGCCGGGGTCGTGGGGCGCCGAGAGCACCGCCGAGCACAAGGACTAAATAGGCGCTGCGGACGCTCTGGCCACCGTCTTGTTTCGCCGCGCTTTCGCCACCGTTGTTTCGCTGTAACGCACGCGTCGCCATGGTGCCTCGGCCGTGGTCCCGAGGTGCGTCGCAATAGCCCGTGAGGTAACGCCGTTACCGTCCAACTTTGGAATGTTGCCGACGTCTTGCTATAGACAGGCTAATTAGATAGTTTAACTCAGCTGGACAGCTGTCCAGCTGTGGGGAAACTGGCGTTGGCGGGTGCACTTCTTGGTGCTCGCTGACGGCCTGCGGCTCCGCGGATCGTGACCTACCCGGTCACTGAGCGCCGAAAGGTCAATGAGCGAATGGCATCTCGGCGATGAACCTGTTGAAGCGGGCCTGGATTCCGGTGCTCATTCTGGTGGTCGTGGTCATCGGTGTTTTCACCGTCTTGAGAATCAAGACGTTTTTCGGTGCTCCTGATCCAGCGAGTCAGTCCAGTAAGCCCGCCGAGGACACCAAACCGTTCAACCCCAAGGTCGTCAAATACGAGATCTGGGGCAATGGCAGCTACGCCGATATCAACTATTTGGATCTCGATGCGCAGCCGCAGCGGATCGACGGTGCAGCCCTGCCTTTCACATTGACGTTGAGCACCACCGATCCCTCGGTGTTTCCGAATATCGTCGCCCAGGGTGACAGCACCGATATCACCTGCCGCATCACTGTCGACGATGAGGTCAAGGATGAACGGGCGTCCTCCGGTGTCACCGCCCAGACCTTCTGCTTGGTGAAATCCGCATGAGCGCGACGGAGAACGACGCCAGGACTGATGCCATCCCGACCAGGGATGTGCAGGGTGCGGACAAAGTCGAGCACCACGACAGGCGGCGGGAATCACCCGGCGGGATCGCCCTGTGGATCCGTCGGCTCGCGGTCCCGGTCATCCTGGTCTGGATCTTCATCATCGCGGTTCTCAACGCCGTGGTTCCGCAGCTGGAAGTGGTCGGACAGCTGCGCTCGGTGGCGCTGAGTCCGTTGGATGCGCCGTCGATGGTGGCGATGAAGGAGGTCGGGCACGTCTTCAACGAGTTCACCTCCACGAGCTCGGTGATGGTCGTGCTCGAAGGCGACCAGCCCCTCGGTGATGCGGCCCATGCCTACTACGACGGGCTCGTCGCGAAACTGGAAGCGGACACCAAGCACGTCGAGAACGTGCAGGACTTCTGGGGCGACACGCTGACCGCATCCGGCGCGCAGAGCCCGGACGGGAAAGCGTCCTACGTCCAGGTCCATCTGGCCGGCAATCAGGGCGAGGCCCTGGCCAACGATTCCGTCGGCGCTGTGCAGGACATCGTCAAAAACAGCCAGCCGCCACCGGGGCTGAAGGTCTTCGTCACCGGTCCCGCAGCGATCTCAGCCGATCAGCACATCGCCGCCGACAAGGCCGTCAAGATCATCACCGGGCTGACGTTCACGGTGATCATCGTGATGATGCTGCTGGTCTACCGGTCGATCGTCACGGTCCTGGTCGTGCTGGTCATGGTGGTGCTCGAATTGGCCGCGGCGAGAGGCACAGTGGCATTCCTGGGCTTCCACAACATCATCGGGCTCTCGACGTTCGCGACCAACCTTCTGGTGACGCTGTCCATTGCCGCGGCGACGGATTACGCCATCTTTCTCATCGGCCGGTATCAGGAAGCTCGCGGGGCAGGCGAGGACAAGGAAACCGCCTATTACACGATGTTCCACGGCACGGCCCACGTCGTCCTCGGCTCCGGTCTGACCATCGCCGGCGCCACCTTCTGCCTGCACTTCACCAACCTGCCGTACTTTCAGACTCTTGGTATCCCGTTGGCCATCGGCATGGTCATCGTGGTGTTCGCGGCGCTCACGCTGGGGCCGGCCGTCATCACGGTGGCCAGTCGCTTCGGGCTGTTAGAGCCCAAACGCGCAATCCGGGTGCGGGGCTGGCGCAAGGTCGGTGCCGCCGTGGTGCGTTGGCCGGCGCCGATCCTCATTGGGACGATCGCACTGGCCCTGGTCGGTCTGCTCACGCTGCCGGGCTATCGGACCAATTACAACGACCGGAACTATTTGCCGAAGGATCTGCCCGCGCAGCTGGGATATCAAGCCGCCGACCGGCATTTCTCGCCGGCCCGGATGAATCCTGAACTGTTGTTGATCGAATCCGATCACGATCTGCGGAACTCGGCAGACTTCCTGGTGATCGACAAGATTGCCAAGGCCATCTTCCGGGTGCCGGGAATCTCTCGCGTACAGGCGATTACACGACCGCAGGGCACCCCGATCGAGCACACGTCGATTCCGTTCCAGATCAGCATGCAAAGCACGATGCAGAAGATGAACGAGAAGTACAACCAGGACATGACGGCCAATATGCTCAAACAGGCCGACGATATGCAGACCACCATCAACACGATGACCAAAATGCAGAGCATCACCGAGCAGATGGCGGCCACCATGCACGTCATGGTGGCGCAGATGAAGAACATGACCGTCGATATCCAGCAACTGCGCGATAACATCGCCAACTTCGACGATTTCCTGCGGCCGCTGCGCAACTATTTGTATTGGGAGCCGCACTGTTTCGACATCCCGGTCTGCTACTCGATCCGCTCGGTGTTCGACACCCTTGACGGTATCGACACCATGACCGATGACATCCAGGCGTTGATGCCGCAGATGGAAAAGCTCGACATCCTGATGCCGCAAATGGTGGCGCTGATGCCGTCGATGATCGCGACGATGAAAAGCATGAAGACCATGATGCTGACGATGTATGCCACGCAGAAGGGTTCACAGGATCAGCAGACGGCCGGCTCGGAGAACGCCACCGCGATGGGCCAGGCTTTCGACGCGTCGAAGAACGATGATTCGTTCTATCTGCCACCGGAAACGTTCAACAACCCCGATTTCAAACGCGGTATCAAACAGTTCATCTCGCCGGACGGCAAGGCGGTCCGCTTCATCATCAGCCATGACGGTGATCCGATGACGCCCGAGGGCATCAAGCATATCGACGCCATCAAGCAGGCCGCCAAGGAATCGATCAAGGGCACGCCGCTGGAAGGATCGAAGATCTTCCTCGGCGGCACCGCTGCCACCTTCAAAGACATGCAGGAAGGCTCGAACTACGACCTGTTGATCGCCGGAATCGCCTCGCTCTGTTTGATTTTCATCATCATGTTGATCATCACGCGGGCCGTTGTCGCCGCTGCCGTCATCGTCGGGACGGTGGTGTTATCCCTGGGCGCATCGTTCGGCCTGTCGGTGCTGATCTGGCAGCACATCATCGGGATCGAGCTGCACTGGATGGTGCTGGCGATGTCGGTGATCATCCTGCTGGCCGTGGGAGCTGACTACAACCTGCTACTGGTATCTCGCTTCAAGGAGGAGATCCATGCGGGGTTGAACACCGGGATCATCCGGTCCATGGGTGGCACTGGTTCCGTCGTGACGGCGGCCGGCCTGGTCTTCGCCTTCACCATGAGCTCGATGGCGGTCAGTCCGCTGACGGTGATGGCTCAGGTGGGTACCACCATCGGACTCGGGCTGTTGTTCGACACCCTGGTGGTCCGGTCGTTCATGACGCCGTCCATTGCGGCGTTGATGGGTAAATGGTTCTGGTGGCCGCAGCGGGTCCGGCAGCGCCCGGTTCCCGAACCATGGCCGACTGTTCCTCCCAAAGAGGAAGCGCAGGAAGCTCTTAGCTCATGAGCGGCGTGACTGAGACTGCGACCGACGAACCGGAGACTGCGACCGAACCCCAAGCCGCGACCTTGGACGCGGAACTGCACCAGGTCTTGGTGAAGCTCTCGTTGTTCCTGCGTCGCGGGCAGTCGCATTACCTCAAGACCGGCGGCGGCTTGACAATGGCCCAGTTGTCCATCCTGCTTACGCTATTCGACCAGGGCCCGATGCGACTGGCGAGTTTGGCCGCGCATGAAAGGCTGCGCGCCCCCACCATCACGGTGGCAATACGCAGACTGGAAAAGCTGGGTCTGGTCCAAAGGTCTTCTGACCCAGCGGATCAGCGTGCTGTCCTGATCGAGGTCACGCCGCTGGGGTTGAGAAATCATCAACAATCACTGTCTGATCGACTGGCGGTGCTGACCACGGCGCTGACTGATCTCAGCGACGACGAACTGGCAGCCATTGCGGCGGCGGTGGGACCCCTGGAACGTCTCGCGGGACTCACCGACACGTCGCCGTCAACTGTCTAGGTATCGGATGTTGTCTCCGAGCGGATTGCGCGGGACTGCAAGGTCATTGGCTGGAAAGTCGGGGTCCGGGTACCCGATTGCGATGCCGCACAGCACGCGCATATCCTGGCCGATACCGAGCTGTTCGCGCACCGTATCCGGGTAGCCGGCAATCGATACCTGGACGCAGCTGTCGAGGCCGCGGGCAGTCAGCCCGAGCAGGAATGTCTGCAGAAACATCCCGACGCCAAGGCTGTCGACAAAATCCAGATCGCGGTGCATACAGACGACACAGGCCATCGGGGCCCGGAAGAACTCCCAGTTGCGGCGCACGGCCACCCGCCTGGCCTCCGCGTCGTGCCGGGGAATGCCCATGGATCCGTACACCAGGGAGCCGAGGTCTCGCCGGAACCGAGCGAACTCCTCCGGCAGCGGAGGAACCTGCGGGGGTCCGGCGTCGGCCTCTTCCAACAGCGCCTCGACCAGGCGGTCGCGGGCCGGCCCGGAGGCGATCACCACTTGCCACGGTTGAATATTCGAATTGGAGGGGGCCTGGATGGCGAGCTGGAGGGCGTCAGACACCAACTCCCTGGGTACCGGCTTGTCCCGGAGAAACAGCCGCGTCGAGTGTCGTTGCGAGACTGTCTCTTCGAAGTCGAACATCGCAAGGCTCCTTGCCTAGTCGCGGACGATCAGGACGGTCTTACCGGGCCGCCGGTGCGGCAGCCTGCCGCTTTCGAATGCCGCTCTGCCGTCGGTCAACGCGAAGGTGCCGGCGATGGCGATATGCAGTCGGTCGTTGTCGATGAGATACGCAAGGTGTGCCAGCTGGGACGTGTTGGGCGTGACGATGAAGAACACCGCTTCGACCTCGAAGGCGTCGGCTTTGCCGACCGGGGGAGGGGCAGACAACGTGACCAGTCGACCACCGGGCCTCAGGACGGCGAAGGAACGTTCCAACGTCTCACCTCCGACGGTATCGATGACGACGTCGAACTCGCGATCGGCAGTATCGAAAGCCTCGGTCCGGGAGTCGATCACCCCACCGGCGCCGAGCGCGATGACCTGGTCGTGGGCATCGCTGCGCACCGTGGCGGTGACCTCGGCGCCGAGGCCGCTGGCAAGTTCGACGGCCAACGCACCGACTCCGCCCGCGCCGCCGTGGACCAGCACCCGATCACCCTCGTGTACCTCGGCGTGGTCGACGAGCGCCTGCCAGGCGGTCAGTCCGGCCAGCGGTAGTGCGGCCGAGACGATATGCGAGACCGACCTCGGTCGGGGTGCGAGGTCGGCGGCGGGCACGGTGACGTACTCAGCCGCCGCCCCGTCGCGATCGAACTGGATCAATCCGTAGACTTCGTCGCCGACCGACAGTTCCGTGACGTCGGGACCAACCGTGGCCACGACGCCGGAAACTTCATGGGACGGGATGATCGGCGTCCGGTCGAGGCCGTTGCGGGTCCAAGTTTCCGGCCAGGTCAACTCATCGAAGGTGATGGCCGCCGCGTGCACGGCGACCAGCACTTCTCCGTCGGCGGGCACGGGAACCGGCACCCGCTCGATGATGAGCTCCTCGGGGCCGCCGCGGCGATGGGCACGTAGAGCAATCATCTCACTCATCGTCGTGCTCATCCGTCGTAGCCGTGCTCGGAGAACAACTCCAGCCAGGGCTGCCGTGCACTGGAGTGGATCCACAGTCCGTGGATGAAGATGACGGGGTTCGCTTTGCTGGCGGTCACGTTAGTTCCCTTCGGGCGGTGAATGATCCGGCGGAGCGAAGTGTCAGAGGGTGGTGACGTAACCGCCGTCGATGCGGACGTCAGATCCGGTGGTATTCGCAGAGCGACTGCTGGCGAGGAAGACAGTAAGGTCCGCCACCTCTTGCGGCGTGGTGAATCGGCCGGTGGGTGCACCGGCGGACACCGCAGCCACCACATCGTCTGGACTGGCTCCGCTGGCGTTGGCGAACTTCGCGGCCACCCCGTCCTCGGCTAGCCACAGGTCGGTTGAGACTGGGCCCGGGCTGATCGTGTTGACGCGGATTCCTTTCGAGCCGAATTCCTTCGACAGGCTCTTGGTGTAGTTGGCCAGCGCGGCTTTGGTGGCGCTGTAGTCGACGAGATTCCATTCCGGCAGCGTCGCGTTGACCGAGCCGATCATCACGACCGCTCCGCCTCCGCGGGTCAGCATCTGCGGGATGGCTTCGCGGGTGGTGCGCACCGCCGAGAGGAAGTTCAGCGATAGTGCTGCGTCCCACTCCTCATCGGTGACCGACAGGATGCCGTCAAATCGCGTGGCGACCGCGCCGGCATTGTTGACCAGGATGTCGGCGCCGCCGCGCTCGGCGGCTGCGGCCATCAGCGTGCGCGGGCCCTCGGAGGTGGCCAGGTCCACGGCAATGAACGTCGCCGATCCGGCGGCTTCCAATGCCTGCAATTCGGGGGAGTTGCGCCGGGCGCCTGCGATGACGAAGGCCCCTTCGGCGGCGAATTCCTGGCTTACCGCCAGACCGATACCCTTGCTGGCCCCGGTGACGACGACGATCTTGTTGGTGAGGTTCATGTCCATGCCTCATACCTTGCCGCAGGTTGGCGGACCGAACATCAGTCAAATGACTTCATCGGCTGCGGTGTCGATGACTGCGTCTTGCCTGCCGAGGTACGCAATGTGCAGTAGAACAATGATGTGCGAGCGGGACTCGGTCTGGTCGGCCGCGAGAATGAGCTGGTCGAGCTGGATCTGTTTCTCAGCGCGGCGGGTTCCGGGGCGGTGGCGATTCGTGGTGACGCCGGCGTGGGCAAGACTGCCTTGGTCAGTGAGCTGTCTGCGCGGGCGACTGGGTCGGGGTGGCGGGTGCTGCGCGCCGTCGGTGTCGAGGCCGAGAAACCGTTCACACTCGGGGGCCTCAACCAGATGGTGTTCGGGCTGCGCGATCAGTTGGCAGGGCTCGACGCGCACGACCGGGACGCGCTGGCCCCGGTATTCGGTGCCGATCCTGTTCTCCCGCCATCGCCGATGACCCTGGCGTTGGCGGTGCTGGATGTGCTTTCCGCGGCGGCGCGCAGTCAGCGGATCCTGTTGGTCGTGGACGACGTGCACTGGCTCGACGAGCTGAGTGCAACGGTGCTGAGCGTCGCAGGGCGGCGTGTCGCTGAGCCGAATGTGCGCATCCTGGCGTCCTACCGCCCCCACGCCGGTGCCGAGTTCTCCACCGCTGGCTGGGCGGAGTTGACGCTCGGTCCGTTAGATGAGGTCGGCGCAGCGCAGCTGGTCGACCGGATGGCATTGCCGCTGAGCGCAGCGACCCGCCGCGCGATCCTCGATGCCGCAGCGGGTAATCCGCTTGCGCTGGAAGAGTTGCCGCGCAACGCCGATCAGATCGCGGCGTGGACATCGGCGCTGCCGCTGACCGACCGTCTGGTGACCGTATTCGGCGGCCGGTTGCGGCAACTCGACGAGCGGGTGCGCACCGAGCTCCTGCGGGCCGCCCTCGACGGTGCCCGGGCGAACTCGTCGGCCGAATCCAGGTCGCGCTACGTGATGGTCGATGTGCAGGCGGCCATCGACCAGGATCTTCTCATGGTGGACCCGTTGGGCGACATCATCTTTCGGCACCCGCTGGTTCGGGCCGCGGTGATTCATCAGGCCGGCCCCGCCGAGCGCCGCGCCGCACACGCCCACCTCGCCGGCTTCTACGGTGACGTGCTGGTGCGCCGCGCCGCTCACCTGAGCGAAGCCGCGATTGTCCCGGATCAGTCGGTGGCAGATCTGCTCGACGACGCCGCCCGGCTGTCGATCCGTCGCGGCGGTGCGGCCACCGCCGTTGACTGGCTGCGGCGGGCGGCCGAGCTCTCGACGGATCCGGCGCGGCGCTCGGCCCTGCGAGCCGAGGCCGCTTTCGTTGCGGCACAGTCGAGTCGATTCGACGACGCCGAAGCGCTGGTCGACGCCCAGGACGGGACCGATTCCGTGGCAGGGGTCCTCACCGGTGCCTACCTGTCGCTCTACCGCGACGGCGACGTGGTGGGCACGCATCGGCGCCTCCTTGCGGTATGTCGCACCATCGACACCGTCGATGACGTGATCGCATCGCGGTTGGTCAAGCTTCTTCTCGCCATCACCCAGTACGCGGCCGATCCGCAGCTGTGGCAGCAGACCGATGAAGTCGTCGATCACGTCGAAGGCCGGGTCGATGCCATGGCGGTGCTCTACCTCGATGCGTGGGGTGATCTCGGACGGCGGGGCCACACCGTGCGGAGTCGACTTGCCCACTACCGGGACACGTTGGCGACTCTCGAACCATGGGAGGTGATGCGCTTGGGTGTCACCGCCTACTACGTCGACGGTCTTGGTGACTTCCGCGGCACTCTCACCCGGTTGTTCGACCGCGAACGTGACCGCGGCGCGGTGACCAATGCGATGACCATGCTGCACCTGCTGGTGTTGGACCAGGTCGCCTCCGGTCGGTGGGCACAGGCGCGGGAGTCGGCAGCGCTCGGTATCGAGCTGACTTCGATGCACCACAATGAGCTGTTCCGCTGCCAGTTCGTCGCCTACGACGGGTTACGCGCCGCCAGCGCAGGCGATATCGCGACGGCCCGGCGGTGTGCTGCCGAGGTGATCGCGTGGGCCGGGCCCCGTCGGCTGGGGCTCCTTGTTGGTTTTGCGCACCGTATCGCGGTGCTGACCGCGCTCGCCGAGGCTGACTATGACGCGGCGTACGCGGCTGCGGTGCGGCTCGGACCGCCAGGGCAGTTTCCGCCATACGCGCAGCAGGCGGTCGACAGCGTGCTCGACCTGGTCGAGGCGGCCACCCACTCCGGCCACCTTGCGGAGGCGCGCGCGCATGCCGCGGCAGCGGTGGCGTTGCACCTCGGCGACATCTCACCGCGGATGGGGATGCTCACCTGTGCGGCACAGGCGTTGACCGCCGATGATGCGCGGGCCGGCGCACTGTATGAGTCTGCCTTGCAGAATCCGGCGGCACCGGAGTTTCCCTTCGAGCAGAACAGAATTCGACTCGCCTACGGGATGTGGTTACGGCGTCAACGTCGCCACACCGATGCGCGGGAAGTGCTCGCATTGGCGGCGGACGCCTTCGACGCCCTGCCCGCACACCCTTGGGCGCAGCGCGCCCGAACCGAATTGCGCGCCGCCGGCGCCGGCGTCAAACGATCGGGTGCCGATACCGTCGCGCTCAGTGCGCAGGAACGCACGATCGCCGAACTTGCCGCTGCGGGTCAGTCCAACAAACAGATCGCCGCGCAGCTCTACCTGTCACCGCGCACGGTCGGTGCGCACCTGTATCGCATCTTTCCCAAGCTGGGGGTCACCAGTCGCGCAGCGCTTGGTGAAGCCTTGCGTGCATTGGCCGGTGACTGAGCTGCGCAGTGGTCAGCGCCTGCCGCTCGACTGTGAATATGGCGACGCAAAAGTGCTTGTTGGCGTCGCCATTTTCACGCTCGGCGAGGCGAGCGCGGAAAATACCCAGGTACATATCGATGGTAGCCAACCGGTCACCTATCCTCGGGTGAGCAACTGCCGATACCGTGGGTGGGTGCGCCCCGTCCTGATTCTTCGAATGGCACCGCTGGTGCTGGTGCCGGTGATGTTGGCGGCGAGCACCTTTCCCGGCGAGTTCCACGTCTCGCCCGCTTACTGGGCGGTGTCCTGTTGCGCGGCGGTCGTATTCGCGTGCGGGCATCGGTGGCCGGTCGTCGCGTCGCTCATCCTGTCGGTCCTGGCGGTGCCGTTGTTCGCCGCCGAGGCGTGGGGGTTGTCGGGTCTGGTTCCGTACCTGGGCGCGGTGGCGGTCGCCGATGTGGCCGCGCGCAGCGACCGCGATGATGTGATCGGCGCAGTGGCGGCCTGCTGGTCGGCGGCGCTCCTGGTGGGCAATTGGCTCGACGCGCATACGTCGCTGTGGAATGCCGTCAACGCCGTGACCATCGTGGCCGGCGTCGGCGTTCCAGTGCTGCTCGGTGTGTATCTTCGGGGGCAGACACGCTTGGCTGCCGCCTACCGCGACCGCGCTGTGGAAGCCGAGTTGCGCAGGGCAGCAACTGAATCTGCGGTACGTTCGGAGGAGCGGGCAGCGATGGCGCGGGAGTTGCATGACCTCGTTGCGCACCACATGGCGTCGATCGTGCTCCGCATCGGTGTTGCCGAGCACGTACTCGACGGGGTGGATCCGCAGGTGGCCGAGGTTTTCGACGATGTCCACCGCACCTCTGCCGATGCGCTTGCCGACATCCGGCGACTACAGACAGCACTGCGCGATCCGGCGTTGAGAGATGTTGCCCTCATTGAGCACGATGCGGTCTGGACCGAGATCGATGCGGCGGTCGAGCGGACCCGCGCCGCTGGCTTCACCGTGATGGCGCACATTGCCCGCGATATCGTCGGATTGGACGCGCTGGCGCGGCTCACCGTTTTGCGCGTGACGCAGGAGGCGCTGACCAACGTGATGAAGCATGCCCTCACGTCAACTCCGGTCGAACTGACGATCCGTCCAGAGGGCAACGGGGTGACAGTGCGTGTAGAGAGCGCGAACGCGCACGAGGTCGCATCGAGTACCAAGGGGCACGGCATCATCGGGATGCAAGAGCGGCTGGACCTCATCGGCGGCCGACTCGATATCGTTCAGAGTCAATGCGATTGGGTGATCGACGCATGGTTACCGCAAAGCGCAGCCACGGTGGCGGAAGTACGGCGATGACCGGAATCCGCGTGCTGATCGTCGACGATCAACGATTGGTGCGGGCTGGTCTGCGGATGCTGTGCGCGTCCACCGCCGACCTCGACGTGGTCGGAGAGTCCGCAGATGGAGCGCAGGCGGTCCGAGCGGCCGCTGAGCTGGCCCCAGATGTCATCCTGATGGATCTGCGGATGCCCGGGCTGGGCGGTATCGATGCCACCCGGCTCGTGATGTCTGCCCGACCGGAGTCAAAAGTATTGGTGCTGACGACCTTCGACGATGATGAACATTTATACCCGGCTCTCGCGGCCGGCGCCGCGGGGTTTCTGGTCAAGGACAGCAGCCCGGCGGATCTACTTGACGCCATTCGTCGGACGGCAAACGGAGACTTCGCATTGTCACCGCAGGTGTTACGGCGGGTGGTCGACCGGGCCGCCCAATCTCAAACTGCCCAGGCTGCCGGGCAGGTGGTCGCAGATCCCGTGTCGCTTTCTGCGCGTGAGTTGCAGTTGCTGCCCTTGGTCGTCGAAGGGCTGTCCAACCAGGAGATCGCCGATCAGTTGCATCTCGGCGTCACCACCGTGAAGACACACATCGCGAACCTGATGACCAAAACCGGTTCAGAGAACCGGGTTCGGCTAGCCGTCTACGGGTATCAGCGCATGGCGTGACCGGCCATGTCCATCGTCATCTGGGCGGGTTCCTGGCCGGGCTCGAGCACCAGGAACTGGCCCATCATGCCCTGATCCTCGTGCAACGCGAGGTGGCAGTGGTACATATAGGGGTAGGTCGGGTCGGTGTAGTCGGTGAACCGGATGGCAAGCCGAATCTGTTGTCCCGGAGGGGCATACACCGTGTCCTTGTAGCCGGCGAGTTCCGGAGGAGGCGGAGAACCGTCGATGTCGAGGATACGAAACTGGGCGTCGTGCACGTGAAAGTTGTGCGGCCAGTTGTCGACATTGCGGACTGTCCAGATCTCGGTCGCGTCGGCAGTGGTGCTGAAGTCGATGCGATTCATGTCCATGCGGTTGTGGTTGATCATGAACCACTGCAGGTCGAACGACCGCTGCACCGCCGTGCTGGAGATGTCGGGTGTCGGCAGATCGGCCAGCGTGGCGGGCAGAGGAGCACTCGATTGCAGCGACGGCTCGGGGCGCAGCTCGAGAATCTGAAAGGTGTTCTCGACGCCGAATCGGGCAGCCTCAGAAGGGTGCAGGCCGGCGCCGTTCTCGATGGGAAAGGCCTGCAACGAGATCGGTGGCCCAGATTGCACGCCGACGACGATCTCGACGCGTTCACCTGGGCTCAGCTGAATCCGACGCAGTGTTGCGGGCGTGGACAGTAGGCCGCCGTCGCTGCCGACGACCTGGAATTCGCGGTTGTCGCTGAAGCCCAGGCTGTACAGCCGGCCGCCCGAGCCGTTGAGGATCCGCAGGCGGGTGCGTTCGGATTTCACCCGAAGATATGTTCCCGCAATGCCATTGGTGACAATGGTATCCCCGAGCAGACCGATCTTCGTCGAGTCGGATTCGTCCAGAGCGCCTGATGCGGTGAACCGTCGGTCCTGAATGATCAGCGGAATATCGTCGACGCCGTAGGTGTGCGGCAATTCTGCGGGCTGCTCGCCATCGTCGACGATGAACAGGCCGGCCAGGCCGCGGTAGATGTGCTTCTCGGTTTCGCCATGCGGATGCGGGTGATACCAGAGGGTGGCCGCGGGCTGACGCACGGTCCAGGTCGGCTTCCAACGGCCGCCCGATGGGACGGTCTGGTGCGGGCCGCCGTCACATCGCGCAGGCAGATGCATGCCATGCCAGTGCACGGTGGTCTCTACCGGCAGAGCGTTCTCGAACTGCACAGCGACGGTCTCCCCGTTACGGGCGCGCAAGGTCGGTCCGAGGATCGATCCGTTATAACCCCAGGTGGGCGTGTCGGTCCCGGCGAGCATCTGCGTCGTTCCGGCCGCTGCCCGCAGCGTGAACACCCGCGTTCCGTTCGGTTCGACAGTCGAGTCGGCAAGTGGCGGGATGGGCAGCGGGCGGAGGTCGTGGTCGCGTGCTGCCGCGTTGCTGAGGTTCGAGTGGGGCTTCGAGCAGGACAGTGACAACGCGATCGGGCTCACCGCCAGGCCGAGCAGGAAGTGTCGTCGAGCCAAAACTGCGGGTAGCACGCTTCCTCCGAAGGGTTGTGGTCGACCAACTGACCCTTCAAGTCTTCGGTGCCGCGCGGCACCGCGAATCGGCCCGCAGGCCGACGAAACCCAGCGTGAAGTCCTCCCGCGGGACCTTGTGCCGCGCGATCTGGCGTGGTAGAGGTCAGACCGTCGCCGGCACCCGCGCCGAGGCGGCGGATTTCGTCATCGCCTGCCGCAACGCGGTGAAGTCCGAGATGGTCTTCGACGCCACGGTGGCCACCGGTCGTTTATCGCGACCGGTGGCTTCCTTCTTCGACACCATCACCACACTGTCGATATAGGGCTGGATGGTGGTGGCGTTCTGGACGGTGGCGACGATGACCAGCTGAAAGCCGAACTTACGGAACGCCTGCAGCGCTTGCTGGGCGAACTGTGGGTCGGACTTGGAGAACGCCTCGTCCAGCATCAGCTGAGCGAAAACCGGCTTGTTATCCACACTTTCGGGACTGGCAAGGTTGAAGCTCAGCGCACCGGCCAGGCAGAAGGCCATCAGCTTCTCCTGCTCGCCACCGGAGTTGTCACCGGCGTTGCTGTGGGTGCGGATCAGCTCTTCGCTGCTGACATCCCATTCGGCGCAGTCGAAGGTGAACCTGTTGCGGACGTCGAGCGCATCACGCGTCCAGGCTTTGTCTTCGGGAGCGGTGGACGCCATCCGGTTGCGTAGCCGAAGGATGTCCGCGTATTGATCCAGGATCGCCTGCTTGTCACCGAGCCCGACTTCGGCGATCCGCCGGGAGATGGCCTTGACGATGTCGGTGAGTTCGGCCACCGCGGTCAGGCTGCGTGGGGTGGCGCGCAGCGTCAGCCTGGTGCCGCGGTTGAACTCGACGGACCCCAGACCGGTGTTGACCCGCGCGATCTGCTCGGTGATCCGCCGGGTTTCCTGCTCGGCGACCCGGTGCAGGGTGAGGATGGCGTCGGGCGCCTGCTCGGTGACCAGGCGCATCATCCGCTCGTAGGCCTCGGGCAATTCCCGCTCGTCGATATGTCGACACAACGCCACGTAGTCATGCACGCGCTCATCGAAGACATCGCTGTTGTTCGGGATCGCGTCGGGGAACGCCGTATCGAAGGTGTTGAGGATGCGGGCGAGTTCGTCGTAGGAACGCCTGCGGCTTTCGCGCAGCTGCTCGCGCTCCCGGCGGATCGCGTTGAACACGGCCTCCCGGTGGGGTTCCGGGTTGAGTAGTTCCAGGGTCACCGGCACGTCACTGGCGTAACGGTTCAGTAGCTCGGTCAGTGGCTCGGAGACGAACGTCGGGGCGAGGCGTTCCTGGAGTTCCAACAGTCGGGTCCGTCGACCATCGAGGTCATCGCGACGGGTCGCAATGGCACCCCGGCGGGTCATCAGGGTCTGGATCTCATCCCAGCACTGTTCGGCGCGCGCGTTGAGGGCCTCGATATCGGGATGGTCGGCCAGTAGGAGTTCGTACTGTTCGCGCAACCGGTCCGCGTGACCGTCGGCGCTGTCGGTGTCGATCTGATTCCACTGTGGAAACTGCTCGCAGATGGCCTTGCATGCGGCAGCCCGGTCCCGGGCCTGCTGACGTTCTGTGGCGATATCGTCGGCGGCGCGTCGGGCCTGCAGATAGGTTTCCTCGGCATTGGCGAGGTCGACGGTCAGCGCGTCGATCTTCGCCGCCACGTCCCCCTGGAAGAGATAGTCCGACTGCCGCAACGGCCGCCGGTCGTCCTTGATGGCGAGGCGATCGGAGTCTTTGTACAGGCCGGTATCGGTCACTGCCCGACGGAACCTGTCGAACACATCGGGAGTGTCGACGCAGATGTGGTCACCTGCGGCGGAGATGACGTCGGCGGCCTCGGCGGCACAGGTATGCGCCGGATCGACCACGAAGAGCTTGCCTGCCAACGTGTTCGGCTCGGCTTCCACCGGGTTCGCTCCGACGAAGGAGGCGCGGACATGGTGCAGCTGAAGCCGGCCATTCATGTTCGTCTCGTTGACGAAGCGCAGCACCGCCGCATAGTGGCTGTCAGGCACCAACAGCCGCAGACCCACCCCGCGCAGCACTTTCTCGACGGCCACGCGCCAGCGGCTCTGCTCGGGCCGCAGGTCCATCAGTTCGGCGATATAGGGCAGCTCGCGAGGGTCGACACCGACTGCGGCGCAGATATGTTCGCGCATGGTGATCGCGAACTCAGGTAGCGCCGAGCCGACGTGCTCGACGCGCTTGAGCTCCTTGGCGGCGTCGTCGCGGGCGATCCGGGCGGATTTCTGGGCATACTCGGCGTCGGTGGACGCCTCACGGCTCCGGTCGAGCTTGGCCAGTAGTTCGGTGGCGGTGGTGGTCAGTTCTTCGCGCAGGTTCCAGAACTGGTCGGCGGTGGTCGGGATGTCGAGGTTTTGCGCGTTGATCAGCGATTCGTAGGCGGCGCGGCGGCGCGACACCTCCTCGGCTTGTGCCTCGGCGCCCGCCACCTGCGATTGCAACGGCCCGAGGTTCGCACTCTGCCCGCTGATCTGTGCGTTGAGCGAATCTCCTTCGGCCTTAGCGAGATTCAGTGAGCGGGTGACGTCCTCGTACTCGTTGCCGAGTTGGTCGATGGTGGCGTCCATCGAATCGATCTGGGCCGGGCACTGCGCCAGCCGGACGTGGTCGGTATAGGCCCGGACCATCGGTTGATCCACCAGATCGATGATGCCCAGGTCGGAGGACTCGGAGCCGTAACGCTGCTGGATTATCTCGATATCGCCGAGGATCTTGCGCTTGCGCTGCGCGACGGCCAGCAGTTCGCGGGCGTCGACCAACGGATCGATCTGCCGCAGCGCGTCGGGCAACCGCGTCAGGCTGCTCGGCTCGTCGAGCATGAACTCGCGGACGAACTGCTCCAGTCCGCCAACACTTTTCAGTGATTTTGCTTTGCCGAGCAGCTGCTGGGCGGCGTCGGACGCGCGGATACCGATGGTCGCGTAGAGCTGCGCGAGATACTGCGACTCCACCTTGGTGGAGAACCGCCAATCGTCCTTGAACACGCCCGAATCGAAGCGGCCGGCCGCCCAACGGTTGCAGATGTCCTCGATATCACGGTCGCCATCGGCCAGGACGAACCTGCTCGACGAGTCCGAACGGGATTCGCCCGTAAGCCATTTGAGTACCAGGCCGGTGATGGTGCGACCGGTGTTGCTGGTGTAGGTGACGGCGACCGCGGACCATGCGGTGCCCCCGCCCCGCAGGTACATCACCTTGCTTGCGCCTGCGTCGCTGCGTTGGCCCCAGGCGCCGCGGACGTACTTGTCGACGGTGCGACGACCCGCGTTGGAGCCGGCGGCCGAGTTGTCGCCGGAGGCGTTGAAGTTGCGGCGGTTGAACGGGAGGAAGCCGAGCGAGATCGCATCCAGCAGTGACGATTTACCGCTGCCGGAGGCGCCGGCAATGAGTGCGCCACCCTCGCTGAACGGGATGGAGTGATACCCGTCGAACACGCCCCAGTTGATCACCTGCAGGCGAGACAGGTGGAATTGCTCAGTCGTCAAGTGCTTCATCCCCTTCGGCAGGCAGAGCCGGGGTGCCCCCGTTGAGCAGTAGCTCGAACTGCTGCTGCAATTCAGTGATCACCGAGGCCGTCATGATCGCGGTGATCACCGGGCTGACGGTGTAGCTGTCGTCGTCATCGCGGGTCTTGCGCAAGATCTCCAGACCGGTGAGTCGGGCGATGGCCGCGTCGATGCGCGCGGTGAACGTCACGACGTCGCGGTCGGTGTCGTTGAGCACACCGGCGAACAGGCCGTGCACCTCGTCGCGGCTGATCAGGATCGCCTGGTCGCCGGAGGCACGCATCATCTGGGCCAGGTGCAGCGCGAGAATCGAATCGTAGGTGCCCAGCGGCTCGCGACGTAAAAGCTTGACGCCCCTTGCTGATTCGTAGCGGGCCTGCTCGACGAACGCGACCCCTTCGCCGGGCAGGGTGGTGTCGACGATGCGCAGCAGCAGGTCCAGCTCAGAAAGTCGCACGCTCAGCTGTGCGCGGTATTCCAGCACCCAGGTGTACAGGTCGCGGTCGGATTCCGCGCTGATGTAGCGCCGCGTGAGCAACTGCTGCAGCGCCCAGCAGGCGCGGTCGGGCAGTTCGCTGACATCTCCGTCGAAGCGGGGCCGGCGTTGGTGTGGAGCCCGTCCGGTTTGGTCGACCTGGGGCAGGGAGGAAAAGTCCGTGATGTCCAGATCAGTGGGTTGCTTCACACGCTGGCTCCTAACAGGCTGGAGATCGGCTCGGTGAACATCAGGTGCGGGACCTCCATCTCACGGTCACGTCCGTCCAGGGACTGGAACCGGACAGTGACCGACTCTGGGGGTGCGTCCGTGGTGCCGGCGGGGGCGGGTTGTTTCAGCGCCCACGACCACAGCACGATGACGTGGCCCAGATATGCCGAATCCAGCAGCGACACCGCATCAGGCAGTGACAGCGGGCCCGCGCTGATCGCGGTGTTGATCAGGTCGGACATCGCGGGCGCATCGACCTGGGTGGTCAACGCCGAGAAACTGGACAGGTCGACCTCGCTGCCTGCGGCATGCGCAGGTTGTGGATTGGACAGGTCACCGATGCGGAAACTCAGGGCACCGACCGAGCTGATGGCGTGCCGGGCCAGGGGGAGTTCGAGGTCGATACGTGAGTCGGTCAGCGACGCCTTCAGCAGTGCGCGTGCGGCGCCGATCGCTTCATTGAGCTGGCGGGCCACCCCTCGGCTCTGTTCGAGCGTGCCGAACGCGGTGAACCGTTTGACGCGCTGGGCGCAGCGCTGCTGAATGCGTTCCACCTCGTCGATCTGGTGGCCGACGAGTTCGAAGAACCCGGCCATCACTTTGCGCAGCGCCGGGTCCAGTGCAGGCAGAGCCTCGGCGACGGCCGCGACGTCGGCCTCGAACTCGGCGCGTTGGTCGGGGTCGTTGATCATTCGCAGGAAGGCGCGATGCGAGTCGCGACCCTGCGAGTCCCACGCGGCCTGATAGTCGGCGTACATCTGGCGCTGGCGGTCGCGGTACTCGAGGTTGGTGTCGATCGGTTCGTCCAGTGCGGCGGTGGCCTGCTCGATCATCGTGCCGTATTGACCGATATCGGTGATCAGCCGTTCCATCTGCAAGGCGATGGCGCGGGCCTCATCGTAGGAGTCGGTCAGATCGGGCTCGGCTCGGGAGATGTCTTCGGTGCCGCGATCGAGTGCATCGAGCGCGGCGTGCAGTGCCGCGATCTCAGCTTCGATACCGGCCCGGACCCGGTCGGGGTCGTTGCCGACGCGGATGGCGACCTGCTTGAGTCGCGAGGCGATGCCGTTGATGGAGCCGCCGGTGGCGATGGTGTCCTGTCGGCGCATCCCGCGCAGGAAGTCCAGTGCCCGGCGCGCCTCCTGAGTGAGGTAACAGAGGTTGCGTTCGATGCCGGTGCGCTGGTCGGCGACGCGGTGCAGCCAGCCCTGGCTCGCCCACGATTTGATCAGCGCCAGCCCGGACTGCTCGGAACCTGGGAGGTCGAGCACGTCGAGGTCTCGTTCCAGTCGCACCACCAGATCGGTCTCGCCGATCACGCCGCCGCTGAGATGGCGTTCCATCAGCGTGGCGTAAACGCCCAGGTTGAGCGTGGCCAGAAGGCGGATCGTGGGGGAACCCTGGATATCGCGATTGAGGTCGAGGAGCTCAGCAGCCGATATCGCGGATGCATCGTCCACTGGTACTCACCGTCCCTCCGGTCTCCATCGCGGCACATGGCTGTGTCGTACACCGACGGTCCAAGATAGGGCACCGCGGGGACATCGAGATCCCGTGACAGGCGGGCCGGGAGCACGTATTGGGTCGGCTCTGCCACAGGAGTCTCAGCAGTCGCGTCCGCCCCACCAGCGATGTCTCTTACTGCTAGCAGGTACTCACAGTTAGTTGCCAGCGTCGATGTTCCAGCACGGCATCCACGGGATTCTCTATGGGACCCGCTCGAGACCTTCTGGAAGGAACCACCATGGACATCGGCGAAGCATCCAAGGCCACGTCGACCGCGAAGTCATTGACCACGAAGGCCCGACCGCATGCGCTTCGTTGGCTGGCTCCCGCGGTGCTGTCAGCCGCAGCGCTACTGGGGCCGCAGTCCACCGGTACCGCGGCTGCCGAGGATCCGTCCTGTGCCGCCGTCGAAGTGGTGTTCGCTCGCGGCACCTTCGAGGCACCTGGCATCGGTGATACCGGCCAAGCGTTCGTCGATGCGCTCAACGCCCGCCTGGGCGGCAACCCCGTAGACGTCTATGGCGTGAATTACCCCGCATCGTTGGACTTCGGTGCGGCCGCGCAGGGCGTCGGCGACGCCAGCGCGAAGATCGAGCAGATTGTCGCGAGCTGCCCCGATACCAAGATCGTGCTCGGCGGTTACTCGCAAGGCGCCGCAGTGGCCGCCTATACGACCTTCGATGCGGTTCCGGCCGGTTTGGCCTTACCCGACGGCATCACCGGCCCGATGCCGGCGTCGGTGGCACCCCACGTGGCGGCGGTGGCATTGTTCGGCACCCCGGACAATTGGTTCCTGAATCTGGTCGACAGCAGCGCCCCACCGATCACCGTCGGACATCTCTACGCCGCCAAGACCGTTCAGCTCTGCGATCCCGGTGACCCGGTGTGCTTCCCCGGCGGACTGGATCGAGCGGCGCACAGCGCATACAAGAGCAACGGCTCAGCTGATCAGGCCGCCGCCTTCGTCGCCAACTTGTTGGCACCGGTTCCAGCATCGGCGGCTCCGGGGTCGGCCGCGTAATCGCTCAGAGCACCAACCCGTCCACCGCGATGATCCCCGACGGTGACACGATCACCGGATTGGCTTCGACGGCATCGAGTACATCGCTGAGTTCGGTTGCCATGTCCGAGAATCCGACGATGACATCGACAAGGCCGTCGACATCCACAGCGGGGGAACCCCGCCAGCCGTCGAGAAGCGGCCGAATCCGCAGACCATCGAGCAGGCTCCTCGCCTGCGGGCGGGCCAGCGGCGGACACGCCACCACCCGGTCGGCGAGCAACTCGACGAGCACCCCGCCCGCGGCCACCACGATCAACGGCCCGAAGGCTGGATCGCGGACGAACCCGACCGAGATCTCGACGCCGGCACCGGCCATCGTATCGACGCTGACCGCCGGGCCGAGCGCATCCGACATTGCGGCATACGCGGTGCTCAGGGCGGCGCCGTCAGTGAGCCCGAGGACCACTCCGCCGACATCGCTCTTATGGGCGGCACCAAGGGTTTTCAGGGCAACGGGGTAGCCGATCTCGTCGGCCGCGGCCAGTGTCTCGCTCAGGGAGTGCGCAGACCGGGACTGGACCACAGGCACGCCGTAGTCGGCCAGCAGATCGAAAGCGCGTACGGCCCCGGACGCCAACCGGTCTGTCCAGCGCTGCTGGCGCTCGACGTTCACCACATCCGCAGCGACGGGACGTTCACGCGGCCAGGACGCCAGGTGACCCAACGCCGCAAGTCCGCTGCGGGTGCTCTCCAGAACGGGAATACCGTTGTCCCGTAAGTGCTGCGCCACGACGGGATCGATCGCCGACGGTACCGAGGCCATCACGGCCAGTGGCGCATCGGTGTGCGCAGCGATATCGAGCACGGCATCGGGATAGGCCGTGTCACCGTCATATTCGGTCACCAGATCGACGGCCAGCGCGGTTACCGCGACGGCGTCATCGTCACTGATCACCCGAAGGCACGCACCAAACAGCGCCCTGGTATCGGCCCCGGTGCCCCAGACATCGAGCGGGTTGGTGGCGACCAGACCATCGTCGAGCACGTCGCTGATCGACGCCAACGTCGAAGCATTCAGGTCGGCAAACGGCACCCCGAGGTCATGGGCCAAATCAGCACACAGCGCCCGCTCGGCCCCGGAGTCGTGCACGGTGGCGACACCACCCTTGACCTTGGCGCGCCGGCTGGCAGCGAAAAGCTCAACAGTGTCGGTGAATTCGGCCAGATCGGTGACCCTCACCGCGCCGGTGGCTGCGCAGAACGCCGCCCAGCCCGCGGCGTCGCCGGCCAAGGCACCGGAATGTGCGGCCACCATCGCGCGGCCCTGCGGAGAACCGCCGACGGTCAGTATCACTACCGGTACGTCCTGTTCGGCGGCCCGGCGCAACGCCGCCTGTAGCCGCGGAGCTGCGCGTGGGGTCTCCAGGAGCAGGGCGATGAGCCGGGTGCCGGGATCGTCGAGTGCGTACGAGACGTAATCGGCGGTATCGGTCACCAGCTCCTGACCCGACGATACGGCGAGCCGGAAGCCGAATCCGCGGTGGCTGCGCAGCAGGGTGGAGAAGGCCGAGCCGGAGTGCGTGACGAGCGAAACATTTCCCGCTGCAACGGGATCGGGCTCCAGATAACCCAGTGCGCGTACACCGAGAGCATTGTTGACGAATCCCATGCAACCCGCACCGCAGACGGCCATCCCGGCCTGATCGGCGATCGTCCGCACCGTGTCGCGCAGACCGTCACTGTGTGCCGAGCCGAACAGCACCGCCGAGCGTGCTCCAATCTCCGCCGCAGCGGAAAGCTGTTCGGCAAGTGCGGCATCGGGCACCCCGAGCAGGACCAGATCGGGTGAATCGTCCAGCGCCGCCAATGACGGCAGGCACACCCGTGAGCCGATGCGCTCATAGCGCGGGTTCACCAGATGCACCTGAGCCGAGCCGCGCTGTGCCTCGAACACCATCCGGGCGCCGAAGCTGTCGGGACGGGCGCTCGCACCGACAACCGCCACCGTGCGGGCACCGAGCATCGCGGCGACAGCCGCGGCGCGGTCGGTCACCTCGGCCGGATCGTTCGGCAGCGCGCTCAGGAGCGCCTGCTCAGCACCGCGCGAATCCTGCTGTTACTGCGCTTCTTATCGGCCAGTGCGGCCTTGGCGGCCTGCCAGCCGGGTATACCGCAGACACCGCCGCCGGCGTGGGTGGCCGAGCTGCCGTTGTAGAGCCCGGCAACG
This sequence comes from Mycobacterium sp., assembly GCF_965229105.1. Classification (GTDB taxonomy): domain Bacteria; phylum Actinomycetota; class Actinomycetes; order Mycobacteriales; family Mycobacteriaceae; genus Mycobacterium. The sequence goes on from NZ_OZ245858.1 coordinate 2,615,169, forward strand.
GGGGTGCGGTAGTCGGCGAACCCGGGCGCGGGCCGCATGTGGAACAGCTGCTCAAGAGACAGCTCGCCGTGGAAGATGTTGCCGCCGATGAGGCCGTACTCCACTTCCATCTCGTGCGGGCCGACGATATCGCGGTGCAGGATCGACGATTTGAAGCCCGGTGCCACCTGGTCGTAGAGGTCGATGAGCCGGTCGGCGTAGGCGTCGAGTTCCTCGGTGTGTGGTGCGGCGGCCCATTCGGCGGGGCACCATTGCGTGAACAGCGACATGATGTGTGTGCCATCGGGATTGAGTGTTTTGTCCAGCGTGGTGGGGATGACCCCGTCGCTGAAGGGTGCCAACGCGGCCTTACCGGTGCGGGCATCCTGGAATGCGGCTTCGATGTAGTCCATGGTGGGCGCCATCTCGACCGATCCAGTGTGATGCTCGGCCTGTCCCGAACTCGGGTCCGCGGTGAAGTTCGGCAGCTCGCCAAGGGCCAGATTGATCTTCACCACGCCGCTGCGGGTCTTCCAGTGCTCGATATCGTTGACGAAATCGTCCGGGAGTTCGTTACGGGGGATCTGGTCGAGGAATGCGATCCGCGGATGCAGCGTGGTGACCACCAGCGGCGCGGTGATCTCATCACCGTTGTCGAGCACCACACCCTTGACCTGTCCGCCGCGCACCAGAACCCGTGAAACACCTGCCTTGGTGCGGATTTCGGCGCCGAAGCTGCGGGCGGAGCGGGCGATCGCCTCAGATACCCCGCCCATACCGCCTTCGGGGTAGCCCCAGCTGCCGAGCTGGCCGTCCCCGACGTCGCCGATCGAGTGGTGTGCCATCACGTAGGCGGTTCCCGGCTCGTAGGGCCCAGCCCACGTTCCGATCACGCCGTTGACCGCCAGCGCGCCTTTAATCTGCGGTGATTCGAACCAATCGTCGAGTAGGTCGGCGATGCTCATCGTGAGTAGGCGGGTGACGTCTGCGGTCATCCGGGTGGTGATGCCCTTCTGGCTCCAGGCCAGCTTCGCCAGATCGATCAGATCGCCCGGTTTGTGGGACCCGATGTTGGGTGGCACCTGGGTCAGCAGGGGGCCCATCACCTCGGCGATACCCTCGAGCCACTCGTTCCATTTGGGAAACGCGTCGGCGTCCTTCTTCGAGAATTTGGCCAGTTGTTCGTGCGTGCGGGCCGGGTCGTCCTCGAAGATCGTCAGCGATCCGCCTTCGGGAAAGGCCTGGTAATAGGGGCCCATGGGGTGCACTTTGTAGCCGTGGCGTTCCAGATTGAGCTCGTTGACGATGGTCGGCGGCATCAGGCTCATCACGTACGAAAGCCGGGTGACCCGCAGATGCGGGGCGTCCTCCCAGGGGGACTCGGTGGTGGCCGCGCCGCCGAGGGTGGCACGGGATTCCAGCACCAGCGTCCTGGCGCCCGAACGCGCCAGATACGCCGCTGACACGAGCCCGTTATGGCCACCGCCGATGACGATGGCGTCATAGGCGTTCTGATTCATCGACATCCGAGTCTCGACTTTCCGTCCCCCGTCGGGGCATCGACAGGCACTTCCTGACTGACTGTTCAATCTAACCAAGTGTTAGGCTTCGGACAAGAGGCAGCGTTGCCACGCGAAGGGGAGACTGAGGGAACCATGGCCGAACCTGCACCCGCGACAGAGAACAACGAGGGCAGGCGCATCCAAATGCTGCGCGCTGCCGCGGAGCTCATCTGCGAGCGCGGCTTTTCCGAGACACGCATCGCCGATGTGGCCAAACGGGCCAGCGTCAGTTCCGCGCTCGTCATCTACTACTTCGGCACCCGCGACCGGCTGCTCGTCGACGCGCTGCGTTACTCGGAGGAATCGTTCTACGAGGCCGGCGAAAAAATGCTGGCCGAGGTGACCTCACTGCGGGAGCGGCTGTCTCTGCTCATCCGCTGGACCTGTGTGCCCGAAGGGCATGGCGCAGACGAAATCCCTGGCGCCTGGGGGTTGTGGTTCGACTTGTGGGCCCAGGCATTTCGTCATGACGAGGTCAAGGCGGGCCGGATTGAGCTCGATGCCCGCTGGCGGCGCATGATCGTCGACGCGCTGCGGGTGGCCGACTCGACTGAGATCGGCTCAGAGGTCGACGCCACCATGTTCGCCCTGGAATTCTCCGCATTGCTCGACGGGCTGTCCATTCAGGTGGCGCTGGAGGATCCCGAGGTCGATTCCGAAGTGGCTTATCAGATCGCGATGCGCTTCGCCGAGCGTGAGCTCGACCTGGCTCCCGCGGCGAGACCGGCGCGCAAGAGCACCAGAGCCGCCAAGCCCGACAAGCTCACGCCTGGAAAGGTGTTATCGCGCGGCAGGCGTTGACATTTCAGGCTCGTTGAGCTTATGACCGGGTCAGTGCGGTCTGTGGTTCGACAGGAGTTTCCGCCACCGGGTCGTCGATGACAGGTGTCTCGCTGCGCTTGAGGACCCGCACCGCATCGGTGGTGCACACGCAGTGCACCCGTGCGCCGAGCTGGTGCATCACCGATCGAGGCCCGGCGTGGTTGGGCACCTCCACCACCAACTTTGTCGGCTCGCCGACATCGACGTGGACCTGGGTGGCGGAGCCCAGGTAGACCACCTCGGCGACCGTCCCGGCGATCACATTGCCACCAGGGTCGACAGCGTCATCGGGATTCTGCAGCGTGATCCGTTCCGGCCGGATCACAATCGCTGCCGGGCCGAGGGGGTAGTGCCCCAGAACATCTGAGCCGGCGGCGTGCACGCGCGTCGACATCGCCGAACACATCGCAACCCCGCCGCTGGATTCGATCACCTCGGCGTCAAAGATGTTGGCAGCGCCGAGGAACCCGGCCACGTATGTGGTCGCCGGCGCGGAGTAGATCTCCTCCGGCGGACCGATCTGCTCGACGCGACCACCGGCCATCACGGCGATCTGGTCACTCATGGTGAGCGCCTCTTCCTGGTCGTGCGTCACGTAGACGAAGGTGATCTCGACTTCGCGCTGGACGGCACGCAATTCCAGCTGCAGCTGCTTGCGCAGTTTGGCGTCCAAAGCCCCGAGAGGCTCGTCGAGCAGCAAGACCCGCGGCCGCAGCACCAGCGCCCTGGCCAGTGCCACGCGCTGCTGCTGACCACCGGAGAGCTGAGCAGGGCGGCGTTTGGCGAAATCACCCATCCGAACCAGCTCGAGGGCTTCCCCGACGCGACGTTTCGTCTCGTCCTTCGACGTCTTGAGGTAGCGAAGTCCGAACGCGACGTTATCGGCGACGCTCATGAACGGGAACAATGCGTACGTCTGGAAGACGGTGTTGACCGGTCGCTTATGCGGAGGGTCGCCTGCAACATCTCGGCCGTCCAGCTCGATGCGGCCGGAGTCCGGTTTTTCGAATCCCGCGATCATCCGCAGCGTCGTCGTCTTCCCGCAGCCCGAGGCGCCCAGCAGTGAATAGAACTGTCCGGCCGGGATATCGAGGTCGATACCGGTCACCGCGGGAACGCCGTCGAAAGCTTTGACCAGCTGGTGCAGCCGGATCGCGCCGCCGGTCACCGGACGGCACCTTCCCAGGCCGGTCCTAAGGCCGGCACTGAGGCCGGTCCGGACGGGATCAGGGCGTCACCGCCGAGGCGAGCCGCGCGAAATTGGTCGCGAACCGGTCGACATCGGCGGTGTCGTGCTGGACCGAAAGCAGCCATTGCTCCACCTTCCCCCATGGCGGCAGAAAAACGCCGCCGTTGTGCTGCATCAGCCAGTGAAGATGGCCCAACCGATCATCGACACCCAGGAAATCGCGGAATTCACGGACCGGGTCCCGGCGGAATGTCACGCAGCCCTTCGCGCCGACGGTGACCACGTGCCAGTCCAGACCGTTATCGGCGATCACGGTTTCCAGTCTGGCGCGCAGATGCTTCGCCAGCATCTCGAGATGCTCATAGGCCTGCGGAGTCAGCACATCGGTGAGCGTGGCCCTGGTCGCGGCCATCGCCAACGGGTTGCCATTGAAGGTGCCCACCTGCTCGTAGCGCCCATCGGCGATCTGCGACATCACGTCCTCGGTGCCGCCGATCGCTGCGACCGAGATCCCGCCACCGAGCGCCTTGGCGAGGCAGACCATATCGGGCACCACGCCTGAGAGCGCGGTAACCCCACCCGGGCCGGTGGTGAATCCGGTCTTGACTTCGTCGAAGATCAGCAGCGCACCCGCCGCGTGCACGAGATCGCGGATGGCGGCCAGATAGCCGTCGTCGGGCGGGATGATGCCGGCGTTCATCATCACCGGTTCCAGAATCATCGCGGCGATCTGACCCTCGTGTTCGGCCAACGCGCGGGCCACTGCCGCGGGATCGTTGAACGGGACCACGACCACCAGATCGCGGATCGCTGCCGGGATACCGCTGTTACCCGCAACGCCGATGGGGTGATCGCGGGGTCCGATCTCGTCGGCCTCGGGCAACACCGAAACCTGCACCGAGTCGTGGTGGCCGTGGTAGCAGCCCTCGACCTTGATGATCAGGTCGCGACCGGTCAGCGCTCTGGCCAGGTGCACAGCGTCCATGGTGGCCTCGGTACCGGAGTTGGCGAAGCGCCACAACGGCAGGCCGAAGCGGCGGGAGAGTTCCCCGGCGATCCAGATCGCGTCCTCGGTCGGCTGGGCGAAATGTGTTCCACGCCTTACCTGTTCGCTAACAGCGGCGACGATCGCCGGATGCGCGTGCCCGGCGATGGACGCACCGTAGCCGCCATGCATATCGACGTACTCGGTACCGTCGACGTCATAGACCTTCGAGCCCGCGCCGTGGCTCATCCAGACCGCCTGCGGCTGGGCGATCTGCCAGTTCGAGGTGGCGCCGCCGGCGAGGTGTTCACGAGCCTGCGCGATGAGTTCGGTACTGCGCGGCTGGCGCCGAAGGAACACCTGCTCCTCATCGGCGATCAGTTGACCAATCGAATCCTCTTGGACAACATCTGCCGGACTTTCGACCACCGACGAAGACACGGGGTTTACCTCCACTCAGAGATCAATTTTCAAACACCCGAAACGGGTGCTGAAATATTGACTGAGCGTTCAGTCTATGCGAGAGTCCATGCAGCGACAAGGCTGCGAATCTGGGAGGCCCGGATGTCCGTACCCACCGGAAGTGAACTGCCGCATGGGATGCCCCGGCGCGGCCCAACGCGACGACAGTTCATTACGCGCGCCGCGCTTGTGGCGGCCAGTGCCCCTGCGCTGGCCGCGTTTCTCGACGCATGCTCCAAGGGTGGTCCCGCATCGTCGGGTCCCAGTCTGACCCTTGCGGCGCCGAACAATCCGGTCAAGTGGAAGATCGCCGACGACAACAAGGCGATTGCCGACGGCCTTGCCCCAGAGCAGGGCGCGACGCTCAAGATCTACAACTACGCCGATTACCTCAGCCCGCAGGCCATCAAGGGTTTCGAGGACAAATACAACTGCAAGGTCGAGGTGTCGACCTTCAATGACGGTGACGAGGCGATCACCAAGCTGCGCAGCGGTGTCGACTTCGACATCTACAACGCGAACTACACCGAGATCGGCAGACTGGTGACCGGTGCGCTGGTCCGCCCGCTGAACCACAGCTACATCCCCAACATCTCCAATGTCTGGCCGACCTTCACCAACCCCTGGTACGACCAGGGCTGGCAGTTCACCGTGCCCTACACCATCTACACCACCGGAATTGGTTGGCGCACAGACCAAGTGCCCGCCGATATCGGTAAGCTGGCGAACCCCTACGAATCCCTGTGGGATCCGCAGTACAAGGACAAGACGGCCATTCTCGACGACTGGCACACCGCGATGGCGATGGTCTTGCTCAAAGAAGGCAAGACCGACGTCAACACCTCATCGGCCGACGATCTCAAGATGGTGGGCGAACAGCTGACCGCCCTGGTGGCGGCGACCTCGCCGAAGGTGACCATCACGATGTACAGCGATCTGCCCGCCGGGCAGATGGGGTTGTGTCAGATGTGGTCGGGTGACGCCATCAATGCCCAGTCCTACCTGCCCGAGGGCGTGGGCACCGAGATCCTGCGGTACTGGTTCCCGCAGGACGGTAAGGGCCTGGTCGACAACGACATGCTGGTCACGCTCAAGGGTGGCAAGAACCCGGTCCTGGCGCATCTGTTCCTCAACCACATGCTCGACCCCGACGTGGCCAAGGAGAACTTCTCGGCGATCGGCTACCAGCCGCCACAGAACACCATCACCGCCGATGCGCTCGTGGCAGAGGAGTTCATCCCAGAAAACCTGCGAGAAGCAATCGTCAAGCCGGAGTACTTTGACGCCGGCTATCGATTGCTGGAACTCGATGCGGCCAATGATGCTGCCTGGCACAATGTCTGGAACGCGTTTAACGCCGGCGGATCCTGATTCACCTACCAAAGAGATAGAAAGTGCTGCAACGGCGCCCGAGCGAACGCAATAACCGGCTGTGGATGGCGCTGGCCGCGCCGGGTGTCGGCTGGTTGCTGCTCTTCTTCCTGGCCCCGCTCTATGTCGTCCTCGCCATTGTCTTCGGGCAGATAGATCCACTCTTTCGCACCGCAGTCCCGGTGTGGAATCCGTTGGAGTGGAACCCCGATCAGTTCATGTACGTGCTCACCCGGATCGGTCCCGGGGGGGTGTACTTTCCGGCGCTGATGCGCACCGTGGTCTATGTCGGCGCGGCCAGTATCCTGTGTCTGGCCATCGCATTCCCGGTCGCCTACTACGTATCGCGCCTGGCGGGCCGGCGCAAGGGCGTGCTGATCGCCCTGCTGATCGCACCATTCTGGATCAGCTACATGATGCGGATGTTGGCCTGGGTCAACCTTCTTCAGAACGACGGCCTGGTGAACCGGGTACTGAACTTCGGAGGGCTGTTCCACGTCCAGGTGGACTGGCTCACCGGTCAGCCTGCGGTGGTGATCCTCGGCCTGGCATACGGCTATGTGCCGTACATGATCCTGCCGCTCTACGCGGGCCTGGACCGGCTTTCGCAATCGATGCTTGAGGCGTCACGCGATCTCGGGGCCAGCCGCGTCTCGTCGTTTCTGCGGGTGACGCTGCCGCTGTGCCGGCCGACGATCCTGGCGGCGGTCCTGCTGACGTGTCTGCCCATGCTCGGTGACTACTTCACCAACGACCTGTTGTCCGCATCGCCGAAGACGGCCATGGTCGGCAACCTGATCAACGACAGTGTGCAGGCGCCAGGCCAGACCGGTCAGGCCGGCGCCTTCGTCATGCTGGTGCTGATCGCCACGGTCCTGCCGATGATCTACTACGTCCGAACGACGTTGCGCGGTGACGAGGTTCGCACATGAGCACTGCGAGTGCATTGGGGGCACTGCGAGGTCCGGTCGCCTGGTACCGCGATCCGTGGCGCCGCCCCAGGGTTCTGGCCGGCGTCACCGTGCTCTATTTGGCGTGGTCGCTGCTGCCGGTGCTGATCGCGGTGATGTTCTCGTTCAACGACGGTCGCTCCCGAACCAATTGGCAGGGTTTTTCTTTTCGGTGGTACTGGGGTGACCAGACGCGGTCGGTATGGCACGACGCTGCCCTGCATACCGCCTTGCTGCAGACGCTGAAACTCGGTGTCATCACCACGCTGATCACCATTCCGCTCGGTGTCTTGTTCGCGATCGGTATCGACCGCTGGCGCGGCAGGCTGCCGTCCGGGGCGAATGTCTTGATGCTGATCTCATTCGTCATCCCCGAAGTCCTTCTCGCGGTCGCGCTGTTGTTCGTCGTGACGACGCTGGCGCTGCCCATCGGGCTCGGGACGTCGGCGCAGGTGATCGGACTGGTGACCTATCAGGTGGCCTATCCCGCTGTGCTGGTGCGGGCCCGGCTCGCCACCATCGGTAAGCAATACGAGGAAGCCGCAACAGATCTCGGTGCTTCGGCGTTTGGCGCGTTGCGTCGGGTCACGCTGCCGATGCTGATGCCCGCCATCTTCGCCAGCACGGTCTTGGTATTCGCTGACGTCATCGACGATTTCGTCTTGGTGCGCTATCTGTCCATGGGGGCGTCCACCGAGCCCGTCTCGGTGAAGATCTACAACACCGCGCGCGCCGCCCCGACGCCGGCGCTGAACGCATTGGCCACGCTGCTGTTGGTGGCCTCATTGGCGGCGGTGGTCATCGGCTTCCTGATCTTCCGGCGCCTGACCCGTAACGATGACACCGCCGGTGACCGCGGTATCGGCACATTCGCCGGCGAACTCTAAACCGCTCGCGCTGTCACATCTATGGACCAGCGACGCCGGAGCCAGTATCCTGACTGTATGTTCAAACAGCTTGGTCCGGCCCCCGTTCCTGCCGATGATCTCGCCGCTTCGCTGGCGCCGTTCGGGCAGTCCCGCATGCTGCCCCGCGAGGCCTACGTGGACCCAGCCGTTTTCGAGTGGGAGCAGAGCGGGATCTTCTCCGGGTGGAGATGCGTCGGGCACGCCGACGATATCGCCGCGATCGGCAGCCAGAAGGCAATCGGATCGGGCGCCAACGGCGTGTTGCTGGTTCGTGGTGAGGACGGTCAGGTCCGCGCCTTCGCCAACACATGCCGGCACCGCGGTCACGAATTGCTCACCTGTGGAGCCGAAACCAAGCGTCGGACCATTGTCTGCCCGTACCACGCGTGGTCCTACCGCCTGGACGGAAGTGTCCGCAACGCACCGGGTTTCAAGGACTCCGACGGTTTCGACGCCAGCGGTTTCGGGCTGGCTGAGCTGCGCCTGGTGAATTGGCACGGTTGGCTTTTTGTCGACCCCAGCGGTCAGGATGTGGACTTCGACGCACACGTCGCCGGTCTGGAAGATGTCGTCGCGCCCTATCGGCCCGAAGAGCTGACGGTCGTGGCGCGCCATTCCTACGAGCTGGCGACCAACTGGAAAGTCATCGCCGAGAATTACCAGGAGTGCTACCACTGCTCGTCGATCCATCCGGAGCTGTCCCGGATCAGCCCACCGGACAGCGGAGAAAACCTCGACCTGCCTGGCTCCTGGATGGGCGGCTGGATGTCGATGATCGATGGCGCCGAGACGATGTCGCTGGACGGCAAGAGCGGCGGCGTGGCCATCAAGGGTCTCTCCGAGCATGAATTGCGGAGCGTGATGTACCTGGTGGGATTCCCGAATCTGTTGGTCAGCCTGCACCCCGACTACATCATGACCCACCTGATGACGCCGCTGGCGGTAGACCGGACCCACGTCGAATGCGCATGGGCCTTCCCCAAAGAGGTGGCCGAGAAGCCAGGCTTCGACCCGTCCTATGCCGTGGACTTCTGGGACCTGACCAACCGGCAGGACTGGACAGCCTGCGAATCGGTCCAACGGGGGCTGAGCTCACCGCATGCCCGACCCGGGCCGTTGGCGCCCGATGAAGACGGCGTCTACCAATTCGTCACCCGGGTGGCCAAGGCCTACCAAGGGTCCACCGGCGGCTAGCTCGGGTCCTGTTCAGTCGTCTTCGGCGACACCTGGACGAGCTTTGGGCGGCGAACAAGGCAACTGATATCGACCTCGCGTGACACCCTAGGGAGTCAGGCGGGCCCGAGACGAGCGTGGCCCGCCCCGGCCCGAGGGGGAGTGTCACGTCCGCCTTGCACCCTGATGTCACATTGCGCCAGCTGAGGTACTTCGTCGTGCTCGGTGAAGAGCTGAACTACCGGCGGGCCGCAGAGCGACTTTTCATCACCCAGCCCGCCCTGTCGACGGCGATCAAAGCGCTCGAGCATCAGTTCGGCGTGGCGTTGTTCACCCGGAGCACCCGCGAGGTGTCCATGACGGAATGTGGCACCGCGTGGCTACCGCAGGTCCGGGCGGCGCTACGCGGGGTGGATTCGGCCGTCGAGAATTTGGTTGTGCTGTCGCGGGGTAACCGCCGGATCAGGTTGGGCTACCTGATCGGCACCGGGGCCGACATCTTGTTCCGCCTGGTTCGGCACTTCGAGGCTGCCTATCCTGAAATACGGGTGGATTCAAAGGAATTCGACTTCAACGACCCCACTGCCGGGTTGGCCGATGGCAGTACGGAAGTGGCCATCATCCGGCCACCGGTAGACCTACCTGACCATCGGATGCTGATCCTGGATGCCGAAGACTGGGTGGCCTGCCTGCCGAGGGACCATCCGCTGGCGCGGCGGTCTGAAGTGCAGATCACCGAATTGCTGGACGACCCGATCGTGGTCGCGCCTGGCAGTGCAGGCCGGTGGCGCGACTACTGGATGGCCATGGACGCGCGCGACGGTACTCCGCCGACCATCGCCGCCATCGCCGCCACCTACGAGGAGGAGACGACGACGATCGCCCGCGGTCTCGGCATCAGCTTCACCAGTGAGGCCAGCGCCCGGCTCTATAACCGGCCGGGTATCGCGTACGTGCCCATCGTCGGTCGCCGTCGCAATTACACGGCCTTGGCCTGGCATCCGGATCGGTTGAGTGAGGATGCCGCACTGCTGATCCGCCAGGTCCACGACGAGTGGAGTTTCGACGAGGGGCAGTCGATGGAACAGCCCGCCACCTATTTCTAGACACGGGACACTCGAAAGGTTGAGCACATGAAGGTTGCACTCGCAGTAGTGGGTATCGCCGCAGCACTGGTATCGGCCCCGCAGGCGGCCGCGGAACAGGACGGCGTCTTTTTCGTATCGCCGCTCGCAGGGCTCAGCTGCGAAATCGACTGGCAACGTGATGGCATCCCGAATCAGGTGTATTGCCAGACCGACTCGCCCCCACAGACCGTGACGATGGATGACGGCGGAGTCATCAAGAGCTGTATGGACATCGACCGCCCCGATTTCAACTCGAAATGTGAACACGGCGACCCCGGCGACGCGCCTACCCTTGCCTATGGTCAGAACGCGGCAGGCGGTCCGTTCACGTGTCTGTCGGCGGCCACCGGAGTGACCTGCACCCTGCCCACCGGGCACGGCTTCTCTATCTCGGCGGCAGGAATCACCAGGGTCAACTGAAGTTATCGGTGCCCACTGATAACCCAGGGTTATCAGTAGATCAGAATTTGCAACTTCCGCTGTGGCCCCCACATGGGGTTATCTCGCTTCACTTGGCCACGATCTCTTCACGACGGCCTCATTCTGATCTGGAGCACCGATGACCGAAATCGCACCACCAGCGACATCACCAGCATCCTCATCGCCGACCGATGACGAAGACAGCAAGCTCGCCGAGTTCGGCTACACCCAGAAGCTCGACCGCTCGGTCGGTCGGCTGGCCTCGTTCGCGATCGGCTTTGCAACCATCAGTGCCACCACAGCGGTCTTCACCGGATTCGGTGCCGGCTACTTCACCGCGGGTGGGCCGTTCGTCTGGACGCTGCTGCTCGCCGCGGCGGTCTTCATCATCTGGACGCTGATCGCCGCAGACCTGACCGCCAAGATCCCCTTGGCCGGCTACTCGTACCAATGGACCAGTCGCCTCGTCGGCTCGACGATGGCGCTGTTCACCGGCGTGCTGGCGCTGGCCGGATGGATCTGCGGCATGACCGGCGTCGGCTACATTCTGTCCGGTTACCTCGGCAGCCTGTTCGGTTGGAACATGGGCCAGACCGCACAGATCCTGGTGGCCATCGGCGTGATGGCGGTCTGCATGCTCATCAACCTCTACGGCGTGCGGTTCGCCACGATGGTCAACAACATCGGCGTCAGCCTCGAATTCGTCATCACTGTCGGTGCAACGATTCTCGTCGCCGTGGTCGCGTTCTCCTCGCCGGACAACCATCAATCCGTCTCAGTACTCTTCACCGGCGGCACGTCGGATGGCAGTACCCCGTACGTGTTGGCCTGGCTGGCCGCGTCGCTCGGTCCCTTCTTCGGGCTCATCGGAGTGGAGGCCAGCGCGGACATCGCCGAGGAGACCGTCAACGCCCGCCGCGTCATTCCCCGCACGATGTTCTACGCGTTGACCGCCTCAATCGTGATCGAGTTCGGCATGTACGTGGTCTACGTGCTGGCGATCAAGGACCAGGCCGCAGTTCAGGCCGCCACCGCCGCGCCGATCGAAGAAATCATGACCCAACAGGTCGGCCCGGTGATCAGCAGGATCGTCGTCGCGGTGGCATTGACCAACGTGTTGGCCTGCATTCTGGCCAACATCCTGGTAGCCACCCGGCTGACCTACTCGATGGCCCGCGACAACATGCTGCCGTTCTCCCACATCTGGCGGCATGTGTCCCCGTCCAACCGCACGCCTACCTACGCCGTGCTCGGGATCTTCGGTTTCTCGACGATTCTGTTGCTCTTCGCACTGGTCAGCGAGAAGGCGTTCTTCCTCATCCTCGGGCTCTCCTCACTGGCGGTCTGCGCGATGTACCTGCTGCAGACGATCGCGGTACTGATCGCCACCCGACGCGGGACCATCCCAGCGCCCGAGCCGGGAACGTTCGATCTCGGCAAGGCCCGCATTCCGGTGGCCGTGCTCGCGGCAATCTGCTTCACGCTGGTGTGCGCCGCGCTGATCTTCCTGCCACAGTTCGCCGGCAATGGCTATGTGTTCCTCGGCCTTCTCGCACTCGCCACGCTCTGGGCCTTCACCGGCCTGCGTAAGCGGCTGGCCACCGGCGAGGCCGGACCGGACTACGCGCGAACCCACACGGCCAACACTCAAATCTCCTGAAAATTACTAGCTGTCAAAGGAATTGAACTGACATGACACTGACCACCAGCCTCACGAGCAATCTCGTCGCCGTCGAACCCGGCGCCATCCGCGAGGACACCCCGCCGGGATCGGTGATCCAGTACAGCGACTACGAGCTCGACACCACCAGCCCGTTCGCCGGGGGAGTGGCCTGGATCGAGGGCGAGTACATGCCTGCCGAAGAAGCCAAGATCTCGATCTTCGATACCGGCTTCGGGCACTCGGATCTCACCTACACCGTCGCGCATGTGTGGCACGGCAACATCTTCCGCCTCGGTGACCACCTGGACCGGTTGCTCGACGGTGCGAGCAAGCTGCGCCTGGATGCCGGTATGAGCAAGGACGAGCTGGCCGAGATCACCAAGAAGTGCGTATCGATGTCGCAACTCCAGGAGTCGTTCGTCAACCTGACCGTCACCCGTGGCTACGGCAAGAAGAAGGGCGAGAAGGATCTCACCAAACTCACCCATCAGGTCTACATCTACGCCATTCCCTACCTGTGGGCTTTTCCGCCGGCCGAACAGATTTTCGGCACGACGGCGATCGTGCCGCGCCACGTGCGCCGGGCGGGCCGCAACACCGTCGACCCGACGATCAAGAACTACCAGTGGGGTGATCTGACCGCGGCCAGCTTCGAGGCCAAGGACCGCGGCGCCCGCACGGCGATCCTGCTGGACTCCGATGGCTTCGTCGCCGAGGGGCCCGGTTTCAACGTCTGCATCGTCAAGGATGGCAAGCTGGCCTCACCGTCGCGCAACGCGCTGCCCGGTATCACCCGCAAGACGGTGTTCGAACTCGCCGACCAGATGGGGATCGAAGCCACCCTGCGCGACGTCAGCAGCCGCGAGCTCTACGACGCCGACGAGATCATGGCGGTCACCACAGCAGGCGGTGTGACGCCGATCAACTCGCTCGACGGCGAGGCGATCGGCAGCGGTGAGCCCGGTGCGCTGACCGTCAAGATCCGGGATCGCTTCTGGGCGTTGATGGATGAGCCGTCGCCGCTGATCGAGGCCATCCAGTACTGACCCTGCTCAACCGGCGGTGTCGAACCCCTTGATCACCTTGCTGGGAGCGATGCGGACGACCAGCTCACCGGGTACGCCGTTGCGCTTGCCGAACTCCTCCGCCCGGTCGGCGCCCATATAGCGGCCACCGGCCCTGGTGGCGATGTCCAGGACCTCGCCGGGTTCCTCCGAGAGCGTCGCGATCCCCTGAACCTGTACAAACCCGTACGGCGGATGGGGATCGTCGACGCAGAGCACCACCCGTGGATCACGGGCCAGGGCCCGGCCTTTCGCAGTGTCTTTCCCGGTGTTGAACACCAGCTCGTCGTTGTCGACGATGAACCAGATGGGGGCAACCAGCGGGCGTCCGTCGGAGGCGAGGTAGCCGAGCATCCCGGTTCTGGTCCCCGTCGACAGGAACTCGATCACGTCATCTGTCAGTGCACTCATAGCGATAACGGTAGAACCTTGTGGGTTGGTCGTCAGAAGCGGTAACGCTCGCGACCCATCGCACCCGGTTCGAAATAGCTGATGGAGCGCGCCGACCGCCTCTTCGGTGTCGACGCCACCGGCCGGCGGGCCATGAGTCCTCGGTTGATCAGGTGAGCGAATATCCTTGCGGGACTGGTCAAAACGTCTGTTCGTGGCGCGATTGCGGTCATTGGATCTCTCCCCGGCCGGTGAAGTCTCGGCCCGGCGGGTGCCGGGTATGGGAGAAATGTAGAAGGGCTACCCGGGGGCGATCACGCGTAGTTGCCTACCTGTGACGGGTGACGCAGTACCCAGTGTGGGTGGATCGGAGCGATCACCGCATGGTCCGGTGTTCGTCGAAAAACTCTAAGAGATACTGACTTTCGTCGATATCGCCGATGGTCTTGCGGGCTTTCTTGCGGGTGACCAGAACCGCGACGACGGCGATCGCCCAGATCACGTACTGCACCGTCCAGGCCAGATGGAATGATTCGAACGAGTACCCGCCTGCGGCACCGATGATCATTCCCATCGACTGCATGACGAGCAGCGACGCCAGGAATCCGCCCATGTTCACGATCCCGACGGCCGTACCGAGTGTCCTGCTCGGGTTGAAGGTGCGCGCGAAGTCGAAGCCGACCATCGACCCAGGGCCGCCGGCGGAGATCACCACGATGAGTAGGACCAGCAGCCAGAGCGGCGCCGGCCCCGGCAGTGCCAGGACGACCGTCCAGATCAGGGCATTGCTGACGATGATGCCGAGAACCACGAGGGACCGGCGATGCGGATTCCGGCCGGTGAAGATACCGATGACGATGCCCGATGCGATCGCTGCGGCGACCGATACCGTCAGCAGGGTGCCCGCGAGCTCGCGGGACAGGCCCTGCGCGACGGTCAGGTAGGGCACGCCCCACATCAGGGCGAAAACGGTGACCGAGAACTGGGTGCCCATATGGGTGAAAAATCCCAGCCGGGTTCCTGGCCGAAGCCAGGTGGTCTTCAGGCTGTGCAGCGTCTCGCGCACCGTTGCCGATTTCACCGGCGCGGCCCGGCCCGTCGGGGTGTCCCTGACCAAGGCAAGGCCCAGCACCACGGCCAATACGCCGAACGCCGTCACTGAGAGGTACGCGGTACTCCACCCTGGCCCGAGCAGAAGGGCCAGGAACGGTAACGCCGACAGCACCTGGCCGAGCTGGCCGAAGATACCGGTCAACTGCGTGACCAACGGGATGCGTCGCTCTTCGAACCAGTAGGGGACCAGGCGCAGCACCGAGATGAAGGTGAAGGCATCACCGAGGCCCACGATCGCGCGTGCGGCGACGGCCGTGGGCAGCGATTCGGTGAGCGCCATCGTCAGCTGCCCGCCGGCCATCAGCAATCCGCCGCTGACGATCATCACCCGCGACCCGTAGCGATCCAGCAGCAGCCCCGCTGGTATCTGGGCGCCCGCGTAGACCACGACCTGCAGCACGACGAAGGTCGACAGCATGCTGGGGCTGGCGCCGAACCGCTCGGCGGCATCGAGGCCCGAGACGCCAAGTGTGGTCCGATCCAGCACGGCGACGACGTAGGCCAGGAGTCCGGTGGACCATACGATCCAGGCGCGCACGGTTGGTTCCACCTTTCCGTCGGTATACCCGGGCAGCATCGGAAGCGGCAGAGACGACGCAGCAGACACGACGTCGTCGTCGACGGCGGGAACGGCCGAGCTGGCGAGCGAACGCCGCGATTTGTTCGAATGTCCGGCCTTGCCATCGTGCCTCATCAGGGCGTGTACCCCGTAATTTGTTTCCGGTGAGATCTCTCACCAAGATGAGGGGTCGGCGCCCATGTTCGGTGGGCTCGATCTTGGCTGATTTTGACTGCTCGTGCGGTGTTTTTGGGTATGCGCCGGGAGTAAAGCCAGTTGGAACGAGATTTCGCCGGGGATATGGATTGGTCCGGACACAGTCGATAACTTTGCTAAGAATGCACTACTCCGTATAAAGTCATCGTCATGCACCACTGCGCTCAGAGGTCGGGTAGGCACCGTGGCTGAATATCGGATCGAGGACTTGGCGCAGGTTTCGGGTGTGAGTACGCGCAACATTCGCGCCTACCGGGAACGGGGACTGCTCGAACCGCCACGTCGAGTCGGTCGCACGGCTATCTATGACGAGCACCACCTGACCCAGCTGCAGATCATCAATCGATTGCTTGCCAAGGGTTTCAGTTCGGTGCACATCGCCGAATTCTTCGAGGCCATGCGTGAAGGCCAGGACCTCGCGGACCGCCTCGGCCTGCGGGCGATGGCACAGCATCGACGGCTCGAAGCCAAACGCGCGCCATCCCAGCGCGCCGCAGGCTAGAAGGCCGACTCAGACCCTGGTGGTCGCGGGATCGCCGCCGATCCTCTGCGCAATCCAGACCGGCACGATCGCGACCAATGTCAGCGCCGCGGCGACGACGTTGATCACCGGCGCCTGGTTGGGCCGGAACAGGTTGCCGAAGATCCAGATCGGCAGGGTCTGCACTGCCGGTCCCGCGGTGAATGTGGTCACGACGATCTCGTCGAATGACAGAGCGAAGGCAAGAATTGCCCCTGCCACGAGAGCGCCACGCATCATCGGGAACGTGACGAACCGGAAGGTCTGCCAGGTTGATGCACCGAGATCGGCCGAGGCGTCTTCAAGGTGGGTGCCAAGGCGTCGCAACCGCGCCTGGGTGTTGTTGAAAACGATGACGACACAAAACGTAGCGTGCCCGACGATCACCGTGGCCAGGCCGAGCGTGACGCCGAGCGCCGAGGTGAAGGTCGCATTCAACGCGATACCCGTGACGATTCCGGGCAGCGTAATCGGCAGCACCACAAGGAAACTGATCACGTTCTTGCCGAAGAACTCGTACCGCTGCACGGCAAAGGCGGCCATGGTGCCGAGGACAAGCGCGAGAGCGGTCGCCCCGAGTCCGACGACTACCGAGTTGGCCAGGGAGTGCCACATACCGTCGCTGTGCCATGCGACTTTCCACCACTGCACGGTGAAACCACTGGGTGGGAATGCGAACGACTTCGACGAGTTGAATGCGTTGACGACGACGAGAAGCAGTGGTGCATAGAGGAATACCAGCACCAGGATCGTCCAGATCCGGGTGGCACGGCGCATACCCGTGGAGAGCATCAACGCACCGCCTTAGACATTTTCCAGCGCACCCGTGCGTCGCATCGCCAGCAGATACAAGATGATCGCCGCCAGCGGGATGATCGACAGGGCGGCGGCCAGTGGCTGGTTGTTGGCCGTGACCAATTGGCCATAGATGATATTGCCGAGCATCTGGGTCTTTCCGCCGACGATCGTCACCGCGATGTAGTCGCCAAGCGATAGCGAGAAGGTGAAGATCGAGCCCGCGGCGATACCGGGAAACACCAAGGGGGCCATCACCGATCGCAGCGTCATCAGGCTGGAGGCACCGAGGTCGGAGCTGGCGTCAATCAGCGGGTCCGGCACCCGTTCGAACGCGGCGAACACCGGTATCACCATGTAGGGCAACCACAGGTAGGACAACGTGATCACCGTCGCGATCAGGCCGTATCCCGGTGTGTACCCGGTGGCCCAGGACAGCGGGCCCTCCGGGGACAGCATCATCCGCCACGCGTAGGCCTTGACCAGGTAGCTGGCCCATAACGGTGTGGTCACCGCGATCACCAACGCCAGCCGGATGGCCGGTGTCGCGACCTTCGCCATGTACAGCGCCAGGGGCACCGCCAGCGCCATGCAGATCACCGTGACCGTCAGTGCGACGCCGATGGTGCGCACCGCAACGGTCCGATACACCGAGTCGGTGAAAACCTTCACCAGGTTATCTCCTGTGAAGGTGTGCACCACCGCACCAGTGAAGGTGTTGGTACCCCAGAACGCCGAAACCAGAAGCACGGCAAGCGAACCGAGATAGGCGATGCCCAGCCACGCAAGTGGCGGGATCAGCAGGAAGGCCAGGCCTGCCCGCCGTCTCATTGTTGAGTCAACTCCGCCTCTACCCCTAGCCCTTCATTTGCTGCCACTTGGTCACCCATTCGTCGTAGGACGTGCAGTTATCCCCACTGCCGTCAACGCATTTGGTCTGCGGTGTGGTCCAGTAGTGGATCTGTGCTGCGTACTTCTCGTCGGTGGCGTGGTAGATATCGCAGAAGGACTTATCGGAGGTCAGCTCGCAGGACTTCGTCTGCGCCGGCGCTTCACCGAAATACTCGGCCACCTGGGCGTTCACCTCGGGGGAGGTGATCCAATCCATCCACTTGTACATGCAATTGGGGTGTGCGGCCTTCGATGAGACCATCCAGGTGTCCGACCAGCCGGTGGAACCCTCCTTGGGCAGCACCGTGTTGACCTGAACCTTGTTATCGGTGCCGATGGTGTTCGCGATCACCTGCCAGGTGGTGCCGATCACCGAGGTTCCGGTTTCGAAGGCCTGCACCTCTTTGGTGTAGTCGGACCAGTATTCGCCGACATTCTCCTTCTGCTGGGTGAGCAGCTCAACCGCGGCGGTGAGCTGATCATTGGTCAGCGAGTACGGGTCTTTGATCCCGAGCTCCGGCTTGGTCTTCGACAGGTACAGCGCGGCGTCAGCGATGTAGATCGGCGAGTCGTAGGCGGTGACCTTGCCCTTGAACTCTGGAGCACCGGGGAACACTGCGCCCCAGGAATCCGGCGCGCCCTTGACCACTTCGGTGTTGTACATCAACAGGTTGGCACCCCAGCCGTGCGGAATGCCGTACATCTGGCCGTCGACCGCGTTCCACGGCTTGTCCTTGAGGAAGGACGAGATCGTCGAGTAGTTGGGCACCAGATCGGTGTTGACCGGTGCGACATCCCCGGCGTAGATCAGCCGCAGGGTGGCGTCACCGGATGCCGATACCCCGTCGTACTGTCCGCTGCGCATCAGCTGCACCATCTCGTCAGAGGTGTTGCCGAGCTTGACGTTGACCTTGCAGCCCGTCTTCTCGGTGAACGGGTGCACCCAGTCGATCGTCTTGTCGTTGGAGCCGTCCTCGGCGTAACCCGCCCAGGCGATCAGGTTCAGCTCGCCTTCACCGTCGCCAAGTGTTTTGGGCTGCTCCAGCTTTGGTGGTGCGCCCGATGAGCCGGAGCTGTCTGAGCCCGAACAGGCGGCGATCAATGCCGAGCACGCCACCAACGCGAACGTGAGGCGGCGGGCTCTGGATGTCGTGGTGATCATCGGGGGTCCTGCACTTTCTTTCAGGTCGGCGAGCGGGGGCTAGTTGTTGAGGTTTCGGACGGCGCTGTCGGGCCAGGCAAGGACGACCGCCGTGCCATGGGCCAGTTCGTCGGAGGCTTCGGCGCTGAGCAGCGTCGCGGTCAGCGCGACGCCAGCCTGATTGCGTGCCGCGATCCGGGTGATAGGTCCGGCGTAGACCACTTCGTCGACCGTGGCCTCGATACTGCGCATACCTGTCGGCGGGGCACTGGCCGGATCGAGGACCAGGATGCGTTCCGGCCGAACTGCATACGAGCCGCTGCGGCCGAGGACGGCCTCGGCGGCCTCCCCGTCGAGCACGTTGGAGGTGCCGACGAAATCGGCGACGAATCGGTTCGCCGGATTTTCGTAGACCTCGCGGGCGGCGCCAATCTGCTCGATACGGCCGTCGTTGAAGACGGCGAGCCGATCGCTGAGCGTCAGCGCTTCGTCCTGGTCGTGGGTGACGATGACGAAGGTGATGCCCACCTCACGCTGGATGGCCTTGAGTTCGACCTGCATCTGCTCTCGCAGTTTGAGGTCGAGTGCGCCCAGTGGCTCATCGAGTAACAACACCTTGGGCCGCCCCACCAGGGCACGGGCCAAAGCAACGCGTTGCTGCTGGCCGCCGGAGAGTTGCGCGGGTTTGCGCTCCGCCAGTCCGGACAGCTGAACCATTTCCAGAGCCGCACCTGCGCGCTGGCGTCGTTCGGCTTTACCCACCCCGCGCACCCGCAGTCCGTACTCCACATTCTGGGAAACGGTCATATGGGGAAACAAGGCGTACTGCTGGAACACCGTGTTGGTATCGCGTTTGGCCGGGGGGAGTGCGGTGACGTCCTGGCCGCCGAGTCGGATCACTCCCGACGTGGGTTGCTCGAAACCCGCGATCATCCGGAGCACCGTGGTCTTACCCGACCCGGATGGGCCCAGGATGGCGAAAAGTTCGCCATCAGCCACGGTCAGGTCGGCGCCCTCGACAGCGATGACGTTCGTGCCACTGGCGCCGCTGCCGAACTCTTTGCGAACGCCGATCAACTCGATCTGTGGATTCGTGACCGGGTTGCCACTGGAGTGCTGACGCAGCGACGCTGTCCCAGATGGCATGCAGGGATCCTATGGATACCGTTGTGAGAGCGCAGCGCCATCGCGGATTTCGTGGTTCCAGCGTTGATAGGTCGCTGAAATCCCCGGTTCCGCGCGGTACGGACCGATCTCGCACGGTGAGTCTCAATGCTCGAATTTTGATATGGCTGTGACCTCGGCCGTCGTCGGCCTCGGTGCGGCCGCCTCTGCGGTCTCTGCTCCCACTGTTTCGGCGGCCCCCCTGGGGGTCTTGCTGGACTACGCTGCGGGCGTAATCGGGGCCGACGCACTTGCATCTTCCGGAGCCATCGGAGCTATCCGGTACGTCCCCGATCGGCGACCGGGTGGGCAGTGGATGTTGAGCAAGCCGATACAGCTTCCCGAGGCCCGTGACCTGTATCACAAGGGTCTCAAGATCGTCTCCTGCTACCAGTACGGGAAGCAGGACACCGCAGACTGGCTCGGCGGTCAGGCGGCCGGCGCCGCGCATGCCAAGCGGGGCTGGCAGCTGCACCGTGCGGCGGGTGGCTCATACGGTGCACCGATCTACACCTCGATCGACGACGATCCCAGCCCGGAACAGTACAAACACCAGGTCGCGCCGTATCTTCGCGGCTGGGAGGCTGTTCTCGGCCATCAACGTGTCGGTGTGTACGCCAACTCCACAACCATCGACTGGGCACTCCAGGATGGACTGGGGACCTGGTTCTGGCAGCACAACTGGGGATCGCCGAAGGGCTTTACCCACCCGGTCGCGCACCTCCATCAGGTGGAGATCGATAAGCGCACCGTCGGCGGTGTCGGCGTCGACCTGAACAACATCATGAAGCCCAGTTTTGGGCAGTGGGACTAGAGAAACGGACCCAATTCACTCGCAAATCCCCGACCCGGCGGCCGCACAGAGGCCGCCGAAGCGGGTGTGCACGGTTGGTTCCAGCAAACTTTTTCAGGCTTTTTTTGAGACGGTGTGACGTCCGATACGTTGACGGGTGTCATTTTGCCGCCCTCGGACGAGGCGCTTCGCGCCACGGCCCGGGTCCAAAACTATTACATAACGATTTCATAACAATACTGCTTTGATCTGCGCGGTTATAGCTACTCAACCGTAACCACCTGCAAGCAGGACGTTTGTCCTCTTAGTCACGGGGTGCTGTTGAGCGCCCTGTTACCGAACGTGTGGTTACTCGTGCGTAGAACTCGCCAGTAACCATATCGAGCGCCAAAATAGCCTTGGTCCTTATGACACTCTTAGTGCAGTCGGGATTGCCCGGAATCGGGCCGAAGAACCTCCCGGGACGCATCGGAAGCTGACCGCAGGTCGCGCACCGATCTCAGCCCGGCCCGGACTGAGAGGCCGCACGAGACGCCAGGACGCCAGGACTGATTCGACGGTGAATCACCGACTACCTCCGCAAGGCCGCGCAGGTCGGAAACGCAGTTCTCAGACGTAGTTATCAAACGTTGGCCCCAACGGCACATCGCCGGGCCACAAGAACACTGACTTAAAAGCAACACCGAAAAGCACTAGGGAGATATACAAGGTGACGATTTTCGAGCACGACAGAGTTGCTGACGGTTCCACCACCCCGCATGGCAGCGCTGCCGAGCCCGCGAACACTACCCACGCCCTGGTTGACCGGTTGACCGCAGGTGAGCCCTACGCCGTCGCCTTCGGCGGCCAGGGCAGTGCCTGGCTGGAGACCCTAGAAGAACTGGTGTCCTCGGCAGGTATCGAGTCGGAACTGGCGACGTTGGCCGGTGAGGCAGATCTGCTGCTGGAGCCCGTCGCGCGCGAGCTCGTCGTGGTGCGGCCCATCGGCTTCGAGCCGCTGCGCTGGGTGCGCGCGCTGGCCGCTGAGGAGCCCGTGCCGAGCGCCAAGCAGCTGACGTCTGCGGCAGTGTCGGTTCCGGGCGTGCTGCTCACCCAGATCGCCGCCGTCCGGGCGTTGAAGCGCCAGGGCATGGACCTGGCCGAATATCCGCCGGTGGCCGTTGCCGGGCATTCGCAGGGTGTGCTGGCTGTCGCGGCGCTGGCGGCCCATGGCGCACAGGACGTCCAGCTACTCGCATTGGCTCAGCTGATCGGCGCGGCAGGCACCTTGGTGGCCCGTCGCCGCGGTATCTCGGTCCTCGGTGATAAGCCGCCGATGGTGTCGGTGACCAACGCCGACCCCGAACGCATCTATGCACTGCTCGAAGAGTTCTCCCAGGACGTGCGGACGGTGCTGCCGCCCGTGCTGTCGATCCGCAACGGCCGGCGGTCCGTCGTCATCACCGGCACCCCCGAGCAGCTGTCCCGCTTCGAGCTGTACTGCCAGCAGATCGCCGAGAAGGAAGAGGCCGAGCGCAAGTCCAAGCTGCGCGGCGGCGCCGTCTTCGCGCCCGTCTTCGACCCGGTTGCGGTCGAGGTCGGTTTCCATACCCCGCGCCTGTCCGACGGTATCGATATCGTCGGCCGCTGGGCCGAGGCGGTCGGTATCGACGTCGGACTCGCCCGTGAGATGGCCGAGGCGATCCTGGTGCGCCAGGTGGACTGGGTCGAAGAGATCACCGCACTCAATGACGCCGGAGCCAAGTGGATTCTCGATCTCGGCCCCGGTGACATCCTCACCCGGCTGACCGCTCCCGTGATCCGCGGACTCGGCATCGGCATCGTGCCCGCTGCCACCCGCGGCGGCCAGCGCAACCTGTTCACCATCGGCGCCGTGCCCGAGGTGGCGCGCCCGTGGTCGAGCTACGCGCCGTCGTTGGTCACCCTGCCCGACGGTTCGGTCAAGCTGTCAACGAAGTTCACCCGGCTGACCGGGCGCTCGCCGATGTTGTTGGCGGGTATGACGCCGACGACGGTCGATGCCAAGATTGTCGCCGCCGCGGCCAATGCCGGTCACTGGGCCGAGCTGGCCGGTGGCGGTCAGGTCACCGAGCAGATCTTCAACGATCGCATCGCGGAGCTGACTTCGCTGCTGGAGCCGGGTCGCGCGGTGCAGTTCAACACGCTGTTCCTCGACCCGTACCTGTGGAAGCTGCAGGTGGGCGGAAAGCGCCTGGTGCAGAAGGCCCGTCAGGCCGGTGCGCCGATCGACGGCCTGGTTGTCAGCGCCGGTATCCCCGAGCTCGAAGAGGCCGTCGACCTGATCGACGAGCTCAACGAGATCGGCATCAGCCATATCTGCTTCAAGCCCGGCACCGTCGAGCAGATCCGCTCGGTCATCCGTATTGCTGCCGAAGCCCCGACCAAGCCGGTCATCGTCCACGTCGAAGGCGGTCGCGCCGGCGGCCACCACTCGTGGGAGGACCTTGACGACCTGCTGTTGGCCACCTACTCCGAGCTGCGCAGCCGGTCCAACATCACCGTGTGCGTCGGTGGCGGTATCGGCACACCCGAGCAAGCCGCCGACTACCTGTCCGGTCGCTGGTCAGCGGCCTATGGCTACCCGCTGATGCCCGTTGACGGCATCCTGGTCGGCACTGCGACGATGGCCGCCCTGGAGGCCACCACCTCACCCGCGGTCAAGCAGCTCCTGGTCGACACCGTTGGTACCGATGTCTGGGTTGGCGCCGGTAAGGCGCAGGGCGGCATGGCATCCGGGCGCAGCCAGCTCGGTGCCGATATCCACGAGATCGACAACGCCGCATCGCGCTGTGGCCGCCTGCTCGACGATGTCGCCGGTGACGCCGAGGCAGTTGCCGCGCGCCGCGAGGAGATCATCGCGGCGATGGCCGTGACCGCCAAGCCGTACTTCGGCGATGTCGCCGAGATGACCTACGGGCAGTGGCTGCGGCGCTACGTCGAACTGGCCATCGGTGCAGGCGATTCCACCGCCGACACCAAGAAGGCAGACTCGCCGTGGCTGGATATCAGCTGGCGGGACCGCTTCACCGAAATGCTGCAGCGCGTCGAGTCGCGGCTGAACACCCTTGACTACGGTCCGATCGAAACCCTTTTCGGCGCAACCGAATCCGGTGAGGCTCTGCTGGAGAACCCCGAGCAGGCCATCGCCGCTGTCAGCGCCAGGTACCCGGATGTCGACAGCGTCATCCTGCACCCGGCCGACGTCCCCTTCTTCATCACGTTGTGCAAGACACTGGGCAAGCCCGTCAACTTCGTGCCCGTCATCGACAAGGACGTTCGCCGTTGGTGGCGCAGCGACTCGCTGTGGCAGGCCCACGATGCCCGCTACACCGCCGACCAGGTATGCATCATCCCGGGCACTGCCGCGGTCGCCGGCATCACCGTCGTCGACGAGCCCGTCGGTGACCTGCTGGACCGTTTCGAGCAGGCCGCCATCGACCAGGCGCAGACCGCAGGTATCCAACCGACACAGGTGATCTCGCGCCTGCAGAGCCGCACCGACGTGTCCGGCCCGCTCGCCTTGGTACTCGACGCGCCCGACGTGCTGTGGGCCGGTCGCACTGCGTCCAACCCGGTGCATCGGATCGCCGACCCGGCAAGCTGGCAGGTCCATGGAAGTGCGGATAGCACTGGAAAGCTAACAGCCACAGACCATTCCACCGGTGCCCGGCTTGAAGCCGTCTCCGCGGATCAGGTCGTGCTGAGCGTGCCGCTCTCGGATACCTGGATCGACATCAGGTTCACGTTGCCGGCCACCACTGTCGACGGCGGCGCCCCGGTGGTCTCCACCGACGACGCCTCCGCCGCCATGCGGTCGGTGCTCGCGATCGCCGCCGGTGTCGACGGACCGGAGGCCCTGCCCGTCGCGGTTGACGGAGCTGTCACCGTCACGGTCGACTGGGATCCGGAGCGAGTGGCCGATCACACCGGCGTCACCGCCACCTTCGGTTCGCCGCTGGCCCCGACGCTGACTGTCGTGCCCGACGCACTGGTCGGCCGCTGCTGGCCGGCGGTCTTCTCCGCGATCGGTTCGGCCGTCACCGATTCCGGGTTCCCGGTGATCGAGGGTCTGCTGAGCCTGGTGCACCTGGATCACGCCGCAGAACTGGTCGATACGCTGCCGACGGTTCCGTCTCAATTGACCGTCACCGCAACCGCTTCCGTTGCCTACGACACCGAGGTCGGCCGGGTTGTTCCGGTCTCAGTCACCGTTAGAGAAGGGGGAGCTGCCGACGGCCGCATCATCGCCACCCTCGAAGAGCGTTTCGCGATCCGCGGACGCACGGGTGCCGCCGAGCTCACCGATCCGTTGCGGGCCGGCGGTGCGGTCTCCGATAACGCCACTGACACCCCGCGCAGGCGCCGTCGCGATGTCACCATCACCGCGCCGGTCGATATGCGGCCGTTCGCAGTGGTCTCCGGTGACCACAACCCCATCCACACCGACCGGGCAGCGGCGCTGCTTGCTGGTCTGGAATCGCCCATCGTGCACGGTATGTGGCTCTCGGCTGCCGCCCAGCATGTCGTCACCGCGACCGACGGTCGGGCCACCCCGCCCGCGCGTCTGATCGGCTGGACCGCCCGCTTCCTCGGCATGGTCAAACCCGGTGATGATGTCGACTTCCGGGTCGACCGGGTGGGTGTCGACCTCGGTGCCGAGGTGCTCGAGATCTCCGCCCGCATCGGGTCCGATCTGGTGATGTCGGCAACCGCGCGATTGGCCGCGCCGAAGACGGTCTACGCCTTCCCCGGCCAGGGCATCCAGCACAAGGGCATGGGCATGGAGGTGCGTTCGCGCTCCAAGGCCGCGCGCAAGGTCTGGGACGACGCCGACGTCTTCACCCGCGAGAAGCTTGGCTTCTCGGTGCTGCATGTGGTGCGCGACAACCCGACCAGCTTGATCGCCGCCGGTGTGCACTACCACCACCCCGAGGGCGTGCTGTTCCTGACGCAGTTCACTCAGGTCGCGATGGCGACAGTCGCCGCGGCGCAGGTCGCCGAGATGCGTGAGCAGGGTGCTTTTGTCGAGGGCGCCATCGCCTGCGGCCACTCTGTCGGCGAGTACACCGCACTGGCCTGTGTCAGCGGCGTCTACCAGTTGGAGGCTCTGCTGGAGGTGGTATTCCAGCGCGGCTCCAACATGCACGACATCGTGCCTCGCGACGAGAAGGGTCGATCGAACTACCGACTGGCCGCGATCCGGCCGTCGCAGATTGACCTCGACGACGCCGACGTCACCGCATTCGTCGCCGAGATCGCTGATCGCACCGGTGAATTCCTGCAGATCGTGAACTTCAACTTGCGCGGTTCGCAGTATGCGATCGCCGGTACGGTCCGTGGGCTGGAAGCACTTGAGGCCGAGGTCGATCGTCGTCGTGAGATCAGCGGCGGCAAGCGGTCATTCATCCTGGTGCCCGGCATCGACGTGCCGTTCCATTCCAGCGTGCTTCGGGTGGGCGTCAACGATTTCCGCCGCAGCCTCGAGCGTGTCATGCCCCGCGACGCCGATCCGGCACTGCTGGTCGGGCGCTACATCCCGAACCTGGTGCCCCGGCCCTTCACCCTGGACCGCGATTTCGTCCAGGAGATCCGGGATCTGGTACCGGCCGAACCGCTCGACGAGATCCTCGCCGACTACGACACATGGCGTAACGAGAAGCCGACGGAACTGTGCCGCAAGATCGTCATCGAACTCCTGGCCTGGCAGTTCGCCAGCCCGGTGCGGTGGATCGAAACCCAGGACCTGCTGTTCATCGAAGAGGCCGCTGGCGGTCTCGGGGTGGAGCGGTTCGTCGAGATCGGGGTGAAGTCCGCGCCGACTGTTGCCGGACTGGCCACCAACACCTTGAAGTTGGCCGAATACGCCCACAGCACAGTCGAAGTGCTCAACTCCGAGCGCGATGCCGCAGTGCTGTTCGCTAACGACACTGATCCCGAGCCTGAGCCTGACGTCGATGAGGCTCCCGCCGCTTCGGCCGACAGCGCTCCGTCGGCTGCGGCCGCACCGGCACCTGCTGCCGCGCCGGCCGCCCCGTCGGGTGGGCCACGCCCCGATGATGTCGTTTTCGACGCGGCCGATGCCACCGTGGCATTGATCGCACTGTCGGCGAAGATGCGGATGGATCAGATCGAGGCGCTGGACTCCATCGAATCGATCACCGACGGTGCATCGTCGCGACGTAACCAGCTGCTGGTCGACCTGGGTTCCGAGCTGAACCTCGGCGCCATCGACGGTGCGGCGGAAGCGGATCTGGCCGGGCTCAAGGGCCAGGTCACCAAGCTGGCGCGGACCTACAAGCCGTTCGGACCGGTGCTCTCCGATGCGATCAACGATCAGCTGCGCACGGTGCTCGGACCCTCCGGTAAGCGACCGGCCTATATTGCCGAGCGTGTCACCAAGACATGGGAATTGGGCCCCGGCTGGGTCAAGCACGTCACCGCTGAGGTGGCACTTGGTACCCGCGACGGGTCCAGCGTCCGAGGCGGCAGCCTCGGTGGGCTGCACGAAGGTGCACTGGCCGACGCGGCATCGGTGGACAAGGTCATCGATGGTGCAGTCGCTGCGGTCGGGGCCCGAAAGGGGATCGCGGTGTCCCTGCCGTCCGCGGCGGGCGCCGCTGGTGGTGTCGTGGATTCGGCGGCGCTCACCGAGTTCGCCGAAACGGTCACCGGCCCCGACGGCGTGTTGGCCTCGGCGGCGCGGACGATCCTCGGCCAGCTCGGGCTCGATACCCCGGTGTCGACCCCGGAAAAGTCCACCGACGCCGAACTGATCGACCTGGTCTCGACCGAACTCGGCTCGGACTGGCCGAGATTGGTCGCGCCGGCATTCGACTCGAAGAAAGCCGTCGTCTTCGACGACCGGTGGGCCAGTGCCCGTGAAGACCTGGTCAAACTGTGGCTGGCGGACGAAGACGAGATCGACGCTGACTGGCCGAAGCTCTCTGAGCGGTTCGAGGGTGCGGGGCATGTCGTTGCCACGCAGGCGAACTGGTGGCAGGGCAAGGCGCTCGCAGCCGGGCGCAACGTGCACGCATCGTTGTTCGGCCGCATTGCCGCCGGTGCCGAGAATCCGGGCAAGGGCCGCTACACCAACGAGATCGCTGTGGTGACGGGCGCGTCGAAGGGTTCGATCGCCGCATCGGTGGCTGCCCAGCTCCTCGAGGGCGGCGCCACCGTCATCGCCACGACGTCCAAGCTCGACGACTCGCGCCTGGGCTTCTACAAGAAGCTCTACCGCGACAACGCCCGCTTCAACGCGACGCTGTGGGTAGTGCCCGCCAATATGGCCTCCTACGCCGATATCGACGCACTGGTGGCCTGGGTGGGTAGTGAGCAGTCTGAAAGCCTTGGGCCGCAGTCGATTCACCTCAAGGATGCGCAGAACCCGACGCTGCTGTTCCCGTTCGCGGCGCCGCGAGTGGCCGGCGATATGTCGGAGGCCGGATCGCGCTCCGAAATGGAGATGAAGGTCCTGCTGTGGGCCGTGCAACGGCTGATCGGCGGGCTGTCCAACATCGGTGCCGAGCGCGATATCGCGTCCCGACTGCATGTCGTGCTGCCCGGCTCGCCCAACCGCGGCATGTTCGGCGGTGACGGCGCCTATGGCGAGTCGAAGGCCGCACTGGATGCCCTTGTCACCCGCTGGAGTGCGGAATCGTCCTGGGCGCAGCGGGTCAGCTTGGCGCATGCGCTGATCGGCTGGACCAAGGGCACCGGGCTGATGGGGCATAACGACGCCATCGTCAGCGCCGTCGAAGAGGCCGGCGTCACTACCTACAGCACGGCCGAAATGGCCGCCATGCTGTTGAGCTTGTGCACTGTCGAGAACAAGGTGGCCGCGGCGGCGTCGCCGGTCAATGTCGACTTCACCGGCGGTCTGGGTGAGATCGACATCGATATGGCCGAACTGGCTGCCAAGGCGCGCAAGGACATGGAAGGAGAAGCGTCCGAGTCCTCGTCCGACGAGGACGATCTCAGCGGGACCATCCCGGCTCTGCCGTCACCGCCGCGCGGGTACACCCCGGTCCCGCCGCCGGCCTGGGCCGATATCAACGTCGACCCGGCCGACCTGGTGGTCATCGTCGGTGGCGCCGAGCTCGGACCCTTCGGGTCATCGCGCACCCGCTTCGAGATGGAGGTCGACAACGAACTGTCCGCCGCCGGTGTCCTCGAATTGGCCTGGACCACCGGACTGATCAAGTGGGAGGACGACCCGAAGCCGGGTTGGTATGACACCGAATCCGGTGAACTCGTCGACGAGGCGGACCTGGTCGAGAAGTACCACGACGTGGTCGTCGAGCGCGTCGGCATCCGTGAATTCGTCGGGGACGCCGCGATCGATCCGGACCATTCGGCATCACTTCTGGTGTCGGTGTTCCTGGACAAGGACTTCTCGTTCGTGGTGTCGTCCGAGGCCGATGCTCGATCATTCGTTGAATTCGACCCGGAACACACCATCATCACGCCGGTGCCCGACAGCGCTGACTGGCGGGTTATTCGCAAGGCCGGCACCGAGATTCGCGTGCCGCGCAAGACGAAGCTGTCCCGTACCGTCGGTGCTCAGATCCCGACCGGATTTGATCCGACGGTCTGGGGCGTCACCCCGGACATGGTCAATTCCATTGACCGGGTGGCGTTGTGGAACCTGATCGCCACCGTCGATGCGTTCCTCTCTGCCGGCTTCAGCCCGACAGAGCTGATGCGCTGGGTGCATCCCAGCCTGGTGGCCAGCACGCAGGGCACCGGTATGGGCGGCTTGACGTCGATGCAGACCATGTTCCACGGCAACCTGCTCGGGGTGAACAAGCCGAACGACATCCTGCAGGAGACTCTGCCGAACGTTGTTGCCGCGCACGTGATTCAGGCGTACGTCGGTAGCTACGGTTCGATGATCCACCCGGTCGGCGCTTGCGCCACCGCAGCGGTGTCATTGGAAGAGGGTGTCGACAAGATTCGTCTCGGTAAGGCCGAACTCGTGGTGACCGGTGGTTACGACGATCTGACCGAGGAAGCCGTCATCGGCTTCGGTGACATGGCGGCCACCGCCGACACCGCGATGATGCGGGCCAAGGGCATCAGCGATGGCAAGTTCTCCCGCGCCAATGACCGGCGCAGGCTGGGCTTCGTCGAGGCCCAAGGTGGCGGCACGATCCTGCTGGCCCGTGGTGACCTCGCGCTGAAGATGGGTCTGCCGGTGCTGGCCGTCGTCGCCTACGCGCAGTCCTACGCCGATGGTGTGCACACCTCGATCCCGGCTCCCGGGCTCGGCGCGCTGGGCGCCGGACGCGGCGGTAAGGACTCGGTGCTGGCCCGATCGCTGGCCAAGCTGGGAGTGGGCGCCGACGATATCGCCGTCATCTCCAAGCACGACACCTCGACGCTGGCCAACGATCCCAACGAGCAGGAGCTGCACGAGCGGCTCGCCGACTCGATGGGCCGCTCCGAAGGCGCACCGTTGTTCATCGTGTCGCAGAAGAGCCTCACCGGGCACGCCAAGGGCGGCGCCGCGGTGTTCCAGATGATGGGTCTGTGCCAGATCCTGCGTGACGGGGTGATCCCGCCGAACCGCAGCCTGGACTGTGTCGATGACGAGTTGGCCAGTTCAGGTCACTTCGTCTGGGTGCGCGAGACACTGAAGATGGGCGAGAAGTTCCCGCTCAAGGCCGGTCTGGTCACCAGCCTCGGATTCGGACACGTATCGGGTCTGGTTGCGCTGGTGCATCCGCAGGCGTTCCTGGCGACGTTGAGCCCGGCAGAGCAGGCGGACTACACCGCAAGGGCCAACGAACGGACCGTGGCCGGACAGCGTCGACTGGCCTCGGCCATCGCCGGTGGTCAGCCGATGTACGAGAAGCCCGCCGACCGTCGTTTCGATCACGATTCGCCGGAGAAGCGTCAGGAGTCGGCGATGCTGCTGAATCCTGCCTCACGACTCGGGGACGATGACATCTACATCGGGTAGGGGATCGACTAAGGTCGCGGACGTGAGAATGGTCGCCAGATGTCGATAGTCGGAATTGGTATCGACCTGGTGTCCATTCCCGAATTCGCCGAGCAGGTGGACCAGCCCGGAACGGTATTCGCCGAGACGTTCACTCCCGGCGAGCGTCGCGACGCCGCCGATAAGAGTTCGGTCGCCGCGCGGCATCTCGCCGCGCGGTGGGCGGCCAAAGAGGCGGTCATCAAGGCGTGGTCGGGTTCGCGTTTCGCGCAGCGTCCGGTGCTGCCCGAGGCCATCCATCGCGATATCGAGGTGGTCACCGATATGTGGGGACGGCCCAAGGTCCGACTCACCGGTGCCATCGCCGAGCATCTGGTCGATGTGACGATTCACGTGTCGCTGACCCATGAGGGAGATACGGCCGCAGCGGTCGCCATCTTGGAGACCACCTAGCTCTTCTGTGCCGAGCAGACGCAAACGGGTACAAAATCCGCCCAGATACTGCCAGTTTGTGTCTGCTCGCGGGGGATTAATCTCGTAGGCATGAGCGATCTCGTCGAGCGTGTCAAAGAGGTACTGCCATCAGTCCGCAAGGACCTTGAGGACCTGGTGCGTATCCAGTCGGTCTGGGCGGACCCCGCTCGGCGCGATGAAGTGCACCGCAGCGCGCAGGCAGTCTCCGATCTGTTCACCGGCGTCGGCTTTACCGATGTACGCATCGTCAGCGAAGGCGGCGCGCCCGCGGTCATCGCCCGTCACCCCGCCCCGGCTGGGGCGCCGACCGTGCTGCTGTACGCCCACCACGATGTCCAGCCCGAAGGCGACCCCGCGCAGTGGGAGTCCGCACCGTTCGAGCCGACCGAGCGCGACGGCCGGCTCTACGGACGCGGCACCGCCGACGATAAGGCCGGTATCGCAACACATCTGGCCGCGTTGCGCGCCTTTGACGGTAAACCGCCGGTGGGTGTCACGGTCTTCGTCGAAGGCGAGGAGGAGTCCGGTTCGCCGTCATTGGGCAAGCTGCTGACCGCTCACAAAGATCTGCTGGCCGCCGACGTCATCGTCATCGCCGACTCCGACAACTGGAGCACCGAGATCCCCTCGCTGACGGTATCGCTGCGGGGGATGGCCGATTGTGTGGTCGAGGTCGAGACACTCGATCACGGCCTGCATTCGGGCATGTGGGGCGGTGTGGTGCCCGACGCCGTGTCAGCACTGGTCCGGTTGCTCGCCACCCTGCACGATGACGACGGCAATGTCGCGGTGGCGGGTCTGCACGTCGGCACTGCCAGCGAGGTGGATTACACCCCGGAGCGGGTGCGCGCGGACACCGGCATGCTCGACGGCGTCCAAGAGATCGGCTCCGGTTCGGTGCCGCAACGACTCTGGGCCAAACCCGCGATCACCATCATCGGCATCGACACGACGTCCATTGCGGCGTCCTCGAACACGTTGATACCCCGTGCCCGCGCGAAGGTGAGCATGCGGATCGCCCCCGGCGGCGATGCCGTCGCGCATCTCGAGCTGCTCCGCAAGCATCTGGAAGAGCACGCCCCGTGGGGAGCCCACGTGACGGTCACGCCTGGCGATTCAGGTCAGCCGTACGCCATCGATGCCACCGGCCCGGTGTATGACGCCGCCCGCGTGGCGTTCCGCCAAGCGTGGGGAGTCGACGCGGTCGACACCGGGGTGGGCGGATCCATCCCGTTCATCGCCGAATTCGCCGATGCGTTCCCGGCGGCGACGATCTTGGTGACCGGCGTCGAAGATCCAAATACGCAGGCCCACAGCATCAACGAGAGCCTTCACCTTGGGGTGCTCGAACGCGCCGCCACCGCAGAGGCACTTCTGCTGGAAGCTTTGGCGGGGTTAGACCGATAGGTCGCGACGCAGCTTGGCGACGTGGCCGGTGGCCTTGACGTTGTACTGCGCCACTTCGATGTTGCCCTTTTCGTCCACGACGAACGTCGACCGGATGACGCCCTGCACGGTCTTGCCGTAGAGCTTCTTCTCGCCGAACGCACCCCAGGCGGCCAGCACCGACTTGTCGGGGTCGGAGAGCAGGGGGAAGGTCAGACCCTCGGCGTCGCGGAACTTCGCCAGCTTCTCCGGCTTGTCCGGTGACACTCCGATGACGTCCAACCCGGCCTCGTTGAGCTGGGCGAGGCTGTCGCGGAAGTCGCACGCCTGCTTGGTGCACCCTGGTGTCGACGCGGCCGGGTAGAAGTAGACGATGACCTTGCGGCCCTTGAAGTCGGCCAACTTCACCGTGTTGCCATCAGCATCGGGGAGGCTGAATGCGGGGGCCTTATCGCCCTCAGCGAGTCGCGCAGTGTCGGTCAACGCTTTTCCTTTCGGCTCATGTGGTCAGGCCTCGTCCTACCGGTGCAGCGGTACGGGGCCGGGCTGATCTAGGGTAGTTCCGCAAGGCGGCAAACTGAGCGACCAGCCCACGCAGGCGGCGCCGGTAGCGATGGCGAGGAGAGCGAGGAATCGTGGCGGACCGGGATCCCGATGTCATCAAGCAGGAGATCGATGCTGCCCGCGATCAGCTGGCCGCGACGGTCGACTCGCTCGCGGTTCGGGCGAATCCGCGCAGGATCGCAGACGACGTCAAAGCGGGCATCGTGAATTTCGTGAAGAAGCCTGCGGTGGCGGCCTCGCTGGTCGGGGTGGGCCTGGTGACTGTGGTGATCGTCATCCGCAGAATCCGCAACAGCTGATCGCTGCGCCAAAACGGCTTCGCTGAATCAGCGGCGGCGAAACCAGCCGCTGGGTGACAGCCATGACGTGGGCGGGTTGGCACGTAAGCCGATTCGGCTACAACTGTGCACATACGACGGGCCGGGTTCCGATGCTTGCGCAGTTACGTCGGTGTGCACGTGGGCATTCGATGCGCCTACCCCGCAATGACACATTGTCATCGGCATTGGCTAAGCCCTCGATCCGTTACGTGATTACTGGTTGCTCCGCTAGCGCGGAAGTTCAGCTAACTAGATGCTAACAGCTCCCAGCTAGATCTGTGCTGGAAGAGTGACTAATCTTGTCCGACACGCGGGGTATCCGTTACCGCGGGTATGACCCGAAAGTACCTTCCGCGGTCACCCGTGCGGGCCTCACCAGCACATAAAGGTCTGGTCCGGCACAGGAAACCCGCAGGTGGTGTCGATCCAGGCGAGGCAAATACTCGAATGTTGCTCGACTTATTGACGTTCGCTGTGCAGGTGCCCGAAAAGCATGGCCGTCCCGCCGACATGCGTGCCGTCGCCAACTATTTACGCCCATATCAGGAATCGGCAATACGACTACCGCTCGGATGGCCTAACTGGACCGTCACCAGACCAACAGGTGTCGTCACCCGGCGTGTGAGGTGTTGTCGGCGCGCAGCTGGACTGGCCCAGCCAGTGAGGTAGCGAGACACCGTGACGGCGCGGCGCACTACATCGTCGGCTTCGTCGTGAAGCGGGTCGCTGTAGGCGAGGTGGACCTGCGCGGCGGCGATGGTCTGCTCGGCGGTAGCGCCGTCGCTTCGAGGCATGTCGAAGGGCGGCAGGCCACCACGCATCAACGCTGCGGACACGTATCCGTCGGGGGTGTCGTCCCGGAGCAAATATGACGGAAGCGCCAATATTGGTTTTTCTCAGGTTTTTCTCAGCTATGTTGACCTCGTCACTGTCGACACATCAAAAGGACTGCGAAATGCAAATCTCACTACGTTCACACCTCATTGCGGGAGTCGCCGCGGTAGTCGGGGCAAGTGCCATCGCTATGACGCCGGTCCCTCAGGCCGACGTCCATTTGCCCGCGCCTCACGTGCCGTCGGTTCAGCAGATTGCGTTGAGCGGTTTCGACAACCCCATCTCAGAGTTATTGCTGAGCGCGGGTGTGTTGAATACCTACACATTCCTTGACGCTGGTCCGGTACCGCTGCCCGGCCCGTGGTCGACCTTGAAAAAGACAGGCCTCATTCCGCAGATCATCGCCGACGGTCTGCCGATCATCAGTCAGTTGGGCTTCAACGGGTCTGATTATCTGTACAACTCGGTCAAGGGTCTGGGGACCAGCGCACTCGCACTCAGCGAAGGATTCTGGAATGCCACCGGTTACCTGCTGACCCTCAACATTCCCGCCGCAATCAACACGTTGAGCCAAGCCATTCAGGTGGCGGGCCAGGCTGCTCTGAACTCAGGGATCTACGTCGCGACGGGCGTCATCACCCGCGCCGTGGCAGTGGTCACCGCGGTTGCCGCGCTGGCGCCCGACATGATCACCGCGTCGATCAACCGGCCCCTGGTCGTGCTCGGTTCGCTAGTGCAGACCGTGCAGAACACGATCGCCGCGCTGAGCCAGCCGAACCCTGCCGAAGGGGCATGGAACGCAGCCGTCAACGGGCTCTTCGGTCCCACCGGTCTTCCCGGCGTACTGACCGCTCTGACTGTCGGGGTGGGTGTCCCCGCACCGGCTCCGATCTCGGCATTTGTCCCGAGTATCCGCACAGAGATCTCCACGGTCGTGCAGACGATCAAGGGGGCTCTTGCGACGGCGAACCCCGCGCCGCCGGCTGCGGCGGCGCCTGCCCAGGCACCAAAGGCACTTGCTGCGGCGCGGAACGTCTCGGCTGCGGCGACCGATGAGGACCAGGCCGCCACATCCAACGACAATTCCGTTGGGGGCAGCAGTTCCACGCCGGCTGACGTCAAAGGCAGCGGTTCAGCTGGTGGCAGCAGCGCCACACCGGGCGACAACTCCACGGGCAGCAAGTCCGTCGGTGGCAGCGACAGCCCCAAGACCGGCAAGCACAGCGGCGCTGCGGGCTCCAAGAGGACGACAGCTAAATCGGGCAGCAACTCGTCTGAGTGACATCCGCAACTGACGGTAGGCCCCCTCTTTTCAGAGGGGGCGTATCGCCATTATTTAGGGTTTCTTCACTATTAACCCCACTCCTCTGATCATTTCTCTCGAGGTGTGGGCCTCATTCATCCTTATCTCCGAATCCGTAGGCTCCTCGACCTCGTCCACGCGCCGTCGAAAAATGGACCCGGCGCGGCGACCTCGGTGAGAATTGCTGGCCCATCATCGGTGCGGTCCGCAACAAATTCGGCATGCAGAAAATTGCGACCGTCGGACTATTCCTGTCGCGGCCATCCTGTTCGATCCGGTAAACCTTCCACCGTCCTGCGGAAAGAGCTCCGCTGCGAGGGCTCTCGCGCGATAGTGAGAAGTGCAGGAATCGATGTTGAAACGCAAACTAAGCAGGTGACATCCGCACGGCCGGTGCGGAAGTACCCGCCGGGCAACACGAGTCTCCGAGACTTTTCTGCCCCGAGGAATGGTGATCCATGACCGCGTACCCCCTCTCGGTTTCCAAGCTCGCCTCTCGTGGTGCCAGTCCCGGCTATGCCCGTTACGTGGGGCGTGTGGGTGCGTTGGCGGTGGCGTTGGGTGTGGGTGCCTTGTTCGCCTCGACTGCGGTGGCGCTCGCTGACACCACCGGTTCGGCGGGGTCGGCCGACTCAAGCGCGGGGCCTGCGTCGTCGTCGCCATCTCCGGCGCGGGGTGCGTCACGATCAGGCGCGCGCGTCAGCCCCGTAGTTGCAGGACCGTCCGCGGGTGGCATTGAGGTGCGTTCCGGTGGGCGTGGTTCCGGACCAGGCGCAGCGTCGGTGGTTTCGCTCAGCGGCCAGTCGGTGGTCGTGCATACGCCGGCCACCGCCGCGGCGCAGGCGGACGTTGGTGACACCGGTGACGGTTCGGCGCCGAGAACCTCAAGTGGAGGGCTGGCAAGCCCACCTGAATTCGGTGGGGCTGCTTCTTCGGCGCGACTCTCGCCCAGAGTCGTCGCGACCGGCGTGAAAACCGTGGCCACGCCGCTGACGGTCGCGCCGGCCGCCGTCGTGCCGACCACGCAGATCGGTGGCATCACTTTGCCGATGGGTCCGGTAAGGGCGGCGCTCCTTGCCGTGCAGGCCTACATCTACGGCTATCCATTGCTGGCCGTACAACGCGTCCAGGCACTCCTTGGCCCGTTGAACACTCTCAACCTGAACACCACCTTCGCCTCCCCGGATGCGGCCCCGTTCTGGAAGGCGATCGGCGGGGGATCTCATCCGAACGTCAACGTGCTCTACTCGTTGGCCTCACTCGACCTCAGTAATGGACCGGTGGTGTTGTCCATCCCGGATATGGGCGACCGGTACTACAGCTTTCAGCTGACCGACCCCTACATCAATGTCGACAACTACATCTCGTCCAACCCCACCGAGGCGAATCCGATAGGGGGGTTGGGGCCTGGTACATACGCCATCACATGGATCGGAAAGCAGGTGGCTGTCCCGGGCGCACAGACCGTACTCGTCGACTATTCCAGCGAGTTGTTGCTCGGACGCGTTGAAGCCACGCCAGCCGACCAGCAGCAGGTGGTCGATCTGATGCATCAGTGGACGCTGACTGCGACCGGGGCGACCTCCGTCAACAATGCGGTGATCCCGGCGGCCTACCTGTCGCCGATCTCCGTGCTCAACGCCATCAGTACCGCGATCACCCAGAATCCGCCGTACCCGCCTCAGCAGGATGCCGCGGAACTGGCCAATCTGGCCCTGATCGGCGTCGGGCCGGACCCCACCGATCCGACGATAGCCCTGCAGGTCGGTGACCGTCTCGGCCCGCTGTCACAGCTGGCCGCGGCGATGGCGGTCCAAGTGACCGCCATCCTGCTTCCCCCATTAACCGACGTTATTCAGGCGGTGTCGGCGATCCAGCACCATGGCTGGGCCGTCACCCGACCCGAGATCGGCGACTTCGGCACCAACTACCTCTACCGCGCGGGGGTGGCCTACGTCGGTTTGGTCGCCAACACCCCGGACCAGGCGCTGTACTACCCGGGCATGCTGGACGCGAATTACCTACCGCTGAACGGCAATAGGACTTATGTCCTGCATTTCGCACCCGGGCAGGCGCCCCCTGTCGATGCCGGCGGATTCTGGTCACTCACGGTGTACAACAGCGCTGGGCAGCTGGTGAATTCGACGACTCCGAACGTGTACAGCAACGGGCAGTTGATCACGCGGCCGGACGGGTCGATCGATGTCATCCTCTCCCCGCAGGACCCAGGCGATTCCGGAGCGAACTGGCTGCAGGTGCCCGCCGGCGGATTCAGCGTCTATCTGCGGATCTACGCCCCCGCGTCGGCAGCGTATGAGGGGATTTGGCTCCCGCCGGCCATTGCGCCCACCTCAGGTCTGTTTGGGGTCTGAACAAAAGGTGACGACTTGACCTGGGTCACCCGATGGGGGAGTGCGGCTCGCGACGACTGCGCAGAAATGACAAAAACCCCGCCAAAGCAGGGTTTTTGGGTGGTGCGCCGTCAGGGTTTCGAACCCCGGACCCGCTGATTAAGAGTCAGCTGCTCTACCAACTGAGCTAACGGCGCGTCAACTGCGTGTGAGACGATAACAGGCCCGAGCGTTCCCGGCGAAATCCGTACACTTAGCAGCAGCTGGAGACCCGTGACGCTGTAGTCGCGTTCGGTGTCCATGTGCCCTTAGACTATTGCCAAGATTGCTGGTTGGCGGTCCGTTTGACGAGGTGGAGCAAAGTATGTCGCAGGTCCGTTCCGTGACCCGTCGGCGAGGCTATCGGCCCTGGTTGGCGGCTTTGGTGCTGCTGCCTGCCGTCGTCTTGGGCATGAGTGCATGCACCACCAACTCTGCTCCGCCGGCACCGCAGGTCATCTCCGACAAGGGAACGCCGTTCGGTGACCTGCTGGTACCCAAGCTGGCCGCGTCGGTCACCAACGGCGCCGTTGGAGTCTCTGTCGACCAACCGGTGACCGTCACCGCCGAAGATGGCGTTCTGGGGGCGGTGACCATGACCAACCAGGACGGCACCACGGTGCCGGGCAAGCTGAGCAAGGACGGCCTGACGTGGTCGACCTCCGAACCGCTGGGGTACAACGAGCGCTACACCCTCAGCGCACAGTCGCTGGGCCTTGGTGGCGTCACCAGCAGGCAGATGACGTTCGAGACGCATTCGCCGGAAAACCTGACCATGCCCTACGTCATGCCCAACGACGGTGAGACGGTCGGTATCGGACAGCCGATCGCGGTGCGGTTCGACGAGAACATCCCCAATCGCGCAGCGGCCGAGCGGGCCATCAAGGTGACCACCACACCGGCGGTCGATGGTGCGTTCTATTGGCTGAGCAACCGCGAAGTCCGTTGGCGGCCACAGAACTACTGGAAGCCGGGCACCACCGTCGACGTTGCGGTCAACACCTACGGCGTTGACCTGGGCGACGGCCTGTTCGGCCAGGAGAACGTCACCACGCACTTCACCATCGGTGACGAGGTGATTGCCACCGCCGACGACAACACCAAGACGCTGACCGTCCGCATCAACGGTGAGGTGGTCAAGACCATGCCCATCTCGATGGGCAAGAACAGCACTCCGACCAATAACGGCACCTACATCATCGGTGATCGGTTCTCGCACATGGTGATGGATTCATCGACCTACGGTGTGCCGTCCAACGCGCCCAACGGATATCGGACCGAGGTCGACTACGCCACCCAGATGTCCTACAGCGGTATCTACGTTCACGCCGCGCCGTGGTCGGTGGGCAGTCAGGGCTATTCGAATGTCAGTCACGGGTGTTTGAACGTCAGCACCAGTAACGCGCAGTGGTTCTACAACAACACCAAACGCGGCGATATCGTCGAGGTGGTCAACACTGTTGGCTCCGTCTTGCCCGGTGTCGATGGTCTTGGCGACTGGAACGTCCCGTGGGAGCAGTGGCGCGCGGGTAACGCGAACATCTGACCACCGCGCGGACTACGGTTCTGGCAGCGCA
This sequence comes from Mycobacterium sp., assembly GCF_965229105.1. Lineage (GTDB taxonomy): Bacteria > Actinomycetota > Actinomycetes > Mycobacteriales > Mycobacteriaceae > Mycobacterium. Next base: position 2,655,238 of record NZ_OZ245858.1, read on the forward strand.
CATTTGCGCAAGGCTGACCGGGGGGTTGCGCGCAATGTCTGGATTCACTTCACCCGCGCTGCGTCGAGTTGCGGTCGTCAGCCTCAGCGCCGCGGTGATATGCGCCGCGACCACAAGCAACACCCTCGCGCACCCGACCGCCGTGGTGGCCAGGGCGCTGCACCTCCCCGTCGTGCTGACCGGGGCGATCGACGAGACGCCGACCACCTTGGGCATCGCCGACTCTAATCTCTACAGGTTGTCCGACGCGGACATCGACGCCACGCTTGATCGGCTGAAAGGCATGGGCGTCAACGATATTCGCATTGCGGTGCCCTGGATTTACACCCAGCCGGCGGACAACGAGGACTACGACTGGACCAAGCTCGACTACGTCGTGCACGCCGCTAGCGAGCGCGGGATGAACATCGTCGGCGCGATCTCCGGGACCCCGGCATGGGCCGGCTTCCCGATCAACGGGCACTCCGACCCCGCCGACTACGCCCGGTTCGCCGCAGCCGTGGCGGACCGCTACAAGGACGACACCATCGGTGAGATCGACGCCTACGAGGTGTGGAATGAGCCCAACGGCTCGCTGTTCTATAACCCGATCGACGCCGCGGCCTACACGGCGATGCTCAAAGCCGCCTACCCGGCGATCAAGGCGAGCAACCCGAACGCGGTGGTGATCGCCGGCGTGCTGGGGTCGGTGTCGACGATCCCCGGACTCTCACTGCAACCGGAGACGTTCCTCGCGCAGATGTATGACGCGGGCGCACAGGGCAACTTCGATGCTTTGTCGTTTCACCCGTACCACTACACGCTGCCGTTCTCGCTGGGGGAGGACGTCACGAATTCGCCGTTGAATCAGGTGAAGGCGATCCGGGCACTGATGGATGCCCACGGTGACGAGGCGTTGAAGATCTGGGCCACCGAATACGGTCTGCCGACCAACCCGCAGATCTCGCAAGCGCAGCAGGCCGCCTTTATCCACGACTTCGTGGTGTCCTGGCAGGGTGTCGACGGGGCCGGGCCGATCTTCATCTACACCACGCGCGACACCAACACCGGCGCCTTCGACGACGAGGACAACTTCGGGATCTTTCACACCGATTGGACGCCCAAGCCGGCGGTGGACACCGTCGAAGACCTGATCGAGGACCTCGCCGACGGTACGGCGGAACCATTCGACGTCACCCCCTTCGTGCCGGCCAACAACTTCCTGGACCAGCTGCTGATCGTGGGGCGGCAGGTGATCAGTCTGCTGTTGATCGTGCCGAGGGCGCTCTTTCAGATCGCCGTCTCGGCGGTGACGTACGTCGTGCAGGCCGTCGGTGCACTGCTCGGCGGGGCCTCGGCCGCCAAGGTACCGGCGGCAGTCGGCGTTGCCGCCGCGGTTGAGCGAAACGCGACAGCCAGCGGCACGTCGCCAGCGCCGAGAGCTGCGGCGGCGAAGAGTAGCCGCAACCCGGCCGAATCTCCCGCGGCAACAAAGACATCCGCTGCGGCTAGCGCGGGTGGGGTGGGCAGTCGTAAGAGCAATGCGGCCCCGAAGCGGGTGCCTGCGGGCGCTGCGGCGCGAAGCGCAACCGACCATCAACAGACCTCACCTGGGGCGTCGAAAAAGACAACATCGCGTTCCGCGGCAGGCGCGTCGGGATAATAAAAAAGGTCAGGGGGCGAAAACGCCCCCTGACCTGGTGGGGTGGCTGACGGGACTCGAACCCGCGACAGCCAGGATCACAACCTGGTGCTCTACCAACTGAACTACAGCCACCATTGCTGAATTCGGGCTGACCCGACGTGCAGCGTGGTCGATCTTAACCGGTCCGACCGCCTGTGGCCGAATCCATTCACTCGTGCGTTGCCGCCGGCGGTCCGAGCTCGGCGGCTACAGCCGCAATATCGCTGGTAGAGGGTCCGGGAGGGGCGACGAACGCGGTACGGCGGTAGTACTTCAACTCGTTGATCGACTCATGGATATCGGCCAGCGCGCGGTGGGCGAGGCCTTTTTCCGGCTGACCGAAGTAGATGCGCGGGTACCACCGGCGGCACAGTTCTTTGATAGAGCTGACGTCGATCATCCGGTAGTGCAGGAAGTCGTCGAGCGCGGGCATATCGCGGGCGATGAAGCCCCGGTCGGTGGCGATCGAATTACCGCACAGCGGCGCGGTCTTGGCCGCTTTGACGTGTTGGCGGATGTAGTCCAGCACCGCGGTCTCCGCGGTAGCCACATCGATGGTGGATGTCTTGACCTCGTCGATCAGCCCCGACCGGGTGTGCATCCGCGTGACGATTTCGACCATTCCGTCCAGTGCGGCGTCATCGGTGTGAATGACCACGTCAATACCGTCACCGAGGATGTTCAGGTCGGCGTCGGTCACCAGGGCCGCGATTTCGATGAGGCGATCTGAACCGAGATCGAGCCCCGTCATCTCGCAGTCGATCCATACCAATTCTTCGCGCACGGGGTTCAACAGTATTCGCCCGCAATCTGCCGCGCGCGCCCACACCCGCCTGCGTGAACTTTGCCAAGTAATGTGCGTGGATTGCTGGATCCAGAAAACCCGCCAGGAGGACCGCGTCTGTGAGCTCTCAAAGATGAGCACCGATTCCGCGCCCGCCGGGCCACCGTTGACACCGTCGCAGAAAATCGCCGCGGGTTACGCCGTCGATGGTCCCGCACTGCAACTGGGTTCGGTCGTCGTCGACGGTGTGGCCGATCCGGCCGCCCACGTCCGCATTCCGCTGGCCACTGTCAACCGCCACGGCCTGGTGGCCGGCGCCACCGGCACCGGAAAGACAAAGTCGCTGCAGGTGATCGCCGAGCAGCTGTCTGCTGCCGGGGTGCCTGTGCTGATGGCTGACGTCAAGGGTGATCTGTCCGGACTGTCGCGTCCCGGCACGCCGGGGGAGAAGACGGCCCAACGGGCTGCCGACACCGGGGACGACTGGACCCCGACGGCATATCCGGTGGAATTTCTGTCACTGGGCACCTCTGGTATCGGTGTGCCGATCCGGGCGACGATCACCAGCTTCGGCCCCATTCTGCTGTCGAAAGTGTTGGGGCTCAACGCCACCCAGGAATCCACCCTGGGCCTGATCTTTCACTGGGCCGACCGGCAGGGCTATGCGCTACTCGACCTCAAAGACCTACGCTCGGTCATCCAATTCCTCACCAGCGATGAGGGCAAGCCCCAGCTCAAAGCACTTGGTGCGGTGTCCCCGACGACGGCAGGGGTCATCCTGCGGGCGCTGGTGAATTTGGAAGCCGAAGGCGCAGATACGTTTTTCGGTGAACCGGAACTGCGGCCAGAAGATCTGATGCGGGTCGACGCCCAGGGCAGGGGCATCATCACGCTGCTCGAGCTCGGTAATCAGGCCGCCCGGCCGGTGATGTTCTCGACGTTCTTGATGTGGGTGCTTGCCGATCTGTTCACGTTCCTGCCCGAAGTCGGCGATATCGAAAAGCCAAAACTGGTCTTCTTCTTCGACGAGGCGCACCTGCTGTTTACTGATGCCTCCAAAGCGTTCCTGGAGCAGGTGGAACAGACCGTCAAACTGATTCGCTCAAAGGGCGTCGGCGTCTTCTTCTGCACGCAGTTGCCGACCGATATCCCCAATAATGTTCTGTCGCAGCTCGGTGCACGTATCCAGCACGCGCTGCGGGCGTTCACCCCCGACGATCAGAAAGCGCTCAGCAAGACCGTTCGGACCTACCCGAAAACCGATGTCTACGACCTGGAGTCGGCGCTGACGTCATTGGGTACCGGCGAGGCGATCGTCACGGTGCTCTCCGAGCGGGGCGCGCCGACACCGGTGGCTTGGACCCGGATGCGTGCACCCCGGTCATTGATGGACACCATCGGTCCCGACGCGATCGCCGCGGCCGCGAAAGCCAGTCCGCTGCAGGCCGAGTACGGCCAAACCATCGACCGCGATTCGGCCTATGAGCGGTTGGCCGCAACGCTGGCGCCACCACCCCCGCCTCCCGCCGCACCCGCGCCTGCTGATCTGCCACCGCTCCCACAGCAGGTGGAGGTGCCGCCGATGCCAGCGCCGGCGCAACGCGAGGAGCCGGGCATGTTCGACAAGATGATGGACAATCCGGCCGTCAAGAGCGCACTGCGTTCGGCGGGCACCGTCATCGGCCGCGAGATCACCCGCAGCATTTTCGGTACCGGTCGCCGCCGACGCCGTTGAGTCTGTTACTCGCCGCCGAGCTTCTTGTACACCGCACCGACGATCGGCGAGACGATACTGCGGGGCGCGTACCCGCTGGCGACCGACATGGCTTTGGACGTCAGCCCCGGGACCACCCGCATCTTGTTGTGTACCAAGCCATCCAGTGACACCTTGGCGGTGTATTCGGTGTCGATCCACAGGAAGTCGGGGATGAGTTTTTCCACCAGCGAGCGTTCCGAAGGGTCGGGCAGATCGGTGCGCACGGGCCCCGGCGCCAGCACCGTCACATGCACGCCGGCCTTGCGCACCTCACCGCGCAGTGACTCGCTGAAGGTGTTCGCAAACGCCTTCGACGCGGCGTAGGTGGCGTTGTTCGGAATGGGCGAATTGCCCGCCGCCGAACCGGATATCAGGATTCCGCCGGCACCGCGGGCGATCATCCCCGGCAGCACAGCCAGCGTAAGGTCATGTACCGCATTGACATTGAGCTGGACTTGGGACTTCTCGCCGGCGGGGTCGAGGGTGGCCACGGGTCCGAAGGTGGCCGTTCCGGCGTTATTGCACAGGATCGAGATATCCCGCCCGGCCAATTCGTCGGCGAGGATGTCGCGTTCCATCTCGTCGGTGAGATCGACCGCGCGCACCTCCACGGTGACGCCGTAGCGCTCGACGAGGCGCGCCGCCAACTCGGTCAGCACCTCTTCTCGTCGTGCGGTCACGATCAGGCTGTAGCCACGGGCAGCGAGTTCGGTCGCCAATGCCTCACCGATGCCTTGGGAGGCGCCGGTGACGACGGCTCGGGCGTCCGGACGGGGTGGGGGAACTGGCATGCCGCAATGGTAGACAACACGCTGCCCGCCGCGAACGACGGACAGGGCACCGTCCCGCGGACCGATAGAGTGCCCGGCATGAGCAACCCCGCAGTGGGTTCGCGCATGTCCGACCGATCCAGGGTTATCGCCTGGGCTTTGTGGGACTGCGGTAACACTGGTATGAGCGCGATCGTCGTGACGTTTGTGTTCTCGGTGTATCTGACGGGCACGGTCGGCGAGGGCATGCCGGGCGGCGCTTCCCCGGCGAGCTGGCTGGGCCGAGCCCTGACCCTCGCCGGCCTTACTGTGGCGGTGCTGGCGCCGGTGACGGGGCTGTGGGTGCAGGCCCCACGGCGCCGTGGACGAGCGCTCGGTGTCCTGACCGGTGTGGTTGTCGCGTTGACGTGTGTGATGAGCTTGATCCGCGACGACCCGGCCTATCTCTTCCCGGGACTGGCCCTGCTGGCGCTTACCGCGGCCTTTGGCGAGCTCGCGAGCGTTCCCTACAACGCGATGCTGAAACAGCTGTCCACGCCGGAGAATTCTGGGCGAATATCTGGATTCGGTTGGGCGTCAGGCTATCTGGGTAGCGTCACGCTACTGCTGCTGGTTTATGCCGGGTTCATCGTGGGCGATGGGTCCACGCGTGGATTGCTCGACATCCCAACCGCCGACGGTCAAAACGTCAGGTTCGCGATGCTGTTGGCCGCCGCCTGGTTCGCGGTGTTTGCGCTGCCGTTGCTGTTCACTGCCCATCACACCGTGCCGGCGGTGAGCGAACCGCAGCACCGTGTCGGAATATTCGGCGCATATCGCAAGGTGTGGGCAGACATCGTGCTCGAGTGGCACCGCGACCGTAACCTCGTCTACTACCTGCTTGCCAGCGCGATCTTCCGCGACGGCCTGGCCGGTATTTTCACCTTCGGTGCGGTGCTGGGGGTATCGGTATATGGGATCTCCCCAGCCGACGTCCTGATCTTCGGGGTGGCCGCCAGTGTGGTCGCCGCAATCGGTGCGGTGATGGGCGGCTTCCTCGATGACCGCGTCGGGTCCAAACCGGTGATCGTCACATCCCTGATGGCGATGATCGCCGCCGGACTCGCGCTGCTGGCGCTGTCGGGGCCGGTGTCGTTCTGGGTGTGCGGTCTGGTGTTGTGCCTGTTTCTCGGCCCGACGCAATCATCGGCGCGGACGCTGCTGCTGCGGATGTCCGCCGACGGCCGTGAAGGTGTCTCCTTCGGGCTCTACACGATGACGGGCCGGGCGGTGTCATTCCTGGCGCCGTGGTTGTTCTTTGTCTTCGTCGACGCGTTCCACGCCGACCGGGCCGGCATGGGTGGGCTGTGCGTGGTGCTGGCTGCGGGCCTGTTGGCGATGCTGGCCGTGAAGGTGCCGCGCCGCTAGCCCTGAACCGCTAACCCGCTGGATCTGATTGCCGGGCTATCCTCTGCGGGAGCTCGTTCCTCGCTCCCGCATCGTCACCCGGCTGAAGCGCAGATCGTCAGGCCCGTACCCGTCCGCTGCCGCACCTGATCGCCATCGACGGTGACCGAGCAGGTGACCTGTCGACCCACGTTGAGCACCGTCACGCTTGCGGCGCTGGAGGCCGGCGCGGTCAGGCTGACCTGCCTGGTCCACGGCAGCACCACGTTGAACTCCATCTGCAGCACGCCGCCGTCATCGACGTAGGTGATGCTGATGGCCCTGCCTTCGCCGGTCACGCTGTACGTCACGGTCTGGGCGACGCCCGGCTCGGAGGTGGTCGAGCGGGTCGGCGGGATGGCCGCGGTGGTGCTCGGTGCCGTCGACCGGGTGGTACTGGGGCTCGGTGTCCGGGACGTCGTCGTCGGAGCCGAGCTGGTGCTGGCATCGGGCATCGGGGGCAGTGGCGCAACGAGCGTGTCGTCCTTGGACGAACCATTGGCGATCACCAGCGCGATCACCAACCCGACGACGAGCAGAACTGCCAGGCCCGCAACGATCCACAGCCAGCGTGGCGACTTCGGTGGCCCGGCCGGCGGCTCACCGGGCGGTGGCGCACCCGGCGGTTGGTACTGCGTCGTCTGCGTCCAGTACGGCGGGAGCTGCTCGGTGGGGTTGGGCGACGACGGCGGAACGTAACTCGGATAGGTGTACTGGCCCGAGTACGCCGGATCGGTATAGCCCAGCTGCTGGGTCGGTTGCGACCAAGGGGGCTGATTTGGATCAGGCCCATCTGGTCGACGTGGATCGCTCATGCCCACCTCATGCCTGCAGGCTACCTCCGGTTTGAAGTCGCAGAGTGTCTCCCACTGTGTTTACCTCTTCTCAGCAGTGTGAATACAGGGGCCCTAACTATCCCGTCAATACCCTGACGAAACGAGGCTCCATGCCGAGATCGCTGGGAATCGAGGAGGAGTTCCACCTCGTCGATCTCAAGTCACGACGGCTGGCGGCGCGCGCACCTGAGTTGTTGGACCGGTTGTCCGACACCTATGTCGCGGAGCTGCAACGCTGTGTGATCGAGATGAACAGCGGTGTCGTGCATACGCTTTCGGGCTTGCGTGACGAATTGGTCACCCATCGCCGGGTCCTCGTCGACAATGCCGCAGAGCTCGGGATGGGTGTCGTCGCGGCCGGGGCGGTGCCGTTGTCGGTCCCGGCGGAAATGGCTGTCACGGCAACCGCACGCTACCGCCAGATGCTTGCCGACTACCAATTGTTGGCTCGCGAACAACTCATCTGCGGCACTCAGGTACATGTCGGAATCGACAGCCGAGACGAGGCTGTCCTTGTTGGGCACCGGGTCGCGCCCTATCTACCGACTCTGCTCGCGCTCAGCGCCAGCTCACCGTTCTGGTCCGACGGATCTGATACCGGTTACTGCAGTGCCCGCACGTTGGTCTGGCAGCGGTGGCCCACCACTGGTCCCGCCGCACCGGTGGAGTCGGCCGCAGAATACGACGCCTTGATCGCGGACCTGGTGGCCAGCGGGGTCATCGCCGACAGCGGGATGGTGTATTTCGATGTCCGCCCGGCCAGTTCGGCACCATCGCTGGAGCTGCGGATCTGCGACAGCTGTCCGTCCGTCGACACCATCGTGCTGATCGCCGGCCTCTTTCGCGCGCTGGTGGAACGCGAGGCGCAAGCGCATCGGGCCGGCATCCCTGCGTTGCAGATCTCCCCGACGATCGGTCGGGCCGCGCTTTGGCGAGCCGCCCGCTCGGGTCTGGAGGGCGAACTCGTCGACGTGTCTGGACCCGTCGGCAGACCGGCCGCGGAAGTCGTCAGCGAGCTGGTCCGCTCACTGCGACCCCAGTTGGAGGATGCCGGTGACTGGCCGTTGGTCAGCAATCTGACCCACGAAGTACTGATCGCGGGCACGTCATCGGCTCGGCAGCGTCGTGCCCTGCGCCGTCGCGGCAGGCTCACCGATGTCGTCGACCAGTTGATCGCCGAAACCGCAGGTCGGTGGCCGAACACTGCCGCCGCCGTCGTCCAGACCCCGACGCTGTTGTTCGGCTATCAGGCCGAAACCGTCTACCAAAGCTATGACGAGGCGGTGGACCCCGATGGCCGGCCCCGCCCGCGCTACACAGAGATGCTCGACACCGTTGCCACGCTCGGGGTGTCCGCGCTGCGGTCGCGGGAAGGCGGTATCGAGCAGGAGCAGCGTGCCGACAACATTCTGTTCAAGGTCAGCGGTCAGAGTCGCGCGCAGGTCTTCCCGATCGACCTCATGCCCCGGGTGATCGAAGCCGACGAATGGGACCAGTTGGCGGCCGGGCTGGGGCAGCGGGCCAGGGCATTGAACGCTTTCCTGCGCGATGTCTACTCCGAACAGCGGATCATCGCCGATGGTGTGATGGAGGTGGCGGCACTCGATCGCGCGCCCGGCTTCCGCTCCACCGGGCGGCTCAGTCCCGCGGCGGTACGCGCCCATGTCAGTGGCACCGACCTCGTCTGTGACGATCGTGGGCACTGGATGGTGTTGGAGGACAACCTGCGCATTCCCTCCGGTGCCGCCTACGCGATCGTCAACCGCAGGCTGCTGAATAAGCACCTGCCCGAACTCATCCGGCCCGCTGGTATTGGCGACGTCGAAGACCTCCCGCGCATGCTGCTCGAGACGCTGCGCGCGGCCGCTCCCGCCGATGCCGGGGCGGAGCCAGCCGTGGTGTTGTTGTCCGCTGGTTGGGAAGACTCAGCCTGGTTCGAACACACCTTTCTCGCCGAACAGATGGGCGTACCGCTGGTGCGTTCCTCTGATCTGTCGGTACGCGACGGAAAACTGATGCGCCACAACGGTTCTGCCACCCACCCAGTCGATGTGGTCTACGCACGGATCGACGAGGACATGTTGTTGTCGTCGATCGGTCACGATGGACAACCGTTGCGGATGGGTCTGATGGCAGCCGTCGCGGCCGACACTCTTACGATCGCCAACGCGCTGGGCAACGGCATCGGCGACGATAAGGCCATCTACCCCTACGTGCCGGCGATGATCGAGTACTACCTCGACGAGAAGCCGTCATTGGCGCAGGTGCCCACCTGGATCTGTGCGGAACGCACCCAGCGCGACTATGTGCTGGCGCATTTGGACGAACTCGTCGTCAAACCCATCGACGGTTTCGGTGGCAACGGTGTGGTGATCGGACCCGACGCGTCGCAGGAGGCGTTGGATGCCCGCAGGCAGGAGCTGGCGACCCATCCCGAGCGCTATATCGCCCAGGAGGTGGTGGCGCTGTCGACGCACCCGACCTTCGACGGCGAGGGCATGTACCCGCATCACGTCGATCTCCGTACCTTCGTGCATCTACGTGCCGATCGCGACGGCGATGTCACCGCCTTGGTGATGCCGGCCGGACTGACCCGGGTGGCCAGCCGAGGGTCACGAATCGTGAACTCGTCATCGGGTGGCGGCAGCAAGGACACGTGGGTGCTGGGCGCGGCGAGTTGAGTGCGCGCGTGAACAGAGGGGCGACCTGTGTGTGGCTTATGCGGTGAGATTCGGTTCGACGGAAATGCCGCCGACGTCGATGCGGTGGCGCGGATGACCGGTGCCATGGTCTCCAGAGGCCCTGATTCTGACGGTGTCGTCGCGCACGGCCGGATCGCGCTGGGTCACCGCAGGCTGTCCATCATCGACCTGTCGGCGCGCGGTGCCCAACCGATGACCGATAGCGAACTCGGGTTGACGCTGGTGTTCAACGGCTGCATCTACAACCACGAGTCTCTGCGAAAAGAGTTGGAGGCCTTCGGTTACCGCTTCTTCTCCAACGCCGACAGTGAAGTGCTGATCAAAGCGTTCCACCGGTGGGGTCCACGCTGCGTCGATCGTTTCAAGGGTATGTTCGCCTTCGCGATCGTCGACCGCGAAACCGGGGTGGTGACGCTGGGGCGCGACCGGCTCGGCATCAAACCGCTCTATCTGGCCCAGCGGCCGGGGCGGTTGCGATTCGCATCAACGGTGCGCGCCCTACTCGACGCCGGCGATGTCGACACCGGCATCGACCGAGACGCTCTTCACCACTACATGACCTTCCATTCGGTGGTGCCCGCGCCGCTGACCCTTTACCGCGGTGTCCGCAAACTCCCACCGGCGACGGTCCGGGTGATCCAACCCGACGGGACCTACGAGGACATCGTGTACTGGGCGCCGGGCTTTCGCCGCGATCCCGCCCGTGCCGACTGGTCAGCCGTTGACTGGCAGGACGCGCTGATGGAGTCGCTGCGGACCGCCGTCGAACGACGGATGGTGGCCGATGTCCCCGTCGGTGTCCTGCTGTCCGGCGGGATCGATTCCTCCATCGTCGTTGCGCTCCTGGCTGAACAGGGGCAGCAGGGATTGTCCACCTTTTCCATCGGATTCGATTCAGCCGGTGGGGAATCCGGTGATGAGTACGCCTACTCCGATCTGATAGCGAAGACCTTCGCCACTGACCATCACCGGATCCACATCGATTCGTCACGGCTGTTGCCCGCAGTGCCGAAAACCGTTGCCGCGATGAGTGAGCCGATGGTCAGCCATGACTGTGTGGCGTTCTATCTGCTGTCCGAAGAGGTCAGCAAGTCGGTGAAGGTCGTCCAGTCCGGGCAGGGTGCCGACGAAATTCTGGCCGGCTACGACTGGTATCCGCCCCTTGCCGACACCCCACGCGGGCAGACCACCGACGCCTACGCGAACGTCTTTTTCGATCGAGGGCATGCGGGTGTCCAGGCGCTGCTCGCGCCGGACTACAGCATCGCCGAGGATGTCAGCCGCGCGTTCGCGGCCGCGCACCACGACGCTCCGGGAGCCGATACCGCAGTGGATGCCGCGCTGCGCCTCGATACCACCGTGATGTTGGTCGACGACCCGGTCAAACGGGTCGACACGATGACGATGGCCTGGGGTCTTGAGGCGCGAGTGCCGTTCCTCGATCACGACTTCGTCGACCTCGCGGCGACCTGCCCGCCGGAACTGAAACTGGCCGGCGGCGGCAAAGGCGTACTGAAAGAGGCGTCCCGCGCACACCTTCCGGCCGAGGTCATCGACCGGACCAAGGGATATTTCCCGGTGCCGGGTATCCGTCACCTGGATGGGCCCGTGCTGGATCTGGTCCGCGACGCGCTGACCAATGACGCGGCGCGCGCCCGAGGGTTGTACCGTTCGGAGACCGTCAACGCGATGCTGGCCGCCCCGAACGACACCCGCACCACGCTGGGTTCGAATGCGCTGTGGCAGCTCGCCGTGCTGGAGATGTGGCTGCAGGCTATGGAGGAGTAATCGTGGGACAGCAGGTGCGCGCTATCTACGGCGCATCCATCTCACCCGATGCGACAGCCTTCGCCCATATCGTCGATGACGGCGGATATCCCCGCGCGGTGCAACGCTTCATGCGCGGCTCGCGGGCCAGTTCCTCCCGTGATGTCGATCTACCGGTGGAGGGTCCGGTCACCAAGGTCATCCACTCCGCCGACGGTCACTGGCTGGCGTGCGAAGTGGCTCCCGACGGAGCGTCCCGGACCCAGATCTGGGTGGTGACCACCGACCCGGACGATCGCGACGCGCGGCGCATCGACGGCAAGGCCGGATTGGACGATCAAGGCTCAGACGACGGCACAGCCGAACTCATCGGGTGGGACGGCACCCAGGTGGCGGCGATCCTCACCGGGCAGGACGGGGTCGGTCAATCCTGCCTGATCGACCCGGCCACCGGGGACCGCATCATCTTGGACCGGCGCTCGGCTGGCCGGTTGGTGGATTCGTGGGCAGGTTCGGCATTGATCCGGGTGGGCCCGCGTGGCTACCGGGAGTTGATCATGCTGCACGGGCTGACCGAGATAGCTCTGCTTCCATACGAACCGGGCTCGACCACCGATGCGGGTGTGATCCTCGATGACCACAGCCCACGGCGGCTGCGATATGGCACCGACGGCGACGCAACCAAGCTCTATCAGCCCGCCAACACCTACGGCCCGAACAGCTCCGAAGGTTTCGTCCGCGCGCTCATCCGCAGTGACAACGGATCCGACCACGCCCGCCTGTTGGAGGTGACGACCACCGAAGACGGGGTGCTCTACCACGTCGTAGCGGAGAAGCCGGGGTTCGAGCTGGAGGAATTCGTCATCAGTGATGACCTCTCGACGGTGGCTCTGCTATGGAATATCAATGGCTGCAGCGAATTACAGATTCTGCAGTATGTCGACAACACGCTGAGCGAGCCGATCCCGTTACCAGGTCCGGTGGTGGGGGAGCTGTCGATCAGCGCCGGCGGATCCATGGTCGCCATGACAGTGCAGGGCCCGTCGCAGCCGCCGACGGTCGAACTGATCGACACCCGAACAGGGGTCTGGGAGCCGGTCGACCGGGTGCCGACATCGGGCCCGTTGGCTGCGGCGCCGACGCTGGACACCATCACCGCACGCGATGGATTGACCCTGACGGCCTGGCGTTACAGCCCGCCACCTGGCGCCGGTGATCACGGCGCACTGATCTATCTGCATGGCGGACCGGAGGGGCAGTCCCGGCCGGACTACAGCGAGGTGTTCCCCCTTCTGCTCGACGCCGGCATCACCGTGTTCACGCCGAATGTCCGGGGATCCGGCGGATTCGGCAAGGCCTTCATGCACGCCGATGACCGCGAACGGCGATTCGCCGCCATCGACGATGTGGCCGACTGCGCGAACTATTTGATCGCCAACGGCTTTGCCGATGCTGCGCGGATCGGTTGCGCCGGTTGGTCCTACGGTGGCTACCTCACGTTGGCCGCCTTGACGTTCCATCCTGACCTGTTCGCCGCTGGGATCAGTATCTGCGGGATGAGCGACCTCAGCACGTTCTACCGAAACACCGAAGCGTGGATCGCGGCGGCGGCCTATCCCAAGTATGGACACCCCATCAGCGACCGGGATCTGCTCGATCAACTCTCACCTCTGCTACGCGTTGATGCCCTCACCGCACCGCTTCTGTTGATACATGGCGGCAACGACACCAACGTCCCGGTCAACGAGTCCACCCAGATGGCCGAGGCGTTGCGAGAGCGCGGCCGCACGGTGGGCTATCTGGTCTTTCCCGATGACGGCCATGACATCGCCAAGCGAGAGAACCGGGCCACTTTGGCGGCCGCGGTCAAGGAATGGCTAACGTCAGCCTTCGTCGCCGGTCAACCTGTGTAGCTAGCTGTAGCTAACAATCTCCTAGCGGTGCTCATTTGTGATGTTTGGATAACTTGCGCGCGGGTAAACCTGCTCACGCAGCAATGGTGCGAACACGAAAAACGGAGGCGACAACATGCGAGGTGGCGGACTTCTCGGCGTGATCGTGCTGGTCTGGTTATTGATCGGGGTGGTTGCGGCGTTCCAGCGTGGCTATTTCGAGAACACCCAAACCAATTGCGCCACAGCAGGAACCATCGCACTGACGGTGGTTGTGGGGCCCTTGAATTATGCGGGTGTCAACCCGAAGGTTGAGGGTTGCAATCTTCCTCAGCCCAGCCAGTAGTAAAACCCGCAACTGGTTATTCACTCATCGAATGGAGTAACAATGATCGTCCTCGGAGCAATTTTGCTCATCCTCGGGTTCGTTCTTCATATCAGCATCCTGTGGACCATCGGCATCATCCTGCTGGTCATCGGTGCGGTCTTCTGGATCCTCGGCGCCACCGGCCGGGCCGTGGGTGGCCGAAAAGTCTGGTACTGACCCGCGTAGCACCTAACGCCGCCTACTGGCCCTCCTCATTGGGGAGGGCCAGTAGGCGTTTGCGTGCGTGACCCGATGACAGGCGCTCGGATTGTTCGTAGGCAGAAGCGCACTGGCACCGGGAGCTCATCATCTGCAACGAGCGCTGCGACACCGATGTCTCGTTTCATCGTCCCTTCTCGCCCGACATCGGGCCACAGGAGTCTAAAACTGGTTGGACTCACTCACCGGGAACATGTCACGCGAATCTTACTGCAGGACTTGACAATTACCTTCGCTACTACAACCATGGACAAACGGCACAGCTCACTGGGAATGATCTCACCCATCAACTTTAAGATCACCTCACGGATCAATCAGCAATCAAGCTAACCGTGTCCACTTTTCCAGGGGAATCCCACTCGAGGACTTCGGCAGCGAAGAGCGTCGGAGCGTCCCGGCTATGTTTCGTGGAAATAGCGATTATCCATGTAGGCGTGGTCGCGGTGCGCCGAGGTGAGTTGACGGCGACTCCCACGGCAGATATTTCGCGCAAAAAGCGGAGAATTCGTTATCAGTACGAGCGCTAATCATCGCGCCGGCGGTCACCTGGGTTTCCCGGAATTACAGTCGCGATGAGGGCGCCGATGAATGCCGCAGCAAGGCCCGCAATAATCCACTTCCGATACGCTTCGATGTCGGCTATCCACCATTCTGCGGTGGTGCCGCGGATCGAGATGTCTTCGCTGGAATTTCGGAGGGTCCAGAGGGCGACGTCTGCTTTCACGTCAACTGGTGACGGGTCTAGGCTGCTGAAATCTATGGCGACATCGTCGCGCTTAGAATCGTAATCAGAGTTTGGTTCTAGCGTGACGCCGAAGCCGCGTTCAAGTCCACCAAGTCCGGGCGTGAGCCCAATTGCAGCTGCTTGCCGCGGCAAGTAAGAGAGTTCGAAGTTTTTTGAGGCGATGCCGGCGGACGTAGTATTGAAATCCTCCGAATCACATGATATTTCGTACCGCGCCATCGAGCGACCCGAACCTTGATCTAGCGTGCGCGAAATCGCTCGCACTTCGAAGACAGCGCTGTCCCCTGCCGAGGGGCGTCTCTTGATTTCGGAATTGTAGGTCGTGAGCTTTTGGACTGTGCCGTCCGAACCGTAGGCCACCTGTGGGCCAGGTTCGCAATTTGTCGCGAACAGCGGCATCACGACGACGACGGGTGGGAGGTCCTCCGGCCGGCTGTCTTCGGTGGGTAGCAGCACGCTGACTGTGAAAAATACAGTCCAGCTCAGGTTCGAGTGCACTCTGAACTGAAACATCGGGGGTAGACCCCATGAAAGCCCATTAAAGTCGTTAGGATTGTCTACCCCGACCGCAACGGTTCGAAATTCCTTGATGCGAGCAAGGGGACGGGGCTCCGCAACGACCTCTGACGAATAGAGCGATATCCCGATCATTAAGATCGAGATCACCGCAGCTGCGGCCGCGACCTTCCGCCAGAATTTATGCGAGCCCATTTGCCATCTCCCCAAGTCCCCGTAGCGGCAACCGTCAAGATAACCCACAAGCGAAATCTGTGCACGGCTCCGCTGGATTGCAATGTCATTGGTAGGAGGACGGGCCTGGCACACCACGCCCTACGATTCGCCGCATCAATGCCAGCTTCGTCACTCGTACGCAACCGCTGCGCGACGGAGGAGCATTTCCAGCGCGATCCGGTTGAGTCACAAATCCCTCGACGCTATCAAGACGGAACCGCCATATGACGGCGCTTCCATGGAAGCCTTCATGCGCCGTCTTGGTTAGCTAATTGCATGCTCCTCAGGCTGTCAGTGATAGGCCCCGTTCCTGGGCCATCCGGGCTGCAGTCACCTCCGGCAGTCAGACGACACCTCGGCTCCCACACCGCTCCCGGTCGGCGCTCGACTTCGACCGGATGGGGGTGCAGAATTCAGAGGTCGGCGAGAAACGACGCGAACCAGGCCGGCCGGCGATCAGCTGGGAAGGTCTCATTCACTCCATCAGTATTTTCATGGAAAATAACAACTATCCATGAATCTCCGAGGTCACTGCTTAGGAACCCAAGACACTGCATTGGGTGGGGGAGTGGACGATTGCGACGCGAATCACGCTTTACCATGGTTTGCGCTACAACCCGCTTGGCTGAATTTGGTTGCCGCGAATCCTGGTGAAACAGCGTTCAGTGCCTTGATCGATCGGATATAGGCAGCGTTGCCCTCAGCAGGTCGCTCTGCCTGGATTGTCCACGAAGTTGACTGGCGCCAACAGTTTTGGGCACTGGTGCGGGATGTCGATGGCGGTAAGATCCTCGAACAGGGACGTGACGGAGTGCGGGACAGGTCTGCCTTGCTTCACAACCACCAGTCAAGAAAATCGGCATGCTCATGCGACGCGTATGCCCGTGGCCATCAATTTCGAGTGTGAATCCGCCCGTGAGCGCGGGCAGAAGCTCAAGAGTGCCTGTGATGATCGCTTCAACGGCGATCCCGAGTTCTATTACTCCCGCTCCTGCTATCACGGTACTTTTTGTTGTCATACCGTCGCCCGCGGTATGACGCCGCAACGTAGCGCGAAACCCCCTACCGACTACGTTTCCAGCGTAGTCATAGATGTTGTCTGCCCGACCTGAGTCTTTATCGATGCCGACCACCGATTCGTGCTCCTTTCGCCATCTGTGAAAGTTTTCCGCGCCGACCTGACAGAGGGCTTTCCAGGCAGTTGAATCAGCGAGCTCTTTTAGGGCGGTGACGGAGCGGCTGTGGCATTCCGGGATGGTTTTGCGCAACGACTTGACGGTCTCGATGTTCAGTGACAACCACGCGTCATAATCCTCGGTGACGAATGGGATGTAGTTGTCCCCGAGCAGGCGGAGCTTCGGATGGGAAGAGAACTGCGCGCGGGTCTCTGGGGCGGTCCTCGCCACTCTTGCGACAAAGTTGATGAGTCGGTGTCCGACACTTACCGCGGTATCTATCGCGCTATCGGCCAGGTAACGCTGTGCGATGGCCATTCCTGCTCGCGCAGTTCCCGCTGTGATAGCTCTGCTGTGCCAAACTGCCTCCAGATAGGTTGCGCTGCTTAGAGTCAGTGACTCTGCAATCCAGCCGGCGAGCGCACATGTCTGGCGCCACTGGCTGGTCCGCAAGTCGGCGACGCCGCTGGGTTCAAAGTCGGCGCGGCTATACGCCCGTGCCCGGTCGCAGATGCGGTAGACCTCGTCGAGGCCAAGATCGCTGAGCTCTGGCCTGAGATCGACCGCCCCTTGATGGACCCCAATGTGCCATAGCTTGGACCAGTACGGTAGTTAGGGTGGCCGACGCCTTCATCCGTGTTCCTAGCCAGAGTAGTTGCGGTGCTGTAGGTTTCGGCGTACTGGGCGATCACTGCGGCGATCCCGTACTTCGGCAGCCTCTTCGATGCGCGAGGCCGGCCGACCTGGGGCATCGGGTGCGGAGACGTCATCCACTGCGTCAGTATTTCACGGATAATAACAGTTCTCCATGACTGCTGAAAATCAGAAACATTACGCTGCTGCATCTTTCATGGCAACGTTGCTCCACTCCCTGTACGGTCGCCCCGGCACGGCGGGCGACTCGGTGGTCGACGATTCACCGTCAGAGTCCGCTTACCAACAACGACTGGACAAGTCGGTAGGTTGTGCTGATCGGAAGTCCGGTGCGGGCCGCGATCGAGGTGAGGGTCAGATCGAGGTCGGCGTCACTGAGGGCGCTTAGCGCAGCAATGGCTCGGTGCACAGACTGTGGACTCGATGTCGACACTCTGGGGATGCTCGTGCCTGGCTACCACTTACACAACGGTTCGCAGGCCCAGCGATTTCTAATCACGACGCGTGGTCTTTGCGGTGCAGGGAGCCTCGCCTACAGCTGTGTAGCGGCCTTATCAAGGACGACGGTCGCCCGCTGAGAGCAGCGCGGCGACCGTCATCGCACGTAGCACCGCTCGGGATCGCGCAGTGCCGCCGGCCGGTTTACCCCCGGCCGGCTTTGTGCTGTACGGGGTCGAGTTGAGCAACCCGAATGCCGCGTGCGCCACCAACCGCGCATCCGCTTCGTCGAGGGCGCTATCGACGTCGCGCAACACCCTGACCCAGATCTCGACGTATTGGCGCTGACTACGGCGCACCTGACGCAGGGCCGCGGCCGGAAGATGAATGAGGTCGCGATCCTGAATCCGGATCAGATCCGGCTCGCCGAAGGCGAAATCCAGGTGGAAATCCACCAGGCCCGCCAAGGCGTCATCGGCCGAATCCGCCTCTGCGACAACGGCCCGCCCACCGTCGAGTAACCGCGCGCTGATGCCGACGAGTAACTCGACCAGCAGAGCTTCCTTATTGGGGAAATGCCGGTAGATCGCGGGTCCGCTGACATCGGCGACGCCGCCGATGTCTTCGAGTCGGACTGCAAGGAATCCTCGTTCGGCGAAGAGCCGCTCCGCCGCCGACAACAACTGCGACCGACGATCGGACTTCATCCGACTGCGTCGGGTGGGTTCTTGGTCGTCGGGCGATGCGTTGGTAGACACGGTGCTCCCATCGACTCATCGAACTCAACCTGGACAACTCGGTTAATCGTGACTAACATACCACCAGTTAGTGGTGATTAACTCAAACGATATCGATGGGCGGCACGATGACAGTGGGGGTGGTCAACCGCAACGAGCATCTCGTGCTGGTGACGCAGCTGCGCGAAAAGCTGGCGACGGCGGCACTGGGCGGGCCGGAACGCTCCCGCGAGCGGCACGTGTCGCGCGGCAAACTGCTACCCCGTGACCGGGTCGACGGTCTGCTCGATCCCGGTAGCCCGCTGCTGGAAATCGCCCCCTTGGCCGCCGACGGGATGTATGACGACGATTGCCCCGGTGCGGGCATCATCACCGGAATCGGCAGGGTCTCGGGCCGCGAGTGCATGATCGTCGCCAACGACGCGACGGTCAAAGGCGGTACGTACTACCCGGTGACGGTCAAAAAGCATCTGAGGGCGCAGGAGATCGCGGGCCAGAACAGGCTGCCGTGCATTTACCTGGTCGACTCCGGTGGTGCCTTCCTGCCGCGGCAGGACGAAGTGTTCCCCGACCGCGACCACTTCGGCCGGATCTTCTTCAACCAGGCGACGTTGAGCGCCCAGGGCATTGCGCAGATCGCAGCAGTGCTCGGCTCGTGCACCGCCGGCGGCGCCTATGTGCCGGCCATGAGCGATGAGGCGGTCATCGTCCGCAATCAGGGCACGATCTTCCTCGGCGGCCCGCCGCTGGTGAAGGCGGCGACTGGCGAGATCGTCACGGCCGAGGACCTCGGCGGCGGTGACCTGCATTCGAAGGTGTCCGGGGTTACTGATCACCTGGCCCACGATGATCGCGACGCCCTGCGGATCGTGCGGCGGATCGTGTCGACCCTCGGGCCCGTCGAAAGCCCACCGTGGAACGTGCGGCCCACCGTTGCGCCGCTCGCCGACCAAAGCGAGCTTTACGACATCGTTCCCGTCGACTCCCGGGTGCCCTACGACGTCCACGATGTCATCACCCGCATCGTCGACGGTGGTGAGTTCACCGAATTCAAGGCCGAATACGGGACCACCCTGGTGACCGGCTTTGCCCACATCCACGGTCATCCGGTCGGCATCGTGGCCAACAACGGTGTGCTGTTCGGTGAATCAGCACTCAAGGGAGCGCATTTCATCGAGCTCTGCGATAAGCGCATGGTGCCCTTGCTGTTCCTGCAGAACATCGCGGGCTTCATGGTGGGCCGTGACTACGAGGCCGGCGGGATCGCCAAGCACGGCGCGAAAATGGTCACCGCGGTGGCATGCGCGCGGGTACCGAAGCTCACCGTGGTTATCGGCGGATCGTACGGAGCCGGTAACTATTCGATGTGCGGCCGGGCGTACTCGCCGCGCTTCTTGTGGATGTGGCCCAATGCGCGCATCTCAGTGATGGGCGGTGAGCAGGCCGCCTCGGTATTGGCGACCGTCCGTGGTGACATGACCGCGGAGCAGGAAGAAGATTTCAAGGCCCCGATCCGGGCCCAGTACGAAGAGCAAGGCAACCCCTACTACTCGACCGCGCGGTTATGGGACGACGGCGTCATCGATCCAGCTGATACCAGAACCGTGGTGGGTCTGGCACTTTCAGTGGTCGGTAACGCGCCGGTCGAGCCCGTTTCCTACGGCGTCTTCCGGATGTGAGCGACATGACGTTCGATACCGTGCTGGTGGCCAACCGTGGCGAGATCGCGGTCCGTGTCATCCGAACGTTGCGGTCGATGGGTATCCGTTCGGTCGCGGTGTACAGCGATGCTGACGCGGGAGCCCGCCACGTGGCCGAAGCCGATACCGCGGTACTGATCGGGCCGGCGGCCGCGCGGGATAGCTATCTGAACATCGCTGCGGTCGTCGACGCCGCGGTACGCACTGGTGCCGATGCCGTCCACCCAGGGTATGGGTTCCTCTCGGAGAACGCCGATTTCGCTGCCGCGCTGCGCGATGCCGGCATCGTCTTCATCGGGCCGCCGGTGAGCGCCATCGCGACGATGGGCGACAAGATCACCGCCAAGAAGACGGTCTCGGCGTTCGGCGTTCCGGTGGTACCCGGTATCGCGCGTCCCGGTCTGACCGATCCGGAGCTCATCGCCGCCGCCGGTGACATCGGCTACCCGGTGTTGGTCAAACCCTCCGCAGGCGGCGGGGGCAAAGGGATGCGGTTGGTCGAGGACCCCAGCGAGCTGGGAGCTGCCCTGGTCTCTGCACGACGGGAATCGGCCGCCGCCTTCGGTGATGACACCCTGTTTCTTGAACGATTCGTGCTGCGCCCCAGGCATATCGAGGTACAGGTGCTCGCCGACGGTTACGGCAATGTGATCCATCTCGGCGAGCGGGAATGCAGCCTGCAGCGCCGCCATCAGAAGGTCATCGAGGAGGCGCCGTCGCCACTGTTGGATGAGGCCACCCGGGCACGGATCGGCGCGGCCGCCTGCGATACCGCGCGCAGCGTCGACTATGTCGGCGCCGGCACGGTGGAGTTCATCGTCTCCGCCGATGCCCCCGACGAGTTTTTCTTCATGGAGATGAATACCCGCCTGCAAGTGGAACATCCGGTCACCGAAATGGTCACCGGCTGGGACCTGGTCGAATGGCAGGTGCGGATCGCGGCAGGGGAGAAGCTGTTGGTACCCCAGCAGGACATCGTCCTGCGCGGGCACGCCATCGAGGCGCGCGTCTACGCCGAGGATCCGGCCAGGGGTTTCCTGCCCACCGGCGGGCACGTCTTGGATCTGGTTGAGCCAGAAGGGGATGGCGTGCGGGTCGACTCGGGCTTGCGCGCGGGCACCGACGTTGGCAGCGACTATGACCCGATGCTGGCCAAGGTGATTGCCTATGGTCAGGACCGGGCTGCGGCGCTACGCGGACTCGACCGCGCCCTGGCCGGCAGCGCCGTGCTCGGTGTCGTCACCAACATCGAGTTCCTACGATTCCTGTTGGCCGACCCCGAGGTGATCGCCGGACGCCTGGATACCGGGCTATTGGACCGTCGGGTCGCGGATTTCGTGCCGGCAGCCGCGGACGATACCGAATTCATCGCCGCCGCGGCGTACCGGTGGCTGCAGCGCTGGCGCGCGGCCGATGACCTGTGGTCGACCCCGTCGGGCTGGCGCATCGGGGCACCCGCGGCGACGATCACCCGGTTACGGGCGGGGGAGCGGACCGACCATGTCAGCATTACCGGCACCCCAGTGTCGGCGACGGCCACTGTCGAACACGGTGAAACGCATTCGCTGACAGTGCATCTGGATGATCCCTATTTGACTGTGACGTTGGACGGACTGCGCACCCGCTACCGCGTGGCGAGTTGCGGTGACAGCATCGGTGGCGGCCAGATCTGGCTGTCCTGCGCCCGCGGCGTCGCGGTGCTGGACGAAGTGCGGGAAGCGCCGGTACGGGCGGAGGACGAGCACAGCGGTGACGCGGAGCTGACCAGTCCGATGCCGGGGGCGGTCGTGGCCGTCAACGTCGACGACGGTGCGCAGGTGACCGCGGGCACCGTCGTCGTCGCAGTCGAGGCGATGAAAATGGAGCATGCCCTCTCTGCGCCGGTCGATGGTGTGGTCGAACTTCTTGTCGCCGTGGGCGATCAGGTCAAGGTGGGCCAACTGTTGGCCAGGATCACCGCAACCGAACACTCGATAAAGGAAGAAACATCATGACCGACTATTTGTCGACTGGGTCGCTGCCCGAGGATTACGCGCAGCTGGCCAAGACGGTGCGCGACTTCGCGCAGAGTGTCGTGGCACCTGTGGCCGCCAAACATGATGCCGAGCACTCCTTTCCATATGACGTGGTCGCGGGGATGGCCGAGATGGGCCTCTTCGGCCTGCCCTTCCCGGAGGAATACGGCGGCATGGGCGGTGACTACTTCGCATTGTGCCTGGCGCTGGAGGAGCTCGGGAAGGTCGACCAAAGCGTCGCGATCACTCTGGAAGCCGGTGTCTCGCTGGGCGCCATGCCGGTATTCCGATTCGGCAACGACGAGCAGAAGCAGGAATGGTTGCCGCAGTTGACCAGCGGGCAGGCGTTGGGTGCGTTCGGCCTGACCGAAGCCGGCGGCGGCAGCGATGCGGGAGCCACCAAGACCACCGCGCGCCTCGATGACGGGCACTGGGTGATCAACGGCTCCAAGCAGTTCATCACCAACTCCGGCACCGATATCACCAAACTGGTGACAGTCACTTGTCTTACTGGGGGTTCACCGGCTCGCCGGGAGATCTCCTCGATCCTGGTGCCGGTTCCCACCGCGGGATTCACGGCGGAACCGGCCTATAACAAGGTCGGCTGGAACGCCTCGGATACTCATCCGCTGAGCTTCGACGATGTGCGTGTGCCCGAGGAGAATCTGCTTGGCGTGCGCGGTCGCGGCTACGCGAACTTCCTGCGCATCCTCGACGAGGGTCGCATTGCGATCGCCGCGCTGTCGGTGGGTGCGGCACAGGGCTGCGTGGACGAAAGCGTCAAATACGCCAAAGAGCGTTCTGCGTTCGGACAGCCGATCGGCAAATATCAGGCCATCGAGTTCAAGATCGCGCGGATGGAAGCCCGGGCGCACGCCGCACGCACGGCCTACTACGACGCGGCTGCCTTGATGCTGGCCGGGAAGCCTTTCAAGAAGGAAGCGGCTATTGCCAAGCTGGTGTCCAGTGAGGCGGCCATGGACAACGCCCGTGACGGCACCCAGATCCACGGCGGCTACGGGTTCATGAACGAATACGCCGTGGCACGGCACTACCGCGATAGCAAGATTCTCGAGATCGGTGAGGGCACAACCGAAGTGCAGTACATGGTGATCGCCAGGCAGATGGGCCTCTAAAATGAGTGCAGAAGAGAAGGTCATCGTCCAGCGCGGCTTGTGGTTTGAGGAACTCGAGCCCGGCGTGCGCTACCTGCACCGACCGGGGCGCACCATCACCGAAGCCGATAACGTGCTTTTCACGACGCTGACGATGAATACCCAAGCGCTACACCTCGATGCGGCTTTCGCCGATGCGCAGCCGCCGTTCCATCAGCGGCTCGTCAACTCGATGTTCACTCTCTCGACGTTGGTCGGCTTGTCGGTCGCGCAGTTGACGCAAGGCACCATCGTCGGAAACCTTGGCTTCTCCGATATCGCCTTCCCCAAACCGCTTTTCCACGGCGACACCCTGTACGCCGAAACCGTGATCAGCGAGAAGCGTGAATCGAAAAGCCGCCCGGGGGAAGGCATCGTGACCTTCGCCCATACCGGCCGCAACCAGCATGGCGATATCGTTGCCACCGCCAGCCGGAAAACGATGGTGCGTAAACAACCCGCCGCGGGGTCAGACACAGAGGAGAGCTAGTGCCGCTCGACAACGCCGGACCTGGGTGGCTGTTCTGCCCCGCTGACCGCCCCGAGCGATTCGAAAAGGCCGCTGCTGCAGCCGATATCGTCATTCTGGACTTGGAGGACGGCGCCGGTGACAAGGCAGCTGCCCGCGATGCGCTGGTGCGCACGCCGCTGAATCCGGCACGCACGGTCATTCGGATCAATGCGGCCGACTCCGGTGAGCAGGAGCTCGACCTGCAGGCGCTGGCGCGTACCGACTACGTAACCGTGATGCTGCCGAAATGTGAGTCCGCCGAGCAGGTGACTGCGCTGGCTCCGTTGGAGGTGGCGCTGATCGTGGAAACGCCGCTGGGTGCACTGAAAGTGGACGAGACGGCGGCCGCTGCCAACACCGTCGCCGTCATGTGGGGTGCGGAGGACCTGTTCGGATTCCTCGGCGGCACGGCGAACCGTTTTGCCGACGATTCCTATCGGGATGTCGCGAAGTATGTGCGGTCGCGCTCGCTGCTGGCCGCGAAGGCCTACGGCAGGCAGGCGCTGGATTCGGTGTACATCAACATCAAGAATCTTGACGGACTCCGCGTCGAGGTCGACGACGCCGTCGCCGTCGGTTTCGATGCCAAAGTTGCGATCCATCCCAGCCAGGTGGCGGTGATCCGAAGCGGATACGCGCCGACACCTGAACAGGTCACGTGGGCCCGGCATGTCCTCGACGCAGCCTCCGATCAGCGCGGAGCCTTCGCTTTCGAGGGCCTCATGGTGGATGCGCCGGTATTGCGGCGAGCCGAGCGGATCGTCTCACTGGCGCCGTAGCAGTCCACCCGTGGCTACGAACGCTGCTCGATGGCGCGGATGGCCAGCCAGGCTGCGGTTCGATCGTCCGGGTTCGACATGGACAGGCCGGTGAGTTCCTCGATGCGACGGATCCGGGTGGTGAGCGTCTGACGGTGCACCTGCAGCCTGCTGGCGGTCGCACCCCACACGCCATGCTCGGCCAGATACACCTGCAAGGTGCGCAATAGGGTGTCATGGTGGCCGTCCTCGCCGCGTAACGGGTCGAGGACGGCGGCAATCCGGGTCGTGGCGCTGTCATCGAGGTGCTCCAGCACGTAGGACACCGTGGCCAGCGAGCGGTACCAGACGACCGGGTGGGCGTCGACGATCGCGATCTCCAATGACTGCTTGGCCTCGGCGGCTGACCGGGCCAGAGCATGTGGTTCCGCCGGTGAACCCAGGCCAAGGCGCAACGGCATACCTGCATCGCCGGTGACGCGTTCGACGATGGCGGCGAGCTCGGCGGCGCGGTTATCGCCGATGAAGCCGAGCACCCGGCCCTGTGATGCCGCGAGCACATGGGCCGCACCCAGTTCGTCGAGCCAGCGGATCGCGAGGCGCTCAGGATCGATGGCCCTGGACCGGGAGGCGACGGCGAACGCCGTCAGCGAATCCTCGTGCACTCCCCAGCGCCGCAGCAGCGCAGCCGCTTCTGGCCCGCCACGCAACAAGGCAGACAACATGACCTCTCTGCCGAGTCGCTCGGTCGCCGGCAGATCAGCAGTACGCAGCAGCAGGTCAAGTAACGCCGCGGCCTGGGACCCCAGATCCCGACTGCGACTGGTGGGTCCGCGTGCGCTGATCACCAAGTGGGCACTGATGTCCTCGCCTTGGCCGACCGGATGTACCTGTAGGCCGCGATGACGTACGCGCACAGGACGATTGAACGCCACGGCCACCGCATCGCGGACGTGCAGCCCGCCCGCCCCTGCGGTGGTGATCATCTGGCCGTGGGCGTCGAGCAGGACCACCCAACCGTCGATCCGATGGGCCAGCTCGGCGACCACGGCGACGACGCCACCGCGGCGGGCCACCTGGGTGAGCACCTTGGTTCCGGTGGTGACGCGGCGGTCCTCGGCAGCCTGGTCCGACGCGATCAACGCAACCACGCGCAAATGCAGCACCTCGACCGACAACAGAGGTGCGTACAGCGTCGTGATAGCGCTCTGTTCGAGAGTCGCGCGTAACTCGGCATCGGCCACCTCGCCGGCGATGACGACGACGCAGTCGGCCAACTCCGCACGTCGAGACTCCTGCGACAGCGCTTGGCGCACCTGAGCCGGGGACCCGATCACCAGGGTCGCGAATCTGGCCGAACCGGCCATCACGAACTCCGTCAGCTGCACCGACCCTTCGACCGGCGCCGCGGCCTCGACACTGCCCACCGAGAGCTCTGCGGCCAGGAACTCGCCGATCGACCGAACGTCGTACGCCACGGTGAGAGTGTACGAAATGTCGAAGAGGCGTATCGCATCCACACTTTTTCTCAATGACGGATGGGTACCTGACTTCGTAGCATTCGACGGATTCATCCCCGAGCTGAGGATTCATGTGAAAGCTGTCGTCTTCCGAGACCCTGCCAGTGCGATCGAATTCACCGACGTCGAGCTCGCGGGTCCCAAACGGGGCGAGGTCCGGGTGAAGATCGCCGCAGCCGGTGTCTGCCACTCCGATCTGCACGTCAAGCGCGGCGACTGGGAAGCGCCCGCACCGTTGGTGATGGGACACGAAGGCTCAGGCGTGGTGGTCGAACTCGGTGAGGGCGTGACGTCACTGGCTCTCGGCGATCACGTCGTGCTGTCGTGGGTCCCCCCGTGCGGCGAATGCCGCTACTGCCGCTCCGGCCACGAGGCCAGGTGCCAGAAGGTCGCCACCGAGGTCGCGCCGAAAGGCGTTCTCTTCGATGGCACTTCGCGGCTGTCGAAATCAGGCGAAACCTTGCATCACTACCTCGGGGTCTCATCCTTCGCCGAAGAGGTGGTGGTGCCGGCGTCGGGCGCGGTGAAGGTGCGCGACGACGCGCCACTGGACGCCATCGCGGTCGTTGGTTGCGCGGTGGCTACCGGCGTTGGCGCGGTACTGAACACCGCCGCCGTCGAACCCGGTGCGACAGTGGCGGTGATCGGCTGCGGCGGCGTGGGACTCAACGTGGTGCAGGGAGCCAAACTGGCTGGCGCAGAGCGGATCATCGCCATCGATGTGTTGGCCGACAAGACTCAGCTTGCCATCCAGTTCGGGGCCACCGATCGGATCGATGCATCCCGTGATGACGCGGTGGCGCAGCTGTTCGAACTCCTGCCCGACGGGGTGGATTACGCGTTTGACGCGATCGGGCACACCAGTACCACCGAACAGGCCATTCGCATGCTCGGACTCGGTGGGGCCGCCGTCGTGGTCGGCCTGCCGAAGACCGGTGCCAGAGCGTCATTCGAGCCGCTGGTGCTCGCCGAGGCGGACCAACGAATCCTGGGCTCCAACTATGGATCGGTGCGGCCCTCGATCGATATCCCGGCATTGGTCGACCGGTACATGGACGGTCAGCTCAAACTCGATCCGCTGATCTGGGCGCGTCGTCCGCTGTCTGAAGCTGCTGCCGCGTTCGAGAACCTCGAATCCGGCGAAGCTCTGCGCACCCTGCTGATTCCCTGACCGCTCGTCTCCACCCGAAACTCGTAGGAGAACACAGCATGTCCACCCCCACTCGCGACGCCGGACCCACCGACGCGGGACTTCGCCATGGCGTCATGTCAGGCCCCGAACTTGCGGCCCAAGCCATCGCCAACATCGCCCCCAGCGCCGTCATCGCCTTCACCGCAGCGGCGATCTACCTCAGCGCGGGCAAGGCCACCGTCTTGTCGTTCGCGCTGGCCACCGTGGCGATCCTGGCCGTCGGCTACTGCGTCGTCGTGTTCGCGCGCCGCAACGCTTCGGCCGGTTCGCTCTACACCTACGTCTCCAAGGGCCTCGGTCCGTTCGGCGCCTACCTCGCCGGCGTCGCACTGCTGATCGGCTGTTGGGGCATCGCGGCCGGCTCACTCGGCGGTGCGGTCTCCTATATGAACGATTTCCTGAACCTGATCGGAATCCCCATCGCGGGTGCCGGCTGGCAGATCGCGTTGGCAGTCGTACTCGGTGGTCTGGCAACCCTTTTCACCATTCGTGGCATCCGGCTCTCGGCGCGAGTGTCGCTGGTGTTGGAGCTGGTCTCGGTCACCATCATCACCATCCTGCTTGTGCTCGCCCTGGTGTGGGCGGGCAAGTCGGCGTGGGATCCGGCGCAGTTCTCCCTGACCGACGTGCCGGCTCAAGGGGTGGCGACCGGCATGGTGCTGGGCATCCTCGGCTTCGTGGGGTTCTCCTCGGCCGATGCCTTGGGGCGTGAAGCGCGAAACCCCTACACGGCCATCCCGCGAGCGATCATGTGGAGCGCCGTGGTCGTCGGGGTGCTTTATGTGTTCGCTGCCTACACCCAGATCGCCGTTCTCAAAGAGGGATTGGCGGACAGTGCGAGCCCGCTGCAGGACATCGCCACGCTGATCGGCATGCCGTCGTGGTTCGCCCCCATCCTCACCTTCGGCGTCGGTGCGTCGTTCTTCGCCGTGGTCGTCGCACCACTGAACGTCGTCGGCCGCATCGTCTACGTGATGGGCAAGGAGGGTGTCGTCGCCGAACAGTTCGGCCGCACCCACGAAGGCCACCTGACCCCGCACCGGGTGTTGTTGGTGGCGGGCCCGTTGGCCGTCCTGTGCGACGTCATCATGTTGGCCTTCGGGGTGCACCCGATGGACATCGTGGTCTGGGTTGATACCTACGGGACCTACGGCTACATGGTCGCCTACGCGTTGGTGGCAATCGCCTGTGTGGTCTACACCAAGCGTGAGGGCCTGCCCAACGGGCTGGTG
The DNA here is from genome assembly GCF_965229105.1 of Mycobacterium sp. Lineage (GTDB taxonomy): Bacteria > Actinomycetota > Actinomycetes > Mycobacteriales > Mycobacteriaceae > Mycobacterium. The sequence goes on from NZ_OZ245858.1 coordinate 2,683,982, forward strand.
TGGGTGGCCGCCGTCATCGCGGTCGTCACGATGGCGTATTCGTTCTTCGCCAACGTTTACCCCGTTCCGGCGTTCCCGCTCAACGTCATTCCGTATCTGTTCCTCGCGACGGTCGTCGCAGCACTGGCGTGGTACTTGTTGCTCGCGCAGCGTCGTCCCGAGGTGATCGCCCGCATCGGCAAGACCGAAACCGATTTCTTACAGGGCGTGGGCTGACCGAGGGTCAGCGACGTTGCGCGGCGGCAAGGCGGGCAGCGAACTCCGGTGAGGCGATGGACGTCGCCTGAGGTCCGAGTTCCGTGCGCAGCGCGAGCTGATGCAGATCGGTATCGATGAAGCCAGGTGATGCGGTGGCGCGCATGCTGGCTTTCGTTGCCAGCACGACTTCCCGTGGTGCTGACGCCGGGCCTGCCGCCAGCGCCAGCGCAGCGGCCACCGGATCGTCGGCGAGGCTGAGAGCCAACCCGTGGGCAACGGCGGCATCGGCATCGAAGCGCATACCGAACAGCAGCGCCGCCCGGGCGGCCTGTGGACCGATGGCTCGTTGCAGCATCCACGTGGCACCGCCGCCGGGGTGAATGCCCAACTTCTGGAAGCGCGGGTCGAACAGTGCATGCGGTCCGGCGATCCGGACGTCGGCGGCCAGTGCGAGATTGAGCCCGGCCCCCACCGCGGCACCGTTGACCGCGGCGACTGTCGGGAGGGTGCAGTTGGCGATCGCCATGAAACCGTCGTAGATCCGCAACAAACCCTCTTCGGCAGCCGCGCCGAGTGCACTGAGATCAGCGCCTGCGCAGAAGGCCTTGCCCGCTCCGGTGACGACGACGGCGTGGACGCCGGTATCGGCTTCGGCCTCGTCCACCGCGGCGCGAAGGGCCGCCGACATCGCGTCGGTGACGGCGTTGCGTCGGTCTGGATCATTGACGGTGATGAGTGCGACGCGATCGTCGACGCGGTACTGCACGAGGTCTGAGCTGGCCATATCGGGCACGCTACCTTGCGGTTCACCGGCGCTATCGCGGGCCCGACCGCGGTGCGGTCAGTGGCTGTCCTTGCTGATATTCGAGAAGAACACGTCCAGATACACCCGATAGAGGTCAACACCGTCGATATGGCTTGCCAGAACAAGCCCGTCACTGGTGGCCATCAGCACACGGGCCAACCCGACAGCTGGGATGCGGAGCGTGCCGCCGAGCTTGTCGACGCGGGCCGTGATGAATTCCGCCAGCGATTCGACCGTCTGGTTGCGCTGTTCAGCCAAGCGAGCCCTGGCCTCGGGATTGCGGAACAAGAACAGCGTGAACTCGTAGCCCAGGGCAGCCTGAGTTGCGTCGTTGGCGTTGAGTTCACGCCATGTGGCGGCGATTTCGTCCAGATCAAGGTCACTGACTTCGGTGAGCGACGAGACGATATCGGCGAAACCGTCCAGAAAGCGGTCCCGGTAACGCTGACTGACCGCGAGAAACAAGTCTTCCTTTGCGCCGAAGTGGGCGTAGATCGCCCCGCGCGTGTAGCCGGCCTCCTCGGCGATGTCCTCGAGCGCCGCGCCACCGAACCCTTTGCGTGCGAACACGTCTTCGGCTGCGTCGAGCAGAAGGGTGCGGGTGTGCTCGACCCGTCGCTCCCTCGTCCACCGCTCTGCCATCCGCACATCATGCCAAACGCGCAAATACACCGATATGCATCGATGTATTTGATATACATCCTTGTATATCCCCGCATTCGACCGTCCAAAGGAGGCGCCGTGACCACCGCCGCGCTGGTGTTCGATCCGTTTTCCGAAGACTTCTTCAATCAGCCGTATGACACCTACCGGCGGATGCGTGATGAGGCGCCGGTCTACTACAGCCAGGAGTACGACTTCTATGCGCTGAGTCGTCACGACGACGTAGCCAGTGCGCTCAAAACGCCTGAGACGTTCTCCTCGGCCAAGGGCATCACGATGGACCAGGTTCAGTCCGACGAACCGTTGCCGCCATCGCTGATCTGGATGGATCCGCCCGATCACCGGCGTTTTCGCGGCCTGGTCAACAAGGTCTTCACCCCACGCGCGATCACCTCACAAGAGGAGATGGTGCGCTCGACCATCGAGAAGTTCCTCGATGCTGTGGACCCTGCCGGATTCGATGTGGTCACCGATTTTTCGGCATTGTTTCCCGTCGAGGTCATCACCGCCATGCTCGGGGTTCCGCCCGAACATCGGCAGTCGGTGCGGATGTGGATCGACAAGTCGCTGGAGCGTCAGCCAGGTCAGATCGGGATGAGCGAGGAAGGTCTGCAGGCCGGCTTCGCGAGTTGGATGCTCTATTACGACCTGATCCAGCAGCGCCGAGCACAACCGCAGGACGACATGATCAGCGCCTTGATCACGGTCGAGGTGGAACGCGACGATGGCGAGCGCACCTGCCTTGACGACGGTGAGATCGCCGGTTTTGCCGCCCTGCTGGGCGGCGCGGGGGCAGAGACCGTGACCAAGTTGATCGGTAACGCGGTCGTGACGTTCGGGCGTGAGTGCGATCAGTGGCGGCAGCTGCGCGATGACCGCAGCAAGATACCGGGCGCGGTCGAGGAATTGCTGCGCTTCGAAGCGCCGGCGCAGTACGTCGTGCGCTTCACCAAACAAGAGGCCCACCTGCACGGCGTGACAATCCCCGCAGGTAAGGCGGTGCTCCTGATGGTCGCCGCGGCGAACCGCGACGACCGGGCGTTCACCGACGCCGATACCTTCGATATCAACCGCGACCGCACCCAGGCCCAGAACATCGGCCTCGGTTACGGCATCCACAGTTGTCTTGGTGCTGCGTTGGCTCGGATGGAAAGCGCCATCGCCATCGACTACCTCTTGGACTTCATGCCCGAGTTTGAGTTGCAGCACGACGGTCTGCGTCGTGTGGCGATGACGAATGTGGCCGGCTGGTCCAACGTCCCAGTCCGGGTGAATCGGTAGGTCGACGCACTGAGGAATTTCTTCCTGACATTCACGGTTTCTCAGCTTTCCTTAAGGTAGGGTTTGCTGGAATCCGGAATCAGTCTGCGCAGGAAGGGGGTCACATGCAGGCCGCAGTTCGTACGTGTTTGACAGCGGGTGTCGCGCTCGTCGGCGTCGGCGTCATTGCCATGGCCCCTGTCGCACCCCCGATGCCCGATGTCGAGATTCCTGCGATGGCTGCATCTGCGTCCGGAGTGCATCTTGCCGGCACCAGCGGAGCGAACAAGCCCGGAAATGCGTGGCTGCAGGTCTTCGAGCACGTCTTCCAAAACGTCACCCAAGTCGGTACTTCGGTGGCCGGCGAGCCAGTTCCTGAACTACAGCAGCTCATCGCCAGTCAATTCGATTACGCACACGGTCTCGCGGACGGGACCATCGGCGCTGGCCAGGCGGTCGGGGAGTGGGCGGCGGCCGTCATCTCGACGGAACTGCAAAACATCACCGCGGCCATCGACAAGGGTGACTACGTCGCCGCTGCTGCCGCTGTCAACAGTGCCCTCAACGGCGGCATCTTCGTCCCATTGGCACTGGAAGTCCTGCAAATCCCCGTTCAGATCACCGGTCACCTGGCGAATGTGGTTCGCGCAGTTGTCAGCCTGGACACCCTGCTCACTCTTCTCGTCGGTGCTGTCGGTCCCATCGAGGCCGTGCTCACGGCAGGTATCGACAGCAGCCAGGCGATCCTCGCTGGGATTAGCGCCGGAGACACCGATGCGGCACTCGCCGCGCTCATCAGTACTCCAGGTGTGCTTGCCGGCGCGTTCCTCAACGGATATCGAAATGCGGCGGGCGATCTTTACCCGGGCATCTTCACCGTTGACATGAACAACCCAAGTCAGGGCGGCCTGCTCCAGACCCTGTTGGTGACTTTGCCGCGCGCGATCGCGGTGGCGCTTGGTCTGAAGCCGACGCCCGTCGAGCTGGAGTCCACTAAGACCGTGACAGCGGTTCCCGATTCGAACGCACCCAGCGTGACGGTGAAGGTTACGCACGCACCCGCCTCGACCGGGCCCAAGACTGAGCCGACATTGGAGGCTGCAGACGCCCCGGAGACCGCGGCACCGGTCACCACGAAGGTCGCTGAAAGCGCCGATGACACCGCAGTAGTCAAGGGCGGCAACAAGGTTGGCGAAGGCCCCAAGCGTGCCACCAGCAAGCCCAGCGATGGGTCCACGCCGGGTGCGACGAAGTCCACCGGTAGTCGCAGTAGCGCGGGCAACCGCAGCAGCGCAAGCAGCGGCAGCGACGCAGGCAGCGACAGCGAGTAACGCTGCCGGCCTAGGTATTTCGACGATCGGCCATCGTGTGCGGGTTGGGGCCGGCGAAGATCGATTCACCCCAGCGAGACAACGAGTAGTCCGTCAGTTGCCGCTGCACGTTGACGGCAACGAGGATGTACTCGATCTGTGGAACCGATAGGCCTGACGCAGCACTGATTTCGACCAGTGAGCTGCCGCCGGTGTTCGCGACTGCCACTTCCTGCGCGATGTCGGCACTGACATCCCTGGCAGTGTTGAGTGCGGTCAGGTAGATGCCGCCGAGTTCTCGAAGGCGCTCCATGGCGTCGTCGCTGTCAGGCCGGCACGCTGGCTGTCGGAGCATGGCTTTCCCCCTGTCGTCGGGCACTCGACTTCGTGACCGACGATCGTTATATCTCTGACCTATCCGAGCCCGCAGTCTCCGTGGCGAGGGCCTGTGGATACACGGTGCGTCCACCGCCCGCCAGGGCGTCAGCCGCTTTCCGGACATGGTTTGCTCGGCTCGGTGCATATGACGACGTTCGGTCAACCGTCGGGATCGGCCGTCGCACCACATTTCGGTTTCTAATAGTTTCATAAAAGTAACTGCCGAGTAACAAGCGAATCACGCGTAACAGTTAATTTGCGCGGATCAGATCAAAAGATAAGTCTTTGTGTTTGGCACGCTGGTGGCAGGCACTTTGTACCGTGGGTTGTGTCGATCTTGCGTCTTCGACTGACGTAGATAGCAAATGAGCTGCGAAATCAGCCCATCGGGGCGCGGCAGAGAATCAAAGGTCGGACAATTTTTTCATCGTCAGATGTGTCACTTCTCAGGTTTTTATCAGGTAGCTTCACCTTCATCAGCCAGTCATCTGGGTAGTGAAAGGGATCACATGCAAATCACAGTTCGCTCATGTCTCACGGCCGGTGTGGTATTCGCGAGTGCTGGTGCGATTGCCATTACTCCGATCGCGCCGACGTTGCCAAACGTCCATACTCCTGCGGTCTATATGTCGGCCGCGGCCGTCGATCTGGCAGCCACTGTCAACCCCATCGAGGCCTGGCTGCAGGTGTTTGGTCAGGGAGCGCAGAACGTGGCCACGATCGGCGGTCAGGTGATTGCCGATCCCGCGCCGGCCCTGCGGCAGCTTCTGGTCAATCAACTCGGCTATGCGCAGACCGTCACCGAGGGACTCATCGGTACGACGCAGGCCTTGTTCGACTATGCGACCCAGACAGTGCCGGCGGCTTTGCAAGCAATCGCCGTCCAAATCGCCCAAGGCGATATCACTGGCGCTGCTGCCACATTGAACGACGCCCTCGGCGGGCTGGTACTGGCTGCCGCTCCTCTGTTCGAGACCTTGGCCATCCCAGCTCAGATGACGGAGAACTTGAACCGGGTCGTCCAGACTCTCACCGGTTTACCAACTCTGCTACCTATCGTCATCGGCGTACTGGGACCGGTGGAGGCCGTCGTCGCTGCCGCGGGTAACAGCGGACAGGAATTCGTGGACGCCCTTGGCGGTGGTGATGCGATCGCGGCCCTCAATGCACTCATCAACACTCCGGCAGCTATTACGGGTGCCTTCATCAACGGCTACGCGCCCGGCGACGGGTCGGTCATCCCTGGTCTGCTCACGGTGAGTGATGATCAGTTCAATACCGGCCTGGTGCAGACACTCTTCGTCAACCTGCCGAAGGCAATAGCCGCTGCTTTGACCCCGCCGGTGAATCCCCTGACCGCCAACCAGGAGGTGAGTGCGGTGCCGAAGCTCGACACCGCCACGCTGGTCAGTGTCGGCTCAACGGACAATGCGGCGCCCGCGCCTGAGGTCAATGCGCCAACAACCAAGAGCGGCAGCAGTGTTCGGACCTCTGGCAGCAAGAGCGCCGCCACGGCGGCGCCGAGTGCCCGGACTCAAGCGGCAGCGGTGCAGTCTGGCGGCGATAACAAGTCCGCAGCGCCGGCCAAGGCCGGTGGCGGAGGCAAGAACGCCGGCGGCGGAGCCAAGGGCACCGGTGCTAAGAGTGCGCGCGGTGGCGACGGCGAGTAACCAAAGCGACATGAGGGGTCAGCAGCCCCCGCTTCCGGTAGGAAGTGGGGGCTGCTGTCATCACTACACCTGTGGGTCAAAGTGTCTCGCCCCCTTCTAGTATCAATGTTATGGAGTACACCGACGTCGATGAAAACACCCGCATCATCAGTCTTCTCGACGCCCAGGACAAGGCCGCCCAACTGTTCGACGCAGTTGCGGCTCAGGGTTTGGTTCGGGCTGGGATCAGCGAGCGGGTGCTGTCCGACGAAATTCGCGATCTGGCCAACAGCATGTTTGGCCTGACACGCCATTGGCACAAGCGCATCGCACGAGCAGGCGAGAACACCCTGGAAACCGCCCGCGACAACCCGCCCGACCGGGTAATCGCCGACGATGACATCCTGTTCCTCGATTTCGGGCCGATCTTCCAAGAGTGGGAAGCCGATTTCGGGCGCACCTACGTAATTGGCACGGACCCAAAGAAATTGGCGCTGCGGGATGATCTTCCCAAAGTGTGGCAGGCAGGTCGTGAGCATTTTCTGGCCCGCCCGGACATCACCGGGGAGCAACTGTTCGACCACATCGTCGCTCTCAGCCAAGACGCTGGGTGGGACTTCGGCGGTGTGATCGCCGGACACCTCGTCGGTGAGTTTCCGCACGAGAAAATCCCTGGTGAGGAGATCGACTCCTACGTCGCACCGGGGTCAACCCTCCCGATGCGACGAAAAGACCGCTCCGGCAGGCAATGTCACTGGATCCTGGAGGTGCACCTCGTCGATCGGGGTCGCCGCTACGGGGGCTTCCACGAGGAACTCCTCGACATTTCCTGACCGGACGTTCGGCTCAGTGCCGCAAAGCGGCGAAGACCGCGCCTCGTGTCAATGGCGCCAACTCGATATCACCCGGCGCCGCCGGGTCAACCCACGCGATCTCGTCGATCTCTGCCGCCGCCCGGGGTGCGCCCGGCAAGCTCACCATGAACAAGTCGGCCTCGACGAGGTGGCCGGGTTCGTTGGCCGCGTCGGCGACATGGCGCCCGAGCGGGCGCAGGTCCGACGCTTCGACGACAACACCGAGCTCCTCGGCGATTTCGCGCCGCAACGCCGCCGCTGCGGTCTCACCTGCCATGAATTTGCCGCCCGGCTGCATGTACGCCGTGGTTCCCCGTTTGCGGACGACAAGGACACGACCCTCTGTGTCCACGATCACCGCAGCGACGATGCGGATGACTGGTCGAGAGTCTTTATCTGCCAACGCTTCAGCGGACCGGGTGGCGTGCACATAGACCCAGGCGTGGTCGCCGGTGCGCAGCGGCACGGAGACCCGCTGATAGTCACCGACCTCATACTCGTCAGCGGCAAGGAGATCTGAATCGCTGACCGTGAACACCGTGCCGTCGACTGCGGCGTTGCCATCGTCGCTGGGATGCAGAATCGGATGGCGGTCACTACCGCTGGCCGAGATCACGTCCGGATCGGTGATGGTGACGTACTGCAGATCGAAACCGACGATCGCGTCGGGATGTCCGTCGAGTTCCCGGCCGAAAATGCGACGCTGCACGTCGCGTTGGCGCAGTGTGCCGTAGGAGAACAGCAGCTGGGTCATACCTGCCAGTCAACCAGGCGCCCCGTCGAGCCTCGGTCTGGCCGGCGCGGCGACCGGGCCGAACGAGCTCTAACTAGCCGCGCCGTACTCCAATGCCGGCTCCGCGGAGTCCACGTGACCGTTGCTCAGGATCGTCAGCTCGCCGGGGCGCACCTGGTACCTGGCACCGTCGGCGGGGTTCGTCGCATCGAAGCCGCCGCCCGTTGGAATGGCGTTGGCCAGCTGCACATTGGCACCGTCACGCAGCCGTTCGCCGTGGTAGTAGTAGGCGCCAGATGTCGTTTCGCAGATCACCGCCAGCGAACTGGCGGTCCTGATCGCCGCGGTGAGCGAGCTCCCCGGGTCGCAGCGCGCCGCGTGACCGGTGAAGCCCTGCGCGTCGGTGCCCGATACGCCGGAGATCGGAGCGGCGCGGTTCGAGGAAGTCGTCGTCGTCGTCGACGTGGTGGTCGGGTCGGTCGTCGACGGTGCCGGCGTGGCCAGCCTGCTCGTCGGCCCGGCGGGACCGGTGGCATCGGTGGACACGATCGCTACGGCCAACCCCGCCGCCACGACGAACATGGCGACCGTCCCCCCGAGCAGCGCCACCTGCATCCGGCTGAACCGTGACCGCTTGACCGGTGCCGGCGGTCGGGGAGGGGGAGACGGCGCATACGGCCTCGGTTGCCCGGCGGGGAACTGGCGGGTGCTGTGCGGCGGGCTCGGCCGAACCGCCGCTGCAGGCCCGGATACCCCGTGCATGGCAGCGGCCGCCGCTCTGGCGAGTTCACCGGCCGAGGCGAACCGCTCGACCGGGTTCTTCGCCATGCCCCTGGCGACGACGTCGTCGAACGCTGGGTTGATTCCCTGCCGCACGTCGCGTGGTCGCAGCGGTGGCGCGAACATGTGCGCGCTCATCACCTGCCGAATGTCTCCGGCTTCGAACGGCGCCCGACCCGTCAGGCATTCGAACAGCAGACACGTCAGCGAATACACGTCCGACGGGGGCCCGCCGGGCAGGCCGCTAAGGCGCTCGGGCGCCATGTAGGCGCACGAACCGATGATCAGACCGGTTTTCGTCACGGTCGCCTCGCCACCGCCGTTGGCGATACCGAAGTCGACCAAGTAGGCGAAGTCCTCCGGTGTGAGCAGCACGTTCTCCGGTTTGATGTCACGGTGCACCAGGTCGTTGGCGTGCGCAGCATCGAGTGCGGCTGCGACCTGTCCGATGACCGACACCGCTCGGGCTGGCGGAAGGACGCCATTGACGCGGAGCTCTTCCTTGACGCTGGCGCCCTCCACGAGGCGCATGTCGATGAACAACACCCCGTCGATCTCACCGAAGTCGTGCACGGGGATGACGTGCGGCTCCTGCAGCCGCGCCGCGATGCGCGACTCGCGCCGAAACCGGTCGCGATAGCTCGGGTCAGCTGCCACATCGGTTCGCAAGAGCTTCAAGGCCACCATCCGCTGCCGGACGGTGTCGTAGGCGCGATATACCTCGCCCATCCCGCCGAGGCCGATCAATTCGTGCAGCTCGTACGGGCCGAAGCGCGTGCGCGGACGCGGCCCAGCACCCGGGGGGCCCATAGCTGTTCCTTCCGCCTTTTTCGCGTTCATCGCGGCACGTTCGTGGTGACCACGCGTGTGTACACCACCCAGTGGTGTTCCCGCTTCTTCGCAGCTCAACCGGCTGGCCGCAGCAGATGTGCACGGGAGAGCCGAAGTCGAAGCGACGCAAGACAATTGCTTGTTGGCCAGGGTACAGGTTCGGTGCGACGGTCTCCGCGTCCACACATCCGAGAGGGGCCAGAAACCTGTATCACCATCTCCACCCGTTGGCCGAATTCCATATCCGGAATCGGGCGCCTGATTGGGACCACACCCAATTCGTGATTGATGATTCGTGAAGTGGCTTTGGTGTCAATGTGCTCTGGCCATCGACAGGCGTAGTGCACTAAGACGAGCTGGTTTTCCTATCGTCAGGGAGTCGGTCTCCCGCGGTTGAGGAATAGCCGCTGATTGGCCATCGCCACGTCAATCCCTACGCCCAGGTGGCGGCGCTTTACCTCGGATACGTGCCCACATCGGAGACACCCTGCCAACCATCGCCTACGTGGGCTGATGCCGCGGACCGAGGCGCGTCTGTCCGCTGTCAGACCGTTGAAGGGTGATTTGGGTGGCACGCTGGCCAACAAATGCGCGCAGTGGTCTCATTCGAATTCAAATCTCTGACCGAGCACTGGACCCAAGGAAGTCTCGAGAATTGTTCGCAGGCTTGATTTGCTTTCCGCATACGTCTGCGGTGGATGCAGCTGGGCCTGGCCAGTAGTTCAATTCCGGTCAGCTTTGGATCACCGACACGTACCATCCGCATTTATGCGCACACGTTTCATCGCGCTTGGCGCGTCAGGCCTTATCGCTATCATCGGCGTCGTTGGGTGCGGAAACGACAACAGCGCCGTTGGCACGTCTACACCTGCGATGCCGGCGACGGCTACCTCTTCAGCCGCTGCGGCGTCGAGCCCGCCTGAGAATCCCTATGGTGCGCCCTCGGTCGACCCGCCCGCGCCGAACGAGCCCGTCCTCACGGTGACCGGCGGTCGGACGCCACTGTCGTTGACGATGGACCAGCTCAACGCGCTGGGGAACACCACGATCACGGTCGACGAACCATTCGTCAAGAAGCGTCAGACCTTCAGCGGGGTGCCGCTGGCTGTTCTCCTTGAGAAGGCGGGTATCCCGGAGAGCGCGACGATCAATACCGTCGCGTTGAATTCGTACCACTACGCCAGCGCGGCCCAACCGATGACTGCCTCGGATGCGTTGATAGCGACGATGCGCGACGGTGCGCCGATTCCCTACGACCAGGGCGGACCGACGCGCCTCGTATTTCCCGACGGCACGGCGCTGTCGTCGGTACTCGACGCGTGGAACTGGAGCCTGGAGTCGATCTCAGTCGCCGATGCGAGTGCCGGCGGTTCCTAATGCCCGATCAGCCGGCGTCGTTAGCTCCACGTCTTCGGCCGACGCGCGGACAATTGATAACGGCGGGAATCCTCGCCCTGGTGCTCATCGCCCTGACGGTGACCCATTTCGCGGACTCGGCTGCCCAGAATAGGCACACAGAGGAGTACGCCCGCACCGAAACTGGCACTAACAACTTGCTGTACACCATGCGTGAGACGCTGGCGTACGTCGACGCTTCGGAGCGCTATCTGCTGAGTGTTCTGCCTCGGCGCAACGTGCAACTGGCCCGCGCGCTGCTCGGTCAACGGTTGGCGGTGGTGGGTGAGAACGGGATCACTGCCGGTGACAGCGCCACCGCCGAATACCGGACCGCCCTCAAAGCGATGGACGACGCGGTCCAGGAGATGCCACCAGGTGTCCTGCCCGCCGACCAGCGCGACCGGGTGGCCGCCGATGTTCTTCCCCGAGCTCGTGACCTGTCCGACGCCGGCCGCCGGCTGGTGGACACGACGGCGGCCGACCTTCATACGGACGCGCGGGCCAGCGATGCGGCTCTGCTGCGCAGCCGGTTAACGCAGCTGGTGCTGCTTGTCGCTTCCCTGGTTATCGGTGCGGCACTCCTCGTCTGGGTGGCGATCAACGTCGCGCGCCAATACCGCGGTGCGCGCGAGGCCCTTGATAAAGAAGGCCGCGAGCTACGCGAGACCCAGAATCAACTGGAACGTGTGTCGGCGCTCGAGCGCGGGCAGGCTCAGGTGCTCGAGCGGATCGCCACCGGCGCACAAGCCTCGGTCGTCGTGCGGCTGATAGCGGAACTGGCATCGGAGGTGTCCGCGGGGTGCAGCGTGTGCATCACCACTGGCGCCCGATTGGTTGTGCATCCCGTCGGCGCCGATATCTCGGGGCCGACGGCGTGGAAAGACACGCTCGAAGCCAATGTGGCGGCCGCTACGGGGACGATCGAGGTGTTCGGGGAGCCCGACTCTCTCGACGATCTGGTCCGCACCGCACTTCGCCGGTGCCGGGACCTGGTCACCCTCGCCCTCGACCGCGAAGCGGCAGCCCGGCAGCTATCGCACCAGGCCAGCCACGACGCGCTGACCGGCCTGGCTAACCGAGGCCTGCTGATGGCGCGTCTGGCAGATGCTTTGGCCGCGGCGCACGAGACCCATGTGTACCTCGCCCTGCTTTTTTGCGACCTCGATCGTTTCAAAATGGTCAATGACTCCATCGGCCATGCGGCGGGGGACCAGCTCCTCATCGAAGCGGCGCGGCGCCTGACTTCGACGGTTCGTGACTCGGACACCGTGGCCCGGCTCGGTGGAGACGAATTCGTGGTGCTCTGCCCCCAGCTGCCTGATCGCGAACAAGCGATCGGTCTGGCCGAGCGGGTGCGCTGTGAGTTGAGCCAGCCTTATCAGATCGACGGTAAGGAAGCCTTCGTCGGTGCGAGCATCGGGATTACCTTCGCTGACGAGTCCACGTTGTCGGGGGCAGACCTCATGCGCGAGGCCGACGTGGCGATGTACCGCGCCAAGCTGACCGAGGGCAGCCACATCAATATCTTCGACTCTGAGCTGGAGGCCGAGGTCGCGCAACGCCTTGATCTGGACGCGGCCCTACGACGGGCACTGGAGCGAGACCAGCTCAGGGTCGCGGCTCAGCCCATCGTGATGCTCGAATCCGGCGTTGTCACCGGCTTCGAGCTGTTGTTGCAGTGGCAGCGTCCGGGACTGCCCGATCTCAGCCCGGTCGCCTTCATCCCACTCGCCGAGGACAACGGGGTGATCGTGGAGATCGGCCGGTGGGTGCTGCAGGAGGGGATATCGGCACTCGCGCAATGGCGGGCAGCGGGATTGGCGCACAAGCTGACGATTTCGGTGAACGTATCGGCACGTCAGGTACGCGAAGCGGGTTTCGCCGATGAGGTGCTCGCGATGCTGCATGGCGCGCACGTCCCACCGGAGTGCCTCGTCATCGAGCTCACCGAGCACGCGCTCATTGACCTCAAGATTGTGCACGGGACGTTGGGCCAGCTGCGCGATGCGGGTGTTCGAGTTTCCCTGGACGATTTCGGTACCGGCTATTCGTCGCTGACCCAACTGCGTACGCTGCCCGTCGACCAGCTCAAGCTCGACCGTTCGTTCGCTGCCGCCCTTGACGACGGTAACTTCAAGCACGGCGCCGTCGTGAAGTCCGTTGTGTCGCTTGCCAATGCGCTAGCCCTCGATTTGGTGGTCGAAGGCATCGAGACTGTCGCCGAACGGGATGCGCTCGTCAACATGGGCGCCTGCAAGGGCCAAGGCTTTCTCTATCGCCGGCCGATGACATTCGCCGATGCCCGCCGGTTGCTGGAGGAGGGCGCCGTCTGCGCCACTCCTGCGGCCCGGCAGCTGGTTGGCCCGAGGAGGGCGGAGCCTCGGGAGCGTCGAACAGAGGTAGTGGCATGCCCGGAATAGTTCGGACTTGTCCAGATCCGGCCCGTGCCGACTGGTCTGTTTTTCCGTCACCTGCTAGGCAGCTGACGCCAACTCGTATCCATAAGGGAGTGTCGAGATGAGCGATTCATTGGGGGGCACAGGCGAATCCGCCGACGTGCGTTATGTGCTCGGTAGCGATGGCGAGCCAGTAATCGGGCCCGATGGTCAGCGGATCATCGATCGGCGCCGCAGCGCGAACGAGCGGCGCCCCGCCGATCCGCGGATCACTGTTGTCGTGCCCGCCAAGAATGAGGCGCCGAACATCCGCGAGATCCTGCCCTATCTCGCAGAGTTCCACGAGGTGATCGTCGTCGTCAGTGAAGACGACCATGAATCGGCGGAGGCCGCTCGCACCGCTTTGCCGTCGGCGAAGGTCATCTACCAAACCCGCAAGGGTAAAGGCAACGCATTGGCATGCGGTTTCGCGGAGGTCACCGGCGATGCCATCGTGATGTTCGATATCGATGGTTCTGCCGATCCGCACGAAATCCCCCGCTTCGTCAAGGCTCTGACCGACGGTGCTGACCTGGCGAAGGGGAGCCGGTTCTGCCCCGGCGGTGGCAGCCAGGACATCACGCTGATTCGTTCCTGGGGTAACACTGGGCTGAACCTGTTGGCAAGTGTGCTCACCAATACCCGGTTCACTGACCTCTGCTACGGCTATAACGCGTTCTGGAAAGACCAGCTGTACATGCTCGATCTTCCTCAGACAGATGTCGGGGATGCCCCCGAGATGATGCGCGGTGACGGTTTCGAGATCGAGGCGCTGATCATCGGCCGCTTTGCACTCTCCGGAGCCGCGATCACCGAGGTGCCGAGCTTCGAATACGACCGATATCACGGTCGCACGAATCTCAACACATTCAGAGACGGGTTCCGGGTGCTGTGGACGATTCTGCAGGATCGTCTCTACGCCAGGCAGACTCGCGCCTTGGCGAAGCGGCGGCACGCGAGCAGGATGGGCACTCCCCAACGTCCTGGATGGATGCGAGAAGAGGTTGCGCAGCACGGGGTCCGTCGCCTCAAGCGCCTCGAACCAGCCGACGATATTGCCACTATCGGTTCGTGGCAGGCCAATTCGCATTGACATTGGCCCTGCTTTAGCCGCCCGCCTTGTTCGGTGGCTCCGCATTGCGTTGTCGGTCGTCGCTGGGCTCGGTTTCCTTATCGCCTCGGCAGGCCTCGCGGCGCGATACATGCCGGTCACCAACCACATCATCCTGCGCTGGGCGGCGTTATCGCCCTATCTGATGGGTGGTACGGCTGTGGCCGCCGTCCTGCTGCTGTTCACCCGACGGTGGTGGGCTGCGGGAGCTGCTGCGATTCTCACCGGGGTGGTGGTCTTTGTGGAATTGCCGCTGTTCCTGGGCGACCAGGTGCCGCCCAATAGTGTCCCAGTGCGGGTATTGACGGCGAATCTTCGTGAGGGAAAGGCGAATTCGCGGGCGTTGGTCGCGATCGCTCGGACGCGCGCCGACATCTTGATCTTCGAGGAGCTTACTCCCGGGCTCGTCACCGCCCTTGTACACGATGGCCTCACTGCGGATTTTCCATATCGGGTAACAGACGCACAACCCGGCGCGGGCGGAGTCGGTATCTGGAGCCGGTACCCGGTCACCGGATCGAGTTTGATCGCGGGTTACGAACTGGGGGTTCTCAGCGCTGACATTCGAGCACCTGGCACGGCCGATGACCTGGCGGTGTTGGCCGCCCACCTCGCGGGGCCCTGGCCGCAACCGATCGATGATTGGCGCGACGAAATAGCCCGCCTGCCTGCCACGATGGGCGAGATTGCAGCGAAAGTCGGCAACGGGGCCGTGATAATCGGCGGCGATTTCAATGCCACCTTCGACATGGCGCCATTTCGCCGGCTGTTGCGAAACGGCTTCCGCGATGCCGCTGAACAGTCCGGCTCCGGATTCACCCCCTCCTTCTCAGCCGAGAGCTGGACACCGCCACTGATCGGAATCGACCACATCCTGACCTACAACAGCGCAGCGGGTTCTGTCGAGACCGTCCGGATCCCAGGTTCAGACCATCTCGGGCTGATCGCGACGGTGTACGTCCCAGGTCGGTGACCTAAGGCCGCTGCCGTTTATTGCTCAAGTATGTCGTTGATCGAGCATCTGAGTTCGTCTCGGTCGTTCCACACCATTGTGAAATTGGGATGATTTTCTTTGATGGTCAGCGCTTGCTGATACAGCTCAATGCAGGGTTTCGGTGCTATCGGTTCAACCGTTTCGGCAGCCCATACGGTTAGTGCCGGAGCCGGTATTGCTATCAGCAGGGGACCTATCAGCCATTTCAGATATAACCCAGCCCGACCCAGCTCATGGGCCGATACTGTTTCCTGCGGGGTCTCGACCTCGTGGCCGTACCCGTCAAAGTGTCGCAGCGCGATCGCATACACAATCAGCGCGAGGCCGATAAAGAAGCTTATCGTCATCAGCGTGAAGCAGACGGTGTTTGGTAGATTAGCCCGGGATAGTAATTCCAAATTGCTGAAATATACCGACCGCCACAGGCGGGTTACTGCCAAAAGATTCAGAGCACAAATAAATAAACCCAGCAGTATGGGAAATGTGAATAAGAGGCGAAGCTGTTTTTCCCGCACCGATGGGACGTCTTCTGCGCCGTGCGCACTGTCCTCAGCGAAGGCGTCGTTGACATGGTCCTTCGGGGTCCCGCCATCAGTCCCCGCATGGTCTGGCACGCAGGAAATACTAGTACGCACCCGGTGGAATTTTGGCTGCTCTCCGCAAACCCAAGCGAAAGATCCGGGACCGTAAAAGCCTGAGTCGCCATCGTCCCCGAAAACGACTGGGTCGAGTCTAATACTCGGTGCGGACAACTATGACCCAGGTGTGAAAATCAGCAAGCACCGTCGCTCGTCCCAGCGGCCGTCGGGCAGCGTGATTACCTTCGTCGCTTCGAAGTTCGTGAGAGACGAAGATTCATAATCGTCGATGACATGGCGCTGGATTGCCTACCATTCGGGAGTGGATAATCTGCTGCGTCGCCTTGGAGCATTTGCTGGGGTCTTCGCAATGCTTATCTGGGTGGCGCCGTGCGCAATCGCAGAACCATCCGGCGGCGGTCCTCTCCTCGATTCTCCGACGATTTCCCTTGCCGACTTGGGCTCCTCCACAATGCTGACGTTCAAGGGGGATCGGCAGACCACCACTGCGACACTGTCGTTTCCAGTCCCGGTGGGACTGATACCTGTCTCGCTGACCGCGACTCTCAAGCTGCCGACGCCCGCTCGATTCGGCAGCCTGACCGTCACCCAGGACGACAGGTTCATCAGCAGGATCGTTGTGGGCCCCCCGGACGTCGCTCCGGTGAACATCCCACTCGCCGGAACGCAGGTCTTCGGCAACTATGTGAGTCTCACGTTGACGTCCACCATCCTCCCGGTCGACGGGTATTGCTTCGATGCGCTGAATCCAGTGCAAATCTTCGACGGCGCGGTCACATTCGCCGGAACTGAAACCGCACCGACCACCGTCGCCGCATTCCTGCCGCCGGTGCTTCGCAAGCTGACGGTCGCCTTGCCGCCGAAGCCGTCACGGGCGGAATCCAATGCGGCAGTGCAATTGATCGCCGCCGTCCAGGCCCGCTATGGCGGGTCGAAGAGGGAGTACGCCGTCGTACCCCTCGCCGAAGGCGCGACCACACTGCCTGGCCCATCGGCACCCCTGGAGCGGCAGATCATCATCAAAGAGGGTCCAGACCAAGGACTTTCACTGCAGGGCGGCCCAGGCGTTCCTGCCTTGCTGGTTTCGGGGCCGGGCGATGAACTCACGAACCAGGCGCGGTTGCTGACCGACGATTCAGTGAATCTCGCGCTGACTCGCAAAACGATAGCCGGACCGCTGGAAACCAAGCAGAAGATCGTCGGCGACACTACGACGCTGGCAGGAATGGGTATGGGTGAGTTCACCTCGATAGGGCTCTGGCCGGAGGTGGGAATCGATCTCGATCAAAGCAAGTTCGGTCACGCCCTGCAGGGGGTGCGGGTGCATCTGCTCGGCTCGTACACGCCCCTTGCACCTGATTTCGGCGCTGAGGTGACCGCCGAGGTCGGCGGGGAGACGATCGGTCGATGGCCGAGTGAAGCCAACGCGACCATCGACCACTGGGTGGACATTCCAGACCGCTTGCTGAAGCGCAGCACCAGCCTCACCGTTTCGGTCCACACCACCGGCGACGCTGGATACTGCGGCGCCTACCTGCCGCTGACTCTCAGGATCGACGGCAGCACCGAAGTTCAGGTCGCCGGCACATCCAGACCGCCTTTGCCGCCCGGGCTCACGTCACTGCCCCAGGCGTTGATGCCGTCCGTTCAGATCGGCATCGGTGAGGATGCGTTTGCCGACACCGTGCGCGCAGCCCAGATCATGGTGGGACTCCAGCGGTTCAGCTCGGTGCCCATTGTGACCCGGGTGACCAGCCTCCAGGAGGCTGTCGGAAGCAAGGACCCGGCGATTCTGATCGAAGCGGATAACTGGACGGAGAAGTCGATCGGACTTCCGATCACCGCGGAGAACGGGCAGATCACCGTCAAGGGCTTCGACGGCGACGGCACGTTCGTGACGCTGACCCTGGAGCCCGCGATGGAGGTGGGATCGCTGCAGGTCGTGTTCGACGGGCAACGCACGGTACTGATCGCGACGTCCAATGGTTCGGCCGCGCAGCTCGACGAACTGCTGACGTGGCTGTCTAGCGATCCGCAACGATGGCCAGGGCTGAACGGCAGGGCGATCATCTCGGTCCCCGGCCAGTTGCCGGTGGCCATTCCCATCCCGGTCACCGACCTCCTGGCAGAGGGGGCATCGAGCAGCGCAGATGGCGGGTTCGGTTTGGTCTGGTGGATCGCCGGCGGTGTGGTGGCTGCCGCAACGGTCGGTGCCGTCCTGATACTGCTGAAGTTGAGGGCCCGCCGATCGTAGTTGGACGGCGGACGGCGACGTAGTGATTCCGCTTCGCAGACACCTTGCGCACGGCTTGAGTCGTTGCCGTACTGATAAACGCGATGATTACCGTGTGATCCTCCTGGTCTGGCAGACGTGTGGGCTGGCCCTCCAGGTCGGCGCCGTGTATCTGGCGCGCCGGAGTCACGGCTATGAGGCCGCGCTGTTGGGATTTGCCGGGTTTGCGATCGTGTACGGCAGCGCGCTCTGGGTTCTCATCAGCCCGCAGCTGACCCGACGGGCACGCAACACCGCTGTGCTCTGCCTCGGCGTCGTGCCTACGTTGATGTGGCGCACCACCAATCCGCTGCTGTTCACCGGATTCGACGAGCAACTCCATATGCGCACGCTCGGTGACATTCTGTCGTCCCACCGACTCTTCGAAGCTAACCCTCTGCTGCAGGTCAGCCCGCGGTACCCGGGCATCGAGACGATCACCGTGCTGGTGCATCAGACCGGCATCCCGACGATGGCGTCAGCGGTGATCGTCGTCTTTGTGTGCCGTGTCGTACTGGTCACAGTGCTGTGCGATGCCGTCGAGCAGTTGACCGGCAATATGCGGGCCGGCGGACTGGCCGTCGCGGTGTACGCGCTGGGGCCTCAATTCATCTTCTTCAACTCCCAGTTCTCCTACCAGACGCTGGCTATCCCGCTGGCCCTGGCGGGGGTCAGCCTCATTGCCCGCTCACGCTGGTCCGACGATCCGCTCCCGCTGTTCTTCGGTGCGACGGTCTGCCTGTTCTGCGCCGGTATGTCGCATCACGTGACCGGTTTCGTCACGATGGCGTTCCTGCTCCTGTGGACGCTCGTTCAACGGGGGCCCGCCAGGTTGCGCGTCCTGTACGGCGCGCTGGCTGCCATAGCGACGACGGTGGCCTGGATGATCGTGCAGCGCGCACTTCTGGAGGAGTACTTCGGTCCCATCATCGATGACGTGACCGGGTCGGCCGCGAAAGGCGAGAAGCGCGAGGCCTTCAAGGACTCGGCGGGAACGCCCACACCATTTCGGGACACCCTCCTGCTTCTCTATTACGCCGCGGCGGTGGTGTTGGTGGTGACGGCGTTGGCGATGCTCGCCTTGTACTGGTGGCGACGGGGTGATCGCCAGATCTTGCGGTGGGGTCCCCGCTTGTTCGTCTTCATGCTGTCCGCGTTGATCCCGGTGACCATGGCAGCACGCGTGCTCCCCAAGGGCGGCGAGCTCTTCGACCGAGGAAGCAGTTTTCTCTTCTTCGCGCTCGCACTGACCGTCGCGATCTTCGCCATCCGGCTGTGGTGGCCGGACTCCCGTGACCCACCGACCAGGCCTCCGGGACGGCTGAGAGCGCGGTTGCAGACGATTTCGACAGCCGCGAGCGACCGCGTCGGCCTGAGCCGCCGACCATGGATGACACGCCTGCTGGTGGTCATCATCGCCTCGGGAGTCTTCGTCGCCGGCTTCGTGCTGGGCGCCGGGCCCTTCTGGGCCCGGCTACCCGGTCCCTACCTGGTTGCCGCCGACACCCGGTCGATGGACGCCGAAGTCCTCGCAGCCGCCAGGTGGGCTCGCGACGAACTGCCCGCAGGCAGCCGCATCGTCGGCGACCGGGTCGGCTCAGACCTGCTGGCCTCCCAGGCCGGTGTATGGCCGGTGATGAAGGCGAACGGCGTCTCCGCGCCGCCGCTGTACTTTGCAGACGAATTCGGGCTGACGGAGCAGGACATCATTCGCAGTCTGCGATTGCGTTTCCTCTACGTCGATCGCCGGCTCGCCCTCGAGCTGCCTCATTTCGGATCTTATTTCGAAAGCGGCGAGCCCGGCGACGGCCACTTGAAACTCACGGACGCCCAACTCAGCAAGTTCGACACGGTGCCCGGGATCAAGGAGATCTACCGGCATGGACCGATATCGATCTACGACCTGAAGGAGCTCGGCGTGCCGGAGCAGCGCAACGGCTGGTACGGGGAAACCCCGTCGGTCAGTCTCGCGCGACAGTTGTTGCTAGGCCTGCTCTTTGGACTCCTGTTCGCGTTCGTCCCTCGTAGCCCGATCTGGCCCCGCGTGGTCAAGACGGTCGGCAGGCTACGCCGCGCCGCCGGGCCCGCCCTTGTCGGCGCGATCGCCTTGGCCATGACGAGCGTCCTGTCGGCAGCCATGATTCTGATGGGAATCTGGCTGACTCCACTCGTCTTCGGCGCGGCTGCGATCGTCGTCGTACTCTGCGCCCCTCATCGGACCGCCGCCGTCGTGCGGCGCGCCGCAGCCACGGTCACCCCACGGCGAGTTCGTTTTTGGGGACTTTTGGCCCTACCGCTGGCCCTCATCGTGGCGGTGTCGGTGTACGACGCTGCCAGAAGCGACATTATCGGTGTCCGGCAAATTCTTGATGACCCGAAAGCGGTGCATATATCGCCGAACGCCCCACCAGGCTGACAGTTTGGAGAAGTATTCGACCATGCTGACCAACCCTGTCGGGCACGAGCAAGGCGGAGTTACTCTGCCTGCCTGCACGGTGGTGATCTGCGCCTACACCGAGGACCGGTGGGACGAGACGCTCGAGGCGATTGCCTCGGTGCAGTCGCAGCGACCGCCGCCCCACGACCTCATCGTGGTGGTGGACCACAATCCGCAGCTACAGGCCCGGCTGGCCGAGAAACTTCCCGATGTCCGGATCGTGGCCAATCACAACGCCCGCGGCTTGTCAGGAGCCAGGAACACCGGGGTGGAAATCACCGACGCCGAGGTGATCATCTTCCTCGACGACGATGCCGCAGCGGAACCAGGATGGCTCGCGGGCCTCGCACGCCACTATGCCGACCCGAATGTCCTCGGGGTGGGCGGACGGATCGATCCCGCTTGGGCGACCGGACGACCGAAGTGGTGGCCGCCCGAATTCGACTGGGTGATCGGCTGCAACTACATCGGTCAGCGGGCCGGCGTCGTCCGGAACCTCATCGGCGCCAACGCCTCCTTTCGGCGCGAACTCTTCGCCGACGGCGGATTCGTCACGGGGATCGGTCGATCGGCGACCGTGCAACGGCCCATCGGATGCGAGGAAACCGAGTTCTGCATTCGGGCAGGCAAGGCGCGACCGAATGGAGTCTTCCTCTACGACGACCAACCCGGGGTCCGGCACCGCGTGCCGGCCCCGCGGCAGACCTTCGCGTACTTCCGTACCCGCTGCTACTCCGAGGGGCTGTCGAAAGCGCAGGTCACCGACAGTGTCGGAGTCGGAACCGGGCTCGCCTCCGAGTGGACGTATTCGACCGTGGCGCTTCCGCTGGGAGTGCTGCGCGGGCTCGGCCGGGCGCTCCGCGGTGACCTCGCCGGGCTTCAGACCGCAGCAACCATAGTCATCGGCTTGGCCTACACCACCGTGGGTTACGTGGTGGGCGTGCTGACGGGGCTGCGGCACAGATTACGAGGGGGATCACGATGAACGAGCCGGAAAGGCAACGCCCACTTCGTGTTGCGATGGCGTGTGCGAGAGCGCTGCCGCTGATGGGGGGTATCGAGACCCACGTGCATGAGGTCAGCCGCCGACTTGCCGCTGTGGACGGTGTGGAGGTGACGGTGCTGACTACCGACACCTCCGGCGCGCTACCGAGCGAGGAGTCGTTGTCCGGCTACCGAATTCGGCGATGGCCGGCCTACCCGCGCTCCCGCGACTACTACTTTGCGCCCGGACTTGCGCGCCATCTCCGCAACACCCACGACTATGACGTCGTGCACATCCAGGGCGTGCACTCGCTCGTAGCGCCGATGGCACTGGCGGCAACGCGGCGGGCGGGCGTCCCGTCGGTTCTGACATTTCACACCGGAGGAAATTCGTCAGGCCTGCGAGAAAAGTTGCGCCCTCTGCAATGGAAGCTACTTGCGCCATTGTTGCGCTCGGCCGCGGCGCTGGTGGCCGTATGCGAATTCGAACGCAAGAATTTCGCCAGCACCCTCGGCGTCCCGGAATCGAGCATCCGCTTGATCAGGAACGGTTGCGATCCGCTGCCTTTCGATCCTTCGACGCCCAAACCGCCGGGCGACCCGCTGGTCATCTCTGTCGGCCGGTTGGAGCGCTACAAGGGCCACCACCGAATCCTGCAGGCGATGCCGGCCATTTTGGCGCGGAAACCTGACGCCAGGCTGGTCCTGATCGGAGGTGGCCCCTATAAGCAACCGTTGCAAGACATGGCCGAAGAACTCGGTGTCGCCGACCGACTGACTATCCGCAGCTTCGGTCCCGACGAGCGCGCCGATATGGGCAATATCGTCGGCAATGCCGACGTGGTGTGCCTGCTCAGCGAATATGAAGCCCATCCGGTCGCGGTGATGGAGGCGCTGGGCACCGGAAGCAAGGTGCTCGTTGCCGATACCTCGGGGTTGTCTGAACTCGGACGCGACGGGCTTGTCACCACCGTCGCACTTGAGGCGTCGCCCGAACAGGTCGCGTCCGCGACGCTCGCCTTGGCGGCGGCGCCGCGCACGGCACCGCCGCATGTGCCCACCTGGGATGACTGCGCGCAGGACCTTCTCCGGTTGTACCAGGAGGTGAGGGCGTGAAGATCCTGCTGCTGGCTCAGTTCCTACCGCCGGTATCCGGCGGCGAGGAGCGGCACGTCTGGAATCTGGCCCGGGCCTTGGCATTCCGGAAGCATGATGTCACCCTGCTCGGATTCGCCACGGGCGGTGACGAACCCGGCGAAGCCGTGTCGGAAGGTGTTCGGGTGGTGCGGGTCCGCACGGCGGCCTCTCGGCTGCCAGTGCTCTACAGCGATCCGACGCGCCCACATGCGCTACCCGTGCCCGATCCCGTGGTCAGCCGCGCGATCCGCCACGAGCTCTCCGCCGGAGACTACGACGTGGTGCATGCGCACAACTGGATCGTCAACAGCGCACTGGGTCCCGCGGCGCGCGCCAAGGTGCCGTTGGTCATGACGCTCCACGATTACAGCCACATGTGCGCGACGAAGCGACTCATGGAACACGGGAAGGCAAGGTGCCCCGGCCCGGCGCGGTCACGCTGCTTATCCTGCGCCACAGCACATTACGGCCGTGTCAACGGGACGGTCACGTTGGTCGGGAACGTGTGGTCGGCGCGCCGTAGAGCGAAACGTATCACCGATGCCGCGGCGGTCAGCAGTGCCGTCGGCGACGCCGTCGCGCTCCGCGGTAATCGCTGGTTGCATAACGCCGGGCTCGATGCGCGGGTCATCCCGAACTTCATCCCCGACGAGATCGTCCTCGATGAAATCCCCCCGACAGCGCCGGATGCGCCGTTGCTGTTCGTCGGCGACCTCAGTCCGGACAAAGGGGTGCAGACGCTCCTCGACGCCTACGAGCGGCTGAGTTTTGCCCCGCCCCTCGTGCTCGCCGGCCGCTCCGCGTCTCCTACCGCATGGCGGTTTCCGCCCGGGGCCCACTGGGCGGGTCCACTGCCGCACGACGCCGTCGTGACACTGTTCCGGACGGCCCGACTGGTGGTCGTCCCCTCGGTGTGGGCCGACCCGTGCCCGACCGTGGTCCTCGAGGCCATGGCGGCGGGTAGGCCTGTCGTGGCCGCCGCATCGGGAGGCATCCTGGACATGGTCGTCGATGGCGTTACCGGCCTGCTGGTGCCACCGGGTGACGCCGCCGCGCTTGCCCAGGCGATCGTCTCAGTGCTGGGCGATCCTGACTCCGCACACGACTTCGGTGTGGCGGGACGGGACCGCGCCCGCCAGTTCACCGTGAGTTCCGTGGTGCAACGCATCGAGCAGATGTACGCCGACGCCGTTGCCGGCGCGTAGGTTTCGGTAAATGAAATGACAAATGCTGGCACGTCCGGCAACGACGATGCCGGCGCGATGAACGACGATGAAATTCACGCCGAGCATAGGAACAAGCTCCGCTTCCTGCTCCGCAGTGCCGCCGCGCTGGTCTCGACGTCGATCGTCACCTCGGGTCTCGGATTCATCTACTGGGCGGTTGCTGCCAGAGCCTTCGCGGCGGTAGACGTGGGTGAATCCGCGACGGCAATCGCGGCGATGAGCCTCATCGCGCCGTTTACCGTGCTCGGGTTGGGCACGGTGCTGGTGACCCAGCTCCCCGCCATGCGTGAGGGCCGCGCCGAATTGGTCGCCACCGCCGCCTTGGTCAGCGGGGTGGTCGGAACCATCGTCGCTCTCCTTTGTGCGTTCACCTTGCCCAGTGACTTCCTTGGGTTGCCCGGTATCGGCAGGGACGTCGGCATCACCGTCCTTTTCACCATCGCTGTCGCGACCCAAGGCATCGGGTACATGCTCGACCAGGCGCTTCTGAGTCTTATCGGCGGTGGAATGCAGCTTGGCCGCAATACAATTCAAGCGATCGTCAAGCTGGTATTGCTGATCGTCATGGCGCTGACACTGGCCCGGTTCGGCTCGCTCAGCATCTTTGCCAGCTGGTTCGTCGCCAACATCGTTTCGGTCGTGGTGGTCACCGTCGTGCTGATGCTCCGATACCGGGTAACGGTCCGTCGGATCATGCCCAGGCTGTCGGTCCTACGTGGACTGCATTTCGACGCAGCCAAACACCACATGCTCAACATCGCGTTGTTCACGCCCTTCTTCGCCATGCCGATCCTGGCCAACGTCATCCTTGGCTCCGAGCAGGCCGCCTATCTCTATGCGACGTGGTCGGTGGCCGGGTTCCTTTTCTACGTGCCTATTGCGTTGGCGACGGCACTGTTCGCTTCCGGCTCGCGTGATTCCCGGACGTTCGTCATGGAGTTTCGTTTCACGCTGCGCTCGGCCCTGCTCATCTGCACCGCCGCCAATCTCGCGGTCCTTCTGCTCGGCCATTGGGTGCTGCGCATTTTCGGCGCCGAGTATGCCGCCAATGGTCGTGCGGCGCTCATTCTGATGTGCTTGGGCGGGTTTGGGCTGATCATCAAGGACCACCACGTGGCCCTGGCGCGGGTCACCAGAACGGTGGGGCGCGAAGCGATCCTGATCGGCGCGCTGGGCGTGGGGGAGTTGGTCGGGGCGGCGATCGGCGCTTCGCGTGGTGGGCTCACCGGACTCGGTCTGGGCTGGCTGGCTGCGGTGGTGCTGGAGGCCCTGGTCTGCGGGCCCCTGGTGTGGCGTGCCTACCGGGGCCGCCTCGAGCTGAAAGCGCATGTGGCCGACAGTCAGGGAGGGTCGAACGAATGCGGCAGCTGACGGCGACGGATTCTCGGACCGGTATTTCTCGGATAGCACCCGCCGATGCGTGGTATCTGTTTGCGAAAGATCGCCATACCGACCAGTTGTTGGTCTATGGGTTCGCTGGCTGCCCACCCTCCGTCGAGCGGGCGGTCGAGGAGGTTCTCGCCCGCGCTCGATCGTGTCCGGAACTGCGATTGCGAGCCGGCTATCGCCATGTCCACCTGGGATTTCCCGAGTGGGTGTCGGCGGATGTCGACCCTGGGCAGATCGTCGTGCACAGCTCCGACGAGCGCGACTGGTCGGGATGCTTGAAGACCTTCGGCCGCCTGGCCGAGCAGCAACAACTCGACCCCCGGCAGGCGTTGTGGCGGGTTCACGTTTTCATCGGGGTACGCGGCGTGCCGGCCAGCCCTGGGCAACCGTCGACGGTGATCATCGTCCAGATCAGCCACGCGTTCGCCGATGGCACACGTTCTGCGGCCTTGGCGGGCATCCTGTTCGGGCGCACCGCGGAGCTGCCAGCCTTGACGGCACCACCGGTCCGTGGGCGGGTCGCCCGTGTCGTCGAAGCCGTCCGGCGGCGCCGGCAGCTGGTCCGCGATACCGAGACCGGGGCCATTCCACCTCCGCCGGCGCCGGTGCCGGCACTCAGCATCAACGACGAGCCGACCGGCGCACCCATCCTGCGTACGTTCGTCCGACACCGGACGCAGCTGCCCGGTCCGTCGGCAACGGTGGGAGCCCTCGTCGCGATCTCTGAGGCGCTGTCCGGTTACCTGCGCGAGCGGGGCGAGGATGTGTCGGCACTTACCGCACTCGTACCGATGACCAAACCCGGTGTCGCCCATGCGCGTAACCACTCTGGGCCTGAATTCATCAGGCTGCATCCCGAAACCACCGCGAAGGATCAACGGGCGACTCTGATCGCCGCCGAGCTCGAAGTCTGCCAACGCCGGCGCCTGCATCCATCGTTTGCCGCCGACGAGTTGGCGTTGGCTGCGCTGCCGGGGCCGTTGCTGCGCTGGTTTGCGACGCGGGCGAAACCTTCCACGGTAATGGCCCACACAGTGGTCTCCAGTGTCAATCGCGGACCAGCTGATCTCAATTTCGGTGGTTGTCCGGTGATCATGACCGCTGGATATCCTTTTCTCACAACCAATCTCGGCCTGACGCACGGGGTGCACGGCATCGGCGACATGATCGCGATCAGTGTCAACACCACCGAGTCGATCATCACCGATATCGACGACTACCTCGACCGCCTGTCAGCTAGTCTGCGCCCGTAGGACACCAGCGCAAGCCGACGGCCACGGGCCAAGAGTATCGAATACCTTGGCTCACATGGGCAGTGCAACCCGTTTGTCATCTCTGCGGGCTACTTGTTGTCAGGGTGGGCGGGCGCCGTAGCTCGGCGGTATGGGACTCCCGGTAGGCGTGCCTTGATCGACAGGCGGGCCTGGTGCAGGACTGTCGCCACGACCGGCAACGGGTCGTCGCCGGCGAGCCATGCCGCTCGCGGCCGGCCGAACCCGCCAGCCCACGGTATGGGTTGACGCCTGTTGGCGATCAGACTGGCTACGTCCCACGGCTCGACGATGAACCGCTCTCCCTCGATCATGTTGCCGGACGGGATGTCTCGCCCTGAGAGGTCCAGATGTATCGCCCGCACAACGTCGATCCCTGCGTCGTCTTCGAACATCCTGAATTGGGCACCGACTCGGGGGTTGAAGTCCAACAGGTTGTACTGCCCGGTACGGAGGTCGCGGCGCCAGTCGAGGTCGAAGATCCCGCGGTAGCCCACCTTCGCGCAAAAGGTAGCGGTGAGCTGGGCCAGCTCGGTGTTGGCCGCCGTGAAGCCGGCGGCTGTGGAGCCGCCGCGAGCGGGCCAGGATCTCACCTTCCTGCCGGTGAAGACAACCCGCGCCACGGCATCTGCGTCGCAGTACCCATGAACGAACCAGTCCTCGGACGCCTCGTCCGGAATGTACTCCTGGATCAGTGTGCGAAACGGCTCCGTCCATGTTCGGGCCAGATCCATCAGGTCCGAGCGGGTGGGGACGACGGTGGTGTTTTCCACGCTCTGGGCTTGGCCGCGAAGTGCCGTGCTTTTCACCACTACAGGTGGATTCAGGTCATCGATGACGCTCTGCAGTTGATGCATGGAGTCGATGAACACAGATTGCGGGGTCGCGACACCGTGGCGCTGACACAGGTCGTGCAGCGTGCGTTTGTCGGCCAACTCGGCGGGGAGGTGCGGCGCTACATGAGGCAGTACGAAGAAATCCTCGAGAATGTCGCGATGGGTGGCGACAAGTACCGCCATCTCGTCGCTGGTGCACACGATCAGCGAACGTCTGCCCAACTGGCGCCCGAAGTCCACGAGGTGATCGACGAAATGGGCGGGCGTGTCGCGCCAATCAGGCGGCGACAGGCTCGTGCCGATGACATGGCGGGACCGGGCAACGGGCGCATCACTATTGGCGACCACCGCGTATACCGGGACTCCGGCTCGGCCGAGACTGCGAAATATGCCCAGGCAGCCGTGTTGGAGCGGAAAGGGCGAGACCCACAGCACCAGGGCCGGCAGAGTGGTGTCGAGTCCCGAACAGGGTCCAGATCGGTCCAGGCGCGGTACCAGGTCAAGGAGCCGTTCCATCCGGGAGCGTCGGCCCTGGCGCCGATAGAGCGGTCCAGGCCTTGCGGGGTCGACGGCCATGGTCGGATTGTGGCACTTGCGGCACTCAACTTCACCGGCTTCCTCGCTTCTAGAACGAATCCATACTGATTCTCGCCTCGAAACACGTTGGTGGCGTTGCAGGTAATGGACGTCCGGGACTGGACAGTGCTCGACTGGGTGGATCAGGGTGCGGCAGCTCGCCATGTGAGCGCGAACCGGCGGGGCAGCACGTGTTCTTCCGTTATCGAGAATCGATGCCTAGGCCGTAGCTAAGCTGATGGCAACGTCATTTTGACGTGGTGGAGGGCAGGGGGCTGCCGGTGCTCAGGACTGCACGTGTCGCCGCCGTCGCAGCCGTTACTTTCGCCGCCATCGCAGTCTGGATCCTTGGTGGTTGGTCGTCGGGAACGACGCTCAAGATTATCGATGACATCGTTCTGTTGGTCCTCGCAGTGGTAGCCGTCGTGTTGACGGGTCTGGCAGCTGGTGCCACCCATGGCAGACTGCGTGCCGCCTGGTTGTCGATGATGGTTGGCGTACTCGGCTGGGCCATCGGCGAACTCATCTGGACCTACTTCGAGCTCAAACTGCACCAGGTGCCGTTCCCAACCGTCGCCGACGCTGCGTACCTGGTGCTCCCCGTCGGCGCGTGTTTGGCCCTACTTCTGTTCCCCGCCGAGTACACCACTCATTCCATCGGCCGCCTCTTCCTCGACGGTTTGATCGTGGCGGGATCCTTGTTCCTGGTGAGCTGGGTGACGATCCTTGGCGCAGTGTACGAAGCCGGTGCGAACAGTCGGCTCGAACTCATCGTCTCGTTGGCCTATCCGGTTTCCGATGTCGTCCTGCTCACCGTGGCCGCCGTCGTCCTGGTCAAAGCGGGCACGGCCCAGCGTCTGGCCCTCACGCTGCTGACCGTGGGAATGGCCTGTATCGCGCTGTCGGACAGCACGTTTAGCTATCTGGCTGCTAGGGACGAATACGCTTCAGGCAATCCGATCGACATTGGTTGGGCGGCTGGTTTACTCTTCATCACAGTCGCCGCGGCCGCCGGTAGGGAGGACGCGCATTACGACCAAAGTGCGGCGGGACTACCCGGCTGGGCATCGATATGGTTGCCTTACGCGCCACTGCTTTTGGCGGCGATCGTCGCGGCAGCTAACCCGCCCAGGATCATGCAAAGTGGACCGGTCGAGGCCATCGGCGCTCTGCTCGTGGCTGCCGTCCTGTGCCGGCAGTTCCTGGCCGTCAGCGAGAACCGCCGCCTGTTGGCGACGGTAGCTGAGCAGGCGCTGCGAGATCCGCTCACCGGGTTGGCCAACCGCATGCTCTTCAATGACCGTCTCAACCAGGCCATGAAGCTGCGCGACCGCGATCGCCTTTCTGTCGGAGTCATTGCACTTGACCTCAACGACTTCAAGCTCGTGAACGACACTCTCGGCCATCCAGCGGGAGATGAGCTGTTGAATCGCGCCGGTGAGCGGATTCTCGGTTGCGTCAGGGCCGGCGACACCGTCGCACGGCTTGGCGGCGATGAATTCGCGGTGTTGATCGTTGGCACGGACGATCACTCGCATCTTCTCGCCCACCGGATTGCGGAAGCATTCGACCAGTCGTTCGAGGTCGCCGGCCACGAGCTGGCGATGCATCCGAGCATCGGTCTTGCGGTCGCGGAGCCGGACGAGCCCGAGGTTTCCGCAGCGGTGTTGCTCAGCCGTGCCGACCTGGCGATGTACGCAGCTAAGAGGTCGCGGACCCGGGGCGTGCAGACCTTCAGTTTGGAGATGGAATCGCTGGGAGTCGTCGACAAGAACCTACTGCGCCGCGCCCCGTCCCCGCGCGGCACCAGTGGGGCCGGACCAGTGCACTTACTCGCGGAACTGCGTCGGGCCATCGGTCAATTTGAGCTCACATTGGTGTATCAGCCGAAGCTTGACTTGCGGACGGGGAAGATTGTGGGAGTGGAGGC
Organism: Mycobacterium sp.; assembly: GCF_965229105.1. GTDB lineage: Bacteria > Actinomycetota > Actinomycetes > Mycobacteriales > Mycobacteriaceae > Mycobacterium. The sequence goes on from NZ_OZ245858.1 coordinate 2,714,038, forward strand.
GTTGCTTCGCTGGCCGCATCCCGAGCGGGGCCTGCTCGGTCCAGCAGAGTTTCTGCCACTGGTGCGCCGGCACGGACTGATGGGAGCGGTCACCGAGTTCGTGTTGAACAAGTCTCTCGACGACGCCGTGACGTGGCGTGCAGCATCGGTTGACGTGCCGGTGGCTGTCAACATCTTCGCGCCGTCGCTATCCAACCTCAGCTTGCCTGCGAGTATCGCCACAGCGTTGGCCGACCGAGGTCTCAGTGCGTCTGCGCTCAGCGTAGAGATCACCGAAGACCTGTTCCTCGATAACCTAGAACGAACTCAATTGGTTCTAGAGAAGTTGCGGCAGAACGGAATTCGAATCGCGATCGACGATTTCGGCAGTGGCTACTCGGCGCTGTCCTATCTGCGCGATCTACCCATCGACGAGGTGAAACTGGACCGGGACTTCATTGCGCCGATCTTGGTTGACGAGCGAGCCGCGGCGGTTGTGCGGGCGGTGGTGGAACTCGCCCACGTCCTGGGTCTGGTCATCGTCGTTGAGGGTGTCGAGGATGCTGAAACCGCCGCCCGCCTTGCCGAATACGGATGCGATATGGGGCAAGGTTACTTCTACAGCCCGCCCGTCGCATCCGGTGAGTTGATCGAATTGTTGAAGCGACGCTCGGGGGAGCCCCGCACCCTCGCCGGCATCTGATCCGGACACGCCGCCAGCTGATGCCACCGAAGCGCCCCCGGCAGGACTCGAACCTGCGACCGACCGCTTAGAAGGCGGTTGCTCTATCCGCTGAGCTACGGGGGCCAGTGTCACCTCACCCTATTGGCCTCGGGGTCGATGGCTAGACATCACACGAAGGATAAATGGCGTTTTGGGCATGGCCAAAGTGCACGCCGACTGGCGGCAACGCGAGTTCAGCGTGTCGAGCACAAATCGTGACCTTTCCGCAGCGCGCCACGCGACCCGGAAAAGGTGTGGAGACGGCCCGTCTTTGGTTAATGTGATCCGCGACACGGCTCCAGGCAGTCGGCGGTGTCCACAGTCGGGCGACGATGCCCGTCCTCCCAGTGCGAAGGTGCGTGCGATGAGCGTGGCAGCTCGTTGTTCACAGGCGTATGCAGACGCGATGAGTCTGGCCGCCCATCCAGTTGATACGTTCCGCGCGGCTTCGCTGCTGGTGCGTGGCTGCCCGCAGGTCGCAGCATGGGCTGCCGGCTGGGCGTCGCGCGAGTTCACCGCGCGGGTGGTGACAGGGCATGCGCTCTCGGCCATTCCTGCGTCGCAACTGGAACAGATCACCGCCGGTCTGGCCGCGCAGCGTGCCGACACGGTCCTCACCACTGCGCTGACCGACACCTTCGGGGCGGACTACGCGACGCAGGTCGAGCACCCGGTCACCCTCGCCGCCCGCCGTCCGACCGTGGCCGGCCTGTGGCACGCCACCCAGCACCGGCGTCGCTACGCCACCCACACCACCAACATCGCGTACGGCCCGAACGGGCGGGACCATCTGCTCGATATCTGGCGGATGCCCGAACAGGTCGCCGGTCGCCGTGCCCCGGTGCTGATTCAGGTACCCGGCGGTGCCTGGGCGATCAGCGATAAACGTGGCCAGGCCTACCCGCTGATGAGCCGGATGGTCGAGCTCGGTTGGATCTGCGTCTCGATCAACTACAGCCGGAGCCCGCGCAGCGCATGGCCCGCCCATATCGTCGACGTCAAGCGCGCCATCGCCTGGGTGCGCGAGAACATCGCCGACTACGGCGGCGACCCGGACTTCATCGCCATCACCGGCGGTTCCGCAGGCGCGCACGTCGGTGCATTGGCCGCGCTGACCGCCAATGACCCGGGCCTGCAACCCGGCTTCGAACATGCCGATACCACTGTCCAGGCGGCGGTGCCTTACTACGGTGCTTACGACCTGACCGATGCCAGCCAGATGCACCCATTGATGTTGCCGTTCCTGGAGCAATTCGTGATGCGCGCCCGCCTCGCCGATAATCGGGCAATGTATGAATCGGCATCGCCGATTTTTCACGCCCACCACGACGCGCCGCCATTCTTTGTTCTGCATGGCCAAGACGATGCGGTCATCCCCAGCGCGCAGGGCCGGTCCTTCGCGACCGCCTTGCACGGCGCCGGTGCGGAAACCGTGGCATATGCCGAACTGCCCAACGCGCACCACGCTTTTGACATGGTCGCGACCGTTCGCTCACAGCTGGTCGCCAACGCCGTCGCTCAGTTCCTCGGTGTCACCTATGGCAGGCACATCGCGGCAGAGGCCAATTCGATCGAGGCGTTTGCCGCCCCGGCAGGCTGAAATTTCGCGGCCAGAAAATCTCAATTCGGCAGGCCGCCAGAATATTTCGCGGAGAAGCGATTTGACGCTTTTTTGACATCTCCGATCCGCACAATTGACTCCCGTCGTCGCGCGCAGCGGACTAGCGTGGTGCTCGCACCGCAGAGGGATGGGGACGTGACTGGAGGGTTTGAGTGACGAGCAAGTCGCAGATCGGAGCCGACCGTGGGTGATGCCGGAGGTCGCGACGAGCTTGGCGCGGTTGATCAGTTGCTACATCGCGGTGAGGCCAACCCGCGGACTCGGTCTGGAATCATGGCGCTGGAACTGCTGGACACCGTCCCCGACTGGGAGCGCTACCGCACCAACTTCGAAAACGCCTCCCGCAGAATTCCGCGGCTGCGCCAGAAGGTGGTCACACCGACGCTGCCGACGGCCCCACCGCGCTGGGTGATAGACCCTGATTTCAACCTCGACTTTCACGTGCGCCGCGTCCGTGTCCCCGAGCCTGGCACCTTGCGTGAGGTCTTCGATATGGCCGAGGTCATCCTCCAGTCACCGCTGGACATCTCACGCCCGCTGTGGAGCGTCACGCTGATCGAGGGCCTTGCTGACGGTCAGGCCGCGCAGTTGCTGCACCTGAGCCACGCCGTGTCCGACGGTGTCGGCAGCGTCGAGATGTTCTCGACGATCTACAACCTCGAACGCGATCCCGAAGTCCAGCCCGCACCGCCGATGCCGATTCCCGAGGACCTGACTGCCAACGACCTGATGCGCCTGGGCATCAATGGGCTTCCTGGCGCGATCGCCGGCGGGCTGCGTGACGCTCTGACCGGCACGATCGGCACGGTAGGTAAAGCGCTGAGCAATCCTGGCTCCACAGTCTCGGGGATCCTGGAGTACGCGTCATCGGGTACCCGGGTGATGCGCCGGGCCGCTGAGCCGTCGCCGCTGCTGCGCCGGCGCAGTCTGTCCAGCCGCAGCGAGGCGATCGATATGCGGCTCTCAGATCTGCGTCAGGCCGCGAAGGCGGCCGGTGGCTCGATCAACGATGCCTACCTCGCGGGAGTGTGTGGTGCACTGCGGCTTTACCACGAGGCGCTGGGGATTCCGATCGAGACATTGCCGATGGCAGTACCGGTGAACCTGCGCTCCGATGCCGACCCGTCCGGCGGCAACAGATTCGCCGGGGTGAACCTCGCCGCCCCGGTCGGTGTCGTCGACCCGGCCAGCCGGATCCAGCAGATCAGGGCACAGATGATCCAGCGCCGCGAGGAATCCGCCATCGATATGCTCGGCTCGATCGCGCCGGTGCTGTCCTTGCTGCCCTCGGCGGTGCTCGAAGCCATGACAGGTTCGGTGATCGGCTCGGACGTGCAGGCCAGCAATGTGCCGGTGTTCCAGGAGGACACTTTCATTGCTGGAGCAAAAGTGCTGCGGCAGTACGGACTTGGGCCGTTACCGGGCATCGCCATCATGGTGGTGTTGGTCTCGCGCAGCGGCTTTGTCACGATCACCGCGCGTTACGACAGGGCGTCGATCACCAGAGAAGCGTTGTTCGCCCGCTGCCTACAGGCAGGTTTCGACGAGGTACTCGCCCTGGCGGGCGAACCGGCACCCCGGTCGACGCCGGCGTCGTTCTCGGCGGCTGAAGCCGCCACCGGTAGCAGCCCTGACCCCTCGACCAACGGATCGGTGAGCTGATGGCACCAGCGAAAGACCTGCGACTACCCGGCTCGATCGCCGAGATCAAGGCCAGCCCGCCAGGTCCGAAGATCGGCGCCTTCTTCGATCTCGACGGCACCCTGGTCGCCGGCTTCACCGGCGTCATCCTTACCCAGGAGCAGTTCCGCAGCCGTGAACTGGGCCTGGGCGACATGATCGGCATGATCCAGGCCGGCCTCAACCACCAGTTGGGGCGCTCGGAGTTCGATGACCTGATCAACCAGGCCGCCAAAGTGTCGCGCGGCCGGCATCTCAGCGATATGGACGAGGTCGGAGAGCGGCTGTTCAAGGACAAGATCGAAGCCCGGGTCTACCCCGAGATGCGCGATCTGGTGCACGCCCATCTGGCCCAGGGTCACACCGTCTGTCTCAGCTCATCGGCACTGACCATCCAGGTCGAACCGGTGGCCCGTTTCCTTGGCATCCCGAACACGCTGACCAACAGGTTCGAGCTCGACGATGACGGACTGCTCACCGGCGGGATCGTCAAGCCGATCCTGTGGGGACCCGGAAAGGCCAATGCCGTACAGAAATTCGCGACTGAACGCGGTATCGACCTCAAGGACAGCTACTTCTACGCCGACGGTGACGAAGACGTTGCCTTGATGTACCTGGTGGGCAACCCCCGACCCACCAACCCTGAAGGCAAGATGGCCGCGGTCGCCAACCGGCGAGGCTGGCCCATCCTGAGGTTCAGCAGCCGCTCCGGCACCGGAATCAGCGGTCCCATCCGGACATTGGCCGGAGTCGGGACGATGTTTCCCGTGGCGGCCGGTGCGATCGGCTGGGGCCTGCTCACCCGCAATCGGCGACGCGGGGTGAACTTCTTCACCAACAACTGGTCGAATCTGCTGCTGGCAGCCAGTGGGGTGAACATCAATGTCATCGGCGAGGAGAACCTCACCGCACAGCGGCCCGCGGTGTTTATCTTCAACCACCGCAACAACTTCGACCCGTTCATCACCGGATCCCTGATCCGAGACAACTTCACCTCGGTCGGAAAGAAAGAGCTGGAGAAGGACCCGCTCGTCGGAACGATCGGCAGGGTGTTGGACGCCGCCTTCATCGACCGCGACGATCCCAAGGCGGCAGTCGAAGGGCTGCGCAAGATCGAGGAACTGGCCAAGAAGGGCATCTCGGTGATGATCGCCCCCGAGGGCACCCGCTACGACACCGTCGAAGTCGGCCCGTTCAAGAAGGGGCCGTTCCGGATAGCGATGGCGGCCGGTGTCCCGATCATTCCAGTGGTCATCCGCAACGCACAGGTGATCGCGGCCAAGGACTCCACCAGCATGAATCCCGGAACAGTGGATGTTGCTGTCTTCCCGCCCATTTCGGTCGCCGACTGGACCCCGGAAAACCTCAGCGAGCGGATCGCCGAGGTGCGTCAACTGTATCTGGACACCCTGCTCGACTGGCCAGAGGGCGAATTGCCCGTCCCGGACTTGTACACCAGGGCGCCGGCCAAGACGGTGCCGGCCAAGAAGGCGCCCGCCAAGAAAGCGCCCGCCAAGAAAGCTCCTGCGAAGAAGGCTCCTGTGAAGAAGGCGGCGGCCAAAAAGGCTGCCGCTAAGGAAGTTCCGGCTCAAAAAGGTGTGAACAAAGCCGTGCGGGGTCGGCCGTGACGAACCGCACCGACACCTCCGACGACGTCGTCGCCGCCAGCACGTCCGATGACGTGCTGGTGCTGGCGTCGGTGTCATCCGCTGCCGAGGCAGGTCTGCTCAACGACTGGTTGCGTGAGCAGCGTTCCGCCCATCCCGGTTCCAAGATCGACGTACTCGAACTGCCCGGTGACGAGCCGCCGCCGGCCGTCGTCGCCCGCCTGGTAGCTGAGCTCGAGGCCGGTGAGGACCGGTCCGTGGTTCCGGTGCGGGTGTTCTGGGTGCCTGCGGGGTTGCCGACCCGCGTGAAGGTGGTCGGCTGGCTATCAGGGCGCGACACCTACCGCCCGCCGGAATTGCTGCAGCGACGCATCCTGCGTAAAGACGCCTCTCGCGCGAAAGTCGTTGCCGGCGAAGCGGCTAAGGTGTCCGAGCTGCGCCAGCTATGGCAGGACACGACAGTGGGGGAGAGCCCGCGCGAGTTCGCCCGGTTCGTCCTGCGCCGGGCCAGCCTGGCTATCGAACGCATCGAATACCGCATGCTCGGGCCAGAGTACAAATCGCCGCGCCTGGTCAAGCCGGAGATGCTGGAGTCGGCGCGGTTCCGGGCCGGGCTGGCAGAAATTCCCGGTGGAACCATCGAGGCGGCGGGCAAGATCCTCGACGAGCTGGCCACCGGGTGGAGCCGATTCTCCATCGACCTGATCCCGACGCTGTCGCGCCTGATTTACAGCCGCGGTTTCGAACCCAAGATCGATTACGACCGCGAGCAGGTCGACTCGATGCGCCACGCCCTGGAGACCCATCCGGCGGTGATGCTGTGGTCGCACCGGTCCAACCTCGACAGCGCGGTGCTGGCGGTCGCGCTGCAGGAGAACCAGTTGCCGCGGGCCAACCTGTTCGCCGGTATCAACATGTCGTTCGGGCTGATGGGTCCGCTGTTGCGGCGCTCAGGGGTGATCTTCATCCGGCGCAATATCGGCGCGGATCCCGTCTACAAATACTCCCTCAAGGAGTACGTCGGTTACCTCGTCGCCAAGAGGTTCAACCTGAGCTGGTCCATCGAGGGCACCCGGTCGCGCACCGGAAAGATGTTGCCGCCCAAGCTCGGTCTGCTCAGCTACGTCGCCGATGCCTACCTGGATGGCCGCAGCGAAGACATCCTGCTGCAGCCGGTTTCGATCAGCTTCGATCAGCTGCACGAGACCGCCGAGTATGCCGCCTATGCCCGCGGTGGCGAGAAAGCCCCTGAAGGTGTCGGCTGGTTGTACAACTTCATCAAAGCCCAGGGTGAGCGGAACTTCGGCAAGATCTATGTCCGCTTCCCCGAAGCGGTGTCGATGGCCCAGTACCTCGGCGAACCCGGCGGGGAGATGGTCGATGACGAAGATGCCAAACGGCTGGCCATGCAGAAGATGGCGTTCGAGGTGGCCTGGCGCATCCTGCGCACCACCCCGATCAACGCGACCGGCCTGGTCGCTGCGCTGCTGCTGACCACGCACAACGTCGCGCTGACATTGAATCAGGTCCATCACACGTTGCAGGACTCGCTGGATTATCTGGAACGCAAACAGACCCCGATGACCGGTAGCGCGCTGCGGCTGCGATCCAACGACGGCGTCCGGTCGGCTCTGGACGCGCTGTCCAACCGGCACCCGGTCACCCGCGTCGACGGCGGCCGAGAGTCGGTCTGGCAGATCGCGCCTGAGCAGGAGCACGAGGCGGCGTTCTACCGCAATACGATCATCCATGCGTTCCTGGAGACCTCGATCGCCGAACTTGCTCTGGCCTATGCCCGCCGCGCCGACGGGGACCGGTTGGAAGCATTCTGGCGGCAGGCGATGCGGCTGCGCGACCTTCTGAAGTTCGACTTCTACTTCGCCGATTCGGCGGCGTTCCGTGAGCATCTCGCCGAAGAGATGGCGTGGCAAGAAGACTGGGAAGCGCACGTCGCTGCCGGCGGTGAGGAGATCGACGCGCTGCTGCACGACAAACAACCCCTGATGGCGCACGCCATGCTGCGACCCTTCTTCGAGGCATACGAGATCGTCGCTGACGTCTTGCGCGATGCTCCCCCCGAGATCCCGGAGAAGGACCTGACCAACCTTGCGTTGGGGGTCGGTCGCCAATACGTCGCGCAGACCCGCGTGCGGAGCAACGAAGCGGTGTCGGCGCTGCTGTTCGCCACCGCCCGTCAGGTCGCCGCCGATCAACATCTACTGGAACCGGCAACCGACCTCGCCGAACGGCGCAAAGCCTTCATGCTCGAGCTGCGCGGGATTCTCGGCGATATGGACCGGGTGCACGCGATGTCGGGCCAGCAGTTCCGGGAACGTGAGATGCGCTCGCGTAGCCAGTCGAACGGTCACACAGCAAGGGCTAATACGCTGGACGGGTGACGCTATCGGTTGATTCGGCCCCCGTGACCCGCGGTCGGTCCGTGGTGTGGCCGATCCTGGTCGGCGTCGCCCTACTGGCGGGATGCACTGCGGCCGGTCTGGCGGCGTTGTCGATCGCCGATGCGCTCACTGCCACCGGGCTGCCCGACCCGGGTCCCGTCACCACAATCGGACTGCCTTTCGTCCGCGCTGCCGGAGAGATCGCGGCAGTTCTGGCAGTCGGATCATTCATGTTCGCGGCGTTCTTCGTGCCGCCACAGGACTCCGGTGTGCTCGATGCGGCCGGTTACCGAGCCTTGCGGATGGGGACAGCCGCCGCCGGCGTCTGGGCGGTGTGTGCTGCTCTGCTGGTGCCGCTGGCCATCTCCGACGTATCTGGACAGCCACTGCTGGACAACCTGAGCCCGACCACCCTGTGGTCGCTGGCCGGCCTCATCGAAACCGCTTCCGCATGGCGCTGGACCGCTGTCCTTGCTGCCGCGGTCGCCATCGCCAGCATCCCCGTGCTGCGCTGGGCCTGGACGCCCGCCCTGTGCGCTGCCGCCCTGATCACGCTGCTGCCGTTGGCCCTGACCGGGCACTCGGCGGGCGGCGGCTCACACGACGTCGGGACCAACAGCCTGCTCATCCACCTGTTCGCCGCCGCGCTATGGGCCGGTGGCCTGCTGGCCCTGCTGGTGCACGCGCTGCGCGGGGGCGGGCACACCGTGCTGGCGGCGCGCAGATTCTCGGCGGTCGCGCTGTGGTGCTTCATCGCGATGGGGCTGTCCGGGGTGGTGAACGCCCTGGTGCGCGTCCAGCTCACCGACCTGCTGCACAGCAGCTACGGCTACCTGGTGATCGCCAAATTCATCGCACTGTGCGCGTTGGGGTTCCTCGGCTGGCGCCAACGCCGCAGCGGCCTCGTCGCGTTGCAGAAAGACCCCGATGCCCGCGGACCGCTGCTGCGGCTGGCCCTGATCGAGGCCGGGTTTTTCGGGCTCACCTTCGGTATCGCCGTCGCTCTTGGCCGGACACCTCCGCCGCCGCCGGAAGTGTTCAACCCCTCGATCCCGACCGTCGAGATCGGCTACGACTTCGCCGGCTCACCCACGCTGGCCCGGGTGCTCTTCGACTGGCGGTTCGACCTCATCTTCGGTACCGCGGCGATTGTGCTGGCCTTGGTCTACCTCGCCGGGGTGATCCGGTTGCGCCGACGTGGCGACGCCTGGCCGGTTGGTCGGACGGTGGCGTTCCTCTGCGGCTGTGCGGTGCTGCTGTTCGCGACGTCCTCAGGTGTCGGCCGGTACATGCCGGTGATGTTCAGCATGCATATGGCCGCCCACATGCTGCTGTCGATGCTGACTCCGGTACTGCTGGTCCTCGGCGCACCCGTGACGCTGGCGTTACGGGCGTTGCCCGCCTCAGGACGCAGCGACCCCCCGGGGCCGCGTGAGTGGCTGCTGGCGGCGCTCCACAGCCGGATATCCCAGTTCTTCACCAACCCGATCATCGCCACGGTGATCTTCGTAGCCGGCTTCTACGGGCTGTACTTCGGCGGTATCTTCGACGCCGCGGCAGGCAACCACGCGGCACACCTGGCGATGAATCTGCACTTCCTGGTGTCGGGGTACCTGTTCTACTGGGTGGTCATCGGTATCGATCCGACGCCCCGGCCGATCCAACCGCTCGTCAAGCTGGCGATGGTGTTCGGATCGCTACCGCTGCACGCCTTTTTCGGGGTCGTGCTGATGAGTATGAACACGGTGCTCGCGGGTACGTTCTACCGCTCGCTGCAACTGAGCTGGCAGACCGATCTGCTCGGTGACCAACGAACAGGCGGCGGAATCGCTTGGGCGGCAGGCGAAGTCCCACTGGTGGTGGTGATGCTCGCCTTGCTGGTGCAGTGGACCCGTAGCGATCGGCGCACCGCGACCCGACTCGATCGAGCCGCCGATCGCGATGATGATGCCGATCTGGTCGCCTATAACGCGATGCTCAAGCAACTGTCGGAGCAGGATCCGGCGCAACGCGGTGAGCGCTACTAGCCGGCTAAGTCTGGGCGGAAGCGAATCCGAGGTATAGCGAGTACAGCCAGAAGGTCACGAGGAAAGCTAGCCAACCCACGCTGGCAGCTATAAATCCGGTCGCTAACGAGCGCGCGCCCTTGAATAACCACAGTAGGACGCCGATGACGCCGGGTATCAACCAAATGTAGGGCAGCAGCGTGATCAGTCCGGGATTGAACACAGCAGATAGCGCCCCGAGAAATAGCCCGACAAGCATCTGCAGTGGCTTAGGTGAGAAGGACAGGGTTCTTGGCGGCAGTTTGGGCTCGCCTACCTCATCCCAGTTTTCGGTCATGGCTTCCGTTTCTAATCGCCAAAGATCGCAAAGTATCCGAGGACTGGCAGACCGAGAAGTGCACCGATCGCAATCGCCAGGCCGATGCTCTTCGCTTTCCTACTCGGGATCAGGTAGATCACAACACCAATGATCGTTACGGACCCTGCCGAGATCAGCACACTGATGTGTTCGCGAGGGTCGGTCGGTGAGTGCAGAAATCTCAACTTGGCTGCCAGGACCATCCAGAACGCGCCACCGAAAATAGCGCCGGCATATAACGTCGGAATCCAGTCCTTCGCCGGAATCGCCCACTGTCGCTTACTCATTTGGAGACTATTCCGGGAACAATGACGACCGCAAGCTCATCAATTTCGACGCGCAATGTCATCGTCCACCCCCTTCTTAACAGCTGGGGCGAGGGTTCGCCAGTCACTCGGGCGCCGGGTACAGAGGACTCGTCCGCGCTCGTCATCATATGGTGACGACTTGTGAACGACCTAGCCCGGTCGCGCGATCCACCGTCAGCCGAGCGCGCCGGCTTCCTTTGCCGCAGGCCAGCTTCCGTAGGAGCTGATGTCTTTGCCGCCTGCCGCGGCGACGCCGTCGCAGCCGAATGCGGTTCGCCATGTGCCGTCGGCGAATTCGACCTTGCCCAATTGCATCGGGGCGGGCAGCGCGGCCAGGAAGATACCGAGCCCGGCAGGGGAGAGCACCCACCGATGCCCGTATAGGGCCGCGCCGTCATCACCGTCGGCGACCCGGCCGATCGCGGGTTTGACGGGCACGGTGTCCAGCACCGACATCCGGTAGTGCGGTGCGGTGTGGAACTCACCTGCCCAGCGGGCACCGACGTCGGTCAGCTGATGCACCAGTGGGCCGCCACGAAGATGTGCGCCGAAGACCAGCAGCTCGGTGCTTGCTGCGGCCGCCAGCGGCCAGACCTCTTGTGGTGCTTCCGTATTCGTCACCAGCGCAGCGATGTCGAGCGCGACCGCATCGTCGAATGCGCGGCCCAAGATGGTGACGCCGAACTGAGCATCGCCGGCCATTCCGGCGGGTACCGAGACCGCGCACATATCGAAGAGATTGCAGAAATTGGTGTAGGTGCCCATTGTCGAATTGACCCCGACCGGGTCGGCGGCCACCTCAGCGAGGCGCGGGTGCATCGGTGCGGTCGGCACCATCATGGCGTCGGCGCCGTCGAGCAGGGTCATTGCGGTGCGGCGCAACTCATCGACGTCACGGCGGTCGCGGACCAGTCGGTGCGCGGGGATATCGCGGGCTTTGCTCACGATGGCGGCCACTACCGGGTCGAGTGCTGCGTCCTGGTGTGCATCGATGAATTCGCCTACGGCGGCGTACCGTTCGCTGACCAGGGCGCCGTCGTAGAGCAGCTTGGCGGCGGCCAGGAACGGCGCGATGTCCACGGTGATGATGCGCGCTCCGGCGGCGGCCAGTCGGTCGACGGCGGCGTGGAACGATTTCTGCCACGTCGCGTCCAGGCCGGGCAGTTCGTCGGGCACCGCGACCACCGGCTGAGGCGGTGCGGCCAACGCGGTGTCTGCGGGCCACGCCCGCCCGGGTGCTCCGCTGGCCATCGCTGACATCGCGCGGTTGGCCAACTCCAGATTGGCAGCGAATATGGTTACGCAGTCATAGGATTCGCACGCCGGGACGACGCCGACGGTGCTGATGACACCGACGGTCGGTTTGATCCCGACGATGCCCTGCAGCCCGGCGGGCACCCGTCCCGATCCGGCCGTGTCGGTGCCGATCGCGATATCGGCTTCGCCGAGCGCGACGGCGACCGCTGATCCGGCGCTGGATCCGCCGCTGATGTACTCCGGTCGACGGCTGTCGGAGACTGCGCCGTAGGGAGAGCGGGTGCCGACCAGGCCGGTCGCGAACTGGTCCAGGTTGGTCTTGCCGACCACGACGGCGCCTGCCGCACGCAGGGCCGCCACGACGGGGGCGTCAGCGGCCGGTGCGTAGGCGAATTCAGGGCATGCCGCGGTGGTCGGTAGGCCGGCCACGTCGACGTTGTCCTTGACTGCGAGCCGGATACCGGCCAGTGGGCCCTCGAGGGAACGGCTTTGCGCCAGCTCAGCATCGGTGTCTGCCTGTGGTCGGCGGCTGATCCAGACGGCCATCCGACAAACCTAGCGGGCGACAGGTATTTGCGCGACTCCACAGTGCGGCCTTTGTCCACAGCCCGGCGCCGTACTGCGGTCGACCGCAGTTCCCTGTCACCGGTCCCGAGGTCAATGGCAGCTACGGCACCGCGGGGTGTCGCCTGGAATGCACCATCCGAGAGAAGGAATGTAGTGATGTTCGAAACACCATTGACCGTGATCGGCAGAATCGTCACCGACCCACAGCGCCGCCGTGTCGGCGAACAGGAAGTCGTGAAGTTCCGGGTGGCCAGCAATGCGCGGCGCCGCACCGACGAGGGCACCTGGGAGCCGGGCAACTCGCTGTATGTCACCGTCAACTGCTGGGGCAGGTTGGCCACCGGGGTCGGCGCCAGCCTCGCCAAGGGTGACGCGGTGATCGTCGTCGGTCAGGTCTACACCAGCGAGTACGAAGACCGCGAAGGTATCCGGCGGTCCTCGATGGAACTGCGGGCCAATGCGGTCGGACCCGACCTGTCGCGCTATATCGCCAAGATCGAGAAGCACGGCCAGTCAGGCAACGCGGCGGGTTCCGCCGAAACTTCCGAAGGGTCCGATGCCGTCGAGTCCACCGAGGTCGATCCGGCTGGCGGCGCCGCCGAAGAGACGGAGGAGGCTGCGGCCTGACGCTACGTGCGCCGTCTGGCCGCGGCGGACGCGCGCATAGGATGGTCTGCGAGCAATACATATATGTGCAGACCAGAAAGGCAATACTGCGGCATGGCTGAGTTCATCTACACGATGAAGAAGGTCCGCAAGGCGCACGGCGACAAAGTCATCCTCGACGATGTCACCCTGAACTTCCTTCCGGGAGCCAAGATCGGCGTCGTCGGTCCCAACGGGGCTGGTAAGTCGAGCGTCTTGCGGATCATGGCAGGTCTCGACCAGGCCAACAACGGTGACGCCTTCCTCGCGAACGGCGCGACGGTCGGCATCTTGATGCAGGAACCGAAGCTGGACGAGACGAAGACGGTCCGCGAGAACGTCGAAGAAGGCGTTCCGGTCAAGGCGAAGCTCAACCGGTACAACGAAGTCGCCGAGCTGATGGCCACGGACTACACCGACGAGCTGATGGAGGAGATGGGTCAGCTCCAGGAGGAGCTGGACGCGGCCGACGCCTGGGATCTTGACTCCAAGCTCGAGCAGGCGATGGATGCGCTGCGCTGCCCGCCGCCTGACGAGCCGGTCACTCACCTCTCCGGTGGTGAGAAGCGCCGCGTCGCGCTGTGCAAGCTGCTGCTCTCGGAGCCCGATCTGTTGCTGCTCGACGAGCCCACCAACCATCTGGACGCCGAAAGCGTGCTGTGGTTGGAGAAGCACCTGGCCGATTACCCGGGTGCCATTCTGGCGGTCACCCACGACCGGTACTTCCTCGACAACGTCGCCGAGTGGATTCTGGAACTCGACCGTGGCCGCGCGTACCCCTACGAGGGCAACTACTCCACCTACCTGGAGAAGAAGGCCGAACGTCTGGCCGTCACCGGCCGCAAGGATCAGAAGCTGCAGAAGCGACTGCTCGAAGAGCTGGCCTGGGTCCGTTCGGGCGCGAAGGCCCGCCAAGCCAAGAACAAGGCGCGGCTGAGTCGCTACGAAGAGATGGCGGCTGAAGCGGAGAAGACCCGCAAGCTGGACTTCGAAGAAATTCAGATCCCGACCGGCCCGCGTCTGGGCAACATTGTGGTCGAGACCAAGAACCTCGACAAGGGCTTCGATGGTCGGATCCTGATCAAGGATCTGTCCTTCACCCTGCCGCGCAACGGCATTGTCGGCGTCATCGGTCCCAACGGTGTCGGCAAGACCACGCTGTTCAAGACCATCGTCGGGTTGGAGCAACCCGACAGCGGCACGGTCAAGGTCGGTGAAACGGTCAAGCTGAGCTACGTCGACCAGAACCGCGGCGGCATCGATCCGAAGAAGAACGTCTGGCAGGTTGTCTCCGACGGTCTGGACTACATCGAGGTCGGTCAGAACGAAGTACCGTCTCGTGCCTACGTCTCGGCGTTCGGCTTCAAAGGCCCCGATCAACAGAAGCCGGCGGGGGTGCTCTCCGGTGGTGAACGTAACCGCTTGAACCTGGCACTGACGCTCAAAGAGGGCGGCAACCTGATCCTGCTCGACGAACCGACCAACGACCTGGACGTCGAGACGCTCAGTTCTTTGGAGAATGCCCTCCAGGAGTTCCCCGGCTGCGCTGTGGTGATCTCGCACGACAGGTGGTTCCTGGACCGCACGTGCACCCACATCCTGGCCTGGGAGGGTGACTCCGACAACGAGGCGAAGTGGTTCTGGTTCGAAGGCAACTTCGGTGGCTATGAGGAGAACAAACTGGAGCGCCTCGGTGCCGACGCCGCGCGTCCGCACAGGGTGACCCACCGCAGGCTCACACGCGACTAATGTGGGCGGCTGCGTGCCAGCGCCGGTACGCAGCCGAGTCAGGGAGCGATCCGCATGACGGTGAATCCAGGGTCAACCGGTGTCGACGGTGGAGCAGAGCTCGACCGCAGCGTCAGCGATGACCTCGCTAAGGCCTACGCCGATACCTATCGGGGCCCGCACGGCGATGCGCCATCGGCAGAGGCCGATGCACTGAGCTCCGGACCGCTGCACCGTGTGGTCGATGCCGACGTCGCCTCACCGGCTCTGGTGGCCGCGCAATACGCACTGGCCCGTCATCGTCAGGCCGGGGAGACCGCGGTGGCGATCTACCCTGCCGACGATCCGGGTGGTTTCGGCCCGGCGCTGCAGGTGGTGACCGAGAACGCGTCCATGCTGATGGACTCCGTCTCGGTGCTACTGCACCGGCTCGGTGTGGCCTATGTCGCGATCATGAACCCGGTACTGCGGGTGCACCGCAACGCCGAGGGCGATCTGCTCGACGTCACGAGCGTCGGGCCGGATGAGGTGCCAGGCAGCGGGACCGACGAGACGTGGGTCCATGTCGAGCTCTCACCGTCTGTCGATCGCAAGGCATTGGCCGAGGCGCAACGGCTGCTGCCTGACGTCCTGGCCGACGCGCGGCAGGTTGCCACGGACTCCACAGCTATGGCAACCACTCTGTTGGCACTGGCCGACGATGTCGACGCCGACCAGGGTTCACGGTTCCCGGGGCCGGACCGCACCGATGTCGCGACGCTGCTGCGCTGGCTGGCGGACGGACATTTCGTCCTGCTCGGTACGCAACGGTGCCCGGTGCGCGACGGGCAGGCGACAGTCGATCGGGCCAGTCGGCTCGGCGTACTTCGGCTGCGCAAAGATGTCCTGCCCCAGCTGACCGATACCAACGATCTGCTGGTACTGGCGCAGGCGACCATTCCGAGCTTCCTGCGCCACGGCGCGTACCCCTACATCGTCGTGGTCCGGGAAGACCAGGACGGTGCCACCGCCATCGAACACCGTTTCGTCGGGTTGTTCACCGTCGCCGCGATGAACGCCAATGTTCTGGAGATTCCGCTGATCTCGCGGCGCGTGCAGGAGGCGCTCGAGCTGTCGGCCAAAGATCCGAGCCATCCGGGTCCGTTGCTGCTCGACGTCATCCAAACGGTGCCCCGCTCGGAGCTGTTCGCGCTGAGCGCCCACGAACTACTCGATATGGCCCTGGCGGTCGTCGACCTCGGCTCCGGCCGACGGACTCTGCTGTTCATGCGGGCCGATCAGCTTGGGCACTTCGTATCGTGTCTGGTCTACCTTCCCCGTGACCGCTACACGACGGTGGTCCGGCTGGGGATACAAGACATCCTGGTCCGCGAACTCGGCGGTGTCAGCATCGAATACACCGCACGTGTCAGCGAATCACCCTGGGCGCTGGTTCATTTCACCGTCCGGCTGCCCGATGGTTCGCGCCCACAGGATATCGACGTCTCCCTGAGCAACGAGACACGGATCCAGAGCCTGCTGACCGAAGCGGCCCGAACCTGGGGCGACCGGCTGGTCGGCGCGGTACAGGTTGGTTCGATCGGGCTGGCCGAGGCCAAGCACTACGCGATGGCATTCCCCGAGATGTACAAGCAGGCTGTCGCGCCGGTCGACGCGATCAACGACATCGCCATTATCGCTGAGCTGCACGATGATTCGGTCAAGCTGGTGTTCTCTGATCGCGGGGAGGACGGTAATGCCCAGCTGACCTGGTACCTCGGCGGCCGATCGGCATCGCTGAGCCAGTTGCTGCCGATGCTGCAGTGCATGGGCGTCGTGGTACTCGAAGAACGACCGTTCACCGTCGTGCGACCCGACGGCCTGCCGGTCTGGATCTACCAATTCAAGATCGCGCCGCACCGCAGCGTGCAGGAAGTCGAGCAGGGACCAGCCAGGCAGGAGCAGGCCGAGCGGTTTGCCGATGCTGTCACCGCGATCTGGCAGGGCCGCGTCGAGATCGACCGGTTCAACGAGCTGGTTCTGCGGGCCGGCCTGACCTGGCAACAGGTGGTGATTCTGCGGGCCTACGCAAAGTACTTGCGGCAGGCTGGTTTTCCGTACAGCCAGGCCCATATCGAATCCGTGCTCAACGAGAACGCGGGCACTGCGCGGTCCCTCGTCGAATTGTTCGAGGCGTTGTTCGATCCGGCGGTCGGCTCGCCCGATGCGCCCAGCGGCCGCGACGCGCAGCGGGCCGCTGCCGCCGTAGCCGCCGATATCGACGCCTTGGTCAGCCTCGACACCGATCGGTGCCTGCGGGCGTTCGCCGCGCTGGTTCAGGCCACCCTGCGAACCAATTACTTTGTGACGCGGCCAGATTCCGCGCGGTCACAGAATGTGCTGTCGATCAAACTGAACCCAGGACTGATCGACGAGCTGCCCTTGCCGCGGCCCCGGTTCGAGATCTTCGTCTACTCCCCGCGCGTCGAGGGCGTACACCTTCGGTTCGGTCCGGTGGCGCGTGGTGGGCTGCGCTGGTCGGACCGCCGGGAAGACTTCCGGACCGAGGTCCTTGGACTGGTCAAAGCTCAGGCCGTCAAAAACGCCGTCATCGTGCCCGTCGGAGCCAAGGGTGGCTTCGTCGTCAAGCACCCACCCGAAGCCACCGGTGACGCGGGTGTGGACCGAGAGGCGACCCGTGCCGAGGGTGTCGCCTGCTACAAACTGTTCATCGCCGGTCTGCTCGACGTCACCGATAACGTCGACCAGACCAACGGCCTGGTCGTCACCCCGTCCGAGGTGATCCGGCGCGACGGTGATGACGCCTACCTGGTGGTGGCCGCCGACAAGGGCACGGCCACGTTCTCCGATATCGCCAACGATGTCGCCAAGTCCTACGGCTTCTGGCTCGGAGATGCTTTCGCCTCCGGCGGCTCCGTGGGTTACGACCACAAGGCGATGGGAATCACCGCGAAAGGCTGCTGGGAGAGCGTCAAACGGCACTTCCGCGAGATGGGCATCGACACCCAGTCCGAGGACTTCACCGTCGCGGGCGTCGGCGATATGAGCGGCGACGTGTTCGGTAACGGCATGCTGTTGTCCAAGCACATTCGGCTGGTCGCGGCATTCGACCATCGGCATTTCTTCCTCGACCCCAACCCCGATGCCGCGACGTCCTGGGCCGAACGGCGGCGCCTGTTCGAGTTGCCGCGGTCGAGTTGGGATGACTACGACAAGTCCTTGATCAGCGCGGGCGGCGGTGTGTTCAGCCGCGAGCAGAAGTCGATTCCGCTCAGCCCGGAAGTGCGTGCCGCCCTTGGCCTCGACGACGACGTCACCGAGCTTTCGCCACCGAAACTGACCAGCGCAATCCTGCGGGCCCCGGTGGATCTGTTCTACAACGGCGGTATCGGCACCTATTTCAAGGCCGAAAACGAGTCCGATGCGGCGGTCGGTGACCGTGCCAACGATGCGGTCCGGGTGAATGCAAATCAAGTGCGTGCCAAGGTGATCGGTGAAGGCGGCAACCTGGGCATCACCCCGCTGGGCCGCATCGAGTTCGAGCTCAACGGTGGTCGGTGCAACACCGACGCGCTGGATAACTCTGCGGGTGTGGATTGTTCCGATCACGAGGTCAACATCAAGATTCTCATCGATGCGATGGTGACAGCGGGCAAGGTCCAGCCGGCTGACCGGACGAACCTGCTGCTGTCGATGACCGATGAGGTCGGCGAGCTGGTGCTCGAAGACAACCGCGATCAGAACGACCTGATGGGCACCAGCCGGGCCAACGCCGCGAGCATGCTCAACGTGCACGCCAGTCAGATCAGGTATCTGGCCGATCAGCGCGGATTGAACCGTCAGCTGGAGGCGTTGCCGTCGGAGAAGGAGTTCCGGCGCAGGCACGAACTCGGGTTGGGGCTGACCTCACCGGAACTCGCGACCCTGATGGCGCATGTCAAGCTAACGCTCAAGGACGATGTGCTCGCCACCGACCTGCCCGATCAGGAAGTCTTCGCGTCCCGGTTACCGCGCTACTTCCCGGCCCGGATGCAGGAGTTGTTCGGCGCCGATATCCGGTCGCATCAGCTGCGTCGAGAGATCGTCACCACGATGCTCGTCAACGACCTCGTCGACACCAGCGGTATCACCTACGCGTTCCGGATCACCGAAGATGTCGGCGTCGGCCCGGTGGACGCCTTGCGGACCTACGTCGCCACCGATGCCATCTTCGGCGTCGGAGATGTGTGGCGGCGGATCAGGGCGGCGGATGTGCCAGTGCATGTTTCGGACCGGATGACGCTGGATCTGCGACGCCTCATCGACCGGGCGGGCCGCTGGTTGCTGAACTATCGGCCGCAACCGTTGGCGGTCGGTGCGGAGATCAACCGGTTCGCCGCGAAGGTCGCCACCCTTACTCCGCGGATGTCGGAATGGCTGCGCGGTGCAGATCAAGCGATCGTGGAGAAGGAGGCCGGTGAGTTCGCGGCCAGTGGCGCCGCGCAGGACTTGGCCTACACCGTCGCGACCGGTCTGTACCAGTACAGCCTGCTCGATATCATCGATATCGCCGATATTCTCGACCGAGACGAAGCCGAAGTGGCCGACACTTACTTCACGCTCATCGACCACCTCGGCACGGACGCGCTGCTGACCGCAGTCTCCGGTTTGCCCCGCGATGATCGCTGGCATTCATTGGCGCGCTTGGCTATTCGCGATGATATTTATGGCTCGCTGCGCGCGTTGTGCTTCGATGTACTCGCCGTCGGTGAGCCGGAGGAAAACGGCGAGGAGAAGATCGCCGAATGGGAGCACACCAACGGGTCGCGGGTGGAGCGCGCCCGCCGGACGTTGGGCGAGATCTACGCCGATGACGAGCGTGACCTGGCAACGCTCTCTGTCGCGGCACGACAATTGCGCAGCATGGCGCGCACCAGCGGAACGAGGTCCAACGGTTGAGTGAGGGTGTGGCAGCGAGCCCGGCCAAGAAGGGGTTCGTCGCGGCTGTGCCGGTGCGGTGGTCGGATATCGACATGTATCAGCACGTCAACCACGCCACCATGGTTACCATGTTGGAAGAGGCCCGGATCCCTTTCCTGGCTGACGCATTCGGTGCCGATATCACCACCACTGGCCTGTTGATCGCGGAAGTGAAAGTGGGCTACAAAGGCCAGCTGCGGCTGGTCGATTCACCTCTGCAGGTGACGATCTGGGTGAACAGGCTGCGTGCGGTCGACTTCACCCTCGGATACGAGGTGCGCTCGGTCAACGCCGATCCGCAATCCAAACCTGCCGTGATCGCCGAAACCCAGCTGGCCGCATTCGATATCGACGAACAGCGGCTGGTGCGGCTATCGCCACATCACCGGGAGTACCTGCAGCAGTGGCAGCGGTAGCGGAGCGGGGGGTATGGCTGGCCGATGAGGCTCAGCGGGTCGACCTCGCCGCGTTCACCGAACGGGCCCTACGCCTGGACGACGCAGCTGTGCTGCGCTTCCGGAAGCGCTCCGATACGACGGTGATGGCCTGGGTGGCAACAGGGTTCGATGTGCTGGCGGCGCGCGCATTGCGCGCCACGGTGCGGCCCGACGATTTGTCTGCCGGCGCCGATGCCCTGACTCGGGCGTTGTCGGCGACCGAGGACTCGGGATATGTGAACCCGGGCTTCGCGATGGATTCCGCATGGCGCGGTGTGCTGCCGCCCGACGCGGGCTTTGTGCACCTCGATGACGTACCGGCACGGGTGATGTTGGATCTGGCGCAACGCGGGGTGGCCCTGGCCCGCGAACACGGTGCGCAGGGTCCGCCGGTATCGCTTCTCGATCAGGAAGTGGTCAGCGTCAGCTCGGGGGAGCACTCGGTGGGCATCCCGATGCGATGCGTATTCGCTTTGACAGCAATGGGTTTCCTACCGCAGTCGGTCAGCGCTGGTGATGACTTTGCGCCGGATTCGGTCGCCGCCGACGAGATCGTGCGGGTACGGGTGATGCCCACCTGGCTGCGGATCGACGCCAGGTTCGGTTCGGTGTACCGCAGGCGTGGTGACCCTGCGGTGGTATTGCGCTAGATCTCCCGCGAGCAGCATGGAAACGGCTTGTGCGGTCCGATGATGGCGGTGCTTATAAACTGGGTCAGCTCGAAGGACCGGGCCGTCGCAGTTTCCTGATTAATTAAGCGGGGGAGGTCTGCTCATGTCTGACGCCGAGGTGGCAGACGGTAGTTCTAGGCTGAGGCAACTTATTGATCAATTGCCAGCGATGGTTGCCTACTGGGACGGCAACCTTCGCAACGTCGTTGCCAACCAGGCCCATGGCCTGTTCTTCGGCAAGACTCCCGAAGAGATCCACGGTTGTCACATCTTCGAGTTATTGGTCGGGGAACTCGGCGAGGTGAGCCGTCCGTATGTCGAAGCCGCTATGGCCGGCCACGACCAAGTCTTCGAAAAGACACTGACCGACCACAACGGCGTCACTCGTCACGTGCAGGCGTCCTACATACCCGAAGTGGTCGACGGGCAGGTCCAGGGTCTATACGTCCAGGTGGCCGATGTCACCGCGCGAGTGGAGGCCGAACGGGCTCGCGACGACGCGCAACGGCTGCTCCACATCAGCAGGGAAAACGCCCCATTCGGCGAGGCGCTGTTCACGACGTCCGGGTACGCCCTCTATGTCAATCCGTCGCTATGCCAGATGCTGGGCTATCGCCGCGAGGACGCACAGGGGTTGGGTTATCTCGACGGTGTGCATCCCGACGACCGTGACGCTGCAGAGCGGGAGTGGCGTGAGCTCGTCGAGGGTTCGGTGTCCCAGGTCTTTGCCGAATCGCGTTACCTTCGGCGCGATGGCACCACGATATGGGTACAGCGCCACTCGGTGTTGGTGCCTGGCGCTCGCGCCAGCACCAGCGCCGATGTCGTACTCAGCCAATTTCAAGATGTCACCGACCGGAAGGTGGCCGATGCGGAATTCGCTCGGCTGGCGGTGACTGATCAGCTCACAGGGCTGCACAACCGGCATTCGCTGGTGGCCCAGATCGCCGATCGCCGAACTGTCGATCCCTCGGCGTTGGTCGGAATCGTGTTCGCCGACCTCGACGGGTTCAAACACGTCAACGACGTTTACGGCCATGCTGCGGGGGACGCGGTCCTGCAGGCCGCGGCCCATCGTCTGGCTGATGCGGTGGCGCAACCAAACTCGGTCTATCGGCTCGGCGGCGACGAGTTCGTTGTCTTAGTGGTCGACTCGGTCACCGAAGGTCTGGTCGCGCGGCTGGCCGATCGTGTTGGCGCGGTGTTGAGCGGGAGCTATCCCGTTGACGGCGGCGAGGTGACGCTCACTGCGTCGGTGGGGTGGACGTGCAGCGCCACCAACGACATTGGCGAACTCATCCGTGAAGCCGACATGAACATGTACCGCCATAAGGCACGGCGGAGAGTCGCCGAGGAGGTCGACGCTGAGCCTGGATTCGGCCCTTGAGGACCTACCGGGTCGGTTTACCCTAGTCGGCGAGACCTTGCTGGTGCTTACCGGCTTTCCCCGTTGACCGCCTCGACCACGCTTGCGGTTTTGCGCGCGGTGAGCGCAGAGCGAATCCTGTTGGCCAGGCGCGGGACCGTGACGCCATCCAAGTCCACCGGATCAACGAAGACCTACCCTCGACCCTCTTCACTGGCTGGGACAGCCCGAAGGGCAAGCTCTTCGAGGACGCCGCCGTCGTAGACGAACATGACGGAGTCACCCCGTTCCCCCTCGTCGGTCTGGTGATCCAGCACCAGCAGTCGCCCGACTGCTATATCGATGCCCAGTTCTTCCAGGCACTCTCGCGCGCACGCTGCTGATGGCGACTCGCCACCTTCGACAGCACCACCTGGTAGTTCGAGATGGTCGCGGTATGTCACGTCGTACATCACCACACGCCCATCAGGGGTGGTGATCAACGCCCCGGCACCTTGTCTCACTCGGGCGAGCTGCGCGTAGTACTGCTCCGGGGTCACGAAATCCTTCGGCATCGGCTCAAGTATCGAGCACCCGTTCAGGAGTTGTCCACGGACACAGGCGCTATGGCCGTGTGCCTCCTTGGATCGTGCGTCCTGGCTGCGAAGATGTTCTGCGTTAGGCCCAAAGTGCGTCGAGGTCCTCAACGTTGGTGACGTGGCTGTGTACGGGAAACAGCTTGGTGACGAGAAAGCCATGGGTGTCCTGGTCGCGGTCGGCGCAGGCGTCGCGCAGGACGATGATCTGGTAGTCGAGGTCCATTGCTTCGCGCACGGTGGAAAGGACGACGCCGCTGGTGCTTATCCCGGCCAGGATGAGGGTGGTGACTGCGCGTGCGCGCAGTTGCTGCTCGAGGTCGGTGGTGGAGAACGCACCGACTCGTGTCTTGCGAACGGTGATGTCGCCAGGCTGAGGTTTGAGGTGGGCATGAATTTGGGTGGCAGGGTCATCGGCGTGCAGCGTCGATCGTCGCTCACCGGAGGTTATCGTGGCGAAGATGCTGGTCTCGGGGATGGCGTCGAAGTCTGTGTCGGTGAACGCGACCCGTACCCAGCCGATGTGCGCGCCGCACTCGCGAACGTTGTTAACCGCGGTAGCAGCCCGGTCGAGGAGAGACTCGGCGTGGGGTAGCTGAGCGACGATCCCATTCTGGTAGTCCATCACGAGCAATGCTGTGTGTTGGGGATCGAAGATGGGTCGGTCAGGCATCTATCTTGTCCTTTCGAGCAGTGTCGGTTTGAGCGAAAGTTGGTTACTGCCCGTAGAGGAGGGACGGTCCACGTCGAGCGAGTGGGGCACGGTGCCGTCAGTTTATGCCCGGTAGTTTGCACATCGTCGATCGTCGCAGCTGGATCTGGGACCTGTCGTATGCGTCGAGATGGAGAGCACCCTGTAGTTCGTGTCTTGATGCGCAGTACGGAAAGCCATTGCCTAGGAAGGGATCTGATCAACTATCTCATCCTTCGAAAATGAGTAGGCCGGCGTGACTGCTTCCCCTAGGGTGAGTATGTGCAGTCAGTAGGGACAGTGCGCGAGTGGCATCGCGAGCAGGGGTGGGGAGTTATCGATTCCCCCGACACTCCAGGCGGCTGCTGGCTGCACTTCAGTCATCTTTGGAACGATGACATTCCCAAGGCTGGGCCCGGTGAAGTCGTCGAGGTATCCGGCGGATTCCGCGAGGTGTTCGAGGGTGACACCGTGGATTTCGACTGGGAGGCGCCGGGTCAGGACGGATACGATTTCCGCGCCACCACCGCGCGGCCACGCGGACGGCAAGCACCGCATCGCGTCATCCGTCACTACAAGGCTGGTGAACATCCAAATCCTTCCGCTGGATTCGAGTTGGAGATAGGTCCTTTCTCAAGCGGAGAGAAGTAAAGCCGGCCAGAACCAACTGAATTGCCCTGACTCTGCAGACGCAAAAGTCCCCCGACACGCCGGGGCGGCAGGGATATATACGTCTGCTCGCGGGTACGAGGTGGGCTCAGGCCAGCCACACCGCGGTGTCGGGCGGCAGTTCGTCTCCGGTCAGCGGTCCGCTGGCCAGCAGCACTTCGCCGGACGGAAGGGCAACGGGGACGCTGCCGGTGTTCAGCGCACAGACCAGACCGCCGGCGGTGCGAAATACCAACGTGTCATCGTCGGTGTGCTGCCAGGTGAGAGTGCCACCCCTGAATTCTGTTCTGTCCTTGCGTAAGTGGATGGCGGCCTGAAAGAGCGCCAACGTCGACTCGGGGTCGTCGCGCTCGTTCTGCACCGTCAGGTCAGCCCATTCGGCGGGCATCGGTAGCCAGGTGTCCGGGTCGGTCGAGAAGCCGAACGGCGGCGCGTCACCCTCCCACGGCATCGGCACCCGGCAGCCGTCGCGGCCGCGCTCCTGATGCCCGGAGCGCTCCCACGTCGGGTCCTGCAGCACCTCGTCGGGCAGATCGACGTTGGGCAATCCAAGCTCTTCACCGTTGTAGATGAACGTGATTCCCGGCAGTGCCAGCATGACCAGGGCCATCGCCCTGGCCCTGGTGATGCCTAAGGCTCCGCCGCCGTATCGGCTGACTTCCCGCTCGACGTCGTGATTGGACAGCGTCCACGTCGCGGGCGATCCTGCCAGATCTGCTGCGGCCAAGGAGTTTTCGATCGCTTCACGAATCTCAGCCGCGTCGAACTTTGCCCGCACCAGCCGGAAGTTGAAGCCCAGATGCAGTTCATCGGGTCGGAGATATTTGGCGAAGTCATCGTTGTTGAACACCCAGATTTCGCCGATCGCAACGGCATCCGGGTAGTCGTTGAGGACGCGACGGATGAAGCGATGGACCTCGTGCACACCGGGCTGGTTGAACCGTGGGTCATCGTCATCGGTGTGCAGGATCGCTAAATCAGCGTTCTTCATATCGGGCAGCCCGGCCGGTTTCGCCATGCCGTGCGCGACGTCGATGCGGAACCCGTCGACACCGCGGTCCAGCCAGAACCGCAGCGTCTCCTCCAGATCCTGGTAGACCGCGGGATTGTCCCAGTTCAGGTCTGGTTGCTCGGGGTCGAACAGGTGCAGATACCACTGACCCGGGTTACCGTCCGGCTCCACGACGCGGGTCCAGGCAGGTCCGCCGAATACCGAGACCCAGTTGTTCGGCGGATGCAACCCGCGTGGACCGCGCCCGTCGCGGAAGATGTAGCGCTCACGCTGTGCACTGCCGGGACCTGTCGCAAGTGCTTCCTGAAACCATAGATGTTGTGAACTGGTGTGATTGGGCACCAGATCCATCGTGATCTTGATATCGCGGGCGTGGGCTGCCTCGATCAACCGGGTCAGTGCGTCGATCCCGCCGAATAGCGGGTCGACGTCGCGGGGGTCGGCGACGTCGTAACCGTGATCGGCCATCGGCGAGACCATCACCGGATTGAGCCAGATGGCGTTGATGCCAAGCCGGGCCAGATAGTCCAGGCCGTTGGTCACCCCGTCGAGGTCACCGACTCCGTTGCCGGTGGTATCGCGGAAGGAGCGCGGATACACCTGATAGAAGACGGCATCTGACCACCAGGGGGCATCGAGGTCTGTCACTACACCGACTGTAGTCAGAACGCCGAGTTCACCATCGACTGTGCAGCCATCTCCAGGTAGTCGAGCAACTGCTTGCGGTGCTCGTCGTCCAACGTCTCCCGGTCGATCGACGCGATGGCGTTGTGCATGCACCGCAGCCACGCGTCGCGCTCGATGAAGCCGATCTTGAACGGGTGGTGGCGCATTCGCAGCCGAGGATGTCCGCGCTGCTCGGTGTACGTGCGCGGCCCACCCCAGTACTGCTCTAAAAACATCCGGAGCCGAATCTCGGCACCGGGCAGGTCGTCGTCTGGATAGAGCGGACGCAGGACCTCGTCCTCGGCGACCTGCTCATAGAAGCGGGCAACGATCGTATGGAACGTGGCGGCGCCGCCGACGGCGTCGTAAAAGGACTGCAGTTCGTCAGGCATCTCCACCATTGTCGCCGATGGCGTTCAGCCCGGAACTTTGGCCAGGATTTGATCCGCAATGATGGCCGGTTGATCGGCCAACGTGCGGGAGAACACATTCAGGTCGACGATGACGTTGTTCTTGGCCGCCACGATGCGGACCTGTGGTTCGGACCGCGCGGCGGCGATGACGTTGTTGAGCGTTATCCGGTCGCCGAGCGTCGTGACAGTCCCGACAGTCCAGTTCAGCGTGGGCTGGCCGGGGGTCGAAAACGTCACCCGTTTTCCGGCACAGCCGCGCCACTGATCCACCATCTTGGAGACGAACCTTTGCGCGGAGTCAGCGTTAGCGAGGGCGAAGACGGATTCGCCGACGAATGTGCCGGTAGACGGGTCGGCGAAGCCGGCTTGCTGGAAACCCTGGGCGCCTGAGCTGGCGTAGACGGTGTCGATACCGTTCAGCACCGCACCGACGCATTCGGGCGGGTTGGTCGTCGCTTCACCGCTCGGGGCGCCGGGAGGGCTGTCGGGGCGCGGTCGTAGGGGCGGCGTTCCCATGGTCTGCGTGAGCTTCGGCGTATCCATGATCGCTTTGACGTCGTCGATCGTCAGCAGCAGCTGCGGCAGGTCCGTCGGGGTCACCAGGGGTGTGTTCGGTCTGGGCTTGGTGCTCGGCGCAGAGAACGACGGCGTGGGCATCGGTGGGGGAGTCAGCGTCACTTTGATGGGCGCGGTCGCGGAAAGCAATGGGCGCGTCGGCGTGATCGACCACACCACCAGGGCTCCGACGGCGATCACGATGAACGTGTAGGACAGCATCAACCCGAGTACGGCACGATCCCGGCCCCGCTGGTGATAATCGCGGATATTAGCCAGTGCAAAGTGACCCAGCACCGCGCCGATCGGGGCGAAAACAAACGCAAAGACGATCGACCAGGTGGCCATCTTGCTGGTCTGTAGCAGGGGATAAGACTGGGTGTGTCCTGGCGACCACTCGTAGCTGTACGGGTATTGCGGTTCATTCGGGCCGGGACCGTCGGGGCCGTAGGTCATCTGTCTTTCCCCCTCGTGCGTCCCGGTATTCAATCGCACCTTGGCTGCTCAGCGCACTCAGGTGGGTCGCATACCGCCCCGGTAGGGAAAACGTCAAATGAAGTTCACCGGATTGACCTGCGAACACGACACAAATTGCCGTGCGACGAAACCAGATCCGTGGTGGACTGTCGACGGAGGATCAATGTCGCAGCGCAAACGTAGCCATCTGAATAGGGTTGGTCACCGCGCCGCTGCTGGCGGGTCTGTGCCGCCCCCACCTTCGGGTCTGCACAGCGTGGAGGCCCTGGAGAAGCTAGCTCCGCAGCTCCACGCCCCGCATGATGGCGGGTCGGTATGGGGTCGGCGCCGGGTGCTCCTGCTCAATTCCACCTACGAACCGTTGACTGCGCTGCCGATGCGCCGCGCCGTCGTCATGCTGCTGTGCGGTAAGGCCGACGTCGTGCACGACGATCCGTCGGGGCCGGTGATCCACTCGGCCAGCCGGACCATCACGGTTCCGTCGGTGATCCGGCTGCGCAGCTACGTCCGGGTGCCATACCGGGCCCGAATCCCGATGACCAGAGCCGCGCTCATGCACCGCGACAGGTTCCGCTGCGCTTACTGCGGCGGCAAAGCCGACACGGTCGATCACGTGATACCACGCAGCCGAGGCGGCGAGCACACATGGGAGAACTGTGTGGCGTGCTGTTCTAGCTGCAATCACCGTAAGGCCGACAAGCTGTTGTCCGAGCTGGGCTGGGCACTTCGGATGGCCCCGATGCCGCCGAAAGGCCAGCACTGGCGGTTGCTGTCGACGGTCAAGGAGCTCGACCCGGCGTGGGTGCGCTACCTCGGTGAAGGCGCCGCCTGACGACCGGTGCGGCGAGGTGTGGGCTTAGCCCGACATCGCTGTGGCCGTGCGATAGATTTACCGCGTGTCCATCGCTGAGGTTCACCTGATTTTCGTGGGTATCCCGCTGCTGCTGACCGCGGTGCTGGCGGCGCTGATCTACCGCCACAAGGGACCGCATCCAGAGCCGTACACAATGTCCGAGTCCTGGACGCATCCGCCGATTCTGTGGGCAGCCACCGAAGAGGTCGTCGGAGACTCGCACGGCCATGGCGCCGGTGAGCTGACAGTAGGAGGTGGCGCAAGTGGCAAGTGGTGAAGTGCGTAGCGACGTCGCGACGATCGTTGAAGAGGATCTGCCCATCGGCTGGGCGCTGACCTACAGCGGGCGGCTCTCGGGCGTGATCGAACCGGGCACGGTCTCGGAGACGTACCCGTTCTCGATCAAGGATCGGGTCGAGTTGGATGACGCGCTGAAATATGGCTCGCGGGCGTCGAAGGCCAGGTTTGCCGTCTACATCGGTGACCTCGGTGCCGACACCGCAGCCAAGGCGCGTCAGCTCCTGGCCAGTGTCCCCACGCCAGATGACGCGGTGCTGATCGCGGTCTCACCTGATCAAAAGGCAATCGAGGTCGTCTACGGCTCGCATCTGCAGGGCCGCGGCGCCGAATCGGCCGCCCCGCTGGGTGTCGCTGCCGCCGCGTCCGCCTTCAAAGAGGGCAACTTGATCGACGGCTTGGTCAGCGCGGTTCGGGTGCTCTCGGCCGGTATCGCGCGGCCCTAGCTTTCTTTCGCAAGCGCGCGTGCCTGTATGTGGGCACGCGCGTTTTTGCGTACCCCGGTGAGTGTCCGGCCGTACACCCTCGCGAGCGCGCAAATTTGTCCAGATATAGCGGCGTGTCGCCGGACAAACACGCGCGCTCGCGGGGGGTGGAAAAGGGTCAGCTGGCGTCGAAGATGCGGGCCTTCAGCGCTCGCTCCACACCAGCCCGGCCTTCCAGGACCAGTCGGCGCAGCGCGGGCGGAATATCCCCGGCCAGGAATCGGTCGGCGGCGTCGAGCCCAGCCTGGTTGATATCCCACGACGGGTACAGGCCGACGACGACGGTCTGCGCGACCTCGCTGGAGCGTCGCTCCCATACCTGGGCAATCGCCTCGAAGTACCGCTCGGTGAAGGGCAGCAGTAGTTCGCCCTGCCCCGGTCGCACGAAGCCACCGATGATCGCGCGGCTGGTGATATTGGCCAAGGTGTCATCCTCGACGACCTGCTCCCAGGCCGCCTCCTTGACGGCGATCTGCGGCCTGGCTGCCGCAGCAGCTGCGGCCTGGCGCTTACCGGCAGCCGTGGGATCGTTCTCGGCCTCGCCGTCGATGAACGGTGATTCGATGCCTTCGGAATCCAGGTCGCCGCTGGCGGCGAGAGCGGTGACGATCCGCCAGCGCAGATCGGTGTCGATCACCAGCCCGGCCAGGTTCACCTCGGCCGGCTCGTTGTCCAGCAGTGTCGCCAGGACCGCGACGTGCCGCAGCGACAGCACCGACGTGCAGAGTGCGTTGACGAAGGCCAGCTGATGATCCGAGCCCGCTTCGGACTCGCGCGCCAGATCGAGCAGGGTGTCGGCGAACGCGGGCCAGCCGTTCTCGCACGCCCAGCCCTGCTCGGCGTAGGAGCCCAGCGCGGTCTGCGCCTGCAGCAACAGCCGTTGCGCGACGCCCACCTCGGATTCGGCGTGCACCCCGCTCATCACCAGCGCCACGAAATCACGGGCGGTCAGTTCGGCGTCGCGGGTCATCTCCCACGCCGCCGACCACGCCAGCGTCCTCGGCAGGGGTTCGGCGATATCGGCAATCCGGGACAGCACCGTCTGCAGCGACTCCGGATCCAGCCGGATCGAGCAGTAGGTGAGGTCGTCGTCGTTGACCAGGATCAGCTTGCCGCGCGAAACACCCTGCAGCGCAGGGACTTCAGTGAGCGGGCCCTCGACGTCGAGCTCTTCGCGGTGCACGCGGACCAACTTGCCCGTGACGGGGTCGTCGTCGTAGATGCCGATCGCTAGCCGATGCACCCTGGTCTCACCCGCGCCCGGTGCCGCCCCGCTCTGGGCAACGGCGAAACGGGTGAAGGTGCCGTCGTCGGCAAGGTCGAAATCGGCGCGCAGCGTGTTCAGGCCGGTGGTCTTGAGCCACTGCTGCCCCCAGTTCGACAGGTCGCGACCCGACGACTTCTCCAGGGCGCCAAGCAGATCAGAGAAGCCGGCATTGGCGAATGCATGGTCGCGGAAGTAGTCCCGCAGCCCGGCCAGGAAGGATTCGAGACCGACGTAGGCCACCAGCTGCTTGAGGACGCTGGCGCCTTTGGCGTAGGTGATGCCATCGAAGTTGACCTCGACGGCGTGCAGGTCGGGAATGTCGGCGGCGACGGGGTGCGTCGACGGTAACTGGTCCTGTCGGTAGGCCCACGATTTCTCCACGTTGGCGAACGTCGTCCAGGCCTGCGTGTACTCGGTGGCCTCGGCCTGGCACAGCACCGAGGCGAAGGTGGCGAAGGATTCATTGAGCCACAGGTCATCCCACCAGGTCATGGTGACCAGGTCGCCGAACCACATATGCGCCATCTCGTGCAGCACCGTCTCGGCACGCCGCTCATAGGAGTAGCGGGTGACCTTGGACCGGAAGACGTAGTCCTCCAGGAACGTCACCGCGCCGGCGTTCTCCATGGCACCGGCATTGAACTCCGGGACGAAGAGTTGGTCGTACTTGCCGAACGCGTAGGGTGTGCCGAAGTTGTTGTGGTAGAAGCCGAATCCCTGTTTGGTTTCGGTGAAAAGCCGCTCGGCGTCCATGAACTCACCCAGCGAGGCGCGGCAGAAGATGCCGAGCGGAATCTCGCCGTGCTCGTCGGAGTAGACGTCGTCCCAGCGGGCATACGGACCGGCGATCAACGCCACCAGGTAGGTACTCATCCGCGGTGTGGTCGCAAAGGTGTGCAGCTTGCCTGCGCCGGCGTCCTCCACCATGGTGGTGGCGCCGTTGGAGATGACCTGCCAATGCGCGGGTGCGGTGACGGTGATGTCGAAGGCGGCCTTCAGGTCGGGCTGGTCGAAGCAGGCGAACATCCGCTTGGCATCGGCGGTTTCGAACTGCGAGTACAGGTAGATCTCGCTGTCGACGGGGTCGACAAATCGGTGCAGGCCCTCGCCGGTGTTGGAGTAGCGGCAATCGGCGTCGACGATGACGACGTTGTGTTCGGCCAGGCCCCGCAGGGCGATGCCGGTGGACTCGTCGTAGCCGGAGACGTCGATATCGTGGCCGTTGAGGCTGGCGCTGCGGATCGTGTCGGCGGCGATGTCCAGCACCGTGTCGGCGCCGGCGAGGGCGTTGAACTCAACGGTGGTGGTGGAGCGGAAGGTGCGCTCATCGGTGGTGAGGTCGAGGTCGATGCGGTAACTGTCGACGGTGACCAGTGCTGCGCGTTCGCGGGCCTGGTCCTGAGTCAGATTGGGGAGTGCCACGTCGATCAACACTAATCGTCGCAGCGCGGGTTGGCCGCCCGGTCGGCCGTTAGGTCAGTCCGGGGATCCCCATACCGCTCAAGCCGTCCAGCCCCGGAATTCCGGTGAGTCCGCCCAGCCCGTTGAGCCCGCCCAGCCCGTTGAGCTGGTTGAGTACGGTGCCGTCGCCGATGGAGTTGATCATCGACGGGCAGTACATGGAGATCGCGATCCCGGTGAAAAAGGACGACATCTCGGGGGAGATGCCGTTGTTGTTGCCGCGGATGGACGACGCGACGCTGGCGAAGTTCTTACCCGGTTCGACCAGGGCGGGGCAGATGGACTGGCCCAGCGACACCGTGTCGGCCGGGTTGCCGTAGTTGATCCCGGCATTGCTCAGCGCGGCCAAGAATGCGTCGCTGGTGGTGTCAGCGTCCGCGGGGACGTCCGTCGTCGCGGAAACTGTGGCCAGCGCTGTCACGCCCACCGCGACCGCGAGCACGCGCTTGCGCATCGACCAGATACCCGCTCCGACAACAGAATTTGAATAACCCGTAGGTGTGGTCACAGTGAACTCCTCGATTTCGGGGAGTGCACTTCAGTCACCCCATTCGCAGGGGTAACACTGCTCTACAACAGTCACAGAAGTAACACGGTCCGGTAAAGGTTCGCACCCTATGCGTGTCCTGTGCGAGTCCGGCGACGGCGTTGAGGTAGCCCGCCCGGCGGGTATGTGGAACACACCGTCGCCGCGCAGGGTTGTGTTGACAGGATGTCTGTGCCCGCCGCTTGATCGAGAGGAACAACGCAATGAAGGACAAGGCCGATTTCTGGTTTGACCCGCTCTGCCCGTGGTGCTGGATCACCTCCCGCTGGATCCTCGAAGTGGAGAAGGTTCGCGATATCGAGGTGAACTTCCACGTCATGAGCCTGGCCGTGCTTAACGAGGGCCGCGACCTGCCGGAGAACTACCAGGAGATGATGAAGAAGGCCTGGGGCCCGGTACGGGTGGCGATCGCCGCCGAGCACGCCAAGGGGCCGGACATCCTCTCGCCGTTGTACACCGCGATGGGCACCGAGATTCACAACAAGGGCAACAAAGATTTCGACGACGTCATCCTCAAATCGCTTGAAGAGGCCGGTCTGCCCGTCGAACTGAGCGAAGCGGCGACGTCGGAGAAATTCGACGAGGCCCTGCGCAAGAGCCACCATGCCGGAATGGACGCGGTCGGCGATGACGTCGGAACCCCGACCATCCACGTCAACGGTGTCGCGTTCTTCGGCCCGGTGCTATCGCGCATTCCGCGCGGCGAGGAAGCCGGCAAGCTCTGGGACGCCTCGGTGATCTTCGCCAGCTACCCGCATTTCTGGGAGCTGAAGCGGTCTCGCACGGAGTCGCCCGAATTCGATTAACGCCACTCCGGTTGCGCGTCGGCACGGCGGGCATCACGGTATACCGATGACAGTCGCCGAGCCCAGTACCGACGGTTCCTACGGCAAGAAGATCGTCGCCGTCGAACCCGGCGGAAACGAGTTCATCGCCGAGGCTGACCGACACGGTAAGCCCAGCCAGTTGTTCTGGACGTGGACGTCGCCGAACCTGGAGTTCGCGACCATCTTCGTCGGCGTGCTCGCGGTCGCGGTCTACGGCATGAGCTTTTGGCAGGCCGTCGTCGGCATCGTGATCGGCACCGGGCTCGGGGCGCTGGCGCACTACTTCCTGTCGGCGCGTGGTCCGCTGCACGGTGTGCCGCAGATGGTCCTCGGCAGACTGCCGTTCGGCTTCAAAGGCAATGCCCTGCCCGCGGTGCTGATGTCCGTCACCGCGGGCGTGGGCTGGTTCGCCACCAACAGCGTCAGCGGCGCCTACGCGCTGGCCGCGCTGTTCGGCATCGGACCGCTGCTGGGTCTGGTCATCATCGTGCTGGTCCAGACCTCATTTGCGTTCTTCGGCCACAACCTGGTCCAGGCGTTTGAAAAGTATTCGTTCCCGGTGCTCGCGATCATCTTCGCGGTCGCATCGGTCGCCATCTTGACCAAGTCCCACGTCGGGGCACCCGCGCTGGAGCCGCTGGTCGGCGACGGTTCGCTGGGCGGTTTCCTGCTGACCGTCGGCACCGCGTTCGGCTATGCGGCCGGCTGGACGCCGTATGCCGCCGACTACACCCGCTACCTGCCGTCGACGGTGTCCACGGCCCGGACCGGCCTGTTCGCCTCCGCGGGGCTGTTTCTGTCCTGTGTGGTGCTCGAAGTTGTCGGTGCGGCCTCGGTGACCATCGGCCCGGCCATCTCCGAGAACCCGACTGAGGCTTTCACCGGCGAGCTCGCCTCACCGATCGCCAAGGCCACCCTGTTGGCCATTGCAATCGGTGCGATCGCGGCCAACTCGATCAACATCTATTCCGGTGCCATGGCGTTCGTGACGATCGGGATCAAATTGCCCGCTCACATCGCCCGCGCGCTGGTCACCGTGTTCTTCGGAGTCGCCGGCTTCCTGGTGGCCTGGTGGGCACTGCCCGACGCCGCCGCGAGCTATGAG
This sequence comes from Mycobacterium sp., assembly GCF_965229105.1. GTDB lineage: Bacteria > Actinomycetota > Actinomycetes > Mycobacteriales > Mycobacteriaceae > Mycobacterium. The sequence goes on from NZ_OZ245858.1 coordinate 2,748,250, forward strand.
GCGTTCCTGCTGATCATCGCCTACTGGATCGGACCATGGCTGGGCGTGGTGTTCGCCGATCAGTATCTGCGCCGCGGCCAGAAGATCGCCGGGTTCCTCTACGACCGGTCCTACACCAACTGGAACGGCCTGCTGTCCTTCATATTCGGTCTGGTGGTGTCGGTGCTGTTGTTCTCCAATCAGGAGAAATTCACCGGTTTCATCACCAGGGCTGTCCCGCAGCTCGGCGATATCACCTTCTTCGTGGGCTTCGTGCTGGCCGGCGGTGCGTACCTGCTGGTGTGCCGGTCGAAGATCGCCGCGGAACGCGCCGTTTACACTTCCGGAGTATGACCCCCCAGGAGATGCTCGAGGTTGCCGTCGCCGAAGCCCGAAAAGGACTGGCGGAGGGCGGTATTCCGATCGGAGCCGCACTGTTCAGCAACGACGGTGTGCTGCTGGGCAGCGGCCACAACCGGCGGGTGCAAAACGATGACCCGTCGGTGCACGGCGAGACCGATGCCTTCCGCAACGCCGGACGCCAGCGTGATTACCGTTCGACGGTGATGGTCACGACGCTCTCGCCGTGCTGGTACTGCAGTGGCTTGGTGCGGCAGTTCAACATCGGCGCTGTGGTGATCGGGGAGAGCCGAACGTTCAGCGGCGGCCACGACTGGCTGGCCGAGCACGGTGTGGCGATTACGCTGCTCGACGACGAACGCTGTGTGTCCATGATGACGGAATTCATCGCGGCCAACCCGGCGGTATGGAACGAGGACATCGGGGTTGCAGAATGAGGATGCGATGAGTGCTATTGCCACCATTGACATTTCGCGCTGGTATGCCGGCGGCGCGGCCGCCGACGAGGTGGCTGCCGAAGTCGACGAAGGTCTACAGCGCGCCGGTTTCATCGTCGTCACCGGTCACGGTGTCGACACCGACCTGGCCGCCAGGGTGCGCGCCGCCAGCCGGGAATTCTTCGCCCTGCCCCATGAGGTCAAGCAGCGTTACTCGGTGCCGGTCGGCGGGCATGGCTGGATCGGCCCCGGCGCGGAGGCCAACGCCTACGCCGAAGGCACCGAGACGCCGCCGGATCTCAAGGAGAGCTACAGCCTGGGCGCCGAAACCGCCACCGGCGACGAGGACGTGGACCGAATCTGGTTCGCCCCCAACGTGTGGCCCGCAGAGGTACCGGCACTGCATGCGTTGGTCGATGAGTACACCGCGGCGATGCGCAAAGTCAGCGACGACCTGCTCGCGCTGTTCGCGCGGGCCCTTGGCCTGCCCGCCAACCCGTTCGCGGCCCTGGCCGACCGGCCGACGTGGACGATGAATATCAACCACTATCCACCGGTCAGCGTGGTCGGCGAGCCCGAGCCGGGCCAGTTCCGCATCGGACCGCACACCGATTTCGGCACCGTCACCGTCTTGGACCGCGAACCCGGCGCCGGGGGACTGCAGGTCTACTCCGAGGCGCAGGGCTGGGAGGACGCCCCGTGGGAACCGGGTGCGTTGACGGTCAATATCGGTGACCTGCTTGAGTATTGGAGCGGGCGGCGATGGCCGTCGGGACGGCACCGCGTCCTGCCGCCGCAGCCGCACGCCCCTGAAGAAGATCTGGTGTCACTGATCTACTTCTATGAGGCCAACCACGATGCGCTGGTCACGCCGATGGAACCGCCGATCGGGAAGGTGTCAGGACTGCACCCCGTGACTTGTTCGGACTTCATCAAGGAACGCCTCGACGCCATCACCGTGGGGTAGCTCCGCGTTCGGCACCGCGTCGAGTTCGGCGAGCTGCGCGGCGGTCAACGTGATTTCGCCTGCCTGCACGTTGTCCTGGAGATGGCCGATCGAGACGGTTCCCGCGATCAGCAGGGTGTTCGGCGCGTGGGCCAGTAGCCAGGCCAGTCCAACTTGGGCCGGCGTCGCACCGATTTCGCCGGCGATGCGGCGCACGACGGCGTTATCGGCCACCTTGGGAAAGCCAGGAAAGGACGACCCGAGCGGAAAGTATGGCGCCCAGGCGATGTCCTGTGCGGTGCAGAAATCGAGGGTGGCTTCCTGGCTGCGATCGAGCACGCTGTACGCGTTCTGGACGCAGACGATGCCCGCGGGTAAGGCCCGTTCCACCACGTCGAGTGGAACGGCGCTGATCCCGATCGCGCCGATCTTGCCCTCGTCGCGCAACGCGATCATCTCGGCCAGTTGGTCGTCGAGGTCGACGATCTGATCACCCTCGGCCCGCAGACCCGGTCCGAGGTCGAGTCGGCGCAAGTTCACCACCGGTACCCGGTCGATACCCAGTTGCGTCAGATCGGCCTCGACGGCGGCCCGCAGATCCGCGGGCTTCTGGGCGGGTGCCAGGGGGATGTCACCGGCGACGCTGCGGGCACCGACCTTGCTGACGATGACGAGGTCTGTAGGAAAGGGCGCCAGCGCGTGGCGGATGCGCCGGTTGACCTCGCCGTCGGAGTAGAACGAGGCGGTGTCGATGTGGTTGATCCCCAGGTCGATAGCCCGACGCAGCAACGCGTCTGAATCGTCCATCGACATCGTGTCGTCCCGGAACATCGCCCCGTAACCGATTCGGGCCACGGGTAGTTCGCCGATGTGGCCGAGACCGCCGGGGTGTTGCGTGGGTGCCATGGTGCTCCTCAGGGCATACTGGGCAAAGGCGGAGGAACCTCCGCTTAATCGACCGTAGCAGAAACGGAGGCACCTCCGCTATGGCTGATCGCGTCCGTGCCGATGCATCGCGCAACCGAAATAGCCTCATCGCAGCGGCGACCGCCGCCTTCACCGCCAGCGACGGCACCACCGTCTCGCTGGAGGGCATCGCCCGTGACGCCGGCGTCGGCATCGGCACGCTGTACCGGCACTTCCCCAACCGCGAGGCGCTGGTCGAAGCTGTCTTCTGCAACGAACTCGCTGAGGTAGCGGCCTCGGCTGGGGAGTTGCTCGGCCAGCATCCACCCGTGACGGCGCTGCGCCGATGGATGGATCGGTACGCCGGGTTCGTCGCGGCGAAGCGGGGGATGGCTCAATCGCTGCACGCGATGTTCGCCTCCGGTGCCGTGCAGCCCAGTCAGACCCGAGAGAGCGTCGTCGGTGCGGTCGAGACCTTGCTGAAAGCCGGCGCCGAAGACGGCAGTCTGCGCGCCGACGTCCACGCCGACGACGTCGTATCCAGCCTGATCGGCATCTTCCTGGCTAGCCACTCCACCGAGCAGACGCAACGCATGCTCGATCTGTTGGTCGATGCTCTGGTGACAACCCGCTGAGCCCCGCGACGCGCGAAGTAGGGTTACCGCCATGCGCGTTTACCTCGGCTCTGACCATGCCGGCTTCGAGTACAAAGAGAAGATCATCGAGCACCTCAAGGCGACCGGGCACGAGCCGATCGACTGCGGGGCCTACGTCTACGACGCCGCCGACGACTACCCGGCGTTCTGCATCGCCGCCGCTCTGAAAACTCGCGACGACCCAGACAGTCTCGGCATCGTGCTCGGGGGATCGGGCAACGGTGAGCAGATCGCCGCCAACAAGGTGCCGGGGATCCGCTGTGCACTGGGCTGGAGCGTCGAAACCGCTTCGCTGGCAAGGGAACACAACAACGCCAGGGTGATCGGCATTGGTGGCCGGATGCACGAATGGCCCGAGGTTCTCGCCATCGTCGATGCGTTCCTGACCACGCCATGGTCGGGTGCCGAACGGCACCAACGGCGTATCGACATCCTCTCCCAGTACGAGAAAGATCACGTGGCGCCGCCAGTGCCTGGCGCACCCGCGTAGCCCATGCCAGAAGGTCACACACTGCACCGACTGGCCCGGCTGCACCAACGCCGGTTCGGTCGTGCGGTGGTGCGCGTCGGTAGCCCCCAAGGCCGCTTCGTCGACGGTGCCGCCACGGTCGACGGCCGCATCCTGCGCAAGGCCCACGCGTGGGGTAAGCACCTGTTCCACGAGTACGACGGCGGCAGCACCGTGCATGTGCACCTCGGCCTGTACGGGACGTTCACCGAGTTCCCGGCGGCCGACGTCGACGAGATTCCCGATCCGGTGGGCCAGGTGCGGATGCGGATGATCGGCGCCGAGTACGGCACCGATCTGCGCGGCCCGACGGTGTGTGAAGTGATCGCCAAGGCCGAGATCGCCGATGTCATCGCCAAACTCGGACCCGACCCGTTGCGCCCCGACGCCGATCCTTCACCGGCTTGGGCGCGGATCACCAAGTCCCGCAGACCTATCGGCGCACTGCTGATGGACCAGTCGATCATTGCCGGAATCGGCAACGTGTACCGCAACGAACTGCTCTACCGCCACCGCATCGACCCGTTCCGACCCGGTGTGCAGATCAGCGCCGACGAATTCGACGCGATGTGGACCGACCTGGTGGCGTTGATGAAAGTCGGGGTGCGACGCGGCACCATCGTGGTGGTCCGTCCCGAAGATGACCACGGCGCCCCGTCGTACCGGCCGCACCGGCCGCGCACCTACGTGTACCGCCGGGCCGGTGACCCCTGCCGGGTCTGCTCCACAGCGATCCGCACCGTGGAACTGGAAGGTCGCAACGTCTTCTGGTGCCCCCACTGCCAGACCTGAGTTTGCCCACATCCCTCGGTGGGCGCGTGCACAATGAACCACAGCGCAATCGCCCAGTGGCTGTCTCGGCCGGGCAGGTTCGGGTAATCCGATCTCTTCGTAGGTCAGAAGCGACGCATTTCTGGGGTGGCGTGCTGCGTCAAGGGGAGGGGGGTAGAAGCGTTGGCCATCGGTGATGGAGAGGAACGCGCACTACGGGCGAAGCTGAGGATCGCGACAAGTCAAGAACGTATCGACGAGTTGCGACAGCGCCTTGAGCAGTTGTCCCACACGCTCGCATCCACCCGCGATGATGCGGAGCGGGCCCGGGCGCGGGCGGCCGAGGCTGCGCTCTACGCCGCCGAGGCGCACTTGGGTGCAGCCAATCAATATGAACGGACGGCGCTTGCACATGAGAGCACCGCCAGGGTCCACGCCGCCGCCGCTGCCCTCGAACGCGATCTCCTGCGCATTTCACACCTGCACGCCGCCGAAGCACACCGCAACGCCGCGAGACAAAACCGTGTCCTGGCCGACGAGAAGCGGCGCCAGGCAGAGGCGGCGGGCATCTGCCAGCACTGACCGGGCGCGTCACCGCATTTGACGGGACAATCTGCGGGTGGAACTGATCCTGGTTGTCGTCGGTGCGATCGTGGTCACCGCTTTGGCACGCCGGCGCGGCCTCGAACCGGCGCTGATCATCGTCGTGGTGGGCATCGCCGTCTCGTTCCTGCCGGGCTTCGAGGCTCCCGAACTCGACTCCCACATCCTGCTCGCCGTGGTGCTGCCGCCGCTGCTGTACTCGGCGGCGTTGAATTTCTCCTTTCCGACGTTCGTGCGCAATATCCGCCCGATCCTCGGCCTGGGTGTCGGGCTGGTGGTGGTCACGGCCTTCGCGGTGGCAGCGGTGTCGGCATGGCTGGTGGTCGTGCCGTTGACCTTCGGCACTGCGTTGGTCTTGGGTGCGATCGTGGCCCCACCCGACGCGGTCACCGCCGTCGCCGTCGGCCGCAAACTCGGACTGCCCAAAAAGGTGATGGCCATCCTGACCGGGGAGAGCCTGATCAACGATGCCGCCGCGTTGGCGCTGTTCTCGGTGGCCGTCGCTCAGGTAGCCGGTACCCACACGTTCATCGCCAACCCGTTGCTGCTCTTCGGCTACAGCGCCGTCCTCGGCCCCATCGTGGGTGCCGCGCTGGGTTACGTGACACTGTGGATCCGCAAGCGATTGGCGAGTCCGGGACTGGAGACGGTCCAGGGGTTGGTGGTGCCTTTCGCCGCCTTCCTCGCCGCCGAAGAAATTCACGCCTCCGGGGTGCTGGCGGTGGTGGTGGCCGGGTTCGTCGTCGGTAGCGGGACGCTGGGGTCCGGCTACCAGACACGGTTGCAGGAACGCTACGTCTGGAACTCGGTCGACGTCCTGTTGGAGGCGTTCGTTTTCGCCTATATCGGCCTGCATCTGCGGTTCGTCCTCGAAGACCTGCGCGAGGCGCACGAGTCGCTGACGGAAGTGTTCGTCGCATCGGCGATCGTCCTGCTGGTGGTGCTGGTGATCCGGCCCGTGTCGGTGTTTTTGATGTTCGGTCGCGGGGTGCTCTCTCGCCACGTCGAATCGCGGCTCAGCGTGCCGGTTCCCGAACACGGCGGCCGCGGTGCGCTGGGTACTCGCAAGCGGCGACGAGAGCCGGGGAAATGGCGGTCGATGATCGACCGCCGCACCCTGTCCTGGCAGGACAGTGTGGTGGTGTCGTGGACGGGGATGCGGGGGGTGGTGACGCTGGCCGCGGCCGCCGCCATCCCGCTCACCACGGTCTCCGGTGAACCGTTCCCGGAGCGCGCGACCATCCAGGCCATCGCGTTTGTGGTCAGCGTCGGCACGCTGCTGCTGCAGGGCTGGACGCTGCCGCTGCTGATCCGTCGCCTCAAGCTGTCGTCGCATGACGACGACACCATCTACGACCGGGAAGAAACGCTGAAAGCCGAACGGCTGGTGCACGAGGCGGCCGATGAGGTGTTCGCCGGTTTCCGGGCGAATCCACCCGACGGCCTCGACCCACGGGTGCTCACCGAAATTCGCAATCTGGTCGCCCGGCAATCCCAGGACGCCGACGAAATGCCCGACCCAGAAGCCCACACCCTGCGGGCCGAAGTGTTCGCGGCGCTCTACCGGGATGTGCTCGCCGCCCAGCGAGCGGCGCTGATCGGCGAGCGGGACTCCGGCACGATCGACGACGAGGCGGTCCGCGCGATGCTCGAGCGCCTCGACCTGCAGGAGGCCGGCGTGTCCGCGCGGCTGGAAAGCCGGCTTTAACCGGCGGGGTAGGTGGCCGGGAAGTTCGCGGAGGCCAGGTCAAGGATCTCGGCGCGGTCCTCGGGCACGATGAACCCCCCGGCGATCGCCAGTTCGAGTGCAGCAGTGAAGCGTTCGAGGTAGTCCTCGACACCACCGGGATAGCGCCGCGCCAGTGTATCGGCGTCGAACAGTTCCCCCGAGCCGAACAGGAACGCCATATCGACGTCACTGTCGACGACGCCGGACGTGCGGGCAATGGGCACATCCACCCACGGGGTTCGGATGCCACCGACGGCGATACCGGCTGCGTCGAGCTGCAACTGAGGCGGAGCGTCATCCGTCAGCTGCAGCAGCGGGCCGGACGGGGCTGGGTCACCGTCGCGCACCCACGAACACAACCCGGCCAACGCCGCCTGCAGCACGTAGTGGTGCTGAGGTGCGAAGTTGATGGAGTGCGCCAACTGCCGGCCCATCAGCGTGTCGGTGGGCGCATAGGCCGCGACGATATCGCTCAGCGGTGCCGCACCGGTGTCGATCGGCGCGACCTGGATTGTGTAGTTATCGGCGTGCGCCGTCCCCGGGATCTCCCACGTCCGCAGCATGCCGTTGTCCGGTTGCCGGGCCGCGTGATAGCCCGGTAGCCGACCGTCGATCAGGTCAGTTTCGGTGATCACCGTCATCGTCGGCACCCGAAGCCTGGGCCGGAACCGGACCTGTTGGGGCACATCGGGTGAGTCGAGAATCGACTGGCCGTCCAGTGGGGCGGCGGGACCGAACCGCGAATGGACCAAAAAGCCGTCGAATACTCCTGCCAGCGGGTCCACGGCATTGATGTAGGTGGTCAGGAACATCGCTGACTGCGATTCACCCACTGCCACAACCGCTTCGATGGCGTCGGGGGCGTCTAGATTCGGTGCCGTCAGCTCACCGCTGCGGACCAACCGGCCGACGTGGGTGAATATGTCGTAGGAGAAAGCGTCGCCGGGATGCGACAGCGACGCATACCGTTGCGGATCAAGCGTTTTCAGCGACATATCGAGACCGTTGAGGCTGGCTCCGCCCTGGACTCCGACCTGTTGCGCGGAGACGGCGACATACATACAGCCCTGTCGAAGCACCTCGCGGTGCGCCATGAACCACAGCGCAGGCGCATCGATACCGCCGCTGACGTTGAGCCACTCGACCAGGACAGTGCCGTTGAACGATGCAGTATCCACCGGCGCCAGCACGACCACCCGAGTGGTGAAGTCTGCGGCATCCGCTGGCGCAGCGTCCCAATGCCCATCCGAAAGGGCTTTCGTGACAAGGGAATACGAGGTGGCCGACCCAGAGACGAAGAACTCGGTGGCGCTGTAACCGACATCGGCAATGGAGAATGCTCCAAGGAGCAGGTTCGGTTTGCCCGGAACTGGCGTGACGATCGGTTGCGACATCTGACCGATGTTAGAAGTCGCCGAAACCGCCGAAGTCGCCGCCACCGAAATCGCCGCCGCCCCAGCCGCCGCCGTCACCGCCGCCGCCCCAACCGCTGTCGCCGCCGCCACCGCCCCATCCGCCGTCACCGCCGCCGCCATCCCAGCCGCCGCCGTCACCGCCACCAGTGTCGCCGCCGCCCTGGTCGAACCCGGCGTCCTGGCCCTGATCAAAGCCCTGGGCGAAGCCCTGCTCGTAGCCCGAGCCGGACATGCCGGAGAACATCGCATCGAACAGCAGTACCGAACCGAGGCCCCAGGCGCCGGCGACCAACGCCGGTTTCCACCACGGTTCGGAATACCAGCCCGCGGGGACCGGGCGTCCGGCCACGCGGCCGCCGGGGTAATAGTTCGGTGTGTTCTGCGACGGCGACGGGGAGGCTTCGATCTGACGGCCTTCGAACTCCACCCGGCGGTCCTCGGTGACGGTGCCCGCGGAGCGTTGTCCGGCCAGCGTCTCGAGCTCCGGTCCCGGATCCATTCCCATCGCGACGCGCGCGGCGCGCACGTAGTAGAGCCCTTCTACGGCGCTCTCCTTAGCCAGCAGCGCCTGCTTGGCGGTGGTGGCCTGCTCGATCTGTGAACCCGCCGCGGTGTAGCGCTCCGACGCGTCGGCAAGCGCCTGCTTGGAGGCTTCATCGGTGCCGGTCAGGCCGATCACCTGCCCGCCGAGGCGTTCGATGAGGCGACGGGCGTCGGCTTTGGCGTCGGCCAGCGACGCGGCATTCCGCTTCCCCGACGCACGTGATGACGACACCACGGCCAGTGCGATGGCAGCGACGACAATGATGATCAGGACGAGCAGGACGCCGTTCATGACGTCCAGCGTACCCACAGGAAACAAGCACTCAGCATGGCTTTACAACGCTGGGGGTGGTCGATGAGTTCCTTGGGCAGAGGTGATGGCGTGGGTCGACGGTTCGGGTCAGTGCGCGTCGACAAATCGCTGACGATAGGTGTCGAAGCGTGCCGCCAGTTCCGCGGCGTCGAGGCCAACATCCTCCGGGTGATAGGTGACGCCTCCGTAGCGGCCGCGGGGGTGCTCGGCGCGAAATGCGGCCATCGCTGCCCGGGCCGCCTCGTCGAAGGGCTGCCCGGCGAGTGCGTAAATGGCTGCGACAGTGGACTCTTCGTCGGCCATGAAATCGTCGAACCGCACATCGATCGACTGCCCCGCGGGCAGTACCTCTCGGTCGCGCACGCAACCGTCGAGAAGATCTCCGCCCCGGTAAACCCACTGGCGCGCGATCTTCTCGGGATCGGGCTTGCTGCAGGCCATCCGCGCCGCGTAGCTGATCATGGTGGTCATCGACTGCATCACCTCCACGGGATCGCGATGTGTGACAACGAATGTCGCGTCGGGAAAGGTGGCGAGCAGCGTCGGGAACTGTTCGAGGTGTTGTGGAGATTTCAGCAGCCAACGCGTGCCGCCACGCAGCCACTGCAGCGCCTGCAGACTCCGCTTCAGATAGGCATACGACGGGCCCTGGTCATGGGCTTTGTAATGTTCGGCGAAGCTCGGCAGGTGGTAGGTGGTATCGAACAACATGCCGGAGATGTCATTGGCCAGCAGCTGGATCTCTTCGTGCGCATGGTCGACCGTCATATCGTGCATACGCTTGAATTCGGGCATCGAGGTGTTCAGCAGATCGAGGCCGACGGCGCACCGGTCCCGGCGGGCCTGCTCGTCAGGCTCATCGGGTACCGGGAAAGGTTCCAGGCTCTCCCAGTACGGCAGGTACCGGATCGCGGGGTCGGCGGCAATCAGGTTGTGCAGATGAGTGGTTCCGGTGCGCGGCAGGCCACAGATGATGATCGGGCGTTCGATCACCACGTCTTCGATCTCGGGATGCGCCGTGATCAGCGCCTCCAGCCGCAGCCGGTTGGCGAGGTTGCCGACGAGCTGCTCGAACACGATGGCAACCCCGACATCGGAAAGCCCCGCCTCATCACGCAGCGAACGGCACAGGACCTCTAGTCGCTCCCGGAAGGCAGGATCACCCCAATCGGACAAACCGGTCCGCTCCTGGGCTGCTGCGAGCATCGCCGCCGGCGTCAGCTCCAGGGTCGCGCCGTAGTCGGCCAGCGCGTCGCGGATCGGCTGCGCTTCAGCTGGATAGGTGGGTGCGGCCAGGTCTGTCAGCCGAATCGGAGCGGGTCGGGCTGTGCCGGTGGTCATTTCGCGATCCCGGGAACATCAGCGAGCGCCACCACCCGGCACACCTGCCGGGTCGGGGTTTCCTCGGGCAGGAACCAGCGCAGCCAAATCAGGCCCTTGTGCCGTCCGGCGGTGGACACCCAGTTGGGGTGACCGGGATCGGTGTCGCTGATCACGATTCGCCATGACCCGTCGGGTTCGTAGGTGACCTGCGCGCCGTTGATCGTGACCCGCTCGTGGGTGTGGTCGTAGGTGTGCAGGAACGGGTTCCACAGGCACAGGTTCCAGAACACACACTCCGGGGATGTGCCCTCGACGACGAGTGCCTGACCGGGTTCGAGTTCGTACGCGCCCATCGCGTATGCGGCGTCGGCCGCAGACCATCCATAGGCGTTCTGCGGCACCGGGAATGGCTCATGGATCTCGTTGGCGGGCTCGATGCGGGTAGGCAGGAACGACAGCTGTTCATGCAGCCAGGTGCGGGCAGCCCGGAATCGTCGGGTCAGGTCCTCGGGGCTGTCGTGTCGACGGGCGGGCGGGTCGACCGCCTCGATCTTCCACTGCACGCGTTTGTCGGTGGTCGGCTCGTTGAGGTAGTCGCGGGTCAGCGCCACCACCGCATCGGGGTCGAGCTTGAGCCAGGTGCCTGGCTGCGGGTCGGGGCTGATGGTGAATTCGAAGTTGCCGTCCGCGTCGAACTCCAGGTCGCGATCGTTGATGGTCCCGACGATGCGGTTGCTGTAGCTGCCGTCATCTGGGCCGCCATAGACGGTGATCGACAGGTAGACCGAGTCGCCGCGATTGCCGGTGACGCGGTAGGTGCGCGCCGGGTCGACGGGCGCGAGCTGGTAGAACGCGTCGGAGTTGTCGCCACCCCATTTCAGGTAGGGCCCGATGACGTCGACCAGGATCGGATTGTCCTTGTCGCCCCATACGTAGGCGTCGACGGCGACCCGCAACAAGCTGAAGGCCAGGCGGTAGCCGTCGAGGAGATCAGGTTCGGGTAGTGGTGGATCGGCGGTGAGCAGTTTCTGCTCGATGGCTCGGACCTCGTCGAGGAGTTCGTTGTATGCGCCGGACAGGGTGGGCACTATCTCGTGATTCTGGGCGAGGTCCGTCATGGGGTTGCTCCATTCGTGTGCGGTGGATCGGGTGGTGCGGGTCGTGCTCCTTGCAGGGCCAGGGAGCAGAGTCTTTCGATCACGTCGTCGACGTCGTCGTCGCGCTGTAGCACCTGTGAGGTGTAGAAACTGGTGCCGACCAGCAGGTCGAAGAGCATGTCGATGTCGACATCCGGTCGGACGGCCCGTTGCTCGATACCGGATTGGATCAGGGCGCCGAAGGACGTTCGGGTCGCGGCGTCGAGGAGCTGCTGGGCGCGGATCTGCAGCTGTGGGTCGCGGGTGCGCTCGGCGAGGATTCCCAGCGCGGCCGCGGCGACCACCGGTTCACGCCAGAACTCCACTACGCCGCGGACAAACCGGCGCAGGTCGCTGGCGAATTCTCCGGAGCTGGCCAGGATGTTCTCGATGCCGGACGGCAGACCGAAGGCGGCATCGAAGACCACGTGCGCCTTCGACGGCCAGCGCCGGTAGATGGTCGGACGGCCGACGCCGGCTTCCCGCGCGATCGATTCGATCGACACCTGGTCATAACCGGTTTCGGTGAGCTGCCGCCGGGTGGCCAGCATGATCGCCTGATCGGTGCGGGGATCGCGGGGTCGGCCAGGGCCCGGGGTCGGCGCACTCACCACGTTGTGATCCACTTCACGATGATTATGTTCCGTAACGTAACGTAATTTGTCAACGGTGTCGTACTCATGCGGCGCGCGCGCCGCCGCATTAGAGTGCGTCTCGCTAAGTAGGTGCAGTCGACTCAGAAGGGCATCGATGCCGCGGTGGCGCACCCTTTCCGGCTCGGCGCACTCGCTGACTCCGTACGCACCGCCAGGACACCTCTGCGGGTGGGGATCGCGCTGGTCGCCGTCGTGGCGCTGGTGCTGGCCGTGATCGAGATCCGTCGCGCCCCGGATTCTGGTGTACCACAGGCGATTTCAGGCCCGTTTGCGCTGCTGCTCGGAGCCTCGACCAAGCTCGGGACGTCGAAGGTGGCCACCGTCGAGATCACTGCCGAGCTCCGCGGCCACGACAGTCCGGACCGCTTCATCGGCTGGGCGAAGGACAGCGGTCTGTCGGTGCGCTGGCACCCCGGTGACAACTGGGCGGTGCTCCAGGGCCCACCCGCCGCCGTGGCCACAGCGTTGCAGGTGCCCGTCGACGACTATCGCGGCCGGCGAGGACAGGTGTTCTACGCCTCGGCCAGTCAACCCCTGGTGCCGGTGTCGGTGCGCGATGACGTGGCCGGCCTCGGCAGGATCCTCAGCTACACGCCGTACCACTCCAAACGTCCGTCGATCCTGCCGCTGGAAGTGCCCAACCAAAGTCTGCAGCCCGACGCCCTACGCACCACGTACAACGTCACCCCGCTGACCGCGGCGGGTTTCACCGGCAAGAACACCACCATCGTGGTGTTCGCCTTCGACGGTTTCAATCAGGCCGATCTGGATAAATACGCCGAGACATTCGCCATGCCGAAGTTCGCCCCGCAGGTTGTCGGCGGTATGCCAGAGCAGCGCAGCGGCGAAGCCACGATGGATCTCCAGGTGGCACACGCCGTCGCCCCTGACGCCAAACTTGTTCTGGTCAATGCCCGTTCGACGGTCGAGGGTGGCGGCACCTACGTCAAGATCGCTGAACAGATGGCCTCGGTCGATGAACAGTTTCCCGGTGCGGTCTGGACCCTGTCGATCGGCTGGGGATGCGACAAACTGCTGACCGCGGCCGATCTCGCGCCGGTTCGCTCGGCGATGGCCGCGGCGCTGGCCAACGGAACCACCGTGTTCAACGCCAGCGGTGATCTGGCCGGCCTGGAATGCAAAGGGGGACACGACTGGTCGTCACCGCCTGGGCCGGCCGATGTCGGGTTGGATGCGGTGGCCTCGTTGCCGGAGGTGACCAATGTGGGCGGCACCGCATTGACCACCGACGAGAACTACCGGTGGCTCGGCGAGCAGTCGTGGATGGACCCGGCATTGACCCAGGGCAGCGGAGGTGGGGTGTCGAACCTCTTCGATCGGCCGCGCTGGCAATCCGGGGTGTCCGCCCCGACCAACACCTTGCACCGGATGACACCGGATATCGCCGCCGTGGCAGACCGCTCCACCGGCGTCATCATCGTGGTGAATCAGCAGTTGGCGGTTGGCGGCGGTACATCGCAGTCGGCGCCGATCTGGGCAGGGATGGCCGCGGTGATGAACCAGTTTCTGACGGCCAACGGTGGCCGCCCACTCGGCGAGCTCAACCCCACCCTGTACCGCCTCGCAGCGGGTGCGCCCCGGCCCGGTTTCAACGACATCACCCTTGGCGCCAACGCCGTGGCCGTCGCCGGACCCGGCTACGACATGGTGACCGGGCTGGGCAGCCCGAACGTGGACAACCTGGTGCGCAACATCCTCGATCTGCAGCAGTCACCGCGATGACCGATCAGCCAGCCGCCACCGACGACGTTCGCCCCGCGACCATGCCGTGCCAGCGGTGTGAGCACGACGTTCCGCCCGGCAGGTTCTGTGGGCGTTGCGGTGCATCCCTGACTCCGGCGGGCGGTGACGGCCCCGGGTGGCTCAGGATCCGTGATTACGCCGCGGCTCCCGGCGAGAACGTGCTGACGCCGTCGATCGTCAGCTCGATGTTTCCGTATCTGCCGAATCGGTCTTGCGGCACGTTCCGGGTCGCGGTCTGGTTGGTGGCTGCCGTTTTGGCGATCCTGTGTGTGCTGCAGCAGGAGGTGGCGATGGTGACCACCACGACGTTCGCACCGCCGCTGCTGTTGCTGATCTATCTCAAGGAGACGGGGGTCATCACCGATCTGCTGTGGCGGGTGTGGGTGCCGACGCTGGTGGTCGGGATTGGCGTCGGCGTGTGTTGGGCGCTGTGGACCAATGCCATCGTCGCCGAGTCCTACAGCCTCGGGCTGGGTATCGAAGTGCCCACCGCACAACTGATGCGCGATGCGTTGGTGATTCCCTTCGGCGGCTTGTTCGCGTTGCAGCTGCCCGCCGTGCTGATCCGGCTGACCCGCCCACCTGCCCGAGAGTCCTTATACGGCTTCGGTGTTGGCGCGCTGGGCGGCACGATGTTCGCGGTGGGTGCCACCATCGTCAGGTTGGTGTCACAGATCGACGCGGGGGAGCGGGTCAGCGATCAACCCGTCGCGGACCTGCTGTTGGAGGCGGGTGTTCGCGGGATCACCCAGCCGTTGATGGCGGGCGCGATCGGTGGACTGATCGGCGCAGCACTGTGGTACCGGGGACCCGACGGCCAGGGTCGTCGCGGGCTGTGGACGGCCATCGTGGTCGGTTCGCTGGCCGCCCCTGCCATCTACGCCAGCGTCGGCCTGGTCGATGTTCTACGCGTCACGCCGTACCTCCAATTCGTCGTGCACGTGACGATCGCGGTGGTGGCCCTGTTGGCGCTGCGGATCGGTCTTCAGCTGGCTCTGCTGAACGAACGCCATGACGTGACCGACGCCGAATTGCCGATCCTGTGCGCCGATTGTGGCCATGTTGTGCCCGATATGGCGTTCTGCCCCGCCTGCGGGGTGGCTTCGCAGGCGGCGTCGCTGGAGTCACGGGCGGTGCGCAGGCGCGACCGGCCCAGGCCGACCGAAGAACCCAAGCCGACCGAAGAATCGGTGGACCGATGACCGCGCCGACGATTGACGCGCCGACACACGAACTGTTCCCCGGCTACTCGATGCAGTCGCCGACCTACTCGGCCGCGCCGCTGCGGTACACGCCGCTGTATCGACTGCTGCTCATTCTCGGTGTGACCCTGGGGGCGATCGTCATCGCGGTTGCGACGGTGTCGACGCTGACCATCAAACCGGCTGCGGTATATCTGTGTCCGCCGGAGTGTGGTCGGCCGCCGACGGGAATCCCGGTGCAGGAGAGCCCGCGCTTCACCGCCGCCGACGACAGCTTCTCGGTGGCCTATCCCTCACCGGGGACCAATTACACCGTCACCAAGGAAGACGACGGGGTCTCGGCGGTCTGGACCGGCGGTGACGGCGGCACGCTGGAGCTGTTCGGTGTCCCCGCGGCGGGCCGCACCCCGGCGCAGGTGCTCGACGATCTGATCCGGAAGGCGCAACCCGACGCGACCGTTGCCTACCAGCTGCCCAACGCGATGGTGGGATTCCAGCTCGGTCACGGCGAAGTGCTCGATGTGTACCCGCAAACAAGTTCCGGAGATCGCAAGCGCACGCGAATCGTGGTGCTGGTCGCCGTCAAGAACGATGTCGCACTCATCGGTGCCGCGATAGGCCCATTCCGCGAATTCGGACCCAACAGTGGGCCAGGACTCCCGTCGGGGGCCAACCTTCAGTTGGCCGAAGATCTCGGTAAGTACGTCAACAGCTTTCTCTGGAAGGGCGATCCGCCCCGCTAGGTGTCGAATTCGAAGGATATTCGACAACCGTTCAGGCACATTTCGCTCAGCGTTGCGATGGCGCCAGATCGGCGCAACACTAAGGAATCTCGTTAATTTCGCGCTCGGCCGCCGCGGACATGACGCCACCTTCAGGTTTCCCCTTACCTGCGATCCTGGTCAAAGCCCGTCGTAGAGCGGCTAATTCGGCTGCCGATGCACTTTGCTACGGGATGCTCAGCTGATATCGGCATTGCGGTGCTGCTGCGGGATTCTCTGGGATTGAATGAATCTCAGCCGTACGGCGACCTGGGAACGACGATATATTGACGCGCCGAGAGAATTGGCCGCTGCGAACGAAACTTTGATAGGTGGGGCCGGTGAGCAACGACAAGCGCATCAGCGCCGCGCTCCCGGCCTACGTACTCGGTCAGGTAATAGGCCACGGCAGATGTGGACAGCTTTGGCTGGCTTCTGAGGAGACGCCGCAGCGCACGGTGGCCATCAGGCTGATCCCGGCGCAGTTTGCCGACGATCCTGTCGCACGACGCCGATTCAAGGACAAAGCAAAGCTCCTGGCCGACCTCAGCCAACCTCATGTCGCGTCGGTCTACGACCTTGTCGAAGACGGCGACCTGTGTCTGCTGGTGATGGAATACCTTCCGGGTGGAAGCGTCGCGAGCAGGTTCACCGACGATGGTCTCAGCGCGGCCGCGGCGGTGGCGATCGTGCTGGCCGCCGCCGCCGGGCTCGAGGCGGCGCACCGGCAGGGAATCCTGCACCGGGACGTCAGGCCGGCCAACATGCTGTTCGCCGAGGACGGCACGGTCAAGCTCGCCGACTTCGACATCATCGACGGTGACGGATCGCCGTTGTACTCCGCCCCGGAACATGCTCGTGGAGAACAGGTTTCGCCGGAGACTGATGTCTATGCACTGGCCACGACGCTCTATGAACTGTTATCGGGCGTGTTGCCGTTCCCCTCCGGTGGTGGCACCTCGGCAATAGTGTCCAGGCGCAAGTTTGAGGATCCGATTGCTCTTACGGCGGTCGCGCCCGGTGTGCCCGGATCGATCGCGGACGTGGTGATGCGGGGCTTGGCGCGTGAACCGGCCGACCGATTTGGCTCGGCGGAGGACTTCGGGGTTGCTTTGGCCGCCTCCGCTAAAGAGTCCTGGGGGCCGCACTGGCTGACCGTCAGCGGTATCGCCGTCAACGGCAGTGACCCGATTGTCGAAGCCGCGACAAAGTCGAATTCCGGTGAAGCCAAACAGCATTCCACCGTTCTCCCCGAGAGTGCGACCACCAAGACCAAACCCACACAGACTGCACCGCCGCACCGGGTGGAGACCGCCGATAGCGCCGCGCCTTTTTCGGCGATCGCGGCGTTCGGTATCGCCGGGGTGCTCGCCTTGGCGGCACTGGTCCTGGGGCTGGTGGGCATCGGGGGACCAGAACACGGTGGCGATCTCCTGCCCGGTACGGTCCGGGTCGCCGGGCAGGATCCCGTCACGACCCGCGACATTGCCGTAGACGCGACAGTTCCCATCCCCATCACGATGACCGGACGCCCGGGTGAGCAGGTCACCCTGGCGCTGAACATCCTCGGTCGGTCGGTGGGTAGGCGCGCCACCGAACCTCTGCCCGCCGGCCAGCGGAGCGTCGCGACGGCCCTGACGGTGAATCCGTGGTTACTCGCCGGGCGCACCACCGCAGAGGTGACGGTGATCAAAGGCCAGTCGACGATCGCTATCCACCGTTTCCGGATGTCTGCGACGCAACCCGCGTCCAGGACCGCCGCCGCCGCAGTCGCCGTCGTGGCGGCGTTCCTCGCGGTGGCCGCGATGGAGTCACAGCTGCGTGCGCTGGCCAAGGGGGCTGCGCCTGCCGGCGGGGCGATCGCCGTCTCGGTCAGCGGGGCCGTGCTCGGGGTGGCCGTCGTCGGCTTGGCCTGGATCCTGTTGGGCCAGGAGCCGTCGGTACCCGGGCTCATCGGCTGTGCAGCGCTGACCACAGCGGCCGCTGTGGTGGCCAGGCTGGGTGCCCTAAAAGTCGGGCGCCGGGTCCGCAAGGGCTGAGCAGCCTGCCCGTACAACAAAAAAACCGCCCTATCAGGGCGGTTCGTTGGAGCGGGCGACGGGAA
Source organism: Mycobacterium sp. (assembly GCF_965229105.1). GTDB lineage: Bacteria > Actinomycetota > Actinomycetes > Mycobacteriales > Mycobacteriaceae > Mycobacterium. Next base: position 2,766,362 of record NZ_OZ245858.1, read on the forward strand.
TCGAACCCGCGTAGCTAGTTTGGAGTTATATACGCGACCGAACAAACGATCGAGAAACGCCTGGTGGGAGACTCGGCCGTTGCGACGAAAGAGCAGGTGGAAGCCACCTTGGCCGGTACGACGCTCCGCCTAGGAAACGCCATCGCCGGAGGGACGAACAAGGGACCGTAAGGGTGCTACCGAGGTCGCTCACTTCTCGTTGATCTGGCTTTGGCTCGTCCGGCTCAAGAGGGGCACTTTGTAAGCACGCATCGCGACGGCTACGTCCCTCAGACACTCAGTGTTGTTCGTCTTTAGAACCACGAATACGCAGAATGACAGGTAGGCCAGGAAGCAGATCGCAGCGATCACGGGCACGGCTAGTAGCGCCAATCCGAGGTACATCGCGGCGTCCACCGGCCCTCTGGTCCTGGACTCAGTTGCCGTCGACAGCGGGTGGGTAGACTTCGCCTGAAGCAGGTTCCGGTGGAGGCTTCAGCAGTTCCTCCATCTTGGCGGCGACTTCTGCCATCTCCGCCATCAAGGCGTAGATCGCGGGAGGCATCGCCTTGGGGGTCCTAATGACGAACTCAATCTCGCCTCCGTCGATGGGCCAGGCCTGACGCAGAGCGACTGGGATGTCCTGCTCGCGCTCGGCATCCGCAATGAGGCGACGTTGCAGCTGTTGGCCCTCCCGCACCTGTTCCATTGCCGATGGGCCTTCTGATGACACGGAAGCCGACGGTGGGTCGGCATCGACCGGGCCGTCATTGGGCTGTCCAGCGGCCTTGAACGCGCCGTCGCGGGGGAAGAGTACGAGCCGTGTGCCGTCGTACTTGCCAAGGCCCGCGTACACAGCGCTATCCGTAAAGGACTCGATGAACTTGTCTGCCTGCTCGGTGGAGACGCCATGACGCATGACGACCACATTGCGCAGTCGCTGCTCTTCCAGGGGAGTTTCTTTTGCGCTATCGGCGTAGAGCATGCCGAAAACACGGCAGGATTCAAATGCCGCCAAAAGCAGGTGTCGAGCGCTCTCGTGGTAGGGCGCTTCCAAAACCAGCTGCTGCGCTAACTCGCTGAGTGTTACTCGGCTGCTGTCACCACGAGCTAGGAGTCCCCAGTCGCGCAAGGCGGCCAGCTTGGTTCGGAACGCGCCACTGTTCGCGGTCTGGTGGCCGAGGTAGGCGGCTGCGGCGTCGTGGCTGTGGTCCGCGCCGTGTTGCCCGATCGCGATGATGGCCTCGACCGCGTCTCGCAGCGAAAGCTGTGGGAATCCGATCCCCCGTTTCTTCGATGGTGATGCGGGAGTCGATGACTGTTCGTTCATTACTAATCTCCTGTTGTACTCAGGATGTTAGTCTATACACGGACTAACAGACTTTTCAAGCACGTACGCGCAAATCTGGCAAAGTTCAACGCCGGGTAGCCGAGGCGCACGCGGTTCACCTGATGCAGTGGGCTCCAGCCCCGCCCCGACCGTTCTAGGGGTCCGTCGTCCTAAAGCCCTGCACTGTCGCTGCACCGCTGCCGAGTACCGACCGGTGGATCGGGCCGGTAACCCGATCGGCAGTGGCTCTCAAGCGACCAGCGGACGTGCTGGCCCGGCGCGTCGGGTGGGTGACTCGACGGCCCGAAGTTCAGGCCCGCCGCTGCCGGGCTCACCGCCGGAAAAGCGGTGGCGTCCAGTGCGGGAAAGTCGCGATGGAATTTCAGCAGGTCCGTGGAACGCATGGAGGCGAGCGCAGGCCGCAAAAGCCAAGGCGCGCAGGCTGTATGAGGAAGCTACCGTCCCCATGGCAAAGATTCAGATTGCGATGGTGCACGATGCTGAAACGCCGCCGCAGGTGAAGCTGAACGCGATCAAAGACATTGTGGGCCGCGGTGTCGGCGGTTGTTCTGTTGCGTATCTGCAGTTGCTGGCAGGCCATAGCCTGGGTGCATGCCTGCTCTTGACCCCCGTGACCGGGTACAGCGTTTCGTCCTCCGCGCCCGAAAGATGATGGCGCACTCCTTGGTGCGTGAGAATTTCGATCTCCTGAACGATCTCGCTGCAGGCACGTACAAGGCCACCATCGAGGTGAGAGACATCTCGCCAGCCGCCGTCGCCCGGGCGAACCGGCAGCACCCCGGAGCCTCCTTGCCGCCAAACACCCACCCCCACACCTACGCGAGCCTGTGCGTCGCCGCAGGTATCCCGATGTTCGAAATCAGCCGGTTCATGGGACATGCGAAGCCGAGCACGACGGAGACCGTGTATGCGCACCTGCTACGCGACGACCACAGCACCGCAATGGCTGCGCTCGGTGCGATTGGAGCGCCAACCATGCGGAATGTCGTACACCTTCGGCGCTAGAACGGCGGGGTCATGTCTTCTAGTCGGGCCACGAACCTGCGCAGAGCGGGGTCGCCGTCCGTGATCTGTCGCAATTTCGAGACAGCCTCCCATTCGATTTCACGCTTTTCGAAGTAGACCAGCTCAAGCATCTCAATCAAGGTCCGCCGGATTGTGCTATCCCGCGTCTTAGATGGACCTCTCTCGAAGGGGTTTTCCATCTTGCGGAGTCGGAGATCGATGCGCTCGACGGCCTCGCCGATTTGAGCAAGTTCCTGCCCCCGAGGGTCCGTCGACTGCTCAAGTTGCTGCCTGTTCACTGCATGGGTAACGGGTGACTGGATAGGAGCGCCCCCTTCGATGTCCTTGACCATGTTCTGCAACGTCTCTTTAGCTTTCGCCGCACTCTCAAGATCCTTATGATTGACAAAGATTGTTCGGTAAGCCCGCACATCGAACGGGATATCCTCGCCATCTTCGATCAGTTGAACGTAGGGCTTTCTGAATGAGTGCCGGATAGCAAGCTCGTAGAACACATTCGCGTTGTGACCAGTGAGATCGGCAATCAATAGGTCTGCTTCTATGAGATCTCCGACGATTTGGGTCGTGATCTCCCCTGACTTGTCGATCTCGTCCGCACGGCGAGTTTCATACCCGAGAGGGATCAGCGCCTCATCGATGATGTAACGCTTAACAAGGTCGCTGCGCCTTCGGCTGTCGCTGCCGGTCGCGCCAATCGGTGAAGCGATGAAGCACACCTTGGCACCGAACAACGTGCCAGTGTCTTCGTTCGCCTGTGGTTCTGCTTCGATGTCGTGCGTGTCGTCCCCCATGAGCTGAGATCATGCCAAACTCGCTCGTTTGCGTTGTGGTTTGTGGGTTCAGCCGCTGCCGTCCTTCGGTAAAGGAACAGGAAGCGGAGACACGAAAGTCGATCTAGCGGCAGAAATGACTCTGGGCGCTTCGTCTGGATTGCGCCTTGTTACCCAGGCGCAAAAAGCGAGCCACGAAGTCCAGCGGATTATGCGATAGCCGGTATACACCGCGACGGGAACAACCATAGGGTCAGTAAGCACGACAACCTCCAGGCACTGTTCCTGGTTGCGTCGGAACCAAGGGCCGTGCAGAGGTTGAGCGGACAAAACAGGCCGATCGCCTTCGAGCACTGCCGACGCTGTGCTCATCCCTTTCGAGTCACCTGGACTCGTCCGGTACCTCTGGGTCTCCTGGACTCAGAGTGGGTACTACCCCGCCGGTTCGCAGGCCGGACGGTATGTCATTCCCGGCACATAGCACAGGACAGAACGACGACCCGACGATACCAGCAACGGGCACAAGCGTTCGATGTGGCAGTCGGCGGCGTGTCGCAGCAGACGGCGATCTGCACCTGACCTCAGAGAAACCGCTGATCCTGCAGGAGCAGGGCCAACCTGCGCGTTTACCCCAGAAACAAAAAACCGCCCTATCAGGGCGGTTCGTTGGAGCGGGCGACGGGAATCGAACCCGCGTAGCTAGTTTGGAAGACTAGGGCTCTACCATTGAGCTACGCCCGCGTGTATTACTCGAGCCACAATGTACGGCCCGCCGGAGAACATCTCCAAATAGGGGCCGTTCTCGACGTCACTGTGAATGTCGGTGCCGATATGGCCCGTGTCCGGTCATGCGCGTGGGGGCCGTAGGATGCCGTGGGCTTGTGAAGCGAGTTTGCGGCATCAAAAACGCAAGACATGCAGCACGGGGTGTAGCGCAGCTTGGTAGCGCATCCGCTTTGGGAGCGGAAGGCCGCAGGTTCAAATCCTGTCACCCCGACCAGCACGACCCTGTCCCCCGAACGCACAGATGAAGACAGCCAAGGAGTTACCCGTGAAGAGCACCGTCGAACAGTTGAGCCCCACCAGGGTTCGCATCAATGTGGAGGTGCCCTTCTCGGAGCTGCAGCCCGACTTCGATCGTGCCTACAAGCAGCTCGCCAAGCAGGTTCGGCTGCCCGGCTTCCGTCCGGGCAAGGCACCCGCGAAGCTGCTTGAGGCGCGCGTCGGTCGTGGTGCGGTGCTCGATCAGGTCGTCAACGACGCACTGCCGGCTCGCTACAGCCAGGCCGTCACCACCACCGAGATCAAGCCCTTGGGCCAGCCCGAGATCGAGATCACCAAGATCGAGGACGGCGAGCAGCTGGTCTTCACCGCCGAGGTCGACGTCCGGCCGGAGATCACCCTTCCTGACCTCAGCGAGCTGAAGATTTCGGTCGATCCCATCGTCATCGCCGATGAGGACATCGATACCGAACTGCAGAACCTGCGCGCGCGCTTCGGCACCCTGACCGGTGTTGAGCGTCCCGCCGCGGACGGCGACTTCGTCTCGATCGACCTGAGTGCCACCGTCGATGGCGAGGACGTGCCGGAAGCCAAGACCGAGGGCCTGTCCCACGAGGTCGGCTCGGGTCAGCTGATCGAGGGTCTCGACGAGGCGATCATCGGGCTGTCCTCCGGCGAGAGCAAGGTCTTCACCACCACCCTGGCCGCCGGCGAGCACGTCGGGCAGGAAGCCCAGGTCACCGTCACCGTCGGTTCGATCAAGGAGCGCGAGCTGCCTGAGGCCGACGATGAGTTCGCGCAGCTGGCCAGCGAGTTCGACACCATCGACGAGCTCAAGGAGAGCCTGTCCGAGCAGGTGCGTCGGCTCAAGAGCATCCAGCAGGCCGAGCAGATCCGCGACGCGGCCCTCGAAACGCTGCTCGACCAGGTCGAGGTCCCGCTGCCCGAGAAGATCGTCCAGGCCCAGATCGACGACACCGTGCACAACGCCATCCACGGCCTTGACCACGATGAGGCCAAGTTCGAAGAAGCACTCAAAGAACAGGGCAGCTCACGCGAAGAGTTCGACGCCGACGCCCGTAGCAGCGCCGAGAAGGCCGTCAAGACCCAGCTCCTGATGGATGCGATCGCTGACGATCTCGATATCCAGGTCGGCCAGAACGATCTGACCGAGCGCCTGGTGCTGATGTCGCGGCAGTACGGCATCGAACCGCAGCAGCTGCTGCAGGTCCTGCAGGAGAACAACCAGCTGCCCGCCATGTTCGCCGATGTGCGCCGCGGCCTGACCGTCGCCGCCGTCGTCGAGGCCGCCACGGTCAGCGATACCGACGGCAATGTCATCGACACCAGCGAGTTCTTCGGGTCGCCGACGACCGAGGCGGATATCGCCGAAGCGCTGCAGGCTGACGACGATGTGGAAGAGGCGCTCGAGGAGGCCGACCTCATCGAGGATGAGGCCGACCAGGATGCCGATGTCGCCGAATCCGACGCCGAGGCAGCCGACGCGAAGTGACGCTGTGAGCGAAAGCGCGCTCCTGTGGGAGTGCGCTTCGCTGGTGTTTGGTTAGTGTCGATTAGACGAAGGCGGACGCCAGCTCGTCCGTAACACAAGAAAGCAGGTAACCGGTTGTGAGTGACATGCGATCTGGTTCGGGGCTCAACCTGACCGATTCGGTCTTTGAACGGTTGCTGTCCGAGCGCATCATCTTTTTGGGGTCACAGGTTGACGACGAGATCGCCAACCGGCTGTGCGCACAGATTCTGCTGCTGGCCGCCGAAGATCCCACCAAGGACATCAACCTCTACATCAACTCGCCTGGCGGCTCGATCAGCGCCGGCATGGCGATCTACGACACGATGGTCCTCGCGCCGTGTGATGTGGCGACCTACGCGATGGGAATGGCCGCTTCGATGGGCGAGTTCCTGTTGGCCGCAGGCACCAAGGGCAAGCGGTTCGCCCTGCCGCACGCCCGCATCCTGATGCACCAGCCCTTGGGTGGTGTCACCGGTAGCGCGACCGATATCGCTATTCAGGCCGAGCAGTTCGCGGTCATCAAGAAGGAAATGTTCCGGCTCAACGCCGAATTCACCGGCCAGACGCTGGAACGTATCGAGGCCGACTCGGATCGTGACCGTTGGTTCACTGCCCCCGAGGCCCTTGAGTACGGCTTCGTCGACCACATCATCACCCGCGCCCACCTCAACGGGAGTGCCTCATGACCAACCCCATTCACCCCTCTCTGGACGCCCGGGTGCAGCCGCAGGCTCGGTACATCCTCCCGTCCTTCATCGAGCACTCCAGCTTCGGTATGAAGGAATCCAACCCCTACAACAAGCTGTTCGAGGAACGCATCATCTTCCTCGGCGTGCAGGTCGACGACGCGTCGGCCAACGACATCATGGCCCAGCTGCTGGTGCTGGAGTCGTTGGATCCCGACCGCGACATCACCATGTACATCAACTCGCCTGGTGGCTCGTTCACGTCGCTGATGGCGATCTACGACACCATGCAGTACGTACGCGCCGACATCCAGACGGTGTGCCTTGGCCAGGCGGCGTCGGCCGCAGCGGTGCTGCTGGCCGCCGGTACCCCCGGCAAGCGGCTCGCGCTGCCGAACGCCCGCGTGTTGATCCACCAACCTTCTCTCGGTGGCGTCATTCAGGGCCAGTTCTCCGACCTGGAGATCCAGGCCGCTGAGATCGAGCGGATGCGCACCCTGATGGAAGTGACACTGGCCAATCACACCGGCCGGACACCGGAGCAGATTCGCAAGGACACCGATCGCGACAAGATCCTGACGGCCGCGGCGGCCAAGGAATACGGGATCATCGACACGGTGCTGGAGTACCGGAAGTTGTCCGCTCAGAACGCGTAAAACTGCTCGGCGCCCCCCACTAGACGTGACCCAGTGGGGGCGCCGCGCATCCCGGTTCGGTAAAGCCAGCGACACGCCAGAGACACGGCCGCGCGTTGCGGGCGCCCGGAACCGAAACAGGGGATATGTTTTGGCGACAAACGAATACCACCGACGCTATTCGCTTTATCGGTCGCCCCTCGCGCGAAGATACGGGTAGCGTCGGAACAGGATCGAGTAGAAACCGACACTCCGGTGAAGTTGTCCGGCGGACAGGAAGAAGAACCTACGCACCATGGCACGCATCGGAGACGGCGGTGACTTGCTCAAGTGCTCGTTCTGCGGAAAGAGCCAGAAGCAGGTCAAGAAGCTCATTGCGGGCCCTGGCGTATACATCTGTGACGAGTGCATAGACCTCTGCAACGAGATCATCGAAGAGGAGCTGGCCGACGCTGATGACGTCAAACTCGACGAACTGCCCAAGCCCGCGGAGATCCGCGAGTTCCTTGAGGGCTACGTCATCGGGCAGGACACGGCCAAGCGCACACTCGCTGTAGCGGTTTACAACCACTACAAGCGCATCCAGGCTCAGGAGAAATCGCGCGACTCCCGCGCCGAGCCCGTCGAGTTGGCCAAGTCCAACATCTTGATGCTCGGCCCGACCGGCTGCGGTAAGACCTACCTGGCTCAGACGTTGGCCAAGATGCTCAATGTCCCGTTCGCCATCGCCGACGCGACGGCACTGACCGAGGCCGGCTATGTCGGTGAGGACGTCGAGAACATCCTGCTCAAGCTGATCCAGGCCGCCGATTACGACGTCAAGCGCGCCGAGACCGGCATCATCTACATCGACGAGGTCGACAAGATCGCCCGCAAGAGCGAGAACCCGTCGATCACCCGCGACGTCTCCGGTGAAGGCGTGCAGCAGGCCCTGTTGAAGATCCTCGAAGGCACGCAGGCCTCGGTGCCGCCGCAGGGCGGACGCAAGCATCCGCACCAGGAGTTCATCCAGATCGACACCACCAACGTGTTGTTCATCGTCGCCGGCGCGTTCGCCGGGCTCGAGCGCATCGTCTCCGACCGGGTCGGCAAGCGTGGCCTCGGCTTCGGTGCCGAGGTGCGCTCCAAGGCCGAGATCGACACCCAGGACCACTTCGCCGAGGTCATGCCCGAGGACCTGATCAAGTTCGGGCTGATCCCCGAGTTCATCGGCCGCCTGCCGGTGGTGGCATCGGTGACCAACCTGGACAAGGAATCCCTGGTCACCATCCTGTCGGAGCCGAAGAACGCGCTGGTCAAGCAGTACAACCGGCTGTTCGAGATGGACGGTGTCGAGCTGGAGTTCACTCCAGAGGCACTGGATGCCATCGCCGATCAGGCCATCCACCGCGGCACCGGTGCCCGCGGCCTGCGCGCGATCATGGAAGAAGTCCTGCTACCGGTGATGTATGACATCCCCAGCCGCGATGACGTCGCCAAGGTCGTCGTGACCAAGGAGACCGTGCAGGACAACGTGCTTCCGACCATCGTGCCGCGCAAGCCGACCCGCAGCGAGCGTCGCGACAAGAGCGCATAACTCGCCTCACATTCGTCGAGATCGACATCAGGGCTGCGATTCCTTGCGGAGGATCGCAGCCCTGATGTCTTTTTCGGTGCGATTGCGCGGGGTCAGCGTGCGGCAGGGTTGCGTTCGCGTACGAGTTCGTCGACGAGCGCACCGATTTCGGCAACCCCGTCCCGGCGCGCATACGCGGATTCAAGCTCACGGGCCCGGCGCAGATAGTCCGGGTTGTCCAGGATGTCCCGTACCGCGCGGCGGACCTGCGCAGCCGACGGGGTTCCGGTGCGCAGATTGATGCCGACCCCCGCCCATTCGGTTCGGGCGGCGACCTCGGGCTTGTCCTCGGTGTTGCCCGCCACCACCAGAGGCACACCAGTGGCCAGCGCTCGCTGCACTGCGCCGAAGCCACCGTTGGTCACCATGACGTCGACCTTGGGCAACAGTTCGTGGTGCGGAATGTATTCGGCAACATAGGTATTGCGCGGGAGTCGGTTGCTGATGCTGAGCTCACTGACATCACGACCGCCGGTGGTGGCGACGACGATGACGTCTTCATCGCGCAGCGCCTCGATGGTCGGTTCCAGAAGCCGGCCGAGATCGGCGTTGTCGATAGTGCCTTGCGTGACATGCACGATGGGCCGGTCCGTGTCGAGTTCCGACCACCAGGGTGGCGGACGGAATCCGCGCGCCGGTGCGGGATGCACGGCCCCGACATAGCGGACATTGGCAGGCAGGTCGCTGCGCGGATAGTCGAATTCGGGAACGGTCGGTGCGATGTAGCGGTCCGCCAGCGTCCCGGCATCGAGAACGAACATGGGCAGCTTCTTTGCGTTCAGGCGATCGAGCTCACGGTTGGCGGCGTTGTGGCAGTCACGCAGGAGAACCTTGTGGGACAACAGGTTCAGTGCCCGATTCCGCATGCGACCCAGTGCTGTCGACGACGGGGCAAGACCCACACCGAACGGCGCGGTATCGCAACTGCTCACCATCAGCGGTGTGGTGGAGTACATCAGCACCGGTGGTCGCTGGGAGGCTTCCCCAAGCAGGAACGGCAGGATCCCGAAAAACCCGGCGTCGACAATGATCGCGTCGAACTGGGTCTCTTTCATGACCTGAGCCAACGCCGCGGTCTGGTATCGCATCGGCGCGAGAAACAGGTGCTCGATATCGAAGTTCACCCGCTTGATCCCGGTGGTCGCTGCGCGGGCCGGCAGGTCGATGTCGAGACGGCTTTCGTCGAATTCGGCCTCTGCCGGCAAGGCGTAAGCCCGGGCACCGACCGCGCGGATTTTGGCCGCGTGGCGCTTGGCGGTGAGAAAGCTGACCCGGTCGCCGCGGTCGATCAGACCTTCTGCGACGTTGAGCAGCGGACCGAAATGGCCGACCGGTTGCATGGCGGCAATGAGAATCTCTGCCATCGTTGGCTCCTTGGATAAATGTGATTTCCGTCGGAGTCGATGGTCGTGGAGGTGGGGGTGGTCGAGCTTGGAGGATGGGTGGAGATCGGGTGGAGATTGTTGGTAGAGGGCTAGGCGCTCAGTGCGTGATGCGATCGGGCCGGCTGTAGACGTTCATCGAGTCGCCACGCAGGAATGCCACCAGGGTCAGCCCGGACTGGGTGGCCAGGTCGACCGATAGCGATGACGGTGCGGACACCGCAGCCAGGATCGGGATGCCTGCCATGACCGCCTTCTGGGTGAGCTCGAAGGAGGCTCGACCGCTGACCAGTAACACGGTGCCGGACAATGGCACTCGGTCCGCTTCCAGTGCCCAACCGATGACTTTGTCCACCGCGTTATGGCGGCCGATATCTTCCCGCACCGCCAACATGGTTCCGTCTGCGCTGAACAGCGCCGCCCCGTGTAGGCCGCCGGTGCTGTTGAAGACCTTCTGCGCCTGACGAAGTTGGTCGGGCATCGCGGTGAGGGTTTTCACCTCGACCCGAGCCGGGTCGTCGCCAGGACCCCACTGGCTGATTTGGGTGATGGCATCGATCGAGGATTTACCGCACACGCCGCACGACGACGTGGTGTAAAAGTTGCGGGTGACATCCAGCGACGGTGTGGCCACCCCCTCGGCGAGGGTGACGTCCAGGACGTTATAGGTGTTCATCCCGTCGTCGCCGGTGCCACGGCAGTATTGGACCCTTGACACCTGATCCCGGTGGGTGATGATGCCCTCGGTGAGCAGAAACCCCTGAGCGAGTTCGAAATCCGCGCCGGGGGTACGCATGGTCACCGTTGTGGCCGAGCCGTTGATCCTGATCTCCAGCGGCTCTTCGACAACGAGGGTCTCCGGGCGCATCACCGCCTGGCCGGCAGTCAGGTGACTGACCCGTCGGCGCGCGGTCACCCTACCCACCGCTGACCGCCTCCAGCCGGATGACGACGGCCTTGGACACCGGCGTATTCGACCTGGCCGCAACGTGATCCAGTGCGACCAGTGAATTGGTTTCCGGATAGTAGGCGGCCGCATTGCCCACCGGGGTGGAGTACTCCACGATCATGAAGTCCTTGGCCCGTCGCTCCTCGACATGTCCGGTGCTGTCGGGGAATTCGGAGACAAGGTCGACCCGGTCACCTGCGGTCAGCCCGAACCGGGCGATATCAGCCGGGTTGACGAACACCACCCGCCTGCCGCCCTTCACGCCACGGTAACGGTCGTCGAGCCCGTAGATGGTGGTGTTGTACTGGTCATGGCTGCGCAGGGTCTGCAAGATCAGCCGACCCTCGGGCACCGGCAACCATTCCAGCGGGTTGACCGCAAAGTTGGCTTTGCCTGTGCTGGTATGGAACTCACGCGAATCTCGGGGCGGGTGGGGGAGCTGGAAACCGTCGGGTTGGCGCACCTTCCGGTTGTAATCGGCGCACCCGGGAACTACTGCGGCGATGGCGTCGCGGACGCGGTCGTAATCGGCCGGGAACTTCTCCCATGGCACCGGGTGGTCGTGGCCCAGCACCGCGCGGGCCAACTGCGAGACGATGGCCACCTCGCTGCGGACCTCCGGTCCCGGCGGTTGCAGACTGCCGCGGGACAGATGCACCATCGACATCGAATCCTCAACGGATACCTGCTGTTTGACACCGGACTGTAGGTCCTTATCGGTGCGGCCGAGCGACGGCAGGATCAGCGCCGTGGTGCCGTGCACGATATGGCTGCGGTTGAGTTTGGTGGAGATCTGCACGGTCAGTGAGCAACTGCGCAGGGCAGCTTCGGTGACCTCGGTATCCGGCGTCGCCATGGCGAAGTTGCCGCCCATGCCGACGAACACCGAGGCGCGCCCGTCGCGCATCGCCCGGATCGCGTCGACGGTGTCCATCCCGTGTTTGCGCGGGGAGACGATGCCGAACTCGGTGTCGAGCGCGGCCAGGAACGTCTCGGGCATCTGCTCCCAGATGCCCATGGTGCGGTCACCCTGGACGTTGGAGTGCCCGCGCACCGGGCACAGGCCTGCACCGGGTTTGCCGATCATGCCGCGCATCAGCAGCACGTTGGTGATCTCGGAGATCATCGCGACGGCGTGGCGGTGTTGGGTCAGACCCATCGCCCAACAGGCGACGGTGCGATCCGATGCGATGAACATCTGCGCCACGCGCTGGAGCTGCTCACGGTCGATACCCGTGGCCTCAAGGACGGTGTCGATATCGACAGCTCTGGTCTGAGCTTCGTAGGCCTCGAAGTTGGCGCAATGGGTGGCGACGAAGTCGCGGTCGATGATGGTGCCGGGGGCCCGGTCGTCGGCCTCGAACAGCAAGCGACCGATGCCGGCGAACAGGGCCATGTCGCCGCCGAGGCGGATCTGCACGAATTCGTCGGCGATACCGATGCCGTGCCCGATCACCCCATGCACCTTTTGCGGGTCCTTGAACCGCATCAGGCCGGCTTCGGGCAGCGGGTTGATCGCGATGATCTTTGCGCCGTTCTCCTTGGCCTTCTCCAGCACCGACAGCATTCGGGGATGATTGGTGCCGGGGTTCTGCCCGGCGATGACGATGAGGTCGGCCAGTTCGAGATCCTCGACGGTGACCGAACCCTTACCGATGCCGATCGAGTCGCTCAGCGACGTGCCCGACGACTCGTGGCACATGTTCGAACAGTCCGGCAGGTTGTTGGTGCCGAAGCTGCGCACCAGCAATTGGTAGAGGAAAGCGGCCTCGTTGCTGGTACGTCCCGAGGTATAGAAGACCGCTTCGTCGGGGCTGTCGAGCGCGTTGAGGTGCGTGGCGATCACGTGAAAGGCGTGCTCCCAGCTGATCGGCTCTTAGTGGTCGCTATCTGCTCGCAACACCATCGGATGGGTCAGTCGGCCCTGTTGGCTGAGCCAGTATTCGGGTCGCTGGGCCAGATCGGCAACGGAGTGCCTGGCGAAAAAGTCGGGAGTGACAACGCGTTTGGTGGCCTCCTCGGCGACCGCCTTGGCCCCGTTTTCGCAGAACTCGGCGAACTTGCGCCCGCCGTGCTCCTCCGGCCACGCGCAGCCAGGACAGTCGAACCCCTTTTGCTGGTTCAACCGGATCAGGGCGGCCGCGGTGCGCAACGGTCCCATCGATGTCACACCGCGTTGCAGCGACACCATCACGGCTTTCACCCCGGCCGCTTCGTGCTCGGCACCGGTGCTGACAACCGCGTGTTCGTCATAGGTCACTGCGATGTCTTGAGTGACATCGCGGCCAGTCAGTCGGCGCCGAATTCCCATGGCTTCTAATCTATGCCGGTACGTCGATGATCTGAACCACGCCTGCTGTGACACCCGCGACGAACAGTCTCCCGGTGGTCGCGTCGACGCCGAGCGTGTAGGGGTTCTGCACGGTTGGGATTCGTTGCACCTCCCGCGGCCGCGGATCGGTCATGTCGTAACCGATGACTTCGTTGGTGCCCGATGACGCCACCCATAGCCGGTCGCGCACCGGGTCGTAGGCGATGCCGTAGGGGCCGCCGGGCTGGGGAACAGTGGCGAGCTCGCGGGGTTCGGTGCTGAAGACCCGCACAGCATCCCCGCGGGTGTCGGCGGCGATCAGACGACCGTGCTTATCGGCCACCAGATGGGTGGGGCCCGCACCGGCTTGCGTCGACCCGACGATCGTCAGCGACTCGGTGTCATAGACGGTGAGATCGTTCTTCCTGACGTCCAGCAGCCCCATTGCGGTGCCGACGGGGGCCAGCCCGGCAGGTTGCACGCTGTCGGTGAACACCTTCACGATCTGATCGCCGCGCAGCACCGTGACCGTGCCGCCGTGCTCGTTGGCGACGAAGACGGTGCCATCGGGGGCTTCGGAGGCATCGTGGGGCACGGTGCCGGTGATGATCTGTGGCTCGGCCCGTCCGTCGGGCAGCTCGACCCGAACCAGGGCGTTGGCGCTTTCGACGGGCACCAGCACGGGACCGCCGGGCGCGGCCAACTGCAGATGTCGCACCACCCCTGGTAGCGGGGTGCGGCCCCGGACTGCCCCGGTGTCGGCGTCGAGCAGGACGAGTTCATTCGGATTCCTGGTCGCGACGGCGACGGTGCGGGTCACCGCGTCGACGACGACGCCCTCGGGGGCCTGGCCGACCGGTACGAGCCGGCCGGGGATTGGCCCGGTCGGCGCGGGCGCGTTCTGCGGCTCGGCTGGTGGCGGCAAGTTATCGGCCGGCGGGCGAGAACCCTCGGTGGGCACCCCGCTCGGCAGCAAGCCTGTTGTCGTAGGGGGAGTGGGGCTCTGTCCGGCAACCGGCTGCGGTGAGGCGCAACCCGCCAGGAAAATGGCCACAATTATTACTGTGGCGAATCGTCGGGTGACCATTACTACTCGATACCCGTTGTCGGGGCCGTTGACGCGTAGAGATAGCGAACTCTGCATTCTGTCGTTGACGCGCACGTAACAGAATCGGAACTCGACGTTTCTAGTGTGGGCCGGTCAGTGCCCGCGATCCACGGTGGGCGCATCGCACGAATAGGAACTCAATTGAGCGGAAATGCAGTTCGTCTCCAGGCGATCAACAACGTCGAGGCGTACGTGCCTCCCCCTATCAGCTTCGATCCCGGTGAGGCGCCCGGTGAGATCTTCGGCGCCAACGTCTTCACCCAGGCGGAGATGCGCTTGCGGCTGCCGAAGTCGGTCTTCAAGTCTGTCGTCGCGACCATCGAGAAGGGCGCCAAGCTCGACCCGGCCGTCGCCGACGCCGTCGCTTCGGTGATGAAGGACTGGGCGCTGTCCAAGGGTGCCACCCACTACGCACACGTCTTCTACCCCATGACCGGGCTGACCGCGGAGAAGCACGACAGCTTCCTCGATCCGGTCGGCGACGGGACCACGCTCGCCGAATTCGCGGGCAAGACTCTGATCCAGGGTGAGCCAGACGGCTCCAGCTTCCCCTCGGGTGGCCTGCGCAGCACGTTCGAAGCGCGCGGTTACACCGGCTGGGACGTCACCAGCCCGGCCTACATCCTGGAAAACCCCAACGGCAACACCCTGTGCATCCCGACGGTCTTCGTGTCGATGACCGGTGAAGCACTCGACTACAAGACCCCGCTGCTGCGCAGCCAGCAGGCGATGGGCGCGCAGGCCGAACGCATCCTGAAGCTGTTCGGGCACAAGGATTTCGATCACATCGTGTCCTTCTGTGGACCCGAGCAGGAGTACTTCCTAGTCGACAGGCACTTCTTCCTGGCGCGCCCGGACCTGATCAACTCCGGCCGCACGCTGTTCGGTGCAAAGCCGCCCAAGGGCCAGGAGTTCGACGACCACTACTTCGGCGCCATCCCGGACCGGGTGCTGGCCTTCATGATGGACACCGAGCGTGAACTGTTCAAGCTCGGCATCCCGGCCAAGACCCGGCACAACGAGGTCGCGCCCGGCCAGTTCGAGATCGCGCCGATGTTCGAGCGGGCCAACATCGCCGCCGACCATCAGCAGCTGTTGATGACGACGTTCAAGGCCATCGCCAAGAAGCACGGCATGGAATGCCTGATGCACGAGAAGCCGTTCGCCGGCGTCAACGGATCGGGTAAGCACGTCAACTTCTCCTTGGGCAACGCGCAGTTCGGCAGCCTGTTGGTGCCCGGTGACACCCCGCACGAGAACGCGCAGTTCCTGGTGTTCTGTGCCGCGGTCATCCGCGCCGTGCACAAGTTCTCGGGCCTGTTGCGGGTGTCGGTGGCCTCGGCCACCAACGACCATCGCCTCGGCGCCAACGAGGCCCCGCCCGCGATCATCTCGATCTTCCTCGGCGATCAGCTGGCCGACGTGTTCGAGCAGATCGCCAAGGGTGCCGCTACGTCGTCCAAGGGCAAGGGCACCATGATCATGGGCGTCGACACGCTGCCTGCGCTGCCGACCGATCCGGGCGACCGCAACCGCACCAGCCCGTTCGCGTTCACCGGTAACCGCTTCGAGTTCCGCGCGCCCGGCTCGGGGCAGACCATCAACGTGCCGATGATCATCATCAACACGATCATGGCCGATTCGCTCGATTACATGGCGAGCTGGTTGGAGAAGGCCGTCGAAGGCGGCGAAGAGTTCGATATGGCCGTGCAGAAGCTGCTCACCGAGATCATCACCGAGCACGGTGCCGTGGTCTTCAACGGTGACGGCTACTCGGAGAACTGGCAGACCGAGGCAGCCGCCCGCGGGCTGCCGAACCTCAAGACCACCATCGATGCCATTCCGGAGCTGGTCAAGCCGGAGGCCATCGAGGTCTTCGAGAAGTACGGCGTCTTCAACTCACGAGAGCTGCACAGCCGCGAAGAGGTCCGCTACGAGACGTACATCCTGACCGTCGGCGTCGAGGCCAAGCTCACCCTGGAGATCGGCTCGACGGTGATTTTGCCTGCGGCCGTGCGCTACCAGACCGAGTTGGCCTCGAATGTCGCAACGCTCAAGGCGGCGGGGCTGGAGCCCGATCTGACGCTGCTGGAGTCTGTCAGCACGCCGATCTCCGAGCTCACGAGTGCACTGACTGCGCTCAAGACGGCGATGGGCGAGCACGGCGGCGAGACGGCGGCCGAGGAGGCAAAGCATGCGCAGAGCCTGCTGCCCCTGATGGACGCGGTCCGCGCGGCCGCTGACACGCTCGAAGGTGTGGTGGCCGACGACCTCTGGCCGCTGCCGACCTACCAGGAGATGCTCTACATCCTCTGAGTTCTCCGCGCGAACAGTCCCCCAGAGGGGGTACCCCCAGCAAAGGCCCCCTTTTCTCGGCGAAAAGGGGGCCTTTTGCGTCTGCTCGCGCAGAAGGCGGGCCGGTCAGCTGACCAGCGCCACCGAGTGGGCGCGCCGTAGCTTGCCCGACGGTGTCTTCGGGATGGTCCCCGGACCGAGCACCACGACGTTGCGCGGCCGCATATCGACCTCTGCGACCACCTCGTGGGCCACTTCATGTTTGATCCGACGGACCTCTCCGGCGTCTTCGAACGCATTGGATTCCACGGCCACCGCGAACGATTCCCTGGAATGACCGGCGTCGAGGCGGACGGCCACGGCGCACCCGGGTCGGACGCCGACGACGCGGCTGGCGGCGCGTTCCACATCGGTGGGAAAGACGTTGCGGCCGCCCATGATGATGACGTCCTTGATCCGGCCGCAGACCACGACGTGGCCGCGCTCGGTCAGGTAGCCCAGGTCGCCGGTGTTGAACCAACCCTGCCGGTCCTGGGTGGCGACATATCCGCCCATGGTGAGGTAGCCGCGGCTGAGCGGCTTTCCGCGCAGCTCGATGACCCCGACGCCGCGCGCGGGCAAGATGGTGCCCACCTCGTCGACGACGCGGGCCTCCAGATCGGCCAGTAGCGGTCCCAGCGTCGCCAATCGGATGGTGTTGCCCTTGGCTGCGGGGACCGCGCGGTGCAGCGCGCAGAGCATGTCGGCGTCGACCTCGTCGATGACCAGGCCGGCGGACAGCTCGGAGAAGGACACCGCGACCGTCGTCTCCGCCATACCGTAGGCAGGCAGGATCGCTTCGGGTTTCAGTCCGAACGGCGCACCGGCCGCACAGAGTTCCTCGACGTCTCCTGGATCGACAGGTTCAGCGCCGGAGAGCGCAAAGCGCAGGCTGGACAGATCGAATCCGCCCGGCGTGGTCTGTTTGCGCAGCCGCTTCGCCAGTAGCGCGTACGCGAAATTGGGCGCCGCTGTCATGGTGCCCTTGTACTTGTCAATCAGCTTGGCCCACAACAGAATATCGCGCAGGAAGTCCATCGGCGTGATCTTCACCAGCTCGGCGCCGAAGTACATCGGCACTGTCAGGTAACCGGTCATCCCCATATCGTGAAACAGCGGCAGCCAGCTCACGATCACATCGGTGTCCATATCGAACCCCGCCCCGACGAACATCGCCTCGGCATTCGACACCAGGTTGCTGTGGGTGATCTGAACGGCTTTGGGGGACCCGGTGGAGCCGGAGGTCAACTGCATCAGTGCCAGGTCGTCCTCGCCGGTTGCTACCGGGTCGATCGGGTCACCTGCCAGCAGTTCGGGTGCGGTCAGCACGGTGACCCCGCGCTCGGCGAGTACCGGAGCGGCGACCATGAAGGGTTCGGAGACGATGACCGCGCGGGCCGAAATCATGTCGATGACGTTGGCGGTGTCCTCGGCCCACTGCACCAGGTCGGTGCGAGGAGTGGGCTGATGCAGCATGGTCAAACTGGCGCCGCGCATCCACAGCCCCTGCGTGACCGGCGCGATCTCTACGGGTGCGCCCGCCAGTACGCCGACGGCGTCACCGGGCCCGACCCCCGCGGCGGCCAATGCGCCGGCCACCCGGCGGGCCCGCTGGTGAACTTCGCCCCAGGTCTGTCGAACAGGCGCCGAGGGTTCGCCGGTGACCAGTCCGTTGCGGCTGGTGCGGGCGTTTTCGTACATGGTTTCGGTGAATCTGCTCATGACTGCTGCCTTTCGCGGGGGAAAAGCGCGGAAGCCAGGGTCCGGCGGCGGCGGCGCTGAACATGTCGAGACGGGCGTCCCCGGGTTGCTCGCGAGGACGTCTTTAACGGTCCAATAATCGCACCGTAAGAGATCACTGAGAAGATGGTAAGGCCCAAAAGCCCGATAACGCGTGCTCCGGCGCTCGGGCGATTCGTCTCACCGGCCGCCTCCGTAGCTCTGACGTGCAGGTACGGCCCACATGTGAAATTTCCTCAAAGCGTCCGCCCGCCAGCGGTATCGGGGGCGCGCTGGTGATTGCCCAGGCTCGCCTGCGGCCGGGCACCTACTTTCAATAGGGTATTGACACGCTCCGCGTAATTGCCTGTTCACAGTAGGCAAGTGGACTTCTGGGACGGTCGATAATTTCAATACTCCATTCATCACCGGGAAACAGGACGGCAACAGTGCACTTCTATCGTTCCCACTGTCGCAACGGTGATGACGCCGCCCAGGCACGGAGCTTCGCCTCCGTGCCGTCCAGAAGACTTTCCTGGTAAAGGAATCCGAACACATGAGCTTCGACTACTCGCGGATGTTGGCCACCTGCGCGGTGGAATCTCCGGATAAGGCAACCACCCTGCCGCCGGAGGCGTACGGCAGCGACGACCTCTACGCCGACGAGGTGGACCTGGTCTTCAAGCGAGGCTGGATCCCGCTGTGCCGTATCGAGCAGGTATCCAGCTGCGGGTCCTACTACAGCATCGACATCCTCGGCACGCCGATGGTGGTCACCCGCGACCGCCAAGGCGATATCCGGGTGTTGTCACGTAACTGCAGCCACCGTTGGATGGAGGTGTGCTCGGGCGCGGGGGAGGCCAGCGTTCTGCAGTGCCCCTATCACCTGTGGTCCTTCGGTATGGATGGTCACCTCGCCGGCGCTCCGGAGATGAAGGAATCGACCGGTTTCAACCGAGCCGACTACGGGCTCAAGCAGTTTCGGCACGAGATTTGGAAGGGTTTCGTCTTCGTCAACATGGACGGCCAGGCGGCGCCGGTCGCGGAGCAACTCGCCGGCCTTGACTCGTTCGTCGATCCCTACGATTTCGAGAACTACCAGACCGTTGAGCAGACCGATTGGGGTGTCTGCGAATGGGATTGGAAGATCATGGTGGACAACTTCATGGAGTGTTACCACCACCTGGGGCCGCATAGGCAGTCGCTGGAATCGCAGTTCCCCGCCGCCTTGAGCCACGCGGGCGGTGGCGGTGACTACTTCACCACGATGTGGGCGCAGCAGGCGCCCGGCTATCCCGCTGACCCCCCGTTCCTTGCGCCGGGTGCGGACACCCTGAGCCCCGAGCACAGTCATAAGAACCTCATCTTCATCGCCTACCCGTTGCTGCAGGTCTCGCTGGGGCCGGGATTCATGTACTGGCTCAAGACACTTCCGCTGGGCGCGGGCCGCATCGAACTGCAATTGGACATCGCGATGTCGCCCGCAGCGCTCGCCGCGCCGGGTGTCGAGGAACGTCGCAGCCAGCTGGTGAAGTCGATCTGCGATATCCACCGTGAAGACCTCGACGTGTGTGCCGCGGTGCAACGGGCAGTGCGCTCGGGCGTCACCAGCGTAGGTCGGCTGTCACATCTGGAGGCGCCGTTATGGGAGTTCTACCGCTACCTCGGACGCGAACTCGGTCTCTTGACCGGAGACGCCGATCTTGCGTCCGCGGGCTGAAAGGAGCAGGGCAGATGACCGGCACATTGAATGGTAAGGCCGCGCAGACGGTCGATGAGCCGTCGGTTCATGAGGTTGCCGAACGCCTTGGGGCCGCCGGCGTCAAGTACGCGGCGATCAGCTTCGTCGACATGCACGGTAAGCCCAAGGCCAAGATGGTTCCGCTGAACCATCTTTCGCAGGCAGCAGCCGGGTCGGAGATGTTCACCGGTGCGGCACTGGATGGCGTACCGCAGGATGTGAACGACGATGAAGTCGCTCCGCATCCGGACCTGGGCGCGGGAGTCATCACCCCGTTCAACCGTGAGGTCGCATGGTTTCCCGGCGACCTGTGGATCGGCGACACTCCGTTCGAGGCATGCAGTCGGCAGATCCTCAAACGCGTCACTGCCGATGCTGCTTCGTTGGGGTACACGTTCAACCTCGGGATCGAGACGGAGTTCTTCCTGCTGAGTGACGCGAGCGGGACACCGCAGCCGGCCAGCCGCGACGACAGCTTGGACAAACCCTGCTACGACCTCCGCGGGATGCTGCACAACTACCCGGTGATCGACGAGATCGTCTCGGCCATGAACGAACTCGGTTGGGACGTCTACTCCTTCGACCACGAAGACGGTAACGGCCAGTTCGAGACCGACTTCATCTATACCGACGCGGTGGCCATGGCCGACCGGTTCGTCTTCTTCCGGATGATGGTCGGCGAGATCGCCCGTAAGCACGGCCTTTTCGCGTCATGGATGCCTAAACCGTTTGCGGACAAGACCGGTAGCGGCGCCCATTACAACATGTCACTGGCCAACACCGATGGCGTGAACGCTTTCGAGCAAGCCGATGACCCACGCGGTTGCGGCCTATCTAGGCTCGGCTACCAGTTCATCGCAGGTATACTGCGGCACGCCCCGGCCATCTGCGCCGTCATCGCCCCGACAGTCAACAGCTATAAGCGACTGGTCAAGCAGGGCAGCATGTCCGGTCTCACCTGGGCGCCGGTATTTGCCTGCTACGGCGATAACAATCGGACGAACATGCTTCGGATCCCGTTGGGCGGCGGTCGAGTCGAATGCCGTGCCGCCGACAGTGCGAACAACCCGTACCTGGGTGCGGCACTGATGCTTGCCGCCGGTTTGGAGGGTATCCGCGAAGGCCTCGATCCCGGAGACCCCAACCGCGACAACCTCTACCGGCTATCCGAACCAGAGCTCGCCGACCGTGGTATCGGCTGGCTACCGAGAACACTCGACACCGCTCTGGATGCGTTCGAGTCGGACCCGCTGGCACGCGCAGTCTTCGGGGACGCGATGTTCTCGGCATTCCTAGCGGAAAAGCGACTCGAATGGGAAAGCTACAGCGCCCACGTGTCGGCTTGGGAGTCCGACCGCTACCTGAGGTTCTTCTGATGACGGCCGCGTCGGGCCACCGCTGGGAGGAATTCACTTCTGCAACGCTTGCCCGCCGCGTCGCGGGCGATCCGGCGTGTGTGGCATTGATCCCGGTCGGAGCGATCGAGCAGCACGGCCCGCACCTGCCCGTGGGTACCGACACCATCATTGCGACCGCCATCGCCGAAGCAGCCGCTGGTGATGAAGCGATCGTGCTCCCGCCGATTGCGTTCGGCGCCAGCTTCTTTCACGGTACTGATCTGGCCGGTACCGTCGCCTTCGCGAGTGAGGACATCGCGGCGACGGCGCTGCAGGTGGCGGAGGCCTGCCTGGAATCGGGTCTGCGGCGGGTGATGTTCGTCAACGGCCACGTCGGGAACTCGGCGGCGTTGTGGATCGCCTGCGATCGGTTCCGTCGCCGCCATCCAGACGATCGGATCGGTGTCATGCAATGGTGGGATTCGACGCCCGATATTGCGCGGCGCGCTACAGCCGATGCCCTCGATTGGCATGCGAACGCCGCGGAAACTTCGATCATGCTGGTGCTCCGGCCCGAACTGGTCGATACGGTTGCCATGGCAGGTGCCGATGACCCCGACCGGACGGCGGGCAGTGTTTTTCGGTACGCAGTGCAACACGTCTCCACCAACGGGGTCACCGGCAGCCCGTCGTTGGCGACGAAAACCGCGGGTCTTGAACTATGGCGGGATATCGTCGCCGCTGCTCGCGATATCGTCCGGCGCGCCCACGACGAGGTGGCACCGCTGAGTTGACTTCGGACATCTCCGACCGGCCGGGCTCTAGACTTCGCCACGTGTCGTCCCCCGGTGACCCCCAGGCCCAAATCCGGGCAATCGGGCGTCCGCGCAACACCGATTCCACGCCGATCGGATCGCCGCGGGCGGCGATCATCGACGCGGCGACGCGACTGTTCGCCGAGAAGGGCTACGCCCAGACGACGATGAGCGATATCGCCCGCGCTGTCGGTCTCCAACAATCGTCGCTGTACTACTGGTTCCGAAATAAAGAGCAGCTGCTGCAGGAAACGCTGCTGGTCAACCGTGCGCCGCTGAAGTTCATCGCCGACGTCGGTGCCGGTTCCGGGTCGCCGGCGCTGAAGCTGTACCGGCTCTTGCGGTTTGACACGATGCAACTCGCCCTGTCACCGATCGACTTCAACGAGATTCAGCGGACCGCGCATCAGCAGCGCACCGAATTCGCCCAGTTCTGGACAGACTACGAACGCCTCAAAGACTGGGTGGTCATGTTGATCGGTGCGGCTATTGCCGAGGGCAAGTTCATCGATTGCGATAAAGACGACACTGCGAGCCTGCTGTTGAACTTCGACGAGGGTGCGCAGAAGCGGACCCGGCTGCACACCGATGAGGGTGACCGGGTGGAAGAGGCCATCCGGGTCGCCGAACAGGTCGCCGTCATCTCCGTGCGGGGACTTCTCAAACGTCCCAGCGATATCGCCAGGATCACCGCACAAGCCGCACAGTTCGATGATCTGGCCCTTGTGCTGAAGGATGACCACACCCGATAGATCATTAAGTCTGCGATGGTTCTAACCGTCTGATCTCAGGTTCGATAGCAATGTCATCAGATTCGCCCGCTAAATCATTGATGACTCTATTGTTCGGGGATGACTTCACTGGAGGGCAAGGTTGCGATCGTCACCGGGACCAGCCGCGGGGTCGGCGACGGCATCGCCGAGGAATTGCTGCGGGCAGGTGCCACCGTCGTCGGGTGTTCTCGTTCGCCGCTCGATGAGCTACCCGCGGCAGCCAGGGTGCCCGGCGGCCGCGAACGCTCGGCCCAGTGGGTGTGCGATCAAGGCGATTACCACGCCATCGACGCCTTCGTCGGCAAGGTCGTCGACACCTACGGGCGGATCGACATACTGGTCAACAACGCCGGCGGGACGGTGCCCAGTCCCAGCGTCGAAGCGGTTCCCGAGCTGGTGCAACGCATTCAGGGCACCACGCGCAGCGCGGATGATTTCGAGCGCAGCGTGCTGTTCCACTCCTTTGCCATCCAGATGAACCTGATCAGCCCGCTGTGGTTCGCCATCCGGGTCTGTCCCGAAATGCGCCGCGACGGCGGCGGATCGATCATCAACATTTCCAGCGGCGCCGGGCATCCGGCCGGCTCACCCACCCTGGTCTCCTACGGGGCCGCGAAATCCGGCCTCAACCATCTGACCCGGTCGCTCGCCGAGGAGTGGGGCCCGACGATCCGGGTGAACTGTCTTGCCCTCGGTCCGACGATGACCGACAACTTTCAGAGTTTCGTGCTCCCCGCCGACGACAAAGATGGCAGCACATATTTCGCCAAGGTGCCGCTCAAGCGGGCCGGCGGCACCGACGAAGTGGGTCGGACATGTGTCTTTCTGTGCAGTGGGCAGGTCGACTACATCAACGGCACCACCATCGAGATCGACGGCGGAATGCTGCCCGGCGTGCTCTACGAAGCCGGACTGAAAACGATCACGGACCTGATGTAAACCCTCAACCAGTGGAGTTCCTTTGACGTATCGAGTGATTCAGTTCTCTACCGGCAACGTCGGGCAGCATGCGCTGCGCCATATCATCGAACACCCTGATCTTGAGTTGGTCGGTGTGCACGCCAGCAGCCCGACGAAGCTTGGCCGCGACGCCGCAGAACTGTGCGGGCTCTCAGCGCCGACGGGTATCACCGCCACTGACGACCTGGCTGCGCTGGTCGGGCTCGGCGCGGATTGTGTGGTCTACACCTCGCAGGGGGAGACCCGCGGCAGTGGTGCCCTGGAGGAGATCACCGCATTCCTTCGTGCGGGCACGAATGTGGTTGCATCATCAATGGTTTGGCTGGTAAACCCCGATACCGCTGACGCATGGCTGCGCGAGCCGCTGGAGGCAGCGTGCCGCGAAGGCGGAACGACGATGTACGTCAACGGAATCGATCCCGGGTTTTCCGGTGACATGCTGCCGTTCGCCGCCTTGAGTCTGTGCCAGTCCGCGACGTCGGTTCTCGTGCAGGAGATCTTCGACTACGGCAGCTACGACGATGCGGAGTTCACCGGGGTAAGTTTCGGTTTCGGCTTCACCCCCGAGCAGGATACGCCGGTGATGTTCCTCCCCGGCGTCCTGCGCTCCATCTGGGGTGGGCCGGTCGCGCACCTGGCGAAGTGCCTCGGCATCGAGCTCGACGAATTGCGCGAGAGGCACGAAACCTGGGTGACGCCAGTGGAGATCGAGTGCACGATGATGCGCGTCCCGCCCGGGCATATCGCCGCTGTGCGTTTTGCCGTCGAAGGGATCAAGGACGGCCAACCCGTCATCGTGATGGAACACGTCAACCGCCTCACGCAGGCCGCCGCCCCTGACTGGGCATACCCGCCGGACGGTCGCGGTGGGGTGCACCGCGTTGTCGTGACGGGCAGGCCCGGTGTCGAGATCAATGCCCACGTGGGTTCTGGTGACCTCGACCAGAACGACGGCGGTGTGATCTCCACGGCCGCAAAGGTTGTCAACGCCGTCGCGGCGGTGTGTGCGGCGCGGCCGGGGTTGGTGGCGCTGCGGGACCTACCCATCGACCAGGTCCATGGACTGATGCGGTGACCGCGCCCACTCGGCGCGGGGAAACCCGGCAACAACGCGGTGATGACACCCGAGCGGTGATCATCGCCGAAACCGTCGCCTGCATCCTGGAAGAGGGATTCGGCGCGGCCAGCGCCAAGCACATCACCGAGCGGGCCAACGTGTCCTGGGGTGCTATCCAGTATCACTTCGGTGACCGGGATCAGCTGCTGATGGCGGTGGTGGACCAGGGTTTCGCCGGGCTCCAGCAATGCCTTGCCGAGATAGATATTCCGAACGGCCCACTGCGCGACCGGGTGGCCGCGGTCGTCGAGGCCGCCTGGCCGGCGTTTAGTGAATCGACGTCGATGGCTGCCATCGAGATCCTGGTGGCCACCCGGGTCACCCGCGATAAGAAACTCAACCGGCACCTCGTCGAGATGAACGACGGACTCAACGCGCTGGGTACCAGGCTGGTCCCCGACCGGGACGGCACCGATATCGCCGATCTGATCTGGGCGTGCCTACGCGGTTTGATGTTGCCGCAGATGATGTCGGCGGTGCCCTATGATTCCAGCCGGCAACGGCGCACGCTTATCGACGTCTTGACGTTGTATCTGTCGGCCCAAAGCCTCTTCGCGGGTGGTTAAAGCACCGTCAGTGCCGAGTCGGCGGCGAGCTTGAGGGCTTCATTCACCGGAAGTGCCCGATAGGTCATGGACAAGATTTCCACCCCCCACGGCCCGTGGAAGCCGAGCTCGCGCAACACCGCCACCAGGCCGGGCAGGTCGAAAATGCCCTCACCACACAGCAATCGGTGTTCGACGGTGTCCTCGAACAATGTCCCGACGGTATCGGCTGCGGCATCGTCGAGTTCCACGGCGAAAATCATCTCTGGCGCCAGTGTGGCGCGTAGCTCGGTCAATGTGGTGCCAGCCCGAAAGACGTGCCAGGCGTCCACCAGGAGCCCGGCGGCCGGATGACCTGCTGCGGCAACGATTTCGGCACCCATGGGTACTGTCGCGATGGCCGAGAACGGCATCGTCTCGATCGCTATCCGGGTGCCATGTGCGACGGCCTGTTCGGCCAGTTCCCGGAGCGGCGCAACCAGGGCCAGCGGATCCGACGCCGGCGGACCGTTCTCCGAACCGATCTTGATCTGCACCGGACCCAGCACATCGGCAGCCTCGAAGAGCAGGTCGCGGGTGTCGTAGGTGTGTCCGGGGTGCCCGCGTGGAATCCACCAGCGCTCCAGCAGTTCGATCTCGACGTGGGACAATCCGGCGTCGGTGATCAGCCCGCGCAGCGCGTCGAACCCAATGCTGTTCCGGATTGCCGCCAGGTCGTCGGCGATCAGACCGAACCCGATGAAGCCCGCAGCGGCGACGGCGTCGATGCGGTCGGCGATGGGCACCGGGCTGGTCCCCGGAGTCCGCATCGGTGACGCGTTACCGGCACTGCTCCATGACGTGGCGACCAGTTGTGGCGCTACCACTGGATTCTCCTTCTAGGCGCGCGGTGGAACGGGCGGAGCGTTGTTGACGAAATGAGTGATCGTCTTGGTCGACATGGCGTATCTCAATTCTGATACTTGTTGAAGTACTCGGTCATCGTGGCGAGCTGATAGCGCGAAACATCCTGCGCACTTTCGTCTTCGGCAAAGACTGACGACACCATCACTGTGTCGGGGCGGTCATAGAAACCGATTTCGCTGAGGCCGCCAAAGAACTCGTCCCAGTTGACGTCACCGTCTCCGATCTTGAGGTGCTGGTGGACCCGGGCTGCGTTCCCCGGCGGGTTGGTGATGTAGCGCAGGCCGTGGCTGCGGTGATGGTCCATCGTGTCGGCGACATGCACCAGGCGCAGCTTCTCGCCGGCCGCGCGCATGATGGCGGTCATGTCCCCACCCATATGGAAGCTATGGCAGGCCACGTAGACCATGCCGATATTGGGGGAGTTGACCCCGCGGATGATCCGCACTGCTTCGAGCCCGTCCTCGACGAAATCGTCTGGGTGCGGGTCGATCCGGACGTCAATACCCTCGCGCTCGAAGATCGGCACCAGTTCCTCCATCGAGCGGAAGAACGCGCGTTCGGATTCCTCGGCCTTCTCTGGCCGGCCGGAGAACTCGGTGTTGATCACGTTGACGCCCAGGTCGACGGTGATCTGGATGACCCGCTTCCAGTTGCGCACCGCGGCTTCACGGGCATCCTCGTCGGGCCCTGACCAACGCAACACCGGCAGCACCGAGGCGATCCCGACACCGGCATCGGCGCACGCCTTGCGGAACTTGGCCACCAGGTCGTCATCGGCGCGGGGATGGTTGTAGAACGGGATGAAGTCCCGGTGCGGGGTCAGCTGTAGGTTCTCGTAGCCGAGATCGGCCACCACACGGGGGAAGTCAAGCAACTCGTAGTCGTGATGGAACGGCGTCGGATCCAACGCGATCTTCATCAAGCCCTCGGAACCGTTCGGCGGTCGACCATCTTCACCTCGACGGGGCGGCCGCTTTCCAGCGACTCGACCCCGGCTGCGCACACGGCGGCGGCGGCGTAGCCGTCCCACGCCGTCGGCCCGTCGGTGAAGTCGCCGGTGGATCGACCCAGGTGCACAGCGTTGACCCAGCGCTGGATCTCGGTGTCGTAGGCCGCGCCGAACCGCTCACGGAAGCCGGGCGTGATCTGGCCGCCCCAGTGGCCGGGTGCGGTCTTGCGGACCAGCCCGACATCCAGACCGATCATCGCGCTGCCCTTTTCACCGACCACCTCGGTACGTACCTCGTAGGCGACCCCGGTGGTGACGAACACCTCGACATCGACGTGCTTGCCCGTCGCGGTGCGCATGATGGCGATCTGGGGGTCGGCAAGCCCGTGTGGTGCTGCGGGATTCGCGGCCGGCTTGATGATCTGGATCGACGTAATCTCCTCATCGAACAGGAACCGGGTGACATCGACCTCGTGGACCAGGGAATCCTTGACGATCATCGCCGAGTCGAAGTGCGGCGGCACGGCCGGATTGCGGTGCACGCAGTGCAGCACCAGCGGGGTGCCAAGCTCACCGTCATCGAGCATCGCCTTGAGCGCGGCGTACTCGTGATCAAACCTGCGCATGAAGCCCACCTGGATGAGACGGGTGGACAGCTCGGCTTCACGCCTGACCACGGCGAGGGAGGTCTCCACGTCGGTGGTCAGCGGCTTTTCGCACATCACCGGTTTGGTGTGTTCCAGACATGCCAGCAGCTGCTTCTCATGCGTGGGCCCGGGCGTGGCCAGCAGGACTGCGTCCACCTCCGGGTCGGCAATGGCATCCAGCGGATCGGCGATGGCCCGGCAGCCGGGAATGGTCGCGGCGAGCTGCTCGGCCTTCTCGGTGACGTAGTCGTTGACGACCGACACCCGGGCACCGGAGATCCTGTTCTCGATTCGGGCGACGTGATCGGCGCCCATGATGCCGACGCCGAGGACCGCGATGCGCAGGTCAGACATGTTCGGATCCTTACTCATTGAAGCGGACGGACGGGATGCCGCAGGACCCCAGGTATGTGCGGGTGCGCTGGGCGATGGGCAGCGGCGCGTCGACGTCGCAGGGGTACATGTCCTGCTCGACGATGGCGAACACGTCGATGCCGAGGCGTTCGATCGCGGCCAGCAGCGGTGGCATATCGGGGATTCCGCGGGGCGGTTCGGTCATCGCGCCGAGTTTGACGGCCTCACCGAAGGGCAGGTCCTCGACCGCGACCCTGGCCCGCACCTCTTCGTCGACCTGTTTGAGGTGCAGGTAGCCGATGCGGTCGGGTGCCTTCTCGATGATCGCGATGTTGTCGCCGCCGCAGTAGCTGATGTGACCGGTGTCCAGGCACAGGTTGACGAACTCGCCGTCGGTGCCGTCGAGGAAGCGGTAGACGTTCTCCTCGGTATCGACGTGGCTGTCGGCGTGCGGATGGTATTGCGCACGCACGCCGTACTTCTCGAATATGGCCCGGCCCAGCTCGTTCATCCCGTTGGTCTTTTTGGCCCACTGCTCGGGGGTCAGGTTGCGGTCTTCGAGAACCGCTCCGGTAGCCGGGTCACGCCACATCTCCGGGATGACCACGACGTGCTTACCGCCGACGGCCGCAGTCAACTTCGCGACGTCTTCGATCTGTTTCCAGACCGCATCCCACGAGTCATCCTGGTGCAGATGCTCGAAAACCGTTCCTGCCGAGAGCTTCAGACCGCGCGAGCCCAGTTCCTCAGAAAGCTGTTGAGGATCAGTGGGCAGATAGCCGAAGGGGCCGAGCTCAATCCACTGGTAACCGGAGGCGGCCACCTCGTCGAGAAAACGCTTATACGGGGTCTGGTTCGGGTCATCGGGAAACCAGACACCCCAGGAGTCGGGCGCAGACCCCACCAGGATGGTGCTCATTGATGTCGGCCTTTCACTGGCGCTAGCTGGGGTTGAAATACGGGCGTTGGATCTTCTTCCAGTCCGCATACGTCTGGTAGGCCTTCTGGGTGGATTCCAGGGTCGATGCCTCGGAAACAGGTACATCCCACCAGGATTCGCTGTCCGGGGCGAAGATCATCGGGTCGGTCTCGACATGGATCACCGTGGTGCGGTCACTGGCCTTGGCCACTTTGACCGCGTCGGTGAACTCGGCGGCGGTGACCACCCGGATGACATCGGCGCCGAGGCTGGCGGCATTGGCGGCCAGGTCGACCGGCAGCTTCTCGCCGTCGAGGCGGCCGTCATCGCTGCGGTACCGGTAGGCGGTGCCAAAGCGCTGGGACCCCAAAGCCTCTGACAATCCACCGATAGAGGCGAAGCCGTGGTTCTGCACCAGCACCACGATGACTTTGATGTTCTCCTGCACCGCGGTGACCAACTCGGTCGCCATCATCAGATAGGAGCCGTCGCCGACCAGGACGAACACATCGCGGTCAGGCTCAGCCATCTTGGCGCCGATACCGCCCGCCACTTCGTAGCCCATGCAGGAATAGCCGTACTCAACGTGATAGCCCTTGGGGTCGCGGGTCCGCCATAGCTTGTGCAGATCGCCCGGCATCGAGCCGGCCGCACAGACCACCACATCGCGTGGGTCCGAGAGGGTGTTTGCCAGGCCGATCACCTGGTTCTGGTTCAGTGCCGCCCCCTCTTCGACGCGGTACGCCGCCGACACCGCGTCCTCCCACTCTCGGGCGAGGTCGGCAGTGCGGGTGCGATATTCGGCGGCGACCGAGTAGTTCGTCAAGGCGACCCCCAGAGCCTCGATGGCTTCGCGGGCATCGGAGACCACGCTGACGCCGCCCTGTTTGACCGAGTCGATCGACGCCACGTTGATGTTGACGAAGCGGACGTCCGGGTTGTTGAACGCGGTGCGCGAGGCGCTGGTGAAATCGCTGTAGCGGGTGCCGATTCCGATGACCACATCGGCCTCGGTGGCCAGCGCATTGGCCGCGGTGGTCCCAGTGGAGCCGATCGCGCCGACGGATTGCGGATGGTCATAGCGCAACGAGCCTTTACCGGCTTGGCTCTGACCGACGGGGATACCGGTCTGCTCGCAGAAGGCCGCCAGTGCGGCGGTCGCGCCGGAGTAGATAACGCCACCGCCCGCCACGATCAGCGGTTTCTTCGCCGACCGAATGACCTCGGCGGCATGAGCGATCACCGAGCGTTCCGGGAGTGGTCGCGCGACGTGCCAGGTGCGTTCTGCGAAAAGGGATTCCGGCCAGTCATGGGCTTCGGCCTGCACGTCCTGCGGGATGGCGACGGTCGCCGCCCCCGTTTCGACGGGATCGGTGAGCACGCGCATGGCGCCGAGTAGGGCAGCAGGCAGTTGCTCGGGCCGCCACACCCGGTCGAAGTAGCGGGACAGCGGTTTGAACGCATCGTTGACGGTGACATCGCCGGAGGAAGGCAGCTCGAGCTCCTGCAGTACCGGGGAGCTGACCCTGGTGGCGAACGTATCGGCGGGCAGCAGCAGAACGGGCAGCCGGTTGATGGTGGCCAGCGCCGCGCCGGTCAACATATTCGTCGCGCCGGGACCGACGCTGGCGGTGACCGCCCAGGTCTGCAGGCGGTCCTTCTGCCGGGCGAAGGCGACGGCGCTGTGCACCATGGCCTGCTCATTGCGGCCCAGCACGTACTTCAGCGCGGGCTCGCGATCCGCAGCGGCAGCGTCTATTTCGTCCTGCAGCAACGCCTGGCCGAGACCGGCGACGTTACCGTGGCCGAAGATGCCGAAGGCGCCGGCGAAGAATGTGGTCCGTTCGCCGTCGCGCTCGACAAACTGGTTGCCCAGAAAGCGAATGGTGGCCTGGGCGACGGTGAGCCGCACAGTCGCTTCGGCAGCGGGGGTCTTCTCCGCCTTCTTGGGCGCGGTGGAAACCATTGACTCAGGCTCCTCGGGGGTCGTGAAGGGGTAGTCGTGGATCGATGGGCTGGTCATCCCAGGTACCGCGGAGCCAGGCGTGTTCGGGATCGTCGACGATCTTCCAGGCCCGTTCGGCGCCCGGTCCGGCCATCACGTTGAGGTAGTACATGTGGTAGCCGGGCGCGGCCACAGACGGCCCGTGGTATCCGTGCGGTACCAGAACGACATCACCGGTGCGAACTTCTTCGAGGACTTCGATCGGGCGGTCCGGAGTGCCGTACACCCGGTGATAGCCGAAACCACGCGAATCATCCGGTCCGGCAGCGATTTCGAAGTAGTAGATCTCTTCGAGCTCGGACTGGGTGGGCGTGTTCTCGTCGTGCTTGTGTGCGGGGTAGCTCGACCAGTTGCCGCCCGGGGTGATGACTTCACACGCAATCAGCGAGTCGGCTTCGAACACGCCTGCGGTACCGAAGTTGTGCACCTGCCGACTGCAGTTGCCCGCACCGCGGAGTTCCACCGCGACATCGGCTGCCGCCACCCTGCGGTT
Organism: Mycobacterium sp.; assembly: GCF_965229105.1. GTDB lineage: Bacteria > Actinomycetota > Actinomycetes > Mycobacteriales > Mycobacteriaceae > Mycobacterium. The sequence goes on from NZ_OZ245858.1 coordinate 2,798,324, forward strand.
GGGAAATGACCGGGTGGCCCTGGCGCCGCAGATCGCATGCCTACCTTCACCGCTGAGCGAGTAGGTCTGGTCGATGCCGACGTAGACCATGTCGGCGGGTCCGTCGAAAACCGATGCCCGCGGTGACAACTCGAATGAGCCGTCGTCACAGGTCACCTGGCCGGAACCGGCCAGCGGCAGGATCATCACCTCGGTGTCGCCGGTGCTCAACGTGATGGCCTGACCCGCGACGAGTTCGACGACCTGTAGAGAGGATTCGGTCCACCCGGCCGACTCCGGCGTGACATCGACGGTGTAGGGCGCCGCCGCGCTGCGCGCTGGGATGTAGAGCTTGCTGTGCATATCAGCGCACCATCGCGACTGCGGTGGCGACCGCCGAGCTGACATCGTCGTCGGTCGGATACAGCAGCGTGCGGCCCACGATCAGCCCGCGCACCGACGGCAGGGCCAGGGCCTTCTCCCAACTGGCGAACGCTTCGTCGGGGTCGGCCGGGTCGCCGCCAAGGAGCAGGGTCGGCATCGTGGTCGAGTCCATCACCCGGTCCATCTCGTCGACCACCGGCAACTTCATCCAGGTGTATGCCGACGTGGAGCCAAGGCCTTGGCCGATGTGCACCGATTTGATGACGGCATCAGGGCTGAGGTCGTTGCGAACCTTGCCGTTGACCCGAGATGACATGAACGGCTCGAGCATCGCGATCAAACCGTGCGAGGCCAGCTCGTCGACAGCCTGCGCGCACGCGGTCATGGTGTCGACCGTGCCGGGATCATCGAGAGCGATGCGGCACAACATCTTTCCGCCGTTCATCTTCGCGGCGGCGGTCGATGCCGCAGTTGCCCCGGTCATCTTGTCGTCGAATTCGAATGACGATCCGGACAGGCCGCCGCGGTTGAACGACGAGAACACCACCTTGTCTTCGAGCGCACCCAGGAGCAGTAGGTCGTCGAGAATGTCCGAGGTCGCCAGCACGCCGTCGACACCTGGATCGGCCAGGGCGGCGCGGAGTCGGTCGAGCAGATCGGTCCGGCTGTTCATCGCGGTCGGGCGGGCACCGACGGACAGGGCGCCGCGGGCGGGGTGGTCTGCCGCGACGATCATCAACCGGCCGTTGCCGCGCAGCGTGGGACGGGTGGTGCGGGCTTGCCATGCGCGGGCAACGGCGCCGGGGTCCGACGCGCGCACATCAGTGATTGCCGCGTAGTCCTTGCAGACCGGCATGTTGGTCATGGTGCTAGACATTCACGGCCTCCACGGCGGTTTGGTCGGCGAGTTCGGCCACCTCTGCGGCGGTCGGCATCGCAGTCGAGCATTCGAGTCGGGAGGCGACGATGGCGCCGGCAGCGTTGGCGTAGCGCAGCGTCTTCTCCAGTGGCCAGTCATGGAGCAGCCCGTGAATCAAGCTGCCGCCGAAGCTGTCTCCTGCGCCGAGGCCGTTGACGACGTCGACATCGTTGGGCCGGACTGTCACCGACGAGTGTCGGGTCTTACCGAGCACACCCCGGGGCCCCTGCTTGACGATCGCCAGTTCCACACCGAGGTCCAGCAGGGCGTCGGCGGCTTTTTGCGGGTTGGTCTCACCGACAGCGATCTCGCATTCTTCGCGGTTTCCGACGGCGACGGTGACGTGCTGCAAGGCCCGCTGGACCTGCGCTGAGGCATCCGCCGGGGTGGCCCAGAACATCGGCCGGTAGTCGAGATCGAGTACCGTCAGGGGAGCCCGACCGCGCGCCGACCACGCTGCGAAATGTGCGCTCCGGCTTGGCTCTTCGGACAATCCCGTCACCGTTGACCAGTACAACCGGGCAGCGCGCACGGCATCGAGATCGAGCTCGTCGGAATGTATCTGAAGGTCAGGTGCCGACGGTTTGCGGTAGAAGTACAGCGGAAAATCGTCGGGCGGGAAGATCTCGCAGAAGGTGACCGGTGTCGGGTACTCGCCGTGCGTGGTGACAAAGCGGTTGTCGACACCGAGTCGGGCTAGTTCGTTGCGCACGAACCTGCCGAACGGATCATTGCCGACCCCGGAGATCAACGCGGTCTGATTACCCAGCCGTGCTGCTGCGACGGCGACATTGGCCGCACTACCACCGAGGAACTTGCCAAACGACGTGACGTCTTCGAGGCCGACGCCGACCTGGAGCGGGTAGATGTCGACACCACTTCGCCCGATGGCGAGGGCGTCGAAACGCTGTTTTGCTTGGTCGGACACGACTGACTCCCGGGTTGCGTACGTCTACAAACGTGGGCTGGCTCAAGATCTCCTGACGAATGCCTGGCGCCTTTTTCACTGTGCGCCCGGTCACCACGTGATGTCAAGAGTTTGTCCTGACATTCTTACTTTCGAACATCGCAAGGTACGCTGAGGCGCACTGATAGCAACCCGCCGTGGGTGGTAAACGGATCGGAGCGAGGGTGACGACGACGCTGCCAATAGAACTCGAGCGGTCTAGCCCGATTCCGCTGTACTTCCAGGTTGCGCAGGCATTCGAAAAGGCCATCGTCGACGGTCACCTCAAGCCTGGCGACCGGTTCGAAAACGAGCTTGCTCTGGCAAAGCGATTGAGCCTTTCCCGGCCCACGACCCGACGTGCGATACAGGAACTGGTCGACAAGGGCATGCTGGTGCGCAAGCGCGGTGTCGGCACCCAAGTTGTCCAGACGCCGGTGCACCGCCCCGTCGAACTCACCAGCCTGTTCGACGATCTGGCCCGAGCCGGGCAGGAACCCGCGACCAAAGTCCTGGACTACAACATCGGCCCGGCGCCTGACGATATTGCCGCGCAGCTGAACCTTCCGGTGGGTAGTGACGTGCTGACGATGCGCCGATTGCGCAGTTCCGGTGGACAGCCGCTGGCACTGATGACCAATCATCTGCCTGCTGCCATTGCTCCCGACCAGGACGAACTCGAACGGGCCGGGCTCTATCAGGCGCTGCGGTCGCGCGGCGTGCACATCCGACTCGCACGTCAACGCATCGGAGCCAAGGCTGCCGACCGCGAAGAAGCACGACTGCTCGACGAAAAGCCCAAGGCGCCCCTGTTGGTGATGAACCGGACGGCCTTCGATGACTCCGGTCGCATTGTCGAGTACGGAAGCCACGCCTACCGCGCCTCGCGCTACTACTTCGAGACCACGCTCGTCGATCGCTAGCGAAATTGCCTGTTGCACAGGGCGTTACGCTGTTCAGCGTAAGCTCCGCCGCAATGGCAGAGCTGCGGCAGCCTCTGGTTTCACGCTGGGCTGGCCTGCGGCCGCGGCGACGTGCACGGCGTACCGATCGCTTTCCTGACATTTGACATGCGGTCCTAATGTCAGAACAAAGTCTTGACTTTCCGATGTGATCGGTATTACATCGGTGCGGAGGCCGTATCGCTTGTCACTGGAGTCCAGGCGCCCAAGCATCGCGGCGATGTCGAGGACAAGGAGAAACAATGAGGTTCAGTCGACTCGTGGCGACAGCCGGAGCGGGCGTGCTGGTCTTAGGGGTTGCATCGTGTTCATCCACCGGAGGTAAGCCGGACAGCTCCGGCGGCGGTATGGGTGCCGGCTCCGCGGACACCCCACGGATGACGATAGCGATGATCACCCACGAGGCACCCGGTGACTCATTCTGGGATCTGGTTCGCAAAGGCGCGGAGACCGCAGCCAAAAAAGACAACATCGAACTGCGTTATTCCAGCGACCCCGAGGGGCCCAGCCAAGCCAACCTCGTGCAGACCGCGGTCGACAGCGGCGTCAAGGGCATCGCGGTCACCCTCGCCAAGCCGGACGCCATGAAGCCCGGTGTCGCAGCGGCAATCGCCAAGAACATTCCGGTGGTGGCATTCAACGCCGGCCTGAGCGATTGGCAGGCAATGGGCATCAAGGAGTACTTCGGCCAGGACGGTTTCATCGCCGGGCAGGAAGCGGGTAAGCGGCTGGCTACCGAAGGCGCGAAAAAGGTGGTCTGCGTCATCCAGGAACAGGGCCACGTCGACCTCGAGGCTCGCTGCGCCGGAGTGAAAGACGCTTTCCCGGCGACCGAGGTTCTGAACGTCAACGGTAAAGACATGCCTTCGGTGGAAGCGACCATCACCGCCAAGCTGCAGCAGGATCCAGCCATCGATTACATCGTGGCTCTTGGTGCGCCGTTCGCGCTGACCGCCGTGCAGTCGGCCAAGAGTGTGGGCAGCACCGCGAAGGTCGGCACGTTCGACACGAACGCTGCGCTTGTCGACGCAATCAAGGGCGGCGATGTCCAATGGGCCGTTGACCAGCAACCGTTCCTGCAGGGCTACCTCGCGGTTGATTCGCTGTGGCTGTACCTCAACAACGGAAACGTCATCGGCGGAAATCAGCCCACCCTGACCGGGCCGTCCTTTATTGACAAGACAAACGTCGAGGCCGTCGCCGAATATGCGAAGAACGGAACTCGATAATGTCCACTCAGGCGGATCTCGACCTTGGTACGCACAAGGTGGTCACCGACGAACGGGTAAAAGAGCAGAACAAGCTGCAGCGCATCCTGATTCGTCCTGAAATGGGTGCCGCCGTAGGCGCCATTGGCATCTTCATCTTCTTCCTGATCGTGGCTCCACCGTTCCGATCTCCGGAGTCACTGGCAACCGTGCTCTACGCCAGCTCGACCATCGGGATCATGGCTGTCGGTGTCGGTCTGCTGATGATCGGCGGGGAGTTTGACCTATCGACGGGCGTCGCGGTCACCACTAGTTCCCTTGCGGCATCGATGCTGGCCTACAACTTGCATCTGAACCTCTGGGTGGGCGCGGTGTTGGCCCTCGGCGTCGCGCTGGCCGTCGGATTCTTCAACGGTTACATGGTGATGAGGACCAAAATCCCGTCCTTCTTGATCACCCTCAGTACGTTCTTCATGCTGGCTGGTATCAACTTGGCCGTCACCAAGCTGTTGTCCAATCAGGTTGCGACGCCCAGTGTTTCCAATATGCAGGGCTTTGAGTCCGGCCGGACCGTCTTTGCCTCGACCATCTCCTTGGGTCCGGTCAACGTTCGGATCACGGTGCTGTGGTGGATTCTGTTCACGGTGATCGCCACCTACGTCCTGTTCAAGACCCGAATCGGAAACTGGATTTTCGCGGTGGGCGGCAATCAAGACAGTGCGCGGGCGGTCGGTGTGCCGGTCACCGCGGTCAAGATTGGTCTGTTCATGTTCGTCGGATTCTGCGCCTGGTTCGTCGGTATGCATCTGCTGTTCTCGTTCAACACCGTTCAGTCGGGTCAGGGTGTGGGCAACGAGTTCTTCTACATCATCGCCGCGGTCATCGGCGGCTGTCTGCTCACCGGCGGCTACGGCACCGCGATCGGAACTCTGATCGGCGCGTTCATCTTCGGGATGACCAACCAGGGAATCGTCTATGCCGGTTGGAACCCTGACTGGTTCAAATTCTTCCTGGGCGCGATGCTGCTGTTCGCGGTGATCGCCAACAACGTGTTCCGTAACTACGCAGCGAAGAGGTAGATCGATGAGTACTACTGCTGAAGCTCCCGTCGCCGAAAGTCCTTCTGGCGCTGAGACACCGCTGATCGAGCTCAAGGGCGTCGGGAAGAGCTACGGAAACATCATCGCGCTCAAGGACATCAACCTGCGGGTGGGTGCCGGCCAGGTCACCGGAGTGCTCGGTGACAACGGTGCGGGTAAATCGACGCTGATCAAAATCATCGCCGGACTGCACAAGCAGACCGAGGGGGAGTTGCTGGTCGACGGCAAAGCGATGACCTTCGACTCGCCAAAAGACGCACTGGACAATGGCATATCGACGGTGTACCAGGATCTCGCTGTCGTCGCGTTGATGCCAGTCTGGCGGAATTTCTTTCTCGGACAGGAACTCCGGAAGAAAGGCATCCTCAGGTCGCTCGATATCAACGCGATGCGTGCAACCACCATCTCCGAGCTGCACAAGATGGGCATCGATCTGCCTGATGTGGACGTACCCATCGGCTCGCTCTCGGGTGGTCAACGTCAGTGCGTTGCCATCGCCCGGGCGGTGTTCTTCGGTGCACGCGTGCTGATCCTCGACGAGCCGACCGCCGCCCTCGGCGTCAAGCAGTCCGGAATGGTGTTGCGCTACATCACCGCAGCCAAAGAGCAGGGTTTCGGCGTCATCTTCATCACGCACAACCCGCACCACGCGCATATGGTGGGCGACCACTTCGTCCTGCTCAACCGTGGCAGGCAGAAACTGGATTGCACCTATGACGAAATCACCTTGGAGCACTTGACCCAGGAGATGGCCGGCGGTAACGAGCTCGAGGCCCTCTCGCACGAGCTCGGTCGCAAATAGGTCCGACGACGACGATCCAGAACTGAGAGCGAAGAATCTGAGAATTCTTCGCTCTCAGTTCTGGATCGATGGGAAGTTCTCGCCCACATCGAATTGACATCGTGACACCCCTTGGCCCAGTTAAGGTGCCCAAAGATGCTCTGGTCAAGAGCATTTCGATTGTGTGACCACACGGGAAAGCTCATCTGCCGGTAGCGCAAGTTTCGATGAGCGAGCGCTGGGGTAGGCGGGCATGATGGAAACCGACACCAGCTCGCCCGATGAGGTGAGCGTGCCCGAATCGATCGGCGACGCGCAGATCAGCGAAATCGTCGAGCAAGAACTCGCCATCGCGGTCGCTGACCCGGATTCGGTGTACGTGGTGTTCCTGCAGTACCACGGCGACAGCTACACATCGGTGCATACCTCGCAGGACGGCGCGGACGCCCGAGTGCTGGAAATCGCGGCCCAGTGGGGGATCAGCGACATCCTCGTCGCCGATCAACTGACGCACCAGATCACCAAGGTGCCCGTCGAGACGCCGTAGCCGTAGTCGCCGGTGTCCACCGATTGGGGGACAGCGGCCTCCACCGGCTTAGGGTCCGATCACCCGACAGACCCCAACTCCTCTGTGCAGCACAGTTGAGCTATCTCCGCCGATCCCTCGGCGGATAAGCGGACTGCAAGTTACACAGGAGAATTCACAATGAGCACGAGTGCGCGTCGTTTCGCGGCCTTCACCGCCATCGCGGTGGCGCCTCCACTGCTGGCTCTGGGTTTCGCCGCCGCCAGCAAGGCCACCTGCGAAGTGACCACGCCGAATGGACAGATCCAGGTCACACAACAGTGCGAGGGGCGCTGACAGCCTGCCGTCAGCACCGCGTCAGTGCGAACAACCGGAGCTCACGGTCGGTCCGGGTCAGGTACGCGCGGTACATCGGGTACTCGCAGAAGCGCTGCAGTGCGCGGTCGTGATCGTCGCCGGTGAGTAGCGTCGCCATCACGGGCACCTTGGCGCCCCCGATGGCTGCGGTTGCGTGCGGGTTCGCCAGCAGATTCGACGACCATGCCGGGTGGTGGTCCTGGCCGAAGTTGCTGCCGATGATCAGCAACCGGTCACCATCGCGGAGGAAGCTGAGCGCACTACTGCGCGGCTGTCCGGACTTCCTGCCGATCGTGGTCAGCAGCATCTCGGGGATCGTGGTGGGCCCGAAGAGGGTGTACTTGCCGTTGGTCGCCTTCAACACCCGACGGTCCCAGGGCACCAGCACGCGGATGAAACGTGAGCCCCATGAGGTCGACGCGAACGCGACCACTGGTTTGAACAGGGCAGGCAACGAGTCTTTACCCCAGTGGGTCTGTGGGAACGCATCACCTGGCATCAGGTGATCGTCGCATGCGCCACTCAGACGCTAAAGGCTGCCCTGAAGTCCGCCAACGCGGTGACACTGTCACCTGACGCCCAGCCTTCCATCGCGACGGTCCCGGTAAAGCCCATCTCGTGCAACGTCTTAGCGATGGCCGGAAAGTGGATCTCCCCGGTACCGGGCTGGCAACGGCCGGGAACGTCGGCGACCTGGATCTCGCCGATGGCGTCACCGCACCGACGAATCAGCTCGATAAGGTTCCCCTCGCCGATCTGAGCATGGTAGAGGTCGAGGTTCATTTTCACGTTCGGATGCCCGACAGCTTCCACCAGCGCCAGGGTGTCCTTCGCGCGGGCTAACGGGACGCCGGGATGGTCGACGATGGTGTTGAGGTTTTCGAGGCAGAACGTGACGCCCGCGGAGTCGCCGAGTTCGCCGAGGGCTGCCAGCCCACGCTGCGCGCTGAGCCACATCGCGCCGGTGGCCCGGTACTTCGGCCGGGCAGCCTGTCCGTCGATGAGCTCACCGGTGTGCAGATTAAGACGCGGAACACCCAGGACTGCAGCGGCTTTGATGCTCAACTCGGCAGTGCGCAGCACCTCACGAGCACCGTCAGGATCGGTCAGGTCGCCATGCAGATAACCCGTCATCGACCCGAACCGCGCCCCGGTCGCGGCCAGCGCATCCACGTCTTTGTCATCCCAACTCCAGATCTCGACGCCGAAACCCAGGTCGTCGATCCGACGGACCCGCTCGACGATCGGAAGATCGGCGAAGACCATCTCGGCGCAGACGGCCAGATCGAAGGTGCTCATCGGGGTTCCATTCCGGCGGCGAGATACGCCTGATCGATGAAGGCCATGTTCGCCACGGCATCGGCGGTGTCGATCGGCAGGGTCGCCCCGTGCAGCACGTGGGCTGCGAACGCCTCCAGCTGGTAGGTGTACGACGCGCGGTTACCGTGTTTCTCGACCCAGGTGTCAGCATCTGTGCGAATAGTCAGTCGATCATCGTCGTTGGGTTTGATGAAGTTGTGCACCAACGGATCTCCGGTGCTGCCGATGACGCGAATGGTGAACCGGTACTGGTCAGACACCATCGTGACGCTGGCGTGCCCGGTAGCCCCACCGGGATATACCAGATCGACGTCACAGCTCTCATCGACACCGGGGTGGCGCTGCACCGCCGCAGCACCGGTTATTTCTGGCGCGCCGCCGGCTGTTTCGCCGACCATCCGCATGACGTGCAGGGCGTAGCAGCCGAGGTCCATCAGTGCGCCGCCGGCCAGGTCCAGCACCCATCGCGGATCGTCGTCGCCGGGCGTCGGCATCGTCATGTGCACTTCGATGCGCTGGAGCTCACCCAAGGTGCCGTCACCGGCGAGTTCCAGCAGCCGTCGAGTGACCGGATGGAACAGGTAGTGAAAACCTTCCAGGACGGGGACGCCGGCAGCCTCCGCCGCCTGCGCCACCGTTTGAGCCTCCAGGAGATTGCTCGCGAACGGTTTCTCCGAGAGCACCGGCTTGCCCGCTGCGATCGCCGCAAGATTCCACGGTGCGTGCAACGAGTTGGCCAGCGGGTTGTAGATGATATCGACCTCGGGGTCGCCGATCACGTCGTCGTAGGAATCGAGAACCCGCTCGACACCGTACTTTTGGGCAAAGTTGTTGGCGCGCCCACGATCACGGGCGGCCACCGCCACCAGTCGGTAACCCAGTTCGTTGGCAGGCCCGACAATGGCTTGCTCGGCGATGCGGGATGCGCCGAGCAGGCCGATGCGCAGGCTCATGCCGGGCTCTTCACGCCCCGCAGGAACTCCACGCTGGCCAGCACATCGGCCAGTGGTCCGGTGCCCGCCGGCTCAGCTTCGAGGATGTTGTCCTGCTCCATCACGTACCAGCCGTCATAGCCGTTGTCCTCCAACGTTTTCACGATGCCGGCAATATCGACATCACCGGCACCGAGTGGCACATACATACCCGCTGCCACCGCCTCGGTGTAGGTCATCGCACCGGACTGCACCTTCGCAGCCAGTTCGAGGTTGACGTCCTTGAGGTGGGCATGCTTGATGCGCTCGGGAACTTGGCGGGTCAGCGCCAGTGGATCGGTACCGCCGATGAGCAGATGCCCGGTGTCTAGGCACAGCGCAATTGTGGAACCGGCCAGCACCCGATCGACATCGTCACGGGTTTCGACCATGGTGCCCACGTGGGGATGCAGTGTCGCGGTCAGGCCACGCGCAGCCACCACTTCGCCGATCCGGTCCAGGTTGGCGAAGACGGTGGCCCACTGGTCGTCATCGAGCGTGGGACGAGAGTCGTAACCATCGGAACCCGTTGCGGCAGCGAGCACCACCACCTCTGCGCCGGCGGCCACCAAGGATTCCAGCGGACCGGCCAATTCGTCCATCGGGTCGTGGGCAGGATCGTGCAGCAGTACCGGTACGAACCCACCGACACAGCTCAAGTGAAAGTTCGCCAGCGTCGCCGTCAGCTCCGCGGTATCGGTAGGCAGGAAGCCGTCGGGACCGAGTTCGGTGGCGGTCAGACCGGCGTCGCGCATCTCGGCGAGCACACGATCCGGGGAGAGTTGATAACCCCAACCAGGTACTTCGCAGACACCCCACGAGATCGGGGCGCCGGCAATGCGAATCTCACTCATGCTCCGCGAACCTCCTTGATGGTGACCGGGGCGCCGCGGCGCAGTGACTCGGCGGCGGCCTCGGCAATCCAGGCCACCTCGACGGCATCGGCCACGGTGGCGCCCAGGACGGGACCACCCTTGACGACATCGACGAACCCGGACAGTTCGGTCCGGAACGCCTCGGTGAACCGGTCCATGAAGAAGTTGTGGGGCTGTCCGGAGGGAAAATCGTTCTGCGGATCCATGTTTCGCACCGGGACGCTCTGGTCCCAGCCGGCCACGACCGTGTCATTGAAGCCGTGTACTTCAAGGCGGCAATCGTAGCCGCGGCCGTTGTAGCGGGCATTGGAGATCACGCCGAGGGCGCCGCCATCGAACCGCACCACGATGGCAGCGGTATCGACATCGCCGTACTCGGTGAACAGCGGGTCACCCTGCACGGTGCCGGTGGCGTACACCTCGACGGCCTCCTGGCCGGTGATCCAGCGGACCGTGTCGAAATCATGCACGGCGCAGTCGCGGAAGATGCCGCCGGAACCCTTGATGTAGTCCAACGGCGGGGGAGCGGGGTCCATCGTGGTGCTCCGGACGGTGGTCAGTGCGCCAAGCGCGCCGCTGTCGACGGCCAGCTTCGCCGCGGCGAACGCGGCGTCGAAACGGCGCTGATAGCCGATCTGGACGGGGACGCCGTTGCGCGCGATTGCCTCGGCGACCTTCGCGCTGTCGGCGGCTGTCGAGGCGACGGGCTTCTCGCAGAAGGTGGGCAGGCCACGTTCGACCGCGGCCAGCGTCAGCGACGCGTGTGCCGGGGTGGCGGCCGCGATGACGATGCCGTCGACACCGGAGTCGAACAACGCCTGGACCGAATCAACGGGGGTGGCACCGTATTTGGTGGCAACCTGCTTGACGACATCGAGTCGCTCATCGGTGATCACCAGGCCGTCGAGCCCGGGGAGGTTCATCAGCGTCTCGGTGTGGAAGGCGCCGATGCGGCCGAGACCGATCAGTCCGAGGGTGGTCATGGAATTCTCCGTTCGTCGTGGCCGCGAAGTGCGGCATCGAGTTGTGCTGGGGTGTGATCACCGGCGAGCGCGGCCAATACGACATCGACTTGGCTGGGTGGGGCCAGGCTGCCGATGGGCTGGTCACGATCGAGGTTGGTGGGGAAGGGGTAACCCTCGGCGGTGGCGACGACGGCGTTGAGAATTTCCTGCGGGGCGCGACCGGCGGTCTGCATGGCGCGCAGCGACGGATAGATCGCCTTGACCATGGCGCTGCGATCCATTGCCTCCATCGCGCGACCGAACGGTGAAGACACCTGCAACAGGTTTGCCATCCGCTCGATATCGGCCGACTTGTTCGTACCCGCACCGTGATAGAGCGCCGGGTTGAAGAAGACGGCGTCGCCCTTGCGCAGCGGAACCTGCACGTGGTGCTCGGCAAAGAATTCGATGAACTCGGGACGGTAGAAGGCGATATAGCCGGCGGCGAACCGCTGTGAGTTCGGCAGCAACATGGTCGGTCCGCTTTCCACTGGCATATCGCAGTGCGCGACCGCCCCCTGCAGCGTCAGCACCGCCGACATGCGGTGCATGTGAGGCGGGTAGGCGTGCAATTGGTCTTCGTTGACGAAACCCAGGTGATAGTCGCGGTGCGGAACCTGTGCTGCGCCTCCGGGATTGACGACGTTCACCTGCGAGGTCACCTGATAGCGCGGTCCCAGCCACGCTTGCGAGACCATGGCCAGCGCATCGTTGGCGTAGTAGTCGGCGAAGACCTCCGGCGAGTGCAGCGCCAATTTTTGGGCGGCATTCCAGATGCGGTCGTTGGCGCCCGGTTTACCGAAGTGGTCGCCTGCGGCTGTGCCCGCGGCGCGCTGGGTGGCGATCAGATCACGGAACGCCGCGGTGGCCGCGTCGACACTTGCTTCGGGGAATGCGCCCTCGATGACGACCACGCCGGGTCCGTCGGCGAAGGCGCGGATCAATTCGGCCTGCAGGGCCCGTCGGTTCGCGGTCGCGGTAGCCGCGGCCGAATAGACCAGCACGCCGGATCGGAGGTCGTGGGCGTGCGGGTAGTCGGCGAGATCGGTGTCGCGGAGCACCTGATCGCGGAAATCGTCGAGACGACAATCGGACTCGTCGATCCAGGCGTCGTCCCAAGCCGGCGACGCAGCCTTCGCGGAGGTGAGAAACGGTGTGGACATGGCCATCAGTCTTGCTGTGTACTGGGGCACAATCAACACCAGAAAACCGTCAAAAAACCATCACCAACGCGACGGCCCGAGCGAGGAGGCGAAATCGTGGCACACCGGTACAAGGTTCGCGAGATCGCCCAGCAGTCCGGACTGAGCGAGGCCACAGTCGACCGTGTCCTCAACGACCGGCCCGGCGTACGCGAGAACACCAGGGCCGAAGTGCGGCAGGCCATCGCCGACTTGGACAAACAGCGCGCTCAGCTGCGGCTCAACGGGCGCCGCTACTTGATCGACGTCGTCATGCAAACTCCGCGACGGTTCTCTGATGCGTTCCGCGATGCGGTCGAGGCGGAGTTGCCCACGTTCGCCCCGGCCATGCTGCGGGCACGCTTTCACCTCTGGGAGACCGGCGCGACGGAGGCGACAGTCGACCAGTTGGCGCGCCTGCGGGGCAGCCATGGCGTCATCCTCAAGGCGCCGGACGAGCCCGCGGTGGCAGATGCGATCGATGGGTTGGTCGACAGCGGTATTCCGGTGGTCACCTATAGCACCGACGTTCCCACCAGCTCGCGGTGCGCGTATGTGGGTATCGACAACCACGGTGCGGGGGTGACTGCGGCCTACTTGATGCAGCAGTGGCTGGGGCCTGATCGTGCGGCAGTGCTGATCACCTTGTCGAAGAATGTCTTTCGGGGTGAAGGCGAGCGGGAGGTCGGATTCCGGTCGGCGCTGCGCGGGGCGGGGCTCGACGTCATCGATGTCACCGACAGTGACGGTATCGATGCCACCAACGAACGGCTGGTGCTCGACGCGCTGCAGCGCCACCCCGAGATCGAGGCGGTCTACTCGGTGGGAGGCGGCAACGCGGCCACGGTCTCGGCATTCGAGAGATTAGGGCGGGTCTGCCGAGTGTTTATCGCCCACGACCTCGACGCCGATAATCGCTTGCTTTTGCGCGACGGCCGGATCTCGGCGGTGCTGCATAACGACCTGCGGGCGGATGCGCGGCTGGCACTTCGGTCGATCCTGCAAGCGCGCGGCGCGCTGCCGGTCGAACCGGTGCGGCCGGTGCCGGTGCAGATCGTCACGCCCTACAACATTCCGGGCTGATTCCTGTGCGCTGAGCGGACGCTCAGCAAGAGCTCAGAAGGTCTGAGGGCTAAGTTACTCACGCGTACGTAACTGTTCTTAGACTTTCTCGGCCAGCAAAAGTGACGAAAACCACAATATTGTCTCAATCACTGCTTGTTCAGCTTCCTGAGCTGCGCGTTAATCTGAACGTTACCGGCGTGTTGACATGCATCAGCGTCAAGGCGTGACTAAGGAAAGTGCAATAATCGGTACTGCGAGTGACACCAACTTTTGCAGGCATTCACTTGACGGCGCGTCCGTGCGGACAGCGACGGGAATGTAGGTGGCAGCGCGCGGCGATGCAGTCGACTGAAAGACACTGAGAAAGGCGGGGACGTGGGCCCGAACGGGAACGAGACCGTCGAGGGAACACCTTCGCATCCTCGGGAAAAACTCGAAAAGGTCGTAATCCGTTTCGCGGGTGACTCCGGCGACGGTATGCAGCTCACGGGCGACCGATTCACCTCAGAGGCAGCGCTCTTCGGCAACGACCTGGCGACGCAGCCCAACTACCCCGCAGAGATCCGGGCACCTCAGGGCACGCTGCCCGGAGTGTCGTCGTTCCAGATTCAGATCGCCGACTACGACATCCTGACTGCCGGTGACCGCCCCGACGTGCTGGTGGCGATGAATCCCGCAGCGCTGATGGCCAATATCGCTGACCTGCCGCGTGGTGGCCTGATCATCGCCAACTCCGATGAGTTCACCAAACGCAACCTGGCCAAGGTCGGCTACGAAGCCAACCCCCTGGAAGACGACAGCTTGTCCGACTTCGTCGTGCAGGCCGTCGCGATGACCACGCTCACCCTCGGCGCCGTCGAGCAGATCGGTGCGTCCAAGAAGGACGGGTCGCGGGCCAAGAACATGTTTGCGCTCGGTCTGCTGTCGTGGATGTACGGCCGCCCGATCGAGACCAGCGAGACCTTCATCCGCGAGAAGTTCGGCCGCAAGCCCGATATCGCCGAGGCCAACGTCCTCGCCCTCAAGGCCGGCTACTACTACGGCGAAACCACCGAGGCGTTCGGCACCACCTACCTGATCTCGCCGGCCAAGCTGGCCTCAGGCGAGTACCGGCAGATCTCCGGAAACACCGCACTTGCGTACGGGATCGTCGTGGCCGGCCAGCTGGCCGATGTCCAGGTGATGCTCGGCAGCTATCCGATCACCCCGGCGTCGGACATCCTGCACGAGCTGTCCAAGCACAAGAACTTCAATGTGCTGACGTTCCAGGCCGAAGACGAGATCGCCGGCATCGGTGCCGCCATCGGGGCGTCCTATGGCGGTTCGCTCGGCGTGACCACCACCTCAGGCCCGGGCATCTCGCTGAAGTCCGAGGCGATCGGACTCGCTGTGATGGCCGAGCTTCCGCTGTTGGTCGTCGACGTTCAGCGTGGCGGCCCGTCCACCGGTCTGCCGACCAAGACCGAGCAGGCCGACCTGCTGCAGGCGCTGTACGGGCGCAACGGAGAGTCTCCGGTTGCCGTTTTGGCGCCGCGCTCACCGTCTGACTGCTTCGAGGTTGCCGTCGACGCCGTGCGGATCGCGCTGAAGTACCGCACCCCGGTGATCATCTTGTCGGACGGTGCCATCGCCAACGGCTCCGAACCGTGGCGCATCCCGGATGTCGAGAGCTTCGAATCGATTCCGCATATTTATGCCAAGGCCGGCGAGCCGTTTCAGCCCTACGCGCGTGATCCCGAGACGCTGGCCCGGCAGTTTGCCATCCCCGGCACACCTGGCCTAGAGCACCGCATCGGCGGCCTCGAGTCGGCCAATGGCTCGGGCAATATCTCCTACGAGCCGGCGAACCACGATCTGATGGTGCGTCTGCGGCAAGCCAAGATCGACGGCATCACTGTTCCTGATCTAGAGGTCGACGATCCGACCGGTGACGCGGAGCTGTTGTTGCTGGGCTGGGGCAGTTCCTACGGCCCGCTCGGTGAGGCCTGCAGGCGGGCTCGCCGCAAGGGCATCAAGGTCGCGCATGCGCAACTGCGGCACCTGAACCCGTTGCCTGCCAACCTCGGTGAGGTTCTCCGCCGTTATCCCAAAGTTGTCCTGCCCGAGATGAATCTGGGTCAGCTGGCGCTCCTGCTGCGCGGCAAGTACCTGGTGGACATTCAGTCGGTGACGAAGGTGGAAGGCATGGCGTTCCTGGCTGAAGAGGTAGAGGGCATTATCGATGCCGCCTTTGATGGAACGCTGGGCGACAAAGAACGCGATAAGGCCAAGTTCGCACGGTTGGCAGCGGCCACCGTCGAAAGCGGCGTAGGAGCTGACGCATGACTGACGTAATGGGAAGCCTCTCGGGTGTCGATCTCGGTCTGACCGCCGGCTTGACGAAGACCAGCCTGGTGCCGACCACCGACGAGCCGCAGAAGGCCAAGGACTTCGCCACGGACCAGGAGGTCCGTTGGTGCCCCGGCTGCGGTGACTACGTCATCCTCAACACCATCAAGCAGTTCCTGCCCGAGCTCGGACTCCGGCGCGAGAACATGGTCTTCGTCAGCGGCATCGGTTGCTCCAGCCGTTTCCCGTACTACTTGGAGACCTACGGCCTGCACTCGATCCACGGCCGGGCCCCGACGTTCGCGACCGGGTTGGCGCTGGCTCGGGACGACCTGTCGGTGTGGGTGGTCACCGGTGACGGCGATGCCCTGTCCATCGGCGGTAACCATCTGATCCACGCGCTACGACGCAACGTCAACCTCACGATCCTGTTGTTCAACAACCGGATCTACGGTTTGACGAAGGGCCAGTATTCCCCGACCTCCGAGGTTGGCAAGGTCACCAAGTCGACGCCGATGGGTTCGCTGGACCATCCGTTCAATCCGGTGTCGCTGGCGCTCGGCGCCGAAGCGTCCTTCGTCGGTCGCGCGCTCGACTCGGATAAGAAGGGTCTGTCCGAGGTGCTGCGCGCTGCGGCCGCCCACCGCGGGTCCGCATTGGTCGAGATCATGCAGGATTGCCCGATTTTCAACGACGGTTCCTTCGACGCGCTGCGTAAAGAGGGCGCCGAGGAGCGGGTCATCAATGTCCGCCACGGCGAACCGATCACATTTGGCGCCAACGGTGAGTATTGCGTGGTCCGATCCGGTTTCGGCCTCGACGTAGCCAAGACAGCAGACGTCTCGGTCGACGAGATCGTGGTGCACAATGCCACCGCAGAAGACCCGGCCTATGCGTTCGCTCTGTCGCGGCTGTCTGATCAGAACCTCGAGCACACCGTGATGGGTATCTTCCGGCAGTTCAGCCGGCCGACCTATGACGATATGGCGCGCGGTCAGGTCAGCTCCGCTGTCGAAACGATCCCGAGCGATCGGTCCGCGTTGCAGTCACTGCTTCGTGGTCGCGATACCTGGACCGTCGACTGACGCTTGGCGTAACCTGACCGCCATGTCTTCGGAGTTGGCCGGTGTCGTGCTGGCAGGCGGAGCGTCGCGGCGAATGGGCCGAGACAAGGCGACCCTGGTGATCCCCGGGGCCGACTCCGGCCCCGATGGACCCAGAACCATGGTGGAACAAGTGGTTTCGGTCGTCTCGTCGACCTGTACACCGGTTTTCGTCATCGCGGCACCCGGTCAACCGCTGCCTGAGCTGTCCGCGACGGTGCTGCGCGACGACGTCCGCGGTGTAGGGCCGCTGCTGGCCACGGGGCGCGGACTGCGGGCGGCGGCCGAAGCCGGTGCCGAGCGCGCCTTTGTGTGTGCGGTAGACATGCCGCTGATGACGGCAGCATTGATCGATGAACTCGCCACCCACCACGGCGTCGATGTGGTGCTGCCATGGGACGGTCGTGACCATTACCTCGCCGGGGTGTACCGCACGTCTTTGGTGGCCCGGATCGACGAGTTGGTGGCCGCGGGGGAGCGCAGCATGCGCGCCTTGGTCAATTCAGTGAACACACAGCGGATCGTCATGCCGCATTCGGAGGCGCTGACCAATATCAATGCCGCCGCTGATATCGCCTGATAACTCCCAGCAAACAGAGCTGCCAATCCGCTCCGGCCTTGCTGGTGCAGTTTGTACACGTCATATCCTTGCTACCCGGATCGGCGCCGACCTGAGGTTCGAAGCGGTTGGTGGCACCTTTCGCACTGATAGTGTTGCAGCGCAACATCTTTAGGCTTCTGGCTCCGATTCTGACCCGTTTGGTCGACCACCTACCGGTCGATAGCCCAGAACGCGGCAACAAAGAGGTGGATATCCGAAGGTTTGAACTGATGGTGGTCGATACTTGACCGTGTCGAGAGCCGGATAGCTGAGCTTCCCGAAAACGTTTGATGTGCGTCATATTTGGGACCCGATGGGTAGATGCCCAGTGGCAAGTCCTCGGCCACCGACAGATTCGACTATTGCACTGCAATTCGCGACGTGTCAGCCTAAATGGCTGCGCCACAGCCTATTTGGATGTCCTTACTGACAGGTGGCGGTCGAGTGCATCAGCTAATTTGCTGGGGCGCAGACCTTCTCGCCGTTGCGGCCTAAGTCTCATTGGTCACTTCGGCAACGCAAACACCAAATTGCGTTGTGGCGCAAAGGGATTTGAAGAGCCCTCTGAGGTGGCCCAGCTCACAAAATTGTGGTGATTTGGATCACGTTGGGCGATTTGGCGGATCGTTCGCAGTGTCTGGAGAATCGCAGTCTTGACCTGCGCAGACAGTTATTCGAGCGTTCCGTGATCTGTCCGTTATCTAAACGAGATACCCGCTCCACCGATGTGACTAAACGGAATCTGATCCGTACGGTCCAATCTGTCCCGCAAGGGAGCAAATAACTCAAGAAACAAACCCTGCGTGTGAGTGGGGCTGGCGGAGGCCCGAGCGGGCTCGCCAGCAGCCGGATGAAAACTCCTCCGGCGAGGCGTCTGCCTCCCCTGTCGTGCCTGACCGAGATGGCACGCCTCAAGAAATCACTCGGTCTCTCAGAGGGATCTGAGAGACAGATCAACGCCCACCCCGGTGGGTGTTGCCTTGGCGCGCGCGTGGCGAAAGGAACGATGTTGAAGAACCTCCGCAAGAAGCTCTCCATGGCTGCAATCGGTGGAGCGCTCATTGCGGCGCCCATGGCCCTGTCCACGGCCACCGCGAACGCGGACGTGAACTGGGACGCGGTTGCCACGTGCGAGTCTGGCGGAAACTGGTCCATCAACACCGGTAACGGTTACTACGGCGGCCTGCAATTCACCATGGGCACCTGGAAGGCCAACGGCGGCAGTGGATCGCCCCACAACGCCAGCCGCGACGAGCAGATCCGCGTGGCCAACAACGTGCTGCACAGCCAGGGCATTGGTGCCTGGCCGGTCTGCGGCCGGCGCGGTTAGTCCGACCACACACTTTTATGACGGTGCCGGGCCTGTCCGATAGGCCCGGCACTGCTCGTCCTAACCAGACGGCAGCGCCTAACCAGACGGCAGCGCGAAAGCCGACCGTGATGCCAGACGTGCCAGGTGGCGCGTCACCAGCGCCTCGGGAATCAGCGCGGTAGAGCGACTGGCCGCGGCACTGAACACCGCTGGACGCAGGTTGACGATCCGGCCGATCATCCTCGATTCACGGGTCAGGCCGGTGGTTCGCGGTCGCCGGAACGCCTCGAAGCGGCTAAATGCAGTCGGCAGGTCGTCGGACAGATCGACGAATTCAGCCAGGATGGCCGCATCCTCCAGTGCCTGGCAGCCACCCTGGCCCAGATGTGGGCGCATCGGGTGGGCCGCATCCCCGACCATGACCACGGGCCCGCGGGACCACTGCCGCACCGGCGTCCGATCGTAAAGGTCGTTGCGCAACACATTCTGCGGCGCCGTCGCCGCCAAGATCGCCGGTACCGGCTGCGCCCAGTGCGCGAACTTGCGGCGCAGATAGTCGAGCTCGCCTCCGGGCATCTGCTGACCCTGCGGTAGCCGTTCCGTTGCGAACCAGTAGGTGCGGTCCGGACCGAGCGGCACGTGGCCGACCTCTTCGCCTGGTGCCATCGTCTCGCCGGCCAGCTCGGCGGGCAGCGCGTAGTCCGCGATGCCGCGCCACGCCGTGTATCCGGCGTAGGTATCGACAAGGCGGCCATTGAGATGGCGGGCCACCATCGAGTGCGTGCCGTCGGCACCGATCGCTGCCGCGGCGTCTATTCGGGTTCCGTCGGAGAGCGACACCTGTACCCCATCGGCGGTGGCGATCAGGGCGGCCACCCCGGCCCCGTATCGGAGGGTGCCCGGCGCGATCGCGCCGGCGAGGATCTTCCTCAGCGCGGCGCGCTCGATCACCGCCAACGGCTCACCCAACGCAGTGACCAGTCGCTCGGGCGATGGTCGGCGCAGCCAGGTGCCGTCATACCAACGCACCGCTCCTGCCGTTACCCGACCGCCAGCGGCTCGCACTGCATCGCCGAGCCCGATCTCATCCAGCGCGGCCAACGCGTTGGGCCAGATGCTGATCCCGGCGCCTTCGACAACGCCGGCGGTGTCGTCACGCGCCTCGATCACCGTGACGGCGCGTCCCCGACGCTGTAACGCGACGGCCGTGGCCAACCCGGCAATCCCTGCTCCCGCAACGACGATCGGCTCGGACATCCATCGAACGTAGCCGACTACAGGTCGAAGATCAGAAGCGTGCTCGTAGCGGTCGCCACCAAGGCTCCCGATTCGTCGATCACCGTACCTTCGGTGAAGCCAACTCGCGCACCGGATTTCACGACGGTGCCGGTAGCGGTGAGCAGGCCGCTGGTCAACCGGACCGCCTTGAGATAGTTCACCTTGATTTCCACCGAGGTGTAACCCTTACCCTGCGGCAGTGCGCTGTGCAGAGCGCAGCCGGCGACGGAATCCAGCAGGGTGCACACCAACCCGCCGTGGATGGCTCCGATCGGGTTATAGGCGGATTCGTCGGGTTTGCAGGTGAACACGACCCGACCGACCTCGGCCGAGATGAGGTCGAACGCCATCAACCCCGCGATCGGTGGCGGCGGGAGTTCGCCGGCGACCATCGCGTTGAGGTAGTCCACGCCAGGCATCGCAAGACCTTTGGCAGTGGACGGGCCGGGCTCGTACCAACTGACGGTCTTCGAGCGTTGCGGGCCCCATTCGTCGCGGGCGGTATCGGTGAGCTCTGCGGTCATGTGGCTGCGCTCTCTGTGCTGGTTACGGCTGGGTGGGGTCGGATTCTGCTGAGATGGCGGTCGCGGTCGGGATCATCGGGCGCCACCGCGTGCTGCGTGCCCCACATCAACAGCGCATCCAGGACGGGCAGCAGTGCCCGACCCGACTCCGTGAGCTGGTAGTCGAACCGAGGGGGTGCGGATTGGTAGGCCACCCGGGTGAGGACGCCGGCGTCTTCGAGGGTTTTCAACCGCGCCGAGACCCGGTCGCGCGGCGCGCCGATACCGGCCACGATGCCGCTGAACCTGCTGTTCCCCAGCGCGAGCTCACGGATCACCAGAAGCGTCCACCGGTCGCCGACGACCTCGAGGGCGGCGGCGATGGGGCAGGGCCGTCCTGGCAGGTCGGCCAGCGGCAGGAGGGGCATCAAACCAGCCTGACACTTGTAGGTTTGATTATCAAACTGACATATGGAGACACTCGGGCGCGGAGCTGGGAGACTGAACCGCAGTATGAGACCCGCTCTGGAATCGACGAGCGTGCCCAGCTGGGCCAGCGCACCTGAGCGCCCGGACGCCGACGTGTCCGGGCGGTACTGGACCGTGGTCGCGTTGTGCAGGGGGGCCGAGGAGGTCGCCGCCGACTGGACCGCGCAGATTTTCGCTCACGATCCGCGCGCCGACGTGCGGGTCCACCTCGTCGCCGACGATCGAGCGGCAGCTCAAGCAGTGACTGACGACCTCGCCGACGCGGTGGTCGGGTGGAGGTTGATGATCGCCGGACCGGCCGACGCCTGCCTGCGCCTGCGCGCCCTCGCTCTGCAGGCCGGGGTGGCCGACGACGAGATCACCGTGGCCAGCATCGCCGTGGCCGCCCGCGATGTGCGTTGCGCTCATTGCGGGACAGTCACCAATGCCGAAGTGGACCTGGAGGATGTCCTGCAGTGCTCCGGCTGCGCCCGCAAAGTGGTTGTGCACTATCACGTTTCGCGGCGCCTCGGTGCGCACCTTGGCTTCATGACCGGTGCGGGCGGCTCATGAGTGCATTGGCTCTGGTGGTGCGTGCCATCGACGATGACGTGCCCGGTATCCGTACGCTGACACTCATCCGAGCCGACGGTGCGGTATTGCCGTCGTTCACCCCGGGCAGTCACATCGTGATCGAGTGCGGCCCCGGCTTGTCGGCCAACGCTTATTCGTTGACCGGGGAGAGCGTGGCCCCACACGATTACGTCGTATCGGTGCTGGAGTGCCCGGCCGGATCCGGCGGATCGCGCTGGATCCACCAACTGAGCGTGGGGGACAGCGTCATGGCCCGCACGCCGCGCAGCGCCTTCGCGCCGGTACTTCTGGCCAAGCGTCATCTGCTCATCGCGGCGGGGATCGGCATCACTCCGATGATCTCCCATCTACGCAGCGCCAAGCGATGGGACCGCGACGTACGTCTGCTCTATCTGCACCGCGACGGCCGCGGTGCCTACGTCGACGAGATCAAGGCCCTCACCGACAACGCGCAGATCTTCACCGACCGCGCGGCGTTCATGGCCGAAGTGGCACCGGAACTCGGCGACCAGCCGTTGGGCACTCACCTGTATGTCTGCGGCCCATCGGCATTCATGGCCGATGTCACCGCCATGGCCGCCACGCTCGGCTGGCCACCAAGCCGAATTCACGTGGAACGCTTCGGAATCGACACGTTCGACCCAGGCCAACCGTTCGCGGTGACACTCACCGAAAGCGCGGAATCCTTTGTCGTCGAACCCAGTATGTCGCTGCTGGAGGCGCTGCTCGCGCACGGCCATCAGATCCCCAACCTGTGCCGACAGGGCGTGTGCGGCGAGTGCCGAATTCCCGTGGTCGGCGGCGGGATCATGCATCGGGACCTCTATCTCAGCGACGCCGAAAAGGCCGCCGGGGACTCGATGATGAGCTGTGTGTCCCGCGCCGACGGTGACCGATTGGAGCTGCGCCTGTGACGATCGCGTCCGAACCGCTGTCCGCGCCGGATCTGTTGGCGGGCTTTCCATTTCCGTTCACCGGCGACACCTACCGGTACAGCACCAACATCGAGCCGGCCGGAACCACCGTCACCACCCCGACCGGCAGCTGGGGCCGGCCGGTGATCGACATCGACAGCGAATACGAGCACGAGCTGGCCGACCGGGCTCGAATTTTGGCGGCCGACCCCTCCCGGTACGCGGTGCTGCCCCATATGCGCCCTGCCGGCTGGGACGCGATGCTGGCATTGATGACCGAACTGGCCACCGCCTACCCGGACGTCATGTCGCTGACTCAGACCGAGAGCGGTTGGCGATGGTGCAACCAAAGACTAGGTTTGTCACAGGTTTTCGTTTTCGGTGACGAGTCGACACTCCCCGCGGACCCGTTGGCCTATATCGGTGCTCAGGTACAAGAAGACATCGTCCTGCTCGATCAGCGCGACGGCGACCTTTTCGCCGATGCCGGTGTGGTCACCTTCGCCTCCGGCTGGTCCTTCGGTTTCAACGTCGGCATGACATTTCTGGAAATCCACGGCCCCGTTCCGCGATTACGCGCATCCGGTGTGATCGATCGCGCCCGAGAATTCCTGCTGCGACTGCAGGCCGGCGAGGTGTACCGACGCACGAACTGGACTTTGGGTGTCGGCCGTCGACTGGATGCCTCCACCGAGTCCTATCCCGAATGGGGCCCGGAGGTGGCGACGGCCGGGACGGTCGACGACGAGACATTCGGGCGGCTGATCCAGCTGCGGGTCGAGGTTCAGCATTTGATCCGACTACCCGAGTCCGCGGCGATCTGCTTTCTGATCCGCACGTACATGCTGCCGCTCGCCGATGTGGCCGGGGTGGTGTCATGGCGGACCCGGATGGCGTCGGTCCTGGCCGAACTACCCGACGACCTGGCGGATTACAAAGGTTTCCTGTCGTATCGCGACCGGGCAGTGTCCTGGCTGAACCAGCATTGAGCAGCTACCAGGCGGATATCCTCGCGCGGGGACTCGATGTGGTGTTCTGCGGACTCAATCCTGCTGCCAGCGCCGCAGCCGATGGTCACAATTTCTCGAACCGGAGCAATCGCTTCTGGCCGGTGCTGCATCTGGCGGGGTTCACCGATGTGCGCCTGCAGCCGCAGGACGAGCGTCGGCTGCTCGAATACGGCTGCGGCATAAGCGCAGTGGTGGCCCGTCCGACCAAACGGGCTGAGGAAATTCAGACGGCAGAGTTCCGGCTGGCCCGCCCCGAATTCGAGGCGAAGATGCAGCGGTACGCGCCGCGGGTGATCGCCTTCCTCGGTAAGCGGGCGTTCTCGGCAATGATCGGTCATCCAGATATCGGCTGGGGTCGCTATCCGCAGGAGTTCGCCGCGACGACGGCCTGGGTCCTGCCTAATCCGAGTGGTCTTAACCGAAGTTTCACCCTCGATGCGCTGGTGCAGGCCTACGCCGAGTTGCACCGCGCGCTGACGACCTGACCCCAGTTGTGCTACCACGTAGCGATGGCTGACGTTCCGCAGGCAACCCCCCTTGCTGGTCCTTTTGGTGACCTCGACGATTACCTCGCGTACCCACGCGTAGCGGGGCTGGCGGTCAGCGCCGACGGATCGCGGGTTGTCACGACCGTCGCCGAACTCAATGCCAAACGCACCGAATACATCAGGTCCGTCTGGGAGCTGGATCCGACGGGCGCGCGTCCGGCGCGGAGGCTGACTCGCGGAGCCAAGGGTGAGACGTCGCCGGTGTTCGCCGCCGACGGCGATCTGCTGTTCGTTGCCGCCCGGCCCACCGATGACGATGACAAACCGCCGGCGGCGTTGTGGCGGTTGCCCGCCGCGGGTGGTGAGGCGCAGGAACTGCTGTCGCTGCCCGGCGGGGTGAGCGCGGTGCACACCGCGAGGGCGGCCGGTCGCATCGTGGTCACCGGGCCCATGCTGCCGTCGGCCACCGATATCGACGATGATCGCCGACTGCGAAAGCTGCGCAAAGACAACACTGTGACAGCGATCCTGCACACCGGATATCCGGTGCGCTATTGGGATCACGACCTGGGACCCGACGAGCC
This sequence comes from Mycobacterium sp., assembly GCF_965229105.1. Classification (GTDB taxonomy): domain Bacteria; phylum Actinomycetota; class Actinomycetes; order Mycobacteriales; family Mycobacteriaceae; genus Mycobacterium. The sequence continues at coordinate 2,823,085 of NZ_OZ245858.1, forward strand.
CCATCTGTTGGAAGCAGCCGGCCCGGCTGATCTCACCCCAGCCCCGGGCTCGGCGCTGCGGGAGACCGATTTCGACATCAGCCCCGACGGAGATTTCCTCGTCACCTCCTGGCGAGTCCCTGGACCGGGAGCAGCGCAGCGGTCGGTCCTGGTCCGCATCGATCTCGGCACCGGTGCCAGGGAGGTGATCGTCGATGATCCCGACGCCGACCTTGAGCACCCCGCCATCGCACCCGACGGGACAGCGGTGGCCTACACCAGGGAATCGATCTCGACCCCCCACCAGGCGCCCCGAATCACCCTGTGTTGCTTGCACTTCGGTTCCGATCCGGTGCCGGTGGCCGATGGCTGGGACCGCTGGCCGGAGTCGGTGACCTGGACGCGCGACGGCTCGGCGCTACTGGTGACCGCCGACGACGCCGGCCGCAAGCCGGTGTTCCGGGTCGAGCTGGCCGGACAGGTGAGCGCGCTGACCGCAGATGATTTCGCCTATACCGATGTCACCGCCGCACCCGATGGAACGGTTTACGCGCTGCGCAGCTCCTATGCCGCACCGCCACACCCGGTACGCATCGACACCGATGGCAGTGTGACTGTGCTGCCGAGCGTCGATCTACCGGCGCTGCCCGGTTCGCTGACCGAGATCTCAGCGGTGACCGCCGACGGCCGGACGGTCCGCTCGTGGCTGGTGCTTCCACGCGGTGATCAGCCGGCACCGCTGCTGTTGTGGATCCACGGCGGCCCGCTGGGTAGCTGGAACGCCTGGTCGTGGCGATGGAACCCATGGCTGCTGGCGGTCCACGGCTATGCGGTGCTGCTGCCGGACCCGGCACTGTCGACCGGATACGGCCAGGATTTCATCCAGCGGGGCTGGGGCGCGTGGGGTGGCCCGCCATTCGAGGATCTGATGGCCGCCACCGACGCCGCCTGCGCAGATCCGCGGATCGACGCCACCAGGACAGCCGCGATGGGCGGTTCCTTCGGCGGTTATATGGCCAACTGGGTGGCCGGGCACACCGACCGCTTCACAGCCATCGTCACCCACGCCAGCCTCTGGGCACTCGACCAGTTCGGTGCCACCACCGATGCGTCCTACTACTGGATGCGGGAGATGACCAGAGAGATGGCGCAGGCGAATTCCCCGCACCGGTATGTCGGGCAGATCAGCACCCCGATGCTGGTCATCCACGGCGACAAGGACTATCGCGTCCCGATCGGCGAGGCGCTGCGGCTGTGGTTCGAGCTGCTGACCGAGTCGGGCCTGCCTGCCGCTGCCGATGGCAGCACGGCCCATCGCTTCCTGTACTTCCCGTCGGAAAACCACTGGGTGCTCACACCGCAACACGCCAAGATCTGGTACCAGGTGGTGACGGGCTTCCTGGCCGAGCATGTCCTGGGGCAGACGGCCGAACTGCCGGAAGCGCTGGGTTGACCACTCTGGGCCCTGGGTAAGTTGGGCGGCATGACTGCATCGCAGCGCGAATTCGATATCGTCCTCTACGGAGCCACCGGTTTCGTCGGCAAACTGACCGCCGAGTACCTGAGCCGGGCGGGCGGGGACGCGCGCATCGCGCTGGCCGGCCGGTCCACCGACCGCATTCTCGCGGTGCGGGAGACGCTGGGGCAGGCCGCGCAAGCCTGGCCGATCATCGCCGCTGATGCCGATTCGCCGTCGACGCTGAACGCGTTGGCGGCGCGCACGCAGGTCATTGTCACCACTGTTGGCCCGTACGCGAAGTACGGGCTGCCACTGGTGGCGGCGTGCGCGGCGGCGGGTACCGATTACGCTGATCTCACCGGCGAGCCCAACTTCATCCGCGACAGTATCGACCAGTACCACAAGCAGGCCATCGACACTGGCGCCCGCATCGTGCATTCCTGCGGATTCGATTCCATCCCTTCAGATCTCACCGTCTATGCACTGCATAAACGCGCGCAGGCCGATGGGGCAGGCGAATTGGGTGACACCAATCTGGTGGTGCGGTCCTTCGCCGGTGGCGTCTCCGGTGGGACCGCCGCCTCGATGGTGGAGCTGTTCCGAGCCGCCTCCAACGATCCCGATTTGCGGGCCCAGATCGAGGACCCGTACACACTGACACCGGACCGCGGGGCCGAACCTGAGATCGGCCCGCAGCCTGATCTGCGCTGGCGGCGCGGTGCGGCCATCGCACCGGAGCTTGCCGGATACTGGACCGGCGCCTTCGCGATGGCTGGGGTCAATACGCGAATTGTGCGGCGCAGCAACGCCTTACTCGACTACGGGTATGGTCGCCGATTCGCCTATGCCGAGCAGATGAGCGTCGGGCGTTCGCTGGCTGCGCCGGTGGCGGCACTGGTGACCACCGGGGTCAGCGCGGCGGTGTTCGGGCTGGGATCGCGTTACCTGCGATTGCTGCCTGCGGGGCTGGTGGAGCGGGTTATGCCCAAACCGGGTACGGGGCCAAGCGAACATGCCCGCGAGAACGGTCACTACACCGTCGAGACCTATACGACCACCGACACCGGAGCGCGCTACCGCACCACGATGGCGCAACGCGGAGACCCCGGTTACAAGGCCACCGCGGTTCTGCTCGGCGAGAGCGGCCTGGCACTGGCGCTCGACCGCGACGGGTTGTCTGACCTGCGCGGGGTGTTGACGCCGGCTGCGGCCATGGGCGATGTTCTGACCCGCCGGTTACCTGCCGCAGGTGTCACTCTCGACACCGTTGCGCTCGGGTAAAGCGCTTCTGCACGAACAGCTGTCAGACGCTCGCGATGGGGCTAATGTCGTCTCCGAAATTGCCCCAAACCCAGCAATGAAGGTGGCGACGTGGCCGGTCTCGACGATCTTTACGCACAGATTCCCGTCCAGGACATCGCGAAGCGGCTCGGTGCGCCCGAAAGCGACGTCACCACCGCCATCCACACCCTGGTGCCAGCCCTGGTCGGCGGCGTGCAACATAACTGCGCGGCCGATGACATCGACTCCAGCACGCTGGAGAACGCCGTCACCACCCAGGGCGCCAGCGGCCTGCTCGACGGCGGCGTCAGCCTCGATCAGGTCGATGAGCGTGAGGGCGACAACATCGTCGCGAACATCTTCGGTGGCAATGACAGCACCGCGGTGGCATCCGCGTTGGGCGGTAAAGGCGCAGGCGGCAGTGACCTGATCAAACAGCTGCTGCCGATCCTGGCGCCCATCGTGCTGGCCTACATCGGCAAACAGCTGACGCAGAAGACGGGCGCACCGGCGGGTGGCGGTGGCCTCGGCGACGTGCTCGGCGGCATCCTCGGTGGCGGTTCCGGCGGCGGTAATAACCCGCTCGGCGGCATTCTTGGCAGCGTCCTCGGTGGCGGTTCCGGCGGTGGCGCAGGCGGCAAAGGCAACGTCATCGGGGACATCCTGGGTGGTCTGCTGGGCGGAAAGAAGTAGCCCACTAGAATTGCCCGGTGACTGCCAGCCCCCAATCCGATGCCGACACCGCGCCGACTGCCCTGCCGAAATCATGGGAGCCGGGCGCGGTAGAGAGCGAGCTGTACCAGGGCTGGGTTGAGGCGGGCTACTTCACGGCCGATCCGGCCAGCACCAAACCGCCCTACTCGATCGTCCTGCCGCCGCCCAACGTGACCGGCAGCCTGCACATGGGCCACGCACTGGACCACACCCTGATGGATGTGTTGACCAGGCGTAAGCGAATGCAGGGCTTCGAAGTGCTGTGGCTGCCCGGGATGGACCATGCCGGTATCGCCACCCAGTCGGTGGTCGAGAAGCAACTGGCAGTCGACGGTAAAACCAAAGAAGACCTCGGTCGTGAATTGTTCATCGACAAGGTGTGGGACTGGAAGCACGAATCCGGTGGCACCATCGGCGGCCAGATGCGCCGCATCGGCGACGGGGTGGACTGGAGTCGCGACCGGTTCACCATGGATGAGGGGCTCTCTCGCGCCGTCCGCACCATCTTCAAACGGCTCTACGACGCCGGTCTGATCTACCAGGCCGAGCGGCTGGTCAACTGGTCACCGGTACTGGAGACCGCGATTTCCGACCTCGAGGTCAAATACGACGACGTCGAGGGCGAGTTGGTGTCGTTCCGGTACGGGTCGATGGACGACGCCCAGCCGCATATCGTCGTGGCCACCACCCGCCTGGAGACAATGCTCGGAGATACCGCGATCGCCGTGCACCCCGACGACGAGCGTTACCGAGACCTCGTCGGCACGTCCCTGCCGCACCCGTTCCTCGATCGGCAGATCATCGTCGTGGCCGACGGGCATGTGGACCCTGAATTCGGCACGGGTGCAGTCAAAGTCACTCCCGCGCATGATCCAAATGACTTCGAGATCGGCCTACGGCACAACCTGTCGATGCCGACCATGCTGGATACCAAGGGCCGAATCGCCGACACCGGAACAGATTTCGACGGGATGGACCGCTTCGAGGCGCGGGTCGCGGTCCGCGAGGCGTTGGCCGCCCAAGGTCGCATCGTCGCCGAGAAGCGACCGTATCTGCACAGCGTCGGCCATTCCGAGCGCAGTGGTGAGCCGATCGAGCCCAGGCTGTCACTGCAGTGGTGGGTGAAGGTCGAGTCGTTGGCGCAAGCGGCTGGGGATGCGGTTCGCAACGGCGACACCGTTATTCACCCCGCGAGCCTGGAGCCGCGGTGGTTCGGCTGGGTCGACAACATGCACGATTGGTGCATCTCGCGGCAGCTGTGGTGGGGGCACCGGATTCCGATCTGGCACGGCCCGGACGGGCAGAAAGTCTGCGTCGGCCCCGACGAGACGCCGCCGCCGGGATGGGAACAGGATCCCGATGTGCTGGACACCTGGTTCTCGTCGGCGCTGTGGCCGTTCTCGACGATGGGCTGGCCCGATCAAACCCCTGAGCTGGCAAAGTTCTATCCGACCAATGTCTTGGTGACCGGTTACGACATCCTGTTCTTCTGGGTGGCGCGGATGATGATGTTCGGCACGTTCGTCTCCGGCGACGGTGTGATTGCGTCCAATGAGCATGGGCGCCCACAGGTGCCGTTCACCGAGATCTTCCTGCACGGGCTGATCCGCGACGAGTTCGGCCGCAAGATGAGCAAGTCCAAGGGCAACGGAATCGATCCGCTGGACTGGGTCGAGACCTTCGGCGCTGACGCGTTGCGATTCACCCTGGCCCGCGGTGCCAGCCCCGGCGGTGACCTCTCCATCGGTGAGGACGCCGCGCGTGCCTCCCGTAACTTCGCCACCAAACTGTTCAATGCGACGAAGTTCGCCTTGATGAACGGTGCCGCTCCGGCCGCGCTGCCCGATACCGCCGAGCTCACCGATGCCGACCAGTGGATCCTGACCCGGCTCGAACAGGTGCGCGTCGAGGTGGATGCGGACTTCGATGCCTACGAATTCAGCCGCGCCTGCGAAGCGCTCTATCACTTCGCATGGGACGAATTCTGTGACTGGTATCTCGAGCTGGCCAAAGTCCAACTCGCCGATGGTATTTCGCACACCAATGCGGTACTGGCGACGGTTCTCGACACCTTGCTCAAGATGCTGCACCCGGTGATGCCGTTTGTCACCGAGGCGCTGTGGAAGGCGCTCACCGGCTGCGAATCGTTGGTGATTGCCGACTGGCCTTCCCCGCTTGGGCTGCAGCTCGATACCGCTGCTGAGCGTCGGATCGCCGACCTGCAACGGTTGGTCACCGAGATCCGCCGGTTCCGCAGCGATCAGGGTCTCAATGACCGGCAGAAGGTGCCGGCGAAACTGTCGCGCATCGCCGAGGCGGATCTGAGCAACCAGGTCTCCGCCGTCGCCGCCCTGGCGTGGCTGACCGAGCCTGCGGACGGTTTCACCCCGTCAGCCTCTATCGAGGTCTCACTGTCCGGAGGCATCGTGCTGGTGGAGGTCGACACCTCGAGCACCATCGACGTCGCCGCTGAGCGTCGACGCCTGGACAAGGACCTCGCCGCCGCGCACAAGGAATTGGCAGGGACCACAGCGAAACTCGGTAACGAGGCGTTTCTGGCCAAAGCCCCAGATGACGTGGTGGCCAAGATTCGCGATCGTCAGCGACTGGCCGGCGAAGAGGTCGACCGGATCACGGCACGCCTGGCCGGATTGGCATGACAGACGAGACTTTCGAACAGTTTCCGGAATCGCTGCCGGACCCGGAACCGACTCCTGATGAGATCGCCGCGCTGCTTCAGGTCGAGCACCTGCTCGATCAGCGGTGGCCGGAGACCAAGATCGAGCCGAGTACCGCGCGGATCAGTGCGCTGCTGGAACTGCTCGGTTCACCACAGCGCGCCTATCCATGTATCCACATCGCCGGCACCAACGGTAAAACCTCGGTGGCACGGATCGTCGATTCGTTGCTGACCGCGCTGCATCGGCGCACCGGCCGGACCACCAGCCCGCATCTGCAGTCTGCCGTCGAACGAATCTCCATTGACGGCAAGCCGATCAGCCCCGCCAGGTACGTGGAGACCTATCGGGAAATCGAACCCTTCATCGAACTCGTCGACCGGCAGTCTCAAGAGGGTGCGCTCGGTGAGCCTGGGCCGCGCCTGAGCAAATTCGAGGTACTCACGGCGATGGCGTTCGCGGCATTTGCCGATGCGCCCGTCGATATCGGCGTCATCGAGGTAGGTCTTGGCGGCCGCTGGGATGCCACCAACGTCGTCGATGCCCCTATCGCGGTGATCACCCCGATCAGCGTCGACCACACCGAATACCTCGGCACCGAGATCGCCGATATCGCCGGCGAGAAGGCCGGCATCATCAAGAAGGCGGAGGATGACCTGGTCCCGGTCGACACCGTCGCGATCATCGGTCAGCAAGTGCCGGAGGCAATGGAAGTCATTCTGGCGCAGACAGTTACCGCCGATGCCGCGGTCGCGCGGGAGGGCTCGGAATTTGCCGTACTGACTCGCCAGGTGGCGATCGGCGGACAGCTCCTCGAGCTGCAAGGCCTCAGCGGTGTCTACTCCGATATCTTCCTGCCGCTGCACGGTGAGCACCAGGCCCATAACGCCGTGGTGGCGCTGGCCGCAGTAGAGGCGTTCTTTGGCGCCGGTGCCGATCGGCAACTCGATATCGACGCCGTGCGTGCCGGTTTCGCCGCGGTGACCAGCCCCGGCCGGTTGGAGCGGATGCGCAGCGCGCCAACGGTATTCATCGATGCAGCGCATAACCCCGCCGGCGCGGCCGCGCTGGCGCAGGCCCTGGCGGACGAGTTCGACTTCCGGTTGCTGATCGGTGTGGTCGCCGTGATGGCCGATAAGGATGCCGGCGCCATCCTGGCCGCACTGGAACCGGCGTTCGACCAGGTGATCGTCACGCACAACGGTTCGCCGCGGGCCATGGACGTCGATGAACTCGCCCTGCTCGCCGAGGAACGCTTCGGTCCCGAGCGGGTCATCACGGCAGGGACCCTGGCCGACGCCATCGAAACCGCGACCGCGTTGGTGGAACAGGCAGGCGAAGACGATGGGCTCTCCGGCAGCGGGATCGTGATCACCGGGTCGGTCGTCACCGCGGGTGTCGCCCGCACCCTCTTCGGTAAGGATCCGGCGTGACCCAGGATTCCGGCGAGGGCGCCGACCGCGACGAGATGCGACCGACTCCACCGGATCCGTGGAAGAGCTTCCGCGGGGTGATGGCCGGCACGTTGATCCTGGAATCGATCGTTGTGCTGCTGGCCCTGCCGGTGGTCGGGACGGTCGGCGGCGGCCTGACGGCCTTCTCGATGACCTATCTGATCGGTTTCGCCGTGCTGCTGGTGGTGATGGCCGGAATCCAGGGTCGGCCGTGGGCTATCTGGGCGAACCTGGGGGTGCAGGTCGTACTGATCGCAGGTTGGGTGATCTACCCGGGCGTCGGGCTGATGGGACTGCTGTTCGCTTTGGTGTGGCTGGTCATCGTCTACCTGCGGGCCGAGGTACTGCGCAGGCAGCGAAACGGCCTACTCCCGAGCCAGCAGCAGCCGCCGGAGTAGAACCACCCGTTCGAGCTTGGGTACGCTGTGCGCCGTGACTGAGCGGACTCTTGTCTTGATCAAGCCTGATGGTGTGGAACGGCAGCTGGTAGGTGAGATCATCGGCCGCATCGAGCGGAAGGGTCTGTCCTTCGCGGCGCTGGAGCTGAAAAGTGTCAGCGACGAGCTGGCCCGGGCCCACTACGCCGAGCATGAAGGTAAGCCCTTCTTCCCGTCGCTGCTGGAGTTCATCACCTCGGGACCGGTGGTTGCGGCTGTCCTTGAGGGTCCCCGTGCCGTCGCGGCCTTCCGTCAGCTGGCCGGCGGGACCGATCCCGTCGAGAAGGCCACACCGGGAACCATCCGGGGCGATCTCGGACTGGAAACACAGTTCAACTTGGTGCACGGATCGGATTCGCAGGACTCTGCAGAGCGCGAGATCGCACTCTGGTTCCCAGACCTGTAGATCGGGTCAGGACGCGGCCCCAGGTCCGCTAACCGCTACTTGGTCTGTTCACTGTCGCCGGTATGGGATACTGACAAAGGGTGTACGACGTCACACAGGCGAAGAACGCCCGGATGAAGACTTAGACGAGCGCGACCACCGCTATAGCGATGCGGCGCCGACCGTCTCAGCCCTCATTCAACCCAGGCACCGGGTGTGTTCCACACGAGCCGCACGGGGCGAGACCATGACAAGTCCGGGTGAAGTTAACCGGGCACATAGCGGAAGTCCTCGCGCGGCCGCGTCTATGTATGACGCGCCCGGGGGCTTGAAGGAGATTACGTGGACGACGATGCCCGAATCCAAGAACAGCCAGTCACCGAAGCCGCAGGCACCACGCCTGAAGCTGACCTGCCTGAGCGCTTGAGGGTTCACTCACTGGCGCGGGTGCTTGGCACCACCAGCAGGCGGGTGCTCGATGCGCTGGCTGAGCTGGATGGCCGATCGCGCAGCGCGCACTCCAGTGTTGACCGCACCGACGCCGTCCGGGTGCGCGACGTACTGGCAGCTGCCGAGACTCCTGAGGTTGCCGCCCCCGCCGAGCCGGTGGCCGAACCGGCCGCCGCTGAGGTCGTCGTCGGATTCGACGAGACCCCGGCGCCACCGGCCGACGGTGCTGTCACAGACGAACCGGAGTCACGGCTTCTCCTTGAGACGCCGCTGGATAACGAGGACGCCAATCCCGCCGAAATCCCGCAGCATGAACAGGTTAATCAGGCCGATTACCTGCCGTTGTTCGTGGCTCCTCAGCCCGTTCAGGACATGCCCAAACGCAGACCCGCGCCCATCGTGGAATCCGCGGTGGAACCCGTCGCCGACGATGATGACGACGACGCCGATGAGGCCGATGCTGACACCGATACCGACGGTGACGGTGACGACGATCAATCGGGCCGACCCGCAGCCAACCGGAGGCGACGTCGTGGTCGCCGCGGCCGTGGCAGAGGCCGTGGCACCGAGGGTGACACCGAGGGCGGCGACGACGACTCGGATTCCGAGGACGACACCGAGGCCACTGCCGAGGACGACAACGACAACGGTGACGCCGACGGGGACGAGGAGTCCGGGTCAGGCGACGGTGCCACCCGGCGCAGGCGTCGCAGGCGTCGGCGCAAGTCCGGCACCGCCGATGACGGCGAAGCGGTCTCACCCGATGACCCGCCGAACACTGTGGTGCACGAGCGGGCGCCGCGGGAGAAGGCGGCCAAGGGCCGCGATCCCGACGAGATCCAGGGCATCAGCGGGTCGACCCGGCTAGAAGCCAAACGGCAGCGCCGGCGTGACGGCCGCGACGCCGGACGCCGTCGGCCCCCGATCCTGTCCGAGGCCGAGTTCCTTGCCCGTCGCGAGGCCGTCGAACGGGTGATGGTGGTGCGCGACAAGGTGCGCTCCGAACCCCCGCACGAAGGTGCGCGCTACACCCAGATCGCCGTCCTCGAAGACGGTGTTCTGGTCGAGCACTTTGTGACGTCAGCGGCATCTGCATCGCTCGTCGGCAATATCTACCTCGGCATCGTGCAGAACGTGCTGCCCTCGATGGAAGCCGCGTTCGTCGACATCGGTCGCGGCCGCAACGGTGTGCTCTACGCAGGCGAAGTGAACTGGGAGGCGGCCGGTCTCGGTGGCGCCCAGCGCAAGATCGAACAGGCGCTGCGACCGGGGGACTACGTCGTCGTCCAGGTCAGCAAGGACCCTGTCGGACACAAGGGCGCCCGTCTGACCACGCAGATCTCGCTGGCCGGCCGGTACCTGGTTTACGTACCCGGGGCATCGTCGACGGGGATCAGCCGCAAGCTGCCCGATACCGAGCGCCAACGGCTCAAGGAGATCCTGCGTGAGGTGGTGCCGTCCGACGCCGGGGTGATCATCCGCACCGCATCCGAGGGTGTCAAAGAGGACGACATCCGCGTCGATGTCACGCGGTTGCAGGAGCGTTGGAACGAGATCGACGCGCGCGCCAAGGAGACTCAGGCCAAGGCCGCGGGTGCCGCGGTATCGCTCTACGAAGAGCCCGATGTGCTGGTCAAGGTCGTCCGCGATCTGTTCAACGAGGACTTCTCGGGGCTCATCGTCTCCGGTGACGACGCCTGGTCGACGATCAACGATTACGTCAATGCCGTTGCACCGGAACTGATGCCGAAGCTGACCAAGTACGACGCTGCCTCCCGCGGCGGTCCCGACGTGTTCGCCGTGCACCGGATCGACGAGCAGCTGACCAAGGCGATGGACCGCAAGGTATGGCTGCCCTCGGGTGGCACCCTGGTCATCGATCGAACCGAAGCGATGACCGTCGTGGACGTCAACACCGGGAAGTTCACCGGTGCGGGTGGCAACCTCGAACAGACCGTCACCAAGAACAATCTCGAAGCCGCCGAGGAGACCGTCCGCCAGCTGCGGTTGCGCGATATCGGCGGGATGATCGTCATCGACTTCATCGACATGGTGCTGGAGTCCAATCGGGATCTGGTGCTGCGACGGCTCACCGAGGCACTGGGCCGCGACCGCACCCGGCATCAGGTCTCCGAGGTCACGTCGCTGGGCCTGGTTCAGTTGACCCGTAAGAAGCTCGGAACCGGGCTGATCGAGGCCTTCTCCTCCACCTGCCCGCACTGCGCAGGCCGCGGCCTCGTGTTGCACAGCGATCCGGTGGACTCCGAGTCGGCGCCGGCGCGTAAGTCGGAGCCGGGCACCAGCCGCCGAAGCAAGCGCTCCAAGAAGGTCACCAAACCCGAGGATGAAGCGCCCGTGGTGCGGTTGCCGTCCCATACCGTCGGCGAGCACCCGATGTTCAAGGCGATGGCCGCGGCCAATGGCAAGCCTGAGGGCGAGCACGACGCCGACTATGACGGCGACGCCGACGAGGACGACGACACCACGTCTGAGGATTTTGTCGGTGACGACGAAGACTCCGCCGTCAGCACCGCGCAGCAGGTCGCCAGGGAAGTCGCCGATGACGATCTGGACGACGATTCCGACGAGGACTCTGAGGACGACGATTCCGATGAGGATGACATCGACCTGGTCGCCGATGACGACGATGACGATGACGAAGATATCGAGGTCATCGTGATCGACGACGACTCCGACGACTCCGATGATGACGATGATGACGACGACGATGACGACGACTCGTACGATGATGACGACTCAGACGAGGACTCAGATGACGCCGACGAGCCGCAGGAGCTGCAGCCGGTGGCGGTGGCAGCCGGTCGTCCACGGCGGCGTCGCGCGGCCGCACGACCCGCAGGTCCACCCGTGTGACAAGGCACAGGCAGGCGGTTTGACCCTTTAGCCGCTGGTCACGTAACCTTGAGCAGTTGTCGCCAGGCTCTGACGAAGAATTGAGCCGGTGACAGTGGGATGAATAACGTTCCCGCACCGAGTTTTCGCAACACGTTGCGCAAACCAGACCCGCGCTCGCAGCCCTCGGGTGGCGCGCGCCCGCAGATGAACCGAACGAACAGAGGACAGGCAACGATGGCGACGTACGCAATCGTCAAGACCGGCGGCAAGCAGTACAAAGTCGCGGTCGGGGACATCGTCAAGATCGAGAAGCTCGAATCGGAGCCCGGCGCTTCCGTTTCGCTGCCCGTGGCGCTGGTCGTCGACGGAGCCACCGTGACCACCGACGCCTCGGCCCTGGCCAAGGTCGCGGTCACCGGCGAGATCCTCGAGCACACCAAGGGTCCCAAGATCCGCATCCACAAGTTCAAGAACAAGACCGGCTACCACAAGCGGCAGGGTCACCGGCAGCAGCTGACGGTGCTCAAAGTCACCGGCATCAAGTAAGGGAGCGGAACACATGGCACACAAGAAGGGCGCTTCCAGCTCTCGCAACGGTCGTGACTCGAACGCGCAGCGCCTCGGCGTCAAGCGCTTCGGCGGTCAGGTCGTCAAGGCCGGCGAGATCATCGTCCGCCAGCGCGGCACTCACTTCCACCCCGGCATCAATGTCGGTCGTGGCGATGACGACACCTTGTTCGCCACGGCCTTCGGCGCCGTCGAGTTCGGTGTCAAGCGCGGTCGCAAGACCGTCAACATCGTTCCGGTCGAGGTCTAACACGTCGAGGACTTTCACGCGCATGTGACGCCGCTGCGAGTTTTCGAGATAATTTTCGCAACAGCGTCACGTTCGTCCTGTGAAAGGACCTGTAATGCCTCGGTTTATCGACCGGGTGGTCATCCACGCCAGGGCTGGTTCCGGTGGAAACGGCTGCGCCTCAGTGCATCGGGAGAAGTTCAAACCCCTCGGTGGTCCTGACGGCGGTGATGGCGGTCGGGGTGGCAGCATCGTGCTGGTCGTCGACCCGCAGGTGCACACACTCCTGGATTTCCACTTTCACCCGCATGTCGATGCCCCTTCTGGCAAGCAGGGCATGGGCGGCGACCGCGACGGTGCGGCCGGTGCGAATCTTGAGGTCAGGGTGCCCGACGGCACCATCGTGCTGGACGCGAACGGTCGGCTTCTTGCCGATCTGGTCGGTGCGGGTACGACCTTTGAGGCCGCCGCTGGTGGTCGGGGTGGCCTCGGCAACGCGGCCTTGGCGTCGCGGGCCCGTAAGGCACCCGGCTTCGCTCTCCTCGGGGAAAAGGGTGAAGAGCGCGACCTGACTCTGGAACTCAAGACCGTCGCCGATGTCGGCCTGGTCGGTTTTCCCTCGGCAGGCAAATCATCGCTCGTCTCGACCATCTCGGCAGCCAAACCCAAAATTGCCGACTATCCCTTCACCACGCTGGCGCCCAACCTCGGGGTGGTTTCCGCCGGCGAGCACACCTTCACCGTCGCCGACGTCCCCGGCCTGATCCCCGGCGCCTCGCAGGGCCGTGGTCTGGGCCTGGACTTCCTGCGGCATATCGAGCGTTGCGCGGTATTGGTACACGTCGTCGACTGCGCCACCCTGGAACCGGGTCGCGATCCGATCTCCGATATCGACGCACTGGAAGCAGAGTTGGCGGCCTATCAGCCCACCCTGCAAGGCGATACCACCCTGGGCGATCTCGCCGATCGGCCACGGGCAGTGGTGCTCAACAAGATTGACGTACCCGAGGCCAGGGAGCTCGCGGAATTTGTGCACGAGGAGGTCGCGGCGCGCGGCTGGCCGGTCTTCGAAGTGTCGACCGTGGCTCAGGAAGGCCTGCGGCCGTTGATCTTCGGACTGTGGGAGATGGTGTCGGCCTACCGCGCGGCGCAACCGGTGCAGGCCGCCCGACGCCCGGTGATTCGCCCCGTTGCCACCAACAGCAGCGGTTTCACCATTGAGGTCGACCCGCAGAATCCCGGTGGTTTCATCGTTCGTGGCGTCCGGCCCGAAAGGTGGATCAGCCAGACGGATTTCGTGAACGACGAAGCCGTCGGCTATCTCGGCGACCGGCTGGCCCGCCTGGGCGTCGAAGACCAGCTGCTCAAGCTGGGCGCCAAGCCTGGTTGTGCGGTCACCATCGGCGACGTGACGTTCGACTGGGAACCACAGACACTTGCCGGCGTCGACGTCACGATGTCCGGACGCGGCACCGATATTCGCATTGAGCAGAACAACCGGATCGGCGCCGACGAGCGCAAGGTCGCGCGAAAGAAACGACGCGAGCACGACGAGGGTTGAATAGCATCGTGACCAGCCCTTCACCCCATCGGCAAGCGGTACGCACCGCGCGCAGCATCGTCGTCAAGATCGGCACCACCGCGCTGACCACACCTGCGGGCATGTTCGACGCCAGTCGGCTGCAGCAGCTGGTCGACGCCATCGAGGCGCGGATGAAGGCGGGCTCCGATGTCGTCATCGTGTCATCGGGTGCGATCGCAGCGGGTCTCGAACCTCTCGGATTGACCAGGCGCCCAACCGATCTGGCCACCAAACAGGCGGCTGCCAGTGTGGGGCAGGTGGCGCTGGTGAACTCATGGAGCACTGCCTTCAGTCGCTATCAGCGCACCGTTGGGCAGGTCTTGCTCACCGCGCATGACATCGCGATGCGCGTGCAGCACACCAACGCTCAGCGCACTCTGGACCGGTTGAGGTCGCTGCACGCGGTCGCGATCGTCAACGAGAACGACACCGTGGCCACCAACGAAATCCGTTTTGGCGATAACGACCGGCTGTCGGCGTTGGTCGCGCACCTGGTCGGCGCCGACGCACTGGTGCTGCTGTCCGATATTGACGGCCTCTACGATGCCGACCCGCGAAAGGGTAACGCGCGCTTCATCTCTGAGGTAGCTGGGACGCAGGACCTCGACGGTGTGACAGCCGGCGGCGGCAGTCGTCTCGGCACCGGCGGGATGGCGTCGAAACTGTCGTCGGCGCTGTTGGCCGCCGATGCGGGAGTGCCCGTGCTGCTGGCGGCGGCCTCCGATGCGGCGGCGGCGCTCTCGGATGCGTCGGTGGGCACGGTGTTTGCGGCCAGGCCGGCCCGGATGTCGGCGCGACGGTTCTGGGTGCGCTACGCCGCGGAATCCGTTGGCGGCCTTACCCTCGACGACGGTGCGGTACGGGCCGTGGTCAAACAGCGCCGTTCCTTGCTGCCTGCCGGTATCACCGCGGTGACGGGCCGGTTCTTCGGCGGTGACGTGGTCGAGCTGCGCGCCTCCGATGGGACCGTCGTCGCGCGCGGTGTGGTGGCGTATGACGCGGGTGAGCTGACCACCATGTTGGGCCGGTCGACCTCGGATCTACCCGCCGAGATGCGCCGCCCTGCCGTGCACGCCGACGATCTGGTTGCTCTCTAAGGGTTACGCCGAAGCCGCTTTGAGATACAAAGTGGCGACGACGATTTGGGTCAGAGTCTCGGCCAGTTGGGCGTCGTGTTCGGGACCCGTGAACGGCAGATTCTGGTGACATGCCCGCTCGACCATCCACGTCAGGGCATCGGCGGAGGAGCGTGCGTCCAGTTCGGGCCGGATCGACCCGTCGGCCTGGCCGTCGGAGATGACGTGGCTCAACCGTTCGACGATGCCGGTCAGGATGTCCCGGTAGGCAACGGATACCTGCGGGTCGTAGGCGGCCATCTCATTGAGCGCCACCAGCAGCGGCTGATGACTGCGATAGCCGGCGATGACGCCGGCCATGGCCGACCGGACGTCGGCGGGGTCGCGCCGGGCTGCCACGCTCCACCAGCGCTGGGCGGGATCGGCCAGATCGTCGAACACGCCGACCGCCAGCCGTCGCAAGAGTTGGCCCTTGTCTTCGAAGTAGATGTAGAAGCTGGCCCGCGAGATACCGGCCTCGGTCGCCAGTCGGTCGACGCTGAGCTCGGTGAAGCTGGTGCCGTCACCCATCAGGCGCTCGGTGGCCACGAGCAGGCTGCGCTCGATTTCAGCGCGTCGTTCCTGGCGGGTGGCCTGCGGTTTACGGGTGACCGACGGCATGACACGCAGCGTATCGGACTGATCCACACCTTGACTAGACATACCGTCTAGACCTAGTGTCACCCACTATGAGTGTGCCCTCCATCACATCGGTTACCCCACGCCCCTATGACCCGATCGATCTGTCGTCGCGGGCGTTCTGGTCCACCACCGCGGCCGAACGCGAACGGTCCTTCGCGGTGCTGCGCGCCGAGCGTCCAGTGAGCTGGCATCCGCCGGTGCAGGACTCACTGCTGCAAGACCCCACCGATCCGGGTTACTGGGCGGTGACCAAACATGCCGATATCGTCGCGGTCAGCCGTAACAGTGAGGCGTTCCTGTCAGGCAAAGGCGTGCTGTTCGAGAGTTTTCCCGAGGAACTCCTGGAGGCGTCGCAGTCCTTCCTGGCAATGGACCCGCCACGACACACCCTGATCCGCAAGCTCGTGCACGCGGCATTCACCCCGCGCCAGGTCCGCCGCATCGAGGATTCGATCAAGGCCAACGCCGCGGCCATCGTGGCCGAACTCAAATCCGAGGGCAGCGGCGCCGATTTCGTGGACCACTGCGCGAAGGAACTACCCATCCGCACGTTGTCGGACATGATCGGGATTCCGGAATCCGAACGTCAACAGGTGGCAAGCGCCGCCGACGCACTGGTGTCCTCCGGTGACCCGGTGTTCCTGGCGGGCCGCAACCCGCTGGAAGTCCTGATGGAAAACCAGATGTATCTGCATCAGGTGGCGGGCGCGCTGGCCGCCGAACGGCGCGAGAATCCCGGTGATGATCTGATCAGCGCCCTGGTGCATGCCGAGGTCGACGGTGACCGGCTCTCCGATTTCGAGGTGTCCGCGTTCTTCGTTCTGCTGGCGGTGGCCGGTAACGACACCACCCGGCAGACGAGCAGTCACGCGATGAAAGCGCTGACCGACTTCCCGGACCAACGTGCTTGGCTGAGTGAGGATTTCGATGGCCGGATCGGTGGTGCGGTCGAGGAGTTCGTGCGGTGGGCCAGCCCGGTGATGACCTTCCGCCGCACGGCGGCGACAGACATCGAGCTCGGCGGTCAGCAGGTGGCCGCGGGGGAGAAGGTGGTGATGTTCTATTCGTCCGGCAACTGGGACACCGAGGTGTTCGACCACCCAGAGCGATTCGATCTCGGCCGAACACCGAACTCGCACCTCGGGTTCGGCGGCGGCGGTAGGCACTTCTGCCTTGGCGCGCACGTCGCCAGAACCCAGCTGCGGGCCCTGTTCGGCGAGCTGCTGCGGCAGTTGCCCGATATTGCGGCGGGCGATCCGGCCTACGTTCCCGGTAACTTCATCCACGCCATCCGGTCGATGCCCTGCACCTGGTGATCCGGGCGCGCAAACCCGCGCTCAGCGCGGCTCAGCGCGCCGAAATCGCGGGGGAGAGCTCGTCGGCGAGCAGCGCCAGCATCTCCGAGCACCCGCTGTTGACCTTGACGGTCGCCAGGTCGTCACCGCGGGTGGGGCCACGGTTGATGATGGCGACGGGTTTGGCGTGCGCGGCGGCGTGCCGCACGAATCGGTAGCCGGAGAACACCGTCAGCGACGAGCCGGCCACCAGGAGCGCATCGGCGGCGTCGACCATCGAATATGCCTGGGTGACACGGTCTTTGGGCACATTCTCGCCGAAGTAGACGATGTCGGGTTTGAACATCCCGCCACAGCGCGGACAGTCCAGATACCGGAACGTCGAGGTCTCCTCGACCATGGCGTCGGCGTCTGGCGCGACGGCGATCCCGCCGACCTGTTCGGCGCGTTCGATGAACCCCGGGTTCAGTGCTTCCAGCTCCGTGGCCAGCTCGGCGCGCGTCATGGTCAGCCCGCAGGACAGGCACACCACCTGCGCGTAGGTGCCGTGCAAGTTCACCACGGCCCGACTGCCTGCTTTGGTGTGCAGTAGATCGACATTCTGGGTGATGAGTCCGGTGACAACCCCGGCGTGCTCAAGACCGGCCAGCACCCGATGTCCGGCATTGGGCAGGGTGGAGTCCATATGGCGCCAGCCCACATGGTTGCGAGCCCAGTATCGCTGCCGGAAAACCGGATCGGAGGTGAACTGGCGGATGGTCATCGGATTGCTCGGCGGCGAATCCGGTCCCCGGTAGTCCGGGATTCCCGAGTCGGTCGACATGCCGGCACCGGTGAGAACGGCGATGGTGCGACCGTCCAACAGCGCGACGAGCTCGGGTGCTTCCACCCCATCGAGAGTAGCGCCGAGCCACCCAAACCAGCCCAATGGGGCTGTGAGCAGGGGTCTCAGGAGATACTGGAGAGGTGAGCTTCTTCTCCGCGTACCGCCACGGGTTCGTTCGGGTCGCCGCCTGCACGCTGCACACGACGATCGCGGACCCTGCGGCGAACGCGCAGGCAGTCCTGCAGACCGCCCGCGAATGCCACGACGACGGTGTCGCGCTGGCGGTGTTCCCCGAGCTCACGTTGTCCGGGTACTCGATCGACGACATTCTGCTCCAGGACACGCTGCTTGAGGCGGTGGAGACCGCGTTGCTCGATATCGTGGCGGCATCGGCGGATCTGCTGCCGGTCCTGGTGGTCGGGGCGCCCCTGCGCTATCGGCACCGGATCTACAACTGCGCGGTCGTCGTGCACCGCGGCACTGTGCTCGGCGTCGCGCCCAAGTCCTATCTACCGACGTACCGCGAATTCTACGAGCGACGCCAGGTCGCTGCCGGCGATGACATCTACGACGAGATCAGCGTCGGCGGGGTATCGGTGCCATTTGGACCGGATCTGCTGTTCGCCGCGACCGACCTGCCCGGCTTCGTGTTGCACGTAGAAATCTGCGAGGACATGTGGGTGCCGGTGCCGCCCAGTGCCGAGGCGGCGCTGGCGGGTGCGACGGTACTGGCCAATCTGTCCGGTAGTCCGATCACCGTGGGGCGCGCCGATGATCGCAAGCTGCTGGCCCGTTCGGCATCGGCGCGTTGCCTGGCCGCCTACGTCTATGCCGCTGCGGGAGAGGGCGAATCGAGTACCGATCTGGCCTGGGACGGGCAGACCATGATCTACGAGAATGGCGTCCTGCTCGCCGAATCCGAGCGATTCCCCAAGGGGCCGGCCCGCAGCGTCGCCGATGTGGACACCGAGCTGTTGCGCTCCGAACGCCTCCGGATGGGCACCTTCGACGATAACCGTCGACATCACGGTATCGACGACGACGCCGTGCGGCGGGTGGAGTTCACCCTCGATCCCCCCGAGGACGATATCGGGCTGCGGCGCACTATCGAGCGCTTTCCGTTCGTGCCTGCGGATCCCACACGGCTACAACAGGATTGCTACGAGGCATACAGCATCCAGGTGGCTGGCCTTGAGCAGAGGTTGCGGGCATTGCATTATCCGAAGGTCGTCATCGGGGTGTCCGGCGGCCTGGATTCCACGCATGCGTTGATCGTCGCCGCCAGGGCGATGGACCGGGAAGGCAGGCCGCGCAGCGATATTCTGGCCTTCACGCTGCCCGGCTTTGCCACCAGCGACCACACCAAGGGCAACGCGATCGCGCTGAGTAAGGCGCTCGGTGTGACATTCGAAGAGATCGACATTCGAGACACCGCGACGTTGATGCTCAAAGAGATGGATCATCCCTTCGGTCGCGGTGAGAAGGTGTACGACGTCACCTTCGAGAACGTCCAGGCGGGGCTGCGCACCGACTACCTGTTCCGGATCAGCAACCAGCGCGGCGGGATCGTGCTCGGCACCGGTGATCTCTCCGAACTCGCCCTGGGCTGGTCGACTTACGGTGTTGGCGACCAGATGTCGCATTACAACGTCAACGGCGGCGTCCCGAAGACCTTGATCCAGCATCTGATCCGCTGGGTCATCTCTTCGGGACAGTTCGAAGACGAGGTCGACCGGGTGCTGCAGTCGGTACTGGACACCGAGATCACGCCTGAGTTGGTGCCGGTCGGGGAGGACGAGGAGATTCAAAGCAGCGAGGCCAAAGTCGGACCGTATGTGCTGCAGGACTTCTCGTTGTTCCAGATACTTCGTTACGGGTACCGCCCGTCGAAGGTCGCGTTCCTGGCCTGGCATGCCTGGCGCGATGCCGACGAGGGGCACTGGCCCTTGGGCTACCCGCTGGACAGGCGGCCGGCCTATACCCTCGCCGAGATCCGCGGCTGGTTACAGGTTTTCGTGGCTCGGTTCTACTCGTTCAGTCAGTTCAAACGCTCAGCCATGCCGAACGGGCCGAAAGTCTCGGCCGGGGGCGCCCTGTCACCGCGTGGGGACTGGCGGGCACCGTCAGATATGTCCGCGCGGATCTGGCTCGACGAGATCGAGCGCAACGTCCCGGAGTCCTGAGCGCGACCAGAGCCTCAGAGCGCGACCGATGCAGAGCGAGGAACGAGCGATGAGGAGGAGCGCGACCAGAGCCTTAGAGTCGGCCGTCGATCCGAAGATCGGGATGCACCCAAGACGGTGACCGTCGTTCCTTGAAGGCCATGAACCCTTCGATCGATTCGGGCGCACCCAGGCTGGTCTGCATCCCGATGCGGTCATAGAGCCCGATGTAGTTGTCCAGACTCGATTTGACCACCGCCCGTGCCACCGGGGCGGTCCTGGCGCATTGAGCCAGCACGTCGGCGGCCGTATCCAACAGCTCGTCGTGCGGGACCATGCGGGCCATCAAACCCCAGTCGAGCGCTTCCTGGGCCGTCAGCACGCGTCCGGTGAACATCAGGTCGCGGGTGCGAACCGGGCCGATCAGCCGGGCCAGCATATGGCTGTAGTAGGTATCGGCGATGCCGCGGTAGAGCTCAGGGACCCGGAACGTGGCGCGGTCGCTGACCACCGCCATATCGCTGCATAGTGCGATTTGTAGCCCGCCGCCCTGGCACAGGCCGTTCACGGCAGCCACCACCGGCTTCGACGATTGGCGAAGCGTGTCGAACGGCAGGATGTCCAACCCGAAACCGGCGCCGCCGAAGTTCATCCAGTCATCGATGCCACCGCCACCGCCGAGGTCTCCGCCGGGTGCGAAGACGTCACCGGTCCCGGTCAGCAGCAGCCCGGCGAGGTCCGGGTCGGCGTCGACATGGCTGACGGCATAGCGGATTCCGAAGTACATCGCCGGGGTCATCGCGTTGCGGGCCTGCGGCCGGTCCAGTGTGACGATGGCCAGCGGCCCGCGGCGTTCGAATCGCAGGAACGGGGTGCCCAACCAGTCGCCGTCCGGGGGGCGTGGAGCGTCCGGTGCAGGGGTGGGTGCTGACATCGCGTCTCCTCGGCAGGTATGTGCGACCTGACTATAACGACAACAGTTGTCACCTCAGTCCGGCGCCAGCGCGTCCTCGATCGATTCGTCATACGGCGCACAGTCACCGGCACCGGCGACCAACGTCGCCAACGCACCTGCCGCGCACGCCCGGCGCAGCGCATGGTGGCGGTCAGCGGTCCAGCCCGCAGCCAGCACACCGGCGAACACGTCTCCCGCCCCGGTCGTATCGAAGGCTTCGACCGGGGGTGCGGGTATCGCGGTCTCCTGGCCGTCATGCAGATAGGTGGCGCCCCGCTCGCCGCGGGTAGTCACCAGATGCGGTACCGGCCACTGCCAGGCCCGGCCCTCGGACTCGTTGACGATCACCACGTCGGCAACCCCGGCGAGATCGGCCAGTCCGGATGAATCGGCGCCCGCCGGTGAGGCGTTGACGATCACGACGGCCCCCGCAGACCGCGCTTGACGGGCAGCGGCGAGTGCCGTCGCAATCGGAATCTCCAACTGCACCAACAGCACATCGCAGTCGGCGACGATCTCGCGTAACACGGGCGAATCCAGCGTCAGGTGGGCGTTGGTGCCCGGTGCGACGACGATCGTGTTCTCGGCCTCTGCGTCGACGACGATGACCGCCGTACCGCTGGGCCCCGGCAGCGTCACCAGCCCGTCGAGTCCGACGCCGTTGGCCTGCAGGTGGGCACGCAACTGTGCGGCATGCCCGTCGCCGCCGACCGCGGCCACCAACTGCACATCGGCACCCGCCCGGGCCGCCGCGACCGCCTGGTTGCCGCCCTTGCCGCCGGGCAGCGATTGCGCCGAGGTGGCCAGCACGGTCTCCCCGGGTGTCGGCAGCGTCGGCACGGCAAATACGGAGTCCATGTTCACGCTGCCGACGACGCACACCCGAGCGCGGGGCACGGTGGTCACGCGGTCACCGAGAACGACAGCGGCAATGGCGCGCGGCCGGTCAGCGCCCGCAGCACCGGCTGGCCGTGACCGAGTACCACCGCGATGCGCGCAGCCAGGGTGGTAGTCGCCATCAGTACCTCCTCGGGTAGCTCGAACTCGAGGCCGGTGGCGTCGGCGATATCGAGGCTGTGCACGGCCAATTCGAAGACCCGGGTCGGCAGATAGGCGAACAATCGCATCCCGGCGCCGCCCAGGACGGAAATCAGATCGTCGCCCCGGCCGTCGAGTTTCGCCAGCGCCTCGGTGGCCAGGGCGGCGACGGCGGCGGCCGGATCGTTGCCGAGTTCGGCACCCGCCCGTCGACCGCGGTCGAGAACGCCAGCGCCCTCCGCCGCCGCGATGGCCGCCGCTCGCCGGTAGTACTCCTCGGGACCGGGGATCTCGACACGGTCAGCGGGGATGTCCAGGTAGGTGATGACGGTGGTCAGCGACCGGGAAGTGTGCCCGACCAGCGCCCGCAGGTCCCACTCACCGAGGCCGGGGCCGTCGAAACGGTCGGCAGGAATCACCCGGACCAGGCCGGCGAAACCGTGCGCGGCGGCCCGATAGACCTCGACGACCTCCGGGCCGACAGTTGGACCGCTGTAATCTTGACCGCGAAAATCAGTCATGCCGGAGAACTTACCGGGGCCGACCGCCGCGATCGGGGTGCGCTCTGCCGTCGCGTGGCAAGCCCGTTAAGCTGCGGTAATGACTCTGCAAGCATCGCTGCTTTCGGAACTGACCCCGGAGTTGCGTGACTCCGTGCACGACGCTGCCCGGCGTGCCCGGGTGGCCGCCCGAACGCTGGCGTCGCTGACCACCACCGCCAAGGATCGTGCTCTGCACGCGGCCGCGGATGCGGTACTGGCTCACGCGCATCAGATCCTGGCCGCCAACGCCGAGGATCTGGAAACCGCCCGCGCGGCGGGCACTGGAGAGGCGATGCTCGACCGGCTGGCGCTCAACCCGCAACGGGTCGACGGTATTGCCGCGGGACTGCGGCAGGTTGCCGGTCTGCCCGACCCGATCGGTGAGGTGCTGCGCGGCCGGACGCTGCCCAACGGACTGCAACTTCGTCAGCAGCGGGTACCCCTCGGGGTGATCGGCATCGTCTACGAGGGCAGGCCCAATGTCACCGTCGACGCTTTCGGCCTCACCCTGAAATCCGGCAATGCTGTTCTGCTGCGCGGGAGTTCGTCGGCGGCGCGATCCAACGAGGCATTGGTGTTCGCACTGCGCGGAGCGCTGGACGCCGAAGGCCTGCCTGCCGATGCGGTGCAGTTGCTCTCCAGCGTGGACCGCTCCACGGTCACCCATCTGATCCGGGCTCGCGGGCTCGTCGATGTCGTGATCCCACGTGGGGGAGCAGGTCTGATTGACGCGGTGGTGCGGGACGCGTTGGTGCCGACCATCGAGACCGGGGTCGGCAACTGCCATGTCTACGTCCATTCGGCAGCCGATCTCGATATGGCCGAACGGATTCTGCTGAACTCGAAGACCCGGCGCCCCAGTGTCTGCAATGCCGCCGAAACCCTGCTGATCGATCAGGCGGTCGCCGATATCGCCGTGCCGCGGCTGCTGGGTGCGCTGCAGGACGCCGGGGTGAGCGTGCATGTCGACCCGACCGAAGAAGAGTTGCGGGCCGAGTTCCTTTCGATGGATATCGCGCTGGCCGTCGTCGACGGACTCGATGCGGCCATCGAGCATGTCAACGAATACGGGACGGGTCACACCGAGGCCATCGTGACCACCAATCTTGCTGCGGCACAACAATTCACCGAACAGGTGGATGCGGCCGCGGTGATGGTCAACGCGTCGACGTCGTTCACCGATGGTGAACAGTTCGGCTTCGGCGCCGAGATCGGCATCTCCACCCAGAAGTTGCACGCCCGCGGCCCCATGGGGCTGCCGGAATTGACCTCGACCAAGTGGATCGTCTGGGGAGACGGCCACACCCGACCGGTCTAACCCGACCGGTCGCAGAAGAAGGAGCTCACCAATCTTGGACACCCCCGCACCTCCTACGCCGTTGTTCGCCGATATCGACGACGTCGCGCGCAGGCTGGCCGAAACCGGCTATCTTCCTGATACCGCCACGGCCACCGCGGTTTTCCTGGCCGACCGGCTCGGGAAGCCCCTGCTCGTCGAAGGCCCGGCCGGTGTCGGCAAGACCGAGCTGGCGCGGGCGATCGCCCAGGCGACGGGGTCCGAACTGGTCCGCCTGCAGTGCTACGAGGGTGTGGACGAGGCACGTGCGCTCTATGAGTGGAACCACGCCAAGCAGATCCTGCGGATCCAATCCGGTTCCGATAACTGGGATCAGACCAAGATGGACGTCTTCTCCGAAGAGTTCCTGCTGTCGCGACCGCTGCTGACGGCGATCCGGCGTACCGAGCCGACGGTGCTGCTGATCGACGAGACCGATAAGGCCGATATCGAGATCGAGGGTCTCCTGCTGGAGGTGCTCTCCGATTTCGCGGTGACCGTGCCGGAGTTGGGCACCATCACCGCCACCCGGCGACCGCTGGTCATCCTGACCTCGAACGCCACCAGGGAGCTGTCCGAAGCGCTCAAACGGCGGGCCCTGTTCTTGCACATCGACTTTCCCGATGCCGATCTGGAGCGTCGCATCCTGCTGTCGCGGGTGCCGGAGCTGCCGGAGAAGCTGGCCGAGGAGCTGGTCCGCATCATCGGGGTGCTGCGCAACATGCAACTCAAGAAGGTGCCGTCGGTCGCCGAGACCATCGACTGGGGACGCACCGTGCTGGCGCTGGGCATGGACACCATCGATGATGCGACGGTGGCCCAGACGCTGGGCGTCATCCTCAAACACCAGTCCGATCAGCAACGCGCGACCAGTGAGCTCAGGCTGAACTGATGGCGACTCGACGCACCCGCCCCGCACAGCCGCTGGCCCCCCACGGGTTGCCGGGCCATCTGGTCGGATTCGTCGAAGGACTGCGCGCGCACGGTATTTCGGTCGGTCCTTCGGAGACGGTCGACGCCGGCCAGGTGCTGGCCACTCTCGGGCTCGGTGACCGCGAAGTGCTGCGAGAGGGCCTGGCGTGTGCGGTGTTGCGCCGGGCCGATCATCGTGAGACCTACGATGCGATGTTCGACCTGTGGTGGCCGGCCGCGTTGGGCGATCGCACGGTCATCTCCGACGAAGATGACAGCGACGACGACTCCGATGCGCCGCAAGGGTTACCGCCCGAGGACGCCGAAGCCATGCGGGGCATGCTGCTCGACCTGCTCAACGACAACGAAGACCTGGCCGGCCTCGACGACCGACTGATGGCGATGATCGCCCAGATCGTCGAGGCCTACGGCCGTTACAACTCCAGTCGGGGGCCCTCGTACTCGTCCTATCAGGCGCTGCGCGCCATGGGACTTGACGAACTCGAGGGCAAGTTGCTGGCCGGGTTGCTGGCACCCTACGGTGACGAGCCCAGCCCGACGCAGGAGCAGATCGCCAAAGCCCTTGCCGCACAGCGGATCACCCAGATCCGCAAAATGGTCGAGGCCGAGACCAAGCGGCGCACCGCCGAACAGCTGGGCCGTGACCACGTGCAGATGTACGGCATCCCGCAGCTGGCCGAGAACGTCGAGTTTTTGCGGGCCTCCGGCGAGCAGCTGCGTCAGATGCGCCGCGTCGTGCAACCGCTGGCGCGCACCCTGGCCACCCGGCTGGCCGCCAAGCGGCGCCGGCACCGGCACGGGCAGATCGATCTGCGTAAGACGCTGCGCAAGTCGATGTCGACCGGCGGGGTGCCGATCGACGTCGTGTTGGCCAAACCCCGACCGGCCAGGCCCGAACTGGTGGTGCTCTGTGACGTATCGGGTTCGGTGGCCGGCTTCAGTCACTTCACGCTGCTGCTGGTGCATGCGCTGCGCCAGCAGTTCTCGCGGGTCCGGGTCTTCGCGTTCATCGACACCACCGATGAGGTGACCCATTTGTTCGGTGCCGACGCCGACCTGGCCGTCGCGGTCCAGCGGATCACCCGCGAAGCGCGCGTCTACACCCGCGACGGCCACAGCGACTACGGCCACGCCTTCGTGTCGTTTCTGAACCAGTTCCCCAATGTGCTCTCGCCGCGCAGTTCGCTGCTGGTGCTGGGCGACGGCCGAAACAACTACCGCAATCCCGAGGTGGAGCTGCTGACCCAGATGGTCAGCGCCAGCCGGCATGCGCACTGGCTCAATCCCGAACCCAGACATCTGTGGGGCAGCGGCGATTCCGCGGTGCCCAGATACGAAGGTGTCATCCCGATTCACGAGTGCCGTTCGGCCAAACAACTCGCCAGTGTGGTCGACAAGCTGTTGCCGGTCTGATTTCGCCTGCCGCTGCCCCGCCAGCGGCCAGACCTGACCTGGGGACGGGCTCCAGTAAGCTGGCCTACCGTGCAAACAGGCGGCCCGCGGCCGAGACGACTGGGCGTGATGGGTGGGACATTCGACCCCATCCACAACGGTCACCTAGTCGCGGCCAGTGAGGTCGCCGACAGGTTCGGACTCGACGAAGTGGTGTTCGTGCCGACCGGGCAGCCCTGGCAAAAACACGGTCGCTACGTCACGGCCGCGGAGGACCGCTATCTGATGACGGTCATCGCCACCGCATCCAACCCGCGCTTCTCGGTCAGCCGGGTCGACATCGACCGCGGCGGCAAGACGTACACCACCGACACCCTGCGTGACCTGCAAGCACTGAACCCCGACACCGATCTCTACTTCATCACCGGCGCCGATGCGCTGGCGTCGATCCTGTCATGGCAGAACTGGGAGAACCTCTTCTCGATGGCCCGGTTCGTCGGAGTCAGCAGGCCGGGTTTCGAACTCAACGGCGAACACATCGCCGCCGCCATGGCCGAGTTGCCCGCCGACGCACTGTCGCTGGTGGAGATCCCGGCACTGGCCATCTCCTCGACCGATTGCCGCCGACGGGCCGCACAATCGCATCCCATTTGGTATCTGGTGCCCGACGGGGTGGTCCAGTACGTGTCGAAACGCGGCCTGTACCGAGACGACGCTGCCGGCAACGGCGGCCTCAACCGACCCACCCAGTCCACGCCGACGAAACAGGACATGCCATGACTGCAAATGATGAAGCCATCACCATGGCAACCGTGGCCGCCAAGGCCGCCGCAGACAAACTCGCCGAGGACGTCATCGTCATCGACGTCTCCGGGCAGCTGGTGATCACCGATTGTTTCGTGATCGGCTCCGGCGCCAACGACAGGCAGGTCAATGCCATCGTCGACGAGGTCGAGGATCAGATGCGGGCGGCCGGCTACAAACCGGCCCGCCGGGAGGGCACCAGGGAAGGCCGCTGGGTGCTGCTCGACTACGTCGACATCGTCGTGCACATCCAGCACCGCGACGAACGTGACTTCTATGCCCTCGACCGGCTGTGGCGCGACTGCCCGGTGATCGCGGTCGATCTCGAGGCCAGTACATGAGCATCGAATCCATGCCGTCTCGGGTTCGTCGGCTGGTGATGCTGCGACACGGGCAGACGGAATACAACGCAGGCAGCCGGATGCAGGGTCAGCTCGATACCGACCTGACCGACCTGGGTCGGGCGCAGGCGGTGGCCGCCGCCGAAATCCTGGCCAAGCGCCAACCCCTGCTGATCGTGTCCTCGGACCTGCGCCGCGCCTCGGACACCGCCGCAGCGCTAGGGGAGCGCAGCGGACTCCCGGTCGGCCTCGACACCCGGCTGCGCGAAACACACCTCGGCGACTGGCAGGGACTGACCCACATCGACGTCGACGGGGTAGCTCCGGGGGCGAGGGTGGCCTGGCGTGACGACGCCCGGTGGGCGCCGCATGGCGGCGAGAGCCGGGTCGACGTCGCCGACCGCAGTGTCCCGTTGGTCGCCGAGCTGGTCGAGTCCCTTGGCGAATGGGGGTCCGCTGACGGTGGGGCGCCTGAGCGCCCGGTGGTGCTGGTGGCGCACGGCGGTCTGATCGCGGCACTGACCGCCGCCCTGCTCGATCTTCCTGTCGATAACTGGCCCATCCTCGGGGGCATGGGTAACGCCAGCTGGGTGCAGCTGTCCGGGCATTCCGCCGCCGATGCCGACCTCTCCGGAGTGAAGTGGCGTCTGGACGTGTGGAACGCGTCGGCACAGGTTGCCAACGATGTGCTCTGAGCCGACGCCCCCCGCTCGGCGTACGCTGCTGGTTTTCGCCGACTCGCTGGCCTATTACGGCCCGACCGGGGGACTGCCCGCCGACGACCCCAGAATCTGGCCGAATATCGTTGCCACTGCGCTTGGTTGGGATTTGGAGCTGATCGGCCGGATCGGCTGGACCTGCCGCGATGTGTGGTGGGCGGCCACTCAGGACCCGCGGTCGTGGGCAGCGCTGCCGCGCGCGGGTGCGGTGGTGTTCGCGACCAGTGGGATGGACTCGTTGCCATCGCCGGTGCCGACCGCGCTGCGTGAGCTGATCCGCTATGTCCGTCCGCCGTGGCTGCGGCGCTGGGTCCGCGACGGGCACGGCTGGTTACAGCCCCGGCTCTCGCCGATCGCCCGGTCCGCGCTGCCACCGCATCTGAGCGTCGAGTACCTCGAAATGACCCGTGGTGCTATCGATTTCAACAGGCCCGGGATCCCGATGGTGGCTACGCTGCCGAGCGTGCACGTCGCCGACGCCTACGGCCACTCGCACCGCGGCCGGGCGGGTACCGTTGCAGCGATCACCGCCTGGGCGGCCGAACATGACGTACCGCTGGTCGATTTGAAGGCGGCAGTCGCTGAGCATGTCTACGGCGGTGACGGCAATCCCGATGGGATCCACTGGAATTTCGCTGCCCATCAGGCGGTGGCCGAGCTGATGCTCAAAGCGCTGGCCCAGGCCCAGGCCCAGGCACACCCAGAGACGGCCGGCTGAGCGATGGCCGTGGTCGTCGTCACCGACTCGTCATCGCGGTTACCAGCCGATCTGACCCAGCAGTGGGGTATTCGGGTTGTGCCCCTGCATATTCTGGTCGACGGCACCGATCTGCGCGACGGCGTCGACGAGGTGCCCGCGGATATCCACGAGCGCAACGCCACCACCGCGGGTGCCACCCCGACTGAGCTTTGCGCGGCCTACGAGCGAGCGCTGGTGGCCAGCGGTGGCGACGGGGTGGTGGCGGTGCACATCTCCGCGGCCCTGTCCGGCACCTGCGGTGCCGCGCAGCAGGTCGCCGAACAGCTTGGCGTGGGCATCGTCGTGGTGGATTCGAAATCGGCGGCGATGGGCACCGGATTCGTCGCTTTGGCTGCGGCGCGATCGGCTGCCACCGGCGCTGATCTGAATACCGTTGCCCACGAGGCGCTTTCGGCGGTGGGTAGGGGGCACAGCTATATCGTCGTGCACCGGCTCGACAACCTGCGGCGCAGTGGTCGGATCGGCCGCGGCACATCGTGGCTCGGCAGCGCGCTGTCGCTCAAGCCGCTACTGCGCATCGACGACGGTAAACTCGTTCTGGCCCAACGGGTCCGAACGGCGACCAAGGCGACCGCAGCGATGCTCGAGCAGGTGTGTCAGCTCGCGGGCGACCGGCCCGTCCGGCTTGCTGTGCACCATGTGGCGAATCCAGAAGGGGCCGCTGAAGTGGCCGATGCGCTACGGACCCGGCTTCCGGCCCATACCGAGCCGATCATCATCACCGACCTGGGGCCGGTGCTGGCGTTGCACGTCGGGGCGGGCGCAGTCGCAGTGGCACTGGACATCCCGGACTAGCCGCGAAAACGGCCCGTCACCGGTGGCAGATCGGCCAGCGTCACGATGCCGGGCCTGGCCGCGACCACCGATGGCACCGCATTGGTGACCGGCATCGCCGTGTAGATCATGCCCAGTCCCATGAACCCGGGTTCGGTCCAGTCCTTCGGTGGCAGGCAGTGCAACACGGTGCGCATATTGGGCATCCCGAACACCTGGATGACATGGCCGTGTTCGAGGGGCTTTGGTGGTGTGACGTGATCACCCATCGTCCAGTTGAACCCGACACTGACGACGTTGCGCTCACCGACCCAGCCGCGGTGGTACCCGTAGACACTACCCACGGTACCGGCAGGGATCTTCATGAATCCGAGGTCGGAATCACCAGTGGCGGGGGTGAATTGGACGTCGAAGGTCAGCTTGTCGAGATCTGCTCCGATGGCGTCTGCCATCATGGCGGCCGACTCGGCGAAGACTTCGCTTTCCTGTCGCACACTTTCGGCCAGCCCTGGCGTCTCGGGATCCTGGCCAAAACCCATCGCCGACTGGGTGTCCGCCGACTCATAGGTGGAACAGTCCACCGACTCGGTGATCCTGATCTCGTCGACGCGCTCGCACGAACCGGTCAACACCATGCCGACCATATTCGTCATACCGGGATGCGCGCCGTTGCCGAAGATGGTCGATTTGCCTGTCTCACAGGCAGTCAGGATGCGCTCGCGGTCCTGCGGGGTTTGTTTACCCCCGGTGATCCAGGCCGCGCTGGTACAGACATTGACGCCGGATTCCAGCAATGCGACGAGTTCGTCGATCTTCGGCCACAACGGGTTGTAACAGCAGGCATCCGCCTGCAGTGCGAGTAGCGCGTCGATATCGTTGGTGGCCTGCACGCCGGTGGGTTCCGGCCAGCCGGCCAACTCCGCCGCATCCTTCCCGACCTTGTCCGCGCCATGTGCGTACACCCCGACCAGTTCCATATCCGGCCTGCCGATGATGGCGTGCAATGATCGGCGCCCGATGTTGCCAGTGGTCCACTGGATCACCTTGAGGGGGCTGTTGGCGGACGTGGCGGTCATCGACACTCCTTAGATCGCTCTGTAGATCATCGGCAAGGTAGACAGTATTGCGAGTATGTACACAGCACTGTCGGTCGATACCGTCGGGGTGGCCGGTCCGCGCGGCGCAGTGGCGGGCTCAGAAGGTTTTCGACAGCCCTCGGGTGACATCGGCGAACTCGGCAAACGTATCCACCAGCCGTCGAGACATCAGGTCCGGAAGGCTCTCGGCAGAGCTGATCTGTGGCCCGGCGGGTGTGCCGAGGGCGCCCCAGGCGTTGGCGATGATGGCCGCCCAGACCGTGCTGATCAGTTTGACGGCGCGATCGTCGGCGCTGACCCTGAGCCGCTTCGCCATCGCGTCGCCGATTCCGTGCCGTCGAACGTCGGTGGCTGGGCTCTGCAAGGCCGGTGAGTTGTTCAACGTTCGTAAAAACGACAGGATCCGCTGACCGCTCATCGGCCCCGCACCGCGCCTGGCCTGTGCGATCACCGTGAGGCTCGCGGCGAGCAGTGCCTCGAATGGGGGCACGTCGGTGGGCTGGCGGGCCAGCTCTGCCTGCACCTCGGCGGTCACCTTCTCCAGTACGGACAGGATGACGCTGTCCTTCGTCGGGAAGTAGCGGGTGAAGGTCCGGGGTGAAACGTCAACCGCATAGGCGATTTGCTCCACCGTGGTCCGGTCGTACCCCTGGCGTTCGGACAGCGCGAGCGCTGCATCGACCAGATTGTCGCGGGTCCGACGCTTCTTGCGTTCGCGTAGCCCCTCGCCAACTGCGTCATTACCCCGCGACATCAGGCAAAGATTACCGCGATCGATAGCGAAGGTGTCGGCGCTGTTGACTGGCACGGTCAGACGCAATGTTCGCGATCGGCAGAATGGTCGGCACAGGCCGCTGAGCAGCTGTTTTACCAATCTTTGGCGATCTGTCGCTCACTAGGGAGGTCATTGGTGGGCTACCCACGTAGTTCTGCGTGCAATTGCCGAAGCGGCCAACTAGAGTTCGGGTCACCGTGATCTGTCGGGGAGGCGACCTCGCTGCTTGCGGATAGATGGGAATTGATCATGAAGCCGACTCGGATGGCCCGCCGCCGCGTTGCGGCCGGTGTTGGCGCACTCGCATTGGTTGCGATGGGCGCCCTGTCAGCCTGCGGTGGCGGCTCAGAAGAATCCCCGTCGACCACAACCACGACGACGACCACCGCACCCTCGGTGTCGCCGACGGAGAAAGGCCTCGAACCCGGTGGCGGTAACAAGTTCACGCCCACGGTCAAGGCGCCGACACCGGCGACGGCCATCCCTGGCGATAACTAGCACCGACCGCACGAGGGTCAACCGACGATCTGAAGGCGGCGCGCGGCGATGACGGTGTGGCGCCG
The DNA here is from genome assembly GCF_965229105.1 of Mycobacterium sp. GTDB lineage: Bacteria > Actinomycetota > Actinomycetes > Mycobacteriales > Mycobacteriaceae > Mycobacterium. Next base: position 2,855,225 of record NZ_OZ245858.1, read on the forward strand.
TTCCTGGCAGCGTTATCTGGCGATCGTCTGCGCCGTGGTGCTGGCGGGTGCGTTGGTGTTCTCGGGTGATATTCGTGCCGGTATCAGCGACGAGGCCCGCGACGACGGCGGCATTATCGGGGGTCCGTACGCGCTATTACTCGGCGCATCAACCGATCTCGGCCCGGCGACCGCCGAGGAAGTGCAGTTGACTGCCGCCCTGCGCGATACCGCCAAGCCCAATGACCTGATGGTCTGGGCCAGGGATGTCGGGCTCTCGGTGCGTTGGCGTCCCGGCGATGACTGGGCGATTGTCGAGGGTGCACCCGATGACGTGAGTAAGGCGCTCGGCGTGGAGGTGCACGACTACCGCGGACAGCAGGGCCAGGTCTTCTACGCGTCACCACAACAGCCTGCGGTACCGGCGAACCTGCGTACCGTGGTCTCCGGTCTGGGCCGGATCATGAGCTACACACCGCATCACATGTCGCTGCCCACGATTGCCCCTGTGCCCCTTGATGTCCCGGATCAGGGTCTGGCGCCGACCGCCTTGCGGAACACCTACAACGTGGCACCGTTGACGGCGGGCGGCTACACCGGCAAAGGCACCACCATCGTCATTTTCGGGTTCGATGGTTTTGATCAGGCCGACCTGGATTTGTTCGCCACCAGTTTTGATCTGCCGAAGTTCACGCCGCAAGTGGTCGGCGACATGCCCACCCAGCGCAGCGGCGAGACCACGATGGATCTCGAAGTGGCGCATGCGATCGCACCTGATGCCAAGAAAGTTTTCGTCAACGCCAGGCCGACCGTCACCGGTGACGGCCCGTACGAAAAAATCGGCCAGCTGCTGGAATCGGTGGATGAGCAGTTCCCCGGCGCGGTGTGGAGCTTCTCCATCGGCTGGGGTTGCGACAAGCTGCTGACCGCCGCCGATCTCATGCCAGTGCGCTCCGCGCTGACCACGGCGCAATCCCATGGCACCACGGCCTTCAATGCCAGTGGCGATCTGGCCGGATTGGAATGCAAGGGCGGCCAGGACTGGTCGGCGGCCCCGTCCGATGACGATGTCGGGCTCGATGCGGTGGCCTCGCTGCCGGAGATGACCAATGTCGGTGGGACCACGTTGTCGACGAACGACAAAGGTGACTGGCTCGCGGAGCAGGCCTGGTTCGATGTGCCGCTGTCCCAGGGCACCGGCGGCGGGGTGTCCTCGCTGTTCGACCGACCGTCCTGGCAGCAGGCGGTCCTGCCGGATACCAGTCCCGACCGGCGGTTGGTGCCCGATGTGTCCGCGGTTGCCGACGCGTTCACCGGGGTGAAAATCGTCTTCAAACAGCAGGTTCTCGTCGGCGGCGGCACCTCCCAGGCTGCCCCCATCTGGGCCGGGATGACCGCGGTGATGGACCAGTACATGGTCGAAAACGGTGGCCGACTGATCGGCGACCTCAACCCGCTGCTGTACGGGGTGGCGGCCATGGGTTCCCGCTTGCCGTCCTTCCGCGATGTCGTCCTCGGCGGCAACGCGGTCAGTTCGGCGGCGCCCGGCTACGACCTCGTCACCGGACTCGGTACCCCCGACGTCGACAATCTGGTGCGCAACCTGCTGATCGCCCAGGCGGTGGTCCAGTGAGCACCGGAGACGACACGGAGAACCCGCAGGAACCGCCAGTGCCGGTAACCGAATGCCCGGTGTGTCGGGTCGACGTTCCCGCAGGCGAGTACTGCGGGTTGTGCGGCCTGCCCTTAGACGAGCACAAGCGCAATGGTCCCACCTGGTTGCGCATGCGCGCTTTCGCATCGGCGCCCGGAGAGCACCTGCTGCTGCCGTCGGTGGCCAGTTCGCTGTTCCCGCATCTGCCTGCGAAGTCGCGTGCGCCGTTCCGGATCGCGCTGCTCATCGTGGTGGTCGCGCTGGTCGTCTTCGCGGTGTTGCGGTTACCCGCGGCGCTGATCGCGGTCGCCGCGTTGGGGCTGCCGTTCCTGTTCGTGCTCTACCTGCATGAAATCGATGCCCACCGCGATATAGCGCCAAATATTCTGGTCCTCACCGCGGTACTGGGTATCGGTCTTGGTGTCTGCTGGGTGCTGCTCACCGGGGCCATGGTGGCGCGTTCCTACGGTATTCCCCTCGGCAGCGGTGTCGCGGCCACCCGACTCATGCGGGAGGGGCTAGGCGTCCCATTGGGCAGTGCGATCCTGGCGCTCATGCCTGCGGTCCTGGTCCGGTTCACCCAACCGACTGACCGAGAGGCATTGGACGGCTTCATGATCGGCGCACTGGGTGCGCTCGCCTTCGGTGGCGCCGCCACCCTGACGCGGCTTGCGCCGCAGTTCGCGACGGGCATGATCGCCCGCGCCCGCCCGATGGAGGGCCTGTTGGTGGAGGCCGGTATCCGCGGGATAGCCATGCCGTTGACCGCCGCAGCAGCCGGCGGACTGATCGGCGCCGCCCTGTGGTTCCAGCGGCCGCCGAGCAAAGCCGATCAGCACCCCGGACTGGTTCGGGCGGTATTGCTGTCTTTCGGTCTGATTGTGCTGCTGGTGTACATGTCGCTGGGGCTCATCGATGTGGTCAACATGCCGCAGCTCCTGCAGCTGGCCTGCCATCTGGTCGTCGCCGCCGTGGCGCTGCTGGCGCTGCGCATCGGCCTGCATCTGGCACTGCTGCACGAGGCGCATGACGAGGTCCACTCCGATCAGCCGATTCTGTGCCCGCACTGCGGACACGTGGTTCCCGATATGCCGTTCTGCCCCGCCTGTGGTGCCGCCACCCACGCATCGTCGCGGTCCTCGCGAACGGCGCGCCGGGAACTGCGGCCGGTGCGCACTGCCATAGAGGGAACTGCCACAGAAGGTCCAGCAGGTGAGCAGCAATGAGCGCGCCTACCACGCCACGACAGGAGTTTTTCCCTGGTTACGCCGTCCCGGCGGGTTCCTACGCCGCCGAGGCGCCGCATCGGACGTCGCATCTGCGGCTGGCGGCCACCTGGGGTATCGCCATCGCGGTGGTGGTGGTGGCGCTGGTCGGGTTATCGGGCATCGTGACGAAACCGTCAGCGCGGTTCATGTGCCCACCTGAGTGCGGCAGTCCTCCGACCGGTACCCCGGTGACCACCAACCCCCGTTTCACGGCCGCGGATGGCAGCTTCTCCGTTTCCTACCCGGCCGAGGGCACCGCCTACAAGATCACCCAGAACCCGAATGGAGTGACGGCCGAGTTCACCGCCGGCGACGGCGGCACGTTGCAACTCTTCAGCACGCCCGCGAGCGGCCGGACGCCGAAGGAGATCGCGACCAGCCTGGTCAAGAAGACCTTCCCCGACACCAAAACCGCATATCAGATCCCGAATGCGATGGTCGGCTACGTACACGGATACGGCGAGGCCGCCGACTGCTGGCCGCAGGGCGCCAACAGCAGCTACGCCAGGATGCGCATCCTGGTGATGGTCGCGGTGAAAGACGATCTGGCCCTGGTCGCTGCTGCGGTGGGCCCGTTCCACGAGTTCGGACCTGATTTCGGTCCTGGGCCACCGTCCGGGGCGAACCTGGAGATCGCCCAAGACATGGGCAAGTACGTGAACAGTTTCAGCTGGCGGGGCGATCCGCCTCGCTGAGCCGGTAGGACTACTGGCTGTTCACAATCACGTTGCTGCGGTTGGGCACCTGCACCTGACCCGGGCTGTTCACGAACTGCGACAGGCAGCCGGGGATGTTGCGGCACGCCACGATCGCGCCCGCGCTGGGGGCAGCGCCGATTGCCGCAGGAGGCTGCACCGCGAGGTCACAGTTGGTCGTATAGGCGCCGAGTCCTTCGAGGCCGACGGGTATGCCGCTGCAGTCCGCGAGTGGCTGCGGAGCGGAATCCACCGAGGTGCCTGACATCAGAATCACCGCAGGCGCCGCCAGTGTTGCCGCAGCGAATGCCCCCGCAGTAAGGAAACGCCGCACAGACTGTCCACCAAAAGCCATCATCACGCCCATCCACAAGGTAAAACCCGACCCGCCGAGACTACCCCGGTGACCCATGCTGCGGGGCAGCTGCGCAGCCCCCAGATGTTATGCAGTTGCTATGTGAGCTCGACGGTGACGTCACCGCCGGCCGGGTTCGCCCCGGAGACCAGGCTCCAAGGGGCCCGGTAGATACGGCCGGGCGCGGCGGGCCACGGTGTCCGTTTGGTCGCGATGACGCGACCATCCTGAACGGCCCGCAGCCGGGGTGCGCGGCGGTACTCGTCAACCCACAGCAGCAGATCCCCGCGCGGCGCTGCGCCACCAGCGGGGTCGACGAGCTGCGGGGTGACCCAACGGAACGGTGCTGCGGCCCGCACGCGAATACCCTGCGCACCGCGCCCACGAGAGGTGTCAGCGCGCAGCCAGTCCCGGACCTTGGCGGCGACGTGTCGGCCGTCGAGGGCAGCGCCGTCGGCGGTATCGACGGGATGCACCAGGTTGCCCACCGCGAACACACCGGGGGTGGTGGTGCGCAGGCCGGCATCGACCAATGGGCCGCGGGTGCCGGGATCCATGTCCAGACCGGCGGTGCGGGCGAGTTCGTGATCAGGGATCCAGTCGCCGGTGGTGACGACGGTGTCGCACGCGATGCGCGATCGTGTTCCGGTGTCCAGGTTTTCGACGATCACCGAGGTGACGCGGTGCTTACCCTCGATGCTGATCAGTCGGGTTCGGGTGAGCACCGGACCGTCCAGGAGGAACCGGCCGGGGATCCGGAACGCCGCATAGGCCTCAGAGTGGGGGTAGCTGCTGGTCATCGCGACAGTGGCGCAACCGGCCTCGCGCAGCGTCATGACCGCCGACCAGCTGACCAGTTCGGCACCGACGACGACGGCACGGGTACCGACGTCGGCGTGATGCAGATGCACCAGGTTCTGCAACTGGCCGGTGGTGTAGACGCCATCGGGTCGGCCGCCGGGGATCAGGCGCGCCGGGCGGGGCCGTTCGCGGGCACCGGTGGCCAGGACGACGGCGTCGGCGTGCACCACGCGTCGGCCACGCGGTGAGGTGACCTCGAGTCGACGGTCACCGGTCCAGCCGGTCACCATGGCCTCCGTCTCGAGCTGTGCGCCCGCCTCGCGGGCGCTGTCAGTGAGGCGCCGCGCATATGCCGGCCCGCTGATGAAGCGTTTCAGATCGCGGATGCCGTAGCCGGGATGGTCGCTGTGCCGGGGGATTCCGCCGGTCTCGGCTTCGCGTTCGATGACCAGCACCTCCCCGTCGATCAGGGGGGCGAGCGTGGCGGCTGTTGTCAGTCCGGCCGGACCGCCGCCGACGATCGCTACCGCAACCTTGTGAATAGTCTTCTCCTGGTTTGTCATCGACCCGTACCGGACTGCAGGAGCGCCGTGGTGTTGGCGCCGCAGTAGAAGCCCTGGCACCGGCCGTTCATCACCCGGGTCCGTCGGCGCAGACCGTCGAGGTCGGCAGGGGGGATAGGGGAGGTGAAGGTATCGCGGATCTCGCCTGCGCTGACCCGCTCGCAGAAGCAGACGATGCGGCCGTACTCCGGGTCCGCGGCGATGCGTTCGGCGTCCTGGTAGGGCCTGGTGTACGCCTCACCGATGTTGGGCATGTGCGGTGCCGGCGGGAGGTCGGACCGTGGCGTCAGGTCCAGATCGGTGGCAGCCAGTAGGCCCATCAGGTGTTCGGCGATGGCCATGCCCGCGGTCAAGCCGGTGGAGCGGATGCCACCGACGAGGACGTAGTGCTGGGTGTCGTCGACGTCGATCAGGTAGTCGCCGTGGTCGATTGCGGCGCGCAGACCCGCGTAGGAGGCAGTGATCTCCTCGTCGAACAGGGTCGGCATCAGCGCGCGGCCTTTGCTGAGCAGGAACTCGAAGCCCTCCTCGGATGTGCCGGTGGCACTGCGGTCTTCGAGATCCTCCGACGTCGGTCCGACCATCACATTGCCGTAAATGGTCGGGCTGATGAGCACGCCTTTGCCTCGCGAGGACGGCACCGCCAGCACGATGCACGGCACCATTGGACGGGTGAGTTTGTCGAAGACGAACAGTTCACCGCGACGGGGGGTGACCGTGAAGCGCCGATAACCGAATTTGTTGTCCAGATGGTCGGCGCCCAGCCCCGCGGCGTTGATGACCCAGCGGCCGTGGAGCTCGCCGTCGGTGGTGACCAAGGTGGTGTGGTCGGTCTCGGCGGACCGGGGGATGACGTCGGTGACTTCTGCGCCGCGGCGCAGCTCCGCGCCGCGCTGGACGGCTTCGGTGGCCAGCGCCAGATTCGTGGTCCAGGTGCAGATGATCGCCTCACCCGGCACGGTGAGCCCGGCCAGGGCGCCGGCCCCGAGTTGGGGCACGCGGCGGTACACCTCGGCGGCGTCGACGATCTCGCAGGCGTCATACCCGTTGCGCTCGGCTTTGGCCTTGAGCCCGGGCAGCGCCTGGACCTCCTCGTCTGTCCAGGCGACCAGCAGGGCACCGGTTCGCTCGACGGGGATCCCGGTCTGCTCGGCGTACTGACCGAGTAACTCGTAACCTCGTGCCACCAGCCGTGACTCCAAAGTGCCAGGGGGAGCATCGAATCCGGTGTGCAATAGGGCGGTGTTGGCCTTGCTCGTGCCGTCGCCGACGTCGTCGCGGCCGTCGACCAGCGTTACCGTCAGGCCGGTGCCCGCCAGTTCGCGGGCGATGGCACTGCCGACAATCCCGGCGCCGATCACGATGACATCGCGGATGTCCGCCGGGGCGATCATGTACTGCTCTCCTTCGTTGTGAGCGTGGATGAGCGCTCGCGCGAAGACCTTGTCGTCGCCTCGGCCGCCTGCTTCCACCTTGCGAGGTGGTCGGCGGCCCGGTCGGGTGACCAGACGGGCTCGTAGGTGTGTTGTGGTGTCCAGGTTCCGACGATCTCGGCGGGACTGCGTGACGGGTCGAGCGCCAGTCGGGCACAGGCGGCGGCGCCCAATGGCGTGGCATGCGCGGACGGATAGATCTCGACGGGTACGCGGGTGAGATCAGCTTGGGCCTGCATGAGGACAGCGGAGCGGGTCAACCCGCCGTCGACGCGGAGCCGGTTCAACGGTTGGCCCAGGTCTTGGGCCACCAGCTCGGCCAGGCAGGCGACCTGCGCCGCAATACCTTCCAGCAGTGCACGCACCAGATGTCCCCGGCTGCTACTGAGCGTCATACCGGTGAACGACGCGCCGGCCTGGGCGTCCCACCACGGTGCGGCCAGACCGGCCAGCGCCGGGACACAGAACACGCCGTCGCTGGTCTCACCCGCCGAGGCCGATACGGCGTCCAACTGATCGGCGGCAGGGACCAGACCGAGGTCGATCGCCCAGCGCACCGCCGAGGCGGCGGTATAGACCTGCCCGTCGGCGCAGTAGGAGGTGTCACCGCGCAGCTGCCAGGCCACCGATGTGGTCAGGCCCGCACTGGATCGGGCGGGGTTCTCTCCGAGTTGGGCCAGCAGGAACGCCCCCGTGCCGAAGGTGCACTTCGCGGCGCCGGGTTCCAGGCAGCTCTCGGCGAGCAGCGCGGCCTGCTGGTCGACGATCAAGCCGGCCACTGGTAGCGCTGTCGGGCCGAAAGCATCTGTGGCGCCGACGATCTGGTCGCAGGCAACCAGTTCGGGAAGTGCCTCGCCGGACAGGCCGAACAGCTCGAGGAGCTCCTCGCTCCACGTCGCGGTATCCAGGTCGAGGAGCAATGAGCGACTGGCAGTGGAGGTATCGGTGACGAACGCCCCACACAACCTGTTGATCAGCCAGGTATCGGTGGTCGTGACGACACCGTCGCGGGTCAGGTTTTCTCGGATCCAGGCCATCTTCGGTGCGGAGAAGTACGGGTCGAGCACCAGCCCGGTTCTGGCGGCGACGGCGGTGGCCGACGAGGCGAGTGGCGCGCAGATGGACTCTGCGCGGCGGTCCTGCCAGACGATTGCCGGGGTCAGCGGTCTGCCGGTGTTGCGCTCCCAGGCCAACACCGTCTCGCCCTGATTGGCCAGCGCCACCGCAGCGACGGCCACCCCGGCCTCGTCGAGAGCGCGCCGGCCCGCGACGAGGACGGAGTTCCACAGCGCTTCGGGATCCTGCTCGACGCCACCGCCGGGCAGGTAGGACGGCCGCAGGGCGACCTCGGCGATGGAGACCACCTGGCCGGCGTCGTCGACGACGATGGCCTTGGTGCCCGAGGTGCCCTGATCAACGGCCAGTACGTGGCTCATGGCCTCCCGCTGCCTGCTTCCTGATCGAGGACTGCGTCGATCGAGATCTGATCGGGCATGGCCAACCCGTCGCGTCCGTGCCGAGCCAGCAGATAGCCAAGATAGCCCGCGCCGATCACGACCATCACGATGACATAGAGCCAGGCGTCGATGAAGCTGGCATCGCGGAACAGGGCCAGTTCGAATACCAACCAGATCACCGCGACCACGAGGATCGGCTTCTCCCACGCGCCGAGGTCGAACTTGCCATTGACCGGCAATTCCTTGCGCTTGACCAGATACAGCAGCACTGTGGCGGCATAGATGATGGCAGGCAGCAGCGTCGCCGCGCCGAACAACGTGAACAGCGCGGTTTCTGACTGCGAGAAAATCGCGAGAATCAGTTCAGCAAGGACGACGAACAACACGGTGGCCTTGAGCGGGGTGTGGAACCGCGGCGAGATATCGCTCCACTGCTGCCAACCGGGGAAGCGCTCGTCGCGAGACATGGCCCACGTCAAGCGAACTCCGGTCATCATGATCACCAGCCCGCAGGCGAAGATGGCGATCACCACCATCAGCAGAAGCAGCGTGCTGACCGTCGAACCGAGGGTGTGCTTGATGACGTCGGCGATCGGCGTGCCGGATTCTGCCAGCGCCACCGGATCGCCTGCGGCCAGTGTCACCGCGATCAGGAAGAGGAAACCGAGCACGCCGGAGGCGAGCACGGCCTGGCACATCGCTCGCGGAACCACGCGCTCCGGGTCAGTGGTTTCCTCGGCGAGGTTGGCCGCGGATTCGAATCCGACGATGGTGAATGCGCCGAGCAGAAAGCCCAGCATCCACGGGCCGGCTGAGGTCCAGTCGCCGAAACTCCAGAACCCTTCTGCGGCAACAGCTCCCTTGCTGAACAGGTTACTGGCATCCATATCGCCACGGACGGCGGCGACGATCAGCAGCAGCACCGTCAGCGCGACCATCCCGATTAGTTCCAGTGACACCGCGCCATTGTTGAAGCGCTGACTCCACTTGGTGGACAGTGCGAGCAGAACGGCCTGAGCCAACAGCACCAGTGCGGTCACCGCCCAGGTGACGGTGCTGGTGCCCTCGTAATTGAGCAGCACCGGCAGCACGGTCGAGGCGATCGTGTAATCGACTGCCACCACGACGATGGCCAAGAACGTGAACGAGATCCAGCCGATGATCCAGCCGAGAATCGGGTTGGCCAGCCGCGACATCCACTGGTAGGCATACCCGGTCACCGGCATCCTCGACGCGATCGTGCCGAGCACGAACGCCACCGCGAGTTGGCCCACCACTGCGATCGGCCAGGTCCAGATTCCAACGGGCCCAGAGGAATTCAGTACGGCGCCGTAGGTGGTGAAGATGCCGGTCGCGATGGAGACGAAGGCGAACGCCACGGCGAAGGACGCGAATTTGCCGGTGCGGCGCTCCATTGACTGCCGGTACCCGAACTGGGCGAGTTCGGCCGCGTCACCGCCGCCGGGGGTGGTCGGATGTGCCATGTGCTGGTTCCTCCAAGTGGTATAGACCATGCGGTTGAGCCAAAGTATTGGGTGTGGCGCACCGCACTGTCAATCCCGGAAATCAACTGTTAACACGCCCATGGCCTAGACCAAGTGGTTCACATGCGTCACAAACTCGCCGCGGGCGTTTACGCTGGCGAGATGCCGGCCCCGCGCTATATCAGCATCGCGGAGTCGGTGCGGGACCGAATACTCACTGACCAGCTCGGACCGCACACGTTGCTCCCGTCGGAACGCGAACTAGCCGAACAGCACGCGGTCAGCCGGATGACGGCGCGTCAGGCGCTGACCCTTTTGGAGAGTGAGGGTGTGGTTTACCGGAAGCCGCCCCGCGGGACGTTCGTCGCCGAGCCCAGGGTGCGCTTTCACGTCGGGAGCTTTTCCGAGGAAGTGGCCCGGCTCGGTTTACATCCCGCCGCGCGCCTGCTCTGGGCCGAGCGCCAACAGCCCAGCCCCTCGGTGCGGCTGGCCCTGGAACTCGACGATGAGGCCAGCGTGCACGTGTTCCATCGGCTGCGGACTGTTGATGACGTGCCCTTCGCCCTGGAAACGACGTATCTGCCCGCTGACCTGACACCGGGCATCCTCGACGAATCGGACGAGGGTTCGCTGTGGGCGGTGCTTCGAGACCGGTATGGGATAGCACTGTCCCGGTCGACGGCGGTGCTGGAATCCATCGTCCTGGACGACGCCTCCAGCGCCCTGCTCAAACTGCGGCCTGGCTCGGCCGGCACCCTGCTCACTCGCCGAACGCTCGACACCTCCGGTCGCTGTATCGAGTATGCCCGTGATGTCTACCGTGCGGACCGGACCGCCTTCGAGGTCTCTGAGAACCTGGCGTAAATCTCGGCCCAGTTGTGCACAGTCTCGAATTCATGCACAGGCCGGGCTGATTCGGATTCGCCGACGCCTGTGGTGACTGGCGGCGTCCCTACGGTTTACCCATGCGAGAAGAACTGCCGGCCGCGCTGTTGCATCGCCGCCTGGGCGGACTGCGGCAGGGCGCCGAAACCGCCGGCGCGGTCGCTGACGACCCCCACGGTGATCCCGACGATCCCGACGATCTCGACGCCGGTGATGATCCGAAGGCGCTGCTACCGCGTTGGTTACCCGACGGCGCGGCCGGCAGTGGCCGCGGCTGGGTGGCGGCGGCGCGGGCAGACCCGGGCCGGGCGGGAGCGCTGGCCCTGGCGGTGGTCGCCGGCCTGGCCGTACTCGTCACCGTGTTCACCCTGATCCGCGACGATCCAGCACCGGTCGTATCAGCGAAACTACCGCCGGTGCAGATGGTCTCATCGGCCAGCCCACGTCCCAGCGGCGCCCCGAGCCTGTCGCCTGATCAGCCCGTGGTGGTCAGCGTGGTCGGTCTGGTCACCACACCTGGCCTGGTCACCCTCGCCCCGGAAGCACGTGTCGCAGATGCACTTTCGGCTGCCGGCGGAGCGCTCGACGGCGCCGATACCATCGGCCTGAACATGGCCCGCCACCTCGCTGACGGTGAACAGCTTGTTGTCGGGCTGGCCCCGATACCGGGTCAACCCGCGGCCCTTGGCAGCTCGGTGTCCGCAACCGATACCAGCGCCCCTGCACCCGGCGCGCCCGCGCCACCTGCGGGCGCCGCCGCATCGGGTGGACCGGTCGACCTCAACGCAGCCACCGTCGAACAGTTGGACACCCTGCCGGGGATCGGCCCCGTCACCGCGGCGGCGATCGTAGCGTGGCGGGACGCCAACGGATCATTCGCCAGCGTCGAACAGCTCGGCGATGTCGACGGGATCGGCCCCGCTCGCCTCGACAAACTGCGTGACCTGGTGCGTGTCTGAAGCGCCGTCGACCGAAGCCGTCGACCTGCGGTTGGTGCCCGCGGCATTGACCGGCTGGGCGGTAACTGCGCTGGGCATCGTCTGGGACGTCGGTGCCGCGGTTGCGGCTCTGTGCGTGGCGATAGCGCTGGTGGCTGCCCTGATCCGAGGCCGAACACCGGCTCACCGCCCGCTGGCTCGTGCGGTCGGTACCGGACTGATCGCGGCCGCGGTGGTGGGCGCCGGATTCGGGTTCGCTGTTGCCCTGCGCGCCAACGGAGTTCGCGATCACCCCGTCACCCAGTTGTTCGGCAGCGCCACCGAGGTGACGGTCACGCCGACAGAGAGCCCTCGATCGGTCGGCACCGGCAGGGTGTTGTTCAAGGCCGATCTGGTCATCGTCGGCGATCGCGAAACCAGCGGCCGCGTCGTGGTTTTCGCCCCAGCGGGAGACTTCGGCCACATCGACGCCGGTCAGCCGGCGCGTTTCGCTGCGCGGATTGGCCGTCCCACCCGGCGCGACCTGACCGTCGCATTGCTGATGGCCACGGGGAAGCCCACCCTGGGGCAAGCGTCGGTAGTGCAGCGGTTCGCCGCATCGGTGCGTAGTCGTTTCGCCGTCGCCGCCCGCGATGCGCTGCCTGCCGGTCAGGCGGCGATATTGCCCGCACTGGTGCTCGGCGACACCAGTGCGATGACGAATGCGGTGACCGCCGAATTTCGCGCGGCGGGATTGACCCATCTCACGGCAGTATCGGGTGCCAACGTGACGATCGTCTGCGGCGCGGTGCTGATGACCGCCTACGTGGTGGGGCCGCGGCTCGCGGTCGGGATGGCGGCGGTGGCACTGACCACCTTCGTTATCGTGGTGCAGCCGACGGCCAGCGTCCTACGTGCCGCCGTGATGGGTGCGGTGACGTTGTTGGCCATCCTGTCCGCACGGCGCCGACAGGCGATTCCGGCGCTGTCGACGACGGTACTGGTGCTCTTGATCACCGCCCCGCAGCTTGCAGTCGACGTCGGCTTCGCGCTATCGGTGTCGGCGACCGCGGCATTGGTGGTCATCGCCCCGGTGTGGTCGAAGCGACTCGTCGCTCGCCGGTGGCCCAAGCCACTTGCCGACGCGGTCTGTATCGCCGCCGCGGCCCAGCTGGTGACCGCACCACTGGTGGCAGGCATCTCGGGGACATTCAGCCTGGTGGCCATCGTCGCGAATCTGGCTGTCGCTGCGCTGATCGCTCCGATCACGGTGTTCGGCACCATCGCGGCGGCGGTGGGTCTGTTCTGGCCCGCCGCCGGGCAGCTGCTGATCCGATTCACCGGTCCTGAACTGTGGTGGTTGAGCACTGTCGCGCACGGCGCCGCCGGCATCCCCCATGCGACCGTGCCGGTTCCGGCGGGGGCCGCCGGGGTGCTGCTGGTCGCTTTGGCAGGGGCGGCCGTGGTGATGCTGTGGCGGCGACGGTGGTTCCGGTGGACGCTGGCGGGGGCACTGGCGGTCCTGCTCGCCTGGTCGATTTCGGGGCTGGTGGGCGGGCACGGTGCGACGGTGTCGGCGGACCGTGGCACCATCGTCGCGTGAGCCAACAGGTCCCGGGGTTGCATTTGGTCCTCGGTGAGGAAGATCTTCTCGTCGACCGGGCGATCACCGCCGTGCAGCGTGCCGCCCGCAAGCAGGCAGGCACCGACGATGTGCCGGTAAATCGGTTGCGGGCCGGTGAGGTCAGCACCAACGAGCTGGCCGAGCTGCTCAGCCCGTCACTGTTCGCCGACGAGCGGGTGGTGGTCCTCGAATCAGCTGCCGAGGCCGGCAAGGATGCTGTCAACCTGATCGCTGCCGCGGCCGCCGACCTACCTGAGGGCACCGTGCTGGTCGTGGTGCACTCCGGCGGGGGGCGGGCCAAGGCGCTGGCGGGTCAGCTGCGGGACCTCGGCGCCACCGTCCACCTCTGCGCCAAGATCAGCAAGGCAACCGAGCGGGCAGATTTCGTCCGGCGCGAATTCAAAGCGCTCAAGGTGTCGGTCGGCGACGCCACGGTCACCGCGTTGATCGATGCCGTCGGCTCCGATATCCGCGAACTCGCCTCTGCCTGTTCACAATTGGCGGCCGACACCGACGGAAATGTCGACCCCGCCGCGGTCCGCCGCTATCACAGCGGTAAAGCGGAGGTGAAAGGCTTCGATATTGCCGACAAAGCCGTCGTCGGCGACGTCGCGGGTGCTGCCGAGGCCCTGCGGTGGGCGATGATGAGTGGCGAGCCCCGTGTCGTGCTGGCCGATGCGCTCGCCGAGGCCGTACACACGATCGCGCGGGTCAAACCGCTGACCGGTGACCCCTACCGGCTGGCCGGCGATCTGGGGATGCCGCCGTGGCGCGTGCAGAAGGCGCAGAAGCAGTCGCGTCGATGGTCACGGGACAGTGTTGCCACTGCAATCCGGTTGGTCGCGAAGCTCAATGCTGACGTCAAGGGTGCGGCCGCAGATGCTGACTATGCGCTCGAAGCCGCCGTGCGCGGGGTGGCCGAGTTGGTCGCCGACAACGGCAGATAACGGCCTGGGTCGCTATGACCGGGCGGGCTCGGGTATCCCGAGCCCCTGGTGATCGTTAGTTCAGAGCTTGTTCAGCGCGAGAGCGAGAGCCGACTTCTTGTTGGCTGCCTGGTTCTTGTGGATGACACCCTTGGTGGCGGCCTTGTCCAGGCTGCGGCTGGTCGCGACGAGCAGCTCGGCGGCCTTGTCCTTATCGCCGGCGTCCAGCGCCTCACGGAACCCGCGGACCGCGGTACGCAGCGCCGACTTCACCGACTGGTTGCGCAGACGGGCGCGCTCGTTGGTGAGAATTCGCTTCTGCTGCGACTTGATGTTGGCCACGCGTGTTAGTCCTTCGTACTGTCTGGGTTCGAATACTGGATTGCTGATCTTGAAGTTCTGGCGCGCCCGGCGGCGGGCAGCGACTGTTCAGGTTACCAGTTCGGTTACTAAACACCCAAAGCTGAGGTCACAGTCCTGGTACTGGCCTGCCGAAACTCCGATCGTGGGGCAGCATGTCACACGTGAGTCTTCGATCCTTGCCCAACGAGACCGGACGGCAGTCGCGCAGTTCGTCGCGCTCGCCGAAAAAGCACGAGCAAATCTTCGACGGCTATAACAAACGTGGCGGCTACGCCAAGGCGTTCGACGAGATGTTCGACGCCGATGGCAACGTCCGCGGGCCGTACAAGGGCATCTATGCCGAACTGTCGCCGTCGAATGCTTCCGAACTGGAGGCCCGGTCGGAGGCGCTGGGCCGGGCGTTCATCGACCAGGGCATCACGTTCTCCCTGTCGGGGCAGGAGAGACCCTTCCCGCTCGATCTGGTGCCGCGTGTCATCTCGGCGGCGGAATGGTCGCGGTTGGAGAAGGGCATCACCCAGCGCGTCAAGGCGCTGGAGATGTACCTCGACGATATCTACGGTGACCAGGAGATCCTGCGTGACGGTGTGATCCCTCGTCGGCTGATCACCTCGTGCGAGCACTTCCACCGGGAGGCCGCAGGCATCGTCCCGCCGAATGGGGTGCGCATCCACGTCGCCGGTATCGACCTGGTTCGGGACGGACAGGGCACCTTCCGCGTGCTGGAGGACAACCTGCGGTCACCGTCGGGCGTCTCCTATGTCATGGAGAACCGCCGCACGATGGCGCGGGTGTTCCCCAATCTGTTCGCCACCCATCGCGTGCGCAGCGTCGGCGATTATTCGTCGCATCTCTTGCGGGCACTGCGTAATTCGGCGGCTACCAACGAAGCCGACCCGACCGTGGTGGTGCTGACCCCTGGCGTCTACAACTCGGCGTATTTCGAGCATTCGCTGTTGGCCAGGCAGATGGGTGTGGAACTCGTCGAGGGCCGAGACCTGTTCTGCCGCGACAACTCCGTCTATATGCGCACCACCGAAGGTGAACGTCAGGTCGACGTCATCTACCGCCGTATCGACGATGAATTCCTCGATCCGATGCATTTCAAGCCTGATTCGGTATTGGGCGTGGCCGGTGTGCTCAATGCCGCGCGCGCGGGCAACGTGGTGATTTCCAGTGCCGTGGGCAACGGCGTCGGAGACGACAAACTCGTCTACACCTACGTACCGACCATCATCGAGTACTACCTCGGTGAAAAGCCCGCGTTGGCCAATGTCGACACCTTCCGGTGCTGGCTCGACGATGAGCGCGAGGAGGTGCTCGACCGGATCGATGAGCTGGTGATCAAACCGGTCGAGGGTTCCGGCGGCTACGGCATCGTGTTCGGCCCCGACGCGTCGGAGAAGGAACTCGCGACCATCTCCAAGAAGGTTCGTAACGATCCGCGCGGCTGGATCGCCCAACCCGTGGTGCAGCTCTCCACCGTGCCGACGCAGATCGACGACTGTCTGGCGCCGCGCCACGTGGACCTGCGCCCATTCGCGGTCAACGACGGCGAGAAGGTGTGGGTGCTCCCTGGTGGCCTGACCCGCGTGGCGCTACCGGAGGGCTCGCTGGTGGTGAACTCCAGCCAGGGTGGCGGTTCGAAGGACACCTGGGTGCTGGCCTCGCGGTCCTCGGTCGCCGATCGTGAGCTGGCGGCCGCCGAGATCGTCCGGTCTCTACCGAAGAGCGCGAAGGCGCCAGCGGGGGATAAGGGTCCGGAGATGTCGACTCAGCAGCAGCAATCCAGGACGCTGAGGCAAGGCGAAGAACAGCAGCAGCAGCAACAGCAGCAACAGCAACAGCAGCAGGCGGTGATCGGCTGATGCTCGCTCGTAACGCCGAGGCGCTGTACTGGATCGGGCGCTATGTCGAACGCGCCGATGACACCGCCCGCATCCTCGATGTCACCGTGCACCAGCTGCTCGAAGACTCCAGCGTGGACCCCGACCAGGCCTCGCGGACCCTGTTGCAGGTGCTCGGCATCGACTCGCCCGATGATGCGGCGCTCGATGTGTGGTCGCTGACCGATCTGGTGGCGTTCGGCCGCGGTACGACGGGCGCCTGTTCGATCGTGGAGTCGATCACCGCCGCCAGAGAGAATGCGCGATCGGCCAGGGAAGTCACCTCCAGCGAGATGTGGGAGTGCCTCAACACGACCTACAACGCGCTGCCCGAGCGTGAGCGAGCCTCCCGCCGCCTGGGCCCGCACGAGTTCTTGTCCTACGTGGAGGGCCGGGCCGCGATGTTCGCCGGGTTGGCGGACTCGACACTGTCGCGTGACGACGGCTACCGCTTCATGGTGCTGGGCCGCGCGATCGAACGCGTCGATATGACCGTGCGGATGCTGTTGTCCCGTGTCGGTGACAGTGCGTCCTCACCGGCGTGGGTGACGGTGTTGCGGTCGGCCGGAGCCCACGACACGTACCTGCGGACCTATCGCGGCGTGCTCGACGCCAATCGGGTGGCCGAGTTCATCCTGCTCGACCGGCTGTTCCCTCGGTCGATTTTCTACTCGCTCAAGCTGGCTGAGCACAGCCTCGAGGAGCTGCTGCACAGTCCGCACAACCGGGTCGGTGCGACCGCCGAAACTCAGCGCCTGTTGGGCAGGGCGCGTAGCGAGCTGGAATTCTTACGGCCCGGCGTGCTGCTCGAATCGTTGGAGGAGCGGTTGGCGGGTCTGCAGCAAACCTGCTCGGATGTAGGAGACGCGTTGGCACTGCAGTACTTTCACGCTGCCCCCTGGGTGGCCTGGACCGACGCCGGCCGTAACGGAACAGTGGTCATCGAGGAGGGGGAAGTCTGATGTGGCGCATGCGGGTCGTTCACGCAACTGGTTACGCCTACAAGACGCCGGTCACCGCCTCCTACAACGAGGCACGCCTTACGCCACGGTCGGACTCGCGGCAGAACGTCATCCTCAACCGGGTGGAGACGACGCCTGCCACTCGCTCCTACCGGTACGTCGACTACTGGGGGACGGCGGTCACCGCCTTCGACCTGCACGCGCCGCACACCGAACTGGAAGTCACCGCGTCCTCAGTGGTGGAAACGGATAAGGCTGAGGCGCCGACCGAGGTGGTCACCTGGGAGGACCTGGCGTCCGCAGCGGTGATCGACCGGTTCGACGAGCTGCTCACGCCCACCGCCTACGCACCGGCCAGCAGGCGCATCCAGGCAGTGGGCAAGCGCATCGCGAAGTACCACGATCCGCAAGAGGCGGTCATCGAAGCCGCGAAGTGGGCGAACAGCGAATTGGATTACGTGCCGGGAACCACCGGCGTGCACTCGTCAGGTCTAGATGCGCACCGGGAGGGTAAAGGGGTGTGCCAGGACTTCGCACACCTCTCGCTGATCCTGTTGCGCAGCATGGGAATTCCGTCGCGGTATGTGTCCGGCTACCTGCACCCGAAGAAGAAGGCGGCCATCGGCGAGACCATCGACGGGCAGAGCCACGCGTGGATCCAGGCGTGGACCGGTGGCTGGTCGAGTTACGACCCGACCAACGACACCGGAATCAACGAGCAATACATCAGTGTCGGCGTCGGCCGTGACTACGCCGATGTGACGCCGCTGAAGGGGATCTACTCCGGCGCGGGCTCGACCGACCTCGACGTCGTTGTCGAGATCACCCGCCTGGCCTGACTTTGCGCGCCGCGGGCTAGCCGACTTCGACCTTCAGCAGATCGTCGCCCAGTGCGATGGTGCCGGCGAATTCCGTTGCGGCCAACGCGCGCCACTGGTCTTCGGTGCCCGGCACCAACGGTGGCACATAGTGGGTCAGCACCAGGGTGCCGACGCCCGCGCGGGCCGCGGTGGCGCCGGCCTGTTCGACCGACGAGTGGTAGTCCAGGATGTCCTTGAGCCGTTGGTTCGGTACCAGCGCGATAAGATCTTTCCGAATCACCGTGTGCACCAGGGCATCCGCACCCGCGGACAGCCCGTCGAGGGTGCTGCACGGCACTGAGTCGCCGGCCAGCACCACCGATGTGCCGTCGTATTCGATCCGGAAGGCGATTGTCGGCTCGACGGGCCGGTGGTCCGTCGGCGCGACGCGGATGTTCACGCCGCCCTGATCCCACACCGGGCCGTCGGTGTACTCGTAGACCTCCAGCGTCGGCGGCTCGGTGATATCTGCGTGGTGGGCGATGCGGTAGCTGATATCGGGGGCGAGCGCCGTCAGGAGGCCGTCCACCACCGCCTTGGTTCCAGGAGGGCCGATAATCGGCAGCGGCGTGCGGACGAACGTCGTCACCCAGCGCGTCGTGATGACATCGTTGAGATCGGTGATGTGGTCGCTGTGCAGATGCGTGAGCAGCACCGCGGTCAGGTCCGCCGCGCCCACCCCGACCGCCGCCGCCCGCTGAAGGACGCCGCGGCCGCAGTCCACCAGAAACGTCTGGTCCCCAGCCTTTACCAGCGTCGACGGCCCAGCCCGATTCGGGTCGACCATCGGGCTTCCGGTGCCCAACAAAGTGATCTCGATCATGACGTCATCCCTCCGAGCCCGACCAAAGCGCGGGCGTGTTCGATTTCGCCCATATGGCGAAGACCGTGTTGGTAGATCCAGCACTCAGTGCCGTCGAGGCGGGTGATGCCGGCCGGTCCGGCCACCCGCGCGCTGTAGGTGGTGGCGATGTGCGGTGGGAACGGACGGGTGACGAGCACTTCCGTCAAGGACTCCGGGTCGAGGTCGGCCAGCCACGCCTCTGTTTTGTCGAACACCTGCCGCTGGTAGTCACGGAACGCCTCGATATCGTCGATACGCTGTGCCATCATCTCGTCGACGCTGCGGTGCTTGCCGTGATCAGGCACACCCAGGCCGATCCGCTGCTCCCAGGTCGGATCCCAGATCGGTGGCAGCCCGCTGAGCATCACCAGCGACACATCCTCCATTTGAGTCAGATGAAACAGCGAAAAAGCAATGGGCAGAACACCTTCTCGCTCGACATGGTTGACCTGTTCGGTATCCATATCGCTTATCGCCTGGTACCACAGCGAGTGCATCGCGGACATTCGGCGCTGCAGGGAATCGAGGATCAGCTCAGTGCTCACGGGTATCAGCTCCTTTGATCACGCCTAGGTATGCCACATCGGGCAGGCATCTGCGCTGGTTCGTCCAATTTCCCGCGTGTCGCGGTGACATCGACCTAGCCTGGTGTGAACTGAATCACACCTTGGGGGTAACGATGCGCATCGCAGACGTCTTGAGAGTCAAGGGTGCATCAGTGGCAACGGCCAGCCCGGAGATGACCGTCAGGCAACTGGTCGCCGCACTCGCGGCCTACAACATCGGCGCCATGGTCGTGGTCGGGCCGGAAGGGGTAGCGGGCATCGTCTCCGAGCGCGACGTGGTGCGCCAACTCCATGAGCGCGGAGCCGACATTCTCGACAGCCCGGTGTCGGAGATCATGACCACGGTCGTGGCAACGTGCGGACTGGCCGCGTCGGTGGATGACCTGAGCGTGGTGATGACGCAGAACCGGGTGCGCCATGTGCCGGTGATCGACGGCGGTCACCTGGTCGGGATCGTCAGCATCGGCGACGTGGTGAAAACACGGATGGAAGAGCTGACCACCGAACAGCAACAACTACAGGCCTACATCAACCAGGGTTGAGCGTTTTATGCGAAAGTCGATCGGTGAATTTCGTCGATGTCCGGCCGGCGCAGAAGGCCGATCTCAGGCAGATGTCCCGGGCGCTGGCTCGGGCCTTTTACGACGATCCGGTGATGTTGTGGCTCTACCCGGACGAAGCGATGCGACGCCGGAGGCTGCCGCGGCTCTTCGACGCCCTGGCCCGGCATCAC
The DNA here is from genome assembly GCF_965229105.1 of Mycobacterium sp. Taxonomy (GTDB): domain Bacteria; phylum Actinomycetota; class Actinomycetes; order Mycobacteriales; family Mycobacteriaceae; genus Mycobacterium. The sequence goes on from NZ_OZ245858.1 coordinate 2,875,480, forward strand.
CACCTGGCCGCAGGCGGGTGCGAGGTCGCCGTCAACGATTCGGCGATCATGGCCGCTGCTGTGTGGGATCCACCGGGGCTGTGGCGTTACACCCCGGCCGAGCAGCTGCGCGCAGTCCCGGGCCTGCTTCGCGCCCTCGGTGCGGGTTTCGGCCGGTCGTTCGCCATCAACGCGAAGATGGAACGGCTACACCCGGAGGAACCGCACTGGTATCTGGGGTTCATCGGTTCTGATCCCGCTGTGCGCGGAGGTGGCTTCGGTCATGCGCTGATGCGCTCCCGGCTGGACCGGGTAGATGCCGAGCACGCACCGGCCTATCTGGAATCCAGTAAGGCCGACAACCTGCCCTACTACTTACGGTTCGGATTCGACGTCACCGGCGAGATACAGCTTCCCAACGGCGGTCCGACATTGTGGCCGATGTGGCGGGCGCCGCGCTAGATCCCCGTCGACCGGGTTAGCTCCAGGCGTATCTGGCTCGCAGCCGCGCCGCCACCACGTCGAACACCGGGCGGTCGATGATCGCGCCCTCGCGGCGGATCCCTTCCTCCGGCACGTCGAGCACGCGGTCCAGGCGGACCCAGCTCGGCCTGCCTTCGTGGTCCCACGGCCCGGCGCCGATGCCGACCCAGTCGGTGTCGTCGGCGTGATAATTCTGGCTGGACAGCATCAACCCGAGCAGCGTCTGCCGGTCGCGGCCCACCACCAGCACCGGTCGGTCCTTGCCACGGCTGGGATCGTCTTCGTAGACCACCCAGGTCCAGACAATTTCACCGGGATCGGCACGTCCGTCGAGGTCAGGTGCGTAAACGATGCGACGGGCGCGGTGTGCGGTCGGCACGATGTTATTGGTCACAGGCCGACCGGCGGTGATCGCGATCTGCGGCTCGGCGGCCGCGTTCGCGAGCACGTCGATACCGATCTTGATGCCCTGGACCAGGCCCCTTTGCAGGCCTTCCTGCAGGTTGCGCTGCATGGCCTGCGGATTCTGCAGTTGCCTGATGAGTTTGGGGGCCTCGTTGAACACCAGGTGCTCGGTGACCTTTACAACCCGCTGCAACGTCTTCCACTGCGACGCCATAGGGGAAAGCATAGGCGAGGTTCGCGGTGCGCGATTGTGTCGCGACGGCCACCTCTCGATACTCTTGACGTGCGAGTCCCGGGGTCGACCTGGGGCTTAGAAGGATTCGGATAGCCATCCACCAGGAGATTCCCATCAGCAGTTTCGCCGACAAGACCTTCACAGCGCCGGCGCAGATACGGAACTTCTGCATCATCGCTCACATTGACCACGGCAAGTCGACGCTGGCGGACCGCATGCTGGGGATCACCGGCGTGGTCTCTGATCGCAATATGCGGGCCCAGTACCTCGACCGGATGGATATCGAACGCGAGCGCGGGATCACCATCAAGGCGCAGAACGTGCGGCTGCCCTGGCAGGTCACCGACGCCGACGGCACCGTCACCGATTACGTGCTGCATCTGATCGACACCCCCGGACACGTGGACTTCACCTATGAGGTGTCGCGCGCGCTGGAAGCGTGCGAGGGTGCGGTGCTGCTGGTCGACGCTGCCCAGGGCATCGAGGCGCAGACCCTGGCGAACCTGTACCTGGCGCTGGACCGAGGACTGACGATCATTCCGGTGCTCAACAAGATCGATCTGCCCGCCGCCGATCCCGATCGCTACGCCGGCGAGATCGCCCACATCATCGGCTGCGAGCCCGACGACGTGCTGCGGGTGTCGGGTAAGACCGGCGTCGGTGTGCGGGAGTTGCTCGATGAGGTGGTGCGGACCGTGCCGGCGCCCGTCGGTGACTCCGACGCCCCGGCCAGGGCGATGATCTTCGACTCCGTCTACGACATCTACCGCGGCGTCGTCACCTACGTTCGGGTGGTCGACGGCAAGCTCAACCCGCGCGAGAAGATCAAGATGATGTCGACGGGCACCACGCACGAACTCCTCGAGGTGGGCATCGTCTCACCCGAGCCGAAGGCCACTGTCGGCCTCGGAGTCGGCGAGGTCGGTTATCTGATCACCGGTGTGAAGGATGTCCGCCAGTCCAAGGTCGGCGATACCGTCACCTCGGCGCGGCACGGCGCCACCGAGGCGTTGACCGGTTACCGCGAGCCGCGGCCGATGGTCTACTCCGGGCTCTATCCGGTGGATGCCTCGGACTATCCGAACTTGCGTGACGCGCTGGAGCGCCTGCAGCTCAACGACGCGGCCCTGACGTGGGAGCCGGAAACGTCGGTGGCCCTCGGGTTCGGGTTCCGCTGCGGCTTTTTGGGCCTGCTGCATATGGAGATCACCCGGGAGCGGCTGGAACGCGAATTCGACCTCGACCTGATCTCGACCGCGCCGAACGTGGTGTACCGGGTGGTGATGGAAGGTAAAGCTGGAGTTGACGCTGAGGCCCTGAAACTGACCGTGACCAACCCCGCCGACTGGCCCGAGGGCAAGATCCGCGCCGTCTACGAGCCGATGGTGAAATGCACCATCATCTCGCCGAGCGAATTCATCGGCACCATCATGGAACTGTGCCAGTCCCGACGCGGCGAACTCGGCGGCATGGATTACCTTTCGCCCGAACGGGTTGAGCTGCGTTACACGATGCCGATGGGCGAGATCATCTTCGACTTCTTCGACATCCTGAAGTCCCGCACCCGCGGCTATGCCAGCCTCGATTACGAGGAGTCGGGTGAGCAGGAGGCGGACCTGGTGAAGGTGGACATTCTGTTGCAGGGTGAGGCCGTCGACGCGTTCAGCGCCATCGTGCACAGGGACTCAGCACCCGCCTACGGCAACAAAATGACCTCGAAGCTCAGGGAGCTGATACCGCGTCAGCAGTTCGAGGTGCCGATCCAGGCCGCGATCGGCGCGAAAATCATTGCCAGGGAGACTATCCGGGCGCTACGCAAGGATGTGCTGTCGAAATGCTATGGCGGTGACATCACCCGTAAGCGCAAACTTCTGGAGAAGCAGAAGGAGGGCAAGAAGCGGATGAAAACCATCGGCCGGGTCGATGTGCCCCAAGAGGCATTCGTGGCAGCCCTGTCCACTGATTCCGCCGCCGACGCCAAAAGCGCCAAGAAGTAGCTGACCATGCGACGGTCCCGGCTGGCGGGCAGCCTGTGCGCGGTCGTCCTCCTCGCGGCGGGCTGTGTTCAGACCACGGACGGAACGGCCCGACCCGCGGACGCGGCCGGACCGAGTTCGTCGAGTACGCCGACGAAATCGGGCCAGCCAGGCGGCGACCTCGAACGTATCCTGCTCAGCGCAGCCGACATCAACAAGCTGATGGGCGCAACGGATATCGAACTGATGGATTCGGCCAACGATATGGCCGATCACAGTGCCGATATCTCGGAGGCCAAATGCCTTGGTGCGCTGTATAACGCCGAAGAGTCGGTGTACAACGGGACCGGTTGGAAAGACGTCGTCGACCAGGTGCTCACCGAGCCAGAGGACGACAGCGCGCACTGGGTGGAACAGACGGTCGTGCAGTTCCCGGCAGCGACCGGCGCCAAAGCGTTCCTGGAGTCATCGTTCAAACAGTGGATGGATTGCATCGGCAAGTCCGTGATGGTCAACGACGGCGAGTACGAGTACCACTGGCAGTTCGAAGGTATCTCCCGCGACGGCGGCACCATCAGCCAGACCGCCCGGCAGACCGACAGTGACGGCTGGGCCTGCCAGCACGCACTGGCCGCGGTCGACACCTACATCATCGAGGGATCGGTCTGCGGGACGTCGCTGCAGGACGAGGCGGTCACCCTGGTGAATGCGCTCACCGCCAACGCGAAATAGGGATTTGAATCCACCCTGATTCTAAAGCCGGCGGGGAAATGACATCGTCGGGCATCTTCGCTAAATATCTTGCTGGCCAGGCTCTTCCGCTGATGTGACGGTGCGCTTTGCACCGTATCCCAGCGATGTCGGTCGACAGCACGGACAGTGCCGGTCCGGTGATCGCTCTAGCCTTTCGGCGGGGGATCACTGACTGACTAATGCAACCGGAGCTGCACTCGAATGCCTGCACCTGGCAAGAATCGTCCACTTTATTTCTCGGCGTTCGTGATGAACACGCCTTCGCACGTGATCCACGGCCTGTGGCGGGACGAGGCAGCGGCCAACCATGAGATGAACTCGCTGACGCACTGGGTGGACCTGGCCCGCTATCTCGACGGCGCCGGGTACGACCTGATGTTCTTCGCCGATGTCATCGGGCTGCGCTCGCCATGGAACGGGTCCTATGAACTGGTGGCCCGCGAAGGGATGCAGATACCGACCAACGACCCGTCGGTATTGATTTCGGCGCTGGCGACAGCGACGAAGAACCTGGGTCTGGTGTACACCAGCTCGATCGTGCAGAGCCAGCCCTTCGACTTCGCCAGGCGCATCTCCACTCTGGATCACTACACCGGTGGTCGCGTCGGCTGGAATATCGTGACCAGCTTCTCGGATAACACCTACCGCAATTTCGGGCACGAGAAGCTGATCGAGCACGACCTGCGCTATCAGATCGCCGACGAGTACGTCGACGTGCTGTACAAGCTGTGGGAGGGCTCCTGGGACGAGGACGCCCTGCGTGCGGACAAGGTAGCCGGAGTCCACGCCGACGCGTCGAAGATCCACAAGATCAACCACGTCGGCGAGCACTACTCGGTGGAGGGCCCGCACTTCGTCACGCCGTCGCCACAGCGCGTACCGCTACTGTTTCAGGCCGGGTCATCGCCTGTGGGACAGCGGTTTTCGGCCCGCAATGCCGAGGGCGTCTTCATTGCCAGCCCGGATCCGGCGTCCGCAGGCCGGCTGATCAACGAAACCCGAGAGTTGGCCGCCGGATACGGGCGGGATCCTTACGACGTGAAGTTCTTCCAAGGCCTGTCACTGGTGGTGGGCCGCACCTCCGAGGAGGCCAGGGAGAAGGAAGCGCGGATGGAGGAACAGCTCAGCGTCGAGGGTGTGCTGTGCCACATCCTCGGTGACGCCGGAATCGACGCTGGTGCGCTACCCCTGGACACCCCGATCTCCGAACTCGGTGAATTCCGTGGCATCCAGGGTTGGTTGCGTTCGGTAGAGGATGCGGCCACCACCGCCGAGCCGACCATCGCCGACCTCGGTAGGGCTTTCGAACGCAGCAGTCGTATCGTCGGGTCAGCCGAGGAGGTAGCCGACAAGCTCGAGGAGTGGCGCGACGCCGGCCTCGACGGGGTCAACGTGTTCCACGCGGTGCGACCCGACACCTTCAAGGACATCGCCGACCTGCTGTTCCCGGAGCTGCGCCGTCGCGGTCTGCTCAGCTCGGACAAATCAGGCACGTTGCGGCACAAGCTTTCTGGTGGGGGTCCCGACCGGCTGCCTGATACCCATCCCGCCGCGAAGTATCGCGGTGCCTTCAGCGACAACTCGCTGGCGGACAAAGTGTCCGAGCCGCTGACGGTGCCTGCGCGGGTAACGGTATGACCATCACTGGACACACCGAAGACGCCGTACGCACCGTGCCCCTGCTCGGCTCCGTCGACGACGCCATTGCGGCTGCCCATGCCGTCGCCGCTGAGGTGGCCGCCGGCGCCGTCGAACGCGAGCTGAACGGACAGTGGCCGCTGGAGGCACTGGGCCTGGTGGCCGATTCCGGTCTGCTCGGCATTCTGGTACCTGCCCAGTTCGGTGGACCTGAACTGCCGCTGTCCACTGCGGTCAATGTGCTGCGCATCTTGTCCACCGCGGATTCTGCTGTGGGACAGCTGTTATTGGCGCATTATGTGCTCACAGGCGTGTTCCGCGGGCTAGGTGATACCCAGCCTGCCCCGCAGCTGTACCGCGACGTCCTCGGTGGTGCTCACCTGGGCAACGCCACCGTCGAGCGGGGAACCCGCACCAGCGCCGACCGCCTGACCACTGTTTCCCGCAGAGCAGAGGGCGGCTGGGTGCTGACCGGCAAGAAGTACTACGCCACCGGCTCACTCGGTGCCACCTGGATCGCGGTGGCCGCCCGCATCGAAGGGACCGAACCCTCACATGGGGCAACGGCTTTCGTCCGGCCGACGGATCCGGGTGTGACACTGAACCTGGAGAAGTGGTCGGCGTTCGGCCAGCGGGGTACCGCCAGCGGCGAGGTCGTCCTGGACAATGTCGTCGTCGATGATGTGTTCGTCATCGACGAGGGTCCTGATCTGGATCCCTTCACCGCACCACCGACTGTGCTCGGCGCGTACGACCAGGCTCTTCATGCCGCCATCGATATCGGAATCGCGAGGGCTGCCTTGCAAGACGGTGCCCGCTTCGTGACGACCAGAAGCCGGCCCTGGTGGGAGGCGGAGGTCGACTCGGCGGCCGAGGAACCGCATATCGTGCGCCGGTTCGGTGAGCTGACCGCACGGCTGTATGCCCTCGAAGCCCTGCTGGCCCACGGCGCCGCATTGGTCGACGCCGCCTCTGCGCTGCCCGAACTGACCCGCGAAGCCGCCGCGGAGGCGTCATTGCAAGTGGCGGCCGCCAAGGCGCTGGCCCAGGAATTCGCGGTCGAGATCGCCAGTGGGATATTCGAACTCGCCGGAACCTCGGCCACCGACGGGCAATACGCACTGGACCGGCATTGGCGCAACGTCCGGGTGCATTCGCTGCACGACCCCGCCCGCTGGAAGTACGTCCACCTCGGCAACTACACGCTCAACGGAACCCTGCCACCGAGGCGTGGTCTGCTGCTGTAGCACTTCTGATCAGGCCGATTCGTAACCTGTGCGACGCCGCGCCCCATTCCAACCCAGAGAGCCGACATGATCGAAATCGAGAATCTGACCACAAGATTCGGGGATCGCACAGTCCTCGCCGTCGTCGACCCCAGCCGCCTCGAAGGCGTCATCTTCCAGACCGCGCCCCTGCTTCGCCGGCGCGCACGTGAGCGGGGCCTGATCAGAAGGGACAAGTCTGGGACGTTGCGGCAGAAGTTGGTTGGTCGAGGTGACGGGTTGCCTGACACACACCCGGCTGCGGCCTATCGTGGAGCGTTCACCGATAACGACCTGCTGGACAATGTCGGTGTGGCGGGTTGAGGGAGAGAAGAACATTGAGTGCCTTGAAGTTTCACTGGTTCCTACCGACCAACGGCGGTGATAGCCGCAACGTCGTCGGTGGCGGCCACGGTGTGATGGCCGGCGCCGCTGGGCGTCCTGCGTCGGTGCAGTACCTCGGGCAGATAGCGCGTAGCGCCGAGCAGCTCGGATTTGAGGCCGCTCTGACCCCCACCGGAGCCTGGTGCGAGGACGCCTGGGTCACCACCGCGATGATCAGCAGTCTCTCGGAGAGTCTGAAGTTCTTGGTGGCTTTTCGTCCTGGTGCGGTCGCCCCGTACCTGGCCGCTCAGATGGCCGGATCGTTCCAGAAGCTCTCTGGTGGTCGGCTCCTGCTCAATGTCGTCACCGGTGGCGAGGACCACGAGCAACAGATGTTCGGTGACTTTCTCGGAAAAGACGAGCGCTACGCGCGGGCGGATGAGTTCCTCGAAATCGTCCGGCGGCTGTGGACCGGCGAGACGGTGAACTTCGAGGGGGAGTACCTGTCGGTAGCGGATTCCGCGCTGCATCAGATCCCCAACCCACAGCCGCTGATCTATTTCGGTGGCTCGTCCCCGGCTGGTATCGCGGTGGCAGCCAAGCACGCCGATGTCTATCTCACGTGGGGTGAGCCCCCCGCAGCTGTCGCGGAGAAGCTCGACCGGGTCCGCAAGGCCGCCGCCGACGTCGGTCGCGAACTGACCTTCGGCATTCGTCTGCACACCATCGCCAGGGAGACTTCGGCCGAGGCCTGGGCGGAAGCAGACCGGCTGCTGGAACACATCTCTGAAGATGAGATCGCGAAAGTCCAAGCCGGACTGAAACGGTCGGCGTCCGAGGGACAGCAGCGGATGCTCGCGCTCAACAACGGTTCCAAAGATGGACTGGAGATTTATCCGAACCTGTGGGCCGGTGTCGGGTTGATCCGCGGCGGAGCCGGGACAGCGATGGTCGGCTCCTTCAGCGAGATCGCCGATCTGATCGAGGCTTATCGTGAGGTCGGGATCGAAGAATTCGTGCTCTCGGGCTATCCGCATCTGGAAGAGGCGTATTGGTTCGGCGAGGGCGTGCTGCCCGAACTGGCCAGCCGGGGCTTGTGGCAGCACCCCGCGGGATCGGACGTGCCGCTACGGTGACCCAGGCGTCGAGTGAGTCATCGGGGCCTACCCGCATCGTCATCATCGGCGGTGGATACAGCGGTGCCATGACGGCGGTGAACATTGCCCGCCTCAGCGACCACCCGGTACACATCACCGTTGTCAACGACCGTGGGCCGGTGGGTCGGGGCCTCGCCTACGCGCTGCGTCGACCCGAATATCTGCTCAACGTGGCGGCGCGCAATATGTCGGCGTTTCCCGACGAGCCCGACCACTTCCTGCGGTGGCTGCAGACCCGGTCAGACTTCGGCTCCATGTCAGAAACCGAGCTGCGGGAGCGCTTCATTCCCCGCCAAATCTACGGTGATTATCTGTGTTCCATCGTGCAGCACCACTTGCAGAGCCACGGTGGCAGGTCCCCGGTCTCCGCGGAGTTCGTCATCGGTGAGGCGATCGATATCGAACCGGGGGAGCCCGGCTGCGTGGTGCGGCTGGCGGACGGGACGGCATTGGAAGCTGACCGGGTGGTACTGGCCACCGGCAATGAATCACCGGCACCGCTACCAGGAGCCGAAACACTCGCGGACCACCCCGCGTGGGTCGGGAATCCCTGGGAGACATGGGAAGACCGCCTGGCGAAGTTAGACGTCGGTGCAGGGGCCAGTGTTGTCATCCTCGGGACCGGGCTGACGGCCGTCGACATCATCATCACCCTGCGCGCGATGGGATGGATGGGCAGCATCCACACGGTCTCTCGCCACGGCTGGTTCCCGCATGCCCACTTCCGCGGCATCGAGTATCCGGAATTTCCGCCGACGGACGTCGATCTGGCGGCGCTGGGGCTCGACGGTTTGCTGGAACTGATCCAAGAACATTGCGCAATCCTCAACGAGCGCAATGAAAATCCCGCAATCATCGTCGACAAACTGCGGCCGCATACCCAGCGCATCTGGAGTCGCTTCAGCTATGAAGACCGCCTGGCCTTCGCGAGAAAGCACGCTGCCCGCTGGAATGTATACCGGCATCGGATCGCACCGGTCCTGCACGCCCAGATCACCGGTTCACAACTGACCGGACAGCTGCGGGTACACGCGGCCAACATCGAGAATCTGGAAGCGTCCAGGGACCGGATTCTCACCAACGTGGAGAATCGTCAGCCACTTCTCGGCCACCTGGTGATCAACGCCACCGGACCTTCCACGAAGTTCACCGCGACCCGCTCGGTGCTGCTGCAGAATCTGCTGCGACGCGCACTGGTGGCTCCGGACGAAACGAATATGGGCGTGCGCATCGACCCCGACCACACTCTTGTCACCGCCGATGGGAGTCGGTCGCCGTGGCTGCTCGCGCTGGGCCCGCTCCTGCGCGGCACGTATTGGGAAACCATCGCCGTGCCCGAGTTGCGCGGGCAGGCCAGGCGGGTTGCCGAGACCGTGCTCGGCAGTGCGGGCACACGGCACGAGCCCGAACAGCTGGTCCTGGAATACATGATCTGACCTCCGTCAGAGTTGGAGCAATGATGAGTCACATTGAGACGCTGGAACGTTGGGTGGCATCCAGTGATCTCCGCAGTCACCCGGTTCTGCGCTGGTGGCCGTGGGCGACTCTGATTCTTGGTGTGGTCATCATTGGCGTCGGGGCGGTGCTATTTACGCCAGGACGGTAATTCGACTCGTGGCGAGCGCAATGCTGAGCCCCTGGCGGTGAACGCAATAGCGTCAGAGCGATGGTACAGAGCCTGGCCGACGCGCGGATTGACGGTGACTATTGGCACCAGCGGGCCGACACCCGGCTGCGGCGGGAGCGCCAGGCCAAGCAGATCTGCGCATCCTGGTTGTGTTGCTGTGCCGCAGCTAGGCGATGAATGTCAAAGAGAATTAAGGGATTTGGGGGGCAACCACACCACGTGAGCGCCAGCGCCTGACGCACGCGCCCTAGACCGCCTTGCCGGGCATGCTTATTCCGGCTCGTTTCCCTGGTCCTTGGGTGGGTGGAGGAGTTCTTCGGGGTGGTGGTTGAGGTTGACGCGGCCTTGGCCGGTGTCGAGGTGTGGGGGTGGGATCCATTCGGTGCGGCCGTCGCGGCGTTTGCGGGTGCGCCACCCACCGGGTCTGACGAACTTGTTGTGCGATCCGCAGGCCGCGGCGAGGTCATCGACATCGGTCAATCCACCCTCGGCCCAGTCACATTCGGCGTGGTGAGCTTCGGTGAGATAGCCGGGCACATCACAACCCGGGAAGGTGCAGCCCCGATCCCGGGCGTGCAGCACGATACGTTGATCCGCTGAAGCGATCCGTTTCGAGCGACCCAAATGCAGGGCCCGGCCATTGTGGTCGAAGATCACCAGATAGTGGTAGGCGTGGCTGGCCATCCGGATGACATCAGACATCGTCAGCAATGATCCGCCGGCGGTGCGGGCCACCCCGATCTTGGCTTCCAACTCCGCCAGGGTGGTGGACACGATGATCGTGACCGGCAGGCCGTGGTGTCGGCCCAGTTTTCCCGACGAGAGCAGGGAGCGGCCCATCGCGACGGTGGCGTCGTGGCGGCGTTGCGCCGGAGTGCGGTGATCACCTTTGATATGGGCTTCGGAGGGGGTGCCCTTGGTGCACGGGACGTCATCGTCGGGGTTGCACATCCCGGGGCCAGCCCACTTACTGAAGATTGCTTCCAGGGTGGCCCGCGCTTCCGGGGTGAGTTGCCCGCTAATCGAACTCATCCCGTCGGGGCCTTGCCGGCCGAACGTGACACCGCGCTTGCGGGCCCGATCGGCATCAGAGAAATCCCCATCGGGGTTGACCAACGCCGCGATCAACGCTGCCGCCGACCGGAGCTGCTCGGGACCGAACTCACTGGCCACCCCGGCCAGCTCGGCTTCGGCTTTGTCCCGGGTCGGCAGGTCCACCCACACCGGCAACTGCGTGAAGAACGTACGAATGATCCCGATGTGTTCGGCACCGATGCGCCCGGCGGCTTGCCCGGCCGCGACGTGCGGCATCACCGGTGGCAGGGGTTCACCGGTCAACGATGTGCGCTCACCCAGAACCTCAGCATCAGCAAGGCGCCGTTTGGCGTCCTTGCCTCCGATCCGCAGGGCGGTGGTCAACACATCAGCGAAGTTCTTGGCACCCAACTCTTTCGCGGACCCCTCGCGCACCAGCTTGGCCAACAACCGATGCTCAATCACCGGTTGGCGCCGGGTCAGGGTTTCCAGCCGGGCTAGGACATTGACCACTTCGGGGTTGGTCAGCCCGTCAAAGGACACCCCGGCCATGGCGTCGACTGCGGCTTCCAACCCCGACAACGCCGCAAGGACGGTGTCACGATCAGAAACCAACGCCGAACTCATACCCAAACACTACTAACCCCCACCGACACAAAACCCACATCTGAAACACAAGTGACAGAAGAGGTTTCACTAATTATCGAGATCGACGCAATGCCGAAAACCACTCGCACTTATCGGCCCAAAGGTGAATATGGGCGAACGCCGCGTTCATCGAAAGCCTGCTGCACGAGGCAGGCGCGTTAGACCGACGAGGACACCCACAGGGATGCTTATCACCCGTCGGGAGTGCGGGTCGCACACCGTACGACGCTTGGTGCCGAGCACGTTGCGCAAGCAAGGAAATCGACCGGTTGAGTGCCCGCCGCCGTGCGCCCGGAGTCGTTGTGCGGCGACCGCGTGTCACACTGCACAGATGGCAGGTCCCGGGCGAACGACCCTAAGTGCAGCCCGGATCGTCGATGCGGCTATTGAGCTGATCGGGGATCGCGGTTTGGACGAATTCAGCATGCCTAAAGTGGCGGCGTCGCTTGGAGTGCGGACATCGTCTCTCTACCGATACTTCGCCGACAGGACTGCAGTGCTGGCGGCGGTGGCCCGCAAAGTGGCGACGATGGACGAAGCGCCCAAGGTGCCTCCAGCGGGTTCTGGGTGGACTGAGTTCATGGTGGCGCAGGCCGTCGGATTGCGGAGCCGCATCCTTCGATATCCGAACTGCTCGCCGCTGATCATCCAGTTCAACACCAAAGAGGGCGTTTTCGACGAGTACGAATTGATGTGCCAGTTTCTGACCTCGGCCGGTGTGCCGGCGGCGTACCACGTCCGGATCGTCGACGGGCTGACGGCGGTGACCGTGGGATCGGCGGTCTTAGCCGAGAGCGCGGCGGATTACGCGCCTGGCGGATCCGGACCTACCCCAGACGCCGGGCAATACCCGTTGTTGACGACAGCACTGACCGCAATCGGCACCGAAACTGCCGACGAGTTGTTCGCCGGGTTTCTTCGCACGTATCTCCGCGCCATCGTGGACGAAATCGCCGCCGCGCACGACCTCCAGGGCAGCGTCGTCAGCTAGCCAAAACTCTTTAGCAATGTGAATTGTCAGCGCTTGTGGACATTGTCGATAGGGGGTCAGTGAAAAGATTTCGCTAAAAGATTTTGCGAGTTATCTAGCAACTTGCCCCGGATGGCCCCTAATATCCAAGCGCGACCGCTTACTGAGACGTCAATAGGGCGTCCGGCGCGCTGCAGGCAGGGGGATGGGTGTCGATGGCTACCAAGTCTGAGTCGGAGCGGTTCGACGGTGTCGGGACGGCCGGCGTTGCGGGGCGCCGTAAACGTGCAGGCAAGGCACATCGGCGGTCGCAGGATTTCGGGGTCCGTCAATGGCTGCAACTAGGCGCTGCCTCTGGTGGTCTGGGTGCCGCCCTGGTCGGATTCTCATTGATGAGCCCGCAGGTCGGTGTTGCCGCGGCCGATGACGGCGGAAGCTCCTCATCGACGTCCGCAAGTTCCTCATCGAGTTCGTCGCATTCGAATTCGGCTGGGCCCAAGGTGAATTCCAGCTCAAAGCAGTCAGGTGCAGCCGCCAAGCACACCAATGCGGTGAGTACCGCGGTGTCCTCGAGAACGGTGACGGCATCGAAGACTCCTGCCACCGCCAACGCACCCAGCGATGCATCAGGCGCGAGTCCCACGACAACCACCGCTTCGGCGAAGAACTCGGTGACCCTCAAGTCCGCCGCCGCCGTGACACCTGCCGCCGCGCCAGATCTCGCGCAGATCTTCTTCGGCAACGGCACCGCAGACCACCCCAACGGGGGCATCATCGTCGGCAATGGCTACACGTGGACCGCTGACACCTGCGCAGGGAGCGCTGCCTGCAAGGGCGGTAACGGTGGGATCTTGGGCAACGGTGGCAACGGTTTCAATGGGGGTAACGGCGGGCAGGCCGGCTGGTTCGGAAACGGTGGAAATGGCGGAAATGGTGTCGTCACCATCAACGGCGGTGCCGGCGGCGACGGTGGCAACGGTGGGCTGATCACCGGAAACGGTGGCAAGGGCGGTGCCGGGGCCCAGATTGCGAATGGATCGTCGGGTGGCAGCGGCGGCGCTGCTGGGCTCTCCGGGAACGGCGGCAGCGGCGGCAAAGGCGGGGCGTCCACGGGCGCCTTCCACGGCGGTACCGGCGGCCAGGGCGGCGCCGCGGGCTTGCTGCAGGGTAACGGCGGCGCTGGCGGCGTCGGTGGTAACGCGATCCTGATCGGCCAGACCGGCGGTGCCGGGGGCCGGGGCGGGGACACGGGACTGATTTCCGCGAACGGGAGCGCCGGCAATGGTGGTGCTGGTGGAAACGCCAGCTTCGGCGGTGTGGGTGGCAATGGTGGAAGTGGAGGCGCGCTTGCGTTATTCGCCCTCGGCGGCGCCGGCGGAACCGGCGGCAACATTCCGCCCGACGGTGCGCCGGGCGATTTCCGCGGTGTCGGTGGCGACGGCGGCACTGGCGGTACCGGCGGCCTGTGGTCGGGTAACGGCGGTAGGGGCGGTGACGGCGGTCTCGGTGCCGGTGGCGGTGGAGATGGCGGCAACGTCGGATTGCTATCGCTGGTCGGTAAAGGCGGCGACGGTGGAAATGGCGGCGAGGGCCAGGCAGGCTTTGTCGGCTTCAACGGTACGAAGATCAGCCCCAACGGCCAGGTCGGAGAAGTCGGTGGCATCGGCGGTGTAGGCGGCAGCGGCGGTTCAGGCAGCCTGATCATTGGTAGCGGTGGAAATGGTGGCGACGGTGGCGCCGGTGGCACCGGAGGTCAAGGTGGTACCGGGCTGAGCCAGTACGGCGGTAATGGCGCCACCGGTGGTGTCGGTGGTCCGGGTGGCGCCTCCGGCGGTGCGGCCGGAACGGGCAGCTTCTTCTTCGTGATTTCCGCGAACGGTACGGCGGGCGGCAGTGGTGCCGGCGGTATCGGCGGCAAGGGCGGGAAAGGTGGCGACGGGGGCGATGAAGCCGGCGCCATCAGCACAAACGGTGGTCGTGGCGGCAACGGCGGCCTCGGTGGCGTCGGTGGTCCGGGTGCGGCTGGCGGTGCCGGCGGTGCAGGTGGCGCCGGCGCAGACGGTGCCGACGGCGGCGAGGGAGCAGGCGGACGGGGCGGCGACGGTGGTACCGGTGGAGTCGGCGGCGCAGGCGGTCCGAGCACAGCCACGGACCCCGGCGGCACCGGTGGTGTCGGCGGTTACGGCGGCAACGCCGGTAACGGTGCGGGTGGCGTCACCGCCGGAGTCGGCGGTAACGGCGGCAATGGTGGAAATGGTGGTGCCGGCGGTGCGACAGGTGGCACTGGTGGTGAGGGCGCGGGTGGCGGTAAGTCCGGAATTGGCGGAACCGCAACAGATCAAAGTCAAGGCGCACCCGGTACCGACGGCACCAAGGGTGCCGACGGCCCCAGTGCGACAACGGCGAGTGCGACAACCTTCACTGCTGCCACCGCTGCGGTCAGCGCGGTTACGGCAGAGCCCGCCAACCCGCTGTCGGTGTTCTCCGATATCGGGCGCCAGCTCGCGTACATCCTGTTCAATCGGGCTCCTAGTGTTTCGGAGAACGTCGGCGGTTCAGACGAACAAACCGGGCAGGTCAGCGTCGACATGAACGGATCGAGCAACAACGGGTATGGGTTGACCTACACCATCAAAACCCAACCCAAATACGGGACACTGGAAGCCGGCGAGACTCCCGGCTCGTACACCTACATTCCGAATAGTGCGCTGATCACGCCCGGAATCGTCGACACATTCACGATCACGGTGGACAACGGCCAAGAGGCGAAATTGCCTGGATTCGCCGGTGTGCTACAGGGATTCGTGCATGACTTCGCCGTCAAGATAGGTCTCGCTCAACCTGACACCATCGACAAGGTCGTCACTGTCACCGTGGACGGTAACGGCGTGTACGGCAACCTGGTGGAGGGCAAGAAGTACTGGGTGAGTCAGAGCTACGACAATTGTGTCCTGCAGGCGGCCGCCTCGGCGACACTCCAGGCCACCGGGACGTTGCCCACGCCGACGACCGAAGCGCAGTGGGTCGAATGGGCGAAGACCAATGACAGCGTGGTGACGCCAGGTAAGAAGATGTACCTCAGCGAGAACACCAACGAAGCCATCGCTCCCGGCGACGCGCGGGTGCTGATGGAGAAGTACTTCGACGTGACGGCGACGGTGAAGCAGTACGGGACTTTCGATGCCGACGGTAAGCGGCTGACCCAGGCAACTCAGGACGATGGACAGCAGGCCCTCAGAGATATGGAAGCCGCACTGGCCCAAGGGAACGCGATCATGATCGGCTATCCCACTGCCGTCGTCTGGTCCGCTGTCACCGACGTCAAGCCTTCCGGTGATGACAGCTTCACCGAATCCGACCATGCGGCAACGGTTATCGCTGTCGATCTGAAGAAGGCTGTCGTCTATGTCAACGACAGCTCGATGACGAATAAGGGCCAGCTGGTCGGGCAGGGTAAAGCTATCCCGATCGGTGTGTTCATGAACGGGTGGCAGGCCGATAACTACGAGCTGACCATCGTCTCGCCCAACGCGCCGGTGGCCAATGTCAATGCTGCCTAGTTAGTTCCACATCCGAGTCAGGCTCTCAGCTCCATGCTGGGGGCCTGATTCGCTGGTTAACCGGGTGATGCAGGGGTGCGCACTGCGGTGAACCAGGTATCGCGGCGCAGCTGAAAGCCCAGCGATTCGTAGAGGCGGATGGCGTTGGTATTGGTCGCTGCCGTGTGCAGGAACGGTCGCTCGCCGCGGTCTCGAATCTGTTGCACCAGAGCATGTATCAGCCGCGTCGCCAGCCCGGCGCCACGGAAGTCGGCGTCGGTGCAGACGGCGCTGATCTCGGTCCACCCCGGAGGATGCAGTCGCTCACCGGCCATGGCGACCAACCGGCCGTCGCGCCGGATACCGAGGTACGTGCCCATCTCGATGGTGCGCGTGAGAAATGGCCCCGGCCGGGTCTGCTCGACCAGCGCCAACATCTCGGGCACATCGGCGGCGGTCAAGCGGACCGCCTCGGAATCGGCGGTGCCCGAGACACCGTCATCGGCCAGCTGCACGCCCTCCAAACGCCAGGTGGTCTCCCAGCCATTCGGCGGATCGGCGTCGACACCGGCGAGGGCGACCTGCGCACCCGCACCGGCCAGCTCTGCGAGATCGGACCAGTCTTGCGGACCTGGATCATCAGGTAATCCGACAAAGGGGCACATATCGATGGGATACCGCGCCACCCCACCCTTGCGCTGCGCGAAATGTGCGTGCGGACCGGTCAGTGAGGCGTAGGCAGCGTTATCCAACAGGTGAGCGGTCACCAGTTACGAAGCGACGCTGGACTGACCAGGTTTCGCAGATAGGGGTGCCAGACCGAGGTGATCGCGCAGCGTGGTGCCTTCATACTCGGTACGGTATACCCCCAATTCCTGCAACAGCGGCACCACCTTGTCGACCAGTGGGGCCAGCCCGTCTGGCGTGACGTGCGGCACCAGAATGAAACCGTCGGAGGCATCGGCCTGGACAAATTCGTTGATGGTGTGCGCGACGGTTTCCGGTGCGCCGATGAAGTTTTGGCGGCCGGTGACTTCGATGATCAGTTCACGGGACGTCAGATTCTCGGCTTCGGCCTTGGCGCGCCATTCCTTGGCGGTGGCGATGGGGTCGCGGTACATGCGGACGCTGGCGCGACCGCGCGCGATCGTATGTTCGCCAAGGGTCGGATCGACAGTGGGCAGCGGACCGTCGGGATCATGGTCGGACAAATCCCGATTCCACAGTTGCTCAAGGAATTTGATGGCCGTCTGCGGTGAAACCTGGGCCAGCCGCACCTCATGTGCCAACTCCGCAGCCTCGGCGTCGGTATCTCCGAGTACGAAGGTGGCGGCAGGCAGGATCAGCAGTTGGTCGCGCTGGCGTCCGTATTTGGCCAGCCGTCCTTTGACATCGGTGTAGAACGCTTGTCCGGCATCGAGGGTGCTGTGCCGGGAGAAGATCGCATCGGCTCCGGAGGCGGCGAACTCCCGGCCCTCCTCGGAGTCACCGGCCTGGAAGATCACCGGTCTGCCCTGCGGGCCGCGCGGCACGTTGAACTGGCCGGCAATATCGAAATGTGCGTCCTGGTGGGCGAATGCGCCGGGATTCGGGTTCGCCAGGAATGTGCCCGTCGCCTTGTTCGCCACGATCTCGTCGCCACGCCAGGAATCGAAGAGTTCCTGCGCCGTCTGAAGGAAGCTGCGGGCCCGTTCGTAGCGCTGATCCTGTGGTAGGAAGCCGCCACGGCGGAAGTTCTCACCGGTGAACGCGTCCCAGGAGGTCACGACGTTCCACGCGGCACGGCCCCCGGAAAGGTGATCGAGGCTGGCGAACTGACGGGCCACGTCGTAGGGCTCGTTGAAGGTGGAGTTGATGGTGCCCGCCAGCCCGAGGTGCTCGGTGACCGCCGCAATCGCCGCCAGCACGGTGAAGGTATCGGGGCGACCGACCACGTCGAGGTCGTAGATCTGGTCGTTCTGCTCCCGTAAGCGCAATCCCTCGGCAAGGAAAAGGAAGTCGAACTTGCCTCGCTCGGCGTCCTGGGCGAAACGGGCGAACGAACTGAACTCGATATGGCTACCTGCCGCCGGATCGCTCCACACCGTCGTGTTGTTCACGCCGGGGAAGTGGGCAGCCAGATGAACCTGCTTGAGGGGTTTGCTCATGGTGTCGTCCTCTATCTGCTCAGGCGTTCGCGTAGCGGTTGGCTGGGCGCGCCAGCCCGAGCAGCCCGCGCAAGGTATCGGCTTCGTAGGTCGTGCGGAACAGGCCCCGCCTGCGCAGTTCAGGAACGAGCCCTTCGGTGATCTGGACCAGGTCATCGGGCAAGGCGGCGGGGCGCAGTCGGAACCCGGCCAGCCCGCCCGCGTGCCACTCTTCGATAAGGTCGGCGAGCTGGCTCGGCGTTCCGACGAAAGTGTGTGCGTCGCTGACATATTCACTGCCGGCCAGCTCATCGAGGCGTGCGCGCCGGGCCGCGGCGGCCTGCTCGGTGTCGGCGAGGAACACGGTCAGGTCAGAAAACACCCGTACCGGTGCATCGGTCCGGTCGCTGCGGTGTTGCTCGTCCGTGATCTGTTCGACGATGGTGGCCACCTCCGCGGCGTCGTGGGGCGTGACGAAGCCGACGTCAGCGCTGCGGGCGATCAGCCGATATCCGTCAATGCTGTGGGCGAGCGCGGCGACAATCGGTTGACCCTGGGGCGGTCGCGGCGTGATCGACGGTCCCTTGACCGAGAACCACTCGCCCTTGAAGTCGATGTAGTGCAGTTTGTTTCGATCGACGAACCGCCCGGTGGCCACATCGCGGATCTCGGCGTCGTCCTCCCAGCTGTCCCACAGTCGACGCAGTACCTCGACGTAGTCGGCGGCCTCGTCGAAATGTGCGACGACGGTTTCCGGTGACAACGGTGGAATCTCGCGACGACCGAAGAGCTTGGCCGCGTCGGGCCGCACAGAGATCTGCACCCGCACGCCCGCCCGGCCGGTACTCACGTAGTCCAAGGTGGCGATCGCCTTCGACACATGGAACGGCTCGGAGTGTGTGACCGTCGCGGTCGGGACGAACCCGATGTGGCTGGTCCGTGGCGCGACCCGGGCGGCGATCAGCACCGCATCCAGACGTCCACGGACCCGGTCGAGGCGTTGATCGGGGGTAAATGTGTCATCGGATTGCAGGGTGAAGCTGTCCTCGATGGTGACCAAGTCCAGCGTGGCCCGCTCGGCTTCGGTGACCAGGTCGGTCCAGTACTTGGCGGTCAACAACTCGGCAGGGCGCGCGTTGTCTGCACGCCACGCGGCTGGGTGCCACCCGGCGCCCTCGAGCGCGACGGCGAGATGAACGAGATTCGACGGATCAGTCATGGGAGCTCAGCTTTCGTCTCAGGATGCAACTACGCGGCCACTGAGTACATTCCTGGCGCGGCGAACGCGATTTACAGCGGGTTGAGAATGCGGTCCAAGAACTGCCGCGTCCGCTCTTCCTTGGGGTCGCCGATGACCTGGTCCGGCGGGCCCTTTTCCAAAATGATTCCTTGATCGGTGAAGAGCACCTGATTGGAAACCTGCCTGGCGAACTGGATTTCGTGCGTCACGATCACCAGCGTCCAGCCTTCGACGGCCAGATCCTTGATGACAGAAAGCACTTCGCCCACCAGTTCGGGGTCGAGGGCCGATGTGGGCTCGTCGAACAGCACCAGCTTCGGTTTGAGCGCTAAGGCCCTGGCGATACCGACGCGCTGCTGCTGCCCACCGGAGAGCTGATAGGGGTACTGGTCGAGCTTGTCAGCCAGACCGACCTGGTCAAGCAACACTTCGGCCTCGGCGACGACCTCGTCCTTGGGCCGCTTCTGCACGATCACCGGCCCCTCGATGACGTTCTGCAGCACCGTCTTGTGCGGGAACAGATTGTGCCCCTGGAACACGAAACCGCTGCGCGATTGGAATCTGCGCACCTCGGGTTTCGGTGTCGGCGTGGAGAAGTCGATCTCCACATCGTCCACTCGAATCACCCCGGCATCGGCCCGGTCGAGCGCGTTCAGCGTGCGCAACAGCGTCGTCTTACCAGACCCGGACGGCCCGATGATGGCGGTCGCTGTCCCTGTTTCCACGGTGAACGAGACACCCTTGAGGACCTTGATATCGCCGAACGCCTTCTCGACGCCCTCGGCGGTGACGCGGTACTCGACCTTGTCCGTTCTGGGTTCGCTTGCGGTGTCAGTCATCGAGCCACGTGCCTTTCCAGTCGATGTTCAAGGCGGCTCTGACCGAAGGAGAGCACCAGGCAGATGATCCAGTAATACACAGCCGCGGTCCCGTAGAGCGCGAAGAATTCGAACGTCGGTGCAGCGACCACCTGGGCAGCGCGCAGTAGTTCGGTCACCAAGATCGTCGAGGCCAGCGAAGTATCTTTGACCAGGGAGATCAGCGTGTTCGACAGCGGGGGGACGGCCACCCTGGCGGCCTGCGGCAGGATGATCCGTCGCAACGCTCCGACGTAGTTGTAGCCGATCGTCTCGGCCGCCTCCCATTGGCCCTTCGGGATGCTCTGGATCGAACCGCGGATGATCTCGGCGGCGTAGCCACCGACGTTGAGGCTGAACGCGATCACCGCGGCCGGGAACGGTTCGAGTTTGATCCCGAGCTGGGGTAACGCGTAGAAGATGATGAACAACTGCACCAGTAGCGGCGTACCCCGGATGATCGAGATGTAGAACCGCGCGATATTCGACAGGACGGCCTTCGACGACAACCGGGCCAGTGCCACCAGCAGCGCGATAGCCAACCCGATCACAAAGCTGATGATGGTCAGCGGAACGGTAACGGTCAGAGCGGCTTTCGCCAACGGCCACAGGTTGTCTGCAATCAGCTTCCACACCGAGCGATGCGCGGGTTGGACGCCCTCGGGCGACGGGGCTCCGGTGACGTTCGCGTTCAGGTACTTCTGCGAGATACTCGCCAGTGTCCCTTCGGCCTTCAACTCATCGATGGCCTTGTTCAGCTCCGGCAGCAGGCCGCTGTCCTTACGGGCGGCGAGGCCTTGCTCGCTCTTCTCCCCGATCGTCGCTGAAATCTTGACGGACTGATCGTTGGTCTCGGCCTGGTAGGCGTGGAAGGCGATGCTGTCGTTGACCACTGCGTCGACGCGACCCTGGTTGAGCAGGGTGATCGCTTGGGTGAACCCCTCTACCGGAGCCACCGTCGCACCGGCTTTGCGGGACACGTCGGCCCAGTTGCTGGTGATGGTCGCCCCGACAGTCCTGCCGTTGAGGTCGTCGAGTGACGTGATCGAGTCGTCGTCCGCCCGGGTGATGATGACGCCTTCACCCACCGAATAGGGCTCGGACAAGTCGTACTTGCTCTGCCGCTCCGGGGTGATGGTGACCTCGTTGGCCACCACGTCGAACCGGTTGGCTTCCAGCGCGGCGAAAATCGAATCCCACGGCGTCTGGACGAATTCCACTTTCTTACCGAGCTTCTCGCCGATGGCGTTGGCCACGTCGACGTCGAAGCCTGCGAGCTGCCCGGTCGCTGGATCCTGGAAACTGAACGGCGCGTAGGTGCCTTCGGTGCCGACCCTGAGCACATCAGAGGACGCGCTGTCTTGATTTGATCCGCAGGCGGCGGCGGTCAGGAGTGCGGCGAGGAGGGCCACCGCAAGCAGAGCTCTTCGGAGGTTATGGGCCACCGGCGCAATCTAGCAATTAGCTGGGGGTCGCCCAAGGGTTCTGCTCATCCGGGTTGCTAAGGCCTCGGCGACGGCAAGCACTGCCCGCGGTAGTCATGGTGTTCTCTTTGCTGGGGTCAGCGTGAAACCACCCGCCGCGGGCGCGGCGATCAGGTCCGCGCAGCGCCGCGGGTCATACCGGGCGATGAACTCGACCTCCTGTGCCGCCCACCGATCCCAGTGCGGCCGATAGGTGTCGCCGTCTCGGCGCAGGGCCCGTCGCTTTCGGTCGTCATCGTCGGCATCGACCCAGATGGCGAGGTCGGCCAACATTCGCGTACGCGGGGTCAGCGTTCCGATTCCTTCGATGATGAGCCGACGTTGCGGTTGCACCACGTGCCAGCTTCCCGGTCGGTCTGTCGCCCAGTCCCAGCTGCGCCAGCGCCCCGCGCGGTGCTCGGATCGAGGTTGCAACAGGGACGTCTCGATGTGTTCGGCCGCCCACTGCAAGCCATCCCAGCCGGGATAGATATCGTCCAGCCGAACCAGCAGGCTGTCGGCCCAGACCTGGCATAGCTGGGTGGCCAGCGTTGTCTTGCCCGATCCGGACCGCCCGTCGATCAACACGGTTGTCGCAGCGGCGGCGTCCAACAGGCGCAGGGCCTCATCGAGTGCCAATGAAGTTCCATGCTCCCGTGGCGACGGAGACTGTGATCGCCGTCGCCGCGATCACAATGCCTGCGCC
Source organism: Mycobacterium sp. (assembly GCF_965229105.1). Classification (GTDB taxonomy): domain Bacteria; phylum Actinomycetota; class Actinomycetes; order Mycobacteriales; family Mycobacteriaceae; genus Mycobacterium. The sequence continues at coordinate 2,897,906 of NZ_OZ245858.1, forward strand.
GATGAGGGCGATCTCGCGACCCCCGAACGGCGATGGCCGAGCCCAGGTCCGTGTCGGATATGCGCCGAAGCCACGCGCCTCCATCGCAGTGGCCAACTTGGATCCGCGGCGCACCGCGAAGACCAGGAGCGCGAACGCCTGCCCGGCTGTTCGACGCAGCCGGGCCTGATCTGCGACGCCACGTGCCCTGCGCGCATAACCGAGGTAGCGCCAGTCCTCGCCGAGGAGCCCGATCAGTCGCAGGCCCGCCAGCGCGCCGAGCACAAATCGAGCGGGCAGCCTGACCACTTGGCCCAGTCCGTCAGCGAGCTCGGTGGGTTCGACGTCGAGGAACAGAAACACCGAGGGTAATGCGATGGCCAGGACGCGCAGAAAGGTCGCGAGCGATAAGGCGATGGAACCGTCGCTGACGTTGATGAGCAGAAAGTGCCAATGCACGGTACCGCTCGGTTCCCCGTACAGCAGGATGGTGATGGCGGTCAGGCCGGCGGCGACGGTAATCACTGCGCTGCGAACGAGGAAGGGCCGCAACCGAACCCCGAGCGCAAAGATCAACACGATCTCAAGAATCAAGGCGGTCAGGGCCGAGACCCAGTCGACGCTGAGAACCAGGGCGGCGGCGATCACGAGTGCGGTCAACAGTTTCGCGACGGGGTTCAGGGTTCTGGTCAGCGCGGGCGCGTCGATGGCGTCGTGCGCTGTCATCGCGCACCGTCCGGCACTGACACTGGGGCCCGCGCTGGCAACGTGATGGTGTGATCGGCCAGTGTGACCGCAAAGTCGAGATCGTGGGTGATGGCCACGACGGCCGTCCCAGCATCGACGATCTCAGCGAGCAATCGGATCAGTTCCTCCCAGGTGCGGCGGTCCTGGCCGAAGGTGGGTTCATCAAGGACGATCACATCGGGTGTGGTCGCGAGCACGGTGGCCACCGACAACCGCCGCTTCTCACCACCGGAGAGGGTGTACGGATTGGCTTCCGCGAGGTGGGTGAGCCGAAGTCGTTCGAGCAGTTGATCTCCGAGGGTGGCGGTCGCGTCGCGGCTGTGTTTGAGCGCCCGCGGTCCGAGCTCAAGTTCGTCGCGGACGGTACCGGTGAGGAACTGGTGCTCAGGGTCTTGGAAGACACTACCGATCCGATTGAGCAGCTCCTTGGCGCGCCACCGGATAGGCTCGCGGCGCTTCGAGGCCGGGGAGAAGTCCACGTCGGCCACCAGATGTCCCGCGGCCGGGGGAAGCAGGCCGCCGAGTGTCAGCGCCAGGGTCGATTTCCCGGCTCCGTTCGGTCCGGTCACGACAGTGGTTCGGCCCCTGGCGATCTCGAAGTTCAGACCGGTGTGCAGCGCAGGACCGGACCCGTAGCCGAGCGCGAGATCGGTCGCCGTCAGCAGCGTCCCCGCTGGGGTCGATCCAGTGCGGCTGATCGCGGGTAGAGGTGCCCCGGGAACCCACACCCCGGACTGCAGGAGGTAGTCATGTTCGTGCTGGATGACGTGCTCTGGCGTACCGTCGGCCACGATCTCACCATCGGAACCCAGGACGATGACCCGGTCGACGACGGGTAACCAGACCTCGGTGCGGTGTTCGATCACGACCACCGTCGCCCCGGTCTGGTCGGCGGTGGCGGCGATAGCGTCGCGCACCTCGATGACACCGGCCGGGTCAAGGTTGGCCGTCGGCTCGTCCAGGAGGATCAGGCCGGGATCCATCGCGATGACGCCCGCGAGCGCCAGCCGTTGTTTCTGGCCACCCGATAACGTAGATGTGTTGTGGCCCAACGGTACCTGCAGGCCGACCGCGCGCAGTGCCTGGCTGACGCGCGGCCAGATCTCTTCGCGGGGGACGTTGAAGTTCTCCATCCCGAACGCGACATCGTCGCCGACGCGGGACAGGATCACCTGCGAATCCGGATCCTGTAACACCATGCCGATCCGCGACCGTCGCTGGCTGGGATGCGCACCGTCCACCAGCAGGCGGCCGGCTTCCACACCGTCTTCCGAACCGCCGAGCAGTCCGGCCAGACCGTGCAGCAGGGTGGATTTGCCCGCACCGGACGGGCCGAGGAGCAGCACCCGTTCACCGGGGGTGATGGTCACTTCGAGGTCGTGTATGGCCCAGTCGGGACGGCCCGCATGGCGCCAGCCCCAGCCGGTGGCACTGACGGCGGCCCCGTCGGCGGTAGTCGGCCGTGCAGTCATCGATCCAGCTGATCAGCCAGTGCCGCGCCAAGCCGGTGACCGGATAACCAGGCCGATTCGACGCGTGGCGCACCGGTAGGACACCACGAGTCACCGCACACTCCGAGCGGGCGGCCCTGATGTGTGGTCAGTTCAAAGGCCTTGTCGCCGTGTGTGCCCGCTGGTTTGGCGAAGGTCCAGCGGTGCGCGTGCGTCCACTGTGGTTCGGCCGTGATGTTCAGAATCCGCCGGAGCGCGCCGATGAGGGGCGCGACCGCATCATCGGGTGTCTGCAGGTGGACTTCGGCGCGTTGTGCTGTGGTGTGCGCGACAAGGACCGCGGCGCCGTCGCCGCGGCGGGCGCCGTCGTCGGCGACCAAGGTGAGATCGGGATCATCGTTGATGAAGGCGGCATCGGTGACCGGCCAACACCGCTGCGGCCAGGCCGCGGCCACCGCGATCACCGGTTCGTAGACCACCCAGTCGGCTGCCTCCGGGGCCAGTCGTGCGGCCTGCGGGTCGGGCATCGCCAACACCACCGCATCGTGGTCCAGTTCCCCCAGCGTGCCGATCGCCCGATCCGGCTGGACCTCGTCCGACGCCAGGCCTGTCGCCAGGTCCCGCACCAGCGCGCGTAGGCCGTCGGGGGAGGCGTACCGCATCGGACCAGAGGTACGACTATGGCCGCCGGCGCCGAATACGTCGAAGGTGTCGGTCCAGTCCCGGACCAGGCCGCGCGACGCCCACCTCTCGGCGACGGCGATGAACTCCGGCTCTTTGGTGGTGAAGTACGCCGCGCCCACGTCGACCCGGCGGCCGTGCAATGTCGGTGACGCCATCCGCCCGCCGGGGACCCGGCCTCGGTCGATCAGGTCGACATCGACACCGCGGTCGCGCAACGCGCGGGCGCAGGCCGTCCCGGATAGCCCGGCTCCGATGACTGCTACCCGCGATGACATAGGTCAACGCTAGTCGCGTGAGTCAGCGCGGGTTCTTCTCCCCGGCTTCGACCGCGATGGCCAGACGGTTCTCCGGGGGAGCCACCGGGCAGGTCGCATAATCGGTGAACGAGCAGGGCAGGTTGGCCGCCCTGTTGAAGTCAAGTGTCACCGTACCGGCAGCGTCCGGTGCGCCGATCGGTAGCGATCGGGCACCGGGATAGGTGGTCACCCCGCTGGTGGCGTCGGTGAACAACACGTGCATTTCGCCGTCCGCGCGGCCGAAGGCGATGAGCTGCAACGCGGTACCGGCCAGTTCGAAGTCGATGCCGCCGACCGCGGTGTGATGGTGTTCTAGTCCTTCGACGACGGCCCCGGTGGTGACGGTTGTCGGTTGCTCGTACGGGGTGAACGTGCCTGCCACCCGCCAGGTTTCGCTCGGAGCGTAGGTAGGGATGCCAGTGTAGTTCTGCAGGTGCGGAGATTTCGGATCGTGCACCCGCAGGGCGACGGAGCCGGTTCGGCGAATGACCTCGATGCGGCGGTCGCCGGCGTCGACCAGCAGCCCTGGTGCCCCCTCGGCCGGTGCGAGCCGCTGGGTGCCATCGATGCCTTCGACATACACCGCTTCCGCGTCCGCCCGCCAGCGGCCGGGGAGATCGGCGATACTCGCGAATTCATTTGTGAGCCAATGCAATCCGGTGATACTCACCCAGCCCAGGGGCTCACCGTAGTAGCGCTCCCGTTCACTGTGCCATTCGTTCCAGGCCGTTTCGAACGTCGCTTCGGTGGTGGTTGTCATCTCACGCCTTCCTGATCGTCGTGTGTGACCTCTCGGGCCGGCTGAGTCCGAGGCGCTCGATCACCAGTGTGCACTCAGGGTCGTGATTTTCTAGAGCACACGACCTTGAGTGCAATTTCGTGCAAGGCCAGCACAACTCACACTTGACGTTCTACCAAATTGCTGACCCTTGAGTACCTCAAGTCCGGCACCCTGGCCGTTATGGAGTACTCCATTATCCTTGATGCGACCACCCCCGACTGACACGCAGGGAGACTACTGATGAGCGGTTACAACACAGCGATGCAAAAGGCGAGTCTCGCTGATGTGCCGCTGGACGTGCACGGGTTGATCTCGAAGCGAACCGCCGAGCTCGACGGTGTCTCGGTCACCGAAGTGACCTTCGGAGTCGGCGCTCGATGGTCAAACGACCTCAAGGATTACGCGGGCACCGACCTGTGCCAGCTGCCCCATGTGGCGTTGGTGACCGGTGGGACATTGGCCGTCGTGATGGCCGACGGGACCAAAGAGGAATTCTCGGCCGGCGACGTGATGCTCTTGCCTCCTGGCCACGACGCGTGGACGGTCGGTGAGCAGGCGTGCACCTTCGTCGAGTTCTCCCGCGGTGGCGATTACTACGAAAGTCACTGAGCGGTTAGGGGCCCGCCGATGTCACCTTGGCTCACCAGGTTGGTTGCACTCGCATTGAGCGCAGAGGTTGACGCTGTGGCGAGACTTCATGACGATGTCTTCTATGACCGCACCTGAGCCGTACGAAACCGATACCACCCCGGGGCTCGCACCGATTGCCTCGAAGCTCGAGAGCATCGCGGCGCGGCTAGGAGTGAAATCGATTTTGGTGATGCGCTCCGAACCCGACTCGATGGTGGTGGCCGCAACGGCGGGGGAGGCAACCAAGCATTACACGGTGGGTGCCGCGGGAAAGAAAGCCGGTGACGACTCCTCCCGGGTCCCGTTGTACTGCGAGCGGGTGGTCGATACCGATTCTGATCTGTTCGTTGCGGACTCACGTGCGGATCCGACGTTCGCGGGCAACGAGGATGAGACGGAATTCGGACTGCACAACTATTTTGGTTTGGCTGTGCATGACTCGGCCGGAGCTGTCGTCGGGACTGTCTGTGTGTTGGATGACCATGCCAGGGACTACACCGAGGATCAGCGCGACGAACTTCGTCGACTGCGCTCCGAGATCGAAAGCGTCGTCGGCCGCGACGGTGGCGCGCTGAAATGACCTCACCCGCTGCCTAGTCGGGCTGATGATCCGGCTGAGGCCAACGGAATCACCTCGGTCAGCAAGGTGTTGGATCGGTCCATGGCGATAGAAGACTTGTTCCAGCCCCTCACCGTCGGTTCCCTGACCGTGCCGAACCGGTTCGCGATGGCGCCGATGACCCGCCAAGCGTCACCCGGCGGCGTGCCCGGTGCCGATGTCGCCGAGTACTACCGGCGCCGCGCCGCAGGTGGCGTCGGGCTCATCATCACCGAAGGCGTCCGCCTGCCTGACCCTGCGGCTGGGTACCCGTACGCCATTCCCACGCTGGCGGGTGACGACGTCCTCACAGGATGGAGCCGCGTCACCAAAGCCGTACACGGTGAGGGTGGCACCATCGCCGCGCAGCTATGGCACCAGGGCATACAACGTGATGACTCCGACGGTGTGGTGCCGGTCGGCCCGTCTGGCGTGGACGGGCTCGGTGCGCCGAGAGGCCGAGCACTAGAGACCGACGAACTCCCACACATCGCAAACCTGTTCGCGCAGAGTGCGGTCAACGCTCGCGACGTCGGTTTCGACGCGGTCGAGCTCCATGGTGCGCACGGCTACCTGCTGGACGAATTCTTCTGGGAGCGAACCAATCTGCGCACCGATGGATACAGCGGATCACTGGCCGCGCGCAGTCGCTTCCCCGCCGAGGTGGTGGCCGCTGTCCGTGCCGCGGTCGGGCCGGACTACCCGATCATCTACCGCTTCTCCCAGTGGAAAGGCACCGATTACACGGCGTCGATCGCTGATGACCCGACCCAGCTGCAAGAGCTGTTGGCACCGCTCGTCGATGCCGGTGTCGACGTTCTACATCCATCCACCCGCAGGCATTACACGCCGGCATTCCCCGATTCGAACAGCGACTTGAGCCTGGCGGGCTGGACGAAGAAGGTCACGGGCCTTCCGGTGATCGCCGTCGGCTCCGTCGGGCTGGAGACCCAGTTCCGCAGTGAGAAGCGGGGTCAGGTGATTCAGCCTGCCCCGGTGGACCGTGTGGTGGAGCAGTTTGAGGCGGGGGAGTTCGATGTGGTGGCCCTTGGCCGTGCGCTCCTGGCCGACCCAGGATGGGTGAATCGGTTGCGCGACGGTGAACTCGACGGCTTCGCGGGGTACAGCCCTGAGGAAGCACTTTCGGCGCTGCGCTGAAGCGGGAGCGTCACCCCTTAGATATACATCGCCGGATCGATGTAACTGGTCGGATCAACCCCCTGTTCGCGCTGCTTCTCGGTACGTGACCGGATCACCGCGGGAATACCGGTCGCGATCGAATCGGGGGGAACGTCATGGGTCACCACGGAGTTGGCGCCGATAGCGCTGTCGTCGCCGACCCGGAGCGGTCCGAGGATCTTTGCGCCCGCGCCCACCGTGACCCGATTGCCGATCGTCGGATGCCGCTTGACCTGTTGCAGGGTCCGTCCGCCCAGTGTCACTCCGTGATAGAGCATCACATCGTCGCCGATCTCGGTGGTTTCCCCAATCACCACACCCATACCGTGGTCAATGAAGAACCGGCGTCCGATGGTCGCGCCCGGATGGATCTCGATGCCGGTCAGGAAGCGGGTGAGTTGCGCGAGGATCCGTGCAGGGCCGCGCAGAGCAGGCCTCGCCCAGAGTCGGTGGGACAGCCGATAGGCCCAGATTGCATGCAGCCCCGAGTAGACCAGCGCGTTCTCGATATCCCCCCGCGCGGCCGGGTCATGCACCCGGGCGTTCTGTAAATCCTCACGCAGGGCAGATAGCAGATTCACCCGAGATCAGTCCCTGATGTGCTCGAAGAGCAGGGTGGAGATATAGCGCTCACCGAAGTCGCACACCACCGTGACGATGAGCTTGCCTGCGTTTTCGGGGCGCTTCGCCACCTCCAGCGCGGCCCAGATGTTCGCGCCGGTGGAGATACCTCCGAGGATGCCTTCCTCGGTGCCAAGTGCCCGAGCGACCGTGATGGCGTCATCGAACGCGACGTCGATGATTTCGTCGTAGATTCCTCGGTCCAGCGCCTCGGGGATGAAGTTGGCGCCGATGCCCTGGATCTTGTGTGGTCCTGGATCTCCACCGTTGAGGATCGGGGAGTCCACCGGTTCGACACCAATGATCTGCACCCCGGGCTTGCGCGCCTTCAGATTGCGCCCGACGCCGGTGATCGTTCCCCCTGTGCCGATACCGGCGATAAAGATATCGACCTTACCGTCGGTGTCGTCCCAGACCTCGTTGCCGGTGGTGGCCTCGTGGATCGCCGGGTTGGCAGGGTTGGCGAACTGGTCGGCGGCGACCGAGTTTTCGGTCTCGGCGATGATCTGCTTCGCTTTCGCGACGGCACCTGCCATTCCTTCGGCGCCAGGGGTGAGGACGATCTCCGCGCCGAATGCGCGCAACATCACCCGCCGCTCGGTCGACATGGTCTCCGGCATCGTGAGGATCACCTTGTAACCCCGGGCGGCGCCGACCATCGCCAACGCGATGCCCGTATTGCCGCTGGTGGCCTCGACGATGGTGCCACCGGGTTGCAGTTCACCGGAGCGCTCGGCGGCGTCGATGATCGCTACGCCGATGCGGTCCTTGACGCTGTTGGCCGGGTTGTAGAACTCCAGCTTGGCCACCACCTCGGCGTGCAGCCCCTCCGTCAGCCGGTTCAGCCGCACCAGCGGTGTGCGCCCGACGAGCTGGGTGACGTTGTCATAGATCCGCGCCATAACCGAACCCCTTCTTACGGTGCGAGCATCCGTCCGCACACGTCACGGCAGTTTGCTTACACCGTAACCGGTTCCGCCGACTGGGCACCACCGCGGGCAGGCCCACTTAAGCTGAGAGCAGATTCCGGCACTTAAAATCATCGTGCAATTAACTGGCGACACGAATCGAAAATGTTGGTATAAGGGCTCTTTGAGCGGGTGTTGAATTCACCGCGATTCGTACGGTCGGCGATACCGGCCTCCGACACTAGCGTCGAGTTTGCAGGGCCAGCACTGTCGCGTTCGGCGACAATCGCGGGCCGCTGCAGCGAAGGAAAGTCCTAGTGTCCGATCTGGGTTCGTACGACTGGATGCGCCACGTCATGGGTGACGACGAAGCCGAGCAGGTGTACGTCGAGCTCTGCAGCGGGGGGAGCGCCAACGCGCGTGCCATCGCAGGCGCCGCGTCCTATCGGGCCCGTGAGTATTGGCCTGACTTCTTCTCCATCGCCAACGTGCCCGCTCTGGCGGCGTGCGCACGACTGTTCGACAACTACTTCTGGCTCAGTCCCACCCTGGTGGAGCGTGCGGTCGAGCAACTGCGGGGCAGGAGATTCATCTCGCCAATGGATATCGTCGAGGCGGCCCAACTGCTGGACGACGTGCCCTGACCTCGGGCGGCGGAGGGCCTCGGCTCACCAACGACAACGCCGCGCTCTTTGCCCGTCACTTCTTGATCGGATGGTTCTTCGCCCGCCGCAACAGGTTTGGTCGCAAGCTCATCGTGAAATGGCCCCGACGTGGACCCCTCGGGGTACAACCGAGCCCAAATCCCAAGCTACATAGGGGCGTTGGCGGGTTGGAACACCCCGGAGCTGTCTGACTCGTCCTCGGCGCGGATGACGTGGACGACGGCGTTGATCAGTGCCAGGTGGGTGAACGCCTGCGGGAAGTTACCCAGATGGCGGCCGGTTCGTGGCTCGATCTCCTCGGCGTAGAGATGCAGCGGGCTCGCGAAGGACAACAGGCGCTCGCACAGGTGGCGGGCGCGATGGATCTCACCGATCTCCACCAGCGCCGACACCAGCCAGAACGAGCAGATGGTGAAGGTGCCCTCCTCGCCGGCCAAGCCGTCGTCGGTCTCCTCGACGCGATACCGCAACACCAGTCCGTCCTCGGTGAGCTCGTCGGCGATCGCCAGCACGGTGGCGCGCACCCGCGGATCATCCGGGGGCAGGAACCGGGTCAGTACCACCAGCAGCAGTGAGGCATCCAGCGCGTCATCGCCGTAGCGCTGGGTCAGCACCCCGCGGGCGTCCACGCCGTGTTCGAGGATGTCGGCCTTGATCTCCTCGGCGATGGCCCGCCACTGCTGGGCGTAGCTCTTCTCGCCTTCGATTTCCGCCAGTTTCGCGCCACGGTCCAATGCCACCCAGCACATCACCTTGCTCGAGGTGAAGTGCTGCGGTTCACCGCGGACCTCCCAGATCCCGCGGTCGGGTTCGCGCCAATGTTTGATGGCTTCCTCGACTTGATTTTTGAGCACCGGCCACAGCGTCTCCGGGATCTGCTCGCGGGATTTGGTGTGCAGGTACACCGAATCCAGCATCGTGCCCCAAATATCGTGCTGCATCTGGTCGAAAGCACCGTTTCCGATGCGCACCGGTCGGGAATTGTCGTAACCGGAGAGGTGGTTGAGCTCCTCCTCGACCAGGGTCCGCTCGCCACCGACGCCGTACATCACCTGAAGTGGGTGGCGCTCACCGTTGTTCGCACCAGACACGTCGGCGATGAAGGCGAAGAAATCGTCGGCCTCCCGGTCGAGCCCCAGGGTGTAAAGGCCCCACAAGGCGAAGGTCGAATCACGAATCCACGCATAGCGGTAGTCCCAGTTGCGTTCACCCTGCGGAGTTTCCGGCAGCGACGTGGTGCTGGCCGCCAGTAGGGCACCCGTGGGCGAATAGGTCAGCCCCTTGAGCGTGAGGGCGCTGCGCTGCAGGTACGCCCGCCACGGGTGGTCGGGGAAATCGCCGACGTTGATCCACTGACGCCAGCATTCGCTGGTCTTCCACATCTTGTCGGCAGCCTCTTCGTAGGTCTGCGGCGCCGGGTGCTTTGACCAACTCAACGCGACGAAGACGTTATCGCCCTCGGTCAGGCGGGTACGGGCCCGCGCCTCATGGCCTTCGAGGCCCAGGCGCAGGTTCGTCGTCAGGCGCATCGTCGGGTGGGCATCCGGATCCTTATGCGCCCGCGCGATCGCTTCACCGTAGGCCCCGGCCGAGTATTCCCAGGTGGCGCTGTTGCGGTGGTAGTCGAAGGACGGCTCACAACTGAGCACCATCTCCACGGTGCCGCTGACGCACCGCACGGTACGCAGGAGAATGTGCTCGGCGTCCCAGTCCATCGGTGTGCGGCGGTGGGTCCGTGACCGCGACTCGATGTCATGCCAGGGGCCCATCACCAACGCGTCGCGGACGATGACCCATCCGGTATGCGTCTGCCAGGTGGTCTCCAGGATCAGGCTGCCCGGCAGATAACGACGGGCAGCCGGGACGGAGACGCCGTACGGTCCGAGCCGGAAATGCCCGGCGCCGCGGTCGAGGATGGCACCGAAGACGCTGGGGGAGTCGGGGCGGGGCACACACATCCACTCCACCGACCCGCTCGATGAGATCAGGCAGGTGGTTTCGCAGTCCGAAAGAAACGCGTAGTCCGCGATCGGCGGGAACGGATTGCGCAAGGCGCCGGAGGCGACATAGGGCACCGGTGCGGTGACGGTCAGGGGGGCTTCCACAACGTGACCTGCCGTGTTGTCGCCGAGCTCGGTGTCTGTCGTCATGCGGACATCATCGACCGCAGGGACCATCGGCGTCTACTCGTGGCCGGGCGTGTTGAGCAAGTCCTGCCGGGTCGCCACGCAGCTGATCGTAGGGTGGTGTGAATGGATGGGTTTCTGAGTTGGTGGGACGGTGTCGAATTGTGGCTTTCGGGCCTCGGGTTCGTGCTGCAGACCATCGTGGTGATGCCCGTCGTGCTGCTCCTGGCCTACGGCACCGCGCTACTACTGGACGGGGCGCTGGCAAGGGCCATCGTGTTGGTCCGCTGGGTACGAGGTAAGGACCGGTCGCCCCAGTGAACGGCCTACCGCGTTCACGGGTGACGCTGATCCTGGTGATCCTGATCGTTCTGGTGTTGGTGACCTGGCTGCTGGCTCGCTGAGCTGCAGTGGAGGAGTTAATCGGCCGTTGGCAGGTGGTTCACAACAACTCTGTTAGGCTTCCCGCCATGCACGCAGCGTCCGGCATCACCGAGGGCCATATTCTGGCCCTCATTGCCGTGGGTACATGCGCCGTTGCTGATATCGCTTGTTGTCGCTGACCCCATACCCGCCCGCGGTCTGGTGTCGGTTTCGGCGATTGCCTTACGTCTGAACCAAGTCGTTTTACCTTTCCGCGAGGTCGAGAAATGTCGTTTTGCGCATTCCCGAAAAACACCCTCGAATACATTCAGGAAAGGTCACCCATGAAAATCCCCACACCCACACTGCGTTGGCGAACCGCCGCCGCACTCGCCGTGACAGCGTCAGTTGTCGCGGCATGTGGTGGCGGGGCCAGCGATGTCGTGGGCGAGAGCGCGGGCCCGGCGGCGGCGACCACCTTGACGCTGGTCGCGTACGCGGTGCCCGAACCAGGGTGGAGCAAGATCATTCCGGCCTTCGCCGCCACGCCGGAAGGCAAGGGCGTCGCGGTCACCACGTCCTATGGCGCTTCGGGCGACCAGTCTCGTGGCGTGGTCGACGGTAAGCCCGCCGATATCGTGAACTTCTCGGTGGAACCCGATGTCACCCGCCTGGTCAAAGCCAACAAGGTCGACAAGGGCTGGAACGCCGACGCCACCAAGGGCATCCCGTTCGGCTCGGTGGTCACCCTCGTGGTGCGCAAGGGCAATCCCAAGAACATCAAGGACTGGGACGACCTGCTGCAGCCGGGGCTCGAGGTCGTCAGCCCCAGCCCCCTGAGTTCCGGCTCGGCGAAGTGGAACCTGCTGGCGCCGTATGCCGCGAAGAGCAATGGCGGCGCGGACGCACAGGCCGGTCTGGACTTCGTCAGCAAGCTCGTCGGCGAGCACATCAAGACCCGGCCGGGGTCGGGCCGCGAAGCCACCGACGTGTTCCTTCAGGGCACCGGCGATGTGCTGATCAGCTACGAGAACGAGGCGATCAACACCGAACGGGCGGGTAAGCCCGTCGAGCACATCACCCCGCCACAGACGTTCAGGATCGACAACCCAGTCGCCGTGGTGAGCACCGGAACACATATCGAGCAGGCCACCGCGCTGAAGAACTTCTTGTTCACCCCGCAAGGCCAGAAGCTGTGGGCCGAGGCAGGATTCCGGCCGGTCGACCCGTCGGTGGCCGCCGATTTCGCCAGCGATTTCCCGACGCCGCAGAAGCTGTGGACCATCGACGACCTCGGCGGTTGGAGTGCGGTGGATCCGGCGCTGTTCGATAAGGACAACGGCACCATCACCAAGATCTACAAGCAGGCCACTGGATGACAGTAGGTCCAGCGGTTCGGCCCGAACTCACCGAAACCGGTGATTCGGGCCGGCCGTCCGGTCTTTTCAGGCATCGGTACGGCAGCACCTCGCTGCGGGTGGGCGCCGCGACGCTGTGGCTCAGTGTCATCGTGCTGCTGCCGTTGGCTGCCATTCTGTGGCAGGCGGCCGGCGGTGGCTGGGGAACCTTCTGGTCGGCCATCTCCTCGAATGCCGCGATCCAGTCGTACCGGGTGACGTTGACGGTGTCGATCGGGGTGACCGTGATCAACCTCTTCTTCGGTCTGCTGGTCGCCTGGGTCCTGACCCGCGACGACTTCCCCGGTAAGCGACTGGTCGACGCTGTCATCGACCTGCCGTTCGCGTTGCCCACGATCGTCGCGAGCCTGGTGATGCTGGCGCTGTACGGCCCCAACAGCCCCATCGATCTGCACCTGCAACACACCCAGTGGGGTATCGGTGTCGCACTGTTGTTCGTGACGCTGCCGTTCGTCGTGCGATCAGTTCAGCCGGTGTTGCTCGAGCTCGACCGGGAGGTCGAGGAGGCGGCCGCCTCACTGGGCGCCAGCAACTACACCATCTTCGCCAAGGTGGTGCTGCCCGCGCTGTTGCCGTCGCTGTTATCCGGAGCTGGGTTGGCGTTTTCGCGCGCGATCGGCGAATTCGGCTCTGTGGTGCTCATCGGTGGCGCGGTCCCGGGGGAGACCGAGGTGTCGTCACAGTGGATCCGGACCCTGATCGAGAACGACGACCGCACCGGTGCTGCTGCCATTTCGATTGTGTTGCTGGTGATTTCGTTCGTCGTGCTGTTCGTCCTGCGCGCTGTCGGTTCACGGGCGGCCCGGCGTGAGGAACTGGCCCGATGACGCTGTCGCCGGTGGTGCGTTACCTCATGCGGTACCTGGCGCTGGCCTATATCGGCGTGTTGGTCGTCGTGCCGGTGGCGTTGATCCTGTGGCGCACCTTCTCCCCGGGGATCGGAGAGTTCTTCGCCTCGATCACCACGCCCGCGTCGCTGTCAGCGCTGCAACTGTCGCTGTTGGTCGTCGCGATCGTGGTACCGCTCAACGTGCTGTTCGGCGTCCCAACCGCACTGGTGTTGGCGCGCAACAAGTTTCGTGGGAAGAGCGCGCTGCAGGCGGTCATCGACCTGCCGTTCGCCGTATCCCCGGTGGTCGTCGGTGTCGCCCTGATCCTGTTGTGGGGATCTGCCGGGCTGTTGGGCTTTGTCGAGACCGATCTCGGCTTCAAGATCATCTTCAGTTTCCCTGGCATCGTGCTGGCCAGCATCTTCGTCACGGTGCCGTTCGTCATCCGTGAGGTCGAACCGGTCCTGCACGAGCTGGGCACCGATCAAGAAGAAGCCGCCGCGACGCTGGGCTCCCGGTGGTGGCAGACGTTCTGGCGGATCACGCTGCCGTCGATCCGGTGGGGGTTGACCTACGGCATCGTGCTGACCATCGCCCGCACGCTCGGCGAGTACGGCGCGGTAATCATGGTGTCCTCCAACCTGCCCGGTCAGTCGCAAACCATGACACTGCTGGTGTCGGACCGCTACCTGCGCGGTAACGAATACGGCGCGTATGCGGTGTCGACAGTACTGATGGGCGTCGCTGTTCTGGTGCTCATCGTGCAGGTGGTACTCGATGCCCGTCGCACCCGTGCGGCAAAATGATGGCCAGCCAAGGAGAACTGAGATGACCAACGCGATCACCGTGACGGGCGCCAATAAGCACTACGGCGACTTTGCCGCGCTGGACAATGTCGACTTCGTGGTGCCGAAAGGCTCACTCACGGCGCTACTCGGGCCCAGCGGTTCCGGAAAATCGACGCTCCTGCGTGCGATCGCCGGTCTGGATCAGCCGGACACCGGGACGATCACCATCAACGGCAAGGACGTCACGGGCGTACCACCGCAGAAGCGCGGGATCGGTTTCGTCTTCCAGCATTACGCCGCATTCAAGCATCTGACGGTGCGCGACAATGTCGCCTTCGGGCTCAAGATCCGGAAGCGGCCAAAGAGCGAGGTCAAGGACAAGGTCGACAATCTGCTCGAGGTGGTGGGGCTGGCCGGTTTTCAGACCCGGTATCCCAACCAGCTCTCCGGTGGCCAGCGCCAGCGGATGGCGCTCGCGCGTGCTCTCGCGGTCGACCCCGAGGTGCTGCTGCTCGACGAGCCGTTCGGCGCGCTGGATGCCAAGGTCCGCGAAGATCTGCGAGCGTGGTTGCGCCGCCTCCATGACGAGGTCCACGTCACCACAGTGTTGGTCACCCACGATCAGGCCGAGGCACTCGATGTCGCCGACCGGGTTGCGGTGCTGAACAAGGGCCGAGTCGAACAGATCGGCAGCCCGACCGAGGTCTATGACTCACCGGCCAATGCGTTCGTGATGTCGTTCCTGGGCACCGTCTCGTCGCTGAACGGAATCCTGGTGCGCCCGCACGATATTCGGGTCGGCCGGAATCCGGAAATGGCACTGGCATCCGATGACGGCACCGCGGAATCCACCGGTGTCACCAAGGCGACCATCGATCGTGTCGTGGTGCTGGGGTTCGAGGTGCGCGTCGAACTGACCAGCTCTACCACCGGCACGCCGTTCACCGCGCAGATCACCCGAGGAGACTTGGAGGCGCTTGGTCTCAAAGACGGTGACACCGTCTATGTCCGGGCCACCCGCGTGCCGGAAATCTCTGGCAGCCTGCAGGTGCCCGCGGCCGATAAGGCCGACGAGGCGCTCAGCACCGCCCGCTGACCTCAGTGCGGGGAGTCGCGCCAGGTAAAACTGTTGACGTACTTGCCCATATCCATCGCGAGCATGAAGTTTGCCCCCGAGGGGTGGCCGCTGCCATAGCTGGGGCTGAACTCGTGATACGGACCCGCCGCGGCGGCGATCAACGCGTAGCCGTTTTTCACTGCGACCATCACCATCACCCGTAGCCGAACCGGGTCACCTGTCGTCCCAGCCTTGTAGACGTCGGCGACGACGCCATACCCAAGTTGGTAACCCACTTGTGCGTTGGGGATCTCGTAATCGAAGGTCGCGTCGGGAAAGTTTTCGGCGAGTACGTCGTCGGCGATCTGCTGTGGCGTTCGGCCAGCCGCGATTTGGCCGAACAGATGGAGCGTGCCGCCATCACCGGCCTGCAGTTCCAGCACGACACCGTCGGGTTGCAGGGTGGCTGTGTACGCCGTTCCCGGCCCTGGATACGACACGAAGAACTCGCCGTCGGCGGAGGCGAAACGCGGATTGGTGAGCACCGGTTCACCGAATGGTGGGCGCCCGCAGTCGGGTGGACAGGTGTAGTTCGCCGGCGGCGGGGTGAGCCACAGCGATAGTGAGACCGACGCCGCCACGACCAGCGCCAATGTCGTGCCCAGCATGACAAAGAGGCGAAGTGGCGAGGTGTGATGCGCGGGGGCGGCGGCGTACGTCGCGTCGGGTACCGAACTGCCCGGCCACAAGCGTGCCGGGGCCTGGGGTGCGGGGGTATTCATCGATCTTCGGGCGCCGTGGTGGCGGGAACCGGGCGGCTGGCGCGTCGCGCCGCCCGCGCTGATGGCGATGCCACATCGGCCGCGCCGCCGCAGTTTACGCAGAACGTGAGGTCGGGCACCACGTGATCACACTGAGGACACAGCATGGGCTGATGGGCGGCGATGCCGTCGGTCGCCGCATCGAGAAGCGCGAAATGCAGCACAACTCGCAGCGCCAGGACCGTCAACAGCGCGATGGCCACGTATAGCGCCACGATCTGGCCGTAGGAGATCCATGCGTAGTCGATGCTGTTCTGCCCGATGTAGGCCAGGACGACGAGGAGAACCGTGAATGGCGACGACGTGATGAAACGCCAGCGGCGCGCCAACGTCGGGGCAGGTCGCCGTCGAAACCACAGTGCCGCACCCATCATTCCGCCGGCCGCCAGTGCGGTCAACGGGGCGGCGCAACCTCGGACGGCTGCGGATGCAACGAGCGCGTCGAGGGGAAAGTCCTTGGCCACCAAGCCGTTCGAGAATTCCGTTGCTTGCTGGGTGACGGTCCCTGCTGAGGTGAAGCACAGTCCTGCAAGTGCGCCGATACCGAACCCAGCCAATGGTTCGCGGCTCCCGGGCCGCCACACCCGAACAATGATGATCGGTACGAGAATCAGTGCCACAGCGGCGATGGGGATGATGACAAGGTTGATCAATCGCTGTGAGCTGGTCATCGGTGTGCCGAGGACATCGTCGAACGTCAACGACCAGATGGTGTCGAGGGCACGTGCCCAGCCGACGCCGATCCCCGCGGCCAGGATTGCGGTGGCTGCCAGTGCCGTGACGGATATGTCCTTGAACGCATCCGTCTCTTTCAAGTAGATGACGAAAAGCAGTGGCAGTCCGAGGGTACTGATTCCGATCAGGGCAGGTTGCCAGCGCAGGAGGGCGAAGAGCAACAACAGGAACGTCACCGCCACCAAGCCGGCGCGGAACGCCGATCGGGAGCGACGGGGTACCCGCGGAAATACCGATGTGGTGAGCCACGGGCGAATGACGTGTTCATCTGGCGCCACGGCAAATGTGTTCAACCGCAAGCTCGCTCGCGCGCCGGGCGGTCGCGACGGGTCGGCGCCGCAATACCCACAGAATCTGCCTGCTGGTCCGTCATGCCCGCACGAAGGACACGACGTGTGCGCAACGGACTGCCAGTCGTCTGTCGAATCGGCTGCGGTCACCGCGGCGCCTTCCCGCGCTGAATGTCGAGGAGATCTTTGACCAATGCTTCGACGTTAGGACTGCCGAGTCCGGTCACCGGGTCGAATCCCGGCGCAGATACGTCCACTGCGTTGGCGCCGAGGGTGACGTCGCGGAAACCGGGCGCGTTCGCCCCGGCGGCCACCCGGTACAGAAGCGGGTTGAGAAATCCGAGCGCATGTCCGCCGTTGGCGATCAGGTATTGATTCATGATCGCGGCGAGCGCGGCCCAGATCGGCGCGGACACCGACGTTCCTGCACCGACGAGATCCTGGTCGTTGAACCGGATCCGGACGCCGGTGAACGGATCTGCGACTGCGGAGACATCCGGGACCAACCGACTCTGTGCCTCCGGGTCGCGGGCGGCGACAACACCGCGCTGCCAGGCCGGGCGCGGAAAGAGCCGCGACACCCCGCCGCTGCTGCCCAATGACTGCGGCGAGTCGACCCACGCTTGCTCGGCCAGCCACTGCCCCTTGTCGTCGGTTGAGAGGGTGGTGCCGCCGACCGAGGTCATCGCAGGTAGGGAGGCGACGGCGTCGAGGCCGATATCGTCAGGACCGGGCGGTGACGAATAGTTTTCCCCGCCTTTGCATTCCAGTCCGGCAGTGTCCCCTGAGGCGTCGAAGGCGGTGGTGCCGTGTGACAGCGCGCGTTGCAGTGCCGCCTGCACTGGCCGCAGATCGGCGGCGGTTACCAACGCATCGCAACCCCAGCCGATGGACAGACTCCAGATCGCACCGGGGAACTGCTTGTCGACGGAATCGAACAGTTTCCCGACCTCCACGTAGGTACCGCCGTTGGGTACCAGGGTATTTCGCGCGTTGACCACCACCAGCCGCGCATCGGGTGCGATCGCGTGTGCCACTTCGAGGTCCTGGACGATTTCGCCGTGTGGCTCACCGGGCTGCCCGCCGACCAGAATGGGCTTCAGTGGCGGTAGATCGAACGCGTCGGCGAAATAATCCAGGTCGTCCTGGTCGTAGCCGTCAAACGAGTAGAAGACGATGGTCTGCCCCTTGCCGGTGAAACCCGCCGCCGCCAGGGGGGCGGCGTTGTACGCCGTCAGCAAAGCGCTCGGTGTCAGGCCGTTGTCGGGGACATCGAGGGGGATCAGGTCGGGGCGGGACTCGTGGTGCGGGCTGTATCCGAGAATGCGGCCCAGCTCGGTAACCGTGCCCAGCAAGGCTTTCGGAATGGCGGGTTGCTGGGGCGAGGCGTAAAACGTCTGTCCCTGCCTGCCCCGATAGTCGTGCACCGAGACGTTGAATGCCTCGGCGACGTCACGGGGCGCGCCGTGCACGACGGCCCAGTTGTCACCGATCTGCCAGTGCACCAACAGATCGTTGGCGGCAGCCCATGTGATTAACGGCTGGGGGCTCGCAGAGTGGGTCAACGCGACGGTCAATTGAGCATGGTCGAGGCGGGACGGCCCGAGGTCGGTGGAACTGGCGAGTAAATGTGCATAAGGGCCGCCGATGGCGCCCGATTGCGCTGCCGGTGAAGGGGTCTGGCGATCGGATATCAGCACGACGATGGCAGCGACCATCGATGCTGTCAACCAGCATGCGAGTAGACGTACCCACAGCTGACGTGGCCGACCCCCGCCCTTCACGGCTGATGCCGTAGTGGGCAGGGGTCGGCCTACGCGATTATTCGTAGCGGACATCTAGGGACTTTCGGGCCTCGTACTAATGGGTACCGATGTCATGTCGCTACGCTGATCGATTCAAGTTCTTGGGAGAACGGCTTCGCGGCGCCGTCCTCCGTACTGAACACCTCCGCTGGATTACCGGTACTTCGGCGCCTCGGCGGAAAAGCGGTGCGTTCTTACGTCAGCGTGCAATCGGTCCGAATTACGGGCCGGTGTTGCGCTCGTTGCCGGGGACTGCTGTCTTCGGCGTCGGAGCAAGCACGGTCGGTGAGAACTGGTTACCGCCGGTGGGGTTCAGATTTTTCTCGGTCGGCGAAGGAGCCGGTGCCGATGTGGTGGTGGTTGTAGTGGTGGTTTCGGCTGGCTTTTCGCTGCTACTGCAGCCAACGGCCAACGTACCCATAGCGATGATCGCCGCACCCCCGGCAAGAACCGGAAGACGACGAGCCATGAGACCTGTCTTCATATTTCTTTCCTATCTAATCCGCAACTTGCTCATGCGAATGTTGCGAACCCTGGTTGTTGGAACGAGAACGTCAATATGATGTCATACTCCGAGCAAACTCGTCGAGCAAATCTCCGAGAGCGGAATCAACAGCGGTGCGCATCGGCGGAAATTGCCCTCATCTTCGCCTCTATGCAGCCCTTCGGTGTTTCTCTTCGGCGCTGCAGAGCGCGTGAGAATCACACTTCAGTTACCTCGCCCAGAGTCATTCGCCGGTCCACTTCAGGCGGTCAATGCACGACGTCGCGCACCCGGGTGGCGGGTGATTGAAACGATCCAACGCGGACACAGCGATATCAGGCGGCAGTGCGCACGGCGAATACGTCGTCGAAACGGTCGAGCACGGTGGCGGCTACCAGGTTGTGTGAACCCAGCGGCTCTGACATCGAAAAGCCGTGTCGGACAGCGAATTCGGCCACCCGGTCGGTGATTCGGCCCGGCGCGAGGAACCATGGTGCGATCATCACGTGCTGCGCGCCGCGTCGGCGAAGGTTGTCCACCGCGGCGTCGAGATCGGGGCTCGGACCGGTCGCAAACGCCACCTCGGTGCCCGTCCAGCTGGTGCCCGCCGCCAGCGCGGCCGCCACGGTGGCGGTGCTCGCGTTGGCTGCGGCGTTGGTCGAACCCACAGCCACCACGACCACACCGAGGCCTTCGTCGGCCGCGGAAACGCCCGCCTCGGCCAGTCGATGCCGCAACACCGTCAGCAGAGCCGGATCCTCGCCGAGCACCGCTGCCTGTCGGATTCCGGAACCCTCCCGGTGATCAGACGCCTGGATCGCCGCGGGGATATCGACTCGCGCATGATAGGCGTCGGCGAGCAGGAACGGAACCACCACGCCACCGCATACGGTGTCCAACACGTCACTCAGGTTCGGTTCGGTCTTCTCCAGGAACGCCACCCGCACATCGAGCCAGGGCCGCAACCGGCGGATCCGGCCCGCCATCGCCTGCGTCACCGCTGCCGACCGCGGATCGGCGCTGCCGTGTGCGGTGAGGATCAGCGGGTGGTGGGTGGGCGGTCCTAGCGGGTGGTGGGTGGGAGGTCCTAGCGGGTGGTGGGTGGGAGGTCCTAGCGTCACGAGACGTGCAGTCCGCATTCTGTCTTGTTCAAGCCCTGCCAGCGTCCGCTGCGCGGATCGGCGCCCGCGACGGGTTTCGCCGTGCACGGTGCGCATCCGATCGACGGATAGCCCTCATCGACGAGCGTATTGACCAGCACCCCGTTGGCGTTGACGTAATCCTGCATATCGTCATCGGACCAGGCGGCCAACGGGTTGATCTTCACCAATTTGAACGCTTCGTCGAAGCTGATCAGCGGCGCGTTGGCGCGGGTGGGAGCCTCGACCCGGCGTACCCCGGTGACCCAGGCCGAGTAGCCGCGCAACGCCTTGCTCAGCGGCTCGACCTTGCGCATCCGGCAGCATTCGTTGGGTTCGCGGGCGAACAGGTCCTTACCGAAGAGCGCGTCCTGTTCGGCGACGGTGTTCTCGGGCGTGACGTTGACGATGTGCACGTTGTAGACGGACTCGACGGCGTCACGCGTGCCGATGGTCTCGGCGAAGTGATAGCCGGTGTCCAGGAACAGCACGTCGACACCGGGCCGGACCTTAGCGGCCAGGTCAACCAGCACCGCGTCCTGCATATTCGAGGCGACCACGTATCCCGATGTCGCCGCTAGCGCGGCTCCGGCCGGCCCGCCAAAGTTCTCATCCGTCCAGCGCAGCAGCTCCTCGGCACTGGCTCCCTCGAGTTCGGCCGCACCACGTGCCGCCAGCTCCCGCAGGTCCGTCTCCGTCAAACCACTCACCTCAACAGTCATCGTCAATCCTCAAGTTCAGCGCAAATCGGAATCGTCGGCTCGTACCGCCCACTGGGCGAAACGCTCACCGGACTCTCGTTGTTTCACGAAGTTGCGAACAACCCGTTCGATGTAGTCGCCGAGTTCAGCGCTGGTGACCTTGTGCTGGCGCAGTTTGCGGCCAAATCCGCTGTCCAGGCCCAGGCTGCCGCCCAGGTGAACCTGAAAGCCCTCGACCTGATTGCCTTCGCCATCGTCGACCATCTGGCCCTTGAAGCCGATGTCGGCGATCTGGATGCGTGCGCACGAGTTAGGGCAGCCGTTCAAGTTGATCGTCACCGGCACGTCGAGCTCGGCGTTAATGTCCTCGAGGCGTTGCTCCAACTCGGGCACCAGCACCTGGCTGCGCTTGCGGGTCTCGGCGAAGCTCAGCTTGCAGAATTCGATGCCGGTGCAGGCCATCAGGTTCTTGCGCCAGTGCGACGGCCGCGACGGCAGCCCGAGCGCGTCCAGTCCGGCGCGCAGCTGATCGAGCTTGTCGTCTGGTACGTCGAGGATGACCAGCTTCTGGTACGGCGTGAACCGGATTCGGTCGGAACCGGCCTGCTCGGCCAGGTCGGCCACAGCAGAGAGAATGGTGCCGGACACCCGCCCGGCGATCGGGGCCACCCCGACGGCATTGAGGCCGTTCTTGAGACGCTGCACCCCGACGTGGTCGATGGGGCGGGGGGCGGGCTCCAGAGCAGGGCCGTCGATCAGCGGACGCTTGAGGTACTCGGTTTCGAGGACTTCCCGAAACTTCTCGATACCCCAGTCTTTGATCAGGAACTTCAGCCGCGCCTTGGCCCGCAACCGGCGGTAGCCGTAGTCGCGGAAGATGCTGACGACACCCTCCCAGACGTCGGGTACCTCGTCGAGCGGCACCCAGGCCCCGACCCGCTGGGCGAGCATCGGGTTGGTGGACAGACCGCCGCCGACCCACAGGTCAAAACCGGGTCCGTGTTCGGGGTGATTGACGCCGATGAATGCGACGTCGTTGACCTCGTGCACGACGTCCTGCAGGCCGGAGATCGCCGTTTTGAACTTGCGCGGCAGGTTGGAGTATTCGGGCTTGCCGATGTAGCGCTTGACGATCTCGTCGATGGCGGGGGTGCCGTCGATCACCTCATCCAGCGATTCGCCGGCCAGCGGTGACCCCAGCACCACCCGCGGGCAGTCGCCGCAGGCCTCGGTGGTCTGCAGGCCGACCTCATCGAGGCGCCGCCAAATTTCCGGCATGTCCTCGACCCTGATCCAGTGATATTGGACGTTCTCGCGGTCGGAGATATCGGCAGTGTCACGCCCGAACTCGGTGGAAATGCCGCCGAGGGTGCGCAGCGATGCCGCGGTCAGCGCGCCGCCGTCGCAGCGGACCCGCAGCATGAAGTACTCGTCTTCGAGCATGTCGGTGTTGTCGTCGCCGGTCCAGGTGCCGTCGTACCCGGGCTTGCGCTGGGTGTAAAGACCCCACCAGCGGAAACGGCCCCGCAAATCGCCCTTATCGATGCTTTCGAAGCCGCCCTTGGCGTAGATGTCCTCGATGCGCGCCCGCACATTGAGCGGGTTGTCGTCCTTCTTGGCCTGCTCATTGGCGTTGAGCGGCTCACGGAAACCGAGCGCCCACTGACCTTCGCCCTTGGGGCGCTTGTCGGGCTTCGGCTTGGGTTCTGCGGTGGTCATGCGATGAATGCCCTTCGAGAGGGCTGGCGTGAATCGCGCACACGTACCGGTGGCTGTTCCGGCGGCGCAGATCCGGCGGCCAGCTGGGTAACAGGTGGTCTGGTTCTACGGCGTCAAAGCAAACAGGTACAGCTGCATACGCGCTTGAAATCAACGTGCCGACGCACCACCAGCGAGACGCCGTGATTCAAACTGCGGGCTGCGGACACCCGGCCATTCTGCCACGAATCGGGGGACCCCTCCTAACCGGCCAATACTTTGGCTCACGGTGAGTGGAATGGTGGGCACCTTGGTTCTGGGAGACTTGCCTGATGGCGGTCAGCTCAGAGTTGACGAGCCCGCTCCAGCTGACGATGCGGCCGGGCGGGCCATTCGGCATCTATATCCACGTGCCGTTCTGTGCCACACGCTGCGGGTATTGCGATTTCAACACCTACACACCTAGCGAGCTGGGTGGTGCCAACCCGGACGGCTGGCTCGACGCGCTGAGGATCGAGTTGGAACTGGCCGCGGCGGCGCTACCGGCGCCGGTGGTGGACACCGTGTTCGTCGGGGGCGGAACTCCGTCGCTGCTCGGCGGTGACGGGCTGGCTGCCGTACTCGACGCGGTGCGGTCCACCTTCGTCCTGGCCGCCGACGCCGAGGTGACCACCGAAGCCAACCCCGAGTCGACCTCGGCCGCGCTGCTCGACCGCATTCGCGGTGCCGGTTACACACGGTTGTCGTTGGGTCTGCAGTCGATGGCCCCCAACGTCCTTGCGGTTCTGGACAGGGTGCATTCGCCGGGCCGGGCGCTACAGGTCGCCCACGATGCGACGACGGCAGGTTTCGAACACGTCAGCATCGACCTGATCTATGGCACGCCGGGCGAGTCCGACGACGATCTGCTGCGCTCGGTCGATGCGGCCATCGGCGCCGGGATCGATCATCTCTCGGCGTATGCGCTGGTCGTCGAGGACGGCACCGCGTTGGCTCGGCGGGTGCGCCGTGGTGAGATGCCGCTGCCCGACGACGACGTCCTCGCCCAGCGTTACGAATTGCTGGACGCACGGCTCTCGGGCGCCGGTTTCGACTGGTATGAGGTGTCGAACTGGAGCAGAGCAGGCGGTGAGTGTCGGCATAACGTGGGCTACTGGAACGGTGGCCAGTGGTGGGGCGCCGGCCCAGGCGCGCACGGCTACGTCGGCCGGCATCGGTGGTGGAATGTCAAGCACCCCAATGCCTATGCCCTCGCGTTGACGGGCCGGGCACTGCCGGTCGCCGGATTCGAGGAGCTCAGCGATACCGATATGCACACCGAGGATGTGCTGCTGCGGATCCGCTTGCGCAGCGGCCTGCCGATCACGGCACTACGCCCCGACGAGCTGGCCCGCGCCGAAAGTGTTGTCGCGGAAGGACTTCTGGTCAAGGAATGCGATCGGCTGGTCTTGACCGACCGGGGTCGGCTGCTGGCCGACGGTGTGGTGCGGCGCCTACTGGATGACCGCCGATAGTACGGCCGCGAGCGTGCACTGACGTGCACCTGCCGGCCGGAAAAATGCACATAGGTGCACCCTCGCGGCTGAATCGGGGCGACAGCTCAGGATTGCGGGCCTAGGTTTGAGCAGCTAGGGCGTCCAGATCGAAGACACGAGCGTGCATCACCGTGCGATTTCGCAGGGCCGCCCGCACCGCACGATGCAGACCGTCTTCGAGGTAGATGATGCCCTGCCACCGGACGGCATGCGGGAAAAGATCGCCGTAGAAGGTGGAGTCCTCGGACAGCAGCCGGTCCAGCGCGAGCACGGTCGTCGTCGTGACCAACTCGTCGAGACGAATCTGCCGTGGCGGAATCTGAGACCAATCGCGGTATGACAACCCATGCTCGGGGTAGGGCTTACCGTCGCGAACACCCTTGAAGATCATCCGACATTCGTCCTGGCAGTAACCCCCCGAGCAGTAACCCCCCGAGCCGATATCGCCATGGCAAAAGGCTAGCCCCTACCGGTGGAAATGCCACCGGTACGCGCGTACCGGTTACGCCACGGGGTGTTCGTGCGGTGCGGGGTCCGCGGGTGCCGGTAAAATAGGCAAACTCAGGAGGTGACATCTATGGGCAGCGCCGACGATCGTCGTTTTGAGGTACTGCGCGCCATCGTCGCCGACTTCGTTTCCACCAAAGAGCCCATCGGCTCCAAAGCACTGGTGGAGCGTCACAATCTCGGTGTCTCCAGCGCGACGGTCCGCAACGATATGGCCGTTCTGGAGGCCGAGGGCTACATCGCGCAGCCGCACACCAGTTCCGGTCGAGTCCCCACCGAAAAGGGCTACCGCGAGTTCGTCGACCGGCTCGCCGACGTCAAACCGTTGTCCACGCCCGAACGGCGCGCGATCCTGACCTTCCTGGACACCGGCGTCGACCTCGACGACGTCCTTCGGCGCGCGGTCCGGCTATTGGCGCAGCTGACCCGGCAGGTGGCCGTCGTGCAATATCCGACGCTGTCGGCGTCGACGGTCCGGCACCTGGAAGTGGTGGCGCTATCACCGGCCCGGCTGTTGTTCGTCGTCATCACCGATTCCGGCCGGGTGGATCAGCGCATCGTCGAACTCGGCAACGTCATCGAAGACCACCAGCTCTCGCAATTACGTGAGCTCCTCGGTCAGGCGCTGGAGGGTAAGAAGCTGTCCGCGGCCTCTATTGCGGTAGCCGACTTGGCCAGCCAGCTCGACGGTTCTGGGGGACTCGGTGACGCCATCGGCCGCTCGGCGACGGTATTGCTGGAGTCACTGGTCGAACACACCGAAGAACGCCTGCTCATGGGCGGTACCGCCAACCTGACGCGCAATACCGCTGACTTCGGCGGC
The DNA here is from genome assembly GCF_965229105.1 of Mycobacterium sp. Classification (GTDB taxonomy): domain Bacteria; phylum Actinomycetota; class Actinomycetes; order Mycobacteriales; family Mycobacteriaceae; genus Mycobacterium. The sequence goes on from NZ_OZ245858.1 coordinate 2,923,565, forward strand.
TCGCTGCGGTCGGTGCTGGAAGCCCTTGAAGAACAAGTGGTGGTGCTCAAGTTGCTGGCCGCTCAGCAGGAGGCTGGAAAGGTCACCGTCCGCATCGGGCACGAGACCGATTCAGAGCAGATGGCGGGCACGTCGGTGGTATCGACGACATACGGCACAATAGACACGGTCTACGGCGGCATGGGCGTGCTCGGACCCACTCGAATGGATTACCCGGGAACTATGGCCAGCGTCGCCGCTGTTGCCTTGTATATCGGTGAGGTGCTGGGCGCCCGCTGAAAACGGGTTCAGCACCACCAAAACGGTTCCACTACGACGGTTACACCAAGAAGAAGTATGGGGAAAAAGCGTGGCACGCGATTACTACGGTCTGCTCGGTGTGAGCAAGGGCGCGAACGATGCGGAGCTCAAACGCGCCTACCGCAAGCTGGCTCGCGAGCTGCATCCGGACGTCAACCCCGATGAAGAGGCACAGGCCAGGTTCAAGGAGATCTCTGCCGCCTACGAGGTGCTCAGCGACCCCGAGAAGCGCCGGATCGTCGATCTCGGCGGTGACCCGTTGGAGAACGCCGCCGCCAACGGCGGCGGTTTCCCCGGCGGTTTCGGTGGTCTCGGCGATGTCTTTGAGGCCTTCTTCGGCGGCGGTGGCGCATCCCGAGGCCCGACGGGCCGCGTCCGGCCGGGTTCGGATTCACTGCTGCGGATGCGGCTGGACCTGACCGAATGCGCGACCGGCGTGACCAAGCAGGTCACTGTCGATACCGCGATCCTGTGCGACCGATGCCAAGGTAAGGGCACCAACGGGGATTCCACCCCGGTCTCGTGTGACACCTGTGGCGGCCGCGGCGAGGTGCAGAGCGTGCAGCGCTCGCTGCTGGGCCAGGTCATGACGTCCCGGCCGTGCCCCACCTGCCGCGGCGTCGGCGAAGTGATTCCTGACCCGTGCCACCGCTGCGGCGGCGACGGACGCGTACGGGCCCGCCGGGAGATCAGCGTGAAGATCCCGGCCGGTGTCGGCGACGGTATGCGGGTCCGGCTTGCCTCCCAAGGTGAGGTCGGTGCAGGCGGCGGCCCCGCGGGCGACCTGTATGTCGAGGTCCACGAGCAGGCCCATGACATCTTCGTGCGCGATACCGACGATCTGCATTTCACCGTCGAGGTACCGATGGTCGATGCCGCGCTCGGTACCACCGTCACCGTCGACGCCATCCTCGATGGCCTCATCGAGATCACCATCCCGCCAGGCACCCAGCCCGGTTCGGTCACCACACTGCGCGGCCACGGGATGCCGCATCTGCGCTCGGGAGTGCGTGGCGATCTGCACGCCCATATCGACGTTGTCGTTCCCGCCCGGCTCGACCAGCAGGACACCGAACTTCTGCGGCAGCTCAAGAACCACCGTGCCAAGGACGTGGCCGAGGTCAAGTCCACCCATTCCGCCGCCGCTGCCAACGGCGGTATCTTCAGCCGGCTACGCGAGACCTTCAGCGGTCGTTGAGCGGCGAAGTCCCCGATGTCTGGGCCGCTGTTCTATCTCGACGAGGTGCCCGAGGACGGCATGCTCGCCGTCCTCGACGGTGACGAGGGTTTTCATGCGGCCTCGGTGCGCCGCATCCGGGTCGGGGAGCGCATCGTTCTCGGCGACGGGGCGGGGCAGCTGGCCGACTGTGTGGTGGAAGAGACAGCCAAACAGAGCCTCTCGGCCCGGGTCCTGACCCGCCGGACGGCTGTCCCTGCACAACCACCTGTGATCGTCGTTCAGGCCATCCCGAAGTCCGAACGTTCGGAATTGGCAATCGAATTGGCCACCGAGGCCGGCGCCGACGGGTTCTTGGCCTGGCAGGCCACCCGGTGTGTGGCCCGCTGGGACGGTCCGCGCGCCGAGAAGGGCCTGCGGCGTTGGCGGGCGGTAGCCCGCTCGGCGGCCCGGCAGTCGCGGCGCGCCTATATCCCGGCTGTCGATGGGGTGGCGTCGACGTCCGCACTGGTACAACGGATCCGCGATGACGTCGCCGGGGGAGCGCTGGTCTTGGCGTTACATGAATCGGCCACCGTCCCACTCACCGATCATCGCGTGGCCCAAGCGGTCTCGCTGATGCTGGTGGTCGGCCCGGAGGGTGGACTGACCGATGAGGAAATCGCCGCGCTCACGGCGGCGGGCGCGCATGCGGTTCGGCTGGGGCCCACGGTGTTACGCACGTCGACGGCCGCGGCGGTCGCGCTCGGCGCGTTGGGGGTACTGACCTCGCGCTGGGATTAGCCGCGCTAGGCGACGACGGTGACGAAATTCATCGTCGGATCCGAGGAACTGATCGGATTGCCTGCCGCGCGTAGGGCTTTCAGCAAACCGAGAATCTCGTCATTGAGCAGTTCCCCAGGCATGACCAACGGGATACCCGGGGGATAGGGGGTGATGGCCTCGGCCGCGATCCGTCCCGCCGCAGCCGACAGTGGCACCGACTCCGCGGGTGCGAAAAACGCCTCCCTCGGTGTGAGCACAGTCTCGGGGCGGACGGCCAGCAGATCGGCGACCAAGGGCGCCGCCGCTTGCTCCGCGCGCACACCGGCGTACCGAGCGACCTCGGTGAACGCTGCTACCAGCCGCTCCATATCGGCATCAGTATTGCCGATTGTGGTGATGCACAAGACGTGGCCGGCACCGGCCAACTCCGGCTGGACTCCGTGCACCCGGTTGAGCCGGGCGAGGATGTCGCGGGCATCGAGTGCCAGGCCGGCGGTTCCGATCAGCAGCTTCGTTTCGTCGAGCTGATGCAGCCCAGTGCCTGCGCCGGCGAGATGCTCGCGCCGCAAGACCTTCAGGCCCGGCACAGTGGCCAACCGGATCGCCGCACGCCGCGCCCGGTCGAGGGCTTCGTCCAGCATGTCGCGGCCGTGCAGCGCCATCTGCCGCCGGGCCAGATCGATCGACGCCATGATGGCGAAGTGCGGGCTGGTGGTCTGGATCAGCTGCAGCCCGCGCCGCACCGATGCCGGGTCGAGCACTGTTGGGTCGATGTGCAGCACCGCCGCCTGGCTCAGGCCCGACAGAATCTTGTGTACCGACTGCACGGTGGCCGCCGCCCCGGACTTCTCACCCGGCGTCGGCAGGTCGGGATGAAAGGCGAAGTGCGGTGAATGTGCGCCGTCGACAAGCAGTTTGGCGTCGTGGCGGCGGCAGAGCCCGGCCAGCGCCGCGATATCGCCGGTGGTGCCGTAATAGGTGGGATGAAGCACCCAGAGCGCGTCTGCGTCGTTGTCGGAGAACGCCTGCGCCACCACATCGGCGTCAAGCCCGTGCGCCACCCCGAATTCCTCGTCCCAGCGCGGATCCAACCAGATCGGTTGGGCACCAACCTGTACCAGGCCGGCGAGGACGGATTTGTGGGCGTTTCGTGCGACCAGCACCGACGCGCCGGGTCGTAGCGCCGACAAGGCGACGGCGATGTTGCCGGTTGTCGAACCCTGCACCAGGATGAAGCTCTGGCCGACACCCCAGGCATCGGCGATCAGCCGTTCGGCTTGCAGGATCGGCCCCTCGGGGCAGTGCAGGGTGTCGGTGTCGGGCAGGTTGTTCAGGTCGACGGCGGCGAGGTGCTCGCGAAACCACGGATCCAGCGTCCGGCCGCCCTTGTGGCCGGGGCTGTAGAACGGTGCCTGATCGCGTTCGACGAATCGCCGTAAGGAATCGAATAGCGGTGCGGCTTGATGTTTTTCGTCTTGGTGTGTTTCGGAGCCTGTCACACCCCGTACACCCGCGAGGCGTTGTGCACGCCGATCATATCGACGATCGCAATCGCATCGGCGGTGGTGCAGTCGCCGGTACGTACCCAGCTGCCGAGCACCAATCCCATTGCGCGACGCCACAACACCGAACCGAGCACATGCAGTTCCGGTGGCCCGAACGCGTCGGACGAATAGAGTTGTTTGGCGAAGGGTGCCGTTTCGAGCGCTTCGGCCACCAGACCCGTCGAACGTACACCCAGGTAGTTGATGGCCAGTCCCACATCGAAGTTGACGTGATCGAACGCCTGTGCCAGATAGCCGGCCTGCCGCTGGAACGGGTAGCAATGCAACAGCAGAACCGGGACCGGGGTCATCGACCGCAGCAATGGCAGCAACAACATCGGGTCGGTGCGATGCAGGTCGAGATCGCGGTCACCGAATCCGACGTGCACCTGGATCGGCAGACCGTGCGCCGCCGCCTCGTGCACGGCGAAGGCGATCAGTACCGGGCTGTCGAGTCGAAGTGACCCGGATCTGTCGGCGAGTTCGTGCGCGTGCCTGACCACGTCAGCATCGTCTGGTCGGGACCAGTCGATATCGAACCCGCAGCGATAGGCGCAGATTGTCTTGGTGCCCACCACATCCGGATTGTCCACCGCGGCCCCGAGTGCGGCGCGGAACGCATCGGGGAAGTCCGAGGGTGGCGTGCCGTCGGCCAGCAGGTCCTCGGCGAGGCGTTCGAGCCGCAGGATCTCCGACGATGGGACATCGCTGAGTTTGGTGAGCTGCTCGGGGGTGGTGATGAGGTCGCCCTTGAACCCGGTGTCGACGATCCACCGCCCGACGTTCGCGGCGGGCAGCATGGTCCTGGCCAGCTCGTCGGGGGAGAATTCAGCGCGTCGCGCCCAGTACTCGTCGGCGCTCGCGAGGGGCTCGAGCCCGAGCAACGGCGAGCACCAACGCCGAATCGACAGGCCCAGCGGCGAATCGAATTGGGTCATGAAATCGGGAACGGGGTCGGTCGAGCCCTCGTTGATCGACGCCTCGAACGTGCCGCGGTCGACGGGTTCGTTGTAGTTGCCGTGCACGTGGTGGTCGATCAGTGCGACCGCGCGCAGGTGCTGGGCTAGATCATCGGGCACCTCGGCGGACACCCCGTCGAATACGTCGGGCAATTCACCAGCCGGCATAACGGGCCACCTCCTGTGCGTTCACTTTTCCAGCTGCGGCGTCGGCGATGGCGGCGCCGAGGATCTCGACCGCCCGGCTCGCCTCGGCTTCGGTGAGCACCAGCGGCGGCGTGATCTCCAGGACATTGCCGCCGACGTAATAGACGACCGCTCCCAGCTCCCACGCACGGTAGACCACCTCCGCGGCGAGGCGGGCATTGCGCTCCCCAGTCTGTGGGTCGACGAGTTCAAGTCCGATCGCCAGGCCGCGCCCGCGGACGTCACCGATGTGCTCGCCACCAGGTGCGCCGGTCAGGGCGCGCAGCCCGTCGATCAGTAACGCGCCGATGGTGGCGGCGCGGTCTGCCAGGTGATCGCCGACGATGGTGGCCAACACCGCCCGACCCGCCGCGGTGCAGACCGGGTTGCCGGCGGTGGTCAACAGCGCAGCTGCGGGCGGGTTGTCCAGAATCTCTGCCGGTCCCACCGCCGCCGACAATGGCAGGCCCCCGCCGAGCACCTTGCCGAAGGTGACGATGTCGGGCGCGATGCCGTCGTGGTCGAAGGCGTGCAGGGTGCCTGGCCGGCCCAGCCCCATCTTGACCTCGTCGCAGATCATCGGCACGCCGTGGCGACGACACAGTTCCAGCAGCCGGGCCAGGAAACCGTCAGGCGGCACGATGAGGCCGCCGTCAGACAGGATCGGCTCAACGATCAGGCACGCGATGGTACCGCTCCTGAGGTGGGTGTCGGCGAGCTCAAGGCAGGCGGTGACGTCGGCGTCGACGTCACCGCGGACGGGCCGAAAAGGATTGGGGAAAGGCAGAAAAACGGCATCGGGATCCGGTGGCACGCCCGCATCGACGTGCACGCCCGACACACCCATGGCGACCCCGACACCGCCGTGGTAGCTGTGCTCGAACGCGATGACCGTGCGTCGTCCCGTGGCGTGCCTGCAGGCGCGCAGCGCGACGTCATTGGCGTCCGAACCTGCGTGCCCGAGGTAGACCCGCCGTTCGCCGTCGCCGGGGACCAACGCCAGCAGGTCCTCGGCCAGGCCGACCGAGTCCGGGTGGACCGCGGACAGACCACTCGAACCGGGGGCGTCCCGAACGGCGCGGGTCACCGCCTCGACGACGGCCGGGTGCCCATGCCCGAGGCCGCTGGCCGTCCAGGTCGCCGACAGATCGAGCAGCTCACGGCCGTCGGGGGTGACCAGCGTCGAGCCGTGCCCCGAGACCACTTCCAGGGGGAAGAAGCGCAGCTTCTCGATGCCCGCGACGGCTGCCTCGTCACGCGCATACAGCGTGCTCATTCGGTCTGCGCGGTCAGATCGAGCTCTCGCGTCAGCGACTCACCGACCCGTTTGGCGATGCGCGACGCGGCGATGGCGATAACCAATCCGATTGCGCACCAATAGAGTCCGAGCAGGGGAGCTGCGGACCACTCGGTGGCATCCTTGACGTTGAACCACAAGACCACTGCGATGACCACGGCGCCAAGCAGTGGCAGCAGCAGCCCGAGCACCTTGCCCTTGCCGCCGTGCACGTGGGCGAATTTCGGCGCGCTGGTGAACCAGGCGGCGGCGATCTCAACCAGCAGATAGCAGACCATCAGGCAGACCGAACCGGCGACCGCGAACAGGAAGTAGGTGTTGATCGCGGGGTTGCCCGTCCCCATGTCGGGCCATCCTGTGGCGCCGCAGATCACATCGACCACCAGGGCGACGCCGACCACCAACCAGGTGGCGCGACGCGGACCGCCGGTGCCTTCGTGGATGTGAGCCAATGCCTTCGGGCCGAAGCCGTCGCGTCCGAACGCGTAGAGCATGCGGCCGGACGTCGCCGAACAGGCCAGATGACACCCGAACGCCGAGACGATCGCCGTGAAGATGATCAGCAGACTGAACCACTGCCCGATGTACGTATTGCCGAGGTCGCCCAACGTGTTTCCCGAACTTCCGAATGCTTCCAGACCTGCTGCGTCCGTGCCGAAGCCGACGACCTGTGCGAACATCACGACGACGAACAGCACGCCGGTCAGGATCAAGGTTCCAGCGAGCGCGCGAGGGATGTTGCGACCGGGGTTATCGGTCTCCTCGCCCATCGACGCACAGGCCTCGAAACCCGCCCAGGACAGGAAGGCGGCCACCACACCGCTGATCACCGCCGAGGCGGAGACCCCGTCGAACGTGAATGCGCTGAAGTCGACGCCGGTGGCCGGCGCCCCGCCCTTGGCGAAGATCACCACGACGAGCACGACCATCGACACGATGCCCACGCCCTCGATAGCCAACAAGATCTTGCCCAGCAGTCGGACGTCACGGCCGGAGAGCAGAAACGAGATCACCGCGCCGACGACCACGACGGCCAGCCATGGCAGCTGATACGGATTATCGTTCCCCGATTGCAATTTCGCGATGAACGCGTTGACGAACGCCGCCGTCAGAGCCAGCGTGCCGATGGCGAAGCCGACATACGCCCCGAGCATCGCGAAGCCGGAGAAGAATCCCGCTCGCGGCCCGATGGTGCCGCCAACCAACCCATAGGCCGAACCAGCGTGATTGAGGTGGCGGGTCAGCCGGACGAAGCTGTAGCCGACCAGTGACACTCCGATCAGGCCGATGACGAACACCAGCGGGATGGCCTTGCCCACGGTGGCGATCAGCCCCTGACCGTTGCCTGACATCGCCAGCGTCGGGCCGACCAGGGCCACGGACATGGCCAGTGCCACCCAGAACGGCAGCCTGCGGTGCGGTATCTGGTCGGTTCCCTCTGGCGGGGTCGCCGGCGAGGTGCTGGTGCTCATCGATATCTCCTTGCGGTGGTGGGTCAGCGGTGGTGGGTCAACAGCTCCACGCCAGGCGCAGTGCCTGGGTGGTCTCGGCCGGTGAGAGGTTGCCGAAGGTGTTCAGCTCGTAGCGGCGCACCGCCACCACGGCTTCGATGACCTCCGGTGTGAGTAGCTCCGCTGCCACCACCGACGCCTCGAGAGCCTCGATCGCGGCACGCTGACCGGTGGGCAGCGCGGCCGGGGGCGACGCCGACTGCGCAGGGTTCTCCGGTATCTCGGCGGGCAGCTCGAGTCCGGCGTCGATACCGCGCAATGCGCTGCTCAGAAACGCCGCCGCCGCCAGGTACGGGTTGGCGCTCGGGTCGATCAGTTTGAGCTCGGAGTTGGCCCCGTGCGGGCTGCCGGGGGTGGCGGCGATGAATCGCACCGCAGCCTCGCGGTTCTCCAGGCCCCAGCAGGCGGCGGCGCCGGCCCAGTTGCCCGGCTTGAGGCGCAGCGCCGACAACGCCGAGCCGGCATACACCCCGATGAGGTCCGGCAGGGTGTCGATGACACCGGCGATGGCCGATCCGCCGGCCGGTCGGATGCCGTATGGCCCGTCGCCGCCGGAGAGGAGCGGACCGTGTTCATCGGTCAACGACAGGTGCAGATGTGCCCCGTTACCCGCCGCGCCCTCGAAAGGCACCGGCGCGAACGAGATTCGCAGGCCGTGGCGGGCCGCCGCCCGGCCCAGCACGATGCGCGTCAGGATGACGGCGTCGGCCGCGGCGACCGGGGTGGTCGGTGCCAGCGACACCTCGAGTTGATCGTGGCCGTACTCGGTGTGGATCTGTTCGATGCTCAGCCCGGCGCGTTCGGCGGTGGTGGCGAGGTCGACCAGGAATGACGAACGGTCCAGTGAGGTGCGGATTCCATACGGCGACCAGGGTTCGGTCGAGGCTGGGCCTGCGTCGGGTGCGAGCATCGTGCATTCGAGTTCCGCGCCGATGCGGGCCGTCAGACCGCGTTCGGCGGCGGCCTGTTCGGCGCGGGCCAGAACGGATCGCATGCACAGTGGTGCGGGATCCCCGGCCTGGTCGGTGAGGTTGCCCGGGGCCCAGGCGACGCCGGCATCGACGATTCGGGCTTCGTCCGGGTCGATGCGGATGCGCAGGTCGCCGGCGACGCCGATGCTCGGGGTGAAGGCGATACCGCTATCGACGCAAAAGACGCTCCACGACGGAGACACCCCCATTCCGGAGCGCTGGAAGTCGCCGAGGCGACGCAATGGGGCGTACTTGGCCCTGGTGACGCCGGCCGGATCTGTCACCGAACCGGCAATGAGCTCAACACCTTTCGCGCGCAATTCGTCAATCTTTCGCGCGACCTCACTTCCGTCGGACTGCACCCCGGCATCACTCGCCCTCGGCATCGGACCTCCTTCGACATTTTGAGTCTGCGAGAAATCTATGTCATGAATGTTTCAGAATCTTTAAATTCGACGGTTTATGGTTGATCCGTTAGATCCGAGATCGGAGGATGAACACATGTGTCGACTTCTGGGCGTCGTGTCCGCTACGCCGATCTCGATTGCCGACGCTGTCGGGGACGGGGTGCTCAAGGATTTTGTCGCGTTGACCAAAATTCACGGCGAGGGTTGGGGAGTGGCCGGTACGGACCACGTCGGGGGCACGCCGCACGTTGAGGTGTCCGCGGGTAGCGCACTGGGTGACCCCCAGTTCGATGCGGCCACGCACAACCTGCGTTCGGAAGCCGCTCTGGTGCACCTGCGCTGGGCGACGAACGGACTCGCCGTCGAACCGCAGAACTCCCATCCGTTCCTCGCCGACGGTCTGGCGATGGCCCACAACGGCTCGATCAAACCCATGGCGCCGCTCGACGCACTCCTTGAACCAGCGATCGCCGCCGCGTTGCGCGGGACCACCGACAGCGAGCGGTATTTCGCCGTCATCCGTCAACATCGCCGCACCGCACCGAATCTCGCGGAGGCGGTCCGACGCGCTGTCGTTCAGCTGCGACAGATCTATCCCGATGCCAGCCTCAACGCGCTCGTGCTCGGCGAGGACCAGTTGGTCGTTGTCCATGCGCACGCCCGCAGCCGCCTGCTCGATGAGGACATCGAGGAGATCAGTGCCACCGATCTACCGACAGAACACCTCGAGGACTACTTCTCCCTGCGGATTGCCCGCCCCGCCGACGGGGTGCTGGTGGTCGGTTCCACCGGTTTCGGCGACCTGGCGTGGGAGCCCATGGAGCCGGAGTCGGTGACCGCCATCTCGATGGGTGACCTGGCAGTAACTCAGATGCCCCTCATGGCAGATTGATGGCCGTGGCCGTCGAGAGCGCAGACACCGTGGACCCTGAACCCACCGTAGCTGCGCGCGCCGGTGCCGCCCTGCCGGTACTCAGCCGGGCGGAGCGGCGGGTAGGGCGGACGTTGCTCGCCGACTACCCCAGCGCGGGGCTGACGAGTGCGGCCCGGCTGGCCGAGCGGGCCGAAGTCAGTCCACCGACCGTGCTGAGGTTCGCGCAATCCCTTGGCTACGAAGGCTTTTCGGACCTACAGGTGGCGCTGCGGGCCGAGCTGACAGCGCGGTCCAACGGGCCGATCACCCGGTTGCCGAGCACGCCGGCAGCCGACGGGCTGCTCGACCGCCTTCTATGGCAGGCGCACGCGCAGAACGACAGGGCCGAGGAGACGCTCGGCCAGTTACCTGCCTCTGCGGTCGAAGCCGCCGTGGCTCTGCTCTCGGATACGCGCCGCCCGCTGCACCTGCACGGTGGGCGCTTCTCGCACCTGCTGGCGATGCATCTGGGCGCCCACCTCGAGCAATTGCGTCCAGGGGTGCGGTTCCTCGCCGACCCGATCGGTCAGGACCTCGGCACAATGATCGACTTGACGCGCAGGGACGTCGTGGTGCTCTTCGACTATCACCGCTATCAGCGCAGCGCGGCCGAACTCGCGGCCAGTGTGCACCGCGCGGGTGCGACGGTCCTCCTGATCACCGATGACCTCGCCTGCCCCGTGGCACCGGAAGCCGAAGTCGTGCTGGCGGCGTCGAGCACCGTGGGGACGACGTATCAGAGCATGGCGGCGGGCTTTCTTCTCACCGAATTACTTGTTCCCCTGGTGATGGATGCCGTCGGTGAGTCCGCACGTACCCGGATGGCGCTCTGGGAAGACCAGCGCAGCACCGAGCTACTGGACTGACCTCGCGCTGAATTGCCTGCGATGCACAACCTAGGTTTCACGTACGTCGTACGTCTATGGAACGCGTACGATGTACGTGTCAACTTTGTGGAGATCGTCGCGAGGAGCGAATGCCATGCGGGCGCGGTACACCCTTGCTGAGGTCCAAGCCGCAGCGTTGGGAATCGTCGACCGAGACGGCTTGAGTGCGCTGAGCATGCGCACCCTGGGCACGGTGCTCGGTACCGGGCCGATGACGCTCTACAACTACGTCAAAAACCGCGATGAGCTCGAGGAGCTGGTCGCGCAGGCGGTGATCGCCGATATGGAATTGCCGGATCCGTGCGACGAATGGTCCGCCGAGGTGCGGGCGGTCGCCGGCGCCATGTGGGACGGGGTGCGGCGCCACCCCAATGCCGTACCGCTGGTGCTGACGCGACGAACTGTCTCAGCGTCGAGTTACGAGTCGGCCGAACGTCTCGTGGGTGCCTTCACCAGCGCCGGACTGGCTGATGAAGCTCTGCTGGCCGCCTTTCGTGCCGTGCTCGCCCTGATCATGGGCAGTGTCCAGGTGGAGCTGGCCGGTCCGTTCGCCGATGACCGCGAACTGGGGGCGGCCGCCGCCCAGATCGGCTCGCTGGCCGGTGATCAGTACAAAAAGCTTTCAGCGCTGGCCGAGGTCAGTCGGCGCTCAACCCCCGCCGACGATTTCACCCGCGCCCTGGACATGCTTCTTGCGGGTCTTCCGTCTGGCGCAGGAACATAACCGCTGGGCCAGCAGAGCGCCCGGCGCTAGACTGGGCTATCCGATCAACCGGCGCGGCACAACATCGCGCCACCGTGAGAAAGCAGGCAAGCAAACCCACGTGACGCCCCGCGAAACCAACGCTGCTCCCGCTGGCAACTCCGTACGCAGCAGCATGAATGTTCCGCCCGACCTCGTCGTGGGCCTGCTGGGTTCCGCCGATGAGAACCTGCGTGCGCTCGAACGCACCCTGACCGCCGACCTGCATGTGCGGGGTAACACCGTCACCCTGTCCGGTGAGCCTGCCGACGTCGCGCTGGCCGAACGGGTGCTGACCGAACTGATCGCGGTCGTGTCCAGCGGGCAACCGCTGACGCCCGAAGGGGTGCGGCACAGCGTGGGGATGCTGGTCGGTACCGGCAACGAGTCACCCGCCGAGGTGCTGACGCTTGACATCTTGTCGCGGCGCGGTAAGACCATCCGGCCCAAGACGCTCAACCAGAAGCATTACGTCGATGCCATCGATAACCACACCATTGTGTTCGGCATCGGCCCGGCAGGCACCGGTAAGACGTATCTGGCGATGGCCAAAGCCGTCAACGCGCTGCAGACCAAGAAGGTCACCCGCATCATCTTGACCCGCCCCGCGGTGGAAGCCGGTGAGCGCCTTGGCTTTCTGCCGGGCACGCTGAGCGAGAAGATCGACCCGTACCTGCGCCCGCTCTATGACGCGCTGCACGACATGATGGATCCCGAGCTGATCCCCAAGCTGATGGCCGCCGGCGTCATCGAGGTGGCACCGCTGGCCTACATGCGTGGCCGCTCCCTCAACGACGCGTTCATCATCCTCGACGAGGCGCAGAACACCACGCCCGAGCAGATGAAGATGTTCCTCACCCGCCTCGGGTTCGGCTCAAAGATGGTCGTCACCGGCGATATCACCCAGATGGATCTACCCGGGGGCACCAAGTCCGGCCTGCGGGCCGCCGTGGACATCCTCGACGATATCGACGATATCGGGGTCGCCGAGCTGACCAGTGCGGACGTGGTCCGGCACCGGTTGGTCGGGGAGATCGTGGATGCGTATGCGCGAGCAGAAGATCCGGGCTCAATGAACCGGGCGCAACGACGGGCGTCCGGATCCGGCTCCGCCAGCCGTCAGCGACGGTGACGGCGGTATGAGTATCGAAGTTTCCAACGAGTCCGGCCTTGACGTCTCCGAAGAGGAGTTGATCAGCGTCGCCCGCTTCGTCATCGCGGCGATGAAGGTCAATCCAGGCGCCGAGCTCTCCATGGTGCTGCTGGACACCGCAGCCATGGCCGACCTGCACATGCGCTGGATGGACCTGCCCGGTCCGACCGACGTGATGAGTTTCCCGATGGACGAGCTGGAACCCGGCGGCCGACCCGATGCATCAGAACCCGGTCCGTCGATGCTGGGTGACATCGTGTTGTGCCCGCAGTTCGCCGCTGACCAGGCCGCCGCCGCAGGACACGGGCTCGAACACGAACTCGCACTGCTGACCGTGCACGGTGTGCTGCATCTCCTCGGCTACGACCATGCTGAGCCGGACGAGGAGAAAGAGATGTTCGCGCTGCAGGGTCAGCTCCTGGAGGACTGGTACGCCGATCAGGCGAAACTGTTTCATCAGGGACGGCAGACCGAGAAGGACCGCCGCCTGCTCGACAAGTCAAGGTATTTCGACGAATCGTGAGTGGATTAGCGCCGCTGCTCGGCGCGATTGCATTGGTAGCACTGGGTGGTCTCTTCGCGGCGATTGACGCCGCCATCAGCACGGTATCGCTGGCGCGGGTGGACGAAATGGTCCGCGACGAGCGCCCAGGCGCCGCCCGGCTGAGCCGACTGATGGCGGAACGGCCCCGCTATATCAACCTGGTGGTGCTGCTGCGGATTGCGTGCGAGATCACTGCGACCGTACTGCTGGTGGCCTTCCTCTATGAGGATCTCGGGCTGGAATGGGGGTTGGTCGCGGCCGCCGCCATCATGACCGTGACGAGTTTCGTGGCGATCGGGGTGGGCCCGCGCACCGTCGGCAGGCAGAACGCGTACTCCATCGCGTTGGCCGCCGCGCTTCCGCTGCAGGCGATTTCCGTCCTGCTGACGCCGATCAGCCGGCTGCTGATCCTGCTCGGCAACGCGTTGACGCCCGGCCGCGGTTTCCGCAACGGGCCGTTCGCCTCCGAGATCGAGTTGCGCGAAGTGGTCGACATGGCCCAGCAGAGCGGTGTGGTGGCCGACGACGAGCGCCGGATGATCCAGTCGGTCTTCGAACTCGGCGACACCCCGGCCCGCGAGGTGATGGTGCCGCGGACCGAAATGGTCTGGATCGAATCGGATAAGACCGCCGGGCAGGCGACGTCGCTGGCGGTGCGCAGCGGGCACTCCCGAATGCCCGTGATCGACGAGAACGTCGACGATGTCGTCGGCGTCGTCTATTTGAAAGATCTTGTCCAGCAGACCTATTACTCGACCAACGGCGGCCAGGACACCATGGTGTCGCAGCTGATGCGGCCCGCGGTATTCGTGCCGGACTCCAAACCCCTCGACGACCTCCTTCGGGAAATGCAGCGCGACCGCAACCACATGGCGTTGCTGGTCGACGAATACGGTGCGATCGCGGGTCTGGTCACCATCGAGGACGTGCTGGAGGAGATCGTCGGGGAGATCGCCGACGAATACGACACCGACGAGGTGGCCCCCATCGAGGATCTTGGGGATCTGACATTCCGGGTGTCGGCCCGGTTGCCCATCGAGGACGTCGGCGAGTTGTACGACGTCGAGTTCGCCGATGACCTCGACGTGGATACGATCGGCGGCCTGCTGGCACTGGAACTGGGCCGGGTGCCGTTGCCGGGAGCCGAGGTCGAATCGCACGGTCTGCGCCTGCGCGCCGAGGGCGGCCATGACCACCGCGGTCGGGTGCGCGTCGGCACGGTGCTGATCAGCCCGACCGAGCCGCTCGCCGGGGACGACGAGACCAACGATGACAGGGAGTCCCACCGCGATGACTGAATTCCATTCCGGCTTCGTATGTTTCGTGGGCAGGCCGAACACCGGCAAGTCGACACTGACCAACGCACTCGTCGGGGAAAAGGTCGCGATCACCTCGAACCGCCCGCAGACCACGCGGCACACCATCCGCGGCATCGTGCACCGCGAGGACTTTCAGATCATCCTCGTCGACACGCCCGGTCTGCACCGTCCGCGCACCCTGCTCGGTAAGCGACTCAACGAGTTGGTCAAAGACACCTACTCCGATGTCGACATCATCTGCCTGTGCATTCCGGCCGACGAGACCATCGGGCCGGGGGACCGCTGGATCTACGAACAGGTCTGCGCCGTCGCACCGAGAACCACGCTGATCGTCGTCGTCACCAAGATCGACAAGGTGTCCCGCGACCGGGTGGCACTGCAGTTGATGAAGGTCAACGAGGAGTTCGGCGAGCACGCCAGCGAGATCATCCCGGTCTCGGCCACTGCGGGTGAGCAGATCGACGAGCTGACCGCGCTGCTGGCCTCGAAGCTACCGCCAGGCCCGGCGTTCTACCCCGACGGTGAACTGACCGATGAGCCAGAAGAAACGTTGATGGCCGAACTCATCCGCGAAGCCGCGCTGGAAGGGGTGCACGACGAACTGCCGCACTCCCTGGCCGTGGTCATCGACGAAGTGGAACCTCATGAGGGTCGTGACGACATGATCGACGTGCACGCCATTCTCTATGTCGAGCGTGACAGCCAGAAAGGCATCGTCATCGGCAAAGGCGGCGCCCGTCTGCGTGAGGTCGGTACCGCCGCGCGCACCCAGATCGAAAAACGGCTCGGCACCAAGGTGTATCTGGACCTGCGGGTCAAGGTCGCCAAAAACTGGCAGCGCGACCCCAAACAGCTTGGCCGGCTCGGCTTTTAAAGCTTGGGGCTTTTAAAGCTTGGGGGCTTTTGGCCGATTGAGGCTAGGGCGTCCAGCCGGGGACCTGGCCGAACTGCCGGACCGGCGGCGCCGTCACCGGCTGCGCCGAATCGCCCTTACCGTAGACCGCGACGACGACGCTGCGGTCGAAGCTGTTCACCGACCACACGCCGATATCGACATTGCTGCAGTCCGACATGGTCGCGAAGTAGTCGGGGCGGTAGTACCAGTTGTTCATGATCTCGATGCCACTGATCGCCAGAGCGGGGTTGATGGCGGTGGTCTCGGCGACGGCGCCCGCGTAGCCCGCATTGCGCGCTCGGTCGGCCACGGTGGTGCCGTCGGAGCCGATATCGCCATCCAACGCGCGGTTGTTCACCACATCGTTGGCCTGCCATTCCGCGGCGAGGCGCAACTTCGGGTTGATCTTGATATTGGTGGCGCAACCGGCCTGGCCTTGGATGGTGTACACGTTCTCGACGACGCTGTTGTTGAGGCGTCGGTTGTCGGCGTGCGCGGTGGGCACCGTCATCGCCACGCTCGCACTGCACAGCACCGCCAATGCCGAGATCGCGGTGGCGCGCCCGCGTGCGGTCAGTCCGGCAGTCATCGTCTCAACCCCTGGTGTACGCGTGTATCCGATCGGTGGATGACATTACGCGAGCCGCGGTGCCAGGGAGTCACGAACTGACTCAATCGAGGAGTTCAGCGGCCGGTTCCTTGTTGACCGGCGTGTTCCACCAGATCTCGGGTTGGCGGACACTCCAGTCGCTGACCGCTTCCAGCTCGGCGGCCAGCGAGACCAGCAGCGGCTCGCTGTTCTGCGGTCCCATCAGCTGCACACCGATGGGCAGGCCGTCGGAGGTGAACCCGGCGGGCACGTTGATCGATGGCCAACCGAGCATGTTCCACGGCCAGGTCACGGGGCAGGCGGCGATCATTTTCCGGTCGGTGCCGATACCACCGAGGTCGTCGAACGCGCGGGCCAGCGGCGGCGGCTGGGCGGTGGTCGGCGCGAGGATGACATCGACCGCATCGAAGATCGCCCCGATCCGCCGTTGCGACTGGGCCTCGTGGGCGCGGGCTTTGCGCAGCACCTGCTCCGAGAGCAGCCTGCCCATCCGCATATTCGCCAAGGTGCGACGGTCGAGGTGCACCCCGTCACCGACTCGGTCCGACCAGTCCAGCAACCCCGACGTCGAGCGGGACAGGAAATTCCACGACAGCCGCAGGCCGTAGTCGGGGTTACCGTCCATGATGGTGTGGCCGAGGTCCTGGAGCTGCTCGCCGACGGCCTTGTGTGCGGCGCGGATCTCCGGATGCAGTGTGGCGCGGAAACCGGTGAACGGGAACCGTGTCGACATCGCGACCCGCAGCGGTCCAGGGCTGATCCCGACCCGCTCGGTCAGTGATACCGGCGGCGGTTGGTGCAGATCGCCTGCCACGTTGCCTGCGGCGGCATCGAGCACCAGCGCGGCGTCGGCTACCGTCCGCGCCAGCACCCCGTAGACGGTGATCCCGTTGAACGCCTCCGGGAGCGGCCAGGTGGAGATGCGGCCGCGCTGAGGTTTGATGCCAACGAGGTTGGTCCAGGCTGCCGGGATCCGGACGCTGCCTGCGCCATCGGAACCTATCGCGGCGGCGACCAACCCGGCCGCGACGGCCGCGGCGCTGCCGCCGGACGAACCGCCGGGCGTGTGTTTGCGTTCCCAGGGATTGCGGGTGTGCCCGAACCCCGGTCCGCTGGTGAACGGCCACTGGCCGAACTCACAGGTGTTCGTCTTGCCGACGATGACCGCGCCCGCGGCGCGCAGTCGGCGCACCACCTCGGCATCGGCCGTCGCGGGCAGCACGCGGCCGGAGGTGCCGAAAAATGTTGGCAGCCCGGCAATATCGACATCGTCTTTGACCGCGATCGGGATCCCGAGCAGCGGTGCGGTATCGCCGGCGGCGCGGCGCCGATCGGCCTCGCTCGCCTCGGCCAGCGCCGATCCGGTCAGCACCACCCGGAACGCGTTGAGGGTGGACTGGCTTGCGGTGATCGCGTGCAGCGACGAGCGCACCAGCTCATAGGACGTGGTCCTTCCGCTGGCCAGCTGGTACAGCTGGTCGCCCAGGGTCGGGAACCGCTGCGATGTGGGCCGCATCTTGTGGACACTATCGGCGCGCGATACCCGATTTGTCGCATTGCAATGGGAAACTTGTGCGATGCGGTTGTATCGGGATCGGGCGGTGGTGCTGCGCCAGCACAAGCTCGGCGAGGCCGACCGCATCGTCACCCTGCTGACCCGCGAGCACGGTCTGGTCCGTGCGGTGGCCAAAGGGGTGCGCCGCACCCGCAGCAAGTTCGGCGCCAAGCTGGAACCGTTCTCCCACGTCGACGTGCAGCTGCACCCGGGACGCAACCTCGATATCGTCACCCAGGTCGTCAGCCTGGACGCGTTCACCACAGACATCGTCAGCGATTACGGTCGCTACACCAGTGCCTGCGCGGTACTGGAAACCGCCGAACGCCTCGCAGGTGAGGAGCGCGCCCCGGCGCCGGAGCTGCATCGGCTCACCGTCAGTGCGTTGCGCGCAGTAGCCGATGGCACCCGTCCGCGTGAACTGTTACTCGACGCCTATCTCTTGCGGGCCATGGGTATCGCGGGCTGGGCGCCAGCGCTGATCGAATGCGCCCGATGTGCAGCACCCGGTCCGCACAGGGCATTTCACGTCGCCGCGGGTGGCAGCGTATGTATGCACTGCCGCCCGGCCGGTTCGACGACGCCGCCCCAGGGCGTGCTCGATCTGATGGCGGCGCTGCACGACGGTGACTGGGAGGCCGCACAGGCGTCGACGTCGTCGCACCGCAGTCAAGCCAGCGGCCTGGTCGCCGCTCATCTGCAGTGGCACCTGGAACGTCAGCTCCGGACATTGCCTCTGGTAGAGCGCATGCACCGGGTTGATCGCACGGTCGCTGATCATCGGCTGTCGCTGGTCGGGCAGGATGTCGGGGACCAACATCGCGGCGGACACCCGCCCGTCAACAGTTACAGCCCGCTGGTCGGGCAGGATGGGACGCATGGCTACGACACGGGGCAGGAGCAAGAAAGCGACCTACCCCCAGCTGCCGCCGGCGCCTGACGACTATCCGAGTTTCCCGGACACGTCGACGTGGCCGGTGGTATTTCCGGAATTGCCGCCCAAGACCAACGGTGCCTTCTCGCGACCACCGCAGCACACGTCGAAGGAGGCCGCGCCGCAGATCCCTGCCGATCAGGTGCCCAACCACGTCGCCGTCGTGATGGACGGGAACGGCAGGTGGGCCACCCAGCGGGAGCTCGGGCGGACCGAGGGCCACAAGATGGGCGAGGCGGTGCTGATCGATATCACCTGCGGCGCCATCGAAATGGGAATCAAGCACCTCACGGTCTATGCGTTCTCCACGGAGAACTGGAAGCGCAGCGCCGAAGAAGTGCGGTTCCTGATGGGGTTCAACCGGGAGGTCGTGCGGCGCCGTCGGGAAAACCTCAATGCGATGGGCGTTCGGATGCGCTGGGTCGGTTCGCGGCCGCGCATGTGGAGCAGCGTTATCAAGGAATTCGATATCGCCGAGCAGATGACCGTCGACAATGACGTCATCACCATCAATTACTGCGTCAACTACGGCGGTCGCACCGAGATCGTCGAGGCCGCGCAGGAACTGGCGCAGCTGGCGGCCGACGGCAAGATCAAGCCCAGCCGGATCACCGAGGCCGCCTTCGCAGACCATCTGCACCGCAAGGACATTCCGGACGTCGACCTGTTCATCAGGACATCGGGGGAGCAGCGGGCCAGCAATTTCCTGCTGTGGCAGGCGGCTTATGCGGAGTTCGTGTTCCAGGACAAATTGTGGCCCGACTACGACCGCCGCGACCTGTGGGAGGCGTGCGAGGAGTACGTCTCGCGCAACCGTCGCTTCGGCAGGGCTTGAGCGTCCTGATGGACCTGTCGGAGCGACTGCCCGCGGTACTCGAAGCGATTCTCCCCGTCACCCGTGAGGACGACGGAGCACTGACCGTGCATCACGCCGACACGTTCGCCTCGCTGCGAGTGGTCACCATCGCCGAGGACCTCGACCTGGTGTCCCTGACGCAGGTGCTGGCGTGGGATCTGCCATTGGACAGCAAGATTCGCGCACGAGTCGCCAAGCACGCAGGCGACACACTACTGGGCACCGTGTCGCTGGTCGAGAAGATCGGCGCGGGCAACAGCGGCGCGAAGAAAACTGGTGACGTGTTGCTGCGCTACAACTTCCCGGCCGCCGGGCTCACCGACGACGCGCTGCGCACGCTGGTGGTGATGGTGTTGGACACCGGTGCCGACGTACGGACCGCGCTCGTTAGCTGAACACCTGGTCGCGTTGTGGGTGTTTTTCGACGTTGCCGTCAATTGTGGGCTATCTTGCGAGCCTCATCCCTGGACGGAAGGTCTTTCCTGTGCCCGTATGCAACCTTGGTCGGGCAGGCGTCACCGTCGGCGCGATTGTCCTGGCTTTGTCTTTTGGGCTGCCGCTCGGCGAAGTGTTCGCGGAGCCCTCCGGTTCCGGTTCCGGTTCCGGTTCGTCGTCGGACTCAGGCAAGTCGGAGTCGAATGGCACCGACCCGGGTCCTGATACCGGTGTTGCTAGCACCGCCGTCAGTGTCGGCCCCAATGCCTCGGACGACGACATCAAGAGGGCCGAAGACATCGAGGACAAGGCGTGGCGAGAGGCCGAAGAGATGACCGCTAACAAATTCACGGACCTCGGGAGCGACGCGCTCGACGATGTCGTTGGGATGATGAACGAGGCCAACGAGCTGAACCGGGCAGCCATAGAAGCGAGATTGCGGATGCGCGACGACGCCCGCGCAATGCAGGAAGCTGCCCGAGCGGATGAGCAGGCCGCCCTGGACTTGTTGCGGATGAACGAGCCGCAGCTGGCGAGCGGGATTGTCTCCGGCGTGATCGGGATAGCCCCTGAGCTCAAGGGTTTGGCTTCACAGCGCAAAAAGTCGACGGCCGACATGGATGCCGCGGTAAAGGATCGGGCGGCGGCCATCGAGTCGATCAAGCCACTGGCTGCGGGCAATTACGCGAAGATAGGTGCTCTTGCTGAGCTGCAGCACGAGCAGACTGCGCTGACTCAACTGCAGACCGGGCAGTCTGCCAAAACTGACCAGATCATGGCCGACGCCGCGAAGGCGGAGGCGGAGGCGGGTCAGGCGCCGATCGATAGAGCCGCGTTCGTCAATGAGATTTTGGCGAATTCGGCGGATATTCGGGCCAAGCTGCAGCAGATCACCGATGCGCAGACCGCAGCACTGGGAACCATCGCGCGCCCCTGACAAGCAACCAATTGCAGGCTCAGTGTCGTGACGCGTCAGCCCCGGCACGCTGCACAGGTGCCGAAGATTTCGATGGTATGGCTGACATCTGAAAAGCCTTGGGCGGCTGCCACTTCCGCGGCCCACGTTTCAACTTCGGGCCCGGCGACCTCGACAGTGGCGCCGCAGTCGCGGCAGACCAGATGATGGTGATGGTGCGACGAGCAGCGCCGGTACACCGACTCGCCGGTGTCGGTGCGCAAGGTGTCCACCAGATTCGCCGCCGACATGGACTGCAGTGTGCGGTAGACGGTCGTCAGGCCGATGTTGTCGCCGCGCCTGCGGAGTTCGTCATGAAGCTCCTGCGCGGAGCGGAACTCGCCGATGCTGTCCATCAAAGTGGTGATGGCTGAGCGCTGGCGGGTGGCGCGGGTGACGCGGGTGACTTCGGTATCTGTCACTGGCGGTCCTCAGCTGCATGGGCTTCGGAGTGAGCTTCGCCCGCATGAGCGATGGCATCGGCGACGATGTGGGCCAGGTGATGGTCGACCAGGCGGTAGAGCACCTCGCGCCCGGACCGTTCCCCGGCGACCACACCCGCTGCCTTCAGGATGCGCAGATGCTGGCTGACCAGCGGTTGGGGCACCTCGAGGGTGTCGACCAGTTCATGAACGCACCGCTGCGACTCCTGAAGTTGGAGGACGATCGCGATCCGGACCGGCGCCGCCAGCGCGCGCAGGATATCGCCGGCGCTGTCGAGAATTTCGCGCGGCGGCAGGGTGGATAGATGACCGTGTCGATGCTCGTCTTCGGTCGCGATGGGCACTTGTTCCACTCCAGGCACAATCTATTGGAAACCGTTTTCACTTACGCAGTCCACTTTTACATGCATGATGACGCATGTCAAAGGTGACGCGTGACCGCGTGCCGCAGGAGCACGGCTAGGCTGATTGGGTTGTATCCCCATCCAGCACAGGAGTTCATACACCGTGGCGTCCGTCATCGACACCATCGCGAACCTGGCCAAGCGTCGCGGTTTGGTCTACCAGTCCGGCGAGATCTATGGCGGTACCAAGTCGGCGTGGGATTACGGCCCGTTGGGCGTGGAGCTCAAGGACAACATCAAGCGCCAGTGGTGGCGCTCCATGGTGACCAGCCGCGATGACGTCGTCGGCCTGGACAGCGCGATCATCCTGCCGCGCCAGGTGTGGGTGGCCTCCGGTCACGTCGAGGTCTTCAACGATCCACTTGTGGAGTGCCAGAACTGCCATAAGCGGCATCGGCAGGACCATCTGCAGGAGGCGTACGCCCTCAAGAAGGGGACGCGCGACACCGCCGTTGATCCAGATAGCGTGTCGATGTCTGAGATCGTCTGCCCGGACTGCGGCACCAAGGGGCAGTGGACCGAGCCTCGCGACTTCAACATGATGCTCAAGACCTATCTCGGCCCGATCGAGTCCGAAGAAGGGCTGCACTATCTGCGCCCGGAGACTGCTCAGGGCATCTTCGTCAACTTCGCCAACGTGGTCACCACCTCGCGCAAAAAGCCGCCGTTCGGCATCGGCCAGATCGGCAAGAGCTTCCGTAACGAGATCACCCCAGGCAACTTCATCTTCCGGACCCGCGAGTTCGAGCAGATGGAGATGGAGTTCTTCGTCGAACCGTCGACGGCCCCGGAGTGGCACAAGTACTGGATCGACACCCGGCTGGCCTGGTACCACGACCTCGGGATCAATCCGGACAACCTTCGGCTCTACGACCACCCCAAAGAAAAGCTGTCGCACTACTCCGATGGCACGGTCGACATCGAGTACAAGTTCGGTTTCGCCGGTAATCCCTGGGGCGAGCTCGAGGGTATCGCCAATCGGACAAACTTCGATTTGTCCACCCACTCAAAGCATTCCGGCGTCGACCTGTCATTCTTCGATCAGGCCACCGACACCCGTTACGTGCCGTACGTGATCGAGCCGGCAGCCGGGTTGACCCGGTCGCTGATGGCCTTCCTCGTGGATGCCTATTACGAGGACGAGGCACCCAACGCCAAGGGCGGCGTCGATAAGCGCACCGTGCTCAAGCTGGATCCGCGCCTTGCGCCGGTGAAGGCTGCGGTGC
Organism: Mycobacterium sp.; assembly: GCF_965229105.1. Lineage (GTDB taxonomy): Bacteria > Actinomycetota > Actinomycetes > Mycobacteriales > Mycobacteriaceae > Mycobacterium. The sequence continues at coordinate 2,946,553 of NZ_OZ245858.1, forward strand.
TGCCGCTGTCGCGGCACGCCGACCTGTCGCCGAAGGCCAGGGATCTCGCCGCGGAACTGCGGAAGTCGTGGAATATCGAATTCGACGACGCCGGTGCGATCGGGCGGCGCTACCGCCGTCAGGACGAGATTGGCACACCGTTCTGCGTGACGCTGGACTTCGACTCACTTGAGGACCACGCGGTCACCATTCGCGAGCGCGACACCATGGCCCAGGAGCGGGTTTCCCTCGACGCGGTATCTGATTACCTGGCGGTGCGGCTCAAGGGCGCCTAAACCTCTTTCCGCGAGCGCGCGTGTTTGTCCGGCGACACGCCGCATTTTCTGTGCAAATACGCGCGCTCGGCACGGGTATCCACAGGCCTGACTACCCCTGGCGATGTCGTGATTCCACACTGCGTGGGTGGTTTACGACCTTGACGCTCTGCTCCGTGAGCAGGGTGGTGTGGCGACGTCGGGACAGCTCCTTCGTATCCTGAGCCGACGGGAACTGGCGGCCAGGCTCGATTCGGGCGCACTCGCCAAAGTGTGGCCGGGAATCTACGGCTGTGGCGAGCTCGACAACGCAATGCGGTTGCGCGGGCTTGATTTACGGGCCGGCGAACCAGTCGCGGTGTGTCTGGGCACCGCGGCGGCAGCGTATGGATTCGACACCGAGGACGTCTTGGATCTGCATGTGCTCAATCCGCACGGCCACTTGCTTCGAGATAGCGATGGCTTGGTGGTGCACCGACGTGATGGCGCACCGTTGGTCGCAATCGACGACAGACCTGCGGTAGCGCCGGCCTGGACGGCGGTGGAGGTTTCGCGCGGGCTGCGACGGCCCCGTGCGCTGGCGACACTGGATGCGGCGCTGCGCAGTGGAGCGTGCAACGGTGGCGACCTGTTGAGGTCCGCGGCCCGACAGGCGGGCCGGCGGGGCATCGTCGCGACGCGCGAGCTGATCCCGCTGGCCTCGCCGCTTGCCGAATCGCCGATGGAGAGCGAAGCCAGGTTGGCGATGCACGATCACGGCTTGATGCCGCCGGTGCTGCAGTACGAGATTGTCGACAGGAACTGGCGGACCTGGAGGGTTGATTTCGCCTGGCCTGAGTACAAAGTCGCGGTGGAGTACGACGGATTCGACTGGCACAGCGGTCCCGAGGAGTTCCGGCGCGATCGGCAGAAGAAAGCCGCGCTTGGCGAGCTGGGTTGGTCCGTTCTGTCGATTGTCAGCGACGATGTCCGACGACAGGCGTGGGACATGGTGCGGCGCATCAGGGTTGAGATGGAACGGTCGGTCGCGTGAGCGTACAGATTTGTACGAAAAATGCGGCGTGTCGGCGGACAAACACGCGCGCTCGGCAGGGAAGGCGAAAGTCCTAGAAACGGCCGCCGCCGCCACCGCTGTAGTTGCGGCCGGAGGAATGCGACGACCCTCCGTATGAGGTCGGGCGACCCATGCTGCGGCCACCGCCGTAGCTTCCGCCCCAGCTGCCACCCATCCCGGTGCCGCTGAAACCGCCCCGCAGCACGCTGCCGATGATGATGCCGCCGAGCACCGACCCCAGATCGGAACTGTTGCCGCCGTACTGCGGGGCGTAGGCCTGCGCGGCGTTGCGAACGTCGTCGTTGGCCAGTGTCTGCGCCTGGGCGGCGAGAGTGGCCGCCCCATTGGCATAGGCGATTGCCTCGGCCGGATTGGTCGTCTTGGTGGCCTGGGCGGCGTCGAGTTGGCGAATGGCCTCCGAGAGTCGCGTTCGCGCCTCGGGACCGATGCTGCCGCGCCGGGTGTCGATGAAATCTGACACCGCCGTGACCCTGGACTGCCCGGTGAACAGCGCCTGCTCCAACGTCCTGGCCTGTTTCTCGGCCTCTTGGCGAAATTCCGCGATACCCGCCAGCACCCGGTCGAGGTCGGCATCGGCCTTGATGAGTCGGGTGAACACGCCCAGCGGATCGGTACTTCCGCCGCTGTTGGCCTCGCCGACGGCCTTGACGGCGGCATCCCTGGCCGATGTCAGCTCGGCCGATTGCGGTGTATTCGGTTGTCTCAGTTGCTCACCCGCCGCATGGATACCGTTTTGGATATCGGCGATGGCCGCGGGCAGTCCGGCGATGGCCCGGTTGATATCGGTCGATGCGTTGTCGACGGCATCGAGCAGCGTCTGAGCCTGACCCAGCGCGCCCTCGGCGGCCCTGATGGCGTCGATGAGACCCGTCTGGTCACCAGCGGGTCTGCTGACCAGATTCCGTCCTGTGCTGATGTTCTGGTCGGCGAACGTCAGGCGTTGTTGCGCAGCCTCGACATTGCCTGCGATCGATGCCAGCGCCGCGTCGGAGAACTGTTTGTGCAACCCCGCCAGTGTCTGCTCAGACGGGGTGAGCCTGGCGCTTTGCGCCACCATCTGCTGGGTCAGCGCGTCAAGGCGCGTCGGGGCGTTGATCAACAGGTCGCGCAGCTTCTCGAAGGCCTCGCTCTGCGTGTCGAGGGCCCGGTCGGCCCTTGCGGCCGCGACGATCACCCGGGTCAGAAGGTCCCGTTGCTGCAGTGGTGTCTCCGGGGCGGCGTCATCGAGGATCTGGCGCACGTTGAATGCCTGGGCCAGTGTGGCTTTCGCGTTCGTCACCGCTGCGGTGAAGGGTTCGGTCTGCTGGGCGCCGAATTCCTCGACCGCAAGCGCGAGTTCGCCTTCGCTGGTGCGGACGGCGTTGTCCACATCCACCACGATGGTCTTGGCCAGGTCATCGAGCGCTTCGAGGGACACCCCCGCCAGCGCAGTCGGATCGGTGGGGTCCACCTGTTTGGCCGCGGCGAACTCGGCGTCGCGGCGCCTGCGCTTGCGGTGCCGCATCCACAGCCAGAGCGCCACGACCAGCACGGCCAGGATCGCGCACGCGATGAGCAGGCCGATCCAGGACACCCCCGAACCGGTCGAACTGGAGACATTCAGACCGGTCGCGGCGGCGATGGCCGCACCGGTCCAGTTGTCGTCGTGCAGCGCCGGCTCGATGTTGTTGCGCCGCAACGACGCCGCATCCGAGTCACGCATACCGCCCGGTGGCTGAAAGTAGTAGGCCCGGTCGGTGACGGCAACGGCCAGCAGCGCGTCCTGTTCGCCGAAGCTGCTGTCGTCCATGGTTTCTTGGGCCCATTTCACCGGGGTGCGCCCGGAGAAGGTGTCGACGTACACCACCCACAGGCGGGTGCGGTTCTCGGTGTAGAGCTGATCGACGGCGTCCTGGACCTGCGTGCGCTGCGCACTCGACAGCACGTTGGCGCTATCGGTGACATAGTCCCGCAGGCGCAACGGGGGATCGGCGGCAACGGACGGAGCGAGGAAGGCGGCCGCGGTGAGAATCGTGAGCAGCATGCCGAACACCCGGACAATGGTGATGCGCATGACCGCCAATGTAATGCGCACGACGATAGAGACGGACCTCCCTGGCAGACTGTGCCCCAGTGAGCACCAATCAGAAGGACCACTACGACGATTTCGATCGTGAGCGTCCGGTGCGGGAAGTCGAGAAGACCGCGTCGCTGCCCGGGACCAACACCGAGCACCGCAGCGATTTCGCCCGCGACCGGGCCCGCGTGCTGCATTGTGCTGCGCTGCGGCGGCTGGCGGATAAGACGCAGGTGGTCGGTCCACGCGAGAGCGACACTCCACGCACCAGGTTGACGCATTCCTTGGAGGTGGCCCAGATCGGTCGCGGGATGGCGATCGGCCTCGGCTGCGACCCGGACCTGGTGGATTTGGCGGGCCTGGCCCATGACATCGGCCACCCGCCCTACGGGCACAACGGGGAGCGGGCGCTCGCGGAGATCGCCGACTCGTTCGGCGGGTTCGAGGGGAACGCGCAGAATTTCCGGATCCTCACCCGGCTGGAACCCAAAGTGCTTGACAGCGAAGGTCGTTCGGCAGGTCTGAACCTGACCAGAGCGGCGTTGGATGCGGTGACGAAGTATCCGTGGCGGCGGTCGCCTGGCCGCAGGAAATTCGGCTTCTACGACGACGACGCCACCGCTGCGGCCTGGTTGCGCGCCGGCGCCCCCGCGGAGCGGCCGTGCCTGGAGGCCCAGGTGATGGACTGGGCCGATGATGTCGCCTACTCGGTGCACGACGTCGAGGACGGCGTGATCTCCGGACGCATCGATCTGCGGGTACTGGCCGATCCGGTGGCCGCGGCGACGCTCGCGCGCCTCGGGGTCGAATCGTTCCCGGCCGCAGCATCTGATGACCTGCTGGCCGCCGCGGACCGGCTCTCGACAATGCCGGTGGTGGCCGCGATCGGAAAATACGATGGCACGCTGGCCGCATCGGTCGCCCTGAAGAGGTTGACCAGCGAGCTCGTCGGGCGGTTCGCCAATGCTGCGATCTCCGAGACCAGGGCCGTTGCCGGGGCACGGCCGTTGGGCCGGTTCGACACCGATCTGGCCGTGCCCGACCTGGTGCGTGCCGAAGTGGCGATTCTGAAGATGCTGGCGCTGCAGTTCATCATGTCTGACCACCACCACCTTCAGATTCAGGCCGACCAGCGAACGCTGATCCACGAGGTGGCGCTGGCGCTGTGGGCACAGGCCCCTGGCAGCCTGGATCCGCAGTTCGCGCCCGAATTCGTGTCGGCGAATGATGACGGTGCCCGGCTGCGTGTGGTGATCGACCAGATCGCGTCGTACACCGAGGGGCGATTGGAAAGAGTGCATGAGGCGCGGTCGCCTCGCCCGTTGTGACTGGCCACTAGACTGACCGAATGGCCGGCCGCATCCCCGATCGCGATATCGCGGCCATCCGAGAACGCACCCGCATCGAAGACGTCGTCGGTGACTACGTTCAGCTGCGCCGCGCCGGGGCCGACTCCCTCAAAGGGTTGTGCCCGTTCCACGACGAAAAGTCGCCGTCCTTTCACGTCCGGCCCAACCACGGTCATTTTCACTGCTTCGGGTGCGGTGAGGGTGGTGACGCGTACGCCTTCCTGCAGAAGATCGAGCACATCTCGTTCGTCGAATCCGTCGAGATGCTGGCTGACCGGATCGGCTACACGATCACCTACACCGGTGCGTCGACCACCAACGTGCAGCGCGACCGGGGTAGCCGAAGCCGGCTGATCGCCGCGAACGCCGCCGCCGCCGAGTTCTACTCCGCCGAGCTGGAAACCGCGGAGGCCGAACCGGGTCGCAAGTATCTGACCGACCGCAATTTCGACGCTGCCGCGGCCAAACACTTCGGCTGTGGCTGGGCGCCGTCGGGCTGGGACAAGCTGACAAAGCATCTGTTGCGTAAGGGTTTCGAGTTCAAGGAGCTCGAAGCCGCCGGGCTGTCGCGCGAGGGTAAACGCGGCCCGATGGACCGGTTCCATCGCCGGCTGCTGTGGCCGATCCGCGCGGCCAGCGGTGAGGTGATCGGGTTCGGTGCGCGCCGGATGTTCGACGACGACCCGATGAGTGCGAAATTCGTCAACACCCCGGAAACGGTGCTCTACAAAAAGTCGTCGGTGCTCTACGGGCTCGATCTGGCCAAACGCGATATCGCCAAGGGGCATCAGGCGGTCGTCGTCGAGGGCTATACCGACGTGATGGCGATGCATCTGGCCGGCGTCACCACTGCGGTCGCCTCCTGCGGTACCGCGTTCGGTGACGAGCACCTCTCGATGCTGCGGCGACTGATGATGGACGACAAGTTCTTTCGCGGTGAGCTCATCTACGTCTTCGACGGTGATGCTGCCGGTCGCGCCGCGGCGGTCAAGGCGCTCGAGGGTGAACAGAATCTGGCCGGGCAGTCGTTCGTCGCGGTTGCCTCCGACGGGATGGACCCGTGCGATCTACGGCTGAAATCTGGCGACGGCCCGCTGCGGGACCTGGTGGCGCGGCGAACTCCGTTGTTCGAGTTCGCGATTCGTACGGCCCTGGCCGAGATGGACCTCGACAGCGCCGAGGGCCGAGTCGCGGCGTTGCGTCGCTGTGTGCCGATGGTCGCACTGATCAAGGACCCGACCCTGCGCGACGAATACGCCAGGCAGCTGGCCGGCTGGGTCGGCTGGGATGACGTCGCGCAGGTGATCAGCCGGGTCCGCGACGGTGCCAAGACCGGCAGGAGCGCCCAGGGCGGCAACGGCAACCAGGCTCAGCACGGCAGGGGAGCCCGCACCGACAGCCGGCGACCGGGCACCGCGCCGGCACCGGAGCATTCTGCCGCGGCGCAGCGGCCCAACCCGAAAGATCCCACGCTGTGGCCGCAGCGGGAGGCGCTGAAATCGGCGCTGCAGTACCCGGCCCTGTCCGGGCCGGTATTCGACTCGTTGACCGTCGAGAGCTTCACCCACCCCGGGTACGCCGCCGTCCGCAGCGCGATCGAGGCGGCCGGCGGAACGGCCACGGGGATCGGCGGCGCGCAGTGGATCGATGCCGTACGTCAGCAGGCGCCGTCACCGGCCGCGGGCGCACTGGTCAACGAACTGGGTGTCGAGGGCATCCGGGTCGAAGACGAGGAGAGACTGCCGCGCTACATCTCCAGCGTGCTGGCCCGCCTGCAGGAGGTGTGGGTCGGCCGCCAGATCGCTGAGGTGAAATCCAAGCTGCAGCGGATGTCGCCGGTCGAGCACAGTGATGAATACCACGCACTGTTCGGTGACCTGGTCGCGATGGAGGCCTACCGGCGCAGCCTGTTGCAGCAGGCCAGCGGCGACGATGTGACGGCGTGAGGTTGCGGACGGGTTTACCCTGGTACTGCTGATGTCGAAGAAGGGGCTTGTCATGGGAATCGTTGCGGGTCGTGCACGTCGGATCATTGTCATCGGTGCGTTCGCGGCGGCAGCTGTCGCGGCGCCGGCCTACGCCTCCTTCAGCGCCCCCGCGGTCAGCTCCACGCAGGCAGAATGCATCTCCTGGCTGGGCGCGCGCGGGACCGGGACGTGCCTGTCGTATTCGAATTCCAGCGGGGCAGGCCAGACCGGCTTCGGCAGCCCCGGCATCTCCATCGGCGGCCCCTACAGCGGTAGCCCCGGGATCAGCACCGGCCCGCTGCTTCCGGGCCAGACGATCAACGTCCCGCTGGGCTGACCTTTAAGGCCGCGGTGGTTGCCGCGGCGGGATCACCACGGTCTGACCATCGACTTCGGTGAGTTCGACCATGCCCGCATCAGGGGACACCCGGTTGGCGATCTTGCGCCGTCCCGCGTCGATCACCGATTTGGCCACCGGGCTGTCGGTCACGGCGTGATACGTGCCGACGATCTGTTCGTAGCGGCGCCGGCCGGCCTTAGAGCCCAGCACGTAGCCAACTCCCAGTACGGCGACAAAGCGGATCACTCAGATGCCTCCAGGTCCTTCTTCAACGAAAATACGCAAGTTTGTTGCTCTCCATCCTGCCTCACCCGCGGCCGTGCGCGCCGCCGCAGGAGCGACTTTGGGTAGGACGGGGCCAGTACGCTAGAGTCACTCCTCGGTCCGCGGGAGTGCACCGCGGAGATGCCAATCCCCTGTAGCTCAATTGGCAGAGCAGCCGACTGTTAATCGGCAGGTTCCTGGTTCGAGTCCAGGCGGGGGAGCAAGTACGTCAGTCGGCCAGGTTCTCCGGGTGCAGCATCTCGGCGTAGCGCAGCTGCTCCGGAATACCGAAACCGTCGACCAGGATCTCCGCGTAGGGCCGCAGCAGCCGGCAGCGGTCATTGATACCCCGGGTCACCGCCTTGGCACGTTCGGTCGACAGATACCGGTGTTCGATGTACCAGGCCTTGTCGGCCTCGATCACCGACAGCGCGTACAGATCACACACCAGGCCGAGTACCTTGCGGGCCTCTGGGTCTTCACACGTGTCGATACCCGCTACGAACGCTTCCAGCACGATCCGGTCGATATGGGCCTTGGCGGTGTGCAGGACGTGGTCCTGGACGGCGTTGAACGCGTCGAAGGCCGACATCTCTTTGGACTTGCGCTGCAGGCGTCGGGCCACCGACGAAATCAGGTACTCCTCGCGGTCCTCGAACATCTTGACCTGGGTGCCGCGGTTGAAGAGGCTGCCCTCCTCCTCGTTGTCCTGGCGGGTGTCGAGGATGGTCTGCATAATCGCCTCGGCGGCGGTGCGCTTCATGACGCGGTCGCTGGCGAAGTTGGCCGCGAACTTCACCCACTCGACCGGGCTCATACCCTTGACGTCGTCGGCGTAGGCCGTCAGCAGTTCCTTGGCCACCAGTTGGGTCAGGACGTGGTTATCGCCCTCGAAGGTGGTGAAGACGTCGGTGTCGGCCTTCAACGCGATCAGCCGGTTCTCGGCCAGATAACCGGCGCCACCGCAGGCCTCGCGGGCCTCCTGGATGGCGTTGGTGGCATGCCAGGTGTTGGCGGCCTTCAGGCCGGCCGCGCGCGATTCCAGCTCACGCTGTTCCTCGGCGTCGGGTGACTCCGCGGATTGCAGCTCGTGGCATTTGGCCACCAACTCGTTCTGGGCGAACTGCAGGGCATACGAGCGGGCGATCAACGGGAACAGCCGACGCTGATGCACCAGGTAGTCCATGATCACGACCTCGTCGTCACCGTCGGGTGCACTGAACTGCTTGCGCTGCAACGCATACCGCGTGGCGATGTCCAACGCGACCCGCGCCGCGGCGCCGGCACTGCCGCCGACGGTGACGCGGCCACGGATCAGGGTGCCCAGCATGGTGAAGAACCGGCGGTTCGCATTCTCGATCGGCGAGCTGTAGGTGCCGTCTGCGGCGACGTCGCCGTACTTGTTCAGCAGGTTCTCCCGCGGCACCCGGACGTGGTCGAACATGATCCGGCCGTTGTCCACCCCGGGCAGGCCGCCCTTGTAATGGCAGTCCGAGGTGGTCACACCAGGCAGGTCGTTGCCGTCGGCGTCGCGGATCGGCACCACCAGACAGTGCACACCATGACTGACCGGCTTGCCGTCCTCTTCTGTCACCAACTGGGCGAATACTGCTGCGACCGTGGCGGTCTGAGCGGCACCGCCGATGTAATCCTTACGCGACGACGGCGTCGGGGAATCGATGACGAACTCGGCGGTGGCGGGGTCGAAGGTGGCCGTGGTTTCCAGGGACTGCACATCGCTACCGTGACCGGTCTCGGTCATCGCGAAGCAGCCGAGCAGGTCCAGCTCGATGATGCGCCGGACGTAGGCCTCGTGGTGCCGTTCGGTGCCCAGATTCTCGATCGCGCCGCCGAACAGGCCCCACTGGACACCGGCCTTGACCATCAAAGACAGGTCGGACATGGCCAGCATCTCGATCTGGGTGACTGCGGCGCCGACGTCGCCGTTGCCGCCGTGTTCCTTGGAGAAGCCGTCCTCGGCGGCACCCGCCGCGGCCATAATGCGTAGCTGCTCACCGACCTTCGTGCGTGCGATCACGGTGTTCGGGGTGTAGTGCGGCCGGAAAACTTCGCCGCTGAGTTCCTCTCGTACCCGGTTCTTCACGTCTCGCCAGCGACCGTCGAGGGTATTGCGCAAATGTTCCGCCGTGGAAGTCATACTCGACGGTAACCCGTGCGGCCGATTCGCAAACGTGAGTCGGCTAACGCAGGTCAACCTGAGTGAAGGGCGTGATTCTGCAGGGCGTTCAATAGCCCCATGTCCGAGGTTCAGCCAGGAGCGCAGCCACCTGATCAGGAGTTGCCGCATGACTTTGACCACACGCACGCCGACGTCAGCGGCGGCTGGCTGCGGGCCGCCACGTTCGGAGCGATGGACGGACTGGTCAGCAATACCGCGTTGATTGCTGGTGTGGCCGCCAGTGCGAGCGCCCACACGGTGGTGCTCAGCGGTGTGGCGGGTCTGCTGGCCGGCGCCTTCTCCATGGCACTAGGTGAGTACACCTCGGTCACCACCGCCAACGAGCAGATCGACTCCGAGGTCAGGGTGGAGCGTCGCTCGTTCGCCGATCATCCCAGGGCAGAGCGGGCCGAGCTGACCAAGATGTTCATCGATATGGGTCTGAGCCCCCAGACCGCCCAGCAGGCCACCATCGACATCCATCGGGACGAGACCAAAGCCGTCAACTTTCACCTGGTGCAGGAGCTCGGGGTGGATCCAGACGGTAAGCCTTCGGCGAAGGTGGCCGCGATCTCGTCGTTCGTGATGTTCGCGCTCGGCGCGATCATTCCGCTGCTGCCATATCTGTTGGGATTCGAATCGCTACCGGCCGGGCTGGTGTGCGGTGGGATCGGTCTGCTCATCGCGGGCGGGTTTGCGGCTCACTTCGCCGGCAGGCCCAAATGGGCGGGGTCGCTGCGCCAACTGGCCTTCGGTGGTCTCGCGATCGCCGCAACCTACCTGGTGGGGCATCTCATCGGTGCAGCGCTGTCGTGAATGGCTGAGTGACACAATGATTCGAAGCGTCGGGCCCGTCGGCCCGGTCAAAGTCGCCGGTAAGGTCATCGTGGCGTTGCGCTACGACCTGCTCGCCATCCTCGTCGTCGCGGCCGTCCTGCTTCCGCTACCCGACAGCCTGCAGCTGGAGAACTCGGTGGCGGCACTGTCGGTGCTCGGCATCGCCGCGTCAGTCTTCATCGCCTTTCGCAATACCAACGCCTACGCCCGGTGGTGGGAAGCGCGCACGTTATGGGGTGCGGTCATCAACGACTGCCGTTCCATGCATAACGACCTGTGCGCCGTTGATGACGGCTCACCGGAGATGGCCGCGGTACTCGACCGGATGCGTCGTTGCCAGGTCCGCTTCGCCTGGCAGTTGGCCGCCGAGTTGCGCGGTGTCGCGCCCCCGCCAGGAGTCACCGACCTCACGCCCGAGGACGCCGCCGATACGACCGCCAACAGCTTGCTGAATCGCCAGGCACGCGACGTGCAGGCACTGGCCGCCGGTCGCCATGTCGACGATTCGGCCAGGGTCATGTTGATGACGGTCAACCGGGGGTTGGTGTCCTCGCAGGGCGGGTTGGAACGGATCCGCAATCAACCCATCCCGGTTCACTACGACTTGTTCATCCGAGCGCTGGCCTGGCTGTTTGCGATCGTCGCGTTCAACCGGCTCGATGGTTCCGGGCACTACGTGGGCAGCATCGTTGTCGGCTTCCTGCTGATGGCTGTCTTCGTTGTCGCCGAACGGCTGGGGCATTTCATCGAGCAGCCGATGAGCAACCGCGTCTTCGATCTTCCGATGTACCGGTTCTGCTCCACAATTACCGCCAATCTCCTCGGCCGCGACCATCCGTTGGCCGTCCCGCGCGAGGGAGATCGCGCCTCAGTCTGGTGGTGAGGTCCTCAGTCCGGTGCGACGCCATAGCCGCCGCGCAGGTCTTTTCGTGCAGCGAGGACAGTGCGGTCACACAGCGCTAACAGCGCGTCGACGTCCAGGTTCGATGCTTCGCCAAGTCGCTTGAGCCACAACGCTTCTTCGGTCTTCAGATCAGTCCATTCCTGCTGGTCGTCGCACGGCTGCAGCAACTGCTGTTTGCAGGTATCCAGCTGGGCCAGCGAGTATCCGTGCTCGCGGAACTGTCGGTCCCATTCGTCGAGCAGCTCTTCGGTGAGCTGGCGAACGGGCTCCGCGGCGTAGATCAGCACCTCGGCCACCCCATCGTCGAGACCCAGCCTGGCCCGGAATTCGTAGAGCTCTTCGATCGCCTCCGCACGACGTTGGTCTTCGGTCTGGTCCGCGCCTGCCAGCGGCTCGGCTCCGCGCCGGACCCGCATGGTGGCGGAGAGCAGGTTCTTCAGTGCGGCCTTCTTCTCCTCAGCGGCCCGCTTCTCGAAGTCCAGCAGCAGCGCCTGGGCTCTGTCGTCTGCCCGTGCTTTTGTGTCAATGCGTTTCGACCAGATCGCCACGGTCGCGGTCGATACGACCGAGATCACCGGCACCAACGTGGTCGACAGCAGGGTCAGCACACTCATGGTGGCTTAGTCTGCCCGACTCCGCGTTCGTCGACTCCGTGTTGGTGCAGGCGAATTCGCTCAGCTGTCGCTGCCGACGGTCAACGCGATTGCCTCATCGCTGGTTTCCTGCTCAGGCGTTTCCTCGTCATCGATGTGCGTGAGGTACCGACGCGTGGCGAGCAGGACGCCCGCGGCCGCCAGCACCGCACCCGCGCCCACCCAGAACGGCACGTGCGCGTTGAACGTTTCGCCGAGCACGCCGGCCAGCCATGGTGCGGCGGCAGCGCCACCGAACCGCAGGAAGCTGTAGGCCGCCGATGCGACGCCACGCTCGACGGGGGCGGCCTTCATCACGGTCTCGGTGATCAGGGTGTTGTTGACACCGATGAACAGCCCCGCCACCACCACGCATGCCGCGAGCACGGCCTTGTGGTCGGCGCCGACCGCCATCACCGCAAGCAGCAGTGCGAAGGCCGTCAGATTGATGACCAGGACCCGCACGGTGCCGAACCGGTGTTGCAACCGCGGCGCCACCACCACCGAGGTGAAGGCCAGCGCCAGTCCCCAGCCGAAGAAGATCAGGCCGATCTGATGGGCGTTCATATCGAGGGGGAACGGAGTGAAGGCCAGCAGGGTGAAAAAGCCAAAGTTGTAGAGCAGAGCGGTGATTCCGACGCCGAGCAGTCCGCGATGGCGCAGTGCGCGCAGGGGATCGACCACACTTGTGGTCTGTGCGGCACGGGGTGTCGCGGGCAGCAGGAAGACCGTCACCACCAATGCCACAGCCATCAGCGCCGAGACGCCGAAGAACGGACCGCGCCACGAGATAGAGCCCAGCACGCCACCGACCAGAGGTCCGACGGCGATACCAAGTCCCAGCGCGGCCTCGTACAGGATGATGGCTTGGGCGACGGACCCCCGCGCGGAGTTGACGATGGTCGCCAGGGCGGTCGCGATGAACAAGGCGTTACCCAACCCCCACAGCGCGCGCCAGCCGACAATGCCCGTGACGGTGTCCGACATACCGGCCAGCCCGGCGCCGGCAATGATGATCACCAGGCCCAGCAGCAGGGTGCGTTTGGGTCCGATCCGGCTCGATACGACACCGGTGATGAGCATTGCCACCCCCATCACCGCCATGTAGCTGGTGAACAACAGCGACACCTGCGATGGCGACGCGTTGAGGTTGTCGGCGATGGGCTTCAGGATGGGGTCGACGAGGCCGATCCCCATGAAAGCGACGACGGAAGCAAAGGCAACGGCCCAGACGGCCTTGGGTTGGCGCCACATACAGTGCTGGCACTCCTCACTATTTTCAGTATTTGGGTGTTTGTGCGTTATCGAGCAGACGACGAATGACCCCGACGGCCACCCCGAGAACCTCGCGGTCGCCGTCATCCAATTGCGCCAGCAGGGGATCGATGACAGCCGCCCGGTCAGCGCGCACCCGGGTCAGGGTTGCCACCCCCTCAGGGGTGATCCGGATCAGGACCGCCCGCGCATCGCCAGGATCGACGGTGCGCGTCACCAGGCCGGCATCTTCGAGCCGTCTGACTTGGGTGGTCATCGTCGGTTGCGAGCAGTGATCCAGCGCGGCGAGGTCCGATATTCGGGCCTCGCCCTGGAGCTCGATGGTCGACAAGAGCCGGGCCTGAGCCCACGGCAACGGGGGTTGCGTGCGCTGGCTGGCCAAGCGGTTGAGCCGGGCGACAACACCGAGCAGGCTGGACCCGAGCTCGGTATCGGCAGACGGGGCACTGGCGGGGGTCATGGGGCCCAATTTACATAGAATTACTATGTAGATCAACCGTGGCGGCGAAGGTGCGGCACCGGCCACCCTCGGCTGGCTGGCAGAATCGAGAAATGACAGCGACCAGCCAGCCAGTTCCACCGCGGCGGGCACGGTCAATGCAACCCGGTGAGATGGCGCAGGCAGCGGTGATGGCCGCGTTGTGTGCGGCGACCGCCATCATCGCTGTCATCGTGCCCTTCGCCGCGGGGTTGTCGCTGCTCGGGACGGTGCCGATGGGTCTGTTGGCCTATCGCTACCGGATCAGGGTGCTGATCGCCGCGACCGTGGCAGCGGGCATCATCGCGTTCCTGATAGCCGGGCTCGGTGGGTTCATGACGGTGGTCAACTGCGCTTATATCGGCGGTTTGACCGGCATCGTGCGACGTCGGGGCCGGGGGACTCCCACGGTGGTGGTCACCTCGGTGGTGGCCGGCGCCGTCTTCGGGGTCGTGATGATCGGCGCGCTGAGCGTGCTGACCCGGCTGCGGCACCTCATTTTCGAATCCATGGGCGCCACCGTGAACGGGATGGCCGCGATGCTCTCGCGGATACCGCCACTGGCTCCCGCCGCCGATGAGCTCAAGCGCCTTTTCGCGGTCACCTTGGCGCACTGGCAGTGGCTGATCCTGGGCTACGCCATCCTCGCGATCATGATGGTCTCGCTGCTCGGCTGGTGGGCACTGTCGCGCGTACTGGAGCGATTGCGCGGCATCCCCGACGTGCACAAGCTGGAACTGTCCGGAAGCGACTCGCCGGTCGGTCCCGTACCGGCGCGGCTGCGCGACGTGAGTTTCCGCTACCCGGGTGCCGGGCATGACGCGCTCAGCCCGACGAACATCACGATCGACGCCGGCGAACACGTCGCCATCACCGGCGCCAACGGATCCGGGAAGACGACGTTGATGTTGATTCTGGCCGGCCGCCCACCTACCGCGGGGGTCGTCGAGCGACCAGGGGTGGTGGGTCTCGGGCGGTCCGGCGGTACCGCGGTGGTCATGCAACATCCCGAGAGTCAGGTGCTGGGCACCCGGGTGGCCGATGACGTCGTCTGGGGACTGCCGCCGGGGACGTCGACCGATATCCCACGGTTGTTGGACGAAGTCGGTTTGGCCGGTATGGAGGAACGGGACACCGGCGGACTGTCCGGCGGTGAATTGCAGCGTCTGGCCGTGGCCGCGGCGTTGGCCCGCGAACCCGCCTTGCTGATCGCCGACGAGGTCACCAGCATGGTCGATCAGGTCGGCCGGGAACAGCTTCTCGACGTGCTGTCAGGCCTGACCAGCCGCCGCCGAATGTCGTTGGTGCACATCACCCATTACAACAACGAAGCAGCGTCGGCCGAGCGGACCATCAGCCTCAGTGAATCGTTGGACAACGCCGCCATGGTCGAGCAGGCAGAGGCGCCCGCCGCCACCGTCACCGACACCGTCGGCAGGCCGCAGTCCGGGGTGCCCGTCCTCGAACTCGACCGGGTCAGTCACGAATACGGACACGGAACGCCATGGGCCAAGGAGGCGCTGCGCGATATCAGCTTCGTGGTCGGAGAAGGCGACGGCGTCCTGATCCACGGTGGCAACGGCTCCGGCAAGTCGACGCTGGCCTGGATCATGGCCGGGCTGACCACCCCGAGCATCGGCACGTCTCTGATCGGCGGCAAACCCGCGCACGAGCAGGTCGGTGAGGTGGCGATCGCGTTCCAGGCGGCTCGACTTCAGCTGATGCGGGCCAGGGTCGACCTCGAAGTCGCCTCAGCCGCCGGCTTTTCCTACCACGATCGTGAGCGCGTGAGTGCCGCCTTGGCTGCCGTCGGACTTGACGCCTCACTGGCCAAACGCCGTATCGACCAACTCTCCGGTGGCCAGATGCGCCGGGTGGCGCTGGCTGGTCTGTTGGCGCGGTCACCGCGGGCGTTGATCCTCGACGAGCCACTGGCCGGTCTCGACGCCGACAGCCAACGCGGACTGCTGCGGCTACTGGAGGACCTTCGCCGCGATACCGGCCTGACGGTGGTGGTGATCTCCCATGATTTCGCCGGACTGGAGGGGCTGTGCCCGCGGATCCTGCATCTGCGCAACGGTGTGATGGAACCGACGGTCGCCCCGACGGGAGGCATGTCATGACCGCCGGTATGTCAAACGCGAAAAACGATGCGCCGCCGAACAACCCGCAGCCCAAAGCTGTTGTGCTGCTGAGGCCAGTCCCCGGCCGCACCGTCATCCACGAAATGTGGGCAGGCACCAAGTTGATCGTGGTGGCCGGCCTCGGCGTGCTGTTGACTTTCTATCCGGGCTGGGTGCCGATTGCCGCGGTTGCAGTGATGGTGGCAGTCGCGGCACGTCTGGGCAACATTCCTCGCGGCACGTTGCCGTCGCTGCCGAAGTGGTTGTATGTCTTGCTGCTTCTCGGTGCGGTGACCGCGGCGTTCGCCGGTGGAAGTCCATTCATCGACGTCGGCTCGGTTCATCTCGGGCTTGGTGGACTGCTGAACTTCCTGCGCATCACCGCACTGTCGATCGTGTTGTTACTTCTCGGGCTGATGGTGTCGTGGACCACCAACGTCTCCGAATTCGCCCCTGCGGTAGCCACATTGGGACGACCGCTGCGCTGGTTTCGGATTCCGATCGAGGACTGGGCTGTGGCACTGGCGTTGGCATTGCGGGCCTTTCCGATGCTGATCGACGAATTCCGGGTGCTCTTCGCCGCGCGTAAACTACGGCCGCGGCCTGTCCTGACCTCGCGCCGGGATCAGCGCAGGCGATGGGCGCTGGAGATGGTCGACCTGCTGGCAGCGGCGATCACCGTCGCGCTGCGCCGTGGTGACGAGATGGGCGATGCGATCGCCGCACGCGGTGGCAGCGGTCAGATCTCTGCCGCGCCGTCGGGACCGAAAGCCCGTGACTGGGTGACGTTGGCGATCGTCGTTGCGGTCAGCGCCATTTCGCTGGCTCTTGAGCTCACGATTCTCGGCACCAGCGCGGCCAGTTAGCAGCTCACTAGGCCGTGAACAACGTTCCGGCGGCCGAGGCGGCCTGTGCCGGCTGGGGAATCGTCAGGTCCCCCCAGCCGGTGTTGACCGGGCCCATCGTTGACCCCAGCCATGGCACCACCCCGGGGTCGGGGCTGACACCCAGGTTGTAGGCCTGCATACCGGGCAGGTGATGCTCGAAGAAGTTGCCCAGCAGATCCACCGAGAAGATGATGTCCCCGATGAGGTTTGTGCCTTGCAGCGACGAGGCATTGATCAAGGGGTACATGGCCTCCGGGTCGCCGATCATCACGATCGAGCCGTAGTGCGGTTTGCTGCCCCCGCCGGGCACGTAGGGCGGCATGAACGGTTGCAACCCGGGCAGATCGGTGGAGAAGTACGCCGCCGGGTCGCCATAGGTCTCGACGTTGAGGAACCCGGAGTTGACCCCGTTACCCGGCACGGTGGTGTTGATGCCGGGACTCTCAAATCCGATGCCGCCCAGGCCGGTCTGCTGTGCCACGTACTCGGCTTCCCAACCGCCGAGCGAATGTCCGGTGAGGAAGATATCGGTTCTGCTGTACCCCTGCTCGGCCGCCGCGGCCTCGACCTGCTGCTGGAACACCAGTGCATCGGTGAACGCCTGCGGGGTGGTGTCGGTAAACATGATCTGCAGGTCGGTGATGAGTTGGGACACGGCGATCAGCGGATTGAACAACAGGTTGGTGCCGCCCGTCGTGCCCTGATAGGCGATGATGATCTGCTTTTGCGGCGTCACCCACACCTGTGCGGATTCACCCGAGAGAAGATTGGTCGACGTCATCTGAACACCGTTGACCGTGAACGGCTTCAGCCCGCCGGGGGTGCCGCCGAGCACGTATCCGGCGGCCGCTGCGTTGAGGAACTGCTCGACCGTCGGCGTCGCCGTTGTGGTGGGACCGGTATAGATCTCGGTCGGGGGCACCAGGACGACGGCCGGTGTCGCGGCCAATCCCAGTGCGCCTTCGATGCGCCGGAAGACGGCAAATAACGCCTCGTCGAGCGGTGCAAAATTCAGCGGGCTCTGGGGGCCGTCGGCAGCGACGGTGAGATCCAGCACCTGCAGCACCGTGTTGATGACACGGCCGGGCAGGGCGACGATCTGCGCGATCGGCGACAGCGGCTCGGGATCACCGGGTGCGGTGATCGGTGTGGAGGGGCTTGTTGTGGAGGGTTGTGGTGTGGACGGATCGGCGGTTCGGGCGGCGGTGTTGGCGGCACGAGGGGGCTCAGGAGCCAGGACTGCGGCGGGTGCGCGCGTCGCAGTCATTGTATAGCGCTGCGGTACAGCTGAATTCGCTGCAGCGCTGGACGACGTGTCAGTGGTGGTGCTGTTGGTGTGGGCTGAGTTCGGGTTCTGATGGCTACGGCCGTAGGTGGACTTTTTGGGTCCGTTACCGGTTCCCGCACTCGAATGAGCCGAGGAGTTGCCTGATGAACCGGTGTGGTCGGTATCTGCCCAGGCCACCTCGTGTCCGTGGGTGAGCGCGATCCCTACCCCCACAGCGGCCGCGACCAGGCAGCAGCGGCGTAGGACGTGATTGCCCTGGTGTGCGCTCTGCGAGGCAGGCACCGTCATCAACGTCCCCTTTGACATCCGCGATGTGGTCGTCGAGAGCCTATGACATCGCGTGATGTCAGTCTGGGTTTTGTCGCCACTTCAGGGCGTGGCCGTGGAGTTGGCCGCCGCCTGAGCCTGCGCCAACGCTTCCTCGACCGGCAGCCGGCCGAGGAACATCTCATCGAAGTACGGGGTGATCGCCTGGTATCCGGCGGCGAACCCGGCTCCGCCGGGTGCTGGAATCCGCGGCCCGTCGAGCACCCGGAAGAAGGGGCTGACATCGACTCCGCGTCCTGACCAGTAGTCGAAGTAGGCCCGCTGCGCCCCCAGCACGGCCGGGACCGCGGCACCGTCGGCGCCGACGAATGCGTTGCCTTGCGCGCTGCCCAACCAGGCCAGCACCTGGCGCACCTCGGCGGGGTGTGTGGTCGCGGAATTGCCTGCCGCAGCAATGCCATTGGTTACGCTGACCCGACCCGCGGGCCCCTCAGGCAGCATCGCCAGACCCCAGTGGAAGCCGGCCTGCTCGGCGATGGCAGCGAGGTTGTAGGTGCCGGACTGGAACAACGCCATCCGCCCGGCCAAGAACTGGTTGCGGGAGAAGTCGCCGTTGTTGTTGGTGTCCGATGCCGGCGGCGACACCTGATCGGTGTTGATCAGTGACACCAGATAGCGGAAAGCCGTTGTCGCCTGCGGATTGTCGAAGGCATACCGATCGCCCTGCTCAAAGACGCCGCCGGCCGAGCCGATGTAGTTGAGATAGATGCCCTGCAGATCGTTGGCGGCGTTATAACCCCATTGTCGTGGGCCGGTGAGCCGCGCCAGGAGTGGGCGCAGGGTGTCCACGGCTGGGTTCGGGTCCCAGCGCAGCGTAGCCAGTGTTCTCGGCGAGATACCTGCAGCGGCGAGCAGGTCGGCGTTGTAGTACACCGCGATCCCCGCGTCGGTGAGTTGCGGTACGCCCCAGAGCTTTCCGCCGCGGCTGAACTGTGCGACGACCGAGGGATCCCAATCATCAGTGGGCGCGATGTCCATCAGTCGACCGTTATCGGCGTAGCCGGACAGGTAGGCATTGGACAGCCAGAAGATATCGTCGGCGCCGCCACCGGCCACGTCGGTGCGCAAGGTGTCGAAGTATGACGAGTAGGCCACGACGTTGATCCGCACCTCGATACCGGGATGGCCGCGGGTGAACTCGTCCAACGACTGCCGGTACGCCGCGGCCACCTGGGCATCCCATAACCGCACGGTGATGACCGTTTTGCCGCTCGGCTCGGTGCTGTTGCCCAGGGCCACCGCGACGGCCAGCAGCAGCACCGCCAACAGTGCCAGTCCGCCCGCGAACAGCGTCGAGAATCGGGGCCGCGTCATTTGAGTCCCGTCACGACAATCGACCGCACGATATGGCGCTGGAAGACCAAGAACACCACCAACAACGGCACGATCGCCACCGTCGTCGCCGCCATCACCAGCGTCCACTGCGCGTTGTACTGTGACTGCAATCCGGCGGTGGCAACGGTCAGTACCTGCCAGCTGCGGCCGCTGGTGATCACCAGCGGCCACATGAAGTTGTTCCACTGCGATACGACGGTGATCAGCGTCAGGGTCACCAGAATCGGTCGGCTGGCCGGTAATACGACGTGCACGATCACGTCCAGGGTGTTGGCCCCGTCCAGGCGGGCGGCGTTGATCAAGTCGTCGGGGATCGAGCGGAAGTACTCGCGTAACAGGAAGATCGCGTAGGGCGAGCCGAACACGAACGGCAAGACCAACGCCCAGAAGGTATTTCGCAGGCCAACCTGAGCCATCATCAGGTAAAGCGGGACCACCGTCACGGTGGCGGGAACCATCAGCGTCGCCACGTACGCCCAGAACAACGCGTCCCGGCCGGGGAAGTGGAGGCGGGCGAACGCATAGGCGGCCAGCACCGAAAAAGTCAGCTGACCGAGCACGATCACCGCGGTCATCAGCGCGGTCACCACGATGGCGCGGCCGAACCCGGCGCCGGCCAGATCCGAGTAGTTCTCCAGTGTCGGCGGACTGGGCAGAGATAACGGCTGATCGGTGGCGAACTGGTGCGCTGAGGTCAGCGACGTCAACAACCCCAGCAGCAGCGGCAGCAGGGTGACTACCGCCCCGACTGCCAGCCCGAGATAGATCAGGCCGGCCGAGCCTGCCCGGTTAGCCAGCAACGTCATAGGTGATCCGTCGTCGGAAGTACAGATGCTGCACCAGGGTGACGCCAACCAAGATGACGAACAGCACGATGGCCATCACAGCGGCCCGGCCGATCGCCGCAGCGCCGAATGCTTCGGCGTAGATGCGGTGGGCGATCAGGTCGGTCCGTCCCTTCGGGCCGCCGTCGGTCAATGCGTAGACGGTGTCGAAGACCTGCGCGGCACTGACGAAACCGGTGACGAGAACGAAGAACAGTGTCGGGCGCAGCATCGGCAGGGTGATCCGTCGGAACCGCTGCCAGGCGTTGGCGCCGTCGGTGCTGGCAGCAGCGTGCACCTCGGCCGGGATCGCCAGAATGCCCGCCACGAAGAACAGCGTCACGTAACCCACATTTGTCCACACCGTCACCGCCGATACCACCGGCAATGCCAGCCCGGGATCGGTCAGCCATTCGATTCGGGTGCCCAGCACGGTGCTGACGGCGCCGTCGGTGGGGGCCAGGATCCAGCGCCACAGCACGCCGATCGCCAACGGCGCGCAGATCCACGGCAGGACGTAGATGGTGCGAAAGATCCCACTACCGGGTAATTCTCGGGCCAGCATGGCGGCCGCGGCCAGCCCGAGCATCGTCTGCACGGGGACCACGATCGCGATGAAAACCATCGTGACCACCAGCGAGTTGCCAAACATCGGATCGGTCAGCACTGCCCGCCAATTATCCAGGCCCACATAGTCGATGGGCCCGAGCAGATCCCACCGGTGCAGGCTGAGCCAGACCACCACCAGCATGGGTAGCAGCAGGAACACCACGACGCCAAACAGGCTCGGTGCCAGCAGTGCGTAGCCCAGCGCGGCGTTGCGATGGTGTGGCCGGGCCATGTAGGTATTAAAGCGGTAGCTGGGGCGTGGGCGTTACGGTGGAGCCGTGACAGCCCGGACCGTGGACGCAGACTTCGTTGCCATCCCGCGCCATAGCCTGGCGGATGCCGCGCTATCGGCAGCTCGTGCCGCCGGCGCCAGCTACGCCGATCTGCGCATTCATCGCATCACCGACGAGATCGTGCAGCTGCGCGACGGTGAGCTGGAGACGGCGGTGGTCGGTCGGGAAATCGGGCTGGCGGTGCGGGTCATCGTTGCCGGTACCTGGGGCTTCGCCTCCCATGCGGAGTTATCGCCGGAGGTCGCGGCCGAGACCGCACGCCGTGCCGTCGCGGTGGCGACCACCCTGGCACCGCTCAACGGTGAGCGGATCGAGCTGGCCGCCGAACCCGTCTACCGCGACGCCAGCTGGGTGTCGAGCTATCTCATCGACCCGTTCGACGTGCCGACCACCGAGAAGATCGCGGTCCTGGCTGAGTACTCGGGACGATTGCTGGCCGCCGACGGAGTCGACCACGTGTCGGCCTCCCTCAACGCCGTCAAGGAGCAGACGTTCTACGCCGATACGTTCGGCACGAGTACCACCCAGCAGCGGGTGCGCATCATGCCGACGCTGGAGGCGGTCACCGTCGACTCCGCGCAGGGCAGCTTCGAGACCATGCGCACGCTGGCCCCGCCGATGGCGCGCGGGTGGGAGGTGCTGCGTGGCGATGAGGTGTGGGACTGGTCGCAGGAGTTGGCCCAGATTCCGACGCTGCTCGCCGAAAAGGTCAAGGCCCCCGGCGTGACACCCGGTCCCACCGACTTGGTGATCGACCCGTCGAACCTGTGGCTCACGATTCACGAATCTATCGGTCATGCAACGGAATACGATCGAGCCATCGGATACGAGGCGGCCTATGCGGGCACCTCGTTCGCCACGCCGGACAAGCTCGGTGTGATGCGCTACGGGTCGCCGGTGATGACCGTGACTGCCGACCGAACCGTCGAATTCGGTTTGGCAACAACCGGATACGATGACGAGGGGGTGGCTGCGCAGAGCTGGGATCTGGTGCGCGACGGCAGCTTCGTCGGCTACCAGTTGGACCGGGTGTTCGCCCCGAAGTTGGGTCAGCAGCGTTCCAACGGCTGCTCGTACGCCGATTCGCCCCACCACGTGCCGATTCAGCGGATGGCCAATGTGTCGTTGCAGCCCGCCTCCGGGGTAGACGCTGAGACGACGACTGCCGATCTGATCGCCAAAGTCGAGAACGGTATCTACATCGTGGGTGATAAATCTTGGTCAATCGATATGCAGCGCTACAACTTCCAGTTCACCGGCCAGCGGTTCTTCCAGATCCGCGACGGTAAGCTCGACGGCCAGGTGCGTGACGTCGCCTACCAGGCCACCACCACCGACTTCTGGAACGCGATGGAAGCCGTCGGTGGCCCGTCGACGTGGCGGCTCGGGGGTGCGTTCAATTGCGGGAAGGCGCAGCCAGGCCAGGTGGCCGCGGTCAGTCATGGTTGTCCCTCGGCGCTGTTCCGTGGCGTGAACGTGCTCAACACGCGTGAAGAAGGGCGGGGCCGATGATCACCGCACAGCAGGCCATCGATATCGCCCTGGATGCGGCTGCCGCGGCCGGTGGCGCCGACGAAACAATCGTGTTGGTCACCGACAACGCCGAAGCGTCACTGCGCTGGGCGGGCAATTCGATGACCACCAATGGCGTCTCCATCAGCCGCAGCACCACGGTGGTTTCCGTTGTCCGCCAAGGAGATACCGCCCACGTCGGGTCGCGCCAATCCAGCGAAGTCGATCCGGGGGCGATCCCGGGGCTCGTCGCGGCGTCCCAACTGGCGGCCCGCTCGGCACCGGAAGCGCGCGACGGTTATCCGCTGCTGACCGGTTCCGATGTCCCCGATAACTGGGATGCGGCGGTACCTGGCACCGGCGCGGAGGTGTTCGCGAATATCGCCGACTCGCTGAGCCGGGGTTTCCGCGGACCTGACACCCTCTACGGGTTCGCGCACCACGTGGTGGCGACGACGTTCCTGGCCACCTCGACGGGTGTGCGCCGTCGCTATACCCAACCCACCGGTTCGGTTGAGATCAACGCCAAGCGGGACGGCGCCAGCGCGTGGGCCGGTACCAGCACTCCGTGGTTCATCGATGTGCCCACCGATCGGCTGCTCGAGGATCTGTCGCTGCGGCTGGGCTGGGCGCGGCGCACCGTGGAACTGCCCGCCGGCCGTTACGAGACGATCATGCCGCCCTCGACGGTGGCCGACATGATGATCTACCTGGGTTGGTCGATGGACGGCCGGGGCGCGCAGGAAGGCCGGACCGCACTCTCAGCTCCCGGTGGCGGAACGCGGGTGGGGGAGAAGCTGACGGCCCTGCCCCTGACCCTGTACTCCGATCCGTACGCCGCAGGCCTGGAGTGCTCGCCCTTTGTCGCCGCGGGCAGCTCCTCGGAGACCGTGTCGGTATTCGATAACGGGCTGGATATCGGGCGGGTGGACTGGATCCGCGACGGCGCCATCAATGCGTTGGCCTACCCGCGGCCCACCGCGGCAGAATTCGGCACGCCCGTCGCCGTGCCGGCCAGCAACCTGCTGATGAGCGGGGGCACCGCGGAACTGGCCGACCTGGTCGCCGGAACCGAACGCGGTCTGCTGCTGACCACCCTGTGGTACATCCGCGAGGTCGACCCCACCACGCTGCTGCTGACCGGACTGACCCGCGACGGTGTCTACCTGGTCGAGGACGGCGAGGTGACGGCGGCGGTGAACAACTTCCGGTTCAACGAGAGTCCACTTGATCTGCTGCGTCGGGCGACCGAGGCCGGCGTCAGCGAGGTGACCCTGCCCAGGGAATGGGGCGATTGGGCGACCCGCGCCTCGATGCCGTCGCTGCGGATCCCCGACTTCCACATGTCATCGGTCAGTCAGGCGCAATAATCGGGCGATGACTTCAGCCCCGTCTTCGACGGCCGCGCGTGATGTGCTCACCGGTGAACTGGCCCGCCTGGTCGCGCATTCACCTGACGGGGATGCCCGGGTGACGACGCTGGTCCGCACGGCGTGTGCGGCGGCGGTGTCACTGCCGTCGCTGCCTGTCGAGGTCGCGGCCACGCAACCGCAGACCGACACCGAGACCGTCATCGTCGAATTCGCCGAGCAGTTCAGCACTGACGTTTCGGCACTGACCGCCGATCAGCGCGCCCGATTCCTGGCCGCGGTCGGCCGCAAAGCGTTCAGCGTTGCGGCGCTGACCTTCATCGCCGATTTCGTGCCGCGGGTCTCCTCGGGTTTCGACGCGCTGGGCGTGGACTGGTCGGTAGGCGACGTCGAGTGGGACCACACCGGTGATCCCGGGGATGGGTTGCTCAACGTGTTCGCGCCCGCCGTCGCCCGGCTCCGGGGGCTCGACCCGTTGACCACCGAGATCATCCGGTTGCGCGGCGCCGTTGCGCATAACTGCCGGCTGTGCCGGTCGCGACGCGAGGTCGCCGCCCTCGATCAGGGAGGCAGCGAATCGCTGTACGACGATATCGAGCGGTTCGAATCGTCTGTGGTGCTCAGTGAACGTCACAAGGCGGCGCTGCGCTACGTCGATGCCCTGATCTGGTCACCAGCCGACATCGATGCCGATATCGCCACCGGCGTGCGCGCACACTTTTCTCAAGACGAGGCGATCGAGGTCACACTCGATGTGATGCGTAATGCCACGAACAAGATCGCCGTCGCGCTGGGTGGGGATACGCCGCGTGTCACCGACGGGGTCGAGCACTACCTACTGGACGCTGACGGCCAGGTGAAGGACGTCTAGCACGGTCGCGGCTAGGCGGCGTTCTCCAACGGGGTTCCGATACCGCGCAGCTCTCTGGGGACGAATCGCACTGCCGGTGCGCTGATGGCGACGGACCGCGAACGGACAAGTCGGAGCGGCTGCGGAGGTGCGAATCGGGCCAGGCCGGATGCCGGTAGTGACAGAGCGGCCTTGGCCTGGCGGTACCCGAACCGGATGCCGGCACCGGTGATGACGAACAGTCCGAGGACGCCGGGGAGCGCGAGGGCGGCCAGCGCCGACAGTGACGGCGAGCGCAGCACTTCCCGGACCGCGTTGCCGAAGAATTCCTTCACACTCATCGGAATAGCGGCGATGCTGGGCAGCGGCTCTACAGGCGCTGTCTCCAGTTCACCCGCGCGCGTTGTCGCAGCGGTCCCGACCGTGGCGATCTCGGTTTCGTTGCTCATCCGCAGTCCGGCCAATGCCTCGGCGGGAATCTCAGGCAGAGGTGAGAGCACCGATGATGCCGCGGACAGCGGCACGGCCGTACCTGGCACCGGTGCCGGGCCGTCGGAGCGGATGGTGTTGACGGCCGGACTCCACTGCGCGACGCCAAGCAGCGAGCTCAGATCGTTGGCGATCGGGGTGAGGGTATAGACGACCGAGGTCACCATGTACTGCACCGAGGAGATGACATCGATGACGGGATTGGTGGGCCAGGAGATTGCTACGGGGACGGGAAGGGGCACGGGCGCGGGGAGGGGCGCCGCTGGAACGGGCGCCGGGTCCACAACCGGCGGCACGGCCTCGGTGACGACGGGCGTCGCGGGGTCAACAGCAGGAGGGTCGGTGTTGGTCACCGGGGTGGTGATGGACGGGGTGGGCGAGACGGTGTCTGAGGTGCCCTCGCTCGGGGTGTCGGCGCTGGCGGCAGAGGCCACGCCCGCGTCGTTGTTCTCCGAAGAGGCGGTGACCGGGGTGTCGACTTTCGCGGGTTCCGGAGTCTTCGGCGGCTGCTGTCCAGGCAACCGGCCCGAACCGAACACGCTGGTGACGTCGGAAATGGTTTTGCGCAGAATCTCCGCGGCCCTTATTGCGGGGTTCTCGCCCGGTGCGGCCTTGCTCCGGTGCTGCGGGCCTGGCCCGGCGCCGCTGCTCTGAGATTGCCCGGGCCCGCCGGTATCTGGCTCGGCCGCCGACACCGCGGTGCCGGTACCCATCATCAGGCCAGCGCAGACCACGCAGCTACCCACTGCGCGGTACACGTTAGACCGAACCACGGTGTCAACCCCCATGTGATGGACCCGGAGAGCGGTCCAATAGTGAAATGGTGCCACAATTTCACCGGAAAGCCGCATTGATTCGAGTCAAACTTCTTTTCGGGATTTCGGCGCCAGGCGTTACAGATGCCGATGGGCGCCACATAAAACGTGGATCCAAATAAGGCCGAGAGGCCGGATGTGATAACTGCCCGGCCTTCGGCCCGCTTCCGCGGCAGTGGTGGCACACGTGTTGTGCTGGTGACCGTGGTGCTTTGGGGTGCCGGGCCTGATCGTTGTTGCGTTGACGCCCGAGGGGCCGGCCGGAAGCGGCAACTCCGACGGCGAGCGGTGGGCGCGATGGCCATGGCGGTGCCGGTGAGTGCGCGGCGACAGTTACATACAAGGATGAATTTCCTTGTCTGAGCTGGCTTTTAGTCCCTCTGCCAGTGCTTTTCCGGTGATGAGACACCGATGTCGCACTCACCAGCCCCGACCTGTCAGCCGACTGGCATCCACCGATCGAGGAAGAGTTGCCGCAGAGGCAGGTCGCGTGCAGGTGGGTCCGACACCCGCAGGATTACTCGATGACGAAGGTGGCCGAGAGGCATGCGAACATTGTTGCCGCGCAAGTTGCAGGCCAGCTGCGTACGGGGCGGTAGCTCAGTCGGTTAGAGCCGCGGACTCATAATCCGTTGGTCGTGGGTTCGAGCCCCACCCGCCCCACCGATATCAGAGTCTTTTTCAAGTTCGTTTTCGTAACTAACGTTTATTCGAGTTTTCTTTCTTCGATCGCCGGTCCAGCACGATCACTACCTGGGTACGTATTCGGCCGTGGGTTGGCGCCGATGCGGGCCGAATGACATTCGCCGTCGATCAGGGTCGCCGACGGTCCACTTGGTGGACCGGAAGATCATCGTCTGCTCGCCGAGGTAGTAGGCCCCTTGCCGTATCCGGTGTCGGGGCCTGGTGCACGGCGTCGCGCAACTGATCGGCAACGACGGCAAGTTCGTCGAACCGCCACGACTCGCATCACGTGGTCATGTGGGTGCGGATGAATGCGCCGGCGCTGGCCAATGCCGCGCCTGCTTCATCGAGGATGCCGGCAAATCCTTGGAAGACGTGTGGCACATTGGCTGTGATCTCGAGGCTGACGGTGAGGTCGGCGGAAGCGGCGTGCACGGCGAGTCGTGTTGCGTCGTCGAGGAGGACTTCGTGCGATCCAGCTTGAATCAGCAGCGGCGGGAGACCGTGAAGGTCGGCGAACAGCGGGCTGATCAGCGGCGTGGTGCGGTCACGATTTCCGACGTAGTCGTCGGCACGCCGCCGCAGAGCAGCTGCACTCAGCACGGGATCCACGGCGGCCTTTGTTGTCATGCTGGTCGCACCGAGCGACAGGTCGACCCAGGGTGACATCAGGACGGCGGCGCAGGGCAAGGGTAGGCCGGCGTCCCTGGCCGCGATGAGGGTGGCCAACGTCAGTCCGGCCCCGGCTGATTCGCCGGCGACCGCGATGCGCGACGCCGGTCGGCCCTCCTCGAGCAGCCCCCGATACGCGGCGAGTGCGTCGTCGACTGCGGCGGGGTGGGGATGTTCGGGGGCGAGTCGGTAGTCCACCGAGATAGCTCGGGTCTTCGCTCGGCGGCTGAGGTCTGAGACCAGCCCTACCGACGCTGAGGCCGATCCCAATGCGTATCCGCCGCCGTGGAAGTAGACGATGACGTCGGTGGTGTCGACAGTGGCGATCTCGACGTCGATAACGGGGATGCCGCCCAGGAGGCGCTGGGTGACCGCTACGTCACCAGGCAGTGGCTGTGCGCCTGCCATCGCTTCGAAGACGGGGCCGTTGGACCTCCAGGTCGCCGCCGATGTCCAGCGGCCCATCCCGCAGCAGTTGGTCCAACGCGTCGCGCTGTTGTCGGGTCATCGGGTCGCCGCGATCACATGCGCCCGCCGGAGGCGTCGATGGTGGCGCCGGTTAGGTAGGACGCCTCCGGGGAAAGTAGAAAGGCTGCGACGGAAGCAATTTCGCTGGGTTCGGCGCGTCGACCCAGAGCGCAAATCGACTTCAGTATGGCCTCGGGTGGAGCAACGCCGCGCAGTGCCGGCGGGGTGTATTTCGGCCCATTCTCCGCTGCCATGTCGGTCACGGTGCCTCCGGGGGCGATGGCGTTGATGGCGATGCCCCGTTCGGCCAGTTCCGGCGCGAGGTTGAGCACCATGGCAGACACCGCGGCCTTGCTGGCGGCGTAGAGGGAGTGCTGATAGACGGCGATGCGAGCGCTGACCGATGACATGAGCAGGATGCGGCCACCCGATTCCATTGAGGCTGCGGCAGCTTGGGCGGTGAACAGTTGACCGGCCACGTTGATGTGGAAGACGCGGTCGAAGTCGGCGGCGGTGATGGTCTCGAGCGCGCCGAAGTGCTCGACGCCGGCGTTACTGGCCAGCACGTCGAGGCCGCCGAATTCGGCGACGACCCGCGCCACCAGGGCCTGGGTCTGCTGGGGATCGGCGACGTCGGCCTGGAACGCCGAGGCGCGATGGCCAGCCTCGTTGAGCTCACCGACCAGCGCTTCTGCAGAGGCCGCGTCGTTGACGTAGTTGACGGCGACGAGGGCGCCGTCGGCTGCCAGGCGCCGCACGATCGCCGCGCCGATGCCACGCCCGCCTCCGGTGACCAACGCCCGCCGGCCCGCGAGCCGTCCTTCTGTAGCCACGTTTACCGCCTCCCGTTTCCGGACGAAATCGTCCGCTTCAGTGTAGGCCGGTATTGCAGCGCGCGTCAGCCGGCAGCGTCGTTGGCGAAGGCGGATTCAACGTCCTGGCTGCTTATGGGCGGTGCCGACAACCCCGGGGCATCGGTGGCCCGCAAGCCGGATACGAACAACGCGACGTGACGATGGGCGAGGCGCTCCCAAGTCGGACCATGAGGCAGCGGCTGGGTGATCATCGCGCCGCAGGCGATGACGTCGGTGGCATTGACGTCCGCGTGCACGGTGCCTTCGGCCCGCCCATCGGCGAGGAACTGCTCCAGGGCGTTGTTGATGCGTCGCCGCGCATCGATGGAGGTGGGGTCGGTCAAGGGTGGCGCCCCACGCAGGGGGAGCACCAGTTGGTCCCCCAACCGCAGACATTCCTCCAGATAGGCCTGCACCGCAGGGGCGCCGGTACGCCCGGATTCGCCGATGTGGTCGAGTGCGGCAATGAGCAGACCGTAGGCGCGGTGTTCCAGGGCGTGCAGCAGCGCGGTGCGGTCGCGATATCCCCGATAAAGAGTGCCCACGCCGACGCCGGCCGCCTCTGCAATGTCGGCGAGCGGAACGTTGCGCCCACGGCGGCCCATCAACTCGGCGGCGACCGTGAGAATGCGTTCCCGATTGATCCGAGCGTCATGGCGTACCGCGCGTCGGCGCCCTGTCTGGCCTGTGGGCTCTTCGGTCATTCGTCGAGTGTTCCACCGCCTGCAGACGCCAGGAGCCGCGACGGAGCGATGTAACGGTCGGTGGCGCGACGTGCCTCCGGACAGGCCGACGCGGCGCGGCTCGCATTGCCTAAACGCCGGTAAGCGACCTACCCTACTTTTATGCGGAATAATTCGTCCGCTAATGAGCGCCGCCGCACCCGCAACGACGCAACTGCTGCACTTCGCGAATGGAGAGAACGTGGCGCTATCTGGCGTGTTCGCGGTCGTCGGAGCAACCGGACAGCAGGGCGGCGCGACCGCGCGGGCTCTGCTGAGCGCCGGGGTGGAGGTACGCGCGTTGGTCCGCGACCCGGAGAAACCGGCCGCACAGGCCCTCTTCGCCGCGGGGGCGCAACTGGCCGTTGCCGATTTCGACGACCCGGCGAGTCTCCAGACGGCCCTCGATGGGGTTGCGCGGGTCTTCGCGATGACCACGATGGCCTCGGGTCGCGGCACGACGGGTGAGATCGACGATGGCATCCTCATCGCGGATGCGGCCAAGTCCGCCGGCGTGGAGCACCTCGTGTACAGCTCGGTCGGCGGCGCGGAGCGGCACACCGGGATCCCACACTTCGAGAGCAAGCGCCGCGTCGAGGAGTACATCGAAAGCCTCGGAGTACCGACCACATTCGTGCGACCGACGTTTTTCTACGACAACCTTCTGAGTCAGTCGCCGGTGCCTGAGGACGGCGAAATGGTGGTGCGTCTGCCGATGCCCGACGGCGTTCCACTACAAATGGTGGCCGTCAACGACATTGGCGCCGTCGCCGCCGCGGTGCTCATCGACCCGTCTCGCGTACCAACGGGTGCGATCGAAATCGCCGGCGACGAGTTGACCGGCTCGCAGATCGCCGACGCGTTCGGGCGCCAGGCAGGACAGCCCGCCCGTTTCGAAGGGCTGCCGCCCGCAGCCGCTGGTGACGACGACCTGCGCGCGATGTTCACGTGGTTCGCCACACCGCCGTCCTATCAAGCAGATCGGGCGCTCACCGCCGACCTCGATCCGCAATTGCAGACATTCGAACAATGGCTCCATGAGCGCTGGAGCCCATAGGCGCCCCACGTGCGCGCATGCGAAGCCCACTGAGCGCGGGAAAAGAGTGGCTACGAGGTGTTCACCGCAGAGCCCGCCGCGTTGTCAACACTGTGGAACTCGCGGGACGTCGAAAGGACACACCAATGCCTCAGAGCTCCGGATTGATCTGCGCACCACCAACCCGATCGAATCGGGTGTGACCGTGGCGATCCCTGCCCTCATTACCACGGCCTTTACCGCAACCAGTACCGCAGCCGAGGTCCTCCAGGGAGTCGATCTCACCGGTCTGCGGGCGATCGTCACCGGCGCGTCCTCCGGCATCGGCGTCGAAACAGCACGCGCCCTGGCCGTCGCCGGCGCCGAAATCACACTCGCAGTTCGCAACACGACAGCCGGGGCGGGCGTCGCTGACTGGATCGAGAAGGGCAACGGCAGGGCTCGGCCACACGTTGCCCGACTCGACCTGGCCGACCAGGCATCCGTCCACGAATTCGTCGACGAATGGCAGGGGCCGCTTCATCTGCTGATCAACAACGCCGGCCTGGTCACCAGCGGACTGGAACGAACGTCCCAGGGATGGGAGCTGCAATTCGCGACGAACCATCTCGGTCACTTCGCTCTGACCAGCGGCCTACACCGTGCCCTCGCGGCCGGTGCTGCCGAGCGAGACGGGGCAAGGATCGTCTCGGTCAGCTCGACGGCTCATATGCGAGCCGGAATCGACTTCGCCGACATCCACTTTCGCGATCGCGACTATGACCCGCAGATCGCCTACGCCCAATCCAAGACAGCGAACTCTCTGTTCGCCGTCGAAGCAACCCGGCGGTGGGCAGCTGAGGGAATCGTCGCGAACACTGTCAGCCCCGGCGGCGTCGCCACCGGTCTGCAACGCAATTTCACTGTGGCGCAGAGGGAGTCACTCGATGCGGCGGAGGCTGCAGGCGTGTTCGCCTACAAGACCATAGAGCAGGGTGCCGCAACCAGCATCGTCGCTGCAGTCGCTCCCGAGTTTGCCCACACAGGTGGTCACTATCTTGATGATGGGCAAGAGGCTTACACCGTCTCCAACGACGCCGACCTGGCCCAGCACCCCCATGGCGTCAAAGAGTGGGCGCTGAACCCCGCAACCGCCGAGCACCTTTGGGCGATCTCCTCACAACTGGTCCACCAATGACCTCACCAGTGGCATGCGGTCTTCGACTGCGCGACAAACTATTTCGTCACAGACGTGCTGTCGGCCCAATTGCGCGATCTGAGCCTTAGGCTCCGGGAGTCGTGAGCGTGCTGAGGGCGCTGAGCGGATTCTCAGTAGCCGCTCCGGTGATGGAGGACAGCGGGTTTGCAGCTGGTGTCGCCATCCCGAGCATGCTTGCCGCATTGGACAGCACCGAAAAGTCGCCGTTGGCCAACGAAGTCATGAAGTTGGGGCACTGGGATTGAATCGCCAGTCCCGCAACCCCGCCCGCTAACTGTGATCCTAAGGTTCCGCCCTGACCACTTGCAGTCGTCGCCGTGCTGGCGAGCTGGCTGCCAGGTTGAACAAACAGCGGACACAGCGATACGCCGATTTGCGCGATCGCCTGGCTGACTGCACCATTGCCGCCGATCCCTATCTCGCTCAACAGAGTTGACGTTCCGTTGTCGGCGTTCGCCGATGCTGACAATGCGGTTGCGAGGCCGGCCGCTGCGCCAGTCAGCGCGATGACGCGGATCACGGCCGAGGTAGCGGTGACGACGTGCGACGTGGACGCGGTCCGGTGTCTTGGAGCCTTGACTTCGCATCTAGTCAATGGATTGAGTTCATCCAACGGAGTCGGTGTTGTTGTAGCCATGTTGGTGCCTTCCGGTTCCAGTGATTGCACCCAGACATCAAGCACAAGAGGTACTCGGATAACAATCTGGCACACCAGTCACATTAGTAACACGAAACGGTCACCATCTGGAACCTATGTGTTTCGCATCAGCGAGCTGTGTAGAACATATGTATATTTGCGAGTTTTTTCGCATGGGGCACCCGCAGGTTTCCTCTACCCGGCCCAACTACGTTCACGGTCAGGTGCCCCGAAACTGTCAGCGGGGCAGAGCTTTTCGCTCACAAATATGGATGGTTTCGCCAGGTCCGGATTTGCGGTGAGGTATCACAAGAACGCTGTTGTTGCGTAAAAGGTTTGTGCTCAAGGGAAGTGATGTAGGTGGAGTGCGACGGTCTGGCCACCAGGGGTGCCCCGGCACTTCGATAACCGGACAGGTAGTCGACTACTCACCACATGCATATCGCAGCGACGGATGCTCAGTGCAGTTTCGGACACTCCGAAGTGGCGACAGCAGAAAGCGGTGCAACGTGACTACTCAAGGAACATTTTCGGTGCGGCGGTTCATCATT
Source organism: Mycobacterium sp. (assembly GCF_965229105.1). GTDB lineage: Bacteria > Actinomycetota > Actinomycetes > Mycobacteriales > Mycobacteriaceae > Mycobacterium. The sequence goes on from NZ_OZ245858.1 coordinate 2,979,707, forward strand.
GAATCGGCGCGCAGGGCCGCTGCGGCCACCGTAGCGGCCGCGACGTGTTTTGCGCTCGTTACGGCGCCCCCCGCGCAGGCGGCCGCAGGTCGGATCTATGGATGTGTGTACAACGCCAGGGCACAATTGGTGGCTTACGCCAACATTCAGCTCCTGCTGGCGCCTCCTGGCAGGCCAACGTCGCTGTACCGGAACGGGCAGACAAACGCGCAGGGTTGCTACGAGTACATCAATCTCCCAACGGGAGTTACGTTCAGGGCGAGGTCTTGTAACTCATTTCTGAGCGGGTACTCGGACAACTTTGGACCTCTCGGGGCCAACCAAAAGCAGCCCGTCTATCTGATGTACATGCGTCCGTGTTGATGAGCCCACCGATCTGCAGACTGCTGGTCGCAACCACTACCGCGATGCACACAGCCACGTCCCGGCCGCCCGGTTCGCGCCAAGCCTGGTCGGACTGCATTAATGTAAGGTTCGTCAACATCGCGCGCGGAAGGGCCAGGCACTGAGTACACGAGCGTCCCGTTCCGGCGAGGACACCTATCATCACGGCAACCTGCGGCAGACCCTTCTTGAGCACGCCGTGGAACTGGCGCGCTCGGGTGGGCCAGAGGCGGTGGTGTTACGCGACGTCCAGCGCATGGCGGGGGTGAGTAATTCCGCGGCCTACCGGCATTATTCCGATCGCAACGCATTGCTCGCCGCGGTGACCGATTACGCCGAGACGTGCCTGGCCGATGCGATGGTGGCCCGGCTCAATGCGGTGCCACGTCGGGGGCCCAAGGGCATCAGGGCGCTTGGGCGCCTGCGCGCCACCGGCCAGGGGTATATCGACTTCGCGCTTGCCGAACCCGGCTTGTTTAGGACAGCTTTCGCGCACCAGGACGCGGCGCGCCTTGCGCACACCCGCCCGACAGAGGATGCGAAAGTCTCTGTCCCAGAGCATCATCCGTTCCAGATCCTGGTCGGCTGCATCGACGACCTTGTCGCCACGGGTGTGCTCTCCCCGGACCGGCGCGACGGTCTCGACGAAGGTGCCTGGGCCGCGGTGCACGGTCTGTCCACCCTGTTCCTCGACGGCCCCTTGAGTGAGGCCGATGCGACGCGCAAGCAGCTGATCGCCGACCGGCTGCTCGACGTGATCTCCGAGGGACTCCACTAGCCTCCGCCTAGATGTTGACAGCAGTTACATTCTCTGTCATTCTCGGCATGTTACTGCTGTCAACATTAGGGCGTTAACCATGGCAACCATCGCTTCGCGTGACCACTCCCGGGGCGCCCACTCGGCTCCTGCGCGCGCACGGCCGATCCTGATCCTGACCGTCGTGCTGGTGGCGGCCCTGTCCATCAACGTCGAGACCACGATCGTCAATGTGGCTCTCCCGACGCTGAATTCGGCACTGGGCGCCTCGACGCGCGGCCTGCAGTGGATCGTCGACGCCTACAACTTGGCCTTTGCCGCGCTGGTCCTGGCCGGCGGCACCGTCGGTGACAAGTTCGGCCGGCGCGGCACATTGATCGCGGGTCTGGTGCTGCTCGCGGCCAGTAGCGTCGGGGCCGCGTTGTGCACGGCGACTGGGCCGCTGATCGGTATGCGGCTGGTGATGGGCATCGCGGCGGCATTGATCTACCCGACCACGCTGGCGATCATCACCGACACCTTCCGCGATCCCAAGCACCGGGCCGCAGCCATCGGCGTGTGGGGAGCGGTGACCGGTCTCGGCGTCGCCATCGGGCCCATCCTCGGTGGCGCACTGCTGGAGACGTTCTGGTGGGGCAGCCTGTTCTTGGCGCTCGTGCCCATTGCGCTGGTCGCCGCGATCGGTGCCGTGGTGTTCGTACCGGCGTCGGCCACCGAATCTTCCGCACGGCTCGACCGTGGTGGGTTGCTGCTGTCGATCGCGCTGCTCGGTGCCTTGGTCTACACCATCATCGAGGCGCCCGATCGCGGCTGGACGGCCAGCTGGACCCTGCTCGGCTTCGGTGTGGCCGCGGTGGCCATGGTGGCCTTCATCTGGTGGGAGCGGCGCTGCGATGATCCGCTGATTGATGTCAGCCTGTTCACCAATCTGCGGTTCAGCGCGGCCAGCGCCGCGGTAACCGTCGCCTTCTTCGCTCTCTTCGGCTTCATCTTCTTGATCACCCAATTCTTCCAACTGCTACAGGGTTTCGGCCCGCTGGAGACCGGTGTGCGCATCCTTCCGGTCGCACTGTCGATTGCTGTCGGCTCAGTCCTGGGTACCCGCCTCGCGGTGACCAGGATAGGCACCAAGGCTGTCGTGTTCGTCGGCCTGGTGATGCTCACCGCAGCGTTCGCGTGGGTGGCCACTGTGGCGGTCGACGTGTCCTATCTTCAGGTGGCCGGGCAGATGGTCCTTCTCGGCGGCGGCCTCGGGCTCACGACAGCGCCTGCCACCGACTCCATCATGGGGGTGGTCCGGCCCGAACAGGCCGGCGCGGGTTCAGCCGTCAACGATGCGACGAGGCAGATCGGCGGCACGCTCGGCGTGGCGGTGGTCGGCAGCATCTTCTCGACGCTCTACATCAGGCACCTCGCTGATAGCGAAATTCTTCGGGCGGCACCGCAATTCGCTCAGGACACCGCACGCGAGGGACTGGCCCAGGGTTTGCAGGTCGCCGCTTCGTCACCGCCGTCAGTGGCAGCAACGCTCCGAGACACCGTCAGTGACGCATTCATGTCCGGCCTTCACGCAGGGTGTCTGACCGCCGCGGGCGTATGTCTGGTGGGGGCATGCTTCGTGCTCGCGTTCCTGCCCGCCCATCCTGCGAAGGCCATCGCATCATGAGAAGCGGGTATGGGCCGTGGGCCCTGGTCACCGGCGCCAGCGACGGGATCGGGCGGGCGCTGGCCTTCCACATCGCCGCGGCGGGCATCAACGTCGTGCTGGCCGCTCGTCGCGAAGGTGCGCTCCAGGCCTTGGCCGCGGAACTGGTGGCCGCCCATGGCATCGAGACGATAGTGGCACCGGTCGACCTCACCGAGCCGGGGGCCGCCGACACCATCGAGGACCTCACCAGCCGGCTCGACGTCGGGTTGGTCGTGCTCGCTGCCGGGTTCGGCACCACCGGCACCGTCCTGGAGACACCACTGGCGGCCGAGCTGGACCTACTCGCGGTCAACGTCACTGCGGTGATGCACCTGTCGCACACCTTCGCGCGCCGTCTCGTGGACCGCGGGCGGGGCGGGATTGTGCTGTTCGGTTCCATCGTCGGGTGGCAGGGCGTTCCGGGCCAGGCCAACTACGCCGCATCGAAAGCCTATGTGCAGGCCCTGGCCGAGGGCCTGCACGACGAACTGGGCCCGCAGGGCGTCGACGTGATCGCCGTAGCTCCCGGTCCGGTCGATTCCGGGTTCGGTCAGCGGGCAGGCCTGACGATGACGTCGACCACGACACCCGACATCGTCGCCGAGGCCGCGTTGACGGCACTCGGACGCCGACGGACCGTGGTGCCCGGGGTACGCGGGAAGGTCCTGACCTCGTCGTTGGCGCCGTTGTCCCGACGGATGCGCAGCCGCATATTGGGCAGGGTGATCCACGGTATGCGCACGCCGGTTACTGCGGCGCGCTAAGGGGACAGCACTACCTCGACCTCGGCTAAGTCAGCGACGATCACATCAGCGCCGTTAAGCAACAGTTCCTGGGCGTGGCCCGTGCGATCGACGCCGATGACGAGCGCGAATCCACCATTGCGGCCGGCGGCGACGCCCACTTCGGCGTCCTCCACGACGACCGACCGCTGCGGCTGCGCACCCAACCTGCGCGCCGCTTCGGCCAGGACGGCAGGATCGGGCTTTCCGGGAAGTCCGAGTTCGGCGGCGACGACACCGTCGACGCAGACACCGAAGAGGTCACCGATCCCGGCGGCACGCAGCACATGTCCGCAGTTGCGGCTGGACGTGACGACGGCAGTTCTCACCCCCACCTTCTGGAGCGTGCACACCAGCGCAACCGTCGAATCAAACAGCGGCACACCGTTGTCCAGCAGCCCGAGAAACACCTGTTGCTTGCGGTTACCGAGGCCGTAGACGGTGGCGTCGGTCGCGTCAGACGGCGTACCCGGCGGCAGGGACACCCCGCGCGAGGCCAGAAAGTCGGCTACCCCGTCATAGCGCAGTTTGCCGTCGACGAATCGCCGATAGTCGTCATCGGTGAAGGGGGAGTGGTCCTCGTTCACCCGCTGTGGGCGGCGCGCCAGAAACTCGTCGAACGACATCGCCCACGCGCTCCGGTGGATCGACGCGGTATCGGTGACGACGCCGTCGAGATCGAAGATGACCGCGTCGTAGCAGCGCGGGTCAATCGTGACCGGAGGCTGCAGGGTCGAGTTACTCATGTCGTGTTCTCAGGCAACGTTGGTGGCTGCCGGATCGTCGTGGGGATCGGGATGCCAGGAGTCCAGCGTCGGCATGAGGGCGGTCTTCTTGTAGTGGTGATCCGCCATCCGTTGCAGGATGTTGGCGAGGACCGACACCGCCTCGTCGATATAGGGACCTTTGTTGAGCATCACGCATTCGGCGCGTTCGCTCAGTGCCGCGTCGCTGATCTCGGCCCGGGACGGGTTGCCTGTCTTGGCCAATTGTTCGAGCACTTGGGTTGCCCAGATCACCGGGAGGTGCGCGGACTCACACAGCCACAGGATTTCCTCCTGTAGTTCGGCGAGTCGTTCGTATCCGCATTCCACGGCAAGGTCACCTCGCGCGATCATCACCCCGACTCGCGGACGACGCATCACGGTCAGCAACAGCTGCGGCAGATTCTCGAACGCTTGCCGGGTCTCGATCTTCAGCACGATCCCCAGTGACTCGTCGCCGAGACGGCTCAGCTCGTCGAGCAACTGTGTGACGTCGGCAGGGTCTCGAACAAAAGACATCTCAACGAGATCCGCCAGCTCGACCACCGTGGCCAGGTCAACGATGTCCTTCTCGGTGAGAGCGGAGATCGGCAGCTTTGCATCGGGCACATTGATTCCCTTGCCCCCGTGCAGTCGCGACCCGTTGTCGGCGGCGTGGTCGATCCGCACGCCCAGCAGTGTGGAACTCACGCTGATTACCTCGCCGCGGATCAGTCCGTCGTCGAGGTGCACTTTCTGGCCAAGGCGTGCGTGGTCGAAGACCTCGGGCAGTGTGCAGCCGATGCGCGGTGGGCGATCGGAGGCCACTGAAGCGGGTGCACAATCCCTGGTCAGCTGCAGGGTGTCGCCCCGGTGCAGGGTCAGGTGCTGTTCGGTTTGAGGCAGTTCGCACAGGTGCGTCGAATCCTTGGCGCCGTGGACATGCAGAACTGTCCCGGTGGCGAGGTAGGTCGTCTGGTCGGCATGGACCACGAATCCACCGCCGTGTGCGGCTGACTGATCGACGGATTCAAGTACCAGTCGGCGCTTCGAACCGCGGGTGTCGTGCAGATCCACGGTGTCCCCGTCCTGGCGGCGGCGCAGCCAGTCCCCGGACACCGGTAACGACAACAGCTTTGGGTCGGGTGGGTCGATGGGGTCTTCGGCGGCGGTCAGCCAGGCACGTGCCGGGGAGGTCACCTGTCCGAGTTGGTTTCTGGCCGGCCGGAGTTTCACACATCGTGGCCCGGGTTCGAGTGGACCGGTGCGCAGCTTCGGTCCGGCAAGGTCCATCGCGATGAGACAAACTTTGCCGGTGGCCTGGGCGGCCTGCTTGACATGATCTGCCATCGTGCGCCATGCCTCGGCATCGTCGTGCGCACAGTTGATGCGTGCGACGTTCATCCCGCGCTCCACCAGATCGCGAACCAGATCGGCGTCCTTCGCAGCCGACGAGGGCAATGTGACCATGATGCGGGTCACGCGGTCGACCGGCTCTGGCCCCAAGAGCATTCCGGTTCGGTGCCGCAGCAGTTCAGCTCCCTGGTCGGTGAGCACGCCTGCTGCTAACGGCTGTTGCCACCGACCGCCGAGCATGGCGGCGATGGCTGATTTGACCAACAGAAGTGTGGCCTGCACATGCGGTTCACTACGCCCCAGTGACGACAGTCCATATGCGCTGAGGCGAGCTTGCAGGTCGCGCAGATCTTCTTGTCGAAGAGCCCAGTAATGCAGCATGTTTCGGGCGCTGGACCGATGCGTTGCGGCTACTTCGCGCAGCCACCAGGACCACAGCGACTCGGCACCGGCCAGCCTGCCCAAGAGCTCGTCTACATCGTCGCGTAATTGGATCAATTGCGCCGCCGTGTTATCGGCGTCGATCTGTGTACCCGGCACCGGAGGCTCCTGTGTGTGTTGCTCTTGTCTCCACCCCGACATTACGGCGGCCCCGACGCCCCGCCCTAGAGGCTTTGGTCCCCTCACGTCATTGGCCGGCGAGCAGCAGCGTCGATGGCAGGTGAGGTGTTCAGCAACTATTCACCGATATCGGGTTGCGCATCAACGGATTTGGGCGAGACCGCTTTAGTGGATGTAGGCCAGCACCGCGAAAGTCTCAGGCGAGCGCCGATTCGTTATCGGGTGCGGAGACGAAATCGAATCGACGGCCGGAGATGCTCATTGGGCGGATGCGGACAAAATGCGGATGTGGTGTTGGCTGCCAAGGAGATAGACATGCCCGCCGGGCCTCCTCGATCTCCTCGTCGGAGCGAAGCGCGCGGGCTGTCCCCTTGACGATCACGCTCCAGCCCTCCTGCGCTGTGCTTCCGTCGGCCTCGAACAGCACCTGATTGTTGATCGCCGCGCTGACCAACTTTGTACCTTCCGCGGTGCGGAACAGTACGGTGCGGTTCTGCACGACGAAGTTGACGGGAAAGATCTCGGGTTGGCCATCAACGCTTGTGACGAGTCGTCCCAGCGTGACGCCCCCCATGAGATCCCAGCTCTCGGAATCCGAGAGAACCGACACTGCCGGCGCATTTGTGGACATGGCGGCAACGTTATCGAGAGGTATCGGCTACCGGGAGGGCCATTGGTCCCAAAGTGCCCGGTCCGAAAGACTTTTCAGGTGCAGTTTGCGCTCGCCGCTGTGCGCAGCGCTCGATCAGGTGTAGAGGGCATCGAGGATGTGCTTGTTCTGTTCGGCGACCACCGAGCGCTTCACCTTCAATGAGGGTGTCAGCTCACCGCCCTCGATGGACAGGTCGTGGTCCAGCAGCTCCCATTTCTTGATGGTTTCCCATCGGTTCAGTGCGGCATTGAGCTTGACGACGTGCTCCTCGATCAGCGCGTGTACCGCTGGAGCTTTGGACAGTTCCGCGTAGGTCGCCCCTTTGAGGCCGTTCACCGCAGCCCACCCCGCGATCAGGTCGGCATCCAGGGCGATCAACGCCACGCAGTAGTTGTGGGCTTCCCCGAACACCATGAACTGGCTGGCGTAGGGGCACAGCGCCATGAACTTTGCCTCGATCGCCGGCGGGGCAACGTACTTGCCCCCGGAGGTCTTGAAGATCTCCTTGATCCGGCCGGTGACGGTGAGGAAGCCGTCGGAGTCGATGGTGCCTACGTCCCCGGTGCGCAACCAACCGTCATCGGTGAACGCTTTCGCTGTCATGTCCGGCAGGCCGTGGTAACCGTCCATCACACTGCCGCCGAGGATCTGGATCTCCCCTTGGTCGTTGCTGATCCGAATCGACGTGCCCTCAAACGGCAGGCCAACGGTGCCCAACTTGTAGTGATCAGGCCGATTGATGCATGCGCCCGCCGCACATTCGGTGAGTCCGTAACCCTCGAGGATCAGCAGTCCTGCCGCGTGGAACCACTCACCGATATCGCGATTCAACGGTGCCGCACCCGAGACGAAGAATCGGATTCGCCCGCCGAAGACCTCACGTACCTTGCTGAATACCAATCGGTCGAACAGGCGAGAAAGCAGCGACATCGGCAGAGATGGCGCACGGCCTGCGCGCTGTCGACGGTCCACCTCGAGGCGAACCTTGAATGCCGCCGCAAACAGTCGCGCCCGCAGTCCTCCTTGGGCTTGCGCGGTGGTGACAATCCGGGCGTGCGCCTTTTCGAAAATGCGGGGTGCGGCGCCCATGAACGTCGGCTTGACGACCGCCAGGTTATCGACGATCTTGTCGACCCGCCCGTCGATCGCAGTGGCGAACCCGCAGGCCAGCTGCGTGGTGACCAGCACCTTGCCGAACGCGTGTGCCATCGGCAACCACAGCAACTGCACATCGTCTTCGCCGAGGAAATTCAAATTGGCGACCGAGGTCCCCTCATATACCCACGCAGAATGCGGTAATCGCACGCCTTTGGGCCGTCCGGTGGTCCCCGAGGTGTAGATCAACGTCGCCAACTGTTCCGGACGGATCGCGTCGACTCGTGTTCGCACACATGACGGATGCTCAAGCAGATACTTCTCACCCAACTCGACCAGGTCGGCGAGGGTCAGCACCCAATCGCTGTCGTCGGTGCCGTCGAACAGCACCACCTGGGTGAGACCGGGAAGCTCGGCGCGGCGCTCGGTCAACTTGGCCAGCTGGGTGGTGTCCTCGGCGAACACGATTCTGCATTGCGAGTCGGCAAGGATGTACACGGTGTCATCGGCGTTGGTGTTGGAATACACGGTGGTGGTCGCGGCGCCCGCACACATGATCGCCAGGTCGGCCAGGATCCATTCGTATCGCGTGCTCGAGCCGATACCGACGCGCTGTTCGGTGTCGATGCCTAGCGCCAGCAGACCGGCCGCCAGTGCCTCGACGCGATCCGCGGCTTGCTGCCAGGTCGCCGAGACCCATTCGTCGGCAACAAGATAACGAAATGCCTCCTTATCCGCCGACTTGCGGACCCGGTCGAGAAACATCTCCGCCACATTCGCGGCGCTTACCCTGGTAGAGCTGAGGGTGCCATCAATGGTCATGGCTGTCTTTCGGCGTTCGTGATGCTCGCGATGGCCATGTCGACGCCCCCTTCGCTGGCTCGTACCCCTGACTGCTCTCGACTCAACGCCGCTGTCGGCGATGCCATAAGGGCACAAAGTCCTCAGTTGCGCCGAGTGTGCTGACGTGCTGCGTCGCGGCACGTACGTTTGCGTATGGGAGTAGAGATGACTGAATTCATGCGCAGCAGCGACGCATTCACCTGGGCAATGGAGAGCGATCCACGACTGCGATCCACTGTTGTGACGGTGTTGACACTGGACAAGGCGCCGGACTGGGATGACGTGTGCGAGCGGTTCGACCGCATCACCCGCACACTGCCGATGTTCCGGCAACGAGTGGTGGAGTCGCTCGCTCCCGCCCCGCCCCGGTGGGAGCAGGCCCCGGATTTCGATCTGCGCTTCCATATCCGGCGAGCAGCAGCACCCAGTCCCGGTGACATCGACGGGGTGCTCGAGATGGCCCGCCTGGCCGCGATGGAGGACTTCGACCGGGCTCGTCCATTGTGGAACGTCACGCTGATCGACGGGCTCGATGACGGGGGAGCGGCGATGCTGTGCAAGTTTCACCACTGCCTCACCGACGGTGTCGGCGGGGTGCAGATCGCCATGACCCTGTTCGACCTCTCAGAACTGCCTGAACAGCAGGGCCGGCTACTGGCTCTACCGGTGGTCGCCCCGCAGCCGTGGTTGCGTGGTTACCGTGATGCGCTGGGCTACGACGCCGGCCTCGTTGCGACTGCGCTGTCGAGAACAATCACCTCGGCCCCGAAATTCTTCTTCAACAGCCTCCGGCAGCCGGTGGGGACCATCGAGTCGGTAACGGCCACAACGGCTTCGATCTATCGGACCGTCCGGCCGGTGAACCGCACCGGGTCCCCGCTGATGAAGAACCGCACCCTGACCCGTCATCTCGGCGTCTATGACGTGCCGAAGTCTCAGCTGCGGCAAGCGGCGCACAGGTGTGGCGGGGCGTTGAACGACGCCTTTGTGGCAGGCCTGGCCGGCGGGTTGCGCCTGTACCACGAAAGGCACGGCGTCGTAGTCGGCGACCTACACCTGAGCATGCCGATCAACCTGCGCGTCGAGGGTGACGAGATGGGTGGTAACCGGATCACGCTGATGCGGTTCGACGTACCCGTCGGAACGGTTGACCCGGCAGAGCGAATCACCGCCATCAAAGAGCAGACCGCCAAAATTCGAGGTGAGAAATCCTTGCCCTATACCGAGGTGATCGCGGGAGTGCTGAACCTGATGCCCCGCTGGTACATCGGCTCGATCTTGCGCCACGTCGACTTCCTGGCCAGCGATGTTCCGGGCATCCCGGTTCCGGTGTTTCTCGGCGGGGCCAGCGTGCTCAGACAGTATGCGTTCGGTCCAACGGTCGGCTCGGCGGTCAATGTCACACTGCTCACCTATGTGGACACCTGTGCGTTCGGCATCGACGCCGACACCGGCGCGATCCCCGATTTCGACGTCTTCTACGAATGCCTCGTGGCCGGCTTCGCCGAGGTCCTTGCCCTCGCCGACTGACGCATCACCATGAACCGAAGTCTCTGCTGTTAGCTCCCCGCAGTGCGCTGACGTAGTCGCCGCGCTCACGAGTGGCCTCGTCGGCGCCGATGGGGACGGCGAGCAGCCCGCGAAAATCGTCGACTGTGCTGTATCCCTTGCGTGCCATCCATTCCCGCAGTCCGTCCAGCAAGGCGGCGGCATACTCCGGGCCGTGCCGCAGCAATGCTGACGCAGTCATCACCACATCCGCGCCGGCAAGCAGGTACTTGATCAGCTCGGTGGAACTTTCGACGCCGGTGGTCGCGGCCAGCGATGCACCAATCCGTCCGTGCAGCAACGTGATCCAGGTCAGCGGCAGGCGAACTTCCGCCGCGCAGGACAGTGATACCGCGGACACGACGGCCACGGTCTCGGGGTCGATGTCAGGTTGCAGGAATCGGTTGAACAACACCAGCCCGTCCGCGCCGGCCAAGTCCAGGCGCCTGGCCATCTCAGCGGTCGCGCTGAAATACGGGCTGAGCTTCACCGCCACCGGCACGCTCACGGCATCCTTGACCCCGGAGAGGATCTCGAGATGACGTTGCTCGACATCGCGGCCGCTGATATGCGCATCGCCGGGCAGGTAATAGATGTTCAATTCGATTGCGGCCGCACCACACTCCTGCATCGATCGCGCGTAGCGGGCCCAACTGCCGGGGCTGCTGGCGTTGAGGCTGCCGATCACCGGAACCGATGCTGACGTCGCCGCCCGCTCGAGCAGGCTCAGATACCGGCGTGGACCGTGGTCGTCGTCGGCTCCGGCCGGAAAGTAGGACAGGGCTTCGCCGAAGCTGTCGGAGCCGGCATCAGCCAGCCGGGCGTTCCGCTCCGCCTCGCGGTGCAGTTCCTCCTCGAACAGCGAATAGAGCACCACTGCACCGACACCGGCGTCGGCCAGGCGTTGCACACCCTCGACGGTGCGCGACAGCGGGGACGCCGACGCGACCAGTGGATTGCGCAAGTTCAGGCCTAGGTAACGCGTTGAGAGGTCCATCAGCGCTCCCTGCGGGCGTCGGGGTGGAAGTGCTCCGGGCCGCGAGAAGCCATCTCCTCGTAGGTATTCCACCGCTGCTCGATCGCCAGCTCGGCCAGCGCGAGCAACCGTTCGGCCTCGACCGGATCGGAGTTGGCCAGGGTGCGGTACCGCAACTCCCGGTAGACATAGTCCGACAGTGGTATCCGCGGGCGGTGCGAATCGAGCAGGAACGGGTTCTTCCCGGCGGCCCGCAGTACCGGGTCATAGCGCAGCAGCGGCCAGTGCCCGCTGGCGACCGCCCGATATTGCTGATCCATCCCCAGCCGCATATCGATGCCATGCGCAATGCACTGGCTGTAGCCGATCACCAGTGACGGCCCGTCGTAGGCCTCCGCCTCGCGGAATGCCTGGAGTGTCTGCTGCGAATCGGCACCCATGGCGACCTTGGCGACATAGACGTTTCCGTAGGCGATCGCTTGGAGGGCAAGGTCTTTCTTCGGCACCGTCTTGCCTGCGGCGGCGAACTTCGCGACCGCGCCCAGCGGTGTCGACTTGGACGCCTGGCCGCCGGTATTGGAGTAGACCTCGGTGTCGAGCACCAGCACGTTGACGTTGCGTCCGGTGGCCAGCACGTGGTCGAGCCCGCCGGATCCGATGTCGTAGGCCCAGCCGTCACCGCCGACGATCCACACGCTGCGCCTGACCAAGCTGTCGACCACGCTGAGCAGGTCGGCGCTCAGAGCGGGATCGAGTCCGCCCAGACGCGCTCTGAGTTCGGTCACCCGCTCACGCTGCGCCGCCAACTCCGACTCCCGCAGCTGTGGCGACGAGAGGAGATCGTCGACAAGTCCGCCGCCGAGGATGTCGCGTAACTCGGCGAGGCGTCGGCGGGCCAGCGCGGCGTGCCCGTCGCTGGCCAACCGCAGGCCAAGGCCGAACTCCGCGTTGTCCTCGAACAGCGAGTTCGACCAGGCCGGGCCCCGACCGTCGGCATTGGTGGCCCAGGGGGTGGTGGGCAGGTTGCCGCCGTAGATCGACGAGCAGCCGGTCGCGTTGGCGATCATCAACCGGTCACCGAACAACTGTGAGAGGAGCTTGAGGTACGGCGTCTCGCCGCACCCCGCGCAGGCGCCGGAGAATTCGAACAACGGCTGCAGGAACTGGGTGCCACGCACCGTGCCGAAGTCCACCCTGGCCCGGTCATTGGTCGGCAGTGTCTCGAAGAAGCCGATGTTCTCGCGCTCGATCGTCAACCGCGCCTCGGCGGGAGCAAGGTTGATCGCCTTGGTCACGCCCACCCCGGGGATGACGGTCCCCGCGGGGACGGTGACGGGGCAGGCCTCGACACACAGGCCGCATCCGGTGCAGTCTTCGACGTATACCTGCAATGAGTACCGGGCGTTCGGCAGGCCGACGGCATCCAACGGCGCGGAGGCGAATTCCTCAGGGGCCCCGTCCAGTTGGGAACCGTCGTAGAACTTGGACCGGATCACGCTGTGGGGGCAGACGAAACTACAGTTGCCGCACTGGATGCAGCTCTCGGAATCCCATACCGCGACCAACTCGGAGATGTTGCGCTTCTCGAAGGCAGTCGTACCGCTGGGATAGGTGCCGTCCACCGGAAGTGCGCTGACCGGCAGCAGGTTTCCACGTCCGGCCATCATCTCCGCGGTCACGGTGCGGACGAACTCCGGTGCCGACTCCGGCACCGTCGGTACTGGTGTCGCGGTAGAGGTGGCTTCGGAAATGCCGGCCGGCAACGCGATTCGCGCCAGCCCGGCCACGGCGCCGTCCACGGCGGCCAATTCCTTGGCCAGCACCTCGGCGCCACGGTTGCCGTACATCTTGTGCACCGATTCCCTGATCCGGTCGATGGCCCGTTCCCGGGGCAGCACCTCCGAGATCGCGAAAAAACACGTCTGGAGCACGATGTTGATGCGGCCCGCCAACCCGGCCTCGCGCGCGATCCGGTCGGCGTCGACGGTATAGAGCGTGATCCGTTTGTCCAGGATCTGTTTCTGGACCAGACGGGGCAGCGCGTCCCACACCTTCTCCGGCGCAAGTCGGCAGTTCAGCAGCAGCGTCGCGTCGGGGGCGGCGCGACCGAGAACGTCGATCTTGTCGAGGAAGCGGAACTGTTGGCAGCCAACGAAATTGGCGCCTCCGACCAGATAGGGCGCGTGAATGGGATCTGGCCCGAAACGCAGATGCGACTCGGTTTGCGAACCCGACTTCTTCGAGTCGTAGACAAAGTACGCCTGGGCGAACAGGCCTTCCGATCCCATGATCTTGATCGTGTTCTTATTGGCACTGACGGTCCCGTCGGAGCCGAGCCCGAAGAAGACCGCTCGAAATGTGGTGGGTGACTCGATGTCAAAGGACGGGTCGTAATCGATGCTGGTGCCCGAGACGTCGTCGTCGATACCGATGGTGAACCGTCGCCGCGGTCGCTCGCGGGCGAGTTCGGCGAACACCCCCGCGACCATGGCGGGGGTGAACTCCTTCGATGACAAGCCGTAGCGTCCGCCGGTGATGCGCGGCATGACCGGTCGTTCGCCGTCGGAATGGGCCTCGGCGAGTGCCGCGACGACGTCCAGGTACAAGGGTTCGCCGATCGATCCTGGCTCCTTGGTGCGGTCGAGCACGCCGATTGTGCGCACGGTTGCCGGCAGCGCATCCAGTAGCGCCCTGGTGGGAAATGGTCGGTACAAGCGCATCTGGACCACGCCCACCCGCTCACCTTGTTCGACGAGGGCGGCGACGGTCTGCACCACAGTCTCGGCGCCCGAGCCCATCAGCACCAGTACGCGCTCCGCCTCCGGATGCCCGCTGTAGTCGACGATGCCCATCCTGCGACCGGTGCGCTCGCCGAACCGCGCCATCAGGTCCGCGACCACACCCGGCACCCTGGCGTAGAACGGGTTCACCGTTTCACGCGCCTGGAAGTAGACATCCGGGTTCTGTGCGGTGCCACGGATGAACGGCCGCTCGGGAGACAGTGCGCGTCCACGATGTGCCCACACCAAGTCGTCGGGTATCAGCGCCCGGAGGTCGTCGTCGGTCAGCGTCTCGATCGTGTTCAGTTCGTGCGAGGTGCGGAAACCGTCGAAGAAATGCACGAAAGGTACCCGGGTGGCCAGCGTGGCTGCCTGCGCGATGAGCGCCATGTCCTGGGCCTCCTGGACCGAGGCCGAGGCCAGCATCGCGAACCCGGTTTGCCGCACGGCCATCACGTCCGAGTGATCACCGAAGATCGACAATGCCTGCGCAGCAACCGATCGCGCTGCGACGTTGATGACGGCCGAGGTCAGCTCGCCGGCGATCTTGTACATATTCGGGATCATCAGCAGCAGGCCCTGCGACGAGGTGAAGGTGGTGGTCAACGCCCCGCTCTGTAGGGCACCGTGCAGAGCACCCGCCGCGCCACCCTCGCTTTGCATTTCGACCACGGTCGGGACGGTGCCCCAGACGTTGGTCCGCCCGGCGCTGGACCATACGTCGGCCAATTCGGCCATCGGCGAGGACGGCGTGATCGGGTAGATGCAGCACACCTCGTTGAGTCGGTAGGCGACCGAAACGGCGGCCTCGTTCCCGTCGACCGTGGTTCGTGTCATATGGGCTCCGGGAACATGTCGATGGCGTGGACTGGGCACTGGTCGGCGCAGACACCGCAGCCGGTGCACGCGTCGTAATCGAACTCGTAGCGGTGCCCGACCCCGAGTTTGATCACCGCGTCCTCGGGGCACGCGCCGAGGCAGCCGTCGCATTCGAAGCAGTTGCCGCATGACAGGCAACGACCCGCCTCGTAGATCGCCTGGTCGGCGGATAAGCCTCCGACGACCTCCTCGAAGTTCGTGACGCGCTGTGCCGGTTCGAGTTCGGGCTGCTGGCGCTGTGATGCGTCGCCGAAGTACCACAGGTGTAGCGAGTCGAACGTCGCCGTCGGGTGTTTCGTCGTGCCTACCACCGGTGCGTCACGTAGCCAGGCATCGATGCGGTGGGCGGCCTTCTTCCCGTGCCCGACACCGACGGTCACGGTGCGCTCACTGGGCACCATGTCACCTCCGGCGAACACCCCCGGGCAGCCGGTCATCAGCGATTCCGAGACGCACACGCTGCCGTCGGCGTCGAACTCGACTCCCGGCAGTGTCCGCATGAACGCCGATTCCGTCTCCTGACCCAGCGCCATGATCAGGGTGTCGGCGGCTAGGCTCTCGAAGCGTCCGGTCGGCCGCGGGTAACCCGACTCGTCGAGTTCCATCACCTCGACCTGCAATTCGGGGCCGTCGAAGGCGGTGATCGTACGTAGCCAGTTGATTCGGACGCCCTCACGTTCGGCATCCTCGGCCTCCTGCTGGTGGGCGGGCATCTGCTCACGGGTGCGGCGGTAAACGATGACCGCGTCGTCGGCACCGAGGCGCCGCGCCACCCGGGCGGCGTCCATGGCGGTGTTGCCGCCACCATAGACAGCGACGTGCCGCCCGATCGTCGGCGTTTCGCCGGCGGCAACACCGTGCAGAAATGACACCGCGTCCAGCATCGAGCCGGCGTCGCTGGCCGGGATGTCGATACGTTTGGCCAGGTGCGCACCGATCGCGACGAACACCGCGTCGAAGCCGCCCTCGTCCCGCTCGGCCGCGAGGTCCTCGACCCGATGGTTAGCGGTCAACCGCACGCCCATGGCCGTGACCCGGTTCAGCTCGTCGTCGAGCACGTCTCGTGGCAGCCGGTAGGCCGGAATGCCGTAGCGCATCATCCCGCCCGGTAGCGGACCCGCGTCACGAATCTCGACCTCGTGGCCGAGCCGGGCCAAATGGTAGGCGGCCGAGAGCCCGCTGGGCCCCGCGCCGATCACCAAGACGCGCTTGCCTGTTCGGATAGGCGGTGGATCGAAGGTCCAACCGCGTTCCCGGGCCAGGTCGCCGAGGAACCGCTCCACCGAATGGTTCGACACGGAGCTGTCGAGTTGTGCGCGGTTGCAGACGGTTTCACACGGGTGATAACAGACCCGGCCGTGGATCGCGGCAAACGGATTGTCGGAAACGAGCTGCCGCCAAGCCTTTTCGTGGCGGCCAGCGGTGGCATGGGCAAGCCAGGATTGGATATTCTCCCCGGCTGGACAACCGGAGTTGCACGGTGGCAGGAGGTCGACGTAGACCGGTCTGTGCTCGCGTACCGGGCCGGCCCGCGACTGTCCGTGAGCCAGATCGGCAAGCGGCGTGACATCTTTCGTCGGTCCGGTAGCGGGCCGGTGGAGCGCATCGTCACTCATGGCGGTGTCCTCTCGCTGTCAACGCGATACCCATCCCGGCGAAAGCAGCTGCTCGCAGTACCGCGGCCACCAGTTGCACGCCCGCGGGCGCAGTTTGGGTCGCGGCGACAGCCACCACTCCCAGCGCCAGGGCGACGCCTGTCCGTCGAGGCAGAACCCCGGCCCGGATCACCGCCAGCCCGAAGCCGATCCCGGCGATCACCATGATCGCGCCGTGAATGGTCATCGACGCACCCAGTTTGTCCGTGAGTGCCGCGTAGTCCCTGGTGCCGTTCATCATCGCGTAGATGACTGTGCCGCTGAAGAATACGTAGCTATATGCATACGCGATGGCGCTGAATAAACCCAACCGGGCCATCTGCGGGCGCTGCACGACGTAGAGGCCCACTACAAAGAACGGGATCGCGGCCTCGCCCACGAGGGTGAGGATGAGCTGTAGGCCGGAGAAGCCTCCCTGAGCGGCTTCGATCACGTCGGAAACCACGTATAGCCCGGAGAAGACGACGGTGGCCAAGCCGAGTGTGCGTGCTTCGGCGGCAGTTGGTCTGTCCGCAAGCGGCGTGAGACCCCGTGGGGCAACCATCAGCCGGGAAATCGAACGGTGGTTCCGGGCATCAGCTGAACGATGCGGCCGTGGCATTCCACGTCGATCCCTGCGGCGTCGCGCGGATCAACACTGATGATGACGCCCTTTCCGCTGACCCGCAGGTGCAGGTGCAGTCCGCGGTAGTGGATCGGGATGGCCAGCACCCCAAGTGATTCAGGCCAGTGCGGTGACAGAATCAAGCGATTGGACCGGGTTTCCAGTCCGGTGAAGCACCGCTGCATGAGGTCGACGGTTCCCGCCATGGCGGCCAGATGAATACCCTCGGATGTGGTGCCGCCCTGGATGTCCGATACATCGGACTTCAATGCCTCGCTGAAGAACTCCATGGCCCGGTCGCGGTTGGCCCTGGCCAGTACCCAGGTATGCACCACCCCGCTGAGTGTCGAACCGTGCGAGGTGCGGGCCAGGTAATAGTCCACCATCTCCGGCACTTGTTCTGGTGAAAGGTGATAGCCGAGCCGGCCTAGGAGCTCGCGCAACTCTGTGGCCGAGAGAAGGTAGAGCAGCATCAGTGCGTCGGCCTGCTTGGACGCCTTGTAGCGGTTGACGTCGTCATGTTCTGCCTCGAGGATGCGATCCAGGCGTTGGATGTTGCCGTACTGCTGACGAAGGCGGTCCCAATCCAATTCCGCCAGCTCGCCGTACCCCTGGAACTGGCTGATGAACCCATCGTGGAACGGGACGTACATCCGGCGGCTGACGTCGTCCCAGTGCGCCAGTTCGGCACTGCTCAGTCCCAGCGTCTCCAGCAGATCCAACCGGTTCGGTAGCGGCAGAAGGTCCAAGGCGTCGATGGCCCGCATGATCACCCACACCGCCATCACGTTGGTGTAGGCATTGTTGTCGATACCGTCATACGGGGCGTCGGGATAACCCGAGTGGAACTCGTCGGGCCCGATAACGCCCCGGATGCCGTACCGGGCGAGCTCGACGTCGTAGGTCGCCCTGCTGACGAAGAAGCGTGCCACCTCGGCCAGCAGCTCTGTGCCGTAGTCGATGAGGTAAGCCAGGTCGCCGGTGACCTGGTAGAACTGCCAGGCGCTGTAGGCGACGGCGATGCCGATATGGTGTGCACGAGCGCTGGCGTCGGGGTTCCAGTGGCCGCTGCGCGGATTGAGATGCAGCCGTTGACTTTCCTCGCGCCCGTCGCTGCCGGACTGCCATGGGAACATCGCACCCGCGTAGCCGGCTGCCGCGGCGGCATGCCGGGCTTCTGGCAGCCGCCGATACCGGTAGCCGAGCAGTGAGCGGGTGATCATCGGCAGCCGCAGGTTCAACACCGGGTAGATGAACAGTTCGTCCCAGAAGATGTGACCGCGGTATGCCTCACCATGCAATCCGCGGGCCGGCACCCCGGCATCGAGGTCGGAGGTGTTGAGCGAAACCGTCTGCAACAGGTGCAGCATGTGCAGCCGTAGGATCCGCAATTCGTCGGTGAAGCCGTCGAATTCGATGGAGAGCCGCTCCCACAGATGCACCCAGTCGGTCAGATGCCCGTCCAATATCTCGGCGAACCGGCCTAATCGGGCGAGGCAGCGCTCGGCGTCGACGGCAGGTTCGGATGTAGCGGCATCCCGGCCCGTGTACAGGGTGACGATCTTCTCGACCGTGACCGACTCACCAACCGACAACCGAACAGTGATGTCGTGACCGATCCTGGTGGCGTCCTCGAACAGCCGATAGGAGGTGGGCACGGCTTCGCCGTCGCGCCACACGGCGGTTCGCTGCGCCATCGCGATGGGGATGCGAGATTGCGTCGTCTGGGTGGAAAGCAGCACCGAATCATCAGAGATCTCGTGCTTCTGCGGCGGGCCGAGGTGCTGGTTGGCCAGATCCCGGTACCGCTCGACCAGCGAGTTCGTCACGCCGCCATCCAGGGCGGAGCGTATCTCGATGGTCCCCGACCAATCCTCGGCAAGGATCGTGGACTCAAGAGCGCCGACGTGGGGCATGTGCATGGCGACGAAACGTCGTTGTTTGAGTGTGGTCGTCTGGCCGGCATCATCACGGAACCGAACATCCCGGGTCAGCACCGCGCCGCGAAGATCCAGTGTCTGCCGGTAGGACAAGATTTCGACCTCGTCGAGGTCGAACCAGTTGGCGCCTTCGCACCGGAACGTCAGCGCAAGCCAGTTGGGCAGGTTTACGAGGCTTTCGTTGTCGATCTCGGTGCCGGAGACGTTGTCGACGAGACGGTTGTACACCCCGGCCGCGTAGGTGCCGGGGTAGTGCACCTGCCCCGCCGCCGATTCCGGTGCGGCCCCCCGGGTAGCGAAATAGCCATTTCCCAACGTGCACAATGCTTCCCGAAGCTTCTCGCTCTGTGGGTCATATCCATCGAAGGTGTATTCCCACGACTCGCCCGACGCAAGGTGCTTGTAGGCAAGCCATTTCGAACCGCGCTGCATGAACTCGCATACCTGCTGGGGACTCTGCAGACTGAATTGAGCAGCAGTCTTACGATCCCCGTCCTCATCGTGTCCGACGACGATCCCGATTCCGTCGAAGTGCACCGCGTCGAAGGCGTCCTCGTCGGTGAGGTCGTCGCCTATATAGATCGGCAGCAGGTCACCGGCCGGGTCGATCCGATCACGGATCCAGGCCAGCGTGGTGCCCTTGTCCCACTCGATATCCGGCCGCAGCTCGACGAGCTTGCGTCCGCTGGTCACTCGTAGGCCCTCCTGCCGGCCGACCTGGTGGACCAGTGCGACGATCTCGTCGACGTGCTCTGGTGCGACCTCGCGGTAGTGCACCGCGACGGCAAAGCGCTTGTGCTCGACGCGAACACCCGCAATCGAGGCCAGCGCGTGGGTCAGTTCGGCGGCGGCTTGCTCGAGCAGAGGGACCGACGGCGCGGCCGTTTCGTTGCAGTGGTAGGTGCCATCCGGTTCGATCAGCTCGAAACCGTGGCTGCCGGCATACCAGATGCCGGGTGTGCTGACTCGCGTGCGGATATCGGCAAGGTCCCGGCCGCTGAGGATGGCTACCGGGCAGACTGCCGCAACGAGTTCCAGTGCCTCGGCCGCGCCGTCGACAAGCGCGGCCGCATCGGGGTCGGAAACGATGGGCGACAGCGTCCCGTCATAGTCGAGGAATACCAACGACTCTCGAGCACCGGTTATCCCGATCAGTTGACCGTAGGACGCCAACGCATTAGGGAGTTCGGAGACCCGTTTGTCGCCGCGCCGGACGGTGACATCTGTCAAGTCGGCGACGATGGCGCCTGCGCCGGCGCGGAGCAAGTCCCCGTTCCCGGTGCGGTCGATACCGATGACGATCGCGAACCCGGCTTCGCGGCCCGTTGCCACTCCGGCGTAGGTGTCCTCGACAACAACGCACCGTTGCGGGCGCACACCTAGTCGGCGCACCGCTTCCTGCAGAACAGCAGTCCCGTGTTCGCCACCCATTCCATCGATGCACACGTCGAACAGGTCATCGACCCCGGCGGCCTTCAAGGTGCCCTGACAGTGCGGGCTCGACGAATGGGCCGCCGTGGCGACGCCGATGCTCTGGAGTTTCCTCGCCAGATCGACGGTCGACTCAAAGAGCGACGCGTCGGTGGTCGGCGCTCCGTCGAGGTTGAACAGCACCGCGTCGTAGTGACGCGGGTCGATGGTGATCGGCAGTTTCATGGCGCGACCATGAGCTGTCGTTCCAATTCCAGGATCTGACGGGTGGTCTTGACTACGGTGTCGGGGTTCAGGCTTATCGAGTCGATGCCGAGCCGGACCAGGAACTCGGCCATGTCCGGGTAGTCCGACGGTGCCTGCCCGCACAGACCGGAGTGAATCCCGTTGCGGCGACATCCTTCGACGGCCAACCGGATCATTTCCTTGACACCGTCGTCGCGTTCGTCGTAGTCGAACGCCACGATCTCACTGTCCCGATCGACACCGAGGGTGAGTTGAGTCAGGTCGTTGGAGCCGATGGAGAAACCGTCGAAGCGCTTGGCGAATTCGTCGATCAGGATCACGTTGTTCGGGATCTCGCACATCGCATACACCTTGAGCCCGTGCTCACCACGCTTCAGCCCGTGTTCTGCCATCGTCTTGAGCACGAGGTCCGCCTCGGCGATTCTGCGCACGAACGGGAGCATCAGAATCACGTTGGTCAGGCCCATCTCCTCGCGAACCCGGCGCATCGCGCGGCATTCCAGCGCGAAGCCTTCGGCGTAGGCCGGATGCGCGTAGCGCGATGCGCCGCGGAAGCCCAGCATCGGGTTGCTCTCGGACGGTTCGAAGCCCTGCCCGCCGACCAGGCTGGCGTACTCGTTGGTCTTGAAGTCCGACATTCGCACCACCACGGGCTTGGGCCAGAAGGCGGCGGCGATGGTGCCGATCCCCTCGGAGAGTCGCTCGGTGAAGAATGCGCTGCCGTCCGCGTAGCCCTGGGTGAGTCGGGCGATCGTCCGGCGTGCCTCCGGGTCGTCGACCTTCTCCGGGTGCAGCAGGGCGAGCGGGTGAACTCGGATGTACTCGCTGATGATGAATTCCATCCGGGCCAGTCCCACACCGTCGTTGGGCAAGAACGACGTCTTGAACGCGAGGTCGGGGTTGCCGAGGTTGAGCATGATGTGCGTCCGGGGCCGGGCCATGTCGCCGACTTCGGTGCGATCCACGTGGAAACCCACCGCACCCTGGTAAACCCGGCCCGAGTCGCCCTCGGCACACGAGACGGTCACCACCTGGCCGTCGGGCACACAGGTGGTCGCGTCGCCGGTGCCAACCACGGCGGGGATGCCGAGCTCGCGGGCGATGATGGATGCGTGGCAGGTGCGCCCGCCGCGGTTGGTGACGATCGCCGCGGCGGTCTTCATCACCGGTTCCCAGTCGGGCGTGGTGGTGTCGGCGACAAGCACCTGGCCTGGCCTGAATTCATTGAGCTGCGTGAGGTTCTCGATCTTTTTCACCGCACCGGAGGCGATCTTCTCACCCACCGACCGGCCCTCGGTGAGGATCTCGCCGCGCCCTTCGAGCACATAGCTCTCCAGTGCGGTCACGCTGTGCTGGGAGGCCACCGTCTCGGGGCGGGCCTGGACGATGTAAAGCTGACCGTCGAGTCCGTCCTTGGCCCACTCCATGTCCATCGGCCTGCCGTAGTGCGCCTCGATGGTGCATGCGTAGCCGGCCAGCTCGAGGACATCGGCATCGGAGAGGCAGAACCGGGAGCGGTCGGCCTTCGGAGTGGGGATGTTCCTCGTGGTGTTCTTGGTCTCGCCCTCGACGAGGATCATCTTCACGGCCTTGTCGCCGAGGAGGCGGCGCAGCACGGTGCGATGGCCTGCGAGGTAGGTCGGCTTATGCACGTAGAACTCGTCCGGGTCGACGGCTCCCTGAACCACGTTCTCGCCGAGTCCGTAGGCGCCGGTGATGAAGACGGCATCGCGGAAGCCCGATTCGGTGTCGAGGGAGAACATCACCCCTGACGAGGCGATGTCGGAACGCACCATCTTCATTACGCCGATCGAGAGCGAGACCTTGAAATGGTCGAAGCCCTGGTCGATCCGGTAGTGGATGGCGCGGTCGGTGAACAGGCTGGCAAAACAACGGCGACAGGTGTCGAGTAGGCTCTCCTCGCCCTTGACGTTGAGGTATGAATCCTGCTGTCCGGCAAAGCTTGCCGTCGGCAGATCCTCTGCGGTCGCCGAGCTCCGCACAGCCAGGCTGACATCCTCGCCGTACTCCTGCTGGAGTGCGCGATAGCCGTCCAGGATCTCAGCCGCCAGGTCGGGTGGGAGGCCGGCGCCGTAGACGATCTCCCTGGCACGCTTGGCTTTCCGGGCGAGCGCGGCCACATCGGTGGGGTCGAGTTCGTCGAGTTCGGCATGCAGACCCTCCCAGGCGCCGGCCTGGTCCAACATGTGGCGGTAAGCCGCGGCGGTAATGGCGAACCCGTGCGGGACACGGACGCCGTTGCTGGACAGCTTCTGCAACATCTCGCCCAGCGAGGCGTTCTTGCCGCCGACCAGCGGTACATCGTCTATGCCGAATTCCTCGAAGAAACGGACGTACTCAGATGTGCTCATAACCTGTCCCTCTCGTGGCGGGTCATCCACGTCGTACAGCCAACGTCGTACAGCCAACGTCGCACCCCAGCGCACCCGATGACAGAGCCGAAGGTCACTTGATTTGGTTACAACATCGAGTAGAAGAGGCCGAAGCACGGACGGGAAGGAAGGAAGGCGCGAAATCGAGGACGTTGTGCTCTGCTGCTCGGCCGTATGCGAGGTCAGACTCGATTTTGCCCGCAGCCGAAGCGGAGCTGGGCCACAACATATGAGGAGAATTCATGGCGATTCGAGTGGGCGTGAACGGCTTTGGCCGGGTCGGTCGAAACTTCTTCCGAGCGGTGGCCGCGCAGCAAGCGGCGGGAACCACGGACATCGAGATCGTGGCGGTGAACGACCTCACCGACAACGTGACCCTGGCGCACCTACTCAAGTACGACTCCGTCCTGGGACGCCTCCCACATCAGGTGTCGGTCGATGGCGAGAACATCATGGTCGGGGACCAGGTGATCAAAGCGTGGTCCATCTCCGATGGCCCGACAGCGATACCGTGGGCAGATCTTGGTGTGGATGTCGTCGTCGAAGCCACCGGCCGCTACACCAGCGCGGAAAAGGCCCGAGGTCACCTACATGGTGGGGCGAAGAAAGTGGTGGTGTCCGCGACGTCGAAAGGCGCCGACCTCACCGTGGTGATGGGCGTCAACCACCGCGACTATGACGGCACCCAGACCGTCGTATCGAACGCTTCCTGCACGACCAACTGCCTGGCCCCGATGGCGAAGGTGCTCGACGAGGCTTTCGGTATCGAGCGCGGCCTGATGACCACCATCCACGCGTACACCCCTGATCAGAACCTGCAGGACGGTCCGCATCGCGACCTGCGCAGGGCGCGCGCGGCGGCTATCAACGTGGTGCCAACCTCAACCGGCGCTGCCCGTGCGATCAGCTTGGTGCTGCCACAGCTGGAGGGCCGCCTCGACGGATACGCATTGCGGGTGCCGGTTCCCACCGGTTCCGCCACCGATCTCACCGTTACCGTCCGCAAGCCGGCCACAGTGGAAACCGTCAACGCCGCGTTTGCGGCCGCCGCCGACGGAGAACTCAACGGCTTCCTTACCTACACCGAGGATCCCATTGTCTCCTCCGACATCGTGACCGATCCGTCGTCATGCATATTCGATGCCGGACTGACCAAAGTGACAGGCGACCTGGTCAAGATCGTCGGTTGGTACGACAACGAGTGGGGCTACTCTCAGCGGCTGGTCGACCTGACCGGCCTTGTCGCATCCACCCTGTGAACCGCTGCAGCCTCGCCGATGCGAACCAGGCCATCACTACCGTTGGGGCGCTTACGGATTCGCCCACCCATCCGCTGATCCACATTATAACCAAAACGACTACTCGGCACGGCGAAAGTAGGTCGATCGTGGTAGCGTCGCGGCCTCGCTTACTTCTGACGTGGAGCGGCGGATGACTACCGATATCGCGACGATTCTCGACCGGTATGCGCGCGACCGCACCGGGCTCATCGACATCTTGTGGGATGTGCAGCGCGAGTCCGGTTACATCTCTGCGCAAGCCGCTGCCGGGATAGCCGACTGGCTCGGGTTGAGCGTAGGAGACGTGCTGGAGACGGCGACGTTCTACCACTTCTTCCACACCACTCCGTCGGGCCGTCACCGCATCTATCTGAGCAACACCGTCATCGCCAAGACGCGCGGCTACCGCCAGGTCTATGCCGCCCTGGAAGACGTGACCGGAACACGTTTCGGCGGGCCCGGATCGGCCGATTTCGGATTGTTCGAAACCGCGTGCATAGGGTTGAGCGACCACGAACCCGCGATGCTGATCGACGATGTCGTCTTCACCGATCTGACACCGGAGACCATCGCCGAGATCATCGGCCGCATGAAAAACGGTGAGTCCGCGGCGAACATCGCCAATCCCGCGGGCCTGCCCCGCGACGAGATGGCGTACGTCGAGGCATTGGCACCCAGCACAGTGCATACGGCGGGGCCGGCGTTCTTCTGTGGCGATACCGATTACCGAGCGCTACTGGAGGTTTGCCTGGGCATGGCGCCCGACGATGTCATCGCCACCATCGCCGAATCCGGCCTGCGGGGACGCGGCGGTGCGGGTTTCCCCACGGGCACCAAGTGGAGTCTGTGCCGGGCGACCGCCGGCGACGAGAAGTACATCATCTGCAACGCCGATGAGGGCGAACCGGGGACTTTCAAGGACCGGGTATTGCTGACCTACTCACCCAAGCAGGTCTTCTCGGGTATGGCGATCGCGGCCCACGCCGTCGGTGCCCGCCACGGAATCCTCTACCTGCGTGCGGAATACGTGTATCTGCGGGACTACCTGGCCAGACAGTTGGCCGAGCTACGCGTCGATGGGGTGCTCGGCGCAGGGTTCGACATTCGCATTCAGCTCGGCGCCGGCGCCTACATCTGTGGTGACGAATCCGCGCTGATCGAATCGAGCGAGGGTAAGCGTGGAACGCCGCGCCTCAAGCCGCCTTTCCCGGTCGAGCACGGTTTCCTGGGCCGGCCGACATTGGTGAACAACGTCGAAACTTTTGCCGCGGCGAGCCGCATCATGTCCGAGGGCGCCGAGTGGTTCGCGACGATGGGGGTGCCGGGCTCAACGGGTACCCGGTTGCTCAGCGTCTCCGGGGACTGCGCTGCGCCAGGGATATACGAGGTGGCGTGGGGGGTGACATTGCGTGAGGTACTCGACATGGTCGGGGCAGGCGATGCCAGGGCCGTTCAAATCAGCGGACCGTCGGGCGAGATGGTTTCATCGGCCGCCGATGCCGACCGCAGGATCGCCTATGACGATCTGTCCTGCAGCGGCTCGTTCATGGTGTTCAACCACGATCGGGACTTGATCGATGTCGTCGCGGACTTCACGCAGTTCTTTGCCGATGAATCCTGCGGCATCTGCCTGCCGTGCCGAGCCGGTAACCTGCTGCTCCGCCAAAAGGTGGGTCTGGTCGCCGCCGGACGAGCAATGCAGTCCGATCTCGATGACTTGCGCACCTGGGGCGGGATCATCGCGCACACCAGCCGATGCGGCTTGGGCGCCACCTCACCGAACCCGATCCTGACCTCCCTGAACAAATTCCCCGAGCTCTATTCGGCCGGGCTTCGTGAGCGCAAAGACACTGTGCTGCCGTCCTTCGACGTGGAAGCTGAGCTAACTGGCTATGCCCAAGCCGTATCCGAACTCGCACAACGGGAGTCACTGTGACCATCCGGTTCGAAATCGACGGCCGTTCGATCACCACCGAAGAGGGCAGGGTGCTCGTCGACGTCGCTGCGGAGGCTGGTGTCTACATCCCTACGTTGTGCTACCTGCCCGAACATCCGGCCCTGGGCACCTGCCGGGTGTGTTCGGTCAGAGTCGACGGCACCGTCGCCGCCGCGTGTGCGGTCCAGGTCAGTGACGGGATGCGCGTGCAGGTCGACGACCCCGAACTCATCGACGCGCGCAAAGCGTTGGTGGAGATGCTGTTCGCCGAGGGCAACCACAACTGTCCCAGCTGTGAGAAGTCGGGCCGGTGCACCCTCCAGGCGGTGGGCTACGAGGTGGACATGGTGGTGTCCCGCTTTCCGTATCAGTTCCCCGAGCGGGCGGCTGACCATGCCTCGGAGACGATCTGGTTGGAGCGAGACCGTTGCATTTTCTGCCAACGATGCGTGGAGTTCGTCAGGGATCGCGCAACTGGCAAAAAGATCTTCAGTATCAACGGCCGTGGGGCACAAGCTCGTATCGAGATTGACGCAGAACTTGCCAACGCCATGCCCCCCGAGCAGGTTCGGGAGGCCGTCGATATCTGCCCGGTGGGAACGATCCTCGAAAAGGGGGTGGGTTATGACCAGCCCATCGGCCAGCGGAGCTACGACGTCGAATCTGTCAGGGACCGGGCGCTGGATCCGTCATCCAGGTGTGACTCGTGACCACCTCGGACGCTAATGAGGTTGCGTCGCATGAACTTCCAGCGACGCCACTTGACCCTGAATTGGTCGCCAAACGCGCCGACAAGATCAAGGTGTCGATGATCAGCCTCTGCGGCTGCTGGGGATGCAACTTGTCGTTGCTCGATATCGACGAGCGAATGATCACCTTGCTGGACAAGATCACGATACTGCGATCATCGTTCACCGATATCAAGCGCATTCCGGAGCGGTGCGCCATCGGATTCATCGAGGGCGGGGTCGCCAACGAAGAGAATATCGAGACATTGCGGCACTTCAGGGAGAACTGCGACGTTCTGATTTCGGTGGGGGCCTGTGCGATCTGGGGTGGCGTGCCTTCGCTGCGTAACCTGGTTGGGCTCAAGGATTGTCTTGCCGAGGCCTACACGGACTCTCCGACAGCGCCGCCGGGCGCACGTCCGGCAGTGCCTCTCGACCGGCGGATCCCGCTGCTGACCAACAACGTGTACCCGTGCCACGAGGTCGTGCACATGGACTACTTCGTTCCCGGTTGCCCGCCGAGTGCGGATGCGATCCTCGACGTGCTCGAGGATCTGATCAACGGGCGCCCAGTGCATCTGCCCACATCACTGAACCACTTCGACTGATCGGGGACAGCGGGCATGGCGACGACGATTGTGATCGATCCGATCACCCGCATCGAGGGACACGGGAAGGTGGTCATCGAACTCGATGACCACCACAACGTCACCGATGCCAAGCTGCACGTGGTGGAGTTTCGCGGCTATGAGCGATTCATCCAGGGCCACCCCTACTGGGAGGCACCGGTTCTCATGCAGCGGATCTGTGGCATCTGCTGTGTCAGCCATCATCTGGCTGGAGCCAAGGTACTCGACGACATGATCGGGGTGGGGCCGGTATCCGGGACTTGTCTGACTCCCACCGCCGTCAAGATGCGCCGTCTCGGTCACTACGCGCAGATGTTGCAGTCACACGTCACGGCCTACTTTTACCTGGTCGTGCCGGAGATGCTGTTCGGTATCGACGCCGCGCCCGAGCAACGCAATTTTATCGGGCTGATCGAGGCCAATCCAGAACTCATGAAACGTGTTGTCCGGCTGCGTAAGTGGGGTCAGGAGATTCTGGAGGCCGTCTTCGGAAAGCGCATGCATGGCATCTCCTCGGTGCCCGGCGGCGTGAACAAGAGCCTCTCTGCCGCCGACGTGGATCGATTCCTGCGTGGCGAGGATGGGCTGCCGTCTGTCGACGAGGTCATCACCGACGCCCAGTTGGGTCTGCAGATGTTCTACGACTTCCACGAGAAGCACCGTGACGAGGTCGACGGCTTTGCCAACGTCCCCGCGCTGAACATGTGCCTGGTGGGCGATGACGGGAATGTCGACTATTACGACGGCCACCTCAGGGTGACCGACGAGCACAGGAAGCTCGTACGTGAGTTTGATTACCGCGACTATCTCCAACATATCTCCGAAGGAGTGGAGACGTGGAGCTACATGAAG
The DNA here is from genome assembly GCF_965229105.1 of Mycobacterium sp. Taxonomy (GTDB): domain Bacteria; phylum Actinomycetota; class Actinomycetes; order Mycobacteriales; family Mycobacteriaceae; genus Mycobacterium. Next base: position 3,008,444 of record NZ_OZ245858.1, read on the forward strand.
TTCCCCTACCTCACCGACCTCGGCCGCGATTCCGGTTCGGTGCGAGTGGGTCCGCTGGCGCGGCTCAACGTCACGCGATCGCTGTCGACCCCGATTGCCGCGGAGGCGCTGGAGAAGTTCCATGCCTATACCGGTGCGCGTGCCAATAACAAGACGCTGCATACGAATTGGGCGCGAACCATCGAAATCATCCATGCCGCCGAAGTGGTTAGGGAGCTGTTGAACGACCCGGACATCGTGAAGGACGACCTGATAGTGACACCGGGTGTGGATGCCTGGGTCGGGGAGGGAGTCGGCGTCGTGGAGGCACCTCGGGGCACCCTGGTCCATCACTACCGTGCCGACCGCGAAGGGAACGTCACTTTCGCCAACCTGATCGTGGCAACCACCCAGAACAACCAGGTCCTCAACCGGACGGTGCGCAGCGTCGCCGAGGACTATCTCAACGGCCAGACGGAGATCACCGAGGGCATGATGAACGCGATCGAGGTGGGGATTCGCGCCTATGACCCCTGCTTGAGCTGCGCCACCCATGCCCTGGGCCAAATGCCGTTGACGGTAACGATTCTCGATGCGAAAGGCCGCGTGCTTGATGAACATCAACGCTGAGCCGCACTGCCTATCGCGCGAATTCTTCGATAGCCCGACCTCGCTGATCTATGGGATCGGAAACGTGGGTCGTCAGGACGACGGACTGGGCTGGGCATTCATCGACCGGCTCGAGCAGTGCTTCCCTGCGCGACCCCTGCGCCTGCGGCGTACCTATCAGCTGGGCTTCGAAGACGCGGATCTGATCAGTCGATACGCGCGGGTGCTGTTCGTGGACGCCACGAAAGATCATGCGGTCGAATCGTTTTCGCTCATCCGGCCGGAGGCCAAACTGGACATCAGTTTCACCTCGCACGCAATCTCGGTGGGGGCGATTCTGGCGACCACCCGGCAGTGTTTCGGACAGCTCCCCGACGCACACCTGTTGGCGATCCGCGGCTACGAGTGGGAACTCCAGGAGGGATTGACCGGACCCGCCGAACGCAACCTTGAGCAGTCACTGGACTTGATTCTCGGGTTCGCGCGCGACGTCGACAGCGTGCCGGGCTGAGCGCGCAGGCGTCGTCGAGGTGATTCGGGGGAGCTCAGTCCAGGTCGGCCAGAGCCCGGCGGGCGGCTTCCAGTTCGGTTTCCAGCGCGGCAACCTTGGCGGCCTGCTGGGAACGAGCCTCTTCGATGACCGCGTCGATCGGGGTGGAGAGGTCCTCGTGCAATTCCTTGGCTGCGCGGGAGACCGCGGCGGCCGCAACCGCGAGGTCGCGGGCCAGGTAGGCGGAGCCCTGCTTGAGCTCGGCGCGCCATTCGCCGTCGGCGGTACCTGTGACAGTCAGGGTCAGCTCGAGAGTCTTGGTCTTCTTGCCCGCGGCCCTCTTGGCCGGAGCCTTCGTGGGCTTTTCCTCGATAGCGGCCTCGGCCGCGATAGGCGCCGCCGGACTTTCCGATGTTGCGGTGTCGAAAGAGGGGATGGGCGGCGCTTCTACTGTCAGGGTGTCTACAGTCATCGTTGCGGCGAACTCCTTTTCGAATATCGCCCGCAGTGAGCGGGCCGGCACTACCGAGATATTAGAACACATGTTCGACTGCTGGCCAACTTCGCCACGCCAGGCGGCCATCAGCCCATCGTCGATCACCAGCGCGTCGGTCACGGTGTCGCTGCGGCCAACGCCCTTGTCTCGCAGCGCAACCGGACCGCCAGCAGCACAGCGTTCAGAACGGTAAATGTGACGGCGGTGATCCACGCCGAGCCGGCCAGGGGGAGCGCCGCGCCCTCGAGGACGACCGCCACGTAGTTGGGATGCGAAAACCATTGGTACGGGCCGGTATTGACCAGCGGTAGGCCGGGAAGGACGATCACTCGCGCCGTCCATCGCGTGCCCAACGTGGTGATACACCACCAGCGCAGCACATTGGCGGCCACTACGAGGGCGATCATCGGCCACATCAAAGCCGGGACGAAAGTGCGGTGCAGCGCAATGGGTTCCACCCAGCAGCCAACCAACAACGCCACGTGAAGCACCACCATCACGGGGAAGTGTCGTTGGCCGTATTCGACACCACCGCGACGCAGTAGCTCGGTGGCGTGTCGCTGCGATACCACCAACTCGGCCAGCCGCTCGAAGGTGATGATGACAAGCAGCGTGTAGTAGACGGTCACCACCGCAGCAACACCAACTCGACACTCACCCCTGGGCCCAGCCCGATCATCAGGCCGGTCGATCCCTTCGGCGGCGGTTCTGCGGCGATCGTCTTCTCCAGCACGTGCAGGACAGACGCCGAGGACAGGTTGCCGACTTCGGCGAGCGAGCGACGGGTCATTTCCACCGCGCTGTCGGGCAGCTTGAGGCTGTGCTGGATGGCGTCGATGACCTTCGGTCCGCCCGGATGGCACACCCAGGTGGTGATGTCGTCGACGGTCAGTCCGTGTTCGGCCAGGAAGGAGGTGACGCTGCCTTCCAGTCGTCGCTCGATCACATCGGCGAGTTCCGCCGTCAGCACGATCCGGAAGCCGTCCGATCCCAGCCGCCACCCCAACATATCGCCGCTGTCCGGGTAGACCTCGCTGCGCGAAGCGAGCACCCTGAGGTCGTCGGCGGCCGGTCCTGTGGCCGCCCGCCTGCCGCTGGCCACCAGGGCTGCCGCCCCGTCACCGAACAGGCCGCTGCTCACCAGGTCTGCCGTGGTGACGTCGGTCATCGGCCAGCTCAGCGTGCAGAGTTCGACCGCGAGCACTGCTGCGTGATGGTCCGGCCAGGCCAGCAGGTAATCGTGCAGCCGGCCCAGTGCGGCGGCGCCCGCGACGCAGCCGAGGCCGAAGATGGGCAGCCGCTTGATGTCGGGCCGCAGCCCGAGCCGGGGGATGAGGCGGGCGTCGAGGGACGGCACGGCCACTCCGGTTACCGACGTCACGATCAGCAGGTCCAGATCGCGCGCGGTCAGCTCCGCCGCGTCCAGGGCTCCGCGGAGCGCCCGCTCCCCGAGGTCGGCAGCTTGGTCGATATAGAGGTCGTTGGCCAGCTCGATCCCGCGCAGGCTTTCGTATTGCGGCAAGGGCAGGACGGTGTGGCGGTAGTCGACGCCGGCTTTACCGTGCAGCCGCTCCAGCAGTTCCCGCTCGGTCGGGCCGAGGCCGCTGAGCTCGGCGACCTTCGAGGTGAGCTCGGCCTGTGGGTATCGGTGCACCGGGAAGGCGGACTGCACCGCCATGATCCGGGTGCTGTCAGGTCTGGGCATAGCCGCCTGCGGCTAACACAACGACGTCGACGGCGGCGATACCGAACGCGGCCGCGAACGGCACTCGGCCCGCACCGCGGGCACCGATGGCGGTGAACACGACGGCGACGCCCAACCCGATCAACGCCACCCACCGCAGGCTCGACGCCAGCAATAGCAGCACCGACGCCGATAGCAACAACACCAGTGCGATGGCGCGCACCGCTCCCGCGCCCCAACGGGCGTACACCAGTTGCGGTAAACCGCTCACGCCGGTGGCCCGGTCGGCGGCGAGATCGGGGAGCACGTTGGCGAAGTGGCCGCCGAGGCCGACCAGGGCCGCCGCCGCCGTCGCATACCAAATGGGGATGGGCTGGCCCGGCAGTGTGCTTGCCGCATAAGCGGGAATCGGGCCGAACCCGAGGATGTACATCAGGCCCGACGCCGGCGACGACTTCAGTCCGAGGTTGTAGGCCCACGCTGCCCCGACGATCACCGCCAGGATGAGCGCGGTCAGCACGCTGATGAACAGCGCCATGGCCAGCGCGGCAAGCAGCGATACACCGGCGGCTATCCACACCGCGCGAACACTGATCGCACCGCTGGCGACCGGCTTGTCTGTCCGGCCCGCCGCAGCGTCTCGGCCCGCGTCCGCGGCATCATTGGACCAGCCGATAGAAAGCTGGCCGGCGAGCATCGCGGGCGCCGTCAGTGCGGGGCCGATGCCGTGAGGTGCCGCCTGCGCCGCCAACACGGTGGTGATGGCCGTGATGGCCAGCGACGGTCCCGGGTGGCTGGCGATGATGAGTGCTCGCGTGCGGCTCACGACGAAGGGCGCTGTCCGAGTGCGGACCGTAATCGTCGGTCTCCCCTCGTGTCTGCGCGTATGCGGCGCCAGAATCCGTAAGTCGGCATGGAATAGAGCATTTGACATGGTAGTAAATTCCGTGACGAAAAATCGCAAAAGGTGAGGCTTGCTCTGCGCGGCGCCAACCCGGCCGAGTGGCTGGCACTGCGGGCGGGCATCGTTCCGACCGCCGCTGCCGAGGCATGGGGTGGGATGGCGCTCTCAGCGGTCGTCACCACCGCGGTCCGGACCGGCATCACCGCCCGCCTGGCGCGGCAACCATCGAGCGCGGCCGATCTCGCCGCGGATCTTGATCTTGATCCGGTGCCGACCCAGCTCCTGCTCGACTGTCTGCGATCGGGCGGTCACGTCACATTCCGGGCCGGGCGCTACCGGCTCAGTCGCGCGTCACGGCGCTGGTTGGACCCCGAGTCCGCGTTGTCGGTCGCGCAGTATGTGGCCGGCACGTCCGATTACTGGTCGTGGTGGTCGGAGCTGGACGAGGTAACTCGCAGCGGACAGCCCGCCGGGCATCACGATGCGCCGCCAGGAGATCCCTACTGGCGGCGGTACATCGGCGGACAGGTTGAACTCGCCAGGCTCAGCGCTGACGAAGTCGCCAAAAAGCTTGTGTTGCCTGCTCATTCGCGAACCCTGCTGGACATCGGTGGCGGCCACGGCTGGTATTCGGCGCAACTGTGCCGCCGCTATCCGCAGCTGAGCGCCACGGTGTTCGACCTGCCTGGCAGCGCTGAGATCGGCCGCGAGGTCATCGCCAAAGCCGGAATGTCCGACCGGGTGACGCACCGCGACGGAGACGCCACGACAGACGATCTGGGCGACGGGTACGACGTCGTACTGTGCTTCAACCTTCTGCACCACCTCACCGCCGATCAGATCGTCACGCTCTTCGGCAGGATCCATGACGCGCTCGCGCCGGGCGGGATGTTGGCCGTCATGGACGCCTTCGCCGAGCCGAACCGGCGTAGCTCGGCGCAGGCCAACGTCCTGGGACTGTTCATGTACCTCAGCTCCGGGTCACAGGTGCATCCCCCGGAGAGGTTGTACAGCTGGCTTCGGGAGGCGGGCTTCGCGCAGCCGCCTCGGCGTATTCGGATTCTCCGGATTCCCGGGCAAGCCATGTATGTGGTCAGTAAAGGCAATTAGGCGGAGTGCATTGCTAGACAGGCGATTTGGGAAACTTGGCTGTCACCGCGTCGTCGTCGTATTCGTCTAGGTGCAGCAACTCCCGCACCATCTGGCGGGTCCCTTCGGACCGGAGCATTTGACTTGCCGGCCGCGGCCGAACGATCTGTGGCCACCAGAACCACCGTCCGAGCAACACGGCGATGGTCGGTGTCATGAACGACCGCACGACCAGGGTGTCGAACAGCAGGCCCAGGCCAACGGTGGTACCGACCTGACCGATGATCTGCAGATCGCTGGCGACCATCGCGGCCATGGTGAACGCGAACACCAGGCCGGCGTTGGTCACGACCTTGCCGGTGCCGCCCATGGCCCTGATGATGCCGGTGTTGATACCCGCGGACAGTTCTTCTTTTATTCGGGATACCAGGAGCAGGTTGTAGTCGGAGCCGACGGCCAAGAGCACGATCACCGACATCGGTAGCACCATCCAGTGCAATTTGATGCCCAGAATGTATTGCCAGAGCAGCACCGACAGCCCAAATGACGCACCCAACGAAAGCGCCACCGTGCCCACGATGACCAGGGCTGCGACCAGGCTGCGGGTGATGATCAGCATGATGATGAAGATCAGGCAGAGTGCGCCGACCGCCGCGATCCAGAGGTCGTATTTGGAGCCGTCGCTGAAGTCTTTGAACGTCGCTGCGGTGCCGGCGATAGAGATCTTTGCGCCCTGCAGCGGAGTGGTCTTGAGGGCTTCCTCGGCGGCCGTTCGTATCTGGGAGATGCTGGCTATACCTGCCGGGGACGCGGGGTCGTCCTTGTGCGAAATGATGAATCGCGCGGATTTCCCGTCGGGGGACAGGTAGGCGCTCATCGCCCGCTGGAAATCCGGGTTTTGGAAAACCTCAGGCGGCAGATAGAAGGAGTCGTCGTCCTGCGCGGCGTCGAATGCCTGCCCCATGGCGCCGGTATTCGTGTTTGAGTCGTCCAACACGCCAAACGTGCCGGACATGGTGCTGTGCATTTTCAGCAGCATGTCCCGCATGCCCTCCATGATCGTGATTATCTGCGGGATCTGTGCGGTGAGCTGGGGCATCAGCTCGTCCAATGTCGCGAACTGGACGAGTGTCTCTTTGAGCTTGTCATTCAGCTGGCTGATGCCATCGATGGCGTCGAATAGCGATCGAGTTGCGAAGCAAATGGGAATGTCGTAGCAGTGGGGTTCCCAATATAGATAAGCGCGGATTGGCCTGAAGAAGTCGTCGAAGTCAGCCGCGCTGCCCATGAGCAATTTGACCAATTGCGACATTTCTTTCGTCGTGACGAATGAGTCGTGCGTAATGTCGTTGAGTTGCTTCTGGAGTTCATACATGCGCTTCATCAACACGATTTGTCTGTCGAGCATCTTGACTTGCGCCAGCAGGTCGGTCATGCGGGCCTTGAGGAAATTAATGCTGCTCTGCATACCCGCGTTCTGCATGTCCATCAGGAATGGCACCGAGGTGTGCTCGATCGGTGTGCCCTCGGGTCGGGTTATTCCCTGTACCCGGGAGATGCCGGGTACCTTGAAAATCGCCTTGGCCAATTTATGCAGGACAAGGAAATCGGCCGGATTCCGCATATCGTGATCGGATTCGATCATCAGAATTTCGGGCATCATCCGCGCTTGGGAGAAATGGCGATCGGCGGCAGCGTTCCCGACGTTCGCCGGAAGATCCTGTGGAATGTACAGCCGATCGTTGTAGCTGGTTTGATAGCCGGGCAGCGCAAGCAGGCCAACCAGGGCGATCGCTATGGTCGCGATGAGAATCGGAACGGGCCAACGAACCACCGCCGTGCCGATCCGCCGCCACCGCGCAGTTTTGATCCGGTGCTTGGGATCGAACAGTCCTAGGCGGCCTCCGATGGCAAGAAGCGCAGGAACCAAGGTGACCGCGACGGCGACGGCGACGAACAGACCCACCGCGGAAGGAATGCCCATGCTCTGGAAGATCGGTATCCGGGTCGCGCTCAGGCACAGCATTGCGCCGGCAATGGTTAAACCGCTACCCAGGACGACGGGCGCGACGCTGCGGAAGGTGCTGTAGTAGGCGGTCTCGATGTCCTCGCCCGCCTGACGCGCTTCCTGGTAGCGACCAAAGAAGAAGATCCCGTAGTCGGTTCCGGCCGCCATCGCCAGGCCTACCAGCAGGCTGGTGGCAAACGTGGATAGGCCAATGACGTTGTGATCGGCCAGAAATGCGACAGCGCCACGGGCGATCAGAACCTCGAGACCGACCGTGAGCAACAGTCCCAGGACCGTGACTATCGAACGGTAGACGAAAAGCAGGACCACCAAGATGATGACAGCGCCGACAGCGGTCATCTTGATCATGGAGTGGTCGCCCGCATGCTGCATATCGGACACCAGTGCCGCGGGTCCGGTCACGTACACCTTGATGCCGGGCGGAGCCGGAGTCTGTTCGGCGATGTTGCGGACCGCGGCAATTGACTGCTGGCCCAACGTCGTTCCGGTGTTGCCGGCCAGATTCAATTGGATATAGACGGCCTTGCCGTCTTTGCTTTGCGCGCCGGACGCGGTGAGTCGATCACTCCACAGATCCTGTACGTGCTGGACATGTTTCGTATCGCTCTTCAGCGCACGAATCAGTTCGTCGTAGTAGGTGTGCGCTTCGGCGCCGAGCTCCTGCTGCCCTTCCATCACCAGCATGGCGAAACTGTCGGAGTCAGACTCCTTGAAGTTGCTCCCCATGTGCTGCATCGCGATCACCGATGGCGCGTCCTGCGGTGCCATCGGCACGGAATGGTCGCGGCTGACGGTCTCCAGCCAGGGAACGAAGAACGTCACCAGAACGGTGACCGCTAACCACGCCAGAACGATGACCGGTGACAGTGTGCGGATCATCCGCGCTATCGCCGGTCGACGGATCGGGGTGGTCGGTTCGGCCGGCTGCGCTGCGAGTTGGGTGTCCGTCACTTACCGCTCTTGGTTCTGCAACAACGCGCGCACCAACGGACGCGGTCCGGTGGGGCGCAGCATCGTGCTGGCGGGGCGGGGACGAACCTGTTGTGGCCACCAGAACCAGCGGCCCAGCAGTGCGGCGATGGATGGTGTCATGAACGCGCGCACGACCAAGGTGTCGAACAGCAGCCCGACGGCAATCGTCGTACCGACCTGGCCAATGCTGATCACGTCGCTGACAATCATCGACGCCATCGTGAAGGCGAACACGAGGCCCGCAGTGGTCACGACTTTGCCGGTGCCCGCCATCGCGCGAATGATGCCGGTATTGATACCGGCATGGAGTTCTTCCTTCATTCGTGCGACCAGCAGCAAATTGTAATCAGAGCCGACGGCCAGAAGAATGATCACCGTCATCACGAACACGGACCAGTGCAACTGTATTCCGAGCAGATATTGCCAGATGAAAACAGCCAAGCCGAATGATGCACCCAATGAAAGCAGTACCGTTCCGACGATAACCATGGCGGCAATTAAGCTTCTCGTCATGATCAGCATCACGACGAAGATCAGGCACAGGGCAGAAACGACGGCGATGATCAGATCGTATTTCGTGCCAGTGACCGTGTCTTTGACGAGGGCCGCGGTACCGGTGAGAGAGATTGGTGAGCCCTCCAGCGGGGTGCCTTTGAGGGCCTCCTCGGCCGCGCTCTTTATTGCATCAACTCGGCCGATCCCGTCGGGTGAGGTGGGGTCGCCTTTTTGGGAGATGAGCATGCGGACGGCCGTGCCGTCGGGTGAGATGAAGATCTTCATGACCCGCTTGAAGTCCTCGTTCTTGAAGACCTCCGGCGGAACGTAGAACGAATCATCGTTCTGCGCGGCGTCGAACGCCTTACCCATGGCGGTCGAATTCGTGCTGTTGTCGTCCATCTGGCCGAAGACGCCCGACATGGTGCTGTGCATGGTGAGCAGCATTCCCCGCATGCTCGTCATGATCGCGATCATCTCCGGGAACTGCGCGAGCAGCTGCGGCATGATGACGTCCATTTGATCGAGATTTGCGGTCAGCTGTTGCAGTTTATCGGTCAGCCCGTCGACCCCGTCGAGGACGTCGAAGATACTTCTGATTGACCAGCAGAGCGGAATGTCGAAGCAGTGCGGTTCCCAGTAGAGGTAATTTCGAATGGGCCGGAAGAAATCTTCGAAGTCGGCAATATGGTCACGCAATTGCATAGTGATGTCAGCCATCTCATGCGTGCTCTTGACCATTTGGTGCATCGTGTCCGCCAACTGCTTCATCAAGTCGTACATATGCGACATGATGGTGATCGTTTGCCCTAATTGATCGGCCTGAGTGAGAAGGTCCTCCATGCGCTGTTTCTGGAAAAACATGAACTGCTGCTGGCCGGCCTGCTGCGCGCTCATCAGATACGGGATCGTCGTGTGGGCGATCGGCGTTCCCTCGGGACGCGTGACGGCCTGAACTTTTTCAATACCCGGAACGGCGAGGACGGCCTTCGCCAGCTTGTTCAACACGAGGAAATCTGCTGAATTGCGCAGATCATGATCGGTCTCCACCATCAGGATTTCGGGGGTCATCATCGCTGACGGCGGAAAGTGTCGGGCTGCTGCGTTGATGCCTTGAGTGGCGGGAATGTTCTTGGGCAGGAAGTGCTGGTCGTTGAAGTCGGGCTTGAATCCGGGCAGGGTCAACAGTCCGACCAGCGTGATTGCCAACGATGCGATGAGGATGGGCCCAGGCCAACGGACGATCGCCGTTCCTATTCGTCGCCATCCACGAGTGTTGGCAGTCCGTTTGGGCTCGAACAGGCCGAAACGGCTGCCGACGGCAATGACGGCCGGAACAAGGGTGAGGGCGACCGCGACGGCGACCAAGATGCCTACGGCACAGGGCACGCCAAGGGCTTGGAAGGCGGGGAGTCGGGTGAAGCTGAGGCAGAAGGTGGCACCGGCGACTGTCAGGCCGGTGGCCAACACGACATGGGCGACTCCGTGGTACGTCGTGTAGAACGCCGTCTCCCGGTCTTCGCCGGCCAGGCGCGCCTCGTGATAGCGCCCGATGAAGAAGATCCCGTAATCCGTTCCAGCCGCGATCACGAGGGCCACCATCAGGTTTACCCCGAGGCTGGTCAGTCCGATGATTTCGTGGTGGCCGAGCAGTGCGACGATTCCGCGGGCGGCTTGCAACTGGACGAAGACCACCAGCAACAACGCAATTACGGTCAGGGGCGAGCGGTAGACGATGAGCAGCGTCACCAAGATGACGGCGATGCTCACCAACGTGATGGTGGTGACCGTGCTATTGCCGCTGACGCTTACATCGGCGGCGAGCGCCGCGGGGCCGGTGACGTACGTTTTGATCCCTGGCGGCGCCGGAGTCTCCGTGACGATGTGCTGCACGGCTTGGACCGACTCGTTGGCTGCGGCGTCACCGGGTTTGCCGGTGACAGCTATCTGAACGTATGCGGCCTTACCGTCATCGCTCTCTGCGGCCGCACTGGTGAGCGGATCACCCCAGAAGTTCTGGATGTGCTCTACGTGTTTGGTGTCGCTTCGCAACTGGCGGATCAGCCGGTCGTAGTACTCGTGTGCGTCGTCGCCGAGGCGCTGCTGACCTTCCAGCACGATCATTACCGGGGCGCCGGAGGACGTTTCCTCGAAAACCTCGGACATGCGCTGTGACGCCATGAATGACGGCGCATCGGTCGGGTTTTGCGATACCGCGTGCTCCGCCTCGACCTGCTCCAAGGTGGGAACTCCGAGGGTCAAGCCGACGACGATCGCCAGCCAGCCCAAGATGACGAGTGCCGAGAATCGGCGGATCGTATCCGCAACGAATGGGCGGCGCGCCTGCAACTGATGGTTACTCATGCGGCCTTCAGCAGACAGGAGATAAAGGAACTCACTTCATGAGTCGTGGTCTTCTCGTCCTTGACGACGCCGTCCACGGAGATCCGGCAGCCGACGGTGTCGCTGTCGGCCTGTGCGGCGATGCTTCCAATACCCGCTGCGGGGGAGATCGGGAATTCCAATGACCACGGCAGCGTCGCGTCTGTATGCACCGGGTTGCCGTTTTCGTCGAAATAGCTGATCTGGGCCGAGGTTCCCGGTGGTCCGAAGATTTCGTATTTCATCTTCTTGGGGTTGTAGGGCTTGCCCTTGTCGCTCTTGGTGTCGCCATAGGAGAGGGATTTCTCGGATCCGAATATGCCGTGTAGGCGCGACACGGTGAGCCCGCCGCCTGCGAGCACGGCGACGACGACCAGCGGAATCCACAATCGCTTCACCAATGTGGACACGAGTCCCCCATCTCGCCTGCCTTTGCGAGGTCGACCACCCGCTGCGGGTGGGGGCGAGGGTCGCTCGGCAGGCTCCGGAGGGTCGTCCTCGCGGGGTGTGTCGGTGACATCGGGCTGAGTTTGCTCAACGTCGGGCAAACGTCCATCGATCACCGCAAGACGACCTTTCCCATCTTCCAAGCGTTTCCGTTCCTAGTGCCAGCCGTCGGATGGAGAGCACAGCTACACATCGACGCGGTACTTCCGATTACCGCCGATGTGGCGGGCGTCACAGTCCACTCGTCCGGCGATCCCCGCAAACGAGCGGAGTCGCGGAGTGCGCGACCGATCTCGACGAGAGTCAATCATGCTGATGGCCTCCGTAAGGGCTCTTTCGAGATGCAACAGTGGGTATACGCTCACGCGCTTACGCACTGCTGCACTGGTAGCTAACTCGCATCCGGCTTCCAGGCTGGCTAAATTAACGCGTCCGCAAGCAAAAGGGCGGTGTGGGGCCACGGCCCACTTGGAGACGAATTCACTAATCGATCTCGCCGGTGAGGCCGAATTCAGTCAGCGTGCGCTCGGCCAACTCCCGTAACTCGGACTTGGTAGTCACAGATCCTGATTGGTAGCCACGGACGCAGACGCCAACCTGGTTCATCTCGTTCGAGGTGCCGACGAAAACGTGCAACTGGCTGCCCGTTCGCTCAAGCCAGCCTCGCGTGACGTTCTGGCTGGCCCCTCGAGCGAACATCCCGTCGCTGAGCGTGCCATCGGGGCGGCTCGCCGCCGGACCTGTGTCGCCGAGATTCGAACACACAGCCGGTTGCTCCGGGTCGCTGACCGCGTAGTCCATCAGATGCTTCCACGCCCGCTTGGGTGTGAATGGCGTCAGGGCGACAAGCTCCGCTGATTCATCGGGGGTGTCTTTCGCATCCTTGAGCGCCCGTTTTATGGCGGCCCGGGCATCAGTGAGATCGGTCGTCGCCCCCGCCGGGTCGATGCCGACCCGGACGAACGAGACGGCGACCGCCCGCGCATCGTCCATGGTGCGGGTGTTGACGGTGAGCAGCAATCTGACATCGTCGGCATCCCCGTGCTTGCGTCCCATGTGCCGGTCGAGTCTCGCGGTGAACGCCGCAGCCAGCGCGCTCACCGTCCCGCCCAAAGCCTCCGCACGCGCATTCCACTCGTCCAGCCGGATTCGGATCCAGATGTTGGGCACGATCACGGGGTCGCCCGCACCGCTGGTTGGCGGGGCCGGCAACGACGCCTGCGCCTGAGTGTGGACAACATCCTGCTGGCGGCGTCGGGCCTCTTTCACCGCGGCGAGAAATGCCCGTCCAGTATCCGGGGCGTCCCGTGCAGTTTCGCGGGCGTCTTGAACAAGGGCCTGCAGTCGAGAGCGCGACCGAGGGGGTGGGTAGCCAAGATCGACGGGCAGGGAGAGGAGCGCCTGGGTCACCGCGACTGCCGCGCCGATGCCGTCGATGACGTAGTGGGACAGCACCAGGCTGATAGCGGTCGAGCCGTCGCCGAGGCGGACCACGCTGATACGCCAGCCGGGTCCCGATTCCGGGTCGATAGGGAGTTGCGTGCACTCGTCGAACCAGTCACCGAGCTCATCTCGCGGGCGAACGGCCTCAGCGATATCGAGTGGGGCCGGATTGGGGTCCGATACCCACCGCCACCGGCCGAATGGCACCGGTGAGCGCTCGATGAGCCGCCCCATCATCCCTTGGCTGAGTTTCTGGCGAAACCGTTCCAGCGCGTCAAGGTCGACCGCGTGCTGATACACCCATCCGACCTGCATTACTTCCCGCTGGCCGGCGGCGTGATGCCCGGAATAGAAGGCTTGATCCATCAAAACGAGCCGATTGTCCAGCCGTGCATCGCCGTTGGACGCGTGTGCGAGACGGTCTTGAATTGACACGAGCGTCAGAGTAGCTGACCGGTTGTTCGATTTTGCGAGGTTGAGCGGGGTACCGCAATGGCGCAATTTCTTGTCGAAGCGCTCGCGAGAACCCTATTCTGCGGCGGTGACCACAAGCCGGCCCAGTGCCGAGAATCCTCAAGAGGCCCCGCCGTCGCAGACGCGGAGTCGCCCGGTAGCGCTCTTTGTGTTGGGCAACGGCCGGTCTGGCACGTCGGCGCTGGCACGTGTTCTCTCCCTGTGCGGCGGCGCGCTGCCGCCAGGTCTGCTGGGCGCCACTTCGGAGAACCCGCGCGGCTTTTTCGAACCGCGCGAAGTCATCACCCTCAACCAGGCGATCCTGCACGACCACGGCAGCTCCGGGTACGACATGGCCCTGACGCCGCACGATGACGGCTTGTTCGATGTCGAACGCAACGCGGCCTGGGTCGCCAAGGTGAAGGACTATCTCAGCGGATTGTCCCCAGCGCCGGTTGTGGTCATCAAGGAGCCGAAGACGACGGCGGTGTCCGGCATCTGGTTCGAGGGGGCGCGGCAGGCCGGCTTCGCCGTCGCGACCGTGATAGCCGTGCGCAATCCGGACGAGATCATCGGGTCGCTGGAGAAACGGGCCGGCCAGCAGAACTACGTCGATTCCTCGCCTGAGCTCACCACCGCGTGGTGGCTCAAATACAGCCTGCTGGCCGAACGCGACACTCGTGGCGTGCCGCGAGTATTCATCGAATACAACAACCTCCTCGAGGATTGGCGCCGCGAGGTCAAGCGAATTTCCACTGCACTCGCAATCGATCTCGACGCACAAGACGAAGCAGTGGTCGACGCATTCCTCACGCCAAGCCTTCGGCACCACCAGAACCGTGGCCCGGTCACTGAGCCCTTTGGTACGGATTGGATCAGCGCGGTCTACGAAACGCTGGCGGCGGCCGCACGGGACGAGCACGTGGATGAGGCAGCGCTGGATCGTGTCTACAAGGCCTATGGGGCGAGCGCACGTGGCTTTGGGCAGGCGTTCAAGGACGCGCGTCGGTACGAGAACCTCGACCGGCTGTTGCCGCCGTTCGTCGTGAAGCTGGGTCTCGAGACCCTGGCGCTGGCTCACCGACGCAAAGGGACATGGGCATAGTCGAATGAAAATTGTGCTGGCTTTCTACGGAACCCGTGGGGACGTCGAGCCCGGCATCGCTATCGGCCGTGAGCTGATAAGACGCGGCCACGATGTGCTCATCGCCGTCCCGCCCGACCTGATCGGCTCGGCCGAATCGGTTGGCCTCGCGGCGATCTCATACGGACCCGACACCCAGGCGTGGCTAGAAGATACCCGCGACTTCTGGGGGTACTTTTTTCGCAACTTCTGGAGAGTCCGGGATGTGCAGAAATACTTCCGTGAGTCTCGGGAGCCCGGCATGCGAGCGTGGACCGAGATGAGCAGGACGCTCACATCGGTAGCGGGTGGAGCCGATGTGCTCGTGACGGGCGTCAGCTACGAGGAACTCGTGTTCGACGTCTCGGAATACTGCGGTGTCCCGCTGGCCACGGTGCTGTGGTTCCCGATGCGGGTCAACGGTCGGCTCTTACCGAATCTACCTGCGCCGGTGCTCCGCACAGCGATGAAGCTATATGAGTGGCTGATCTGGCGCGGCGTGAAGAACGTCGTTGGCGTGACGCGGCGTGAGCTGGGCCTCCCGCCGGCGACAGGTCCCGTGCCGGATCGGATCGCCGAACGCGAACTGCTGGAGATCCAGGCCTATGACGAGGTGCTCTTCCCTGGGCTGGCCGCCGAGTGGGCGCAATGGCGTGACCAGCGGCCCTTTGTCGGCACACTCACGCTGGAGCTGGCGACCGAAGCGGACGAAGACGTCATGTCATGGATCGGGGCGGGGACGCCGCCGATTTGCTTCGGGTTCGGCAGCATCCCAGTGGAGTCGCCCGCCGACATGATCCGGATGATCGCGGGTGCGTGCGCTCAGGTGGGTGAGCGGGCGCTGGTGTGTGCCGGCTGGACCGACTTCAGTAATGTCCCGCAGTTCGACCACGTCAAGGTGGTGGGTGCGGTGAATTACGCGACGATCTTTCCGTCGTGCCGGGCGGTCGTTCACCACGGCGGGGCGGGCACCACGGCGGCAGGCCTTCGCGCCGGCGTCCCGACGCTGGTCCTGTGGATGGCCGACGTCCAGGTGATCTGGGGAGCCGCTGTCAAGGGACTGAAGGTGGGGGCTTCGCGGCGCTTTACGGCCGCCACGGAGAAGACGCTGGTTACCGACCTGCGCACGATCCTGGCGCCGGATTACCTCACCCGCGCGCGTGAGGTCGCGGCCCGGATGATCAGCCCCGCCGACAGTGTGACAAAGGCTGCCGACCTCCTGGAAGATTTCGCCCTTCGCCAGCAGGTTGGCTGACGTGACGATCCGATCCGGGGAAACGCCGTAAATTGACGGCGCTGCAAGTTTAGACTCAGCGCCGAATTGCCGGCAAGCGAGATAGGGCCATTTTGACCATCACCGACTACGACGTGCGTTCGCTGTACCTCGACCTGCTCCGACGTAACTTGACCAGGTTCGGGATGCATGAGCGGATGCCCTCCGACTGGCCGTTGCGCCGGCGCCTCCTGCTCAAGGCGGCCAACACCTTCGGTCCCAAACTTCGCGGTGCGGGCGTGCGTGATCAAAACCTGCGCGAAGCGGGCCTGGACTGGCCGGCCGAGGCCGAGACGATGATCGGGATGAAGCGGCTCACCAGTCTGCAGGAGTGTGTGGAAACGGTACTGGCCGAAGATGTCCCCGGTGATCTCGTCGAAACCGGCGTGTGGCGCGGTGGCGCGTGCATCTTGATGCGGGCGGTCTTGGCCGCCTACGGCGACACCACCCGCAACGTGTGGCTGTGTGACTCCTTCCAGGGTGTCCCGCGCTCGGACACGGTGAACTACAAGGCGGACAAGGGAATTCGGGCCGAGCTCGCCGCAGGCATCCTGGGTGTGTCGGAAGCCGACGTCAAGAAGAACTTCGAGCGCTATGGGCTGCTGGATGGCCAAGTCCGCTTTCTCCCGGGCTGGTTCAAAGACACGCTGCAGGACGCCCCGATCGATGCCATCTCTGTGTTGCGGCTTGATGGCGACCTCTACGAGTCCACGATTCAGGCTCTCGACGCGCTCTACCCGCGTCTGTCGCCCGGTGGCTTCTGCATCGTCGATGACTATCTGGCGGTGAAGGCATGCGAGCAGGCCGTCACCGACTACCGCACGCAGCATGGGATAACGGCGGAGATCATCGATATCGACGGCACGGGCGTGCTGTGGCGCAAGTAGCGCATGCCTGACGGTTTGGTACGGATCGGAGTTCTCGGGGCGGCGGGTGTCACGCCAACGGCGGTGATCAAGCCGGCACAGGGCAACGCTGAGGTCGAGGTTGCCGCGGTGGCCGCGCGCGATGTGGTGCGCGGCCGCGCCTATGCCGCCAAATACGGCATCCCACGGGTGCACGACAGCTATGCAGCGCTGATCGCGGATACCGGAGTTGACGCGGTGTACATCCCGTTGCCAAACGCCCTGCATGGCAAGTGGATTCGTGCCGCGCTCGAAGCGGGCAAGCATGTGCTGGTGGAAAAGCCGCTCGCCGCCAATGCTGCCGAGGCCCGGGAGATAGCCGACCTCGCGGCTGCCTCGGGTCGCGTGGTGATGGAGGGTCTTCATCATCGCTATCACCCTGCGTCGGTGCGGATCGAACAGATCCTCGCCTCAGGAGAACTGGGAACGATTCAGAGGGTCGAGGCAGTCAATTGCTATTGGCTGCGCGACTTCTCGGGTTCCCGCTACAGCTATCCGCTCGGCGGCGGGGCAACGATGGATCTCGGGTCATATATCGTTGACACCGTTCGCACATATGGCGGTTCGACCCCGGAAGTTGTTTCCGCACAGGCAAAACTGCGCGGCCCGCTGATTGACCGGGTGATGACGGCCGAGTTGCGGTTCGCCGGCGGGCACACTGGCCGGCTGCACTGTTCGATGTGGTCCGCCGAGCCTCCGCATTACAGCACCAAAGTGGTCGGTGACCGCGGCGAGCTGCGGCTGCATCCGCTGCAACCGTTCCAGCGGTTTTCGGTTCGATCCTCCGACGGCAAACGCGACGAGAAGTTTCCGTTGCGTGCAACCTACGCGTATCAATTGGATGCGTTCGCCGCGGCGGTGCTGCGTGGCGAGCCGGTCAGGACGTCCGTGGCGGACGCGGTCGAGAACATGACGGTCATCGATGCGATCTATCGCGCCGCCGGCCTTCCTGTCCGCGAACCGGCCTAACCACTAGTCGGCGGGCAGTGTGCCGGCTCCCACATCCACCCGCTCATGATTCCGCCGTGCAGGAACACGATGGCGGGCGCGTCGACTGGGCCGGAGTCGCGCACGAGCAGATAAAGGTGGCGATGCTATGTCAGTTAGCGAAGTGCACTTCACTGATGTGTTCGGCGACCCGTAACGCATTGGCTGCCACGGTCAGGCTCGGGTTGATGCCGCTGCTGGACGGGAAGAACGATGCGTCAACCACATACAGGTTGTCCACCTCGTGTGCGCGGTTCTGCGGGTCCAGCACGCTGGTGGCCGGATCGGTCCCGAACCGGACGGTGCCGCAGACATGGCCCAGGGTTCCGTTGTTCTCACCCGTGCGCAGCGTGAGTGTCCGGAACGGCTGCAACACCTCATTCAGCGCGCTCAAGAACACCTCGCGCCGCTCAATTTCGTTGGGATGCAAGCGGTACTGAAGTCGCAGCCGCTGGCGTCCGTCGACAGTCGGCCGATCGCTTGGCAGGACGCGGTTGTCCCGATAGGGCAGGTCTTCCATGATCGCGGCCAGGACGAGTCCGCCGCTGATCACCCTGTCGTAGATCGGCCGCGCAATGGGGCTACTCCAGCGCAGCGCCTTCGACACGAAGCCCGGCTGGTTCATCATCATGTCGAGCGGTGCCAACGAGGCCATCGAGCTGGCTGATTGCACCGTGCCGTACTTCTGGCCGTCGATGAAATAGAAGTCGTTGAGCCCGATCTCCTTGTTCTCGGCGGTGATCTTGCTGCCGCGTTGTGGCCAGATCTCGATCCAGTCCATGACGTGGCGCATGAGATTACGGCCCACCATGTCTGAACCGTTGGCCAGCCCGCGGTTCCAATCCCCGGACCGGGAATTGAGCAACAGCACGGGGGTGGCCAGCGCGCCGGCCGCCAGCACCACCACTTTGCCTCTCAGGGCCAGCATGTCGTTGCGGCGCTGGCAGATCACCTGTCGCACGCCGGTGCGGTCTGACTCGAGTCGCAAGACTCGGCATTCGGCGAGCAGCTCAGCGCCGTATTCGGTGACGGCGGGCAGCACACCGGCGCGGGCGCCGTCGTTCTTGCACCCCTTGGGGCAGAGGTACGCCTGGCACGTCGCGCAGTCGTCGGTGTAGTCACAGGCCATCGGCAAGTGATAGGGATGCAGGCCTCGCCCTGCCAGATAGTTCACCAACGGCTGATTGTCGGCGGAAAACGGTGGTGCGGCAGGCAGCCTGACATCGGCCGACTCTGGCCGCAGAGGATCCGGCTGGCCGCGCACCCCGAGAAGCTTCTCGGCCTCCGCATACCAGGGCGCCAGCTGTTCGTAGGAGATCGGCCACGACTCGGGGACGGTGGATTCGCCGGGATCGGTGAAGAATTGGCGAGGCGCGAAGTCGTCGACGAAGAACCGTTCGCAGACCATGCCGTAGAGCGCCGACGATCCGCCGGGACCGGCGCCGATATATGGCACGAACTTTCTCGGGAATCGCCCACTGATATCAGTGATTTCGTCGTTGCTGCGCCCTGCCCGGGCGAGGGTGTCGTAGTAGGTCTTCTTCGACCGGGACGCCTGTGGCTCGGCCATTTCGGGCATCGCCGCGCGAATCGTGCCTTCAGTGCCGGGCAGTGTCGAGCGGCCCTTTTCGACGAAAAGCACTCGGCGGCCCGCGCGTGCCAGCCGTTGCCCGAGCATGCCGCCACCCATCCCGGCGCCGACGACGATGACGTCCCACTCGATGCGCTCCGCCTCGCGCCCGGTCAATTCGCCCTCAGGCACTATCTGGCTCCTCGGTGCTAAGGCCCACTGCCGGCCTGTTCTGGGCGATTCGGGATGCTATCAACGCAGGCCGAGAAAGGTGGCGAGTTCGTCGTCGTGACGGTCGCGCTGGAAATGCTGCGAAGACTTCTGTGCGCCTTTGGCGAGACGGCGGCGGAGGTCTTCGTCGGCTTCGAGTGTCATCAGGTTGGTGGCGAGGGCGTCGGCGTCTCCGGTCGGGCTCAATAGTCCGGCGACCCCCGGTTCGATGATCTCCGGGGTGCCACCGGAATTGGTCCCGCAGACGGGGAGCCCGGCCCTCATCGCCTCCACGGTCACGCGACCGAACGCCTCGCATTGGCTGCACATCAAACCGATATGGGCGGCGGCCCAGTAACTTGGGACATCGCGGGTCGGTCCGTCGATGGTTACCAAGTCGTCGACGCCCAAATGCCGCGCAAGGTTGCGAAACGGTTGGTGACTTCCAGCACCTACCAGCGTCAGCTCGATATCGATGCCAGCTTTTCGAGCGATGGCAATAGCTTCGATGGCCAGCTTTTGCCCCTTGGCGTCGGAAAGGTAACCGACGAGGACGGTGCGCATGCGCTCGCCGGGCTGCCGCTGTGGCGGCGTGCCCATTGCGCTGTCGACGACGGGGTAGATCACGTTCGCCGTCATCGTGGGGTCCAGGTCGAGCATCGCTTGCTCGACCGCGTGCGAGTTGCAGATCACCGACTCCGACAGCCACCCGACCAGTCGCACGGTTCTGCGATAGCCGAACAGAAACCAGAGTTGATGGTCGTCCCTCCCGAACTCGCGGATGATCCAGTGGTGCGGGATGCCGAGGATCTTGGCGGCGATAGCGTGCGAGGGGATGGTCATCGTATTGGTCAAGACCATCGTCGGACGTTGTCGGCTGAAGTACACCAGCGCCTGCACGATGCCGGGCAGAAGTATGACGGTATAGGGAAGCCAGCCGATCACCACGTGCGGATCGACGTATCGGAACCGCGACCATTTTCCAAAACCCCACCACGGAGTCCAGGCGATCTTCGTTTCGATACCGTCGTGCGCGCACCGCTGCGATACGTCTCCTCTTTGTGGGAGGACAGCGACCAGATGAACATCCGGTCGCTGTCGACGGATTGCGAAGAGTATGTCGCGGAAATCGACTACACCGCCCCCACCGAAGCTGCTTACGTTGGAGACCACCACGATTCGTGTCGGCGGCTTCGCCTCGTGTGTGGTTCTGTTCGTGCGACGCCGGGCCGTTAGGCGGCGCAACGCTCGAGCGGAAAACACGGCCAGAGTGTAGCGACAATGTGCTGGCCTCGATCCGTAATGGTTGTGACGACCGTTGCGCCCGGGGAGGGCTCAGACTCTTCGCGTCCTGGGCTGCAGGCCAGGTGTTAGCATCGCGCGCATGACTGACGGCCGGGGGCCGGTACGGATCGGTGTCCTGGGGGCAGCCCAAATAGCGCCGGAGGCGCTGATCAATCCGGCGAAGAACAACGCCGAGGTTGTGGTGGCCGCGGTGGCAGCGCGGGATGTGTCGCGCGCCCAGGCTTTCGCGGCCAAGCATGACATCGTTCGGGTGCACGACAGCTATGAGGCGCTGATCGCGGACCCGGACGTGGATGCCGTGTACAACCCGCTCCCAAATGGCTTGCATGGCAAGTGGACTCGCGCCTCGCTGGAGGCGGGCAAACACGTCTTGTGCGAGAAGCCATTTACCGCCAATGCAGCAGAGGCTCGCGAGATCGCTGATCTGGCGGCGCGCTCGGACAGGGTGGTGATGGAGGCGTTTCACTACCGGTACCACCCCTTCGCCTTACGGGCTGAGGAGATCATCGCCTCGGGAGAGCTGGGCACCCTGCAGCGGGTGGACGTTGCCTTCTGCTTTCCGTTGCCCAAGTTCTCCGACATCCGCTACAACTATTCCCTCGCCGGTGGAGCCACCATGGATGCCGGCTGTTATGCGGTGCACATGCTGCGCACGTTCGGCGGTTCGACGCCGGAAGTTGTTTCGGCACAAGCGAAGTTGCGTGACAGCACGGTGGACCGGGCGATGACGGCCGAAGTGCGGTTTCCGGCCGGGCACACCGGCCGGCTCCGCTGCTCCATGTGGTCGGCAGACCTTCTGAGGATAAGCCTGCGAGTAACAGGTGACCGCGGCGAGTTGCGCGTGATCAATCCGTTGCTGCCGCACATTTTTCATCGGTTCTCCGTGCGGTCCGGCGGCAAGAAGCGGTTCGAGCGCTTCCCGCGGCGTGCCACGTATGCCTATCAGCTGGACGCATTTGCCGGGGCGGTGCTGCGGGGCGAGCCGGTCAAGACGACACCCGAGGACGCGATCGAGACCATGACCGTCATCGACTCGGTCTACCGTGCCGCCGGCCTTCCCTTGCGGCAGCCGACTTGAGTGAGGTTACTGACGGTTATGTCAATAACTGAAATTTTTAGTTACCCGTCTTCTAGTATCGCCGCGGTGGTGTGACGGAGGAGAGAGAACGCAATGCCAGACAGCGCTGGGCGGGTACGTATCGGCATCTTGGGAGCTTCGAGCTTCGCGCCGACGACGATGATCAACCCGGCTAAGGACAACGACGACGTCGTGGTGACGGCGGTGGCGTCACGTGATCAGCCCAGTGCCGACGAATTCGCCGCCAAGTACGACATACCGACGGCCTATGGCAGCTACGAGGCACTGATCGACGATCCTGACCTCGACGCCATTTACGTCCTGGTACCGACCAGCATGCACGGCAAGTGGACGAAGTTGGCATTGGCGGCGGGCAAGCATGTGCTGGTCGAGAAGCCGTTCACCGCCAATGCCGCCGAGGCTCAAGACATCGCCGACCTGTCGGCCAAGTCTGACCGCGTGGTGATGGAGGCGATCCAATTCCGCCACCACCCGCTCACTCGTCGTGTCGAGCAGATCATCGCCTCGGGCGAGATCGGCACCTTGCGAAGGGTGGATGTCAACCTCTGCGTGTTGCTGCCGAGGTTCAAGGCCAACTGCTACAACTACGCCATGGCAGGCGGGGCGATGATGGATGCCGGCAGCTATGTGACAAACATGGCCCGCACGTTCGGTGGATCCACCCCGGAAGTTGTTTCGGCACAAGCGAAGTTGCAGAAGCCCCAGGTGGACCGGGCTATGACGGCCGAGTTGCGGTATGCCAGCGGCCACACCGGCCGGCTGCGGTGCGCGCTGTGGTCGGGGAATCTGTTTCGGGCGAGTGCCAAAATCGTGGGTGATGACGGTGAGCTGCGCTGGCTCAGTCCCGCGGCGCCCAACGTCTTCCCGCTACTCTCGGTCCGGTCGGGCAACGGTAAGAGGAACGAGCGGTTCTCCCGTCGCACCACCTATTCCTTCCAATTGGAAGCGTTCGCCGGGGCGGTGCTGCGCGGCGAACCGGTACGTACGTCGCCGCAGGACGCGGTCGAGAACATGAGCGTCATCGACGCGGTGTACCGCGCCGCCGGCCTTCCAATCCGCGAGCCGAGCTGACCGATTTGGTCGGCCACCAGCACGGGACCTGCCAGTTGGCCGAACGCTTACTTGGCCGTCAAAAAGCCGGCAATACTGACCGGTGTTCGAAGGAACGTGCGCATTCCGCACGTGGTTGAGAGGCTAGATCAGCGATGAAAGTGGTCCTGGCATGCCACGGCGTGCGTGGCGATGTTGAGCCCAGCATTGTGATCGGCCGGGAATTGCTGCGCAGGGGCCATGACGTCCATATCGTCGTCCCGCCAAATGTGGTCGGCTTTGCCCAGGCGGCGGGTCTTTCGGCGATCGCCTGGGGGACGGACTCGCAGGTCATGATGGACGCTCAGCGCGACTACTGGACGTGCTTCTTCCAGATGCCCTGGAAATCGAAGGATCTGGCCAGGCTGGGAGAAGAAATCGGGGAGATCGTCACCCGATGTTGGACCGAGGAAGCCTTCTCGACCCTGATGTCGGTAGCCGAAGGCGCCGATCTCATGATCGCCGGCAACGGTTTCGAGCAGTTCGCGGCCAATGTCGCGGAATATCACGGTATCCCGCTGGTCACTGTGGATTTCTTTCCGATGCGAGCCAACGGGAAGGTTCTGCCACTTCTGCCGGCACCGTTGGGCCGTGCCGTGATGACGGGCTACCAGCGGATGTCCTGGAGCGGTGTGGTGAAGGACGTGGAGGACACGCAACGTCGTTTGCTTGGGCTGCCGCAGGCAACGACGCCCTGGCCAGGTCGCATCGCGGACCGTGGATCCTTGGAAATCCAGGCCTATGACGATGCGTTCATTCCCGGGCTGGCAGCGGAATGGGCGACATGGGGTAGCCGGCGCCCCTTCGTCGGCACCCTGACGCTGGAGTCGCCGACGGAATCCGACGACGAGGTCACGTCGTGGATCGCCAAGGGGACGCCGCCGATCTTCTTCGGGTTCGGTAGCGTGCCGCTCGGCTCGCCGGCCGACACGATCGCCATGATCAGCGCCGTCTGTTCGCAGTTGGGCGAGCGGGCAGTGGTGGGTGCCGGCTCCTCTGACCTCAGCGCGATCTCCTGCCCGGAACATGTCAAGTTGGTGGGCCTGGTGAATTTCGCAGAGATCTTCCCGCTCTGTCGCGCGGTCGTGCACCACAGCGGCGCAGGCACGATCGCCGCGTGCTTGCGGTCAGGAGTTCCGCAGGTGGGTCTCTGGACGCTGCCTGATCAGTGGTTGCGGACCACTCAACTCAAGCGGTTGAAGGTGGGCACGGGACGGCGCTTCGCCACGACGACCGAGAAGTCACTGATCGCGGATCTGCGCAAGATTTTGGCCCCGCAATACCTTACGCGGGCGCGCGAGTTCGCGAACCACGTGACGACGCCTGCCGAAAGTGCTGCTGCTGCCACCGATCTCGTGGAAGATTTCGTCCGCGTCGGTCGTGTTTGCTGAACGATGAGCGCAAATCCGGAAGTCGTCGGCGATAGCGAAGGCGAGAGCGTTAGTCGCCGGTGGAAACGCTCCCTCGGCGAGGTATTCGACCCGCAGAACAATGCGCTCAATGTGTGGCGTTTGATCTTGGCGACGGGCGTCATCCTTTGGCATGCGTGGCCGCTGACGGGTCGTACCATTTCGTTTGAGCCAATCCACCAGCTTCTTCGTGACGGGTGGGTCGACGGGTTTTTTGCAATATCTGGATTCCTCATCACGTGGAGCTGGTTCAGAAAACGACGGATTCGGGATTATTTTTTCGCCCGAGGACTGCGCCTGCTACCTGGGTTGTGGGTGTGTTTGGCCGTCACCGCATTCGTGATCGCACCGATTGCCGTGCTCATACAGGGGGGCTCGGCCAGCAAGCTGCTGTTATCGCGCGCTCCGTTCGAGTACGTCCTCGGAAACAGTGCGGTGTTGTTGACCAGACACGATATCGCCGGAACGCCGGGTGGGATCCCGTGGGCTGGGGAGTGGAACGGTTCGCTTTGGACGCTGTATTGGGAGGCGTCGTGCTACATCGTGATCGCTGGACTCGGTGTTGTCGGCGTACTGCGCCGTAAGTGGGTGATCCCGGCGCTGGTGGCGTTGATGCTGGTTTGGTCGGCGATACTGCCGCCCTTCGCCGATCTCACCGACGCTCCTCCTGGCGCGCATGTGCACCTCGACGCAGCGACCCAGCAGTTGGTGGCGAGCGGAATGGCCGCGCGGTTCGGACTCATGTTTCTCGCCGGTGCGCTCCTGTATCACTTCAAGGATCGGATTCCCGCGCGATGGTCACTGGTCGCACTGAGTCTGGTGCTCGTTCTCGCTGCGAGTTTCATGCCCAACTACCGAGTGCTTGGCGCTATTCCGCTGGCTTACGCCATCATCGTGTCGGGTGCTCTTATCCGCAACAAGCGTTTGACGCTTCGGACGGACTTGTCGTACGGCGTCTATATCTACGCATTCCCGATCCAGCAACTGCTCGTCATATGTGGTCTTGCGTTCCTGGCTCCGCCCGTGTTCGCGATCATTGCCGCCGCGGTCACGCTGCCGTTGGCCGCGCTGAGTTGGTTCCTGATCGAAAAGCCCGCGCTCAAGCTGAAATCGCGCCTCAATCGGAAGAAAGGCGCTCAGGCTGATCAGCCGGCGCCGGGCGACAGCGGTGTTAAAAGCGGTTGAACCGTCGCTTATCTCTGCGTCATCTGGCTCAGATTACTTGATGAGCGTCGTAGCGAAATGTGCCTCGTTAAGATGTTCGGCCACCCGCAGCGCGTTGGCTGCCACCGTCAGACTCGGGTTCAAACCGGCGCTGGATGGAAAGAACGAGGTGTCCACGACGTAGAGGTTGCCCACTTCGTGCGCGCGGTTCTGAGCATCCAGCACGCTGGTGGCGGGATCGGTGCCGAATCGGCAAGTGCCGCAGACGTGGCCCATGTTCGAGTTGTCTTTGCCGCTGCCCAGCCCGCGGGTGCGAAACGGCTTCAGCACATCCTTGAACAGCCGCAGGAAAGTCGCGTGGCGCTCGAGTTCTCCTGCGTGCAAACGGTATTGCATCCGCATCCGCTGGCGACCGTCGGAGCCGGGGCGGTCGGACAGCAGCACGCGGTTATCCCGATAGGGGAGGTCCTCCATCATCGCGGCCAGGATCAGCCCGCCGGTGAAGAATTTCTCGTAGACCCGGCGCACCGCGGGGCTCATCAGACGCAGCGCCCGCCCTTGTGGGCCTGGGCGGTTGATCAGCCATTCCATCGGCGGTATCGCACCGAACGACTGCACGGTTCCGTATTTCTGGCCTTGGTGGAAATAGAAGTCGTTGAGCCCGATCTCCTTGTTGGCGGCCGTGATTGTCGAGTCGGATTCTGGCCAGACTTCGATCGGGTCGAGGAGGTGGCGCATCAGGTTGCGGCCCACCATGTCTGAACCGTTGGCGAGTCCACGCGGCCAATCGCCCGATCGGGAATTGAGCAGCAGCACGGGGGTCGCCAACGCGCCCGCTGCCAGGACCACCACCTTCGCCTTCAAGGCAAGTCGGCCGGATGGATGCTCGCAGATCACCTGTCGGACGCCGGTACGGTCGGCTTCCAGATGCACGACCCGACACTCGGTCAACAGCTGGGCACCGTGCTCGGTGACGGCGGGCTCGACGCAATTGCGGGCCGAGTCGTTTTTGCACGACTGGGAGCACAGGTAGGTCTGACACGTGGAGCAGTCGGCGGTGTAGTCACAGGCCATCGGCAAGTGATAGGGGTGAAGGCCACGCCCTGTCAGATGGTCCACCAGCGGCTGGTTATCGGCCGAAAATGGCGGTGCAGCAGGCAGATTGACGTCAGCGGCCTCGGGCCGCAGCGGATCGAGCTGACCGCGGACCCCTAACAGCTTCTCGGCATCGGCATACCAAGGCCGCATCTCGTCGTAGCTAACCGGCCAGGCCTCCGGCACAGTGGAGTCGCCGGGGTCAGCGAAATTCTGTCGAGGAGTGAAGTCCCGGGCGAAAAATCGCTCGCACACCATGCCGTAGAGCGCGGAAGAGCCGCCGGTTCCGCTGCCGATGAAGGGGATGAACTTCTTTGGCATGCGTCCGCTGATGTCCTCGACCTCGTCGGTCGAGCGTCCGCCACGGGCCAAGGCGTCATAATAGGTTGCCATGGACCGCGCTGCCGCCGGCTCGGCCAACTCCGGCACCGCCGAACGAATCGTTCCTGGTGTCCCGGGCAGTGTCGAGCGGCCCTTTTCGACGAAAAGCACTCGGCGGCCCGCTTGGGCCAGCCGATAACCCAATGTCCCGCCGCCCATGCCGGTGCCCACCACGATCACGTCCCACTCGATGCGTTCCGTCTCGCGCGCAGAGAATGCGCTGTCGGCCAAAATCGAGCTCCTCAGCGTGATGGCCCAAAGTTTGGCCTGGGCGCGGCGATTCGGGATCGTATCAACGTTGAGCCGGCGGCATGGCCGAATGCTTACGGCCGCGTCAAAAAACCGGTAATAATGTCCGTTGCTGCTGACGGTGTGCCCGCAGGACGACCGAGAGGCCAGAACCGGCGATGAAATTTGTGCTCTCCAGCTACGGCGGTCGCGGCGATATCGAGCCCGCCGTGGTTGTCGGTTGCGAGCTGCTGCGCAGAGGACATGACGTACTCATGGCCGTCCCGCCCAACCTCGTCGGATTCGCCGAGGCCGCGGGTCTTCCCGCGGTCGCCTACGGGCTGGATTCCACGGACATTCTCGAGCTGCAATGGCGGTACTTCACCGTTTACGGGCGCACTCCCTGGAAGCTCAAGGACCTCAACCGGATGGCCGGCGAGACCGCGCGATTCGCCGACGAGTGCTGGGCGGACATGACCAGGACGCTGGCCTCGGTGGCGCAGGACGCTGACCTGCTTCTCACCGGTCTGATTTTCGAACAGCCCGCGGTCAACGTCGCCGAGGCCTACGACATCCCGCTGGTCACCCTGCACTACTTCCCCTACCGGGTGCACGGGCAGCTTCTGCCCCTGTTGCCGGCGCCGCTGAGCCGGATGGCGATGACCGTGAACGAGTGGACCGCGTGGCGCGGGACTCGCAAGGGAGAGGACGCCCAGCGCGCCGAATTGGGGCTGCCCCCCGCCACCAGTCCCGCACCGCGCCGCGTCGCCGGCCGAAGTTCGCTAGAAATCCAGGCCTACGACGAATTGATCTTTCCCGGACTGTCGGGCGAATGGGCCAAAGGGAATCGCCGTGGGCCTGTCCATCGGCCGTTCGTCGGGGCGCTGGCAATGGCGTCGCCGACGGATTCCGATGCGGAGGTGGCGTCGTGGATCGCCGATGGGACGCCGCCGATTTTCTTCGGGTTCGGTAGCGTGCCGATCGGATCACCGACCGACACGATCGCCATGATCGCCGCAGCGTGCGCGCAGTTGGGGGAGCGCGCAATCGTCGGCGCGGGCGGTACCGATTACAGCAACGTCCCACGGTTCGACCACGTCAAGGTGGTCGGCCAGGTGAACTACGCGACCATCTTCCCGTCGTGCCGTGGGGTAGTGCATCACGGCGGCTCGGGCACCGTGGCCGCGTGCCTGCGGGCGGGGGTGCCGCAGCTGGTTCTCTGGACGCTGCCTGACCAGCCGTTTTTCGCGGCCCAGCTGAAAAGGCTGAAGGTGGGGGCTGGCCGGCGCTTCTCGACTACCACAGAGAAAACGCTGGTCAGGGACTTGCACCGGATTCTGGCTCCGGAATACGCCGTGCACGCCCGAGAGATCGCCCCGGCGATGACGACGCGCTCCGACAGTGTCGTTGCTGCAGCCGACCGTGTGGAGGATTTCGCCCGCCTGACGTGTCGGACTTGATCATTTCGGTCAGCACTTCGATTTTCCTGTCGAGGGCGTCAATATTCGATTAGGCTGCCGAGCGACCAGCCGAGGGCGCGAGGCCCGGTTCGTTCGCAGGACGCGCACAGGGGAATCGAAGGGGCTAGGTACGGCGATGGCTAGAGGCGCGTTCGGACGCAGCGATGCCGAGATTGACCTCCTGATCCGTGGCATGCGGTCGGGGATAGCAGTGGTGGGCTTCGGCTACATCGGCACGGTGATCGGTGCAGTTTTGGCTGACCGAGGCTGGCCCGTGACAGGTATCGACGTGCGACCAAATATCGTCGACGAGATCAATCAGGGCATGACCAGTGTGCCCGAGCCGGGACTCGGCAAGCTTGTCGCCGACAGCGTCCAGGTCGGTCGCCTTCGCGCCACGTCGGATTACAGCGTCATCGCCGATAACGACTTCATCATCGTGACGGTCGGTACACCACTGGGTCCGGACTACGAGCCCATCGTCGATGACATCAAGGCAGCGGCGCGGGCAGTCGGGGAGCACCTGCGCCCCGGCCACCTTGTCATCCTGAAGAGCACCGTGCCGCCTGACACCACCGAGACTCTGGTGCGGCCGATCCTGGAAGAGGCGTCCGGGCTGCGGGCCGGCGTCGACTTCGGCTTGGCGTTTTGCCCGGAGCGGCTCGCCGAAGGGCAAGCCATCCGAGAGCTGACATCGATTCCCGTCGTGGTTGGCGCCGTGGACGAACGCAGCGCGCGCAGCTGTGCCACGTTGTGGCGCCACGCACTTGGGCTGGAATCGATCATCGTCGAGGACCCGCGGACGGCCGAGATGGTCAAGCTCGCCGACAATCTCTGGATCGACCTCAACATCGCGATGGCGAACGAGCTCGCGAAGGTCTGCGACCGCCTCGATATGGACGTACTGCAGGTCATCGCCGCGGCGAATTCGATGCCGAAGGGCAGCCACAACGTCAACATCCTGGCGCCCAGCATGGGTGTCGGCGGCTACTGCCTGACGAAGGATCCTTGGTTCGTCAACCACCTGGGTGAGACGTTGGGACTCGATCTGCAGGTGCCGAAGACGTCGAGGACCGTCAACGACACGATGCCCAGCTACACCTACGGATTGCTCACCCAGCTGTTGGCGGATCAGGGCAAGACGATCGAGGACAGCAAGATCGCAGTGCTGGGCATCGCGTTCAAGAACAACACCGGTGACTGCCGGCTCACGCCCACCAAGTACGTCGTCGCCTTGCTCGAAGAGTCGGGTTGCCAGCTGTCCGTCCATGACCCGTGGGTGCCCGACGAGGAAGCCCACACGGTGACGAAGATCCCGCTGAGCCCGGACATCGAGTCCGCGGTCAAGGATGCCGATGCCCTGGTCGTCCTTGCGGGGCACCGGGAATTCCACCAGATTCCTCTGGTCCGGCTCGCGGACCTCGCAGCAGACCGCTGCGTATTTCTTGACGGACGCAACAGCTTCGACCCGGCGGCCGCGCGGGCGGCCGGCTTTGTCTATAAGGGGATCGGCCGATAATCGGCTGCTAGCAACTCGATAACCCACCCGCACAACGAAAGAGCAACTATGTCTAATGTCGTCGTCACGGGCGGCTACGGCTTCATCGGATCGCATTTGGTGTCTGCTCTGCTGGAACGCGGCGACAACGTGACCATTTTCGACTTCGCGAAGAACACCCGTGATAGCAGCATTGATTTCGACAGCCATCCCAACTTTCGGTTCGTACAAGGCGATGTCACCGATCTGGTGGCCCTCGAGAAGGCCTTGACCCCCGAAATCGACAGGGTGTTCCACTTGGCGGCGGTCGTCGGCGTCGAGAACTATATGAACGACCCGCTTCGGGTTCTCGATGTGAACGTGATCGGGACCCGCAACGTGCTGGAATTGAGCCAGCGCAACGGAATTCGGGTGGTGTTCGCCAGCACGTCGGAAGTGTTCGGCAAGAACCCCAACCCACCATTCGCCGAGGACGACGACCGGGTGCTCGGTTCGACGAAGACCGCGCGTTGGAGCTACAGCACCAGCAAGGGGATGGCCGAGCATCTGGTCTTCGCGATGCATGCCGCCTACGGACTACCGGTGACAGTGGTCCGCTACTTCAATGTGTACGGTCCGCGACAGAATCCGATTTTCGTGGTGTCCCAAACCATCCACCGGATCCTCAACGGCCGCCAGCCGTTGCTCTACGACACCGGTGACCAGACCCGCTGCTTCACCTACGTCGACGACGCCATCGCCGGCACCCTGCTGGCCGCTGATAGTGATGCGGCGATCGGTGAGGCCTTCAACGTCGGCAGCATGGTCGAGACAAGCATGCGTGAGGCGGTGGATCTGGCGATCAAACTTGCCAGTGTCGACTCGGTGTCCAGCGCCGAAACCGTAGACACTGCAGCACGTTTCGGCACCCGTTACGAAGATATTCTCCGTCGCATCCCGGACTCGACCAAGGCGCAGCGAGAGCTGGGCTGGAGCCTGACGATCGACGTCGAAGAAGGGATCCGTCGCACCATTGAGTGGGCACGAGCCAATCCGTGGTACCTCGAAGAGCCCGCTGGAAATCGGTAGGCAACGGTCCCAATGAAATTCGTCTTGGCGAACTGGGGAACTCGTGGCGAGGTGGAGCCATTCGCCGCTGTTGGCCGCGAACTGGTTCGCCGCGGACATGATGTGCATCTCGTTGTCGCGCCGGAGATGGTGGGATTCGCCGAGTCCGCTGGCCCGCAGGCCGTCGCCTACGGGCCGAGCCTGCGCGTTGCCGACGACCAGCACCACGAATACTGGAAATTGTTCTTCAGCAAGCCCTGGAAACTCCAGGAATTGAACAGGCTACTGCGGGAGTTTTCGACACCCCTTGACGAGCACCGGGGACAGGTTGAAAAGTCCCTTCTGTCCTTGGCTGACGGGACTGACCTGCTGCTGACCGGCATGAACTACGAGGACGTCGCTTCCAACGTTGCCGAGTATTGCGGCACCCCGCTTGCCACGTTGCAGATTTTCCCGTTGCGGAGCAACGGTTTTGAGATGCCGTTCCTCCCGCCAGCGTTGTGTCGCGCGGCGATGACCGCACTGGACTGGCTGACCTGGCGCGGACACAAGGCGCAGGACGACGCCCAGCGCCGTGCCCTCGGCCTGCCGAAGGCGACGGGCCACTGGACGCAGCGGATCGCCGAAGGCCGAGCGATGGAAATTCAGGCCTACGACGAAGTGTGCTATCCCGGGCTGGCGGACGAGTGGTCACACTGGAATGACCAGGACATTCCCGAACGTCCCTTCGTCGGGGCGCTGACGATGCAATTGCCTGCCGCCGGAGACGCCGACATCGCGTCATGGATAGCCGTCGGGACGCCGCCGATCTTCTTCAGCTTCGGCAGCATGCCGGTCGACTCCGCGGCCGACACGATCGCGATGATCGCCGCGGCGTGCGCGCAACTGGGAGAACGGGCCTTGATCGGCGCTGGTTGGAGTGACTTCAGCGGCGTTCCCACCTACGACCATGTCAAGATCGTCGGCGCGATGAACTACGCAGAGGTTTTCCCGGCCTGCCGCGCGGTTGTCCACCACGGCGGTGCCGGCACCACCAACGCGGGTCTGCGCGCCGGGCGCCCCACGTTGATCACCTGGATGTTGCCCGATCAGGCGTGCTGGGGCTCTCGGGTCAAGAAGCTCGGGGTGGGGACCGGTCGACGCTTTGTTGCCACCACGGAGAGAACTCTGGTGGCCGACCTGCGCACGATCCTCGCTCCCGAATATGCCGACCGCGCCGAACAACTCGCCGCCCGGATGATAAGACCGGCTGACAGTGTTGCCCTCGCTGCCGACCTAGTGGAGAAGTTCGCCCTGTCCCGCCGCGGCTGACGTCAACCGCGGACGCCTCCGGATTCGGCGGCAGCCCGGTATCCGCGAACAGCCAGCGGGCCGACCACTGCGGCGCCGGCAATCGTCCAGAGAACACCCCAGAGCAGTGGCCACCATGGAAGACCACCTTGAGCGAGTGTCCGCATGGACTCCACGATCGGTTCCATTGGCTGAAAACGCAGCAGCGGCCACATCCAGGACGGTAGCGATTCAACCGGTGGAGAACCGGAGCTGGCGAATACGGCCGTAATCGCGGGCAGCCCAAGCCAGATCAACACTGTGCCGTCTTTCGCTCGCACCGCGATCGCTATCACAGCCATCGCGAACACGATCACCACCATCACCGGGACTAGCAGGTACAGCAGCAACTCGACAGGGCCGCCACGGAACCGCAGTCCCAGCCCGATGCCGACCGCGGTGATGACGGCGGTGCTCACCAAAGTCCGTACCGCTTCGGCAATAAGCCGGCCAGTCAGGGCGCTGGCACGGTGAACCGGCAGCGCCCATAAGCGGCTGAGAAGGCCGGTGTCGCGTTCGAATGAGATGCCGAGGCCCACCGCGAGCGACCCGGAGAACGCTCCGGCGATCGCGCACGTCGGCACCAGACCGTAGAGGCTGTCGGTGCCGGTGATGCGCATCACGGATCTGCCGACGAGCAAATAGTACGTAATCAGCAAAACAGTTGGGAAAACGACAGATTGGATCGGCACCAACGGACTACGACGCCAGTGGGCGAAATGCTGGCGAGCGAACACCCAACTTTCGTAGGGTAGCGAGCTGCGCAGCGGCGCGGAGGTAGTCACTGGGTCCGCCTCTGCATCCGCACTGCAATCGCCCCGAACGCCACCAGCAGGCCCAGACACCAGGCGAAGCTACTCGCCACGCTGCTGCCCGCGACATTGCCGGCGGCGAGCCCGCGAAGGGTGTCGGTCACCTGCGAAACCGGTTGGTAGCGAACGAAACCGTGCAACCAGTCAGGAAACGAATCGACAGGAGCCATGCCTGTAGACAGCATGGTGAGCATCATCTGGGGAACGAGGAGGATCTGACTGGATCCGCCGGTCTTTCCGATCTGAGCATTTGATACTCCGACCCCGATCGCATCCGCGCCTAGCGATAGCGCCAAGGTCAACGCCAGGACGAACAAGACGAAGAGTGCGAGGTGACCAGGGCCACCGAGCAATCGGAAGCCGAATGCATACCCGGAGACGATCGTGGCGACGAGGGCGACGACGCCGCGGAGGAGGCAGTACAGCATGCGAGCCGTCAGCGGTGTCAATGACGATATGGGCAATGTGCGAAGTCGAAGACCTAGCTCGGACTGATGATCTCGGGTGGCCCGGTCGACGGTTGTCAGCGCGCCGAGCAGGGTCACCTGGACGATGATGACCGGCAGTAGGTACTGGGGATAGCCGATTCCGCCGGTGTCGATCACATTGCGCAGCGCGAGGTTGAAGATGATGAAGTTACCGACCGGCGCTAATACCGCGAACGGCAAATCGCTGCGCAGCGTATTGCGGACCATCCGTTCGGTGAGAGCAGCAACTGCGGTCACGCGGTGACGTTCCCCGTGAGATGGAGGAAAACCTCGTCCAAGGACGGCTTACGCAGTGAAATGTCGGCCAGCTCGACGTCGAGCTGGTCGACCCGGCGAAACACCTCACTGAGTGTCGCAACGCCGTTGGGCGCCAACACCGAAACGGTGTTGGCGTCTTCGTCGGTCTGAGCGTCTTCAAGATCGGCGACCACGGCGAGGATCTTCGGCAGGTCGTCGGGATTGACCGGACTGACTGTGCAGTAGCTGAATCCGACGCGGCCCTTGAGTTCCTCGGCGGTCCCGGTGGCGACCACGCGGCCCTGGTTCATTACCACGATCGAATCGCTGAGTACGTCGGCTTCTTCGAGATACTGGGTGGTGAGTAGCACCGTCGTACCGCCGGATTTCAATGAGGACACCAGGTCCCAGACGCTGCGGCGGCTGCGCGGGTCCAAGCCGGTTGTCGGCTCGTCGAGGAACAGTACCTTCGGCGGAACTACCAGTGCTGCAGCGATATCCACGCGTCGTCGCATACCGCCGGAGTAGGTGACCACGTTCCGGTCGGCGGCGGCGGTCAGATCAAACTGCTCGATCAACTCGTCGGCGCGCGCTCTGGCCTCCTTGCGGCGCATACCGTGCAGCCGGCTGAACATCACCAGGTTTTCCCGCCCCGTGAGCTGCCAGTCGATGGCCGCGACCTGCCCGGTCATCGAGATGGATGCACGCACTTTCGTCGGATCCTTGGCGACGTCGTAGCCAGCCACGATCGCTTTGCCGTAGGAGGGCTTCATCAACGTGGAGAGGATGTTGATCGTGGTCGTCTTTCCCGCGCCGTTATGGCCGAGCAATGCGCAGACCGATCCAGTGTCAACGGAAAAGCTGACATCCTGCAGGGCCAGGATGTCTCCGTCGAACGTCTTTGCTACGTTTTCAAGCTCGATCACAAATATTGACCATAGCGTTAGCGGAGGCGCTGCGGGCCAAGTCGCGCGACCTTGGTAAGAGGTTCACGCGCTGAGACGACCTAGGCTGGTGATTTCGATGCTGACGGACTTTCGCTGCCCAACTGCACCCAGCATGAAGCGGATGTCGTGCCACGGGGCACTTAACCAGAATCGCCAAAATCGCCTGTCCCAGACCTTCCACACGAAACTGCCGTCCCCTATCAGTCGCTGCGCCTGGAACGCCTCGATCCGGTGGATAAGTCGCTTCAGGCGATTGTTGACCATGGCGGTGTTCATCTCCATGATCTCTAAACCCCATGCGCGATAGCGGAATTCGAGACTGTACTTCTTCTGGAACTGGTAGAAGGCGCTCAGCTCACCATTTGTCACCAGGTATTCGTCGAATACGAGGACTGATCCCACCTCGAAGCGTCCCTTGCACGTTTCGAGTGCGTGCAGGCAACTCTCATAGGTGTCCAAGTCCATGTGGAACAATCGGATCGGCCCTGGGTGGGCATCGAGGAAGGGCGCCAACGTATCGTAGGTGCTTCCCTTGACGAACTCGACGTCACGGCCTAGTGCGGTGGGAATTCCGTCCTCGAGTGTGACGCCGGTGTCCTCGATGAGGCGCTGCGCGTACGGCTCCGAGATCGATAGGGCACCCGCCTTCACTAGTGGCCTGTCGTCGACTTGCCAATCCTCGACGAGACCCTCGAACGTGTCGAAGCCGAATACCCGGCGGCCCGTCTCATCGGCTAGCAGTCGGGTCGACCAGCCGATCCACACGCCGAGATCGAGCACCAGCCCGTCTCCCCGCAGCCGAGATGCTTCCCATAGCAAGGTGTGGCCGGGAATCGTGCGTTGCCGCAGATCCGCCAACGTCCGGCGAATGAAGTCCTGATATTCCACGTCGTAGACACCGATGTCGCGGGAATAGAGGTTCGGGATATACCGATCGACTTGTCGCGCCACGTAAGTCCTCATTTTCGGGTCGTTGATCGCTTTCGTATGTGCGGCTAGTCAGTTCGACAGGGGATCGGCTACTTGCCGATCCAGTCGAGTAGGGCCCGCATACCTTCCTCGAGCGACCACTTGGGACGCCAACCGATTTCGTTCGTAGCGGGCTCGATATCGCACCGCGCGGCCCGTACGTCGCCGTCGCGGAATTTCGCCACGATGACGGGCTCGGGTGCACCGCAGATGGTCGCGAGTTGTTGTGCGAGCTCATGGATCGTGGTCGGGACGCCCGACCCGATATCGACGTAACGCGACGGCGCGGCAGGACTCTCGATCGCCATAAAGAGCGCCTCGACAACATCGTCGATATAGACGAAATCCCTGATGATTCTGCCGTCTTCGTAAACTTCCAGGGCCTGCTTCTCCCGCGACAGCCGGGCGAAGAGCGCAACGATGCCGGTGTAGGAATTCGTCAGCGACTGGCCCGGTCCGTAAACATTCTGCAAGCGAAGCACGCTGAGCTTTGTGTCGTGCGCGCTCGTCCACGCCGCGAGGATGTGCTCTTGGGCGAGCTTGGTCGCGGCGTAAATGTTGGTGGGCCGAGGCTCGGTCCGCTCTGTGCTGCTTGCAAGCGGGAGGGCGGGATCGCCGTTGGGTCCCTGCGGATCCCAGATTCCGGCGACGAGCTGAGCATGGCTGCGCGGCGGCGGATAGAAGACGTGGTCGCCGGATTGCCAGGCGCCCTCGCCGTATACGGCCCGTGACGATGCCAGTACCAGCTGGGCGGGCACGTGCCCGCAGCGACTCAGTGCGTCGAGCAGTTGAGTGGTCCCGACAACATTGACCGAACCGTGGCGGCTGGCCTCCGAAAGCGATTGCGCCGTGCCAGTTTCGGCCGCCAGGTGCACGATCTGCGAAGGCTTGAACAGGCGCAGCACAGCATCGCAGTCAGGGGCGTGCGTGACGTCACCGGTGAGCAAACGCACCGATGGCGGTAGGTCGATCGTGGCGCCTTCGGCGTGCACCTGCGGGTGCAATATGTCCATCACGGCGACCTCGTAGCCGGCTTCGACGAGACGGCGCGCGAGCGTGGACCCGATGAAGCCGGCACCGCCAGTGATGAGTACCGATCTTGACGTTGACAAGGTGAGCCTCCTGATAGCTAACCGTGGGCGAGTGCGCGGTCGCTCAGCGCTCCGACGGCTGGTGCTAGCGCTCGCGCGTACTGGGACGTCAGGTGACTCTCGTCTTGGTAGACCAGAGTGTCTCCGACGATGACGGGACAACGTTGTGGGGTGCAGAACAGGTCGGTGATATCGACATACTGTCCGCCGCCGGCCATTGTCGCTGCGGCCTCACCGGCGATACCGGGGCTGTTCACCGCGGCAGACCTTGGCGGCGAGCATGCGGTCGCGTTATCAAGATGAACTGACAGACAGTTCGGCACGACTGAGCCTGGGTCTGGAATCGGCCCAAGCACGAGCACTTGTGCGCCGGTCGCGCGCAGCTGTTTTACCAGGCGGGTCATGCTGTCGAGCCACGGCGTTTCGTATGACGTGAAACCCACCGCCCAGCCGAAGCGAGCACCGTATCGCCGCAGCATGCTGAGGACGATCAGCCGCGGATGCTCGGCCTGCAACCGGTCGATGATTTGTGTGCGCCACTGCTCGCACTCGATGTATTCCCGGCTCACAATTGGATTGATGATGGGCAGGTCCAGCATAGGACAAACACCCTTAGTGAGGGTCTCGAGGCGCCAGTGCCGCTGCGCGGCGAGCTGATCGAAAGCCGGGCTCCACATTGCGGCATTCGAGTCGCCAATCACGGCAACCGTTGTCTTCGACGCGGTATCACCGGTCGCGCACTCAGGCTGCTTGACGTCGAAGTAGCCAAGAACGCAACCATTGGAGGCGGTACGTGATTTCTTCGACGTGTCAGCTAACGGCGGCTGCAGGTTTGATGGCACCGCCTTGAGGTCGGCTGATGCTGCGACGGCGGCCTGCGCTTGGGCGAAAGTCTGCTGCACTGCGCCGTCGTATGCGCCGCTACTCGAACCCGGGGGAGGCGGTGAGGCACTTAGTTCCATACGTGCAGCCGGCGCGCCATGTCCGACCGGGTCGGTCGGTAGCAACGCGGCGCCGACACACACGGCCACCACAGTGGCGACGGCGCCGACTGCGAGGCTGCGCTGCGGCGACTGCCGCAGGCCGGGGGCGAAGCGCAACGGATTTTCGACGAAACGCAGTGTGAGGGCCGCAAGCCCGAGTGAAAACAATGCACCACCAAGGCCCAGCCAAAGGCCATGACCTGTGAACGGCGCGACAGACCAAAGCGCCACCATCAGCACTGGCCAGTGCCACAGATACCACGAGTAGGACACCCGGCCGATCGCCTGCATTGGCCGAAATGCTAGGACGCGTGCGCACCCTTTGGTTGGTGTGGCGCAGCCCGCGCCGATCACCATAACGGTGCCCAGCACGGGCAGCAGCGCCGCAGTTCCCGGGTAGGGGGTAGTCGCACCCAACTGATTGCAGGCCACCAGCACCACGCTCAACCCGGTCCAGCCGACGACTGCCGCGCCGCGTGGTGACAGGCGATGCCACTGGTCGGCGGTCATGGCCACCAAGCCGCCAGCAGCCAAC
This sequence comes from Mycobacterium sp., assembly GCF_965229105.1. GTDB lineage: Bacteria > Actinomycetota > Actinomycetes > Mycobacteriales > Mycobacteriaceae > Mycobacterium. Next base: position 3,047,150 of record NZ_OZ245858.1, read on the forward strand.
TCCCAGGCTCGCGTGGGCAGTGAGAAGAACGCGACGATGGGTGCCCAGTTCGTGACGAACAGTGACAGCGTGAATGATCCGGCCAAGACCACCGCGAGAACTACCAGATAGGGGCGTCGCGAAATCGTCGCCTCCGCCGCCGGTCTTCGGCGTGCACGCTGGATCAGCCAGGTCGTGCCCAGGATCAGGGGAGCCCACACCAAGTAGAACTGTTCCTCGACGCCCAATGACCAGTAGTGCTGAAACGGCGAGGGCGGCGTGATGACAGCGTGGTACTCGGTTCCCTGCAGGATGAATCGATAGTTGCTGACATACAGCGTGCTGGCGATACCGTCCGCGATGATTGCCTTGGCCTGCAGCGGGGGCAGTAGGAAAGCCGATCCCAGCATGATGAAAACGCCGACGAAGGCGGATGCCGGCAGCAACCGGCGCGCCCGGGCGCCATAGAACCGCGCCAGCCGTACTTTTCCGGTGCCGTGCACTTCGCGCCATAGCAATCCGGTTATCAAGAAGCCCGAGATGACGAAGAAGACGTCGACGCCGACGAAGCCGCCACTGACGCCCGGGATATCGGCATGGAACAGGACCACCGCGAGCACCGCGACAGCACGCAAACCCTCGATATCGGGGCGAAATTTGCTCTGTTCTGGGTGCCGGCTCTGCTGTGTTTCAGCAGAGCTGAGGCTGTCGGCGTGGGCCAAGGTCATCTACTTTCTAGATCTGTCTTGCTCACCGACGGCGAGCGCGCGGTCGGTCAGCGCGGCGATCGCAGGCGTCAGCACCCGCGAGTATTGAAGGGTCAGATGGCTCACGTCGAGATAGATCAGCGTGTTGCCGACAATGACGGGGCAGCGATCCGCGGTGCAGAACAGATCGGACAGATCGACGTACTGCCCACCGCCGGCCGTCGTGGCGCGGGCCTCGGCGCTGATACCAGCCGATTCCACCGCCGCCGACCGGGACAGCGAGCAGGTCGCGGCATCGTCCAGATGGCCGGACACGCAGATCGGCACATTGGCGTGTGGGCTCGGTATCGGCCCGAGCACCAGCACCTGTGTGCCCATATCGCGCAGTTGCCGCACCAACTGGGTCATGCCGTCCAGCCAGGCCTTGTCGTAGGCGCGGAAGCCCGACATCGTTTCGTCGATGCCGTATCCCCGCCACACGCTCACCACGACGAGGCGAGGGTGTTCGGCCGCGACGCGCGCCAGGATCTCGTCGCGCCAGTGCTGGCAGTGCTGAAGATCCTCGACCAGGTTGGCGAAGGCGCCGCCAGCCCGGGCGTCCATCAGGGCGCAGGCTTCCTTGGCCATCATCTGCAGACGCCAGTGCCGTTGGGTGGCGATCTGCTGGAACGCGGGAGTCCACATCGCGGCGTGCGAATCACCGATCAGCGCAATGGTATTCGTCGACGCGGTGTCACCCATGAAGCAGTCGGGTTGTCCGTTTTCGTAGGGCGTGCGCAGGCAGCCCTGGTAGGTGAAGTCCGCCTGTTCAGCCGCCAGGTTGTTCAGCGGCGGGGTCAGGTTGGACGGTACGGCGGCGTTGCTGCTGACCGCAGCCGAGAGCGCGGTTTGCACCTGCGCGAAGGTCTGAGCAACGGCCGCGTCGTAGGCCGCGATGGCTGAGCCGCTGGCGACCGCCGGACCGTTGAGGGTCACCGCGGTTGCCGGTGCGCCGCGCCCGACGGGGGTTGGCACAACCTGCAGGAGCCCGAGGCCGACGACGACGGCGATCACGGTGGCCACGGCGCCGAGGCCGAGACTGCGCCAGGGCGAGTCGCGGATCTTGGGGGCGAAGCGCAGCGGATTCTCCAGGTAGCGCAGCGTCAGCCAGGCCAACCCCGCGGAGATCAGGACCGCGATGATCCGCTCGGCCAATCCCAACGGGTGACCCAGCAGCGCCGGCGCGAGTACCAGGACCGGCCAGTGCCATAGGTACCAGGAGTAGGAGATGCGGCCGATAGCGCGCATCGGCGAGGTGCTCAGGAACTGTCCGCAGCCCTGCGACGGTGTGGCACAGCCGGCGCCGATCACGAGCACTGCACCAAGAGTGGGCAGTAGTGCTGCTGTGCCGGGAAAAGGTGTGGTGGAGGTGTACCACACGCTGGCGAGCGCGATCATGCCCAGGCCGGACCAGCCGACAATCGCCGCCATCTGGGCGGAGAGGCGTTGCCAATGAAGAGCGGTCAGCGCAACGAGCCCGCCGATGGCCAACTGCCAAGCCCGAGTGGGCAGCGAGAAGAACGCCATGGTGGGCACGACATAGGTGATCACCAGCGACAGCGCGAACGATACGACGGTGACCAGTGTGAGGACGACGAGGTAGGGGCGTGGTGACGACGAGACGGCACGCGCCTTGTTCCGTCGGAAACGCCGGATGGCCCACGCTGTGCCGAGGAGCAGTGGCGCCCAGACCAGATAGAACTGCTCTTCGACGCCCAACGACCAGTAGTGCAGGAACGGCGAGGGAGTCAACAGGTCCGAGAAGTAGTTGATGTCGTCGATGACGAACCAGTAGTTGCCGACATAGAGCGCGCTGGCGATGCCGTCGTACAAGACAGTCGGAACCCGCAACGGAGGCAACAGGAGTATCGACGCGACCATCGTGACGACGCCGACCGCGGCTGATGCGGGCAACAGCCGACGGGCGCGGGCCCCGTAGAACGTACGTAGTCGAACGCTGCCGGTGCTGCTCACCTCTCGCCACAACAGTCCGGTGATCAGGAACCCAGAGATGACGAAGAACACGTCGACGCCCACGTAGCCGCCCCCGATGCCAGGTACGGCAGCGTGGAACAACACGACGGCTGTCACGGCAATGGCGCGTAAGCCCTCGATGTCCGGGCGGAAGTGGGACTTTTCGGGGCGCCGACTCTGCTGTACTTCGCTAGCCCTGAGGCTGTCGGCGTGAGCCAAGATCACCTACCTGCCTTATTAGCGAACGCGTCAATTGAGTCGAGGCATTCTTACACTCAGGCGGGGGCCGTGAGTGGTGGTTTTGCGAACGGGTTGTCTTTGACTAGCTCAGCGCGAGTGCACGATCCGCCAGCGCTCCGATGACCGGTGTCAACAACCGCACGTATTCGATCGTCAGATGATTCTTGTCGAGATAGACCAACGTGTTGCCGACGATGACAGGGCAACGCTCTGAGGTGCAGAACAGGTCAGTGAGGTCGGCGTATTGACCGCCGCCCGCCGTAGTAGCGGCGGACTCGGCTCTGATACCGGATTCGTTGACCGTGGTCGACCTCGCCAGCGAGCACACCGTCGCATCGTCAAGGTGGCCGGACAGGCAGATCGGCGGAACCGATCGCGGGTCCGGGATCGGTCCGAGCACCAGCACCTGGGCGCCGGTTTCGCGCAGCTGCCGGACGAGGCGCGTCAGACTGTCGATCCACGCCGGGCTGTATGACGTGAAGTCTGCGGTGTAACCAGAGCCCGGGCCGTACTGCCGCCACATGTTCACCACAATCAGTTGGGGGTGCTCGGCACGGAACCGGTCGACGACCTGGCTGCGCCACGTCTCGCACTCGGTGTACTCCCGGTGCAGTTGTGGGCTGGTGATGGGCAAGTCCAGCAATGGGCAGCCCGCCTTGACCACCATCTCCAGGCGCCAGCCGCGCTGCTCGGCGATCGTGCGGAAACCCTGATTCCACATCGCGGCATTCGAGTCACCGACCACGGCGACCGTTGTCTTCGATGTTGTGTCGCCTGACGCGCAATCAGGCTGCGCGACTTGCCAACCGCTCAGCATGCAGCCGCTGAGGTACATGTCGTTGAGCTCGGCTGCCGCATCGGCCAATGGCGGCTGCAGGTTCGACGGCACCTCTTTGAGGTCTGCCGATGCTGCGACCGCAGCCTGCACTTGGGCAGTCGCTTCCTTGACCGCCTTGTCATAGCCCGCTATGTCCGCCCGCGCGAGCGGCGGCGGCAGTGCGGTGAAGGTCAGGGGCGCGACCGGGGCTCCGCGTCCCACCGGGGTCGGTACTACGACGAGCAGCGCTACGCCCACACACGCTGCGGCAGCGGTGGCCACCGCACCCAGCCCGAGACTGTGCCACGGTGAATCGCGAATTTTGGGGGCGAACCGCAACGGATTCTCGACGAAGCGCAGCGTCAGAACGGCGAGCCCGGCCGACAGCAGGGCCGCGGTCAGCCGGGCGGCCAGCCCCAGCGAGTGGCCGAAGATCAGCGGCGCGAATATCAGTACCGGCCAGTGCCACAAATACCACGAGTAGGAGATGCGGCCGATCGCGCGCATCGGTGCCAATCCCAGGAAGCGGCCGCATCCCTGCGCAGGCGCAGCGCAACCGGCACCGATGACCAGAGCCGCGCCCAGGGTCGGCAACAAAGCAGCCGTACCTGGATACAGCGTGCTGGCGCTCAACTGATTGCAGGCCACCAGGATCACGCCGAGCCCGGCACACCCGATGATCGCGGCGGTTCGCGACGACAAGCGGCGCCACTGGCCGGCAGTGAGTGCGATCAACCCGCCGACCGCCAACTGCCAGCCCCGGGTGGGCAACGAGAAGAAGGCCACGAACGGTGCAAAGTGAGACGCGACCAGCGACAGTGCCAGGGAGACAACGGCGACGATCGCGAGGAGCACCAGATAGGGGCGTTGAGAGGCGGTCGCCTCGCCCCTGGTGCGCTTACGCACCCGCCGGATCAGCCACGCTGTGCCGAGGATCAGTGCCGGCCACACCAGGTAAAACTGTTCTTCGACGCCGAGCGACCAGTAGTGCAGGAAGGGCGACGGCGGGAGGTACGGCGCGGAGTAGTCGACTCCCTGCAGAAGAAACCGGTAATTGCTGACGTACAGCGCGCTGGCGATCCCGTCGCCGAACGCGGTGCGGGCTTGTAGCGGTGGCAGCAGCACCGCCGCGCCGATCGCGGTGACAATGCCGACCAGTGCCGAGGCCGGCAGTAGCCGGCGGGCCCGGGCGCCATAGAAGCCACGCAGCCGAACCGTGCCGGTGGAGTTCGCCTCGCGCCACAGCAGTCCGGTGATCAAGAACCCCGAGATGACGAAGAACACGTCGACGCCGACGAATCCGCCGCCGACCCCAGGCACCTCGGCGTGGAACAGGACCACGGCCAACACCGCGATGGCGCGCAGTCCCTCGATGTCCGCACGAAACCCTGGTTTCCCCATCCGGACCCGGCCCCTCTACTTCTGCGCCAGGGCGCGATCGGCGAGGGCCTCGGCCACCGGCGCCAGCGCCCGCGCGTAGGTCTGAGACATGTGGTTGTCGTCCAGGTAGACGAGGGTGTTGCCGACGATGACCGGGCAGCGTTCGGCAGTGCAGAACAAGCCGGTGGTGTCGATGTACTGTCCGCCGCCTGCTGTGACTGCGGCGGTTTCGGCGGCGATACCCGACTCGTTGACTGCGGCTGACCGGGTGGGTGTGCACGCTGGTACGTCGTCCAGAAACCCGGACAGGCAAGCCGGTACGTGGAAGCGCGGGTCCGGGATCGGACCGAGCACCAGCACCTTCAGCCCGGAATTGTGCAGTCGCTGCACGAGGCGGGCGAGGCTGTCGATCCACGCGGCGTCGTAGGCCTGGTAGCCCGAGAGGGATTCCGTGGTTCCGTAGCCGTGCCAGAGGCTCAGCACGATCAGCTGGGGCCGCTCGGCTTCCAGCCGGCTGACGATCTGATCCCGCCATTCCGCGCAGTGGGCGAAGAGCTCCGCCATCCGGCTCAGCGGATTGGCGATCGGCACATCCAGCAACGGGCAGGCACCCTTGGCGAGCAACTCCAACCGCCAATGCCGTGCCGTGGCGACCTTTTGGAACGCCGGGGCCCACATTGCGGCGTGCGAGTCACCGACGAGGGCGATCCTCGTCGGCGACGACACATCGCCCATCGCGCATTCGGGCTGTCCACGTTCGAAAGGCTCGCGCAGACAGCCACTGAACGACATGGCCTGCTTCTCCGCGAGGGCATCGAACAGCGGGGGCGCCAGGTTGGATGGCACGGATTTGAGGTCGGCCGACGCCGCAACGGCGGCGCGCACCTGGGCGAACGTCTGCTGTACCGCTTCGTCGTATGCCCCGACAGGGGAGCCGCTGGGGACGGTAACGCCGGTGATGCTCAACGGGGCTGCGGCAGCACCGCGCCCGACGGGAGTGGGCGCCACCTTCAGAAGCCCGAGGCCGACACAGACCGCGATGATGGTGGCGACAGCGCCGAGTCCCAGGCTTCGCCAGCCAGAGTTTCGGATCTTCGGGGCGAAGCGCAGCGGATTTTCCAGATACCGCAGCGTCAGCCACGCGAGCCCCGCGGACAGCAGAGCCGCAATGATCCGTTCGGCCAAGTTGAGAGAGTGGCCCAGCGCGAACGGGGCGAGAACCAACACGGGCCAATGCCACAGGTACCACGAGTAGGAGATCCTGCCGATGGCGCGCATCGGCGGTACCCCGAGCAGGCGTCCGCCGCCCTGTGTCGGTGTCGAGCAGCCGGCGCCGATGACGAGTGCCGCGCCGAGCGTCGGCAGCAGTGCCGCGGCACCCGGGTACACGGTGGTCGGGCGCAACCACACGCAGGCCAGCACGATCAGTGCGAGCCCGGTCCAACCCCCGATGGCGGCGATCCGCGGCGAAAGGCGTTGCCATCCAACAGCTGTCAGCGCCACCAACCCGCCGATGGCGAGCTGCCAAGCCCTGGTCGGCAGGGAGTAGAACGCCGCGGCAGGCAAGATGTAGCTGCCCAGGAACGAGAGGAGAATCGAGACTGTCGCGACCACGGTGAGCAACGCGATGAACGGGCGTTTCGATGCGGTGACGTCCGAGGTTGGTCGTCGTCGTGCACGCCGCAGCAACCTGATCAGCCACACGGTGCCGAGCAACATCGGTGCCCAGACCAAGTAGAACTGCTCTTCGACGCCTAGCGACCAATAGTGCAGGAATGGCGACTGCGCGATGTGGTTGCTGAAGTAGTCGACGCCTCGCAGCACGAACTGGTAGTTGCTGACGTAGAGGGCGCTGCCGATGCCGTCGGTGATGGCAGGCCGAACCTGCAACGGCGGCAACAGGATTACCGACGCGATCATGGTGATGACGCCGACGGTGGCCGATGCCGGCAACAGTCGGCGGGCGCGGGCGCCCCAGAAGTTGTGCAACCGTACCGAACCCGTGCTGCTCACCTCACGCCAGAGCAATCCGGTGATCAAGAACCCGGAGATGACGAAGAACACGTCGACGCCGACATACCCGCCGCTGATACCGGGGACCGCCGCGTGGAACAGGACGACGGCCAGCACGGCGACGGCGCGCAATCCCTCGATATCCGCGCGGAATGTCTTCTGTTCGGGGCGCTGAGTCTGCTGGTTCTCGGTAGGGCTAACGCTCTGCGCCTGGCGCAAGTTCACCTACTTCAAATGAGTGACGCGTCGGTGGGTCGAGGCATTGTTACATTCGCGCGCGTCAATAAGGGGTGCTTTATCCGTGTTCGGCCACCCATGTGGTCGTGTAGCGCAGCGTCGCGGGGATGCTCGTGGCGAGACTCGCGCCGATCGACTTCTCGAGTTTGCCGCCGACCAGAGGGATTTTGACGTCGACTTTTCCGGCCGCGCGCAGCGTGGAGGCGGTGCCCGCCGGCGTCAGCCAATTGTCTGCGCGGCTTGATCCCAATCCGCCGGAAGCCGAGACATTGCTTTCGCCACGCACGTGGCCGTCGCCGGTTGGTCGCCACGTCTCGCGGTACAGCAGCTTGAGGTCGCCCCTGACGAAGTTCGCAATCAGGGCGGGAAGGATCTGGAGTCCGAGGTGTTGGGTGATGTGGACTTCCACCGCACCGTCGTCATCGACAATCAGTGAATCGAGGGTGGATCCGGCGTCGCCGGCCAGCCGGTCCAGCCAATAGTCCTCACGGCGGAATGCCGCGTGAATCGCCTCGACGCTGGCGGCTGACTCGCAGACGATTTCGAATGAACGCGACATAGCCGACCATTCTTACGCCACGTGGTATCGAGCCGAAACACTCATGCCACGGAACTGCTTTGTGGTAAGGATCTTCGCGTGAATATCAACGGCGTCAGTTTCAACAGCGGCCTGGTCATGTTGGCAGATGCGATGCCAGGCGTGAACCGGATCAGGGCCGTGCAACAGGCCCTCGGCATGCGACCCAACCCCGTCTACCTGGAAATCGGCGTTTCCCGTGGACAGGCCTTTCAGCGGATCAGCGCCGATCTGAAGATTGCCGTGGACCCGGCGTTCCGGCTCACCGAGCGCACCCGCGAGCTTGCCAACGCCAAAGGGCGCGTCACCAAGTATTTCGAGACCACCAGCGACGCATTTTTTGACAACGAGACAGCTCTTCTGGAACAGCACCCCGTTGACGTCGCGTTGATCGACGGGCTGCACACCTACGAGCAGGTGGTGCGCGACGTGGAGAACACGGTGCGCTATTTGAACGACGACGGCGTCATCTTCCTGCACGATTGCAACCCGCCGTTCGAACTGGCCGGCCGCCGCGCCGAGTCGTGGGACGAGTTCATGGCGCAGCAGTCAGGGCCGTTGAAGATCGGCATCTGGAACGGCGATGTCTGGAAGGCCATCGTCGAGCTCCGCAGCACCCGCCCTGACCTGGTGGTCGGGGTGCTCAAGTGCGACCAGGGCGTCGGATTCGTCCGAAAAGGCTCCCCGGAATCGACGCTGCCCTACTCACCGGAGCAGGTCCGAGCGCTCACCTACGCCGATCTCAAGGCAAACCGCAAGCGACTGCTCAACCTGAAACCGCCCGGGTTTCTCGACGAATTCCTCGCAGCATCCACCGCGTCCCCGCAGTAAAGGTCGACGAGCGATGAAGTTCGTCTTGGCCACGTGGGGGAGTCGTGGCGATATCGAGCCCACCGCGGCTGTCGGCCGTGAGCTGGTGCGCCGCGGGCATGACGTGTCCATGGCGGTCCCGCCGGACCTGGTCGAATTCAGCAAGGCGGCGGTGCCTGCCACGAAAGGATTCGGGCCGAACTCGCGGTCGATTCTGGACGCGCACCGTGATTACTGGACGTGCTTCTTCAGCAGCCCGTGGAAAATCCGGCAGATGGCCAGGGCACGGGCGGAAATATCCGGGCCCCTGTTTCAGGGCTGGCAGGACATGAGCGCGACGTTGATGTCGCTGGCCGAGGGAGCCGACCTGTTGTTCAGCGGCATCAATTTCGAGGACGCCGCCTCCAACGTCGCCGAGCATTACGGCATCCCACTAGCGACGTTGCATTACTTTCCGCTGCGCCCCAACGCCAGGGTCCTGCCTTTCCTGCCGGCACCCCTGGGCCGTGCGGTCGTGCGGGCGTTCTGGTGGATGTCGTGGCGCGGGACCAAGAAAGTCGAGGACGCCCAGCGCCGTGAACTGGGCTTACCGAAGGCGACGAGGTCGGCACCGTGGCGGATCACCGAAAATGGGTCGCTGGAAGTGCAGGCCTATGACGAGGCATGTTTTCCCGGGCTCGCGACCGAATGGGCGCAATTCGAGGACCAGCGTCCGTTTGTCGGGACGCTGACATTGGAGTTGGCCACCGAGACCGACGACGAGGTCGCGTCGTGGATCGCTTCGGGCACCCCGCCGATTTTCTTCGGCTTTGGCAGCATTCCGGTCGAATCTCCAGCCGACACGATCGCCATGATCGACGCGGCATGCGCCCGGCTAGGGGAACGGGCGTTGGTCGGCGCCGCCGGAACGGACTTCAGCAACGCCCCACATTCCGAGCGTGTCAAAGTGGTCGGCCTGATGAACTACGCGACCGTCTTTCCCGCCTGCCGTGCCGTCGTTCACCACGGCGGCTCGAGCACGACGCCCATCGGCATGCGCGCAGGAGTCCCGCAGCTGATCCTCTTCTGGGACCTCGTCCACGCCATCTATGGAGCCGCAGTCAAGCGGCTGAAGGTGGGCACCGCCCGGCGGTTTTCCACCGTTACCGAGGACTCGTTGGTCGCGGACCTGCGCGCCATCCTTGCCCCCGACTACGTGGCCCGGGCGCGCGCGTTGGCCACCCGGATCACCGAACCGGCGGCGAGCGCTGCATTTGCCGCCGACCGCCTGGAAGAGTTCGCTCGCCTGGGACGGGTTCACACACGTTAGTCACGTCGGACCTACCAGCGGACCAGCATCGCCGATGATCCCGCGTTTGCTGGCCTACAACTACTGGTCGTAGCTAGAACAATCGATCGCACCGAGTGTGGTCGCGGCATCTCTCGAACCCGACGCAAACTTCACTATCCGATAGAAGTAGCTGGTCAATACCCGTTGTCGGTTTGCCAGAGTGTGACAAGGCCGCTGCTAGTGATGTGAGTCACAGTCGACTTCGTGACATGCGTCATAGCCGCGAAGTATGGTTTGGAACTTGTTCTACTTATATTGACGAGACTGTCAGGAGATGCGGTGAGCGCCAATCCGTTCGATGACGACGAGGGCAGCTTCATCGTCTTGGTCAACGACGAGGAGCAGCACAGCCTGTGGCCGACATTCGCTGATGTCCCCGCTGGTTGGCGGATTGCGTACGGCGAGGCCGACCGCGCGTCATGTCTGGACTACATCGAAGCGAACTGGCCCGACATACGGCCGAGGAGTCTGCGCGAACGGTTGGCAGATAGCCGAGCGTCTGACAGTTGAGCGGTTCGGGTCGGGGAGTTTCAATGGAGTTCAACCAGGGCGCGTTTCCTCTGACGCGCGCACAGCTGGACATTTGGCTGGCTCAGGAGACGGGTCACGCCAGTACCGACTGGCAGCTCGGCATGCTGCTGAAAGTGGAGGGCGCGCTGGAACGTGACGCGTTCGAGTGGGCACTGCACCGTGCGACGCGAGAAGCCGAACCGGTCCGGGCGGCGTTCTTCGAGGAGGATGGCCAAGTCGTCCAGCGGGTGATCGATTACCCCGAGATCGACCTGGGTTTCTATGACTTCACCGACTCGAGCGATCCGGCGCGCGACGTGCAGGAGACTGCGCTGTCGATCCAGCGCACGCCAATGCCGTTCACCGGCCCGCTGTTCAAATACGCATTGTTCGAGACCGGTCCGGCGGAGTTTTACGTATTCGGGTGTTTCCATCACATCGTGATAGACGGTGCTGGAATTTGGCTGCTGGTCAACCGCGTCGCATCGATTTACTCGGCCACCATTTCTGGAGACCTCATTCCGCCCGCGTTCTTTGGTTCATTGCGGGACTTGCTCGAATGCGAATCGGAATACGAACAGTCCAGCGATTATCGCGAAGACCAGGCCTACTGGACCGCGAACCTTCCTGCCGAAAGTGGACCGGACAGCCGGGCGACACAAGCCGCCGAGGAACCCGATCCGGGTTGGCGTTCGGTGCCGGTTCCGCTGGACCCGGCAGTCCTGCGGCGAGTCGACGAGCTGGCCCACGAATGGGATATCCCCCGCACGTCGGTGATCGCTGCGGCGAGTGCACTCTTGGTGCGCGGGCGCTGCGCCGAGGGCTCCGACGTGGTGTTCGACTTCCCCGTTAGCAGGCGAATCCGTCCGGAGCTGAAAACCCTGCCAGGGATGGCTGCCGGTTTGGTGCCGCTGGTCGTGCGCACCCCGGCGGAGTCGTCGGTGCGCGACTTCTGCAGGCAGGTCGACACGCAAATCTCTGATGCCGTACAACATCAGCGGTTTCCGGTGCACGCGCTCGAGCGCGGCGCGCACACCGCCAACCGGATCGTCATCAACTTCTTCCCGGCCGCGTTCACGTTAGATTTCGGTGGCGCGCCGGCATCGGCAAATATGACCAACTCCGGTCTTGCCGGAAGCACCGGGTTTACCTTCTCCGGGCTTGGCGACGAGCTCTATCTGAGCACGCTGGGGACAGGTCACCTGTTCGCGGATTGGGACGCCGACGAGGTGACCAGGCGTCTGCTGGAGGTCTTGGTGGCGATGACTGCTGATCCTGCGCGGCGGTTGTCGTCGATTGATGTTCTCGATGCTGCGGAGCGGGATTGCCTTGGGGTGTGGGGTAATCGGGCGGTGCTCGGGGAGCCGATGGGCGCGCCGGTGTCGATTCCTGCTCTGTTTGCCGAGCAGGTGGCTCGTGTTCCGGAAGCTGTGGCGCTGTGCTGTGGTGAGCAGTCGTGGACGTACCGGCGGTTGGACGAGGCGGCGAATCGGTTGGCGCATCTGCTGGCGGGTCGTGGTGCGGGACCGGGGCAGCGGGTGGCGTTGTTGTTGCCGCGGTCGGCTGAAGCGATTGTGGCGATCCTGGCGGTGTTGAAAACCGGGGCGACGTATGTCGCGGTGGATCCGGCGGTGCCGGAGTCGCGGATGCGGTTCGTGCTCGATGATGCGGCACCGGTTGTCGCGATCACGACGACTGAGCTGCGCTCGCGTCTGGACGGACGGGACCTGCTGGTCGTCGACTTCGGTGATCCGGCAGTCGACGATCAGCCCAGTACCACATTGCCGGGGCCTGGTCCAGACGATATCGCTTACATCATCTACACCTCGGGCACCACGGGAACGCCTAAGGGTGTGGCGATACCGCACCATAACGTGACCCGTCTGCTTGAGGCGTTGGCTACCGAGATGGACCTGGCGGAGCAGGTGTGGACGCAGTGTCATTCGTTGGCTTTTGATTTCTCGGTGTGGGAAATTTGGGGCGCCCTGCTTTACGGCGGGCGGGTGGTGGTGGTTCCCGACGCGGTGGTTCGGTCGCCGGAAGATTTGTACGCCTTGTTGGTATCTGAGCGGGTCAGTGTGCTGAGTCAGACCCCGACGGCGTTCTATGCGCTGCAAAGCGTCGATGTGCCCACCGCCGACCCGACCCAGCAGCTCGCGCTCAAGGCTGTGGTATTCGGAGGCGAAGCCCTTGAGCCGCAGCGTATTCGGGCGTGGTTGCACAGCCATCCGGGGTCGCCGCGGATGATCAATATGTATGGCATTACCGAGACGACCGTGCATGCGTCGTTCCGCGAGATCGTCGAGGCTGACACCGAGAACGCGGTCAGCCCGATCGGGCGTCCGTTGGCCAATCTGGGTTTTTTTGTGCTCGACGGTTGGTTGCAGCCGGTTCCCGCGGGCGTGGTCGGTGAACTGTATGTGGCTGGATCCGGGTTGGCCTACGGCTACGTGGGCCGGGCGGGGTTGTCTGGAACACGGTTCGTGGCATGCCCGTTCGGGGTCGAAGGGGGCGCCGCGGGACAACGGATGTATCGCACCGGTGACTTGGTGCGCTGGAGTGTCGACGGGCAGCTGGAGTACGTGGGGCGTGCTGATGAGCAAGTCAAGATCCGCGGTTACCGCATCGAGTTAGGTGAGATCCAGGCTGCGTTGAGCGATTTGGGCGGTGTGGAGCAGGCGGTGGTGATCGCCCGTGAGGACCGTGCCGGTGACAAGCGGCTGGTGGCTTACATCACCGGTTCCGCCGATCCTGCGGCGGCGCGTGCTGCCGTGGCCGAGCGGCTCCCGGCTTATATGGTGCCGTCGGCGGTGGTGGCGATCGGCGTGTTACCGCTGACGGTCAACGGCAAACTCGACACCAAGGCCCTGCCGGCGCCGGAGTATCAGGATGCCGATTCCTATCGCGCTCCGGGTGACGCGGTCGAGGAGATCCTGGCCGGGATCTATGCCCAAGTCCTCGGGCTGGAACGCGTCGGCATCGACGAGTCGTTCTTCGAGCTAGGCGGCGACAGCATCCTGTCGATGCAGGTCGTGGCTCGGGCGCGGGCCGCGGGCGTGTTGTGTCGTCCCCGCGATGTTTTCGTCGAGCAGACCGTCGCCCGGCTGGCCCAGGTCGCCACGGTGATCGACACCGACAGCGACCTGGCGGCCGACGGAGTGGGCCCGGTGATCGCGACCCCGATCATCCGTTGGCTCGAGAGTCTAGAAGCCGCGGGCAGCCCGGTTGCCCACTTCAATCAGACCGTGGTGGTACAGGCACCCGTCGGAACCACCGAAGCCGATGTGCTGGTGATGCTGCAGCTCTTGCTGGATCAGCACGCCATGCTGCGGCTGCGGGTCGACCGCGACGATGCCGGCTGTTGGTCGCTGGAGGTACCCGAGGCCGGCTCAGTGGATGCCCGTTCGCGCTTGCACACCGTCGATGTGCTCACCGACGACGCCGTGTTGCACGCCGGAACGCAGTTGAACCCGGCCGCCGGCGTGATGCTGAGCGCTGTGTGGGTGACCTCGACGAGTCGCTTGGTGGCGATCATCCACCACTTGGCCGTCGATGGGGTGTCATGGCGAATCCTCTTGGAGGACCTCAATTTTGCCTGGGCGCAGCACCGTGCCGGCCAACAGGCTGTGCTGCCAGAGCCGGGGACGTCATTCGCCCGCTGGGCGTCCCTACTCGCAGAGCACGCACACCGAGCCGATGTCGTCGGCGAGGCTGACACATGGCGGCAGATCGCAGCGACACCTGCCGCATTGCCCGCGGTAAACCCCGAGACGGACACGTTACGCACCGCCGGGAACCTGCCGGTGTACCTGGACACCGAAACCACCCAGATGCTGCTCGGTGAGGTACCGGCGGCGTTTCACGCTGGAGTGCAAGACATCTTGCTGATCGCATTCGCCCTCGCGGCAACGGAGTTCCTGGGTACAGGTGGGTCGCCGATCTCCATCGATGTCGAGGGCCACGGACGGGACGAGGAGCTGGCAGCGTCCCCGGGCGAGCCCGTCGACCTGTCGCGCACCGTGGGATGGTTCACTGCGAAGTACCCCGTATCGCTGGACGTAGGCGGACTCAGCTGGGCACAAGTCGTGGCCGGTGATGCGAGGCTGGGCGCGGTGATCAAGGCCGCAAAGGAACAACTGCGCGCGATCCCGGAGGGCCTGAACTACGGTGTCCTTCGCTACCTGCACGGCGACGTCGACTTGGAAGGATCCGATCCGGTGATCGGGTTCAACTACCTGGGACGCCAGGGTGCGACGTCGGCCGAAACATCCGGTGACGCATGGCAGATCGCCTGGGACGGGTTGGCGAATATCAGCCCTAGCGTGAAGCCGGCCATACCGCTGATGCATACCTTGGAACTCAATGCCGGCACCATCGATACCGACGCTGGTCCGTGCCTAGGCGGAGCGTGGATGTGGGCACCCTCGGCGCTGAATCAAGCGCAGGTTAGCCGCCTGAGCCAGTTGTGGTTTGACGCACTGACCGGCATCTGCGCGCACGTGCAAAGTGGCGGGGGCGGGTTGACGCCGTCGGATATCGCGGCCTGTCTGACTCAGGAGCAGATCGACGAGCTTCAGCGGCAGTATGCGGATAGCTGATGTTCTGCCGTTGACTCCGCTGCAGCAGGGGCTGTTGTTTCATGCCAGCGCGGCGTTGGGTGGCGATGACGTCTATGCGGTGCAGCTGTATGTGAGTTTGAGTGGTCCGCTGGATCAGGATCGACTGCACGGCGCGGTGCAGGCGGTGGTGGCCCGGCATCCGAACCTGGCGGCCCGGTTCTCCCAGCAGTATGCCGAGCCGGTGCAGATCATCCTCGCCGAGCCCGAAGTGCCCTGGCATTACGTTGAACTGGATGTCGAAGACCAGATCGCGCAGGTGTGCGCGGCTGAACGTGTTGCGGTGTGCGCGTTGGGCAATGGGCCGGTGTTTCGGGCGGCGTTGATTCGCACGGGGCCCGATCAGTACCGGTTTGTGTTGACCAACCATCACATTGTGCTCGACGGGTGGTCGCTTCCGATTCTGCTGGGTGAGGTGTTTGCGAGCTATTCCGGGCAGCGGTTGCCGCCGGCGGCACCCTATCGGAGGTTCGTCACGTGGTTGGCCGGTCGTGATCTCGATGCCGCCCGTGCGGCGTGGGGTCGGGTGCTGGCCGGTTTCGATACCCCGACGCTGTTGGGTGCCGCAGGCCGTGCGAGTCTGGGACAGCGCAACGTTGTCTCATCGGCGATGTCTGAAGAGATGACCCGAGCGCTGGGCGCATTGGCGCGGTCGTGTCACACCACGGTCAGCACGGTGTTGCAGGGTGCGTATGCGCGGGTGTTGATGTCGCTGACCGGGCAGGGTGATGTCGCGTTCGGCACCACGGTCTCGGGGCGGTCCGATGAGGTGTTGGGTGCGGACTCGATGGTGGGCCTGCTGATCAACACGGTGCCGGTCCGGGCCAGGATTTCCCCGGCGACCACGACCGCCGAGTTGCTCGATCAGCTGCAGAACGATCATGCCCAGACGCTGGATCATCAGCATCTGGCGCTCAACGAGATTCATCGGGTGACCGGTCAGGATCACCTGTTCGACACGTTCTTCGTCTACGAGAACTATCCCATCGACGCCGCCACGTTGTCGGGAACCGACGGGCTGTCCGTCACCAACTTCTCACACCACGAATACAACCACTATCCCATCGCAATCCAAGCCGTGCCGGGCGTCGAACTGACCCTGCGCGTTGAGTACGACACCGATGTGTTCGACGCGGCCGGCATCGAAGCACTGATCGGGCAACTCAAACGCGTCTTGGTGGCGATGACTGCTGATCCTGCGCGGCGGTTGTCGTCGATTGATGTTCTCGATGCTGCGGAGCGGGATTGCCTTGGGGTGTGGGGTAATCGGGCGGTGCTCGGGGAGCCGATGGGCGCGCCGGTGTCGATTCCTGCTCTGTTTGCCGAGCAGGTGGCTCGTGTCCCCGAAGCGGTGGCGCTGCGCTGCGGTGAGCAGTCGTGGACGTACCGCCGGCTGGACGAGGCGGCGAATCGGTTGGCGCATCTGCTGGCGGGTCGTGGTGCGGGACCGGGGCAGCGGGTGGCGTTGTTGTTGCCGCGGTCGGCTGAAGCGATTGTGGCGATCCTGGCGGTGTTGAAAACCGGGGCGACGTATGTCGCGGTGGATCCGGCGGTGCCGGAGTCGCGGATGCGGTTCGTGCTCGATGATGCGGCACCGGTTGTCGCGATCACGACGACTGAGCTGCGCTCGCGTCTGGACGGACGGGACCTGCTGGTCGTCGACTTCGGTGATCCGGCAGTCGACGATCAGCCCAGTACCACATTGCCGGGGCCTGGTCCAGACGATATCGCTTACATCATCTACACCTCGGGCACCACGGGAACGCCTAAGGGTGTGGCGATACCGCACCATAACGTGACCCGTCTGCTTGAGGCGTTGGCTACCGAGATGGACCTGGCGGAGCAGGTGTGGACGCAGTGTCATTCGTTGGCTTTTGATTTCTCGGTGTGGGAAATTTGGGGCGCCCTGCTTTACGGCGGGCGGGTGGTGGTGGTTCCCGACGCGGTGGTTCGGTCGCCGGAAGATTTGTACGCCTTGTTGGTATCTGAGCGGGTCAGTGTGCTGAGTCAGACCCCGACGGCGTTCTATGCGCTGCAAAGCGTCGATGTGCCCACCGCCGACCCGACCCAGCAGCTCGCGCTCAAGGCTGTGGTATTCGGAGGCGAAGCCCTTGAGCCGCAGCGTATTCGGGCGTGGTTGCACAGCCATCCGGGGTCGCCGCGGATGATCAATATGTATGGCATTACCGAGACGACCGTGCATGCGTCGTTCCGCGAGATCGTCGAGGCTGACACCGAGAACGCGGTCAGCCCGATCGGGCGTCCGTTGGCCAATCTGGGTTTTTTTGTGCTCGACGGTTGGTTGCAGCCGGTTCCCGCGGGCGTGGTCGGTGAACTGTATGTGGCTGGATCCGGGTTGGCCTACGGCTACGTGGGCCGGGCGGGGTTGTCTGGAACACGGTTCGTGGCATGCCCGTTCGGGGTCGAAGGGGGCGCCGCGGGACAACGGATGTATCGCACCGGTGACTTGGTGCGCTGGAGTGTCGACGGGCAGCTGGAGTACGTGGGGCGTGCTGATGAGCAAGTCAAGATCCGCGGTTACCGCATCGAGTTAGGTGAGATCCAGGCTGCGTTGAGCGATTTGGGCGGTGTGGAGCAGGCGGTGGTGATCGCCCGTGAGGACCGTGCCGGTGACAAGCGGCTGGTGGCTTACATCACCGGTTCCGCCGATCCTGCGGCGGCGCGTGCTGCCGTGGCCGAGCGGCTCCCGGCTTATATGGTGCCGTCGGCGGTGGTGGCGATCGGCGTGTTACCGCTGACGGTCAACGGCAAACTCGACACCAAGGCCCTGCCGGCGCCGGAGTATCAGGATGCCGATTCCTATCGCGCTCCGGGTGACGCGGTCGAGGAGATCCTGGCCGGGATCTATGCCCAAGTCCTCGGGCTGGAACGCGTCGGCATCGACGAGTCGTTCTTCGAGCTAGGCGGCAATTCGCTGTCGGCGATGCGCCTTATCTCGACGGTCAATACCGCTCTCGATACGCGGCTTTCGGTGCGGGCGCTGTTCGACGCGCCCACGGTCGCCAGACTCGGCGCGCTGATCGGCGGTGGGGAAGCCAGGCCGGAGGTCGTGGCGGCCCAGCCGTCTGCACCGCAGCGTGTTGTCGCCAAGGTCAGCTCGACGGGCTCAAGCGGGCCGATGCGGATTGCTGATGTTCTGCCGTTGACTCCGCTGCAGCAGGGGTTGTTGTTTCATGCCAGCGCGGCGTTGGGTGGCGATGACGTCTATGCGGTGCAGCTGTATGTGAGTTTGAGTGGTCCGCTGGATCAGGACAGGTTGCACGGCGCGGTGCAGGCGGTGGTGGCCCGGCATCCGAACCTGGCGGCCCGGTTTTCCCAAAGGTTCGACGAGCCCGTGCAGGTGATCCCGGCTGATCCGGTGTTGCCGTGGCAGTATTTCGAACTCGACGGTGGCGATGTCGAAGACCAGATCGCGCAGGTGTGCGCCGCTGAACGTATCGCGGTGTGCGCGTTGGGCAATGAGCCGGCAATTCGGGCGGCGTTGATTCGCACGGCACCCGATCAGTACCGGTTTGTGTTGACCAACCATCACATTGTGCTCGACGGGTGGTCACTGCCCATTCTGCTGGGTGAGGTGTTCGCGAGTTATTACGGGCAGCGGCTACGTCCGGTCGCGCCGTACCGGCGGTTCGTCACGTGGTTGAACGGTCGTGATCTCGATGCCGCCCGTGCGGCGTGGGGCGACGTGCTGGCCGGTTTCGACACCCCGACGTTGGTTGGCCCGGCGGGCCGGGTGCCGGCCGGGCGGGACGTTGCTTCGTTTGCGCTGCCCGAGGACACCACGCGGGCGCTGGGTGAGCTGGCACGGTCGTGTCACACCACGGTCAGCACCCTGTTGCAGGGTGCGTATGCGCGGGTGTTGATGTCGCTGACCGGTCAGCGTGACGTCGCGTTCGGCACCACGGTCTCGGGGCGGTCCGACGAGGTGTTGGGTGCGGACTCGATGGTGGGCCTGCTGATCAACACGGTGCCGGTCCGGGCGAGCATCGCGGCTACGACGACCACCGCCGATCTGCTCGATCAGTTGCAGAACGATCATGCCCAGACGTTCGATCATCAGCATCTGGCGCTCAACGAGATTCATCGGGTGACCGGTCAGGATCACCTGTTCGACACGTTCTTCGTCTACGAGAACTATCCCATCGATGCCGCCACATTATCCGGCACCGATGGATTGACCGTCACCAACTTCTCACACCACGAGACCAACCACTATCCGCTTTCGTTGCAGGCGATTCCGGGCGATGAGCTGACGATGCGCGTCGAGTACGGCACCGATGTGTTCGACGGGGCCGGCATCGAAGCGCTGATCGGGCGACTCAAGCGCGTCCTGGCGGCCATGATCGCCGACCCCACATCGCCGTTGGCCTCGATCGACATGCTGGATGTCGACGAGCACGCCCGGCTGGATCGGTGGACTAACAAGGCGGTGCTGGAACAGCCAGCGCCAGTGTCGTCCTCGATTCCCACATTGTTCGCCGCCCAGGTCGCGCGTGCCCCGGAAGCGGCGGCGCTGAGTTTCGAGGGCCGTTCGCTGACGTATCGCGAGCTGGACGAAGCTTCCAACCGGTTCGCGCATATGTTGGCGGCCAAGGGGATTGGCCCGGGCCAGCGGGTGGCGTTGCTGTTGCCGCGGTCGGCGGAGGCGATCGTGTCGATTCTGGCGGTGCTCAAGGCCGGCGCGGCGTATGTGCCGATCGATCCGACCGCGCCGTCGGCGCGGATGCAGTTGGTGCTCGACGATGCCGCGCCGGTGGCCGCGATCACCAACGCCGATCTGGCCGGACGGCTTTCGGGGCAGAGCCTACGCATTATCGATGCGACCGACCCCGCCCTCGCCAGCCAACCCAGCACCGCGCTGGCCGGTCCGGCTCCCGATGACATCGCGTATCTGATCTACACCTCGGGCACCACTGGTATCCCCAAGGGTGTTGCCATCACGCATCGCAACGTTGCCCAGCTGATGAACTCCCTGAATGCGGCACCCCTTCCGCCGGAACAGGTTTGGTCGCAGTGTCGGTCCTACGGCTTCGACGTCTCGGTTCAAGAGATCTTCGGCGCGCTGTTGGGTGGCGGGCGATTGGTGGTGGTGCCCGAATCGGTGGCCCGCGCCCCGGAAGATCTCCAGGCCGTACTGGTCGCTGAAGGCGTCAACGTATTCAGCACCACCCCATCCGAAGTCGGAATGCTGTCGCCTGCGGTTCTCGAATCGGTGGCGCTGATCATCGGCGCCGAGCCCTGCCCGACCGAGCTGATGGACCAGTGGGCGCCGGGGCGCGTCATGATCAACGCCTACGGTCCCACCGAGACGACCGTCGATGTGGCCCTGAGTGCGCCGCTGGCAGCGGGATCTGGGTCGGTGCCGATCGGGCCGCCGATATCGGGGGCGGCCCTGTTTGTGCTCGACAGTTGGTTGCGGCCGGTTCCGCCCGGGGTGGTCGGCGAGTTGTATGTCGCCGGCCACGGCGTGGGCGTCGGTTACCTGGATCGCGCCGGTCTGACCGGATCACGTTTTGTGGCATGCCCGTTCGCGGGGGCGGGAGCGCCCGGAACAAGGATGTATCGCACCGGAGACCTGGCATGGTGGGGTGCTGACGGCCAGCTGCGTTATTCGGGGCGCGCCGACGAGCAGGTCAAGATCCGCGGCTACCGTATCGAACTCGGCGAAGTTCGCGCGGTACTGGCCGGGGTGGTCGGCGTCGAACAGGCGGTCGTGATCGCCAGGGAGGACCGCCCCGGCGAGAAGCGACTCGTCGGTTACGTCACCGGAGCTTCGGCTGAGCTCGACCCCGCCGCGTTGCGCGCCGCCGTGGCGGAACGACTCCCGGAGTACATGGTTCCGGCCGCGGTCGTGGTGATCGATGCCGTGCCGTTGACGGTCAACGGAAAACTCGACCGGCGCGCGCTTCCCGCACCGGAGTTCTCTGACACTAACTACCGCGCCCCGACCACCGTCGTGGAAGAAGTGCTGGCCGACATCTTCGTCAAGGTGCTCGGTGTGAAGCGCGTCGGCGTGGACGAGTCGTTCTTCAATCTTGGCGGCGACTCGCTGTCGGCGATGCGGCTGATCGCTGCGGTCAATACCGCTCTCGATACTCGGCTTTCGGTGCGGGCGCTGTTCGAGGCGCCCACGGTCGCTCGGCTCGCGGCGCTGATCGGCGGTGAGGAGGCCACGCCGGAGGTCGTGGCGGCCCATCCGTCTGCACCGCAGCCTGTTGTCGCCAAGATCAGCTCAAGCGGGCCGATGCGGATTGCTGATGTTCTGCCGTTGACTCCGCTGCAGCAGGGGTTGTTGTTTCATGCCAGCGCGGCGTTGGGTGGCGATGACGTCTATGCGGTGCAGCTGTATGTGAGTTTGAGTGGTCCGCTGGATCAGGACAGGTTGCACGGCGCGGTGCAGGCGGTGGTGGCCCGGCATCCGAACCTGGCGGCCCGGTTCTCCCAAAGGTTCGACGAGCCCGTGCAGGTGATCCCGGCTGATCCGGTGTTGCCGTGGCAGTATTTCGAACTCGACGGTGGCGATGTCGAAGACCAGATCGCGCAGGTGTGCGCCGCTGAACGTGTTGCGGTGTGCGCGTTGGGCAATGAGCCGGCGATTCGGGCGGCGTTGATTCGCACGGGGCCCGATCAGTACCGGTTTGTGTTGACCAACCATCACATTGTGCTCGACGGGTGGTCGCTTCCGATTCTGCTGGGTGAGGTGTTTGCGAGCTATTCCGGGCAGCGGTTGCCGCCGGCGGCACCCTATCGGAGGTTCGTCACGTGGTTGGCCGGTCGTGATCTCGATGCCGCCCGTGCGGCGTGGGGTCGGGTGCTGGCCGGTTTCGATACCCCGACGCTGTTGGGTGCCGCAGGCCGTGCGAGTCTGGGACAGCGCAACGTTGTCTCATCGGCGATGTCTGAAGAGATGACCCGAGCGCTGGGCGCATTGGCGCGGTCGTGTCACACCACGGTCAGCACGGTGTTGCAGGGTGCGTATGCGCGGGTGTTGATGTCGCTGACCGGGCAGGGTGATGTCGCGTTCGGCACCACGGTCTCGGGGCGGTCCGATGAGGTGTTGGGTGCGGACTCGATGGTGGGCCTGCTGATCAACACGGTGCCGGTCCGGGCCAGGATTTCCCCGGCGACCACGACCGCCGAGTTGCTCGATCAGCTGCAGAACGATCATGCCCAGACGCTGGATCATCAGCATCTGGCGCTCAACGAGATTCATCGGGTGACCGGTCAGGATCACCTCTTTGACACGTTCTTCGTCTACGAGAACTATCCCATCGACGCCGCCACATTATCCGGCACCGATGGATTGACCGTCACCAACTTCGCACACCGCGAATACAACCACTACCCCATCGCGGTGCAAGCCCTGCCGGGTGAGGAACTGACCCTGCGCGTTGAGTACGACACCGACGTGTTCGACGCGGCCGACATCGAAGCACTGATCGAGCGACTCAGACACGTCCTGGCGGCCATGGTCGCCGAGCCCTCCCGCCCGCTGTCCTCGATCGACATGCTTGACGACGCCGAACTCACGCATCTGTTTGAGTGGGGCAACCGAGCCGCGTTGACCGGACCCGGGACGGCATCGTCCTCGATTCCCACGTTGTTCGCCGCCCAGGTCGCGCGTGCCCCGGAAGCGACGGCGCTGAGTTTCGAGGGCCGTTCGCTGACGTATCGCGAGCTGGACGAAGCTTCCAACCGGTTCGCGCATATGTTGGCGGCCAAGGGGATTGGTCCGGGTCAGCGAGTGGTGTTGCTGTTGCCGCGGTCGGTGGAGGCGATCGTGTCGATTCTGGCGGTGCTCAAGGCCGGCGCGGCGTATGTGCCGATCGATCCGACCGCGCCCTCGGCACGGATGCAGTTGGTGCTCGACGATGCCGCGCCGGTGGCCGCGATCACCAACCCGGAGTTCGCTGCGCGGCTTACAGGTGCGAACCTGCGCATTATCGACGCGACCGACCCCGCTCTGGCCAGCCAACCCAGTAGCGCGCTGGCCGGTCCAGCTCCCGATGACATCGCCTACCTGATCTACACCTCGGGTACCACCGGTATCCCCAAAGGCGTTGCCATCACCCATCGGAACGTGACCGAGCTGCTGGGCGCCATGGACGCCACTATCGATATGGCGAAACAGGTGTGGTCGCTGTGGCATTCGTTGGCCTTCGACGTCTCGGTCTGTGAGATATGGGGCGCGCTGCTGTACGGCGGCCGACTGGTCGTGGTGCCCGAATCCGTTGCCCGCGCGCCGGAGGAATTCCACGCCCTGATCGCCGCCGAACAGGTCACCGTCCTGTCCCAGACGCCCTCGGCGTTCTACGCGCTGCAAACCGCGGACGCACTGCAGCCCGACGTCAGCCGTCAGCTGAAGTTGAACGCGGTGATATTCGCCGGTGAAGCGCTTGAGCCACAACGTCTTCGGACCTGGTTCGATAGCCACTCAGATTCACCCCGTGTGTTCAACCTGTTCGGCACCACCGAGACCACGGTGCACGCGTCGTTCCGGGAGATCGTCAAAGGCGACGCTGGCGCCGATGTCAGCCCGGTCGGTGGGCCGCTCGCGGACCTGGCGTTCTTCGTGCTGGACCAGTGGTTGCGCCCCGTGCCCGCTGGAGTTGTCGGTGACTTGTATGTCGCTGGGCCGCAGACTGGTTTGGGGTATTGGCGCCGTCCGGGGTTGTCGTCGTCGCGCTTCGTCGCCTGCCCCTTCGGCGCGCCGGGGATGCGCATGTATCGCACCGGGGATCTGGTGTGGTGGGGCGCCGATGGCGAGCTGCGGTATGTGGGGCGCGCGGACGAGCAGGTCAAGATCCGTGGGTACCGGATCGAACTCGGCGAAGTGCGCGCCGTACTCGCGGAGGTGGACGGAGTGGCGCAGGCGGTTGTGATCGCCCGCGAAGACCGGCCCGGTGAGAAGCGCCTTGTTGGTTACGTCACCAGCGCTTCGGCTGCCCTCGACCCCGCCGCCCTGCGCGCGGCAGTGGCCGAACGCCTGCCGGAGTACATGATTCCCGCCGCCATCATGGTCATCGATGCCCTGCCGTTGACCGTCAACGGCAAACTCGACCGGCGGGCGTTGCCTGCACCGGAATTTGCGGGCACCGACTCCTACCGCGCCCCAACCACTGCAGTCGAGGACATCCTGGTTGGCATCTACACCAGGATCCTCGGTCTGAGTCGTGTCGGCGTGGATGACTCGTTCTTTGATCTCGGTGGGGATTCGCTGTCGGCGATGCGTCTGATCACTGCGGTCAATACCGTTCTCAACACGCGCTTTTCGGTTAGGGCGCTGTTCGAGTCGCCCACGATCGCGAAGCTCGCGGCGCTGATCGGTGGGGAAGAGGCTCGGCTGAAACCGCTGGTGCCGATGGAGCGGCCGTCGGTGATCCCGTTATCGTTCTCGCAGAACCGGTTGTGGTTCCTCGACCAGTTGCAAGGGCCGTCACCGACCTACAACATGGCAGTGGGTCTGCGATTGAACGGCCCGCTCAATGCCGGGGCGCTCGGCGCTGCACTGGCCGACGTGGTCGGTCGGCACGAGAGCCTGCGCACGAAGTTCGCCGCGCCCGAGGGGACACCGCGTCAACTGGTGGTGCCCGCGGAGCAGGCTGACTTCGGCTGGGACGTCATCGATGCGGGTGGGTGGTCACAAGAACAGTTGGATGAGGCTGTCGGCGCGGTTGCGCTGCACTCGTTCGACCTGGCCGCCGAGATTCCCATGCAGGCAAGGCTGTTCCGCGTCACCGACGACGACCACGTCGTGGTGGCCGTGGCACACCACATCGCTGCCGACGGTTTGTCCATGGGCCCGATGGTCAACGACCTGGGGGTGGCGTATGTGTGCCGAAGCGCGGGGATGGACCCTGTTTGGACCGAATTGCCAGTCCAATACGTCGATTACACGTTGTGGCAGCGTGCGCAATTCGGTGACCTGAACGACGGCAACAGCCTGATTGCCGCACAGCTTGCGTACTGGCAAGACGCGTTGGCTGGCATGCCCGAGCGGACGCAGTTGCCGACCGACCGGCCGTATCCACCAGTGGCAGACCAGTGCGGCGCAACCATCGGCTGGCAATGGTCCATCGAGTTGCAGCAGCGGATCGCTGCGGTGGCCCGGGAGCACAATGCGACCAGCTTCATGGTGGTTCAGGCTGCGCTCTCCCTGCTTCTGGGCAAGATGAGCGCGAGTTCCGATGTGGCGGTCGGATTCCCGATCGGTGGGCGCAATGACCCCGCGCTTGACGCTCTGGTGGGATTCTTCGTCAACACCTTGGTGTTGCGGGTCGATATCGGCGGTGACCCCACTGTCGCCGATCTCCTGGCTCAGGTGCGCACGCGAAGTCTGGCCGCCTACGAGCACCAAGACGTACCGTTCGAAGTGGTCGTCGAACGGATCAACCCCACTCGATCGCTCAACCACCATCCGCTGGTCCAGGTGATGCTGGCCTGGCAGAGCTTGCCGGGGGAGACCAGCGACGATATTGCGCTGGCGTTGGGGGACCTGAAGGTCACCCAGCTGCCCCTGGACACCCACACCGCCCGGGTCGATCTCGCATTTTCGTTGACCGAACGCTTGACCCACGCGGGCGAGCCGACCGGGGTCTTTGGCATGGCCGAATTCCGTACGGACGTCTTCGATGCCGCGAGCATCGAGACATTGGTCCAGCGGCTAGAACGGGTGTTGGTGGCGATGACCGCTGACCCAGCCCAGCAGGTGTCGTCGATCGATATTCTCGACTCCGCCGAGCATGCGCGTCTCGACACGGTGGGCAACCGGGCGGTCTTGACAGAGCCTGTGCCAGCGGCCTTCTCCGTGCCGGAGTTGTTCGCCGCGCAGGTGATTCGTGCCCCGCAAGCCGTCGCGCTGACCTCCGGTGAGAAGTCGATGACCTACCAGGAGCTCGAGGACTCGGCAAACCGGTACGCGCACCTGCTGTCCAGCCACGGTCTTGGTGCCGGTGATTGTGTCGCGCTGCTGGTGGACCGCTCGGCCGACGCCGTCGTCGTCATGCTGGCCGCACTGAAAGTTGGGGCGGCGTATCTCGCGATCGACCCCGCGCTGCCGGAGGCCCGCATCGAGTTCATGCTCGCCGATGCCGCGCCGGTCGTCGCCGTCACCACCGACGCCCTGCGGTCGCGGCTGCACGGCCACGATGTCGCGGTCATCGACATCGACGACGAGGGTGTGGATCGCCAACCCAGCACCGCGCTGCCTGCGCCGTCCGCGGACAACATCGCGTACCTGATTTACACGTCAGGCACCACCGGCACCCCCAAAGGTGTTGCGCTGTCACACCGTAACCTGGCGCACCTGGCGGCCTCGGCGCATCCGGCCCTGCCGGCCGACCAGGTATGGACGCAATGCCACTCGTATGCGTTCGATTTCTCGGTGTGGGAGATCTGGGCTGCGCTGCTAGGCGGTGGGCGACTGCTGGTGGTGCCCGACGCGGTAGTCCGCTCACCGGAGGACTTTCACGCCCTGCTGGTCGCTGAACATGTCAACGTGCTCACCCAAACACCGTCGGCGGTGGCAGCCCTGCGCCCGCAGGGGCTGGAGTCGGTGGCGCTGCTACTTGGCGGCGAGGCCTGCCCGCCCGAGGTCGTGGAGCAGTGGGCGCCCGGTCGGGTGGTCGTCAACGCCTACGGCCCCACCGAGGTGACGGTATATGCGTCGATGAGCGCGCCGCTGGTGGTGGGTGCTGAGGTGCCGATTGGCGCGCCGCCACCGACGGTCGCGTTGTTCGTCCTCGATGAACGGTTACACCCCGTGCCGGAGGGGGTGGTCGGCGAGCTGTATGTGGCCGGTCGCGGCGTGGGCGTCGGGTACATCGGCAGGACCGGTTTGACAGCTTCCCGGTTCGTGCCCTGCCCATTCGGCGAGCCCGGCACACGCATGTATCGCACCGGAGACCTGGTGCGGTGGCGAGCTGATGGGCAGCTGCAGTATCTCGGGCGCGCTGACGAGCAGGTCAAGATCCGCGGGTACCGCATCGAGCCCGGTGAGATTCAGGCCGTGCTCGCCGGTCTCGACGGGGTCGAGCAGGCAGTGGTGATCGCCCGCGAGGATCGCGCCGGTGACCCGCGCCTGGTTGGTTATTTCACCGGCACAGCGGATCCGGTGAAGATCAGGGTCGCGCTGGCCGAGCGGCTACCGGCCTACATGGTTCCCGCCGCGGTCGTGGAGTTGTCAGTGCTTCCGCTGACGGTCAGCGGCAAATTGGACCGGCGGGCGCTACCGGCGCCGGACTACCAGGACGCGGAAAACTACCGTGCCCCAAGCACTCCCACCGAGGAGATCCTGGCCGGAATCTTCGCCGAGGTGCTGGGCACCGACCGGGTTGGGCTGGATGACTCGTTCTTCGATCTGGGCGGGGATTCACTGTCGGCGATGCGTCTGGTCGCGGCGATCAACACCAGCCTTGGCTCCGCTCTTGCGGTGCGCGCGCTGTTCGAGACACCCACCGTTGCGCAGCTGGCGCCCCGTGTCACCGGGGACGAGACCCGGTCCGAGCCATTGGTGGCCGGCCCGCGGCCTGAGGTGGTGCCGCTGTCGTTCGCCCAGAACCGGTTGTGGATCGTCGACCAGCTGCAAGGGCCATCCCCGATTTACAACCTGCCGGTCGCGCTGCGGCTGCACGGGCAGCTGGACGCCGATGCGTTGGGGGCTGCCCTTTTCGACGTGCTGGACCACCAGCAGAGCCTGCGCACGCGGTTCCCAGCGGTGGACGGCGTACCTGCACAGCTCGTCGTTGCCACCGATGTTGCCGACTTCGGCTGGGCCGTGATCGATGCCACCAGCTGGTCGGACGCCGAATTGATGGATGGCATCGAAACGGCGACGCGCTACACCTTTGACCTGGCGGCTGAAATCCCGATGCAGGCAAAGCTTTTCCGTATCGCCGACGATGAACACGTACTCGTGGCCGTGGTGCACCACATCGCTGCCGACGGCTGGTCCATCGCCCCGCTGGTGCGCGATCTTGGCGTCGCCTATGCCAGCCGGTCAGCCGGCGAGGCGCCCGGGTGGGCCGATCTGGCGGTGCAATACGTTGACTACACGTTGTGGCAGCGTTCGCGACTGGGTGAGCTGTCTGACGCCGACAGCCGCATTTCTGCGGAACTGGCCTACTGGGAAGACGCTCTGGCCGGGATGCCCGAGCAGTTGGCGCTGCCCACCGACCGGCCGTACCCCTTGGTCGCCGACTACCGCGGCGCTCGGCTGGATGTGGAGTGGCCGGCCGAGTTGCAGCAGCAGGTTGCCCGGGTGGCCCGCGAGCACAACGCGACCAACTTCATGGTGATTCAGACCGCCCTCGCGGTGCTGCTGTCCAACCTGAGCGCCAACAACGATGTGGCGGTGGGCTTCCCGATCGCAGGCCGCGGTGACACCGCGCTCGACGAGCTCGTCGGTTTCTTCGTCAACACCCTGGTGTTGCGTGTCGACCTGACCGGTAATCCCACCTTCGCCGATCTGCTGGCCCAGGTGCGCCGGCGGAGCCTGTCCGCCTACGAGCATCAGGACGTGCCGTTCGAGGTGCTGGTGGAGCGGCTCAAGCCGACCCGCAGCATGGCGCATCATCCGCTGGTGCAGGTGGTGTTGGCGTGGCAGAACTTCGGCTGGCAGGCCGGCGACGCCGCCGGGTTGTCCCTGGGCGACCTGCGGGTCGAGCCGATGGCGGTGGACACCGAGACCGCTCGCATGGACCTCACGTTCAACCTGGCTGAACGCTGGAACGATGCAGGCGACCCGGCCGGGATCGGTGGCGGCGTCGAATTCCGCACCGACGTATTCGATGCCGCCAGCATCCAGAATCTGGTGGACCGGCTGCAACGGGTGCTGACGGCGATGACCGCCGACCCGGCTCAGCCGATGTCTGCGCTGGATATCCTCGATGCCGCCGAGCATGCCCGTCTCGACCAGGTCGGCAACCGCGCGGTACTGACCCGGTCGGTGAGTACCCAGGACACGATCGCGTCGATGTTCGCCGCGTCGGCGGCCCGCACCCCCGACGCGTCGGCGGTCACGTTCGATGGCCTGTCGATGACGTACCGCGAACTCGACGAGGCGGCAAATCGCGCGGCGCACGTATTGGCCAGTCGCGGAGCAGGACCCGGACAACGGGTCGCGCTGTTGTTGCCACGCTCGGCCGAGGCGATCGTGGCAATGGTGGCGGTGGTCAAGACCGGGGCCACTTATGTGCCGATCGATCCCTCGGTGCCCGAGGCGCGGCGCCAGTTCGTACTCGGCGACGCCAAGCCGGTCGCTGCTGTGACCACCGCTGAACTTGCCGAACTGCTTGACGGACACAGTCTCTCCGTCATCGATGCGGGCGACCTGATTGACCCCGCGGTCGATACCGGGGCCGCGCTGCCGGTGCCGTGCGCGGATGATATCGCGTACATCATCTACACCTCCGGAACCACGGGAACGCCCAAGGGCGTGGCGATTCCGCATCGCAATGTGATTCGTCTGCTGCAGACGTTGGACGCCGACATGGACATGGCGGGGCTGGCTTGGTCGCAATGCCATTCGCTGGCCTTCGACTTCTCGGTGTGGGAGATCTGGGGGGCGCTGCTCTATGGCGGCCGGGTGGTCGTGGTACCCGATGCGGTGGTGCGCTCGCCCGAGGATCTGCACGCCTTACTGGTTTCCGAGCAGGTCGGTGTGCTGAGCCAAACCCCTTCGGCGTTCTACGCGCTGCAGACCGCCGTCGCCGCGCATCCCGAGCTCGGCGCCCAGCTGAAGCTCGAGGCCGTGGTGTTCGGTGGGGAAGCGCTTGAACCACAACGGATGCGGTCGTGGCTGGAGAATCATCCTCCGGGCACGCCGCGGTTGCTCAACATGTACGGCATCACGGAAACGACGGTGCACGCCTCGTTCCGGGAGATCGTCGCAGCAGATGTGGCCGGCTACGGCGGCAGCACAGCGAGTCCGATCGGCGTGCCGCTCGGTCATCTCGGCTTCTTCGTCCTCGACACCTTGCTGCGGCCGGTGCCGGCGGGCGTCGTCGGTGAGTTGTACGTGGCCGGCGCCGGGGTCGCCGACGGATACATCGGCCGGGCTGGGCTGTCGTCGACCCGGTTTGTGGCGTGTCCGTTCGGGGAGCCGGGGGCGCGGATGTACCGCACCGGTGACTTGATGGCGTGGGGCGCCGACGGCGAGCTGCGCTACATGGGGCGCTCCGACGAGCAGGTCAAGATTCGCGGCTACCGGATCGAACTCGGCGAAATCCAGTCGGCGCTCAGCGAATTGGATGGTGTCGAGCAGGCGGTGGTGATCGCGCGCGAAGACCGTCCGGGCGACAAGCGTCTGGTTGGGTATGTGACCGGCGATGTGGACCCGGCCGCCGCGCGTGCCGCACTCGGTGATCGGCTGCCGTCGTACATGGTGCCATCCGCTGTGGTGGCCATCGACGCGCTGCCGCTCACGGTCAACGGCAAACTGGACACCAAGGCGCTGCCTGCACCGGACTACCAGGACGTCGACTCCTACCGTGCGCCCTCGGATGCGGTGGAGGAGATCCTGGCCGGCATCTACGCGCAGGTCCTCGGGCTGGAGCGGGTCGGCGTCGACGAATCGTTCTTCGAACTCGGCGGCGACAGCATCCTGTCGATGCAGGTGGTCGCACGAGCACGGGCCGCCGGGGTGCTGTGCCGCCCGCGTGACATCTTCGTCGAACAGACCGTGGCCGGACTTACCAGGGTCGCAACGCTTTCCGACGGCGACAACGACGTCATCGACGAGGGCGTCGGCCCACTGCTGGCCACCCCGATCATCCGGTGGCTGAACGATGTCCAGGGCCCGGTCGATCAGTTCAACCAGACCGTCTTGATCCAGGCGCCGGTCGGTGTGACCGAGGACGACGTGCTGGTGGTGCTGCAAGCGATTCTGGACCGGCATGCCATGTTGCGGATGCGCGTCTCGGCCCAAGAAGGGGAAGACGGTGCCGGGGGCTGGACGCTGACCGTGCCCGAGCCCGGATCGGTGGACGCCCGCGCGTGCCTACACACGGTCGACGTGTTGTCGGACGAGACGGTCGCCAAGGCTCGATTCAGGCTGAACCCGGCGGCGGGTGCGATGGTGAGCGCGCTGTGGGCAGCGCCCACTGGCCAACTGCTGATGATCGCGCACCATCTTGCGGTCGACGGTGTCTCGTGGCGAATCTTGCTGGAGGACTTCAACCTCGCATGGGCGCAGCTGCATGGCGGGCAGCAGGTTGAACTGCCACCGCCGCGGACATCCTTCGCCCGGTGGGCATCGGTGTTGGCCGAGCATGCCTACCATCCGGAGGTCGTTGAGCAGGCAGCGCATTGGCGGCAGATCACGGCGGTTCCCGCACCACTGCCCGCGGTCCAGCCGGCGATCGATACCTACGCCAACGCCGGCAGTCTGTCGGTTGAGCTTGACCCCGAGACCACCAGGATGCTCCTCGGTGAAGTGCCAGCAGCCTTCCATGCCGGTATCAACGACATTCTGCTGATCGCGTTCGGGTTGGCGCTGACCGAATTCTTGGGCACGGCAGGCTCACCGGTCGTTATCGACGCAGAGGGACATGGGCGCCAAGAAGAGGTCGCTGATGCCGACCTGTCGCGCACGGTCGGTTGGTTCACCACCAAGTACCCGGTATCGCTCGCGGTGGGTGGGCTGGACTGGGATCAGGTGCTCGTCGGCGACGCGGACCTGGGGCCAATGATCAAGGATGCCAAGGAGCAACTTCGCGCGGTGCCGGATGGTCTGACCTACGGCTTGCTGCGTTACCTGAACAACGATGTCGATCTGGCCGGCGCCGACCCGACGATCGGCTTCAACTATCTGGGCCGCATGAGTGGCGGTGGCGGCCAGATGTCCGGTGACTACTGGGAGATCCGTGAGGACGGCTGGAAGGTCACCGGCGCCGCCGCAGCGGTCCCGATGCCGCTGATGCACACTGTCGAACTCAACGCAGGCACCGTGGAAACCGCTGACGGCCCACGCCTTCGTGCCGGCTGGACCTGGGCGCTGTCGGCGCTTGACCACACACAGGTCACCCGCCTATCGGGGCTGTGGTTCGATGCTTTGGCCGGCATCTGCGCCCACGTCCATGGCGGCGGTGGGGGATTGACGCCGTCGGATATCGGGCCCGCCCGGTTGTCTCAGCAACAGATCGACGAACTGTGCCAGGCACATGACGTCGTTGATATCCTGCCGTTGACTCCCTTGCAGCAGGGATTGCTGTTCCACGCCAACGTGGCTCACGCTTCCGGCGATGATGTGTACGCGGTGCAGATGGGTGTCACGCTGAGCGGGCGGCTCGATCGGTACCGGCTGCAGGAAGCCGTGCAGGCGGCAGTCCAGCGGCATCCGAATCTGTTGGCGCGGTTCTGCAGTGCGTTCGACGAGCCCGTCCAGGTCATCCCGGCTGATCCCATGGTGCCGTGGCAGTATGTCGACCTCAGCCGAGTGTCCGACCGCGATGAGCAGATCGCGCAGCTGTGCCTCAACGAGCGCGTTGCGGTCTGTGATCTCGCCGCGCGGGCTGCTTTCCGCGCCACGTTGATCCGTATCTCACCGGATCAGCACCGTCTGGTGCTGACCAATCATCACATTCTGCTCGATGGCTGGTCGCTGACCGTGCTGTTGCAGGAAGTGTTCGCAGGCTACTACGGGCAGCGGCTGCCCGCGGCGGTGCCCTACCGCAGGTTCATCACCTGGTTGGCCGATCGCGACGTCCCCGCGGCTCAGTCGGCTTGGCGCGAGGCCCTGGCCGGCTTCGACACCCCGACCTTGGTGGGCCCAACGGATTTGGGAGTGGGGCCGCGAAACGTTATCTCGCTTCGGGTTTCGGCGGAGACCACGCAGGCGCTGAACGAGCTGGCGCGCACGCACCACACCACCGTCAGTACCGTCCTGCAGGCTGCCTGGACGCAGCTCCTGATGGCGATGACCGGTCAGCGTGATATCGCCTTCGGTGTGGTGGTGGCAGGGCGGCCAGCCGAGGTGGCCGGTGCGGATTCGATGGTGGGCCTGCTGATCAACACGGTGCCGATGCGAGTGCGTACCTCGGCTGACACAGGCGTCGCCGGCCTGCTCGATCAGCTGAAGGACAGCAGAAGCCGCACATTTGAATATGAGTACCTGGGGCTCAATGAGATTCACCGAGTCGCCGGTCAGGCAAAGCTGTTCGACACCGTGTTCGTCTACGAGAACTATCCGACCGACACGTCATTGTTGTCGGGTGCGGATGGGTTGACGGTCGCCGATGTCGCCAGTCGCGACTACTACCACTACCCGCTCACGGTCCAGGCGGTCCCGGGCGATGAACTGGACCTTCGTATTCAGTATCGAACGGATGTGTTCGACGACAACAGCATTCACCAGCTGATCGGGCAACTCGATCGATTCCTGGAGACGATGGCCGCCGATCCTGACCAGCCGTTGCCTGCTGTTGACGCGTGGAGCATCGAGCCGCAACCGTCAGCGCCATTACCGGACCGCCGCGCCTACACTGCGCCGGCCACCGACGTCCAACACATCCTCTGCGGCATCTATGCCCAAGTGCTGGGCGTAGAGCATGTGGGACTGGATGATTCGTTCTTTGATCTCGGTGGGGATTCGCTCTCGGCGATGCGGACAGTCGTAACAATCACAGCCGCACTCGGCGTTCAGGTGACGCTGTCCGAGTTGTTCGCGACGCCGGCGGTGCGCGAGTTGAGTCAGCGGGTGGCGGGTTAGCCCTGCGATGCGTGGTTCTCCGCGGTGTACCACCGGGTGACGTCGTAGCCAGCGTCGTAGCGGGCAAGCCACTCAATGGCGAAGCGGGGGATCTTCTGTTTCGCGGGATTGTGGCCGGGCAGCTGGCTGCAAATCACCCCGTATGCAGCGGCCGCCTGCTCTCGGAGCGGAATGTGCGAATAGAGTCGTTGGAGCGGCCCGTCGCTGGGCAGGGCGAACCGCCGGTACTTCCGCAAGGAGGGAAACCTCTTTGTGAGTACGACTTTCCACAACTCACTGCCGAATATCGATGTGGCGTCGACTCTCCGCTCCTCGAGCGGGATGCGTTTGTTGAAGCTGCTGGCGGTCTTCACCATCAGCGCCTCGCCGTGTCGGAAGACTGTCGGCGCTATCCGCATGCGGTACCACGGGTCGGCGACGACGGCGTCGTAGATGATCAATGCCGAACTGCGGTGCTCGATCTCTTCGACGAAGTGCCACAGGAACAATGAGGCCACTCGATCGTCGCCGGGTGCGAACAAGGTGTCGGCGTTGTTGAGCATCATGCTGAACGTCGGTGTGAAGGTTGCCTCGAGATCGGCGATGTACGCCAACCGATACTTCACCGGCGTGGTGGCGGTCAGCTCGTCGTAGACCGCCATCACTTCATCGAGGGTTTCCTGCAGCGCGGGATAGGCCTTGATCAGACCCTTCGCATGCTGACGGTGCGCCATGCTGTGCTGGCCCTCTTGGCGGACAAATGCCAGGGCCTCCTCAGCGACCTCCGGATCGGTGATCGTGGGCAGCACCTCCTGGACCGTCGCGCTGATCATCTTCTCGATGGCGAGAAACAGGAAGGACAGCATGTTGGTCGCGCAGGAGAACGCTGGATCGGCTGGATTCCAGTTGAACGGAACGGGATAGTCGGCGAAGCCGAAGCGCATCTTTCGCACTTGCAGATCAGTCACCGCAATTGCACCTCACCTTCTCGAGTCTGCCGACAACAGGAGTGGGTCATCCGGCGGTCACCATACTTGCGGAATCAGCCGCGAGCGGACCTTTTTCGTGTACTCGCGGTAACCGTCCAATTCGTCGCCGAGCAGCTTCTCCTCGTCATGGATCCGCGCGGCAAGCACGGCCACGCCGGGCAGCACAAAGATGAGTGCCCAGTAGGAGCTGAGCGCCAGGGGCAGGCCAACCAGCATCAGTACGTTGCCGGTGTACATCGGGTGCCGTACCAGCCCATAGAGCCCGGTACTGACGACTTTCTGATCCGACTCCACCTGCACGGTTGTGGACGCGTATCGATTCTGGATGGTCACCAATACCACCACGCCCAGGCCAACGGCCACCACAACATCACCGATGATGCTGAAGGCCACCGGCATTGATGACCAGCCGAAGCGATGGTCGACGCCGCTGACCACACAGATCGCTACCAGTGATCCATAGAGGCCGGCCATCACGATTTTCTGTACCGTCCGGCCTTCCGCCACCGGGCCGCTCCGCATCCGCCGCTCCAGAACAACGGGATTCGTGATCTGCAGGTAGATGCTCGGGAACCACGCAGTCAGGGCAAAGACCGCCAGAAAAACCCAGGCTTGCCAGTAGTCGAACGTGCCTGCCGGCAAGAAAATCAGCAATCCGATTGCGACCAGCTGAGCAAAACCCAGCGCGGCCACTTTGAGAACTGCGTTCACGATCCTCCCAAACTGTCTGTCTCGTAGCACATGCCGGCTAAGGTGACGCGTCACTGCCCGCAGGTGCCAGCTTTTCGCACAATAGCTCCGCCAAACCGCGAACGGTGCCGACGGCAAGGTCATTAGGCGTCAGCCGCACTCCGGTCTCAGCTTCGAGGCGGGTACGTAACTCCAGAGCGCCCAGCGAATCAACGCCGTATTCGGCGAGCGGCCGGTCGGGCTCGATGTTGCGACGCAGGATGAGGCTCACCTGGCCCGAAATCAGATGCCGCAATCGGGTGGGCCATTCCGCGCGCGGCAGGCCGTTCAGCTCTGCGCGCAGTTTGGCTGTGCCCGAATGGCTTTCGCCGACAGCGCCGTACGCTTCAGCGAACGGGCTCCGCTCGGCGAACGCGGTCAACCACGGGCTGTCGACGATCGGCGCGTATCCGGTGTAAGCACGGTCGTGGCGCAACAGCACGTCGAGTGCGTAAGCTCCATCGTCCGGGTCGATCGCAGCGCCAGCACTCGCGGCGATTTCTGTGGCGCGCCCGATCTGGCTCCAGGCACCCCAGGCGATCGCGGTGCCCGGGAGGCCGTTGCTCCGCCGCCAGCGGGTGAAGGCATCCAGCCAGCTGTTGGCCGCTGCGTAGGCTCCCTGCCCGGGCGAGCCCACCAGTGCGGCCGCCGATGAGAACGAGCAGAACCAGTCCAACGGCTGATCGGCGGTGGCGCCGTGCAAATTCCAGGCTCCGTAAACCTTTGGCGCCCAGTCGCATTCGATGATCTCGTCGGTGATGTTGGCTAAGGTGGCGTCCTCGATTACGGCGGCGGCGTGCAGTACGCCCCGCACTGGCAGACCGGTGGCTGTACCGGCCTCCACCATCCGCTGCGCAGTGCCCGGATCGCCGATATCACCGCAGTGCACCACGACCTCGGCGCCCATTGCCCTGATCAATTCGATCGTTTCCAGCGCCTTGAGTGTCGGCTGTGAGCGGGATGTCAGCACGATGCGCCCGCAACCGGCTACGGCCATCTTCTCGGCGAGGAACAAACCAAGGCCCCCGAGGCCGCCGGTGACCAGGTACGCGCCATCGCGTCGGAAGGGGTTGGCCTGCTCCGGGAGCACTACCGCGCGACTGCTCCCCGTTCGAGGAATCTCGAGTAGGAGCTTGCCGGTGTGTTGGGCCGCGGCCATCACCCGGATCGCGGTGGCGGCGTCTGCCAACGGATACTCGGTGTGATTGGCTGGCGGCAACTCACCGTCTGCCACCAGCTTGTAGACGGTGCGAAGCAACTCGCCGACCCGTTGGGGGTGGCTGAGGGACATCAGCGCCAGGTCGACGTAGTAGAACGTGAGGTTCCGCCGGAAGGGGAACAATCCCAACCGGGTGTTGCCGTAGACGTCGCGCTTACCGATCTCGACGAACCGTCCGCCGGTGGCGAGCAGTTCGAATCCCGCCCGCTGGGCTGCGCCAGTCAGAGAGTTGAGCACGATGTCAACTCCATAGCCATCTGTGTCATGGCGGATCTGGTCGGCGAATTCGGTGCTGCGTGAGTCATAGACATGCTCGATCCCCATGTCGCGCAGCATTTGCCGGCGCTCTTCGCTACCCGCGGTGGCGAATATCTCGGCACCTGCCGCTCGCGCGACCCCGATGGCGGCCTGGCCCACGCCACCGGTCGCGGAGTGAATCAGTACCCGGTCACCGGTCGCGATCCGGGCCTGGTCGTGCAGGCCGTACCACGCGGTCGCGGTCGCCGTCGCCACCGCCACCGCCTGGTGATCAGTCAGGGCGGGCGGAAGCGTAGCGGCCAGTCTGTCGTCGCACGTGACGAACGACCCCCAACAGCCTTTTCCGGAGAACCCTCCGACCCGGTCACCGACGCGATGATTGACGACGTCGGGACCGATCGCGGTGACCACACCGGCGAAATCCATACCCAGCTCGGGCAACCCGCCGTCGATAGCCGGGAACAGGCCCATGGCAACCAGCACGTCGGCGAAGTTGATGCTTGATACGCCGACGGCGACCTCGATCTGTCCCGATCCGGGCGTAACCCGTTCGCAGGCAACCAATTCCAGAGTCTGTAGGTCGCCGGGTGTGCGGATCTGCAGCCGCATTCCCTCGGAGTCGTTGTCGGCGAGGGTGTTTTGACGCTCATCGGGCCGCAATGGGCTTGGCAACATGCGGGCCGTGTACCACAAGCCGTCCCGCCAGGCGGTCTCGTCTTCCTTGGATCCACTGAGCAGCTGCCGGGCCAGCTGCTCGGGTTCGGTGCTTTCGTCGAGGTCGATCTGGGTGGCGTGCAGATGCGGGTACTCGGCGCCGATCACCCGGACCAAGCCACGCAGCCCGCCCTGCTCCAGATTGGCCACGTCGCCGGTCAGGACGGCTTGGGCAGTGCGGGTCACCACGAAGAGGTGCGGAATATGGCCCGACGTCTGGGCCAATTCGCGGGTGATACGTGTCAAATGTTGGACATACTCCCGGCCCACCACTGGGGACTGGTCATCGTTGTTGTTCTTCGCTCCGGTCAGGATCACGGCGCCGGTGACTTTCCCGGTCCGCAGCTGCTCGGCCAGATGCCCGGCGTTGGACGTGTGGTCGGCGTTCGGTGGCCAGTACATCGTGCTGCACTGTGCGCCTTGAGCTTTCAAGGTGTCGGTGAGGTTGGTGGCGACCAGATCCGGGATGGCGGTGGTGCTGATCAGCAGCCAGATTCCGGCGTCGGCGTGCGGCGGCTCTGGCAGCTGCCGCTGCTGCCAATCGATGGTCAGCAGCCGCTCGCTCAGTACCCGGTCCAGCTGGGCGTCCTCGGATTCCCCAGTGCCGCAGCGTAACCCCTGCACGCTGAGCAGGACTACCCCGTGCTGGTCAAGCACGTCGAGGTCGGCCTCGATCCCGCCGGCGTCGACTTGGGTCACTTGTGCATAGCAGTAGTGGGCGTTTCGAGCCGAGCCGAATGCGCGCAGTCGCCGGGCACCCAGTGGTAATCCCAACACACCTTCGGCCATTGCCTGGATCTGCGGATTGGCGGCAACGGACTGGAAGCAGGCATCCAGGATTGCCGGGTGCACTCCGTAGGAAACTTGCTGCGTGCGTATTTGGCTGGGCAGCGTGACTTCGGCCAACACTGTGCCGGTTGCGGCGTCGCCGACGTGGATCGCGCCGAGGCCGCAGAACGCCGGGCCGTATTGGACGCCGCGCTGATCTAGTCCCTTGCGCACCGCATCGCCATCGGTGCGGTGCGGATGGGCGGCAAGGAGTGCGGCGATGTCGTATGCGCTCGGCTGCTCATCGTCTGCTGCGGACAGGACTGCGCTGGCCTGGCGCTTGGGCCGACCGCCCTCATTGGATTCAACGAGGAAGTCAACGACACCGGGTGACGAGAGCGATGCCGAGGCGGCGACGGTGGTTTGCGCATCGAGCAACAACGCCTGTTCGAAGCGGATGTCGCGGACCTCGGCAGTGTCGCCCAGAACCGTCTGTGCGGCAGCCAAGGCCATCTCGCAGTAGGCCGCCCCGGGGAGGACCGCCACGTTGCGGATCATATGGTCGGCAAGCCAGGGCTGTGCAGCGGTGCCGACTTCGGCCTGCCACACGTGGCGCTCCGGCTCCTCCTGCAAGC
Organism: Mycobacterium sp.; assembly: GCF_965229105.1. GTDB lineage: Bacteria > Actinomycetota > Actinomycetes > Mycobacteriales > Mycobacteriaceae > Mycobacterium. The sequence goes on from NZ_OZ245858.1 coordinate 3,086,397, forward strand.
ACACGTGCGGGCCCAGGAGCGGATGCACCGAAACGGTGTTGCCCCCGTGTGTCTGGGACTCGTCACTCTCGTGGTCCAACCACAGCCGACGGCGTGTCCAGGTCGGCAGCGGCGCATCCATCAGTCGCCCATTCGGATACATAACAGAGAAATCGATTGCGGCGCCCGCACTATGCAGGTCCGCTACCAAGTCGCGCAGTCCGTGCGTCAGCGTCTGCTCACGACGCATGCTGGCAAACGTGGCAACCGGCGCGTCCAAACTGGCCGCCGTCCGGTCAATAGCGTGGGTGAGCATCGGGTGTGGTGACAGTTCGGCGAACGCCCGGTACCCGTCCTCCAGGGCGGCCCGCACTGCTGCGGCGAACCGCACTGTGTTGCGCAGATTGCGCACCCAGTACTTGTTATTGCAGAGCGGTTCTTCGCGCGGGTCGAACCCCGTTGCCGAGTAGAACGGAACCTCCGGCGGTAGGGGCTTGATTTCTGCGAGCTCCTGCGCGAGGTCGTCGAGGATCGGATCAACAAGGGGAGAGTGCGCCGCAACATCGATGACGGCTTGGCGAACCATCAAATCGCGTAATTCGAAAGCTGCCATCAGATCGCGAACGGTTTGTGTTGAGCCACTGATCACCGTGGACTGTGGTGAGGCAACCACCCCGACGACGACATCCTTGATGCCGCCCAGCGTCAGCTCCGAAAGCACCTGCTTTGCCGGCATTTCCACCGACGCCATGATGCCGGCACCAGCGATTCTCGACATCAGCCGCGAGCGCCGGCAGATCACCCGCACCCCATCTTCGAGTGACAGCGCGCCAGAGACCACCGCCGCGGCGACCTCACCCATCGAGTAACCGATAACCGCGCCGGGACGCGCGCCGTACGCCTTCATGGTGGCCGCCAGCGCAATTTGCACGGCGAACACCGTTGGCTGCAGCCGAGCGTCGCCGGTCACTACCTCGGGTGCGGTCATCGCAGCGGTGACCGAGAACCCTGACTCGCCTGCGATCAGTGTTTCTAACTGAGCGACCGTGGCTGCAAAAACTGGTTCGGCGACAAGCAGCTGAGCACCCATCGCAGGCCATTGCGAGCCTTGTCCGGAGAACACCCACACCGGTCCGCGGTCGTCGTGTGCCAGCACTGTCTGATAAGGAGCATCGCCGCCGGCGACCTCCAGCAATGCCTGTGTCAACCCCGACCGGTTGCTTGCATGTACAGCGGTGCGTACCGGGCGGTGGGCCCGCCGTCGCGCCAGGGTGTAGCCAAGGTCCGGTAACGACACGTCGTCGTGAGCTTGAACCCAGTGGGCCAGCTGGCCGGCTGTACGTCGCAGCTCGTCTGCCGAGGTCGACGAGAGCGGAAACAGCAGTGGTGCGGCCAGGGTCCCGCTGGGATCTGCGCTCATCGACGGTGCTCCCGGTGGTTCGGGAGCTTGCTCCAGAACGGCGTGAACATTGGTTCCCGACACCCCGTACGACGACACCGCCGCCCGGCGGGGATGTTGCCCGAGCGTCGGCCATTCTGTGTTCTCTTGTGGCACAAATAGATTCGTGGTGATCCGGGCCAAATCGTCAGGCAGGCGGGTGAAGTGCAGATTCTGGGGGACCGTACCGTGCTGCAAAGCGAGGATCGCCTTGATCAGACCGATGGCGCCGGATGCCGATTGGGAGTGCCCAAAATTGGTCTTCACCGATCCCAGCGCGCAGGGTCCGTCGACGCCGTATACCTCGCTGAGACTGGCGTATTCGATGGGATCACCCACCGGGGTGCCCGGGCCGTGCGCCTCGACCATGCCGACGCTGCTTGCGTCGACGTTCGCGGCCGCCAGCGCTGCCCGGTACACCTCGGCCTGGGCGCTGGCCGACGGTGTGGAGATGTTCACGGTGTGGCCGTCTTGGTTTGCCGCCGTGCCGCGGATGACAGCGAGGACTCGGTCGCCGTCGCGTAGCGCGTCCGGTAAGCGTTTGAGAAGTACCATCGCGCATGCTTCTCCGCCGACGTAGCCGTCCGCAGCCACGTCGAAGGCATGACAACGTCCGGTCGGAGATAGATGGCCCGCCGCTGTCCCCGCGACGTATTTGAGCGGGTCCAGCATCACGTAGGCGCCGCCGGCGAGCGCGAGATCGCTTTCGCCCTCACTTAGGCTGCGACACCCCATATGGACCGCGACCAGCCCAGATGAGCATGCGGTGTCTACAGCCATCGCGGGGCCACGGAGGCCCAAGGTGTAGGCGATGCGCCCCGACGCCAAGCTGAACGTGTTGCCCGAGTAGCCGTACGGCCCCGCCATGGCGTCGGACTCGGCCGATACCAGCCGATAGTCGTAGTGCGTCAGCCCGGTGAACACGCCGGTGAGCGACTCTTTCATCTCTTCCGGAGTGAGCCCGGCGTGCTCCATAGCCTCCCAGGAGGTTTCCAGCAGCAACCGGTGTTGCGGATCGATCGCGGCGGCCTCGCGCTCGTTGATGCCAAAGAACTCGGAATCGAAGCCCGCAACATCGTCGAGGAATGCACCCCACTTCGACGTCGTCCGGCCTGGCACGCCTGGCTCGGGGTCGTAGTACTTGTCGTTGTCCCAGCGGTCCTGTGGCACTTCGGTGACCAGGTCAGCGCCGCGCAGCAATGCCGCCCAGAGCTGCTCGGGGGACTCGATACCGCCGGGAAGCCGGCAGGCCATGCCGATAACGGCGACCGGAGTGGTCGATTTGGTGCTCATAGTGGTCGGCAAGTTCGCCGCGCCCGAGCTGCCTGGTCGATCGTCGATCGCACCGAATGAAACCATCCCGTCTCTCACAGCAACGAATCACTAGTTCGGTTCGCTGCTTGTCTCGCCTGGTTTCACCACCGCAGGCAAGGCAATTATTGACGCAGACGCAGTTTCTTGGGTCGTGTTTGCCCGATTCGCAAGCAAGCGCACCGCGCATCCGGGTCGCTGTGCGCTCACCACGGAGCGTTGTCGGCGGGTTACCGGCGCGCGGTTATTGACCCAGGCGTCACTCATCTTCGTTGTTTGAAGGCGTCGCAACGACGGCTACTGATAACTTGCTTCGCGTGACAAAGGCGATTGAGGCTTCAATTCCGGCTCTGTTGCGCGAACGCGCCAGCCTGCAGCCGGATGACGTCGCGTACACCTTCATCGATTATGACCAGGACTGGGCCGGCGTACCCGTGAGCCTCACGTGGCCGCAGTTGTATCGGCGGGTGGCCAACTTGGCCCGTGAGCTCAGACTGTGCGCGGCGCCGGGCGATCGCGCGATGATCATCGCTCCTCAAAGCCTGGAATACATCGTTGCCTTCCTGGGCGCGCTGCACGCCGGGGTGATCCCGGTTCCGCTGTCGGTCCCCATGGGTGGCGTTACCGATGAGCGGGTCGATTCCGTCATGCGCGACGCGTCGCCCGCTGCCGTTCTCACGACGTCTTCCGTGGTGGCTGAGGTGGCTCGGAGCATCGTCCCGCAGCCCGGGCAAGCGCCGCCGACCATCATCGAGGTCGATTTGCTGGATCTCGACGCTCCGCCTCGGCCTGGCGCGCCGGCGATGTACGAGGACGATAATCCCCTCGCCACCGCATATCTGCAGTACACGTCCGGTTCAACCCGTTCACCCGCTGGCGTAATGATTTCGTACACAAATCTTTTCACCAATCTGCAGCAGATCACCACCGACTACTCGAGGCATGCTGGCGTCACCCCGCCCGACCTGACATTTGTGTCGTGGCTGCCGTTCTTCCATGACTTGGGGTTGATCTTAGGAGTTTGCTCACCGATTGTCTTGGGAACCAGCGCGGTGCTGACGAGCCCGACGTCGTTCTTGGTGCGGCCTGCGCGCTGGATGCAGTTGCTCGCGACCAATCCGTGCCCCTTCACCGCCGCGCCGAACTTCGCGTTCGACCTGGCGACACGGAAAACCTCCGACGAGGACATGGCTGGGCTCGACCTCGGCGGCGTGCACACCATCCAAAGCGGGGCCGAGCGGGTTCAGCCGGCGACGATCAAGCGGTTCACCGACCGATTCGCGCGCTTCAACCTCAGTGACACGGTGATCCAGCCGTCGTATGGCATGGCCGAGGCCACGCTGTACATGGCGACCCCGAAGCCGGAAGATCCCATCAAGGTCGTGTACTTCGACACCGATGCCCTGACCGCAGGCGAGGCCAAGCGAGTCACCGGCGAGGACGGTACGCCGTTGGTCAGTTACGACGGCCCGATCAGCCCGCGTTCGCCCGTCCTGCGGATCGTCGACCCAGAGACCCGCACCGAGGTTCCTGACGGCAAGACCGGCGAGATCTGGTGCCACGGTGACAATGTCAGCATCGGCTACTGGGAAAAGCCGGAGGAGACCGCACGCACATTCGGCGCCACGATTGTCGGGCCGTCGGCGGGCACGCCGGAAGGTCCGTGGCTGCGGACGGGTGATGTCGGCTTCATCTCTGACGGAGAGCTGTTCGTGGTGGGCCGCATCAAGGACCTGCTGATCATTTATGGACGCAACCATTCCCCCGACGACATCGAGGCGACGGTCACGGAGATCACCAAGGGTCGGTGCGTGGCGATCGCCGTTCCGGACGACGCAGTGGAGAAGCTGGTCGTTGTGATGGAAGTCAGGATGCGTGGCGGCTCCGATGAGGAGGCCAAGGAGAAGCTCGACAGCATCAAGCGTGACGTCACATCGGCTATCTCCAACACACACGGCATCGCAGTGTCAGATCTGGTTTTGGTTGCAGCGGGATCGATTCCGGTCACAACCAGCGGCAAGCTCAGGCGCCAGAGCTGTGTCGGCATCTATCAGCGCACAGGGTTCGATCGCTTGGATGCTTAGGCGGCGCCGCTTCGCCGCTTAACCCAAGCAGACAGAGATCAGACAGCTCCCCACGGCTGCCAAGTCGGGCATTGGGAGGCCGACGCCGGGAAGACCACCCAGAGCCAGACCGGCGAAGCCGATCCCGCCAGCGCCGCCAGCGCCACCTGAGGCATTGGCCGGATCTACCGCGTAGCCCGTGCCGCCGGCGCCGCCGACTCCGCCCACTGCTCCCAAGTCCAATAGTCCTGTCGCGCTACCGCCCGCGCCGCCGATTCCGCCCTTGGCCGCTCCCGTGAGGACCGATCCGGTGCTCAGGAAGTTGTACGCATCGCCGGCGGCGCCGCCGGCGCCGCCGATCAACGTCCCCGTTCCGCCCGCCCCACCGGTCCCGCCAACAGCGGTAGCCGGATCGGCGGCGATGCCGGTGAACTGGGTGACCGCAGTCAGGAAATAGGTCGTCTGGTCGAGCCCCCAGACGATGGCGGTCCCGCCCGAACCGCCGGCGCCACCCACCCCCAGCGCGCCGGTGCCGGCGCCGCCCGCCCCTCCGGTCCCGCCCGTGACGGTTCCCGAGTGGTAGGCCCCGTCGAAGTATCCGAGTGCGAGGCTGAACGCGTAACCGCCGGAACCGCCGGCACCGCCGATAACGCCGGTCCCGCCTGCGCCACCGGTTCCGCCGTCACCCTTGAGTAGGCCACCGCTGCCGCCCTTACCGCCGCTCCCACCGATGCCGGCAGCACTGTCGCCACCCGCGCCGCCTGTGCCACCGGTGCCGAATAACAGTGCTGTCCCGCCATTTCCACCGTTTGCGCCGCTCTGAATACCGGTACCGGCCGCACCGGCACCACCGCTGCCGCCATTGCCAATCAGCCCGGCGGCACCGCCGTTACCGCCGGCCAGCCCTGAGCCGGCTGGCTGCGAATAACCGTCGCCACCGTTGCCGAATATCCACCCACCGGACTGGCCGTCCGGACTGGCCGCTGTCCCGTCAGCGCCGTCGCCGATGATCTGCCGCCCCTGCCACTGATTGGTGGTCAGCGCGATGTAAACGTCCTCGAGGCTGATATCTATCGGAGTGACGAAGATGTTGAGCAACGTGGGGCCGGTGCCGTTGATCACCGCGGCGAGGGCGTCGCAAGCCACCTGCTGGATTGGAGTCAGCAGGGGGTTCGCAGCGCTGGCCTCAGAACGGGACGTACTCGGTGAGGCGGTTGCCGCGGTGGATGTTCTACTCGCGGACACGCGGGCGGATGGCGCCACCGCGGCGGCTGTCTCAGTGGTGTCCGACGCCGTGGACGTCGAGTCGGGGTCGACCGCAGCGCTCGTCGAGACGGTGGCTGTGGTGGACGCTGCGCTGGCCGTCGACCGTGGTGCGTCCGTTCCGCCGGTGGCTGCGACCGTGGAACTGGTGATGCGCGGGGTCGATGAATCAGGTTTGCCTGATGCCTTTTTCGCGCCGGTTGCAGTGCCGTGGCTCGATGAAGTGGTGCGCCCGGTGGCTGCTGCCTTGGAGGTGGCGCTGTGGCTCGAGGAGGTGGAATCGCCCGTATCGGGGCTGGCGTGCGCGACGCCGATCGGGCCGGCCAACGAAGCGCCGACCCCGAGCGCGACAGCGCCAGTCCCGAGCCATGCGGAAACGTTGCTGCCGTCCTGCTTGACCCGATGGCGTGCCTCAGCACTCAGCGGCTTGGCCTTCGCCCGGACATTCGCCCGGTGTTTTGCCGCCATTTTTCGTTCCCGGTTCTCTAGTGATCCAGGATCGCATCGTAGCTAGGCGCGAGGTGAGTTCGGGGCAATTACGACATCAGCCTGTCGTCGTCGTTCGACGGCCGCTCCGGCGAAGTGCCCCGGAATGGGCACCGCTATTTCTTTGCGTTCGTCTTGCTGCCGGTGGACTTCTTGTTGCCGGTGCCTGAGTTGGCCGCGGCGCTGTTTTTGGCGGAGTCGGTGTCGGTGCTGGAGTTGGCTGCGGCGCTCTTCTTGTTGTTACCGACGATCGGCGCCGCCGTGGCCGAGCTCTTGGCGAGGCTTCGGGCAACCGGGGCCGCAGTACTGCCGAAGCCGTTGATGTTGACACCGGGACCGGTTTGGGTGACGGTCGCACCGTTCTGTGAGATCGACCCTGCAAATGCCAGCGGCCCGCGACCGGCGGTCACGGTGTTGCCGTTGCCGAAAAGATTGAACGATGTACTCAACGTGGTGTCGGGGATGGGTCCCACCGTCGACACGGTGCTGTTGCTGCCCGCGACGTTGGCGGCTGTGCTCAAGACGCCCTGCGAGAATACCGAGGTGTTGTGGCCAAGAACGTTGATGGCCGAGGTCAGGAAGCCCTGTGTAACTGCGGAATTACCGCTATCCGGGTCCGCGGTCCCGAAAAGGTTGAGGGCGAGGGTGCCAAAGAGGCCCGCAGTGGTGGTCTGGCCGACAGTGCCTGGGGCAGAGGCGCCGATCGCGAAGTTGATGATGCCGATCGCTGTCGCAAGCCCCGGTCCGAATTGCGCGACGATGTTACCGATGCCGCTGGCGCCGGTGGATGCCCCAGCGCCGGAGCCGATGGCGAGGTTGGCAGCGCCGACCGTCGCTGAACTGCCCGGTCCGAATTGCGCTGCGATGTTGCCAATGCCGATAACGCTAGTGCTCGATGCTCCGCTGCCGGATGAAGCACCAACCGCGAGGTTGAGTGCGCCAATATTGGCCGCGGAACCGGCACCGAATTGCGCCGCGGTGGCAAAAGCAGAGAAAAGTGCCGTTGCTGAGGCGCCGTCACCGATCGCCGCCGTAAAGGTTCCGAGACTGACACTGTTGACGGATTTGGCATTGGTGCCGATGGCGAGCGCTGAGCCGAAGAGTGCGGCGCCGGCGTCTGCCACCGCACCATCGCCGATACCGATCGCAATAGTGGTCAGGTTGCTGGTACAGCCATTGCCATTGCCGATCCCGAAGAATGAAGCGCACGACGCATTTGCGCTCTGAGCGCCGGATAGCGCTCCAGTGGCAAGCGCACCGGATACCAACGCGCCGAGTAACACGCCGCCAGTAACTCGAACCTGATCCATCGAAATCCGCCATTACTTGTAGGTGGCTATACGGGGTGGGACCATACGGGAACACGGGCCCTTGGAGTGCAGCTTTCTGCCAGATAGTACGCAGTGGATTAAATCTAGCAACCGAACCTCAGATGCCGCGTCGTGCTTGGTCACTACGCCAAAGGGCGCCATCATCTTTGCCAATCTGGGCCCGGTGCCAATGACACCTTCCACCCTCGACCCGGGGCGGAGCAGGAAGTCCAACATTGGGGCCGGTGGTGCAACGCCCTTATTCTGCGTGATCGCAGCATTCGGATCTGCATCGTCTGGCGTCCATGCCGGTAGGTCGCAACCGGGCAACTGCAATAGCAGCAAGCAATCCACCCGGAACCCCACGCGCCCATCCTTGCCTGCATGTACTGCTGAACTCTCGCTCCCACGCATGTGCGGGTGGAGGGTCGCAGGTACGTCGACCGGGCGCCAGTCGCCCACTCCCGCGAGCTGATCAAACGCGGTGTCATTTTGTTCACTTCGCAAATAGTTTTGTTGATCCCGTCGCGGAGGGCGCGGGGCTCGAGCTCGCCGTTTGGGCGACGTTTCGTTGCTAAAATCTGCGGCAACGTCAAAAACCGGGACTGGACACCCGTCCACCCGTTACAGTCCCGCATCATGCGTGCTTCGTTGGCCGCGTCTGGTCGGGCAGACGTCGCCTCGACGGCGTTGATCCCTGGATCAAACGTCGACGAGGCGCTTGCCGCGATCCGGACGCCAGTAGCTGTGGTGGGGTCGGCCCTGGGGCCGTCCCCTGTTGTGCTGTACGACGGCGGGCTGACGCCTGAGATCCTGCAACAGGATCTCCTGGCCGTCCTGCCGCCCATCTATCCGGAATGGCTGGGCGATCGCAGCTTCACCGCGGCGCACGGGGTGCGTTTCCCGTACGTGGTCGGTGAGATGGCCCGCGGAATCGCGACAGCACGGATGACGGTCGAAGCCGTACGTGCTGGTGTGATGGGATTTTTCGGCAGCGCGGGGCTCGATCTGGACACCGTCGAGACGGGCGTGCGCGAGATACAGAATGCCCTCGGACGCGACGCTGGCGGCTGGGGTGCCAATCTCATTCACAACGTCCAGGACGATCGTCTCGAGCTCGCGACGATCGACCTCTTCCATCGTCTTGGCGTGCGCTGTGTTTCGGCATCGGCGTTCATGCGACTCACGCCCGCGATCGTCCTTTACGCCGCGAAAGGCCTGCGCCGTGGTGCGGACGGTCAAATTCTGCGTGCGGGACACATCTTCGCGAAGGTTTCCCGAGACGAGGTCGCGCGGCACTTTCTGTCCCCCGCTCCGGAACCGATGTTGCGTGCGCTGGTCGCCGAGGGCCGGCTCACAGCGGACGAAGCTCAACTCGCCAGCGGGATTCCGATCGCGGAAGACATTACCGCCGAGGCGGATTCGGGTGGTCACACCGATAATCGCGCGCTGACGGTATTGCTTCCGCGCCTGATCGCCCTGCGCGACGAACTCGCTGAGGCTTACGGCTACTCTGTGCTGCCACGCGTGGGTGCGGCAGGGGGGCTCGGCACGCCCGCCGCTGTGGCTGCAGCATTTGCCGCGGGTGCGGCCTATGTCCTCACCGGCTCGGTCAATCAGTCGGCAGTGGAAAGTGGTCTGTCCGAAGACGGCCGGAACCTGCTGGCGCTGGCCGCCTCCACCGACGTGGCGATGGCGCCGGCCGCCGACATGTTCGAAATCGGCGTGACGGTGCAGGTGCTCAAACGGGGCACGATGTTTGCCCAACGCGGCCAACGGCTTTCCGACTTCTACCGTCGTTACTCCTCCCTTGAGGACGCACCGACGCATGAGTTGCAGAATCTCGAGACGACCGTGCTCGGGCGCAGCATCGAACAGATCTGGGCTGAGACCGAGTCATTTTTCTCCACGAGGGATCCCCGTCAGGTGACCCGTGCGGCGGAGGACCCCAAGCACCGCATGGCGCTGGTGTTCCGGTGGTATCTCTTCAGTGGCGCCCAGTGGGCGCGCGAAGGTCATTCCGAGCGGCGCGGCGACTATCAGATCTGGTGTGGCCCGGCGATGGGCGCCTTCAACGAATGGGTTCGGGATAGCTTCCTCGAACCGGTGAGCGCACGCACCGTGCGCCAGATCGCACTGAATCTGCTCGAAGGCGCGGCAACGGTGACGCGCGCAGGGCAACTCCGTGCTGCCGGCGTCGCGATGCCGGCTTCCGCCTTCGATTTTCGTCCACGACCCCTCGGATGACTGTCGTCCCCGCCCTCTACCACAACGTCCTTTCCGATAACGGATAAGAGGTATCTTGACCGAGAACACGAAGGCTCCGAGCGCTATTCCCGTCGCGGTAGTCGCGATGACCGCCATCTACCCGGGGGAGTCGGGGCTCGATGGCTATTGGCGCACAGTCACCGGTGGTCGTGACGCCATCGGTGATGTGCCGCCGTCGCACTGGCTGATCGAGGACTATTACGATCCCGACCCCAAGGCGGTCGACAAAACCTACTGCAAGCGCGGCGGCTTCATCGACCCGGTGTCATTCGACCCGATGCAGTTCGGACTGCCGCCCAACGCGTTACCGTCGACCGATACCGCGCAGATACTCGCGCTCATCGCGGCCAAGCAGGTGCTCGACAAGGCAACGCGGGTCAGCGCCGTCGACCTCGACCGCGTGGACATCGTGCTGGGCGTTGCTTCCACGACCGAACTCGTCGTCCAGATGGGCTCGCGGATGCAGCAACCGGTCTGGCGGAAGGCGATGCTGGAGAACGGTTTGCCCGAAGATGAAGCGGACGAGATCTGCCGCGATATCGCCGACCACTACGTGCCGTGGCAGGAGAGCACGTTCCCCGGCCTCCTTGGCAATGTGGTGGCCGGCCGTGTCGCCAACCGCCTCAACCTCGGTGGCAGCAACTTCGTTGTTGACGCCGCCTGCGCCAGTTCGCTTTCCGCGCTCCAGGTAGCACTGCACAAGTTGTATTTGAACGAAGCCGATATGGTGCTGACGGGCGGCGTCGACGCACTGAACGACGTGATGATGTACATGTGCTTCTCCAAGACGCCGGCGTTCTCCCAGACGGGCGATTGCCGGCCGTTCTCGGACGGCGCCGACGGCACCATCATCGGCGAAGGCGTGGGCATGGTTGCGCTGAAACGCCTCAGCGACGCTGAACGCGACGGTGACGAGATCTACGCCGTCATTCGCGGTATCGGCTCATCGTCTGACGGGCGGGCCTCGAGTGTCTACGCGCCTCGTTCTGAGGGACAAGCCAAGGCGCTGCGCCGGGCCTATGAGCGGGCCGGTTATGAGCCGTCCACAGTCGGGCTCCTCGAAGCGCACGGTACCGCCACCAAAGCCGGTGACCTCGCCGAGTTCGCTGCGCTGAAGTCGGTGTTCACCGATCCCGACTCACGCATCGCGCTCGGCTCGGTGAAGTCCCAGATCGGTCACACCAAGGCCGCGGCCGGCGCGGCCGGCCTGATCAAAGCAGTTCTTGCACTGCAGCATTCGACCCTTCCCGGGACGCTCAAAGTCGGGCAACCCAATCCGGCCATGGGGTTGGAGGAGACACCGTTCTACCTCAACGCGCAGACCCGCCCGTGGGTGCGCACGGGTGACCAGCCTCGTCGCGCCTCGGTCAGCTCCTTCGGTTTCGGTGGGAGCAACTTCCACGTGACGTTGGAGGAGTACCAGGGCGTCCAGCGCGCGAAGCGACTCAGGACGCTGCCCACCGAGTTGGTGGTGCTCAGTGCCGGTAGCCAGGCCGACCTGGAGAAGCGGGCCGCGGAGGTCGTGGCCGCGGTGCGCTCGGGGGAGAGCCTCGCTCGCATCGCATTCGAGTCCGCAGGTGAGTTCGACGCATCGCAGGTGGCTCGCGCGGGTTTGGTTGCTGCGGATGCCAAAGCCCTTGAGGCGCTGGCAGAGCGGTTGCGCACGGCGCTCGCCGACGACACTGCCGCCGGGCTTCAGGACCCCAACATCGCAGTGGGGTTCGGGCCTGCCCGCGAAGGAAAGACGGCATTTCTGTTCCCGGGCCAGGGCAGCCAGTACGTCGGGATGGGCGCCGATCTGGCACTCGATTTTCCCGAGGCACTCGGGGTGTGGGACGGCCTGGAAGGCGATCTCGCCGATCTGCACGGGGTGGTATTCCCCGAGCCGGCTTTCGACGCATCGACCTCGGAGGCCCAAAAGGCCGAGCTGACCGCGATGGCCAACGCCCAGCCGGCCATCGCGACCACCAGCCTTGCGCAGCTCGCTCTGCTCGACGTGCTGGGCGTCAGCGCAGATGCGGCAGCGGGGCATAGCTTCGGCGAGGTCACCGCTCTTGCGACCGCAGGCGTTATCCCGATGGAGCGACTGGTCGAAACGGCTCGTACCCGCGGGGTTCTGATGAACGAGGCCGGGCAGGGCAAGGATGGCGCGATGCTGGCGATCGCTGCCAGTGCCGCCGACGTGCGCGCACTGCTCGACGCGCAGCCGGAGGCGGCTGGATCGTTGGTGATTGCCAACGACAATGCGCCCAAGCAGGTGGTGCTGGCTGGACCGGCGTCTGATATCGCCTGGGCCGAAACCGCGGCGAAAGCGGCGGGTTGGACCGCGCGCCGGCTGCCGGTGGCGTCGGCCTTCCACTCGCCGATCGTGGCCGCGAGCTCAGCACCGTTGGCGGAGTACCTCAAGACCCTCAAGCTCGGGGAGCCGAACTTGGCGGTCTATGCGAACGCGACAGCGCAGCCGTATGGCAAGCAGGTGGCACAGCAGCTCGCCGATCAGGTGCGCCAGCCGGTGAAGTTCCGCGAGATGATCGAGACGATGGCTCGCGACGGGGTCACGCGGTTCATCGAGGTCGGTCCGGGACGGGTGCTGACAGGATTGGTCGGTCAGATCCTCGATACGCCGCATATTGCGGTACCGCTTGATGATTCGAAGGCCGGCGGGTTGCGGGGTTGGCACCGCGGGCTGGCGGCGTTGGCCGCCGACGGCGTGGCGCTCGATCTCGTCTCGCTCTTCGACCATTTCGACGTGCCGGATAAGCACGTGCCTACGCCTGCGCATGCCGTCTTGGTAGGCGGCGCGAACCTCGGAAAGCCTTATCCGCCTGCAGACGGCAAGAAGTCGATCACGCCCAAGCGCACCCGTGCGGCTGCGCCACCGGCACCGGCACCAGTTAGCAAAGGACACCAGGTGAGCCCAGCAGCTCAGCGCATCGATGTGCCTGCCCCGGCCCCGGCACCTGTGCGCGTGGCGGCGCAGACGCCCGCAGTCCAGGTGCTGACACCCTCGGTTGACGAAGTCCAGGCGCCACGTGCTGACCTGTCGGTTGACGCGTGGAGTGTGATCGACCGCATCCAGCAGGAGACCGCCGAGCAGCACCAGCGCTATCTGGACGTGGTGACGCACAGTCATCAGGCGTTCCTTGATGTCGCCACCCAGATGATGGCCGAGATCGTGGGCGGTCGTTCGGCCGTCCCGCAGGCCGCCCTGCCGGCCTCGACCGGCGTCATGCAGGCGCCGAGGCCGGTGGCGAATGCGGTTGTGCAGACGACGGTTGCCCCTGTCGTCACCGTGAGCCCGGTCCAACCCGTTCCCGAACCGGCCGTGGCGCCGGTGCCGCGGCCGACGCCGACGCCGGTCGCCGAGGTGCGGCCGGCCGCCCCTGCGGTGTCCGCGGGTGATGTGGTGTTGGCGATTGTGTCGGAGAAGACGGGTTATCCCGCCGATATGCTCGGGCTGGATATGGAGATGGAAGCCGAGCTGGGGATCGATTCGATCAAGCAGGTCGAGATTTTGGCTGCGTTGCAGGCGAAGTTCCCTGGTGCGCCGGAGATTCCCGCGTCGGAGCTGTCCCAGTTGCGGACGTTGCAGGACGTCGTGGATTCCATTGCCGATTTCGCTTCCGCGGTATCCGCGGGACAGCCTGCGGCAGTGTCGCATTCGGCCCCAAGTGTCTCGGCCGCACCTGCGGTGTCCGCGGGTGATGTGGTGTTGGCGATTGTGTCGGAGAAGACGGGTTATCCCGCCGATATGCTCGGGCTGGATATGGAGATGGAAGCCGAGCTGGGGATCGATTCGATCAAGCAGGTCGAGATTTTGGCTGCGTTGCAGGCGAAGTTCCCTGGTGCGCCGGAGATTCCCGCTTCAGAGCTCGCCAGTCTGCGGACCCTGCAGGACGTCGTGGATTCCATTGCCGATTTCGCCTCCGCGGTATCCGCGGGACAGCCTGCGGCAGTGTCACATTCGGCCCCAAGTGTCCCGGCCGCCCCTGCGTTGCCCGCGGGTGATGTGGTGTTGGCGATTGTGTCGGAGAAGACGGGTTATCCCGCCGATATGCTCGGGCTGGATATGGAGATGGAAGCCGAGCTGGGGATCGATTCGATCAAGCAGGTCGAGATCTTGGCCGCGTTGCAGGCGAAGTTCCCCGGCGCGCCGGAGATTCCCGCCTCAGAGCTCGCCAGTCTGCGGACCCTGCAGGACGTGGTCGATGCCATCTCGGGTTTCGCCGGTGAGCCCACCGACGCTCCTGCAGAGGAGGATTCGGCTCCTGAAGGTGCACCGTCGGGAGGTCTGCGGTCCACCGAGGCGCAACTTCGGGACGTCCCGCCCAGCGGCTTTGCGATGGCTGGTCTGCGCGACGGGGAAGTCTTCATCACCCGTGAAGACCCGGTATTCGCCGATGCCCTCGAGCGCGTGATGACCTCACACGACATCAAGGCTCGTGCGGTCGATGACGTGCCGGAGGGGGCGGGCGCGGTGATCTGCCTGGCTGCCCTGGCGCCGGTCGCCTCGGCGGAAGAATGCCTGGATTTACACGTTCGGGCCTTTCATGCGGCCCGCAGCGTCGCCAAAAGCAGTTCGCACTCAAGACTTTTCGTCACCGTACAGTCCACCGGCGCTTCCTTCGCAGCGGCGGAGGTGCCGGTCGGCGTGGCCAGCCTGGTGAAGACCGCCGCATGGGAGTGGCCCAATGCCTCCGTGCGGGCGATCGACATGGAGACACTCGATGCGGAGCGTTTGACCGCCGAGTTGCTCGCGGGTGGTAGCGGTGTTGAGGTCGCTTTGCGCGCCGACGGCCGGCGGCTGGTTGTCGACGATGTCGATATCGCGCTGCCGACGGAGACGATCAGCGTCGCCGATGGTGGCGTCGTGGTCGTGACCGGCGGGGCACGCGGTGTGACGGCGGAGTCGGCCCTGGCACTGGCCAAGCGGCACGGTCTGCGGTTGGCCCTCCTCGGTCGCACACCCCTACGTGAGACGACGACGGCGGAGCCTGCTGGTGCCACCGTCACCGAAATTGCCACGGCACTGGCGACTTCGGCCCGTGCCAGGGGCGAGACCATCGGTCTGCCGCAAGCGAGGGCGCAGGCGGAGAGCGTGTTGGCCGAGCGGGAGGTTCGGGCGACGCTCTCGACCGCGCAGCAGCAAGGCACACCGGCGCGGTACTTCCCCACCAACATCACCGATGGCACGCAGCTGCGGCGCATCCTGGATGAGGTGCGGCAGGACTTCGGGCCGATTGTGGGCATTGTCCACGGTGCAGGCGTGCTCGCAGACAAGCGCCTGGAAGACCTCGACGATGACCAGTTCGTCCGGGTGTTCAGCACGAAATTCCTTGGCGCAGAGACGCTGCTGGAGGCCACATCGGCTGACGAATTGCGGTTCATCTCGCTGTTCTCCTCGATCGCGGCGCGAGCCGGTAATCCCGGTCAATCCGCCTACGCCGCGGCCAACGCAGCACTGGAGGCCATCGCGGCGCGAGAAGCGGCGCGGCGCGGCAGCGAGTGCGTGGTCCGCGCGTTCGGCTGGGGCCCATGGGACGGCGGGATGGTGGACGCGACTCTCAAGAGCCGATTCGCCGACGCCGGTGTTGGTGTCATCCCGATAGCCGAAGGTGCGCAGTTTTTTGCCGACCACGCGTTGTCACGGTCATCGGCGACGGCGGTGGTCGTCGCGGCGCCGGCGGGCCCGCGTATGCGTGCAGCGCGCCTGGAATGGGATGTGTCGACCGATAACCTGCCGGTCCTCACCGATCATCAGGTGCGTGGTCGCGTCGTCGTTCCGGTGGTGATCGCACTCGATGCGATGCTGCGCGCCGCACGCGGCCTGGTGGGCCACGGATGCCCTGTCGTACGCGATTTCCAGGTGCTGTCCGGGGTCACGTTCGCCGAGCATGAGCAACAACCACTGACCATCGATTTCGATCCGGTCGGTGCGTCCTACACAGTGACCATTCGTGACTGTGAGGGCCGCCCGCGTTACCGTGCCACATTGGACACCGAACCCGATGGTTCCCCAGATGTAGTGGTCCCCAAGCTGTCTGGAACGTCGTGGCCGCTGAGCGTCGAGGACGCCTACGCGGGCCCACTGTTCCACGGGCCGAGCTTTGCCGTGATCGACAGCCTCGATACCTTCGGCCCTGCCGGTGGCACAGCGAGTCTCAAGGGTCTCGATGATCTCGGCTGGCCGGACAGCGGCTGGGCCATCGATGCCGCCACTATCGACGGTGGGCTGCAACTGGGTATCGTCTGGGCCAGTGCGCACGGTCGGCCACTGGTGCTGCCGGTGCGCATCGAACGCGTCGTGCTTCATCGCCCGTTCGGCGAGGGCGCCATTCGGCGCTGCCGGTTGGTCGCGCGTCCGGTCAACGACAAACGGGTCGACGTCGATATCGCTTTCGAAACCGCTGACGGTGCACCGGTCGCGACGCTGGCGGGTGTGGAGTTCTACGCCGCAGGCACCGTGGCGGATGCCTCGGCGTGAGCAGTTTTGAACCGGTCGCCATTGTCGGCCGCAGCTGTGTGCTGCCTGGTGCGGCCACCCCGGAAGCGCTGTTCGAGGCAACGCTGGCTGGGCGAAGCCTGCTCACGCCCACCCCGCGCGGTCAGTGGCGTGGAGTGGATCCCGCGTTGCTCAAGGCCAGCCAGAAACCCGGGCTACGGGTTGCCTCAGCCACCGGAGGCTATGTCGACGCAACCTTCGATCTCACCCATATCGCTTCGCAGATAAGCGATTTCGATCGACTCGATCCGATCGTCCCGTGGCTCGCGCAATGCGCTGCGCAAGCGCTCGGGGCGCCCCTTGCGGCACCGCGGACCGGGTTGGTCGTCGGTAACCTGTCGTATCCCAGCACCCTGGGCACCGCGTTCGTGGAAAGTGTGTGGAACGGGCGCGGTGACGTCGATCCCCGCAACCGCTTCTCGTCGGGACTGCCGGTACACCTGATCGCCGGCGCGATGCAGATGACGGGGCCGGCGTACGCGCTCGACGCGGCCTGCGCCTCGTCGCTGTACGCAATCAAACTGGCCTGCGACGCTCTTCACGACGGCGAAGCCGATGTGATGCTGGCCGGCGGCGTCAACGGTTCCGACGACCTGTTCCTGCACCTGGGTTTCACGTCACTGCAGGCCCTGAGCCCGTCGGGCCGGTCACGTCCGTTCCACGCCGAAGCCGACGGGCTGGTCCCGTCAGCGGGTGCCGCCCTGGTGGTTTTGAAACGCCTCGCCGATGCCGAGCGCGCGGGCGACCGGATCTTCGGTGTGGTGATGGGAATCGGGTTGTCCAACGACGGACGCCAGAGCGGCTTTCTGGCACCTGCGGTGGCCGGGCAGACCAGGGCCATGGCGGCGGCGCTCGAGCAGTCCGGCCTCGCTCCGGCAGATATCGACTACGTGGACTGCCACGCCACCGGAACCCCACTCGGCGATGCGACGGAGCTTCGCAGCATCGCCGCCGCGTATGGCGATGTGCCACTGCGGCTGGGGGCGCTGAAGGGCAACCTGGGCCACACCATCACCGTCTCCGGTGCGGCGAGCCTGGTGAACGTGCTCTCGGCCATGCAGGCATCGGTGACACCACCGACACGCTGCGATAAGCCGACACCGGCACTGCAGGACACCGCTTTCACATTGACGACCGAGCCCGCACCCTGGGACTCAGAGATCAAACGGGCAGCGATCAGCAACTTCGGGTTCGGCGGAAACAACGCGCACCTGATCGTCGAGAACTACGTCGGACAAAAATTCGCGGGCCACCACAACGGCTCCCACCGACCGGCGCCGCCACCGTCCGATGACATCGTCATCTGCGGGATGGGCGTGCTGACCGGCGATGCACGCGACGTCGGGGCGTTTCGTCGTCGAGCCCTGGGTCCCACGGTTGAACCCAGCCCGCTGGAGACCGTCGAGCTCGACCTTGTCGGGCTCGGCTTTCCGCCCAACGAACTCGCGGGCAGCCTCACCCAGCAGACCGCGATGCTGGCGGCCGCGGCGCAGGCACTCAACGACGTGGACACCGACCCGGACCGAACGGGGGTGATCGTCGGCATGGGCTGCGACGCCACCATCGCCCGGCAACGGTTGCGGGTCTTGCACACTGACGATGACGCATGGCTGGCCGCCAACAAGGACGCGGCCCCGCAACTGACGGCCGACGGTGTCATCGGAACCATGCCGAACATCCCGGCCAACCGCATCCACGCGCAGCGCGACTTCCGCGGGTTCGGTTTCACCGTTTCCAGCGAAGAGCTGTCTGGGATCGACGCCCTGCGGATCGGCGCGCGGGCACTGCGGCACGGCGAACTCGACGCAGTCGTCGTCGGTGCCGTCGACATGTGTTGTGAGCCAGCACATGCGCGGGCAGCAGATGCGCTGGCAGCGGATATCAGCGTCCCACACGGTGATGCTGCAGTGGCCTTCGTGTTGAAGCGACGAGCAGATGCACAGGCGGCCGGAGACGACATCATTGCCGTCGTCGATACCGCCGACGCCGACGGCGTGCAGAGTGGCGTGGATGCGAATTCCGCCCACGGTCGCTTCGGTCGCACGCATGCGGCGAGTGCCGCCACCGAGGTGGCCGCCCGCGCAGCGGCGGTGCGGTCACGGGTCCGCGTGGACCAGGCCGGCGCGCAGCCCGCGCCGGGCGGAGCGCAGACGCAGGTCTGGCTGGAGTCGATGGCAGGACGGGCAGGCGGTATCACCGTCTCAGCCGTCGACGGTGCACCCCTGCCGCTGGCCCTTGGCACCGTGCCCTTCGCGGAGCGTTACGCCGGCGACAGCAGAGCCGATCTGCGCAGCCGGATGGAGCGGCAGGAACCGGGCGGGACCGGGCCTGTGCGTTGCTCTTTGGTGGCCGGGAGCGAATCCACCCTGGACGGATTGCGGCGTGAGTCAATCCAGCGATTAAGCCGTGGCGAGGCACCGGCAGGTATCGGTGTGGCGTTTGCCGACGCCCCGATCGCCGGTGAACTCGCCTTCATGTTCACCGGGGCCGCAGCGGCCTATCCGGGTGCGGGCCGAGATCTCCTCTTGGCGTGGCCTGAGATCGGTGACGCACTCGCTGCGCGTCTGCCCGGCGTCGGCGATTTGGCGCGCGCACTCTACGGGGCGGGTATCACCACGCTGGATCCGCGCACGCAACTCACCGGTTGCGCCCTGGTCTGTCAAGCGCAGGCCGAATTCTCCCGCACCGTCCTCGGTCTGGAACCCACTGCGGCGATTGGGCTTTCGTCGGGGGAGACCAACGCGCTGTTGGCCTTCGGGGTCTGGCGTGATCTGGAACCGATGCTCGACGAGATCGAGGCTTCGGGTATGTACGGTGACGAGCTGACCGGCACCTGCCGGGTGGCGGCGCAGGAATGGGGTGTTGGCGATGCGCCGGCGCCGTGGGAGTGCTGGCGGATCACCGCGCCAAGGGCGGCTGTCGAGGCCGCGCTGACCCGCGAACCGCTCGCCTACATGACGATCGTCCAGGCACCTGATGACTGTGTTATCGGCGGCGATCCCGCGGCGTGCCGACGGGTGATCGACTCGATCGACGGCGCACGCGCGATGCCACTGGGTCTGGATATGGTCATCCACTGCCAGGCGATGGCACCGTTCGCCGATGTGTGGCGCAGTATCCACACCAGGGACACCTATCCGGTCCCAGATGTGCGGTTCTACACCAACGCCGTCAACCGTGCCTACACCCCGACGCGGGATGCGGCCGCCGAAGCGATCACCCGGCAAGCCCTGGAGCCCATCGACTTTCCCAAGACAGTGCTCCAGGCGTGGGAAGACGGGGTCCGCATTTTCGTCGAGCACGGGCCCCGCGGCATCCTGACCGGTGCGATCCCGAAAATCCTCGGCGACCGGCCACATCTGGCGGTCACCTTGGACGCTCAGGAACGCCGCGGGCTACGGGCGCTCGCCGAGAGCGTGTCCAAGCTGTGGGTGCACGGGGTGCCGGTCCAGATCGAGGCTTTCGAGACGCGGATGCGCCAATTGCATGAGCAGAATGCCCCCTCGGCACCTCGCACCGCCCGCACGTTGACCTTCACCGCCCACTGGCCCGATATCGCTTCGGTCCCTGAGGCCGCCGCAAACGCGGTTGCACCGAAACCGGAATCAGATCCGGAGACTGACCAGGAAAGGATGCCGGACGTGGATAACGGAAGTTTCCAGCCCATGCCATCGGCTCCGCTGCACCCGGCGCCGCTGACCGTCGTTGCACCCGCAGTGACTCAAATGGTCACGCGGCCAAGCCCTCTGACCATCCCGGCGCCTGCGGCAACCGCTGACCGCGCGATCAGCGACCAGACAGCCGCCGCGTTGAGTCTGGTCGCGTCGGTCAGCCAGGCGCATGCGACGTTGGTTGCCCGACAAGCCGAGGCGCACGCATCGTTTTTGAAGACGCGTGGCGATATCTTCGCGCTGGCGGCGGGCCGGCGCGGACCCCTGCCGACGATCGCACCGGTGACAGCCACGGCGATCGCGAGTGCGCCGACGGCAGCGCCGAGCGTGCCATTGCCGCCTGCCGTGCAGAAACCTGCCGTGCACACGCCTGCCGTGCACACGCCCGTCGTGCCGAAGCCCGCACCCGTACCGAGCCCGCCAGTGGCCGCGCCGGTGGTGCCGCAACAACCTCTGTGGTCGCGCGCCCAGCTTGAAGTCCTTGCCGGCGGCAAGGTTTCGGAGGTGATGGGGCCGAAGTTCGCCGAGTACGACCGGTACGAGCGTCTGGTGCGGATGCCCATGCCACCGCTGCTGCTGGCCGATCGGGTGATGAGCATCGAGGGTGAGCCCGGCGCGATGGGCACCGGCCTCATCGTCACGGAAACCGACGTCGATGGAGGCGCCTGGTACATCCATAACGGCCGGATGTCGCCGGGTGTGGTGATCGAGAGCGGTCAGGCCGACCTGCTACTCGCCTCCTATCTGGGCGCGGATTTCACCAACCGCAGTGAGCGCGTCTACCGTCTGCTCGGCTGTGATCTGACGTTCATGGGCGAACTGCCCAAGGGTGGCGACACGCTGCACTACGAGATCCACATCGACGGCCACGCGAAAACCGGTGATACCCGGTTGTTCTTCTTCCATTACGACTGCTACATCGGCGACCGGCTGATGATCTCGGTGCGCAACGGACAGGCCGGGTTCTTCTCCGACGCGGAGCTCGCCGAGTCCGACGGGGTGTTGTGGGATGCCGCCGACGACGCACCGCGGGAGGGCGCAGTTCGCGACGAGCCACCCGTTGTCACCCAAAAGCGTTCGTTCGGCCGGGACGATCTCGACGCCTTCACCCAGGGGCACGCGTATCGGTGCTTTGGCGCCGGTTTCGAGCGGGCGGCCGCCCACACGCGGACACCGTCGCTTCCGACCGGGAAGCTGCGGTTGATCGACGAGATCGCCGAGTTCGATCCGACTGGCGGGCCGTGGGGCCGGGGTTACCTGCGTGCCACGGCCGCCGTGCCGAAGGACATGTGGTTCTACGACGGACATTTCAAGAACGACCCTTGCATGCCCGGGACGCTGATGGCCGACGCAGCCACCCAGGCCCTGTCCTTCGCGATGGCTGCCTACGGCTTCACCATCGAAAAGGATGGTTGGCGCTTCGAGCCGGTGCCCGACGATATGGCGCGCTTCGTGTGCCGGGGGCAGGTGACTCCGGACGCCGACCACATGCTCGATTACGAGGTGTTCATCGAGGAGATCATCGACGGGCCGACACCGACGGTCTTCGCCGCATTGCTCTGCCGCAGTGACGGTTTCAAGGTTTTCCACGCGCGGCGATTCGGTATGCGCCTGGTGCCGGACTGGCCGATGCCCCCCGGTGCGCCGGGCCCGGTGCAGATCCTGGCCGGTACGAATGATGTTCGCGGCGACCAGGGTGCGCTGCTGGCCTGCGGCCGGGGCATGCCGTCCGACGCGTTTGGCGCGTTGTACGCGCCGTTCGATGGCACCCGCCGGGCCCCTCGCCTGCCCGACGAGCCCTACCACTTCATGTCGCGCATCATCAGCGTCGACAGCCCGCCGGGAGTGCCGACCAAGGGCGGCACGGTCGTCGCCGAATACGACGTGCCCGCCGGCGAATGGTATTTCGAGGACGGCAAGACCGACGCGGTGCCGATGCCGGTGCTCATCGAAATCCTGCTGCAGCCCTGCGGCTGGCTGTCCTCGTACAACGGCTTCGCTGCCAATCGACCCGATGACGTGGTGTTCCGCAATCTCGACGGTGGTGACGTCGTGCAGCGCCGTCCAGCTCGGGTCGGGACGCTGCGCGTGACGTCGACGCTGGAGCGGTTCGCCGACGGGGCCGGGTCGACCATTGTGTTCTTCGAAGTCCTCTGCACCCAAGACGACGAAGTCGTGATGACGATGAAGACAGCCTTCGGATTCTTCAGTCCCGACGCGTTGAAAAATCAAGTGGGCCTGCGGGCGAAGCCGGGTGCGCTGGAAGCACTTTCCGAGCCCGCTCCGGTCGCATTGTCGTACAACTCCTCAGAACTCACCGGCGCACCATGGCTGGACCAGGGCCGTCTTCAGGTTCTCGACCGGGTCAACTTCTGGCCGGGCGGGGGACAAGCAGGTCTGGGCCGACTGGTCGCCGAATACGACGTCACCCCCGAGGCGTGGTTCTTCAAGGCCCACTTCTTCCAGGACCCGGTGCAGCCCGGATCGCTCGGCCTGGAGGCCATGCAGCAGGCGGCTCGCGCAGCGGCCAAACTTGCGGGATTGGCCGACGGGGGAACAGCATTCGAGCCCGTCGCATTGGATCAGGTATTCAGCTGGAAGTTCCGCGGTCAAGTGACGCCGACCAACAAGCGCACCCGATCCGAAATCGAGATCCTCTCCACGGAGCGAGATGACCGTGGCATCCTGATCGTGTTCGACGGCACGTTCTGGGTCGACGATCTCTGCATCTACGAAACCCGGGGGATGGGTGTCCGCGTCATCGAGCGGCCGCACCCATGAAGGGAATCATTCTGGCGGGCGGTTCGGGCACCCGCCTGAATCCGATCACGCTCGGAGTGTCCAAACAACTGATCCCGGTCTACGACAAGCCGATGGTGTACTACCCGCTGGCCACGCTGATGCTGGCGGGTATCCGTGACATCCTGGTGATCACGACGCCGCATGACGCGTCGGGTTTCGAGCGGTTACTGGGGGACGGATCGCGGTTCGGCGTGTCGATCACCTTCGCCCAACAGCCGTCGCCGGATGGGCTGGCCCAAGCCTTCACCATCGGCGCTGAATTCATCGGGTCCGACAAGGTCGCCCTGGTGTTGGGCGACAATCTGCTCTACGGGCCGGGATTGGGTAATCAGCTCAGAGGCTTCACCGATATCGACGGTGGCGCGATCTTCGCGTACTGGGTGGCGGAGCCCTGTGCGTATGGCGTGGTGGAATTCGATGCCGGCGGCACGGTGGTATCACTTGAGGAGAAGCCCACCAAGCCGAAGAGCAATTACGCAGTACCGGGGCTGTATTTTTACGATAACGACGTCGTGGCGATCGCGCGGGACCTCACCCCCAGTGCACGTGGTGAATACGAGATCACCGATGTCAACCGCGCCTACCTGGGGCAGGGCCGATTGCGGGTGCAGGTGCTGCCACGGGGAACCGCCTGGCTCGATACCGGGACGTTCGACCAGATGACCGACGCCGCCGACTTCGTCCGCACAATGGAGAGGCGGACCGGTTTGAAGATCGGGGTGCCCGAGGAAATTGCCTGGCGCCAAGGCTATCTCACCGATGACGAGCTCAAGATTCGTGCCACCACCCTGGTGAAGTCGGGCTATGGCGGCTACCTGCTGGATTTGCTGGAAAGGGGTTCCTAGTGGCTCGGCTCCTCGTCACCGGGGGCGCCGGCTTCATCGGATCCAATTTTGTGCACTATCTGGTCGAGCACACCGACCACCACATCACGGTGCTGGACAAGCTCACCTACGCCGGCAATCGCGCGTCGTTGGCCGACCTGCCGGAAAGCAGGATGAGCTTCGTCCACGGTGATATCGCCGATGCCTCCCTCGTCGACCGGCTGGTGGCGGCTGTCGATGGGGTGGTGCACTACGCCGCGGAAACACACAACGACAACTCACTTGAGGACGCGCATCCCTTCCTGCACACCAATGTGATCGGTACGTTCACGATCCTGGAGGCGGTACGCAAATACGGGGTCCGCCTTCACCATGTATCCACTGACGAGGTCTACGGGGACCTGGAGTTAGACGATCCGAGCAGGTTCACCGAATTCAGTGCCTACAACCCGTCTTCGCCGTACTCCTCGACAAAGGCCGCCAGCGATATGTTGGTGCGCGCCTGGATCCGGTCTTACGGTGTGGCGGCAACGATTTCGAACTGCTCCAACAACTACGGCCCGTACCAGCACGTCGAGAAGTTCATCCCGCGCCAGATCACCAACGTGCTCTGGGGTATTCGACCCAAGCTGTACGGCGAGGGCCGCAACGTCCGCGACTGGATTCATGCCGATGATCATTCGTCGGCGGTGCTGCGGATTCTCGACGACGGTCGAATCGGCGAAACCTACCTGATCGGCGCCAACGGCGAACGGGACAACAAGACCGTCGTCGAATTGATCCTCACCACGATGGGTCACGACGCCGATGCCTACGATAACGTCGTGGACCGCAACGGTCATGATCTGCGATATGCCATCGACTCGACAAAACTGCGCACCGAACTCGGCTGGAGCCCCGGGTACCGCGATTTTGAGCACGGCCTGTCTGCGACCATCGAGTGGTATCGCGACCACCGGGACTGGTGGGCGCCCGCCAAGGATGCCACCGAAGCGTTCTACGCTCGCATCGGGCAGTGACGACAGGAGCTCAAAGCGTTGACGGAGCATGGACAATCACTCTTCGGTAAGGCGTTGCACGCCGTCAGCACACCCATCCCTGGGCTGACGGTGTGGGAGCTTCCCGTACACGGTGACAACCGCGGATGGTTCAAGGAGACCTGGCAGCGCGAGAAGATGCTGGCCGCCGGAATGCCGGATTTCGGGCCGGTACAGAACAACATCGCATTCAACGAATCAGCAGGTACCACACGGGGTATCCACGCCGAACCGTGGGACAAGTTCATCTCGGTGGCGACCGGACGGATTTTCGGCGCCTGGGTCGATATGCGCGCCGGCCCGACGTTCGGGACCGTGTTCACCGCGCAGGTCGATCCGTCGCGCGCGGTCTTCGTGCCGCGCGGAGTCGGTAACTCGTATCAGACGTTGGAGCCGAATACCGTCTTCACCTACCTCGTCAACGATCATTACTCACCTGACGCCAGCTACCCGTCGGTGAACCCTGCGGACAGCACCCTCGCCATCGACTGGCCAATCCCGTTGGAGCAGGCCGAACTATCGGCCAAGGACCGTGCCCAGGGGGGCCTGGCCGAGGTCACCCCCATTGCGCCGCTAAAGACGCTGGTGTTGGGTGCCGGCGGGCAGCTGGGCCGGGCATTGCGTGAGGCGTACGCGGGCGCATCGCACGTCGAATTCGCCGACCGGGCCGATCTCGATCTCACGGCCGCTGACCTCGAGGGTGCGCGCCCATGGCGCGACTACGACACGATCATCAACGCCGCGGCCTACACGGCTGTCGATGCGGCTGAAACCGCGGACGGGCGCGCCGCCGCGTGGGCCGCCAACGTCACCGGGGTCGCCGCACTGGCCCGGGTCGCCACCGCGCATCGCATCACCCTGGTGCACATTTCCAGTGACTACGTGTTCGACGGTGCCGCAACGCAGCCCTACCGCGAAGACGACGCGATAGCCCCCCTCGGTGTGTATGGGCAGACCAAGGCGGCCGGCGACCAGATCGTGGCCACCACGGCGCGCCACTACATCGTGCGGACATCGTGGGTGATCGGCGATGGGCGCAACTTCGTACGCACCATGGTCTCGCTTGCCGCCAAAGGTGTTGACCCGTCGGTGGTTAACGACCAGTTTGGCCGACTGACCTTCACCTCGGAACTGGCAAGGGCGATCCGGCATCTCACCGAAACCCTGGCGCCCTACGGGACCTACAACGTCAGCGGGTCCGGTTCGGTGAGTTCGTGGGCTGAGGTCGCCCAACGCGTCTTCGCCTTGGCCGGCCACGACCCGGATCGGGTCAGTGGAGTCTCCAGTGCCGAGTACTTCGGCGCCGCCGTGGCGCCCGTCGCGCCGCGCCCAGCTCGGAGTGTGCTTGATCTGGCGAAGATCACGTCCACTGGCTACGTGCCTGCCGACGCCGACGAGACCCTGGTCAACTACGTTCGGCAGGCAGGAAACACGCCAACTTAGCGGAATTGACTCCGGCGCAGGTTTTCTCCCGTAGACAGAATCAATGGAGGCGTCTGCATATATCGGTCGTGTCGGGGGTTTGGCCATCTCGCTGGGTATCGGCGTCGCGCTGACCTGGGGGGCCGGCGCCGCGTGGGCTGATACCGGTGACTCAACCGGCAGCAGCCACGCCAGTGGTGCGGCAAGCTCGTCAGGACCGAAGGCGTCCGCCGCGAAGACTTCCACCTTCAAAGCAGAGCCCCCGATCCTCAGGGCGGCGGCCACCCCCTCTTCGCGAATCACAGCGCTGAGGGCAACGTCAACACAACAGCCGACGACGCCCATCGCGCCTGCGGATCCGCCACTGGCCCTACTGACGATGGCCGCATCGCGCCGTGAAACCTTTGGCGCCGCGCCGACTCCTCGGGTTTCCACCACCGTGACGAATCCGAGCACCGCGGCGGCAGGCGGGACGCCCACGTCATCCATCAACCTGACTGCGGTGTTCCAGCACATCGTCTACACCCCGATCCATGGCGTCGTCGAGGCCTGGATCGACAGCGACCTGGGCCAGCAGATCGACGGTGTGATCAACACGTTGGCCGGGTCCTACGTGATCGGCGACGGCGCCGACGGCACGGCGGCCCATCCCGACGGTGGGGCAGGCGGCTGGCTGTTGGGCGATGGGGGAGCCGGTTGGGATAGCACCGGGTCGGGTGTCGGTGGTGGTAGTGGTGGCGCTGCCGGATTCCTG
This sequence comes from Mycobacterium sp., assembly GCF_965229105.1. Lineage (GTDB taxonomy): Bacteria > Actinomycetota > Actinomycetes > Mycobacteriales > Mycobacteriaceae > Mycobacterium. The sequence goes on from NZ_OZ245858.1 coordinate 3,113,527, forward strand.
GGCAACGGGGGCAAGGGCGGCTCCGGCGGCGCGGGCGCGGCGGGCGGGACCGGTGGCGTCAGCGGCCTGCTGGCAGGTATCGGCGGTGTCGGTGGCGCGGGGGGATCAGGCGGACCTGGTGTTGGCGGAGTCGGCGGTGCGGGTGGCGACGCCCGTGGCCTGGTGTTCGGTGTCGGCGGGATGGGCGGCGCGGGCGGTGCTGGCGTCGACGGTGGTCGAGGCGGTAACGGCGGTGACGGCGCGGCACTGCTGGGCAGCGGCGGCGACGGCGGTAACGCGGGCAACAGCGGGGTGGGCGGTGACCCCTCCGGACTGCCTGCCCTTGGCGGGGCAGGCGGCAATGCCGGGTTGCTCGGCAGCCATGGCGCGGTCGGTGCCTTCGGCACGGTGCCCGACAGTTCGGCACCGCAGCCCGCCGATGGAGCGTTAGGGCCCATCTCGACCACCGGCACGTGGTTGACCAACAGCGCCGGACAGGTCGTCATCCTCCATGGCGTCAACGAGGTGTACAAGCTGGCGCCGTACCTACCGTCGGCCAGTGGATTCGACGATGCCGACGCAGCGTTCCTGGCGGCCAACGGTTTCAACGTGGTGCGGTTGGGTGTCATCTGGGCTGGTGTGCAGCCGCAGCCCGGCGTCACCGACACCGCCTACCTCGCCTCCATCAAACAGACCGTGCAGATTCTGGCCGACCACGGTATTTACACGATCATCGATATGCACCAGGACAACTACAGCGAGATGTTCCAAGGCGAAGGTGCCCCGGACTGGGCGACGCAAACCGCCGGGCTGCCCAATCCGGAGTTCGGGTTTCCCGGAAACTACTTCCTCAACCCCGCCGAGAACTACGCCTGGGACAGGTTCTGGTCGAATGCCGATGCCCCGAACGGGCTTGGGCTGGAAGATAATTTCGCGCTGGCCTGGCAGAGCATTGCGAGTTCGCTGGCCGGAACCCCGGGTGTAATCGGCTACGACATCATGAACGAGCCGTGGCCGGGCTCAACGTGGATCCCGACACTGGTCGGCAGCGGGTTCTTCGCCGAGCAGCAGTTGGCCCCGATGTACAACCAGGTGGCCGCCGCGATCCGCTCCGTCGACCCCAATACGACGCTCTATATCGAACCCGCTAATCCGGGTGCGGTCGAAGAGGGCAATATCTTCGGTCTTCCCGTCAACATCGGCACCATCGATGACCCGAATATTGTTCTGGCGTTTCATAATTACTGTGGTGGATTCGGCCCCCTGTGCTCGTTTATCGCCAACGCGCTGTCCGACGGGGCGCAGCGGTACGCAGTGCAGCACAACATCCCGGCGTTCATGAACGAGTTCGGCGCCACCGGTAACACCGCGGAACTGACCGATGAGATGCGTTCCGGTGACAAGTGGCAGATGAGTTGGACGGAGTGGGCCTACACCGGCGTTGGTGACATCACCACCAGCGACACCAGCGGCGAAGAGGGGCTGGTCTATGACCCCGCCTTGGCGCCGATCGGTGACAACGTCAACACCTCCAACCTCAAGACCCTCGCCGCGCCCTATCCGCAGGTGACCTCGGGCACCCCGCAGGGCTGGTCGTTCGCCGACGGCAACTTCGAGTTCAGCTACACCACCGAAAAGGTAGATGGCTCAGGCAATTTCGCCGTGGGTGCGCAGACCATCATTTCGGTACCTGCCATCGAGTTTCCCAACGGCTACTCGGTGAGTGTCACCGGTGGGCATGTCGTCTCGGTCCCGAACGCTCCGGTGTTGGTGATTGCCTCCGATACCGGCGCGGGCACCGTCAGCGTCGTCGTGAACGGTAATGCAGCGGGCACGCAAACATCACAGCTGTGACGGTCCGCTCGTCAGGGCCGCGCCACCACCCTGGTCTTCTTCTCGGCGTACATCAGCTCGTCGGCCCGGGCGAGTAGTTCGTCCACGGTGGCAGATTCCCCGGCAGGCGCGCTCATCAGGCCGATACTGGCCGACAACCGGTAGGGTCTGCCACCCACCGCGTTGAAAGTGTTGAACGCATTGACAAGTCGTGTCCGGAGCAATTCCGCCTCGGCCGAGGCATCGGTGATCAGGACACAGAATTCGTCACCGCCCATGCGGGCCACGATGTCCGATGGGTGCAGCGTCGCGCGCAACACCTCGGCGACATCGACGATCAGGGCATCACCGACGAGGTGCCCCTTGTCGTCGTTGACGCCTTTGAGGCCATCGACGTCGATGAAGGCGAGTAGACAGCTGTGACCATCACGGCGCGCGGCGTAGAGCGCCGGCTCGGCCAGGTAATAGAAGCCGCGCCGGTTGTTCAGCCCGGTCAGCTCGTCGGTCACCGACAGCTGGCGGATGTCCTCGTTGGCCCTTTCCAGCTCGGCGGTGCGATCGCGGACCCGCTGTTCCAGTTCGGCGTAGACCTGGATGTTCTCCATGGCGATCGAGGTCGAGTCGGCCAGCGCCTGTAGTAGAGAGATCTCCTGGTCCGACGGCTGCCGCTCGTCGGCCCAGTAGTTCCCGATCGCCCCGACCGGCGCGAGCGTGCGAATCGGCACCATCACCAAACTCTTGACGAAGGTCGGACGGTAGACGGCATGTGGGATGCGGTGATCGACATAGATGTCTGGGATCACCGCCGCTTCCCTGTTGAGCATCGACCAGCCACTGATGCAGGCATCGAGCGGGAAACGACTGCCCTTCCACAGCGGGGCGACGGCATCCTCGTCGGCGTAGTAGCACATATCGTTTTCTCGCAGGACGAAGGAAACGCCGTCACACCCGGTCAGCTCGCGCGCGGCGGTGCCCACGATGCGCTGGACATCGGCGAGGGTACGGGCCAACGACAGTTCTTGGACGGCGCGAAGCAACCGCTCCATCCCACGGAGATAGTCGGCATCACCACAATGTGGATCGGTCATGCATACCCCCGCGCAGAATCGGTAGCCGGAGATCAAAGATCCGATACCGTTGCGCCGACTGTAGAGCACAAAACTGGGCCACGCCGCCTTGGGATCACGACGGAGCGGGCCCGGTGAGCAACTGCCGGAACACCGGCCCCGCCCAGCGGGTGAGTTCCTCGCGGCTGAGATTGGCCACCGGTCCGTTGGCCAGAACCATTCGGGTCATCGCCAGCCCGATGACGAAGGCATCGGTCAGCGCCACCCGCTTGACGTGGTGATCCGGCGTGGCGGACTTCAGCGTCGGCGCCACGTTCGTCGCTAGCGTCCGGTTCAAGGTGTCGGCGGCGACCCGACTCGTACCCGATGCCCGCAGCAGCGCCAGGAAGGATTGGTCGTCCTCCCAGACCGCGAAGTACCGCGGGAGCAGGACGTCGGCAATAGCGTCGGGGCGCACCGCAGACATATCCGGCAGCTCGATGGTGAAGTCGGTGGCCGTCGCGAACAGGTCCTGTTTGTTTCCGAAATAGCGACTCACCAGCGCGGCGTCAATCCCGACATCCGCGGCGATGGCGCGCAGGGTGGTGCGCTCGTAGCCTTCCGTCGCAAATCGCCGGCGCGCGGCGGCGAGGATATCGGCCCGCGTCTGGGCGGCGTGGCGCGGCCGTGGGATAGGCATCCCCAAACTCTATGTCGGCGACTGTTGACTTAGGTCACCGGCGGGCGTAATTTCCTAAGTCACCAACTGATGACAAAAGTCTTCGGGTGTTGAAATAGTTGATTCCGAAGGGTTGGTGGTCCAGTGATCGGCGATATCGGGCAGGCGTCAACGACACCACGGACCGGCGCGCTGGAGCGCATCGCCTGGCTCGCTATCGGCGCACCCAAGGCGACGATTGCCGCCGCGGTCCTGCTGATGATCGCAGCGGGAATCTTCGGCATTCCGGTGGCCAATCACCTGTCGGCGGGCGGATTTGCCGACCCGTCTTCTGAATCAGCCCGCGCGACAGCGGTTCTTGTAGACAAGTTCAACCAAGGCGACCTGCAACTGTTGTTCGTGGTGTCCGCGCCGGACGGTTTCGACAGTGCATCGGCCCGGGCTGTCGGCACCGAGATCACCGACCAACTGGCCCAGTCGGCGCACGTGACGAGCGTGACCTCGGCATGGACGGCGCCACCGGGTGCGGCGTCCGCACTGGTCAGTGAGGACCGCACATCGGGGCTGATCGTCGCCGGTATCGGTGGTGGCGAAGCCGTCGCGCAGACCTACGCCGATGCGCTGTCGGGCCGACTCGCCCATGACCGCAACGGCGTCACCGTGCAGTCCGGCGGTGTCGCGATGGTGAATGCACAGATCACCGAACAGGCGCAGCGCGACATGCTGGTGATGGAGGCGATCGCCATTCCATTGAGCTTCCTGGTGCTGGTCTGGGTGTTCGGCGGCCTGCTTGCGGCCGCGTTACCGGTGGTGATCGGCGGTGTCGCTATTCTCGGCGCGCTTGCCGTGCTGCGGGTGATCACCTTCGCCACCGACGTGTCGATCTTCGCGCTCAACCTCACCACGGCATTGGGCCTGGCTCTGGCGATCGACTACACACTGCTCATCGTCAGCCGGTTCCGTGACGAGATGGCCGGTGGCGCAACACGTAACGATGCACTGGTGCGCACCATGGTGACAGCGGGCCGCACGGTGATGTTCTCGGCGACGACGGTCGCGCTGTCGATGGCAGCGATGATTCTGTTCCCGATGCACTTCTTGAAGTCGTTCGGCTACGCCGGAATTGCCACGGTCGCGTTCACGGCGATCGCCGCGGTGGTGCTGACCCCGGCGGCCATTGTGCTGCTCGGAGACCGGTTGAACAGCATGGCCGTCCGCCGGCCGGTGGCGACGGAGTCCTGGTATCGCTCAACAAGATTCGTCATGCGCCGCGCCCTTCCGATCGGGCTGGCTGTCGTCGCGCTGCTCGTGGCCCTCGGCGCCCCGTTCCTCGGCGTGCGGTGGGGATTTCCCGATGACCGGGTGTTACCCGGATCGGCCTCGGCGCGCCAGGTCGGCGACCAGCTGCGCACCGATTTCGCGAACGACTCCGCGACCGCTGTCAGTGTCGTGATCTCCGATGTCAACGGGCTCGGGGATGCCGACATCGCCCGCTACGCCACGGAGTTGTCACGGGTGTCGGATGTGGCGGCAGTGTCGGCACCGACCGGCACTTTCGTGGCGGGGATGCTAGCCGGTCCGCCGTCGGCACCCACCGGAATCGTCTCGGGAAGTGCGCTTCTCACCATCAGCAGCACGGCGCCGTTGTTCTCGGATACTTCGCAGGCTCAGTTGCGCAGCCTGCACGAGGTCGCTACCCCCGAGGGGCGGACGGTGGAGCTGACCGGTACCGCGCAAACCAACAGCGACAGCGTCGATGCCATCACCGCACGCCTACCGCTGGTGCTGGGGCTGATTGCCGTCATCACCTTCGGCCTGCTCTTCCTGCTGACGGGCAGTGTGGTGATGCCACTGAAAGCACTTGTCCTGAACCTGCTTTCACTGACGGCAGCCTTCGGTGCGATGGTGTGGATATTTCAGGATCACCATCTCGGCGGGTTCGGCACGACATCGACCGGGACGCTCGTGGCCAATATGCCGGTACTGCTGTTCTGCATAGCCTTCGGATTGGCGATGGACTACGAAGTCTTTGTGGTGTCCCGGATTCGTGAGTTCTGGCTCGAATCCGGCCGAACCCGCGCCGATAACACCGAGAGCGTGGCGCTCGGCGTGGCCCGCACCGGGAAGGTGGTGACCGCGGCGGCGCTGGTGATGTCAATTTCGTTCGCCGCGTTGATCGCCTCGCAGGTGTCGTTCATGCGGATGTTCGGCGTCGGGCTGACACTCGCCGTCATCGTCGACGCGACGTTGGTCCGAATGGTGCTGCTACCAGCGTTCATGCACGTTCTTGGCGCCCGCTGTTGGTGGGCGCCGGCCTGGCTGAGGGGTTTCCATCAGCGGTTCGGCATCAGCGAGGGACCACCCCGGATCTCGGGGGCCGGCAATGGCGCCGGCACACACACAAACGCCACAATAGCTGAGAGGAATTAAGAGAATATGTCAAAAGCGCAGAGCGCCAACATGTTTGGGGAACGACAGGCCGGCAGCGTGATAGCCGGGGTGCAGGGCGCGTTACCGCCCCATCGCTACACCCAGGACGAGGTGACCGAAGCATTACTGGCCATTCCAGGCTATGCGCAGTACGCCGAACCGATCCGCAAACTGCACCGCAGCGCGAAGGTGGACAGCAGGCATATGGTGCTGCCGCTGGAAGATTACGCCGCGCTCAACGACTTCGGGCAGGCCAACGACATCTTCATCGAACATGCCGTCAAGCTGGGTTCTGCCGCGGTCCTCAGCGCGTTGGAGGAAGCCGGTCTGACACCGGCCGACGTCGACTTGATCATGTCGACGACGGTCACCGGCCTCGCGGTTCCGACGCTGGACGCCCGTATCGCGGCCCACATCGGCCTGCGCCCCGATGTCCGCCGGGTGCCGCTGTTCGGGTTGGGCTGTGTTGCCGGCGCCGCCGGAGTGGCCAGGCTCAATGACTACCTGCGCGGCGCTCCTGACTCCGTGGCAGTGCTTGTCGCCGTGGAATTGTGCTCGCTGGTGCCCAAACGCAATCCGTCGATGGCCACCGTCGTCGGCAGCAGCTTGTTCGGTGACGGCGCTGCGGCGGTGGTGGCCGTCGGTGAACGACGTGCCGAAAGCATTGGCGCGAGCGGTCCGGAAGTGCTCGATTCACGCAGCCATCTCTACCCTGACTCGCAGCGCACGATGGGCTGGGACGTCGACTCCAGCGGTTTCCGCCTGGTGCTCTCGCCCGACGTGCCCAAGGTCGTCGAACAGTACCTCGGTGATGACGTCACCAATTTCCTTGGCAGCTATGGCCTTGACGTCGATGAGATGGGGGCCTGGGTGAGCCACCCCGGAGGCCCGAAGGTCATCGAGGCGATCACCGCCACCCTCGGCCTGAGCAACGATGCGCTCGAGTTGACCTGGCGCTCACTGGCCGAAGTCGGCAATCTCTCATCGGCGTCGGTGCTGCACGTCCTGCGGGACACCATTGCCAAGCGCCCACCCGCAGGCCGCCCAGGGCTGATGATGGCGATGGGCCCGGGGTTCTGCTCGGAGCTCGTGCTGCTGCGTTGGCGGTGATTGCATGACCTGGTTTGCGTTGTTGATCGGGCTCGTCGCGGTGGAACGTCTCGCCGAAATGGTGGTGGCAGAACGTAACCGGTCCTGGAGCCGCGCTCAGGGCGGTATCGAGTTCGGCGCGGGTCACTACCCGGTGATGGTCGTGCTGCACGTCGGGTTGCTGGTCGGCTGTTTGGTCGAGCCAGTTGTGTGGGACCGCCCCTTCATCCCCGTGTTGGGCTGGCCGATGCTGGCGATTGTCGTTGCCGCCCAGGGTTTGCGCTGGTGGTGTATCAGCACGCTGGGGCGCCAGTGGAACACCCGCGTGGTGATCATCCCGGGCGCCGCCAGGGTCAGCGGCGGTCCCTATCGGTTTGTGCCCCACCCGAATTACGTCGCGGTGATCATCGAAGGGATCGCGTTGCCGTTGGTGCATACCGCCTGGCTCACCGCGGTGGTGTTCACGGCGCTCAATGCTGTGCTGCTGAGCACCCGGATCGGCGTGGAGAACACGGCGCTTTCGAGCCTGCGATGATCGACCTGTTGGTGGTCGGCGGAGGGCCGGCCGGGTTGGCGACTGCGGTGCGCGGGGCCAAGGCGGGTCTTGAGGTCGCGGTCGTCGAGCGGCGCACCGGGCCGATCGACAAGGCCTGCGGCGAAGGGTTGATGCCGCACACACTGCGCCAGCTCGACGGCCTCGGTGTCACCGCACCCGGCCAGCCGTTTCATGGCATCAGCTATACCGACGGTGTCCGGCAGGTCAACGCACCGTTCAGCTTTGGCAGCGGGCGCGGAGTGCCGCGGACGGCGCTGCATGCCGCACTGCTGGATGCGGCGACGACGGCGGGTGTGCAGATCGTCAACGAAAAAGTCGACGAGATCAGCCAGGACGCGGACTCGGTTCGGGTCAACGCGCTGCGGGCGCGGTATCTGGTCGCCGCTGACGGGTTGCATTCGCCGATCAGGCGGTCACTCGGTCTTGAACAACCCAATTCGGGGCCACGTAGGTGGGGTATCCGCAGACACGTGCAGATGGCGCCGTGGTCCGATTACGTCGAGGTGCACTGGGCGGCGGGGGCTGAGGCGTACGTGACTCCGCTCGGTGACGACTGCGTGGGTATCGCGCTTTTGTCATCGCGGCGGGGCGGATTTGATTGTCATCTCAAGGAATTCGCCGTGCTGCAGGACCGGATCGCCGGCCGGACCCATGGCCCCGACCGCGCCGCAGGCTCACTGCGACAGCGGGTTTCGCATCGTCGGGCCGGACGGGTGCTCTTGGTCGGTGATGCGGCAGGATATGTCGACGCGCTGACGGGGGAGGGGCTCGGGCTGGCGTTTGCCGCCGCGGAGCTGGCAGTGAAATGCGTTGTTGCGCAGCGGCCGGAGGACTACGACCGGCAATGGCGGACGATGACGCGTCGCTACCGGATGATGACCGCCGGCCTCCTTGCGGCCAGTGGCTGTGCTCCGGTGCGCGCGGCCATCGTCCCCGCCGCCCACGCTCTGCCTCACATCTTCGCCAGACTCGCCAACCTACTGGCCCAATAGCGCTAGAATCCGCGAAGTTCACATCGAGGCACCGGGGGAGTCATGGGACGCATTTCACGCGGCTGGGCGCTGACACGGCAAAGCTGGGAGGTGTTGAAAAGCGATAAGTCGCTCGTCATCTTCCCCGTCCTGTCGGCGATTTTCGCCATCGTCGCCACAGCGGCGATCTGGGTGCCGGCCGCGATCATCAGTGGCCTGTTCACCGGCCAGGAAGTGGATCAAAGCAACCCCGTTTACTACATCGCCGCAGCGGTGACGGCCTACGTCGCCACGTTCATCGCAATCTTCTTCAACGCAGCGCTCGCCGCCTGCGCGGTGCGCGCCATGCGGGGCGAAGACACCACGGTCGGCCAGGGTATCGGCGCCGCCATGAGCCGGCTCGGTCCGATCCTGGGCTGGACGTTGGTCACCACCACGGTAGGACTGCTCCTGCGGGCACTGGAGCAGCGGTTACCGCTGCTGGGTCAGATCGCGGTATGGCTGGTCGGCGCCGCATGGTCGGTCGCTTCATTTTTCGTCATCCCGGTCGTCGCACTGGAAGGCGGCGGCCCGGTGCATTCGCTGAAACGCTCGGCGTCCATCGTCAAGGCGCGCTGGGGTGAGGGTGCAACAGGGGCTGCCACCATATCCGTTGGGACTTTCGTGATCAGCGCCGTCATCGTGCTCGTCGGCTTTGGGGCCGGTGCCGCCCTGGTGTCGATCGGGCAGCAGGCGCTGGCCATCGTCGTCGCGGTGTTCGCGACCGCCGCGATCATCGTCGTGGCGATGATCTCGACCGCTTTGAGCCAGATCTTCCGCGTCGCGGTGTACCAGTTCGCCGTGACCGGTGAAACGCCAGCAGGTTTCGACGGTGCGATGATGCAGGCCGCGTTCAGCGGGCGCTGATATGTGACGCAGGTCGCCCACCGTCCCGCCCTGACAGGACGCGGTATCGCGGCTACCGTCGATGGGAGTCCCTGACCCCAATCTCCGGAGCTGATCTTTTTAATGCCCGAAGAAACTCAGTTGGAAAACGCCACAAACTTCGCGGTCACCGCAGCATGGGTGGTCGGCGCCGTGGTCGTCGCCTTCGTCATCGGAACAGCGGTGTCGTGGTTACTGGCCCGCATCGGCAGGCGTAGTCACGTGCTCAGCGACGTCGCGGCGCTGACCCGGATGCCGGTGCGCGCGACACTGGTGGTGCTCGCCGCCACCGCCGCAGTACGGCGCACCTCGGACCCGTCGGCCAGCTGGCGTGGCTGGTTTGACCATGTCCTCGTCATCGCGCTGATCGGCGCCATCACCTGGCTGGTCGCCGGTTTCGTGAAGGTCGTCGAGCGTCGGATGATCTCGCGATTCGGTGGCGGCGACGCCGAGATGACCGATGCCGACCGCCACCAGCGACGGGCCCGCACGCAGATCACCACGCTGCGCAGGCTGGTGATCGCCGTCGTGGTGCTGCTCGGCGCCGCCGCTGCGTTGATGACGTTCCCTTCGTTCGCCAATATCGGCGCCACCCTCTTTGCGTCCGCGGGGGTGTTGTCGGTGGTCGCCGGCCTGGCCGCGCAGACCTCCCTGGGGTCGGTGTTCGCGGGAATGCAGATCGCCTTCTCCGATGCCATCCGCGTGGGTGATGTGGTGGTCCTGGAGGAGGAATGGGGGCGGATCGAGGAGATCACCCTGACCTATGTTGTGGTCCAGCTCTGGGATCAACGCCGCCTCGTGCTGCCGACCACCTACTTCACCGCGAAACCGTTCCAGAACTGGACCCGCAATGCGACCGAATTGCTGGGCACCACCGAACTCGACGTCGACTTCACGGTGCCCTTCGACGATATGCGTGCCGAGTTGGCCCGGATCTTGGCGCGCAGCGAGCTGTGGGACGGCCGGGTCGGCATCCTGCAGGTGACCGACGCCGTCGGCGGCTACGTGCGGGTCCGCATGCTGGTGAGCGCGCCAAATGCGGCCGCCCTCTTCGACTTACGCTGCGAGGTGCGCGAGGGCATCATCGACTGGCTGCAACGTGAATGTCCCGCAGCGATGCCGCATATCCGGACCGAGCAGGCGGCGCCGCGCAGCCACACTGTGCGATCGGGCCGTCCGACACGACGAGCCAAGGCCGAGTCGGGGCTGTTCACCGGCAGCGCCGAGGCCGAGGAACGCGGTAAGGCCTTTGAGGCGGTCGGCGATGATGCTGGCGCAAACATGTCCGTCAACGCCGGTACCAACGGACACTCGCGCTAGCCAGGCGACCAATATGTTTGGCGGTGCTATGGCCGAGTTCACCATGACGGCTGTGGATGGTTGTGGATCCGTGGAAAACCACAGCCATGCGCGACCCTGACGGTGAACTCGGCCATAGCACCTCGAGAGAACTAGTCGGCCTCGTTGGCAGGTTGGCCGCTTTTTCGCCCACGCCAGTGTCGATAACCGCGATGCGCGGCGAACGCCCCGATGACGGCTGTCACGCACCACACGGCGATCGCCGCATAGGCCAGCGGCGCCGATAGATCCCCGATCGAGGCGCCCAGCGCGGTATAGACGAATGCCCGCGGTGCAGAACCGATGAACGAGCCGATGGCCATCTGCCACAACGGAACTCCAAAGGCCCCGAACGTGTAGGAGGCCAGCGCATCGGAGATGCCGGGGATGAAGCGCTGACCGACCACCGCCCACAGGCCGCGCCTCTGGATCTGCGCGTCGATCTTGTCGGCCCGCTCCTGGCCGAGCAGCGCGCGGGCGCTCTCGCGACCGGCCCGTCGCCCCAGCAGACTGGCGATCATCGCGGTGCCCATGGCCGAACAGAGCGTCACGAACGTGCCGAGCACCGGGCCGAACAGCACCCCACTACCCGCGGCCAGAATCGGGCCAGGCACGAAAAGTGCACCGAGAACCGCAGATAGCACTACATACGTCAGTGGAGCGGCAGGCCCCGTTGCCGCGACGGTGTTCCGCACATCGTCGATATTGATGACACGGGTCACCGCAACGACATAGAACAATCCGAGCAGGAACGCGGCGAACAACGCCAGTCGGACAATGTGGCGCCGTCGGCTGATGGTTAGTCTTCCTTGCGGATCAGCCGCTGCAGCGCCGCGCGGTCGGGTGCCAGCAGCTCGTCGATCCGCGGCTGGTTGACATCGGCGACGACGATCTCGCCGACATCCTCATGCACGTTGCTGAAAATGCCGTGGGATTTCATCTTTTCGGTCTGATAGATGTTGTCCTCGGTGGGCGTGACGTAGTAGACCGCCTCGGCCTTGAAGCGGTGCACCAACCAGAGGTGCACCAGCGTCATCAGCCGCTTCTTACGCAGCTTCTCGGCGAAGGTGTTCTGATCTCGGACCGTCAGGATGCTGCGGCCGTGCCGGTCCTTGATGGGGTCGACCAGGACATTGGCGACCAGTTCCTCTTCTTTGTCGTCACCGCCGCCGTCCCTGACGCCGTAAATACCGAGTTCGAGCACTTCGCCGCCGGCCCGGCGGGGCCGCAGCTGCACCCGCAGCGTCTCGTCGAGCTGGTAGTGCTCGCTCCACAACGCCAACCATTCCTCCAACAACTTCTTGGGCACCTCGGTTTGCACGAGATGTTGGTGCTGGGTGGAACCCTTACCCATGGACTTCGTGGTCGCCGTGCGTCCCGACGACGCGGCCAACGCGGCATCGCTTCGCGGTCCACCGACGAGCGTTTGTGGTGTGCGGTAGGGCGATTCGACCAGGCGCATCTTGCGCTGCAACCGGGCCAGCGCCAGCATGCCGTCCTGAACGAGTGCCGTGGCGAACTCTTCGGCCGCCACCCCGTCGATCTGGTGACCGCCGTAGGTCATGAAGTTGAAGACGAAGCCCATCTTGCCGATTTCCTCGGGGAAGGCTCGCATCTCGTCGTCAGTCATCCCGGTGGTGTCCCAGTTGAACGAAGGCGACAGGTTGTAGGCCAACATCTTGTCCGGATACACCGCGTGGATGGCCCTGGCGAACTGCCGCGCATCGGCGAGGTCCGCGGTCTTGGTCTCCATCCAGAGGATATCGGCGAAAGGTGCTGCGGCCAGCGACTTTGCGATGGCATAGGGAATACCGCCGCGGACCTGGTAGTAACCCTCGGGGGTTTTCGCCCGTTCGCAATCCCACGGGACGTCGACGCCCAGTTCCCTGGCCTTCTCCCTGGCGGCATACAGCGACGCATTCTCGGCGAACTGCCGCCACTCATCGACCTTCAGATCGAGTGGCTCGCCCTCGCGTTCGCGGAAGGCCAGCAGTTCGGCCACGGCCTCGCCGTAGGTTTCCAGACCGGCCTCGGCCTGCCAGGCGTCCACGAACTGGGACTCGACCCGGTCGAACAGGTCGTCGATCGACGACTCGCTGCCCGAGCGCCACGTTGCCGCAGCGTCGGCGACAGCGCTGGCGATGCCATGACGGTCCAGCCATGCGTCCGCGGTGACGTACTCGCCGTCGGGAATCGCATAGAGCAGGTGCCCACGGATCTCGGTGACACCCAGGTTGTAGAAGCTCCGCATCATCGCCAGGTAACAGGACTTGTACGGGGGCACCTTCAGATTGGTCACGCCGAGCAGGAACGGTTGATCACGCTCGTCGGCGCGGCTGTCGATCAGGTTCGCCGCCTCTGCGTCGGTGCGCGCCACGATGATGCCGGGCACCCGCATGATGTCGAGCTGGAAGCGGGCGGTGTTGAGACGCTTGATCTGCTCATCCGACGGCACCAGGACTTTGCCGCCCTGATGACCGCACTTCTTGGTGCCTGGCCGTTGATCCTCGATGTGATACCCCGGCACGCCCGCTTCGACGAAGCGGCGGATCAGGTTGCGCACGTGCGGATCTCCGCCGTGTCCGGTGTCCGCGTCGGCGATGATGAACGGCCGGAAGTCTGTCGCAGGCGTGGCGGCGCGTTGGGCATCGGTCATCTTCAGGCGCAGATACTGCTGGTTGCGATCGGCGGTCAGCAACGCCCGCACCAGACCGGCGGCTTCCTCCGGTACCTGACTCAGGGGGTAGCTGGCCAGGTCCGGGCCGGGATCCTCGCTGATCGAGCCCTTCGCCGAGGTGGCCCAGCCGCCAAGGTAAATGCCCTCGATTCCGGTCCGCTTGATCGTCACGGCCTGACCGGGGGAGTAGGGGCCGAAGGTGGTGATGCTCTTGTGCTCGGCAAACAGTTCGCGCAGCCGAGCGTAAAACGCGGCGGCGGCGTCGCGCGCCACGGTGTACTCGGTCGGTATTGTGCCGCGCTGTTCGACCACCTGGCGGGCCGTGTACAGCCGAACAATCCCGTCAAAGCGCGGACTGTCGATGTACCGCTGGGTGGCGGCGACATCGTCGTCGTAGGGGTTCGCGCTTGTCTCGGTGTCCGCCTCGATGATCGACATGGGTTAACGCTCCTCTTTGAGCCAGGTACGACTGATATCTGTCGAGTGTATGGCGGCTCACTGCAGTGGTAAGGAAATCTCGATTTCGGTACCAGGAGATTTCTTGCGGATGTCGAAGCGCCCACCGCAGGCCAGGATCCGCGCGCGGGTCGAGGCCATCCCGATATGGCCGTTGGCCACACTGCGTTCCAGGGCGTCATCGCTGATGCCGATACCGTCATCGGCGATTCGCAGCACAGCCGTCCCGTCCGCGCGCTCCAGATCGAATTTGATGGTGTCGGCGTGCGCGTGCTTGATCACATTGGTCGAAATCTCCCGCGCCGCACCGTAAAGCACATAGTCGGCATCACTTCGTTGATCGTCCGGCCAGGTGTCTGCGTCGAGTTCGACGGCAAGTTCGTTGCGGGCGGCGATGCTATCGGCCAGTGCGGCAATCGCCGCCTTGAGACCAGACCGCGACAGCACCTCCGGATGCAGCTCACGCACCACATCGCGCAGTAGTTTGGCACACTCGGTCAGCGCCGAGTTCACCCGGGCGATTTCAACGGTGGACGCCGTTTCGACCTCTTCAAGATCGCCGCGCGCGACGAGGACGTATTGCAGCGCGCCGTCATGGAGGCGTTCGGACAACGCCTGGCGCTCGCGTTTCTCCAGGCCGACGAGTTCCTCCAACAGATGTGTCCGCTGCAGCGCCAGGTTTCCGATGACCTCCTCTTTGGCCCGCTGAATGATCGACAATGCGACAGCCCCGCAGGCCAGGCCCACCAGGACCACCGCATTGAGCAGGATCGAATTCCACGGTTCGACGTTTTCGGTTCGCGTTATCAAGGCCACGGCAAGGTAGGCGCCCAGGGTGGGGATGGCCACGATCGCGCTGATGAAGGGATCGAGTTGCGCCGCCGCGATCAACGGGATCAGGAAAAGCCCGATCCGCAGCACATTGGAAGTCCAGCTTTCCGGCGAGGACCAGCCGGTCAGGACCGTCAGCACCGAGATGACCGCGACATCACAGCCGATGGTCAGCAGCGTGATGGATTCCCGCGTGGACACACTCGCGGGTCCGGTCCGGCGAAATGCCCACATCCCCCACGTTGCCGCGATCACCACGTATGCGGCCAGAATCGCGAAGCACACCTCGACGTCGACGGTGGGCGGGATGAGTAACAACGTGGCCGAGATGAAGGCAATCAGCAGCACGCGCAGCGCGGCCTGCAACGAATCCTGACGAAGCCGCGCGGTGTGGCTGTCGGGTTCGCGCAGGTGGAATCCGAGCATGGCGGCCCCCGTTGCGCGCATTGGTCGACGATCAGAAGTGGGGGAAGTATAGCGGCGCGCAATCGTTCGGAAAGCGGCTCAGCGCCGCTGCGGCCATCGCTGTCAGGCTAAGACAGTCACGCTAAAACGTCGAGGCAGTAGATCGTCAGGAATCCGACGAAGAACATCACCGCCATCCAGGGCCGATGTGGTGTCTCGTGCGCCTCGACGAGGAGCTCCTCGACGACGAGCCAGAGCAGTGCCGCCGCGGCCAGGGCCAGCACCACGGTCAGGGTGCCGGAGCCGGCGTGGGGCAGGACCAGCGCGCCGAGTAGTGCGCCGATACCGATCAGCACGGTGAGGCTGCTGGTGATCAGGGCGGCGCGGGTCCTGGCCACGCCTGCGGTGGTCAGTTGCAATGAGGTGGCCACACCGAGGAACAACACCTCAAGTGTCAGCGCGATGGTCACCAGGACCGCGGTGCTGGTGGACACCACTGCACCAGCGCCGACCAGCAGCCCATCGATGAACAGGTCGACGCCCAGCACGATGAGGAAGGACACCGGTACCACTCCGCCTGCCTCGGGCTCCTCACCTTCGAAACGCTCAAGAACGACCAGAAGTGTTACACCGCAAGAGAATCCGATAACAACCAGCCACAACGGTCCGCGTTCGCGCAGATCGGGCAATACCTCGACCGCGACGGCGGCCATCACCACGCCGGCGGCCAGATGCTGTACGCCGGCCACCAACGATGCCGGCGGTGTTCGCCGGACAGCGACGAACGACCCGATAATGCCTGCCGCGATCGGGAACATGACAAGCAGTGCGGCAGTGGCGAGAACGCTCGTAGGCACGGGGGGAACATACCGTCGCGGCGAGCTGTCCGCGCAACGTTGCCCGTTAGTGGGCCGACGTTCACCTCGGCGCCGTACGGTGCCGGACGACAGGCAGGGCTCACTTCAGGGAGAGATCACGATGACCGACGTCATTTCACAGCCAGTCGTACAGCGCACCGTCGGCGACCTGCGCCAGGCGGTCGCCAACCATCTGCGTTACTCGATCGGGCGCCCCGCCGCCGCATTGCGTCCCGAGCACTACTACCAGGCCTTGTCGCTGGCCGTCCGGGATCGCATGCAGGACAACCGCTCGGCGTCGACGCAGACCTCTCTCGACGCAGGCGCAAAGGTGACCTGCTACCTGTCGGCCGAATTCCTGATGGGTCCGCAGCTCGGTAACAACCTGCTCAACCTCGACATCGAAAGTGAAGCCCGCCTCGCGCTGGCCGAGTTGGGCCAGGACCTCGACACCGTGCTGGCCTGCGAGGTCGAGCCGGGTCTGGGCAACGGTGGTCTCGGGCGGCTCGCCGCGTGCTATCTGGACTCGCTGGCCACCCTCGAGCGGCCAGCGATCGGCTACGGCATCCGCTACGAGTTCGGCATCTTCAAGCAGGAACTGCACGACGGGTGGCAGGTCGAGAAGACCGACAACTGGCTGGTCAACGGAAACCCCTGGGAGATACCGAAACCCGACGTGAACTACCTCGTCTACTGGGGTGGCTTCGCCCAGCACTACCTCGACGAGAACGGCGTCGACCGGGTCAGGTGGGTCCCCGGCCGGGTGATCAAGGGCGTCGCCTATGACACCCCGATCCAGGGATACGGTGTACACACCTGCAACGTGCTGACGTTGTGGAGTGCGCGGGCCGTCGAGTCATTTGCGTTGGACGCCTTCAACACCGGCGACTATTACAAAGCGGTCGAGGACGAAGTCACCTCCGAAACCGTGACCAAGGTGCTGTATCCCAACGACGAGCCGGAAGCCGGCAAGCGACTCCGGCTGTTACAGCAGTACTTCTTCGTGTCGTGCTCCTTGCAGCATGTACTGCATATCGTCGATGATTTGGCTGATCTCTCCGTCTTTCAGCTCCCTGACCGCTTTGCGTTGCAGCTCAATGACACCCACCCGTCGATCGGCGTCGCCGAGCTGATGCGGCTGCTGGTTGACGAGCGTCGGCTCGGCTGGGATGAGGCCTGGGCGATCACCGTCGCCACCTTCGGCTACACCAACCACACGTTGCTGCCGGAGGCTCTGGAGAAGTGGCCCCTGGAGATGTTCGGGGAGTCGTTGCCCCGGCACCTGGAGATCATCTACGAGATCAACCGCCGCTTCCTCGACGAGGTGATGGACAAGTTCCCCGGCGACACCGATCGCCTGCGCAGGATGTCGCTGATCGGCGAGGACGGCGGAAAGACCGTCCGGATGGCGCACCTGGCCACCGTCGGCAGCCACGCGATCAACGGGGTGGCAGCGCTGCATTCCGACCTGCTGAAGTCCAGCACACTCAAGGACTTCTACGAGATGTGGCCGGAACGCTTCTCCAACAAGACCAACGGTGTGACGCCCCGCCGGTTCCTCGCCCTGTCGAATCCCGGTCTGCGCGGGCTGCTGGATCGCAGCATCGGAGAGGGGTGGCTGACCGACCTCCAGCGCCTGCGCGGGTTGGAGGCGTTCGTCGACGACGCCGACTTCCGTCGGCAGTGGCGCGATGTCAAGGTCGCCAACAAGACGCGGCTGGCGCAGTTCGTGTCGTCGAGCACCGGGATCGAGCTGAATCCGAACTCGTTGTTCGACATCCAGGTCAAGCGCATCCACGAGTACAAGCGGCAGCACCTGTCCGTGCTGCACATCGTCGCGCTGTATCACCGACTCAAGAGCAACCCCGGGCTGGAGATTCCCCAGCGGTCGTTCATCTTCGGCGGTAAGGCTGCGCCCGGCTACTTCATGGCTAAGCGAATCATCAAGTTGATCAACGCTGTTGGGGAGACTGTGAACGCTGACCCCGCGGTCAACCAGTTCCTCAAGGTGGGCTTCATCCCGAACTTCAGCGTGCAGAACGCCGCGCTGATCTATCCGGCCGCCAACCTGTCGGAGCAGATCTCGACGGCAGGGAAAGAGGCCTCGGGCACCGGCAATATGAAATTCATGCTCAACGGTGCACTGACGATCGGCACCCTCGACGGGGCGAACGTAGAGATGCGCGAGGAAGTCGGCGCCGAGAACTTCTTCCTGTTCGGTCTGACCGAGTCGGAGGTGGAACAGGTCAAACGAGACCGTTACCGACCGGCGGACTACATCGAGCGCGACGCCGAACTGAGCGTGGTCCTCGACCTGATCGCGGACGGCGCGTTCTCCCACGGTGACACCGAGGTCTTCAAGCCGGTGGTGGACAACCTGCGCTACGACGATCCCTTCCTGGTTATGGCCGACTACCGGGCCTATGTCGATTGCCAGGGCCAGGTCAGCCAGGCGTGGCTGGATCAGGAGCGCTGGACGCGGATGTCGATCCTCAACACGGCCCGCAGTGGGAAGTTCTCCTCCGACCGCGCGATCACGGAGTACTGCGATGACATCTGGAAAGTGGGGCCCGTATCGGTGCGGGTCTGATCGCACCATTTGGCGGGCGAATAAATCATGAACCACCGAAATTGACGAAGCCGCTGCTTTACTGTGAATTCTGCCCAGAATGTCGGCATCTCAAAGGGGACAAATTCGTCATGGTTGTCATGAATGGTTCGCACCAACGGGTAGCGCTCAGATTTGCCATCGCCGGTATGGCGTTGGGTTTGGTGGTTGCCGGTTGCAGTAAGGACGACAAGTCCGCCGATTCGTCGACGAGCTCATCGGCGAGTTCGGCCACCTCGTCCGCGGCCGCGGCGACCAGCAGCGCCACCAGCGACGCACCGTCCTCGGAGGCGGCCGGTCAGCCGGACTACGCATCGCTGTTGATGAAGCCCGAAGATGTTCCCGCCACGCCGGATGGACCGTTCACCGCCGATGCGCCCAAGGTCAACACCAGTGAGCCGCCGGACGTCGAGCAGAACTACAAGTCGGGCCCCAACACGATCAACTCGTCGATCCTGATCGCTGCCGATCCGGAGGCGGCCGCCAAGGCGCTCGCGGACGTGACGGGCAAGGTCACCTCGACGATCACCGGCGCCAGCACCCCGTTGCCCTCGGTCGCACCTGATGCGACAGTCGTGGCCGGGACGTCGACCGACAAATCGAAGGCCATGACGGCTCTGATGTTCACCGAGGAGAACACCGCTGTGGTGATCCTTTTCGACAGCGCGCCAGGTGATCTCAACCCCGTCCCGACCGACTATGTGGAATCGGTGGGCAAGGTTCAGCAGGCCGCCATTGCCCAGGCTCTCCCTGAGCTCGGATGACCTACTCCGGCAATCGGACCGCGGCGGGTTGTGCCGCCGCGGCTCTGGCGGTGGCCTTATTGGTGGCCGGCTGCGGCAAGAGCGGTGATTCCTCCAGCGAAACCTCCTCGGCGGCTAGCACGTCAGCGGCGACATCGTCGGCGGAGACCTCAGCTCCGGAGACCAGCGCCGAGGCCAGTGCGGCTCCGGGGTCGGTTGCGGCGCCCGCCGCCTACTTCCCGCTCCTGATGAAAGCGGAGAGCATCCCGCCCACCCCCGCAGGACCGTTCGTCGGTGAGCCGCCGGAGGACCACACCAAGGCCGGTGGCGCTCCGGATGTGCGGCAGACGTACAAGTCTGGAGACAACTCCATCATGAGCTCCATCGACGTTCTCCCTGATGCGGCGACCGCCACCGAGTACGCCAAGGCCACCGCCGACGCGACAACGTCCGAGATCGTCGGTGGCGCGCCCGCACCCGCGCCCAACGTCACCACTGACGCGAAGGTGGTCAACGGCACGTCGAAGGACGGCACGGCATCGATGTCAGTCCTGGTGTTCAGCGAGGAGAACACTGTGGTGACGCTGATGTTCATGGGCAAGCCCGGTGACGCTGTGTCACCTGATTATCTGGACTCGGTCGGTGTCATTCAGCTCGACGCGATCCAACAGGGACTGCCGGAAATTGGCGGATAGGGGGGTTGCTGACGCATGTGCCGTGCCGTAATTCGGCGCGGCGCAGATGTCGTTCGCGAACCCGTTCGCAATTTGTTTGCATTTGCAACAATTGACGGCCTTGTCCGTTTGCGGTAAACCTCTGAGTCGCGGGTGCTTCTTTTTGAAACCGCGTCCACATTTCGTGTACGGATGTGCATGAATTGCAGCCACGAGAAACTAGGAGCACGTCGCCATGAACGTTCCCCACAAGCGAGCGGCCGCAAGCGTAGCCGTCGCGGGTCTGGCCCTAGGATTGGTCCTCGCCGGCTGCAGCAAGGATGAAGAAAAGTCGACGACGTCATCGTCGTCGGCGTCTTCGTCGGCCGCTGAGACGACGACCAGCGCCGAGTCGAGCGAAGCATCAACTCCCGCCGCCGCGGCCGCGGACTACAGCTCACTGCTGATGAAGCCGGAGGCCGTTCCGCCCGGCCCCACCGGTCCCTTCATTCAGGATGCGCCCCAGCTGAATCCGAACGGTGTTCCCGGCGCGGCTGCGCTCTACCACACCGAAGACAACACCGCGCTGATCGGCGATACCGTCCTCATCGCCGATAACCCGGAGCAGGCCGGGAAGATCCTGGCGAAGACCATCGAGGGCCTTGGCAGTGCGGTGACGGGCACACCGACACCGTCGACCATCATCAGCCCCGATGCTCAGATCATCGCCGGAACGTCGCCCGACGGTAAGAAGGCCGTGACTGTGCTGGTGTTCACCGAGCAGAACGCCATCGTGACGCTGGAGTTCGACAGCGCCGAAGGCGATCTCAATCCGGTGCCGACCGATTTCGTCGAGACTGTCGGCGTCATGCAGCAGGACGCGACCAAGACCGGACTCGCGGCTCTGCCGAAGTAGCTCTCCAGCATGACTTTTCGCGACCGCGCTGCCGCAGGGATCTCCATGGCCGGTTTGGCGCTGCTGCTGGCGGTCGTCGGTTGCAGCACTAGTGACAGAGCATCTACGGCAGCCACCTCCTCGGCGTCCGACACCAGCAGCTCTCCTGCGGCACCGACATCGGCGGATGCAGCGCAGGCCGGACCCGCCACACTGACCATCGACGGCCAACCGGCGAATGCCGCAGGTGCAGTGGTGTGTTCCACGACCGACGGTAAATTCTCGATCGCGGTCGGCGATCTGGGAACCGGTTTCATCGTTGGGCTGGAGCCTGATGGTTCTGTGGTCCACAACGTCGGGCTGCCGATCATGGACAACGGTTTGGTGCTGTCGTACACCGAGGGTGTCCCCGGTAACGAGGCCTCCGCCAGCAAGGACGGCAGTACCTATACGGTCACCGGCACCGCGACCGGTACCGACAACGCCAATGCACCGATCAGCAAGCCGTTCGAGATCGAGGTCACGTGTCCATGACGGTCCGGACGCGCCGCTTTC
Source organism: Mycobacterium sp. (assembly GCF_965229105.1). Taxonomy (GTDB): domain Bacteria; phylum Actinomycetota; class Actinomycetes; order Mycobacteriales; family Mycobacteriaceae; genus Mycobacterium. The sequence continues at coordinate 3,135,052 of NZ_OZ245858.1, forward strand.
GCTAGGCCAATGAAATGCTCATCGAGGGCCAAGAATTCGACGATCGCCGAACGGCCGGTGACAAATCGAGTGTCCGGCTGGGCTAACGCTCGAGGCCGAGTGTGCGGCGTGGCCAACACTCGGCCTCGGTCACTGCGCTATACGTCTACCTCCATGGGCCAGACCTTCCAGATATCGTCGCAGTACTCCGCGATGGCCCGGTCTGACGAGAATTTCCCGCTGCGCGCCGTGTTCAGAATCGACATATGCGACCAGGTGTCCCCGTTCTCCCAGGCCGCGCTGACCTTCGCTTGACAGTCCACATACGCGCGGTAGTCGGCCAGGGCCAGGAACGGGTCGTGGTAGAGCAGCGAATCCAGCACCGGACGCAGAATCTCGGTGTCGCCATGGGTGAACCGGCCCTCGGCGATGAGCTGCAGCACGTCGGCCAGTTCGGGGTCGTTCTCGACGAAGGTCGCGGGCCGGTATCCCTCAGCCTTGACCCGCTCGACCTGATCCTCGGTCAGACCGAACAGGAAGAAGTTTTCCGGACCGGCCTCCTCGCGGATTTCGACATTTGCGCCGTCGAGGGTGCCGATCGTCAGCGCACCGTTGATCATGAACTTCATGTTCCCGGTACCGGAGGCCTCTTTACCGGCGGTGGAGATCTGCTCGGAGAGGTTGGCCGCCGGATACACCAGATGGGCGCTCTTGACGTTGAAGTTCGGCAGGAACACCACCTTCATGCACCGATTGACATCGGGATCGGCGTTCACGGTTTCGCCAACGGCGTTGATCATCTTGATGATCCGCTTGGCCATGAAATAACCCGGCGCGGCCTTCCCGCCGAAGATGAAGGCGCGCTGCGGGATTGACATGCCGGGATTGTTCTTGAGCTTGTTGTACAGGGCGATGATGTGCAACACCATCAGGTGCTGGCGCTTGTACTCGTGGATGCGCTTGACTTGGACATCGAACATCCAGGTGGGATCCAGCTCGATACCTGTCGACGAGTGCACGAACTCAGCCAGGCGGGACTTGTTGGCGCGCTTGACTTCCCGCCAACGTTCACGGAAGGACGGATCGTCGGCATAGGACTCGAGGCCGCGCAGTCGGGTCAGGTCCGTCAGCCAGCCGGCACCGATGGTCTCATCGAGCAGTCCGCGCAGCCCCGGGTTGGACAGCGCCAGGAACCGCCGCGGGGTGACACCGTTGGTCACATTGCCGAACTTCTCCGGCCACAGCTCGTAGAAGTCTTTGAGCACACTGGCTTTCAGCAGCTCCGAATGCAGAGCGGCCACCCCGTTGACGGCGTGGCTGCCGACGGTGGCCAGATGCGCCATCCGTACGCTCTTGCCGCCACCCTCGCCGATCAGCGACATCCGTGACACGCGTTCTTCGTCGTCGGGGAACTTCGCGCGGACCTCGTCGAGGAAGCGGTCGTTGATTTCGTAGATGAGCTCCAGGTGCCGCGGCAGCGCCTCGCCGAAGATGGACAGCGGCCAGGTTTCCAGCGCCTCGGGCAGCAGCGTGTGATTGGTGTAGGCGAACGTGGAGACCGTGATGTCCCACGCCTCGTCCCAGCTCATCTGATGGTCGTCGATCAACAGCCGCATCAGCTCGGCGACGGCGATCGACGGGTGGGTGTCGTTGAGCTGGATCGCCCATTTCTGCGGTAACGCGCTCAGCGGAAGATTGGCCCGGTCGGTGTGGATCCGCAGGATGTCCTGCAGCGAGCAGGTCACGAAGAAGTACTGCTGCAGCAGTCGCAGCCGCTTACCGGCCTCGGGCTCGTCGTTGGGGTAGAGCACCTTGGACACCGTCTCGGAGATGACCTCCTCGTCGACGGCCTTGTAGAAGTCGCCGGTGTTGAAGGCTTCCAAGGCGAACGATTCGACGGCCCGCGCGCTCCACAGCGTCAACGTATTGCAGGTGTTGACGCCGTAGCCCTGCACCGGGGTGTCGTAGGAGACGCCCTGGAGGACACGCTGGGGAATCCACCGGACCCGGAACCTGCCGGTGACGTCCTCGTAGGTCTCGGTGTGGCCGCCCCAGTTGACCAGGTAGCTGGCGTCCGGCTTGTCGATCTCCCAGGGATTACCCCGAACCAGCCAGTTATCGGTCTTCTCGACCTGCCAGCCGTCCTGGATCTCTTGCTTGAAGATGCCGAACTCGTAGCGGATGCCGTAGCCGATCGACGGCCGCTCCAACGTGGCCATCGAATCCAGGTAGCAAGCAGCGAGCCGGCCGAGGCCACCGTTGCCAAGGCCCGGTTCGGGCTCGACGGCGATGATCTCGTCCAGGTCCTGGCCGAGCATCGCCATGGCTTCGCGGACCTGTTCCTCGATCTGCAGGTTCAGCAGGTTGTTGCCCAGCTGGGGGCCCATCAAAAACTCGGCGGACAGGTAACACGTCACCTTGTTGGTGAGGTCGAGCCAGTCCTGGGTGGTGGCCATCCAGCGTCGCTGCATGCGATCGCGCACGGCCAGCGACAGGGCTCGGTAGTAGTGCTCGGCGGTCAGCACTGCCGCCGGTCGCGCAATCGAATACAGCAGGTGATCGGCGACCGCCTGACGAAGCGCTTCTGCCGTCATCCCGCTGCGGGTCTGCCCGGTCGGGCCGGGCACCGTCTCTGCCCCGTTGATCGCCGTATCGGTCACTGGCCTTCTCCCTGCCGCTGCATGCTGCCATCCTGGTAGAGGCGGGCAACTCCTGCATCTCGGCGGGAGCCGGGCGGGCTTAGACGGTGGTGGTCTTGAGCGAGCTCAGATCGGTCTGCATCATCACGACGTTGTAGTCGCCCCAGATCGACATGTTCCAGTACAGATTGCTGACGTCGGGGTTGCCGGTGCTGTCGGTCAGCTCGCCCGTCCCGGACCAGGGATGGATGAACGGCGCGTACAGGCCGGGGTACTGCAGCGATGTCGCGACTGTGATCGGAGCCGACCACGTACCTTCCGGGGTGTCGGCGATCCGCATCTGGACGTTGTTGTTGCCGTCGCCGTACATCATCACGTACTTGCCGAGGTACTCGTTGTACTGCACCGACATCTCGCTGACGTTGCCGCCTTGCTTGGCGCCGACCAGACCGCCGAACACGCCGCCGAAGAAGTTCGGGTCGTTGGCGATGTCGACGAACGTGCCGATGATCGGCCGGGTGTCGGTCTGGCTGCCGACGACGGCGGTGGCCACCGCCGGGTTGCCCTTGACCCAGGTGCTGGTGTTGCCATTCCAGTACTCGTACTGGGACAGGTCGGTCACGTCACCCTCGGCAACCCGCGACAGATAAGCCGAACCCTGCCGGCCTGACGGGGTACCGAAGGCGTACAGGTAGCGGACGCCGTCGGCGCCGACCTGGTCTTCGGGCTGAAGTACGTACGCGGCCTGCTGGAAGTTCTGGCTGCCGGCGACGTATGGCGTCGATGACCGGAACCAGCCCGCCGAGCGGATGGTCGACGGCGCCAACACCCACTTGTCGGTGATCGGGTTGTATACCGAGACCGCCGAGTAGTTGGTGGTCCACGATCCCGGGGTGTCCCACGACTTCACCGACATGTAGTTGACGTACTGGTTGCCGAGCACGGCGATACCCGAGGTCGGGATGATCGTGACCTCGGTTCCGCCAAGGCCCAATGCGCTGGGCGAACGCGGGATGAACTGGTAGGCGGGACCGGTCTGCAGCAGGGACAGCCCGTTGTACAGCTTGGTATCAGTGCTGAGCAGCAATACGTTGGAGCGCCAGTCGCCGGTCATATTCGGGCCGCTGAAGGTGTCCCCGAACGCCGTCAGGATGTAGTGCGTGTCACCCGACTGCATGTTGTCCCACATGATGCCGAGGTCGGTGCCGTAGATGTTGAAACCCGACGTGTTGTTGGTCTGCGGGATGTAGGGGGTCAGGACCCCGATGGGCTGGGGGTTGTTGACGCCGGTCACCCAGCCGACCGGCTTCGAGGGCAGGCTGCTCGGCACGGACGGCGTGACCGCGGCTGTCGTCACGGCTGCCGCTGATGTGACCGTCGGCGTCGATACCGCTGACGTGGATGCCGCTGAGGTGGATACGACGTCCTTGGCAGTCGCGCTGGTGGTCGTCTTGGCCAGGGGAGTGACGCCGAATTCGCGACGGGCCGCTGCCAATGCCAACAGGGTCAGCGGTTCGGTCGGCGCGACGGGGGGATCGACGGCCGGCGCCGCAGATACTGCGGGTTGCGGTGTGGCCGCGACAGCGGAAGTGACGGTGGCTGTCTTGGTTTCTGCCAGTGTGGTTGTCGTCGTTGTCGCACTGGCCTTGCTACTGCTCGCCGTGGTTTGCGAGCCCGTGGCCGCGGCGGTGGATGGCGAAGCCTTGGCGGCTTTGCGCTTACCTGGCGACGTGCTGGCCGATTTCGACGGCGCGGACGACGAGTCCTTCGCCGAGGTTCCGGTGCTCCCGGTATCGGCCGACGCCACCCCGTGACCGGTGGCTATCGCCGCGCCGACACCGAGGGCTACCGCCAGTGCACCGATTCGGCCTACCTGTGCGGCGGCGCCCAGAGCTGGTCTCATTTGTCGTCATCCTCTGTTGTGGGTCGCGTCAATTATTGCCGCTGCAAGTACCAACGGAAGCGTTTCGGTCAGATCGTGGCTCGGCTCCGCAAACGAGAATCGCAGACCAGCCGCCCATCATTGCGTTCACTCTAACCACTCCAGTCGCACACTGGGAAAAGGCGCGACCAGATTGCTCTGGCGCTATTGCCCTGGGCGCAAGGCCGCTGTTCGACCAGTCGACCCGGGATCGCCCCCCGGGCCAGCCGCGGTCGCGTCATTTGCTGGGGTTTGTGCAAAAGGTGCGCACAATGCTCCCGGCAGTGCGAAGATGGTCGTCTCTCATCGGATGCATGTTGGCCCGGTCGGAGTGTCATTGGTCGATGACGGGGGCTTTCCTTGGAGGGGAACAGTGCCCGCATCTGCATGTATAGGACGAGTGGGGGGGTTGGCCGTCGCCCTGGGTATCGGGGCCGCGATGGCCACCAGTCACGGGGTGGCATCGGCCGATACCGCCGGATCGTCATCGACGGGCAGTGCTTCATCAGCCTCACGAGGTTCGCCATCGGGATCCTCGGCGGCTGATCAGCCCAGGCGTGAGCCGGCATCGCGGAGCTCGCGCCGGGCGACGACCTCGGCACCTTCGCCGACCCAGACACCACGACGCTCGGTGGTGGATGTGCCGACCACTGCCGCACCGGCCCGCAAAGCACCAGCGGGCAAGGCTGTCCCAGTCAGCGAGAGCACACCTGCCAGCGCCAAGCCAGTGACAGCCGCTCCGCCTGCTGTGCCACGGCGGGTGCCCAGCACGCTGCAGGCGGAGCTGCCTGCGGCGGCGGCACCACCTAGCCCGCAAAGCGTGGTTCCCAGCTCGGTGGCGCTGGCACTCCCAGCCGCTGCGCTACCGGTCGCTGCGAGTGCACCGATGGTCGCCACGGTCACATCTGCTACGACCACCGTGCGCACCGTCGTCCAGGGCGTGCTCGCCGCCCTCGGCTTCGGCTCATCGGCCACCAACTCACCGGTGGGTCCCGCGCAGTCGCCGATAGCGTTGGCGCTGATGGCTTTTGGGACACGACGCGAGGTCGCGCAGACCGCTACGCCCGTGGCGGCCGCGACATTCACTGCCGCGCCGCTGGCTGCCGCGGCGGTCACCACACCCGTCACGACACGGGTGGGGTGGGTGACCGGCGCAAACAGCATCAACAACACCGTGAGTCGGTTCGGTATCAACGGCACCGACGTCGGACTCATGTGGGACAACGGGATCACCGGCGATAACCCCGCCACTGCGATCGTCGAACAGCGTCAGGTTCTCATCGCGTTCGGCGATACGTTCAGCGGCGCCGGGATGACCGGGGTGTGGCGCAACAACGTGTTGCTGCGCAGTGCCGATTCCGTACTGTCCAACGGGTTGTACGTGCCCGACGGCATCATCCACGATCCGGGCGCCTACAGCGGGTCACCGATGTCGAACCCGAATTTCTCGCGGGAGATCATCGGCAAGTACGGCTACGCCGTGGGCTCGGAAGTCACCATCATTCCGACCGCGGCCATCTCGGTCCCCGGCGCGGGCGCGAACGGTGCCACCAGGCAATACGTGAACTTCATGTCGGTGCGGTCCTGGGATACGCCGGGCCGCTGGACCACCAACTATTCGGGCGTCATCTATTCCGATGACAACGGCCAGAACTGGACCGTCGTCCCGAGGTCGTCCATCCGGGCGGCCGCGACAGGCCGCTCGACGGTGCCCTTCATCTCCGGCAACCAGAACTTCCAGCAAGGCGCGTACGTCAAGCCGCCCGCAGGAACCGCGGACGCCGCCGCCGGCTGGGTGTACTCCTACGGCACGCCCGCGGGGCGTGGTGGGACGGTCTACGTGTCCCGGGTGAACCAGTACCAAATTCTCGACCAAACGAAATACCAGTACTGGAACGGGTCGTCATGGGTGGCGAACAAACCGTCGGCCGCCACCCCGATCCTGCCGGGCACCACCACCGCCGGCTTCTTCGGTTTCGGGAAGACCACCACATATCCGTCCGTCAGCGAGATGTCGGTGCAGTACAACCCGTATCTGAAGAAATACGTGATGCTCTACGGCGATCAGAACAACAACATCGTCATGCGCACCTCGACGACACCGCAGGGCACATGGTCGGCACCGCTGACACTGGCCACATCGACGCAGTACCCCGGTCTGTACGCGCCGATGATCCATCCGTGGTCGGGCTCGACGCTGCTGCGCAAGGCGGACGGCACTCCGGAGGATCCGCAGTATCTGTACTGGAATCTGTCGCAGTGGAACGAATACAACGTGGCCTTGATGCGCACTGACCTGAGCCGGGTGTAGCGCGCAGGCCGGCGCCTACGATACGTCGAGCATGAAGCAGACCAGAGCAGTGCCCGTGACGGTGTTGCTGGCGGCGGCATTGCTCGCCGCGCCCGCAGCCGCGCACGCAGATCTCGTTGAGCCCCAGCTCGGGGCGCCCTGCCTGGAGACCCTGGCCGGCGCGCTCACCGAGTTGCCCAAAGAGAAGACGTTCCTGGAGTGCACTGCGGTCGCGGGCCGCTATCAGTGGTCGGCGTTCACCAGTCCCTATCCGTCCAGCGACCGCTGGTTCTCCTACGGGCCCGCGCTCACGCTGCATGGTCAAGGCATGCGCAATCCACAAATCCTCTCCGGCCACTGGATCGGGTCCCCGCAGGAATCCGGCACATTGTGTGCTGCCGAACAGGCCGCGGTCGTCAGCGCGGGGGAGGTCGGTCCACCGCAGATCACCACCGGTGAACCCGGTCAACCCCTGGACGTCGAGGTGCTGCCCGTCGTCTTCTCCATCACGCTGACCGGCAATTGTTTGTGGGAAGCTGTTCACTGAACCAATGCCAGAGACCGCGCACCCCCCGCCGACGAGGCTTCAGCGCTGGGAGGCCATGACCGAGTGGCCGTTGGCCACTATCGCCCTGATTTTTCTCGTCGACTACTCGGTGTGGGTGCTGGCCCAGCCACACGGCCGCAGCGCCGAACTGGCCAACGGCATCATGTTGGCGCTCTATCTGGTGTTCGTCGTCGACTATGTCGCGCGCTTGGCCCTGGCCTCTGACCGTCGCAGTTGGTTCTTCCACCACCTACTGGACCTGGCGGTCGTGGCGTTACCGTTCCTGCGGCCCTTGCGGGTGCTGCGGTTGATCGTGCTGTTCGGTGCCATGCAACGCGCGATGGGGCAGGCGGTCCGCGGCCGGGTGATCGCATACACCGGGGCGTGCGCTGTCTTGCTGGTTTACGTTGCGTCGCTGGCCATTCTGGAGGCCGAGCGGTCCGATCCCAGTTCGCCGATCAATAATTTCGGTGACGCGCTGTGGTGGTCGATCTCGACGATCACCTCCGTCGGCTACGGCGATCTGGCGCCTACCACGCTGGCGGGTCGGCTCATCGCGGTCATGCTGATGCTCGGCGGAATCAGCCTGATCGGTGTCATCACCGCGACGGTGGCGTCGTGGATCGTGCAGCGGGTGAGCGAAGAGGAAGTGGCGCACCAGGCGGCCACCGTCGAGCAGATCGATCTGCTGCGCGACGAGATCGTCCGGTTGCGCGAGCGGATGGATCGCGAACCGACCCTCGGTGGTCAGGCGGTGTCGGGGGACCAGTAGGCGAGCAGCTCGGCGAAGGTGTCGAACGCCGGCGCGGAAAGGCCGTAGGCGGCTTCGAAGTGAATGCTGAGCGGGAAGCCCAGATCGGCGACGCCGTCGATGACCCGCTTGTATAAATCGACGATGAGCTGGCGCTTCTTGGCCGGTTCGCTGGTCGCCAAGGTGGTGACGAAATCCTGTTCCGCGGCGACGGCAGCGTTGCCGGGATCCTGGATGAGCCAATTGATCAACCCCACCCGGGTTTCCACCTTCGGCACGAAACCGAAGGACAGCAGGATTTCGGGCCGGTGCTCGCTGGTTTTGGCGAAGTTCTGCAGGAATCCCACGATGGCGTCGGAGTACAACAGCTGCGTCATGCCGTAGGTCGCGCCCTGATTGCATTTGAAGGTGAATCGGCCCTGCTCACCCTCGCGGGTCGGGATCAGGATCGCACCGCGGTTAGCGACCAGCTGGTCATAGAGCGACAGCGCATCGGTCGGGGCGACGCCGCCGCCCTCGCCGTCAGACATGGTGCGGGGCACGCCGACAAACGCAATGCCCTCGACGTCGGCACTGACCAGATCGCCGAGTCGCTGGCGCAGGGCAGGCTCGTCCATGAAGGCCGTGACCTGGGTACATAGCCCCTTGACCCCGGGCAGTTTGGGCTTAATGAGCGTCCAGAAGTCCAAGACATCCATCTTCGGCTTCATCTCGAGCGGGCGGTCGCCGTCCTCCTCGATCATCCCGGGGATCATCACGTGCCCGATGCGGCCGTCAAGGCCGGCGCCCTTGGAGAACTCCAGCACTTTGCGCGCTTCGTCCAGGGCGTGGTCGTGCCCGAGTTCGACGTTCGGTGGCACAAGCTCCAGTGCGATGGTGTTGAGGGGCACGAACCTGGTCTCCTGGGGTTCTCGAGGATGAATCAGCGCCAACCGTACCGGGGCCCGAATGGGTTCGCTGAGGGGCGCAGCGCTACGGGCGGTTGTAGAGAATCCCTGGGTTCAGAATCCCGGCGGGGTCGAAGCTCTGTTTGATCCGGCGCATCAGCTCAATGTTGACGGGGTCTTCCAGCTCCAGGAAATAGTCTGCCTTGCTACAACCCAGACCGTGTTCGCCGGAGATCGCACCGCCAAATCCCATGGCGCACCGAAAGATATCGAGGAGAAGGTCTTTGCGGATATCCGGGTCCTTGCAGAAGACTCCGAGGTGCACGTTGCCGTCTCCGGCGTGGCCGCAGCCGAGCACGTTGGCGCCGACGGCCAAGGCAAACCCGCGGGCCTCGTCGAGGAACTGGGGCATCGATGCGCGCGGGATGACCACATCGATGATGTCGTCGACGCCGAGCGCCTTCGCGGCCCAGAAGGCCTTCTCCCTTGCCTCGATCAGCTTGCGGGCTGAGCTGCCTTCGAGCACATAGATATCCGCAGCGCCCAGCCCGATCAGCAACTCACCGATGGTCTCGGCGTCCTCTTGGAGGCGGCCCGCATCGCGGCTGTCGAGCGCGACGATGAGGTAGGCCTCGCAGGTGTCGCGAATATGGTCAGGTACACCGAGTTCGATGTGCTGACTGGAGACGATCGCGCCCATCGTCATGGTGTCGAGGTACTCCAGGATGGTGGGACCGATCCCACTGGCCAGAATTTTCGGCACGGCCCGCATCATCTGGTCGAGGTTGTTGAACGGAGCCAGCACGGTGGCGCCGAATTCCAACCGAGGGTGCAACTTGACGATCACTTCGGTGGCCAGGGCCAATGTGCCCTCGGACCCGATGATCAGCTGGGTGAGGTCGTAACCGCTGGAGACTTTCGCAATTTTGCCGCCAGTCCGGATGATGTCACCGCTGGGCAGCACCGCCTGCAGACCGAGAACGTTGTGCCTTGTCACGCCGTACTTGACTGCGCGCATCCCGCCGGCATTTGTCCCGACGTTGCCCCCGACACTGGCGGACAGCTCTCCTGGGTAGACGGTGTAACTCAGCCCGACTGCGGCAGTTCTGGTATCCAGCTCGGCCAGCGTCACCCCGGGTTGGACCACGGCGACCTGATTGGTCTCGTCGACCTCCAGTACTGCGTTCATCCGCTCGAAGGTGATCACCAGCCCGCCCTCGCGCGGTTGGGCCGCACCGGACAGACCGCTGCCGGAGCCTCTGGCGGTCACGGGCACCCGGTACTGCGTTGCGGCTTTCAACAGGTCGGCGACTTCTTCGGCGGTGGCGGGCTTCGCCACGTACGCAGGGCGTTGTGGTGTGGCGGTGAGGGATTCGTCGTGTCCGTAGTCATCCGGGATCGCGTCACCGACCAACACGTGCTTGGCCCCGACGATCTCTGCCAGCCGGATCGCCAACTCCGTCATCTGACTACCCCTCCCCGCCGGTTATCGGCAGCGTAGCCCGTAGCACTGCGCTGTCCACCGATTGGTGGACACGTGGTTCATCTCATGCAGGGGCCGGTCGGGTGACAGGTCGGGGTGCCTGGGTGCGACATAGTTATCTCAACGCCGGAACATACCGGACCAGAAACTTAAAAAGCCACTCGCACAAGGAGATTCACATGAACGCCGTTACTCGCCGCATTGCAGCTGCCACCGCTCTGCTCGCCGCCCCGGTGATGATCGCCCTGGGTACCGCCACCATCAGCCACGCTGCCACCTCGGTGACGAACACTGGGCCGTCGATCAGCCACCCGGCCTTCCCGCACCAAACCAACACCCCGCAGCCCGGCACCGCGGTTCATCACCACCACCAGAACCACAAGTAATCCACAAAGAAAAGCCACCACTGTCGCGGAAGTGGGGTCAGGGCCCGGATGCTCACGCATCCGGGCCCTGGGCTTATCTGTAGGGCACCGTAGGAGAGTGCGGTCAGACGGCGAGCAACCGGTCGAAGAAATCGCGGTAACGCTTCAGTGCCAGGCGTAGATCCTCGGTCGACGCCTGTTCGCCTCGCGCCCACTGCTCTTCGAGCCGGGACCGGGCGTGGGAGAAGCTGCTGGTCAACTGCTCGACGGTGTCGGAAACCAGGCCGTCGGCCTTCTGGACGCATTGCCTGGGGTCATCGACGAAGGTGGCCTGGACGTCGTTCCAGCGCGACCGCAGATCCGAGAGATCGTGATCGGCGAAGAGCGCCTCGTCGGTGGTATCAACTGCGGGTGCGGGGTTGCCGGCGGCAGGGGTGGTGGCAACCGCTTCGTGAGGAACCGGATCATTTCGGACAGCATCGCTGGCGAGCCCGTCGTCGGCCCCTGGCCGCGGGGCCAGACCTTCGGACGGATCGGCCACGGGCGGGGGGGTGCTACCGGTTCTGTCGGCGAAATCGGCAGGGGAGCTGGTGAATTCGGGGTCTTCCTGGTGCTGGTTATGAGTGGTCATGCGCGTGCCTCCTTTGGCTCGTCCTGCGTGGTTTCCAATAATTTCTCGAAGAGCGCCCGGTAATGGACGAACGCTTCGCGCTGGTCCTCCGTGCTGATATCGCCGTGCTCCTGCGACAGATAGATGTTGTGCGCTGCGCGGTAACTCTCGACGACCTGTGGGTGGTCAACCGAGATATCCGCCGCGCGCTGGTCGAAATCGTCGACGGGATAACCGCGTTCGCGCATGACATCGTTGACCAGCCGATCGGCGTCGCCGACGGCGTCGGACGGACTGTCGATGAACGATGTCTGCACGGCCCGCCATCGATCGGCGTAGTGCTCCGCGGTCTCCGGCGCCAATGCGACGATGTCGAGTTTCTCGCGGTTTCGTTCCCGCGCCTCGAGTTCGCTTTCCGCGGCCCTTGGGTCATCCGCCTCGGCGACGACACGCTCATACTCGGGACCGAAGCGTTCCTTCAGTCTCTGCGTTTTGTTCCGAGTGCTGCTTGTTGCCCTGACCGCGACGATAACCGCCACGACGGCAACGACAGCCAGCACTGCGATGAGAATCCAACCCCAGTTAGGCATTGTGTGAACCTCCTCGTTCGCACAGACGCATACCCAGGCGAGGCTTGCAGAAACGTCAATAGCTCGCCGGTCCTCAAAGTCGCGGCGCCCCTTACCATCAATCGATGGGGTCGGTCGTTGCCGGTGCGGGGCTCGACCAGCTGGGTGACTGGGTGTGGCAACGCCACCACAACGTCCTCAGCTGGTATATCCGTCCGCTGTTCCTCATTCCGCTGGCCTGGCTGGCCTACCGGCGCAGCGGGTCGGGTATTGCCATCACGCTGACGGCCCTGGCCACCAGCATGTTCTGGTTCCCCGCGCCGACCGACACCGATCCGCGGGTCGAAGAATTTCTAGCGTTCGAGCGAGACTGGCTGACGGGGGATTGGGATACCGCCAAGATCCTCCTGACACTGCTTGTTCCGTTTTCGCTGGCTGCATATTGCGCCGCGTTCTGGCGTCGGTCGTTGTGGTGGGGTCTGGCAGTCCTCAACGTCATGGCGCTCGGGAAGCTGTGCTGGGGTGTGGTTGCCGGGCAGGGCACCGGTTGGGCGATGACCGTTCCTGCGCTACTCGGGTTGGCCATCGGTAACGCAATCCTGATCGGTACCATCGCCGCCAGTCGACGTCGGGATCGTCGGCAGCAAATCTGACCTCGGCCCAACGTTGAGGTCGCGACATCAAGCCGGTAGGGCTGGCAGCGATCTCTACTGGCTAGGCGGCGTGCACGTTGCGCTGCCCGACGGCGTTGCGCAGACCAGAGCAGTTGAAGCAGCCCACGCAGCCGACGCAGTCGGTGCACCCGACGCAGCCAAAGCAGGCAAAACACCGTTTGCAGAATGCGCAGGCCACACAACCGATGCTGCCGGCGATCGCCAAAGACATTGCAGTGACGATGCTTCCAGCCACCGCGGTGCTGGCCACGGTGGCCACGGAACCAGCCACACCGGTACTGGCGACGGTGGCTGCCGAGCCGACGACGCCGGCGCTGGCCACCGTGGCAGCCGAACCAGCCACTACGGTGCTGGCGACGGTGGCGGTCGAGCCGGCCACGATGCTGCTGGCTGAGGTAGCCATGGATCCGGCTACGACGGTGCTGGCCGCCGTGCCGTCCGAATTGACGACGCTATGTTCGGTATCGGGCAGTTGGTCCACGGCAGTCATCCTGCCAGTTCAGCCGGCGCTTTTCCCGTTATCGACGGTGTACACGGCGCCATGGATGGCCACCGCGTCATCGCTGGCCAGAAAGGCAACCATCTTGGCGACATCCATCGGATCCATCAGTCCGCGTGGTGACGCGATCCGCATGATCAGGTTCCAGTCGGCGTCCTCGGGGGCGGCGAACTCCGTTGCCTGAGGTGTCACCATGCCGCCTGGGCAGACGGCGTTGACCCGGATCCGGTCCTTGGTGAACTCGATGGCCAGCGCGCGGGTCAGCCCGACCAGTCCGTGCTTGGCGGCGCAGTATCCCGCGGAGTAGACCTCACCCTCGATACCGGCAATCGATGACACGTTGACGATGTTGCCGCCGGACTCCAGCAGGTGTGGAAGGGCGGCCCGACAGAGCTGAAATGGTCCGTGCAGGTTGACGGCAAGGTCGTGGTCCCACTCCTCGTCGGTCATCGTCAGCGTGTGCCGCATCTGATGGAAGCCGGCGACGTTGGCCAGGACATCGAGACGGCCGAACTGCTCGACGCAATCGGCGACGGCTTTCCGGCAGGCGGCCGGATCGCTGATGTCGACCCCCGAGTACGTGCCACCGGGCACCTTTTCGAAAACGCCTGCCATCCGCTCGGTGTCACGGGCTATCCCGAAAACGGTGGCACCCCGTTCGGCGAATAATTGCGCCACTGCGGCGCCCATGCCTGAGGAGGCTCCGGTGACCAACGCGACTTTCCCATTCAATGCAGTCATGTTGTGAGCTTCGCATGGGCCTGATTTCGCCAGTTGGGCGCCTGCCATCGTCGATATTTCGACACCGACTTCACCGACCAATCCCCATGTGGCGCAGGGTGGGCTGTCGGACGAAAAACGCTGTCCCGCAGAGACCCTCGTCGGCCGGCCTAGTCCTGAGCCGGGGTGTCAATCTTTGGCGGTGTCCGCCGGGTTGGTGGGGCCGAGATCCGTGGTGGGCCTCTTGGCGCTGGCACCGGCTGACTTCTTCGGGGTGAGAGCTTTGAGAACCGATCGCACCGGCTTGGGTAGTGCCGGTCGTTGGGCGGTGGCGGCCACCGGCGAGACGACCTTCGCCGGCCGCGGTCTGGCTTCGGACCGGGGTGCTTGCGCTTTGGGGGCGTCTGCCTTCGCCGCCGTCGGGCTTGGCGTTTTGTCAGGCGCAGTCGAGGGTGTCGCGGCCGGGGCGACGGGGCTGAGCGCCGGAATCAGTTTGAACGGTGTCGAAGCACTGTAATCGGTTCTGTCATAACCGAGTTCGATGATCGCCCGCAGCGGCGCGTCGAGCGCATCGAGGATCGAGGCAGGCACGATTCCGTTGAGTGGCATCAGCAACGGAAGCTGCGCTGACGGGATCACGTAATACGTCGAGCTGCCGTGTTGCTGGTAATACATCGGATCGCCGTCGTTTTTGATATCGGTCAGCACAGCGGGATCGACGATGTTCTGGGTGTTCCCATGCAGCAGAATGATTCCCGCGATGGCGTTGGCGGTGGCCAGCGCATTGAGGGGATAAGTGGGGAAGTCCGACCAGCCATCGTATTGGCGGGAGATGTCGATGGTCGGGGCACCGGTGTCGGCCGTCGCGCCGTTGAAGGAGACGTCCAGAATGGGGATATAGAGGCCGTGAAACCGCTCGAGAATCCCACCGTTGGGCCGGTTGGGATTCTCCACCAGGACGTAGGTGATATTCGTATTTGGATCAGACGCTTTGTATTTCGAGGCGACCACGGCGCCCTGGGAGTACCCGAAGATGACATCGCCATCACCGGGATGCGCGGCATTGAGCTTGCCGAGGCCGATATCGACGGAGTTGTCATACGTCGGATCACCCAACCCGCCAACCGATACCGGCCAGAATCCGCCGGGATAGTCGATGTAATCCGGTGTGCTGCCGGTGACTCCGCTGCCCGTGATCATCGCATCGGCGAATGTCACGTACTCGGCCTCGGGTCGAAAATCGCCGATCTTGGTGCCGGGCAGATAATGCACCTGGGCCATCAGAGCCGGACTGTTCGCCACCATCGGGGTCACGCCGAGCAACGCGGCACCGGCGACGGCAATGCCGGCGGCAGGCAGGGCGCTGCCGCCTCGGGCCAACGCCCTACGCCGTGGGCTGGCCTCGACCGCACGATGCCGACCTGTGAATTTGCGCACGCGCTTCGCCCCTCACGACTTCCCTGTCCCAAGCCGATCGGATCGTTCGGGATGACTTTGCTGTGACGGTACCCGGGCGGGGCGTGTGCGTGGGCCACTATGGCGTTCAGTTAATGATTTCGTCGTCGTGGGGGTGTCCGTCGGGTGCGATGCCGACGCGATCTTCGATGGTGCAGGCCTCGACTGTGCGGCTTTGGTTGTCGACGGTTTGGGTTTGACAGTGGACGTTTTCGACGGCACCGACGCGGGAGCTGACGCCGCGGCAGTGCTCTCGGCCACCCCAATACCGATGCCGGTGATGATGGCATTGACCAGATCCTTCGTCACCGTGACGGGATCGATCTGAGGTATCAGCGCCGCGGCGGTCGCGGCGCCGTAGTCCGTCCTGTCATAAGCGAGTTCGACCAGAACCCGCAGCGGTGGGTCGAGTGCGTCGAGGATGGCATCGGGGACAATCCCTTCGAAGGGCATCAGCAGGGGGAGTCGGTCGGTGTGGACGAGGTAATAGGTGGTGCCCGTCTCTGCGTCAACCTGCTTGTCGGTTTTGGTGGGGTCATTCAGATCAGCAGCCGAGATCTCCGTGTCATACCAGCCGTGGAGGTAGTAGATGCCGAGCAGGGCATTCGCAGTCGCCAGCAGATTCAACGGGTATTTGGGGAAGTCGGCCCACCCGTCGTACTGCCGGGCGATGTCATAGGTGTTGTCGCCAGTGGCGGGGGTCGGTTCGTTGAACGTGAAATCGAGGATCGGGATGTGCAGCCCGCTGAAACGGGCCAGCAGTCCGCCGTTGGGCCGATCGAGGTTGGCCACCAGCACATAGGTGGCACCAGATCCTGGGTTGTCGCCTTTGTACTCCGACGCCACCACCGCGCCCTGGGAATAGCCGTAGATGATGGTTCTGCTGATACCGGCGACCGCAGCCGAGAGGCTGGCCACCCCGTCGGCCACCGAGACATCCCAGGTCGGATCGCTGAGGTAGCCGTGTGAGAACGGCCAGAACGAGCCCGGATAGTCCACCTTGGCGGCGTCCTGATGGACACCGACGATGTCGGTGATGACAGCGTTGACCCACGCCGCATAGTCCTGATCGGGTGGCACGTAGCCGACGTTCGATCCCCGCACATAGAACGTGGTCGGCGTCTCGGCGGCCGCGAGGCGGGTGCCTGCGGAAATCTCCGTAGTCGTGCTAATTGCCGTGATGCTGGCAACCACCATGCCGGCCAGCAGTAATTTGCTGGTCATCGGTCTGATCCCCGTCCGCCGAATGTTATTGCCAGCGTAGGGGTTTCGTGCGTCCGCCGCATTTCCGCGCGAGGTGATTTCTGGCACTTATGTATCAGGCCCAGATCGGATAACGACGACCTTCGCGAATCGATGCCTCCCATTTAGTGCCTGCAGATGCCGATGACATGCCACTGTGGAGGCGCTGAATCGGGGGATCGAGAGAAAGGGCATTCATGGCAGTGCGGACACCGAAGAGGGTCGTGATCTGGGGTACCGGATTCGTCGGCAGGATGGTGATCGCCGAGATCGCCAAACATCCGGATTTCGAACTGATCGGTGTCGGTGTCAGCAATCCCGACAAAGTCGGTCGCGACGTCGGCGAGATCTGTGGCCTGGCCGAACCGCTCGGCATCTCCGCCACCGACGATGTCGACGCCTTGATCGCACTCAAACCCGACGCGCTGGTGCACTACGGCCCGACGGCTGCCCATGCCGACGACAACATCCGGTTGATCGGCCGTTTCCTGCGTGCGGGGATCGACGTCTGCTCAACAGCCATGACGCCGTGGGTGTGGCCGCAGATGAAGGTCAACCCGCCGAACTGGATCGAGCCGATCACCCAGGCGTGCGAAGAGGGCGGGGCGTCCTGTTTCACCACCGGCATCGACCCGGGCTTCGCCAACGATTTGTTCCCCATGACGTTGATGGGTCTTTGCTCTGAGGTGCGCACAGTGCGGGCCTCCGAACTGTTGGACTACACCAACTACGAGGGCGACTACGAGTTCGAGATGGGTATCGGTCGCGAGCCCGAATTTCGGCCACTTCTGGAGAACCCGGACGTGCTGATCTTCGCGTGGGGCGCCACCGTGCCGATGATGGCCTACGCCGCCGGTATCGAACTCGACGAGATGACCACCACCTGGGAGAAATGGGTGACCCCGACCGAACGGAAAACGGTCAAGGGCGTCATCCAGCCCGGCCAGGTGGCCGCCGTCCGATTCACCATCAACGGCATCTACCAGGGCAAAACGCGGATCCAGCTCGAGCATGTCAACCGGATCGGGCATGACGCCGCACCCGATTGGCCGTCAGGCAACGACAACGACGTCTATCGGGTCGATATCGAGGGAACCCCCAGCATTTTTCAGGAGACGGCGTTCCGGTTCACCGACGGTTCGGGACGCGATCCGGCCACGGCAGGCTGCCTGGCCACCGGGATGCGCGCTTTGAATGCCGTGCCTGCGGTCAATGACCTGCCACCGGGCTGGGTGACGCCGCTCGATCTGCCGTTGATCGCGGGGGTTGGCACCATTCGCTGACGTAGCGCGGGGGCACCGGGGAAGGTAACGCTGCGGGCGGAAAAACCGACATCTCTACCGAGATGACACACGCAACGAGGTCCGCGCTGGGCTTGTCGGTTGGGGCGACCCAACTGACGGCTGTGACGGCCGATAACGCCGTCTCCCGGACGCCGGTCCTGACGCTGTCCGATCACCGTCCACCCGAGGTGGGGTTGCTCTCCGAAATCAGTGGATACCGCCAGGGCGAGCGTGGCCTGGTGATCGGCGATTTCGTCGACCGCGTCGGCGACCCGGTCGCGATGCTGGCCTCGGACGGTTCGAGCCACCGTAGCGAGACACTGCTGGCCGACGCGCTGCGCGCGCTGGCCTATGCGGCCACCGGTGGTCGGCCACTGCCCGATGTCACTGCGCTCAGCTATCCGACGCACTGGCGGCCTGCTGCGGTCGATGCACTGCGCCGGGCGTTGCGACAGGTACCTGAATGGTCGCGGAAGCCGGTCACTCTGCTGCCCGATGTGACGGCAGTGCTGACAGCGCTCGCGAGTGATCCCGGGCTGCCGACCCGTGGCGTCATCGCGGTCTGCGATTTCGGCGGTAGCGGCACCAGCCTGAGCCTGGTCGACGCCGCCGCAGGCAATCGGCCGATCGGGCCCGTCGTACGGCATCTGGACTTCTCCGGTGATCTCGTCGACCAGGCCATCCTCACTCACGTGATCAGCGACCTGGCCGGCGCAGGTTCGGTCGATCTGGCCTCCACGTCTGCCATCGGCTCGCTGGGCCGGTTGCGCGTGCAGTGCCGCGCCGCCAAGGAACGTCTCTCGGCGAGTGCAGTGACAGCGCTGTCGGTCGAGCTGCCCGGTTACCGCGGCGACGTGCGACTCACCAGGGCCGAACTCGACGACGCGATCCGCGCTCCGCTGGACGACATCGTCGAACTGATTCATGACACCATGCAGCGCAACGGAATACGCCCCGGCGACCTGGTTGCCGTGGCGAGCGTCGGTGGCGGCGCCAGCATGGCTGCGGTGACAGCGGCGCTGTCGGAGCACATCCGCGTACCCGTGATCACCACAGCGCGACCGGCGTTGTCCGCCGCCATCGGGACCGCCCTGCGGGCTCTGCGGGGTCCGGCCGATGACAGCGCGACGGCCGGATTTTTCGAGGCAGCCGCACCGCTGGCGACGACGTCGGCCGCGGTGGTCCGGCCATCCTCAGAACGGGTCCCGGCCCTGGCCTGGTCGCAGGCCGAGGAGCTGCCCGAGCTGGAACTGACCGGTTTGGAGTTGGCGGACGGCGTTTTTTCCAACGACACCCCCGGCGGCCTGACCAGCGCACGGCCGCAGATCGCGTTCGAAGAGGAGCCGGCCATCCCGGCGGTCGCCGAACCCAAGAGTCACTGGTACCGCAGCCCGCTGGCTGTGATGGCTGCGGCGGTCGTCGTGATCGCCGGCGCAGTCAGCGCCGTCGGCGTCGTCCTGGCTAACGACTCCATCAGCACCCCGGCCAGCACGCCCACCCCGAGTATCAGTGCCACCCCCGATGCGCCTGCGCCTGCTCCCGCGGCAGCGCAACCCGAACCGCAACAGCAAGATTCGGCCCCCGCGCAGGCGGTCCGGACGGTCACCGCCATACCGCCGCCGGCGACCCGGACGCAGGTCGTCCAGCAGGCGGCCCCCGCACCGCCTGCACCGCCCGCGCCGGAGGCTCCGGCGCCGGTCACCGTCACCGAAACTCCGCCGCCGGACACTCAGACGGTGGCGCCGAGTGCCGAGCCGCCGGTGGAGCAACCCGCTGCGGAACCCACAAGCGCACCGCCGCAATGGTTTCCGCAGATACCGACGATCCCGCCGATACCCACCATTCCCGGTTTACCGCAGCTCTTCCAGCCGGCTGGCTAGCCGCGGCGGCGCGTCCCTGACACCGCCGAACGCGGCAGCCGTCCCGCCCGGGAGTGTCCGGTGAGCTGGTCGCCGTCGACGTCGACCTCGAAGGCGAGATTCAGTCGCATTGGCTTGGTAATCGACTGCCGCCAGGTCACTCGGTCACCGTCGACGGCGATATCGACCAGGGGCACGGTGTCGCCCCGCAATGTCGCCGCACCGGACAGTCCGTCGATATCAGCAGTGAAGACGTATTCGACGGCCAGTGAGCCGATCGGAGTCTTGATCGCCACGTCCCACGTCCCTGCAATGCCCGTCATACCGTCACCGGGGTCCGACCGGTACTCGTCCACACCGTGCCCCGGCGTTCGTATTCGAACAGCGCCTCGACGGCCAGGGCCACGCGGGCACCATAGGTGCGCTCCAGCAGATGCAGCGCCAGGTCGAGTCCGGAGGTCACGCCGCCCGCGGTGACCAAGTCACCGTCGTCGACGACACGGGCATTGATGACATTCACGCCGGTGGCCTCGAGCACGTCGTTGCCCAGTACATGGGTGACCGCGTTGCGGCCCTGGATCAGACCGGCCATCGCCAACGCCAGTGAGCCGCCGCAGACGGTCGCGACGGTGATCTCCGGGTTCGCCAAAACCTTTGCCAGCAAGGGATTCAGCGCGGTTTCGCCGACGCGGGCCAGCAGGACCGGGATCGTCTCGACACCGTCGTCGGGATCGCCGTCAATCGGACCTGCTGCACCAGGGACGATGACGAACCCCGGTTTGTCTGGATCCAACGCAGCGGTGGCTTGCAGGACCAGCCCACGGCTACCGCTGCGCACGGCACGAGGCCCGTCGGCCGACACCAGTTCCACGGCTAATTCACCGCCGACGGCATCACTGCCGGCGACCAGCACTTCGAAGGGTGCGATGACGTCGAACGGGTCGAACCCGTCGAACAACACAATTTGAGCGATCATCCGATAACCCTGTCGCACTGAGGCACTCGCTCGCGAGTGGCCAGATAGCCAGGTTCCGATGGGATATTGCCACTGCGACTGCTACCGTCGGGCCATGCATACCGTGGGTGTTCTGGCGTTGCCCGACACCATTGCGTTCGACCTGGCCACGCCGATCGAGGTATTTGGCCGGGTGGTCCTGGCCGACAACACCCCTGGCTACCGCGTGCTGGTCTGTGGTTCCGAACCGGTGGTGAGTGCAGGTCCGATGCGGATCGCCACCGACCACGGGCTGGACGCGCTTGCGGCAGTGGACACCATCATCGTGCCCGCGCGCTACGACCCGATGGCGCCAACACCGGAGGGGGTCGACGCCGCCCTGCATGCGGCGCTGACCCGCGGCACCAGGATCGCATCGATCTGCGCGGGCGCCTTTACCCTGGCCGCCGCGGGATTGCTCGACGGCAAGCGCGCCACCACGCATTGGCTGGGGGCTGAACTGTTCCGGGCGGCCTTCCCTGCGGTCCATCTCGACGCCGACGTGCTCTACGTCGACGAGGGGCAGGTGCTCACCTCGGCGGGGGCATCGGCAGGTCTGGACTTGTGCCTGCACATGGTGCAGCGTGATTACGGCGCCTCAGTCGCCGCCGACGCCGCCCGCCTGGCCGTCGCTCCGCTGCATCGCACCGGCGGGCAGGCGCAGTTCATCGTCCGCAATCGACGCGCGACAGGAACCGAACTGCCCGACCTGCTGGCGTGGATCGAGACGCACGCGCATCGTGAACTGACGCTGGAAGACCTTGCGGCACAGGCATCGACGAGCGTGCGCACCCTCAACCGCCGATTTCAGGCCGAAACCGGGCAGACCCCGATGCAGTGGGTCAACGGAGTGCGGGTGCGCCACGCCCAGGCACTGCTGGAGTCCACCTCACACAGCGTGGAACGCATCGGCCGTGATGTCGGGTTCAGCTCCGCGGCGAACTTCCGTGAGCAGTTCCGCCGGATCGCCGGGGTGGCACCGCAGGGCTACCGCACCACGTTTCGCGAGCGGTCAGCGTGACCGGCCGGCTTTGACCAGCACCACCTTCGCCTGCGGAATACGCATCTGCTCTGGCGCGGCCGCCAATCGCTGCGCCAGGCCCTGTTCCAGACGGTCGAAGAACTCGGCGCGGCGCGGATCATCGGCACCACCAGATAGCGCTGCGGCCAACGCGGGAGCCGCCGCGGCCCGGGCAAACGAGGCCCACTTCTCGCCGAATGCCTTGGCGTCCTTGTCATTTTGGTACTGCGTCCAGAACCGGTCCTCGGCGTTGAACACTTCGAGATGCTCAACTGTGAGGTGCTCGAATTTTCCCTTGGGGGAGAACGGGGCGACGAAATCCGCCGCCGACCTACCGACGATGGGTAGCGACATGGCGGCCAGTTCATCTTCGGTCAACAGCCCGTCGTTGACGAGGTCGCGTAACACGGTGAGCAAATGATCGAACACCGGGCGCAGGCCGGGCTCGCCTGACTCGTCGATGGCCATCGTCAGCACCACCAGACGGCCGTGCGGACTTAGTTCGCGGCCACGGAATGCCACGAATTCGTGCCAGTCCTGCGCGCCCTGGCGGGCGTGGGCGGCCCGGACACCAGGATCGGCACTGCAGTCGGCCTGAATGTGGTCCGGGATCGGTCCGGGCGTCTTGCTCAGCCACTGAATCGCCCAGGAACTCCAGCCGAGTGTGACGCTGTCGGACGGCAGAATCTGCTGGTAGAACGAGCGTCCCACCGCGGAGGCGTACGTCGCGGTGTCGTGTTTGAGGTAGCTGGCCGGATCCTCGGCCAGGGTCTTGAACATCTCGGTGAAATCATTCTCGCCGGCATCGGTATGGGCGACGAGGATGGACTGGTCGCGTCGGGTCCGGGTGCGCAACTGGGTGATCGCCGTGCCGATCGGCAGCAGCGAGTTGTGCCCTGTGCCGGCGCCGTAGTCGGCGATGACGATCGGATGCGGAGCTCTCGGCAGCGGCACTTCATTCGCGGCATTCTCGAAAAGCCCTATCGCGGCGCGTAATCCGGCGGCCTGCAATCGCAGCGACTCGGTGTAGGAGGCGCTGCCGATCGGTTCGGGGCGGACAACGATGCTGGACTCAGGCACGATCACCCCCGGCGGCGCCGACGTAACAGGAGACCTACGAGGATGCCCACCGCCAGCATCACCGTCAGAATGAACCACATCGGGGACTCCACGGTGATCCACAAAACGTGGATCTGCGGCCGGTCGCGGTTCTGCGCGATGAAGATCGCGGCCAGTGCGACGAGGATCAACGCGACCCAGAACCGAAACGGAACCCGCCTGGACCGCCGCGGGGACCCTCCCGCTGCGGGGGCCTCAACCTCGTCTGCAGCCATAGCGAACAACGTAGTCGTCAGCCACCGCTCGCACCGCCCGGATGCGTAATCAGCCCGGCACGATGCCCGTCGTGGCACACTTCGCCGATGAGCAGGCGAAGTGTCCCGCGCATCTTGCGCGCTGTTGCGATCGCGACCATGGTGATCTCGCTCATCGGTTTCGTCGTGACACTGATCCTCAACGCGTTCGTGCTGGACAAATACGACGCCTACGGTGAGGTGCCGATCCCCGGGTCGGCGAGTCTGCAGTTGCCTGCAGGCGAGGCCACCATCAGTTTCCACACGCAGATCATCGGAACCACCAGTGGCGGCGGGTTGCCCGTGCCCAACCTCGGGATGGACATCGATCCACCGCCCGGCGTCGCGAAGCCCGTGGTCACTGAAAGCTTCGGTAGCACAACAACTGTCAACAGCGATTCCCGGGTGCGGGTGTGGGTGGTGCAGATTCCCGAAGCGGGCACGTACACGATCCGCACCCAGGGTGATGTCAGTGCCTACATCAGTCCCCGGCTGGCATTCGGCCATTCCAGTTCCTACGGCATGCTGCCGTGGATTTTCGCCGCGGTGTTCGCCATCGCCGTGCTGGACCTGATCATTTCGCTGATCTGGTTATCGCGGCTGGCCCGGCGGCCAGTGCCGATACCGATGTCGGACAGCGGGATGTACGGCGGCCCAACCGTGTCGCCGTTCCCCAACCCACCGATACCGCTGTTCTCGCCGAGTTCGTCGTCAAAACCCGCCGACTCGTACACCGTGTCCGATGACGGGGTCCGGATCGAACAGCTGAAAACCCTGGCCGCACTGAGACAATCCGGCGCGCTGACCGAGGACGAGTTCCAATCCGAGAAGCGCAGGCTGCTCGACGGCCGCTAGTTCCGCATCGTGACGCGGGTATTCGGGTAGTCGACTACGCGAGTCTTCGTATTGCCCTGATCGGACGATTGTGGGGTCCGATCCGTCGGGGATCGGCACCGATCACGGGGGGAACTATGTTGCCGATCAATGCCGACGTCATGTGGGCTGTCGCACCGTCTCTAACAGGCGAGAGAGGCCAGAATCAGTCGCGGATCATCACCGCCGTCGGTGCGGTGCTCCAGGAGACCCTGGAGCGATACGACATCAGCACGCGCTTTCGGATCGCACATTTCGTGTCCCAGACCTGTCATGAGTCGGCAAGCTTCTCAACCACCGAGGAGTTCGCCACCGGCGACCAGTACGAGGGAAGAGCCGACCTTGGGAACACCCAGCGCGGCGATGGACGTCGCTACAAGGGGCGCGGTCTTCTTCAGTTGACCGGGCGTTTCAACTACCGCAAGTACGGCCAGGCGCTCGGTATCGATCTGGAGGGCGATCCGTTCCGGGCCGCCGACCCCGTGCTTTCACTGCAGATCGCGTGTGAGTACTGGAAGAGTCGCGATATCAACGCGGATTGCGACCGCAACGAGGTAGTCCCGGTCACCCGAAAGATCAACGGCGGCACCAACGGACTGGCGCAACGTCGAGAGTTCTTGGCCAAGGCGCTGGCGGCGCTGTCGCGCATCGAGGCGCTCGGCCTTGATGCGCTGGTGCATGATTCGCGACCGGTGGTGCGCCGAGGATCGCGCGGGGATGCGGTCGCCAAACTGCAGACATTGCTGCGTCAGGCAGGTATCGACCTGTTGGTCGACGGGGACTTCGGGCCCGCGACAGAGCTCGCGGTCACTGTCTTCCAACGCGACCGCAACCTTGTCACTGACGGTGTGGTCGGGCCGATGACGTGGGACGCGCTTGAGCACGTGACACCGCTTCCGCCAGCGGAAGTGCCTGCCGTGGCGCCGCCTGCCGTGCAGTCGACACGTTTCTGGCCGGTCGGATTTGGCAACGTGATCACGTCACCCTTTGGGCCACGTGACGGCGGCTTCCACACCGGTGTTGACTTCGGATGGCCAGGTGGCGCGAGTAATAAGCCGGTGTATGCCGTCCAGTCCGGCACCGTCATCCATTCCGGTTCCGCGCAGGGATATGGCGGCCCCGACCCTGCTGGCTGGCTGGTCATCGATTCGTCCACCGAAGAGGGTGGGGGTTGCGTCGAGTACGGACACATCGTTCGTGAGGTCGAACCTGGAGCCCATGTGACCGCCGGTCAGCGCATCGCCCACATCAATCCGAGCAGTAACAGCAATGGTGGGGTCGCCCCGCACCTGCATCTGGCAGTGATGCCGCGGGAGTACAACCCCGGCGCCAAGATGGACCCGCTGCCGTGGCTTGGCAATGCACCGTCTCCCGAGACCGTCGCAGCTCCGGTGCTGGTCTCAGCCGTCAACGGCGCGCACGCGTGAGCGGGCCATCCCAATTCCGCGCATTGACTTCTGGGAAAGGACAGTGAAATGGCAGTTATCTCAATGGGAATCCGCGCTGCGCTTCGCACAGTGCAGGACGCTGAAGGCTCGGGTGGTGGGTCGGTGGTGGCCGCTATCGCTCAGACCGACGGGCAGAGCAGACTGATCGGCGCGCCGGCGGTCGCAGTCAGCGCCCCCACCGAGTGGGTGGAGAAGATCGCGGCGTGGATACCGTCGGAATCGATTGCGGTGTTCCTGACTCTCGGCGGCACCGCAATCGCCGCCAGGGGGACCGAAAAGGAGCTCGTGCTGGTGGTTTTCATCGTTGGACTGACGGGGCTACTCGCCGCGATATCGACAATGCAGGCGCATAAACGCCGAGATACAGCGCGTCAACGTGGGAAGGCAGTGTCGGCGGCCGTCGTCTCAATGCTTGCGTTCCTGGTGTGGTGGGTGGCGATACCCGGCACAGCTCCGACCGCCGACTGGCATCTCGACCCGCTTTACGCCAGTTTGGTCTTGGTCGCAGGCGTCATCGGGTTGCCGTATCTTGCACAACTTCTGCGCCTCGATCCGCTGCGGAACTCGAAGTCGCCCAACGACTCTGACGTAGCCAAGGAGCCAGACTCGCCGGCGTCGTCATCAGTGACTC
This sequence comes from Mycobacterium sp., assembly GCF_965229105.1. GTDB lineage: Bacteria > Actinomycetota > Actinomycetes > Mycobacteriales > Mycobacteriaceae > Mycobacterium. Next base: position 3,161,144 of record NZ_OZ245858.1, read on the forward strand.
GTGGTCAGTGAAGCGCCGTAAGTGGCTCTGCTCGTACCTCGCCGCTCGTCGTCAGTGGCCGCGGACCATCCACTCGTAGTAGTGCGGCATCTCGTCACCGATGGTGGTGTTATCGCCATGGCCGGTATAGACGACGGTCTCATCGGGTAGCTTGCCGACCTTGTCCGAGAGCGACGCCAAGATGGTGTCGAAATCTGAATACGACCGGCCGGTCGCGCCCGGGCCGCCCTGGAACAGGGTGTCGCCCGAGAAGACCGCTTTGAGCTCGGGGGCGTACCAGCACACCGAGCCGGGGGAGTGTCCCGGGGTATGCAGGGCGCGTAGCTCGACGCTGCCTGCGGTGAGCGTCAGCCCGTCTTCGACAGCGTGGAAGTCGGTGTCCGGGTGCGTCATCCGCCACAGCACGTCGTCGGCCGGGTGCAGGAAGATCGGCGCGTCGAGCGCCTTGGAGAGTTCGGGGGCGACAGTGACGTGGTCGTTGTGGCCGTGCGTGCACACCACGGCGACGACGTTGCGCCCGCCGACGGCCTCAATGATCGGTGCCGCGGTATGGGCCGCGTCGAACACGATGACATCGGAGTCGTCGCCGACGATCCAGATGTTGTTGTCGACATCCCAACTGCCACCATCGAGTTCGAAGGTACCGCTGGTCACCAGGCGCTGAATTGCGTCGGACATCAGAGGATCACCACCGAGCGCAAGACCTCACCGGCGTGCATCTTGTGGAACGCGTCTTCGATACCGTCGAGGCCGATGCGTTCGGAGACGAACTTCTCCAGCGGAAGCCGGCCCTGCATGTAGAGGCTGATCAGGGTGGGGAAGTCACGTTCGGGCAGGCAATCGCCGTACCAGGACGATTTGAGTGACCCGCCGCGAGAGAAGAAGTCCACCAGCGGCATCTCGAGTGTCATCGACGGTGTCGGAACACCCACCAGCACAACAGTTCCCGCCAGGTCGCGGGCGTAGAATGCCTGCTTCCAGGTTTCCGGCCGGCCGACCGCGTCGATCACCACGTCCGCGCCGTTACCGTCGGTCAGATCCTGGATGGTCTCGACGACGTCGAATTCCTTGGCATTGATGGTGTGGGTGGCGCCAAACTCGCGGGCCCAGTTGAGCTTCTGATTGTCGGTGTCCACGGCGATGATCCGTTTTGCGCCGACCAGCGCCGCGCCGGCGATCGCCGCGTCGCCGACTCCGCCGCAGCCGATCACCGCGACGGTGTCATCGCGCGACACATTGCCGGTGTTGATCGCCGCGCCGATTCCGGCCATCACACCGCAGCCCAGAAGGCCGGCCACCGCCGGGTCGGCCTCGGGATCGACCTTGGTGCACTGGCCTTCGGCCACCAGGGTCTTATCGGCGAACGCTCCGATACCCAGCGCGGGGGTGAGCTCGGTGCCGTCGGTCAGCGTCATCTTCTGCGTGGCGTTGTGGGTGTCGAAGCACAGGTGCGGGCGGCCCCGCTTACAGGCGCGGCACTGACCGCACACCGCTCGCCAGTTCAGGATGACGAAATCGCCGACCTCGACGTTGGTGACGCCTTCGCCGATCGCCTCGACTGTTCCCGAGGCCTCATGTCCGAGCAGGAAGGGGTATTCGTCGTTGATACCGCCCTCGCGGTAGGTCAGGTCGGTATGGCAGACGCCGCAGGCGATGATATCGACGACCACCTCACCGGGGCCTGGATCGGGAATCACCACGTCGACGATCTCGACGGGCTCGCCCTTCTTCCTGGAAATGACGCCGCGCACTGTTTGACCCATGCGTCAGACTTTAGATCACCCGATCCGCAAGTAGGCTCCAGCGCCATGGGCGCACTCGAAGTCCTCAACGATTGGCCGGTGCCGACCTCCGCTGCGGCCGTGGTCGGGACCGCGGGCCTGTTGGCCAGCCACGGCGCCACCGATCAGGTGTTCCGGCTGGCTTCGGTGACGAAACCGTTGGTGGCGCGGGCGGCGCAGATCGCGATCGAAGAGGGTGCGGTGGAACTCGACACTCCAGCCGGTCCGCCCGGGTCGACCGTTAGGCACCTGCTGGCGCATGCGTCCGGTCTGGCGATGCTCGATGACAAGGTGCTGGCCGCGCCGGGCACGCGGCGGGTCTACTCCAATTACGGCTTCCGGGTACTGGCCGAGGAGATCGAGCGCGCAGCTGGCTTCGGGTTCGACCGCTATGTGCACGAGGCGGTGTTCGAACCGCTCGGGATGACGGATTCGACGCTCGACGGTGGTGCCAGCGCTGCGGGTTACGGGGCGTCGTCGACGGTGGCTGATCTGGCGCGGTTCGCCGGTGACCTGCTGGCCCCGGTGACGGTCTCAGAAGAGATGCATACCGACGCGATATCGGTCCAGTTCCCCGATCTGGCGGGAGTACTGCCCGGTTATGGGGTGCAGCGGCCCAACGACTGGGGTCTGGGCTTTGAGATCCGCGCCACCAAATCGCCGCACTGGACAGGGTCGGCCAACTCGCCCGCGACGTTCGGGCATTTCGGTCAGTCAGGCACCTTCATCTGGGCTGATCCGGTGGCGAAGCTGGCTTTGGTGGTGCTTACGGACCGGGATTTCGGCGACTGGGCACTCCCGCTGTGGCCCGCAATCTCTGATGGAGTCCTGAGAGAATTCGGCGCACACTAGCGCAACAGGCGCCTCACAAGGCACACTAGACACGCGCGACACACGGATTGTGATGGTCGTTCGGATTTCAGCAAGGTCGTTGGGGAAGACGTCCCTTGTGGAGCCGAAGGAGCAGCCATGCGTGAGTCGAACCAGTTCGCCGAAGCGACAACAGGCGTGGTCTACATCCATGCCTCGCCCGCGGCGGTGTGCCCACACGTTGAGTGGGCGCTTTCGTCGACCCTGAACGCCAGGGCCGACCTGAAGTGGACGCCGCAGGCGGCCATGCCCAACCAGCTTCGTGCTGTCACCAACTGGGTTGGTCCCGTCGGGACCGGTGCTCAGTTGGCCAACGCGTTGCGGTCCTGGTCGGTGCTGCGCTTCGAGGTCACCGAGGATCCCAGCCCTGGTGTCGACGGGCATCGCTTCAGCCATGTTCCTCAGCTGGGACTCTGGCACGGCGCGATGAGTGCCAACGGCGATACGGTCGTCGGCGAGATGCGCCTGCGATCCTTGATGGCCGCCGGCGCCGACGTCTTGGCTGCCGACCTCGATTCGGTGCTCGGCACCGCCTGGGACGACGCTCTGGAGCCCTATCGCAGCAATGGCGATATCGGCAGTGACATCACCTGGCTTCGAGGCGTCGGCTAACCCCCGCGCACACCGAGAACCGGCTGCCGTCGTCGGGCGTGGTTGAATTTCGCGCTCCACGGCCAGTGGCCGAACTCGTCTGCCCACACCACCTGCTTCGCGCTGATCCTCGGGCCTTCCAAGGCGATGGCCATGCCCATATGTGCGTCCGGGTGCTCGACGTCCACGATCTCGATACGCGGACCGTTAGGCAGCACCAGCTGTTGCCCGGCGTCGGGTAACTTGCCGCGGCCAACCAGGTCGATCATCCGATTCATCAGCGTCACAGTTGGTTTCGGGTCGAGACCGGTGACAAGAAGCTCGGGTAGACCGAGCGGATGCAGGCCGATGGTGTAGGCGAATGGCGCGTCTTCGTCTTCGATGTATTGGATGACCCAGCCGCGTCGATCGACAGCGGCGCGGATCTCCTGTCGCCAGTCTTCGAAGGTCGCTTCGGGGTGGTCGCACTTCCAGCACATGGCGGCGTTACCTTTCTGTCTGAGTTACCGCCATGGTGTCCCCGGGCTACGACAAATTCAGGCCGGCACCAGGATCTGCAGCGCGCCCGGCACAGCACTGATCTCGGCGGGCAACGGACAGGCGTATTCGCCGTCGGCGTAGGCGTTGATCCCCAGCGATTCCACGGTGACCGTCGCGGCGCGGGCGGTGGTGACCTCGGCGAGGTCGATGTGGGTGCCCTTGAACACGGTCGGGAACAGCCGGACCAGTTTCGTCCGTGAGGCCGAATGCACCATGGTGATGTCCAGCAGTCCGTCGCTGTGATCGGCGTTCGGGGTGATGCGCATTCCGCCGCCGTAGGTGCGGGTATTGCCGAATGCGACCAGCGTCAGATCAGCTTCGATGGTGCGCTCACCGTCGAGGACCAGCCGGAACGGCAACAGTCGGAGCTTCGATAGTTCGGCGACCATCGCCAGGTTGTAGCGCATCCGGCCATGCGGCCAGCTCATCCGGTTGGTCCGATCGCTGACCAGCGAATCGAAACCCGTGGCGACGACGGTGCCGAACCATTTCTGGGTGCCATCCGAGGCCACGATTCGGCCCAGGTCGACGGTTTCAGCCCAGCCGTCGGCGACGATATCGGCCGCTGCCTCGGGGTCGCCGGTGGGCAGCCCGTATTCCCTGGCGTGGTCGTTGCCGGTACCCGCGGGGATGATGCCGAGCGGGACGCCACTGCCGGCCACCGCCTGCAGCGCGATGGAGATGACGCCGTCGCCGCCCACCACGACCAGCGCGTCGGTGCCGAGCTCAAGGCTGGCGCGGACCAGGCGGCCGGCATGTTCGGCGTCGGTCCCGACAATCTGCACGACGTTCACCCCGGCCTGCTGGAACCGGGCGATGGCGCGCTCGGCCGCGTGCGGGGCGTTGCCATGCCCGGAGGCCGGGTTGGTCAGCATGGTGACGCGGCCGATCTCCAGCCGGGCCCCGTGCCGGGTCATGGGATGAGCTTGCCGGGGTTCAGGATTCCCGCCGGATCAAGCGTTGCTTTCACCGCGCGCAGCACCTGCACGCCGAGATCGCCCACCTCGGCACTCATCCACGGCCGATGGTCCGCACCGACGGCGTGGTGATGGGTGATGGTGCCGCCGGTAGCCATGATCGCCTCCGACGCTGCGACTTTGGCGGTATGCCACTGTTGCAGGGGGTTACCCCGCTGGCCCGCAACGACAGTGAAATACAGGGATGCGCCGGTGGGGTACACATGCGAAATGTGGCACAACACCAGTGCGGGCGTGCCGGTTTCGGCCAGCGCGGTGGTCAATGCCTCGGTGACGGCGGATTTCAGCGTCGCCAGATTCGACCATGTGGTGGCGGTTTCCAGCGTTTCGCATAGTGCGCCGCCGGCCAGCAGCGAGTCGCGCAGGTACGGCGCATTGAACCGACCGCTCTCCCAGGCGCGGGCGGGTTCCTCACCCAGTGAGGTGGCGCCATGCGCGATCAGCAGCTCGCGTGTTTCGGTGTGCCGACTCTCGGCATGGGCGGCCGTACCTTCGAAAAGGGTGATCGCGAGGCAGCCGCCGGTGATCTGCTGTTCGCCGATGTGCTCGGTTGTGGCCAGGTTGACGCCCGTCTCGGCCTCGTCGGAGAGCCGGACCACCGTTGCGCCGGTGGCCGTCTGCGTCACTGCGCGCAGCGCAGCAGCGCCCGTGGCGAAATCGGGAAACGACCACGCCTCGTAGCGGGTGGTCTCCGCGACAGGATGTACCCGCAGTCGGACCCGAGTGATGATCCCGAAGACGCCTTCGGACCCGACGATGAGTTCGCGCAGGTCAGGTCCCGCTGCCGAGGCAGGTCCGCGTCCGAGCTCAAGTACGCCGGCCGGGGTGACCGCCGTCAGGCCGCGGATCATGTCATTGATGCGGCCGTAGCCGGCCGAGTCCTGACCAGACGATCGGGTCGCGGCGAATCCGCCGATGGTGGCGAACTGAAAGCTCTGCGGGAAGTGGCCGAGGGAGAATCCGCGCTCACCCAGGAGTCGCTCCGCGTCGGGGCCGGTGACACCAGCGCCGAGTTCGGCGACACCGGACACTTCGTCGAGGGTGTACAGCTGGTCGAATCGGCGTAGATCCAGCGTGACCGCGGCAGTGAAGTCGCCGCGGATCGGGTCGACACCGCCGACGACGCTGGTCCCACCGCCGAACGGGACGACGGCGATGCCGTGCTCGGAGCAGTACCGCAGGACCTCGGCGACCTCGTCGTCGGAACCGGGGGTCAACACCGCGTCAGGTGCATCCTGGGGACCGGTTTCGGCCCGCCGCAGCAGGTCAGGGGTGGACTTGCCGCCGGCCCGCAGTAACCGTGCATGGTCGTCGACCGCGCAGTTCTCGGGCCCGACGATAGCCGCCAACGCGTCGTTGTCGGCCGCTGACAGCGCTGACGGAATCAGCGCCACGTCCCCGGGTTGGAGTTCGGGCTTATCCGATGGGGTGACGCCCAGCGCCTGCTCGAGCAGGGACCGGATTTCATCGGAGAGGGGTTTGGCCGCTGCCGGATCGCCCCAGGCATTCCACTTCATTGTCGGATGCTGCATGAGTTACAGTATTACAGATGCTGTCAATCAGTAATGCAACCGACATGGGCGACCGGATTCTCGCGGCCGCCGCCAGTTGCGTGGTGGACTACGGCATCGACCGGGTCACGCTGGCGGAAATCGCCCGCCGGGCCCGGATCAGCCGACCGACCATCTACCGGCGCTGGCCTGACACCCAGTCGATCCTGGCGGCGCTGCTCACCGATCGGGTCGTCGCTGTCCTGCGCGAGGTGCCACAAGTAGGGACCGGCCGCACTGCCGTCGTCGAACGCGTCATCACCGTCGCCGCCGGACTCCGCCAGGACGAGATCATCATGGCGGTGCTGCATTCCGCGCCCGAATTGGCGATGACCTACATCTCCGAACGCCTCGGCTCGAGTCAGCACATCCTGATCGACGCCCTGGCGGCGGATCTCAAAATTGCCCAGGCGGACGGCAGTGTGCGCGCCGGGGACCCGGGCCAATTCGCTGCGATGGTCCTGCTGATCGTGCAGTCGACCATCGCGTCAGCACAGATCGTCGAAGACATCCTGCCGGCCGATGTGCTGGCCACCGAACTGCGGCACGTGCTGAATGGATACCTGATCTGATGGCGCCCAACACTATTGGATCGACCGCACTCAACGCCACGCGTCGCAGCGCAGAACTGGCGGCGCTGGCAGACTCGTCGCACCCCGTGGATGTCCTGGTCATCGGCGGCGGCATCACCGGCGTCGGTATCGCACTTGACGCGGCGTCGCGTGGGCTGTCGGTGGCGTTGGTGGAAAAGCATGATCTGGCGTTCGGTACCAGCCGGTGGAGCTCCAAACTTGTGCACGGCGGCCTGCGCTACCTGGCGACCGGCAATATCGGCATCGCCAGGCGCAGCGCGACCGAGCGCGGAATCCTGATGACCCGCAACGCTCCTCACCTCGTGCACGCGATGCCACAGCTCGTTCCGCTGCTCCCGTCGATGGGTCGTGCCGAACGGGCCATGGTGCGTGCGGGATTCCTGGCCGGCGACGGGTTGCGAAAGATGGCCGGGACGTCCGCGACGACGTTGCCGCGATCGCGGCGGATCGGACCCGGCCGGACGGCCGAACTCGCCCCCACGGTGCGTCGCGACGGGCTCGACGGAGGCCTCCTGGCCTATGACGGCCAGCTCATCGACGACGCCCGGCTGGTTACCGCGGCCGCCCGCACCGCCGCCCAGTACGGCGCGCGCATCCTGACCTATGTCGCGGCCTCCCACGTCACCGGAACCTCGGCCCGGTTGACCGATCAGCGCACCGGTGAATCCTTCGACGTGACAGCCCGCGCGGTCATCAGCGCGACAGGCGTGTGGGCGGGGGAGATCGATACCGGCGTCAAGCTGCGGCCCAGTCGCGGTACGCATCTGGTGTTCGATGCCGCGGCATTCGGCCACCCGACTGCGGCCCTCACGGTGCCGATTCCCGGTGCGCTCAACCGGTTTGTCTTCGCGATGCCAGAACAACTGGGTCGGGTCTACCTCGGTCTGACCGATGAGGACGCCCCGGGGCCGATACCTGATGTGCCAGAACCGACTTCGGCGGAGACCGACTTTCTCCTCGATACCGTCAACACGGCGCTCGGCGTCGCGTTGACCACCGGGGACGTGATCGGTTCGTATGCCGGGCTGCGGCCTCTGATCGACACCGGTGCCGGGAATACCGCCGATATCTCGCGCAACCATGCGGTCATCGAGTCGTCGACCGGAGTGATCAGCGTCGTCGGCGGCAAGCTCACCGAGTATCGGCATATGGCGCAGGACGTCCTCGATCGTGCTGTCGCCCTGCGGGGATTGCCGGCCGGGCCGTGCTGCACCCGCAACCTGCCGTTGATCGGGGCGCCGGCCAACCCGGGCGCGCAGGCGAGCACGTCGGGACCGCTGCCGTCATCGCTGGTCGGGCGATTCGGGGCGGAGGCGGCGAGCGTCCTGGCGTCGGCCTCGTGCGAACGTGCCGGTGAACCCGTCGCCGACGGTATCGATGTGCTCCGCGCGGAATTCGCCTACGCGGTCACCCACGAAGGCGCGTTGACTGTCGACGACATCCTGGACCGTCGTACCCGTATCGGCCTGGTGGCCGCCGACCGGGCCCGAGCCGAGCCCGCAGCACAGGACTTCCTGTGATTCGGGCGCGCAAACCCGCGCTCACCCTCTTTGCCAGGCTGGTTGTGAGTCAGTTGCAGCCAGTGTGAAGAGGTTGGGTTATGTCGATCAGTCCGGGGTTCACCCCCACCGAGATTCGTGAGCTTGTCGTGGACTACCAGCTGTTGGGTCGTGGGCAGAAGGGGCCGTTCCTTGCTGCTGTGGGGGTGTCGAACCGCCAGTTCCGGCGGTGGCAGTCGGCGTTGTTCGACGGTGACCTCGACCGGGGACTGATTCCGCGAGAAGGTGGAGCCATGACAGTTCCCCCAGCGAAACGCAGGGCGTTGGCCAAGGCGGAGGCGGACAAGCACGATCGCGACGAGATCGAACTGGTCCGGCTGCAGGCACGGGTGCGCGAGCTCGAGGTGACCAACGAGGCGTTGGGAAAAGCTATCGGGCTCTTGCACGAGATGAACGTGCACGAGCCCGACGTGACCCCGACGATCCACGATCTCGGTGCTTCCTCGACGCCGAGAACGGACTCGTCGCCGAGCTGACCGCGGCGATCGGATCGCAGCGCCGGGCGCTGGCGATGATCGATCTGTCACGTTCGACGTGGCATTACCGATCGCATCCGCGCACCCCGGTGCCCGACCCGTTGCCGCACCGGGACCGGGCCTACCCGTCGCGTATCGGTGAGGCCGACCGCACCGCGATCCGCGACGAGATCATCGCCGGCTGGCTCGCGGGCACCTCGGTGGACCAGGCGTTCGCCTCGACCTGGGATGCCGGCACGATGCTGGCCTCGCGGCGGTCGTGGTGGCGCATCGCCGCAGCCATCACCGATCAAAGTGTGCGGCCGATCGCACCGACCCGGGCGACGAACCAGACGCCGCGGGTCGCGCCGGTGCTCAAAGCAACGGGACCGCAACAGATCTGGAGTTGGGACATCACCGATCTACGCACCCCGTGGCGCGGGGTGGCGTTCAAGGCGTACTCGGTCATCGACATCTACTCCCGCAAGATCGTGGGCTGGCGGGTCGAGGAACGCGAGTGCGACGACCTCGCCGTGGACATGTTCGAGACCGCGTTCACCGACCACGGACTGCCCACGGTGGTGCACGCCGATTCCGGACCCGCGATGCGCTCGACACTCCTCAAGGACCTGCTGGCCGATCAGGGCGTCGGCCAGACGCACAACCGGCCGCGGGTCAGCAATGACAATCCGTTCTCCGAATCGGAATTCCGCACGATGAAATACCGGCCCAACTACCCGGGCGTCTTCGACGACCTCGAAACCGCCCGGCAGTGGGTGGACGCCTATGTGTCCTGGTACAACCAGCATCACCGCCACACTGGCATCGCACTGTTCACTCCCGACGAGGTCCACAACGGCACCTGGACGCGGCACTGGAATTGCCGCGACCACGCCCTACAGGCCTACTACGACGCCCACCCAGAACGATTCCGCAACCGCCCATCCACAACACAGCCCAGCCCCATCGTCGGCATCAACCTCCCCGCCGAAAACAATCCCGACCGACTCCACGCAGCTTGACAACGCCCGTCACCGCGGCTTAGCGCGCCCGAATCCCAAGGGCTACAGCGGGATGTTCTTGTGGCGGCCGCGACGGGCGGGCGCCTCGGCCAGCGCCTGGGTGACGACGCTGCGGGTGTGCGCGGGATCGATCTTGGCGTCGACCACGCCGATCTCGATGGCGCTGTCCACACCGCCGGCGATCCGCTCGTGCTCAGCGGCCAGCTCTTCGTGCAGGGCCTCGCGATCCTCGGGGGCAGCGGCGGCCAGCTTCTTCTTGTGCAGGATGCCGACCGCGGCCTTGGCGCCCATCACGGCGACCTCGGCGTCCGGCCACGCGAACACCTTGGTGGCGCCCAGTGATCGGGAGTTCATCGCGATATAGGCGCCGCCGTAGATCTTGCGGGTGACCAGCGTGACGCGGGGAACGGAGGCCTCACCGAACGCGTGCAGCAGTTTGGCACCGCGGCGAACCACGCCGCCCCACTCCTGGTCGACGCCGGGCAGGTAGCCCGGCACGTCGACGACGACGACGATCGGGATGCCGAACGCATCGCAGAGACGGACGAAACGTGCTGCCTTCTCGGCACTTTCAGAGTTCAGGCAACCGCCGAGGCGCAACGGATTATTGGCCAGCACGCCGACCGTCCGCCCGGACAACCGGCCGAGGCCGACCACCATCGACGGGGCCCACTTGGCTTGGAACTCCTCGAACGGCGAGTCTGGATCGTCTCCATCGAGCAACGCATTGACCAGCGGGTGCACGTCGTAGGCGCGGCGAGCCGAATCCGGCAGTAGCGCGCGCAGATCGGTATCGCCCGCCTCGGCCTTGGCGCGGTCGAAGAGGCCCTGCTGGCAGAAGTAGCCGACCAGGCGGCGGCCACGGGTGTAGGCGTCCTGCTCGTCATCGGCGACGATGTGGCAGACACCGGACTTCTTGTGGTGCGTGTCGGGGCCGCCGAGGGAAGCCATATCGACGTCCTCGCCGGTGACACTGCGAACCACATCGGGGCCGGTGACGAACACGCGGCCTTCCGGGGCCATGATCACCACATCGGTCAGTGCGGGCCCGTAGGCCGCACCACCCGCGGCGAAACCGACGACCACCGAGATCTGGGGGATGTAGCCCGACGCCCGGATCATCGCCTCGAAGACCAGTCCGACCGCGTGTAGGGCCTTGACGCCCTCGGCGAGTCGGGCGCCACCGGAGTGCCAGATACCCACAATGGGGCTCTGGTCCTCGATAGCGGTGTCATAGGCATTGACGATGTGGCGGCAGCCGTCGACGCCCATCGCGCCGCCCATGACCGTGCCATCGGTGCAGAACGCGACGGTGCGCACACCGTTGACGGTGCCTGCGCCGGCGAGCACGCCGGAGCGGTCCCGCTCATGCAGCAATTCCACGGCGCCGTCATCGAAAAAGCGGCTCAGACGCAGCAGCGGGTCACGCGGGTCGAGCGATTCGTTTACGGCTTCAGGCGCCATGGTCGTCATGTAAATCTCCTAAGTGGGCGTGTCAGTACCGGCCAAAGGCGAGAGCGACATTGTGCCCGCCGAATCCGAATGAATTGTTGACGGCGTACCGGTAGTTACCGGTTCGCGGTTGTCCCGCCACCACATCGAGATCAATCTCGGGATCGAGGTTGACCAGATTCAGTGTGGGCGGGATGACGCCGTCCCGCAGCGCCATCACGGTGAGGATCGATTCCACTGCACCGACCGCGCCGACCGAATGGCCCAGCGCGGATTTGGGCGCATAGACAGCCGCATGGTTGCCTACCGCTTTGTTGATGGCCTTGCCTTCCGCCACATCTCCTACGACGGTGCCGGTGGCGTGCGCGTTCACGTGATCGATGTCACTGGGTTGCAGGCCGGCCAGTTCGATGGCCCTGGTGATTGCGTGCGAAGCCTGTTCGGCGTTGGGATCGGGTGCGACGATGTGGAAGCCGTCCGAGTTGACGCTGGCCCCCATCAGCCGGGCCAGGATGTTCGCGCCACGCGCCTTTGCGTGTTCTTCGGTTTCGATCACCAGCAGCGCGCCGGCCTCGCCGAATACGAACCCGTTACGGTCTTTGTCGAAGGGCCTGCAGGCGCCCTGCGGATCATCGTTGGTGGTGGACAACACGATTCGCATCTGTGCGAACCCTGCGATCGGCACGGCCTCGATCCGGGTCTCGACTCCGCCGCAGATCGCCACATCGGCCTCACCGAGGATGATATTGCGCCACGCATTCGCGATGCCCTCCGAGCCGGAGGCGCAGGCGGAGATCACGGTGGTGACACCGGCCCTCGCCTTGCGCTCCAGCCCTACCGCGGCTGCGGCGGAGTTCGGCATGTACATCTGTACTGCCAGCGGGGAAACCGCTCTGAGGCCCTTCGCTTTCAAAGCTTCGTAGGCAAAGAGCAGTTCCTCGCTTGACCCCATCCCCGTGCCGATGGAGACCATCAGACGCTTGGGATCGACCTCGGGTGAGCCGGCGTCCTTCCAGACCCGCCTGCTCAACACCGTCGACATCTTCTGCAGATAAGACAGCCGCCGTAGCTCGACCTTCGTCAGTTCACTGTCGAAGTCTTCGAGAAGGTGACCACCGATACGAACCGGTAGATCGAATTCCGTCACGAAGGGGTCGTCGAGTGTGCGGATGCCGCTCTGTCCGTCAAGCAGCGCTTTCCATGTCGACTCAGCATCAGTCGCCACGGCAGTCGTCATCGCGATTCCGGTGACGACTACATCAGGAAGTCCGTTACCCGTTGTCAGCGCTGCCATTGGTAGTGCAGATGCCTTTCTGGTCCGTTTCGGCGAAACCCCGTCCTAGTACCGCCCGAAAGCGAGCGCCACGTTGTGCCCGCCGAATCCGAAGGAGTTGTTGATGGCGTACTGGTAGTCGCCGTAGCGCGGTTCACCCGCGACGACATCCAGGTCGATCTCCGGATCAGGTGTCTCGTAGTTCAGCGTCGGCGGGATGACCCCGTCACGCAACGAGAGCACCGTCAGGATCGACTCCAACGCACCCACGGCGCCGATCGAGTGGCCGAGCGCACCCTTGGGTGCGTAGACCGCGGCATGCCCGACACCGGCGACCCGAAGCGCGTTGGCCTCGGCGGTGTCACCGATCGGAGTGGCAGTGGCGTGCGCGTTGACATGCTGAATGTCCTTGGGGGACAACCCAGCTGTCTCCATCGCGCGCTTCATGGCCGCGCCGGCTCGAAGACCGTCCGGTGCAGGTGCCACCATGTGGTAGGCGTCCGACGAGATGCCAGCACCCATGATGCGAGCCAGTGGCTTTGCACCGCGGGCCAAGGCATGGTCTTCGCGCTCGATGACCATCATCGCGCCGGCCTCGCCGAAGACGAAGCCGTCCCGGTTCTTGTCGAACGGACGCGACGCGCCTTCGGGATCGTCGTTGTTGGTCGACATGGCCCGCATCATCGAGAACGCCGCGATCGGCAGCGCTTCGATGATGCCTTCCACACCGCCGCAGACGGCGAAATCGGCGTCACCCATGACGATCTGCCGCCAGGCGTGGGCGATGGCCTCCGACCCCGACGAACAGGCGGACACCGGGGTGATGACCCCAGCGCGCGCGCCCAGTTCGAGGCCGACGACCGCCGCCGCACCGTTTGGCATCACCATCTGAACAGCAAGCGGGGATACCTTGCGGGGCCCGCCCTCGTTCATGGCGTCATACATCTCGACGATCTTCTCGCCGCCACCGATTCCGGTGCCGATCACGACCGAGAAACGGTCCGGGTCGACCTCAGGCGCGCCTGCGTTTTCCCAGATTCGCTTGCTCAGGTACTTGCCCATCCGCTGGACATACGACATGCGTCGCAGGTCCAACCTGGTCATTTCGTCGTCGATGGGCTCCTTGAGGTGCCCGCCGATTTTCGCTGCCAGATCCCACTTGTGGACGAACTCGTCATCGAGGGCGCGGATACCGCTCTCGCCGGCTAGCAGGCCCTTCCACGTGCTCTCGATGTCCGCCGCGAGGGAGGTCGTCGCCGCGACCGCGGTGACGACGACGCTGGGAAAGTTGCCGTTAGCAGTGGAAGGACGGGTCACTGTGCGAACTTCTCGCGGAGAGCTGCGGCCGCCTCGGGGTTCTCGCTCTCGAGCTTCTGGATGTAGGAGACGACGTCACCGACGGTGCGCAGTCCGGCCAGATCCTCATCGGGGATCTTCACGCCGTACTTGTCTTCGGTCTGCACGGCGATTTCCACCATCGACAGCGAGTCGATGTCCAGGTCGTCGACGAACGACTTCTCAGGGGTGACCTCGGACGGCTCGATGCCCGTGACCTCTTCGATGATCTCGGCGAGGCCGGCGATGATTTCTTGCTCGTTAGCCACAGTGTGGCTCCCTTCATATTGGTTGTTACTGCGTAAAAAAGATCGAGATGTCGTACTTATCTGGTTGTCCTGGCGGACCCGGGGCGATTTAGAGCCCGGCGAGTCCATCCAGATCTGCAGGGGATTTGACGGCGTGCGTCGGCACCCCCCGAAGCTCACGCTTGGCGATTCCGGCGAGGGCGCCCGCAGGCGGGAACTCGACGATCGCACTCACGTTGTTATCTCGCATCCAGTCCGTGCACAGATCCCAGCGCACCGGCCGGGTCAGTTGCGATACCAACTTGGTCATGGCGTCCGCGGCCGAGGTGACGGGCTGGCCGTCGGCATTCGACAGGAGGATAACGCCAGGTGCCAGTTCGGCGGTTTCCACCTTTGATGCCGCGGTGGAGTAGCCCTCCAGAGCAGAGGACATGAACTCGGTGTGGAAGGCGCCCGCGGTGGCCAGCGCGCGAACTCGGGCTTTGGCCGGCGGGTTCTCCGCCAGCTTCTGCAGTGCGTCGAGGCGGCCTGCGGCGACGATCTGGCCGGCGGCATTGCGGTTCGCGGGCACCAGGTCGAGATCTGCCAGGGTGGCCAGCACTTCGGCCTCGTCGCCGCCGAGGATGGCGGACATGCCGGTGGGCTCGTTGGCGCACGCCTTGGCCATCTCGGCACCGCGGGTGGCGGCCAGCGCGACGGCGTCGTCGGCGGAGATGAGTCCGGCGATGGCATATGCGGCGATCTCACCGACCGAGTGGCCGGCGATGATGGTGTCGGTACCGGCGAGCAGACCGCGCTTGGTGAGCTCCTGGTGGGCCAGCAGCGTCGCAGCGACGACCAGGGGCTGGGTGATGGACGTGTCGGTGATTTCCTCCGCGGTCGCGGTGGTACCGAGCTGGGCGAGATCCAGACCGCTGGACTTTGACCAGGACGCGATCTGGTCGCCCGCGCCGGGCAGTTCCAGCCACGGGGCGAGCATTCCAGGAGTCTGCGAACCCTGTCCGGGTGCAAGCAAAGCGATCACGTAATTAAGAGAACACTGTGAAGTCGGATTTAACCGGTGTAAGAGATTATGAACCTTGTCTTAGGTTTTTGTGGAGACCCCACAAAACAGCACGTGATGGGACTTCATCGATACCGCGCTGCGACCTATTACATGGGATGCGTCACAGTCTGGGGCAGGCCCAAGTGCCCAACGACCGCCACATTGGGCGCAGTTGACGTGCTCGAATGATGCTCTTGACGGGCAAGCCGACCCACAGTTGAGGCAACTCTGAGAACGTAGGCGTCGCGGGGAAGGGTGGGATCGCGACCGGTGAAGTCTCCTATCCGCTTCAGGCGGTATCGCACGGTATTTGGATGAACGAACAACTTGCGGGCGCAGGCCTCGATGGCACCCCCAGAGTCCAGGTAGGCATCGAGGGTTTCGGTGAGGGCGGGACCCGCATCAGTCAGCGGCCGCATCACATCGGTATGCAGTGCGGCGATCGCCGCCGTATCGCCCATCAAGGCCCGCTCGGGCAGCAGTTCCCTGGCCAGCACTGGCCGCGGCGCGCCCGTCCAGCCGCCCACGGCATTCATTCCCGCGATCGCCTCTGTCGCGCTGTGATAGGCCGCGGTCAGCATCGGCACCGTCGGCCCGATCACCACCGGGCCCTCGGAATACGCGCCGAGGAGGTCACCGAGGAATCGGTCGGTGTGCGACAGCGGACCGGAGACGATCGCGATCAGCCAGGTGCCGTGCACATCGGTCAGGGCGGCCCGGCCGTGATTGGTGGCGACCTGCCGAATGTCTTCGCTGGCCATGGCTACTCGGCCCTCGGGTGGGGTGCCCACGATCACTGTTGCCGGAGCCGTGGTGTCCCAGTTGAGTGCCGCTGCGCGCGACAGGAGTTCCGCGCCGGCGTCACCGCGGACGACGGCGTCGACGACGCTGGCTTCCATCCGGCTGTCCCAGGCGCCGCGGGCTTCTGCCGCATCGGCGTAGCCCGACGCCGCCGCGAAGGCGAGGTTGCGGCTGTAGCGCAGGATGCCGACCGTCAGGGCGATCTGCTGTTCGTCCGAGCGGGCCAGCATGGGCACCACTTCCTCGAAGAACTCCATCGTGACGCGCACCATGTCGACGGTTTGAGCCAGCGCAATGTGGCGGGTCAATTCCTGGGGGACCAGCGCAAACGCCTCGGCGGTATAGCCGACGTTGCTGCGCGGATCCCGCATCCATTCGGCGAAGTTCACCAGGGCCGTCTGTACGACGAGTTGCACGCTGGCTCGCTGCGAGGCCTCCAGCTCGGCGAAGAACGGCAGTCGTTCCTGCATGACGTGCACGGCTTCGGTCGACAACCGGCCCGAGTACTGCTTGAGCCGACGGGTCAGCGACTCGGGGAGGTTCTCCAGCAGCGCCAGTGGCGTGCGCGTCGGAGTGGCTTTGTCGGTCACCCCTAAAAGCTACGCCCGAGTTCTGGCGGGACTCCACAAAGTGGCCGAGCCGATCCGACTCGGCCACTTGTCAGTGGGTTACGCGGCGGGGTTACGCGCTGCCGGTGTCCTTGAAGGACACGCCGGCTGCCAGCACATCGTCGATCTTGTATTGCTTGGCTGCCGCGACGGCCACCGACGGGTCGATCTCGCCGTCACGTGCCAACGCCTCCAGCACCGCGACGACGACGGATTCGGCGTCGGTGTTGAAGTAGCGCCGGGCCGCCGGGCGGGTGTCGGAGAAGCCGAACCCGTCCGTGCCGAGGGTGACGTAGGTGCCGGGCACCCAGGGCCGGATCAACTCCGGCACACCGCGCATCCAGTCCGAAACCGCGATCACCGGGCCCGAAGCCTTTTCCAGCGCCTTGGTGACATACGGGGTCCCTGCCGGTCGTTCCGGGTGCCGCAGCATCTCCTTCTCGATGGTGACGCCGTCGCGGTTGAGCTCACCCCAGCTGGTCACCGACCAGACGTCGGCAGCGACATCCCATTCGGCGGCGAGCATGTCGGCCGCGCGTAGCGCCTCTGGCATGGCGACGCCGGAGGCCAGGATCTGCGCCACATTGCTGCGTTTCTCCGTGGCCGTGCGGTAGCGATAGATACCGCGCAGCAGACCCTCCGGGTCGAAATTCTCCGGCTCGGCGGGCTGGGTGTAGGGCTCGTTGTAGATGGTCATGTAGAAGAAGACGTTCTCCGGGTCCTCCCCGAACATCCGAGCCAGACCGCTTTCGATGATGTAGGCGATCTCGTAGGCGAAGGCCGGGTCGTAGGCGACCACCGCGGGGTTGGTGGACGCCAGTAGCAGTGAGTGCCCATCGGCATGCTGCAGACCTTCACCGGTCAGCGTGGTGCGACCGGCCGTGGCGCCCAAGACAAATCCGCGCGCCATCTGATCAGCGGCCGCCCAGAACCCGTCACCGGTGCGCTGGAAACCGAACATCGAATAGAAGATGTAGATCGGGATCATCGGCTCGTTGTGGGTGGCATAGGACGTACCCACCGCGGTGAACGAGGCCGTCGACCCGGCTTCGTTGATGCCCTCGTGCAGGATCTGTCCGATCTCGCTCTCCTTGTAGGCGAGCATCAGTTCGGCGTCGACAGCGGTGTACAGCTGGCCGTTGCGGTTGTAGATCTTCAGGCTCGGGAACCACGAGTCCATGCCGAACGTGCGCGCTTCGTCGGGGATGATCGGGACCAGACGCGGTCCAATTTCCTTGTCGCGCAGCAGTTCTTTGAACGTGCGTACCGTCGCCATGGTGGTGGCGACCTCCTGGTTGCCCGACCCCTTCTTCAGCGCCTTGTAGACATCGCGCGGCGGAAGCGGGAGCACCTTGGCTTTGGTGCGACGTTCAGGAAGGAACCCGCCCAGCGCGCGGCGCCGGTCGAGCAGATAACGGATCTCCGGGGACTCCGGTCCTGGGTGGTAGTACGGCGGAAGGTACGGGTTCTCTTCCAGATCGGCATCGCTGATCGGGATCCGCTGAGTATCGCGGAAGTCCTTGAGGTCTTGCAGCGCAAGCTTTTTCATCTGATGCGTGGCGTTGCGGCCCTCGAAGTGCTTGCCCAGTGTGTAGCCCTTGATGGTGTGGGCCAGGATCACCGTGGGCTGACCCTTGTGATCGTTGGCCGCACGGTAGGCGGCGTAGACCTTGCGGTAGTCGTGGCCGCCACGTTTGAGGTTCCAGATCTCGGCGTCGGTCATCGGATCGACCAGTGCCTTGGTACGGGGATCCCGCCCGAAGAAGTGGTCGCGGACGTAGCCGCCGTCGTTGGCCTTGTAGGTCTGGAAGTCCCCGTCGGGGGTGGTATTCATCAGGTTCACCAGCGCGCCGTCGCGGTCGGCGTGCAGCAGCGCATCCCACTCGCGGCCCCACACCACCTTGATGACGTTCCAGCCGGCGCCGCGGAAGAACGACTCCAGCTCCTGGATGATCTTGCCGTTACCGCGGACAGGGCCGTCGAGGCGCTGCAGGTTGCAGTTGATGACGAACGTCAGGTTGTCCAGGCCCTCCAGGGCCGCCATATGGGTCAGGCCGCGGCTCTCGGGCTCGTCCATCTCACCGTCGCCGAGGAATGCCCACACGTGCTGATCGGTGGTGTCCTTGATGCCGCGGTCGCTCAGGTAGTGGTTGAAGCGGGCCTGGTAGATGGCGTTCATCGGGCCAAGGCCCATCGACACCGTCGGGAACTCCCAGAAATTGGGCATCAATCGCGGGTGCGGATAGGACGGGATTCCGCCACCGGGGTGGCTGTGCTCCTGGCGGAAGCCATCAAGTTGGTCAGCGGAGAGGCGACCCTCCAGGAAGGCGCGCGCGTAGATGCCGGGGGAGGCGTGGCCCTGGATGAACACCTGGTCGCCGCCGCCGGGGTGCGATTTACCGCGGAAGAAGTGGTTGAACCCGACCTCGTAGAGCGCAGCCGACGATGCGTACGTCGAGATGTGTCCACCGACGCCGACGCCGGGCCGTTGCGCGCGGTGCACCATGATCGCGGCGTTCCACCGGATCCAGGCTCGGAACCGTCGCTCGACGTCCTCGTCGCCGGGGAACCACGGTTCCAGCTCGGTCGGAATGGTGTTCACGTAATCGGTGGACGTCAGCGCGGGGATGGCCACCCGCTGCTCGCTGGCACGTTCCAACAACCGCAACATCAGATAGCGGGCACGAGCCGGACCCGACCGCGACAACAGATCATCGAAGGATTCCAGCCATTCGCCGGTTTCCTCGGGATCGATATCGGGCAGGTAGGACGCAACGCCTTCACGAATCACCCGTACCCGATCGGGTTCGGCTGCGGTGCCGGAGTTTTGGGCCAGGTCTTGGCGCACGAACTCGGTTGTCAACGCACTACTCCTAGTTAGAGAAGACAAGGAGTACCCCTGCCAGTGTCTATCGTGCCGCACTTCGACCGTTCGCGGTGACCGGATCCCCATTGGCGATGACCTGCCCGCGGTAGCCGTGGACTGGCCATGTGCCAACCAACTAGCCGGTAACGTTTGCGGCTGTGCTGATCAGATGGCCGCGAGAGGTATCACGCGGGTCCCGGATCGGCGCACTCATCGTCGGGGGTACTGCCGCAGCCCTGATCGGGCTGCTGGGGTGTACCGCCGTCGTCGACGGGTCGGCGGGTGTCGACACCAACGATGCGCCCGTCTACAAAGCGTCGGTGACGGCGTCGGTCGAGGAATCGGCGGCCAGTTCCAGCGCGATGGAAACCGAACGGCAGCTGTCATCGACCACCCAAGTGGTGCACACCGCGTGCGAGTCGATGAGCACCAGCAGCGCTGAGGCCATCGATGCGCTCAACTCTTTCGTCGCCGCGATGAACTCCGGCACCGACCCCACCGGACCCGAGGGCGCGGCAGGCGCGGCGCTCAATAGCAGCGCGGACCTCGTGGTCAGCAGCGTCAACAGCACCTTGCCCCAGGCCATGCAGGACGCGTTCAACGCCTGGGGCGACGCCGCGCGCGCGACGGCTACCGCCGTCCTCGGGCACCTGCCGCCGGCGGATTTCAACGCCGCCGTGACGCGGCTGAACGACACCAGGGCGAATGCCTTGAATCTCTGCGATGCGGCTTACTGAGCCGCCGCTACCGTGTTGCCTGTGACCAGCTTGTCCGCACTGTGCGACGATTAGTCCCATCGCACATTCAGCGCACACTTCTGAAGGAGGCCCTATCTTGGTCGCGGCGGACGACGCCCCGGACTACGCCCGCAAACTGGGCATCGTAAAAGAGCAGATCGTTCAGGAACTCGGCTGGGATGAGGACACCGACGACGACATTCGTGTCGCCATCGAAGATGCCTCTGGCAGCGAGTTGCTCGACGAGGACGCCGACGAGGTCATCGACGTAGTGCTGTTGTGGTTTCGCGACGGTGATGGTGACCTGGTAGATGCTCTGATGGATGCAATCACTCCGCTGGCGGACGACGGTGTTATCTGGGTTTTGACACCCAAGACGGGGAGGCCGGGCCACGTGATTCCGGCTGAGATCGCGGAATCAGCACCGACAGCTGGCCTGATGCCGACTTCATCGGCCAACCTCGGTGATTGGAGTGCCAGCCGACTGGTGCAGCCAAAGTCGGAGGGCAAGACGCGCTGATGCTGGCGGTCGGGACACCCGCGCCCGATTTCACGTTGAAGGATCAGAACGGACAGCCTGTTTCGTTGGGCGCGTTTCGTGGCGCCAAGAACGTGCTGCTGGTGTTCTTTCCGTTGGCGTTCACCGGTATCTGCCAGGGCGAACTGGACTATCTGCAGGAGCATTTGGCCTCGTTTAGCCATGACGGCCTGGCGACGCTGGCGATTTCTGTCGGGCCGCCGCCGACGCACAAGGTGTGGGCCACCCAGAGCGGGTTCGGTTTTCCGGTGCTGTCGGATTTCTGGCCGCACGGTGGCGTCGCGTGTTCCTACGGGGTGTTCAACATTGACGCCGGTTATCCGAATCGGGGCACCTTCGTCGTCGATCGCTCCGGTGTCATTCGATTCGCCGACGTGAAAGAACCGGGCGAGGCTCGCGATCACAGCGTGTGGACGGCGGCGCTGGCAGCGGTGGGTGGTTAGGTCGCTTGGCGGGGCCGTCGCGTTTTGAGTGACGGGCCCGTCGCCGCTGCGTCGAGTCAGACATCAGGGTGGTGAATTGGCCGTGGTAGCAGCACCAGCGTCTGACTCGATGGTTTTGAGTTGGCCGCCGGTTCCCGTGTAACCTGCTCCGGCACGGGCGTGTAGCTCAGTGGTAGAGCTCTGGTTTTACACACCAGCGGTCGGGGGTTCGAAACCCTCCGCGCCCACCATTATTTCCGCAGTTCAGAGGCTTTTGATCCTCTTTCGAGACTCACAAAATCCCTGGGTTGACTGCGGTTCAGTCGCGCCGCCCGGTGCGTTCGCGGTCCATTGGTTCCCAACGAACGCTCTCGTAGGTGACAGGGCGAAGTTACGTCATCGCTCCTGCGTTGACTTCACTTGAGATCGGTAGGGCGACCGCTGAGGTCTGGTTGCATATCGCGCGGAACCACTACGGCGCTTGATCCATGCCGGTGGCAGTTGCGGTACGCCGCGAAGTTCGATGTCTGACAACGATATTGGCAGTCAGCGCGGGCGCCCCATAGGCCGGGGTAGACGACGCCCGCCCCGGCTCGTCCTGTTCCCATTCTCACTATAAGCCCAGGGTGGGGGCTTGCCGCAAGACCCCGAGCGTCGTGCACAATCGCCCGGCAACTGACACTCCAGGAGGTTCTTGATGGCAGCAGAGATGGCCGATACGCCGGAACGTTTCGTGGCACACGAGTCCGGCGCGTACTTTCACGGCACCAAGACCACCCTTCGGGTGGGGGATTATCTAGAGCCTGGTCATCCGTCGAACTATCGGCAAGGGCACATCTCCAATCATGTCTATATGACCAGGGTCTTAGACGGTGCGGTGCTGGCAGCGGAGATGGCTGTGGGGCAGGGTCGTGGTCACGTGTACATCGTCGAACCGCAAGACGCCGTCGAGGATGACCCGAACGTGACTGACAAGAAGTTCCCGGGAAATCCGACCCACTCCTACCGCACCCGGAAGCCGGTGAAGATCGTCGGTGAGATTACCGACTGGGTGGGGCACTCGCCTGAGTATCTTCAGGCGTTCCGCGATGGATTGAACGACCTCAGGCGTAGAGGACTTGATGTCCTCTACGACTGATGGGCCATTTTCTTCAGGGGACCCCACGGTGTGTATCAGTTCGCGTTCTGGATCCAGACGGCCCAGGGCACGACTGAGGGGGCTGGGTCGGCGTAGGTGTCGGGGGTGGCGACCATGCCGCCGTGGCCGTCGAAGGTGACGTCGGCGCTGGCCGTGCTGGCCAGTCCCAGTGCCCCACCGAGGATTCCGGCGGTCAGCAGGGGCAGGGCGAGGATGCGGGTGATGCGGGCCATGATGAAAGTCCTTTTCTCTTCGGTGGGCTCCGGTCGGAACCGTTGAGAAAAGACTGCGCCGGGGCCCTGCAAGGATTCTTGGCAGATTCTCTATGCGAGCGCCGCTGCCTCCCAGACGCGCGAAAATTAGGCCATTCGCCCGATGAACTGAGCCAGGCTGCCGCCGCAGAATCGTAGGCAGTCCAACTCAGAGCAGACACTGGGGAGAAAACGATGAATCGAACAGCCATCGTCGGCGCGGCCGGTTTCGCCACCGCCACCGCGCACGCCGACACCATGACGCCGGGCCGGTGGTGTTCAGGCGATCCCAAACAGATGCCGTATGTCGTCAACAGCGATATCGATTGGGATTGGAACATCTGCCATACCTGGTAGCCCACCAATTACGGTTGGGGCAATGTGACGAGCCAAGGTCGGCCGAATTCGCTTTGGGACGGCGACAATCCGCCGCCGGAAGCTATTGGGAGACGGCATTGCCCGCCGATTGCGTTCCTTTGTCCGTGAGTTCGCGCGAGTCGGGGACAGTCGCGGTGGCAGAACGCCGAAGGTTCATGCGAAGGTGCTGGTATGACAGTTTTTGTCATCGATGCACAGGTGGCCATCGACCTCGCCGTTGACGGCGCGACCATCCCGCCGGAACACAGCCTGGCGGCTCCCACGCTGCTGCGCTCGCAGGCGCTCGCCTTGGTCTACGCATCGGTGCACCGCGGCGAGATCGATGAGCGGGCCGGCCGAAAGGTTCTCGACGATATCCGCGGGCTGCGCATCCGACTCCTCGGTGACCGATCGTTGCAGGACCGCGCATGGCACATAGCTGCCCAGCTGAACTGGCCGGATACCTATCAGGCCGAGTACATCGCACTGACCCAGCTGCAGGCGGACGCGCTGGCCACCGCGGACCGGGAACTCGCCACCGCGGCCCGCGTATTCGTCGAAACCGTATCTCCTGCTGAGATTCTGCGGCCGTAGAGTCGGCTCACCGACCCGGCTCGATAGCATGCACCACATGCCCATCAAACTCGAGAACGTCGGAATCGCCGTTCGAGACCTGGAAGCAGCGATCGCCTTCTTCACCGACCTCGGTCTCACGGTCATGGGCCGTGACACCGTCTCTGGCGAATGGACCGACACTGCTGTCGGCCTCGATGGCAACCACGCCAACATTGCGATGCTCCAGACGCCGGACGGACACGGTCGCCTCGAGCTCTTCGAGTACATCCACCCCACCGCAATCGAGTCGAAGCCCGTTAGTCCCAACGAAATTGGCATGCACCGCGTCGCTTTCTCCGTTGACGACATCGACACAGCCCTCGAGATAGCCGCGAGGCACGGCTGCCGTCCGCTTCGCGGCGTGGCGACCTATGAGGACGCGTACAAGCTCACTTACGTTCGCGGTCCCAGCGGCATCATCGTGATGCTCGCGCAAGATCTGAAGAAGAACTGACGGCTCTACCAGGCTATAAAAACCAGTTGGCTTTGCGCGGCTGAGTGCGGATGCTGTGTCAGGTGGAGGGTCTCACGCGCTGGTCATCGTTGAGCGATCAGGTCGAGCTGGCGCACCAACTGTTCGGCCGGCCCACCGGCAAGCAGAAGGTAGCCGATTGGCTGGCCGAGCAGATGAGTCTGGTCGAAAACGTCGACTTTGCAGAGGAATTCGCCGCACACGTTCAGCTGCCCGGCATTGAGGCCCTGGACTACGCCCACCGGCGCGTTGGCTCCACACGCGGGGAACTGCTCGGCGGAATTCGGTTCTACGGGCGCGATACCGCGCGCCCGTTCGTCGACGTCCTCGCCCACAGCTTCGATGACATCGACGCTCTCACCGACTGCGTTCGTAGCGAATGGTCGGCTTTTAAGGCCCCCTATCTCCGCCTGCGAACCGCGCCGGGGCTCCTCGCTGATCGACCTGACGTCATCGTCGATGAGACCATCCACTTAGCCCGTTACCGGGATATGGCAGCTCCCGACGGCCGTGTCACCCTCGACAGGTTCGACGACGTCGATGACGCCCTCGAACTCGTCGCCACCCGCTATGCCCGTCTCGCCGACGCGGACCCGGCCTTGGCCAACAACCTCTCCCCAGCAGAACCCGAGGACCTTCGGCACTGGCAGCACTGCGATCAATTGCGCGCGATCCGACGGCACGGCAATATCTTTGGCGTCCTGGCGATAGGGCCGGGCGCGATCGGCTGGATTGCTGGTGATGAAATCAAAGAGGAGGTCATCGGCGAAGCACACGCCGGCCAGGGCTACGCCGCCTCGGCGCAAACTGCCTGGGCACGTTGCGTGGCCGCCGATACCAACCAACTGCTCATCGGCACGATCGACCGCCACAACCACGCCTCACGTGCCACCGCCGCCAGGGCAGGCAGACCACGGGTGCTCGACGACATCTTCATCGCGCTGCGTTGCACTCTGGGGCAGGGGCCTTCGGCACGGTCGGCGGACGCGATGGATCCATAACCTGGCTGTTGCGGAAGCGAGGTCCGATTACGGGCAGTGGCACATTGCGGCGGGCGACTATCCGAGCGACCGGCACACAGTCGATCGTATCGAGTTTCTTCTGAGGGATGGATTCTGGCGCCCGCCGTCGGCTTGCGCACGGCGACTGCGTCAAGTCGACCCGCCTACCGATACGCAGATTGCCCGGGGTAAGGCAGCAGGGCCATCTCACGGGCGTTCTTGATTGCGGCAGTGACCTGTCGCTGTTGTTGGACCGTCAACCCAGTCACTTGTCGCGACCTGATTTTCCCGCGCTCGGAGATGAACAGCCTCAGGTGCGTGGAGTCCTTGTAGTCGACGGCGTCCAGGCCCAGACCCTTGAGGATATTTTTCCGACCGGGTCTGATCTCCGTGCGGTTGGCACGGCGCGGTTTCACAGATTTCTTGGGGGCCATTTACCAGCTTGCCTTCCGTACGCCCGGCAGTTGGCCCTCGTGCGCGAGTTCGCGCATCCGCACCCGGGACAGCCCGAATTTCCGCAGATGTCCACGGGGGCGCCCGTCGACCGCGTCGCGGTTGCGCAAGCGCACGGGGCTGGCGTCCCTGGGTTGGCGGGCCAGCGCTGATTGCGCGGCGAGGCGCTCCTGGGGACTGCTCATCGGCGAACGAATGATCTCTTTGAGGGCGGCGCGACGGTCTGCATAGCGGGCGACGGTGGCCCGACGTTGTTCGTTCTTGGCGATTTTCGACTTCTTGGCCATCAGCGTTCCTCTCGGAACTCGACGTGCCGTCGAATGACGGGGTCGTACTTCTTCAGGGTCAAGCGGTCGGGGTCGTTGCGGCGATTCTTGCGGGTGACATAGGTGTACCCGGTGCCTGCTGTCGACTTCAGTTTGACGATGGGGCGAATAACATTGGCGGACAAAGGAAACCTCCTTCAAGGTTTGTGTGGATCTTCAGTTTCTGACCCGTTGCGCGGCCAGGTTTGCCCCGGCGCGCAGGTGATCGGGCAATGCCGCGTCATCCCAGTTGCCTTGTCCGATCCAGTCGCACACGCTGTCTACATCTGCGGCGTCATCGATGGGGCCCACCCACTGTGCCGGTCCAACAGGCGTACGGGCCCTGGTGCAGGGTTGCAGCACCAGCATCACCCCGCCGAGCCCCGGCCGGGCGGCGCAGTTGAGTTGTCCAAGAAGGCACCCTGTCGTGACCAACATGCCGTGCGGGCACGCGCGAACGGCTGCGCGCAGCATCGGCACGAGGCCAGACTGCGAGTCGTTGGTGCATTGCGTGCACAGGACCACCGTGAACGGTTGACGGGTCGGGAACCGGGCCGTTGTCATCACGGTCTTCTGGGCTGCCGCTGGCCGTAGCGGCGATGGAACTTCTCAATCTGCCCGGCGGTGTCGGTGTGGCGTTGCGATCCGGTCCAGAACGAATGAGACTCCGACGACACATCGACGACGACCAACGGAAGACTTTGGACCCCAGCAGGAGTCGGCCAATCGATAGTGCGAGAACTCGCGATGGTGGACCGGGTCATAAAGGCTGTGCCGGTGTTGGCGTCTTGGAAGACCACTTGGTGGTAATCGGGGTGGATTCCTGGTTTCACTTGTCGTCTCCATCTGTGGTGCCGTGGGTGGCTATCTCGTCGAGGAATTCGGACGCGGATCCGCAGGGGTCCTCGTGCCAGTCGCCGAACGGGTCGTCGTATTCGGACCATTCCCACGGTCGGGCCAGTTCGTCATCGGTCAGCAGGGCGCGCTGCAGTCCCTCGGTGATCAGGCGCGGGTCGGCGCCACACACCAGGACCGTCATCGACACATGCCGATCGCCATAGCGGGGATCCCAGTGCAGCGCCGCCATCGCCTGGCGTTCGCGATCGGCATAGGCCAGCTGGGAGGGACCCATTGCGGCTAGCCAAGCACCGGCCCTGGCAACCCGCAGACCGCCACCCGCCGACTCGACCCACACCACGCTCTCGGGTTGCGAGGCCAGCCAGATGCGGCCCCGTGCGCGGATCACCCCATCAAGGACAACGTCGAGTGCGGAATGCAGGCGCTGCGGATGGAACGGCCGTTGCGCGGAGAACTCGATCAACGCCACGTCGCCCTCGGGACTCAGCGGGGGTTGGCCGGCAAGCAGCGGTTCGTGCGGGTCGGAGTCAGCGCCGCGACGGGCCCGCGGGTCGAGATGGTGTAGAGCCATTTCCAGGTTGTGGTTGCCAACGGTGATGCGGGCCAAGGGCGTCAACCTCTTGAGGACGGCGAGGGTGGTGCGCTCGGGCTGATTGAGCACCACGACGTCAGCGAATTCGGCCTGGCCCACAACAACTTGCGCGATGGTGCGACCGTCGTCGAGATCGTCGTCGCTGAGCGCGTGCCCCAGCCAAGTGTCGGCCTCGATCGACGTGACGACCGCGTGTATCTCGACATCGCGGGCGGCCGGGCCGTCGATGTATCCGATGCCCACTCGCACGCACACGTTGTTGATCGCGTAGCAGACCGGTTCTGGCTCCATCCACGGTGCGAGTAGCACCACGATCCGTTGCACGTCGTCGCGTCGATGCACCCGGCGCAGCAGAACCAACAGGTCGTTGCGGGTGGTGCAGCAGACGCAGCCCTTACTCAGCTCCAACGCGACTTCGCTGGTGCAGACCTCGCCGTGGCGCACGATGCTCACCCAGCGGCGCACCACCTGGCCGTCGAACTCGTGGCCGATCACCGCCGTACCCGGTGTTTTCATCAGTGTGCCGGCTATGCCGTCGCTATCGCCTTGGCCGCAGACCATCACTACGGGAGTACGCATCGCCCTCCTTATTGAAAATGATTATCATTAAGTTCGAGACCCAGGCTACCGTCCCGGTGGCCTGTTGTCGAAAATGATTTTCATTAAGCGTGTCGAGGAGCGGTTGTGGGCGCCATGGGAGTGCAACCCAAGCTGGACGGATTCGATGTCGGGTGCGCGGGTCTTGACGAAATGTTTTACGGCTCGGTGTATCTGAGCGTTCCGCTGCTCGATGACACCATCCAGGTCGGTGTCGGCGGTGACCTCGCCACCGCCACCATCGTGGTGACCAGATCGTCCGCGGCGTTGTCCGTGCGGCGAGCCGACGGCACGCCAATGCAAGTGCAGATCCATCACGAACAGCAGGGTTGTCCCGGCGCCACTGTGCGCAGGGATGTCTTTCGACGACCCGTGCACTCCCTGCATCTGCGCCGGGTGGCCGGCGGTGATGGCAATGGTCGCTGGTTGGTCGTGGGAATGCGCGACGAGCCACGACGCAGTGAGTTGGCGCAGTTCATCGCCACCGTCGCGCGTTTCGCGCTGACGAAGCAACGCGAAGAGGGTCCCAGCTAGATTCGCTGGCCCTGACGGCGCAGGCGGGCCACGACGGCCTCGATACCGTCGCGGTCGATGACCTTTATGCCTTTGGTGCTGACGCGCAACCGAATTCGGCGACCTTCAGACGGTAAAAAGTAGGTCTTCCGTTGAATATTCGGCGACCATCGTCGCGGACTACGGCGATGCGAATGGGACACGGAGTTCCCGAATCCTGGTGTGCGGCCGGTGACTTGGCAGTGGGCAGACACAGCGGTGCTCTTCCTGGTCGTGATCGATGCGACGGCTCGGTGTAATCGTTGTCAACACCTCGTGCAGGCACTGTACCGCCCGACGGGCCATTATTGAAAACGATTGTCGATAAGGCCACATCCGGCCCGGGTCAACCGCTACCGCGGCGTGACCGCTACCGCTACCTCATTGCGTCTGCGGAACGGGATCGTCCACGGTGGATCGTAGAACCACGCAACCGGTGTGCCGTTGGGCTTGAAGCCGTTGTCCTGCAACGTATCCAGCAGCTGGGCAGTATGCGACTCAACTGCTGATGGGCTGCGGTCGCCGGTGAACCGCAGCACAGCAACGGTTTCCCCGGGCACCGTCACCAGCACGACGCTGTCGTCGTCGGGCGTCGGCAGCATCTCCATGGTGTATTCGGTCGGCATGAAGAACCGGATCACCGACCCGCCATCAGGCCCGGGTTCCTGGGCTACCGGCGCTGTCATGGCGATCTTCTCACCGGCCTGCTGGGACACCGGCGCCGTCATGGCAATCTTCGTGCCCTGGTGGTTCTTCCCGAAGATGTAGCCCGCCAGCCGCCGAAACCCGGCGCTGCGCGCAGCGGATTCATCGCCGCCGAACACCGTCGTCTGCGCCGCGATCCGGGTGTCGTAGTGCCGGATCTCCACTCTGCGGGTGAGCGCGGTGTGCGTGTACGGCGGCTCCTCGGTCCCGAAACGCAGGCCAACCACCGATCCGAGTCCGTCGAGCACCTGATGAGCAATCGTGCCAAGAGAAATCCCCATGCTGGCATCTATACCCGCTCACACGCCGGCCGCGCCGCCGGAAAGTGTGGCTATTGTCTTACGAAGCTGTCTTACGAAGCCATCGGACCTGGTCAGCAACAGCGCGGAGCGTTCGGTTGTTCTGCCAGTGCAGCGTGTTCGGCGGCGTCGACCCCGCCGACGGCTCCGAGGAACGTATCGAGGTCGACGCGCTGCCCACCCACCCACGTGCCGGCCACCTGTGCCGTCGACGCCAGCTGAGCCGGGTCGACGCTGTAGGGATCGGCTGTCAACTCCACGAAGTCGGCGTACTTACCGACGGCGATCGAACCCACCAGCTTGTCTCGATGCAGGGTGCGCGCGGCATTGATGGTCTGCGCGCGTAACGCGTCATCGAGGGAGATGGCCTGCTCGGGGCCGTGCACGTTGCCGGCGCGGGTGCGTCGCGAGACCGCCGTCTGGACGTTGAGTACCGGCGTCGGCGGTGACACCGACCCGTCATTGTGCAGTGACACGCAGGCCCCGGAGGCGACAGCGTCGGCGAATGACTGCCAGGGTCCGCCATGCTCGTGGTCGAAGATCTGCCCGTCGAGCAGGTCGCCCCAGTAGTAGTACTGGAATGGCGACATCGAGACATACACCCCGAGCCTTGCTGCCCGGTCGAAATGCTTGCGGGTGCCTGCGCCTGCGTGTTCGAGGCGCCAGCGATGGTCGGTGCCGATCAGGTGATGTCGTTGCAGCGCATCCTCATACGCATCGAGCGCCAGGTCGATCGCCAGATCGCCGTTGGCGTGAAAAGCCATCTGCCAACCCGCGGGTGCGGCCCGATCCAGGATGGCGTCCAGTTGCTCACGGGTGTAGTTCATCGACTCAGGTCCGCCGGCCACCGCGGGATCGATCCCCGCGAGCCGGGTGGCCTCACTATCGAGATACGGGAACGAGATCGCGACATTGCCGACCCACACCGACCCGTCGGTCCACAGCTTCACCCCGGCCTTGGTGAGCATCGCCTCACCGGTGGAGAACGTCACCGGCTCGGTATAGGTGTCGGTGGTCGACACTTCCCACATGCTGACCCGCAGTGGACAAGACGGCGCCGACGCCAGCGCCTCGTACCCGGCTTGGAACTTGGGGTCGTAGGTCATATCCGAGGTCGAGGTGTAACCACCGCGGGACATCAACGCGAAATAGTGCGCGGCACTGACCAACGGATTGGCCATCTCGGCCATCAACGGCCCGGCGACGGCCATCACCGCGGGCAGCTCGAAGCCCTGGCCGTCCAAGCTGCCGTCGGGATTGCGTCCGAAATGCGAAGCCACCGGGTCGGCTGGCGGGGCGACATCCCAGCCGTAGCGCTTGATCAACGCGGTGTTGAAGTACACGCCGTGCCCGGAGTTGTCGCTGACCATCGTCACCCGGTCGCCGAAGATCGCGTCGAGGTCGACGGCCTTGGGGGAGGGATGCTGATGCAGCAGTGCGTCGAATCCGGCGAACCACAACGGTGCGGAGGGGTCGGTATCGGCGATCGCGTCGGCGAAGATCGCCTCCACGTCGGCCCACGTCGGGGCGTCCCACGGCGCAATCGACCGAGCCGGCGGTTGGGTAGCCACCCCGCTGACCAGCGGATGACCATGGGGCTCAACGAAACCCGGTAACAACGCGGCCGCGCCGGTGTCGATCACTTGGGCGTCGGGCAGTGCCGCGGTGCACTCTTGCAGTGACCCGACCGCGACGATCCGGTCACCTGACACCGCCACCGCCTGCGCGCGCGGAGTGTCCTCGTCCATGGTGATCACCGTCGTCGCGGTCAGTATCCGATCGGTCATGGCCTCAGTGTGCCCGTCTCACGCCGGAGGTGCGAAGAACTCCAGCGCAATGCCGTCGGGGTCGCGGAAGCTCAGCCCGGAACCGTAATGTGCATCGACGATGCCGCCGTGGTCGATGCCCAACGCGTCGAGCCGCTCCACCCAGGCCTCCAATTCGGTCCGCGACGCGCACCCGAATCCGACGTGGTCCAGACCGGCCCGGTATTCGCTGAAGGGTTGATCGGCCCCGCTGACACTGTGCTGGTGAATGCCGAATATGGTGCCGTCACCGAAGGCCCAGACGACGTGGTGGAAACCGGCGTCGGTGTCCTCGTCGAGGATCGGGTCGGCGCCGATGAGCTCGCGGTACCAGGGGGTGCTCACTGCCAGGTCACGCACCGTGACGGCGACGTGATTCAGGGATGGGAAGGTGGGCGAGGGAGACATTCGGACGTCCTTGTTCGAGTGTGTTGGTCACCCAGAGTACGAAGTGGCCGACCAAACGGTTCAGACAATCCCCACCGCGTCGTAGGCGTCGGTGACCGCCTGCAGCTGGGCCGCGGTGAAGCCGTACTCCGTGGCCGTGTCCAGCACTGCGGCCCGGCCGTCGCTGAAATCGGCGCCAGGGAGCAGCCGGTACATCGAGTGGTAGTACACCTGGGCCCAGGTCGCTTCCGAGATATCGGCAGTATCAGAATCGGTCATCATCAGGTACGCGGCATGGCTGAAGATGGTGCTGTTGTAATGTTCGCCGCCATTGTCGTCAGTACCGGTGTAGCGGTCGGCGTAGTTGTCTTCATACCCTGCGATCGAGGTCGGATCCGCCAGGTTGCGCAGTGGCCCACCCGGGAAGTCGGAATCCTCGCCCATCAGCCAGCGGTCGGCGCCCGTCTTTCCTTCAACCAGGCTGCCCATGATATCGGCATAAGCTTCGTTGAGCGCGCCTGACTCTCCGCCCGACAAGGGCGAATCACCATCTCCGACAGCGTAACTCACGACCGCATGGGTGTATTCGTGTGCCACGATATCCAGTGCCGAGCCCAGGTTGCCCGCATCGCCAAAGGCGAATTGCTGTGCGTCCGGATCCCAGTAAGCGTTGTTGTATCCGGACAGGGCGCCGAGCAGTGCGCCGCTGGGGTTGTACCGCACGCTGAGGTTGACCGCCGCACCGTTACCGTCGAACGAGGTCAGCCCGAGTACGTCGCTGTAGTAGTCGTAGGTTTCCGCGATGTTGGCCTGTGCGGAGATCGCCTGGGGATCCCAGCCGAACAGAGTCTCGAAAGTGATGTTGCCCGGCAGCGTCGGGAAACCGATGAAGAAGAAATATGTGGTCTCGTATGTCGAGATGGCCCGTTGCACATCCTGCAGCGTGTTCAGGCTGAACAGAAGCAGGTTCAGGCTCGACGTATTCACCGTCCGGGAGTTGCCGAGCTCGTCTTGTGCGGTGACCGTCGCGGCGTCCGCGTTGGAACTGCTGACGATCACCTTGCCCGCGTTCGCGCCGTTGGCGGCTACGTAGTACGTCACCCCGGTGTCGGACGCGGTCACTCCCAACGCTTTCGCTGTCTGGGATGGGTCGACCACCACCTTCCAGGCCAGCTGCGGGGTGGAATCCCCGTTGAGTGCGTAGACCACCAATTGCGGTTCGACTGTCGGCTGGGCCAGGACTGTCGAGATCGCCCGGCCCAACGGATCGCCGGTGCTCGTGCTCGCATAGGCCGAGAGGGCCGCGGACGCGGCCTGAGCACTGGTGGAGCTGGTGGTCAGGTCGACATCATCGATACGGGCATCGAGATAGTTGAACACCGACGTCACGGTGCCGCTGTCATCGGTCACCACGATCACCTGGCTACCCAATACAGGGACGCCGTTGACGGTGTCGTGGAAGCGGTAGAACGTCTCGGAGATATCGCCGGTGGACGGATCCGTCGTACCCACCTTTTGCACGGTGATGGCATCGGCGGTGGCGAAATTGGCGGACGCGCCGAGCACCGGCGCCAACCCGTTGAGCAGCGTCGCCGCCTCCTCGGCGGAAGTGATCTTCGTATCGGTGAACGTGCCGTCGATGACGCGGACGGAACCGTCGGTGTTCTGGCTAACGGTCACGTCGGGCTGGGCCGCCAGATCGGCGATTTGGTCCGGGTCGACGGTTGCGCTGGAGCGGTCCGGGCTCTGGCTGGTCACGGTGGTCTGTGCGACGGCGCGACTGCTACTGGAATGAGTGGAGCGGACGCCCACCAACAACGATTCCAGGACGGCCTGCGCGGGGGCGGCGGTCTTCTTCGCGGTCGCCGACGTCGAGACAGCGCTCTTCTGCGATGACCGGGCCGAGCTCTTCGCATTGCCCGCGGGCTTGGCGCTGGCACCAGCGCTGGCGCTGTGTGTCGAATCAGACGAGTCCGACGGACTGGCCGACGCAACGCCCTGGCCGACGGCGACGGCGGCTCCCAGCCCGACGGCCGCGGCCGCAGCTCGAAGCCACATGGTCTGGGTATCCGCGGGTCGGCGGTGTCGTGCAGTCACATTTCCCCCTTGGCAGTGCTCACAAGCTACCAACACAGCAACCCTGTGGCGCGGTTTCCGACATCGAACCGGCTTTGCTGTGTCATACCCCGGCTGCCAGCCCCCTGGCGGTGTGAGACGCTGCCGGGGTGATTGCGCCGACAGATTCGAAACGGGGCAGTCGTGCCGCCGGGGTGCTCATCGGTTATCTGTCCGACGTCGCATTCGCAGATCCGCGGCGGGGCCACCCGGTCGCAGGCTTCGGGACGGCTGCAGCGCAGCTGGAACGGCTCACCTATCGCGACTCGCGGGCTGCGGGTGCGGCGCACACCGCGGTCCTGCTGGCCGCCGTCGTTGTCGGCGCTGCAGGGCTCGACCTCGCCGCGACCCGGCGTGGCGGGTTCTGGTCGACGACCGCGGTAGCGGCAGCGACCTGGGTATCTCTGGGTGGCACATCGCTGGCGCGGACCGGTCTGCAGATGGCCGAGCTACTCGACGACGCGGATATCGCCGGTGCGCGGATGCTGCTGCCGTCGCTGTGTGGGCGCGACCCCGCGCTGCTCGATATCGACGGCCTGACCCGTGCGGCGCTGGAATCGATTGCCGAGAACACCTCCGATGCTCAGGTCGCGCCGGTGCTGTGGGCGGCCCTGGGCGGGACGCCGGGTGTTCTCGTCTACCGCGGTATCAACACCCTCGACGCGATGATCGGACACCGGTCACCGCGCTACGCGAAGTTCGGTTGGGCGGCGGCACGCATCGATGACGTTGCCAATTATGTGGGCGCCCGTGTCGCCGGGGCCCTGGTGGTGGGTTGCGCACCGCTGGTCGGCGGGTCGGCGTTGGGTGCGCTGCGAGCGTGGCGCCGCGATGCGCGCAAACATCCCAGCCCCAACGCCGGTGTGGTCGAGGCCGCCTTCGCCGGCGCCCTCGGTGTCCAGCTCGGCGGGCCCACGCAGTACCGCCACGAACTGCAGATCCGGCCGACCCTCGGCGACGGACCTGCCCCCGGGGTGGCGGATCTGCGGCGCGCGGTGGCGTTATCTCAGGTGGTGCAGGCGGCGGCGGCCGTGGGGGCGGTCGCAGCGGCGGTCGTGCCCAGTATGTTCAGTGCCGTCGGCCGTACCGGTCGGCGAGCTTCTGTTCGACGGTGATCGGAGCCGGCTGGTCCTCAGCTTCGTTGTGGGCCAGGACCGATGCCTCGGCTCGCTCGCGTTCGCGTCGACGCACCTTGATCTCCGAATAAGCGAAATACCCAAGACCGATCGGCGCGACGATGCCGAACACGATCCACTGGATGCCGTAGGACAGGAATGGGCCGGCGTCCAGATGCGGCAGCGCGATGACGCCGAGGCCACCGGGCTGGTTGTCCACCAACTGCAGATAGGCGCCGGTCAGCGGGACGCCGACCAGGGTCGAGATCTGCTTGGTGTCGATGGCATACACCTGCTGACCGCCCTCGGCCTGGAACGGATCCTTACCTACCGGTGCGGTTTCGGAATCCCGCAGCCGGGCGGTGATCGTCACGGTGCCCGTCGGGGCCGCGGCGAAGGCAGGCACCCGCGAACCCCCTTCCGGTCGCACGTAACCGCGGTCGACCAGCACCGTCGGACCGCCATCGACCACGAACGGAACCAGCACCTCGAAGGCCGGATCGCTGTCGATGACGCGGAGCCGGGCCAGCACCTGGCGGTCCGGCAGGTAGTGCCCCGTCGCCGTCACCCGGCGCCATTGCGCATCGGGGGCGGACGAATTCTGTTGTGGCAGAACAGATGTCAACGCCACCGGATCTGCCGTCAGCGACGAGGCGATCTGGTTGTTCTCGCGTGAGGTCGTGGTGTTCTTGCCCAGCTGCCACGGGGCCAGCACGGTGAAGCACAGGTAGGCGAACGCCCCCACGACGACGGCCAGTGCCAGCCACCCCGGCTTGAACAGGAACGCCAGGCGCCTCATGAGGTGGCTGCCCCGAGTTGTTCGTCGACCCAACTGTGCAACCCGGGCAGCGATGCCTCGATAACGGTGAAGACGTCCTCGAATTCGCTCTGGTCGCCGTAGTACGGGTCTTCGACGTCGTCGGCGTGGGCCCCGGAACGCGGGTCGAACGATCGCAGCATCCGGATCCGCTCGGGCTGCACGCCGAGCTGAGTCAGCAGCCGGACATGGTTACGGCCCAACGCCACCACCAGATCTGCCGACAGATGGTCCTCGGCGAGCTGGGCCGCAGCATGCGCGGTGGGGTAACCGTGCGCGTCGAGCACCCGATTCGCGCGCGGGTCGGCACCGTCGCCGACATGCCAGCTGCCGGTGCCCGCGCTGCTCACCCTGACCTGATCACCCAGCCCGCGACGCTGGATCTGCTCGGCGAACATCTTCTCGGCCATCGGCGAGCGGCAGATGTTGCCGGAGCAGACGAACGTCACGTGTAGCGGTTCAGACACCGAGCACCTCCCGCAGTGCGCTCACGTTCGCGACGTGCGCGAATGGGGTAGGCCCGGCGTGGCCGTCCGGACTCTCGCCGAAATCGCTCTTGCCATAACCCCAGCCGACGATCACGGTGGAGATCCCATGCTCGGCGGCACCTTCGACGTCATGGCTGCGGTCACCGACCATCAACACGTGCTCCGGTAGCGGGGCCAACTGGGCCAGTGCATGGGCCACCACATCGGCCTTGCTCGACCGAATGCCGTCGACGCTGGCACCGGCGATGACCTCGAAATACTCGTCGAGACCGAAGTGGGTGAGGATCCGCCGGGCGGTCGGCTCGGCCTTCGACGTCGCCACCGCCAGCCGCACACCGGATGACTTCAGGTCGGCCAGCAGTTGCTCGACACCATCGAACAGGCTGTTCATCGACCAGCCCCGGGTGGTGTAGTCGGCGCGGTAGGCCGCGATCGCGGCATCAGCCTGCTCGCCGAGGCCCATCCCGCTCAGTGTGTGATGCATCGGGGGTCCGACGATCCGGCTGGCCAGGTCGCCGTCGGGGGCCTGCGCGCCGATCTGAGCCAGCGCGTGGCGGAAGCTGGCCACGATTCCTTCGGCGGAATCGGTCAGGGTGCCGTCCAGGTCGAAGATCACCAGCTGAGGTTTGTCGGTCCGGAACGGTTCGGTCACGCTCGCTATTCTCCCTGATCGTTTCGCCGACCGAATCGCCAGCGCACTACTGTTCGGTGTGTGGTGAAGCTCGCGGACGTGATCGACGTGCTGGATGCGGCGTACCCCCCGCAGTTCGCGCAGTCGTGGGATTCGGTCGGCCTGGTCTGTGGCGATCCGCGCGACACCGTTGATTCGGTCACGATCGCAGTGGATGCGACGGCCGCCGTGGTCGACGACGTCCCCGACGGCGGGCTATTGCTGGCTCACCATCCGCTGCTGCTCCGCGGGGTGGACACCGTCGCGGCCAGCACGCCCAAGGGCGCGCTGGTGCACCGGCTGATCCGGTCCGGACGCGCACTGTTCACGGCCCACACCAACGCCGATTCGGCCGCCCCCGGGGTTTCCGACGCTCTGGCGCACGCGCTGGGCCTGACCGTGGCGGGTGTTCTCGAACCGCGGTCGAGCGGTGCGGAGCTGGATAAATGGGCAATCTTCGTGCCGCCGGTCAACGCCGATGCCGTCCGCGCGGCTGTCTTCGGCGCCGGCGCCGGGCAGATCGGCGACTATTCGCAGTGCAGCTGGAGCGTCACCGGTGCCGGGCAGTTCCTGCCGCGCGATGGCGCGCAGCCGGCGATCGGCACCGTCGGCACCGTGGAGCGGCTGCCGGAGGACCGGATCGAATTTGTCGCACCTGCGGCGCTGCGCGGCGCGGTGCTATCGGCGATGCGTGCAGCCCATCCCTATGAGGAACCGGCCTTCGATGTGATCGCACTGGCGCCGTTGCCTGCCGGGGTCGGGATTGGCCGGATAGCGGTATTGCCGCAACCAGAACCCTTGCGTGACTTCGTCACCCGCGTCGCGGCCCGACTACCGGCCACCAGCTGGGGAGTGCGGGCAGCGGGCGATCCCGAGCTGTTGGTATCCCGGGTTGCGGTCTGCGGCGGGTCAGGTGATTCATTATTGGACGCGGTGGCCCGTGCCGACGTGCAGGTCTATCTGACGGCCGACCTGCGACACCACCCGGCCGATGAACATCGTCGCGCATCGTCGGTGGCCCTGGTCGACGTGGCGCACTGGGCCAGCGAATACCCATGGTGCGGACAGGTGGCTGAGCTGTTACGCACCCATTTCGGCGCGGCACTGGACGTGCGGGTATCAGATATCCGCACCGATCCTTGGAACCTGGACGCACGTCCAACGAGTGAGAGCGATACCGAAGACAAATATGAAAGCTGAAGTGATACAGCAGCGTTCGCTGCTGGAGTTGGCCGAACTGGACGCCGAGCTGAGTCGGCTCGCGCATCGCGGGACCCACCTGGCTGAGCAGCAGGAGTACGAGAAGCTCCAAGGTGAACATCAGGCCGCCAACGATCAGCTGGCCGTCCTGCAGATCGCGCTGGACGATCTCGATGGTCAGGCGGCCCGATTCGAAGCGGAGATCGACGGGGTCCGGCAACGCGAAGACCGAGACCGCTCGCTGCTTGCATCCGGGGCCACGGGCGCCAAACAGCTCGCCGAGCTGCAACATGAGCTGGAGACGCTGGAGCGGCGTCAGTCGTCGTTGGAGGACTCGCTGCTTGAGGTGATGGAACGCCGTGAGGAACTGCAGAAGCAGCAGTCCGAGGCGCTGGGTGTCATCGACCGACTGCAGAACGAGCTCGGTACCGCGGGACAGGCCCGGGATGCCGCCACCGACGATATCGAGTCGACCCGCCGGCTGAAGATCCAGCGGCGGGACGGTGTCATCGCCTCTCTCAACGCCGACCTGCTGGCACTCTACGAACGGTTGCGCGCCTCATCGGGTATCGGCGCGGGTGCGCTGCAGGGCCGGCGCTGCGGTGCGTGCCGGATCGAGATCGACTCCGGTGAGCTGTCGCGGATTGCCGCGGCAGATGAAGACGAGGTGCTGCGCTGCCCCGAGTGTGGCGCAATCCTATTGCGGGTCAAGGGGTTCGCGTAGTGAAGGTGGTCGTCGAGGCGGACGGCGGATCGCGCGGTAATCCAGGTCCGGCCGGTTACGGGTCGGTGGTTTTCACTGCTGATCGGTCGACGGTGCTCGCCGAGGCCAAACAGGCGATCGGGCGAGCCACCAACAATGTGGCCGAATACCGCGGTCTGATAGCAGGTTTGGAAGAGGCTGCCAGTCTTGGCGCGACAGAGGTCGCCGTGTCGATGGACTCCAAATTGGTGGTCGAACAGATGTCGGGACGCTGGAAGGTCAAGCATCCCGACCTGATCGAATTGCACCGGCAAGCCAGCGCATTGGCATCGCAGTTCGAGCGGATCACCTATCGGTGGATACCGCGGGCGCAGAACTCACATGCCGACCGGCTGGCCAATGAGGCGATGGATGCGGCCGCCGACCTCGGTGCCGTCGTTGCGGCTCCGGCGGAAGTGGCCAGCACCGAGGTGCGGACCAACCCGGCCGGCTGGACCGGTGCCCGCGGCGAGCCGACCCGACTGTTGTTGCTTCGGCATGGGCAGACCGAATTATCCGTGGAGCGGCGCTATTCCGGCCGCGGGAACCCGGCGCTCACGGAGCTGGGCCGACGCCAGGTCGACGCGGCGGCGGCTTTTCTCGCCGACCGCGGTGGTATCGACGCCGTGGTGACCTCACCGTTGCAGCGGGCGTATGACACCGCCTCGGCGGCCGCCAAGGCGCTCGGCCTCGATGTGACCGTCGACGATGATCTGATCGAAACAGATTTCGGCGAGTGGGAAGGGTTGACCTTCGGCGAGGCGAACGCGACAGACCCAGCGCTGCATGGTCGTTGGCTCGGTGACACCAGCGTGCCGCCACCGGGCGGGGAGAGCTTTGATCAGGTGCACGACCGCATCCGTCGCGCCCGCACCCGCATCATCTCCGAGTACGGTGGCTCCACCGTACTGGTGGTATCGCATGTGACACCGATCAAAACCATGCTGCGGATGGCGCTCGATGCCGGCCCGTCGATTCTGTACCGGCTGCACCTGGACTTGGCGTCGCTGTCCGTCGCCGAGTTCTATCCCGATGGTGCGGCATCGGTCCGATTGGTGAATCAGACGTCGTATCTGTAATGGCGGTACATTTTCCCAGCGTAAGGCGCTAGTTAAGAGCCTCAGTCCGCAGACAGTGCGCACGGAGCAGTCTTCAGTGAAGATACCGAAGGCCTTCGAGTCGCGGAACTGTTCGCAACGTTCGACCGGATTTTCACTTTGCAGGTCATGTGAAGTCGTCGCACTCCTTCCTTTTAGCGGCCAGACAATCACATGGCTACGGCCGCCACGTTGTCGGAGGTTCGAGAAGCTTCGGTCCACGAAATGCCTTGGGCGGCATGAACTCTTTCATGGAGCAAGGCCAGGTAACATGGCGTCACCCGCGGACAGGCCCTTATCTTGCATCAGCCGATCTACCGTGCACGCGGCGCAACGGTCGCCTGCGCGGTGCAGGTAGGCGGTCATTTTGCGTCGCCCGTACCTGTCCTCCGGGGTACCTATCGTGGCCCGCAGTGCGTCCGTGAGCTCGGCATCGGTGATGATCCGATCCGACGGCGGGGCGGTTTCCAGTTGCGGTACGTGCGTGGGGCGACCTGGACACTTTGTTCGGTGAGCACTCGGGAGATCGACTCGACCCGGAATCCGCGGGCCCGCATCTGGTCGATGAATCCGCAGATCAGCGGTGGCGCGGGTCGAGCTCCCGCGCGAAGAAAATCGAGACCCTTCTCAGAATCTCTTTGGCCCCTTGATATCTCGTACTTCTTGCTCAAAAATCGCGGATGCGCTGTTGCTCAGTAGTTGTGATGCCCGGACGTGCGCTGTCATCGACCTGGGCCTGCAATACCCACCGCCTCAGCGACTCGACTCCGACACCGACCTTCGGGCCGATCGCCACCCAGGCGGCGTACACCGACCGGTACTCGTCCAGATGGTCGAGCACCATCTTCACCGCACGCTCACGCTGCTCGACCGGGTAATGCTTGGCCATAATCGCCATCCTCCACACAGAAGGAAGCGGCATCAAACCTGGAACGGTTCACGTCTCGAAATAGACCACATACGAGGGTCGCGAAACTCGGTGTCGAAGGGCTATTGCGAGCGCTGAAATTCCGTCGTGTGGTGTCAGCCGTTTGTATGAAAACGCAAGTACCTCAAGGAGGTTTGCTGATTTTGAACGCTCCTTCGTCACAGCATTCTGATATATATCGTCCAGCACAGTGACAGGAAAGTTGGGGGCAGCGGTAATGGCCAGTAGGCATCGGGCGAAATCGTCAGAACGCCGCAAGGGCGCTAAGGGCTGCCGTCGGACTTACCGCCTCGCGCCCTATGTGTGGCTCGGTGCCGGTGCGATTTCACTTGGCGTAGGTGCTGCGTTGTCGAGCGGATCTGGGCTGGCCCACGCCGATGACTTCGGATCAAGCCGCGCATCGATGGACCGCGATTCTCGGAAAATCGCATCGACGGCGCCACACACGGTGCGCTCGACGGCGCAAGTGGCCGGCGTTAGTTCATCGGGAAAGCCCCCCGTTACCCGACAGGGCAAAACGAGCACGACGGCAGCGCCATTCACTCATTCGATGTCGCTGCCCGCCAAGTCAGTGCATTCTCCGGCTTCGACTGTCAGCAGACCTTCTGCAAACACTTCGGGGGCACGTCAAACGCCAACAGAGCAAACGTTTGCGGCTGCTAACCCCCCTCTCTCCACGTCGGTGGTGGCCTCAGCTGATTCAGTGATCGAAACCGTCTCCGCAACAACGGAATTGACTGCCACTGTGGCTGATTTTCAGGTGCTGGAGAGTGCGACACCCATTGTGCCTGTGGGTGATTCGGGTGATTCGGTCTTGGCTGCGATCCGCAGCGAAGCTGACGACATAGTCAGCAGTCAGGTATCAACCGCTATCGTTTCGACTACTGATGTGGTGAAAGCTTCTGCGGCGACTGCCAGGGCCGCTGCACTTAGTGCGGCCGCCGCCAGCTCGGCGGTCGTCGCGACGATCCCGCTCGGCGACAATTTCGAGTATGGAGGCGATCTGGCGGTCAGCCCCGATGGCAGCCGCGTCTATGTTGTTGGTTATTCCAACGCCGACGATGACGCTCTGGTGGTGATCGATACAGCCACGAACACCGTCGCCGCAACTATTGATGTTGAGTCCTACCCCGTAGGTGTCGTAGTGAGTCCGGACGGTAAACGCTTATACGTCAGCCACAGCAGTGTCGGGATGCTATCGGTGGTCGATACGGCAACCAATACTGTTACCGGCACAATCTCGCTGAACGACGGTGCCCTCGATGTGACCAACGGTGGCGCTCTGGCCGTTAGCCCCGACGGGACCCGCGTCTACGTGACCGGATGGCAACCTTTAAGCGACCCATACGACGGCCACGGCACCTATGTAATTGCAGTGGTCGATACGACCAGCGACACCGTTACGGCCAGGATCTTCGTCCCTGGAAACGAGGTGCTCGGGCCCAATGGCGTGTGGTATGTCAACGGGGGGGCTCCCCTTGGTGTGGCGGTAAGTCCTGACGGTAGCCGCGTATACGTCGGCGTCGACGGCATCGAAGGCAATGCAGGCGTTCCCTTGACCGTCGGTTCGCTGACGGTAATCGATACCGCCAGCAATTCAGTCATTGACACGGTCTCCATCGGCCACCCACGCGTGCGTGTGGCGGCCGTAAGTCCAGACGGCAGCGGCGTGTACATCATCAGCGAAGCCTGGAGGAGCGACGCCGGTGCGGTGTCAGTCTGGGATACGGCCACAGGTGCCTTCTCTAACATCGCTGCGATTGATGCGCCCCACAGTCTGGCAGTCAGTCCTGACGGCAGCCGCGTGTACATCAGCTCACGTAACAACATCGTGTCGGCAATTGATGCAGCCACCAACACCGTCATTTCAGCAGCTACGATCGACAACCCCGGCGTTCTGGCAGTCAGCCCAGACGGCAGTCGCGTCTACGACCTCAACTGGCATGCCAACGGGTTGGACCCCACCCTTTCGGTGATCGATGCGGGGCAGTTAGCCACAGATACGGAGCTGGACCCCCTGTCGGCGCTGGCGTTGGCTTTCAATAATGGACTGCTGTCGTTCCGCGATTTCAGCAACATGCTGGCCAATACCTTCAGCGGATGGGTCAACGGGGTGGTTAGTTCTATCCGCGAAAGCCTTCCCACCGGCGGTAGTGGCCAAGTCCGGATCGATACTCCGACGACGACGGTGGGGCTGTGGAATCGTCTCCTCACCGTCACTGGTGGCTTCTTCAATGACGGTTTCTATATCGACAAGGTGAAGTCTGCCGACGATGGTCAGGCAAAGCTGGTCGTATACATCGGTGGTACCGATCCCTTCAGTCCGTTCAACCAACCTGCTTTGCAGAACAGTGTGGGATGGACGGGCCAGGCACAGTATTGGCAGGTCAGTCAGATCGAGGCCGCTCGCGGCGGCAACCCGAATATCGAGATCATGCTGGTTGGCTTCAGCCAGGGAGGTATGGATGCGCAGAACCTCGCAGCGCATGCTGATGACCTGGGCCTCAACGTAACGACAGTTGTCACCTTCGGATCGCCGGTTGTCCAAGACGCCCCGACAGACACCGACGGGTATCAGGTAGTCCACCTCGAAGCCAAGAAAGATCCAGTTCCGGACTGGGGACGCCCAGGGGAACGTTCGGCAGCGCGGAAAGCAAAAATCCTGTTTGAGGGAACAACCGCAACAAGCAATAATTTCTGGGCGAACGTGAACGGCCTCGGGGTAGTTCACGGCGACCCCGCCACCTATCGTGAGCTGGCGCAGCAATTTGACACTTCTCAACAGTTCAAGACGATCAAGGCGAACATCGATGGATTTGAAGGGCAGTACCTCGGCCACTACTGAATAACCACGCCTTAGCTTGCCGAAGAGGCTGTGGGCGGAGAATCTCAAATCAGACCACATATTAGGCATTCTGGGTGACCCAGTGCCGCTCGATGATTTCCCAGGCCGTGGTGTCTCAATAATTATGCTGATCGCATTGTGAGGCAACAAGAATTGGTCGCAGCGTTTTCGACTCAGTCCGGCACTCGGATCGGATATGTGCGCGTCAGTACAGTAGCCCAGACTCTTGATCAGCAGCAGTCAGCTTTGGAAGCAGCTGGTGTTACAAAGATCTTCTCGGACGTTATGTCCGGTGCACGGGATGACCGGCCAGGCCTAGCGAAGCTACTGGCCTA
This sequence comes from Mycobacterium sp., assembly GCF_965229105.1. Classification (GTDB taxonomy): domain Bacteria; phylum Actinomycetota; class Actinomycetes; order Mycobacteriales; family Mycobacteriaceae; genus Mycobacterium. The sequence continues at coordinate 3,205,146 of NZ_OZ245858.1, forward strand.
TGTGCGCGAGAGTGACACCGTTATCTTACGCAATCTAGATCCTATGGGCTGCAACATCTTTCATAGTCTCGAGACGGTCAGTGCACTGACCAGCCATGGGGCCACCTTGGTGTTGGTCACCGATGGGATCGACTTTTCCACTGCCGCAGGCAGAATGATTATCAGAACTTTTATTTCCGAGACAAACTGATGATGGGAGTTTGGGCTCGACTGCGGAGTGCGGGAGGGAACTCGCGAAGGAGCGAACTGCCTTAAAGTGCGCATTGTCGCGTGCGAACGGCACCAAATTCGGTCGACCATGCAAAGTATCCGACGCCGACCACCTCGCGACGGCCAGGAACATCAAGGCTGACAGTCACACCGGCAAAGACAAAGCGAGGTTCCTCGGGGTAAGCAGGGCGACGTTATATCGGAACTTCGACGACGATGTTCCTAGTGCATCCGTCCTGCGATGAAATCAATTAGCTGTCCGGACGAATGACTGGCCCCGGTAAGCGCGTCGCCGAGTGTGCAGTCGCCAACGGCGTCCCACACTGACACCCTGCAGAGACGGAGAGTGTCGGAGTGAAGTGCGGCCATGTCGTCACCCATCAGCAAGACCAGACGTCGTATCTGTAGGTACCTGCGGTCCCTACTCGTGCAGGTGCAGTCGTTCGCCGTGCGCGCCGAAGATCGCGATCAGTTCCACCGGGCCGTCGACGGCGCCGAACCAATGCGGTGTCCACGTGCTGAATTCGGCGGCCTCGCCGGGTTTGATGACGAAATCCTTCTCGCCGAGCAGTAGTCGCAGTCGACCGGACAGCACGTAGATCCAGTCCTGGCCTTCGTGCACCCGAAGTTCGGTCGGCGGGGTGTTGCGTTTGGCGCTGACCCGGATCTTGAAGGCATGCAGGCCACCTGCGGGACCCTGGCGCGTCAACGGCCAGTATGTCGCGCCGTCACGCGTGTGTGCGCTGCCACGCACCCGCGGATCAGGACGCTCCGGCTCACGGAGAAGTTCGTCGGTGGTCACCGACAGTGCCTCGGCCAGTCGGGGCAGATGATCCAGCGCGAGTCGGCGTTTCCCGGACTCCAACCGACTCAAGGTGGACACGTCGATACCCGCCTGGCCGGCGACGTCGTCGAGCGTCATACCCTTGCTGATCCGGAGTTCCCGCAGCCGACGCCGGACCCTCAGGTCGACATTTCCGACCGTGGCGTCGTCGGAGTCTTTTGCCTGCATGGCAAATGAGCTTGGCAGAATCGGCGACTGTCGGCAACCATCGGGGGTATGGACATTGTTCTGGATTGCGTGATTGTGGGCGGTGGGGCTGCCGGACTGAGCGCCGGGCTGGTCCTCGGCCGGGCGAGGCGACGGACGCTGATCGTGGATGCGGGACAGCAGAGCAATTTGGCCGCACACGGTATCGGTGGGTTGCTCGGCTCCGACGGACGCCCGCCGGCCGAGCTCTATGCGGCCGGACGCGTTGAGCTGTCGGCATATCCGAGCGTTGAGATCCGCGACGACGAGGTGGTGACCGGTGCCCGCGACGGTGACGAGTTCGTCCTGACTCTCGGCGGCGGCGAGAGCGTGCGGGCGCGCCGGGTACTGCTCGCCACGGGTATGCAGTATCGACCACCCCCACTGCCGGGACTTGCCGAACTGTGGGGCCGATCGGCCTTCCACTGCCCGTTCTGTCATGGCTGGGAGGTGCGCGATCAACCCTTGGCCGTGCTGGCTGCGGGGGAGCGGGGCGTGCATTCGGCGCTTCTGTTACGCGGCTGGAGCGACGATATCGTCCTGTTGACCGACGGCCCCGCCGAGTTGAGTGACGACAGCATGGCCCGGCTGAGAGCTGCCGGTGTCTCCGTGGACGAGCGACCGGTGGCCGAACTTCGCGGTGTGGAAGGGCTTCGCGGTGTGGAAGGGCAAATGGCGGCAGTGGTGTTCGCCGACGGCAGCCAGCTGCCACGTGCAGGGCTGCTGGTCGGCACCACGTTGTATCAACGATCCACCCTGGCGCAGCAGTTGGGCGCCGACCCGGCCGAGCCTGGACCCGTCGCCGCTGATGCAGCGCACGTCGATGCGTTTGCGCGCACCACGGCGCCTGGGGTTTTCGCGGCGGGCGATATCAGTGCCCAGATGCCGCAGGTGGCTACGGCGGTGGCGGGCGGGGCGATGGCCGCGGCGATGATCATGCAAACCTTGATGGCGGACGATTTCGGTCTGCCGCTACCTATCGGAGGAGATTCACGTGTCGGAACCCGTTGATCTGCAGGCTATGTGGAATGAGCGTTATGGCCAGGTGGACCGCATCTGGAGCGGCAGGCCCAACGCCCGACTCGTCGAAGTGGCCTCGGGGTTGACGCCCGGCCGGGCGCTCGACCTCGGTTGTGGCGAGGGCGGTGACGCCCACTGGTTGGCGCAGCAGGGTTGGCACGTTGTCGCTGTCGATGTCTCCGACACGGCTCTGCAGCGAGCGGCCGCCGATGCCGGAGAGCTCGCCGCGCGCATCGACTTTCGGCGCCACGACCTGATGCAGACGTTCCCCGATGGTTCCTACGACCTGGTGTCCGCCCAGTTCCTGCATTCGCCAGTGCCGTGGGAGCGTGACCGACTCTTGCGTCGAGCCGCCGACGCCGTTGCCTCGGGCGGCACGTTCTTCATCGTCGATCACGGCGAGGCGCCGCCGTGGGCGTCGCACTCGGACAAGCACGTTCACGATTTTCAGAGCCCGCAGGAAGTGATCGACGGGCTCGATCTCGATCTCGCGCAGTGGGATATCGTGCGGGCCGAACCCGCATCGCGTGAGGGAGTTGGGCCCGACGGTCAGACCGGCACCCTGGTGGACAATGTGATCGTGCTACGCCGCCAGGCCCGGTAATCCTCGGGTAGACAACGCGCGCACGGCCGATAGCCGGCGGCCACGGCGGCGCCCTGCGCGGCGAAGAAGACCCGGTGGGATACATAGCCCCCACGCGCGATCGCACGTAATGCCGAGGGGCAGTCGAGCCGGCCGTAAATCCGTGTCCGGCGATGACCGCCGAAGACACCCGGTTTCGTCGACATATACGGTGTACCGTCGGCACCGATCATGCTGTAGCGCTTCATTTTACGAGGCATCGTGCAACACCAGGCCGAGGGTGAAGCGTTCGCCGCTGCGCACTTCGGACACGCCGTGTCGCATCGGTGCCGCCGACCAGCCGCGGGCTGAGCGCACCGGGCGGTCGCGGGTGGTGAACACCAACCCGTGGCCGGCCGGAATCTGGATGGAGGTGCCCCGGGATTGTGCTCGTGGGCGTTGTTCGACGAGCAGGAATTCACCACCGGTGTAGTCCGCCGTGGGATCGCTGAGGTTGATCACCACTTGGAGGGGAAAGACCGCATCACCGTAGAGGTCGCGGTGGAGGGCATTCCAGTCGCCAGGGCCGTATTTCAGCAGGATCGCGGTGGGCTTGCACTGCCCGGCCTGATGGCATTGGTGCAGCCATTCATCAAGGGTGTCCGGCCACGGAGTCGGGCGGCCCAGCCGTGCGTACCAGTCGCGGGCGATCGGCAGCAGCTGCAGGTACAGGGCCTGTTTGAGTTGCTCGATCGGCTCTGGGTACGGCGTGCGGAAATACCGGTACTGTCCCGCGCCGAATCGGTAGCGGGCCATCTCAATCGTGGAGCGGAAACGGTCGTCGTCATACATTTCCCGCAGCGCCTTCGCCTGGTCGGCGCTGAGGAGTCGGGGGAGTAGTGCGGCGCCGCATCGGTCCAGTTCGGCGGTGATAGATGCCCAGTCTGGCTGCATCAGAACAACTTCGAGAGCCGGGACGCGCTGGTTTCCTCGCGTTCCAACAGGAACCGCTTACGCGCCAGCCCGCCGGCATACCCCGTGAGCTTGCCGTCTTTACCGACGACGCGGTGACACGGCACGACGATGCTCAGCGGGTTTCGGCCGACGATCTGGCCGACCTGCCATGCGGTGGTTGTGCCGAGTGTCGCTGCCAATTCGCCGTAGGTGACGGTCTCGCCGTAGGGAATGTCGGTCAGCAGCTGCCAGACGCGCCGGTGCAGCGGTGAGCCGTCCAGGGTGGTCGGGAGATCGAAGCTGGTGCGTGCGCCGTCGAGAAACTCGTGCAGCTGCACCTCTGTTCGGCTGAACAACGCGTCGTCGGCCGGATGTACCAGCGGCCCGAAGTCGGTGCGCGCCGGTCGATGCCAGTGTTTGGGGAAGTAGACACCGGTCACGGTGTCGTTCCGGGCGACAAGTGTCAGCTCGCCCAGTTGCGATTCGATGGTGCAGTGTTTCGTGCTCATAACCGGTAGACGCCAGGGGCGGCGGTTATGTGAGATCTGAACAGACATGCTTAGGCAAGCGGCGACAAGGCCGCCGCTCACCGTCCGCCTGCGACTAGTTGGACAGCGTCAGGTACCAGAGTCCATCGTCATGCTTGTCGCATGAGAAATGGGTCCAATCGCCGGCAACTGCGCCACCTGCGGCGCCGTCTGCCTGGCATGCCTCTGCGGTGGCGTAATTGCCCTCCACGAGCACCGAGTCGGCGTTAGCCACACCCAGAGCCGTGGTCATCAGGCCGCCAACGACCAGCAAGCCGGCTCCCAGGATTTTCTTCATATACGTCCCCTTCCGCGGGATCTCAACCTCTCATCGACATTGATGGTTGAACGATTACCGTAGCGTGCCCTAAACGTTATGGAGCAAATTTTTACGATTTAGTCAATGCGACACGCCGTGCATTTGGCGATTTCCTGCTGTTGTGATGTCTTGCGGGCCATGTATGGGTGTCCCATATACGACTAAAAGCTTTGCGGCGCAAAAGCATAACCCTTATGCATGCAAGCGAAGAACGTCGTCATGCTTGTGTGGCGCAAGAGTCCTACTGAGACGGCTGTTGTTGCAACTGAAACCAAATATGGTGTCGATTTCAACGAATACGGCCTATTTGAGGCATTCTGGCGCACCTCCGAGTGCTATCTACCGGGAGGACGCCGGCCATTCGTGGGACGCCAATATCGGTTTTCCGGAGGCCGGAAATTCGGATTTTGGTCGCCTCAGGGGTTCGAGCCACCTGGGCGCGGGCTCCGGGGGCTTCGCGTTAGCCGTTCATCGATGTCGAGCAAGCCAATTTTGTCACCTGTCATGTCGCAGGACATCGGTGACAGTTCGGGTGGTCTTGGTGGTGACACTTCGGCCCCCAAGCTCCCGGGGTTGTCCGGCGTTGTCTTCTCCCCGTGTACCGCGACGGACGGCAACATGGCCCAATTGTGGCTCGTTGGCCTGCGGGCGGTCACTACGAGTACCTTTATCTGCGCGAACGAGTTGGCTGGGCGGCCGCGGTGGACCGCCGGTGTCCTTGGGGGAGGAAACCGGAGGTCGATCGAGGAAAGTCCGGACTTCGCAGAGCAGGGTGATTGCTAACGGCAATCCGAGGCGACTCGCGGGAAAGTGCCACAGAAAACAGACCGCCTCCTGAGCTTTCGGGCTTGGGCGGTAAGGGTGAAACGGTGCGGTAAGAGCGCACCAGCATCCCGGGTGACCGGGGTGGCTTGGTAAACCCCACCCGAAGCAAGGTCAAGAAGGTCGCAAGGGGGAGCGATTGCGCAGGCGTTCGAGGGCTGCTCGCCCGAGCCTGCGGGTAGACCGCTTGAGGCACCCGGCAACGGTGTGTCCAGATGGATGGTCGCCGCCACGTGCCTCGACAGAGACGCGCGGAACAGAATCCGGCTTAGAGGCCAACTCGTTCGCTCACCAGCTGGCCTCTACCCCCCGCTAATCGGCTTTGCGAACCGCCTTGTCGAGCTTCGCCAGCGTCGCCTCGACTTGTGCCCTGGTTGTATCGGCCAGATCGTCCTCACGCTGATACAGCAGGCCATAGGTGAACGTGTCCTCACCTAGGTTGTGTGCGACCTCGGCCTGCTGGCTCAGGTGTGTCCGGCTCACCACGCTGTCCTGGTGATCGCCGAGCAGCGTCTGAATCGCCTTGGCCGCATCGGATACTTTGCTGGCTCCCGTCGCGGCCGCGGTGTATCGCAACCGTTTGGCGCCCTTACGGATTCGGTGCAGGGCCTCGTCGGCTTCTGCCACCGGAGCCCCTGCGGCGGCCTTGGCCTTCTTTGCCGCCTTGCGCACCCGCTTGTAGGCGGCGTCGATGGTCACCGGCTGGGGTACCTCGCCGGATTCGGTGGGCTGCGGCTCTGCGGCAACCAGAGCCTCCAGTGCGTCGAGCAACCGGAAGTACCGCTCAGATCGCATGGCGGTGAGCGAACGTCGCCAGCCTGTCTCGTACCGGCGGTTGGCGCCTTCGATCAGCCGTTCGCGAACCCGTCCGCGAATCAGTTCCGCGGGCAACCCGTCGAGCGCCTTCTGGTAGCGCTGCGCGAGCACCTCGGCGTCACGGGCCACGCCGAGAATGCCGGCCAGCTGGCGCAGCTCGTCGAGCACCCACGAATCGTCGGTGAGGCCGAACGACTCCTCGGACTCCTTGAGCAGGCTGCGGATCTTGCGGGTGGTCACCCGCAGCTGATGTACCGAGTCGTAGACGTCGGCCCGCACGGCGCGATCCCACGTGATCAGCTCGCCTACCTGCTCGGCGACGGCCACATGCACGGGGTCGCGCGGCGCGGTCTCCTTCGGTTCGTCCTCGTCGTCGGCTGGCTCGGGTTGTGCGGTGGCAAGGACCCGCGCAAGTTTGGAACCATGGCCGGCCGGCACCGCGCCGGCATCGAGCAGTCGGTTGCCCAACCGGCCCAAAAGGTCGACGTCGGGCTCGGTGCCTTCGGGGCGCTCGGCAAGTTCGAGCTCCCATTCCCGCCACTGCTGCTCTTCCCCGCCGACGGCTGAGGCAGTGACGTGGTCATCGCAGAACTCGGCGAGTGCGGTGCCATCGGCGCCGAACAAGAGATGAATGTGGCGTTTCGTACTGATTCGCGCCACCGGCGCGATCGGCCGGTCCCGCACAATCGCCAACACCACATCGAGCAGTTCGGCGGGCACGATTTCTGTTTCGTCGGCCGATCCGAGCGGGACGCGCACCTCGGTGCGCGCATCCGCGCCAGCGGGCAGCTTCAGGTGCCAGCCCTCGTCGGCACCGCCGGTACGATGGCGCAAAGTCACCTTGTTCCTGGCCAGATCGTGGCCGGCGGTATCGAAGTACACCGCATCAAGGGATTCCGGCTCCGGGCGATCGACGCGGGCCACCGCCCAGATGCCGTCAAACGACGGTGACACCGACGATTCGGAGACGTCGAACTTGCGCTCGACCTCCGTGTGCCGAGTGGTATTCGGCTTTTGAGCAGGCATTTCCACCTTCATTGGGACGCGCGTACAAGGTCAATTGTGAACAGAGTGCCACATTGAAGTGAACGGACAACCGCAACGAAGTCGGCCTGAGTAAGTCAGCCGGGCTAACTGGCGATCTGGCTGGCGAACTCACCCGCACGGTCCCACGCCTGCCGCTCGGCCGCGAATGCAACCGCCTGCTGCTGGCGGAATGTGGCAATCGGATCGGCCTCGTCGGCAAGGAACGTCAGGTACTCCGGCATCGAGAAGATGCCGTCGGAGATCGCGACATCACCCCGGCCCGCTGCCATATCCGCGCGCAGATCGAGCAGTTCCTCCGCACTGACCGGGTAGAAGCTGATCCGGTCGAAGTACCGCAGCAGCCACGGCGTGCCCGGCTCGAAGGAGCCTGCGTCGAGGGGATGACGGTGGTTCCACACCTGGGTGGTGCGGCCGACGAACTGGTAACCGCCGGGCCCCTCCATCCCGTAGATGCACAGATATGCCCCGCCGATGCCGACAGCATTCTCCGGTGTCCAGGTGCGCGCCGGGTTGTACTTGGTGGTCACCAACCGGTGCCGCGGATCCAGCGGGGTGGCGACGGGGGCGCCGAGATAGACATCGCCAAGGCCGAGGACCAGATAGCTGGCGTCATACACGGTGTCGTGTACCTGCGACACATCATCGAGACCGTTGATCCGCCTGATGAATTCGATATTCCAGGGACACCACGGGGCATCTGAGCGCACGCCGTGCATATAGCGCTGGATCGCTTCATGAGTGGATGGGTCGTCCCAGGACAGCGGTAACCGGACGGTCCGACTGGGGACGACGAGTTCGTCGTTGGCCGGAAGCCCTTCGTCGAGTTCGGCGAGCACATCGGCGACTTCGCTCATCGACACGACAGCTGGGTCGAACTGCACCTGCAGTGACCGGACCCCAGGGGTCAGCTCGGTCAGGCCAGGAACGGCGCGGGCGCGCAACTGTTGGTCGAGGACATGGACACGGGCCCGCATCGCGAGATCGAGCACCATCGGACCGTATTCGACGAGCACGCCGCCGTCGCCGGCCCGTCGCAGGGTGACATCGGTACCGTCCTTGGCCGAATATCGGTTCAGGACACCGTCATCTGAGTCACTGGAATTGGAGATGACCAACGGGAACGACGCCCGCCGGTCGATATCGAGGCTGCGCAGCGAAGGGGCCCGGTCGGCGCGGACCGGCACGAACCTCACGGCGTCGCCCGGGGCCATCTGGCCCAGTTTCCAGCGGTCACCCCCCACCACGGTGACGGGGCAGACGAAACCGCCGAGGCTGGGTCCGTCGGGGCCGAGCAGGATCGGGGTGTCCCCGGTGAAGTCAAGGGCACCAACGCAATAGGCGTTATCGTGGATATTCGACGGGTGCAGACCGGCCTCACCGCCATCGGTGCGGGCCCACTGCGGTTGCGGACCTTCCAGGCGGACACCGCTGCGGTCGGAGTTGAAATGCACCTTGTAGTCCGTGCTGATCATCGTGTCCATATCGGCGCGGGTGAAGAACTCCGGCGCGCCGTGCGGACCTTCGGTGACAGCCACCTCCCAGCGGTGTCCGATACTCGGTTGCTCCTCGATCGCGGCCCTGGCGTCGCGTTCCGGCCGCTTCTCATGCGGCCCGGCATCGGCGCCGAGGGTCAGGATGTCGCCGGCCCGCAGCGACCTGCCGTCATGACCGCCGAACTGGCCCATCGTGAAAGTGGCTGCGCTACCCAGGTATTCGGTCTCCGTCAGGCCGCCGGCCACCAGCACGTAACAACGCATCCCCGGGCCGGTGAGCATTCCGACCTGCAGGGTCGCCCCGGCAGGGATGGTGATCGACTGCCACTGCGGCACGGTGGCGCCGTCGAGGGTGATCGTGACGGGGGCACCGGTGACGCAGACCCGCCCACCGTCGGGAAACCGCAGCGTCGGACCGCCGCGGGTGCATTCGAGCCCGGGTGCGCCTTCGGGGTTGCCGAGGACGCGGTTACCGAGCCGGAACGACAGGTCATCCATCGGGCCCGATGGCGGGACGCCGATATTCCAGTAGCCGACGCGACCGGGCCAGTCCTGCACCGTGGTCAGCATGCCTGGGCTGACCACTTCGATAGTGGGGGTCATCAGGGCGTGCTCACGTCTCCGAGATCAGCATGCGCACGGGTGTGGGGTTGAATCCGTTGCACGGGTTGTTGATCTGCGGGCAGTTGGACACCAACACCAGGGTGTCCCGCTCGGCACGTACGGTCAGTGATTTTCCTGGACCCGACAGGCCATCGACGATGCCCAGTGTGCCATCGGCTTCGATCGGCACGTTCATGAAGAAGTTGATGTTCGGCACGATATCCCGTTTGCCCAGCCCCCATTTCGCGCCCTCGGCGAGGAAATTCTCCGCACAGGCATGCTGGTGCACGGTGTGGTGTCCATAGCGCAGGGTGTTCGATTCCTTGGAGCAGGCGCCCGCCAGGGTGTCGTGGTTGCCGACCTCGTCGGCGACGATGGTCACCAGCGGGGTACCGTCGGCGGCCCGCAGCACCGAACCGGTGGTCAGGAAGATATTGCCTTGGGCGGCAACGGTTGCCTGGCCGCTGTAGCGCTTGGTGGGATCACACACGCCGTTTCGTACCCCAAAGAACAGTGTGTCGACGGCCTGGTTGCCGTGCAGGTCGATGATCTGCAGCTGCTGGCCGGTGGTGAGCAGCGCCGACCATGGGGCGCAGGCCGCAACGATGTCGTCGGAGACGATCTGGTGTTCGGTGAGGGTGGTCATGACTCGGCTCAATTCTCGGCGGCTTCACGAAGGGCTTCGGGACGGGGAGTGTTTTGGCTTGCGGCCCAAGTGCTTTCGGTGTTGAAAAGGGCGCGCAGGTATTCGGGCTCGGTGCTCACCGGTGTGCTCAGCTCGTCGTCGGCACGCCAGGCCACCACATCCAGTGGGGTGAGGGTGGGGTCGGGGTCCAGCGGATGCGCGGCGTTGACCAGGGCGACCACCACCGGCAGGTGGATGAGCAGATCCACCGATGTGCCCGGCCCGGCCGACCCGGTGAAGTTCAGCGATCCATCCGCCTCGGCGTGAACGCCTTTGAAGAACGATGCGGACGGCGCAACGTCACGGGCGTCCATCCCGTGCTTGATCGCGGCCAGCAACATGGCGTTCTGCGCAACGGGTGTCATTCCGCAGATCAGGTCGTGCCGTCCGGAGGTGTCGGTGACGACGGTGGCCAGCACTCGGCCCTGATCCGATAGCAGGGGATGACCCGCACTGAGGTAGGCCTGCCACGGCACCTTCATCGTGTCGGCCACGTTGAGACGTTCCCAGGTCGCGTCGGCGCGAAAGAGCAGCAGATGCCCACAGGCGCCACCGTCGGGATCGGCCAGGCGCAGCCGGGTTCCCCTGCCGAGGACCCGCGTCGCATATGACCCCGCGGGGATGGACTCGGCCCACACCAGCCGCGACGGATCGACCTCAGCCGGCATCGCGGGGATCCGCATCGCGGCGTGTTCTGCCTGGGCGCGGGCATGTGATCGGGCCCCGGCTGTCGACGCGGTGGTCATGGTGTCCTCCCTGTCCGGTCGACATGCGACCGATTAACTGTCACTTGAAAGTTTTATGGACACGGATTCCGGTCGGGTGTCCCAACTGTTACGTCTTCGTTGACAGTATTTCTATCAAATGACAGATAACCTGGCACGGCGAACGCGTGATGCGACAATGTGCCCATGCGTAGCGACGGCCGTGGACGACCCCGTCTGGAGCAATCCCGGCGTCCCGGAAAGACGGCACGGGAAGAAATTCTCGATGCCGCTGCCGAACTCTTCACCAACCAGGGCTACTCAAGCACCTCGACAAGGGCCATCGCCGACGCGGTCGGGGTCAGGCAGGCCTCGTTGTATCACCATTTCGCCACCAAGGACGACATCCTCGACGCGCTGCTGGCCGGTACGGTCGACGCTCCGCTGGAGCTGGCGGGGGAGTTGCTTGTCGAAACCGGGCCCGCCGCACCGCGGCTGCACGTCCTGATCGTCAGCGATGTCACCCAGCTGTGCGGAAGTCGCTGGAACCTCGGCGCCCTGTACCTGCTGCCCGAACTCCGCGTCGACCGATTCGAGCAGTTCAGGCTGCGTCGCGATGCCCTGCGCGCCCACTATGGGGATCTGGCCCGCCAGGTGATCGCCGAATGCAACGGACCCACTGATGCGATCGATCTGCCGTTCCGGCTGGTCGAATCAGCCATCAACCTCCGCTCCGACGATAACGGCTGCCCACCGGAGCAACCCTGGGTGATCGCCGACGGCGCGTTGCGCACACTGGGCTGGGACCGGGACTTCACGAGGATGCGACAGGGGACCGCGCAACGGCTGCAGATCGGAGGAGTTAACGTCTCGGCATGACTTCTGCCGCCCCGGCGTACGAGAGCCTCCTGTTCGAGCAGTCCGGCCCGATCGCCCGCATCATCCTCAACCGCCCCGATGCCGCAAACGGCATGAACGACACACTGCTTCGTGAACTGGCCGATGCCGCCAAACGCTGCGACGTCCCGGGGATCAAAGTGGTGACGCTGACCGGCGCGGGGCGGTTCTTCAGCGCCGGTGGCGATTTGAAAGCAGTGGCCACCTCACCACTTGCGCCCGGCCGCTACATCAAGGGCATCGCCGACGACGTGCACAAGGCCATCTCGACCTTCGCGCGGATGGATGCGGTGCTGATCACCGTTGTCAACGGCGTCGCCGCCGGCGCCGGTTTCAGCCTGGCGGTCGGCGGGGATCTGGTGCTGGCCGCCGCATCGTCGTCGTTCATGATGGCCTACACCAAGGCGGGGCTGAGTCCCGACGGTGGCGCCTCGTATTACCTGCCGAGGCTGATCGGCCTGCGTCGGACCCAGGAGCTGATGCTGACCAACCGCAGGCTCTCGGCCGAGGAGGCCGTGCAGTGGGGACTGGTCAACGAGGTGGTCGACGACGCGAACCTGGCCGCCCGTGCCGATGAGTTGGCGCGTCAGATCGCCTCTGGCCCAACAGCATCGCAGTCCGCGGTGAAGAAACTGCTGCTGGCAACGTTCACCAACGGTATCGAGGTCCAGATGGAACTCGAGGGCAGGTTGATCGCCGAGAATGCCGATTCGCCCGACGGCAGGGAAGGCATCGACGCGTTCCTGAACAAGCGCGCGCCGAAGTTCGCCTGACTAGAAGGAGTGCTCCTCGGCGGGGAAGCTGCCGCTGGCCACCTCGGAGCTGTACTGCTCTGCGGCACGGCGCAATTCGCCACCGACATCGCCGAAGCGCTTGACGAACTTCGCCGTCTTACCGGTGGTCATCCCCGCCATGTCCTGCCATACCAGCACCTGCGCATCGCAGTTGGGTCCGGCACCGATACCCACGGTCGGGATGGTCAGCTTGCCGGTGATCTGGGTGGCCAGTTCGGCGGGCACCATCTCCAGCACAACCGCCACGGCGCCGGCCTCGGCGACGGCGATCGCGTCGTGAATGGTCTGCTCGGCGGCGTCGCCGCGGCCCTGCACCCGGAAACCGCCGAGGCCGTTGACACTCTGCGGGGTGAAACCGATATGCGCGATCACCGGGATGCCGGCCTGGGTCAGCATGGCGATCTGCTCGGCGACGCGCTCGCCACCTTCGAGCTTCACGGCGTGGACGCCGGTTTCCTTCATGAACCGGGTGGCCGTTGCGAGAGCCTGCATGGGCCCGGATTCGTAGCTGCCGAAGGGGAGGTCGGCGACGACCAGCGCATGCGGCGCGCCCTTGACGACGCCCCGCACCAGCGGGATCAGTTCGTCGATCGAGACCTGCACCGTGGTGTCATAGCCGTAGACGACGTTGGCGGCTGAATCGCCCACCAGCAACACCGGGATCCCGGCGTCATCGAAGGCCCTGGCGGTGGAGTAGTCGTATGCCGTCAGCATCGACCACTTGTGGCCTTCGGTCTTCCACTGCTGCAGGTGGTGGGTGCGTACTTTGATGCGCTTGGTCGGAGCCCCGGAAGCCGTAGAGAGGGATTCGGAGGCAGCACCATAAACAGTCTGCTCAGACATCATTGTCCTTCGTGGTGGGTTCGTCCGGTCGATCCTCGAGGCCTTGTGCGGGTCCCCGGGTTCGTCTGACGGCGTCCAGTCTGCCACCCGTGCCGACAAACTGGGAAGCAGTAGTTGAGTGGACTTCCTCACACCGCACACATGCCGGACATACCATCGCGGGCATGCCCGCCTACCAGAGGCTCAGCGGCCTCGACGCCAGCTTCCTCTACCTCGAAACCCCGTCGCAACCGCTCCACGTATGTTCGATCCTGGAAATCGACACCTCCACGGTGCCCGGCGGCTACACCTTCGAGGGGCTGCGCAACGAGCTGGCGGTGCGGATCAGGGCGATGCCCGAATTCCGGGAAAAACTGATGGACAGTCCGTTCAACCTCGATCATCCAGTATGGGTGCAGGACAACGATTTTGATGTCGACAGGCATCTGCACCGGATCGGTCTGCCCGCGCCCGGTGGCCGTGCGGAGTTATCGGAGATCTGCGGTCACATCGCGTCGCTGAACCTCGACCGCAGCCGCCCGCTGTGGGAGATGTGGGTCATCGAGGGTGTGGCCGGGACCGATGCCCACGACGGTGGTCGCCTGGCGGTGATGACGAAGGTGCACCACGCCGCCGTCGACGGGGTGACCGGGGCCAACCTGATGTCTCAGCTGTGCAGCACCGAACCGGATCCGCCGGCGCCGGACCCGGTCGAGGGGGCCGGTGACGCCAATCAGGTGGAGATCGCGGCCAGGGGACTGGTCAAATTCGCTTATCGCCCGGTGCATCTGGCCACCAAGGTGCTGCCGGCGACCGTCACCACGGTGGTCGACACGGTGCGCAGGGCGGTCGGGGGCGTGGCGATGGCCAGCCCGTTCACCGCGCCCCAGACGGCGTTCAACGCATCGGTGACCGGGCACCGCAATATCGCCTACGCCCAGCTCGATCTCGAAGACGTCAAGAACGTCAAGAACTACTTCGGCGTCAAGGTCAACGACGTGGTGATGGCCCTGGTCTCCGGCGTGCTGCGGCAATTCCTGCTCGATCGTGGCGAGCTGCCCGAACATTCGCTCATCGCGATGGTGCCGGTATCGGTGCACGGAAAGTCCGACCGGCCCGGCCGCAATCAGGTATCGGGGATGTTTTCCAGCTTGGAAACTCAGATCGCGGATCCGGCCGAGCGGATCAAGGCCATTGCCGAAGCGAGTTCGCTTGCCAAAGAGCACAGTTCGGGGATCGCGGCGAACCTGCTGCAGGACTGGTCGCAGTTCGCCGCGCCTGCGGTGTTCGGTGTCGCGATGCGGTTGTATGCCAGGACGAATCTGACCGAGGCCCGGCCGGTGCACAACCTCGTCGTCTCCAATGTGCCCGGTCCCCAGGTTCCGCTGTACTTCCTGGGCTCCGAGGTCAAGGCGATGTACCCGTTGGGCCCGATCTTCCACGGGTCGGGTCTGAACATCACCGTGATGTCGCTGAACGGCAAACTCGATGTCGGGCTGATCTCTTGCCCGGAATTGCTCCCCGACCTGTGGGATATGGCTGACGACTTCGCCGTCGGCATGGCTGAGTTGCTCGCCGCGACTCGGTAGCGCCCCGCCGCGCTAAAACACCGGTCCACCAGCGCATCGAGGATTTCCCCCGAGCTCATGGCAGCATGTGTTGCCATGAGCTTGCTTCACCGCCACCCGCACCAGCGCAGGATCTTGCGCACCACGTTGATGGGGGTGCTCGTAGCGGTGCTTGCGCTATCCGGGTGCAGCCGCATTGTCGATGGGCATGCGCTGATCGCTGAGCCCCGGATCGGCGATCCCGTGGCGTGGGAGCCGTGCAGGTTCGAAAGCGGTGCCGAAACCCGGCTGCCCGCGGGCACTCAATGCGGGCGGATTGCGGTCCCCGTGGACTACAGCAAGCCCGATGGGGCGCTGGCCGACATCGCGATGATCCGCTTTCCCGCCACCGGCGACAAGATCGGCTCGCTGGTGATCAATCCCGGCGGACCAGGCGAGTCGGGGATCGAGGCCGCGGTGGGCATGATCGACACCCTGCCGCCCGAGATCAGGCAGCGTTTCGACCTGGTCGGCTTCGATCCGCGTGGTGTGGGATCGTCCAGCCCCGCGCTGTGGTGCAACTCCGACGAGGACAACGACCGATTGCGCGCGGAACCCCAGCAGGACTACACCCCGGCCGGCGTCGCGCAGATTGAAAAAGAAACCAAAGAATTCATCCAGCGCTGCGTCGACAAGATGGGCAAAGATTTCCTGGCGAATATCGGAACCGCCAGCGTGGCCAAGGATCTCGATGCCATCCGCGCGGCAGTCGGCGACGATAAGCTGACCTATCTCGGCTACTCGTACGGAACCCGGATCGGTTCGGCCTACGCAGAGGAATTCCCGCAGAATGTGCGGGCGATGATCCTCGACGGGGCCGTCGATCCCAATGCCGACCCGGTCGAAGAGGACATCAAGCAGGCCAAGGCTTTCCAGGACGCGTTCAACGATTTCGCGGCTGACTGCGCCAAGAACACCTCCTGCCCGCTGGGCACCGACCCGGCGAAGGCCGTCGATGTGTACCTGGACATGGTCGAGCCGTTGGGAACCAAGTCGGCACCCACCAAGGACCCGCGTGGGCTGTCCTACAGCGATGCCGTCGTCGGCACCATCATGGCGCTGTACTCGCCGAGTCTGTGGACTCATCTTTCGCAAGGCCTGACCGAACTGAAGGCCGGGCGCGGGGACACGATGCTGGCACTGGCAGATATGTACATGCGGCGAGACGCGCAGGGTCACTACACAAATGCCACCGATACCCGCGCTGCGGTGTCATGTGTGGATCAACCCGCGCTGACCGACCCGGTCAAGGTGATCGAAGAGGACCGCCGGATACGAGAGGTCGCGCCCTTCATGAGCTACGGGGAGTTCACCGGCCACGCGCCGATGCCGACCTGTGCGTTCTGGCCAGTCCCGCCGACCAGTGAGCCCCACCAGATCAGCGCTACCGATTTGCCGCCCATCCTGGTGGTCTCGACCACCGGCGACCCGGCCACGCCGTATGAAGCCGGCGTGGAACTGGCCAAAGAGCTCAAGGGTGGACTGCTGACCTATCAGGGCACCCAGCACACTGTGGTGTTCCAGGGCGAGAGCTGCGTCGACGATTACGCAACGCAATATCTGATCAACGGCGCGCTGCCGCCACCCGATTCGAAATGCTGACCCGGCCGTGCCCGGACTGAGACCCTAGCGTTACCGTCTCGCGCCGCTCGGTCGGCGCGCTCATGCGACCATGTGCGGATGCGGCGCGTTGGATCAGTGGGCTCAGTGCTGCTTGCCTGCGCACTGATCACCGTCGCACCGCTGCCGGTGGCGATGGCCACCCCGGAAGGGGCGCCCGATCCGGCTGCGCCACAGCAGAATTGGAGCGATTGCTCGGCGTTCTTCACCGGCGGTGACGGGCCGCCGACCGCGCTGTGCACCATGGTGGCTGTCGGTGGCAGCGGGGGCGAAGCGCTGGCCAACCTCGCCGTGATCCGGATCCCGGCGACGGGATCGCGGATCGGATCGCTGTTCATCAATCCTGGCGGGCCAGGGGCGTCGGCGGTGGACAGCGTCGCGGGGATGGGTACCGCCCTGGCGGGCACCGAGATCACCGAACATTTCGACCTCGTCGGTGTCGACCCACGCGGCGTCGGACATTCCACCCCGCAACTGCGCTGTCGCACCGACGCCGAATTCGATGCCTGGCGCCGTGAACCGATGGCCGATTACAGCCCGGCCGGCGTCGCCCATATCGAGGCGCTCTACCAACAGTTCGTCGACCAGTGCGCGCAGCGGATGGGCCCGGCGTTCTTGGCTGGTGTCGGTACCGCGGAAGCGGCCCGCGATATCGACACCGTCCGACGGGTCATCGGTGACGACCAGATCAACTACCTGGGCTTTAGTTACGGCACCGATATCGGCACGTCCTACGTCGAGCAGTTCGGCGATCATGTCAGGGCGATGGTGCTCGACGGCGCGATCGATCCGAGCCTCGGCCCGGTCGAGAAGAACATCCGACAGATGGCCGGCTTCCAGACGGCATTCAACGACTACGCCGCAGACTGCGCGCTTTCGCCCGGCTGCCCGCTGGGCCAAGACCCCGCGGCATGGGTCAACCGCTATCACGCACTGGTTGACCCTCTGGTCGCCACACCGGGCCCAACGTCGGACCCGCGGGGGTTGAGCTATGCCGATGCCATCACCGGCACCGTCAATGCGCTGTACTCGAAGCAGTACTGGAAATACCTCACCAGCGGGTTACTCGGATTGCAGCGCGGTAGCGACGCAACCGATCTGCTGCTGCTCGCTGACGAGTACCAGGGCCGTGGGCCCGACGGGCATTACCGCAACCTGCAGGATGCGTTCAATGCGGTCCGCTGCGTTGACGACCCGTCGCCGACGGATCCGGCCGTCTGGGCCCAAGCCGACCAGCAAATCCGCGAAGTCGCGCCGTTCCTGTCCTACGGCGCGTTCACCGGTTACGCCCCCCGCGATATCTGCTCGTTCTGGCCGGTGCCCGCGACGTCGAGCCCCGGCCCGGCCGCGCCGGTGCCGCCGGGCAAGGTCGTCGTCGTCTCCACCACGCACGATCCGGCGACGCCGTACCAGGCCGGGGTGAACCTGGCGCAGCAGTTGGGCGCCCCACTGATCACCTTCGAGGGCACTCAGCACACCGCCGTGTTCAACGGATATCAGTGCCTCGACACCGCCGTCGTGCGTTATTTCGTCGATCTGACACCGCCGCCAGACAACCTGCACTGCTAGTAGATCCAGCGCCGTAACACAGAATTAACAGCCGGTGCATACGCTCGCGGTCATGGATCGTCAGAAGGAGTTTGTCCTCCGCACGCTGGAGGAACGCGATATCCGCTTCGTCCGGTTGTGGTTCACCGATGTGCTCGGATTCCTCAAGTCTGTCGCGATCGCGCCGGCCGAACTCGAGGGCGCTTTCGAGGAGGGCATCGGCTTCGACGGTTCGTCCATCGAAGGCTTCGCCCGCGTCTCGGAATCGGACACCGTGGCCCGGCCCGATCCGTCCACCTTCCAGGTGCTGCCGTGGATCACCAGCGGCGGCGATCACCATTCCGCGCGCATGTTCTGCGATATCACCATGCCCGACGGTTCGCCGTCCTGGGCGGACTCGCGGCACGTGCTGCGCCGCCAGCTCGCCAAGGCCAGCGACCTCGGCTTCTCCTGCTACGTGCACCCCGAGATCGAGTTCTTCCTGCTGGAGCCGGGACCGTATGACGGCTCCGAGCCCGTCCCGGCCGATAACGGCGGCTACTTTGACCAGGCCGTGCACGATTCGGCGCCGAACTTCCGGCGCCACGCCATCGACGCGCTGGAGTCGATGGGCATCTCGGTGGAGTTCAGCCACCACGAAGGCGCCCCCGGCCAGCAGGAGATCGACCTGCGGTACGCCGACGCGCTGTCGATGGCTGACAACGTGATGACGTTCCGCTACGTCGTCAAAGAGGTCGCGCTGAAAGAGGGCGTGCGGGCGTCGTTCATGCCCAAGCCCTTCACCGAGTACCCGGGCTCGGCGATGCACACCCACATGAGCCTGTTCGAGGGTGAATCCAACGCGTTCCACAGCCCTGATGACCCGCTGCAGCTCTCCGACGTGGGCAAGTCGTTCATCGCCGGCATCCTGGAGCACGCCTCGGAGATCAGCGCCGTCACCAATCAGTGGGTGAACTCCTACAAGCGACTGGTCCAGGGCGGGGAGGCCCCGACGGCCGCGTCCTGGGGGGCCGCCAACCGTTCGGCTCTGGTGCGTGTGCCGATGTACACCCCGCGCAAATCGTCATCGCGGCGTATCGAGGTGCGCAGCCCGGATTCGGCCTGCAACCCGTATCTGACGTTTGCGGTGCTGCTCGCTGCGGGTCTGCGCGGCGTGGAGAAGGGCTACGTGCTCGGACCGCAGGCCGAGGACAACGTCTGGAGCCTGACGCCTGAGGAGCGCCGCGCAATGGGCTACCGGGAGCTGCCGTCCAGCCTCGGTCTGGCGCTGACCGAAATGGAAGGCTCCGAACTGGTCGCCGAGGCGTTGGGCGAGCACGTTTTCGACTTCTTCCTGCGCAACAAGCGTGCGGAGTGGGAGAACTACCGCAGCCAGGTCACTCCGTTCGAGCGGAAGACCTATCTGTCGCTGTAGCCGGTCGCGGTAGCGCTTCGCACCGTGCGCCGCCTGCGGGTGTCCCAAACGGCCCCGCCGGTGAGATACCGTTTTGTCGTGGCCAAACCTGCGACGCAGCGTCCCAAGCTGCCCAGCGTAGGCCGGCTCGGACTGGTGGAGCCGCCCGCTCGTAACGATCTGGCGCGACTTGGCTGGACCACCGACGCCCATGTCGAACTGTTGTGGTCGCTGTCGCGCGCGCCCGACGCCGATGCCGCGCTGCGCGCCATGGTCCGGCTGGCCGATGCGGCAGGCGCGGACTGGGATGAGCTCAACACCGCGGTGATCAAGGACCGCAGCCTGCGTGGCCGGCTGTTCGCGGTCCTGGGGTCCTCGCTGGCGCTCGGTGATCACCTGGTCGCCCACCCGCAGTCCTGGCATCTGCTGCAGGGCCGGGTGGAGTTACCGTCCGCCGACGAACTCACCCGGATGTTCACCGACTGCGTCACCCGGATACCAGCCACCGAAAACCTCAGAGCGGCGGTCCTTCCCGCACTGCAGAAGCTCTACCGTGACCGGCTGCTGGTGCTGGCCGCACTCGATGTGGCGCCCACGGTGGAAAACGAACCCGTGCTGGCCTTCGCCACCGTCGGCAGCCACCTCTCCGATCTGGCGGACGCGGCGCTGGGCGCGGCGCTACAGGTGGCCGTCGCGACGGTCTGCAAAGAGGGCACCCCGGCACCTCGCCTCGCGGTCATCGCGATGGGCAAATGCGGGGCGCGGGAACTGAACTATGTCAGTGACGTCGACATCATCTTCGTCGCAGAGACCGCGGACGCGATCACCACCCGCGTGGCCGGGGAGATGATGCGGCTGGGCTCGGAGACCTTCTTCGAGGTCGACGCCGCGCTGCGGCCCGAAGGCAAACACGGCCAGCTGGTCCGGACGCTGGAGAGCCACATCGCATACTACGAACGCTGGGCCAAAACCTGGGAGTTCCAGGCGCTGTTGAAGGCGCGGCCCGCCGTCGGCGATGCCGAATTGGGCAGGCAGTACATGGCCGCGATGATGCCGATGGTCTGGATGGCCTGCGAGCGTGAGGATTTCGTCGCCGATGTGCAGGCGATGCGCCGTCGGGTCGAACAACTGGTGCCCGCCGACGTGCGCGCCCGTGAGATCAAGCTGGGCACCGGCGGGCTGCGCGATGTCGAATTCGCGGTGCAACTGCTGCAATTGGTGCACGGCCGCACCGATGAATCCCTGCATGTCACGTCGACGGTGGAAGCGCTGGCCGCGCTTGGCGCCGGCGGGTACGTCGGTCGCGACGATGCCGCCAATATGACTGCGTCGTACGAATTCCTGCGGTTACTCGAGCACCGACTGCAGCTGCAGCGGCTCAAACGCACGCATATGCTGCCTGCCCCCGATGACGATGAGGCGCTGCGCTGGCTGGCCCGGGCCGCGCATGTGCGTCCCGACGGGCAGCACGACGCGCTCGGGGTGTTGCGTGAGGAAATGCGGCGCCAGAGCCTGCGGGTGTCGCGGCTGCACGCCAAGCTGTTCTACCAACCGCTGCTGGAATCCCTTGGCGGGTCAGTCGATATCACCTCGGGGATGACCGCCGACGCCGCCGAACGTCAGCTCGCCGCCCTTGGCTACCAGTCGCCGGCCTCTGCGCTGACCCATCTGTCCGCGATGGCCAATCAGAGCGGACGCCGCGGACGGGTCCAGGCGGTGCTGTTGCCGACCCTGCTGGACTGGCTTTCCGATACTCCCGACCCCGACGGCGGCCTGCTGGCCTATCGCCGGGTCAGCGAGGCGCTGGCCGAACAGCGGTGGTATCTGAGCACGCTGCGCGACGAAAGCGCCGTGGCCAAACGGTTGATGCACGTGTTGGGCACATCGGCCTATGTCCCCGAACTGCTGATGCGGGCCCCGGAGGTCATCCAGTCCTACGCCGACGGCCCCGCCGGTCCCAAGCTCCTCGACGTCGAGCCCGATGTGGTGGCGAGGGCGCTGGTCGCCGCGGCCGGGCGCCAGCCCGATCCGATGAAAGCGATTGCCGCAGCCCGCACGCTGCGCCGCCGCGAGTTGGCCAGGGTCGCATCGGCGGACCTGCTCGGCATGCTCGACGTGCGTGAGGTCTGCCGGGCTTTGACGTCGATCTGGGTGGCCGTGCTGCAGGCCGCGCTGGAAGCGGTCATCCGCGCCAACACCCCGGCCGACGGCCGGGTCCCCGCGACGATCGCGGTGATCGGGATGGGGCGCCTCGGCGGCGGCGAACTCGGCTACGGCAGCGACGCCGACGTCATGTTCGTCTGCGAAGCCACCGACGGTTTCGATGACGCGGCCGCGGTGAAATGGTCGGTGACCGTTGCCGAGCAGGTACGGGCGCTGCTGGGCACCCCGAGCGCGGACCCGCCACTGGAAGTCGACATCAACCTGCGGCCCGAGGGCCGCAACGGACCGTTGGTGCGCACCTTGGCGTCCTACGCCGCGTATTACCAACAGTGGGCGCAGCCCTGGGAGATCCAGGCGCTGCTCCGCGCGCACCGGGTGGCCGGTGACCTTGACCTGGGTGGGCGCTTCCTGGTGTTGATCGATAAGACCAGATACCCGTCCGGTGGGGTCTCGACCGACGCCGTCCAGGAGATCCGGCGGATCAAGGCCCGCGTCGACGCCGAGCGCCTGCCCCGCGGCGCCGACCCCAACACCCATACCAAGCTGGGACGCGGGGGACTGGCCGATGTCGAGTGGACCGTGCAGCTGTTGGCGTTGAGGTTTGCGCACCGAATTCCGGCCCTGCACAACACATCCACGTTGGAATCACTCGACGCCATCGGCGCTGCCGAACTGATCGCCGAGGGCGATGTCGATCTGCTGCGGCAAGCCTGGTTGACCGCGACCAGGGCCCGTAATGCGCTGGTGCTCGTCAAGGGCAAACCGACCGATCAACTGCCCGGCCCTGGCCGCCAGCTCAACGCGGTGGCGGTGGCAGCGGGTTGGCCCAACGATGACGGCAGCGAATTCCTCGATAACTATCTACGCGTCACCCGCCGGGCGAAGGCCGTTGTGCGCAAGGTGTTCGGAGACTGATTTAGCACCCCTGCGCACCCCGCCGAAGGTTTCGTAGACCCCTTGATGTTATTAAGGACAGCAAGGGGCGGGCGACGGTCAGGAGTTCACACGGGTGCATCAGTTCACGCACGAGGCGATCGACAGTGCCGAGTTCGACCGGCAGAAGGCGCTGTATGCACCATTTACCCAGTCCGTGCGCGAACTGCTCGACGCGGCGATCCGTACCCAGGTCGACGACGACACCATCCGCGAGGTCCAGTTGGCCATCGACGCGGTGACCGAGCGACTGCGGACGAAGCAGTCCGAAGGCCCCTACGGGGTGCGCTATGCCGTCGACGGTCGCGGTCAGGCCTGGGGTAACCCGGTGATCGGGGTGCGCAATGCGATGGCGCCGCCGCTGGTGATTCATACCGACCCCGATCTTCGGTGCTGGTCGGATTTCGAACTCGGTGCGGCCTATGAGGGTCCACCGGGACATGTGCACGGCGGTGTCTCGGCATTGGTGCTCGATCACATCCTGGGTGAGGCGGCCAGCGCGGGGATGACCAAGCCGAACTTCACCGGCACCATCACCTGCCGCTACCTGCGCGGGACACCACTGGGCGCACTGCGTGCCGAGGCCTACATCGACCGTGTTGAGGGTGTGAAAACCTTTGCGCGCGGCTTCATTTCGGATGCCGAAGGACACACCGTCGAAGCCGAGGGCGTATTCATCAGGCCCGTCTGGGCCAGGGAGGTCAACTGATGGCGTTACAGCACTACGTCAGCGCAGCGTTCCTGGACACCCGCCAAGCGATCGATATCGCCAAGGCCGCAGACGATCTCGGATACGACGGGCTGGCCATCCCTGATCACGTGATCAACCTGGAGACGTTGGCCACGCCCTATCCCTACACCAAGGACGGTAAGCGGCGCTGGGAACCTTTCACCGATTGGCCGGATCCGTGGGTGTTGATCGGGGCCGTCGCGCAGGTGACCACCCGGCTGAAATTCGTCACCACCGTTTACATTCCCGGTATGCGCGAGCCCTACACGGCCGCGAAATCCATTGGTACCGCGGCCTATCTCGCCGAGGGCCGATTGCAGCTCGGTATCGGCGTCGGCTGGTGCGAGGAAGAGTTCACCCTGCTGGGTCAGCGCTTCGATCGGCGCGGTAAGCGCACCGACGAAATGCTCGAACTGATGAAGGAGCTGTGGAAGCCGGGCTGGACCGAATTCGACGGCGAGTTCTACCAGACACCCCGACTCGAAATGCAGCCGACGCCGCCGCCTATCCCGATCTACGGTGGTGGGCTGTCTGAGATCGCGTTACAGCGGGCCGCGCGCAACGACGGCTGGATCGGTGATCTGATCTCCACCGACCAGGCGCTGGTGCGGGTGGCGCGGGTCCGCGAGATCCGTGCCGAAAAGGGTTTGGGAATGGATGGTTTCACGGTGTTGACGCCACTGACCGACGCCTTCACCCCGGAACATTTCGAGCGCGCCGAGGCTGGCGGTATCACCGGCATCGTCACCATGCCGTGGATGTTCTACACCGGCCCCGACGCGCCGCTCGCGGACAAGATCGACGGGATGAAGCGCTACCGCAAGGATTTACGACTCGACACCTGACGGCGGGAGTCCAGCGCGTACAGCCCGCCGCCGGTGAACACCAGCAGGAAGAACGCGAAGCAGTAGAGCACCGCGGCTTCACCGCTGACGATCGGTGGGAAGCCGGCCTCGATGTGCTGAGTGAAGTAGGCGAACGCCATGATCCCTGAGGCCACGAAGGCGGCGATCCGGGTGAACAGTCCGATGGTGATCAGGATGCCGGTCACCAGTTCGAGCAGGCCTGCCCACCAGAAGGGGAATGACCCCACGGCAGCCGCCGGGCCTGCGGCGGCGGGCCAGCCGAACAGGTGCGACACGGCGTGGCAGAGGAAAAGCAGTCCGAAGATCACGCGGAAGAGGCTCAGGACAGCGGGGGCGTGCGGGTTGAGTCGGGCGTCCAATTGCTGTGTCATAGCTGTGAGCCTACTATCCGGACCGGAGTCCGAATAATTCCAGGAGATTACATCTCCAACAACACCGTCACTGGACCGTCGTTGACGAGGGCCACCTGCATATCCGCACCGAACACCCCCGTGGCCACCTGCGCGCCCAATGCGCGCAGGGCATCGGTGAACGCGGTGACCAACGGTTCTGCGACGTGGCCGGGCGCGGCGGCATTCCACGACGGTCGCCGGCCCTTGACCGTGTTGGCATACAGGGTGAACTGGCTGACCACCAGGATGGGTGCGCCGATGTCGGCGGCGCTGCGTTCGTCGTCGAGAATCCTTAGCTGCCAGAGCTTTTCGGCCATCCGGCGGGCTTTTTCGACGTCATCGTCATGGGTCACCCCGACCAGCGCGAGCAGTCCCTGGGTCTGCGGAGCGATCGCGCCGACCACCTCGCCGGCAACGGTCACACTCGCCGACGACACTCGTTGTAGGAGAATTCGCATCGATATCGGCTCAGTCCACGGTGCCAGTAAGGGCGAAGTCGCCGAGGGTGGCCACGATGAGCTCGCGCAGGTCGGGGCCCGACACGTCCGCACCGGGCCGGTTGAATCGGACCGTGATGAAGACCTTCCCGCAGACCCGGCCCGACATCAGATAGAGCTCGCCGTAGCGGACGTCATGATTGCTGGTGGTGAGATTCTGCTTCAGCAGTCGAATCGACACCGACCCGGCTTCGGTGCCGTCGGCCCGCGTCACCGCCGGGTCGATATCGCCCAGATTCGAGCAGCCGACCGGCAGGCTGGCGAACCACACCGCGCCGGCAGGCGCGTTGCGGATCGCGGTCTTGGGGATCAACGGGGTCAACGCGAAACCAGCCTCGAGCTCCTCGAAAATCCCGAGCCCGTGAGTCAGTGCTTCCTTGGTCTTTTCCCGGACCGCGCGCAGATCGTCGGTCACCCCGCGGGGGTCGACGGTGAAGTCCACGGCGCGCAGCGCATTGGCGCGGGTATCGCCCTCGGTGCGGTCGTTGACCGGATAGGTCAGGCTGACCAGCCCGGTCGCGGCACCGAGGCGTCCGACCTTCTGCGCGAGCTGCGCGCAGAATCCGGCGAACAACGAGTTACTCGATCCGCCGAGCGCCACCGCGCGGGCGTCCCAGTCGGCCTGGTCGATGTGGACCGTCGCCGTCGCGACAACCGCGATCTGTCCGTCGCGTGTCTTGGCGTGGGAGGCCGGCGGTGGCGCGTCGGACTTTGTCGACTCCCGAGCGGTGCGGACCGCGATCTTCGCGGCGGTGGCCAGCCCGTGCGCGACTTTAGGGATATCCCTTGCGGTTTGGCGGCTGTCTTCGCGCAGGGCCCGTGACCGCAGCCGCGAGCCGGGCGGCGGATAACCGTAATCGTGCGTGACGCCCCCGACGGCGTCGGCCAGTGCACGACAGAGCCCGACGGCGTCGATCACGCTGTGGGAGGCCACCAGGGTGACCGCGGTTCCGTCGTCACCCATGGGCAGGACAGAAAGATGCCAGCTGGGACCGAACTCGGCATCGGTGGGCAGCTCGGCGCGCTCGTCGACCCAGGACCGCAGCTCGGCGCGCGGTCGGGCCGCGGCGATATCGATACCGGGGGAGGTGTTGACCGCGACCCAGCGGTGCCGGCCGAATGGGAGGGCGGAGCGTTCGATGCGCCTGCCGAGCAACCCGTGGGCGAGGTTGTCGTTCAACCGGCGCAACCCGTCAATATCGACGGCGCGGTCATAGACCCACGTGCACTGGATGCCGTGCTCGGTGCCGTTGGCCCGCATCGACAAAAACAATGCCTGGTCGACGTAGGCAATCGTGTTGTCGGGCAAATTCCTGTCAGGCACGGTCTTGAACACTAAAAGGCCGGGTGGTGCGAACACCACCCGGCCCTTTGAGATGTGTGACTTAGACGTCGGCTTTAAACGTCGTAGTAGAGCGCGAACTCGTACGGGTGCGGACGGATCTGCACCGGCAGGATCTCGTTCTCCCGCTTGTAGGAGATGTAGGTCTCGATCAGGTCGGGCGTGAAAACACCACCCTCGGTGAGGTATTCGTGATCCTCTTCGAGGCGATCGATCACCGCCGACAGCGATGTCGGGGCCTGCGGGATGTTGGCGGCCTCGTCCGGCGGCAGCTCGTAGAGGTCCTTGTCCACCGGCGACAACGGCTCGATCTTCTTCTTGATGCCGTCGATGCCGGCCATCAGCATGGCCGCGAACGCCAGGTACGGGTTACCCGAGCTGTCGGGGCAACGGAATTCGAGCCGCTTGGCCTTCGGGTTGTTACCGGTGATCGGGATGCGGACGCAGGCCGAACGATTTCGCTGGCTGTAGACCAGGTTGATCGGGGCCTCGTAACCCGGGACCAGACGCTTGTAGGAGTTCGTGGTCGGGTTGGTGAACGCCAGCAGCGACGGCGCGTGGTGCAGGATGCCGCCGATGTAGTGCCGCGCCAGGTCTGAGAGGCCGGCGTAACCGGACTCGTCGTGGAACAACGGCTTACCGTCTTTCCACAGCGACTGGTGGGCGTGCATACCCGAGCCGTTGTCACCGAAGAGCGGCTTGGGCATGAAGGTGACGGTCTTACCGTTCTTCCATGCCGTGTTCTTGATGATGTATTTGAACAACAGCACATCGTCGGCCGCGTGCAGCAGGGTGTTGAACTTGTAGTTGATCTCGGTCTGCCCGCCGGTACCGACCTCGTGGTGACCGCGCTCCAGGATGAAGCCGGCGTTCTGCAGGTTGGTGGCCATCTCGTCGCGCAGGTCGACGTAGTGGTCATAGGGTGCGACGGGGAAGTAGCCGCCCTTGGGACGGACCTTGTAGCCGAGGTTGGGGCCGCCGTCGGCCTCGAACGGTTCGCCGGTGTTCCACCAACCGGACTCGGAATCCACCTCGTAGGAGGTGCCGTTGATATTCGAGTCGAAGGTGACCGAGTCGAAGATGTAGAACTCGGCCTCGGCACCGAAGAAGCAGGTGTCGGCGATACCGGTGCTCGTCAGGTAGTTCTCGGCCTTGCGGGCGACGTTGCGCGGGTCACGCGAGTATGCCTCGCGCGTGAACGGGTCGTGGACGAAGAAGTTCAGGTTCAACGTCTTGGCCGCGCGGAACGGATCGATCCGCGCGGTCTCGGGATCCGGCAACAGCATCATGTCGGATTCGTGGATCGACTGGAAACCGCGAACCGATGAGCCGTCGAATGCCAATCCGTCCTCGAACACACTCTCGTCGAAGGCCGAAGCCGGGATCGAGAAGTGCTGGACGACACCCGGCAGATCACAGAACCGGATGTCGACGTACTCGACCTTCTCGTCCTTGATCTGCTTGATGATGTCGTCGGCGGTCTTTTCTGCCACTGAATGCTCCTTTGCGCGTGTAAAGAGACCAGGTCTGTATTGCACCCGCTGATTGACGCTATGAAGGCAGTGTTACCGGCCAGTCAAACGGACGTTGCGCCAACGTTACGCAATCCAGTTATCCCTATGCTGACAACATGGCCCGTTCGATCTCCTCCTGGCTCTCCGGCCCAGCATCCGCGGACCCGAGCCAAGCCGCCGGCTATCCCGGTGAAGCCCTCGGCCTGCCCGAATCAGGGCCGCGCTCACTGGCCCGATCGGGTCGCCGCTTCCTTGCCCTGCTGGTCGACTGGTTCATCGCGTACGGGCTGGCCGCGCTGGCCATGGAGGTGGGCCTGATCTCGGCGGCGATGGTGTCGACGGCCGTGCTCGGCATCTGGTTCGTCATCGGTGCCGCGACGGTGCGGCTGTTCGGTTTCACGCCGGGGCAGTACGCGCTCGGACTGTTGGTGGTCCCCGTGGACAGGCCAGGCGGTGTTGGCCTCGGCCGTGCCGTGGCACGCGGGCTGTTACTGGCCCTGGTGATCCCTGCGCTGTTCACCGACGCCGACGGCCGCGGCTTCCAGGACCGGCTGACCTTGACCGCGGTCGTGCGGCGCTAGCAGGTCCGTCGCTCAGGCCTCCTGGCGGATCTGGCCGTTCATCATCGTCATCGCCACCTGTGCCGTGTGAATATCGTGCGGGTCGATCTCCAGGATGTTCTTGTCCAGGATGATCATGTCGGCAAGCTTGCCGACCTCCAGTGAGCCCACTTTGTCGTCGAGGCGGATCTGGTAGGCGGCGCCCATGGTGTTGGCGTGCACGGCCTCGGCGACTGACAGCGCCTGGTCAGCCGGGGCCAATACCGGATTGTCAGCCTTACCGATCAACTGGCGCGTGACGCCGATCTGGATGGAATCCAGCGGCTTATAGGTGGAGAAGTAGCCTGCGGCCGGCCAATCGGTCCCCAAGGAGATGCGGCCGCCGGATTTGAGCACCTCCTGCGGACGGTAAAGCAGCTCCTTGCGGGGGGATCCGTAACGTGCGCCCATATTCTGGATGGTGTCCGGATCGGCCGACATCCAGTTCGCGGAGAACTGGGCGATGACGCCGAGCTCACCGAATCGTTGATTATCGGGATCCTCGACGTAGACCAGGTGAGCGATGGCGTGCCTGCGGTCACGCGGCGGGTTCGCCGCGATCGCCTCCTGAACGGCATCCAGTGCCACGCGGGCGGTGTGTTCGCCACAGGCGTGCATGTGCAGGTCGAATCCCGCCGCATCGGCCTCGCGCACAATTTTGTGCCATTGCTCGACGGTGAACGGTGAACCGCCGGTGGAGTCGGGTTTATCCGCATACGGCTCCAGCAGCCACGCGGTGTAACCACCCTGAGTGCCGTCGCCGACGATCTTGAGCACGGGCGCCTGCACCAGCTCGGTCGAGATGCGGTCACGGACCTCAGTCATCTTGGCGACCGCATCGTCAATCGGCGGTCCCTTGACGCTGTAGGAGGCAATCACCCGGAACGGCAGTTCACCGCGTTGCTCTGCTGCGGTGTACAGCCCGATAATCGCGGCCTGGTCTTCGCCGATGGGCGGCACCCCGGCATCGAAAACCGAGGTGATTCCCGCCGCCGATGCCTTCGGTGTCCAGGACGCGAGCAGCTTGGCCATGGTGTCGGCGGAGATCGGCTCGACGGCGTTGACGACGTTGAGTTCGGCGACTACTTCGAGGACGTAGCCGGTGGGATCACCGTTTTTGTCCCGCATGTAATAGCTGAATCCGGGGATGGGATCGGGGGTGTTGCGGTCGACCCCCGCCATCTGCAGCGCCTTGCTATTGACCCACAGGCTGTGGCCGTCGATGGCGAAGAAGAAAGCGGGCCGGTCCGGCAGGATGCGGTCCAGGTCCGCGCGGGTGGGTCCCTCGGGTCCGAACATGTCGACCCGCCAACCGAATCCGCGTATCGGACCCTCGGGATTCTCCTTGGCGTACTTCTCGATGGCCGCCAGGGCGTCGGCGCCGGTCGGTAGCTGCAGATCGAGCCCTGATGTCAGGAAGGCACCCATGAACGGGTGGGTGTGCGCTTCGACGAATCCCGGCATCAACAGCCTGCCGCCCAGGTCGATCACCCGGGTGTTCGGGCCCGCCTGTGCCATTGCGCCCGTGTCATCGCCGACGTGGGTGATGGTGTTGCCCTTGACGGCGACGGCTTCCGCCCACGGCGAGGGACCCGCGACGGTATAGACCCGCCCGTTGTGGAACACGAAGTCCGCCGCGCCTTCGGCATTCGCTCCGGAACCGGTTGGCGCGGCATCGGAGCCGCCACTCGGTGCCGGGGACTTCGTGGTCGGAGCGCAGGCGGTGATCGCAGCTGCCGCGGCAACCACGGTCGCGGTCTTCAACACCGTCCGGCGCGAGGCGATCTTGCCGGTGCCATACGCGGCGAAATGAGGCGCCCATTGACATGCCGTACACATACATTCCCCCGAGACGTGTTAGTTAGCCTGCGCTTTCGCACCGCGCTCGGCGCGAGACGAACAATATCGGGCCAACGGTTTCACCGTCGGGCTATTGGCAGATTTCGTTGCTAACGAAAACAGATCAAGAGGGCAGAGTCATGACACAGCTACTTGCGGCGCACCGATCGCTGAACGCCACGAACTTTCGCGCCGGCGGGCATCGGCCCCTTCGGCATGGCGGCCGGCCCGACTTTGGTGCCGAGCGCGGCGAGCCGGGACTCCAGGGAATCCATCTGCTTGACGGTGATGTTGGCGGGCAGCTTCGTCAGGTGGCGCTCCAGCTTGGCCAGCGGCACCTCACCCTCACCGTTGCCCACCACGATGTCGTAGATCGGCACATCGCCGACCAGCCGGGCGGTGCGCTTCTTCTCCTGGGCCAGCAGCGGCTTGACCCGGGTGGCCGAACCCTCGGCGACGAAGATCACGCCGGGCCGACCGATCACCCGGTGCACGGCGTCGAAGTGTCCCGTCGCGGCGACACCGGGGGTGACCCGCCACTTACCCCGCAGGTTGTCCAGTGCCCACGCCGCGGCGCCGGTTTGGCCCTCGGCCTTGCGGTAGACCGACTTCTGCGCGCGACGACCGAAGATGATGAAGGCGACCAGGGCGCCGAGCAGCACACCGAGCGGAATCAGCATGAACATGGTGAAGCCGCCGATGACCACACCGGCGGCAACGGACGCAGCGACGATCACCACGAACGCACCGATCATGTACGGGAGCAGGCGCTTGTCTTCTTTGCGCTGCATCTGGAACGCCTGCCACAGCTGGCTGCGCCGCTGTTTCGACGCGGCCTTGCGGGCCGTCTTCGCCTCGGCCTTAGCGGCCTTGTCGGCCGCTTTCTTCGCGGCGGTATTGGAGGATTTGGCCATAACTACACAGGATACGGCTCAGCTGGTGGTGGTTGAGCGCTGCGCCGCCTGGGCGTACAGCCGGCCGGCTCGATAGGAGGACCGGACCAGTGGACCCGACAGCACCCCAGCGAATCCGAGGCCCTCGGCGAACGCCGCATGCTCGACGAATTCCTCGGGTTTGACCCAGCGCTCCACCGGATGGTGGCGCAGCGACGGCCGCAGATACTGGGTGATGGTGATGATGTCGCAGCCCGCGTTGTGCAGATCGGTCAGCGCCACCCGCACCTCCTCGGGGGTTTCCCCCATGCCGAGGATCAGGTTGGACTTGGTCACCAGGCCGAACTCGCGGGCGTCGGTCAACACGTCGAGGCTGCGCTGGTAGCGGAACGCCGGGCGGATCCGCTTGAAGATGCGCGGCACCGTTTCGACGTTGTGCGCCAACACTTCTGGCCGGGACTCGAAAACCTCGATCAGCTGCTCGGCGATACCGTTGAAGTCGGGGATGAGCAGTTCCACACCCGTCGACGGGTTGAGCTTCTTGATCTGACGCACGGTCTCGGCATACAGCCACGCGCCACCGTCGGGCAGATCATCGCGGGCCACGCCCGTCACCGTCGAGTAGCGCAACCCCATGGCCTGCACGCTTTCGGCGACCCGACGGGGCTCGTCACGGTCGAGGTCGGCGGGCTTACCGGTGTCGATCTGGCAGAAGTCGCAGCGACGGGTGCACTGCTCGCCGCCGATCAGGAAGGTGGCCTCGCGGTCTTCCCAGCATTCGTAGATGTTCGGGCAACCGGCTTCTTCACACACTGTGTGCAGGCCCTCGCGCTTGACGAGGGCTTTCAGCTCGGTGTACTCCGGACCCATCTTGGCGCGGGTCTTGATCCAGGACGGCTTACGTTCGATCGGGGTCTGCGCGTTGCGGACCTCAAGACGCAGCAGTTTTCTTCCCTCTGGGACCACGCTCACTGTGACGATGCTACGCGCGCAGGGGTGTCCTGGTGGACGGGCGCAGCGCCGTCGAGTGCGTCACAGACCGCCTCGGCCACCGCGGCGCGTACCTCCTCGACACCGACGGGCCTGCCCAGTTCGGCGGATAGCGAGGTGACGCCGGCGTCGGCGATACCGCATGGCACGATCGCGCCGAACGCCGAAAGGTCGCAATCGCAGTTCAGGGCGAAGCCGTGCAGTGTGGTCGCCCGTGCCACCCGGATGCCGATGGCGCCGATCTTGCGGGCGGGTCGCAGATCATCCGCCGGTAGCCATACCCCGGAGCGGCCATCGACCCGGCCGGCGTCGAGACCAAGTTCACTGCACACACCGATGAGCGATTCCTCAAGGCGACGAACGAAATTCACCACATCGAGGGGTTGAGCCAGGCCCACGATCGGATAACCCACCAGTTGGCCGGGGCCGTGCCAGGTGATCTTGCCACCGCGATCGGTGTCCACGACGGGGATACCGTCTTGCGGCCGCTCATGCGGTTCGGTGCGTTTACCCGCGGTGTACACCGGCGGATGTTCGAGCAAAAACAAGGTGTCCGGTCCGCCGGCGATGCGCGCGTCGGCGGCATCGCGTTGCAACTGCCACGCCGTCAGATAGTCGACAGTGCCCAGCTGACGAACGCTGACCGGTGCCGTACTGGACCGAATGGATTGCATACTTCGACGGTACTAGCGCTAGCCCGCACGCACGGTGGCGTACGCCAGCGCCTCACCGATGGTGTCGTGATGGAACGTGAACCCGGCCCGCTCGAGGGCGGCGGGAATCGCGCGCTGGCCGGTCAGCAGGCCCTCGTCGGCGAATTCGCCGAGCGCCGTGCGGATGACGAAAGCGGGCACCGGTAGCGGTGTGGGCCGGTTGACGGCGCGGCCGAGTGCGGCGGTGAACTCGGCATTGGTCACCGGCGCGGGACCGGTCAGATTCACCGGTCCCGACACCTCGTCGTGGGCGATCGTGAACAGCAGGGCGCGGACTTCGTCTTCGAGGCTGATCCACGGCATGTATTGGCGGCCGTTGCCGAGGCGGGCGCCGAGGCCGAACTTGAACAGCGGTTTGAGCCGACTCAGCATCCCGCCCGACGGGGACAGCACGAGTCCCGTCCTGGCCAGCACCACGCGGGTGCCCGCAGCTTCGGCCGGCGCGGCCGCGGCCTCCCAGTCGATACACAACGTGGCCAGGAAACCGGTTCCCGCCGTTGAGGTTTCGTCGACGACGCGGTCGCCGGTGTCGCCGTAGAAACCGACCGCGCTGGCATTGATCAAGGTGGGCACGCCTGCGGCGGCCACGGAAGCTGACAGCACCTCGGTGGGGGTGATGCGGCTATCGCGGAGGCGCTGTTTGAAGGCGCCCGACCACCGACTGGCGGCGACGCTGACCCCGCACAGGTTGACCACGGCATCGACACCCGCCAGGCCGGCGGAATCGAATTCACCGGTATCCGGGTTCCAGTGCAGCTCATCGGCATTCGACGGGGCGCGACGCACGATGCGCAACACCCGGTGGTCACTGGCGCGCAGCGCCGAAACCAACGCCGAACCGATCAGCCCAGAAGAACCCGCAATGGCGACGACAGCTTTTGCCACGGCTTACAGTCCGAGGTCGGCCTCGAACGCTCCCTCTTCGAGCCGCTTCTTGATGGTGGTCAGGAACCGTCCTGCGTCGGCGCCGTCGACCAGTCGGTGGTCATAGGTCAGGGGTAGGTAGCAGATCGACCGGACGCCGATCGACTCGTTGCCGTTACCGTCGACGACCACCCGCGGACGCTTGACGATGGCACCGGTGCCCAGCATCGCCGCCTGCGGCGGGACCAGGATCGGGGTGTCGAACAACGCACCCTGGCTGCCGATATTGGTGATCGTGAAGGTGCCACCGGACAACTCGTCGGGTTTGAGGTTGCCCGACCGGGCCCGCGCCGCGATATCGGCGATGGCCCTGGCCAGACCGCCGAGGGACAAATCGCCCGCGTTGTGGACCACGGGGGAGAGCAGACCTTGCTCGGTGTCTACCGCGAAGCCCAGGTGCTCGGCGTCGTAGTAGGTGATCTCCTTGGTGTCTTCGTTGTAGCTCGCGTTGACGTTCGGGTGCGCCTTGAGTGCGTCGATCACCGCGACCGCGAAGAACGGCAGATACGTCAGGTTGACGCCTTCCCGCTCGGCGAACGTGGCCTTGGCGCGGGCACGCAACGCCACGATCTTGGTCAGGTCGACCTCGTGGGTCTGCGTCAGCTGTGCGGTCTGCTGCAGCGACTCCCTGGTCTTCTTCGCCGTGATCTGACGGATCCGGTTGGCCTTCTGCGTGGTGCCACGCAGGTGGCTCAGCGGACTCGCGGCCGCCGCAGGCTTGGCCGCCGCCGCCGGGGCCGCACTGGGTGCTGCCGCGGGTGCGGCAGGCGGTGCCTTCTTGGCCGCTTCCTTGGCTTCGGCGGCCGCCAGGACATCCTGCTTGCGGATGCGCCCACCGACGCCGGTGCCCTTCACTGTGGCCAGGTCGACGTCGTTATCTCCTGCCAGCTTCCGCACCAGCGGGGTGACATACGGAGCTGCATCGCTGCCGCCGGACTGCTCGGCTTTCGGCTCCGGTTCCGGCTTGGGCTCGGGCTTGGCTTCGGCTTTGGGTTCCGGCTTGGGCTCGGGCTTTGGTTCCGGTTTCGGTTCGGGCTTCGGCTCTGGTTTGGCTTCGGCTTTGGGCTCGGGCTCGGGTTCCGGCTTGGGCTCGGGGGTGCTGGCGGCGGCGCTCTTATCGCCGATCTTCGCGAGCTCGCCACCCACGGCGACGGTGTCGTCTTCCTCAGCGGTGATGCTGAGCAGTGTCCCCGCCACCGGCGACGGGATCTCGGTATCAACCTTGTCGGTAGACACCTCGACCAGAGGTTCGTCGACCTCCACAGAGTCGCCGACCTTCTTCAGCCACCGCGTGACCGTGCCTTCGGTCACCGATTCGCCGAGCTCGGGCATCGTGACAGAGGTGGACTCGCCACCGCCGGACGACTCCGTGGATGCCGCAGCCGGCTCGGGCTCGGGTTCCGGCTCTGCTTCCGGTTCGGGCTCGGGTTCCGGTTCGGGTTCCGGTTCCGGTTCAGCCTCGGCGGGGGCCGAGTCTTCCTGATCGGGTGCGCCTTCTTCGCCTGCCTCGCCGATCACGGCGAGTTCCCCGCCGACCTCGACGGTGTCGTCTTCTTGCGCGACGATCTTGGTCAGCACTCCGGCTACCGGCGAAGGGATCTCGGTGTCCACCTTGTCGGTGGAAACCTCAAGTAGCGGCTCGTCGACTTCGACTGTGTCGCCTTCTTGTTTCAGCCAGCGAGTGACAGTCCCTTCGGTGACGCTCTCACCGAGTGCGGGCATCTGTACTGAGACGGCCATGTCTTTTGACTCCTAGAAGGTCAGTCGCACGGGTCGAATCTCTGGCTTACCACAGCGTCGTGTACCGAGTCGGGAACCCAGGTGGTTTGTCTGAACCATCCTGTCACTGTCCGGTGCACGTCACTCACTCAGGGTTGCCCGCGAGCTCTGGCACTATCGAATGTGAAGGAACGAACCGCCCACAGCGAGGAGTGCAACCGAGTTGGGATTGTTCGACAGGCTCCGACGCGGCCGTGGCGCACGCGCCGATGGTGCCGCCGATCTGACATACATGCGTGAGTGGACTGCGCAGCACACCGGTGTGGAAGCGTTTGTCGAGCCCAAGACCACTGTCACCGAACTGACGGTCGTCCTGGTGGCCAGCGACGGCGAATGGACCCGCCGCCGCGTCGGTGGCGAGGCCGGCGCACGCCGGCTGTCCGGTCAACTCAAGATCCCGGTCTACGACGTGCAGAAGGTCGGCTACCCGCAGCGGATGCGCGACCACGATGCCCGGCGCCGGATCCAGCGCCAACGGGAGCTGCGCCAGGAATTGGAGGAAGGCTAGTGTCTTACTCCAGCGGTACCAGCGGTATGAGTTACTTCTAGTCACAGTAACCATGGACACGGAGGTCCACAGTGGTGGCAGCGCGTTACGTCGACAGCAGCGAGGGCGTCCGGATCGCCACCTACGAGGAGGGCAACCCCGACGGGCCCACCGTGGTGCTCACGCACGGCTGGCCCGATTCCCATGTGCTGTGGGACGGCGTGGTACCCCTGCTTGCCGAACGCTTCCGGATCATCCGCTATGACAACCGCGGTGTCGGCGCATCGTCGGTGCCCAAGCCGGTCGGCAGCTACACGATGGAGCGCTACGCCGACGATTTCGCGTCGGTGATCGGTGCACTCAGCCCGGATGGGCCAGTACATGTACTCGGTCATGACTGGGGCTCCGCGGCGATGTGGCAGTACTTGAGCCGCCCCGGTGCCAGCGATCGCGTCGCCTCGTTCACCTCGGTATCGGGTCCGAGCGCCGATCATCTGACCCGCTACATCCGCGACGGGCTGAAGCAGCCTTACCGGCCAAAACGTTTCGCGCGCTCGGTATCTCAGGCGGCACACCTGAGCTACATGGCTGCCTTCTCGATTCCGCTGCTGGCCCCGGCGTTGGTGCGGGCGGGGGCCAAGCAGCTGCGGCCGATCGTGACCAAGGGCATTGTGCCCGATCGGGTGCATCACTCCGGCGATTTCGCCAATGATGCCGCACGCGGCCTGAAGGTATACGGCGCCAACTTCTTTCCCTCGGTTGCCCGTTCGCGCCCCAAACGTTACGACGTGCCCGTGCAGATCATCGTCAACACCCAGGACGCCTATGTGCGGCCCTTCCTCTACGACGAGACGTCGCGGTGGGTGTCGCGGTTATGGCGCCGCGACATCAAATCCGGCCATTGGGCTCCGATGTCGCACCCGCAGGTGCTCGCGCAGTCGGTGACCGAGCTGGTCGAGCACCTCGAAGGCGCCCCGGCTGCGCGCGGCTTGTTGCGTGCCCAGGTCGGTCGATCGAGTGAATCCTTTTCTCACGCACTGGTTTCGGTCACCGGAGCGGGCAGCGGTATCGGCCGCGAAACCGCGTTGGCATTCGCGGGTGAAGGTGCGGAGTTGATTGTCAGTGATATCGACGAAGCCGGCCTCAAGGACACCGCCGCACAGATCGCCGCCCGCGGCGGAATCGCCCACGCCTACACCCTCGACGTCGCCGATGCCGAGGCTGTCGAACGATTCGCCGACGAGGTCTGCGCCGCCCACGGCGTCCCCGATATCGTCGTCAACAACGCCGGCGTCGGGCAGGCCGGGCGATTCCTTGACACCCCGGCCGACCAGTGGGACCGCGTGCTCGATATCAACCTCGGCGGAGTTGTCAACGGCTGTAGGGCTTTTGCCCGTCGACTGGTCGAGCGTGGCACCGGCGGCCACATTGTGAATGTGTCGTCGATGGCGGCCTACGCACCGTTGCATTCGATGAACGCCTACTGCACGTCCAAGGCGGCGGTGTACATGTTCTCCGATTGCCTGCGGGCCGAACTCGACGCCGCCGGTGTGGGTTTGACGACCATCTGCCCGGGCGTCATCGACACCAATATCGTGCACACCACGCGCTTCGACGCGCCACCGGCCATGGCACGACAACTCGCCAAACGACAGGCGCAGGCCGAAAAGCTGTTCGCGATCCGCCGCTACGGCCCCGATAAAGTCGCCAAGGCGATCGTGTCGTCGGTCAAGAAGAACACCGCGATCCGACCCGTGGCCCCCGAAGCACACGTGCTCTATGGGGTGTCCCGGGTGCTACCGCAGGTGCTGCGCAGCACGGCCAGGGGCGGTGGGCTCTAAGGGGCAATTGACTTCTGTCACTGCGACGTCTGCCCATGCTCGACGGGACACCGAGAAGTCGTTGTCATCCCACTAGTTGCTGGTGAGTGGTGGTGGTGGTTGGAAGGGTGTGTACCACCACCATTGGGCGCGTTCTCCGGTCGGCCCGGTGCATGGTGGAACCTGGGGTGGGGGTGTGGTCGGGGGCCGGGCCAGTGACCCGGGTTGGAGTGGGTTCCCGGAGGTGTCGGTGACGGTGAGGCGGTCGGCGGGGCCGGTGATGGTGATGCCACCCCGATGATGGAGCCGGTGGTGGAACGGGCACACCAAGACCAGGTTGGCCAGCTCGGTGAGTCCGCCGTCTTCCCAGTGTGTGATGTGGTGTGCGTGCAGACCGCGGGTGGCCCCGCAGCCCGGGATCACGCAGGTGCCGTGGTCGCGGTGTTCCAGGGCGCGGCGTAGTCGGCGGCTGATGGTCCGGGTCTCCTGGCCTGAACCGATGACCTGGCCGGCGCGTTCGAACCACACTTCGCAGGTGGCGTCGCAGAGCAGGTTTTGGCGGTCGGCGTCGGACAGCAGCGGGCCCAAATGTAGTGAGGCGATGCGTGAGTCGATGTCGAGATGCACGACGACGGTGGTGCGTTGTCCGTGTGGTCGGGCTGCGACGTCGGTGTCCCACCCGGCGTGGATCAGACTCATGAACCCGTCCACGGCGTTCGGGAATGGTGGGGTGTGCTCGGACACGGTGTCGGCGTGGTCGCGTTTCCACTCGGCGACCAACCTGTCCTGATGGGAGCGCAGGGCCGCGTCGAGCACCGCTGCTTCATCGTGGGGCAAGGTGATGTGCCAGGTGGTGGAGTCCTCGTCGCAGGTTTGGCTGATCGACCGTGGCGGTTCCGGGCGCAACTCCGCCTCCGGCTCAGGTGCTGATTCTGGTTGGGGTTCGAGTTTGACGGCGGTGCGCAGTTGGCTGACGGTCGCGCTGCGGGCCAGCTGCGCGTAATGCTCGTCGGATCCGTCGGCCGCTTTGTGGGCGATGACCCCGATCTGATCGAGGGAGAATCGGCCCTCACGGATCCCGGCCGCGCACTGTGGGAACTGCGGTAACCGGTGGGCGATGGCGGCGATCGCGCCGGCATTGGCCGAGGACAGGCCCAGCTTCCACGCCACCAACCCCTGGACCGATCGTGCCCCGGTGTTACCCCATAATCCGTCGTGGTCGATTTCGGCGACGATCTCCACGATGCGCCCGTCGATGGCGTTGCGCTGACCGGTCAGCTCCGCGAGCTGTTCGAACAACACCTCCAGCCGCTCCTTGGGACTGAGCTCAGTCACCAAAGATGTTGCGGTCGAAGACATGACACC
Source organism: Mycobacterium sp. (assembly GCF_965229105.1). GTDB lineage: Bacteria > Actinomycetota > Actinomycetes > Mycobacteriales > Mycobacteriaceae > Mycobacterium. The sequence goes on from NZ_OZ245858.1 coordinate 3,244,465, forward strand.
ATCAAAACAGAGGGGTACGACAGAAACCTCTGCCACGTACAACGCGTAACTAACCGTTGGCGACTAGCCGTTTTCTACGATGTCTTCCAGCACCGCGAACATCGTCCGCGCCGGCACGCCGGTACCACCCTTACCGGTGTAACCCCAGGGGCCACCGGAGTTGTAGGCCGGTCCGGCAACGTCGAGATGCGCCCACTGCACGCCCTCGGCGACGAATTCACGCAGATACACACCGGCCACCAGCATCCCGGCGAACCGCTGGCCACTGATATTGGCCAGATCGGCGACGCTCGACTTCAGGTCGTCCTTGAGATCGTCGGGTAATGGCATCGGCCAACCGTTCTCGCCGACCCCCTGGGAGATGGACGCGACACGATCGCGGAACTCGTCGCTGCCCATGATTCCTGGGATGCGCGCGCCGAGCGCGACGGTCTGGGCACCGGTCAGGGTGGAGGTTTCCATCAGGTAGTCGGGCTTGTCCTCGCAGGCCCTGGCGATGGCGTCGGCCAGGATCAACCGGCCCTCGGCGTCGGTGTTGAGCACCTCGACCGTGATACCGCCGTACTGGGTCAGCACATCACCGGGCCGCTGCGCCGTCGACGATGGCATGTTCTCCGCCATCGGCACCGTGGCGATGACATCGATCGGCAGGCCCAGCTGGGCTGCCAGTGCCACAGTCACGATCACCGCGGCCGCGCCGCTCATATCGGAGGTCATGTGATGCATGGACGCCGCGGGCTTGATCGAGATGCCGCCGGTGTCGAAGGTGATGCCCTTACCGACCAGGGCCACCCGTTTGGCCTTCTTCGGATTCTTGGCCAGCGCCGACCCACGGTGGGTCAACCGGACCAACCGTGGCGGGCGTGAGGACCCCTTGCCCACGCCGACGACACCGCCGTAGCCGCCCTTCTCCAGAGCCTTCTCGTCGAGCACCTCGACCTCGAGTCCGGCAGCTTCCCCGAAAGCCTTTGCGCGCTTGGCAAATTCGGCCGGGAAGAGATGACTCGGGGGAGTGTTGATGAAATCGCGGGCGGTGGCTACTGCCGTCGCGGTGGCGGTGGCGCGAGCCGCGAGCTTCTTAGCGTCCTTGGCGGTGGACAGCACGGTGATCTTCTTCAAGCCGGCGTCCTTCGGCGCGGTCTTCTTGCTGCGGAAGTCGCTGAACCGGTAGGCGCCGAGGATCAGGCCTTCGATGGTGGCAGACAGGATGTCGGTGCCAGGTAGTTCCGACAGCGTCGTGATCACCGTTTCGGTACCGGTCAGCGACCGGGCGGCAACACCCGCGGCGCGCCGGACCAGGTCGGCGGGATACTCGTCGCGCGGTTTACCCAACCCGACCGCGAGCACGCTGCCCACCGCCAGCGACGGCACCACCAGGCGGGTGAGCGATTCAGCGCCAGCCTTGGCGCCGAGGGCGGTCAGCGCAACTTCGATCTCACCGATCGCCTCGGCGTCCAGAAACGGCCCAGGTGCGACGCTGACAGTGGATTTATCGTTCCCATCGTCGGCCCCGCTGACTGAGTCGTACACGATGGGAACGATCAAGACAGCCGATCCCGCGCCGCGCTTGGGCAGCGACGTGGCCACGGTGACGGACGGGGACTGGTAGCCAGGTTGGGTGCTCACGCTGATCACCCTATCGATGGACCATTAGTGTGGGTGGTCGTGACTGACAACCTGTTGCACGGCCCACTCGAGGACCAACACCGGGCGCTGGGCGCCAGCTTCGCCGAATTCGGGGGTTGGCTGATGCCGGTCTCCTACGCGGGGACGGTTGCCGAGCACACCGCCACCCGCAACACCGTCGGGCTGTTCGACGTCAGCCACCTCGGTAAGGCATTGGTACGGGGCCCCGGCGCCGCCGAGTTCGTCAACGCCGCGCTGACCAACGACCTCAACCGAATCGGCGCCGGGAAGGCGCAGTACACGTTGTGCTGCACCGAAACTGGTGGTGTCATCGACGATCTGATCGCCTACTACGTGGCCGATGACGAGATCTTCCTGGTGCCCAACGCCGCCAATACCGCCGCGGTGGTCGCCGCGATGGCTGCCCTTGCACCTGAGGGGTTGACGATCACCGACGAGCACCGGTCCTACGCCGTGCTTGCGGTGCAGGGACCTAAATCGGCCGAGGTGCTGGGCGCGCTGGGACTGCCGGCCGATATGGATTACATGGAGTACGCCGACGCCGAATACGCCGGTGTTCCGGTGCGCGTCTGCCGGACCGGCTACACCGGTGAGCACGGTTACGAGCTGCTGCCGCCGTGGGACTCCGCGCCGGTGGTGTTCGACGCGCTGGTCGCGGCCGTCGGGGCGGCGGGCGGCGAGCTGGCCGGACTGGGTGCCCGCGACACCCTGCGCACCGAAATGGGCTACCCGTTGCACGGCCATGAGCTGTCCTTGGACATCTCGCCGCTGCAGGCGCGGTGCGGCTGGGCCATCGGTTGGAAAAAGGACAGTTTTTGGGGTCGCGACGCCCTGGTCGCCGAGAAGGAAGCCGGCCCGCGGCGGCTGCTGCGCGGATTGCGCGTTATAGGCCGCGGGGTGCTGCGGCCGGACCTGACGGTGCTTGCCGGGGATCGGCCCGTCGGCGTCACTACCTCGGGAACCTTCTCTCCGACACTGAAAGTCGGTATCGCGTTGGCCCTGATCGACGCCGACGCCGGAGTGCTCGACGGTCAGTCGGTCACCGTCGACGTGCGCGGCCGCTCGGTGGAATGCGAAGTGGTCAAGCCGCCGTTTGTGGAGGCCAAAACTCGGTAGCGCCGCGGTTATACAATCGCTGCATGACAAACGGCCACCTCGAGTTCACGCTTGCCCGCAATTCGACACCGGCAAGCGACGAGGTACGTGCACAGATCCTGAGCGATCCGGGCTTCGGCCGCTACCACACCGACCACATGGTCTCGATCAGCTACACCGAGGGCCGCGGCTGGCATGACGCGCAGGTGCTGCCGTACGGCACGATCGAACTGGACCCGTCGGCGGTGGTGCTGCATTACGCGCAGGAAGTCTTCGAAGGTCTGAAGGCCTATCGGTGGGCCGACGGGGCGATCGTGTCATTTCGCCCCGAGGCCAACGCCGCCCGGCTGCGTAGCTCGGCGCACCGGCTGGCCATGCCTGAGCTGCCCGAAGAGCTGTTCATCGAATCGCTGCGCCAGTTGATCGCCATCGACGGTGCCTGGGTGCCACCGGCCGGTGGTGAGTCCTCGCTGTATCTGCGGCCGTTCCTGATCGCCACCGAGCCGGGCCTGGGCGTGCGGCCGGCCACCGAATACCGCTACCTGGTGATCGGCTCACCGGCGGGCGCCTACTTCAAGGGCGGTATCAAACCGGTCAGTGTGTGGTTGTCCACCGAGTACGTCAGGGCCAGCCCCGGCGGCACCGGCGCCGCCAAAACCGGTGGTAACTACGCCGCGTCGCTCTTGGCCCAGGCTCAGGCCGCCGAACACGGCTGCGATCAGGTGGTCTGGCTCGATGCGATCGAACGTCGCTACATCGAGGAGATGGGCGGCATGAACCTGTTCTTCGTGTTCGGTAGCGGCGGGACGGCCCGGCTGGTCACCCCGGAGCTCAACGGCTCACTGCTGCCGGGGATCACCCGCGATTCGCTGTTGCAGTTGGCAGGAGATGCCGGCTACTCGGTGGAAGAGCGCAAGATCGACGTGGAGGAATGGCGTAAGGGGGTCGCCGCGGGTGAGATCACCGAGGTGTTCGCCTGCGGTACCGCAGCTGTCATCACACCCGTCTCGGTCGTCAAATTCGGTGACGGTGAATTCACCATCGCCGACGGCGAACCCGGTGAGGTCACGATGGCACTGCGCGACACCCTGACCGGCATCCAGCGCGGCACCTTCGCCGATACGCACGGCTGGATGGCCCGGCTCAGCTAGAAGCCGGAGCCGGCCGCCAGTCCCAGCGCGGTCAGCACCGTCGTCACCTCGACGGCGGCGCCGAGCACGTCACCGGTGATCCCGCCGAATCGGCGCACACAATGGGCGACCAGGGCTGCCGTCAACCCGACGGCGCCCAGCACCACGATCGGGCCCTGCCAGGGGCGGGGGGTCGCGAACACCGCGGCCGCTGCCAGGGCGATCACCCACACCGCCACCACCCAGCGCGGTTGGGTGCCCGCCACCAGGGCGCCCAGCGTGCTGCCCTCGGCGGCAGGGACCGACCGGCGGCACGTCAGCACGGCGGCTACCCGGCCCGCTGCGACCGCGACCACAATCGCCACCGCACCGGCTTGGGCGAATGCCAGACCCTGCAACACGATCGACAGCACCACCGCGGCGACGCCGAAGGGCCCGGCCGGCCCGTCGCGCATCACCGCCAGCGCGCGCTGCGGCGGTCCGTAGCAGCCGAGGCCGTCGGCGGTATCGGCCAGACCGTCGATATGCATGCCGCGGGTGACCAGCAGCAGCACCGCGACCGCCAGCAACCCGGTCAACGGATTACCGGCACCGAACAGCACACCCGCGCCGTAGGCCACCCCCGCGGCGAGCGCCCCGAGGGCAAGACCGACCAGCGGCAGGGCGGTCAGGGCACCCCGACCGAACGGTCCGCTGGTCCGTACCGGCAACACCGTGGCAAAAGCGAAAGCCTGTGCCGTCGATGACATCACAGCACGGATCACTCGCGACCCGAGACCGCAGCCGAATCGAAGGTCGCCATGGTGGCCAGGGTGGCGATCGCGGCCCGCACCACGGGCAGCGCCACAGCGGCGCCGGTACCTTCGCCCAGTCGCATGCCCAACTCGATGATCGGCTCCAGCTCAAGCTGGGCGAGCGCCAACGTGTGGGCCGGCTCGGTCGATCGGTGTCCGGCCTGCCACCAGGCCCGTGCGCCGGGCGCCAGGCGCTCGGCAACCAGCGCCGCCGCCGTCACCACGACCCCGTCGAGCAGCACCGGCGTGCGCCGGACCGCGGCCTGGGCCAGAAAGCCGGCCATCGCGGCGAGATCGGCGCCACCGCCCACCCGCAGCACCGCCACCGGGTCGAACCGCACGGGGTGTACGCGGTACAGCGCGTCCCGCACCGCAGCCGTTTTGCGGATCCAGCCCGCGTCGTCGATACCCGTGCCACGCCCGACGGCCACCACCGGTTCGGTGTTGGTCAGCGAAGCGATGAGAACTGTTGCCGCAGTGGTATTTCCGATGCCCATATCGCCCGCGATGAGCAGGTCGGCGCCGGCGTCGACCTCGTCGTCGGCGATCCGGCGGCCGGCCTCGATCGCGGCGATCACCTCGTCCTCGGATAAGGCGTCCTCGACCGCGATGTCACCGCTGGACCGCCGCACCTTATGCGCCCCGATCGCAGCGCTGAGGGCATCGGCGTCCACCGAGATGTCGACCACGCGGACCGTGGCCCCAGCGACACCGGCCAGCACGTTGATCGCCGCGCCACCGGAGTCGATATTTGCGACCATCTGCGCGGTCACCTCCGGCGGGTACGCGGACACCCCTGACCGGGCGACGCCGTGGTCGCCGGCGAACACCACCACCCTGGCGCGTTCGAATTGCTTTGGGGGACAAGCACCCTGGCATGACGCCACCCAGATCGACAGCTCCTCCAGGCGGCCGAGTGCACCCGTCGGTTTGGTCAGCGTGTCCTGGCGCGCGCCGGCCGCGGCCGCGGCGGCCGCATCCGGCGCTGTCACTTCTGGGATGGAAAACTGCATTACGACGTCCGTTCCGGTTTGATCGGTACCGCCAGGCCTGCGACCACCAGCACCACCCGGTCACATGCCGCGGCGAGGTGCTGGTTGAGGGTGCCAAGAGCATCGGCGAACCGCCGGCCGGCCGCGGTGGCTGGCACCACCGTCAGCCCCACCTCCGGGCTGACCAGCACCAGCGGTGAACCGAAGGTGCCGACCGCGGCCACCAGATCGGCGATGTCCTCGGTCACCGACCCGTGCTCCCAGGCGCCTCGACGGTCCATCGCGGCCGTCAGCCAGTTCCCGATATCGTCGACCATCGTCGGCGTACCGGCGAATTGCCGCAATTCGGTTGCCACCGCAGTGGTTTCAGCTGTCGTCCAGTTCGCCGGCCGACGCTCGCGGTGGGCGGCGACCCGGGCGGACCAGGCGGCATCGTCGGGTGCCGAATAACCCGTCGCGAGGTAGCGGACCTGCGTGCCAGGACTGACCGCTTCGGCGATCGCCTCTTCGGCCCAGCGGGACTTGCCCGACCTGATACCGCCGAGCACCAGCGTGCGCATCGCAGGCCTAGAGGGCTCGGCCGGCTTCAGGAAATCTTGTCGCCGCGGTTGACCTGCGGCTTCGGCGCGCGCATCCGGCGGATCTGCGATGCCCGACCGGCAGCGTAGAGGCCCAGCTTCCAACGGCTTTCGGTGTTATCGGGGAATTTGATATCCACCAGGTTGCCGATCTTGCGGGCCAGCACGACACCGTCGACCGCCATCAGCGCCATCAGCACCAGCATGGCGGGGGAGATGAACAGCTGGACTTGCGGGACGCCGAGCATGACGAAGATCAGCAGCAGGGCGAACGGCATGAACAGACCAAGCAGGTTGCGCCGGGAGTCGACGATATCGCGGACATAGCGGCGCAGCGGACCCTGATCGCGGGGCAGGAGATAGGCCTCTTCACCGGCCATCATCTTCGCGCGCCGGTCGTTCATCGACGCGCGGCGCTCATTGCGTTCGATCTTGCGCTCTTCGCGGCTGAGCTTCGGGCCGGCTGTTGCTTTACGCCGCGCCCTGGCTTCGGCGGAGGTCATCGGTGCGGGTGCGACCGGACCGCGTTTGCGGCTGTCGGTGCGTTTCGGGGTGGGGCGGCCCTTGGGGGCGGTGCGGATCGGCGCACCCACCGTCGCGTCGGTGGCCGTCGTCGGCTCGGCCGAGTCGGCAGAGGGATTGTCGCCGTCATCTTTTTTGCGGCCCAGCAGCTTCACATCAGCAAGGTTACTTCGCACCGTGGCCCGCCCGGCATGCACCTCCGCGTGACCAGCCTTAATCTGCACAGATGACGGGTGCCCAGAACGCGAGCCTGCGGGTGCTGATCGCACCTGACTGCTTCGGTGACACCCTGACCGCCGTGGAGGCGGCGCAGGCCATCGCGGTCGGTTGGCAGCAGGCCCGGCCCGATGACGAACTGTCGCTGGCGCCACAGTCCGACGGCGGCCCCGGTTTTGTCGGCGTGCTCGCCAGCCGGCTCGGCCAACTGCGCCACATCCGGGTGTCCGGGCCGTTGGACACCGACGTCGACGCGGACTGGGTGTATGACCCGTCGGACCACACCGCCTACATCGAATGCGCACAGGCCTGCGGGCTGGCGCTGCTGGGCGGTCCGCCGACCGTGGCGACCGCACTGGCCGCGCACAGCACGGGCGTGGGGCAGCTCATCGCTGCGGCGCTGGCTGCGGGTGCGACGCGCATCGCGGTCGGCCTGGGTGGCAGCGGCAGTACCGACGGCGGCCGTGGCATGGTCGACGCCTTGGGCGGCCTGCTCGCGGCAAAAAGCGCGCTGGCAGGCGTCGACCTCATTGCCGCCTCTGACGTCGAGCACCCGATGCTCGGCACCCGTGGGGCCGCGCACGTATTCGGACCGCAGAAGGGCGCCGACCCGGCCACCGTCGCCGTGCTTGAGGATCGGCTCACCCAGTGGGCCGATGAACTGGACCGGGTGGCCGGCCGCACCATCAGCACCGAGGCGGGAGCCGGGGCCGCGGGCGGCATCGGTGCGGCGCTGCTGGCGCTCGGCGGGCGCCGGGAATCCGGTGCGGCGATCATCGCCGAATATACCCACCTCGCCGACGATGTCGCCGCCGCCGACCTGATCATCACCGGGGAGGGGCGCTTCGATGACCAGTCGCTGCACGGCAAGGTCGTCAGCGCGCTGGCCAACGGTGCCAAAGCGCACCGCACACCGGTGCTGGTACTGGCTGGTCAGGTGACCCTCGACGAGGCGACCTTGCGCGGTGAGGGCATTCTGGCGGCATTCGCTGTCGCCGACTTCGCCGGCTCGGTGCAGCTGGCCATCGACGACGCGGCGAATCAGCTGGCTGGGCTGGCCCGCAAGGCCGCCGTAGAACTCGGGAATAGCGGGGAAACCAGGTACCGTTGACAATGAAGCCGTACCCGTGGGTGTTTCCCACGTGAAGCGCAAGCTTGGGCACACCAGCCGATAAGCAATGAGGGAGACGCAATGTCTGTTCAGCAAGAGTCCACCACCAGCACCGAGACCCACGGCGCCATGCTGACCGACGCCGCCGCCGCCAAGGCCAAGTCGCTGTTGGAGCAGGAAGGTCGCGATGACCTGGCGCTGCGTATCGCTGTGCAGCCCGGTGGCTGTGCCGGACTGCGCTACAACCTCTTCTTCGACGACCGCACCCTCGACGGTGACCTCAACGCCGAGTTCGGTGGCGTCCGCCTGACGGTCGATCGGATGAGCGCGCCGTACATCCAGGGCGCACAGATCGACTTCGTCGACACCATCGAAAAGCAGGGCTTCACCATCGACAACCCGAACGCCACCGGCTCCTGCGCCTGCGGCGATTCGTTCAACTGACCCCGGCGCGGAATATCAGCGGCTGATCAAGCCGCTAGAACATGCCCGCGGTGCGCAGTACATACGAGCAGACCAGAACCTCGTTGTTGTAGGCGAGGACCTGCGCCACGCCTTGGCGTTCGGCGCCGGCGCCGTTTCGACCGCCGCTGGCAGGGATGACGTCCATCGTGAAGAGCACCTGCGCGGCGGTGGGCGAGGCGAAGACGACGGTATCCACCGATGTCACCTTTGCCGAGGAAAACTGCTTCTGGAAGGCGTCGCTGGACAGCGTGGCCAGCGCGTTATCAGACCGCTTGTCCTTCACCCCGTCGTAGAGGCCGCACAGGTTGTTGCGGGCAATGGTCTCGACATCGTCTTTGGACAGGGCATCTAAGTAGGTCTGGATGGCCTGCTGTGCCGATGACGCGGTCAACACGGTGTTCTTGGTGGCCGCGTCGTCGCGACCGGCGAAGATGATGGTCGTCACCACCGCGCCGATCACCGCGATCGCGACCAGCACTCCTGCCACCACCGGCCACCGGCGTCGTTTGGGGTAGGGCGTCGGGGGGAGTTGGCCGGCCGGGGGGAGCTGGCCGGGATAGTGCGCCGATGTGTACGGATTGGCATACGCTTCTGCGAAGGTGGGCGGCACCGCAAATGGCTGGTTCGGTTGGGCATTAGGGTGGGGACCCGTGTACGGCCCCGCGGCTCCAATACCTTGGTGCGGCGGATACGGGCCGGCCATGGTTTCTCCCCGGGGTTGATTGTCAATCGCGGACACCAGCAAGAAGCCGGTCCAACTGGCTCTGGTACGCAGGTTAGCGCACGGGGTAGAGACAAGTACGCCGTGCTTATCCTGACTGTCGGGGTGGGTAGCCTTAGATAGCTAAGCTTACGAATGAAGGGTGGAGCACTCCGTGACCATTGCCGTGACCGGCTCGATTGCGACCGATCATCTGATGCGATTTCCCGGCCGCTTCTCCGAGCAGCTCCTCGCCGAGCACCTCCAGAAGGTGTCGCTGAGCTTCCTGGTCGACGACCTGGTGGTCCATCGCGGCGGGGTCGCCGGGAATATCGCCTACGCGATCGGCGTCCTCGGCGGTCAGGCGACGCTCGTCGGTGCCGCAGGTGTCGACTTCGGTGAGTACCGCGCCTGGCTGGAATCGGCTGGGGTGAACACTTCCGGTGTGCTGGTCTCCGAGAAGGCCCACACCGCACGCTTCGTCTGCACCACTGACGAAGATATGGCCCAGATCGCTTCGTTCTATCCCGGCGCCATGTCCGAAGCGCGCAACATCTCGCTCGCGGATTTCGTAGCGTCCAGTGGCGCACCGGAACTGGTGATCATCGGCGCAAACGACCCCGAGGCGATGGTCCGGCATACCCAAGAATGCCGTGAGCTGGGCCTGGCCTTTGCTGCCGATCCGAGTCAGCAGTTGGCCCGACTCTCCGGTGAGGAGATCCGCACCCTCATCGACGGCGCCGCAATTCTGTTCACCAACGACTACGAGTGGGATCTGCTGCTGCAGAAGTCGGGATGGACCGAGGCTGAGGTGATGGCGCAGATCGGGCTGCGGGTCACCACCTTGGGCGCCAAGGGCGTCGACGTGGTCAGCCCAGATGGCACATCCGTGCACGTGGGTGTGGTGCCCGAGACCAGCCAGACCGACCCGACCGGTGTCGGTGACGCTTTCCGCGCCGGCTTCCTCACCGGACGCAGTGCGGGGCTGAGCCTGGAGCGCTCCGCGCAGCTGGGGTCGCTGGTCGCGGTGCTGGTGCTGGAGACAACTGGCACACAGAATTGGTCATGGGACGCCGTCACCGCTGTTGCCCGGCTCGAGGGCGCGTTCGGCGCCGACGCCGCCAAGGAGATCGCCGCCGCCCTGGCTTAGTCGCTGGGCGGGAAGGTCACAGCTCGACGGGGTAGGTCGGTTCGCTGATCTGCGGTACCACCGTGCCGTCGATGAAAATGGCGTGCCAAAGCATGAAGATCAGTACGGTCCACAACCGTCGGCTGTGATCGGTTGCACCCGTGCGGTGCTCGTCGAGCATCCGTCGGACCGCGGGGATGTCGACGAGTTCGCCGGCGTGGGACGAGTCGATCATCTGGTACGCCCAGTCCAGGAGTTCGCCGGCTCGCAACCAGTGCCTGATCGGCACCGGGAAACCGAGTTTGGCGCGATGCAGCACGTGCGCGGGCACGATGGGTTCCAATGCCCGGCGTAGGGCGTACTTGGTGGTCGTCCTGGTGATCTTCTGCTCCAGGGGCAGCCGCGAGGCCACCTCGAAGACCTCCGGGTCCAGGAACGGCACCCGCAGTTCTAGCGAGTTGGCCATCGTCATCTTGTCGGCCTTGACCAGGATGTCGCCGCGCAGCCAGGTGAACAGGTCGATGTGCTGCATCCGGGCCACCGGATCCCAGCCAGCCGACTCGGCATACAGCGGCGCCGTCACATCGGTGTGCGTCCAGTCCGGCCGGAAGCCCGGCAGTACCGCGCGCAACTGCGCGTCGGAGAAACTGCGGGCGTTGCCGTAGTAGCGCTCTTGCAGCGTCAGCGACCCGCGGTGCAACAGGCTTTTTCCGCGCATCCCTTCGGGCAGCGGTTTGGCGGCCTTGCCCACCGACCGTCGCACCGGGCCGGGAAGATAGTCGAATGCCTTGAGCGACAACGGCTCCCGGTAGATGGTGTAACCGCCGAAGAGTTCGTCGGCGCCTTCGCCGGACAGCACCACCTTGACGTGTTTACGGGCTTCGCGGGCGATGAAGAACAGCGGCACCAGCGCGGGGTCGGCGACGGGTTCGTCGAGATACCAGACGATTTCGGGCAGTGCGGCGACGAACTCGGCCTGGCTGACCACCTTGGTGATGTGTCGGGCCCCGATGGCTTCTGCCGAAGCCACCGCCACGTCGACCTCGGAGAAGCCCTCCCGTTCGAACCCCGTGGTGAACGTGATCAGACGCGGGTTGTGCCGGATCGCCAGCGCGGCGATGGCCGTGGAATCGATCCCGCCGGACAGGAACGCGCCGACGGTCACATCGGCGCGCATGTGCTTGGCCACCGAGTCCTCGAGAACGGCGGTGATCTCGTCGTAGCGGGCTTGCTCGCCGCCTGCGGTGAACGGCACCGGGGCGAACTTGGGCACGAAGTACCGGGTGACGACGGGCCCGCTGCCCGGCCGGATACGGGCATAGCTGCCCGATTCGAGCCGGCGCACCCCGCGCTGCAGCGTTTCGGGCTCGGGCACGTACTGCAGCACCGTGTAGTGCTGGACCGCACGCTCATCGATCGCGGTGTCGAAACCCACCTCGTCGGCCAGGCCGAGCAGGCACTTCTTCTCGCTGCCGACGGCGGTACCCCCTGGGCCGGTCGCCATGAACAGCGGCTTGATACCGAACGGGTCCCGTGCGCAGAACAATTCACCGGTTTCGGTGTCCCACAGGGCGAAGGCGAACATGCCGCGCAGTCGCGGCAGCGCGTCGGCACCCCAGTGGTGATAGGCGGCGACGATGGCCTCGCCGTCACCCTCGGTGGCGAACTGCGCGCCATAGTCGGCACGCAGAACTGCTCGTATCTCCAGGTAGTTGTAGATCTCGCCGTTGAACACCAGTACGTAGCGGTCGGGGGACTCGGGTGGACCCCAGCGCAGCGGCTGATGGGAGTGGGCGATATCGATGATCGAGAGTCGGTTGAAACCGAGGACCACGCGGTGATCTGACCACGTGCCTGGTTCGTCGGGCCCCCGGTGGCGCATCAGGTGCGACGCACCCGCTACCGCGTCGTCGATCTCGTTCGTGACGACCCGATCAGGGGCACACACCAGGGCAAGGAGACCGCACATCGGTGCCAAGTATGCCCCACGGCGCCGGGCCCCGGCCGACCCGATGGCCATGGGTGAAATTGATAGGGCAGGTGTGTCGAGCTTGGTGGGTGGGCGTGGTCTACGCTGCGTAGTATTCGATTCGCGATCACGCGTGTTGCAATGCGACTCGTTGCGCGCGAGATCCGTTGAGATGCTGGTGAGCACGACCTGACACAGGAGGCGCCGACGTGTTGATCCGCGGGCTTGGCTTTTCCCGAAGCCGTTCTCGTCGGTTCCGGATGGTGGCTCTGGCGGTCACGCTGGGAGCCGCCGCGATGATGCTGAGCGGTTGCAGCTGGTCCGAAGCAGTCGGACTGGGCTGGCCGGAAGGCATCACCCCGGAAGCGCATGCCAACCGCGAGCTGTGGGTGGCATCGCTGATCGCCTCTCTGGTGATCGGCGTGATCGTCTGGGCGCTGATGTTCTGGACATCGGCGTTCCATCGCAAGAAGCCCACCGACACCGAACTTCCCAAGCAGTTCGGCTACAACATGCCGTTGGAGCTGGTGCTCACGGTCGTGCCGTTCCTCATCATCTCGGTGTTGTTCTACTTCACCGTTGTGGTGCAGGAGAAAATGCTGCACAAAGAGCCGAACCCCGAAGTGACCATCGACGTCACCGCCTTCCAGTGGAACTGGAAGTTCGGCTACCAAAGCGTTGACTTCAAAGACGGCACGTTCGACTACGACGGCGCCGACCCGGCCCGTAAAGAGGCGATGCAGTCCAAGCCGGAAGGCACCGACGAGCACGGCGAGGAAATCGTCGGTGCGCTGCACGGCCAGAACCCCGAAGACCGTTCGTACCTGAACTTCGACAAGGTCGAGACGCTCGGGTCCAGTAACGAGATTCCCGTGCTCGTGCTCCCCGCCGGTAAGCGCATCCAGTTCGAGATCGCGTCGGCCGACGTCATCCACGGTTTCTGGGTGCCGGAGTTCCTGTTCAAGCGCGATGTTATGCCGGAGCCGAAGGCTAACCACTCCGATAACGTCTTCCAGATCAGCGAGATCCTGAAAACCGGTGCCTTTGTCGGCCGGTGCACGGAGATGTGCGGCACGTTCCACTCGATGATGAACTTCGAGGTCCGGGTCGTCGAACCCAACGATTTCAAGGCCTATCTGGAGCAGCGGATCGCGGGTAAGACCAACGCCGAGGCGCTGCAGGCGATCAACCAGGAACCGCTGGCTGTCACGACGCACCCGTTCGACACACGTCGGGGACAGCTGGCACCGCAGGCGAGTAAGTAAGGACAGGGCCAACCATGCATATCGAAGCCAGGCTGTTCGAGATCCTCACCGCGTTCTTTGTGTTCGCGGCCGTTCTCTACGCCGTGCTGACTGCGATGTTCCAGCTGGGCGGCGTCGAATGGGCGGGTACCACCGCTCTGGTGCTGACCGCAGGGCTGTCCCTGATCATCGGTACCTTCTTTCGTTTCGTGGCCCGACGCCTGGACACCAGGCCTGAGGACTACGAGGACGCCGAGGTCAGTGATGGTGCCGGCGAGCTGGGCTTCTTCAGCCCGCACAGCTGGTGGCCGGTTCTGATCGCGCTGTCCGCCTCGGTGACCGCCGTCGGTATCGCGTTGTGGCTGATCTGGCTGATCGCTGCCGGCGTCGTCTTCGTGCTCAGCTCGGTGGCGGGTCTGGTTTTCGAGTACTACCTGGCGGCCGAGAAGCACTGACGCGTTCGCACAGCGTCCCGGCCTGAAAAGGTCACAATCATGGCGTCACTTGGCATTGCGTTGGCTGCGCCATATCCGCTTCGCCCGCCCGGTTGGGTAATGTGGCCGAGGCGCGACAGGCAGGTGGAGCACCCCCGGGGGTGCTCACGGGCAGGCCGCGGTGACGTCATCGAGAAGGACAGGCAGAGATGAGCGGGCCTCCAACCCCGAATAAGCCCCCGGGATCGGAACCCGGCGACGAACCCACGCGGGACAGCGGGGGCTCGGACTTTCCCTCGCAGGCATATTCGGCGCCGGAATCGGAGCAGTTCACCAGCGGCCCCTACGTGCCGGCCGACCCGAATCTGTACGACTACGACAGTTACGACTCGACCGACGGCGATGACGACGGTGTCCGACCGCCGCGCTGGCCGTGGGTGGTGGGCGTCACGGCCATCATCGCGGCGATCTCGCTGGTGGTTTCGGTGGCGCTGCTTGTGACCAGTACGGACACCGACAATCTGGCGACGCCTGCGACGACCACGACGACGGCCCCGCCGGTTCAGGACGAGATCACCACCACCACACCGCCGCCTCCGCCACCACCTCCGACCACCGAAGAGCCGCCGCCGCCTCCGCCACCACCGGAGACGGTGACCGTGACACCGGAGCCGCCACCTCCGCCGCCGCCGGTCACCGAGGAAGCGCCGCCACCGGTGACGACCACACCGCCACCTCCGCCACCCCCGACGACGACCACACCGGCCGGACCGCGTCAGGTCACCTATTCGGTGACCGGGACGAAGGCGCCGGGTGACATCATCTCGGTGACGTTCATCGACGCCTCGGGCCGTCAGCGGACCCAGCGCAACGTCTACATTCCCTGGTCGCTGACGGTGACACCCATCTCGAATTCCGATGTCGGCTCGGTGCAGGCTTCCAGCCTGTTCCTGGTCAGCAAGCTCAACTGTTCGATCACGGCCAATGACGGGACAGTCCTGTCGTCCAATACGGGCAACGCCGCGCAAACCAGCTGCTGATGGCAGCACGGGGGAGAAGTTACGTGGACCGACGTGTGCCAAGCCGGTTCGCCGGTTCACCAGAGACCGTCGACCGAATCCTGGTGATTGTGGCGGCTGTGGTCTGGCTGGCGGCCCTCGGTGTGGGCGTCGCTGCCGCTGTCGCGTTGGTCGACCTCGGCAGTGGCCACCCGGTCGGTCCGCCGAAAACCGATAGCGCCCACACGCCGTGGCTGTTGTACGTGGTCATCGGGGTGTCGGCGCTTGTCATCGTGGCGGCCATCCCGCTGCTGCTGCGTGCGAGGAACACTGTCGTGGACGAGCCCGCGCCGTCAGCCCGGCCACAGGCCCGTCTGGCCGTCGATCGCGATCCGCCTGACTACCCGGGGCCCACTCCGGCTCGCGCCCCGGCCAACGTCCTCTCCGTGGGCATGCTGGACCGGATGTGGCTGCGGTGCGGGGTCGGCGTGCTGACCGCGATGGGCGCGGCGATGATCGCCGTCGCCACCGCCACCTACCTGATGGCCGTCGGCAGCGATACCGCTGCCTGGGCCGCCTACATCGTGGCTGCCGTCATCACCGTGGGGATGGCGGCGATCCCGGTGGTCTATCTCCGCCAGTTGCGCGCAGCGCTTGCCCCCGACGCGGGCTGAACTTCGTTACGGCCACAGCAGGCTGTGTGACCAGTTGTCGTCGTGACGCCGATATTCGACACGCACATGGCGGCGCGCAGGATCCGATTGCCAGAACTCGACGGTATCGGCGATGACGGCATAGGACGTCCACTCAGCGGGCACCGTATCGGGCGTCGCGGTCAGCTCGGCGTGGGTGGCGTGCAATGCCGCGTCGAGCTCCGCCGGATCTGAATAGGGCTGACTCTGGCGGCGGGTCAGTGCCATTGCGCGTGAACCTGTTGGGCGCGCACGGAAGTCGTCTTCGGCGACGCTGCGGGGATCCTGTTCGACGTGGCCGGTGACCCGAATCTGCCTACCCAGTTGCGGCCAGTAGAAGGTCAGGGCCGCAACGGGATTCGTGGCGAGCTGCTGGCCCTTGCGGCTGACAGAGCTGACCGCGAAGTGCCAGGTGAAACCACTCGACGAACAGCGCGATCGGATCGGCAGGCACCCGTGCCGTATCGAACGGCGGCCCTGCGCCCGTGAGTACCGGCAGGCCGCGCAGCGTCTCGCGCAGCGCGGATCTGCCGGTTGCTCTAGTGGTGACCGTTATGCCCGTTGGAACCGTTGGAGCCGTTGGAGGAACCGTTGGTGACACCGTGCTCGTCATCTTGGTATTCCTTCAGCGCCGTCAGCGCCCGGTGTTCGGAAGCATGCGCCGCTTCTCGCAACGCCTGATCCTCGGTGACCGGGTCGGCGAACAGGAAGCTGCCCGAACCCGTTGCGCCACCGGAACCGAGCTTGTTCATCTTCTTCGGCACAGCGGCGCCCTGGTACTCCAGCGGAATCGGGTGGCCATGGTCGTCGACCGGACCGATCGGCTGATGCAACTCGATGTAGGCACCGTGCGGCAGGCGCTTGAGGATGCCCGTCTCGATACCGTGCTCGAGCACTGCGCGGTCGCTGCGCTGCAGGCCGACGGCCCACCGGTAGGCGATGAAGTAGACCAGCGGGGGAAGTATCACCATGCCGATGCGCGCGATCCAGGTGGTCGCGTTCAGCGAGATGTGGAACTTCAGCGCGATGATGTCGTTCATGCAGGCGAACGTCAGCAGGATGTAGAACGCGATCGCCATGGCGCCGATCGCGGTGCGCACCGGGGCGTCACGCGGCCGCTGCAACAGGTTGTGGTGCGCGTTATCTCCGGAGAACTTCTTCTCCAGGAAGGGGTAGATGACCAACAGGCCCAAAATGAGGCCCATCAGCACGGCAATCCAGACCGGCTGCGGAATGGTGTAGTTGCCGATGTAGAACTCCCAGGCCGGCCAGATACGGATCAGGCCGTCGGTCCACATCATGTAGAAGTCGGGCTGCGAACCGGCCGAGATCTGTGATGGCTTGTACGGGCCGAGGTCCCAGATCGGGTTGATCTGCAGCAGGCCACCCATCAGGCCGAGGATGCCGACGGTCATGGCGAAGAACGCGCCTGACTTGACGGCGAACACCGGCATGACGCGCACGCCGACGACGTTCTTCTCGGTGCGGCCGGGGCCGGGGAACTGAGTGTGCTTCTGGAACCAGACCAGCGCGAGGTGCATACCGATCAGCGCCAGCATGATGCCGGGGATCAGCAGGATGTGCAGGGCGTAGAGCCGGGGGATGATGATCGTGCCCGGGAAATCGCCGCCGAACAGGGCCCAGTGCATCCAGGTGCCCATCACCGGGATACCCATGGTGATACCGGACAGTGCGGCACGGAGGCCGGTGCCGGACAGCAGGTCGTCGGGCAGCGAGTAGCCGAAGAAGCCCTCGAACATGGCCAGGATCAGCAGCAGCGAGCCGATCACCCAGTTGGCCTCACGCGGCCGGCGGAAGGCGCCGGTGAAGAAGATGCGGGCGAGGTGGACCATGATGGAGGCGGCGAACAGCAGTGCCGCCCAGTGGTGGATCTGCCGGACGAAGAGGCCGCCACGGATCTCGAAGCTGATGTTCAGCGCCGACTCATAGGCTTTCGACATCTCGATACCGCGCAGCGGTTCGTAGACACCGTTGTAGGTGACCTCGGCCATCGAAGGATCGAAGAACAGGGTCAGCCAGACGCCGGTGAGCAGCAGGATCAAGAAGCTGTACAGCGCGATCTCGCCGAGCAGGAACGACCAGTGGGTGGGGAACACCTTGTTGAGCTGCCGTCGCACGGCTGCCGACGGGTGATAACGCGAATCCATGGCATCGCCTTGCTTGCCCATGACTTCGCCGAGGTTTGGACTCATGATGTTTTCCGCTCCCAGAAGGCCGGTCCTACGGGTTCGATGTAGTCGCCGTTGGCGACCAGATAGCCATCCTCATCGATCGTGATGGGCAGCTGCGCCAAGGCGCGGGCCGCCGGGCCGAAGATGGGTTTGGCGAAATGCAGCGCGTCGAACTGTGATTGGTGGCAAGGGCACAGGATGCGGTAGGTCTGCTGTTCGTACAGCGACGACGGGCAGCCCAGGTGCGAGCAGACCTTCGTGTACGCGAAGAGATCGCCGAAGTTGAAGCTCTCCTGGCCTTGCCGCTTGACCACCCGGCTCATGTCCTGTGGCCGGATCCTGATCAGCATGACGGGGTTACGGACGCCCATCATGATGGTGCTCAGCTTTTCGTGGGATTCGACCGTGGTGCCGTCGCCATCGGATTCGCGCCACGGCATGACGGTTTCCATACCGCCTGCGTCGAGATCCTCCGGTCGCATCTTGACGAACGGGGAGTGGCTGTCACCGGTCATGCGCGCCAGGAAGATGGTCTCGCCGGTGAATCGTGGGGTCCAGCCTGAGGTCCACAGCACCGCTTTTTTACCTTCGGCGGTGGGCACCACCGGTTTCCACGGGTTCTTGATCAGGCCGCCGATGAAAGCAACCGCGGTGGCTGCCCCGAAGGCGCCGAGCCCGACGCCCAAGGAGACGCCGATCATCTTGCGGCGCTTGATGGTAGAGGTCTCAAGAGCGTCAGTCAGGTTGGCCGCGACCGTCTTGCGATGCAGCTCGGCAGATGCCCCGTCGTGGCGATCCTGGATGGAGATTTCTTCCGGGATGAACTTCTTCTGGAAGAGCACCGCGCCGATGCCGATCGCCAGGATCGACAGGCCGAAGGTCAGGCCGTAGAGCGGGGTGGCGAGGCTGTAGATGAAGTTGCCGTCGCTGCCGTCGGGTTTGTACTCCCACGGCCAGAACAGAAAGATCAGTAGCAGCGCGAGGCCGCTGACGCCGCCGAGCAGCAGCCACAGCGACACCGACCGGCTGGCGCGCTTCTCGGCCTTGGTGCCCTCGACGGGCCACCGGGATTCCTTGAAAACCGTTTCCACGCCGTCGATCCGGCCACCGAGGGCGACCAGTTCTTCGCGCGACATTGACGCCAACTGCTCGTCGGTGGGGTCCAGATCGTTCCGCTGGTCGCCACTCATGCTCGTGCCCCGATCCACAACGCCACGCCGATGACGGCGACCATTCCAATAATCCACGCCGCCATGCCCTCAGACGTCGGGCCGAAACCGCCGAGGCCATATCCGCCGGGGCTGCGTGCTTCCGCAGCGCCACGGACATAGGCGACGATGTCCTTCTTCTCGTCAGGGGAGAGCTGGCGGTCGGAGAACTTCGGCATGTTCTGCGGGCCGGTCAGCATGGCGGTGAAGATCTGCTGCGGCTCCGCGGTACCGAGATCCGGTGCGTATTTACCCGACGACAGTGCGCCGCCCTTACCGGTGAAGTTGTGGCACGAGGCGCAGTTCAACCGGAACAGGTCGGCGCCGCGCGCGACGTTGTTGCCGAGCAGTGAGTCCTGTGCGAGCTGGCCGTTCTCGTCGCGGACCACCGTCGGGCCGCCGCCGTTGGCCTGCACGTAGGCGCCGAGCGCGTCGATCTGCGCTTCGTCGAAGTTGGGCGCCTTCTGCGGGGCCTGCGAGTTGAGGCTCATCGCGGGCATGCGGCCGGTGGACACCTGGAAGTAGACGGCCGCCTCGCCGACCCCGACCAGGGAAGGCCCGCGCTGATCCACACCCTGCAGGTTCGCGCCGTGGCAGGTGATGCATGCCGTCTCATAGAGCTGCTTACCGTTGCGCAGCAGGGCAGACGCGGATTCGTCGGCCACCGCCACCTGCGGTCGCGGGGTCAGGATTGCGGCGAGGCCACCAGCCATAGCCAGTGCTATCAGCAATAGCAGCCCACCGGAAAGTCGGCGGCGCAGTCGGCGGCGTTGACGGGGGGACCGGTCACCGTTGGCCGATCGGGTCAACCGCGAGATCTTCAACCCGGCACTCCTGTTCTGAAGTTTCTTCGAACCTATCGGGGACTGCTTGCTCATCGGACGAAATAGATGGTGGCGAACAGTGCGATCCACACAATGTCGACGAAGTGCCAGTAGTACGACACGACGATCGCGGCGGTGGCCTGAGCGGGGGTGAACTTGGCCATCGTGGTTCGGGCGAGCAAGTACACGAAGGCGATCAGGCCGCCGATGACGTGCAGCCCGTGGAAACCGGTCGCCAGGTAGAAGACGGTGCCGTAGGCGCTGCCGGGGATGGTGGTGCCGTGCTCGACCAGGTGCATGTATTCATAGCCCTGGCCACCGACGAAGAAGGCGCCCATCACCAAGGTGAGCAGATACCAGCGGCGCAGCCCGTAGACATCGCCGCGCTCCGCCGCGAACACACCCATCTGACAGGTGAACGACGAGGCGATCAGCACCAGCGTGACCGGTACCGCGAGAGCCAGATTCAGCTCCGTCGGTGCCGGTGGCCAGTCGCCACCCGCCTGGGCGCGCGCAGTGAAATACATCGCAAACAGTCCAGCAAAGAACATCAACTCACTGGAAAGCCACACGATGGTGCCAACACTGACCATATTTGGTCTGTTCAGCGAATGTACGCGCGACGTGATTGCCGTTCCCGAGGTCCCTACAGCGCTCGTCACACATGAAGTATGACGCTTTGTAGTTGTCGAACTCCACCCGGGGAGGCAATTGGTAAGAAGTGTCGGGTTTCTTACCTGGCTCCGGCTTGCCTCCCCCCGTCGGAGGCCCGCACGCGACGTGGGAAAATCGGCCGGTGAGCGAGTCTTCCCCAACCACTACATGGCCGCGGATTCTGGGCCGCCTGACCGAACGGCAGCCGTTGGCGCCCGGTGAGGCGGCGTGGTCGATGGACCAGATCATGTCCGGTGCCGCGACGCCGGCGCAGATCGCCGCCTTCGGGGTCGCGATGAAGATGAAGCGGCCGACGGCTTCGGAAGTCAGTGAGTTGGCCGACACCATGCTCAAGCATGCCCGCCGCGTGCCCACGGAGGTGATCGGCACCGACACCGTCGACATCGTCGGAACCGGTGGCGACGGTGCCAACACGGTCAACCTGTCGACGATGGCCGCCATCGTGGTGGCCGCCAGCGGCGTACCGGTGGTCAAACACGGCAACCGGGCGGCGTCGTCGTTGTCGGGCGGAGCCGACACTCTCGAGGCGCTGGGAGTGCGGATCGATCTCGGTCCCGACGAGGTGGCGCGCTGCGTCGCCGAAATCGGTATCGGGTTCTGTTTTGCACCCCAGTTCCATCCGTCGTACCGGCACGCCGGGGTGGCCCGTCGCGAGATCGGCGTCCCCACGGTCTTCAACCTGCTTGGGCCACTGACGAACCCCGCCTCGCCGCGGGCCGGGCTGATCGGCTGCGCATTCGGCGACCTCGCCGAGGTGATGGCCGGAGTCTTCGCGGCGCGCCGGTGCAGTGTGTTGGTGGTGCACGGCGACGACGGGCTCGACGAGCTGACCACCACGACGACGTCGACGATCTGGCGGGTGCAGGCCGGCACCATCGACCGCCTGACCTTCGACCCGGCCGGCTTCGGATTCGCCAGAGCTCAGCTTTCCGAGCTCCTCGGTGGCGATGCCGAAAGCAATGCCGCCGAAGCGCGTGCGGTATTCGGTGGTGCGACGGGGCCGGTGCGCGACGCGGTGATCCTCAACGCCGCGGGTGCCATGGTGGCCCATGCGGGGCTGACGAGTAATGCGGAATGGTTGCCGTCCTGGGAGTCCGGCCTGGCCCGGGCTGCGCAGGCCATCGATTCAGGCGCAGCCGAACAGCTGCTGGCCAAGTGGGCTCAGTTCACCCTGAAACTCTGACCCGCCGATTGGGGATCGGAGTCCGGGCGGGGTGCACAAGGTCGTCGTAACCGGCACCGCGCTCGGGGGTGAGTTGTTCGGCGGCCATCCGCGCCGAGCGGGCTGCGGCCGACCAGCTGGCCCACCGGCCCGCCGAGTGCGCCGGCGACGCCCACCCGTCGCTGGTGCGGACAATCCGGGTGCCAGGCGTGGCCAGCCAGCGGGCGATCAGTCCGGTCTCCTCGACGAGCGCGCCGCCCAGTGGTGCCGGTTCGGCCAGGATGGTCTGGGCCCCGGCGCAGATGGCGTCCACCACCGGCATCGGTGGCACCCCTTTGCGGGCCGTCCCTGCGGCGGCCAGTTGACCGTGCCGGATTACCGCGAGATGCCAGCCGCCGTGGCCGTCCGGTTGCGCGGCGACCAGTTCAGACACTGTGACCAGCGCACGCAGGCGTTGGCCGCGCCATAGCGCGTCGACGGCCGCGGCCGTGTGGTCCCGCAGCCTGGCCGCGCTCTCGAAGTGTCCACGCTCGGCCAGGGTCGCGATCTGCGCGACCGCCGCCGCCAGTGCTGGATTCTCGCCGCCCTCGATGACCTGGGCGGCTCGTCCTGCGGTGGCGGCGTACTCAGCGGCGGTGGTGTCGCGGCCGGCCGGGCACGGTGACACCTCTCGCTGCGGGCAGGACGGCCCGTGCAGCGCGGAAGCGCCCAGGCGGGAGGTGCAGGTGCGCAGGCCGGTGAAGCGGGCCAGCAGCGCGGCCGTCTCGGCCGCGTCGGCGCGGGCGCGGAATGGGCCGATGCACCGATCGTGGCGCGGGCGCCGCACGACGACGAAGCGGGGGAAGGCCTCATCGGATAACGCCACCCACCACCATCGGTGCGGGAATTTCGAGCGCCGGTTGTATGGCGGCGCGTGCGCGGCCAGCAGTCGCAGCTCGCGGACGCCCGCTTCGAGGGCATGGGCGCACACCACATGGTCGACGCCGATGGCCAGTGCCACCATCTCCCGCATCCGACCACGCGGGTCGGCACCATTGAAGTACTGCCCGACGCGACGGCGCAGATCGACGGCGGTGCCGACGTAGAGCACCTCACTCGAAGGCCCGCGGAACAGATAGACCCCCGGTTGCTGTGGGAGCCCCTCGGCGTACACCCGCTTACGGCGTTGGACCGGTGTCACGTTGGGCAGGTAGGACCGCAGTTGGGTGTAGGTGCCGATGCCCTGGTTGCCGACGCGCTCGATCAGGGCATGCAGCACATCGACGGTGGCCTTGGCGTCGTCGAGGGCGCGGTGGGTGGGCGTGCAGGAAGCATTGAAGATCCGCGCCAGCTCCGAAAGCCGGACGCTGGGCGCTTCCTCACGGGTCAGGACCCGGCGCGCCAGCCGCACAGTGCACAACACCGGCGGCCGCGGCCAGGCCAGATCGCACTGCGCCGCGGCGGCCTTGAGGAAACCGATATCGAAGCCCGCGTTGTGCGCCACCAGCACCGCACCGCGGGCGAACTCCAGGAACATCGGCATGACCGAGGCGATGGTCGGGGCGTCGCGGACCATCGCGGTGGTGATGCCCGTCAGCTGCACAATCTGCGGCGGGATGGCGCGACCGGGGTCAACCAGGGTGCCGAATTCGCCGAGCACCACCCCGCCGCGCACCTTGACCGCACCGATCTCGGTGATGGCGTCACAGCTCTCGCCCGGGTTCTTGGCGCTGGCGCGGCCGCCGGTGGTCTCCAGGTCGACGACGACGAAGGTGATCTCACGCAGCGACAGATCTGCAGTCGCATGAAAATCGGAGCTGTCCACATCGGCGAAGCTCAGTTGCGCGCCGCCCGATACGTCCACGGCGCCGACGTTAAGCAGTGGCACCGACAAACCCCGCCAGGTGCGATCGGACGCGCCGGGCCGGGCCGAATTCCGATAAATCGGACCAACTTTCTCTAAGAGTTCCCAGTGGGTGGACGCCACGCCGACACCGACGAACTTGTCAGTGGCCACCTCTAGCGTTGCGAACAGGGGAAATCGACATCGACTGAAACACGGCGAAAGAGGCAGCGAGATGGGACCGAGAGATCGTCCGGACGATAACGGTGAGCCGGTCACCATTGATTGTGATGACTGTGCGGTACGCGGTCTCGGTTGTCGCGAGTGCGTGGTCAGCGTGTTACTAGGTGTTCCTGATACGTTGCTGGCAGACGAGCGAGCGGCATTGGAGATACTTGCTGACGCAGGGATGGCGCCGCGGCTGCGGTTGGTGCCGATTCATCGGGACCGAAAGCCGGGGGTTGCCTGAGAGTCTGGGGTCGTTGCGCGCGACGGCTCACGAGAACTGTTAAGTTTGCGTCTCTTGTTGGACAACGCCGATGCTGTTTCGTAACCTATCTGAGACCTAAGGCGGTTCGACGGCGACGCAGCAGCGGCCCGGCGAAGGCAGTTTAAGGACAAGCAATCTTGAGGCCCAACGGCGTAGACCGGATCAAACGCGGTGTTAAACGACCCGTTTTCGGATTGATAGCCGTGCTGATGCTGATCAGTAGTCTGCTGGCGTCGGGTGTGCACGCCGATCCCGCCGACGATGCGTTGGCAAAGCTCAACGAATTGTCGCGGCAGGCAGAACAGACCACTGAGGCCATGCACAGCGCGCAGCTCGACCTGAGCAACAAGCTGGAAGCGCAGGCGGCAGCGGAGCGCAAACATACCGACGATCTGGCCGCTGCCGACACATCACGTGCGCAGCTGGCAACCTTTCAAGCGGGTGTGGATAAGTTTGCCGCGGCGATGTACATGGGTGGCAGAACCGATGGGCTCAACGCCATGCTCACCGCTGAGTCGCCGCAGGGTCTGATCGACAAACTGGCGGTCCAGCGGGTGATGGCCACCGAGATGTCAGCGCAGATGGCCAACTACAAGACGGTCAGCGCGCAGGCCGCCGCCGCAGAGGCCGCGTCGGGTGCATCCGCCGCCGAAGCCAAGACCGCCGCCGAACAGGCCGCCGCCGTGCGCGCTGATCTGCAATCCAAGCAGAGCAAGCTCCAGCTACAGATCGCCGTCGTCAAATCGCAGTACATGGCGCTGACGCCGACCCAGCGGGTCGCGCTCGCCGCACCGGCACCGGTACCGCCGCCGGAGGCGCTGCCGCCCGGCCCCGACGTCCTTGCCGGCGGACCCCTGCCTGGCCTACCGCCGGACGCACTCCCACCTGATGCCCCTCTGCCACCCGAAGGTCTGCCGCCGGCCCCAGAAGGGGTACCGCCGGGTGATCTCGCACCACCGGAGGGCGCTCTTGCTCCCGGCACTGGCGAGGGTGCGATCGCGGTCCAGGCCGCACTCACCCGGGTCGGCTCGCCGTACTCGTGGGGGGCCGGCGGTCCGAGCGCCTTTGACTGCTCCGGACTGGTGATGTGGTCCTTCCAGCAGGCCGGTATCTCACTGCCGCACTCCAGCCAGGCGCTGGCTGCGGGTGGACAGCCGGTGTCGCGTGATGACCTGCAGCCCGGCGACGTGATCAACTTCTACTCCGACGCCTCACACACCGGTATCTATGTCGGCGACGGCATGGTGGTGCACGCGTCGACCTTCGGACAGCCGGTCAAGGTGGTGCCGCTTGACGGCGCCGGCCCGTTCTACAACGCACGTCGTTACTGACGATCCTCCGCGCGGTCGCCGCCGCTGGCCGGTTCTGCTGGCGGTGGTGCTGCTCGTCGTTGCTCTGATTGTCGGCGTTCGTCTGCTGACGGCCACCCCAGAAACACCAGGGCCTGCCAGCACCTCAGCGGCGGTGGCTCCGTCCGCGCCTTTGGTGGTGGGGGATGACCGCACGGTCACCATGATCAGTCTCGGCGGCGCGCGCACCGACGCGTTGCTGACCCGGGTCGGTGCCGATATCGGTGCCGCTGTCACCGCCGTCGAAGCCTTCTGGGGGACCGACTGGTCGCATGAGATCCTCGTCGTCGCGACCGGCTCCGAAAGTGAATTCATCGCGCAGGCGGGCCGGGGGAGCGCCGCCGGCGCCGATATCGCCGCGGTTGCGGTTGCCGACCAGGTGGACCCGGCCCGTGGCCTGGCGATCGGCCAACGGATCGTCCTGGCCCCCGGTGCGAGTCAGATGAGCGCTCCCGCATTGCGAATTGTGTTGGGACATGAGCTTTTTCATTACGCTAGCCGGGCGCAGACCGCGCTGGACGCGCCCCGCTGGCTGACCGAGGGAGTCGCTGATTACCTCGGCCGCCCTGCCACCGCCCTGCCAGTCGGTGGCGAGCTGCCGACCGCGCTGCCCTCGGACGCCGACTTTGCCACCGATGGCCCGCAACTGTCGCA
Organism: Mycobacterium sp.; assembly: GCF_965229105.1. Taxonomy (GTDB): domain Bacteria; phylum Actinomycetota; class Actinomycetes; order Mycobacteriales; family Mycobacteriaceae; genus Mycobacterium. Next base: position 3,270,557 of record NZ_OZ245858.1, read on the forward strand.
GGCTTACGACCGGGCGTGGCTGTTCGCCCGCTTCGTGGCCGACTCCTACGGTGCGCCGACCCTGCGTGAGCTGTATCAGCGGGCGTGCGGCCCCGGCCACCCCGATGTGCCGACGGCTCTGCAGGACACCCTTAATGCCACGCCAGAACAGGTGCTGGCTCGCTGGCGGCAGTGGCTCAGCGGCTAGCCTTACCCTCGATGACCCGAGTCTTGCTCGTCACCAACGACTTTCCACCCCGCAGCGGCGGTATCCAGTCGTATCTGGAGGAGTTCGTCACCAGGTTGGCCGCGATGGGCAGCCACGAGCTGACGGTGTATGCGCCGCGCTGGAAGGGTGCTGAGGCGTACGACGTTGAAGCCGCGGCGGCCGGGTTCGACGTGGTCCGGCATCCCGGGACGCTGATGGTGCCCGAGCCGACGGTGGATGCGCGGATGCGCCGACTGATCAAGAGCCGGGAGATCGAGACGGTGTGGTTTGGGGCGGCCGCTCCGCTGGCGCTGCTGGCGCCGCGGGCCCGCCAGGCCGGGGCCACCCGGGTGGTAGCCAGCACCCACGGTCATGAAGTCGGCTGGTCGATGCTGCCGGTGGCCCGCTCAGCGCTGCGCCGGATCGGCGAGGGCACCGACACGGTCACCTTTGTCAGCCGCTACACCCGCGGTCGCTTCGCATCGGCGTTCGGTCGCAACGCCGCCCTGGAGCATCTGCCGCCGGGGGTGGACACCGACCGGTTCCACCCCGATCCGGCCGCGCGGGCCGAACTGCGGCGCCGCTACGGCCTCGGCGAGCGGCCGACCGTGGTGTGTCTGTCGCGACTGGTCCCGCGTAAAGGCCAGGACATGCTGATCCGGGCGCTACCCGAGATCCGTCGACGGGTACCGGGCGCTGCGCTGGTCATCGTCGGGGGTGGCCCGTACCTGGGCACCTTGCGCACCCTGGCGCTCCAGCACGGCGTGGCCGATGACGTGGTGTTCACCGAAGGCGTACCCGCCGCCGAACTGCCCGCTCATCACGCACTGGGCGATGTCTTCGCGATGCCGTGCCGGACCAGGGGAGCCGGCCTGGACGTCGAAGGGCTTGGGATCGTTTTCCTGGAAGCGTCGGCCAGCGGCGTGCCTGTTGTCGCAGGTGATTCCGGCGGGGCACCAGAAACGGTCCTGGACGGCCAAACCGGCCGCATCGTGAACGGCCGCAAGCTGGAACAGATCACCGACGCCGTCAGTGAACTACTGGCCGACCCCGACCGGGCCGCGCAACTCGGTGCCCGCGGACGCGACTGGGTCACCGAGCACTGGCGCTGGGACGATATGGCCGCTCGATTGTCCGGCTTGCTGGGTTGAATTGCGCCACTCCTGCGCCCCTCGTTCCTCGGCGCTCGTCGTGACGCTGGGCTAGTCCTTGGAGTAAATGGCGTCGATATCGTCGGCGAACTTCTCGGCGACGACCTTGCGCTTGACCTTCATCGTCGGGGTGAGTTCGCCGGTGTCCTCGGTGAAATCGACCGGCAGGATGCGGAACTTCCGGATCGACTCGGCGTGCGAGACGATCTGGTTGGCCGCCTTGACCGCGACGTCCACCTCGGCGTTGAGGTCCGGATCCTTGGCCAGGTCACCAACACTGGCGCCGGCACTTTTACCGTTGCGCTGTTTCCAGCCCTCGAACGCTTCGGGATCGATGGTGATCAGCGCGCCGATGAACGGCTGGTTATCGCCGACGACCATGGCCTGGCTGATCAACGGGTGCGACCGCAGCTGGTCTTCGAGTACTGCGGGCGCGACGTTCTTGCCGCCCGCGGTCACGATGAGTTCCTTCTTGCGGCCCACGATCTTGAGGAAACCGTCCTCGTCGACCGCGCCCAGGTCGCCGGTGTGGAACCAGCCGTCTTCGATGGCCTCATTGGTGGCCTGCTCGTTATGCCAGTATCCGGCGAACACCACGCCGCCCTGGACCAGCAGCTCGCCGTCCTCGGCGATGCGCATACTGTTGCCGGGCAACAGCTTTCCGACGCTGCCGACCTTCATATCGCCCACCCGGTTGACGGTGATGGCCGCACTGGTCTCGGTCAGGCCGTAGCCCTCGTAGATATTGAGCCCGACGCCGCGGTAGAAGTGGCACAGTCGGGCGCCCAGCGGTGCACCGCCCGAGATCGAGGCGCGGCAGTTGCCACCGAGGGCGGCGCGCAGCTTGGTGTAGACCAACCTGTCGAACACGGCGTGCTTGGCGCGCAGCAGCAGAGACGGCCCGCCGGTGTCTTGCGCCTCGCTCCACTCGATGGCCGCCTTCGCTGCGATCGCAAAGATCTTGCCTTTACCGTCGTTGGCCGCATTCTGTTCGGCGGTGTTGTAGACCTTTTCGAAGACTCGCGGTACCGACACCACCAGCGTCGGCTTGAACACCGAGAACATCGGCACCAGATTCTTGATGTCGCTGGTGAACCCGACGGTGACTTTGTTCTGGAAGGCTGCGATCGTGATCGCCCTGGCCAGCACATGCGCCAGCGGTAAGAACACCAGCAGGCGTTCGCCCTTCTGCAGCAGCGTCGGGCAGGACGCCTTCGCGCCGCGTGTCTCATAGATCAGATTCGAGTGCGTGAGCTCGCAGCCCTTGGGGCGGCCGGTGGTACCGGAGGTGTAGATCAGCGTGGCCGGGTCAGCCGAGCGCAGGGCCGCGACCCGGGTGGCGTACTCCTGCGGATCCGCCGATGCACCCTCTTCGGCGAGCTGGTCGAGCGCCTTGGGTCCCGAACCGTCGATATGGAATACGCGGCGCAGCTCGGGCAGCTCGCCGATCAGCTCGGCGACCAGGGTGGCGTGCGCGTCGGTTTCAGCGAACAGCAGCACCGCCCCGGAGTCCGCCAGGACCCAGCGGACCTGTTCGGCCGAGCTGGTCTCATAGATCGGCACCGTCAAGGCGCCGACGGACAGGATGGCGAAATCGAGGATCGCCCACTCGTACCTGGTAGCGCTGAGGATGGCCACGCGGTCCCCGGGCGCCACGCCCTGGGAGATCAAACCCAATGCCGCAGAACGAATTTGAGCTGCCGCCTGGGCAGCGGTGACATCGGTCCACGCGCCGTCGACCAGGCGCTGGTAGATCACGAAATCGGGATCGTCGCGCTCATGGTCGAACACGGCGGCAACGACGGTGTCATTCTCTTCCACCGGAAACGATGCGGGAACACTCAACTCACGCAATTGTCAGACCTCTCCACAGGTGGCGGGCCGCTACTGGTGGCTGGCCGCAGGTGCTGGCCACAGGTGGCCGTGTAGCCAGCCTAGTCGGCACAACGGGCGGTATGTGAGCGGCTTCACTGTTCCGGCATGGCTGTCGACGGGGGAGGCCGATATGTGAAGCTATGGCGATGAACAGCATCCAGGTGGCCGACGAGACATTCGTCGCGGTGGATGGCGCAACGGTGGGGGCGGCTATCTCGCAGGAAGCCCGCTGGCGTCGGTGGTGGCCAGATCTGCGACTGCATGTCGTCGAGCAACGCGGCGAGGCGGGCATCCGGTGGACGGTCACCGGCGCGCTGACGGGCACCATGGAGATTTGGCTGGAGCCGATGCTCGACGGCGTCATCCTGCACTATTTCCTGCACGCTGAGCCCTCCGGTGCCGCGGCCTGGGAATTGGCCAAGATGAATCTGGTCAAGATGACCCATAGCCGCAGGGTGGCCGGCAAGCGGATGGCCTTCGAGATCAAGACCGAACTCGAACGGTCGCGCCCCGTCGGTGTGGCACCACAGCCCTGATACACCGGTGGTGAAGTTTCGGGCAGGGTAGCGTTTCACCGGAGGGCGATGAACTTTTGCCGGCTCCGCGAATACGGCTCGGAATAGGCTCGGAATAGGTAGGACAACGATCAGGTGGCAGACAAAACCGCGCAGACCATCTTCATCGATGCGGACCCGAAAACGGTGATGGACGTCATCGCCGATATTGGGTCCTACCCCGAGTGGGTCAAGGAGTACAAGGAGACCGAGGTCCTGGAGGCCGACGCCACCGGTCTGCCGAAGACCGCCAGGCTGGTGCTGGACGCGGCCGTGCTCAAGGACACGATGGTGCTGGCCTACCAGTGGCCGAACGACCGCACCTCAGTGCAGTGGTCCCTGGTGTCGAGTTCTCTGCTCAAGGCGCTGGACGGGGCATATCGGTTGGCGCCCAAGGGATCTGGTACCGATGTCACCTATGAGCTCGCGGTCGACCTGATGATCCCGATGATCGGGCTGCTCAAGCGCAAGGCCGAGCGTCGGTTGACAGATACCGCGCTGAAAGATCTGAAGAAACGAGTCGAGGGCTGACGGAGTCCAGCGAGGCCGGCACTGCTGGCCGGGCCCGGATCAGCCTGTTTGTCGGCAAGGGCGGGGTCGGTAAGTCGACGCTGGCTGCGGCCACCGCGGTGCGCGACGCTTCGGCGGGGCAGCGGGTGCTGGCTGTCTCCACCGACCAGGCCCATTCCCTGGGTGATGTGTTCGGGATGGCGGTGCCGCCGACCGGGCAGCGGTCGCCGGTGCGGGTGCTCACCGATGTCAACGCCGGCGCTGACGCGCTCAACACCGGCGGCTTCCTTGATGCTCTCGCCCTGGACACCCTGGAACTTCTGGAGACGCGGTGGCGCGAAATCGCCCAGCCGCTGGGTGAACGGTTCCCGCAGTCAGAGCTGGGTAGTGTTGCGCCAGAGGAACTTTCGGCAGTTCCGGGGATTCAGGAAGTGCTGGGCCTGCACGAGGTGGGTGAGCTGGCCGCGTCGGGGCGCTGGGACCACATCGTGGTGGACTGCGCATCCACCGCAGATGCCCTGCGCATGCTGACCCTGCCCTCGACCTTCGGTCTGTATCTGGAGCGGGCCTGGCCGCGGCACCGTCGGCTCAGCACCGGCGCCGACGGGCCTTCCCTGGCCATCGTCGACCTTATCGAGCGCATCACCGCCGGGGTCGAGCAACTGTCCACCTTGTTGACCGACGGCACCGCGGTCAGTGCGCATCTGGTGCTGACCGCCGAGCGGGTGGTAGCCGCCGAGGCGGTCCGCACGTTGGGTGCGTTGGCGCTGATGGGTGTGAGTGTCAATCAGCTCATCGTCAATCAGGTTCTCGTACAAGACGATTCTTACGAATATCGCAACCTGCCCGATCACCCGGCCTTCGACTGGTACGCAGAACGCATCGCCGAACAGCGCACCGTACTCGACGAACTGGCCTCGACCATCGGGGACGTCGAACTCGTGCTGGCTCCGCACCTGGCCTGCGAACCGATCGGCGCAAAGGCGCTGCATCAGCTGCTCGACCACGTCATCCGCAGGGACGGGTCGCCGCCACCGGGGCCGTTGCGGCCGGTCGTCGATCTGGAGTCCGGGTCGGGGCTGGGATCGGTCTATCGGATGCAGCTACAGTTGCCCCAGGTCGATGCTGGCTCACTGACTCTGGGTCGCGTCGACGATGACCTGATCATCGGTGTGGGAGGGATGCGGCGTCGAGTTCGCCTGGCGTCCGTTCTGCGCCGGTGCATCGTGCTCGACGCGCAGCTCAAGGGCGCCGAACTAACCGTACGTTTTCGACCGAATCCGGAGGTGTGGCCCGCGTGAGTGGCTCCAGCACCCACGGCGACCTGGGTCCAGAGCTGCGACAGTTGGCGCAGGCCATCCTGGACCGGATCGACCCGGCAATACGCGGCGCGGCCGCGATGGCCGCGGCGCGGTCAGGGGGTGAGCCAGGCAAATGCCAACAGGTTTGGTGCCCCGTCTGTGCGTTGGCGGCGGTGGTGACGGGGGAGGAACACCCGCTGCTCACCATCATCGGCGAGCACAGCGTCGCGTTGCTGACCGTCATCCGCATGATGGTCGACGATTCCCCCACGGACCCGCCCAACCCCACACCGGAGCCCCCGGAGTCGGCGGACGCAGCGGGCCCGACGACTGCGACGAGCCGGTACCAGCCGATCACCGTCACCGTCACCGACGAGGAGTAACCGCAGCTGTGGTCCCATCCACACCCGGTGGGTAAAGTTGGCGCAGAGCACTGGCTGGTGCGCCCTGAAGTGGGAGGGTCCATGTGGTATTGGCTTTTTAAGTACATCTTTATGGGACCACTGTTGACCCTGCTCGGGCGGCCGAAAGTCGAAGGACTGGAGCACGTTCCGTCAGGCGGTGCGGCCATCCTGGCCAGTAACCACCTGGCTGTCGCGGACAGTTTCTACCTGCCGCTGGTCGTGCGTCGCCGCATCACCTTCCTGGCCAAGGCCGAGTACTTCACCGGCACGGGACTCAAGGGTTGGTTCCAGCGCTGGTTCTACACCGTGGCCGGTCAGGTACCCATCGACCGCACCGACGCCGACTCCGCACAGAGCGCGCTGACCACGGCGGAACGCATCCTGGGCCAGGGCAAACTGCTCGGCATGTACCCGGAAGGCACCCGCTCGCCAGACGGCCGGTTGTACAAGGGCAAGACGGGGCTGGCCCGGCTCGCGCTGGAATCCGGGGTGCCCGTGATCCCGGTCGCGATGATCGGCACCAACGTCGTCAACCCGCCCGGGAGCAAGATGTGGCGGTTCGGACAGGTGACGGTCCGGTTCGGTAAGCCGATGGATTTCACCCGGTTCGAGGGCTTGGCCGGTAACCGGTTCATCGAACGTGCCGTCATCGATGAGGTCGTCTACGAGCTGATGCAGCTCTCCGGGCAGGAGTACGTCGACCTGTACGCCGCCACCCTCAAAGAGGATCCGGCCGCTACTTCGACGTCCGCTGTGCCGCCGCCAGCCGCTCGGATTCCCGAGTCGGCTGCGGGCTGACTCCGCGCGCGGTGGCGGTCAGCCCGGCCACTGCGATGACGGCCAGCGCCCACCACACATACGATCCGCCGGCCAACTGCCGCCACCACGAGGCCGTGGCCTCGTGGTGTTTGGGCAGCAGGTCGATCGGCGTCCACACCATCAGGGCCACACCCACCAGCCCCAACACGGCCAGCGCCACACTATGGCGACGGTAGGCCAGCACCGCGATGACGATCAACGTCGGCAACACCCAGACCCAGTGATGCGACCAGGAAACCGGCGATACCACCAGGCCGAATAACGCGATACAGACCAACGCCAGTGGCGCCGCTTCGCCGGAATCTGGCCGCGATGAGCGCAGCACCCGTCGAACCGCCCACACCGTCAGTCCCAGGGCGGCGAAACACGCGGTGGTCCACAGCGCGAACTGGGCGGTCTCACCGAGTTCGAGGCGGGCCAGGGCGGCGGCGATGTTCTGGTTGGTGTTCAGCGCGGCGCTGCCGATCCGGTCGGTATGAGAGATGGTGGCCGTCCAGTACTCCCACGAGTCCCGCCACGCCAGCAGTGCACCGAGCAGTGTCGCGACGATGAAGGACACCAGCGCGGTGACGGCGGCCCGGCCGTCGCGCCGCAGCAGGAAGTACAGCAGGAACACCGCGGGGGTCAGCTTCAGCGCGATCGCCACGCCCACCAGGACTCCGCGGGGCCAGGGGGTCCGGCGCGGTACGCAATCGGCGATCACCAGCGTCATCACCACCACGTTGATCTGGCCGAAATCGAAGTTGGCCCGGATCGGTTCCAGATAGATCATCGCCGCGGCCACGACTGCCATTGCCAGCCACGACCTGCGCAGCCAGGCCGGCTCGGTGGTGACGCGCGCCCAGGACTCGGACGTGGCCCACACGTCGAGTCGAGTCAGCACCAGCACCGTCGAGACGAGCAGCAGAACCAGCGTCGTGGCGGTGATGGCGACGCTGGCGGCCTCGAAGGGCATCCAGGCGAAGGGTGCGAAGGCGATCGCCGACAGCGGCGGATAGGTGAACGGCAGGTCAAGGCCGATGGCGGTGGAGAACGTGGCATCGCCGGCGTACAGCGGACGGCTATCAAGCCAGGCCTGCCCGCCCATCCGGTAGACCTCGATATCGATGCGGTACGGGAGGTGCCCGAGCACTCCCCAGGCGGCGTAGCCAAAGAGCAGCACCGATGCCACCTGGAACGCGCGCCAGGCGATCCGCCGCCAGTTGCGACCGACCCAACTGCCCGCGCCGGGCCACCGCCGATTACTCATGACCCGAACAGCCTAACTGGGTGGCCATGGGGAACGGGGTATCCCACTAGCGAGAATTCTCTGCCCAGGTGGGCGTATGTTTTGCGCGTGCAGGACGACTGGAACCCCGACCTCCATTTCGAATTGGCGATCCCGCCGGGCCGAGTGCCGTTGGTGTGGTGCTTGATCGCGTTTCTCCTGACCTTCTTCGTGACCCGGACGATCGTGCGGTACATCCGGGCGCAGGCCGACAACGATGGCCCCAAGAAATGGTGGCAACCACGCAACATGGGCCACGGCACTACCCATATCCACCACATGGTCATCGGTGTGATCCTGGTCATGATCTCTGGGTTGACCATGGTGACCCTCGCCGTGGACGGGGGAGTACCCGAATTCACGGCGGCCGCAATCATTTTCGGAATCGGCGCCGCTCTGGTCCTCGACGAGTTCGCGTTGATCCTGCATCTGCAGGACGTCTACTGGTCAGAGGACGGCCGAACCTCGGTCGACGCGGTTTTCGCCGCGGTCGCGGTGGCCGGTCTGCTGATCCTCGGGTTCAACCCGCTGTCGTTCTTCGATATCACCATCTGGCGCGACGACGCTTCCGTCCTGTCGCGCACGTTGGTGATCGGGGCGGCGGTCTGCACCTTGGGGATGGCGGTGATCGTGCTGCTCAAGGGCAAGGTGTGGACCGGCATGGTCGGCATGTTCATCACCCCGCTACTCATCATCGGTGCCATCCGACTGTCTCGCCCGCATGCGCCGTGGGCGCGCTGGCGCTACACCACCAGACCCAAGAAGATGCACCGCGCTCTGGAGCGGGAACGGTATTTGCGGCGCCCGTTCGTGCAGGCGAATCTGTGGCTGCAGGGGGCGATCGCCGGCATGCCGAGGTTCCCCGACGATGACGCGGTCGAAGCCGAACTCGACAAAGAGATCCACGCGGCCGCCCCGCCGCCGTCGGCCGTCATCCCGGCACCCGAACCCGCAGTACAGAACGCTGGATAGGGTATTGAGCCGTGCGCTATTTCTATGACACCGAGTTCATCGACAACGGGCGCACGATCGAGCTCATCTCGATCGGCGTCGCGGCGGAGGACGGCCGCGAATACTACGCGGTTTCAACCGAATTCCCGATCGAGCGGGCCGGCAGCTGGGTGCGCACCAACGTGCTGCCAAAACTGCCGCCGCCGTCGTCGCAGCTGTGGCGCGATCGACGCCGGATCAGGGAGGACCTCGAGGAGTTCTTCGGCATCGACGGTGATGAGCCGATCGAGTTGTGGGCGTGGGTGGCCGCCTACGACCATGTGGTGCTGTGTCAGCTGTGGGGTCCGATGACCAGCCTGCCGCCGCAGATTCCGCGATTCACCCGCGAGCTGCGGCAGTTCTGGGAGGACCGCGGCTGCCCGCGGATGCCACCGCGGCCGCGGGATTCCCATGACGCGCTGGTCGACGCGCAGCACAACCTGCGCCGCTACGAGATCATGCGGGAGCTGGAGGGCGGATACCAGAGCTGGGAGCAGGCGTGATTGATCGTCTAGCTGCAGATCCGCCTGGTCAGAGCACCTATTTCACCCGGCTACCATAGACGGGTGAACTGGACCGTCGACGTACCCATCGAACAGCTGCCGTCACTGCCGCCGCTGCCCGATGACCTGCGGCAACGCCTGGACACCGCGCTCGCGAAGCCGGCTGCTCAGCAACCCAGCTGGGATGCCGATCAGGCGAAGGCAATGCGCACGGTCCTCGAAAGCGTCCCGCCGGTCACCGTGCCGACTGAGATCGAGCGCCTCCAAGGGCTGCTCGCCCAGGTGGCGCGTGGCGAGGCGTTCCTGCTGCAGGGCGGCGACTGCGCCGAGACCTTTGCCGATAACACCGAGCCGCATATCCGGGCCAATATTCGGACGCTGCTGCAGATGGCGGTCGTGCTGACCTACGGCTCTTCCATGCCGGTGATCAAGCTGGCCCGGATCGCCGGTCAGTACGCCAAGCCGCGGTCATCGGATATCGACGCGCTCGGACTGCGGTCCTACCGCGGCGACATGATCAACGGTTTCGCACCCGATGCCGCCGTCCGCGAGCACGACTCATCGCGGCTGGTGCGCGCCTACGCCAACGCCAGCGCCGCGATGAACCTGGTGCGCGCGCTGACCTCCGGTGGATTGGCTTCCCTGGACAAGGTGCACGAATGGAACCGTGAGTTCGTCCGCAACTCCCCAGCGGGTGCCCGGTACGAGGCGCTGGCCGGGGAGATCGACCGCGGGCTGCGTTTCATGAACGCCTGCGGCGTCACCGATCCCAATCTGCAGACCGCCGAGATCTACGCCAGCCATGAGGCGTTGGTGCTCGACTACGAGCGGGCCATGCTGCGGATGCACGAGAACGAGGCGGGCGAGAAAAAGCTCTACGACCTGTCCGCGCATTACGTGTGGATCGGCGAGCGCACCCGCCAGCTCGAGGGCGCGCACATCGCGTTCGCCGAGGTGATCTCGAACCCGATCGGGGTGAAGATCGGCCCGACGATGACCCCGGAACTGGCCGTGGAATACGTCGAGCGGCTCGACCCGCACAATGTCCCTGGCCGGCTGACCATCGTTACCCGGTTGGGCAACAGCAAGGTTCGCGATCTGCTGCCGCCGATCATCGAAAAGGTCCAGGCCACCGGTCATACCGTGATCTGGCAGTGCGACCCGATGCACGGCAATACCCATGAGTCATCCACCGGCTACAAGACCCGGCACTTCGACCGCATCGTCGACGAGGTGCAGGGCTTCTTCGAGGTGCACCACGCGCTGGGCACCCATCCCGGCGGTATCCACGTCGAGATCACCGGTGAGGATGTCACCGAGTGTCTCGGTGGTGCACAGGACATTTCGGACAGTGACCTGGCAGGCCGCTACGAGACGGCGTGCGATCCGCGGCTGAACACCCAGCAGAGTCTTGAGCTGGCGTTCCTGGTCGCGGAGATGCTGCGGGACTGAGCTTGGATCCAGATCGCGAGGTTGTCGAACTCCCGGCGGTTCGGCAAGCACAGCTGGTGCGCACAGGTCAGATCAGCGCGGTGGGACTCGTTCGTGCTCATCTCGACGCGATCGACGAGCTGAACCCGAGGATCAACGCGATCGTCGCGCTGGACCGTGACGGCGCGCTCGGGCGGGCCGCGGCCGCCGACGCCGTGCCGGCCGATCGACGCGGGCCGCTGCACGGGCTGCCGGTGGCGATCAAGGACACCGCCCAAACTGCCGGTATGCGAACGACTTTCGGGCATCCGCTGTTCGCCGACAACATACCTGCCGTCAATGATCCGCACGTCGACCGCATCCTGGCGGCAGGTGCGGTGCTGATCGGCAAAACCAACGTGCCGGAGTTCGCGGCCGGATCCCACACCGTCAACCGGGTGTTCGGTGCGACCCGAAACCCCTACGACGTCACCCGGTCGGCGGGCGGGTCCAGTGGAGGTGCGGCCGCGGCGCTGGCAGCGCGCCTCGTCCCGATCGCCGACGGCAGCGATATGGGTGGGTCGCTGCGCAACCCGGCGTCGTTCTGCGGTGTGGTCGGTATGCGTCCCACGCCCGGGCTGGTGCCCAACAGCGCTGAGCGCGACGCGTTCAACCCGCTCGCCACCAACGGTCCGCTCGGCCGCACGGTCGACGACGTCGCCCTGCTGCTGTCGGTGATCGCCGCGGCGCCGTCATCGGATATGTATGACGCGCAACTGAATACCGCCGACCTACGGTCACTGCGACCGGCGCAGCTGCGCGGCCTGCGCGTGGCATACACCGCCGACCTTGGCGGCCGGGTGCCGGTGGATCCCGAGGTCGCTGACGTGATCGCCTCTGTCGCTGCGGTTCTCGAGCGTGCCGGTGCTCGGGTCGAGGATGCGTGCCCCGACCTGGAGGGATCCGACGCCGCGTTTCGCACCTTGCGCGCCGCGGATTTCGACGCCAGCTGGCGGGACCTGCTGGCGGCGCACCCGGACGGCTTTGTCGACTTTCTGGCCGACAACATCCGTGCGGGCGTCTCAGTGTCGGGCCGCGACGTCATGACCGCCTATGCCGAACTCACCCGGCTGCGCCAGTCGGCGGCGCGATTCTTCGACGACTACGACCTGATCCTGGCTCCGGTGACGCAGATCCCGGCGTTCCCCGTCGAATGGACCTGGCCGCGATCCGTCAACGGCGCACCGATGCACGACTATCTCGACTGGATGCGGTCGGCGTGGCTGTTCACCCCGTTGGGGATCCCGGCGCTGTCCCTGCCGGCGGGGTTCACCCCCGCGGGTTTACCGGTCGGCGCGCACCTCCTCGCCGGGCCTGGCCGCGATTTGACGCTGTTGAGCATCGCATCCGCACTCGAATCCGCGCTGAATCTGCCCACCGCCAACCCGCTGCGAAGAAGCTGACTCGAGCCGTTTCTGATGTCGAGCCTGTGGCCGGGACTTCTTCGCTGCGCGACTAGCGGCTCTGCCGACCGACAAGCTGGGGTGCTATGGCCGAGTTGATCGTGATGGCTGTAGATGGTTGTAGATCGGCGGGAAACCGCAGCCATGAACGACCCTGATGGTGAACTCGGCGATAGCACCGGGAAGAGACTGGTCAGCAGGTTCCTAGCCCCCGAGCAGCGCGCTCAGATTGCTGCCGATGGTCCAGGCTGCGGCGGCCACCCCACCGGTCAGGATCAACACCACCGCGAACCAGAACAGCGTCATTCGGCGCGCTCGGGCACGGGCGTAGGCGAATTCACTGATCTCGATACCGGCGAATTGTCCTGCTGCGGAGTAGGTTTCGTCGCCGGTGTGCACCGGCGCAGTGGCAGGCTCGGGCCAGTCGTCGGGTCCGCGGGTGAATTGGCGCGTCGCGTTTCGCACCGGCTGCGCTTCGGTGCTGCGGTGCTCGTCGCCGCGGCTGTGGTACAGCGCCGCGGAGGTGTGCTGGGCGGATTGGCGCGGGGCGGGCACCCGGAACGCAGGCAGGTTCAGCTCGGAGGCAATGGCGTCCAGTTCGGCTTTCATCTCCAGTGCATCGGCATACCGGTCGGCCGGATCGCGCGCGGTGGCCCGCAGTACCAGCTCGTCGAATTGTGCTGGTACACCATCGATTACGCTGCTTGGGGCAACGACGTCATTGTCCATCCGCTGATAAGCAACGGTCAGCGCGTTATCGCCGGTGAACGGTGTGGCGCCGGTCAGCAGTTCGTAGGCCAGGATGCCGACGGAATAGACATCGCTGCGAGGCCCGGCGTTACCGCTGCTGACCTGTTCGGGGGACAGGTAGGCGGCGGTGCCGAGGATGACGCTGGTGGAGGTGATACCGGCCTCGGCGACCGCGCGCACCAAACCGAAATCGGCGAGTTTGACCTCACCCTCATCGGAGATCAGCACGTTCTCGGGTTTGACGTCGCGATGCACCAGACCGGCCCGGTGCGCCACGGCCAGCCCGCCCAGTAACGGGCGCAGGACGGCGGTCGCGGCGTGCGGCGGCATCGGCCCACGTTCGCGGAGCAGCTCCCGCAGGGTGCCACCCTCGACGAGTTCCATGACCAGATAAGGAAGCCCGACGCCGTGATCTCCTAAACCTTGGTCATAAACGGCGACCAGCCCGGGATCCTTGAGCCGGGCCACCGCCCTGGCCTCCAGCTGGAATCGGCTCAGGAACTGGTTGTCCCCGGCATAGCGGGAATCCATCACCTTCAACGCGACCGGGCGGTCGAGGCGGTTATCGGTACCGCGGTACACCGTCGACATGCCCCCGGTGGCGATCCTGGCCTCGACGAGATACCGGTCGTCGAGCACAGTCCCTTCCAGTGGGTCGGGTGGGATGGGGCCAGTCACGAGGCCATCGTAGGGGGACACCCTGCGTCAGCCAGAAACCCAGACTCAAACGCCTGCCCGCGGACTTGGTCATAGACTCTGGGGCGTGAGTGGCATTCCGGCGTGCGAAGACGTCCTCGACCCCGACGAACCTGTCTACGACCTGCCCAAAGTCGCCGAGCTGCTCGGGCTCGTCGTGACCAAGGTGCATCAGCAGTTACGCGACGGGCATCTGATCGCGGTGCGTCGCAAAGGCATCCTGGTGGTACCGGCGCAGTTCTTCAGTGAAAGCGGGGCAGTGGTCAAACCGCTGGGCGGGCTACTGTCCGTGCTGCGCGATGGCGGGTACAGAGACACCGAGATCCTGCGGTGGCTGTTCGCCCCCGATCCCACGCTGACGGTCACCGTCGACGGGTCAAAGGAAGCACTGGAAAACGCGCGACCCGTCGACGCGCTGCACGCGCATCAGGCCAGGGAGATCATCCGTCGCGCGCAGGCGATGGCGTACTAACGGCGTCATCGTCGGTGGTAGTCCGGTACAGCGAGTACCAGGCCGCGGTCGCCAACGCGGTCGCCAACCCCACGTGGATCCACGAGTACATCCCGTGCGACCCGTCGGGTTTGAAGATGACCATGATCCATGTCGAGAACCCGGCGATCGCCGCGATCGCGGCCCTGGACTGGGCTAGCCCGGAGATCACCGCGAGCGGCCAGGTGTAGTACCAGGGCAGCGCGGCAGGTACGAACAGGCAGACCACCAGCATCGCCCAGGCGATACCTTTCAGCGCATCCCGGTCGTTATGGCGGAACCGCCACCACAACAGCGGCAGCGATACCGCGATGATGCCGACCCCGACAATCCGGGTCACTTCCAGCACGGCGTAGAAGTTCACTGGGAAGAACAGTCCGCCAATGGCATTGGTGAGATTGGCCACCGCGGTGGGAATCGTCAGCCAGTTGATGATCTTCACCGAGCCGGCGAGCGCGGTCAGCCAGCCGAGCCCGACCCCGGCCAGCCACGACAACACGGCGAACACCGCGACGAAGATCGCCACCGACGCCGCGGTGGCGATCGCGAAGGCGGCCAGTGGGCGTTGGTTGCGTCGTTCGCGCAGATCACGCATCCACACCCAGACCAGGAACGGTAGTGCCAGCCCGGCAGTGGCTTTCACCGCCACCGCGATCGCGACCAGCGCCACCCCCGGCACGGGATGATGCGCGAAGGTCAGCGCGATACCCGCCATCATCAGGCCGACCATCAGCATCTCGTTATGGACGCCGCCCATCAGGTGGATGATCACCAGCGGATTGAGCACGCAGATCCACAACGCCGGCGCGCCGAGACCACCGACGTGGCGGGCGATCCGGGGCGCCGCCCAGATCAACAGCACGAGCCCGGGCAACATGCACAGCCGCAGCACCATGGTGCCTGCGATCACGTTGTCGCCGACCAGCATGGTGACGAACTTGGCGACCAGGATGAATGCCGGTCCGTACGGCGCGGTGGTGGTGGTCCAGATCGGACTTACGTTGTCCAGCAGATCATTTGGGTTCTCGATCGGCCCGACCGCATACGGGTCGAGGCCGTCGCGCAGCAGCGCCCCCTGCGCCAGATAGGAGTAGGTGTCGCGACTGAACACCGGCACGCTCAGCAGCAGGGGCAACAGCCAGAACCCGGTCGTCGCGACCATGGTGTATTCGGACACCTCGCGGTCGACAACCCGCCTGCCCAGCCACAACCAGGCGAACAGCATCATCGCCACGCCGCCCCACAGCAGCACCGACGACAGCACCAGGCCATGGCCGAATCGCAGCCACGACAGGTGTAGCGACTCAAGCACCGGGTCGTGTAACCGGGTGCTGCCTGCGCCGAGACCACCGGCGGTGATCAGGATTGCGCCGAGGCAACCCAACAACGCCGGGCGGGCCTCCTGCGCGGTGCTGAATTCGCGCAGACGGCTCACTGCGCCAGTGCGCTCGGGCGCAGTTCTCGCGGGCGGAGACAACGGAGTGCTGGACATCGCTTCTTCAAACCTGCGCCTCAGGCGGTCCGGTTCGCGGCCAATCTGGCGAGCTCGCCGAGTCCAGCCTTGGCTTGGGTGTTGATGGGCGCGGCGTGCAGCATCTCCAGTGCGCGTCGGGTCAGCAGTTCGATACGTTCCTCGACAGCGGCCAGCGCGCCGACCGATTCGATGACCAGGCACAGCTCGCGAACCTGGGGGTCGGTGAGCTCGGTGCCGATGGAGGTGCGTAACAGCTTGGCCGCCAACGGATCTGACTTCTCGGCCCGCTCGACGGCTTCTGCCAGCAATACGGTGCGTTTGCCGGCGCGCAGATCATCGCCGGAGGGTTTTCCGGTGACAGCGGGGTCACCGAACACGCCCAGCACGTCGTCGCGCAGCTGGAAGGCGATCCCGAGATCCTTGCCCATGTCCTGGAAAATCGCCTGCACATCAGGTCGGTCGGCAGCGGCGGCGGCGCCGATCTGCAGGGGCCTGACCACCGTGTAGGACGCCGTTTTGTAGGTGTTCACGGTCATCGCCATGGCTATCGATTCCGCTCCACTGGATTCGGCGACGATATCGAGGTACTGACCGCCCAGCACCTCGGTGCGGATATCGGACCAGACGCGTTGCACCCGTCGGTGGGCATCGGCGCCCAGCTCCGCGCCCGCGACGATATCGTCGGCCCACGACAGCGACAGGTCACCGAGCAGGATGGCCGCGGACATGCCGAACTGCCGCGAGGATCCGCGCCAGTTTTGGCTGCGATGCAGCTCGGCGAAGTGCACGTGGGCGGTCGGCCACCCTCGGCGAGTGGCGGAATCGTCGATGACGTCGTCGTGCACCAGCGCGCATGCCTGGAGCAGTTCCAGCGCGGCGAACAACGTCAGCGTGTCGTCGCCGACCGGTTCTTCGGTTACCGACCGCCAGCCCCAGTAGGCGAACGCGGGCCGAAGCCGTTTTCCGCCGCGGAGCACGAAATCTTCGAGGACGGCGATCAGGCCGTCGTATTCGGGGCCGATGTAGGACGCAGCACTGCGGCGGTCACGTAGGTAACCCCGCAGCTGGTCGGTCACAGCGCCGGCCAGTTCCGCGGCTGACGGTGCAGCTGCTTCGACGCTCAGCGCGGCGCCCCTTTCTCTTGATGCCCCTGGCTCCCCGAGTGCACCCAGACTAGAGCGTCGCGGCAGATTTGCGTGATTCAGGCCACCGGATGGTGTCGTCAGGTGTTCGTGTCGTCGCCGGCGGCGGCGAAGCGCGGCGAGCGATCGCGCGCCACCCAGGCCACCGCGCCGATCACACCGGCGACCAACAAGGCCGAGATACCGAGCACCATGGCGCCGCCGGTGAAGGAGCGAGTGCTCGGGTCGGTGACTCTGGCTTGGGCGCTCATGGTGTTCACGATGCCCGGTTTGAGCGTCCACTGGACCACGTCGGTGTCGATCCGGTCACCGTTGGTGGAGGTGATCTCGCCGGGGAACGACACCGTCAGGGAAACCTCGGCCTCGGTGTCGTTGAGCGAGGTCAGGTCGACGCGGCCTTCCAGGATCACCAGATCGCCTGCCCGGCGCAGCGAGAGATCGACACCAGCTGCTTCGCGGTTCATATTCGCCAGCTGGGGGAGTTCGGCGAAGGTCAGGTTGGAGAAGACGGCCTCGGAGCCGACGAAACCGTCCTGGCTGTAGTCGGAGACCGCGACCTTCTGGGCGAACGGGACGTCGCTGGAGAGCTGCGGGCCCTTGTCGTCACCATCGCGCGGTTTGGCCGCGGCGATGATCTGACCTGATACCTGGTCATCGGGGGACACGGTCAGCGACGCCCGGATGCGGACGCAGCCCACGGCGAGCGGGGCGACCACGAGCAGCAGCATGATCAGCGCCAGTAGACGCTTGCGGCGGTAGGTGTTTCCGCGCCGTTCGGGGGCTCGCACGTGGTCATCGTGCCAGACCAGAGGGCTGATCGAAACCGGACTACCTAAGCCGGGCTTTCCAGCGGTAGGCCACGGCCGAGGATCGCGAACGAACGCGGGTCGCCGGCGAAATGGTAGTCGCGGATGACGTCGGCAAATCCCAACCGTCGGTAGAGCCGCCAGGCGCGGTTCGCCTCGCCGTTGATCTCGGGTGTGGACAGCAGGACATTGGCTTCGGTGCGGTCGCTGAGCAGCTTGCGGGCCAGCGCCTCGCCCAGTCCCTGGCCCTGAGCGCGGGGATGGATATGCAGTTCGGTCAGTTCGAAATAGCTGGTCATCAGTCGGTCGATCTCCGCGGGCAGCATCCCGCTGCGGCGCAAACCGTGGATGACCTGCTGTTGCCACCATTGGTCGGGGGCACCGCAGTAGCCGTAGGCGACACCGAGCAGCGGTGCGTCGGCGACAGCGTCGGCCACATCGCCGGAATAGCCCTGCTGGCTGCGCGTTGGCTCGTTCGCATCGTCCACGCTGACGGCGCCGACCGCCTTCCAGCCGGTACGACGGGTGTGTTCGAGCCACATGGATGCGCGTTGATCCTCGGTTCCGCGGGGATAGCGCATTGCATCTACGTACACGCTCAGCGCGTCGCCGAGGCGTCGTGCCATCTCCTGCGACGACAGATCGATGAGGTACATCGTCAACGCCAGGTGCCCTCCGTGCTAGCCAGCCTTGGTGCACTGCGGTTCGGTCGTGGCGCGCAGTCGTCCCCAACCATTATGTTCGGTTGTGGGTCCGTGCATCCCATCCGCCGTCGGCGTCATACAATCGACAGTCGAACTAGGTGGTACAGCGCAGATTCACCTCGTATCATGAAGGTGCCCGTGCGATCCGGGCAGTAGTAAGCCACACCCGGACCCTTGGGTCCTGAACCGCCGCGCCGGCAAGGAGGGCGAATGCCACTCTCCGATCATGAGCAGCGCATGCTCGACCAGATCGAGAGCGCTCTGTATGCCGAGGACCCGAAGTTCGCTTCCAGTGTCCGCGGCGGGAACCTGCGCGCTCCGTCCGCCCGGCGACGACTGCAGGGTGCCGCGCTCTTCGTCATCGGGTTGGCCATGCTGGTGGCCGGCGTGGCGTTCTACGGTCAGAACCATCTGATCCTGATCGTCAGCGTCATCGGCTTCATCGCGATGTTCGCCGGCGTCGTGTTCGCCGTCACCGGCCCGCGGGTCGCCGGCGGTAAGGACAAGTCCGCGCCAGGTCCTGGTACGCCACGAGCGAAAAAGTCCAAGGGTGGCGGCGGCTCGTTCACCAGCCGCATGGAGGATCGCTTCCGTCGCCGTTTTGACGAGTAGCAGACCGACACACGTCTTTCGACAAGCGGGGCAGCCCTAGCGGGCTGTCCCGCTTTTTTGTTATCGCATTGGGATCAGCCGTGTCGCGCCCCTAGGGGCGGGCCCCCACTTTCCCCCCACCTTCCCCCACGACGGCCGCTGCTGCCGCTGATAGGGCAGTGAACTGCGGTTTTACCAGACCGCGGCGCATTCGTGCCGGAGTGCCCGCGGCCCCATTTCGGCCCCATCGATGCGCAGTGGGGTGAACGCGCCCTGCTGGTGTCAAATATTGGAGAAAAGTGGGGGGTTGTGGGGTATGGTGGCCGAGTACGGAAGAGCGTGGGAGGTGACGAGTGTTCCTCGGCACTTACACGCCCAAGCTGGACGACAAAGGGCGGCTCACGTTGCCCGCGAAATTCCGCGACGCACTGGCAGGAGGGTTGATGGTCACCAAGAGCCAAGACCACAGCCTGGCCGTGTATCCGCGGGCGGAGTTCGAAGAGCGGGCACGGCAGCGCGCGGCAGCATCGCGCAGCAACCCCGAGGCCAGGGCTGCCCTGCGCCTCATTGCCGCCGCCACCGATGAACAGCATCCCGACGCCCAGGGCCGCATCACCTTGTCGGCCGACCATCGCCGCTACGCCGGCTTGTCGAAAGAGTGCGTGGTGATCGGCTCGGTCGATTACCTCGAAATTTGGGACGCGCAGGCCTGGCAGGACTACCAGCAGACACACGAAGAGAACTTCTCCGCGGCCAGCGATGAAGCGCTCAGCGACATTATTTGACCGGCCTGACCGGCATGCCCGTGCAACGTGGCCTCTGCCCGATATCGCGACCCTGGCGTACTTCCCCAACGCCAGGTTCGCGGTATCGGACGGGGACCTCGATGCAGGGGACGCCCGCCGGATTCGGCCCCTCCGAGTAAGCGGAAGTGCTTCCTGCATGGACGACCCCGTTGACGATCACGTGACTGGAAATCCAGGCGAATTCGGCCATGTCCCCGTCCTGCTCGACCGCTGCGTCGAACTGCTCACCCCGGCGCTGACCCGCCGTAGTCCGGACGGGTCTGGGGCATTGCTCATCGACGGCACCCTCGGTGCGGGTGGACATACCGAACGTTTCCTCTCGGATCTGCCCGGGTTGCGGGTCATCGGCCTTGACCGTGACCCGAGCGCACTACAGATCGCGGGCCAACGGCTCGCCCGCTTCGGTGACCGCATCAGCCTGGTCCGGACCCGCTACGACGGTATTGCCGACGCCTTGATCCAAACCGGTTACCCGCCAACGGGATCTACCGACGCCGTGCTGTTCGACCTCGGCGTCTCGTCGATGCAGCTGGACCGCACCGAGCGTGGCTTCTCCTATTCCGCTGACGCGCCGCTGGATATGCGGATGGACCCTGATCTGCCGCTGACCGCCGCGGTGATCCTCAATACCTATGACAAGTCCGCGCTGACGCGGATTCTTCGGGAGTTCGGTGACGAGCGATTCGCGCCCCGGATCGCGGGTTTCATCATCCGTCGCCGGGAGCAGCAGCCGTTCGCCTCGACCGGCGAGCTGGTGGAACTGCTCTATGACGCCATTCCCGCGGCCACCCGGCGCACGGGTGGCCACCCGGCCAAGCGCACGTTTCAGGCGCTGCGGGTGGCGGTCAATGCCGAACTGGACTCGTTGCGGGCGGCACTGCCTGCTGCGATGGATGCGCTCACCGTCGGGGGACGAGTGGCGGTGATGGCCTACCAGTCGCTGGAGGACCGCATCGTCAAGAACGTGTTCGCCACGGCCACCGCCAGCCGGACACCGGCCGGTCTGCCCGTGGAACTACCCGGCTACGAGCCGGAATTCGAGTCCTTGATCCGTGGTGCAGAGCGGGCGGACGAAGACGAGATCGAACGCAATCCGCGCAGTGCTGCTGTGCGGTTGCGGGCCGTGCAGAGATTGACAGGGAGGGGCAAGTCGTGAAGACCAAACGTGAGGTGGAGCCCAACGGCTCGCAGGCGCCAGAGCGCAGAGGTGCCCGCACCGACCCCGCGGCCCGTCGGGCTGCCCGCAAGCCCCGTCGCGACGACGAACCCGGTCGGCGCTCCGGCCCTGAAGGCACCACGCAGGCCCGTGGCACGGGCCGCAGCAAGAGTCGTAAGCCCACCGAGGCGCCGACCAAGGGCAGTCGGCCGGGCAGCCCGAAATCTGCGAAGGTCTCCGGTCCCGCCAGGGAATCGCGCGGACTGCAGCACGGCCCTGCGACAACGCCGGTCCGCCGTCCCGCCCCGCCGAAGAGCACAAGCCAGGCCAAAGCCCGGGCCAAGGCTCGCAAAGCCAAGGCGCCCAAAGTCGTTCGCCTTCCGCTGCGGGAGCGGATGCTGCGCAGATTCGCGGTGCTGGTCGAGACCGTCGAGCTCAACCCGCGCACGCTGGCCGCGCGGGTCCCATTCGTCGTTCTGGTGATTGCCGCCCTTGGCGTCGGTCTTGGCGTGACGCTGTGGCTGTCCACCGCTGCCGCCGAACGCTCGTATCAACTCGGACACGCCCGTGACGTCAATACGGCACTGGCGCAGCAGAAAGACGCACTCGAGCGCGACGTTCTCGAAGCGCAGGCCGCACCAGCACTCGCGGAGGCCGCCCGCAATCTGGGGATGATCCCGTCGCGCGATACCGCCCACCTCGTGCAGGACCCGGCGGGTAACTGGATCGTGGTCGGCACGCCCAAACCCGCCGAGGGCGTCCCGCCGCCGCCGCTGAACAACAAGTTGCCCGATGACGTGCCGCCGTCACCGAAACCCGCACCGCCGGTGATGGTCAACCCTCTTGAGCGCCCGGTCCGCATCGCCGGTGTTCCGCCGCTGACCGCGGCGGGTACGCCCGCCGGTCCCGAGGTGCTGGTCCGGATGACCCCGCCCGGTGGGGCCACCCCGCTGGATCACGCGGGAGCTCTCGCCCCCGGCGCTGTTGTCCCCGGCGCGGCACTGCCCGCGGTACCAGGTATGCCCGTCGCCGGTCCGCTACCAGGACCGGTTGACGCGGCAGGGATCCCTGCGGCGCCGCTACCCGCCCCGGTGGACGTGCCGGCACCAGCAGCAGCACCTGCACCCGTACCTGCGCCCGTTGACGGTGCCGTTGCGCCCGTCGCGGTACCGGCGCCGCCGGCATGAGCCGCGCTGACCGCACACGCGGTACGGCGAAGCCCACGAAAGGCCCCAAGAAACCAGCCAAAACGCAGCAGGGAAAGTCGGCACGGGAGCGGCGCACCAGGGAAGCCACCGACACCGACACCGGCACCCGCACCGCGTCCTTCAGCTTCCGGCACCGGGCAGGCAACTGTGTGATCGCCCTTGTGCTCGTCGTGGCCGGCGCCCAGCTGTTCAACCTGCAGGTGCCCAAGGCCGCCGGCCTGCGCGCCGAGGCCGCCAGCCAGCTCAAGGTGACCGACGTCGAAAAGGCCGTCCGCGGCAGCATCGTCGACCGCAACTTGGACAAGCTGGCGTTCACCATCGAGGCCAAGGCGCTGACCTTCCAACCGGTCAAGGTCCGCAAGCAGCTGGAGGAGGCCCGGGCGGCGTCATCGGCCGCACCCGATCCGCAGAAACGGCTACGCGACATCGCCAAAGAGGTGTCGGCCCGGCTGGACAGCCGACCCGATCTGGCCACCGTGCTCAAGAAGCTGCAGAGCAACGAGAACTTCGTGTACCTGGCCAGGGCGGTCGATCCGGCGGTGGCGAGCGCGATCATCGCGAAGTTCCCCGAGGTCGGTGAGGAACGCCAAGACCTGCGGCAGTACCCAGGTGGCGCCCTTGCGGCCAATATCGTCGGCGGCATCGACTGGGACGGCCACGGACTGCTGGGGCTGGAGGATTCCTACGATTCCCAGTTGGCCGGCGCCGACGGCTCGCTGACCTATGACCGCGGCTCGGACGGCGTGGTGATTCCGGGCAGTTACCGCAACCGGCACGACGCTGTCGACGGCTCAACCGTGCAGCTGACGATCGACGACGACATCCAGTTCTACGTCCAGCAGCAGGTGCAGCAGGCCAAGGATCTGTCCGGTGCCAAGAACGTCTCGGCGGTCGTGATGGATTCCAGGACCGGCGAGGTGCTGGCGATGGCCAACGACAACACGTTCGACCCCAGCCAGGACGTCGGCCGCCAGCAGGACAAGCAACTCGGTAACCCGTCGGTGTCGTCGCCCTTCGAGCCTGGCTCGGTCAACAAGATCATCACCGCGTCGTCGGTGATCGAATACGGCCTGTCCAACCCCGATGAAGTACTGCAGGTGCCGGGGTCGATCAACATGGGCGGCGTCACCGTCGCCGACGCCTGGAACCACGGTGTGATGCCGTACACCACGACCGGCGTGTTCGGGAAGTCTTCCAACGTGGGCACGCTGATGCTGGCCCAGCGCATCGGCCCTGAGCGGTATTACGACATGTTGCAGAAGTTCGGCCTCGGTGCGCGGACCGGGGTCGGGTTGCCCGGTGAGAGCGCGGGCCTGGTGCCGCCGATCGACCAGTGGTCGGGCTCGACGTTCTCCAACCTGCCTATCGGACAGGGTCTTTCGATGACGCTGTTGCAGATGACCAGTCTTTACCAGACCATCGCCAACGACGGTCTTCGCATCCCGCCGCGCATCATCAAGGCCACCATCGCGCCCAACGGCACCCGCACCGAAGAACCGCAGCCCGCGGGCATCCGGGTGGTATCGCCCCAGACCGCGCAGACCGTGCGCAATATGTTCCGCGCGATCCTGCAGAAAGACCCGATGGGTATTCAGCAGGGCACCGGGTCGTCCGGTGCCGTCGAGGGCTACCAGTTGGCAGGTAAGACCGGCACCGCCCAGCAGATCAACCCGGCCTGCGGTTGCTATTACAGCGACGTCTATTGGATCACCTTCGCGGGCATGGCCACCGTCGACAATCCGCGTTACGTCATCGGCATCATGATGGACGCCCCGGCGCGCGCCGCCGACGGAAAGCCCGGTTCTTCGGCCGCACCCTTGTTCCACAACCTCGCGTCGTGGCTGATGCAGCGCGAGAATGTGCCGCTGTCGGCCGACCCCGGCCCCCCGCTGATCCTGCAGGCCGACTAGAACCGGTGGCCGACGAGGGCCCGGACCCTCGGTAGGGTGTCATGGCCGATCATGGCCGGACAGTATTTCCCAGCGCAGCCCGAGACGGAGGTGACAATCGATGTCGTCACCGCTTCGGCCGAGCGCCACCGCAGGCGTGCCGTTGGCCGTGTTGGCCGCGGGTATCGACGCGGTGGGCGCCGCCGGGCCCATCCCTGCCGTGCTGGTCACCGGCGTGACGCTGCGGGCGCAGGACGCGATGCCCGGTGACCTGTTCGCGGCGCTGCCGGGTTCATCGGCGCACGGCGCCAAATACGCCGCCGACGCCGTGGCGCGCGGGGCGGTGGCGGTGCTGACCGACGCCGCCGGCCTAGCTGCGCTGACGGTGCCGCCCGGGGTGCCCGTGCTGCTGCACCCGGACCCCCGTGCCGTCCTCGGCGGACTGGCCGCGCAGGTCTTCGGCAATCCGTCGGATTCGCTCACGGTCGTCGGGATCACCGGAACCTCAGGTAAGACCACCACCACCTACCTTGTCGAAGCCGGTCTGCGGGCGGCCGGGCGGACCGCGGGCCTGATCGGGACGGTCGGGATCCGGATCGCCGGTGTCGACGTGCCGAGCGCCCTGACCACACCGGAAGCCCCCGCGTTGGCCGGTCTGCTCGCGCTGATGGTCGAGCGTGGGGTGGATACCGCGGTGATGGAGGTCTCCAGCCACGCGTTATCGCTCGGCCGGGTGGACGGGATTGCGTTCGCGGTCGGCGGTTTCACCAACCTGTCGCGCGATCACCTGGATTTCCATCCGACCATGGCCGATTACTTCGAGGCCAAGGCGCGGCTTTTCGATCCAGACTCCCCGCTGCACGCGCGCACCGCGGTGGTGTGCGTCGACGATGACGCCGGTCGCGCGATGGCCGCCAGGGCCGGCGCTGCGGTCACGGTCAGCGCGACCGGGGTGCCGGGGAAGGCCGACTGGACGGTCCGCGACATCGCACACTTGTCCAGCGGTGCACAGGAATTCACCGCCATCGATCCGGCCGGCGTGCATCACCGCATCGGTATCCGGCTGCCCGGTAGCTACAATATTGCCAATTGCCTTGTCGCACTGGCTATCTTGGACAATGTCGGCGTGGCACCCGAGCAGGCGGCACCTGGGTTGGTTGACGCGCGGGTACCCGGACGGCTCGAACCGGTGGAACAGGGGCAGGAATTCGTGGCCCTGGTCGACTATGCGCATAAACCCGGTGCGCTGCGGGCAGTACTGGAAACCCTGCGCGGGCAGGCGACCACCAAACGCCTCGCCGTCGTCTTCGGTGCCGGCGGTAACCGCGACCCCGGTAAGCGCGGCCCGATGGGCGCGGTCGCGGCGGAGCTGGCCGATCTCGTCGTCGTCACCGATGACAACCCACGTGATGAGGACCCCGCGGCGATCAGGGCTGCGGTCCTGGCCGGGGCGGCCGGCTCGACGACCGAGGTCGTCGAGATCGGCGATCGCCGTGCGGCCATCGACCATGCCGTCGGCTGGGCCCGGCCAGGAGATGTGATACTGATCGCGGGTAAGGGCCACGAGTCGGGGCAGACCGCCGATGGGCAGACCAGGACGTTCGATGACCGCGCTGAACTGGCGCAGTCCCTGCAAGCGTTGGAACGCCGGACATGATCGACCTGACGGTGGCGCAGATCGCCGAGATCGTCGGCGGTGAGCTCGCCGATATTTCCGCAGCCGACGCGCACCGCACCCACGTCACCGGCACGGTCGAATTCGATTCGCGCGCAGTGAC
This sequence comes from Mycobacterium sp., assembly GCF_965229105.1. Lineage (GTDB taxonomy): Bacteria > Actinomycetota > Actinomycetes > Mycobacteriales > Mycobacteriaceae > Mycobacterium. The sequence goes on from NZ_OZ245858.1 coordinate 3,296,481, forward strand.
TTCCGGCGGACTATTCTTGGCACTGCCCGGCGCCCGGGTGGATGGGCACGAGCACGCGGTGGCTGCGGTGGCCGCCGGTGCCGTCGCGGTACTGGCCGCCAGGCCGGTCGGCGTGCCAGCGATCGTGGTGACCCCGGAGCTGGGGGATCTCAGCGCGAGTGTCTTAGAACATGATCGGGACGGGTCCGGCGCTGCGGTGCTGGCCGCACTGGCGAAGCTGGCGGCGGCCGTTGCTCGCCAACTCGTGGCAGGCGGGCTGACGATCGTCGGGGTGACCGGTTCCTCGGGTAAGACCTCAACGAAGGATCTGCTGGCCGCGGTGCTCGCCCCCCTCGGTGAGGTGATCGCCCCGCCGGGTTCGTTCAACAATGAGCTCGGCCACCCCTGGACCGTGCTGCGCGCGACGGAAAAGACCGACTACCTGATCCTGGAGATGTCGGCCCGACACCCGGGCAATATCGCCGCGTTGGCAGCTATCGCACCGCCGCAGATCGCGGTCGTGCTCAACGTCGGCACCGCCCATCTGGGCGAATTCGGCTCCCGGCAAGCCATTGCGGATACCAAAGCGGAACTCCCCCAAGCGGTTCCGGAGTCCGGGGTGGTCGTTCTCAATGTCGACGACTCCGCGGTGGCGGCCATGGCGAAGCTGACCGCGGCGCGGGTGGTGCGGGTCAGCCGCAATCAGACCGATGCCGAGGTGTGGGCCGACAATGTCGACCTCGACGAGCTGGCCCGGCCCCGTTTCACCCTGCACACGCCCGCCTTCGCCGTCGATATCGCCCTCGCCGTGCATGGTGACCACCAGGTGTCCAACGCGCTGTGCGCGGCGGCCGTCGCCGTGGAATGCGGAGCCACCGCACAGCAGCTGGCCACCGCCCTGGCCGGGGCGGGCCCGGTATCGCAACACCGGATGGCGGTGAGCACCCGCGGCGACGGGGTCACCGTCGTCAACGACGCCTACAACGCCAACCCCGATTCGGTGCGGGCCGGGCTGGCTGCGCTGGCCTGGATGGCGCGGGCCGGTGATAGCAGAAGGCGCAGTTTTGCCGTCCTCGGCGAGATGGGCGAGCTCGGCGATGACGCGATTTCCGAGCACGACCGCATCGGCAGGCTTGCGGTGCGCTTAGATGTGTCACGACTTGTCGTCGTCGGAACCGGGAGGGCTATGAGCGCCATGCACCATGGGGCGGTCATGGAGGGATCGTGGGGCGCCGAGGCTTCGCAGGTCGATGACGTCGAGGCTGCGCTGGCCCTGTTGCGGGCCGAACTGCGCCCCGGGGACGTCGTCCTGGTCAAGGCGTCCAAATCGGCGGGCCTGGTTACCCTGGCGCAGGCCCTCATAGAGGACACCGGCCGATGAGACTCATCCTGATCGCCGTCGGGATCTCGCTGACGGTGTCCATCCTGCTGACCCCGGTGCTGATCCGGCTGTTCACCCGCCAGGGATTCGGCCACGAGATCCGTGAGGACGGTCCGCCCAGCCATCAGACCAAACGGGGCACCCCGTCCATGGGCGGCGTCGCGATCCTGGCCGGTATCTGGGCCGCCTACCTGGGCACCCATCTGGTCGGGATGGCTCTCGATGCCGACGCACCGTCGGCAACGGGCCTGCTGGTGCTCGGCCTGGCCACCGCCTTGGGTGCCGTCGGATTCATCGACGATCTGATCAAGATCCGGCGCTCGCGCAACCTTGGTCTGAACAAGACCGCCAAGACGATCGGTCAGCTCACCGCCGCCGTGCTGTTCGGCGTACTGGTGCTGGGTTTCCGCAACTCCGACGGGTTGACTCCCGGCAGCCCGGAACTGTCATATGTACGCGAGATCGCCACTGTCACACTGGCTCCCGCATTATTCGTGCTGTTCGTGGTGATCGTCGTCAGCGCGTGGTCCAATGCCGTCAATTTCACCGACGGTCTCGACGGCCTGGCCGCGGGCAGTATGGGGATGGTCTCGGCCGCGTACGTCCTGATCACGTTCTGGCAGTACCGCAATGCGTGCGCCACCTCACCCGGTCTCGGCTGCTACAACGTGCGTGACCCTCTGGATCTGGCGATCATCGCCGCCGCGACCGCAGGCGCATGTATCGGATTCCTGTGGTGGAATGCCGCGCCGGCGAAGATCTTCATGGGGGATACCGGCTCGCTCGCGCTGGGCGGCATCATCGCCGGAATCTCGGTGACCAGCCGCACCGAGGTGCTCGCGGTGGTCCTGGGTGCGCTGTTCGTCGCGGAGATCGTCTCGGTGGTCGTCCAGATCCTGGCGTTTCGCACCACCGGCCGGCGGGTGTTCCGGATGGCGCCCTTCCATCATCACTTCGAGTTGGTCGGTTGGGCCGAGACCACGGTGATCATCCGGTTCTGGCTGCTCACTGCGATTGCGTGCGGCCTGGGCGTGGCGCTGTTCTACGGTGAGTGGCTCAGCGCCATCGGCGCCTGATGGCGCAGCCATCGGGGCTTAGTGCGGAACTGGAGCCGTTGGCGCCCGGCGTCAGGGTTCTCGTGGTCGGCGCCGGCATCACCGGACGTGCGGTGTTGGCGGCGTTGACGCCACTGGGAGTGCTCGCCGACCTCACCGATGGCAACCCGATGGCGCTCGAACCGTTCGCCTACGACGGGGTGCGGGTGATCGACGCGGATTCGGCTGCGCAGCGGGTAGGCGAATACGCGCTGGTCGTGGTCAGTCCCGGGGTGCCGCCGAGCGCGGCGATACCGGTGGCCGCCGCGGCCGCCGACGTGCCGGTCTGGGGGGACGTCGAACTCGCCTGGCGCCTGGACCGTTCCGGACGGTACGGCCCGCCGCGCCGCTGGCTGGTGGTCACCGGGACCAACGGTAAAACCACCACTACCTCCATGCTGCAGGCCATGCTCACCGCCGGCGGCCTGCGCAGCCTGTTGTGCGGCAATATCGGCGCCCCGGTGCTCGACGTACTCGGTGAACCGTCCGAACTGCTGGCGGTCGAGCTGTCGAGCTACCAGCTGTACTGGTCGTCGTCATTGGCTCCTGAGGCGGGCGTGGTGCTCAACGTCGCCGAGGACCACCTGGACTGGCACGGGTCCTTTGCGCACTACGCCGCAGCTAAAGCGCGCGCACTCGACGGCCGGGTCGCCGTGGTCGGCCGCGATGATCCGATCGCCGCCGGTCTGCTCGCCGGCGCAAGTGCGACAGTCAAGGTTGGTTTCACCCTGGATGACCCGGTGCCCGGTGAGCTCGGTGTGCGCGACGGGATGTTGGTCGACCGGGCGTTCGGCGCCGATACGACGCTGGCGCCCGTCGATGCCATCGGCGTTGCCGGGCCGGTCGGTGTGCTCAATGCCCTGGCCGCCGCCGCGCTGGCCCGCGCCGTCGACGTCGCGCCGCCGGCCATCGCCGACGCGCTGGCCGCGTTCCGGGTGGGCCGGCATCGCGCCGAGGTGGTCGCGGTCACCGACGACGATTTGACCTGGGTAGACGATTCCAAGGCGACCAATCCGCACGCCGCGCAGGCCTCCCTGCTGGCGTATCCGCGGGTCATTTGGATCGCCGGTGGACTGCTCAAGGGCACGTCGGTCGAGGACCTGGTGATGGCCACGGCGGACCGGCTGGGCGGCGTGGTGCTGATCGGCCGGGATCGTGGCGAGATTGCCAAGGCGTTATCACGACACGCGCCCGATGTACCCGTCGCAGAGGTTGTGACGGGGGAGGATGCTGGGGTGCATGAGACTAATGGGTCTGTTGTGACTCATGTGACTACCGAGCCGGGGGCTCCGATCGGTCCGCAGGTGATGGCGGGCGTGATCGCCGCCGCGCGCGGGCTTGCGACGCCGGGTGACACGGTGCTGCTCGCCCCCGCGGGAGCCTCATTCGACCAGTTCACCAGCTACGGCGACCGTGGCGATCAATTCGCTGCTGCCATCGCTACCGCATACAACTCGGCGCAGTAGTCGGGGCTTTTTCATGCCCAAACTCCTCACCCGGTGGCGCAACCGGGCCGACGACTCTGAGGTCAGCCCGGACGCCGCGACCGGTCCGGTGGAGACCCCCGCGGCGACCAAATTCAACAAGCGGCATGCCGTGCGCAACCCGTTCGGCGCCTGGCTCTCGCGGCCCATGACCTCGTTCCATCTGATCGTCGCCGTCGCCGCCATCCTGGTCACCCTCGGGCTGATCATGGTGCTGTCGGCCTCGGGTGTGCACTCCTATGACGAAGACGGTTCGCCGTGGGCCATCTTCGGTAAGCAGGTGCTGTGGACTGTCGTCGGACTGGTGGCCTTCTACGCTGCGCTGCGGATGCCGGTCGCGATGTTGCGCCGGATCGCGTTCCCCGGTTTCGCCTTCACCATCGTGTTGCTGGTACTGGTCCTGATCCCGGGAATCGGCAAGGAATCCAACGGTTCTCGTGGTTGGTTCGTCGTCGCCGGATTGTCGATGCAACCGTCGGAGCTGGCGAAGATCGCGTTCGCGATCTGGGGCGCGCACCTGCTGGCATCGCGGCGTCTTGAGCGGGCGTCGCTCAAGGAGTTGCTGATCCCACTGGTGCCTGCCGCGGTGATCGCGCTGGCCCTGATCGTGGCCCAGCCCGACCTCGGCCAGACCGTATCCCTTGGCATCATCCTGCTCGCCCTGCTCTGGTACGCCGGGCTGCCACTGCGGGTCTTCGTCAGCTCGCTGCTGGCGGTGATGGCCGCGGCTGCGGTACTCGCCGTTTCCGAGGGGTACCGGTCCGACCGGGTCCAGTCCTGGCTCGATCCATCTGCTGACTCCCAGGGTTCGGGCTACCAGGCCAAACAGGCAAAATTCGCGCTGGCCAACGGCGGTGTGTTCGGCGACGGGCTCGGGCAGGGCACCGCCAAATGGAACTATCTGCCCAACGCGCACAACGATTTCATCTTCGCGATCATCGGCGAGGAACTCGGTCTTGTCGGCGCGGTGGCGCTGCTGGCCCTGTTCGGGCTGTTCGCCTACACCGGGATGCGGATCGCCCGCCGCTCGGCCGACCCGTTCCTGCGGCTGCTCACCGCGACCACCACCATGTGGGTGATCGGCCAGGTGTTCATCAACGTGGGTTATGTGATCGGCCTGCTCCCCGTCACCGGCCTGCAGCTGCCACTGATATCTGCGGGCGGAACATCCACGGCCACAACACTTTTGATGATCGGCCTGATGACCAACGCGGCCAGGCACGAACCCGAGGCGGTCGCGGCGCTGCGGGCGGGCAGCGTCGACAAGATGAATCGGCTGCTGCGGCTGCCCCTGCCGGAGCCGTACTCACCGACCCGGGTCGAGGCCCTGCGTGATCGGCTACGGACCAAACCGAAGCAAGTGACTGCCGCGGGTAAGAGTGCCCCGGGTAAGAGTAAGGACAAAGCCGCCGCCGCGATATCCGGGAGGCAGCCTGCCAAGAAGGCAAAGGCGCCGGCGGCCCGCCGACCCGCACCGCAGTACGCAGCCGACGGCACGTCGCGTCGGTCGGCACGCACCGGGGGCCAGCGCGCCACACGTGAGGCAGTTGGCCAGCAGGCCCGCAAGAGTGGAAAGATCACCGCGCGTGACGGCGGGAAATCGTCGCGGAGCAGACAAGCGCTGGAAGGTCAGCGTTACGGGTGACTGACGGGTGAATACGCAGGGTGAATAAGCGAGATGCTCCACTGTCGGTGGTGCTCGCAGGCGGCGGTACAGCAGGGCATATCGAACCAGCAATGGCTGTCGCGGATGCGCTGAGCGCCCTTGACCCGCAGGTACGCATCACCGCACTGGGCACGGCCCGCGGTTTGGAGGTCCGGCTGGTGCCGCAACGTGGCTACCACCTCGAGCTGATCACCCCGGTCCCGCTGCCGCGCAAGCCGAATATCGATCTGGCCAGGTTGCCGCTACGGGTGCGCCAGGCCGTTCGGGAGACCAGGGCGGTCCTGGACAACGTCGATGCCGACGTGGTCATCGGTTTCGGTGGTTACGTTGCGCTGCCGGCCTACCTGGCCGCCCGTGGCGGGCCCCGTAACCGTCGGGTTCCCGTCGTCATCCACGAGGCCAACGCCAGTGCCGGGATAGCCAACAAGGTCGGGGCTCGTTCGGCGGCCGCGGTGCTGGCCGCAGTTCCTGGCTCAGGGCTCCGCAACGCCGAGGTGGTCGGTGTGCCGGTCAGGGCCGCCATCACCGACCTGGACCGAGCGGCGCTGCGCGCCGAGGCCAGGGCGCACTTCGGCTTCGCCGACGACGCCACCGTGCTGTTGGTCTTCGGCGGTTCGCAAGGCGCGGTGGCGATCAACCGCGCGGTCAGCGCCGCGGCCGGGCCGTTGGCGCAGCGGGGGATCGCCGTCCTGCATGCGCATGGGCCGAAGAACACCCTCGACCTGCCCGCCCAGACGCCTGGTGCTCCGCCCTATGTAGCCGTGCCCTATCTGGACCGGATGGACCTGGCCTACGCGGCGGCGGATCTGGCGATCTGCCGGTCCGGAGCGATGACGGTCGCGGAGGTTTCCGCAGTCGGTCTGCCTGCGGTTTATGTCCCGCTGCCGATCGGCAACGGCGAGCAGCGGCTCAACGCGCTGCCGGTCGTCGAGGCCGGTGGCGGCCTGCTGGTCGCCGATGCCGATCTGACCCCGGCCTTCGTCGCCGAGGTTGTCGGTGACCTGCTGGCCAATCCGGTGCGGCTCGCCGCGATGACGACGGCGGCGGCACACGTCGGGCACCGCGATGCCGCACAGCGGGTGGCGCAGATCGCGACCGACATCGCGCTGCGGGCCAGAGCGGCGAGCGGGCGATGACCGCGCCGCTGCCCGAGGAATTGCGCCGGGTCCACATGGTTGGCATCGGTGGCGCAGGGATGTCGGGTATCGCCCGCATCCTGCTCGACCGCGGGGCCCTGGTTTCCGGTTCGGATGCCAAGGAATCCCGTGGCGTCCTGGCGCTGCAGGCGCGCGGCGCGCTGATCCGGATCGGCCACGACGCGTCGTCGTTGGACCTACTGCCCGGCGGCCCGACCGCGGTGATCACCACGCACGCCGCGATTCCCAAAGACAACCCGGAATTGGTCGAGGCCCGCACGCGTGGAATCCCGATCGTGTTGCGACCGGTGGTGCTGGCCAAGCTGATGGCAGGGCACACCACCCTGCTGGTCAGCGGTACGCACGGTAAGACCACCACGACCTCGATGTTGACCGTCACGCTGCAACACTGTGGTTTTGACCCGTCCTTCGCGGTCGGCGGCGAATTGGGGGAGTCCGGCACCAACGCGCACCACGGCAGCGGTAGCTGTTTTGTGGCCGAGGCCGACGAGAGTGACGCCTCGCTGCTGGAATACACCCCGAATATCGCGGTGGTGACCAATGTCGAATCCGATCACCTGGATTTCTTCGGCACCACCGAGGCCTATACCGCGGTATTCGACGCGTTCGTCGAGCGGATCACTCCTGGCGGCACATTGGTGACCTGTGTCGATGACCCCGGCGCGGCAGCGCTGGCCGATCGTGCTGCCGCACAAGGAATTCGGGTGCTGACCTACGGCACACCGAACTCCGAGACGCCGAATGTTGCGCTGGCCGGTGCACTGGTCAGCTGGCAGCAGCAGGGCACCGGTGCGGTCGCCGAGATCCAACTGGCCGGCGAGCCGGCGCCGCGCGCGCTGCGATTAGCGGTGCCCGGTCGCCATATGGCACTCAACGCACTGGCCGCTCTGCTCGCCGCGATCGAGGTCGGTGCACCCGTTGGGGCCGCGCTGGACGGGCTGGCCGGCTTCGAAGGCGTGCGGCGACGATTCGAACTCGTGGGATCCGCGAACGGTGTCCGGGTCTTCGACGATTACGCCCACCATCCGACCGAGGTGCGCACGGTGCTCTCCGCGCTGCGCACTGTCACCGAACAGAGCGGCGGTGGACGCACCCTGGCCGTTTTTCAGCCGCACTTGTATTCGCGGACAAAGGATTTCGCCGAGGAGTTCGGTGCGGCCCTCGATGTCGCCGATCGAGTGTTCGTGCTCGATGTCTACGCCGCACGTGAGCAGCCGCTGACCGGGATCAGTGGGGCCACCGTCGCCGAGCACGTCAGCGTGCCGGTGGCCTACCTACCCGATCTGTCCACAGTCGCGCAGCGCGTCGCGGAGGCGGCCAGGCCGGGCGACGTCGTCGTGACGATGGGCGCGGGTGATGTCACCATGCTCGGCCCGGAAATCCTGACCGCAGTGCGGCTCAAAGCCGAGCGTGACACCCCGGGGCGACCCCGTTGACCGAGTCAGATGACGCCCCGCTGACCGAGCCGGTACCGGCTGGACCACCCGCGACGGAGCCGGGCGAACCCGAAGCCGACCCCACCGAACCGGATGACGACGTCGAGGGGCCGCGTCGGCGGGCGCGCCGCGAGCGTGAAGAACGCCGGGCTGCTCAGGCCAGGGCCGTCGCGATCGAAGATGCCAGGCGTGAGGCGAAACGCAAAGTGCTCGGCGCCCAGACCGCCGAGGTCAAACCCGTTGCGCGCGGTGCTATCCGGGGTTTGAAGGTGGTGATCTGGACCGTGCTGCTGGTGTTGGCCGCGGTCGGGCTCGGCCTGCTCCTGTATTTCACCCCGCTGATGTCGGCGCGCGATCTGGTGGTCACCGGCACCGGTGTGGTGACCCGCGAAGAGATCATCGATACCGCCAAGGTGGCGGTCGGCACGCCGTTGTTGCAGATCAACACCGACCAGGTGGCCGACCGGGTTGCGGCCATCCGGCGTATCGCGAGCGCTCGGGTGCAGCGGGAGTATCCGTCCACGCTGCGGATCACCGTGGTCGAGCGGATCCCGATCGTGGTGAAGGACTTCCCTGACGGCCCGCATCTCTACGACCGCGACGGTGTCGATTTCGCCACCGCTCCGCCACCGCCTGCGCTGCCGTATCTCGACGTCGACAACCCGGGACCTGCCGATCCGGCGACCAAAGCTGCTCTTGAGGTGATGACCGCCTTGCGCCCCGAGGTGGCCGGGCAGATCGGCCGCATCGCGGCGCCCTCGGTGGCGTCGATCACGCTGACGCTGGCCGACGGACGGGTAGTGGTGTGGGGGACTACCGACCGCACGCAAGAGAAGGCGGACAAACTCGCTGCGCTGCTGACCCAACCGGGGCACACCTACGACGTCTCCAGTCCGGATCTGCCGACCGTCAAGTAGTCCGTCGCCGCGCGGTAGGACGAATATGCGGATTCACACACAAAACACCGGCGCGCCTGACTCGCTACCGCGCACGGCCGCCCTACCGTTCTGAATACGCGGAACTACTTGACATAACTCTAAGCCTATGGTTGAGGTTGAGGGTTTTGATTCAAGAAGTTTCGCTTCCAGACCAGAAACTCAGGGAGGAAGGCGACAGATGACCCCCCCGCATAACTACCTCGCAGTCATCAAGGTGGTCGGCATCGGCGGCGGCGGCGTCAATGCCGTCAACCGGATGATCGAACAAGGCCTCAAGGGTGTCGAGTTCATTGCCATCAACACCGACGCTCAGGCGTTGTTGATGAGTGATGCCGACGTGAAACTCGACGTCGGTCGCGATTCCACCCGTGGTCTCGGTGCCGGTGCAGACCCAGAAGTGGGCCGCAAGGCCGCCGATGACGCCAAGGACGAGATCGAGGAACTCTTGCGCGGCGCCGACATGGTGTTCGTGACCGCAGGAGAGGGCGGCGGCACCGGTACCGGCGGCGCACCCGTCGTCGCGACCATCGCCCGCAAACTCGGTGCGCTGACTGTCGGCGTCGTCACCCGGCCGTTCTCCTTCGAGGGCAAGCGCCGCTCGAATCAGGCCGAAGCCGGTATCACCGCGCTGCGGGAGAGCTGCGACACCCTGATCGTCATCCCCAATGACCGCCTGCTGCAGATGGGCGACGCCGCGGTATCGCTGATGGACGCCTTCCGCAGCGCCGACGAGGTCCTGCTCAACGGCGTGCAAGGCATCACCGACCTGATCACCACCCCCGGTCTGATCAACGTCGACTTCGCCGACGTCAAGGGTGTGATGAGTGGCGCTGGTACCGCCCTGATGGGGATCGGTGCAGCCCGCGGCGACGGCCGGGCGCTCAAGGCCGCTGAGATCGCGATCAACTCGCCGCTGCTCGAGGCTTCGATGGAAGGCGCCCAGGGCGTGCTCCTCTCGGTCGCCGGCGGCAGTGATCTCGGCCTCTTCGAAATCAACGAGGCCGCCTCGCTGGTCCAGGACTCGGCCCACCCCGAGGCCAACATCATCTTCGGCACCGTGATCGACGACTCGCTCGGTGACGAGGTGCGCGTGACGGTGATCGCCGCCGGCTTCGAAGCCGGTTCGGCCAGTCGCAAACCTGTGGTCGGTGCGACCGGTCAGTCGATCGCGGCCGCGCGGGCGGGCAAGGTGTCGTCCGGACTGTTCGAGCCGTCGGAAGCCATCAGTGTCCCGCTGCACACCAATGGTGCGACGGTCAGCGTCGGCGGCGGTGACGATGACGATGACGTCGACGTGCCCCCGTTCATGCGGCACTAGAACGTCCGTCCCCCGGCTGAGCTGAGCGGGCGGAGAATACTGGAAGCCGTGACTGCTCTGATCCGACGTGTGATGACCACTCGCTCCGGCGGTGTCTCAGCGCCTCCTTTCGACACCTTCAATCTTGGTGACCACGTTGGCGACGATCCCGCGGCCGTTGCGGCCAACCGCACCCGGTTGGCCACTGCGACCGGCCTTGGCGTCGAGCGGGTGGTGTGGATGAACCAGGTGCACAGCGACCACGTCGAAGTGGTGGACGAGCCGCAATTGCGCGCCTTTGACGACACCGATGCGCTGGTGACCACGACACCGCGGCTCGGGCTTGCCGTCGTGACCGCGGACTGCGTGCCGGTCCTGATGGGTGATGCCAACGCCGGAGTCGTCGCGGCGGTGCACGCGGGCCGCGTCGGCGCCCAGAAAGGGATCGTCGCGCGCACGCTGGAGGTGATGGTCAAGGCCGGTGCCGATCCCGGAAATGTCTCCGTACTGCTTGGTCCGGCGGTCAGCGGACGCAATTACGAAGTGCCTGCCGCCATGGCCGATGAGGTCGAGGCGGCGCTGCCAGGCAGCCGGACGGTGACGGCCAAAGGTACGCCCGGCCTGGACCTGCGGGCCGGAATCGCCAGGCAGCTCACGAGTTTGGGTGTCAAGGCCGTCGGGATCGACCCTCGCTGCACGGTCGCCGATCCCGCGCTGTTCAGTCATCGCCGCGATGCCCCGACGGGCCGGCTTGCGTGTCTGGTGTGGCTGGAATGACCGAGTCGAGCAACCGCGCAACCGTATTGGCCGATGCGTTGGCAACGCTTCGCACGCGATTGGATCGGGCAGCGGAAAACGCCGGCCGCAAAGCCGAGGAAATTGAACTCCTGCCGATTACCAAATTCTTTCCGGCTTCCGATATCGCCATTCTGTTCGAATTGGGTTGCCGTTCCTTTGGCGAGGCGCGCGAGCAGGAGGCATCACAGAAGGTGGCGGAGCTGCCTGATCTGGTGGGGGAGTCCGCGACGGACACGCACTGGCACATGGTGGGCCAGATCCAACGCAACAAGGCCAAGGCGATCGCGGGCTGGGCGCACACTGCGCACTCGGTGAGCACCGCCAAGGTCGTGACGGCGCTGGACCGCGCGGCGGGTCAGGCACTGGCTGACGGCACCCGCACCACCCCGCTGCACATCTATATCCAGCTCAGCCTCGACGGCGATAGCTCCCGCGGTGGCGTCGATCTCAACGATCCGGCGGCCGTCGACACGATCTGCGCCCAGGTCGCCGATGCGCAGGCATTGACTTTGGTTGGCCTGATGGGCGTCCCGCCGCTGGGGGCCGACCCGGAGACGGCGTTTGCCCGGTTTGCGGCCGAACAACGTCGGGTAATGGGAAATCATCCGCAGGCCACCGGCCTGTCTGCGGGGATGTCTGGCGACCTAGAGGTTGCTGTCAAACATGGCTCAACATGTGTGCGTGTCGGTACCGCGCTCATGGGGGCTCGACCGCTAACGTCACCGGGAGTAGTCACTCCAGTCACATCTTCATCACAGGTACCAAACTTTCAGGGCTAGCCTTCGGGGCGGAAAAGGGTCACGCGATGAGTACATTGCACAAGGTCAAGGCCTACTTCGGGATGGCGCCGATGGAGGATTACGACGACGAGTACTACGACGACGACGACCGTGGTGCGGCCCGGGCCTACCCTCGCCGCGAGCGGTTCGCCGACGACGGGTTCGAGCGTGGCCGGTATGAAGGCCGCGAATACGACGAGGCGCATGACCCCCGCGACCCGCGCGTCGAGGCCGAGTACCAGCCGGCCTACCGCGGCGGCTACGCAGACGAGGCCCGCTTCCGTCCCCGTGAATTCGAGCGTCCCGCACCGCGGCTGGGCTCTTTGCGCGGTTCCACCCACGGCGCCTTGGCCATGGACCCACGCCGGATGGCCAAGCTGTTCGAAGAAGGCAGCCCGATGTCGAAGATCACCACGCTGCGTCCCAAGGACTACAGCGAGGCTCGGACCATCGGTGAGCGCTTCCGCGACGGCACCCCGGTGATCATGGACCTCGTCACCATGGACAACGCCGACGCCAAGCGCCTGGTCGACTTCGCTGCCGGTCTGGCGTTCGCCCTGCGTGGGTCATTCGACAAGGTCGCGACGAAGGTCTTCCTGCTGTCGCCGGCCGATGTCGAGGTCACGCCGGAGGAGCGCAGGCGGATGGCCGAGGCCGGCTTCTACGCTTACCAGTGATCCGGCGGGCACCGCTACGGTGTGCTGACTCGGTAGGCTGGTAGAGGCCCGTCGGGTCGATCCAGCCGGTGTCGCCGACTCTTGGTTCCAAGTTGTCGGCTACACCAACCCCTCTTCATTAAGGTCAGGCTCTAGTTGTCGCTCTTCTTCGAAATCCTGGGCTTCGCGCTGTTTGTTTTCTGGCTGCTGCTCATCGCCAGGGTCGTGGTCGAGTTCATCCGCTCGTTCAGCAGGGACTGGCACCCACGCGGGTTCACCGTGGTGATCCTGGAAGTGATCATGACGGTCACCGACCCACCGGTGAAGCTGCTCCGCCGGCTGATTCCGCAGCTGACCATCGGTGCGATCCGGTTCGATCTGTCCATCATGGTGCTGCTGTTGGTCGCATTCATCGGCATGCAATTGGCCTTCAGCGCCGCGGCGTGAGTGTCACCAGGACTTCGGTTCGCTTATTCCCGAATCTTTGAAATTCGCTCTTAATTATCGACCTCGCCCGCAACCGGCGGTTCTGGTGTGACAGGATGGACGCCAGTTACCAGTACGGCTACCAACTCGGTCTATCGTTCTACACTTTCCAGATCGGTTCGACCTTCCAGACTTGAGGGGGCAGACAATGCCGCTTACACCCGCCGACGTCCACAATGTGGCGTTCAGTAAGCCGCCTATCGGTAAGCGCGGCTACAACGAGGACGAAGTCGACGCCTTCCTCGACCTGGTGGAGAACGAGCTCACGCGCCTCATCGAGGAGAATGCCGATCTGCGGCAGCGTGTCAACGAACTCGACCAGGAGCTGGCGTCCGCCCGTTCCGGTGGTGGAGTGCAGCCGACCCAGACCATTCCGGCGTACCAGCCCGAACCGGAGCCCGAACCGGCTCCCGTTCCGGCGCAGCCGGTATACGAGGCACCGCCGACGCAGGCGCCTGTGGTCAGCGAAGAGTCGCATCTGAAGGCTGCGCGCGTGTTGGCGCTGGCCCAGGACACCGCCGATCGTCTGACCGGGACCGCCAAGTCCGAGTCCGACAAGCTGCTCGCAGACGCCAAGGCGAACGCCGACGCGATTCTCAGCGACGCCAAGCGCACCGCCGAGACCACCGTGACCGAGGCCCGCAACCGCGCGGATGCTCTGCTCTCCGATGCACAGACTCGTTCCGAGACCCAGCTGCGGCAGGCTCAGGAGAAGGCCGACGCACTTCAGGCCGACGCCGAGCGCAAGCATTCAGAAATCATGGGGACCATCAACCAGCAGCGCACCGTGCTGGAAGGACGGCTCGAACAGCTCCGCACCTTCGAGCGCGAGTACCGCACCCGCCTCAAGACCTACCTGGAATCCCAGCTCGAAGAGCTCGGCCAGCGCGGTTCAGCTGCACCGGTCGATTCGAGCGCGAATAACGACGGCGGCGGGTTCAATCAGTTCAGTCGGGGCAACAACTAACCCGATCGTTCGTCGCTCGTTACGGACCGGATGTAACCCGCTGAGGGGATGATCGATCCATGTTGATCGTTGCGTTGGTACTTGCTGTTATTGGTCTTGCTGCTCTGGTGACCGCGGTGGTCACCAGCAATGAACTGGTCGCCTGGGTGTGTATCGGTGCCAGCGTCATCGGCGTGATCCTGTTGATCATCGACGCGATCCGTGAGCGGCAGCACGTCGACCGGGGTGACGAGGTCACTGATGCCGAGCCGTCGACCGAAGCCATCGGTAGCGGTGAGGCCATCGACGAGACCTATCAAAATTTCGACGCCGAGTATCCCGATGAGGATGAGGCCGCACCTGCCGCCGAAACCGAAAATCTGGAGACCGTCTCAGCCGATCAGGTCAGCGCCGAGGAGACTCCGCCGTCATCTGATCCTCCGCGCTAGTCGGGCAGATTGCGCTGACGCAGGAGCGCGCACACTGCGTCGTCATCCACCTTGGTGAAACCGTTGTACGAAATCACCACTGCCAGAAAATCTTTCGGCATATGCGGGCAGCGGCCACCTCGCGTCCGGCGTCAGCCCGGTTCGCGTACGTCGCCGGGGTGCCGGCCTTTTTCCTTGCGGTCGCTCAGTTGCGCACGGACGAACTGTGCGGTCAGGGAGTTCCACGTCGTCAAGCCTCGCAGCATGTAGTGGCCCGCACCGGGTATTCCGACCCACTGCGCATCCACGCCGCGTTTCGCAGCCCGCTCGCATTGCCGACGGGATGATGCCGGATCGGTCCAGGTGTCGGCAGTGCCGTGCACGGTGAGTAGGCGGGTGCCGGCCGGGATGAGATCACCGTCGATGGTGGGCCACCAGGGTGCGAGTGCGACGACGCCGCCGACGTCGCGGCGCGCGGCCAGGTGGGCGGCCACCCGAGCGCCCATCGAGTGGCCGATGAGGACGATCTGCCCGGGTTCGAACCGCTCGAGCAGGCCGTCCAACACCAGCTCGGCGTCGCGGACCGGATCGAGCTGCGGGGCGTTCCAGCCGCGCACCCGATATCGGACCTGCACCACCTGCACGGCCCGGCCGAGCCGGCGCCGAAGGGCCGCACTCAGCAGCGTCATGCGCACATTCGCCAATTGCCGGGCGCTCGATGGCGCCGAGCTCACCGGCTTACCGCCAGGGAGCACCAGGACCGCGCCCGCCAGTGTTTTCTGTGCTTCCACCAGGGCTATTCGGAGCAGGTCGCCGCCCGGACTGGTATCGCGGCGCTGACCTGGTCGTGAATGGTAGAACAGCACTGGCTATATTTGCCCAGAGAATGGCTTCTACGGCTCAGTGCAGATCAGACCAGGAATAACTCTCTGCGATATTGTTGCGAACAATTCATCGGCGTGAACCGGCGGCGCCCTCTAGCCGAGATAGGCTGTGGTACAGCACGTTCTACGATCTGACGCAGTGCTGATCGGCTGGCCGGATGATGAAATTGGCAGCGAATTCACAGTATTTTCCTGGCAAGTTTGCAGCCTTTATCGACAAATTTTTGAGCGTGTGAATTCGGCGCGCAAAGTTGCGATCGTACTGTTATCTTCCTGAGGTCAACTAGTTAAGCGCAGGGTTAAGGGCAGATGTGCAACGCCCTCATATGCGCCGACGAACCAGGGAGAACATGAAGGTATTCAGTCGTGTGCTGGTGGCGATGATCGCCGCCATCGGTGCGCTTTTCATCGGCACAGGCACCTCGCATGCTGGCTTGGACAACGAGCTTTCCCTGGTGGATGGCCAGGGGCGCACCCTGACCATTCAGCAGTGGGACACCTTCCTCAACGGCGTGTTCCCGCTGGATCGCAACCGCCTGACCCGTGAGTGGTTCCACTCCGGTCGTGCGGTGTACTCGGTGACCGGCGGCGGTTCCGACGAATTCGCCGGGACCTTGGAACTGGGCTACCAGGTTGGCTTCCCGTGGTCGCTGGGCGTGGGCATCAACTTCTCCTACTCCACCCCGAACATCCTGCTCGACGATGCCAACTTGTCGCCGACCGGTTTCAACCCGCTGGGCTCGGTCATCACCCCGAACCTGTTCCCCGGTGTGTCGATCTCGGCTGACCTGGGCAACGGCCCCGGCATCCAGGAAGTCGCCACCTTCTCCGTGGACGTCTCCGGTCCCAACGGCGCGGTTGCGGTCTCCAACGCGCACGGCACCGTCACCGGTGCCGCCGGCGGCGTGCTGCTGCGGCCGTTCGCCCGACTGATCAGCAAGGCCGGTGACAGCGTCACCACCTACGGCGAGCCCTGGAATATGAACTAGCCCATGAACTAGCAGACTTCTCCCTAGCAGAGGAAGTGCAACGGCCCCGCCGGAAACGGCGGGGCCGCTTGTATGTGGTGGCGGTTTGTTCGTGGGTACCCGTCACGGCACAGCCAATCTGCGGCGCGTTCTGATCCGAATGATCATCGGATCAACAGGAGGATCATGGGTATCGAGTACAGCAGCGTCGTCGACCACCCGGTCGACGAGGTGTTCGCCTGGCACGGCCGGCCGGGCGCGTTCCTTCGTCTCATCCCGCCGTGGCAGCCGATGACCGCGGTACAGGAAGCGTCATCGCTGGCCGATGGCACCGCAATCCTGGGCCTGCCCGGTGGCTTGCGGTGGATCGCCAAGCACGATCCCACCGCCTACGCTCCGCCGCACCGGTTCGTCGACGAACTATCCAGCTCGGGGCCGCGAACCTGGCCGGCGCGGGTCATCGGCTACTGGCGGCACACCCACGACTTTGCCGATTACGGTGACGGCACCACCTTGATGCAAGACCGGCTCGAAACCCCGATTCCCGCGGCCGCGCTGCGCTCGACGTTCGTCTACCGGCATCGCCAGCTGGCCGACGATCTGGCCGCGCACCGCGACGCCGCCCGTTACCGGAGCGAGCCGATGACGGTGGGGGTCACCGGACCCTCGGGTCTGGTGGGGTCGGCACTGTGTGCGCTGCTGTCCACCGGCGGGCACCGGGTGATTCGGCTCGTTCGCGGCCCGGCACAGGGGCCAGATCAGCGGCAATGGAACCCCGAAGTGCCGGCGGCGGACCTCCTGAACGGGCTCGATGCCGTCGTTCATCTGGCGGGCACCTCGATCGCGGGCCGGTTCAACGCCGAGCACAAAGCCGCAATTCGGAACAGCAGAATCGACCCGACCCGCCGGCTGGCCGAGGTCGCGGCCCAGACAGCTGACGGCCCAAGGGTTTTCGTCAGCGCTTCGGCGGTCGGGTACTACGGGTACGACCGTGGCGACGCGCTGCTATGCGAGGACAGCTCGCGCGGTGACGGGTTCCTCGCCGATGTGGTGGCGGATTGGGAGGCCGCGACCAGTCCGGCAGCCGACGCCGGCCTTCGGGTGGTGGCTGTGCGCACGGGCATTGTGCAGGCCGCCCGCGGCGGCACCCTCAAGCTGCTGCGGCCGCTGTTTTCGGCGGGCCTTGGTGGGCGGCTCGGCAGTGGCAGGCAGTGGCTGTCGTGGATCGGCCTCGACGATCTGATCGATATCTACTACCGCGCGCTCTATGACGACAGGCTCACAGGTCCGGTCAATGCGGTCGGTCCGGCTCCGGTTCGCAACAGCGAGTACACGGCGACGCTCGCGGGTGTCGTGCATCGGCCCGCTCTGCTTCCGGTGCCCTCGTTCGGGCCCAAGTTACTGCTGGGCGCCGATGGAGCCCGCGAGCTCGCGGAGGCCAGCCAGCGGGTGATGCCGACGAAACTGCTCACCGTTGAGCACCGGTTCCGGCACGCGACGGTGCACGACGCGCTGGCCCACCAGCTCGGTCGCGCCTGAGGGCTATGCCGAGGGGCTTACTCCGGCAACCCTGCTGAGGAAACCGCCCACCAGCGTGCGTAGCCGGGCGATGGCCGCGTCCTGCTCGGCGGCCGTGCGGGCCCGCAATTCACTCACATCGACACCGAGGCGGGCGATGTCACCACTGTCCCCGGCCAGCCACAGTTCCAGCAACGGCGAATCCAGTTCCGGATGGAACTGCAGCCCGACGGCGGAACCCAGGGCGAAGGCCTGCGACGCGTCGGCGGTCCTGGCCAGCTCGGTGGCTCCCGGCGGTGGGGTGAACCGATCCGAATGCCACTGAAAAAACGGCCCACTCGGGATGAAATCGGGTGCGTCACTGTCGATCTGATACCAGCCTAGTTCTGGCGCCGGTGAGCGGGCGACCGAGCCGCCGAGTGCCTGTGCGACCAGCTGGCCACCGAAGCACACCCCGAGCACGCCGATGCCTGCAGCGGCGGCGTCACGCACCATCTGCATTTCGGTGCCCACCCAGGCCCCGCGGAGGCGGTCGTCGTACACCGACCATCGCGAGCCGAGCGGGACGATGACGTCGTAGCCTCTTGCGTCGGGGAATTCGGTATCCAGCACCGGATTATCGACCTGGTCGGCCGGAACCGCCTCGACGGTATCGATGTCGAACCCGTTCTCGCTGAACACGTCGCCGAGCAGAGCCTCGGGTGCAGTCGGATCGTTATAGATGAACAACACCTTGCGCGCCACGGCGTAGACGATACTGCGATCGGGGCCGGGCCCGCTATTTGGCCGGCGGTACCGGTGGCGCATCATCGGGGGCCAGCGCGGCACCGATCGTGCGGAACAGGACTTCGGCGGCATTGGCGTAGTTGCCCTGGTCGTCGAACGCCGCCGGTTCGTAGGTGACGGCGGTCGCTATCGCGATCTTCTTCGACGGCAGATACGCCTCCACCGCGGCAGCGCCGGCGAACAGTGGGTTCTGCAGCAGCCAGTGGCCGGAGATCACCAGACCCAGGCCGTAGGTGTAGCCCTCACCCATGGCCGCGCACGTCGTGCAGCCGGGCTGGGGATGGGTTTTACCGCGCAGGTCGGTCGATGTCATCAACGCATACGACGCGGGGCTCAGCAGCTGGCCGGAGCCGATACCGCGGGCGGTGGCTTCCAGGTCATAGATGTTCGAGGTCTGGATGGCGCCATGGGTGATCGTCCAGGACGGGTTCCAGTACGTCGACTCCTCGTAGAAGGGTGTCCCAGCAGGAATCTTCAGCGCGCTGCGGCGCTCCGAGGTGAACGAGTGCAATACCGGCGCGGGGATCTCCGGGGTGAAGGAATTGGCCGTGTTCTTGAGGTTCAACGGTCCAAGTACGTTGTCCTGTAATAGTTTCGGCATCTGCTCACCGGTAGCCTTCTCCAGCGCCAGGCCGAGCAGCACGTAGTTGGTGTGGGCGTAGTTCCAGTTGGTGCCCGGTTCGTAGAGCAGTGGTTTCGAGGTGGCGAAACCCAACAGTTCTTCGGGTTCGAACTGTGTGAACGGATCCTGGTACAGCGCCGTGGCGAAGGCGTCGTTGCCGATCACGTAATCGACGTAGCCCGATGTCATCTGGGCGAGCTGGTGCAAGGTGACGCGGTCGGCATGGGGCACATCGGGCAGCCATCTGGAGAGTTTGTCATCGAGGCTGACTTTGCCTTCGTCGACCAGTTTCAGTAGCAGTGTTGCGACATAGGAGATGGCCACCGCGCCGTTGCGGAAGTGCATATCGGGGGTTGCGGGTACGCCTGTCATCGAGTCACCCATGGCCGCGGTCACCACGTCCTTACCGTCGATCGTCACCCGGACGATCGCGGATTTCAGGTGCTGGGCGGCCATCGTGTCGTGCACGATCTGCAGTACCGTCTCCGCTTCGGCGGCGGCGGTGGTGGTCGGCGGATGCTCCGGTGAGGTGCAGGCGGACAGTAACGCGAGCGCGCCGATGACGGCGACGAGTCGGCGGCCGTCCGATACGATCCGTTGTATCGAGTCCATAGGTCGCAGTCCTCGTCATCGTCACGGCCGCCAGGTGTTTTGCGGCCCTCACAGTAGCGCGGGGCGACGGTGACGACCGTCGAGACGTGGTTCCTCACCGATGACGAACGGGGCAATCCTGCAACCGATCTGCCCGCCTGGTCGGCGGGCAATCTGGTGGTGCCGTTGGTTCACGGCGCTACCTATTTCGATCAGTTGGTCACCGAGGTCGAATCGCTGCGGCGCGGTGATCACCTCTTTTTCACCGACTGGCGCGGCGACCCTGATGAGCGCCTGCGGCAGGCCGGTCCGACAGTGGCCGAGCTGTTCAGCAGCGCCGCCGAGCGGGGAGTGATCGTCAAGGGTCTGATGTGGCGGTCGCATCTGGACAAGCTGCAGTACAGCAAGGAGGAGAACCAGCACCTCGGTGAGGCGATCCGGCGGGCGGGTGGCGAAGTACTCCTGGATCAGCGTGTGCGCGTTGGTGGTTCGCATCACCAAAAGCTCGTCGTCATCCGACGGCCCGGCGCACCCGATCGGGACGTCGCGTTCGCCGGCGGTATCGACCTGTGTCACAGCCGTCGTGACGACGAATCGCATAACGGTGACCCACAGGCGGTGGCGATGGCCGAGCAATACGGTGACACCCCGCCCTGGCACGATGTGCAGTTGCGCTTGCAGGGACCGGTCGTCGACCTGCTGGACACCACCTTCCGGGAACGCTGGACCGACCCCACCCCGCTGGATGTGAATTCGCCGATCGCCCTGGTGCAGGACCGGCTGCGCGGCGCCGACTTGACGGCCGACCCGTTGCCGGACAAACCGCCGCCGCCGCCGGTCTGCGGTCCGCATTCGGTGCAGGTCTTGCGCACCTACCCAGACGCCGGGCGGGAGTACGCATTTGCGCCCCATGGTGAGCGCAGTGTGGCCCGCGGCTACACCAAGGCGGTCGGCCGGGCCAGGCGGCTGATCTACCTGGAGGACCAGTACCTGTGGTCGACCGAAGTCGCCGAACTTTTCGCTGGGGCGCTCAGGGCCAATCCCGAGCTGCATCTGGTGGCGGTGGTCCCGCGCCATGCCGATGTCGATGGCCGATTCTCGTTACCGCCCAACACTGTTGGCCGCCAGAAGGCCCTCGAGCGGTGCCGCGCTGCCGCCCCCGACCGGGTACACGTGTTCGACGTCGAGAACCACCACGGCACACCGGTTTACGTGCACGCCAAGGTCTGCGTCATCGACGATGTCTGGGCGACGGTCGGCAGCGATAACCTCAACCGCCGGTCCTGGACCCATGACAGCGAGTTGTCCTGTGCGGTCATCGATGACACCCGTGACGGGCGGGCACCGACGGATCCGGCCGGGCACGGCGACGGTGCCAGGGTGTATGCCAGGGACCTGCGGCTGCGGTTGTTGCGTGAGCACCTCGATCGTCCCGCCGACGGCAGCCAGGACTGCGGTCCTGGGGCGGGGCTGGTTGATCCGGCCACGGTAATCGAGGCGCTCACCGCTGCCGCCGATGGACTGCAGGCCTGGCACGACGGCGGCCGGGTCGGACCACGACCACCGGGGCGGTTGCGACCGCACCGGCCAGAACACCTGGGCCTGTTCACCCGGTTGTGGGCGGTACCGGCCTATCGGCTGCTGTATGACCCCGACGGTCGATCGCTGCGTCATCGCCGCCGGGGGAGTTTCTGACTAGCGAACTAGCCGGTAGCGCCGTTCTGGTCGCCCGACGCCATACTGCAGCCTGATCTCCAGAGCGCCCGCACCCAGATAGTGCTCCAGGTAGCGACGCGCACTGACCCGGGAAATGCCGACGGCTTCGGCACATTCGGCCGCCGATACCTCACCGGCGGCGCGGACCGCGTCTAGGACGAGACGGCCGGTCTCGGCGCTGAGTCCTTTCGGCAATGGGACGCCTTTGGGCAGCACCGCATCGCTCACCTCGCTGGCCGGGGCGCCGAACAGCGAATCCACCAAAGACTGATTCGCACCGCCATCGGAGCCCAGGGCGGCCGCGCGCGCCGCGAAGGCCTCCAATTTGGCGCGCAACTGGGCGAACTCGAAGGGTTTGATCAGATAGTCGGCGGCCCCACCGTCAAGGGCGGCGCTGACCGTACCCAGCTCACGCGCCGCGGTGATCATGATGACACCCACCCGGTCGCCATCGGATCGTAAGCGCCGCAACACTTCCAACCCCGTCATATCCGGCAGGTACACATCGAGCAGAAGAAGGTCCGGCTTCAGTTCGGCCGCTGCGCTCAGTGCCTCGGCGCCCGTGCGGGCCACTCCGACCGGGCGAAAGCCGTCGACCTGTTCGACGAACCGACGGTGGATCTCGGCCACCATGAAATCGTCGTCGACGATCAGGACGTCATGCATGCGTGGGCAGCCGTACGACGAAAAGGGCTCCGCCGGTGGGGGCGTCACTGATATCGACCCGGCCGCCGTGTTGCGCTGTCACCAACCGCACCAGGGCAAGGCCGATCCCTCGCCCGCCGGGGACATCAGGTTTGGAGGTGACACCGCGGGCGAATATCGATTCCCGGAGGTGTTCTGGCACACCGGGTCCGGAATCGGCGACGGTGATGGTCAGGCCGTCCCCGTCATTGACGGTGACATCGACACGCGCCGCGCCGGTGCCTTCGGTGACCACCGAGACATCGACCGCATTGTCGATCAGGTTGCCCAGCAGCGTGATCACATCGGTGGCCAACGCGGGTTCCAGTGCGGCCAGATGGGAATCCGGTCCGATCGCGAGAACGACACCGCTCTCGGCCGCCAGGGTGGTCTTGGCGATCAGCAGGGCGGAGACCGCCGGGTCGGAAATATGTTGGGTGACAGCATCGCTGATCTCGGCCCGGCGCCTGGTCAGCGTGCCGACCAGATCGCGTACCGAATCATATTCGCCCAGTTGCACCAGACCGGAGATGGTGTGCAGCTGGTTGGCGAATTCGTGGGTCTGGGCGCGCAGGGTGTCGGTCACGCTCTTGTGTGAGGACAGCTGGCCCTGCATCGAGGCCAACTCCGTACTGTCGCGCATCGTGGTGACGGTACCGATCATCTGGCCGTCGCTGGTCGCGGCCCGCCGATTCAGGGCGAGCACCCTGCTACCGGTGGCGATCACGACATCGTGGCGGTCATCCCCGGATTGCAGGAACTCCACCACCGAGGGGTCGATGCCCACCGAGTCGACGGGACGGCCCACCGCGGCATCGGTCAGGTCGAGAAGTTCCTGGGCGCTGTCATTGAGTAGGGTGATCTCCCCGTCGTTGTTCACCGCGACGACCCCTTCACGGATGCTGTGCAACAACGCTTCTCGGTGATCGGCCAGGCTGGCGATCTCGGCGATTTCCAAACCGCGGGTGTGGCGTTTGATCCGTCGTGACAACAGCCAGGAGGCCAGCAGGCCCAGAGCCGCACCGAGCCCCAGATAGAGCAGCAGGCGCTCACCGGCACCCGAGAATAGTTGCCAGATGGAGGGATAGCCCTCGCTGACCGAGGCGATGGCCAACACTTCACCGTTGATGCCCAGGATCGGTACCTGACCGACCAGGCTGTGGGTCCCGTCCACATCGAGATCGCCGGACCAGGCTCGGCCGTCGACGACCAGGCTGTCGCCGAGATCGAAACGCTGCCCGATCCGCGAGGGTTGCGATGACACCCGGATCACCCCGCGCGGGTCGAGGATTTCAGCCAGCCCCGCCCCGGAGAGTGCGACGGCGCGATCCACCTCCGGTGCCAGCACCTGGCCGGCGAATGGGTCACCGTAGCGGTCGCGGACGATCGGGGTGGAGGCCATGTTTTCCGCGACGGCGATCATCCGCTGGCCGCGAACCTCGCGGAACTCGTTGGTGGACTGTGCTACCGACACCGCGCCGACGGCCAACAGCACCACTGCGACCACGACGATCTGGAACGCCAGGAATTGCCCGGCCAGGCTGGCGCCTCTTCGTGAACTCAAAGACCAATACTTCCTTTTCGTACGAAAGAGTGACTCACATCACTTCTGGGAACAGTATTGCTGTGCATCACTGTGCACCGAAGACTCAACGAGGGGTGAGATGTCCAAAATACGAAGGTACGGCGCAGCCGCGGCCATAGCCGTGCTGGTCACCGTCCTCGCCACCGGATGCGGGGTGACCAGGGGCGATGACCCGTCGGGCATGCACCGCCTGCGGATGATGGTGCCCAACAGCCCCGGTGGCGGTTACGACCTGACCGCGCGCACCGCGGTGAAGATCATGGAAGACGAAGACATCACCAAGCGCGTCGAGGTGTTCAACGTCATCGGCGCCGGTGGCACCGTCGCGATGGCCCGCCTGATGAACGAAAAGGGCAACGGCGATCTGATGATGATGATGGGCCTCGGTGTGGTCGGGGCCGTGTTCACCAACGGTTCCTCAGCGCGGGCCTCGGACGCCACCGCCTTGGCGAAAATGGTCGAAGAGCAGGAAGGCATCCTGGTACCGGCCGATTCTCCGTACAAGACGATGGCCGATTTCGTGGCCGCGTGGAAGGCCGATCCGGCCAAGGTGACGATCGGCGGCGGATCCTCTCCCGGCGGTCCCGATCACCTGTTCCCGATGGAAACCGCGAAAGCCGCGGGCATCGATCCCAAACAGGTCAACTTCATCTCCTACGACGGCGGCGGTGACCTGCTGACCGCAATGCTGGGCAAGAAGATCTCCGCAGGTGCGACCGGTCTCGGCGAGTATGTCGACCAGATCGAGGCCGGGCAGGTCCGCGTCCTCGCGGTCTCCGGTAAGGAACGCGTCGAGGGCATCGACGCGCCCACCCTGACCGAGGCCGGTATCAACCTGACCTTCACCAACTGGCGCGGCGTGCTGGCTCCGCCGGGCATCTCTGACGAGGAGCGCCAGGCGCTGGTGACAACCCTGGAGAAATTACATTCGACCGACGCCTGGAAGGCGGCCCTGGTGAAAAACGGCTGGACTGATGCGTTCATGACCGGACCCGAATTCGAGCAGTTCCTCACCGATCAGGACAACCGGGTCTCGTCAACGCTGACCGAACTGGGCCTGTTATGAGCGCGCCGGTGGAACAGCATGAGACCTCGGTGGATAAGGCCCAATACGTGGTGGTGGCCGTCCTGGTCGCCGTCGGGGCCTTCCTGCTCTACAACGCGATCACCCTGCCCGGCGGCTACGCCAAGGTGGATCCCGTTGGCCCGAAGATGTTTCCGATGATCGTCGGGGTCGGGCTGCTGGTGACGGCGCTCATTCTGGCGATCGCCATCCCGCGCGGATCCAAGGGCGAAGCCGATGCGGGGGAGGATATCGACCCCGAGTCTCCCGCGGACTGGCGCACGGTCGGGATGCTGGTCGGCTTGTTCGTCGCCACCATTTTGCTGGTGAACTTCCTCGGCTGGGCGATCATGGGTGCCCTGCTGTTCGCCGGCGCGGCAACGGTATTGGGTAGCAAGCACTACATCCGCAATATCGCCATCGGTGCGGTGCTGTCGGTGGCCAGCTTCTACGCGTTCTACTCAGGGCTCGGAATCCCGCTGCCCGCAGGCATTCTGGACGGGATTTTGTGATATGGACAACCTGAACTGGCTGCTCCAGGGTTTTGAACAGGCCGCCACCCCGATGAACCTGCTGTACGCCGTGATCGGCGTGCTGCTCGGCACGGCCGTCGGTGTGCTGCCGGGTATCGGACCTGCGATGACGGTCGCCCTGCTGCTACCCCTGACCTACAGCCTTCCCCCCAGCGCCGCGTTCATCATGTTCGCCGGGATCTTCTACGGCGGTATGTACGGCGGCTCAACAACGTCGATCCTGCTGAACACACCGGGAGAGTCGTCCTCGGTGATCACCGCGATCGAGGGCAACAAAATGGCGAAAGCCGGTCGAGCCGCGCAAGCGTTGGCGACCGCGGCCATCGGATCCTTCGTCGCGGGAACCATCGGCACCATGCTGTTGGTGCTGTTCGCCCCCGCGGTATCGCGTT
Organism: Mycobacterium sp.; assembly: GCF_965229105.1. Classification (GTDB taxonomy): domain Bacteria; phylum Actinomycetota; class Actinomycetes; order Mycobacteriales; family Mycobacteriaceae; genus Mycobacterium. Next base: position 3,322,348 of record NZ_OZ245858.1, read on the forward strand.
TCGCGGTCACCCTCGGCGCGCCGTCCTATCTCGCGATCATGCTCTTTGCGCTCGTTGCGGTGACCGCGGTGCTCGGCTCGTCGAAATTGCGGGGCTGCATCTCGCTGCTGCTCGGTCTGGCGATCGGGTTGGTCGGTATCGACTTCCTCACCGGGCAGGCCAGGGCGACATTCGGCATTCCGCAGCTGGCCGACGGCATCGATATCGTCGTCATCGCGGTGGCCATCTTCGCTGTCGGAGAAGCGCTCTGGGTCGCCGCGCACCTGCGGTCGCGGCCCGCTGAGGTGATTCCCGTCGGGCGGCCATGGATGGGCCGCGACGACTGGAAACGGTCATGGAAGCCGTGGCTGCGCGGTACCGCGTTCGGGTTCCCGTTCGGCGCGTTACCGGCCGGTGGTGCCGAGCTGCCGACATTCCTGTCCTATATCACCGAAAAGCGGCTCTCCAAGCATCCCGAAGAGTTCGGCAAGGGTGCGATCGAAGGTGTTGCCGGACCGGAGGCGGCCAATAACGCCTCGGCGGCAGGCACTTTGGTGCCGATGCTGTCACTGGGGCTGCCCACCAACGCGACCGCCGCGGTGATGCTCACCGCCTTCGTGTCCTACGGGATTCAGCCGGGTCCGACGCTGTTCTCAAAAGAGCCGCTGCTGATCTGGACGCTGATCGCCAGCCTGTTCATCGGCAACTTCCTGCTGCTGGTGCTCAACCTGCCGCTGGCGCCGCTGTGGGCCAAGCTGCTGCGCACCCCGCGACCGTATCTGTATGCGGGCATCCTGTTCTTCGCGACACTGGGTGCGTTCGCGGTCAACGTGCAGCCCCTCGACCTGGCGCTGCTGCTGATATTCGGGCTACTTGGATTGATGATGCGCCGGTTCGGCTTACCGGTACTGCCGTTGATCATCGGCGTGATTCTTGGACCGCGGATCGAACGTCAACTGCGGCAAAGTCTGCAACTCGGCGGTGGCGAATGGAATAGCCTGTTCACCGAGCCGGTAGCGATCATCACCTACGTCCTGATGGTGCTGCTGTTGCTGGCCCCGCTGGTATTGAGACTGATGCACCGCAGCGAGGAGACCCTGCTGGTGGTCGAGGACGATAAGGATCAACGAGAGAAGGCGTCCCACTCATGATCGTCGTCGGATACACCACGGACCGGTTCGGAATGGCAGCGCTGGAGCACGGCATCGCCGAGGCCAAGCGACGCAAAAGCTCGCTGCTGGTGGTCAACTCCACCCAAGGTGATTCCTACGTGGACGCCGCATTCGCGCACAGGAGCGAAGTGCACGATCTTGAGGACATGCTGACCGAATGCGGTGTGCCGTTCGAGGTGGAGCAGCCGGTCGGGGTCTACGCCGCCCAAGCGCTGCTCACCGCGATGGACCGACCGGACGCCGAACTGTTGGTGATCGGCATCCGGCACCGCAACCCGGTCGGAAAACTGCTGTTGGGCAGCATCGCTCAGCAGGTCATCGTGGAATGTCCGAAACCGGTACTGGCGGTAAAGCCTGCGGAGTAAAGACGGGCGTGAGTTCGTCCCTCTACCCTGGGTTGGGTGCCCTCAGAACACGATCACATCCCCCCGCAGGTTTTCCTTCTCTTCGGAGCCACCGGCGACCTTGCCAAACGCAAGTTGTTTCCCGGCCTCTACCACCTGGCCGCCGCTGGCCGACTGCCCGATGAGTACTTCATCATCGGCTCGGGCCGGCATTCACCAGGCACCGATGAAGAGTTCCGCGCGCATATCAAGGAAACGTTCGGTGAGTTCGTCAAGGATCTCGACGAGAAGGTCGCCGACACCCTGCTGAGCCGGTTGTCGTTCCAAACCTCCACCGATGACGACGGTGCGGATCTGGCGGTGGCAGTACAGGCCGCCCACGACAAACTCGGTGACGGATCGCGCACCTTGGTCTATCTGTCCGTCCCGCCGGCCGCGACGAAGGCGATGTTCGCGATGCTGGGGAGGGAAGGGATCGTCAGCAACGATCCGGACGGCGCCAGGATCGTGCACGAAAAACCGTTCGGTACCGACCTGGAAAGCTCCCGCGAACTCGATGCCGCCGTCAAGGCCGTCGTCAGTGAGGAGCAGGTCTACCGGATCGACCACTTCCTGGGTAAGGAAGCGGTGCAGAACATTCTGGCGCTGCGGTTCGCCAACGGCCTGATCGAACCGGCCTGGAATCGCTCGAATGTGGTGTCGGTGCAGATCGATGTTCCAGAGTCCCTGACCGTCGAGGGTCGCGGTGCGTTCTACGAAGAGACCGGCTGCTTCCGGGACATGATCTCGACGCACCTCATCCAGGTGCTGGGCTTCGTGGCGATGGAGCCGCCCGAGCGCTTCGACGCCCTGGCGCTGCGCAACGAGAAGTTCAAGGTGTTCGCGGCGATGAAACCGCTGGACCCGACGCGGGTGGTGTTCGGCCAGTACGACGGCTACCTCGACGTCGACGGTGTCGCCAAGGATTCCACGGTGGAGACGCTGGTCGCGCTGGAAGCATTCGTCGACACCGACCGTTGGCAGGGGGTGCCGTTCTACCTGCGTACCGGGAAGGCGATGGGGGATAACCGCAAGACGGTGACGTTGACCTTCCGCACCCCGCCGAGCGGCCGGTTCGGTGACAACTCCTACGGCCCCGACGAATTGGTCCTCGAACTCAACGATTCACCCACGGCGGCCATCCACCTCAACGTCAAGCGGCCGGGGCCGGATATGGCGCTCACGTGCGCCACCTTCGCGCTCGACCTCGCGCAGGAAGACCCTGACGACGTTCCGCTGGAAGCCTACGAACGGCTGCTGCTCGACGTCATGCGCGGTGACCAGACGTTGTTCACCCGCTCCGATGAGGTGGAGCGGGTGTGGGAGGTCTGCCAACCGGTGCTCGACAATCCGCCTGCCGTGCAGCCGTATGAACCGGGGTCGTGGGGGCCAGAGGCTGCCCTGACCCTGCCTGGCGCCCGCGGGTGGCGGCTACCCGATGCGTGATGGGCCAGCTGCTGCTTGGCCTGCAATCGCTGACCACGGTCTGATCGGTGACCTGAGAACCTGTGCGCTGGTCGGCACCGACGGCACCATCGATTGGTTCTGCGCGCCGCGGTTCGACTCGGCGAGCGTTTTCGGGGCCATCCTCGACCCGGAGCGTGGCGGCTGCTGGCGTCTGTCGCCGGTCGGGGAGGTCACCCGCACCCAGCAGCTCTACTACCCGAACTCCGCAGTGCTGATCACCCGGTTCCTCACCCCCGACGGGGTGGCAGAAGTGCACGATTTCATGCCGATCGTCGCCGAGCACGACAGTGAACACCGGCAGCGACTGGTCCGCCGGATCAGCGCTGTGCGCGGTAAGACGGTGGTCCGGATGCGCTTGGACGCCAAACCCGATTACGGTCGCGCGCAATGCATCGCGGAACGTACCGAGGGCGGAGTGTTGCTCACCGGTGACGGGGTGCGGATGGGTCTGACGGCCTCGACGGGTCTGGACATCGAAGACGGTGTGGTCAGCGCAGAGGTTGAGTTGACCGACGGCGACACTGCCATGTTCGTTCTCGAGATGCTCGACAGCGGGGATATGCCGTCATGTGCGGCGATCGACACCACCGATGCGCTGTTGGACGCCACCACCGCCTTCTGGCGAAAGTGGTTATCGCAGTCCACCTATCAAGGCCGGTGGCGCGAGATGGTCCATCGGTCGGCGATCACGCTGAAACTGTTGACGCACGAGCCGACCGGTGCTGTCCTGGCCGCCCCGACCACCAGCCTGCCGGAATACATTGGTGGCAGCCGCAACTGGGATTACCGCTATGTCTGGATCCGGGACGCGGGGTTCAGTTTGTATGCGCTGCTGCGGCTCGGCTTCACCGATGAGGCCGCGGCGTTCGTCCGCTGGCTCTCCGAACGCCTGGGCGACGAAGAGGCTGACCGCAACGGACTCGGACCGTTGCGGGTGCTCTACGACATCGACGGTAACGTGCCCGCCGAGGAAGCCGAACTTCCGCAGCTGTCCGGCTACCGGGATTCGCGCCCCGTACGGGTCGGCAACGCGGCAGTCGATCAGCTGCAACTGGATATCTACGGTGAGATCATCGACTCGGTCTACCTGTTCAACAAGTACGGCCCCGGTATCAGCAATGACGCGTGGCGTGACGTGGTCGACGTCGTCGACTGGGTCGTCGAGAACTGGGACCAGAAAGATGCCGGCATGTGGGAGATGCGCGGCGCACCAAAGGCATTCACCACTGCGCGACTGATGTGCTGGGTGGCCATCGAACGCGCGATCCGGGTGGCCCGGCAACGTGGCCTGCCCGGTGATCTTGTCGCCTGGTCCAAGGCCCGCGATGCCATCTACGACCGCATCATGACGAAATGCTGGAACCCCGAGTTGGAGGCCTTCACTCAGACCGAGGACGGGGACACCCTCGACGCCAGCGTGCTGTTGATGCCGATGGTGAAATTTCTCTCCGACGCGGATCCCAAGTTTCTGTCGACTCTGCGCGCGGTGGAGCGCACCCTGGTCACCGACAGTCTGGTGTTTCGCTACGAACCCGAGACCGACGGCCTTGACGGCGAGGAGGGAACCTTCTCCATCTGTTCGTTCTGGTACGTCGAGGCACTCACCAGGGCAGGCCGGCTCGACGATGCGCAGCTGGCGCTGGAGAAGATGTTCTCCTACGCCAATCACGTCGGGCTGTACGCCGAACAGGTCAGCGCCACCGGCGATCTGGTGGGGAACTTCCCGCAGGCGTTCACCCATCTGGCGTTGATCAGCTCGGCCCTCAACCTGGACCGCGCCCTGAACGCGTAGGTCTGATTTCGCCCAAACTCACCTTTGGGCCGATAAGTGCGAGTGGTTTTCGGCATTGCGTCGATCTCGACAATTAGTGAAACCTCTTCTGTCACTGGTGTTTCAGATGTGGGTTTTGTGTCGGTGGGGGTTTGTAGTGTTTGGGTATGAGTTCGGCGTTGGTTTCTGATCGCGATACCGTCCTTGCGGCGTTGTCGGGGTTGGAAGCCGCAGTCGACGCCATGGCCGGGGTGTCCTTTGATGGGCTGACCAACCCGGAAGTCGTCCGAGTCTTAGCGAGGTTGGAGACTCTGTCGCGGCGCCAACCGGTGATTGAGCATCGGTTGTTGGCCAAGTTGGTGCGCGAGGGTTCCGCGAAAGAGTTGGGGGCGAAGAGTTTCGCTGATGTGTTGACCACCGCCCTGCGGATCGGAGGCAAGGACGCCAAACGGCGCCTTGCTGATGCTGAGGTTCTGGGCGAGCGCACATCGTTGACCGGTGAACCCCTGCCGCCGGTGATGCCGCACGTCGCGGCCGGGCAGACCGCCGGTGTCATCGGTGCCGAACACATCACGATCATTCGGGGATTCTTCACCCAGTTGCCGGTGTGGGTGGACCTGCCGACCCGGGACAAAGCCGAAGCCGAGCTCGCCGGGGTGGCCAGTGAGTTCGGTCCCGAACAGCTCCGGTCGGCCGCAGCCCTGATCGCGGCGTTGGTCAACCCCGACGGCGACTTCTCCGACGCCGATCGGGCCCACAAACGCGGCATCACGATCGGCCGGCAAGGCCCCGACGGGATGAGTTCGATCAGCGGGAACCTCACCCCCGTAGCACGCGCCACCCTGGAAGCAATATTCACTAAATGGGCTGGCCCCGGGATGTGCAACCCCGAGGACGACAAGCCCTGCACCAAAGGCACCCCGAGTGAAGCGCATATCAAAGGTGATCACCGGACCCCGGCGCAACGCCGCCACGACGCGACCGTCGCGATGGGCCGCTCCCTGCTCTCGTCAGGAAAGCTGGGCCGCCACCACGGGCTACCGGTCACGATCATCGTCTCCACCACCCTGGCGGAGTTGGAAGCCAAAATTGGGGTGGCCCGCACCGCCGGCGGCTCGCTGCTGACGATGTCTGATGTGATCCGGATGGCCGCCCACGCCTACCACTACCTGGTCATCTTCGACCACAACGGCCGGGCCCTGCACTTGGGTCGCTCGAAACGGATCGCTTCAGCTGATCAACGCATCGTGCTGCACGCCCGGGATCGCGGCTGCACGTTCCCGGGTTGTGATGTGCCCGGCTATCTCACCGAAGCCCACCACGCCGAATGCGACTGGGCCGACGGTGGACTCACCGATGTCGATGACCTCGCCGCGGCCTGCGGATCGCACAACAAATTCGTCAGACCCGGCGGGTGGCGCACCCGCAAACGCCGCGACGGCCGCACCGAATGGATACCCCCACCACACCTCGACACCGGCCAAGGCCGCGTCAACCTCAACCACCACCCCGAAGAACTCCTGCAACCACCCAAGGACGAGGGTAAGGAGCCGGAATAGCTCACGCCCCTCAGGTGCTGATCCGGATCGTCCCGTCGATGGCCTCGACCGGATAACTGCGCACGGCCATCCCAGTTCCGGAAACCTCAGCGCCGGTGGATATGTCGTATGCGTAATTGTGCAGCGGGCACACCACCACCTTGTCGTCGGTCAGGCCGTCGGCCAGCGGTCCACCCTTGTGCGGGCACACGGCACTCAATGCCCGCAGCGAACCGTCCCGCAGGCGATACACCGCGACCTGCTCCCCGTCGACGGCGAATGCCCGGCCCTCGCCGAGGGGTACGTCATCGACCGGGCCGACCACCACCTCGCTCATCGGAACCCCTCGCTCTTCGCGCGGGCGCTCATCGCACCGGCACCTGCGGCAGCACCATCAGTGGCAACGACGTCCGGAACTGACCCTCGGTGGCCGGCTGCTTGCCGTCCTGCCACGGATCGCGATAGGCAGCAACCGATTTCGCCATCCGGGCGTCCAGCCCATCGGCGACGTCCTCGTCCACCCGATCGACCACCACAGCGCGGATCTTCTCGATCCCGACGCGGGGCACCCACGCATAGGTGCGCTCCAACCAGTTTGCGTCCTCGCGGTAGTACTGCAGGAAGCGCCCGGTCAGCACCATCACCTCCTCGGCACTGTCGACGGTGGCCAACAGATCGCCCTTGCGGATATGCGCACCCGCGGCGCCGCCGACGTAGATCTCCCACCGTCCGCCGTCGACCGCCACCACGCCGAGGTCCTTACACAGCGACTCGGCGCAGTTGCGCGGGCACCCGGTTACGGCGAGCTTCATCTTGGCCGGACTGGCCAGCCCCTGATAACGCTCCTCGAGCGCAATGCCCAACGCGGTCGAATCGCCGACACCGAATCGGCAGAAGTCACTGCCCACACAGGTTTTCACCGTCCGGAAGCTCTTGCCGTACGCGTATCCGGACGGCATGTCCAGATCGGCCCACACCGCCGGCAGGTCCTCTTTGCGGATACCGAGCAGATCGATGCGCTGTCCGCCGGTCAGCTTGATCATCGGAACCTCGTACTTCTCGGCGACATCCGCTATCTTGCGGAGTTGCGAGATGGACGTCACCCCACCCTTCATCTGCGGTACCACCGAGAAGGTGCCGTCGCGCTGGATGTTGGCATGCACCCGGTCGTTGATGAACCGGGCGTCGCGCTCGTCGACGAACTCTTCGCCCCACATCATCTCCAGCAGCGACGCCAGCGCCATCTTCGAACCGGCATCCGGCTGACCATCGGGGGTCAGCGCGGCGAATACCGATGACACCGAATGCAATTGAAGTTCCCGGATCAGCCGCATCAACGTGGGCTTGTCGTAGGGCACACCCGGCACATACCAGGACGCCGACGGGTCCTCGGTGACCGCACCGTCGGCCGCCCATTCGACGATCTGCCCGACGAGTTGTTTACAGGAACCGCAGCCCTTGCCTGCCTTCGTCTTTGCCATCACACCGCTGACCGAGGTCGTCCCGTCGCGGACACATGCCACCAGGGCACCCTTGCTGACCCCGTTGCAGTTGCAGACCTGGGCGTCATCGGCCAGCTCGGCCACCCCGACCTCGACATCGGGGGTGCCGATATCGAACATCAGGGCGATCCGTTCCTCCGGCAGCGCCAACCCGTTGTCGAAGGCTTGAGTCAGGAAGGACACCTTGCTGACATCGCCGACCAGGGTGGCGCCCACCAGCTTCCCGTCCCGAATGACGATGGTCTTGTACACACCCTGTCGCGGCTCGGAATACTGCACGAACTCGTCATCGGGATGCTCCGGTGCTTTGATCCCCATCGCCGCGACGTCGACGCCGGCCACCTTGAGCTTGGTGGCCACCCGCGAGCCGTGATACGCGGCGGTGATATTGGTTTCGGTCAGATGCTCGGCCAGCACCTTGGCCTGCTCCCACAGCGGCGCCACCAGACCGTAGACCTGACCGCGGTGCTGGGCGCATTCGCCCACGACGTAGATATCGTCATCGTCAACCGACCGCATGTGATCGTCAGTGACGATCGCCCGCTCGACGGTGAGCCCGGCGCGCTGCGCCAGCCCGACATTGGGCCGGATGCCGGCCGCGACCACCAACATGTCGCAGTCGAGGCGCTGACCGTCGGAGAACACGATCCCCGCCAAGGTGCCGTCCTCCACCAGCACCTCGGTGGTCCGCTTCGAGACATGTACGCCAATGCCGAGGGCTTCCACCGACTTTCGCAGGATCGCACCGGCAAGATCGTCGAGTTGGGCGTTCATCAGCGTTGGGCCGGCATGTACGACGTCGACGGCCATCCCCCTGGTCTGCAGCCCGCGGGCCGCCTCCAGGCCCAGCAGGCCACCGCCGATCACGACAGCCTTGGAACGGGTGGCGGCCTCGGCGATCATCGTCTCGGTGTCATCGAGGGTGCGGAAGCCGAAGATCCCGTCCGCGAGGGTCTTATCGTCGGCCCACAGACCGGTCATCGGCGGGAAGAAAGCCCGACTGCCCGTGGCCAGAATCAGCTTGTCGTAATGCACCACCGAGCCGTCATCGGCGTGCACCAGGTGGGCGAAGCTGTCGATGCGCACCACCCGGACCCCGGCCCGCAGATCGATCGCGTTGTCGCTGTACCAGTCCAGGGTGTTCAGATAGATCTCCGCCGGATCATCGCTACCGGCAAGCACATTCGACAGCAGGATCCTGTTGTAGTTGCCGTAGGGTTCGTCGCCGAACACCGTGATGTCGAATGATTCCCCGCCGCTTCTCTTGTCTTGAAGCGCCAAGATCTCCTCGATGGCCCGGATACCGGCCATTCCGTTGCCGACGACGACAAGGCGCGCCATCTAGAACTCCACCAGCCCGAGATCGATGATCAGGGTGCCGGTCGATCCGGCGGGGGCGGCGATGAACAGCTCGACGACGGAGTCGGCCAGCAGATCCTCCACCACCCGCAACGCGACGTGGGTGGCACCTTTGGCGGCGATCGGGAAATACCGCATGGGCTCGCCGTCGCGGTAAAGCACCACGCTGACCATCTGCTTACTGGAGTTGCCGCCGCGGAAATACACTGGCTGGGTGGTCGCGCCGGGCGGGACGACGTAACGCAGCGCATCGTCGATCAGGACTGGCTTGTCATAGCCGGCACCGTCAAAGTCGAACGCGCCCTGCAGGAATCGTGGTTGGCTTCCGTCGGTCATGGGCTGTGCTCACCTTCTGGTGGGTGGCGGGAGTATCTGGCTCGAAGCTAGAAGCGGTATGTTTCCGGTTGGTTTCGCCGGCAATGCGCCCATGAATACCCCTGTGCACATCGGAACCGGCTCACGGTGAGGGTTGGCGCACTGTGAGCCAGTCTTGACATTTCAGTCACGCAAGGGCAACGGCTGCGGCATTCGAGCTCCGTAGACATATCCCAACTGCTTATTCAGGCTGGGAGGCCACATGCCCGCACCGTTGTCCCGCACCCGGGATATCGACCACTGGGATTCTGAGGATGTCGACGCCTGGGAATCGGGAGGAAATCGGGTAGCGAAACGCAACCTGATCTGGTCGATTGTCGCCGAACACGTCGGCTTCTCCATCTGGTCCATCTGGTCGGTGATGGTCCTGTTCATGCCGCAGAACGTCTACCACATCGATGCCGCCGGGAAGTTCTACCTGGTGGCGATGCCCACCCTGGTCGGTGCCTTCATGCGCATCCCCTACACCGTCGCCCCGGCTCGCTTCGGCGGGCGCAACTGGACGATCGTCAGCGCCCTGCTCCTGCTCATCCCGCTGATGATGACCTGGTACGTGATGAAGAACCCCGGCACCTCCTACACCACGTTCATGATCGTGGCGGCGTTCGCCGGGTTCGGCGGTGGTAACTTCGCGTCGTCCATGACGAACATCAACGCCTTCTACCCACAGCGACTCAAAGGGTGGGCACTGGGCCTCAACGCGGGCGGCGGCAATATCGGCGTGCCGGTGATCCAGTTGATCGGACTGCTGGTGATCGCCACCATCAGCAATACCGCACCGGAAATCGTCTGTGCCATCTACCTTGTCGCGATCGGCGTGGCCGCGGTGGGCGCCGCGTTCTTCATGGACAACCTGCGCAACCAGAAGTCGAACCTCGGCGCCATGTTCGAGGCGTTGCGGTACAAACATTCCTGGGTGATGAGCTTTCTCTACATCGGCACCTTCGGTTCGTTCATCGGGTTCAGCTTTGCCTTCGGCCAGGTGCTGCAGATCAACTTCCTCGCCGGTGGCGACAACGCCGCACAGGCGTCGCTGCATGCGGCACAGATCGCCTTCATCGGCCCACTGCTGGGTTCGATATCCCGCCCGTTCGGCGGCAAGTTGGCCGACCGGATCGGCGGCGGCAAGATCACCATGTACACGTTCATCGCGATGATGTTCGCCGCCGGCATCCTGGTGGTGTCGGGCATGTTGGATGACGCCACGGCGGGCGCGCCCACCGGCGCTCAGATGACCGGCTTCGTCGCCGGATTCATCCTGCTGTTCGTCCTCTCCGGGATTGGCAACGGTTCGACATACAAGATGATCCCGTCCATCTTCGAGGCCAAAGCCCAGGGCCATGACGAATGGAGCCGTGAGGAGAAGGCGGCCTGGTCGCGACGGATGTCGGGCGCCCTGATCGGTTTCGCCGGTGCCGTCGGCGCACTGGGTGGCGTCTTCATCAACATGGTGCTGCGCGCCTCCTATGTCGGCAGCGCACATTCGGCCACCAACGCGTTCTGGGTGTTCCTGTGCTTCTACGTGGTTTGCGCCATCGTGACGTGGTTTGTGTTCCTGCGGATGTCGTCCGCGGCAACCAGCACTGAGGTGGGTGGCCGGACGGCAGCACCCGTTGGCGCGGGGTGACGCAGCTGGTCACCACCCGCACGGCCTGCTCGTATTGCGGCGTCGGCTGTGGCATCACCGTGCAGACGCAAGTCGAAGACGGGCGCCCCGTTATCGCCAGAGTGTCCGGGGACAAGCTGCACCCCACCAACTTCGGTCGGCTATGCACCAAGGGTGCGACGCACGCCGAGTTGATGTGGGCCGATGAGGGTCGGTTGACCTCAGCGCTGATCCGGCCGGACCGCGCCGACGAACTGGTACCCGCCTCGGCGACCGATGCCATCGCCGAGGCGGCCCGGCGCCTGCAGACCGTCATCGACAAACACGGACCTGACGCGGTCGCTCTCTACGTATCGGGTCAGATGTCGCTGGAAGCCCAGTATCTGGCGACCAAGTTGGCCAAGGGATTCCTGCGCACCAAGAACCTGGAGTCCAATTCCCGGTTGTGCATGGCCAGCGCGGGCACCGGCTACAAACAGTCGCTGGGGGCCGACGGCCCACCGGGTTCCTATACCGATTTCGACGCCGCCGACCTGTTCTTCGTCTCCGGCTCGAATATGGCCGACTGCCATCCGATCCTGTTCCTGCGGATGGCGGACCGGATCAAGGCCGGCGCAAAGCTGATCGTCGTCGACCCGCGCCGTACCACCACCGCCGAACGGGCTGATCTGTTCCTGCAGATCAGGGCGGGCACCGATCTGGCGCTGTTGAACGGACTGTTGCATCTCCTGGTCGAAAACCAGTGCATCGACGAAGAATTCATCGCCGAACACACCAAGGGCTGGGCCGCGATGCCTGCCTTCCTCGCCGACTACACCCCCGATCGGGTCGCCGAGATCACCGGTCTGGCCGAAGCCGATATCCGGACCGCCGCCCAGCTCATCGGGGACGCGGGGGAGTGGATGAGCTGCTGGACGATGGGGCTGAACCAGAGCACCCACGGCACCTGGAACACCAACGCGATCTGCAATCTGCATCTGGCCACCGGCGCCATCTGCCGGCCCGGCAGCGGACCGATGTCACTGACCGGCCAGCCCAACGCGATGGGCGGCCGCGAAATGGGTTACATGGGACCGGGGTTGCCGGGTCAGCGCTCGGTGCTGTCCGCCGAGGACCGGGCCTTCGTCGAAGACGTCTGGGCGATCCCTCCCGGCACCATCAGATCCGATATCGGGCCGGGAACCATCGAGATGTTCGGCCGGCTTGCAGACGGTGATATCAAGGCCTGCTGGATCATCTGTACCAATCCCGTTGCCACCGTTGCCAATCGAAGTACAGTGATTCGCGGTCTTGAGGCCGCCGAGCTGGTGATCACCCAGGACACCTACCGGGCCACGGCCACCAACTCCTATGCCGATATCGTGCTGCCTGCCACATTGTGGGCCGAAACCGATGCGGTGATGGTGAATTCGGATCGCAACCTGACCTTGTTGCAACAGTCGATCCCGGCACCCGGGGACGCGCGCCCCGACTGGGAGCTGATCTGCGGTGTCGCCGAGCACCTTGGCTTCGGGGAATACTTCACCTATAAGTCCAGTGAAGAGATCTTCGACGAGATCCGCAGGTTCTGGAATCCCCGCACCGGATACGACCTGCGCGGGGCGAGCTATCAGCGGCTGCGGGAGACCCCGTTGCAGTGGCCGGTGCCGCCCGAGGGCAGCGAGCGGAATCCGATCCGCTACCTCAACGACGGGGTGAGTCAGCATCTGTTCACCGACGACACCGGTAACCGGCCACGACTAGCGTTCGCCACTCCGTCGCGCCGGGCCGTCTTCTTTGCCCGCCCGCATATGGATGCCCGCGAACTGCCCGATGACGATTATCCGATGGTGCTCAATACCGGTCGCCTACAACATCAATGGCACACCATGACCAAGACCGGCACGGTAGCCAAACTCAACAAACTCAACAGCGGGCCCTTCGTCGAGATCCATCCCGATGACGCTCACGCGCAGAACATCGGCGACGGCCAATCCGTCGAACTCGTATCTCGTCGCGGGCGGGCCGTGCTGCCCGCCGTCCTCACCGACCGGGTCCGGCCCGGGAACGTCTGGGTGCCATTTCACTGGAACGACGAACACGGTGAGTATCTGACCGTCAACGCACTGACCAACGATGCCGTCGATCCCGAATCGCTGCAACCCGAATTCAAGGTCTGTGCTATCAGCCTGCGGCCGGTGCCCAGGGAACTGCCAGCCGGCATGCCCGACGTCACCGAGGACGAAAAGGTCTACCTGTCCGGCTTTTTCGCCGGACTGGCCGACGGGTCGGCCGGGGTTCCGGTGCTACCTGATGCCGCACCGGTCGGCCGGATCACGCGACTGTGGGTGGACGGGCTGCTGGCCGGGAAGTACTCCCGGGCCACCGAGACGTGCACAGCACCGGCGCCCGCCGCAGGCCCCTTGGTGGTGTGGGCATCGCAGACCGGGAATGCCGAGGAGTTCGCCGCGCGGGTGGCCGGCGGCCTTGGCGCGGGTTCGCGCATCGTGAACATGAATGACTGCGAGATCACCGATTTGGCCGCCGCCACCGAGATCGTCGTGGTGACCAGCACATTCGGCGATGGTGGCCCGCCTGATAACGGTGCGGATTTCTGGGCTCGGTTGCAGTCAGCGGATGCCCCGGAGCTCGCAGGCGTGCGGTACGCGGTGCTGGGCATCGGTGACCGGTCCTATGACAATTTCTGCGGCTACGCCAAATCACTGGACCAACGATTGGCCGACCTCGGTGCCAGCAAGCTGATGGATCGCGCCGAGTACGAGGCCTACGATGACGAGCCGTTGGCCGACTGGGCGCAACGGGTCACCGACCTGGTCCGTGACACCGGCCCGAGCGCTGCACCCGCAGTCCCGACCCGCAGCCCCACCGCCCCGGCGTCCTTCACCCGGGCCACCCCGGTGGGTGCACCGCTGTGCCGCAATATCCGGCTGACCCCGTCGAACTCGGCAAAAGAGGTGCGCCAGTTCGGCTTCGACATCTCCGCGCACACCGCAGAACATGGGGTCAGCTACGCCGCAGGTGATTGTCTGGGTGTGTACGCCACCAACAATGACGCCGTGACCGACAGCTGGTTGTCCGCGACCGGCCTGGCCGGTGCCGAACACGTCGAGGTGGACGGCGTCGAGGTGGACCTGCGGTCGGCTTTGCGGTCCTCCTATGACATCTGCCGGGTCACCCCGAACCTGCTGAAGTTCGTGGCGCAGCAGTGCGGTGACCGGGCCGCGGCCAAGAAGCTGCGCGCGCCCCGTGCCGAGCTGGACACCTGGCTGCGCAACCGCAACGGACTCGATATCGTCGCGGAGTTCCCGGTGCGTGCCGATCCCCAGCAGTGGCAAGAGGTACTGGTGCGACTGACCCCTCGCCAGTACTCGATTTCCAGTAGCCCGCTGGTCAGTCCCAACGAAGTGCAGCTCACGGTGTCGGTGGTGCGCTACCCGGGCGGTGACGGTAGTCCGCGTGGGGGAGTGGCCTCGACGTTCCTTGCCGATTCACCCGACGGCACAACGGTTCCGGTGTTCCTTCAGCGGTCACCGCACTTTCGGCCGCCTGCCGAACCGTCGACACCGATGATCATGGTGGGCCCAGGTACCGGCATCGCGCCGTTTCGCGGCTTTCTGCAGGAGCGGCGCGCGCTGGGACACCAAGGACCCAACTGGCTGTTCTTCGGTGACCGGCACCGGGACGAAAATTTCTACTACCGCGACGATCTGACGGATATGGTGACTGACGGCCTGCTCAGTCACCTGGAGCTGGCCTTCTCCCGCGATCAAAAGCGACGAATCTATGTGCAGCACAAAATGATCGATCATGGCGCCCAGTTGTGGCGCTGGCTCGAAGACGGGGCGCACTTCTATGTGTGTGGGGATGCCGCGGCGATGGCCAAGGATGTTGATACCGCGCTCACCGAGATCATCAAGGTGCACGGCGGCATGTCTGATGAGCAGGCTCACGATTACAAGCGCACGCTGGTCGCCGATAAACGCTACGTGCGCGACGTGTACTAGACGCCGGCTTCAATACAAACACTGGCCAAACGGCACGTCGAGGATGCTGGGAGGTCAGGCGGGCGAAGGAGATGAAGTGACGGCTGACCAGGCACGGGCAGAGCTGATGTACGACATTACCGAATTGCGGAATTCATCCGCAAAACTCCGTTGGATCGGCGACTACAACGCCGTGAATCACATTCGCGCACTTGGTGATAGGTACCTGGATGCGCTCGATACCGCGCGGGAAGTGAGCCTGCAGATCGCACGTGAGATGGCGTACGTGGAGGCCGGTGGCCGCCCGTTGTCAGACCTGAGCGAGGCATCGGGGCTATCGGTCACCCAGATCGAGTACCTCTTCATGGCGGTGGACGTGCAAAAACATCTATCCGTGCGGTGAGATCCGTCGGGCCCTCGTCCCTCCAGACGAGGGCCCGACGATTGTCATTCGCCTGGCGAGGTTACTTCTTCGCGGTGTCCTTGCGGGAATCCTTGACTGCGTTGTGAACATCTTTCGTCGCAGTCTTTTTGGTGGACTTGATGTCCACATGGGCCGCGACCATCTCGACGTGATTCGTCTTGATCTCGGCATGTGAATCTGTCACGAGCGCATGGATCTCGTCGGACGTTTCGTCCCTGTCGATATCCCCGTCAGCGGCACTTCTGACGACGTCGTGGATATCGGTAGCGGTCGAGTGACGGATCGCTTTGTTCGACGATGCTTCGGTGGCGATCACCGAGCGGTCTGTCGTGATGGCGGCGTGTGCGGTAGCCACGATCCCGCCGATCTCTTCGACGGTTGAACCGTCGAAGTCGTCGGCGATAGCTGTCCGGATGTCGCCTACCGCGGCCGCACGCGCCTCCCAGATGTCCTGGTGCGTGTCGGCGATCGCTACGCGCAGGGTCTGGTTGTCAGTGAATGTGGCTGCAGCTACGGCCCGGATCTGACCTGTGAACGGATCAGTCTCGCCCCTGCGGACGCTGTCGATGACGGCAACGATGGCCTCGGCCGCCGCGTGCCGGTTCGCGACGATCATGACTCGCTCGGATCCGATCTCCGCGCGATAACCCTGAACCTCTACGTGGGTAGCAGCCAGGATGTCGCGGATTTGCGCGGGCAGCGCGGCGCTGACGAGGGTGACTGGTGGTGGCGGCGAGGCGAGGGTGGCGCACGCGGCGAGCACACCCAACCCGGTCAGGATGCTGGCTTGGAGAGAATGGCTGGACATTGGTTCCTTTCAATTTACGCGGTCATCTGCGTAATAAAAGTACCCCGTGGGTGTTTATAAATGCAGCGGCTTGATTAGCAAGTTTTGTAAACATCTGCTGCGAACCACTAACGCTGAACCAACACCCTACGTGTTACGTTCGATTGGCTTAATTGCACTTGCCTTCGAGAATCGCGGAATTTCAGAAAGGCCTGTTAGAAGGACAATTTAGCGTTAGAAGGCGAATTCATGACGCGATGTAGAGCTGGCTGAATCGTCATCCGCGAAAGCAATTCGAACGTGCGGTGGCTATAACGTATTTAGGCCGCGCGTGAGGGTCGGAATTCAATGGCTATCCATCATTTCCGGGCGATAGTAAGCGAACTACCCGGGGAACGGTTACCGGGCAGTCACGAATATCACTTCGACGGTGAGTCCGCCCTGTGGGTGGGCGGTTGCCCGGACTCGGCCCCCGTGCGCGGTGGCGACCGAACGGACAATGGACAGACCGAGGCCGGCGCCTCCGATCGTGGACTGTTGGCCGTTGAGGTTTTCGTCGTTGGTGAGTCTGCGGAATCTCTCGAAGAGGCCGTCAACTTCACCGGGCGGAACGACGGGGCCGGTGTTCTCCACCGTCAACCGCGCCGATCGTGCGTCGCCGGTCACCGTGACATGCACCCAGCCGCCGCCGGAAATGTTGTAGCGCAACGCATTGTCGACGAGGTTGCCTACAAGTCTTTCCAGCAGTGCGGTGTCGCCGATCACGGCCGCGCTCGTCAGCTGGGAAGATACGCGCACCCCGGCAATTCTGGCCCGAGCTTCAGTGCTGGACAGCACCCTGGCGGCGATCTCCGCCAGATCGGCGCGGGTGTGCTTTTCCGTGCTTTGCTCACTGCTGGCCAGCACAAGTAGCCCGTCGATGAGGCGGTCATGCCGGTGATTGACGGCCAGCAGGGTTTCACCGAGCTTTCTGGTCGACTCCGGCACTGCAGGGTCCTCCAGCGCGACTTCGATCAGCGTGCGATTGATCGCCAGCGGCGTGCGCAACTCGTGTGAAGCATTTGCCACGAAACGGTGCTGGCCGTCGAAAGCCCGGTCGAGGCGCTCAAGCATGGCGTCGAAGGTGTCGGCGAGTTCCTTGATCTCGTCCGACGGGCCTGTCAGTGAGATGCGTTCGTGGAGGTTATGGTCGGCGATCCGGCGCGCCGTCTCCGTCACCTCGTGAAGTGGATCCAAGACGCGTCCGGCCAGTAGCCAGCCGAAGACACCAGCGATCAACCCGATTCCGCCGAGCGAGGCCAGCGAGAAAGTCAGCATCGTGCGCAGCGTGTCGCGCCGTTGTTGTTCGGCCTGCTGGACCATTGCGTCGACGACGTTGTCGATCAGCGGGTAACGGTCGTCGCCGCGCTCGTTGAGGAAGTTTCGGGCAGCCGACAGTGCTGTGTCGCCGGGGCTGTGGTTCAGCGACTGATCCAGATAGAAGTACATCAGCGCGACCAGCGCGGCTCCGGCCACGAAGAACGCGCCCGCATAAAGGACCGTCAGTCGGGTCCTGATCGTCGATCGGGCCCAGAGGTTCATCGGATCCGGTATCCCACGCCGGGTTCTGTTTCGATTACCGGCGGGTCGCCGAGCTTCCTGCGCACCATCATGATGGTGTAGCGCACGACCCCGGTGAACGGGTCGATGTGTTCGTCCCAGGCCTTCTCCAGCAGATATTCGGCTGACACCACACCCCCGGCTGCCGATAGCAACTCTGATAGCACAGCAAACTCCTTGCGGGACAACGGAACAGGTTCACCATTCCGGGTGACTGTCCGGCGGTGCGGATCGAGCCGGATACCGTCGCGCTCAAGAACTGGCGGCACCGCCGCCCGTGATCGGCGCGACAATGCCTGCACGCGCGCGACCAGTTCGGCGAATGCGAACGGCTTGTTCAGGTAGTCGTCGGCACCCAGGCCGAGCCCGGCCACCCTGTCGGCCACCGCGGTGGCGGCGGTCAACATCAGGATGCGGGCGGTGCCACCGGCTTCGGCCAGCGTCGCACACACTTGGTCGCCTGACACCGCGGGCAGGTTGCGGTCGAGGACCACGACGTCGTAGTCGTTGATACTGGCGTACTCAAGTGCGGCGGCGCCGTCGTAGACCACGTCAACGGCCATGGCGTGTCGCCGCAAACCAGCCGCGATGCTGTCAGCCAGCAACTCTTCGTCTTCGACCACAAGGATTCGCACCTGTCTATGGTGCCTGGAGATGGTGTTTGGGCACTGTGAGGACCTTGGCTCGGAGGCGCGCGACCGCGCTCAGCCCCCGAGGAGTCCACCCGCGGGAATCGTCATCCCGCACTTTTGGCCGAATTCGGTCAGCGGCGACCGCAGCCCTTGAAGATCGGAACGCACCGCAGGATTGGCGGCGAGGTACTGCTCGGCACTTACTCGCATTTGTTGTCTGGGTTGACCTTTCATGTTCGTGAAGGCGGTGTTCACATCTGGGTGAGCATCGAGGTAATCTGCCACATCGCTGGTGACACCGGATACCGTGCGAGCCAGGCCGCTCGCGGTGCAATCATCTGCGGCGGCTGCCTGCCCCGGTAGTGAGACGAAGACTGCGGCGCCGAGTATCGACGCGGCACCGATGCTCAGCAGCGTTCCGCGGACGCGGGTTAACAGAGTGGTCATGATGTTCTCCTTGATTTGGTGATGTCTGGGCTTGTCGGATGGGTAGGTGGCGGGGGAGTGTGCCGCGCCATCGCGGACGCGGCACACTCCCCTCATCGACCAGGTCAGAGCAGGCCAGGACCGGGCAGGCCGACGCCGAGGCCTGGGAGCACTCCCAGCCCGGACAGGGGGCCACCCGTCCCACCAAGCCCGACTCCCGGCAGACCGAGACCGGCGCCAGGCAGCACGCCGAGGCCAGATGCCGGGCCGCCCCAGCCACCGATGCCCGGACCGGGAAGTCCCCAGCCCACGCCGGGGTCGGCCGTCGCGATCCCCGTGGCAGCCATTGGTACCGCGACGAGCGCGACGCCGGTGACAGCTGCTGCCGCCCAACGTATTACGGTGCGCCTCGTAGTCATGTGCAACTCCTCACTTTCCTTGAACCCGCTCAGCTCTTGAGCGGTAGGACACCATCGTGTCTGCGCACGTGTTTGGCGGGCGTGAGGCGGCGCGGGGGCCAAGAATCTCTGGTCGTGGCTATAGTCCAATGAAGTAAGCGAACAAATCGGAGGCGGCGACATGCCCGACACATCCGTCGTGCGGCAGCAAGCGAGTTTCGATGATGTCGACCTGCAGCTGGCCGTTCGCTCAATATCGGCCGATCACGGACCGCCGCTGAGTCTCACTGTGCCACTTCCCGTTCAGAGCGCAGAAGGTCCTAGTCGTGCGGAGTCGGTTGATCGCCGAGGATGGGGAGCCCTGCTGCTGCCCGGCGGTGTGCTCGGGGTGGGGGCAGCGTTGCTGTTCGTCGCGGTGGTCTCGGTGTCACAGCGCCCGGCCCCCGCACCACCGATGATCGCTATTCCTGCCGGTTCGGTTCCGACACATGCGGTTCCGGTGCCTGCGGCAGGGCCGACTGTGACGTCGGTCGTTATCGCGCCGCCAGTCATCGCGCCGCCGGTCGTCGCTCAGCCGGCTGATTCGACACCCGTGATCGGTATGCCACAACAACGATTGCGACAACTGTTGACCCGGCTCGCGGACCGCCGCTAGAGCCGCCCACTGCGGATGCCACTTTGAGTGCGTGATCCACCGTGTCCTGGCTAGGGTCGAACGGTGGGATCTCAACGTTTTGACGATCTGGACCTCCCCGGCCGGCTGCGCATTGTCGAGCAGGGCCAGACCTGGCTGACCGGGCACCTCGACGCGCTCGGCGACGACGGATTCGACGGCGCCTCGCTGCTGCCAGGGTGGCAACGTCGCCATGTCGTCGCCCATATCGGTTACAACGCCCGGGGACTGGCGCGGCTGGTGGACTGGGCCCGCACCGGTATCGAGACACCGATGTATCCGTCGGTGCAGGCTCGGGCCGCCGAGATCGAGGACGGGGCCCACGCCTCACCGGGCGTGCTGCGCGAATTCGTGGCCGCCAGCGCGGCGGAGCTGACCGAAAAGTGGGCCGCACTGCCCGGGCAGGCCTGGCAGGCGCGCGTCCGCACGGTGACGGGCGCGCAGGTACCGGCCAGTGCCACCCTGTGGATGCGGGCCAAGGAGGTGTGGCTGCATACCGTCGACCTTGCTACCGGTGCGTTGTTCGCGGAGTTCCCCGCCCCGGTGCTGGCGCAGCTGCTCGACGAGATCCCATCAACACAGGTGAGCGGAACACCCGCCGGAATCGCGCGCTGGGCGACCGGCCGCGGGGCCGATGAGCTGGATGCCGATCCAGGGTTCGCGCCGCCGCC
The DNA here is from genome assembly GCF_965229105.1 of Mycobacterium sp. Taxonomy (GTDB): domain Bacteria; phylum Actinomycetota; class Actinomycetes; order Mycobacteriales; family Mycobacteriaceae; genus Mycobacterium. The sequence goes on from NZ_OZ245858.1 coordinate 3,343,093, forward strand.
CTGGATGTAACCGCTGCACAATGCAGAAACCCAGGTCAACAGCCGGGGATCTCTGCAAAAAAATCGTGTCCGAAGGGGGACTTCGCCACCTGCGATACAAGTTGAGATCTTTCAGTGGAGTGGCTGATCGTGGCAAGTCACCGCTTTTGCGACAGACTTTCCGTGTTGGCAATTCGGTGTGGCCGACACCGCGCTGCCACTCCTGGTCGCCACCCTGCCGTGGGTGGCCAACAGCCCCTTCATGAGCTGGGTCTACGAGATCCTCTCGGTGACGGCATTCTCGACGGCTACTGCCGCGATCGGTCTGTTCCCCGCCCCGGTCAACTTCCTGTTGATAACTCCAGCATCGGTGAGGAATCCGCGGGCTGCCTTCCGTTTTTGTTCTCGACCCGTCAATCCCTAGTCAAGGACGTCGGACCGGCGGATGTACTGATTCGTGGCCCTTGATCGGTGTAGTGCTGTCAGGTCACCTCAAACTGTCGAGCCTGGTGTGCAACATTTGTGCAAGGCGCTCTGTTTGCCGGTCGTCAAAACCTATCTCGCCACATCGATCCGGCCACGCAGTTGCGACGTCGATAATGGTGTCGATCATGTTTTTCGTAGCCCGTTCGCGTATCCCAAGCCGTTCGCCCGCCTCGATGAAGTTAGTGCGCGTGAGGCGGTTCGCACGTCCGTATAGGTTGAGCGCCATGGGGTCGTTCCACCCGGCGTACGGCTGTGTGCAGAGGAGATCGTAGGCGGGGGTCGGCTGCCATAATCCATCGGGGTTGTAGATCGACATGTTCTTTCCGTGCAGGTCCCCGTTCCCGATCAACCAGCTGAAGACAACAACTTTCAGCAACTCGACAAGTGCTATCACTCGCGACCCGCCTCCGCGTCCGCAAGCCTCGGCGAGTTTTGTCAAAGCGGTCTCCGTCTTGATGCGGTACTTCGATGCCGGATACAGGTCGGTTACTTGGCATGCATCTTCTTGCGGTATCCGTACCGGCCCAACCCGATCAAATCGATCTACCAATAGAGCGCTGCGACCCTGCCCATCGTGTAGCAACGTTGTCTGAGCGGCTCGCAGTCCGCATGCCGACGCCATCCGCATGAAGAAGTGCTCGTTTTCGACGAGGAGCGGGAAGCCGGCAGGGTTCAGCTTGAGTATTGCGGGTCCTGCACGAGTCTGAGTCGGTGTCGTCATCATGCCGGCACTGACTTTGGGTTGAACTCCTGCCAAACCGACAGGGTCGGCATCGACAGAACCCGTCAGCTTCGCAAAGACTGCGTGAAAGTCGTTGTCTCGCTCCGGTTCGAATAATGGCAGCGGCAGGAAGGGAGCGGCGCCGGCGGGGAACACTCGAATGTTGCCGATAGTGTCGGCGCCGATCGCGAGCAGCAATGTCAGATGGTCATCCGCGGAAGTCTTTGTTGATGAGGTGACGACGCCGAGTCGAACGCCCTCTGGCAAGAGTCCGGCGAAAAAGGGTGGAACGGCCCCTCCCGCGGCGATGACCGGATACTCGCCAGACCGCAGTAACGACCAGGAAACCGATCGATCTCGTACGCTGCCTTCGCCAGGTTCTTCATTCAGATAGCCGAAGCTGACGGCATCTCCGCGTTCGCGGGTCAGGTGGGCGGCGAGCACCTCGCCGATGTATACGTCGGCTTTCGTGACCTCGCGAAGGTCGAGGCCAATTCGGTCCGTCATTCCGGCGCCGAACTCACGTCGAGGTGCAGCCCAAGGACGTTGGCGATCTCCAGGACCGAACCGATCTTGGTTGCACCGGTCCCAGCTTCTAAGGTCTGGACGCTGTAGCGCGACACTCCGGCCAGGTCGGCCAGCATCTCCTGGGTGAGCTGCAGTGCCAATCTTCGCTCGATGAAGGCTTGGCTTATGCCTGTTAATTCAGGCATAAGGTCATCGCGTTGCGGATTCGTGCGCCTCGGGCGTGCCATGACTCTCCTTATGCCTGATAAATCATGCATAAGACAGGATGGCCCTTCATTAGGGCGCCGTCAAGCTGTTATGCCTGATTTTTCATGCATAAGGGCGGCTACGCGTCCTTCCGGACCTGGCTAGCGCCTTCTCAGTCCCTAATCTCCAGCCAGATCCTTGATGAGCAGCGAGACCAGAGACTCCTCGTGCACGGCTACGCCTATCCTGGCCATTGCCGAGGCCAACGAGGAATCCCACGTTGTCTTCACCGCACTCCCGACGAGTGGTAGACCCGAGGCACACCTCCGAACGGCATCAATGTAATCCGACTCTGCAAGTCGCCACGGGAGTGCTCCGGCATCAATGATCCGCGAAGCAATGGCGATCCCTGGCCAATCAAAGTCGCCGTGATAGCGAAGCGCGACGCGGTCGGACAACAATTGTCCGGCCACCGATGGGTTACCGCTGAAGCAGACCAGGGGTCGATCAATGGACGCATCAGCGATGCGTTGCAACACTTGTGGGTTTTCACAGGCGCTCACCATGGTTCCTGGACTCACTAGTGGCGCGGCCATCGCCGAAAGCTCCCGGATCGTCAAGTGTGTAACGAGTCCGAGATCAGCGCGCATTCGCATCATCGCCGACCACGGGTCGTCGCCCGGGGGGCGCAGCGCCCACGTGATCACCGTCCCAGAGATCGTGTCGACTGCGACGCCGACAGACTCCCACATCAGCATTCGATCACGTGGAGATACCGGTTCTTTCGTATCTGTGGCAAAGCCGAGCGCCCGCACCGCCAGTCGACCAGCCAACCTGTCGCCATCCAATGCGTGTGCGTCGCCCGCGATCTCGGACGCTAATTCACCCAGCACACGAGTGTGCGTAACCGGTTCTATGAACACCGTTGCAATCGCGCGTGCCGCAATTTCGAATTGGCGCACACCTCGATCAGGGCCGGTACGGACGAGGAGTCCGGACGTATGGAGCCACGAAATCCATTCGCGGGTCCAGGGATACGCACTGAGGCCATTGCGCGCCACGATGTCCTCAACATGCGCCCACAACGAGGTCGCGATCTCGCTTTGAAGTCTTCGTTCGGATGGCCGATCACGCAACGGTGTGCCGGTGAGTTCGGCCACGACGGCGGTCAGTCCGCGCTTAGCGGAGCTCAGTAGCAGCGCGTCGTCGACATCCGCCAGCAAGATGTTGCGCACGCCGGGCCGAATCTGTCTACCGAGTAGTCCGGACAACCGCTCCGCACCGGCCGGGTCCAGGTCGAGGCGAATCGAGCCGGCGATCGCATGTCCGTTACGTTCCAGCCGATCTCGTATCCGCAGCCACGTCGGCATTAAGCTGTAGTCAGACAAGTAATCGCGTAATGAAGGTGGGAGAGTCACGGCGCACGTACCGCGTGAATATGCCGACGCTTGCCATCCCAGTGAATACGAGTCGCAATCGCCGCGCTGTCGCCCATCCGGCGGATCTCGTAAATATCCAATTCGGGAACTTCCGGGACCGTGCCCCAGAGCGCATGACCGGTCATGACGAAATCGATATCGAATCGCACTAGCAGACCCAATAATTCGCCAATAGTACGATCGTCGATCTTTGCGAACGCGTCGTCGAGCAACACCAAGCGCAGGGCACCATCAGGCTCGGGCAAGCTGCTGAGGTAACCGTCCGCTGCGGCAAAAAGCGTCACGTAGGAAACGAATCTGGTCTCGCCTTGCGAAATCTTGGCGCGCCTTGAGATTCGGCGCTGCTGATTTGGACCCGGCCCAACAATGGTGACCTCAATGCTGTGCCACTGGCGGTAATCCAACGCTTCAGCCAGATGCGAGGCGTAGCCGGCCGACGGCTCCAAAGCATGCCGGCTTTCCACGCGCATGCGCAGCAGAGTGATGAGTTCGTCGTTGTCCTCCGCCGAGCGAACCGCGTCGGCAATCGAAACCAGATGCATGATGCGCGCCAGTTCGGTCTGTTCCCTATTAAGCAACCATCCGATGCGAACGCCTATACCGTGACTGGTCTCTATCGACGACAGGCTGCGGTTCATCGCCTGAACTAGATTGCCAGCCTGGGTGATTCGCCGTCTGAGTTCGTCAGCTACACCGCCAAGCACGAACGCAGTGAAGACTTCGCGCTCCCGCGCGCTTAACGCTTCGCGCCCCTCGTCGACACGACGCTCCAAATAGGTCAATACCGCGGTTGGCTCGTGGCGGTCTTCAGCGCCCTCGATCCGGATCGAATAAGCGTCGTGTTCGAACTCCGCGATCACATCGAGCTGGCCCGACGTGTCGGCTTGGAAGCGCTGCAAGGCATGCTGGAGTTGCGTCACGCTGAGCGTCTTGCTCGTTCCGATCAACGACAGTGCAGAGCTGGCAATGGCAGATACTGATTGCGCGTCATCAGCGATCGTGATCCGGTCGATCGGCGTGGTCGCCGCAGCCTGTGCTAGCCCGGGCAGTGCCAACTGCGCGTTGAACCGATTCGCGTGGTCGATGAGCGTGGCGCGGAGGGTGGTCGCGCTCGATTCTGCTACGGCTCCCAGCTTGTCGACTTCTGAGATTTTCGTTCGTAGCTCCTCGAGCGATTTGTTGACGTCAGTCAATCGGCGGCCAGTGTGTTTCTGTGCTGACTCGGTGCGGCCCAGTTCTGCAGTCAGTTCGGCCAATGGCACGTCGAGCACCGCGTGTTGAGCAGCGAGTCTTGCTGCGGCTTCGAGCCAGCTGGAGCGTTGTGCTTCTGCCTCGGACTCCGCAACCTTTCGCGCGCCGATCGCATCATCGAACTCTGCGGCGGCCCGATTTGCCTTCGCGACGGCGGTCATAACGGCTCGGCAATCGGTGACGAGACGCCGGCACGCCTCGCTCGCCGCTCGACAACGCTCGACGGTCGTGCGCAATTCGGTGGCGGCGATCGGCAGGCCGAGGCTGGCGCAATGTGCCTTATGCCCGTCAAACTCCACAGCCCATGTGGTGCGCTGTAGCGTAGCGGTCTCGGTGGCTCGGCGAGCCGCCGACTCAGACCTTTCGGCGCGGTCGATGAGGGTCGCTGCTGTTGCGCGAGCCTCGATGAGGGCAGCTGATGTGGGTGCGGTGGCCACATGATCTGTCAGTTGCTGTATGGCGCTGCCAATCATGCCCCGCCTGGCCGCCCGGTGCCGGCCACGTTCGGCCAATTCTTCCAGTCGGTGTGAAATCTGTTCTCGACGTGCCGCCCGTGCGGCGGCTCTCGCGGCGGCGCCAATGTGGCGTGCCTCGGCAATCACATATCGACCTGACAATGACCCATTACGCCAGTTTCCGTCGGCGTCGATCGACGTCACAGCATTTGGATCCGCGTATCCAATGGACCGGAGGGCTGCGTCCACGATTTCTGCTGGTACGTCGGACGAGGGGTCGCGTTTCAGCACTTGACTGAGAGGTCGGTTGGCGTCGGAAAGCCCGGCCCGCAGAACGACTTCGCCGTCTTCGACTTGGACCGACCCGTCCGCTTGCAGCGTTGCGGTCAGGATGCTTGAAGCAAGCAGAGCCGATTCCACTGCCGCTCGATCGGCCTGTGACACTTCCGGCAGGAAGTCGACTGTCTGCCAAAAAGGGACTCCCTGTTGAACGCTGTGCCAAGGCGCTACGGGCGGTGTGGGGTCTCGAGCTGCGTCGAGGTCGTCTCGTTCGGCGACAAGTGCTGCATGTTCGCTTTCGTCAATCGCTTCCTCACGTCCGAGGTTGTTCATCTCGACGGCGTGCGAGTCAAAAAATGGCTGGGCGGTTCTACTTGGCAGCAGATTCAGAGAATCCAGATGGTCGACAGCGGGGTCATCGCCACTGAGTGCCTCGATATCGGCCAGCAGGACGCCCATTGTCGCGTCCTGTTCCCAGGACGCTCCGGGCATCAGATCGTGCGTATCCGAGCTTGAAATCCACTGCCGCCAAGATTGATTCAATGCGATAGCGGTGTCATCTCGGCGGGTGACGGAGGCTTCGGCCCTGTCGCGATCCGCTTCGGCCTGCGCGGCGGCGCTCTCGGCCGCTGCCTCGAATTTCCGCACTGCTTCGAGTGCTGCGTCGAGGCGGCGAGCATCTTGTTCTCGTCGCTCGGCCTGCTTCGTGCGTTGTTGGGCTTCAGCTTGGTATCTGTCCGATACCGTCCGTACCGGTTCGAGATCGCTCGGTTGCACGGCAACCCTCGCCGCAGTCGGACGTTGGACAATCTGGGGTTCGCCATCGAGAGTGGTCATCACGATTCCGTTTTCGCAGGTGCCAATCGAATCGGAAAAATGGATGGCGGCGGGAAGATCGGGATGCGACACACCGCTGTCTGCCAACGCCGCCGACGCCGCGATGAGGGTGTCGCCGGCGGACCGGACTGTTTCGCGCAGCTCGTCGTACCGCTCGACCATTCTGCTGGCGGCGTTTGCCTCACCGCGTCGCGCAGTTTCAGACGAAGACAGAGTGGCTTCTGCAAGTGACCTGAGCGCTGCGACGGCATCGTCGCGCTGCTTGAGATCATCTGCCTGTTTGAAGAGCTCGTGCTCCATCAGCGCTGTGATGGCCGCATCGAGTTCCGCCAATTCGTCCTGAAGTGTCGTCTGGAGGGTCTGGTTTTCTTCGTGTCGATACTTCAGCTCTTGCAGCGAAACCCTCAGCTCTTCGCGGCGCTGGTCAGATTGGACGACGGCATCTGACGCACTGATAGCGTCCTTTGCGCTGGCGGTGAGAACCGTTGTCGCATAGGAGCGATAAGCCGAATGGAATGTGCGAACCTGATCGAGAGTGCTCGCGAGTCGATCCTGGGCAAGCCGGGTTTCCGTCAGGTTGTCGAGGCGCTCGCCGGCGTCCTGCAGCGTCTGCTCGCTCAGCGGTGGCAGTGCGTTCGATATGAGCTGAGGTAAGTTGCCTTCGTCGATTCGGTTGCCTACGTCTGGCGACCTCAGCGTGTGCATCAATTGGACAAGACCGGTGTACCGGTCGCGACCTGATTCGCCTCGCAGGCCGAATACTTTGCTCCGCACGGCTTCTCGATGACCCTCTGCGTCTGTCATATTGTGAGTGCCGACCAAGTCGCTCAACGCATCACGAGTTAGCGGGGTCCGGTTTTCCTCAATCAGATGCAGATCATATCCAACGCGCAACGGCGTATTGAAGAACTGAACATCGCTGCGATGCGCTGAAGCGCTGTACTTGACGTGAGCGCCAAGCGTCAGGTGCTCGGAACCGCGCACGAGTTCGATCCACAGGTATCCGGTTCGGTTGGTCTGACCTCGTGCCCCTGTCCGCATGAGCTCGTCGAGGCTCACCTTGTTGGAACCGGTCGCATCCATTCGGCGTCGATCGGCGTCGAGTAGATACGGCAGCAACATTTCCAGGGCGCGAGACTTTCCGGACCCATTGGCGCCGCGAAGGATAAGCCGCCCGCCGCCGATTTGGAATTCGGTTTCGTAGTAATGCCAAATATTGACTACGCCAGCGCGATTCAGCCGCCAACGCCGCGCAAAGTGCTTTGTAGTCTCGCCAGGGCTCACAATGGAGCCTCGCTGGCGTTCGGCTTCCGCGTGATTCTCGGACGATAACGCGCCGCTGCGGGGGAAACCGTCATTCCCGCCTCGTCGACGTTGGCGAGCGCAAGCGCCTCGAGTAATGCCACGACATCGCTTCGTAGCGTGGATGTTCCGTCGCTAAAGTCCGCCTTCCAGGAGCGGGCATGCGCGGCGACGAGCTCCTCCAAAACCGAATCCAGTTCGGCCCACACGACGTAAAGCTTGGCAGAGTCGCTTTCAGCGCGGCTGATCAGCGTGCCAAGCAGCAGCAGGGCTGCCTGCTTGAGGCTTCCGTTGCCAGGAAACTCAATATCAGTCAGGGAGCCTTCGGCATCGTAGGCAAGCACCCCCTCCGCCCGGACTTCGACGGTGAGCCCGAAGTTCTCGTCGAGTTGTCGAGTGATTTCTGTGCGTTCCCTGGATAGAACGTCGAGTTCTTCTGCGGAAAGGTCACGACGATCAACAACTGGATTCTCAACGAGTCGGCGGCGTAGCCGTCGTCGTGGCTGTTCTGGCGCGTTGGTGAGGATGCTGGCAGGATCAGCATTGGGCCCCAATCCGCGCGATAGCAGATGTGGCAACATCGGCCGGGAAACAGTCAGCAGTGCTTCGTTCCCGGAGCCCTCAGCCCAGTGCGAGATCGATCCGTCTGTTTCTGCGACGATGCCCCATTCCACGAGGACGGCGATGGCCGACACCAGTCGCCGGCGGTCGGATATGTGGTCCGTCAAGATGATGCCGTTCTCAGCCGCATCGGATCGAACCTGGCTGACCAGATGGGATAGCAGCACTTGCTCACCAAGCCCAGGAGCGAGTAGCGCGGCGCACGTCAGAGCCAGGACAGTGTACTGAGAAGCCCCGAAAGGGATTTCGCCGCGGCGCAATAAGGCGCGGTGTGGAGCAGTCGCTTCCAGCGGGGTCTTCGCGAGGCGAGCGAAGGACGACTCGACCGTCAATGTGTAACCGAGTTGGCTTGCGAACATTGCCTTCAGCGCCGGCGCATGCAGCCGAATCTTCGCCAGCGGTTCGGGCGAGCGCGCCGACGTCACGATTGGCGTCAGCAATAAGGCGCGCGCCGCCTCACGCTGTTCGGCCATGTCCTGAGCACGCGTTCCGCGCGTAGTCACAACGCGAACCGATCTGCGGAGGAGGCACTCTCGTGCGATGTGACGGTCAACCGGTAATCGAATACGGTCAGCGAGCCGTCACTCGATGTGATCGCCGTGCTATCTCCGGGCTCAGCTCGAAGAGTGATCCCGAGATCCTGGTTGCTGACTTCCCATGCCGCGCCAGATTCGGTTTGCAGGGCCAACAACCGGGCCAGCTCATCGAGCAGCAGGTCGCGGGCCGCGGGCGAGAGCGTTGCCCCATCGAGAGAGTTGGTCTTACGCAATTCGAACGCGGCTGCCGCGTTGCAGTCGGCCTCCTCCCGGGCTGCCAACTCGATCATTCGACGATCTGACGTCTGGTCGGGTACACGGGAGCTACGGCCGCGCAGTGAGCGGTCGCCGCGCTCGCGCAGGGATACCGGCACATCGACGGGATCAGTCTCGAGCCAAGAGCTGGTCGGATGTGTCCGGGGATCGGGTTCGTCAGGCCCCATGAGCAGATGACGGGCAGGGTAAGCGCCGAAGGTCGCATCGAATAGGCGGTGAGCCAGCCCATCTGAGGCCGTATCGAACCAAGTTGCCAGGCGAAGGAAGTCGGCACGCCGCGAGTAGCCAGTCGTCGATGCATCGAGCATGCGCTTCGCATTCGCCAAGAGCTGTCCGAGCGCCGCCCCGGCCGCTGCCCGAAGTTGCGCCGGACCCGACTCGGCTCCCGCGTCGGTGTACCAGCGATGAAGTTCTTCCCATTCCGTGCGGGTTCGGCCGCTGGACCGTTCCACCTGCACACCTGGGCCGAGATTCAGACTCTGAACACCACCGAGGATTTCGAGGGTCTGGTCAAGTTCGGCGATCACAGTTTCGAGACCGGTCGCGATGATCGCCGAGTGTCGATTGACGTCGGCAGTAATGAGATCGATGTAGTCGAGCAGCAGACTCTTGAATTCGGCGTATTCATTAGCGGCCAGGTCGAAGCGGCTCAGCACGCTCGAGAGGTATGCGTAGAAATCGGTCACGCTGGCCGTAAACAGCCGTTGGTTGTTGAAAATCGTCGTGACGATCCCGGCGAGCTGATCGGCCCGCTCTGCGTTGTGTTGTTGTCTGACCAACGGCGGAATTTGTCCGAGAAGCTCTGCGATTTGGCCTAAAAGCTCTCTGGCCACCTCCCGGGCGCCATCTGAGGCAGCCATTATCTCTAATGCGCTGCGGTGCACGCGACCGCCGAGGCTGGTGACCTGGTAACGCGACCTAGCCCGAAGATAGTCCACGACCGTATTCACTCGGGCGTCACGCAATGACGGTACGAGGTTGCCCCACCGCACCAACTGTTTGCACCGCGCTTCCACTAGATCGGTATCTAGGAGATAGCCGACACTGCGAAGCTGTTCAGTCACCGTTGTCGCTGACATGTCCGCAAGTAATGACGAAGTGAACCGCGTCATGACGGCGATGTAGTCAACTCGTTCGTCGGCCGAAAGATACCGGAACAGGTCGACGTGAGGCGGCGACTTCTCTTCGATTTGTGCCACCCAGACACCCCCTCCCATAGGACGGGAACCAAGGGTATCTGCGCGGCACGACAACCGTCGGCGCAAATCTAAATCGGTGTCCGAGGGGGGACTTGAACCCCCACGCCCGTTAATAGGGCACTAGCACCTCAAGCTAGCGCGTCTGCCATTCCGCCACTCGGACCTGCCCCGCTCTTCGAGTTGGGCGCCTTAGGTTATCGGATCGGCCGGTCCAGACCCAAACCAGCCGCTTCTGCAATGGTAGGAAGTGTGACTGTGACCGTCGAACCCCTCGAACCTGCCCACGAGGTTGTGGACCTTGTCAGCTCTCTGATCCGATTCGACACCTCCAACACCGGCGAGTTGACGACCACCAAAGGTGAGGAAGAGTGCGCCCGGTGGGTGGCCGCTCAGCTGGAGGCGGTCGGCTATGAATGTGAGTTCATCGAGTCCGGCGCGCCGGGGCGGGCCAACGTATTCGCCCGACTGGCCGGCGCGGACCGTTCGCGTGGCGCATTGATGATCCATGGCCACCTCGACGTCGTCCCGGCCGAGGCGGCCGATTGGAGCGTGCACCCGTTCTCCGGTGCGATCGTCGACGACTATGTCTGGGGTCGCGGCGCGATCGACATGAAGAACATGGTCGGGATGATGATCGCCGTCGCCCGGCACTTCAAACGGGCCGGAATCGTGCCGCCCCGCGATCTGGTCTGGGCGTTCGTTGCCGACGAGGAGGCGGGCGGTAAGTACGGCTGCGGCTGGCTGGTGGAGAACCGTCCCGACCTGTTCGCCGGTGTCACCGAAGCGATCGGGGAGGTTGGTGGCTTCTCGTTGACCGTGCCGCGCCACGACGGCGGCGACCGTCGGCTGTACCTGATCGAGACCGCGGAAAAGGGCATGCTCTGGATGCGGCTGACCGCACGTGGCCGCGCCGGGCACGGTTCGTTCGTGCATGACCAGAGCGAGAACGCCGTCACCACCTTGGCGCAGGCCGTGGCCCGCCTCGGCGCCCATCAGTTCCCGCTGGTGTTGACCGACCCGGTCAGGCAATTCCTGACCGCGCTCGGTGAGGAGACGGGGCATGCCTTCGATCCGGAATCACCCGACATCGAGGGCACCATCGCGAAACTGGGCCCGATCGCCGCCATCGTCGGTGCCACCCTTCGCGATTCCGCCAATCCGACGATGCTCAAAGCCGGCTACAAAGCCAATGTCATTCCGGCTACCGCCGAAGCGGTGGTGGACTGTCGGGTGCTGCCCGGTCGGCAGGCAGAATTCGAGGCGACCGTCGATGAGCTGATCGGGCCCAACGTGTCGCGCGAATGGATCACCGAGCTGCCGTCGTATGAGACCACCTTCGACGGCGAGCTGGTCGATGCGATGAATGCCTCGCTGCTGGCGGTTGACCCGGAAGCCCGCATCGTGCCCTACATGCTCTCCGGCGGCACCGATGCGAAACACTTTGCCCGACTTGGCATTCGCTGCTTCGGTTTCATCCCGCTACGGTTACCCCCTGAACTCGATTTCGCCGCGCTGTTCCACGGCGTCGACGAACGGGTACCCGTGGAATCGCTGAAGTTCGGCGCAGAGGTGCTCGAACACTTTTTGAAGAACTGCTAGATCTCACATCTACGAGAGGACGACGATGCCTTTTCCGTACAACCCCTACGACTTCCTGCCTGAGTTGCCGTCGTTCACGGTGACGTCGACGTCGCTGAGAGACGGCGAGCCGGTTCCGAATTCCTTCGTCAGTGGCCTGATGGGCGCTGGCGGAGAAGACGAGTCGCCGCAGCTGAGCTGGTCGGGCTTCCCCGAGGAAACCCGCAGTTTCGCGGTGACGATCTATGACCCCGACGCGCCGACGGCTTCGGGTTTCTGGCATTGGGCGGTGGCCAACCTGCCCGCAACGGTGACAGATCTGCCCGCGGGTGTGGGCGACGGCAGCCAGCAAGGTTTCCCAGGCGAGGCTGTCACCTTGGCCAACGACGCCGGGCTGCACCGGTTCGTCGGTGCCGCACCGCCGCCGGGACACGGCGTGCACCGCTACATCGTCGTGGTGCACGCGGTGAAGGTGGAAAAGCTTGAAGTGACCGAGGATTCCTCACCGGCGTACCTCGGCTTCAACTTGTTCTCGAATGCGATCGCGCGGGCCACCATCACGGGCACCCACGAACAGAACTAGTACAGAACTAGTACAGAACTAAAAAGCCCTCCCGCGGGCGCGCGTGTTTGTACGCGACACGCCGTGTGTAGACGTACAAACACGCGCGCCCGCGGGAGGGGGGACGGGCGGGTTAGCGTCGCGCCGAGCCGACGGCATCGGACAGCGAGGCGAACCCGCCGTCATGCAGGCGCTGGGCGATGCCGTCGTGAATGTTCTTGACCCACAACCCTCCGCCGTAGACGAAGCCGGTGTAGCCCTGTAACAGGGTGGCCCCTGAGGTGATGCGCTCCCAGGCATCGTCGGCAGTTTCGATACCGCCGACGCTGATCAGCACCAGACGATCTCCCACCCGGTCGTAGAGCCTGCGTAACACCTGCAGTGAACGTCGGGCCACCGGCGGGCCCGAGATCCCGCCGGAGCCCAACTCGCCCACACCCGGGGTGCGCAAGCCGTCGCGGGACACCGTGGTATTGGTTGCCACAATGCCCGCCAAGCCCAATTCCACTGCCAGGTCGGCGATTTCGTCGACATCAGCGTCGGATAGATCGGGGGCGATCTTGACCAGTACCGGTGTGGTGGTTTCTGCCAGCACCGCGGACAGGATCGGACGCAGCGATTCGACAGCCTGTAGGTCACGCAAGCCCGGGGTGTTGGGGGAGCTGACGTTGACCACGAGATATGCCGCCAGCGGACCGAGCAGCCTGGCGCTGGTCCGGTAATCCTCCACGGCATTCTCGGGCGGGGTGAGCTTGGTCTTGCCGATATTCACCCCGATCGGCACATCGGAGTAGTGCTGTGTCAGGCGCAGTCCGAGTGCGCCCGCGCCGTGGTTGTTGAAACCCATCCGGTTGAGCAGGCCGCGGTCCTGCGGCAGCCGGAACAGTCGGGGTTCGGGGTTTCCTGGCTGAGCCTGTGCGGTGACGGTGCCGAGTTCGGCGTACCCCCAGCCGAGTGTGCCCCAGGTATTCACCCCGAGGCCATCCTTGTCGAACCCGGCGGCCAGCCCCATCGGCCCGGGAAAGCGGATTCCGAAAACAGTGCTGGCCAGCACGGGATCGGCAGGCGCCAAATGGCGCCGTAGCCGCCTGCGGACTGCGCCGGGAACCGTCGCCCCGCGCAGTGCGGCGAACACCAGCGTGTGAATGCGTTCCGGCGGCACGAGGAACATCGCGCGGCGCAACACGGCATACGCGCCTGTTGAAGCTGCCATGTTAGAGCTCCGGGAGATCGTCGATGAACGGGTTCAACACGCGGGATTTCTTGCGGCGCAACAGCACCCGTCGACTGCCGTCGGTGTAGAGGCGCACCTTGGTCAGCTCCCAACCGCGGTACTCGGCTTCGATGGACAATCGCGTCGAGGCGGTGATCCTGGTGACGTCCGGCGGAAGTCGCAGCGGAACCCAGTCGTAGTCCTCAGAGAGGTCGACATCCCAGCCCGGTGGCATGCGCCCCCGGCTCGCGGTGCTCATCGCAGGGCCGTCGCGTGGTCGATGACCTGCACACCGGCGCCGGCTCCCGAGATCACGTACAACGTGTCCGAGGAGTCGTCGAAAGCCAAGATGTTCGGTTGCTGCACAGTCGGATAGCGCACCTTTTCCACGGGTATTCCAGTGGCCAGATCGTAACCAACAACGACGTTGGCCGCGGTCTGAGACACCCAGGCAAGTGTGGACGAGCCGGTCAGCCCGTACGGCGCCAGCGCAACGGGGTAGCGCTGGCGCATGATCAGCGGGTCGACGCCGAACACCAGCAGTTCGTCACCACGGGTATCGGCGACCAGCACCCGGCCGGCCGGATCGGCCGCCAGCGTGGTGGCGCCTTCCCCGGCCCGCAGCGACTGCTGGGCACGACCGTCGGGACCCACCGACGTCACCGACGTCTGCCCGCGATCCAGAACGACAGCGGTATCTCCCTGGGTGACAATCGAATCCACGCGCGCGAAGATCTTGGTGTGCTCGGCGACGGCGGTCGCGTTCTGGTCGGGGGAGGCCAGCACGAACACCGCGCCGTCGGCACTTCCCAGCACCAGTCTGCCGTCCGCGCGGCGGGCGATCGCGGTGAAATCGGTGTCCTGCTCGCCGGTGATATCCACCCGCGAAGCGGTTCCCGCCGCCAGGTCGACGACGAAATAGCCGCCGAGTGTGGAGAGAAAGGCGACGCCGCGGCCATCCCCGGCAAGGGCCGTCGCGGGCCCGGGCAAGGCGATGGTGCGTGGCGCGCCACCCTGGCGGGCGAATACGGTCAGCGACGATTCGGCGCGGGGATCCGCGCCTGGCGCCAGCACCGCCAGCGCGCCGGAGCCCTTATCGAGCAACGCCGCCAACGGCGAACCGGCCAATGGGCGCACCACACCGGCCGGTGTCGCCGTTGTCCGGGGAGAGACGGCCGGAGCTGCGGGTTCGATCGTCGGCGGCGGTGTGTCGACGGTCTTCGACGAGCACGCGGCCAGGCCCGGTGTGACAGCGAGCATCGCGATCAGGCAACCGGCGATGTGTAGCCGAGCTGTGGGTTTGTTGCGCCAGGGCAAGGGGTAACTCTCGATGGTGCGAACGAGCGGGATACGTGAAGGACTTTATCTGGCCGGAATTGGCTGTTCGAACAGCCTGCAGAACGGACAAAGCGTTAGAGTTGTCCGATGACGGTCACGGTGGACAGGTCAGCTGACGGCCTCGCGCTGACGTTCGAGGACATTTCCACCGGCATTCATGCCAGTGGCTTCGGCGAGGTTGGCGACGGCCGCACCTTCTCGTTCCATGTCGAACGCCAGCACTTGTTGGTTGAGGTCTATCGCAGCCGATTGGCTGGCCCGGTACCGCAGGCCGAAGACGTGGTGGCCGCCGCAACGCGTCGGCTGATCGATATCGATCTCAGCGATGAGCGCAGCCTGGCCGCCGCGGTCCGCGATGCGGTAGCTGCCGCCCAGCCGGTACCCCGCCAGCCGCGCTGAGCTACGGCCGGGGGATCTACCCGGTACGGTCATCGACGTGAATACCGCCGTGCCCGCCATGTCGTGGCTGCAGGTCGTTGTGCTTTCGCTGGTCCAAGGCGTGACGGAATTCCTACCGGTGTCCTCCTCCGGTCATCTGGTGATCGTGTCCAGGGCCTTCTTCGCGGGCGACGCAGGCGCATCGTTCACCGCGGTATCGCAGTTGGGCACCGAAGTTGCCGTGTTGGTCTACTTCGCCAAGGACATCTGGCGGATCCTGCGGGCCTGGTTCAACGGCCTGCTCGTCAAGGCGCACCGCGATAACGTCGACTACCGCATGGGCTGGTACGTGATCATCGGCAGCATCCCGATCGCGGTGCTCGGCCTGGTGTTCAAGGACCTGATCCGCAGCGGGGTGCGCAACCTGTGGATCGTGGCAACGGCAATGGTGGTGTTCTCCGCGGTGATCGCCGCCGCCGAGTTCTTCGGTAAACGGACTCGTCGCATGGAGCAGCTGACCTGGCGCGACGGCATCATCATCGGCTTCGCGCAGTGCTTGGCGCTGATTCCGGGCGTCTCCCGGTCCGGATCGACCATCAGCGCCGGCTTGTTTTTGAACCTCGACCGCGAACTGGCCGCCCGGTTCGGGTTTCTGCTGGGCATCCCCGCCGTGCTGGCATCCGGGCTGTTCTCGCTGCCTGATGCGTTCGCACCGGTGACCGAGGGGATGAGTGCCACCGGCCTGCAACTGCTGGTGTCGGTCGTCATCGCCTTTGTCGTCGGTTATGCGGCCATCGCCTGGCTGCTGCAATTCGTCAGCACCCACACCATGTACTGGTTCGTCGGTTACCGGGTAGCGCTCGGCGGCATGGTGCTGCTGATGCTGAGTACGGGCGTGATTGCAGCTACATGACCGTAATTTTGCTGCGGCATGGCCGGTCCACTTCCAATACCGCACACACGCTGGCAGGTCGCTCCGAGGGCGTCGATCTCGACGATAAGGGCCGCGAACAGGCCACTGGCTTGGTTGAGCGCCTCGGTGAGCTACCGATCAAGGCACTCGTGCGGTCGCCGCTGCTGCGCTGCCGCAGCACCCTGGAACCGCTGGCCGAGAAGCTGGGCCTGGAGCCCGTGATCGAGGACCGGCTCATCGAGGTCGACTACGGCTCGTGGACCGGCGCGAAAATCGCAGACTTGTTCAAGGAACCGTTATGGGCGGTGGTCCAGCAGCAGCCGAGCGCTGCGGTGTTCCCCGAGGGGGAAGGGCTCGCTGCGGTACAGGCCCGGGCCGTCGCGGCGGTGCGTGAACACGACCGCAGGTTGGCCGAGGAGCACAATGCCGACGTGCTGTGGGTGGCGTGCACACACGGCGATGTCATCAAATCCGTCGTCGCGGATGCGTTGGGCAGCCATCTGGACAGCTTCCAGCGCATCACCGCGGACCCGGCGTCCTGCAGTGTGATCCGCTACACCCCGCTGCGCCCATTCGTGGTTCACGTCAATCACACCGGCTCCGCATTGGCCGCGGCACTGACGGCACCACCGCCCAAGGAGGCAGACAAAGATGCCGCCCCCGCCGGCGATGCTGTCGTGGGTGGTTCCACCGATTAAGGGGCCCGACTGTGAACGTCACGACGGAAATCGGCCGTGAGCGTCGTGTGATTCACACTCGGGGGCGGCAGGCAGACTGAGTGCACCGGCTCTGCCGATTACGGTTGATCAGCTTTACCCGGTATTTTGGAAGGGCCATGTCCCGCGCCATTCACGTCTTTCGCACACCCGACCGCTTCGTCGCCGGGACCGTTGGGCAGCCAGGAAATCGGACCTTCTACCTCCAGGCCGTCCATGACGCCAGGGTGGTATCGGTGATCTTGGAGAAGCAGCAGGTCGCGGTGCTGGCCGAGCGAATTGCCGCACTGCTGGTCGAGGTCAACCGCAGGTTCGGGACGCCGCTGCCGCCGGAGGCTGTCGAGGTCGATGATCTGAGCCCCCTGGTTACCCCGGTCGACGCCGAGTTCCGCGTCGGCACCATGGGTTTGGGCTGGGATGCCGAGGCGGAGACCGTCGTCGTCGAGCTGCTGGCCGTCTCCGAAACCGAATTCGACGCGTCCGTCGTCCTCGATGACGCCGAGGAGGGGCCCGACGCGGTCCGGGTGTTCCTGACTCCGGAATCGGCCCGCCAGTTCGCAAATCGCTCCACCAGGGTGATCTCGGCTGGGCGCCCGCCGTGCCCGCTGTGCGACGAACCGCTGGACTCCGACGGCCATATTTGTGTGCGCACCAACGGCTACAAGCGGGCGGAGCTGTTCGGGTCAGACTACGGCTCTGACAACACTGACCCTGACGAATGACCCCGACAGATGAACAGGTTCTCGGCCGCGGTGAACTGACCATCCTCGGCCGGATCCGCTCGGCGAGTAACGCCACCTTCCTGTGTGAGGCCGTTCTCGACGACGGTGGCGACGGTGGCGATCAGGACCACCCGGTGCATTGCGTTTACAAACCGGTCGCCGGTGAACAGCCGCTATGGGATTTTCCCGACGGCACACTGGCCGGGCGCGAGCTCGCCACCTACCTGGTATCAGCGGAACTCGGCTGGAATATCGTGCCGCTCACCATTATTCGCGATGGTCCGGCCGGCCGCGGGATGCTGCAACGCTGGGTGGAGCAGCCCATCGATACCGAGCGCGACGACGACGATGACGATGACGATGCAGCTTCGACCGGGCCCGACCTGGTGGACCTGTGTCCCACCGGCAAGCTGCCGCCGGGCTACCTGCCGATCCTGCAGGCCTACGACTACGCCGGTGACGAAGTCACACTGATTCATGCCGACGATCTGCGGCTGCGGCGGATGGCCGTTTTCGATGTCTTGGTCAACAATGCCGACCGCAAGGGCGGGCACATCCTGCACGGGGTCGACGACGGTGTCTATGGCGTCGACCACGGGCTGTGCCTGCACACCGAGGACAAGCTGCGCACCGTTCTGTGGGGCTGGGCGGGTAAGCCCGTCGACGATGACACGCTGGAAACGGTCAGCAGGCTCGTGGAGAGCCTCACGGGCCCGGGGGACTCCCTGACCGACGCCCTCGCCCCGCATATCACCAGAGCGGAGATCGCCGCGCTGCGTGGCCGCGCCCGCAATCTGCTGGACAACCCGGTGATGCCGAGCCCCGACCGCCGCAGGCCGATTCCCTGGCCTGCTTTCTGAGCAGAGTTTCTGCGCTCGACTATTTTTCACGCCAGGTCAGGATGCCGCCGTCGGCCATCAGTGACATGTTCAGCTGGTCGTCCTTGATCAGGTAACTCGTCACATGCGGTAGCGCGGCGCCGACCTGCTGGTCCAGCTGGCCCTGGGCCGAGTCCGGGCAGCCCATCAATGTGGTGGCGACCGGACCGAAACTCAAGGCACCCGACGTACCGTCCCTGCTGGGTTTCGTCTCGAATGATCCACTGCCACTGTTGCAGTCGAGCGTGAAGGCGGCGCGGGCGTCGGTGCCGAATGTCACGGTGAACTTGGCCGGATCGGGAACCGGGGTGGTGCCTTGCGCGTCGTCCATCGACTGGATGGCAATCAGTTGCCAGCTGGTGCCGACCAGTGTTCGCGGCTGCGCCTCGGACGAGCAGCCCATCAGCGTGCTCGTAACGGCGACAACGGCCAGACTTGCGAACCTGATCACACCGTCATCGTCTCAGGTGGGGCCGGACCTGCCCCCACCCGGCGCCGACTTCACCCGCCCCGGATACTGAGACGATGAGTGCCGCCTACGACCAGACCGACGCCGAGTTGGCTGCCGATCTGGCCGAGGATGCGGGCCGGCTGCTGCTGGCGGTGCGCGACGAGGTGGGTTTCGACTATCCGTGGGAACTGGGCGACGCCGGCGACAGCAGGGCGAATGAGTTACTGCAGCGTCGTCTGCGCGCCGAACGGCCCGGCGACGCGGTGCTCAGTGAGGAAGCCCATGACGATCTGGTCCGGCTGCGCTCGGACCGGGTGTGGATCATCGATCCGGTCGACGGCACCAGGGAGTTTTCGATGCCCCGGCGCGAAGACTGGGCGGTGCATATCGCGCTGTGGCAGCGTGTCGGCGGTCCCGATGGTCAGATCACCGACGCCGCCGTCTCACTTCCCGCGCGCGGTGAGGTGTACCGCACCGACACCGTGATCGGCGGTGGCGCCCCGCATCCCGGCCCGATCCGGATCACCGCCAGCTCCAACCGGCCGCCCGCCGTGCTCTACCGGATGGCCGAGCAGCTGGACTTCGAAATGGTCGGAATCGGTTCTGCCGGTGCGAAAGCCATGGCGGTGGTGCGCGGCGACGTGGACGCCTACATCCATGCCGGTGGGCAGTGGGAATGGGATAACGCGGCCCCTGCCGGTGTGGTGCAGGCAGCCGGCATGCACGCCTCGCGCCTCGACGGCTCACCGATGATCTACAACCGTCCCGACCCGTATCTGCCCGATCTACTGATGTGCCGCAAGGACCTCGCTGAGGTATTGCTGGGTGCCATCGGCATGATGCGCTGACGAGACGCCTTAGAGTCAACGTATGCAATCGTGGTCGGCCGCAGGCGTTCCGAATCTGCCGGGGCGCGGTCCCCAGCTTCGCTTGTACGACACCGCCGATCGGCAGGTCCGTCCGGTGTCGCCCGGTGATGCCGCAAGCATGTATGTGTGCGGGATCACGCCGTACGACGCGACCCATCTTGGTCACGCCGCGACGTATCTGACCTTCGATCTGGTGTACCGGGTGTGGCTCGATTCCGGGCACCGCGTGCACTACGTGCAGAACATCACCGACGTCGACGATCCGCTGTTCGAGCGGGCGGCGCGCGACGGGATCGATTGGCGCGATCTGGGGGCGCGCGAGATAGCGCTGTTCCGCGAGGATATGGCGGCCCTGCGGGTGCTGCCGCCACATGATTACGTCGCCGCCACCGATGCCATCGCCGAGGTGGTCGAGGTGGTCGAAAAGATGCTGGCCTCCGGGGCGGCCTACGTCGTCGACGATCCCGAGTATCCCGACGTGTACTTCCGGGCCGACGCCACCGCGCAGTTCGGCTACGAATCGGGTTACGACCGCGACACCATGATGGCGTTGTTCGGTGAGCGCGGCGGCGACCCCGATCGGGCCGGTAAAGCCAATCCGCTCGATGCGCTGCTGTGGCGCGCGGCCCGCGACGGCGAGCCGCACTGGCCATCACCGTTCGGGCCCGGTCGGCCGGGTTGGCATGTGGAGTGTGCGGCGATCGCGCTGAGCCGCATCGGAACCGACCTCGACATCCAGGGCGGCGGCAGCGACCTGATTTTCCCGCATCACGAATTCTCGGCAGCGCATGCCGAATCGGTGTCGGGGGAGCGGCGTTTCGCCCGGCACTACGTGCACGCCGGGATGATCGGCTGGGACGGCCACAAGATGAGCAAGAGCCGCGGCAACCTGGTGCTGGTCTCGCAACTGCGCGCCGACGGAGTCGATCCGGCCGCCATCAGGCTGGGGCTGCTGGCCGGGCACTATCGGTCAGACCGGTCGTGGAGCGCCGACGTGCTCGCCGACGCGCAGGCTCGGCTGGCTCGCTGGCGCGCGGCGGCGGCGTTACCCGCTGGGCCGGATGCGGCCGATCTGCTCGCGCGGCTGCGCACCTATCTTGCCGACGATCTGGACACACCCAAAGCCCTTGCCGCCGTTGATGGTTGGGTAACCGATGCGGTGGAGTACGGCGGGCATGACACGGCTGCGCCGGGCCTGGTGGCAGCGGCGGTGGACGCTCTGCTCGGCGTGGCGCTCTAACCGCGTCATCGCGCAGCGAGCGTGCGTGCCCCCAATCGAACACCCGAGAACGCGTCCAGCAAATAGAGGCGAACACGCACGCCCGTGGGCCTTTTTATGGCGGCGATTGGAGTACGTTGCGAAACCATGGGAGTCATCCGCGGCAAATCTGTCGTCATCGTCATTGCCGCGCTATTGGTTTTGGCGGGTTGCGGGACCAACACCACATCCACGCCGACCAGCACGTCCAGCGCAACACCCACCGCGGCCCCGCCGGTCACCCCGGAGCAGGCCCGCGCGATCGCCAAAGAGGCCTATATCTACGGCTTCCCGATGGTCGACAACTACCGGGTGAACTACGCCTACTTCGTCGATAAGCAGGATCCCGAATACAAGGGCGGCTGGAACGAGATCCACAACACCGCGCGGGTGTTCACCCCCGCTGATACGGCGATCCAGACGCCGAACTCCGATACGCCCTACTCCGTCGTCGGTGCCGACCTGCGCGCCGAACCGCTGGTGCTGACCGTGCCGCCGATCGAACAGGACCGCTACTACTCGCTGCAGTTCGTCGATGGTTACACCTACAACTTCGCTTATGTCGGCAGCCGGACCACCGGCAACGGTGGCGGCAAATACCTACTGGCGGGACCGAACTGGACCGGGGTGAAACCCGACGGCATCGACGACGTGATCACGTCCGATACCGATCTGGCGATGGTGCTCTACCGCACCCAGCTCTTCGGCCCGTCCGATCTGGACAACGTCAAAAAGATCCAGGCCGGCTACCAGGTGGCCCCGCTGTCGGTCTATCTCAATCAGCCGCCGCCACCGCCGGCCCCGGTGATCGATTTCGTTCCGCCGCTGACACCGGATCAACAGAAGACGTCGCCGCAATTCTTTGAGATCTTGGACTTCGCGCTGAAATTCGCGCCGACCCCCCCATCTGAGACGGATCTGCGGGCGCGGTTCGCCACCATCGGCATCGGTCCCGACGGCAATTTCGACGCCGAGAAGCTCACCCCGGAGATGCGGACCGCAATCGAAGGGGGCATGGCCGACGCCTGGGCCGAGTTCGACGCCTTCAAAAAAGACAAGGTCGATACCGGCCAGGTCGGGTCCGGCGACTTTTTTGGCACCGCGCAGTACGTGAACGGCAACTACCTCTACCGAATGGCCGGAGCCGTCCTCGGGATCTACGGCAACAGCAAAGACGAGGCCATCTACCCGAGTGCGACGGTGGACTCCACGGGACAGCCTCTGACCGGAGCCAACAACTACACCTACCGGTTCGCGTCCGGGCAGTTGCCGCCGGTGAACGCCTTCTGGTCGCTGACCATGTACGAGATGCCGCAGAGCGCGCTGGTGCCCAACCCGATCGACCGCTACCTGATCAACTCGCCGATGCTGTCCAGCTTGGTCAAGGACCCCGATGGGGGCATCACCCTGTATGTCCAGAACCAGTCACCCGGGCCCGATAAGGAAGCCAACTGGCTGCCCGCCCCGAAGGGTCCCTTCTCGCTGGTGCTGCGGCTGTACTGGCCCAAACCCGACGCCCTCAACGGACAATGGCAGGCCCCGAAACCAGTGAAGACCTGATGGCCCGGGCGGACCTCGTCCTGTCTGGTGGCGGAGTCAAGGGCATCGGACTGGTCGGCGCCGTGTCTGCGCTCGTCGATGCGGGGTATGAACCGCACCGAATCTCGGGCACATCGGCCGGTGCGCTCGTGGGCGCCATGCTCGCGGCCGCGGTGCACAGCGGGCAGGTGGACTCCGCGCTGTTGAAGCAGCTGGCGATGGGTATCGACTACCCCGCCCTGCTGGATCAGGGCCCGATCGAACGGATACCGCTGCTCGGACCCGCCTGGGGGGTGTTATCCGGCGACGGCATCTACCTCGGCGATGCGTTGCACCGGTGGATCGAAGCCGAACTGGCCCGCTTCGGCGTCACCACCTTCGCCGATCTGGCCCTGGATGACCGCAGCCTGCCCGTCGAACAGCGCTATCGCCTGGTCGTCACCGTCGCCGACGTGACCCGCGGCGAGCTGATCCGGTTGCCGTGGGACTACCAGCGGGTCTACGGACTGGACCCCAACGAGCAATCGGTTGCCGACGCCGTGCGCGCGTCGACCGCGATCCCGTTCTTCTACCGCCCGGCCACGTTGACCAGTGCCTTCCCTGGAGAGCCGGCCCGGGAGTCGATCCTGGTGGATGGCGGTCTGCTGTCGAACTTTCCGATCGACTCACTCGACCGCACCGACGGTCACACACCGAAGTGGCCGACGTTCGGAATCACGCTGCTGCCCGGCCTGCCCGCCGATAACGAGAACGTGATCCCGGCCCTGCGGCTGCTGCACAAACTGCGCCCCCCAACGCTGCTCGAACACGTGATCACGACCATTCTGGTCGGACGCGACCAGGCGTACCTGAATCAGCCGTGGGTCAGGGCGCGGGCGATCACCGTCGACACCACCGACGTCGGCGTCCTCGACTTCAATCTGTCCGACCGGGACAAGGAGGCCCTCTACGAGGACGGCCTGGCCGCGGGCCGCGACTTCTTGACGACATGGGACTGGACGGATTACGTGACCCGGTTCCGGTGAGTCAGCCCCGTCGCGTCAACCCCTAAAGCCGGGGCCCCGTCGGCGCAGGTACCGCTCGAACTCCGCGGCCAGGGCGTCACCGTCGATCTTGCCGAGCGCCTCGTTCATATCGACCTCGGCATCGCCGCGCTGCTCCAACGCGGCGACGTATTCGGCGATCTCCTCGTCCTCAGCGGTCATCTCGGTGACCGCCTCCTCCCACTCCTCGGCCTGCGTAGGCAGGTCCGCCAGCGGTACCTCGATATCGAGGACGTCCTCGACCCGGCGCAGCAGCGCCACGGTGGCCTTCGGGTTCGGCGGCTGCGAGACGTAATGCGGCACCGCGGCCCAAAACGTCACCGCAGGGATCCCAGCTGCCACGCAGGAGTCCTGGAATACCCCGGCGATCCCGGTGGGGCCCTCGTAGCGGGTTTCCTCGAGGCCGAAATGCTTGGCCGATTCCGGTGAGTACGCGGCCCCCGAGACAGGGACCGGGCGGGTGTGCGGCGTGTCAGCCAGCAGCGCGCCCAGGATGACGACGGTATCGACGTCGAGTTTCTCGGCGATCGCCAACAGCTCGGCGCAGAAGGTACGCCAGCGCATATTCGGCTCGACACCGTGCATCAGCACGATATCGCGGTCGCTGCCGGGCGGGCGGCAGTGCGAAATCCGCATCGACGGCCACACCAGCTCGCGGGTGACGCCGTCGATCTGCCGGATCACCGGTCGGTTCACCTGATAGTCGTAATAGGACTCATCGTCGATCTCGACGATGGTCTCCGCCTCCCAGATGGCGTCCAGGTGCTCCAGGGCGTCGCTGGCCGCGTCACCTGCGTCATTCCAGCCCTCAAAGGCGGCCACAACAATGGTGTTGTGCAGTTCGGGCAGGTCGGCCCTGCTGGCCTCCGACGGTGTCACCGAATCAGCGTAAGGCCTGCATGGCGCCGGGAGGCAACCGGAACGCCATGACACGGACATGCCATTCGGATTGGCTGATGCCTAGGGATCCGCTCAGGACACCGCCGACGCCGTCGAGACGAAATACGTTCAGCTGCACTCTGGTTAACCTGGGTAGCTCGGATATTTTCGTTACATCGTCGACGCGATCTGTGAGCTGCGATGAGCGGGTGCCCAGACGTTCACCGGGCGACAACGTAGACTTTTCACCGTCGAGAGGCGTTGCAACGGTTATCGGGGGGCCAGTCCCTGACGATATCCGCCACGCTCGGCGGAGTTAAGGACGCCTTCCGTCATGGAAGGAGTGCACGTGAACGCCCCTGTGCCGAACACCTCTGCGTCGAGCGGCTTTGCGCCGAATATCCGCCCCGACTGCACCGACGAACTGACGGCAGCTCTACGCCAGCGGATCATGGTGATCGATGGCGCGATGGGCACGGCGATCCAGCGGGACCGGCCGGACGAGGACGGTTACCGCGGCGACCGTTTCCGGGAGTGGCCGACCGCTCTGCAGGGCAACAACGACCTGCTCACCCTGACGCAGCCGCAGATCATCGAGGGCATCCACCGCGAATACCTCGAGGCGGGCGCGGACATCCTGGAGACCAATACGTTCAATGCGAACGCGGTCTCGCTGTCCGACTACGACATGGCAGAACACAGCTACGAACTGAACTACGCGGGTGCTGCACTGGCGCGGGCGGTCTGCGACGAGTTCAGCACGCCTGGGCGGCCCCGCTATGTCGCAGGCGCCCTCGGCCCGACGACGCGGACCGCGTCGATCTCGCCGGACGTCAACGACCCCGGAGCCCGCAACGTCTCCTACGACCAGCTGGTCGCCGCTTACCTCGAAGCCGCCAACGGCCTGGTCGACGGTGGTGCCGACCTCCTCATCGTCGAGACCATCTTCGACTCGCTGAACGCCAAGGCGGCGGTGTTCGCCGTGGAGACGCTGTTCGAGGAGCGCGGGCGCCGCTGGCCGCTGATCATCTCGGGCACCATCACCGATGCCTCCGGCCGGACGCTATCCGGTCAGGTCACCGAAGCATTCTGGAACGCGATCAGACACGCGAAGCCCCTCGCGGTCGGCTTGAACTGCGCCCTCGGCGCGCCGGAGATGAGGCCCTACATCGCCGAGGTGGCGCGGATCGCGGATACCTTCGTCTCCTGCTACCCGAATGCCGGTCTGCCCAACGCCTTCGGCGAGTACGACGAGTCCCCAGAGGCTCAGGCCTCCTACATCGCCGAGTTCGCCGAGGCCGGCCTGGTCAATCTGGTCGGTGGCTGCTGCGGAACCACGCCGGAGCACATCGCCGAGATCGCGCGCGTCGTCGAGGGCAAGCCGCAGCGTGAACTGCCGAAGATTCCGATCGCCACCCGGCTCTCGGGCCTGGAGCCGCTCAACATCACCGACGACTCCCTGTTCGTCAACATCGGTGAGCGCACCAACATCACCGGCTCCGCGCGGTTCCGCAACCTGATCAAGGCCGAGGACTACGACACCGCCCTGTCGGTCGCCCTGCAGCAGGTCGAGGTCGGTGCGCAGGTCATCGACATCAACATGGACGAGGGGATGATCGACGGCGTCGCCGCGATGGACCGGTTCACCAAGCTGATCGCATCCGAGCCGGATATCAGCCGCGTCCCGGTGATGATCGACTCCTCCAAGTGGGAGGTCATTGAGGCTGGCCTGAAGAACGTCCAAGGCAAGCCGATCGTCAACTCGATCTCCATGAAGGAGGGCGAGGAGAAGTTCGTCCGCGAGGCCCGGCTGTGCCGCAAGTACGGCGCCGCCGTCGTCGTGATGGCCTTCGACGAGCAGGGCCAGGCCGACAACCTGGAGCGCCGCAAGGAGATCTGCGGGCGCGCCTACCGGATCTTGACCGAAGAGGTGGGCTTCCCGGCCGAGGACATCATCTTCGACCCGAACTGCTTCGCGTTGGCGACCGGTATCGAGGAGCACGCGACGTACGGGATCGACTTCATCGAGGCCTGCGCCTGGATCAAGGAGAACCTGCCCGGGGTGCACATCTCCGGTGGCATCTCGAACGTGTCGTTCTCGTTCCGGGGCAACAACCCGGTTCGCGAGGCGATCCACGCGGTGTTCCTGTTCCACGCCATCAAGGCCGGCCTGGACATGGGCATCGTCAACGCCGGTGCGCTGGTGCCGTACGACTCGATCGACCCCGAGCTGCGGGACCGCATCGAGGACGTCGTGCTGAACCGCCGCGAGGACGCGGCCGAACGACTGCTGGAGATCGCCGAACGGTTCGCCAGCAAGGACCAGGCCTTGGGAGATAAAGCTCCGGTCGCAGCGGAGTGGCGCAGCCTCCCGGTCCGCGAGCGGATCACCCACGCCCTGGTCAAAGGCATCGATGCCAACGTCGACGCCGACACCGAGGAACTGCGGGCGGAGATCGAGAATGCGGGTGGTCGCCCGATCGAGGTGATCGAGGGCCCGCTGATGGACGGGATGAACGTCGTCGGCGACCTGTTCGGCGCGGGCAAGATGTTCCTGCCCCAGGTCGTGAAGTCGGCCCGGGTGATGAAGAAGGCGGTGGCCTATCTGCTGCCGTTCATCGAGGCGGAGAAGGTGACCTCTGGTCAAGCCGCAAAGAAGGACACCAACGGCACGATCATCATGGCGACGGTCAAGGGCGACGTCCACGACATCGGCAAGAACATCGTCGGAGTCGTCCTGCAGTGCAACAACTACGAGGTGATCGACCTCGGCGTGATGGTGCCCGCCCAGAAGATCCTGGACGCGGCCAAGGAGCACGACGCCGACATCATCGGGTTGTCCGGCCTGATCACCCCGTCGCTGGACGAGATGGTCAACTTCGCCGTCGAGATGGAGCGCCAGGGCCTGCAGATCCCCCTGCTGATCGGTGGCGCGACCACCTCGCGGGCCCATACGGCCGTGAAGGTGTCGCCGCGTCGCAGCGGTCCGGTGGTCTGGGTCAAGGACGCGTCGCGCTCGGTGCCGGTCGCGGCGGCCCTGTTGGACGACAAGCAACGGCCGGCCCTGCTGGAGGCCACCGAGAAGGATTACGCATCTCTTCGCGAACGGCACGCCCAGAAGAGCGAACGCAAGATGCTGACGCTGGAAAAAGCGCGCGCGAACCGGACGCCGATCGACTGGGACGGCTACACGCCGCCGGTGCCCGCCCAGGGTCTCGGGGTGCGGGAGTTTCTTGACTACGACATCGCCGAGCTGCGCGAGTACATCGACTGGCAGCCGTTCTTCAACGCCTGGGAGATGAAGGGCAGATTCCCCGACATCCTCAACAACCCGGTCTCCGGCGAGACCGCCCGCAAGCTGTACGACGACGCGCAGGAGATGCTCGACACCCTGATCAAGGAGAAGTGGCTGACGGCCAACGGGGTGATCGGCTTCTTCCCGGCCAACGCGGTCGGAGACGACTTCGAGGTCTACACCGACGAGACCCGGACAAAGGTGTTGACGACGCTGCACAACCTGCGCCAGCAGGGCGAGCACCGCGACGGCATCCCGAATCGGAGCCTCGGCGACTTCGTCGCGCCAAAGAGCACCGGGTTGGCCGACTACGTCGGCGCGTTCGCCGTCACGACGGGGCTCGGCAGCCAGGCAAAGTGCGACGAGTTCAAGGCCGCCAACGACGACTACAACGCGATCCTGCTGGAGTCGCTCGCCGACCGGCTGGCCGAGGCATTTGCCGAACGCATGCACCAGCGGGTGCGCAAGGAGTTCTGGGGATTCCAGCCCGACGAGCAGCTGGACAACGAGGACCTCATCGGTGAGAAGTACGTGGGCATCCGCCCCGCCCCCGGCTACCCGGCGTGCCCGGAGCACACCGAGAAGGCGACGCTCTGGGAGTTGATGGACGTCAAGGAGCGCACCGGCATCGAGCTGACCGAGTCGATGGCGATGTGGCCCGGTGCTGCTGTCAGCGGCTGGTACTTCAGCCACCCGCAGTCGCAGTACTTCGTGGTCGGCCGGATGGCCCAGGATCAGGTCGCCGACTACGCCAGGCGCAAGGGCTGGACCCTGTCCGAAGCCGAGCGCTGGCTCGGCCCCAACCTCGGCTACAACCCAGAGGACTGAGTCGGTCGCAGCCGGGGCGCTACAACCCGGGTGGGAATGAGACAATGGGTGTCATGCGTGCGGTGCTCTGGGATATGGATGGGACACTCGTCGATTCCGAAAAGCTCTGGGACATCTCGATGCAAGCCTTGTACGCCCGCCTCGGCGGGGTGATGACGCCGGAGCTGCGTGAGGCGTCGGTCGGCGGTTCGGCGGACAGCGTGATCCGGTTGATCTTCACCGACCTCGGCCTTGATCTCGATCCGGCCGCCATGGCCGAGTCGACTGATTGGCTGCATGACTACACCGGCGAACTGTTCGAACGCGGGCTGCCGTGGTGCAGCGGCGCCAGGGAGATGCTCGATGCGCTCACCGCCGCGGGCGTGCCGATGGCACTGGTGACCAACACCCGTCGCGATCTCACCGAGCGTGCGTTGAATAGCATTGGTAGGCATTACTTTTCGGTGTCGGTCTGCGGCGACGAAGTGGAGCATGCCAAACCTGCCCCGGATATCTACCGCCGGGCGGCCGAGCTGCTCGGGTTCGCGCCGGGACAGTGTTTGGCGGTGGAGGATTCGGTGACCGGCGCGGCCGCCGCCGAGGGCGCGGGCTGCCCAGTGCTTGTGGTGCCCAACGAGGTCGTGGTGCCGTCAAGTCCGCGGCGACGGCACGAAAATTCGCTGGGTCAACTCGATGTGGAAGCCATGCGCGGCATTTACGCCGACCTCCTCACCCGGACCGACACCCTGGCCAGTGAACACAGCGCCTGAGTAGCGAAATACAGGCGGCCATATGGGTCCCTCGCGTGTCGGATTGTGCAATCGTGGGTAGTTCAAAGACTTCACGCAGCGCCGCGAAAGAAGGACGCCCATGGCCGGTCAAGGTCCGATCGATAATTCACCGTCCGCTATCACCGACGAAGATTTCTCCTCCGGTACCACTGCGATTCGGATCGCCTCGGTAGCTGCCCTGGGCGGTCTGCTGTTCGGCTACGACAGTGCGGTCATCAACGGTGCGGTGGATTCGATCCAGGCAGACTTCAACATTGGCAATGCCGAACTCGGTTTCGCTGTCGCCTCGGCGCTCCTTGGTGCCGCGGTAGGTGCGATGTCCGCGGGCCGGATCGCCGACCGGATCGGCCGCATCGCGGTGATGAAGATCGCCGCGACGTTCTTCCTCGTCAGCGCGTTCGGCACCGCGTTGGCTCCCAACGTCGAGCTGATCGTGCTCTTCCGGATCGTCGGTGGCATCGGCGTCGGCGTTGCCTCGGTCATCGCGCCCGCATATATCGCCGAGACCTCGCCGCCCAGTATCCGCGGGCGGCTCGGCTCGTTGCAGCAGCTCGCCATCGTGCTCGGTATTTTCCTGTCGTTCGTCGTCAACTGGATATTGCAACGCATCGCCGGCGGTCCGGGCGAAACCCTGTGGCTGGGCATGGAGGCGTGGCGCTGGATGTTCCTGGTGATGGCGGTCCCGGCGATCGTCTACGGGTCACTGGCGTTCACCATCCCCGAGTCTCCGCGGTATCTGGTTGCCACCCACAAGATCCCGGAAGCCCGCAAGGTCCTGTCCACGCTGCTGGGCCAGAAGAATCTGGAAATCACCATCAGCAGGATCAAGGAAACCCTTGACCGCGAGGACAAGCCGTCCTGGAAGGATCTCAAGAAGCCGACCGGCGGCGTCTACGGCATCGTGTGGGTCGGCCTTGGTCTGTCGGTCTTCCAGCAGTTCGTCGGTATCAACGTGATCTTCTACTACTCCAATGTGCTGTGGCAGGCGGTCGGTTTCGACGCCGATCAGTCCGCCATCTACACCGTGATCACCTCGGTGATCAACGTCCTGACCACCCTGATCGCGATCGCGCTGATCGACAAGATCGGCCGTAAGCCACTGTTGCTCATCGGTTCGTCCGGCATGGCCGTCACGCTGATCACGATGTCCATCATCTTCGCCAACGCGACCCTCGGGGCGGATGGCAAGCCCAGCCTGCCCGGTGCATCCGGTGTCATCGCGCTGATCGCGGCGAACCTGTTCGTCGTCGCCTTCGGAATGTCCTGGGGCCCGGTCGTCTGGGTGCTGTTGGGCGAGATGTTCCCGAACCGGATCAGGGCGGCGGCACTGGGTCTGGCTGCCGCGGGACAGTGGGCAGCCAACTGGCTGATCACGGTGACCTTCCCGGGCCTGCGCGAGCATCTGGGTCTGGCCTACGGGTTCTACGGCCTGTGCGCCATCCTGTCCGGGATCTTCGTCTGGAAATGGGTGATGGAAACCAAGGGCGTCTCCCTGGAGGACATGCACGGCGAGATCCTGTCGACACCCAAGCCTGCGACCACCTGACTTCTGCTACCTAGGTTTTGGCCGAGGCGGTGCTCGCCGCCTCGGCTGCCTTGGCCGCCCGACCCTGCGGGCTTTCCAGTGAGTTACCCGGGGATTTGGCCGACGCCAGCGCCGCGTCACAGTTGAGCGATAACAGCATCTGGTTGGTGGGGGAGGCGCTGCTGTTTTCCTGTGCCGCCTCGGTTCTGGGCTGTTGATTGACGACGATGCAGTCCGGCCGCGGCAGTTGATCGCCAACTGTGGTCGACACCACAACGGCGTAACCGGCGGTGTTGAGCGTGGTGTCGGCATCGCTGTATTTCTGCCCGACGACGCTCAATGGCGACGACGCCTGCGCGACGCCGCAGCCCACGGTGACCACCGCGGCTACGGTGAGCGCACAACCCATGCCGGCCATCACGGGTGTGCCCCAGGTTCGCCGGCGACGTGCTGATCTCATCGCTTCATCGTGACGCCGCGAGGTGGCAATCCGCTGACAGGTATCTGTCACACTCGGTGGGATGTGCTGAGAGCAACCATGTTTACAGCATTCCCGCCTGAGAGAACGCCGATGGCCGACGAACCCGCTCGCGTCGCGGGGCGGACCGCCACTTTTCGGTGAATCTGAAACTGCCTGTGCAATAACTTTATTCGCTCTGGCGGGCGGGATATGTGGCGCCGTTTCGCGCCGCCGGGGTGGACGCCCAAACTGCGATCAGGCTGATGATCGGCTACGAGTTTGAGCAAACCGGTCGCGGTGCGTTGACCCCCTGCGGGCTCGGGGGTACCACGGAGTGAGCCAGCTGAGCAGGTGGCCCCGGGCGCCGGCGACGGCGTACGCCGGTTGAACAGTCGAAGGACAGCCATGGACCTACACATGCGCGCGCAACGGATGAAATCACTCGGCGCGGCCCTGGGGCTGGCCGCTGTGCTGGCGGCTGTGGCGATGAGCCTCGACACCGGTGTCGCCGCACCCACCCGCGTGCTGGCGGGCGGGTCGGGCGATTCGGCCACCGGAACGGTCTATGTCTCTCCGACAGT
Source organism: Mycobacterium sp. (assembly GCF_965229105.1). Classification (GTDB taxonomy): domain Bacteria; phylum Actinomycetota; class Actinomycetes; order Mycobacteriales; family Mycobacteriaceae; genus Mycobacterium. The sequence continues at coordinate 3,374,984 of NZ_OZ245858.1, forward strand.
TCCGGCGATGAAACTCGACCCTACCGACGCGACGATGGGAGCCACCATTACGGCTGAGGTGTCGGCAACGGCCCTGGCCACGACGATGGCGTCGCCCACGTTCAAAGCGAGCCCGCCGGCCGGCTGCGTCAACAACGGCCAGTGCCCCTGACGGCGCCGGGGGCGGACCGAAGGAAACCGCCGTGACTTTGTCCACGGCGGCATGGAACAATCGCAGGCCGTGAAGACCTTCGAGGAATTGTTCGCCGAGCTGGGCGAACGTGCCCGCACCAGGCCCGCTGGCAGCGGGACCGTCGCCGCGCTGGACGCCGGGGTGCATACGCTCGGCAAAAAGATCCTCGAAGAGGCCGGCGAGGTGTGGCTGGCCGCCGAACACGAAAGCGATGACGCGCTGGCCGGTGAGATCAGCCAGCTGTTGTACTGGACGCAGGTCTTGATGGTTGCGCGCGGTCTGACCCTCGACGACGTCTACGCGAAGCTGTGAGCATGTTGCGCGTCGCCGTCCCCAACAAGGGTGCGCTCAGCGAGTCCGCCGCCGAGATCCTGTCAGAAGCCGGGTATCGCCGCCGCCGCGACCCGAAGGATCTGACCGTCGTCGACCCGGCCAACAACGTGGAGTTCTTCTTCCTGCGGCCCAAAGACATCGCCATCTACGTCGGGTCGGGTGAGCTGGACTTCGGGATCACCGGGCGGGATTTGGCCGCCGAATCGGACGCCCCCGTGCAGGAACGCTTGGCGCTGGGTTTTGGCTCGTCGACCTTCCGCTACGCGGCCCCGGCCGGTCGCGACTGGGCGATCACCGACCTTGGTGGGCAGCGGATCGCCACTGCCTATCCCAACCTGGTGCGAAAAGACTTGGCGGCCAGAGGCATCGACGCCACTGTGATCCGGCTCGACGGCGCGGTGGAGATCTCGGTGCAACTCGGTCTGGCCGATGTGATCGCCGACATCGTCGGAACGGGCCGCACCCTGGGGCTACACGGGCTGGTGGCCTTCGGTGAAGCGCTCTGCGATTCCGAGGCGGTGCTGATCGAACGCGCCGATCCCGACGTCGCCACCGCTGCCGCCCGCGACCAACTGGCGGGCCGGGTGCAGGGGGTGGTTTTCGGTCAGCAGTACCTGATGCTGGATTACGACTGCCCGCGGGCGGTGTTGGAGGCGGCCACAAAGGTCACCCCAGGCCTGGAATCGCCGACCATCGCCCCGCTGGCGGACCCCGACTGGGTGGCCGTCCGCGCTCTGGTGCCGCGCAAGGTCGTCAACGCCATCATGGATGAGCTGGCTGCTATCGGCGCGAAGGCAATTCTGGCCTCTGACATCAGGTTCTGCCGCTTCTGATTAGTTCCGCGTCGAACCGTCCGCGGTGTTAGCGTCCTGTACGACACCACCGGTCGGAAGGCTGCCATGCATTACGTGCTGCTCGCTCTGCTGTTTGCACTGCTCATCGGGATCATCGCGGGCCTTCGTGCAATGACCCCGCTCGCGGTCCTCGCCTGGGGTGCATATCTCGGCTGGATCAACCTCGCCGACGCCCCGCACGGAGCGTGGTCGGCGTGGCTGGGCAGCCTCATCGCCGTCATCGTGTTGAGCATCCTTGCGGTCGGTGAACTCGTCACCGATCAGCTGCCGAAGACGCCAAGCCGTAAGGTGCCAGCCCAGTTTGGGGCGCGGATCGTCATCGGCGCATTGGCCGGCGCGGTGATCGGAACGCCATTCGGCCATATTTTCAGCGCGATCGGAGCCGGTATCGTCGGTGCTGTGCTCGGGACCCTTGGCGGTGCGCAGGTACGTGGCGCGCTGGCCGCCAGATTCGGTAAGGACCTGCCCGCCGCGCTGATCGAGGACGCCGTGGCGATCATCGGAGGGTTTGTCATCGTGTATCTCGCCGGCGTGAGCTTGCTGTGACCCAGCATTTCGATGCGATCATCGTCGGTGCCGGACAGGCTGGTCCGCCCCTGGCGGGGCGCCTGACCGACGCCGGGCAGACGGTCGCGGTGATCGAACGCAAGTTGGTCGGCGGAACCTGCGTCAACTACGGCTGTATCCCCACCAAAACCCTGGTTGCCAGTGCCCACACCGCACATGTCGCCCGCCGCGCCGCCGACTTCGGGATCGGCACCGGCGACGTCACCGTCGATATGGCTAAAGTCAAGGCGCGCAAGGACAAGATCGTGCTCGGGGATCGCAGCGGGGTCGAGTCCTGGATCGACGGGATGAACGGCGCCACACTGATCCGCGGTCACGCAAGATTCACCGGGCCCAAGACCATCGTCATCGACGGCGAACAGACCATCACCGCCGAGAAGATCTTTCTCAACACCGGCGGGCGGGCGATCGTCCCCAACATCCCTGGCCTCGACGACGTCGACTACCTGACGAATGTGGGAGTTCTCGAACTCGATGAGGTGCCAGCACATCTCATCGTTGTCGGCGGTAGCTACATCGCCTTGGAGTTCGCGCAGATGTACCGCAGATTCGGCGCGAAGGTCAGTGTCGTAGAGAAGGGCCCGAGGTTGACTTCCCGTGAGGATGAAGACGTCTCGGCGACCATCAAGGAAATCCTCGAAGCCGAGGGGATCGCGATACATCTCGACGCCACGGATATGCAGGTGGCCAAGCATGGCTCCGACTCATCAGGGGGCATCGCCCTGACTCCGACCGCAGGCGCCGACCCGATCATCGGATCCCACCTGCTCATCGCCACCGGTCGCCAGCCCAATACCGACGATCTCGGACTGGACGCCGCCGGTGTCGAAACCGACGCACGTGGTTACGTCAAAACCGATGATCAGCTGCGCACCAACGTCGAGGGCATCTGGGCGATGGGCGACTGCAATGGCAAAGGTGCCTTCACCCACACCTCGTGGAACGACTACGAGATCGTGGCAGCCAATCTGCTCGATGACGACCCGCGCCGGGTATCTGATCGGATCTCCACCTATGCCCTCTACATCGACCCGCCGTTGGGTCGAGCCGGGCTGACCGTCGACGAGGTGCGTAAGTCGGGGCGCAAGGCGCTGGTCGGCAAGCGGCCCATGACGAAGGTCGGGCGCGCTGTGGAAAAGGGTGAGACACAAGGCTTTATGAAGGTGGTTGTCGATGCCGAGACGAAGGAGATTCTCGGTGCGGCGATCCTCGGTGTCGGCGGCGACGAAGTGATCCACTGCATCCTGGACGTGATGACGGCGAAGCTGCCCTACACGGCGATATCGCGCACCATGCACATTCATCCCACCGTCAGCGAACTGGTGCCGACTCTGCTGCAGGAGCTTGTTCCGCTCGATTAGCGGGGCTGGACCAACAGGGTTTGTGCGGTGGTACCGATGAAACCGTCGCGATCGAAGATCTCGGCGGTGGTCACGCCGATACCGTCGGGTCCGATCGACCCCCGCGCCCGCACAGCGAAGTCGGTGCCGCGTGGCAATCGGTGTAGATGGAGCGCGGTATCGGTGTTCATGAACATGTGCTGCTCTGGATCCAACGCTGCCCCAACACCATTGGCCGAATCCACCACCAACGCCAGACGCTGGACCTCCGTTACGGGTTCATCGTCGACCACCGGTAACAGCGGACTCATCCAGGCCACCGATGCACCGTTGTCGGTGCCGCGCTGCCCGCGCCAGCTGATGGATTCCAGATATCCCGGCGCCCCCTGCCAGCCATGAGAGTCGGTCTTCGGCTCGCCCTCGATGATCGGCGGATACCGGTCAGAGGCGATGACGGTGGTATCGCTGGGCGCCAACAGCCACGCGGACAGTGTGGCCACTGACCGCCAAGTGCCATCGGGGCGTTGCGCCGACATCTCGGCGTTGTGGAGCGAGATCCGCGAACCCGGCCGCTGTATCCAGGACCGCACCCGTACCGGCGCCACCGGAATGGCACCGAGGATGTCGAGCAGCAGTCGACCGATTCGTTGGCCGGATCCCGCGGCCTGTTCCTCGATGAGTTTGGTCATCAGGGCCAGTGGCGGTGACCCGTGCTGAATGCTTGAATCCCAGTTGCTCGCCGTGTATTTCGTGCTCTCGAAGGCCTGGGCGTCACCGGCCGGTGCCAGTCGACGGTAGTAGCACTGCGTCATGCGGCCGACCCGGCATCGTGCAGGATCGCCCCGTCGTCACCCAGGGGGTCGCCCTCGTCGGGCAGCTGCGGCCAACCCGGATAGGGCGGGGGAGTGCCGCCGAATGCCGGGCAGAGACTCTGATGGGCACACCAGTTGCACAGCCGCGACCGGTTGGGCCGGAAATCGCCTGTCACACCGGCAGACTGGATGGCCTGCCAGATCGCCATCAACGTCTTCTCGAACCGCAGCAGTTCCTCGAGATCGGGTGTGTAATCCAGCAGCTGGCCATCGGCGAGATAGATCAGCCGCAACCGGGTCGGTAGCACCCCGCGTGAGCGGAACAGTGCCACCGCATAGAACTTCATCTGGAACATCGCCTTGAATTCGGCCATCGCCCAGGCCTCCGAAGGTGCCTTACCGGTCTTGTAATCCACCACCCGCAGCTCACCGGTGGCGGCGACGTCGATGCGATCGACGAACCCACGCAGCAGTGTGCCGTCGGCGAGTTCGACCTCGACCCGTTGTTCACAGCTCTGCGGGTCGAAGCGGGTCGGATCCTCCAGCCGGTAATAACGGGTCAGCAGGGCCTGCGCCTCGGCGAGCAGTTGCGCCTGCAACTCCGGCGCAATATCGGCGGCGCGTTCCGGCTCGGCCGTGATGACCTGTTCCCAGGCCGGGCCAACCAGTGCCAGCGCGGTGGCCGGGTCACGTTGCGGCGCGGGCAGCCCATAGAGCTGCTCTAACGCGGCGTGTACGACCGTGCCGCGCAGTTGCGCCGTCGAGGACGGCTCCGGAAGTCGATCGATGGCGCGGAACCGGTAGAGCAGCGGGCACTGCTTGAAGTCCGCCGCCCGCGATGGCGACAGTGCAGGCCTGGCGGCGGGGCGGGACCTGGGTGGGGGCTGCTGGTCCGGCATACGGTCAACCCTAGGCAGGGGTTCTGACAAAACAAGCGCAACCCGGCCGTCTGCGTCGATGCGTCTGCTGGCAGGCTGAACCGCTGTGTCGCTAACCGGTCCGTTCAGCGTGGGAGACCGCGTCCAGCTCACCGACGGTAAGGGCAGGCACTACACGGTGCTGCTCAACCCCGGCTCGGAGTTCCACACCCATCGCGGGGCGATCGCCCACGACGCGATCATCGGCGTGCCGGAAGGCAGTGTGGTCAAGTCCGCCAACGGCGACCAGTTCCTGGTCCTGCGGCCGCTGCTGATCGACTACGTGATGTCGATGCCGCGCGGCGCCCAGGTGATCTACCCCAAGGACGCCGCGCAGATCGTGCACGAGGGCGATATCTTCCCCGGCGCGCGCGTGCTGGAGGCCGGCGCGGGGTCCGGCGCCCTGACCTGTTCGTTGCTGCGCGCTGTCGGTTCGGAGGGAAAGGTGATTTCCTACGAACTGCGCGACGACCACGCCGTGCACGCCGACCGCAACGTCTCGACGTTCTTCGGTGAGCGCCCGGCCAACTGGGATCTCGTCATCGCAGATCTCAACGACTTTCCCGTCGCGGACGGCCCACAGATCGACCGCGCCGTCCTCGACATGCTCGCACCGTGGGACGTCCTCGAGACCGTCTCCGCGGCGTTGGTGCCCGGCGGTGTTCTGATCATCTACGTCGCGACCGTCACACAGCTGTCCAAGACGGTGGAGGCGCTTCGTGAACAACAGTGCTGGACCGAGCCGCGGGCCTGGGAAACGATGATGCGCGGCTGGAATGTGGTCGGCCTCGCAGTGCGGCCGCAACACAACATGCGCGGCCACACCGCATTCCTGATCTCGGCGCGGCGGCTGGCCCCCGACACCATCACGCCGACGCCCTTGCGGCGCAAGCGGTTGACGTCCACCAACGAGTTGTAGCGCGCAATCTGGCCGGGGCGGCTAGAAGTCGTCGCTGCGGACCAGGCCGCGCCGCACTGAGAGCAGGTCGATCTCAGGTCGACCGGCCACCAGTCGCTCGGCGCCGTCGAGAATGTCCACCACCTGGTGACGGTCACCGGCCACTGCCGAGACCCCGATCCCGGCCCGGCGGTGCAGATCCTGGTCGCCGGTCTCGGCCGCTGAGACGCTGAACTTGCGGATCAGTTCGGCCACGATCGGCCGGATCACCGATCGCTTCTGTTTCAGCGAATGGACATCGCCCAGGAGCAGGTCGAATTCCAGCCAGCCGATCCACATGGTGCGATCAGCGGGTCGGTGTCGTCGTCGGCGCGGTCGTACTGGGGCTCGCCTTATCGGGGCCGGCCGTATCGGCGCTGGAGTTCAGGAGCAGATCAGCCGTCTGCCGCGATAACTGCCACCCGCCCGATGCCGGGGTGAATTCCATCGGGTACGTGAACGGGGCGACCGCGGGGTCGGCCGGCGTCACGGTCACGTTGGCAGTCACATCGCCAGGGGTATCGGGCGACCAGATCAGGTCGGTCGCAGCGAACGTCAGTGGCAGCATCCGGTTGTCTCGCAGCGCCCTGGCGAATGTGTCCAGGTCGGCGGCTTCGGCATCGGTCGCACCCTCGACCAACACCAGCTTGTCCGCACCCGCTACGGCCGGATCGGACAGTTTGGCCAACACATCGGTCAGCGCGTCGGTCGGGGGCAGCCCGGTCGGCGCAGGCGTGGCCGCGACGGCGGGAGCCGTCGTCGTCGTCGACGCGGACTCTGGCGCCGTCGCGGAACACGCGCAAAGCCCAAACGCCGCCACTACCGTGGCGGCGCTTGAGATGATTTTTACTGCTCGGGTGCGGTTAATGCCCAACTTCTTCGGTTAGCCCACCGCGCCCAGCAGGTTCAGAGCCGACGCCTTCGACACCATCCAGCCGCTGGGGCTGGGGCCCGCAATGAACGTGATGTTCTGCGTTGCGGTGCCACCGCTGGCAGCCGTGGCGGTGACATCCGCCGTCACGATGCCACCGTTCTGATCGATGTTCGTCACGACGAAGCTCAGCGGGAAGGAGCCCTTGGCGGCGGCGTTGGCATACGCCCGATCCGCGGCGATGCCCTCGATCCGACCGATGCCACCCTCGACGTATGCGGATTTACTGCCCGAGAACGACCCGCCACCGGCGAGCGCGTTCAGGGTCTGGATGAGCGGGGCCTGCAGTTCTGGGGCCGGCGTCTGCGGCAGCGGAGCGCCGAATACGACCGCTTGCACCGCAGGTGATGCAACCGACGCGCCCGATGCAACAGACGTCACACCCACCGCCGCTGCTCCGGCGACCGCTACTGCACTCAGGCAGGCGGCCAGACCTGTGGCTAGGGATTTCAGGGTCACGGCTGTCCTCTCAATTAGCTCAACTTACCAACTAGGTTAACAGTGGTGCTGGTGTGTCGAATTCCTACACCGCACACAAAGACTGAATCGCCGGTAGCTTTGAAGTTGTTACTGCACCAACACCCAGTGTTGGAGAGGAGCGCACCATGAGCGAGTCAGAGCGTTCTGAGAATTTCGGAACCCCCATGTCCAGCGAGGACGCTGCCGAATTAGAAGAACTCCGCCGCGAGGCGGCGTTGCTAAGGGAGCAGCTCGAAGACGCCGTAGGGGCGCAGAGCGGGTTGCGTACCGCCCGTGACGTGCACCAGCTTGAAGCGCGTATCGACTCGCTTTCGGCCCGAAACGCCAAGTTGATGGACACCCTCAAAGAGGCGCGTCAGCAACTTCTGGCGTTGCGCGAAGAGGTCGATCGCCTGGGCCAACCGCCCAGCGGATACGGCGTACTGCTCATCGCCCACGAGGATGACACGGTCGACGTGTTCACCTCGGGCCGCAAGATGCGTCTGACCTGCTCGCCCAATATCGACACCAAGGCGCTCAAACAAGGTCAAACGGTCCGTCTCAACGAGGCACTGACTGTCGTCGAAGCCGGCAATTTCGAGGCTGTCGGTGAGATCAGCACGTTGCGCGAGATCCTGGCCGACGGACACCGGGCGCTGGTTGTCGGGCACGCCGACGAAGAGCGCATCGTCTGGCTGGCCGAGCCGCTGATCAAGCAGGAGGATCTGCCGCCGGAGATCGCCGCCGGGCTGACCGAAGCCGAAGTGAACCAGCGCCCGCGCAAACTGCGGCCCGGCGATTCGCTGTTGGTCGACACCAAGGCCGGCTATGCGTTCGAGCGCGTCCCCAAGGCCGAGGTCGAGGATCTGGTCCTCGAAGAGGTGCCCGATGTCAGCTATCACGACATCGGTGGCCTGACGCGCCAGATCGAGCAGATCCGCGACGCCGTGGAGCTGCCGTTCCTGCACAAGGATCTCTATCGGGAGTACTCCCTGCGACCGCCCAAGGGTGTGCTGCTCTACGGCCCTCCCGGCTGCGGTAAGACGTTGATCGCCAAGGCCGTCGCCAACTCGTTGGCGAAGAAGATGGCCGAGGTGCGGGGTGAGGATGCCCGCGAGGCGAAGTCCTACTTCCTCAACATCAAGGGCCCCGAACTGCTGAACAAGTTCGTCGGCGAGACCGAGCGGCACATCCGGTTGATCTTCCAGCGCGCCAGGGAAAAGGCGTCAGAAGGCACCCCGGTGATCGTGTTCTTCGACGAGATGGACTCCATCTTCCGCACCCGCGGTACCGGCGTCAGCTCCGATGTCGAAACCACCGTCGTTCCTCAGCTGCTCAGTGAGATCGACGGCGTCGAAGGCTTGGAGAACGTCATCGTCATCGGCGCCTCCAACCGCGAGGACATGATCGATCCGGCGATCCTGCGGCCCGGCCGCCTCGACGTCAAGATCAAAATCGAGCGACCGGATGCCGAAGCGGCACAGGACATCTTCTCCAAGTACCTGACCGAGAATCTGCCGGTCCACGCCGACGATCTGGCCGAATTCGACGGTGACCGGGCGTTGACGATCAAGACCATGATCGAGAAGGTCGTCGACCGGATGTACGCCGAGGTCGACGAGAATCGGTTCCTGGAGGTCACCTACGCCAACGGTGACAAGGAAGTCATGTACTTCAAGGACTTCAATTCCGGCGCGATGATCCAGAACGTCGTCGACAAGGCCAAGAAGTTCGCGATCAAGTCGGTGCTGGAAAGCGGTCAGCACGGTCTGCGGATCCAGCACCTGTTGGACTCGATCGTCGACGAGTTCGCCGAGAACGAGGACCTGCCCAACACCACCAACCCTGATGACTGGGCCCGGATCTCGGGTAAGAAGGGCGAGCGGATCGTCTACATCCGCACGTTGGTCACCGGGAAATCATCCAGTGCGAGCCGGGCCATTGACACCGAGTCCAACCTGGGGCAGTACCTGTAGCCGAGGGTCAGTCGGTGGGGTAATCGTTGCTGGCCAGCGCGGCCGCAGTCAGCGCTGGCATGGTGGTTGGGTCGCGCAGTAGACCCCGCACGAGCATGGTGGCGAGTTCGTCCGCGAGGTGATCGCTGGAAAAGCTCTGATGACGAAATGGGCTGGTGCTACCTGGGGCGTGGGCGGCCGAATTGCGGTACCGCCGCTGCACGCCCTGCTCGGCCGCGCAGATGTTGAGCGCGGCGAATTCTGCGTCGCACTCGACGAATTCGCCGCAGGCGATGCCATCGGTGATCAGCGTGCCGAGGTGCTGATGCAACGCTGCGGTGTCGGACCAGAATTCGCGGAACACGTCGGGCTGTTGGTCGGCGAGCAACTCGACCTCGCAGATGTCCACCGGGGCCTCGCAGAGCTCCCGGATGTCCAGCCGTAGCAGCCGCAGCAGCCGGACTGCGGGCGAGCCACCCTGGGCGACAAGCTCTTCGGCGAATTCCAGCGAGACCCGGTTGACCGCCAGCAGGCCGAGCAGGATGTCTTCTTTTTGTCGGAACCAGTAATACAGTGACGACTGGCCCAGGCCACACGCGCGGGCGATTTCGGTCATGGTCGTGTTGAGGTAGCCGTGTTCGCTGAACAGCCGTGCGGCCACCACCAGGATGTGATCGCGTCGGGCCGAGTCGCTATCGGCGCCGCGTGGGTGTCTCACGACATCAGCATCCCGCCATTGATCTGCACGCACTCGCCGGTGAATGATTTTGCCCCGGCCAGGAATACGACCAGATCTGCCACCTCGTCGGGGCGGACCAGTCGCCCCGTTGGCATGCCCGCCACGTAATACCGGTGCAGCTCGCTCAATTCGATGCCGTGAAACTCCGCGTCGCGGTTGAGCTGCTCGGTCTCGGTGGGCCCCGGTGCGATCGCGTTCACCCGGATCGCCGGGGCAAGTTCGCGAGCCAGTGACCGGGTCATACCCAGCAGTCCGGCCTTGCTCGCCGCGTAGGCGCTGAAGCCGGGTTCACCCCGCAGCGCCGACACGCTACACATGTTGATCACCTGGCCCCCACGTTCTCTCAGTGCCGGCGCCGCCGCCTGGGTCAACCACAGCGGGGCGGTCAGATTCACGTCGATATCGCGCCACCACAACGGCATTGTCTCAACGGTCGGTTCGACGACCGTCATGGTAGCCGCGTTGTTGACCAACAGGTCCAGCCGACCGCGCCGCGCCAGCGCGAGGTCGATCACGCCCTGGCAGGATTCGCGGGTGCGCAGGTCGGCCGGGATGGTCAGGTCGGCATCGGCACTTTCCGGCACGCCGGGCAGATCAGTGGCGGCGACGGTCCAGCCGGCCGCCGCCAGTGCGCTGACGATCGCGGTCCCGATCCCACCGGCCGCCCCTGTCACCAATGCCACGGGCGCGGTCACTGGATCACCACCCCTCCGTTGGGCGAAATGACCTGGCCGGTTAGCCATGTCCACTCCGCGACATCGACGATGGCGCGGGCGAGTTCATCGGGCGTGCCGAACCGGTCGAGGGGGATGCTGTGCCGGTACTCATCGCCCCGCCACCGCGGCCCGAGCATCTGGGTGTCCGTGGGGCCCGGGCAGATGATGTTCACCCGGACCTGATCGGGCCCGTATTCGCGGGCCACCGAGCGGACCAGGCCGATCATCGCCGATTTCGCCGTCACGTATTGCACGTGATTTTCGTCGCCGAGCAGGGCCAGCTCCGATGAGATGCCCACGATGGAGCCGCGGCGGCGCGCCCGCATCCGCGGCCCGACCGTTGCGATCACGTTCACACAACCGCCCAGGATGACTCCGAGACTGCTGTGCCACAGCTCGGGGGTGAGGTCCTCCAGGGGCACATCAACGTCGAAACCTGCACAGGCAACTGCGATTTCGATGTCGCCAAGGTCGGACTCGACGGCGGATACCAGCGCTTCGACCGCTGCCACGTCCGAAACGTCGGCTTCGTAGGCGATGCCGCCGATATCGTTGGCGACCTGGTTGGCTTCGGCTTCGCGATCCAGGTGGTCGACGGCGACGCGGTATCCGCGGGCGGCCAGGGCGTAGGCGGTGGCGCGGCCGATGCCGCTGGCTCCTCCGGTCACCAGGGCAGCGCCGGGCATCAGTGTTGCCCTTCTTTGGCCGGGAACTCGATGTCCAGGATCGAGATGATGTGTTGGACAATCCGATCCGCCAACAGTTCGCCTTTGGCTACGGTGGCCTGTGTGGCTGAGGCCAGCACCCCTGACGCGGTCGACATGGTGGGGTCGATGGGCAGTACATCCCACGGTACGTTGCGCGCAGGAGCGTCATCGACGATTCGGTCCATCCGCACGGTGGCGGGGCGAAGGTGCTCGAACAGGGAGGTCTCCATGACCGAGGCGTGTTCGAGTGCCAGGCCGGGAAAGCCGTCGGGGAAGATCACGTCCAGGTCGGCCTGCTCGAAGTCGGGCATGGCATTCTCCACGACCACGATCTTGACCTCGGGAAAGCGTCCCGACACCAGGTAGGCGGGTTCGTAGACGAAATTGGCGTTCTCGAAGTGCCAGCTGTACAACATGATTCGGCGAAAGCCGGTGCGGATCAGCTCTTCGAGCAGATCTTCGAGCATGGCGATAAACGTCGTCGCGCGAAGTGACAGGGTGCCGGGGAACTGTTGGCCGCCCCCGCTGGCGGGCCGCGAGCGGTACCCGAGTCGAACCGGGGGACCGATGATGAACGGTCGCGTGGCCGCGGCCAGTCGGAGCAGTGCCTGCGGCACCACCCAGTCGGCATTGACCGGCAAGTGCGGCCCGTGTTGTTCGGTGGAGCCGACGGCGATGACCACCGGGGTGTCGGCGGCGGCGGCGGCGGCGATCTCGGGCCAGGTCATCCACTCGTACTCCAGGGTTCCGGCGCCCACCACCGGGGTCATCGGGTCGTCACTCACGTCGCCTCCACACTCTCGGTCCGATGCGATGAGCCAAATCGATAATGTATCGATTTGGCTCACTGTTCTGCCATTGATAGCACGCATCGGGCGTGAGCGCGTTTTCGATACAGCATCGACTCTGGCTCTTATTGCATTGGAAACACGAGCTGGGGCCGCTGCCTGATCGCGGTGGGGTGAGCTCAGCTCCGCACGTACCCGACGGCCGGGTCGACGACGTTGTGCAACGGCTCGCCGCGCTGCCACCGCCGTAGGTTGTCGGTGAAAACGGCCATCATGACGTTCTCGAACCCGGTGTAGTCACCGGACATGTGCGGTGACACCAGCACATTCGGCATCGACCACAGCGGCGAGTCCACCGGTAGCGGTTCGGTGTCGAAAACGTCCAGGGCGGCGCCGGCGATGGTGCCGGCGTTGATGGCGTCGATGAGGTCGGATTCGACCACCGTCGGCCCGCGTCCGACGTTGACGACGAACCCGCGCGGCCCGAGCGCAGAAAGTACCTGCGCTCCGACGAGCGCGGTGGTCGCCGCTGTCAGCGGTACCGCGAGGATCAGCAGGTCAACCTCTTCGGCCACCGCGACCAGGTCGTCAGAAGAGCGGACCACCCCGAACGTCTCATCGTCGGCCGGAGCGCGCCCGACCAAGGTGACCTGCACGTCCAGGCGATCGAGAAGGTCAGCGATCGTCCTGCCGATCGAGCCGGTACCGACCACTGCAGCCCGCATTCCGGCCAGTCGTCCGGTCATCCGGTGCTGCCAGATTTTCTGCCGTTGCAGTGCCAACGTCTCGGCCAGTCCCTTGAGATGGGCGAGCACCGCGGTGAGCACCCATTCGGCGATCGACACGTCGAATACGCCACGGGAGTTGGTCAACGTGACCGCGGCCAGTTCTGGACAGATCAATCGATTGACCCCGACGGATGCGGCATGCACCCAGCGCACCTCGTCGGTCCGCCGCAGCAGCGGTGCCAGCTCAGCGAAGCGGTGGTCCCAGATGTAGAGGACCGAGGCGCCGCGCAGCTGATCGTCGGTGGGGGTCGAGTCGATCGCCACCACCTCGACGTCGCCGGTGATCAGATGCAGTGGTGGGGGCGGCATATCCGGATCGGGATCGGTCAGGACGAGGACGCGGGGCAGCGGTGGCACGGCCATTCCATTTCTTCGGGTAGCGGTATACGCCAGATTCGATACTATATCGAAAGCATGCTTGGGGTAGCACCTCGAAAGGCAATGATGTCACTTCCCGTCGAATTTATCGGTGCCTGGCGCCGCGTGGGTCTGGTGATCGACGGCGTGCGGCGCGTTGATTATTGCGATGTGCTGTGGCTGCAGTCGCCCGACTGGTTCGTAGACATCCGCACTCATCTCCAGCCCGGTGTTGGACCCTCCGCTGACGACCCGCACTCGGCCTTTGCCGCCGAGTTTGCCTTCGCCGGGACGACGGAGTTCATCGATCCGCGGCTGCGCTGGAATCACATGCTTGATTCACGTGAGGCCGCCCCGCCCGATGAGAACCCGGTGGCATGGCAGGACGATCTGCTCATCGAGACCGGGGCGTTCGAGTGGCAGGGCCGGCTCGTCCCATTCATCGAGGAATGGGGACATCTGGGCAGCAGCGAGGTCAGTGGCGTCGGCCGGGACGATTACGTGCGGGTGGAGGCGGCCGGTCTGGCGATTGAGGCCAGTGTGGACACCGGTGGCTTCCGCGCCGTGAAGCATCGCCACCGCGACGGCGCCTGGGTCGAGACGGCGCGGCTTTGCCCAACTTAGTGGTGATGTGATCGGCTCAAATGTGAAGGGAAGAACCGTAAATGCCTACAACGCTGCCTAGCGCATTCGATCTGACGGGTCAGGTGGCGCTGGTCACCGGATCGAGCAGTGACATCGGTATCGGATTCGCCTCGGCCAGGTTGCTTGGCCAGCTGGGCGCGTCGGTGATGGTCACGGGGACCACCGACCGGGCGGCGCAGCGCGCGGACGAGTTGCGCAACGACGGTATCGATGCCCGTTCGCACACCGCGGACCTGATGGATCCGCAGGCAGCCCGCGGGTTGGTCGAGGCCACCGAGGCTGCCTTCGGCAAGGTCGACATCGTCGTCAACAACGCCGGGTTGGCGTCGGTGAACATCCCGGAACGGCCCAATCCGCTGGCCGATATCACAGATGACGAATGGTCACTGGCGCTGCGGCGCAATATCGATAGTGCGCTGTTTGTCACCCGAGCCGCGCTGCCGGGTATGGTCGCGCGGGGCTACGGCCGCATCGTCAACGTGGGCTCCACAGCGGGAGCCGTTACGGCATACCACGGTGACGTCGGCTACCACTCCGCCAAGGCCGCGATGCTGGGCATGACTCGGTCGGTTGCGCTCGACTACGCCGCACAGGGTGTGACGGCGAACATCGTGTTGCCGGGCTGGATTGCCACCGCGGCTCAGCTGCCGTCCGAGGTGGCCCAAGGCAACGCCACTCCGGTGGGCCGGTCGGCCACCGCAGCCGAGGTAGCCGCAGGCGTCGCCTTCCTCGCCACCCCGGGTGCCTCCTACGTCACCGGCACCACTCTGTTGATCGACGGCGCAAATTCGATCGGTTAGCCGGCTTTCTCCAGCTCCAGGTAGGCGTCCCGGCCAGCCAGGCTGACCGCGACGTCGGCGATCAGGGGTTCGAAGAAACGTTCCCGGTAGATCGGGTCGACGCTGGTGCTCACCGTGAAATACAAACCGGAGAGCACCGCGACGAACAGCGACATGTGCACCACGGTCTGCGGAATCGGTACGTGAACTCCGAACCAGGTTCCAGCGCAAGGTGGTTGGCCGACTTGGCAGCTCTGTTCGGCCGACCACAACACGGTCACGTCGTCGGGCACCGCGACGATTCCCAGCGCCAGGAAGAACGCGAACAGCCCGGCGGTGAAGAACACCACCTGGATGGCTTGGGCCACCACCATCACGGCGACGACGTTCACCTGCTCACCGCGCGTGAGTGGGGTGCGGGCCGGTGCGTGCTCGACGAGGTCGGCCAGCGGGGTCCCGGCCAACAACGCTACGGGATCTGTTGTGCCGGCCCGGTCTTCGCGCAACGCCCGCACCTCGTCTCGAATCGTGGTGACCATGAACAGGATTGCCACCAGGGCAAGAAATCCGATTGTCTGCCAGAGGCGTTGGCGGGTCATCCGAGCCGACAACTGCCACAGTTCGCCGGTGAAATAGACCACCACCGTGATCATCAACAGTGGAAGGGCCCGGCTCATCAGCGTGCCCAGTGCGCCCACTTGTACCCAGGCGAACCGAAACGCCCACGACGCGATCGAGCCGAAACCGAGATACGTCAGCCAGATCGCCGCCACCGAGATGAGCAGGAAGGCGGGCGCCTCGGCGGCGGCCGCACCCGAGAGACCATTGACCGTCACCGGCATCACGATGACGAAGATCGCCATCACCAGGTACGCAGCGGACCGCCTCGCGGCCTCGCCGAGTTTGGTACCGGTTCGGTGGAGCAGATACAGGGCGTACGGGGCTGACAGCAGGACCGCGGCGATGATGCCCAGTCGTATTGCGTAGCCGTAATCTGGCTGTTCGCTGGTGATTTCGGCGAGCAGCATGGTGCAGGCGGTCAGTGCGCCGACACTGCTGATCATCGGTGCCGACCGGGCGATCAGCGCCCGGGACCGCACCCGTCGCGTCAGCACCAAGGGCAGTCCGCGATGCAGAAACCAGTCGTGTACCTGACGAATATCGGACACCTATCTCACCGCGTCGGAAGTGTTCGATAACGGTTGCGGGCGGTCAGGGTCAGTCGCAGTTCGTCGATGAGCGGGTCGAGGAATTTGGCGCGGTAATCGCCATCGCTGACAGCTTTTGCGCTGACATACATGAAGGTGAGGCTGCCCAGGAACATGGTGGTCTGCATCAGTGACTGCGGCACCGGCAGTGTCATCCCCAGTAGCTCGCCGTCGCTGGAGCCGCCGCGGGTCCATTCGCTGAGCAGCCGGGGATTGAGCAGGATCAGACCGAGCACGAAGAAGACCCCCGCGGACACCAGTGCCACCGTGGTGACCTGCACGATCTGCGATACCGTCAGCACGAAGATCACGTTCCAGCGTTCAGCCCGTGACAGTGGATCACCGCCGGGGGGGTCGGCGATATCGGCGAACGGCGTGGCGGCCAGCCTCCCGTCGTCGCCGTCGACGTGTTGTCCGGCCGCGGCCAACATCGGCCGCACCGTTTCTGCGGTGCTGGTGGTGATGAACGCGATGGCGATCAGGGCCAGGAAGCCCAGTGCCAGCATCAGCCGGCCGCGGCCGACGTATTCCGCCATCAACCAGACGTAGGTATTGAAGAACACCAGCACCGTCAGCAGCACCACCGGCAGCGACCGGACGAACAGCGTGCCGGCCAGCGACAGGTCGTCGAGGGTCACCTTGGCGGCCCAGCTCGCGATCGACCCCACCCCGGACGCGGTGAGCACCAAGATGATGACCACGACGGCGAGCGCGATGACCGCATTCATCGCCACGTGGGTGGTCGGGCCACCGAAGACGACCCCGATCGCGATGACGACCAGCGAGACCGTGGCGGCGATCGTGCGGTTACGAAGTGTCCGGATTCGGGCGACCAGCCAGCCGCCGAGCGCAGCCATCGGAATGACGAGCACGAGCAGCGCCAGGACGAACCATTCCGTTCTGGTCGGCTGGCCGTTGATGTCGATGGTGTGCTTATCGGTGATCAGGACAATCACGACCGACCACAACATGAACACCGCCACCCCCGCCAAGGCAGGTGCTGATCGCGGCCAGAGGCGGCGGACCAAGGCGCCGGGACGCAGCACCGCGGGCAGACCGTTGTCGAGGAACCACGATTCGGCCGCGCGCCGCGCCAGCACGTCACCGGACGTCATGGCGGCAGACTAGCGCCCAATGTGGGCGCGGTAGCGGTTCCTGGCCACGAGAGTGAACCTCAGATCGTCGATCAGCGGGTCCAGGAAGCTCTTGCGGTACTCACCGTCACCTACCGCTCTGGCACTGATGTACATGAACGTCAAGGCGCCGAGGAACATCGTCACGTGGATCAGCGGCTGCGGCACGGGCAGTTCCATGCCGAGCACGGTGCCCTGGGTGGGGCCGTTGTGGGTCCAGTCGGCCAGCACCTCGGGACTCAGCGCCAACAGTCCCATCGTGAAGAAAATCGCACAGGTCACGAACGCAACGGTGAGGATCTGTGCGATTTGCGATGCAGCGACGACGAAGACGACGTTGAGTCGTTCGAGTCGGCTCAGGGGGACGGCGGTTTCCGGGTCCGGCATGGTCTCGAAGGGTGTCCCGACCATTCGCGCGATGTCCTTGTTGCGCACCGTCTTCTTGGCCAGCATCGGGCGCACTCGTTCGATGATGCCGGTCAGCAGGAACGCACACGCGATGAGGACCATGAAGTCGACGACCAACCACATCCGGTCCCGGCTGATCTTCGTCGCCATCGCCCAGACATAGGTGTTGAAGAACACCAGCACGGTCAGCAGCACCACCGGCAACGCCCTGGCGAACAGTGCACCGGCCGAGGCCAGATGAGATCCGGTCAGGCGAAGCGCCCAGCCCAGTACCGAGCCGATGCCCAGGCCGACCAACAGCGCCACGATCACGATCGCTGCCGCCGTCGCCATCAGGAAGGACAGGTCGTCACCGAAGGCCCCCTGGAGAAAACCGCTGACGATCGCGACCCCGACGGCGACAAATGCTGCCGACCGGCGACCCGCGGCGGTATTGATCCGCGCCACCAGCACCCCGTTCACGACAGTGGCGGGCACGATCGCCGCGATGAGTACCAGAGCCACGATGTCCCAGCCGCTCGGCGAGCCGTCGATGGTGATGGTGTCGGAGTCGCCGTCCTCGCCGGGCAGGAGGTTGATCACCGTCATCACCGCCATGAATGTGGCGTAGGCGGCCAGCGCCGGTGAGGACCGCGCCCACAACCGGCGCCACCGCGCCCGACGGGTCAGCACGGCCGGCAATCCGCGTTTGAGAAACCAGCTTTCGGCCGCGACGCGCTGCGCTGCATCGGGGGAGCTCATCGCGGTCACTGTATCGGCAGATGGCTGCTCAATACGGGGCGGAACACTCCTCATCACTGCCCTCGCGCCGAAACCGGGAGGGCAATCTGGGGTCAGGCAGCGGCTCCGTCCCTACCTCCCTCTACGCTGGCCTCATGCAACGGATTATCGGAACCGAGGTCGAGTACGGCATTTCCTCGCCGTCCGATCCGACCGCGAATCCGATTCTCACCTCGACGCAGGCGGTGCTGGCCTACGCGGCCGCCGCAGGCATCCAGCGGGCCAAGCGAACCCGCTGGGATTACGAAGTGGAATCACCCCTGCGCGATGCCCGCGGGTTCGACCTCAGCCGGTCGGCGGGCCCGCCTCCGATTGTCGACGCCGACGAGGTCGGTGCCGCCAACATGATCCTGACCAACGGTGCCCGGTTGTATGTCGACCACGCGCATCCGGAGTACTCCGCGCCCGAGGTGACCGATCCGATCGATGCGGTCATCTGGGATAAGGCCGGCGAGCGGGTGATGGAAGCCGCGGCGCGCCACGTGGCGTCGGTTCCGGGTGCGGCACGACTGCAGCTCTACAAGAACAACGTCGACGGCAAGGGTGCGTCCTACGGCACGCACGAGAACTATCTGATGAGCCGTTCGACACCGTTCTCGGCGGTTATCGCCGGCTTCACCCCGTATCTGGTGTCCCGTCAGGTGGTCACCGGTTCTGGCCGGGTGGGGATCGGACCCTCCGGTGACGAGCCCGGTTTCCAACTGTCCCAGCGGGCCGACTACATCGAGGTCGAGGTGGGGCTGGAGACCACGCTCAAACGCGGCATCATCAACACCCGCGACGAACCCCATGCCGATGCCGATAAGTACCGGCGGCTGCATGTCATCATCGGTGACGCAAACCTGGCCGAGACGTCGACCTATCTGAAGGTGGGCACCGCATCGCTGGTGCTCGACCTGATCGAAGAGGGTGTCGACCTGACCGACCTGGCGCTGGCCCGGCCGGTGCACGCCGTGCATGTGGTCAGCCGGGACCCGTCGCTGCGTGCCACCGTCGCGCTGGCCGACGGCCGCGAACTGACGGCGCTTGCGCTGCAACGGATCTACCTGGACCGGGTGGCGAAGTTGGTGGACAGCCGCGACCCCGATCCGGCCGCCACCAGAGTCGTCGAAACGTGGGCGCACGTCCTTGACCTTCTTGAGCGCGACCCGATGGAATGCGCTGACATCCTGGACTGGCCCGCCAAGCTGCGACTGCTCGACGGGTTCCGGCACCGGGAGAACCTGACCTGGTCGGCCCCCCGCCTGCATCTGGTGGACCTGCAGTACTCCGACGTTCGGCTGGACAAGGGTCTCTACAACCGGCTGGTTGCGCGCGGTTCGATGAAGCGGCTTGTCACCGAGCAGCAGGTCATCGATGCCGTCGACAACCCGCCCACGGACACCCGCGCGTACTTCCGCGGCGAGTGCCTGCGCCGGTTCGGCGCCGATATCGCGGCCGCAAGCTGGGATTCGGTGATCTTCGATCTCGGTGGCGATTCCTTGGTTCGAATCCCGACGCTGGAGCCGCTGCGCGGTAGTAAGGCCCACGTCGGTGCGCTGCTGGACTCCGTGAACAGCGCCGCAGAGCTGGTCGAACAGCTCACGAACTAGGGGCTATGCCCGGCAATTCGGGCGCTGACCGGTACTGTGGTGGAACCGGCGGAACAGCTTTTCGAGCAACACTTAACCGCCGATGACAACGCAGGAGGCAGCGATGGCTCAGGAGCAGACCAAGAGTGGCGGTGGCAGCGGTGATGATGACGTCACCGGCACCACCGCAGCGGGCCAGGAGCGTCGCGAAAAGCTGACCGAGGAAACCGACGATCTGCTCGACGAGATCGACGACGTCCTCGAAGAAAACGCCGAGGACTTTGTGCGCGCGTACGTGCAAAAGGGCGGACAGTGACCTGGCCGTTCAGCGATCGTCTGGCCAGCTCACCACTCTCTGATCTGTCGTCGTTCTCAGATCTGCTGCGGCGCCAAGCTCCCCATCTGCTGCCGACGGGTGCTGTGCCCGTCAGCGGTTCGGGTGCTGACCTGCCCCATGGCACCACCATCGTGGCGTTGAAATACCCCGGTGGTGTGCTGATAGCCGGTGACCGGCGATCGACGCAGGGTCATATGATCGCCGGCCGCGATGTGCAGAAGGTTTACATCACCGACGACTACACGGCGACCGGTATTGCCGGAACCGCGGCGATTGCCGTCGAATTCGCCCGGCTCTATGCCGTCGAGCTGGAGCATTACGAAAAGCTTGAGGGCGTCGCCCTGACGTTTGCGGGCAAGGTGAACCGGCTGGCGATCATGGTGCGCGGCAATCTCGGTGCGGCCCTGCAGGGTTTCGTAGCGCTACCGCTGCTGGTCGGTTACGACACTCACGACCCGGACGCTTCGGGTGCGGGCCGGATCGTGTCGTTCGACGCGGCCGGTGGCTGGAATATCGAGGCTGAGGGCTACCAGTCGGTGGGCTCAGGCTCGATCTTCGCCAAGTCGTCGATCAAGAAGCTGTACTCGCGGGTGACCGATGCCGAGTCCGCGCTGCGGGTCGCCATCGAAGCGCTCTACGACGCCGCCGACGACGATTCCGCCACCGGCGGACCGGATCTGGTGCGCGGTATCTACCCGACCGCGGTCACCATCGGCGCAGAAGGCGCTGATGACGTCCCCGGTGAGCGGATCGCCGAGCTGGCCCGCGAGGTCATCGCCGCCCGCTCGCAGACAGATGTGACCGCCGCCGATAACCAAGCGCCTCGGGGTGACGCATGAGTTTCCCGTATTTCATCTCGCCCGAACAGGCGATGCGTGAGCGTAGTGAGCTCGCGCGCAAGGGAATTAGCCGCGGCCGCAGCGTGATCGCGCTCGCGTACGCCGGCGGTGTGCTGTTTGTGGCGGAGAACCCGTCGCGGTCACTGCAGAAGGTCAGCGAACTCTACGACCGGGTGGGATTCGCCGCGGTTGGGCGTTTCAACGAGTTCGACAACCTGCGCCGTGGCGGTATCCAGTACGCCGACACCAAGGGTTACGCCTATGACCGCCGCGATGTGTCGGGCCGGCAGCTGGCCAATGTGTACGCCCAGACACTCGGCACCATTTTCACCGAGCAGGCCAAACCGTACGAGGTTGAGCTGTGTGTGGCCGAGGTCGCGCACTACGGGGAGACCAAACCCCCGGAGCTCTACCGGATCACCTACGACGGATCCATCGCCGACGAGCCGCATTTCGTCGTGATGGGTGGTACCACCGAGCCGATCATCACCGCGCTCAAGGACACCTACACCGAGAACGCGGACCTCGCCGCTGCGGTGAAGATCGCCGTCGACGCGCTGCGAGTCGGTATCGCCAGTAGCAGTTCGGCCAGTGGTTCGGGAGCTGGGTCCACCTCGAGTTCGAGCACTGCTGAACCACGCACGCTGGATGTGTCCACACTGGAAGTCGCCATCCTCGACGCCAACCGACCGCGCCGGGCGTTCCGCCGGCTCACCGGTGCGGCACTGGAACCGCTACTGCCGCAAGCGAATGAGGTCAACGAAGAGTCGGCGACTCCGGCGGAGTAGGTGCCGATGACGACGTTCCGGCGGTGGTCGGCGATCGCCGTGGCGGTCGCATTGTTGGTCATGTCCAGTGGCTGTGACAGCGAATCGGGTTTGCCGGTGGCGCAGGCGCCGCCACCTCTGCTCACCCCCTCGGTAGAAGATCCGCAAGGGGAGCCCGATATCACCCCGGACGATGAACCCACCACTGAGTCCGACCCGCCCGCGGCGCCCGATATCGACGAGTCCGCCTATGTCAGTGGCGGATTCGCTGCCGACGGCGCCGGCGGAGAGGGCACCGTCGGGTACGGGTGGGTCGACGACTCAGGTTCGGTCCTCGGGCACATCACCGTCGACCACCTGGTGCGCGATACCAGCACAGCCGACGGGGACCAGAGTGACGTGGTTGATTTCGTACCCACCGATAACTTTCCCACGCCGTCCAACTCGCGGGTGTCGGTGCTCAACACGACGGGAAACGTCGACGTTGCCCTGGTGGGACCCTTCGATGACAAGCTGGCGCCCGTGGTGGAGCTCTCGGATGGAACACGTCTGACGGTCACCGATTACGCCGAGGCCGGTGACATCAGCGTCGGGCAGCGGGTCTGCCACAGCGGGCAGAACGAAGTCACCGTGACGCTGCACGAGGTCTGTGGGGTCGTGGCCACTGTCGGAGCGACGTCACACTGCCGGGCCAACAGCGGCTCCAGTACGTGTGTGGTGTCCGCACGCACCGACCGGGCTGATGGATTCGCCGGTGATCATGGTGATTCTGGTGCCGCGACCTACACCTACAACCCGGATGGCACCATCACCCTCGTCGGCACCTTCAAGAGCTCCGGTGACGGTTTCGCGGAATTTGAACCGACGTATGCGGCAATGGATGTCTTCGATGGCCATCCGTACACCACCATGGACCGCTCGAGCGAATAACCCCCGGGGCGCTGGGTTACATCCAGTCGCTCGCCGACGCGGTCGGCGCCGGGCCTAACCACGCCGAATCTCCCTGTTGACAGGTCCTATCCGCGGGGGGACGATTTGTTGCGTAGTGCACGCATAGTTGCGTCATAAGCAACAACCGGAGGTGCGCCCTGACCCAGCCCAGAGTGGTCATCATCGGCGCCGGGATTGTCGGCACGTCGCTCGCGGATGAGCTGACCGTGCGTGGCTGGACCGACGTCACCGTGCTCGATCGCGGTCCGCTGTTCGCCACCGGCGGTTCAACCTCACATGCGCCTGGTCTGGTCTTCCAGACCAACCCGTCGAAAACCATGACCGAGTTCGCGCGCTACACGGTGGAGAAGTTCGGCGCATTGGCACACCCGCAGGGCTGGGCGTTCAACGCCGTCGGTGGGCTCGAGGTGGCCACCACCCCGGAGCGGCTGGCCGATCTGCATCGCAAGGCCGGCTGGGCGCAGTCGTGGGGGATCGATGGCAGGCTGCTCGATCCGAAGGCCGCCGCGGCGCTGCATCCGATGCTGGATGTCGACCGGATCCTCGGCGGATTCCACACTCCGACAGACGGATTGGCCAAGGCCGTGCGTGCAGCGGAGGCCCAGGCGGCCCAAGCTACGTCCAGGGGTGCGGTGTTTCGGCCCAACACCGAGGTGCTCGGCATCGTCGAACGCCACGGTCGGGTGGCCGGCGTCGAGACCGCGGATGGCGTGGTCGACGCCGATATCGTGGTCTGCTGCGCCGGGTTCTGGGGCGCGCAGCTCGCGAAATCCGTCGACCTGGTGGTGCCCCTGGTTCCGATGGCGCATCAGTACGCCAAGACAGGGCAGATCGCCGGGCTGGTCGGTCGCAATACCGACCTGGCCGAGGCGGGATTACCGATCCTGCGCCACCAGGATCAGGACCTGTACTTCCGCGAACACGGCGACCGTATCGGGATCGGCTACTACGGCCATAAGCCCATGCCGGTCGACATGTCGACACTGTTGACCGACACCGCCGGTGAGGCGATGCCGTCCATGCTGCCGTTCACCGAAGAAGATTTCGTGCCTGCCTGGCGTGAATCGATGGAACTGCTTCCAGCACTGGCCGATTCGAAGATCGAGGAGGCGTTCAACGGAATCTTCTCGTTCACCCCTGACGGCTTCTCGATCATGGGCGAACACCGCGGGCTGCGTGGCTTCTGGGTGGCCGAAGCGGTCTGGGTGACCCATTCGGCGGGGGTCGCGAAGGCGACGGCCGAGTGGATCATCGACGGCACCCCCGGCACCGACGTCCACGAATGCGACCTGTACCGCTTCGAGGATGTCGCGCGCTCGGAGCGTTTCATCTCCACGACCAGTTCGCAGGCCTTCGTCGAGGTCTACGACATCGTCCACCCACACCAGTACCGGGACGCGTTGCGGGGGCTGCGGACCAGCCCGTTCTACGCGCGTCAGCAGAGCCTCGGTGCGCATTTCTACGAAGGTGGTGGTTGGGAGCGACCAGCCTGGTTCAAGGCCAATGCCGTACTGGCCCAACAACTTGAAGCCGACGGTCTGGCACTGCCCGAGCGCGATGAATGGTCGGCACGCTTCTGGTCGCCGATCTCGATTGCCGAAGCGCACTGGACTCGTCACGGCGTCGCGATGTACGACATGACTCCGTTGACCCGCTATGAGATCGCCGGTCCCGGCGCGGCCGCCTTTCTACAGCGGTTGACCACCAATAACGTCGACAAGTCGGTCGGATCGGTGACCTACACGCTGCTGCTCGACGACACCGGCGGTATTCGCAGCGATCTCACGGTCAGCCGGCTCGGTGACACCACCTTCCAGGTGGGCGCGAACGGACCGATGGACTTCGACTGGTTCACCCGCCACCTGCCTGCAGACCACAGTGTGGCGTTGCGCGATATCACCGGGGGGACCTGCTGTATCGGGGTCTGGGGCCCGCTGGCCCGCGATCTGGTGCAGCCACTGTGCGGCGACGATCTGTCCCACGACGCGTTCAAGTACTTCCGCGCACTGCACACCCACCTCGACGCCATCCCGGTGACGATGATGCGGGTGTCGTACGTAGGTGAACTCGGCTGGGAGATCTATACCTCCGCGGAATACGGTGCCGCACTGTGGGATCTGCTCTGGCAGGCCGGTGCGCTGCACGGGGTGATTGCCGCCGGGCGGATCGCGTTCAACAGTCTCCGCATCGAAAAGGGCTACCGCAGCTGGGGGACGGATATGACCGTCGAGCATCAGCCTGCCGCGGCAGGGCTCGATTTCGCGGTCCGGCTGGCCAAGGCGGATTTCATCGGTAAGCAGGCACTGGAAGCGGCGCCGCCGCCGACAAAGATCTTGCGCAGCATCGTCTTTGACGACCCAACCGCCGTGGTGCTCGGCAAAGAGCCGGTGTACGTCAACGGCAGCCCCGCCGGATATGTGACCAGCGCAGCCTACTCGGCCACCATCGGACGCAGCATCGCCTACGGCTGGTTACCTGCGGATACTGTCCCCGGCGACGCCGTGGAGGTCGCTTACCGCGGTGCGCGGTACGCCGCCACAGTGCACACCGAACCGGTGGTCGACCCCGAGATGGCAAGGATCAGGCGATGAGCGCTTGCGCGAAGAGCAGAAGGCACCGATGAGCTCCCATGACGTGATCGTGATCGGCCTCGGTGGGATGGGTAGTGCCGCGGCCTATCACCTGGCCGCCCGTGGCCAGCGGGTACTCGGGTTGGAGAGGTTCAACCCCGCCCACGACAAGGGGTCCAGCCACGGCGGGTCGCGGATCATTCGGCAGTCCTATTTCGAGGACCCCGCCTATGTGCCCCTGCTACTGCGCGCCTACGAACTCTGGGAGCAGCTGGCGCTCGACTCACAGCGGGAGGTCTACCGGATCACCGGGGGACTGTTCATCGGCCCTCCGGACTGTGAGACCGTCGCAGGTAGCCTGCTGGCGGCGCGCGAATGGTCCTTACAGCATGAGGTTCTCGACGCAGGTGAGCTGATGGCCCGGTTTCCGACCTTCACCCCGACGCGTGAGGATATCGCCGTCTACGAAGCCAAGGCGGGGTTCGCCAGGCCTGAGCTGACTGTGGCGGCACATATCGATCTGGCGATCGCGGCTGGGGCGGATCTGCGGTTCGGCGAGCCGGTACTGCAGTGGAGTGAAACTGCCGGCGGTGTCCGGGTCACGACCGCGGCGGGGACGTATACCGCCGGGCAGGTGGTGATCTGTCCCGGTGCCTGGGCGCCGGAACTCCTCGCCGATTTCGGCATTCCGATCACCGTCGAACGGCAAGTGCTCTACTGGCTCGATCCTGTCGGAGGCACCGGCGCATTCGACGGCCATCCAATCTTTATCGACGAAAATGCCGATGGACAGCAGATTTACGGATTTCCCGCGATCGACGGACCCGATGGCGGTGTCAAGGTGGCCTTCTTCCGCAAGGGGGCCGAATGCACGCCGGACACCATCGACCGAACGGTGTACCCGCAGGAGATCACCGAGATGCGTGACCGGGTCGGTCAACTGCTACCGGCGTTGGACGGTCCGTGTCTGCACTCGGCGACCTGCATGTACTCCAATACACCTGACCAGAATTTCGTCATCGCCCGCCATCCGGACTGCGCAGGTGTCACCATCGCGTGTGGGTTCTCGGGGCACGGATTCAAGTTCGTGCCGGTCGTCGGCGAGATTCTGGCCGACCTGGCAATGACGGGCACCACCAGGCACCCGATTGCTCTCTTCGACCCGCAGAGGTTGGTGAACTCATGACGGCCCTGGACCTGCCTGCTGCGACCACCAGCCCGCTGCTGCCGACGCTGGCCGGTGAGTATTACACCAGCGCAGAGCTTTTCACCGCTGAGCAGAACCATATCTTCGAAGACATGTGGTTCTGCGCGGTCCGCAGCTCCGATATCGCCGAACCGGGACAGTTCAAAAACGTCCAGGTCGGCCGCGAGAGCGTGTTGGTGGTGCGGGGTCGCGACGGCGTGGTGCGGGCTTTCCTGAATGTCTGCAGGCATCGTGGTGCGGCACTGTGTACCGAGGCACAAGGTCAGGTCAAACGTCACCTCCAGTGCCCGTACCACGCGTGGACGTATGGACTGGACGGAAAGCTGGTCGCCGCACCGAATATGGGTGCGCTCAAGAGCGCCGACGGCGTCGGGATCGACCGGGTCCGGTACGGACTGATCCCGGTGGCGCTGCGGGAATGGCTGGGTTACAGCTGGGTGTGCCTGGCTGATGAGCCACCGTCCTTCGACGATGAGGTGGTCGGCGAAGTCACCAAGCGACTCGGCGATCCGGCCGCGGTGGATCGCTACGGGATCGGGGAGCTTCGCGTCGGGCATCGGGAGGTCTACGACGTCGCCGCCAACTGGAAGCTCATCGTCGAGAATTTCATGGAGTGCTATCACTGCGCCACCATCCACCCGGAACTCGTGGAGGTGTTGCCTGAGTTCGCCGGTGGTCTGGCGGCGCAGTACTACGTGGGCCACGGCGCCGAATTCGGGCCGCAGATCGACGGTTTCACCGTCGACGGCAGTGCCGGATTCGACAACTTGCCGGGTATCACCGAAGACCAGGAGCGCCGCTACTACGCCATCACCGTCAAGCCGACGGTGTTCGTCAACCTGGTACCCGACCACATCATCTTCCACCGGATGTATCCGTTGGCCGCCGATCGAACCGTCGTCGAATGCGATTGGCTCTACACCGGCGAGGTCGTCGATGCCGATCGCGACGTGTCCAGGTCTGTCGAACTGTTCCACCGGGTCAACCAACAAGATTTCGACGCATGTGAGCGAACCCAACCGGCGATGAGCTCGCGTGCCTACCGTAACGGGGGTGTGCTCGTGCCCGCCGAGCATCACATCGCCGAATTTCACGACTGGGTGCGGGATCGGCTCGACGGGCACGGGGTCGTCGGAGACAGGGGTGTGCACGGATGAACGGTGAGCCGGACCTGTTGGTCGGCGGCCGGTGGCGCCATGCCTCCGATGGCGGAACCAGGCAGATCATCAATCCCGCCGATGGCAGCGTCGTCGCGGTCGTCGACGAAGCCACCGCCGATGACGCGCGCGATGCGATAGCGGCGGCCAGAGCGACCTTCGACGACGGCGACTGGCCTGCCACCCCGGTGGCTGAGCGCGCCGCCCTGCTCGACCGGATCGCTGACCTGCTGGTGCGTGACAAAGACACGTTGGCCGAACTTGAGACCCGCGATACCGGAAAGACGCTCGTCGAGAGCGGGATCGACATCGACGACGTGACATCGGTGTTCCGCTACTACTCACGGTTGGTGGCGGTGCAAGCCGACCGTCTCATCGATGTCGGTGACCCGACGGTGATCAGCCGGGTGGTCCGAGAACCCATCGGGGTCTGCGTCCTGATCGCGCCGTGGAACTATCCGCTGCTGCAGATGTCCTGGAAGATCGCACCCGCGCTGGCCGCCGGTTGCACGATGGTCGCCAAACCCAGCGAGGTCACGCCGCTGACCACGGTCGCCTTCGTGCATCTGCTCGAAGAGGCGGGTGTCCCTGCCGGTGTGGTCAACCTGGTGCAGGGCAGCGGTGCGGTACTGGGTTCGGCGCTGACCGACACCGCCGCAGTGGATTTCATCTCGTTCACCGGTGGGCTGGCCACCGGGCGCACCATCGCCGAGGTCGCCGCCAAACACGTCACCAAAGTGGCCGTCGAACTCGGCGGCAAGAATCCGCATATCGTGTTCGCCGATGCGCAGTGGGAAAGTTCCGTCGACCAGGTTTTGACCGGTGTGTTCCTGCATTCGGGCCAGGTGTGCTCGGCGGGCACCAGGTTGATAGTCGAGGAGTCGATCGCCGACGAATTCGTCGCCGCGCTGGTCACCCGGGCCGAGCAGATCCGGATCGGCGACGGGATGGACCCGGCCAGTGAAACCGGTCCGCTGGTCTCCGAGCAACACCGAGCCAAGGTGGAAGCCCATGTGGCCGCCGGTATTTCCGAGGGCGCCAAGCTGATGACCGGCGGGGCGCGGCCTACCGACCCCCGTCTTGCCAGTGGCAGTTTCTATCTGCCGACCATTTTCGACCACTGCGACCGGTCGATGAAGATTGTCCAGGACGAGACCTTCGGGCCGATCCTGACGGTGGAGCGGTTCACCGACGAAGCCGAGGCGATCCGCCTGGGCAATGACACCGAATACGGTCTTGCTGGGGGTGTCCGGACATCGGACCTCGCACGGGGCGAACGTG
Source organism: Mycobacterium sp. (assembly GCF_965229105.1). Taxonomy (GTDB): domain Bacteria; phylum Actinomycetota; class Actinomycetes; order Mycobacteriales; family Mycobacteriaceae; genus Mycobacterium. The sequence continues at coordinate 3,403,989 of NZ_OZ245858.1, forward strand.
TGGTGCGGGCATTGCGGCACGGCACGGTGTGGCTCAACGACTTCGGCTACTACACGGCGGCCGCGGAGTGGGGCGGATTCAAGAAGTCCGGTAACGGGCGCGAGCTCGGACCCACCGGACTCGCGGAATACCAAGAGATCAAACACATCTGGCATAACACGGCACCGAAGCCGGCTGGCTGGTTCAAGGGTGGCACTGACTAAACAGGCCTGCATCGCCGCAGTTCGTTCGGACATGACTGTACTTCGGGAAGGACTCAAATTATGGTAGTCAACGAGGGCGATGTGGCGGCCGACAGCGGCGGCCTGGACGACTTCGGTTACAAGGAATCACTGGACCGCAGTATCGGGAAGTTCGCCAGTTTCGCTGCGGGCGTGAGCTATATCTCGATCCTGACCGGCACCTTCCAGCTGTTCTACTTCGGCTTCGGCACCGCAGGACCGGCGTATCTGTGGTCCTGGCCCATCGTCTTCGTCGGGCAGATGGCAGTCGCGCTGTGCTTCATGGAACTCGCCGCGAAATACCCGGTCGCCGGTTCGGTCTACAACTGGTCCAAGAAGTTGGGCAGTCGGATCGTCGGCTGGTCGTCGGGCTGGTTGATGCTGACGGCGTCGATCGTCACGATCTCGGCAGTGGTGCTGGCCTACCAGCTCAACCTGCCGAGGATCTGGAGCGGCTTTCAGATCATCGGCGACGGTACCGGCGAATACGACTTTGCGGCCAACGCCGTCGTCCTCGGCAGTGTTCTGGTGGTGTTCACCACGGTGATCAACGCCCTCGGTGTCAAGCTGATGTCGCTCATCAACAGCGCGGGTGTGTTCATCGAACTCATCGCCGCGGTGCTGATCGCCATCATCCTGGCGGCCAGCACGACCCGCGGACCGTCGGTGTTCTTCTCCACCAATGGTTATGGTGCCGGTGAGAGCGGGGGTTGGCTGGGCGCGTTCCTGATCGCGTCGCTGGCTTCCGGCTACGTGATGTACGGCTTCGACACCGCCAGCTCGCTCGGCGAGGAGACCGTCGAGCCTCGGCGGACCGCACCCAAGGCGATCTTCCGGGCCATCCTGGCCTCGTTCGTCATCGGCGGTGCGATCCTGGTCTTCGCCGTGATGGCGGCCCCTGATCTCAACGATCCGCAGATCGGTGAGAGCACCGGTGGTCTGCAGTACATCGTCGAACAGGTGATGTGGGGACCGCTGGGCAAGATCTTCCTGATCTGCATCGTCATCGCGGTCACGGTGTGCTCCCTGGCGGTGCATACCGCGGCGATCCGGCTGACCTTCGCGATGGCGCGTGACAACGCACTTCCGTTCGGAGAGAAGCTCGCCCGGGTCAACCCGAAAACCCAGACGCCGATCATCCCGGCTGTCGTCATCGGCGTCATCTCGGTCCTGATCCTGGTGATCAACGTCGCGAATACGCAGATCTTCACCGTGCTGACGTCGATCGCGATCATCATGATCTACCTGGCGTACCTGATGGTGACCGGGCCGATGCTCAAGAAGCGCTTCCAAGGCCAGTGGCCGCCCGCGGATCTGAAGACCGGCGGGTACTTCACCATGGGCAAATGGGGGATGGCGGTCAACATCGTCGCGGTCGTCTGGGGCGTCGGGATGGCGCTGAACCTGGCCTGGCCGCGCGAGGCTGTGTACGGCGAGGGTTGGTACAACGCCTGGGGCGCCTTCATCTACATCGGCGTCATCCTGGGGTTCGGCTTGATCTGGTACGGAGTCAAGGGCCGCCACCACATCGGCACGCTGGAATCGCATGCCGTGGCCAGCAAGGCAGAAGCCGAAGGTCGCTGAAGCTGATGCCCGACACCGTATTTGACTACGTGATTGCCGGCGGCGGGACGGCCGGCTGTGTGCTGGCCGCCCGTCTGTCGGAGGACCCTTCGGTCACCGTCTGTCTGGTCGAGGCAGGTCCGACCGATGTCGGCGATGCCAATATCCTGCCCTTGGCGGAGTGGATGCATCTGCTGGACTCCGGCTATGACTGGGATTATCCGGTCGAGCCGCAGGAGAAGGGGAACAGCTTCATGCGGCACGCCCGCGCGAAGGTGCTCGGCGGCTGTTCCTCGCACAACTCGTGTATCGCGTTCTGGCCGCCGGCGGAGTGCCTCGACGAGTGGGTGCAGATGGGGGCGACCGGCTGGAGTGCCACTGAAATCCTGCCGCTGGTCAAGCGTTTGGAGACCAACAACGCGCCAGGAGATCACGGTCACGATGGGCCGGTCCGGCTGCAGGACGTGCCGCCCAATGACCCGTGCGGGGTGGCGGTGTTGGAGGCGGCGGCGTTGGCCGGGCTGCCGACAACGGCGTTCAACCGCGGTGAGACGGTGCGCAATGGCGCCGGCTGGTTCCAGATCAACGTGGGCGAGGACGGCACCCGAATGTCGACCTCGCACGCCTACCTGCATCCCATCCTGGATTCCCGCAAAAACCTCGAGGTGCGCACTGACTGCTGGGTCAAGGAGATTCTCTTCGACGATGCCAACAACGCCACGGGGGTGCGGTACCAGCGGCCGGACCTGACGGGTTATGACACCGTCTCGGCGCGGCGTGAGGTCATCGTCACCGCCGGGTCGATCGATACGCCAAAACTGTTGATGCTCTCCGGTATCGGCCCCGCTGAGCACCTCAAGGAAATCGGGATTCCGGTCCGGGTCGACTCACCTGGGGTTGGCTCCAATCTCGATGATCACGTCGAGGGCCTGGTGTTCTGGGAGGCGTCCCGGCCGATGGTCACCACGTCGACACAGTGGTGGGAAATCGGGTTGTTCACCACGATCGACGCGGGCACCCCGCAACCCGATTTGATGATGCACTACGGCAGTGTGCCTTTCGATATGAACACGCTGCGCCGTGGCTATCCGACGACCGATAACGGCTTCTGCCTGACGCCGAACGTCACCCAGGGCCGGTCCCGCGGCACGGTGCGGTTGCGCAGTCTGGATTTTCGGGACCGCCCAAGGGTCGACCCGCGCTACTTCACCGACCCCGAAGGATATGATGAGCGCATCATGCTCACCGGCCTGCGATTAGCTCGCACGATCGCTGAACAGGCACCCCTGCAGGGTTGGATCGCAAGGGAACTCGCGCCAGGGCCCGAGGCGACCACCGACGACGAGTTGCTCGACTATGTCCACAAAACCCACAACACCGTCTACCACCCGGCGGCCACCGCCAAGATGGGCGCGGTGGACGATCCGATGGCCGTGCTTGACCCGCAGCTGAGGGTCAAAGGGGTGTCCCGCCTGCGAGTGGTCGATGCCTCGGCAATGCCGAAACTGCCCGCGGTCAACCCGAATATCACCGTGATGACGATGGCCGAGAAATGCGCGGATCTGATCCGCGGCGACAGCGCAGAGCGCTAGAGACACCGTGGAACTGGCGTCGTTTCTGGGCGCGCACAGTCCGTTCCAGTCGATGGATCGCGACGAGCGTGAGGCGCTGGCGGCAGGGTCGTCGTTCCAGGATTTCGCCGCCGGTGAGATCGTCACAGACTATTCGTCGCAGGTTCCTGACGATATCTGGATGGTCTGCACCGGTCACGTGACGCTGCAGGGCAGTACCGACGGCACCACCATCGATACGGTTGAGCCGGGCGGCATCTTTGGCTATATGCCGATGCTCACCGGTGGCGGAATGGGATTCGTGGCCCGTGCCACCGAGGACAGCACACTGATCCGGCTGCCAGGTGCCCTGGTGCGCACACAATTCGCCAAACCCTCCGGGTTGGCCTTTCTGGCGTCCTCGGCATGGAATACCGCACACGACAACCGGATTCCGCTGGTGCCGTTGTCCGAGGGCAGGCCGGTTGGCGAACTGGTCAGCGGGGAGGTACTGGTGGTGGCGCCGGATACCTCAGTGCGGGACGCGGTGGTGCAGATGACGGAGTGCCACGTCTCCTATGCGTTGATCCGGCTGCCCGATGGGGAACTCGGTATCTTCACTGACCGCGATCTGCGTACCAGGGTGGTGGCAGCCGGATTGCCGGTCGATGTGCCGATCTCCGCGGTGATGAGCGCACCTGCGCGGCGGGTGACCGCGGATTTGACCGCGGAGACCGTGTTGATGCAGATGTTGGAGAGCGGGCTGCGGCATATGCCCGTGACGTCGGTGCGCGGTGAGGTCCTGGGCGTACTCGAAGACGCCGACCTCTTGGCGGCTTCGGCGCGGCAGAGCTTTGTCCTGCGGCGCTCGATCGGGTTGGCCGCTGACGCCGATGAACTGCAACGGGTCGGTGGGACGATCACGGGCATCGCCGCCGGGTTGTTCCGCAGCGGGACCAAGGCCGCGGCCACCAGCAGCATCCTGTCGATCGTGCTGGACAGCCTGGTGCGCAAGGCACTTGAACTGGCGGTGCTGGAAGCCAAGGTGGCAGCACCGAATACCCCGACGACCGGATTCGCCTGGCTGACACTGGGCAGCATCGCCCGCCGCGAGGCGATGCCGTCGTCGGATGTGGACAGCGCACTGTCGTGGGCCGACGACTTGGCTTCGGCAAGTGGCGAGTTGCGGGCTGTGGCAGCACGGACCCACGAAATACTCTGCGGCTGCGGACTACCCGCGGACAGCAACGGGGCGCTGGCGTCCAAACCCCTGTTCTCGCGGTCCGCGTCGGAGTGGGCGGCAATTGCCCACCGGTGGCTCGATGACCCGTTGAAGAACAAGGGCTTGATCTTGTCCTCGTTACTGCTCGACGGCCGGGTGATCTGGGGTGACGAGGCGCTGCACACCGTGCCCGCAGCCTACCGACGTATGCGTGCCGAACACCCCAATGCCCTTCGCCTGCAACTGCTTGACGCGCTGGCTTCGCGTGTTCGCGCCCGATCGCTACGCGATGTGCTGTCCCGCCGCGGTGGCACCTTCGACCTGAAAAGCCATGCGCTGACCCCCATCGTGAATCTGGCCCGCTGGGGCGGGATGACGGCCGATCTGGCCTCGGCGTCCACCCCGGCCCGGCTGACCGCTGCGGCGGCGACGGGGGCGCTCAGCGAACGGGATGCCACCACGCTGGGGGAGGTGTTCACGCTGTTGCAGCGGCTGCGGATGGCGCACCAGGTCGATCAGCTCGCCGCAGGTCAACGCCCCGGCGATATCGTCACCATGTCCGAGCTGTCGCCACTGAACCGCAGCCTGCTCAACGATGCGCTGCGGGAAATCGCGGCGGTGCAGCGGCGAGTAGGGTCTCTCGGCTCACCCACCGGATAGGGTCGGCAACCATGGCATCCGAAGGCAAACCGCCCGCCGCGCAGGCCGCGGTGCAATCGGTGGACCGCGCCCTTGTGGTGCTGGAGATCATCGCCAGACGCGGCCAGGCCGGCGTCACCGAGATCGCCGACGAACTCGGCGTGCACAAATCGACAGCGTCGCGGCTGATCGCGGTGCTCGAATCGCGCGGCTACGTCGAACAGCTCACCGATCGGGGCAAGTATCGGCTGGGCTTTTCGATCGCCCGCCTGGCGCGCTCGACCAGTGCGCATATGAATCTGGCGAAACAGAGTCAGCAGGCCTGTGACGCGCTGGCCGCGCAGGTGGGGGAAACCGTGAACCTGGCGCTGCTCGATGACCGCCGCATCGTGAACATCGTCGAAGCCACCGCCCCTGCCGAGATCACCGTCCGGACCTGGGTCGGGCAGAGCTGTCCCGCGCATGCCACCTCAAGCGGCAAGGTCCTGCTCGCCGGTCTTTCGCCGGGGGAGTTGCGGTCGCGACTGGGCATGAAGCTGGATGTCTTCACCGCCAAAACCGTTGCCACCACCGCCGACCTCGAGATCGAGCTTGCCGGGGTTCGTGAAAACGGTTGGGCCAGTGTGGAAGAGGAACTGGAGATCGGGCTGAATGCCGTGGCGGCCCCGGTCTTCGACAGCAGTGCCGAAGTGGTTGCGGCGCTGAGTGTGTCGGGGCCGTCGTACCGGCTCAGCGCCGATCATTTCGGCGAGGTGGCCGCGCGCACCATCGCCGCCGCCGAGAGCGTCAGCCGCCGTTTGGGTTGGGTTTAGCGCACCACCAGCACGGGGCACTCGGCGTGGTGGATCACGCTCTGGCTGACCGAGCCGAGCGTGGACTCGGCGATCCGGCCCCGCCCATGGCTGCCCACCACCACCATCTGCGCATCCCCGGACAACTCGGTCAGGCCCTTCGCCGGACTAATATCTTGAAAGACCTTGTTCACATGGGCATTCGGATATTTCCTGGCAAACGGTGCGACGAGCTCGTCCATCCGTTGGCGCTGTTGAGTCTGCAACATGTCCAGCAGTTTCCAGTCCATCAACCCTTGGCTGTAGCCCAGTCCCACTGCGGCGCCGATCTCCCACATGTGCACCACCGTCAGCGGGGCATGCAGCACCCTGGCAACCTCGAAGGCGGCCCCCAGCGCTCCGGTGGCATCGTCGGACTCGTCGATACCCACCACAACGGGTAGCGGTTTCCCGGTTCGCCTCGCGGCGGGTTCCCGCCATGCCAGCACCGGGCACAGCGCGCGGTGCGCGAGCCGAATGACGTGACCGCCCAACACCCGCCGGTCATCGGAACCGGTACCGACCACCACCAACCGGGCACCGTCGGATGCCTCCTGCAGTGCGGTGGCAGGAGACTTTTTCACGATCGTGTTGCGCACCTCAAGGCCGGGATGCGCGGACCGCACTTCGGCGTCGGCGGCGGCCAACACGGTATCGGCGCCATCGGGAGATACCTCAGGGGCGTCGCTGGTGAAATGCCAGTCCAGGCGCGGCACCGCGTGAAGTAACACCAGTGGCGCCGCGCTTTTCGCGGCGAATTCCGCGGCCCAGCGGGCGGCGCCGAGGGCCGCCTCAGATCCGTCGATTCCCACCACGATCTCGGCTGCAGTGGGCGGTGCGTCCCTGACATCGGTGTCCATCGGAGCAGAGTAGCTGCCGTCAGTGCAGCGTCATCAGCCCGCGGTCACCGGTGATGACACCGAGAATGTTGCGCCAGGCGTCCGACGGTTCGCTCAACACATCGCTGTGCGCGGCCAGCCCGGACATCACGGTGCCGTCCATCCGGTGCCCGGTGTCGAGTCGGATGACACCGGGCATCTCGTCGGGATCGGCACCGTGCGGGCCGGTCGGAAAACCTTGCACCGCCTCGATCGGGTCACCGGGCGCTGTCATCGAAAATCTCAGCACGTGCGGATTGCGGTTGTGCCAATCACCGGAATCATGCACCCCGACACCGGCACCCGCTGCTTCCACGTAGATGGTCCGGTCGGCGGTCAGGCCAAGACTTTCGGCAGTGCCCAGGATCGATCCGCCGTAGGAATGCCCGATATAGGTCACCGGGATCGCCCGGCCGGAGGCCACTCCCGCGGCATCGAGGGTGCGGTCGACATCTTCGCTGAACGCCACCAACCGCGGCGCCATGGCCAAGGCGTAACGCGGTTCGGCCGCCTCGACCAGGCCGGTCAGTGGGTTACCGGTCGGAAACGGCCCACCGAGGTAGGTGATCATCGCAACGTCGCCCCGCCCGGCAGCGACGAACCTGCGCGCGGTCTCGGTGGTGCCCGACGACCCGATGACGGTGGTGTTGAGTCCCGGTACGAGCACTCCGACGCTGGCGGCGCTGCGCAGATCGCCGGTGAGCTCCACCAGCGACGCCCGGCCCGGATCGAAGGCCAGGATCTGCCGCTGCTTTTTCGAGTCAGAAGCCGGGGCGCCGCGCCTGGTCGGGTCGTCCATTTCGGCCAGCAGCCCCTGATAGAAGGTGGTGCGCCGGTGCGCCTCCGCATCATGCGCTGCGATCGCGGCCGCCCGCAGCGTCGGGTCGGCGTACACCGCCACCCACGCCCGTTCGGCGCTGGCCGGGTCGAGATCCCGCCCGACAACACGGCGGATCTTGTCGTCGTCGGCGCGGTCGATGGTCCGGCGCTCGTCGAGGATGGCGTCGGCGATGTTGATCCGATTGGCCGCGATCCGCATCTCCCACGGCACCCCGTCGGTGTTACCGACCTGCGCAGGCATCGTGGCGATCAGCTGTTCTTTCTGCGCCGGGCTCATCGCCGCGATCTGGCCGGCAATACGGTCCTGACTCATCGTCGGCCAGCCCCCGACGACAGCTACCGCATCCACGGGCCACGCCCCGGCCGGTTGCGTCGGCGCCGGTGCCGTCTCACTCACCGAGAAAGCCCGCTCGACAGCGCGTGCGGTGTCGGTGTCCGCCGCGCCGAGCCCGTCCAGTGCAGTCTGTAGTCGACGGGTGAGTTCTGTTGCGCGCGTTGCCATCATCAGGCGAGCCACCCCGTCGTCACCGCCGGAGGTCAGGTGCAACAGGGCCGGGATGTCACCACCGGGCGGTGTCACGACACCGTCATCGGTGACGACGTAGTGATCGGCGTCGGCATCGGCAACCGCGGTCAGCACGACGGCCCTGGCCGCCGAAATCCGTGCTGCGCCGTCGCGGGCGGCCACTGCGGCAGCGACAAAACTGCGGGCTATCGTCGTCGCCGCAAGGTTGACGGTGACCAGGCGCTCCCATGCGTTCGCCGCGGCGGCCCCGCTCCAGCCGTCGCGATCCCGCTCGGCAGCGCTGAGTACCTCCTCGGCCTCGGCGTGCAGCTGTCCGGCCGCGCTGTCCCAGCGCTCGGCGAGCTGGCGCAACGCCTCGGGGCGCCACTGCTGCGCCTGGCTGATGCTCGGGCGGGTCACGATCCGGCGATACGCGCTGCGCTGTGCTCTTCGGCAGCCTCGAATGCGCCTGCCGATGTTCGTGCCGCGCTCGCCCAACCCCTCATCCGGTCCACCACATCGTCGAGGCGGGCGGTAACGAGTGCAGGGGAGGCAACAGCGCCCACCGCCGAACCCACGAGGTCGTCCTCGCGCAGCCCGGGGACACCGAACCGGGCAATCGTGTCGGCGGCGCGCTCGACCCGGTCGGCGATGGCGCGTAGGCGGGTCAGGTCAACGGTCAGTGATGTTTGGGCCATCAGCCATGGTGTCGGTGCCTTTGCGTAATCCGCCGACGGTCATCCACAGGCTGCTGCGGGCGTCAACCAGCCCGCGAAGTGCCCAGGCTGGTGAGGAGATCGCGCAGCCGGGCTTCCTCATCGCAGCCGGCGTAGGCGTTCAGCCAGGAGGTAGCCCGGCTGACCAGGTCCGGTCCCAGAGCTGAGCCCAGTTGCTGGGCGTAGGACAGCAGGAGTTCGATGGCGTCATAGGTTTCGCCCGCGCCGATCTTGGCGAAGACATCGGCCCGGTCGGCGGCGGAGAGCACCGGATCGACTGCGGCGGCAAGATCCCAAGCCAGGTCGTATTCACCGATGCTTTCCACCCCTCAATCATCCTGGTAGTCGCGTAATTTGGCAGGGCGAGCCGAAGCATTTGCCCGCCGTTCACCCGACGGACACGGCAACGAAGTGTCAGCCGGCGAGCTCCGGTTCGGCGCGCTTGCCCACCGTGGCCATGCGGCAACCAGTAGGCTCGAACACGTGCAGCGACGAATCATGGGGATCGAGACCGAATTCGGTGTCACCTGCACGTTCCATGGTCACCGAAGGCTCAGCCCCGACGAGGTCGCACGCTACCTGTTTCGCAGAGTGGTGTCGTGGGGCCGCAGTTCAAACGTTTTCCTCCGCAACGGCGCGCGGCTCTATCTCGACGTGGGCAGCCACCCCGAGTACGCCACCGCCGAATGCGACAGCTTGCATCAGCTCGTCACCCACGATCGCGCGGGCGAGCGGGTCCTCGAAGACCTCCTCATCGACGCCGAACAGCGACTGGCCGATGAAGGTATCGGCGGGGATATCTATCTGTTCAAGAACAACACCGACTCGGCGGGCAACTCGTATGGCTGCCACGAGAATTACCTGATCGTGCGAGCCGGGGAGTTCTCCCGGATCTCCGATGTGCTGCTGCCGTTCCTGGTCACCCGCCAGTTGATCTGCGGTGCGGGCAAGGTGCTGCAGACACCGAAGGCGGCCACGTTCTGCCTGTCTCAGCGTGCCGAGCACATCTGGGAAGGCGTCTCCAGCGCCACCACCCGGTCCCGCCCGATTATCAATACCCGCGACGAACCCCATGCCGATGCCGAGAAGTACCGCAGGCTGCACGTCATCGTCGGTGACTCCAACATGTGCGAGTCCACCACCATGCTCAAGGTCGGTACCGCCGCGCTGGTGCTGGAGATGATCGAGGCGGGCGTACCGTTCCGCGATTTCTCTCTGGACAACCCGATCCGGGCCATCCGTGAGGTCAGCCACGACCTCACCGGACGTCGTCCGGTCCGACTCGCCGGCGGCAGGCAGGCCAGCGCGCTGGATATTCAGCGGGAGTACTACAGCCGCGCCGTCGAGCACCTGCAGACCCGGGAACCCAACGCGCAGGTCGAACAGGTCGTTGACCTGTGGGGGCGCCAGCTCGATGCGATGGAGAGCCAAGATTTCGCGAAGGTCGACACCGAGATCGACTGGGTGATCAAGCGCAAGCTGTTCCAGCGCTACCAGGACCGCTACAACATGGAGCTGTCCGACCCGAAGATCTCGCAGCTGGACCTGGCCTATCACGACATCAAACGCGGTCGCGGGGTGTTCGACCTGTTGCAGCGCAAGGGGTTGGCCGCGCGGATCACCACCGACGAGGAGATCGACGCAGCGGTCGATACGCCGCCGCAGACCACCAGGGCCAAGCTCCGTGGTGAGTTCATCAGTGCCGCACAGGATGCGGGTCGCGATTTCACCGTCGACTGGGTGCATCTCAAGCTCAACGACCAGGCGCAGCGCACGGTGCTGTGCAAGGACCCGTTCCGGTCGGTCGACGAACGGGTGAAGCGACTCATCGCTTCCATGTGACTCGCGTCGATGTAAGTCCAGAGCGGCTCGTTCCCATAGGGTGAGCCGGTGGGGACCTCCAAAGTCGAGCGTTTGATGAACCTTGTCATCGCGCTGCTGTCGACGCACGGTTACATCACCGCTGAACGGATCCGCACCAGTGTGGCGGGTTACAACGAGAGCCCCAGCGATGAGGCCTTCTCGCGGATGTTCGAACGCGATAAGAACGAGCTGCGTGACCTGGGCATACCACTGGAAACCGGCCGGGTGTCATCGTTCGACCCCACTGAGGGCTACCGGATCAATCGGGATACCTACGCGCTACCCGATATCGAACTCACTCACGACGAGGCCGCCGCCATCGCCGTGGCCGCCCAGCTCTGGGAGTCGCCGGAACTGGTCACCGCGGCCCAGGGTGCGGTGCTCAAACTGCGCGCGGCCGGGGTCGACGTTGACCCGATGGATAACGGTGTTGCGGTCGCCGCTCCCGCGGGTATGCCGGGCCTGCGGGGTTCAGAAGATGTCCTGGGCATATTGCTGTCGGCGATCAATTCCGGTCGGGCCGTGCAGTTTCCGCATCGTTCCTCGCGTACCGAGCCCTTTACGGTGCGGACCGTCGAGCCGTGGGGTGTGGTCACCGAGAAGGGGCGCTGGTATCTGGTCGGTCACGACCGGGACCGGGACGCCGTGCGCACCTTCCGGCTCTCACGGATCGGCGTGGACGTCACCCCGGTCGGCCCGGCGGATGCCGTGCACCGTCCCGACGGGCTTGACCTGCGCCATATCGTCGCGGCTGTGGTCGGTGAAAGCCCGACCGGCGTTCTGGCCAAGGTGTGGGTGGCCGACGGCCGCGCCACCGCATTGCGCAGGGCGGGCACCTCGTTGGGACCGCAGCGCCTCGGCGAACGATCCGGCGAGCTTCTCGAAGTCGATATCGGGCCGCGGGACCGGCTGGCCCGTGATATCGCCGGTTACGGCGCCGACGCCGTTGTGCTTGAGCCGCAATCACTTCGGGATGACGTCATCGAGCGGTTACGGGCGCAGAGCGGGGTGAGCGCATGAGCCCCGTCTCGACGCGGCTGGTTCGGCTGCTCAACATGGTGCCGTATTTCCAGGCCAATCCGCGGATCACGTACGCCGAGGCCGCGGCCGATCTCGGTGTGAGTACCAAACAGCTGCGCGAGGATCTCAACCAGCTGTGGATGTGTGGACTGCCGGGTTATGGCCCCGGCGATCTGATCGACTTCGAATTCTCCGGCGACACCATCGAGGTGACCTTCTCTGCCGGCATCGATCAGCCCCTGCGCCTGACGTCACCGGAAGCCACCGGGCTGCTGGTCGCGTTGCGGGCGCTGGTCGATGTGCCCGGCGTGGTCGATCCGGCCGCCGCCCGCAGCGCCATCGCCAAGATCGAATTGGCGGCAGGCACCGTCGCGCATGCCTCCGGCACCGCATCCGCCGAACCGGAGCCCGCACCGGTCGAAAACCAGGTGGCCGCGTCGGTGCGGGAGGCGGTCCGCGCAGGCAAAGCACTGGCCATCGAGTACTACTCGGCGTCGGGGGACACCCTGTCCAGCCGCACGGTCGACCCGATCCGGGTGGTGCTGATCGGCGATTACAGCTATCTGGAGGCGTGGTCTCGCGAGGCCGAGGGGGTGCGGCTGTTCCGGTTCGACCGGATCGTCGACGCGCGCACCCTGGACGAGCCGTCCGTCCCGCCCGCGCCCGCGCTTCAGGGCCCACCCGACACCTCACTGTTCGACGCCGACCCCGGGCTGCCGTCGGCCACGCTGCGGGTGGCGCCGTCGGCGTCCTGGATCCTGGAGTACTACCCGATGCGGGTGCTGCGGGAATTACCCGACGGCTACTGCGAGGCGGCCATGACCTACGCCTCCGAGGACTGGATGACTCGCCTGGTGCTCGGATTCGGGTCGGCGGTGACCGTTTTGGCGCCGGAACCGCTGGCCGTAAGGGTGCGCGACGCCGCATCGGCCGCGTTGCGGGCGTATTCCGCCGCCGCGCAGCCCGGCTAGCGCGCCATGCCCTGGGGTACCATCGTGGAGACGTTTGGAGGTAACCAAAATGGGCGGACTCAGTCCATGGCACTGGGCAATTCTTGCCGTAGTGATCATCCTGCTCTTCGGTGCGAAGCGGTTGCCAGATGCGGCGCGGTCGCTGGGCAAGTCGATGCGCATCTTCAAGTCCGAGGTCAAGGAGATGCAGAACGACGGAAAGTCGGAATCAGCTCCCACCCCGCCGGTGCCGCCGGTCCAGCCGGCCGTCACCTCGGTGCAGTCCGAGCGGATCGACACTCCGGAACCCAACCCCACCGACGCGCGTCCGGCCTGAGCGCAGCGCGTCACGCCACACCTGCCAGCACATCGCAAGGTGTGGCGTGACTGAATTCTGTCCGTGAAAACACCCGGCGTACTCAAGCGGCTTGACCCTCGTCGTCGCCGCAGCCAGACGAATCCCGACGGCACGATGTCGCTCGTCGACCACATCCGGGAGCTGCGTACCCGGCTGCTGATCTCCACCGCGGCTGTCGCGCTGACCACCATCCTCGGGTTCCTCTGGTACAGCCACGGGTTCTTCGGCGTGGAAAGTCTCGGTGAATGGCTGCGCGCTCCGTACTGTGCGCTGCCCGCGTCGGCCCGCGCCGATATCAGCTCCGACGGCGGCTGCCGGCTCTTGGCGACGGCCCCGTTCGACCAGTTCATGCTGCGCCTCAAAGTCGGCCTGTTGGCCGGCATCGTGCTGGCCTGCCCGGTGTGGTTCCACCAGATCTGGGCCTTCATCACCCCGGGGCTGTACAAGAAGGAGCGGCGCTTCGCGGTCGCTTTCGTGACCTCGGCGGCAATTCTGTTTTTCGCCGGCGCGGTGCTGGCCTACATCGTGTTGTCGAAGGCCTTGCACTTCCTGTTGACCGTCGGCAGCGATGTGCAGGTCACGGCGCTGTCGGGTGATCAGTACTTCAGCTTCCTGATCAACCTGCTGCTGGTCTTCGGTGTCGGCTTCGAATTTCCCCTGCTGATCGTGATGCTCAATCAGATCGGGGTGCTCACCTACGAGAAGCTCAAAGCGTGGCGCCGAGGGCTGATTTTCGGGGTTTTCGTCTTCGCTGCCTTCGCGACGCCGGGATCTGATCCCTTCTCGATGCTGGCGCTGGGTCTGGCGTTGACGGTGCTACTCGAGCTGGCCATCCAGATCTCGCGCATCAGCGACCGGCGCAAGGCCAAGCGCGCGGCGCAGGCCGAGGCCGCGCTCTCCGATGACGAGGCGTCGACGATCGACGCGCCGTCGCCGGTGCCCGCTCCGGCGACGGTCGCGGCGTCCACCCCTGACCCCCACCCTTATGACGAAGCCACCTGAGAATCTCTCCGGCTCCTCGGAACTGGAGAGGTTCACCGCTGATCTACCGTTCGCGCTCGACGGTTTCCAGCAGAAATCCTGCGAAGCCCTCGAACGGGGCCACGGTGTGCTGGTCTGCGCACCGACCGGAGCGGGTAAGACCGTGGTCGGCGAATTCGCTGTCCACCTGGCGCTGGCGGCCGGCCGAAAATGCTTCTACACCACCCCGATCAAGGCCCTGAGCAATCAAAAGCACACCGACCTGGTGCGTCGCTACGGGCCGGAGCGGATCGGCCTGCTGACCGGGGATATGTCGGTGAACTCCGACGCACCTGTCGTGGTGATGACCACCGAGGTGCTTCGCAATATGTTGTACGCGAATTCGCCTGCTCTGCATGGCCTTTCGCATGTGGTGATGGATGAGGTGCACTTCCTGGCCGACCGGATGCGCGGTGCGGTCTGGGAAGAGGTGATTCTGCACCTGCCCGAGGACGTGCGGCTGGTCAGCCTGTCGGCGACGGTCAGTAATGCCGAGGAGTTCGGCGGTTGGATCCAGACCGTGCGTGGCGATACCACCGTCGTCGTCGACGAGCACCGACCCGTCCCGCTGTGGCAGCACGTCCTGGTCGGCAAGCGCATGTTCGACCTGTTCGACTACGACGCCCGATCCGCCGACAGCCAGTTACTGGTCGACCCCGAACTGGTCCGCCATATCGCCCACCGCCGGGAGGCCGAGCGGTTGACGGATTTCCGGCCGGCGCGCTCGGATCGTCGTGGCGGCGGACCCCATCGCAACAACCACCGCCCCAGCCTCTACCGGCCACCGTCGCGACCCGATGTCATCACCGCCCTGGATCACGAAGGTCTGCTGCCGGCAATCACTTTCGTCTTCTCGCGCGCCGGCTGCGACGCCGCGGTCAAACAGTGCCTGCGTTCCTCGCTGCGGCTCACCACCGAAGAGGACCGGGTCCGGATCGCCGAGGTCATCGACCGGCGCTGCGGTGACCTCCTCGATTCCGATCTCGAGGTCCTCGGCTATTACGAGTGGCGTGAGGGTCTGTTGCGGGGGCTGGCGGCCCATCATGCCGGCATGCTGCCGATCTTCCGGCACACCGTGGAGGAGCTGTTCACCGCAGGCCTGGTCAAGGCGGTCTTCGCCACGGAGACACTGGCGTTGGGGATCAACATGCCCGCCCGCACCGTGGTGCTCGAGCGGCTGGTGAAATTCAACGGCGAGCAGCACGCCCCGCTGACCCCGGGGGAGTACACGCAACTCACCGGCCGGGCGGGGCGCCGGGGTATCGATATCGAAGGCCATGCGGTGGTGCTCTGGCACCCCGACCTGGAGCCGGCAGAAGTCGCGGGCCTGGCCTCCACCCGCACCTTCCCGTTGAAGAGTTCGTTCGCGCCGTCGTACAACATGACCATCAACCTGGTGCAGCAGATGGGGCCCGACGCGGCCCGTCGATTGTTGGAGCGCTCGTTCGCGCAGTATCAGGCTGACCGTTCGGTAGTCGGGCTGGTCCGCGGCGCGGAGCGTGGCGAGCGGATGCTTGAGGACATCGCTTCGGAAATGGGTGAGCACGGGGCGTCAACCCTGGAGTATGTCCGCCTGCGCGCGAAGATCTCCGAACGTGAGCGGACGCAGGCCAGGGCGTCGCGGATGCAGCGGCGCAATGCCGCCACCGATGCGCTGGCGGCGCTGCGCCGCGGTGACATCATCTCCATCACCCAGGGCAGGCGGGGCGGACTTGCGGTGGTACTCGAACCCGCCAACGATGCTGATGACCCCCGGCCACTGGTGTTGACCGAGGATCGTTGGGCCGGTCGCATCTCATCGGCTGACTATTCGGGGGCGGCGGCGCCGATCGGCTCGATGACGCTGCCCAAACGTGTCGAGCACCGCCAGCCGCGGGTCCGCAAGGATCTGGCCTCAGCGCTGCGTTCGGCGGCAGCGGGGCTGTCGATCTCCGGCGGGAAGCGCAATCGCGGCACGCCAGGAGCCGATCCCGATATCGATCCCGAATTGATCGCGCTGCGCGCGGCGATGCAGCGCCATCCCGCGCACCGCGCAGCCGATCGGGACGCCAATGCCCGCATCGGAGAACGCTATCTTCGCGTCGAACGCGATAACGCCGCGCTGCGGCAGAAGATCGCTACAGCGACGAATTCGTTGGCCCGCACCTTCGACCGGATCGTCGGCCTGCTCACCGAACGGGGTTTCATCCAGATCCGCGACGGCGAGCTTGGCGACTTGCGGGCCACTGATGACGGCAGGCTGCTGGCCAGGATCTACAGCGAAAGTGACCTGCTGGTCGCCGAATGCCTACGTGTCGGAACGTGGAACGGCCTGGCACCGGCCGAACTCGCCGCGGTGGTGTCTGCCGTCGTCTTCGAGACACGCGGTAGCGACGGGCCGGTCGCACAGATCCATGAGGTGCCCACCCCGGTTTTGCGCCGCGCATTGGCCCAGACGCGACGGCTCTCCGGCCAGCTGCGCGCCGACGAGAATCGACACCGAATCGCCCCGACGCGGGAACCCGATGAGGGGTTTGTCGCCGCCGTGTACCGCTGGGCCACCACCGGCGATCTGGCCTCGGCGCTGGAGGCATCCGATGCCACCGGTTCCGGGAACCAGCTCTCCGCAGGGGATTTCGTGCGTTGGTGCAGGCAGGTCCTCGATCTGTTGGATCAGGTCCGCAACGCGGCGCCACACCCCCCGCTTCGGGCTGCCGCGAAACGCGCGATCGACGACGTTCGGCGCGGCGTCGTCGCTGTTGATGGCGGGTAGGGTGATGCAAACGCTACGGTTGATGCCGGTGAGAGGGCCAGTGGGCCCCGTACATACCGGAGAACTCAAGGAGAGACGATGAGCGGACCGCAAGGACCTGATCCGACGCAGCCCTGGCAGGGTCAGGATCAGCCGGCCAGCGGTGCCTCCGAGCCCCAGCAGCCCACCGGCGATGCGCCCAGCTGGCAGCCGCCCAGCGGTGATCAGGCAGCACCGGCCGAGTCCGGTTGGCAACCGCCGGCCTACACCGCGCCGCAGCCGTATTCGCCGTACCAGGCGCCGCCGTCGACCCCCGGGTACGCCCAGCCGCAGCAGTACGCACCGCCGGCGGGATACGGACAGCCGCAGCAGTACGCGCCGCCGGCGTCGCCTCCGGGATACGGACAGCCGCAGTACGGCCAGCAGCCGCCGCAGCAATATGGTCAGCCGCAGTACGGCCAGCCCGGCCAGTACGGTCAGCCGCCGCAGTACGGGCAACCGGGCCAGCCGGGTCAGCCCGGCCAGTACGGTCAGCCGCCGCAGTACGGCCAGCCCGGACAGTTCGCCCCCTACGGCCAGCCCGGTCCCGAAGACGGTTCCAAGCGCTCGATGGCCGCGATCGGCACCATTCTTGGTGTGCTCGCCGTCGTCATCGTCGCGGTGATTCTGGTGCTCGGCTTCTGGAAGCCGGGATGGTTCGTCACCACCAAACTCGATGTCGCCAAGGCACAGTCGGGCGTGCAGCAGATCCTGTCGGATCAGGCCAACGGTTACGGTGCGAAGAACGTCAAGGACGTCAAGTGCAACAACGGTGAGAGCCCCACGGTGAAAAAGGGCGACACCTTCAACTGCGAAGTCAGCATCGATGGCACCAAGCGCCAGGTGACGGTGACCTTCCAGGACGATAACGGCACCTATGAGGTCGGCCGCCCGAAGTAGTCAGTCGAGCCCGGCTACCCAAGCTTGTCTAAAGCCGTCTGTAGCCGTCCGATCGACGAACCGACCCCCAGCGTGGTCGCCAGCTCGGCGACCCGTTGCGGGTCCTTGGCCACCAATGGCAGTGCGTCGGTTTCCGTGGACAGTGTCACGGGTGCATCGGTGGCCACCCGTACCACCGGCCCGGCCGCTTCGATATAGTCCGCCGCTGCCTTGAGTTTTGTTCGAACCCCTTTGGGGACAGATGATTTCGGGTCGTCGGCGGCCGCGAGGATGCCCTCGAGTGAGCGGTGCTGGGCCAGTAGCGTGGCGGCGGTCTTCTCGCCGATTCCCGGTACCCCCGGTAGTCCGTCGGAAGGGTCGCCGCGTAACAGCGCCAATTCGGCATAGGCAACGCCTGCCCGTTCGCTGGGCACGCCGTACTGAGCTGCCACCTCGGCGGGGCCGAACAGGGTCGCCTTGGCCAGACCGCGGCCGATATAGAGCACCTTGACTTCGACGGGGTCGTCGGTGACCACCTGCAGCAGGTCGCGGTCGCCGCTGACGACGACGACCGGATCGCGGCGCTCCTGGGCGGCCAGGGTGCCCAGCACGTCGTCGGCCTCGAATCCCGGTGCGCCGCCGGTGGCAATCCCGAAGGCGTCGAGCAGATCGGCGATCATCTGGACCTGCGGGGTCAACTCATCGGGAACTTCCTCGATATCGGGGTCGCCGGCCGGATTCTCCTGCTCCACCCGGTGCGCCTTGTACGACGGAATGCGGTCCACCCGGAATTGGGGACGCCAATCCAGATCGAGGCACACCACCAACCGGGACGGCCGGTGCGCGGTGACCACGGTCGCGACCGCATCGATGAAGCCGCGGACCGCGTTGACCGGTCTGCCGTCCGGTGCGGTGATCGACGATGGCACCCCGAAATAGGACCGGAACCACATGCTGGCGCCGTCGAGGAGGAGCAGTGGACCCGGTTTCGACGTCGTCATGCCGCCATCCTGCCAGTAGCGTTTGGTATGACCTTCTCTGTTGATCGTCTCGATCACGTCGTCATCAACACCCGTGATGTCGAGGTCACCGCGGACTGGTATGTCCGGGTGCTCGGCATGCGTCGCGAGAGCTATCGCGGCGGGCGTACCGCGCTGACCTTCGGGCGCCAGAAGTTCAATATCCGCCCCACCGGCGCCGAGAACTGGGTCACCGCGGCTGTGGATGCCCCCGGGTCGCTGGATCTGTGCTTCATCACCACGGCTTCGCCGCAGGAGATCGCCGCGCACCTCGCCGCCGTCGGTGTCCCCGTCACCGAGGGGCCGACCACTCGGACCGGCGCGCTGGGGGAGATGACGTCGTACTACTGCCGTGACCCCGACGGGAACCTGGTGGAGATCTCGCACTACCCGGAGTAGTTCGGGCCGCCACCTGCCCGACTAGATTGGCTCTCATGAGTTCGCGCAGCACAGGTGCCAGCCGTTTCGACTCGGGCGTCTACGCCCACCGGTTGCGGGCGGCCGCGGCCGCCACCGCCGACGCCGGTCTGGCCGGACTGGTCATCACCCCCGGTCACGACCTGCGCTACCTGGTGGGTTCACGCGCAGACACCTTCGAACGCCTGACCGCGCTGGTCATCCCGGCGGTGGGAGAGCCGACGGTGGTGGTGCCGCGAATGGAGCTGGCGTCTCTGAAGGAGTCGGCGGTCGTCGAACTCGCTCTGCCGGTGCGTGATTGGGTCGACGGCGACGACCCCTACCAGCTGGTGCTCTCGGCTCTGGTCGGCGACGGCGCCGGGCCGGTCCAAACGGCGCCAGTTCAAACGGCGGTCACCGATTCGATGCCGGCCCTGCACCTGCTGCCACTGGCCACCAAGCTCGGTGCGGTGCCGGTGCTGGCCACCGACGTGCTGCGCACCCTGCGAATGATCAAGGACGCGGCCGAGATTGACGCGTTACGCAAGGCGGGCTCGGCCATCGACCGGGTGCATGCGCGGGTACCGGAGTTCTTGGTCCCCGGCCGCACCGAGGCCGAAGTTGCCGCCGATATCAATGACGCGATCATCGCCGAGGGTCACACTGAAGCCGCGTTCATCATCGTCGGGTCCGGACCGCACGGCGCCGACCCGCACCACGGGTATTCCGACCGCGAACTGCAGGCCGGCGATATCGTCGTGATCGATATCGGTGGACCGTACGAACCGGGCTACAACTCCGACTCCACCAGAACCTACAGCCTCGGTGAGCCGAGTTCGGAAGTGGCCGAGCAGTATTCGGTGCTGCAGCGGGCTCAGCAGGTTGCGGTGGCCGCGGTCCGGCCAGGGGTGACCGCCGAACAGATCGATGCGGCGGCCCGCGACGTCCTCGCCGAAGCGGGGCTGGCGCAGTATTTCGTGCACCGGACGGGGCACGGCATCGGTCTTTCGGTACACGAGGAGCCTTACATCGTCGCCGGTAACGACCTACCGCTCACGGCGGGAATGGCTTTCAGTGTCGAGCCGGGAATCTACTTCCCCGGCCACTGGGGCGCGCGCATCGAGGACATCGTCATCGTCACCGAGGACGGCGCGGAACCGGTGAACCTGCGACCGCACGACCTGACGGTGGTGCCGATCTAGCCTCGGTCGAGTAGACCCGAGGAGCCAAGGACGCGTTCGATGTGTACTTCGATGACCACGCGACGCGGGTTGACCCGAGGCGTCCGGTACCGCTGCGCGTAGCGCAACTCGGCATCACGGACCGCATCGGCGTCGGTGCTGACAGTGGAACGGCCCTCCAGCGACAGCCAGCGGGCGCCGTCCACCTGGCTCAGCACCGCGACGCCACCACGTTCGGCGTTGAGCGCCTTCTGCGAGCCCCCGGTGGTGATCACACGGGCGATATGGGTCTTGGGATCGAAGGTGAAGCCGACGGCGACCACGTGCGGCGAGTTATCGGCGCGCAGGGTGGTCAGCATCGCCAGATGACGTTCGGTCAGGAACGCCATCGCATCGTTGGTCAGCCGGGTTGTTGAGATCGCCATCAGTCACCACGCTAGCGCAGGACATAATCGCAGCCATGAAAGACACGGGCGCAGATCTCGTAGTGATTTTTGGCGGGCGCAGCGAGATCGGCGTCGAACTGGCTGCACATCTCGTCCCTGGCCGGCCGGTGGTGCTAACCACCCGCGGTGGTGACAGCCTTGACCAGCAAGTTTCCGCGATGAAGGCGGCCGGGGCGACCGCCGTGCACGTCAAAGCGTTCGACGCCGACGATCTGGCCTCCCACGAGCAGGTGCTCGCCGAGCTGATCACCGAGCACGGCCCGATCGGGACCGCGGTACTGGCGTTCGGCATCCTCGGCGATCAGGCGCGGGCGGAAACCGACGCCGGGCACGCCGTCGCGATCGTGCACACCGACTTCGTCGCACAGGTCAGCCTGCTCACCCAGCTCGCCACGAGCATGCGGGCAGCGGGCCGCGGGCAGATCGTGGTGTTTTCTTCGGTGGCGGGTGCCCGGGTGCGCCGGGCCAACTATGTCTACGGCTCGGCCAAGGCCGGGCTGGACGGTTTCGCCAGCGGGTTGGCCGACGCGTTGGTCGGCACGGGCGTGCAATTGCTGATCGTGCGGCCCGGTTTCGTGATCGGCCGGATGACCGCGGGGATGGACCCGGCGCCCCTGTCGAGTACGCCGCAGCAGGTCGCGGCGGCGACCGCCAAGGCGCTGGCCGCGGGCCGACAACGGGTCTGGGTGCCATGGACATTACGGCCGGTCATCTTCGGAATGCGGCTGGCACCGCAGGCCATCTGGCGCAGGTTGCCGCGGTGAGCCACTACTCGATCACCGTCATCGGCATCGGCGCCGACGGGATGCCCGGCCTCGGTGCCGCGGCACTACGCGAATTGGCCGGGGCCACTGTGGTTTACGGCTCACCGCGCCAACTGGACCTGCTCGACGAGACCGTCACCGCGCAGCGCAGGCGGTGGCCGTCACCGCTGCTGCCCGGTCTGGAAGCCGAGTTGATCGAAACCGCCACCGACGTTCATGTGGTGGCGTCGGGGGATCCGATGCTGCACGGTATCGGCACCACGCTGATCCGGTTGTTCGGCGGTAACCGGGTCACGGTGCTGCCCCACGTATCGAGTGTGACATTGGCCTGCGCGCGGCTGGGCTGGCCGGTGAACGATACCGAGGTGATCAGCCTGGTCACCGCCGACCCGCATACCGCGGTCCGCGGCGGCGGGCGCGCCGTGGTGCTGTCCCGCGATGCCACCAGCCCGGCGGCGCTGGCCCGGCTGCTCACCGAAACCGGCCGTGGCGATTCACGATTGAGCGTTTTCGAACAACTCGGTGGACCCGCCGAACGCCGCAGGGACGCGATCGCGCGCGACTGGGCGGCGAACCCGCCCGATGATGTCGATGCCCTCAACGTCATCGCGGTGCAGTACCTGCCCGACGATGTGCTGCTGGCCGTCGCACCCGATAACGCGTTCGCCCACGACGGGCAGCTGACCAAACAGGCGATGCGCGCCATCACGTTGACTGCATTGGCGCCCAGGCCGGGTGAGTTGTTGTGGGACGTGGGTTCGGGTTCGGGCAGTATCGCCGTCGAGTGGTGCCGGCGCGGGCGTGGGTGTCGGGCCATCGCGTTCGAACGCGATCCTGCGCGTCGGGCCCGCATCGTCGATAACAGCATTGCCTTCGGTGTCGACATCGACGTGCGCGAGGGCGCCCCAGATGCGTTCGACGGTGCGCGCCAACCGTCGGTGGTGTTCGTCGGTGGCGGTGTCACCCAACCCGGTCTGCTGCAGGGGTGCCTCGATGCGCTGCCCGGTGGCGGGCGATTGGTGGCGAACGCGGTCACCGCCGAGTCGGAAGCATTTCTGGTTCAACAGTATTCGCGCCTCGGCGGCGAGCTGACCCGGTTCCAGCACTATCGCGGCGAACCGGTCGGGACGTTCACCGGATGGCGGCCCGCCATGCCGGTCACGCAGTGGGTGGTCATCAAAGAATGACCGTGTACTTCATCGGTGCCGGCCCTGGCGCCGCCGACCTGATCACCGTGCGCGGGCAGCGGCTGCTGCAGACCTGCCCGGTCTGCCTCTACGCCGGGTCGATCATGCCCGACGATCTGCTGGCGCTCTGTCCGCCGGGAGCCCGCGTCGTCGACACCGGGCCGCTGGACCTCGATGCGATCATCGCCGAACTCGCCGATGCCGATGCCGCCGGCCATGATGTCGCGCGGCTGCATTCCGGTGACCCGTCGATCTACAGCGCGCTGGCCGAACAGTGCCGCCGCCTCGACACGCTCGGGATCGCCTATCAGATCGTGCCGGGCGTCCCATCGTTTGCCGCCGCGGCCGCGGCGCTGGGTCGGGAGCTGACTGTCCCCGGTGTCGCGCAGACGATCACCCTGACCAGGGTCGCCACCCTATCGAGTGCGATGCCGCCGGGGGAGGACCTGCAAACATTGGCGTCCTCAGGGGGAACCCTGGTGATCCACCTCGCCGCAGCCCAGATCGACACCGTCGTCGCCGACTTGATCGCCGGCGGTTATTCCGGGCAAACCCCCACTGCGGTGGTCGCTTTCGCGAGCTGGCCGCAGGAGATCGTGTTGCGCGGCACGCTGGAGGACATCGCCGGCCAAATGCGTACTGTGAATGTCACCCGTACCGCGGTGATCGTGGTGGGTGAGGTGCTGGCGGCGGAGGGTTTCACCGACAGTTATCTGTATTCCGCCGACCGCCGAAGGGGTGCCAGGCACTGATGCGGGTTCTACTGCTCGGCGGTACCGCCGAGGCGCGTGCGCTGGCCGCGCGGCTGTTCCCCGATGTCGACGTCATCAGCTCGCTCGCGGGCCGGGTGCCCGATCCGGCACTACCGGCAGGGCCGGTCCGGATCGGTGGCTTCGGGGGTGAAGCGGGGTTGCGACGCTGGCTGGCTGCGCACGATGTCGGCTGCGTCGTCGATGCCACCCATCCGTTCGCCGCCACCATCACCGCACACGCCGCGGCGGTGTGCGCAGATATCGGAATGCCGTATGTGGTGTTATCGCGTCCGGCGTGGACCACCGAGAATGTCATCACTGCCGCCACCAATGCCGAGGCCGCAAAAATTGTTGCCAGGCATGACTATTCGCGAATCTTCTTGACCACCGGACGGTCCGGGGTGGCGGCATTCACCAATAGCAGTGCCTATTTCGTGATCCGGGTGGTGACGCCACCGGAATCCGAGACGCTGCCGCGGCGGCATCGACTGGTGCTGTCCCGCGGGCCGTACCGTTACGACGACGAGTACGAGCTGATGCGGGAATTCCGCATCGAGGCGATGGTCACCAAGAACAGTGGGGGCGCGATGACGCAGCCCAAACTTGCTGCCGCCGCGGCACTGGGCGTCGCGGTCGTGATGATCGAACGCCCGCCGCTGCCTGCCGGGGTCGAGACGGTCAGCACCGTGGATGCGGCGGTGGACTGGTTGTCGAAGCTGGCGGTCATTCCCTCTCGGTAGCGATCGCGTTGACGGCGGCGGCGGCCATGGCGCTGCCACCGCGGCGACCCGTCACCACCAGGTAGGACAACCCGCGCGGGCGGGCGATCAGCTCGTCTTTGGACTGCGCGGAGCCGACGAAACCGACCGGCCCACCGAGCACCGCGGCCGGCACGGGGGCGCCGTCGTCGAGCAGTTCGAGCAGCCGGAACAGCGCCGTCGGGGCGTTACCGATCGCCACCACCGACCCGCCGAGCCGGTCGGCCCACAAGTCAACCCCGGCCGCTGACCGGGTGGTGCCGAGCTCGGCGGCCAACGCGGGTGCCCGGGGATCGGCGACCAGCGACACCACCTGGTTATCGGCTGGTAGCCGCGCCGCGGTGATACCTGCGGCCACCATCGACGAATCGCACAACACGGGCGCGCCACCAGCCAGCGCGGCGTGTGCCCGGGCCACGACGTCGGAGGTGAATGCGACGTGTTCGGCCACGTCGATCTGTCCGCAGGTGTGGATCAGCCGGACGACGACGCGGGCGACGTCCTCGGGAAAGGCCGAAAGGTCGGCCTCGGCACGAATTGTCGCGAAAGACTGCCGGTAGATCTCTGCCGCGTCGCGGGTGTAGTCGAGCACGCGGATCACCCTACGTTTCGCGTGCGATACCCCTCCGGGGTGGCAATCAACACCTCGGCGTCCAGCGGACTGCCGCAGGCGCGCTCACAGCCGACGAAACGGTGATGTCGGCCGGTGGGAACGCCCGACGCCACCTGGGCCGCGACGAACGCCGTCGCGTCGGCCCTGACATCGGCCGCCGAGCGCTCACAACCCGGGCTACCGGTGCAGGCGCTGACGTCGACCCACGGCGAGTTCTCGTCGAAAACCAGCCCCATCGGGGCCAGGACCCGGACGGACGCCTCTGCGACTCCTTCCGCGAGATCGCAGATCAGCACTGTGCGCCATGGCGTGATCACCAGGGGCGCTTCGACGGCGGCCAAAAACTCCGCCGTCCGAGCAGGCAGGACACCGAGGGGTACCGCGGCGCCAAGGGCGACCTTGTCGCCAACCACGTGGCCGTCGACCTGGTCGAACCAGCCGACCGGCCCCCTGGTCAGGGTCTCGGCATCGGCAAGGGGAGTGGCGGTGGCCGACAGCCCGGTGAGAAGGATGCCCGGATCATCCAATTCGCTAACCCGCCAGCACTTCCCACGAATTTCGGCGAACCGGACCGCGACCGTCGTCAGGGTGGCGACGACCTCACCCGCAGCCAGGCGGATACCGGTGTCGGATCCCGCCAGCAGCAACGCAACGCCTGCTTCCGCTCCATCTGCACCTTGGTCGAGTACCTGCACGCCGACGTCGGCCCGCAGTCCGGACACATCGCCGCGGCCGTCGTCGAGGCCGAACCAGAACCGACCCGACAAGCCGGCCAGGGCCGGATCGGCCTGGATGGCCGCATCCAGGTCGGCGACCCACGGTCGGACATCGGCCAGTCCACCGAAGCGACCGGACAGCGGGGAGGCCACGATATTGCGCACTCGTTCGTGGGTGGCCGACGGCAGCAGACCCGCTTGCGCGATCTTCTCGGCGACGGCGGTCCTGGTTTCTGCGCTGCCGTCGATACCGCGCAGCTGCAGGCTGCCCCGCGACGTCAGTTCCAACGATCCCGAACCGAACTCGGTCGCGGCCTGCGCCAACGTCGTCAGCTGGGCGGCACTGATCATGCCGCCAGGCAGCCGCACCCTGATCAGGGCGCCGTCGGCGGCCTGGTGCACTTGCAGCGCGCTGGGGCAGGCGTCCTGGTCGCGGGTTCTGGCCACCTAACTACGGTACGACGGTTCGGAGGCAAAGATGTTCAGCCCGAGCACCCGGGACAGGTATGCCGTCGCGCGTTGCCCGCGGACGCTGTTGCCTGCCGCATCCAGTGGCGGCGAGAACACGCCGATACCGGCCTTTCCCGGCGCCACCGTGACGATCCCGCCGGACACCCCCGACTTACCCGGCAGGCCGATCTCGAACAGCCATTCCCCGGACCGCTCGTAGAGGCCGGTGGAGGCGAGCACGGCCAGCGTGTCGCGGCAGACCTCGGCGGAGACCACCTGATCGCCGGTGCGCGGATTCACCCCGCCGTCCGCGAGCGTCGCGCCCATCACCGCGAGGTCGGTCGCGTTGACCCGCAGCGCGCACTGTCTGGTGTAGACGTCGACCACAGCGAGCGGGTCGCGCTGGATACGGCCGTAACTTTCCAGCAGCCGGGCGATGGCCTGGTTGCGCTGATTGGTCTGCGCTTCGGATCGATAGACGTCCGCGTCGACCTCCAGCGACCGGCCGGCGAACCGCGACAGCCCGTGCGCGATGTTCTCCCACTGCTGCGCGGCAGTGTCACCTGGCATCAGCGCAGTGGTCGCTATCGCGCCCGCGTTCACCATGGGGTTCATCGGATGTCCGTCGTTGAGTTCAATCGCGACAACAGAATTGAACGCCAGCCCGGTGTTGTTCACCCCGATCCGGTCGCGCACCACGCCGTGCCCGAACTCCTCGCAGACCAGCGCGTAGACAAACGCCTTGGAGATCGACTGGATCGAGAATTCGGTGGTCACATCACCCGCGCCGTGCAGTTCCCCGTCGACTTCGGCAACGGTCACGCCGAACAGGTTCGGATCGACCTGGGCGAGCAGGGGGATGTAATCGGCGACTTTTCCATCGGTGTCGCCCCGGTACCGCCGGTGGGCCGCCTCGACCGCCGACTCGACTTCGTCCCAACCGGGGAGTCGGCCGGTCGACACCTGCTGGGCGACCCCTTCTGCGTCGAAGCCGCCGACGTCCATCGCCTGAGCATAGGGCCGCCGGGGCCGCCCCTAAGGAGTCACAGCCAACGCGGGCACGCCCGCGGCGACCACCTCCGAATAATGCGACGCATCGCCGGCGATGACCCGGCTGCTCTGGCCGTCGACACTGACCGGAATGTCACCGGCCAGGGTCACCCGGTGCAGCCTGCGGTACTGGTCGTCGTAATCGGCGACCGCATAGTGCTGGGTGGCGCGGTTGTCCCAGATCGCCAGGTCGCCGGCCCGCCACGTCCAGCGCACGGTGTTCTCCAGTTTGGTCACGCGGGCCTGCAACAGCGCAAACAGGGCGGCCGACTCGCCTGCGCCAAGGCCGACGAACCGTTTGACGAAGTGGCCGAGCAGTAGCACCCGCTTGCCCGTTTCCGGGTGTACCCGGACCACCGGATGCTCGGTCTCGTAGTAGGAGGATTCGAATTCCTGGCGGTACTCCTGCACCGACTCGGCCACCACTTCTGCGACCCCTCCGGCGGCGTAATCGTAGGTATTGGTGTGCACACCCCACAGGTTCTCGGCGAGCACCCGCAGCGGTTCGGGGAGCTGGTCATAGGCGGCCTCCGTCGAGGCCCAGGTGGTGGTGCCGCCGTACTCCGGCAGGGTCACCGCACGCAGCAGCGACGCCTTGGGGATGCGGTCGACGAAGGTGACGTCGGTATGCCAGCTGTTGGCCTTGTCGTAGGTGGAGTCGATGGGCAGGACCTGATGTCCGCGCGACGTCACCGTGGGATGGGCAATGGTCGGGGTGCCGAGACGCCCGGCGAACGCCAGCTGGCCCTCATCGTCGAGATGATGCTGATCCCGAAAGAAGATCACCTTGTGGTTCAGCAGCGCTGCGTTGATGTCGTCGACTGTCGACTGATCCAGGTCACCGCCGAGCGCCACCCCGTCGACCTGAGCACCGATATGTGCGCCGAGCTTTGTGATGTGCGGAGTCATGTGCCCGATCGTCGACGGTGCGCGGTGGTACGTACAGCATTTGCGTACCCGCGATCAAAAGGCGGGCAAGACATTAGGTAGTCAATTACTTACGTTAACGATCTGGCGCGGCTTTACCGTCGAGGAATTCGCAGCCAGATATCGGCTGCACAGCAACTGTTAGGGGGACAGTTGACATGTCGACCACAAAAATGACGTCAGCGCACGAGAGACAGGTGCAGCCCGCCGTCGTGCATTCGGCGCCCGTGCTCATCACCGAACAACAACTGCTGCTGGGCAGTGCAGCCGTCGTCGGGCTGCCTGCCGCTGGCAAACGGGGTTGGTTCGCGCGGCTGCGGCGCGTCTTCGCGTCGTCGGAAACCCATCGCGAGCACCGGCGGCGGACGTATCCGCCGCGCAGCGCATACCTGGAGAAGTCCAGGATGAGCCGGGAGATGCGCAGGCTCTAGGGGGCGCGACGCAACGGTGCTGCAACCGTTGTGGGGTAGAAAGAGCGTGTGCCTGATCCGATTGTGCTTCTGTTGTCGACCTCCGATACCGACCTGATCACGGCACGTGCCAGCGGTGCGAACTTTCGTTGGGCCAACCCGTCGCGGTTGCTGACCAGCGACCTCGCCGGTGAACTCGCCGCCCTGCTCGACGGGGTGGACATCGTGGTGGTCCGGTTCCTCGGCGGGTATCGGGAGTGGCAGGACGGTATCGACATCCTGACCGCCAGTGGGGTGCCGACCGTGGTGGTCAGCGGCGAACAGGCGCCCGACGCCGATTTGATGGAACGCTCCACCGTGCCGGCCGGTATCGCCGTGCAGACCCACATCTACCTGGCCCAGGGTGGCAGCGAGAATCTGGTCAACTTACATCGCTTCCTGTCCGACACCGTGTTGATGACCGGATACGGCTTCACCCCGCCTGCGGTCATCCCGAGCTGGGGCGTGCTGGACTGTCCGGCGGGCGGCGTTGTCAACGCAGACGGACCGACGATCGCCGTGCTCTTCTACCGCGCGCAGCAGTTGGCGGGCAACACCGCATACATCGGCGCTCTGTGCCACGCCATCCACACCGCAGGCGGTCGGCCACTGGCCATCTACTGTGCGTCGCTTCGCGCGCCGGCGCCGGAACTGATGGAGCTGCTGGCCACCGCCGACGCCATGGTGGTGACGGTGCTTGCGGCAGGCGCCGCCATCCCGGCCACCGTCGGGGCCGGCGGTGACGATGACGCCTGGAATGTCGAACACCTTGCTGCGCTGGATGTTCCGATTCTGCAGGGCCTGTGCCTGACCAGTGGGCGGGGCCAGTGGGTGGATAACGACGACGGCATGTCGCCCCTGGACGTCGCGACTCAGGTGGCGGTGCCCGAATTCGACGGCCGCATCATCACGGTCCCGTTCTCGTTCAAGGAGATCGACGACGAGGGCCTGATCTCTTATGTCGCCGACCCCGAGCGGTGCGCGCGGGTCGCCGGTCTCGCGGTCCGCCACGCCCGGCTGCGTCAGATCCCCGCTGCCGATAAGAAGGTGGCGCTGGTCTTTTCGGCCTATCCCACCAAGCACGCCAGGATCGGTAACGCCGTCGGTCTCGACACCCCGGCCAGTGCGGTGGCGCTGCTGCAGGAGATGCGCGAGGCGGGTTACCGGATCGGCGAGGTCCCCGGTGTGGCAGCCTCCGACGGTGATGCGCTGATCCACGCACTGATCGAGCGTGGGGGACAGGACCCGGACTGGCTGACCGAAACACAACTGGCGGGCAATCCGATCCGGGTGCCCGCCAAGGAGTACCGCGCCTGGTTCGCCACCCTGCCCACCGATTTCGCCGACGCCATCGTCAAGCACTGGGGCCCACCGCCGGGTGAACTGTTCGTCGACCGCAGTCAAGATCCCGATGGTGAGATCGTCGTCGCGGCAATGCAATCCGAGAATGTCGTGCTGCTGGTGCAGCCGCCCCGTGGTTTCGGGGCGAATCCGGTCGCCATCTATCACGATCCGGACCTGCCGCCCAGTCATCACTATCTGGCCGCCTACCGCTGGCTCGACAACAGCTTCAGTGACAGTTTCCACGCCGACGCCGTGGTGCACCTGGGCAAACACGGCAACCTGGAATGGCTGCCCGGCAAGACGCTGGGGATGTCCGCATCCTGCGGTTCGGACGCGGCGCTGGGTGATCTGCCGCTGGTGTACCCGTTCCTGGTCAACGACCCAGGAGAAGGCACCCAGGCCAAGCGCAGGGCGCATGCGGTCCTGGTCGACCATTTGATCCCGCCCATGGCCAGAGCCGAAAGCTACGGCGATATCGCCAGGCTCGAACAGCTTCTCGACGAGCACGCCAATATCGCCACCCTCGATCCTGGCAAGCTGCCCGCCATCCGCCAGCAGATCTGGACGTTGATGCGGGCGGCCAAGATGGATCACGATCTGGGTCTGGCCGAGCGTCCCGAAGAAGACACCTTCGACGATATGTTGCTCCACGTCGACGGTTGGCTCTGCGAAATCAAGGATGTCCAGATCCGTGACGGTCTGCACATACTCGGTCAACGGCCCACCGACAGTGTCGAATTGGATCTGGTGCTGGCGATGCTGCGGGCCCGTCAGCTCTTCGGCGGCGAGCATTCGGTACCAGGGTTGCGTCAGGCGCTGGGGTTGGCCGAGGACGGCACCGACGATCGGGTATCGGTCGACGAAGCAGAGAGCACCGCGCGCGCACTGGTCGCCGCGTTACAGGACACCGGGTGGGATCCTGAGGCGGTGCCCGCTCTGACCGCACACCTGCCCAACGCGGCGGACGTCGCGTCGGTGTTGCGGTTCGCCGCCACCGAGGTGGTACCCCGATTGGCTGGCACCGCAGGGGAAATCAGTCAGGTGTTGCGCGCCTTGGACGGTCGCTTCATCGCTGCGGGGCCATCCGGGTCACCGTTGCGCGGACTGGTCAACGTATTGCCGACCGGACGCAATTTCTATTCCGTCGACCCCAAAGCGGTGCCGTCGCGGCTGGCCTGGGAAACCGGTGTGGCAATGGCCGATTCGCTGCTGGAGCGTTATCAGGCTGATTACGGGGAGTGGCCGCAATCGGTCGGGCTCTCGGTGTGGGGCACCTCGGCGATGCGGACGTCCGGCGATGACATCGCCGAAGTCCTTGCGCTGCTTGGTGTTCGACCGGTCTGGGATGAGGCGTCGCGTCGCGTCGTCGACCTCGAGTCGATCTCACTCGAAGAGCTGGGCCGGCCACGCATCGACGTCACCGTCCGCATCTCCGGGTTCTTCCGCGATGCCTTCCCGCATGTGGTGACGATGCTCGATGACGCGGTACGGCTGGTCGCGGGTCTGCACGAGGCCGCCGAGGACAATTTTGTGCGCGCCCACGCCGAGGCCGACTTGGCCGAGCACGGCGACCAACGCCGCGCCACCACAAGGATTTTCGGTTCCAAGCCCGGCACCTACGGCGCTGGTCTGCTGCAATTGATCGACAGCAAAAACTGGCGCGATGATGCCGATCTGGCCGAGGTGTACACCGCCTGGGGTGGTTTCGCCTATGGCAGAGAGCTCGACGGCGCACCCGCAGCCGACGATATGAACCGCCAATACCGCCGGATAGCGGTGGCGGCCAAGAACACCGATACCCGCGAGCACGATATCGCCGATTCCGATGACTACTTCCAGTATCACGGCGGCATGGTCGCCACCGTCCGCGCGCTGACGGGTAAAGCCCCTGCGGCCTATATCGGCGATAACACCCGACCGGACGCGGTGCGCACCCGCACGCTGTCGGAGGAGACCACCCGCGTCTTCCGCGCCAGGGTGGTCAACCCGCGCTGGATGTCGGCGATGCGCAGGCACGGCTACAAGGGTGCTTTCGAGATGGCCGCGACGGTCGACTATCTGTTCGGCTATGACGCCACCGCACACGTGATGGCCGACTGGATGTATGAGCAACTCACCGCCCAGTACGTCCTGGATCCGGAGAACCGCAAGTTCATGGACGAATCGAATCCGTGGGCGCTGCACGGGATGGCGGAACGGTTGCTGGAAGCGGTCGGCCGGGGCATGTGGGCCGAACCCGAGCAGGCGACCGTCGACGCACTGCGAACGGTGCTGTTGGAAACCGAGGGCGACTTAGAGGGCTGACCCCAGCTAGATTGGCCGCATGGCGCCGACATTTGCCGATATCTCCAAGGCCGAGTACATCCTGCTGACGACCTTCACCAAGGACGGTAAGCCCAAACCGACAGCGGTCTGGGCCGCGCCCGACGATAAGGGCAGGCTCGTCGTCATCACGGTGGAGAAGTCATGGAAGGTCAAGCGGATCCGCAACACCCCGCGCGTCACACTCGCGATATGTGACCGCGCAGGCAAGCCGAAAAGTGAGGCCATCGAGGCCAGCGCCGCGATCCTCGACAAATCTGAGACGGGTGCGGTCTACGACGCGATCGCCAAGCGCTACGGCCTGCTGGGCAAGACGTTCAACCTCTTCAGCAAGCTGCGCGGCGGGATGAAAAACAACGTCGGGCTCGAGCTCAAAGAAGCGATCTGATGGCGCCGAGCTTCGCCGAGGTGTCACAAGAGAAGTACTTGTTGTTGACCACCTTCACCAAGGATGGGCGGCCAAAGCCCACCCCGGTGTGGGGTGTGCCCCACGAGGGCAAGCTACTGATCAGCACCGACGACGGCTCCTGGAAGACCAAGCGGATCAACAACACCCCACGGGTCACCATCCAGAAATGCGGCGTGCTCGGCAAACCCAAAGGTGAACCCGTAGAAGCGGTGGCCAGGAATCTGCCGAAGTCCGAGACCCGGCGGGTGTTCGACATGGTGACCAGGCGCTACTGGTGGCACGCGTGGTGGTGGATCCCGCAGGCCATCGTGCGCGGTGGTGTCGACAAGGTGCACGCCGCCATAGAGGTACAAGCGATAGAAGCTCCCTAAGCAGCTTCTTAGCCGTCACGCGGAACCCACACCTGCGCCGGTGCGTTGAACCCACATGGTCATGCGACTGTTTTTGGTCTACGCCCTCATCGAACTGGCGGTGGTGATCGCGCTGGCGTCGACGATTGGGATCGGCTGGACCTTGCTGCTGGTCCTCGGGGTCTCCGTGCTCGGCATGGCGTTGGCCGGCTCTCAGCTCCGTCGCCAACTGGCGAAATTGCGCCGCGGGGCAGGTGACCCCCAGGGCGCCGTCACAGACAGCGCGCTGGTGGCGATTGGCACCCTGCTGGTATTCGTGCCTGGGCTGGTCAGCACCGCGGTCGGAACGCTGATGCTGCTGCCGCCCACCCGGGCCGCTGTCCGGCCGCTGGCCGGCGCCCTCGCCGCCCGCACCTTCGCCAGGCAGATGGCGTTCGTCAACCTCAACGGAGTGAACCTCAGCGGTATCAACGTGCCCGGTCAGGGTCGCGGCGACTATATCGACGGTGAGGTCCTCGACGTGCAGGACACCAACCCGGGCACCCAGGCGCAACCGGATCCGGCGCTGCCCGTCGTCATCGCGCGCAAGCCCGAGTAGAAACGCGCCACGACCTGCAGCGTAGTTTTTCGTCCGTGACAACGACGCTGCTTGTGGGCGGGCGCATCCACAGCCCGACGCACCCCGATGCGACCGCGATGGCCGTTCGCGGCGAGACGGTCGCGTGGCTGGGCAGCGACGATATCGCCCGCACCCAATTCCCCGACGCCCAGATCGTCGACCTGGCCGGCGGCTTCGTGACGCCGGCGTTCGTGGACAGCCATGTGCATGTCACCGCCACCGGTCTGGCCATCACCGGGCTCGATCTGCGCGCTGCCACCTCGGTTGTGGACTGTCTGCGCCGGATCGCCGCGTACGCCGCCAGCCACGACCTCCCGATCATCTGGGGCCACGGCTGGGACGAGTCGGGCTGGCCTGAGCGCCGCGCACCGCTAACCGCCGAACTTGATGCCGCCGTCGGCGGGCGGGCGGCCTACCTGGCGCGGATCGACGTGCATTCGGCGCTGGCATCGACCGCACTGCGGGCCCGGGTACCGGATCTCTGCGATGCCGGAGGGTTCGATGAGCAACACCCGCTCAGTGCCGACGCGCACCACCGGGTACGTGCCCACGCCCGCGGACTGCTCACCGCTGACCAGCGCGCCGAGGCCAGGACCGCCACCCTCGATGCCGCGGCGGCCGCCGGGATCGTCGCGGTGCACGAATGCGCGGGACCCGATATCGGTGGTCTCGACGACTGGCACGAATTGCGCGCCACCCGGCACGGCGTGGACGTCACCGGTTACTGGGGTGAGGCGGTGACCAGCGCTGCCGACGCCCGCGCGCTGGTCGAGACCACGGGAGCGAACGGGCTGGCAGGAGATCTGTTCGTCGACGGTGCGCTGGGATCGCACACCGCATGGCTGGGCGCTCCGTATACCGACGCACCGAAGCGTTGCGGCAACTGCTACCTCGATATCGACGCCATCACCGCGCATCTGTTGGCGTGTACCGAGGCTGGGGTGACAGCCGGCTTCCATGTGATCGGGGACGCCGCGGTCAGCGCGGTCGTCGGTGCGTTGGAGCGAGTGGTCGAGCGGGTCGGTATCCCGGCGCTCGCCCGGTGTGGGCATCGCCTGGAGCACCTGGAGATGGTGGACGACGTCCAGGCGGCGAAGCTGGGTGCCTGGGGTGTGATTGCCAGCGTGCAACCCGCGTTCGACGCGCTTTGGGGTGGCAGCGATGGGATGTACGCCCAGCGCCTTGGGCCCGACCGAGCTCAGCGGCTCAACCCGCTGGCGCTGTTAGCATCGCAAGGCGTGCCACTCGCATTCGGTTCCGACACCCCCGTGACCAGCATCAATCCGTGGGAGAGTGTCCGCGCCGCCACTCGGCACCAGACTGCGGGCAGTGCGGTATCGGCACGGGCGGCGTTCTCGGCGGCCACCAGAGGTGCCTGGCGGGCGGGCGGGGTGAACGACGGCGTGACGGGCACGCTGGTGCCGGGGGCCATGGCGTCGTACGCGATCTGGGAGCCCGGTGACCTGGTGGTGACCGCGCCGGCCGATGACGTCGCGCGGTGGTCGACCGATCCTCGATCTCGGGTGCCCGCCCTGCCCCGACTGCACCCTGACGACGCCTTACCGGTGTGCCGCCAGACCGTGCACCGTGGTGTCGCGCTGTATGGGCGCGCCGATGCCTGACGCCGCCGAACAGGTCGATGAGGCCGACACCCCGCCGCACGACCCGCCCGGGCCCCATCGGCTGCGCAGGTATGGCGAGCGCGCACTGAACTCGCTGGTGCCGAGACTGCCGAGGTTGTGCGCCACCATCGGCGCCGGACTGTTGATGTGTGCGAGCTTCCCGCCGATCGGGTGGTGGTGGGCGGCCGTCGTCGCGGTGGCGATCTTCGCCGTCGTGCTGACGCGGCAATCGACCACCCGGGTGGGCGGTGTGGGGTACGGCTTCTTGTTCGGGCTCGCGTTTTATCTGCCACTGCTGCCGTGGGTCAGCGGACTCGTCGGCGCCGCGCCCTGGATCGGGCTCGCGGTGATGTGCGCGTGTTTCCCTGCGGTATTCGGGCTGCTGGCCACGGTCGTGCGTACTCTGCCCGGCTGGCCGCTGTGGTTTGCGTTGGTCTGGATCGTGGCGGAATGGCTCAAGGTCAACGTTCCCTTCGGCGGATTCCCTTGGGGGGTAGTCGCTTTCGGTCAGACAGGCGGTCCGTTCCTGCCGCTGATGGCTCTGGGCGGCGCACCTGCGGTATCGCTGGCGGTGGTGCTGGTCGGCAGCAGTGTCGCCGCGATCGGACTGGAAGTACTGGCCTGGTGGCAACGAGATCACCGCGAGAACAGCGCCGGCCGGCCACCGTCGGTGGTTCTGCCCGGTGTCGCCATCGCGGTGGTGCTGCTATCGACGGCGCTGGCGTTTCCGCACGTCCGCAAATCGGGTGCGGGGTCGGGAAATGAGCCGACGGTGACCGTCGCGGCAATCCAGGGCAACGTGCCGCGACTCGGCCTGGAGTTCAATGCTCAACGCCGCGCTGTGTTGGACAACCATGTCGCGGAAACCCTTCGGCTGGCCGCCGAGGTGCGTGCGGGGCGGGCACCGCAACCACAGTTCGTCATCTGGCCGGAGAACTCCTCAGATATCGATCCGCTGGCCAATCCCGATGCCCGCGCACAGATCACCACCGCCGCGCAGGCGATCGGCGCGCCGATCCTGGTGGGTGGGGTGGTGGCGCGTCCCGAGTCGAGCAGGGACAACCCGGCCGCGTCCAACACGGTGATCGTGTGGGATCCGGTCACCGGGCCGGGGGAGCGTCACGACAAACAGATCATTCAACCCTTCGGTGAATACCTGCCGTGGCGGAGTTTTTTCACCCACCTGTCGTCCTACGCCGAACGGGCCGGGTACTTCGTGCCCGGTGGCGGGAACGGCGTGGTGCACGCGGCGGGCGTACCGATCGGCGTGACCACCTGTTGGGAGGTCATCTTCGATCGCGCGGCACGGGAATCGGTGCTCAATGGCGCTCAGCTGATTGCTGTTCCCGCCAACAACGCCACCTTCAACCAGGCGATGAGTGAACAGCAACTGGCCTTCGCCAAGGCCCGCGCCGTGGAACACGACCGCTACGTCATCGTGGCCGGGACCACGGGGATCAGTGCGGTGCTCGCACCGGATGGCCGCGAACTGGCGCGGACGAATTTCTTCGAGCCGGCCTTTCTGGACATGCAGATCCGATTGAAGACGTCGCTGACACCGGCGTCGAAATGGGGGCCTATAACGCAATATGCGCTGGTCGCAGCCGGTATTGCCGCTGTTTTGGCCGCGATAATGCACAATGGAGGGTTGACGCGACTGACTCGCCGCCGCCGGCCCCAGCTGGAAAATGACGGCGACGAGCCCACGACCCAGTCGGATCTGGCCGTAGCCGAGTCCGACGATGACAGTTTTGACGATAAAGAGGAGCAACATGACCACCGGTGACGGCGAGCGTCCTAGCGGGCGCACCCTGGTGATCATCCCGACGTACAACGAGTTGGAAAACCTGCCCATCATCATGCGGCGGGTGCATGCAGCGTTGCCGGATGTGCACGTGCTGATCGTTGACGACGGCAGTCCCGACGGCACCGGGAAGCTCGCCGACGAGCTGGCGCTGGCAGATACCGACCGTGTCCATGTCATGCACCGGACCGCCAAGGACGGCCTCGGAGCGGCCTATCTGGCCGGGTTCGCCTGGGGTCTGAATCGCCAGTATTCGGTTCTGGTGGAGATGGACGCCGACGGCAGCCACGCACCGGAGCAGCTGATCCGACTGCTCGATGCGGTCGACGCGGGCGCCGATCTGGTGATCGGTTCCCGGTATGTCAGCGGGGGAACGGTACGCAACTGGCCGTGGCGGCGGCTGGTGCTGTCGAAGACCGCGAACACCTATTCACGGGTGCTGCTCGGTGTCGACATACACGACATCACCGCTGGTTACCGCGCCTACCGCCGCGAAGTGCTGGAGAAGATCGACCTGGCGGCCGTGGACTCGAAGGGCTACTGCTTCCAGATCGACCTCACCTGGCGGGCCATCAACAACGGCTTCAAGGTCGTCGAGGTACCCATCACCTTCACCGAGCGCGAGCTGGGGGTCTCGAAGATGAGCGGGTCGAATATCAGGGAAGCGCTGGTCAAGGTGGCCCGTTGGGGTGTGGGCGGCCGGCTGGACCACGCCCGCGGCATCGTGCGGTAGTTCGGCGCCGCTAAGACAACAAAAAACGCGAGTGTGCAGAGGCACACTCGCGTTTGTCGTCGCTGGGCTGGAATTTAGCCGCGGCGCTTGGTCTTGATGATGTCCAGGCGTTCCTTGAGCAGCTCGTCGAGCTCGTCGACGGAACGGCGCTCCAACAGCATGTCCCAGTGCGTACGCGGCGGCTTGACCTTCTTGGGCTCGGGCAGGTCACCTTCGAGCAGCGTGCCTTCCAAGCCGTTGCGGCACAGCCAGTTGCCGGGGATCTCGGCGTCATCAGCGAACGGGACGTCGAACTCTTCGCCATTGTCCGTCCGGTAACGGGCGACCTGACGCGGCGCCAGGTCGTGGTTGCGGTCGGTCTCGTAGCTCACAGCTCCGAGGCGACTACCCCTCAAAACACGATCAGCCATCGTCATCACTCCTTAAACGCAGTTCTACCGGATGTACAACGCGGCGGCAGTCGGCTGAGTTCCCCATCAACGCGACCGATTCAACGCGACCCGATTGTCCAGGATACCCGCAATGGGGCAGAAGCCGGTTTAGAGTCGTCCTCCGTGAGCCGCCGATCGCGTCCCCAGCCCTGCCGTTGGTGCGGGCGGGACGTGGCTGATGCCGGCCTGGGTCGGCGCAGGCAGTACTGCCGGCAGTCCTGTCGCCAGCGGGCCTACGAGCAGCGATCCATGGTCAAGGGGACGTCGGTACCGGAGGATGCGGTGGTTCTTTCCGCCGAGGAGGCCGCCGAGCTGTCCGACCGCGTCTTCCAGGTTCGATGCGCCGCCGAAGACGTCGCCACGGCGGTCGACGAGGGTGCCGATGGGCCGGAATTGCGGGAACTGTGCGATGCGCTGATGCGGGCCGCCAAGGCCGCCGACGGGTGGCGCTAACGGCACGAGCGTCCAGCTATCACAGGGCCATCGCGAGCCGCCTGCCCGGTGTTCGGCATCCCGCGTACAGCAGATCCACAGCTACGATATGCGCCATGACCTCGCCACCTGCCGCGCCGCCGCCTGGCCCGGTTGCCGGCGTCGTATGGCGATTCGACGACTTCGAACTCGACACCGCGCAATACGAATTACGCGGGAACGGCACCGCGATCCGGGTCGAGCCGCAGGTGTTCGATGTGCTCACTCAACTCGTCGGCAACCATGAGCGCCTCGTCACCAAAGAAGAACTGTTCGACGCGGTATGGGGCGGCCGGTTCGTCGGGGAGGCCGCGCTGACCAGTCGGATCAAGGCCGCTCGTCGTGCGCTCGGGGATGACGGCGAATCGCAACGCTTCATCCGTACCGTCCGCGGCCGCGGCTATCAGTTCGTCGGCACACTGCGGGAAGCGGAGGTATCGGTCCCGGCGGTACCAGAGCCCGCACCGGATACCGAGCTCCCGCCGCCGCGCCAGCACATCGCGTTCACCCGGGCACTCGACGGAGTCCGGTTGGCCTACGCGGTCTCTGGCGAAGGGCCGCCGCTGGTACGGGCCGCCAACTGGATGACCCACCTGGGCTACGACATCGAGAGCCCGGTGTGGCGGCATTGGGTGCGGGATCTGTCCGCGGAGCACACTTTCATCCGTTACGACGAACGTGGGTGCGGCCTATCCGACTGGGAGGCCGGTGAATTCACCTTCTCGGACTGGGTGGCCGACCTCGAATCGGTTGTCGATGCCCTTGGGCTGCAACGGTTTCCGCTACTCGGGGTATCTCAGGGCGGTGCGGTCGCAGTGGCCTATGCGGCCAAGCATCCCGAACAGGTCAGCAAACTGGTGCTCTGTGGTGCCTACGCCCGTGGCCGGGCAGCGCGGGCCGTCAGCGACGAGGAGAAGAGTGCCGCTGCACTGGATCTCGATCTCGCGCGGGTCGGCTGGGGTCGCGATGATCCCGCCTTCCGGCAGGTGTTCGCCGCGCAGTTCCTACCCGACGGCACGCGCGCGGACTGGGCGGCCTTCGACCAACTGCAGCGCCGCACCACCTCACCGGAGAACGCTGTGCGATTCCTGGAGGAATTCGCCACCATCGACGTGCGTGAACTTGCCCGCGCGGTGCGCTGCCCGACCTTGATCATGCATTCGCGAGACGATCACCGGGTCCCGATGCACGCGGGACAGGAGCTGGCCGAGCTGATCCCGAACTCCGAGCTGGTCGCCCTGGACAGCAAAAACCATCTCCTCACCGCCGCCGAGCCGGCCTGGGAGGTTTTCCGGGACGAGGTGTCGGCGTTCCTGCGCGCACCGGAATGACCGTGTACCGGACTGACACGGAACGATCTCCACGCAATCTCCATGGGATCTTCATGTAACGTGGGTGGCCGCAGACCATGCTGGTTGACATGAGAAAGCACATCCGCTCCCTGATCCTCGGTGCCAGCGCCCTCCTCGCCTTCAGCACCCTGACCGCATGCTCCGGTGGCACGTCGACCGAGGCCAGTTCCGCCCCGTCGACCGCCGCTCCGACGTCGGCGGAGGTCGCCGACGCCTTCCCGGCCGACGCCCGCTACATCGCCGATATGCCCATGGCCAATGGTGGCACCATGACCCTCGGGGTCGCCGTCGACGGCGAGAAGGTGGTCGCCTATGCCTGCGACGGCAGCAAGGACGAAGCCTGGTTCTTCGGCAAGCAGACCGACGGCGCCCTCGATATCACCGGCAAGTTCCAGGACACACTCAAGGCTTCAGTTGCCGGAACCGATGGCAACACTGTCGAGGGAGACCTGACGATGGACGGGGTGGCATATCACTTCAGCGCACCGCAGGTCGCGAACCCGGCCGGGATGTACACCGCTGAGCTCGACGGGGTTCGGGCGTCGTGGGTGGTCCGCCCCGATGGCACCTTCACGGGCGTGCAGTTCAACGGCGGCATCACCGGTCGCGATTTCGAGCAGGCTGAACTGCAGCAGCTCAAGGATCTGCAGTTCCGTAACGCCGTGCGCAACAAGCGGATTCTGCAGCAGGCCGCGCAGCTCCAGCTCGGCACGTTCACCTCGACCATCAACGGCAAACCGGTGACGGCCAAGCTGGTCACCGGAAACACCACCTTCGGCTGACCCTCCGCTGATAGACACTGTGGGAAATGCCCGTCCCGCCCCCGATCAGGGGCGGGACGGGTTTTTTTCACGCGGAATCTAACCCTGGGCACCCTCACCGCCGCTCCATAGCATCGTCTCGTGTCCAGCCCCCATGCGTTGGCCGCTTCTGCGGTCGCGCCACCTTCTGATGTCGGCTGGCTGTGGCAGCGCCGCTGGACAATCCTGCGTTTCGCGTCGCCGGTGGTGTTGCTGGCGCTCTGGCAGCTCGGTAGTGCGCTCGGCTGGATTCCGCAGGACGTGCTACCCGCGCCGTCGCTCATTGCCGATGCCGGCGTTGAGCTGATCCGCAATGGCCAACTCGTTGACGCTCTTGGTGTTTCGGGCTGGCGGGTGGTGCAGGGGTTGGCGCTGGGCGGCACGATCGGTATCGGCCTTGGCATCGCTGTCGGGTTGTCGCACTGGTTCGAGGCGACCGTCGACCCGCCGATGCAAATGCTGCGGGCGCTACCGCATCTGGGTCTGATCCCGCTGTTCATCATCTGGTTCGGGATCGGGGAGCTGCCGAAGGTGCTGCTGGTAGCGCTGGGCGTGAGCTTCCCGCTGTACCTGAATACCTTCTCGGCGATCCGGCAGGTCGACCCCAAATTGTTCGAAACCGCTCAGGTGCTTGGGTTTTCCTTGTGGCAGCGATTGCGGACCATCATCGTCCCCAGTGCGGCGCCACAGGTGCTGGTCGGCCTGCGTCAGTCTTTGGCCATCGCCTGGCTCACGCTGATCGTCGCCGAGCAGATCAACGCCGGCAGCGGTATCGGCTTCCTGATCAACAACGCCCGTGACTTTCTGCGCATCGACATCATCATTTTCGGGCTGATCGTCTACGCACTGCTGGGCATCACGACTGACGCGATCGTGCGGGCCTTCGAACGACGGGCGTGCAGGTACCGGTCATGACAGTCACGTCCGAGCGTAAGACGGCAGCGGCCGGCGAACTGCGCCATGTCGACAAGTGGTACGGCAGCCATCAGGTGCTCCGGTCCGTGTCGGTGCGGATCGGCGCCGGCGAGATCGTGGCGCTGATCGGCCGTAGCGGGTCAGGTAAGTCGACGGTGCTGCGCGTGTTGGCCGGTCTGTCCGATGACCACACCGGAGAGCGCGTGGTCTCCGGTGCGCCCGCCATCGCCTTTCAGGAGCCCCGGTTGTTCCCGTGGCGCGATGTGGCGACCAATGTCGGCTACGGCCTGACCATGATCAGGCTGCCGCGCGCCGAAGTGTCGGCCAGGGTGTCGCGCGCACTGACCGATGTCGGGCTCGCCGACCGCGCCGACGTCTGGCCGTCGACGCTGTCCGGCGGTCAGGCGCAACGGGTTTCGCTGGCACGAGCGCTCGTCGCCGAACCCGACCTGCTACTACTCGACGAGCCGTTCGGCGCCCTGGACGCGCTGACGCGACTGTCGATGCGGGCACTGCTGCTCGATCTGTGGCGCACCCACGAATTCGGCGTCCTGCTGGTCACCCACGATGTCGATGAGGCGGTCGCCCTGGCTGATCGGGTGCTGGTCCTGGAAGACGGTCAGGTGGTGCACACGCTCGAGATCACCGATCCACGGCGCCCACCGGGCGAGCCGTCCGCCGACACCGAGCGCAGCCGCGTCGAACTGCTCGACCGGCTCGGCGTCCGGTTCTGACCGCAATTCCGTACTGAGAAGGGAACTTCCATGCCCCAGATACGGCGATCAGCCTCGATCGCGCGCCTGGCCGCAGTCCTGTTGCTGCCGGTGCTTCTGGCATCCTGTGTGTCGCGCGAAAGCGGCGAGACGGCTTCTTCCGCGGCGCCCGAGACCGTCCCGGTGTCCGAGCTCGCCGGGCTGACACTGCAAGTGGGCGACCAGAAGGGCGGCACCGAATCGCTTCTGCGTGCGGCCGGGCAGCTCGACAACCTGCCGTATCAGGTGCAGTTCTCCACCTTCACGTCCGGACCGCCGCAGATCGAGGCCGCCACGGCCGGCAAGATCGACTTCGCGATCACCGGCAACACCCCACCGATTTTCGGTGCTGCCGCAGGTGCGAAGGTGAAAGTGGTATCCGCCTACGACGGTGGCGGGGTCGGTGACCAGATCCTGGTGCATGCCGATTCGCCGATCACGTCGATCGCGGATCTGCGCGGCAAGTCCATCGCTGTCGGCAAGGGCAGTTCGGCCCACGGCCATATCCTGGGGCAGCTGCAGAAGGCGGGTCTCACACCCTCGGATGTGACCCTGGTCTTCCTGCAGCCCGCCGATGCGCTGTCGGCATTCAGCCAACGCCAGGCCGATGCCTGGGCCATCTGGGACCCCTATACCGCGCAGGCCGAGCAGCAGATCGATGTGCGCAGCATCGGTGAGGCCAAGGGCGTCACCAACGGGTACTGGTTCGGTATCGCCTCCGATGCGGCGCTGGCCGACCCGAAACGCAACACCGCGCTGGCCGATCTGTTGGTGCGGTTCGAGAAAGCCGCGCGCTGGGCCAAGGACAACCCGCAGGAGTGGGCCCAGAGTTACGCCGCCGCAGTCGGTCTTGACCCGAAGGTGGCCGAGGTTTCCCAGGGCCGCAGCCAGCGGTTGCCGACGGCCCTGAACGACGAGGTGGTGGCCTCCGAGCAGGCCCTGGCCGATCTGTTCGCCGAATCCGGCCAGATCGCTTCGGCGCCGACATTCGCCGACTGGGTGGACCGGCGGTACAACGACGCCCTGAAGGCACTGCTGCTCGCCTGACTTTTTTCCCGCGAGCAGACGGAAAGTACCCCAGACACGCCGACGGGCGGGGGACGTCTCCGTCTGCTCGCGGGGAAAACGTCAGCAGCCGAACTTCCAGCCGACCAGTTCGTCGGCGGGTGGATCCACTGCGCGCAGGCAGCCGAACGCCACGACACCGGCATCACTGATGCGGGCGGCACTTTGATGTGCGTAGTTGACGCAGAACAGGCCGACCTGGTCCGTGCGGCACTGATAGTCGCCGAACTTCAGGCGTTGACCGTAGGCGAGTTCCTGGCCCGTGCCGTAGCCGAACTGCGCCGGGTCGCCGTGCAGGCCGCCCACAGTCAGGGTGGCGCCGGGATAGTCGATCCAGCCGGGGATCCATTGCCCGTCCGGGCCGGCAGCGGCCGGCTTGGCGGGCCCGGCGGTGAGCTCGGCCAAGCACGCCAGCTCGCCGTTGTCGTCGTTCGTCATACCCGTCATGCAGGTGGTTTTCCCCGACGGTGTGGTGAAAGCAACACCGTCGTCGAGTTGGGTGGTGCGGCCGTCGCGGGTGGCGCTGTGAAATCCGCTCAGTTCTGCAGGTTGTCCTGCCTCCACCCACGTGATGACGGCGGCGATCGGTGCACCGTCGACGGGCGGCGTGGCCGCAGCAGGGGGTGTCGTTTTCGGGGAACTCGAACTGCTCACCGGTGGTGGCGACGTGGCCGCCGAGGTGCCGTTGGCCTCGTCACCTGATCCGGAGCAACCCGCGATCAGCAGCAACGCCGCGACCGGCAGGAAAATCCGCATATCCGTCACGGTAGTGCCATCCGGCCGGTTCGACACCTGTTCGCTAACGTCGGGGTATGCACGAACACACCGTCCGCGCGAACATCTCCACCGGAACCGTCGAGGGATTCACCCGTGACGGCGTAAACCGTTGGCGTTCCATTCCCTACGCGAAGCCGCCGGTCGGCCCGCTGCGCTACCGCGCCCCGCGACCGGCCGAGCCGTGGCGGGGTGTGCGGTACTGCCACGGGTTC
Organism: Mycobacterium sp.; assembly: GCF_965229105.1. GTDB lineage: Bacteria > Actinomycetota > Actinomycetes > Mycobacteriales > Mycobacteriaceae > Mycobacterium. The sequence continues at coordinate 3,448,499 of NZ_OZ245858.1, forward strand.
GCCAACTGCGCACCCCAGCAGCGTAAGTACACCGTCACCGGGCTCGGGAAATACCAGCCGATGGGCGAGGACTGTCTGACCCTCAACGTCGTCGCGCCGGCGGAACCCGCACAGGGCCCGCTGCCGGTGATGGTCTTCGTCCACGGTGGTGCCTATATCCTCGGCAGCTCGGCGACGGTGTTGTACGACGGTGCCGCTCTGGCGCGGCGCGGTTGTGTGTACGTCTCGGTGAACTACCGACTCGGCCCGCTGGGGTGTCTTGATCTGTCGTCACTGTCGACGAATGACGTCACCATCGACAGCAATTTGTTTCTGCGTGATTTGGTGCTGGCGCTGCAGTGGGTGCGTGAGAATATCGGCGCCTTCGGCGGTGACCCGGAAAATGTCACGATCTTCGGTGAAAGCGCCGGGGCGCAGGCCGTGGCCACCCTGCTGGCGGTTCCGTCGGCGAAAGGCCTTTTCCGCCAAGTCATTTCGGAGAGTCCCGCCGCGGGTATGGTTCGTTCTGCCGAGGTCGCGAAGCAGTTCGCGCAGCGCTTCGCCGGGATCATCGGGGCCAGGCGCGAGGATGCCGGCGCTGCACTGATGCAGGCCACGCCCGGTGAGCTCGTCGACGCGCTCGACGAACTGATCTCCCACGGCAACCGGGATATGCTCGGCGCCTTCCCGGCGGGCCCATCCTTTGGCGATGATGTGCTGCCACTGGACCCGATCGAGGCCATGGCTACCGGTAAGGCGCACCGGGTGCCGTTGATCGTCGGCAACAACGCCGAGGAGGCCAAACTGTTCACCCGGTTCCTCAAACTGCTGCCGACCACAGAACCGTTGATCGAGGCGCTGCTGGCCGAGGCGGGGCCCGACGCGAGGGACCGGATCACCGCCGCCTATCCGGGCTATCCCAGCACCGCCGCGTGTATTCGGCTCGGCGGTGATTTCGCGTTCAGTTCGGCGGCCTGGCAGATCGGCGACGCCCACAGCAGGTACGCCCCGACGTATGTGTACCGCTACGACTACGCGCCGCGCACCCTGCATTGGACGGGACTCGGCGCCACCCATGGCACCGAGATGCTGGCCGTCTTCGATGTGTACCGCGGGCGATTCGGTTCGGTGCTCACCGCGGCCGGTGATCGTAGTTCGGCACGCCGCGTCAGCAGGGATGTCCAGTCACGCTGGCGGTCGTTCAGCAGCAGCGGCGTCCCCGGTGAGGACTGGCCCGCCTATGACGCCGCCGAACGGGCGGTGATGGTCTTCGACCGCCGATCAAGGGTCGAATTCGATCCCCATCCTGATCGGCGGACGGCGTGGGAAGGGTTCACCCTCGCGCAGTAAAGGTCTGCGATTTCGGCTGCACGACTGAAACCGTTGACCGAGGATGGAGTCATGAGCCAAACCGTCAGCCCGACGCCCGATCACCCACTGGATCCGCTCTCTGCCGAAGAATTCAGTGCGGTCGCCGCCATCTTGAATCGCGAGCACGAGGTCGGGGAGGGTTGGCGCATCGCCTGCATCGAAATGCAGGAACCCGCCAAGGCGGCGCTTGCCGCATACGAACAGTCCGGCGGTGCGACCCGGCCGGCCCGCAAGGCCGTCGTGCTGTGCCTCAAGCGTTCAGAGAACGCCACCTACAAGAGCGTGGTGTCGCTGACCGATGACCGGGTGGAGTCCTTCGAACACGTCCCGGGGGTACAGGCCAACTTCACCGTCGATGAGTTCGTCGAATGCGACCAGGTCTTGCGCAACCATCCCGAGGTCATCGCAGCACTGGCCAAGCGCGGTATCACCGATATAGAGAACGTCTTCATGGACACCTGGACCTACGGTGAGGCCGTCGCGCCACCGGAGTACCGCGATCGCCGCATCGGCTGGTCGGACACCTGGCGCAAGAACGCGGCGGGCGCCAACCCGTACGCGAACCCGGTGAGCGGGCTGCATTGCGTCATCGACCTGAACTCGATGGAACTGCTGCGTGTCGAGGATTCCTTTGCCTCCGGGGGAGGGTTTGAATCACCGACTGTGATGGGCGAGTATGTGCCCAAACACATTCCGGAGCGCATCAAGGCCAGCTGGACCCGCGAGCCGCTCAAACCGCTGGAGATCACCCAGCCGGAAGGTCCGTCGTTCACCCTCGACGGCAACCTGCTGCAATGGCAGAACTGGTCACTGCGAGTGGGATTCAACCATCGCGAAGGCATGACCCTGCACACGGTGGGCTACCGCGACGGTGACCGGGTTCGGTCGATCGCGCACCGGATGAGCTTCGCCGAGATGATGGTGCCCTACCGCGATCCCTCCGTTGACCACTACCGCCGCACCGCCTTCGACATCGGCGAGTGGGGCCTGGGGTTCATGACGGTATCCCTGGAGCTGGGCTGTGACTGTCTGGGTGAGATCCGTTATCTCGACGCCACACTGCACAACAGCAAGGGGGAGCCGTACACGATCCGCAATGCGATCTGCATCCACGAGGAAGACAATGCGGTGTTGTGGAAACACGTCGACCATGACGCCGGTGCCGAGGTGCGCCGGACGCGCAGGCTGACCATCTCCTCGCACGTCACTGTGGCCAACTACGAATACCTGGTCTACTGGCGGCTGTACCAGGACGGCAATATCGAGTGCGAGGTCAGGGCCACCGGCATCATGGTGACCACGCCGCTGGCACCGGGTGCACCGAATCCGAACGGCACGCTGGTTGACGAGCGGACCTACGCACCGTTTCATCAGCACTTCCTGGTGGCGCGGCTGGACATGGACATCGACGGCAACGAGAACACCGTCTGCATGACGGAGTCCTACGCCGAGCCGATGGGCCCGGAGAACCCCTACGGGCTGTCGGTGGTGCAACGCACCGTGCCGTTGCGCACCGAGAGCGAGGGTATGCAGGACCCCAACTACGCCACCCAGCGGGCGTGGAAGGTGGTCAACCCCAACGTCACCAACGGTCTTGGCACCAACCCGTCCTACAAACTGGTGCCAGGGGGCGCGTTCCCGCCGATGTTCGATCCCGATTCCCCGGTCTTCCAACGCGCCACCGTCATCGGACATACGCTGTGGGTGACCCCGAACAACGCCGAAGAGCGTTGGCCTGCAGGCGAATTCGTCAACCAGTCGGCCGAAGACAAAGGCATCGGAGCGTGGACACGGGCGAACCGTTCGATCGAGAACACCGACGTGGTGCTCTGGTATGTATTCGGTCTGCATCACATCACCCGGCCGGAGGACTGGCCGATCATGCCCGTCGACACGGTGTCCTTCTGGCTCAAACCGTACGGATTCTTCGATCGCAATCCGTCCCTGGATGTAGCACCGTCCCCCCCGGCGCACTGCCACAAGCCTGACTGACCAGGGCGAGTTTGACACCCGTCAACTGATCGCGTCGAAAAGCCGTGGGCTCGTGGCCGGGTGCTCTAGGTTGGTCACGTGCTAGCCCACCCCGACCCTGTCATCGAAAAGCCTGCCGATGTGACGGCGGAGTGGCTGACCACCGTGCTCGGCGCACCGGTCAGCGACTTCACCATCGAGCGGATCGGCACCGGCCAGATGAGTGAGTGTTACCGCCTCACTCCGACATACGAGGCCGCCACCGACCGCGATGGGCTGCCCGAGTCCGTCGTACTCAAGGTCGCCGCCGGTGACCCGACCAGCCGCCAGACGGGTCTGGCGCTCGGGCTCTACGAACGCGAGGTTCGGTTCTACACCGATATCGCGCCGCGACTGGTCGCCGGCGATGGCGGTCCGGTTGCGCCCTGCCTGCACAGTGCGTTCGACCCGGCCACCGGCATCTTCGACCTGGTCCTCGGCGACGCCGCGCCGGCCGCAGTCGGCGACGAGATCCGTGGCGCGAGCATAGAACAGGCGTTGCTTGCGGTCCGTCAGCTCGGCGGTCTGCACGCACAGCTGCTCGGTGACGAAACCTTGGCGGGCACCGAATGGCTCAACCGCGATGCGCCGATCAATCAGCAGCTGATCGGCCAGCTGTACGCCGCCTTCGCCGACCGGTACGCCGATGCGATGACCGCCGAACAGCGCACCGTGTGCGAGCGGCTGGTCGCTGGTTTCGACGATTATCTTGCGGCCGAGGGATCTGCTGACAAGACGATGGGTCTGGTGCACGGTGACTACCGGCTCGACAACATGTTGTTCGGTGCGCAGGGTTCTGACCGTCCGCTGACGGTGGTCGATTGGCAGACCGTGACATGGGGTCCGGCGTTGACCGATCTTGCGTATTTCATCGGGTGCGCCCTACCGGTTGCGGTCCGCCGCGAGCATTACGCGGAGCTGTTGGGTGCCTATCACCAGGCGCTCGGTCCTGACACCGTGCTGAGCCTTGACGATGTGCACGACGGAGTGCGGCGGCAGAGCTTTTTCGGCGTGATGATGGCGATCGTGTCGTCAATGCTGGTGGAGCGCACCGTCCGTGGCGATGAGATGTTCATGACCATGCTGGACCGGCACAGCAGCCATGTGCTCGATACCGACGCACTGGCCGCGCTGCCCGACCCTGGCCACCAGGGGCCGGTGGCGCTGCAACCCGAGGCCGCTGACGAGAGCGCGCACACCCCGACCGACGAACCATTGTGGAGCGAGAGCTGGTACTGGGACTTCGTCGACCCGGCGCAGGGAGTGGGTGGGTGGCTGCGGCTCGGATTGATTCCCAACGAGGGCAAAGCCTGGCTCCAGGCCCTGTTATGCGGCCCCGATATGCCCACCATCGCCATCCTGGATTTCGCGGCGCCACTGCCGGGTGATCCGTCGGTGTTGACCACCGACGCATACGAATTCACCCACGCCGCAACGACACCGCTGCAGCGGTACACGGTGACCGTGCGTGGCCAGGGGCAGGCTTTCGACGACCCGTCGGCACTGCTGCGCGGCGAGGCAGGCAGACCCGTCGAGGTGATGATGGACCTGCAGTGGACCAGCGACGGTCTGCCGTACCAGTACCGGATCACCCCGCGTTATGAGATCCCTTGCACGGTCACCGGTGTCGTCACTGCCGACGGGCACTCGTATACCTTTGCCGATGCCCCCGGCCAGCGTGACCATTCGTGGGGCGTGCGTGACTGGTGGAGCATGGAGTGGGTGTGGAGTGCACTGCACCTCGACGACGGCACCCATCTGCACGGGGTGGATATGCGAATCCCCGGCATCCCGACTTTCGGTATCGGCTACGTCCAGGGCCCGTTCGACGGAACGTCGGCTCCGCTGCTCGAACTGGAAGCGGTCACTGCTCGGGAAGTATTCTCGCCCAACGATTTACCGGTCAGCACCGAACTGGTCCTCAGTGGCGCGGGCGGGGCGGAGGAACTGGTGGCGACTGCCGAAATCGTCGGGCATGCCCCCGTGCGACTGACGTCAGCGCACGGCAAGGTCAGTCTGTTTCCTCGCGCGTGGGCCACGGTGCGCACCGCTGATGGTCGCCGAGGAGTGGGCTGGCTGGAGTGGAACCGCAACCAGTAGCGCAGCTCTGTCCCAGCTTCAAGCGGTATCGACGTCGAGTTCGTTGCGGCGCAGCCCCATCGGTGTCTCGGCAGGCAGGTCGCCGCCGGCGATCACTGTTCTGGTGATCGGCGTCAGGGTGGCGAAGAGCTGCTGGATCTCGTCGTCGTCGAGTCCCTCCAGGGCGGATAGCGCGACAGTGTTGGTCACTGTTTCGATCTGCTCCTTGAGATCGCGTCCGGCCTCGGTCAAGGACCCGTCGCGGCTGAGCAGTCCGCGCTGGGTTAGGCTCTCGCAGCACTGATGCCATTCGTCGTCGTCGTAATCCCGGCTGCGGCGAATGAAGTCAGCGGGCACGCCACCTGAGGCACTGTGCAGGATATTGGATTCGCGTCCGCTGACGCCGGCCGCGACGAGGGCCGCGATATGCCCGTCGCCACGGTGTTCACGCAGTAAAGTCGCGGCGTGCCAGAGTGTTTCGACCGGATTCGACGGCCACGCCAAGCTGGCATTCGCCGCGAACAGTGCTCGGCCGGCTACCGGCGCGTGTTTCGCGGTCTTGGCCAGGAGTGCGGCCGCCTGCGCGACGCCGTCGGTGTCGTCGACGCCATATCTACCTAGCGCGGCGACTGCCGCCTCCGCCCGCACCCGCACCGCGTCGTGCGGCGGCGCTATATCCCACGCCGCGGGCAGCGCCTTGGCCACCCTGGCAGGGGAGAAGTTGTAGAACAGCGCAGTGACCACCTCGGCAGGGACCTGACCCAGTGGCGCGGAGCGGGCGGCAAAGTACCCCATCCAGTAACCGCGGTATCCGAGGGCGTCCAGCGCCTGTTTGACTTCGGGGGCGAAGTACACGACGCCGTGCACGGGCTCGAATCGATCAAAGAGGCGTCGAGCCAGCGAGGGTGCTCTTTCCACCCGATCAGTTAAGCACCATTGTGATAGTTGATCGGCACGGCCATCGACAACTTGCTATCTTGCCTGCAAACTTACTGTGAATGCGGATCTGGCAAATTCTGGAGGGACCACGCATGAGGACGTTCGGCACGGCTGTCGGGGCCGCGGCACTCAGCTGTGTCGCGTTGATCGCGGGGTTGTCGGGCTGCAGCTTCACCGTCGGTGGCGGCACCCCGACAGTCGCCAAGGCTGACCTGCAGTCCGATATCGCCGACCGACTGCAAAAGGCCGGCCAGAAAGCGGATTCGGTCACCTGCAAGGCCGATCTCGAGGGGGTGGTCGGCAAGACCACCACATGCGAGGTGGTGTTGAGCGCGACCAACGCCTTCGAGCCGATCGTCACCGTGACCAAGGTCGACGGCAGCACCGTTTCGTATGAGATGGCGCCCGCGCTATCGCAGGCTCAGCTGGAGAAATCGGTCAAAGACATCGTCGCCAAGAGCACCGGTGAGGACGTCGATTCCGTCGCGTGTGAATCAGGTCTGGAAGGCAAAGTGGGCAATAAAGCGCAGTGCGAGGTGACGACGGCCGGCGAAGCGTCGCAGGACACGGTGACCGTGACAGAGGTCGACGGCCTGATGATGAACTTCAGCGTCACCGCGGGCTGACCTCTGGCAGGGCTGTTATTGACAGATTCGGCCCCACTTGGCCGCCGAACTGCTATTTTCCCGACAATGCGAACGGGCTCGCAGCTCTAGCGAACAGTTCGGCGGGTCAATTCCGGGGGGGACAATGAAAACCTTCATCCTGTTGGTCGGTGCCGCGACGGTGGTGTGTGCGACGTTGTCGGGCTGCCAGTTCAATGTCCACACCGGTGGCAACCCGTCGGTGGCGAAGGCCGATATCGAGAAGACGATCACCGAGAAGCTGACGACCGGTGATCAGAAGCCGCAATCGGTGTCGTGTCCCGAAGACCTCACGGCCGAGGTCGGCAAGAGCACCACCTGCGACGTGGTGCTGAACGATGACGAATTTCAGACGACCGCCACGGTGACCAAACTTGATGGCGAGACGGCCAGTTACGACATGAGCCCGTCGCTGTCGAAGGCTCAGGTCGAAAAACGGGTCAACGTTTTCCTCACCGGCAACAACTGGCAGATTGATTCAGTGGCATGTGACTCCGGCCTGGAGGGCAAGACTGGCACGTCGGTGCACTGCCAGGTGACCCCGTCCGACGGCGAGCCGCCATTCGGCGAAACCGTGACGATGGGCGATATCCGCGGCTTGGCGATGGACCTGAATTTCAAGGGTGACTGACCTGCCACAGCACCGGGCGCACGCGCAGTATCGTCAGCCCATGGCGGTCACCGATCTCGGCACACTCGACGTTGGTCTGCATCCGCTGCACGGTATGCACGAACCGACATCTGCCACGCCTGCGCGGCGGCCGAATTCGATCCGGCGCACCACCTCGATGGATATCACTCGCGACGCCGGAACCGTTGACCCCGTTCGGATTCGGGGCCGCGGCCGCGATCTCGTCACCGTCGCCGATGGCACCGCGCGCGAACTCGATACCGCCGGCCTGACCGTCTCGGTGGCGATGATGGCCCGACGTGTCGAGTCGATCGACACCGATCCGCCGAACGCGGCCGTGGCCACCCTGGTCGGTGCACCCGCGATGGGTGGCTTCCGCGGTGCGGCGGACCGGGCCGCGCCGGAGTTGCGACAGAACCGGGAGCTGCTCTACACACTTCTCGACGATGTTCCGGTCTGCGCGCTGATTTCGGGGCACGCCCTGGGTGCCTCCCGCGCGCTCGGTCCGGTCAGCCGGTCGGGCTATCTGCCGATGGCCGACCAATGCGCAGGGTTCGCCACCGGGGGCATTCTGATGAACTCGTTCGAGGCGGGGGATCCGGTGATCGCGACGGGACCGGTGGCGCCGGATCTCGACGCTGGCGCCGACGGGTTGGCCTGGCATGCGATGGCACCGTTGCCGCTGCACGGTATGCGCCGCCGTCGGCGGATCGACGTCTATGAGATCGGTGCAGCGGGTGCGCCGACCATTGGCGTCGACGCGATGTTCCGCGACAGCTATGTGCGAGCCGACGGGGCCGAGACGATTGTGCACGAGTACACGCTGGCTGCCATCGTGGCGGCCGACACCGAAATGATCCTTGAAGCCAGCGCCACCCCGCGGGTGCTGCCGTGGCAGGAGTGCCCTGGCGCGGTGCAGAGTGCACAACGTATTGCTGATATGACGTTGGCAGAACTGCACTTTCGGGTCCGCGATGAACTCTCCGGCACATCGACATGCACCCATCTCAATGACCTGCTGCGCAGTGCCGGTGATGTGAGCGGTCTGCTGGCCCGGCTCAAAGGTCTTCGGTGACAGCCGAAGCCGCTTCATCGATGATGGCCCGCATCGCGTGTTCGGCGGCCTCCTCGTCGCGCAACCGGACGGCCCGCGCCACCTCATCATGCAATGCGATAGCCGCGGTGTTGGGCCGTTCGGGCATCATCCCGTGATGGGTCCGGCCGGTCAGCACCTCGGCAACGACAGCATTGAGTGCACGGAACATCTCGTTACCGCTGGCTTCCAACAGGGTGCGATGAAACACCTTGTCCGCCAATAGGTATGACTCCAGGTCTCCGGATCGGCCGTGTACCACCATATCGGAGACCGCCGCGGCCATGATCCGGCACTGGTGTGGATCGGCGCGACGGGCCGCCAGTGCGGCAGCGGCCGGTTCGAACCCCCTGCGTAGCTCGGACAACGAGAGGAGCTGCGCGGCCCGGTCGCCGGCGTCGAGGCGCCACCTGATCAGCGTCGGGTCGAAGACATTCCAGTTCTCGCTGGGCTGAATGGTGATGCCGACCCGCCTGCGCGAGGCCACCATACCCATGGACTCCAGCACGCGGATCGCTTCGCGCGCCACGCTGCGGGAGACGCCGTGTTCTGTGCTGACTCCGTCGAGGGTGAGGACTTGGCCCGCCGTGAGTCGGCCCGAGGCGATACCGCCGCCGAGCGCATCCAGCAGGCTCGCGTGCAATTCGCCGACAAATTTGGGCCCGGTCACGCCTTACATCGTGTCATATGCGCTGACGAACGCAGTTAAGACAGATCTTTGAGCCAGATACTTGCAATCGTATGACCATTGCGGCACAGTGTGTGATGACCAGCACAACAGGGTAGGTGGAGGGTATGGGCTCACCAATCGTCGTCATGGGGGTGTCCGGTTCAGGGAAGTCGACCGTTGGGGCAGCGCTCGCGCAACGTCTGCGTGTTCCGTTTGCGGATGCCGACGACTTTCATCCGGAGGCCAATATCGCCAAAATGACCGCGGGTCATCCGCTCGACGACGATGACCGAAGGCCCTGGCTGGAGGCCATCGGTGACTGGCTGGCCGCGCACCCTGCCGGTGGCGTGATGAGCTGCTCGGCGCTCAAGCGCACCTACCGCGATCAGCTCCGTGGCCACTGGCCGTTGGTCGAATTCCTGCATCTGGCCGGAACCCCTGAAGTGATCGGCCGCAGGCAGGCCAGTCGGCCGGGCCATTTCATGCCCGCATCGCTGTTGAAATCCCAATTCGACACGCTCGAGCCGCTCGAGCCCGATGAGCGCGGCGTCGTGGTCGACGTCGACCAGAACATCGACGCCATCATCGAAAACTATCTCGCCACCACCCGACAGGAGCATTAGATGATCTCGGGAATCACCTTTCTCGCCGACGACGCGCCAAAGCTGACGGAACCGGTCGCGTCCGGGTTGCAACTGGTCCTCGCGTTCCTCGCGGGCATCGCCGTGATCGTCGTGCTGATCACCCTGGTCAAACTGCACCCATTCCTCTCGTTGCTCTTCGGCGCCCTGACCGTGGGCATCGTCGCCGATGAGAACATCCAGACCGTACTGACCTCGTTCTCAAAGGGATTCGGTGATACCGCAGCGGGCGTCGGCATTCTGATCGCCCTCGGCGCGATGTTCGCCAAACTCCTCGCCGATTCCGGGGGAGCCGACGAGATCGTCGACACCATCGTCGGGCATGCGTCACCGCGAATGTTGCCGTGGGCAATGGCTTTGGTGGGCGCCATCATCGGCCTGCCCATGTTCTTCGAGATCGGTCTGGTTCTGCTGATCCCGGTCATCTACCTGGTGTCTCGCCGATCGCAACTGTCGCTGATCACCGTCGGAATCCCGGCTCTGGCAGGGCTTTCCGCCATGCACGGCTTCGTACCGCCCCATCCTGGGCCGCTGACCGCCATCGGGCTGCTCAACGCGGATCTGGGCGTCACGCTGGCGCTAGGCGTGGCCGTGGCCGTGCCGACGATCATCTTGGCGGGGCCGCTGTTTGGGAAGCTGGCCGGCAAATGGGTCGTCGTGGACGCCCCCGATACCTTCGACGCGGACCGGTTCGCCGAAGACGGAAACGTCCGTCGGCCGTCATTCGGGATCACGCTGTTCAGCGTTCTGTTGCCGGTAGTCTTGATGCTCGGTAAAGCGTTGGTGGATATCTTCATCGACGATAAGAAGAACTTCGTCCGGCAAGTCTTCGACACCCTGGGCACGCCGCTGATCGCTCTTCTCATCGCCGTTATCGTGGGCTTGTTCACGCTCGGTCGCGGTGCGGGAATGGGCCGTGACGAGGTCACCAAGTGCATTGAGTCAGGTCTACCGCCGATCGCCGGAATCATCCTGATCGTCGCTGCCGGCGGCGGCTTCAAACAGGTGCTGGTGGACAGTGGTATCGGTACGCTGCTGGCTCGCTGGGCGGAGGGCGCCAACATCTCGGTGCTGGTGCTCGCCTGGGTGATCGCCGTCCTGATCCGACTCGCCACGGGTTCGGCGACCGTCGCAACCATCACCGCGTCATCGCTGATCGTGCCGTTGGTCGCGGGCATGCCTTCCGGACAGGTTTCGCTGGTGGTGCTGGCCGTCGGTGCGGGATCGCTGTTCTTCTCCCATGTCAACGACGCCGGGTTCTGGTTGGTCAACCAGTACTTCCGGCTCACCGTCGGTCAGACCATCAAGACGTGGTCGATCATGGAGACCGTGCTGTCGGTCAGCGGGCTCGGCGTGGTCATGTTGTTGAGTCTTGTGGTCTAGAAACGAAGTGGTCTAGAAACGAAGAAGCCCCCGGCGCGAAAATCGCGCCGGGGGTTTTCTTTGTCAGCTGACGTGTCTAGCCTTTGACGACCTGCGTGCCGCCGGCGAGTTCATCATGCTTGCCCTGTTTGGTGGGACTGCTGTTGATGGTCACCGCAATGACGATCTCGGCGATGAAGGCCAGCAGGCCACCGATGAACGGAATGATGGCCAGCAGGGTGAAGGCGTTACGAATGGCGGACTGCTTGACGTCCGGTTTCGGCGCGCCACCCGGTCCATGGACACTGAGCCCGAAGATTTTCTTGGCCGGCGTCCAGCCCTGCGTCACCTCGAAACCCACGAAGTAGGCGAAGGTCAGCACACCCGAGAAGATGCCTGCCACAAGGACATAGCTGTCGCCGCTGATCAAGTACGCCAAGATCCACGAGACGGCGGCGACGATGATGCCGTCGATCAAGCGGGCGACAAAGCGGATGCCCAGAGTGCCGGGGACCTGCCCACCGACCGGTCCCTGTGCCGGGTATCCGTAACCCGGGGCTTCGCCGTACTGCGGCGGGGGTGGCGGATAGCCACCGGGCTGGCCGTAGGACTGCGGCGGCGGCGGTGGGGGATAGCCGCCCTGCTGGTAGCCGCCCGGCTGCTGGCCGTACTGCGGTGGCGGCGGCGGCGGCGGATAGCCGCCAGGTTGGGGCGGGTTATTCGGATCGTAATCACCCGTGGTCATCAGATTTGGCTCCCTGTCGAGGTCGTCGATGGGAGATAACCTACCGCGCCGGTCCACGACTGGGCGTTGTTCACCGCGCCGAGAATTAAATACACCGCCGGGCGAAAGTGCTCGCACACCCGGCGGTGTATCAGCTCGTGATCAGCGCTTCTTGAGGGCCTTCACCTTTTTGTCGGCCTTCTTCCGTGCCACCGTCGCCAACTCTTCGCCTTGGTCGCGCGTGGTGGCGGCCAGTTCGGCGCCACGCTCTCTGGCCAATTCGGCCCATTCGGCACTGCGCTTGCTGGCAACGTCGGCGAACTCGGCGCCACGCTTGCCCGCTTCATCGGCGAGTTCCGCGCTGCGTTTGGTCGCTAGATCGGCAAAGTGTGAGCCCCGCTTGCTTGCCACCTCGGCGAACTCGGCACCGCGCTTGCTTGCCACCTCGGCGAGTTCGGCGCTGCGCTTGCTTGCCACCTCAGCGAGTTCGGCACCGCGCTTCTTGGCCGCCTCAACCAGCGGCGCTGAGCGCTCAGAGGCTTCGATGGCGAGCTCGCGACCGCGCTCGGCGCCCACCGCCAGGGTGTGCCCGGCCTTTTCCACCAACTCTGGATCGATCAGCGTGGTATTCGATCCGCTCGGCAGCGCCGAGGACACGGTGGTTCCGAGTTTCTTCGCCGCGCGCTTCCCGCGCCAACCCAGTGACGGCTTGCCCGCGGTGTCCGCTGAGGCGATGATCAGCCCACCGAGCAGGCTGAGGTCGACGAGAAAATCCTGCCGCTTCTGTGCCTTCACCACGGGATCGGTCTCAGACCAGAACATGTGCGCGCCGAGATTGCCTGGGATCACCGTGGCTGCCAGCGCTGCCGACGCGAGCCGAGGAACCTTGCCGGTGGCCAGCAGAACGCCGCCACCGATCTGGATAGCGGCGTTGACGCGCGCGACGGTTTCGGCATTGGTCGGGACGTTCGCACCGACCGGGTCAGGAAGCTTCTGCAGACCCTCCAGCGTCGGTCGGGCGACGTCGGCGGCAGGTTTGGGGCTGCGTAAGGCGGCGATACCCTGACCGATGAACGCTGCGGACAACATGGGCCTGGCGATTCTGCGTAACAACATGGACGGGGTGTTCCCACCCTTTGTTGACCGCAAACCACCGGTTCAGGGCTGGTCAGGCCGGGTCGGCTTGGTGTCGTAGGTCAGCAGCACGGCACCGGAACGGAAGCGCATCGGCTCGCGCGCCAGCCGCAGTGCGCCGGCGGGCGCTCCTGGTGGGAACAGCGGGCGACCGCGGCCCTGCACGACGGGGTAGACGAACATGCGGTACTCATCGACCAGCCCGGCGGAGATCAGGGCGTGCGTCAACGCGATACTGCCGGTGACCACGATATCTTTGCCAGGTGCTGACTTCATCTCACGCACTCGGGCCAGCGGATCATGTTCCAGCACAGTCGAATTGGTCCATCCCGGATCGGTGAGCGTGGCCGACACCACGTATTTCGCGACGCCGTTGAGGAAATCGGTGATACCGGTGCGGTCATCGGTTTGGTGGGGCCAGTAGGACCGGAAGTCCTCGAATGTCCGCCGGCCCAGCAGCATGGCATCGCAATGGGCATCCTGGCGATGCGATTCGGCGAGCAACTGGTCGTCTTGGTCAGTGGGGTCGAACCAGTCGCCGAGCAATTCGATCGACCCGTCGAGCGTGACGTTCTGGGTGATGGCGAGTGTGCGCATATCAGGTAGACCCGAACGAGCCGACGTACTGAGCGCCACCCAGGTCAGGGGTTGTTCAGCTCGAGGAAAGGCCGTTGAGAAGAAGCGCGCTCAGGTGCGTCGTGGTCTCGGCGCCGTCGTCGTAGTCGCCTTGGGCGCCAAGGGAATTCATGATCGCCAAGGTGTAGCGCTGCCCGGCTCCGGCGAATCCCACCGAATTCGTCACCCACCCGCCCTGCTCCTGCGACCAGCCGTCCTTGTTGCCCGGTGTCATCGCGGGCCCGGCGCCCCAGACGCCCCACTGCTGGTTGGGGTCGACGTTCTGCAACTGGTGCACGATGCTGGCCGTGTCGGCCGGGTCCAGCCGGGTCAGGGTGTAGTTGATCAACCTGTCGAGATCGTTGGCGGTCGTCTTCTGGAAGCCCCAGTAGGGGTATGTGCTGCTGAATCCGCGTTGTGGCGTCAGGTCGGTCATGCCGTAGCTGGGGAACGCTGCGTTGAACGCTGTGTGGTCGGGACCGCCGTACCGCGACCACAGGGTGTCGGCGGCGTCATCATCGGAGGAATGCAGCATGGCCGCGACCAGCTGCTGATCACTTCCGCTCAGGTCGAGCTTTCCGGCGTAATGCCTGCTGAGCAGGTCAACGACCATCGCCAGCTTGATGGTGGAGGCGGTCCAGATCAGATCACCGGCATGGGTATTGCGGTATATCGCGCCGGTGCTGCGGTCGCGCACTACATAGCCGACCACCCCTGGCCGGGTGGCCAGATAGGCATCTGCCACCGCGATCCGCTGTTGCAGTTCGCAGTCGGGTGATTCCGTACAGGCCGCAGAGGCGACCGGGGCGGTGACACCGGCCAGCAGCACAGCGACGGTGCTCACAAAGATGACGAGGCTGCGGCGCACCCGGTCACGCTACGCCAAGAGCAGACGCGTCGAGTTCTCCAAGAGGTCTGCGATCTGCTCATACGACGCGTATCCCATCCCCGCCCGCACCAGCGCCCCGACGTAGATCAGTTCCAGCGCGGCGATGACGTCAGGGTCGCTGTTGTCACCGAGCGCGACGGCCAGCCGGTGCTGGATCTCCAACCCGATCCGCAGCCGTAGATGCTCGACATCGGGATCCTTGCCGAGTAGAGCGTTGGTGACCGCCCCGGCCAACTCGGGCTCGTCGGCGACCAGTAACGCGATATGGCGAAGCACGGCGACCACCCTTGCGGTCGTGTCAGGCGAATCATTGGGCGGCTCAGGGGTTATGGCGAGGCGACGCCAGAACACTTCGGCGACCAGATGCTCTTTGGAGGAAAAGTAGGTGTAGGCGGTGGCTGCGCCGACCCCGGCTTCCGCGGCGACCATGCGGATGGTCAGCCCGGCATAACCCTCCCGGCTGAGGACGTTGACGGCACACCGTCCGAGCCGGTCCACGGTATCGGCCTGTTTAGCCGTCAGCCGACGTCGAGTCGACTCCCGAGCTACCAGATCGGACACATGTCCGGACGCTACTACAACACTTTGGGGTGGGCAAGCATGCGCGCTGGCCATCGGTGGTGCCGACAGGTTAGGTTGGCGCCATGACGGACACCGACGCAGCCCAGATCGCGCAAACCCAGACCGAGCGACTGTTTGCCCTCGCCGACCGGGTGATCGGGTTCATGCCGGCCGATGAGGGTCAAGCGCTGTACGACGCCGCGGTTAAGTACCTGGCCGGCGGGGTCGGCGTCGAGATCGGCACGTACTGCGGGAAATCCACCGTGCTGCTGGGTGCTGCCGCCCTGAACACCGACAGCGTGCTCTACACCATCGACCACCATCATGGTTCTGAGGAACACCAGCCTGGCTGGGAGTACCACGACACCACGATGGTCGATCCGCAGACCGGTCTTTTCGACACGCTGCCGACGTTCCGGCATACGCTCGATGCGGCTGATCTTGCGGACAATGTCGTTGCCGTCGTGGGTCGTTCGACGGTGGTCGCCAGGGATTGGCACACGCCGCTGAACCTGCTGTTCATCGACGGCGGTCACACCGAAGCGGCCGCGCACCGCGATTTCGACGGGTGGGCCAAATGGGTCGAACGCGGTAGCGCGTTGGTGATCCACGATGTCTTCCCCGACCCGGCGGACGGCGGGCAGGCGCCTTACCAGATCTATCGTCGGGCGATCGACAGCGGCGAGTTCAACGAAGTGTCGGCCACTGGCACGTTGCGGGTGCTGGAACGGATCAAAGGTAGTGCAGGCCAGGCGGTTCCGGCCTAACTTACCTTTCGCTCGGGATGCATTCACAGTCGTAATCACCCTCGAGGCCGCGAGGCAACTCCAGGCCGCGAAATATGCCGCTACCGGGTGTGGCGTTGGACAACGCATCGGCGGCCAGGATGACGGCCGCCCCGGTCCAGGTGGTGCGTTCGACGGGCCAACGCTTGCCGTCGGCGTAGACCAGGCCGGTCCAGTACGAGCCGTCGCGTTCCCGGAGATGCTGCATATTGCCGAACTGTTCGAGCGCTTCATCGCCCCTGCCCAGCGCGTCGAGGGCGCAGACCAGTTCGCAGGTCTCGGCGCCGGTGACCCAGGGCCGGTCATCGACACACCGGATGCCTATCCCGTCGACGACGAATTCGTGCCAGCGCGAATCGATTCGACTTTCGGCAGCGTCGCCGCGTAATGCGCCACACATGATGGGGTAGTACCAGTCCATCGAGTGATGAGGCTTCTCGGTGAACGCGGCGGGGTGCGTGCCCAGTGCATGCCCGAGTCGCCCGAGCGCGATCTCCCATTCCGGTTGCGGTTCGCCGAGATGATTGGCCAGCGCCAACGCGCATCGGATGCTCTGGTAAATACTGGACGAGCCGGTCACCAGCGCTTCATCGGTGTGGCCGGAAGGTCCTTTACCCCAGGCGATTTCGCCACCAGCGAGCTGCAGGCCGAGCACGAACTCGATGGCCGCGCTCACTGTCGGCCACATCATGGCGGCGAAGGCGTCGTCACCGGTGACCAGGACGTGATGCCAGACGCCGGTGGCGATGTAGGCGCAGAAATTACTGTCGCTGTTGGCATCTTCGACGGCGCCTGCCCGGAACTGGATGGGCCATGAGCCGTCGGCGCGCTGTTGGCGCCGAGACCAGGCAAAGGCGGCCCTGGCAGGTTCGAGCAGGCCTGCGGCGGTCAGCGCCATCGCGCATTCGATGTGGTCCCACGGGTCGGTGTGGCCCATCGCCGACCACGGGATCGCGCCCGAGGGTTCTTGGGTGTGGGCGATCGACCTCGCCGTGTCCAGACACTGCGCCGCGGTGAGTACTCCGGGTACCTCCGGGATATCACCCGGGCGCATCGGCATCTTTCCCTACGTCTGTGGCTTTTTCGAAGTACAGCGCGACGCTCTTGCCGATCACCGGGTTCAGGGCCGCTTCGGCCGCCCTGGTCAACAGCGGGCGCGACATCATGTCCCAGACCAGCATCTTGTGGTAGGTCGACACGATGGGGTTGTCGGTCTTCTCCATGCCCACAGCGCATTTGAGCCACCAGAACGGCGAATGCAGGGCATGCGCGAAGTGGGTGTGGGTGAAGCGCATACCGCGCGCCTTGATCTTGTCGCGCAGTGCACTGGCCTGGTAGATCCGGACGTGCCCGCCCTCGTTGGCGTGATACTCGTCAGACAGTAACCAGCACACCCGCTCGGGCAGCCAGCGCGGCACCGTCACCGCCAGGGTGCCACCCACCTTGAGCACCCGCACCAGCTCGGCGATAGCAGCATCATCGGCGGGCACATGCTCCAGGATCTCCGAGGCGATCACCACATCGAAGCTGTTGTCGGGGTAGGGCAATGCCAATGCGTCACCGGCCCGGGCCTCGGCACTGGCCGTTGCCGGCACTTCGCCCGCCTCGGCCATCGCCTCGAACATCTTGGCCACATCGGCCAGTTCGGCGACATCCTGGTCGAAGGCGATGATGTCGGCGCCGCGCCGGTAGGCCTCGAAACTGTGCCGTCCCGCACCGCACCCGACGTCAATGACCTTGGTGTCCGGCCCGATACCCAACCGGTCGAAATCGACTGTCAGCATGCTTTCATCCGTTCGATTGCCCGCTGGTAGACGTTAACCGTCTGTGCCGCAACGGATTCCCAACTGTAAACATCCAGAGCGCGTCGTCGTCCCGCGGCGCCGAGGCGTTGCCGCTTGGCGGGGGAGTCCAGTAACTCGCCGAGCGCGGCGGTCAGTTCCTCGACATTACCCGGCTCCACCAGTTCCGCGCATGAGCCGTCGTCACCGAGCACTTCCGGGAGTGCGCCGGCCCGGCTGGCCACCACGGGTGTCCCGGAGGCCATCGCCTCGACCGCGGGTAACGAGAAACCCTCGTAAAGCGAAGGGATGCAAGCAACTTCAGAGGATGCCAACAACGCTGCAAGTTCGGCGTCGGTGACCCCGCTGGAGATGTGCACGATATCGGAGATGCCGAGTTCGGCGATCAGTTTTTCCGTGGGCCCCTTGCTTTCCAGCCTGGCCACCAGTTGCAGCTCGACATCGCGTTCGGTGCGAAGTTTGGCCACCGCCTGCAGCAGGTTCGCCACGCCCTTGAGTGGGACGTCGGCGCTGGCGATCGCGATGATCCTCCCCTCGACGCGGGGTACCTCGGTGGGGCTGAACACCTCGGTGTTCACCCCGAGCGGGACGATGTGCAGCTGATCGGGCCTGACCCCGAAATCGTCGGCGATATCGGTCGCCGATGTGCTCGAGACGGTGAGCAGGTCGGGGATGCTGCGTGCGACCCGCTTCTGCATTTCGGCGAAGCCGTACCACCGGTGCACGAGCGGTTTGCGCCACCAGCGCGCGGCGGCGAGGTCGAGGACCCGGTCGCGGGTGATGGGGTGGTGCACGGTGGCGACCACGGGCAGGCCGGCCGCGACGATCTTGCGCAGGCCGGTGCCCAGACTCTGGTTGTCGTGTACGACGTCGAAATCGTCGAGACGGGTGGCGAGCAGGCGTGCGGCGCGCAATCCGAACGTCCTGGGCTCGGGAAAGCCGGCGGTCCACATGGTGCCCAGCTCGAGCAGGTCGATCCGGTCCTTGATCTCGCTGGGCCGCGGTACCCGGAAGGGATCGGGTTCGCGGTAGAGGTCCAGGCTCGGCACCTCAACGAGCCGCACCCGCGGATCGAGACCGCCCGGATAGGGCGGGCCGGAGAAGACTTCCACGTGATGGCCCAGTTCCACGAGCCCACGGCTGAGGTGACGGACGTAGACGCCCTGCCCGCCGCAGTGTGTCTTGCTGCGGTAGGACAGTAGTGCGATCCGCATACCTAAACCTCTCCCGGAACTGTCGTGGCGGGGGACCCGGGAATCCCGCCGCTTTTTCTGGACAACTGTCTGGACTTTAATTCGCCTGGCTAGGTGACGCAACGCGCCAGGGTCTCGGCCCCTTCCTAAGGCTCTGTCAAGCGCCCCCGACCGGTACCCGCGACACTGGCACGATGAATCAGACCTGGGAGCCGCTCGCAACGGGTGTCTACCGCTGTAGGCTGGCATTTCTCGACGTCACTGTCGGATTGGTGCTGGGTCGAGACGGGGTTCTGCTGGTCGATAGTGGAACGACTTTCGACGAAGCCCGCTCCATCCAGAGCGATGTGCGGACCTTCGACGATCGTGATGTCAGCCATCTGGTGCTGACGCATGACCACTTCGACCATATCCTGGGTTCGGCCGTGTTCGCCGCCGCCGCCTGTTACGGCATGCCCGCGGTGGCGGACACCATGGCGCATCGCACTGACTATTTGCGTGAGCATGCGCTGCGTTACGGCGCTGACGCGGCGGATATCGACCAGGTGCTCGCGGCGATCCGGTTGCCGACGCGTCTGGTGCATCAGGCCACGATCGACCTCGGTGACCGCACCGTCGAAGTGGAGCATCCCGGCGCCGGACATACCGACCACGATCTGGTTGTCCGGGTGCCACCGCTGCGCGATACCGATCCGGTGGTGGTGTTCTGTGGTGACTTGGTCGAAGAGTCCGGCGATCCGTCGATCGAACCCGACTCAGATATCGCGCAGTGGGTGCACACCCTGGACCGGGTGTTGGCGATCGGCGGCCCTGACGCGGTCTATGTGCCCGGCCATGGCGCGGTGGTGGATGCCGACTTCCTCCGGCGTCAACAGCAGTGGCTGCGCAGTCGCGCAGTCACCACCTGATAGTCAGAAACCGGTAGTCAGAACCCGGTCGAGCATGTCCACGAAGTAGTCGGCCGAAGTCATCGACAAACACATCGGCGGCTTCATCTTCAACACGTTCACATGGTCGCCGGTGGGCTGCACGATCACCCCGAGCTCACGCATCCGTTCACAGATCGCTTCGGTCTCGGTATCGGCGGGTTCGAGGGTGACGCTGTCCCTGACGAGCTCCACACCCATGTAGAGGCCGCTGCCGTGCACCGCGCCGATGATCGGATGTCGGTCGGCGAGTTCGGTCAGTCGGGTCCTCAAATGCTCACCGACCTCGAAAGCGTTGGCCTGCAAACCTTCTCGCTCGATGATATCGAGCACCGTGAGCCCGACGACGCTGGATACCGGGCTGCCGCCCGCGGAGGAGAAGAAATACCCCTGCGTGCGGTACGCATCGGCGATGGCCCTGCTGGTGATCACAGCACCCAGTGGTTGACCGTTACCCATCGCTTTGGCGACGGTGACGATGTCTGGTAACACCCCCTGTTGCTGAAATCCCCAGAACCACGCACCGAGTCGGCCGTAACCCACCTGCACCTCATCGGCGATCGCCAGTCCGCCCGCCGACCGTACGGCGGCATACACATCGGCCAGATAACCGTCGGGCAGGGCCACCCCGCCCGCGTTGCCATAGAAGGGTTCACAGATGAACGCCGCCGGGGGGTTGCCTTGCGCGGCAAGCTCTTCGATGATTGCGGCGGCTTCCGGGCCGTACTTGCCGGCGTCGGGACCGCGGTGCTCACCGCGGAAACTGTTGGGCGATGGCACGGTGTGCACCCACGACGGTCGCGTCGCCAGCGCATTGGGGTTATCGGCGACCGAGGTGGAGATCGCATCGGTGGCGTAGGTCCAGCCGTGATAGGCCTCGGCGACTGCGACGATATCGTGGCGGCCGGTGACGGCGAAGGCCAGCCGCAGTGCCAGGTCGACCGCTTCGGAGCCGGAATTGACCAGGAAGACGGTGTCCAGCGGGTCGGGCAGGGTGGCGGCCAACCGCTCGGAGAAATCGACGACGGCCTGATAGTGGAAGCGTGAGTTGGTATTGAGCCGCCGCCACTGTCGCGCGACCGCATCGGCCAGCTCTGGATGGCCGTGGCCGACCGCCGCGACATTGTTGACCATATCGAGATAGCTACGCCCGTCGGTGTCCAACAGGTATTCGCGCCAACCCCGTTCAATTCGCGGCGGGTCGCGGTAGTACTGCTCCTGCACTGCGGCGAAGGCGTCACCGCGCCGCTGCGCCAGGCTCGCCGAGTCCGGCCCACCGGGCGCCGCGTCGGTGGTGATGCCCAACAACGACAGCGGATCGCGGGTCAGCGCCAACCACCCCGGGGCGTATTCCGGACGGACGAACGCTGGCACCCGGATATCGCCGTCGCTGCCGGCCTCGAGCTGGATCCACAGCCGCCCCGCGGTGGCTTCGCCCAGCGGAGTACCCGCGCTGACGGCGTGCCCTACTTGTACCGCCTCGCCGGGCCGCAACGCCCCGCGCAGGTGCAGGACGCCTATCTCGGCGCCGTCGCCGGCCAGGGCAAGCTCATGTTCGTTCACGGCGGTGACCAAGCCGCCGAACGGAGCCACCAGCGTCGTCTCCTGGCCCAGCCACACGTCGACCCCGGTGGGTACGGTGGCAGGCGATTCAGTGCTCAGCGCAACGGATCTGGTCAAACGTGGCCGCGCGTAGGCGGTCACCACCGCGGCTGCCCCATCGGCTAGCGCCGCCGCAGCCAGGGCGTCCTCGCTATCGGTGTGCAGCCAGCGGCCCGCGTCGAGGCCATCGGATTCCGTGCTCAGGTCGAGCTGACGCAGTGCGCCGGCTCCGATGGCGGGAAACAGTGGACTCGATACCGGAACGGACGGCGGTGCGGGCGCGCAGCCGAGCGCATCGGCGATCAGTGCAGTCATGACCTCAGACGGCACGGACAGCGATCGCTCGAAGATTCGCCACTCATGCTCCAAAGCGCTTGTGGCGTACTCATTATCGGTATCGATCGCGGTTTGCTGATGGCCGCTGACGATCAGAATTGCCGCCCGCAGCACCACCAGCGGCCACAGCGCGGTGATCTCTGCAGCGCTCAGCGGCCTTTCCCGATGGAAGGCGGTGATGATCGGCAGGGCTGCCGCGGGCTCGCCACCGGCATGCCGTAGCACCGACGAAACGGTCACGGCCAGCTCGCCGACGGTCCACGAGCGGGTCAGGTCACCGAAGTCGATGATGCCGTCGGGCCGCCCATCGCGCGGGGAGCACACAACATTGTCGTCGGTGATATCGCAGTGGATCACCTGGCTGCTCAACTCGCCGGCGACCGCGGACACCGCCCGCCAGGCCTGCGCTGCGGCCATCTCGATCTGGGTTCGTCGACCGCTGTCGGTGACATACGGCGCCAACAAGTCGATCGTCCGGTCGGCGTATTGCAGGTCCCATTGCAGCACCCGGTCCACGCCGGGGTGGTCGAACGCGGCCAGGGCGCAGCTGGCGCGGCCGGCCAGGGTACCCAACGCCGACCACCGGTGCGGTGCCACATACCGATCACCGCTCATCGTGCCGCCGTCCAGGTAGGCGATGATGCGGGCGTAGAGGGTGCCGCCGTCGGGGCCCCTCACCTCGGCAATGGGGGCCACCCCGGGCAGCGCGATGTTCTCCGCCGTGCGCAGGCCCGCCTGGCCGGCGGCGACGAAAGCCGCCGCCGCGTCCTGTGCCTCGACCTCAAGGCGACGAAACGCCGGGTTGGCGATCTTGAGCACCCCCACCGGGTGACCGTCGGCGCCGGCGAGCAGAAAGTTGGCGTCCTGCTGACTGCCCAGTGGGGTCACGCCTGCGGCAGGGATCTCGAGACCGAAATGGTCCCTGGCGATCGTCACCGCGTCGGCGACGGTAACGGTCGGCGCTGGCAGTTCCTCGGCCTGGAAAAAATCGAAAAGAGTCATGGCGACGTTCACGGTATCGGCTTTCTGCACCGGCCGATACGGTGGACTCATGCGTGCGCTGATCATCGTCGACGTCCAGAACGACTTCTGCGAGGGCGGCTCCCTGGCTGTTTCGGGCTGCGGCACGGTGGCGCGTGCCATCAGCAACCGGCTTGCCGGTGATCACGGCTACGACCATGTGGTGGCCACCAAGGACTTCCACATTGATCCGGGCGCACATTTTTCTGATCAGCCCGACTACGCGGAGTCGTGGCCCCGGCACTGCGTCGCGGGGACGCCCGGAGCGGAATTTCATCCCGGTCTCGATACCAGTGCGATCGAGGCGGTGTTCCTCAAAGGCGGCCACGCAGCGGCCTACAGCGGTTTCGAGGGTGTCGACGAGACACAGACCCCGCTGGCCGACTGGCTTCGCCACCACGACGTCGACGAAGTCGATGTGGCCGGTATTGCCACCGATTACTGCGTTGTCGCCACCGCCGTCGACGCAGTCCGTGCCGGATTCACCACCAGGGTGCTGCTGGATCTGACCGCGGGGGTTGCCCCGGAATCGACCGCACGGGCCATCGCGGAGCTACGCGGGGCGGATGTCGAGATCATCGGCCAGACAACGATTTCACCGATGACCGCGCAGTGAAACTTGATGACGCCGGTACCCTGGCCGCAGCGCAGAGATCGCTTCAGGCCGCGGGTCAAGGCAACCGTGGCGAGTGGGTCGGTCTTTTCACGCCCGACGGCCGGGTCGAGGATCCCGTCGGGTCCCGACCGCATATCGGGTCCGGCCAGATCGCGGCGTTCTACGACACGTTCATCGGGCCGCGGCAGATTGCGTATCGCAGCACCGCCGATATCGTCTCCGGGTCGACGGTGATCCGCGACCTGACGCTCGATGTCCGGATGGGTTCGACAGTGACGATGGCCATCCCGGCTTTTCTGCGCTATGTGGTGCGTGAGTCCCAAGGTGAGGTCAAGGTCGCTGAGCTGCAAGCATTTTGGGAGCTCCCTGCGATGATCGCCCAGTTCGCTGGAAACGGACTGCGGGCGATTCCCGCCGGGTTGAAACTCGGCGGCGCACTGCTGGTCAACCAACGACTCGACGGTTCGGTCGGCTTTCTGCGCGGGTTGCGCCGGGTCGGCCGTCCCGCGCGGATCGCGATGGGGGCGTTGTCGGCGGCGTTGTCTGGCGCCGACGAGATCACCACCCGCCGGCTGCTGTCTGGAGCCACCGTGATCCTCGGTGACGATAAACCCATCGGCATCGACAGGTTGGCTGACGGTTTACGTGGCGCCACCTTCACCAAGGAGATCGCGGCGGGGCGGTGTATCGCGGTGTCCACGACGACCGAGGCGGGCCGCGGGGTGATGATCGCCGATTTCGGCCCCGATCAGTCGATCGCCCGGCTGCGCTATTTCGCCCCATGATCCAGTGCACCCCGGCCACGTGGGTGGCGCAATAGCTGCGAAACAGAACGCGAACATCGCTGACGCCTCCGCGTAGTCGACTTGGGGCATGACCCGTGCCGGCGACCACATCCTGGACGGGATCATCGGGTGGGCGAGCGACCCCGCCATCGCAGAGCGACTCCACGAACTGAGCCATCGCGAGCGTGTGGAGTACGTCGACCTGGATGTGCACGATCTGGATCGCACCAGGCTGCGGATCACCTCGGATGCCGGCACCGACTACGCGGTCATCGTTGCTCGGGGCAGCGCGCTCGCTGATGGCGCAGTCCTGCTGCTGGAGACCGACCGTGCCGTCGTGGTGCGCGCCGGTGCGCCGCGGACGCTGACATTGCGCGCGACAGATCTCGCGGCCGCGCTGCGCCTCGGCTTTCTGGCCGGGCACCTGCACTGGAAAGTCACCCAGGACGACCACACGCTGGTGGTGCATCTAGAAGGTCCGGAATCCGACTACACCTCCCGGATCGCCGACCTGCTGGCGGCCGGGCGCATCGAATCGCCCACGAGCACGCCGGCGTCGGCGTGACCGATCTCGGACAGCTGCTCGCCGCAATCCGCTTCGCCGACAGCGCATTTCCGACCGGTGGATTCGCGTTCTCCTCAGGGTTGGAGGGTGCCTACCGGGATGGGTTGGTGCGCGACGAGGTCGATGTGACCGATTTCGCCGCAGAACAACTCGTGGGACGGTGGCACCAGTGCGACCGCGTCCTGATGCACCGCGCCTGGGCCCAGCCGAATCCGCTCGCCGTGGACGTCTTGGCCGAGACCGTCGGCACGATATCGGTGCTGCGTGAGGCCTCGCGGCGCGCCGGTGCCGCCGTTCTGACGACGTTCGCTGCGATCGGGGAGTGCGGGCAGCCCGCCGAAGTGGCCGACTACCGCGCCCTGGTGCTCACCGGGGCCGCGGCCGGTCACCTCCCGGTGGCGCAGGCGATCTGCTTTTGCGCCGTCGGTCTCACCCTGGAGACCGCAGATGCCGTCGCGGCATGGCAAGTGATATCCGGGACCACCGGGGCCGCACTGCGTCTCGGCATCTGCGGTCACCTCGGCGCCCAACGCATCCTGACCGCGCTGACCCCGCTTCTGCTCGACGTGTTGCGGCGTATCCCACCCGCCGAGCCCTGTCCCTTCACCACCTACGCCGATATCGCCGCCCAACGCCGCGACGATGGCGTCCGCCTGTTCGCCAGCTGAAGGAGGAGCCCCCAGTGAACCTGACGCCCACCGAGATGGAACGCCTCATCGTGTTCAATGCCGCTGAGATGGCGCGGCGGAACCTCCGCGAAGCCATCCCGTTGAGCCACCCGGAGGTGGTGGCGTTGCTGGCCGACGAGGTGATGTTTGCCGCACGCAAGAACCTGGCCTACGACGAGATCGTCGACCGCGCCACGTCGCTGCTGACCGCGCAGGACTGCGAGCCGGGCGTGCCCGATATGGTCCGCATCGTGGCAGTGGACGCCCCGTTTCCGGAAGGCACCAAGCTGGTGACGCTGATCGATCCGATCACGCCGCACGAGAACGATATTCGCCCCGGTGAGATCATCGTCGGCGCCGCACCGGTCGAACTGTTCCCCGGTGTGAGCCGGGTCGCGCTGACCGTGGTCAACCGCGGCGACCGGGATATCCAGGTGCGCAGTCAGACGCATTTCTTCGAGACCAACTCGGCACTGGAGTTCGACCGGCGCGCTGCGTGGGGTCACAAACTGGACGTGGCCTCGGGTGCGGGCGTGCGGTTCGAACCCGGTATGCCCGTCGAGGTCACACTGGTACCCATCGCCGGTGACCGTGTCGCACAGGGGTTCTCGGGACTGGTCAACGGGTCGTTGGACGCCGACGGCGCCCTTGACGCGGCGCTGGCCGTGCAGAACGACGAAGTGAGCGCGCAATGACATCATTAGATCGGCAGTCCTACGCCCGTGCGTTCGGCCCCACCACCGGGGATCGGATCCGCCTTGCCGATTCCGACCTTTTCGTCGAGGTCGAGCGGGACTACCTGCTTCCCGGCTATGAGCTGCTTGCCGGGGCGGGCAAGTCCGTGCGGGACGGCGAAGGGTACCGACCCTCGTCGAAACCATCGGACGGCATCCTGGACTACGTGATCGTCAATGCCGTCATCATCGACGCGGTGGCCGGAATCATCAAGGCCGACATCGGGATCCGTGACGGCAGAATCGTGGGCATCGGCAAGGCGGGCAACCCCGACACCATGCCTGGGGTTACCCCGGGATTGGTTGTCGGTACCACGACGACTCCGATTCCCGCCGAAGGCATGATCGTGACAGCGGGAGCGATCGAGTCGCACGCGCACCTGATCTCACCGCAGCAGGTCGAGCACGGTCTGTCGACCGGCACGACGACCCTGATCGGCGGGTCGCTGGGTCCTGCGTTCGATATCGCCACCGGTGGCCCGCGCAACCTCGGAATCTCTCTCAAGGCCGGCGAATACACACCGATGAACTTCGTCGCATTCGGCCGCGGCTCATCTGATCCGGGCGCGGTGCGTGAGTCGGTGGCCGCGGGCGCGGGCGCAGTGAAGATTCACGAAGACCTGGGGGCCTCGCCGGCCGTCATCGATAACACCCTGCGGGCCGCCGATGCCGCCGATTTCGCGGTGCACCTGCACACCGATTCGATCAATGAATTCGGATTCTCCGAAACGACGATGTCGACCATCGGCAGTCGGACCATCCACATGTATCACGTCGAGGGTGCCGGCGGTGGGCACGCCCCCGACCTCATCCGCTGCGTCGGCTACGAGAACGTCATACCTGGTACCACGAACCCCACTAACCCCTACACCCTGGCCGGGCTGGACGAGGGGGTGCCGATGACGATGCTGGCGCATCTGATGAATTGGGAAGCGCCAGAGGATATTGCGTTCGCCGAAGCCAGGATCAGGCCACAGACGATGGTGGCCGAGGACTTCCTGCACGACAGCGGCGCCATCTCGATCTTCGGCAGTGACACCCAGGGCATGGGCCGGCTCGCGGAGAACATCACCAACTGCTGGCAACTGGCCGCGGTGATGAAACAACGCGTGGGGCGTCTGCCGGAGGAGACGACGGCCGCGGCCGATAACGAACGGGTCAAACGCTATATCGCCAAGCTCACCATCAACCCGGCGATCGCGATCGGCGCCGATGCGCATATCGGTTCCATTGAGGCGGGCAAGGTGGCCGATCTGGTGATCTGGGCACCCGCATTCTTCGGCGTCAAGCCAAAGATGGTGCTCAAGAATGGGTTCGTCGTCTGGGCCGCGCTCGGTGACGCTGCCGGATCCATCTCCTCCTCGGAGCCGCTGATCCAACGTCCCAACTGGGGGGCACTCGGTGACGCAGCCGCGGAACTGGGATTTGTGTTCATGTCGTCGCTGGCGATCGACGCGGGTGTGCCGGCGAAACTGGGGCTGCGTAAGAACGTCCTGCCGATCACGTCGGTGCGCGGTCTGCGCAAGAAGGACATGATCCGCAACGACGCCCTGCCGCATGTCGAGGTCGATCCGCGCACCTTCGACGTTCGCGCCGACGGCGTGCTGCTGACCGCGGAACCCGCTACGGTCGTTCCGTTTTCGCGGAAGTACATGCTGCGATGACGGCGGCCAGGATCGGTATCGGCGGCCCCGTCGGATCCGGTAAGACCGCACTGGTCGAAGCACTGCTGGTTGCCTTCGCCCGCTCGGGGCGCGTGGTTTCGGTGATCACCAACGACCTGGTGACCGCCGAAGACGCCGACCGGATCCGTCGGTCCGGCCTGATCGACCCGCGGCGGGTGAGGGCCGTGGAAGCGGGCGGTTGCCCGCACACCGTGATCCGGGAAGACCCGTCGCTGAACATGGCGGCCGCCGATGCACTGGAGATGGAATTCCCCGATACCGAGTTGATCCTGCTCGAATCCGGTGGGGACAACCTGGCGTCGACGTTCTCGCGAGACCTGGTGGACTACTGGCTGTTCGTCATCGATGTGGCCGGTGGGGACGATATCCCACGCAAACGCGGTCCCGGCGTGGTGCGGTGCGATCTTCTGGTGGTCAACAAAGTCGACCTGGCACCGTATGTCGGTGTCGACCTGGCCCTGATGCTCAAGGAAGCCGACGAGGTGCGCGGCGGCAGACCCGTCGTCGCGATCAGCGCCAGAGGCGGGGAAGGCATCGACACGGTGGTCGCCGTGCTCGAACGCGAAGTACTGTTCGGTTGACTATCGCCGACCGGATAGCCCTCGACGTCACCTTCGCTGCGGTCGGCGGACGCACCGTCCTGACCCGGCGCCGGTACCGCTGGCCGTTGCTGATCGGGCGGGTTTTTCCCGACCCGGCCGGGACCGCCCGACCTTTGACGGGGTCGGTCACCATCCAGAATGCCGCGGGCACAGTCATTCCCGGCGATGTGATCAGAGCCAGGATCGAGGTGGTCGACGGCGGGTCGGCGGTGGTCAGGGGACAGGGCGCCACCGTGGTCAGCGGGGTCCCCGGCGGGGCGGTGGCCCTCGAGGACACCCGGGTGCGGGTGCACGGCGATAGTCATCTGCGGCTCGACCCGGCCCCGCGGATCCTCACCAGCCACGCCCGCTACCGCCAGCACACCCAGCTCTGCGTGGAACCAGGTGGCCGGGCGATCCTCGTCGATGCGATGGTTGTGCACCCCGCGCTCACCGACGACGATTTCGGGAGCTATGAGTCCACCGTTGTGGTGAGTGCACCCGACGGATCGGTCCTCGCCCTTGATGCGCAGCTGATGACCGCACTCCCGCGGGTTCGACGTGCCCCCAAGGCTTTCGGGACCGTGTATGTCGTCGGGGTGGGACTCGACACGGCGATGACAGCGCTAACACCGGAGCTGGAGGCGCTTGCCGAGTTGGGCGGAGACAACCTTGCCTACGTCGCGGTGACCGACCTTCCGAACGAGGCGGGCTGGGCGGTCCGGCTGGCCGCATCGGACGGTGGGACGCTACGGGCCGTCACCGGCGCGGTGACTGCCCTGATCGAGGCTCACGTGACCCCCGATCACATCCGCGCGAAGCGCGCCATCGCGAAACAGTAGGCGCCGTAGGCAGCGATCCCGAACGCGGCGATGAGCAACAGGATCTTGCCGAAGGGTGCCTGCCCCAACGTTTTCACGGCCGCGTCGACGCCGGAGGCCTTCGCGGGGTCAGCGGTCAGAGTTGCCACGATGACCAGCAGGCCGGCGCCGACAAAGGTCGCGCCCTTGGCGATGTAGCCGGTCATCCCGAGCGGGGTGATGACCGAGCCGCCGGAGACCTTGAGGTCCTTGAGGAACTTCTTGGTCGCGCCCTTGTAGATGTGGTAACCGCCGACCGCGATCACACCCAGCCCGATGACGATGAGAAGGGCTTTGCCCCAACCGGATTGCATCAGCGTCGCCGACATCCCGGCGTTCTTCTGTCCGCTGGACTGTCCACCGCCGGTGGCAAATCTGATCGCAGACACTGCCAGTGCGCAGTAGGTGACGGCTAGGGCCGCCGACTTCACCCGCTTGAGTTGCTTCTTGGCACCCTCGTCGTCCTCGGATGACTCGTTGGGATGCGAGCCGACCACCGTCTCGGCCACCCGCCAGGCCGCAAGGGCGAACAGCCCGATCGCGGCGATCCACAAGGTGATCGCTCCACCGCCCTTGCTCGACAGGGTGGCCAGGGCTCCGGATTGGTCGGCGTTCCCGCCGACGCCGAAGGCCAGCAGGACGACGATATAGGCGATCAGCAGGTGCAGGACACCGCTGATCGCGTACCCCGCCCGGGCAGCGTTCTCGAACGCGCTGGTACTTGTTGCCTGGTCTACCGCACCGTGAACACGACTTTCGGCCATGTCAATTTCGGTACCCGGGAACGGGTATCCGCAAACGGGTTCTGCCTTATATGTCGCGCTTGCGTCGATAGAGCGTGCCGACGCCGAGGATGACCAGGCTGATCAACAGGATCGCGGTGGCAATGACGTTGATCTGCGGTGGCACCGCGGCCTTGACCGCGGCATTGACGAACAGCGGATAGGTCACCGTCGAGCCGCTGACGAAGTAGGTGATGATGAAATCGTCGAGCGAGAGCGCGAAGGACAACATGGCCGCGGCGACGATGCCGGGCACGATCAGCGGCAGCGTGACCTTGAAGAACGTTCGGCCGGGACCTGCCCCCAGATCCATCGACGCATCTTCGAGAGTCCAGTCGAAGCCACGGACGCGGGCACGCACCGTCATCGCGATGAAGCTGATCTCGAACGCCACATGGGCGATCAGGATGGTCCCGAAACCGGTGGGCCAGCCCAGGTCGAGGAACAGTGTCAGCAGCGACGCGCCCATCACCACCTCGGGGGCGGTCAGCGGTAGCACCAGGAACGTCTCGACGGTTTTGCTGCCCCGGAAGCGTTGCCGCACAAGCGCGATGGCGAGCAGTGTGCCCAGCACCAGTGCGATCAGGGTGGATAGTGCGGCCACCTCGAGGCTCATCTTCATGGCCTGGGTCAGCGCCGGATATTTGAACGGGTGCGCCCAGTTGTCCAGCGTGAAGCCCTGCCAGGTGTAGTTGAACTTGCCTGCGGGGTGGTTGAACGAGAACAGCACGATCACGAAGATGGGCAGGAAGATGTAGGCCATCACCAGCCCGGCGATGACCCGCAGCGCGATATCGCCGAACTTGCCACCGAGGAAGCTACGTCCGGTCTTGCGCTTCTTGGTGTCCATCGCATCGAGGATTGCAGTGCCCTCTTGCAGCGTCATACCAGGTCCTCCGTGCCCAAGGCCCGGGTATAGGACAGCACGCCGGCCAGGATCAGCGCCATCAACAGAAAGCTCAGCGCTGCCGCACCCGGATAGTCCTTGACCACCAGGAACTGCTTCTGAATGACGTTGCCGATCATGGTGGTCTGGGTGCTGCCCAGGTAGTCGGCGTTGATGAAGTCACCCATCGCGGGGATGAAAACCAGCAGGCTGCCTGCCAGTACGCCGGGCAGTGATAGCGGCAGGATCACCCTGCGGAACGCACGGGCGGTGGAGGAGTACAGGTCCTTGGAGGCTTCCAACAACCGCGGGTCGATCTTCTCCAGGCTGACATAGAGCGGCAGGATCATGAACGTCATCGAGTTGTAGATCAGCCCGCCGATGACGGCCCAGCTGGTGGACAGTAACCGCCCGTCGCTGGGCAGCAGTCCGATGGCATCGAGGGTCTGCACGACGAAGCCGTCGTCGGCGAGGATCGTTTTCCAGGCCAGCGTGCGGATCAGGAAGGTCACGAAGAACGGCAGGATGACCAGGCCGAGCAGCAGGTTTTTGTAGCGGCCCGATTTGAACGCGATGACGTAGGCCAACGGATACGAAATCAACAGCGAGACAACGGTTGCGGTGAAGGCGTAGCCCAGCGAGCGCAGGATCTGATCCTGGTATGCCGAGAACGCATGGGCGTAGTTACTGAAGTCCCAGGCGAACGTCAAGGTCGGCATGTAGATCGACCCGCCGGATGTCGACAGCGACGTCCGGAACAGCGACCAGAACGGCACCACGAAGAAGATCGCCAAATAGGCGAGTGCCGGCAGGATCATCAAATACGGAGCGATCTTGCTCCGCTGCCTGCTGCTGCTGGCTACACCTGCCATCTCAGCTGCCGGTGACGGCGGCGTACGCGGTGTTGAACGCCTGGGTCTGCTCGTCGGTGAGCGCGGCCCATGACTTCATCTTGTCCAACGTCGACTGCGGCGGGACGATCAGCGGATTCTTCGACAGTTTGGGATCGATCTTGTCGAGTTCCTCGGTCATATCCGAGAGCACCGGCACGTACTGCACGAAGGCGACCAGCTTGGCGTAGTTGGCCCGGTCGTAGACGTAGTTGATCCACTCCTCGGCGGCCTTCTGGTTCTGCGTGGTGTACGGGATCACCTGGGTGTCGATGAAGTTGGTGCCACCGGATTCGGGAACGATGAACTCCAGATCGGGGTTATCGGCCTGCAGCTGCACGACGTCGCCCGAATATGCCTGGGCGATAGCGATATTGCCCGCAGCCAGGTCGTCGGCGTAGTCGTTGCCGGTGAAGCGCCTGATCTGTCCCTTGTCCTTCTGCTCCTTGACCAGGTCGACCGCCTTCTGCACGGTCTGCTCGGTCGGGTCCTCCAGTGAGCTGCCTTGGGACAGCATGATCATGCCGAGGCCGTCCTGCATGTCGGAGAGCAGGCTGACCTTGCCCTTGAACGCGGGGTCCCACAGGTCGTCGATCTTGGTGATCGCGCGACCGGTGGCCGCCTTGTTGTAGGCCAGGCCGGTCAGGCCCGTCATGTACGGCGCGGAGAATTTGCGACCCGGGTCGATACTCGAATTGAGTAGGTCCTCACGAAGATTGGTGAAGTTCTTCACCCGGTCATGGCTGATCTGGTTGAGCCAGCCGAGGCCGTTGAGGCGGGCGGCCATGAACTGGGTCGGCACCACCAGGTCGGCGCCGATGTCCTGCTTACGTGACAGCGGTTCCTTGTTCTTGGCGAACCATTCCTCGTTGTCGTTGAAGTCTTCCTTGTAGTCGACAGTCAGGCCGGACGCCGTCTGGAAGGCGGCGACGAAACCGTCGGCCATGTACAGCGGCCAGTTCGAGACTCGCAGTGTGCCGGTGGCCGGCGAACCGTCATCGGGTGCCGCGCTGGCGCTGCTACCGCCACCGGAGCTGCTGTTGGAACCGCAGGCGGCGAGGAAGGACGGGCCGAGGACGAGCGCCGCCGCCGCGGCCGCACCGCCGCCGAGGAACCGGCGCCGGGACGCGCGGTTGGCACCGAGACGGGCCATCAGTGCGGGATCGAAATTGTTCGAGGGGGCCATGGCGGCAATGCCTTTCGTAGGTCCGTATCGGAGGTCAGGAGCGGGCCGGAGGTGGGGCAGGTTAGGAGTCGTCGAGCATGTCTTCGAGGTCTTCAGTGGTCGGGATGTCGGCGGCCGGGAGTACCAGAGACGCCTCAGGGGCCCAGCCCACATAGACCTGATCACCCGGGCGCAGCATCGGCAGGTCCTGCTCGGCGCCGATGTGGGCCAGGATCGGCGATCCGTCAGCCGCTGCGAGCTGCAGGCGAATGACGGGGCCCTGGAACGTGAGATCGCTGACCGTGGCGGGCACCGAGACGACTTCCCCGGTTGGCGCGTCCATCGTGACCCTGACCCGCTCGGGGCGCACCATCAGCGTGGCCTGACCCCCGCTCTCGATCGTGGTGTCACCGGGTCGGGCCTGCAGCTTTGACCCGAGCACCTCGACCTCCACGAAATCGCGGTTGGCCCGCCCGGTCTGCTTACCGAGCCAGAGGTTGGCCTGGCCGATGAAGCTCGCGACGAACACTGTCGACGGGCGGTCGTAGATCTCGGTGGGGGAGCCGATCTGTTCGACGTTGCCGGCGTTCATGACCGCGATCCGGTCACTCATCGTCAGCGCCTCCTCCTGATCGTGAGTCACGTAGACGAACGTGATGCCGACCTCGCGCTGGATGCGCTTGAGTTCGAACTGCATGACGTGGCGCAGCTTGAGGTCCAGGGCGCCAAGCGGTTCGTCGAGCAACAGTGCGCTCGGGTAGTTGACCAATGCCCTGGCCAGTGCGACACGCTGCTGCTGCCCGCCCGAGAGCTGGCCCGGCTTGCGTTGGGCGAAATCGGTCAGCCGGACGACATCGAGCAGTTCATCGACGCGACGCTTGACCTCGGCCTTGCTGTGTTTGAGGCTGCGCGGCCCGTAGGCGACGTTGTCCCACACCGACATGTGCGGGAACAGTGCGTAGTGCTGGAACACGGTATTGACGTTGCGCTTATGCGGTGGGACCCGGGAGACGTCCTCGCCTTCGAGGCGGATCGCCCCCTCGGTCGGTGTCTCGAATCCCGCGATCATCCGCAGAGTCGTGGTCTTACCGCATCCGGACGGACCCAGCATCGAGAAGAACTCGCCCGACGCGATCGAGAAGTCGGCGTCGGATACCGCGACGTAATCGGTAAAACGCTTGGTGACGTGATCGATCTCGATGACCGGTGCGCCCGGTTCGCGGGTCGTACCGTCCTGTCCCTTTTTCTGGTCTGTGGCATCAGTGCCGGTCTTCGTCAGGACAGATCCTCCTCGTGCTTCGTTGGTCGAACCCTGGCAGGGTTCTAACCGCCGTGAGTAAAACAATCACCCATCGGAAGGGCCGCCGCAACCGATTCCGTCACGAATGTTCATTTTTGCGATGGATTCCCTCGGCTGCCGCCGGTTGGGCGTGCGACATTGATCTGTGGAGGTTCATTTTGCCGTGCCGGCCGCTCGGACAGCGTTACGCGGCCAATGTGTGTGCGTTGGCGCAGTTGCTGACGAGGGTTGCAGGCGGTCGAGCAGAAGCCGAAGCGGCGGCCAGGTAGAGCGCCCGCGGCGGGTGACGGCGTAGGCGGTCATCACCACCTCAGGCTCGGCTAGCGGAAGTACCGTCACTCCGGCGCGCGGTGGTCGGCCGGCAGGCAGCAGACCCACGCCGTAGCCCGCCTCGATCAGGTCCTCGACAAGGTCGAGACTGTCGATCTGATGCCAGATCCGAGGGGTGAATCCCGCGAGCGCAGCCAAGGTGCGAACGGCGTCCTCATCGGCGGTGTTACGGGAATTGACGATCCAGCGACGGTCCGCATAGTCGGCGAGGTCGGCGGACCCGTCGGGCTGGGCCGAATCCCCGTCTGGGACGCCGAGCCCCCAGCATGTCGACCACAGCGGTACGGCCTCGAGCACGGCGTCGGGCGAGGCGGGTGCGAGGTTGTAGTCGTAGGTCATCGCGAGGTCGAGGGTGTCATCGGCCAACAGCGCGAACGCCTCGACAGGTTCGTATTCGCTGATGACCACTTCGACGTTGGGGTGAGAAGCGGCGAGTTCGGTCAGCACGGGCATCAGCGACACCCGGATGCCGGTGGCGAAACCACCCACCCGCACGGTGCCTGCCGGCTCAGCCGCCGGATCGAGATCCAGTCGCGCGGCATCGACGGCGGCCAGGATCGTCACCGCATGCTCGGCCAGTCGGAGACCGGCGGGGGTGAGTCGGACGCGACGCCCGTCTGGTTCGATCAGTCGGGAGTTGGTTTCCTTGGCCAGTGCCGCGATCTGCTGGGACACCGTCGAGGTGGTCAAGTGATGTGCATCGGCGACTTCACGCATCGAACCCAGCCGCGACAACGCCAGCAGTAGGCGCAGTCTGCGGGTGTCCACGAGGTCATTGTCGGCCATCTTTGTCTGCCAACGTCCGCGATTGGTGAACAATTCGGCAGCGCTGAGGGCCGATCGTTGTACGGTTGGCCCGTGAATCTGGAGCCACTGTCCACAAACATCGAAGTCGCCGTCGTGACAACCAACCTGGATGCCATGGTGGCGTTCTACGGAGACTTCCTCGGCCTGGAATGTCAAGGTGATCTGGAGTTCCCCGGTGGCTCGCAGCGCCGATATGCCTTCGGCGGCAACGTGATCAAACTGGTGACCTACGACCCGCCGCCGCCGGAGCCGGTCGCGGCAGGCGGTGGCAGGGCGCAGGCAGGCATCCGGTACTTCACGTTCGGCGTGAAAAACCTCAACGGACTGGCCGAGAAGATCGCCGCGTCTCCCTACGAGTTCGCCGAACCGCTGACCGAGTTTGCCCCGGTGCCGGGCATGGGGTGGCTGTTCGTCACCGATCCCGACGGGAACTGGATCGAATTCTTCGGCACACTCTGAGCCGACTCACCCCAAAAAGGAGGGACACCCCGTGCCGGGGGTGTCCCTCCTTTGGGCCGATGCAGGTAGTTGTGGACGCTGGTGCCGGTCTGGACTGGTCAACAGGAAGGTCAGCGCTTTAATTCCGCTGGCGCTATCCGTCCGTAGGCTGGGAGAGGTGAGCATTGCACCGGCGACCGGCGCTCTTTTGAGCGACCAGTTCGCCCGCGAATTTCCGGAGCTGGCCCTCCGGTGGCAGGCTGAGGCCGCACCGGACCCGCGGCTGCTCATCCTCAACGAACCGCTGGCCGTCGAACTCGGTCTCAACCCCGACTGGCTGCGCAGCCCCGATGGGGTGGCACTGCTGGTCGGTGCCGCCGTCCCGACCGAGGCGACGCCGGTGGCGCAGGGGTATGCCGGGCACCAGTTCGGCGGTTTCGTTCCGCGGCTGGGCGACGGGCGCGCC
Source organism: Mycobacterium sp. (assembly GCF_965229105.1). GTDB lineage: Bacteria > Actinomycetota > Actinomycetes > Mycobacteriales > Mycobacteriaceae > Mycobacterium. The sequence continues at coordinate 3,485,063 of NZ_OZ245858.1, forward strand.
CTGCTGCTCGGTGAGCTCACCGACGCCGCTGGGCGCCCCCGCGATCTGCATCTCAAGGGTTCCGGACGGACACCGTTCGCCCGTGGCGGCGACGGCCTGGCTGTCATCGGCCCGATGCTGCGTGAGTACGTGATCAGCTCGGCGATGGACAGTCTCGGTATCCCGACCACCCGATCGCTGGCCGTCATCGCGACCGGACGAGAGGTGTGGCGGGAGACGCAATTACCGGGGGCGCTGCTGGCCAGGGTCGCCAGCAGTCACCTGCGGGTGGGGAGTTTTCAGTACGCGGCGCAGATTTCCCAGGCCAACGGTGACAACGGTCTGCTGCGCCGCCTCGCCGACCACGCGATCGCGCGACACTATCCCGGCGCAGCGCAGGCCGAAAACCCTTATCTGGCACTGTTCGACGCGGTGATCACCGCCCAGGCGTCGCTGGTGGCGAACTGGATGCTGGTCGGCTTCATCCACGGCGTGATGAACACCGACAACATGACGATCTCGGGCGAGACCATCGACTACGGACCGTGTGCGTTCCTGGATGCCTACGACCCGAAGACAGTCTTCAGCTCGATCGACACCGGCGGACGCTACGCATATGGCAACCAACCCGCTGTGGCGCAATGGAACCTGGCGCGGTTCGCGGAAGCCCTGCTGCCGTTGTTGGCCGAGGACACCGATCGCGCCGTCGAACTCGCCACGGCGTCACTTGCCACGTTCCCCGCCCAGTACTACGACACGTGGACGAATGGGATGCGGGCGAAACTCGGGTTGCCTCCCGGCCTGGTCGGCGATGACGACGCGGCGGGTCAACAATTGATCGATGAACTGCTCGCACAGCTGCAGCAGAGTCGGGTCGACTACACCTCGTTCTTCCGGGCGCTGGCACAGGCGGCCCGCGGTGACGCCGAACCTGCGCGCGGACTGTTCCTCGATCTTGTCGCCTTCGATGACTGGGCCGGTCGCTGGCACGCCCTTCGCCCGGACGCCGACCTGATGGACCGGGTGAATCCGGTCTACATCCCACGGAACTACCTCGTCGAGGAAGCGCTGGCCGCCGCGACCGCCGGTGACCTTGCACCTGTCGAGCAATTGGTGGCCGTGCTGGCAGCGCCGTATGACGAACGTCCTGGCCTTGAGCGCTACGCCACGCCGCCACCCGAGGACTTCATCGACTACCAAACCTTCTGCGGTACCTGATCGTTCATCTTTCCTGAACGTTATGCTCACGAATAACACGTGGACATGAACGGTGGCGGGTGCGTTCAATGCAGGTATGACGAACACTCCGGCCCGGGCAGGCGCGCTTCTGGCGCTGGGCTCGATGCTGTGTGTGCAGGTCGGGCTGGCCATCTCGGTGTCGCTGATCGACCGCATCGGCGCCGAGGGTGCGGCCTGGCTGCGGCTGGCCTGGGCAGGCATCATCGTTCTTGTCGTCGTCCGGCCACGGCCCAGTCTGTTCACCCGTCGCGCGTTCGCCTTCTGTGTCGCTCTCGGAGTGGTGACTGCGGCGATCACCCTGCTGTTCATGGCCGCCGTGAGCCGCATTCCGCTCGGCACTGCCAGCGCTCTGGAATTCCTCGGTCCGCTCGGCGTTGCGGTGGCGGTAGGCCGGGGGAGAGCCAGGCTGATGTGGCCGGCGCTCGCCGCCCTCGGTGTGCTGCTGTTGACGCAGCCCTGGGCCGGGGCGATTGACCCGATCGGTGTGCTGTTCGCACTGATGTCGGCCGTCTGCTGGGCCGCCTACATTCTGTTGACCCAACGTGTCGGCGACGACGTTGCCGGCATCAACGGGCTGGCTGTGTCGATGCCGGTGGCAGGTCTGGTCGCGACGATCGCGGTCGGCCCGTCGGTCTTCGACCGCATCACGCCCGAGCTGATCGTCGTCGGCATCGGGCTGGCGGTATTGCTGCCGGTCATCCCGTTCACTCTGGAATTTCTGGCGTTGCGCAAACTCGACGCCGCCGCGTTCGGGACCCTGATGAGTCTGGAACCGGCCTTCGCCATGCTGATCGGCCTGGTCATCCTGCATCAGGTGCCGGGGCCGCTGGCGGTCGTCGGTATCGCCTTCGTGGTGGCGGCCGGTATCGGTGCCGCACGGTCGGGAGCACGAACAGCGCCGGTGCCTGCCGAGGTCTGTTCCTGAGTTACCGGCATGCGATGATGCGCCGATGACCGATCGCCCAGCGCATTTCCTGCCGAAAGACGGCCACTTTCTTCCCCAGAAGTACGCCAACAGCCACTGGGGTGAGGACCATCTGAATGGTCCGGCGATTGTGGGGCTGGCGGCGAGCACGCTGGAGCTGCAGTATGGGGCGCCGGACTTCATGCCTGCCCGGCTGACAGTCGACCTGTTCAAGGCGGCCCGCAATCAGCCGACTTCAGTGCGTACCAGATTGATTCGCGACGGCCGGCGGGTGCGCAATGTCGAGTGTGATGTCGTGCAGGGCAGTGGCAGTGGCAGTGGCGGGACCGAGGTGACGGTGGCGCGGGCCATCCTCGTCCTGTACCGGCGCTCGGCGGCGCCGCCGGGGGAGCAGTGGACTCCCGCAGCCGATTTCACGTTTCCGCCGGGCGTGCATACCTCTTCTGACGACTCGGTGCTGCCCCATACCGGCAGTGACGCCGTCGGGTGGACCAGGCAGGTGGGTGATCACCAGAATGGCTCGCGCACCAGGTTTCTCGACCGGGGTATCGATGTTGTTGCAGGACAACCTAATACGCCTTTTGTCAAAGCGGCCATGGTGGCGGAGTCGACCAGCCTGGTGACCAACCTTGGCACGCACGGTATCGGCTATATCAACGGCGATCTGACGGTCGCGCTGTCCCGGCTGCCTGTGGACGAGTGGATCGCTGTCCAAGCCGATTCCCATTGGGCCGCAGACGGTATCGCGGTGGGAACGGCCACCCTGTTCGACCGGTCCGGCCCATTTGGTACCGGCGTGGTCACCGCTGTTGCCAATCCAGCGGCCCAGATCGATTTCGCCACCACCGCCTTCCAAGACCTGCGAATCTGATCTGGTTGGATCAATCAAGGGAGCCATGCCATGCGACCCACCGGGATCGTCGCCAACCTGTCCGTGCCCGATCTGGGGCCAGCCCGTGAGTTCTACATGGATTACCTCGGGCTCAGCAACGAACCATTCAATCTCGGCTGGGTGGCCAATCTGCAGTCGCAGGACGGCCGCGCCGCCGTGCAACTGGTCACCCGTGACGAGACCTCACCGGTCGATTCGGTGATCTCGGTCCACGTCGGCGACGACGTTGAGGCTGCGTACGAAGAAGCGCAGCAGCGGGGTTTCGATATCGTGTATCCCCTCACCACGGAGCCGTGGGGCGTGCGCCGCTTCTTCGTCCGCGCGCCTGATGGCAACGTCATCAACATCGTCAGCCACGTCGACACGTAGTTCTGTTTTCGTGCCATCGACGGACCAATCATGTCAGTGGGCCGGGCTAGAGTCGCACGTATGTTCGATGGATCGCTTGCGGAGCCTGCGGCGTTGTCTGCGGTCTCTGATGGTGAGCTGATCGGGGCGATCCAGGGGTGGGCGCGGGCCTCGGCGGCGGCGGATGCGCGCCGGTTGGCGGCGATCGCCGAGCTCGCCTTACGGCGGTGCGGGGATGTCGATGACGAGCGGCACTGGTGGGTGTGTGATCCGACGGCGTCAGCGGCGGCCGAAGTAGCGGCGGCATTGAATATCGGTCACGGCCGGGGGGTGGGGCAGCTCAGGCTCGCGGTGCTGTTGCGTGATCAGCTCCCGAAGATCAATGCCCTGTTTATGGCGGGGTCGATCGACTACCGGATGGTGAACACGCTGCGGTGGCGCACCCTGCTCGTCGAGGACGATGCGGTACTGGCCGCCCTGGATGCTGCGCTGGCCGGCAGTGTGACCGGTTGGGGCCCGCTCTCGGATGTGAAGCTGGAACAGAAGATCGACGCGATCATCGAGGTTGTTGATCCTGAGGCGGTGCGCCGGTTGCAGACCGCGGCGCGCAGCCGCGATATCACCTTCGGTGATCCCAATGACGCCACCGGCACTACCTCTTTTTGGGGGCGGCTGCTCGCTACTGATGCCGCGATCGTCAAACAACGCCTCGATGTGATGGCCCACGGTGTGTGCAAAGACGATCCGCGCACACTGCGGCAACGACTCGCCGACGCCCTGGGGGCGTTAGGTGCGGGCTCGGATCATTTGGCGTGCCGGTGTGGTGCCCCGAGTTGTCCGGCGGCCGGCGATGACCGGCGGGCCACCAATGTGTTGGTCCATATCGTCGCTGACCCCACGGTCCTTGATGCTGTGCCCGATCCCGGCATGCACGGTGAGGGATCCACGGCCACCACACCCGCGACCCCACCCGAACCCACACCTGAACCAGCCGCGGCTGGTACTGCTGACGCGTCTGAGCCCGTCGCTGAACCCGAGCCCGCACCCCCAACCGCCCCTGTCGCTGAGCCGGTGCGGGTGCGTCGCCCTGGTCCGGGGATCATCTTGGGTGGGGCGATCGTGCCGGCCCCGCTGCTGGCGGAATTGATCCGCGACGGCGCCACCGTCCGGTATGTCAGCACTCCGGGACCTGATGCCGAATCGCATTACCGGCCGTCGGCGAAACTGGCTGAGTTCGTCTGGATGCGCGATATGACCTGTCGCCACCCGGGCTGTGATCGGCCCGCTGATCTCTCCGATATCGACCACACCCTGCCCTGGCCGCACGGTGCTACCCACCCCAGTGATCTGAAGTGTTACTGCCGGATTCATCATTTGCTCAAAACGCACTGGTCCGGTGATGGTGGCTGGTCAGACCGGCAGTTTCCCGATGGCAGGGTGGAAGTGATGACCCCGTCGGGGAGAACCTTCACCACCAAACCCGGCTCCGCACTGCTGTTCCCGGGCTGGGATATCACCACCACCGAAGCCCCACCGACCGGGTACCCACCGAAACCACCCGATCACAGCGGGCTGGGCGTGCCGAAACGAAAACGCACCCGCGCCCAAGACCACGCGTACCGCATCACAGCCGAACGCGAACGCAACGCCGCCATCATCGCCGCAACCCGAGCCCGGGCCGCGAAGGCCAAAGCCCAACGCGCCCAACGCAACACATCTGACGCGCGAAACGAACCACACACCTGGAAACCCGCCCCACCCATCACAGCCAACAACAACGACCCACCACCGTTCTGAGGGTCAGCCCCACTCGTGGTTCATCGCGCGCGAAGCCACGGTCGCCTCGGCCGATTCGACTTCCCGACGACGAGTGTGCGACAAGGCGATCAGCACCAGCGCCAGCGCGGCGGTGATGGCACCGATGATGAAGATGGTGACGAAGGCGCTCTCGGCGGGCTCGCCCGTTGGTCCGGTCGAGCGCTGCAACAGAACGGCGACCAGTGCGGCAGCCACGGAACTGCCGATGGTGCGGGCGATGGCGTTGACGCCGGTGGCAACGCCGGTCTCGCCGGGGTCGGCTTCACTGACGATCAGGGCTGGCAGGGCGCTATAGGCCAGGCTGATGTAGGCGTTGGCGGCGAGGCCGGCGACGATCACCTGCCATGGCTGTGAATGGGCGATCGCCAGGAAAGCGAAGCCGACGATGCCGGACGCGGCACCGCAGACCAGGACCGGGCGCGCCCCGAACTTGTCGATGAACCGACCGCTGGCAGTAGCTGTAACGAAACCCATCAACGCGCCGGGCAACAGAAAGACCACGCTGGCGTGCAAAACGCTTGCGCTGAAACCATATCCGGCGATATCGCGCGGGATCTGGACGAACTCGGTGAGCCCAAGGAACCCGAAGTACAGCCCCATGCCGACCAGCACCGTCGCCAAGTTGGTCAGGAGCATTGCCCGGCGGGTCAACGTCGTGGTCGATACCAAGGGATAGGTAATGCGTCGTTCCCAGAACCACCAGCCGACCAGCACCGCGAAACCCGCCACCGTAGAGCCGATGGTCGCCGGCGACAACCAGCCCCACGTGTTGCCCTGGGTGATGGTCAACAGAAGTGCCGTCAGTCCCAGGGCAAGACCAGCTGCGCCCAGCCAGTCGATGGTCCCGGTCGACGTCCGATCCCTCGACGGAACCAAAAGCAGCACAACGAGTATGACGAAAACGGTGAAACCGGTGGTCAGCCAGAACACCCGGTGGTAACCGGCGTCACCGTCCATCATCAAACCGGTCACCACCAGTCCGGCTCCGCCGCCGACGCCGAGAGTTCCCGACAGGATGGCCAGCGCGCCCACCACGCGTTCCTCGGGCAGCTCCTCGCGCAGGATCGCCACACAGATCGGATACAGCGAATACGACACCCCCTGCAGCACCCGGCCCAGGATCAGCAGTGCCAGGGATGTCGTCGTTGCCGCCAGGATGGAACCGATCAGCACGACCGCCAGCACCCCGAGCAGCACTCGGCGTTTGTTGTGCAGATCGGCCATTCTGCCGATCAGAGGAGTGGCAGCGGCGGCGGCGAGCAGATTGGCCGTCACGGCCCAGCTCACCCCGACCGTGCTGGCGTTGAGCTGGTGGGCGATGACGCCAAGGACCGGGACCACTGCGGTCTGCAGGACCGCGACGGTTAGGGCGACGACGCTCAGCGCGGCGATCAGGAGTCGGGGCCGGGCATCTCGCACTCTTTGATTATGTCGGCTATCTATACAAGTAACGCAGCCAGGCGGTCCAACGGCAGAGCGGGGGAGCGATGACCGTCGCGGCCGACCATGTCGGCGTTGACGACCAGCGCGTTGAGTACAGCTTCTTCGACGGATTGGGCGACAGCCTGATAGAAATCGTCCATCCGTCCCCAAGGGATGAAGGTCAATGACGAGAACTCGTCATCGCGAACCGGCCCGGACGGGAAGCTGCTGGCCAGGCCTGCGGCCTCAGCCGTGGAAAAGGCCAGAAAGATGTCCCCGGAGAAATGGCTTCCGGTGGTGCCGGTACGAGCCAGCCCCAGCGGGACGCGGCGGGCGAGTGCCTTGCATTGGCCTGGGAGCAGGGGAGCGTCGGTAGCGATCACGACGATCACCGAACCAGCTCCTGGCGGCGCCTTGCGCCCCATATCGATATCGAACCAGTCGCTGTCCATTGGGTTATCGTCGGCGAGAGCGGAGCCTAGGTGCCTGCCGGCGATCGTGAGTTCGGCGCGCGAACCAAAGTTGGCCTGGACGAAGGCCGCCACGGTGAACGTGCGCGATCCGTAGGGAACCTGGCGGGAGGCGGTGCCGTTGCCGCCCTTGAACTCGTAGCAGTTCATCCCGGTGCCACCGCCGACGGAACCTTCGGCGACGGGGCCAGACGTGGCTGCGTCCAATGCGGCTTCGACGTGCTCGGGGCGGACATGCCCGCCGTTGATGTCGTTGAGGTAGCCGTCCCAGGTCTCTGCGCAGACCGGTAGCAGCCATTGGCGAGCCAGGAGCGGAGCGACCCGGTTGATCCAGCTGATAGTTCCCGTATGACAGGCGCCGATGGCATGGGTGTTGGACACCACGATCGGAAGATTCAGCACACCAGCTTCTTCGATCCAGGTGGTACCCGTCATCTCCCCATTGCCGTTGAGGGAGTACCAGCCTGCGGCGCACGGCGCGCCCACCCCGGCACGGCCACGCGGCAGAATCGCGGTGACCCCGGTGCGGACGGTGTCCCCAGCGATCAGCGTCGTCACACCCACTTCGACACCGGGCACATCGGTGATCGCGTTAAGGGGACCGGGTTCGCCAGGTAGGTCGATACCGGCCGGGGCGAGAAGGCCGCGGGCCCGCGGATGACCGTCGGGGGTATGGGTGGCAGGTGAGCTCATGGTGCAAGCAGATTAAACCGAATGGTCTCAATCTTCAGCGGCGTCTGCCGGGGGCGTGGAGTCGCATCCCCAATGGCCCTGCCGGGCACGTAAGTTGATGCGGTGGTCAACGAAGATCGACCGGTCGCCGTCGTGACCGGCGCAAGCCGCGGCGCAGGCCGCGGTATCGCTGTGGCTCTGGGGGCGGCGGGCTGGCGGGTTTACCTGACCGGCCGGACGATCGAGGACACCGATACTGCACAACTGGTGAGCAAGGCGGGCGGAGACGGCATCGCAGTCCCGGTCGACCACCGCGATGATCCCTCAGTGGCCGAGCTGTTCAGCCGCGTCGCGGGCGACTGTGGCGGGCTGGATCTGCTGGTGAACAACGCCGCGGCCGTCCACGATGATCTGACGGGCCGAAATCCGTTTTGGCAGAGGCCTCTTGAACTTGTCGATATCCTCGACGTCGGACTGAGATCGGCATATGTGGCGTCCTGGCATGCCGCACCGCTGATGGTCGGTCGCGAACGCGGGCTGATCGTCTTCACATCATCGCCGGGATCGGTCTGCTATATGCACGGACCCGCCTACGGAGCGCAGAAGGCTGGCTTGGACAAGCTTGCCGCGGATATGGCCGTCGATTTCCGGGGGACTTCCGTGATTCCCGTGTCTATCTGGATGGGCATCCTGTGGACGGAGAAGCTTCGTAGTGCTTTCGCCGGGCAGCCCGAAGCGAGTGACGAGATGGAAAAGCAGGCGGAAACCCCGGCCTTCACCGGACGTCTGATCAACGCGCTGTACCGTGACTCCGCGCTGGCTGAACTTGCCGGGCACACCGTGATCGGCGCCGAGTTGGCCCAGCGCTACGGCATCACCGAGGACGATGGGCGGCAGCCTCCGTCGCACCGAGACTGGTTGGGTTCACCACGGCCACCCAGCTCGATGATCGTGCGCTAGGTGAAAACAGGTAGCGGATATCGTCGTGACCATTTACCAGGATCGCTAACAAAGGCATTGCCTTGCCAGCAGATTTGAGAAGTATCGCCGTAACTGGCCAGTATGTCCGCACGTGGTGGCGAGGATCGGTCGACTACGGCGCACACGTGCAGTACTTCGCCAAGCGGACAATGTCCGAGGCGGTCAAGATGGCTATCGGCCTGGGCACCGGGCTGAACGCAGTCGTCTGCTTGCTGATCCTGCTTCCGGTCGCAGGTACGCTAGCCTCGCGCATCGCCGTGGCAATGTTCGCCGTCCTGCAGTTTTTCTGGTCCTGGGTGTGGTGCTGGCGCCCGTGGCCGTCGCGGCGGATGTCGTTGGCATTTGTCATCTCCGCCGATATCGGGATCACTGCAGTGGCGTTGCTGGATGCGACTTGGCTGCTCGGCCTGTTCGCCTTCAATGCTCTGATGATGATCTCGGTGTTCCTGATGTTCTTCGACGGCCCGAGAGTCCTTGCCGGACATGTGTTGTGGATCCTATTGTCGACGACGGCATTTGCCATTCGGGTCGGCAGCGGGGGACCCTTGGACGAGCTGGCCTTCACCGGCAAGACACTCGCGACGGTGGCGTTGATGGTTGCGATACCCCTGGGAATCCAATTCGGGATCTGGGCGATGCGTAACGAAGCCATCGAGTCAGTCATCGATCCATTGACCGGATTGCTGAACAGGCGTGGTCTGCATCTGCACGTCGGCGATCTGCTGCGCGTAATTACCGCCACCGATACCGAGGTCGCCGTCATGGTCGTCGACCTGGACCACTTCAAAGAGATCAATGACACTTTCGGCCATCCGATCGGTGACGAGGTGCTGATTCGCAGCGCTCGACGTATCACCTCGGCGGTTCGGGGCAGTGCTCTGGTGGCCCGGGTGGGCGGTGAGGAATTCGTGATCGTCGACCTGGCGGGACCTGGCGAGGCGGAGCGGAGCGCTGACCGTGTCCGCAATGCGATAGCAGCTCCGGCCGATCGAGCCATCACCGCCAGCGTCGGCGTCACCAGCTTCGCCATTGCCAGTTTCGCCGCTGCCGGAAACGATCTGTTACCGCTTCTGGACACGATTATCGAGCGCGCTGACCACGCGATGTTCGACGCGAAACGCAACGGCGGTAACGCGACGGTCCACATCGCCCTCGACGACAGGAACACTGGGCGAATGGATGCCGACAATGAGTCGTGAGGTGGCCGCCACCCCGAGCGCACTTGATGCGCCCGCATTCACCGGTCGCCGGCCGACCCACGCCGGTGACCTCGCGGTCGAAACCCACGGCATCGCGCCCATCGGAGCGCACCAGCGGTACGGACGACCGGGGCGGTTGTTCACGGTGTGGTTCGCCCCGCAGGTCACCATGACCGGAGTGTTCACCGGCACCCTTGCCGTCGCGCTGGGGTTGGGTTTCTGGCTTGGCATGCTGGCCATGGTGATCGGCACGGTGCTGGGCTCGCTGGCTGTGGCGTACCTGTCGACCTGGGGGCCGAGGACAGGGTCGGGTCAGCTGCCGATCTCGCGGATGGCGTTCGGCGGCGGTGTCGTCGTACCCGCTGCCCTGCAATGGTTGTCGTCGATCGCCTGGGACGGATTGGTGGGCCTCTTCGGCGGCGAGGCCCTGTCGGTCCTGCTCGGGATCCCGTTCTGGGCGGCGGTACTGATCGTCCTCATCCTGCAGGGCGCGGTAGGTTTCTTCGGTTACGAGCTCATCCACCGGGTCCAGGCCGTCCTGACGGTGGTGCTGTTGACGACGTTCGTGGTGTTCGCCATCAAACTGATTGCCGGCCACCAGGTGATCACCCCGGCGACCGTTGCGGGCCCCGATCTGGTGGGTGCCTTTGTCATGGAGGTCACCATCGCTCTGAGCTTGGCGATCTCCTGGGCCAGTTATGCCGCTGATTTCAGTCGTTATCTGCCTGCCGACTCGTCTCGGGTCCGCGTGTTCGGCTTCAGTTTCGGCGGAATTGTGTTGGCCTACATCTTCGTTCAAGGTATCGGCATCGCCGGTGCGGGCCTACTGTCCGATCAGACGGCGGCCGGGGTGCACTCGGTGATGGGTGACGGTGTCCTCGGCACCGTCGCGCTGCTGGCCATCACGCTGGCCGCCATCGGCTCCAGCGCGATGAACGATTACAGCGGCTCGCTGGCACTGCAGACCGTCGGTGTGCGGGTGCGACGACCGATGTCCGCGGTGATCGTGACGGTGCTGGCATTTCTGCTCATCTTGTGGCTGCACGCCGATGACACCGCAGCGCGTTTCGAAAGTGTGCTGCTGCTGGTCGGTTACTGGATCCCCGCCTTTGTTGCGGTGATCGTCATCGACTGGATGTTGCGGGCGCGTGGGCGCGGCAGCATCAATCCTGCCGAGGAGGCGACGCTGCGGCCCGACGCCATCGCTGCAATCGTCGCCTTCGTGCTCGCGTATGCCGCCGCGATCCCGTTCATGAACACCACGCTGTTCCAGGGCCCGATCGCTGTCGCGTGGCATGGCGCCGATGTGGCCTACTTCGTGAATTTTGCGGTCGCGGCGGTGCTGTACGGCAGTTATCGACTCATCCGGCGCCGAGGGGCATCTCAGCCCATCGTGTAGCCGCCGTCGACCGGCACGTCGATACCGTTGATCATGCTGGCCGCATCGGAGGCCAGCCAGAGCACGGTATCTGCCACCTCATGCGGCTCGGCGAAGCGGCCCAACGGAATTCGGGCGATCATTGGTGCGGACTTTTCCTCCGCGCTCCATACCGAGCGGCCGAGGTCGGTCATCACCACGGTCGGACACACCGAGTTCGCCCGAATCCCGTACTGCCCGAGCTCGCGGGCGAGCACCTTGGTCGCCATCGACAGGCCGGCCTTGGAGGTGCAGTAGGCGTAATGATCAGGCAACGGTTGCAGACCCGCTGCCGAGACCACCGATACGATCGCCCCGCCGTTGCCCGCCTCGACCATCGCTGCGGCCACCGCCGCCGCCAACAGCGCAGGGGCACGCAGGTTGATGGTCAACGTGAGATCGAATCTCTTCGGATCCAGCGCCAGCACAGGCTCATTCAGCGCGACTCCGGCGTTGTTGACCAGGATGTCCAGGCCGCCAAAGGCATTCAACGCCTGCGCGGCGAGTTGCGCTGGGGCGTCGGCCTCGGCGAGGTCGGCGATGACGGTGCTGATCTCGCTGCCGTAGTCGGCGCGCAGCGTGGCCGCGACGGTTTCCAACTCGTCCTTATCCCGGTCGCTGAGCACCAGCCTGGCGCCTGCTGCGGCGAAGGTCAGGGCGAGCTCGGCTCCGATTCCCCGTGCGGCACCGGTGATGAGCGCACGCTTACCGTCGACGCGAATCGATCCGATATCTCTGTGCGTGGTCGGGGTTGTCACAATAAACCTTCACTTTTGTTCGGGCCGAACACTTTCTAGATATTCGGACTGTTGAGGATGGCGGTGGCCGTCGCCGGATCTGTGACCAACTGATTGAAGTACCCGCCGCGTGCGCCGGCGATGATGGAATCGACCTTGTCTTTGCCGATGGCGACGGCAATGGTCACCGGGATACGTTTGAGCGCTTCCAGTTCCACCGCGATGAGCCGCTCACTGCCGTCGAATTCGATTGGAGCGCCATTGCGGTCGTAGAACCGCGAGCAGACATCGCCGACGGCGGCGCGCAACGAACTGGACCCGGTCGGGACGAAATGCGGGTAATCGGATCGGATCAGCGGTGGTGCGCCGACACCCATCAGGACGCAGCGTGCCTGCGGCCACAGATGCAGCACTCGCTGGATGCTGGGATCCGCGAGCAATGAGGTGTACAGCGCGGGGCCCGGAAGTGCCGGTGCAAAAAGGTAATTCGCGCGGCCGCCGACACGATTGGCCACCAGGCGGGTGAGCTCGTTGGTCTGGTACCACTCTTCAGGCTGGTAGTTGCCGCCGACGGTCGGCGCAACCAGTACGCCGTTGAGCTCGGTCAAATCGAACTGGGCGATCTCGTAGATGGTGCGTCCCGAGGAGACCAGCAGAACGTCGCCGGGCAGCAGGTTGGCAGCACCGAGTGCATGCCCAACTGCAGGCGCCAGCGCGCCACCCATCACGTCCAGGACGGAGCGGCCGGGACCCGGATTGGGCAGTGGCAGGCTCAGATAGATGGCGTTGAGCCCGAGTGCCTGGGTCAGCCGATCGGTGATGTCGGTGGATGCCGCCGGGGCAGGCGGAACGACTTCGATGCGAACAATGCCCTGACGTTTCGCTTCGGCAAGCAGCCGGCTGACCGTTGCGCGACTGGTGCCGAGCTGGGCGGCCACCTCCGCCTGAGTGGCGTCGTCGGTGTAATACAGCTTGGCCGCGGCATACAACAGGGCGGGCGGGAAGTGTCCGGGTTCGCTGTCGTCACCGACGCCGAGTTTTGACGCATTCTCGGCGGGTCGGGGCATGCGACGAGTATGCCATCTGAACATCTGTCCGCAAGCAATTTCTCAATGAGAATGTTCTCTGGACATATGTGCAACGAGCACGTTACGGTGTTTGGAGGTTTCGACCCCGACCGTGGAGATCACCTGCGATGACCAAGCTATTCAACGATCCGGCCCGTTTCACCGAAGACATGTTGGCCGGTTTCCTGGATGCCAACGCGAGTTACGTCGCCGGTGTGCCAGGGGGTGTGGTGCGTGCGCGCCAGACCGCGCCAGGAAAGGTCGCGGTGGTGATCGGCGGCGGGTCCGGCCACTACCCGGCCTTCTGCGGAACCGTCGGGCCGGGCTTCGCCGACGGCGCCGTGGTGGGCAACATCTTCACCTCCCCGTCCGCTGATGACGCGGCCTCGGTGGCGCGCGCCGCCCACTCCGACGCCGGGGTATTGCTGACCACCGGGAACTATGCCGGCGACGTGATGAACTTCGGGTTGGCCGTCACCCAGTTGCGCAGCGAAGGCATCGACGCGCACTACTTTGCGGTCACTGACGATGTCGCCAGCGCACCGAAGGGCGAAGAGGCCAAACGCCGTGGAATCGCAGGCGATTTCACCGTCTTCAAATGTGCCAGCGCTGCCGCGGAGGATGGACTGGATATCGCTGGCGTCATCCGGGTCGCCGAAGCATCCAACGCCGCCACCCGCACTCTCGGTGTCGCGTTCGACGGGTGCACCCTGCCCGGTGCTGATCATCCACTGTTTACCGTGCCCGCCGGTCAGATGGGCGTCGGCCTCGGCATCCATGGCGAGCCCGGCGTGGCCGATGAGCCGATGCCGACCGCTGCGGACCTGGCGCGGACCCTGGTCGACGGTGTGCTCGCTGACCGCGATGACACGGAAACGCGGCGAATTGCGGTGATCCTCAACGGTCTTGGTCGTACCAAGTACGAAGAGCTGTTCGTGGTGTGGGGCACCGTGGCACAGCTCCTGCGCGAACGTGGCTACGAGATAATCCAGCCCGAGGTCGGCGAACTGGTCACCAGCCTCGATATGGCCGGCTGCTCACTGACCGTGATGTGGCTCGACGACGAGCTCGAAAAGTACTGGACCGCACCGGCAGACACCCCGGCCTACCGCAAGGGTGCCGCGGCCGTGGCACCCCAATCGGGTGAGCGACGCACGGACGCGACCGCCGACACGTCAGCACAGGGCCCGGCGCTGAGGGAGCGTTCCGATGACCAGGGACGCGCAGGCGGCGAACTTGTCGCGCGAGGGCTCGCCGCGATGGCCGACATGCTGGCCGGCGTCGAAGACAAACTGGGCCGCATCGATGCCGTCGCCGGTGACGGTGATCATGGTCGCGGAATGGTCAAGGGTTCGGCTGCCGCTCGCACTGCTGCCGATCGTGCGGTCGCCGACGGTGGCGGCCAGGCCTCGGTATTGGCCGCAGCAGGCAAGGAGTGGGCCGCCAAGGCCGGCGGCACCTCGGGAGTGCTTTGGGGCGCCATGCTTTCGGCGATCGGAGCCCGTCTCACCGACACCGGCCGGCCCGATTCGCCGACCGTAGCCGCAGCCATCCGTGATGGTTACGACGCGCTGATTCAGCTCGGCGGCGCGGCACCGGGGGATAAGACGATGCTCGATGCCCTGTTGCCTTTCGTCGAGGAATTGGAGCGGCGGACCGGCGACGGCGAACAGTGGCAGGGTGCCTGGCGCGCAGCAGCGGATATCGCAACTCAGTCGGCGGTGGACACCGCAGGATTGCGGCCCAAAGTGGGTCGGGCCAGGCCGCTGGCCGAACGCAGTATCGGCACCCCCGATGCCGGGGCCACGTCACTGGCGATGTGCGCGCACACCCTCGGTGAATGTTTCACCCTCACGGCCAACGGAGATCACTGACATGTCGGGATTGCGGATTGTCGTCGGCTCCGACGACGCCGGGTATGAGTACAAAGAGGCGCTCAAAGGTGACCTACGTGGCGACCCCCGCGTCGGTGAGGTCACCGATGTCGGTGTTGGATCCGACGAGAACACGGCGTACCCGCACGTCGCCGTGGCGGCCGCGCGGATGGTGGCCGAGGGTAGGGCCGATCGCGCATTATTGGTGTGCGGCACCGGACTTGGCGTTGCGATCAGTGCCAACAAGGTTCCCGGCATCCGCGCCGTGACGGCGCACGACGGCTTCTCGGTGGAGCGGTCTGTGCTGTCCAACAATGCCCAGGTGCTCTGCTTCGGGCAGCGCGTCATCGGCCTGGAACTGGCGCGGCGGCTGGCCAGGGAGTGGCTCGACTACGAGTTCGATCCCAATAGTGCATCCGCGGACAAGGTCGAGGCGATCTGCGGTTACGAGGCGTAACCGCCTACTTCGCCAGCGGTGACGGTGGGCCTGCCTTGGCGCCCGCGGCGTCCCGACGGCGAGCAGCCATCCCGGCGAGTGCCTCGAATACCACCCGGTGGGCGGCGTTCACGGTCAGCTCCGCATGGTCGTATGCAGGCGATACTTCGACCACGTCGACGCCGACCACATCGTGCTCGTGGCAGAGTTGGCGCACCATCCGGAGCAGGTCCGCGCTGGTGATGCCACCCGGTTCCGGTGTGCCCGTCCCCGGCGCATGGGCTGGATCGAGAACATCGATATCGACTGACACATAGAGCTTTTCGGCCTTCGCCAATGCCTCGCCGACGGCGTCCTTCATGACCGCCTTGAAGCCGCGCTCCCAAATCTCCTGCATGGTGTGCCACACCATGCCCTGCTCCTGCATCCACTCGAAGGTGTCCTGCGGCGGCCAGTAACCCCGCAGACCGACCTGCACGAAATGTGTGCCCGGCACGGCGCCGGATTCGATTAACCGCCGCATCGGGGTGCCGTGACTGGCCAGGTTGCCTTCGATGATGTCGGCGGTATCGGCATGGGCGTCGAAGTGCACGATGCCGACATTGCCGTAGCCGTGCACATCGGCGACCGCGGTGGCCGCGGGCCAGGTGATGGAGTGGTCACCGCCGAGGACAACGGGCACGATGCCGCGCGACGCGATGGTCGCCACCCGCTCCTTGATATTGGCGTGGGAGATATCGGTCTGGCCGTGCGGGCAGTACGCATCACCGAAATCGACGACCTCGAGCCAGTCGAAAATCTCCAGCCCGAGATCCATGTGGTACGTCCCCGGCTCATAGGCGGTGGCCCGAATCGCGCGGGGACCGAACCGCGCTCCCGGCCGATTCGTCGTCCCCACATCGAACGGAGCGCCGACGATCGCGACATCGGGCCGCCAGGATTCGAGCTGCTCAGGCTCGGTCAAAAAAGGTCGATGCCCGAACGACGCCAGCCCGGCGTACGGCAGGTCGAGCTGCTCGGCCATTCCAGGTGGCAATTCCCGTGCGGGCCCGTGATCGTGTCCATGGCTCATCGCAGTGACACTACTGCTCACCGGGGTGGGGAGTGGGCCAATCGAAACGTGTTGCAAGGGCGGTCACTACGTGGCAGGTAAATGCTTTGCCCGACGATCGACGGCAGCGTGCGCCGGCGCTGGCCATCCTGGCGCCGTGGCCCGACATTCGTACTTTGCTGTGGCTGGGGCTACTCGGTATCGCGATGGCAACCGGCCTGGCGGTCATCCTGCGGGCCGGTGGCGAGATCCCCGAGGGCTACTGGCGCACCATGCTGGACTACCGGACACCCGCGGCGACGCGCAGCGGCGGGCTACCGTCTGAAGAATGAAAGTCGCTGTCCTCGATGACTACCAGAACGTTGCGTTGCAGATGGCCGACTGGTCACCGGTGGCGAGGCGGGCCGAGATCACCGTGTTTACCGACCACATCGCCGACCCGCAGGAGTTGGTGGACCGGCTGACACCTTTCGATGTGGTCTTCGTGATGCGCGAGCGGACCCCGCTGCCGCGGGAGATTCTGCAGCGGCTGCCGCAACTGAAGATGATCGCCTCGACCGGACCGTTCAACGCGTCGATCGATATGGACGCCGCCGAAGAGCTCGGGATCCACGTCGGAACCACTGGTGGTTCGGTCGCTTCGACGATCGAGCTGACCTGGGCGTTGATCCTCGCGGGTGCCCGGTCGCTGGCGGCCGAGAGCCGGTCGGTGCGCGACGGCGGTTGGCAGACGGCGGTGGGTCAGGAACTGGCTGGGAAGGTGCTCGGCGTCCTCGGGCTTGGCCGGATCGGCGCGCGGGTCGCCAGGATCGGCAGTGCCTTCGGCATGGAGGTAATCGCGTGGAGCCAGAACCTCACCCCCCAGGTCGCAGCTGATGCCGGAGCCGGCTACGTCTCCAAGGACGACCTGTTTGCCATGTCCGATGTGCTCACCGTGCACATGAAACTCAGCGATCGCAGTCACGGATTGATCGGGGCTACCGACCTTGCTGCGATGAAATCTACTGCGCTGCTGGTCAATACATCCCGCGGACCGATCGTGGACGAGGCCGCGCTGATCGCCGCACTGCGGGCCCGCAGTATTGCCGGGGCCGCGCTCGACGTGTTCGATACTGAGCCGTTGCCAGCCGGGCACCCGCTGCGGACCCTGGACAACGTGCTCGCGACGCCCCATATCGGCTACGTCGCCGACCGGCCGTACCAGATCTTCTTCGGTGAGGCCGTCGCGGCGATCTCGACCTGGCTGGATCGGAGCTAGTCTCGGGTCAGTTCGTCAGCCGCTGCCGGAACCAGTCCGGCCACGGGGTCTTGACGAAGGTGTCGGCGTTGACGCAGACATGCGTCATCGCGCATTCGGCGATCAGCTCCTCGCCCCGCATGATGGTGAATTCGCTTCGCAGCGAGGTGTTTCCGGGTGTGGCGAGGCGAGTGTGCACCATCAACTCGTCATCGAAAGTCGCTGCGCGCCGGAAGGACAGCTCAGCCGCGGCCACCACCACGTCGATGCCGGCGTCGAGCATGGCGGTGTAGCCGCCGGCGATATCGCGCAGCGCCTCGGTATGCGCCATATCGACCCAGGTCAGGTAGTGCGCGTTGAACACGCGGCCCTGCATATCGCATTCGACGTACCGGACCCGCAGTGGCATCGCGAAGGTGGCGTTCGGCATGGCCTTACCGTAGCGCCGCTGCGGTGGCATCGTCAGCGGGGTGCAACGCCTCGATGCTCAGCTCTGCCGCAGTGAGATCCAGCGCAGTGCCGAAAGTGGTGACGGTGCTTAAAACGACAGTGTCGCAACGGATGGTGATCTCAGGCGAAGGGGGATCACGATATCGCCTGGGTCGTCGATATCAGCGGAATCTCCTGGGAAAGAACCAATTTCGACTAGCAGCGCGCTCAATTCTCCGGTGCCGCTGGCAGGTGCCAGCCCGCCCGGATGTAACGCCGCCGTCATCTCCGGATCGTCAAGGGATCGCTCGGTGTACTCCGGGGCCAGTCCTGCCGCGATCAGCAGGTGGTTCCTTTCCCGCAGGGGGACGCGGTCGGGCCAACAGTTGCCGTGCTTCCTGTGGTCACCCGTCCAGTGTCGCCCCGGCTGCTATCGGCGCGTGATTGCGGCTGCGGTGGATGAACGTGAGACCGTAGGGACACCATGGATACGCACGATTACGTCACCTATCAGGAATGGGGACGCAATTTCTTCGAAGTCGCCGTCACCGAGGGACGGGTCGCGGCGGCCTTTGCAGAGATTGCCGGCGACGAGTTCGAAATGGGCCCGATGAGCCAGGGGCCCGGCCGAATCGCCAAGGTCACCGCCAAAGTGCGCATTCAGCAGCCCCATGCCACCAGGCAGCTCGGGGACACCATCACGTTCGCGATCCACATCCCGCTGGAGATCGATCTGCTCATCGATCTGCGGGTGGACAAGCAGCGTTTCGTAGTCGACGGCGAGATCGCATTGCGGGCCACCGCACGGGCTGCCGAGCCGCTGCTGCTGATCCTGGATGTCGCCAAACCACGCGCGACGGATATCAGCGTTCACGTGTCGTCGAAGTCGTTGCGCGGAGAGGTACTCCGGTTACTCGCCGGTGTCGACGCCGAAATCCGACGGTTCATCGCCCAGCATGTATGCGACCAGATCGACGCGCCAGAATCACAACAAGCTCAGGTCATCGACGTCGGCAGTTTGATCGACTCGGCCTGGACGGGCGTGTAGCCCGCAGGCGTCACAAAATCGCCGGATCGGCCGGGCAATGCGTCACTGTGACGCGGTTCGGCGCAAACTCGAAAACTTCGCTGACCGTTCGGCACACCTCGTGCTGGGGCTGCGCACGACACGCCGGAGTCTGTGAACTCGCTCAAAACCACATTTGTGTAGTTCGCCGGGGTTTTTCGTCGTTTTGCGGTCCAAAATATGCCAGCTAGCTGCGGAGATTGCGCATCGAACGTGGCCGCAGGGTCCCAGGCAATGTCTCAGGCGGGTAACCGGACCGCCTCTCATCGGCAACGGTTCGATAAAGGCAGCATTTGACGCTTGAGCAAATACAGCAAACCGATACGTTCGCCCATGAGGAACCGGCGCAGAGATGAGTGGGGAAAAATGTCACGTACAACAAACCGATCGGCGATCGGCGCTGTTGTCACTGCTGGGATGTTCTGGTCGGTCACTGCCCTCAGCCCGGTTGCGTCGGCGGATTTGTCGACGCCCGCGCCGGCCAGTCCCGGCGTGCCGTGCCTTGGAATGCTGCAGAACTTGGTGACCTCGCCGCCTGACCTTTCTCAAGTGGGCCCTGGCGCGACGTCGACCTTCACCAATCTGCTGCCGGGCTCGACTCCGCCAGTACCGGGGAGCAACACAGTCATCCCGGCGGCGAGCCCGCCATTACCTGGCAGTCCCGTCCCAGGTGCAAGCACCTCGATTCCGGTGCGTACGCCGCCGGTACCTGGCTCCCCGGTGCCCGGCGGTAACTCGACGATTCCGGTGCGCACGCCGCCGGTCCCGGGTGCGCCCGTGCCCGGCAGTAACGGCAGCATCCCGCTCGTCAACCCGCCGCTACCCGGGGCACCAGTGCCTCCCGGTGGCGGGGGTATCCCGGTGAGTACGCCGCCGTTGCCGGGTGCGCCGTTGCCTCCCGGTGGGGGCGGTATCCCGGTGAGTACGCCGCCGTTGCCGGGTGCGCCGTTGCCTCCCGGTGGGGGCGGTATCCCGGTGAGTACGCCGCCGTTGCCGGGTGCGCCGTTGCCTCCCGGCGGCGGTGACATCCCGGTCGGCACCCCGCCGCTGGCCGCGCCTCCGCTGCCTCCTGCGGGTGGCGGCATCCCGGCAGGCACTCCGCCGTTGGCCGCACCTCCGGTGCCCAACGGCCCCGCCGGTCTCCCCGTGGGCGGACCGGCCGCGGCTGCCGTTTCCGATGCCTCGGCCGCGCTGCCGAACGCTGACGCGCTACCACCGGGTGCGCCCATTGGCTCCGGTGAGGTCGGTGTGGCTGGCCTCGGAGCGCCCGGCAGTATCGACGCAGCCGATATCGCGCAGGCGGCGGCGCCCGTCGGGCCGCCGCCGGCAGGTCCCGACGCGGCAGCCATTGCCCAGGATGCCGCGACCGCTCCACCCGCCCCGGCGGGACCCGTTCCCGGTGATGTGGCAGATCTCGCCGCGCACACCCCACCGGCGCCCGCCGCACCGTTGCCTCCTGGTGGCGGTGAGATTCCGGTCGCTTCCCCGCCGCTGCCCGGTGCACCGTTGCCTCCCGGTGGTGGTGAGATCCCGGTGGTGACCCCGCCGGTACCCGGTGCACCGTTGCCTCCCGGTGGTGGTGAGATTCCGGTGGTGACGCCGCCGGTACCCGGTGCTCCGGTTCCCGGTGGTGGCGGCGAAATTCCGGTGGTAACCCCTCCTGCGCCGGGTGTCCCCGTGCCCGGTGGTTCCTCGGAGATCCCGGTTCGTGTCCCGCCCGCACCCGGTGGACCGCTGCCCGGCGGGGAAACCGAGATTCCAGTGAGCAACCCGCCGCTGCCCGGTGCCCCGGTACCCGGTGACTCGACGGAGCGCATCGTGCGCATTCCGCCCGCGCCGGATAACCCGGTCCCCGGTGGTGGCACCGAGATTCCGGTGAGCACCCCAGGCGCGCCAGGTGTTTCGACACCCGGCGGCTCGACTGACGTCGCCGTGAACACCCCGCCGCAGCTGCTGAATACGCCTGGCGGCAACACCTCCATCATCGACAACCGCAGCGTCCCGCTGCCCCCGCCGGGGTACACGGGTGATTCGGGCGGCACCTCGATCAACACCCCGGGCTTCCCTGGCATGCACGTGCCGCCGGGTGGAACCCAGATCGATTCGTCCACGCCGCCTCTGCCGGGGTCGATGACACCGCCAGGGCAGCGCAATGTTTCGGTGGTCACCCCGCCCGCACCCGCGAATCCGGTGCCCGGCGGCTCTACCGAGGTGGCATTGAACACGCCGCCGGTGCCGGGGGCACCCGTGCCTGGCACATCGGTCGACGTGCCTGGGGGCACACCGGGGGTCGAGATTCCCGGCGCACCCGGTGACGTGACGGACCTGTCGCTGAATACCCCTGGCGCACCGGGTGTTCCGACCCCTCCCAGTGGGACCGATATCGCCGTCAACACCCCGCCCGCACAGCTGCCTCCGGTGCCGGGTCAGGTAACTGACACCTCCGCGAGCACTCCGGGTCTGCCTGGTGTTCCCACACCTCCCGGTGGGTTGGATGTTCCGGTGGATTCGCCTGGGCTGCCTGGTGTTCCGACGCCTCCGGGTGGCACGGATATCTCGTTGAACACCCCGCCCGCGCCGGGTGTCCCGACGCCTCCCGGTGGGTTGGATGTTCCGGTGGATTCGCCTGGGCTGCCTGGTGTTCCGACGCCTCCGGGCGGCACGGATATCTCGCTGAACACACCGCCAGGACCGGGTCTGCCAACGCCTCCCGGCGGAACGGGAATCCCGTTGGATACGCCGCCGGCACCGGGTCTTCCGGCTCCGGGGACGGTCACCGATCTGTCGGCGCCGCTGCCGCCGGCGCCGGGTGCACCGGTCATCGATGCATCCGCCCAAGGCATTCCGGAAGGCCTGCCCGCCGCGCCGATCGCTGACGCCTCCGCGCAGGCTGGTGGGGCGCCGACCTCCGACGCATCGGCGCAACTCGGTATCCCAGGAGGACCAGGTGGTGCCGGCGGTGGGGAAGGTCTCGCCGCACCGGCCGGAGCTTCGGGCGCATCCGGCGCTCCGATCGCCGACGCAGCGGCCCAGGCTGCCGCCGTGGGTTCGGCCGGACCCGCAGGCCCGCCGGCGCCCGCCGCGCCGATCGCGGACGCCGCGGGACCGGGATTGCCTGCGCCTGCTGCTCCGTTGGGCAACCCCGGAGTGCCTGCCGCGGTGGATACGCCACCGCTGCCCGGCGCCCCGTTGCCTCCTGGTGGAGGCGGGATTCCGGTCGCGACGCCGCCGGGGCCCGGTGCTCCGGTTCCTGGTACGTCAACGGGTATTCCGGTGGCGACGCCGCCGGGGCCAGGTGTTCCGGTTCCCGGTACGACGGGCGGTGTTCCGGTGGTCACGCCGCCGGGGCCAGGTGTTCCGGTTCCCGGTACGTCGGTCGATGTCCCGGTGGCGACGCCGCCGGGGCCAGGTGTTCCGGTTCCCGGTACGACGGGCGGTGTTCCGGTGGTCACGCCGCCGGGACCAGGCGCACCCGTACCGGGCACCTCGACCGAGACGGCGCTGCACACCCCGCCGCAGCCGCCCGTGATCCAGCCGCCGGTGCAGACGAACGTGTCGGTGAATACACCGCCGTTGCCGGCACAGCCGTCACCGCCCAGCTCGACTCACGTGTCGAATCCGACGCCGCCGCGGCCGCCGCAGCTGCTGCCGCCGGGACGTGGGCCTGCCAACGTGTCGACACCGCCCGCACCTGGCGCACCGATTCCTGGTGGGTCGACCTCGATCTCCACCTCGAACCCCGGTCTGATTCCAGAGATCCCCGGTGGATCGCAAGCATTCGACTCGATCTCATCTCCGGCAGGGGTGTTGCTCCCCTCCCTGGGGACCGTGACATCGACGTTCCTGCCGACGCCGGGTTGGGATCTGCCTGCAGTACCGGGTATGTCGATCCCGCTGCCCGGTCACGTCGGGATGCCGACTGACTTCCTGTGCTCCGGCACCGGATGGTCGGCGCCCGTGGAAGGCCAAGGTGCACACCCGGTCGACCAACTGATCCTGCCGGTCGGACAGGAGCCGCGGCGTGGGAACTGGTGATGCTGATACGACAACTGCCTCGGTAACGGGTCTGCGTGGGAATCGGTACGGCGAAGTGCTTCTGCTGCGCCAGCATGCCGATGGGTTCATCGCCGATGTCTACAACTCGTACGGCCTCAACGACTGTCCACAGGAGCTGTGGTCACAGCTCGACGCCGCCGAGCTGGCCAACGAGAACCACGCGCTGATCGCGGTGCTCAACGGGCCGCGCTATTGGCTGATGGACGGGATCACCAAAGTGACTACGGCAGACGAACAAAGGGAGGTAACCACTTTCGGTGGCATCTCGATGTTCAAGGCCGCGACGGTCGCGATCAACGATCCGCAGCCTCAGCTGGGTGGGTACGCACCCCAGGCGGTTAATCGCCAAACGGTTTTCACCTTCGACAAGGGCAGCGAGGTCTACGAGTTGGTGGACCCTGATGGCACGCACTGGGTGATGCAAAGCTGGAGCCAACAAGTGGACCCGACGCTGGCGGAGGCGGACTTGCCAGGGCTCGGTGCGAGGTTGAGCCCGCCGACAGGGTGGCGCTACGCGGTGAGCACGCTGTCGTCGACTCTCGATGTCGATACAAGGACCGAGGACGCGGCGGTGCTCCAGGACGAGTTGAATAACAGCTATTCGCGACGGGCCGGGTAGCGCCGGCTACTTGGTACCGAAGATGCGATCACCCGCGTCGCCGAGGCCAGGCAGGATGTAACCGTGTTCATCAAGCTCGCGGTCGATTGCCGCGGTGTAGATGGGCACGTCGGGATGGGCGTTGTTCATGGCGGCCAAGCCTTCCGGGCAGGTCAGCAGGCAGACGAATTTGATGGACTTCGGTCCGCACTCCTTGAGTCGTTCCACCGCGGCGACCGCGGAATTGCCCGTCGCGAGCAGCGGGTCGAGCACCACGACATCGCGCTCGTGTAGATCGGCTGGCAATTTGAAGTAATACTCCACCGCAACATGGGTTTTGGGGTCGCGGTAGAGGCCGATATGCCCGACCCGGGCGCCCGGTACGACGCTGAGCATGCCATCAAGGATGCCGGTGCCGGCGCGCAGGATGGCGACAAAGACCAGTTTCTTACCATCGATGACCCACCCGGTGGTGTGTTCTAGAGGTGTCTCGATATCGATTTGGTGCACCGGGATATCGCGAAGCACCTCATAGGCCATCAGAGTTGATATCTCGTCGACCAGCCGACGAAAGCTACTGGTCGACATATCTTTTCGGCGCATTAGGGAGATCTTGTGCTGGACCAGCGGGTGGTCGATCTGAAACACGGCACCCATGGTCAGAAAACCGTCCCATCGCTGATGATGTTCAGTGGTGGACTGCCACCGCGTAACCGTTGGGCAATGACGCGCCCGGCCGCCCAGGTCCCGCCCTCGAGCACGCAGGCCAAGGGCATCCGGGTTTCGTCGAGGCCGAGTTGCACCCGTATAAGGCAAGCGAGCTCGTCGAGCAGGGCGACGGTCAGCGCGCGCCATTCGACCACCAGCTCATCGGAGACCGCCCAGCTGCGCGCGGCCCAGGACGGGTCCTTCAGGCGGAGTACGCCGGTGTCCAGCAGCAGTCCGCCGTTGCGGTATTCGGGCAGGCCCGTCAGGGCGTCCAGGCCATGTACCTCTACACCGGCCCATTCGAACGGCTCCAGCAGCGAATACGTCAACCACTGCGACAGCTTGTGGAACGGCATCCAGCCATCTGTCAGGCCCGGACCGCAGACGCCGTCGTGCCGCCAGCAATCGCCCAATGCCTGACCGCCGATCATGTTGTCCGCCAACCAGATTCCGGACAGCGCCACCAGCAGCGCCGATAGAATCTCGGATGCGGCCAGCGCGGTGCGACCGGGCGGTACCAGCAGATCGAACAGACCACCGGGGCGGCCGTGGGTGCCGAACCGGTCGGGCTGTGCCGCCAGCGCGGCGCCGAGACGGTGCAGCAGCCGTACCCGACCGTCGAGGCCAACCAGCGGATTGGCTGGGCTCACCTGGAACAGCGTGGCCAGCCGCGCGTTATCCAGGCGCTGCAGTCCTGCCGCGTCGACCTGCAGCGGATTGTCGTCGGCACTGGAGAACGCGCCGCTGCAGAAGGCCTGCCAGCTCGCGACGCCCAGACCCTCGGAGCGGGTGAAGCGCTGCCCGCTGGCGGCTTCGTCGTAGTGCCAGTCGGCACCGGCGCCGGCGTCGAGGAGGACGCTGATGACGGTCAGATCGATCATCGCCCGGGCTCGTCCTGGCACATCCATGTCGGTCAAGTGGTTGTCCAGCAATGCTTTTCGATCCACACCGCCAGCCTCGAAATGACGCCATCGGCTGTGGTAGGGAATCACCAGATCGGGGTAGTGCGCGCGCGTGACGTCAGCGACCTCCGCCGCCGCCGCCGGCAGGTGGTCATCGTGCACGGTGAACCAGGTTGAACTGTCCTCCCTGGCGCGCCGCAGTAGCTGGTGGGCCCGCTCACGGACGGCGGCCGAGCTGCGTAGCGCCAGCGCGGCGCCGTCGGGCCGGTCGGTGACCAGCGTCGACCCCGCTGACGAGTCGACTGTCATCCGTCCAGGCCCCGGCCCTTGGCCACTTTCAGTTCCTCGGCATCGGGGATGGGACCGGGGGTGAAATAGCCGGCGGCCGTCTTCGCGTCGATCTCCACCCGGGCGTCGTCGGGGATCAGGTCATCAGGGAGGTTGACCCGCTCGCCGACCTCGATGCCGGAACTGGTGATCGCGTCGTACTTCATATTGCTCATCGACACCAAACGGTGGATCTTCTGGACGCCGAGCCAATGCAGGACATCAGGCATCAGTTCCTGGAAACGCATGTCCTGCACGCCGGCAACACATTCGGTGCGGGCGAAGTACTGATCGGCGGTATCGCCACCCTCCTGGCGTTTGCGCGCGTTGTAAACGAGGAATTTGGTCACCTCACCGAGCGCGCGACCTTCTTTGCGTGAATATGCCACCAGCCCGACCCCGCCGTGCTGGGCGCCCTGGATGCACTCTTCGATGGCATGGGTCAGGTAAGGCCGGCAGGTGCAGATATCGGAGCCGAAGACATCCGAGCCGTTGCACTCGTCGTGTACTCGAGCCGTCAGCTCGACCGATGGGTCGGACAGGTCCCGCGCATCGCCGAAGATGTAGACGGTCTGTCCGCCGATCGGGGGCAAAAAGACCTCCAGATCCGAACGCGTCACCAGCTCCGGATACATTCCGCCGGTCTCTTCGAACAGCACCCGGCGAAGATCGGTTTCACTGCAGTTGAACCGCTTTGCCACCCCCGGCAGATACCAGACCGGTTCAATCGCCGCCTTGGTGACCAGCGCCGCACCGCTGGCGAGCAGAAATTTCCCGTCCGGTCGGAGTCTGCCCTTCTGCACCGCCTCGATGATCTCCGGCAGGATCACGTGAGCCTTCGTCACGGCGATCGTCGGGCGCATGTCGTGGCCGGCCGCGAGTTCGTCGGCGAAGACGTCGGCGATGACGGCGCCCCACGGATCGAGGCTGACGATCGCGTCGGGTCGGCTCCATTGCGGATACGGGCCGATCGCAACGGTGGGCGCGGTATTGGTCAGGTCGGCCTTGTGCTCGCGCGACAGCGCGCCGGCGGCAACGGCCAAGGCGCGGTAGACGCTATAAGACCCGCTATGGGTGCCGATCACGTTGCGGTGCCCACGTTTGGTGGTCGTCCCGATCACCGGGCCGCGCTCGGTCGCGCTCGGCGCACCCCAGTGGATAGCCAGGGCACCGGTGCCACCGCTGTGTGAGGTCAACCGGATATGGCCCGCCGCGGATTTCGTCACGGCAGGCGGCGGTACTACGGGGCCTGCATCAGCGGACATCGGCGCTCCTCGGTCGAATTCGCCAGCATAGCTGCGACATGAGGCGTGCACCCACTCGAAATGAACTGCGAGCGTTGCGGGTTGCCCGGCAGATCGACGTGGCGCATGATGCGCCGTGCGTCAGAAGGGTTTGTCGTTGGCCGGCAACCCACCGCCCGGTCCGTCATAGCGGTCCGGGTCGTCGCTGTTGTCGGGTTCGTCGAAAATGCTGAGCACTGGCCGCACGACATATTGGGCCTGATTACCGCCGGCTTTACGCGCCTCATACATGGCACTGGTGGCGATGCTGAGGACTTCGTCGAGCACGTCGTGTGGCGGATACGGCGCCAGTGGCCGAAGGGGAGTGGTGACCACCCCGATGCTCGCTGTCATCCGAGACGGGGTGGTGGTGATCGCGGCGAGGGCGCGGTCGATGAGTGCGGACGGATCTGGCGCGGTGAACAGTTCAGCGATGATGAATTCGGCATCGCCGACATGGGAAACCAGCGCACCTCGCCGCACTGTTTCGCGGAGGCGCTGACCGACCTCCACCCGGGCACGGTTGCCGTGGGCACCGCCGCCCATCCCGACCAGGAGCGAGTAGCCGTCCAGACTCAACATCGCGATGACCAGATAACGGTCATCGTCGCGGCTACGGGCGCCGATCAGCGTCGCAACCTTGTCGTAGAACGCGTCGCGGTTCAAAAGTCCGGTCAGCGGTTCGATTTCCCCGTACACGGTTTCGGTGTCGACCAGCCGAATCACCATCCGGCAGGTGAAGGCGGCAAAGAAATTGACCATCACGACCAGGGCGATGCTGGAAATCGCCAGGGCGGTGCTGATTGCGGCCAGTCGAAACGCCAGGATGGCCAGCACGCACGCACCCACCGTCCAGGTGAATACCAGCAGCCGGTCGGTGTGGAAAAACCCGATGTATGCGGCGAGGACGCCGTAGGTGGTGGCGCCGAAGAGTCCTATCACCGGGTCGGCTTCGAGCAGACAAGACACCGCGATGAAGATCGTGCCCAAGACAACGCACAGTTGAGATTGCCAGCGGGTGGGCCAGCGGCGGCGCAGCCACAGGGATGCCATGGCCAGACAGCACACCGTCATGGCCCCGCCGATGATGCGGTTTCGCATGGCATCCGGGCCGGTGTAGGTACCCATCAACGCGAGCGGAATAACTCCGAGTCCGACGATCAGCACCGCGATGACCCGACAGGTTATCGGCTGCGCACCGCGTGCCGCGATCAGCGACGTCAACCAGTAGTAATGATCGGACTGGTGCAGGCGCCGGTTGTCGATGATCATCTTCGACTCACCTGACCGGAAGAAGCCGTTGGTGACAAGCTGGCCGACCTTTTATCTGACAGTTGCACGACAACAAAGCTGGTGAATGGACAGACGACATTAACACTTTGGCTGATCTGCACTGTAGGCACTGTCTACCCCGAATCGACCTGGCTGACATAGGCGCGGTGGCAGATGCGATTCCCGCCGTCGCGCTTTGCGTCATACATGGCCGTGTCCGCGTCCCGCATGAGGGCATCGATGAGTTGTCGATCAGCGCGGGCAGCGAGGTCATTCAGTGTGGCGCTGGCCGTCCCGATGCTTGCGGTGATCCGCATCGGGAGTGCGGCGATCGCTTGACGTAGCCGCTCGGCCATCGCGGAGGGGTCGGCCGTGGTGTCGGTATCGGCGATCACGAATTCTTCACCGCCTGCCCTGGCGATGACCGCGGTGTTGCGGCAGTTCTCCAGGAGCGCAGCGCTGACGCTCACCAGCGCCGCATCACCCGCGGCGTGGCCCTGGGTGTCGTTGAGCTGCTTGAAGTTGTCGAGATCGATCATTGCGACAATCAGGTATTTGCCTGGGGACTGCCGATGCTGAATGAGCAATTCGTGAGCCGAATGGTAGAACGAGCGTCGATTCAGCAGGCCGGTCAGTGAATCGCGATCGGTGCTGCGCAGGTCGGCCCGCAAGGTGTGCACCAAGGAGTGGATGCCGAACGGGACGCCGACGTTGACGGCAGTGATCGTGATGAGCGACGCCACCACCAATGCGATATCCCCGGTTGCGACGGCCAGCCTGTGCGCCAGGATCGCTGTGCAGGTCAGTGCGAGAACGAGATTGGCGGCTAGGTGCCTGGGGGAGTGGAAGTAGGCGATGAAGCCGCCGACGACCGCGAAGGTATGGCACCCTCCCAACCCGGCAAACGGATTGGACTGTGCCAAGCAACTCGCGGTGATGGAGCCACTTCCCATCAGGCAAAACAGCACGGATTGCCGGCGGGTCGGCCAGCGGATCAGCCAGAGGGTCGCGCCGGCGACACCGAACACGGCCGCCACGAGCGACAACGCGACGGTTGCGGCGGTGTCAGGTCCGTCGGGGCTCCACAGCATCACCACGGGTAGTGCCGCCAAGAGCATGGTGAAGCTGAATGTCGCACCTCGCCACTGTGTTTCGATTTTTCGGTCGCTGAGGTAAGCGCTGAACCAGTCGAATTGGTCCGACTGTTGACGCCAACGGTCTATCCACTGATACATCTACGTCTCCCGCGCCGTCCCGACGCGAAATATACCGCAAAACGGACGGATGAATTCATATTTTTAACTTATGCATCGCGTATGTGTTTGCTGTGCAGTGTTGCATTAAATCGATAGGAGTCCGCACGAACTAATCGATTGGGCAAACCCAGAAATTTGCACGTGGGATACCCGATATTGCGCGGTGGGTGCCCGATTCGCGGGCCGGGCAGCAGCGTTGAGACCTATCCGGCAGGGCCGATCTGCGGCACCGATACGGGAGCGTGACAGGATTGGCTGACGAAGATTTATCCAGCTCAAGGCAGAGAATGCTACTCAGGCGGTGGCGGTATCTGCATCGGCACAGGTCAGGGCGCACCTAGGTATTTATGGCAGTGTTAACGATTCCGTCGTATAAATAATTTACCGACGGTGACGTGGCGATATTTGCCGATGGCAAAAAATATCGCCACGTCGGTGCCATTCCACGGGATGGCTTCGGCTGGCGGACCACATTCGTTCGCGGCGTCAAGGATGCCGGCCGGTCGGTGGTGTAACTGACGGGCGACGATCTTCTCAGGTCCCCCCTGTGCGATCCTGCAACGATGGCGTACGCGATGAAGCGGTTCGACGGTAGCGGTGTACTGGTGACGGGCGCGGCGTCCGGTATCGGAAAGGCGACGGTCGCGCGGCTGTTGGCTGAGGGTGCGACGGTCGTCGGCGTGGACCTCGGACCCGACGCACCTGAAGACCTTGCTGGAGATGGCTTTACGTATCTGCGTGCCGACGTACTCGATGCTGACGCAGTGGGTGCTGCGGTGAGTGCGGTGGTCGCTGCCGCCGGTCGCCTCGACGGTGTGGTGCACGCCGCGGGTGTCGCAGGCGGTGGGCCGGTTCATCTGCTGCCCGACGAAGAGTGGGACAGAGTAGTGGGCGTCAACCTCAAGGGCACGTTCGTGGTGTCCCGCGCCGCGCTGGCACAGATGGTGCAGCAGGACCGGGTCGACGGTGAGCGCGGCGCCATCGTGAACCTGGCCAGCATCGAGGGTCTCGAAGGCACGGCAGGCGGAAGTGCCTACAACGCTGCCAAGGGCGGCGTGGTGCTGCTGACCAAGAACACCGCCATCGACTACGGGCCGAGCGGTATTCGGGTCAACGTGATCTGCCCGGGGTTCATCGAGACGCCCATGTTCGACTCGGTGATGGGTATGCCGGGGTTCGAGGTGCCGCGCGCCGGTCTACGTCACGAACATAAGCTGCGACGGTTCGGTCGGGCCGACGAGATTGCCTCGGTGGCAGCGTTTCTGCTGTCCTCTGATGCCAGCTTCGTCAGCGGGCAGGCCATTGCGGTGGATGGTGGCTACACGGCGGGGCGCGACCACAATGTCACCGAACTGATGGGCCTTGGGGAGCAGTAGGGTCCGCCGAGCACTTGTCTATGTGCCCACCTCTGCGCGACACCTCGGGATGTCGCTGATAGGTGGGCACTTCGGGTGTCGTCGGTGACCAGCGACTTTGGGCTGCGCTATTCGGTTTTTCCGGAACCGGCGTTCGACCACGTGCCGATTCGCCCACCTCTGCGCGACACCTTGGGGTGCGGTGACCGTTTGTCGCTATGAGGCGGACGACTCGAGGTGTCCCGACGCGCGCCGACGTGAAATGTCGTACCGTCGTGCCACGTTGGGGCGATGGATGATTCACTGCGGGTGCGGGGCACTGAGCTCCGCTACCTACTGACGTGGGAGCTTTCCCGGGTGGGCCAGGCGACCGTTCCGGAACTCATCGCCGCTCTGGAATCGCGGGGATTCGTGATCGGCGGGCGCCCATCCAAGACCGTCTCGGACGCACTCCGTTGGGAGATGAATCACTGCCGGGTGCGCCGGGTGGGGCGCGGACGATACGGGCCGGTGGAGATGCCGCGTGGAACCGAGCATCGAATCCGCAAACGCGTCCTGTCGTTGCGGGAGCGGGCTACGGCGACGGCGACGGCGACGGCGACGGCGACGGCCTAAGCCAGCAACCCCCTCGCGACGTGGGTGATCTGCACCTCGTTGCTGCCCGCATAGATCATCAGGGACTTCGCGTCGCGCGCCAGCTGCTCGACCCGGTATTCCGTCATATAACCGTTGCCGCCGAATAACTGCACGGCTTCCATCGCAACATCGGTGGCCGCCTGCGAGCAGTAGTACTTGATCGCCGAGGCTTCTGCCAACGAAATCTCGGTGCCGGTCTCGGCCGCCTCGATCACCCGAAACAGCATGTTGCGCACATTGATCCGGGCCACTTCCATATTCGCCAGCTTGAGCTGGATCAACTGGAACTGACCGATCTCTTTACCCCACAGGACGCGGGTCTTGGCATAGTCCACGCACAGCCTCAGGCACTCTTCGATCACCCCGAAGGCCATGGCCGCAACCCCGATGCGTTCGGCCGAGAAGCTGGACCTGGCGCTGTCGCGGCCGTCACCCGCGCCGTTGTTCTCCGTCTCACCGAGGAGGTGGTCGCGGCTCAACCGGACATTGTTGAAGAACAGTTCACCGGTGCGCGACGAATGAATGCCCATCTTGCGGAACGGTTTCGACTGTACGAAACCCTCCATCCCGCGCTCGAGCACGAACGTCAGGACCTTGCGGTCGCGTTTGTCGACGCTGGCCCCGGCTTCATCTGAGCCCTCGTCCAGCTTTGCGTAGACCACCACCACATCGGCGTCGGGACCGTTGGTGATGAACGTCTTCTGACCGTTGAGGATGTAGTCGTCCCCATCGCGCACGACATAGGACTTCATCCCGCCGAAGGCATCCGAACCCGAATCCGGTTCGGTGATCGCCCAGGCGCCGACCTTTTCATACGTCACCAATCCCGGCAGCCAACGTTCCTGCTGCGCCAGGGTGCCTCGGCTCATGATCGTCGGCACTGTCAGGCCGAGGCTGACACCCATACCGGTGACCACACCCATGCATACCCGGCACAGTTCAGAGATGACCACAAAGCCCATCCCCGGGGAGCCGCCGGCGCCGAACATGCCACCGCCACCGGAACCTGACTTCCCTGACGACTCACTGCCATCACGCATCCGGGCCAATCGCTTTTCCAGTGATTCCTTGGCCATAGCGTCAATGCCGAACGTGGAGAATAACTTTCGAATGACGGGGTAGGGCTCCATCTCGCCGCTTTCCAGCGCATCGACGTGGGGCCGCACCTCTTTGTCCAGAAACTGCCGAACTGCATCGCGCACGGCGAGGTCGACATCGGACCAGTCGATCATGAAATCTCAATTCGGTTGTGACAGTCGGGGAGAGCCCTACGTTACGCTGCGGGCCGGCGGCTCCTCGCGGGCCGTAGACCGGCCAGCGAAAACGTGGTGTGCACCAGCGACCCGGCCCGTTCGACCAGTGCCACCGGCAGCGGAGGCTTGCGGTGCGGCGTGTGATGCATGGGCATTCCCTTGCGGTCCCGTGGTGGGTCGGTGAAGAACGGAGCTTCCACCAACGGCGCATCAGCAGGATCTCGACCGGACGAGCGCCGGTAGGCGGCCAGCGCGCGGGGATGCAAGCGGATCTCGTCTGGCACCGCAAGGAACGCGACCTCGACCATCTTGCCGAATAGTCGCAGCAACACCTCGTCGCTGGGTGTCCAGCGCATACCGGCCTTTTCGCGTACCGCGGGGTCGAACAGTCCTGCGGCGATCCACCGTTGGCCGGCGACCATCGGCCGGAACAGTTGATCCCACAACGGCGTCGGCATCAGCACGAACTTTGGCTTGGGAATCCGGATGGCGAAGATGTCGAGAGTGGCCTGGTTGATCTCCAACTCGTCGCGGCAGGTCCGGTCCCAGTACTCGCAGAAATCCTCCCAGCTCGCCGGGACGGGCCGCATGCTCATGCCGTACATGGCGTACCACTGCACATGCTCGTCGAACAACTGGCGTTTCTCCGCTTCGGTCAGCCCGCCGCAGAAGTATTCGGCGACCTTGATGATCAACATGAAGAACGTGGCGTGGGCCCAGTAGAACGTCTCGGGATTCAGTGCGTGGTAGCGCCTGCCCTTGGTGTCGACGCCCTTGATGCCTGCGTGATAGCCCTTGATCTGCTCGCCGGTCGCATTGGCACGGTCACCGTCGTAGACGACACCCATGATCGGGTACACCGAGCGGGCAACCCGTTGCAGGGGTTCCCGCAGCAGGACCGAATGCTCTTCGACACCGGCGCCGAGTTGCGGGTACATGTTCTGGATGGCGCCGATCCAGATGCCCAACATCCCTGTCCTCAGGTCGCCGGAATACTTCCAGGTCAGCGAATCCGGGCCAAGCGGGTGGTGTTGTGAGTCAATTTCGGCTGCGCTCGTCATTGAGGTTGGCGTCATCGGGCACTCTCCCTGAATCGAAGCTCAGCCTAGTTGTGACAACAGTCGTTGTCGATAGCGCCGCGACCGCCTGGCGTGCACTGTTACTGACTCTGTACCGCAACGCCACCGGCGTGTGACCGGCGGCACAGCACCCGCATCGTTGCCGGGGTCCGGCGCCACCGCATAGCGTGGTGCGGCATGGAGCCCGAAAGACCTGGCGTGACGGGATGGCTCTCGGAAACCAATCGCAGTCCCAGTGTTGTTTCGTTCATCAAACGTGCCCGTCGCATCCTGCCCGGCGACCCCGAATTCGGTGACCCGCTCTCGATGGCCGGTGAGGGTGGTCCGCGCGCTGCCGCCCGCGCCGCCGATCGACTGCTGCCCGACCACGACGCCGCTTCCCGAGAAGTCAGCCTCGCGGGGCTGCAGGTCTGGCAGGCGCTCACCGAGCGGGTGTCGCGGCGCCCGTCGAATTCGGAGGTCACCATCGTCTTCACCGATCTGGTCGGGTTTTCCGACTGGTCGCTGGCCGCCGGTGATGACGCCACACTGAGGCTGCTGCGCAGGGTCGCCGCCACCGTCGAACCCCCGCTGTTGGGTCGTGGCGGTCATATCGTCAAACGCATGGGCGACGGGATCATGGCCGTGTTCCGCAGCCCGACGGTCGCCCTCGGTGCGGTGCTCACTGCACGGGAAGCGGTGAAATCCCTTGACGTGGACGGCTACACACCGCGGATGCGGTTCGGTATCCACACCGGTCGCCCGCAGCGGATCGGTGCGGACTGGTTGGGTGTCGACGTCAACATCGCCGCGCGGGTGATGGAACGCGCCACCCGCGGCGGTGTCATCGTGTCCGGACCGACGCTGGACCTGATCGCCCAGAGTGATCTCGACGAGCTGGGCGTCACCGCGAGGAAGGTGCGCAAACAGGTCTTCGCGCCCCGACAGAGCGGTGTCCCCGCCGATCTGATCATGTACCGGCTCAAGACGCGGCGCGACCTCTCGGGGCAGGATCCTTCGGGGCACGACGACGCTGACGACGACGAGTAGCGGTCCTCAGCGGAATTCGTCGGCGGACGCCTCGATCCAGTCCGACAGCCAGGACTCCGGTGGCCCATCGAGAAGCTCGCCGGGCATCAGCCAGTCGTAGATCTCGGCGTAGGTCCGGGTGCGTTGCCCCTCGATGCGGCGGTTGAGCATCGCCGGCGACAGATCGCCGAAATCGTCGAGACCCATCGAGGCCACGATCTGCGCCGCACTGGCGACGGTCGCGCGCTGGAAATTGAAGACGCGCTCGGTCTTGTCCGGCACGTTCAGCGCCCTGGCCCGCGCCGGGTCCTGGGTGGCCACCCCGGTCGGGCAGTGGTTGGTATTGCAACTCAAGGCCTGAATGCAGCCCACCGCGAACATCATCGCCCGCGCCGACAGCGTGAAATCGGCGCCCTGGATGATCCGGGTGACGATATCGACCCCGCTGGCCACCTTGCCCGAGGCGCCGATCCGGATGCGGTCCCGTAAACCGGCGCCGACCAGGCTGTTGTGCACCAGCATCAGCGCCTCGGTCAGCGGCATCCCGACGTGGTCCTCGAACTCCTGCGGTGCGGCGCCGGTGCCACCCTCAGATCCGTCGACGATGACGAAGTCGGGGGTGATGCCGGTGGCAAGCATGGCCTTGCAGATGGACAGGAACTCTGTCCTGGCCCCGATGCACAGCTTGAACCCGATCGGCTTGCCGCCGGACAGTCGCCGCAGCGTACTGATAAAAGCCATCATCTCCAGCGGGGTATGGAATGCGGTGTGCGCCGGCGGTGACACCACGGTCCGGCCCACCGGGACGCCGCGGGTTGCCGCGATCTCGGCGCTCACCTTCGCGCCGGGTAACACGCCGCCGAGGCCGGGTTTGGCGCCCTGGGACAGCTTGATCGAGATCACCTTCACCGTCGGCAAGGTGGCCTTCTGGGCGTAGAGCGCCGCGTCGAAGTTCCCTTCGGCGTCGCGACAGCCGAAATAGCCCGAGCCGATCTCCCAGATCAGGTCCCCACCGGGCTTGAGGTGGTACGGACTGATACCGCCCTCGCCGGTGTCGTGTGCGAAGCCGCCCCTGGCCGCGCCGCCATTCAGCGCTTCGATGGCGTTGCTAGAGAGCGCACCGAAACTCATCGCCGAAACATTGAGCAGCGCCATGTCGTAGGGCTGCGTGCAGTCCGGGCCACCGACCCGCACCCGCGGCGACAGCTCAGAGGCGAACTTCGCGCGCAACGAATGCCGCAGGAATTCGTAGCCGAGGGCGTACACATCGCGTTCGGTGCCGAACGGCTCGTCACCCTTGGTGCCTTTGGCCCGCTCGTAGACCATGTCGCGGGTTTCCCGGTCGAATGGTGTCGCCTCGGTGTTGGATTCAACGAAGTACTGCCTGATCTCGGGCCGGAGCTTTTCCAGCAGAAACCTGGCGTGCCCGAGAATCGGATAGGTCCGCAGAATCGTGTGTCTGGTCTGGGTCAGATCCCACGTGCCGACCGCGCCGAGCGCGGCGAACACCATCGCCGTCAGCCACCACCACGGGTTGACGCTGACTGCCAGCAGCGCCGAGACAGCCGCGACGAACCAGAGCGCTGCGACGATAGCGGGCCTGAGCACGGCGCCGAGGGTATCGCGGCGCATGAGCGGCCGTATCGCGATCACCTATGATCGGCACTTGCGTCACAGCCGGACGCAGGTATCTGTGAGGAGATTCTCGCCGCGTGGGAGACGTCAACCTGTCGGAGGAGTCGCTGACCGCAGCGGTGGAGACGGCCAAGGCCGCGTTCGAGGCAGCCGGTGACCTGGACGCTCTGGCGCGGGCCAAGACCGAGCAGCTCGGCGACCGGTCGCCATTGGCGCTGGCGCGTCAGGCGCTGGCGACGCTGCCCAAGACCGACCGTGCCGATGCCGGCAAGCGGGTCAACGTCGCACGCGGCGAAGCTGCGCGGCTCTACGACGAGCGACTGGTCGCGTTGCGGGCCGAGCGTGACGCCGCGGTTCTGGTGGCCGAACGCATCGACGTGACGTTGCCGTCCACGCGCCAGCCCATCGGCGCGCGCCACCCGATCACCATCCTCGCCGAGCACGTCGCCGACACCTTCGTGGCGATGGGGTGGGAGCTTGCCGAAGGGCCAGAGGTCGAGACCGAGCAGTTCAATTTCGACGCGCTGAACTTCGCACCCGACCACCCGGCCCGCAGCGAGCAGGACACTTTCCATATCGCCCCGGAAGGTTCACGGCAGCTGCTGCGCACCCACACCTCCCCGGTACAGGTCCGTGCACTGCTGGCCCGTGAGCTGCCGGTCTACATCATCTCCATCGGCCGCACCTTCCGGACCGACGAGCTCGACTCCACTCACACCCCGGTGTTCCATCAGGTCGAGGGCCTCGCGGTTGACCGTGGTCTGACGATGGCGCACCTCAAGGGGACGCTGGATGCGTTCGCGCGCTCCGAGTTCGGACCCGAGGCCGTGACCCGGATGCGTCCGCACTTCTTCCCGTTCACCGAGCCATCGGCCGAGGTCGATATCTGGTTCGCGAACAAGAAGGGCGGTGCGGGCTGGGTCGAATGGGGTGGCTGCGGCATGGTCAACCCAAATGTCCTGCGCGCCGCGGGTATCGACCCGCAGGAGTATTCAGGGTTCGCCTTCGGGATGGGTCTGGAGCGAACCTTGCAGTTCCGCAACGGGATTCCCGATATGCGCGACATGGTCGAGGGTGACATCCGCTTCTCGCTGCCGTTCGGAGTTGGGGCCTGATGCGTATTCCTTACAGCTGGTTGCGGGACGTCGTTGCCGCCGGAGCCCCGGGGTGGGATGTCACACCCGAGGATCTCGAGCGGGCGCTGATCCGGGTCGGTCACGAGGTCGAAGACGTGATCGTGCTCGGGCCGGTCAGTGGTCCGCTGACCATGGGTCGGGTGACCGCCATCGAGGAGCTCACCGAGTTCAAGAAGCCGATCAGGGCGTGCAAGGTCGATGTAGGCGAGCGCAATGTTGACGGGCAGCCGCGCGATATCGTCTGCGGTGCAACGAACTTCGCCGTTGGCGACCTGGTCGCGGTGGCACTGCCCGGTACCACGCTGCCAGGAGACTTTCATATCGCCACCCGCAAAACCTACGGGCACATCTCCGACGGGATGATCTGCTCGGCGGCCGAGTTGGGACTGGGCACTGATCATGCCGGCATCCTGGTGTTCCCGCCGGGGACGGCTGAGCCCGGCGACGATGCGGCTGCGGTACTCGGACTCGATGATGTGGTGTTCGACGTGGCGATCACCCCGGACCGCGGTTACTGCCTGTCGGTACGGGGCCTGGCCCGCGAGATCGCCTGCGCCTATGACCTGAACTTCGTCGACCCCGCCGATATCGCGCCGCTGCCCGCCGAACGGGACGCCTGGCCGCTGACCATTCAGCCCGGCACCGGGGTGAGCCGGTTCGCGCTGCGACCGGTGACCGGGATTGATCAGCACGCGCTGTCACCGTGGTGGCTGCGGCGGCGGCTGATGCTGTGCGGTATCCGGCCGATCTCGCCGGCCGTCGATGTCACCAACTACGTGATGATCGAACTCGGCCATCCACTGCACGCCCATGATCGCTCGCGCATCAAGGGTGCGCTGGACGTACGTTTCGCCCGCCCCGGCGAAACGGTCGTCACCCTCGATGATGTCGAGCGCAAGCTTGATCCGGGTGACGTGCTGATCGTCGACGAGGTCGCGACCGCGTCTATCGGCGGCGTGATGGGTGCCGGGACCACCGAGATCGATGACGACTCAAGGGATGTGCTGCTGGAGGCGGCAGTCTGGGATCCGGCGGCGGTATCGCGTACGCAGCGCCGCCTGCATCTGGTCAGCGAGGCCGGCAGGCGCTACGAACGCTCGGTTGACCCTGCGGTCTCCGTCACCGCTGTCGACCGCTGCGCCACCTTGCTCGCCGAGATTGCCGGCGGAGTGATCGAACCCGCCCTGACCGATTGGCGCGGTGACCCGCCCCGCGACGACTGGTCGCGGCCCCCGGTGCGGATGGCAGTGGACCTACCCGACCACACCGCGGGCGTCGAATACGGCGACGGTGTCACCGTGGCCCGCCTGACACAGGTGGGCGCCCGGGTGGTCGCCGACGACGCCGATCCCAGCGTGGTGGTGGTGACGCCGCCGAGCTGGCGTCCCGATCTGGTCCAGCCCGCCGATCTGGTCGAAGAGGTGCTGCGGCTCGAGGGACTGGACAAGATTCCGTCGGTCCTGCCGACCGCGCCTGCCGGCCGCGGTCTGACACCCGTCCAGCAGCGTCGCCGGGCGATCGGCAAATCGTTGGCGCTGTCGGGCTATGTCGAAATCCTGCCGACACCGTTTTTGCCCGCCGGTATTTTCGATACCTGGGGTCTGCCCGCCGATGACCCGCTACGCGTCACCACCAAGGTGCTCAACCCGCTGGAGGCCGACCGGCCGCAGCTGGCCACCACGTTGCTACCCGGGCTGTTGGAAGCGTTGGCCCGCAACGTCTCTCGTGGTGCCGTCGATACCGCCCTGTTCGCCATTGCGCAGGTCGTGCAGCCGACGCCGCAGACCAGGGCCATTGGGCTGATCCCGACCGACCGTCGTCCCACCGATGACGAGATCGCGATGCTCAACGCGTCGCTACCCACGCAGCCGCAGCATGTCGGCGTCGTCTTGACCGGCTTGCGCGAGCTCCGCGGACCCTGGGGGCCAGGCAGGCCCGTCGAGGCTGCCGACGCGTTCGAGGCGGTTCGGGTGATCGCCGCTGCCGCCGGGGTGAGCGTGAGCCTGCGACCCGCTCAGCGCCTGCCGTGGCATCCGGGGCGATGTGCGGAAGTTTTCGTCGGCTCTGCAGACACCGAGATCAGCGTCGGCTACGCCGGCCAGTTGCATCCGGCGGTCATCGAGCGGGCGGGCCTGCCCAAGGGCATCTGCGCGGTCGAACTCGATCTGGCGGCGATCCCCATTGCCGAGACCTTGCCGGCGCCGAAGGTGTCGCCGTTCCCGGCCGTCTTCCAGGATGTCAGCCTCATTGTCGACGATCAGGTGTCGGCGCAGGCTGTGGTCGACGCTGTCCGCAAGGGTGCGGGCGAACTGCTCGAAGACGTGGCCCTATTCGACGTCTATACCGGCCCGCAGATCGGTGAGCAGCGCAAATCGTTGACCCTGGCGTTGCGGTTCCGTGCGGCTGACCGCACGTTGACCGAGGACGAGGCCAGTGCGGCCCGCGACGCCGCCGTGGCGGCCGCAGCGCAGTCCGTCGGCGCGGTGCAGCGGGCCTAGCAGCTCACACCATGCGATCGAGAAGGTTGCGGGCAACGGCGGCGACCAGTGCACGGTCGTAGGTCACGGTGAAGTCGAAACGCCGGTCACCGTCGGATCGCAGGTGATTGTCGGCGTCATCCCATTCCCTGGCGATCAGGGCGACGGCGAGCTGCGCCCCCAGCGCCACCACGGTCCACTCCTTGCGCAGTGTGTCGGCCGGCTCGAGGTGAACGCCGCGGATACCGTGTCCCAGGTCGGCGGGCAGGCGTTCGCCGAAAATGGCGACCAATGGCGACACTGCCGCCAGACCGAGGTACCGCGCCCGGGTGGCCGTGGTGAAGTTCTGCGCCTGTTGCAGCGCGCTCAACACCATCGGCGGGTCCGCGGTCTGCAGCGCCTGATTCTCGATATGTCGGGAGAGCGCGATCAGAATCTGCTTGCGCGCGGTTCGCAGCGGTGCGCCGCTGGCGACAAGGTCGAACGGCGACCCCGGTACCAGCGGTGGTGGGGCAGTCGTCACGGGCAACGTCCAGGGTTGGATCTCGGCGGTGTGGACGTATTTGTAACCCTGGCCGAGCCGGGCCCCCAGTGCGAGCGCCTGTTCGAGATGGTCGTCATTCTCGATGCCCTCGGCAAGAATGACTGCACCTGTTCGTTCGTGATGGGCCAGGATGGCGGCCAATGTCCGTGTCTGATCCCGACTGGGCTTGTGCTGGATGAGGTGAAGATCCAGTTTGATGACGTCGGGCATGAGGATGTCGAGTAGCGGTAGCGAATCTGGTTCAGCACCAACATCGTCGAGTGCGATGGAAAAGCCGTCGCGGCGCATAGCGGCCACTTTGGCCAGCAGTGCGTGCGGATGGGCGAGGAGGTCGCGTTCGGTGATTTCGAATATCAACGCCAGCTCGTGATGCCCACGGGCCAGTAGCTCGTCATGGGCACGGCCGATATACGGGCTCGCCGGTTCGCTGTTGAGGGCCAGCATGGTCCCGCGGGGAAGTCGGCTTGCCAGGGCGGTGTGGATCGCGGCGTCGGTACACAGTTTGTCGAGTTCGTCTGACTGCCCTGCGGCCGAGGCGAAGGCGAACACATCGGCGGGACTCGGATCGTTCAATGACGGCCATCGCGCCAGCGCCTCGAAGCCGACAACCGCACCGGTCGGAAGGGCGACGATCGGCTGGAGCGTCGGTGCCAGACCGACTCCACGGGCCGCACTGTCCAGCGAATGAGGAGTTGGCGGTGATGCTCGCGCATGACTGTCCACGTGCCAAATGTAGTGTGAGGCCGCTGCTCGAGCCGACCACCCGGTGCCGGGCCAGCAAACCGGCGCAGAATGTATTTGCACCTACGTGCATAACAATGCAGAATGCGTGCATGGTTTCAGTAGCGCTGGCAGGCGCGAGCGGATACGCAGGCGGAGAAATCCTGCGGCTTCTCCTCGGTCACCCCGCATATGCGGACGGGCGACTGTCGATCGGCGCTCTCACGGCGGCGGCAAGCGCGGGTACCGCGCTCGGCGAGCACCATCCCCATCTGCTGCCACTGGCGCAGCGGGTCCTCGAACCCACCGACCTCGACACCCTCAAGGGACACGATGTCGTCTTTTTGGCGCTTCCGCACGGGCATTCGGCCGAGATTGCCGAGCAGCTCGGCCCCGACACCCTGGTGGTGGACTGCGGCGCTGATTTCCGGCTCACCGACGCTGCCGTGTGGGAACGCTTCTACGGTTCCCCGCACGCCGGCAGCTGGCCGTACGGGTTACCGGAGCTACCCGGTGGCCGGGACGCGCTGCGGGGCACCCGGCGCGTGGCGGTCCCTGGCTGCTACCCGACGGCTGCGCTACTGGCGCTCCTGCCGGCCGTTGCGGCGGATCTCGTCGAACCCGCGGTGACCGTCGTCGCCGTCAGCGGTACCTCCGGCGCAGGCCGGGCCGCCAAGGTAGACCTGCTGGCCTCGGAAGTCATCGGCTCGGCCCGGGCCTACGGTATCGCCGGAGCGCACCGGCACACCCCCGAGATCGCTCAGGGTCTGCGGGCGGTCACCGACCAGACCGTCACCGTGTCGTTCACGCCAGTGCTGATTCCCACCTCGCGCGGCATCCTGGCCACCTGCACCGCGCGTACCAGTGCGCCGGTCGCCGAGCTACGCGCCGTGTACGAAAAGGCCTATGACGCCGAGCCGTTCATCCATCTGCTGCCGGAAGGGCAACTGCCCCGCACCGGCGCGGTGATCGGCAGTAACGCCGCGCAACTGCAGGTCGCCGTCGACGAGGACGCCGGCGTCTTCGTCGCGGTATGCGCTATCGACAACCTGGTCAAGGGCACCGGCGGGGCGGCGGTCCAGTCGATGAATCTCGCGCTGGGTTGGCCGGAAACCGAAGGGCTGTCGATCGTAGGAGTGGCACCGTGACTGAGATCGTCAATAATCCAGCTACCGCGCGGCTGGTCCGGACCCAGGGAGTGACCGCTCCCGCAGGGTTCCGTGCCACCGGAATCTCCGCTGGTATCAAGGCATCCGGCGCATTGGATCTTGCGCTGGTGTTCAACGAGGGGCCTGATCACGCGGCGGCCGCCGTGTTCACCCGTAATCAGGTCAAGGCAGCTCCCGTGCTGTGGTCACAGCAGGTGCTCACCACCGGACGCGTGCGCGCGGTCATCCTCAACTCCGGTGGCGCCAACGCCTGCACCGGGCCCGGCGGATTCCAGGACACCCACGCCACCGCCGAGGCCGTCGCGGCGGCACTGTCGGCCTGGGGTACCGAGACCGGCGCGATCGAGGTCGCCGTCTGCTCGACCGGACTGATCGGTGACCGGCTGCCGATGGACAAGATGCGCGCCGGTGTCACTGAGATCGTGCATGAGATGGCCGGCGGGCTGACCGGTGGAGAGGAGGCCGCGCGGGCCATCATGACCACCGACACCGTGCCCAAACAGGTTGCGCTGCACCACCGGGACAACTGGACCGTCGGCGGGATGGCCAAGGGTGCGGGGATGTTGGCGCCGTCGTTGGCCACCATGCTCTGTGTGATCACCACCGATGCCGTGGCCAGTGCCGATGCGTTGCGGGCGGCGCTGACCAAGGCCACCGCGCACACCT
The DNA here is from genome assembly GCF_965229105.1 of Mycobacterium sp. GTDB lineage: Bacteria > Actinomycetota > Actinomycetes > Mycobacteriales > Mycobacteriaceae > Mycobacterium. The sequence goes on from NZ_OZ245858.1 coordinate 3,528,402, forward strand.
TCGACCGCCTCGATGTCGACGGCAGTTGCTCCACCAACGACACCGTGTTGCTGCTGGCTTCTGGCGCCAGTGAGATCACCCCCAGCCAGGACGACCTCGACGACGCGGTGCTGCGGATCTGCGACGACCTGTGTGCCCAGTTGCAGGCCGATGCCGAGGGCGTGACCAAGCGGGTCGCCATCTCCGTGACCGGCGCTGCCTCCGAGGACGACGCCGTAGCCGCCGCCCGGGTGATCGCCCGCGACAGCCTGGTCAAGACCGCACTGTTCGGCTCCGACCCGAACTGGGGCCGGGTGCTGGCCGCCGTCGGCATGGCGCCGGTGGCGCTGGATCCGAATCGTATCTCGGTGTCCTTCAACGGCTTTCCGGTGTGTGTCGATGGGGCCGGCGCTCCGGGCGCCCGCGATGTCGATTTGTCCGGTGATGTCATCACCGTCACCGTCGACCTCGGTGCCGGTGATGCGCAGGCGACCATCAGGACCACCGACCTGTCCCATGCCTATGTCGAAGAGAACTCGGCCTACAGTTCATGACCGTGCCAGTGCAGACCCACACCAAAGCGCAGGTGCTCGCCGAGGCCCTGCCCTGGCTCAAGGCGCTGCACGGCAAGATCGTCGTCGTCAAATACGGCGGCAACGCCATGACCGACGACCTGCTCAAAGCTGCCTTCGCTGCGGACATGGTCTTCCTGCGCAACTGCGGCATCCATCCCGTCGTCGTGCACGGCGGCGGCCCGCAGATCAGCGCGATGCTCAAACGACTCGGTATCGCAGGCGATTTCAAGGGTGGCTTCCGGGTGACCACACCCGAGGTGCTCGACGTCGCGCGGATGGTGCTGTTCGGTCAGGTCGGCCGGGAACTCGTCGGCCTGATCAATGCCCACGGACCGTATGCGGTCGGGGTCACCGGTGAGGACGCCCAGCTGTTCACCGCGGTGCGACGCAGTGTCCTGGTCGACGGCGTGGCCACCGATATCGGCCTGGTCGGTGACGTCGAGCACGTCAATGCCGCCTCGATTCTGGATCTCATTGCGGCAGGTCGTATTCCAGTGGTGTCCACCATCGCGCCCGATATCGCAGGCGTCGTACACAACATCAACGCCGATACTGCGGCCGCAGCTTTGGCCGAGGCGTTGGGCGCCGAGAAACTGTTGATGCTCACCGATGTCGAGGGCCTCTACACCGACTGGCCCAATCGCGATTCGCTGGTCAGCGAGATCGACGCCGACACGCTGACCCAACTCTTACCGCAGCTGGAAAGCGGGATGGTGCCCAAGATCGAGGCCTGCCTGCGCGCGGTCAATGGCGGGGTGCCCAGCGCCCACGTGATCGACGGCCGGGTCGAGCACTGCGTGCTGGTCGAACTGTTCACCGATGAAGGCGCGGGCACGAAGGTGGTATCCAAGTGACGAATACTCAAGCGCTGCAACAGCGTTGGTCGACGGTGATGATGGACAACTACGGTACCCCCGCGCTGGCCCTGGCCAGCGGTGACGGCGCCGTCGTTACCGACCCGGACGGCAAGACCTACGTCGATTTCCTGGCCGGCATAGCGGTGAATATCCTCGGGCACCGTCATCCGGCCGTCATCGACGCCGTGACCAACCAACTGAACACGTTGGGGCACACGTCGAACTTCTATGCCACCGAACCCGGCATCGCGTTGGCCGAGGCGCTCGTCGCGCATCTGGGCACCCAGGCCAGGGTGTTCTTCTGCAACTCCGGTACCGAGGCCAACGAGGTCGCGCTCAAGATCACCCGGTTGACGGGCCGGACGAAACTCGTTGCCGCCGAAGGTGGTTTCCACGGCCGCACGATGGGCTCACTGGCGCTGACCGGCCAGCCGGCCAAGCGGGCACCGTTCGAACCGCTGCCCGGCGACGTCACTTTCGTCCCGTACGGCGACACCCAGGCGCTGGAAGCGGCCGTCGGCGACGACACCGCAGCGGTCTTCCTGGAGCCCATCATGGGCGAGGGCGGCGTCGTCGTGCCACCGGCCGGCTACCTGGCCGCGGCCAGGGAGATCACCACAAACCACGGTGCGCTGCTGGTGCTTGACGAGGTCCAGACCGGCGTCGGTCGTACCGGTGCGTTCTTCGCCCATCAGCACGACGGCATCACCCCGGATATCATCACCCTGGCCAAGGGGCTCGGTGGTGGTCTGCCGATCGGGGCCTGCCTGGCCATCGGCCCCACCGGAGATCTACTCACTCCCGGCCTGCACGGCAGCACCTTCGGCGGTAACCCGGTCTGCACCGCTGCCGCGCTGGCGGTCTTGCGGACCCTGGCTGCCGAGGACCTCGTCGAGAGTGCCGGCACCCTCGGCAAGACACTCAGCGCTGGTATCGAAGAGCTGAATCATCCTCTGGTCAAACATGTTCGGGGTAAGGGCTTGCTGCAAGGCGTCGTGCTCAGCGCACCCAAAGGCAAGGCCGTCGAGCTGGCCGCCCGCGAGGCCGGCTTCCTGGTCAACGCCGCAATGCCCGACGTGGTCCGACTGGCTCCGCCGCTGATCATCAGTGAGGCGCAGATCCAGGAATTCCTCGTGGCACTGCCCGCCATCCTCGACACGGCACAGGACGCATCATGATCCGGCATTTCATGCGCGACGACGACCTGTCCCCGCAAGAGCAGGCCGAAGTGCTCGCGTTGGCCGCCGAGGTCAAGAAGGCGCCGATGAGCCGGCGGCCGCTGGAGGGACCGCGCGGGGTGGCGGTGATCTTCGAGAAGAACTCCACCAGGACCCGGTTCTCCTTCGAGATGGGCATCGCACAACTCGGCGGGCACGCGGTCGTCGTCGACGGGCGCAGCACCCAGCTGGGGCGCGAAGAAACACTCGAGGACACCGGAAAAGTGTTGTCCCGCTATGTCGATGCCATCGTGTGGCGCACCTTCGCCCAGGAGCGGCTGACCGCAATGGCCTCGGGTTCGAGCGTCCCGATCGTCAACGCGTTGTCCGATGAATTCCACCCGTGTCAGGTGCTGGCGGATCTGCAGACCTTGGCAGAACGCAAGGGTGCGCTGGCCGGTCTGAAGATGACGTACTTCGGCGACGGCGCCAACAATATGGCGCATTCGCTGATGCTCGGTGGGGTGACCGCCGGGATCGACGTGACGATCGCCGCCCCAGAAGGTTTCGCCCCGCACCCGATGTTTGTCGCCGCGGCGCAGAAGCGTGGCGCCGAAACCGGTGCGTCGGTGACGCTGACGTCGGATCCGCGCGCGGCGGCCGACGGTGTCGATGTGCTGGTGACCGACACCTGGACGTCGATGGGGCAGGAGAATGACGGGCTGGACCGGGTGCGGCCGTTCCGACCCTTCCAGGTCAACGCCGACCTGCTTGCCCTGGCCGACCCGGAAGCCGTTGTGCTGCATTGTCTTCCTGCGCATCGTGGGCACGAAATCACCGACGATGTGCTGGACGGCCCGCAGAGCGCGGTCTGGGATGAGGCCGAGAATCGGTTGCACGCGCAGAAGGCATTGTTGGTCTGGCTGTTGGAACACTCCCGATGACCAGCACACCCAAAGCGGCTCCCGAGGTCGCGGCCACCAGGGCGGGTCGGCAAGCTCGCATCGTGGCGCTGCTGTCGGCGCATTCGGTGCACAGCCAGACCGAATTGGCCGGGCTGCTCGCCGAGGAAGGTATCGAGGCCACCCAGGCCACCCTGTCGCGCGACTTGGAGGAGTTGGGCGCGGTCAAACTGCGCGGCGCCGACGGCGGCGCGGGTGCCTACGTCGTGCCCGAGGATGGCAGTCCGGTCCGCGGCGTCTCCGGTGGCACCGAACGGGTCACGCGGTTACTCGGGGACCTGCTGGTATCCACCGATTCCAGCGGTAACCTCGCGGTGCTGCGTACTCCACCCGGGGCGGCCCACTACCTGGCCAGCGCGATCGACCGGGCGGCGCTGCCCTACGTGGTCGGGACCGTCGCCGGGGATGACACCATTCTGGTTGTCGCTCGCGATCCCATGACGGGGGCCGAACTGGCCGACGTCATCGAAAACCTGCAGTAGTTTTCCCGAAAAGAAGGAGATTGGTTCATGTCCGATCGCGTCATCTTGGCGTATTCCGGCGGTCTTGACACCTCGGTGGCAATCAGCTGGATCGGCAAGGAGACCGGCCGCGAGGTCGTCGCCGTGGCGATTGACCTCGGTCAGGGCGGTGAGGACATGGAGGTGGTCCGCCAGCGTGCGCTCGACTGCGGTGCGGTCGAGGCCAAGGTGGTCGATGCCCGCGACGAGTTCGCGAACGAATACTGCCTGCCGACCATTCAGTCCAATGCCCTCTACATGGACCGCTACCCACTGGTGTCGGCGATCAGCCGCCCGCTGATCGTCAAGCATCTGGTCGAGGCGGCCCGCGAGTTCGACGGCGGTATCGTCGCGCACGGTTGCACGGGTAAAGGTAATGATCAGGTCCGCTTCGAGGTCGGATTCGCCTCGCTGGCACCCGATCTGGAGGTACTCGCCCCTGTGCGTGACTACGCCTGGACCCGCGAGAAGGCTATCGCGTTCGCCGAGGAGAACGCGATCCCGATCAATGTGACGAAACGGTCGCCGTTCTCCATCGACCAGAACGTCTGGGGCCGCGCCGTCGAGACGGGCTTCCTCGAGCATCTGTGGAACGCCCCGACCAAGGATGTCTACGACTACACCGAAGACCCGACGGTCAACTGGAAGACGCCTGATGAGGTCATCGTCGGATTCGAGAGCGGCGTCCCGGTCTCCATCGACGGCCGCAGCGTCACGGTGCTGGAAGCGATCGTCGAGCTCAACCGGCGGGCCGGTGCCCAAGGTGTCGGACGTCTCGACGTCGTCGAAGACCGCCTCGTCGGCATCAAGAGCCGCGAGATCTACGAGGCGCCGGGCGCGATGGTGCTGATCACCGCGCACACCGAACTCGAGCACGTGACGATGGAACGTGAACTCGCGCGGTTCAAGCGCACCACCGATCAGCGGTGGGGCGAGCTGGTGTACGACGGCCTGTGGTACTCGCCGTTGAAGTCCGCGTTGGAGACCTTCGTCGCCAAGACCCAAGAGCATGTCACCGGCGAAATTCGAATGGTGTTGCACGGCGGGCATATTGCCGTCAACGGCCGACGTAGCCCGACCTCGCTCTACGATTTCAACCTGGCCACCTACGACGAGGGTGATACCTACGACCAGTCCTCGGCCAAGGGCTTCGTGCACATCCACGGTCTGTCGTCGAAGATCGCCGCCGCCCGGGACCTGAACCTGTGACGGGCCCAACCCGATGAGCACCAATGAGGGCGCGCTCTGGGGCGGGCGGTTCGCCGGCGGTCCTTCTGAGGCCCTGGCGGCGCTGAGCAAGTCCACCCACTTCGACTGGGTGCTGGCTCCCTACGACGTCACGGCGTCCAAGGCGCACGCCAGGGTGCTCTACCGGGCCGGTCTGTTGACCGACGAGCAACGCGACGGTCTGCTGGCCGGGCTGGACAGCCTCGGGGAGGATGTCGCCGACGGCAGTTTCGGCCCGATCGTCACCGACGAGGACGTGCACGGTGCGCTGGAACGGGGCCTGATCGACCGGGTCGGCGCCGATCTCGGTGGTCGGCTGCGGGCTGGTCGTTCGCGAAATGACCAGGTGGCCACCCTGTTTCGGATGTGGCTTCGGGATGCGGTGCGCCGTGTCGCCGACGGAGTGCTCGGCGTCGTTGCCGCGCTGGCGACGCAGGCGGCCGCGCACCCGACGGCGATCATGCCCGGTAAGACCCACCTGCAGTCGGCGCAGCCGATCCTGTTGGCGCATCACCTGTTGGCACACGCCCATCCGCTGTTGCGTGATGTCGACCGGATCGCCGACTTCGACGACCGCACCGCCATCTCACCGTACGGATCGGGTGCGCTGGCAGGCTCGTCATTGGGGCTCGATCCCGATTCCATCGCAGAAGAGCTGGGATTCGCTGCGGCAGCCGATAATTCGGTTGATGCGACGGCTTCGCGCGATTTCGCAGCCGAGGCGGCGTTCGTGCTGGCGATGATCGGTGTCGACCTGTCGCGACTGGCTGAGGACATCATCTTATGGAGCTCAACAGAATTCGGCTACGTCAAACTTCATGACTCGTGGTCGACGGGCAGTTCGATCATGCCGCAGAAGAAGAATCCCGATATCGCCGAGTTGACCCGCGGAAAATCCGGTCGGCTGATCGGTAACCTGACCGGCCTGCTGGCCACCCTCAAAGCGCAGCCGCTGGCCTACAACCGCGACCTGCAAGAGGACAAAGAGCCGTTGTTCGATTCGGTGGCCCAGCTGGAAATGCTGTTGCCCGCGATGGCCGGACTGGTCAGCACCTTGACCTTCGACACCGAACGGATGGCGCAACTCGCGCCGGCGGGCTACACCTTGGCCACCGATATCGCCGAATGGCTGGTGCGCAAAGGGGTTCCGTTCCGGGTGGCCCACGAGGCGGCCGGTGCGGCGGTCAAGGTGGCCGAGGCGCGTGGCGTCGGGCTCGACGAGCTGACCGATGACGAGTTCGCGGCGATCAGTCCGGAACTGACACCGCAGGTCCGCGACGTACTCACCGTCGAGGGTTCGGTGAACTCGCGAGACGCCCGCGGTGGCACCGCGCCCATCCAGGTTGCCCACCAACTCGGCGTCGTCCGCGACGTCACCGATCAACTCAGGCTGCGGTTGCGTCGTTGACCGGTCCGCCGACCGATTAGCATCGGCGCCCATGGGTGCCCCATCCGCCGAAGCAGCCCCGGTCGGGCTGCGCGGTCGAGTGCGGCACTGGTTCACCAATCTCGGCTTCCGCCAGATGCGCCAACTCGTCGTCGTGGTGATCCTGGCTGTCACCGCCCTCTTCGGTGGGCTCGACAGCGTCGCCACCACCGTGACCCACGTAAAACCGGGTCAGGAGTTCAGCGATGGCGAGTTCACCGTCACGGTGGATCGGGCCAGGGTGATCGACGAACTGCGCGGCGGAGGAACGTTCCTGCCGGCCAAACCGGGTCGCCGTTACCTCGGCGTGGTGGCCGATATCCGCAACGACGGCACGGTGCCCGGCAAGATGGCGGGGGAGCTCGATCTGCGCGGCGAGGTAGACACCCGCTTCGTCGGCGCGTACCGGATAGCGGACAGCACCTACCTCGGGGTGCTTGGCCCCGGGTTGTCCGATCAGGTGGCGTTCTTCTGGGAGGTACCCGAAGGTGCTGTCAAAGATGGTGATTCGGTGACGCTGCGGATCTGGGAGAAGACATTCACCGAACTGCTCGTCACCTACGGCAAGGCCTGGATCGACAGCGAATCCAAATACGGGCAGATCACGGTGCCGGTCAAGGTCACGCCATGACACTGACCACGCCTAGGCGGCTGGGCCAGTTCGTCGCCCCGCTGACCGCGGTGATCGCCATCGTGGCGTCCGCCTTGGTCTGGCACAACCTGCCCGTCAACACCGATATCTACGCCCCCTTCCCGGTCCGCGGGGAGTCCGGATCGCCGGTACAGGGACGGGCCATCGCCACCACGGTCACCGGTCTGCGGATCGCGCCGCGCGTGACACCGGATCCCGGTCGACCGGTCAACGCCATCGGGGTGTGGGTGATCGTGGATGCGACCGTCGCGGCCACCGAGACCTCCGGCCTGCCACGTGCGGAGTTGTTGATCGGTCCCAACAGTTATCTTCCGACCGATCGCCTGCTACCCGGCACCACCTTGGGTGCTCTGCTCGACCCCGGTATCGCCGAGCAGGGTGCCTGGGTGTTCGACGTGCCGAGCAGCCTGTTGGACACCGTGGACTCGGTGGTGCTGCGGACCTGGCTCGGATTGGATCCGCGGCTGGATTCGCAGCTCGTGGTGAACATTCCGCTGCACGACTCCGGTGTCAGCAGGCTTGACGCGGTGAAGCTGGCTCGCCCCGTCGGTGTGGCGTCATGACCTTGTGGAAGCGCAACGTGATCGGCGCAGTGGTGGCTGTGGTCGCGCTCGTCGTCTTCACGTGGATCGAGGTGCGGCCGAACTGGTTGGCCTACCGGCAGACGGAGATACCTCCGCTGGTGGTGGCGGCCGACCAGAGCGGGACTGTCGGTGGCCAGACCTGGCGGGTGGCCTCGGTCCGGCATCTGGGTAGCAATCCGGCACCAAGCGGGGAACCGCTGCCGAAGAACACGGTGCTGCAGGTGGTGTCGATCGAGCGGTCCGGCACCGCTCCCGACGGTCTCTGCGTCGGCTTCATCACCGACGGGCAGCACCGCTGGCGGGCTCAGAGCATCGGCGCCTTCGCCGTCACCCCGCCGGACGGGGCGACGGGTAACTGCACTAAATCCGGCCCAGTGCAGTTCTCCTTTCTGCTGCCGCACGACGTGGTGCCCACTGCGGTGGACGTCACCGATTTCAACACCAAGATCATGGTGCGGTTGACGCTGTAGCCGGCGCGGGAGCGGTGTTCTCCTCTGTCAAGGCATGCTGAAGGCAGTAGGCAAACGTGCTGGCGATCAAGCAGATTCGCAGAGGCTCGATAATCAGATGTGAGATCAGGCTCAGCGGCGTGGTGTAGGCCGACCAGAATTCCGACGGCTGCGGGCCGAGCACCCAGGCCATGCCACGAAACAGGTAGCCGTCTCCGAACTGCGGCCGGTAGAAACTGCCCGACATGTCCAGCCAGGCCAGCACCAGATAGGCCAGCACGTAAAGCGATAGCGTCACCACCCCGCCATGCAGCACCAATCGCGCGGAATCGACGATCGGCCGGAACTTGCCGACGCGCTCCAGGGCATGGTCACGGGTCTTCTCCCGCCAGGACTCCGGCACCGCACGCAGGCGCTTCTGCAACCGCCTACCCGCTGGCGTCACCCGGGTGTACAGCTTTTGCACCCGGTCACCACCCACCCGTCGGGCCGCACGGTGCCAATCCGCCGTAGCCAGCGACACCCCGTAGACGATGCCTGCGATGGCCAGCCACAGCAGCGGTACCGTCGCGCCGCCGAACGCGGTCCGCAGCGCCCACATCAGCGCAGCCCACGCCTGTTCCAGCGGGGCAAAATGGGAAAACAAGTCAGCACGGGTAGTGCTGAACCACACCACAATTCGACGTTCAGCGATCCAGCCGGCAGGGTCGAGCAGTAGCGTCAGGCCCCGGTTGGCCGAGAAGCTCAGCACCAGGAACACCCATAATGCGTCGACGTACACCCTGATTGGCAGCAGCCACCCCGGTAGCCGATCCTTGAGCCAGCTCAACGCGTAGCGGCTGGCCAGCGCGACGGCGATCAGTACCCAGGTGCTCGTTCCGACCGGGAGGGTGTCGGGATGCAACTGGGTCGGTGCGCCGCCGGCAGCCACCGATGTCATGGACTCGCCGATCCGATAGTTCAGCGCGGCCACCTCGAATGCCAGCCAGTCCTCGGCAAACATTTTCCAGCCCAGGTAGATCGCGAAGAACGGCACAATGACGTTCGCAAAGAGGTCCAGCCGTTGCGCGGACTTCCTGGGATAGCGCGCCAACACCGGAATCGATTGGCGCAGTACCAGGAACATCGCCACATAGGAGCCGAGCCGCGCCAGCCCGGCCAGCGGCATGATCAGCGATGCCCACCAGTCGTTATCGTGGCCGGCCCAGGCCGCCAGTTCGATAGCGCCGGTGCGGCCGAGGAGCCCCAGGAGATAGCAGGCGGCTAGCTGTGGCCAGCACTGCACCCATAGGACAAGGGGCCGTCCCGCAGCGCCCAGCACATTGCGCACCGCCTCATCTTAGGAGTCACTCGGTCGCGTCTGACAGTTCCAGCCAGCGATCTTCGAGTTCGGCGTTTTCCGCTTCCAACGCACGCAGTCGGCTCGTCAGGTCGGCCAGGCCGGCGTAATCGCTGGTGTCATGGGCGGCCATCGTGGCGTGCAGTGCGGAGATCTGCTTGCCGATTTTGGCGATCTTGCGTTCGGCCGCCGCGATCTCCTTTTTGGCCGTGTACAGATCCGCACCCGTCGACCCACCACCCGATGAGGACGGGTTCGACGCCGTACCCGCAGGCGCTGCCTTCGCCAACCGCAGATACTCGTCGACACCGCCGGGCAGATGACGCAAGCGACCGTCGAGGATGGCGTACTGCTGATCGGTCACGCGCTCCAGCAGGTAGCGGTCGTGCGAGACGACGATCAGCGTGCCCGGCCAGGAGTCCAGCAGATCCTCGGTGGCCGCCAACATATCGGTATCGACATCGTTGGTGGGCTCGTCGAGGATCAGCACGTTCGGCTCGGACAAGATGGTGAGCAGCAACTGCAGCCTGCGCCGTTGGCCGCCGGAGAGTTCCTGCACCCGCGCCGACAGGTGCTCGCGGCGGAATCCGAGCCGTTCCAGCAGCGCGGTCGGTGTGATGTCCTTGCCGTCGACCTGGAAGTCGGTCTGCAGCTGGCCCAGTACCTCGCGGACCATCTCGGTCTCGTGGGCGGCCAGGATGCCGGCCTGCTGGTCGAGCATCGCCAACTTCACCGTCTTGCCGCGTTTGACCCGACCGCTGTTGGGGGTGACGGTGCCCGCAATCAGGCCCAGCAGCGTCGACTTGCCCGCACCGTTGGCGCCGAGGATGCCGGTGCGTTCGCCGGGGGCGATGCGCCATTCGACATCGCGCAGCACCTGCCGGTCGTCGAATGAGACCGACACATCGAGCAGGTCCACGACCTCCTTGCCGAGGCGCGCAGTCGCCAGCTTGGCCAGCTCGATCGGGTTGCGCAGCGGCGGCACATCCTCGATCAGCTCATTGGCCGCCTCGATGCGGAACTTCGGCTTCGACGTCCGCGCCGGCGCTCCGCGCCGCAGCCAGGCCAGCTCCTTCTTCATCAGGTTCTGGCGTTTGGCCTCGATGGTCGCGGCTTGGCGGTCCCGCTCGACCCGCTGCAGGATGTACGCCGCGTAGCCGCCGTCGAAGGGCTCGACGATCCCGTCGTGCACCTCCCACGTGTTCAGCGCGACCTCGTCGAGGAACCACCGGTCGTGCGTCACCACCAGCAGCCCGCCGCCGGTGCGGGCCCAACGGGTTTTGAGGTGCCCTGCCAGCCAGGTGATGCCCTCGACGTCGAGGTGGTTGGTGGGTTCGTCGAGGGCGATGACGTCCCAGTCGCCCATCAGCAGCTGCGCCAACTGGACGCGGCGGCGCTGGCCACCGGACAGGGTCGACACCAGGGCGTCCCAGCCGATATCCGCTACCAGACCACCGACGACGTCACGAACTTTGGGGTCACCGGCCCACTCGTGATCGGCCAGGTCACCGACCAGAACGTGTCCGACCGTGCTGGTGCCGTCGAGGATGTCGGACTGGTCGAGGAAGCCGACCCGGACGCCGGAGCGACGGGTAACGCGGCCCGAATTGGGGGAGAGTTGGCCGGTCAACATGCTCAGCAGGCTTGATTTGCCGTCGCCGTTGCGCCCGACGATGCCGATCCGGTCGCCTTCGTTGACCCCGACCGTCAAGGAGTCGAAGACCACCTGTGTCGGGAACTCCAGGTGCAGGGCTTCGGCCCCAAGCAGGTGTGCCACTGCACAAACCTTAGCGGTGCCAAAGCTCAGGGCCGAACTGTGGGGATATGCCATGATGTGCAAGCTGTCGGGCTGGTGAGCAGGACGTTCCCTAGGGGATCAACAGGTGGATGTGAATCTTTCGGCGGTGACGAGGCCGGTTGAGCGGTTGCTCGCCACGGCGCAGAACGGACTCGAGGTGCTTCGCCTCGGCGGCCTGGAGACCGGGTCGTTACCGTCACCGTTCCAGATCGTCGAGAGCGTCCCGATGTACAAGCTCCGGCGGTATTTCCCGCCGGACGTCCGACCCGGCAAGCGACCACCTGGACCGCCGGTGCTGCTGGTGCATCCGATGATGATGTCGGCCAACATGTTCGACGTCACGCGTGACGACGGCGCCGTCGGAATACTGCACGCCGCCGGGCTCGATGCGTGGGTCATCGATTTCGGCGAGCCGGACAAGATCGAGGGCGGTATGCGCCGCACGCTGGCCGATCATGTCGTCGCGCTCAGTGAGGCCATCGACACCGTCAAAGCGACCACCGGCCACGACGTGCACCTCGCCGGGTACTCCCAGGGCGGGATGTTCGCCTATCAGACCGCGGCCTACCGTCGCTCCAAGGACCTGGCCAGCATCATCACCTTCGGTGCGCCGGTCGACACCTTGGCCGCGCTACCGATGGGCATTCCGCCCAATCTCGGTGTGGTCGCCGCCGATTTCATGGCAGACCACGTGTTCAACCGCCTCGATATTCCAGGGTGGTTGGCGCGCACCGGTTTTCAAATGCTAGATCCGCTGAAGACAGCCAAGGCCCGCGTCGATTTCGTGCGGCAGTTGCATGACCGCGAGGCGTTGCTCCCGCGGGAACAGCAGCGCAGATTCCTCGACTCCGAAGGATGGATCGCCTGGTCGGGACCCGCGGTATCCGAACTGCTCAAACAGTTCATCGCGCACAACCGGATGATGTCCGGTGGTTTCGCGATCAACGGCCAACTGGTGACGCTGACCGATATCACCTGCCCTGTCCTGGCTTTCGTCGGCGAGGTCGACGATATCGGCCAGCCTGCCTCGGTTCGCGGGATCCGCAGGGCCGCACCCGATGCCGACATCTACCAAACCATGATCAGGACAGGGCATTTCGGGCTCGTCGTCGGCTCAAAGGCGGCGACCGCGACGTGGCCGACGGTTGCCGATTGGGTGCTGTGGCAGTCCGGGCATGGTTCACGGCCGGCCAATGTGGCACCGATGGACACACAGCCCGACGAAGACATCGAGGGCGGCGTCGCGCTCGCATCGCGAATGGTGCACAGCGTCGGAGAGGTCTCCGAGGTGGCGATCGCCCTGGCCAGGGGAGCGGCCGGAGCGGTGGTGGCCGCCAACAAGTCGATGCGCACACTCGCTGTCGAGACCGCACGAACCCTGCCGCGGTTGACCCGGCTCGGCCAGATTAACGATCACACCAGGATTTCGCTGGGCCGCATCATGGCCGAGCAGGCCCGCGGCGCGCCGACCGGCGAGTTCCTGTTGTTTGACGGTCGGGTGCACACCTATGAGGCCGTCGACCGTCGGGTCAACAACGTGGTGCGCGGCCTGATCGCCGTCGGGATACGCCAAGGCGACCGCGTCGGGGTGCTGATGGAGACCCGGCCCAGTGCGTTGGTGGCCATCGCTGCGTTGTCACGCCTCGGTGCGGTCGCTGTCCTGATGCCGACCGACGGCGACCTCGCGGCCGCGGCCCGACTGGGCGGAGTCGCCGAAGTCCTGACCGATCCAGTCAACCTCGAGGCTGCCCGCAAGCTGTCGCTGCAGGTCCTCGTCCTCGGCGGTGGCGAATCCCGCGATCTGCAACTCACCGATGACGACGGCGCTGTCATCGACATGGAGAAGATCGACCCGGACGCGGTCGAACTACCCGGTTGGTATCGGCCCAACCCCGGTTTCGCGCGCGATCTGGCCTTCATCGCGTTCAGCTCCGTCAGCGGCCAACTGGTCGCCAAACAGATCACCAATTACCGCTGGGCGTTATCGGCGTTCGGTACCGCCTCGACCGCGGCGCTGGGTCGCAGTGACACCGTTTACTGCCTGACCCCGTTGCACCATCAGTCGGGACTGCTGGTGGCGTTGGGCGGTGCGGTCGTCGGCGGGGCCAGGATCGCGTTGTCGCGTGGGTTGCGTCCGGACCGGTTCGTATCGGAGATCCGGCAGTACGGCGTCACCGTCGTCACTTACACCTGGGCGATGTTGCGCGACGTCATCGACGATCCGTCGTTTGCGCTGCATGGGAATCATCCGGTGCGGCTGTTCATCGGGTCCGGTATGCCGACGGGGCTGTGGCGACAGGTCACCGAGGCGTTCGCCCCGGCCAATATCGTCGAATTCTTCGCCACGACCGATGGTCAGGCGATCCTGGCCAATGTGTCTGGGGCGAAGGTCGGCAGCAAGGGCCGACCGTTGCCCGGCGGCGGTCAGGTCGAACTCGCCGCCTACGACGCCGACTCGGACCTGATTTTGGAGGACGACCGCGGCTTCGTCCGGGTGGCGGGTGCCGACGAGGTCGGGGTGCTGTTGGCCCGGCCGCGCGGTCCGATCGATCCGACCGCATCGGTCAAGCGAGGCGTCTTTGCTCCCGCGGATACCTGGGTGTCCACCGAGTACCTGTTCCGCCGCGACGTCGACGGCGACTACTGGCTGGTCGGCAACCGCGGGGCGCTCATTGCCACGGCCCGTGGGCTGATCTATCCCGAGCCGATCACCGACGCGGTCAGCAAGATCAGTTCGGTGGATCTGGCGGTGACCTACGGCGTCGCTGTTGGCGGTAAGGAAGTGGCCGTCACCGCGTTGACGCTGCTGCCCGGCGCCACCATCACTGCGGCCGACCTCGCCGACGCGGTGACCGCGCTGCCGGTCGGCGCCCCGCCGGACATCATTCACGTCGTCAACGACCTGCCGCTCTCGGCGACCTACCGGCCGTCGGCCGGAGCGCTGGCCAAGGCTGGTCTACCCAAGCCGAGCCGGCTGGCGTGGTACCTGGACCAGGACACCGGGCAGTTCAAGCGGTTGACCGCGGCCGTGCGGTCGCAGTTGGCCGGCGCGTAACAGATGCTGCCCGGCATCCGATGCGCTGTTAGGCTCGCCGGAGATGTTCGAAGGGAATCGCATGACTTACCTCGCGACACACAGTGCCACGGGAAATCGGCTCGGCCGCATCCTGGGAGGCGCCGTCCTCAGCAGTGGTGTGGCAATCGCGTTCACGTTGGGGATCGCTTCCGGCACCGCGCAGGCTGACACCACCACCGAGGCGGCTGCACCCGCCGACGCCGCACCACCGCAGAGCGCCGATCAGCTGCTGTCCGCCATTGCGGCCGAGTACGACACCGGAGCGGGTGGCGGCCAGGTCTCCAATCTGGTGCATGCCGTGTTGCAGTTGCGCGCTCAGGGCGTCAAACCATCCGAGGCCAACAGGGCCCAGCTGCAGGATTCGCTCAAGTACCGGCCCAACCAGGTTCCGCTGGTCAACGCACTGAAGTCGACGCTGGCCTACCAGCAGAAGACATTGGCGCTGATGACCCCGCCGTCTTCCGGTGGCGGTTACACGGTCGGTATCAACCAGTACGACCCGTCAAACCCCGGCGTTCTCGGTGGATTCGGGGTGTCGGGCCCGAACGGCGGAATCGGCATCGGCGGCGGATAGTCTCATCGCCGTGCTCGACCAGAAACTTCTCAGCATCATCGTCTGCCCGGCCGACCGGGGGCCTCTGGTGTATGCCGAAAACCAGCTGTACAACCCGCGTCTTCGTCGCGCCTACCGCATCGACGACGGCATCCCGGTGTTGTTGATCGACGAGGCGACGGAGGTCGGCGAGGACGAGCACGCCCGGCTGATGGCCGCGGGCGGCTAACTCTCGAAACCCGGTAGCTCCCCGGTGAGATACCGCTGCAGATTGGGCGCGATGGTGTCGACGATCTGCGCAACCGGCAGCGACGCGAACGGTTCCAGTTCGAAAACGTGCCTGGCCATCGCGACACCGAGAATCTGCGTGGCGACGAATTCGGCGCGGATGACGCCGGACCCGGTGGGGTTGTCCACCCTGGCGGCCAGTTCGGTGACCACGACATCGCGCAGGAACGACCGGAAAATATTGATCTGGTCGCCGGCCAACGCCGACCGCAGTGTCGCGATCAGGCCGGCGCCGATATCGGAATCCCATAGCGGCAGGATCAGCGAAGGCAGCGTGCGCCCCAGCTCGTCGACCGGCGCGGTACGCAGCGGGCCGAGTATCTCGGCGGGATCGAACGGAACGTCGATCGCCGCGGCGAACAGCCGTTCCTTGGTACCGAAATAGTGATGGACCAGGGCAGAGTCGACGCCGGCTTCGGCCGCGATGGCTCGGATCGACGTCTTACCGATGCCGTTGCGGGCGAATAATTCGCGGGCGCTGACCAGGATTCGCAGCCGGGTATCCGAGCTGCCCGATGGGCGTCCCGGTCGGCGTCGTCGATCATCGACAGTCAAGGCGCTACGGGGTCCGTCGCCGCAGGGTGGCGGCGGCCAGGCACAACGCCACCACCGCGAAACCGATGACGATCGCGATATCCCGTACCGCCGTCGATGTCAGATCGGGGTGTTTGCCCACTTCTTGTAGTGCCTCCAAGGCATAACTGGCGGGCAAGGCATTGCTTATCCACTGCAGCCAGTCCGGCAACATGTCGCGCGGCGCGATGATGCCGCACAGCAGTAGTTGGGGGACAACCACCACCGGCATGAATTGCACCGCTTGGAACTCAGTCCGGGCGAACGCGCTGCACAGCAGTCCGAGGCCGACGCCGAGAATCGCGTTGATGATCGCGATCAGGAAGACCCACAACGGGCTGCCCGCGGTAGCAAAGCCGAGCACCCAGAAGGAGAGGATGCACGCGATCGTCGCCTGCGCGGCCGCTGCCACCGAAAACGCGGTGCCGTAGGCGGCGAGCAGATCCAGGCGCCGCAGCGGCGTCGTCAGAATGCGTTCCAACGTTCCGGATACGCGTTCGCGCTGCATCGATATCGACGTGATCAGAAACATCACGATCAAGGGCAGCAGCCCGAGCAGGATCAGGCACGCGTTCTGAAACGGCGCGACGGCGCCCGGTCGCGTCGGGACGTCCTGGAACATGAAATACATCAAGGTGATGACCGCGCTCGGGACCACCAGGATCATCGCGACGCTGCGATGATCCGACGCCAGCTGCCGCAGGATCCGAGTAGTCGTCGCGACGTACGGGCCAAGGATCGACAGGGGCGTCAGCCTGTCGCGGCTGCGGTGTTGTGCCGAATGACCGACAGAAACGCGTCCTCCAGCGAGCTGCATCGGGTGTCCTCTCGTAGTCGATCCGGGGTGGTGTGGGCCAGCAGGTGCCCGTCGCGCATCAGCAAAAGGTCAGCGCAGTGATCGGCTTCATCCATCACGTGACTGGACACCAGCAGCGTCGTGCCCGACCGGGCCAGGGCGTTGAACCGGTCCCACAGGTCGACCCGGAGCAGGGGGTCGAGTCCGACCGTCGGTTCGTCGAGCACCAGGAGGTCGGGTTCGCCGACCAGCGCGCAGGCCAGTGAGACGCGGCTGCGCTGGCCGCCGGAGAGATTGCCGCAGTAGTCGGTGCTGTGTTCGGTAAGACCGACGGCCTTGATCACCTCTAAGCTCTGCGATCGCGGTGCGCCGTAGAGGGCGGCGAAGTAGCGCACGTTGTCGATCACTCGCAGATCGTCATAGACCGTCGGGTTCTGCGTGACATAGCCCACCCGATGCCGCAGGGCGGGGGAGCCGGCCGGGTGTCCGAGCACATCGATCGACCCGGCCGCCACGATCTGCGTGCCGACGACACAGCGCATCAGCGTGGTTTTT
This sequence comes from Mycobacterium sp., assembly GCF_965229105.1. GTDB lineage: Bacteria > Actinomycetota > Actinomycetes > Mycobacteriales > Mycobacteriaceae > Mycobacterium. Next base: position 3,545,748 of record NZ_OZ245858.1, read on the forward strand.
CCACAGCCCGACGGGCCCAGCACGCCCGTGATCGTCCCGCGGGCGATCCTGACCGACAAGTCGTGGATGACTTCAGACTTTCCGCGCACCACGCGCAGCCCCGAGACGATGACAGCAGCGCCATCGTCGCTGCTCAATAATTCATCGTGCGATGAACTCATCATGTGATGAATATGCGCCGCAGCGCTCGGCATGTCAACAGTGTCGATACAACTCGGCACAATGGGCCCGGTGACCGCACGGCAATTGGCGACGGATCCGCTCTCCGCCGCCAAGCTCCTTCTCGGGGCGACGCTGACCGGGCGCGCAGTGAGCGCAACCGTCGTCGAAGTCGAGGCCTACGGCGGCATACCCGAGGGTCCGTGGCCGGATGCCGCATCGCACTCCTACCGCGGGGAAGGCGGGCGCAACACCCTGATGTTCGGCCCGGCCGGGCGGCTCTACACCTATCGCAGCCACGGCATTCATGTCTGCGCGAACGTGGTCTGCGGGCCGGATGGCACGGCGGCGGCGGTTCTGCTGCGGGCTGCGGTGGTCATCGAGGGCCTGGATGCCGCCCGTGCCCGCAGGGGTCCTGCGGTTGGCGACGTCGCGCTGGCCCGCGGTCCGGGGAACCTGTGTTCAGCGCTCGATATCGCCATGTCCGATAACGGTCTTGACCTCTTCGATCCGGCCAGCCCGGTGCGACTGACATTGCCCGATTCGCCGGCGGCCGATCCGCAGCCGATCCTCAGCGGCCCGCGGGTCGGCGTCAGCAAGGCCGCCGATCGGCCGTGGCGGTTCTGGGTCCCAGACCGACCAGAGGTTTCGGCCTTTCGGCGCAGTCCCCGGGCGCCAGTTCCCGGGGCAAGCGACTAGCGCTCGGCGATACGGGAAGATCAACGCATGGGTACGACGATTTTCGATGAACTCACTTGGCGCGGACTGATCGCGCAGTCCACTGATCTCGACGCGCTGGCGGCGGAGGCGGCGAAGGGTCCGCTGACGGTCTACGCGGGATTCGACCCGACCGCGCCCAGCTTGCACGCCGGGAACCTGGTGCCGCTTCTCACACTGCGCCGCTTCCAGCGTGCCGGTCACCGACCCATCGTGCTGGCCGGCGGCGCCACCGGGATGATCGGTGATCCGCGCGATACCGGTGAGCGCACGCTCAACACCGATGACACCGTGGCGGATTGGGCTGATCGGATCCGGGGCCAGCTCGAGCGTTTTGTTGACTTCGACACATCGCCGACGGGTGCGGTGATCGTCAACAACCTGGATTGGACCTCGCAGCTCTCCGCGATCGACTTCCTGCGGGACGTCGGGAAACACTTCTCCGTCAACGTGATGCTCGACCGCGACACCATCAAACGCCGACTCGACGGCGACGGGATCTCCTACACCGAATTCAGCTACATGCTGCTACAGGCCAACGACTACGTGGAGTTGCAGCGGCGTTATGGCTGCTCATTGCAGATCGGTGGTTCCGATCAGTGGGGCAACATCATCGCCGGCGTGCGGCTGGTCCGGCAGAAGTTGGGTGCGACAGTGCACGCCCTGACCGTGCCGTTGGTCACCGACTCTGACGGGGCGAAGTTCGGTAAGTCCACCGGCGGTGGGAGCGTCTGGCTCGATCCGGCGATGACCAGCCCGTATGCCTGGTACCAGTACTTCTTCAACACCGCTGACGCCGACGTCATCCGCTACCTGCGGTGGTTCACCTTCCTGAGCGCTGACGAGTTGGCCGAGCTGCAAGAGGCTACAGCGACCCGCCCCCATGAGCGGGCAGCGCAACGCCGACTTGCGCAGGAATTCACCACCTTGGTGCACGGAGCGGCGGCGACCGCCTCGGTGGAGCTCGCCAGCCAGGCGTTATTCGGCAGGGGAGAACTCTCCGGCCTGGACGAGCCGACGCTGGCCGCTGCCCTACGGGAGGTGAGCGGTTCGAACGCAGTGGCCGAGCTCAAGCCGGGCGAGCCGGACGGGATCGCCGATCTGCTGGTGGCCTCGGGGTTGGTCGCCAGCAAGGGGGCTGCCCGTCGTGCCATCGCCGAAGGAGGGGTCTCGGTCAACAACGTCCGGGTCACCGGCGACGACTGGGTGCCGTCCCAGACGGACTTTCTGTTCGGCACCTGGCTTGTGTTGCGACGGGGGAAACGCAACGTGGCCGGCGTCCAACGAATCTGAGCAGGTCAGGTTGATCTTGATCAGCCCAAAACCGCCATCTAGCAGGCGATTTGACTCTGAGTTTTCCGGCACGTAACTTAGTCCAGGTCAGAGCGACCCGGCCAAGCCGGAGAGCGCAAGACCTCCCCGGGAATTACCCTGGTAACCAGGGTGTCTCGAAACGTCCGCACTACGATTCAGCGGCTTAAATGCCGCAGAATTTGTGCGCGGTCGGTAGGGGATGCAGTACGGCGTGTTGTTTGAGAACTCAATAGTGTGTTTGGTGGTTTTTGTTTGTTGTTTTTTTGGCCATCCTTGTGGGGGGACTCCCCGTCTTCCTGTCTTGCTTGGGTGGTTGTTTTTTTGATGCCAGTTTTTGGTGTCTTTTTGTTAGGTTCAGATTTTTCTGATTCGAATTCACCTGTCTTTGGATGGGTTGTTTTTGTTTGGAGAGTTTGATTCTGGCTCAGGACGAACGCTGGCGGCGTGCTTAACACATGCAAGTCGAACGGTAAGGCCTTTCGGGGTACACGAGTGGCGAACGGGTGAGTAACACGTGGGTGATCTGCCCTGCACTTTGGGATAAGCCTGGGAAACTGGGTCTAATACCGAATATGATCATGGCCTTCATGGGTTGTGGTGGAAAGCTTTTGCGGTGTGGGATGGGCCCGCGGCCTATCAGCTTGTTGGTGGGGTAATGGCCTACCAAGGCGACGACGGGTAGCCGGCCTGAGAGGGTGACCGGCCACACTGGGACTGAGATACGGCCCAGACTCCTACGGGAGGCAGCAGTGGGGAATATTGCACAATGGGCGCAAGCCTGATGCAGCGACGCCGCGTGAGGGATGACGGCCTTCGGGTTGTAAACCTCTTTCAGTAGGGACGAAGCGCAAGTGACGGTACCTATAGAAGAAGGACCGGCCAACTACGTGCCAGCAGCCGCGGTAATACGTAGGGTCCGAGCGTTGTCCGGAATTACTGGGCGTAAAGAGCTCGTAGGTGGTTTGTCGCGTTGTTCGTGAAAACTCACAGCTCAACTGTGGGCGTGCGGGCGATACGGGCAGACTAGAGTACTGCAGGGGAGACTGGAATTCCTGGTGTAGCGGTGGAATGCGCAGATATCAGGAGGAACACCGGTGGCGAAGGCGGGTCTCTGGGCAGTAACTGACGCTGAGGAGCGAAAGCGTGGGGAGCGAACAGGATTAGATACCCTGGTAGTCCACGCCGTAAACGGTGGGTACTAGGTGTGGGTTTCCTTCCTTGGGATCCGTGCCGTAGCTAACGCATTAAGTACCCCGCCTGGGGAGTACGGCCGCAAGGCTAAAACTCAAAGAAATTGACGGGGGCCCGCACAAGCGGCGGAGCATGTGGATTAATTCGATGCAACGCGAAGAACCTTACCTGGGTTTGACATGCACAGGACGTGCCTAGAGATAGGTATTCCCTTGTGGTCTGTGTGCAGGTGGTGCATGGCTGTCGTCAGCTCGTGTCGTGAGATGTTGGGTTAAGTCCCGCAACGAGCGCAACCCTTGTCTCATGTTGCCAGCACGTAATGGTGGGGACTCGTGAGAGACTGCCGGGGTCAACTCGGAGGAAGGTGGGGATGACGTCAAGTCATCATGCCCCTTATGTCCAGGGCTTCACACATGCTACAATGGCCGGTACAAAGGGCTGCGATGCCGTGAGGTGGAGCGAATCCTTTAAAGCCGGTCTCAGTTCGGATCGGGGTCTGCAACTCGACCCCGTGAAGTCGGAGTCGCTAGTAATCGCAGATCAGCAACGCTGCGGTGAATACGTTCCCGGGCCTTGTACACACCGCCCGTCACGTCATGAAAGTCGGTAACACCCGAAGCCGGTGGCCTAACCCGTAAGGGAGGGAGCCGTCGAAGGTGGGATCGGCGATTGGGACGAAGTCGTAACAAGGTAGCCGTACCGGAAGGTGCGGCTGGATCACCTCCTTTCTAAGGAGCACCACGAGATCTGGGCCGGCCCGCATATCGCGGTTTACCGAGATTCAGACGATTCGTTGGATGGGCCTGGCCTGTAGTGGGTTTCAGGTTCTGGTGCGCAACAAACATTGTCGGTTTCTTGTCCTTCGGGGTGGGGGCCACCATCAGACACACTATTGGGCTTTGAGGCAACAGGCCCGCTCGTTCTTCGTCCCTTCGGGGAAACCGGAACGGTGCGTGCCATCCCCGATCTAGGGGGTGGTGGTGAGTTTGTTTCCGCTCCACTTGGTGGTGGGGTGTGGTGTTTGATTTGTGGATAGTGGTTGCGAGCATCTAGCGCACAGCAGGTTCGTGTCTTCCTTTGGGGGATGCGGGTGTTGGTGTGTGTAATCTGATGTGCAATTTTTACTCATTTTTTGGTTTTTTGTGTTGTAAGTGTTTAAGAGCGCATGGTGGATGCCTTGGCATTGAGAGCCGATGAAGGACGTAGGAGGCTGCGATAAGCCTCGGGGAGCTGTCAACCGAGCGTTGATCCGAGGATGTCCGAATGGGGAAACCCAGCACGAGTGATGTCGTGTTACCCGTACCTGAATACATAGGGTGCGGGGGGGAACGCGGGGAAGTGAAACATCTCAGTACCCGTAGGAAGAGAAAACAATTGTGATTCCGTGAGTAGTGGCGAGCGAAAGCGGAGGATGGCTAAACCGGACGCATGTGATACCCGGCAGGGGTTGTGTGTGCGGTGTTGTGGGGTTCGTCTTCTCAGATCTGCCGGTCTGGGCAACAGTGATAAAAGTTTGTGTTAGCCGAAGTGGCCTGGGATGGTCTGTCGTAGAGGGTGAGAGCCCCGTAGGCGAAAACATGTAACTCTGTTGTGACGGTGTCCCCGAGTAGCAGCGGGCCCGTGGAATCTGCTGTGAATCTGCCGGGACCACCCGGTAAGCCTGAATACTTCTCAATGACCGATAGCGGATTAGTACCGTGAGGGAATGGTGAAAAGTACCCCGGGAGGGGAGTGAAATAGTACCTGAAACCGTGCGCTTACAATCCGTCAGAGCCTTCGTGTTAAAGCGTGGGGTGATGGCGTGCCTTTTGAAGAATGAGCCTGCGAGTCAGGGACATGTCGCGAGGTTAACCCGTGTGGGGTAGCCGTAGCGAAAGCGAGTCTGAATAGGGCGTATCCCCGTAAGGGGTGTAGTGGCGTGTTCTGGACCCGAAGCGGAGTGATCTACCCATGGCCAGGGTGAAGCAGCAGTAAGATGTTGTGGAGGCCCGAACCCACTTAGGTTGAAGACTGAGGGGATGAGTTGTGGGTAGGGGTGAAAGGCCAATCAAACTCCGTGATAGCTGGTTCTCCCCGAAATGCATTTAGGTGCAGCGTTGCATGTTTCTTACTGGAGGTAGAGCTACTGGATGGCCAATGGGCCCTAAAAGGTTACTGACGTCAGCCAAACTCCGAATGCCGGTAAGTGAAAGTGTGGCAGTGAGACGGCGGGGGATAAGCTCCGTGCGTCGAGAGGGAAACAGCCCAGATCGCCGGCTAAGGCCCCTAAGCGTGTGCTAAGTGGAAAAGGATGTGTAGTCGCGAAGACAACCAGGAGGTTGGCTTAGAAGCAGCCACCCTTGAAAGAGTGCGTAATAGCTCACTGGTCAAGTGATTATGCGCCGATAATGTAGCGGGGCTCAAGCACACCGCCGAAGCCGCGGCAATCAAACTTTGTTTGGTTGGGTAGGGGAGCGTCCTGCATCCAGTGAAGCCGCGGAGTGATCCAGTGGTGGAGGGTGTGGGAGTGAGAATGCAGGCATGAGTAGCGATAAGGCAAGTGAGAACCTTGCCCGCCGAAAGACCAAGGGTTCCTGGGGCAGGCCAGTCCGCCCAGGGTGAGTCGGGACCTAAGGCGAGGCCGACAGGCGTAGTCGATGGACAACGGGTTGATATTCCCGTACCCGTGTGTGAGCGTCCCTGATGAATCAGAGGTACTAAGCGCCCAAAACTATGATCACCGGAGGCCTTCGGGTTGATGGGGTTGTAGGGCTGCGCGTGACCTTCTTTGGTAGTAGTCAAGCGACGGGGTGACGCAGGAAGGTAGCCGTACCAGTCAGTGGTAATACTGGGGTAAGCCTGTAGGGAGAGACCTAGGTAAATCCGGGTTTCACATATCCTGAGAGGTGATGCATAACCGAATGAGGTGAATTCGGTGATCCTATGCTGCCAAGAAAAACCTCTAGCGAGCACACACACGGCCCGTACCCCAAACCAACACAGGTGGTCAGGTAGAGAATACCAAGGCGTACGAGTGAACTATGGTTAAGGAACTCGGCAAAATACCTCCGTAACTTCGGGAGAAGGAGGACCCCCATATCGTCATGGCACTTGCTGCCGGCAGCGGGAGGGGGTGGCACAAACCAGTGAGAAGCGACTGTTTACTAAAAACACAGGTCCGTGCGAAGTCGCAAGACGATGTATACGGACTGACGCCTGCCCGGTGCTGGAAGGTTAAGAGGACCGGTTAACCCTTCGGGGTGAAGCTGAGAATTTAAGCCCCAGTAAACGGCGGTGGTAACTATAACCATCCTAAGGTAGCGAAATTCCTTGTCGGGTAAGTTCCGACCTGCACGAATGGCGTAACGACTTCTCAACTGTCTCAACCATAGACTCGGCGAAATTGCACTACGAGTAAAGATGCTCGTTACGCGCGGCAGGACGAAAAGACCCCGGGACCTTCACTACAACTTGGTATTGATGTTCGATTCGGTTTGTGTAGGATAGGTGGGAGACTGTGAAGCGGTCACGCTAGTGATTGTGGAGTCGTTGTTGAAATACCACTCTGATCGTATTGGACCTCTAACTTCGAACCGTATATCCGGTTCAGGGACAGTGCCTGGTGGGTAGTTTAACTGGGGCGGTTGCCTCCTAAAATGTAACGGAGGCGCCCAAAGGTTCCCTCAACCTGGACGGCAATCAGGTGTTGAGTGCAAGTGCACAAGGGAGCTTGACTGTGAGACGTACATGTCGAGCAGGGACGAAAGTCGGGACTAGTGATCCGGCACCCCCGAGTGGAAGGGGTGTCGCTCAACGGATAAAAGGTACCCCGGGGATAACAGGCTGATCTTCCCCAAGAGTCCATATCGACGGGATGGTTTGGCACCTCGATGTCGGCTCGTCGCATCCTGGGGCTGGAGCAGGTCCCAAGGGTTGGGCTGTTCGCCCATTAAAGCGGCACGCGAGCTGGGTTTAGAACGTCGTGAGACAGTTCGGTCTCTATCCGCCGCGCGCGTCAGAAGCTTGAGGAAATCTGTCCCTAGTACGAGAGGACCGGGACGGACGAACCTCTGGTCCACCAGTTGTCCCACCAGGGGCACGGCTGGATAGCTACGTTCGGACAGGATAACCGCTGAAAGCATCTAAGCGGGAAACCCCTTCCAAGACCAGGCTTCTCACCCATTCAGTGGGATAAGGCCCCCCGCAGACCACGGGATTGATAGACCAGACCTAGAAACCTCGTAAGAGGCGCAGGGAACTGGCACTAACCGGCCGAAAACTTACAACAACCACCATGGTGGTAAAAGCAAAACACCATTATCGTTGTGTAAAACATTGCATCGCCTCGCAACCACACATCCACAAACCATAACCACACCCCACCACCAAAACATTTTTGGTTACCGGCGGTCGTGCCAGGGAACCAACCCCCACCCGGGGTTGTCGAACCCACACCACGACCCGGCTAATTAAATAAAGTTACGGCGGCCATAGCGACAGGGAAACGCCCGGTCCCATCCCGAACCCGGAAGCTAAGCCTGTCAGCGCCGATGATACTACCCAAAAGGGTGGAAAAGTAGGACACCGCCGAACACACAAATAGAAACACCCCCCACACACATGGGGGGTGTTTCTATATGCACGCAAAGGCTTATCAATTCAAATCATAAATACCGAATTGTGGGCTAATCAGGGGTAGCCGTATCCTGGTCACAGGTTTCGGGGCGAAAGGTACCAGTGGTCGATAACAGGCTCGGCAATGGGTCAGGAAACAGAGGCGGCGGCGATGACCGTCGCCCGCCGCGTACCGGTCGCGATAGCGGCGGCCCCCATGCTGGACGACGGGGTGGCCCACCTGCTCGATCAGGAACCAACCGACCGCGCCCCCCGCAGTCCCAGCATTCGCGTGACGGCGAGCAGGGCGACCGCACGGCACCGTCCATCCCGCCCGATGTCGAAGCCAATCAGCTGGCGCCGGAAATCCGCCGTGAGCTCAGCACCCTCGACCGCACCACGGCCGATGTCATTGCCCGGCACCTCGTCGCCGCCGGCGATCTGATCGATGATGATCCCGAGGCGGCGCTGGCGCATGCCAAGGCGGCCAGGACGCGCTCCGGTCGCATCGCCGCAGTACGTGAAGCTGTCGGTATCGCCGCGTATCGCTGCGGCGACTGGGCGCAGGCGCTGGCCGAACTACGGGCTGCCCGACGCATGGGGAGTAAATCCGCGCTGCTGCCCCTGATCGCGGACTGCGAACGCGGTGTGGGACGTCCCGAGCGCGCGATTGAACTGGCCCGCAGTCCCGAGGCCGAGGCCCTCACCGGAGATGAGGCCGACGAACTGCGCATCGTCATCGCCGGGGCGAGGGCTGATATGGGGCAGATGGAACAGGCCTTGGCGGTGCTGGCTTCCCCTCAGCCGGACCCGAAGCGCACTGGCTCGACAGCTGCCAGGTTGTTCTACGCCTACGCCGAGACACTGCTGGCGCTGGGGCGCAACGATGATGCGTTGAAGTGGTTCCTGCACACGGCCCGCGCCGATATCGAAGGCAGCACCGATGCGGAAGACCGGATCGGCGAGCTTTCCTGATATGACTTCTTTTGTGCAGCAATATGATTGCCTGCTGCTCGATCTCGACGGCACGGTATTTCGCGGCCACCAGCCCACCGAGGGCGCCGTGGAATCGCTGGCGAACACGGGTATCCGCGCCTTATTCGTGACCAATAATGCCTCGCGTGGTGCAGACGAGGTCGCGGCCCATCTCAGTGAGCTCGGTTTTACCGCTGAGCAGGATGACGTCGTCACCAGCGCACAGAGCGCGGCGCGACTGCTGGCCACCCAGCTCCCGTCGGGAGCGCGGGTGCTGATCGTGGGGACAGATTCCCTGGCCCGCGAGATCAGCGCTGTCGGTCTCACTCCGGTCCGATTGTTCGACGATCAGCCGGTGGCCGTGGTCCAGGGCCATTCCACCAGCACGGGATGGGCGGATCTTGCCGAGGCTGCCTTGGCGATTCGGGCCGGCGCGCTCTGGGTGGCGGCCAATGTCGATAAGACACTGCCGTCGGAGCGTGGCCTGCTGCCCGGCAACGGGTCGATGGTGGCCGCGCTGCGCACCGCCACCGACACCGAGCCCACGGTGGCGGGTAAACCATCGCCCACCCTGATGGCAGATGCGTTGGCGCGCGGGCAATTTCATAATCCGCTGGTCGTCGGTGACCGGTTGGATACCGATATCGCGGGTGCCAGTGCTGCCAAGCTGCCGAGTCTGATGGTGCTCAGCGGTGTCAGCTCGGCCCGTGACGCGGTGTTCGCCGTCGCGGCCGAACGTCCGACTTTCATCGCGCACGATCTGCGGGCACTGCACAGTGACGCGGCCGCCACCGCTGTTGCCGAACATCCGGCCTGGCGCATCGACATCGACGGGTCGGTTATCACGGTGAGTGCGACCGGCGAGGATCCCGGTGATGACGGCCTGTCAGTGGTCCGGGCCACCGCCAGAGCGTTATGGGATGCCGATCTCGACGGCTCGGTCAGGATCACCGCCGGTGACGATACGGCGGAAAAGGCGCTACAGCAGTGGTCGCTGGTCACCGGCGATGGAGCCTGATCAGCTAGCCTGATTGGCGCTATGACATCCGATCCAGATCAGATTCGCGCGCATATCGATAGCCTGCTCGCCGAGCTGCCAGACACCTCGGTCGAAGGTGGTGGGCTGCACGGTATGGATATCGACGAGGTCGCCCGTCGTCTCGAGGAGGCGCACGACGTGTTGGTGCAGGCGCTGGAATCGGTGGAAAAGGGCTGAGCGCAGCGTGACACGGCGGGCACGTGTTGACGCCGAGCTGGTGCGGCGTGGGCTGGCACGGTCGCGCCAGCAGGCGGCCGAACTCATCAGTGCGGGCCGGGTCAGCATCGACGGGATGCCGGCCTCGAAACCTGCCACGTCGATCGCGGTGACGGCGGCGCTGAAAGTCCAGGACGACGGTGAACGGTCCTGGGTTTCGCGCGGAGCGCACAAACTGATCGGCGCCCTGGACACTTTCGGTCTCGATGTGACCGGCAGGCGCTGCCTTGATGCCGGTGCCTCGACCGGGGGCTTCACCGAGGTGCTCCTTGACCGTGGTGCCGCACAGGTGGTCGCCGTCGACGTTGGATACGGGCAGCTTGCCTGGTCGTTGCGTTCTGATGATCGCGTCGTGGTGATCGAGCGCACCAACGTCCGCGACATGACCCCGGATGTCATCGGTGGTCCAGTTGACGCCGTGGTTGCGGACCTGTCGTTCATCTCGCTGGCCACCGTCCTACCGGCACTGACCGCGTGTGCGTCACTGGACGCCGATATCGTTCCTATGGTGAAACCGCAGTTTGAGGTCGGCAGGGGGCAGGTCGGTGCAGGCGGGGTGGTCTCGGACCCCGAACTGCGGGCCGCCGCCGTGCTGTCGGTGGCCGCGCGGGCTGCCGCACTGAACTGGCAGACCGCAGGTGTGACAGCCAGTCCACTGCCCGGCCCATCGGGCAATGTCGAGTACTTCCTGTGGCTGCGCGCCAAGACCGACAATGCACTGCGCGGGGAACTTCTCGACGCTGCCGTGCGACGAGCCGTGACCGAGGGCCCACAGTGACCGAAGAACGCACCATCCTGCTGGTCGTGCACACAGGCCGCGAGGAAGCTACCGAGGTGGCGCGCCGGGTCGAAAAAGTGTTGAGCGACAACGGTATCTCGCTGCGCGTGCTCTCGGCTGAAGCGGTCGATCGAGGTTCGCTGCACCTGGCGCCCGACGATATGCGCGCGCTCGGCGTCGAGATCGAGGTGGTGGACGCCGACGAGAATGCCGCAGAGGGGTGTGAGCTCGTCATCGTGCTCGGCGGTGACGGCACGTTCCTGCGCGCCGCCGAACTGGCCCGCAACGCCGGTATTCCGGTGCTCGGGGTGAACCTCGGCCGGATCGGGTTCCTCGCCGAGGCCGAGGCCGACGCCATCGACTCGGTCCTTGAGCACGTCGTCAAGGGCAATTACCGTGTCGAGACGCGGATGACGCTCGACGTCCTGGTCCGCACCAACGACGGTCAAATCACCGCTCGTGGTTGGGCATTGAACGAGGCCAGCTTGGAGAAGGGGCCGCGGCTGGGCGTGCTCGGGGTGGTGCTCGAGATCGACGGCAGGCCGGTGTCGGAGTTCGGCTGCGACGGTGTGTTGGTCTCCACCCCGACGGGGTCGACGGCGTGGGCGTTCTCTGCGGGCGGTCCGGTGTTGTGGCCTGATCTGGAGGCCATCCTGGTTGTGCCCAATAACGCGCACGCGCTGTTCGCCCGCCCCATGGTCACCAGCCCCGGTGCCACCATCGCCATCGAGATCGAGCGCAATGGCCACGATGCATTGGTGTTCTGTGACGGCCGCCGCGAAATGGTGGTGCCGGCGGGTGGACGTGTCGAGGTCACCCGCTGCGGCACCCCGGTGAAATGGGTGCGCCTGGACAGTGCCCCGTTCACCGACCGACTGGTGCGCAAATTCCGGTTACCGGTCACCGGCTGGCGCGGGCAGTAACGGTGCTCGCCGAAATCCGGATCGAGTCCCTCGGTGCGATCAGCGCGGCCAACGCCGAGTTCGATCGCGGTCTGACTGTCCTGACCGGCGAGACCGGCACCGGTAAGACCATGGTCGTCACCGGCCTGCACCTGCTCGGCGGTGCGCGCGCCGACGCCAACCGGGTGCGCTCGGGTGCCGACCGCGCCGTTGTCGAAGGTCGTTTCACCACAAGCGAACTCGACGATGTCGCGCCGATCGATGAGATTCTCGACTCCTCCGGCGCCGACCGCGATGACGATGGCAGCGTCATCGCGCTGCGATCGGTCAGCAAGGACGGGCCGTCGCGGGCCTATCTTGGCGGTCGCAGCGTGCCGGCGAAACTGCTCAGCACCTTCACCAACCAACTGTTGACGCTGCACGGCCAGAACGACCAGCTCCGATTGATGCGCCCTGATGAACAACGGGCCGCACTCGACCGCTTCGCCACCGTCGAGGATCGGCACGCGCGGTACCGGGCGTTGCGTACGGACTGGCAGACTGCGCGTCGGGACCTGATCGACCGCACCAACCGCGCGCGTGAACTCGCCCAAGAAGCCGACCGGCTGAAGTTCGCGCTCGGTGAGATCGACACCGTCGACCCGCGGCCAGGAGAGGACGACGCGTTGGTCGCCGATATCCGCAGGCTCTCCGAATTGGACGCACTGCGCGAGGCGGCGTCGACGGCCCGCACCGCGCTGTCCGGCGCTCTCGATGACGCCGACGGGGGGACCGAACCGGTATCGGCCTCCGATGCCATCGGGCACGCTAAGGCGGCCCTGGATGCCACGGACGATGCCGTGCTGCTGGACCTGGGCCGGCAGCTGACCGACGCCATGACATTGGTCGACGACGTGTCCCGCGAGATCGGCAGTTTTCTGTCCGATCTGCCCAGCGATGCCAGCACATTGGAAACCAAGTTGGCCCGCCAAGGTGAACTGCGCTCCCTGACCCGCAAGTACGCCGCAGATATCAGCGGGGTGCTGCAGTGGGCGGCGCAGTCCCGTGACCAGTTGTCCCAGCTGGACGTCTCCGAGGAGGCGCTGGGCGGGTTGGCCCGCCGGGTCGAGGATCTCGCTGGGCGACTCGGCGCCGCCGCCGTCGACCTGACCAAGGCCAGGACCAAGGCGGCCAAGAGCTTGGCCAAAGCGGTCACCGCGGAATTGGCCGGCCTGGCGATGGCCGACGCCGAGTTCACCATCACCGTCAGTGGCACGGTGGCCCAAGCCGACGACTCCGCCCCGCTGACGTTGCCGTCGGGTCAGCTGGTGCACGCCGGACCCGACGGGGTCGACCAGGTTGAGTTCGGTTTCACCGCCCATCGCGGAGTGGCGGTGTTGCCGTTGATCAAAAGCGCGTCCGGCGGCGAACTGTCGCGGGTGATGCTGGCCCTGGAGGTGGTGCTGGCGGCCTCGGTGCAGGGCACGACGATGGTGTTCGACGAGGTCGACGCTGGCGTCGGTGGCCGCGCCGCAGTGCAGATCGGCCGACGGCTGGCCCGGCTGGCCCGCACCCACCAGGTCATCGTCGTCACCCATTTACCGCAGGTCGCGGCCTACGCCGACACCCATCTGGTGGTCGACGCGGTCGGTCGCAGCGGCGCCAGCGGAGTGCGCAGGCTCGACGATGACAGCCGCGTCGCCGAACTCGCGCGCATGTTGGCCGGGCTGGGTGAATCAGATACCGGCCGGGCGCACGCGAAAGAGTTGTTGGCCGCCGCACAGGACGAACGGATGTCGACGGCGTGACCTCATTTTTGACGCGAACGTGTTGCAGTTGTGACTAATGAGGCTGCTGTTACGGCGCGCCTCCACGGTGTGCTAGGTATTCAGCACCAGAATCGGCGCCATGAGGATGGCAGCGCTTCTCTCCCGTAACAGCAGCTCCAAGCCCGGTGTCGTTGGCACCGCCCGCGTCGATCGCGATATCGACCGGCTTATGCGCAGAGTGGAGCCCGGCGATATCGTCGTGCTCGACATCCTCGACCTCGACCGGGTCACGGCCGACGCCCTCGTCGACGCCAATATCGCCGGGGTGGTCAATGCCTCGCCGTCGATCTCGGGCCGCTATCCCAACCTCGGACCCGAGGTGCTGGTGGGCAACGGCATCACGTTGATCGACGAAGCCGGCCCCGAGATCTTCAAGAAGCTCAAGGACGGCGCCCGACTGCGACTGCACAACGGTGGCGTCTACGCGGGCGACCGCAGGCTGGCGATGGGCATCGAACGCAGCGAGCATGAAATCACCGAGATGATGCAGGACGCCAAGACGGGTCTGGTGGCACACCTGGAGGCGTTCGCAGGCAACACCATCGAGTTCATCCGCAGTGAAAGCCCGCTGCTGATCGACGGGATCGGCATTCCTGATGTGGATGTCGATATGTATCGTCGCCACGTCGTGGTCGTCGCCGAAGAGGCTGACGCCGAGGCCGATCTCAAAGCGCTCAAACCGTTCATCAAGGAGTATCAGCCGGTGCTGATCGGCGTCGGAACGGGTGCCGATGTGCTGCGCAAAGCGGGATACAAGCCGCAGCTCATCGTTGGTGACCCCGAGAAGATGACCGCTGACGTTCTCAAATGTGGCGCGCAGGTCGTGCTGCCCGCCGATGCCGACGGTCACGCCCCCGGCCTGGAGCGCATCCAGGACCTCGGGGTCGGCGCGATGACATTCCCGGCGGCCGGCTCAGCGGCCGATCTGGCGTTGCTGCTCGCCGATCACCACGGAGCGTCACTGATCGTCACCGTGGGGCACTCCGCCAATATCGAAGAGTTCTTCGACCGTCAGCGTCAACACACCAATCCCTCGACCTTCCTGACCCGGCTGAAGGTGGGGGAGAAGCTGGTGGACTCCAAAGCGGTGGCCACCCTGTACCGCAGCCGTATCTCCGGCGGTTCGATCGCGCTGCTGGTGATCGCCATGCTGATCGCGATCATCGTGGCGCTGTGGGTATCTCGTACCGACACCATCGTCATCGACTGGATCGTCCAGTACTGGAATCGCTTCACGCTGCTGATCCAGGGTTGGGTTACGTAGTGATATCCCTTCGCCAGCATGCTATTTCGCTGACCGCGGTATTTCTCGCCCTCGCGATCGGCGTGGTGCTCGGTTCGGGTCTGCTGTCCGATACCCTGCTGTCCGGGCTGCGCGACGAGAAGCGCGATATGCAGAATCAGATCAACGCGTTGACCGACGACAAGAACGGCCTCAATGAAAAGCTGAGTGCCGCAGATGATTTCGATGCACAAATCGCCGGCCGGGTGGTCAACAATGTGTTGGCCGAAAAGTCGGTGGTGCTGTTTCGGACACCGGATGCAAGCGATGACGATGTCGATGCCGTCACCAGGATCGTCGGTCAGGCCGGGGGCACCGTCACCGGCACCTTGGCACTGACCCAAGAGTTCGTCGACGCCAACTCCGCGGAGAAGCTGCGCTCGGTGGTCAACTCGGCGATCGTGCCCGCAGGCACCCAGTTGAGCACCACGCTGGTCGACCAGGGTTCGCAAGCCGGCGATCTGCTCGGCATCGCACTACTGGCGAACCGGGATCCGGCCATCCCGGCGGTCGACGAGACTCAACGCCAGACGGTGCTCGCCGCACTGCGCGATACCGGGTTTCTGAGCTATCAGAAGGACACCCTCCCACCGGCCAACACGGCGATCATCGTGACCGGTGGCGGACTGGGTGACGGAGCAGGCAACCAGGGCGCCACTGTGGCGCGGTTCGCAGCCGCGCTGGCACCGCACGGCTCGGGAACACTGGTCGGTGGGCGCGACGGCTCGGCCACCGGTACCGCCGCGATCGCGGTCATCCGCTCCGATGCCAGCCTGTCGACAGCGGTGACCACTGTCGATGACATCGGCGCCGAGTCCGGCCGGATCACCGCCGCGCTCGGTTTGCAGGAGCTGATCAAGGGCGGCCGAGCCGGACAGTACGGCGTGGGGCAGGGCGCCACGGCGGTCACCGTTGCGCAGTAGCGTCGGCGCGGCAGCGACAGCTTGTCGGCGTCGGTGTTAGGGTGAATTTCCGTGGGTCAGCAGGCCCCGAGCTCGTTTCCAAGCCTGGAAAATAAGTCCTGCTCCTGTTCCACGGAGGTTGTTCTTGGCATCGTTACGGAAGCATCCGCAGACCGCGACGAAACACATTTTTGTCAGCGGCGGTGTCGTTTCCTCCCTCGGTAAGGGTCTGACTGCCAGCAGTCTCGGCCAGCTACTCACCGCTCGCGGTCTGGCCGTGACGATGCAGAAGCTCGACCCGTATCTCAACGTCGACCCCGGCACCATGAATCCGTTCCAGCACGGTGAGGTCTTCGTCACCGAGGATGGTGCCGAAACCGACCTCGACGTCGGGCACTACGAGCGCTTCCTGGATCGCAATCTGTCGGGTTCGGCCAACGTCACCACCGGTCAGGTCTATTCGACCGTGATCGCCAAGGAACGGCGTGGCGAGTACCTCGGTGACACGGTGCAGGTCATCCCGCATATCACCGACGAGATCAAGCGCCGGATCCTGGAGATGTCCGAACCGGATGCCAAAGGTAAGCGGCCCGATGTCGTCATCACCGAGATCGGCGGGACGGTCGGCGATATCGAATCGCTGCCCTTCCTGGAAGCCGCCAGGCAGGTCCGCCACGAGGTCGGGCGGGAGAACTGTTTCTTCCTCCACGTCTCGCTGGTGCCGTATCTCAAGCCGTCGGGTGAACTGAAGACCAAGCCCACTCAGCACTCGGTCGCCGCTCTGCGCAGCATCGGTATCAGCCCGGACGCGCTGATCCTGCGCTGCGACCGCGACGTACCAGAGCCGATGAAGAACAAGATCGCGCTGATGTGCGATGTCGATATCGATGGCGTCATCTCCACCCCGGATGCGCCGTCGATCTACGACATCCCCAAGGTGCTGCACCGCGAGGAACTCGATGCCTATGTGGTGCGACGGCTCAACCTGCCGTTCCGTGATGTCGATTGGACGCAGTGGAACGATCTCCTGTCGCGGGTGCACGAGCCGCAGGAGACCGTCAGGATCGCGCTGGTCGGTAAGTACATCGATCTGTCCGACGCTTACCTCTCGGTGGCCGAGGCATTGCGTGCCGGCGGTTTCAAACACCGGACCAAGGTCGAGATGCGCTGGGTGGCGTCCGATGACTGCGAAACCGATTCGAGCGCTGCCGCCGAACTCAACGATGTGCACGGCGTACTGATCCCGGGCGGGTTCGGAATCCGCGGTATCGAAGGCAAGATCGGCGCCATCCGCTTCGCCCGCAATCGCGGGGTGCCCGTGCTCGGATTGTGCCTGGGCCTGCAGTGCATCGTGATCGAGGCGGCCCGCTCGGTCGGGCTGGCCGAAGCCAACTCCGCGGAGTTCGAGCCCGAGACGCCGGATCCGGTGATCTCGACGATGGCCGATCAGGAAGAGATCGTCGCCGGTGAGGCCGATCTCGGCGGCACCATGCGGCTCGGTGCCTACCCGGCCGTGTTGGAAGCGAATTCGCTTGTGGCTCAAGCCTATGGGGCCACCGAAGTGTCCGAGCGGCATCGGCACCGCTACGAGGTGAACAACGACTACCGCGAGCGGATCGCCGAGAGCGGCCTGAAGTTTTCCGGCACCT
Organism: Mycobacterium sp.; assembly: GCF_965229105.1. Classification (GTDB taxonomy): domain Bacteria; phylum Actinomycetota; class Actinomycetes; order Mycobacteriales; family Mycobacteriaceae; genus Mycobacterium. The sequence continues at coordinate 3,563,273 of NZ_OZ245858.1, forward strand.
CCCCGGACGGGCACCTGGTGGAGTTCGTCGAATATCCGGCCGAGACCCACCCGTTCTTGGTCGGCACCCAGGCCCATCCCGAGCTCAAGAGTCGCCCCACCAGGCCGCATCCGCTGTTCGCGGCCTTCATCGGCGCAGCCATCCAGTACAAGGCCGGTGAGCGGTTGCCTTTGGAGACCAACGAAGCGACGTCCAACGGCTCTGAGCACAAGGCCGCCGAACAATCGGTCCCGGAGCCTGCGCCTCGTGGCTGAGCACACCTTCGAGACGCTCGAAAGCGAACTGATCTACACCGGCAAGATCTTCGCGTTGCGCGCGGACGAGGTGGCGATGCCCGGTGGCCGCACCGCGCGTCGTGAGGTCGTCGAACACTTCGGCGCGGTGGCCATCGTGGCGCTCGACGATGACGACAACGTCGTGCTCGTCTACCAGTACCGGCATCCGTTGGGCCGCCGGTTGTGGGAGCTGCCCGCCGGCCTGCTCGATATCGACGGCGAAGCGCCGCATCTGACCGCGGCCAGGGAACTCGAAGAGGAAGTCGGTCTGTCGGCGCGCGACTGGCAGGTGCTGGTCGATACCGATTCCACCCCGGGGTTCAGCGATGAGAGCGTCCGGGTGTACCTCGCGACGGGTCTGACCGACATCGACAGGCCCGAGGCGCACGATGAAGAGGCCGATATGACGACCCGGCGGGTGCCGCTGACCGAGGCTGTCCGGATGGTGTTCTCCGGTGAGATCGTCAATGCCCTTGCCGTGGCGGGCATTCTGGCTGCCTATGCGGTCGGTCAGGGTGTTGGGAAGACCCGCCCGGTGGAGACGCCGTGGCAAGACAAGCCAACCCGGTTCGCCGCCCGCAAAGCCACCCAGTGACCACATTCCGGCCGGCGCTCGACGGGCAGCTGCAGGGGTATCTCGATCATCTGACGATCGAGCGGGGGGTGGCCGCCAATACGTTGAGCTCCTACCGGCGTGATCTGCGGCGGTATTCCGAGCACCTGATGCTGCGCGGTGTCGACGACCTGACCAAGGTCACCGAGACCGATGTCAGCGAGTTCCTGGTGGCGCTGCGCCGGGGCGATCCTGATACCGGCGCCACCCCGCTGTCGGCGGTATCGGCGGCGCGCGCGGTGATCGCCGTGCGCGGGCTGCACCGATTCGCCGCGGCCGAAGGAATCACCGACGTCGACGTGGCCAGTGCCGTCAAACCGCCGACGCCCAGCAGGCGGCTGCCCAAAAGCCTGACGCTCGACGAGGTGGTGGCGCTGCTCGATGCCGCAGGCGGGGACAGCCCCACCGACGGTCCGCTGACGCTGCGCAACCGCGCACTTCTTGAGCTGCTGTATTCGACCGGGGCCCGGATCTCGGAGGCAGTTGGCCTCGACGTCGACGATATCGACAGCCAGGCCCGGTCGGTGCTGCTGCGGGGTAAGGGCGGTAAGCAGCGGTTGGTGCCGATCGGGCGTCCCGCCGTCTCGGCCCTCGAGGCGTTCTTGGTGCGTGGCCGGCCCGACTTGGCCACCCGCGGGCGGGGCACTGCGGCGGTTTTCCTCAATGCGCGCGGCGGTCGGTTGTCTCGCCAAAGTGCCTGGCAGGTGCTGCATGACGCCGCCGAAAGCGCGGGTATCACCCGTGACGTGTCGCCACATACCCTGCGGCACTCGTTTGCCACCCACCTGCTCGAGGGCGGCGCCGATGTCCGCGTCGTTCAGGAACTCCTCGGGCACGCATCGGTGACGACGACGCAGATCTACACCCTGGTGACCGTCACGGCGCTGCGTGAGGTGTGGGCCGGGGCGCACCCGCGGGCGCGTTAGTTCCGCCCGAGGAATTCCGACTCCAGGACGAGGTCGGGGAACACCGAGCCGTATTCGCCGTGAGTTCTGTGCTCGACTGTCTGCCACTGCGTGCCTTGGTGTTCGCGCATGAAAGCCCGGTACTTCGGCGAGCCAGGGATCTTGACGTTGTCGGCGACCACGATCGTCCCCGGGTGCAGCCATCCTCGATCCAGCAGACTCTCCAGATCGGGCAGGTAGGCATTCTTGTCGTGGTCGAGGAAGACGAAGTCGACATCGCCGGGACCGAAGCCGTGCTCATCGGAGAGGGTCTGCAGGGTGCCTCCGCCGTCGCCGACAGTTCCGACGACACAGGTGATTCGGTCTGCCACGCCGGCGTGGGCCCAAATCCGGCGGGAGTTCACCGCATTGGCATCTGCCAGTTCGATGGAGAACACCCGGGCCGACGGAGCGGCCCTGGCGATGCGCAATGCGCTGTAACCGCAATAAGTGCCGAGCTCGAGAACGGTCCGCGGGTCTGCGCGTCGCACGGCGGCGTCCAGCAGTTCGCCCTTCTCATCGCCGACGTTGATCAAGAAAGACTTGTCGTAGGCGAAGCGGTCGATGGCGTCGAGCACGCTGTCGATGTCACCAGCACGTGCATGGGTCAGGACGTAGTCGACGACGGCTTCTTCACGGCCGTCGCCGATCTGGCCGGTCTTGGTGATCTTGCCGCTGGCCGCGGCCATCCGCCAGAACGACCAGCGGAACAACGGCACCCGTTGTTTGAGGGTCATGTCTTCACCTAACTCTGTGTTGTTGTTGGCTGGACCGTGCGGACCACCTCGAGGGCAATCGGACGGTTCGGGACGGCGGCGACGCCACGGGGGATTGATCGGGGTGCCTTGCGCGCTCGGTTGCGCTGGGGCGGTCGAAGTTCGACGGTGGTGAGGATGATGCCCAGCACAATAGACAGCTCCAGGGAGGCGAATGCCGCTCCGGGGCAACGCCGGTGGCCGTAACCGAACGGTGAATACTCGGCGACCGACGGTTTGCGTGTCAGGAAGCGTTCCGGGTCGAACCGGTCGGGATCCGGCCAGACTTCGGGGTCGGTGTGCAGTGCGGCCAAGGCAACGCCGATCACATCGCCGCTGGCGCGTTCGATCTGCCACGCCTGCATGGGGTGGGTCAGCTGGCGCACGATAATCGACACTGTCGGGTGCATGCGCAGAGTCTCGGAGATGACCGCGGCCAAATAAGGCAGCTTGGTCATTTCGGCGGGTGCCGGATGGTCGGCAAGTTCGGCCAGCAGTCTGGTCCGAACGGTGTCGTCGGCGTGAATATGGAACAGCGCCCACGCCAGGGTGGTTGCCGACGTCTCGTGTCCCGACACCAATAGCGTTCGCAACTGCTGTTGGACCTCGTCGTCGGTGCGTTCGCCGCTCTGATCCGCCGACATCAGCACGCTCAGCACATCGTCGAAGCCGGCATTGCCGATCCGGTGGCGCAGGGCGATCTGCTCGGCGAGCAGTGTATCGAGTTCGACGCGGCAGTCGGAGAATCTCTTCCACGGGCCCAGCCCGAACGGTGCGCGGCGCAGCGCGGGGAAGAACATGAACGGCGCCACGTAGTTACGCATCATCGTCTTGACGACACGCACATAGTCGCCACGGCGAGCCGTGTCGTCGATCCCGAAGACGGCCTGCACGATGATCTGCAACGTGATGGATTGGGCCGCGTCCCGTGCGTCGATGGTGCTGCCCAACGGCCAGTTGGCGATCTCGTCGCGCGCCGCCGTGGCCATCAATTCGGCGTAGCGACGGATCCGGTCGCCGTGCAGGGCGGGGAGGAATCGGGCGCGCTCCCGCCGGTGGGGTCCGCCGGCGAGCAGGATGATCGAGCCGTCACCGACCACCGGTTCGATCGGGTTGGGCATAGGCGGGGTGAACGCCGACGTGGGCACTCGCAGGAATTCACGAACTTGTGCGGACCGGCCCGCGAACAGCACGTCGCCGAAACCGGGGATCGGCATGGCGAACGCGCCGCTCTTGCGGGCCCGTCGGCGAAAGTAGGCCTCTGCGTCATACCAGGCCGAGATTTTGTGACTGAGCCGAAAGCGGGGTTTGACCTTGGCGGTGGGACTTTCGGGGCCGCTCATCGTCTGCCGCCGGTGGCAGCGCTGATCGCGGCGATGACGGCGCGAGTTGATGGGCGCGCGCCGACGGTGATCCGGACGCCGCCGTCACCGTAGAAGCGGACCTTGGGACCGGTGCCGTCGAACACATCACGCCACGGCTGTCCGGTCGGCGGCAGATATACGAAGTTGGCGTGGGAGTCGGTGCTCCGCACCCCGATGGCGTGCAGCCGCATCCGCAGATAGCGCCGTTCGGCAACGATCATCTGGATGCGTTGGCGCAGTTGGTTTTCGGCCTCATAGCAGGCGGTGACCGCAGCCAGGCTGGTGATGCCCATGCTGAACGGCACCTGCCTGGTCCAGACCGCGCGGGTCAGCTCAGAGGTGCCGAAGCCGTAGCCGATACGCAGGCCCGCCAGGCCGTATGCCTTCGAAAACGTCCGCAACACAATCACATTGGGGAATCGCCGGATCAGATCGGGGCCGTCGAACTGCTGATCGGCCGCGAGAAACTCGATATAGGCTTCGTCGAGTAAGACGATGGTATCCGCGGGCACGCGCCGAAGAAACCGCTCGACGTCGGCGATCGGTTCGACCACCCCGGTCGGGTTGTGCGGACGGCAGAGCACCACCACCCTGGCCTCGGCGGCCGCGTCCGCCATCGCCTCCAGATCATGGTGGCCCTGGTCATCCAGCGGCACCGGCACCGAGGTGAGCCTGGCCAGCTGGGCGAAGATCGGGTAGCCGTCGAACGTCGGTGTCGCCATCACGATTCGGTCGCCGGGTTCGGCGATCGTGTGCAGGATCTGCATCGCCACTCCGGTGGCGCCTGCACCGACGACGACTTGCTCCTGTGCCACCCCGACATTCGCCGCTATCAACCGCCGCAGGCTCTCGGGGAGGAATTCGGGGTAACGGTTGGCGGCGGCGCCGGCGGCGTTGATCACCGCACGCACCGCCGGCAATGGTGAGAACGGGTTCTCGTTCAGCGACAGTGCCAGCGGATTGGCTGAGTCGGCGAACAGTGTTGCGCCGTCGGTGAACTGGTCAAGGGATCCCACTACGGCCTGCCGCCCCAGCGGATCGCCGCGGCACCGGCGAAGTCACCGGCGTGCGCGAACCCGGCCATCATCACGATGTCACCCGCGCTGACGTGACCCGCATCGATGGCGGCCTCGAAATTCACCGGGATACCCACGGCGAACAGGTTGCCGCACCGGTGGAAAGTTTCACTGTGCCGTTCCCGTGGAAGCTCAAGGGCCTCTTGCCAGTTGCGCAGGAACACCCGGTTGGGCTGATTGGTCACCAGCAGGTCGAGGTCCCTGGACTTCATGCCGATGCGGTCGCAGACGGCGTGCGCGACTTCGGGGACCAGGCGATTGCCTCGTGCCAGCACCTTGGTGATCTTGGCTTCGTTGAAGCTGATGTACCCCTCGCCGGGGCCTGCCTCCCACCATTGACGCGGTGGGTCGATGGCCAGGGTCATATCGCCGGCGTATTCGCCGTAATAGCGGCACTCAATATCCAGGATCGGCGAATCACCGCCCACCGTCAGCAATCCGACCGCGGCACCATCACCGGGAACCGATGACTGGGCCTTGGTGCGGACCTGCTCCTGGTCGAAAATTTTCCCCGCCGCGGTCTGCGATACCGCAATCAGGGCGGTCCGTCCGGCACCGGAGGCCAGCATCTGCCGGGCCATCTTCATCATCAGGACGAAAGCCGCGCAGCCACCGTTGTGCACGTCGAGAATCCACTCGGGGTTCATGCCGAGCCGGTGGGCGATCTCGCCGCCACTGCCCATCATCGGCAGGTCAGGCAACTGGGCGTGGGTCAGCAACACGTCGACATCGGCGAGCACGTCGGCTCCGTGGCGCGCGATCAGCCCGGTGACCGCCTTCTCGATCATGTCGACATTGGTGGTGGTCTTGTCGGCGTGATGGCGAAACTCCGGGGCGCGGAACATCAAGTTGTCCCGCAGGTTGTCGGTTTCGGCGAAACCGGCGTAGTACTCGGCGGGCACCCGGTTCTCGGGCAGGTAGGTGGAAACGTCGATCAGACTGACGGGATTGTGGGTGAATGTCATTGTCAGCGCATCCAATCCGGGGTGATCGGGAGACCGTGGTGATGGCGGTATTCGGCGATCGCCTTGAGGTTCTGTAGCTCCAGGTAGTGCCCTGGGCCGAACATGTCCCAGAAGTCACCTACCCACACCGGTCGCTCCGGTGGGGCCGTCTGCGGGTAGGGATTGTCGTCATAGAACGGGTGACGGCAGTTGGTCCACAGCACCACCGAGCCGGGTTTATTCAGCACGGTCTGCGCATCGACGACGCGCATCAGGTAGATCATCCAGAGGTGTTTCCCCTGGTCCCACGCGCAGTGGTAGTCGACGGTGCGGGCCGCGGCGTTGGCGACAGTGCGGGTGTAGATCTCGGTCTCGGAGCCGAGTCGGTCAAAGGCGACCCACAGGCCGGGTTCGGCGGTGGGGGTGAAGCCGCGCAGGCTGTAGGACCATTCTTCGAGGCTGCGGGTGTCCGACAGGTATGCGAAGAGCTCGTCGGGTGGGCAGTCGATGTAGTCGTTGACGGTGCAGTACTGACCGAACACCTGGTCGTGCGGGTAGACCGACCGCATCATCTCCATGATGACCGGGGTGGCCTGTTCCCGCGGGCTGGTCTCGATGCGGATGACCCCGTCGATGGGATCGGAGGTGCCGGTGTGGGTGACGATATCGTCAAGTGCGGACAGTGACATCTATTAAGTTCTCCCTGGGTGAGTGTGAAATATCTTCGGTCGCATCAGATTTGGTGGACATCGGAGTGAGAAATGGGGCAAACGGCGGGATCTCGTCGGCAGAGCATTCCACGCTGACCACTGACGGCCCGTTGACGCTCAAGGACGCGGCGAGCGCGTCGGGCAACTCGTCGATCGTGGCGACATCGACCGACGGCAGGCCCGGGAACATGGCAGCCAGTCCGGCGCCGAGGCGGCTCGGAGAGAATCGGTTGTAGCTGTAGTCGCCGCCGTAGAACAGCCCCTCGCGCGTCACACACATGCCGTGGGCGTTGTTGTTGAACAGGACGAATGTCACCGGCAGCTGATACTCCAGCGCGGTGTGGATCTCCATGCCGTGCATGAAGAACGCGCCGTCGCCAGCGATCACCACGGTGCGTCGGCCCCGCCCGAAGGCGATACCGATGCCCGCGCCGAAGCTGTAGCCCATACCGCCCATGCCCAGGGCGACGACGAACCGGCCGTCGTGCCGAACCGGTAGGTGGTGGATCGCGGCCGCGCCGGTGTTACCTGCGTCGACGACGATGTCGACGTCGGCGGGCAGGACGCCGTCGAGCGCTCGCATCGCCTGGCGGTAGCGGATCCCGGGACCCGAGTGCGGGGGTGGGGTCAGTTCGGCAGGTGCGATGGACGCCCTTGGGGCGGGTGCGTCGCGTGGGTACAGCTGGCGGGCCAGCTCTGCCAGCGACTCGCGGAGATCGTCACTGTCTACATGGCTGCATGGCAGATATGGCGCGGCGGAGCCAATCGACACGGTGCGAACCGTGGCGAGGGCGGTCTCGAGTCCGGCGCCAGAGGTGACCGGCAGCCGCGTCCCGACCAGCAGGCAGACCGCACCGCTCGCGATCGCTTCCGCCACTGCGGGATGACCCATCACTCCGGTGACTCCGAGTGACCACGGTCCATCCTGGCTGGTGTCTTTGGCATCGGGCACGGTGGCGATCTGTGCACCCAGTGCCGAGCGCAGATGCTCTAGTTCATCGCGGGCATCATCGCGGGCAACCTGTTCACCGGCGATGATCGTAATCGGGCCGGTTCCGAGAATGCGGGCAAGATAGTTGATATCGCAAGTATCGTCCAGCTCGATCGGGTCCTTCGTATCGAACGTCACATCAAGATCAGCCTGTTGGATGTCCTTCGGCAGGAGCAGCACCGCGGGTCCACCGGTCCGCGCGGCGGCTAGCGCCTCGGGTAGGGCCGTCGCGAGGTCGGCAGGTTTGTCGATGCGTCGGACGAATACCGACACCGCGTCGAACAGGTCTGCTGCGTTGAGTGAGCCGTTGCGTCCGCTGGTGTCCTGAAAGCTCCCCGCCCCGTCCATTGTGCTCGGGGGTTGCCCGACCAGTGCCAGCACTGGAACCCGACTGGTGAATGATTCACCCAGTGCTGCAATCAGATTCAATGCTCCTCCGCCAGACGTCGCGGCGACCACACCCAGTCCGGCGCCAGCTCTGCTATAGCCATCGGCCATTGCCGCTGCGGAGAATTCGTGTTTGGCCAGGACTGCGGTGATGTCGGGGCATGCGTGCGCGGCGTCGTACAGATCCTCGATGTTGGCTCCACCCACGCCGAACAGGTGACCGACGCCCGACTCCGCAAGGTACCTGACGATCACGTCGACAACCCGAGGTGTTCTCACGAATCCCCTTGGTGTGCAGGATATATGCACGCATGAGCAGGTGATGATGGCATCAATCTCTCCTGGCTGGACGGTGTCGATGTCGGTTGCAGCCGGTGGCCGCCCGTTCGGCCGCGTTGCCGATTGTTACCGTTATAGACGCTGGGTTAACGAATTCATAGGCTGGGAGCCATATTTCGTCGCACCATCTTTTTAACAGCGCGCCCTGGGTGTGTGCTGTGGTTCGGATGGCACGACGCTATGTGGGCCCGGCGATGGGGGCGGGCGTCAGGCTCACCACCCGTCGCCACGGTGTCCACGATGGCGTCGGCCACCCGATCGGATCCATAAATCGATAATTGCTTCGGCTTAACCATTAAGCAAGTTAATGACCTGGGCTAACGGTTTATGTCAGAAAGACGTCACATGCCAGGCGCACACGAGGCCGCGCTGGCGAACGGGCGGTTATTCGCTGGTAGCGGAGGTGATGTCGGCGTGAAATGAATTCATTGACTCGGCCAGGGCGGTGAAAACCCGATGGGCCGTCGCCAGGTCCGCATCGGAGATGTGGGCCATCGCGGCGTGGTGGCGCTTACCGAGAGGTCCGAAGAACTCACCGGCCACCTCCTGGCCGTGCTCGGAGTAGCGCAGGATGACCTTGCGGCGGTCCGTCGGGTGTGATTCCCGTCGGATGTGACCCGAGTCGACCATTCGGTCGACGAGATAGGTCGCTGCGGCCGCGGTGAATCCCAGGCGATCGCTGAGCTCGCCCGATGTCAGAGGCCGCCCCGCCGAATCTGCCACGATGATGTGCAGTAAAGCGTCCAGGTCGTTGTTGCTCAGCTGGTGCCGGCTCGCGAACATTCGGTTGATGCGGTCCGATTCGGCGCTGAGCGCACGGACGTCGCGGGAAATGGCCATCTCGAGTTGGGCGCGATCCGCTGACTGCCGCGGCGCATCCGACTCGATCACGTGTCGGATGGTAGCGCCGGACCGTCCGCAGGTATGACCTCTCCGGCCGTCGACGGCCGTGTTGCCTGCGGGTCTGGCAGTTTTAGCCTGATCATCACGTTAAACTCCTGGCAATGTTCGCCATGGTGGGGTGTCGCGTACGGGAGGAACCCGATCGTGGCTGACGACGCCGAGGACGGCGTGGAACTCGGACTCACCGGCCGTCCGCCGCGGCATATCCCCGAACCCAAACCGCTGGAGCGTCACGGCCCGGCGAAGGTCATCGCGATGTGCAACCAGAAGGGTGGCGTCGGCAAGACCACGTCGACCATCAACCTGGGTGCGGCGCTGGCTGAGTACGGGCGCCGGGTGCTGCTCGTCGATCTCGACCCGCAAGGTGCACTGTCGGCCGGCCTGGGTGTCCCGCATTACGAGCTGGAACACACCGTGCACAATCTGCTGGTCGAGCCGCGGGTGTCGATCGAGCAGGTGCTGATGAAGACCCGGGTCAACAACCTGGACCTGGTGCCCAGCAATATCGATCTCTCTGCCGCCGAGATCCAGCTGGTCAACGAGGTGGGCCGGGAGCAGTCCCTCAACCGCGCGCTGTATCCGGTGCTGGACCGCTATGACTACGTCCTGATTGACTGCCAGCCGTCGCTGGGTCTGCTGACAGTCAACGGGTTGGCCTGCGCCGACGGCGTCATCATTCCGACCGAATGCGAGTACTTCTCGTTGCGCGGGCTGGCCTTGCTGACCGATACGGTCGACAAGGTCCGCGATCGGCTCAACCCGCGGTTGTCTATCAGCGGCATCCTGATCACCCGGTTCGACACCCGCACGGTCAATGCCCGCGAAGTGATGGCCCGTGTCCTTGAGCGTTTCGGCGACCTGGTCTTCGATACCGTCATCACCCGCACCGTTCGATTCCCCGAGACCAGCGTCGCCGGTGAACCCATCACCACCTGGGCGCCTAAGTCCGGTGGTGCCCAGGCATACCGCTCGCTGGCCCGTGAGGTCATCGACCGCTTCGGCACGTGAGCGAGCCGGAGTCCCCGCAGACCGGCTTTCAGGTCCGGCTGAGTAATTTCGAGGGTCCGTTCGACCTGCTTCTCCAGCTGATCTTCGCCCACCGCCTCGATGTCACCGAGGTGGCACTGCACCAGGTCACCGATGATTTCATCGCCTACACCAAGGTGATCGGTCGCAAGCTCGAACTCGACGAAACCACGACCTTCCTCGTCGTGGCCGCCACCCTGCTTGATCTCAAAGCGGCGCGTTTGCTTCCTGCGGGTGTCGTGGAAGACGACGAAGACCTGGCCTTGCTGGAAGTGCGGGACCTGCTCTTCGCTCGGCTGTTGCAGTACCGGGCGTTCAAGCACGTCGCGATGATGTTCGCCGAGCTGGAGGCGGCCGCGCTGCGCAGTTACCCGCGCACGGCCTCATTGGAGGACCGATTCTCCGAGCTGCTGCCCGAGGTGATGCTGGGCGTCGGCGCCGATGAGTTCGCCCAGATCGCGGCCGCGGCATTCACCCCGCGGCCGGTGCCGACCGTGGGCACCGATCATCTGCACAAGTCGATGGTGTCGGTGCCCGAGCAGGCCAAGCACCTGTTGGCGATCCTCGAACAGCGCGGTATCGGGCACTGGTCGTCATTCACCGACCTGGTCGCGGACTGTGCGGTGCCGATCGAAATAGTGGGCCGCTTCCTGGCGCTATTAGAGCTCTACCGCACCAGGGCGGTAGCATTCGACCAATCAGAGCCGCTTGGTGTGCTCCAGGTTTCGTGGACCGGAGACAGTCCGGACAACGAACAACTGGTGGAAGCAGAGCGTGATCAACCATGACTGAGCAGGGCCCAACCGTCGATGTGGACGAAGGTCTCGACCTGGGGATCGACCTGGCCCCACCTGAGCTTGACGCCGATGAACTGGGCCGGGTCCTCGAAGCGTTGCTGCTGGTGGTGGACACCCCGGTGACCGCCGACGCGCTCGCCACGGCAACCGAGCAGCCGGTGGAGCGGATCACCGCGCAACTTCGGCTGATGGCCGACGAGCTCACCATTCGCGGCAGCGGTATCGACATCAGGGAGGCCGGCGGCGGCTGGCGGATGTATACCCGGTCCCAGTTCGCGCCGTATGTCGAGCGGCTGCTGCTCGACGGGTCCCGGTCCAAGCTGACGCGGGCGGCTCTGGAGACGCTGGCGGTGGTCGCGTACCGGCAGCCGGTAACCCGCGCCCGGGTCAGCGCGGTTCGCGGCGTCAACGTCGACGCTGTCATGCGCACCCTGTTGGCCCGCGGACTGCTCACCGAGGCGGGCACCGACTCCGATACCGGTGCGGCGACCTTCGCCACCACCGAGCTGTTCCTGGAGCGGCTCGGGTTGACGTCGTTGGCTGATCTGCCCGATATCGCACCGTTGCTGCCCGATGTCGACTCCATCGACGATCTGTCGGAAACCTTGGACTCGGAGCCGCGTTTTATGAAGCTCAACTCTGGCGCTGCCGCACCGGCCGCCCAGCCCTCCTTCGATGTAGACCAGGACTGATATGACGGACGCAAACTCAGAAGGGGTCCGGCTGCAGAAGATCTTGTCGCAGGCCGGAATTGCGTCGCGCCGCGTCGCCGAAAAAATGATCCTCGACGGTCGGGTGGAGGTCGACGGCCAGATCGTCATCGAGCTGGGCCGGCGCGTCGATCCGGACAAATCGGAGATCCGCGTCGACGGCGCGCGGGTGCGCCTTGACGACACGCTGGTGTATCTGGCGTTGAACAAGCCGCTCGGCATGTACTCGACGATGTCGGATGAGAAGGGCCGCCCGTGTATCGGTGACCTGGTCGAGCATCGAGTTCGCGGTAACAAGAAGCTGTTTCACGTCGGGCGCCTCGACGTCGACACCGAGGGCCTGATCCTGTTGACCAACGACGGTGAGTTGGCACACCGGTTGATGCACCCGTCCTACGAGGTGCCCAAGACCTATCAGGCCACCCTGCTGGGACACGTGCCACGGGGGCTGGGCAAGACCCTCAAGGCCGGTATCGAATTGGAAGACGGCATCGTCCATGTCGACGACTTCGCCGTGATTGACACCATCCCGGGCCGGACGTTGGTGCGGGTGACGCTGCACGAGGGCCGCAACCGGATCGTGCGCCGACTGTTCGCCCAGGTGGGTTTTCCGGTGGAAGCCTTGGTGCGCACCGATATCGGCGAAGTATCGCTGGGAGAGCAACGGCCGTACAGCTTGCGTGGGTTGACGCGTAAGGAGATCGGGGATTTGTACAAGGCGGTGGGCATGTGAGCGGAATGAGCGGATGGAGCGTAGCGACTGACGGGAGTGACGCGAGCACTTCCGGCCGGGGCACGGTGGTAGCCATTGACGGTCCGGCAGGTACCGGAAAGTCCTCGGTATCGCGCGGACTGGCCCGGGTGATGGAGGCGCGATATCTCGATACCGGTGCGATGTACCGGATCGAGACGCTGGCGGTTTTGCGCGCCGGGATCAATCTGGATGACGCCGCGGCGATAGCCGCGGTGGATGCGCAGGTATCGGTGGGACATGATCCCGACCAGGACCGCGCTTACCTTGCCGGCGAAGATGTTTCGGCCGAAATCCGTGGTGATGCGGTGACCAAGGCGGTGTCTGCGGTATCTGCGGTGCCCGCCGTCCGCACCCGGCTCGTGCAACTGCAGCGCGAATTGGCTTCCGGGGGAGGCCATGTGGTGGTCGAAGGTCGAGATATCGGCACCGTGGTCCTCCCAGACGCCGATGTGAAAATCTTCCTGACCGCCTCAGCGGAGACCCGTGCGCGACGGCGGAATGACCAAAATGTGGCGGCGGGGTTGCCCGACGACTTTCAGGGGGTGCTCGCCGACGTACGCCGGCGTGATCACCTGGATTCCACCCGTGCGGTATCCCCGCTGCGGGCGGCCGACGATGCGCTGGTGGTCGACACCAGCGAGATGACCGAGGCAGAAGTGATTGACCACCTGCTGGACCTGGTCCGGCAACAGACCGGGGCCGTGCGATGAGCGACGGCACCTGGGAAGACGAAAGCGAGTGGGAGGTAGGCGATCCCGACTCCAGCGATGATGCAGAGGAAGTTGGCGGTCCACCCCCCGTGGTCGCCGTCGTTGGCCGACCCAATGTGGGTAAGTCGACTCTGGTGAACCGGATCCTCGGCCGCCGTGAGGCGGTCGTGCAGGATCTCCCCGGGGTGACCCGGGACCGGGTGTCCTATGACGCGCTGTGGACCGGACGCCGGTTCATGGTGCAGGACACCGGTGGCTGGGAACCCGACGCCAAGGGTCTGCAGGGTCTGGTTGCCGAGCAGGCGTCGGTGGCGATGCGCACGGCCGACGCGATCATCCTGGTGGTCGACTCGGTTGTCGGTGCGACGGCCGCCGATGAGGCTGCCGCCAAGGTACTGCAACGCTCCGGTAAGCCAGTGTTCTTGGCCGCCAACAAGGTTGACGGTGAAAAGGGTGAGTCCGATGCGGCCGCCCTGTGGTCGCTCGGGCTGGGGGAGCCTTACCCGATCAGCGCCATCCACGGCCGCGGCGTCGCCGATCTGCTGGACCGGGTGATCGCGGATCTACCGACGCTCTCCGAGGTGACTGGCGGCGGTTCAGGTGGCCCCCGGCGCGTCGCGCTGGTCGGTAAACCGAATGTCGGCAAGAGCTCACTGCTGAACCGACTCGCCGACGAAGAGCGTTCCGTCGTGCACGATGTGGCGGGCACCACCGTCGATCCCGTCGACTCGATGATCGAATTGGACGGCAAGATCTGGCGTTTCGTCGATACGGCCGGGTTGCGCCGCAAGGTCGGTCAGGCCAGCGGGCATGAGTTCTACGCCTCGGTGCGCACCCATGGTGCGATCGACGCTGCCGAAGTGGTGCTCGTGCTGATCGACGCGTCGGTCCCGCTGACCGAACAGGACCAGCGGGTGCTGTCGATGGTGATCGAAGCCGGTCGGGCCCTGGTGCTGGTCTTCAACAAGTGGGACCTGGTCGAAGAGGACCGCCGCCACGAGTTGGAACGCGAGATCGACCGGGAACTGGCGCAGATCCAGTGGGCGTCGCGGGTGAACATCTCGGCCAAGACCGGACGGGCGGTGCAGAAGTTGGTGCCCGCGCTGGAAGGTGCGCTGGAATCCTGGGACAAGCGGATCTCGACGGGTCAGCTCAATACGTTCCTCAAGGAGGTCGTCGCCGCGACGCCGCCGCCGGTGCGTGGCGGCAAGCAGCCACGCATCCTGTTCGCCACCCAGGCCACCAATCGGCCGCCGACCTTCGTACTGTTCACCACCGGCTTCCTGGAGGCCGGTTACCGACGGTTCATCGAGCGTCGGCTGCGTGAGACGTTCGGCTTCGAAGGAAGCCCGATCCGCATCAACGTCCGGGTCCGGGAGAAGCGCAGCACGCAACGCCGATAAGCCTGCGTTTTCGGCGCGGGTAGGGTGCCCCGGGTGTCTGTTGCGCACATGATTCTGATCGCGCTGGCCGGTGTCGGTGCCGGGGCGATCAATGCAGTTGTCGGGTCCGGCACGCTGATCACCTTCCCGACGCTGGTCGCGCTCGGCTATCCGCCGGTGGTCTCGACGATGTCCAATGCGGTCGGTCTGGTGGCCGGCGGGGTCTCCGGCACTTGGGGCTACCGCCAGGAGCTACGCGGCCAGTGGCATCGGTTGCGCTGGCAGATCCCGGCCTCATTGGTCGGCGCCGGTGTCGGGGCCTGGCTGCTGCTGCACCTGCCGGAGAAGGTGTTCACCCAGGTAGTGCCGGTGCTGCTGGTCCTGGCCTTGATCCTGGTGCTGATCGGCCCACGGATTCAGGCCTGGGCGCGCAAGCGGGCCGAGGACGCCGGCCGCTCCGCCGAACACGTCACGCCCGCCCGGATGGCCGCCTTGGTGTTCGGCACGTTCGCCGTTGGCATTTACGGTGGCTACTTCACTGCCGCGCAAGGCATTCTGTTGATCGGCATGATGGGCGCGATGCTGCCCGAGTCGATGCAGCGGATGAATGCGGCCAAGAACCTGCTGTCGCTGGTGGTCAACGTGGTCGCCGCGTTGGCGTACACCTTTGTCGCGTTCGACCGGATCAGCTGGGCCGCGGCGGGGCTGATCGCCGTCGGATCGTTGATCGGGGGTTGGTTGGGGTCGCGGTATGGTCGGCGACTATCGCCAGGCGTGCTGCGGATCGCGATCGTGGTCGTGGGATTAATTGGTTTGTACCGGTTGTTGGCTGTGTAAGCTTTGGAGAGTTTCTGCGACGACTGAGGGAGTGATGGTGGCTGAGCGTTCTGTCAGCACAGCGCCGTCTTTCCTGTCCGCTTTGGAGTTTTTCTGGCCGTCTCGCCGGTTCATGGCTTTCGACGAGTGGTGTCGCGCGCGCATCTGATTACGCGCCCGCCATTCCTACCGGTCACCCTGCGGTGATCGCCATGATCGAAAGCAGTCGAACCCATGCGTTCGCTTCTCATCTTCACGCTCGTCGGCATCGGTGCCCAACTGGTTGACGGCGCCCTTGGCATGGCCTTCGGCGTGACGGCGTCGACGCTGCTGGTGCTCAGCGGCGTCGGAGCGGCCCAGGCCAGCGCGGCGGTACACCTGGCTGAGGTGGGCACCACCCTGGCGTCCGGAGTCTCGCACTGGCGGTTCAAGAACATCGACTGGCCGATGGTCGCGAAGCTGGGCATACCCGGCGCGGTAGGGGCTTTCCTGGGTGCGACGTTATTGTCCGCGCTGTCGACCGAAAGCGCCGCGCCCGTGATGGCGGGAATCCTGCTGGCCATCGGAGTCTATGTGCTGCTGCGCTTTTCGCTGCGCAAGCCGCCCGTCTTCAGCTCGTTGAGTTCCAATCACAGCGCGAAGTTCCTTGCCCCACTGGGTCTGTTCGGCGGTTTCATCGACGCGTCCGGTGGCGGCGGTTGGGGGCCGGTGACCACGAGCACGTTGTTGTCACGCGGAAAGACGGCGCCGCGGACGGTGATTGGGTCGGTGAGCGCCTCGGAGTTCCTGGTGTCGGTCTCGGCGTCGTTGGGCTTCCTGATCGGGCTGCGCGAGCAGTTCCTCAACAACCTGCCGATCGTGCTCGGCCTGGCCGTTGGTGGTGTCATCGCGGCCCCGTTCGCGGCGTGGTTGGTCAGCAGGGTGAGCCCGGCCCTGCTCGGGACCGCGGTCGGTGGGGTGATCGTGCTGACCAACGGACAGAAACTGGTCAAATACTTCGGCATCGACGCACCCTGGTCGACCGGCTTTTACGCGGTGGTGGTCGTGGCGTGGGCGGCGCTGGTCTACTACGCGTGGCGGACCTCAAAGAAGCCGGTAGAGGTCCCCGCGGACATCGTCGCCGAGCAGTCGGTTGGTGACGCCGCGGTTCCCCGTGTGACGGTGTAGCTCAGAACTGGTCGCGGGCGGCGTCCTGCTCCAGGACCGCGTCGAGATCCTGGAGTCGGTGCACCAATCTGGCGGTGGGGCAACAGCATTGAGTGTGTTGTTGTTGGCGTAGTCGCAGCCGAAGTGTTTTAAGTGACCCGCGATCCATCCGGCCTAATTGGAGCGAGACGCGGGGGAAACATGATGGACACGAAGCCGCGATTGGATTTCGCTGACAGTTCACCCTCGTTAAATGAGGACAGATGCCAGCAAAACCGTTCCACCTCGGATGGTTCCAGACTTTCCAGGCCAATGAGTGGAAGACTCCGTACACGCTGTCGGAGGGGGTTCCTTTCACAGGGGACTTCTACGTCGAGTTGGCCCAGGCGCTCGAGCGGGCCTGCTTCGACTTCCTGATGCTCGAAGACACCGTCGGGATCCCGCGCGGCCTGGAAGGCACCACGGCTCGCGCGCTGGAGAACGGAGACTCCTGTCCGA
This sequence comes from Mycobacterium sp., assembly GCF_965229105.1. Lineage (GTDB taxonomy): Bacteria > Actinomycetota > Actinomycetes > Mycobacteriales > Mycobacteriaceae > Mycobacterium. Next base: position 3,580,413 of record NZ_OZ245858.1, read on the forward strand.
AACAGGATCCGGTGCCGCTGGCCGCGAAGGTCGGCGCGCTGACCCGCCAACTGGGCATCGTCGCGACGATGTCCACGACGTTCTACCACCCGTATGCGTTGGCGCGCCTGGCGTCCACTATGGACTCGCTCACGAGCGGGCGTTTCGGCTGGAACGTGGTCACCAGCGCCAAGGACGAAGCGGCCCAGAACTACGGTCTCGATGAGATGCCGGAACATGATTTGCGCTATGAGATCGCCGACGAGTTCGTGGAGCTGGTGAACGCCTTGTGCGACAGCTGGGAACCGGGCGCGATCGTGCGCGATCGCGAGAAGGGGATCTACATCGATCCCAGTAAGGTCCATGATGTCGACTTCGTCGGCAAGCACTTCAAGTCGCGGGGTCCCCTGACGTGCGTCCGCTCGCCGCAGGGGCGCCCCGTCTACCTGCAAGCCGGAGGGTCCCCCGCGGGGCGGGCCTTCGCCGCCAAGCATGCTGACGCGATCATCGCCTGGGCGACCGGAGTCGAGGGGATGAGGGAGTACCGAGCGGACATCCGCAAGCAGGCCACCGCCGCTGGGCGCGATCCTGATGACGTGAAGGTGATGTTCCTGTTCTCCCCGATCCTCGGCGAGACCGAGGCGGAGGCACGAGCCAAGATCAAGCCGATGGGCGACGACGAGATCCCGGCCCGTCTCAAGGCGTTGAGCTCGAACTTCTACGCGGACTTCACCACGATGGACCTTGACCAGCCGGTCCCTTACTTCGTCACGCGGGGCGAACAGGGATCACTTGCTGGGTTCGCCCAGTGGGGAACCGGCAAGACGCTGCGCCAGTGCATGGAGGCCCAATCGGGAGGCGGCGCCACCTCCTTCGAGGCCATCGGTACGCCGGACCAGGTCGCCGACATCATGGCGGCGGCGATGGAAGAGGTCGGCGGCGACGGTTTCCTGATCCCAGGGGATGGCGGCTCGCTGACGCGACACAGGATCATCGAGATCTGCGACGGGCTGGTGCCGGCGCTGCAGGCGAGGGGCCTGACCCGCACGAGCTACTCACATACCCTGTTGCGGGACAACCTGCGGGCGTTCTGAGCCCTGCTTCACTGGTCATTTGCCGAGGTCACGGGCGGCTTCCTGCTCCAGGACCGCGTCGAGATCCTTGAGTCGGTGCATCGACGACACGGCCCGTTGCGTGCGGTTGTTCTTGGCCAGCAGATCCTGGTGTCGGTGCACGAAGGCCCAATAACCGGCCGTGAACGGACACGCATCGTCGCCGAGGCGTTTCTTCGGGTCATACGCGCAGTCGCCGCAGTGGTCGCTCATCTTGTTGATGTAGGCGCCACCTGATGCGTACGGCTTGGTGGCGAGCTTTCCGCCATCGGCATGCTGACTCATCCCGATGACGTTGGTCGGCATCACCCAGCGGAAACCGTCCACGTACGCGGTGGCAAACCATTCGGTGAGTTCGGCAGGCTGGTAGCCGCGCTGCAGGGCGAAGTTGCCGAGCACCATGAGGCGTTGGATGTGGTGGTTCCAGCCGCGGTCGCGGACCCCTGCCAGTGCGTGACGCAGGCATTCCGCAGTGACCGTGTCCGAGTCCAGGTTCTTCCACCAATCGGGAAGCGGCACAACAGCAGTGAGCGTGTTGTTCTTGGCGTAGTCGCGGCCGAAGTGCCAGTAAAGATGCCACATGTATTCGCGCCAGCCCAGGATCTGGCGGATGAAGCCTTCGACGGCGGCCAGCGGTGCGGCGTTATCGCGGTAGGCCTGTTCTGCGGCGTGCACCGCGTCGAGCGGATGCAGCACGCCGAGGTTCAGCGGCACCGACAGCAGCGAGTGGGCCATCGCCCAGTCGTGGCCCATGATGGCGTCCTCGTATTGTCCGAACAGCGGTAGCCGCTGTTCAAGGAAGCGGTCCAGCGCCCGATTCGCCTCGGCGGGGGTGACGGCGAATAACCGTGGTCCGTCGTTACCGACGGTGTCGATGTCCATTCGGTCGAGGTCGGCGCGGACCTGCGCGTCGATATCGTCCTCGGAGGGGTGGTACGGCTCGGCGATTCCGAGGGTCGCCTGCTTCTTCGGTGGCGAATCGCGGTTCTCGGCGTCGTAGTTCCATCGGCCACCGACCGGCTCCGATCCGTCCATCAGGATGCCGAAGCGGCGGCGTTGCTCGCGGTAGAAGTCCTCCATCCGGAAGCGGGTGCGCTCCCCGGCCCACTCGGTGAACTCGGCGCGGGGCAGCGCGAACGTCGGAGTCGGCAGGACGTCGGCGACGAGTCCCTTCTTCTGCATGCGGTGCACGAAGTCTTCCGCGGCGAACGAGGTCGGCTGATGCACCAGGACCGGCCGGCCGAAGCGCTCAAGTGCGTCGGTGTAGGTGTCGGTGGACAGCAGAGTGGCGCGGTCACCGAGATCGTCGTTGGCGTGTCGCAGCGCCGAGAGAACGAGGTGGAGTTTTTGGCGATGATAGCGACGTCGGGTCAGTGCCGAGGTGGCCTCAACCAGGAGCACCTCACGATGGGCGTGCTCGCCGCTGTGGGCCGCGGGGCCGAGTTGATCGGCGAAAAGCCACAGCGGGGTGTCGTCGGGCGCCTTGGTCACCGTTCAGTGTTACCCACCGGCCGCGCATGGCCAGGCGGCTGGGAGTTCTCGTTCTGAACTCGTCATCAATTGATGACGACTCCCGATCGAACACGTCCCGGAGCGGCGGGTTGGGATCTGGGCGGGGCGCTGATGTAGGCTTTCGACCGCTGCTGGCGATCCCAGCAGCGTCGCGGGCTGTGGCGCAGCTTGGTAGCGTACCTGACTGGGGGTCAGGTGGTCGCAGGTTCAAATCCTGTCAGCCCGACGCAGGTCAGAGGCACTTTCCGGAGATCCGGAAGGTGCCTTTTTCCGTCCTGCGGATACCGGGCGGGCTGCCGTAACCACGATCAACGCGGCGGCGGTATGCACTGGGCGTGAGTGAACACGCCCCCCGGGTCCCACTTCGACTTGATGTCCTTGAGCCGCCCCAGATTTTCGCCGTAGTACCGGTGTGCCCAGTCCGAAAGGCCTGGATCTGGAAAGTTCTGGTATGAGCGGCCAGTGGTGTGCGGCAGCAGCACCGCCCACAATTCCTCCATCCAATCGCGCATATCGGAAGGCACGGGGGAGAACGGCTCAGCAGGGTGCGGCGGGGTACGCCACCCGCAGGACATTTCGATCAGCATGCGGGCCCGTCGATGGACATATGCGGTGGCATCCCCGGCGAGGTCGCTCACTGCGCCGCCGACCCAGCCGAACAGTCCCACCGAGCCTTCGCGTTCAGAGTCACCATCATTCGGTAGGCGACGCAGTACCTCCAGCGCCGCGCCCAGTGCATCGTCAGACAGATAATCGTCGGCGTAGAGCGAGCGGTCCCAGAACGAGTACGCCGGAGAAGGATTCACGACGTACCACCGGTAGCAGTCCCACCACGGACGCTCGGTGATCTCGGCCTGCACCCCGGGAATGGCAAGGAGAGGGGCGAGAAGGTCACGGGCCTCGGACTCGCTCGCCAGTATTTGCACACGCAGCTTCGCAGAGCCGGGGCGGGCGCCCCAGGTCCCGGCGGCGGCCCGTTCAGCTTGCGCGCGTACCTGTTGGAACGCCAAGCCGGACGCGAGAACGGCATCCTCGCCTTCGAACATCAAGGTGCCGGTCGTCGCGCGGGTGACGGGAACCTCGACGAGGTCGAACTCAAGATTTGTGACCACGCCGAAATTGCCGCCTGCGCCGCCGCGCAACCCCCAGAACAGGTCCGGATTCTCGGTGGCACTCGCGGTGACCACACTGCCGTCGGCGGTGACCATCGTGACGCTGCGCAGGCGGTCGGTGGTCAGCCCGGCCCACGGGGCGTTGGGTCCGATACCGCCGCCAAGGGTCAAGCCCGCCACGCCCACCGCCGGGCAATTGCCACCGGGCAGCAGCAGCTTGCCTGTGCCACCCTGGGGCAGCAGCTTCGCCAGGTCGGCGTTGAGTACACCAGACTCGACGCGCAGCCGGGTCCCGTCAATGGTCGCGGAGTTCATGCGGCGCGTGCTGATGATGACGCCGCGCGAGCTCGAGGCGTCGGCGTAGTTGTGGCCGCCGCCCCGAATGGCGAATGGGGTGCCAGTTTTTCTCGCCCAACTCACGGTCGCGGCGACATCGTCGGGATCGGCGCACAACACCACCGCTTCGGGCATGGTTGCCGCGAAGCGCAGGTTTCGTGGGGTGGCCAACATGTCGAAGTCAGGTTCGTCGGGCAGCACCACCGAGCCGCGCAGTTGCCGTTTGAGATCGACCAAGGCCGTCGCTGAGGAGCGGGTGGCGGTCGGCGTCGCCGTGCAGGAGACGGCTAGGCCCGCGGTGGCCAGGCCCGCCGCGGCAAGCAACCCGCGCCGGGTCAGCGTTGGCATGCCGACAGTGAACCATCGTCTGAGATACCGTGCTGTGGCTTCCGATGCACTGGCATGGGCACAGGCCTCAGAGGCTTTCCTGTCAGTGGCCCGGCCGCGGGGGGAGCGGGTCTAGCATCGCCTGGTGCGCCAGGACGAGCAGGTCACCGGATTGGCGGCCATCATGACCACGGTGGCCATGAGCCTTGGCAGTGCCGTCGCCGTTGGCGATCTGAGAATCCTCGCGGGCAATATCTCCCTTGTCCGCAATGGTTTGCAATTCTCGCCCGGCACGACCATTTTCGTCTCGTCCCTGGCGACCCTGACGTTGGCCGCCTCGGTGCTGGGTGCCGGCGTCTTGGGCGATAAGTACGGGATGAGGCGGATGTTCATCGCCGGTGCTGCTGGCGCCGTCGTATTCGGGTTCATCGGGGCGGCCGCCCCCAACGTCGTTGTCCTGATGATCGCCAGAGCCTGCATCGGGGTGGCGTTCGCGTTCCTGAGTGGTCTGTCGCTGGCCATCATGAACGCAGTCTTTCCTCCTGGCCGCCGGGCGAGCGCGATCGCGCAGTATCTCGCGGCGGTCTACGCCTTCGGCGTGCTACCGGCAACGGTCGGTGGAATGCTGGCCGAGCGTTTCGGTTGGCGCAGCGGGCTTCTCGTCACCCCCGTGCTGGCGATCCTGGTCGTGGCGATCACGCTGCGGTATGTCCCGGAGACGCAAAGCACGCACCGCAAGACCGATGTCCCCGGCCTGCTGCTGGTGGCCACCGCGCTGATCGGGGTCACCTACGGCATCTCGATGCTGCAGGGCGGAGTGAGCCTCGCCGCCATGGCACCGATCCTGACAGGGGTCCTCGCCGGGGCGGCATTCGTGTGGTGGGAGTTGCGCTGCGAGGATCCGGCCCTGGATTTGCGAATCTTCCGGTCGCCCCGCTTCAACGCCGTGGTGACCGTCGGCGCCGCCAACAATCTGGTGCAAGGCGGATCCATGATCATGGTCACCTTCTATCTTGTCGTCATCCGCGGCCTATCGACGTGGGCCTTCGCGTTGCTTCTCATCCCGGCCACGCTGTTGTCCGCGCTGGCGGCCCTCGGTGCCGGCCGGGCGGCGGCCCGCTTTGGCAACTGCGCCGTGATCGTCGCGGGTCTGTCGGTGTTGGCGGTGAGTCTGGTGGTGCGGGTCTGGTTCGGGATCGACACTCCGATCATCGCCGTCGGTGCTGTGATTGCCTTGACCACCGTTGGCGGCGCGATCGTGCAGACGCCGCAGGCGACCGTCATGATGTCCAGCGCCCCAACCAATCTCGGCGGTGTGGTCTCGGCGGTCAAGGCCTCGGTGGGCGGAACCTTCTACGGCCTGGGTTCGGCGCTTTTCTCCATGTTCGGCATCCTCTTCTTCATCCGCGACGCGGACCCCAAGCTGGCCGGTACGGGCATCAGCGCCCGTCAGGCCGGCGATTTACTAGCCGCCACCACCGGCGCGCCTGGCGGTGTCGTGTTTGATCCAGAGCGCACTACGTGGGTGATCTCGGAGGCGACCTCGAGCATGCTCGACGCGGCGGGTGCACTCAATGCGATCATGACAGTCATTCCGGTGGCAGCGATCATCATCGTGCTGATGCTGTTTCGCCGCGGACGCGTCCACCCATCATGTTCAGCATCTTGACTCCGCAGGCACGGCCTTCCATCGAACCCGCCGGCCCCTTGTCGGCCTGATCGAATGCCCGTTGAATGAGGTTCTGGCGTAGCGTGATTCGAAGAATGAGCACCGAGTTCGATCACCAAGTTGGTCGAGGCGATCTCGAAAGCCAGTGCCGCGGGGGTATAGGAACCTGACGATGATGCCGACCATCTCAGCCGGTTGGCGGCACTTCAACCGGCGCTTGGCTCTTCGAACGCCGACGGCGCCGCCATCGACCGAAAGCCGATTCCCGCACCGGAGCGGTCGGCGCTTCGTCATTTTCCAGCCGGCGCTCTAAAAGTCGGTCGCGGTCGCGGTTGACCAGGTCGGCCCCCTGCTGCGTGCGTTTGAGTTCAATTCGCGCTGCTCGTCCGCGAGCTGCAGCGCGGGTGGCGCCCGCGAGAACGAGGCTCAGGCCAGCCATTCCTATTGTGCCAATGAGGATTCCGTAGAGAAGAACGGTTCCCGTAGACCCGGTCACGTGATAGTTGAACACGGCAAAATCGTCGGTCAGGAGGTGCTCCGAGCCCGCATTGCTCACCACCCCTGCGGCACCTACGACCATGGCGACAATAAGCACAAGCAATCCGGCAAATATAAGCATGTGAACCCAGCTCCTAAGATTTGCCCACCTACCCCGGAAGCGCCGTTGCGAAACGTCGGCTGCGCTGCATGATGGCGCTTTCGACGCGCTTCGCCGCGGAGTCCAGCTGACTGATTTCGGTGGCATCGAAGTCTGAGCCTGCCACCGTTTTTCGCAGTCGCTCCAATTGTTCGGATACCGGCGTTGTGTCGACGACGTGCCAGGCGAGTTCCTCTAAAAGCCGGAACAACCGTTGCATCACCTGCGGGTCTGACGATCCGTAGCGGCGTGGCTGAGTAATGGCGATGTCCACCACCTCCGCGAAGCTCGGCCGCCGCAGGACAACGCGGACGTTCTCCTCATCGTCGCGCAGCACAACAAACCGCAGATCGCGGCTGGCAAGTTGGCAGAGGATCGCCGAAATATGTCCTAGTGCATGGACTGCCGTCGTCGGGTCGTTGATCCCCGGTGACAGCGCCTTGTTTGCGACGTCGGTGAGCTGCCGCAGCCCATAGCCCACGTCCTGGGCGGCGGTGCGTTCGTAACCGACCTTGATCGCCTTGCACGCTGCGCTTTGCAGTCGTTCGATGACATCCTCCGTCAAGTCCCCGGATTCTGACCAGGCGGCTCCGATCGGGACTCCTTCGACGATCGAACTGCCCGGATGACAATCGATGATCAGGTAACTGTCGGTCTCTGTTGCCGCAGAGAGCAATTGGGCTTCGTCAATGCTGGTCAAGAAGCCCGATGAGGGAGCGGTGATGTTCAGCGGATGCTCAGGCGGCGCCGGCAGCGTCGGTTGTGGTGGGGCATCCTTCAGGGGGTTCGTCGCGCTGCGCACCGTCGCGCTGGCGTCATCATGAACATCGCGCAGCATTGTCTCGACGCGGATCTGTCGGGCTAGATGGGCCAGAAACAGCACCAGGCCCAGGACGCTGACGATGCCGAGTACGAAGGCTACGGTGACCGATATCCTCGGGACGAATGCTCCGCCCTCCTCGCCGCTGCGAACGGCGCGCAGGACGGTCAGCGAGTAGGTGAACGTCGACAGAAAGATGGCCAGGGTCGACTGGACGAAGATGTCGCTGGTGAACGTGCGCAGCAGGCGTGGCGAGAACTGGCTGCTCGCCAACTGCAATGTGACGACGGTCAATGAGAATGTCAGCGATGTCACCGTGATCAACGAGCTGGCGATGGCATCGAGCAAGGTCCGCGCGGCGCCCGCGTCCCCGCCGAACAGGAGCGATGTCAGCCATGTCGGCAGTCCCGCGTCCACGAGAGCGTCCACGTGCGGAAACGCGACCCCCGCGCCCACCGCAATCACGATGCCCAGCACCGGCAGCGGCCACAGCTGGGTACGCACCGTGTCCCGTGCGGAAACGAAGACCGGACTCATCTGCTCGATACCCGGACATCAGCTCGGACCACCCCGGATGCCAACATCGGCTGCGCATACCCGGCGCGGGTGTAGTTCAATCTGCGCATCGTGGCACTACCCGTACCGTGAACATGGGCAACCGGAGCTGCGTGGTGTTCGATGTCTCTTCCAGTGCACGTAGCAGGTGTTTCCAGGCCCGGGGATGTCGTTCGGCGTAGCGATCGAGCACCGTCTGCGCCGCGTCGTCGGAAAGCAACTCGGCGACGGCGGGCGACGTGCGGCGCCACCCGACGGTGACCCGCACCCGCGGGTCCGCGAGGACGTTACGACACCACTGGGATTTCTCCCCGAACCCCGACACGATGACATAGGTGTCGACGGAGGGCCGGTCAACCACCTCCAGGACCACGTACCGGAGCTCCCCGCTACGTCGTCCGCGGTGTTCCAGCAGCAGCAAGCGATTGCCCAACAAAAAGCCCAAACCCTTGCCGTACAGCCAGATCGGTGCGCGGACCACCCAACGGACCCGCAGCAGTCTGCCCACGACTACCGATAGCCAATCCGCTTCGGCCATGGTTCAGTCCCTGGGGCCGTTGGTATTTCGGCCGTACAGTGCGGCCAGTCGGACGTTGTACGCGGTGAGCGCTGCTTCGTCGTCGTCGAGGTCGATCGACGAGTCGGCATCGACCCCCAGCGTTGTTTGGCGGCGGATGCGGTCCAGCCACGGACCCAGGCTGTTGCCCACACCGTTCCGGCCGGCGATCCAGCGACCCCCGATGATCACCATCAGAACCATCATCAAGCCGTCGCCGGCGAACCACATGATTGCCCCGGCCACAGACTGATCGGCCAGCGCGGACGGTCCCCAATCCCGAGACGCGGCGTAAGCAGGCGCGATCACCGATCCGCTCATCATCAACACCACCCCGACCAGCGTGTCGGGGCCCATGCAGAGCGCCACGACGACGAAGGACAGGAAGGGCGCCAGCGGTGGATCGGTGGTCAATTCGTCGCCTACCAGCGGGAGCAGCAGTAGATAACCGGTGACCAGATAGAGGACCAGTTCGCTGTTGTGAATCCACATGTGCTGGCTCATCGCCTGTTGGAACCCGGTCAGGTGCGTCAGGACGAGCACCGCGGCATACAGGGGGACTGTCAGGCGCGGTGTGATCAGCCAATGAAACGGTCGGCCGCCCCGAAAAATGTCGACACGGCAGCGAACTGTGGCCCCACCGGCGTTGTGCAGCAAGCGAATTGGCTGTGCCCAGACCAGCAACGCGGGCACCACGGTGATCAGCAGCAAGTGCACGATCATATGCACCCAGAACAGGTGATGGCTGTACATCGCCAGCGGGCTGTTGACGACGAGCACCAAAATTCCGGCCGCGGCCAGCATGGACACCGTGCGTGCCGGTGGCCATGGCCGGCCGGTCCGACGGAGCCGGATGAGCAGCGCCACGTAACAGATCAACGCCAGCGCGATGAGCAGGTCGGCGACGGGGGAGGGCGTCCAGGCGGTCAGCAGGTCGGCGCCGGTGGTCGGCGCGTCCATGGTCACGGATCCTGCTTGGGCGCAACAGGAGTGGCAGGGCGAAGCGTAGCCAGCACCGACTCGTAGGTGATCCATCCGGTCAGTTCGGTGTGATCCGGGTTGAGCACCGGGAGTCCGGTGCCTCCACGACCGCTGAGTTTGGCCAGTATCTCGTCGGCCGCGGCATCTGCGGCGACAGCGGTGGGTAGCCCGACGAGCGTCTTCACCCCGGGTGGCGGGTCACAATCCTCGAGCGCTTCTGCGACATCCTGGGCTGACACGCAGCCGATATAGCGTCCGTCGGTGCCGGTCACCGGCAGCATGCCGAACGGTGAGGTCGCCAGCGCCGCGGCGGCGTCATCGAGCGTAGCGTGTTCGGCCAGCGGTTCGGGGGCGGGCAGGGCGATATCAGCGGCGGTGAAATCCCGGTGTTCCGACGGTGGCGCATCGAGGTCGACACCGCGTCGCCACAGCTTGGCGGTGTAGATCGTGTTCTTGGACAACAGATGTCCTGTCCCGGCGGCCATCACGACCGCGGCCATCAACGGGAGGATGATCGAGTATTCACCGGTGAGTTCGAAGAGGATGATCACTGCGGTGATGGGCGCACCGGTGGCCCCGCCGAGCGCGGCGCCCATGCCTATCAGTCCGTAGGCACCGGCCGATTCGGTCACACCGGGGAACAGCCCGTGAGCGACCAAGCCGAATGCGGTTCCGGCCATGGCACCGATGAACAACGTTGGGGCGAACACTCCGCCCGAGCCGCCGATGCCGATGGTCAGGCTGGTCGCCAGCATCTTGCCGACCATCAGGACCAGCAGCATCCCGATCACGTATTTGCCCTCGACCGCGTTCTCCAGGACTGGATATCCGACACCGTACATCTGGGGTAAGCCGATGAGCAGGCCGCCGAGCAGGACACCGCCGACCGCTGGCCGGGCCCATTCCGGGCCTCGCCACACCCAGTCGCAGGCATCCTCTACCAGATAGAGGACTTTCGAGAAGGCCACTCCGACGACGCCGACAGCGACTCCGAGTGCGATATAGAGCAGGTATTCAGCGGGGCTTCGGACGGCGAATGCGGGCAGGGTCAAGAACGGGTGGTCGCCGAGCATGGTCCGCCCGACGACGTCGGCGGTGACGCTGGCCAGCACCACTGCGCCGAAGGACTCCGCCGTGAAACTCCGCAGGATCAGCTCCATGGCAAAGAACGGCCCCGCCAGTGGCGCGTTGAACGTGGCCGAGATCCCGGCCGCTGCGCCGCAGGCGACCAGCAACCGCATTCGTGGGGTATCCAGGCGCAGCAACTGAGCGACCGTTGAACCGGCAGCCGACCCGATCTGCACGATGGGCCCCTCGCGGCCAACCGAGCCGCCGCCGCCGATACACAGCGCCGACGCCAGGGCTTTGACCAGGCTTACCTGCGGGGCGATCCGGCCGCCTCGATGGCTGACCGCGTACATCACTTCGGGCACGCCGTGGCCGCGGGCCTCCGGCGCGAACCGATGCACCAGTGGCCCGTAGATCGCGCCCGCCACCACCGGTGCCAGCAAGAGGAACCAGAAGCCCAACCAGGGCCAGTGGGTGCTGGCCACCCGTCCGAGACCGGAGTAGTCGTCGTAGCCGGTGAACATGCGGGTGAACGCCGTGATGAGCCATCGGAAGCCGACCGCTCCCAGCCCGGTGACCGCACCGACTGCAACAGCCAGAGGCACCAAAGCCGACGGGCTTTCCCGGAGCCAACGTCCCCACGCCACCCGTTGAGGCACCCAGATGCGGCGCGGTGCGATAGCGCTGGATCGTCCCGTCATCATTGCAGTATGCAATAGTTGCAGTGAGCTTTGGTACTTGGGACCAACTGTTGCGGAGAGGACGCCATGCCCGGCCAGAACGATCCATTCGCCGACGACTCGGTGGATGCCATCACCGACGCGCTGTTGACCGCATCCCGGCTGTTGGTCGCAATCTCGGCGCAGTCGATTGCCAATGTCGATGAGACACTGACAATCCCGCAGTTCCGTACGCTGGTGATCTTGTCGACCCGCGGCCCAGTCAACCTGGCGACCCTCGCCGGATTGCTCGACGTCGCCCCCTCCACCACCGGCAGGATGGCCGACCGCCTGGTTGCCGCCGGCTTGATCGATCGCCAGCCCCATCCGGATTCTCGGCGGGAACTGGTCGTCGAACTGACGTCGCATGGGCTAGACGTCGTGGCTGCGGTGACCGGACATCGTCGCCGCCGAATTGCCGAGGTGGTCCACAACATGCCGCCTCGCGAGCGCCAAGGCTTGGTGCGGGCACTGTCCACGTTCACCGCCGCCGGTGGCGAACCTTCCGTGGCGTTGGAGATTGGTGGATTCCTCGCGTGAACAACGCAATTCATGGACGAGACGCACGACGGAACAGGTGGTGATCGCCGATGCGGGTGATCGTGTTCGACGTCAACGAAACGCTGCTCGATCTCGGTGGGCTTGATCCGCTGTTCGCCGACGTGCTCGGCGACGCAGCGCTGCGCCCGCAGTGGTTTGGCACGATGTTGCAGCTGTCTTTCGTTGGCGGTCTGACCGGCCAGTATGTGGACTTCAGCACCGCCCAGCGGGCTGCCCTGCAGATGACCGCCGAACGGGCGGGTCGCAGCATCTCCACCGCTGCAGCGGAGACGGTGGTCAACGCAATGCGGCACTTGGCGCCCCACCCCGATGTCGTTCCTGCCTTGATGCGTCTGCGCGACAACGGTTTTCGAGTTGCTGCCTTGACCAATTCGGTGCTCGACGTAGTGCAGGATCAGTTTTCGAACGCCGGTATTGCCGAGCTGTTCGAGGGGGTCTATTCCGCCGATGAGGTGCGTGCGCTCAAGCCTTTTGCGGCGCCTTATCTCATGGTCGCCGACCAATGCGGTGTGGATATCGGAGAGTTGTGCCTGGTCGCGGCGCACTCCTGGGATGTTTCTGGTGCGATGGCCGCAGGCGCACAAGCCGCATTCGTTGGTCGCGCAGGCGCGGTACCGAGTCCGTTGGGCGCCCAGCCGGCCGTGATCGGAGCTGATCTGGAGAAAGTGGCCGATGCTCTGATCGCGGGCAAGGGAAACGCGCGCTGATGGTGAGACGGTTCGGTTGGTTGTGCGTGGCCACTGGTTTGGCTCTGGCCGGTTGCTCGGGTGAGCCCCCTGCTGCTTCTGGGACGGTGGCAATGGGTGACTCGTCCGGATCGGCCGGCGCGACCCGCGGCGGAGAGTTGTTGGTGCCGAGTGCACGCGGCATCGTCGACCAGCTCGCCAAACTGGGCTTCGAGGCTCCCAATCCGATGGATACGACGGCGCAAGAGTGCCCAGTCGCAGGGTGCTCCCAATCCATCGTCACCGATACCCTTCGAGTCAAATCGTTCACCAGTACAGGTAAGGCGGAGAGTTACGCCAAAGAGCGCGGTCTCGACCAAGTGGCGACCATCGTCGTCTCCTTCGCGCCACCAGTATCCCCATCCGATCAGGATCGCTATTGGGCCGAAGTCCAACGGCTCGTGCAGTGAGCTGTCACCGTGAGTAGCTGGCCGACGTGGACGCTTGGAATGATCTTCCTGATCGCGGCGGCGGCGATCTGGGGCGCGGGCATTGAGTTGTCGAGACAGACCGACGTGCTGTCGACGCGGCTGAATCTGGGGTCTGCGCTCGGCGGCCTGATCCTGCTCGCGATAGCGACCAACCTGCCCGAGATCGCCATCGTGACCAGCGCCTCGCTGTCAGGCAAGGTCGAGGTCGCCGTGGGTAACATTCTGGGCGGCATAGCAATTCAGACCGTCGTGCTGGTGGCGCTTGACGCATTCGGTGTGCGGGGACGCAAGCCACTCACGTACCGGGCGGCATCATTGGTGCTCGTCCTGGAAGCGACGTTGGTCGTCGCGATCTTGGCGATCGTGATCGCAGGAACTCAGATGCCGAAATCGGCAATAGCGCTCCGACTGACTCCGGCAACGGTCCTGATCCCCATCGTGTGGGTGACCGGGCTGCTGCTGCTTCGGCGGGCAAGGACGTCCTTGCCGTGGCATGAATCCGGTCAGCCACCTGATGGCCAGAGTCGGCCACGCGGGCACAGCACACAGCACGCCGAGCAACAGGCCAGCGATCGCGGAACCAGTACGCGGGCTTCGGTGGGGATGTTCGGTGTGGCTGCGGTGGTGACCCTGGTCGCCGGAGTATTACTGGAACGCAGCGGTGACGTGATCGCCGACCACATCGGTTTGTCCGGTGTGCTGTTCGGGGCGACCGTGCTTGCCGCCGCCACCTCACTTCCGGAACTGTCGACCGGTCTGACCTCGGTGCGCCACGGCGACTACCAACTCGCCGTCTCCGATATCTTCGGCGGAAATGCTTTCCTACCGGTGCTTTTCGTGCTGGCCACGCTGCTCACGGGGCACGCCGTACTGCCGGATGCCGAAGGAACCGATATCTACCTGACGGCCGTTGCGATGGTGTTGACTCTCGTCTACGCCGCAGGTCTGCTGTTTCGACCGCGACGCCGAATACTGAGGCTCGGCGCCGACTCGCTCGCGGTGCTGATCCTGTATGTCCTGGGCGTCGTCGGACTGTTCGTCATCGTCAACGGTTAGTGCGAGGAGTTCACAGTGCTACTTGTCCTGGCTTTCGGCCTGGTGCTTCTGATCAGTGTCTCGCTCTCGGGTGTCGCCGCCAGAACGGTGCTGTCGACGGCCCTGCTCTTCTTAGTGGCCGGCGCGCTGATCGGACCCGGGGGACTGGGTGTCGTCACCATCGGCCCGGATGACCCGATCGTTTCTCTGCTGGCCGACATCGCACTGTTCACCGTGCTGTTCACCGACGGTCAGCGCGCTAATCTCTCTGCACTGAAAGAGAATTGGACTCTGTCCGGCCGCGCGCTCGGTCTCGCGATGCCACTGACGATGGTCGGGATTGCGCTCCCTGCGCACTATCTCGCCGGTCTTGATTGGCCCACCGCCTTTCTCATCGGTGCGATTCTGTCGCCGACGGATCCGGTGTTCGCCGCCGCGCTCGTCGGCAGATCCGATGTTCCGCTGCGGCTGCGCCGACTGCTCAATGTCGAGTCCGGTCTCAATGACGGCCTCGCTCTGCCGTTCGTCCTGATCTTCCTTGCCACCGCTCAACACGAGCACTCCGACCTCGGCGAGGTGGTCACCGAGCTGTTGCTCGGTCTCGTGCTCGGTGCCGCCGTCGCGGCAGCGGTGGCATTCGCCTGGAGGGCCAAGATCCTCACCGCCGAGCCACGACTGCAGCCACTGGGGCCCATGGCAATTGCCATCCTGGTCTACGCGGGATGCCACCTGACCCACGCCAACCCGTACCTGGCGGCGTTCGCGGCTGGGTCGACACTGGCCACCCTCGATCATGTCGCGGCGGAGCGCTTCGAGCCGTTCGGCGAACTGCTCTCTGAATTGACGAAGTTCGCGGCCCTGTTGGTGTTCGGTGCCCTGATCACGCCTGATCGGCTGTCCCATCTCGGTCGGCAGGAATGGCTTTTCGCCGTCGTGGCCATCGTCCTGGTGCGTCCGGCGGCCATGTTGCTCTCGCTGTTGCGCACGCAGTTGCCGCGCAGTGAGCGACTGACCGCGGCCTGGTTCGGGCCGAAGGGATTCGCCTCAGTGGTTTACGGGCTGTTGGCGTTGCAGTCCGGAATCGCGGATAGGGAGCTGGTTTTCGACTTGGTTGCCGTCACCATCGCGTTGTCCATTGTGCTGCACTCGTCGACCGATGTGCCGGTTGCGCGAATGCTGCGAATAGAGCCTCCCGACAACTTGCCTGCCGGGCGCCCCGACGTCGATCCGCGTGAGACGGACGCGTCATCGGGGCCCGAGATGCGATGAAATGCCAGTGATGCCCTGGCCACCAACATGATCCGTCGTCGGATGGTTAGAACCCGCCGGATGACCACGTGAGCCGACGTGGCGGGGCGTCCAGCCATTGGCGTGACCAGATCAGGCCAACACGAAGTACCGCAGCCACAGATACGGCGCGGCGATCGCGATCGTCAAGGTGGTGACGATCGCGCCCTTGCGGGTGAACTCCCAAAAGCTGATGGGGTGGCCTTCTCGGGCGGCGATGCCGAGCATGACGACGTTGGCGCTGGCTCCGACGGCCGTGAGGTTGCCGCCGAAGTCGGCGCCCGCCGCCAGCGCCCACCAGAGTGCATCTGCCTGGACGGGATCGGAGATTGCGGCGGTCAAGTCCGCGACGACCGGACTCATGGTGGCGACATACGGGATGTTGTCGATCACGCCGGAAAGCACTGCGGAGACGATCAAGATCAGCATCGTCGCTGTCAGCGCGTTACCGCCGGTGACATCGGCGGCAAGCCGGGCGAGGCTGCCGATCACCCCGGTCTTCACCAGCGCCCCCACCAGAACGAACAAGCCGATGAAGAACAGCAGGGTTTCCCATTCGACGCTGCCGAGGTAGTCCTCACGGTCGACACCAGAGATCAGGATGAGCAGCCCCGCGCCCAAGAGTGCCACCACAGACGGAGCGATGTGGATGACGGAATGGCCGATGAAGGCGGTGAAGACCAGCGCCAACACCACTCCGCATTTCCACAGCAGGCGTGGGTCGCGGATGGCCTCGCGTTCATTGAGCGACATCACGTCAGCGACTCGGTCCGGGTGAACGGCGAAAGCCCCGCGAAAGAGGATCGGCAGGACGAGCACGAAAGCCACCAGCACGATGATCACCAGCGGAGCCATGTGTACCAGGAAGTCGTTGAACGTCAGGCCAGCGCGGCTGGCGATGATGATGTTCGGCGGATCTCCGACCAGGGTGGCGGCGCCACCGATGTTGGAGGCGAACACCTCCGCCATCAGGAACGGCACCGGGTTGATATCGAGACGCTCGCACACCAGCAGCGTCACCGGCGCGATGAGCAGCACCGTGGTCACGTTGTCGAGGAATGCCGACGCGACTGCCGTGATCACCACCAGCAGGACCATCACCCGCCGCCCGGAGCCGCCGGCCCGTTTGGTGGCCCAGATCGCCGCGTACTCGAATATCCCGGTCTGGCGCAGCACCCCGACGATGATCATCATGCCGAGGAGCAAGAAAACGACGTCCCAGTCGATACCGGTCTCGTGCGAGTAGAACGCGTCCTCGGAGCTGACGATGCCGAGTATCAGCACCACGGCACCGCCGCCAAGCGCCGCCTTCACCTTGGACACCCGCTCGGTGGCGATCAACGTGTAGGACACGATGAAGACCAGCACCGCGACCGTAGTCATCGCAGATCACCGGCCAGGGATGGCCCGCTCAGTGAGATTGGAGCGCGACTTCGAGAAGCCGCGAGGCCGTGATGACCCCGATCAGGTCCTTGCCTGCGAGCACGGCGACCAACGGAGCACGTTCGTGCGCCATCACGGCAGCGACCTCCACGATCGTGTCGTCGGCCTTCACCGTGGGCATGTCCGGGCGTTGCTTGGGCAGTACTGCGGCGACCGTCTTGCCACTGAGTTTGTCCGCGATGCGGTCGGCCATCGATTCGCTCAAAACCCCCGCCAGCGCGGGATCGTCCCGGACATATCCCGGCACGAGCAGTCGGACTACCTCCGATGCGGGCAGGATCGTCGTCGGGCAGCCGTGTTCGTCGGTCACCACCAACCCCGCGAGCCGGCGCTCGGCCATTAGCCGCACCGCATCCAGGGCGTTGGAGTCCGCCGTCACGACAGGGAATTCTTCGGCGATCTGCTCGGCGCGCACCACTAGACACTACGTCGCAGCCGGAGACCGGTACCGCTATCGGGCAGGTTGCCGCCGCCAACACTGCGCCAGCACATTCAAGGACAAGCGCCATGCCGGACTCCCACCGTTGCGTTCAAGTCGACACCGGCGGTGCGACTGCCGACCAGACTTCCCGGCACTCCGCCCATAAACATGCCGTAGTTACTCGTCTCGGGCAACCGCGGTCGGTTGGCAATCGCCTGCGTCCGGGTGTATGTACTCACGTTGGGTCCCCCATCGCGGTGGTTCACCGTTTGTGGATCTGGGCACTCGACCTCGCTCCAAAATGTGCGAGTCGGCTCTGAAAGGCAAATGCAAAGCAGTTGCGCCGCTGCGAGTTTCGCCTGTGGAGGCCGCTGCCGCTGAGCCGGTGAACGGCAGCCTTGATGGAAAAATCGACCTGCGAACCTGTAATTCGATCGCGGCGGGATGAGTCATCTGGCTCCGGCGGCCACGGTACCGCCGACCGACCAATGCGAGCGCTCGCCGAGGTCTAGCACCTTCAGATCAATTTCTTGTTGAAAGGCACTACATGACAATGCATCTCGGGACAACGCGCCGGGCTTCACGGTCGAAACCACGCAGGGAGCGATCAGTTTCTGCGATTGGCTCGGCGACAGCTGGGGGTCCTGTTCAGTCAGGGTGCGGAGATCAACTTTCCGATGATCGCCGACACAGACCATAAGGTTTCGATGCCCTACGACATGATCCACCATCCCGTGACTGTGCCTCCGCGATCAAATCCGCATGAGCTTCATCTCGACGAGCCGGTCCGCTGCGGTGTCGACCTGCTGGGTCACAGCCTCCCGCACGTGGGCCGGGTCGGAAACCTGCTGCCCGTCGAGTTCGACCGGGAACGCGCCCTCTTCGGCCAGCGCCAGCAGCTCCCTCACCAGTGCATCCCGATCGCGGGTGCCGTCGAGCAGCGGCAGCAGATGCCGGTCTAACGGGGACAGGATGAGCGCCTCATGCCAGAGATTGAAGATCGACGCATCCTCGTTCCAGCGGGTGATCTCCGCCATGCGTCTGATGGTCTCATCCAGCCGCAGCTGGGCGTCGGGGACCGACTCCGGTAGTACCGGATCGAGCCGGTATCGCGCGTGTCCCTGCCCGATCAGAACCCCCAGCAGGCCATCGACATGCTCGCCGAGATTCTCGGCCGGGGCGAAACCGGCGGACATCAGCCGTGCCTGTACCGCCTCGACCAGCTCCCGATGGGACATCGTCCACGGCCAGCGACCGTTGAGTTCCTCCAGCGTCGCCTTGAGCCCGGGATCGTTGGTGAACAGCGTCGCCCCGTTGGCAACCTCGTACTCCTGGCGGGAGTGATCCATCACGGTCCGGCCCTCGACGGGTGGCGTCCAGGCGGCGAAATGCAAACGGCCATAACGACTCAGGTCGGGGTTGTAGTTGATCTGGGGTGCTCGCTGCGCATGAACCAACAACGATTCGCGGAATGCCCGGTTGACCACGAAATCCAGGTACTGCTCCGCGAGCACCTGGACGCCGCCAGATTTCGCGGCCACATAGTCGGCGACCTTCGGTCCGTGGTTGGACGCAAACATCGTCTCAGGACGTGCCTCTGCCAGAAATGCCAGACCGTGCGCGCTCGCTTTGCCCAGCAGCTCGTAGAAATAGCAGGGTGTGTTGAATGCTTCCAACTCGTCGTGCAACAGATAAGAATCGCCGAAACCTTCGTCGCGGGCCCGGAATTCCGCCAGCACCCTGGCCAGTACGCCGCCGGACGGGGCAACGTCTTCGAGGAAGTCGGCCATCTCGCGCGCATCGCGGGCCTTCTCGCTGGGAGTCGTGCTGGCACCGCTGGCCAGCAGCATCGCATCTCGCATGTACTCCTTGGCTTTCCAGCCCGGATACACGTTGTAGCTGAGGTAACCCACCCCCTCGGGGGTGAGCAATTCATGTATCGACGCCAGGACGGCATCCTGGACCTCCGGTGGCACCCAGCTGTATACGCCGTGGGCGATGATGAAGTCGAACTTCCCCAGCGCCGCCAAATTCAACCGGGAGACGTCTGCGGCCAGCAACTCAAGGTTGCCTAGGCCCAAGGCTGCCGCGACGGTACGCCCTTGACGGATCTGCACCTCTGAAAGGTCGATGCCGAGCACCTGCGCCTGCGGATGGGTAGCCGCAAAGGGAATGAGGTTACCGCCAGCGGCGCAACCGATTTCGAGGACGCGGGCGTGTGCTACCTCCGGTGTTGCCAAACCGAACAGATAGGCGACGGCAGCCAGGTGCCCTGGTGCAGACTGCGGAAACGCGTCGGAGTGGTAGGGGGTCGTATCGTAATCGGCGCGGAGTCGATCGACCGCCGCACCGTTATCGCCTGCCTGCATTGTCGACAGGCTGCCCGGTAGTGCTTGCCGACCGGCGAACAGTGGGTGAACACCGCGCTAGGTGGGATCGCCTCTGGACGTGCACGGGGCGATATGACCGTCGTCGATGAGGGTCAGGGTCACCCGCATCTGGTCGGGTTGGAGGCTGCCCGTCCAATTGTCATAGGGATGGTCCAGAAACCCCACGACGAGCAACGCCGATGTCACCAACGCCGAGACGAACGCGATGGGCACCGCCTGAATGACGGCGCTCTCCCGACGCTCGGCCTGCTGATCGAACCATTGACCGTAGGCCGCTTCCTGCTTCGGGTTCGTGGGATCGGTCGCGGCGAAGTCCGTCACCACCGTGTCGACCCAGTGTTCTACCGAGGCAGACGATTCGCCGCGTTCCATCGCCGGCCATTCGTCTGAAATGACGGCACGTGCATCGCAGATGAGGTCGCCGTGTAATCGGCTCCCGTCGTGCCCTTCGAGCACGGCGGCCACGTTGTGCAATTCGGTGACCGAGATGGCCTCCATGCTGCCGCCGTCGCGGGCGCGCTGATAGTTCTGCAGCGCCAATTGACCGATACGAACCTAGGTGAAACCCCTAGCAGAGGCGACTGGCTCCGGCGTGGGGCGGTTTGGGTTGCCTAGAAGATCCCGCTGTAGGCGTTCAACGCCGGCTGGCCACCCAGGTGTGCGTAGAGAACCTTTGATCGGGGGTCGATCTGCCCAGAATGCACCAGATCCACCAGACCCGCCATCGACTTACCCTCGTAGACGGGATCGAGGATGATCCCTTCGAGTCGGCCGGTCAGCGTGATCGCGTCGACCGTTGATTTCACCGGTATGCCGTAGAGATCGCCGGCCCAGCCCTCGAGAATCGTGATCTCCTCATCCCGCAGTTCGCGACCCAGCCCGATGAGCTCCGCGGTGTTGCGGGCGATACGTTCGACCTGAGCCCGGGTCTTTTCCACCGTCGCGGAGGCGTCGATGCCGATGACGCGGCGGGGCCGGTCCTGACCGGCGAAACCTGCGATCATCCCCGCGTGTGTCGATCCCGTCACCGTGCAGACCACGATGGTGTCGAAGAAGATGCCGAGTTCCTGCTCCTGTTGTTGCACTTCGTATGCCCAGTTGGCGAAGCCGAGTCCGCCTAGCCGGTGATCGGACGCGCCCGCTGGGATCGCATATGGAGTACCGCCTGCGCGTTTGACATCCTCGATGGCGTTCTGCCAGCTGTCTTTGAATCCGATTCCAAAACCGGCGGGATCAAGGCGCACGTCCGCTCCCATGATGCGGGAGAGTAATATATTGCCGACCTTGTCATTGACGCAATCGGGCCAGTCAACCCATTTCTCCTGTACTAGAACGGCTTTCAGCCCAAGGCTGGCGGCAACGGCCGCCACCTGACGGGTGTGGTTGGACTGAACACCCCCGATGGACACCAGTGTGTCGGCTCCCTGCTCGAGCGCCTCTGGGATGAAGTACTCCAACTTTCGAGTCTTGTTGCCACCGTAGGCCAGACCGGAGCTGACATCCTCGCGCTTAGCCCAAATCTCGGCACCGCCAAGATATTGGCTCAAGCGACGAAGCGGGTGGATGGGGCTCGGGCCGAAGGTCAGCGGGTAGCGCTGGAAATCTGCGATAGTCATTGAGCCTCTCCTGTGACGATGGGTATAACCGCGGCGCCACGCTGCCCAGTTCCTGCCAAACCGCGCCGAATTCACTTGACCCAAAAGCAATGTTCACCGTAACATGCAATATATTGCTCACGGGGCTGGTCTTTGTCAATCGCACTGACTGCAGGGCTGGGGCAGTTGTGGAGGCGGGGTAGAGCTGGGCTCCGCACTCGAAGATGACCAGTTTGACGCGCTCTCTTGACTCTCTCCCTAGGGGAGGCTGCACCGTGACGGTATGACACATAACAGGACCGAAAACACCAGCATCTCGTGGAACGCGTTGCCGTCGGTGATCACTAGTTGTCTGGCCGCGCATCGGGGACTGCCCCCAGTTTGGTTGACTCCTGACCTGTGAGGATTCGTCCTTGCTGGAAGGATCAATTCCGTGCCGAAAGCATTTCCCGCCGAGTTCCGCGCTGACGTGATCGCTGTAGCCCGCAAGGGTGAGGCGCCGCTACGTCAGATCGCGAAGGACTTCGGCATCTCCGAGGCCTGCCTGCATCGCTGGCTCAAGATCGCCGACCGCGAAGACGGTATCGACCGAAAAGGAGCAACCGCGGCCGCGGGTGACGTCTCTGCCGAGCTGCGTGAAGCGCGCAAACGGATCAAGCTCCTCGAGCAAGAAGCCGAGATCATGCGCCGTGCCGTCGGCTACTTGTCGCGGGACGTCAACCCAAAATGATGTACCCGCTGGTCCTTGATCTTGCCGCAGACGGTGTCCCCGTCACGGTGACCTGCCGGGTTCTTGGCTTCTCTACCCAAGCGTTCTACAAGTGGCGCAAAGCCCCTGTGACACAACGCGACTTGGACGATGCACATCTCATCAACGCCGCCCTCGACATCCACGCCGACGACCCCACCTTCGGCTACCGCTTCATCGCCGATGAACTCCCCGCACTCGGGATCATCGCCGGCGAGAACAGAGTGGCTCGACTGTGCTCGCAAGAACGCATCTGGTCGGTCTTCGCCAAGAAGCGCGGACTGAACAGGAAGGCCGGGCCACCCGTGCACGACGACCTCGTTGGCCGCCAATTCTCTGCCCAGACCGCCAACGAGATCTGGTTAACCGACATCACCGAGCACCGCACCGATGAAGGCAAGCTCTACCTCTGCGCCATCAAGGACGTGTACTCCAACAGAATCGTCGGCTACTCGATCGACTCGCGGATGAAGGCGTCGCTGGCCGTGGCCGCCCTGCGTCACGCCGTCGGCGTCCGCTCGCCCGTCGCTACGATCGTGCATTCCGACCGCGGCAGCCAATTCCGGTCACGGAAATTCGTGTACATGCTGTCGCACAACGGGTTACGAGGCTCCATGGGCCGCGTCGGGGCATGTGGAGATAACGCCGCCATGGAGTCTTTCTTCGCACTATTGCAACGTAACGTCCTCGACCGGCAACGGTGGTCCACCCGAGCCGAACTGCGACTGGCGATCGTCACCTGGATCGAGCGCACCTACCACCGACGCCGCCGCCAACGCGCCCTTGGCAAGCTCACCCCGATAGAGTTCGAACTGCTCCACACCCCAGCCGCAACCGCGGCCTGAAATTCACACCCCGCGAGTCAACTGAACTCGGGGCAGTCCCTCGGGCTCGTGATGTCTCCACTGCGGTCACCGCCTTCGCGGAAGGCGCCGTAGTAGTCGACGAAGGCCACACCTACTTGGGAGTCAAGTAGATCGCCGATTGGCTCGACGGTGCCGGTAGCGAATACTCCTTCACCACAGCGTTCACCGGTGCCACCACGTCTGGGGAAGAACAGTTCGACGTGACCCAGCGACTGGAGGGCGACTTCCCCGGAGGGGTAGCCGATCTGCACTACCGATTCTTGCTGAGCGGTCCGGTAATCGATCGACTCGTCGTTGAACCGTGAGCCGACGGCGGCGTCCCACGCGATGACTGTGTCGCGACCCGATGCAGTCGCTGACTTCATCGATCAGGCTGCACACACGACTCGCAGCTGACAAATCCACGAATGACGAAGGTGTGAAAGACATGACAACGACCGACGGCGGACCCGGACATCTGGCATCGGCAGCCGAGTTCGAGCATTACGACTTTGTGGTGATTGGCGCCGGCTCGGCCGGGTGTGTCATCGCTGCCCGACTGTCCGAGGACCCAACTGTTCGTGTGTTATTGCTCGAGTCTGGCCCGGCTGACGCGAGTCCCCAGATATCCACTCCACCGGCCTGGCCGGCGCTGTGGGGGACCGATGTCGACTACGCCTATGACACTGTCCCGCAAGCGAATGCCGACGGCCTGAGCCGCAACTGGCCGCGCGGACATACCCTCGGCGGTAGCAGCAGCATCAACGCAATGGTGTTCCTGCGCGGCCACCCGAGCGACTTCGACGCCTGGGCGCAGGCCGGTTGCACGGGCTGGGACTACGAGTCGGTGGTGCCCTACTTCCGGCGCCTCGAGACGGTCAGCGGTCGGGATACTCGCTACCGCGGGACCGACGGACCGATGTACCCGGCGCCAGCCGCTGCCGAGGTCGCCAACCCACTGTCGCAGGTCTTCCTCGAGGGCGCGGTTGCAGCGGGCTTTCCCTTAACCGACGACTTCAACGGCGCGGTTTCCGAGGGCGCCGGTTGGCACGACTTATCAATCTCAGAAGGGAAGCGGCAGAGCACTGCCGCCGCGTACCTGCGCCCGATAAGTGGGCGCAGGCCGAATCTGTCCCTTTCCACCCAATCCCGGGCGCGTAAGTTGCGGATTGAGGGAAATCGTTGCGTAGGAGTCGAATACGAACGTGACGGGATGATCGCGATCGCGTACGCGGACGCCGAGGTGGTGCTCAGTGCTGGCGCGGTTGACTCACCACGGTTGCTGCTCCTGTCCGGGATAGGACCGGCCGCTGAACTCGAAGCGGCCGATGTCATCGTTGTGCATGACCTGCCCGGGGTGGGTCGCAATCTGCATGACCACCCGTTCTCCGGTGTCGTCTACGAGGCGGCGCAACCGATACCTGTCGGCCGGACCAACCTCGCTGAGACCTCAATGCTGTGGCGCAGCGATGAGTCGCTTGCCGGCCCGGATATGCAGCTGATGTTCATTCACGTACCGTTCCACCTGCCGCACCTGGCGGCCCCCGCGAACAGCTTCACGCTCGCGGTCGCCACGGTACCCGAGGCTCGCGGTTCGATCCGGCTCGCAGGACCAGACCCGACGACTGCGCCTTTGATCGATCCGAATTACCTTGGTGCTGAGTCAGACGTGGCGCGGATGATCCACGGTCTGCAGGTGGCCCGGGAAATCGCGGCCAGTGAGCCGTTCACGCCATGGTGCGCGCGCGAGGTGCTTCCCGGGCCGGAAGCCACTGACGAGACGGCACTGCGCGCCTTCCTGGCCCGCAGCACCGGCACGTACTTCCATCCAGTCGGCAGTTGTGCGATGGGCATCGGGTGTGAGGCGGTCGTCGATCCGGAGCTGCGAGTGCACGGGCTGACCGGCTTGCGGGTGGCCGACGCATCGATCATGCCCAAAGTTCCGTCCGTCAACACCAATGCCGCGACCATCATGATCGGCGAGAGGGCTGCCGACCTGATCCGTGGGCGAACCTCTCGGTCTGGCTGGACGCGATCAGCATCTCTTTGATGGGGGACGAATGACAATCGGGGAACTCGGTGCGGACCTTACGGGTACCGATGACGGCAGACCACTGGTTGTGCTTCTGCACGGGCTGACTTTCGATCGCGGCATGTGGGCTCCGCTGATCAGCGCCTTGGACAGCCGCCGGGTATTGGCGGTCGACCTGCCCGGGCACGGCGATTCGCCCGTGCGCGACTCATACGACGTCATGGATGTCGTAGATGAGTTGCATGCAGCAATCATGTCGATCGGCGCGGGCAAGCCGGTGTTGGTGGGGCACTCGATCGGAGGTCTGCTGGCCACGGTGTATGCGGGCAGGCACCCGGCGCGTGCAGTCCTGAACATCGATCAGCCGTTACTGCCTGGCCCCTTTGGGGAATTCCTGCGGTCGGCCGAACAGGTGCTGCGCGGGCCGGACTATGTAGGTGTTTGGAACCAGCTGCTCGCGGGGATGGGAGTCGAGCACCTGAGCCGACAGCTGCGAGATCTGGTGCGCTCGAAGCCTCGTCAGGATCTACTTCTTGGATACTGGAGCGAGATTCTGGAGATATCGCCGGTAGAACTTCGAAGGCGGCGGACGAGCGACCTGCACGCCTTACGGGAATTCGGGACCGCCTACCACCACATCAGCCGGACCGTGTTAGACCCCGGTTACGAAGCATGGTTTCGAAAGGTGATTCCAGAAGCTGGCATCACAGTTCTGGCGGGCAGTGGGCACTTTCCCCACTTAGGCCAGCCGGACTTGGTCGCGGAGATAGTGTCCCGCTGGCAGTGAAGTGTTCTTGCACAAGGCATCCCGTGCTGATCGAACGGAACTCCTGCCCACGACATGCGATATTTCGAGGGCGATATGCAGAGTTCAGGACGGTCCGTGTCGTTGACGCTGTGGCCTGCTACCGCTGCCAGCCTGACTTTTAACCTACGATATCTGCCATGCCGGTGCCCGATGAACACGGAAAACATCGAAGGTCGCTGCTGCGAGAGCAGGCATACATTTCGATCAGGGATGCAATCGTCAACGGCACGCTGGCACCCGGGGAGACCTTGCGCGACCCGGAACTCGAGAAGTGGCTGGGGATCAGCCGCACGCCGATCCGGGAAGCCATTGCCCGACTCGAGACAGCGGGCTTGGTTCATACCTTGCCTGGTCGTTCGACGGCGGTCTCGACCATCGAACGCAAGGCGGTGTTCGATGCGCAGGCCGTCGCGGCCTGTCTTCACGCGTTAGCCGTCCGTATCGCGGTTCCGCTGATGGGGAAGCATGAATTTGCCGAAATGGTGAAGGCCAATAAGGAGTTCGCCACCGCCGTCTCCGCAGGAGACGCCGAGTCTGCAATACGCGCTGACGATCTGTTTCACGGCGTTTCGGTCAGCGCCAGTCAGAATCAGACGATTCCGGTCGCTCTTGAACAAGTCACTCCGGTCCTTCGCCGAGTCGAGTTTTTACGCTTCTCCTCACTTTCCGGCCGTAAGTCGATTGCGCAGCACAAGCGAATCATCGAGCTCTGCCGCCACGGTGATGCGGAGGCCGCGGCGGATGCCACGCAACGGAACTGGGAGACGTTGTCGCCCATTTTGGACGGGCTTGACGACGCATGACGACTGAGCCTTAAGCGATCAGGCCAGGGCCATGAACAGCTTCTCCAACTCGGCTTCACTCAGTGGCTGCTTGCCATCGGCGCTCTCGCCGGTGAGGCATTCACGCATACCGGTGGCCACGATCTTGAAGCCGGCACGATCCAGCGCTTTGGATACTGCGGCCAGCTGAGTCACGACGTCCTTGCAGTCGCGCCCCTGTTCGATCATCGAGATCACCCCGGCCAACTGACCTTGGGCGCGCCGCAGCCGATTCAACACCGCGGCGATGTTCTGTTCGTCGCCAACCATGGGGATCCCTTCAGTTTGTGTAGCAGTGGTAACACTGTACCCACCGGGGTATATGCCCACCATGAACGCGCCCAGTGCGGTCAGCCGTAGTGGCGATGAGTCTGGCCACGGGTGATGGTCCTTTTGTGGGCGCGAGCGGTGACCAAAGCCTCTAGGTGACCTATACCGCCGGGGGTATGTTGGCTACATGGCATCTACACCTCAGGTGGAATCTGCTAGCGGGAATAGGATACCCCCTGGGGTACTTGTATACCCGTAGGGGTATATGCCAAGATGGCAGTACCGAGGCAAAGAGAGAAGGAAGTCACCATGATTTTCCAGCAGTACTATCTGGACTGCCTGTCCCACGCGTCATACCTGATCGGTGATGAAACCACCGGCCGCGCAGTTGTTGTCGATCCGCAGCGCGATGTTGCTGAGTACGTCGCCGATGCCAGGGACCAGGGCCTGACCATCGAACTGGTCATCGAGACCCACTTCCATGCTGACTTCCTCTCCGGCCACCTCGAATTGGCGGAGGCGACCGGCGCAAAGATCGTCTACTCCGCTGTCGCCGAGACCGAGTTCGAATCGATGGGTGTCGCCGACGGCGAGCGCTACTCGCTCGGAGAGGTGACATTGGAGTTCCGCCACACACCGGGACACACTCCCGAATCGCTGAGCATCGTGGTCTACGAACATGCCGACGACGCCGTTCCCTACGGGGTGCTGACCGGCGACGCTTTGTTCATCGGCGATGTGGGTCGCCCGGACCTGCTGGCCTCGATCGGATTCACTCGCGAGGAGCTCGCAGACAAGCTGTATGACTCGCTGCACGACAAGCTGATGACGTTGCCCGACGCGACCCGGGTCTATCCCGCGCACGGCGCAGGCTCGGCCTGCGGTAAGAACCTCTCGACCGACCTGTGGTCGACCATCGGCGAGCAGAAGGCGACGAACTACGCGCTGCGGGCCCCCGACAAGGCAACCTTCATGAAACTCGTCACCGAGGGGCAGCCGCCGGCGCCCGGGTACTTCGTCTATGACGCGATCCTCAACCGCAAAGCCCGCGGACTGCTCGATGAGACCAAGATGCCGGCCGCGATGACATATGAACAGGTCGACGCCGCGATCGACAACGGCGCCGTCCTCGTCGACGGACGCACTCCCGAGGAGTTCGCCCTGGGGCATCTGCGGCGTGCGATCAATATCGGTCTGGAAGGCCGCTACGCCGAATTCGCTGGGTCGGTGCTCCCATCCGATGTCGACATCGTGCTCTTCACCGAGCCGGGTCACCAACTTGAAGGCAAAAACCGCCTGGCCCGGATCGGATTCGACCGGGTGATCGGCTACCTCGCCGAGCCGTACCAGGAAATGCTGGCACACCGCGATGATGTCTCAGTGGCATCGCGGTTGACTGCCATGGCCTTCGATGACCGCGTGTCGCGGATGCCCGACCTTCAAATCGTCGATGTCCGTAATCCGGGCGAAGTCGAAGCAGGCACCATCCCGAACGCGATCACCATCCCGGTGGGCCAGCTGCCCAGCCGGCTGGACGAACTCGATGCCACTGTGCCGACTGTCGTCTACTGCGCAGGCGGCTACCGGTCGTCAGTGGCGGCAAGCCTGCTGCGGCAGAACGGCTTCACCGATGTCAGCGACATCCTGGGTGGCTTTGGTGCCTGGGCCGACGCACACCAGAACGCCTGAGCTCACCATGACCATCAAAGCTAAGCATCGGATTTTGATCATCGGCGGCGGCACGGCCGGGATCACCGTCGCGGCCCGCATGCTGCGCAAGGGCATCTCCGACGTGGCGGTGATCGAGCCGTCGAGCATGCACTACTACCAGCCGCTGTGGACTCTCGTCGGTGCCGGGCAGGCGAAGGCCACGACCACCGAGCGCGCGGAATCCTCGGTGATGCCCAAAGGTGTCACCTGGATTAAGAACGCCGCCAGCATATTTGACCCAGACAACAACACGGTCACCTGCGCTGACGGAGCTACCTACGCCTATGACGTACTCGTGGTGTGTCCGGGTATCCAACTCGATTGGAACAGCATCGAGGGACTACAGGAGGCGCTGGGCCGCGACGGGGTGTCATCGAATTACCGTTTCGACCTCGCGCCGCGGACGTGGGACTTCATTCGTCATCTGCGCTCGGGCACAGCGGTTTTCACGGTCCCCTCTGGTGCGATCAAGTGTGCAGGGGCCCCGCAGAAGATCGCCTACTTGGCCGCTGACTATTGGCGATCCCAAGGCGTATTGAAGGATATCGACATCCACCTGGTCATGCCGGGGGCACGACCCTTCGGAATTCCGGCGATCGCCGACAGTCTTGACAAGGTCATTGCCGACTACGGCATCACGTTGCACGCAAACTCCGAGGTGACCTCCGTGGACGCGGCGTCACACAAGGTGAGCGTCGTCAGCGTTGCTGCGGGCGGGACCGACGCCATGCTGCCGTACGACGTGCTGCACGCTGTGCCGAGACAGTCCGCACCGGACTGGATCAAATCCAGCCCGCTATCGATGGGTGACGCAACCGGATACGTCGACATCGACAAACACACCATGCAGCATGTGCGCTACCCCAACGTATTCAGCCTCGGCGATGCGGGATCATCGCCGAACTCGAAGACCGGGGCCGCAATTCGCAAACAGGCTCCCGTCGTGGTCGACAACATCGACTCGTTCCTCAAAGGTCAGCCACTGCGTGCATCATATGACGGCTACTCGTCGTGCCCGATCGTCACATCGTCGCACGCCATGCTGCTGGCGGAATTCGACTACGACTTCAAACTGGAGCCGTCATTCCCACTGCTCGATCCGACGAAGCCACATCGGGCGTACTGGTACCTCAAGAAATACGGACTCCCGGCGATGTATTGGAATCTCATGCTCAAGGGACTCGTCTAACAATTCGATTGCGACACAACGAAAGGACACCATCATGACCATTCAGAACCTCTCCGCCGCCGACTTCGAGACCACGATTGCCGACAACCCCGTCGTGCTGGTCGACTTCTGGGCGTCGTGGTGTGGCCCATGCCGGGCGTTCGCCCCGGTCTTTGATCGCTCGGCACAGGCGCACCCAGGCGTCGTGCACGCCAAGGTCGATACCGAAGCCCAGCAGCAGCTTGCGGCCGCTCTGAAGATCAGCTCGATCCCGACGATCATGGCGTTCCGTGACGGCATACTCGTCTACCGCCAGCCGGGCGCCATGCCGGCTGCCGCCCTTGAAGACCTCATCACCAGGGTCAAGGAGCTCGATATGGCCGACGTACGCGCCAAAATCGCCGCGAGTGCCTGACCGAATCCGCACAGCCAGGAAAGGATCAACATGTCACTGGCAATATCCACTACCCTGCGCACATCGTTCGAGGATGCGGTGGACAGGACGCGAAAAGCATTGGCCGATCAAGGATTCGGAGTTCTCACCGAGATCGACATGCGGGCCACGCTGAAGGCCAAACTTGGCGAGGAGATGGAGAACTATCTCATCCTCGGCGCATGTAATCCGCCACTTGCTCATCGAGCGGTTAATGTCGATCGTCAGCTCGGGTTGTTGTTGCCGTGCAACGTTGTCGTGCGCTCGGACCCGAAGGACGACGGTGCGGTGATCATCGACGCAATTGATCCAGAGATGATGGTCCAGGTGGCCGATCAGCCGGGCCTGCGCGAGGTAGCTGACGAGGCGTCAACCAGGTTGCGCGCTGCTATCGGCGCACTGTCGCAGACCGCGCGTGCGCAGTGAGCGCAGCCCCTGACACTCGGGGGAGAGGCCATCGATGACCACCGCCATCGCTCTTGCCGTCGGCGCTGTCATCGGCGTGCTGCTGGGACTCCTCGGCGGTGGCGGGTCCATCTTGGCAGTTCCTGCGCTGGTCTACGTGTTGGGTCTGGGTATTGAGCAGGCCATTCCGATGTCGTTGATCGTGGTCGGCACTGCGTCGGCGGTGGGCGCACTGCCCAAGATTCGCGTTGGGCAGGTCCAGTGGCGACTGGCTGCCATCTTCGCGCTCGCCGGCATTCCGGCCACCTTCGTCGGCACTGCCGTCGGTAAACACCTGCCTCAGTCGGTCCTCCTGAGTGGCTTCGCCGTAGTCATGGTGGTGGCGGGAATCCGAATGTTGCAGGACAACAGGGACACTGGCACGGCATGCAAAGTCGGCGATTCCGGTATCAACTGGCGCCGTTGCGCCCCGAGGTCCATCCCCGCAGGTTTCCTCGTCGGTCTGCTTACCGGACTCTTCGGCGTCGGCGGCGGCTTCCTGATCATTCCGGCCCTGGTGCTGTTGCTCGGCGTTGAGATGCCGATTGCAATCGGTACATCGTTGGTGATCATTGTCGCCAATTCGGCAGCGGGGGTCGTGTCACATCTGAGTGCGGGCAGCATCGACTGGTCGATCACCGCCGCCTTCGTCGGCACCGCCGTCCTCGGGTCGCTGTTAGCCGGCCACTTCGGCACCAAGCTCGACACGCGACGACTGCAACATTGGTTCGCCTACCTGGTCTTTGCGGTGGCGGCCTACGTCCTGATCGACACGATCTTCATCGCCTAGAACACTTCATCGGTGAAGAAGGTGAAGGCATTTGGGTCCCAAGTGCTCATTGATTGAGGACCAATGCCTCGTGGCCGCAGCGCAACGGCTTACTAACGTCAGTACTGCTCCAGGTAGCCCCGCCGCGCGCACATTCAGCTAGCTCGCCAACGAAAGGTAAACCATGACATTGCATCTCGGAGACGAAGCACCCGATTTCACCGCGGACACCACGCGGGGAGTCATCAATTTCTACGATTGGCTCGGTGATGACTGGGGAGTGCTGTTTAGCCACCCCGGCGATTTCACCCCGGTGTGCACCACTGAACTGGGAACCGTCGCCCGGCTCAAGAGCGAGTTTGATCGGCGAAACACCAAAGTTATCGGACTCTCCGTGGATTCGGTTGCATCCCATATGAAATGGGAGCGTGACATCGGTGAGACGCAAGGCACGGAGGTGAACTTCCCGATGATTGCCGATACGGACCACAAGGTGTCGGTGCTTTACGACATGATTCATCCGAACGCGAGTTCGACGAGCACCATCCGCTCGGTCTTCGTGATCAGTCCAGACAAGAAGATCAGCCTCAACCTGACCTATCCCATGGCCACCGGACGCAATTTCCCGGAGATCCTTCGCGCTATTGACAGCCTGCAGCTCACCGCGGCGCAACCCGTGGCTACCCCTGCCGATTGGCAGCCGGGGGAGGACGTGATCATCGGCCTCAGCGTCTCCGATACCGAGGCCTCCCAACGCTTCCCGGGATATTCGACACTCAAGCCTTACCTGCGGTTGACCGAGGATCCGACAGCGTAGGCATTGATCGGTCAAACGGCCGCGGTCACGCAACTCGCAGGCAGCGGAAACCAGCGCAGCGCCTCGAAATGTGCGGGCAGGCCGGTATCACCGTCAGGTACCTTGTCGGACCGGGCCGCCATCACCGCGTGGGCCTCGCGGAGGTGCTCCGCCAAGGCCGCCTCGTCTAGCGTCTCGCAGTCCGCCCGGCAGCGCAGAGTGCCCACTTCATCGTAGAAGACATCAGTCAGTCGCAGTAGATTCTGGGCTGGGCCCTTTCGGTGACGCCACATGCCGGTGTCCGGGCTAAAGGTGTAATCGGTGAGGAGGCGATCGCCGTACCATGCGATCAGTTCGACGGCGTCGATCAGGTAATCCCGCACGGTGTCGGAGATGAAGTAGTTGAAATTGATGCGCGTCCAGCCGGGTTTGATTCCCTCACAACCCAACTCGATCTCTTCACGGAAGGCCCGGGAATGTTGTGGGTCGATAGTCAGGAGCCGGTGCCCATACGGGCCGGCACAGGAACATCCGCCCCGGGCCTGGATCCCGAAGAGATCGTTGAGCAGAGCCACGACGAAATTGTGGTGCAGGTAGCGTCTCGTGCCCGACCGGATACGGAACGACACGATGGAAAGTCGTCGAGCCTGCAGATGGCCGAGGATTTCGATGTTCGGGTGAGCGTGCCAACGGTCTAGGGCACGGGACCACAGTTGCTGTTCGCGCTGTTCGATGAGACCGGTTCCCACAGCTTCTTTGAGTGCGAAAACCATTCCCGCACGGATGGACTCGATGATGGCGGGAGTACCGCCCTCTTCGCGGGCGATCGGGTCGTCAACGTAGCGATGCTCTGTCGGATCCACGAATGCAACGGTTCCACCGCCCGGCGCGGTGGGTACGGCATTGCGCACCAGCTCGCGGCGGACGACGAGAACCCCTGGGGTTTGCGGACCACCGATGAATTTGTGCGGCGAGAGAAAGATGGCGTCCTTATGGTCATCGTGGTCGGCATCGCTGTTCCGCACCCGAATTGGCACATAGGGGCCTGCGGCAGCGTAGTCCCAGAAGGACAGGGCACCGTGCTCGTGCAGCAGAGTGGCGATCCGGTCGGTGTCGGACAGCACGCCGGTGACATTCGAGGCGGCCGAGAAGCTACCGATACGCAGTGGTCGCCCCGCATACCTGATGAGCATTTGTTCCAGCTGTTCCAAATCTATGTGACCGTCGGCGTCTTCGTCGATCACCACCACATCGGCGATGGACTCCCGCCAGGGCAACTCATTGGAGTGGTGTTCGTAGGGGCCGATGAACACCACCGGCCGTTCCAGCTCAGGGATCTGTTGATCCCATCGGTAGCGCTTGGCCAACCCAGACGGAACGCACAGTTCGAGAATTCCGACCAGCTTGTTCACCGCCGCAGTCGCCCCCGACCCACAAAAGATCACCAGATCGTCATCGGTGCCGCCCACCGCGTCGTGGATGATCCGGCGGGCATCTTCTCGTAGCAGCGACGTCTGCAGTCCGGTGCCAGAGCTCTCGGTGTGGGTGTTCGCATAGCGCGGTAACACATGCTGGCGGATGAAATCTTCGATGAAGTCCAGCGACCGTCCCGAGGCGGTGTAGTCGGCGTAGGTAATCCTGCGCCGACCGTAGGGTCCGTCC
The DNA here is from genome assembly GCF_965229105.1 of Mycobacterium sp. Taxonomy (GTDB): domain Bacteria; phylum Actinomycetota; class Actinomycetes; order Mycobacteriales; family Mycobacteriaceae; genus Mycobacterium. The sequence continues at coordinate 3,614,190 of NZ_OZ245858.1, forward strand.
AGGACGGCGTCGTTACCGATGACACCCTGCCGGACCCGCTCGAGCAGAAGCGAGGTGGGTAGCGGCGTTGCTCTGCTTCCGGCGCTCGTGGCCATGCGATCATCCCCGTCTCGGGTGGCGAGTTAGGACCCCGCCATCGTCATTGTGGGTCCGGTTAGCAGGTCACACCAGGGTCAAAAGTCCCTGCCGCTCGATACCCCCCTCCGCATATGTTGAACATATGACAGACCACGATCACCACTCCGATGTACTCAACGAGCTCAAGCCGCAACATCGTGCCTTGCGGCAGATGATTCCCGCGGTATACGAACAATTCGGCGCGCTGAGCGGCGCCGCCATGGGTACTGGCGCGGTGGATGCCAAGCTCAAGGAATTGATCGCGATGGTGATCGGAGTTGTCCAGGGCTGCGACGGATGCATCGCGTCGCACGCTCGAGGCGCGGTCCGCGCCGGTGCCACCAAGCAGGAGGCAGCGGAGGTCATCGGTGTCAGCATCATGATGCATGGTGGGCCGGCCACCATCTATGGCGCCCGCGCCTACGCTGCCTTCTGCGAGTTCGCCGACGCAGGCGCAACTCCGTCGACGTGACGGGAGTGTCGATGAACTGGGCGACTCTGCAGATCAGATGACGATCCCGGCCGTACCGTCGTCTCGGATCACGGGATGCCCGGTCTGCCGCCATGCCCCCATCCCACCGACCAGGTTGTAGACGGCCACCTCGGCGGCCGCGAGTCTCGTGGCCGCCACACCGGATCGGTTGCCCGACCGGCACACCGCGACAATGGGTGTGGCCGTGTCGAAGGAGTGCGCGGCGAGGTCGCCGAGTCGCACATGTACCGCGCCTGGAGCATGTCCGGCTGTCCACTCGTCATCCTCGCGAACGTCGAGCAGGATGGCGCCGGACTTGATGAGTTTCATCGCCCCAGCCGGATCGACCTCTAATACAGTTGTCATTCCTAGCCTTTCACTCAGTTGGTGCTCAACGGATCGCCGTCGGTGTCCGCTGGCTCAGGGGTCGCCGCCTCGATATGGCGACGCGGTTGGTCGGCGGGCCGCGAACGGACCTTCAGCGGCCACCAGAACCACGGCCCGAGCAGAGCTGCGATGGACGGTGTCATCAGTGAGCGCACGATCAGGGTGTCGAGCAGTAGCCCGATCCCGATGGTGGTGCCGCCCTGTCCGACGTTGAGCAGGGCGCCGGAGACCATGGAGCCCATGGTGAATGCGAACACCAGGCCGGCGGCGGTCACGACGCTGCCGGTGCTGCCCATCGACCGGATGATCCCGGTGTTGATACCGGCGCCGATCTCCTCCTTGAACCGAGAGACCAGCAGCAGGTTGTAGTCACTGCCGACGGCCATCAGGATGATCACCGCAAAGGCGAGCACGATCCAGTTCAGCTCGATGCCGACAATCCGCTCCCACACCAGCACCGACACGCCGAATGCGGCGCCGAGCGACATCACGATGGTGCCGACGATCACCAGCGACGCGACGAGCGCCCGGGTGATGATGAGCATGACCAGGAAGATCAGCGTGAGCGCTGCGAATGCGGCGATCATGGTGTCGTATTTCGCGCCCGACTGGATATCCCGGTACGTTGCCGCGGTGCCGGTCAGGTTGATCTCGGCGTTGGCAAGAGAGGTGCCCTTCACCGCCTCGTGCGCCGCCACGAGTTCGTCGTCCACCGTCGAAATGCCCTGCTCGGTAGCCGGATCGACGTCGTGGGTGATGATCAGACGCGCGGCCTTGCCGTCGGGGGACAAGAACAGCTTCAGTCCCTTTTGGAAGTCGGGGTTGGCGAAGACTTCTGGCGGGAGATAGAAGTAGTCGTCGGCCTTGGATGCGTCGAATGCCTCGCCCATCGCGGTGGCGGTGTCGGTCATCTGCTGCATCTGGTCGATGAGCCCGCTGAAACTGCTGTGGATGGTCTGCAGGGTCTGCTGCATGGTGGTCGCGGTCGCGATGATCGGCGGGAACTGTGCGACCAGTTGCGGTGTCAGCGCATCGATATCGTCCATCCCGTTGGTCAGCTCAGCCATGTCTCTGAGCAGTGTGGCCATGTTGTCGCTGAGACCGTTGACGCCGTCGATGGCATCGAACGCTGACCGGACACCCCAGCACGCCGGAATGTTGAAACAGTTTGGTTCCCAGTAGAAGTAGTTCCGAATCGGACGAACCTCATCGTCGAAGTCGGCCAGATGATCGCGCATCACATCGAGTGAAGCCTTCAGCGTATTGGCGTCATCGACCCCGCGATGGGTGGTGTCGACGGTGCGGTGGGTGGCGTCGGACAACTTTTGCATCAGGGTGTACATCTGGCCCATGGACGTGATCATCGCGCCCAAGTTGTCAGACATCGTGCCGATATCACCCACCCGCTGCTTGAGGAACTGCAGGTTCTGGGTGATGGGCACTGACTGCATGCTGACCTGATAGGGGATGGAACTGTGCGCGATCGGCGAGCCCAGCGGCCGGGTGATGCTCTGCACCATGGCGATACCGCGGATCCGGAACAGCGATTTGGCGATCCGGTCGAGCACGATCATATCGGTGGGATTGCGCATATCGTGGTCGGATTCGATCATCAGGATGTCGGGGTTGAGTCGTGCTGCGCTGAAGTGCTTTTCAGCCGCGGCATAGCCGACGTTCGACGGGACGTCGGCGGGGATGTAGTGACGATCGTTGTAGCTCGTCTTGTAGCCGATCGTGGCAAGGATGCCCAGAATGATGACGGTGGATGCGACGGCGAGGATCGGTTTCGGCCACCTGACGGTCGCCGTACCGATCCGTCGCCAGCCCTTGGTCTTCATCTTGCGCTTGGGATCCAGTAGGCCAAACTTGCTTGCCACCACAAGAATGGCCGGGGCGACGGTAAGTGACGCCGCGACGACCATGATTAAGGCGATCGCTGACGGATAGGCCAGTGACTTGAAGTAGGCCAGCCGGGTCAACCGCAAGCACAGCATGGCTCCGGCGATGGTGAGCCCCGAGCCAAGAATCACATGTGCGACTCCGTGAAATGCGCTGTAGTAGGCGGTTTCAGAGTCTTCACCGTTCTGGCGGGCTTCCTGATATCGGCCGATGAGAAATATGGCGTAATCAGTGCCGGCGGCGATCGCCAGGGCCGTCAGCAACGGAACTGAGAACGTCGAGAAATCGATGATGCGGAAGTGGCCGAGCAGGGCGACTGCACCGCGTGCCGATCCCATCTCGATGCCGACGATGGCCAGGATGAGAAGCACCGTGCTGAGCGACCGGTAGACCAGCAGCAGCATGATCGTGATGACGACCATGGTGACCACGGTCATCTGGACCATGCTCTTGTCACCGGTCTCGAGTGAATCCGTGGTCAGTGGGGCGGGACCAGTGACGTAGACGTGCAGTCCGTCCGGCGGCGGCGTGTGGTCGACGATGTCGCGGACGGCTTCCACCGACTGGTTGCCCAGGGTGCTGCCCTGATCGCCGGCGAGGTTGAGCTGGACGTAAGCGGCCTTACCGTCGCTGCTCTGTACCCCGGCGGCGGTGATCAGATCGCCCCAGAAATTCTGGACGTGTTCGACGTGGTGGGTGTCCCGCTCGAAATTGCCGATCAGTGTGTCGTAGTACCGGTGTGCATCGTCGCCTAGCGGTTGGTCGCTCGTCAGCACCACCATCGCAATGCTGTCGGAGGTGGACTCCTGGAACTTTGCCCCCATCTTCTTGGCGGCAACGACCGAAGGTGCGTCCTGCGGTGACATCGACACCACATTGTGTTTGCTGACTGATTCGACCTGTGGGAGAAGAAGATTCAGTCCGGCTGTGATCGCGACCCAGATCACGATAATCGGTATCGCACCGGCGCGGAGGGTACGGGGAATGAACGTATGCGTGGAGTTGGTGCTCATGCGGCTTTGTCCAGACAGAAGGCCTGGGCGTCACGGCCCTGCGCATGCTGCTCGGCGACCACTTTGTCGTTCACCAGGATTCGGCAGCCCAGGAATCCGCTATCGCCCTGGGCCACTACGTTGGCCAAGACCCCGGGGGCGGTGGTTGATAGCGTCACCGACCAGGGCAGTGTCGTGAAGCCCGCCTCCTGTGTCTTTCCGTTGACGTCGAGGTAGCTCACCCGCCCTGTGGTCGCCTCCGGCCCGACTATTTCGTAGGTCACCCGCTTGGTGTTGAACGGCACGATAGCGTCCACGTGTTCCGATCCGGCAACGAAGGGCAGGTCGGAGTCGAAGAAGGTGCGCAGGCGGCCCACCACGGCGACGCCGACCAAGAGGGCTAGCACCACCACCACGACCACCCAGAACCGTTGGAACCAGCCGAACATCGACCGCATCTTCATCGTGTGTGCCCTATCTCAGACGTATTGACAGACCTCATCGCATGAGGCGATGCCATCCCTGTGGAACATACCCCTAGGGGTATAAAGTGACAAATCGGGGGCCCTGCTCACGGGCTAGAAAATACCATAGGGGGTATGGTATTAATGGAAGATGAGTGAAACGGCCGGCGCGGGTTCAGCGACCAGCAGCGACCAGCGATCTCGGTGCGACGCCGACTTGGTCGCCGCCCTCAACCGGTTGCGGCGTGTGCACGGGCAACTCGGCGGAGTGATCTCGATGATCGAGCAGGGCCGCAGTTGCAAAGACGTCGTCACTCAACTCGCCGCGGTGTCCAAAGCGTTGGACCGTGCCGGCTTTACCATCATCGCCGCCGGGCTGCGCAGCTGTATCGACCCCGGCAACGGAGGCGGTGGCCCCGCCGAAGTATTAACCCTCGAAGAGCTGGAGAAGCTGTTCTTGAGCCTGGCCTGAAAACCCTGATCGAACTGGAAAGGAATACTCATGTGTCGTGCCGTGAAGTGCCGAGTGTGCGGAAAAACCACCTGGTCAGGTTGTGGAATGCACGTCGACGCCGTCAGGCGTGGCGTGCCCGCTGCCCAGTGGTGCGCCGGCCACTCGAGCAGTGAGGCTGCTGCGTCTCCCCGCAGGAGTTGGTTCCGCAGAGCCAAGGGTCAGCAGGACAGCGCGTAACGCCACTCGGGTCCCGCCGCACTGAGTTCAACCGTCCTCACGACAAGCGCCTTTAGTGCAAGGTTGGGCCGCGTGGTGCTGGCTTCTTGATCAGTGCCCAATGGCGCCACGGAGGTGACCAACGGCCCGCGACTTGGCACGCAATAGCTCCTAACGTGAAGTCTCATAGCACGCAAACCGTTAGGTGCCGCTGCGCTGACCGTCAGCCGCCAGCGTCAAGGAGGGCGAAATGACCAGTGGGACAGTGCATCATGGAATAGTTGTCGGCATCGACGGATCGCCGGCGTCACAAAATGCCGTCGAATGGGCTGCCAGGGAGGCGGCGCTGCGCAATGTGCCTCTGACCTTGGCCCATATCCTCATGCCGCCGGCGGTGATGACATGGCCGGAGGTGCCGATTCCCCCCGGATTTCAGCAATGGCAAGAGGCCGAGGGGCAGGCCCTCATTCACGACGCGGTGAAGATCGCGGAAGACGCGACGCGGGCCGAGTCCATCCGGATAGAGACCGCGATGGTGACCGGGCCACCGGTCGCGTCCCTCGCTGACCTGTCGAAGGACGCTCAGTTCGTCGTCGTGGGGTCGCATGGTCGTGGACGGCTTCACCGACTGCTGGGGTCGGTCGCCACGGGGCTGGCCCAGCACGGCCTGTGCCCAGTCGCTGTCATTCATGACGACAACCGTCCGTTGTCGGATACCGCCGCCGCCCCCGTGGTGGTCGGTATCGATGGTTCACCGTTCTCCGAGTCGGCGACAGCGGTCGCGTTCGACGAGGCATCACGCCGAGGTACTGGGCTGGTGGCCCTGCATGCCTGCAGCGACTGGAACGGTGGGCAGTACCTCGACATCGACCTGGCCACAGTGGAGCAGCGTGGGCACGAATTGTTGGCTGAGCGGCTGGCAGGCTGGCAGGAGCAGTACCCAGATGTCACGGTACGGCGCGTCGTCGTAACCGACCAGGCTGCCGAACATCTCGTCGAGGAGTCGAAAGGTGCTCAGCTCGTCGTCGTCGGCAGTCACGGTCGGGGCGGATTTGCAGGAATGTTGCTCGGCTCGGTCGGGTCCGCCGTGGTGCAATCTGCCCGGGTCCCGGTGATTATCGCCCGTAAGTCGTAACGACGAAGTTCGCGCACGAAACCATCGACCAACCAATCAGTCTGGAACAGTGAATGACGCAAACAATTGATTCCCCGATCCGCGCCAATGCGGCCGCCCATAACACCATGCGCGCTGCGGTGGTGACTGAATTCGGCGCACCGTTGGACATCGCCGAGATGGATCTACCTGTTCCTGGAGCTGGTGAAGCGTTGGTGAAACTGGAGACCTCCGGGGTTTGCCACACCGATCTGCATGCCGCGCAGGGTGATTGGCCGGTCAAACCGACACCACCATTCATCCCGGGTCACGAGGGGTGTGGAACTGTGGTCGCCGTTGGCAGCGACGTCGCTGACCTCAAGGTCGGCGACAGGGTGGGCAATGCCTGGTTGTGGTCGGCGTGTGGTCGCTGCGAATTCTGCCGCACCGGGCGGGAAACGTTGTGCGAGAGCCAACAAAACGGTGGCTACAGCGTCAACGGCAGTTTCGGGACTTACATGCTGGTCAACGCCGACTACGCCGTGCGCATCCCCGACGGCGTCGACCTGTTGGAAGTCGCTCCCATCCTGTGTGCTGGTGTGACGGTCTACAAGGGGCTCAAAGTCACCGACACGCGTCCCGGCCAGTGGGTGGCGATCTCGGGGATCGGCGGACTCGGTCACATCGCGGTGCAGTACGCCCGGGCAATGGGTCTTAGGGTGGTGGCCGTCGACATCGACGATTCGAAGCTGGCTCTGGCCGCCCGTCTCGGTGCTGAGGTGACAGTCAATGCCACCACATCCGATGTCGTCTCCGCTGTGCAGAACGCCACCGGTGGAGTACACGGGGTGCTGGTCACCGCGGTGCACCCCCAGGCCTTCGGCGAAGCCATCGGACTGGCCCGACGGGGTGGGACCATCGTGCTGATCGGATTGCCCCCTGGCGACTTTCCTGCCCCGATCTTCGACATCGTGCTCAAGGGTCTGACCATCCGCGGATCTATCGTCGGCACCCGCGAAGATATGGCCGAAGCACTGGACTTCTATGCGCGTGGGCTGATTCATCCCATTGTTACCGCCACACGTTTGGACGAGGTCAACGAGGTGTTCGACCGGATGAAGCGTGGTGAGATCGACGGTCGCATGGTGATCGACTATCGGCAGCCTTGACGCGTCATGATGCAGCATGCTGATGCCATGTTGTCCAGCGCCAGCCGATTGCCGGCCGACGCGCGCCAGGTGCACACCGCCGCGCAGGTAGGTTCGGCTCCACTCGACGAGGTCATCGAGTGGTTGGCCAGCTCCACCGAGGGGCTGGCCAGTGCGGATGCTGCCGCGCGGCTGATCAGTCACGGACCCAACGCGGTTCGTACGCACCGGGTCAGCGCACTCGCCGTGCTGGGACGTCAACTTCGCAGCGCCGTCCTGATACTGCTCGCCTGCACCGCCGCGTTGTCGTTCTTCCTCGGTGACAGCACTCAGGCGATCATCATCGGCGTGATCCTGGTGTCCAGTGTCGGACTGGGATTCTTCAACGAGTATCGCGCGGAACGTGCTGCAGCGGAGCTTCATTCGACACTGCGTCACACCGCCGTGGTGTGCCGGGATGGGTCGTACACCACCGTGGACGTGGCCGCTCTGGTGCCGGGCGATGTGGTGCGACTCGCTCTGGGTGAGGTGGTTCCCGCTGATCTTCGGCTGATCGGGGTGTCCGGGCTCGAATGCAATGAAGGTATCCTGACAGGCGAGTCAACCGCGGTGGAGAAGCGGTCCGACCCCAGTGATGTTGGTGCTGAGTCTGATTCGGTCACTATTGCCTTCATGGGTACCGTCGTCAGCGCCGGCGACGGGCGTGGAATCGTGTACGCGACGGGCCCTGACGCCGAGTTCGGTCGGATCGCCGCCGGCCTCGGGGCGCGCCAACCCGAGACTGCTTTCCAGGTGGGATTGCGCCGCTTTTCCTACCTGCTGCTGTGGGTGGCTCTCACGTTGACTGCGGTCATCCTGATCACCAATCTGTTGTTGCACAGACCGATCATCGACTCCATCCTGTTCGCCTTGGCGATCGCGGTCGGCATCACACCCCAACTTCTGCCAGCCGTGGTCAGCACGAGTTTGGCGACCGGTGCGGGCCGGCTGGCTCGACTCAAGGTGTTGGTCAAACGCCTGGTATGTATCGAAGACCTCGGCGATATCGACGTGTTGATCACCGACAAGACGGGCACACTGACCGACGGTCACCTCACGCTGGTCGACACTGTTGATTCCGCTGGGCAATCGTCGGACCGGGTGCTCCAGTGTGGACTATTGGCCACCGGGCTCGATCCGTTGACCGGCAGCGGATCCGGTAACCCCCTCGATGCCGCCCTGTGGGAATCTCCGCGGGCCGACGCCCTGTTGACTGAAGACCTACCGCTGGTGGCCACGCTGCCGTTCGACCACACCCGCCGCGCCGCCTCGGCGCTCGTCGGTGATGGAGAGAAGCGGCTGCTGGTGGTCAAAGGTGCACCCGAACAGGTACTCGCGAACTGTGTCGAAGTACCCATATCCGCCGAATCGACGCTCGCGGCCCTGTTCTGCGACGGTCGCCGAGTGGTGGCCGTCGCCAGCCGGCCGGCCACGGAACTATCCACCATCGTCGCCGCCGACGAGTCCGGTCTGACGCTCAGCGGCTTCCTGGTCTTCGCCGACGAACCGAAGGCCGCCGCCCGGGATTCACTTCAGCGGCTGGCACAGTTGGGCATCGAAGTCAAAGTCGCCACCGGCGATAATCCGCAAGTCGCCGAAAAGGTATGTGCGGAATTAGGTTTGGACTCCAAGGGCACGGTCACCGGAGCCGAGTTGGACGTGCTCGACGACACCGCGTTCAACGACAGAGTGCAGCAGTGCACCATCTTCGCCCGGATCTCCCCGGAGCAGAAGGCGCGACTGATCGTCTCGGCGCGACGGCACGGGCGTTCCGTGGGTTTCTTGGGCGACGGTGTCAACGATGCGCTCGCCCTGCACGCAGCGGACGTCGGTATCTCGGTGGACACTGCTACCGATGTGGCCAAGGACGCCGCTGATGTGGTTTTGCTGGAGAAGGATCTGGGAGTATTGGCGGACGGCGTCGCGGAGGGTCGTCGTATCTTCGCCAACACCATCAAATACGTGTTGATGGGCACCTCAAGCAATTTCGGTAACATGTTCAGTGCCGCGGCGGCCTCGGCGGTGCTCACCTTCTTGCCGATGCTGCCCAGTCAGATCTTGCTCAACAACTTGCTGTATGACAGCTCCCAACTCGCTATCCCGACCGATCGGGTCGACTCAGAACAACTCCATGCTCCCGCGCACTGGAACATCGCGTTCATCCGCCGCTTCATGCTCACGTTCGGCCCGATCAGCTCGCTGTTCGATTTCATCACCTTTGCGCTCATGCTGGGTGCGTTGCACGCCGGACCAGTCGAGTTCCGCACCGGCTGGTTCGTCGAATCCCTTGCGACACAAACGCTGATCATCTTTGCGATTCGTACCCGCCGGATCCCGTTCTACCGCAGCAGACCCGGGGGAGTACTGACGGTCACGACATTTGTGGTGATCGGAGTGGGCGTCGCGCTGACATTGTCTCCGCTTGCCCCGGCGTTGGGTTTCACTGCATTGCCGTGGCCATTCTTCACGGCTCTGGTCGTAATGACCGTGGCATATCTGGTACTTGTCGAGGTGACCAAGAAGGTGTTCTACGCCGACCCCATGCATCTGCACGGGCAACCAGACCGCACTCGGGGCCGCGAGCACCGGATTCATCGCAGAGCAGCGAGATTTAGTCACGCAGGCTGAGGTCTTGCACCGCCCGCGAGACGTCGGTCGGCAAACCCCTCAGCGTTGGTACGAATCTGCCCAAGGGTGGCCCGCATGATGTGGCCGACAAACGGCCGGATGAGCCACCAGTAGCGCAGGAAACGTCGCCGTGATTCGAGATCGGTTGTCTCGGTGCGGCATTCGTAGGAAAGAAGCGAAGCCGAGGCGCCGTAGGGTAGGACCGAAAAGTTCGCGGCGATCTTGCCCCAGCCGGGGTCGTCGAATCCCCGGAAATCAGCGGCGGCGACATCACGCCATTCGATGGTGGGTTGCCAAAATGTGCCGACAGCACCAAAGGCGATCTCGTGATCGCGTCGTTCGCCCAGAAGCGTCCATCCTGGCAGCCCCACCCCCTCGCCGATCACCAGGCGGGGCAGCGGAGCAGGTGGTGCCGTGCCGGAGAGTCGGGCCGGTAAACCGCGTAGCCACATTGACAGGTCCAGCACCGGCGAATGCACTGTGAGCAGGTCGAGCTCGCAGGCCGCTGTGAATGTGGTTGCTGGATCCGCGGCGACGATGATGTGCTCGGCAATGGCGACATCGTAGGTCGGCATGGCCGATTCGATGAGAAGTGCGCCTTCTGCTGGCGTTGTCATGGTGACCATGCTCGATCGGGCGGCCCGGTCACATCTAGGGTCTATGGTCCTCGGCTGCTGTGCGCGGACGAACGGGGGCCATGTGCTCTGGCAGGGGTGACTTTAGGCCCGTCCCTAACTGGGACGAGGTACATACGCTCGGGCCAGGACGACTGCGGACTTGAGCCCTGGAGATGCGAATGATCCACACCGATTGCCCGACGTCGATCGTTGTCGGTATTGACGGGTCTGAGGCCGCCGTGCGGGCCGCGCAGTGGGCAGTGGACGAGGCCATGAGCCGGGATCTTCCTCTGCGGCTGTTGCACATTATCGAACCTGGCTCTGAGGCGGTGCGACTGGAGAACGAGTACGCCCAGATCGCGTTGGAAACCGCTCGTGGCGCCGTCGAACTCCTCAGTCCGCGGGTCCATGTCCAGACGGCCATCAAGCGAGGTGGCATCGATGCGGTGCTGGCACGGGAGTCGCGAACCGCAGAACTGATCTGCATTGGAGCGTCTGCCTCGGAGAGCCTCGATGAACCATCGGGTCGCTCCACGTCTGCCGCCTTTGCCCGCTCGGCCCGCTGCCCTGTTGTGGTCGTCGGCAACGCGGGTGAGCCTGTTGCGTCTGAAATCGGTTGTGTTGCCGTAATTGTGGATGGTTCTGAATCAGATGATCTGATGCTGCGGGATGCGTGGGCGCAGGCGAGCATTCGTAAGTATTCGGTGTTGGCTATGTCTCGGGAACCCGTTGTCGGAGAACAGAAGGCGGCATCAGGATGGCGCGCACCGCAGTGAGTCGGGTGTCCGGCCTGGTTCCTGAGGCCCGGGCGCGTGAGCGAATCGTCGTCAACGTCGACTCGCGGACAGTGCGAGGTATCGGCGCCTTGGCACCGCTGCTGGTGTTCTCCTGGTTGGCCGTGTTGCTCCAGCATGACCACCCCGATGTGGACTGGCAAGCAGGTGGCCGGTTGGCATGGTGGTTGACCATTCTCGCCGGTGTGGTCCTGATTTCCCGGGGTATCTTTCTGGGCAGACCCGTGACGGCCGCCCACGCAACTGTGGCCGCGGCGGCCGTCGTGACCGGCATCGGCGCACACGTGTTGTCATTCGATCTGCTCGGCAATGTCGTGATCGCCGGCGGAGGCTTGGCGCTGATGTGGCCGACATCGGGCCAACCACGACCCGATCTGCTGCCAAAGGTGTGGTCGCTGGTCGACGCCACGCACGGCGATCCCTTGGCGCCCTTTGCGATGCAGTCGCGGAAGAGTGTCTACTTCAGCGCCGACGGAGCGGCCATGCTGGCGTACCGGACGCGGATCGGTTTCGCGGTGGTCAGTGGCGATCCAATCGGCGACGCCACGCGGTTCAACGAGCTGGTGGTCGGCTTCACCGCCATGTGCCACACCCGGGGCTGGCGCATCCTTGTGTTGGGCTGCAGTGCGCACCGGCTGCCGTTGTGGGCTGATGCCACGGTGATCGGACAACATCTGCGTGCCGTACCCTTCGGCCGCGATGTGGTCATCGATGTCGCGCACTTCGATATGGTTGGCCGGCGGTATCGCAATCTGCGACAGGCGACACAACGCACCCGCAACGCCGGTGTGATCACCGAAGTTGTTGCAGAACAAGATCTTGACGAGGGGACCCGGGCCGAGCTGATCGCGGTGCTCAATTCGTCGCACTCCGGCGTCCGCACCGAACGGGGGTTCTCGATGATCCTCGACGGTGCGTTGGAGGGGCGGTATCCGGGGGTTGTCTTGGCGATCGCCAGGGATGGCTCCGGCAGGGTGCAGGCCTTCCATCGATACGTGCTCGCCGGTGGGGGCAATGATGTCTCGCTGGATGTGCCGTGGCGCCGACCGGACGCCCCCAACGGCATCGACGAACGGCTCAGCGTGGACATGATCGCCTGGTCGAAAAGCCACGGCGCACGAAGGCTTTCGTTGGCGTTCGCGGCGTTTCCGGAGATCTTCGACGATGCGGACCGCGGAGTTGTCCAGCAGCTCTTCTATGTCTTGATTCATCTGGGGGACCGACTCATTCGTCTGGAGTCGCTCTACCGCTATCTGAACAAGTACCACGCGTTGGGTCAGCGGCGCTACGTATTGCTGTCGCTGCGCCACCTGCTGCCCGCGGTGTTCGTGTTGCTGTCTTTTGAGTTCATGCCGCGCCGTCGTCGGTTGACGAGTTGGCCGACCGACGCCCCTAGTCGCGGTCGTTGCATAGAACTGCGGCACCGTCGAAGCGGCCCGCCTTGAGATCCTGCAGGGCCTGCTGAGCTTGATCGAGCGGATACTCATGCGTTGTCACCTGCAGGTGGTGGTCGGCAGCGAATTGTAGAAACGCCTCGCCGTCAGCGCGGGTATTGGCTGTGACGCTGCGGATTTCACGTTCGTAGAACAGTTCGCGTTCGTAGTTCAGCACCGGCACATCGCTGAGATGGATACCCGCGATGGACAGGATTCCGCCGCGGTCAAGTGCCCGCAATGCGACGGGCACCAGATCGCCGACAGGCGCGAACAGCACAGCGCTGTCCAACGGTTCCGGTGGTGCGTCGTAGGCCCCCGCCGCCGAGGCTGCGCCAAGGCCGAGCGCCAACGCTTGGGCTTGTTCGCCGCGGGTCATCACGTGGACGGTGGCACCCTGGGCGAGCGCGATCTGCGCGGTGAGATGTGCGCTGCCACCGAAACCGTAGATACCGAGCCTGCCGCCTTGGGGCAGGCCGGCACGCAACAAGGCGCGATACCCGATGATCCCTGCGCATAGCAGCGGCGCCAGTTCGACATCGGTGTACCCGTCTGGCAGGCGGTAGGCGAAGGCGGCTGGCACCGTGGTGTATTCGGCATACCCACCGTCGCTGTCCCACCCGGTGTACCGCGATTGTGGGCACAAGTTTTCGGCCCCCCGCAGGCAATACCTGCACTTTCCGCACGTCTGGCGCAGCCATGCGACCCCAACCCGGTCGCCGATCGAATACCCCGATATCTCGGCGCCGAGTTCGACGACCGTCGCGACGATCTCGTGGCCAGGGGTGACCTGCGTGGAATGTGGTGAGAGATCGCCCTCGCTCACGTGCAGGTCCGTGCGGCACACCCCGCAGGTACGCACCCGAACAAGCAGCTCGCCCACTTGCGGGTGTGGGACGGGCTTACGTCCATAGGTCAGCGGATCGGTTTCGATCGGCCCGGGTTCGCGAACCGCCCACGCGTTCATCGTCTCTGGCCGGATCGCCGTCATCGATGACCTCCACGCAGATGGATGCCGCTGTGGGCCTGCCTGACACTGACCGGGTTCAGACTGGCCACCGCCACGCCCGCAGCGTAGATCAACGCCAGTGCTGTGGGGAAGTGGCCGTTTGGTGCGAACCCGTGGCCGGCGAACTGCCACAACGCCGCTGCCCACAGCGCGCCGCCCGTGACAAGCAGTAGTTCGGCAGATCGGATGGGGAGTCGAACTTCCAACGACGGCAGCGGCCGGGCGAACAATGATCGTCCTAACCACAGCAGCATCAACTCGGCGGCGGTCACCACCGACAGGGTGCTCACCCACACCAGCCGCCACAGCCACCACAGGCCCGACCCGAGGTCGGGTTGAGGGAGCAAACCCGTTGGGTAACCGACGAGTGCGACGGCGACCACTGGCACCATGTGCCAGAGGTAGAGCGCCAGTGCATGCTGGTTAGCGGTCGCCAGGAGGTGCCGCCCCCGCGCTCTACGTAGCCAGGCTGTCACCGTGGGTGCTGCTGTGATCAGCAAGCCGGCCTGGACAGCCGCCAACGCGAGCAACGCAACCGTCGGAGGCGACGTGTTTCGTATGGGTTGGCCGGGCACCCCGATCATGCTGACGGGGTAGACGCCCAATGCGATAACCGTGGCCAGCACGATGGCGGCACCCGCCGCGAGTGCGAAGGGCCGCCGGCCGAACCATTCGCCGCCGAACCAGGCAACGCCGAACTGGTAGATCGCTCCCCAGCACAGCGCATAGTTCACCCAGCCGAGCCCGGTCACGTGCCCTCCGAGGCTGACTGCGTCGACGAGAGCGACAGTGATGACCAGGGCGGCAGGCGCCTTCAGGCCCCACCGCTGTTGCGCACCCACTGCGATGGGTGTCAGCGTCACCACGGCGAGATAGACCGGTAGGAACCAGAGATGCAACGCAACGACCCACAGCGGCGTGATCAGCAGCGAGCCGTCGGTTCCAGCCCAGCCCAGCACGGCGACGATGGCCAACAGCAGCGCCACATATGCCGTTGTCGGCCCCAGAATTCCCGCCATCCGGTGCCGAAGCCACGGGCCGAATTCGCCGCCGCCGACGATGTGCCAGCGCGTCCAGGACGCGGCGTTCGCATATCCGGCTACCACGAAAAACACTGGAACCACTTGGAAGAACCACGTCAACCACTGTGTCCACGGCAGTTCTGCGAGTACTTCGTCATAGCCGAAGCGCCCGTCTCGATATGTCACCGCAGCCAAGAGCCAGTGGCCGATAACCACAATTACCACAGCCAGGACCCGGTAGAGGTCCGCCGACAGTTCGCGCTGTGCGGTCTGATCAGGCATATCAGACCCGCAGATGGGTTGAATCATACTGTGCTGGAATGAAAGTCGGGGATTGGCTCACGAGCGAACCACTAAGGCCGAACAACGAGTGCCACGCAGCACGAAGCGGCCGTACGGTCCTATCACGCGGGCGACGGTGTCGTTTCCGACGTTGCCCATGACGGTCAATTGCACTGGTGGATCGCGCTCGGCGAGAAATGTCGGAATGTCGCCGGGCACCACCAGAGTGTGCGTTTGGACGTCCGGGTAGCGAGACAGCCAGTCGGCCAACAGCCGATCGATGTCGGTGGTCGGTGACTGCCCACGCTGAGGTGGCATCACCTTCAGGACCAGAAGGGTCGCGTTACGCAACCGCGCCTCATCCAGGGCAGCCTGCAGGACCGTCCCAGAAGTGGACTTATCATCGACGATCACTGCGATATCGTCGGATTCGGATGGTGGCGCGTCGTCGCGGGTACGGATGATCGCGACCGGACACCGCGCCGACTCGGCGACGGCGGCGGCGATCGCGCCCCGCAATTTGGGTGCGCGAGATCCGATACCCGACGCTCCGACGCAGAGTAGTTCCGCGCCCTCCGACTCCGCCAGCAGTGTCGCGGCAACAGGACCGCGCATAATTTCGGTTTCAACCTTTACGGTTTGACCGGTCCGGGCGACTGCCGCTTGTGCTGCCAGTAGGGCCGCCTCAGCGTCAGCGGTCTCCCGTCGAATATCTGGCGATGTGGACTGGATGACGTGGATCAGGCGGAGCTGCAGATCGCGGCCAGCAGCTTCCTCGACGGCCCATTCGGTGGCATGCAACGCTGAGATCGAGCCATCGATACCGACGATGGCACACTGCTGGGCTTGCGTCCGCTTCACCGTGTGCTCCAAGTCTGACGTTCGGAGGACGTCTGCATTAGTGCTCGACGGTACTGCGTGCCCATGATTGGCCAATGCGGCCGTGGGGCCCCGGTAGAGAGGTCAAAAGGCCTCTGTGCAGTCCATCCCTACGAGAGGACCTTTGGCACTTGACCCTGTCACGAGTCCGCCAGCATCGTGAGTTCACAAAGCGATTGGCAAGGAGCATGAACGTGACCAAGGCAATAGTGCATTCATGGCAGGCGCAAAAGCTACTGGCCGCACGGGGCCCGTTTGCGTCGATCTACTTCAATGATGCACACGACGGGCCGGACGCTGCCGCGCAGCTTGAGGTGATATGGCGCGATATTCGGCGGGAGCTCGAAGAGCACGGTGCGCAGGCGCCGCTCATCGACGCTGTCGAGTCTGCGGTCCTGGCGGCCCGGCCGGTGGGTGGGCGCACGGGGCATGGCGTCATTGCCGGCGCTGCCGGGGTGGTGATCAACGAGCGTCTCGATGTTCCGCCGATGCCGCCGCTGGTGCGGGTCGGGGAGATTCCGTTCGTCGTCCCGCTCGTTGAGTACGGCCCCGTCGCTGGGCCGTACCTCGTGGCCGCCGTCGATCAGGTCGGCGCCGAACTTACGTTCCACCAGGGTGACTCGGTGCGAACCGCGACGGTCGACGGGGGCGGATATCCGGTTCACAAAGCTGCAGCGGCCGGGGTCAACGGCTGGGGTGATCAGCAGCACCGCGCCGAAGAGGCGGTCCGAAAGAACGTCCGCGCTGTCGCAGATCAACTCACCAACGATTTTGACCACCATCCCGTGGACGCCGTTTTCGTCATCGGCCAGGATCGCGTTCGCGCCGAACTGATGTCGATGCTCCCCGAGCGGGTCGCGGTCCATGTCGTCGCGCCCGGTTGCGGCGCGCGTCATACCGGGATCGATGATGCGGTAAGCCAAGCGATCACCCTCGAATTCCGGAACCGGCGCCGCCACGTGGCCGGTCAGGTCGCGGATCGGTTTCGCGCCGAGACTGGGCGCGGATCCGGTCTGGCCGCAAGCGGATTGGCCGAAGTGTGTGCCGCGCTGCGGGAGGGCGCCGTCGAAACCCTGGTTATCGGCGATATGGCGAACGAAACTGTGGTTGCCGGTGACGATCTGTCCATCGTCGCGCTGGACGCGGACACTCTGTCGAACTTCGGCGCGGCGCCGACGCGCACTTTGCGCGCCGATGAGGCGATCCCCTTTGCGGCGATGGCGGGAGGCGCAGCCTTGGTCCGGGCCGAGGACAGCTTGCAGGTGCCTGACGGTGTTGCTGCGCTGCTTCGCTATGTCCCGCCGGGTTACTGACTCCTGGCGCGCCCGCCATCTCGGCGGGGACCTTTTGTCGCAGGAAAGGGTCTTTTGCACATAGGCAATGTTCGGTGACACCGGCACGATCAGATAGGACGATTCGACAACTCAGAAGGATGTGAAAGGCAATGAGCGGCAAAGGTATGTCGATCGTGGTTGGTATCGACGGTTCTGACTCGGCCATCGACGCGGCGCGATGGGCGGGGGCGGTGGCCGTGCGAATGGGCGGATCGCTGCACCTCATCCACGTCATGCGCGCCGTCGATGAGACCTTGCTGGTCCTCGCGTCGCCCGAACGGGAAGACCCGGGTGCGTATCCGCGTGAACTGGGCCACGAGGTGCTGGAACGGGCTGCAGAGAAGGTTCACGCCGATTTCCCGGGCCTGGACATCTCCCGGACACTTCGCCACGGCTCCCAAAATCAAGCACTGCTTGACCAGAGTCGGCATGCGCACTTGGTGGTGCTCGCCAGCAATGAGGTGACGCCGGCGGGAGCGCTGCTTTCGGGATCGACCACTCTGACAGTGGCCGCCCACGCGGCCTGCCCGGTGGTTGCTTGGCGTGGCACCGACCTTGCGCCGACCGGCGCCCCCATCGTGGTCGGCGTCGACGATGACGAAGGTTCCCACGCTGCACTGCAGACCGCATTCGGGCTGGCCGATCTGTTGGGTGTGGGTCTCACCGTAATCCATGCACAGCCTGAACGACGTGCACCCGGGGAGATCAATATTCCCGTCATCGTTGACCAGGACGCCATTGAAAATCAAGCCCTGCAACGACTCTCGACTGAGATTGCTCCGTTGGCAGCCCGATGGCCCCGAGTCGACGTGTCCTGTGCCGTTGGGACGGGGAGTGCCGGCCGACTGATCTTGCGAAACGCAGATGATGCGCAGCTCATCGTGGTGGGTACTCGCGGACGCGGCGATGTCGCCAGCGTACTTCTGGGGTCGACTGGTCTGAGTCTGCTCCATCACAGCACCAAACCGATCGTTGTGTGTCCGGCGACGTACATCTGGGATGAGGCGCTCTCAGATCGGCGAGTCCGTGGTTCAGCACATGTCGGCCCCCGATAGCGATACTCATCCACCACCGCCAAACGACTTGGCCTACCCATCGGAAGATGCCATGGTTCGCACCCCCACCCTGCCCGTCATCGTTGGCATCGACGGTTCCAAACACGCTGTTCGCGCGGCGATCTGGGCCTGCGACGAAGCTTTGCGCCGCAATACGATGCTGCGACTGGTGTACGTGATCGCGTCCGACGTGGACGATCTGCAGGCTGAGTTCGACGATGCTCGGCTGGCACTCGGTGAGGCCAGGGCCGCCGTCGAGTCGATGGAGACACCCGTCGAGATGACCTCCGAGATCCTTCGAGGTGATCCCGCGACACGGGTGATCGAATCCTCCCGGACTGCAGGGTTGGTATGCATCGGGGCCAACGGCATGCACGACTCCGCGCCCGGTCATCGCGGCGCCACCGGCGCCACGATCACCGAATCCGCCTTCTGCCCGGTGGTGATGGTTCGCCATCGCCGTGCCCATCGCCACGCCCCCGGCGAGCGGTGGGTGGTGGCAGTGCTAGACGAATCACCGGTCTCCATCAGCGTGATGCGGACTGCTCTGGATGAGGCATTGCGGCGCGACGCCTCGGTTCTGGCCCTGATTGCCTGGCCGGCAAGAAACTATGGGTCTGTCCACTCCGACGACGATCTTCGCGCAGAGCTCGATCGTTACCTGTTGGACTCCGGCTGCAACGAGCCAGACGTCGGCATCTGCGTAGCACCGGTTCCCGAGAACCTGACCGACCTATTGGCTCAGACCGCCGATCTCGACCAACTCGTCATCGTGGGCAAGAGCAATCCCAATATCATCGCCGAACTTGTTGGTCCACAGGCCCGTTCGAAGCTACGCAAGACAAATTGCTCGGTGATGATCCTCCGAGACGAACTGGACACAGTGTTGGCGGCGTCCTGATGGGAGCGCGCTTGCGGACCATTGGCTGGAACTGTGGGACTTTCGCCCGTAGGGCTGACCACTGCGGACCGAATACCGTTGGTGTGACCACCAAACCTACGAAGCAGGAGCGTGTCGCACCATGACGAAGACCGTTGAGAAGACCACCGCAGCACCGGAAGCCGCTGGCCTCACTGACGAGGTACTCGAATCGGCCAAGGCAGGAGAGCATGCCGCGAGCCAGGCATTGCATAAGTTCCGGAGCACCCTTGATGAAGCGATCCCGGAGTCTGTGCTGCCGCTGCGCACCAAGATCGTCGATGCCGCGCTCGAACTGGCTGACGATCTGGTCAACGCGCAGTACAAGTTTCACCGCAGCCTGCTCAAGACAGCCGATCGGGCCCTGACCAAGTCGGAGTAGATCGCGCCGTTGTGTCGATCGCGAGCAACTGCGCGCCGTGGTGACCCTGGGGTTGACGGAAGATCCGTTGACCGCAGGGTCACACGCGCTTTTACGGGCGCCGGTTTGTGTCGAATCGTGCACCCGCAGGCAACGGGATCTGAGCTGCTCTCACAACCCGGTGGGATACGCCTCCGGCGTTTGACCTTGGATCCATCGACTGGTGGGTTCCAGCGGGGCCAGCGCAGTGGTGGTGTCGATGTGAATCAGTGCGTCGTATTGGTCAGCGAGCCGCACGTGGAAGTAGTGACTGTGACGCTCGGTCTGGGGCTGGTAGATGACGCCGATGGCGCGGTGCAGTCGCACGGTGCTCAGTGCGTCGGAGACCTCGGGCGGATGCACACCACCCATTCGCAGCAGGAAGGGCTCCTGCTGGACATCGTGCAGCAGCTCCTCGACACTGCCAGGCAGGCCGGGTCGCACGACCTTGCGCTCCGCGAGCCCGCCCCATTCGCTGGCGGCTGTGACCTCACCCCGATGGGTGCTGAATCCGATGAGCCGGCAGTTTTTTCCGTGCCGTTCACGGACGAGCTGGCCCAGGGTGTACTGGCCGTCAGCACCGACTTCGGTGGCACGAGCATCGCCAACGTGGGAGTTGTGCGCCCAGACCACGATTCGAGCGGTTCCATTGAGGCCCTGTTCGCGGTCGAGGTGGGCCAACACGGCCTCCAATGTCTCGACCATGTGCGAGTCGCGCAGATTCCAGGAGGCAACTCGGCCGCGGAACATGGTGCGGTAGTAGGCTTCCGCGTCGCGCACCGCCGTCGCGTTCTGAAGCGCGTTGAACAGCTCCTCCTCGGCGGACGCGCCGTCGTGGCGTAGGTAGTCGAGTCGGTTGCGCTGCAGTTCGACCAGCTGTGTCACCACCTCACGCTCGCAAGACTCACCTGCACCGAAGGCGGCGGCGTAGCCATACGCCTGCCCGTCGTCGCCCGAGGCGTGATCGAAGCACCCGTAGCGGTGCCGGGCCTGTGCTGCAGCGGCGGGGTCGACATCCGAAAGGTAGTCGACGACCTCTTCCATCGACCGATGCAAGCTGTACAGGTCGAGCCCGTAGAAGCCGGTCTGGGCACGATGGCGGTCGCGCTGGCGGCGGTTGTAACCATGCAGCCAGTCGACGAAGTCGAGGACCACCTCATTGCGCCACATCCAGGCCGGGAACCGTTCGAAGCCCTGTAGTGCTTCGTCAGCGTTACGGTCGTCACCCTGACCGCGGACGAACCGGTTCACTCGGTATGCGTCCGGCCAATCCGCCTCGGCCGCAACGCCGGTGAAACCTTTCTCCTCGATCAGCCAGCGGGTGATATCGGCGCGGGCCCGATAGAACTCGTGTGTCCCGTGGGAGCCTTCGCCGATCAGGATGATCCGCGCATTCCCGATGATGTCCTCGAGCGCCTCCCGGGGGGGTACCCCATTGGGCGCAGGTTCGACTATCAGCCTGATGGCTTCTGCAGCATTGTGCCGCGGTGATGGCGGGGCGGTGGTGCTCACGGTCGGCGTCGCCATCAGGCGGCGTACTTCATCGTCGGACACTTGGGTGAAATCCCAATAGGATTCGCCGACCGCGGTGAATGGCGTTGGCATCGAGGCGCAGACGATATCGTCGACGATCCCTTCGAATTCCCGGCAGGTGGATTCTGGTGCAGCGGGGACGGCGACTACCAAGCGTGCGGGTTGCTGGTCGCGCAGAGCGAGGACGGCAGCGAACATGCTGGAGCCGGTGGCCAGGCCGTCGTCGACGAGGATGACCGTCTTGCCCGCGAGCTCGGGGTGAGCGCGGTCGCCGCGGTAGGCGACTTCGCGCCGGACAAGCTCCCGGCCCTCTGCATCGACAACGTCGCGCAGCTGCTGTGAGGTGATGCGCAGCCCGCGGACCACGTCGTCGTTGAGTACGGTTCGCCCGCCACTTGCGATGGCGCCCATGGCGAATTCACCGTGTCCGGGCACGCCGAGCTTGCGCACCACAAAACAGTCCAGAGGGGCGCCCAAGGCTCGGGCCACCTCCCAGGCAACGGGAACACCACCGCGGGCCAGGCCGAGTACGACTACGTCTTCGCGACCCTGATATGCCGTCAGCAGGTCTGCGAGGACACGGCCTGCTTCGCGCCGATCGCGGAAGACGGCCGCAGAGACGTCTCGGCTCGGGTGGATCGTCATCGACGGTTCCTCTCGTCACTCTCCGACGACTCAATCTGACTACTCCGCACGTTTCGCCGATAGGGCCGGAGGTCCCCTCCGATGAGGGATATCAGTTGGAAAGCCCCGCAGCCACCGACTCCACCCTGTCGACCAAGGGCGAAAGCCCATCGTTTCGGGGACCAATGCCTCAGGCCCGGCCGCCCGGTGACGGCCTAGCGTGGCCTTCGACGGAGGTATCTCCGCAGCACTGATCGACAAGGCATCTAGGGGAGCACTATGACCACGTCGGAAGCGCACACAGGGATTGTGGTCGGTGTCGACGGCTCCACGTCTTCGTCGCAAGCTGTGCGGTGGGCGGCGCGCGAGGCGGGGATGCGCAAGGTCCCACTTGTCATCGTCTATGTACGGAGCACAGTGCCGTTGGGCTTGGCGGCCATGGGGTTTGCCGTGGCACCGATTCCCCAAGAGGTCTTCGATTGGCAGATCGAACATGCTCAGACGGTGGTCAGTGCTGCTGTGGACACCGTGCACGCGGCCCAGCCCAGAGTGCGGGTCAGCGGTGAGGTGATCTGCGGATCGCCGGTGCAGACGTTGATCGATCTGAGCAAAGACGCGCAGCTGCTCGTGGTCGGGTGCCGCGGGTTGGGCGCCCTCCAAAGCAGTATCGTCGGATCCGTCAGCGGCGGCGTCGTGCACCACGGGCACTGCCCCGTCGCGGTCATTCACGAAGAATCCCCGGCCGCTGCACCAGCGATGCACGCGCCAGTACTGGTGGGCATCGACGGTTCTCCGGCCTCGGAACTGGCCACCGAGATCGCCTACGATGAAGCCTCTTGGCGCGGTGTGGATCTCATTGCCCTACACGCGTGGAGCGATGACGATATGTCCGGTTTCCCTGGAACCGACCGGTCCGCTGTGATCGGCATCGCTCGCGAGACGCTGGCTGAGCGTCTGGCGGGCTGGCACGAGCAGTACCCCGACGTCACTGTGCACCCCCGCATCGTGCTCGACCACCCGGCTCGCCACCTGCTCGACGAATCTGCGGCTGCTCAGCTCCTCGTGGTCGGCAGTCACGGCCGAGGTGGCTTTGCCGGGATGTTGCTCGGATCGGTCAGCACCGCGATCGTCCACGCCGCTCGCGTCCCGGTGATCGTCGCGCGGCGATCCTGATTTCGTATGCACCCTGAAAAGACCCGTCCGCTAAGGGATTTCACGCACGGCACGCTGCACCCGATCGCGAATACCCCGCATCATCTTCTGCTCCATGATGAAATGCGGGATGTCGAAGCTGGCATGACCGACGGCGCCGCCACTGCCGCGGACGAGCAGCCGCGTCCCACTGTTGGCGGTCCGTAGGTAAAAGCACCACGCGCCCTCGGCCCGTTCGCCTCGCTGTGCGCGACGGAAATCGCTCGGTGACATGAGTATCAAATAAGACTCGGGTTCCACCGCCGCCACGATCTGGCGGGCACCTTCGCCATAGCGGCGGGCCAGCCAGACTGTGTCGCCGACACCGATCTGCTGCCACTCCGGATGAATGACGTCGGCGTTGTGAATCTTCGCGCCGACGGCTCGTTCCAACAGCGAGTAACTGTAGAAGCCGGCGCGGTCTTCGCCGATCTGTACCAGCCACGACCAGACCATCGCCGGGGGTGCGCTGATCGTGAGTGCCCTTGTGGTGCGGCGCGATTCGGCGGCAATCAGCTCATCACCGGGAAGCGCGTCCGCAGCCTCGGTGCTGTCGGCGCCCCAGGTGTACATCCACGGTCGCAGCGTGCCGTAATAGAGCGTGATTCCCGTGGTCGCGGCGAGCGCCGCCGCCAGCGCAACACATCTCTTGCCCATCGTCATGAAAGCGAGGCTAGACACACTCGTGTCATCGCCCTAGGGCCGAATGTCTTTCGAATGCTGTGCAACGTGGCCGCTAGAAGACGTAGTGACCTTGGTCTCTACCCCGAGCACGGTTGGGCCGAAACGATGAGAGCTGATAAATGCCGCCCCAGAGAGGTGATGATGACGCCGACCCAGCGCAGGGAGCTGACCCAGGAGCAGCTCGACGACATCGCGTGGCAGTTCCTTCGCTCCGAATTCGCCAGTCAGCGGGCCGACTGGCCTATCGACCGGCGCGTCGATGCCTTCTTGCTCCACAACGGACCTCCCGGACTCGTCGACGACGGTTCGGGCTACCGCGCTCTGCTCGAACGCATCATGGCCAATATCAGGCCAGCGCTCCGCACCGGAGCGCTGCGGTCGTCAAGCCGTTGAGATTGATTGGACTGAAAGCCCCCAGCAGCAGCTCTGTGGTGGCGACGGCCCCGGAGCCGCCAGAACGACTCCGGGACCGTCTCGTCAGTGGCAACGACGTTGTGCCACGAGAAAGGCGACTATCGAGTCGCGCCTCAAATCTCAGCACCTCTGCCAAATAAGGGCATAGGGCCGAAAGTCACCAGTGGCGGATCGATGTGACGGTGAGCGGGAACGGACGTCTGACCTGCGTTTCGTCACTGAAGGTGCTCAGTCGCACGCGCCGATTACACCGGTAGGCTCAAAGCCATATGTTCTCGCGAATTCTCGGCAGTGTGCTCCCGGTGCGGGTCACCGTGGCCTACGCGACGGCGTTGCTCGTGATCGCGACCACGCTCCTGGCGCTAGGGCCAAGGGTGCAGGCCGACGTGATCGCTGCGCTGAGCACCAATCTGCACAACCTGAGCCGCGGCCACCTCGGAACCCTGCTGGGGAGTGCCTTCGTCACAGCGGAGGGTCAGACGTATGTCTTGTTGCCCGGACTGGTGTGCCTGCTGGCGTTGGCAGAGTTGTTCTGGCGCAGCCGGCGGTTGATACAGGCATTCGCGCTCGGTCACGTCGGGGCCACCGTGGTCGTGGCCGCGGGGCTGGCTGCCGCGATCAAGGTCGGATGGCTGCCGATGTCGGCTGCCGGTGTCAGTGATGTCGGGCTGAGCTACGGTGCCGTCGCCGTGCTCGGCACGTTGACTGCGGCGATCCCGCTGGACTGGCGCCCGGCGTGGATCGTTGGCTGGCTGACGGTGGCGGCGGTCGTGGTGGGCGCTACGGCCGCCGATTTCACCGCGGTGGGGCATACGGTGGCATTGGTCCTGGGGATACTGCTTTCCCAACGGTTCCGGGTGACGACACCGTGGACCTTGCCGCGACTGACCCTCCTGGGCGCCGCCGTGGTATTTGGTCTGATGCTGCTGGTGGGAGTGTCGCTGCCGACGGCGCCACTCGTGCTGCCGGTTGGACTGGCTGTCGTGCTGACCTCACGGTGGTTGACGTGGCTGGTGCTGCGTCCAAGCCGTTCGTCGCAGGTCTACCCACCCAAAGGCGCGACCCAGCGCAGCTGAGTGCCGCCGCCAGGAGCATTTCTGATATCGCAGCTGCCAACCACCACATCCGCGCGGTGCTGGAGGTTCGCCAGCCCGCTGCGACGTAGATTGTCGGAGTCGATACCGCAGCCGTCGTCGATGACGTCGATGGTCAAGTCGTCGGCGACATTGACGTCGATGGTCAGATGTGTAGCGCCGGAATGCCTTACCGCATTGCTCACCGCTTCGATGATGACGGGTAGTGCATGTTCGGCCAGTTTCGCATCGATAGCACTGAGGGGCCCCGACATCCGCACCGTTGTCACGATGTCGCGGTCATCGGTCAGATCGGCGATGGCGTTCTGGACCTGCTGGCGAAAGTCGCTCTCGTCGCCGTTGGACTGGAGGGCGAAGATTCGGCTGCGGATCTCCTCGATGGTGGACTGCAGATCGTCCACCGTTCGGTTCAGCCGTTTGGTGATCTCGGGAGACCGTGATCGAGCGATGGTCCCTTGCAAATCCATCCCGGCGGCAAAAAGTCGTTGGATGACGTGGTCATGCAAGTCGTGCGCGATCCGCTCGCGATCGACAATCAGTGATAACTCGCGTGCCTGGGCACGGCTCTCGGACAGTTTGAGCGCGACCGCCGCATGATCGGCGAAGTCGCTCAAAAGTTCCAGATAGCTTGCGTCGAAAGGGGTTTGATCCGATTGCCGGGCTACCACGAGCACACCGAGAACAGACTGCTGCGCGCGAAGCGGCATCACGATCGCCGGCCGCTGCGCGACATCGGTGAAGGCCTGGATGGGGTGGAGAAACGATTCGGTGACCAGCGGTACGCCCGAACGGAACACCCCACCGGTCGTCGAACCTTCCACCGGTACCCGCTGACCTACTACTTCTTCTGCCAGCACCCCCACCGCCGCCGAAACAACCAGAGTCGCAACGTCTTCCGGCGCCAGGTCGGCATCATCGGGGAGAAGCACAATGGCCTGCTCGGCGTCGGCCAGCTGGCAGGCGCTCTCGGCGATCAGGTGCAGTGGTGAGACGGTCGGAGCGACGTCGGAGACCAATGCTGTGGTGATCGCCCGGCTGGCCTCCATCCATTTGGCGGTGCTCCGCACCCGGTCGAACAATCGCGCATTGTCGATGGCGACCGCGGCAGCCGACGCGAGCGCGCGGGCAACGACTTCGTCGGATTCGGTGAAGGCCGGCCGCGCCACCGGTTCGGTGAGATAGAGGTTGCCGAACGTGCTCTGCCGGATCGTGATGGGTACCCCGAGGAAGGCGAGCATGGGCGGATGGTGTTCGGGGAATCCGACGGCGGCGGGATGCGCACGCAGATCTTCGAGCCGTAATGGTTCCGGTTCATCGAGTAAGACGCCGAGGACGCCCTTGCCGACGGGCAGATGGCCGATCTTGTCAGCGGTCACGCTGTCGATGCCCGAGTGCAGAAATGAGACGAGCGAGCCGTCAGGTCCGCGCACACCCAGTGCGCCATAGCGCGCCCCGGTCAGCTCCATCGCTGCGGTCACGATGCGATGGAGGGTGGCATCGAGGTCCAAATCCGAGGCCAGGCCGACAAGCACGTGGAGGAATCGCTCCATCTGGTCGCGGGCACCCAACAACTCATCGAGCTGTGCGTGCAAGTTTCCAGCCACAGCACTACGGCCCAATGCCGCGAAAGTCGAATTCCGTTCGTCGCTGTCCACACAGCCCCCGCCTCCGCCTCCAGATATCTGCGGAGACGTCGTCGAGTGTAGTTCCAAGTTCACCGAAGCCGTTAGTGACCAGCGGAAATCGGTTCTTGGTCGACCTCTCCGACACCGCAGCAAAAGATGCCGCAGATTAGCTGTGGCTGACGCCGTCTGACAGCAAGGCGAAGTAGCTCTCCTCCTCGGTGGCGAAATGCAGCGACAGCAAAGCATGCAACCCGTACAGGCAGGCCAGCAGATCCTCGGTCTGCGCGTCCTCGATGGCGCCCGCAGTGTTCGCGCTCTCCAGGTGCGCGTGCAAGCGATAAGCCAATCGGTCGATCTCGGCGTGCATCCGGCTCATCGTCGCGGTGACTTCAGGACTGCCCAGTGGCTGGGCCAGCGCCGGATACAAAGACCGGTCTTCGGCATGCTCATGTGGCAACAGCGTGTCCTGGACAAAGGCATCGGTGCGACGTAGCAACGCCAGCGCCGCGTCCCGTTCGCCGATGGCCAATTCGTGGGCAGTGTCCCGAAGGAGTAGCAAGTCTTCGCGCATCCCTTCGTGCTCCGCGGAGAATCTGCGAATCAACCCCTGTGTGGAGGCGGACAAGGACGACATCTCACTGGCGCCTGCCCGCAGTGCCCGCAAGGCGTTGAGGATGACGGCCACGTCGATCACTTCCTGGAGCAGCGCGCCGATCGCCGCCGGTAGTAGTCCGGCCGCCGCGAATCCCATTGCGAGAATCGACAACACCATGCCGGTGATCGCACTTTGCAGCGCGATCTGCCGTGACCGCCTGGCGACGACCATCGCGTCGGCCAGTCGATCGAGTCGATCTGTCGTCAAGACGATGTCAGCCGCTTCAGAACTCGCGGTCGAGCCACGGGCGCCCATCGCCACGCCCACGGTCGCAGCGGCAAGAGCGGGTGCATCGTTGACACCGTCGCCGACCATGACGGTCACCGCGTGCTCCCGTTCGGCGCGAACCCCGGCGACCTTGTCTGCGGGAGTCTGTTGCGCCCTCACCTCGTCGAGTCCGAGCACGGCGCCGATCTGCTCTGCGGGGCCGCGGCGATCGCCGGTCAGCATGATCACCCGACTGATGCCGGCGGCGCGAAGTCGGTGGATGGTGCGCGATGCGTCGGGCCGTACCGGATCCAACAGCAGGATCGCGCCGGCAAGTTCGCCGTCCACGTTCACCCATGCCACGACGGCGGCGTCGAATGTCGCGCGGGACAGCGCGGCGGCCGCCCACGTTGGAGGATCGGTAGCCAATGCGTGGTTACCGACGGTGATTCGCCTGCCGTCGACGATCGCCGCGATTCCCTTACCCGCTTCCTCGACGACGTCGGTCGGCAAGCTGAGCGGCAGGCCGCGGTTGATGGCCTCATGCACAATCGCCTTGGCCAGGACGTGGGGCGAGAACTGGTCGGCTGACGCGGCCAGACGCAAAATCTCTGCCGGCGTCCAACCCGTGGCCACCACGACGTCCGTGCCTCGCGGTCGACCGCTGGTGACCGTGCCGGTCTTGTCCAGCACCAGGGTGGTGGCCTGACCTAAATTCTCCAAGGCACTGCCGCCGCGAACGATGACGCCCAATCGCGAGACCCGAGACAATCCCGACACGATTGCCACGGGTGCGGCCAGCAGCAGCGGACACGGCGTCGCGACCACCAACACCGCCACCGCGCGTGCGGCAGATCCGCTCCACCACCAAGCCGAGCCGGCGACGATCAAGGTCAGCGGAAGGAACCACTGAGCGATCCGATCGGCCAGGCGCACAACGGGTGCACTGGTCGCGGCGGCTTCGCGGGCCAGACGCACGATGCCCGCATACGTGCTGTCGTCGGCGGTGGCGGTGGCCTGGATCTCGATAGCCCCCCCGGCGTTGATTGTCCCGCTTCGGGCTTCTTGTCCCTTCTGCAGCTCGACGTGCACAGACTCGCCCGTCAGCGCGGATTCGTCGAGCACCGCCCATTTCGAGGCGATTCGGGCGTCAACCGGAAGCATCTCACCCGGGCCGACCACCAGAACGTCATCGACGGCGACCTCTGCGAGAGGCACCGTGACGACGCCGTCGGCGGTGCGGCGACGGGCGTCTTTCGGCGCGCGCTCCAGCAGTGAACGGAGATCTTTGGCGGCTCGCCGCGAGGCCGCGCTCTCCAGCGCCTGACCGGTGGCCAACATGACTCCGATCAACGCACCGGCCAGATACTCACCCACGGCGAGGGTGCCGAGCAGGGACAGCACCGCGATGATGTCGACACCGAACCGGCCATGTCGCAACGCGGCAATCACAAACCACAGCGCCGATAGCAGGGCGACCAACGTGCCCGCCGACCACAGCCCGTCGGCGATCTGCGTCGCACCGCAGAACCACGCGACACCACCTGCCGCCAAAGCAGACACCGTGACGACGACGAGTAGCTGCAGAAGCCGTTGACGGACCACATCACGACGATTCGCAGGCGAGCCAGTCACGGCGCTACCCGCTGTGCAGTGGCGGTGGGGCAGCAGACGTGCTGGTGGCCGCATGCTCGGCGCTGCGGCGAATACCCAGCAGCATCCCGCGGGTCATCAACGCTGTGACGGGGCCGGCCAGCTCGGCCAGCAGCACTTCGCCAGGGTGACGTAAGGCGACCCGGGTCCGGACCAGGAGTCTGCACTGATCATCCCAGTGGGGGATGAGATGGAAAGACCACACCGTTTCCCACGGCAGAGCGGGTGGCCCCAAGTGCAGCACGATGGTCTCTTCCTTGATCACCTCGACAACGTTGAGCGCGACGCCCTTCGACATTCCGAGCCATCCACGCGGAGCCAGCCGGACGACATCGCCAGCCTCGAGTTGTTGCCACTCGAAGTGGACCCGGTCAGCGGTGCGGTGCTGCAATCCGAGCGAATTCTCCAGCAGCTCATAGCCATAGAGTCCACCCCGGTCCTGGCCCATTTGCACCAGCCATGGCCAGACATCGGTTGCCGACCGGGCGATCGACACCCCTTCGGTGCTCCGCAGTACGGGCTGTCTCATCAGCTCGTCGCCCGGCAGGGGCATGCGGCACTCTTCTTTGGTTGTGCCCCAGTCGCGGAAGTACCGCCGAGCGCCGTACAGCAGCACAACCGCTGCCGCGGCCAGCGTCACCTGCCGTCTGTACATGGTCATACGTCCTAGTCTCGCGGCGACGAGCCGTCGGGGACTAGGGCCGGTAGTCCTTGGCGTCGGCCCGAAAGTCCTGAGCCCGGATGGGCTGACGAATGGCTCACTGCATAAAGGACTTCGGCCCCTATGGCCGGCCCACCAGAAGTGGTCGGATGCAGTGGCAGATGTGCGGTTCACCCCGTAACCAGTACGTCCGTGCGAGTGCACAGCAGTTTCTCCGAGGAAAGCGATCGTGATGAGACCAAGCCAGACCGACTCCGGTGATCGCACGACGATCGTCACTCTGACGATGAACCCCGCCCTTGACATCACCACCTGCGCCGATGTGGTGCGCCACACCGACAAGATTCGGTGCTCCGAGGTCCGGTACGACCCCGGCGGTGGTGGCATCAACGTGGCTCGGGTGGCGCGCGTACTCGGCGCCTCGACAGCGGCGGTGTTTCCCGCCGGTGGACCAACGGGCGGACTTCTCACGGACCTGGTCGCACAGGCCGGCGTCCCGTTGCACTGCATCGCCATAGCGGCCGCGACACGGGAGAGCTTCACTGTCGACGAATCCAGCAGCGGTCGTCAGTATCGGTTCGTCCTGAGTGGACCGACGGTGACAGACGGCGAGCAATTGCAGTGTTTGGAAATCCTGCGCAACGCCGCTCTGTCCGCCGAATTCGTCATCGCCAGTGGCAGTTTGCCGCCCGGTGTGGCGCCGGACTTTCACCAGCGGGTGGCGGATATCTGCGCAGAACTGGGTGCGTTGTTTATTCTCGACACTTCCGGCGGTGGGCTGTCCGGCGTCGATCACGGCGTCTTCGTGCTGAAACCAAGCCTGCGTGAGCTACGGGAGTTCGCCGAGTGCCCGCTCGCAACCGAGCCGGACCAGATCGCAGCCGCCCGAGAGCTCATCGAGCGAGGGGTCACGCAAGCCGTCGTGGTGTCGAAGGGCGCCGAAGGTGCACTGGTGGTGACATCGACGACGTCTCAGCGATTCCCGGCGCTACCTGTACACGCCATCAGCGGCGTCGGCGCGGGTGACGCGATGGTGGCCGGCATTGCTGTCGGACTGAGCCGTACCTGGTCGCTGCGTGATGCGGTTGGGCTCGGAATCGCTGCGGGGACAGCAATGTTGATGACGCCGGGCACCGCCACACCCAATCTGGCCGATATCGAGCGTCTGCACGAAACAGTCGGCGCGCCTTCAGAGATCGACGCCGTCAGCAGTGGAGCCTAATTCTGATCGGCCGACTGCCAGGTGAGGACATCGCTCAGAGGACGGCGGGGGGTCAGCGGTTGGACGTCTTCCACCGGCGGGAACTCGCCGACCCGGATCAATACCTGCGGTAACGCCCGCCCAGACAACCCGCAAAGGATCTCGCGGCTGGCCTCGACCTCGGTCATGTGAGTCAGCGGGCAGGTGGCCAAACCGGCCATGGTCGCCTCCAGCAGGGTCACCGACAGCGCTTCGCCACAGGTCAGTACGTCGCGCGGTGTGTCGTCGAGCGCAGACAGCAGCACCAACGTCGACCTGTCTTCGTTGACCTCCATCCGGCGGTCACTGTGATGGGTGACCGGGAAGTTACGACCGATGTCGACACGGTCACTTTCGGCCGCCGATACCAACGAGCTGTTCGGAATACCGTCTGTTGCTCCGAACGGTCCTGTCCACCAAGCGAGTTCGGCGTGGTAGGAGGAGTCGTAGAGTCGCAGCGATTCGGTCAGTTGGGACGCTTCGGCCAGCCGCGGACGGGACTGCGCAGGTAGGACATCCAACAACGCGAGATCAGCACCGACAGTTCGACGCAGCACTGGTTCGAGTGCATCCCAACCTGAGGGTGCCGCAAAGGGCAAGCGGTCAGTGCGGCGGATCAGGATTGCATCCGCCCGGCGACGATGCGCCTCGGTGACGAACTGTATCGGGGCGAATTCGATCGACGCCAGATGATCGTGATCGTTGGGGTTCGGGTAGTACTCGATATCGGCCAGCCAACCGGCTGCGGCCATGGCGACCCTGAGGTGATCGAGCACCGCGCCGCAACTGAGTAGTGCCTGCCGCCCTGCGGAATCGGTGGCGACGAGCCGGTCGCGATCCAGATGCAATTGCAAGACTCCGCCACCTTTGCCGACGAATCGCCACGGTTGACTGTTGTGGATCGACGGTGCCCGGCACGCCAGGTGCACAGCATCGGCGATGACGTCGCTTGGTACCGCTGTTTTCGGCGTCATGGCTGCTCCTGTTGCGTCATACCGGGAACTATGGCTCTTTCCCGGTTGTGCTCGCCAGGGTCTTTGTGCCCGGATGACGCAGGACCTGTGGCGGGTGTGCAGGGACTCTGGGCGCTACCGGCTGACCTGCACTGGAGTGACGATCATGGGTATGAACTCAGCACCGGGCGTGATCGCCGCGTCGAACAACGCAGCCATCGACGCCTCGGAGCCGCCCGAAGTGCACGAGACCCACACAGGGATGGTCGTCCTGATCGGGGACCGGGCGTACAAGAGCAAGAAGCCGGTCGTCACCGACTTCCTCGATTTCAGTACGGTGCAACGGCGTGAGGAGGCTTGTCAGCGCGAAGTTCAGCTCAACAGCAGGCTGGCCCGCGACAGCTACCTCGGAATCGCCCATCTCACCGATCCGGCGGGCGGCCAGCAGGAGCCGGTGATCGTCATGCGCCGATACCCCGACTCGATTCGGCTCGCATCGATGGTGCGGCGAGGTGAACCCGTCGAAGACCATCTGTCGGCGATAGCCAGGACGCTCGCGCAGTTCCACGCCGGTGCCGCCCGGTCCCGGAAGATCGACGACTGCGCGAAGGTCGCGGCGATCACTGCGCGCTGGAGCGAGAACCTGACCGAGCTGCACCGCTATGCGCCGGCATTGTTGGCCTCCGAATCGCTGGCCGAGGTGCAGCGCCTGGCAATGCAATTCATCGACGGACGCGCGGCACTGTTTGCCGACCGCATCACCGATCGCCGCATCCTCGACGGACACGGCGACCTGATCGCCGACGATATCTTCTGCCTGCCAGACGGCCCGGTGTTACTGGACTGCCTGGAGTTCGATGACCAACTGCGGTTCGTCGACAGCCTCGACGACGCAGCGTTCCTGGCGATGGATCTTGAATTCCTCGGCAGAGACGATCTCGCTGAATTTTTCCTGAAGCAGTACCGCCACTTGGCCGCCGACCCGGGCCCAGAAGCATTGGTGCACTTCTACATTGCCTACCGGGCTGTCGTGCGGGCAAAAGTCGACTGCATCAGAGTGGACCAGGGGGACCGCGACAAGGCGGCCTCCGACGCCCGCAGGCACCTCGAACTGGCGCTACAACACCTTCGCGCCGGCACCGTGCGGTTGGTACTTGTCGGGGGTGGACCAGGCACGGGCAAGACGACATTGGCCCGCGCGCTGGGCGAACGCACTCATGCGCAGGTGATCTCCAGCGACGACATCCGTCTTCAGTTGCAGTCTGACGGCGAGATCGAGGGCCCGGCCGGCACGTATAACGCTGGTCTCTACAGTCCAGAAAAGATCGATGCGGTGTACGCGACGATGCTGCGCCGGGCCCGTCTGTTGCTTGCCGGCGGCCATCCGGTGATTCTTGACGGCACCTGGCGCGACCCGCAACAACGTGCCAAAGCCGAGGAGATGGGCCGCCAAGAACGCTGTCCAACAGTGGAATTGGTATGTACCGTGGCCCTCGACGAAGCCATCGCGCGGATCGCGGACCGCGGCGTCACCACCTCCGACGCCACCCCGCAGATCGCCTCGGCCATCGACCATGATGGTCGCTTCTGGGGCGGGGCCCACCACATCGATACCGGGCGTCCGGTGGGCGAAACGGTCGCCGAAGCACAAGAAGTGTGCAGTCTCGCCATCTGAAGATCGTCGACTTCTTCACCCGGACAGGGAGTTACACCCATGAAGGCATTGG
Organism: Mycobacterium sp.; assembly: GCF_965229105.1. Classification (GTDB taxonomy): domain Bacteria; phylum Actinomycetota; class Actinomycetes; order Mycobacteriales; family Mycobacteriaceae; genus Mycobacterium. The sequence goes on from NZ_OZ245858.1 coordinate 3,648,104, forward strand.
TTTTTCACGGACCGGGACAACGGTCCTGGGACGAGGTGCCTGACCCTACCGTTCAGCACCCCACCGACGCCATCGTCCGCGTCGATGCGGTGACGATCTGCGGCACCGATCTGCACATCCTCGCCGGTGACGTCCCCGAAGTCGAGCGGGGCCGCATCCTGGGGCACGAAGCGGTGGGTACGGTCACGGCCGTCGGTTCGGCGGTGCGCCGGTTGACTGTCGGCGATCGCGTGTTGGTGTCCTGTATCAGTGCTTGTGGCACCTGTCGCTACTGCCGGGACGGCCAATACGGGCAGTGCCTCGGCGGTGGCGGCTGGATCCTGGGACACCTGGTCGACGGCACCCAAGCTGAGTACGTCCGTGTGCCTTTCGCCGACAATTCCACCCACAAAGTTCCTGACCGGGTCACCGACGAACAGATGGTGATGCTTGCCGATATTCTGCCGACCTCCTTTGAAGTCGGGGTGCTCAACGGCCGGGTCCGGCCGGGCGATGTGGTGGCGATCATCGGGGCGGGCCCGATCGGATTGGCGGCGATTCTGACGGCGCAGTTGTACAGCCCCAGCCACATCATCGCCATCGACATTGCGCAATCGCGACTGGAGGCGGCCATGAAGTTCGGCGCCGATATCATCGTCAACGCCGACTATCACGTGGCGCGCACGATCATCGACGAAGTGACCGGGGGACTGGGCGCTGATGTGGTGATGGAGGCGGTGGGTCGACCAGAAACCTTCGAGCAGGCCATCTCCCTGGTCCGGTCTGGCGGCCACGTCGCCAACATCGGTGTGCACGGCGCGCCGGCCACCTTGCATCTTGAAGACATCTGGATCAAGAATCTGACCATTACCACCGGGTTGGTGGACACGCATTCGACACCCACACTGATCGGTCTCGTCGCAAATAATCAACTGGACACCACGCCGATGATCACTCACCGATTTTCCCTGGGAGAGTTCGAAACCGCCTATGACGTCTTCAGCCGCGCAGGGGAAACCGGTGCGCTGAAGGTTGTGCTGACAGCCCCGAAATAGCTTCCAGTACAACGCATTGGGGTATCGGGACGGCACAGCGCCGAGCAGGAGGAACTGGAACCATGTCTGAGAATGCGGCACCGATCGTAGTTGGGGTCAACGGTTCTTTCGTCGCGCTTCACGCAGCCTGCTGGGCTGCTGGGGTTGCCGAGCGTCTGGGTGTGCCGCTGCACATCATCACCGCGACACCCTATCTGGGGCACAACCCGTCGGAGGCAGCCGCGGCCATCCGCGCAGCAGCGATCACCGAGCATCGGGAGTCCGCCGCTCTGATCCTCGAGGCCACGAAAGAGGCTGTCTGCAAGGAGCATCCGGGTCTGACCTTGACCACCTCCTCAGCTGACGAACCGGCCGACGTGGCCCTGGGCGCGGCGAGCCGAGCGGCCCGTCTGTTGATCCTGGGCTGCGCCGACGTGAATCCATTGGGCGCCGTGCTCGTCGGGTCGACGACGCTGGCGATACTGACGCGTGCGGAGTGTCCCACCGTGGCGTGGCGCGGCAATTCCTTGGCGCCTACCGGCCAACCGATCGTGGTCGGTGTCGATGGGTCGGCCGTCGACGGCGGTGCTTTGGGGACTGCCTTCGAGTTAGCCGATGTTCTCGGTGTCCCGCTGCGTGCCGTTCACTCCTTGTCGCGGTCACGTCCCGCCGCCGGTGTCACCATTCCGTTCGTGATCGACTGGGATGCCTTGGAGGCCAAGCAGTGGGAGCACCTCAACAAGCAGGTGGAACCGTTCAGCACCCGGTATCCGGACGTAAAGGTCACGCTGGTGTGCGGACCGGTCAAGGTGAGTCACGCGCTACTGCAGCACGCAGAGGATGCACAGATGGTGGTCGTGGGAAGCCGACGCCGCAATGCGCTGGCCCGCGGGTTGTTCGGCTCGACCAGCCTGAACCTTCTGCATCACGCCAAGGTACCGGTTATATTGTGCCCCTTCACTTCTGATGACTGAGCTGGCTGGTACCGCTCACGATGAGAGCCGCTGATCTCGGGTTCCTGATGCCTTCTTGTGTGTGCGCGTTATCGTGACGAGACGCTTGATCCCGTCCTCGATCCCACGGGCTATCTCATCGGCGGTCACCGAGCCGTCGAAGTCACCTAGGACGCCAAAAGAGAGCTCGTCGGCGTAGCTGGTGATTGCTATCCCCAGCCGCAGGTGGATGGCGATGGGAGGGAGCGGCAGCACGGAAAGCACGGCGCGGCCCATGACTTTGATCTGATGACTGGGCCCGGGCACATTCGTCGCAACCGTCACAACGCCGCGTTGCGGTAGGCGGGTGAGAATCCGGACCGCCCATGCCGTCAAGGGAAACGGAATACGATTCGACATTGCCACCGCGAGACTTGCCGCTGAGGACTGTCCGCCCGACTTTGACCTCGTCAGTCGACGATGCACCGTGCGTAGTCGCTCCAGCGGGTCTGCTTGTTCGACCGGGAGAAGTGGGAGCATCACCGACACTTGGTTGTCTGGGGTGTGAACGTCAGTCGACTTGCGTACCGAAACAGGAACCAGGGTGCGCAGCGAGTTCGACCGGATCGGTTGTCCATTGCGCAACATCGCTTCCCGGAAGCTGTCCGTGATCGCCGCCAGAGCAACGTCGTTGACAGTGACGTCGAAGCGCTTACAGATTGCCTTGACGTCGGGCAGTGCTACCCGCGCGGCGCTGAACCGGCGCAGGTCGCTCAACGGCCCCGTTATATCCTGCGGCGCCGGAGTCAAGATGCCCGCGGCGATCTCGGTGGCGCCTGCGACTATGCGCATAGCTGTCTGCGCTGTTTCGAGTGATGTCTGCCACGCAGTGGAAGCCAGTGATATCGGGTTGAGGTTGGGCAGTCGAAACCGATTGACCGCTGTGGCGGGTTCGTCGCGGACTGGCGAGTCGCTGTGCGCGGCGACATGGTCGTCGTCGCACAGTCCAGCGAGCATCGCACTCGCCGAGATCCCGTCGGCGAGGCTGTGGTGCACCTTGATCACCAGTGCCCAGCGGCCATCGTCGAGTCCGTCGATCAGCCAGCATTCCCATAGCGGCCGGCCTCGGTCGAGCCGACGCTCGATCAGGTCGGCGATGACTCGGAACAGGGCGCTCTCGTCACCGGGCTGCGGCACGGCAGTGCGCCGCACGTGCCTGCGGATGTCGAACCCTTCGTCATGAACCCATTCGGGCGCGGTGAGATCCAACGGGTGGCAGCGCAGCACCTGGGTGTATCGCGGAATTCGTTGCACGCGTTCGCTGATCGTTGAGATGAACTCGTCCGTGTCGGGCGCCGGCCCCTCGATTACGGCCACGCCGCCGATGGCAAGACTCGCGTGCTGGTCGGAATCCTCAGCTTCCAGGAACCCCGCGTCGAGAGCAGATAGGCGTTCAGATTTCATCGTCATAGGTGGCTGCCTCGTGGTGCGCGGGACTGCGGCGAAGGCCGCTGAGGTGACCCTAGGACGGGTCCGTGCGAAAACGCAGCACGTATTGGTCACTGATGTACAGGTACAAAGTCACTCGCCGGCCGAGGTGGATCGCCAGTCGTGAATTAGCAGCCGACTGCCCTTGATGAAGTGACTTCGTGCCCTCGTCGGAACTGCCTGCGGTCGCGCATTCTCAATGGATACGTCGAGTGAAGAGAAGGTGAATATCGGATGAGCGCGCACTTCCCGGGCACCGCAACATTGCGAACGGCGTTGGCCCTTGCTGCCAGGGCACCGTCGGTGCACAACATCCAGCCGTGGCAGTGGCGTGTCGGCACCACGAGTCTGCACCTGTATGCGGATCCGTCGCGGCAACTTGTCCACACCGACCCCGACGGCCGGGACACGATGATCAGCTGCGGTGCAGCGCTGCACCACAGCGTCGTTGCGCTTGCCGCGCTGGGCTGGCAGAGCAAAATTCATCGCTTTCCCAACCCTGCCGAGCCCCTGCATCTGGCTTCGCTCGAACTGCACCCGCACCCGGCCGCCGAAGTCGATGTCGCCCTCGCCGCAGCCATTCCACGGCGTCGGACCGACCGGCGCTTCTTCAGCAGTTGGCCGGTGGCGCACAGTGACATCTCGTTGATGGGTGTCCGGGCTGCGCGGATGGGGATCGTCATGCGGCGCGTCGAACCATCGACTGACCTTCGTGCGGCACTGGCGCAGGCGGTGTGGCAGCACGCCACCGACCCTGAGTACCTCGATGAGCTGACGGTCTGGACCGGGCGATACGCCTCCAACGCCGGGGTGCCTGCGCGTAACGCGCCGGAATCCGACCCCACGTCGCCGGTACCCGGGCGGTTCTTCGCCGGCACGGCGCTGGCCCAACCATCGGAAACGTCTCCCACCGACGATTCCGGCGTGTTGTTGGCGCTGGGCACCGCCGAAGACGACGCACTGGCCCGGTTGCGCGCGGGCGAGGCCACCAGCCTGGTGTTGCTGACCGCCACTGCGCAGGGCTTGGCAAGCTGCCCGGTCACCGAACCATTGGAGATTGCCGAGACTCGTGCGGCCATTCGGTCGGACGCGTTCGACGACGAGAGCTATCCGCAGATGCTGCTGCGGGTGGGCTGGGCGCCCATCAACGCCGATCCGTTGCCCGCGACCCCGCGGCGGCCACTGGACGAACTGGCGATCCATCTCAATGGCTCACGATTCGCCTGAGGTTCGAATGATCAACGCAGAAAGGCCATGACATGTCAGCCACGTCAACACAGCCGCGGATGGTGGTGGCAGTGGATGGCTCAGCGTCGTCGACGGCTGCTGTCCGGTGGGCAGCCAACGATGCCGCCCTGCGGGGACTGACTATCTGTCTCCTGCATGCGCATCCATCGTCGATCGCACGACTGCTGCCGACGCAGTCCCGACAAGACGCCGACGAGATCTTCCAATCGGCCGCCACGATCGTCGCCGAGGTCACCGGTGGGAATGCCGTGGCGGTTGAGTGGGAAGTGCTGACCGGGCATCCGGTCGACATCGTGGTCGAACGCTCGAAGAGCGCCGACACCGTGGTGGTGGGATTCCGAGGCCACGGCCTGTTGGGCCAACATCTGCTGGGACCGGTGAGTGAGGGGGTGCTGCATCACGCACACTGCCCGGTGGCAGTGATACGCGCGCATGAGGCCAAGGCTCCCACGGCGGCCGACGCTCCGGTACTGGTGGGAATCGATGGTACGGCTACCTCAGAGCGCGCAATTGCGTTGGCGTTTGAGGAAGCGCGGCTACGCGCCGTCCCACTTGTCGCCGCGTACGCATGCGACGACGAACTCAGCAGCCGTTCCGACGCTTCGGCGATATTGCAGGACGTGCTTTCCCCTTGGCGGAGAAGCTATCCCGGTGTCGAGGTGGAGTCAGTCGTGACATCTGAACCTCCGGCGACCGAGCTGATCAACCGGTCGGGGTCGGCGCAACTGGTTATTGTCGGAAGCCACGGGCGAGGCGGGTTCGCCGGCATGCTGCTCGGTTCGGTGAGCTCAGCGGTGGTGCGTAGCGTGGATATCCCGGTCATCGTCGCGCGGTCCTCGTGATCGATCACAACACCATTGCCACTCAATGTGAACGAGACGAACTGCAGTCGATGGTCTCTATGCTCTGCGCGCGCTCTCGCGACAGCAGCCCAGCTGATATCGAGCGATTGGTCAACGATGTCTACCGCCGCCTCTCGGACAACGCACGAATCCGTTCCCATCTGATCCCGTTGACGCTCAACCGGTGCAGGCAGCTCCTTTCCGAGGAAGCCGGCCAACCCGTCGGCCCCGCAGCCGCCGGATGACTGTTAGAGGTTCACGGCAGAGGCGCTGACCAGAGCAGCACCGTTCCGCCCTGTTGGCCTTTTCGGACGTCGAATGTCCCGCCGCTTTCCTCCGCGCGACGGCGGAGGTTGCGCAAGCCACTGGGGGTGATGTTTTCGGCGATCCCGGTTCCGTTATCGGTCACCTCGACGCTCACATCATCGTCAACCCTGACCTGTACCAGGATCTCGGTTGCGCCACCGTGGCGGACGGCATTGCTGACTGCTTCGCGAACGACAGCTTCGGCATGGTCGGCCAGACTGGGCTCGATCACCGATAGCGGCCCGCTGAACTGTGAGTTGATCCTCACACCCACCCCGGCGAACTGAGCGATTGCCTCGTCGAGTCGTTGCCTCAGCCGGGTCGGTCCCGCGGCGTTGCCGTGCAGGTCGAAGATCGCGGTTCTGATCTCCTGGATGACACCTTGGAGATCGTCGACGGTTGCGGACAACCGATGTTGGATTTCGGGGGAGCGAATCCGGGCGATCGTGCCCTGCATCCCCAGCCCGATCGCAAAAAGCCGTTGGATGACGTGGTCATGAAGGTCTCTGGCGATGCGGTCGCGGTCGGACAGAATATCCATTTCGCGCATCTGGCGCTGCGTGGTGGCCAGCTGCCAGGCCAGCGCCGTCTGATCGGCGAAAGTGGCCATCAGATCAAGTTGTTCGTCGGTGAACGGCGGTGCACCAAGCCGCTTGGCGGTGATCACCACTCCGGCGACGGTCTCGGTTGTGCGTAGCGGAATGATCGACACTGGGCCGGTGTGGCCGAGTACCTGGTCGAGAATCTTCACGTGCGGGCCTCGATACGGCGTCCGATTCCAGAAGGCGTCGCCAATAGCATTGCCGTCGAGTGGAATTGGTTCAACATCTTCGACAGGTGTGGCAGGGCCGGCCATTTCGACGACGACCAGTTCGCGCACCGCATCAGGCGGGGCGTCGGGGTCGGCTGGAACAGCAACCAGTGTGACTTCGGCTCCGATCAGTTTGTGGGCTTCGTCGGCGATGAGGGGAAACACCTCTGCTGGATCGATACCCGAGAGCAAGGCGGTGCCGATATCGCGAGTGGCCTGCATCCACGCTTGTCGGACGCGGGCCTGCTCGTACAATCGCGCATTGTCGATGGCGATGCCGGCCGCCGCGGCCAACGCCTGTACCAGTACCTCGTCATCGTCGTTGAAGGGTTGTCCGTCGGCCTTCTCGGTGAGGTAGAGGTTGCCGAACACCTCGTCGCGGATCCGCACCGGAACACCGAGGAACGTCCGCATCGGTGGGTGATTCGGGGGAAACCCCACAGATGCCGGATGATCATGAATGTTGTGCAACCTGATCGGGGTGGGCTCGTCGATGAGCACGCCGAGCACGCCCCGTCCCTCGGGCAGGTGGCCGATCTGCTCCCGGGTGGCGTCGTCGATGCCTTCGTAGATGAACTCGGTCAGTTCGTGATCGTGACCGCGAACCCCGAGCGCGCCGTAGCGGGCGTCCATCAGTTCGATGGCGGTGTGCACGATCGTCCGCAACGTGGTGTCCAGATCGAGTCCGGCGGTCACCGCAAGCATCGCGTCGACGAGTCCGTCGACGCGGTCGCGTTCCTCGATGATCTGCTCGACGCGGACTTGCACCTCGCTGAGCAGTTCACGCAATCGCAGCTCGGAGAGATCCCGCAACGGCCGGGCCCCACCTTCGGTGGGGCTACCCGACTCAGCGGTCATCGGGTGATTGTTGCATCGGCGGCGCAGTCCAGGCTTGGGTTATGGCCGTCGGGATCAGGATTCGCTGTGGCGTGGCCGGTCGAGCTTCGTCGCGAACACGGCGGCCTGCGTGCGCCGTTGCATCCCGAGTTTGGCCAAGAGCCGTGACACATAGTTCTTGACGGTCTTTTCGGCCAGGAACATCCGGTCGGCGATCTGTTTGTTGGTCAATCCCTCGCCGAGCAGATCCAGCAGGACGCGTTCCTGGTCGGTCAGGCCGGAGAGTGGATCGGAGCGTTCCGCGGCGCCGCGCAATTTGGCCATCAACGCTGCAGCGGCGCGGTTGTCGAGCAGAGAGCGACCTGCGCCGACCTCTTTGATGGCCTTGGCGAGTTCCATTCCCTTGATGTCCTTGATGACGTACCCGCTGGCACCGGCCAGGATGGCGTCGAGCATCGCCTCGTCGGAGGTGAACGACGTCAACATCAGGCACCGCAGGTCGGGGAGTCGGGAGAGCAGGTCTCGGCACAGCTCGATCCCGTTGCCGTCGGGAAGGCGCACATCCAGCACGGCCACATCGGGTCGTAACGCCGGGATCTGTGCCAGCGCCTGCGCCACCGATCCGGCTTCGCCGATCACATCGAGTTCGGGATCGACGCTGAGCAGATCGATGAGGCCGCGTCGGACGACCTCGTGGTCGTCGACGAGATACACGGTCACCATGGTCTGCACCTTAGGTTGGCTGCGGCGAACACGCCGGATTTCCTTCTGCGGAAACGATAGGCGATGTGTCCTGGACGGCGGACCATCACAGTGGATTGAGTGGATTGGCTACGAGCACCGAACAATCGGTGTCCCGTAATGCGACATTGCAGGGGGGTCCGACCATTTCGGCGACGCCATGTGCTCGCCGGCGGCCCACGACGACGAGCTGGATCGCTCGCGCGTGACGGGAGAGGTAGTCGAGCAGGCTGCCGTGGACGGCGGTCGGCGTCACGTTGAGCTCGGGGTGCCGGCGCGTGAGATGCTCCAGACGACGGGTGAGATCGGCCTCGACCAGGCGGTTGCGCTCAGCAACGACCTGCGTGTCGTGCGTATCGCTGAGTTCGGACTGCCATGCCGACAGGACGACCAGCGGTGCGTTGCGAAGCAGTGCCTCCTTTACTCCAAGGTTGAGCACGGCATCACTATCGGGCGACGAATCCACCTCTACGACGATGTAGCCGGGTTTCGCGGCCGCGTCGTAGCCGCGCACGATGGCAATGGGGCAATGCGCTCGGGTCGCCAGCGCGGCGGCGGTTGAACCCATACGCCGCGCCGCCGCATTCTTGATACCGATAGGTCCGACGCAGATCATTTCGGCTCCGCGACCGGCTTCCAGCAGCATGTCCGTCGGTCGCCCTTGAAGAATTTCCGCTTCGATCTTGACCTGGGTATTGGTCGATTCGACTGCGGTGAAAGCCATCCGGACTGCAGTCTCAGCTGCGGCTAGATCGCGTGCTGATTTTTCTGCAGACGTCGCCGCGTTCTGTGGTTCGATCGCATAGACCAGGCGCAGTGGGATGTCACGGGAGACTGCTTCACCAACCGCCCACAACGCGGCGGTCAAGCCATTGCGCGAACCGTCGATGCCGACCACCACCGAACGTGACGACGGATGTGTGTCTGGCATGGCGCACCCCAGGTCTCGGTTGATTTCAACCCCGACGCTAGTCAGGGTGTGTACGCCGGATCAGGGTCGAAGGTCCCTGGTCTGCCGTCATTGGTCCCCGGTGCCGCTGAGCGAAGGTGGAGTCTTCGGCCGTCCGGGAACGGCGGTTAACGGCCGCAAAGGGGAGGGGTAGGACACGGGATTGCCCGAATATGTTGGTGCGGTGTTGATTTGGTCGGATTGCTCTGAAGCCACGCTGTGCAGGTGCCTCGGTCGGGCGGCCGACGCGGGCTGTTGTCCGCCGGCGTTGGGAGAATGGATTCGGCGTCGCGAGTTCTGCAGCCGGCGCTGAGCGTTCTCGCGTTCGACGGATCCCACCATGGCAGAGACGAAACCGCCGATGACGACCAGGGCGCCGACGATGGCGATCTCGCCACCGCGGTGGTACCCGGGTGGCCAGAGGCAGTGAGTCATGATTCCGAGCCAGCAGACGGTGAAGATAGCCACCGTGTGACGTAGCTTCATCGAACCCCTCAATAGCCGGCCGTAATCCCTGGCCCGACCATAGTGAGAATCGGGATGCGTTCGCAGCCGGTCGAGAAGAACCGGCCCCTGCCGACCACGTCGAGGTCGAACAGTGAACTGGACATGGCGCCGGCATAACAGTTCAGCGCACCCTCCGGCGATTCGTCGCACCAGGGTGGTCGCCGCACGTTAGAAATCAACGATGAGCACCCACCACGTGAATCTGACCCCGCAGGAACACGAACTGATCGCTGAGAGTCATCCCGACGTTTTGGCGCGCATGGACGAGAAATCGCTGAAGGATCTGCAGAGCCGGCTTCGGCAGGCCCGCGACAAGAACTTCAGCCTGCTGCGGCGACAGGGCGCCGCCAGAGTGGAAGCCGAAGGTGGCCGCGGTGCCGCGCAACCCGCCAGCGAAAAGCGCGGCGAGAAGGTAGAAACCCTCGACGAGGCGCTGATTCGGGTAGATGCGCGCCTCGCGGCCGTCCGCGACGCCGAGTAGCTACCGACTCACCCCAGTTCGGGCAGGCCCGCCTCGATTGCCTTGACCTGGGCTTGGCCGACGGCTTCAGCGAAGTCCTGCGGGACGGGGTTGAGATCCCCTGGCGCGCTACCGAACACGATGATCGCGACGGTGTTCTCGACGGTGAACAGCAGCGCCGCCATCGCGCTCTTGCCGTCCGGTGATGTCCCGATGGTCAGCGACGCGTCCGGGGTGACCGACGGCACCGGCACCGGTGTCCCGGTCACCTGGGAGGGAACGCTGCTGGCCGACCCGGTGAGCGCCGTAGCGGCCATCGCGACGTCATCGGTAACCAGGATCGTTGCGTTGATCGCATTGGTTCCCGAGGTGTAGGTCTGGGAGATGTCCGGCGGCGGGGGTGTTTCGGTGACCTTCGGCGGATCGGCAACCCACGGTCCCGACTGGATCTGCGGAAGATCCGCTGCCTTCACCAGCAGCGCCTCGTAATTCGGTGCTGCCTCTGCCTCAGAGGTGGGCGCGGCGCTGCTAGCGCTGCTGGTCGCCGACGCCGAAGAGGTCGCCGACGCCGATGATGACGACGAAGCCGCCGACGACGAATCGTCCTTACTGCAACCGGTGACAACCAGCCCGAGCGCCATAGCGGCCGCACTGAGTCGGATGATCGCTCGCGTACCTACCGGGTCCATCACTGTGTGCTCCCCTCTGGCTGCACACGGCTGTACAGGCCAGGGTGCAGAATAAGTCAGCACACCCCCGATTTCGGGCTGTTCACAGATTCGTCGTCAAAAACACTGTGGCAATCAGGTGATCGCGGCGCCGACGAGGTGCCCGATCGCGTAGGTGACGACAAGCGCCAGGCCGCCACCCACGACATTGCGGATCACGGCACGATCCTTGCGAGCCCCACCCAACGCCGCCGACACCGCCCCGGTGATGACCAGGGCGAGGAGCACAACTACCACGGTGACAGGGACTCTCAGCGCCGCCGGAGGCAGGAGAATCGCAATCAACGGCAGTGCGGCACCGACCGTGAACGCCAGCGCCGAGGAAAGCGCCGCCTGCCATGGGTTGGTGAGCTCCTCGGGGTCAATTCCGAGTTCGATGTCGACATGGGCAGCGAAAGCGTCGTGGTCGGTGAGTTCCTCCGCCACCGTCCGTGCCGTCGCCACCGACAGGCCCTTGGCTTCATACAGGGCGGCGAGCTCCTCGAGCTCGGCGGCCGGGTCGTCGCGCAACTCGGCGCGCTCCTTTGTCAGCAGGGCCCGCTCGGTGTCGCGTTGGGTGCTGACCGACACATATTCTCCCAAGGCCATCGACACAGCTCCAGCGACCAAACCGGCGATGCCTGCGGTGAGGATCGGCTCGCGTGCTGCGGTCGCCGCCGCCACGCCGACGACGATGCCTGCGGTGGAAACGATTCCGTCGTTGGCGCCCAGTACTCCTGCACGCAACCAATTAAGCTTCGATGAAACCGAACCCACGTGAGGTTCGGCTGGATGGGTCGGATTGGACACGCAGGCAACGATATAGATGAAGGAGCGAAGCGGCTAGCCAACATAGCCTTGCCAAAGCACCGGCGAGAAGCCTTGTGTGTCGGCATGATGTCTCAGGGACTCTCCGCCGATACGTCTCCCCACGTTGCCTTGGCCCCGGAATCACCGATGCGGTATACCTGGGCAGCAGTGGCCAGGCTGACGATGATGATCACGGCGGCAATCGCCCACTGCGCAAAGGGTTTCAGCGACTGTTCGCGTCGCTCCCGAAGATGAACGAAGGCAAGCAACACCGCCGCCGCGACCAACGCGACGGAGAAGTAGAGCATGGTGTCCCCGAGCTCGGTGTGGACCTGCAGGGCAGCGGATCCGCCCTCCCGCGTCTCCAACCACTCGCCTGCTTCGGTGGTCAGCGGTGTGAGGATCGCCGTGATGACGGCCAACGCAAGTACCAGCCAGGTCAGGCGCCGGCGTGCGGCGGGCCACAGGGCGCAGAGCACAGCGAGAATTGCGGTCAGGGGAGCGAGCACCACGATGAAATGCACGAACAGGACGTGAGCCGGTAGCCCGTTGATCATCGACATAAATTGTTCCTCAATACCTTTCGTTGATTCCAATACGGCTGATTAGCTGGGGTCTTTATCGGCGATGAGCGACAGGGCCAGGCGCGGGCACCGGGTGACCGCGCGACGGGCGTCGGGCAGGCACTGTCGTGGCACCGTCGGTTCGCGGGCGCCGTCGAAGGCCATCGGGTATCCCCAGTCGTCGCGGGTGAGAATGCGCGGAAGTAGCTCCGTGCACAGTCCGCGACCATCGCAACGCGTCCAGTCGATATGCAACCGCGTGACGGCTGCGGTGGATGGCTTCACCCTGAAGTCCGTAGCGCGCGGCCAGTGGGGATCAGGGCTTCGCAGTACCCGAGTCGATGGTGGGCGATATCACTGGCGAAGACCGAGAGTGCGGTGCGGACAAACCGTGCCGTGCCATCGGGATGGCGACAGGAGCCCCGACCGTCCACCATGCCGAGCATCCGGTGGACATCGTCGATGAGTATGTCATCGACGTGGCCGAAGGCGAGTTCATCAAGCAATTGGGACAGGCGTGGAAGACCATTCAGGCACGGCCCGCACTGCCTAGCGCTCTGCTCGGCCAGGTAAGCGGCGATCTCCGCGGTGCGCCCGAGCCCGCACTCGTCGCGTCCGAGGCAGTGCAGGACCCCAGCACCCGGCGTGGCCGCAAACATCGCCAGCCCGTCGCGTGAAAGATGTGCCTGGCCCAGCGCCTCTGCCGAGATCCAGCTGCCGTGGTAGCCGCCGAGCAGGACCGCACGCAAGCCGTGGGCGTTGCCGGGCCTACCGCCGGAGATGATGTCGCGCAACCGAACACCGGTGGGTGTCTCAATGACCGAACGACGCCGATGCGCTCCCGACAACGTGACGAGCATGGTGCCTGGTTGGGTCGGATCACCCACGGACCGGAACCAGGTCGGTCCATAGCGGGCGATGAGCGCGAGATGGGCAAGTGTCTCAACGTTATTGACCAACGTGGGTCGGCCGCGTACCCCGGACGTCGTAGTGAGTTCGGTCCTGTCGCGGGGGAGCGCAGGGCCACCCTCGATCCGCCTGACGACCGACGACTCTTCTCCTGCGACAAAGGTGTCGGGTGCTTCGAGCACAGTGACTCGGTGGTGATCCATCGTTGCCGCCGCCCTCTCCAGCAGGGCCGTCTGGACTGCCGGGATCGCGCTGCTGGGGAGGTAGATGAACACGCTGTCGGCCGCAACGGCGGTCGAGACGATGCTGAGTCCGTCCAGGACGAGATGCGGTGCGCGGGTGACCAAGGTGGCATCTTTGGAGCTCAGCGGTTCGCCCTCCGCACCGTTGCCGATCACGACCGGTTTTCGGCCAGTGATCGAGGCGAGCTTGCGACCGGTCGGGAAGCCCGCACCGCCACGGCCTGTCAGTCCGGACTCGTTGAGCGAAGTGATGAGAGTGTCTCGGTCCGGTGCGGGGAGTTCGCCGAATCGTTGCCGGTGTTCTGCCAGGCCTGGCCCCTGGGTCTGGAGTAATCGAGGTGTCGTCATGGGCGGGCCGGGGTGCGCTCGCGGGCGTACTCGGTGTAGTTCGCACCCAGGCGCCAGATCAGGGCGCCTGCCACGGTCAGTGCGCAGACACCGGCGAATGACAGGAACCAGACCTGTCCATTGTCAGTTCCGTTGCCCAGGGCGTGCCCAAAAGCCAACGGCCACAACGCATAGGCCAGCCAGTGCACAGCGCGGAAGGCCCGCAGTCCAATTCGCCTGCGCAGCAGGCTCGTGATGACGACAACAGCCATCAGGTCGCAGGCGAGTGTGCCCAGTCCGAGCCACAGTGGGCGGTATGCCCCGAGGAACGGCACCACGAAGTCGATGAGCCGCAGTTGTGCGTAGGGATCGGCGAACAGCAGCATCAGGTGCAGCGCGATCAGAAGGGTTCCGGCCAGTGCTGCGAATCGATGGACATCGGAGACGGCGAACCGGGGCAGGATCAGTAACGGGCGACCGGACCGGGTGGCGATACCCAAGGCCAGGGAAATGGTGAGGAAGCCTAGAGCCGTGATGCCTGTGCCGCGGCCGAGCGCCCAGAGCGCTTCGCTGGTCATCGCGGACTACCGATTTTCTCGGGCGGCCATCCGCCCAGTGTGTGAACCATGCCGGCGTCATCCACCAGTCGTGCGGGCATGCCTTGTGCGCGAATCCAATTCACGGCTCGCCAGCCGCGGATGATAGCGGCGGTGCTCACCGTATTGGCGACCAAACAGCTGTCCGCGGCAACGCTGACCGTTCGCCAGACCGGATCTGCCGACCAACCGGTTCGCGGGTCCAGAATGTGGTGCAGCTGGTGCTGACCGCGTTTCCAGCGGCGATGAAGGGTGCTCGATGTCGCCAGCGCCGTCCCGGGTGCCAGCGCGATCATCGCCGCCGGTTGGTCCTCGTTGTCTTGGACGAGCACCTGCCAACCGCCCTCGGGTTCCGTTCCGGCGGTGGCGATATCGCCACCGAGGTTCACGAGCACACCGCAGCTGGTGCTGCGGTGTACCCGTGCGGCGCAGCGATCCGCGGCGATGGCCTTGGCTGTCGCGCCGAGGTCCAGCACCACCCCGCGGGGGACTGTGACCGACCGGCCGCGGACGCCGACCATGGTCCAGTTCGCCCCCACAGTAATCGAGTTCACTTGTGGTACAGCCGGATTGATCGCGCTAGTGCGGTCGTCGAGTGCCATCAGGGCGGCGCCGATTGTCGGGTCGACGTCGCCGTCGGTCTGCCGCGCTGCTGAGAGCGCCGCGGTGAGCAGCTCGGCGAGCAATGCACTGACTTCGACTGGCTGACCGCAGGACCCGGCAACCCTATTGATCTCGGAGTCGGGACGAAAACGGGAGGCAGCTGCCTCGACGGCGTCCAGCTCGGCCTCGACTTGCCTGCGCGCCTCGGCAAGGCAACGGCGGTCGGTGACGATGATCTGCATGTCCGTGGTCCAGCGCTGCCAACGGGTTTCTGCGGTCTCGACGATGCGTTGCCGGGGATGGTGTTGCGTGATAGTCATGAGCCCCGCGAGACGGTCACATGCGGTGAGTAATTCGGAGATTGCACTGTCGACGGAGTGCTCACGCGGCGTTTGGTCGTCGGGGCAGTGGTGACTTTGGTGGGGGCCTGAGTGGGGGCCTGGGTGGCATGGGTGACCGGGGCAGGAGCCGGCTCGTAGGTCTGCTCGGGGGTGTATTCGGGGATCGGCGCTTCAGTGCTCACCGGTGTTGGCACTGCTACCGGCGCAGGCGGTGGGTCAGTGGTGGCGGGCGTGGAAACCGGAGGTGGGGCGTCGGTGGGTGTCGCGCTATCGGAGACCGGAGGCGGTTCCACGATGGGCAGACCGATGTCCTCGGGTGCGGGAGCGCTCGCTTCCTCAGGGGGAACCGCGGCGGGGGGCTTGACGGTGTCGGCGTAGGCCAGCGCCGAGGCGCCCACAACGCCGGCGACACCGATACCGGCCAATGCCCACGATGCGACGGCGGCGCGTCGCAGGCCCGAACGAGGTGAATCCATACGCCGAATGTTGGCACCGCTTTCTTTGAGACTTCCCAGAACTGACATGGCACGCTCTCTGCATGACCGTTCGACGATCAGCGCCGATGCTGCTGGTCGTCGAGGACGACTCGAAGTTATGCGCACTGCTCACCGAGTTGTTCACCGAAGAGGGTTACCTCGTCGAGGTCGCCCGAGACGGCCAGCAGGGTCTGCACCGCGGTCTCACCGGCAGCTATGACGCGATGATCGTGGACCGTGGCCTGCCGGTCATGGACGGATCAGACCTGGTCGCCGTTCTGCGCTCACGCGGAATCAGCACTCCGGTGCTGTTACTTACGGCGCGGGGTGCGGTCGCCGATCGGGTCGAAGGCCTCGACAGTGGTGCCCAGGACTATCTGGTCAAGCCTTTCGAGATACCAGAGTTGCTTGCGCGGGTGCGCGCTCTGCTGAGACGTCCCGACGGCGGCGCGACGCTGCGGGCCAGGGGCGTGTCCCTGAATCGGTTGACCCGCACAGTCAGCGGTGTCACCACCGGCGACGACGTCGAACTCTCCGAACGAGAGGCAGCACTGCTGGTGACGTTGATGAGCGCACCGGACCGCATCTTCACCCGTCGCCAGTTACTGGAGTCTGCATTCGACAATGTGGACACCGAGGGCGTCGTCGACACCTATGTGCACTATCTGCGTCGCAAACTCGGCAGGGGGGTGGTCCGGACTGTGCACGGAACCGGGTATCGGTTCGGAGGCACATGACGACACCGGCTAGCGACCTCGGGATCATTCATCGCGCCGGCCGTCGCGCTGCGCTTCAGGCATCGCTCGCACTGGCGCTGGTCCTTCTCGTGGTGGGCGCCGCCGTGTTCTTTGTCGACGGCCAGATCCAGAGCAGGCAGATCGAGTCGCAATTGACCATGGTGGCCTCCACTGCTGACGATGTCGTTGATCCGCCGCCAGGAACGGAGTTGGTGCTGCGAGACCGCGACGGAAAGGTGCACACCAGCGACGATGGCCTGCCGGTTGCGGAACTGCTGTTGCGTCCAACCGGGTCCTTCACCACAGAGATCGGCAGTACGCACTACCGCGGGTTGGTCGCCGACAGGCCCGATGGCAGGGTGGTCGTGCTTCTTGACCTCAGTGACTACGACCTCGGTCGCAGCCGTCTGCTGCTCTCGCTGGTCATCGCCGAGTTGGCAGGTATTGCCGCATCGGTGGCCGTGGTGATACTGCTGACGAGGCGATCAATCCGCCCGCTGACCGAAGCCTTGGCGCTGCAGCGGAGATTTGTCGCCGACGCTTCCCACGAGCTTCGGGCTCCTCTGACGGTGCTGCACACTCGGGTCCAGATGCTCGGTCGGCGTTTCGGCGACGGAGACGCGCATGCCGCCAAAGATCAGATCGACGCGCTGGCAGCCGATACCCGGGCGCTCGGCGCGGTGATCGAGGACCTCCTGGCCTCCGCGTCCATGACAGTGAAGGGTGCCCCACGTGAGCGGGTAGACCTGGCCGAGGTGGCTGCCGATGTCCAAGCGAGTATGTCGCAGCACGCCGAGTCCGCAGGGGTGCGGCTAGAGGTGGAACGGATCGGCGATCCGACGGGGGACAGCTGCGTCGTACTTGGGTCGACATCCGCATTGCGTCGCGCCATCGCATCGTTGGTCGATAACGCGCTCGCCCACCAGCACCCCGGCGGCACGGTCACCATCGCAGTGGAGCATCAGCGCGGCCGCGTCATCACCGCCGTGAAAGACGACGGTATCGGCCTCGATCCCGATGCGATGGGAACACTGTTCGACAGATTTTCCCACGGCCACACCCACACCGTGGCAAGCGGGCACCGCCGGTATGGGATCGGCCTTGCGCTGGTTCGCGAGATCGCACATGCACATCACGGCGATATCAGCGCCGCGCAAACACCAGGTGGCGGCGCAACTTTCACGTTGACATTGCCTGCCGCGAGCTGAAGCGATGAGGCCGGCCGTCACGCCGACCGGGCGACGATCACCGGAACCTCGGCCGACTGCGCCACGGCCGAGCTCACCGACCCCAGTAACAGCCCCGCGAACCCGCCGCGGCCGTGACTGCCGAGCACGACAAGTTGCGCGGTCTTCGACAGTTCCAACAGCTGATGCGAGGGCCAGTCGCGGCTGACCACCCGACTCACCTGGACGTCGGGATACTGCTCCTGCCATCCCGCCAGCCGCTCCGCGAGGGACTCCTGCGCCTGTTCGACGACCATCGTCCAGTTTGCGTACGCAAAGCCTTCGTCGGCAACAGCATCGGTATAGGTGTGCAGTGCGGTCAACCCGACACCGCGCCGCGATGCTTCGTCGAAAGCTATTGCCACTGCAGCCTCCGAGGCATTCGATCCGTCGATCCCGACCACGACGGGCCCGCCGTGGTGGCGCTCCTCGTGCACCACGGCGACCGGACAGTGCGCATGATGTAGCAAACCGGAACTGACCGAACCAAGCAGCGTTCGCGAGATTGCGCCCAATCCGCGGCACCCAATCACGATCATGTCGGCGTCCTTGGACAGATCTACCAGCGCAGACACCGCGTTGCCCTCGACGGTGTGGGTCGAGACGGCGATCTTGTCACCCGTGGCGTCCCGTGCGATGCGCATGCCTTCGGCTGTGATCTCGTCACCCCTGACGTTTCGTGCCTCTAAGAACTCGCCAGGGACGGGGATGTCCAGCCATAACCCCGCGTCATAGGGCGGCAGGACGTAAACCACCGTCAGCGGGATGCCGCGCAGAAGCGCATCGTTGGCTGCCCACTCGATCGCAACCGTAGAGTACGGCGACCCATCGGTCCCGACGATGATCCCGTGATGTGTTGATGGGCTGGTCATTTCGGCCTCCTGCGGCAGTGCGCTCCACGATGTCATGGCTCGCCTGGACTCACGCTAGCCCGCACGGCTGTGGCGGTCTGGAGGCCTCTGTCATGGATACCTGGGTCCAAAGACCCTCAGGTGAAACGGTTCACTGCGTCACCTTGCGCTTGCGGGTATCGGTGCCCTACGGCCGCAGGGAAGTGACGAACGACCCCAGACGCACCGTGAGGCACGTCGTAGCGTCGGATGCCGAGGCGGGTAATCGACCTGGACGTATCAGCAGGAGTGGGAATGGCCACCACCGCAACACATCGCGGAATCGTTGTCGGCGTCGATGGATCCCCGGCATCACTAGTCGCGGTCGCCTGGGCGGCCAGGGCGGCCGCGCTACATCAGGTGCCCTTGACGTTGATTCATGTCCTGGCCTCACCGGTGTTGATGGCATGGCCGGAGATGCCGTTACCGCCCGAATTTCTGCAGTGGCCGGAAGCCGATGGCCGCAACCTCATTCGTGAGGCGATGCTGATCGCTGAGGCTGCAACGCGGACGGCGCCGATTGAGATCGCCAGCGAAATGGTGAGTGGGCAGCCGGTCGCGTCGCTGGTCGACGCGTCGAAGGATGCCCAGTTGGTTGCGGTGGGTGCGCACGGACGTGGCCGCCTGCGACGGATGTTGGGCTCGATCAGCTCGGGACTGGTCCAGCACGCGCTGTGTCCGGTCGCTGTCGTCCATGACGACAATCTCACCAGTTCAGATCTCGCCGGCGCCCTCGCCAGGCCCGACCTCGCGGGTTGCCCGGTGGTGGTGGGCATCGACGGTTCTCGCGCCTCGGAATCGGCGACGGCCATCGCGTTCGAGGAGGCTGCTCGTCGCGGGGTGAGCCTGGTGGCGGTTCACGCGTGCGCAGACTGGGGTGGCGGTGACTACCCCGGTCTCGAGTGGTCCGCCCTGGAGCAGCAGGGGCAAGAGGTACTGCAGGAGCGGCTCGCGGGCTGGAATGAGCGATACCCCGATGTCCGGGTGGACCGCGTAGTGGTGCCCAGTCATGCTGCGGAACACCTCGTGGAATGGTCGAAGAATGCGCAACTCGTGGTGGTCGGCAGCCACGGTCGCGGCGGGTTCGCCGGCATGCTGCTCGGCTCGGTCAGTTCTGCGGTGGTGCAGTCCGCGCGCGTCCCGGTGATCGTGGCCCGCACTTGGTGATGGTGCGTCGGGTCGAACCGGCGTTATGAGCAGTCGCGGATCCGTCACCCGCTCAGCGAGGTGACCGCCAATGCGACGACGCATAACACCACCACGGCAGTGGTGATGCTGTAAGCGGCGGTGCTGCACCAGCCAATCGTGTAGCGGCCCATCAGGTCACGGTCGCGGGCAATCCCGATCATCGCGCACAGAAGCGGCACCAGGAGCACGGCGTTGAGTACCTGAGTAGCCACCAGAATGGTGACCAACGGTACCGTCGGGGTCAGCACCGCGGTCGCGCTGGCGACGGTGACCAACCCGAAAGTCACATAAAACGTCTTCGCCTCGGCGAACGAATCATTGACTGCTGCTTCAATTCCGGCGTACTCGCAGACCGAGTACGCCGTCGACAACGGGAGGATGGACGCTGCCAGCAGTGCCGCGCCGATCAACCCGACGGCAAACAGCGTCGAGGCCGCGCCGCCGGCAAGCGGTTCCAGGGCGACCGCAGCATCTGACGCATCCTGGATCGAGCGACCGCTGCGGTGCAGAGTTGCTGCGCAAGCCACGACGACAAAGAAGCCGATGATGCCGGTAAGCGCTGCGCCTGTGACCACATCGACTCGTTCCAGGCCCAAATCCTCAGTGCGCAGTTTCTTGTCGACCGCGTAGGACTGAATGAACGACAGGCCCCACGGGGCCAACGTGGTGCCGACAGTCGCAGTCACGATGGTGATCGCCGCACTGTTGCTGGGCAGAGTCGGCACCAACAAGCCGTGAAACGCCGCCCCCCAATCCGGATGGGCCAGCACCCCGGAGACGACGTAGGCCAGAAACACCGTCGACAGAGCCAAGAGGAAGTGCTCGACACGATGGAAGCTGCTCCGCAGGACCAGCGCCGTGACGACCAGTGCCGCCAGTGGCACGCTGATGTAGCGGCTGATGCCGAAAAGCTCAGAGCCGGCAGCAATTCCGGCGAACTCGGCGCAGGTGGTGCCGACGTTGGCGATAACGAGCGCGGTCAGCGTGGCACCCCCGATACGCACCCCGTAGCGCTGTCGCACCAGACCGATAAGCCCTTGCCCTGTGACGACTCCCATTCGCGCGGCAAGGCCATGGAACAGGATCAGTGCGACGGTGGACAGCAGCAACACCCATAACAACTGATATCCGTGATCTGCACCCAGGACTGAGTACGTCGTGATGCCGGCCGGGTCATCATCGGACAATCCGGCGAGCAACCCAGGCCCGACCACTGCGAGCAGCGCCCCGATGGTGAGTCGCCTCGACCGGGTACCGCTCATGACCGATATCCAGACCTCGTGCGGTGGTGTCGGGGCCACACCCGTGAGCGCAGGAAGTGACGTCCCAGATACGCCGGTGTACGCGCCAGCCGCGCGTGCCACCGGGTGGCGTGGCCAGCGGGCATCGCGGCGAGGATCTCACTGGTATCCGCCCCGGACGATGCGCGCAAAACCCGCTCCCCGACGGCGGGGTCCGCGATGTCGATCGCGCCGGCCGCCAGGTCGGGCGCTGCCACGGCGAGAACCTCGGCAGCTGTGTCGACGTCGAGCCGGTCGACCAATGCGGCGAGTTGCACCGCATCGAGATGATGCACAGCGGATCGAGGTGTGGCCAGCTGTATCGTGTGTCCCCGCTCGGAGGTCAGGTGCAGGTCGGTCCATGCGACCACATCTCTGCGGACGCGGGCCGCAAGGTAGGGCAGCTTCAGTCTGCGCAGTATCGCGTCGAAGCCAACCTCGACACCGATTACCTCGAGCGTGCCATTCGACGCTTTCGACAACGCGATATCTGCGACTCTGGCCAGCCGCAGGCCCGCGACATCGACGATCTGGGTGTCCAGAACGTCCCGCGCCAGCAGGATTTCGTTGCGCCCGAGCTCCTCGGCGGCCGGGCCCAGCGCGGAGCTGGTCTCGACGTCACCCGCCAGCACGATGCCCGACTGCGCGAATTCTGCGACTACCGCCCATGGCAGGAGCAGATCAGGTGCGCGTCGGCGCTTGACCAGGAGTCGCTCAACGAGCGGCGGCCCCACTTGTCTGTCGAGGTCAACGGAAAGATCTGCAAGGTAACCGATGACCATGCCACCTGCGTCGAACACGCCCCGTCCGGTCTCCTGGCACAGTGACAGCAGCCCTGGGTATTGCTCGCTGGTGTGGCCGCGACGCTCACTCACCGCGCGGACGTCAGCGGCATCTGCGCGTTCACCACTGCACTCGAACCCTTGTGCCCGCGCAACCCTCGACGATGCTGGCAATGTCGGTCAGCGAGCCGATGACGGCCTCATTACCGGTGTTCCCCGCAAAGCCGCATGCCGCTTGGACTTTCGGGCCCATCGATCCGGCGGGCAGGTCCAGTCCTGCCAGCGCATCGGTCGTGACCCGGCCCAGCTTGCGCTGGCTCGCCGTTGCCCAATCGGTGTAGACACCGTCGACATCGGTGGCGATGACGAGCAGGTCGGCGTCGAGTTGCTCGGCGAGCAGGGCCGAGGCAAGGTCCTTGTCGATGACGGCTTCGACGCCGTGCAACTTGCCGTCCTCGTCGTAGGCGGTCGGAATGCCGCCTCCGCCTGCGCAGATCACGATCACGCCCTGTTCGAGCAGGCTGCGGATCGGTCGAATCTCGAAGATACGCTTCGGTTTCGGGCTGGCCACGACACGACGGAAGGTGTCACCATCGGGTGCGATGGACCAGCCGCCTGCGGCCGCGAGACGCTCCGCGGTCTGCCGGTCGTACACCGGGCCGATCGGCTTGGTGGGATGGTCGAACGCCGGGTCGTCGCGGTCCACCTCGATCATGGTCAACAGTGTGGCCAGCGGTTGCTCGCTGGGCAACAGGTTGCCGAGCTCCTGCTCGATCACGTAGCCGATCATTGCTTCTGTCTGGGCACCGAGCACGTCGAGTGGATACGGCGCCACCCCGTGTCCCAGATCGTGATAGGCGGCGGACTGCAGCGCCAACAACCCCACCTGCGGTCCGTTTCCATGCGCGACGACGATCTCGTTGCCGGGGCTCACCGAGGCGATGCGCTCGGCCGCCACGCGGATGTTGGCGCGTTGGTTCTCGGCTGTCATTGGCTGCCCGCGCTGCAGCAGCGCGTTGCCGCCCAGCGCGATGACGATCCTCATGTCGGTGTGCCGTTCAGCTGAGCGCGGCCACGAGGACCGCCTTGATGGTGTGCATCCGGTTCTCCGCCTGTTCGAAGGCGATGTTCGCGGGGCTTTCGAAGACGTCGTCGGTAACCTCGACGCCGTTGGCGAGGAACGGGTACTGCGCGGCGATCTGGGCACCGATCTTGGTCTCGGAGTTGTGAAACGCGGGCAGACAGTGCATGAACTTGACCCGCGGATTGTCCGCCGCGGCCATCAGCGCAGCGTTGACTTGGAAGGGCAGCAGCATGTCGACCCGTTCCCCCCACGCCTCCATCGGCTCGCCCATCGAGACCCACACGTCGGTGTGGATGAAGTCGACGCCGACCACCGCCTCCTTCGGGTCATCGGTGATGGTGATCCGTGCCCCGGACGCGGCCGCGAACTCCCGGCACATCGCCACGTGCTCATCGGCCGGCCATAGCGCCCGGGGGGCGCCGATGCGGACGTCCATCCCGAGCTTGGCTCCCACCAGTAGCAATGAGTTGGCCATGTTGTTGCGGCCGTCGCCGAGGAATGCATAGGCAATATCGTGCAACGGCTTTGGGCTGTGTTCTGTCATGGTGAGAACATCGGCCAGCATCTGGGTCGGGTGAAACTCATCGGTGAGTCCGTTGAAGACCGGCACCCCGGCGTACTCTGCGAGTTCCTCGACGATCTCCTGACCCGCACCTCGATACTCGATCGCGTCGTACATTCGGCCGAGAACCCGGGCGGTGTCCTTCATCGACTCCTTGTGCCCGATCTGCGACGACGTGGGATCGATATAGGTCACGTGGGCGCCCTCGTCGTGCGCGGCGACCTCGAAGGCACACCGGGTCCGGGTTGAGGTCTTCTCGAAGATCAGCGCGATGTTCTTACCCGCGAGACTGTTTCTGGTGATGCCGGAGTACTTGGCCCGCTTGAGGTCTCGGGACAGATCGAGTAGGTAATGCAGATCGCGGTCGGTGTGGTGGACCAGACTGAGCAGGCTGCGGTTGCGGTTGTTGAACGCCATGAGCGGTTCGTCCTCTATCTAGGTGTAGAGCGGATCGCGCAGAATCGGACAGGTCATACAACGACCACCACCGCGGCCCCTGCCGAGTTCGCTGGCGTCGATGGTCACCACCTCCACGCCGGCCTTGCGCAGGGCGGTGTTGGTCAGCGTGTTCCGGTCGTAGCCGATGACCACGCCCGGCTCGAGCGCGACCACGTTGTTGCCGTCGTCCCACTGCTCGCGCTGGATGCCGTAGACGTCGCCGGCTGTGGTGACCACGCGGAAGTTGACACCCACTGCGTCGCCGATGGTTTCGATCAGTCCCTTGGGCTCGCGGCGGATGTCAAGGCCGGATGGCGAGCTGTGGTCTGGCCGCAGGCTGATCGGCACGATGCCATCGACGACGGGAGCGAAGGCTGTGACGAGGTCGCGGTCACAGAAGGTGAACACCGTGTCCAGGTGCATCGCCGAACGGGTCTTCGGCAGGCTGGCGATGATCACCCGGTCCGCCGCCCCAGCCGCGAACAGGTTGCGTGCCACCTGAGTGATGGCCTGATGTGAGGACCGTTCGCCCATGCCGATGACGACCAAACCCTTGCCAATCGGCATCACATCGCCGCCCTCGAGGCTGGCCATGCCGTGATCGGTGGGATTACCTTCGGGATCGCCCAGCCAAATGTCGTACTTCTCCTCGGCGAAGGCCGGGTGAAACTTGTACACAGCGGTGGTGAGCAGGGTTTCCTGCCGCCGTGCTGGCCAGTACATCGGGTTCAGCGTCACCCCGCCGAAGATCCACGCCGAATTGTCGCGCATGAACTGCGTATTGGGCAGCGGACGGATGACGAAACCCGCTGGGTCCAACTCGTTGAACAACGACAGGAACCCGCTGTCCACCTCGTCCACCACGTCCTGATAGGCGAGACCGCCAATCAGATACTCCGCCAATCGGTCTGGAGCCAGCTCCGTCAACCACGCCCGAATCTCATGGGTGAGTCCCGGTCCCACCAGATCATCGGTGACCTTGCGGTCCAACACCCAGTCCCGGGCATCCGGCTTGGCCACCACGTCGGCGAGCAGGTCCTGGAGTTCGAGGACCTCGACGCCGCGGTCGACCATCTTGGCGACGAAGTCGAAGTGGTCGCGGCGGGCCTGCTGCAGCCAGATCACGTCGTCGAAGAGCAGTTCGTGACAGTTGTCGGGGGTCAGTCGCTGATGGGCCAGACCGGGCGCGCACACCATCACCCGCCGCAGCCGACCCGCCTCGGACCAGACACCCAACGTGGATTCGGTCGCGTTCACAGGACGGACAGGTTTCCGGTGACCATCAACACGACGGCCAGGACAGATGTCAGCGCCACCACGGCGAGGACTCCCCATTCGGGCTTCGTGAAGAACGGCAGGTGACTCTCGCGGCGCGCCCAGAGGTACAGCGCGGTGCCGACGAGGTAAAACACCGCCGCGACCAACAGGTACTGCCAGCCTCCGGCGTACACCAGCCACACCGCATAACCCAGCGCCACCACGCCGATGACAAGGTCGCGGGTGCGACCACCGCCAGAGTCGTACGTCTCGCCGCGCACGGCCAGCAGCACCTGGTACGCCGCCGACCACAGATATGGCAGCAGGATCAGTGATGTCGCCAGGTACACCAGATTCGTGTAGGTGCTCGAGTTGGCCAGCGTCCACAGCAGCAGGGCCTGGACGCACAGATTGGTCAGCCATAGCGCGTTGGCTGGTGCGCCGTGGGCGTTCTCTTTGGCCAGCGCCTTGGGCATCACGTGTTCCAGGGCGGGCAGTCGCAGGATCTCGACGCATAGCATGATCCACGCGATCAGGGCGCCAAGCAGCGAGATGACCAGGCCGATCGAGATGAAGGCCGAACCCCAGCTGCCGACAACGCTTTCCAGGACCCCCGCCATTGACGGGTCGGGAACGCCGGCAAGCTCGGCCTGGGCCATCAGGCCATACGACAAGAGGTTGACCAACAACAGCAGCGCCAGCACCCCGGCGAAGCCGAGCACCGTGGCCCGGCCGACATCCTTGCGGCTTTCGGCGCGCTTGGAGTAAACGGCTGCGCCTTCGATGCCGATGAACACCCAGACGGTCACCAGCATCATGTTCTTGACCTGCGACACAGTGTCGCCAAGGGGCGCGCCGTCGACCTGTACCGCCTTGCCCCAGAAGTCAGCCGAGAACAATCCGGCTTTGAAACCGACCGCGGCGATCGCAATGAACACCAGGATCGGAACGACCTTTGCGATGGTCACCACGACATTGACCAACGCGGCCGTCTGTACACCTCGAAGGGTCATGGCGTGCACGATCCACAACACAACCGATGCCCCGATGATGGCGGGAACCGTTGCACCGCATTCGAACTGGGGGAAGAAGTAACCCAAAGTCGAGAACAACAGAACCAGATAGGCCACATTGCCGACCCACGCCGAGACCCAGTATCCGAAGGCCGATGTGAACCCGATGTAGTTACCGAAACCTGCTCTGGCGTAACCGTAGACGCCGCCGTCGACATCGGGCTTGCGGGTGGCAAGTGTCTGGAAGACGAAGGCCAGCATCAGCATCCCGACCCCGGTGATGGCCCAACCGATGAGCAGGGGACCGGGCGCAGCGCTGGCGGCCATCTGTGAGGGCAGGGCAAAAATTCCGCTGCCGATCATCGAGCCGACGACGATGGCGGTCAGCGCCGCGAGACTCAGGCCGGCCTTGGGCCTGGTCGGTCGGGAGTTCGAGGGTGGGGAAATGAGTGTGTCGGACATCGTCGTCCTTCGGTTCATTGGTCGTGCGGGGCTCGCACATGGCTGACGGTAGGTCCTCGATCCGCCTCATCAGAGGAGGCTTTGGTCCTCTAACGGGCGCCGCAAGTCCTCACACAGCTGGCATGGCGGGGCTCTGTGCCACGGGGTTTACCGGACGACAAGCACCGACCTCGAAGGCCGGGACTCGTCTTTGTCCCGGTGGGGGCCGACGATCTTGGCCACGTGCTTTGCCTCGGCAGCTCCGATGACCACGAGCTGGACGCAGAGGTCGCGGTGCTCAGCGAGGAATCCGATGGTATCGGTGGGTGTGGTAACCGGATAGATACGCACATTCGGATGGTCCGCCCGCCAGGACGTGACCAGACGATTGAGCTCATCGTCGCCGATGCCGCTGTGGTCGCTCGGCGAAACACCAAGAGCGAGAACAGGTGCGCCTCTCAAAGATGCTTCCCCGAGTGCGTAGTCGACAAGCTTGTTGTCCACGGCGGTGTGGTCGACGACGACGACGATCCAGGGCGGTTCCGAGGCTGACTTGGAGTGGCTGGTCCGAATGACGGCAACGGGGCAATGGGCTTGCTCGGCCACGGCCACGGCGGTCGAACCGAGGGTCATCTCGCACAGCGGTGAGATGCCAACCGAACCGACGCATACCATCGTCGCCGCGTCCGATTCCTTGATCAACACCGAATCGGCGTCGCCCCAGCAGATCTCGGTGTCGATCTGGATGGGCTTGCCAGTGGCCGAGACAACCCCCGATGCGGCCCGCAGAGCGCTTCGGCCGTACTCGGTCTCCGGCCAGTCTCTGGTCACTTCCGCGAGGTCTTCGTCGAAATCGCTATCCTCGTCCTCAACTGCGACAACGTGCACCAATCGCAGCGGCACGTTGCGGAGCACGGCTTGGTCTGCGCCCCAGAGCGCCGCATCGATTGCGGCTTGTGAGCCGTCGATCCCGACCACGATCGGTGCTGCTGAATCGGGGAACTTCACGGTTGACTTCCCTTCGGCGATCGGACGCGCGTGGCCATATCAGGACGTTAAGCCGAACGCAGAGTCCCCGACGGTGCCGTTGGTCCTGGGTTCGCGCCCAAAAGTCACCACTAGTCGCCGGTACGCGAGTGGTGACCTCCGCCCGTGTCGCTTGATGCCTTTCGGCCCTCGGATTCTGCCTCGCCAACAAGGAAACTCTGGGCATGGGCCTTGCCACGTGTGGCTGAGCCGCTTCTGGAGGAGAAGTCATGGAGATGTTCACCGTCGACTGGGGCCGCAGCTGGCTTGTCCGGCTGCTCGGGCGGAACCCGCTGGTCCGCAGCACCGATCGGTGGGAAACCTTCGCCGCCACGCTTGCCGTGATTGCCGTCATCACCGCGGTGCCGATCGCCGCAGCCTTCGGGACGGCTATGAAGGATTCTCGTTCGGCGGTGTATGCGCAACAGGCGCTGAACCGCCATGAGACGCCTGCGACCGCTCTGGAGAACGCCACCTTGAATGCCCAGGTGTACACCCAGACGTTCCATGTGCGGGCGCGTTGGGCGGCTGCGGGCACTGTTCATGTCGGCACCGTCTCGGCCCCGGCGATGGTCCACCCCGGCGACCGGATCGACATCTGGACCGATGAGAGCGGCTCCCTGAGCCGGCCTCCGATCCCAGTGGGCAGCGCCGGAACCGAGGCAGTTGGCTGGGCCGTGCTGTCCTGGATGGTCGTCGCCGGTGTGGTGGCCACCGGACTCTATGGCCTGCACCGCACCTTCAACAGGGCCCGCTACGCCGGTTGGGATCACGATCTCGATTCTCTGGCCGGCAATGACGGCGGGCGCGCTGCTCACTGATCTCCCGACGTCTCAGTAAACCTAGAGCTAGGAGCGAGCAATGATTTCTTCGACAGGCCTTGACGGCATCGTGGTGGCGGTCGACGGGTCAGCACCGAGCAAAGTGGCAACCGATTGGGCCGCGCGTGAGGCGGCCATGCATCACGTCCCATTGACCGTTGTTCATGTGATACCGCCGCCCGCAATCGCCATGTGGCCTGAGGCGGCCGTGCTTGAAGGCTTCTCTGACTGGCGCCAGAAGCACGCCGCGAAGGTTCTCGACGAGGCAAAGAGCGTTGCGCACCAGGCCATCGGCGATGACCATCCGCTCGATATCCACGTGAGATCCCTGGTAGGGCCGACCATCTCAACTTTGGTCGATGTGACCAAGGATGCGGCCTTGGTGGTGGTGGGAAGCCGCGGATTGAGCGCAGTGCGCCGTCGGCTCCTGGGATCGGTCAGTTCGGGGCTGGTCCATCACGCTCATTGTCCCGTCGCGGTGATCCACGATGAGGATCCATTGATGGATAGGCCCGCCCAGGCGCCGGTGCTACTTGGCATCGACGGGTCCCCGGCGTCAGAGCTGGCCACCGCCATTGCTTTTGACGAGGCGTCTCGTCGCGGGGTGCCTCTGACCGCGATGCATTCCTGGGCCGACGACGAACTCTACGGCTGGCGAGGCGGGCTGGACTGGGACGCACAACGCGGCGAAGGCGAGCGGGCGTTGGCGGAGCGTCTCGCGGGCTGGCAGGAGCGCTATCCGGATGTGGTGGTGGAGCGCCAGTTGATCTTTGGTGATCCGGCAGAGCATTTGCTCGCGGCATCGGAGGCGGCGCAGTTGACGGTCGTGGGCAGCCATGGCCGAGGCGGGTTCGCCGGAATGTTACTGGGATCGGTGAGTGCGGCGGTGGTGGAGGCCGCTCGGATGCCGGTGATCGTCGCTCGGTCGTCATAGTTGTCCCGCTGGTCATTGATCGGGGACCAATGGCCCTGGTGTTCGCCGGACGGTTCGCGCACAGTCGATAGTGCCCCCGCATGAGGTATTACGAGGTATGAGGAGCAACATGAGCCGACACGATCGCGACAAGTCCAAGTATCGCGTGAAGATCACGGTCGACGAACATGACGACCATACCGAGGCTGTCGCCCATTTACGTTGGCGCCATACCGATTTGGTCGGCATTGGCGAGGCCGACCTCGACCCGGACGACCGATACCCCAAGCGCGTTGGCAAGGAGTTGGCGGTCGCGAGGGCGCTGACACATCTGACCAGACAGCTCTTCGTCACGACAGCCGGCGACATCGAGTCGGTCACCGGAGAAGAAGCGTCCGTGCGCTGACATGGCCGGCGTCAGCGAGAAAGCTATGCCCATCGTGGTGGGTATCGACGGTTCCGCGGCGGCCATCAATGCTGCGGTGTGGGCAGCCGCCGAGGCCGTTGCCCGCAGTGTCCCATTGCGACTTGTCCACGTCAGACCAGTCGACGGTGGACTGATGGGAACGGATGGCTCGATATTGGAGGACCGCAGGCAGGCCACGGAAGCACTGCGCGCGGCCTCCGTTTCTGTCGCGGCGGCCGCGCCGGCGGTCAAGATCGAGACCGAAGCGTGTTGTGGAGCTCCCGGCGCGACGTTGGTGGCGGAGTCACATGAGGCCGCGATGGTGTGCATCGGCTCCACCGGAATAGGTGCCGTCAGTGCCACAGTGCTGGGCTCAACCGCCGCTGACGTTGTTGCGCAGGCGTTGTGCCCGGCCGCGGTGATCCGCTCACCTCATCAGAAACCGCTGGCAAACCACGAATGGATTGTGGCAGCCATCGACGGTTCCGCACTCGACGAGACGGTGATCGAATGGGCGATCGCGGAGGCGGAGTTGCGTCAGGCTCCGATCTTGGCCGTCGGGGTGTGGTCGGAAGATTTCGGCGCTACTCCCTATGACGAACTCGACCGCAGGGTGCAAGTGTGGCGGGACGGCCATCCAGGGCTGCGCATCTCGGCGGTGACTACCCGCAACAGCATTGCCGGGTTCCTCGCGGAAAACGTAGAAGTATCGGTTGAGCTCGCCGTGATCAGTAGTCGAGACGCTCACCAGGTGGGGCACATCATCGGGCCGCATCGCCATCCCATCGTGTCCCATGGCTACTGCTCGGTCCTTGTCGCGCGCTAGCGATCTTCGGTCGGTGGCTCGCTGTCGTGCGTGGGCCGGATTTGACCTTCGCGAATCAACATATTGACTGCGGCTTCCCAGCGCCTGAGTTGGGTTGTGGTGGCGAAAGATTCGGGTAGATGCCGATCGATGTGGGAACGCAGGGTGATCGCGCCGAGTGCAAGGATCACGGGATTGAGGGCGGCCCACGTCTGATCGAGGTCGGGGCGGGTCAGCTGCTGCTCGGCGCGCTGCTTCCAGCGGGCGCTACCCATGGCTATCAGGCCGTCGAAGATGACCGCGCCAATCTGATTACCGTCGATCAACACACGCGCGACGTAGTCGACGACATCAGGGTGCTGGATGATCAGGCTCACCACCTTGTCGCCGACCTCGCCCACAGGATCTGTGGGCGTCGAAGCGAGATCCACGGCCAGCCCGGCACCCAGCACCGCAAGGACGTGGTCGTCGACAGCTTGGATCAGCCGGGCCTTGGTGCCGAAGTGGTGTTGTACCAATCCGATGGACACCCCAGCTGAGCTGGCAATTTGCCGTAGCGAGGTACTCGCGGTGCCGTGCCGGGCGAAACTCCGCAACGCCGCATCGCGGATCCGTTCCACATTCGACCGGACGTCCTTGGTGGACTCGTCGGGTGAAGGCGGCCACGGGATCACATGGCAACGCTAGCCAGCAGTGGACAATATCGGTGTATCGCGTAACAATACGTGCGTATTGGCGTCGTCCGTATCTGCGTGTCGAGCCGAGGGGTCTTGGCAGTCGGATCGGAGGGGCCAACGATGGCAACACCGGGGCTAAATGCTGATCAAATCGCGTCGCTGAACGGGCGGGCCCGGGTGGTGGGGAACCGACTCGGCTGGGAGCTGCGATTCGAGGTCGCCGAGGACCCGGCGTTTGCGGGTTTGACCGCCGGGGTGAATCACGTGTTCGTGGTGGGGCCGTGGCCGCTGGCCGACCTCACGGTCGACGACGTGGTGTCCGTATTGGAAGCCCTGCAGCTTGGCACCCGTCGCATTCTCGACGAGCACGTTCCACGCATGGTCTGACACCCCAAGCTCACCGCGCCTCGCCGTGGTCGGCTGGGGCACCTGCGGGCGTCCAGGTTCGCATCGCCGCATCCAGGCCCTCCTCGTCCAGCGCGCGTACCTCCAGTCGCGTTTGGTCATCGCGGGAGCGCATGCCGTCCAGCAGTATCGCCACGTAGCGGCGCCACAAACTCGGGTCGACGTGGCCGGCGAATTCGCTGACCGTGCCCGCCAGCAGGCTGATGATGGGCATATCGGTGAATGACACGTCCTGACGCAGGCTGCCGTCATTCTGCGCTCGCTCAACGACTTTGGTGAGGATCGGGCCGAGCCGTTCCTGGGCGGCGTCCACGCGGGCGCCTGCATACGATTTGCTGAACGCTATCTCGCGCAATCCTCGGTCGGTGGCGGTCAGCTCACACATCGTGTTCACGAACCAGGCAAAGCCGTGCCAGGGATCGTCGTGCTGTAGTGCTGTCTGCGCCAAGGCGGCGATCTGGTCGAGACCATCCTCGAAGATCGCCTCGATGAGTTCTTCCTTCGTTGCGAACCGGCGATAGACGGTCCCCACTCCGACGCCTGCGTGATGGGCGATGTCGTTCAGATTCGGTTCCACGCCTCGTTGCGCGAACAAGTCCCGGGCTGCGGCGAGGATGCGTTGCCGGTTTCGCTCGGCGTCTTTGCGCAGCGGCCGCCCTGGCGCCGGAGTACTCATCTGGCCAAGTGTAACGAAGACGACAAATAAGTGGATTGACTTCATCCGTTTTTATCGTTAGCTTGACTACTCAGTACCCCGCCGACCGCCGACTGCGGCCGCCAAGAACCGTGAAGGGCCAATCCATTGACCAAAGTCCTTGCACGCGTGTGGCTTCCCTTATTGATTGTGGTAGCGGTGGTGGCCGGGGCGGCAGTGGTCAGCAACGTCCGCTCGATCTTCGGTGCCAATCCGGTTGTCGTCACGCCCAAAGGGTCGGAGAGTGCCGCCGACTTCGATCCCAAGGTGGTGACCTATGAGGTGCTCGGACCGGCCTCGACGGCGGTGATCAACTACACAGACCTCGACGGCAAGCCACAGCGCGTCGAGAGCGCGGTGTTGCCGTGGACGTTGACGTTGACAACCACCTCGCCTTCGGCGAGCGCCAACATCCTGGCCCAAAGCGACGGGCACGCCATCACCTGCCGGGTCACCGTCGATAACGACGTCAAGGCCGAGAGGACTAGCACGGGCATGAATGCCGAAACCTTCTGCTATGTGAAGTCCGCATGAGCGCACCAGTGGACGACGCCACGACCGACGCCATTCCCGTCGCCCGGCACAGGGCCCAGGCACGCATCCCGAAGTTCATCCGCACCTTCGCCATCCCGATCATCCTGGCCTGGATCGCGATCATCGCCGTGCTCAATACCGTTGTGCCGCAACTAGAAGACGTCGGCAAGTTGCGTTCGGTGTCGATGAGCCCCAATGACGCGCCGTCGATGATCGCGACGAAGCGAGTCGGGGAGGTGTTCAAGGAGTACACCACCAGTAGCTCGGTGATGATTGTGCTCGAAGGTCAGCAGCCGTTGGGTGCCGACGCTCACGCGTTCTACGACCGGATCGTTCGAGACTTACGTGCCGACACCAAACACGTGCAGCACGTTCAGGACTTCTGGGGGGATTCCTTCACGGCGGCTGCCGCCCAAAGCGCCGATGGCAAGGCCGCCTACGTGCAGGTGTACATAGCCGGTGACCAAGGCGAGACCCTGGCCAATGAGTCGGTGCAAGCCGTTCGGAACATCGCCAGCGACAAGGATGCTCCACCAGGGGTGAAGGCCTACGTCACCGGGCCTGCCGCCACGACCGCTGATCAAAGCGTCGTGGGCGATGAGAGCATGAAGACGATCGAACTGCTCACGTTCGCCGTCATCATCGTCATGCTGTTGCTGGTCTACCGGTCTGTGGTGACGACCCTCGTGGTGCTGGTGATGGTTGTCCTCGGGCTGACCGGCGCCCGCGGCATCGTGGCCTTTCTCGGTTATCACGACGTCTTCGGGCTGACGACATTCGCCACCAACTTGGTGGTGACCTTGGCCATCGCGGCAGCCACCGACTACGCCATCTTCCTCATCGGGCGCTATCAGGAGGCGCGCCGAACCGGTGAGGACCGAGAGTCTGCGTATTACACGATGTTTCACGGTACGGCCCACGTTGTCCTGGCGTCGGGCCTCACCATTGCCGGTGCGACTCTGTGTCTTCACTTCACCCGGCTGCCCTACTTTCAGACGATGGGCATCCCCTTGGCGGTCGGCATGGCGGTGGTGGTCGCCATTGCCCTGACCTTGGGTCCCGCGTTGATCTCGGTGGTCAGCAGATTCGGCAACGTGTTGGAGCCCAAGCGCGTGTCACAGTCTCGCCTGTGGCATCGGGTCGGCACCGCGACGGTGCGCTGGCCGGGCGCGATCCTGGTATGCGCTGTCGCGACATCGTTGGTCGGACTGCTCGCGCTGCCCGGGTACCACACCATCTACAACGACCGCGTGTACCTTCCCGACGCGGTCGCGGCCAACGTCGGATACGCGGCCGCCGACCGGCATTTCTCCCAGGCCAAGATGAATCCTGACCTGATGATGATCGAGTCCGATCACGATCTGCGTAATCCGGCTGACTTTCTCGTCATCGACAAGATTGCCAAAGCCCTTGTGCGCGTTCATGGTATCGACCAGGTCCAGACCATCACCCGGCCTGAGGGAAAGCCGATCGAGCACAGCACGATTCCGTACTCGATCAGCCAAAACGGCACCGGTCAGGTGATGAACAATGACTATCAGCAGACCATCATTGCGAACACCCTCAAACAGGCCGACGCCATGCAGGTCACTATCGACCAGATGACGACAATGCAGGGCATCACCCAGCAGATGGCCGAAGTGACCGCCAGCATGGCCAAGAAGATGAATACGACGGTGACCGATGTCAAGCAACTGCGCGACAGCATGGCGAATTTCGACGACTTCCTCCGGCCGATCCGCAACTACCTGTACTGGGAGCCACACTGTTTCGATATTCCGGTTTGCTGGTCGATGCGTTCGGTTTTCGACGCCCTCGATGGCATCGCCACGATGTCCGACGACCTCCAAGACCTCGTACCCGACATTGACAAACTCGCTCAACTGATGCCGCAAATGGTCGCCGTCATGCCAGCGATGATCCAGTCGATGAAGGATCAAAAGCAGATGATGCTCAACCAGTACCAAGCGCAGAAGGCTCAGCAGGACCAGACCATGGCGATGCAGGGCAACTCCACCGCCATGGGCCAGGCATTCGATGCAGCCAGAAATGACGACTCGTTTTATCTGCCGCCGGAAGCGTTCGACAATGCCGACTTCAAGCGGGGTATCAAGCTTTTCCTCTCGCCTGACGGACATGCCGTGCGGTTCACCATCATTCATCAGGGTGACCCCTTGACCCAAGATGGCACCGCCCGCATCGAGCCGCTGAAGATCGCGGCGGCAGATGCGATCAAGGGAACGCCGCTCGAAGGTTCGTCGATCTATCTCGGTGGCAGCGCCGCGATGTATGCCGACATGCAAGAGGGTGCGAACTACGACCTGATCATCGCCGCTGTGGCAGCGCTCATCTTGATCTTCATCATCATGACAGTCCTGACCAGGGCAGTGGTCGCCGCGGCGGTCATCGTCGGCACCGTGGTTCTCAGCCTCGCCGCGTCGTTCGGCTTGTCGGTGCTGCTCTGGCAACACATCATCGGCATTCCGTTGCACTGGATGGTGCTGCCCATGTCGGTGATCGTCCTGTTGGCCGTCGGCGCGGACTACAACCTGTTGCTCGTATCGAGAATGAAAGAGGAGATCGGTGCCGGGTTGCGCACCGGTGTCATCCGCGCCATGGTCGGCACCGGTGCGGTGGTGACGTCCGCAGGGTTGGTCTTCGCGTTCACCATGGGCTCCATGGCGATCAGCCAGTTGATCATCATCGGCCAGGTCGGCACCACCATTGGTCTCGGTCTGCTCTTTGACACCCTGGTGGTTCGGTCCCTGATGACGCCGTCGCTGGCGACGTTGCTCGGGCGCTGGTTCTGGTGGCCGATGCGCGTGCGTCAACGGCCCCTTCCTCAACCCTGGCCCCAGCAGGCGCCGTCGATGAATGAGGTAACGCAATGACACGCTCCGTGAGCATTGACCGCTCCATCGCGATGCCCGCGCGAATGTTCCTCGATATGGAAACGCGCCGGGGGATGAACGTCGCAGTGTCCTACGTCTTCATCCTCGACGGAACGTTGAGCGCCGATGACGTCCGGGCGGCTGTCGAGGAGCTCAAAGCCGTCACACCGCGGTTGAGGCAACGAATCGCCCTGGACGCATCGGGTCGCGAAATGTGGTGCCCTACCGATGCCGAAGGCCAACTGGACTTTGTTGACCTGCCTCCTGGCTCAGATCCTACGGTCGTCTTCGACCAGTGCAGCAGGCTGCAGGAGCGGGTCTTTCCGTTGGATCGCCCACTGTGGCAGGTGGTTTCCTACTCCGGTATCCGCGGCGGCCGTAGCGCGCTGCTGGTGCGACTGCACCACGCGGTCGGCAACGGCGCCGAGGTGCTGGCCATGCTGGCAAGCGCGTTCGGGGTGGATGCCAAGGGCACGGTGTGGGTCGATGCGCCGCAGCAGGCTTCGGCATCGGTTGGCGGAGAAGCAGAACCGGGCGGAATTTCGTTCAACAGTCGCCGACAGCACGTGTCGGTGCTGCACCTGGGTACGCGCCGTGTCTGGGACACCGTGACGGCTCGTTACGGTGTGTCGTCAGATGTGTTGTCGGTCAGCTTGCTTGCCGACGCAATGTTGCGATACTGGCAGCGCACGGGAACGACCCGCGACGCGGTGGTCGCCACGATGCCGACGACATCGGAGAAGCTGCACGAGTTGAGCAATGGGGCGATGGGGCTACACGTGCCCAACGTCGCGGTGAGTGCAGACCTGGTAGGAGTTGACCGGCTGGATGCGTTGTCGACACTCCTGGCGGCGGAGCTCGCCGCAAGCGAGCAGAAATCGATGGAGACGATGTACGCCAGCGGGATGTCTGCACCGGCAGGGGATCCGGCCGGACCGCCCGGTGTCGCCATGACGGACCTCCTGGTGACGTCCTTCGTCACCATGCCGGTGATGGCGGTGCGGGGATGCCGGGTGGTCGACTTCAGTGGGTTCGCCCCGGTGACAGGGACTCACGTGGTGGCCTCACCGATCGACTACGACGGCCAGGTAGGGCTGTGTGTCAACGTCGACACTTCGCTCGTGTCACCGGAGGTGTTCGGTGACTGTGCTCGCGAGGTGGTGGCGACCATCCTCGGTGGACACCCGACCGCCACTACTGGCTGAGCGCTTTCGCCTTCAGCGCGTGAAATTCCTGCTCGGTGATGGCGCCCTCCGAGAGAAGCGCTTTGGCGTCGATGATGTCCTGTGCGGGAGAACGGCCCGCGGCGGCCTTGATGTAGGCGTCGGTTTCCTGTTTGGCCCGGGCTGCCGAATCCTGAGCGCGCTCCGCCATGCCTTTGCCGCGTGCTATCAGATAGACCAGGGCGGTGAGGTAGGGCAGCACGATGAGAAAGAAGACCCAGATCGCCTTGGCCCAGCCCGAGCTCTTGTGATCACGCCAGAACAGATCCGCCAGGACATTGAACAAGATGATCAGGTAGGCGATGAACGCGAAGATCACCACGGTCGACCTCAGGAAATGCCAGAACGTGTCCCACACAGAACGTACTCCTTCGCACATAATCGTCGAGGCCTTTGTGCCCCAAACACTTTGATGACGCCCTACAGCGTAGACAGGATGGGTGGACGGACCGCGGTCGCAAGCTGGCGTCGGCAAAGAATGTCCCCCGAACAGGGGTCAAATCGGTCCTCCCGGCGCATTCCTACTTCGTGATGAAACCGTCTTCGACTCCGGCTGCGTACAACTCGGACTTGGTGCGCGCCGGGTGACCCACTTGGGCGTACTTGTCGCGCACCCGGTCGATGTATTGCTTGGCTGTGCTGGGCGCGATCCCCATCCGCCGGGCAACGCTGTCCAGCTTCAGCCCGCATGCGTAAAGCCTCAGCGCTTCCAGTTCGTTGTCAGACAGTTTTGGCCGGTCGGCGTCGTGGTCGATGACCAGTGCCTTCGCGAGGACGGGACTCATCCACTTCTGCCCATTGAGTGCGGCGTCCACCGCGGCGCAGAGCTCTTTGACACTATCGCTTTTGGCGACCACGCCCGATACACCCGCGGCCAACATCCGCCGGACGTGGCGCGGGCTGCCCAGTGCCGACACGATGAGCACCGCAACGCCGCGCTCTGTCAGCGTGGCCACGATCTGCTCGTCGGCCAAGCCTCCGTTGTCAAGGTCGAGATCGAGCAGTAGTAGGTCCAGATCATGATGCAGGACAGCCTCTATGGTGCTGGCAGTGGTCACCTGATGGCCAAGGTCGCGCACCACACCGGCAAGTGCTTCTCGGACCAGCACGTGGTCATCGACCACCGCGATGTGCGTCACGGTCACCACCTGATCTCGACGAGGCCATCGGATTTTGCCAACGTAACATCTGCTTCTGCGGCCAACGGTGATGCTGCGATGACAGCACCTCCGGCCTCGATCGCACGCGGGGGTGCCACCAGAATCAGTTCGCTATGGCCACTGGAGCGGAATAGCCCCACGGACACCACGTCATCGGGATCGCATGCCGCGATGATGCCGACGATTGTCGCTGAGACCGATCGCGCGCGCGCCGCGTCGAGGGCGCCCTCCTCGAGGTTGACCTCGACGATGACTTTTGCGCGCTTCGCTGCATCCACGATCTCGACGAACGCCTCGGTGATTTCGCCAGACTCGTAGGGCAATCCGATAAGTGCACGCAAGTAAGACTCCTCCAGCGCCGCCGCTGCGCGGACGTCCTGATCGCCGACAAGTTGTGGCTGTCTGCAGACCCTGAGCAGCAAAGCGCGTGCCTCATCGATCAGATTGTCGAAACCGCCACTGCGGATGGCGATTTCGGCCGCCAGCCGCTCCTGGGCAGCACGTCGGCGCACTTCGTCGTCGAGCTGGGTCGCGACCGCATCGGACAGCCTCAATACCTGTCGGCGTAGCACCGCGAAGGCGGCGACCACCAAGGCGTCGGCGATCAGAAGAGCCACGGTTGACCCGCCGCAACGCCCGGCGTCGTGGTGGAGCACGATGAACGATCCGAGCGCGATGACCGCGAGGGCGGGCAGCACGACCCGTACTCGACCATCGAGCAGGACAAGGACGGCGCAGATGGTCGCTGCGGCATCTCCACCCCAGCCAAGATTGGGGTGAACGCCGCACGCTGACTGCGCGGGGTGCGAAAGCCCGAAAATCACCATCCCGCCCATGAGCGCAAGGTAGGCGGCCACTCGTGCGCCGATCGGCAGGCCGGCTGTGCCACCGGCATTGCGCAACACCAGCGCCAAGGCCGCAGCGACAATGAGCCAGACAGTCAGTGGTGGGGTGATCGCTCCAACTGACCAACCGGTTCGCAGTGTTGTCGTGACCAGCATGACCACTGCAAATTCGGTGAGCATCACCGCGGCGATCCCCGCTGCCATCCGAAAGGAGGCTCTCTGGAACACATCTGATCGTGTGACGGGTCGCGGTATCGGAATCTCGATAGTGGTGACCGTCCCCTGGCCGGGAGTGCTCACGACGGTGGTACGCGTGCCGGCATCCTCAGCCCGAACCGACATTGCCGACTGCAGCGGGATGATGTCGGGCATACCGGCTCCGGCATCACTGACAATGACTTGTCTTTTCGCCGAACAATATTCGGCTGCTGCCACCGCTACTTGTGTGTGCTTGGCGATGTTTGTGACCATCTCCCGAATCGTCGAGAGAATCTCTCGACGCTGCCACGCAGGCAGGTCGGCAATGCAGCGGCGGAATTCGTCGACGTTGCTCATGGTGAGCTCGACGCCCATCGCGCGCGCGTGGACGAGAACGTCATCCACCGACGCCGTGGTCCTGTTCTGGCGCATCCGCGAATCATCCACTGCCCGGACGTCGTCGGCGCATCGCTGTGCGACTACCGAGTCAGCGCTGACAATCCGGCCGGTAGCGATAGCACCCAAGGTGTTGACGATGGTGTCGTGCAGTAATCGTGCCCGCCGCCGTCCCGCCTCTGCCTCAAGCTCCCGGCGAGCCAAAGTTCGGTCGGCCGTCAACCTGGCGTGCGCCTGGTGGTCGGCTTCGGCTGCGACGGAGTGCAACTCACGGACAGCCACCACCGCCGCGAATGCGGCCCCGAGTGAGTTCACCGGCAGTAGAACCAGGTAGCTCCAGGTATACGAGGTCACATCATTCACCGTGATAAACAGCGACGTTGCGATAGCCAAGCTGATCGTCAGGCTGCTGATGACCGCCGCGCGCGGCCGCAACAGCAGGCCGGCCAAGATTGATACCGAGATGCCGACGGTCAGCGCCGCTCGCAATATCTCGGTGACAGATCCGCTCGCCTGAGCGGCGATCGCCACACCGATGAGCGCCCACGTGGCAAGCAGCGCAGGAGGGGACACCCGCCTGAATGCAGCGAGCACCCAGACGACGGCGTGGATGGCGAAGGCCACCGCCACCACCAGTGGCCGGTTCAGGTCGTGTGAATTGCCGGTGACCAGGACAAACTGTATGGACGGCGACACCGCTGCCCAGAACAGCCCCGCGTTCGTCAGCGCCCGATCGACGCCTATTCGATGGCGCTCCTCCATCTGGCTGCTCATCGTCGCACCCACATTCGGGTGAGGGTAACGGACCTGACCTGGGCGAGCGCTCAGGACGAGCGAGTGAAACCGATATCGTCGCCGATCACCGTCGCCGGCCCGATGGGCAGTTTTTCCGCGTCCCCTCCGGCGACTTTGACGAATTCGAGCTTGTCCTTCCATACCTTGCGGATCAGATCCTCGAACGCCATGGTGGTGAGCTGCTCGCCAGGGCAGCGGCGGTAGCCGAAGCCGAATGGCGCGAAGCCTGCGTAGTCGCACACGGGCATCGGACGATCGTCGACGACTCCGAACACCGTGCCGAATGCGCTGTTATGCAACGATGCCTTGCGTCCGTCCTTGACGTCGAACGTCGCTTTCGGGTCGAATGGACATTGCGCCAGGCCCATTTGGCGGATGCGTGCTTCGTCGACCTGTTGGCTGGTGGGTGCTGTGACATAGCGAGACGGGTCGAAGTCGGTTGGGTTCACCCACTGCACCGGATCGAGGCTGGTGGACGTGTGTGGACTGACGATGTACCCATGCCGCTCGAATGCCGGCGGCCGGGTTTCTTCGAGCGCGGAGATGCTTCCACCATTGGGCGAGATGACGCGGAACAGCTCCATGACGAGGCGCTCCAGCGGAGGGAAGGCGCTGCCGTCCGGGCTGTCGAACGGCCCGGACATCGTCTTCTGGAACTCGGCCTTGGCCTGCTCGTCGCCACCTTCTTGGCCGAGCTTCGCCATGACGTTGTAGAGACTGTTACCCCACTGACTGAAGGCCACGAAATTATGGAAGCACTCGAAGACCACGTCCTTGTGGTTGAAGTACTCGCTCTCTTCGCCGTTTTTGAGCCAGTACCACGCAAATGTCTTCGCGGGTTCCGGCGTCTTACCCGACTGAATGTCCTTGAGCCGGTCGTCGATCCACGTTTTCAGGAAGGCGAGGTTCTTCCGCACAATCATGTAATTGTCGTAGACGACCTTCTGGGTAGGGTCACGGTAGGCGAGCACCGTATTGAAGCTCGCACCGATCTGGCGCACCTCGGCGGGGAGATCCTTACCTTTGACGCCCAAATGCAGGTCCCAGTACAGATCCCAGAACGTATCGAGATAGATCCGCATCAACGGCTTCCCTGAATTGCCTGCGGCGAACAGTCCGTCAAAGAACTCCACAATCTTCTTCTGATACATGCCCCGATAGAGGTCAGGCGTCACCGCGGACATATAGATCCGCTTGCGCCGGTTGTCGGGTCCGCGTTTCTCCAGGCCCTGGAGGAACACTGTGACACCTTCTTCCGGGGCTGGCTCCCACGTCTCGCTCAGCAGACCCCACAGGTCATAGGGCAGGGCATTTTCCTTGGTCAGGGCGACGTCGATCATCGGTAGCACGGGGCGCTCACCGTCGGAGACGGTGTTGAGATACCACGGCAGGATCGCGTGTTGGACGTAATCGGCATCGAATTGAGCAAGGTACTGGGTGCGAAGCTTCGCTATTGCGGAAGCCATCTGGTCGTCGGAGGCGGGGGTTGAAGGAGGGGTGTCCGTCGGCGCAGAGTTCGCACACCCTGCCAGGGCGGTCAATCCTGCGACTGCACCGGCTCCACTTGCGATGAAAGCACGTCGTCTCACCTGTCTACCCCTTTGGCTAAATGAAACACAGCCCGCATGCCCTGATCAATGGAAGTCATTGTGGCCGTGCAGCTGTCGACACAGTCACCCTAGCCACGGCTTCCTGCCGATAACTGCCCGCAACAAGACTCGCGGTGTGTTTGTCCCCCGAAAAGGGGACATTACTCGTAGAGGTCGTTTGCAGACATCGGGTTTGAAACATCTGGATGTGATAGACCGAATCGTGCAACGTGCAGCGAAGGTACCGACACCGGTGCGAGAGATCCGCTAGTGCGGGTCGCGGTCCGAGGTGCGATGTGGTTTGGCCTCTACGTGGCAGTGGCGGTCTGCCCGCTGGTATTCGCGGCGATCGGTGTTGCCGAGGAACGCCGTGGCTTCTGGCGTGAGTTCGCCGTCGCTCTCGGCTTTGTCGGACTGTCGATGATGGGTTTGCAGTTGGTCCTGGTGGCAAGGATCAAAACGGTCGCTGCACCATTCGGCGAAGACGCACTGGTCGCCTTCCATCGCTACATGGGATACGCCGGAACTGCGTTCGTCTTCGCCCATCCAGTTTTGTTGATGGTGCTCGTCGACCCCAGCTATATCGAGCGGGTGATCCCGTGGACAGCACCGTGGGCGGGGCGTTTTGGCAGCTTGGCCATCCTGTGTCTGATTGTGGTGATCGTGACATCAGTGTGGAGGGCACGCCTGCGCATTTCCTATGAGGTGTGGCAGGCGATCCACCTCATCGCATCGGCAGTGGCACTCATCGCCGCGCTGGTGCATGTGGAGCTGATCAACTACTACGTTGACCGGCCGTGGAAGCGTGGGCTCTGGATCCTGATGACGGCAGCTGTCTTGGGAGTTTTCCTCTGGGTGCGGATCATCAGGCCGGCCATCCGGATGCGGCACCCGTGGACGGTCAGGTCGGTGGTCGAGGAGCGTGGCGGGATCAGCACCATCACCTTCCAGCCGCTGAATCATCAGGGCTTCACCTTTGCGCCAGGTCAATTCGGCTGGCTGTCGGTCCATCGGTCACCGTTCTCGCTGACACAGCATCCGTTTTCGTTCTCCTCCAACGGCGATGACTCGTCCGCTGTGCAGATGGGCATCAAGGCGCTTGGAGATTTCACCGAAACCGTTAGTCGACTTCAGCCCGGCACCCGCGCCTACATCGATGGCCCGCACGGCGTCTTTTCCCCGGACCGTTACCAGGGCCCCGGATTTGTCTTTATCGCAGGGGGCGTGGGCATCTCGCCGATCATGAGTATGCTTCGGACCCTCGCTGCCCGTGGAGATCGGCGGCCCTGTTACTTGTTCTACGGAGTCAACGATATCAATCAGGCGGCCTTTCGCGAGGAGATCGACCGCTTCAGTGTCAACTCGGAACTGATTGTCTCCTATGTGATTTCAGACCCGCAGAGTGATTGGACCGGCGAGCGAGGATATATCGGCGCCGAAACTCTCCGTCGCGGGCTTCCCGCTAACCGACGTTCCTTGCAGTACTTCATCTGCGGTCCCGGTGCCCTGCAGGATGCGATGGAAGATGCCCTTCGCGATATGCAGGTGCCGGGGGAGCACGTCCACACTGAGCACTTCAACTTCGTCTAGAAAGAGACAGCGATGCGACACCACCAGATCAAGTGGGCGGCAATGGCGGTCACGGTGGGAATTGTCATCGCGTGCGTGGTATTCGCGCTTGTTCGGATGTGATCTAGATCACTAAATGACCAACCGACTGAAACGGTCATTAAGGTCGTTGTGGTGAACGACGTTGAACAGCGTACGGAGCAGGAGGGGGCGCAGGTTGAGCTTCCCGAGGTCCGGTCACCAAGGGCGGCCCGCATCCTCGCAGCTGCCGACGCCCTCCTGCTCGCGCACGGCAGTCGGGGCTTCAGCGTGGCCGATGTGGCACAGAAGGCCCACGTCGGTAAAGGCACGGTGTACCTGTACTGGGCCACGAAGGAAGACCTGCTGCTCGGCTTGATCGGGCGCGATTTCCTTGCCGTGGCCGACAGCGTCAGCGACGCGCTCAGTGCTGACTCTCAGTTGGCTCGCCCGTCGCGATTTTGTCCCTATCTGTTGCGAAGCACGGGGGAACGCACCCTGGTCAAAGCGCTACAAGACAACGACGAGGGGCTACTCGGCATGCTCGCCGCTCACCCACGGACCATGATGCTCCGTGATGCGCTTGGGCCTGGCGCCCTGATGAGTACCGTCCTGCCGTCGTGGCGACGCAATGATCTGGCCAGGACAGATTGGGACGTCGGTGCTCAGATGGTGGCCCTTAATGCTGTGATCGCTGGATTTCAGCTAGCTGTACGAGAGTCCATTGCGTTGGCTGCCGGCGGTGACCCCTACTCGGTGATGGCGGCTACCGTAACCGCGGTGCTGGGGCCAGAGCGGGCGACATCGGCGCAGGCCAGGGCGGCGGCGACCGACATCGCACAATTTCTCCAACATGGCCGGAAGGATGTCCTCAATCTCATCGGACAGCCAGTTAACTCCCATGCGGACAAACCTTCACGTGGCATCGAGCGATAGTCGCTCGGGTCCAACCGCGCCCTTTTTCGTGCAATCAGACCACCGTCGCAGTAGCTTCACGAATGGAGATGATGATGCCGAACAGCCCTGTGCGTGAGGCTGATACACGCAGTGTCAAGATCTGGCGCCAGATCCTCGGAGACACAGCCGACCGGCTGGACCCGGTGGTCGACCTGTGCCGCCCATATGTCGACGGATTAGAACACCTGCCGGCTGATGGTCGATTTATGTTGGTGGGCAACCACACTGCGTTCTCGGCTGCTGAGATCCTGATGGTCCCTTTCTTCGTCCGCAGAGCGATCGGCACCCGCGTGCGTGCGCTCGCGGATCGTCAGTTCGAGAGGATCCGCGGACCACAGGCTGACCTGATGACCGCTTATGGTGCCGTGATAGGTCGACCCGAAGCCGCCGCCGA
Organism: Mycobacterium sp.; assembly: GCF_965229105.1. Taxonomy (GTDB): domain Bacteria; phylum Actinomycetota; class Actinomycetes; order Mycobacteriales; family Mycobacteriaceae; genus Mycobacterium. The sequence continues at coordinate 3,693,026 of NZ_OZ245858.1, forward strand.
CTTGATGCGGGACAACGAGACGATCCTGGTGTTTCCCGGCGGCGGCCGCGAGATCGCCAAGTTCAAGGGCGAGGAGTACAAACTGCGCTGGGACAACCGCTACGGTTTCGCCCGGTTGGCCGTCGAGCACCGCTATCCCATCGTCACCGTCGGGTTGATCGGCGGTGACGACGTCTATACGGCCATCTCCCGTCGCGATGGCCGCTGGGGCCGGTTGAGCAGTCAACTCACCACCCGTCTCACCGGTCGGTCGGATATGGCCATTCCTCTCACCAGAGGCATTGGGCCGACACTGATTCCGCGACCGCAGCGGATGTATCTGAGGTTCGGCGAGCCGATCGACACCTGGGCACGGGGACGTGCATCAGTCGACAAGTACGTGTCGAGCATCAAAGACCGAGTGCAGGCGGATTTGGAAACGACATTGGCCGACCTGCAACGTATCCGCGCCGTCGACCCCTATCGACAACTCAATCCACTGGCCTGGCGGGCCGCTGTCATGCCGGGCCCGGGCGACACCGACCGGCTCTAAGATTGGACGGGTGCCACCGGATGCGTCGAAGACCAGAGCTGCGTTGCTTGACACCGCGGCTCGGGCTTTCGCACGCGACGGCGTTTTCAACGCGTCCCTGATTGACATCACCCGCCAGGCCGGCCAGCGTAATCGCGCAGCACTGCGCTACCACTTCGGATCGCGCGACGGCATCCTCTGCGCCATCATCGACCGCCACGCGTCGTTCCTGGCCCGCCGAGAAGGTGAACTCCTCGGGATCGCGTTGCGCGACTCCGTCGATGACCTCGAACCTGTTATCGAAGCGCTCGTCCGCCCCGCCGCCGAGCTGGCCGAGAATGACTGGCGAGGGCGTTGTTGCCTTCTGGTGATCGCTGAACTGACCCGGGAAGACAGCGAGCAGTACAGCCCGGAACTGCAGCAGGTGCTGGCGCGGACCGGAGGAAACGACGTCTTCGCGACTCTCATCGACCGCACCCCATTTCTCACCGATGCCCTTCGTACCGAACGATTCTCACTGATGGTGATGTTCATCTTGCGGGCCATCGCCGACCGGGCCAGGGTGCTGGAACGCCGAGGTCGTCCCGGCCGCGCGCAATTCGAGCACGAGCCGTTCGTGACCAATCTTGTGACGATGGCGGCGGCCGCCATGGGAGCCCCGACACACCGTTGACATAAGCACCCCTGCTTATTACTGTCGACCTGCGCGCATCGGTGCGCGCATCGGCAGGAGGTCGGTCTTGAAGGCTGTTCGAGTCACGCGGCACAGCGATCCAGCGGAAGCGCTTGAAATTCAAGATATTCCGACTCCCGAGGCGGGCCCCGGCGAGGTGCGGATCGCCGTCTCTGCGGCGTCGCTCAACTTCGGCGACATCGCCCGATGTCGCGGCACGGTGGCCAGTGTGATGGGCCAGATCCCCTTCACCCTGGGCATGGATGTCTGCGGTGTCATCGACCAGGTCGGCGAAGGGGCGCACGAGTGGCTCGGGCGTCGGGTCGTGGCGATGACAAAGCAATCGTTGGGCGGGCTGGCCGAGCGCGCGATCGCACCGCTGACGGGTACCTTCGAGGCGCCACCTACCCTCGATGACGCTGCCGCTGCGGCCTTTCTGCTGCCGTTTCACATCGGATACCTCGCACTTCACCGACGTGCGAAACTCATCCCTGGTGAGACCCTGCTGGTCGTGGGCGGAGCCAGCGCCGTCGGAACGGCGGTCATTCAACTCGGCGTCGCAGCGGGCGCCAAGGTCATCGCCTTGGCCGGAGGTGCCGAAAAAGTCCGTCTCTGTGAGGAACTGGGGGCGACCGCGATCGACTACACCGGTGCGGACATCTTCGACGAGGTGAACGCGCACACCGACGGACGAGGCGCCGATGTCGCCGTAGACCTCGTCGGTGGTGAGCAGACCGAGACGATCTGGACGTGCATGGCACGCGAAGGACGCTATCTGCCAGTCGGTTTCAACGACGATCCCCAGTCAGGTCTGACGGGCCGACCACTGCGCAAGGTCTCGATGGGAAATTTCTCGGTTCTCGGCGTGATCCTGGGCTACGGCGAACTTCCCGTCGAATTCCGCAGATTCGGCCTCAACATGTTTCCCGCGGAGGTCGGTCCCGAGGTCCACACCGCGCTGGTTGACCTAGTGGCCGCCGACAAGATCCGCCCGGTGATCGGCCGGCGTATCACGATGGACGAGGTCGCCGGCGCGCTGGAGGACCACGAGCAGCGTCGAACGCAGGGGCGAACCGTCGTGACCGTGGGGGCGGGTCGATGACCGGGCTGGCTGTCGACGAGGTGATGTCCGCTGCGGTCCAACAGGCAGGAAGCGACGACTTCGGCCCCGACGATTTCCTCGAAGGCCTCACTGTCCTGTGCGCATCGGCCAACGACGAGGCACAGCTCAGTGAGCTCGGTCAGTTCGCGTTGCAACAGAACATGATCGGTGGCCTGGTGAATCGTCTGCGGGTCCACGATTGGATTCGCCAGCATCCCGCTGTCGTGGCGGAGCGCATCGAGGCTCCGATCGTCGTCATCGGCATGTTCCGGGCAGGTACGACGTTCCTGAGTCAACTGCTCGACCAGGACCTCGGTAACCGTGCACTGTTGCGGTGGGAAGCGGGGGACAGTGTTCCACCGCCGTCATCGCAGACTTACCGCAGCGGCCCACGCGTCGATGCTGCGACCGTGGCCATCGATATGCTCGAATCGCTCAACCCGCGGATGAAGATCGTCCACCACGAGGACGCGAATGGCCCCACCGAGTGCATCACCTTGCTTGGCCAGGATTTCAAGAGCCTCACCTGGGAGGCGATGGCTAACGTGCCGTCCTACAGCGACTGGCTGACCAAAGCCGACTACCGCTCGGCGTACGCCTATCACCGCACGGTGCTCCAGGTTCTCCAGAGTGGTGGCCGCCGTGGCGAATGGACGTTGAAAAGTCCCAATCATGCGTTGGCGTTGGACGCCTTGACCGCCGAGTATCCGGATGCGCACCTGATTTTGCTGCATCGCGACCCGACGGTGCTGTGCGCGTCAGCGTGCAGCCTGATCTCCACGCTGACGGGTACCTTCAGCGACGCTGATCATGGCGCCTACATCGCCGGACGCTGGACCCAGATGCTGGCCGAATCCGTCGACCGGGTTGAAGCGTTCCGGCGCGCTCACCCCGACCACAACATCATTGATGTGCGCTACGCCGACCTGGTCAGCAACCCGTTGCGCACCGTGGAGACCATCTACTGCGCCTGCGATCGCGAACTCGACGATGAGGCACGCGATGCCGTCGCGGCATGCATCGAGGCTAATCCCAAGGGTCAATTCGGGACTCACGGATACCGACTGGAGGATTTCGGGCTGCGGGCCGGCGATCTGCGTGAGCGATTCTCGGCTTACGTCGAACGATATGACATTCCGGTCGAAGAAAGCACCGCGTGATCTATCGGCCACGGTCGTCGTAGCGGATGGCCCACGACGCTGACAAGGTGTCGCCGGGCGCCAGCCAGTGCAGGCCGACGCCACTGTTGAGTGCGTCGGCTGGTGCGGTCATCGGTTCGAGTGCGACGGCGGTCACGACGCTGTCGTTGCGCGGGAAGATGCGCGTGATGAAGACGTGGATGTAGCTGAAAGTGTGATCGGCCCATAGTGATACGGTCCGACCGTCGGGAGCACGTAGGGTGTGGATGCTGCCGCCGTCTGCGGTGCGGGTCAGCCCGGACCACGCTTCGTCGAGCTCAAGATCGGCGATCACACGTCCAGAGCGTAGATCCCATGGTGTTCCGTCCACCGCGGTGACACCGCTGGGTATGAGCCGGTCGTCGACGTCGATATGGTGGCGGCCATTGACCGTCAGCGTCAGGGTTTCGGTGGGCACGTCACCGATCGACAGGAACGGGTGTGCTCCGATAGCCACTGGGGCGCAGTCCGATCCGATATTGCGCACCGTGTGCGTCGTCACCAGCCCGTCGGCCACCAGCCGGTAGGTGACGGCGGTGTCGAGATCGAAGGGATAGCCGCGCTGGTGGGAGATCGGTGCGCGCAGGGTGATCGAGGAGGCCGAGTGCTCAACACGCGCATACGGCGTATCCCGCAGCAGTCCGTGTAGTGCGCTGTGATGACTGTGGTCGGTGATATCGAGGTCGAGGGTGCGTCCGTGGTGAACCCACCGGCCATCGCGCACCCGGTTGGGCCACGGCACCAGTACGGTGCCGCAGCTGAATGGCGGCGGGTAGCGATCGTCGAAACCGGTGGTGAGCTCGACATCCCCGATGGAAAGCTGTCGCAGTGCGGCACCCACCTGGGTGATCACCCCGCGCACCCAGCGCCCGTCGGCGCGCAGGGCAAGCTCATATTGCGCCCCAAGAACACCACTCACGCGGTTAACCGCCAGCGCCGTGGCCGGCACGGGTGTGGGTGATGGTTGGCTCGCGGTAACCTGCGATTGCCACCGACGCGCGGACGGCTTCGGCGAACGCGGCTACCCGGACGGTAGGCACCAGGGCGATCACACACCCGCCGAAACCGCCGCCAGTCATCCGCGCCCCCAATGCACCCGCCCGCACCGCGGTATCGGCGATCAGATCAATGTGGGTGGTGGTGATCTCGAAGTCGTCGCGCATCGAGGCCTGTGAGGCATTCAGGAGTCGGCCGACTTCGGCGAAATCCGACGCAGTCAGCGCCTCGACAGTATCGAGAACACGTTGGTTCTCGGTGATGATGTGTCGGGCGCGGCGAGCGTCATCAGGTTGGTGGACAGCCCCTAACACCTGCGGTCCCTGACCCTGTACCTCGCGCAGCGAAGACACGCCGAGTGCGGCGGCGGCCCGCTCACATGACGCACGCCGGGCGGCGTACTCGCCGCCGGCATGCTGGTGTGCTGCATGTGAATTGATCAGCAGGAGTGCGAAGCCACCGGCGTCGGGGTCGAACGGTACCGAACGGACGGTGAGATCACGGAAGTCGATCAACTGCGCCCGCGCACGTTCGGCGAACAGAATCGACAGTTGATCCAGCAGGCCGGTTGGCGCACCGACGTACTCGTTCTCCGCACTCTGCGCGATCCGCGCCTGCTCGACCCGGTCCATCGTCTGATCGGTGGCGGTAAGTATGGCGCCCAGCGTCGCGCACTCCAACGCTGCCGACGATGCCAGGCCCGAGCCTGTCTCGACACCGCCGCTGATGGCCATGGTGCCTCCGGGAACGCGGTAACCCGCGCGCTGCAGCGCCCAGACCACACCGGCGACGTACGCCGCCCAGCCGGTGACCTCGCCACGAACCGTGTCCAGCGGCAGGCGAACCGGTGTCGACTCCCGGTCGCTGCGCACCACGAGCGAGGCACTGTCGGTGATCTGGTAGGACACCTCGGTGTTCTCGGGTAGCGCGATGGGCAATGCGTAGCCGAGGTTGTAGTCGGTGTGTTCGCCGATGAGGTTGATCCGACCCGGGGCGCGGTATGCGACGGTCTGACCGGTGGCGGCCATCATGCCAGTCCCCGTAACTGGGTGGCGACGGCCTCAGGTGTGGTGTCGTTGATGAACGCCCCCATCGCGGATTCCGAACTGGCCAGATACTTCAGCTTGGTGGCGCTGCGCCGTATCGAGATCAGTTCGACGTGAAAGTACCCCTCGCGTTGCCTGTCATCGTCGGTGTATTGATGCAGCGCCGACATGTACGGCAGCGGCGTCGCGTACATCTTGTCGAACCTACGCACGATATCGAGATAGATCTGCGCGAAGTCGTCGAGTTCGGTGTCGTCGAGCTCGGTCAGGTTGTGCACGAACCTGTTCGGATAGATGTGCACCTCTACCGGCCACCTCGAGGCGAAGGGCACAAAGGCGGTAAAGGCGTCGTTCTGCGCGACGATCCGGGCACCGTGATCGACCTCGTCAGCGAGGATGCTGGCAAAAAGATTGGTGCCGTAGCGCATTCGATGTGCGTGCGCTTCCCGCAGCATCGCCGTCGTGCGCGGGGTCAGGTACGGGTAGCCGTAGATCTGCCCGTGCGGGTGGGTCAGGGTCACACCGATCTCCTCACCCCGGTTCTCAAAGCAAAACACCTGCTCGATATCTTCTCGGGCCATCAGCTCGGCAGTGCGGTGCCCCCACGCGTCCACCACCAGGCGTGCGTGCGCCTCGTCGAGGTCGGCGAAGCAGCCGGTGTGGTCGCTGGAGAACGCAATGACCTCACAACGGCCCTGCCCGGGGGCGGACACGAAACCGTCGCTCGGGTCGGAATACGCTGAGCTTTCGCCGTTGTCGACCAGGCTGGGGAAGCGGTTCTCGAACACCACCACGTCGTATTCGGGTGCCGGTACCTCGCTGGACAACCCGGCTGGGTCCGGGCACAACGGACATTGTGCGGACGTCGGCTTGTAGGTGCGGTCCTGGCGCAGCGCGGCGATGATCACCCACTCGCCGGTCTGGCGGTCAAAGCGCAGCTGTGTTTGATCATCAGCACGGGCTGGCAACGGTCGACGGTCCACGCTCGGCGCAGGAACATGTCCCGGCAATGAGAAGAAGAGCAGTTCACGTGCGTCGGCCAACGACCACCGTAATGGTGTGGGCCCCATCATCGTCCCGTCATCGGCGGATCCGGGCGTCAGCGGCGGCTGGCCGCTGGCTGGGGGTCTGCACCCGCAGCCAGGGTTGTCGAAATTCTTGATCGCGACGGGCGTTTTCTTCTCTGATGATGAGGTCGACCCGATCAGCAAGCTGGCTCAGCGTCAGACCGAACTCCGCGAGAACCTCGTCGCTTGGCGGGCCCCCGTAGGGCGTCCAGCTGCGGACGTACTCGAGGATCTCGCGGTCGAACCGATCCATCGCGTCAGGACCCCCCCTTCTTCTTGTTGTAGACGTCGAAGCCGACCGCGGCCAGCAGCACCAGCCCCTTGATCACCTGCTGGACGTCGCTGCCGATGCCGATCAGCGACATCCCGTTGTTCAGCACACCCAGAACGAAGCCACCGATGATGGCGCCGAACACCGTTCCGACGCCGCCGTTGGCGGAGGCTCCACCGATGAACGCGGCGGCGATCGCCTCCAACTCCATTCCGATACCCGCTTGTGGGGTCGCCGAATTGAGTCGCGCCGCGAACAGCAGGCCGGCCAACGCCGAGAGCAGGCCCATGTTGACGAACACCAAGAAGGTGACGCGCTTGGTTTTCACTCCGGAGAGCCGCGCGGCGGCCACGTTGCCTCCTACCGCGTACACCTGCCGGCCGAAGACCGTGCTGCGCATGACAAACGCGTAGAGAACGAAGGCGACGGCAAGAATGATCCCGACCACGGGGACGCCCCGGTAGCTGGCGAGCAGAAGAGTGAAAGCGGCTAATGCCGCGACGATCGCCGCGCATTTGAGGATGAACCAGCCGGCCGGCAAGACGTCAAAATCGTACCGCTTCTGCGTGTTTCGCTGACGCACCTGCTGCCAAACCGCAGCGGCCATCACGATCAACCCGAGGATGACCGTTGGCCAGTGGTAAAGACTGTTACCGCCTACCTCGGGCAGGAATCCGCTGCTGACCTGGCTGAAGCTACGGGGAAAGGGGGCGATGGACTGCCCTTCCAGCAGATACTGTGTCGCGCCGCGGAAGACCAACATGCCGGCGAGGGTCACGATGAAGGACGGAATGCCGACATAGGCGATCCAGAATCCCTGCCATGCGCCGATCAACGCACCCAGCAACAGGCACAGTGCCACCGCGACCGGCCACGGCATATCGTGGCGGATCATCAAGACGGCTGACATGGCGCCGACGAACCCGGCAATGGAGCCCACTGACAGATCGATATGCCCGGAGATGATCACGATCACCATCCCGATCGCCAAGATCAGGATGTAACCGTTCTGTTGAACGATATTGGTGACGTTGAGGGGTTTGAGCAGAATCCCACTCGTCCAGATCTGGAACAGGATGACGATTAGCGCCAGGGCCACCACCATGCCGTACTGCCGAAAGTTGCCTCGCAGCAGGGTCTTCAGCCGGTCGACTGCGCCCTCTGGTGGTGGGGGAGCGGGCGCGGGCGAAGCCGCGTCCACCGCTGGACTGATGGTCATGTGGCCGGTCCCTTCATCATGTAGTGCATCAACGTCTCCTGGGCGGCGTCCGCACGGGCCACCTCACCGGTGAGTCGGCCCTCGTTGAGGGTGTAGATGCGGTCGCATAGACCGATCAGCTCGGGAAGCTCCGACGATATGACGATCACAGACTTCCCCGCAGCGGCAAGCGAATTGATAATTGTGTAAATCTCATACTTGGCGCCCACGTCAATACCGCGGGTCGGCTCGTCGAGGATCAGCACATCGGGATCGGCAAAGATCCACTTGCTGAGCACCACCTTCTGCTGGTTGCCCCCCGACAGATTGCCCGTCGTGGCCTTCACCGACGGTGCCTTGATCTGCATATCCTTGCGGAACCGCTCGGCGACGATGGTCTCTTCATGCTCGTTGATGATCGTTGCCTTGCTGACCTTCGGCAGCGACGCCAGCGTCACGCTTCGCGCGATATCGTCCATCAGGTTGAGCCCGTAGTGTTTGCGGTCCTCGGTGGCGTAGGCGATACCGTGCCCGATTGCCTCAGACACGGTCCGGGTCCGAATCTCTTTGCCGTCTTTGAAGACCGCGCCGCCACCCTTCTTGCCGTAGCTGCGTCCGAAGACGCTCATCGCGAGTTCGGTGCGGCCGGCGCCCATCAGCCCTGCGAGCCCCACGACCTCACCGCGTCGCACGCTGATGGACACCCCGTCGACGACCTTGCGCTGCTGATCGAGCGGATGGAACACGGTCCAGTCCTCGATCGCGAAGGTGACCTCGCCGATGGGATGGTCCGATCGTGGGGGAAAGCGGTCGACCATATCGCGCCCCACCATGCCGCGGATGATGTGTTCCTCGGTCAGTCCTGGCTCGATCACCTTGGTTTCGATGGTCTGCCCGTCGCGCAGGATCGTGATGGTGTCGGCGACCCGCATCACCTCATTGAGCTTGTGGGAGATGATGATACAAGTCAGACCCTGGCCGGCGAGTTCGACGATGAGGTCGAGAAGGTGCCTGCTGTCCTCGTCGTTCAGCGCCGCTGTCGGCTCATCGAGAATCAGCAGTTTCACCTTCTTCGACAGCGCCTTGGCGATCTCGACGAGCTGCTGCTTGCCGACTCCGATATCGGAGATCCGGGTCTGGGGACTCTCACGCAGGCCGACCCGGTCGAGCAATTGCTGCGCGTGGGTCGTGGTTTCGTGCCAGCTGATGATCCCTGCCGACGCGTGCTCATTGCCGAGAAAGATGTTCTCGGCAATGGACAACACGGGCACCAGTGCGAGTTCCTGATGGATGATGCCGATACCGCGGCGCTCGCTGGAGCGGATGTCCTTGAATTCGACAGCCTCCCCGTCGAACACGATGTCGCCTTGGTAACTGCCGTGCGGATAGATACCGCTGAGCACCTTCATCAGCGTCGACTTACCGGCGCCGTTCTCACCGCAGATGGCATGGATCTCGCCACGGCGCACCGTGAGGTTGACGTCCTTGAGTGCCGTGACGTTGCCGAATCGCTTCGTGATGTCGCGCATCTCGAGCAACGAGCCGGCCGCCGTTTCGGTCACGCGAGCTGTGCCGCGGTGTAGTACCCGGAGTCGACCAGAACCTTCTGGTAGTTGGTCTTGTCGACGCTGACGGGATTGAGGAGGAATGCCGGAACCACCTTCACCCCGTTGTCGTACGTGGTGGTGTCGTTGACCTCGGGCTTACCGCCGGTGAGAAGTGAATCGGCCATCTGCACAGCAGCTTTGGCCAGTTCGCGGGTGTCCTTGAACACGGTCTGGGTCTGCTCGCCCGCGATGATCGACTTCACCGATGCCAGTTCCGCATCTTGGCCGGTAACGATCGGGAGCGGGTTGGCCGGTGTTCCGTAGCCGGCGCTCTTCAATGCCGAGATGATCCCCAGGGACATACCGTCGTAGGGGGAGAGCACCGCGTCCACCCGACCGCTGGTGTAGGCCTTGCTCAGCAGGTTGTCCATCCGCGACTGCGCGAGTCCGCCGTCCCAGCGCAGCGTCGCCACCTGATCGAACGAGGTCTGACCGCTCTTGACGACGAGTTTGCCGCTGTCGATATAGGGCTGCAGGACGCTCATGGCGCCGTTGAAGAAGAACGTTGCGTTGTTGTCGTCGGGCGATCCGGCGAAGAGCTCGATATTGAAGGGGCCCTTGCCTTCTGCGAGACCGAGGTGGTCGGTGATGTACGTCGCCTGCAACACACCGACTTTGAAGTTGTCGAAGGTTGCGTAGTAGTCGACATTGGCGGTGCCGCGGATCAGTCGGTCGTAGCTGACGACGGGGATCTTCGCGTCCGCCGCGCGCTGCAGAATATCGGTCAGCGATGAGCTGTCGATCGGGGCGATCACCAACGCTTTGACGCCCTTGGTGATCATGTTCTCGATCTGAGACACCTGGTTCTGAACGACGTCGTCGCCGTACTGCAGGTCGGTCTGGTACCCGAGCTTTTGGAACTGCTCGGCCATGTTGTTTCCGTCGGCGACCCAGCGTTCGGACGACTTGGTGGGCATCGCGATACCGACTGTGCCGGTGCGTTCACCGCCACCACCACCGCCGCTGGTGGCCTCCGTGGTTGTCGATCGGCCACAACCAGCGCTGGCCAGTGCGGCCACCACGGCAAGGGAGCCGACGACACGAGCAAAGCTCTTACGCATGAAATCCTCCGGACGAAGTTCTGCCATGAACGCGGACGCAAGCGAGGCGATCCACGGGGATATGTGAGCGCTAACATTCTCGAGTTTGTGACGCGGCTCACGGCTTTGTCAAGTGCCAACGTCAAGCAATGTGAACGCTAACAACGCGTTGACAACCGCAGAATGTGAGCGTTAACATCCGAGCTGTGTAATGCCGGTCACATTCAACGACCATCCTTGGGCGACCAGCCGATATTCCCGTGATCGGGGGGCTGACCTCGGCAAACAGCGACACTGGAGGAGTTATCGTGAAGAAAATTCGTGCAGCGGCTGCGGCCTTGGCGTCGGTGGCCCTGTTGGCCGGCTGCGGGAGTGGACCGGCACCGGGCGGCGGCTCGGACTCGGGCGGCAAGGATGGCCAGATCACCATGGGCTTCTCGCAGGTCGGCGCCGAGAGTGGATGGCGGACGGCGAACACGAAATCCATTCAGGAAGCGGCCAAGGCGGCGGGTATCGACCTGAAGTTCTCCGACGCCAACGGCGAGCAGGAGAATCAGATCTCAGCGATCCGTTCGTTCGTGCAACAGCGCGTTGACGTGATCGCATTCAGTCCGGTCGTGCGGACCGGCTGGGACGCGGTGCTCCTTGAGGCGAAGAACGCCGGCATCCCGGTCATTCTCACCGACCGCGCGGTGGACACCCAGGAGACCGACGTCTACAAGACCTTCCTCGGTGCGGACTTCGTCCAAGAGGGCCAGCGCGCAGGCGACTGGGTGGCCCAGCAGTACGCATCAGCTACCGGGCCGGTCAATATCGTCCAGCTGGAGGGCACGACCGGTGCCGACCCGGCTATCGATCGCAGTTCTGGCTTCGCCAAGGCGATCTCCGTGAATCCGAACCTGAAGGTCATCGCTTCGCAGAGCGGCGACTTCACCCGCTCCGGCGGCAAACAGGTGATGGAGGCCTTCCTGAAGGCAAACCCGAAGATCGACTTGGTGTTCTCGCAGAATGACGATATGGGCCTGGGTGCCATGGAAGCCATTGAAGCTGCTGGCCTGAAACCGGGACAGGACATCAAGATCGTCGCCGTCGATGCGACTCACGACGGTATGCAGGCGCTGGCCGACGGCAAGTTCAACTACATCGTCGAGTGCAACCCGCTGCTCGGGCCGCAACTGATGGACCTGGCCAAGAAGGTCGTCGCCGGTGATCCGGTCCCGGCCCGCGTGGTCACGCCGGACGAGGCTTTCGACCAGCAGCAGGCTGCCGCCGCGTTGCCGGACCGCAAGTACTGATGACAGCGTCGATCGTGGAACCGCCGCGGGAACCCACCGCGAAAACTGTTGCGGCACCGGTAGTTCAGTTGCAGGATGTCAGCGTCGAGTTTCCGGGTGTGAAGGCGCTCGACGGCGTCGACTTCCGGCTGCTGCCGGGCGAGATCCACGCACTGATGGGCGAGAACGGTGCCGGGAAGTCGACGTTGATCAAGGCGCTCACCGGTGTCTACGACATTGCGTCGGGCAGTATCACGATCGACGGCACTGATCGGCGGTTCACCAGCCCGCGTCAGGCACAGGACGCGGGCATCAGCACGGTCTACCAAGAGGTCAACCTCTGCCCGAATCTGACGGTGGCAGAGAACATTCTGCTCGGCCGTGAGCCGCGTCGGTTCGGGCGGATCGACTACCGTGCGATGAACCGCCGCGCCCAGGAGCTACTCGGCGAGCTCGATCTGACTATCGATCCCAGCTCGACGTTGGGTGCCCACCCGATCGCCCTGCAGCAGTTGGTCGCCATCGCCCGGGCGACAGCGGTCTCGGCACGCGTGCTGATACTCGATGAGCCGACATCGAGTCTGGACGCGGACGAGGTTGCCGAACTGTTCCGGGTGATGCGCCGACTACGCGACGGTGGCGTGGCCATTCTGTTCGTTTCGCACTTTCTTGACCAGGTCTATGACATCTCCGACCGAATGACAGTGCTGCGCAACGGACGGCTGGTCGGGGAGTATCCGACAGCTGAACTGGACAAGGTGGCGTTGGTCGCAGCAATGCTCGGACATGAGCTCGACCTCTTGGAGGACATCGGGGAAACCGTCGCGGCCAGTGGCAGCTCCGATACCGAAGAGGTCGTGCTCAGTGCCCAGCAGATTGGTCGCGCACCGGGTGTGTTTCCGCTGGACCTCGATATCCGCCGCGGGAACGTGATCGGCCTGGCCGGGCTGTTGGGCTCGGGCCGAACGGAGTTGGCCCGGCTACTCTTTGGGGCCGACCGTGCGACCAGCGGCCGGATGTTGATCAACGGCAAGGCTGTCACGCTCCGTTCGCCGCGCGCCGCGATCGCCAAGGGTTTCGCCTTCTCCTCGGAGGACCGCAAGGGCGAAGGCATCATCGGCGAGCTCTCGGTCCGCGACAACCTGGTGTTGGCGCTGCAGGCTCGCCGCGGGTTCGCCCGCCCGCTGGCCAAGAAGACCAAGGACGATCTGGTGACCCGCTATCTTGAGGCCCTCGACATCCGGCCCCGGGATCCCGGCGCGCTGGTCAAAAATCTCAGCGGCGGCAATCAGCAGAAGGTCCTGCTGGCGCGATGGCTGATCACATCGCCGCAGCTGTTCATCCTCGACGAGCCCACCAGGGGTATCGACGTGGGGGCAAAAGCGCAGATTCAGAAACTCGTCACCGACCTGGCGGCGGACGGGATGGCGGTGGTGTTCATCTCCGCAGAGCTTGAGGAGGTCGCGCGGATCAGTGACCACATCGTGGTGCTGCGGGACGGGAAGTGCATCGAACAGGTCGGTACGGGGTGCACCGTACCGGCACTGACTGCGCTGATCGCCGGGGGGAGCGCGCCATGAGGAACAAACTGCTGGCCTCCCCGCTGCTGTGGCCCGCGCTGGCGCTGATCGCCCTATTGCTCGTCAATCTTGTTCTGACACCGAGCTTTCTGAGCATCAGGATGCAGGATGGCCACCTCTTCGGCAGCCTGATCGATATCCTGCGCAACGGCGCGCCCACCATGCTGATCGCCCTCGGCATGACGTTGGTGATTGCCTCCCGCGGTATCGATCTGTCGGTGGGATCAGTGGTCGCCATCAGCGGCGCCCTGGCCTGTGCCCACATCGCAGCATCTGCCGATCCAGCAGGCACCGGCACCGTCCTGACAGCCATGGGGATCGCCCTTGGCGTCGCCGTTGCGCTGGGGCTGTGGAACGGAATGCTGGTCTCGGTGTTCGGCGTGCAGCCGATCATCGCGACGCTGGTGCTGATGACAGCCGGTCGCGGTATCGCACTGCTGATCACCGACGGCCAAATCGTGACGGTGACCAGCGCACCATTTAAGATCCTCGGCGCCGGCTACGCGTTCGGGTTACCGGTGGCGATCCTGGTCAGCCTCACGGTTTTCGCCCTGGTGGGCCTGCTGACCCGGCGCACCGCGCTGGGCATGCTGCTCGAATCGGTCGGTATCAACCCGGAGGCGAGCAGGTTGGCCGGCGTCCGTCACCGCTCCATAGTGTTTGCGGTGTATGTCTTCTGCGCACTGTGCGCCGGTGTTGCCGGCCTGATGATCGCCTCGAATATCTCCGCGGCCGACGCCAACAACGCCGGGCTGTGGATCGAGATGGATGCGATCCTGGCTGTGGTGATCGGTGGCACCTCGCTTCTGGGTGGGCGGTTCAGCCTGACCGGAACCATCCTCGGCGCTTTGATCATCCAAACCCTGACCACCACCGTCTACACCGCCGGTATCACCCCGGAGACGACCCTGGTGTTCAAGGCGCTGGTGGTGATCGCGGTCTGCCTGTTGCAGGCACCCAAGTTCCGGGCACTGGTGTCTCGGCGCCGGTCGCGGCGTACTCCAACGGGCACGGGCGCGGCACCGGCGATGCTGAATTCTGCTGGCCTACCGTCGGTTCCGATCACCGAGTCCTTAGCGACGAAAGTGAGCAGCCTGTGAGCATCCAAGCCGCAACCCGACCGCGCACCGTCAGCACTGAGCTGCTTCGGCGCGCCCGCGGTCGCTATCTGTCACCGCTGGCCTCGCTGGTGTTGTTCATCGTGATGTTCGTCGGCGTCGTCGCTCGCTACGATTTCGCCAGCCCCACCCAGGTCTTTCTCAATCTGCTGGTCGACAACGCCTACCTGATCGTGCTGGCGGTCGGCATGACCTTCGTCATCATCACCGGCGGTATCGATCTCAGTGTTGGTGCGGTGGTCGCACTGTCCACGGTGATCCTGGCCACCACCCTGCGGGCAGGTTGGCCGATGCCGGTGGCCGTCGGCGTCGTGCTGGCGATCGGACCATTGCTAGGGCTGCTGATGGGTTTGGTCATCGAGTACTTCGACGTCCAGCCGTTCATCGTCACCCTCGCTGGAATGTTCCTGGCCCGTGGGATGTGCTACGTGCTCAGTGTCGACTCCTTGCCCATCAAGGATCCCACTCTGCGCGCATTCGGGCTCAACTATGTCTATCTCTACGAGGACAAGTTCATTCGCTGGACCGTGGTGGTCGCGATCGTTGTCGCGGTGGTTGCCGCATATGTTCTGCACCTGACCCGATTTGGCCGGACCGTGTACGCCGTCGGAGGTAACCGGCAGTCAGCACAGTTGATGGGGCTGGGCGCCGCACGGGCGCGGGTATCGGTGTATGCGATCAGCGGGCTCTGCGCAGCACTGGCCGGTCTCCTGCTCGCCGTGCAGAAACTGTCCGGTTACAGCCTCAACGGCATCGGGCTGGAACTCGATGCCATCGCGGCTGCAGTCATCGGCGGCGTACTGCTCTCTGGCGGTGTGGGTTTCGTGCTCGGATCGGTGATCGGCGTGTTGGTGCTCGGTACCATCCAGACATTTGTCACAGCCGCCAACCTCGACTCGTACTGGACCCGCATCATGACCGGCGTTCTGCTACTGGTCTTCGTTCTCGTTCAGCGTGTAGTGGTGAGGAAGCCAGGATGACCGTTCAGCCCAGCCAATCCGGTACCCCGAAGCCGGTGATGGCCGATGTCGCGCGTCTGGCAGGAGTGAGCCACCAGACGGTGTCACGAGTGATCAACGGCTCCTCCAGCATTCGCCCCGCCACCAAGGCGCGGGTCGAGGAGGCGATCGCCGAACTCGGATACCGACCGAACACTGCGGCACGTGCCTTGGTGACCCGACGGTCCGGAATCATCGGGATCGTCGGCACCAACAGCGCGCTGTACGGGCCGTCGAGCATTCAGCGTTCCGTGGAAGAAGCAGCCCGCACCGCTGGTTACTTTTCCAGCATGGTGCCGCTGGCCGACGTGACCCGGGCGGCGCTCAGCGACGCCCTCGATCATCTCGGCAGACAATCGGTGGAAGCCGTCGTGATGATCGCAGCGCAGGAAGAGGCGCTGGCGGTGGCGCATTCGGCTGATGCCGGGCTGCCGCTCATCGTCGTCGAAGGTGACCTGACCGGACGTGGACTCAGTGTCGGCGTCGACCAGATTGCCGGTGCGCGCCAAGCCACCCAGCACCTGATCGATCTCGGCCACCGGGTCATCGACCATATTGCGGGGCCGCTGACGTGGACCGAGGCCAAAGGCCGGCGGATCGGCTACGAGGACGCGATGCGCGCTGCCGGCCTGGAGCCCCGGGAGTCGCTGGTGGGGGATTGGACACCGGCCTGCGGCTACGCGATCGGGTGCGAGTTGGCGCGGCGCGGCGAGGCGACGGCGGTGTTCGTGGCCAATGACCAGATGGCGATCGGCGTGCTGCATGCGCTCGCGCAGAACGGGATACGGGTTCCCGACGATGTGAGCGTCGTCGGATTCGACGATATCCCCGAAGCCGGCTATCTCAATCCCGCCCTGACGACGATCCGTCAGGACTTCAAGGCCGTCGGCCAACGCGCGATCGAACTGGTGATCGCGACGTTGGACGGCTTGCCGATCAGCGTTCCGCTGCTATCCCCAGAACTGATCATCCGCCAGAGCACGGCAACCTGCGAGGAGACCCGATGAGTGCCGAAAAGTACACGGTTGGTGTCGATTTCGGCACTCTGTCCGGACGGGCGCTGGTGGTGCGGGTCAGCGACGGACATCAGCTCGCCAGCGCCGAACATGCCTACGAGCACGGCGTCGTCACCGATACGTTGCCGGGCAGCTCCATTCGGCTGCCCTCGCAGTGGGCTCTGCAGATTCCCGAGGACTATCTGAACGTGCTGCGCACCGCGGTTCCCGAGGCGGTCGCGAAGTCCGGAGTCGACGCGGGTGACATCATCGGAATCGGTACCGACTTCACCGCCTGCACCATGGTGCCGGTGCGCAGCGATGGAACCCCGCTCGCCCAACTCGACGGTTTCGGTGATCGCCCGCACGCGTATTGCAAGCTGTGGCGCCACCATTCCCCTCAACCGCAGGCCGATCGCATCAATGCGGTTGCCGCCCAGCGGGATGAACCATGGTTGCCGCGCTACGGGGGGCTGATCTCGAGCGAGTGGGAATTCGCGAAGGGTTTGGAGATATTCGACGAGGATCCGCAGGTCTATCAGGCGATGGATCTGTTTGTCGAGGCGGCGGACTGGATCGTGTGGCAACTGTGCGGTACCTATGTCCGCAACGCGTGCAGTGCGGGGTACAAGGGTATCCGGCAGGACGGCGGCTACCCGTCGAAGGACTTCCTCGACGAGGTGCGTCAGGGATTCGCCGGCTTCGTCACCGATAAGTTGGCCGGCCCGATCGGACAGCTCGGCGACCGGGCCGGTTCGCTGAGCGCGCAGGCGGCCCAATGGACCGGCCTACCGGAAGGGATCGCCGTCGCAGTCGGCAATGTCGACGCGCATGTGACGGTGGCCGCGGCGGATGCGCTGGAGCCGGGACATCTGGTGGCGATCATGGGTACCTCGACCTGTCACGTGATGAACTCCGATGTGCTGCGGGAGGTTCCGGGCATGTGCGGCGTGGTCGACGGTGGAATCTCAGCGGGCAGCTGGGGCTACGAGGCTGGGCAATCCGGTGTCGGTGACATCTTCGGTTGGTTCGTCGAGAACTGCGTGCCTGAGAATTATCACGTCGAAGCCCGCCGGCGCGGTATTTCACTGCATGCGTACCTCACCGAACTGGCAAGCACCCAAGAGGTCGGCCAGCATGGCCTGGTGGCGTTGGACTGGCACAGCGGAAACCGATCCGTGCTGGTCGACCACGAACTCTCCGGCGTGATGATCGGACAGACACTGCAGACCACCTGTGTGGACATGTATCGAGCACTGTTGGAGGCCACGGCGTTCGGTACCCGGATGATCGTGGAGACATTCATCAACAGCGGTGTCGCAGTGGAGGAGTTGGTGGTGGCCGGGGGGCTGCTGAAAAACGAACTGCTGATGCAGATCTACGCCGACGCGGTGGGGTTGCCACTGTCCACCGTGCCGTCGACCCAGGCCCCCGCATTGGGTTCGGCGATTCACGCGGCTGTCGCCGCCGGGGCCTTCAGCGATGTCCGCGCTGCCGCCGAACACATGGGCGTCCGAACCCACCACGCGTATCTGCCCATCGCCCATAACGTCGCCGCGTATGACCGGCTGTACCGCGAGTACGTCGCGGCCTACGACTGGTTCGGCCGCGGCAACGACATGATGCGCCGGCTGCGGCGTATCGGAGCACCCGAACCAGTTGGAGCCATGCAATGACGATCACATCCGATATCGACCACGTTGTTGCGCAACTGCGCCAACAGGTATGCGATCTGCACGCTGTGCTCACCCAGTATGAGCTGGTGATCTGGACGGCGGGCAACGTCTCGGCCCGGGTTCCCGACCGCGACCTGATGGTGATCAAGCCTTCGGGAGCCGAATACGCGTCGTTGACCGCCCAAGACATGGTGGTCTGCGATCTGCACGGCAACTTGGTGGATGGGGCGCTGGCTCCGTCATCGGATACCGCCGCGCACGCCTACGTGTACCGGCACATGCCTGAGGTGGGTGGGGTGGTGCATACCCATTCCACCTACGCCACGGCATGGGCCGCCCGTGGCGAGCCGATCCCGTGCGTGCTGACGATGATCGCCGACGAGTTCGGGGGTGACGTCCCGGTGGGGCCGTTCGCGCTCATCGGTGACGACTCCATCGGTCGTGGCATCGTCGAGGTGTTGCGGGACAGTCGATCTCCAGCGGTGCTGATGCGCAACCACGGTCCGTTCACCATCGGCAAGACCGCCCGTGACGCCGTCAAGGCCGCAGTCATGGTCGAGGATGTGGCCCGGACTGTGCACATCAGCCGGCAGCTCGGCTCCCCGCCGTCTATCGACGCGGCCGACGTGACCGCCTTATTCGACCGCTACCAGAACGTGTATGGCCAGACGGGCCAGCACCCCGACATTCTTCAGGAGACTCAGCGATGATCGCGTCCCGACTCGTCACCAGCCAGGTGTGGTTGATCACCGGCAGCCAATCGATGTATGGGCCCGACATTCTGGATCAGGTCGCCGATCAGTCCCGTCAGATCGCCGAAAGACTCGACGGCAGCAGCGAAATCCCGGTCGAGGTGCGTTGGATGCCCGTGGTCACCGATGCCGACCAGATCGCTCGGGTGCTCAGTGAGGCGAACACATCCGAGGAGTGCATCGGTGTCATCGCGTGGATGCATACGTTCTCACCGGCGAAGATGTGGATTCGCGGACTCAAAACCTTACGCAAGCCCCTGCTGCATCTGCACACCCAGTTCGGTGTCGAATTGCCTTGGCACAGTATCGACATGGACTTCATGAACCTCAACCAAGCAGCGCATGGCGACCGCGAATTCGGCTATATCCAGACGCGGCTGTCCACGTCACGTAAGACGATCGCCGGGCACGTCAGCGACCCGCACACCCGCACGCGGATCGGGTCCTGGGTGCGCGCGGCGTTGGGCACCGCAGAGTTGTCGACACTCAAGGTCGCGCGGTTTGGCGACAATATGCGCGGTGTGGCGGTCACCGAGGGTGACAAGGTCGAGGCAGAGGCACATTTCGGTGCATCGATCGATGCCTACGGCGTCAATGATCTGGTCGAGGTCGTCGAACGGGTGCGCCCGGCCGATATCGACAAGTTGGTCAGGGAGTACGAGCACACCTACCGCGTCGATCCGCAACTGCTTCCTGGCGGTGACCGCCATTCGTCTTTGCGGCACGGTGCCCAGATCGAACTCGGTCTGCGGAAGTTCCTGACCGACGGTGGATTTCACGCTTTCACCACCAACTTCGAAGACCTCGGCGGCCTGCGCCAATTACCGGGCCTGGCCGTGCAGAGGCTGATGGCCGACGGGTATGGGTTTGGCGGCGAAGGCGACTGGAAGACCGCCCTGATGTTGCGCACCGTGAAGGTGATGGCCGAGGGGCTTCCCGGCGGCACCTCGTTCATGGAGGACTACACCTACGACTTGACGCCCGGTCACGAGCGGATTCTCGGTGCGCACATGCTCGAGGTCTGCCCGAGCATCGCTGCCGACACCCCGACCCTGGAGGTGCATCCACTGTCCATCGGCGACCGCGACGATCCCGTGCGGTTGCGCTTCACCGCCGCGCCCGCCGACGCCGTCATACTCGGCATCTGCGATATGGGCAGTCGATTCCGGTTGGTGGCCAACGAGGTTCGTGTGGTGGAACCGGCAGCGGAACTGCCGAATCTGCCCGTCGCATGTGCGGTGTGGGAACCGCTGCCGTCGTGGTCGACCTCGGCAGAAGCGTGGCTGATGGCCGGTGCCCCGCACCATACGGTCATGACCACGGCCGTGGGTACCGAGGTGATCGACGACTTTGCCGCCATGACCGATACCGAACTGCTCATCATCGACGAGACCACCACGGTGCGCGGTTTTCAGCACGAACTGAAATGGAACGACGTGTACCACCATGTCGCCGCCGGACTCTGATCGAGAGACGACCTGATGATCGCCGCACGACTGCACGCAGTAGGAGACCTGCGGGTTGCCGATGAACCCGATCCTGGCGCAGCACCCCCTGGCTGGTCACTGCTCGCCATCACCTCGGTGGGCATCTGCGGATCGGACCTGCACTGGTTCACCGACGGTGGGATCGGCGAGAACCGCATCGAGCACCCCGTCGTACCGGGACACGAATTCGCCGCACTGGCCGTCACCGGTCCGCACGCCGGCCGGCGGGTGGCCGTTGACCCTGCCATACCGTGCGGTACGTGCGAAATGTGTCGGCTCGGTCACCACAATCTCTGCCCAACCGTGCAATTCGCCGGGCACGGGACGTTGGACGGGGCGCTTGCCCAGTACCTGGTGTGGCCGGATCACCTCTTGCACCCATTACCTGACGAACTCAGCGACGACGCCGGCGCGATGTTGGAACCTCTGGGCGTCGCCATTCACGCGGTCGGAGTCAGTCATCTACAGCCGGGTGCCGACGTGCTGGTGGTCGGTGCGGGGCCGATCGGGCTGCTCGCGGTTCAAGTGGCCATCCGCAGCGGGGCATCGCGGGTGTTCGTGACCGAGCCACTCGCACATCGGCGGGCCAGTGCGCTCCGCAGTGGCGCAAATGCGGTGTGGTCACCTGAGCAGGGCGCTGACGAGGTGATCGAGGTAACCAACGGACGGGGCGTCGATGTTGTCATCGAGCTGGCCGGAACCGACGCCGGAATCGCTACCGCCGTGGCGGCCATCAAGCCCGGGGGACGGGTGGCCCTGGCCGGCATCCCCTCGGAGGACACCTCGGCGTTCCCGGCCGCCGCAGCTCGGCGCAAGGGCCTGACATTTGCGATGGTGCGCCGCATGAAGGACACCTACCCGCGGGCGATCGAGTTGGCCACCGGCGGTATCGATCTCGATCTGCTGGTGACCGAGCGGTATCCACTTGTCGAGGTGGCCAAGGCTTTCAGTGCCGCGGCACAGCGTCAGGGGGATAAAGTCGTCGTGGCCGTGTCGGGCAGTTGAGCGCCTTTAGTTGATGGTCACTGAGCCGGTGCGGCCGTCCACGGTGACTTCGGCTCGGTCTTCGATCGTCGTGGTGGCACCGGTGATCCCGCCGATGGCGGGGATGCCGTATTCGCGGGACAGGATCGCGCCGTGGCTCAGCTTGCCGCCGGTCTCTACGACGAGCCCGGACAGCAGCGGGAAGACGCTGGTCCACCCTGGGTCGATGTTGGGGGCGACCAAGATATCACCGGCTTCGACCTTCCCGAGGTCTGACAATGTGTGCACGACCCGGGCTGGGCCACGGGCATGCCCATGGCAGAACGTCGTTCCGACGATCGTGCCCTCGGGCAGATCGGTGTGATTGTCTGAGGATCCGGTGTCCGCCTCGGTTTCGACGTCGTCGAAAAGATACGTCGCCGGTAGCCGGCCGGCGTTGCGGGCGAACTCGTCGCGTCTGGCGGCGAGGGTGCCTGCCAGACTTGCGCTGCCGGAACCGCCGGCAATCAGTGCGAAGAACTCCTCACCGCGCAACAGGAAAACATCGTCGGGGTCGGTCAGCACGCCGCGTCGGGTGAGACGCTCCGCCTGTTCGAGGACCAGCGATCGCAGATGGGTGAGTAGATAGTCCAGGTGGTAACGCTGGTTTTCCCGATACCGGGTGTAGTCCTGAACCAGGGCCATCAGGCGGGTCAGGATCGGTTTACGCACCCACTTCGCCGGGCGTCTGCCAAGATTGGCCAGCGCGGCGATCTCGGCTGCTTGACGGCGGTGACGCGACGAATTCGGCTGCGGGCCAGTAGCTGTGGCGTCTGTAACGCGGAGTTGCGCGCGAACGAGTTCGAGGATCAGGTGCGGTTGCTCTCGCCAGCGGGGGCGCCCGATATCGCGGCTGTCGGATCGGTGCCCGTGGCGAGCCAGGAACTCGTCGTAGCGCACCCAGAATGCTGAGCCTGTGGTGTGGGCGCGGACATCCGGGTAGGGCGCGCCATCCCGCATCATGGCGGTGAACGCGGGATCCGTGAGCGCTACGTGGGCCAGGTCGGTGATCTCGGTGTTGATGGTGGCGGTCTTGGTGTCGTCCAGTCCGCTGATGACGTTGTGATAGAGCTCGCCGGATTCATCACCGCACCAACTGATCAGTAGCCGCTCCAGCAGCGCATGCAGGAAGCTGTTGTAGATGGTCATTCCCCAGCGGACGATCCGGAAGTGTTCTTCACCAAAAGCGTTGACCTGATCAAGCTGTCGGCGCCATTCGTCGTCGCTGAGCGCGCAGTAGTCTTGGGTCAGTTTCGGCGTGATGTTCTCTTCGATGGCAGTGCAATGGTTTTGCAGCGCGATGAGATTGCGCTTGAGGCCACTACGTCCGCGATCGCGCCAGGGAGCGAGCGCGAATCCGAGGAGCAGACGGGGGTCCCAGTGTGCGTCTCGAACCCGGGACAGGACCAGCGGCGGGAACCACTGGTCGGCGCCATTGGACCGCATTGACGGCGGCAGCATCCGTAAACCTTCGGCGAAATATGCGCCGCTGAAGTAGGCGTAACCCTGGTGCAGGCGGACCGGGGCCATTCCAGCCATATCGCGACGTCCCTGCAGGGCCGCCATCTCCTTCATGCTCATCTCGATAATCCAGGGCACCATCAGATCTTCGGGCAGCGGCAACGTGCAATCGGAGAGGTACTCGTCACCGAACCGCCGCGACCACACGTCGCCGGGGTCCTCGCTGGGAAGGTTGGTGATCGGTCGATCCTGAAGCGCGAACAGCGCTCCGTCCGCGAAGGCCCATTCGAGGTCACGGCGCGCACCGATCCGATCGGCCACGGTCACCGACATTGCGTGTAGAGCGCGCAATTGCGTTGCAGTCAAACAGAACGCATTGCGCCTTTCGGCGCCGACATCGCGGTGATGGACTTCAGCGTCCCAAACGGCTTCTACTGCTTTGGCGCCCAGGCGCTGACTGCGGACGCTACCGTCGCAGCGGTCGAGCACGAAGTTGTCCGGATCGACGTGGCCCGATACCACGGTTTCACCGAGTCCCCACGCCGCGTCGATGACGAGCTCAGGAGCGAACGGGCGCAACGGGTTTGCCGTCAGTAGCACTCCTGCGACGTCGGGGGTGATCATGCGTTGCAGGATCAGTGCTATGCCCACGGATGTCGATTTTCCGTGAGCTTCCCGATAGGTCTTGGCGCGTTGATCGTCGTAGGACGCCCAGCACTCACGGACCGCGTCACGCAGGCCAGCCAATGAATCCACACCAAGGACGGTTTCGTATACACCGGCGAACGACGCGTCGGCGAGATCTTCGGCGACGGCCGAGCTGCGTACCGCCCACGGCACGCTGGGGAGCAGCTCGTCGACCTCCTTCCACCAGTTCGACAACCCCTGGTCGAGGCAGGCCTCGCGGGCCGACGGCTCCAACGAGGTGTGGGCTGGGATGCACCATGCCTGCGGCACCTGCAGTCCCGCGGCGAGCAGCCGAACCAGGCCTTGGCCCTTCCCGCCGATCGTCTCGATGGGGGCGTCGGTATCGGGAGCCAATGCAATGATCACCGGAACCTCGAAACCACAGCGTCTTTGACCACGGGAAGCAGAGTTGGTAGGCGTTTTATCAGATCGCGTGACCCGGCGTGCCAGGTGTGCTCGATGACGCCGGCACCGGACAGGCGTGAACCGTCCTGGAGGGTCGCGACGAATCGGGCGTGCGTCTCGTGCAGCATCAGACCGCTTTTGAACAGTGGAACCTGACTGGTCCCTCGCGCACTGACGTAGGTCATCACGCCCTCGTCGTCGACGATGGACAGCTCGGCATCGCGGGCGCTGTGCTCTCCGCTGGAGACGTACCGCAGATCGAAACCGGTGACCGCGCGCGAGTGCCCGCGGCGGCTGATGAAACCCGACTGGACGAGTTGGCCGTCGGTGGTCGTTTGCGTCACGGTGAAGGCCAAGTCGTTCCCGAACTGCGCCGAGATCCAATCCCAGCCGCAGATATTGGCCCAATCCCTGGGCCCCCACGATTTGTCGCGGGTACCGAAGCCGGCAATCGGTCGTTCCCTGCCGCGGATCCGGGAACGACCGGACACCGCACCTGGATGTTCGAAGTGTCGATGGGCGATCACCTCGGTGCCGTTATGGCCGAAGTCGTAGGCCGGGGCAAGGGCCGTCCAGGTCAGGTCGATATCGTCGCGTCCCGACAAGGTGATTCGCCACCGCCGCAACGGTTCGTCGCAGCGAAAGGTCAGTCGGCCGATCGTCAGTCCATCGGCGCAACGCAACGCGAGCGGGTCACCGTCGATCGGCTGGTTGACCGCACCGTAGACGAGCTCCCGCCGACCGCCGCGCATGGTGACGACCACCGCGTCAGCCCGCTGCTGGGCGAACCGGTAGCCCAAGCGGGCGAAGCCCAACGCATCGGTGTCGACGTCGACCCAGTTGAAGTAGTAACTCTCCTGCCAGTGCGCCGCGGCACCGGGTGCGTGCAGCTCTTCGTCGGCCGCTGCGATGAGGTAGACCATGCCATCAGTAGAACGTGAGTGATAGCTCGCTTTCAATTCGTGTTCTGTGCCACACTGCGATGATGTCCGTCGTCCGTCCCGGCCCGCGCAAACTGCCGCGGCAGGAGCGCTCGCGGGCGACGGTGGAACGCATCTTGGAGGCTGGTGCTCGCGTACTGATCGCGTACGGATACGACGGTGCCTCCACCAATCGGATCGCCCGGGCGGCCGGGGTCAGCCCCGGTTCGCTCTACCAATACTTCACCGACAAGGACGCCATCATCACGGCCGTCGTGGACCGCTTCGTCGCAGATGTCAGCACGAAAATCTCTACCGTCTTCCGCAGCATGGCCGGGCGCTCACCCGAAGACGGCACGCAGGCCGCGCTCACCACCCTGGTGAATGCCCTGGCCACTCAAGCGGATCTGCTGCGGATCGCCGTGGAAGAGGTCCCTCGCTTCGGTGACACGGATATGTTGGCTGCGCTGCTGGCGCGCGGACGGGACCTCGTCTATCACCAACTGCTCGCCAACCGCAGCCGGCTTCGACACGAAGACCTCGACACCACCTCGTGGTTCGTCGTGCACACCACCACACAGCTGACCATCCGCTACACCGTCGATCGACCACCGATTCCTATCGACCAATTCGTCGACGAACTGAGTCAGCTTCTGCTGCGCTACGTCTACTGCGACTGATCCCGCTCGACTTGTCAGCTCTTCGTTTGACACGAGCCTCGCGTGGCCGCCCCTCTTCCGTCCCCAGGTGCGCTAGCTTCGCGCAGTAAGCGCTAGAAGCTCAGCGCTCCAGGCGATGTCGGTCCGCTTTCCGGGCAACTTCAGCGCCGTGGATACGGTGATCACCAGACCGGTCGCGAAGAAGGTTCGCACCTGGCGCTCATCGGCCCCTGTGAGATCAGAGACCGTACGTTGCAGTTGCAGGTAGCGGCGGGATACGGCGTCCCTGACGATATCGTCCCCGGCCGCCGCGTAGCTCTGCAGCATTACCAGGGCGACGGTGCGGTCGCGTTGCAATAATCGTCGGTAGGCGTCTCCCAGTGTCACCAGCCTGGGACCGTTGCCGTGCGCAGACGTCAGCGTCTCGCTGAAGACTCTGGCGACCCGATCGAAAACTGCATCGACAACCTCGATGAACAGTGCGCGTTTAGAGCCGAACATCTGCACTATGCGCGGATGCGACACCTCGCAGCGGGCTGCGATCGCCTCCAATCGTGCTCCGGCCAGACCCCCTTCGGCGAATTCGATGCTCGCTGCCGCCAGTATTTCCGCGCGCCGTACCGACGCCGGCTTTCGGGTGCCGCGTGTGACGCCGTTGGTCACGTCGCGTCGCCACGCAGCACGCGTCGCACCAGCTTGTGGTCGTAGAGACAGCGGTAGGCACGGATGAGTCCGTCTTCGCCGAACTCCAACCGATCGTCTCCATGCATGAGCAGTGTGCGAGAGGTGTCGGCGAGGGTGCCAGTCATGGTCCACGCCACCACGAGCGCGGGCCGACGAACCTCGATGTAGAGGCCCACCCGGGTGAAGCGGTAGTCCGGAAAGGCTGTGGCCATACCGGTGACGAAATCGCGGATCGAATCACGGCCGTAAACCGTGTCACCAAGTGCGGGCTCGTCATAGATCAAGTCTTCCGCGCACAACGCTGCGACGGCATCGCCGTCGTGGTCGTTCCAGGCGGTCGTCCAACGTGCCAGGAACGCTTCGGCAGCAGTCGGATCGGTGATGGTGGCAGCACTGGTTTGAGTCATCGAACTAACTTACCAGTTTGTAAGGAGGAGCGGTGCCCGTGTCATGTGCGACGCCGCCCGCCCGCCCGGCTGAAGGCCACGCCGATGGTTCCAGGCTGTCCGCGGCGGACGGGTCGGAGGTCGACCTGCAGTGTGGGATCGGCGGCGTGTGCCAAGGCGCGGAAGGCAGCAGGACTGTATGCCCGTAACCCGCTGATGGTCGAGTCGTGCCACACCGCGAGGGTGGCGGCCCACGGGTGAACCATCACCGACATGACTGCCAACCCCACCAACGGGCTCAGGATCAACCTCAGTGGTGACATCCGCTTGAGGTCGACAACTAAGAAGGTGCGCCCGACGCGGGTGGCCTCGGCGATCGCCCTGGCCGCCGTCTCCGGCGGCAGATGGTGAAATGCATTGGCAAGCAACACAACGTCGAAGGAGTTGTCGGGCTCGTCGATGGCGGTAGCGTCGAGGACCTTGGTGGTAACTCTGGCTATCCGACCTAGCGGCTTGCCGGCCACGTTGGCGACAGATTTCGGGTCGAGGTCGCTGATGGTCACCCGCGCCTTCGGGTGCAAGTCCAAAATATGCTCACTCAGGCGGCCGTGGCCCGCGCCCAGCTCCAAGACTCGGGGCTCGTCGATTCCGGCGACACAATCCAGTGCCATCTGCGCAATTGTTCGATGTGCGCCTGTCCTGGTTCCCAATCGGTCCAGCGCAGTGATGACGTACTGCTTGGTCTCGTCCGAAACGTCGTAGCGGTCGGTGTACTCCGGCCGGTTGGTGCTCAGGTGGCGATCGATCCACGAGGCGTCTGGGCCGCCGCGGGGCATAGTCGCAACGTCTGTGGTGGCGAGTGTGCTGGTGTGCACCATGGCTGACCTGCCTTTTGTGTTGATTGCTTAGCACTGCTTTGTTCTTTCGCCATAGTAGGCCGCGATTTGAAGAAACGCAACGTATCTTAAGTTGGTGGGTCAGAATGTCATGGTGAACCGTAGGCGTGGGCCAGTCCTAGAAGATGCAATTCGGGTGGCTGTCATCGAGCAGCTGGACGCGCATGGATACACCGGCCTGACATTCGAAGGTGTCGCTGCGGCGGCAAGTACCGGCAAGACGGTGTTGTACCGGAGGTGGCCGACCAAAGCGCAGATGGTCGTCAGCGCGATCAGTGGAGAATTAGCCTCTGTTGTTGCCGACGTACCCGACACGGGTTCACTCGCGGGCGATCTCACCTCCCTGTTGTCCCAGATGAGGGACGACCTCAGTGATCACAAGCGCAACGCCATCCTGGGCTTGCTCGCCGATCTGGACGACGAGGCGGCTCAGCAGATGCAGAGCCAACTATTCGCCTCCGCGACGCAGATGTTGGCACCGCTTCTGGACGGCGCACGAAGACGCCACGAACTCGGCGGCGCAGAGCTACCTGCGCGGGCTCTGCAATTACCGTTCGACCTCTTAATGCATGACGTGCTGATTCGAGGACGGCTCAGCGACAACGACATTCGCGATATTGTCAGTCAGTGCATCGTGCCGCTGTATTCATCGCTGACTCGCCACCACGCCGACGCCTTGGCAGGCCGATGACGCAAGGTCAGATCGTTGCGGACTGCAGAGCGCGCAGAGTGTCGAACAGGGGGTCCTGGGGGCCGACGTCCATCGTGCATTCGGTGGGCCGCGGATCCGGCACGTAGTTCCACAGCATGACCCCCGCCGACCCCGCTTCACGCTGAGCTTGCACCTTCTGCGCCACGAAGTTCGCCCGGTCGGTCAGCGATCCGCATGAGCCGGCCGGCTGTCCCAGTTCGCCGACCACCAATGGCTTTCCGACCGACTTGGCCTGTTCCAGGCGGCGCTGCACGCCGTTGTGCTCGTCGCCGGACAGCAGAACACCCGTCGGGCCGTAATCGTGGAAGTCGAGAACATTGATCGACGGTGAGTCGGCAACCAGCGTGTAGTCATCGCCCGCCGTTCCACATTGACCGCCACCGGCGAGGCCCGCCCAGATCGGGGTGTGCGAATCCAGTGCGCGGAGCCGGCCACCGGCAGCGTCGAAGAACGAGCGAAGGGTAGCGGCCGCGTCGTCGGGACAGGAGCGCTGCTGCCACTGGCATGCGCTGTCGGAGCAGAAGCTGGTCTCGGGCTCGCCGACGAGTTCCCAGCCCGCCAGGGCGGGCGAGTTCTTCCATCGGGTGACCGCGGTGTCGAGCCAGCGTGCATACGACGCCCCGGTGCTGGCTCGCCACCCGCCGGTGAACCAGTCGTGGTCTTTGAAGACCCCGTCCTCGCAGGCGCCTTCGCCGGAGGCGAGCACCGCGATGAGGAGCTGGCCGTGGCGGCTCGCGGCGGCGAACACTGCGTCGAGCGCCTGAAAATCCTGCATACCGGTGCGCTTGTTGGTGGCCTGTGATTTGAAAGCGTTGAAGCGGGTGACCGAACGGGGCGGCAGTGATCCGAAGTAGTCATCCAGATCGACCTGGGCTCCGCAGCCCTGGTTGACATCCCAATTGGTGCCGAGTTCGTAGGCGTTGAAGCCGGCCGGCCACCACGGGCTGCCATCCAGGGTGAGTGCTCCGTTAGCCGTGCCGACCCGCGCATGCCCCGGCGGTGCCAGCGCCGATGGGGCTGAGCCCGTGTCGTGCACAGGTACTGCTGCAGTAGGGATGGGGCCGGAGTCCGCAGCGTTTGCGTCGGCAAGGATCGAGCCCGAGCCATAGGCATACGCCACAGTCGCGACCAGTACCGCGACCAGAGCGGCGATACTTCCCCGAGCCTTCATAGCCCCCACCCAATTGGAAAGAGTTCGACAAGACCGTGCACTGCAACGTCGCGTCTATACCCACAGCCGGCCTGCAAAAAACCTGGAGACCGGTATCCAATTTTGCTGCGCCCCCGATGGCGAAAATCTATGTCAGCAAAAGCAGGTTTTTTCTACCACGCCTCGGAAGGAACTCGCGACTTTTCGATGGTGATTGCTACAGGTCGAGGCCATATATTGCCCGTTGTCATCGGCCGGACGTCCAATCGTCACGGCGATGACTTATAACTCCGCTTCTCGGCGATGGCGGCACGCGCCGCTAGGCGCCGAGACCGCTCGTATCTGGCGCCGCGATTGCACTGACCCGTGTGCGTTTGACCGGACAAGGTTCTGCGGATAGAAACAGCACGCACACCGTGTGGCAGGAGGATCCTTGACGGTCGCGAAGCAGCTCGCGCCGCTGACGATGAACGGCTCCATACTGCCGGTATCGGCGGGCCTGATCGGTCGATTGCCGCTGAGCATGATGAGCCTTGTCCAGGTTTTTCTGCTCCGCGACAGCGGCTTCGACTATCTCGCGGTGGGTGCCGTCATCGCGGTGAACTCGGCAGGGTCGGCGATATTCGGCCCGCTGATGGGTCGCGTCATCGACCGAGTCGGCCAGACACGAGTCCTGCTACCGCTCGCCGCGTGCTGGCCGCTGTCAGTACTGGCGATGGTGCATTTCGCCACCCAGCATCAGCTCACCGCAACCGTGATATGTGCAGGGTTGGCCGGCATGCTCCTGCCGCCGATGCCCGCCTGCGTGCGTACGGCGTGGCCGGCGCTGCTGCCCACCGCGGAGCTCAGAGAACGCGCCCTGACCCTCGATGCTGTGCTGCAAGAGGTCGTCTTCTTCGCTGGCCCAATTTTGGTCGTATACGCCAATTCGTTTGGCTCACCGACGATATCGGCCTACCTTGCGGCCGGAGCAGGGGCTGTTGGCACCGCGGTATTCGCGAGCTCACAGGCATCGCGCCGACAACGCGGGTCGGGCCGGGACGTGTACGCGACGGCGGAGAAGAAACGTCCACTGCGGGTGCCTGGGGTGCGGACTCTGACCGCGACATTCTTGTTCATCGGTGCCGGCTGGAGCGGTCTGACGTTGGTGATCACGGCGATCACGGCCCACTATGACTACGCGCCCGCCTTCTCGGGCTGGGCGCTGGCACTGTTGTCGGTCGGCTCGGTGATCGGCGGGGTCTGGGCGTCATCAGTCCCGACCAAGGGACGGACGCGACGACGACTTGGCGGGGCACTGATCCTGCACACCGCTCTGCTGGCGCTCATCTTGGTCATTCACGGCGAAGTGCCACTGGCAATACTCATGCTGATCGCGGGGGTGCCGGTCGCGCCCGCTCTCGGCAGTGCGTACACGCTGGTCGGCGACCTCAGCCCGAAAGGCGCTGCCACCGAGGCGTTCACCTGGTTGAGTTCGGCGCTGCTGATCGGTGGGGCGATCGGTGCGGCGACCGTCGGATACGTCGTGGACAGGTCTGGTGTCCCGGCCGGAGTAGCAGTGACCGTGGTATTCACCGGCCTGTCGGCGGTGGTGGTCGCCTGTGGCTGGCGTGGGCTGGTCGCGCAACCGGTGCCCGATGTCATCGACGAAGCTCTCGTCTAACGCTGTCGTGTAGAACTTGTCCCATGTCCGACAACGGCCCAGAACCGACCCGGCTCGACGAATACCAGGCGCTGTACCAGTCGTATCTTCAGCTGTGCAATGCGCACGATTTCGACGGAATGGCGTCGTTCTATACCCCGACGATCACGGTCAACGACGCCCCCATGGACCCGACCGCAGTGAAGGCGCAGTTCGCGCCTTTGATCTCCGCCTTTCCCGACTGGCATTGGGAAATACGGCACATCGTTGTCGACGACGACAACATCGTGGTGCACTTCGCGGTCACCGGCACCCATCGGGGCACATTCCAGGGCATCGAGGCGACGGGCCGTCGGGTGAGCGTTTCGGAGTTCACCCACTATCACCTCGAGAACGGCAAATTCGCAGCGGTATGGGACCTGCTTGATCTGCACGCGTTGGTGAAACAGATCAGCTAGTCAGTTTCTTCATCGTTAGTTTTTCATCGACCCGAGATAGTAGGTCTCGCGCCCGGTCGGATACCCGCCTCCATCGGTGGCGATGTGGACATGGTCGAAATGGTTGGCGGTTTCGTTGCCGTAGTCAGCCGTCCAGCTCGGCGCGCCGATGCCGGGGTAGAAGCCCTGTCGCCAGATCACGTGCAGCACACCCCACCGTTTGGCATTCGCCAGCGCCAACCCGGCGATCTGGTTGCCGAGGTCGATGCCCTCCTGTGAGCTGTGGTTCGGGATCATCACATCGATCGCCAACCCGTTCGGATGCCACTTCAACGGGTCTTGGCGGTACCCGCCGATGGTGGTGATCTCGGGGAACATCACGCTCATGGCGCGGGCCACCCAGATGGTTTTGACCTGTAACCCGCCCTCGGGTGCTACGCCGGCAGGCAGCGAAAACTGGAAATCTTGAGCAGCCACAGGTGCGCTCGCCGCCAACAGTTCGGCTTCGCCAGGCGTAGGCGCATTCGTGGCAGCTTCCGGTGCGGGTGCCAGGGCCGGCGGGCCGGCGGCCACCGTCTTGGCGTCGCTTCTGACCAGCGGATGCGACTCCGTGCTCTGGACGTAGATCATGCCGCTGGCCAGCACCAGCGATGAGGCGAGCGCCAACCAGCGGCCACGGCCGCCAGCTAACACGCCTCTTCTCACGAAGAGCACCCTAATGTCACGGTTGACCTAGCGTGGTGAACTTCGCAAACCCTGTGTGTCGGTCAATCCGCGTCGGCGGTGAACACCTCGATGGGCCGCACCACCTTGAGCATCACCACCGGGATATGCCGAGTCGTGGACAGCTGGTAGGTCAGGTAGGGCGGGTACAGATGGGTCATGTAGGACCACACCTGATGCCGTTCTTCGTACTCGGGTTCGCGCCACGTCGCTTCGAAGGCCTGGGTGGCGATCTGGACGCCGATCTTCTCGCTGTCGCGGATGTTGAGGTACCACGACGGATGCTCGTCGGCGCCACCCTTGGACGCGACGATGACGATCTCGCCGCCGACGTTGCCGTAGATCAGCGGTTTGACGTGCACCTTGCCGGACTTGCGGCCCACGCACTTGATCAGGCAGTGGGTGGTCACCGCGTGACCGCCAACCGAGCTGAGGTCCAGGATGTGGCCCTGGGTACCACCGGAGCTGAGATATGTCTGCAGGTGTTCGTCTGCCCAATCGCCACGGGCGGCCCGAATTGCTGCGGCGTCTGCGTCTGCCATGGGTATTTACTACCAGGTCACTGTGCGAGGGCTGCGAGGGTTTCCGCGCATTGCGGGCACGCCTTCGCAATCTCGGGGTCAAATGGCTCGGGCAATATCAACTGCACGTACTGACCGCATACCGCGCGGAACTCGCGACGGCCGAAGAGGAAGACCGGCTCAGTGGCCCCGGCGATGGTCGCCTGCACCCCGGTCCACGGTTGCGGTCCGAGCACACCGGCGTGCAGGGCATCGATGACTCGCGGCACAGCTGGATCGACGCGACGGTCGACCTCGTCGGCGATCAGCTCGTAGTGCTTGATGGCCGCATACGTACCGACGATCTTCGCCATATCGCCAACCGTACGGGCCCTCGTTCAGAATTATTCGGGTACCCCAACATTTTTTGGATAGGTCCCAAAAAGGCTGCGCCCATGGGCATTTCGATCCGGTCGAGTTGCGCGTCGAGGACCCCTACGCGTAAAGTAGCGACAAGCGAAGGGGAGTAGCCCCCAATCGGATAATCGACATACTGGCCGCGTTGACGAAATCATGTGGCCCGGTTGTCCGAACCGGCGAATGTGCCGGTGGGCGAGACCTTCGGTCGTACAGCCATTTTGGTTGCCGGCCGGAGGCGTCTGAAGACCTCTCCCAAGGCAGCCACCCGAACAGGGAGTGTGTGGGTGCTTTCCGCCTTACTGCTGAGCTTCGCCGTCATCTTCGTCGCCGAGATGGGCGATAAGACCCAGCTCGTCGCAATGATGTTTGCGCTGCGTTACCGCTGGTGGGTGGTGCTCGGCGCCATCACCGCGGCCACCACCGCGGTACACGTGCTTTCGGTTGCGATCGGCCACTATCTCGGCGCGGCGCTACCGACACACCTTCTCGGCATCATCGCCGGTGCCATGTTCGTGTTCTTCGGACTGTGGACCCTGCGCGGCGACAAGCTCAGCGATGAAGAGGCCAGCAAGGCTCAAAAGGCCACTGCGCCCGCCTTTTTCGTGGTGATGTCCGCATTCGTCCTTGCAGAGCTCGGCGATAAGACGATGCTCGCCACCATTACCCTTGCCGCTGAACATGATTGGGTGGGAGTCTGGATCGGTTCCACCATCGGCATGGTCGTCGCCGACGGGCTGGCCATCCTGGTTGGCGCCGTCGCGGGCAAGCACCTGCCGGAGAAGTTGATCCAGGTGGTCGCGGCCGCGCTGTTCTTGATCTTCGGCGCCTACATGCTCATCGAGGGATTCTTCCCGGCCATGTCCGCAGTGACCGCGGGCATCTGCGTTGCCGCCGTGCTCATCATCTGCGGCGGGGTCCTGTTCGCTCTGCCGGAGCGGTTGCGGCCGGCCGCTCTGCGCCCCGACCCTGTACCAGCACCGGAACCAGCCGCCGTCAGCGCCGAAGCCGCGAAACCGACCGACTAGGACCGATCACTGCGGGGGGTCGGAGGTCGACACCTTGTGGAGCTCATGAAGCATTTCCCGGAAACGGTCGAGTTGGGCATCCAGATTGTTCAGCTCGCTACCGCCGAGGGTCACGGCGCGAAACACCAGACCGTCGAGCGCGGAGAAGATGACGTCGACGGTGTGGATGTCATAGGGCAGACCCATCCGTTGCAGCGAGTCACGCGTAGCCGCCCGGTAGTTCTCGTAGTAGCGGTCGATATGTGGACGCAGCTCGGGACGCCGCCGAGATTCCAGCACCAGCTCGAACTGGAAGACCTGCTCGTCGAGCGTCGCCCGGACCGACTCGCCGAGGGTCGCGACGTAGTCGTCGATCAGACCACTCTGGGGCGGCTGGGATGAGCCGTCGAGGCTGACGTGGACGCAATGCTCCAGCGCCGCTTCGAGGAGTTCATCGAGGTTGGCGAAGTGGTGCTGCACGGTGCCGTGGGTGACCCCAGCCTCGGTGGCCACCGCGCGGTAGGTCAGCCCGCGCACGCCCTGGGCCGCCACGACACGAATGGTCGCGGCAACCAGAGCATCGCGGCCTCGACCGTAACCGGGGCGTTCAGCGTCGACGTGCACGTACCTCCCCCTCCCAGATTGCGTTAACTTCCCCTGAACATAGGCGATGCCTCCCGAAACATTACAAACGTAAGGCTGAAACATTACAGACGTAATGTTGCCCTCGTTCGTCGTGTATCGCCTCCTGAGAAAGATACTTCGTTGCCAGACACCGCTATTGACTTCCTCTACCTGTCCGAGCCAGACATGATCGCCGCGGGCGTCACCGATATGGGGGCGTGCGTCGACGCGATGCAGGAAACCTTCGCGCTACTGCACAGCGGCGACTATCGGATGGCAGGGCCCAACAACGACTCCCACGGCGCGTTGCTCAACTTTCCCGACGAGTCACCGTTTCCGGCGATGCCGAAGAACACCTCCGATCGTCGTTTCATGGCGATGCCGGCCTACCTGGGCGGAGATTTCGGCACGACCGGAGTGAAGTGGTACGGCTCCAATCTGGCCAACCAGGACAAGGGTCTGCCCCGTTCGATTCTGATGTTCATGCTCAACGACACCGATACCGGCGCGCCGCTGGCGCTGATGTCGGCGAATCTGCTGTCGGCTTACCGCACCGGTGCCGTCCCCGGTGTGGGCGCACGCTATCTGGCCCAACCGGATTCGCGCGTGGTCGGCATCGTCGGGCCGGGGGTGATCGGCCGCAGCTCATTGGCGGCATTCCTGGCCGAATGTCCGAAGATCGACACGGTGAAATTCAAGGGCCGCGAACGTGCGAGCATCGAGACGTTCACCGCCTGGGTTGCCGAAGAGTGCCCGCAGATCACCACCGTCACCGAGGTCGACACCATCGAAGAAGCGGTGCGCGACAGCGATATCGTGACGTTCTGCACGACAGGCAAGGGCGGTGATCCCGCGACATATCCGACACTCGAGCGGGACTGGGTCAAACCCGGCGCGTATGTGAGCATGCCGTCGATCTGCAATATCGACGAGGGGCTGCAAACACCTGACGTGCGCAAGGTGGCCGATAACACCCGGATGTACGAGGCGTGGGCGGCGGAGCTGGGATACCCGGCGCACAACAAGGTTTCGCTGCTGGGCGCGAAGTTCCTCGACATGATCCGCGACGGTGTCATGGACAAGTCGGACCTGGTCGATCTCGGGGCCATCGTCGCCGGTGACGCGATCGGCCGCCGCAGCGATGACGAGATCATCCTGCTGTCGATCGGCGGGATGCCCGTCGAGGATGTGGCATGGGGAACCACGCTGTACCGCAACGCCATCGCCAAGGGCATCGGTACCACCCTCAATCTCTGGGAAAGGCCGGAACTGGCATGAGCGTCACCCGTAGAGATGTCATCGTTGTCGGCTTGGGCTCGATGGGGTCAATGGCGTTGTGGCAGTTGGCAAAACGCGGAGTTGATGTCTTGGGCATCGAGCAGTTCGGTCGCGTACACACCAACGGCGCCTACGCCGGCGAGTCCCGATTGTTCCGGGTCGCAGCCAAAGAAGGCCAGGTATTCACCCCGGCACTGCTGCGCTCGCGCGAACTGTGGCAGGAACTCGGCGCCGCCTACGGCCAGGACATCCTGCTACCGGTCGGCGCCCTGCACCTGGCCCCGGAGGACCACCCGGATCTCCAGTCGACGCTGCGCTCGATCAACCAATTCGACCTGCCACACGAGATTCTCGACCCCGCTGCGATGCGCCAGCGCTACCCGCAGTTCTACGTCGAGGACGGCGATATCGGCGTCATGGATACCCTCGGTGGGGCGATGCGCTCCGAGTTGGGGGTCATCGCGGCCACCGATCAGGCGATCGCGCACGGTGCCGAAGTACGTTACGAGACAACGGTATTAGCGATCGAACCCGATGGCGACGGCGCCCGGGTGGTGACCGCCGACGGCGACGTGCTGGCCAGACGGGTGGTGGTCGGTGCGGGCCCGTTCACCACCCGCCTGCTGCCCGAGTTGGCCGATCTGGTGAAGGTGGTCACCTACAACCTCACCTGGTTCATGCCCCGTCATATCGAGATGTTCACCCCGGACCGGTTCCCCGGCTTCATGCGCGATCTGCACGACGTGCACGCCTTCGGCGTCCCCAGTTTGGATGGCTACAGCGTCAAGGTGGTGCCCAATATGGACCACCCGATGGTCGACGATTGGGACGATAAGGCCACCAGCATCACCCGCGAGCAGTTGGTCTGGGCCGGTGAGCAGGTGCAGAAAATGGTGCCGGATCTGATCCCGCACGCGTCGCGCTGGTCGGTGCACGGCGAATCGTTCACCGAAAACAAGATGCCGATCATCGATACGCTCGCCGACGGCGCGATCGTGGTGGCCACCGCGCTCAGCGGGAACGGGTTCAAGTTCGCGCCGGTGTGGGGGGAGATGCTGGCCGATCTCGCGACTACGGGCCAAGCCAAATTCGCCGAGCACGCCTTCACGGTGGAGGGCCATCGGTAGCCGGATCAGCCGAGATACAGTTCCTGGCCCGTCGGGTAGCCGCCACCCTCGGTGGCGATATGCACGTGGGTGTAGTGATTGGAGTTGGCGTCACCCAGGTCGGACATCAGGTGCGGCGAGCCGCCACGGGGGTAATAGACCTGGCGCCAGATGACGTGGTTCAACTTGAACCGGTCGGCGTTGGCCAGGGCGTAGCGCACGATCAGATCACCGAGTGCCTTGCCTGAGGCCGAGCTGTAGTCGGGGATCATCACGTCGATCGCCAGCCCGTTGGGATGCCACTTCAGGTAGTCCGGGCGTACCCCGCCGATATCGTGGATCTCCGGGAACACCGCACTGACCGCTCGGGCTGCCAAAATGGTGTCGATCTGCAGACCTCGCTCGGGTGCCACGCCTGCGGGCAGTGCCCTGCGCTGAGCGCGACTGGCGGATTCAGTGCCGGCCACCGACGACGCGAGGACGTACTGTGATCCCGTCGCCGCCGGGCCCAGCGGGGCCGTCGCGATCACGATCTCGGGGCAGCATGGGCCGTCGATAGCTTCTGCCACGGGGATCGGCGCCGCGCCGGCGGTCAGGAAGGCGGTCGCGGGGACCACAACGGCAGCCAGGGCGGCCGCCATGCGGTGCCGAGGCTTGGGTTTGGCTAACTCATGCCGTCCCACCCCGAGCATGTTACCGGTTCGTTACCAAACGTATGGCAACCTTTGTTGTTCAGGATCGCGGCCGGCTGCGACACACCATCGGGCCCACATCGGGTCTGCGCCGCCTTGTCGGCGGTCTTGGGTAGGGTTCCTCGCGTGACTCCGAGCCCCACCGTTCAAACCGTAAATGCCCGTCTCGCTGCGGAACTCGCTGTTGACGAAGCTCGAGTGGCCGCCGCTGTGCGACTGCTCGACGAGGGGTCGACGGTGCCGTTCATCGCGCGTTACCGCAAGGAAGTCACCGGCAGTCTCGACGACGGTCAACTGCGCACATTGGAGGAGCGGCTGGCGTATTTGCGTGAACTCGACGCGCGCCGCACCGCCGTGCTGGCTTCCATCGAGGAGCAGGGCAAACTCACCGACGAATTATGCAATGCCCTGCTGGCCGCCGACACCAAGTCTCGTGTCGAGGACATCTACCTGCCCTACAAACCCAAACGGCGGACCAAGGCGCAGATCGCCAGGGAGGCGGGCCTGGAGCCGCTGGCCGACCGGCTGCTGGCTGATCCGACGCTGGTCCCCGAGGAGGTGGCCGCCGGATTCCTGGGGGAGGACGTCGCCGACGCCGCCGCCGCGCTCGACGGTGCACGCCACATCATCATCGAACGCGCAGGTGAGGACGCCGAACTGGTCGGCGCCGTGCGCAGCAAGTTCTGGGCTGAAGGCGCCGTCCGCACCGCGCCCTGGTCAGAGGACGTGGCCAAGTCGCAGGCCGCGCAGAAGTTCCGTGATTACTTCGATTTCTCCGAACCGTTGGAGACCATGCCGTCGCATCGCGTCCTTGCCGTCATGCGAGGCGAGAAAGAGCAGGTCCTGGCTCTGACCATGGATGGTGGCGAGGACGAGCCGTACCAGGCGATGGTCGCTGCGACGCTCGGCATCAACCTGACCGCCAAGGCCCCGGCCACTGCCTGGCTGGCCACCACCGTGCGCTTGGCATGGCGGGTTCGGCTGATGAGCACGGCGGCTGTCGACGCCCGGATCCGGCTGCGGCAACGCGCCGAGGCCGACGCTGTGGAGGTATTCGCCAGGAACCTCAAGGACCTTCTGCTCGCCGCCCCGGCCGGCACCAGGACCACGCTCGGACTCGACCCCGGGTTCCGGACCGGGGTGAAGGTGGCCGTCGTCGACGACACCGGCAAGGTCGTCGACTTCTGCGCCATCTTCCCGCATCAGCCCCAGCAGAAATGGAACGAGGCCAAGGCGATCCTCGGCGCTCTGGTCGCCCGCCACGGCATCCAGCTGATCGCCATCGGCAACGGCACGGCGTCCCGGGAGACCGACGCGTTGGCCGCCGAACTGATCAGCGATATCAAGGCCTCGGGTGCCCAGGCCCCGGTCAAGGCCATGGTCAGCGAGGCCGGTGCTTCGGTGTACTCGGCCTCGGAGTACGCCGCCCACGAGCTGCCTGATCTCGATGTGACGATCCGCGGGGCGGTATCGATTGCGCGACGGCTGCAGGACCCGCTGGCCGAGCTGGTCAAGATCGAACCCAAATCGATCGGTGTCGGCCAGTACCAGCACGATGTCACGCCCGGAACGCTGGCCCGCAGCCTCAATGCCGTGGTCGAAGACGCCGTGAACGCGGTGGGTGTCGACCTCAACACCGCGTCGGTCCCGCTGCTCGCCCGGGTCTCCGGGGTCACCGATTCGCTGGCCGAGGCGATCGTGGCCCACCGCGAATCGACCGGGCCGTACCGCAACCGCAAGGCGCTGCTGAAGGTGCCCCGGCTGGGGCCGAAGGCGTTCGAACAGTGCGCCGGCTTCCTGCGCATCAACGGTGGCGAAGATCCGCTGGACTCCTCCGGTGTGCACCCCGAGGCGTACCCGGTGGTGCGGCGCATCTTGGATCGTGCCGGGGTCACGCTGGCCGAGCTCATCGGCGACGAGCGGTCGCTGCGGTCCCTGCGGCCAGGCGACTTCGCCGACGACCGATTCGGCATCCCGACAGTCACCGATATCCTCGCCGAACTGGAGAAACCCGGACGCGATCCCCGGCCCGCATTCTCGACGGCGACGTTCGCTGCCGGGGTGGAAAAAGTGGGCGATCTGAAGCCCGGGATGGTGCTCGAAGGGGTGGTGACCAACGTCGCCGCGTTCGGCGCCTTCGTCGATGTCGGCGTGCATCAGGACGGGCTGGTCCACGTTTCGGCGATGGCCGATCACTTCGTCTCCGACCCGCACACCGTGGTGAAGTCCGGGCAGGTGGTCAAGGTCAAGGTCCTCGAGGTCGATGTGGACCGTCAGCGGATCGGGCTGAGTCTGCGACTGAAGGACGAAGCCAAGAGCGGACAGGGCAAGCGCCCCGCCAATACCGGTAGCCAGGGGCCGAAGCAGGGGCAGCCGAAACGGTCCGCCAAGCCCGCGAAGCAGCCCAGCGCGCCCAGCGGATCGATGGCCGAGGCGCTGCGCAACGCCGGCTTCGGTAAGTAAAACCGCCATGTAGGTCGGGTAGTCCTACTCATCCGCCTGGCGCAGAAGCTCGGCAGGCTGCAGTCATGCCGCTTACCAAGCCCCTGCCCGCAACCAGCGCCCACCCCACGGCGCCAACCCGAGACCGCGCCATCGACGTCGCCCGCCTCGGCGCGCTGGTGATGGTGATGTTCGGGCACTGTGCACTACTGCTGGCCACCATCGACGCTTCCGGTGTCCGGATCGGCAACCTGCTCGGTGAGATCCCCGCGATCCAGCCGCTGACGTGGGTCGTGCAGGTCATGCCGTTGTTCTTCCTGGCCGGGGGTGCTGCGGGCGCCTACGGTTGGCACGCCGG
Source organism: Mycobacterium sp. (assembly GCF_965229105.1). Taxonomy (GTDB): domain Bacteria; phylum Actinomycetota; class Actinomycetes; order Mycobacteriales; family Mycobacteriaceae; genus Mycobacterium. The sequence goes on from NZ_OZ245858.1 coordinate 3,733,804, forward strand.
AACACCCTGGGGAACATGGCTATTCACCCGGGCGCAACGCCTGTGCCGACCGGTGTTCTGGTATCTGGCGGCCTGGTCGGTCGGGCTACTGGTGGTGCGAATGACTCTCGGCGCGGAATCTGCGGACCGGCTCGGCGGCGAATGCGTTGCGCTGCTGTGGTTCCTGGGCGTGTACCTGGTGGTGCTCGCCTTCGTGCCGGGGTTGACGCGGCTGCGGTCTGGACGTGCCGTTGCCGTCCTGCTGGCGGTGCTGCTGGCGGCCGCAGCCGTCGTCGACCACGTCCGGTTCGCGGTCGGTGCACCGGAGGCGGGTGGCCTGAACTTCATCATTGTCTGGCTGATCCCTGTGCTGATCGGCGTGGCGTACGCCCGCAAGCTGATCAGCCCGCGGGCGGCGCTGGCCGTCGCTGCGGTCGCGTTCACGGCGGCAGTCGCACTGGTGCTGGTCGGTACCTACGAGGTCTCCCTGGTGGTCACCGGGGTGGAACGGATCTCGAATACGGCGCCGCCGACGCTGCTTCTGGCGCTGCACTGCACGTGGATGTCGGGCCTGTTCGTGGCCGCCGCGGGCCCGATCGGGCGCTGGGCGCAACGGCCGGGTGTCTGGCGCGTCGTCGCGGTCGGCAACGGGGGAGCGATGACGCTCTACCTCTGGCATATCCCGGCCATCGCAATTGCCGCGTTCTTGTTGCACGCCATCGGTTTTGACGCCTACGACGTGCACGCGCCCGGCTTTTGGGGCGTACTGGCTGTGCGCGCAGTGGTATTCGCGGTGGTGATGGCCGCCGCGTTCCGGCTGCTGTCCCCGCTGGAGCATCGTCGGTTGCCGTGGTGGGATGCACCGGTGCGGGGCACCGGAGCCCGCTCCACTCTGGCCGGGGCCGCAGTAGGTGTTGGCGGGGTGGCGCTACTGCTGTTGGCCAAGAATGGTCTCGGCGATATCGCGGGGTGGTGGTCGCTGTCCGCCTTCATCGTCACTGCGGCCGGTGCACGTAAACTCCTATCGCACTGAAGGATTCACAGATAGTCGAACGACGTGGAACCGGTGCCGGCGAAGTCGATATAGATAGGCCCCTGCTGGAACGGGTAGTAGCCGGTATTGAGCTGGCTACCGTCGGAGACGATCGACGGCGTGTACGGGGACGTCGTCGTGTAGGAGTACAGCAGCGTGGCACCGTCGGCGGTGTAGACCGCGATCTTCGTGCCGACCGGAACAAAACCCGATAGTTGACCGGCGATCGAGGCGGGCACCGTCCCGTACACGCCGCCCGAATCGATAATCGCCCCAACAGATGTCAGCGGGCCGTTGCCGATCTTCACCATCAGCTCGGTGTTCGGTGCATCGGGAACCGACACCCGTACCGGCAGCGGGTTGGGTCCGAGAACCAGGTACCCCATGGACTTGTTCAGCAGCAGACCGGTGCCGAGCAGACCTGGCAGGGACACCGTCACGATGCTCGGACCGGGCCCGATGGCATTCGGTCCGATACCGAGCACACCGACCACCCCGGCGCTGTCGAAGTAGTCCGCGAAATCCTGGGCGTCGGCGGCGCTGACGATATTGACATTCGTGGGTGAGGTGACCACGCCGTAGCCGAAATCGACTGTTGTCGTGTAGGTGCTGTAGTCATACATCAAGCCGCCGCTGTAACCGCTCGACCCCGTCGCCGTCGCGGCGCCGAGGGACTGTTGCGTCCCCACGTACCGAGGATCGATGACCAGACCTTGGGATCCGCTGTCGATCAGCACCGGCACGCTCGGGCCACCGTTGACCGAGATGTACACCACCGGTTCGGTCGTGGCGATCGTCTTGACCGGGATGATGGCGTACACCCGCCCGTTTTGAGCGGCCTGTGAGACCAAGGTCAAGGCCGCGGTAGCGGCGTCCGTCGCGCCGAGCACGCCGACCAGCGGGATGAGCAATGACGCGCCGGTCATCTGTGCCTGCGCAATTGAGGGTTGCAGTTCGTTGGCGGCCAACCCGAGCAGCGCCAGTTCGTGGATGATCGGTGTGCCCACCGTCTGGGCCACCAGCACCTGGGCTGCGGCGTTGCCGTCCTGCCAGGATGTCAGCGATGTCTTGGCATCGCCGATGGCGCCCTGCGCGAAGACGGCCGCCACCGCCGCCAGCGGGTTGGCGCTGGTTCCGCCGGCCAGCGCGGTTTGCGCGGCCGAGAGCTGCTGTACGGCAAGCGAGACCGACGTGCTCGTCGTCGTGGTCGTCACGGCGGAGGTGACGGTGGTCGCGGCTGCGGCGCGCGCTGTCACGATGGCGCGGGTGGTGAGTTTCTGCGTGTTCGACGTCTTGTGCGCCGGCGCAGCCTGTGCCGACTTCGCTGTCCGCGCACCGGAGGAGTGGGATGCAGGCTTTCCGGTGTCTGCCTGGGCCGTCGCGGCGCTGCACAGACACATCCCGGCGGCAACCGCTGACCCCGCGAAAACCGTCCCGACCCACACTCGCATTCCCGACACGCCAGAAGATTAGGACATCGCCGGAGTAAATTGCCCGCATGAACCGCGTCCGTGCGCGTCTGGCGTCGCGTGTTGTTGCCGTGCTCGCTGTCGTGGGCACCTGCGTCGTGGGGCCGTCATCAACTGTTGACGCCGCGCCGAACGCTTCCGGGGACTTCGCCGGATTGGTCGATATCGGCGGCCGATCGCTGTATCTGGAATGCCACGGCGAGGGCGGCCCGACGGTGATCCTGGAATCCGGCCTGGACGGTCGGGGCGACGTGTGGAGCCGCGATAACGAGCGGCCCGCCGGCGAACGCACCATGGTGCAACCGGGCGTCGCCGCCTTCACCCGGGTGTGTGCCTATGACCGGCCTGGCACCCTCGGCGAGGTCAACCCCGAGCTGGAGCCGGATGGGCCGCTGTTCTATCCCAGCCGTAGTGACCCGGTCCCTCAGCCGCGCACCTCCCGCGAGGTGATGCTCGACCTGCGCGCGCTGCTCGACGCCGCCGAGATCCCGGGGCCGTACGTCTTGGCCGCACATTCGGCGGGCGGCCTGGTTGCCCGACTTTTCGCCAGCACTTACCCCGACGACGTGGCCGGGATGGTGCTGGTGGATTCGACCGGCGAAAACATCTGGCGCGACTTCAAGGCGAACCTGACCCCGGCGCAGTACGCCTCGTTCGAGGCATCCAATCTCGACCACGCCGAGCTGGAAGCGGCCTATCCAGAAGCCGAGGAATTGTTCACCGCACCCCTGGCGGACACGCCGAGTGTCACCCAGGTCCGCGAGGCGCGTGCGCAGGCGCCGTTGCATCCGATGCCGTTAGTCGTTCTGGCCCATGGCATTCCGTTCGCAGCACCGTTTCCGGGTTGGCCGGCGGAGGCGATGGAGAACATCATGCTCGACTCCCAACGCGATCTTGCCACCCTGGTTCCCGACGCCCGGCTGGTGATCGCCACCAACAGTGGGCACAACATTCACCAGGATCAGCCGGAGTTGGTGATCGATGCCATTGCTCAGGTGGTGACGGCGGTTCGCGACCCAGGGACGTGGGGGCCCTGACCCTCCCGAACACGATGCCGTCACGACAATGCGGGCCGGTTCGGTAAAGACACGATCTGATAACCGTCTGCCGACACGGGATGAGGGTCCGCCGATCTGGGGTTGCAGGGCGGACAGTCTTGTTATGCCTGTAGAGGAAACTGATTGGGACGTCCGCGTGTCGCGTGAGGTCGAACTGCGTCACGGTGACTGCCTGCGAGCCACTTTCGAAGAAATCCTGGCCAAGAAGTTGCCCGCCGACAAGCGGTTACGCCGTGTCGTTGGCTGGTCCGCGAACGGCGGCACCCTGTATCGGGCGGCGCGGCTTGGGCCCCGGCAGTTCGCGGTGTCCTACGAAGTAGAGATGGCCGTTTAGCGCAGCTGACCAATGGCTGGGCGGGTACCTGATACCACCTACGACGCTATGGCCGAGTTGATCACCATGGCTGTTGATGGTTGTGGATCTGACGAATACCGCAGCCATGAGCGACCATGGTGGTGAACTCGGTCATAGCACCGGCCAAAGGTTAGTGGCAGTCGCCGTGCCTGCCGAGTGTCTCTACGGCCGTCGCGCCGGGGCGACTCCATTGCGCCACAGGACGACTGGTCTCGCCCCAGGTGGGGTTGCCGTCGGCATCTGAGCGCCAATACCAGCACGCGTGGCGCCCTTCTGGCCAGCCCTCGGGTTTGTCCTCCCAGGTTTCGCCGCGGCCGTACGGCGTGAGGTCGAGGATGGCCATCGCGCTGTTCACCCACTCGTTGCCCCGGCCCGTCGTGGAGTACGTCAGGAACACGCGGTCGCCGTCGCGCAGGTAGCTGGTCAGATAGCCCATCTCACCGCCGGCCGGCCCGTCGATATCGCGCACCGAGTACCAGGGCTGGGTGTACCCCATGAACTCGACGAAGGGGGCGACCTCGTCCCACGCGCCGGCGGTCAGGATGGCCAACGAGACGCCACGGGCGTTGAGGTAGACGGCATCGTTGAGGTACCACGCGGTGGTGGTGCAGCCCTCGCACTGGCCCTGGTGCGGTGCGCCGTCCCACCACATGTGTTTGTAGGCCACGAGTTCGTTGCGGCCTTGGAACAGGTCGATGAACGGGACGGGGCCGTCGGGGCCGACCACCTCGACGGTTCCGTCGAACTCCACCATCGGCAGCCGCCGTCGCGCCGCGGCAATCGCGTCACCCTCGCGGGTGTGGGCCTTCTCGCGGACCAGCAGCTCGTCGCGGGCGGTCTGCCACGTTGCGTGATCCACGATGGGCGGGCGGCCTGGCAGGTTCGTTGTCATGGTGTGTACCGACTTCCGATATGAATGGAACTCATCGCGGGGCCCTACTGAGCTCCTTCACGTGTGCGCTGTCCTGCGCAGTCAGCGGTCCAGCAGGCTGGGCCAAATCGCCGGTCGGGCACCTGACCGTGGTAGGCGAGGACGCTTTCGACGCGCAGGGTGATGGGCTTGCCGCAAACGTCGCAACTCTGGCCGGTCGGCTCGAAAGATTCAGACATACCGTCAAGGGTAGAGCTGTTCACCGATCCTTCGAGCCGAACGCCCGTAGCACGGCACGGGTGGATTCCGCCCCGCCGACGGTAATCCGCATCGCGCCGTCGGGGTAGCAGCGGACACGGGGTAGGACACCGCGGAGGGTCTCCGGCCAGTGCGCCGCACCGTCGGGCAGGTACACGAAGTTGGCATGCCCGTCGGTGGTGTAGAGGCCCATCGATCGCAGTCGGCGGGTCAGAATGCGACGCTGGTCGACGACCATTCGGACACGTTGGCGCAGCTGAGGTTCCGCACCGTAGGAAGCGGCGACCGCGACTGAGCTGGTAATGCTGATGCCGAACGGCAACTGCATCGACCACAGCGCTTCGATGAGATCCGGTGACCCGAAGCCGTAACCGATCCGCAGCCCGGCCAACCCGTAAGCCTTCGAGAACGTCCGCAAAACAACGACATTGGGGAAGCGCCGGACCAGGGCCACCGCGTCGAGACGATGCTCGGGCGCAACGAACTCGATATAGGCCTCATCCAGCAGTACAACGGTTTCCGGTGGCACGCACAGCAGAAATCGCTCGATATCGTCGGCGGATTCGATGGTCCCCGTGGGGTTGTGCGGCCGGCACAGCACCACGACTTTTGCGTCGGCCGCAGCATCGGCGATCGCCCGCAGGTCTTGGTGTCCGTGCTCGTCCAACGGTACCGTCACCTGCTGCAGTCGCGCCATCTGCGCCATGATGGGGAAACCATCGAAGGTGGGCTGAGTCAGCACGATTCGGTCACCGGGGTGGGTCACCGCGTGCAGGATCTGCAGCACCACACCGGTTGACCCTGCGCCGAGAATGACCTGGTTATCTCCGACCCCGATGTGGCCGGCGATCAGGTTGCGTAGCCGCTCGGGCAAGAACTCCGGATACCGGTTGGCGGCGCTGACAGATTCGACAAGTGCGGAGCGCACCGCAGGCAGCGGCGGCAGGGGGCTCTCGTTGAGCGAGAGCGCCAACGGGTCGACGCCGCTGGGCAGGGAGGCGATGAACCCGGCGGCGTCGGGCGCGGGGCGCAGGAGATTCCTCATCAGTTGCGACCGCCCCACCGAATTGCGGCGGCTCCGGCGAAGTCGCCGGCATGCGCGAAGGCGGCCATCAGCACCAGATCCCCGGCCTGGAGTTGGCCATCCGATATGGCGCGGTCGAGGTTGACCGGTATTCCGGCGGCGAACAGGTTGCCGCACTCGTCGAACGTGTCGCGGTGACGTTCCTTGGGTAATTCGAGTGCCTCGCGCCAGTTGCGCAGAAAGACCCGGTTTGGCTGGTTGGTGACGAGAAGGTCGATATCGCTGGGCGACAGCCCAATTCGCTCACACACCGTAAACGCCATCTCGGGCACCTGACGGTTGCCTCGAGCCAACACCTTGGTGATCTTGGATTCGGTGAATCCAATGTAGGCCTCGCCGGGACCCGGCTGCCACCACTTGCGGTGCGGTTCGATGGACAGCGTCATGTCCCCGGCGAATTCGGGATACGTCCGGCACTGCACGTCGAGGATCGGCGACGAGTCCGACAGGGTGACCAGCCCGACGGCCGCGCCGTCACCGGGCACCGCAGCCTGGGCCTTGCGTCGCACACCGTCCTGATCGAAGACCTGACCGGCCGCGTTCTGCGCGATGGCGATCAGTGCGGAGCGGCCCTCACCTGCCAGTAACTGCTGACGCGCGAGTTTCAAGCCCAACAGGAATGCGGCGCAACCGCCGTTGTGCAGATCGATCACGGTGCCCGGCCGCATATCCAGGCGGCGGGCCATCTCGCCACCACCCCCGTAGAAGGGCATGTCCGGCATCTGGGTATGGGTGATCAACACGTCGACACCGGCGATCGCGTCATGGCCGTGTCGCTCGACCAGTCCAGCAGCGGCCCGTTCGATCATGTCGACGGCAGTCTCATCTGGTGCCACATGGTGCCGGAACCGTGGTGCGCGGAACATCAGGTTGTCGCGGAGTGCGTCGGAATCGGCGAACGCTGCGTAATAGTCGGCGCTGATCGGTTTGCCTGGGAGATAGGTCGATACGTCGACGAGGCTGACAGCCGGAGTGCTTGGCATATTCATCGCGTTCTCATCCCATCCAGCTCGGCGTCACCGGCAACCCGTGACGATGTCGGTGTTCGGCGATTGCCTTGAGATTCTTGAGCTCCAGCAGATGCCCGGCGCCGAACATGTCCCAGAAATCACCGACCCACACCGGACGCTGCGGCGGAGCGGTGTCCGGGTAGGGGTTGTGGTCATAGAACGGGTGATGGCAGTTGGTCCACAACACCACTGAGCCGGGTTTGTCGAGGACGAGTTGGGCGTCGACCACCCGCATCAGGTACACCATCCATAGGTGCTTGCCTTGGTCCCAGGCGCAGTGATAGTCGATCGTGCGGGCATGCCGGTTCGACTCGGTGCGGGTATAGATCTCTGTCTGGTCGCCAAGTCGGTCGTGCGCCACCCATAACCCTGGCTCTTCGGTCGTCGTGAATCCCCGCAAACTGTAGGTCCACTCTTCGAGACTTCGCGTGTCAGAGAGGTATTCGAAGAGTTCGTCGGGCGGACAATCGATGTAGTCGTTGACCGTGATGTATTCGCCGAAGACCTGATCGTGCGGGTAGACCGACCGCATCATGTCCATGATGATGGGGGTGGCGACCTCCCGGGGCGAGGTCTCGATCCGGATCACCCCGTCGATATCTTCAAGCGCAGGCAGTGACATCGGCACACATCTCCTCAGAATTTGGCGTTAAAAAGGGTGCAAAGGGTGGGATTTCGTCAGCGGAGCATTCGATGCTGACCACCGAAGGCCCATCGACGGCCAGGGCGTGCCGCAGCGCGTTCGGCAGTTCGGCGATGGCGTCGACGTCGACCGAAGGCAGGCCAGGGAACATCGCCGCGAGACCGGCTCCGAGAGAGCTGGCCGAGAACCGGTTGTAGCTGTATAGCGCTTCGTAGAAGAGCTTTTCGCGGGTAACGCACATGGCGTGGGCATTGTTGTTGAAGAGCACGAAAGTGACGGGTAGCCGGTACTGGACCGCGGTGTGGATTTCCATACCGTGCATGAAGAATGCACCGTCTCCGGCGATCACCACCGTGCGCCGTCCGCGAGCGAGGGCCATCCCAATTCCGGCGCCAAAGCTGTAGCCCATACCGCCCATGCCCAGTGCCACCACAAACCGGCCGTCGCGGCGCACTGGCAGATGGTGGACGGCAGCGGCGCCCGTGTTGCCGGCGTCGACGACGATGTCCGTACCGTCTGGCAGTGCCCCGTTGAGGGCCGCCATGGCCGAGCGATAGCCGATTCCGTTGCCGCGGAGGGTCGGTGGCATCAGCTCGGTGCGGGCGGCGGAGTCAGGAGTATGACGTTCCGCCGGCCCGCCTTCGCCGGTGAATGCGCGGACCAGTTCGGACAGCGACGTACGAAGGTTATCCGTATGCAGATGGGTGCTTTGCACGAACGGTGGCGCCGAGCCGATCGAGAGGGTCCTCGCGTGCTGTAGCGCGCCCTCTAAGCCCGAACGGGAGGTGACCGGCAGTCGAGTCCCCACCAGCAGGCAGACGTCGCTCTGTGCGATTGCCGCTGCTACCCCGGGGTGACCCATCACGCCCGTGACACCGATTGCCGACCCGCTGGCGTCTTTGGCGTCGGGTACGGTCGCCACTCGGGCGCGAAGCGTGGAACGGAGTTCCTCGAGCTGGTCGCGGGCGTCGTCGCGGGCCACCTGCTCGCCGGCAATGATGGTGACCTGCCCGCGGACGGCACGCAGGGCGCGCACGATGAGTTGGACGTCATCGGGCTGTGCGCTGTTGGCCGCATCGGTGGGTACCGATGCGTGACAGGGGGCGAGCGCACTCTGCTGGATATCCTTGGGTATCAGCAACACTGCCGGACCACCGGTTCGGGCGGCCGCGACAGCCTGCGGTAATGCGGTCACGATGTCGGTCGGTTCGGTGACCCGCCGGCAGAACACCGACACTGCGGAGAACAGCTGTGCCGCATCAGGGGATCCGTTGCGGCCGCTGGTGTCCTGGAAGCTGCCGGTGCCATCCAGCGTGCTCGGTGGCTGTCCCACCAGGGCCAGCACCGGGATGCGGCTGGCAAGCGATTCGCCCAGTCCAGGAACGAGATTCAGCGAGCCCCCACCCGAGGTGGCGCACACGACGCCAAACCCCGCGGGCGTACCAGCCCTGGCGTAACCGTCCGCCATGGTGGCGGCGGAGAACTCGTGCTTGGCCAGTACTGCGGTGACCCGGGTATTGAAATGTGCTGCGTCATAAAGATCTTCGATATTCGCGCCGTCAACACCGAAGATGTGTCGGGCCCCGGTATCCGCGAGATAGTCGACGAGGTAATCCACCACCCGATGTGGCCTTGTCATCAGTCGTTGTCGATCTTGGCTCCAGCAGGGGTCAGCACATACCACTTCGCCCCAAAGCTGTCCTCGCCTTGACCTTCAGTGGTGCCGGGGCCCTTGTCGTCGTCGTAGTAGTACAGCGGGTGACCGTTGTAGGTGATCTGCGCCGAACCATCGGAGCGGGTGGTGGTTGACATCAGATCCGAATTCACTCCGGCGCCTGCGGCTGCGGCGCCACTCGTGATCACGGGCGGCCAGGTGCGCGCGCAGGCCCCGATACAGGTGGAGTTGGAGGTCTTATCGGCCACGAAGAGGTACACCGCGCGGCCCTTCGCGTCAGTCAGGATGGTGCCCAGCGGGGTCTGCGCGGTGGCAATGCCAGCCGGGCCAGCGGGATTCGCGGCACTGTCTGCTGCCTTGGTGACGGTATCGGCGGGTTTTGCCGGGTTCTGATAGCCGCTGGTGCCGCTCGGTGAACTGCACGCGCTGGCGGCGAGTACTCCCAGTGCACAAACAACGAGTTGTAGTTGTCGCTTCATGGCCGGTGTCCTTACGATCGAAAGATGTGAGGGTCTCGCCCACGACGGGCCCATCAATGACACGATCCGATCGCGGCGTTGGTTCACACCTTCGAATGTCTTTGTTGTTCAGTCGCTTTACGGTGGGGCTGGCCGGTTGTTTTCTTCATCGCGCTGGCCGGTTTCGTCTTCGAAGCCGATTGGATGGGTGCGCGCACTGCGGACTTCGCCGATGGTGTTGCAGTGGGCGGTGTTTGGTGCTGGTCGATGGCGGTACGGATATCCGTCACCGCCGTGTCGACCGAGTTCGCGATGACGGTGCCGGCGTCGTGCGCCACCGTCGCCACCGTGGCGGCTCCTGCGCCAAGCGCCCGCAGTGGGTCACCTGTCTGCGCGAGTGTCCTGGCGACGGCGTCGGGCACCTGGAATGCGCCGAGCAGGACGTCGTTGAGGGCCGGAATAATGACGGCCGCGCCCACATTGATCGCGCCGATGACGGCAACCTGCACTACACCGTGCGGCATGACGGTCGGTGTCGGGTTGGGCACGATGGGGCGGTTGAGGGCGATGAAGGTGTCGTCGCGTGCGGTTTGGATGGCCGTGATGATGCCGGGAAGGCCACCGGCGGCGGCAGGAACGATGTTGAGTAGGCCGACGACGCCAACCTCAAAGGCGTTGAGCGCTCGTGGCGCCACCTCCATGCCGTCCTTGAAGATGACGTCCGCGGCAGCGGCCTCCGCGGCTCCGGTCACGGATGCGGCGGTGACGCCGATCGCTTTCAACAGATCACCGGATTGGATTGCCAGAAAGAAGGTTTCCGGCGTCTGGAGCGCTACGCCGGCGACCGTGACAGCGCCCTGGATGGCCGAGGTGCAGATCAGCGAGCAGTACAGGAGCTGATTGCCGAGGAAGCTGGTGATCAGCCCGCCGGGGGGAGTGGTTGCCGCCGCGAGGCGAATAATCTCTGACACGGTCGGCAGCTGCAGTCGGGTTGGCAGTGCAGGGGGCGGCGCGGTCACGGCGGCGAACGCCAAGGCCGTCGCGGTGATGGTGGCTGCGATAGCGGTGGACGTGCGGACCAGCGCGCTCATGGTGCCTCCTTCGGCGACAGGTGCTAGCAAGTGCACGGGCTGCAGGCCTGTGAGGTTCAACCGCAACTATCATCGAGTCGCTTCGTACCGCCCACTGCGTTCGGAAATCGCACGACCGACGCTGAGTCAGGAGTTCGCCGTGGAATCGAAGTCTCCAGCTCGCTCGTCCCATGCCCCCAAGCTGCGGTTGGCGGTCGTTATCGGCGCCCTGGGCGTCGTCTTCGGCGATATCGGGACCAGTCCGATCTATACGATCCAGACGGTTTTCAACCCCGCCGACCCCCATCCCGTCCCGATCAGCGTCAATAACGTCTACGGCATCGTGTCGCTGATCTTCTGGTCGGTGATGATCATCATCACGCTGACCTACATCACGCTGGTGATGCGTGCCGACAACGACGGCGAGGGCGGCATCATGGCGCTCATCACGATGCTCCGGCGGTGGAACGTTGCCCGCGGCCGCAAGTCGGCCATGATGCTCGCGGCGCTGGGACTGTTCGGTGCCTCCCTGTTCTTCGGTGACAGCATGATCACCCCAGCGATCTCCGTGCTGTCCGCTGTCGAGGGTCTTAAGACCGTCGAACCGAGCCTGGACCAATGGATCATCCCGATCACCGCGGTGATCATCGTGGTGTTGTTCGCCGTGCAGCGCCGCGGAACCGCGGCCGTCGGCCGGCTGTTCGGTCCGATCATGATTCTGTGGTTCAGCGCCATCGGGGCCTGCGGCATCAGCGGCATCGTCGGCCATCCGGAAATTCTCAAGGCGCTTTCGCCGACCTATGCCTTGGCGTTCATGTTCGGGCACTTCCACATTGCCTTCTTCGCGCTGGCGGCCGTCGTGCTGGCTGTCACCGGCGCCGAGGCGATCTATGCAGATATGGGCCACTTCAGTAGACGGCCGATCATGCTGGGCTGGCTGTTCCTGGTACTGCCAGCCTGCGTGCTCAATTATTTCGGCCAGGGTGCACTGGTCCTGGGCGATGAAAGCAAGGTCAGCGCACCGTTCTTCTTGCTTACTCCCGAATGGGCGCGGCTACCAATGGTGTTGCTGGCCACCGCCGCCACCGTCATCGCCTCCCAAGCGGTGATCACCGGAGCGTTCTCGGTGGCGTCGCAGGCCGCCCAGTTGGGTTACCTACCGAGGTTGCGGGTGGTACATACGTCGGCGAAGGCCTACGGACAGGTCTACGTGCCGTCGATCAATGGCATCCTGATGGTCGCGGTGCTGATCCTCGTCTTCGCGTTCGAAAGCTCCGCGGCGCTGGCGTATGCCTACGGGATGACGGTGACCGGCACGATCACCATCACCACAATTCTGTTCCTTTACATCGCGCACACCCGCTGGCACACCCCGCTATGGGTGGTGCTGATCGGCGGGGGCGCTTTGGTGCTGGTCGATCTGCTGTTCCTGGCGGCGAATCTGACGAAAATTGTTCATGGGGCGTGGCTGCCGCTGCTGATCGCTCTGGTGGCGTTCACGGTGATGCGAACCTGGGAACGGGGACGCATCATCACCACTCGTGCGCGCGAAGAGGCCGAAGGGTCACTGCGCGAGTTCATCGACCAGATCGCAGACTGTCAGCCGCCGCTGGCGCAGGTTCCCGGCACCGCGGTATTCCTGAACCGCGGCAACGAAACCACTCCGCTGGCGATGCGGGCGAACGTCGAGCACAATCATGTTCGCCACGAACATGTGGTCATCCTCGCGATCGAAACACTGCCCGTCCCAAGGGTTCCGGACGCCGAGCGGCTGAAAGTGGATGCCCTCGGCTACGCGCAGGACGGCATCATCCACGTCACCGCAGCCATCGGGTACATGGAATCGCCGGACGTCGCCGCGCTGCTGCGCCTGCTCGACTCCACCGAGACCGAAGGGCCTATCGGTGTCGACGAGGCGTCCTACTTCCTGTCGAAAGTCGACCTGGCCCGGGGAAAAGCGAAAACCATGCCGGGATGGCGCAAACGGCTGTTCATCGCCACCTCGAAGTTCAGCGCCGACGCCAGCGTGTACTTCGGACTGCCCCAGGAACGCACGGTGATCATGGGGGAGCGGATCGAAGTCTAGGGACTTCGGGGGACGTTTGAAATTGCCAGTGCCACAGGCGTTTGCGGTGCCTCCCGGCCGAATCGTCCTCAGAGGAGTGACCGCCCACAATCCTTTAGGATCTGGGGGTTCGATCGATAACCGCTCGGTTGGCAACGTAGCGTTCCCGATGCGGGAGTAGATGCCCATTTGCCCGCCTTTGAGTGACTCGAGAATCGCTCAACGGCAAGCACTCCCGTTGGCACCCAGCGTTCGGGATCCGCGTCCTAGGAGCTATTGGTTTGGTAACCGGCAGGATCGAGGGCGCTGTCGGGGTCATCGCTGACGCCGGAGGTCGCCGAGATCGTGCCCGGGCCAAAACTGGTAGGTGGCATACAACCCTTGTGAGGTCTGTTGTAGCAGGCATCGCTGATGATGTCGTGGCCGTCGGTCGCCTGGGTGGTCAGCGCGCGCTGATCTCCGTTAAGTGCCGGGACCATGCATGTACGACGTCATGATCGTCGATGATCGCTACGGTGACAGGTCCGGAACTACTTTCCGGGCACGCCACGTCCACCCCTCGTTCAATAGCCGACGCCCACTTGCCGAAGCGATGTCACAATTTTAAGTATCCAACCTCCATTTTGGCGAATGTTTGTGATGACGTCATAAGCGCTGTTCCGTTGATCTCATCCGGATGGCCGCTCGCCAGCAACACTTGCAACCTTCACAACGAGACGAATAGCTGTGTTTCGGAACCCTCCCCAAGGCAGGGTCGCTGGTAGGTGCAGGCGACGGCGGTCGTCCATTTACAGTTCGGTCACAAAGTCACGCCGGGGGTCGTTTATCGCTGATACGGGGTATCAGTGGGTCGCGGGAGCCCCGCGGCCAGATTCCTGCTGCCGACAATGACAAACCATTCACGGCGGAGGGAGTGCGTCGGCAGCCAGAAGGCCCGTCTGATGCCTCGGTTCGTCATTTCAGCACCAGGGCGGCGTGGCCGGGCTTCCATTAAGTTGGGCGTGATTCATATCGGCATTGCTGATCTGGGATCCGATGCGACGCTTCCGGGATACGCGGTGCTTGCGGGTTTGGCCTGTTGGTCATCGTGGCGTTTTGGCGACCCGAGTCTGAGAAAGCCCGCTGGATGGTCGTGGACCTGATCTGGGTGGTGACGGTCTGCCTGCTGCTGACGGACTTGCTGACGGACCCGGCGTTCAGCTCGTCCAACAGCGTGCCTCAGGCGATCGCAGGCCACGGCGGTCGTTAGTCTTTCGGTTTCGGTCGCGGCTCGAGTGTCAGCGTGGTAAGCCGGGGCGGCCGGGGTCAGGTCGCAGACGATATCGCGCTTGATGGCCGATTTGAAGTGGTGACCTCTGACGGCGAGGTGTGGTTCGTAATTGGGACCCCAATGCCAATCACTTCGGACCTGATCTCTCCGGCATGAGTGGACAGGGGTGGAGCAGACCACGAATACGGGAACCCCTCTAGCCCGTACTCCCGACCGGGCCCTTTGCGCCCGAGTGCTTTTCGTACTTCCACTTGTCCATGCCAAGGTTATCGAGAGGGAGGGGGCAGCCGGTATCGACCGAACAGCCGACATGGCGGGAGGCTCAAGCCGGTGCGATACGTGGGCCGAGGCGGGAAGCGCGGTTGACGTACCGATATTGCGGCAGCTCGCCCAAGAAGCGACGAACTTATCTGTTACTTACGAAACTGGATACTCGGAACGAGCAGTCTGGCGGCAGTGTCCGGTAATCGAATTCAACCCGCCACTGCGGTAGAACAATTCGTCATGTGTGACCACTCGACCGTGACCGAAGACTGTCCGCGCAAGGGGATGACAGAAAACATGCCTGTTTCGACGACAGGGGCCCCCACCATCAGGTGACGGGAACTGCACCGAGATGAAGTAACTTCGCTGGAATCATCACGTGAACACAGGGTGGCCTTGGCTTCAGAGGTGTGATGTCACTTCCGTCTCCAAGCGGGGCGGGTATTTTGGTCATCGCTGGGCGCGTCTCAACGGCCTGGCGATGCAGGCCGTTGAGCGCGAGGTTGTCGGCAGCGAGTGCAGGTTTCAGGCCGCAGTAGTTACGCGGCGCGATCCCGCGAACTGCGGTGGCCGGTGCTGGGGGCTTTGTGATCGTCGCCCGCAGTGGCTGAGCTGCTCCCGGCCTGACGCTTACCCGTTGAAGCGGCGCCGCTATGACTGCTGTCCTTGGCTGCGGTGGTGCCGTGGTCGTTATCGTCGGTGCTCTTGAGGGTAGCGGCAACCTCGTCAGCGAGGTCAGCCTCTTCGGCCGGCGTCGTCGCCGCTACAGTGCCGGTCTCGGGCGCCGCATCTTGTTCGAGGGGTGTTTCGACGCCGACCTCGAGCGCTCCCGTGGGCTCGGCCGATGCTGCGACAGCACTCTTTGCTTCCGGCACTGCATCTGCGGAACCTTCGGGCACTTCAGCCGTTACGGAGACTCCCTTCGAGTGGGACGCATGCTCTGCACCGGGAAGCGATGTATCGCCGCCTGCAGGCGAAACTTCGGCGGAACCGCCCCCGCCGAGAGGCTTGGCGCCTGCTGTTGCCGATGTTAACGTTGCTGCTGGCGCAGCGAACGGGATCCAGCCCCCGCCCAAGAAGAAGTTAGCCTCCGCCTGAACGAAGTCTGCAAGCGACAATGCCTGGACCGAGATCCAATGCTCCAGATAACCGAAGTCCAGGGTCGCGGCGAACAGTACGCCGCAGCTCGTTGGCAGCCACAAGATCGGCCAAAGCAAGTAGTTGTAGACGATATATACCTGTCGCGCTACGACATTGACGACGGGGACATAGCTAGCGACCGATGCCGCAAAATTGACCGTGTTGGTGACCAGGGGCTCGGCAACGTTGGATAGCGTAGCGATCGCATTCATGGCGTCAGACCATCCCGGTATCCAAATCGACGTCAACTCGACGTCCTGTTGGGAGACGCGGAGGGGTGCCGCGACGCTAGCCGCCGCCACGGTTCGAACCTCCGGCCGGGTGGAGACCGGCCCGTTGGGTAGCGCAGCGGCGATCCCGAGCGCGGTAACCCCGGCGATCAATGCGGTGCGCACCGATACCCTGGGCAGCGCCCGCGCAACTTTGGCGACTGCGCTCTCGTGTGCGTCAACAGTTTCGACAGTCATTCCCCGACCCCTTTGCTGAAAATGTGTTTACCTGCGCCTGATTTACAGCCGGCAGGCCTCTTATAACGGTCGATACCCCAGTGAACTGTGATGACCGTGTGCCATGACGGTAACGACTTTGTGACCTCGACGGTGTCACCCAAACGTATGAAAATTGCCAGTTCTGAAATCTGGTGCCGAAAACCAACAGCGCTGTTTGCCAGGGTTCAGCAGTTTGCGGAGCGGGTGTCTTTCTGCTCGGCTCCGCGCGAGACGAAATTCATGAAGCCGAGCACTAAAAATGGGGCCATCCAAGCGGCCCTGCCAGTGCTGGAACTTGCGGAATCAGCTCCCGTGCGGGAGCACGTTAATCGTTCTTGTGGCTGTGACGGGCGCACCGCCATCAGGCGAGGTGACTGAAATATCGATGGTGTACGCACCAGCCACATGTTTTATGTAGACGGCATCGTCGTATCCCCGGGCACCACCGGTGCAGTCACCGCTACGACGCCGTTCATCGAGGCCATTCGGGCCAGTGATCTCGATGACCACTGTGCAATCCTCGGATTCAACATCGTCGTTATCGCCCAGCGAATGCCATTCCAGCTCAAAGTTTGCGCCACGTGAGCAGCTGCTTTCAGGCTCGAGCTGGTAGAGGTCGGCGCCTACTTTGTCCAAGCAGAAGATACCGGTTGGTTCGACAACAACTGACCGAATTGCGGTCTTGGAAACGAAGGTCGTTGTGGTCGTCGGTGCTGTCGTTGTCGTCGTTTCCGTGGTGGTGGTGGTGGTGCTGGTGGTGCTGGTGGTGTTCGTAGCAGTGGTGTTCGTCGTCGTTCTTTGCGACGTTGTCGATATCGGCGTGCCAGCCGCCGAAGTGATTTCGTTGGCGGGTTGGTCGTTTCCGGAGCAGCCTGAAACTGCCAATGCCATCGCTATGCCGGTCAGTGCGAAACGGGTCAATCCCACTTACAGCTCCTAAGTAATAACCTCAGGGTGACCGGCACCACCAGTTCACCGAAATGCGGCAAAACTATCAGGCTGTGCCTTGATGAGTACAACTATTGCGCTGCGGGCCTAAGGCCTCACTCAGGTGGAGTGTTGTCGCGATTTCGCCTGCAGTCAATCAGGAAGTAGTGAAGCAATCACATTGCGATGCAGACTGATTCGTGGCTGTTTGTCTGTTTGAAAGGCAGTAATTCGAAAATCTCTCACCGGCGGTGGGCCGTTCCCAAGCCACAAATGGTCGCCAGATTCCTCCGTTCGTATGACAGAGGTCCATCGACAGGCAGAGTACGTCTAACCGGGACCGGTGACGAGCCAGCGGCGCGTGTGGCCTTCTGCCCCGCCTTGGAGCGACAATCCGAGCGAAAGTGTCAGGCGTTGCCGCGCAGGTGGTCGACAGCGAGGCGGGCGGCGTGCCCGATGGCATTGTCGATGCGGGGCTGGATCGTCGCTGCTCGTGCGGACTGAGTGAAAACAGCTACTGCATAGGGTCTTTCGCCGTCGTAGTGCACAACGCCGACTTCATGTCGAAGGGCGCCGAGCGTTCCGGTCTTCCCGGCGACGAGCACTCCGGGGAACGCGAAGCCGCTGGCGAGGCGATTGGGACGTACCTGGCCAGCCATCAACGTCCTGATGAAGCCGCAACTGACGGCACTGGCAGCGTGGTCGGTCCACACCGCGGACAGCAGGGTGGTCATCTCGCGGGCGGTGGCGGAGCTGGCATGCACGGGATCGTAGGCTCGCGGGTCGATCGGCATGTCCGCGTCCGACAATGCCCGCAGCGCCGCAGCCAAGTCGGTTGTCCCGGTGTCGATATGAAGAAGCCGATAGGCATCTGCGGTGCCACCGACGATGCGGCTGTGCGTCAAACCCAGCTGCTGCAGCGACTCGCCGACGGTCTCGATACCGACCCGCTGCAGAATGGCGTCAGCGGCAGCGTTGTCCGAGACGCTCATCATCATCGCCGCCAGATCGCGCCATGACATGGTCACGTCGTCCATCAGCGTCGAGATGCCCGTCGGGCCCACGGTGCGATCGCCAGGAGTGAGCGTCACCCGTTCGGTGGGATCGAGGTCACCGCTGTCCACCAGGCGCATCATCGCGACCAGCAATGGCACCTTGTAGACCGATGCGATCGCCACGGGTCGATCGCCGTCGACATTCACTTCCTCGCCGGGCAAACCGTCGGCGGCGATGGCATGGAGCCACCCGGTGGCCCCGGCGTCGGCGAAGACCGCAGCGATACGTTCGGCGATACCGCTCATGCTGGGTTGCCGGTGGTCAACGACTCCAGCGCACTCTGCATGGCGTCCAGGGCATCGGCGTGCGGTGACGTGTCGTCGCCAACCGGGCGCACTATGCGCAGCCGCAGCGGGAAGGGGTCACCGTCGATCGCCAGGTTGGCCACACTCGGCGACGACAGGTCGGCATCGGCAGTCAGTGCCGCGGCCGCACCGGAGGCGGCGGCCAACGTTGCTGCCCGGTCATCGTCGGCTGGGCGGGGGTTGACCCGAATACCATGGCGGGCAACGATATCCATCAGATGATCGTGTGCGGCGGGATGGTGCTGGCGCGGCGGCAGGGCCAACGGTGTCGAGCGCGCTATGTCCTGCAGTGTCACCGTCGCCTGCTGGGCCAGCGGATGGTCCGCGGCAACCAGCAGGCGCCCGGGTAGTCGCACCACAGGACCGGCGGCCAACCCGGCCACAGGAGCTGGATGCACGATGACGGCCGCGTCGAGGTCGCCTCGGGTGGTTGACGGCAGCAGGGTCGCCGTCGGTGCGGTGGTGAGTTCCACTCGCCGGCCCGCCAGAGCTTGGCGTGCATTGGCGACCAGGGCGGCGACGGCGTGCACCGGCATCTGCGGCGGGATGCCGATACCGATACCGATCCCGATCGGCTCGGCGCGGGCGTCGTCGGCTGCGGATAACAGCAGGTGCACGTCGGCCAGGACGCGGCGGGCGTGCGGAAGCAGTGCGACACCCGCCGGTGTCAGGGTGGCGCCGCGGCTGCCGCGCTCGAACAACACCGAGCCCAGCCTGCGCTCGAGGCGTTTCAGACCCTGCGACAGCGGCGGCTGACTGACTCCGACGACGTCGGCGGCGTGGCCGAAATGCCGTTCGTCGGCCACTGCCACGAAAAATTCGAGCAATCGAACGAGGTCAACACGCTGTGGAACAGCAGTCATATCTCAATGATATGAGATTGCACGCGAGTCGCTCTTGGACATGACCGGTATCTGGGTGTTCTGGTTGCGGTCATGACCACACCTCCGTTGAGCCGACGCGCCGCACTCCAAGCCGGGCTGGTAGCCCTAACCGCCGTTGCGGCGGGGTGCGCCAGGAATCAGTCACCGCCGGCATTGGCAGCGACCGACACGGATGCCGCGCTGGCCGCGGTGGAACAAAAGATGCGCGGGCGGCTGGGGGTGTACGCGCTCGATACGGCGTCGGGGACCACCGTGGGTTACCGCGCAGGGGAGCGTTTCCTATTGTGTTCCACGGGAAAGGCTTTGACGGTCGCGGCCATCCTGCGGCAGAGCGCCGCGCATCCAGAGTTGCTGGATCAGGTGATCACCTACGGCCCCGCGGATGTACTCGAATGGGCGCCGGTGACATCGCTGCACGTCGACCAGGGCATGACCGTTGCCGCATTGTGCGACGCGGCGATGACCGTCAGCGATAACACCGCGGCCAACCTGTTGGTGCAACAACTGGGCGGGCCTGCGGCGGTGACCGCCTTCGCACGATCGCTGGGCGATGACGTCACACGGATCGATCGGATCGAACCTGATCTGAACATCACCTCACCCGGCGATCTGCGCGATACGTCGACGCCGGAGCAGATGGTCGACGACCTGCAGGCGCTGGTACTGGGTGACGGGCTATCCGTGGTGTCCCGCGACAGATTCACCGCACTGCTCAAGGCGAATACGACTGGCGATAAAGCGATTCGGGCCGGGGTGCCCCGCGATTGGGTGGTCGGGGACAAGACCGGTACGGGCGCGCAAGGCGAGAGCAATGACATCGCGGTGGTGTGGCCGCCGAACCGTGCGCCCTTGGTCGTCGCCGTGTACACCGCGCCGGCTGATCCCGAGACACCAAAGGAGCAGGCGCAGGCGATCATCGCTGAGGCTACGGGGATCGCGGTGACGGCGTTGGTGCCTGCTGCGCGGTGAAAGGTGGCGGGTGTCGACTTGCCCGCATCTGAGCGAATCGAGTTAGGGGTGTGGCAAAGAGCAGTCAGGCCGGGGAGTCGGAGCTCACCTTCGGCCACGGCGCAGGCACCGGCCGGGGGCGCACTCGCTGCGGCCACCAGAACCACTTACCCATCAGTGCGGCGATGGCCGGCGTCATGAAGGCCCGGACCACCAAGGTGTCGAACAGCAGGCCCAACCCGATGGTGCTGCCGACCTGGGCGACCACGGTCAGCTCGCTGACCGCCATGGCCATCATGGTGAACGCGAACACCAAACCTGCTGCGGTGACCACAGATCCGGTACCGCCCATGGCGCGGATGATGCCGGTGTTGACCCCTGCATGGATCTCCTCTTTGAGGCGCGCCACCAGGAGCAGGTTGTAGTCGGCGCCGACGGCCAACAGGATGATGACCGCCATCGCCATCACCATGAAGTGCAGCTCGATACCGAGGATGTGCTGCCACACCAGGACCGATATGCCGAAGGATGCGCCGAGCGATAACACCACGGTGCCGACGATGGTGGCCGCGGCGACGACGCTGCGGGTAATCAGCAACATGATGATGAAGATCAGGATCAGTGCGGAAATCCCGGCGATCATCAGGTCGTAGCTGTTGCCCTCCTGCATGTCCTTGAACACCGAGGCGGTGCCGCCGATGAAGATCTTGGAGCCCTGCAGCGGAGTGCCCTTCATGGCCTCCTTCGCCGCCTGCTTGATGGCATCGATGCGTTCGATTCCGGCCGCAGACAGCGGGTCACCGTCGTGGGAGATGATGAACCGCACCGCGTGGCCGTCGGGGGAGATGAAGCTCTTCATCCCGCGTTTGAAGTCCGGGTTGTTGAACGTTTCCGGCGGTAGATAGAACGAGTCGTCGTTCTTGGCGTCGTTGAATGCCTTACCCATGGCTTCGGAGTTGTCGGACATCGCCGCGCCACGGTCGAGCTGACCCTTCTGGGTGGCGTACATCTTGAGCATCGACTCTTTGGAGTTCTTCATCGTCTGGTTCATCTGCGGCATCAGCGTCAGCAGCTGCGGCATCAGCGCGTCGAGTTTCTGCAACTGGGGCACCAGCAGCTGGATGTCGTCAGTGGTGGTGTCGATGCCATCGAGCGTGTCGAAGGTGGCGCGGATCGACCAGCACATCGGGATGTCGAAGCAGTGCGGTTCCCAGTAGAGGTAATTGCGGAGCGGGCGGATGAAATCGTCGAAATCGGCGATGTGGTCGCGTAACTGGGCGATATCGACGGCCATGTTCTGGGTCTGCGTGACCATCGCGTGGGTGACCGCGCTCATCTCGGTCATGATCTGGACCATGCGATCGGTGGTATCGATCGACTTCTGCATCTCGTCGGCCTGCGCGAGCATGTTGTCGATCATGTTCTCGTTGTAGCGCAGATTCATTTTCTGGTTCATTCCGCCCATGCTCATTTGGGCGGGAATGGTGCTGAACGCCAACGGTTTACCGTCCGGGCGGGTGATGGCCTGCACGCTGCCGATGCCCGGGACGCGGAAGATGGCCTTGGCGATTTTGTCGATCACCAGGAAGTCCGCCGAATTGCGCAGATCGTGATCGGTCTCGATGAGCAGCAGTTCGGGATTCATCCGCGAGGCCGAGAAGTGACGTTCGGCCGCGGCGAAGCCCTCATTGGCGGGCAGGTCCTGGGGCAGGTAGTTCCGGTCGTTGTAGTTGGGTTGGTAGCCGGGCAACGTGATCAGCCCGACCAGGGAGATCGCGACCGTCGCCACCAGGATCGGGACGGGCCAGCGGACGATGAGGGCACCGATGCGGCGCCAGCCGCGGATACGCATGGCGCGCTTGGGTTCGAGCAGGCCGAACCGGCTGGCGATGGTGATCACCGCGGGCCCCAGCGTCAGCGACACCAGCACTGCCACGGCCATACCGCAGGCCAGCGGAATGCCCAAACTGGTGAAGTACGGCAGGTTGGTGAAGTGCAGGCAGAAGGTGGCGCCGGCGATCGTCATACCGGAGGCCAGCACCACATGGGCGGTGCCGTGGAACATCGTGTAGTACGCCTGTTCGCGGTCCTCGCCGACGCTGCGCGCCTCTTGATATCGCCCGATCAGGAAGATGGCGTAGTCGGTCGATGCGGCGATGGCGAGGGTGACCAGTAGGTTCGTCGCGAACGTCGAGAGCCCGATGACGTCGTGATAGCCCAGGAACGCCACAATCCCTCGCGATGCGGAGAGCGTCAGGACCACCATGGCCAGCTGAATCAGCACCGTGACGATCGAGCGGTAGACCAGCAGCAGCATGATGATGATGACGCCGAACGTGGCGTATTCGATCATCTTGACGCTGCGGTCACCGGCGATCTGCTGATCCGCAGCCAGCGCCGAGCCGCCGGTGACATAGACCTTGAGCCCGGGCGGGGGAGTCAGGCTCTTGACGATGTCCTGGGCGGCCTTCACCGAGTCGTTGGCCAGTGCCTCGCCCTGGTTGCCGGCGAGATAGACCTGGACATAGGTCGCCCGCCCGTCGGGGCTTTGGGCGCCCTGGCTGGTCAACGGATCGCCCCAGAAGTCCTGCACATGCTCGACGTGGACTGTGTCGGCTTCGAGCTTGGCGATCATCTGGTCGTAGAACGCGTGGTCGGCGTCGCCGAGAGGGTGCTCGCTTTCCAGCACTATCATGGCCGAGCTGTCGGACTTGAACTCCTCGAACACCGTGCCGACGCGCTTCATGGCGATCACCGACGGCGCGAAGTCCGGGCTCATCGACACCGAACGCATCTGGCCGACGGTTTCGAGCTGCGGGACGGCGACGTTCGATATCCCGACGATCACGATCCAGCCGATGATGATCGGGATCGCCAGCCGGCGGATCCACATGGCCAGGCCGGTGCGCTTTTCGTGCAGCGCTGGCGGGGAGTCGGTGGTGGGAGCAGTCACCGCGGCATCTCGCAAAGTGCGTCGTCAACGAACCAACTGGGCACTTCGGCGAAGCCTCTTTTCTAGCGTGGCGGGTCGAATTTATGTCCGACTCTTGATACCAGACAGGTCCGCTAAGTTGTACGGGCCGGTCGCCTGACAATACGGGGGCTGTCCTACAAATTCAGCAGCTGCTCGGACTCACCGGCCACGTAGTACTTGAGTGCGACGCTGCAGGCTAGCTAATGCCTGGTGGTGCGGGCGATGGCGCCGGCGGTTACTAACAAGACGTCGGCGAGCGTAAGCGCGTGGAAGCTCGACACCGCTGCGCGGATGGATTCACCGGCGCCGGTCTGGGCGTCGCGGACGCGCCGGCGCCGCGTTCGAGGATGACTAGGAGCTTCTCGCATTCGTCGGCATGGATCGCGAAGGCTGTGATGTAGCCCGAGCGCACCGCGGGAGAGGCAGCAAGGGTGACCGGCCCGGTCCGTTGAACAGGACGGCCACATTGGGTCCTCGCTAATAGCTGATCTAAACGAATCGTCGGATGGCGGCGGTGTCGTGATGGACACTCTTGCGGCGCCGATATAATTTACACCGCCGTCAACAAAGAGGTCTGCGATGTCGAACGCGAGGAATTGGTGATAGACGGTCCGCTCGCGGCATCGGCACCAGCATGGCGCGAGTTCCCCGATCACCGTGGCAGTCGGAGACAGAATCGCATCTTCGAAGGTGCGTTTATGTTCGTGTAGAGCGCCAGTTCGACGGTATAGCTAGTCACAGGGATGCGGCTACATCACCCGCCGGTCACATCGAACCGCAACTCGCGCCCGTTGACGTGGATCACCAGTTCAGCGGTAGCGCCGACGGCGCCGCAATACGCTGCAATAGTGGACTTTAGCCAATCCGACCGCGCTTCGATCTTCGCGACAGCGCCGCGCCTGGTATTGCCCACAAATCCCATGCCGGTAGCGACCTCTTTCTGTGTCGCCCCGGCGGCCTCACGAATCTCTTTAAGCCTGATAGACATTCGTCAATCATCCTTCGGAATGGCAATACGTATGGCATCGCGGTTACTCGGGTGCGCTATCGGGAATGGTGATGCCGTCAGCACCTCGCACATGAGGTGCAGCGTCACGAGCATTGGCCGCCGTGATGGGTCCATGCCCATTCACAATCAGGATTGGTGCACAGCGTTGGTTCGAATGTCAGTTCACGAGTATGCGAATCCTGAGCGCCTTGGGCTCTCGCCGCCTTCATCGGGATATCGGGGTTGACGGTTCGGAATTTCGCTATCACCGTTTCCACATATTGCCGGGTTTCACGTGTGAGGTCCTCGTCCAACACGTACCGGTAATGGTGAGCCTGGATACTCGCCGTCTCGCGACCGTCGCTCTTCTTACTCACCAAGACACGGATAATCCCGCTCTTCATCTTCCGAGCGTGAGTCAGAAGCCATGCGGCATAGTCAACCTTGATATCCAATCGCTCCGCGAGGAGCTTCGGGTCCACACCGCCGTCTTGTAAGAATTGCACAGCCTTGCCGAACTGGTGATCACCTGCCATCTCATACTGGGCTAACTCAGCCCACACTTCCGGCGTCGGCGGGAAGACTTCATCGAGACCCGTATTCATCATCCGCTTTCTGCTAGTTCGTGCAGAGCCGCTGCACCACAACGTGATTTAAGAATCGAGGCAGTGGCCGAGAGCGTGCCGAAGCGTGTTGGCTTGGTCGGTCGACATCCGCACTTCATTGAGCCAGCTGGGGAAAAGAACGCCCTTGAAGCAGCATTCCCAATGAATGACCTGACTCTCTGATTCGGTTTGGCGCCGTTAGATTGATAGCAGTCAGTCACCGGCGGGTCGATCCAAACATGCTGTGAGATAAGCGGACACCGAAGGTCCGGCAATCGGTTGAGACTTGCCATCCTCAGTTCTAAGCGCCCACTGGTGTTTCGTGGACTGGACCACTACTTCGTGGTGACGGTCGACGCCAATGAGCATGTTTCGCGTCGAGAGGAGTCGACCGTGACGTCGAGCCTGACTTCGGTTCGGTCGCCGCACCGAGCTGCATGCCTGACAAAGCCACAGACTGGCCTGAGGTTCACGGATGCATCGCTTACACACCAATACTTGGCAGCAATCGCAGTGCACAAGCGTATCGACGCATAGTGGACAGATTCGCTCCTCGCAGTTCTTGCACGTCAGGGTGCCGGGTGCGAAGTGTCCCTCACGGTCGATGAAGCCCTCTGAGATCCGCGAGTGTGTGTTGCTGTCGATTCGACGCGCATCAACCTCGCCAGGTTTCAGAGTGACTTGATGGCTCCACGTATGGCCACCTTCGACAGTAACGACGTCCTCAGTCCGTGCCCCGATCTCGATTAGTGCGCGAGGCACGGCGCCGCCGAAGCGGCTCTCCATACGCTTTCGAAGGTTCTGCTCGATCGGATCAAGTTGTGGGGCTTTGGGTTCAAGTTTTGGCCGCCAGGCTCGCAGGGCGTCGTGAGTGACATCGTTTCTAGCGCGGAATGCGGTATGGGGATACGCGACCGGCTCAGTACTTGTCTGGACGTTGATGGCGTTCGACACGTCCGACCGCACGATCTTCGAGGGGTCGGTAAACGCGGAAATCTCATCGGCTGTGTCCGCTATTGCTAAGGACCGCGCCAAAAGCGTCGCAGCTGGAGCAAGTGGAGACGCGGTGATGGTGAACCATGCCGTCCGGTGTCTCACCCGTACACCCACTGCCACGAGCGACGCGATCTTTACGACGATGACTTCCGTGGATGAGAAACTCGCATGGGCTAAGGGGGCAGGCTGCGGGTCCCAGGCATCGGAGGCCCACTGCGGCAGTGTGTCCGGGATGGACCAAGAGTGGATTTCATCCCAAGTCCGGTCGTCTTCAAAGCTGCGGACGAGCAATCCAGCCTCGACTATGTGGCAAGCATTCCCCTCGCTTGCCCAGCCTGTCAGCAGTTGGACTGTCTGAGGACGACGTGCAACGCGTGTCAGACTCAGAACCTCCCGCGGTTCGGGGCCGCCGGCCTCTGGCAATCGAGCGGTTGACGAGATTTCATCGGTGACCAATGCGAATACGTTGTCACTTCGGGATTCGAAAGATTCAGTGCTCCGGCCCACTATGCTGGTCGATTCAGCCATCCACTTCATGAAATGGCTTTGTGTGGAATCGATTTCAAAGTGTGGTTCGGTTACGTTGAGGTCAGCGTGGGTATCACGTCGAACCGGCACGACCTGGACTTTGAACCGCCGACTAGCGACCAGGCCTAATCGATAGGTGTCATCGATGGTGTCCCTCCCAAAGGCCACCCATCGGTCAACCGCGCCGTGGCGAATGGTTGCGTGTTCGACCCCGTCGCCGCGGACGATGAGCGCAGTTGTTGCATCGGCGTCCGATGTGATGAGAACCGTGGCGCCGAACGGTGCGAGTTCGTCAGGAAGGGCGGCAACAAGTTCCGGTGCTGGAGCGAGCCGGCTGCATGAGCCGCACGTCGTGTCCACCCGGCAAGAGAGACACACTTGCCGCGCGCATATAGCGCAAGCGTTGACCTCGGGATTACGACCGCAATCTGCGCAGGCATGGTCGCCGCACAACAGGCACCCGACGTTTGGCACGTCGTGCTCGGCTGTCAGGCACCGTCGACACACCTGGTGAGAGCAGCCGTCGCATTCGACCGACGCCATCGCTCCAACGCTGTCGCACGCACGGCATGCCATGGTTTTGCACGAACTGCAGCGGGCGGTCGTGCCTGGTTCGTAGAAATGTCCGGCGCGGCAGACTCCGAAATCGCTTGCAGTCGCGCCGATATCGTCGAGGGTAGGCGCTAGAGGAATCCCGTCGAAAACGCGATAGGTGTGATGTCCAGTGCCGTGTCCCTGCCAGTTCTCGCCGACGTCAAAGCCATTGCGAACCAACGCTGTGAACGGCTGTTGCGTTCTGGCGAGCAATCCAGTCGCCAGTTCAATCGGCAACGGGTGCGGTTCGGTTGCAGATTCGCTTGCTTTCAGCCCGACCAAGGCGGTCAACGTCGCGCGATCCGGTACTTCGAGCGCAACATCGGAGTCGATGTCTATGTTGGCAATCTCGGCGATACGATCAACACTGCGATTCAGCAGTCTGGCCTGCACCGGAGACGGGTAAGCTGCGGTGATCTCCATCGGCTCGTTCATAGCCCGACCTACTCGCCCGCCAGGAGTTCCGAGAGTGTCGAGGACCGAAAACCACGCCACTTGATCGGAGAAGTGTTCCCCTTCCGGTACTGCGGCCCACTTATGCAAAACCGTCGGGCTATCTGAGAAGCAGGCCTCCACAAGAAGTCCTTCGTTTCTCCGCCTTATGGTCACGTGCGCACCTAGGAATTTGACCTCAGCCAGGAGGGGTTTCTGCCGGGAGAAGTGGTTCCATTCGAGCAGTGCGAAGCGCTCTTCCAGAACTGGTGTCGCGCCGTCGTCGGCCACGACCGACTGGCGTTCGACAAGCCGGTCCACTTCGAGTTCGAGGTCGGTGAAGGTCGAGCGACGAGTCACCATCAGCGCTGGCGGTGTGGGCGGCGCTGCCGCGGTGCGGAGTTTGGTCAACAACTTCGCAACGCCCGATTCGGTTTCGCCTCGGACTGCAATCTGTTCTTGCTGCGGAACGCCGTCAAGGGCTTCGATCGCGACGGACGAAACTTGCGCTGCCACAACTGATAGCTCAACTTCCGACACTTGCTTGGCGCGAATTCGCAGGTTATCGGTGCTCGTCTTCAACGGACGGCTAGTCAAATCACGGAGCGCTAGGCCGGTATCGAGCGGTAGCCCGTTGTGCGCGGCGTAAGCACGTATTCTTTTGCGAGCCAGATCGTCAACGTCGTGATCGGCGACGACGATTTTCGATTCGGCTTGGCCAGGCACGACTATTTCGGCGGTCCGTTCACCGACGAACAGCAGCGCGCCGCGGTTGAGCCGCCAGGCTACTGCGTATTCGCGGTCGAGATCAGGGGCGCGCTCGGGGTCTCCACATTGGTGGCAGAGCCCACCCGTTGTTGCCCGGCATCTCCCGCAACAGGCGCCTCCACACACGGGGCAGTTCTCGAATACGGCGTCTTCCCCGCAAGCGCTACACAGATGCGACTGGCAGGAGTCGCACCGGGTTACCTCGTACTCGTCGACCCAATGGCCTTTGGAGCACAGCGCTAGCGTCTTGATGACGTTCGGCGATGCGTCGCTTTCGACTTCGTGCGCCTCAGAGAAGCCCCACTCGTACAACAACCGTGCTTCAACACCGCCAGGGCCAGCCCAATTTTCCTCGACGAGCCAGTCGTCCTCATCGAGCGTGACTGCCAACAATTTGGCACGTGCGCGAACGTCGGGAGCGCGGTCGAGGCGACGCTCCTCCGAGGCTAATGCCCGGCGCAGACGGGACCGATCATCACTGCTGACCGCTTCAGCGATCTGCGCGGTGTAGCCGGTACGGATTCGCTTGAGTTCTGTTGCCTGATCGGTCTGAATCTGCTTTGAGCGCTCCCGCCGAAGGCGTTCAAGTTGGCTGGTGGCCTGCTTCTCGAATTTGCCGATGATCTCAGCGGTGTCACCGAACGCAACCGGAAGCGACTCGCCGTCTGCCAACGGTCGACGTTCCAGTCGCACTTCTTTGTGCCCATCGAGTTCTCCGGTGATGATGTGTTCGGTTGTCTCCGCTTCACCGATGGTCGCGCGGAATGTGGCCTGACCGCTCCACGACCCCGAGGGGATGAGGCGACGGCTGACTAGCTGAGTGGACTCGGCGTGGCGGTAGGGGCTGGGGCCGATGTCCTCGGGTATCACCGGGACAGTTGCGTGCAGGTCGCCACGCATGCGCAGTAAGCCGAGAAGCTCGTCGAACACGGGTGAGCCGACAGCACATAACTCAGCGTCAGGGTGGTGCTCCATTCCGATGCGGTCGAACGCCAAATGCATGACCGTGCGCCCGCCGAGTTCGTCGGAGACCTCTTCGTCGAATTGCACAGTGATAAAGGCTCCGTCGCCCTCACCGGTGTCGTGGAGTACTTGACTATCGAGTGCGGCCAGGACTTTCCGGACCCAGGTCTGTACGCGGCGTTGACGCATACGAGCCTTCTCGATGGCTTCGGGTCGAAGTTCGGCTGCTCCTTCCTTGGTCAGCCCTTCGCGGTGCTCGTGCGCTGTGGCCATCCAGTTGCTCATACCGCTGTCAGCGGCGATGAGCGTTGAGGCGCGTTCGCGTGCGTCGACCAGTTCGGTACCCAACTGGCCAAGCAAGCTGTTCATTTTGTGGTCGTTCTCAGCGAAAAGCGCATCCATGACTCTTGTTTCGAACGATGCGGCCTTCGAGTCGTCGAGTTCGCCGAGGATCGTGGTGACCTGGCCAAAGAGCAGCTCGAACATACGAAGCTTGAGCGCGAGCAGGTGGTAGACGTGCTCGTCGACGGTGTTGCGGGCGTAGAGATTAGCGACGAAGACCTCGTCACGAGGCTGCGTAAGGCGGTCTACACGGCCAATGCGCTGCTCGATGCGCATGGGGTTCCACGGCAGGTCGTAGTTCAGCACGCAGTTGCAGAACTGCAGGTTCTGTCCCTCGGCGCCGGCGTCTGTCGAGATCATCACTGGGGCTTCGCCTGAGCGGAATGCGGCGATAGTTTTGGCGCGTTCGGTCGCGGACATTGAGCCGTGGAATGACCGCGCGTGCAGGCCTTCTCGCTCCATGCGACGGAGGAGCCCGGTCACAGTGTCGGTGTGCTGGGTGAAAATGAGTACGCGACCGTGCTCCTTCGCCCAGTTGTGTGTCAGTTCGAGCGCGGTGTCTTCACGAGCCGAATGTTGGATGTCCATCGCGCGATGGGCAATTTCCTTCAGAACGCGGCGAACACGCTCCTCTGGATGTCGTTCGGACATCCGAAGTGCAGTGGTGCCCATAGAGAACGGGCTGGCCGTGAGTCGGAGAGCGAGGCTTCGCCGACGCATGGCGTCGCCGGGACTGTTCATCACACCGCGCAGCAGGTCGACACTCATCGCATAAAGTTCGTGCTCTCGCGGGCCCAACGTGACGGGAAAATCCTTGGCTCGCCGCTGGACTCGATCAACACCTGCTTGCGCGCGGGTGGTGCGGATCATCACGCTACTGATAAGTCGCCGCAGGGCAGCTGGGTCATTCGGAGTTCGGGGATCGTCGCGGGTGACGTACTTCCGCTTGAATTCGGCTTCCGAGGTGAAGGTGCCCGGCCGAAGTAGCTCGACAAGTCGATACAACTCGGACAGGTCGTTTTGGACGGGTGTTGCTGTCAGAAAGAACGCATAGCGGCATGCCGTTGTCAGCGAGGTAATGAGGTCACGGGTCTTGCGAGCACCAGATCCGGCGGCGCGATGCGCCTCGTCAACGATGACGATGTCCCACGGTTCTTTGGTGAGGGCTTCGATGTTGCCCCTTGCCAGCGTGAGACTGAGGATGAGTTTGTCTTGCTTACGGATCTCGGACCGCCCAGCGGCGACCTCGAACGTCAGATCGAATTTCTGGCTCATTTCCTCGCGCCACTGGTCGCGAAGCGGTGCGGGGCACAGGATCAGGACTCGTTTGGCCAGTCCGCGAAGTGTCAGCTCTTTGATGGCAAGGCCCGCCTCAATGGTCTTGCCGAGACCAACTTCGTCTGCGAGTACCGCTCGTCCCCGAAGCCGGGAGAGTACGTGTCGCGCAACCGCTTCTTGGTGCGGCATGCGGTCGACGTTCGCGACGTCGACCGCGAGGAGTTCTTCGAAGTCGTCGAGGGTGGCAAGTTCTTCGCCCTGGAGTCGCAGCTCAACGAGGTCGAGCGTGTCGAAGCCAGCTGCTTTCAGCTGCTCGCCCAGAAGCTTGCGGGCCTCGGAAAGGAACCCAATCGTTCGGTTCTTATCGTCGTTCCAGCGATATTCGTCATCGGTGTGGAACTGGCGGTCGACGGTAGCGCGCCGCTTCATGGCCTTCTGCTTGCTTGTATTTCTGATTATGGTCGGCCTAGGCGGCAGGTTCTCACGGAACTGCGATGCGGTACCTGGCGGGAGCAAATTAAGTCGAAACACGTCGTCGGCTAGTCGAAGTCGGAGCAGCCCGTTCACCTGGCCATAGTCTTGTAAACGTTCGGCAAGGACGTCGCCACTGAGGAGCCGGCTTCGGCCGCTCCACTGGACGCCGAATCGGTCGCCCTCGAGTTCGACCTCGATGGTGGTGCTGTGTTCAGGCAGCCCAAGGCTGGCTCCTTCGAGTTCGGTTAGACCGATCTCACCAGTTTCGAGGAGCTGTTGGGTGATTCGCTTTTCAGTCATTGTGGCCTAGTGGTATTCCGAGGGTTTGCGCACCGATAGGAGTGAGGGTGAGGGACTGGTAGACGCTCAGAGTCTTTTCCCGTTCGACGGTTGTTCGAGCGATGTGTCCGCTGCCGATCAGTTTTGCCAACGCGTCATCCCAGCGTTTGGCGCCGTTACGTACGTGACGGAGTGCGCCGAATTGCGGGCAGCTGAGCACGCCTTGTCCGAGAGGTCGCCCCTGGCCGAGGGATTCATTGCCGAGCACGGCAGCCTTGAGGCTCGACTCTCCGTATCTGCCTTCCCGGTACATCGACGACCATGCCACCGCTTGTAGCACAGTCAGTTCGGCGTTGATGAGGAGTTCTGGATCGGCAACGAGGTGATCGGGTAACGATGACCACGGCACCGGGTCTCCGCCGCAGCGGTCGCACGCCACGATGTCGCGGCTGCGGCAATCCGAGACTTGATCGCCGAAGTGGGAGCCGATTGTCACTCGCCGGCAATCTGTTTCGTTCTCCGCGTAATCGATCATGGCCTTCAGACGGTTGTATTGCCAGGTCTTCCATCGCTTCGCTTCGCTCGCAAGGCGCTGCGCTGGTGCGGTGCGCTCATGAAGATGGACGCGCCGCAGCCTGCGTGAACTTGAGAAGGTAATGAAGCGATCGAGTGTCCAGTCGATGAACTGGCGCTCCACGTCGTCCTGGTTGTACCCGTGTCGATCCTCAAGCTGTTGGAAGTCGACCTGAATCCGGACATTTGGCCGCGCACGGTGGACCTTGTAGAAGATCTCTCGGAATCGTCGGCGTTCCTCTTCGTCCTCGGGTTCGCGAAATCCGACGTCGACGGTCCCGCGAGCCGAGCAATCGAGCTCCTGGCTGAGTACACCCACACGCTCAAGTTGGGCCAAGTGGACGTTCAGTTCGTCGTCATCGATTTGGAGCGAGTCGGCCATCTCTTCGACGTTGAACACACGGCTTTTTCCTCGTTGCGGTGAGTTCCAGAGCACAGCAAGTAGCCGTTGAGCGGTGGCGGCATCGTCGGTCGCGTCGCGCATCTGGATGAGCCGCCGACGGCGGGCGAGATCGCCCTTGGTGTATAGCAACAGGCAATGTCCGGTCATATCAGCACTGCGCGCAGCTCGACCTGACTCTTGTGCGTAGCCGTCGAGTGAGTCGGGAAGGTCGTAGTGAGCAACCCACCCGATATTGGGCTTGTTGATGCCCATACCAAAAGCTTTGGTAGCGACGATGATTCGTGCCGTGTCAGAGTCAAAGTCCTCTTGGACTGCGTCACGCTGCTCGGGAACCATGCCGGCGTGATAGGGGCGAGCCGCATGGCCGGCGCGGCGCAGTAGCGCAGCGACTTCTTCGGCCAGTGCTCTGCGCGTGACGTAGACGATGCCGGGTGTGCTGCCAGACCAGGTGACGAACCGCAATAGTTCTCGCACACGTTCTTTTTCGTCCGAGCATCGGACGACGTGAAATCGCAGGTTGGGTCGGTCGCTGGGCTCGCGCACGATGACCGGGTCCTGCATTTGCAGCGCTGCGGTGATGTCTCGCGCCACTTCTGGGGTGGCGGTGGCCGTCAGCCCAGCGCGGGGCGGTCGGTCATCGAAGGTAGCGACAGACGCGGGTACCTGACGGAACTCGGGGCGGAAATCGTGACCCCACACCGAAACACAATGCGCTTCGTCGACCACCACATGGTTGAGCTGTTGACGGCTCAGTGATCCGCGGAGGACGGGGTCGCGGGCGAGTCGCTCGGGCGACACGTACAACAACCGGACGCGACCCTCGGCAGTATCTCGAAGGATCTCGGTTTGGACGACTCGCGACGTGGTGCCGGTAATTCCCTGCACAGGTCGAATCCCGCGTCGTCCACGGAGGTCATTGACTTGATCTTTGATCAGAGCGACAAGAGGTGAGACGACGACAGTCGCGCGGGCCTCGGGCGCGAGCAACGCCGGCAGTTGGAAGCACAGGGACTTTCCGAAGCCCGTAGGCAGGACCGCGAGGAAGTCCTTTCCCTCGATGAACGCCCGCATCACTTCGAGCTGGCGAGGATGCAGTTGCGTTATGCCAAAGAGCTTTTCGGCAGCTTCCATCAATTTTGCGGTTGGGTCTTCGCCGGGCAGCAATCGCAACGATTCGAGGATCTGGGTGACATCATCGCGGCCGAAGGAAATCGCTGACGAGAGGTCAGGCGCTTCGCCGGTGACAAATTCGATGGCCTGTGTCCACGCGTCGTCACGATCGATCGCTTCGTGAATGCTGGGGTCAGGTAGAGATCCGAGCATCACTCGCTGAGCTTGGGTGGGGGAGTGCAGCCTCCGGTCGCAGATGAAGGCCGCGCCGCGGTCTGATTCCGATCGTATGAGGCGTCCAAACCCTTGGGTGAACTGCATGGCCGTCATGGGCAGTACGTAATCGAGGAAAGGATCGCCTCCGCGTTCGGCGATGGCGCGCTGCCGCGCTGAGGTCAAAGGATCGTCAGGATGTGGGTAGGGTGGCTTTTCGATGAAGAGGTACGAGAGCGTTTCGCCGGGTGCATCGAAACCCTCCCAGTATGAACGTAATCCGTAGAGAACGGTCCCCAGCTCGTTGCGGAAGCGATGCTGGATCTGTGATCGGCCTTGCTCACCCTGCACCATGAGTTCGACGCCACGCTCTGCCAACTCCACGGAGTGCGTCCGCACGCCGGCGGCAACGGATTCCATGCGGTTTCGCGCGGCGAACAGGGTGAGGGTCTTGCCTCCGGACAAAGAAAGGAAGCCAGCTTGGTCGGCTGCCATTTCCTCGCAGAACTCGCGCTGATTCTCTGGGATCGGTATCGGGAGATGATTGGTCAGGATCACCTTCGATTGATTGGCGTAGTCGAACGGTGAGCGAAGCGTCAAACCTCTGAAGATACCGTCGCGTGGTTCCGTATCGACGGCGATACCGAGCCGCGAGGAAAGGTAGTCGAATCGGTGCTGCACCGTGAGGGTGGCGGAGCAGAGAACAGTCGAGTGGGTTCGTTCTACGACCTGTTCAGAGAATTCCGGAAAGACGTGAATCGGGATCCGCTCGTACGTCCACGCCGCGGGATCATCGTCTTCAGTGGCGAGGCGGTAGAGCCACAAGTGGTTGTCCGGTAGATCGTTCAAGGTGTCGAGGAGCGTGATCGCAGTGTCCAACCGTTCGGCGTATCCCCGAAGCCGCTGCTTCTCAGAACCGAGACCGCTTGTCTCGCTGAGCGACTGACGCAGCGCTGATACACCTTTCGCGAGTTGTATCAGTGCATATCTCGTTTTTGCCGCGGCTTGCCGGAGCGCGCGATACTCGGGCCGCCCGGTTACCAATCCCGCTCGTAGCACTGCAGAATCCTGCTTGCCTGAATATTCGTGCAGGTAGGTGACAATTGCGCTCGTGAACACGACTGCGCGAGCTGTCACTTCAACCGCAGCGGTGTTGATGTGGCGGCTCGCATCGGCGATCTTTGGCTCGTGGTTCGACCGGGTTCTGATGCGGCGCATGAGACGGGATCGGCGGCCGAGGACGTTGACGAGGATCTCAAGTTCGATGGCATCGATGCTCTCGGTCCATGCAGCGGTCAAAGTGTCCTCGAGCGCGTGTGCCTCGTCGAACACGATGTCCGTCTTGCCTTGCTCGAGCACATTGCCTGGGGCGTGTCCGCCGTCGCGCTCGACCTTGACCCAACTGGCGATGAGGGCGTGATTGATCGAGACGACCCCCGGGGTCTTATCTAGGCCGCGAAGCTGCTGCATCATCGGGCATACCTTGGCCCACTTGCACTGGGCACGGTCGCATCCGCCTGAGTTGGTGCGTAATCGCGCACGGGTTCGGGCGTAGCGGCCATCTCTGCGTCGTATAGCGTCGTCGGTGACGTCGTCCCACGTGCCGGTCGGCGACGAGGCGAGTGCGCGAATTGCCACCGCGAGAGCAAGAGCAGACGACTCGTGGTCGGCCAGGGCATCTTCGAGTTCGCGGGCACACACATAGTTGCCGACGCCCTGGATCTGCCGAAATGGTGCTCGGAGCAAGCCCTCTTCTTGTAGTCGGGCGGCCTCCTCCCAAAGCTGGCCTTGAAGTGCTTTCGTGGCCGTTGCGACCACGACAGGCTGCTTAGGGCGCGATGCTCGCCCGAGTGCAGGCAGCAAATAAGCCAGAGACTTACCGGTGCCAGTAGGCGCCTCTACTGCCAGACGACCGCCATGGTCGAACACCTCGGCTACCGCATGCGCCATTTCTTGCTGGGCCGGGCGGCTACGAAGACCGCGCCGCTCCTTCAAGTGGGCGAAACCCTCCCGCGTGGCCGACCACGCGTCAGCGGCGCTTGCCCCTGAAGGGTTCAGTAGAGGATCTGCTGCGCGACTGAGGGTTTCAAGATTTGGCGGCTCCGCGAGTTTCGGAAGGATACTGGCGATTGGGCTACTGAACGACTCGAGGACACCGATCGCGAGCGGCCAGCTTGGCTCAGCCATGTCGACTTCGTTCAGTAATGCGCGGGCAATGGCTGCCGTGGCAGTAGCGTCATCCACCGCGCGATGGGCGTGGCCGCGCTCGACGTCGAAGCGCATGGCGAGGTCTGCCAGGGTCCGATTCGGCATCGCGACGTCTACCAGGGTGGCGAGGTGCAAGGTGTCGACGACTGGAGGCAACTTCACGGCAGCGAGGCCGGCGCGACTTGCGACCTTTTCAAGGAACACGGCGTCAAAGGCGACGATGTTGTGGCCGATGACGACCTCGATCGAATCCAGCGCAGCTGCAAGTTGTTGCAATGCCTCGCCGAATGGGACGGCGGTCTCGTTGTCGTCGCCATGAGGCCGTGCGACGCCGTCGGGGAGACGCACCGGGAGATGAGCGATCGTTTGACCATCAAGTCGCACGAGCGCTATTTCCCAGATCAAGTCCTTAGTGACATCGAGGCCGGTGGTCTCGATGTCAAGCACGGCGACACGGTCATTTGGGCACCGCGGACGGTTCGTCGGTCGGAACCAGTCCGGAGCCGACGGATCGTCATCGTCTAACTCGGTTAGGTCGGCGTCGCCAGTGGTGGCCGAAGCGGTGGAGAGACGACCCGCCTCGGTGAGACAGAAGCTGCCTGGAAAACGATCTGGGAGCAGTGCCAGACGGTCGGCCTGCACCACTCTTCCCTCTGACCGGAGCGCGTCAGCGAGATCGTGCGGGTATAAGGGGCCACGCTCTGCGAGCACGCGGTACGCAGCCTCGATCGCGGGCGGCAGCGTCGTATTAGCTGCTGTCATTTACGTAACAGCGGAGCCGCGCTCATGGGCGAGACACAGCAGTAGTTCGCTTGCATACATCCCCCGAACCCTTCGAAACTCATCCCGCAGCGGCGGTGGCCATTGGAACTGGAGGAACCATATGCGGAGGGACTGACAAAGTTAGCCGATTTAGCATTTGACTGCGACAGGTCCTAGCGAAATGGCACGGCAAGGCAGTTGTCAGTCTTGCCGGCGTGGCGTGCTTGTGCCTCAGATCTCTGCACTGGAACAAGAACATCCGCACACGGTCGAGGTCCCTTGCGGCGTGGCACGCCACACAGACTCTGCGCACGCGATGTTGTGCAGACCCGATGCTGGACAGCGGTCCGCTGCCAGCCCCTGCCTGCAGCATGGGGCTGGGGCCGGCGGTCGGATGCGACAGGAGGTGTGCGCCGACGATCGTCACCTCACTCAACTCATGGCGCTTCGACTCGCTGCGCGAACCCGCGTGATCATCGAAGACTGGCGCCGCGATTACAACGCCAACCGGCCTCATTCCGCCCACGGCGAACTCACCCCAGCCGAGTTCGCTCTACCGTGGACCACGACCCGCCAACCCCAAGCCGCATAGCGATTGGACCACCAAACGGGTCCCCCTCAGGTCTGCCCGGCGGGTATTCGTACACTTTTGCTCGGCCGCACAGTGGACTGCCATCACCGTTGAGGTGCCGCCTCCGACGCCGGTCGACCGGGACGTCTACGTAGAGACGCCGGTCTGCCCTGGTTCGCGCTCAGCAACATGAGTCCTGACGCACTTGCCGATGGCACTGGCAGCCGATCCAACGCGATCAGCCGATACCGGTTGCCGGATTTTTCCTAGTCGCAGCTTCCACACATACCGGTGACTGATCGCTCCATCCCACAATCGCAGCGGGTCCCTTCGCGTCGGACATCGCGAGAACGCGGGCCGGGAGGGCGACTTTGATTCAGCGGGTGTTCTACACACCAGGTTCCCTTACGTGAACCGCTCGCTCTACGGTCAGCTTTTTCGCCGGCTACTCGGATAACTTCGTCTTCCGAGTAGAAGCCATTCGTCGCGCCATAGTAGATGTGAAGGTCGCGACCACCATCGCGTCTCGTGGCGATGACATAAGGTTTACCGGGTTGATCGACGAAGCGATACCGTTCAATGCCGACGACCTTCGTGACCTTGCGGATGAACTCGTAATTGCCTAGGGGAATCCCGGCGGCGGACAGTGCTGCGGTGAGTGAGTCCGACACCGGGTCAACAGTAGTCAACGCATGCCTCCTTCTGTTTGAATATTCTTGGTTTTGAGCCCCGATACGGTTGTTACACATGGAGTTGCAGAAAGGCAGTCGTGCTGCATCACTTGCTGCGATGACGAGAGTGGTCGTCGCAGCTCAGCGCTGAGGCATTCGTGCTTGGCGGTTTATCGACCGTCACGGCCGTGGCTGTGGGTTAATTCGAGTTCGCATTCCTTACAGGCTCCCCGCCTTCCCGTACCTGCTCGGCGGCATCGAGCAACGCCGTATGAACGTCATTCACTCCAGTGCCTCCGACAGTGACGGCAGCAGAAGACGCCTTCCACGCGCTGAACACTGCAATCGAAAATCTCGATCTCGGAATTGCAGCGGCGAGAAAGACCGACACCGATACCTCACGTCTTGAGCAGGATTCGTGGGCAAGCGCAGGTCGACGAGTCTCTCGACAAGAATTCGGCGTAGTGCTCAATCGATGCTCTGCACGAGCCAATTCGACGCGCCGTCTCGTGGCCGCCCATATCCCAGACCGCGAGTATCCGAATCTCGTTGAGGCCAGTGATATGAGATGGCATCACCCACTGGTAAGCGGGGTCATAGCTGCCATCGATTCTCAAATTCCAACCCTCGAAGGCGACAGCGAGCAGCCCCTTGTTGATATTGGAACCCGCCCACTGCCATTGCCCCGGTGTGGCTCCAAACTCTTCCAACACTTGTCCGGTTTTGTTCGGATGCGCAGACTCCGGAAGAATCGCGACACAACGCGCTTTGGTGTGAAGTGACATCGCCACGTTCCACTCGACGAGCCGCACTGAGACAGGGTCGCCGGACATACCTGAGACAATCTCACGCACCACCGACAAGAAGTAAGCACCTGCATCGTTGGCTTGGGCTTCAGGGCTGACCACGAAGATCATTCCGAATCACTTTTTGTCGCTTCAACTTTCTCTGTGCGACCCTTTTCTGCGAGGTACTCACCGAAGCGGATCACCCCTTGCCCCGCGGCTCCGACCGCTTTTCGGGCCGAACCGGAAGCGGCGTCGATCGCGGCAGAAGCAGCATCTAACAAGCTGGGAGTGTCGACAGCTTCCCATTCCTCGACTTGATGACGCCGCGCTTCCGCGAAGCGGTCGAGTTCCTCGCGCAACTTGGAGCGCTGTTTCGCGAGTTCCCGGACGGAAAAGAAGCGGAATCCCTCGATTGCCTCTGGCTTTGCGAAGTTGTCGAGTAGCTCTTTCGCGTTGCGATAAAGCTTTCCATCTTCACTTAACTGATGGGCCAGAAGGTTTCGCGCATCATCTATCACGCGTTGAAGGTGTTCGGGCTGCCCGGCCTCAACTCGTGCGAGGCGGAGCCTCTGCCACTGGTAAAGAGAATCTTCCGCGACCACGAGCAAGCTCAGAGTTTCGCCGAGTCGACCGTCGTCGACGGCGTGACGCAACTTCTCCGCTCTTTCCTGAACTGGGAGGTCTGCGTCGAAGGACTCCAGCAACCGGGTGACGTAATTTCGGAGCTGCTCGACGGCGACGTTGAACGCCGGCCCCAGGCTTGCCAGCGCATCCCAGTCTGCGTCCGGGAGCGCACCATGCCTTTCCAGGAAATCCACCGCGCGACGGACTGAAAGGTGGTTGCCGAGTATGTCGCCGGCACGTGAGGCGTCTGCGAGGTGGAGGACAGACTCGACCTTGCCTTCCACACGACGCACCGCTTCCTCGACCTGAGCCATCGCGGCCTTCAGCGCTACCTGCGTGGCGATCAATTGCACAGCCATCATCTGCGGCGGAGCAATTGGCGCCGGCGCCCATTGAAGTTGATCGAGGAACAGGCCGTCTGTCCCTCGGGTCATCATGCGGAAGAAGCCGTCTGTCCCTGGAATCCAATTGCCCACTTTCAGGGCGTTGACACTGTCGGGATGTAGCTGCACAAATCTGCCCGAGTCGGCCAGAAACGCCGCGGCACCTGCCAGAAGTCCCGCTGCATTACTGACCGAAGACGCGTCGACCCCGACGACGCGCATCGACTTGCCTGCGACGACGCTAAGGCGCGACAGATACGAGTCGACGGCGTCGGGATCTCCGCCGATCAGCAGGCCCTCCGAATGCACCGACACCTCTACGTCGTCATCGATCGCACGCGCAGGAAGTCGGCAGCCTTCCTCGTCGCTCATAGATGTCCCCAATCATGTTTCGACCGAGTCTATGCAGAGGAGACGACACCTTCACGTCCGGATCTTCGACCCAAAGCCTCTACCCAAACGTGAATTCGGCACCGCGAATTCGAGATTGCGCCTAAAGCGACGCGCCGTTCGAGTCGCGTGCGAGTCGGCAAAGGACATCAGCCTGCCGTGATCGAGTCGGTGCTGACCGCGAGTGTGCCACTGTGGACGCTGTGATCGAGGAGTTCGCCGCTCGCCCATCGAGTAGCAGGCCGTCCGCCTCCTCGCATTCGGTTCGTTCACGCATGAGCAGGCAACGCCGTCGCGACACTCGTGCCGAGCTTCTCGTCCGACGAATTCTCCATCGACGTGGCATCCGGTACCGCGTGGATGCGAAGCCCGAGTCGGACCTCAGGTGCAAGGCGGACATCGTGTGGAAAGGGCTTCGCCTCGTCGTTTTCATCGACGGGTGCTTCTGGCACGGCTGTCCAGAACACGCGACCAGGCCCAAGTCCAACGAAGAGTGGTGGGCGCAGAAACTCGATGGCAATATTCGACGGGATCGGCGCACCGATGCCGAATTGGCGGTCCGAGGATGGACGGTGCTGCGCTTCTGGGAACACGAGCAGCCAACCGCTGTGGCGGACGCAATCTGCACTCAGCTTGCGGTCCTCCGCAAATCCGCGATTGCCCTCGATCAGTCAGAAGTGCTCACGAGGTCGGCACCTCGTTCTACGGGCTCCGACTGAATAGGGGCGAGTCGCGCCTCGGCCCACGAGGTCTTGACCGTGCGATCTAGCTCTGATCGGTCGAATCGAAGATTGAGGGCCTGTGCCAGCACGTGCACTGCGAGGCGAGGTGGTATCGCGTTACCTATTTGCTGGCCTACGTCATTACCCGACCACGGAAAATCTGACGGAAATGTCTGCAGGACACCGGCTTCGTGATGTGACAGCCGACTCCATCCGCCATTGGCGAGGCGGAGACGATTCCGCATGATCTTGCCCGTGACCGTTGCAGACGGCTCATCGGAGTGGCGCCGCCCTCGATTGCGAGGGTCCCCTCCGCTGCCATAGTTGGAGACGACAGTGAAGCTCGTGTCCCGCATGAGGGCTTGTTTCATCGAAACGCAGGGTTCCAGCCCGAGCACGGTCCGATCAATTTGGCCCTTCTTAAAATTCTGATGAGTGGGGGAAGGGAGGGTGACGTTCGTATCGCCCAGCCGGGCGATCAGGATGGCGCGGCGCCGAGTTTGCGGGACGCCGAATTCTTCGGATCGAAGGATGCCGAGCGCTACCCCATATCCGAACCGCTCGAGTACATCGCCATAGGCCTCCCAAACTGGGAGCACCGCCGGGACCTGCTCGAGGACAATAGCTGAAAACGGGCTCCCCGCCCGGAGTGCAGACAGTGCCCATCTCATCGGTTCGAGGACCAGACCGGTGCGCTCGTCCGAAAACTCACCGATGTAACCCCCGTCTTCGGGGCGATTGGGCATCTCTGTTACGTGACGGATGACGTCATCGAGTGCCCGCCTGCCGGAACCTGCTCCCGCGACTGTGAAGGTCTGACACGGTGGGCCGCCGGTGAGCACCGTTGCCTCGGGAAAGTCAGCGGGCCCATAAGCTCGGACATCGCTGTGCACGGTGTCGAGCCTGGCAGCGGCCCGCGTTGCACAGGCGTTGCCATCTAATTCGATCCCGATAGCGGGAAGTCCGAGCCACGTCGCCCCGACATCGAGTCCGCCAGGACCGGCAAAAAGGTCGATGATCCGCGGCTGACGAGCTGTCGGGGATTGTTCCTGCGGCATGGCAGTGATGCTAGCCGGCGAGTCCGTCAGCGACGATGAGGCACGGCCGTTCGTAGGAAGTCACCGACCTCCAGATTTTGTCGGCGGTGAGTGGTAGAAATCCCGGGTGCGGTTGTTAGTACCGCGAACAGGGGTTTGCTCAAAGTGACTGTGGGGGGCAGAGAAGTGGTATCCAGGGGGTGGGCTGATCCAGATCGTGCTTTGGAAGGATTGGTCGACGAGTTCCGAGATAAGTGCGTTCGGGTCTATAAAGAGGATCCCAACCGGGTCGAGGAAGATGCCGGAAAGGAACGTGGCATCGCTGAGGGCGGATACGGGCGAAAGCAGATCCAAGAGCTGGTCCAGAACGCTGCTGATGCACTGCATGGAGACGCGGGTCGTATCCAGGTGAGCTTGACTGGCGACGCACTTTACGTCGCGAACGAGGGAAAGCCCTTCGAGGATTCGGGTGTTCGGGCCTTGCTATACACCCACCTTTCAAACAAATCCGGCGCCGAGATCGGTCGGTTCGGTCTGGGGTTCAAATCGATCAGCGGTATCTCCGACAGTCCACAGATCTTCAGTCGATCAGTGTCGTTCGAGTTCAGTCGGCAGCAATCGGCCGATCAGCTGTGTAGCGAACTCGAATATCATTATGAGCCAACGGATATCCCTGCACTTCGCCTCGCGTGGCCGCTCAACCCCGCATCGGAATTTCGCGCCGAC
Organism: Mycobacterium sp.; assembly: GCF_965229105.1. Classification (GTDB taxonomy): domain Bacteria; phylum Actinomycetota; class Actinomycetes; order Mycobacteriales; family Mycobacteriaceae; genus Mycobacterium. Next base: position 3,776,516 of record NZ_OZ245858.1, read on the forward strand.
CCTGTGTTGGCGGACCTCGCTGCGTGGGCGACAACAGTCGTGAAAGTACCGCTCAAACCTGGAGTGGCACAGCAGCTGTCCGAAGAAATCAACGAATTCGACGAGTCGTTCAACCTGTTTGCGCCCCACGTGCGAATCCTCGACCTGACGGACACTGTGGGCGGAACCGAGCGCCACTTCAAAGCGGCGAAAAAGGGAAATCGCGTCACGCTCACCACAGAAGACGGTGACCGTGAGTGGTTGGTGGTGTCCTCTGATCACAAGCCGTCACCTAAGGCGCTGGAATCGGCCGGACATGCAGCTCGTCGCGAATCGGTGACCGTCAGCTGGGCCTTGCCCCTGACCGGGCGGGTCGAGTTGGGGCAGTTGTCGGCCTTCTTTCCCGTCAAATCGGACATCACTTTGAGTGGCCGAGTGAATGCGCCCTGGAAGTTGTCCGACGATCGCATCAACGCGATCGAGTGCATTTTCAATTACGAGATTCTCGCCGACGTGGTGCCGCAGTTGGTCAAGGCAGCACGCAAAGACCTTGTCGCCGACGGAGCGTTGGGCAGGTACATCGATGTCTTGCCGGCTCGCGGCAAGGAGGCGCGCAGCTGGGCTGACAAAGTTTTGAACGAGCCTGTTTTTCAGGCCTTGAGAGATTCTCGCTGTTTGCCAGATTTGGATGGCCAGCTGCGGGCGCCCAGCTCGCTTCTACGCATTCCTGAAGACGCTGCGGATCTCGCGAGTAGGTGGCTGACGATGGCCGGAAACCGCAGTGAGTGGGTCCATCCGGAGTGCACTACCAGCACCGAACGGCGTTCCAAGGTTGATCGTCTTCTGCAGGATGGAGATCGGCTCAAACCTGCAGGAAGAGTGCTTCATTGGCTCCAATCGGTTGTGGCTGACCCGACGCCGGAACAGTCGGCGGCCGCTGTCGAGTTCGCCTCTGAGCTGGTGGTCAAAGGCGGCAACACAGAGATGGACGTCCGCGATTCACGCGTCGTTCTTCTCGAGAACGGGACGTTGGCGCAACCCGCCCGCGGGCGGTGTTTCCTGCGTACAAGTGCGGCTCAGAACGGCACGTCTTTCATTGATGGCGCTGTAGCCACGCGGCCATCGACTGCTGACGCGTTGGAGCATCTCGGCATCACCGCATTCGAGGACGGCGGTGAGATGTTGCAGCTGCTGGCAGAGCTGAGGCGCACCGGCAAAGTCGATTGGGATGAACTGTGGATCGCCATGCGCGGATCCGGTGTCCGGCAAGTCCACGATGCGTTCGAAGAGGTGCTCAAGGGACATGCGGCCAAGGTTGTCCAGGTGCGAAATGGCAACGGCCGCTGGGTACTTCCACATGGATTGTATTTTGCGGGAGACTGCCTCAAGCAGCTGAAGGAGGACGGGGCCTACTTGGTCGATGGAAACTATCATGCCGCCGACCACGAGATTTTGTATCTGCTCGGCGTCAGATCGCGGCCCTCCCGATCAACAGCCCCCGAGAAAGAACGGTGGGTATCGCGCTACCAGAACGAAGTTCGGGATCGCGTCGGCGAAGAACTCGGACTTGGTGTCCAGGCGCGCCAGAACATCGAAATTGACACCATCAATTCAGTTTTGGGGCCACTTGATTGCTTACCCGATCTCAGCGTGACGAATAGAGTCGCGTTGAGCATCGCAATCATCAACGACGTCGAAGTGCCCCGCGTCCGGGTCAGTCATCCGAACGTCACCAAGGCGGCCCGTTTCGTGGCGCCCGAACTCTGGTGGACGCGGCAGTACGGGATGTTACCGACCACGCTGGGGCCAGTGCCCGTCGGCAAAGCGTTCGTCGCGGACGTGCGAAATGTCCCAGAGGGTCTCCTGCCGTCGATCACTCAGGTGGTGCTGAGTCCCGATGCTGAACGTGTATTGAAGCTGAAAAGAGAGATAGCAGAACTCAATCCATCCGATTTCAGGGCGCTGGTGCAGATACACGTCGATCGCAATGACTTTCTGCGTGTTGGCCAGGCCTACGCCTGGTGGTGCTGGACTCACAAAGAGGTCGAACCACCGGACCGCATCTGGGTGTGCAGGAACGGCCAGTGGACGGAAGAGGAGAGGACAAGCGTCGCCGTTGTCCACGGCAAGGCGGGATATGAGGAACTCAGCGAGTTCGGCATTCCCTGCGTGGTGGTCGACAGCATCGACGATGTCCACACGCTGAGCGAGTTGTGGGAGTGTCTCGAGGGTCGGCATCTACCTGTCACCTACTCCTACGAGACGAGTGCAGAGCCCGAGCTGGTCGCTGACGTCTTTCCGGTGTTGGATGCACTCGCCATCTCCGACGACCTGGAAGGTGTAATTCTCCAGAAATGCTTGTCAATCAGCAAGGTCGCTGCGGTACCGGGGCAACCCGCAGTGCAGGTTGCGTGCCTGGCGGGTCGTGAGGCGAACAGAATCCTGGTCACAGGGGCAACGGACAAAGAGGTCTTGAAACAGGCGCTCGGCTGCCTGATCTATGACGATTCTGACCGGACTGTCGACCTTTTGTTGGGCGACATGGAGCGGCTTCGAAATTCGAAACGGGTTCGTGCAATCCGCAACGCAAAGTCGGACGCCGAGCGCCTTTTGATGCTCGCGGGTGAGGAGCGACTGAGAAGCCTGGTCCCAAAGGACGCACTGACTTATCTCGCCAATGATGGCATGACCGAACCGCAAGAGCTCCGGCTCGCGGAGCTCTGCGTGACCATGCTGGGCGTACGAGCACTTGAACGTGCCTGCAAGGTGGATCCTCTCGGATTGCCTGTGACTGCTCCTTCGACCTGGGCGGGGACGTTCAACACTCGAAAGTGGGTGAAAAGTCTGGGTTTCGGCGAAGAGTGGGCCGGGCAGAAGGCTTCTCGCCGCAACAAACCGACGGAGTACGTCGATGGCCCGACCCAGCTCGACGAACTGCACGATTATCAGCAGGTGGTTTCGGGCCGCCTCCGGGCACTCCTCGCAGGCGACGGCCCCCGGCGAGGGATGATCTCGTTGCCGACTGGCGCTGGGAAGACACGAGTTGCAGTTCAGACAATCATCGAGGCGATCCGGGACGGATTGCTCGACGGGTCTGCGGCCGAGCCATCTTTCTCGGGGCCGATTCTGTGGCTCGCTGATGGTGAGGAACTCTGCGAGCAAGCAATTGATACTTGGTCGTATCTCTGGCGCGCACGCGGCCGACAGGACAGTCAACTGATTTTGAGCCGCTTCTGGTCCAGTTACGAAATGGAGGAGGAAGTGGCCGGCGTTCAGGTTGTAGTCGCGACGTGGCAGAAGATTCTCGCTCGTGCCGTCCCTGACGAGTCTTTCGCCTGGCTGGCAGAGGCGCCGATCGTGATCATCGATGAGGCACACGGTGCGTACACCCCCTCGTACACAAAGATCCTCGAATGGCTAGGTCGCGGTACGCGGGAGCGTGACAAGCCTCTGATCGGGCTGACGGCAACCCCTTTTCGCGGGCGCCGAGACAGTGACGAAACACAACGATTGCTTCGTCGCTTCGACGACAACCAGTTGGACGAGGGTGTCTTCGGAGATGTGATCCCTCAGGTCAGGTTGCAACGGGACCGGGTTCTCGCACGTGCGCGACTCGAATTCCTCGGGGGTGCATCGATCGACCTGACGGAGAGGGAACTCGAGGAGTTCCAATCCAACGGCTGGCTATCGAAGAGCGCCGAGCTTCGTCTGGGCCGGGATGAGGACCGCACCAGGACGATCGTCGAATCGGTAATGGGCAAGCCCGAGGACTGGCAGATCGTCGTGTTCGCTGCGTCTGTCGAGAGCGCGAAAACGCTGGCGACTCTACTCACGCTCAATGGCCGTCCGGCTACCTCCATCGACCAAGATACGAATCCCGAAGACCGCCGCGTTGCCATCGAACGTTTCAAATCGGGGGAGTTGAAAATATTGACCAACTACGCCGTACTGTCGCAGGGTTTTGATGCTCCCAAGACGGATGCTGTCTACATCACACGTCCGACCAGCAGTGAGGTCCGCTATCAACAGATGGTCGGCCGAGGGCTGCGCGGGCCGAAAAACGGCGGGACAGAAGAGGTCTTGATCGTCAACATGCTCGACAATATCGTCGAGTTCGGCGACAGCATCGTGTATCAGAGCGTCAAAGACATTGTGGAGTCCGGTCGCCACGAAATGCAGGCAGCATGCTTGGGGTGAAGGCGCAATCTTGTTCGATCGGAGACGTCGCGCCGCTGTCAAGTTCCGTAATCGGTTTCGCCGATGTTCATGACCTGATGCCATGAAAAAGGGATGGCGACCACGACGAACGGTTCTTTGTTCTCTGCCAAGGCATGCGCTTGGTCAAGTAGTACTCCGCGACACGCCGTTAACGCGTGCACGTACTCCGGCGCCGCAGGACAGTCGTCGATGCCGCCGACGGCGCTATGGAATCGGCGAGGTGGTTTCGAGGCCCTACGGCCGGGTTGGACCCGCCGGATCGGGCGTAAGTACTTAGAAGGTGAAGATGGCAATCTCGGGGACAGGGAAAACGCACATGCGGGAGACAGCAGCTTTTGGGGTATCGACGCTAAGAATGACTGACGTCGTTCGTGAAACATGGGCGCCCGACGTGGCGATCGAGCGCCGCCTCAGCAGTGTTCGGACTGCGGAGTACTGACGTGGCAGCTCAAGTAGTCGACCTCAACGACGAGCAACTGGAGGTCGTCGAGGCGCCCGCGGATGCGCGGTTGCTCGTGATCGCCGGCGCAGGCCAGGGAAAGACAGAGGTGGTCGTCAGTCGTATCGACAGTCTGGTTCAGAATGAAGGTCTGACAGCGTCCGAAGAAGTGCTCGTTTTGAGCTTTTCACGTGCTGCCGTGACGGCTGTGCGAACACGCCTCGATATGCGAGATGTGGGCGCAGCGAATGTGCGTACATTCGACTCATTCGCCAGTGTCTTGCTTCTTGACGCCGATATCCCCCTGGAAGGTAGTTTCGAGGCCCGGATCCGACTGGCCACTCGATTGCTCAAGGAAGCAGACGCCGCACCGCACGACGTCGAACTGGTACGCCACGTGGTGATCGACGAGGTTCAAGATCTCGTCGGGGACCGGGCAGACTTCGTGGTTGCAATCTTGAAATGGCTCGATGAGGACGCCGGAATTACTGCACTGGGTGATCCTTTGCAGGGTGTGTACGACTTTCAGCTGGACGACTCACTCAGCAAGACGTCATCCGCAGACGTATTCACTGAGCTCACCGGGACGTTTGGGTGTGAGACCGTAGGCCTGGGGAGGAACTACCGAGCCAGGGGAAAGTTCCCAAAGCAGGTGGTTGTCCTGGGAGACGCTCTCCGTGAGATTGACGACGGTGACTCGGCTGAGGATCTGCTCATCGACCTGGTGCTCGAGTTGCCTTATCGCGGCGAGATCGAGGAATGGTTTGACCTGGTCACCCCCGACAAGGGCAAGAAGTCGGCCGTGCTCTGCACGTCTAACGCCGATGTGCTTCGAGTGTCGCGGTATCTCAACGAGCGCGGCGTTGCGCACGCGGTGCGCCGCCAGGCGCAGGACTTTGGTGCGGCGAAGTGGATAGCGGGCGCGCTCGGACCTCTACCCGGCCCAAAGGAACGAAGGTCGGAGGTCGAGGCTGCGCTAGAGCGGCTGCTGGCGAAGCAGGATGCTGAACAACGGTGGATGGAGCTCAAGGCCGCCGAAGGACGCACCAGTGAGTACGACGCTTTGAATCTCTTGAGGGTGGCCAGTCTGGTCAAGGCCCGAGCGTTGCCCCTTCCATTGACTGAACCGGACCTCAGTTCAGTGATTGTGTCGACTATCCACCGTGCGAAGGGGCTCGAGTTCGACTCGGTTTACGTGGTTGACCCAACCTGGGTGCCCAACGACGAAGACAGGTGGACGAGGGTGCGTCGTGAGTACGTCGCATTGAGTCGCGCTCGTGACGAGATCTTCGTATGTCGCCTCCCACAGCCGAGCTCGATCATCAAGGCCGATCCCAAGTTGTGGGGAAGATTCAAGGAGGAGGCCTGGAGCAAAAAGAAGCGCGGCGCCAGATGGACCAAGGCGTTCGAATTTCAGTACAACGATGTCGAATCGGCCTATCCCGCAGCCTCGATTCAAGTGAACGCCAAAAAGATCCAGAAGACATTGCAGTCGGACGGTCTCATAGGCCTGGCCGTTCAGGCGCAGCTGGACGAAGATCAATCCACTGAAGGCTCCCCGTCCTTTTTGCTGTTCACCGACGACGGGCAACTCCTGGGGCGTACCAGCGCTGATTTTGATCACGCGTTCCAAAAAGCATTCAGTTGGCTGAAGAGCCCTCCGCAGATCATCGACGGCTTGTCCCTCGTCTCGGTTGAGACTGTTGCCGGCGACCCGACAGAGTCGGAGAAGGCGGGCCTCGGAAGCTCAGGGTTTTGGTTGGTGCCAAGGATCACCGGCCTGGCGCGCCCAGATCTGTCCACGACGTAGAAAGCAGCAATGTCGAATCTCACGGAGCAGTACGCCTTTCGCGACAATGTCGTCAATGAACTGATAAACGATCTAGTTGGGCCGGCTGAGGGGCCCGACGAGGTCATCACCGATTTACCACTCGACCGCTACATAGCCGGGGTCCTGTGGCCGGCCGACGATCGGCTGCAGGAGGAGGCGGAGACAGAGCCCGACAGCGCGGAGGCTGAGGAGAATGGAGCAGCAGACAGCCCCATCTCGCAAGCGTTGATGAGATATCCGACCTCGATGGGCATCACATTCTCCGTAGATTTGTCGACGGCAAAGTCAGTCCAGATCGCGATTGATGTGGCGAGGTACATTCCGTCAGTCGATGCAGGGAGTGGCGAAGGAGCCGGCTCAAAGCGTCCATCCAAGTGGCAACAGATTGCAAAGCCGGATTCCTGGCTACGCAGCCCGCAGACGATCGAACCCATCGAATGGGACGTGTCGAAGTCGGGTGCAAGAAAAATTGATGATGTCATCCCCGGGCTCCAGTTGTACGTGTACTCCCGGGTGCCGAAGAATGGCAGAGTCGCTGTGTCGGTGGCACTTCGAAACACCCAAGCGCCGCCGAAAGGCGAATTCCGAGATGCCTACGCCTGGTTCCAGGTTGGACTTGAGGTCACCTCGGTCGAGCAGGCAATCGTCGATCGATCGTCGTACGGGGTGCTCAGCAAGGACGAGGACCTGCGCTCGGCCGCCTTGCTTTATCGCAACGCAAGAGTTTTTGCGATTGGACATGGTTGCGCTGCAACCTGGAACCGCGAATCGACCGCTCAGTCCGTCGAACGCGTGGCGACGACCTTCGTGCCGAGACAAGAGGTGCCGCGAGCCCGTCCCGGCGGTACCAGCTCTGCCGTCGACCTGCGAATGTCTTTTCTGAGCAATGCAACTGACGAAGAGATCGCCGTCAACCTCGGCGCCCTGGTCGCCGAGTACCGCGAGTGGATCGACAACTTGGACACGCAGGTTCACGACGGCAAGGCCGACGTGGACGAAGGCCTCAGGGGTGTCGCTGACGAGCATGTAGCAAGGGCGCGCAACGCAGCTGACAGAATCCAAAAGGGAATCAACCTCCTCGTCGGCGACCCCGACGTCGGCCGGGCCTTTCGCTTGGCGAATGCCGCCATGCAGATGCAACGCGCCAGACAGGACTGGGTCCGTGGGGGAGCGATCGGCGCTGTCGGCGATGGCGCTGACCAAGGCTGGCGCCCATTCCAGATCGCGTACATTCTGCTGAATCTCCCGGGCCTGGCGATCCCGGAACATGAAGATCGGGGCATAGCCGACCTGCTCTGGTTTCCCACGGGCGGTGGCAAGACGGAGGCCTACCTAGGCCTCGTTGCCTTCACGATCCTGCATCGCCGACTCAAGGATCCGAAGGCGCTCGGTGTCGCCGTGATCATGCGATACACCCTGCGTCTCTTGACCATTCAGCAGTTCGAGCGCGCAACCATGCTCCTCTGCTCTCTGGAACGCCTCCGGCTGCGCGAGAATGACCTCGGTGATCGGCCGTTCTCCATCGGCCTGTGGGTCGGCAAGGCGGCAACTCCCAACACACTGGCCGAAGCGCAGAAGTCACTCAATGCCATTGCCGACGGTAAAGAGCTGCAGGAGAAGAACCCGGTTCAGCTGACACAATGTCCTTGGTGCGGAAAAGATCTCAATGAGTCGCACTACTCCGTCACCAAGACGCCCGTGGAGCGCCTCAAGATCGCCTGCGGGAACGCGGAATGCGACTTCCGCGACGGGTTGCCTGCGTACCTGGTCGACCAGGACATCTACCGGGTACGTCCTGAGCTCGTCTTGGGCACTGTCGACAAATTCGCTCAGATGGCCTGGCGTGAAGATGTGCGAAAGCTGTTCGCGCGGGATGGAATCGGTAGCCCGCCCTCGCTCATCATTCAGGACGAACTCCACCTCATCTCGGGGCCGTTGGGATCGATCGTCGGACTCTACGAGACGGCGATCGATGCCGCCTGCGGTCTCGAACTTGGTCCCGAGGGCCCTACTCGGGGTAAACCCAAGGTCATTGCATCCACGGCTACGATTCGTCGCGCCGATCGACAGATCCGGGCTGTATTCAACCGCCGCGCTGAACAGTTCCCGCCGCCGGGTATCGATCCCGATCAGTCGTTCTTCGCCGAACCTGCACCGCGAGACGGATACGGAACTCGCGAGTACGTGGGCGTGATGGCGGCCGGGACCAGCCACGCCACACTCATGGTGCGGGTCTACGCCGCCATCCTCCAGGCGGCGCAAGACATCGCAGGTAGCCCGGAAACTCGGGATCCTTACTGGACGTTGCTCGGATATTTCAACAGCCTTCGTGTACTGGGTAGTGCCAATCTTCAGGTTCAGGGCGACGTCAAGGACCGGTTGCAGCTGGTTGCGCGCCGCAAACAAGCAACAGCACGGGATCTGAGACCGGCGGTTGAGTTGACCAGCCGTGAGCCTTCTGCGAACATCCCACGAATTTTGAAGAGCCTTGAAAGGGATTGCACCTCGGGCGCTGCCAACGACGTGGTGCTCGCCACCAACATGATCTCGGTGGGCGTCGACATCGACAGGCTCGGTTTGATGGCTGTCATGGGGCAGCCTCAGTCGAGCGCTGAGTACATCCAAGCCACCAGCCGCGTTGGTCGCCAACACCCTGGTCTCGTCGTTACCATCTTCAACTCGGCTCGGTCACGCGATAGGTCGCACTACGAGAACTTCATCCCGTATCACCAAGCGCTGTATCGGGCGGTCGAGGCGACGAGTGCTACACCGTTCGCCGCACGCGCCCGCGACCGTGCCCTGCATGGTGTGCTCGTCTCACTCACACGTTTGCTCGTCGACGGGATGTCGGATGACAAGGCGGCTCGTCGCGCGTCCGATGAGTACGACAACATCACCCTCATGGCCGACCTGTTGGCGCGGCGGGCGAAAGAGGTCACGAACGCCGAAGAAGCTGCTGACACCATCAAGCAGCTCGATGAACTCGTTCGGGTGTGGACGGAAGAGGCTGAAGCGCATCCGGATATGCGGTATCAGGACAGCAGCAATTACGACGACTCGCTCCTCGTACCACCAGAGATTGCCATGACCCATGACCTGATCGAGTACTCGCAACGCGAAACCCCCTGGCCGACACTTCAGAGCATGCGTGACGTCGACGCCGAGAGCACGCTCTATCAGATCCCTGCAAGAAAGGTTCCCCGGTGAACACCGCGAAGGCGCGCCGTAGTCAGCTGCTCAGTACCTACGGTGTCGGAGGCTTATTCCCCTCTGAGTCAACAAGTTACATGATCGCAGGCCTGCACGAATGGGATGTCGATCGAGCCGAGCGCGTTCTCGAGCCGCGACTCGCGCGCGCATTGGGGGTGAAGGAATTGAAGTCACCCCCTGCCGGCGGTAAGCGAGACGTGCCGGTCATCCGCTACCCGTACACGCAAGTGTGCCCAAAGTGTCGACGCATAGGCGCATTGTCGGAACTGTCGAAGGACAAGCAAAATGCCGTATGCAAGGTCGACGGTGTTGACCTGAGCCCTTTCAGGTTGATCGGCGCGTGTCAGAGCGGCCACATGAGCGAGTTCCCCGTCTATCAATGGCTTCATAAAGATCAACAAGGCAAGATCAAGAGCGACGAACACGAGATGAAGCTGAACGTGCTCGGGCGGACGTCGTCACTGGGTGACTTGACGCTGAACTGCACCTGCGGCGTCGACGACCGAAGCCTCGAAGGTGCCATCGGAGCCGGCTCACTTGTTGAGTTCGGTAGGTGCCGGGGTCTACGCCCGTGGCTGGGCCTCGATACGCACGAGGACTGCGATCTCTACCCGCGCGTTGTTCAGCGCGGTGCGTCGAACGTCTGGTTTCCCGCAGTTCGTTCGACGATCTCCATTCCGCCCTACTCCGATGGCCTGGCGAAATTCGTCGACAAGAACTGGGAGATGGTCAAGGATCCGGCAGCCGTGATCCCCCCGGTACTCGCCGGACTCTCGGCGATGTCCAAGGGAAGGTATACAGCGGAACAGATCAAGCAGGAGATCGATCGGCGCCGCGGCGAACAGGAAGACGACGAGGAAATCACCGAGGCCAAGCTTCGCGCCGACGAGTACAAAGCCCTCGTCGAAGGACGAGTCGAGGAGGGCCTGGATTCGGACTTCGTCTGTCTGCGCCGTGACGTACCAGAGGGATTTGAATCGCTGATCACCGAAGTGCGAAAAGTGACTCGGTTGCGGGAAGTTCGTGCCCTGCAGGGATTCACGCGGCTGGACGGTGCTCCCGACCCGTCGGGGCCTGTCCAGAAGTTGTGCCCGCTATCGCCCACCCACCTGTACTGGCTTCCGGCCATCGAGGTCATAGGCGAAGGAGTATTCCTAGCGTTTCGAAAGGCGACGGTCGACGAATGGTCCGGACGAGACTTCGCAAGCAAGCGACAGCGAATTCTGCAGAAGGCATCTGATCGTGCTGCAGATGAGTATGGTCGCCCGCGTACAACAGTAGACATCATCAAAGTCGCCATCCACACGTTGTCGCACCTGATCATCGATCAACTGTCTCTGGACGCCGGCTATCCCGCAGCAGCACTACGCGAGCGGCTCTTCGTCGACGATAAGGTCGCAGGACTACTGGTCTACACGGCGAGCTCCGATTCGGCGGGAAGTCTCGGTGGCGTCGCTTCGATGGCCGAGACCGAACACTTGCAGTCCGCTCTCATCGAGGGCCTGCAACGCTTGTCGTGGTGCTCGTCGGATCCGGTGTGCATCGAGTCGACAGGTGCCGGCTCAGACGGGCTGAACCTGGCAGCATGTCACGCGTGCGTGCTGGCGCCAGAGACTTCGTGCGAAATGAACAACTGCTATTTGGACCGGGCCCTGCTCTTCGGGACTCACGATGACGGCGATGAGGAAGAGGGACTATTTCACGGACTCTTCGATCATGCCGACGCCTGAATTTGAAATGCTGCAACTGACGCGAGGACTCGGGCGACATGGCTGAAGTAGCTGCAGGCGAGCGGATCGTCGTCCGCGACGAGGAATGGCTCGTGCGGACCGTTCGCAACACCGAGCGAGACGGTGTGCGCGTCGAGGTAACCGGTGTCAGCTCACTCGTCCGCGACCAGGACGCCGTGTTCTTCGGCTCGCTCGACACCATTGACCGGCTCGACCCGCGGGAAGGCAAGCTCGTCGCCGACGACTCCGCAGGCTTCCGGAGCTCACGCCTATGGCTGGAGTCGATCAGGCGGGGCAGCCCCGTGCCGTCAAGCGAAACGCGGATCACCGTCGGGCACCGCGGATTACTCGACCGCATGGACTATCAGCTACGTCCGGCGTCGCAGGCACTACAGAACCTCAGGCCACGCATTCTCATTGGTGATGCGGTGGGTCTAGGCAAAACGCTTGAAATCGGGATCTTGCTGTCGGAGTTGACTCGTCGCGGCCGTGGCGAACGCATTCTTGTCGTCACCCCGCGTGCGGTCCTCGAGCAGTTTCAACGAGAACTTTGGACGCGCTTCGCGATCCCGCTCATCCGTCTGGACTCCAGTGGCATTCAGAAGGTCCGGCAGACGTTGCCGAGTTCGCGCAACCCCTTCAGCTATTACAAGCGAGTGATCGTCTCGATCGACACTTTGAAGAACCCTGCTCGGTACAAGCATCATCTCAAGAATCAGAAGTGGGACGCGGTCGTGATCGACGAGTGCCACAACCTGATCAACCGAGGCACCCAGAACAACGAACTGGCCAAACTGCTTGCTGCACAGACGGATGCACTGATCCTCGCCAGCGCAACCCCCCACAACGGTAAACCCGAGTCCTTCGCGGAGTTGGTACACCTCCTCGACCCGACTGCCATCGTCGACCGCACCGAGTACGCGGCGAAGGACATCGAGCATCTATACGTGCGTCGCCACCGCAACTCGCCTGACGTGAAGATCGATGTCGCTCATAAATGGAAAGAGCGCCATCAACCAAAGGTAATCGAAGTCGTGCCGACGGCTGCCGAGGCCGAGGTACTTCGGGAACTTGAAGACACGTGGCTGCATCCAAAGGGTGCATCCGTGGTGACGGGTCAGGGTAGGCAGCTGTTTCCGTGGACTCTATTCAAGGCGTTCCTGTCTTCACCAAAAGCGTTGCGGTCGAGCATCGCACGACGACTCACAACCATCGGCGAGTCGTCGGTACCGGAGACCAAGGCGCTTGCGCGGCTCGACGAACTCGCCGAGAAGGCAGATGCGAGTATCCCGTCGAAGCTGGTGACGGTGGTCGACTATCTCAAGAGCATCGGGATCTCGAAGAATTCAGCAACGCGCGTGGTGGTCTTCTCTGAGCGCATCGACACTCTGACATGGCTACAGCAGGAACTTCCCAAAAGACTGAAACTGCCGGCAGGTGCCGTTCGCGCGTTATATGCGACGCTTCCAGACGACGCGGTCCAAGACATTGTGAACGGCTTCGGTCAAGCCTCTTCCGACATCCGAGTCCTCCTGGCATCCGACATGGCGTCCGAGGGTCTCAACCTTCATCACGAGTGCCATCACCTCGTCCACTATGACCTCCCGTGGTCCTTCATCCGGATCCAACAACGCAACGGCCGCATCGACCGATATGGGCAATTGCACGCTCCCGAGATCAGCGCACTTGCGCTTGCCGGCGAGGATGGCGTGACCAGCGACCTGAAGGTCGTCACCAAACTGCTCAAGAAAGAGTACGAGGCCAACCGCGCTCTCGGTGACGCCGGAGTCCTACTCGACCTGCATGACGCGGAACTCGAAGAGCAGGCTGTGTTGAAAGCCATCCGTGGAGGCAAGGACCTCGACGACGTCGTTCCCGAGCCGACCCCTAAGGCCCTCAACCCGTTCGCTGCAATCATGGCGGTGGGAGGTCAGCACGAAGCGGACGCCACCCCGGAGACCGTCGATGAACACTCGCTGTTCGATGACGACGACAACTTCCTCATCGACGAACTCGCGGACGTTGCCGCCGAGATTGGTGAGCAAAAGCTTGACGTTCATCGTGACGCCGACACGGATTTGATCGCGTTTGCGCCGCCACCCGACTTGATCACCCGGTTCAGAGACCTTCCGAGCGATTACATTGCCGAACAGGGCGTTGAGAAGCGGCTCAGACTGACGGGCAGCGCGAAGTACGCACAGTCCAGGCTTGATCGAGCTCAGGCCTTGGAGGACACCGCCTGGCCCGACGTTCATTTCTTGGCGCCGATCCACCCCGTCCTCGATTGGGCCGCCGAACGAGCCGTTGCACGCTTCGGGCGCAACGCAATTCCTGTGTTGAGTGGGGATGTCGACTCGCCTGTCTACCTGACCCAAGCCGTGTGGGCCAACGAGCTCGGCAGACCGGCGATCGCTCATTGGGGTGCCATTCGCGGACTACCGGACCGCCCGGAAGTCGGTGACTTCGACGAAGCGCTCGACGCAGCGGGTATCACCGAAGGTGCCACCAACTCCGGGCTCAGGACTGATGACTACGCCGGCGCGCAATACCAAGTCGCCGCGGCCGTCGATGTCGCCACACAACACCTCCGCGATAAGCGCGATGACATCGAGGCTGACCTTCTGCGGCGGGTCGACAACTATCGGCAGAACCTGCACAACTGGGAGCAAGCTGCGTTGAGCATCGTGGACGATCCAAAGCGTCGAACCGGATCGAAGCTCACCATCGCCGAGACGTCAGATCAATCGCTGGCCCTGATCGACTCCCAGGCCGCCGCCGGAGACCCCTTCGTACGCGTCGTCGCCGTCATCGTTCCAAGAGTGGGTGCATGAACATGTTCGATTCCATCGCGAACGTCAACGACTATCTCTCCGAGCACTGGCTGGCCGAGGTTTTCCCGTCCAAGCTCAAAGACCTGGCCGCGACATGGAAGGAACTCTCCACCAAAGGCAAGGAGACACCGGTTCGCGGACTGGCGGCGCTGAACGGTGCGTACCTGACGGAACTTGGGTCCCTGCCCGAACGAACGCATCAGGAGTTCACGCAACTCGTCACGCAGTCACACCAGACACTGCTGCGCGCAGTCGGTTTCGACGCCACTCCTGTGGCTCTTGAAACCAGTCAGGCTGACACCCCGATCAATGTGCCGTTGTTGGGACGGTTCTCCAGCCCCACGTCGGCGGACGCTCTACATATCCTGCAGGCCGTACCGGTCGATTCGGTCGACGCACTTCTTGGCCACGACGCCCACTTGTTAATTCCCATCACCGTGGGCGTCACAGGTGAGGAAACAGAGACCCTTACAGCGGTGCCGAAGGCGATCACTCAGCTTTTCGTAAGTGATGACCCCCCTCGATATCTATTGGTCGTCGCGGGCTCGGCTGTCCTGGTTACGGATGCTGCCCGATGGTCTGAGGGGCGATACCTCGCCTTCGACGTCGCAACGGCCCTTGACCGCCGTGACGATAAGGCCACTGGGGAGTTAGCGTTTCACGCAGGCCTTTGGTCCGCCGACGTGCTACTGCCGAACGATGACGGCAAGACGACCCTCGACGCCTTCACCGAGGATTCCGAGAAACACGCCGTCGGCGTCAGCGAGGACCTGCGAGAAGGACTGCGCATCTCGATTGAGAAGATCGCGAACGAGGTCCTTGCGCAGCGACGAGCGAGTGGCCAACCGGTAGAAGGCATCCCAGAGCTTCCCCGTGACCTCACTACCCAATCATTGCGTTTCCTCTACCGAATTCTCTTCTTGCTCTTCGCAGAGGCAAGGCCCGAACTTGGGATTCTTCCCGTCGGCGCCCCCGAATATGGCTCGGGCTACGGACTTGACCGACTTCGCGAGATCATCCAGGTGCCACTCACTGGCACATCAGCCGATGGACATCATCTGCATGTGTCCCTGAACCTGCTCTTCCGTCTCGTGAACGACGGACATAACGCCGACACCGCGGACGGTGATGGACTCGTCTTCGAAGCGATGCGCTCTGATCTCTTCGACAGCAAGCGCACGCCGCTGATCGACGAAGCGACGCTCAGCAACCAAGTGCTGCAAGAGGTACTTACGCTGCTGTTGCTGTCAAAGCCCTCGAAGAACAAGAACAGGCAACGCGGCTACATCTCTTACGCGCAGCTAGGCATCAATCAGCTTGGAGCGGTCTACGAGGGGCTGATGGCATACTCCGGCCTCATTGCGCAGGACGACATGGTCGAAGTCGCGCAGGACGGCAACGCCGACCGGGGCTCTTGGTTGGTGCCCTCAACCCGATCCGGCGATTACGACGAAAAAGACTTGGTGTGGCGCGAAGATCGGCTCACCGGCCGCAGGGATATCGTTCGACACTCCAAGGGAAGCTTCGTCTTTCGTCTCAGCGGCCGCGACCGCCAACGGAGCGCCTCCTACTACACGCCAGAAGTCCTCACCAGAACAGTCGTGAAACACGCTTTGGCCGAACTGATCACACCGGACACCAAAGCGCAGGCAATCCTCGCGTACCGCATCTGTGAGCCGGCGCTCGGCAGCGGTGCCTTCCTCAACGAAGCAATAAATCAGCTCGCCGTTGAGTACTTGAGTCGTCGTCAGGATGAGCTAGGTGAGCGGATCGACCCCGAGGCGTACACGACAGAACTGCAGAAGGTGAAGGCCTACATTGCGTTACACCGCGCGTACGGGGTGGACCTCAACTCGACCGCCGTAGAACTGGCGGAGGTGAGTCTCTGGCTCAACGTCATGCACCGGGGACTGCAGGCGCCCTGGTTCGGCCTGCACCTTCGACGGGGTAACTCGCTTATCGGAGCGCGCCGGGCGACGTACGACTTTACGTCGCTCGGCAGGGCCAAGAAGAGTTGGCTCAAGACGCCTCCTGTTGATCGCCCACTGTCCGCAGGCGCAATCGGTGAAGGCGAGATCCACCACTTCCTGCTGCCCGCCGACGGGTGGGGTGCGGTCGCCGACGCGAAGCAGGCAAAGGAGCTCGCGTCCGAACAAACTGCGGCGCTGAAGAAGTGGAGGACGGAGGTGTCTAAGAAACCGTCCGCGAAGCAATTAGACCGTCTTCGAGCGCTCGCTCGCCGCGTAGAGCGCCTATGGGAGTTGACGGTTCGTCGGCTTGAAATCAGCGAGCGAGAGATCTCCCGACAGATCGACGTGTGGGGAGTAGATCTCCCGACTATCGCTGCGGCAGTCACGCGAGAAGAAGTCGAGTCGGAGCTTCTCGACCCAGAGGGGCCATACCTGAGACTACGGCTTGCGATGGACGCGTGGTGCGCACTTTGTTTCTGGCCGATCAACTCGGTCGTTGCTGACGATGCACCCCTAGCGCCAACGCCCCCGTCGATCGACGAATGGATATCGACGCTGGAGGGACTGCTTGGAGCCGCAGGGGTGAAACAGGCCGCAAAAGGCCAAGTGATGTTCCATGAGACGCTCGATAGTTTTGATCAGTTATCCAAGGTCGACGAGCTTGAGCGCGATTTCTTCGGTATGCGGCCAGTTTGGCAGCTGGTCTCAGGCCAGCGGTGGCTGGGAGTTGCTCGAACAATCGCGGAGGAGCAAGGATTCTTCCACTGGGAGTTGGACTTTGGCAATATCTTTCAAAGCGGCGGATTCGATCTGCAGGTAGGAAATCCGCCCTGGGTACGGCCCGATTGGCGCGATGACATTGCGCTTGCGGAATTCGACCCATTCTTTCTGTTGCAAGAGACGCTTCCGGAAAGCATCTTCAATCGTCGACGCGATGAGACTCTCGCATCAGCCTCCATCACCGGCCGTTATCTGAGCGATCTCGCCGCCTGGGCAGGGCTCGCCAGCCAGTTAGGATCGCCTGTCGAACATCCCCTGCTCGCGGGTGTTCGAGTAAACTTCTACACGAACTTTATGGTGGCCACCTGGCGGCATATGGCACAAGATGGTGTAATTGGGCTGATTCATCCTGAAGGGCATTTGTCGGACCCGAAGGCTGGATTATTGCGGGCACAGACTTACAAACGCCTGCGTAGGCACTGGCAGTTCGTCAACGAATTGATGTTGTTCGAAGACGTCGGACACCAGAAGACCTATGGGATACACGTCTATTCAGGGCCGCGATCTATTCAGTTCGTTCAGATGTGTTCATTGCTTAGTCCCGACACCGCGGATCAATCGCTTGTAGTTGATGCGAGTGACGAGATACCTGGAATCCAATATGCTTGGGGGGGATGGGACTTCAGGCCTCATCCATCCAGGGTGACGGTGGTGGATGAGTCTGTATTGGCTCAATGGGCGCTTCTGTTCGACCCCCCCGGAACACCAGCTGAACAGGCACACATAATTCGCCCATTCACCCGCGAGCACTTAGAGATCTTGTCCGTATTTGCCCAGCAGGTACATCGAATGAGCGATTTTCAATATAGATGGACTAGCTTCTGGAATGAAAAGAACGCAAAAAAGGATGGATATATAAAATGGGAAACCAAGTATCCCTCGAGTTGGACTGAAGCGATTCTCCAAGGTCCGCACTTTTCGGTTGCTACTCCTTTTGCGAAGGAACCGAACGAGTTTTGCAAAAGTAAGGGCGACTACTCCGTCTGGAACCTTCTGGAACTGCCGGAAAACGCGATCCCTCGCACAAACTATCAACGCGCATGTGATCGCAAGAGATATGAGGAAGACGCACCACAATGGAATGGTCAACCAGCTACCAGCTATTGGCGCGTTGTGTGGCGCCGGATGACGCAGCCAGTTCTAGAGCGGTCTTTGCAGGCGGCACTTATCCCGCCCGGCCCCGCACATGTTCATACCGTCCATTCGCTTATGGTGTGCGCACGGTCGGGATCACCAAATTCGAGAGAAGCGTCGGATTACTCGCCGCCGCAAGATCTTCGAAATACTGTTCTCACTGCAGGCCTCTGGGCATCCCTGCCGTTTGACTATCTTGTTAAAGTAAGTGGTAAGTCGGACATTCAGGCCGAGCTCGTCGACCGATTCCCCGCCCCCGTCGCTCATGCCGCATGGCCGCACCTGCTTCTACGCGCTCTGCTCTTGAACTGCGTGACGGCCGACTACGCTCCGCTTTGGGGCAGCCTGTTTCAGGCCGAATTCAGCCGAGACACTTGGACGGCGGCATTCGATGCGTACCTGCCCTCATTCGAGGGTCGCGCGAGTTCTTGGGTAATGTCCACGCCCTTGCGGACAGACTTCGAACGTCGGGCGGCGCTCGTAGAGATCGACGCGCTTGCGGCGCTGATGCTTGGTCTTTCTGCGGACCATTTGGCGCTCATGTTCCGTGCTCAGTTCCCGGTATTGAGAAAGTACGAGTATTCAATGTACTTCGATTCGCGGGGCACAAAGATCGCTAAAGACCACCAGGCGAGTGGCGTCGAGCAACAGAAAGAGGATTTCAAGCTTCTCGAATCCTATTTGGGAGGGGGCGATTCGGGCGATCTTCTCAGCCGCTACACGCCGTTCCCGCCAGATGATTCACATGCCGATCCTTGGTTCTACAAACCGGATCGTGAAGCTGAGATGCGGTCGGCCTATGCCGACTTTGAGCAGAGGCTCGCGTCGGCGTGAGTGATCCAACGTTCCCTTCTCTTCTAGCCGAGGAGACGCGGGATTCGATCGTCGAGTACCTGTCGACGACGTTCGCGCTCGCTGATGGTGCGGCGCGAACTGCGCTTGAGGAGTTCCTTCGGGACCCGGAGTCGGGTGTCTTTCGGGGGCCTTACTTGAAGGTGCGGACGCCATACAAGCCGGTCGACGGCACTTGGGTGTCGCCACTGCAATGGATGCCTCAGGGCTTCAGACCTTTTCAACATCAAGCTGAGGCTTTTGATCGGCTCTCGTCTTTGGGCAAGGCAGCGCAACCGACGATCGTCACGACGGGGACAGGGTCAGGCAAGACGGAGTCTTTCTTGGTGCCGTTGCTTGATCACGCACGGCGCGCCACAGCCCGCGGCGAGCGCGGGATCAAGGCGATCATTCTCTACCCAATGAACGCGTTGGTGACGGACCAGGCGCGCCGGCTTGCTGGCTATCTCCACGAAGACCCGGCTTTGGGCGAAGTGACGGCTGGCGTCTACATCGGCGGCGAAGGTAAGCGCAAGTTCTCCAACAAGTATCAGTTGGTCGATCACCGCGAGACCCTGCGACAGAGCCCACCGGACATCTTGCTCACCAACTACAAGATGCTTGACCTCTTGCTGCTCCGCCAAGGCGACAACACTCTGTGGGACAACGCAACTGCATCAATGCAATACGTCGTACTCGACGAGTTTCACACCTATGACGGAGCGCAGGGCACCGACGTCGCAATGCTGATTCGTCGACTCGGCGCCCGCCTCCGGGTCGCCGAAGCTGGCCGGCCGCTAGGCCGTATTACACCCGTCGCTACGTCTGCGACGCTCGGAGGCGGTACTCGGTCGGCAGAGTTACGCCAATTCGCCGAGACCATCTTCGGAAGCGTGTTCGACCAAGATTCTTTGGTCGTCGAGACTGCGCTATCTGCTGGCGAGGTAGTACCAGAGGTCAACTACGAATTGGAAATTCCGTCGGTCGACGACATCCTCGCCGCAGCAGTGCCCGATGCTTCGGTCCCTGGCTCATGGGAGTCGCTGGCATGTGCGGTACTCGAACCGCACGCAGACTCAGACTCCGGCAATGTCATCGACTATCGAAACCCCGTAGCAATCGGTGAAGTTCTTCGGACCCACTTCCTTACCCGCGTGGTCATCGACGCCCTCAAGGATCGGCCACTGAGGCCAGCTGAGGCTGTCGTCCAGATCGCCCAAGCCGGCGTCCTTCCCTGGGGTATGCACAACTCGTCTCGACCAGAAGAAGTGCAGCTGGCTCTGTTGAAGTTCCTCGCGCTGCTGTCGGTCGCCAAAGTCGATGACGGCCAGGGGAACGTACGACCGATGATCAGCGTCCAGGTTCAGCTATGGGTGCGTGAACTGACGCGGATGATCCGCAAGGTGAGCTCGGCACCGGACTTTGCGTGGTGGCATGACGGCCCTGCCGCCATCAATAGCTATCTGCCCGCCGCTCACTGCAGGGTCTGCGGTCGTTCGGGCTGGGTCGCAAACACGACGGAACTTGGTGAGTCTTTGGCCGGCGAATCAGTCGCTGTCTGGCGCAACAGCGCTCGGCCCTCCGCGCGATCCAAGACCAGGGTTCTCCTGCTCGCCAGCGCCGGAGAAGCGAATGTCAAGTACCTCGACGCTGAGACGCTCGAGATCGTCGCGACTGCCGACGATTCGGCCGTGCCGGTTCACGTGACACCCGATGACGACCAAGCGGCAGATCAAGTCTGTCCGTCGTGCGGCGCCCGGAACGCAATCCGATTCATGGGATCGAGTCTGGCCACGCTGGTAAGCGTCGGTCTCACGGGCGAATTCGGATCGACGCTATTGGCTGAGTCGGAGAAGAAAACTCTCGTCTTCACTGATTCAGTCCAGGACGCTGCCCACCGTGCGTCGTTCATCGAAGGCAGAGCCTTCCAGTTCAACTTCCGCTCGAAATTGCTTGGCGCGTCGGGTGGCGAACGCACGTCTTTATCCGAGGCCGCACGCCGTCTGCTCGCGGACACACCCGTCGACGATATCTACCCGATCACCCCACCCGACTTCGTCAGGCGTCTGGGCCTCGACGGAGAGTGGCTGACGGACGACTTTGACGGGCATCTGCAACACGTTCTCAACGACCGCATCTCGTTTCAAACACAACTCGAATTTGGCTTGAACTCCCGAATCGGCCGCACACTCGAACTGACCGGCGCAGTCGCGGTCGACGTCGACGTCGACCTGGACGCCGTCGCGCAGAATACGCGCGAGGCACATCAAATCATGCCGCAGCTGAGCCTGGATTCGGCGCTGGACGTGATCGCCTATCCCACCTGGATTTTCGGGCTCTTGGAGCATTTGCGGGTCAACGGCGGGATCCATCACCCTTGGTTGGCCAGTTACGTTCACGCAGAGGGCAAGCGATGGTCAATCTGGGGCGGTAGCGCCGAAGGGATGCCGAAGTTCCCGTGGGGCCGCCCGGCACCGTCGTTCTACACCACGGGTGCTGCCGCAAAGACTGACTTCCAGTCGTTGAATCCGCGAGGCGAATCCTGGCTCACCGACTGGACCAAGCGCTGCCTTCAGGTCAGCAACGCTGAAGCCAGAGCCCTGTTGGCCGACGTCGTAAGTCTGATGGCCGGCAAGGATATGCCGCTGGAGCAGCGAACAGGCGAAAAGGGTTCCAAGGTCTACGGTTTGACTGCCGACAAGATCATCCTCGACCCAAACGACGTCGTCCGCCTCCAGTGTCCTGTATGTCATCATCTGCAGCCCTCAACGAGCTCGCGGGCACACTTGTGGGACGGCGCGGTCTGTCCGCGAATGAGATGCACCGGTCATCTCCGACCTGTCGATCTGGACCCGACCAACTTCTATCGGACCATGTATCAGAGCCACCGCATCCGGCGCATCGTCAGCCAGGAGCACACTGGTTTGCTAGAGCGGGAGGAGCGGGAAGAGATCGAGGCCCGGTTCAAGTCCAGCCGCTCGCCAGTCGACCCGAACATCCTCGTCTGCACACCCACCTTGGAGTTGGGCATCGACATCGGCGACCTGAGCACCGTCGCGCTGGCCTCGCTGCCGCGCTCAACCGCCAACTATCTGCAGCGCATTGGACGTGCGGGCCGGAGCACAGGCAACGCGTTCATCCTCGCCGCGGTGTCCAGTAGCCCGCGGGACCTTTACTACTTCGCGCAACCCACCCATCTGATCGCCGGCGAGGTGATGCCCCCCGGCGCCTACCTGAACGCGACTGAGCTCTTGCATCGCCAGTACTTCGCGTTCTGTCTCGACCGCCTGGCCGCTGGAGAGGTCCTGCTGGCTCAGCCGATGCCATCCAAGCTCGATGCTGCGCTTGATCGCGGAATGGACGACGGTAAGTGGCTGCGGTCGCTTATCGACGCGGTGACGACGAACGCTGACAATCTGACGGCGAAGTTCCTCGACTTATTCGGCACCCAACTCGGCGCCGACGCCCAGGGACACATGCGTATGTACGCCGCGGAGGGACTGCGCGATGATGCCGCGCGTGTAGCGCTGAAGTGGCAGACCGAAGGTGACGAAATACGCGGGCGCCTCAGCCAACTGGCCAAGGTCATCGCAGATCTGGACAAACACGGGCATCTGGATGATAAACAGGTCGAGGACCGCAAACGATGCGCCGGCGAGTCCAGGGCGCTGGCAGACCAACTGTATGAGCGCGGAAAGCAAGAAACTCTGACCGGTCTCAGCGGAGTCGGTTTGCTGCCGAACTACAATCTGCTCGACGACTCGACGACTCTTGACGTCCATCTCTGGTGGACCTCGAACGAGGGCAAGTCCTCGGAACCGCAGGCACTCGATCTTGCGTACGAGCGCAGCAGCAGAGTCGCACTCACCGAACTCGCGCCTGGTGCTTTTTTCTACGCAGGCGGCAAGCGGGTCGAGATCGACGCCGTTGACGTGGGCCCCGCGACCCAACCTGCGTGGCGACGGACGACGCTATGCCCGTCGTGCGGTTGGGGAAGCACGGACGTGGTGGCGAGTCTCCAGTCGTGTCCAAGATGCCACAACCCGGCAGTCACAGACTCCGGCGCTATTCATAAAGTGCTCGTTCTGCACAAGGTATCGGCAGTTCATCGGCTCGACGACGTTTTGATCGACGATGAGTCTGATGACCGAACGCGCACCTTCTTCAGCACCGTGAGTGGAGTGGACATTGCGCCTTCCGACATCGCGAAAGCGTGGCGGCTGAAGGAGCGAGTGTTCGGCGCTGAGTACGCTCGGTCGGCCAACATACGGACGCTCAACCTCGGTTTGGGTGACGTACTGGGCAACCAGATCGACGTCGCGGGGGAGACCCTGGCCGCCGGCGGGTTCAACACCTGTGCACATTGTGGCGTCGTCGCGCGGCGGGCCGCCGATACCGACGAGGTTCGGCACCGCGGCTTCTGCTCAACTCGTCGCGGTACCGCCGAGCAGTGGGAGAACCTCCTGCTGTCCCACGAGCTTCGCACGCAGGCGGTCCGGCTGTTGCTGCCTGTGTCGATGCTGCACTTCGAGACGACACAGGTGTCCTTCAAAGGCGCTCTGCTACTGGGACTTCGGCGGGACTTCGGTGGGGACCCGCAGCATCTCAACGTGCTTGCGTCCAGCATGAGTGACGGTTCGGTCACGCGGAGATTCCTGGTCTTGCACGACACCGTCCCCGGTGGCACGGGTTATCTCGACCGGTTCGGTGAGCCCGACCGCATGAAGGCAATCCTCGAACTTGCTCGCACTGCATTGCGGGAGTGTCCTTGCCGTACCGAGGGCACAGCCGCGTGTCATCGCTGTCTTTACGGTGTTGTGTCGCCGCGGGAGATGGCGTTTGCGTCGCGGGAGTCGGCGTTGAAACTGCTCGACGATTTCCTCGGGGAGTGGGACGTCGAAGAAATCGCAACAGTCACGGGCATCGACATCGCCCCAGTGCAGCTCAGCGAATTAGAGATGCAGTTTCGCGAGGCGCTCAAGCAACATGTCGCCAACCGACCCGGTTGTTCGGTAGAGACCGCGAACGGATCGACGGGCGAGGAAGTCGATCTGCGGCTCGCTGGACATGACGGTGGGGTCCGGCGATGGCGGATGAGACCGTTGGTAGGGGTCAAGGCGTCAGTATGGACAGAGCCTGACTTCTTACTGACACGTAGTGATGCGCAGGACCTCGATGTCGCGATCTATCTGGACGGGCAGAAGTTCCACGCAAGCCCTGAGAACAACATCACTGACGATGACGCGGTCAAGCGCGATGCTTTGCGACGGGACGGAAAGCGCGTCTGGTCCATAACGTGGGACGATGTGCAGGCATTTGCTTCTGACAAAGTGAAGGCTGCACTGCCTGATCTCGTTCATCAGCAGGTTCAGAACACGGCCAGTGACAGTGTTCAAGACGTCCGCTTGAAGACGTTGTGGCAGAACCCTATCGACATGCTGATCGAGTATCTATCCGACCCGGAATCAGACCTGTGGTCACGAGGGTCGTTCGCAACAGTGCTAGGTCTGGTCAACCCGCCCGGCAAGCATGGCGCGGGTCCGCCGATCCTCACCAGGCCGTCGACGCTGGCTCATGCGCTCCGAGAAAGCTTGGCCGGGACTCCGCCGGATTCCGAGCCGAACGGTGCGTTGATGGTTGTGCCACGTGTGGGCCGGAGCGGTCTCCCGCTTTTCATCTGTGCCGATCCGGCGAATTTCGAACCAACCACTGGAGTGTTGGCCGTCCTGGATGACCGAGATTCTGAGGTCGGTGGGCCGAAACATTCCGCACAGTGGCGTGACTGGCTGCGCTGGTCAAACGTCCTTCAGTTCCTGACGGTGCCGCGGCATGGCGAGTCGATGCCTCTGCGTATGGCTGAAGTCTGGACGAGGAAGTCAGCAGACGCCTTTGGTGGAGTCCATGTTCCGCTGAGCGTGGTGGGGTCCGGCAATGTCGATATCGCATTCGCGATGCCGAGTGAGTGGGAAGAAGTTCTCCAGTATTCGGATAATAGCCTCGCACCTCTTGTGTCCACGCTCGCCCGACAGGGAACGGCGGTGCCTGAACCGGGGATCGAAATCGGCCCGGACAGTTCGGTGTGGCAGATCGAACTCGCCTGGCCCGCAGTCAAAGTTGCGGTGGTGGTCGACGAAGAAGTCGATCGAGAAGCCTGGCTGGAAGCCGAGGGTTGGAAAGTCATTCATGCACAGCAGGCGACAGACGTTGAATCGCTCGCGACCATTCTGAGCGAGCAGGTTGGAGGCCGGATATGAAGACGAAGGTGGAGATCCACGATCTCTTTCAGAACTCGTATGACGAGCTCGATGGGAGCATCAAAAGTCGGGTCCTGAACTTCATCATGAAGCTGCAACAGGACTCCGACGCGACCGGATTGGACTTCAAGCGCCCGAAAGGTGCTGCCGGCAAGCACGTCCGTACCGCACGCGTGACCGACAACTATCGCGCGGTACTTGTCAATGCGGGTGCCGATGACGACAGTGGTCGGCTATATCTCGTGGCAGTCAAGAAGCACGACGACGCCTACAAGTTCGCCGAGACATTGACGCTGCAGGTCAACGGAAAGACCGGCGCTGCAGAGCTATACGACCCGATCGCCCTGGGCGAGGCCATGGACAAAGCGCGAGCAGGGATCCACGCTGGCGGTAGCGCCGACCCATTGATGCCCGCTTCCGTGAGCAAAGCTGACCTCGAGCGCTTCGGTGTGGCATCTGAGGTAGCGGCGGAATTGAAGCAGATCACGACAGAGGACGCTCTGCAGAAGGTCGTCGAAGCGTTGCCTGGTTCGCAAGGCAACGCGGTCCTCGACCTTGCCTTCGGCAAGGACCCTCAGGACGTGTGGAACGACCTTGTCATCGAAGAGCCCGGCCCGATCGACATCGATGACTTTGAGGCAGCGCTCAAACGCCCTCTGTCTCGGCTGAGTTTTACCGCTGTTGAAGGCGATAGCGAAGACGAACTGCGCGCCGTCCTGGAGGGGGAGTTCGCGAAGTGGCGGGTCTGGCTACATCCGTTGCAACGCAAGCTCGCAACTCACGAAGGATGGAACGGGCCCTTTCGCGTCACTGGTGGCGCAGGCACCGGGAAGACAGTCACCGCGATCCACCGCGCTCGATTCCTCGGACGGCGCCTCGACGAGACTGGTGCTGATCCGAAGGTCAAGATCCTGTTCACCACTTTCACCCGCAACCTTGCGCAGACGATTGAGGGGCAACTGATCCAGCTGGCAGGACCGTCCGTCACCAACCGCGTTCACGTCGTCAATCTGGACTCACTGGCCAGAACAGTCGTTGCGGCAACTGATAGCGGCAGGAAGTTTGTGAACTCGTCAAAGGTCGTGTTCGACTATCAACTGGAGCCGCTGTGGCGCACTGCAGCGCAGGCAACAAAAGGCGATTGGGATCCTGGTTTCCTGAGTGATGAGTGGTCGCAGGTTGTCCTAGGTAATGGATTAGCGGATGAAGCTGAGTACCTCAGGGTGGCCCGTAGTGGTCGGTCACAGCGTCTGAGTCGCCCCCAGCGCGCTAATGTATGGCTGGCCATTGAACAGTTCCAGTTACTGATGCGCGCCCAAGGCCAGACAACGTTCACAGAGCTGGCCGCCCGCGCCGCCGCGAACCTCGAATCCGACCCTGCTTTGAGGGACCAGTTCGGATATCGCCATGCAGTGATAGACGAAGCCCAAGACCTTCACCCCGCTCACTGGAAGCTGTTGCGGGCCTTGGTTGCAACGGGCACCGATGACCTGTTCATCGTCGGCGATGCGCACCAGCGGATCTACGGCAAGCCTGCGCCACTATCCCGGTTCGGGATAGAAACTCGTGGCCGGGCACGCCGTCTTACGGTGAATTATCGGACCAGCCGCGAAATTCTTCGGTGGTGCCTACGCATTGCAGACGCAGAGGCCGACGATCTGGATACCTCATCGGACACTCTGGCCGGCGCTCGTTCCGTGTTTGGTGGCCCAGAGCCCGAATCGCTTGGTTTCAAGTCGAAGTCGGACGAGGACAAGGGGATCGTCGGAAAGATCGAGCAGTGGGTTGCCGACGGATATTCACGGTCTGACATCGCAGTTTTCACGTTTGAGAAGAATGACGTTCGTGAGATCTGCGAGTCGCTAGAGGCAGCTGACGTCGCGGCCGCGGTGGTGAACGAGAGCACAAAGGAAGAGAAGCTTGGCGACGTTGTTCGCGTCATGACTATGCATCGCGCCAAGGGCCTGGAGTACCGCGGAGTATTGATGGCCCGTTTGGGCTCGAAGTCGTTTCCGCCCCACTACTTACAGCATAAGCAGGGCGACGAGCGCGAGCAGGAAGAAAAGAAGCTGCTCCGGGTGCTTTACGTGGCGGGGTCGCGAGCCCGCGAGCGACTCGCGCTTTTCTGGACTGGCGATCTCTCGCCGTTACTCAGCCGGGAATAGGTCCGACGTCCTTGCCGGACTTGACGTTCTTGAGCCGTCCTCCGTGGACTGCGGCCGCAAGGTCAATGTCGTCGTCGGTGATCCGGCCCTTGCGCTTAATCAGCTTGCCGGTACCGGTCTCAAGGTCGATCGCGTAGAAGACCCACAATGAGTATGCGGTTGCATGGGTTGCCGCATAAGCGATTTCCCCGCTGGACAGCTTTAAGCGAGGTTCCACGTCCTCAGTAGCCTTCACCGCTATGTGGTGCTTTTGGCCATCAGCTTGGCGAATGATAAGTGAGAAGTACTGGCCCGCCGGTGCACGAAAGATTGTGGCCGAGGGCCATTGTGCCTTGGCTTCCCACGTCGCGAGCGCGATCCCTAATTCGTAGAGGCTGTCCGTGGTGCTCTCCCCGGGGCCGGATGAGGATGTCTGTCGAGATGTCTTTAGGGCGACCTTCATGGTTGATTGTTCATCAAGTCCGGCAACGGCCAGGATCTCGTCGAAGGCGGTCTGATCGATTGTGCGCACACCGGTCCGGAAGTGCAGGCCAACGTCCTTCGGAAGCCGTCCGTTCGCACCCGGTTCTAGATACCGTCCGTCTTGTTTGAAGGGCACATTCGCGCGAAAAGTTCGATAGCTTGTGATCTTGCACCGCATCCGTCCGTCATCGGTGGGCGTTATCGCTCCGACGATACCGATACCGAAATAATGCGGAACCTGAATGCCGCCAGCTGCAGGCCGTTTGCCTCGGTAGTAGACGAAGGACTCACCAGGCTGCACGAGTTTCTGATATTTCTTCGGGAATTCGTAGCTTGCCCCAAGCCGGTCATCATAAGTGATAGCGGCGGCGCTTCGTTCATTTTGTACAAGCACGAGGGGCATACGGACTCCTGATTTTCGCCAATTAGCATTCAAGTCGTAGAGCCGCTATCTGGCTTGTTCTAGCGTTATTGAATGCTCAAGTAATTTTCAATGCTTGAGCGCAGTTCGTCGTTATGAAGAAAATGTAGAGTCTGCGAGTCGTCGTCGCAGATGCGACATCAAGCTTAACGCGTCTAAACAGTCCTCATGGCTGATGACCCCTAGCTTTTTGATAGTCGTCATTGGCTCGTGAGACAATGGGTTTCGGAACGCACTCCAAATGGCCTTTGCCAGCTCTCGTTGGCCATTCTCAAGGTTCTTGGCTGATTCGCCCGAGATGGTGGGATCGCCTCGGCGAAACCCATCGGTGAAGTGCAATCGTCCCGGTTCGGGGCCGAGTGCCTTGCCGAACAGCTGCGCCTCGCTTTCATCGGGGAGCTTCGCGGCAGCACGCAGGTCGGCGACATACTGTTTACACGCTTCGATAAGCGCTTGATGGTAATCGCCTTCTTTGAAATATTGTTCACAGGCTGCCTGGATATCGGGGTGGAGGTGGCGCCATACCAAGTCCGCGTACGGCGGCGCTATGTCCTTCAAGTTTCTGACGGCCCGGCCTCGGTCCTCGTCGCTCATATCGGTGTCGTCTGACTCGATGATGTCGATCAGATCCCTCAACGGCTTCTTTTCGGGACCAAGCATTGTGTCAACCCATTCGTCGGAGTCCACCCCCGTCTCCTCCTCGATCTGATCCTTCTTCTTGCCAGCACGAAGCTGCCGCCGGATCTGAGCAATTTCCTCGACCATGCGCCTCAAAAGCGCACGAATTTCTGCTGCGTCGACCTGCTCCCAGTTGATCGCGCGCCGATCAGTAGCAACGACATCGGGCTTAATGGCGTCCAAGCTGTCTACCGACACGTGTCCGGTGAGGTAGGCATACGCATAACTGGAGTCGGATGCGCCAAAGAACTCGGGTTCATTCGCGAGGCGGCCGTTCGCGTACACAGCGATGCCGCGCATGTGAGTGGGCAACGGCTTTTCGGCGGCGATTACTATGCCGCCAGCACCGACCTCTGCGAGTTCGGTTGAAGTGCCCGGAAGATCGGTTGGGATGGCCCACCTGAATTCAGTCGCAACTGAAGCCATTCGCACCTCGCGTGTGACCGGATGCCTAGAGCCGTCGCGGCCGAACGCTACCAGTGTTAGATCGCTGTCACTGTATTGGAAGAGCCGGGAAAGACTTGCTGCGAGGTCGCTGGCAGAGATATCGCTCGAACGCGTCAGATTGGACACCGTCACAGAGGTTCCATGTTCTTCTGCCTCGGCAGGTTCAACGACGGTGACTGGTTCATAATCACCATCTTTGGTATCGAGCAGGTCCTTCCAGCTCATCGTCACGGCGAGGCGTTCTGTGCTTCCCTGACGGGTAGTCGTGACGGTGATTTTGTGACCGATGCCGAATAATGCGAGTTTCCCCAGACCTTTCTTGCCGGATACTGTTCGCATACCGCTCTCAGACTTGGCGGTTGGCAAATTTCCCCGGCGGTTTCGGCCAATTCGAAGGTATTTATCCCGTACGTCGTCGCTGGACATGCCATGTCCGTCGTCCTCGACAACGATCAACTGGTCTTCCCCGCTACCTCTTATTCGTACGCTGATCACGTTAGCGTCAGCGTCGTATGCGTTGGCAACAAGTTCGGCTACGGCGTTCGGGAGGCGCGAATACATGTTTGACCCGAGGTGCTCAATCGTGTGCGGGTCGAACTTCAGGACAAGGCCCTTGTTGGTCGTATCCGACTCTGTCGCGTCGCTCATAATGGATACAGGCTAGTGCGAATGGCAGGTGGTGCCAGTGCTTGCGCGGGTGCGTCGCAAAACTGGGCGCCGCGTAACAGCGTGGCGTGGCCACACGGGCTGGAAACGAGCGGCATGCGAAGTCCTATACAGCGGTCAATCGAAACCTGCGTAGGTCCAGCCTCGGCCGACCACCCTGTCGCCGCCAGCTTTTGAATCGGCCGTAGTGTCGGCGGCAGGAGGCCCAGCAGGTAGGTCGTCCCAAGCCTGTGGAGCGACGAAATCCTCAGTCACCCATGCGTTGTAAGCATCCAGATCGTCATTTTGGTATCCGGTTTCAACCTCCGGGGGAGAGCCGACGGTCGCGAGATTCAGCACGCGCGCAAGGCTGTTTACCTGCTGTGAGCTTGGCGAATTGGACTCCCCAAACCGCTCGACGATGGCCAGCGCGAGCGATCGACACCGGACCACGGGTCGGTGCAGGTAGCTGTTCGGCTAATCCTGGAAGATGAAAGCACGTTCGACCGAGCGGTAGTCGCCTCCGTCGCGAAACACCTCTGCGCCCCACCAGAGTCGCGCAAAGGCTTGTTTGTGAATCGGTCCCCACCAGCGGTCATTAGCGACGTCGCCGGCGCGGTCGCTCCACCGCCACTCTAGGTACCACGGGTACCACGGGTACCGCATCGCCACCCATTGCCAAATGCCCTTTTCGGCTGCTTCTCCCCGAAATAGTCTGAGCGCGAAGTGAACTCGCGGTGCCAGCCACCGGTCGCTTGCAGCGCGATCGGTCCACTCACCGTCGTGTTGGCGGTTGCGCGCGGACAGCATCAGGGCGTCCAAGGCATACAACGATGGCGGGGCCCCATCGCGGCGCTCGCGGTCCACCGCCACTTCCTGCAGATCCGAAACCATCGATAATCGCTTGCCGCTGCGTGGAGTCCAGTTTGCGGGGGATTCTGCTCAATCGATCAGACACGCTTGGCCTCCTCGCAGATTCGCGCGACTGTCGAAGACAATGAGGTCATCCGATCCAATGCCAAGTCGACGTTCGCCCAGAAAGATGCACTGGCCGCGGTGCCCGGCGGTAGATCGGCGATCGCCCCATACAGGTCCTCAACCGTCTCGGTATCCGGCAGCTCTGCTGCGACTGCCTCACAGATGTCTCTGAGCACACGCCCCGTTGGACCGTCGGGAGGGCCGCCGAATTCGTCGGCGGTGATCTGTTCAACCGCGGCGCGGAACAGCGCATTGGCCGCGTAGCGGGCGATCAACGCGCCGAGCATGTCGCGGTGGCGGCGACGCTCCAGTTTTGTGCTGTTGGAGAGTATGAGGAGCTGCAGGCCGTCGATGCCTTTGTTCAGATAGAGCACTGGAGGGTTAGCAGAGACGTCGACATAGGCATGTCCCTCTACGTGTCGACGCGCCTCGATCGGTGCATCGGGGTCCGCGAAGTCGATCCAAATCGTCCGCAACGGCGGAACACCGGGCTTGTCCGGCGCCTCGGACTTGTCGACCACGAGTCCCCAGGGAACGCTCGAGCCGACGACGCGGAGGCGGCCCTCATAGTCACCGACAATTTCTGCGGTCAGCAATGCTTTGCCGGAGAGCGCCGTTCGTGGAATTGTCAGCGTGCCGCTGAACCCGAGTGTCGACCGATCTTCGGTGGCATGCAGTGGGTACGAACGGCGTAGCTGTGTCGCAGTACAGGCCACGAGGACATATGCCCGTAGATCAGCGAGTCCTTTCGGGCGGCTCGTTGGTCGACACTTCCACTGTGAGTTCGGCGGAACTCCAGCTGTCGTCGAACGCGTCGACACGAAAGTGGTCGCCGTTGATTTCCAACGCTCCGGCGGAGCCGTCGAGATCCACGTTCGTGACAATGCATTCCCACGACTCCTGGTATGAGGGCCAGGCGAATCTGGTCATTCGGCACCCCGAGAAGAGGCGTCGATCGCGGGTGCCACATCGGCATGGGCCAATCGGACGTCGATCGCCGACTCTGATGCGGGTATGGGCAGCTCACGCACGCTGGTGGCCCGCACAGTTGTGCTCAGAATTCGTCCGCGCGGCTTACTCCGCAGGATTACAGTGCGGCGCTCGTGGACTTCTGCGGTGTCGTCAACGTCGAACGAGTCCCACTCGACGTCGACATGTCCGCCGTCGAGGCCCACGAATGCGAGCTTTGGGACCAGGGCCCAGCCCTCGGGTCGGTTCTTTGCGCGAATGTCGAACATCAACTCCCACGCTCCGTCGACAACCCGAGCCTGCTGGATGCGGATGTCCGGTTTGCGAGGGGCAGATGCACCGCGTCCACCCGTACCCGAATCGCCGCGGAGAAAGCCGAGGTTGTCGAAAATTGCTTTCGGTGGTTGGTCCTCAGTGACGGGCGGGGCTCCGAACAAACTGAATAGTTGCTCCACGACAGCGGTTTCGATGTTCCGCAGGTTCGGTACCCACGGAGCTCGGTAGTGTGCCGTGAGGTTGGCTTGTGAAGTCTTGTTGCGTCCACTTCGTGGAATCCATTGATCGTGCGCAGGCGGTTCCGCGAACCGGAGGAAGTCGTCGGCACGCGTTTCGTCAAGAGATGGGTTGCCAGGCCTGATTGCGCCACCCGTCAACAGGAAGGCGTGGAAGGTCCGGCCTTCGAAGACCTTGTCGATGGTCTGAACCACCATTTCTGGCTTACGGAACAGGCAAACCTTGTTCTCCAACGAATCTCGTTGATCATCCGACAGAGTCACCACCAGTTTCGCCACATGTTCGAACGCTGGATGCTGCTCATCGGTATCGGTCCGTTTGGATATTTGGATCGGCACGTCTCGGACGACCACATCGCCGGGTTTGTCGAGGCTCTGGTCTACGTTGCCCGTGTCGAACTTTCGAAGGGCGTTCGTCAATTCGGTGAACTGCAGTGCTGGGTCAACGGTGTGCTCGTAGATAACACGATCGCCATCGATCACTTCGACTCTGACGCGGACACGTTCGCGGGTGAGCAGTGGCCAGAACTCTTCTTCGATGGCGTTGCCCAGACTCTTCGCGAACTGGCGGACCTCGTTGATATCGCCCAACCCCTTATCTGGTTCATCGGGGTCGTAGAAGCCGACCAGAAGTGCGGAGGTGCCCGGCCGGTCGTCCTCACGAGTCAGTCGCAGCGCCTCGATCAACTGGCGGTCATCCCATGCGGAAGCGATATCGCCATCGCGCTCTGCTACGCCGAAGAAGCCTCGGCCTTGAAAGCTGGTCGAATCCATCTGATGTACAACACCCTGATTCACACCGATCAACCGATTCCGCCAGTTCCCGTCAACGGCGTCCGTGGGATCGAGCGTGGAGTTGAACAGAACGGTCTGTAGCCGCGAAAAGCGCCAATAGACAGCCTTTCCCAGTCCAAAAGAGCCACCTGAAGCACGGTCCTTGCCGCTGTAGAGGTCGAGGCGACACAGCTTGATGAAGTTCCCGTAGACCGAGGGGTCGCCTTCGGCGAACTCAGGCCCTGTCAAGCCCCGGGCGCCGTAGTCGGCAATGCGCAACAAGGTCAGCGACTCGGCTGACTCCAATGCCCTCAACCCAGACTGCAGCTGGCCGGCACTCACTGCCCCCGTCGCCGCATCTGCCATCGCTGTCAGGTGGGGTTTGAGGTCAGAGTCCCACCGTATTGCATCTTGAAACTCTCGAAGGGAATCACCCGAGAGCACGATGAACGAATAGACAAGGTCCGCGCGTGGACCGTCGACTCGAGCATCGTTACTGTTCTGGGCGCTCTCCCTCGCGAGCGAGGAAAGGCCGGCGTTGACCGTCCACTGGTTGGCATTGCCATAGTTCGCATAATTGCGGCTCTGCTGTTCCCAGCGCCAGGTGACGGTCAAAGCGTTCCTCCGAAAGGGTATGTCGAGTTTGAGGTCTTGGACTGTCTACAGGTCACTGGGCGTAGCGCATCTCTTGTTCCAGGACTTTGTAATTGATCGTTGCGGGCCGATTGCGCCATCGGATGTTGTCGTCGACGTCGATGACAAGGCATTTCTTGGTCCCACCGAACTCTGGACCTCTCATGCCTCGACCTACCATCTGTTCGTAGAGGATCGGACTGGCAGTTGGCCGGGCTACGACAACGCATCGGACGCTCGGCGCATCGAACCCGGTTGTCAGAACGCCGTAGTTGCAGAGCACCGATAAATTGTTGCTGCGGAACCGCTCAATGGTTGCTCGCCGGGTCGCCGGTCTAGTTGTCCCGAGGACACATGCGGCAGTCCGACCACCGCGCTGCAGGAGGCTCGTAATCGCCTGTGCATGTTGAACGGAGCAGGCGAAAACGAGGACCGGCCAATCTGGATCCAGTTCAAGAAGACGTTCGATCAGACGTCGATTTCTGGTGTGCTCCTCACCAAGTCTTCGAAGGATATCCGGATGCAGGTCCTCGAAATCTTCGAAGTACTTGTCATGGGTATCGTTGGCAGACAGTTCAATTCGTTCGGCGCTGTAGTCAAGACTTTCGTAGTCGATCCTCGCAAGGACACCTTGACCTCTCAAGGTTTGTACGGGATCTTCACCAAGGCTGGGGACGTTGAGAATCTGATTGTGAAACCTACGGCGCAGCCGTCTTGTTTCCTCGTCGCTGTTCCGTCGTGGTGTCGCTGTGAGTCCGATCAAAGCCGTCTCTGCGCTTTTCAAGCGGAAGTTGAAGCCGAGAGCAGTAAGAACGGTGCCATAACTGGGCGCAAGTGCGCGATGTGCTTCATCTATCACCACGGCACCGCATTTCTCGCCGAGAATTTGAAGGTCTTCCGGTGTCAGATCGCTGCCCTCACCCTGTGCCGCTGTATGAAGCTTTTGGACGCTTGCCACCACCGCACCGCATTCCCAGGGGACAGCGTTCTTGATGCCCCACAGGCGACCGATGGTGAGAGTCTCTCGGAACGACATGTCACCATGGCCCAAGTCGAACCACACTTCTCGAAGTGCTTGTACCGCTTGCTCGCACAGTTCATCGCTCTGCGCAACCCAGAGAATGATCGGACGATCTGTCCGCGACTGTCTCCACGACAGGAGAGCTTGAACGGCCGTTCGGGTCTTTCCGGCGCCCGTGGGAAGCGTCAGGATCGCCCTGTTCTCGTCGCTCGGGCCGTGGAGTACCGCAAGAAGTTGTTCGAAGAGTTCTTGCTGGAAGTCGGCCAAGGGCGGGAGTTTCACGCAAGGTTCGACATCGAGCGTATCGGGAAGTGCCGCTTCGCTTTTCCATCCTGCGAATGCGAGCGGCATCCGAACTGTCATCACGAAGTACGTTGCCCAAGATTTACCTGGATGCCACTTGCGCTGGGCGACCGCGTTGACTTTCGAGCGATCACCGCCTCTGCCTCGGGTCGTCGAAGGATATTCGTGCAGCTTCGACAGGGTGCGGGCATCGCTTTTGCTCGTGATGATCCTGCGGAGTTCACGGTCGGCGAGAAGATCTGTACCGGCGAGTTCGACGAGCAGGTCAACCACACTGTCGTCCGGGAGGCGAAGCGTCTTGGGGGGAGTCGTCTCCCTTTCGGCGGCCGCAACGATCCACTCGATAGATCGGCCTCGACTGTCGCTGGAGAAACGTGCGAGCGCTGCTCTGGCTTCTTGCGGCGACAAAGTTCGACGGAGAAAACGCGTCATCAGGCGCTGGTCCCTAGAACTCACATCGCCTGGGAACGCTGCTTCATCCAACGGTGATGCCTTTCTCGCGCTCGGGTGAAGACTGCTTGTGTGGCCGGCTGCCTCTAGCCCCAGTGTCCTTCGCGGTACTCGAACAAGTCGTCCCCGTGGTACTGCTTCGTCGCATTGCCTGTACGCACCCAGAACTCCTCTGCGCCGCCCGGTGCTCCCTTCGCAGGCTTAGCGAAGACCGGTTTACCCGACGCTGCGACAGCAACCACGCAAATGTGTTGGCTACGAACAGATTCGAACCGGATACGTACCGTCATAGCAGTTGCGACCGAAAGATTCGTGTCCAAAAGCTGTCTCAAAAAGAGTTCATAGCCGTCGGCGTTGCCCTTGGCGCCCAGCGTGCTGAAGTCGCTGTCGAGGCCGAGGATTTGGCCTTCGTCATCAACGCCGATGAGTAGTGTGCCTCCCTCCGCATTGAGGAAACCGCACACCGTCTTCACCACAACGTGCTCGAGTTTCGGATCGGGCTGCTGTGTATGGAGATTCCAGCGCGCTGTCGACTTGAACTCTGTGGTCTGGGATTCGCCGGCGCTGATGACATCTTCGATTGTTGCGTCCAGTGGTGCTTCTGTGGCTCCCCATAGCGTCACGAAGCCCTCGCGCACAACCTTGGCGATCAGTGAGCGGCGTCTGTCGAGGAAGGTCGAATAATCAAGCTGCTCCCAGCCGACCGGCAAAGCATGGAGATGTACCTGCCGCTTGAGGCGATTGGCGGGCACCGTGGCTGCCATCGTGGGCCAGTACTGGCCCGGCCCTTTGTCGCTGATCGATGCATTCTCGGCCCAGTCCAGGAACGCCATGTTGGCGATGGCGTTGACCTGCCGAGTACTTGTCACGCCGCTTGTGGCCAGATATCTTTTCGGAAACAGGTGATGTCGTTCCATCGATCTGGGTGCAACGGTCGAGGGTTCGAGCAGCTGTCTGACCTTGACATCGCTGAAAAGCACTTCTGCATCCAGCAGATTGAGCGCTGCGAGGTAGGCGAACAGCGCGGGTGAACGTGGCGACGAGGTGTCGAGCCGGTTCGGCAGGGAGATCTCCCAATAGTCGTTCGTGAAGTTCGCCGCGACGATGCGGTCCAATTCCGCAACGAAGGCTCGGCCATCGCCCTCGGCCATGTCGTTGATTCTCCCGAGGTCAGATTCCAGCTGAGATTCCGGCGACGACGAGTAACGGCCGGTTGTGTGAGCCATGAAAAACCATCGACTGATCACCGGACGAAGAGACTGGAGATCGAGGCCGAAATCAAAGCGCCCGATGAGCCAGAGGGCATAGCTGAACAGCAATGCGTTGTTCGAAGTGATCATCCGACGATGTCGGAACCCCGCGGTGTACAGGCATTTGAGGAATTCGTGCCAGTTCGTCAGATCGAGGACCTTCTCTTGGGCGGCGGAGAGGATGCCGAACTGTTCAATGCGCCGGTCGGCGCTGACAGCGCCCGTGTCAAGATCCTTTCCGCGAAGGATGCTGTAGACGAACTGCAACCGAGCGCGGCGAAAAGCGAATGCCACTCCGACTCGGAGCATCTGATCGGGACTGGGCTCGATATAGGGATTCCGCGGGTTGGCGCCCGTTGTCGCGGTATCGACCGCTGCGCGACTGAAGGCCTCGAGCTCGCGACGGCCCTTTTCCCAGTGCACCGACATCAATGTCAGGATGAAGTCCGCTTGGTTGAGCTTCACACCCTCAGAGTTGATCCGGACGAAGATCTCGGCGACTTGCTCTTCGTCTGCGGTCTTGTCGAGCTCGATCACCTGAAATCGAAAGGCGTCGAGATCGTGGACTCTGTTGATGTGGTCTTCCAAGAGATCTTCTTCGGCCTCCGATAGACCACCGTCTCGGATTTCGTTGAGTTGCTTCAGGAATTGACGAACTGTCGGCCTGTAACCCTCGGTCCATAGCGCCGTGATGTCCGGGATGAACTCAGGATCACGCTCGATCGCGGCGTCAGTGACCTCGAATGTCTCATCGGAGGGTCGAAAGGCGATGCGGATGCGCTTCTGGTCGAAAGTCTTCGTCAGGACGTGCTCGCCGGTGAGCACAGCATAAAGAGAGGTGAGGCGCTGCTGACCATCGACGATCAAGAGCCTCGGTGACCCGGTTTCGCTCTCGCCGATCTTCCTGGTCCCAGCGTCAACACCGGTCTCCCACAGCATGATCGTGCCTATCGGATATCCGCGGTACATCGAATCGAACAAGTCGCGAGCCTTGGCTGATGACCAGACAAACGGACGCTGGATGTCAGGAAGTGCTATCCGACCGGCGCCAATGTCGAGAACCAAATGTGCGAGCGTATAACCGGTATCTCGATAGAGCGTGGGCAATCTGATTCCTCCACAGTGAGGCCGCCCGCAGGACGCGGACTTTGAACCGCTGACGTATGTCGCCTGACATCCGTCAGGTATGACCTTGACGACTGTAACTCCACCGTCCGATTGGACGCTGTACATGGGGGCACAACGCCGGTCCAGGCGACGATTCAACCAATAGTCCAACGGGTGTTTTCCGGCCTCGATCGGCAGTCTTGCGCACCGCTTGGGGTCAATTTGCGCGGCGCTTTCGGAGTACCAGGCAGGCATCGGCGAAAGGGCCGGGTGCGCCAGCTAGCATTCGGCAAGTTCCGATGCGCGGGGGGAACTGACACGCACTGCAGGCCAGGGGAAACAGCACCATGAGCATTACACCCAACGAGCGCCCACGTCTCAATGCCTCTGAGCGCAGCACCTACCAGGCGTTGATCGACCAGCTCGAACCCAACGATCTCGTCGTGCCGGGTCAACGCGTGACCGATCACCTCAAAGACCACGAGGTCGACTTCATCGTTGCGATCGACAACGCCGGCATCGTGTGCCTGGAGGTCAAGGGTGGCGAGGTATGGCATGACGGCGAAGGCTGGCGCCAGATCCGTGGCGGACGAGAGCGCAAAATCGAACCGGTGCGCCAAGCCCGCGAAGCCTGCTACGCGTTGCGCGACTTCGTCGAGAAGGATCCGCGGTGGACACAAGGCAGGCTGCGCTGGGATCACGTCATCGTATTGCCGAACACGGAATTGCCTACTGACTTCGACCTTCCCGAGTGCCCACGCTGGAAAGTTATAGACCGTCAGGATCTTCGGGATCTGGTCTCAAAGCTTCGTCATGTGTAGGTGCGTCAGGAACTTGACCGGCCGTTGCTAACTCGCGAGGGCATCGAGCAGCTGACAGTTGCGTTGAGTGGCAGAGGGTTACCTCAGCGAGACGTGGTGTCGCGTGCCCTGGCCAATGAGGACGCCGCCGACGCGCTGACGCAGCACCAGTCGGTCATCCTCGACGCCACACGCTTGCTGAACAGAGTCGAAGTTCGCGGCGGTGCAGGCAGCGGCAAGACGTTCCTTGCGATGGAGCAGGCTCGCCGCCTGGCGCAACGCGGCGAAAGGGTCGCGCTGGTCTGCTACTCCCACGGCCTGGCGTCCTACCTCGAACGCATCGCGGCGACCTGGCCGCGCCGTCAACGACCCGCCTACGTCGGGGAGTTCCACGCGCTCGGTGTCCAATGGGGGGCGCCCGAAGGTCCTGATGAGTCCTTACGCAACGACGATACTGTCAAGTTTTGGGAGCACGACCTGCCGCTCCAGATGGCCGATCTGGCAGCACAACTGGTGCCCGGTCAACGCTTCGACGCGGTGGTCGTCGATGAAGCCCAGGATTTCGCCGACGCGTGGTGGGACCCCCTGCTGGCGGCTTTACGTGATGTAGACGACGGCGGCCTGTACGTGTTCAGCGACGAAGGCCAGCGCGTTTTCAACCGACACGGTTCACCGCCGGTACCGCTCGTCCCACTGATCCTCGATCACAACCTGCGGAACACGCGCCAGATTGCCAATGCATTCCAACCCCTCGTCGATCACCCGATGCGCTTTCTCGGCGGCGAGGGGCCTGCGGTGCGCTTCGTTCCATGTGGCCGCGACGATGCGATGAATGTGGGAGATGATCAGATAGACCTCCTACTCGACGAGGGTTGGCGGCCAGAGGATCTCGCCCTGCTGACCACGGGTAGCCGTCATCCTGAGCAAACCGAACGTCAGCGCGATGGCCATAGCGCCTACTGGGACTCGTTCTGGGATGCCGACCAGGTGTTCTACGGCCATGTGCTCGGCTTCAAAGGCTTGGAACGGCGCTGCGTCGTCTTGGTGGTCAACGACAGCGGCAAATTCGAGCGATCACGTGAACGCCTCTACGTCGGATTATCAAGGGCGCGTGATCAACTCGTCGTCTGCGGAGATCCCGACTTCATTGAGGAGGTTGGCGGCCCTGACCTTGCGCACCGACTCACCGCGTCGCAATGAATTCCGGTGACGAAACTACCGAGGCGCGTCAATGTGTGCAGGTCTAACCTTCAAACCGCGGCCCGAACGTATCGTCACGCGGCAGCGCCTGGGGCTGACTGCGCCTCGCGATTTCCTCGCTGATCCCGCCGTCGATGTAGTGCATCAGCTTGGCACCATCGGGCCCGTATATACCGCGGTCGTCACCGTGCAGCACCCAGTTGTGCTGTTCGTCGGCGCGCGCAGCAATGGCCGCATTGGCTCGTGCTTTGGCCGCCGCATTGGCCTGGTTGCCCCGGATCAGCTCGCCAATCGCGTAGACCGCCGCCGCGACAGCCAGCGCTCCGACGATCCACCAGATGTACTTGATCACCAGACCGATAACGAACAGCATCCCGATCACCGCGGGCAGACCGCCGCCGTCGTTCGATCGACCCCTTCGTCGACTCATGTCTTCCCCCTCAAGAATCAATTGGGGGATTGTGTCAACGGGCACCGACAAGAACGGCCACCGACAAGTACGCACGGTTCGAAAGGCTCTGTCGGTGGCTTGGATTAGAGTGCGCTCTGCTGCGAGACAGTCTCGACACAGGGGGAGTCGTCATGGTCCGATACGTCATTCCTGCTGCACTGCTGGCGTTGGTTGTCGCGGGGTGCGGCAGCGGCGAGAGTCGCCCGCCGTCATCGACGAAACAGTCGACACGGGCGTCGTCGACATCGGTCGAGCCACCGGCAGCGCCGGAACAGTCTTGGACCATGCCAGATCTTCGCGGGCAGAACCTGCAATCCGCTCAAGACGCCATCCAGGCGTTGACTGACGGCAAGGTCTTCTTCTCCAGCTCGACCGACCTGACCGGGCAAGGACGACGCCAGGTCCTCGACCGCAACTGGCAGGTCTGCACTTCGACCCCTGCTCCGGGTGAGACGTTCGCGAAGGGAACCGCCATCGACTTCGGCGTCGTGCGCGTGGATGTCGAATCCTGCCCGTGATTGAACTGCACCGCTGAGTTCCTATCCATATTGAAGCCGCAAGGGGTCCGATTTTGACTGCAGTGAAAAGTGTTTCGCGGTTCGAAAGCGCGCATGAGTTCCGCGATGACGACGCCGGTTACCTGACCTGGCTCGCCGACCATCCCGATGGGTACGTCATCAACATCGGGCGCGGCCACAGTGCGGCCGAAGCGAAAGTGCACCACGCAGGTTGCTGGACAATCAACGGGAAGAACCCTCGCGGGGGTGTGTGGACCGGACCATACGTGAAGGTATGCGCGGAACATTTGGTCGACCTGGAGCAGTGGGCGGCCGACCAGGTGGGCCAGTCGCTTCCGCCGTGCGGGACCTGCCGCCCTGTGCACGGTGGCGCGAAACGCACATCAACCAAGCCGGCCGAGCAGGCGACGGCGGCTCCTGTGCCTCCGGGCCGTTGCGAGATCCACGGACCGGCAGCGGAGAGGTCGGTGGTCGAAGCGTGGACTGATGACTACATCCGCTTTGAACGCCTACCGGCCTGGCAGCAGCAGCTGCGGACCGAGATCCGCGGCCGTTGCCGACAACTAGTACCGACGGCGAGCCAGGTGCTGCACGCCGCGTACTTCGGTTCTAAGCTTCCCAACGCCGACATCGAGAACGTCTTGCTCTACAACATTGACTCGTTCAGAGTCGCCGGCCGCAACGGCATCCGCTTCGAACACGGCGCCGCTGTACCGCCGTCGCCCGACGGTGGCGATTATCCGTTCTGCTATCGCTATGCGCTCGCGCCGCGATCAGGCAGCTTTGTGGATTGGCGAGTGGGTCGAACATTGGCGACGTTCGACTGGGCCGATCTGGGCGCGTTCGCAGGCGGCAAGAAGCTGGCACAGGTGTGGCTGGCGCTCGCCCGGGGCGACGCCACAGTGTTCGAGCCGGCTGCGTCTGAGACTCCGTTCGCCGTCAGGGTTCAGATTCGTCCGCCGCTGGGCTATCAGCCTGTGTGGGGCGGACTGGTGAAGGGGATCTTCGACGGGGTGATCTCCGCGTTCCAGGCGCATTCTGATCCGGTAGTCCTGCCAGAAGTCGTTGCGCGGCTTGCGAAATATCTCCCGGGAGATTCCGTCGAGATCTCTCGGCACCTGCTCGATCAACGCCGGGCCGTGCTGGGGGTCGTGCCGAGGCTTGTCTACCCCTACCGCGAAGGAGTGAAGTGGGATCCCTCGGACCACCTCTGCGTTGCCGGCGAATTGCTCTCCGCTGAACCGGTAGATCGACGCTGGGCGATCAAGGGTGACCTCGTGGCGCTCACCCGCTAGCCGCGCGCATACGCCGTACGTTCTATCTAGCGGTCAGCCCGCGACACCGAAGTAGTGATCCTCTTGGATTTCGCTCTCGCCGTCCCATCGGTAGGCGACGAGGTCGCCGCCCTTGACTGCGCTGAAATCGACACACGCCGTGCGCTCAGTGAAGTCAAAACCCCTTACTGGCAGGCCCGTACGCCAATAGTGCCCATAGAACGCGGGAACTTCACCGCGGTAGGTGAATGAACTCGCGGACGAATCTGGGGTGACGACCTGCGAGAGCTCCGGATACGGCTCGCCGCCTTCCGTCATGAAGTTGCCATCCATGACGACAAGGTCTTGTACCGTACTGGCGTCTTCTCTCCACCAGGCGACCCTTGCACTGTCGCGGACGTGGCCGTCCTTATCGCGATACGCAGGTAACCCAAACTCCGGCAAGCCAATTTCCGGTCCCTTGAGCAACACTTCGATCGCGTCATACAGCTGATCTCCTTTGCGTGTTGCGCGGGCGAACAGGTCAGCTGAGCTGAAGCGATTTGATCCCAGCGCCGTCTCGACCACGCGCATCGACGGTTCGTGCCAACACGCGTGCACGACCCGAATACCCCCTAAATCGAGCCATAGCGGCATCGATCTGAACCACTCGAGGTAGCCGGTGCGAACGTCTCCGGTGACCTGATCGAGAAAAGCCTGATGCTGTTTGTTGTTCTTATCGCTGTGCGATCGGAGGTACTCGCCGCTGCGGTCAGGGTCGGGAGTGCCGTACGCAATCGCGTTGAATTCATGGTTGCCCATGACGATTTGGGCAGTTCCGCAGTCGACCATCCGCTTGACGAGGTCCAGCACTAGGAGCTGCTCTCCTCCTCGGTCGACGAGGTCACCGACAAAAATGACCTGCCGATGAGGATGCGAATACGCGCCAATCGCGACGTCCTCTCGATAGCCGAGAGCAGTAAGCAGATCTGTCAGCGCTGAAGCGCAGCCGTGAACGTCACCGATGATGTCGTAACCCGTCACGCTTGTATCCTCCCATCCGGGTTGGATCGTTCCGTCGAGTGCTTAAAAATACGTCGACAGCGTGGGGCAGCGAGGTGGCCACCTGGCGATGATCACTAGACCTCTGGACCAGTTCGAAATCGATGTCGGACCCTCGGCGCATACTCCCTTTCATCGGCGCACGAAGGAACTGCGCCACAGGTCAATAGGGGAGAGCGATGGGCAACAGAGCGAACATCGTCGTCGTCGAGAATCACGATTGGCAGCTCTACTACTCGCACTGGGCGGGCTGTCGAATGGTGGATGCGCTCATTGGGGGCCCCGAACCGGCGCTGCGATATGTGCGGTCGTTGCGGCACTGCTCCAAGAGTGAGTGGACGGACCCGCTGTGGGCTGACGGCGGAGCGGTGATTGACCTCGACCGACGCAGGCTGCTGTTCTTCGGTGAGGAACTCATGGTCGAGATGCCGATACGCCGAGCCCTGATGACGGTGCTCGCCGAGCTGTGGCCTGGTTTCGAGGTTGGCTGGGCATATGACGGAACGACCGAAATCGCCGGGTACGTCGGAGCCACGCTGCGCGAAGA
Organism: Mycobacterium sp.; assembly: GCF_965229105.1. Classification (GTDB taxonomy): domain Bacteria; phylum Actinomycetota; class Actinomycetes; order Mycobacteriales; family Mycobacteriaceae; genus Mycobacterium. Next base: position 3,820,369 of record NZ_OZ245858.1, read on the forward strand.
CCCTTGGGACAGAAAACCGACGATACGACTAGCACCAGACCGGAACGAGTTGTGCCACTTGGTTTCCGTCGTCGACGCCGCAGGAGAGCTGCGTATGTGGCCGTTGTGCTGGCACCTCAGTAAAGCCTGGCTCGGACCGGAACTGTTGCACGCGTTGCCCGGCCGCGGGGTGAAGAAGCTGGCGCTCAACATGATTCCGGAGGGCGGCGTGCATATCGACGTAAAAGCGAGAACTGTCGGGGCGTGGCAGACCGCGGACACCATGGGTATTTTCCAGGCGCTGCCGCAGCTGTGGAGCGGTTGGCAGACCGAATGCTGGGAGGACCGCTACGAGGAGCAGGTGGCCCGCTGCAACGGTTCCTTACGGGTGCCGGCTCTCGATCTCGCTGAGGGCATCCGCGTAGCGCAGGAGCACATCCGAACCCGGGTGTTCCAGAGTTTTGCCGACAGCCCAGCTGGACACATTGTGGCGCTGGCGGAACTATTGGCACCGGTTGGGCCCGGCATGGTGGTAAGTGAGGACGCCACCATCCAAGACCCGACACGACCACGGCATGTGGAGTGGGCGCGGTTCGTCAACGCATGCGACGTATTCCGATTGAACCCAGCACGGACAGCCTGATTCGGAACGGGCCGTAGCACCTCGATGTGGATCCGTGACGGCTCCGTCATTCACCCAATAACCGGCGCGACTCGTGCCGCGGTACTAGCGTGGTTCATTCTCTGCACGCCACGAAGGGAGTCACGGATGCCAGCCGAATGGTCACGGCACGCCAGTCGGACACGAGCACGAAGATTCCCGCACCGGCTGACGGTATTGCTTACCGCGCTGCTGGTGAGCCTCATCGGCTCCGGAATCGTCGCCCCCGGGACCGCATCGGCAGCCGGCGAGAACTACGTCATCGCCACCGATACGACCTTCGCCCCCTTCGAATTCCAGGATGCGCAAGGCAATTTCGTCGGTATCGACATGGACCTGATCAGGGAGATCGGCAAGGACCAGGGCTTCACGGTCGACATCAAGCCGCTGGGCTTCGATGCGGCCCTGCAGGCGGTGCAGGCCAACCAGGTTGACGGCGTCATCGCGGGCATGTCGATCACCGACAAGCGCAAAGAAGTGTTCGACTTCTCCGATCCGTACTTCGAGTCCGGCGTGCAGATGGCGGTGCTGGCCTCCAATAACGACGTCAAGTCCTACGATGACCTGCGCGGCAAGCGGGTCGCCGTCAAGAACGGCACCGAGGGCGCCACGTTCGCCGAGTCGATCAAGGACAAGTACGGCTTCGACATCGTCTCCTTCGCCGATTCGGCATCGATGTACGACGAAGTGCGTACAGGCAATTCCGTGGGCGTCTTCGATGACTATCCAGTGCTGGCCTATGGGATCGCCCAGGGCAACGGCCTGAAAACGGTTACGCCCAAAGAGAAGGGCTCCAGCTACGGGTTCGCGGTCAACAAGGGCCAAAACGCCGAGCTGCTGACCAAGTTCAACACCGGTCTGAAGAACCTGCGCGAGTCGGGACGCTACGACGAGATCATCAGCGGCTATCTCGGCGAAGCCGCGACCACCGCCGATAATTCGTTCTTCGGCCTGTTGAAGAGCACGTTCCCGATCCTGCTCGAAGGCCTGAAGATGACCATCATCTTGACGGTCATCTCGATCGCGATCGCGCTGCTACTGGGCATCATCTTCGGGCTGTTCAGGGTGTCCCGGTCGATCTGGTTGCGCGCTATCGGCACCACGTTCGTCGACATCTTCCGTGGCACACCACTGCTGGTACAAGCGTTCTTCATCTACTTCGGCATCCCGTCGGCGCTCGGATTCCAGATGTCAGCGTTGACGGCGGGCATCATTACGCTCTCGCTTAACGCCGGCGCTTACATGACCGAGATCGTCCGCGGCGGCATCCAGTCGGTCGATAAGGGCCAGATGGAAGCCGCGCGCAGCCTGGGTATCGGCTACCTGCCGACGATGCGGAAAGTTATTCTGCCGCAGGCCATCCGCACGATGATTCCGTCCTATATCAACCAGTTCGTGATCACCTTGAAGGACACGTCGATCCTGTCGGTGATCGGTATTGCCGAGCTGACACAGACCGGGCGAATCATCATCGCCAGAAACTTCCAGTCGTTCAACATGTGGCTGATCATCGGCATCATCTACTTCGTCGTCATCATGGCGCTGACCAAGCTGTCGGACCGTCTCGAGAAAAGGATGGTGAAATGACCGATCTCATTCCTGAGGCGGCGGCGGCCGAACCCAAAGGCGCCGTGAAGATTCGGATCGAAGACCTGAAAAAGTCGTTCGGCGAACTGGTGGTGCTCAACGGTATCGACGCCACAATCAGTGCGGGTGAAGTGGTCTGTGTCATCGGGCCGTCGGGTTCGGGTAAGTCGACATTCCTGCGGTGCCTGAACAAGCTGGAGGACATTACCGCCGGAAAGGTGACGGTCGACGAGTTCGATCTGACCGATAAGAAGGTTGATCTGGACCAGGTACGCCAGCACATCGGAATGGTGTTTCAGCACTTCAACCTGTTTCCCCACATGTCGGTGATCGATAACGTCACCCTCGCTCCGTTGCTGACCAAGAAGCTGGACAAGGCAGCAGCAGAGAAGAAGGCATTGGCTCTGCTCGATCAGGTCGGCCTGGCCGAGAAGGCACACGTGAAACCGTCGACGCTATCGGGCGGGCAGAAGCAGCGCGTCGCGATTGCCCGTGCCCTGGCGATGAATCCGTCGATCATGCTGTTCGACGAGGCCACCAGCGCGCTGGATCCCGAGATGGTTGGCGACGTTCTCGAAGTGCTGCGCGAGTTGGCCCTCGGCGGGATGACGATGGTGGTGGTGACGCACGAGATGGGCTTCGCGCGGGAGGTGGCATCCCGGGTGTTGTTCATGGACGGCGGGAAGATCGTCGAGGACGCACCCCCCGCTGAGCTCTTCGATAACCCCAAACACCCACGGCTGCAGGAGTTTCTTTCGAAGGTGCTCTAGGTCAGGGCGCGGCGGCCTGAATCGGAGAGTGTGGGCTGATTCGACCATCGGAGCTCGCGTAGAAGACGAAGTCTGCGGCGGGTGGGTGACAAGACTGGCGGGCGTCATCAATTGATGACGCGCTGGGGAGTTACTAGTGCCCCGACTTTTGCGGACGGGGAGGGTCAACTGAACCCGTCGACCATCAACGTGGCCGGATCGTAGCGTTGACGGATACTCGCCAACCGACCTGCATTGTCACCGAAATATCGAGTGGCCGAGGTTCCTGGTTCCAGGTAATTCACATACCCACCAACCGAATTCGCGCCCAACGTCGCGTGCGCAGCCCCCAGCCACTCCGACCCGGCAGGCTCCGAGGACTCGGTGTACCACTGCACGGTTGCCGCCTGTCGCCGCCACGGAAACGCCGAATCTCCCGGCGCGACATCCTGCACAGCTCCGCTCAGGGATTCCACCACCGCGGTCGCCGCGCCCGCCGACGCGGGCCAGGCTGACATCGCCGCGACGATCCCTTCCGCAGCCGCCTCCGTCATCTCACCGACGATGTCCGACCCCGCTGTGAATGCCCGTGGCCGCACCGCATCAGCACCGCCGCTGAAATAGTCGACGAAGGCCATATGGCTCAGCGTTCGGGTCGAATTGGTCAGCGGCTGAGCACCTATCGCCGCGGCCAAGTCACCCGCCAGTGACGGCCCCGAGCCTGGGGGAGTCGCCAGGATGACGCTGCACCGCCAGCCCGAATCCGCCGTGACATTGACCATGCCCCACACGGCCCGATCCGCGGCGGCAAGCCACTGAGACCACCCATGAATCACCTGGGCGGTCGCCGGCTTGGGGAACGTCAGCGTCACCACGTCCCGGTCGCCGGTCTCGAACGTCCGGAACGTAAACGACGTCGCAACAGCGATATTCGCCCCACCACCGCGCAGCGCCCAGAACAGATCAGCCTCGCTATCGGCCGACGCCGTGACGCTCGAGCCAGACGGCAGCACCACCGATACCGATTCCAACGCATCACAGGTCAGGCCATGTTGACGAGCCTCAGCACCCAGCCCGCCACCCAGCGTCAACCCCGCCACACCCACAGAAGGGCAGCTGCCCGTTGGAATGGACCGTCCGTACGGGGCAAGCGCAGCCTGCACCGACATCAGATTGGCTGCGGCTGACACCGTCGCCAACCCGGACGCGGCATCGAACACCACACCGCCGGGCAGTTGCCGCAGGTCCAACACCAGCGCACCATCGGCGGCGGAGGCACCGACATACGAGTGCCCACCGCTGCGAGCAGTCACCTTCAGACCACTGGACGCGGCGAAGGCCAACGCCTTCTGCACATCCGACGGCGAGTGCACGACCACCACGGCGGCGGGTGTCGACGAGGCGAAGCGGGTGTTGAAAAGGCCCTTCGCCGAGCCGAAGTCACCAGCAGACGGTAGGACGACGCCGCCGTCCAACGACGAGCTCAGGGCGGCCCAGTCCGGCGGCCCACTCACCTGAGATGGGGGAGCCGACGACGCTGTCGCCCGGCACCCACTCAACAGCACACCGGCAGCCGCGGCACCGAGTGCACCGCGGACGAAGGTCTGTCGGGAGATGTTGCGCGGCACGGCTCATTTCACCACGCCGGCCCTATCGCTGGCCCGCATACGCCAGGGTGGTAAACACGCCACCGCCGTTGACCGACGGCCCGAGAAGAACGGTTGCGGTATTGGTGGCCGGGTCGTAGTCGAGTGTTGACTCGCCTCGCTCGCAGCCGAGGTTCGCTTGCAGGACAAGGTGGTCGCCGTCGACGCCGACAACCTTCACGCTGCCCTCGGTGCCAGGGACGTCGATTTTCGATGTCGAGCCGTCGGGGTTGAGTTTGGCCAGGTAGACCGTCCCGCAGCCGGATGCGGCCTGGACAAATGTCCCTGCCGGCAGCTTCCATGCGTTGAGATCGGCCAGATCGGGGCTTCCGCTCCCGTCGTTCAGCGCGGTCAGCGCGGTGGCTGCGCTGCCGTCGACGGGCACCAACCACAACCGGCTTGCGTAGCTCTCGCTGTCGACATTGCAGGAGGCCAGGACGGTCGAAGCGTCCCACCACCGCACCGGATTGCAGTTCTTCTGGCCGGGGACCGACAGCGAATCGCCGACGGTGCCGTCGTTACCCATCAGGACCAGACCTGCGCTGGTGCCCAGCACAAGCCGGGTCCCGTCGGGCGTGGAGAGATACGAACCGCTGAAGGTGCTGTCGAGCTGGTCGACGGGATAGGCCAGTTGAAGATTGCCGGCCAGGTCGTACCGTTCGAGCGTCGCGGGGCCAGCATCGGCCGGCGAATTGGTCCACAACAACGCCTTACCATCGGGCAGCGTGAAGCGCGTGTCACCGGCCTTGAGAGCGACCGGGGTCTGCGTGCCGGTGTGCAAGTCGACGAGCAACGTCGTGGTGTGGTCGGCATTGGTGCCGGTGCCCCAGTCGTAAAACAGCGCCTTGCTACCGTCGCCCGACCAATCTTCTAAGTAGGGCGCGGCCGCGTCGCCCGGCGGCGGGAACGTCGTGAGCGGGTAGCGGCCCCCCTTCGGATTGACCAGGTACAGGGTGGTCGCCACGGTGGTCGTCGCCTCATACCCGTCCCTGGCGACGGCCGGGCTCCACGTGGCCAACAACCAGCCCGGCCCGACGTCGGACCACGGCACCGTGTCGGGGGCGGCCTCTTCGCCCAACCCCACCAAGCTCGCGGCTTTCGCGGCTGCGGACAAAGAGGTGACGCCCGCCGGAGTCGTGGCGTGCTCCGCCGTTGATCCCGTCGTACAACCGGCCAGCAGCATCCCTGCCAGGGCGGTAACCAATGCAGCATTCTTCATGACGACCCCCGTCGCTCCGATCCGAGCATGACGGATCAGGTGGCGGGACGGCGCTGATTGAACCGATCTCAGGCGATCTTCCTGCTGAACTGGCGATGGATCTGTTGCTTGGATACGCCAAGCAGTCTTCCGATCTCGCCCCACGAATATCCGGCCGTACGGGCTTCGCGGATGGCGGTTTCATATCGCTCGCGGGCACTGGCGAGATTGTCGCGGGCAAGCGCGAGTTCGCGCCGGCATGCGTTGGTGAAGATTTCGGCGACCACGGGATCGGGGACGGGTGGGCCCAGCGGCTCGTGAGCCTCCAACTCCCGCTCGAACTCTTCGATCGCGCGGCGGAGATCATCGGGCAGATCCGTCATAGGCGAAGTATGCGGCGGGTGGGTGACAAGGCTGGGGCACGTCATCAATTGATGACGCGGTGGGGAGTTACTAGTGCCCGGATTGTGCAGCCGCGGGCGCGATCGGGATGACCGCGACGGTGATGTTGTCGTTGCCGCCGGCGGCCAGGGCATATTCGGTGAGGGCGCGTGCCGCCGCGGCGGCGTCGGCGCCGGTGACGAAGCTGGCCAGGTCGGCGGCGTCGGGCAGATAGTTCCACAGCCCGTCGCTGCAGAGCAGCAGTGCGCCGGGGCCCTCCGCGACGATGGTCTGCACGCTGGTATCCGCCCACGGCGCGGCGTCGTTATCGGCGCCCAACCACCGGGTGATGGTGTGCGCACCACGCTGCACGGCGGGCGAATCGGCGGCGGCGCCCGCGGCAATGAGTTCCTGCGCGACGGAGTCGTCGACGGTCAGCTGCTGCGGCGTCGCGGGCGGGTCCGGCAGCCAGTACACCCGGCTGTCACCGACATTGCCGACCGTAATCTGCACGGCCCCATCATCATTCGCCAGCACCAGCGCCGACGTGTAGGTGCACGACGGCGCGATCGCCAGGTCGGGGCCGGTGTCCTGATCCCTGGCCGCCTGCGCCGCGGCGGCGAGACCGGCGAACACCGCCGCACGTGGCGATGGCGATCGGACGAGCGCGACGAGCATGGCCTCGACACCGGCCACCGAGGCGGCGGTGGCCGCCCGGTCGGCGTCAGCCGAGCTGGACACCCCGTCACAGACGGCGACGACGATCGCGCTGCCCAATATGGCGGCCGCTGCAGCATCCTCGTTACGGTCATGTTCGAGCCCGCGGTCGGTGATCAGTGCGACCGGCCCCAACTGGGCCTCGTCGCGGTCCGGCCTGTCGGGGGTGTCGACGGCCCGCGGGATGGCGACCCGGCTGGCCTGCGACAGCGCCGCGCCGCAGATGTCGCAGCACCGGTCGGAGTCCGTGACGGGGGCGGAACACTGTGGGCAGGCGGTCATGGCACTCATATTCTCGTCTTGGGAGCGAACCCCGAATGAGGTTGCGCGATAGTAACCTCCCACACCGCAGGTGAGGTTCTAGGATCCCGAGATGAGTGTCCGCGACCTCTTCAACCGCACCAAGGTGCCGATGCAGCTACGAGCCCAGCTCGAATCCGAAGGGCTGGTCTACCTGGCCGAGAAGGTCGGTGTCAGCCTGCGATTCAGCGGTTCGGTACCCGGCCTGTTCTCCGCTGCGAGCGGCAACCGCGGAAACGGCATGCTGGCCATCACCCGCAAACGGCTCTACGCCACCTTCCCGTCGGCCCCGCGGTTGGACGGACCGACGATCGACCAACGCTGGGACGCCGAGAGCGGCGGGCCGGCGAAAGTCACCCTGTCCGCGGACGGGGTACGGCTGGACCTCGACGTTGGCCGTGTCGACCCCCGCTTCCACGGGGAGCTGTCGCTGCAGTATCGGCAGCCGCTGACCGAGGACGTACTGGCTCAGGTTCCGGTGCAGTCGCTGGCCTTTATTGTCGCTCCCGAGTATGTGTTTCACATTCTGGGCGTGCGAGCCAAGAACTGACCCTAGGCTGCCAGCCATGTCGATCGACCGTGCCGCGCTCGTCGCGGGCAGTATTCGCCTTGCCTCTGGCATCCAGTTCCTCATCGACCCCGTCCGGGCCAACCGGTTGTGGGGTGCGACGGACGTGCCGCAGGGCACCCACCGACTCCTGCTGTATTCGATGGGTTACCGCGACGCGTTGATCGGCGGTCTGCTCGCGAGCGCGGCGCTGCGCGGGAAGAACACCCGCGGCTGGTTCCTCGCCTCCGGTGGGGCCGACGCGGCGGACCTGCTCGGCGGGTTGAGCGTGCACCACGACCTGAAGCGGTCCGAGCAGCTCATCGGCCTCGGCGGTGCGGCCGTGGGTATCGGCGTCGGGCTCTGGGGCGCGACGCGGCGGGGCACGTCAGAAAAAGCCGCGGCGCTTGGCCCAGAGCAGTAGCACCGTCGCCAGCGCCACCATGACCAGCACGGAGATGAAGATCGCCTGCCACTGAGTGTCCTGATTGACGATCAGGTTCATGCCGAGAACCGAGGACACCGCGGTGACCGGGGCGGTGACGGCCGCGATCATCGCGAGCCGTTCGGCAGCGACCGTCATCTTTGTGGTGGTTCGCGCCTGGTAGAACTCGATCGCCCCCTGCAGATAGGCCTTCTGGCTGTCGGCCATCACCGAGAGCCGCTGGAAACGGTCGACGATATCCTCCAGCAGCGCGTGGGTATCACCTTCGCCGAAGGCACCGATGGTGACCATCCGGCCCATCACCTCACGATTGGTCGCGGCCATGGTGCTGATGGTGAGCAGGCCGTGCCGGACCCAGAACAACTCGTCCAGGAACGGTTCGGGATTGCCGAGATGACCCCCGGAAACGCGCTGTTCGAGCTGCCACACCTCCTGGGTCAGCTCGGTGAGATAGCCGCGCATCCGGGTCACCAAAGCCTTGTTCACCGCATGGGATAGCTCGAAAGCATTGGCGGGCTTGAACTTTCCCTTGTTGAGCCGCCGCAGCACGGCCTCCACTTCGACCATCGCCGCGGATTGATCGACCGCGGGATTGACGGGGCCGTGCACGGTCACCAGGTACCGCTCACCGATGAACTGGTCGAGCTCGACGTAGTGCACGTGACCCCTGGTCCCGGGCTGGGGGGCGAACTGCACCAGAAACAGGTGATCGTCGTAGCGATGCACTTTCGGTACGTGATTACGTTTCGCCGCATCGTGAATGGCGAGCTCGTGGAACCCGAACGTCGCGGTCAGGATGTCCTCGGCTTGCTCGTCCCAGACTGGCACGTCCACCCAGAGCAGCCCGTCGGCTCGGGCCAGCAGTGCAGTGAGGTCGGCCGCGTCGTGCTGCTCGACTCCCGCGGGGGTGATGAAACGGACGTCCAAGTCGGCCTCCTGCGTTCGTGATCGCCGAGCAGCGTACAACCGTTGGCTGATCGCGGCCCCGAGACGAAACGCGTGCTCTAAACTGAGCGAGTGCACAGCATAGGTCTCACATGAAGGCAGCCCCCTTCGCCTACCACCGCCCCGACACCGTCGACGAAATCACCGAAACGCTCGCCTACTACGGCGACGACGGCAAGATCCTGGCCGGCGGACAGAGCCTGGCCGCGCTTTTGGCCATGCGGTTGACCCATTTCGAGAACCTCATCGATATCTCCACGGTCGCCGAACTCAAGGGTGTCCAGATCCGTGACAACACCGTCTGGGTCAAGGCGGCCACCACCCATTCCGCGGTGGGCCGAGACGCCGCTATCGCCGGCGCGGTACCGCTGCTGACGCGCGTCACGCCCCATATCGGGCATTTTCAGATCCGCAACCGCGGCACCCTGGGCGGCGCCGTCGCGCACGGAGATCCGGCGGGGGAGTTCCCGACCGTCGCCCTGACCCTGGACGCCGAGATCGAGGCGGCATCCTCGGCGGGTACTCGGCGGATACCGGCGAGTGACTTCTTCACCGGGCTATGGGAGACGTCGCTGGCACCCGGTGAGGTCCTGACCGCCGTCGGCTTCCCGATCTGGGGTGCGCGCAGCGGTTTCGGCTTCCACGAATTCGCCCGGCGCCACGGTGATTTCGCGATCGCCGGCGCGACGGTGGCGGTCCAGATCGACGCCGAGGACCGGGTCACCCGCTGCGGTATCGGGTTGCTGGGTCTGGGGTCGACGCCGCTGCGCGGCACCCCGGCCGAAACCGCAGTGCTCGGCCGCACTGTCGCCGAGATCGACGCGGGTGAGATCGGTGCCCTGGCGATGAGCGAACTCGCCGAGGTGCCCAGTGATCTGCAGGGTTCGGCCACATACCGTAAACGGGTCGGCGCGGCGATGGTTGCCCGCGCGCTGAGCGATGCCGTCACCGAAGCACAAGGAGGGGCGACTGATGCATGAGCTGCCGATCGACATGACCGTCAACGGCCGACCGTTTGAGGGGGCGGTTGAACCGAGGATGACGCTGGCCGATTTCCTGCGTGAGCGCTGCGGCCTGACCGGCACCCACCTGGGCTGCGAGCACGGGGCGTGCGGCGCGTGCACGGTGCTGCTCAACGGTGACGCCGTGCGGTCGTGCCTGATCTTCGCGGTGCAGGCGCACGGCACGGAGATCGACACCGTCGAGGGTGTGGCATCACCCGACGGTGAGCTGTCGGCTGTGCAGGCCGCCATGCGTGACTGTCACGGCCTCCAATGCGGTTTCTGTACACCGGGATTCGTCATGTCGATCACGGCGCTATTGCGCGATAACCCGCAGCCCACCGACACCGAGATCCGCGAGGGCCTGTCCGGGAACTTCTGCCGGTGCACCGGGTATCAGGGAATTGTCGACGCGGTGCACCAGGCCGCCGGTCAGTTGGCGGGTAACAGCACCACGTAGTGCTTACGAGGTCCGGCCAGCAGGCGGCCGACGATGAGCCCGACGATCAGGCCGCCGACCACCGGTAGCGCCCGCTTCGCCAGGGGAGCGGCGATAACCGACAGCAGGTTCAGATCGACTGCGGCGGCCTCCTCGGGGGCCGTCGCAGGCGCGCTGAAAGTGGCGGTGGCAGTGGTGCTTTGCAGATCAGCTTCCAGGCGCTGGGCGAACTGACCGATCAGCTTGCTCGACACATCGGCCAGCACCCCCCGGCCGAACTGGGCCGCCTTTCCGGAGATGGTCAGGTCGGTGGTCAACAAACAGGTCGTCGCGTCCCCCTCGTCTTTGAGTTCGAGCGTGACCACCGCGGCGGCGTTGCCCTGGCCGCGGGTCTCCTTGCCGAGGGCTTTGATGACCGCTCGCCGTGCTGCGGCGTCCTTCTCCTGGAACGACGCCTCACCCTGGTAGGCCACCGAGATCGGTCCGACCTTGACCTTGACCGCGCCGGTGAACTCGTCGCCGTCCACGCTGAGCAGTTGCGCGCCGGGTATGCACGGCGCGATCCGCTCGACGTCGGTCAGCACCTCCCAGGCCTGGGTGATCGGCACCGGAACCCGAAATTCATTGACCAACTGCACTATTGCTGTTCCTTCTGCTGTTGCTGGGCCGCCTCGATAAGGCCGATGATCGTCGATGGACTGGCTGGCAGCTGGGTCACGGTGACACCCAGCGGGGCCAGCGCGTCGTTGATGGCATTGATGACGGCCGGCGTCGAACCGATCGCGCCGCCCTCGCCAGCACCCTTGTAGCCGCCGACGCCGGGACCCGGGATTTCGACGTGACCGAATTCGATCGGCGGCACCTCGCTGGCGGTCGGCAATAGATAGTCGACGAACGTCGAGGACAACGGATTACCGTCGGCGTCATACGCCAGCGATTCCAGCAGCGCGCCGCCGATGCCCTGCACAGTGCCGCCGGCCACCTGACCCTCGACCACGTTGGGGTTGATCATCGGGCCGACATCCTCGCTGACGATGTAACGGGTCAGCGTGACCTGGCCGGTGTCGATATCCACCTCGCAGGTACAGGCGTGAGTGGCGTTGGCCCAGTGGATCATCGAGGTGGGCGGTGACGCGAACCGTGCCGTCGACTCCAACAGTGCCGAGGTCCCCGGCGGCAACTGCTGCGGCTCATAGTGGGCGCGGTACGCCAGATCGGCGAAGCTGACCGACTTCTCGGGATCGTCTTTCACCGAAGCTCTGGACCCCCACAGCTCGATATCGCCGGACTCCACGCCGAGGCGGGCGGCGGCCATCGCGATGAGCTGTTTGCGCAGGATCATGCCGGCCTCGTTGACAGCGCCCGCAGTCATCGGGGCACTGCGGCTGCCCTGGGTGCCCGCGCCGTACGGGGTGACGGCGGTATCGCCCTGGATGGTGGACACGTCGTCGATATCGGCGCCCAGCACGTCCGCGGTCAGCTGCACGACCGTCGTCTCCAGGCTGTTCCCCGACGAGCCACCGTTGACGTAAACGTTGATCTTGCCGGTCGGCTCCATCCGCATGGTGCAGCCCTCGGTGGCCAGGTGGCCGGTCGCGGCGCCGGTGGGTTCGATATAGGCCGAGAAGCCCAGGCCGAGGTAGCGGCCCTGGGCCAGCGCCTCGGCCTGTTCCTTCCGAAAACCCTCGTGGTCAAGGATTTTCACGGCCTGTTCGAAGGTGTCCGCGGGCGCGACATGGTCATAGGGCATGCCGTTGGGGTTGACGAACGGCATCTCGTCACCGCGCAGGATGTTGATCCGTCGCAGCTCGACGGGATCCATGCCCATCTGGCGCGCGGCGATATCGAGCAGGATCTCCCGCGACAGTGTCTCGTACTGCCACGGCCCGCGATAGGCATGCAGCCCAGCGGTATTGGAGAACACCGTCTGATAGGCGAAGCTCGCCTTCGGGACTCGGTAGGGCCCGGGGAAGAACATGCCGATGGCCGCGGTGGTCAACACCGGGTACGGCGTGGGGTAGGCGCCGATGTCCTGCACGAAGTCGATATCGGCGGCCAGGATCTTGCCGTCGTCGTCGAAGGCCATCCGGACGTTGCCGTCGACGTGGCGGGACTGCCCGGCCGACATCAGGTTCTCGCGGCGGTCCTCGATCCACTTCAGCGCGCCGGGCACCTTGCGGGCGGCCAACATGATGCACATGTCTTCGCGCATCGGGACAACCTTCTGGCCGAAGCCACCGCCGGTGTCCCGCATAATCACCCGGACCTTCTGCGCGGACAGGCCGAGCAGTCGGGCGCAGAACGCGCGCAGTTCGTGCGGTGTCTGGGTGGAGGCCCACAGGGTGAGCTCACCGGAGGACTTCTCCCATTCGACGACCAGACCGCGGGTTTCGATCGGCACCGGCACATACATCTGCTGGTAGACGTGGGCGTGCGCGACGTGCGCGGCGGCGGCGAAGAGCTCCTCATCCGGCGGCATCCCGGCCAACCCGCCGGCGACGTTGTCCGGATAGGCCTCGTGCACGCTGACGCCGGCGGTGGCGGCTTTGGTGAAATCCGCCAGTGCGGGCAGCGGCTCGTAGTCGACGTCAATGCGTTCCAGGGCGTCCTCGGCGAGGTAGCGGCTCTCGGCGATCACCAAGGCGATCGGATCGCCGACGAACTTGACCTCCCCTTCGGCCAGCGGCGGACGCGGGGTGTCGGCGACGTCCCTGCCGGTGACGGCGTGCCAGGCCTCTTTGGCCTCAGGGTTGAGATCGGCTGCGGTCAGCACCGCATGCACACCGGGCATCGCCAGCGCCTTGCTGGCGTCGATGCCGTTGAGTTTCGCCCTGGCGTACTGGCTGCGCAGGAAGCAGGCGTGCCACATACCGGGCCGCATGATGTCGTCGACGAAGGTGCCGTGGCCGGTCAACAGCCGGGTGTCCTCGATCCGCGGCATCCGGGTACCTGCGTAGCGAGCGGTGACCGTCTCCGTCATGTGGTGATCTCCCATCCGTCGACCGCAGCAATGCTAAGCGATCGCACAGCAGCACAGTACTAGGTTGAACGCGTGAGCCTGTGGATCGCCGTCACCGAACGCACCGTTGCCGACACCGTGCCCGCCGCACCTGCCGATGTCCGGGCCTTCTACCTCGACCTCGACAACATCAAGGCGGTGCACCCGCTGGTGGTGGCGGTGGAGACGGTCTCCCGATCAGAGACGCCGATGGGTTATGTGCAGACCTACCGCGTGCGCGACCGGATCCCGCTCGGCCCGCTGACGCTGCCGATCACCTACGAGGCCACCTTGACCGTGCCCGTCACCGGTGATGTGCTGGCCGATTCCCGGCAGTTCCCGCAGGTCCGACTGCATACCGTGGTGTCGTTCGAACCCGCGGGGACCGGCGGGACCGAGGTGACCGAACGGATGCGGATCAGTGCGCCGCGACCGTTGTTCACCACGACGGTGCGCCAGGCAGTGGCGGCGCATCGGGCGATGCTGGCGGGTATTCGCGACCGGTTCAGCTGACAGGTTGTGCCGTTGGGCGCCGGAAGGCCCGGGAGGCCGGTGCGAATTGCCCGCATCTGAGCGAAAGGCGATGGGGTGGCTGCGTCGGATTCGCTCAGATGCGGGCAGAAAGCACCCTGACTCGGCGCGGTGACGGCGGGCGCTACCGGTCGCGCAGGCCCACCGCGTGGCGGAGCTGGGCGAGAAACTGGTCGGCGTCGTCGCTGCGTACGACGTAATGCGCGACCGCCACCCGTACCGCGGCTGCCGCCGCCACCGAACCCTTGGCCCCCGGGATCAGCTGTTCGAGCCGCGCCCGCATGGTCGGGATCACCACCGCGAGCCGCCCGATCACATGTCCCGGTTCGATATCGATCATCCGCACACCCGAATAGGACTGCTGGTAGTCGACAATAAATTGCAATGCGGCGTCGAGCCTTTCCGCACCGCGCAAGCCCGCGGTTTTGGCGTTGATACCGCTGTCGAACATATGCGTCTCCCAGTGACCGAACGCGTCGAGGAGTTCTTTTTTGGACCCGAACCAGCGGTAGAGCGTCGGCCGCGATACGCCGGCCTGCAGCGCGACGTCAGACAGGCTCAGCTTCGTCGTCCCGCTCCGGCCGAGAACCTCCGCGGTGGCGGCCAGGATTCGTTCGCGGGTGGAGGGATCGGTATCGCTCCCGGAACCAGGCTCAAGCACATTGCCAGCTTTACAGACCCGCCGCCGAGTGTCACTCGGTTGGCGAAACGACTGGCGGAGCCGTCGCGGTGCTGCGGGCGGAATCGTTCGCCCGGGGTATCTGGGATAGCCTTGCAATAGCGCAATTAGTAGTCCTTGCCGGGTTCAGCAACAGCCTTGTGAGTAGGACGCATGTCGCCGGTCAGTCCGGTTGACGTGCAATGAGAGGTGAATCTTGACTGAGCAATCTGATGTCGCCAACGGAGCTGCCAATTCGGCCGCGTGTGTCATCGGTGAAGAGTGGTTCGGTCGCGTCGCAATTCTGGCCGTTTCCGGTGTCGTCGACATGTTGACCGCCCCCACTCTGGAGGATGCGATCAGCACGGCGCTCGGCAAGACGCCCACGGCACTTGTCATTGATTTGACCGACGTGGAGTTCCTTGCATCGGCAGGGATGGGCGTCTTGGTCGGTGCCCATGACCAGGCATCGCCGGAGGTCAAGTTCGCGGTGGTGGCCGACGGACCGGTGACAAGTCGGCCGCTGAAGCTGGTCGGTATCGCCGATATTGTCAGCCTGTATGCGACCCGTGACGAAGCCTTGTCCGCCTTGGGTGCATAAACCACAGCTGACGGGGTAGCCCCCTAGCTGTTATGAGACATTCCCAGCTCCCCGCAGCAGCCCGTTTTGAGTGGGTGATCGACACCGACCCGTATTCGGTGTCCCAGACGCGGAAAGACTTGGGACATTGGCTGCAGTGCCAGTGTGATCTGGATTCGGTGCGCCAGAACGATGTCGTGCTCGCTGTGTACGAAGCGCTGGCCAACGCCGCTGAGTACGCGTACCTCTCGGCCGACACACCCGGTCCCATCACCCTGACCGCCGAACATGATCCCGCCCACTTGGCCTTGACGCTCATCGTCGCTGACCGGGGTCGGTGGCGAGAAAATACTCCTGCGCAGCGGATGCGTACGGGTGGGCGCGGCATACCACTGATTCAGTTATTGGCCGACAGCGCCAGCATCGACACCTCGAAGCGCGGCACGACCGTCCGGATGGTCTTCGAGGATGTGTCGAACCCCTCGAAGCGCAACGGCGCCAAGGTAACGTCGCACTAGAACCACAAAACCGCCGGCACATCAGTGCCGGCGGCCAGGGTGTCGGTGCCTGCGTGCGCCTCTCGGCAAGTGGTCGCTCGTGGCGACTGAGGTTGGTACCCGGGGCATGCGAGACACCGACGAGTAATTTAACCACGTTGTGCGACGCAGTATTCCGTCGAAAGGCGCCCGGTATGCCCGAAATCACGTTCGCCGCCCCTGCGGGTCCGCTGCCCGGATATCAGGCCGAACCGGCGGGCTCTGGGCCATGGCCGGGTGTCGTCGTCGTCCATGACGCATTCGGCCTGACAGGAGATGTCAAACGCATCTCTGACCGGTTGGCCGCGGCCGGCTATCTGACGGTGGCGCCCGCGCTGTATCGGCGCGGGAACCGGGCGCGCTGTGTTGTCAGCACGTTTCGTACATTGGCGTCCGGTTCGGGCGCGGCGATCGACGATATCGTCGCCGCCCGCGACCATGTCGCTGCGGATCCACGCTGCAGCGGCAAGGTGGGCATCATCGGCTTCTGTATGGGCGGCGGCTTCGCGCTGCAACTCGCACCCGGCGGCGCCTTCGACGCGGCGGCCCCCAATTACGGAAACTGGCCCAAGGACACCGATCGGCTACGGCAGTCCTGCCCGACGGTCGCCAGTTACGGGGCCAAGGACCGAATGCTGCCGGGTGCGGCGGCCAAGCTGGAGCGAATCCTCACCGAGGGTGACGTTGCGCATGACGTCAAGGAGTATCCGGGCGTCGGTCACTCGTTCATGAACGATTTCGGCACCCCGGCACCGCTCCAATTCATCGTCAATGCAGCCGGATTCCTGTATTCCGAGCCGGAGGCCGAGGATGCCTGGCGGCGCATCCTGGCCTTCTTCGGCGAGCACCTGGCCTGACCTGACTTTCGTTCAACACGTGCCGGGCGCCTCGTCCTGCACCAGGTCGGCGCGAGTTCAGTACAGTTCTGTGCGGCGAAGTGACGTTGCCTGAGGAGGCACCTGTGAGCGACCATGAAGTCAAGATGATCATCCTGTCGACCGACGACCTGGACGAGTCGATCCGGTTCTACAGCGAGAACCTGGGAATGACACTGAAGTTCCGTGACGGAGCTCATTTTGCCGCACTCGACGGGGGACCGGTGACACTCGCGTTGGCGACCGCCGTGGACCACCCCATCCCCGGTCAGGTTGTCGTCGGGATCAAGACCGCTGATGTCGACGCGGCAGCCAAAGCCATCGAAGCCAGCGGCGGCGGCATCGTCAAGGGGCCCTATGACGATGCCCACGAACGCCGCGCGGTTGTCTACGACAACAAGGGCAACGGCTTGGTGTTCTATAGCCCGTTGGCGCGATAGCGAAGCCGGGTCCGCGGCATTCCCGTTGTCCCGCAAAATGTTTGGAACAGCTCACCTGCGGCCAACGTCTCACATGCCTACCGCAGCGCGGCTTGCACCGCCGCGTCGCCGACGCCGGCGGCCAACCGGTGGTGGTGATCGGTTACCTCGGCCCCGCCCACCCGAAGGATCTCCGCGACGGCGGCGACGTCGGCCGCTCGATACCCGGCGAAGCGCGAGCCGACCACCCACCAGGACAGCAGCGAATCCAGCCCGCGTGCCGCATCGGCGCCCAGTTCGACCAGTGCCGCGACCGTCGCGGGCAGCACCCGCCGGGCTGCGGTGTCGATCGGCTGCGCGCCGTCGAACATCACGGCATCGACTTCAGCACCGGCGGCCACGAGGGCACGGACCAGATCCGGGTCGTCGATATCCTCACCGACCACATGCAGGGGCGTCGCGCCGTCGGAATCCCGCACTGATGGATCCACCCCTCGTCGCAGTGCATGGCGCAGCGCCGCGCTGCGCCCGCGCCGGGCGATCTCGTGCATGATCGTGGTGAATATCGTTCCCCGTGCCGTCAATTCGATCCGCCGCTCGGGATCTGCGCCCGCGTCGATCAACGTGACCGGGGTGAGCGTCGAGAGCGAGCGCACCGCGTACCACAGGGGGGACGCGCCGCAGCGGTCGAGCGGGTCGGGGTCGATCCCGGTGGCCAGCAACCCGGCCAGGGTGGAGCTGCCTAGCCGCGCCCGGTCGAACAGATCCGCCACGGCGGGCGGTAGAGGTTCGATCCACGCGGGCGGCTCGACATCGAGGGCGTCGATGACGCGCAGGACGCCGTCGCGTTTATCGCCGAGGTCATACCAGGGCCATGGCCCGGCGCCTCTGGCGATGAAATCGTCGACGGAAACTCGGGATTCCGAGGTGAAGGTGCTGCCGTCGTCGTCGTAGCTCGTCACAAAGACCAGGGCGTCTCCCTCGCGCGCTACCGCCCTGTCCAGGGACACCGCCACGCTCGACCAGCCGTCCTGGTATCGCGTGAGCTCGACCACCTCTCTATCATCGCGGTGGCGGCCGGAAATCTGGTGAACGACCCGCTATTTCCTTCGCTGTCCGACGATCTCACCCAGGAGGTCTTCCAGGTGTGCGCGGGTGATCTCCACGCGCCACTGTGGCAGTACAGCGCGCACCCGCAACAACTCCGGCTCGAATTCGACATCGGTCAGTGCCAGGCCGTGGGGAAGCGGCGGCAGATTCACCCGGTACGCGGGCGTTCGGGCCGGCAGTCGCCAGCGCCGGCCGAACGTCAGCGCTCGCGCCGTGACCGACAGCGCCGCCCCGTCGAGAGCGGCGTCAACCTCCAGGTGTCCGATCGTCGGGCGACGGGCCCAGTGCAGTCGGGCCACGCCGTCGGCGCCGACCCGCCCGGTCAGCCGGGGCGCCACCAGCAGGAACAGATGCTGAAGCGCGGAGGTCGGTACGTCAAGAGATATCTCGACCGGCGCCGCTACGATCTGGCCCGCGGGGGTCAGCCGCACATTGTGTAAGACCACGGTGGCCCGTTCGAATGTGCTTGTCTGCCAAGTGATATCCGTCGCGTGCAGGCGCACGTCAGACAGGGCGCCGACGGCGAGGCGGCGGATGTCGAGCCGCGATTCGACATCGGTGACCGTCATGGCGATATCGCCGGAATCCAGCCGCAGGGTCAAAGCGCGGCCGACGACCAACCGACGGATCGTCAGGAGCATGCCCACCCCAATTCCCGCAATGGCACTATGCCAATCTAAGTCCAACGGTGAGGGAGTGACGTGACGGATCAGCTTTTGGCAGGTCGCGGGGCTGTGGTGGTCGGGGGCAGTCGCGGGGTCGGTCGCGCGGTCGCCACGCTGCTGGCCGACCTCGGCGCGGGGGTGGTGGTCAACGGCCGCGATGATGCCGCGGTTGCCGAGACGGTCTCGGCCATCACCGCCGCAGGGCAACGCAGTACCGGGTTTGCGGGCTCACCGACCGATGAGGCGACGGCCCATGCCCTGATCAACGCGTGCGTCGATACCTATGACCGCATCGACATCCTGGTGAACTGCGCGGGTATCCCGGAACCTGCCGGGTCCTCGATCCTGACGGTGACGACCGAGGACTTCCTGGAACTGCTGGACAGCCACCTGATGACCGCATTCCACACCTGCCGCGCGGCGGCACCGCTGATGGTCGCTCAGGGGTCCGGGGCCATCGTCAACACCAGCTCGTTCGCCTTCCTCGGCGATTACGGCGGCACGGGTTACCCGGCGGGTAAAGGCGCCGTCAACGGCTTGACGATGGCGATCGCCGCCGAACTCAAAGAGCACGGTGTGCGTGCCAACGTCGTCTGCCCGGGGGCCAAGACCCGGTTGTCGACGGGACCGGATTTCGAGGAGCAGATGGCGGATCTCAATCGTCGTGGACTCCTTGACGACGTGTCGACCCAAGGTGCCCTCGATGCCCCGCCGCCGGAGTATGTCGCGCCGCTCTACGCCTACCTGGTCAGCGATCTCGCTGCCGAGGTGACCGGGCAGATTCTCATCGGCGCAGGAGGTTTCGTCGGCCGCTTCGAGAAGCCGACACCGGGATTCCTCGGCTACCGAGACCACCACGACGCGCCACCGTGGACCCTGTCCGAGCTGCACGCGATGATCGCCGGCGGGCCTCCGTAGACTCACCACGATGACATCTGTGGTGATCGTCGGCAGCGGTTTCACCGGTTTCGAATGTGCCCGCCAGCTGGCCCGCATACTGCGCACACACGGTATCGCTGCCCACGGCATCGAGATCACCATCATCTCGCCGACCGACTATCTGCTCTACACCCCGCTGCTGCCCGATGTGGCCGGCGGCCTGGTCGACGCACGGTTCGTCACCATCCCGTTGGCGGGCACCCTGACCGGTGTACGAGCCCTGCGGGGCCGTGTCGAGGGTGTCGATTTCGATGCGCGCACAGTCGAATTCGTCGACCCCGAGAAGCGGACGCATACGGTGTCGTGGGATCGCTTGGTGCTGACCCCCGGCTCGGTCACCCGGCTGGCCGACGTGCCGGGCCTGGCCACCCACGCTCGTGGCCTGAAGTCCACCGCCGAAGCCCTCTACCTGCGCGACCATTTCCTCGAGCAGCTGGAGTTGGCGTGTCTCGACGATGACGAGGCCCAAGCCCAGGCGCGCCGCACCGTGGTGGTGGTCGGGGCCTCCTATTCCGGTACCGAGCTCACCGTGCAATTGCGTGCGCTGGCCGACGCGGCGGCGGCCCAGATGGGATTCGCCGCCGACACTGTCGAATTCGTGCTGCTGGACCTGGCGGAGCAGGTGATGCCGGAAGTGGGCCAGAAGCTCGGCGATGCGGCGTCACGGATCCTGCGGGAACGTGGTGTCGACCTGCGGTTGGGTGTGAGCCTTTCCGAAGTGCATGCCGATCATGTAGTGCTGACTGATAATTCACGTGTCGATACGCATACGGTCGCCTGGGTGACCGGTGTGACGGCCGCTCCGCTGATCCAGGCGCTCGGCTTGCCGACCGTGAAAGGCAGGCTCACCGTCGGGCCGGATTTGGCGGTACCTGCTCACCCCGGGGTATTCGCCGCAGGGGACGCCGCTGCGGTACCCGACCTGACCCAGCCGGGCCAGATCACCCCGCCGACCGCTCAGCACGCCACCCGGCAGGGAAAAGTGTTGGCCCGCAACGTCGCCGCCAGCCTCGGCTTCGGCACGGCCAAAGACTACCGACACCGCAACATGGGTTTGGTGGTCGATCTGGGTCCGCGGCACGCCGTGGCGAATCCGCTGAACATCCAACTCAAGGGCTACCCGGCCAAGGTCGTCGCCCGCGCGTATCACCTGTATGCCATCCCGCGGCTGGTGAACCGGTGGGCGGTCTCGCTGGCCTATCTGACCGATGTCTTCTTCGCGCGCTCCGTGGTCTCGATCGGCCTGTCGACGCAGAGCAACGCGAAATTCTCTGCCAGCGAGGGCATCCCGCTACCCGACGCCGACTGATCGACGTCAGAGATAGCCGATGCGGCCGGCGATGAACCGCACCCGCTAGCTGTTGTGGAAGTAGACCACTGCCGTGCCAGCGGAACAGGTCCATCAGTATCGAGGATGCCCGGGGATCCAATGCAGATGCGACGCCGAGACGTCCAAGGGCCTGTCAGCCGACGGGGACCGGGGTCACTGTGACGGTGCCTGCGCCAGGCGTCGGGCGGTTGGGATCGGCGGCCGCACCGGAGGTGGGTACCGAGCCACCCGGGGGCACCAACGAATGGGTATTGGGCGCCTCAGGCATCTCTTGGCCGGGTGCCAGGCTGCAATCCAGAAACAACCACTGCTTTCCATTGCTCAGCGACTTCTGCTGGCTGACGATGCACTGCGTCTGTGGCAACTTGCCGGCGATACTGCCGCCGAAGACGTACCCATAGCCCTGCATTTTCAGGATGGAGACGGCTTTGCCGTAGGTCTGGCTGCGCACATCCGGGGGATTCGCGCTGGCGTTCGCAGCACCGATCACGGCCATCGCGACCGCGGCACTGAGTCCACCGCCCATGAGTACGAGCTTCTTCAAGGCAAAACCTCCGTATGTATCTGCAGTGTGAAGATATCCCAGATGTGACACCTGTGAAACTTCTGACCTATCGCCACGGGTTGGCAAAACGTTTCACACCACTGGTGAACGCCCAGCTCAGAGCATTTTCGATGGTTCCGACTAGGGCGCGGTACCGTGCAAAACCTCTTCGGCGCAGCGCAGTCTGCTGTGCCCGGTCTGCTCCATACAGATCCGCAAGGGTGATTCGTTCTCTGACGGCAGCGGAGCCACCGGCGACGACGTGACCACCGGGTTGACGATCTCGCCTGGCGTCAGCGACCACAGATAACGGCTGGTGTACTGCAGGTTGGCGCAATAGGCCGTCGCGCCGTCGGCGGTGACCCCGGTGGCACCCGCTTCGGCGCAGTCGGCACCGATATTGGCCGTCGCTGCGGCAGTCGTCGTGGGCGTCTGGGTTTCCGTCTCGGTCACGGTGTCGGTATCGGTGGTAGCCGTCGTCGGAGCAGTGGTGGACAGTGTGGTGGCCGGCGGTGGGGGAGCCGAGGTGGTGGGCGTTGTCGTGGTTGATGTGGAGGCGGTGGTCGATTTCGTTGCGGTGGTCGACTCCTCATTGCCCGCGAACTGACCGATCGCGAAGGCCACCGCGGCAACCAACAGGATCGCCAGTACCACCGGCACGACGATCGCGGGCCGCAACCACTTGGGCGTCTTGGGCGCGGCCCCTTGGTGCGCGGCCCGGTGCGAGTGGGTGACGTGGGTGGTCGGTGACAGCCGCGTCTCGTCGACCGCACCGGTGAGCAGGCCGCCGGTCGGCAACCCGACCTGATGGCTCAGGGCGCGGGCGAAATCCGCGCACCGGACGAACCGGTCCGTCGGGTCCTTGGACAGTGCCTTGGTCAAAGCCTCGTCCAGGTGACCCAACTCAGGGTGATGGGTGCTGAGTTTGGGCGGCTGAGCACTGAGGTGCTGGCTGATCACCACCGCCGGATTCGAATGCGCAAAGGGCGGGGAGCCGGTCAGGAGGTGGTAGGCGGTGGCGGCCAGCGCGTACTGATCGGCGCGCCCGTCCAGCGATAACCCCATCAGCTGTTCAGGCGCCGCATACGACACCGTGCCGACCGTCATATTCGTCGCGGTCAACCCGCTGGTGTCATCGTCGCGGCGGGCAATCCCAAAGTCCGCCAACAGAATTCGCTCCTCGCCCGATCCTGGGGTGGAGATCAGGATGTTGGCGGGCTTCACATCGCGGTGCAGCAGATGGCGGTCATGCGCGTAGTCCAATGCATCGGCCACCGCATTGACGATGGTGATGACCTCGGCGGGCGGGAGACCGGCGGGATGGTCGCGCAGCAGGTCGGCAGCGTCGGTGCCCTCGACGTAGTCCATCGCGATCCACAGCTGACCGTCGTACTCGCCACGGTCGTGCACACCGACGATATGCGGGTTCCACAGTCCGGCGGCCAAATCCGCCTCACGCTCGAAGCGCTCCCGGAACTCGGCGTCGGTCGTTACAGCGGCCGGCAGCACCTTGAGCGCATCTTGGCGCGGCAGGCGGGGGTGCGCGGCCAGGTACACCTCACCCATTCCCCCGGCGCCCAGGAGTCGGATGATGGTGTAACCAGCAAAGGTGGCACCTTCGGCCAGCGGCATGACGGGCATCCTACAAGCGCACACCGCAGGTCAGCGCCGGCTCGGCGGTCGGTGTCAACCGACGGGAACGGCCAGGGCGCGATCGGTCGCCGCCTGGAGTGCGGGGATGGCGTCGGTGGGCACCCCGAGCACGCGCATGCACGCATCGGCGATATGTCCCGGCAGCGTCGAGCGTTGCCGGTCCGGATGTGCGGCCCTGATGTTCACCAGCGACTCGACCAGCCGGAACGGCAGGTCCGCGGCATCGTCACTGATCACACCGGCGCCTGGCTGCGCGGCCACTGTGGCCCGGCTCAGCTCCAGATAGTGCAGCCGTAACCGTTCGCGTTCGGCCCAGAACTCGGCCAGGCGCGCTTCCCGCAGCTCGGGCATCAAATAGAGGGCGCCCAGGTTCCACCGGCCGTTGAGCAGCTGCGCACCGTCGAACGCCGCGAGTGCGTGCAGCTTCTCGGCGGCGGTCAACGCCGGATCGGTCGCCGCCAGCTGCGCGACGAAATCCAGCGTCGGGGTCACGGTCTGGTGCAGCAACGCCGACAGGATGTCATCTTTGGTCTTGAAGTAGTGGTAGAGCGACGCCTGGCGCACCCCGACCGCTTCGGCAATTCCCCTGGTTGAGGTGCTGGTATAGCCGCGGGTGGTGAACAGTTCGGCCGCGGCATCCAGTATTTCGTCCCTGGCGCTGATCCCCGGACGTCGCCGGGTGGTCAGCCGCGGCCGGCCGGCCCGAGTCGTCGCCACCATCACATCGTGGCGCAGAAGTGCCAGGAAAAGGAGCCTCCGGCGTTTCTGTCACACGACAGAAACACGGGAGACACATCAGTTACGACAACGCAGTGTTTGGTTACTCCAGCGACACCCACGACGGCTGTCGAATGTGAAAACTGTCAATTGACAGGCTGATGGCTCATCGTTGCGCCCCACTGACCTGCCTATCAAACGAGTCGTCGGAGAAGGATTGGCATGGCGATAGGACTCGGGCTCTCCGAAGTCGACGCGCAGCGACGCTCCCCGAACACAGACGGGGATCCCGTCGCCAGCGTGGGCGATCTGTCTGTGACGTTCCAGCGCAACGGTAAGAACGTCCACGCCCTGCGTGGGGTCTCGCTGTCGATCGCGCCGGGGGAGATCCTCGGCCTGGTCGGCGAGTCCGGCTCCGGGAAGAGCGTTCTCGGCTTCAGCATGCTCGGGCTGTTGCCCGCACACACCGATATCCGCGGCACCGTCCGAGTCGCCGGTTCGGACATGGTCAAGGGCGAACCCAAGGCGCTGCGCAAGGTTCGGCGCCTCGATCTCGGCGCCATCTTCCAGGACCCGATGACATCGCTGAACCCGACGATGCGGATCGGCAAGCAGGTCGAAGAGGCCGCGGGCAGCGAGGACGAAGCCCTGCGCCTGCTGACCGCCGTCGGCATCCCCGATCCCAAACGCCGCCTGCGGGCATATCCGCACGAACTGTCCGGAGGTCTGCGCCAACGCGTGATGATCGCGATCGCCATCGCCGGCGACCCCGAGCTGATCATCGCCGACGAACCCACCACCGCACTCGATGTCACAGTGCAGGCGCAGGTGCTTCGCCTGCTGGCCCGGCTGCGCGACGAGATCGGGTGCAGCATCGTGCTGATCACCCACGATCTTGGCGTGGCGGCGCAGATCTCGGATCGCATCGCCGTGTTGTACGCCGGCCGGATCGCCGAAATCGGGCCGACGGCAGAGGTTCTCACCGCACCTGGGCACCCGTACACGATTGGGTTGCTGCGTTCGCGTCTCACGCTGGAGACCTCGCGCGATCACCGGCTGGCCGCGTTGGCCGGCACCGTGCCGAGCCCGGTCGCACCACTGCCCGGATGCGCCTTCGAGCCGCGCTGTCTGTTGTCGACACCCGAATGCACGGCCAGCCCGCCGGATCCCATCGCGATCGCGGCGAACCGGGTCAGCGCCTGCATCCTGCCTGCCGATGAAGTGAGTGCCGAACTGGGTTCTCGGTCGACGAACACCGTCGAGCAGTTCCCGTCGACCACCGTGCATGCCGAGGATGAGAAGCCCGCCATCGCCGTCCGCGATGTCACCAAGACGTTCAACGTGGGCCGCCGCGGCAAACTGCATGCGCTACGCGGGGTTTCGCTATCGGTGGCGCAAGGGGAATCCGTTGCCCTGGTCGGCGAGAGCGGGTCGGGCAAGTCCACTCTGTTGCGGGTGATCGCCGATCTGGAGAAGGCGACGACGGGTTCGGTCGTGATGGCCGGTGAGGTCGGCCCGCAGATGGTGTTCCAGGATGCCGGCGCCTCCCTGACCCCATGGCTGTCGGTGGGCGAGCTGATCACCGAGCGTCTGCGGCACACGAAGATGTCGCGCAGCCAACGCAACGACGCCGTCGCCGAGGTGCTGGAGCGCGTCGGGCTGCCGCTGGATATCACCAAATCCCGCGCCGGGCAGCTCTCCGGTGGTCAGCGCCAACGGGTTTCACTGGCCAGAGCCACCGTTGTTCCGCCGTCGGTGCTGCTCTGTGACGAACCGACGTCGGCTCTGGATGTCTCCCTGGCCGCGTCGGTGCTCAACCTGATCGGCGATCTGCGCCGCACCCTGGATATGTCGGTGGTTTTCGTCACCCACGACCTGTCGGTGGCTCGCGTGGTGGCCGACCGGGTGGCCGTCATGTACCTAGGGCGGATCGTCGAGATCGGCCCTGCCGACGACGTGATCGCCCGCCCTACGCACCCCTACACCCAAGCCCTGGTGGACTCGATCCCCGATCTCGGCCGCGAAACCCGGGTGCTGGCAGGTGAACCCGCCAGCGCGCTGACGCCGCCGCCGGGGTGCGCGTTCAACCCGCGGTGCCCGATCGCGATCGACACGTGCGCCGACAGCCAGTTGGACGTGCGACTGGAAGGTGTACCCGGCCATCCCCACCAGGTGGCCTGTATCGAACGGAAGGCGAGCTGATGGCCATTGCGCTCCCCGCCCCCAGCCTGTTGCAGAGCAGACAGCGTCGCCTGCTGGCGTTGCCGAAATCCCGCGCCAATATGCTGAACTGGGCCGGTTTCTCGTTGCTGATCCTGGTCACCCTGATCGCCGTCGCTGTCCCGATCCTGTCGCCGCACGACCCGCTGATCCCGGCGGGAATGCCGCTGCAGGCCCCAGGTAAGAACGGTTTCCTGCTCGGCACCGACAGCATCGGTCGCGATATCTTCAGCCGCGTCCTCTACGGGGTACGCTCCAGCTGGTTCGCCGCACTGGTGGTCGTTGCCGTCGGCGTGCTGATCGGTGGCGTCGTCGGACTGATCGCCGGTGCCACCGGCGGCTGGGTCGACGCCGTGCTGATGCGGATCACCGACGGATTCCTGTCCCTGCCTGCGCCGGTGCTGGCCATCGCGGTGGTGGCCGCCCTCGGACCCGGCTTCCTGCACACCCTGATCGCGGTGTCCATCGTCTGGTGGCCGTTCTATGCCCGGTTGGTCCGCGGCGAGGTGGCCCGGCTGGCGGCCCGACCCCATATCGAGGCCGCCAAGCTGGCCGGGGTGGGGCGGTTGCGACTGATCGCGCGGCACCTGCTGCCCGGCGCGGTGCCCAATACGTTGGTGGCAGCGAGCCTCGATATCGGCACGCTGATCCTGACGCTGGCCGCATTGTCCTTCCTCGGACTCGGTCAGTCAGCTCCCGCTCCCGAGCTGGGTGCCGACGCCGCCAGGAACCTGAGCTACTTCCTGCAGCAGTGGTGGATTCCGGTGATGCCCGGTCTCGGCGTGCTGGTTCTGGCGTTGGTCGGCAATATCGCCGGTGACAGCCTTCGCAACCTGATGAAGACGAGTTGAGGGGCGATATGAAGAAGTTCATTGCCTCCCGGCTCGGTGCCCTGGTCGTCATTCTGATTGCGCTCACCGCGGTGATGTTTGTGCTGCAACATATTTCGCCGCTTGACCCGGTGAAGGCGCAGATGGGCGCGCAGGCATCGCAGCAAGCGGTGGCCGCCCGGCGCGAAGCGCTCGGTCTGAACGACCCCATCCTGACCCAGTTCTGGCACTATCTGACCGGCGCGGTGCAGGGCAACTTCGGCACGTCATACCGCACCCGGCACGCGGTGGCCTCTGATCTTGGCGACTTCTTTCCGGCCACACTGGAATTGGCGATGTACGGCATCGTCATCGCACTGTTGCTGGC
Organism: Mycobacterium sp.; assembly: GCF_965229105.1. Classification (GTDB taxonomy): domain Bacteria; phylum Actinomycetota; class Actinomycetes; order Mycobacteriales; family Mycobacteriaceae; genus Mycobacterium. The sequence continues at coordinate 3,847,936 of NZ_OZ245858.1, forward strand.
CGTGCTGCTGGCGTTCAGCACCACGCTGAAATGGCGAGGTTCGGCGGCACTGCGCGCGGTGCTGTTCACCGGTGCGTCGGCCCCGATGTTTCTGCTGGGCATCCTCGGGCTGATCATCTTCTACCAAAAACTGGGCTGGGTACCGGCCAACGGGCGCGTCAGCGTGCCCAATCCGCCGACCGGTCCTACCGGGCTGCTCACCGTCGACGGCTTGATCCACGGCAGGTTCGATGTCGTCGGCTCGGCCCTGCACCACCTGATGCTGCCCGCATTCGTCATTGCACTCGGGCCGGCGGTGGCGATCGGCCGGGTGCTGCGATCGAGTCTGCTGACCGACGCCGACAGTGACTACGCGAGAACCGCACGGGCCAAGGGGCTTTCCGAAGGCAACATCATGGCTCGCCACATCCTGCGCAACTGCATCGGCGCGTCGCTGTCGATGACCGGGCTGCAGGTCGGCTTGATGTTCTCCGGTGTGCTGGTAGTCGAGCAGGTCTTCGGCTGGCCGGGGATCGGCCAGTACATCGCCCAGAGCATCCCGGTCGCGGACTTCCCGGCAATCGCCGGGGTGACATTGCTGCTCGGAGCGCTCTACGTCTTCATCAACACCGTCGTGGATCTGCTGCAAGCAGCGGCCGATCCGCGCATCGCCGCCACCTGACTTACTTTCCCGCAATGCTTTTCGATAACCAAGAAGGAGACTCGGTGCCAGTTCAACCCATGATCGTGGGTAACCCCGTACTCGTCGTCGTCGACATGCAGCAAGCCGACGCCATGACACCCGAAGAGGCGGGTATCCCGCTGATGCCGGGTCACGCCGAGCGCGTGAAAATCGCCGAAGAGCTGGTGGCAGCTGCCCGCGCCGCCGGGGTTCCAGTGGTGTTCTTCCAGGAAGTGCACCGGCCCAGCGGCATCGACTTCGGCCGCGAGCTGGACGGCACCGAGGGTGTGCACTGTGTCGAAGGCCATGTGGGCACCGCCCTGGAACCGACGCTGCTGCCGCTGCCCGATGAGTTTCATATCGTCAAACGGCGCTACTCCGGTTTCATCGGAACGGAATTCGACATCGTGCTGCGCGGACTACAGGCCTCGACGCTGATCCTGATCGGCGGGCTGACCGACGTCTGCGTGCACTACACCTTCGCCGACGCCCACCAGCGCGACTACTACGTGCGGGTGGTGACCGACTGCGTCGGCGGCTCATCGCAGGCCCGCCACGACGCGTCGCTGGACGCGATGGAGTACCTGCAGGCCGGCGCCAACCGCACCAGCGAAGAAATCCTGGCCGCATTCGCCGCAATGACCGCCCCCGTACTCGAAGGAGCCACACGATGACCCACTCACCCCGCCGCAAAGGTCTCGCGGCGCTGGCCGCAGGTGCGGCCGTGATGCTCACCCTCGCCGGTTGTGGAGGCGGATCGGATTCCGGCGGCGGCACCCCCAATGCAGCGCCCACCGACAAGACGTTGCATGTGTCGTTCCTGCAGGATCCGGGCCAGCCACCAGACCCGGATATCTTCTACGCCGGCCAGGGCCTGCTGCTGACCACGAACCTCTATGAGGGCCTGCTGCAGTACAAGGGTGGCACCGCGACACCGGAGATCGAACCATTGCTGGCCACGGAGTGGACCAAGTCACCGGATAACAAGGTGTTCACGTTCAAACTGCGCGATGGCGTGAAGTTCCATGACGGCACCCCGTTCACCTCCGATGCGGTCAAGGCGTCGTTCGACCGACGACTGGCGGTCAATCAGGGCCCGGCCTACATGGTCGCCGATGTCGAGTCGGTCACCACCCAGGGACCACTCGATGTGACCATCACCCTGAAGGCGCCGAACTCGGCGTTCCTGGATTACATTGCCGCGCCCTACGGTCCGCGGATGATGAGCCCGGAAGGCCTGAAGAAGAATGCCGGCACCGATAACGCCGAGAACTACCTGACCACCCACGACCTGGGCACCGGGCCGTACACGCTGACCGACGCACAGGTCGGTTCGCACTACGGGATGGCCGCGTTCGGCGACTACTGGGGCGACAAACCGTATTTCGAGACCATCGACATCCCGGTGATCACCGATGCGTCGGCGCAGCAGTTGCAGTTCAACAATGGCCAGATCGCGGCGATCCTGCACGACCTGCCGTCCTCGGCGGTGGAGTCCTACCTCAACGACAGCAAGTACTCGCATTACTCGCTGCCGACGATGATGTCGAACTTCGTCTACGTCAACCCGCACAAGGGGATGATGACCGATCAAGCCAACCGGATGGCAGTGCTGCAGGCGATCGATGTCGACGCGCTGGTGAAGCAGACCTACTTCGGCCGCGGCAAGGTGGCCGACCAGGTGTATCCGGCGAACATGATGGCGCCGGAATTCGCCAAGCAGGACATCACCCACGATCCGTCCAAGTTGACGGCACTGGCCGCCACGTTGCCCGCGGACCAGAAGGAAATCACCGTCGGCTACGACTCCAGTGCACCGGACAGCCAGTTGATCTCCAACCTGATTCAGACCCAGCTGGCGTCCGCGGGGATCACGGCGAAGGTGCAGAGCTACCCGACGTCGGAAATCTTCGGCTGGGTCGGCACCGACGCCCAGTCGGCTCCCGAGATCTACACGGGTACCGGCTGGCCGGATGCACCGTCGCCCTACACCTGGGGTCATATCTCCTGGGACCCCGGCGCAGGCCTGAACTACATGGGCTGCACGTCGCCGCCGATCACCACCGCATTGGCCGAAGGGCTGGTTACCGGTGCACCAGAACCATTCTCGACGGCAGCCATCGAGGCGGCCAAGACAGGGTGCTGGTTGAATATCGCCAACGTCGATGACTTCGTGGTAGCTCAGCCGTGGCTCAAGGGTGTCGAAGAAGCCCACGTCGTCACGAACCCGAACTCGTTGCGGCTCTTCAAGCTGTCGGCCTGACGATGAACCTGCTGCGCTCTGACGGGAAGGTCCGGCGGATCATCCTGCTCACCCTCGGGTGGGAGGAACTGCCGAAATCGGTATCGGTCTATGGTGCGGCCCCCGAGCTCCGGTTACGTGAACCGGTGCCCGGGGTGCTGCTCCAAACCGATGGCGGCTGGATGCTTCTGGACACCGGGTTCAACACCGCACTGGTGCGGGACCCGGCCCTGGCCAGGCGGTTCTACCCGACAGTGGAGTACCGCCCGGTGCTACCTGGGCCGGGGGAGCCGATTGAGGAATCGTTGGCCGAGATCGGGGTGGATATCGACGATATCCACGCCGTCGCGCTGAGCCACCTGCATCACGATCATGCCGGCGGGGTGAAGCTGTTCGCGGGCAAGGTGCCGGTGCATGCTCAGCGGCGCGAGCTCGAGTACGGGTTGGCCAATCACCCTGAGCCCGAACGTCATGCGATTGCCCGGATCGATTTCGACGACCCGAGGATCGACTGGCAACTGGCCGACGGTGAGGCGGAGATCGCTCCTGGGATCACCGCCATCCCCACCTACGGTCACACCGTGGGCCATCAGAGCTTCATGGTGGAACTCGACGCATCGGTAGGAGGTGGGGGGTTCGTGTTTGCGTTCGACGCGGCGGACCTGACCGAGAACATCGAGCACGAACTGCCGATCGGCGGTTACATCGACGTCGATCCCCAAGAGACGGTGGAGCCGATCCGCAAGCTCAAACGCCTCGCCGCCGAGAAGGGATATCAACTGATACCGGGGCACGACCCGCATGTCTGGCCGGAGATGACCAAGCACTTTCATGACCGCTTTAGTCCGGACCACCATTGACCCTGCTAGACACCGTGATCCGCGCCGAGCGCGCGGTGATCGATGGTGAAATCTGTTCGGCGGCGGTAGGTATCGTCGGCGGCGCGATCGGGGTGATCGGTCCGGTCGGCGCGCAATACCGGGCGCGCCACGAGGTGGTGCTGCCGTCGACGGTGGTGCTGATGCCGGGCCTGGTCGACAGCCACGTCCACATCAATGAGCCGGGCACCGACTGGGAAGGCTTTGCCAGTGCCACCTCGGCCGCCGCCGCCGCAGGTATCACCACCCTGGTGGATATGCCGCTGGATTGCGATCCGGTGACCACCAGTGCCGAGGCGTTGGCCATCAAACAGGCAGCGGCGCAGGGCAAGTGCCGCGTCTCCGTCGAGTACTGGGGCGGGGTGGTGCCAGATAACGTCGACAGGCTCGCCGAACTGGCGGAGGCCGGCGTACTCGGCTTCAAATGCTTCCTGGCCGATTCCGGAAACCCCAACTTCCCGGCATTGACGCCCGATGACTTTTATCGGGCGATGACCCGGATCGCCGAACTGGACTCGGTGCTGCTGGTGCATGCCGAAAGTGGTCACACCGTCGCGCAAAGCCCTGCCCCGCAAGGCCGCTCATATTCGTCGTTTCTGCGGTCCCGGCCCGACGCGGTGGAGACCGACGCCGTCGAGTTGGTGATCGAGGCCGCCCGTGCCACCGGGGCCCGCGTCCATATCGTCCACGTGTCCAGCGCCAGAGTGCTGCCGTTGATCGCGGCGGCCAAACGGGAGGGGCTCGCGATCACCGCCGAAACCTGTCCGCACTACCTGACTTTTGCCGCCGACGATATCCCCGACGGCGCCACCGAGTACGCGGCCTCTCCGCCGATCCGCCGCGGTGACAACCGCCAGCAGCTATGGACCGGTCTGGCCACCGGCGTATTGGACATGGTGGTCTCGGATCATTCGCCGTGCGCCCCGGAACTCAAGGGCGACGGCGATTTCGGTCGCGTCTTCGGCGGGATCAGCTCGCTGCAGGTCGGACCCCGGGCGGTGTGGACGCGGGCCAGGATGCGCGGTTTCACCCTGGCCGATGTGTGCCGCTGGATGGCCGCCGCCCCGGCTGCGCTGGCCGGGCTGACGGATCGGGGTCGTATCGCGGTGGGTACCCGCGCAGATTTCTGCTTCTTCGATCCCGATGCGGAGGCTGTGGTGCGGGCCGATGCGTTGAATCACCGCCATCCCATCACCCCCTATGACGGGGTCACGGTGCGCGGTCACGTGATCGCCACCTGGATCGCTGGACTGCCGATCGTCGACGGATTGGGGCAGACAGCATGAAGATCCTGATCCTGAACCCGAACACGTCGACGACGATGACCGACGAGATTGCCGTAGCGGCTCGGCTTGCGGCATTGCCGGGTACTGAGATCACGGTGACGGCACCGGCATTCGGATCCGCAGCCATCGACTCGGCGGCCGAAAGCTATCTCTGCGCGGTGGGTGTGATGGATACCGTCGCCAGGATGCAGGCCGCGGGCACCTTCGATTTCGACGCGGTGATCCTGGCCGGATTCGGTGAGCACGGCAAGGACGCGCTACAGGAAATGCTGTCGGTACCGGTCTTCGATATCGCCGAATGTGCCGCACACATCGCGCATCTGGTGGGTCGGCGGTTCTCGGTGGTCACCACCCTGGCCCGGTCAATCGCACCGATCGAGGATCGCCTGGCGTTGGCCGGCCTGGCCGCGCACTGTGCGTCGATACGGGCCTGCGGTTGGGGTACCGCCGAAGTCGACGCCGACCCAGATGCGGCGGTGGACGCCATTGTCGCCGAGGCTGCTGTGGCGATCAGTCAGGATGGCGCCGATGTGATCGTGCTGGGCTGCGCGGGGATGGCCGGGGTGACCGCGGCGATCTCGACGAAGCTCGGTGTCCCAGCGATCGATGGGGTTGCGGCGGCGGTGGGTTTGGCTCAGACCGTCGTCAACCTGGGGCTGAGCACCAGCAAGGCCGGCGTGTACGCGCCGGGACCAACGAATCCGCGAACCTACTGGCCGCTGTCGAGCGCACTGGGATTGGACCTATGACCGGACACCACGACTGCATCGACCTGGCTGGCCGAGGCCTCGGCGGCAGCGTCATCGCGGCCAGCGACGAATCGTTCGGAATCAAAGAGCGGCTGATCGACCCGAGCGAACCGGCGTTCGTGCCGGGCACCTTTGACCTGCGCGGTGAGGTGGTCGACGGCTGGGAAACACGGCGCCATGCCGGAACTGCCGGGGACTGGGCTGTCATCCGGCTCGGTGTGCCAGGCCGGGTCCGCGCGGTCGACGTCGACACCCGGTACTTCACCGGTAACCATCCCACCGGCTACCGCCTCGACGGGGCGGTGCTCGATCCCGGCGCTGATCCGCTCGAACCGCGTGTCGAATGGTTCCCGTTGGTCGGTGCGACGACATTGAAACCGGACTCGCACAACATCATCGGCGTCTCCGAGACCAGAAGAATCACCCATATCCGGTTGCGACTGGACACCGACGGGGGAGTCGCACGGTTACGGGTGTACGGCGAAGCGGTGCCTGACCCGGCGCTGTGGGCGGATGTCACGATGGAGGTCTCCGGCGTCGAACAGGGCGGACGGGTCGTGTGGTCCAGCGACGGCTTCTACTCCGATGCCCGCGCGTTGATCGCACCGGACCGGCCCAGAAACATGGGCGACGGGTGGGAGGCCCGTCGCAGGCGCGATATCGGCCCGGATACCCATGACGCCGTGACCATCGCGTTCGCAGTGCCGTCGGATCTGCAACGCCTCGAGATCGATACCAGCTGCTATGTCTTCAACGCCTCGCGCGAAGTGTCGGTGCTGGGCAGCCGCGCCCGCCCCGTGGACGGATCTGCCTGGTGGTCAGTGCCTTTCGATGTCCCGGTACTGTCGCGCACGTCGCTGACGGCCGACACCCGCCGGGTCTTCGTCCTGGACAGCGCTGACGCCACCGGGATCACCGCACTACGGATTCAGGCCTACCCTGACGGTGGCATCGCGCGGGTCCGCGCCCTTGGCCGCCCTAGCTCGGACGGGCTGGCCGAACTTCACTCCCGCTGGGCGGCGTCGCTATGACCCGCAGCGCCGAGGTACGGATGACCGAATGCCGGGGACTGTGGCGGCGATCGCTGTTGATCAATGCCGACGGTTCCCGCGATGACAGCGCCGATGTGCGTTGGCTGCAAGGTATTACCGCGTTCGTCGACCTGCGGCAGACCGACCGGGACGGTTTCGCCGGGCGCCTGCGCCAGACCGCAGACATGTTCACCTGGGCCCGTTTCGCTGGACTGCATCCCGAGACATCCCCAGACGAAGGCCGGATGAGCTGGTCGGGTGACACGTTGATCGAGGTCGGCGTGCACGCCGATTACGTCGAACACTGGGTCCTCGACGAGAGCGTCACTGCCGAACCGTGCTGGGCTCTGGGCCTGAGCACGGCAGCCGGAGACGAAGCGCTGCTGCTCCGCGTCGGCGGTCTGTTCGGTTGGGCCGAGCGCGTCGGGACGGCAGTGGAGATCGCGTTGGGCACCGCGGATTCGTGGGTGATCACCGACTCGTCCTTGGCGCACCGGGTGGGAACACAACTTGAACCGCGCCGCGATGGCGGCGAACTCATTGTGGTGGGCGCCGCCTGCCAGCACTGGCAGATCAAAGACAGCGAAGGAAGCGTGACATTGTGAGTGGAGCAACATCTTTCACCTCGGTACCGGTCATCGACATCACGGATCTGAGTTCACCGAACCTGGCCGATCGGCACCGCGTCGCCGCCGACATCGGCCAGGCCGCCCGCGATGTGGGGTTCTTCTACATCCGCGGCGCCGATCTCGACGAGGCGCTGTTGACCGGCCTGCTGGACGCGGCCAAGGAATTCTTTGCGCTGCCGATTGAAGAGAAGATGCGGTCCTATATCGGGCTGTCGCGGTGCCACCGCGGTTATGTGCCCTACGGCGAAGAAGGGTTAAGCGGTGACGTGCCCGACCTCAAAGAGGCCTTCGACACCGCACTCGATCTGCCGGCCGATGATCCCGACTATCTGGCGGGCAATCCCATGCTCGGCCCGAACACCTGGCCGGACATCCCCGGCTTTGCCGAACGTGTGACGGCGTACTACAACGCCATCCTCGCCGTCGGTGATCAGTTGCTGTGGGCATTCGCGGTGGCACTTGGCGAAGATCCGGACACGTTTGCGCAGTACGCCACCAAGACGCCGAGCCAGCTACGGCTGGTGCACTACCCCTATAACCCGGACGCGGTGGATTCCCTTGGTATCGGCGCGCACACCGACTTCGAGTGCTTCACCTTGTTGAAGCCGACAGCTCCGGGTCTGGAGGTGATGAACGGCGCAGGAGAGTGGATCGACGTCCCGCCCATTCCCGGCACCGTCGTCGTCAACGTCGGGGATATGTTGGAAATCTGGACCAACGGCGCGTTCGTCGCCACGTCGCATCGAGTGCGCAAGGTCAAAGAAGAGCGGTTCTCGTTTCCGCTGTTCTTCAACGTTGACTATTACACCGAGGTCAAGCCGTTGCCGCAGTTTGCTTCTCGGGATGGCAAGGATCGGCCTACGCTGCGGGCCGGCGAGCACTTGTTCGCGCAGACCGCCCAGGCGTTCGCCTACCTACGCACCCGGCTCGAAAGTGGCGATCTGACACTGCCTGAGGGTTCGGTGGAATTGAATTCGTTCGGACAGCAGGCGATTCACGCGGGTAATTAATCGCTGGTGCTCGGGCGGGATAGCGTGGGCGCATGTCGCGTCCTGACCTGCTGCAGTTGGCTTCGTCGCTCTACCGACTTCGGATACCCGGCGGTCCCGCTCATCTGCTCAACAGCTACCTGTGGGTCGACGATCACGGTGTGACACTGATCGATACGGGCTGGCCGGACAGCGCTGGATTGATGCTGGAAGCACTGGCCGTGCTGGGAAAACAGCGGCACGACGTCACGAGGATCGTGCTCACCCACTTTCACGAGGACCACGCCGGTTCGGCAGCAGAGATCGCCAGCTGGTCGCCGGCTCAGGTGATTGCCGGTGACGGCGACGCGGCCTATGTGCGGGGCGCAGATCGAGGCCCGCTGGCAGTGTTGACACGCCGGGAGCAGTCCATTCACGCCGGTGCCAGTGAGCCGCCTCATGGTCCGCCGTGCCGGGTGGACCTGGTTGTGGGCGACGGTGACATTCTTGATTTTGCCGGGGGCGCAACCGTTCTGGAGGTACCTGGACATACGCCCGGCAGCATTGCGCTATATCTGCCCGAGGTCGATGCGGTCCTGACGGGCGATGCGGTGGCTGAATTCAACGGTCAGGTGATCCTCGGTGTCTTCAACGTTGATCGACTGGCTGCCACCCGCTCGCTGTCCAAGATTGCGGCAACGGGCGCGCAGATCGCTGGGTTTGGACATGGGGAAGCGGTGCTGCACGACGCCAGTGCGCGCATCGCGTCGGCCATCGATGCCTTCGCCGATGAAAATGTCGGTGGGTCAATCTAGTATCGCACGTATGTTCGAATCATTGTTGGATGTCGATCCTGACGCGGACGAAGCTGCGTTGATCGACCGGATCGCGGAGTTGGAGACGCTCAAGTCGGCGGCTGCGGCGGGTCAGGCCCGATTATCGGTCGCGTTCGCCAGGGCCCGGCGTGCTCGGGAAGAGGCGGCCGGGATGGCGGCCGCGCGTCGCGGGCGTGGGGTGGCCTCGGAGATCGCGCTGGCCCGACGGGAGTCACCGAACCAGGGTGGCCGACTCTTGGGCTTGGCTCAGGTGCTGGTGGCGGAGATGCCACACACATTGGCGGCGTTGGCAACTGGGGTGCTATCGGAATGGCGGGCCACCCTGCTGGTGCGGGAATCGACCTGTCTGACGCTGGAAGATCGCCGCACCCTCGATGTGGAGATGTGCGCTGATCCGACGCGGCTGGCCGGGTGGGGCAATGCCCGCATCGCGGCCGAGGCCAAGGCGATCGCCTATCGGTTGGATCCCCACGCGGTTGTCGACCGCGCGAGAAAAGCCGAAACCGAACGCTGCGTAACCATCCGCCCCGCCCCGGACACCATGACCTACTTGAGCGCACTGTTGCCGATGGCTCAAGGCGTCTCGGTGTATGCGGCGTTGAAGCGAGCCGCCGACAGTTGCGGTGACGGCCGGTCGCGGGGCCAGGTGATGGCCGACACCCTGGTGGAGCGGGCCACCGGGCGCAGTGTGGCGTCGGCGACGCCGATCGCGGTCAACCTCGGGATATCTGATGACACTCTGCTCGGTGGACACGCCCCGGCACTGGTCGACGGCTACGGCCCGGTGCCGGCAGGGATCGCCCGCGATCTGGTCAACGCCGCCCTCGATGATGACACCTCCCGGGCCACGTTGCGCCGGCTGTATGTGAAGCCGGCGACGGGCACCCTGGTGACGATGGACGCGAAGTCGCGGATCTTCCCCAAGGGCCTGGCGAAGTTCATCGGCATCCGCGACCAACGGTGTCGAACCCCATACTGCGATGCGCCCATCCGCCATATCGATCACGCGACACCGGCTGCCGAGTTCGGGCCTACCAGTGCGCTCAACGGTGAGGGGTTATGCGAAGCGTGCAACTACGCCAAACAGGCCGCCGGCTGGCATGTCCTCACCCACACCGACGAAAATGGTTCGCATACAGCTGAATTCACCACGCCGACTGGTGCCAGTTATCAGTCGACGGCCCCGCCGGTGCCCAAACCGATGGTGATCACCATCAGCGAGTTCGAAGCCCAGACCGGGGTCTGGATCGCGCGGGAACTGGCCGCCTAGACCTCGGGTGTGGTCACCGCGCGCATGGCCTCACTCAACTCGGCGGCGCGGGGGTCGTCGAAGAGCGCCTCCAGTGATACCGGTTTGCCGTTGGGACCGGTTAGCGGCACACGCCAATTCGGATACTCGTTGGTGGTACCCGGCTGGTTCTGGGCGCGGCGGTCACCGACGGCGTCGGTAAGGGCAACGGCCAGCAGCCGGGACGGGGTTCGCCCGAGGTAGCGGTAGAGCGCCAGGATGACCTGTTCGGTGGAGGCTTCGTCAGGCAGCAGTCCCACCCGGTGCAGTTCGGCCAGCCACGCCGCCTGCTCCTGGTGGTCCTCGGCGATCTCCTCGTCCACCGGGCGGGTCAACAAGCCGAGCGCATCACGGAGCCGGATGTGTTCGCCCGCAAGGTATCCGGCCGTCGGTGGCAGGTCATGAGTGGTGACCGAGGACAGGCAGTACTCGCGCCAACTGGCCGCGTCCAACGGGCCGCCGGCCTCGTCGCGCTCGAACCACAGGATCGAGGTGCCGAGTATCCCGCGCGCCCGCAGATAGTCGCGCACCCATGGTTCGACAGTTCCGAGGTCCTCGCCGACGATCACTGCGCCGGCACGGTGTGCCTCCAACGCCACGATGCCGATCATCGCGTCATGGTCGTAGCGCACATAGGTGCCCTCGGTGGGCAACGCGCCCTTGGGAATCCACCACAACCGGAACAACCCGATGATGTGGTCGATCCGCACCCCACCGGCATGACGCAGCACCGCCTGGATCAGGGTGCGGAACGGCAGATACTCGCGTTCCTCGAGCTGATCGGGTCGCCACGGCGGTTGCGACCAGTTCTGTCCGAGCTGGTTGTAATCGTCGGGCGGGGCACCCGCGGTGACGCCGAGTGCCAGCACATCCTGCAGGGCCCAGGCGTCGGCGCCGTTGGGGTGCACGCCGACCGCCAAATCGTGCATGATGCCCAGCGACATCCCGGCCCGGACGGCGGCCGACTGGGCGGCGGCCAGCTGTTCGTCAAGCTGCCACTGCAGCCAACGGTGGAAATCCACTGAGGTGGCATGCGTTTCGACAAACTCGGCGACGCCGTCGCCGGTCGGGTGCTGTAGCTCGGACGGCCATTGGTGCCAGTCGCTACCGTAGCGCTCGGCCAGCGCGCACCAGGTGGCGAAATGGTCGAGCTCAGCTCCCTCGCGGGCCCGGAATGCCTGGTAGGCCAGCTCGCGGCCCGCCGATCGGCCGACCCGGTGCACCATGCGCAGCGCCTTGCGTTTGGCGGCCCACACCGCATCACGGTCGATCGAATCGATTTTGCGGGCGTGTTTGCGGATGTCATCGCGAAGCGCGGCTATCCGGCTACGTCCCCGCAGATCCGCGTATTCGGGGATGGCCTCGACCCGCAGATACAGCGGGTTGACGAACCGCCGCGATGTGGGCAGGTACGGCGACGGTTCCATCGGGCTGGTCGGCGCGGCCGCATGCAGTGGATTGACCAAGACGTAGCCCGCACCGTGCCGGGATCCCGACCAGACTGCCAGGTCGCTGAGATCGGTCAGGTCGCCCACGCCCCAGGACCGCTTCGAACGCACACTGTAGAGCTGGGTGGCCATACCCCAGGTGCGGCGATTGCCCATCCTGGCGGGCAACCCCAGCCAGGCGGGCGTCATGATCAGCGCAGTGCTGGTCTCGGTATCGCCGCTGCGCAGATGCACCCGGTGATAGCCCAACGGGAGATCGGCGGGCAGTGCGAAGGTGGCCTCACCGACCAACCTGCCATCCAAATCGTAAGGGGGAGTGAAGTTATCGAGCTGGCGAACCCCGGACCGGACCGTACCGTCTTCGAGCCGTACCCAGATGTGCGCGGCGTCGCCATGGGTGACATGCACCCAGAAGGACACCTCGGTACCGGCCCGGCCCACGATCGTGGGCGGCAACGCTTTCGACCAGTGCCGGCGATCGTGGTCCACCAACGCCGCCGCACATTCGTCGGCGCTACCCGCGGTGATCCCGAGGGCGCCGAGCACCGCCGTCAACGTGTGCTCGGGAACGGACACGGCGCGGCCGGTCCAGTCGTAGTACTCGGTAGCCACCCCGCAGCGGTGCGCGAGTTCGGCCAGCGTCTGATCGAGATCGGTCATAGCGCAATCTTGCTTTGTTTCACGCCGTTACGTCGCGCGACAACAGGTCCGCCCAGGTATCGCGGCGTACCACCAGGCGTGCGGAGCCGTCGGAGACGAACACCACAGGGATTCGCCGCGCGCCGTTGTACTGGTTGGACATGGTGTAGCAGTAGGCGCCCGTCACCGGAACTGCCAACAGATCACCGACAGTAGGGTCCTGCAGCGGCACGCCAGAGATCAGCTGGTCACCGGATTCGCAGTGCCGGCCGACGACGCTGACCTGCTCGCCGCCGCCGACCCGGTTGACGATGGTCGCCTCGAATCGCTGCCCGTACAGCGACACCTCGAGGTTGTCGCCCATGCCGCCGTCCACCGCGACATGGGTGATCGCCCCGTGCTTGACGGTGGTGACGCGATACACCGTGCACGCCGCGGCGGCGACCATGCTGCGGCCGGGTTCGACGATGATGCGACTCCCGTCGGGGAGCACAGCGCGGGCGCGGGCCACCATGGCGTCGGCGTAGGCGTCCAGATCCGGGGGATGCTCGTCGTAGGTGTACCGCACGCCGAGGCCACCGCCGAGGTCGTAGGTGTCGAACGTGCCCAGTTTGGCGATGGGCTCCACCGCCGCCGCCAACTGCTCGGTGTTCAGCAGCTGCGACCCGACATGGGTGTGCACCCCGTCGCAGCGCAGCACGCTGCTGCGCTCAATCCTGGCGATCGCCTCGCGGGCATCGTCGGGTGACAGCCCGAATTTCGATCCGGCATGACCGGTGGCCACCGCCGCGTGGGTGCTCGCCTCGACGCCGGGGATGACCCGCACCAGGCAGGCCTGCTGGGTTCCGCGGGGCACCAATCGTTCCAGCCGGTCGATATCGTCGAAGTTGTCCACCACGATCAGGCCGACACCGCTGCGCACCGCCAGTTCGATGTCCTCGTCGGTCTTGGCGTTACCGTGCATCACCATCCGGGCGGCGTCGGCCCCACCGGACAGTGCGGTGATGATCTCGCCTGCGCCGGCCACGTCAAGGTGCAAACCCTCTTCGCTCATCAGTCGCTGAACGGCGGTGCAGGGGAACGATTTCGACGCGAACGCCACATCGGCTCGGGGCCAGCGGCTGCGGAAGGCCGCCAGATAATCGCGGGCCCGTTGGCGCAGTGCGGCCTCGGCCACCACCATCACCGGCGTACCGAACTCCGCGGCGAGGTCGTCGAGTCGTGCGCCACCGACGACCACGGTGCCGTCATCGTCGAGTCGGCTGCCCGGCGGGAACAGGCCGAGCACATCAGCGGTCATCGTCTCCCTTACTGTGACGCGGTGCCGTCCACTCGCGATAGGAGAGCCCGGATGGCGGTGGCAGCACTCTTTTTGACGAATGGCGCCATCTTCGCGAACATGCTGCCACGTTATCCAGAGATCAAAGCCGATCTGGGCCTGTCCAACACCGGCTTCGGACTGGCAGTCGCGGGGTTCTCCGCCGGGGCACTGCTTTCCGGGCTGACCGCGGGCGCCTTGATCCGGCGGTTCGGTTCGGCGCGGGTGGCGGTGCTCAGCACCATGATCGTCGCGGGTTTCACGTTCATCGCCGCCGCCGCGCCAACGCCGATCGCGTTCGGCATTGCGCTGTTCGTCGCAGGCGCGGCCGACTCGGTCACCGACGTGGCGCAGAACGCGCACGGTCTGCGGGTGCAACGGCGCTACGGCCGGTCGATCATCAATTCGCTGCACGCACTGTGGTCGGTCGGGGCGATTCTCGGCGGGCTGATGGGGGCGGCGGCGATCGTGCTCGACATTTCCCCGGCGGCCCAACTGGCCGCATCCGGTCTGCTGTTCTCTTTCATCTGCATGATCAGCTTCCGCTTCCTGTTGCCCGGGCCTGACCACACCGAGGCCGATGCTTCGCGCCCCGTCTCCGACGGGCGCGCGCCGGGACCGGTGCTGGCCTACGCGTTACTGGCGGCGCTGGCGGTCTTCTCCATCGCGGGGTCCGCCGTCGAGGATGCGGGCAATTCATGGGCCACCATCTACTTGCGGGACAGCGTGGGAGCGTCCGCCGAGACAGCGCCGTTCGGCTATATCGCGATGGTCAGTTGCATGTTCGTCGGACGTTTGGTCGGCGATCGACTGGTCGACCGGTTCGGTGTGCGCGGAGTCTCGGCGGCCGGCGGGGCACTGATAACGGTGGGAATGGCTGCCGCTTTAGCGTTCCCGTCGACGGTGGGCACGGTCGCCGGTTTCGCCGCCGCCGGCCTCGGCGTCGCCACCGTCGCGCCAGCGGCTTTTCAGGCCGCGGACGACGTGCCGGGACTGCGCCCCGGCACGGGTCTGACGGTGGTGACATGGCTGTCGCGAGTGGGCTTTCTGGTCGCGCCCGCGCTGGTGGGCGCCGTTGCCGATGTGACGAGCTTGCGCGTCGGTCTGCTGATCGTGCCCGTGTCCGGGGTGGTCATCATGGTCTTCGCGTCGGTGTTGCGCGGCGCACGCCGGGGGGTCAGCGCACCGAACCCATGAACTCGATGGTCACCACACCGGCGATGATGAAGCCGATCCCGAGCGTCATCATCGGGGTGAGCGGCTCGGCGAACAGCACCTTGCCCAGGAGCGCGACCAGGGCGACCCCGCAGGCGGACCACACGCCGTAGGCGATGCCGACCGGCATACCCAGCGATAGCGACGCCGACAGCAGCGCGAACGACGTGAGGTAGCCGACGACGACGGGGATCAGCCAGATCTTCTTGCGGAACCCGTCGGACGCTCGCAAGGACAAGGTGGCGGCCACCTCGACGAGAATCGCCCCGGCCAACAGCAGCCACATCATGGCGTCACGGTGTCTGCCCTGGCTGCCCGCTGTGACCCGAATTGCACCAGCAGAACCCCGATGACGATGAAGCCGATGCCGACCACGATGGGCGGGGTGAACGGGTCGCCGAAGATGACCGCGGCCAGAACGGCGGTCAGCGCTGTCCCGCACGCACCCCAGATGCCGTAGGTGACCCCGATCGGCATACCGGCCCGCAACACCAGGGTGAGCAGCACGAACGACAGCAGATATCCGACGATGACCAGGATGAGCCAGGCGGGATGATCCTGGAATGCGCGCAGTGCCAGGATGCCGGTCACCTCGGTGACGATGGCACCGGCCAGTAGCCCCCACTTCCGCACGCCAACTCCTTTGTCGGCGGTCAGGATATCGCTGGCGGTTAGGCTTCCTGGCAAGGTGCTCTGGACTCGGATGCCCTGCACGATCATCGGAGGGGTACATGTCCAAGGGACACAGAGCCGGCAAGCTTGCGGGATTCGTTGCGGCGCGGCCGTTTACGCACGATGAGGTGTTCAGCGAACCGTGCCCGGTGCCCGATGAGCCGGGTGCCTTCGGCTGGTGGTTCCGCACGGTGCCCGCCGCCATCGACGCCTCGGGGTGTCAGCGACGCGACGGTCTGACCCTGCTCTACGTCGGGATCGCCCCTACGCCGCCGCCGGCGAACGGTAAGCGACCCATCAGCCAGGATCTGCGTAAGCGCATCAAATATCACTTCGGCGGTACCGGGGCGAGCGCGGAAGGATCGACCCTGCGCAAATCGCTTGGCGTGCTCCTCAAAGATGAGCTGGAGATCGAATTGCGCCGGATCGGATCCGGTGAGCGGCAGACCTTCGCCGGGGGTGAGCCTGTGCTCACCGGTTGGATGGCCGAGCACACCGCCGTGTCGTGGGTGCTGCACCCCGAACCGTGGCAGTTCGAAGACACCCTGATTCACAGCTTCGATCTGCCGCTGAATCTGCAGGGCAACGACCACAACCAGTTCGTGCCCGAACTGAAGCGGCTGCGGCGTCAGGCGGCAATCAATGCCAACAAACAGCGGGTGCTCAAAGAGTGGTGACCTGCGCCACCGTGCGGTTTGGGATCCCTACCGATCGGTAACGTGGCGGTATTGGGTTGCGTACGAATAGGAGGTTCGGCTGTGACTGCAGATCCGAATACCACGGCTGGAAATGCAATCGTCGAGACCGTTTCCGGTGCCGTCCGAGGCAGCGATGACGGCCTGGTCACGGTCTGGAAAGGCATCCGCTACGCGGCGCCGCCGGTCGGTGAGCTGAGATGGCGTGCACCGGTGGCACCGCAGCCGTGGACCGAACCCGCCGACGCCACCGCGTTCGGGCCGATCAGCCCCCAGCCGAAAAGCCCCATCCCACTCGGTCAGGGCACCCGGACCTCCGAGGACTGCTTGTTCCTCAACGTCTGGGCCCCCTCGAACGCCACGGCCGGCCAGGCAAAACCCGTGCTGGTGTGGGTGCACGGCGGTGCCTATATCTTCGGCGCCGGTAGCCAACCGTTGTACGACGGACGCGCACTGGCCGCCAGCGGTGACGTTGTCGTGGTCACCCTGAACTACCGGATGGGCGCATTCGGCTTCCTCGATCTCAGCGGTACCGAATCCGGTGGTCAACAGTTCGACACCAACCTGGGTTTGCGGGATGTCCTGTTCGCGCTGCAGTGGGTGCGCGACAACATCGCGGCCTTCGGTGGAGACCCGGCGCAGGTCACGTTGTTCGGTGAATCCGCAGGTGCAGCCATCATCACCACATTGCTCACCGCACCCGCCGCGGCCGGCTTGTTCTCCCGAGCCATCGCGCAGAGCTCGCCGGCCACCTCGGTCTATGACAGCGCCCGCGCGCTGACTGTCGCCGAGTTGGTGCTGGACCGGCTCGGCGTCAGCGCAGCCGACGCCAGGTCCGTTCCGGTGCAGGACCTCGTCGATGCGTCCGCCTACGTCTTCGACCACGTACCCAACAACACTCCCGGCACGCTGGCGTTCGCACCGACAGTCGACGGCGACCTGGTGCCGGACTATCCGGTGAAGCTGGCTCGGGAGGGACGATCGCATCCGGTTCCATTGATCATCGGCACCAACCGCGATGAGGCGGCGCTGTTCCGGTGGATGAAATCACCGCTGATGCCCATCGCGCCGGAAACGATCCGCGCGATGTTCGAAGGGATCGCCGCCGAGCAACCGGGTCTGCAGATACCGTCGGAGGCACAGATCGGGTCGGCGTACGCGGGTGTCAAAACCAAGGCCCGCGGGTTACACGTGGCTCGTGACGTGGGCTTCCGGATGCCCACCGTGTGGTTCGCCGAAGGGCATGCCGCGGTGGCCCCGGTGTATCTGTACCGCTTCGACTGGACCACCCCGATGCTTCGATTGCTGCGCCTCGGAGCCGCCCACGCCACCGAATTACCTTATGTCTGGGGCAATTTGGTGATGGGCACCAAGGACATCACGTTCAAGCTGGGTGGGCTCAAGCCGGGCACTGCGGTCAGCAGGCGGATGCAGGCGCGCTGGCTCGACTTCGCCAAGGGCGGTGCGCCCTGGTCCGGGTACACAGCGGAGGACCGCTCGACGCTGGTGATCGACAAGGACGACGACGTGGCGCAGGACCTCGACCGCGAGATCCGGGCGGCCTGGGGCGAGGAGATCCTCAGCTTCCGGTAGCCGGTTACTGGGTGCGGGCCGGGCGATAACGTCGCTCATCGTTGCACCGCGGTTAAACTGCCCCAGGAGGTGTCTGTTGTGCTCGACTTTCTGGCAGTGTTGCCCGCCCAGATGCGCGACCCTGTGCTGTTTGCGGTGCCGTTCTTCCTGCTGTTGCTGATCCTGGAATGGACTGCGGCCCGCAAGCTGGAAGACCTCACCCGGGGCAGTTACCAACGGCGCGACGCCTGGGCCAGCATCACGATGGGGCTGGTGTCGGTAGCCACCACCGCGGGCTGGAAACTGCTCGCACTGCTCGGTTATGCGGCCATTTATGCCTACCTGGCACCGTGGCACCTCTCGGCGACCCGGTGGTACACCTGGGTGATCGCGATCGTCGGCGTCGACCTGCTCTTCTACCTCTATCACCGGATCGCGCACCGGGTTCGGTTGATCTGGGCGACACACCAAGCCCACCATTCCAGCCAGTACTTCAATTTCGCCACCGCGCTACGCCAGAAGTGGAACAACAGCGGAGAGATCCTGATGTGGATTCCGTTGCCGCTGTTGGGTATTCCGCCGTGGATGGTCTTTTTGGCCTTCTCGATCAACCTGATCTACCAGTTCTGGGTACATACCGAGCGGATCGACAAGCTTTGGCGGCCTTTCGAATTCGTCTTCAACACGCCGTCGCACCACCGCGTGCACCACGGGATGGATCAGCCATATCTGGATAAGAACTACGGCGGCATCTTCATCCTGTGGGATCGACTGTTCGGGACGTTCGCCGCCGAGACCTTCCGTCCGCATTACGGGCTGACCAAGCCGGTCAACACCTTCAACGTCTGGACCCTGCAGACCCACGAATATGTGGCCATCGCCCGCGACGTGCGGACCGCAGCCCGGCTGCGCGACCGGCTGGGCTTCATCTTCGGTCCACCGGGATGGACGCCCCGTCAGATAGCGGCTTCAGAGCAGCCGGCGCACACGTATTCTCGCTAACTGTGGACACCGTCTTCGACCGCCATGTCGACCCTGACCTGATCGAGCGATCGCTGGCGAACACCGCGTTCGGCTCGATGTGGCTTGATATCCCTCGCCCGGAGTATCCGCGGCTCAGCGCACCCGTGCGGTGCGACCTGCTGGTGGTGGGCGCAGGGTATGCGGGACTGTGGACCGCCCTGCACGCCGCGCAACGCAATCCTGGTTCGCGCATCACGCTGATCGATGCCGAACGGGTCGGCTGGGCGGCGTCGGGACGAAACGGCGGGTTCGTCGAAGCCAGCCTGACCCACGGCGCCGCGAACGGACAGGCGCGCTGGCCCGACGAACTCGCCGAACTCGACGCGCTGGGCCTGGCGAACCTCGACGGTATGCAGGCCGATATCAACGACCTCGGGCTCGACGTCGAGTGGCAGCGCAGCGGGATGCTCGCGGTGGCCACCGAACCGCATCAGGTGCCGTGGCTGGTCGAAGCCGCCGAGGCCGGGGAGGGGCGCTTCCTCGACGCCGCACAGACACGTGCCGAGGTCGATTCGCCGACCTATCTCGGCGGCCTGTTCAGCCAGGACACCTGTGCGATCGTCAACCCGGCGAAGCTCGCGCTTGAGCTGTCGCGGGCCTGTCGCGAGGCCGGCGTCGACATCTACGAACACGCCAAAGCCACCGAGGTGACGGCGGGTACAACCGGGATTCATGTCAGCACGGCGGGTGGCGGCGGTATCACGGCCGACCGCGTCGTGCTGGCCACCAATGTCTTCCCGAGCCTGTTGAAGCGCAACAGTCTGCACACCGTGCCCGTCTATGACTATGTGCTGGCGACCGAACCGCTGACCGAGACGCAGCTGGACCGCATCGGCTGGCGCGGCCGACAAGGCGTCGGGGATTCGGCCAACCAGTTCCACTACTACCGGCTCTCGGCCGATAACCGGATCGTCTGGGGTGGCTATGACGCCATTTACCATTTCGGCCGCAAGGTCAACCCTGCCTACGAGGACCGGCCCGCGAGTTACCGCCGCCTGGCCGCGCACTTCTTCCTGACGTTCCCACAACTGCGCGACGTACGGTTCAGTCATCGCTGGGCCGGCGCCATCGACACCAACACCCGGTTTTGCGCGCACTGGGGTTTGGCGCATGACGGCAGGGTCGCCTACGTCAACGGTTTCACCGGGCTGGGCGTTGGGGCGGCCCGCTTCGCCGCTGATGTCTGCCTTGATCTGCTCGACGGTCAGCCCACTGAACGGACCCGGCTGGAAATGGTGCGCAAGAAACCACTGCCTTTTCCGCCTGAGCCGTTGGCCAGCATCGGAATTCAGGCCACCCGGTGGTCACTGGATCGCTCCGATCACACCGCGGGGCACCGCAACATACTCCTGAAAACACTCGATAAGCTAGGGCTCGGTTTCGACTCGTAAGACCTCAGCAGAAAGCGTCCTGCGGCACAGTCAGATCAGTACGCTCGGCCCTGT
Source organism: Mycobacterium sp. (assembly GCF_965229105.1). Classification (GTDB taxonomy): domain Bacteria; phylum Actinomycetota; class Actinomycetes; order Mycobacteriales; family Mycobacteriaceae; genus Mycobacterium. The sequence continues at coordinate 3,868,531 of NZ_OZ245858.1, forward strand.
TTCGGGAAAATCCGATGAGAGGGGTCGACATGTCAGACACGCTCGGGCAAGGACAGAAGCTCGATAAAGGGGGCTCGCTGACCTCCGCCAACGGCGCCTACACCCTGACGCTGCAGGACGACGGCAATCTGGTGCTGGCCGCGCGTGGTCAGGTGGTCTGGGCGAGTTCCACCAACGGCCAGGATGTGCAGCGCGCCGAGGTGCAGGAGGACGGCAACTTCGTCTTGTACACCGCCGACAAACCGGTGTGGCATACCGACACCAAGGGCAAGAAGAACGTGAAGCTGGTGCTTCAGGACGACCGCAATCTGGTGCTGTACGCCGCGGACGGGCCCGCCTGGTCGACAAAGACCGAGACCGACGCACCACCGCCGCCGGAACCGGCCGCTCCCGAGGCGCCACCAGCACCCGAGGCTGCACCCGCTGCGGCCGAAGAGCCAATCGCACCTGCACCGGAAGCGGCCCCGCCACCACCCCCGCCACCGCCGCCGGCACCGCGTACCTACACCGTGGCCTCCGGAGACACGCTCTGGGCGATCTCCGAGCGCTTCTACGGTGACGGCAGCAAGTATCAGCGCATCGCCGACGCCAGTGGAGTCGCCAATCCGGACCTGATTCACCCGGGTCAGGTGCTGACGATTCCCGATTAAATCTCCCTCACCACGGCGGCCCGGTCGAGATGACTGGGCCGCCTTTTCGTGCGGCGAGGGAGGCAGTGATGGCTTATAACTGAGTTTGGTAACGATCCGGGCACGACACGCCGATAGCTCAGTTACACCGTTACTGCGGCTGGGTCACGATCCGGCCATCATCGATCGGAGCTGCCGTGCGCCGTACTTTCCCGCGGTCCTTGACTGTGACCCTCGCGGCTGTGGCGTCGGCATTAACTCTCTCGATGTCCCTGCTGACCGCGTCGGCGCATGCCGATCCCGGCATCGTCGTCTCGCCGGGGATGGAGATCCTGCAGGACACCAACATCTGCACCCTGGGCTACGTCGATCCCACCCTGCGGGTGGCGTTCACCGCCGGGCATTGCCGCGGGCAGGGTCCGGTGACCGACACCCACGGCAATGTGATCGGCAATATGGCGGTGTTCCGCGATAACACCCCCGACGGTGCAACGGTGACGACAGATCAGGTGATCGCCGACTACGAGGCCATCGTGCTGGCCGACAACGTCTCGGTGAACAACATCCTGCCCGGCGGTCGGCCGCTGGAATCACAGCCCGGCCGGGTGGCCCAGCTGGGCGAGCCGGTGTGCCACTTCGGAGTGATGACGGGCGAGAGCTGCGGCACCATCGAGCGGGTCAACAACGGCTGGTTCACCATGACCAACGGTGTGGTCAGCCAAAAGGGCGATTCCGGTGGGCCCGTCTACGTGCTCGACGGTGGGCGTGCGGTCGTGATCGGCCTGTTCAACTGCACGTGGGGCGCGTTCCCGGCGGCGGTGTCGTGGCAGGCGACCGGCGATCAGATTCGCGAGGACGTCGACTCGGCCGGTACTGCTGGCGGTGACGTGGCGAGCAATGTGGCCATCAACTACAAGGCGCAACTGCTCGGCGCGCACTGAGGAACGGGCTACCCGCCCAACGCGAACACCGGGATGGTCGGTGCGACGGCGGTCATCTCGGCGGGCGTTGATTCACGCGTGAGGCCGCCGACGTGGCCTTTGACTTCCCAAAACCACCGATCGAGATAGACCTTCAGCAGCGGGGCTTTGGCGTCGTCGGATACCTCGGCGATCCGGATGCGACGGGAACGCCACCGCGGTCCCAGCTCAACTTCGCCTGCCGCTCTGGCATTTCGGGCCCACTGCGTATTGCCCCGCGGTGAGACCAGGTAGTCGACGCCGTCGACGGTCATCAGGTTGACCACAACCCCGCGCATCTCGCCGGTCTTGCGTCCGCGCACCCGCAACGCGTGGCTGCCCATGATGCTGACGCCGGCCTCGGCGAGCCAGCGGATCACGGCGTTCGCGGCTCGGGCCGTCAGATTCGGTTCGTCATAGCGCACGGTCATGGGGTCTCCTTCGTCGTATCGGATAACGAGAGCACTGCTCTCTATTGCCAGACTGCCACAGGGTCCGCGAATATTCAAGAGCAGTGCTCTCTTTTGTGTCACACTGGTCCGATGGGTAAACGGCAGGACACCCGCGAGCGGGTAGAAGCGCAGATCGTCGAACTGGGTCGTCGGCATCTGGTGACCGAAGGTGCCGCCGGGCTGTCGCTACGGGCGATCGCCCGCGAGCTCGGCATGGTGTCATCGGCGGTCTACCGCTACGTCGCCAGCCGCGATGACCTCCTGACTCTGCTGCTGATCGACGCCTATTCCGAACTCGCCGATGCCGTCGACGCCGCGTGCGCCGCTGCCGGCGACTGGCGCCAAGAACTCGCCGCCATGGCGCAGGCCGCCCGCCAGTGGGCGCTGCACCAGCCGGCGAGCTGGGCATTGTTGTACGGCAGTCCCGTTCCTGGCTACCAGGCTCCTGCCGAGCGCACCGTCGGACCGGGCACCCGGGTGGTCGGCGCGCTGTTCGGGGTCATCGCCAAGGGCATCGCCGACGGTGCCATATCTGTGACCAATGTGCCTGTCTCGCAACCACTTTCGGGAGATTTTGAAAAATTGCGCGACGAGTTCGGTTTCACCGGCGACGATCGCACCGTTGCCAAGGGGTTCGCGCTGTGGGCGGGTCTGGTCGGCGCGATCAGCCTGGAGGTCTTCGGTCAGTATGGTGCGGACACCTTGACCGAACCAGGAGCTGTCTTCGATCTGCAGGTCGACATGCTGTTGGACATGTTGCAAAACTAGAACCTGTTTCAATTCGCCACCCGGCTGGGCTATTCTGCGAAGCGATGAGCGCACCTGTCCAGACTGCTGTCCAGATCGCCTGGGTGACAGCCGACCTCGATGCCACCGAGGCGGCCCTCACCGGTCTGATGGGCGTCAAGAAGTGGATCAGGATGCCCGCGGTGCACTTCGCGCCTGATACCTGCACCTACCGCGGTCAACCCGCCGATTTCGTCGCGAACATCTCCCTGAGTTACCTCGGTGACATGCAGCTGGAGCTGATTGAACCGGTGAGCGGCGAGAGCATCTACAGCGACTTTCTGCGCGATAACAGCCGCGGCGGGTTACATCACATCTGCGTCGAGGCGCCCAACCCGGCTGCTTTCGACAGCGCGTTGGTGGCCGCGACGGCCCGCGGCGCCGACATCGTCTGCCAGGGCGTGATGCCGGGCGGGATGCGGTTCGCCTATGCATCTGAGCCCGCAGCGGGCGTGCCGTACCTCGAGATCGCCCACGTTCCCGACGAGATCCGATCCTTCTTCGACTACATCAAGCAGGAGCAGCAATGAGCACCGAGATTCCGCCCACCACCAACGCGGCCGATATTGCGTCATGGACCGAAGAGGTCGACGTTTTGGTGATCGGCTTCGGCATCGCCGGCGGCTGTGCGGCAGTCAGCGCCGCGGCGGCCGGTGCCAAGGTGCTGGTTCTTGAGCGCGCCGCCGCCGCCGGCGGCACGTCGGCGATGGCGGGCGGACATTTCTACCTCGGCGGTGGTACCGCGGTACAAGAGGCGACGGGGCATTCCGACAGCGCCGACGAGATGTACAAGTACCTGGTGTCGCAGTCCCGCGAACCCGAGCACGACAAGATCCGGGCCTACTGCGACGGCAGCGTCGAACACTTCAACTGGCTCGAAGATCTGGGTTTCGAGTTCGAGCGCACCTACTACCCGGGAAAGGTCGTCGTGCCCCCGGGCACCGAGGGCCTGTCATACACCGGCAACGAAAAGGTCTGGCCGTTCATCGAACAGGCCAAGCCCGCACCCCGCGGGCATTCCGTTCCGGTGCCAGGGGAACTGGGTGGCGCATCGATGGTGATCGACCTGCTGGTGAAACGGGCCGCCGATCTCGGCGTGCAGTTCCGCTACGAGACCGGGGCGACGGGGTTGATCACCGACGGTGACGCGGTCGTCGGAGTCAACTGGAAACAGTTCACCGAGACCGGTGCGATCAAGGCGAAAGCCGTCATCATCGCCGCAGGCGGGTTCGCGATGAACGCCGAAATGGTCGAGGAGTACACGCCAGCGCTTGGCCAACCGCGCAAGACCAAGCATCACGGGCTGGTGGCGCCCTACATTCTGGGCAACCCGCATGATGACGGCCTCGGAATCCGGATGGGTGTGTCTGCCGGCGGGGTGGCGCTGAACCTGGACCAGCTGTTCATCACCGCTGCCGCCTACCCGCCGGAGATCCTGCTGACCGGTGTGATCGTGAACAAAGACGGCAAACGGTTCGTCGCCGAGGACTCCTACCATTCCCGCACCTCGGCCTTCGTGCTGGAGCAGCCCGATCAGGCGGCATATCTGATCGTCGATGAGGCGCATATGCAGATGCCCGAGATGCCGCTGATCAAGTTCATCGATGGTTATGAAACCGTCGCCGAAGTGGAAGCGGCACTGGGCATTCCCGAGGGCAACCTGGCGGCCACCCTGGACCGCTACAACGAATACGCCGCGAAGGGCGAAGATCCCGACTTCCACAAACAGTCGGATTACATTGCGGCGCAAGACACCGGACCATTTGCGGCCTTCGACCTGTCCCTGGGGGTGGCGATGTACTCCGGTTTCACCATGGGTGGGCTGGCGGTATCGATCGACGGGGAAGTGCAGCGCGCCGACGGCAGCGTCATCCCCGGCCTGTACGCGGCCGGTGCATGCGCATCGAATGTCGCCCAAGACGGCAAAGGGTATGCCAGCGGAACCCAGCTGGGTGAGGGTTCATTCTTCGGTCGCCGCGCGGGTACGCATGCGGCCGAGCATCTTTGAGCTAACTGAGACGCCACCCGCCGCCGCCGATGAGCTCGAGCCTGCGGTTGTGATGCTGTTCGACGGTGCTGCGGTGGCTGACGCTGACCACCACACACTCGGGTAGCTCGGTACGCAGCAGTCGGTACAGGGCGAACTCCTGACCTTCATCCAGCGCGGAGGTCGCCTCGTCCAGAAAGGCCGCCTTCGGGCGCACCAACAGCAGCCGGGCGAAGGCGATGCGTTGCTGCTCGCCGGGGGAGAGCACCTTGGCCCAATCCTGGGTTTCGTCTAGCCGACTGTCAAGGTTCTCCAACGCCACCTTGCGCAGCGCGAAGCGGATCGCATCGTCGTCGAGACCGCCGGGCGGAATCGGGTAGGACACCACCGCCCGCAGCTCACCCAATGGGACATAAGGCATTTGGGACAGGAACATGGTTTCGTTCTGCTCGCCGGGGGAGCGTAGCGTGCCCGAGGCGAACGGCCACAATTGCGCAAGGCTGCGTAGCAGCGTGGTCTTACCGGCGCCGGAGCTACCAGTGATCACCAGCGCATCGCCGGGAACCAGCTGCATCTCCAGTCGGTCGATCAGCTGCACCCCGGCCGGCGTACGCACTTCGACGGCGTCGAGCTCGACCGTGCCGTCGGTGCTCGCCACCCCAGTCACCGACGGCAGCGCCCGTGCCTCGGTATTGGCCGTCATCAACCCATCGAGCCGGTCGATGGTCGCGCGGTAGCTGGCGAACGAGTCGTACACGCTACGAAAGAAGGACAGCGAATCATGCACTTGGCCAAAGGCGCTCGATGACTGGGTGACATCACCATAGGAAATCTGACCGGCGAAAAGGCGCGGCGCCTGGATGATCAGCGGTAGCGGGTTGATGATCTGGCTCAGCGTCTGATTCCAACCGAAGAACGCCAGGGTGCGCCGGACGAAGGCCCGATAGTTCGCGATGATTTCGGCGAACCGGGTGGCCAGCATGCCGCGCTCGGCAGCCTCTCCGCGGTAGAAGCCGACCGCCTCCGCGGCGTCACGTAACCGGACCAGCGCGTACCGGAACGCGGCGTTGGTCAGCTCGTTGCGGAAACTGAGTCGGATCAGGGGGCGCCCGATCCAGAACGCGATCACCGTCGCGAACAGCACGTAGAGCAGTGCGCACCAGAACAGTGCCTTGGGAACGGTCACCCCGAACAAGGTCAACGGACCGGACAGGTTCCACAGGATCGGAGTGAACGCCACCGCCGACACCACCGAATTCACCGCGCCGAACAACAATGTGGTCGACGTTCCGACGGTCGGTGTGTTGGTCTCGGGGCCGGTGCCCGTGGTGAAAATATCGATGTCCTGCTGGATGCGCTGGTCGGGATTGTCGATGATGTCGCTGACAAAGCGGCCCCGGTAGTAGGCCGTCTGGTCCAGCCAGTCGCCCGTGAGCCGGTCGGTCAGCCAGATCCGCCAGCGGATGATGAACCGCTGCATCAGATAGATATCGAGCATGGACCTGGCGATGTAGAACGTGGCCAGTGCCGCGAACGTCAGGATTGCCACCCAGAAACCGCGGATGCCGGAATCCCGGACGGCATCGTTACCGGCACCCGCCCCGGCGATTGCCGTCTGCAGAGACGAGCCCTGATCGTTGTAGTAATAACTGACCAGGACGTCGGTCCGCACCGAGAGCATCACCGACAACAGGAGCAATGCCAGCAGCGCCCACACCGGAATGCTTTCCCGCCCAAGGAAATACGGACCGGTGATGCGCCAGTACTTGCGACCCCAGGTGGTGAATCTCGCCAGCAGCACAAGGACGAGCAGGACGCAGACCGCCGCGATCAGCCAGGCCTTGCCGACCCACCACAACGAGGCGACGATCTCGTTGCTCCAGTCCAGCGATGGCTTATACATCTCCATGCCGGGAAGTTACCCCGACCCGCTAGGGCCGTTAGACAGAGACGTCGCTGAGGTCCCATTCGCCGCCGCCCAGCAGCGTCAGCTCCTTGGTGTGATGCTGGTCGACGGAACGGCGGTGACTCACGCTGACCAGGATGGTGTTCGGCAGCCGATCACGGACGAGCTGGTACACCAGCATCTCCAGGCCTTCGTCGAGCGCGGACGTCGACTCGTCGAGGAAAACGGCCTTGGGTTTGGTCAACAGGATGCGGGCAAACGCGATGCGCTGCTGCTCACCAGGGGAGAGCACCTTGGCCCAGTCCTGCACTTCATCGAGACGGCCCACGAGATGCGGCAGCGCGACCAGGCCGAGCACGTCGACGATTTCGTCGTCGGCGAGCGTGCCCTCCTCGCACGGATAGGACACGACGGCGCGCAGGTCACCGAGTGGCACATAGGGCATCTGGGAAAGGAACATCGTCTCGTTGGGGCCGCACGGGCGGGTCAGGGTGCCCGAGGTGAACGGCCACAATTCGGCCAGGCTGCGCAGCAACGTGGTCTTACCGCTGCCGGACTGACCCTTCACCACCAGGGTGTCGCCGATCTCCAAACGCATGTTCAGCGGGTTGACGAGCTGTTTGCCGTCGGGGGTGCGGACCTCGACTTGATTGAGTTCGACGGTGCCGTCCATGCAGGCCGCGGTGGTCACCGCGGGCAGTGCCCGGCCTTCTTCGTTGGCGATCACCAGGCCGTGCAGACGCACGATGGCGGCCCGGTAGCCGGCGAAGGAGTCGTAGGCGTTACGGAAGAAGGACAACCCGTCCTGGATGCTGCCGAACGCGGATGCGGTCTGGCTCATGGCGCCGAGTTTGATTTCGCCGGCGAAGAACCGCGGGAACTGCAGGACATACGGCAGCGGCACGATGATCTGCGACAGCGACAGGTTCCAGCCGTAGAACCCCATCATCCGGTTCACATACTTCTTGTAGTTGGCGACGACGGGCACGAACAGTTTCCGCAAGCCGGTGCGTTCGGCGATCTCACCCCGATAGAACGCGACTGCCTCGGAGGCGTCTTTCAACCGGACCAGGGCGTACCGGAACGCGGCGTTGAATTTCTCGTTGTCAAAGGCCAGCCAGATGATGGGCTTACCGATCCAGAACGCGATAACGGTCGCGAACAGGACGTAGCCGATGCCGATCCAGAACATCGCCTTGGGCAGGGTGACACCGAACAGTGTCAGCGGCCCCGACAGACTCCACAGAATCGCGGTGAACGAAATCATCGAGGCAATGGCGTCGACCGCCCCGAATATCAGTGTCGCGCCGGTGGTGTTGTTCGGGGTGTTGGGCAGCGGCCCCACGCCCGCGGTGAAGATATCGACGTCGTACTGGATGCGCTGGTCGGGGTTGTCGATGGTGTCGTCGATGAAGCGGGACCGGTAGTAGGCCTTACCGTCGAGCCAGTCGCCGGTCAGCCGATCCGTCAGCCAGGCGCGCCAGCGCAGCATGAACCGCTGCATCAGGAACAGATCGAGCATCACCCGGCTGACGTAGATGGTGGCCAGGATCGAGAAGATGCCGATGGAGAACCAGAAGCCCTGCTTGCCAGACTCTTTGACCGCGTCGTCGCCGTTGGCCAGGCCTGCAGCGACACTCTGGAAGCTGGTCATCATGTCGTTGCCCTGGTAGCTGAGCAGCACGCTCAACCGAACACCACCGATGACGAACAACAGCAACAGCGCCAGCCAGAGCCAGATCAGGATGCTGTCGCGGCCTCTGAAGTAGGCCCCGGTCACGTACCAGAATTGGCGACCCCACACGGTGAAGCGACCGATCAGCCACAGGATGAGCAACGTGGCGACTGCTGCAATCGCCCAGCCCTTCGCGATCCACCACAAAGAAGCGAAGAGTTCGTTGCTCCAATCCAGTGTGGGGGTCCACATATCGCTCTGATCCATCCGGGCAAGGTACCTTGAAACTGTTTGACCTTGCCTTCCGGATCGCTTACAGCGTTATGACCATGAAGGCTCACGGGGAAGTGAATCGGCCCAGGCGCCATTCGCCATCACCGACGAGCTCCAGATGGCGGGTATGGAACTGATGCACGGTGCTCCGATGACTCACGCTGATCACCATGGTGTCCGGCAGTTCGGCGCGGATCAGCCCGTAAAGCATCAGCTCCAAGCCCTCGTCCAGAGCCGACGTGGATTCGTCGAGGAAGACCGCGGCGGGCCGGGCCAGAAGGATCCGGGCGAAGGCGATGCGCTGCTGCTCACCGACAGATAAGGCCTTGGCCCAATCCCGGACTTCGCCCAGCCGGATGATCAGATGCGATAGCGCCACCTTGGCCAGGGCCTGCTGGATGGCGCGATCGTCGGCGGCCCCGGGTGCCAACGGATAAGCCGCCACTGTGCGCAGATCGCCAAGGGGCAAATACGGCAGCTGCGGCACGAACATGGCCCCGACCCGGCCGGCCGGCAGCCGGATCTCACCTGTGGCATAGGGCCACAATCCGGCCAGGCTCTGCAGCAGTACGGTTTTGCCGATCCCTGACGGCCCGCTGATCAGCAGCGACGCCCCCGCAGCCAGCTGGAAGTGCAGGGCGCGCACCAGCGGCCGACCGCCGGGCGTGCGGACGTCGACACCGTCGACCACCAAGGTGTCATCGGGTGACGTCACCGCGTCGACACCGCCGAACGCCCGTGCCCGGATGTTCTCATCGACCAGGCCGTCCAACCGGATGATCGCGGCCCGGTAGCTCGCGAACTGGTCGTAGGCATTGCGGAAAAACGACAGCGAATCGTGGATGGCGCTGAACGCGGTGGACGACTGCCAGACACCGCCGAAGGAGATCTGCTGCGCGAACAGTCCCTGCGCCTGCACGATCCAGGGCAGGGGGTTGATGGCCTGGCTGACCGACAAGTTCCACGACGTGAAGAGCATCATCCGGTTGAGCCAGCGCCGGTAGTTGTCCATCACCGAGGTGAGCCGACCGGTGAGCTGGCCGCGTTCGGAATCTTCGCCGCGGTACAGCCCGATCGCGGCGCCGGCCTCACGCAGCCGCACCAGCGCGTACCGAAAGCCGGCGTTGCGCAGTTCGTTGAGGTAGCTCAGCGCGATCAGCGGCCGCCCGATCACGAAGGCCACCACGGTGGCCACCAGCACGTAGACGATGACAATCCAGAACAGGGCGTGCGGCACGGTCACGCCGGCGACGGTCAGTGGCTGCGAGAGCCGCCACAGGATCGCGCCGAATGAGAACACCGATACGACGGCCTCGACGGCGCCGAACAACAATGTCTGCCCCGAGTTGAAGGCGGGGTTATTCGGTTCGCCGCCAACACCGGTGGTGAAGATGTCGATGTCCTGCTGAATGCGCTGATCCGGGTTATCGATCGGCGCAGCGGAAAACTGCGAACGGAAATACGCGAAATCGCCGAGCCAGTCATCGATGAGCCTGGCGCTCAACCAGATTCGCCAACGCATGATGAAGCGCTGGGTCACATACATATCGACCAACAGGCGCACGACGTAGCAGCCGGCCAGGATGGCGAAGACCACCAGCGTCGACCAGAATCCGGCGATCCCGCTGGCTCGCGCCGCTTCGGTGTCCGATCCGGCCCCGGAGAACGCGACCTGCAACGCGGTGAACAGGTCGTTGGTGTAGTAGCTGAGCAGCACACTGATCCGCACCGCGAGGATCGCCGAGAACAACAACGCCGCGAGCAGCGCCCACACGACCAGGCTCGGCCTGCCGCGGAAATAGTCACCCGTGATCCGCCAGAACTGGCGGCCCCATTCGGTGGTCCGCACGATCAGGGCCAGCACGATGAGCACACCCACCGCGGTGATCGCAAAGGTCTGCAACACCCAGACGGTCGAGTCGACGAACTCGTGGCTCCAGTCGATCGACGGTGCGAACGTCGTGGTGTCCATGCGGGTTCAGCCGAAAGTCGCCGTGAGATGGGTCAACAAGGCAGGCTCGGCCAGCTCGATGGCGGCACTCAGACCGAAGGGACCGGCTCCGGCGATGAGCACCTCGACGTCAGACACCGGGTGATTATTACCACCCACGGCGCCGCGTACCGTGAACCTGTGGCCAAGCCCCCTACCAAGACTCCCACCGCGAAATCCGGTCGCCTGAGCGGCCGCTTCTGGAAACTGCTCGGCGCCAGCACCGAGAAGGACCAGACGCGGTCCATGACCGAAGTGCGCGACTCGGCCGATTTCGACGATAAGGCCGCCGAACTCGACGACGAGCAGCTCCGCAAGGCCGCACAGCTGCTGAACCTCGAAGACCTGGCCGACGCCAGCGATATCCCGCAGTTCCTGGCCATCGCCAGGGAAGCCGCCGACCGTGCCACCGGCCTACGCCCCTTTGATGTCCAGCTGCAAGGTGCGCTGCGCATGCTGGCCGGCGATATCGTCGAAATGGCTACCGGTGAGGGCAAGACCCTCGCGGGTGCGATCGCCGCCGCGGGGTACGCCATCGCCGGCCGCAGCGTGCACGTCATCTCGGTCAACGACTACCTGGCCCGACGCGATGCCCAGTGGATGGGTCCGCTGCTGGAAGCGATGGGCCTGACGGTCGGCTGGATCACCGCCGATTCCACCGCCGCAGATCGCCGCGCCGCCTATCAATGCGATGTCACCTACGCCTCGGTCAACGAGATCGGGTTCGACGTCCTGCGTGATCAGCTGGTCACCGATGTCGACGATCTGGTCTCCCCGAACCCCGACGTGGCGCTGATCGACGAGGCCGACTCGGTGCTGGTCGATGAGGCCCTGGTCCCGCTGGTGCTCGCCGGTACGACCCACCGTGAGACGCCGCGGCTGGAGATCGTCGCGCTCGTCGGCACCATGACCGCCGATGTGGACTACGCCGTCGACCCGGACCGGCGCAATGTGCACCTGACCGAAATGGGCGCCCAGAAGGTCGAAGCGGCCCTCGGCGGTATCGACCTGTACTCCGAGGAGCACGTCGGCACCACGCTCACCGAGATCAACGTCGCGCTACACGCCTACGAACTTCTGGTCCGCGACGTGCACTACATCGTGCGTGACGGCGCGGTGCACTTGATCAACGCCTCGCGCGGCCGGATCGCGTCGCTGCAGCGCTGGCCCGACGGGCTGCAGGCCGCGGTCGAGGCCAAGGAAGGTATCGAGACCACCGAGACCGGTGAGGTCCTCGACACCATCACCGTGCAGGCACTGATCAACCGGTACCCGACGGTCTGCGGGATGACCGGCACGGCCCTGGCCGCCGGCGAACAGCTGCGCCAGTTCTACAAGCTCGGTGTCTCACCGATCCCGCCGAACACGCCGAATATCCGTGAAGACGAGACCGATCGCGTCTACATCACCACTGCGGCCAAGATCGAAGCGGTGATCGAGCACATCAGCGAGGTGCACGCCACCGGCCGGCCGGTGCTGGTCGGTACCCACGATGTCGCCGAATCCGAAGAATTGCACGAGCGGCTGCTGCGCCGCGGTGTGCCCGCGGTGGTACTGAATGCCAAAAACGATGCCGAGGAAGCCGCCGTCATCGCCGAGGCCGGCGCCCTGAACGTCGTCACCGTCTCCACCCAGATGGCCGGGCGAGGCACCGATATCCGGCTCGGTGGGTCGGCCGAAAATACCCATGACGAGGTCGTCGAACTCGGTGGCCTGCACGTCGTGGGTACCGGACGGCACAACACCGAACGCCTAGATAACCAGCTGCGTGGTCGCGCCGGCCGCCAGGGTGACCCCGGTTCGTCGGTGTTCTTCGCCAGTTGGGAAGACGAAGTGGTCATCGGCTATCTGGAGAACGACAAGCTGCCCACCGAAACCGATGACGACGACGGCAGGATCTCCAGTCCCAAGGCCGCCACGCTGCTGGACCATGCCCAGCGCATCGCCGAAGGTCGGCTGCTGGAAGTGCACGCCAACACCTGGCGGTACAACCAGCTCGTCGCCCAGCAGCGCGCCATCATCGTGGAACGCCGCAACACCCTGTTGAGCACGTCGGCAGCCCGCAACGAACTCGAAGAGCTCGCGCCGGCGCGCTACGAGGAACTCGGCGGCCCGGACGGGCCGCTGTCCGAGGAACAGCTGGTGCGGATCTGCCGGCTGATCATGCTCTATCACCTCGATCGCGGCTGGGCCGACCACCTGGCCTATTTGACCGATATCCGGGAGAGCATCCATCTGCGGGCGCTCGGGCGACAGAACCCGCTCGACGAATTCCACCGGATGGCTGTCGACGCCTTTGCCTCACTGGCGGCCGACGCCATCGAGGCCAGCCAGCAGACATTCGAGACTGCCGATCTGGTCGACGGTGAAGTCGGGCTCGATCTGTCGAAGCTGGCCCGGCCCACGTCGACGTGGACCTATGTGGTGCACGACAACCCCCTGCAGGACGACACGCTCTCCGCGCTGAGCCTGCCCGGCGTGTTCCGATAGACCTGCCCGCACTAGGTTTAGCCCCATGACGCCACCGGGTGGCAATACCGACCGGGTGCTGACCGTGCCGAACGTGCTCAGCGTGGTGCGCCTCGTCCTGATCGGCGTCTTCGTCTATCTGCTGCTCTGGACCGACGCCTACGCACTCGCTGTCGCCGTCCTGATGATCTGCGGCGCGTCGGACTGGCTCGACGGCAAGCTGGCCCGCCTGCTGGACCAGTACTCCCGGGTGGGCGAGCTGCTCGATCCGGCCGTCGACCGGCTCTTCATGGTCATCGTGCCGATCTCGTTCGCCATCGCCGGGATCGTGCCCTGGTGGGTCATCGTGGTGCTGATCGTCAGGGACGGTCTGCTGGCGGCGATGCTGCCGATCCTGCGCAGTCGCGGCCTGTCCGCCCTACCCGTCACCTATATCGGGAAGGCGGCGACGTTCGCATTGATGTCGGCGTTCCCACTGATCCTGTTGGGCCAGTGGGATGCCCTATGGAGCCGCGTCATCGGCGCCTGCGGCTGGGCGTTCCTGATCTGGGGCATCGGTATGTACCTCTGGGCGTTCGTGTTGTACGTCATTCAGCTCGTCCTGGTGGTCCGGCAGATGCCCAAGATCCCGAATGCGAGATGACGTGCCCGACCGTCTGACCGGACGAGGTGACCCCGCTCTCGGCGGTTACGACCCCGACGCCGGACTGAGCCCGCGCCAAGCCGCAGCGGTGCACAAACTTCCCGTGCCGTCGCTGCTGCGCTCGCTGCTCTCTGAACACCTCGACCCCGGCTACGCCGCGGCGGCCGCCGGCCCCACCAGCTCGCGTGCGGTGGGCTGGGTCTGGCAGGCCGTTGCCGCGCTGTTGATCGCCGCCGTCTTCGCCGCCGCCGTCGCGCAGGCCAGGTCGGTGGCGCCCGGCGTCAGCGCCGCCCAGCATGTGCTGGCGGGCAGCGTCCGTTCCGCCGAGGGCACCACCGACGACCTCACCCGGCGCCGCGACGAGCTGGCCACCGAGGTCGACGACATTCAGCGCCGCCAACTCAAAGACGACGCAGAGGGCAGGCAGCTGCTGAGCGGTCTGGACGCGCTCACCCTGGCCGGTGCGAGCACCCCGGTGATCGGTCCCGGCCTGACGGTGACGGTCAACGATCCCAGCGTCAGCAGCGACCTCACCGATGTGTCCAAACAGCGAGTCCCCGGCAGCCGGGCGGTGATCCTCGACCGCGACCTGCAGCTGGTCGTCAACTCGCTGTGGGCCTGCGGCGCCGAAGCCGTCGCGGTCGGCGGTATCCGGATCGGGCCGAACGTGACCATCCGGCAGGCGGGCGGCGCGATCCTCGTCGACAATCACCCGATCAGCACTCCGTACACCATCGTGGCGATCGGCCCGCCGAACTCCATGCGCGAAGGTTTCGAGCACAGCTCCGGGTTGATGCGGATGCGGCTGCTCGAAACGTCCTACGGCGTGGGGGTGAGCGTGAGTGCGGGCGACGGACTCACGGTGCCCGCAGGTGCTGTCCGAGATACCAAGTTCGCCAAGCGGATCGGAGCCTCATGATCGGAATCGCCGCGCTCGTGGTCGGCATCGTGTTGGGCCTGATATTTCATCCCAGCGTTCCCGAGGCCATTCAGCCGTATCTGCCGATCGCTGTCGTGGCCGCCCTCGACGCCGTCTTCGGCGGATTGCGCGCCTACCTGGAACACATCTTCGACGCGAAGGTGTTTGTGATCTCGTTCGTGTTCAACGTCTTGGTCGCCGCCCTGATCGTCTACGTCGGCGATCAGCTCGGGGTGGGCACCCAGCTGTCCACCGCGATCATCGTCGTTCTCGGCATCAGGATCTTCGGCAACGCCGCCGCCCTGCGGCGACGTCTGTTCGGGGCGTGACATCCAGATATGACTGAACAGCCACCCGCCAAGCCGCGCCGGACACGTTCCCAGGTGACGTTCGGGGCGCTGGCGGCGTTGCTGTGCCTGGTGCTGGGGGTGGCCATCGTCACCCAGGTCCGGCAAACCGAAACCGGCGACGCGCTGGAGACGGCCCGGCCCGCCGACTTGCTGGTGCTGCTGGATTCGCTGCAACAGCGTGAGGCCGCGCTGAATACCGAGGTCACCGAACTGCAGCGCACGCTGGCGTCGTTGCAGGCATCGGGCAGCTCGGATCAGGCCGCGATCGACAACGCCAGAGCGCGTCTGGCCGCACTGTCGATTCTGATCGGCACGGTCGGTGCCACCGGGCCCGGTGTGATCATCACCATCGACGACCCTGCTGGAGGGGTGGCACCCGAGACGATGCTCGACGTGATCAACGAATTGCGGGCCGCCGGTGCCGAAGCCATGGAGATCGCGGCGGGCAATCAGGCGGTGCGGGTGGGTGTCGACACCTGGGTCATTGGACGCCCCGGCGCGCTGGCCATCGACAGCCTCACCCTGGCCCCGCCGTATTCTGTTCTGGCTATTGGCGATCCACCCACTCTGGCCGCTGCGATGAATATTCCTGGCGGTGCCGTCGACAGCGTGGAGCGGGTGGGCGGCACAATGGCGGTCCAACAGACTGACCGTGTTGACATCACCACCTTGCGACAACCGAAACCCCGCCAATACGCTCAGCCCGTCAAATGAGCCACGACCGCTCGACGACCTGAGCCCGGCCCAGCCGCATCACGAGGGAGAATTGTGACCGAGATCCCACCCGATCTGCACTACACCGTCGAACATGAGTGGGTTCGCCGCACCGCTGACGACACCGTCCGCGTCGGTATCACCGACTTCGCCCAATCCGCGCTGGGCGATGTTGTCTTCGTGCAGCTGCCCGATATCGACAGCCAGGTGAGTGCGGGGGAGTCATTCGGTGAGGTGGAATCGACCAAGTCGGTCTCTGACCTGTACGCCCCGGTTTCAGCGAAAGTGGTTGCGGTCAACGGTGATCTGGAAGCCAGCCCGGACCTGGTGAACTCCGATCCCTACGGTGACGGATGGTTGCTGGAACTGCAGGCCGACCCGGCTGTACTCGACGAGAGCCTGGCCGGTTTGCTCGATCCAGAGGCGTACCGCGCCACATTGACCGAATGAATGTTGTTAGGGTTCCTGCCAGCAGCCTTTCCGGCCGTGCTGGGCACAATGAGGCTCGTCGCACGGTAACGTCGAGTCGACGGTTAGGGCGGGCCAAGACCACTGGCAATATCGCCACAAGCAGCCTGTGAGGAGCAGCGAGTGACGGATAAGGACAACGACTTGTCTGAGGAAGTCACCGTGGAGACGACATCTGTCTTCCGTGCGGACTTCCTCAATGAATTGGATGCCCCGGCGACAGCCAGCGGCGATGGGACGGTCTCGGGAGTCGAAGGACTCCCGGTGGGATCGGCTCTCCTCGTCGTCAAACGCGGGCCCAACGCCGGATCCCGGTTCCTGTTGGACCAGGCGACCACGTCGGCCGGCCGGCACCCCGACAGCGACATTTTCCTCGATGACGTCACTGTCAGTCGTCGCCATGCCGAGTTCCGGTTGGAGACGGGTGAATTCCAGGTGGTCGACGTCGGCAGCCTCAACGGCACCTACGTCAACCGCGAGCCGGTGGATTCGGCAGTGCTGGCCAACGGCGACGAGGTGCAGATCGGGAAGTTCCGGCTGGTATTCCTGACCGGACCGAAAACCGACGACGATGGGGGAACGGGCGGCTAGATGACACAGCCCGATACTCCCGCACTTGCCGGGATGTCGATCGGAGCGGTGCTCGAGGCGCTACGACCCGATTTCCCGGATGTCACCATTTCCAAGATTCGCTTCTTGGAGGCCGAGGGTCTGGTCACGCCGGAACGCTCTGCGTCGGGGTATCGGAGATTCACCGCCTATGACTGTGCGCGGTTGCGGTTCATCCTGACCGCGCAGCGCGATCAGTATCTGCCGCTGAAGGTGATCAAGGCCCAGCTGGACGCCCAAGCGGACGGCCAACTGCCCGAGAGTGGAACGTCTTATGGCGTACCGCGTTTGGTACGTGATGCGGACACTTCCGGACAACCCGGCGACATGCGGGCCGCTACGGCGGCCTCCGCCCGGGTCCGGCTGCGTCGCGAGGACCTCCTGGAGCAGTCCGGCGTCGATGACGCCTTACTCAGTGGGTTGATCAAGGCCGGCGTGATCAGTTCCGGGCCCGGCGGATTTTTCGACGAGCATTCCGTGGTGATCCTGCAGTGCGCGAGCGCGCTGGCCGACTACGGCGTCGAGCCCCGTCATCTGCGGGCATTTCGCTCAGCGGCCGACCGGCAGTCCGATCTGATCGCGCAGATCGCAGGCCCGATGGTGCGGGCCGATAAGGCGGGCTCCCGCGACCGAGCCGACGATCTCGCGCGGGAGGTGGCCGCACTGGCCATCACCTTGCACACGTCGCTGATCAAATCAGCCGTGCGCGACGTGCTCCACCGCTAGGCCCAGATGGAAGTCCTCGTCTCCGGGCTGGCACTTCGGCAGTCGAACCAAGGCAGGGCTAGACTCCGTTAACGGGTTGGTGTTCGGCACGCGCCGGAGGGATGTGCTTTGAGAATCCCGCACCACCGGCCCTTTTCCAGCAGCGCGGTTGTGCGGAGGGCAGACACAGATGGGTGAAGTTCGTGTGGTCGGCATTCGCATCGAGCAGCCTCAGAATCAACCGGTATTACTCCTCCGTGAGTCCAATGGAGACCGGTATTTGCCCATCTGGATCGGGCAGTCTGAGGCGTCGGCGATCGCCCTGGAACAGCAGGGCCACGAACCGGCTCGACCGCTTACTCACGATCTGATTCGCGATCTGATCACCGCCCTTGGGCATTCGCTCAAGGAAGTACGAATCGTCGATCTGCAGGAAGGCACGTTCTACGCCGACTTGATTTTCGACCGCGATATCAAGGTCTCGGCCAGGCCATCGGATTCTGTGGCCGTTGCCCTTCGCGCCGGCGTACCGATCTATGTCGAAGAGGCAGTGCTGGCCGAGGCCGGCCTGCTGATTCCCGATGAGAACGACGAAGAAGCCACTGGCGCTGTCCGCGAGGACGAGGTAGAGAAGTTCAAGGAATTCCTCGACAGCGTGTCGCCCGATGACTTCAAGGCGACCTGAGCATCACCAGATCGTCGAACATCACGGATGCGTCTCATCTGGTAGTGAGGGTTCGACACGCCCGAGAATTCACGACCCACGGCGGTCGAAGCGGCCATACTTGGCGGACGAAGACGGGGTCCAGGATTGCATCGGGAGCCCCACAGGAAGCGTATGCTCGGGACACTCGGGCTCGGGCATGGCGACTGGAGACGGCCGCAGTGACGAGGCCGATCGGCGAGAGGATTCAGGGTGGGTGACCAGCCACGTCAGGAGCAGCTAGAGCTCGACGCCACAGGTGACGAGGCTGCCGTGACGGAGCCGGTGCAGGGTGGTCTGTTCCCCGACGATTCGGTTCCCGACGAGCTCGTCGGCTACCGCGGGCCCAGTGCCTGCCAGATCGCCGGCATCACCTATCGGCAGCTCGACTATTGGGCGCGTACCTCTTTGGTCGTGCCCTCCATCCGCAGCGCCGCCGGATCGGGCAGCCAACGGCTGTACTCGTTCAAGGACATCTTGGTTCTCAAAATCGTGAAGCGACTCCTGGATACGGGCATCTCGCTGCACAACATTCGCGTCGCCGTCGATCATCTGCGCCAGCGCGGAGTATCCGACCTGGCGAATATCACGTTGTTCTCCGACGGCACCACGGTCTATGAGTGCACCTCCGCCGAAGAAGTCGTCGACCTGCTGCAGGGCGGCCAGGGCGTATTCGGTATCGCTGTCAGCGGCGCGATGCGTGAGCTGACCGGTGCGATCGCCGACTTCCCCGGCGAGCGGGCCGACGGCGGCGAGTCGATCGCCACTCCCGAAGACGAACTGGCCTCGCGGCGTAAGCACCGCGACCGCAAAATCGGCTAGATCGGCGAGATCGTTTCGACCCGCTAGAGCTATGCTGTTGGGGCATCGCCCTGTGCGGGAGAGTTCCGTGATTGCCAGTCACGGACGCCGAAGGAGCAACACCTCTCCGTCAACCTCTCAGGCCCCCGGACCGCACCAGGCCACGATGCCTCTGGAAAGCGGTGGAACTCGGACTCGAAAACCGGGCCACCCGCCCATGGGGAAAGGCAACGCCGACACTTAGCCGTCGGCCGCCGAATCTCTCAGGCGCCCGGTCGGGTGGACGACAGAGGGAGAGGAACACGACGTTCCGCCCTGTGCCGCGCCGAGGAGTTCCGAATTGTCTGAAGCCCGTTTTGCCGATCGCCATATTGGTCCCGACAATGACGATGTCGCCACGATGCTCGACGTCATCGGGGTCGATTCGCTCGATGAGCTTGCCGCCAAGGCACTTCCCGCGGGCATCCTCGACGCGGTCGACGCCGACGGCATCGCGCCCGGCCTCGATCGGCTGCCACCCGCGGCCACCGAGCATGAGGCGTTGGCCGAGCTGAAGGCGATGGCCGATACCAATACCGTCGCCGTCTCGATGATCGGTCAGGGCTATTACGACACCCTGACGCCACCGGTGATCCTGCGTAACGTCCTGGAGAACCCCGCCTGGTACACGGCCTACACGCCGTATCAGCCCGAGATCAGCCAGGGCCGGCTCGAGGCGCTGTTGAATTTCCAGACGATGATCGCCGACCTGACCGGGCTTGATGTCGCCAACGCGTCGATGCTGGACGAAGGTACCGCCGCCGCCGAGGCGATGACGCTGATGCACCGCGCAGTGCGCGGCCCGGCCAGCAAGCTGGCCGTCGATAGCGATGTATTTGCCCAGACGGCAGCCATTCTGGCCACGCGCGCTGAACCACTCGGTATCGAGATCGTCACTGCCGATCTGCGTGCGGGCCTGCCAGAGGGTGACTTCTTCGGCGTGATCACCCAGCTGCCCGGCGCCAGCGGTCGGGTTACGGACTGGACGGCACTGATCGAACAGGCCCACGAACGCGGCGCCCTGGTCGCCGTCGGTGCCGATCTGCTGGCCCTGACGTTGATTGCCTCGCCCGGTGATATCGGTGCCGATGTGGCCTTCGGTAGCGCTCAACGATTCGGCGTGCCAATGGGATTCGGCGGACCACACGCCGGCTATTTGGCCGTGCACACCAAACAGGCAAGGCAGCTGCCCGGCCGCCTCGTCGGGGTGTCGGTCGACAGCGACGGATCACCTGCGTATCGGCTGTCTCTGCAGACTCGTGAGCAGCACATCCGCCGCGACAAGGCGACCAGCAATATCTGTACCGCGCAGGTGTTGCTGGCGGTGATGGCCGCCATGTACGCGAGTTATCATGGCGCCCAAGGGCTTACCGCGATCGCGCGTCGTGTACACGGGCACGCCGAGAAGATCGCGACCGCGCTGGGCGATGGGCTGGTCCACGACAAGTACTTCGACACGGTGCTGGCTCATGTCCCCGGGCGAGCCGACGAGGTGATCGCCGCGGCAAAAGCCAGTGGCATCAACCTATGGCGGGTCGACGCCGATCACGTGTCGGTGGCCTGTGACGAAGCCACCACCGACGCTCACGTGGCTGCGGTCCTGGCGGCCTTCGGTGTTTCCGCTGTGGAACCTGTCTGTGCGGGAATCATCAACCGCAGCTCGGTATTCCTGACCCACCCCGCCTTCACCACCCACCGCACCGAGACCTCGATGATGCGGTATCTGCGCATGCTGGCCGATAAAGACATTGCCTTGGACCGCAGCATGATTCCGCTCGGTTCGTGCACCATGAAATTGAACGCCGTCGCCGAGATGGAAGCGGTCACCTGGCCGGAGTTCTCCCGTCAGCACCCGTTCGCGCCTGCCTCGGACACCCCGGGACTGCGGAAGTTGATCGCCGACGTCGAGGGCTGGCTGACCGAACTCACCGGTTATGACGGAGTGTCGTTGCAGCCCAACGCCGGATCGCAAGGGGAGTACGCCGGCCTGCTGGCGATCGCCGACTATCACGCCTCCCGCGGTGAGAAGCATCGCGATGTGTGCCTGATCCCGTCCAGCGCGCACGGCACCAACGCCGCGTCGGCCGCTCTCGCCGGGATGCGCGTGGTCGTGGTGGCCTGCCGGGAGAACGGCGATGTGGACCTCGATGATCTGCGGGCCAAAATCGAGGCGCACGCCGATAAGTTGTCGGCGCTGATGATCACCTACCCGTCGACCCACGGGGTGTTTGAGCATGACATCGCCGATATCTGCGCTGCCGTACACGATGCGGGCGGTCAGGTCTATGTCGACGGCGCCAACCTGAATGCTCTGGTGGGGCTGGCACGGCCCGGGAAGTTCGGTGGCGATGTCAGCCACCTGAACCTGCACAAGACGTTCTGCATTCCCCACGGTGGCGGTGGCCCAGGGGTCGGCCCGGTCGCAGTGCGTTCACATCTTGCGCCGTTCCTCCCCGGCCATCCGCTGGCAGCCGAACTGCCGCACGGACATCCGGTGTCGTCGGCGCCGTACGGTTCGGCGTCGATCCTGCCGATCACCTGGGCCTACATCCGGATGATGGGTGCAACCGGATTGCGCGCCGCGACGCTGACGGCGATCGCGTCGGCCAACTACATCGCTCGCCGCCTCGACGAGTACTACCCGGTGCTCTACACCGGCGAGAACGGCATGGTTGCCCATGAGTGCATCCTTGACCTGCGTGGGATCACCAAATCGACCGGCGTCACCGTCGACGATGTCGCAAAACGGCTGGCGGACTACGGCTTCCACGCACCGACGATGAGCTTTCCGGTCTCAGGCACGCTGATGGTGGAGCCGACCGAAAGTGAAAGCCTGGCCGAGGTGAACGCATTCTGTGAGGCGATGATCGCGATCAAGGCCGAAATCGACAAGGTGGGTTCCGGTCAGTGGCCGGCGGATGACAACCCGCTGCGCGGTGCCCCGCATACCGCGGAGTGCCTACTGGTGCAGGAATGGAACCATCCCTACACCCGTGAAGAGGCGGCCTATCCGTTGGGCAAGAACTACCGTCCCAAGGTCTGGCCGCCGGTCCGCCGAATCGACGGTGCCTACGGTGACCGCAACCTGATGTGCTCGTGCCCGCCGGTGGAAGCGTTCGCCTGACCGGTTGCTCGGCACTGTGCCAGCACTCGTTTTTCCGTTGCGTTGCCAGCTCGGTCGGCAGCGTCGAGATCGAACTGAGGACGCCGCCGTGCGCGGATTAGCCGGTGTGCCCGTTCGGTTCACCGACTCGGTGGCGGTGCCTAGCGCAGCAACGGAGGCCTGACGCATTGGACACGCATACGGTGCGATCTGTAGGAGCACCGAAATTGTTGTCCAACAAGCGGTTTCATATTTTGACCGATGGCGTTGATGGCCGGAGGAATCCCGTACGGGTCATGGCACAGCTTTCTCGTGCAGAGATGTGATGCCCGTGGTGCCTGCGCCCCCGGTCGGTTTGCCGGCGACAGGCGCAGATTTCTTCGGCTTGTCGAGCATGGCCCGTCGGATCCATCCGAGGTTCTCTTGCCAGTGCAACTAACTGAGAATTTCCTGCACCCAACACGGTAAACATGCTGGTAGCGTCCTCCCGGCTTGTTACTTTTGAGGGGGGTCTCAATGGCACGTCAGGTTTCGATGCGCAAGCCTCGGACTAGTAGCTACCGACACAAGCGCCGGTCCGGGGTGAAATCAGAGAAGTGCCTACGATGGCTGCGAGTGGGGGCCTTCACTGCGGGCCTTGGCGCGGCGATGACCGTCGGGCATGGTGTTGCCGCAGCCTCTACCGGCGATGGTTCAGCTAGCGCTGGCGCTACCGCGCACTCGTCGTCGCACAGCTCCAAGGCGACGCGGTCGGCCAGTCCAAAGCCGAAATCGCCCCCAAGCTCGACGCTATCGGCTGCGAATGTGAAACCTGCTGACAGCACCAAGATTTCGTCGACTCCGGCGAGCAAGCGCAGGCTGGCAGTACAGTCGACGGAGACCTTCGCGCATGCCGCGACGACCACCGCGGACCCGGCCGGCGGTTTTCTGGATGACATCGTCCACCAGTTCTTCAACACCAGCCCGACGCTGACGCCGGCCCAGAAGAGCAATTCACTCGACGGCGGGGTTACCGGAACACTCGGAGCTGCCGACGCCGACGGAGATCCATTGGTCTACACAGTGACGGAACTTCCGGCGCACGGCGAGGTGACGATCCACGCGGACGGCAGCTACGACTACACGCCATCTGCGCTGGGCGACTCTGCACAGACCGATTCGTTCGTCGTCACTGTCACCGAAGCAAACGCAGACACCCATGTTCACGGCCCATTGGGACTGTTGACCGGGCTGCTCAATGCGCTTACTTTCGGCGCGTTCCAGTTGAACGACGGCCGAAGTGCCTCCACCACAGTGCCGGTCACCGTGCTGCCGGCCGGCACGATCGGACAGGTCCAGGGGATACCCAACAGTCCAACGGTGTTGGGCACCACCGGGATCGGCTACCAGCCGGTTATCGGCGGAGTCTTCGGACTACCGACTGGACCGACCAGGGTCTTGGTGATAGGCCCGGACGGCTCGGCCATCGCCACCGGCGACATCCCGGGTATCACGACATCTCAACAGATGCTCCAGGCACCGAACGGCGGCGCCTTCCTGCTCACCTACAACGTGCTCAATAACCAGAGCACGCTGTCGTACATCAGCACCGCTGGGCAGGTGACGAGTTCAACCAGCGGCGATGAAGTGATCGGATCGGTGTTCGTCGATCCCGACGGCACCGCCTACATGACAACGGGCACGATCAGCCTGCTCGGTGCCGGCCAGATCACCGTCACCGCGGTCAATGCAGACGGTACCGTCGCAACCCGGTCATTCGCCGGACTCACCGACCAAGGTGTCCAGGTAGGTACCGACGGCACGGCCTACCAGGGGTACCAGGATGCCGACGGCGTCAAGGTCTTCATTTGGAAATCCGATGGCTCCACATCGACCACGGCACCGGTTTCCGGTGAGCTGGTTGGTGTTTCGACGGGACCGGGCGGCGTCAACTATCTCACCATCGATACCACCGATGACACTGGCGAAAGCACGAAAATCTACAACGTCACGTCGGCGGGCCTGGGCGCGCAGCGCGTCCTACCCGGTGCGCCTTCCGGGGTAGTGGCCTTCGGAGCCGATGGTAGCGCCTACCAAGTCACCAGCAACGGTAATGTCTTTGACTTCGACCGAAGTGTGCGGATCTCGGTCATCACCCCGGCTGGTGTCATCATCGGTGCACCGACGGGCGGAGAGTTTTTTGCCTTGAGCAACGTCCAGGTGGCGTCGGACGGCACCGCGTATTTCCCCATCGGATTTGATTCGCCCCATAACCTGGGCTCGCGAATCGTGATCGTCAAACCCGATGGGTCGATCAAAGTAGTGCCCGTCGATTCTCTGTACGCGGCATTCGATGTCGTCATCGGTCCGGACGACAAGTTGTATATACGCGATAGCGCTGGCACCGTCGTCGCTCCCAACGGGACCAAAACTGGAACCCACCTCATCCTCGATTTGGTGTTCGGCTCCGACGGGACGCCTTACGAAAGAATTTTCGTCGACGGCGGGTCCGGGGTGACGAATCTCAAGACCGGTGTGACCAGCGCGGCGTTGCCCGGCGGGGGCAACGGGGGCTCTCTGACCGTGGGCACAAACGGTGTCGCGTACGTGACGTCAAACACTGGCCCAGAAGGGGTTTCACCCGACACCGTCAACATCCTGGCGGTCAATCCCGACGGGTCGACGCTGGCCACCCTCACCCAGTCGGGCATCACCGTCGATGTCGGGATCAACGAGACCACCCACACGGCGTACGTGACGATTCTCGATGTCGACGAGAACCAGGTACCGAGCATCACCGTCTGGTCGATCGCATCCAACGCCACCGTCACCAAACTTGCCACGTACGCCAATCAAGCTAGCAGCGGCCCGGTGACCGTCGCACCCAGCGGTGCGGTCTACCTGACGACGTTCACCGTCAACGAATCGCTACAAGCGATCACCAACGTGCAGGTGGTAGTGGCGCCGGCTTAGCTCAGCATTGAGTTGACCGCCGTGGCCAGCTCAGGTGAATCCGACGCGGGCACGTTCTGGTAGGTGCCGCCGCTGATCTGGGCAACCGACTCCCAGGTGGCCCGGTCGGGATCGTTGCCGACGTTGATCACGTCGACCGCAACGGGTCGGGCCGGATCGGCACTCTGGCGGATCAGGTCTTGCAATCCCGCGGCGTCCAGCGATTGATCGGTGTGCGGGCCGGAGGTGATCACCAGCACCGAATTGTTCTGTCCCTGGCGGAAGTTCGTCAACGCGTCAGCGTAAACGTTGCGCAAGGTGGTGAACGATACGGCGCCGCCCGCCGTGCTCAGGCCCTGCAGGGTAGAGGTGAGCACCTGGCTGCGGGGCTTGCCGTCGATGTCATCGCCGAGCGGGCCCAAGGTGACCTGGGTGGTGCCCGTGCTGGCGTCGAATGTGGTCAAGCCGATTGCCGCATTCGGTGGCAGCGCGGTGATCCTGGCCTCGAGCGCGGTGGCCACCGGCGCGAGATTGAGCGAACGATCCAACATGATCGTGGTGGCCGGTCCGGTGGAGGGAGTGGATAGTGCGTTCGCCAGCGTCGCGCGGGTGCTGTCGTCACCGACCGACAACGTCGCCCCCAACGCAGGGAAGCTGATCACGTCGTTGGCCGGTGGAGTCCCACCACCGTCGGTGCGAAAACCCGCCTTGGTCAGTTCGGCGAGCTGCTCGGGTTTGCGCAGGAAGCGCTCGAATTCGCTTGCCGCACTGACTTGTTCTTCGCCGAGCCAGTCGCCGCCGAGCAGGACCGTGGGGAAGTCCGCGACCGCCACCGGTCCGGGTGGCAGCCAGGACGCGAGGTCGGTCTTGGCGTCTGCCAACCCGGCGGCCCGTTTGAACAGCTGCTGTTCGGTGGTGACGACGGCGTGCACTGGTGCCGCAGCGGGATCACTGGCCTGGAGCAGCGCGTTCATCGCTTCGTCGGCAGAGTTGTTGTCCAACTTCGGCTGCCCGGCGACCAGCGCACTGACCGCAGCCGAACCAGCGGTGGGCGGTGCACCGGCGGGAGCCGAGGCCGCCGCGACCGCTTCGGCCGCCAAGTACGAACCGTCGCTGTCCCCGGTCATCGGTAATGCCAAACGCAGTCCACCCCAGCCCGGCAGGTTCACACCATCCAGGCCGGCAGGATTGTTCTGGAGCGCCGGCAGCGTCGACCAGTTCTGTTGATCGAGAGCCGATTTGAGCTCCGGGCGGACCGCGAGCACCACCGGCGACGTGACCAGCGACTTGCTGGCGCTGACGGTCTTGGCGTCGACCGCGCTCTGCAGACGTGCCACCGATATGGAACTACCCGGTATCCACAGGGCCGGCTTTTCGCCGAGATCCGCAGGCCAGTTCCCGATCAGACCCCCAACGACGGCATCGGAATCGGCGGCCTTGACCTCGATCGACAGGCATTTATCCCCGACCGGCTTCGCCGTTTCGTTGAAGGTTTTGGCCGACTGACTGATCAGATCGGCAATGGCGGGATCGGCGAGCACGGCGACATTCGATTTGCCGTCCAGACAGGTGGCCGCCGCCTGCTTGGAGCGATCCCCGAGCACATCGCCGAAGAATCGCCACAGGATGACGGCCGCCACCACCACGACAACGGTGACCAACGCTGCGATCACGCCTACGCTCACGCCGCGCCGACCCTGCGCGGCTATGCGGTGGCTACCGGTCCATTCCCCGGTGTTGACATGCCCGCCAGAGACCTGGGTTGGGGGCAGCGGGGGTTGGGCGGCGGGCAGCACCGCGGTGTGGTCGTCGTAATCGTCGGTGTAATCGCGGGTGTAGTCGTCGGTGTATCTGCGACTCTCCGACGGTGGGTCGTCGGCGTCGTAGTCGTCGGCGGCGTAGTCACCGTCACCGTCGTCGTAATCGTCGTTGTAGTCACCATCGACGTGGTCGGCGGGCTCGTCACCAGAAGGATCAGCGTCGTCAGGCCCGGGAATACTGTGTCTACCCACGCCTACTAGACCTTTCCATCGACCCCGTTATCGCCTTACCTGTGCGCACCCCGCGCCGAGTGTAGTCAGCCGGCAACACTGGCCTTGAACTCGCGACGACGTCGGTGCAGGATCGGCTCGGTATAGCCGTTGGGTTGCGCGGCACCGGACAGGATCAGTTCCTCTGCTGCGGCAAAGGCGATGCTGGTCTCGAAATCCGGGGCCATCGGCCGGTAGGTGGAATCGCCGGCATTCTGCCGGTCAACGACAGGTGCCATCCGTTCCAGGCTGGCCCGCACATCCTCGGCCGTGATCACGCCGTGGCGCAACCAGTTCGCCAAGAGCTGGCTCGAAATACGAAGTGTGGCGCGATCTTCCATCAGTGCGATGTCGTGGATATCGGGCACCTTGGAGCAGCCGACACCGGCGTCGATCCAGCGCACCACATAGCCGAGGATGGACTGGCAGTTGTTGTCGACCTCTTGGTGGATCTCTTCGGATGACCATTTCAACGAAGCGTCGGCCAGCGGAATGGTCAGCAACTCATCGATGGTGGTGCGGGTTTGGCCCTCGAGTTCTTTTTGCACCGCGAACACGTCCACCTGGTGATAGTGCAGCGCGTGCAGCGTGGCGGCCGTCGGCGACGGCACCCATGCCGTGGTGGCACCGGCCTTCGGCTGACCGATTTTCTGCTCGATCATGTCGGCCATCAGGTCAGGCATTGCCCACATACCCTTGCCGATCTGCGCCTTACCGGACAGACCAGCGGCCAGACCGACATCGACGTTCGCGTCTTCATAGGCCTTGATCCACGGCTGCGATTTCATGGTGCCCTTGCGGACCATTGGTCCGGCTTCCATGGACGTGTGAATCTCGTCGCCGGTGCGGTCGAGGAATCCGGTGTTGATGAACACCACCCGGTCGGCGGCCGCTTTGATCGACGCCTTCAGATTGAGCGTCGTGCGCCGCTCTTCGTCCATGATGCCGACCTTCAGGGTGGCCTGCGGCAGCCCGAGGACATCTTCGACCCGGCTGAACAGCTCGCAGGTGAAGGCCACTTCGTCGGGGCCGTGCATCTTGGGCTTGACGATGTAGACCGAGCCGGTCCGGCTGTTGAGCAGGGGACCGTTCCCGTCGGAATCTTTCAAGCCGTGCATCGCGATCAAACTGGTGAACAGGGCGTCCTGGATGCCTTCGGGGATTTCGTTCCCGTCTGCGTCGAGGATCGCGTCATTGGTCATCAGGTGGCCGACGTTGCGGACGAACAGCAGGCTGCGCCCGGGCAGGGTCAACTCACCGCCA
Organism: Mycobacterium sp.; assembly: GCF_965229105.1. Lineage (GTDB taxonomy): Bacteria > Actinomycetota > Actinomycetes > Mycobacteriales > Mycobacteriaceae > Mycobacterium. The sequence goes on from NZ_OZ245858.1 coordinate 3,896,935, forward strand.
TCGGGCGTGCTGTAGGTGCGGTCGCCGTTGAGCACGCGGGTGAAGGTCTTGCCACCCTTGCTGACCTCTTCGCTCAGATCGCCGCGGTTCAGACCCAGCCAGTTGCGGTAGCCGAGCACCTTGTCGTCGGCGTCGACGGCGGCCACGGAATCCTCGAAGTCCATGATCGTGGTGATCGCCGATTCCAGGACGACATCTTTGACGCCGGCCTGATCGGTCGACCCGACGGGGGAGTCGGGGTCGATGAGGACCTCAATGTGTAGACCGTGGTTCACCAGCAACAGCGAGGTCGGGTGTTCGGGCTCGCCCAGATAGCCCGCGAACTGCTCGACGGTGGCCAATCCGGCCGAGAGATCATCGCCAAGTCTGACGAGCAGTTGGCCGTCCTCGACGGTGAAACCGCGTGCCTCGGTCCAGGACCCCGACGCCAGCGGCGTGGTGTCGTCGAGGAACTTGCGTGCGAAGGCGATGACCTTGTCGCCGCGGACCCGGTTGTAGCTGTCGCCCTTCTCGGCGCCGTCGGTTTCCGCGATGACGTCGGTGCCGTACAGCGCGTCATAGAGCGAACCCCAACGCGCGTTGGATGCGTTGAGTGCGAAGCGGGCATTGAGCACCGGCACCACCAGCTGCGGTCCCGCGGTCGAGGTGATTTCGGGATCCACGCCTGCGGTGGTGATGGTGAAATCGTCGGGTTCTGGCTGCAGATAGCCGATTTCGATCAGGAACGCCTTGTACGCCTCGGGGTCATGGGGTTCGATCGCCCGCATCCGGTGGTACTTGTCGATCTGCGCCTGCAGTTCATCGCGGCGGGCCAGCAGCTCTTGGTTCTGCGGCGTCAGATCGGTGACGACTTTGTCCACCCCCGCCCAGAAGCTGTCCGGGTCGATCCCGGTGCCAGGCAGCGCCTCGTTGGTCACGAAGTCGTGCAGCACTTTGGCCACCTGTAGGTCGCCCACGGTCACACGCTCAGTCATTGGTCCTCCTCGCCCGGCAATTGATCCATCTTATCCGTCACCCACCAGCGCTCCGGTCAGGCGGCGGCCTGCAGCAGCAGGTCACACTGTCGCCGTAGTGCAGATCGCAGTGGTTCCGCACGGTGTGCCAGATCACTCTGGCAACGCACATACTCCGCCCGACCGGATGGCTCTTCCACCCGGATGGGGGTGTATCCGTAGGCGTGTAAGTCATACGGGCTGGCGCGCATGTCCAGCTCACGAGCGTCGGCGGCCAGCTCGAGGCAATCGAGTAACAGTCCTGAGTGCGCCAGCGGCCCCAACTTGTAGCACCACTTGTACAAATCCATCGTGGCGTGCACGCAGCCCGGTTGTTCGCGCTGTACCTGGGTGTCCCGAGTCAGGGCGGTGACGTTGCGGGGCGCGGCAGCGGGGGTGAAGAAGCGGAACGCGTCGTAATGGCTGCACCGCAGCGGCGACGCGGTTTCGACCACCTGGTCAGTGCCCGCCTGCCCGAGTCGCAACGGCACCGCAGAATGACGCACTTCGTCGCTTCGGTAGACCATCGCCCATTCGTGCATACCGAAACAGTTCAGCTGCGCGGGTCTGGCGGCGGTCGCGGCGAGCAACTCGGCGATGAATTCCACGGTCTTGCGTCGGGCATCCAGATAGTCCGCGCCGACGGTCACTCCGCCCGGCACGGCGACATAACCTGTGCGGCCCAGGTATTGGGCCGCGGCATCGCCGGTCAGGATGTGGCCGTAGCCGGGATTCCAGCGCAGCAGTTGGCGGGGCCGCAAGCTGTAATACGAAAAGAGGAAGTCCCACACCGGATGCGGTTCGCCGGCCGCGGCGCGCTCACGGTGTGGTGCGACGAAACGCTCCGCCCGCTGCCGATGCGCCTCGGCGCGCGTGATCCACGTGTCTGCGACCGCCAGGTCAGACACGGTGTGTGCCGTCCCGGACGGTACCGACGAGGTCTTCCACCAGATCTTCGAGCGCGACCATCGCCACCACCGGCTCGTCGGTCGCGGGATGCTTGGCGGAGCTGGTCACCAGGGCAAGGTGGCTGTTGCTGCGGCGCAGCCGCGACAGCGCATCCGGCAGCGGCAGCGTCTCGGGCAGCCGCGGTAGCGGTCGCACGACGGACAGATCGATGACCGTGTCGGGATCGTCGTCCAGGGCCAGCAGGTCCTTGATGTGCAGATAGCCGATGTAGGCACCGTCGCCGTCGACCACGGGGAAGCGGGAGTAGCCGGTTTCGGCCAGTGCCTGCTCGACCGCGCGCACCGCCGGGCCGCTGCCAGGGGCGGCCACCGGCACGGCTCGGATATCGCTCAGCGGTAGGGCGACGTCGGCCACCACCCGGTTGCGAATCTGCAGCGCCCGTGTCAGCCGGGTGTGCTCCTCGGGATCGAGCAGACCTTCCGATACCGATTCGGCGATCATCGCGGAGAGTTCGACGGTGGAGACGGTGATGGCGAGTTCGTCGACGGCCTCGACGCGCACGGCTCGCAGGGTGATGTTGGCGCACCAGTTGTAGAACGCGATGAGCGGCCGGACCGCCCGCACGTAGAGCAGATACGGCGGGATCAGCAGCATCGCGGCCGACTCGGGCCCGGCGATCGCGATGTTCTTGGGCACCATCTCGCCGAGCAGCACGTGCAGGATGACCACCAGCAGCAGCGCCACCACGAATGAGACGGTGTGCAGGAGCGCGTCGGGGATACCGAGCAGGTCGAAGGGCTTTTCCAGCAGGTGGGCCACTGCGGGTTCGCCCACGCGGCCCAGCAGGATCGAACAGATGGTGATGCCGAGCTGGGCGCCCGCCAGCATCAGCGAGAGCTGTTCACCGGCCCGGATGACGGCGACAGCGCTCTTTTTGCCCTGCTCGGCCAGCGCTTCGAGTCGGTCGCGGCGCGCCGAGATCAGCGCGAACTCCGAACCGACGAAGAAGGCGTTCGCGGCGAGCAGCAGAACCGTCAGCAGGACGCCGAAGATATCGGATCCCATCAGCGTCCCTTCCGGTCATCGGAGCTGTCGTCCCCGGAGTTCTCGGAGCGTCGGCCCAGATAGTTGAGTTCGAGTTGATCGATCCGGCGACCGTCCATCGCCACCACGGTCGCCTGCCAGTGCACGGGATCCTCCAGCGGACCGTCGGGGTCGAACGCGGTGAGCTCGACGGACTCCCCGGCTTCGGGGATATGGCCGAGCTCCTGCAGGACGAGCCCGCCGATGGTGTCGTATTCGCCTTCGGCTGCGCGGTATCCGGTCGCGGCGGCGACCTCGTCGATGCGTAACAGCCCGGAGACCTGCCAGCCGTTCCCGGCGATCACCACATCGGGCGTGGCGTCATCGTGTTCGTCGCGGACATCGCCGACGATCTCCTCGATCAGATCCTCGACGGTGACCATGCCTGCCGTGCCGCCGTACTCGTCGACCACCAGCGCGGTTTGCAGGCCGTTGGCGCGGATCTGGGTCATCACGGCGTCGCCGTCGAGGGTCGACGGCACCACCGCCACCGGCTGCGCCACCGACGACAGCAGTGTGCGCTTACGGTCGGCGGGCGCGATCTCGAAGACCTGTTTGACGTGGACGATGCCGATCGTCTCGTCGAGGTCGCCTTCGACGATGGGGAAACGGGAGAACCCACTCTCGGTGGCGGCGGCAACGAGATCGGCAACCGACTCATCGGCCTGCAGCACCACGATTTTCGAGCGGGGCGTCATCAGTTCGTCTGCGGTCAGTTCGCCGAATTTCAGCGACCGGTCCACCAAGGTGGCGGTCACCGCGTCCAGGGAACCGTGGCGAGCCGACGTGCGCACCAGGGATACGAGTTCCTGAGGTGAACGGGCGGACCGCAATTCCTCGGCGGGTTCGATACCGAGACGGCGCAGGATCCAGTTGGCGGTGCCGTTGGTGGCGAGGATGGCCGGTTTGAGGATCATCGAGAAGACCAGCTGCAGACCGGCGACGGCGCGGGCGGTCGCGACGGGTCTGGCGACAGCGAGGTTCTTGGGCACCAGTTCGCCGAAGATCATCGACACCGAGGTGGCGATCAGCAGTGACAGCGCCAAAGCGATCCCGCCGGAAACGCCCGCAGGCAGTCCGAGGGCACGCAGGCCGGGCTCGATCAGCCTGGCCACCACAGGTTCGGCCAGATAACCCGTCGCCAAGGTGGTGATCGAAATGCCGAGCTGGGCGCCGGAGAGTTGGAACGACAGAGTCTTGTGGGCGCGCTGGACGAAGAGGTCGCGCCGGTCACCGGATTTCGCGTTGTTGTCCACGGTGCTGCGCTCGAGCGCGGTCAACGAGAATTCCGCGGCCACGAACAATGCGGTGCCCGCGGTCAGGATGATGAACGCCAGCAGGCTCAGCGCTGTGAACCAGGCGCTCATAGTTGCACCACCGCTGGCATATTCAGTGAGAAGAAGCCGGGCCGCGAGCCCGGCTGCCTACTGGATGGCTCGGCGTCCTGCGCGTCGTCCGAATGATCCGCGGTGACGACCGCCGGACCGTCGGCATCGATAGGTACCTGCGGCATTACTTTGCTAAGTGCCTGTGGCACTGAAGCCCTCTCCCTTAGTGGAAGACCTCATCGTACCGGGGCGGGCGCGCGCAGAACGACTCACCAGCCGGTAGGCAGCGGATGGCCCTCGGCGAACCCGGCCGCCGACTGCACCCCGACGACGACCTGTTCGTGCAGCTCCGCGATGGTCGACGCGCCCACGTAGGTGCAGGTACTGCGCACCCCGGAGGTGATGTGGTCCAACAGATCCTCCACGCCACCGCGGGTGGGGTCCAGGCTCATCCGCGACGTCGAGATGCCCTCCTCGAAGAGTGCCTTGCGGGCCCTGTCGAACAGGCTGTCACCGGCGGTGCGGGCCGCGACCGCCCGTTTGGAGGCCATTCCGTAGCTCTCCTTGTACAGCTGGCCGTCACGGTCGCGCAGCAGATCGCCGGGGGATTCGTAGGTGCCGGCGAACCAGGAGCCGATCATCACGTTCGACGCACCCGCGGCCAGGGCCAGGGCAACATCGCGTGGATGACGAATCCCCCCGTCGGCCCATACATATCCACCGAGTTCCTTTGCTGCAGAAGAACATTCCAGCACGGCAGAGAATTGCGGCCGGCCGACACCGGTCATCATCCTGGTGGTACACATGGCGCCGGGGCCGACACCGACCTTGACGATCGACGCGCCGGCGCTGAGCAGATCGCGGGTGCCCTCGGCGGAGACCACATTGCCCGCCGCCAGAGGCAGGCCAAGATCCTGCGCAGCCACGATCTTGATCGCGTCGAGCATCTTGCGCTGATGTCCATGCGCGGTATCGACTACCAGAACGTCGACCCCGGCTTCGGCCAGCGCCCGCGCCTTCGCGCCGACGTCACCGTTGATCCCGACCGCCGCAGCGATGCGTAACCGGCCTGAGGAGTCCACCGCCGGGGTGTAGATCCCGGCCCGGATCGCCCCGGTCCGGGTCAGCACACCCGCCAGGGTGCCGTCGGCCTCGGTCAGCACGGCGACGTCTGTGTGTTTTCCGGATGAGTGTTCGAAGAGGTCGAAGACTTTGCGCGGGTCGGTACCCAGCGGGGCGGTGACGAAATCACTGATCGCGATATCGCGCACCCTGGCGAACCGGTCGACACCGACACACGCCGCCTCGGTGACCAGCCCGATCGGTCGGCCCTCGAACACCACGACGGCAGCGCCGTGGGCCCGCTTGTGGATCAGTGCGGTGGCATCGGAGACCGAATCGTCCGGCGCAAGCGTGACCGGGGTGTCTGCGACGAGATCCCGGCTCTTGACGAAGTCCACCGTCTGTTTGACGGCATCGATCGGCAGATCCTGCGGCAGGACCACGATCCCGCCCCGCCTGGCCACTGTCTCCGCCATCCGGCGGCCGGCGACCGCCGTCATGTTGGCCACCACCACCGGGATGGTGGTGCCGGTGCCGTCGGCGGTGGACAGATCGACATCGAACCGCGACGTGACATCGCTGCGATTGGGCACGATGAACACATCGTCGTAGGTCAGGTCATAGGGCGGCTGCTGGCCCGGCAGGAACTGCAAAACTCAGGCCTCGATCTCGCTGCGGTCGCCGCTCCACAACGTGTGGAACTTCTTGTCACGGTCGGCGTCGATGCGCCCATAGGTGTGCGCGCCGAAGAAATCGCGCAGCCCCTGGGTCAGCGCGGCGGGCAACCGCTCGGTGCGCAGCGCGTCGTAATAGGACAGCGCCGAGGCGAAACCGGGGACCGGGATGCCCAGCTCGGTGGCGGTGACCACGACGCGGCGCCAGCTGTCGATCCCCGCCTCGACGGCATCGCGGAAGTACGGCGCGGCGATCAACGTGGCCAGCTCCGGGTCCTGGTCGTAGGCCTCTTTGATGCGGTTGAGGAATTTGGCCCTGATGATGCAGCCGCCACGCCAGATGGTGGCCATATCGCCCAGGGTGATGTCCCAGCCGTATTCGGCGCTGCCGGCCTGAATCTGGTTGAACCCCTGGGCATACGCGATGATCTTCGACGCATAGAGCGCCTTGCTGACGTCGTCGATGAACTGGGTGGCATCTGCCGGCTTTGCACCCAGAGTGCCCGAGGCGAGGCCGGTGGTGGCCTTGCGCTGCGCGACGGAGCCCGACAGCGCGCGCGCAAAGACGGCTTCGGCGATACCGGTGACGGGTACGCCCAAGTCCAGCGCCGATTTCACCGTCCAGCGCCCGGTGCCCTTCTGTTCGGCCTCGTCGATGATGACGTCGACCAGCGGTTTGCCGGTTTTGGCGTCGACCTGCTGGAGGACATCGGCGGTGATCTCGATGAGGTAGCTGTCCAGATCGCCCTTGTTCCATTCGGCGAAGATCTCGGCAATCTCTGGCGCGGATTTGCCGAGCCCGTCGCGCAGGAGCTGGTAGGCCTCGCCGATCAGCTGCATATCGGAATACTCGATGCCGTTGTGCACCATTTTCACGAAGTGCCCAGCCCCGTCCGGGCCGATGTGGGTGCAGCACGGCACACCGTCGACGTGAGCGGAGATGTCCTCCAACAGCGGGCCGAGGGATGTGTAGGACTCGGCGGGGCCGCCGGGCATGATCGAGGGACCGTTGAGTGCGCCCTCTTCGCCGCCGGAGATGCCCGCGCCGACGAAGTGCAGGCCGCGATCGCGAATGGCCTTCTCGCGCCGGATGGTATCGGTGTAGAGGGAGTTGCCGCCATCGATGATGATGTCGCCTTCCTCCATCGCATCGGCGAGCTCATTGATGACGGCGTCGGTCGGATCGCCCGCCTTGACCATGATGATGACGCGTCGCGGCTTCTCCAGGGCGGCCAGGAACTCCGGGATTGTTTCGCTGCGGACGAAGTTGCCCTCCGAGCCGTGGTCGGCGAGCAGCGTGTCGGTCTTGGCAACGCTGCGGTTGTGCAGCGCGACGGTATAGCCGTGATGTGCGAAGTTGCGTGCGAGATTCGAGCCCATCACCGCCAACCCGGTGACCCCGATCTGTGCGGTGCCGTCAGTGGAATCCTGGCCAGTCATGTAAAGCCTTTCGGTTTAGTTGTCGCACAGCATTATTCGAAGAAGTTACGCGTTGAACAGCCGATGCAGTTCGGTCAGCCATGGCACCGCCACCGCGATGGTGGGGACCACCAGCACCGCGATCGCGCACAGGTAGGCGCCTGCCGAGAAGGCCACACTGTTCGGTTGTCCGGCCAGCCGCCGGACCCGCAGGACGGTGGTAGGGCCGCCCGCGGCCAGCGCGCCGGACGGCGCCCGACCGGATGCGCAGGCGACCAGGGCTCTGGCCAGGGGAGTGGGACCGGCCGCGCGGACCGCGGCATCATCGGCGAGCAGTTCGATCAGCAGCCGGACAGCATCGAGGGCGCTGGCGCTGCGCACGTAGCGCGGAAATGCCGCATGTACTGCAGTGAAGGCTTCCAGGACGAGGTCGTGCCGCGCACGTAGGTGGGCTCGTTCATGGGTCAGGATCGCCAGTACTTCGGCATCGGCCAGCGTGGTCAGTGTGCCCTCGCTGACCACAACGCGGCTCTGGACGCCGGGCAAACAGTAGGCCAGCGGCTGCTCGACATCGAGGATGCGCAGATCCCTGGCCCGCATACACGCCTGGGCGGCCGCCGCGTCGTGTTCGACTCCGAGCAGGTCGACGAGCATCCGGTGATGCGCGCGCCGCCGGCGGGTGGCGATGGCCACCTGGACGACGGCGACCATCAACCGGGCACCGATCAACAGGGTGATCGCGAAGACGCCGACGTAGACCAGCCACAGTGGCAAGCCCAACTTGTCGATCTCGCCCACGACGGTGGCGGTGGGATGACCGTCCGGCCCCGGCGCGAAAAGCCTGCTGGCGATGGCGATACCGGCGCTGAATGCAGAGAGGACTCCGGCGACCGCGATGGCCTGCCACAGCACCAAGGCCGCGCGTGGCGCCCGTAGCGGCCAGGCCGCCCGCGCCAGCAGCGCCGGCACAGGGCCGACAAGCAGCAGCGCGAGAAGAGTAAAGGCCAGCGCGGACACGCTGTCAGTGTCCCTCAGTCCGAGGTTGTCCCGCCAGCCGACCTCGTCATGCCGTGTTTTGCTTCCAGCTCGGCGAGCGCGCGACGTAGCGCATCGGCCTCATCGACACCGACCCGTTCGACGAAATGCACCAGCGCAGCGCGCCTGCTTCCGGTATCGGAGGCCTGGTCAAGCGCATCGACCATCAGTCCGGCGACGAGCTCGTCGCGCCCGTGTGTCGGTGCGTACCGGTGCGCGCGATCGTCGCGGTGCTGCAGGACCAAATGCTTCTTCGCCAACCGCTGCAGAACCGTCATGACGGTCGTGTACGCGAGGTCGCGTTGTGTGGAAAGCGCTTCGTGCACTTGACGCACAGTCTGGGGCTCGGGCGCGGACCACAAATGGTCCATCACCGCCTGCTCCAGTTCCCCTAGACGAGCCTGTTTCGCCATGATCCGTTCATCTCCCGATGCGTTGTCGCCAGACTACTCGGTTTACTACCGAGCGTCGTACCCAACTGTGTGCCAATCAACCGCGACGCACCCGTCCCGATTCCCTGCAGCGATAAAAGTGCATTGATCCGGCCTTTTGCCGCTCCCGTCGTGTGAATGCGGTCACAGGTCTCGACCGATGTGCCCTAAACTCATATGGTTAGGCTTACCTAAGCATACCGAGGAGGTGTCATGACAGTCGTCGTCGACGACCCACTGATCGCTGGGATGGCCATCGAGCGGATCCTTCCGCTTCATGAGTCCAGTCGCCGGTTGCGGACGCTCTACCCGGAATGTCCTCGGGTCTACGGCGTTGCGGTCATGGCCGACGTGTCGAAGCGACGCTGGTGGCCGTTGATCTCGGCTGTGACCGGTGACCGGCTGCAGGAGATGTTCGACGCGTCCGCCCACGAGATGGACAGCACGACCGCGGCGGCCCAGCAGTTGGCCGCCACGTTGGCGCACGCGGTGATCGGCCGGGTCGTCGCGCTGGTGGTCTTGGAAGGGCGCGCCTGGGACACCGGCCTGGAGAACCTGTGGGTGCACGTCGACTCTGACGGGGTGATCGACTGGTTGGGAGTGGTCGATCCGACGCTGCGCGTACTGCCCGACGATCCCTGCAGTGCGACTGCCGGGCCAGGTGAAGGGACGGTGGGGCTGCCCAGCGAGGCGGCGCTGGCTACCTGGATCGCGCATCGATGCCACAGGTCGATGGCGCCGCTGTTCGCCAAGCTGCATGACGTCAGTGGCGGCGCAATGAGCATCGCCTCGATGTGGCACACCGTGGGTACGGCCATCGTGGTGGCGGCCACCCAGGTACCGATGCTGGCCGGTTCCAGTGAAGTCATCGGCATGCGCCGGGGACAGGCGGTGCTCGATGCGCTGGTCGGATTCGGTCTGCCGGTGCGCGGTCAGCGCGTAGCGGTGCCGACTTCGGCCCGCGGTCGAGGGCAATTACGGCTCAATCGCACCGAAGGGCTTGCCAAATTAGGGCAGCCTTGCCTATGGTGAGTGAGTCGAGACGAACGGACCGAGCCGGAGTCCTGAGGGCTGCAGAGACCCCCGGTCCACTCGAAAGGGCGAGCCCCGCGCATTGCGCGGGGCTCGCTCGTTTTTGTGCGGCGGCACGGTGTAAACACGTCCACATGCAAGCAATCCCATCCGGGCTCCCGTTCGATTTCTCCGCGCCGTTCGACAACGAACTGGGGCTGGTTTTCACCGAAGTCACTCCTGATGGCGCCAAGGCGCAGCTGGACGTCAAACCGTCCCTGCTGCAGCCGATGGGCATCGTGCACGGCGGCGTGTACTGCTCGATGGTGGAGAGCATGGCCAGCACCGCGGCGTACGTCTGGCTGGCCGCGAACGGCGGCGGCAACGTCGTCGGGGTCAACAACTCGACCGATTTCCTGCGGGCCATCACCGCGGGCACGGTGTACGGCACCTGTGAGCCCGTACACCGCGGCCGTCGTCAACAGTTGTGGCTGGTGACGATCAAGGACGACAACGACCGGCTGATCGCCAGGGGACAGGTCCGGCTGCAGAACTTGGAGAAGCAGGACTGACTTCGCCGTGGCAGGATCGCTCGAATGCGCCTGTCACCGCATGAACAAGACCGGCTCCTCATCTCCTATGCCGCCGAACTCGCCCGCCGCCGCCAGGCGCGCGGGTTGACGCTGAACCACCCCGAGGCCGTCGCGCTCATCACCGATCACCTTCTCGAAGGTGCCCGCGATGGCCGCACGGTGGCGGAGTTGATGATCAGCGGTCGCGAGGTGCTCAGCCGTGCCGACGTGATGGAGGGAGTCCCCGAAATGCTCTATGACGTCCAGGTCGAGGCGACCTTCCCCGACGGCACCAAGTTGGTCACCGTCCATCATCCGATCCCCTGAGTGGACAGCGAGATGATCCCCGGCGAAATCCTGTTCGGACAGGGCGATATCGAGATCAACCCCGGTGCGGCCCGCATCACGTTGGACGTGGTCAACACCGGCGACCGTCCGGTGCAGATCGGCAGCCATGTACACCTGCCGCAGGCGAATGCAGCGCTGTCCTTCGATCGGGTCGCAGCGCATGGCTATCGGTTCGATATCCCGGCAGGCACCGCGGTGCGCTTCGAACCCGGTGTGCCGCAGCAGGTCACGCTGGTCCCATTGGGTGGAACGCGCGAGGTGTACGGGCTGTCCCTGACACCGCCAGGAAAGTTGGATACCTGATGGCCGAGTTGACGAGGTCTCGCTACGCCGCGCTGTTCGGCCCGACGACGGGTGACCGGGTCCGGCTGGCCGATACCGATCTGCTGATCGAGATCACCGAGGACCGCAGCGGCGGGCCAGGTCTGGCGGGTGACGAGGCGGTCTTCGGCGGCGGCAAGGTGCTGCGTGAGTCGATGGGGCAGTCGCGCGCCACCAGAGCCGACGGCGCACCCGATACCGTCATCACCGGCGTGATCATCGTCGACCACTGGGGAATCATCAAGGCCGATATCGGTATTCGGGACGGCCGCATCGTCGGTATCGGTAAGGCAGGCAACCCCGACATCATGTCCGGGATCCACCCCGACCTGGTGGTGGGGCCCTCCACCGAGATCATCGCGGGCAATGGTCGCATCGTCACCGCGGGTGCCATCGACTGCCACGTGCACCTGATCTGCCCGCAGATCATGGAGGAGGCCCTTGGCGGTGGTATCACCACGATCATCGCCGGCGGTACCGGTCCCGCCGAAGGGACGAAGGCGACCACGGTCACCCCCGGTGCCTGGCATCTGGCCAGAATGCTTGAGGCGCTGGACTCCTGGCCGATGAACATCGCCCTGCTCGGTAAGGGCAACACGGTCAGCGCGGATTCGATGTGGGAGCAGTTACGCGCCGGCGCATCGGGATTCAAACTGCACGAGGACTGGGGTTCGACGCCCGCTGCGATCGACGCCTGCCTGCGGGTGGCCGATGAATCCGGCGTCCAGGTGGCGTTGCATTCCGACACGCTCAACGAGGCCGGCTTCGTCGAAGACACCGTCGGCGCCATCAAGGGCCGGTCGATCCACGCCTATCACACCGAAGGTGCCGGCGGTGGCCACGCACCCGACATCATCACCGTCGCCGCAGAATCCTATGTGCTGCCCAGTTCGACGAACCCCACCCGGCCGCACACGGTCAATACCCTCGACGAACACCTGGACATGTTGATGGTGTGTCATCACCTCAATCCCAGTGTGCCGGAGGATCTGGCCTTCGCGGAGAGCCGAATTCGGCCGTCGACCATCGCCGCCGAGGATCTGCTCCACGATATCGGCGCCATCTCGATGATCGGCAGTGACGCCCAGGCGATGGGTCGCATCGGTGAAGTGGTGTTGCGCACCTGGCAGACCGCGCACGTGATGAAGAAGCGCCGCGGCGCCTTGGAGGGTGATGGCGCGGCCGATAACAACCGGGTGCAGCGCTACGTGGCGAAATACACGATCTGCCCGGCGATTGCGCACGGCTTCGACCATGAGATCGGCTCGATCGAAGTGGGTAAGCTGGCCGATCTGGTGTTGTGGGAACCCGCCTTTTTCGGGGTGCGCCCGCATGCGGTCATCAAGGGCGGCATGATCGCGTGGGCCGCGATGGGGGATGCCAACGCCTCGATCCCGACGCCGCAGCCGGTTCTGCCGCGGCCGATGTTCGGCGCAGCGCCCGCTGCTGCGGCCGCGACGTCCGTGCATTTCGTTGCGCCGCAGGCGATCGAGGACGGACTGGCGGATCGGCTGGACATCCGGCGTCGGCTGGTGGCGGTTGGCAACACCCGCAAGGTCGGCAAGGCGGATATGGTCAACAACGACGCGCTGCCGCAGATCGAGGTGGATCCGGACACCTTCACCGTGCGCATCAACGGCGAGGTGTGGCAGGAACAGCCAGCGACCGAACTGCCGATGGCGCAACGCTACTTCCTTTTCTAGCCGGGTCTGACCATGTTGGCCACCCTTCTCACCCTCGCCGACTCGCGGTTGCCCACCGGCGGGCATGTCCACTCCGGCGGGGCGGAAGAGGCGATCACCAGTCGCCGCGTCATCGACCTGACCACCCTGGATGCGTTCCTGCGTCGCAGGATCCGCACCAACGGCATCGTGGCGGCGTCGATCGCCGTCGCCGTACACACCGGCGCCCTTGACGTCGCGGCCGCGCATGACGAAACCGATGCCCGCACACCGTCACCCGCTGCCAGGGCCGCCTCACGCGGGCAGGGCCGCGGGCTACTGCGGCTGGCGAAGCGGGTGTGGCCCGACACCGAGTGGTCTGCGCTCGGGCCGACGCCACATCTGCCGGTGGTCGCCGGGATCGTCGGGCGGGCCAGCGGTATCGCGCCCGAACACACCGCGCTGTCGATCGTCTACACCACCATGACCAACTCGGCCACGGCGGCGCAACGCCTGCTGGCGCTGGATCCGGCCGACGTCGCCGCCTTGACGTTCGGCCTGTCCGCGTTGTGCGAATCCACGGCGACCGAAGCGGCGGCCGGACTGGCCGACCTCTCCGATCCACTGCTCGACATGCTGGCCCAAGGCCACGCATCCCGTGACCGTCCGTTGTTTGCTTCCTGAAAGGCCATCCATGCCACCACATTTCATCGACGGCCAGCCGCACAACCATGTCGACCGGCCCCGGCGGGTGCGCCAACCGGGGGAGCCGCTGCGGATCGGTATCGGCGGTCCCGTCGGCTCCGGTAAGACGGCGTTGGTCGCCGCGCTGTCCCGCACTCTGCGTGACGAGCTGTCGTTGGCCGTGCTGACCAACGATATCTACACCACCGAGGACGCGGACTTCTTGCGCCGCAACGCGGTGCTCCCAGATGACCGGATCGCCGCCGTGCAGACCGGCGGCTGCCCTCACACCGCGATCAGGGACGACATCACGGCGAACCTGGACGCCATCGACGATCTGATCAGCGCGCACTCGGGATCCGAAGCGCTGGATCTGATCCTGGTCGAATCCGGGGGCGATAACCTCACGGCGACGTTCTCCTCGGGGCTGGTCGACGTCCAGATCTTCGTCATCGATGTCGCCGGGGGAGACAAGGTGCCCCGTAAGGGTGGCCCCGGTGTGACGTTCTCAGATCTGTTGGTGATCAACAAGACTGACCTCGCACCGATGGTCGGCGCCGATCTTGACGTGATGCGCCGCGACGCCGCCATCGCACGTGGGGATCGGCCGACCGTGCTGATCAGCCTGACCGATGATCCGTCGGCGACGGCGGTACTGGCCTGGGTGCGTGACCAACTGAGCAGTCAGGTCACCATCGCAGCGCCCGCTGCTCTCTGATGCACTCCGAGGTCCTCATCGTCGCGACACCGAATCGACTGCCGCGGATCGAATGTCGCGGTGGTATCGCGGCGCGCAGCACCCTGGCCGATACCGTGCACCTGATTTCGGCCGCCGCCACCCCACTCGGTGGTGACACGATCGAGATCCGGGTCATCGTGGCGGCGGGCGCCCGGCTGAACGTGCGCAGTGCAGCTGCCACCATGGCCCTGCCCAGCGCGCAGACCCCGATCTCGCATGCGCGTATCGCCCTGGAGGTGGCGGGTCATCTTGACCTCGATCTGGAACCAACGGTGGTGGCGGCTGGTGCGGTGCACCGGTCGACGGTCACCGCGGTCGTCGACGGGGGCGGCTCGTTGCGGCTGCGGGAACGCGTGCAGATCGGCAGATCCGATGAGCGGCAAGGTTTCTGGAGCGGAACTCTGCGCGCTGAGGCGAAGGGTCAACCGTTACTGAGGCACCGGGTCGAGCTCGGGGCAGGCGCGGTGGCCGATGACGCGCTGTCGTCACCGCGTGCTTGCATCAGCGAATTGCGTTATCCGGCAGCCGAATTCGACATCCCAGCCGGGGGTGTGATGCTCGAACTGGCCGCCGGGGGAGTGTTGATGACGTGGCAGGGCGACCGTCTGATCGCCCTGCCCCGCTAGGCCTAGCTGGCCGCCCGCTCCGTTTCCTGCGCGGAGGCGGTCATCTCTTCGAGCTGTTCGAGTCTGGTTCTGGCATACGCCTGCTGCTCGGTGATGGTGAGCTGTCCTCGGTCGCGGCCCAGGAACGTCACCGCCCACGACAGCAGGGTGGCGATCTTCGTCCGGAAACCGACCAGATAGATCAGGTGCAGCCCCAGCCACGCGAGCCACGCGATGAAACCGCCGAACTCCAGCTTGCCGACCTGGGCAACGGCGTTGTACTTCGAGACCGTCGCCATCGATCCCTTGTCGAAGTACTTGAACGGTTCGCGCGGTTTCGGCATGTTGCCGTGGGCGCGCGCCGCGACCTCGTTCTGGATGATTTTCGAGACGTACTTGCCGCCCTGGATGGCACCCTGGGCCATGCCGGGGACGCCGGGCACGAAGGCCATATCGCCGACGACGAACACGTTGGGATGCCCGGGGATGGACAGGTCGGGGTTGACCTTGACTCGTCCCGCCCGGTCAACCTCGGTATCGGACTGCGCGGCCAGGTCATGCCCGAGCGGGCTGGCCTGCACGCCTGCCGACCACACCTTGCACGCCGATTCGATGCGCCGGATGCTGCCGTCCTTGTCCTTGACGGTGATCCCATTGCGGTCGACATCGGTGACCATGGCGTTCAGCTGGATCTCGACGCCCATCTTCTCCAGTCGGGCCTTGGCTTTGAGGCCGAGCTTCTCACCCATCGGTGGCAGCACCGCGGGCGCGGCGTCGAGCAAGATGACATGCGCTTCGGTGGGGTCGATGTGGCGGAAGCTGCCCTTGAGGGTCTGATCGGCCAGCTCCTGGATCTGGCCGGCCATCTCGACACCGGTGGGGCCTGCGCCGACGACGACGAACGTCAGCAGCTTCTTGCGACGCTCCGGGTCGCTGGAGCGTTCGGCCTGCTCGAACGCGCCGAGGATGCGGCCGCGCAGTTCCAAAGCGTCGTCGATGGACTTCATGCCGGGAGCGAACTCGGCGAAATGGTCATTGCCGAAGTAGGACTGTCCGGCGCCGGCAGCGATGATCAGGCTGTCGTACGGCGTCCGATAGGTGTGCCCGAGCAGCACCGAGTCGACGGTCTTGTTGGTCAGGTCGACGTGTGTGACCTCACCCAACAGCACCTGCGCGTTCTCCTGCTTACGCAGGATCAGGCGCGTCGGCGGGGCGATCTCACCCTCGGAGATGATGCCGGTCGCCACCTGGTACAGCAGCGGCTGGAACAGGTGATGGGTGGTCTTGGCGATCAGCTTGATGTCCACGTCGGTGCGCTTGAGGGTCTGCGCGGCGTTCAAGCCACCGAACCCCGAACCGATGATGACGACTTTATGCCGATCCGTTGCCGTAGCTCCGGGGTGGCTCATTGCTGCTCTCCTTGACGATGAAGTCCGCCTACTAACTACCCAATACAACCTCTAGGTTAGTCGGCGGACTTCCCCGCAGCGCGGTGAGATGACCCACCGCACCCGTTATTCACCGGTGAATCACCCGGCGAGCACCGGCTTGAGCTTCTCGGCGACCTCGGTGACGGGACCCGCGTGGTAGCCGTCCAGGCTGGTGACGGGACTGAGGATCACCCCGTCGACGCCGGCGTCGAGCACCTTGGTCTTGATCTGGTCGGCGACCTGCTCCGGGCTGCCGAAGACAGCCTGTTGACGGAAGTCCTCCGGAATGATGTCGGCGGTGATGCCCTCCCCGATGATCGCCACCACCAGCATGCTGGTCTCCAGCGTGGCCGGGTCACGGCCGATCTTCTCGCAGCTCTCGCGGACGACCTGGATCTTGCGGGGCAGTTCGTCGAAGCCGGCGATGATGTTGAGGTGGTCGAAATGCTTGGCCGCCAGTGGGATGGTCTTCTTCTCGCCGCTGCCGCCGATCATCAGCGGAACATGGTCGCGGAACCGCGGCTCGGCCATCGCCTCGATCGTCTTGTAATACTTGCCGGTGAACGTCGGACGTTCCCCCTTGAGCATCGGCAGGATGATCTCCAACGCTTCGTGCAGCTTGTTGAACCGGTCGGTGAAGGTGCCGAACTCATAACCCAGTGAGTCGTGCTCGAGCTCGAACCAGCCGGTGCCGATGCCGAGGATGGCCCGGCCCTGGCTGATGACGTCCAAGGTGGTGATCTCCTTGGCGAGCAAGGCGGGGTTGCGGTAGGTGTTGCCGGTTACCAGGGTGCCGAGCTGTACGCGTTCGGTCACCGCGGCGAGTGCCCCGAGGGTCGTGTAGGCCTCCAGCATCGGCTGGTCGGGGGTACCGAGGCCGGGCAGCTGATAGAGGTGGTCCATCAGGAAGACGGAGTCGAAACCGGCCGCTTCAGCTTCCTGCGCCTGCGCGACGACGGTGGGGAAGATCTGTGGCACGCCAGTGCCATACGAGAAGTTGGGGATCTGTAGGCCAAGTTTGATAGTCACGGCTACCGACCCTAGACACGGTTAAACGGAACCGTAACCCCGTTTCGCTCGGGGCGAAGCGGGGAATAAATCAGCCTGCTCAGCCAAAGTGAGCCGGGGTGCCGCTGCTGACGTGCAGCGTCTGCCCGGTCACGTGGCGTGCTTCCGGCGTCGCCAAAAACAAGGCCAGGCGGGTGAGCTCGGCGGCAACCGAGGGCGAGGGACTTGTCAAGCCGTCATAACCCGATTCGTGCGCACGGCCCGCGGCCACCACGTTGATGGTGATGCCCCTGGTGCCGAAATGGGTGGCCCGACCTGCGGTCCACTCGGAAAGGGCGGCCTTGACAGCTGCCTGCGCGCTGCCGTCGCGGGGACTTTCGGTGACGATGCTGATCACCGAGCCACCGGAGCGGAGGTGATCGCCGAGGGTATGCAGCGTGAGCACGGGCGCCAGTGCCGTGGCGTCAAGTGCATTGCGCCAGGCCGTGGCGTGTTCTGCCAGGTCGAAGGTGCGCGGGTCGCCACCTTCCCAGCGTGGTGCTGGCACGTTGATGATCGTGTCGAGGTGGTGCGGGAACAGTGTGCGGGCCTCGGCGAGGCTGGCGGGGTCGGTGTTATCGCAGATGATCGCATCGACATCAAGTTCTTTGGCAGCGACCTCAAGTTCATCGCGACGCGCACCCGAGATCACGACTCGGTGCCCGGCATCGCGGAAACCTTCCGCAATCGTCCGGCCGATTTCGGTATCACCACCGGTAACCAGCACTTCCATCGCCATGACCTCCTCGTGTTCAACGCTGAACCCAGCGCCGGACGGCGTCGATCGTGCCAATGTTACTGGACAGTAGCTAGGTGATGAAACTTGACGCGGCCCGGATCGACAAACGAATCACCGAACGCCGGTGGCCGATCCTCTAATATTCGGCCGGTGAGCCATCAGCTGGGGCAAGCGGCAGCCCTGCCGCGGTGGGTTTACCTACCCGCGGCGGCGGGTGCCGCGTTCGTCGTGCTGCCCCTGATTGCGATGGCGGCAAAGGTCGACTGGCCGAATTTCTGGTCGCTGATCAGCAGTACATCGTCGACGACGGCGTTGCTTCTGAGCCTGCGGACGGCGTTGGCGAGCACGATCATGTGCTTGATCCTCGGCGTACCGATGGCCCTGGTGCTCGCCCGCAGCGAGGCCCGGCTGGTGCGCTGGCTTCGCCCGCTGATCCTGCTACCGCTGGTGCTGCCGCCGGTGGTTGGCGGGATCGCGCTGCTCTACACCTTCGGCCGCCTCGGACTGCTCGGTCAGTATCTGGATGCCGCAGGTATCCGTATCGCCTTCACCACCACGGCGGTGGTCCTGGCTCAGACGTTCGTTTCACTGCCCTTCCTTGTTATTGCGCTGGAGGGAGCTGCCCGGACCGCGGGCCGCAATTACGAGGTGGTCGCGGCGACGTTGGGCGCCAGGCCGACGACGGTCTGGTGGCGGGTCACCTTGCCGCTACTGGCGCCGGGCCTGGTCTCAGGGGCGGTGTTGGCTTTCGCTCGGGCGCTGGGTGAATTCGGCGCGACGCTGACCTTCGCGGGATCTCGCGAGGGGATCACCAGAACGCTGCCGCTGGAGATCTATCTACAACGCGAGTCCGACGCCGACGCTGCCGTGGCGTTATCGATCCTGCTGGTCGTGGTGGCCGCTGTGGTCGTCCTCGGACTCGGCGCCCGCAAACTGGGCAGTGCCGGTGTGGGCTAGATGAGCCATTTGCAGGTGCGCGCCGTCCTCGCCGAACGCGATATCGACCTGGCATTCGATGTCGCCGCTGGTGAGGTCTTGGCAGTACTCGGCCCCAACGGGGCAGGGAAATCGACTGCACTACATGTGATTTCAGGTCTGGTACGACCCGATGCCGGAGTTGTGCGCCTTGGTGGTCGGGTGCTGACCGATACCGAGGCCGGGGTTTTCGTCCCCACCTATGCCCGCAGGGTAGGCCTGCTGCTACAGGATCCGCTGCTGTTCCCGCATTTGAGCGCGGCGGCGAATGTGGCCTTTGCGCCACGCATTCGTCGTCGCGGTAAGACCGCCGCCAAGCAGGCCGCGCAGCGCTGGCTGGCCGAAGTCTTCGACGACGATCAGGCGGCGCAGTTCGCGGATCGTAAACCGCGTCAGCTCTCCGGTGGTCAGGCGCAGCGCGTGGCGATCGCGCGGGCGCTCGCCGGGGAACCTGATGTGCTGCTGCTCGATGAACCGTTGGCCGGGCTGGATGTGGCCGCCGCCGCGTCGATCCGGGCCTTGTTGCGCCGGGTCCTCACCAGCGATGGCCGCGCGGCAGTTCTTGTCACGCACGACGTGCTCGACGTTCTGACCCTGGCTGACCGCGTCATGGTCATCGAGGGCGGCCGAGTTGCCGAGATTGGTCCAGCTGCCGGGGTGCTGACCTCGCCGCGTAGCGGCTTCGGCGCGCGCATCGCGGGCGTCAACTTGGTCAACGGCACCCTGGACGGCGACGGTGTCCTGGTCACTGCGACCGGCGACCACTGGCATGGCACTGCGGTGGAAAACCAGCAGCGGGCACCGGCCGGGCAGCGGGCGGTGGCGGTGTTCGCCCCCGGCGCGGTCGCGGTCTTTGCCGACAGGCCGCACGGCAGCCCGCGCAACATCGTCGAGCTCACGGTTGCCGAACTCGACTCGCGCGGTGCCGCCATCCGGGTTCGGGCCGCTGGGCCACCCGACGGTGCGCCCGGCCTGGCCGCTGACATCACCCCCGACGCGGCGTCGGATCTGCGGGTGGTGCCGGGGATGCGACTCTGGTTTGCGGTCAAGGCACAGGAGGTGGCGATTCATCCGGTGTTCAGCAACGCTGATTGAGCCGCTCGGGGGCTGATAATTGTCGGCTGGCGACAGCGTGAGAATGGTTCACATAGTAAGCAACCCACACTTGCGTCACGGCCGTAACACGGTAGGTTCGTCGCCATGGATGAGCCGGACCCGATCGTGAAGCGGCAAAGGGGCCGATGGACCTCGCTGGGGGTGGCCGCGGTCGCCTGTGTCAGTGCGGTGACGCTGGCACTGCCCACGACGTTGGCATCAGCGGATCCGGTGGCACCAGCGCCGCCGAGCCCGACCGTGGCACCTCCGGTCGATCCGAACGCGCCGCCCCCGGCGCCGGTCGACCCGAACGCGCCGCCACCGGCTCCGGTAGATCCGAACGCGCCCCCGCCGCCACCCGCCGACCCCAACGCGCCGCCGGCTGATCCCAATGCGCCGCCCCCACCGGCGCCCGAACCCGGTCGGGTCGATAACGCCGCAGGTGGCTTCAGCTTCGTCGTGCCCCCGGGTTGGGTGCTCGGCGACGCCAGCAAGCTCAACTACGGCCAGGCGTTGCTGACCAAGGAGACCGGTCCCGCCGTCAACGGCCAACCCGCGCCGGTCGCTACCGATACCAGCGTCCTGCTGGGTCGCCTCGATCTGAAGCTGTTCGCCGGGGCAGAACCCGATAACGCGAAGGCCGCAGTCCGGTTGGCATCGGATATGGGCGAATTCTTCATGCCGTTCCCCGGCACCCGCGTCAATCAGCAGTCCACTCCGCTGGATGCGGCCGGGATGGCAGGCAGCGCAGCGTATTACGAGGTGAAGTTCACCGATACCACCAAGCCCAACGGTCAGATTTGGGCGGGCGTGGTCGGCAATGCCGCGGTCAACGCGCCCCGCGGTCAGCGCAACGAACGCTGGTTCGTGGTCTGGCTGGGCACCGCCAAAGATCCGGTCGACCCCGGTGCGGCCATCGCCCTGGCCAATTCGATCCGGCCGTGGAGCCCACCGCCTCCGCCGCCGCCGGCCGAGCCGCCGCCACCAGACCCCAACGCACCCCCACCGGATCCGAACGCACCACCGCCGCCGCCCGCGCGGGCTGCCGTCGGCGTGCCGGTCCCGGTGACCACGCCGGTGCCGGAGATGATGCCGCCAGGCTGACACTCTTCGCTCGCCGAATCGTTACTGGCGACGGGTATACCTAAGTGATGGATACCGCATTCGTTGCCAATTCTGTGGCGCAGGCGAGCACTGAGGTTCTGGCTCGCTCGACCACGCTGACCAGCGTGGGTGTGATCGGGTACATCATCATCGGTGCCCTCGCAGGCTGGATCGCCGGCAAGATCGTCAAGGGCGCCGGGTCCGGCATCCTGATGAACATCGTGATCGGCATCATCGGGGCGTTGATCGGAGGCTTTCTGCTCAGCTTTGCCTTCGATACCGCGGACGCAGGCTGGTGGTTCACGTTCTTCACGGCGATCCTCGGCTCGGTGATCCTGTTGTGGATCGTCGGCAAGGTCAGGAAGAGCTAACCCGCTAGAGCGCTGCCAATACACCGCGAAGCTCGGCGGCCAGACTGCCGTGCCCCGCGTCGAAAAGCGGCCCCGCGCCGTCGGAGAGCAGTAGCCGCAACCGGGCCATCCCGCGGGCCCGGACGGGCAGCGGGGCGTGCAGTCGCAGTGTCACCTCGTCGATGGTGTTCTCCGCCGCCGCGATCCTGGCGGCGTGCAACGGAATTCGATAGGAGAGCCCTCCGCCGCGCGGTTCGTTTGCCCTGCGCAGTGCAGAACGCAGAGCGCGGCCCAACTCTTCGCGCTCCCTCGATGCGACGATGCGTGCGGCGTGTGCGGCCAAGGCGCTCCCCGGCGTGACGGGCACGCGATTTTCGATCGCGCGGTCGTAGCGGTCGGCGAAAATCCGGGCCGCCAGGCGCGCCGACCATGGGGTGCGTGCCACGGCGCCGCGCTTCGACCCGTAGGGCGGCGACTGAGTTCCCAGGGCGGTAGCGAGTTCGATCCTGTGTTGTGTCATCTCTGAACCCCATTTCTGTGCGTGACTGGTAAAAACCCTATACCGGTCATGCATGACCAGTCAATCGCATTTAGAGGTCATGCGAGGTAGGATCGGGCCATGGCAGATGTGTCGTTCCAGTGGCTCAACGAAGAAGAGTCCAAGCCGGCCCCCGGCGCTCTTCGTCAGGTGCAGGCACTGATCAACACCATCGATCGCGAATCGGGGGAGGACCGGTTGGCCGATCCTGCGAACGCGGCCCCGTGGCTGGTCGCCAATCACCTGCTAGATCCAGGCGCGCTACTTGATCTCGACGATCTTCACACTGTGATCGATGTGCGGGAAGCGTTGCGCACCATGACCATTCGTAACACCGGTGGTCAGGATCCCAGTCGGGAAGCCCTGGCGCCGTTGCGCAAGGTGGCGGCCGCTGCCAGGGCGCGCACGGAGGTGGCCGGTGACGGTACGGTACGGCTGCGCGCGGACGGTACCTCGTTGCCCGATCGGTTGCTCAACCTCCTGCTGATCGTCAAGGATGCGCAGCTCGACGGCAGCTGGGAGCACTTGAAGGCGTGTGCCAACGAGGACTGCCAGTGGGCCTTCTACGACAGATCTCGCAACCACGGCGGTACCTGGTGTGTGATGTCGTCATGTGGAAACAAGCTGAAGAATCGCGAGTTCCGGGCCCGCAAGCGCGGGACGTGAGCAGCTAGCTCGACAGGTGCCAGACCAGGGCTGCGGCCAGTGCACCCAGCCCGTTGAGCGACCAGTGCAGCGCGATCGGTGCGATCAGGCTGCCGCTACGGCGACGCAGCCAGGTGAATACAAAACCTGCGCACCCGGTCGCGATCACGGCCATCACCACCCCGGCGAGCATGCCGAACACACCACCGCCGAGCAGCCGGGTGAACCCGACATTGCTGCTGGTCAACCCGAAAGATGTGGCGATATGCCACATTCCGAACAACAGTGAGCCCGCCGCTGCCACCCCGCGAACACCCCAGGCCCGGTCCAGCGCACCGTGCAGCACACCACGGAAGGCCAGCTCCTCGGGGATGACGGTCTGCAGCGGGATGATGATCATCGACGCCAGCAGCGCGCCGGAGATGGTGGCGTAGTGGTCATTCATGAACATCGGGCGGGTCCACGGGAGCAGCGCCCCGATGGCGATCACCGAGAGCACGACCCCGACGGCCGCTGCCGCGTAACCGGCGCCGGAGCGCCAGTGCTCACGGCCGAGGCCGAGTTCGGACCAGCCCAGCCCGCGGAAGCGAACCAGGACCAGCAGCCCCACCGCCGCGGCGGGCACCACGGCAACGTTCGCCCACGGGGTGGTGAAATGCGCAAGAAGGTTGGTCAGCGCCAGCACGACGACGACGATCGCGATATCGGCGTAGATCCGGAAGTGGTGCAGCGCAGACAGCTGACCGATCAGCGGGTGTGGTGGCGGCTCCACAGCGATCAAATCAGACATAACCACCCCAGTGTACGGGCCGAAACTAGTGACCAAAGGCCCTCGATGAACACCTGGTGCCGTCCTGCGTAAAGCCCCGATTCAGGGGAAGGATAGAGCTATGACGTCTGAACCCTCCGCGTGGCAAAGCGCGACCGCCGAACCGCTGTCCGATGACGTGCTCGCTGCGCTCGACGGTTGGTGGCGCGCCGCGAACTACCTGTCGGTGGGGCAGATCTATCTGCTGGCCAACCCGCTGCTGCGCACGCCGCTGGACCGCGAGGACGTCAAACCCCGACTGCTGGGCCACTGGGGCACCACACCCGGGCTCAATTTCATCTACGCCCACCTCAACCGGGCGATCAAGGCGCGCCAGCAGTCGACCATCTACGTCACCGGCCCCGGGCATGGCGGCCCGGGCCTGGTCGCCAACGCCTACCTCGACGGCACGTACTCGGAGGTCTACTCCGATATCACCCGCGACGCCGAAGGGATGCGGCGGCTGTTTCGCCAGTTCTCTTTCCCCGGCGGCATTCCGTCGCATGTCGCCCCGGAGACCCCAGGTTCCATCCACGAGGGCGGGGAGCTGGGCTATGCGCTCTCCCATGCCTACGGCGCCGCGTTCGACAACCCGGACCTGCTGGTCGCCACGGTCGTCGGTGACGGCGAGGCCGAGACCGGCGCACTGGCCACCAGTTGGCATTCCAACAAGTTCACCAATGCCGCCAAAGACGGTGTGGTGCTGCCGATCCTGCATCTCAACGGGTACAAGATCGCGAATCCGACGGTGCTGGCCCGCATCCCCGAAGATGAGTTGCGCAGCCTGATGATCGGCTACGGACACAAACCACACTTCTTCGAGGTCAAAGACGAGCACGAGGATCACTTCGACGCGCACCGGCGTTTCGCGGCCCTGCTCGACACGGTGCTCGACGAGATCGCGGAGATCAAGGCCAAAGCGAGCGACGACGTGCCCCGGCCGAGCTGGCCGATGATCGTCTTCCGTACGCCGAAAGGCTGGACGGGGCCGGCCTACATCGACGGTAAGAAAACCACCGGGTCCTGGCGGGCACATCAGGTGCCGCTGGCGAACGCGCGCGACACCCCCGAGCATCTGCAGGTGTTGGCCGACTGGCTGGGGTCCTACCGCGCCGAGGAGCTGTTCGACGAGAACGGCACGCTGGATCCGTCGATTGCCGCGCTGGCACCGGCGGGCACGCTGCGGATGAGCGATAACCCGCACACCAACGGTGGCCTGCTGCTCAAGGATTTGCGGCTGCCCGATTTCCGCGATTACGCGGTCGACGTGCCGGCTCCCGGTGCGACGGTCGCCGAGGCGACCAGGGTGCTCGGCGGGTGGCTCACCGATGTGGTTCGGCTCAATCCGGATAATTTCCGGATCTTCGGGCCGGACGAAACGGCGTCGAATCGCCTGCAGGGAGTGTTCGACGCGACCGATAAACAGTGGAACGCCGAGTTCTTCGGTCCCGAGGTCGACGATCACCTGGCCCGCGCCGGCCGCGTCATGGAGATGTTGTCCGAGCACCAGTGCCAGGGTTGGTTGGAGGGCTATCTGCTCACCGGTCGGCACGGCTTGTTCAACTGCTACGAAGCGTTCATCCACATCATCGATTCGATGTTCAACCAGCATGCGAAATGGCTCAAGGTCACCAACCACATCCCGTGGCGACGGCCCATCGCCAGCCTCAATTACCTTCTGTCCAGCCATGTCTGGCGCCAGGATCACAACGGCTTCAGCCACCAGGACCCTGGCTTCATCGACCATGTGGTGAACAAGCGCGCCGAAGTGGTCCGGGTCTACCTGCCACCGGATGCCAACACGCTGCTGTCGACGTATGACCACTGCCTGCGATCGCGGCAGTACGTCAACGTGGTGGTCGCGGGCAAGCAACCCGCCCCGAACTTCCTGACCATGGAACAGGCCGTCGCGCACTGCACCAGGGGGCTTGGCATCTGGGAATGGGCAGGTACGGAGATATTCGGCGAGGAGCCGGACGTCGTGGTCGCGACGTGCGGTGACGTCCCGACACTGGAGGGGCTCGCGGCTGTCGACCTGCTCAAGCAGAACCTGCCGGACCTGAAGATCAGATTCGTCAATGTGGTTGACCTGATGCGCTTGCAGGACGAGGGCGAGCATCCGCACGGGCTGTCCAACCAGGCGTTCGACATGGTCTTCACCCGCGATAAGCCGGTGATCTTCGCCTATCACGGCTATCCCTGGTTGATCCATCGGCTGATCTACCGCCGCACCGGGAGCAACAACTTCCACGTTCGCGGCTACAAGGAGGAGGGCACCACAACGACGCCGTTCGACATGGTGATGCTCAATGACCTGGACCGCTTCCACCTGGTGATCGATGTCATCGACCGCACACCGTCGTTGCAGACCAAGTACGCGACGTTCCGCCAGGAGATGGTCGATCGGCGGCTCGTGGCCCGGGAGTACACCCGCGAGCACGGCGACGATATGCCCGAGGTGCGTGATTGGGTGTGGCCAGGCGCACCGGGAGCGGTGACAACCCCGAGCATCGCCGCCACGGTATCGACGGGCGGTGACAACGAGTAGGCCGTCGCCACTAAGGTGATCGCCATGGTCGCCGGTGATCGCCTTCTGACGTCACTTCGGGTGCTGGATCTATCAAGCGGGGCGGCTGATTCGGTCACCCGCATGCTCGCCGACCTCGGGGCCGATGTGCTCAAGGTTGAGGGACCCGGCGGTAGCCCCGGCCGCGATGAGCGACCCACCCTGGATGGGGTGAGCATCCCGTTCGCGCTGCACAACGCCAACAAACGCGCCGCGGTGCTGGATCCAGCCGTTGATTCAGATCGCGCACGCCTGATCGCATTGGCCGGGGACGCCGATATCGTCGTCGACTGCGGTGTGCCGGGTCGGGCCGTGGCCTACGGCACGTCCTGTGCGGCGCTGGCCGATTCGTTCGACCACCTGGTCACGTGCTCGGTCACCGATTTCGGCCTGACCGGCGACCGGGCGTCGTGGCAGGCCACCGATGCGGTGCTGTACGCACTGTCGGGAGCCCTGTCGCGGTCCGGACCGGCCGATGGTGCACCGGTGCTGCCCCCGGATGGGATAGCGTCGGCCACCGCGTCGGTCCAAGCCACCTGGGCCATTCTGGTTGCCTACTACCATCGATTACGTTGTGGCAGAGGCGATTATCTGGACTTCAGCCGCCTGGACGCGGTGGTCACCACCCTCGATCCGCCCTTCGGCACCCAGGGGCAGGCGGCGCTGACCAAGCACAGTGCCGAACGGTGGCGGGGTAGGCCGCGTAATCAGGAGCTTTACCCCATCTTCGCGACCACCGACGGCTACGTGCGGATCTGCCTGCTTTCCCCGCGACAATGGCACGGCCTTCGGGCCTGGCTGGGGGAACCGGAGCAATTCCAGGACCCGAAGTTTGACAAGATCGTCGCCCGCTACGCAGCCTGGAGCCAGATCGGTGCGCTGTTCGCGACGCTGTGCGCGAGCAAGACCATGGACGAACTGGTGAGTGAGGGCCAGGCCCATGGTGTGCCGATCGCCGCGGTGCTGTCGGCATCGGAAGTGCTGACCTCCGAGCACTTCACCGCGGTGGGTGCGCTCGCTGAAACCGAACTGGTCCCGGACGTGCCGGTCACGGTGCCGGTCGGATACCTGACCGTCGATGGTGCACATGCCGGATTCCGCACGCCTGCACCGATATTGGGCCACGACGACGCCGCATGGCCGTCACCGAACACCCCATCGACTGGAGACGGCACACCGGGCACCGGGCTGCCGTTCGCGGGTCTGCGCATCATCGATCTGGGCGTGATCGTCGCCGGTGGTGAGCTGAGCCGACTCTTCGGTGATCTCGGCGCCGAGGTGATCAAGGTCGAGAGCGCACAGTTCCCCGATGGTCTGCGTCAGACCAGGGAAGGCCAACCCATCAGCGATTCCTTCGCCTGGGCGCACCGCAACAACTACGGGTTCGGTCTGGAGTTGCGCAGCCCGCAAGGCGCCTCGGTGTTCGCCGAACTGGCCGCCTCTGCTGATGCCGTCTTCGCCAATTTCAAGCCGGGAACCCTTGCCGCACTGGGTTTTTCCTACGATCGGCTACAGGAGCTGAACCCCCGCCTGGTACTCGCCGAGAGCAGCGCGTTCGGTGACGTCGGCCCGTGGAGTGCCCGGATGGGGTACGGCCCCCTGGTGCGCGCCACCACCGGTCTGACCCGACGCTGGGGCTTTTACGACGCGACGACGATCTTTCCGGATCATGTGGCCGCGCGTGTCACCGCCATCGGGGCGCTATCCGCCCTGATCCACCGCGAGCGCACCGGGGCGGGGGCCCGGATTCACGTGTCTCAGGCCGAGGTCGTCGTCAATCAGCTCGACACCACCTATGTCACCGAGGCTGCGGCCGCGCGCTACCCGGGCCGGGTCGACGCCGATACCGGACTGCATGCGGTGTATCCCTGCGCCGGTGAAGACGAGTGGTGTGCCATCTCGATCCGCGACTCCGATGACCAGACGGCGGTGACTGCGCTTATCGGCGCGACGGAACTGGCGCAGTGGACGGCGCAGCGGCCAGCCACCGAGGTCAGTGCGCTATTGCAGGCCGCGGGCGTACCTGCCGGGCAGATGAATCGGCCACCCGATGTCTACGCGGAGGCCCAGAGCGCTGACCCACAGTTGTTCACCGATATGGAACATCCGCTGATCGACCATCCGCTGCCCACCGAGACCAGGCCCACCCGGTACCGGCACATCCCGCCGGCCCCGCTGCGGCCCGCTCCGATGCCGGGGGAGCACACCCGCGAGATCTGCCACAAGGTCCTCGGACTCACTGATGACGATATCGAGCGCCTGATCGCAGAGGGCGTGCTGTTTACCGATGGGGTGACCAAGTGACCGCACAGATGTACATCGATGGCACGTTCCGCGCCGCCGAGCAGGTCCAACCCGTCATCGAGGCGGCCACTGGCGAGCCGCTCGGCAACGGCGCCAGCGCCAGCCCTACCGATATCGATGACGCCGTAACGGCCGCCAGAGCTGCACTGCCGCAATGGCGTTCGATGCCACCGCAGGACCGTGCCGCGGTGCTGTTCGCATTCGCCGCCGCGTTGAAGGCCCGCGCGGAGAGCACCTACGAGCTGGTCACCCGTGAGAACGGAATGCCGATCTCGCTGTCGCGCGGCGCCAACGGGGCGTTTCCCGCGCTGTTGGTGAACTACTACGCGAAGATGATCACCGAATCCGCGATCGAGGAGATCCGTCCGGGCGTCACGGGCCACACCATCGTCCGCAAGGAACCGGTCGGCGTGGTCGGGGCGATCACCCCGTGGAATTACCCGCAGGCCCTGGCGGCGTTCAAGATTGCCCCCGGTCTGGCGTCAGGATGCACGATGGTGCTCAAGGCCGCCCCCGAAACTGCCTTGGATGCCTTGGTTTTCGCCGAAGCGGCCGCCGAGGCCGGGCTGCCGCCAGGGGTGCTGAACATCGTCGCGGGCGGGGTGGCCGCTGGGGCGCATCTGGTGGCGCATCCCGGTATCGACAAGGTTGCCTTCACCGGTTCGACGGCGGCCGGGCGGACCATCGGCGAGATCTGCGGCCGGCTCATGCGTCCGGCAACCCTTGAGCTGGGCGGAAAGTCGGCTGCGATCATTCTCGACGATGCCGATCTGGACGCCACCATCGCCGGGTTGCGCACGGCCTCCTTCGTCAACAACGGGCAGACCTGTCACCTGAGTTCACGCATCTTGGCCCCGCGGTCGCGCTACGACGAGATCGTCGATGCGATGGCCGCACTTGCCGAGAGTCTGACAGTCGGCGATCCGCTGGATCGGTCGACCGAGATCGGGCCTCTGGTCAGCGAGCGCCAGCGTGAGCGGGTGCTGGACTATATCGAGATCGGCAAGGCCAGCGGCGCGAAACTCGTTGCCGGCGGTTCGGTTCCAAAAGAGCAGTCGCGCGGCTGGTTCGTCTCGCCGACGGTATTCGCGGGAGTGGACAACGCCGATCGCATCGCCCAGGAGGAGATCTTCGGCCCGGTGCTGGCGGTGATTGCCTATGACGGCGACGCCGAGGCGATCGATATCGCCAACGACAGCGAGTTCGGCTTGGCGGGCACGGTCTGGTCGACCGATACCGAGCGGGCGACGGACGTGGCCAGGGCGGTGCGCACCGGGACGATCGGCGTCAACGATTATCAGCTCGACATCCGGGCCCCGTTCGGCGGCGTCAAGGCCAGCGGGCTGGGCCGCGAGCTGGGCCCTGAGGGGCTGGACGCCTACCGAACGGTGAAATCCATGTACCGGGTGGGACCGGCTTGACACGTGTCAACTAACGTGTTCCCCATGTCACTGGATCCCACCACACCTGTGCTCGTCGGCTACGGCCAGGTCAACCAGCGCGATAACACCCCGGACCCCGTTGAACCGACAGCATTGATGGCCGCGGCGGCCCGCGAGGCCGCTGATCCGCGGGTGCTGGCGGCCGTCGACGCCATTCGGGTGGTCAACCTGCTGTCCTGGCGCTACCGCGATCCCGGCCTGTTATTGGGCGGTCTGATCGGAGCCGATAAACCAGACACCAGGTATTCCGGTGTCGGCGGCAACGTCCCGCAGTCCCTGCTCAATCAGGCCTGCCTCGATATCGCGGGCGGGCGCGCCGGTGTGGTGCTGCTCGCCGGAGCGGAGACCTGGCGGACGCGGAAACGGCAGAAGGCCAACGGTATTCGACCTGCCTGGAGTACTCAGGACGAGTCGGTGCCGAAAGCGCCGGGGTCCGATGACGGGGTCGAAATGGCCGGGCCGTCGATGCAGCGGATCGGCCTTGGGATGCCGTCGGATATCTACCCGATGTTCGAAGAGTCGGTCCGCGTCGCGGCGGGGGAGTCGCAGACCGAGCACCGGCGCCGGATCGGCGCATTGTGGGCGCAGTTCAACGAGGTGGCCCAACATAATCCGCACGCGTGGAGCGACCGAGCCTGGACCGCCGACGAGATTTGGCAGCCCGGGCCCGATAACCGGATGATCAGCTGGCCGTATACCAAGCTGCTCAATTCGAACAATATGGTCGATCAGGCTGCCGTGCTCATCCTGACCTCGGTGCAGAAGGCCAAGGATCTGCAAATCCCCTCCGAGCGTTGGGTTTTCCCGTGGGCGGGCAGCGACTCCCACGACACCTACGATATCGGTGAGCGCTGGGAGTACCACCGGTCACCGGCAATCCGGATCGCGGCCGCGCGGGCACTGGAGCTCGCCGGCCTCGGGATCGACGAGATCGACCTGGTAGATGTCTACTCCTGCTTCCCGTCTGCGGTGCAGGTGGCGGCGGCCGAGATCGGGTTGCCGGTCGGTGACCCTGGACGGCCGCTGACGGTGACCGGCGGCCTGACCTTCGCGGGCGGGCCATGGAACAACTACGTCATGCATTCGATCGCCACCATGGCCGAACAGTTGGTGGCGAATCCCGGCCAGCGCGGCCTGATCACCGCCAACGGCGGCTATTTGACCAAACACAGCTTCGGTGTCTACAGCGCCGAACCGCCACCGGTCGCGTTCCGCTGGGAAGACGTCCAGGTGCGCGTCGATGCAGAGCCGACCCGCACGTCCCTGGCCGAATGGGAGGGCACCGGCACCGTCGAGACGTGGACGGCACCCTTCGATCGAGAAGGTAAGCCGCAGAAGGCTTTCGTTGCGGTTCGCACCCCCGATGACGCCCGCACCCTGGCCGTCATCGCCGATCCCGCAGCCGCCGCGGCCATGGTGGCCGACGATGGCAATGATCCCACCGGGGCGAAGGTCGTGGTGCAGACCGACGGCACGGCCTCAATGGTCTAGGGGTTGGTTTAGCGCTGCGGTAACGCGCCCCAAACGCGGCAGACACGTAGACCCGCTACACCTGGGAAATGACCGACAGTCTGACTCCTGTTGCAGGCGAGCCGCGTGCGCCGTGGTACAGATCGCTTTTCCTGCAGTTGCTGCTGGCCATCGTCCTGGGCATCCTGGTCGGATGGTTGTGGCCCGCAGTGGGCGCCGATCTCAAGCCGCTGGCCGACGGTTTCATCAAGCTGATCAAGATGTTGATCGCGCCAATCATCTTCTGCACGGTGGTGATCGGCATCGCGCACGTCGGCGATCTGAAGTCGGTCGGCAGAATCGGCGTCAAGTCGTTGATCTACTTCGAAGTGGTGACCACGTTCGCCCTTCTGTTCGGCCTGGTCGTCGGCAATATCGTCAAACCCGGGTCGGGTTTCAACATCGACCCCGCGACCCTGTCCGCCGGCGCCGATGCGGTGGCCAAGAAGACCGGTGACGGCGAACTACCGCACACCGTCGACTTCCTGCTCAACATCATTCCCACCTCGGTGATTTCGGCGTTCGCCGATAACGTCCTGCTGCAGGTGCTGTTCTTCGCCGTGTTGTTCGGGCTGGCGCTGGCGAAATTCGGTGAGCACGGACCGCCGGTCATCTTCGAATTCATCGATCACCTCAGCCAGATCTTCTTCACGATCATCGGTTGGATCATGAAGCTGGCTCCGCTGGGTGCGTTCGGTGCGATGGCCTACATCATCGGGCAGTACGGCATCGCATCATTGGGCAGCTACGCCAAACTGATCGGTGCCTGCTACCTGGCGGCCGCATTGTTCATCCTCATCTTGGGTGCCATCGCCTACTTCCTGGCCGGGGTGAACCTGTGGCGCTTCTTCCTGTACACCAAAGACGAGTTCTTCCTTGCCCTGGGCACGGCGTCGACCGAAGTCGTATTGCCGCGCATCATGACTAAATTGATCAACGCCGGATGTTCGCGCACCACAACAGGTCTGGTGGTGCCCACCGGTTATTCATTCAACCTGGACGGTGCGACGCTGTACCTGTCGATCTGTGTGCTGTTCTTGGCACAGGCCCTCGGTGTCGATCTGAGCCTGGGGGAGCAGATCACCGCGGTGCTGGTGTTGATGCTGACGTCCAAAGGTATGGCCGGGGTGCCGGGTTCGTCGTTCCTGGCACTGTCGGCGACCGTCGCGGCCATCGGGCACGGGGCGATCCCGGTCGCCGCGGTCGCGCTGCTCCTGGGTGCGGACCGCATCATGGACTCAATGCGGGTCTCGGTGAACCTGATGGGTAACTGCGTGGCCACGCTGGTGGTCGCACGGTGGGAGGGTCAGCTCGATTCCGACCGAATGGCCAAGGTACTGCGCGGGGACGAGGTTCCTCCGCTGGAGGACCCCATCGAGGTCAAACAAGCCGAGGTGGACGCTGACGAAAGATCAGTCGTCACCTGACCGGCGGCGCTACCGTGTTCGCGTGAATCTCCGGACCGTTGCCGTCCTCCTCGCCACGTGGTGCTTCTTGGTGGTGGCACCAGCCTTTCTGGTGGTCGCCCTCTTCACCGGCGCCGATCCGGATACCCCAGTCTTCGGCTGGGCCTTCGGCATCTGGATGGTCGGCTACCTGGCGCAGCTGGCGGTGTTCATGGCCGCGACCCGAAAGGCCGGCAGCAGCGCCATCCTCGGCTGGTTCATCGCCTCTCTGGCGCCGTGGGCCGCAGACTGGTCCGCACCCGCAGCCTGGTGGGGTCCGATCCTCGTTCTGGTCATCGTGGTGGCCTACGCGGCATGGTTCTATTCGACGCTGGCCCGCAGCGCCGATCTTGCGCAACATGGCATTCGTGGCACCGGCACCGTCCTGGAGGTCAAGGAACCGTTGATGAACACGGTCATCAACGACGTCTACATCCGTCGGACCATGCGGTTGCGCATCGACCGATCCGACGGCGCGCCCCCGTACGAGGCGACGTACGCGGGAACGTTCATGATCGGCAACATCCCTAGCCCCGGAGACGTATTCAACCTGCGGGTGGACCCGAAGGACCCCACTCACTTCGAGACGACCGACGGCGGGCAGAGCGCGCCCGAGGCTTCGTTGACCGATCAATTGCAGCACCTGGCCGATCTGCACAGCCACGGTGACCTTGACGACGCCGAGTTCGCGGCGGCAAAGGCCCGGTTACTCGGCCGGGCCTGACGCAATTGAGGTACGCCCCGGGCGGGTGTTGACTTCCCCATAGCTCGGGTTTACAGTCGCCCACATCACATTTTGAAACGTTTCAATCATGGAGGCCTGATGTCTGGAGACACCCAGCGGGTGTGTTTCCTGCTTGCGCTCAAGCCGGATCGTGTCCAGGACTATCTGCGGGCACACCACGACGTGTGGCCGGAAATGCTCGACGCCTTGGGCTCAGCGGGCTGGCACAACTACTCGCTGTTCGTCCGCGAGGCCGACGGGCTGGTCGTCGGTTACCTCGAAACACCGGATTTCGCGCTCGCTCAACAGCGGATGGCCGAGACCGATATCAACGCGAAGTGGCAGGCCGGGATGGCCCAGTACTTCGTCGGAGGTGACGGTGCCGACCCTGATGAGCAGATGACACCACTATCCGAGTACTTCCACCTCTCTTAACGCCGAGACCTAGGAACTTTTCATGAAAATTGGCGCACGCTCGACAACAGGTTGGCGCGCCACCATCTCGGTGGCGATGTCGAATTACATCGAGGCCGGATCGATCATCGCGATCGCCACCAGCCTCGGCTTCTGGCAGTCCGCCTTCGGGATCAGCAATTTCGCGGTTGGCCTGCTGGCAGCGTTGAGCGCCAACGCTTTTGGTGCCGCCATCGGTGCCATTCTCGGTGGCCCACTGTGTGACCGGTTTGGCCGCAAGGCCATCTACACCTACGACCTACTGGTGTACATGGTCGGTGTGCTGTTGGCCGCGTTCGCCGTCAACTTCACGATGCTGTTGGCGGCGTTCATCGTCACCGGTATCGCGGTGGGCGCCGGCGTTCCGGCGTCATGGACCTACATCGCGGAACAGGCGCCGTCTGCTGACCGGGCAAAGCACGTCGGAACGGCCCAGTTGGCCTGGTCGATGGGCCCGCTGATCGGTTTCGCTCTCGCCGCCGCGATGGCCCCGCTCGGTCTGTTCGGTTCCCGGCTGATCTTCGTGCACCTGTTCGTCGTCGCCGCCATCGTCTGGTGGATCCGACAGGGCTTGGCTGAGTCGCAGATCTGGAAAGACGAGGTCGCGACAGGCAGAGCCGAGATCGAGCCCACCGAGGTGGCGTCCGCGGTCGGCGTGCGTGGACTGCGTGGATTGTTCTCCCGGAAGGTCAACATCACTGCCCTGTTGTTCCTCGGCGGCATCTACCTGTTCTGGAACACCGTCGCCGGCCAGGCGGGCATCTTCATGCCGCGGGTTTACGACGCCGCCGGTCTGCACAGTCCGGTGGCCCAGGACCTGCTGCAGGTGCTGGTCTGGGGCTGCACGGTCGCGGCCACCTACTTCGGCTTCATGCGGTACGCCGACCGGGTCTCGCAGCGGTGGCTGTATGTGGTCGGTGCGGCACTGGGCATCGTCGGCTGGATCGTGCTGGTGGCGTTCACCGACGGCGGCGTCCCGACCATGCTGGTCTTCGCGGTCCTCTGGGGAGTCTCGGCCGGTATCGGTGCGCAGGCGTTCTACAGCCTGTGGGCCAGTGAGCTTTTCGCTACCCCGTACCGGGCCAGCGCGCAGGGCGTGATGTTCTTCGCCGTCCGCAGCGTCACCGGTCTGCTGAGCTACTTCTTCCCGACGCTGCTGGCGGCGACCGGCCTGACCATGGTCGGCATCCTGTTGGTCGCGCTGCTGACGGTCGCCATGGTGATCGGCGCGATCTGGGCGCCCAAGACCCAGGGCAAGTCACTGCAGGAGATTGAAACCGAGCGTTACGGGCATCCGATCTCCACCGATAACTCGGCAGCAGCACCGCTGGCCACCCTCGACACCACCGGAGGTACCCGATGAAACTGGCCATCGAACTGCCGTCATGGGCCTTCGGTAACTCCGGCACCCGCTTCAAGGTGTTCGGCACGCCGGGGACGCCGCGGACCGTGCAGGAGAAGATCGCCGACGCCGCCACGGTGAACCGGTTCACCGGGCTGGCACCCACGGTGGCCTTGCATATTCCGTGGGACGCCGTCGACAACTATCGTGCCCTCGGCGAATACGCCGAGGATCTGGGTGTCACGCTCGGCACCATCAACTCCAACACCTTCCAGGACGACGACTACAAGTTCGGCAGTCTGACCCATACCGATAAGACGGTGCGGCAGAAGGCGATCGACCACCACCTGGGCTGTATCGAGGTGATGAACGAAACCGGGTCACGCGATCTCAAGGTGTGGTTGGCCGATGGCACCAACTACCCCGGTCAGGGTGATATCCGTGGCCGCCAGGAACGCCTGGCTGAATCACTGGCGACCATCTACCAGCACATCGGCGACAACCAGCGACTGGTACTGGAGTACAAGTTCTTCGAACCGGCCATGTACATGACCGATGTACCGGACTGGGGCACCTCTTACGCTCACACCCAGGCTCTCGGCGAGCGGGCCATGGTGTGCCTGGACACCGGCCACCATGCCCCCGGCACCAACATCGAATTCATCGTCGCCCAGCTGCTGCGCCTGGGAAAGCTGGGGTCCTTCGACTTCAACTCGCGGTTCTATGCCGATGACGACCTGATCGTCGGTGCGGCCGACCCCTTCCAACTGTTCCGCATCATGTTCGAGGTGCTGCGCGGTGGAGGGCTCGACGATGACTCGCCGGTCGCATTCATGCTGGATCAGTGCCATAACGTCGAAGCCAAGATCCCGGGCCAGATCCGCTCGGTGCTCAACGTGCAGGAAATGACCACCAGGGCATCCCTGGTGGACGTCGACGCCTTGACCGTGGCGCAGGAAGGCGGAGATGTGCTGGGCGCCAACGAGATTCTGATGGATGCCTTTTACACCGATGTCCGGCCGCGGCTGGCACAGTGGCGAACCGAACAAGGGCTGCCCGCCAACCCGATGTCTGCCTTCGCCGAGTCGGGCTACCAGGACACCATCAACGCCGACCGCGTCGGTGGAACCCAATCAAGCTGGGGAGCATAGCGATGACCAACTCGACCGTTGCCGAGCTGATCGCCAGGTCCAACCGGCTGGGCTCGGACCCGAAGAACACCAACTACGCCGGCGGCAACACCTCCGCCAAGGGTTCCGCTATCGACCCGGTGACCGGCACCCCGGTGGACCTGTTGTGGGTCAAGGGATCCGGGGGAGACCTCGGCACCCTGACGGAGAGCGGACTGGCCGTCCTGCGACTGGACCGGATGCGTGCCCTGGTCGATGTCTACCCGGGCGTCGAGCGCGAGGACGAGATGGTCGCCGCGTTCGACTACTGCCTGCACGGGCGTGGCGGCGCGGCCCCCTCGATCGATACCGCGATGCACGGGCTGGTCGACGCCAACCACGTCGACCACCTGCACCCCGATTCGGGGATCGCACTGGCCACTGCCGCCGACGGTGAGGCGCTGACCAAGCAGATCTTCGGTGACCGCGTGGTGTGGGTACCCTGGCGGCGCCCCGGTTTTCAGCTCGGTCTCGACATCGCCGAGATCAAAAAGCGCAATCCGCAGGCCATCGGCACCATCCTCGGCGGTCACGGCATCACCGCGTGGGGTGACACCTCCGCCGAGGCGCAGGCGTACTCGCTGGAGATCATCGATACCGTCGAGCGCTACCTCGACGCCAACGGTCGTCGGCAGCCTTTCGGTGCACCGCTTGACGGCTACGGCGCGCTGCCCGATATGCAGCGGGTCACCAAAGCGGCCGAGCTGGCACCGTTCATCCGCGGGCTGGCGTCCACCGACAAGGCGCAGGTCGGCCACTTCACCGATGACCCCCGGGTGCTCGAATTCCTCTCCAGCAGTGCACATCCGCGGCTGGCGGCGCTCGGTACCAGCTGCCCGGATCACTTCCTGCGCACCAAGGTCAAACCGATGGTGCTTGACTTGGCTGCTGACGCCTCGATCGAGGACGCCAAGGTGCGGTTGGCGGAACTGCACGAGCAGTACCGGGCCGACTATGCCGACTACTACCAGCGCCACGCCACGCCCGAGTCGCCCGCGATGCGCGGCGCCGATCCGGCCATCGTGCTGATCCCCGGCGTCGGAATGTTCAGCTACGGCAAGGACAAACAGACCGCGCGGGTGGCGGGCGAGTTCTATCTCAACGCCATCAACGTGATGCGCGGCGCCGAGGCCATCTCCACCTACGCTCCGATCGACGAGGCGGAAAAGTTCCGCATCGAATACTGGGCGCTGGAAGAGGCCAAGCTGGCCCGGATGCCCAAGGCGAAACCGTTGGCCACCCGGATCGCGCTGGTCACCGGGGCTGCCTCCGGTATCGGTAAGGCCATCGCCGAACGGCTGGCCGCCGAAGGGGCGTGTGTGGTGATCGCTGACCTCGATGCCGAAAAGGCTTCCGCTGCAGCCGAACAGATCGGCAACACCGACACCGCGATCGGGATCGCCGCCGATGTCACCGACGAAACCGCGGTGCAGGCCGCGATCGACGCATGCGTGCTGGCGTTCGGTGGGATCGACATCGTCGTCAACAACGCCGGTCTGTCGCTGTCGAAATCGCTGTTGGAGACGACCGCGGCCGACTGGGATCTGCAGCACAATGTGATGGCCCGTGGCTCCTTTCTGGTGTCCAAGGCGGCTGCGCGCGCGCTGATCGACCAGAAGCTGGGCGGCGATATCATTTACATCTCGTCGAAGAACTCGGTGTTCGCCGGGCCCAACAACATCGCCTACTCCGCCACCAAAGCCGATCAGGCCCATCAGGTGCGGTTGCTCGCGGCCGAACTCGGTGAGTACGGCATCAAAGTCAACGGCATCAACCCCGACGGCGTAGTGCGCGGGTCGGGCATCTTCGCCGGTGGGTGGGGGGCCAAACGGGCCGCCGTATACGGCGTTCCCGAGGAGGAACTCGGCGCCTACTACGCGCAACGCACGCTGCTCAAACGTGAAGTGCTGCCGGAGAATATCGCCAACGCAGCCTTCGCCCTGTGCACATCGGACTTCTCCCATACCACCGGGTTGCACGTGCCCGTCGATGCCGGTGTGGCCGCGGCCTTCCTGCGATGAGCGTGGCACAGTTCGTCGCCGTGGACCTCGGGGCCACCAGCGGGCGCGTCATGCTGGCATCGGTGGGGCCGGGTTCGTTCGAGATGCGCTCGGTCAACCGGTTCGCCAACGACCCGGTCTATCTGTGGAACGGCCGCCGCACGGCGATGCACTGGGACCTACCCGGACTATTCGCAGGTGTCTGCACAGGCCTGGCCGAAGCCGCTCGACAGGCACCGGAGCTGACCAGTGTCGGGGTGGACTCGTGGGCGGTGGACTACGGATTGCTGCGCGACGGGAAACTGCTTGGCCTGCCGTACAACTACCGTGACTCCCGCGGTGCGATGGGCGCGGACCTGGTGCATGCCCGCCTGAGTCAGGAGAAGATCTACAACCGCAACGGCCTGCAGTTTCTGGCCTTCACCACGATGTTCCAGCTGGCTGCCGATTCAGTAGAAGGCCTGATCGGGGTCGCGGACACCGCACTGCTGGTGCCGGATCTGATCGGCTATTGGCTGACCGGAGCCACCGCCACCGAGCGCACCAACGCGTCGACCACCGGCCTCCTCGGTGTCGACGGGCGCTGGGACGACGAGCTGATTCCGTTACTCGGCCTGTCCGGGCGGTTATTTCCCGAGCTGGCCGAACCTGGTAGCGCCCTGGGCGTGCTGCTGCCCGAGCTGGCCGACCGGGTGGGTGTGAGCCGCCGTCTGGCGGTCACCACGGTCGCCTCGCATGACACCGCGTCCGCCGTGGTGGCCGTCCCGATGGCCGCAGAGTCTGCGGCCTATATTTCCTGCGGGACCTGGGGTCTGGTCGGTGTCGAATTGCCGCATCCCATCGTGACCGAAGCGACTCGCGCCGCGAACTTCACCAACGAGGTCGGCGCCGATGGTCGAATCCGGTTCCTGCGCAACGTGATGGGCCTGTGGTTGCTATCGGAATCGGTCCGGCAGTGGGCCCGCCAGGGCATGGCGATCGAGCTGCCGAACCTGCTCGAGCAGGCCGCGCACTGCCCCGACACTCCTGACGTATTCGATGCTGATGACCCCCGCTTTCTCGAACCAGGTGACATCCCCGGTCGGATCTGCGCGTGGTACGCAGAACACAATCTGCCTGCTCCCGCTACGTTGCCCGAGATGGCGCGCGCCATCGTCGAGAGTTTGGCGGCGGGATTCGCGCGCGGCGTCGAACAGGCCGCCGACCTGTCGGGTACCCCCGTGGAGACGGTGCACATCGTCGGCGGCGGTGCCCAGAATCGGCTGCTGTGCCAACGACTCGCCGACCGGGTGGGACGGCCGGTCGTCGCCGGCCCCGTCGAGGCGACGGCCATCGGTAATGTGTTGATCCAGGCTCGCGCGCACGGCGTGCTCAGCGGTGACCTGGAGGCGCTACGTGCCGATATGGCCACCACGCTGTCAACGCAAACCTATGTGCCGCAACGGACTCCGGCAGGAAAGGCGTGAACACTATGAAACGTCGGATACCGAACAGGCATGACCTTGCACCGCTCATGCAGATCAAGAAGCCGCAGTTCGACGCCACCCGGCGCCGCCTGGACAAGGCGCTGACCATCGACGATCTGCGGCGAATCGCCAAGCGCCGGACGCCGCGCGCGGCATTCGACTACACCGACGGCTCCGCCGAGGCGGAGTTGTCACTGGCCCGGGCGCGCCAAGCCTTCCAGGACATCGAATTCCATCCGGCAATCCTGCGCGACGTCTCCAAGGTGAGCACCGGCTGGGATGTGCTCGGCGCCCCGGTCAGCTTGCCGTTCGGGATCGCGCCGACGGGTTTCACCCGGATGATGCATACCGAAGGTGAGATCGCCGGCGCACACGCGGCGGCCAGGGCGGGGATCCCGTTCTCGCTGTCCACCATGGGCACCACCTCCATCGAAGATGTCAAGAGAGCAAATCCTCTTGGGCGCAACTGGTTTCAGCTATACATGTGGAAGGACCGCGACCGCTCGATGGCATTGGTCGAGCGGGCCGTCCAGGCCGGCTATGACACGCTGTTGGTGACGGTGGACGTACCCGTGGCCGGCGCCAGACTGCGCGATACCCGCAACGGCATGTCGATCCCGCCGGCGCTGACGCTACGAACCATTGCCAACGCGTTGCCCCGACCGCAGTGGTGGATCGACTTTTTGACCACCGAACCGCTGGCATTCGCATCCCTGGACCGCTGGTCAGGCACGGTGGCCGAACTGCTCGACACCATGTTCGACCCCACCGTCACGTTCGACGATCTGGCCTGGATCAAAACCCAGTGGCCGGGCAAGTTGGTGGTCAAGGGTATCCAGACGCTGCCCGATGCGCGGGCGGTGGCCGATGTGGGCGTCGACGGCATCGTGTTGTCCAATCACGGCGGCCGCCAACTCGACCGGGCCCCCATCCCGTTCCATCTGTTACCCGCGGTCGCCGCCGAGGTCGGCAACGACGTCGAAATCATCCTGGACACCGGAATCATGGCCGGCGCCGATATCGTCGCCGCCATCGCGCTGGGCGCCAGATTCACCATGATCGGCCGGGCATATCTGTATGGGCTGATGGCGGGCGGTGAGGCGGGAGTCGACAGGGCCATCGAGATCCTGGCCGGTCAGGTCGAACGTACGATGCGCCTGCTCGGTGTCACTACTCTCGAGGAGCTGACACCGCAGCATGTGACGCA
Source organism: Mycobacterium sp. (assembly GCF_965229105.1). Taxonomy (GTDB): domain Bacteria; phylum Actinomycetota; class Actinomycetes; order Mycobacteriales; family Mycobacteriaceae; genus Mycobacterium. Next base: position 3,938,167 of record NZ_OZ245858.1, read on the forward strand.
GCTGGTGCGGCTGGTCCCGAGGGCCGCGACGTAGAGGAGCTCCGATGGCGGTCGGCATCCGGGAAGTAGCCGCGGCAGCGTCGGTATCTGTCGGCACCGTTTCCAATGTGCTCAACGCCCCCGAGCGGGTCGCGCCGGCCACCGTCGCCCGTGTACACGCCGCGATCGAGCGGTTGGGTTTCATCCGCAATGACGCGGCCCGTCAACTGCGGGCGGGTTCGTCGCGCTGCGTCGGGCTGCTGGTGCTCGACGTCGGGAACCCGTTCTTCACCGATGTCGCCCGCTCGGCCGAGCGGCGCGCTGCCGCCAACAATCTGGTGGTGCTGCTCGGCACCTCCGATGACGACGCCGGACGGGAGCGTGCGTACCTGGAGACGTTCGACGAGCAGCGTGTCTACGGGCTGCTGATCTCGCCGGTCGGTGAAGATCTCACCCGATTACACGCGCTGTACAGCCGCGGCGTTCCGGTGGTACTGGTCGATCGCGACGGTACCGGGACGCCGTTCGCGTCCGTCGCCGTCGACGATGTGGCCGGCGGGCGGGCGGCCGTGGCGCATCTGTGCGAGCAGGGTCGCACCCGCATCGCCTATGTCGGCGGCCCGGCCGGACTGCGGCAGGTCGCCGACCGGCTTGCCGGGGCGCGCGCGGCGATCGAGGACCATCCCGACGCGACGCTGGAGGCGATGGAGACCGCGGAACCCAGCGTGTTGGCCGGCCGGGCGGCGGGTGAAGAGCTGTGTGCGCGTGCGGCAGGGGATCGACCCGATGCGGTGTTCTGCGCGAACGACCTGCTGGCGATCGGCATGCTGCAGGCGTTGATGCAGGGCGGGATCTCGGTCCCCGGCGAGATTGCCGTAATCGGTTACGACGATATCGATTTCGCCCGGTCCGCGGCGATCCCGCTGTCCTCGATCCGCCAGCCCAGCGCGGATATCGGCGCCACCGCAATCGAACTGCTGCTCGATGCGGTCGAACGCGCCGAGCCACGTCATGTGGTGTTTCGTCCCGAACTGGTCGTGCGGGCCTCGACTGCTACGTCGGCAAAGGCCGGCGGTCGCGAATCAGGGCCTTGATCTCGTCGAGGCCTTCCCAGATATTGACGTTCATCCCCGCCAGTACGCGGTCATCGCCGTCGAGCCAATACACGGTGAATTCCCGGCCAGGCACGTCACCGCGGAACTCGACACGCTCGTAACCGGCCGAATGTCCGACGTACTCCATACCGAGGTCGTACTGGTCGGTGAAGAAATAGGGCAATTCGTCGTATTCGGTTGGTTTGCCGAGCATTCCGGCGACCGCGACGGCCGGCTGTTTGAGGGCGTTTGCCCAATGTTCGGTGCGGATCCTGGTACCGAACAGCGGGTGGTCCGCCGCCGCGATATCACCGACCGCATAGATATCGGCGTCACTGGTGCGCAGCGCAGCGCTGACCTGGACCCCGCCGCCGGCCATGGCCAGCCCAGCCTCTTCGGCCAATTCGGTATTGGGTTGGGCTCCGACGCCGACCAGCACGGTATCGGCGGTGATGGTCGAGCCGTCCCCGAGTAGCAGACCGGTTGCCTTGCCGGCGTCGGTGGTGATCTCCTCGACGGAGGCTTCCAAGCGTAGGTCGACACCGTGCTCGCGGTGCAGTGCGGCGAACACCTCGGCGGCCTCTTCGCCGAGGGCGGCCAGTAATGGTAGCTTCGCCGATTCCACCACGGTGACGTCGATTCCGCGTTGGCGTGCGTTGGCCGCCACCTCAAGTCCGATCCAACCGGCTCCGACCACGGCGAGCGAAGAACCTTCTTGCAGAGCAGAATTCAAGACTTCGGCATCGTTTATCGTCCGAAGGTAGTGCACTCCCAAGGCGGTCGAGCCGGGGATCTTTGGTCGACGTGACCGCGAGCCGGTGGCCAGCAGCGCCTTGTCATAGGACTCGATGCTGCCGTCATCGGCACGTACCGTGCGCGCCTGCGGGTCGATGGCTGTGACGGCCCGACCCAACCGCAGGTCGATATCGTGATCGGAATACCACGACGAGTCGTGGACGGTGAACTCCGGGAGCGATTTCTTACCGGCCAGAAATTCTTTGGACAGCGGCGGGCGCTCGTAGGGCAGATGGATCTCTTGTGCGAACAGCACAATTCGTCCGCCGAATTCTTGTTCCCGCAGCGCCTCCGCGGCTTTCGCACCGGCTAGGCCGCCGCCGATGATGACGAACGTGGTGGGTTCAGACATGTGCGTTTCTCCCTTCGCTTACCAAACTAGCCCGCCACCGAGTTCTGCTGCATCGGTCGGCAGTCCGAGGTCGGCTGCCGGCGCCAGGACGGTGTTGGGGTGTCCTTGAGGGTGATTCCCGCTTCGTCGGCGTAGGTGGTGCCTGCGGTTTCCAGGAGTCGGGTGACGAGCTCATTGCGATCGGCCACGATAGGGGCTACCCGAGGCGGCGGGCGGCAAACCTAGCTGCGCGACAGACCCTTCGCGTAGTCCACCCCGCGGGTCACCCAGGACACCAGCTGCCGTTTGGTCTTGATGCCGTCCCCGGCGACGCGTAGCCAGCCGCGGGTCTCGCGTCCCGCCATCACCATCGGGCTGACGTGTGCGCGTTGCAGCAGGGCCGCCGTCTCTTCGGGTGCGACGCGGACCATCAGCCCGCCCTGGCCGCTAACCGCAGTGCTAGTAACCGCGACGGCCATCTTGCCCCCGATCAGGAAGGCAAGGCCGCCGAACATGGCTTTCTCGTCAACACCGGATTGTCCTGCGAGGAGTTCCCGGATGCGGTTGGCGAGGTCCTGGTCATAGGCCATGCCACCCGAGTTTAGGGCCGAGATGTTCGGCCATATCGGTAATGATCTGCGTGTAATCGTCTGCGTCGAAGGTGAACGGCAGGGCGAAGGCGATTTCGTCGGCGCGTTGGAAGCCCGCGTGGGCGAACAGTTGGTCTGCTAATTCGTCGGAGGTGCCGACGTAATCGGGGGAGAACAGCATTCCGCGCGCGCCCTGCGGGGTCTTGGTGCGTTCCAACCTGCTGGCGGCGTATTCGCGATACCGCCGGACCTGATCCGGTGTTGCCGAGTCGGTCGGAATGACCACCAAACCCTGTGACACCCTGGAATTTTCGGGGTGTGGATGGTTGGCCCGATAGGCGTCGATCTGTTCGCCCTGAATGGTGGCGAAATCACGCGAGTCGGTGCCGTCAGCGCTGACCACGGAGCTGGTCAGATAGTTGATGCCCTGTTGGCCGGCCCAGATCGCCGAGGACAGTCCGCCGCCGTACCAGACGCGCTCGGCCAGCCCGGGGGAGTGCGGTTGTACCTGACGGCTGAACTGCTCGATCCCGACGGTGCCCTCGAACTCGCTGACCGGCTCGCCGCGCAGATATTGCAGGAGCCGCACGACGCGATCCTTGGAAAAGTTCTCCAGCTCGTGGGTTTCCGGGTACAGCGCGGTTTTGAAATTGTCGTACATCATCGGGGTGCCCACCGAGACACCGGGATTGACCCGACCACCGGAGAGGATGTCGACGGTGGCCAGGTCTTCGGCCAACCGGAACGGATTCTCCAACCCCAGCGGGATGACGGCGGTGCCGAGTTCGATCCGGGAGGTGCGCTGACTGGCGGCGGCCATGATCGCCACCGGCGAGGAGATACCGGGTTGCAGATGTCGGCAGCGCAGCCACACGCTGTCGAAACCCAGATTCTCGGCATGGACGATGACATCGAGCGTCTCTTCGATGCCGGGTCCCGGGTTCTCGGCGTCGAACCGGCCGATGGTCAGGAACCCGAGCTTGCGCAACGGCTCTCCGCGTCTGGGCATGGCTCTCCTCGCGTCGACATTGCACTCAGGGTCGTGACTGATAAGAAATCACGACCCCGAGTGCAATCTGGTGATTAAGCGGCGACGGTCGCCGTCTCTGCGACCGGCTCCAACGCCTGCGCGATGATATCGGCCACGTCGGTCATCGGTTTGACCTCCAGGGCCTCAAGCACCTCGGCTGGCACGTCGTCCAGGTCGGCCTCATTGCGCGCCGGGATGAAAACCGTTGTCAGCCCGGCCCGCTGCGCGGCCAGCAGCTTCTGCTTGACACCGCCGATGGGCAGCACCCGACCGTTCAGTGTGACCTCGCCGGTCATCCCGACATCGGCGCGGACCTTACGTCCGGTCGCCATCGACACCAGCGCGGTCACCATCGTGACACCCGCGGACGGGCCGTCCTTGGGCACCGCGCCGGCAGGCACGTGCACGTGGATCTGCCGATCGAGCGCCTTCGGGTCGACACCCAACTCGGCGGCGTGGGCTCGCACGTAGGACAGCGCGATCTGCGCCGACTCCTTCATGACGTCACCCAGCTGACCGGTCAACTGCAGGCCGGTATCGCCTTCATTGGAACCCGCCTCGATGAACAGCACATCGCCGCCCAGGCCGGTCACGGCCAGGCCGGTCGCCACACCCGGCACCGCCGTGCGTTCCTGCGATTCCGGCGTGAACCGCGGACGGCCAAGGTAGGCAACGAGATCCGGCTCGTCAATGGTCAGCGACTCGACTGAGCCGTCCCTACCGGCTAGCACAGTGGTGGCCTTGCGCAACGCCTTGGCCAGCAGCCGCTCGAACTGGCGCATACCAGGCTCGCGGGTGTAGTCGGCCGCGATCTTACGCAACGCGTCGTCGGTGACTGCCACCTCTTCAGCGGTCAACGCTGCCCGGTCCCGCTGCCTGGGCAGCAGGAAGTCGCGGGCGATGGCGACCTTGTCGTCTTCGGTGTAGCCATCGATCTGCACCAGTTCCATCCGGTCCAACAGGGCCGACGGAATGTTCTCGATCACGTTGGCAGTGGCCAGGAACACCACATCGGACAGGTCCAGATCGAGGTCCAGGTAGTGGTCGCGGAACGTGTGGTTCTGCGCCGGGTCCAGCACCTCCAGCAGGGCCGCACTCGGATCGCCGCGGTAGTCCGAGCCCACCTTGTCGATCTCGTCGAGCAGCACGACAGGGTTCATCGAGCCGGCTTCGCCGATGGCCCGCACCAGGCGGCCCGGCAGCGCGCCGACGTAGGTCCGCCGGTGGCCACGGATCTCGGCCTCGTCGCGCACACCACCGAGGGCGACGCGAACGAACTTGCGGCCCAACGCACGAGCGACCGATTCACCCAGCGACGTCTTGCCGACACCGGGAGGGCCGGCCAGCACCATGACGGCACCGGATCCCCGGCCGCCGACAACCTGCAGTCCACGCTGGGTACGACGGGCCCGCACGGCCAGGTACTCGACGATGCGGTCTTTCACATCGTCCAGACCATGGTGGTCGGCGTCCAAGATCTCGCGGGCCGCCTTCAGGTCCGTCGAATCTTCGGTCGTGACATTCCACGGCAGCTCAAGGACGGTGTCCAGCCACGTGCGGATCCAACCGCCCTCGGGGCTCTGCTCGCTGGAGCGTTCCAGCTTGCCGACCTCACGCAGCGCAGCTTCCCGCACCTTCTCGGGCAGATCGGCGGCTTCGACACGGGCCCGGTAATCGTCAGACCCTTCCGGCTCGCCTTCGCCGAGTTCCTTGCGGATCGCGGCGAGTTGCTGGCGCAGCAGGAACTCCTTCTGCGTCTTCTCCATGCCGCTACGGACGTCGTCGGCGATCTTGTCGTTGACTTCGGTCTCGGCCAGGTGCGAACCGGTCCAGTCGATCAGGACCCGCAGCCGCTGCGCCACGTCTTCGGTCTCCAGCAGCTCACGCTTCTGGACATCGGTGAGATACGAGGCGTAGCCCGACGTGTCCGCCAGCGCCGACGGGTCGGTCAGCTGGTTGACGTAATCGATGATCTGCCAGGCTTCGCGCCGCTGCAGCATCGCCAGCAGCAGCTTCTTGTACTCGGCGGCCAGGGCTTTGACGTCGTCGGTGACGTCTACTTCCGCCACCTCTTCGACCTCGACCCACAGCGCGGCACCCGGCCCGGTGGTGCCGGTGCCGATATGGGCGCGACGCTCGCCACGGACCACCGCGGCGCTGCCGCTACCGCCGGCGATCCGGCCGACCTGCACGATCGACGCGATCACGCCATAGGTCGGGTACCGATCGTCAAGCCGTGGGGCGATCAGAAGCTTGCCGGACGTTCCGTCTTCCGCGGCGACCTGCGCTGCTTCGACGGCGGCCTGTGCTGCGTCATCGAGTGCGATGGGGACGACCATGCCCGGAAGCACGATCGGATCGGCGATGAACAACACCGGCAGAGATTGGGCTTGCGCCATAATTCCTCCAAAGTTGATACTGCCGGGCTCAACCTCAGGCGGGCGCGGTTTGTTCCCCTGGGGCGATGACCACCAGCCGGATGGCGACCTCAATGAGCAGGCCGACACCCCACATCGCGGAGAGCAGAACGTCAGCAGCAGATAGGCGGCGAACGGGTCGAGGCGCCGGCGTGCGATCACGCCGACGCCCCCGCGGCGCGCAGACCGTAATACGCGACCAGCCCTGATCGGTTGCCGTCACCGCTTCGACAGTATGGGTATCTGCTGACCGGCAGCTGTGAGGGAATAGCCATCCCGGTTCACCTGTCGTAGCCCGTATGACTAAAGCGGTCCAATTCGACGGGTACGGCGATATCGACGTTCTTCGGGTGCGTGAGGTACCGCGCCCGGTTCCGGCCAACGGCGAGGTTCTGGTCGCGGTGAAAGCGGCCGGCATCAATCCCGGCGAGGCGATGATCCGCAGTGGCGCTTTGGATGACCGCTGGCCCGCGACCTTCCCGTCCGGCCAGGGCAGCGATCTGGCCGGGGTGGTCGCCGAACTCGGCCCCGACGTGCAGGGTTTCGCTGTTGGCGACGAGGTGCTCGGGTTTTCCGATCAACGCTCCAGCCAGGCGCAGTTCGTTGCCGTCCCGGCCGGGCAATTGACCCGTAAACCGCCGGGCGTGTCATGGGAAGTGGCCGGCGGCCTCTACGTCGCTGGTGTCACCGCATACGCCGCAGTCCGGTCGGTGCACCTGACCGCAGGCGATACCGTGGCGATATCCGGTGCGGCGGGTGGGGTCGGAACCATTGCCGTACAGCTGGCAAAGCGAACCGGCGCAACGGTTCTCGGGATCGCCGGCCCGTCCAATGACGACTGGCTGATCGAGCACGGGGTGATCCCGGTGAACTACGGTGATGATCTGGCCGACCGGCTGCGTATCGGGTCGCCGTCGGGAACGGTCGACGCCTTCCTCGACCTGTTCGGCGGCGGCTACGTTCAACTCGCCGTCGAGGAACTGGGGGTCGCGCCACAGCGGGTGGACACCATCATCGACTTCGCCGCGGTCGAGCGGTTCGGCATCAAAGGCGAGGGCAGCGCCGAAGCGTCCACCGCCGCGGTGCTGGCTGAACTGGCCGCGTTGATTGCCGCGGGCGAGTTGGAGGTGCCCATCGCCGGGACGTTCCCGCTGGACGATGTTCAGGATGCCTATCGCGAGCTGGAACAGCGGCACACCCGCGGCAAACTCGTGCTGAGCATCGCGTGACGGGGCCGATTGTCGCCATCACCGGCGCCAGCAGTGGTATCGGTGAGGCGACCGCTCGCCTGCTCGCCACCAACGGCGCGTCCCTGGTCCTTGGTGCACGCCGAACCGACCGACTGGACCTCATCGCCGATGAACTGCGCGCGCATGGCGCTTCGGTGATCACCTGCAGCACCGACGTCACCCGCCGCGAGGATCTGGAGCGCCTGATCGCCGCCGCCACCGACGAATTCGGCGGGCTTGACGTGCTGGTGTCCAACGCCGGCGTCGCCCACCTCGGACCGGTTGTCGACGGCGACGTCGACGGGTGGTCGGCGATGATCGACGTCAACCTGCGTGGCGTGCTGTACGGCATCGCCGCGGCCATGCCGGTGTTCCGTAGCCAGGGGCACGGTCACTACGTGACGACAGTGTCGACGGCCGGGCTGAAGATCGTGCCCACGCAGGCCGGGTATGCCGCGACCAAGAATGCGATACGCACATTCATGGAGGCGCTACGTCAGGAGTCGACGGACGGCGTGATCCGTACGACCTCCATCTCGCCGGGATACGTTCGCACCGAGTTCAATCCGACCGACTTCGGCTTGCCTGCTGATGCCGTTGCCAGGGCGATAGCGTTCGCGATCGAACAACCACATGACGTCGAGATCGGCGATATCACCATCCGGCCGACCGCTCAGGGATAGCTCACTTCTCGCTGACACTGGCCAGCGCACGCTGGATATCGGTCCGTCGCTTTTCGATCGACCGCCCGATCTCCTGTAATAGCAACGGTTTCCGCAGCACCAGCTCTTCGAGGTGTTCACGGTCGATCTGCAGGACGGTGACTTCGCCGAGCGCCGTCGCGTCAGCGCGCACCGGTTCCCGGGTGAGCGCAGTCTGCCCGAGGAAATCGCCCTCTTCGAGAACCCGGACCGGCACCAATGCCCCCGCCTCGGCAGTCACCGACAGCCGCACCCGCCCACGCACCACAAACGTCATCCGCTTGGGTATCTGACCGGTGGACTGTAGCCGCTCGTCGGTTCCGTAGCGGGTGATCCTGATGTGGGGCAACAGTTCCTGTTGATCGGCGGGACTGAGCCGCAACGTCGGGGCGATGGTCCGCAGGGAGCTCTCGATCCGCTCGGGGGTGGCGAAATCGTCGACGGTCTCATCGAGGTGCAGACCGGCGCGGCGCGATGCGTACCACATCCACCGCAGGAACATCGCCCGCGCCGCCCCGTCATCGGCGGGAGTGTGCAGTGGGATCGACGTAGCGTAGGCGTTGGCACCGGTCGGGACCGCCTTGACGGCGGTGCCCTTACGCAGGTGCGGTAGGGCGCCTGCGACAGCGCTGAGCATCGAGCAGACATCGTCTGGCGGATCGTCGACGGAGAATACCGAGGTCACAGTGATCGAATGCGCCCCCGGCGGGCGGCTCAGGTTGGTGAACGACGCCGCAGCCAACATCGAGTTGGGGATGATCTGGAGGCCGCCGCCGGTATCGATATGGGTGGCCCGCCAGTTGACCTCGATGACCCGACCCCGCGCCGGTGGGATGTTGAGCCAGTCGCCGATCTGAAACGGCTGCTCGAACAACAGCAGCAGGCCGGAGATGACCTGACCGACCGAGTTCTGCAAGGCCAGACCGAGCACGATGGACGAGATGCCCAATGCGGTGAACAGGGCGCCGACATTCGCACCCCAAATGTAGGAGAAGATGATAGCCAGGCCGACGGCAATCACCACGAACCGGGCCACGTCGAGGAAGATCGACGGAATCCGTTGGCGCCAACTGCCTTCCGGAGCGCCCTGGAACAGGGTGGCCTTCAGCCCGGACAGCACCAGGATCAGCACGACAAACCCCAGTACCGTCGCGACGATGCGGACCGGGGTGGCATCTGCCGAGACCTGGGTGGCCTGCACCAACAAGAGCAGCAGGGCGCCCAGCGGAAGGATGTAGTTGCGTAGCAGGCTGACGGGCTTGACGAACACACTGTTGCGGTGGGTCAGCGCATTCTGCACTTCGGTTAGCACGACCAACCCCAGCGGCAGGCCGATGGCCACCCCGAGAGCCCAGTAGAACCAGGGCATTTCGAGCACGCTGGTCATCCGTGCCGCTCACTGAGCCGCCAGACCGGCTCGGTCACGCCGTCGACCATGACGTCCCCTGCGGCGGCGAATGCTCTGGTGTCCCGCATGGCCTCGTATACCGTGGAGGTGACATATACGCCGGGTTGCGGTGACCCGCTCTGCACCTGGTAGGCCAAGCTGACCGCCGAGCCCCACATGTCATAGGCAAGGCTGGCCCGACCGACCAGACCGCTGGTGACGGTACCGGTGTCGATACCTGCCCGCAGTTTCAGATCGTGACCGGTCTCGCCGTTGAACCGGTCGATGATGCGCTGCATCTCGACCGCGAAATCGACTGTCCGCCGTACGTTGTCCAGCCGCGGAATATTGAGTCCGCAGCTGGCCAGGTAACCGTTGTGCAGGGTGCGGATTTGCTCGACGCCGAGACTCTCTGCAGCGGAATCGAATTGGCGGACCAACTGGTTGACGATGGCGAGCTGCTCGTCCGAGTTCAGGTGTGCCGACAGTTCGTCGAGGCCGATGATATCGGCGAAGATCACCGTGACGTTCTGATGGTCCTGGGCGATGGTCTCTTCGCCTTCTCGGTACCGCTGCGCCACCGGTTCGGGCATCAGCGACAGCATCAGCCGGTCGTTTTCCTGACGCTGCTCGTTGAGCAGATCCTCCTTGATGGACAGATTGCGGCTCATATCGTTGAAAGCCGCTGTCAGGTCCCCGAATTCGTCCCGTGAATGCACGGGCAGCGTTATCCCGTACTCGCCGGAGCTGATGTTCTGCGCGCCGGATTCCAGCCGCCGGATCGGTCTGACGAACAACCTGGCGAACAACGTGGCCGCCAGGCAGACGACGAAGATGATCGCCACGGTGGACAGCACCAGCTTGCGGGTGAAGACGGAGACCGGCGCAAACGCTTCGGCGGTATCGATCTTCGCGACAATCGCCCAGTGCAGGCCAGGGATATCGACCGGCGCGTAGGCCTGCAGCGTCTCGTTCCCTAGATAGTCCCGCTCGATCTCAGTGCCGACCTGTCCCTGCAACGCGCGGTGAGCGGCGTCGGCGTTGACCGGTTGGACCAACGTGTTGCCGTGCTGGCGGATCGACTCCTGTGCGACGTCCGGCGGGGTGCCCGCTGCGATGACGTCGCGTTTGAAGGCTTCCGGGTCTTCGACGAACAGGCGCGAGTCCGACCTCATCAGGTTGTCTTCGCCGATGAGTATCGTCTCGCCGGTCTTGCCCATGCCGACCTGTGCCCACCGCTTATCGGCGGTCATCAGTTCGTTGATCGTCGAGACCGGGAACTGTAGCGCCAGCGCACCGTCCACCCGGCCCTGTGGACCCACGGGCGCGATCAGCCAGGCAGTGGGCTGATCGGCCGGTTGATAGTCACCAAAATCGGTGATACCGACGTAGTCGACGGCGTTGGATGCCATCGCCTTGGTGTAGGCCTCGGTGAGGTTGCCGCCTTGATAGGGGCCGGTCAGGATGTTGGTGCCCAGGTCGACGCCCTTGTAGGCGGTGTAGACGACGTTGCCTCTGGTGTCGATCAGCAGGGCATCCTCGAACTGGAACCGGTTGACGATCTCGCGGAAGAAATCGTTGTACTGCGCATTCGCCGCCGACCACAAACTGCCGTCGCGGGCGTCGTCGTTGTTGATGGCGTCACTGTTGTTGGGGTAGGGCGCGGTGTAGTTCGCCTGCAGATATTTCTGCGGGTTCGACATGGGCAGCAGGTTTGCCACGCTCACGTCGTTACCGGTCTGCGCGTCCTCGACTGTGGCGAACGAATTTTTGTAGTAGTCAACAATCGACTGCTGCTGGGCGGGATTGATGACCGAGTTGTTGAGCTGGTCGAATCCGGTGGTGAAGGCATCCAGCGCATTGATCGTGGTGGACCCCTGGGAATAGATCACCAGCGAGTTCTTCAGGTTCTGCGTCTCGTTCTGCAACGCGCGTGTCTGCGATTCGCGAATCTCGGTCAGCCGGTCGAACACCGATACCCGCAGTGAATTCCGCCCCGACTGGTAACCGATGGCACCGACCACTGCCACCGACAGAACGCTGGTGACCAGAAGCATGACCAACAACTTCGACTGGATACTCACCCGGGACAGCAGCCCGCGGTTGTTGCGCCACTGTCGTCTCGGCGCGCTGGCCGTAGCCTCGTGCTCGAGATCAGCCTCGGGCTCTGTCGGTGTCGTCATCGGTTCAGAAGATTAGCCTGCAAACCTGGACAACTAGGGTCAAGTATGTCCGATGGTCACAATCTGGCCTGATTCGTCCGGGCGCAGGCCCTACTGCGCCGGCCGGAGGATCCGCCAACCCTGCGCAGGCACGTCGATCTCGGTGACCTGCTCCTCGGGTGGCGCACCGCTACCGGCGATCACCACGCTGGGTTGCTGCCCCAGCGCAGCCAGTCCCAGCCGTACCGGCTCATCATCGATGTTCAGCGCGATGATCAGCGCGTCGTCACCGTTACGCGTCTCATAGACGTAGGTGCGATTATCCAATTTCAACGGGCGGGTACGGGCGGCGTGCAGCCAGGGGTTCCTGCGCCGCAGGCCGATCAGGTACTGGTGCAGGGCGAACATCTGCGCCCCAGCGTCATCAACCTGCATTGGGGGAGAGGTGAATTCGGGCCGCACGGCGTCATCACCACCGAAGCGCTCTTCCTTCACGCCGTGGAAGCCCAACTCGTCGCCGGCGTAGATGCTTGGCACCCCGCCGGTGGTGAGCAGGAGCACCAGCGCGAGGGCGGGATGCGCGGGGTCGGTCAGTTGGCTGGCGATTCTGGTGACGTCGTGGTTGCCGATGAAGGTCAACGGAGCGAAGCTGTTCAGGAATTCGTTGTGCCGCTTCAACGCATGGTCCAACTCGTGGAAGTTGGCGTCGTTGAGACCGCTCCAGATCGCCTTCCACAGTTCGTACTGGGTGACCGAGTCGAACCCCGCTCCGGCGACCAGCGCCGCGTAGTCGCCGTGGATGACTTCGCCGACGAACCAGGCGTCGGGATGGCGCTCCCTGACCTTCGGCAGTACCTGGGCCCAGAACCGTTCTGGCACTGAGTAAGCCGCGTCGAGACGCCAACCATCGGCGCCCCGATCCAGCCAGTGCGACATGACCCCGACGACGTAGTCCACCACCTCGGGTTGCTTGTGGTCGAGCGCGATCAGATCACCATGGCCTTCGAACGTGCCGAAGCGGCCGGGGCGGCCGCGGAACCAGCGTGCGGCCTCTTGTTGGTCGGGGGAGTCATCGTCGAGAGCCGAAAGGTATTGGGGAAACTCGGTACCGACGTGGTTGAAGACACCGTCGAGCAGGACCCGCAGCCCACGCCGGTGAGCCTCGTCGATCAACTGGTCGAAATCGGCATCGTCGCCTAGTCGCGGATCGATGCGGTAGTAGTCTTCTGTGTCGTAACCGTGGGTGCGCGACGCGAAGATCGGTCCCAGCGCCAAACCCGAGGCACCGAGTTCCACGGCGTGATCGAGCCACTCCGCCACCCGGCGCAGCCGATGCTCGTCACAGCTGGGCGGCTGGTCGCTGGGATAGGCACCGACAAAACCGAGCGGATAGATCTGCCACCAGATCGCGTGCGCCACCCAGTCGGGTTCACTCATGGTCGAAACCTCGCTTCATAGAGGGCGCGCATCTCATCCTCGAACTCCGGCACCGGGCCGTCGGCGACCAGCCTTGGCGCCACGACGGTGATGGGCAGCGGGGCCACCGGTGACGGTGCGGCGCCCCATTCGTCGCGCCATCCGCTGAGCTGAGCCCCCGAGGTTGCGTACACGATGCGACCCAGCCCGACCCAGGCGTGCGCTGCCGAACACATCGGGCAGTGCTCACCGGAGGTGTAGACGGTGGTGCGGATGCGGCGAACGGGCGCGATATTGGCCGCGGCCCAACGGGCGATCGAAAACTCGGGATGCTGCGTCGCATCCCCGTCCTTCACCCTGTTGCGATCCTCGAACAGGGTCTTCCCGTCGGCGTCGACCAGGATCGAACCGAAAGGCTCGTCACCGTTGTCCAGTGCCTGCCGGGCCAGTTGTACGCAGCGCGCCAGGTGTTCGACATCCTCGTCGGTCACTCCCACAGGTTCGGAGCTTACCCACGGGGTCCCTGCCAGACCGACCGTACGGCTGATAGCTCGGCTCAGTCGATGCAGCAGGACGGTGTGGTCGCCAGCCGGCATGCGCACGACGCCTCGATCGGCACGTCGGCCCTGGCCTTGGCCAATTCGAGCTGCCTGCCGATGATGCCGGCCTCTCCGGCGCGGCCCAGTCGTTGCAGGCATTCGTGGTACCCGTGCAAGGCCCACAGATTTCCCGGGTGCTGGCAGGGGCGGCTCAACGTGGGGTCGAGGCCGAGGTCGGCTTCATAGACCTTCGCAGCCTCTTCGACATTGCCCTGTTCGAGCAGCAGCGCACCGTAGGCGTGCCGGACGGGTTGCATCCAGCCCCACGGCTCGTCATAGGCCAACCCGTCCGAGCGGGCGATGGCGGTGCGGAGATCGGCGAAGGCCGCGTCGAAACGGCCTTCCCGGTAGGCGATTTCACCGTCGAGCATGGCGGCGGCGACGGCCAGGATGTCGCTGCAGACGTTGTTGAACAGCCAACGTGAATCCGGTACGTTCGCCACCGCGGCCACAAACGCCGCCCGTTCGGCATGCGCTTGCGGCAGTTGGCCTTTCGCTGCATGCGCGATACCACGGCCGTAGTGGACCAGTGCGGTGCTCACACAGTAGAGATCCCGGTCCGCCGGCAACGGCTCGGCGATCAGCTCATCCCAGCGGCCGAACCGGATCAAGACGTGTACGCGTAGCGGAACGAAGGCTTCCAGCCAGTCGGCCATCGGCGGAGATTCGATGGACAGCAGCTCGGGTGTGAGCTGTTCGGAGAGTTCGGCGGCCGCCGCCAAGGCGATCTGGGACTGACCGCTGAACATCGCGGAGTAGACCACGAAATGCAGGTCGTGAGCGCGGTACAGCGAGTAATAGTTCAGCGGCCCTTCATGTTCCACGAATCGCCGGTCGGCGCGGACGGCGGCCAGGTTTGATTCGACCGAGGTGTGATAATCCCCGCAGAGCACATCGATATGGGTGGGCATGTGTTGCAGGTGGCCTGCGTCGGGAACCAGATCGCGCAGCAGGTCCGCGGCGGGTAACGCCACCTCCGGATGCGCTGACATCTCCATGGTGTGCAGATAAAGATGCAAGATCCCGGGATGCGCCTTGCCGGCATCAGTGGCCAGTGCGTCGTCGAGGAGCTGCTTAGCCTCCAGCACCCGCGACCCTGGCGCGGGTTCACCGGTGCTGGTATCCCATAACGCCCATGCGGTGACGTTCACCAGGGCGTCGGCGGCCAGCGCCGCAATATCGACATCATCGGGGTAGGCGGCTGCCAGTTCGGCCATCGCGTCGGCGTACGCGTGGTGCCCGGTGGCGAGCGCGTCCGCGTCATCGGGGTCATCGGTGGGGAAGCGGGTGGCCAACGCGTTGATCAACCCCTGCTCCGCGGCGCTGGCACGACCATCGGCGGCCAGCCGAAGTTCCATCCGGGCCCGGGCCAACGACGCCGCCAGGTCAACTGGGTCAAACGCATCCCAGGCTTTGTTGTAGTTCGGCCCGACCGCGTAGGCGATACCCCAGCGGGCGATCGCCAGTCCGGCGTCGATCGTCAGCGCCTTCTCAAAGCAGGTGATCGCCTCGGCATGGTTGAACGCATAAGCCCAGACCAAACCGCGGTCGAACCACAATTGTGCTTGGGGCGTGGGGGTTTCGACGCGACGGTGGAAGGTGCCGAGATCGTAGTAGGGCTCGGTGGTCTCGGTGGCCGTCATGATCGAACAATAATGCAGCCCGGCAAGGGGCGGCCGCTCAGGCGGGGTCGTGGAGAGTGAGCTGGTAGCCGTCGGGGTCGGCGAAGGTGAACGTCCGACCGAAGGGGCCGTCAATCGGTGCGGAGACGATGGTGTGACCGTCGGCGACGAGAGCATCGTGAATGGCCTGAACGTCGGTGGCGTGTAGCCAGATTGCGGCACCGATGCCGGGTTGGGCCACAGAGGCGAGGTCGGTACCTGCAATGACGTCGCGCAGTGCGAACGCGATCGGCGTGGTCTCGAAGACGACGGCGTGCGGAGGTCCGGCCTGTGAACGGACGAGGCCGAGGTAGTGCTCATAGAACGCTTGCGAAGCGTCGAGATCGCGGGCTTGGAGCGAGATGAAGTCGGGACCGGTGACGGGCATGATGAGCTCCTTCTTTTCATGTCAGTTAGCTGACACGAATCAACCTATGTCAGAATACTGACATGAGTCAAGACGGTGTCGGCGTCGACCTGGAGACGTCACTGGGTTACCTGCTGAAAGAGGCGTCGAGCGTCCTGCGCGCAGCCATGGAGGAGGTGCTGCGGCCGCTCGGGATGAGCGTGACGCACTACTCCTGCCTCGAGCTGCTGGCTCAACGACCAGGCCTATCGAACTCTGAACTCGCGCGGGGCGCATTCGTGACCCGGCAGTCGATGAACGTGCTGCTCCAAGCGCTCGAACGAGATGGCTACGTGAACAGGCCTGCCGAGGCGCCCGTCGGAAAGGTTCTTCCCGCCCAGCTCACGCCTCGGGGCCGACGCAGCCTGGAGAAGGCGAGCGCAGCGGTCCGGTCCGTCGAGGCCAGAATGCTGGCCGGTATGACGAAGGCCGAGCAGGCGGACGCATTTCGAATCCTGCGGAGCATGATCCATTCCCTGCGCGACGACAACGACGGCGAGTAATTACACAGTCAATTGGCTATTGGAGATAGTCGAGGGGCTTCGCCGGTGTAGAGATAAGCAATCAATTGCCGGGGAAGGACATGAATGAATATCGCACGCATTTCGGGAGCCAGCGTGGCTGTCGCCGCGCTTCTTGTCGGCGTCACCGCGGGGTGTAGCAAGGACGAGGGATCCGCTCCGTCGTCATCGAGTTCGGCAGCATCGAGTTCGGCAGCGTCGAGTTCGGCGGTAGCGTCGTCGACCAGCGCCGCACCGGCCGACTACAGCAATCTGCTCATCCCGGCGACCGATGTCGGCGATAACGCGACCACGCCGGGACCCCCGCAGCTCAATCCCGGCGGCAACCCTGGGGTCGCGCAGGTTTTCGAAAGCCCCGATGGAAAACACCGCGTCATCGACACCATTTTGGTGTTCCCTGATACGGCTGCCGCGGAATCGAACTTCACCAGCAACAAAGCCACCCTGAACGAGATCGTCACCGGCGCACCGGAGCCGATCGACGTCGGCACCAACGGGACGATCGCCACCGGCACGTCACCCGATGGTGCCAAGGCGGTGACGGTGATCATGTTCAGCGAAGGCAAGGCGCTCGTGCACCTGTCGTTCGAAGGTCCGGCTGGCGACAACGTGCCGCAGGAGATCGGGCAGGACATCGCCACGAAGCAGGCTGACGCCGTCAAGGCGGGCCTTCCCGAGTAAAAGCGTCGTACCCCCATGGCACAATCGAACGTATGTTCGAGACAGCGGTCGCCTACGAGGAAACTCCTCTGTCGGTCTCGCTATTGGAGCGGGTCCGGGCAGCGTCGCGGGCGGAGTCCCAGGCCGCCGCCGAACGGTTGGTCGCGGTCGCCGATTTCTATACCGACCGCCTCCGCGCCACCGGCGAATGCGCCGAGATGGCTATCGACACCTGGGACGCCGTCGCCGCCCAGATCGGCGCTACCCTGCGGGTCAGCTCCAATAAGGGTGATAGTTACCTCAAATATGCGATGGCCATGCGCGAAGACCTCCCTAAGGTTGGGGCGATTTTCGAAGCCGGCGATATCGACTACGCCATGTTCCAAACCATCGTCTTCCGCACCGGGCTGGTCACCGACCCCACCCTGATGGCCACCCTGGACGCTGATCTGGCGGTGCTGGTGTCGCGGTGGAAGTCGATGAGCCGTAAACGCCTCGTCGACGCTATCGACAAGCGCATCCACCGCCTCGACCCGGACCTGGTTCGGCGTGCGAAAGATGTTGCCGCTGACCGCTATGTCGAGATCGGCGAGACCGACGCCGGCATGGCTGAGATCGAGGCGCGGTTGTTCAACACGACCGGCCTGGCCCTGGATCGACGCCTGGATGAACTCGCCGCCACCGTCTGCGACGCCGACCCGCGGACCAAGGATCAGCGCCGCGCCGACGCTATTGGCGCAATGGTCGAGGGCGCCGAGCAGTTGGCGTGCACCTGCGGCAGTGATAGCTGCACCGCCGCGGCCAACCGGCGCCCTGCCGGCCATGTCGTCATCCACGTCGTCGGCGAAAAGAGCGCACTCGAAGGACGTAGCGAAGCCCCTGGCTTCTGCCCGGGTGCCGATGCGTTGATCCCGGCCGAAATCCTGCGTGAGCTTGCCGCCGCCGCGAAATGGCTACCGATCATCCCGCCGGTCGACGCTGCGCCCGAAAGCAGTTACCGGCCATCGCGGGCACTGGCCGACTTCGTGCGGTGCCGCGATCTGACCTGTCGGGCACCGGGATGTGACCGGCCCGCCGTGGGTTGCGAAATTGACCACACCGTCCCGCATCCCGACGGGCCGACGCATCCGTCGAACCTCAAATGCCTATGCAAGCTGCACCATTTGTTGAAGACGTTCTATGGCTGGCACGACGAGCAACTCCCCGATGGCACGGTGATCTGGACCCTGCCCGGCGGGCAGAGACACGTCACCACACCCGGCAGCGCCCTGTTGTTTCCCACGCTGTGCATACCGACAGCGCGCCTACCGAAACTCGGTTCCACCGCTCGGGCAGGGAATCTGTCGAACGCGCCGACCCGCACCCGCACCCGCAGGCAACAATGCGCCCAGGCGATCGCCGCCGAACGCAACCACAACAAGCAAGCCCGCCTGGCCCGGCAACACCACGCCGCGGGCGCTATCGGCTGTCCGGACGATCCCGACGATCCGCCGCCGTTTTAGGGCAGCAGCTAGCATCGGCCGCATGATTCGCTGCGTCCGTCTGTGGACCGGTCAGGACGACGGTTCCCATGTGCAAATCGGTCGGCTCGACATGAGCTCAGGGCGCAATGCCGACCTGGTGTCGTCGACGATGCCCGCCACGCATGTCACCGTTGAGGAGACCGCCGGTGGCGGTGCACTTGCGTGGCATACCGCTCCGGTGCGCCAACTCGTTGTAACCCTCTCCGGCACATTGGCTTTCATCACCCGCGATGGTGAACGCTTCACCCTGCATCCCGGCGATGTGCTGCTGGCCGAGGACACCGCCGGCTCCGGTCACCAGTGGCAGCTGCAAGGCAGCGACCCCTGGCGCCGGATGTACGTCGTCCTCGCCGAAGGAACGGACGTGGCGTTCGTTCCCGACTGAGCCAGGTCTAATGCCCGGCGACGATATCGGCCTCGTCGATCTCGACCGGGTCCTTGGCTCCGGGGAGGAAGTAGAACGCCGCACAGACCAGGCCGAAGAACAGATAGCCCAGCGCGACCTGCGGGTTGGCCGCCCACGCCACCTGCGGAGCGTGGATCAGCCCGATGAAGGACAGCGCGGCACCGACCACCGACGCAATCGCGGCGTTGATGAACTTCTTCTCCAGGATGAAGGTCACCATGGTGCCGAGAATCAGGCCGACCAGGACGGCGCCCTCGCCGAGGGTCTGCAGGCCCTCGTAGACCACGCCGGCCCCGTTGAGTTTGTCCATCCCGACCTCGGTGGCCGACGTCCCCGCCGCATTGAGCGCGTTGTCGATCAACCCGCTGGCCCACTGGGCGAGGTTCGGCAGGATCGCCGCGACGACCGCCACGGCGTGCAGGCGGGGAACCGCCTGGAACGCCTGGGCGCCGATCAGCAGGCCGATGTACAGCAGGATCGGCACGATCGCCGGCACCGGCAGCAGGGCATCGAGCACACCGAAAAGGCCGAGGAAACACAGGATTCCAATGACAACCCCGCTGGCCAACGAGTAACCGGCGCGCCCACCGGCGTCCTTCCAGCCCGGGTGGCCGATGTAGACCGCGGGCGGGAACGGGGATCCGAATGCCGAACCGATCACGGCACCCGCACCGTCGGCGAGCAGCACGCTGCGCAGGTTGTAGTTATCCCCGGCCGCGGCTGCACTTTCGACGTTGCTCATCGCCTCGGTGAAGTTGTAGACACCCAACGGAATTGCGGTGCCGAGCAGCGGGGCCAGATGCGACAACCCGGAGAACAGCATGTCGACACGCAGATCGGGGATGCCGATCGCGATGTCGGAGACAGCCTGGCTGACATCGGGTGCGGACATGTAGCCACCGATCCAGCCGATGGCGGTACCGACCAGCAGGGCGGCCAGTCCGACGGGAATCCCGAAGGGCAGCTTCATATTCGTGAAGAAGCCGATCAGGATGATCGCCATCACGGGCAGGCCGATCCAGGCCGCCTCCCACATCTGCGCGGCGGGCCGCATCGAGATGAAGGTGATGGAGATGCCGGCCAATGTGCCGAGCATCGCCGCTCGCGGGGTGAGCTTGCGGATATACGGCCCGACGAAGGCGCCGATCATCACGATGATGCCGATCATGAACGCCCACGCCAGACCCGATTCCCAGGCCACCATGGCGTCCTTGGTGTTGAGGTACACCGGCAGCATCACCACGAAGACCACGATGAACATGTGCGGCACACTGGGTCCGTACGGCAATGCCGTGACGTCGGAACGGTTTTCCTTCTTGGCCAGCCGCCGGGCGAGGAAGGTGTAGTACAGGTTGCCCAGGATCAGCGCCACCCCGAGCGCGGGTAGCACGGTGCCGAGCACGTCGCCGGCGGGCACCTTGATGACCCCGATCATCAGACCGGTCAGGGTCAGCACATTGACCAGGATGTTGAAGCCAAGCCCGAAGAAGGCATTGGTATCGCCGCGGGTCCACCACGGCACGTTCACCGCTGACGGCGGCTCGTCGGATACCGGGGGATCGGCGGGTGGTTCGGTGACGTCGGTGCTGCTCATCGTTATTCTCCTAGGGCATTCAGCGCGGGGATGACGGTCGCGCTATCCGCGACCCAGCCGAAGATGCCGCCCTGGGCGGCGATCATCTCCAGTCCGATTTTCTGGAAATCGGGGAAATACGAACCGACACAGTCGGATACCACCAGGCACTCGTAGCCGCGGTCATTGGCTTCCCTGGTGGTGGTGTGAACGCAGACCTCGGTGGTCACTCCGGTCATCAGCAGCTGGGTGATACCGGCCTCGACCAGGATGTCTTGTAAGTCGGTCGCATAGAACGCGCCTTTGCCCGGCTTGTCGATGACGATCTCACCGTCGATGGGGGCCAGCTCGTCGACGATATCGTGGCCGTACTCACCACGAATCAGGATGCGGCCGTACTTGCCCGGGTCACCGATCCGCTTCGACGGCGCACCACGGCTCAGCTTGGCCGGCGGACAGTCCGAGAGATCGGGTTCGTGGCCCTCCCTGGTGTGGATCACCAGAATGCCTGCCGCCCTGGCCGCTTCGATCAGTGACTGCAGCGGCGGTATCACCTGGAGCAACTGCCCTACGTCATTGCCGAGGCTTTCGCCGAAACCGCCGGGCAGCAGGAAGTCTCGCTGCATATCGATGATGATCAGCGCGGTTTTTCCGGCGATCAGCGGGAACGGCGACGGGTCGGCCAGGACTTCTACGGTTTCACTCACAGGCGCTCCTCTGACATGGCGGGGACATTCGTTGCGGTGGGACGGGTTTCGCGGGGCTCGTCAAGCACATGCGCGGCGAACTGCAGGACGATGTCATCGCTGCAGGCCGCGCCGAGTAACGTCGCACTGTGCGGTCGGCCATCGGCGGCGGTCCCGAGTGGCACCGCGACGCCGAGTAGATCCAACAGGTTTCCGAAATGCGTGTAGTGACCGAGCATCGTGTTGCAGTCGATGGGGCGGGCCTGCACCTCCTCGACGGTGAATGTGGTCCCGATGGTCGGCACCACCATCACGTCCATCTGCTGCCACAGCCGACCCACCTCGGCCTTGAGTTCCTGCAGTCGCTGTAGCGCCGCGAACGCATCGACGGCGGTGTACTTCTCGCCACTGCGCAGAATGTCGCGAACCACGGGATGGATCGAATCGGGATGGGAGGCAAGGAAATCACCGAAGACGACCAGGCGCTCGGCGACCCATGGCCCCTGATAGAGCAATTCCCCGGCGGCCAGGAACGGTGCCAGCGAGACCTCGACAGTGTTCACCTGTGCGGACAACCGGTCGCGAAACGCCAGATGGGCGCGTTCGATCTCCTTATCGCCGAAGAACTCCAGCTCCGACACGGGCGGCAGCCCGACCCTGATGGCAGAGCCGCCGTAGCGGGGACCGCGGTCGCGCGACCATGCGTCATCGTCATCGCGGCCGGCCATGACGTCGAAGACGCGGTCGACATCGTCGACCGAGCCGGCCATCATCGTGATGCAGTCCAACGATTTGCACGCCGGTACCAGCCCGACGGTGCTGATCAGGCCACGCGACGGTTTGAAGCCGATGACACCGTTGAGTGCGGCGGGCACCCGGCCAGAACCAGCGGTATCGGTGGCCACGGCGAACGGCACCTGACCCAGCGCCACCGCCAGTGCCGACCCGGAACTTGAACCGCCGGAGATCATCTCACCCCCGTACACGCTGCGCGGCACCGTGTACGGGGTCCTCGTGCCGTTCAGTCCGGTGGCGAACTGATCGAGGTTGGTCTTGCCGACATAGAGTGCACCGGCGTCGAGGAGTCGCTGGACGCATGGGGCGGTACTGGTGGCCACATAGGAGTAGTCCGGGCAGGACAGCGTGGTCGGCACCCCTGCCACGTCGATACTGTCCTTGACGCCGAACGGCACTCCGTAGAGCGCCAGCGCCCGTGCCCCAGGCCGGTTCTCGATGGCCTTGGCCGCGGCCAGCAGCTCATCGCGCGGAACCGTCGACAACCATGTTCCGTCGTCACCGCGAGCGGCGATCGCGTCGGCTACCCGCGCTGCGGTTTTGGTGGGCGAACCCGATCCACTGGCGTGCGATTCCAGAATCTCCGCGACTGAGGGACCGATCGACGGGCCTGCTGTGTAAGCCATAGTTGTCGATTGTCGACAGAATGATGGCGCTTACGGGTCGGCTGTGTGTCGATTGTGTTAGCAGCCGTCAGAGCGTCAGATAGGTGAGGTGGCCGTGGTCGTGCATGGCGGCCAGCACCACCGCCGAGTCGTTGGCCTCAAGGGCGGTCAGGATCGACTGATGACGTTCGATACCGTCACTACCGTGCTGGTGGCGCGCCTCTTCACGTAGATTGACGGCCATCGGTAGCTGCAGTTTGAGCAGGATGGGTTCCAGCGCAATGTTGAGTTGGCGGTTATCGGCCAATCCCACCACTGCGGCATGGAACGCACGGTGGGCGTCATCGCGTTCCAATTCGGTTACCGCCGAACGCATCTGGCATAACGCATCGCGCACCGGGGCCAGGCCGTTGATCGGATCGGGCAGCGGGAGCGCGGATTCGATGGCATGGCGTTCCAGCACCCCGCGCAGCTCGAACAGCTGCCGGATGTCCTCGGGGGACCAGTCGCTGACCCGAGACCCGCGCCGGGGCAGATGTTCGACGAGGCCCTGCTGGGCGAGCAACCGCAGCGCTTCGCGCAGCGGGGCCCTGCTGATGCCGAAATCAGCGCACAACTGCTCCTCGACGATCTTCTCGCCGGGCTCCAGCGAACCGCTCAAAATCGCGTCACGTAGCCGATTCTCGGCGAGCTCGACGAGCGTTGCGGGAAGTTCGTGCTCCTTGGGCGCAGACATTGTCGACAATTGTAGGGGTTGCGGCGTGATGAGTACGGTGACCTGATGGCGACCACCCGGGCCCGCAACGCGGAAGGCACCCGCGCCGACATCCTGGCCGCGGCCAGGAAGCGGTTCGGCGAAGAGGGATACGAGCGCACCACGCTGCGTGCCGTGGCGGGTGACGTCGGAGTCGACGCCGCCCTGGTCATCCGGTATTTCGGCAGTAAACAGGACTTGTTTGCCGCCGCCGCCGAGTTCACCCTCGATCTGCCAGACCTGACCGATGTGGAGCCAGACCGCCTCGCCGAAGTTCTGTTACCCCGGTTTTTCGCGGTATGGGAGGACGACAGCACGTTCGTGGCCCTGTTGCGTGCCGCGATGACCAGTCCGATCGCCGTCGACACGATGCGACGCGTGTTCGCCACCCAGGTCGCGCCCGCATTGACGGCCATCACCCCGGATAATCACGCGCAGCGCGCCGGCCTGTTCGGCGCCTATGTGATCGGCCTGGCGACCACGAGGTACGTCATCCGCAATCCGGCCGTCGCGGAGATCAGCCATGACGAACTCGCGAGGTGGATGGCGCCGGTGGTGACCCAACTTCTGGTCGGGCCCGCACCGGTCACTGATGAGCCATCGCGATATTGAACCTGTCTTCCGCGGTGATCAGGTGGTCGTGGCTGTCGTCACCGATATCGATCTGCACCCATTCGATGGTGCCGGAGAACTTGTTGCCGGTGGGCCCGTAATCGGGGGATGCCGGTGAGCCGGTGTCGGCGCCGACGTCGCAGGCCTCGTCGGCCGAATAGCCCATCGGAATGGTCCGCTCGACGCGGCCGGTGCCGACCGCCTCGCCGTCGTAGTACAACGTGACGTCGCCGCCCTTACCCAATCCGCCTCCGTCGTAGACGAATTCCATGCGGACCTGATGCTTCCCGGCCGGGATGGGGGATTCGGCGGTGATCATGTAATGCTCGATACCGAAGAAGTTGAAGCAGTATTTGAGCTTGCCGTCACACGCGTACAGCGTCCAGCCGCCCGCATTGCCCCCCTGGGTGGCGATCACACCGGTGGCCCCGGAGGCCGGCACGTCGGTATTGGCGGTCACCGAGTGGGATTTGTTCTTCACCGAGATCACACAGCCTTCGGCCACCCGCATACCCGAGAACAGCAACTGGCTGTTGCCCGTGATCAGTTGAGGGCGCCCGGCGATATCGGGATTGATCCGCTCGAACCCCCGATCGTCGATCGGGACGACGTTGTACTTGACCGCCTCGATGAGCCAAAGCCGCTGCAGCTCGGCGAGTTTCTCGGGCCGCTCGGCCGAGAGATCGTGGGCCTGAGTCCAGTCGTCGGGACCGTACAGCTCCCAGACATCGTCATCGAAGGCGGGCGGGGTCTCGACCGTCCACGGGGTTCGGTGCTTGGTCGAGGCCGTCCAGCCATTGTGATAGATGCCGCGATTGCCCATCATCTCGAAGTACTGCACCACGTGGGTTTCCGGTGCCGCCGCGTCGCGCAGCGTGTCGAGCATGCTGACGCCTTCCAGCGGTGCCTGGGTGATGCCGTTGACCATCGTCGGTGCGGGTAGGCCGGCGGCGGCCAAGATCGTGGGTACGACGTCGATCACGTGATGGAACTGGTTACGCACACCGCCCTTGTCTGCCAACCCATTCGGCCAATGCACGACGGTACCGTTGCGGGTGCCGCCCCAATGCGAGGCGACTTGTTTGGTCCATTGATACGGCGCGCACAGTCCGTGCGCCCAGCCCACCGCATAGTGGTTGTAGGCCTCGGGGGTGCCGAAATCGTCGATCTTGGACAGCAGAAACTCGGTAGTCTCGATACCGGGCATCCCGTTGAGCACGGCCATCTCGTTGAAGCAGCCGTTTGGTGTGCCCTCCGCGGACGCCCCGTTGTCGCCGATGATGACGTAGATCAAGGTGTCGTCCAGCACGCCGAGGTCACCGATGGCGTCCACCAGCCGACCGATTTCGTGATCGGTCTGCTCAAGGAAACCGGCGTAGATCTCCATCTGCCGGGCCAAGACGGGTTTGAGTTCATCGGGCATGTCATCCCACGCCGGTATCTCATCGTGTCGACGGGTCAGCTCGGCATCCTGCGGGATCACCCCCAGCTTCTTCTGTGCCGCGATGGTGTTCTCCCGCAACACATCCCAGCCTTCGTCGAACTTTCCGCGGTACTTGTCCGACCAGTCCTTGGGCACATGGTGCGGGGCATGCGTGGCACCAGGCGCCCAGTACATGAAGAACGGCTTATCGGGCATCAACGCCTTCTGCTGACGTACCCAGGTAATGGCGCGATCGGCCAGATCTTCGGTCAGGGTGTAGCCGTCCTGCGGTGACTTCGGCGGTTCGACCGCCGTGGTGCCCTCATAGAGGCCGGGGTAATACTGATTGGCCTCACCGCCGACAAACCCGTAGAAATACTCGAAACCCGAACCCGTCGGCCACTGGTGGAACGGCCCGACCGGGGACACCTCCCACAGCGGCACCTCGTGGCACTTGCCGAATTGCGCGGTGGAATAGCCGTTGAGTCGCAGGGTCTCGGCGACGGGCGCCTTCTCCTTGGGCCGGATGCTGCTGTTACCCGGCGCTGAGGTGGCCATCTCGGTGATTGCCCCCATGCCCACCGAGTGGTGGTTGCGGCCGGTCAGGAGCGCCTGACGGGTGGGGGAACATAGTGCCGTGGTGTGAAAACGGTTGAGCTTCAGGCCATTCGCGGCCAGACGCTCGATCACCGGTGTCTGGCACGGACCGCCGAACGCCGATGCGGCTCCGAAGCCGACGTCATCGATCAAGACGATCAGCACGTTCGGGGCACCCTTGGGTGGCCGCAGCATGGTGATCGGCGGATAGCTGGTGTCAGGATCCTTCGCGTCGTACGTCGTGAGCCCGACGTGCTTGGGCTCCGGTATCGGAAGCTGTTCTCGCGCAATGTGCTTATCGGTTGCCATGATCCCTCTTTCTAGAGATGGGCGACTGGTGGTGTGATCGACAACAGAGCTCGGGTGATGGTAGCGACCTCGGCAAGCAATACGCGTTGACCGGCGTTATCGACCGTCAGTAGCGTCGATGCGTCCCGTAACTGCTGATCGGCCTCGCTCAGGTGGGCGGTATCGACGGTCCATGGCTGGCCGGCCGACGGCAGGTCCCCTCGCAATGAATCCACGTAATCGTCGACGGCCACTACGAATCGGCGATCCAGCCCGACGTCCGGGGTCGGCAGGTGAGACTCCAACGTCGCGCACGCGCCGGTGACCGTGTTGAGCGCGCCCCGATACGACGTCAGCCACCGCCGGACCGCAGGTGCCTCGACACGAACGCTGCCACGCGCCGCCTCGAATGCCGACCGCGCCCGCGACGCCCGCTGCCAGGCGGTGGTCAACGTCGCATCAAGATCCTCGATCGGATGTACGAATGCGCGTAAGACCGTTGCGGCGTAATCGATTTCGTCCTTGAGGAGTTCGCCGGCGCGTTGCCGCAGCCGGATCAGGGCGCGATCAGGTAGCACCACGTGACCGCCTACGGCCAGCGCTCCGCCGATGATAGTGGCCATCAGCCGCTCCTGGATTGTGGCGGCGTCGGCTGCGCCGGAGATATCGAGTAGGAACACGATGGCCGCTGCCAGTGCGGCAGTCAACGCCGCGTAGCCGATACCGGAAACTGCGTACCCGACGCCGATAAAGGCGACGGCGAGCACCGCGGACACCAGACCCGACGGATGCACGAGCACCGTCACTGCCGTCGCGACGGTGATCCCGACCGCGTTTCCGGCAATCCTGGTGATGCACCGGGTGTAGGTGTGGGCAGTCTCGGGACGGAGCACCATCACCACGGTCAGTGCAATCCAGTAGCCGTGCGGCATCCCCGTCGCCCGAGCCAGCGCGGTGCCGATCGCAGCGGCGGCGGTCAGCCGGATCGCATGCCGCAGCACCGGCGAATCCGCGGACAGGTTCTCGCTCAACGCCCCCTTCGCGGCCGCCACGGCCTCCGAGCGGGGTGGTCTGCGCAACTGTTGCACGGTGCCCGCGGGGGCAACCGCCCCGGTGAAATGCAGTGTGGCGGCTTCCCAGAGTTGGGTCCGCAGTCGCTGTCCAGATACCGCGGCGGGCCTGGGCAGCGCAGCGACGGCGTCGTCGACCCGCCCCAGGGCGGCCAGGGTGGCATCGTGCGCCGCCCGGCGGGTCGGTCCAGCGACACCGTCGAGTACGTCGGCAGCCGCGGACAGAACCGCCGCGACCTCCGGTGTGGCCGCCGTCGGGCCAAGGGCGGCCAGAGTCATGGCGATCCGTTCGGGCAACCCGTAGAGCCCGCGGAAGGCAGGCGGGCGGCGACGGGCCTGACTTTCGGAGAGGGTGAACGCTTCGCGCAGCGCGATCAGCGGGGTCGGGTCGAAGGACACCACCGTGCCGGTGTCATCGGTGGATTCGGTGGCGAGCAGTCGCGCATGCCTGGCCACCGACCGGTACGCGTTCGCCAGCGCCAGCCGTTGAATCTGCCAGCGTTGCCGCGGCCAGGCGGCGACCAATACCGCCTGGATCAGCCCACCGGCCACTGCGAGTAGGGCAGCGATCACCACCTCGGTGAGCGTCTGCGGTAGGGCCGACGACGTGACCAGCAGGGCGGTGGCTGCGGCGGCCACCAGGCCGGCATTCGCGCCCAACGCCCACACCATGCCAGCGCCAAAGCACCAAATGGCTACCACCACAACGAAAATCACACTGTGCGGTGAGCTGAGCGCACCGACGAACACCGCCGCACCCATCCCCAGCGATACCGCTATCACGAGGTGGATCCGGCCACGGGGCCCATCCTGAAGCGCGGTCGCACCTGCGATGGCCGCGCTACCGCCCGCGGCGATTGCGGCAGCGCTTGACCCCCAGTGCAGGGCGACCGCGACCGCGACCACCACGCCAAGCAGACTGCGGGCCACCTCACCGATGTAGGGCCACGACGGCCGTAGGCCGGCGGCCCCCCAAACGCCACCCCCAACGACGCCGTCCCCATAAGAGCGGCCCCGAATCATGGGTCGATTATTGCGCGTCCAGGCCCGGAGTAGGTTCTCCGACATGGAGAAAGTCATCCTCGCTCTTCGTACCGACGCATCCGCACAACAAGAGTGGTGTGCCCGGCTGCGTGGCCCCGTCGCTGCGGAATTGCTCGACCTCGACCTGCCGGGACTGACGCTGAACGTCAAAGACGATGCGGTCCGCGATTCGCTGATGACGCTGACCACGCTGGACCCACCCGTCAGTGGCTTCGTCAGCCTGTGGACACATCAGTACTACGGCGACCAGGTGGCGGCGGCCATCGCCATCCTGGAGAAGGAATGCGATGACGTCTTCGGCTATCTGGTCACCGAATCTGTCCCGCTGGATCCGCCGCGGACCGAGCCGGGCGAGCGGACAACAGGATTGGCCAATATCGCGCTGTTGCGCCGACCCGATACGTTGACCGAGGAGACCTGGCGGGCTCGTTGGCAGCTCGATCACACATCGGTGGCCATCGAAACCCAGGCGACCTTCGGTTACTTTCAGAACGAGGTCGTGCGGCCGCTGACCTCCGGCGCGCCGACCATTGCGGCGATCGTCGAAGAATTGTTCCCGGCTGAATCGGTCACCGACATCAAGGCGTTTTTCGGCGCGTCCGATGATGCCGACCTCAGCGACCGGATCGGCCGGATGGTGGCCAGCACCGCGGCGTTCGGTGCGAATGAAAATGTGGATACCGTGCCGACCAGTCGCTACGTCCTGCGTACACCGTTCGCGTCATGACGACGCTGAATGACGCTTTCGCGTTGGCGCGGGACGAGAGCGGTCTCGTGGTTGTCTCCACGGTGCGGGCCGACGGCAGCGTGCAGGCATCGCTGGTCAACGCGGGGGTGGTGGCCCACCCCGCGACGGGCGAGCAGGTGCTGGCGTTCATCACCTACGGCAAGGTCAAGTTGGCGAACCTACGGGCCCGGCCCAACCTGGCCGCCACCTTCCGCAATGGTTGGCAGTGGGCCACCGTGGAGGGTCCGGCCGAACTCGCCGGTCCCGACGACCCGGCCGACTGGCTGGCCGACGCCGATCAGCTTCGGCTGCTGCTGCGTGAGGTATTCGCCGCAGCCGGTGGCACACATGATGATTGGGCCGAGTACGACCGGGTGATGGCCACTCAGCGCCGCACGCTGGTGTTCGTTACACCGACCCGGGTGTACAGCAACGGATAAGTGTTCATAGGGTGGCGGGGTGACTCTCGACATCGCCGACGAGAACCGGGTGCGTACGCTCACCTTGAACCGTCCGGGTGCCCTCAATGCCTTCAACGAAGCGCTGTACGACGCGACCACCATCGCGCTGCGAGCGGCCGCCGACGATCCCGAGGTGGCGGTGGTGATGATCACCGGCACCGGACGCGCGTTCAGCGCCGGTACCGACCTGGCCGAGATGCAGGCCAGGATCACCGACCCGGGTTTCACGCCGGGTGAGTACGGCTTCATGGGGCTCATCGATGCTCTGAGCGCTTTCCCGAAACCGTTGATCTGCGCCGTCAACGGTGTCGGAATCGGAATCGGCACAACGATTCTCGGCTTCGCCGATCTTTCCTTCATGGCGACCACCGCGCGGCTGAAGTGTCCATTCACCAGCCTGGGCGTGGCACCGGAGGCGGCGTCGTCGTATCTGCTCCCGAAACTGATCGGCCGACAGAACGCGGCATGGCTGCTGATGTCCTCGGAATGGGTGGACGCCGACGAGGCCCTGCGCATGGGTTTGGTGTGGAAAGTGTGCGAACCAGACGATCTGCTGGCGCAGGCCCGCAAGCATGCCGAGGTGCTGGCCTCGCGGCCGATCTCATCTCTGATGGCAGTCAAGAGCACGATGGCCGCTCCGGTGCTGCCGGGAATCGATGCCGCACGCGAGCGCGAGAACGCGTGTTTTGCTGAATTGATGGGCACTGCGGCGAACGCCGACGCGCTGGCTGAATTCAACAAAGGTAAAGCCAGCTAACCCACCGGGCTAGCCAACGGCAGCAGGGGTCTTCGCGTGGAAGTAGGACTCGATGATCGATCGAACGGTATGTCTGCAGCGGCCGCAATCGGTGCCTGCACCGCACGCCGCGGCGACCTCTTTCGAGGTGCATGCGCCGTTGGCCACCGCATCAACCACCACGTGACTGGTCGCTCCGGTGCACAGGCAGACGTACATAATTAGTGGAGTCTAACCTAAGTCCGCCGAAAATGTTAGGGGGCCCTTGGTTAGGTGTGCCTACCGTAAACGCGCTGGTAGCGAGCATTTACCGCGGCATTTCTGCGTGCCATGCCACTGATACTGGGCTAGGTTCGTATCTGAAGCGGATTGCGCACAGCCCCGCGCGCCACGACATTTCGAGGAGACCCCGATGCTAGGCGATCCAGATGTTCTCAAGCTGCTCAACGAGCAGCTGACGAGCGAGCTCACCGCCATCAACCAGTACTTCCTGCACTCCAAAATGCAGGACAACTGGGGCTTCACCGAACTTGCCGAGCACACCCGCAAGGAATCGTTCGAGGAAATGCACCATGCGGAATGGATCACCGACCGCATCCTGCTGCTCGACGGCCTGCCCAACTACCAGCGGCTCTTCTCGCTGCGTGTCGGCCAGACCATCCGCGAACAATTCGAAGCCGATTTGGCCATCGAATACGAAGTGTTGGAACGGCTCCGGCCCGGCATCATGATGTGCCGCGAAAAGGGCGATGCCACCAGCGCCAACATCCTCGAAGCAATCCTCAAGGACGAGGAAGGTCATATCGACTACCTCGAGACGCAGCTGCAATTGATGGACACCCTCGGCGTCGAGCTCTACTCGGCACAGTGCGTATCCCGCCCACCGGGTGGCGGTTCTGGCGGCGGCGGCTAGCAACACAGCGTCAGGCAGTAACCTCGGCACCGTGACTCTCGTCGCGGGTATCGACTCGTCAACTCAGTCCTGCAAGGTGATGGTCTGCGATGCCGATACGGGCGCTGTGGTGCGCTCGGCGTCGGCCCCGCATCCCGGTGGCACCGAGGTTGATCCGCAGGCGTGGTGGGTGGCGTTGCAGGCCGCCATCGACGGCGTCGGCGGTCTCGACGACGTCGCCGCGGTGTCGGTGGGAGCCCAGCAGCACGGCATGGTGTGCCTGGACGAGACCGGTGGTGTCGTCCGAAAGGCATTGTTGTGGAATGACACCCGCTCAGCCGGTGCCGCACAGGAACTGATCGACGACCTCGGTGGACCCGCGCAGTGGGCCAAGGAGATCGGCGTCGTACCGGTTGCATCGATCACGGCAACCAAGCTGCGCTGGCTGGTGGACCACGAACCCGATAATGCCGACCGGACCGCCGCGGTCTGCCTGCCGCACGACTGGCTGACGTGGCGATTGGCCGGATCCGGTGACCTCAAGGCGCTGAGCACCGACCGCAGCGATGCCAGCGGCACCGGCTACTACTCGGCCGGGGTGAGCCGGTACCGCGACGATCTGCTGACCCTGGCGATGCGGGGACGCCGACCCCACCTACCCGTCGTCTTGGGACCCAGCGACGTGGCGGGGCAGCTCTCCGGTGCCCGCGCGGTGCTCGGACCCGGTGCCGGTGACAATGCCTCAGCTGCGCTGGGATTGGGCGCTGCCTCCGGCGATTGCGTGATGTCGCTGGGCACCTCAGGTGTCGTCAGCGCGGTCGGTGAGGCCGCACCACACGATGCGGACGGCATTGTCGCCGGATTCGCCGATGCCACCGGACGTCAGTTGCCGCTGGTGTGCACGCTCAACGGTGCGCCGGTACTGGCCGCGGTGGCAGGCATGCTCGGAGTTGATCTGGGCCGGTTCGCCGAACTGGCACTCTCGGCGCCCGCCGGGGCCGAGGGGTTGGTGTGGGTGCCGTACTTCGACGGTGAACGCTCACCTAATCTGCCCGAGGCCCGCGGCGCGTTGCAGGGCACGACGACGTCGAACCTGACGCCGGCGAACGTCGCCAGGGCCGCCGTCGAAGGTCTGCTGTGCTCGATGGCGTATTGCCTGGACGCGATCGCCGAACAGGGCGTGAACGTCGACCGGGTGTTGCTGGTCGGCGGCGGCGCGCATTCTCCTGCTGTGCGCGTTATCGCCCCGGCCGTACTGGGTAGACCCGTCGACGTGCCCACACCGGGGGAGTACGTCGCGCGGGGCGCCGCCCGCCAGGCCGCATGGACCCTGACACAGGGCGACGCGCCGCCGACCTGGGAGTTGGAGGGTGCCGACACCTTCACCGCAGACCCCACCCCGGCGGTGATGGAGCAGTACCACGCGGCCCGCACGCTGACGCTGGGTCAGTCGAAGAAAGTTTTCCTAGTTTAGCTAACAAAATGGGGTATCCGCGACGATAGGCACGTTATGAGCCAGCCGACTGCCACTGCGCAGACCGCGGACCCCGAGTCCAGTAGCGCGCTGATCACGCCGCAACGGCGGAACCTGATCTTCACCGCGCTGCTGCTCGGCATCCTGCTGTCCGCGCTCGACCAGACCATCGTCGCCACCGCACTGCCCACCGTCGTCGCCGATCTCGGCGGCGCGGGCCATCAATCCTGGGTGGTCACCAGTTATCTGCTGGCCTCGACCATCGTGACGGCCGTCGTGGGCAAGCTGGGTGATCTGTTCGGCCGGAAAGTCATCTTCCAGGTCGCGGTGCTGTTCTTCATGGCCGGTTCGGTGCTGTGCGGATTGGCCGAGTCCATGACGATGCTGGTCGCGGCCAGGGCAGTACAGGGCATCGGCGGTGGCGCCATCATGGTGACCGCGACCGCGGTGATCGGCGAGGTCATCCCGCTGCGCGAGCGTGGTCGATACCAGGGCGCACTCGGCGCGGTGTTCGGTGTCACCACGGTGATCGGCCCGCTCTTGGGTGGGTTCTTCACCGACCACCTGACCTGGCGCTGGGCGTTCTGGATCAACGTCCCCGTCGCGGTGATCGTGCTGCTGGTCAGCGCGGTGGCCATTCCGGCGCTCGCCAAGAGCTCGGCCAAACCGGTGATCGATTACCGGGGCATCCTGTTCGTCGGGCTCGGCGCATCCGGGTTGACCCTGGCGACCAGCTGGGGTGGCGGCGAATACGCCTGGTCGTCGCCGGTGATCATCGGCCTTTTCGCGCTGTCGTTGGTGTCGATCGGCCTGTTCATCTGGGTGGAGTCCAAGGCTGCCCAACCCATCCTGCCGATGCGGCTGTTCCGCAATCCGGTTTTCGCCGTGTGCTGCGTGCTCGGCTTCATCGTCGGGTTCGCGATGTTAGGTGCGCTGACCTTCCTGCCCACCTTCATGCAGTTCGTCGACGGGGTCTCGGCCACTGAATCCGGCCTGCGCACGCTACCGATGGTCGCCGGGCTGCTGATCACCTCTACCGGCAGCGGCATCCTGGTCGGTCGCACCGGTCGCTACAAGATCTTCCCGGTGGCCGGGACCGCGATCATGGCGGTGGCGTTCGTCCTGCTCTCGCAGATGGACGCCAGCACGCCGACCTGGCTGCAGTCGGTCTACCTGTTCGTGCTCGGCAGCGGGATCGGGCTGAGCATGCAGGTGCTGACGCTGATCGTGCAGAACACCGCCCGGTTCGAAGATCTGGGGGTGGCCACCTCCGGGGTGACGTTCTTCCGGACCATCGGTAGTTCCTTCGGCGCGGCCATCTTCGGCTCACTGTTCACAAACTTTCTGTCCGACCGCATCGGGCCTGCGCTGGCCGCCAGTGGGGCGCCACCGGAATCGGCGGAATCCCCGGCGGCGCTGCATCGGCTGTCCGCCGAGATGGCCGCGCCCATCGTCACCGCCTATGCCGATGCGCTCGGGATGGTCTTCATGTGCGCCGTGCCCGTTGCGGTCATCGGATTCATCGTGGCGTTGTTCCTCAAGGAAGTTCCGTTGCAGGAAATCGACAAGGACATGGACAACGTCGGAATGGATCTCGGCGAAGCGTTCGGCATGCACACAACGGAGTCCCCGCAGAAGATTCTGGAGATGATGATCGGCCGGATGTTCCGCGATGATCCCGATATCCGGCTGCGCAGCTTCGTGAAGTACCCGGGCTGCGAACTCGATATCGCGCGCCTGTGGGCGCTGATGCAGATCAACCGGTATGTCCAGTCCACGGGCTCGGCGCGGATCGAAGATATCGCCGAGCGCATCCGGGTGCCGGCCGAGGTCCTGGAACCCTCGTTCGCCCGGCTGGTCGACACCGGTTACGCGTTCCGCACGGGAACCGAGTACTGGCCCACCGGCCGCGGTTTGCGGCAGGTCGATTTCGTCCGCTCGCTGATCGTCGCGCGGATCATGCAGCAGCTCGGGCGGTCCAGCGAATTCGAATCCCGGCTGGACCTGGTAGAGGTCGAGGCCGCCCTCGATCGCGTCGCACAACGGGTGCTGGTGCAACGCAGCTGGAACGAGGACGACGACCGGCGCGCCGCGATCGCCCCGACAAACTAGAACGTGTTCCAATTCGGCCCGCCCGGGCGTAGCATCGCGCCATGAGCCGAATCGGAGATTTCCAAGACGACGACCTGGCGGGCTGGTTTGTGAAGTCGCCGGATATCGGTACTGCGATGGGCGGATTCAGCCATGCCGTCTACAACAAGAACCGGCTGCCGATGCGGGTCCGCGAGCTGGCCCGCATGGTGATCGCCCACGACAACGAATGCGCGGTCTGCGTCAACACCCGCGACGAGGACGCCCCCGCCGCCGGGGTGGACGAAGAGTTGTATGACCACGCGCTGGAGTGGCGGACCTGGCCCGGCTACACCGAGCAGGAACGCACCGCGGCCGAATTCGCCCACCGGTTCGGCACCGAACACACCAAACTGCGCGATGACGAGGAGTTCTGGGAACGCGCGAACGCACAGTTCTCCGATGAGCTCCTGGCTGACCTGGCGTTGTCGTGTGCGTTGTGGGTCGGGATGGGCCGGGTGCTGCGCACCCTCGACCTCGGACAGACCTGCAAGCTGACCATTCCAGCACGCACTTAACCCGCACGCGGCCTCAGTCCCAGGCAAGATGGCGACATGACAGCCACCTCTGCCGAGCTCGAGGCCAACGGCGTCGTCGCGGTGATCGGGACCGTGGTCAACCCGGCCGGGTTGACCCACGCCAAGACCGTTCCCGCCGCGCGGGTAGACGCCTTCGCCGACCCGGGTCTGGGAGCCAGCCCGGTCTGGCACGGCTTCACCATCGACCAGACCGGAATCGCGATGACCGACGGTGTCGGCGTGGTCGGTGACGAGCGGATCCGGATCGACCTATCGGCGCTGAGGTTGATCGGCGACGGATTGGCTTGGGCGCCAGGGGAGTTCTTCTGTCAGGACGGGACCCCGGTGCCGATGTGCAGTCGAGGAACCCTGGCCAGGATCGAGGGCGAACTGGCCGCGCACGGGCTGGCCGCACTGGTCGGGCACGAGATGGAATTCGTCCTGGTCGGGCCCGACGGGAGCGCGCTGCCCTCGAATCTGTGGGCGCAGTACGGATTGGCGGGTTTGCTCGAACATGAGGGCTTCGTGCGCGACGTGCTGGAGGCGGCCGCCGCGGCCGGCGTCGTCATCGAGCAACTGCACCCCGAATACGGTCTCAACCAGTTCGAGATCTCGCTGGCACCCCAAACCCCGGTGGCCGCCGCCGATCAGCTGGTGCTGACCCGGATCATCATCAGCCGAGTCGCGCGCCGGTACGGCTTTCGGGTCAGCCTGTCCCCGGTGCCGTTCTACGGCAGCGTCGGATCCGGTGCACACCAGCACTTCTCGTTGGCTCGCGGGGGAGTGCCGGTGTTCTCCGGTGGCGACGGTCCGCACGGGCTGACCCCGGATGGTGAGCATGCGATTGCCGGAGTGTTGGCGGGTCTGCCCGCTGCTCAGGGCATCCTGTCCGGGTCGATCCTGTCCGGGCTGCGGATGCAGCCCGGACATTGGGCCGGCGCGTGGGCGTGCTGGGGTACGGAGAACCGGGAAGCGGCGGTGCGCTTCCTGGTCGGCGGCCCTGCCAATCCGTACGGGGCCAACGTCGAGGTGAAGATCGTCGACCCGTCGGCCAACCCGTATTTCGCGTCGGCGGCCATCCTCGGCCTGGCGCTGGACGGGATCGACCGCGAGGCGACGTTGCCCGCCGAAATCGCCGTCGACCCGGCGACGGTCGAGGGTGCGATGCACCTACCGGACTCACAAGCCGACTGCATTGCTGCACTGGATGATTCGGCGCTGCTGCGGCGCATCCTTGGCGAGCCCGCCATGACCATGCTGGTGTTGGTGCGCCGCTACGAGATGGCACAGTACGGGGAGTTGTCGCCGGAGGAGTTGGCGGCGAAGTTCAGGCTGGCCTGGAGTCTCTAAGCTAACGCACCCCGCGCAGCAACCGGCCAGGTCGGGCACCGGTGTCGACACCGTGGCGGCGCGTGAGCACCCCGTTGACCACTGTCGCGTCGTACCCGCTGGCGCCCTGGATCAGCCGACGCCCACCGGCGGGCAGGTCGTAGACCATTCGAGGTGAGTCGAGGGTTAACGCCTCCATGTCGATGACATTGAGATCGGCCCGCTTGCCGACCTG
The DNA here is from genome assembly GCF_965229105.1 of Mycobacterium sp. Taxonomy (GTDB): domain Bacteria; phylum Actinomycetota; class Actinomycetes; order Mycobacteriales; family Mycobacteriaceae; genus Mycobacterium. The sequence continues at coordinate 3,975,023 of NZ_OZ245858.1, forward strand.
GATGACGCCGCGATCGGACAGCCCGAAAAGCGTTGCGGTATCTAAGGTCTGCTTGCGGATCACGTATTCCAGCGAGAACTTCGGCCCACGGTATCGGTCCCTGGCCCAGTGGGTCAGCAGGAACGTCGGATAGGACGCGTCGCAGATCAGGCCGCAGTGGGCACCGCCGTCGGACAGTCCTGAGACCGCCGCCGGGCTCTGCATCATCTCGTAGATCGCGCTGTGGTCGCCCGAGGCGTAGTTGAAGAACGGCAGCATCAGCATCGCGCCGGCATCCGATTCCAGCATCAGGTCATACATCGTCGACAACGGGTCCTGGCCCCTGGCCGCGGCGATCGCCGCCACCGTCATATCCGGGGTGGGTTCGTAATCCGGCGGATCGCCGATCGCGTAGAGCCGGTCGGTGCTGTACTGCGCCAGCGCGAACAGCCCGTCGAGTAGCACCCCGGGGGCAGGTGCCACATCCTCTTCGGCGAGGATCGCGGCCTTGACCGCTGGATCCGTCAGCCGCTGCGACAGTTCCTCTCGGCTAAGTTCGGCCTTGAGCCGTCGGAACGTCGGGCGGTGGGTGAAGGCGTGGTAACCCGGGAAACCCAGCAACATGCCGAACGGTCGGGCCGCGAACTGCGCGTACAGCTCGATACCGTTCTCATGCGCCTTCTCGGCGCGATCCAGCTGCTGGCGCCACAAGTCCGGGGCGTGCGACGCCTGGATCAACGTGAACGAAACCGGCCGGCTGATATCGTCGGAGAGCTTTGCCATCCACTCCATTTCGCGCATGCACGCCTCGGCTGGGCTCTCGCCCGCGGTGCCCTGCGGAGCCACCTCGAACACGGCCTGGCCACCTGCGGCCATCGCCCGGCCCAGGCCGAACAGCTCCGCCTCGGCCGCATACGTGCCAGGGACGGCCTGGCCGTCGATCGCGCGGTGCGCCTCGGTGCGTGAGGTGGAGAAGCCCAAGGCGCCGGCCTCGATTCCCTCCTGCACGATCCGGGCCATCGCGGCGATATCGTCGGCGGTGGCTTCCTCGTTGTTGGCGCCGCGTTCGCCCATCGCATAGCCGCGCACCGGTCCGTGGGCGATCTGAGTACCGTAATCAACTGACAGATGGCGCTTCTCGATGGCATCGAGATACTGCGGGAAGCTCTCCCACTGCCAGGTGATGCCCTCGGCGAGCGCGCTGCCGGGAATGTCTTCGACGCCCTCCATCAGCTCGATCAGCCACTGTTCCTTGCCGGGACGTACCGGCGCGAAGCCGACGCCGCAGTTGCCGCTGACCACGGTGGTGACGCCGTGCATGCTCGACGGCTCAAGAGTGTCGTCCCAGCTGACCTGACCGTCGTAATGGGTGTGCACGTCGACGAATCCCGGCGCGACGATGCGCCCCGTGGCATCGATCGTCTGTGCCGCATCAACCTCGATACCCGGGCCGTCACCGGTGCGCCGCCGCACCTCGACGATCTTGCCGTCCTTGACGCCGATATCGGCGCGATAGCGCTGCGCTCCGCTGCCGTCGACAACCGTTCCGCCAGTAATCTTTACGTCAAGCATCGTTGCTCCCTAAACCAGGCCGGTGGCGTCGAACACCCAGGACATATCGGCGTTTGCAAAGTCCGCCAGCCAGGTCGGTGGGGCATGGTTGGTCAGCGCGGCCATATCCCAGTAGTCCTTCCACAGGGTGATCTTGCCGTCCACCACCTTGTGCACCGTCGCGAACTGCAGAACCGCGGATTCCCCACTGGCCCAGTGCCAGGTCTCGGAATGCTCGTACATCACGTCGACGCCGTTATCCACCAGCAACCCGTCATGGTTGACATAGGAGGCCAGCGGTTCGATGCCGATCTTGAGGCGTTTGACGATGTCTTCTGGCCCCCGCGCCGCCGCACCAGGTCCGACCGGCATATCGAGATAGATGCAATCGTCGGAGAGGTATGTCTTCAGCGCCCCCCAGTCGCGGCGCGACAATGCCTGCCACATCCCGACGACGACGTCGGTCACTGGAGAATCCACCTCTGTGGGCACCTGCTGATCAACGGACACTGGCGAATTCGCCCTTCTGCTGGGTGGGTGCGGAGACGGCGGTGTCCGCCCGCAAGAAGCTGCCGGTGCGCTCGTTACCGAGCACCTCGGTGGGCTGGCCGTCGCGGATCACCGCACGGCCACTGATGAACACCGCACTGATGGTGGCGTCGTTACGGTTGACCATGCGAGAGAGCCCGCCGTACTGCTCGACCGTGGCCTCGGCATAGTCGTCGAGGGTGCTGTCGAGTTTCTCCGGGTCGATCACCACCACGTCGGCGCGGTCGCCGACACGCAGGTGGCCTGCGTCGATGTGGTACCAGTCGGCCAGTTCTCCGGTCAGCCGATGCACCGCGTGTTCGACGGTCATGAACGCAGTTCCGGCCCGCTCGGCATCGCGGACGTGGCGCAGCAACCGCAATCCGAAGTTGTAGAACGCCATGTTTCGCAGGTGTGCACCCGCGTCCGAAAAGCCCATCTGGATACCGGGTTCGGCGGCCAGCTTCTTGAGTACCTCGGGCCGGTGATTGGAGATGGTGGTCCGCCAGCGCAGCGCCCGGCCATGCTCCAGAACCAGATCGAGGAACGCGTCAACCGGGTGAATACCGCCACGCTCTTTGCCGACCTGACCGAATGATTTGCCCACCACCGAGGGATCGGGGCAGTCGACGATATCGGCATCGAAGAAGTCTCGCTGCCACACCCGCACACCGAGTTTGTTCTCGTAATCCTTGCGGAACTGCCGGCGGTAGGTCTCATCGCGCATCATCTCGTTGCGCTCGATCTCATCCTGCAGATGCAGGGCGGCCGCGCCGGAGCCGAACTCCTCGAAGATCACCAGATCGATACCGTCGGCGTAGACCTCGAATGGCACCGGCAGGTGCTGCCAGCGGAAGTCGCCGCCGAGCCGATTTACCACACCGGAGAGCGGGCGGAAGATCTTGACGGCGAACGGGTTTGACTTGACGTCGGCAGCCGAGAGCAGGCTGGTCTTGAGTTTCTTGCGAAAGACCCCGAGGGACTGGGCGACATTCGACAGCAGATTCAGCGGGTTTTCGATATCGGGGCCGGACTGCAGAACTCGTCCACGACGCCGCAGGATCGACTTGAGCCTGCGCAGTTCGCGGGGTTTGGCATAGGTGGAGGGCAATGTGCGCGACCGGCACACCTCGCCGTCGAGTTTGTCGAACAACAGCTGCATCGAGGACATCCCGACAAAGCCCGCATCCATCGCATCGACCAGCCAGCGTTCCATCTGCGCCTGCTCGGCCCGGGTGGGGCGTTCCTCCTTGCGCGTCGCCCGATCGAGACCCATTGTCGCGGTGCGTAAATCGGAGTGTCCGATGAATGCGGAGATGTTCGGCCCCAGTGGCAATGATTCGAGGGCGGCGATGTACTGCTCACAGTTCGACCAGGTTTTGCGATCGTCGATCGCGCTGATCACATACTGCCGGGGGATCGCTTCGACCCGGCCGAAGATATCCCCGGCATCGACACCGTCGACGTGAATGGTCGACAGCGAGCACGATCCCAGGGTGATGGTGGTGACCCCATGACGGACCGACTCCGAGAGCGACGGCCGCAACAGAACTTCGACGTCGTAGTGGCTGTGGATATCGATCAAGCCGGGCAGTACCCACTTACCTGATGCGTCGATGACCTCGGTGCAGCCCGCTTCGTCCAGGTCGTGCGGGGTGATCGTCGCGATGTGGCCGTCCCTGATACCGATATTGCGGATGGACGACGGCGCACCCGAGCCGTCGAACCAACGGCCGTTGCGAATGATCGTGTCGTAGGTCACAAGCGTTAATAGAACCTGTTCTAGGGACAGGTGTCAACGATTTAGTGAACAGATTTATCGATGTGTTCACATGCGACGCTCCGTGTCTTCGCGCGCATACTCGAGAGGGTGACTCCCTTACAGCGCTACATCGCCGAAGAGATTGCCACCGACCACGTCGACGGACTGCTGTCCCGTCGCGAAGCGATGCGCCGGTTGGCGCTGCTTGGCGTGACCGCAGCGTCCGCAACAGCATTGATTGCGGCGTGCAGCGACGAGCGGGCCACGGCGCCGAGCTCGACGAGCCCGACCGGCAGCGCCACGACCGGCACGTCGGCGGCCGCCGCCGGCCCGCCGCCGGGCATGGCCACCGCCTTGCCAACCACCGATATCTCCTGGGCGGGTCCCACCGGCGAATTGAAAGGTGCCTGGGCGCAAGCCGGCGACCCCAAGGGGGCCGTGTTGGTCATCCACGAGAACAAGGGACTCAACGACTGGGTGCGCACCGTTGCGGGCCGGCTCGCCGGCATCGGGTATTCCGCGCTGGCGATCGACCTCCTCTCCGAGGAAGGGGGCACCGGGACGTTCACCGATCCGGCGGAAGCCACCGCGGCGCTCGGCAAGATCGATCCCCAACGGTTCGTCGCTGACCTCAAGTCCGGGTTGGGAGAGCTGACACGACGAGCCCCTGGCAAAAAGCTCGCGGTCATGGGCTTCTGTTTCGGTGGCGGCCTGACCTGGCAACTACTCGCCTCGGGTGTCACCGAACTGGCCGCGGCAGTGCCCTTCTACGGCCCGCTGCCCGACGGCGCTGACTTCGCTGGGTCGAAAGCTAATGTCCTCGGCTTCTACGGCGCGCTCGACACCCGGGTCACCTCGACCCAGGACGCGGCCACAGCCGCCTTGGAAAAGGCCGGCCTGAACCACCTGCTCGTCGTCGAACCCGAGGCCGATCACGCATTCTTCAATGACAGCGGTCCGCGGTACAACGCCGATGCCGCGGCCGACGCCTGGCAGAAGGTGCAGGACTGGTTCGGGCGGTATCTGGTCTAGTTGAGTGTCAGCACCACGGACACCCGGCCGCGGTCGTCGCGCGTCGCAATCGCGTGACCGCTGCGCTCGGTGCCATCCAGCTGGATCGTCATGGGCGCCCCTGCCCCAAGGAAGTTGCGCCACCACGCCTTCTTCTCGGGCATTCCGACGCGGATGGTGACAGTGTCACCGCTGCGCTGGTAGCCGATCGGCAGGCTGAAGGCGCGGCCGGACTTGCGGCCGACATAGCTGATCGTGGTGATGTATCCGCTGACCAGCGGACCCACCACAGGGGCGTTGGCCAATGCCGTAGCACCCGCGTTGAGCACATCGACCAACCGTCTGAGCGGACCACCGAAGGACATACAAGGCATGATGCCAGGCGATGCTATCCACGCTGGGCGATGTGCTCGACTCGCTGAACCTCGAACAGGTCAATGCGCACTTCTTCGTCGGACAACAGTTCGACGGGCCCGGTCATCACATCCTCGGGGCTCATATCGCCGCCCAGGCACTGATGGCGGGCGCGCGTACTGCCGGCGGCCGCGCGCCGCACAGCATGCACACCTATTTTCTGCGGCCCGGTGACGGTCGAGAGCCCGTCGACTTCGAGGTCACGCCCCTGCAGGACGGACGGACCTTCGCCGCGCGGCGGGTGACCGGCCGCCAGAAGGACGTCGTGTTGATGGAAGCGAACACCTCGTTCAGTGCGGTGGTCGAGGATATCGAGTACCAGCCGACGATGCCCGTGGCACCCGATCCGGACACCCTGTCCTCGATACTGCCGCAGGGCACCTGGGCCAGTCTGGACTGGTTCGAACGCCGCACCGTGCAGACCGCCGAAGGGGCCCCTGCATCGCGAATGTGGTTGCGCCCCATGGGCGATATCCCCGACGATCCGATTCTGGCGAGTTGCCTGGCGGCCTATCTTTCGGCAGTCACCTTGATCGAGCCCACTCTGGTCCCGAGATGGAAATCCATGGCGGCTCCGCCAATTTCGGCGATGCGTGGCCATTCGGTCTGGTTCCATTCTGATGCGGTGCTGTCGGACTGGCTGTTCTACGACGAATCGAGTCCCAGCAGCACCGGTGGCCGGTCACTGGCGACCGGGACGATGTTCAATCGCAGCGGTGAACTGGTATGCACCGCGACCCAGGAAATCTACTTTCCGCCGAAGCGAGGGTGAACCGCAGCTGCGGTGTTCACTGGTAATTCAGGTACCGGTTGAGCTGCGGTTGTCGACCGCACACGCCTGGTCGATGTGATGCTCTCATGACGCGGATCGTGCAGGTCGCGAATTTCTACGGCCCGCGCTCGGGTGGTCTGCGGACCGCCGTGGACCGCCTCGGCGCCGAGTACTGCGCGCGGGGCCACGAGGTGTTTCTCATCGTCCCGGGCGGCCGGTCTGATCGCACCGAGATGGCATCGGGGGTCACGCGAATCTCGTTGCCGGCCCGCAAGATTCCCTGCACCGGAGGCTACCGCGCCGTGCTCCCCGGGCCGGTGACCGGGCTGTTGGAAACGCTCGCCCCTGATGCGCTCGAGGTGTCCGATCGCGCCACGCTGCGCTCGCTGGGCCGGTGGGGGAGTCGCCACGGTGTCACCACTGTGATGATCTCCCATGAACGCCTGGACCGCCTCACCGGACAGCTGCTGCCACCTCAGATTGCAAGGCGGGTAGCCGATTACGCCAATCGGCGCACCGCACGCGAATACGACACCGTGCTGTGCACCACGCAGTTCGCCCGCGAGGAATTCGACCGGATCGGGGCCTCGAACGTCGTCACCGTGCCGCTGGGGGTGGATCTCGGCACGTTTCACCCAAGCCGGTTCTCGCACCAGGTCCGCGGCCGCTGGGCGGCGCCAGAACAGCTACTGCTGGTGCACTGCGGCAGACTCTCGGTGGAGAAACGCGCCGATCGGAGCATCGATACCCTTGCGGTACTGCGTGATTCGGGCGTCGATGCAAAGTTGGTGATTGCGGGGGAGGGGCCATTGCGGCACCGTCTGCAACGGCACGCGGCGCGACTTCCTGTCGACTTCGCGGGTTTCATCGACAGCCGAGAGGGGGTCGCGACCCTACTGGCCTGCGCCGATGTGGCACTGGCGCCGGGACCGCACGAAACCTTCGGCCTGGCCGCACTGGAGGCCCTGGCCTGCGGCACACCGGTGGTCGTGTCGCGTACCTCGGCCCTGCGCGAAATCCTGACCGCCGACAGCGGCGCGTGTGCCGATAACAACCCCGATGCCATCGCCGCGGCGGTCACCAACGTCATCGGTCGCCCAGAGCGGGGGCGGCGCCACGCGGCCCGACTTCGAGCCGAACGATTCACCTGGCCTAACGCCGCCGCGGGGATGCTGAAAGCGCTCGGCGCGTTTGGCGTCTGACGATTTGGGCAACCTGGACTTATTGACGGGTCTGTCGAAGGCGCGGCCCACCTAACGAAGGAGCCGGAATGGCTGACAACACCACCTTGTGGATCGTTATCGGGGTCGTCGTGGCGGTGCTTGTACTCGGCGCGCTCGCCTGGCCGCCCGCAACAAGCGCAACCAGAAATTGCACGGCGAGGCCGAGCGCATCCGCAGCGAAGTCGAAGAGGAATCCGCGCAGGTAGCGCGCCGGGAAGCGCTTGCAGAAGAGACCGCCGCGAAGGCGCGGGCGGCAAAAGCCGAGGCCGAGGTCAAGGCCGCGGAAGCGGCCCGGCTCGAAGAGCGCGCGCTCTCGCACCGCAGCTCCGTGGAGTCGGCCAACGATGATCTCGAGGAGCGCCGCGCGCACGCCGACCATATCGACCCGCGGGTCAAGACCGACAAGACCGATGATGCCGCTCAGGCCGGCGACGTTGATCACCCGGTCGTCGTCGAGGATCCCAACTACACCGACCCGTCAACGCGCGCGGCTCACCGGCGCTAGTCGCTGTGGTCCCAGCCTGACCGGCAGCGCCGACCACCCGCGCAGGACCCGGGTCTCCCGAGGGACACCCGGGCCTGCCGGTTTGGCATCTGGGAACCTCTCGAAGAAGGCACTGAGCCCGACTTCGCCCTCAGCTCTGGCCAGTGCCGCCCCTAGGCAAAAGTGCCGTCCACCCGAAAAGGAAAGGTGCCGTGCGGCATTGGACCGGGTGACATCGAAGGTATCCGGGTTGTCGAACAGGGCGGGATCGCGGTTGGCCGCAGCCAGGTAGATCACCACCATCTCCCCTGGCGCAACACCGGTCCCCGCCACTTCGGTCGCCACCCGGGCCACCCGGCCGGTGAGCTGTACCGGGGATTCCAGGCGCAGGATCTCCTCGACGGCACCCGCCCAGTGCTCGGGAGCTTCGCGGAGCACGTCGAGTTGGTCTGGCGAGGCCATCAGCAGCCGGATCCCGCTGCCCAGTAGATTGACGGTCGTCTCGAAGCCGGCGGCGAGGACCAGACCCGCCACCGCCCGCAGCTCATCATCGTCGAGCCGCGCGTCCCCGTCAGAGGCCTTGATCAACTCGCTCAACAGGTCATCGCCCGGGTCCTGTCGCAATCTGTGCAGGTGATCGGCCAGCCAGCTGTTGAAGCCCACCAGCCCCTCCTGGACCCGGCGGTACTCCGGCCAGGTCAAACCGATATCGAGGCTGGGTGCGGCCAGCTCGCCGAATTCCAGAATCTTCGCGCGGTCGCTATCGCGGACGCCGAGCATGTCGCTGATCACCGCGACCGGCAGCTGGGAGCAATATCGGTCGACGATATCGACGACGGCGGTGCCGTCGGCGGCCAGCTCGTCGAGCAGTTGCTCGGCCGTCGCGGCCACCCGTCCCCGCAGCGCGGCGACGGCCCGTGGGGTGAACACCGACGAGACCGTCTTGCGGTAGCGAGTGTGCGCAGGCGGCTCGACAGCCAACAAAGACGGCGGCCGCAGTGGATGCAATCCAGTTGGCCTGGTGTGCTTTTCGAGCCAGCGCAGTGGTGCGGGCAGATTGGATCCCAGTGAGATGACGCGAAAGTCATCCGAGCGGAGCAGCTCGTGCGCCACGCCGTGGTCCAACGTCAGGTACCCGGTGCGGCACGCGATCATGGGTCCGCGCTTTCGGAGCTCCTGGTAGAACGGCACCGGATCTGCGCGGACGGCCGGGTCGGCGACCAGCCGGGCCTGCGGGTCGCCGCGTCGTGCACCCACGTTGACGAGCACGCGGACCACCCCGTGCATGGACATCCAATGCAACCGTTGTCTCATGCGACCCACGCTAGTGACTCCCGCCCGGTCACGGCCTACGCTTCCCTCATGATCGCGCGGCTCGTAGCTTTCCCGGTGGCAATGGTCGCCCTGTTCGGTGGCTCCGTCGTGGTTGCCGCTCCCGCTCTCACCGAGGTCCCTGCGGCATGTGATTTCACCCTGACCGCGCCCTACGTCGTGGACGTCTCGGGTACGCCAACGGTCACCGCAACCCTGAGCCCCGCGGCCTGCACGGGGACGGCGAATCCGAAGTCCTCACAGATCTGCCTCACCGTGGGCGCAAGCGTCGGCCAGTGTGTGCAGGCCAATGGCTATGCGACCGCGCAAGCCTTCTTTGCGCCGTACACGCCGGGTCTGACCTACACCGCGAAGGGCTCAGGCTGCGCAGGCATTGCGACGCCGTCGGCAGCGATCTGCTCCTCGGTGGGCCCCAAGAGCGCCACTCTTTAACGCGGCGGGGTCCAGCTGACCGGCAGCCTCTTGATGCCATGAATGAAGGATGACTGCAGCCGCGCAGGCTCCTCGGTGGCGGTGAGATCGGGAATCTGCTTGTGCAGTTCGTCGAAGAGCACGCTGATCTCGCGGCGGGCGAGGTTCGCTCCCAGGCAGAAGTGCACGCCGCCGCCACCGAACCCCAGGTGTGGGTTGCTGGCCCGGGTGATGTCGAAGCGCCATGGATCGTCGAACTTCTGCTCGTCCCGGTTGGCCGACCAGTACCAGAGCGTGACCTTGTCACCCGCGGCCATCGGGACACCGCTGAGCTCGAAATCGCGGGTCATGGTTCGGCGCATATAGATGACCGGTGACGCCCACCGGATGATTTCTTCGACCGCTGTCTTGCTGTGGCCGTCGAAGTTGCTCCACCACGTGTCGCGTTCGGCCGGGTACCGGGTCAGCGCCAGCACGCCGTGGCTGATGGCGTTGCGGGTGGTTTCGTTACCCGCCACCACCAGCAGGATGAAGAACGACGCGACCTCGGCCGAGGTCAGGCGTTCCCCATCGAGCTCCGCGTGCACCAGGCTGGTCGTCAGGTCCTCGCCGGGATTCATCCGGCGATCCTCGGCGAGCGCGTGGGCATAGGCGCCGATATCCATTGCGACCTTGACGAAGCCGTCGAAATCGGTGGTCAGGTCGGGGTCACCGAATCCGAGGATGACGTTGGTCCAGTGAAAAATGGTGTCGTGGTCCTCTGCGGGGATGCCCATCATGTCGCAGATGACTTGCAGCGGTAGCGGTCCGGCCAACTCGGCGACCAGCTCGCCGTTGCCGTCGGGGTGATTGGCCACCATATCGGCAACGAGGCGGCGAGCCCGGTCGCGGACAGAAGCTTCGATGCGGGCCACCACTTTCGGGGTGAAGGCGCGGCTGACGATCCCCCGCAGGCGCTGATGGCGGGGATCGTCCATCGCGATCATCGACCCGAAATACTCGGTCAATTCGGGGGATTGGTCGCCGATGGTGATACCGCCGCTGGAACTGAAGATTTCCGGGTGGCGGCTGGCGAAGTGCACATCATCGAACCGGGTGAGCGCCCAATGACCTTGCCCGGGGTCGAAACCGGCCAGCCCCGTCGGCGGATCGAAGAACGTGATCGGCGCCTCCCTGCGCAAAGTGGCGAATGCCCCTTCGCGGAGGCTGTCGTCGAGTCCCCAGAACTCCCACGCGGAGAGGTTGATATCGACCAGCGGCACTTCGGGCGGTGGCGCTCCGTTGACAGGTGTCACAATTCCCACCACAGGAGACTAGATTCCGGTGTCACCCTGTGTGGTCAGATCACGCTGATAGGGAATGCTGGCCGTCACAATGGCTCTGTGACCAACACCGAAGGATTGCCACCCCTGGTGTGCCGCGCATGCGGTTCCAGCTATGACGTGTCGAGTCTGGCCTGGCACTGCGATTGTGGGGGTGTCTTCGATATCGGGGACAGCACCACTGCCGTGGCGATCACACCCGAGCAGGGGGAGCGGACATCGATGTGGCGGTACGAATCGGTGCTGCCGGTGCCGTTCGACGCCGATATCAGCCTCGGTGAGGGCGGTTCACCGATCGTCGCGTCACGCGCCCTCCCGCACGTGCGGCTCAAGCTGGACTTTCTGATGCCGACACTGTCATTCAAGGACCGCGGGGCGGTGGTGCTGGCCACCCTTGCCAAACGGCTCGGCGTGCGTTCGGCACTCGTCGACAGCAGCGGTAACGCAGGGACGGCCGCGGCAGCCTATTTCGCGCGGGCGGGGATCGACGTGCAGGTGTTCGTCCCGGCGTCCACCTCGCCGGGCAAGCTGGCCCAGATGCGGGCGCACGGTGCTGGCCTCACCCTGGTTCCGGGAACCCGCGCCGATACCGCCGCCGCGGCACTGGCGGCCGCTGACAGACCCGGGGTTTTCTACGCCAGCCACGTCTTCCACCCCTATTTCCTGCACGGGGTGAAGACCTACGGCTACGAGATCTGGGCGCAGAACGGTTACTCCCTTCCTTCGACCGTCGTCGTCCCCGTCGGCAACGGAACCTTGCTGCTGGGCTGCTACCTGGCGTTCCGCGAGCTCGTGGACGCCGGACTGGCCGCCAGGATGCCTGCACTGGTCGCCGTGCAAGCAGAAGGCTGTTCGCCGGTGGCGGCGGCCTTCGCCGCACACCTTGACACCGTGGCGCCGGTGGCAGCGCAGGCGACGGTTGCCGAGGGGATTGCGATCGCGGCCCCACCGCGCGGTGCGCAGATCCTGGCTGCCGTACGCGAGACCGGCGGCACCATCGTGTCGGTCAGCGATCAACAGGTGCTGGCCGGGAGGACCGAACTTGCTGCTGAGGGGCTCTATGTCGAGCCGACGTCGGCGGTGTGCTGGGCCGCTGCCCGCGCCGCCGCCGGACCCGCGGCGGACCTGCCGTGGAATTGGGCTCTGGCCGTGGAGTTGTTCCGCGTGGACAACGTCACACTTCCGCTATGCGGTGCGGGGTTAAAAGCGCCGGGGTGAGTGGGTATTTGATCACGCATGCCCACCGTATCCCGCACTTTCACCGTGACCGCGTCGCCCGATCGGGTCCTGGATTACCTGAAGGATTTCGCCCATGCAGAGGAGTGGGATCCCGGGACGCAGTCCTGCACCCGAGTTGATGACGGTCCGGTGGTGGTGGGGTCCAGCTGGCACAACGTGTCCAAGATTGCGGGTGTCTCCACCGAGCTGGACTACGTGCTGATTGAACAGACAGACACCCGCCTGGTGTTCGAGGGCGTCAACAAATCGGCCACCTCGACCGACACCATCGTCATCACCCCCGCCTCGGGCGGCGCCCAGATCGACTACCGGGCCGAGCTCGAAATGCATGGAGTCGCGATGCTCATCAGTCCCGCGATGAAGGTGCTCTTCGAGAAGATCGCCGGCGACACCGAAACGCAGATGACCACAGTGCTGAATTCACTGACGGTGTGAGGATTAGCCGAGATCCCATTTCATCGCCTGCGCGAACGCTTCGGCGTCCGCTGATGCGGTACCGAGGCTTTTACAGCTGGTGATGTAGCGCTGCACCATCGGTAGGAAGTTCATCGGGTTGTAGGCGTCCTCTTCGTAGCTCCACAGCCCGTCGCCGGCATATTTCAATACCGACAGGTTGGCTTCTTCGTGGATGCTGCCGTCGCCGGGGTCTTTCATGCGGTTGAGGAATTCGCAGAACACCCAGCCGCGGTCTTCGTCGATCGAGTGCCACGATGTCGGATAGAACGGCATCTCGCTGCCGGGGAAACTGCTCATCTGGCCGACGATCCATTTTCTGATCGCTTCCCGGCCGTGAAACGTGCCGAACGAATGCTCCTTATACGTGGCGTCTTCGGTGAATTGGTCGGCGAATCGTGACCAGTCCCAACTGTTTCCGATTTCGACCACTACCTGCTTGTGCGCCTCGAAGGCGGATTCGATCTCGTCGCGCGACCATTGCCCCATGGGCGGAGTCTAGGCGTGCGGGATGAGCGCGAAGATGTCGTTGATGGTTTTGCGCAAGATCGTGCCGGGATCGAAAGTCGGCATCTTGATCGGGTTGCCGACGCCGGCGAAGGGGACGGTGCCTGCATTGGCTCCGCATGTGGGCCATGCGCCCATTCCTTGGGTCCGTGCGACATTCTCGGCGACGCGGATCTGCTCTTCGCGGGATGCGCCGGCGGGGGAGCCGAAACCACCGTTGGACGTCCAGGTCGCCTGGCTGAACTGCAGGCCGCCGTAATGGCCGTTGCCGGTATTGGTCGACCAGTTACCCCCGGATTCGCACTGTGCAATCGCATCCCAATTCGCGGTGTCCGCGCTTGCGGTGCCCGTCGACAAAGCGAAGAGGGCGACCAGGAAGGCGCCGGTGATTGCAACCGCTGCGAAGAACTTCCGGATGGATTTCATATGGCATGTTTCGCCCCACCTGACGCAAGCGTTACTTAAGTCACAAACTTTTTTTCTTGGGCGTCAAATTGGCGCGGCTAGGGTGGCGTCGTGAAGATCAGATTCGGTGTGAGCCTGGGCGCTGATACCGGGCCCGAGCGGCTCGGCGACGTCGTCGACCGCCTGGAAGCCGCCGATGTCGACTCGTTGTGGTTCTCGGAACTGGTCTACTCCAAAGCCGTCGACCCATTCGTTGGAATGGCCTTCGCGCTCGGCCGGACCAATCGGCTCAAGATCGGCACGTCGGTGGCGGTACTCCCCGGCGGGCGCCATCCCGTCCTGGTCGCCAAACAACTCGCATCGTTGGCTGTCCTTGGTCCCAAGCGGGTGCTGCCGGCCTTCGGCCTGCGGTCTGCGATACCGGCCGAACGGGAGATCTTCGCTGTTCCGGACGGTCAGCGCGCCGCCGTCTTCGACGAATCGCTGCAACTCGTCCGTGCGGTGCTGACCGGGGATGACGTTGACTTTGCGGGTAAGTACTTCACGGTGACCGGCGCCAGCATCGGCTCGCGGCCGGCCGCACCACTGGATATCTGGCTCGGCGGTTCGGCGCCGGCCGCCTTCCGTCGGATCGGTCGTTTCGGTGACGGCTGGCTGGGCAGCTTCCTGACACCTCAGGAGGCGGGCAGGGCAGTGACGCAGATTCACGCCGAAGCCGCCGAAGCCGGACGTGAAATCGAGCCCGATCACTTCGGGATCAGCCTGGCAGTCTCCGAGGGTGGCCTCACCGATGACGTTGCCGCGGCGATCCGCAGCCGCCGACCCGATGTCGATCCGACAGACCTCGTCGCAGGCACGTGGGATGACCTGCATCGCCAGCTCGACGGCTACATCGCGGCCGGCCTGACGAAGTTCGTGATCCGCCCGGCCGGGGTCGGCGGGCTCGACGAATTCATCGATGCATTCATCACCGAGTTGCTGCCGAGGGAGAACTGAGCGGGCGCTCCGAGGCCGGGCTGGTTAGCATGCGACGTCACGTCAGCACCCGAAGGAGCGTCATGATCCGCGCAGCAGTCACTACGGCCACGGCGGTGATGGCGGTATGCGGTCTGACTGCCTCACCCGTCGCGCTGGCTGATCCCGCCACCACCTACATGTTCGGTGCGTGCTTCACCCCGGACCAGCCGGTGGTTGAGCAGCCGACCACGATCATGTACGGCTGCGACGGCACCAGCTCCATGCAGGACATGACGTGGTCGTCGTGGGGCGCTGACGGGGCGAACGGAACGGGTACTGACAATTCAGTGCAGTGCCAGCCCAACTGCGCCCAGGGTCAGCGACTGCTCAACCCCATCATCGTGCATGCGTGGAATCCGTTGCCGCCCAAGACACCTGGTTGCCCCGCCGGAGTCGACTTCTACAGCGACTACACCGTCGCCTATCCGCAGGGCGTGCCGCCCTGGGTGAAGCCGGGTACGTCGTGGGCTGCCGATGTCGACTACGTCTACGTCGACGGCATGCCCGCCGTGCACTTCAAGGCGCAAGGCCCGCTCAGCTGCGCCTCGGGGGTGGGCCAAGCGGCCTAGCAGCCGACCGGGTGCGACTCGCAGTACGGCGTCGTGCCAGGGAACTTATAGCGGTGCGTCGCCACCCACCGGTAGGCCTTCTCCTGGAGCTGCCGGACCCCGGGCGCCCGATAGATCCGCAGGGGAAGCTGCGTGCCAAGGGCGGCCGATAACGCGGCGTTGCAGGCCTCGGCGGCTGCGTAGATCTCACCCGTCGGCTCGATCCACCACACGGAGTCGTACATCCGCTCGGTGGACACGCCCAGGCGCTCCGCCGTACCCGCCTGCTGAAACGGCACGGTCTGAAGCTCACCGGTGCGGTCCCAGCGGACCAGCGCATTACGCGCTCGTGTACACATGCCGCAGCCACCGTCGAAGAACAGCACTCCAGCCATAGCGCCATTATCCACCCTGACGGGAGGTGACTCAGGTCCCTCGAAAAGGGACTTTTGCCGCGACCGGTGACCCGTCGTCGCACCTAAAGTCAGGCCCATGACGTATGTGATTGGAACAGCGTGCGTGGACATCGCTGACAAATCGTGTGTAGCCGAGTGCCCGGTTGACTGCATCTACGAGGGCGACCGAACGCTGTACATCAACCCCGACGAATGCGTGGACTGCGGCGCCTGCAAGCTGATCTGCAAAGTCGACGCCATCTATTACGAGACCGATTTGCCGCCTGAGCAGGAACAACACCTCGCCGATAACGCCGCCTTCTTCACCATCGTGCTGCCCGGCCGCGACCAACCGCTCGGCAACCCCGGTGGCGCGCACCGCCTCGGCCCGGTCGGCGTCGACACCCCACTGATCGCGAGCGTCGCATGCAGGTCGGCCCAATCTGACTGATTCTCCGTTCGCTTTTCAGGTCACGATCCGGTAAAGAAGGAGCATCGAGCCGCTATACCCGAGCGCGGGTAGGCTCACGCGGAGCGAGGTAGATCCAGGCCTCGCCTTCCCGGTCAGCGTGACGGTCCGGGCACGAAGGGAGTACATGAGTGGACACGGTTCTCGGTCTCCTGGTGACACCGACGAATGTCCAGACCGTCCTGGTTGAGGGTCAATCCGGCGACGGAGCCACCCTCGAGCACGACGAATTCACCACCCGGGCCTCCGAGGAGGTGGCCGAGGCGGTACTCAGCATCGCCGAAGCCGAAGGCCAGCGGCTGCACTCCATCGGGGTCACCTGGAGTGACGGCGCCGATATGGAAGCGTCCCAGCTGCTGGATTCGCTGGCCGGAGTCGGTTTTCACAACATTGTCCTGGTGAAGTTGCCGCAGGCCGCCGAGGCGCTCGCCTGCAGTATCGGCCGGGTGATCGGCTACGAGCGCACTGCGGTCTGTGTCGTGGAGCCGGATGCGGTGATGCTGTCGCTGGTCGAAACCGACGGCGGCGAAGTGGAAACACTGATCAGCCACACGATCGACAGCGAAGACCTGCTCGTCTCGTGGGTGACCGCGATCTTCGACCGCGACGATTGGCGGCCCGAGGGCCTGTTCGTGGTCGGTTCCGTCGGTGGGCTCAAGGCCGTGGCGACCCGGCTCGAGCAGGCGCTGTCGCTGCCGGTCTTCGACCCACCGGAAGCAGAGCTGGCCCTGGCGCACGGCGCAGCCCTGGCCTCGGCGGCATCGCCCTCCGGGCAGCCGCTTTTCGGCGACGACCTATTCGGTAGTGACCTTTTCGGTAGCGATGAGGACCAGGACGCCTGGGAGTACACGCCTGAACCTCGTCCCACCACCCGCAAGTCTTACGCCGGTCCGATGACGATGCTGGTGGCCGGGGCGGTCACCTTCGTGGTGTCGGTATCGCTGGCGCTGGGTCCGCACCTGGTGCCGGCGAAGCCGATCCCGGTGGAGAGCCGTGAAGTGATCCAGACCGCGGGCACACCCCCGATCGCACTTCCCGTCGAGCCGATCGCGCCAGCGGCGCCGCCGCCGGCGATCCCGGTGGCCGATGTACCGCCGCCGCCGGAAGCCATCGATCCAGCTCCGGTCGAGTTGCCTGCGCCTGCGCCTGAGTATGTTCCTGACCCGCCAGAGGCGTATGTTCCCGACGAGCCGGCCGCGCCAGCACCTGCCTACGTGCCGCCACCTGCCTATGTGGCCCCGCCCGCATACGTGCCGCCGCCGCAGGTCGTGGCGCCACCAGAACCTCAGACGCCGGTTCGGTCATGGCTCAAAGAGAAACTGCACCTCGGCAACTGATCAGCTGATCGCGCCGTGCAGGTTCTTGGCTGTCGGCGAGCTTGCCACGCTGGCCGAGTCGGGGTAGGTACCCAGTAAACGGTCCGCAGTACCAGAGCTGGTGACAGTGAACCAGTAGTGCTCGTTCTTGTAGTGATGCTGGCGGTGGTTGCGCCAAATCGCCCGGTAGACAGACGAATTCGGCTTGTAGTCAGTATGGATGAGGTAATGCGTCCATTCGTAGCCGAGCCCGAGTGCGGCGAGGAACACCAGGAAAGTCAGCCCGAGCGCTGGTCGCGAGAGCGTGGAAAACGCCAGTGTGGCAATGAGTATCGCGGCCAACAGGATCCACGGCAGAGACCTGGCCGGGATGAACACCAGCGGTAGGTCGCGCGGATCGCCATGGTGCTCACGGTGTTTGCGTGCCAGCAGTGGGTCGATGGTGACCTGGCCGACTCGGCGCGGTCGCCAGTGCAGGACCATGACGTGGACAACCCACTCGAAGAACGGAAAAACGGCCAGCATCCCCAGCGGTAGAAGCGCGTCAGTGAGCTGCCAGTCGGCGACGATGATGCGCGCGGTCACCGCGGCCACCAAGGTGGTGGCGATCATCCACGGCGACGGGTGTTTCCAGAACTCACGGCCGGCCTCGGTCAGGGTGACACCACGGCGGACCGCCGGGGTGGCGGTCATGACTGCGCACCGAACTCGTCCAGCGCCACGATCATTGCCGTCGTTGCGGGCTCGAGAAGCTCGACGGCGGCCCGTTTCGCGGCAACGGGATCACCCGCGCAGATGGCGTCGGCGAGTACGCGGTAGGCCTGCGGTCGACTCACCTCAAGGTCCATCAGGGTGGCCAGCGCTGGCAGTGCCGGCTCGTACGTCGCCCGCAGCGTGTTGTACATCAAGCGGAAGGCGATCGAATCGGCGTGGTCGACGATGTGATCCCAGAAGGCCAGTGCATGACGTTGTCGTTCGACGGCGTCGCCCTGGGCTTCCAGCGCAGCGATGGCGTCGGCGAGCAACCCGGCCAGCGCCGGGCCGTGCCGCTGGGCGGCCAGTTCGGCAATCTTTGGGCCGTTGTGTAACCGGGTTTCCAGAATGCTGCGGGCCACCGACGGATCCAGCCCGCCGTCACGTACCAGCAGCCGCGGGAGCAGGTCGAGCCCGCCGTGCCGCCGGAAATCGCGCACGGTGGTCGCATCGCCTTGGCGGACCTCCACCAACCCAGCGGCCGTCACCCGCTTGAGTGCCTCGCGAACCGCAGGCCGGGACACGCCGAGCACTTCGGCGAGCTTGCGCTCGCTGGGCAGGGTTTCGCCGGGCGCCATATCGCCGCGCAGTACTTCACCGACGATCTGTTCGAAGACGTCCTCGGGTACCGAACGCCGATTCACCGGTTGTAAGGCCATCAGGCCAGCGTGCCCCCACAGAGGACAGACGTCAAGTGGTCAGACCAGTCGGTTTTCTGGTCTTAGTAGCTCACCTGCCAGTGTTTGATGCCATTGAGCCAGCCCGAACGCAATCGCTCCGGGGTACTCAGCGGGGCCAGGTCCGGCATGTGGTCGGCGATCGCATTGAACATCAACTCGATCGTCATCCGCGCCAGGTTGGCACCGACGCAGTAGTGCGCCCCGGTACCGCCGAACCCGACATGCGGGTTGGGGTCGCGCAGGATATTGAAGGAGAAGGGGTCGTCGAACACCTCTTCGTCGAAATTCGCCGACCGGTAGGACATCAGCACCCGCTGGCCCTGCTTGATCTGGGTCCCGGACAGCTCGTAGTCGCTCAGCGCAGTCCGTTGGAACGTGCTCACCGGCGTGGCCCACCGGACGATCTCGTCGACTGCGGTCGCCGGTCGGTCCCGCTTGAACAGCTCCCACTGCTCGGGATGTTCGGCGAAGGCGATCATGCCGTGAGTGATCGAGTTGCGGGTGGTCTCGTTGCCGGCCACCGCCAGCAGCACCATGAAAAAACCGAACTCGTCATCGGTGAGTTTGTGGCCGTCGACGTCGGCCTGGATCAGCTTGGTGACGATGTCCTCGCCTGGCTCCTCGGCGCGAACCGCAGCCAGCCCCATGGCGTACATGATGAGTTCTGTTGCCGAGTTGCGGCCGTCGTGATGGGCGAACTCAGGATCGTCGTCGGCGACCATTTGGTTGGACCAGTCAAAGATCTTCTTGCGGTCCTCCAGCGGGATGCCGATGAGTCCGGCGATGGCTTGCAGCGGCAGCTCGCAGGAGACCTGTTCGACGAAATCGCCGGTTCCCTCGGCGGCTGCCGCCTTGGCGATGTCCTGCGCGCGTTGACTGAGGTCCTCCCTGAGCAGTTCGATCGCACGCGGTGTGAAGCCGCGCGAAATGATCTTGCGCAGGTGGGTGTGCCGGGGTGCGTCCATGTTCAGCAGGACGAAGCTGCCGGTCTCCAGCTGTTCCTGGGTGGAACCCTCCGGGTATCGAGGCAGGGCCGTCTTCGCCAGACTGGAGAAGACGTCACTACGTCGCGAAATCTCCTTCACGTCTTTGTGTTTGGTCGCCAACCAGTAGCCGCCGTCGCGGAATCCCGAGTCCAGCGGCTGCTCGTTCCACCAGATCGGCGCACTGCGGCGTAACTCGGCGAGTTCCTCGACCGGGAGTCGCTCGCGATTGAGGTCGGGATCAGTGAAATCGAAACCGGGCGGCAGGCTCGGACTCGGCATCGGTGCTCCTTCATACGAGATGTTCTAGGCTTCGACTGCATTGGTACACCGCTGATGGGCGCGTTGTGGCCGCTTCTGAAAAGCTTGCGAAATGCAAAACTGGAACGTGTTCTGAACGAGGGTGGTCGCGTCGAAACCGCTGCAAAACATCACGACGTGTATGACTGAAGACGTGCGGTTTGACGAGCGGCAGGTGCGCGTCGTGCTGCGCGCGGGCATCATCGTCGCCGTCCTCGCGGCGATGGCGTTGGTGGAAACACAATCCCGATCCGGGGTGTTGTGGCGGCTGGTGACGTTCACCTACCAAGCCAATGTGCTGGCCGCCGCCTACTACCTGTGGACGCTGGTGTCACCGCGGGCCGACAATCGGGTGGGCCTGCGCGGGGCGGTCGTCATGTACGTCCTGGTCGCCGGCGTGATCTGGAACCTGTATCTGGTGGACATGAGCATGGGCTACACCGGCGCGAACATTCTGCTGCACATCGTCGTACCGGCGCTCGCGGTCGCCGATTGGCTCCTGGTCGGGCACAGCCAAAGTCAGGTCCGATGGTGGCAGCCCCTGGCCTGGCTGTCGTATCCCGCTGTCTACCTCGGTCTGGCTCTGCTCGTGCTCAATCGCGCCGGCCGACGGGCGCCCTATTACTTCCTGGACCCGGTCACCGTCGGGATGAGCGGACTGCTGATCAACATCTCCCTCCTGGCCACCGGTCTCGTCATCGTGGGATATGGACTCTCGGGCGCCGGGCGGGTTGCGGTCAAGGCGCGGGTGTTGTCGCTGTAACGAATGGGGCGGCTGAGGTGAAGCACTAGTTATGGTGCGTATCGAATCCCGCCGGGTGGCGATGTCGGCAGCCCTCGGTGCACTCGGAGTCCTCACGGTAGTAACGCTGACGTCGATGCCGGTGGCATCCGCTGACCCGGCCCCGCTCACGCCGGATCCCAGCCAACCTGTTCCGGTCCAACAGCTGTCCGCAGACCCTGCGCCTGCGCCTGCGGCTGTCCCGCATCTGCCCAGCCCGGACAACCTGCCGCCGGGCACCACGGATGATCCGACCGGCCCGCCGCAGGGACACGGTTTGTCCTATCTGCGGGAACTCTGGCATGCCGTGCAGACTCAGGACGTCAGTGGTGGCGACGCCCTGCTGCTGCTCACGCAACGCCCGATGGACGCCAATGCGACACCGCCGGCCGGTATGTCCACAGGTCCGCAGTCGGCCGCGCCTGCCGATGCAACGGCACCGCTGCCCCCTGCGGATGCGGTTCTGCCCGTCCCGACTGCGCCGGCAGCCGAAGCCGTGCCCGCGCCGAGCCTCTAGCTGAGCGCTATCCCGTCGGCTTGGCGGTGGTAGTGGTAGCGGTCGTCGCCGTGGTGAACGTCGGCTGCTGCCGATATTCGATCCAGGTGTCGCGGTAGATCACCTTGTCGTTGGAGGTGACGACCAGTTCCGTCGGGGACACCGAATACACGGCCCCGTCGGTATCGGCCTCGAAGCCGTCGCTGGTCGCCGTCGCCGGCGTTTGGAGATCGGCGTCGTCACTGACCCGAACCGCCCGGTACTCGTAGCCACCGGTGCTCGTGGAGCAGATCACGACAAGCGATCGTTGGGTCCGGCCCAAGGCCACCGCTGTTTGGCCGTCATCGCAGCGGGCCTTCGAATCAACGAAGCCGCGGGTGTCGGCGGCATAGGGGTCCGACCTGGTGGTCGAGGTTGTGCTTGTCGTGGTCGAGGTCGGTGCCGCATCGGCGGCGGGGAGGGTGCCTGCGCCACCGGGGCGGGTCACCACGCCCGCGACCAACACCAGCGTCGCGAGCAGGGCCCCGAGTCCTGCCAGCATCAGGAAATTGCGGCTGGACAGCATCGCTCTAGGTAACCACCCGCAGCGGCGATGTGCCCGTTGCCGGTACCGCGTTTCGCGTAAAAGATCGTTTCGCGCAACCAGAGCAATAGATGTGAGTTGACCATGGCCGTCGATCACACCCACTAGGCTTTCCAGCTGCAGGGGTGGCGGGGGCACAGGCTGTGAGAGTTACGAACCTTCAAAGCGTCGAGGGCGGGACATGATTCGCAAACTATCCACTGCACTGAGCGCGGCCGCCATGGTCATCGCCGCTGTCACTGCGCCCCTGACGACCGCACCGGCGGCCGGCGCGGCGCCCACCCAGGGCCTAGCCGACGTGCCCAACATGGTCTACGGCGTCGAATACAGCACCGCTTGCACCAGCTGGGAGCGGTTCATCTTCGGTCGTGGCGATACCGGCCAGACCTACGCCTGCCACTACATCCCCAACCAGTGGCCGCCAGTGGAGACCGGTTTCTGGGTGTGGTCACCGCCGCTGTACGGAGTGCAGACGATCGGTGCGCCATGCCCGAACCCCCGCGGGGCAGCAGCGCAGACCGTGGACGGCCTGGCGCTGCTGTGCGCGGGTGCCAAGGGCTGGCAGCAGGACTTCTACGCCTAGACGGACGCGGCTTCGTTGAGCTGCTCGAGCGTGCTTGTCGCCTCGAGGTATTCCTGCACCCAACGCTGGATGACCGTCGAGGTCTTCTCCACCTTCGTGAACTGACCCACCACCTGGCCGACCGGGTTGAACGCGACGTCGACGGACTCGTCGGGATATTTGTTGGTTGCCGATACCGCGAGCCCGGAGACCATGAACTGCAACGGCATTCCGAGCGGCTTCGGGTTGTCCGGGTTCTCCCAGGCCTCAGTCCAGTCGTTGCGCAGCATCCGGGCCGGCTTACCGGTGAACGAGCGGCTGCGGACGGTGTCGCGGCTGCCGGCCTTGATGTAGGCCGCCTGCTGCACGGGGGTGTTCTCGGCTTCCTCGACCATCAGCCACTGCGAACCGGTCCAGGCGCCCTGCGCGCCGAGCGCGAGTGCCGCGGCGATCTGCTGGCCGCTGCCGATCCCACCGGCGGCCAGCACGGGCACCGGTGCCACCTCTTTGACGACCTGCGGCCACAGCACGATCGAGCCGACCTCGCCACTGTGCCCGCCGGCCTCACCGCCCTGGGCGATGATGATGTCGACGCCGGCGTCGGCGTGCTTACGCGCCTGCGACGCCGACCCGCAGAGTGCGGCGACCTTGCGGCCCTCGGCGTGGATGTGCTCGATCATGTCCTTCGGCGGAGTACCCAGCGCGTTGGCGATCAGGGTCATCTTCGGATGCTGCAGCGCCACCTCGACCTGCGGGGTGGCCGTCGCCTCGGTCCAGCCAAGCAACTGCAGCGTGCTCTCGTTGTCCTCCGCCGTCAGCGGGACGCCGTGATCGATGAGGATCTTCTTGGCGAAGTCCAGGTGCTCCTGGGGCACCATGTCCACCAGCATCTTCGCCAGTTCGTCGGCGGGCAGGTTCGAGTCCATGCCTTCGTACTTGTTGGGGATGACGATGTCCACGCCGTAGGTGTGGTCGCCGATGTTCTCGTCGATCCAGTTCAGCTCGATCTCGAGCTGTTCGGGCGTGAAACCGACCGCTCCGAGCACGCCGAAACCGCCCGCCTTACTGACTGCGACCACTACGTCGCGGCAGTGGGTGAACGCGAAGATCGGAAATTCGATGCCGAGCTGGTCACAGAGAGAAGTGTGCATTGCCTGTTCCTTGCTGGGGCGATGGGCGAAACTGAAACGTGTTCTAGTTTAGTACGCCGGCGGCTCGGTTCGTCGGCGCCTCCCGAATCTCGTAATGTATCGGCGTAGTCACGACAGGAGGCCGGGTCATATCGAGTGGGACGCGTCGAACCGCCGGCCGTCGGATTCTCGCCGCCTCGCTGGTCCTTCTCCTCATCCTGTGCGCCGGAGATTTTCCTGCGTTTGCCCGGCCTGAGGCGGCTCCCTCGACGGTGGAACTGGCCCAAGGTTGGCAACTGAGCTCAGCGCGCGATGTGCGAGCCGACGGCGCCGCCATCTCCAGTGCCGACTACCGCGCAGACGACTGGCATGTGGTCAAGCAGATGCCGGCGACGGTCTTGCAGGCGCTTTCCGATGACGGCACCTATCCCAATCTCTACTACGGCACCAACCTGCGCGATGAGGTGCCGCAGGACCTCTTTCAACAGGACTGGTGGTATCGCACCACGTTCACCGCGCCCGCCGGGCACAGCACGTACACCTTGCAATTCCCGGGGATCAACTACCGGGCCGAAATCTGGCTGAACGGTCGCCTGGTTGCCGACAACAAGCAGATCGCGGGGATGTACGTCGCGCACGAACTCGACGTCACACCGTTCCTTCGTCCCGACGAGGTCAACGTCCTAGCCGTCAAGGTCACCCCGGAGCAGGCGATCCAGGACGTCGACGGGGTTGAACTCGCCGACAGCTGGTATGACTGGATCAACTGGAAGTACCTCGGATACCAAGGGCCGCAGAAGAATCCGGCCAACGGCAACTCCTTCCCGGCGGACCGCAACGCCGGCATCTGGAAACCGGTGTACCTCAAGAGTTCGGGTGCGGCGACACTCGGCGCGGCGACGGTCACCACCGAACTTCCGTTGCCCAACACCGATTCCGCCCGACTGACGATCAATGCCGACGTACGCAACGATTCGGCCAAGGCGCTGCGCGGCGTGCTGCGGGCGACCATCTCCCGCGCCGGTAAGCCGAGCATCCAGGTCGAGCAGCCGGTGACGCTGTACCCCGGCCAGCGACGAGAAGTCACCTTCAGCCCAGACGCGTTCAGCGAGCTGACGATCCAGCACCCGGACCTGTGGTGGCCCTACACCATGGGTAAACCCGACCTCTATGACCTACAGCTGGAATTCCGCCAGTACGACCGCGCGGTGGATACCGCCCACCAGCGTTTCGGTATCCGCACCGTCACACAGCATCGCGACCAAGACACCCAGTTCCCCGAACTCGGCACAGGTGGCAATTTCTATCTGACGGTCAACGGCAAGGACTTCCTGATCCGCGGGGCCACCTATACGCCGGATCTACTCTTCAAATACGACCCGGACCGCGAGACCGCAATTCTGAGCTACGTCAAAGACCTCGGGCTCAACATGCTGCGGCTGGAGGGCAAGTTCCCCGGCGATCACCTGATCGAAACGGCGGACGAGTTGGGCATCCCGCTGATGTACGGATGGATGTGCTGCAACCAGTGGGAGAAATGGGCGCAGTGGGACACCGAGGACCGCAATATCGCGCAGGCCAGTATGCGGTCCCAGATCCAGGAGTTCGGTCCGCACGCGTCGGCGTTCATCTGGGCCAACGGTAGCGACGGGCGGGCGCCGCCGGAGGTACGTGGCTGGTACCACGACATCCTGTCCGAATTGCATTGGCAGAACGCCACTGTCGACACCGTCTCGTCCATCAACCGGGATGAGAACGGCGATATCGCCTGGGACGGCATCCAGATGGCCGGACCGTACAGTTGGCGGCCGCCGAGCTATTGGTTTGCCGGTAAGTACGCCGCCACCCGTGGATCGTCGGCGGAGCAGGGCGATAACGAGCACATCCCGCCGTTCGCGAGCCTCAAACAGTTCATCCCCGCCGATAAGTTGTGGCCCATCAACGAGGCCTGGTCTTTTCACGCCGGGTCCGACAGCAGCAATTCGCAGCTGGAAAGCATCCGCACCGCTGTCGTCCGCCGCTACGGGTCGTCTCGCGGCGCCGAGGAATTCGCACGCAAAGCTCAACTCGCACACTATGAGTCGACCAGGGCCCAGTTCGAGGCGTTCGCTGCCAACGGCTGGGACACCCACAAGATGACCATCTACTGGATGCTCAACAACCACTGGCCGTCGTTCTTCGGCAACTTGTTCGACTACTACCTGCGGCCCGGCGGCGCCTATTACGGCGCCAAGACCGGCCTACGGCCGCTATCGGCGGTCTTCGACGCCTACGCCACCGGCGACCACAGTCAAGCCAAGATCACCGCCGTCAATCAATCTCCGGACGACCAACGGGACCTGCAGGTGCGGGTCCGTACCTATGACCTGCAGGGCCGGGTTCGTGATGACCGCACTGCCGCCGGTATCGATATCCCGTCCGGTGGTGCGGCACAGGCACTATCGCTGCCGCGGATACCGGTCAGTTCGCCGGTGTATTTTGTGCGATGCGAACTGATGGACGCCGCCGGAAAGGTCCTCAGCGAGAACGTCTACTGGCAATCGCAGCAGCGTGACGATGTCGGCGATCCGAGTAACGATGCGGCCTTCGCGCTCAAACAGACCAGCTGGGCGGATATGACCGCCTTGAATTGGATGCCCCGTACACCGCTGGACGTCCGCGCACAGCGCTCAGCTGAAAACGGCGGTGACGCCGTGACCATCGCGCTGACGAACACCTCCAAACAGGTGGCGTTCTTCGAACGGGCAGAAGTGACCGCCACCCGCGACGGCGATGAGATCCTGCCTGTCGAGTACAGCGACAACTACGTCACGGTGTTCCCCGGCGAGACGGTGCAGGTGCGCGCGCTGGTGCCGACATCCGGTGCGACACCGCAATGGGTCCGGGTCAACGGGTACAACACCGATCAGATCGTGGTGCCCATCGATACCGGTAAACCGGCAGCGGTCCGCTAGCGCACCGTCGCGAAGAACGCCCGCACATCGTCGACGAAGGCAACGGGCTGCTCGAAAGCGGCGAAGTGCCCGCCGCGCGCCATATCGCTCCAGTGGGTGATGTTGTAGGCGACCTCGCACCAGGCCCGCGGGGATCGGATGATCTCCTTCGGAAAGGAAGCGATTCCGGTGGGCAACTCCACACGCGCGCCGGCACCGCCACTTCCGAAGCTCTCCCAATACAGCCGTGCCGACGACGCTCCAGAACCGGTGAGCCAGTACACCATCACGTTATCGAGCAGTTCGTCGCGGCTGAGCACATTCTCGGGGTGACCGTCGCAATCCATCCACGACCAGAACTTCTCGACGATCCAGGCCAGCTGCCCCACCGGGGAGTCCACCAACCCGTAGCCGATGGTCTGCGGCCGGGTGGACTGCTCCTTGGCATAACCCGAATCCCACTTCTGGTAATACTGCAGCCGAGCCAACGCGGCCTTATCGTCCTCGCTCGGCTCGCCCCCGCCGCCGGCCGGCGGCCTGCCCAGCGGCATGTTGAGGTGGATTCCTGCGCAGCCGCCGACGTTCCGCCCGATCGCAGTGGTGACCGCCGCACCCCAGTCCCCGCCCTGGGCGCCGTAGCGGTGATAGCCCAGGCGGCGCATCAGCACCTCCCATGCCTCGGCGATTCTGTCCACCCCCCAGCCGGTGCTGGTCGGCTTCGCTGAGAAGCCGTAGCCGGGCAGCGACGGACAGACCACGTGGAAGGCATCTTCGGCCCGCCCGCCGTGCGCGGTCGGGTTGGTCAGTGGCTCGATGACTTTGTGGAATTCGACGATCGACCCGGGCCAGCCGTGTGTCAGCACCAACGGGAAAGCGTCGTCATGGGGTGAGCGCTGGTGGATGAAGTGGATATCGAGACCGTCGAGTTGGGTGATCGACTGGTCGAACCTGTTCAGCGCGGCTTCCCTGGCGCGCCAGTCATAGTCGTCACGCCAGTACTGCGCCAAGTCGCGGGTGTAGGTCAAGGGCATGCCCTGACTCCAGTCGTCGACGCATTCCGCTTCGGGCCACCTGGTGCGGCTGAGTCGGGTGCGGAGATCGTCGAGATCGCTGTCGGCAATGTCGATGCGGAACGGGCGGACCTCGGTCATCGGGTTAAGATAGCCCTGCAAGTACGGCTGCTGGTCCACGGCCCACGCGATGGTCCCGTTGCAGCTGGGCAGCAGCGAAACCGCGAACCCACGTCATCGGGGACCGTTCTGAGCCGGCACTGTTCTAGGCTTGCGGCATGCCCGATCAAGACATCGCCGCCGACCGCCGTGAAATCACCGACGCCCTTCTGACGGCGTTGAACCGTCGGCACGAGGTGCTCGACGCGATTGTCGAAGCCGACGACAGGGCGGCCGCACTCGAATCCCTTGCTGCGTTACTCGACACGTCGACACGTTGCGCCGAGGCCGTGCTCGGCCTGTCCTTCAACCAGCTGACCAAGGACTCGCGCCGGACCATTGCCGCCGAACTCGACGACCTGAACAGCCAGTTGCACTTCACGCTCCAGGAGCGGCCGGCCAGCCGTGGTGACACGTTGGCACTGCGCCCGTTCTCCCACACCAGTGACCGCGACCTCTTCGCCGCGCGTACCGATGACATCAAGGCTGCCGGTGACGGTTCTGGCAGTCCCGCAGGCGATCTCGACGACGAGATCCGCGCGGCGCTGGCCAGGGTCGCTGCAGAGGAGGCCGCCTGGTTTGTGGCGCTCGAAGGTGCCGACAAGGTCGGGATGGTGTTCGGTGAACTCGTCGACGGTGAGGTCAACGTCCGGATCTGGATCCACCCGGAGCACCGCAAACACGGTTACGGGACTGCGGCGCTGCGCAAATCGCGCTCGGAGATGGCAGCGTACTTTCCTGCCGTCCCGATGATCGTCCGCGCTCCAGGCGTTGCGCCGGCCTAGCGGGTGAGTGTTCGCGCGGGAATTGTCGTCACCGGGACCGAGGTCTTGACCGGTCGGGTGCAGGATCGCAACGGTCCGTTCATCGCCGATCAACTGCTGGAGTTGGGTATCGAACTGGCCCATATCACCATCTGCGGTGACCGGCCCGGCGATATCGATGCCCAGCTGCGTTTCCTCGCCGGTGAGGGTGTCGACCTCATCGTCACCAGCGGGGGACTGGGCCCGACCGCCGATGACATGACCGTCGCGGTGGTGGCCCAGTTCTGCGGCCGCGAGCTGGTGCTGGACGACGCTCTCGAAGACAAGATCGCGGTGATTCTCAAACGCCTGATGGCGCAACGTTTGACAAGACCCGGCAATACGGCCGATTTCGAGTCGGTGCTCGCCGCCAATCGCAAACAGGCCATGGTGCCCGCCGGTGCGGTGATTCTCGACCCGGTGGGCACGGCACCAGGGGTGATCGTGCCCGGCGATGGTCCGGGAAAACCCACCGTGCTGGTGCTGCCGGGGCCGCCGCGCGAATTGCAGCCGATGTGGCGCATGGCAGTGGAAACTCCCGCGTTGCAGCAGGCGATCGCCGGCCGTACCCATTACCGGCAGGACACCGTGCGGATGTTCGGCCTGCCGGAGTCGGGACTGGCCGAAACGTTGCGCGATGCCGAAGGGATGATCGACGGCTTCGACGGCCTGGAGATCACCACCTGCCTTCGGCGCGGCGAACTTGAGGTGGTCACCCGCTACGAGCCGGACGCCGCGGACGCTTACGCCCGGCTGGTGGGACTGCTGCAGGACAGGCACGGCAGCGTCGTCTTTTCCACCGACGGTTCGTTGATCGATGACCAGGTGGCCGGGCTCTTGTCGGGTCGGCGCATCGCGACAGCGGAATCGTGCACCGCGGGTCTGGTCGCGGCGCGGCTGACCGAGCGACCCGGTTCGTCGGCCTACGTGGCCGGCGGCGCCGTGGTGTACGCCAACGATGCGAAAACCGACCTGCTGGGCGTGCCGGCGGATCTGATCGCCAGCGCCGGGGCGGTATCGGAACCGGTGGCCGAGGCGATGGCGCAGGGCGCGCTGAACCGGTTTGCCGCGGATACCGCGATCGCGATCACCGGGATCGCCGGACCAGGTGGGGGAACCGAGGCCAAACCGGTGGGCACGGTGTGTTTTTGCGTGAAGTTGGCTGACGGCCAGACCCGCACCACAACCATGCACCTGCCGGGAAATCGGGCCGATATCCGTGAACGGTCCACAACTATCGCCATGCACCTACTGAAACGGGTGCTCGCGGGCGAGGATTGACCCATGCACGAGGTGGACCAGACGACGGAACAAATGGTGCGCAGCGTGCTGGCCTACGCCGAGAATCGGCTCCGGATGAACCCGGTTCCGCTGGACAAGGGTGTGCTGACCGCCGCCGAGCTGCATGCCCGCCTCGACGGGTTGATCCGCGACGAACCGCGACCGCCTGGGCCTGCATCGCGATCAGGTGGCGTTCATCCCGCCGACCAAATGGGACGGCGAAACCGTCGGACGATTCGCCTTCCTGCATCCAGACACCAGCATCGACGTCGTACACCAGGTACTGGCCCGCACCGAGTGATCGTCGTGCTCGGTCACTCCGGTAGCTGGTCGTCCCAGATTTCCAGCATCGTGCTCAAGATGTCCTCCGCCCGCCCGAGGGCACCGAGGTGACTCTCTCCGGCCAGGGTGTACAGCTCGGCGTCGGGCAGAAGCGACACGACGTGCTGACCGTGCGCGTAGGGCACGATATGGTCCATATCGCCGTGCCACCACCGGACCGGGACCTTGATCTCTTCGAGCCGGAAACCCCAGTCGCGGGCAAAGACGACGACATCGGCGAACGGCGCGGCCATTTGTTTGCGGCTGCCGTTGAGCAGATCGTCGAGGAACATCGCCTTGAATTCGGGCCGGGCCAGCATCCGGCGGTCACCCTCCGGTGAGATCCGCGCGTACACCTCCAATGCCGAGGACGCGACCGGTCGGATCAACTGGATCAAGCTGACCGCGGCCAGTCGCAGCGGCAGCCCGATGATCGGAAGTGCCGGTGCCACAGCCGAACCCAGCGCCATCACACCGCCGGCGATGGCATCGGGACCTCGGGTGGGTGCCACCCCGCCGAGCACACCGACAGCCAGGACGCGATCGGGCATCACCGCCGCGCAGCCGAGTGTGTAGGGGCCGCCGCCGGACAATCCGACCACGGCCATCTGGTCGATGCCCAGTACGTCGGCGATCGTTCGCAGGTCATGGGCGAAATCGGCGACAGTGCCGTACTGATGCGGGGTCGACGAGCCGATGCCAGGCCGGTCGACGCCGATCAGGCGGATGCGGTTCTGTTCGGCGTACACCCTGGCCTCGACCGGGATCTGCCTACGCGCCCCCGGAGTCCCGTGCAGCCAGAAGATGGCCCGGCCCGCAGGGTCACCGAACTCGGCGAAGCCGATCTG
The DNA here is from genome assembly GCF_965229105.1 of Mycobacterium sp. GTDB lineage: Bacteria > Actinomycetota > Actinomycetes > Mycobacteriales > Mycobacteriaceae > Mycobacterium. Next base: position 4,005,784 of record NZ_OZ245858.1, read on the forward strand.
CCGGTCGTCGCTGACGGCGACATTGCCCTCGAGTCTCGGGCGCGCGATATCGATCATTCGCAGAGTCTCGCACGGGTGATATCTGGACCGACGCAGTCCAGACAGACCCACAGCGTCAGGTAGCTGCCGGTGCGACCCACCGTGGCGGCCGCCGATCAGACCACGGCATCGCCAGTTCGAGCTGGGCGGCCAGCTGCAGCAGGATCGTCTCGTCCGGCGCCATCAGCTGAACACCGATCGGCAGACCGCTCGACGTCGTGCCCAGTGGCAGTGAGATTGCCGCCCAGCCGGTGATATTGGCCAGCGTGGTCCAGCCGGTGGTGGCGAACTCCACGTCGAAGAATGCCCTGGTCGTACCGCGTGGCTGGTCCAGCAGTTTGTATGGCGGCGGCCCGGTCAGCAGGGTGGGGACAAGCAGCACATCATGAGCACCCATCGTGGTCGTGAAGCGCCGGGTCTGCGCATGCACGGCATCGATGGCTGCGGCATAGGCGACACCGGTGGTGTGGAAACCTTCGCGGACCATCACCCAGGTGCTGGCCTCGAACTCGTCTTCATGCGGCTCGCGGCCGAGGTGGCTGGTGGCCAGCGCATGCAGCTGCGCGTTGCTGACGGTGTGCAGAACAGCGATCGCATCGGCCACTTCGTCGGGGTCGATCGTCGGCGCACCGGGTTCGACGCGGTGGCCGAGGCGTTCGAGCACCAGGCCCGTCGCCTCGACGGCCGCGGCGACCGCGGGATCGGTGGCGGTTCCGGGAAACGGTGAGGTGGTGCTGATCAGGATCCGCTGTGCCGGGGGTACCTGGTAGATCGACGTCAGATACGGGGCGGCGGGCGGGGGCGCCGAGTACGGATCCCCTGGTTCGGCGCCGGCCACGATATCCAGCAGTGCCGCGCTATCGCGGACCGTGCGAGTCAGGACGTGGTTGTTGACCAGACCTTCCATCCCGTGCCCGGCCCCCGGCGCGAACGACGTCCGCGCCCGCCGCGGTTTGAGCCCGACGAGTCCGCAACACGAGGCCGGGACTCGAATCGATCCGGTGCCGTCCCCGCCGGATGCCGCGGGCACGATGCCCGCAGCCACCGCCGCGGCCGACCCGCCACTGGAGCCGCCGGGGGTGATCAGGGGAGACCACGGATTGACGGTGGGGCCGAACAGTGATGGTTCGGTCGTGCAGTGGTTACCCCACTCCGGGGTGTTGGTTTTACCGAATACGACCAGCCCCGCCGCCAGGTACCGCTCGATGATGGCGGACGTTTCCGTTGCGGTCCGGTTCCGGAACGCGCGGGAGCCCATCGCTTCCGGTGCGCCGGCCAACGATGCGCCAAGATCTTTGAGTAGGAACGGAACTCCGGCCACCGGACCGGCAGTGCCGGTGCGTAGAACACCGTCGGCATCGAGGGCGGCGGCCTGGTCGAGTCCCCGATCGAAGAGGTCGGCGATAACGGCGTTGAGGTCGCGCGCCGACTCCAGCCGGGTGATCGCGGCATCGAGGAGCTCGGTCGCCGACAGCTCGCCGGAGGCGAGGAGGCTGCCCTGCCCGATCGCGTCGACGCCGGCCAGTTCAAAGGCGAGTTGTACATCCTTGGAAGTCATTGACACGGATCTTGCGGTCTCACGGTGTCCGGGGCAACTCGGCGGTCCAGAGTGTGCCCACCAGCGAGAGCCTGCCGATGTTGGGATCGGTAGCGTTCCACGACGTCTGTACTTCTCTTCGACGGCGCCAACGAGGCGGCGCATGAACGAAGGGAAGACCCGTGAAACGAGTTCTCGCGGCAGTGGTCGGATTGAGCGCGGGCGCCACGATCCTGATGGCCTGCTCGGACACCCAGAGCAACAACAGCGGCAGCAGCACCCCCGCCGCCAGCAGTAAGCCCGCCGCCGCGGCAAGCGGTAACGAGGTCACAGTCGACGGCGCAGCGCTGGTCGGCCTGGACACCAGTACCGTGACCTGCGTCAAACAGGGCGGCAAGATCAACGTGGCCAGCGGTGCGATCGGTGGCCAGCAAGGGCTGGGCATCGTGATGACCGACGAAGCAACGCCCAAGGTCGAATCACTGGGCATGGTCGTCGACGGCAACGCGCTCGCGGTGAGCGACAACATGGGGATGAAAGTCGGCAACGCCTCGGTGTCGGTCGACGGCAACTCCTACACCATCACCGGTGAGGCCTCCGGTGCCGATATGAAGAATCCGATGGCCGGGATGATCAACAAGAAGTTCACCGTCAAGGTGACCTGCAGCTGATCCTTCGGCCAATCCCTGACCTGGCCAGCGGTGGGCGTGCCTGGCACGCCCACCGCTGGCCATATGATGCTGCCGTGTCGATCACTTCCGATCTGCAAGGGGAGCTCGACCAGGCGCGCCAACGTGCGTTCGCCGCCGATGAGGCAGGTGCCAGAGACCTTCTGCTGGCGCTGTTACCGCGCATCGATGCCGCCGATCGGCGGGATCTGGCACTGCAGGCATTCGCTCAGCTGGGGGAGATATACCTCGCCCGGAGCGCCAATGATGCAGTGGCCGAATGTATTCAGCGAATCTCTGGCCTTATGGAAGCGGCTCCTGAGCAGCTGATCCGGCGCTACCTGCGATGGGTGCGGTTGCTGCGGACCGGCTTGGCTGCGGCCAACGGTGAGCACGATGCCGCAGCTGCGGAGCTCGCACTCCTGGCTGATGAGCAGGACTATCTGCTGATCTATGCCACGGTGCTCTGTGCCAAAGCCCTCTGCGATGACGATCTGCATATTCGGTCGGGGCCATTGTGGGAGCAGGTGATCGCCGCCGTCAGCGCGCCGGAGGTCTACCCCAACGATGAGTCGGACCGGCTCCTGGTGATCGCGGGCACCGGATACGGCAGATTCTGCGTCGAGACCGGCCGCCTGGCGCAGGCGCTGCCCTGGCTTGCGCGGGCCGGGGCGCGGGCCACCGCCCGCGGCTGGGAACTAGACACCGCCAGAACACAATTGGAGCGAGCAGCGGCCAGCTGGTCGGCCGGTGACCACCTGATGACCGAAGAGCTGGTCGGGGCGGCCTATCCGGTGATCGCCCGGCACGCCCGAGCCGATGACGTTTCCCGCTGCTGGTTGTATTTCGGACTGACCAGGATGGCCGCCGGTGCCCTCGAAGCCGCCGATCAGAGCTGGGAGCACGCCGAGCGGCACTGGCTCGAACTCGGCAAACCGCTCTATATCTACCGGATTTTGATGCAGCGCAGCTGGATTCCGATCTTCCTCGGTAGGTTCGCCGATGCGGTCGAACTGGTTGCGCGGGCCAGGGATGCCCTTGATGCATGGCCGCGGGCCAACTGGCTGCAGTACGCAAGACTCGACGATCATCTCGGCACCATCTGGCGCGCCGACGCGCTGGCCGATCTCGGTTTCGACGGCGCAGGCGATCCGTCGGAGACCTGGCAGGAGGCCGAGGCCCGGCAGGTCACCGCACTGGGTGTGACGTACGCCGAAACCGGTAGCGCCGGATACCGGAGTGCACTGATCAAACTCGACCAGGCCGCCGACCTCAAGGTGCCCGCCGCCCTTGCGGTGGATTCGGTGCGCTATTCCATCGCCGACGCCGACGCCAGATTGCGCTGGGCGGGCCGCGTCGCGGCGCCGATCCTGGCCGGCGCGTTCGCCGTCGCCTGGGAAGCCGATAATACCGAACTGATCAGCGAGCTCATCGAATACCACAGCGCGCGCGGCACATTCAGTACTGCGCCGCAAGCTGAGCAGATGGGGGACTGGGCGGCCACCGCGACGGCCGTCAGGGCAGACGAGGATGAATTGGCGCTCGTTGCCGGTTCCCTGACAGCGGCCGGACCCTTGGGCCCCGGTGGCCGGGCACTGACCCGGTTGGGCCCGCTACCACCGCTGCAGATGCAACCCGGCAGCCAGCCGATCCTCGGGCGTTACCGGGCACTGGCTTATGAGCGTTACCACCGCGAGGTCACCGCGGACGAGACCGCATGGTCGACGTGGCCGTGAGTGCACCGGCCGATCGACTGACGCTGGTACTGCGATTCGCCGATGTCGGCATCGCGACCTATGCGAGTCTGCGCGTGATCGGGCAGCCGTCCAGAACCGTCACCTGGGTGGTGGAGGAGCCGATACTGCTGACCGCGCTGGCGCAGCTGGTCGATGCGATGCCCAATCCGCAACCGGCCGAGTCGCGGCGCGACGCCATCGAAAGAGCCTTGACCGCAGGGCCATTCGCGACGCCGCAGACCGAGCTGACCATCGCCTACATTCTGGGTGTCCTGCTGATCGGCGCCCCTGGATGGGACCTGCTGATGGAGTGCGTCAGTGCGGACCGCGCGGTGCTGTTCGTCGCGCCGAGCGCGCGCCTGGCCGGTGTGCCATGGGGGCTGCTGGCTGTGCCGATCACCGGGCCCACGCGGGAAGAACTGGTCCGTGCGCGGGCCGCCGCGATGACGCCGTCGGGTCCTGAGCCGGCCCGAATTCCTTGGCAGCTGGATGATCTGAGTGGCCGCACCGAGGGTTACCGGTTGATGGAACTGGTCGACGTGTTGATGGCGGCACCGCCGAATATCGTGCACTCACCCCGCTCGCCGACCCCGTGGGCCCAGCTGGCCGGTCACCCGCCGCTGCTGCTGCTGGACCCTCGGGTGCCAGGGCAGCGCCCCGACTCGGTGCTCGGCTCGGTTCTGGGTCGGCCCACCCCGCAGACCCGGTTGGCGCGGTACTTCGCCGAGCTGATGGCCGCTCAGCCAGTGCTACCGGCTGTCGACACCTCGGTCGAGTTATTCCGGCGCACCGATGCCGATCGGGAGTGGTTGGCCGGCCAGCTCGCTCAGGCGCCGAATCGGCTGCTGTTCGTTGGGCACGCCAGTGCCGCCGATGGTGATATCGGGCATGCCGACCGGGCGTCGATCCACCTGGCGGAGCAGACAGCGCTCACTGCTGCCGACCTGATGGCCATGCGGCTGCCGTTGCCGCCCCGGGTGGCGCTGCTGGCCTGCGCGTCCGGGGGCGACTATCAGTTCGATGAGGCGACGGGTCTGGTCGCCGCCATGATTCTCGGCGGCGCGCAGCTGGTGACCGCCACGCTGTGGTCGCTGCCCACCACCGCGGGTTTCCGGCAGTTCACCGCGCCGGCTGGGCCGGAGGTCGATCCGATGGCCGAGTTGATCATCGCGGTGGATGGTGCGCACCAGCAGGCCGACGCGGGGTTTGCGGTGAACCGCTGGCAGCGCGCCCAGATGCGCCGTTGGCGCGGCGGTGACGCCGGTGCGAGCCCGCTGTATTGGGCCGCACTGGTCACCTTCGCCGTCGACGGTCAGCGCTGAGAACGGCCGGCGGTGAAGGTTCAGCCAGGCGGCACGCAGATCGCTATCGCCGACTCGTCATCGGGCCGATAGTAGGTGTCGATCATGGCGCCGGGACCCACCGTCGCCACCGCGGACGCCGGGATCAGGGCCGTCTCATGGGCCGGGAACTGTCCGCCCCCGGGTCTGCGGATCATCAGGTCCAATTCGACTTCGCGATGGTCTTCGCGGGTCACTCCGGTGCAGCGCACCGCGGTCACCACACCGCAGGTCCTGATGCCATGCCGGATCAGGTCGAGATGGGCGGCCGTGGCCAGTCCCTTGCGAATCAACATCCGGTCAAACGCCGCACGTACGGCGACCATATCGTCTGGCAGTGAGAGATGTTCTCTGGCAACAGGATCGAAGGCGACGAGGACCACACTGCCGGGACGTAAGGCTGCGGCCACCGGGTCACCCGCGGAGCAGTGCAGCCGACCGGTGAACAGGTGCCCGGGTGCGGTCTCGACATCGATGGTGACCTGGTGTCGCCCTCCATTGACAGCGCGCACGGTGCCGATACCCACTGCCAATTCATCGGATACACGGCCCGCCCGCGTCGGTGCCAGGCCCGCCAGGCCCGCCAGGCGCGCCCGAACGACGAGCGCGGCCGCCGCGGTGAGGGCACACAGCACGGCCAGGAGTATCACGACGAGCTCGAGGGACGACGTTGTCATCGGTCCAGGCTCCGACAGGTCTTCGGCTACCGAACCCAACTTTGACGGTGCGCCCTATCCTGAGCGGATGAGCACGAGCCCCCAGGCGATACCGGTGGCCGGGGCGCGCGAGCCGACCGAGCGCCAGCCGCGCCGCGCGGTCATCGACCAAGCGTGGCGGGCGATAGGTCCTGGCGTCGAAGTGCTCAGCGGTGATGACGGCGGGCCGCTGCGCAGGACGGTCAAGCGCATCCTTGACCCGCTGGTGTTCCGGTTGCGGGTGAATCCGCAGTTCTCGGCGCCCATCCTGGAGGCCGGTGTGGCCTCTGCCATGCACGACCTGATCGTCGATCACGCCGACCATCTGCGGTGCACCGCCGCCTGGTTCGCGGCGCTGAAAGTCGAGCGCAGGCGACTGCGCCTGACCACAGGTAACGCTCAAGAGCTGTACTTCCCGGTCTGCTTCGAATTGGCGATCACCGAGGGGGTGCCGACTCGAAACGCCGCGCGGACACCGGAATCGGTGCTGCGGGAGATCCATCACGACCGTGATCGCACGGCCATCGAGGTACTCAACCGCTATGTCGCCGACGGGCGGGTGATCGCCTCTCTGGAGCGCCAACGTGATCGCAGCTGGCGAGATGTCCGCGCCGATGACGCCATCACCGGCCCCTTCCTGGCCGGGCTGACCACCGTGCTCGGGCCCGCCGACGATCATCGCGCCGCCGTGGCCCGGCAACGGGTGTGGTCGGCCCTGATCGCCGACGCGACACCGTTCAACCTCGGCGCCAGAACCAGAAACCCGGCACCGGAACTGCCGTGGTCCATCGTCGACATCGGACTCAGTGTTGTTGCACCGCAACGACCGCCACCGATCTGTGCCGAACCGAGTAGCGATCGACCGCTCGACCGCACCGTCATCGACCGGGTCAGGGCCACCCTGCGGCGCGCGATGGACCGCGACGAACTCCCCGATATTCCGGCGCTGTGCGCAGAGGAGGTCGACAGGGCCTGCGCGCCTTGGGGTCTGCTGGTCGAAGACAAACAGGCCACCCTGGTGGCCGGTATCGCACTCGCGGTCCAGCTGGCCCCACTGGCCGACCCGCCGGTCGCCACCTATCAGCTGGCCGGACAGATTTCGGCCCGGCTGCGCAAGGAGGCCTATGTGCTGCGCGCCCGGCGGTATCTGGCCGAAGCTGGGCCGGTGCACCCGCGCCAACAGCAGGTGATCGACGATCTGGCCGCCTTCGCCCGCCCCTATCTGAGCCGGCTGTGGGCTCGATTGCACGGTCGCGATGTCTGGCAGGAACCATGCGATGACGTCGACGACGTGCGGGCCCTGCTGGAAGGCGTGGCACGGTCGGTGAGCCTGGATCATCGCCAGCGCATCAAGGCGATGCTGGAAATGCAGGTGGTGTTGTGAAGCTGGTGTCCGATGCCGGGTTGTGGAGCACGGTGGCGCGGACGTCACCCGCGCCGTTGGTGGCGCTGCTCGAGGTCAGCGGCGCGGTACTGGCGTGGCCGATCGATGACCCGGTCGCCGCGGACACCCCGCAGATCACCTTCACCGATCCCCGTCGCGCCGACTGGCTCTGGCGGGTACTCGGCGAGTCCGGGCACGTGGCGGTCGCCGCTGCGCTGGCAGGTTCTGCACCCGGCAGGGTATCGACTGTCGAACTGGCCGGGGTTGACCTGATCGCGGGCTCCACCGACCGGCTGCGTCGGCTGGCACTGGGACATTGGCTACGGCGTTGGTGGCCGGCGAGTGAGCGCGACGGGATTGCCGGACTCGATGCGGCGCTGCTCGACGCCGAGATCGCACTGTTGACCGCCGGCGCTCAGGAGTTCTTCACCGACGACACGTTCGATTCCGATGTGCGCGGGTTGCTCGCACCGCATCCCGTGGCGCTCACCGAGCACATTCGCAACGGGGATCATCGGATCGACGAACTGATCCGCGCCTGCGCCGACCTGGCCGCGGATATCGGTATCGACAGTGCAGGCTGGACGCAACTCTATGCGGCTCTTGATGATTCACCTCGGCCCGAGCGGGGCGAGATGGCGTTACCGACCGGTCATCGTGACGATTACGCCTTGGCTGCGGGAGCCGGCGGCGGGGTGAACGGCACAGGGGTGATCGGTGCAGGCGTTTGTTCTGTTCAGTGGTCGGCGGTGCCCCCAGGCATCTTCGATGCGGCGGAGAACACCGTCAGCTGGGCCATCGACGTGGTCGACGGGCTTGCCGTCGCGACCGTTCAGGTTGCGGTGCTGGGGCCGGCGGCACCGTCAGGGATTGCGGTATCGCTGAGATCCGGCGCGATCGGGGGCGCCGGCCTTCTCGATGCGGTTGGCCATTCGGCCATTGCGCTTGTCGATTCTGAGCAGCAGCCGATCACCGAAGCCGCGGCATGGGATCACCGGTGGTCAGCCACCACGGTGACGGTCGGTGCCGACGGGCAGCAGCTGGGGGAGTCACCCCAGCTGCGTCAGCGAATTCGCGATATCGCCAGGACCCGGCTGCAGCGGCAGGCAAGTGACGCCTATCTGGCGGAAATCGTTGCGGCAGAATCGGATTACTGAACCTCACCAGAGATAGATCGCCAACACGGCCCCCCAGAACACGACGAGCCAGGTATCGGTGGCGATCCGCAGCCATCGCGGGGCGGTACGGACCTCCATGAAATACCGGATGATCAGACGCGATTTGATCAGCCCGAGGGTCAGTACGGCGACGGTGATGGGGGCGCTGGCAACGAGGGGGCCGCGGGCGTGTCCCGGCCCCAGCCACCACGAGACGACGGTGATGACGCTGAGAATCACCCACACCACGGTGATCACGCGGTCGCTGGACCGTGCGACAGTGGCGGTTTCGCCGGCGGTCACCGGGTCACCTCATCACGTACACGAGTGCGAATATGACGACCCAGAGCAGGTCGACCATGTGCCAGTAGGTGGCACCGGTCTCCACCATCGTCACCCGGCGAAGGGCGGGGTTGCGCAATTGCAGGAAGACGACGCCGAGGAAGACCAGACCGAGTGCGACATGGAACAGGTGCACACCGGTGAGCAGGTAGTAGAACATGTAGAAGTCGTTGCTCGGAAAGGTCAGTCCCTGGCCGATTTTCATGGTCCACTCGTAGGCTTTGACGGCGATGAACACCACACCGCACCCAGCGCCGAGCACGGTCAGCCGCAGCGCGTGATCGAATTCACCTCTGCGCGTTGCCAATACGCTTCCGGCGACGAACCATGAGCTGGCCAGCAACACCAGCGTGTTGACGACGCCGACGGTCAAGCTCAGGTGCTGCTGCGAGTCCAGGAATAGCTGGTGCTCCCGGTTGCGGTAGATCATGAAGATGATGAAGTAGGCCGAGAAGATGACCAGGTCGCCGAGGACGAAGATCCAGATGTCCCGGTCGGCAGGCAGGTGGACGCCCGGCTTCTCGGTGGGCTTCTTTGCGTCGGTGGTGGTCAATCCTGCACCCGTTCGTCGGCCGGTTGATTCTTGATCGCCGTGTACAGCAGCCGGATCATGCAGATCTCCCAGACCACAAAGACTGCTGTGCCCACCCAGAAGCTGATCGAGCCGTTCCAGGCCAGGGGTCCCGACCGGAACACGAACACCGGGCCGGCCAGCAGTTCGGTGACGATCATCCAGATCGACATGTAAGCCAGCCATTTCGGCAGAATCCCGTTGTTGTCCAGGAAGATTGCGAGAGCCAACACCAGGTTCTGGGCGACGAAACAGCCCAGCGAGCCGACGAATGACAGCAGCCCGAGATCGTAGAGGAGCGCGATCAGCGCCGGGTCGCGGTCGGGTCGGAAGGCTGCGGTGACGAAGGCGAAGGCGGCGAACAGGCACCCGGGTATGGCGCCGACGACCAGGGTGGCGATATAGCCGTAGGCGAAAACCGGTGCCACCGACATCCTTTTGATCTGATAGGCGATCAGCCCGTTGGCCACCCCGGTGAACCCGACGACGACCATCAGCAGCGCGAATCCGATTCGGATGCTCAGTGAATGGGAGGCGAAGAAGTCGACCATCTGATCCTGGGTGACATCCGGCCGAGGCGGTGGCATCACCCGGGTGAGCACGCAGAAGATCAGCCCGAACAGGTTGTAGAAGATCGGCAGTGTCCACCAGCAGATCCAGAGGTCCAGCTTGGCCCTGCGCTGGGGCGCGGCGGGATCCCTGGTCGCCTCGGCCAGCGCTGTGCCGGTCACGCCGTCACCATGGCCGGTTCGCTGCGCGCTTGCTCTTTGATGGCGGCCCGCACGACGACGAACATCACCGCCAGGTACACCGAGAAGGTGCCGATCTTGAGCCAGAAGGACACGGCGCCATCCCAGGCCAGCGGTCCCGTCCGGAAGATGACGGCGCATGCCGCGGGAGTCATGGCCGCAGCGGCAACCAGGCTAAACGGCGCAACCCAGCGCGGAAAGACCGGCGCGTCGCGGGCATCGAGGTACACCGCAAGCGCCAGGACCAGATTCTGGACGACGAGCATCCCGACCGGCGCGGTGAACATCAGCCAGGCCATATCGTTGAGCATCATCGTCAGCTGCGGGTCGCGTTCCGGCCGGTACGCCGCGACCAGCCAAAAGACGTCGGCGACGGCGAAAACCGTTGCGCCCGTTGCGGCAGCACTGAGGTAGCAGTAGGCGAGCACGGTACTTGGTGTCGCCATCCGCTTGATCTGCACGACGATCACCATGAAGAACGGGATCAGCAGGATCCCGCAGAGGTTGAACGTGATCATGCTGAACCGGATCATCGCCGAGTTCTCGGTGTAGAAGGCCGCCACTTCGCCGGCACTCATCCCCGGTGACATCGGCGGGAAGAATCCGGGGAATGCCAGAAAAGCGATCAGCAGGAGCGCGCCAAAAAACGGCGTCATCCACAGGCTGATCCACTGCGCGCGTACGTTCATCGCTCGCAGAGTAGCCGATCGGCTACTTGGATTGTGGCGCTTTTGGCTCAGCTCTCGGCGCGAGTCACCCGCCGCCGATACGACGACGGCGTCTCCCCGCAGAACAGCGTGAATGCGCGGGTGAAGGAACTCAGGCTGTCGAAGCCGACGGCCGTCGACGTCTCCTGGACCGACTGCCCCGGCGCGGCGAGCAGTGCCATCGCCCGCAGCATCCGCGCGTGCAGCAGATAGGTACGCCACGACAGGCCCAGCGTGTTCTGAAACAGGCGGCGCAGCGTGCGCTCCGACACCGCAACCGCGCGGCTGACCTGATCGGCCGTCACGGAATCGAGGTGTTCCTTGGTGTACGCCATGGCCGCCGCCACGATCGGATGATCGGATGTCGGAAGACTCAGCGGCGCTTCATGATCCAACGCCTCGGCGACCAGGGCCGCCAGGGTGCGAAAGAAATTGTCCGACTCGTCATCGCCGACTGCTCGCTCGATCGGCCAGCGCAGCGCGTAGATCATCATCTCCCGGATCAGCGGCGAGACCGCGATGATGCGCGCCCGCCCACCGGAATCGGGGATCAGTGCAGGGTCGAACATCACCGCCACGGTCTTGACGTCGGGGTTCATCACGGCCTGGTGCTCGAGGCCGACCGGAATCCACGCGGCCTGCTGTGGGGGCAGCAGATAATGCGCCGAATCGGTCTCGACCTCGACAAGACCGTGCAATGCGTATTCGATCTGATGGACTTCGTGCGAGTGCCAGCCGGTGATCAGTCCGTCGCCCTCATAGAGGTAGCTCCCAGCCATCGCGCGGCCGCCGCGACGCAGTTCGACGACCGGTCTGGCCTGGTTTTCCAGGTTGGCCGATTGAGTCAAACGTCTGTCCGATAGCGCAGAGACGGTCACGGAATCCGAGGGTACTAGTTGGATATGAACAAAGACGACCTGATTCTGGTGAGTATCGACGACCACGTCGTCGAGCCGCCCGATATGTTCCTGCGCCACGTGCCGGCCAAGTACAAGGACCAGGCACCGATCGTCGTCACCGACGACAACGGCGTCGATCAGTGGGTCTACCAGGGCAAACCCCAGGGTGTCAGTGGCCTGAACGCGGTGGTGTCCTGGCCGCCGGAGGAGTGGGGTCGCAACCCCGCGGGCTTCGCCGAGATGCGGCCGGGTGTGTACGACGTGCATCAGCGGGTCAAGGACATGAGTCGCAACGGCATCCTGGCGTCGATGTGCTTTCCGACCTTCACCGGTTTCTCGGCTCGGCATCTCAACCAGTTCCAGGACCCAACCACCCTGATCATGGTGTCGGCCTATAACGACTGGCATATCGATGAATGGGCTGGCAGCTACCCGGACCGGTTCATCCCCATCGCCGTGTTGCCGACCTGGAACCCCGAAGCCATGTGTGACGAGATTCGCCGGGTGGCCGCCAAGGGCTGCCGGGCCGTCACCATGCCTGAGCTCCCGCACCTCGAGGGCATCCCGAGCTACCACGACGAGGACTACTGGGGCCCGGTGTTCCGGACCCTGTCCGAGGAAAACGTGGTGATGTGCCTGCACATCGGTACCGGATTCGGGGCGATCAGCATGGCGCCCAACGCGCCCATCGACAACCTGATCATCCTGGCCACTCAGATCTCGGCCATGTGCGCGCAGGATCTGTTGTGGGGCCCGGCGATGCGCAACTATCCGGACCTGAAATTCGCCTTCTCCGAGGGCGGTATCGGCTGGATTCCGTTCTACTTGGACCGCAGCGACCGGCACTACACCAACCAGAAATGGCTGCGCCGGGACTTCGGCGACAAGCTCCCCAGCGATGTGTTCCGTGAGCATTCGCTGGCCTGCTATGTCACCGATAAGACATCGCTGAAACTGCGCCACGAGATCGGCATCGACATCATCGCCTGGGAATGCGACTACCCGCACTCGGACTGCTTCTGGCCCGATGCGCCCGAGCAGGTGCTCGCCGAACTCAACGCCGCCGGTGCCGACGACTCCGATATCAACAAGATCACCTGGGAGAACTCCTGCCGGTTCTTCGGCTGGGATCCGTTCAAACGGACCCCCCGAGCACAAGCCACGGTAGGCGCCTTACGGGCGACGGCCACTGACGTCGACGTCTCGATTCGGCCGCGCAAGGAGTGGGCAGCGCGCTACGCGGAGAAGCACCTCGCGACGACCTAACCTGAGGTGGTGCGACGCGCAACAGAACAGGACCTTCCCGCCATTGCCGCGCTGGTCGACGCGGCGTACCTCAAGTACGTGGAGCGCATCGGCAGAAAGCCCGCCCCGATGACCGAGGATTACGCGCAGTTGCTTGCGTCCTCGCGGATATGGGTGATCGACCATGGCGCAGCGCTTGTCGGAATGCTGGTCACCGAGAACAAGGGCGACCACTTGTTCCTCGACGTGATCGCCGTCGCCCCTGACGCGCAGGGCCACGGGTACGGCCAGCAGTTGATGGACCGCGCCGAACTCGATGCGCAAGAACAGGGCTTGGCCGAAGTGCGGCTGTACACCAACCAGGCAATGACGGAGAACCTGACCTTCTATCCGAAACGTGGCTACCGCGAAACCAACCGCGGTGGGCAAGACGGCTTTCGTCGGGTGTTCTATACGAAAACCCTGGACGCCGACTATCAGATCTGAGGCAGGCGGACGACCTGGACGAAGAATTCGTCAATCTGCCGGACCGCTCCCATGAACTGATCCAGGTCCACCGGCTTGGTGACGTAGGCGTTGGCATGCAGCTTGTAGCTGCGCAGGATGTCTTCCTCGGCCGAGGACGTGGTCAGGACAACGACCGGGATATGGCACAGATCGGGATCGTTCTTGATCTTCTCCAGCAGTTGCCTACCGTCGTATTTCGGCAGGTTCAGATCGAGCAGGATCAGATCCGGCCGGGGTGCATGCTCGTAGGAACCGCGCTTGTACAAGAAGTCGAGACCCTCTTGGCCGTCATGCGCCACGTGCAGAGTGTTGCTGATCTTGTTGTGCTCGAACGCTTCCCGCGTGATGAGCTCATCCCCGGGGTCGTCTTCGACAAGCAGTACGTCGATGGGTCGACTGGCGGGAGTCATTGTGGTGATCCTTCCATAGCGGCCGCCGTCGTGCCTTCTGGCTGGGCCGGGGTGGGGTGAGTGGAGATGGGCAGGGTGAACCGGAAGCGGGTGCCCTCGGTGTAGGACGTGTCGATCCAGATGGTGCCCCCGTGATGCTCAACGATCTTTTTGCACAGCGCCAGGCCGATACCGGTGCCTGTGTATGCGTCCCGGACGTGGAGGCGCTGGAAGATCACAAAAACCTTGTCGACGAATTCTTCGGCGATGCCGATCCCATTGTCCGACACGGTGAATGACCACTGGCCCGCATACTCACCGACGCCGGGCTGGCAGTCGATGACGATGCGCGGTGCGGCCCCCTCGCGCCGGAACTTGACCGCATTGCCGATCAGGTTCTGCCACACCATGGCCAGCAGCGTCGGATCGCCGTCGATCTGCGGGAGATGTCCACTCTGGCGGACGATCTCAGCACCGGATTCCTCGATCCCGGTGGCCAGATTCGCCAGGGCCGTATCAAGCGCCGCGTCCATCTCGACCTCGGTGTGGGTGGCATTGAGCCTGCCGACCCGAGAGAACGTGAGCAGGTCGTTGATCAGCGCCTGCATGCGTTTGGCGCCGTCAACGGCGAACGCGATGTACTCGATACCGCGCTCATCGAGCTTGTCGGAGTAGCGCCGCTCGAGCAGCTGGCAGAACGACGCCACCTTGCGCAGTGGTTCCTGCAGATCGTGCGATGCGACATAGGCGAACTGCTCGAGTTCGGCATTCGAGCGGCGCAACTCCATCGCCTGCGCGTCGAGCGCCTCGGTCTGCTCTAGCAGTTCCGTCCTTGCGGTCCTGGACAATTCGAGTTCGTCGACGATCCGCTGTCGCATGTTGTCGACATCGGTGGCAATGGCTCGAATGTCCTTGGGACCATGCGGCACGATCTGCTGGCTGAAATTGCCTTCGCTGGTTCGTCGGCACGCTGCGGCGAGCGCCTTGAGCGGCCGACTGACCGCGGTCTGCATCACGATGGCCAGCACCACCGCCGCGATCAGCACTACGGCGACGATGCCGATCAGGACACCGTTGCGCCAGCCGCGAATCGTGTTCAGGTCGTTGATCCCGACTTCCCGGGCTTTCGTCAGATTCTGGTTCTGAGTATCGAAAAGCGCTCGGATCCGATCGAATTCGACCTTCCCCCGTTCGGCGAGGGCAGGACTGACCACCGTCGGGCTGCCGGGTACGACGCTGGCGATGGCCGGTTCGGCGAAGTCTGCGCGCCACGAGGTGGATGCCGCCTCGATCGCGTCCACGTCAGCGACGAGCTCCGTTCGGCCACCTGCCCGGTCCCGGATATCCTGGGCGGCCTGTTTCTCGGCTTCCTGGCCCGCGTAGTACGGCGCGAGGAAGTCCCGGTCGGCGCTGATCGCGTAACCGCGGACCGCGGTTTCCTGGTCGCGCAACGCAGCCTGCAGGCGATAGGCCGCCGACCGCGACGGCTGTACGTCCTCGATCAACTGACTGGACACCCGGTCAGTGCGGTCGAGCAGGACAACACCGCCCACCGCGCCGACGAGCACCAGCACAGCCATAACCAGCAGCACCAGCGTCTGCAGCTGCTGCACAGTCAACGGCGACCTACGCCACGGGCCAGGATCTTTCACTTACTCGTCCGCTCCACCCGCACCACCGCAATATCGTCGGTCAACCCGCCGAAGGCATGGGCGCGTTGTTCGGCGCTGTCGATCAGCGCATCGACGAATGCCGGTCCGGGCAGGGACGCCAACGAACGCGCCAACTCCAGGAGGCCGTCCTCGCCGAGGCGCTCGTTACCCCGTCCCGAATGGCCTTCGAACAGCCCGTCGGTCAACAAGACAATCGCGTGTCCTTCGGGCAGTTCCAGCTCGTTGAGCGGCCAGCCGTTCCCGCTCAGACCGAGTGCGCGCCCGGCGGTCGGTTCCAGCCACTCCACCGTGCCCGGGCCGTGGAGCAGCATTCCGGGGTGCCCGGCACGCACCGCGGTGAAGCGCAGGCTGTCGGGAGCGAACGCCAGACTCAGCACCGTGGCGAAGGTGGCGCTGCTGGAACTCTCGGCGCGCAGCAGCCGCTCCATCTCGCGCATCCGTTCGTTACCCCGCAGGCCGGCGAAGGTCAGCGCCCGCCAGCCGATCCGCAGTGCCACACCGAGGGCGGCTTCATCCGGCCCGTGCCCGGCCACGTCACCGACCACGACGTGCACGGTTCGGTCCGGGGTCTGGACGGAATCGTAGAAGTCGCCGCCGAGGAGGGCATCCGGGCGACTGGACCGGTACCGGGCGACGATGTCGACACCGGGGCTATCGAGCAGCAGGGGAGTGGCCAGCAGGCCGCGTTCGAGCCGGGCGTTTTCCTTGGCCCGATGTTCACTGGCATGTAGTTCCACCGCTGTCAGCTCGGCCCGCTTGCGTTCGATGGCGTACAACATTGCGCGCCGCAGGACCTCGGGTTCGACCCGACCCTTCACCAGGTAGTCCTGTGCGCCGGAAGCGACGGCGGATACGCCGAAGTGCTCATCGTTGAGGCCGGTCAGTACCACTATCGGCACTGTGGGGTCGAGCTTGGCGATCCGATCCAACGCCGCGATCCCATTGGCGTCCGGAAGGTTCAGATCGAGCAGCACGCAGTCCGGCCTGGACCGGCCCAGTTCATACTGCGCCCGCGCCATCGAATCCGCCCACACCAGCTGGATATCGCCGACGGCGTCGGCGATCAGCTCTTCCACCAGCAGGGCGTCGCCCCTGTCGTCCTCGACCAGGAGCAGCGATAGCGGCTGCAATTGGGCGACGGCGGGGATATCGGGCACCACAGCCAGTTCCGCGTCACGCGGCCCAAGCATTGCCAAAACAGATCCTCACGTCACAACGACCACGACAACGAAACCCGGTGCTGGAGTTCGACGTCCCGCCAACAATACCGGCCGGTCCTGGTCAGGCAGCCCATTGGGCCGAACCGGTATTTGCGTAGGGTCTTAGTCGTGGACGAATCAAGTCGGACCAAGAGCCTTACCGCGGCCGAACTCATCGTTGAATGCCTGCAAAACGAAGGCGTGACGCATGTCTTCGGCATCCCGGGGGAAGAGAACATCCGATTCGTGGAGGCCCTGTCGAGGTCACCGATCGACTATGTCTTGACCCGGCACGAACAAGGCGCGTCATTCATGGCCGAGGTCTACGGTCGGCTCACCGGTAAAGCGGGCGTGTGCTCGGCGACCCTGGGCCCCGGCGCCATCAACTTGCTACTCGGTGTCGCCGACGCCACCACGAATTCGACTCCACTGGTTGCCATTTCGGCGCAAGTCGGGATGCGCCGCAGCTTCAAGGAATCGCACCAAGGCGTGGACCTGGTCTCGATGTTTGAACCGGTGACGAAATGGTCGGCGCTGGTGGCGACGCCGGGTTCGATTCCGGAGATGGTCCGTAAAGCCTTCAAACTTGCCCAGACCGAACGACCAGGTGCGGTATATCTCGCTGTGCCAGAGGATATCGAGTCCGCCGAGGCGGCGTCGGATTCACGGCCGCTTCGGGTGAATAGCCCGCGGCCTGACGATCCGTCGGCCGCGCAGCTGGAGCGGGCCGCACAGATCTTGCGAACCGCGCGCAACCCGATTCTGCTGGCTGGTCACGGCGCTGCCCGCGCCGACGCCGCCGATGCGGTGCGTCGCTTCGCTGAAACCCTCGGCATCCCGGTGGCGACCACCTTCCACGGCAAGGGCGTCATGCCCGATGACCATCCGTTGGCACTTGGCGCAGTGGGTTTCATGCGCCACGACTATGTGAACTTCGGTTTCGACCGTGCCGATGCGATCATCGCCGCCGGCTATGAACTGCAGGAATTTGATCCGATCAAGATCAATCCGCGCGGTGACACCCCGATCATCCACCTGCACCGGTTTCCGGCCGAAGTCGACGTCCACTACGACGTCGCCGTGGGGGTACACGCCGATATCGGGCGCAGTCTGGACGCATTGGCGTCGGCGGTGGGGCCAGACCACGACTATGCCGCAGGCGGTGAGCGAATCCGTGAGTTGCTCTCCGGTGAGCTCGACCGCGGTCGTCTCGACGACCGGTTTCCGCTGGCCCCGGCCCGTATCGTCGCCGACACGCGAGCGGCCTTGGCGCGCAACGATATTGCGCTGGTGGACACCGGCGCACTGAAGATGTGGATGGCCCGCCTCTACCCGACCTACGAGCCGAACACCTGTCTGATCAGCAACGGGCTGTCTACCATGGCCTGGACATTGCCCGGCGCGATCGCGGCCAAGATCGCCAGGCCGCAGTCGAAAGTTCTGGTCGCCACCGGCGACGGCGCATTTCTGATGAATTCCCAGGAGATCGAGACCGCGTTGCGCATCGGCACCCCGATGGTGATCTTGATCTGGGTGGACGACGCCTACGGACTGATCAGCTGGAAGATGGAAATGGAAATCGGCCACAGTGTCGATACTCGATTCAACAATCCGGATTTCGTCGCCTACGCGGAGAGTTTCGGTGCTACCGGCTACCGGATTTCATCCGCCGATGAACTGCTGCCCACCCTGCGCGAGGCGCTGGCCGCAGACACCGTCAGCGTCATCGCCTGCCCGGTGGACTACTCGGTGAACAGTGCCCTGATCGCCACCCTCGGCGGACTGGACGAGTCGTTATCGTGACGGCCTGACGGCTCAACGATGGTGAACGGTCACCGCGTAATCGCCGTCGTCGAACGGAGCGCGCTCCCAGCTGGACCAGCGAGCCACCGGCTCGAGGCCCGCCGCCGCCGCCAGCTCGTCATACTCACCCACCCCGAGTCGATCCGGGCGGAGCGAGAATCCCGAGACCAGCAGCGCGCCGGGCTGTAGATGGTCGGCCAACGCGCGGAGCACCTGTCCCTCGGTGCCCGGCTCCAGGTAGATCATCACGTTGCCGGCCAACACGATCAGATCGAATGATCCGCTGAGACCGGCGCCGGGCTCGGCAAGATCGGCCTCGATCCAGGGCAGGTCCGGCGCCTTGGCCCGTGCGGACCCGAGCATCGCGGCGTCGGTATCCACACCGGTGACCGCGAAGCCGCGCCGCGCCAGTTCAATTGCCACGCGTCCGGTGCCGCAGCCGGCGTCCAGGACGCTGCTACCGCCGGTTTCCTGCAGGAGTGCCTCGACGAGGTCGGCTTCACCGTGCAGATTTCGTCCCTCGGCGGCCAGCGCAGTCCAGCGCGCGTCGTAGTCGTCGCCCCGCGGCGCACGGGTCCGCTGCCACCGGGTGCTCACCGCTCGATAGTAGGTGCCCGCGTTTCGTCATGCTCAGATCGTTCGAAGATTCGCACCGCTGCGTTCGACACGTTTCTTCAACACCGCCATCATGCGGGCCTGCATTATCCAGACGACCGGAACGTAGATCCAGAAGTTATAGAACCGTTCCAACCATTGAGGTCGGGTGGCTTGGTAACCCCCGATAACCAGACGTGTCCGGCTGCCCTCAAGCTCGTTGAGCTGGAAGCACCACAGCCCTTCGGTGTAGGCCGTGGGTCTGGGCTGTTTCGGGTCGAGGGCTTGGCCTCGAAGATCGCTCAACCAATACAGCCCCAGAAACCGGTTCGGTTCGAGGATCGCGATCTCGTAGGAGTCCATCATTGCGCCACCCGGCGTACGGAACTTCAGGCGATCGCCGACGGCGCGGTCCTGCCACTGCGGGTGCACCTCATGGGCACTCGATACGCCGGCGTTGTCGAGGAGATCCCACGAGTACCAGCCGGCGCGATCGCCGCCCAGCTGGACCAGCCAGGGCCAGACTCGATCCGGAGGTGCCTCGATTGTGACGGCCATCGTCACCCCTCGTGAGCCGCCCGGAACCCATTCCGCGCCGGGGAACGGCCCGGCTACTTCCTCGTCGCTGGCGCCCCAACGCCAGAGCCGGGGCCGCGCCAGCCGGGCATACCCAAGTGCCGCTGCGCTGGCCGCCGCCGCTGATACCAGTACGATTTGGTCCTTCACACCGACAGCGTCTCCTGATTGGATCGCCGGCGGCAGAGACCAAAGTCACCTCGACAGCCCCCGGATCGTCGGCGACCGGTCTGGTGAGTGCAAAGCCGTTCATCCCAGGGCGTAATAAAAGCGTCAGCGGCGAGAGACCCGCTTGACTGGCAAACAATAAAACGCCGTTAACCCGGGTCGATATGGTTCATAGTTCACGTACGCATGTACGTGTTTCCAATGCATACAGGGGCGCCGTCGCCGATCGCGTCAGGAGCGAGGCTCGCGTGGCGCGGCGATTTATCCGCCCACCTGTGAACGCGATGCGCCGATCGCGGCGGCGATCGGCACAGGGTGGCCAATTCTCTTGTGATCATTGAGAATTCGTGGAATATCGGAACTGTGGCCGACGGCATTCGGGGGTCATGGCGACGCGATTGTGCTGACGATCTGGTGCGACCGCAGAGCCATTGCGGTACCAGAAACGACGCCATTGCGCCCTGCGAGTTAAGGCCGCGAAGTGTGATCAAATAAGCGACGCCCCGAACGCGAACGCCCGCTGGGCCCGCGATCAGTGATGCTCGCCACAGCTACATGCCCAATCTGTGGTGCCACTTAGAACTTAAATGTACTAATCTGTGGCGACAGTAAGAAGAATGAGGTCGATATGGGACGAACAGACGGCAGCATCCGGGGCTCGATGGCCCCAGTCGCCAGCGCAGGAACCGCCGCCGCATGACCGGCTTGTTGAAGCGCGCTTGGATTCCGGTGCTCATTCTGGTCGTCGTACTCATCGGCGTTTTCACCGTCATGAGAATCAAGACATTCTTCGGTGCTCCGGATCCGGCCAGCCAATCCAGTAAGCCCGCCGAGGACACCAAGCCGTTCAACCCCAAAGTGGTCAAGTACGAGGTGTGGGGTAACGGCAGCTACGCCGATATCAACTATCTGGATCTCGATGCCCAGCCGCAGCGGATCGACGGTGCCGCCCTGCCCTTCACGCTGACACTGAGCACCACAGATCCATCGGTCTTCCCGAATATCGTCGCCCAAGGTGACAGCACCGATATCACCTGTCGCATCACCGTCGACGACGAGGTCAAGGACGAACGAACCTCGACCGGCGTCACCGCCCAGACCTTCTGCTTGGTGAAATCTGCATGAGTTCTACCCATAACGACGAGCCCACGGATGCCATCCCGACCGGCGGCCGGCAGGCGACGTCGCCGGCCGAGCGGCACGGCCGCGACGGTATCGCCAAATGGATCCGCAGGCTCGCGATCCCGATCATCCTGGTGTGGATCTTCCTCATCGGTGTGCTGAACACTGTCGTGCCCCAACTGGAGGCAGTGGGCATTCTGCGCTCGGTCTCGATGACGCCTGACGACGCCCCATCGGTGGTGGCGATGAAAGAAGTCGGCCACGTCTTCAACGAGTTCAAATCCAACAGCTCAGTGATGCTGGTACTGGAAAGCGACCAGCCACTCGGTGATCCGGCGCACCAGTATTACGACGGGTTGATCCAGAAGCTCGAAGTCGACACCAAACACGTCGAGCACGTGCAGAACTTCTGGGGCGACCCACTGACCGCATCCGGTGCGCAGAGCCCGGATGGTAAAGCGGCCTACGCCCAGGTCTATCTGGCAGGCAACCAGGGTGAGGCCCTGGCCAACGAGTCGGTTGAAGCAGTCCAGAAAATCGTCGAGGAGGATCAGCCGCCGGCGGGCCTGAAGGCCTTTGTCACCGGTCCAGCAGCCATCTCAGCCGATCAGCACATCGCCGGCGACCGAAGTCTGCAAATGATCACCGCGCTGACCTTCGTGGTGATCATCGTGATGTTGTTGCTGATCTACCGATCGATCGTCACGGTGCTCATCGTGTTGGTCATGGTGGTGCTCGAGCTAGCCGCGGCCCGCGGGTTGATCGCATTCCTGGGCTATCACAACATCATTGGGCTCTCGACGTTCGCCACCAGCCTGCTGGTCATGCTGGCCATCGCCTGTGCGACGGACTACGCCATCTTCCTGATCGGCCGATATCAGGAAGCGCGAAGTCTCGGCGAGGACAAGGAAACCGCCTACTACTCCATGTTCCACGGCACGGCCCACGTCGTCCTCGGCTCCGGTCTGACCATCGCCGGCGCCACCTTCTGCCTGCACTTCACGAATCTGCCGTATTTCCAGTCGCTGGGCATTCCACTGGCCGTCGGCATGGCATTTGTGGTGCTGGCCGCACTTACGCTCGGCCCGGCCGTCATCACGGTGGCCAGTCATTTCAATCTGCTCGAGCCCAAACGGGCGCTGCGGACCCGGGGTTGGCGCAAAGTCGGTGCCGCCGTGACGCGGTGGCCCGGACCGATTCTGGTCGCGACGATCGCCCTGGCCCTGGTGGGTCTGCTGACGCTGCCGGGCTATCGGACCAACTACAACGACCGCAACTACCTCCCGACGGATCTGCCTTCACAGCTGGGATATCAGGCCGCCGACCGGCATTTCTCGCCGGCTCGGATGAACCCTGAACTGTTATTGATCGAATCCGATCACGATCTGCGGAACTCGGCGGACTTCCTGGTGATCGACAAGGTCGCCAAGGCCATCTTCAAGGTGCCGGGAATCTCACGCGTGCAAGCGATTACGCGGCCACAAGGCACGCCGATCGAACACACGTCGATTCCGTTCCAGATCAGCATGCAAAGCACCACGCAGAAGATGAACGAGAAGTACAACCAGGACATGACGGCCAATATGCTCAAACAGGCCGACGATATGCAGAGCACCATCGACTCGATGACGAAGATGTCGAGCATCACCGCGCAGATGGCCGACGTCACGCACAACATGGTCGTGCAGATGAAAAACATGACCATCGATATCGCGACGTTGCGCGATAACATCGCCAACTTCGACGATTTCCTGCGGCCGATTCGCAACTACTTGTATTGGGAACCGCACTGCTACGACATCCCGATGTGCTTCTCGATCCGATCGGTCTTCGACACCCTTGACGGTATCGACACCATGACCGATGACATCCAGGCGTTGATGCCGCAGATGGAAAAGCTCGACACCCTGATGCCGCAGATGGTCGCCTTGATGCCGTCGATGATCGAGACCATGAAGAGCATGAAGACCATGATGCTGACGATGTATGCCACCCAGAAGGGTATGCAGGATCAGCAGACGGCCGGCTCGGAGAACGCCACCGCGATGGGCCAGGCCTTCGACGCCGCACAGAACGACGATTCGTTCTATCTGCCACCGGAAACGTTCAACAACCCCGATTTCAAACGCGGTATCAAACAGTTCATCTCGCCGGACGGCAAGGCGGTCCGCTTCATCATCAGCCATGACGGTGATCCGATGACGCCCGAGGGCATCAAGCATATCGACGCCATCAAGCAGGCCGCGAAGGAAGCGATCAAGGGCACGCCGCTGGAAGGATCGAAGATCTTCCTCGGCGGCACCGCTGCCACCTTCAAAGATATGCAGGACGGCGCCAACTACGACCTGCTGATCGCCGGAATCGCCTCGCTCTGTTTGATTTTCATCATCATGCTGATCATCACGCGGGCCGTTGTCGCCGCTGCCGTCATCGTCGGGACGGTGGTGTTATCCCTGGGCGCATCGTTCGGCCTGTCGGTGCTGATCTGGCAGCACATCATCGGGATCGAGCTGCACTGGATGGTGCTGGCGATGGCGGTGATCATCCTGCTCGCCGTCGGCGCCGACTACAACCTGCTGCTGGTATCCCGGATCAAGGAAGAAATCCACGCCGGGCTGAACACCGGCATCATCCGGGCCATGGGTGGCAGCGGCTCTGTGGTCACCTCCGCGGGCCTGGTGTTCGCCTTCACCATGATGTCGTTCGCGATCAGCGAGCTCACCGTGATGGCCCAGGTGGGCACCACCATCGGCCTCGGCCTGCTGTTCGACACCCTGATCGTCCGGTCGCTCATGACACCGTCTATCGCGGCGCTGATGGGCAAATGGTTCTGGTGGCCGCAGCGGGTCCGCCAACGCCCGGTCCCCGAACCATGGCCCAACCCGCCGACTCCCAAGGAGGAGGCGACCGTCTAGAGGCGGTTCCCGCGCTCTGGGACAACAGCACCCGATACGAAAAGCCCTCCCACTCATGTTGAGCGGGAGGGCTTTTCAGCTGTCAGAGGTCAGTAAACCCAGACTGAGGGGTCACTGGGTGGGTAGTTCATGCAGATGTCGGTGGAGTTGGCGGCGACGCCTTTGTTGTTGAAGAAGAGTTTGGCCCAGTTGCCCCAGTGGGTGGCGACTTGTTCGTAGTAGACGTTGGTGGCGGTGTCTTCGGAGTATTGGCGGCGGCCTGCGGCGTCGAGGGAGAAGAACCAGTAGATGCGGTCGCGGGCCATTTGTTCGATGGCGGGGCCGCGGTTGTTGTAGTCGATCATGTACCGGGAGTAGTAGATGGGTTCGACGTCGCGGGCGGCGGCCATGTATTGGTCGACGGTGCAGGTGGTTTTGATGATCCGGTTGGGGATCGGGTAGTCGTCGGAGGCGTCGGCCGAGGCGATGCCTGGCACGGCGGTGACGGCGGCGGTCATGGCCAGTGCGGCGGCGGTGGTGCGGAACAAACGACGTGTGTGAGACCGGCGCATCGCGGTCACCTCTCTATCTCTTGGCCGTGGTGAACTGACTTAGCTTTGCGGTGCTGCGGCTGCCTGGAGGACGGGCAGTTTGTCGGGGCAGTAGAAGTTGATGGCCGAGCCCAGGAATTGCCAGGCTTGGGCGGTGGTGCTGCCCTTGGGGAGTTGCATGGAGACGAAGTGGGCGGACTTGTAGGCGTCGCCGTCGAGTCCGTCGTACATGCGTTTACAGGCGATCTTGCCGATCCAGGCGTTGTAGTCCCGCGGACCGTAGATCCCGTAACTGTGCAGCTCGTTCGCGAAATCGGTATCAGGATCGGCATGCGCGGCCGGAGCGAGGCCGACGGCAGCGGAAGCCAACAATGCAGCGAGGAAGACGCCTTTCATAACCGAGGATCTTAGCCTGTCTAAGCCTAATAGTCCTAGTTAGGTAACTTATTCGCCCGCCGAAGATGAGGGCTGCGTCATCGCAGGACTACCGCACTACGGTGGGACGACCGAATTGCGTGCGGACACCGGGGGAGAACAGGGCGCGTAGTGGTTCACCGGCGGGCTGGACGCCGCTTGCAGCCAACAGATCGTCGTCGATGTCGACGATGTCTGCGATCCGGACCGGCCAGGCGTCATGCGTATTGGGCACCCACCAGGTGCGCCCCGCCTTGCGGGTGTGCGCACCCCAGCGTGCGGTGAGCCACATCTCCAGCGGCGTGGGTGTCGCGACGGCACCGATATCGATTGTCAGTTGGCTGCGCAGACCACGCTGGGGCCATCGTCGCAGCGTCTCGTAGGTGATCCGGTCACCGGATCGTGTCATCCGCATCCGGGCCCAGGTGTACGGCACGCCCATGGCGATGCGGACCGTCGGCACCACCGCCAGGCGTGCCGTTTCCAGCGAACGGAACAACACGCCGTGGCGACCGGCGTCGTCCACCGAGTACAGCCGGATATTGGTCTCCAGGAACCTGCCGAAATAGGGCAGTGGAAGTGATGCGCCAATTGCTGTGCGCGCCATGAAGAATGGCACCAGCGCGACATAGGTGAACCCGTCGGCGAAGACGTCAGGTCGGGTGCCAGGCGGGTAAAGATGCGCAATGGTGTCCGGCCGCACCGGCCAGTGCACAAACGTCAGGTCTGCCCAACTCTGGTCGATGTATACCGGACCAGCCAGGGCTGGCGGGTCGACCGGGTAACCCTGCAGTGCCGGGTCGGTCACCATCGTCAGCCGGGCGGCGCGGGCACCGGCGCAGGAGCCGGCGGCGGAGGGGGATTGAGCAGACGCTGCAGGTCGGGTTTCATCGCCTGCAGCTGGCCGCCCCAGTAGCCCCAGCTGTGGGTGCCGTTGGGCGGAAAATTGAACACCGCGTTATGCCCACCCGCAGCAAGATAGTTCTCCTGGAACTGCTTGTTGGTGTTCAACGTGATGTTCTCCAAGAAGCCTGCGCTGAACAGGCCGCCGGCACTGGCGTCTCCGCTGGAATCCAGGTCCGACGGAGTGCCGGTACCGCAGTAGACCCAGACCGCGGTCCCGTTGGCGACCAGCCTGCGGACGTTGACCATGGGATCGTTGCGTTTCCAGGCCACATCACTGGACGGACCCCACATATTGGCGGGGCTGAAGCCGCCGGCATCCTTCATGGCCAGCCCGATCATCGTCGGCCACAATCCCAGCGAAGGATTGAGGAAACCCGATAGCGATGCGGCGAAGACGAACTGGGCCGGATGCCAGATGGCCAGTGTCAACGCCGAGCCGCCCGACATGGACAGGCCGACGACGGCGTTACCGGCCGGCGAGATCCCCCGATTCTGGGCCAGCCAGGCCGGCAGCTCCTGAGTCAGGAACGTCTCCCACTTATAGGTGACCGTCCCTGCGCTGTTGGCCGCGGGCTGGTACCAGTCGCTATAGAAGCTGGACTGCCCGCCGACCGGCATCACCATCGACAGACCGGACTCGTAGTACCACTCGAATGCGGCCGTGTTGATATCCCAGCCGTTGGCGTCGTCCTGGGCCCGCAGACCGTCCAGCAGGTAGACCGCATGCTGGCCGCCGCCCTGGAACTCGACGCGGATGTTTCGACCCATCGACGGTGACGGCACGTCGATCTGTTCGACCGGCAATCCTTCGCGTGAATACGCCGCTGCCACCGCCGATACACCCGCGACCATCAGGAAACCGGGGAGCATGGCGGCCAGCACCATAAGGACACGAATGCGGAACGCGTTCACGCCACCCAGCTAACCGCACGAGCGGGGTGGGCCCCGTAGCCCACGCTGGCCGTGACCGGCTTGTTATCAGCCGCTATCGCTTGTTCAGGAACCACAACTTTCGACGTTTACCGGTCAACGGCCGGCGCACCGCGTAGGGCCAGGGTTTGTTGCGCTCGGGAATGGAGTCGGCGCGAGCCGCCTTGAGCTGCATCCGCAGGTACGTCCGGAGCTCGTGCAGGTTGGGATCGGTCCACCGATTATCGGCCTCGACCGGGTCGGCGGTCAGGTCGTAGAGCTCCCACTGGTCATCCAGCGGGGACATCCGGTAGGCCTCACCGCCGAAACCGTTCGCCGCGAGGTGTCGCACACCGGGTTCGGTCCAGGTAGCCGGATCGTCGAAACTGCGGACCAACTTCCACAGATGGTCCGAACCGCCGCGCGCCACCGTGTCGGCCACCTCAAGGACAAGGCCCTCGAAATTCGAGGCGACGTATGCGGGGATCTGAATGCGAAGCGGGGCAGGCGGATTCGCGGCGCGCTTCAACCGGCGACCGAGCCCCGACGCGCGACTGTCGCCGTCGAGCATATTGTCGCGGGTCATCAGGTACACCGCTCTGCCTTCCTCGGCGGGTGCCCCGTCGACAATGGGCATCAGGTCCCGACCCGGCAGGGGGTGCACCTCGGAGAATGACTCGGTCAAGGTGGCGGCAAGCGCATCGATGTCGACGCCAGCCGCACCGAGCAGGGTGGGCACGAGATCGACGTGTGAGGTGGGCGCGGTGATGACGCGCGGCGCCGTCGCATCCTGGCCCACCCGTGCGATGACGAACGGGACTCTGGTGGCCTCGTCATAGAGGTTGAACCACTTCTGGTGCAGTCCGCCGTGGGCTCCCAGTAGGTCGCCATGATCAGACGTCCGGACCAGAACGGCGTTATCGGAGCCGCCCTCGGTGACCGCCCGGCGAACGCGGTCGATCGGGCCGTCGGCTTCTGCGTGCAGGCGGTAGTACAGCTCGCGGTATTGCGCGGCATTGCGGTCGTAGATCCGGCTGATCGCGGCAGCTGGGCCGTACCCGGAGTAGTACGCCTCGCGGAAAGCGATCTGCGCGGCGGGTTTTGCCGCCAGGTCTTCATTCGCCGTCGGCGCGGCAGGCACCGGCGGCGGGTCCAGCGGTGACGGTGCCAGCGGGCTGCGTCGAAACCAGGTTGGGAACAGCACGATATCGTGCGGGTTCACGAAACTGGCGACCAGCAGGAACGGACGAAGAGCCGCGGCGTCACCGGCCCGTCGGCGGGCATAGCGATCGTGCAACCAGGCCACCACCCGATCGGCGATCAGGGGATCGCGCCGAAAACCGCTGTTCGCCAGGCTGGCTCCATGCGGTTCCGGGCCGACCCAGCCCGAGAAGCCGAAGGGGTCCAACGGATCGGCGTCGAGATAGCGCGCGACGGCGGCGCTGTCGATGGCACCGTCGTCGTCATTGGTGGCCAGGGCACCATGACCCGACGGGTCGGGCAGGTCGGCGTGCGAGATATGCCACTTACCGTCGTAGTGCGTGTCGTAGCCCGCTGCGCGGAACCAGTTGCCAAGTGTCGGCACCTCGCCTTCACGCAGCCACCGCATCCGCGAATCGTCGAACATCTTGCCGATACCGTCGGTCTGGGTAACGCCGTGCAGGTCGGGATACTGTCCGGTGAAGATGGTCGGCCGGCTGGGCACACACGCCAGCGACCCCGTGTAGTGCCGGTGGAAGCTCACGCCGTGCTCGTCGAACCACCTTCGGCCACTGAGTGTTTGGTTGCGCCAGGCCAACACATCGGGCGATTCGTACGGGGGGATCGCACGTTCCTCGTCGGTCATCACGATGACGATGTCGGGGCGAGCGGATGCGGATTCAGACATGGTGTTTTTCCATCCGGTTGGCCAGACCCGCGAGCAGCGCCTCGGATTGCTTGGCCGCAACGCGGCAGATGGCGCGTTCGGCAAGTCGTTGGTGCGGCCGATTGCCCATATTGACCGTGCTGGTCAGTGTGACCGCGGTGGCACCGGCCGTCGGGGTCAGTGTCCAACGGTTACGCAACGATCCCAGCACTCGCGGTAGTCCGGTCACGTCGTAGGCCAGCACCGATTCGGGGACGAATTCGACGATCTGCTCGACGACGGTGTTCCTTTTGAGCTGGACGCGACGGGTCGTGCCGATCGGACCACCGTCGGGGCCGTGCTCCAACACACAGGAATGGTCGACATCCTCGGCCCAGGAACTGATCCCGCCGAAGTCCGCCAGCACGCCCCAGATCTCCTGCGGCCCTGCCGCTATGGTGCGCGTTCGGCTGATGTCGGAAGTCACAACACCAGACACTAGTGCGGGATGCCCGTCATGGCAGGTGAGTTACGTGTTCAGGTGCGGCGCTCGACCGTAAAGCCGCAGCGTGCTGCCCCGGTGGTGCGCCGAACAGGCGCCGGTATTCGCGGTTGAATTGCGTTGGGCTGTCATAGCCGACGAGATGCCCCACTCCGGCGACGTCATCTGCACCTGCCATCAAAAAGGCACGCGCCTGCTGGAGGCGAATACGCTTCTGAAACTGCAACGGGCTCATCGCCGTAATGGCGCGGAAGCGCCGGTGAAACGCCGACGGGCTCATCCCCGCCAGTCTCGCGATGTCCTCGATCCGCATCGATTCGGCGTAGTTATCGCGCATCCAGGTGATCGCACGACTGATATGCGCCAGCCCGCTGTCGGCCAGGCCGATCTCGCGCAGTACGGCGCCGTGCGGGCCGGTCATCACCCGCCAGAGGATCTCGCGTTCGACGAGCGGAGCCAGCACGCGCGCATCCGTTGGGCACTCCAGCAGTCGCGCCATGCGGACCACCGCATCCAGCAGATCGACCGAGGCGTCGCCGGTGGCGATGGCGGGCAGACCCGCCGCGCGACGCGACCACCGTGGCGCCGGATTCTCCAACATCAGCGATGCGATCGCTGTCGATCGGAGCGTGAGCCCCACCCCGAGCGCAGGTGACTGCGGGCTGGCGCCGAGGAAATGTCCGGTCACCGGCAGATCGGCCGTGACGATCAGGCACTGACCGGCGCGGTACTCGAAAACCTGGTCTCCCAGCAGGAGTCGCTTTCCGCCCTGGGCCAGCACCACCAGCAGCGGCTCAGTCAGCGAATAGTCAGGCGCCGAGGTCTCGACCCGGGAGACCAGCAGCCCATCGATCGTGCTGCGCATATCCGGGTTGGCGTGCCGCTCGATCAGGCGGCCCATCTCGTCGAGCAGGCCGGCCACGGTGTGCATAAGCCTGATTCGATCAACTTTGCGTGGATTAGGCAAGATCACGGTCGCATCGGCCTACCGCCGACCAGGCCGCAGGCGTTCGATAAAGCGAACATCCCAACAAGGAGCCACGATGCCACTCGATCACTACCTCACCCTTGGCCGGTCCGGTCTACGGGTCAGTCCGTTCGCCCTCGGCGCGATGACGTTCGGCGACGATCCCGGGGGAGCCGGCTGCAGCGTCGAAGAGTCCGAACTGATCCTGTCGACGTACCTCGACCTGGGCGGAAACTTCATCGATACCGCGAATTTCTACACCAACGGCCATTCCGAGAAGATCCTCGGCGACTACTTCGCCGCGCGACCTGGGCTCCGTGAGCGAGTGGTGTTGGCATCGAAGTTCTTCACGAACATGTATCCGGGTGACCCCAACGGGGGCGGCGCGGGCCGCGCGTCGATCATCGCCCAGCTCGAGCAGACACTGCGTCGACTGCAGACCGACTACCTTGACGTGTACTGGTTGCACAACTGGGACCGGTACACGCCGATCGAAGAAACCATGCGCACGCTCGATGATCTGGTCCGGATGGGCAAGATTCGCTACCTCGGATTCTCCAATACCCCGGCCTGGGTGACCGCGCAGGCGCAGACGATGGCGTTGCTCAAGAACTGGACACCCTTGATCGCGCTGCAGGTGGAGTACTCGCTACTGGCGCGGACCGTCGAAGGTGAGCTGGCACCACTGGCGGGTGACCAGGGGATGGCGTTGGCGGCGTGGAGCCCACTGAAGAACGGCTTCCTGTCCGGCAAATACCGGCGCGGTGACCACGTGACGGACTCCTCCCGCACCGCCTTCGTCGGCGCTCCGAGCGATGCCGAGTATCAGGTCATCGACGCGGTCACCGGCGTCGCCGACGAATGGGGCAGTACCGCTGCGGCAGTGTCGCTGGCCTGGTTGCGGTCCCGGGAAGGCACGGTGGTGCCGATTCTGGGTGCGCGGCGGGTGGATCATCTGCTGAACAATCTTGCGGGGCTGGAGCTGAGCCTCACCGAGGAGCAGTTACACCGGTTGGCTGCAGTGTCGACACCGCAGCTGAACTATCCGGCACCGATGCACGGGGACCTTCAACAGATGCTGCAGTTCGCGGGCGCCACCGTGCACGGCCGGCCGTCGATGGTGTATCCGCCGCTGACACAGAGCGATATCCGCTACTGAACCGGCGCAGCAGCCAGGCCAGTGGCACGGTCAGCAGCAGCGTCACTACGAACAGCCCTGCCGTCGAACCGGTGAAAACCGGCCAGTGCAGCACCGACGCCATCACGATCTCCATCACCATCACGTGCACCAGGAAGATCTCGTAGGAGATTTCGCCGAGCCAGACCATCGGCCTGCTGGCCAGCAGACGGGCGTAGCCGCCTCGACTGCCGAGTGCCAGCGGCGCCACCGCCAGCGTGGCGATCGACGCATAGAACACCGCCTTGATCAGCGGTTGCCACGGTTGCATCGGCGTGGTGATATCTCCGGCGATCGGTGTTGACACGATCAGGAAGCCGACCACCGCCACCGGGATCACGGCGAGCGCGTGGCAGCGCTTGCCCATCACCTGCAAGACCGCCAGCGCCATCCCGCCGACGAAGTAGAGCAGGTAGCCGGGCAGCCACATTCCGGCCGAGCTCGGTAACCAACCGGTGGTGATGAACGCCCATGACCAGACCAGGCTGAACACGGCGAGCCCGGCCAGCCCGGCCAGCAGCAGAGCAGGGCGCCACTGTCGGCGACACAGGACGCGGATCAACACATAGGCCAGCGCCGGCAGCGTCACATAGAACGCGGCCTCGACAGCCAGGCTCCACATCTGGGTCAGCCCCTGGTGGAGCTGGGTGCTCAGATAGGTGTTGCTGTAGATCTGTGTGAGGGTGAGATGGCGCACCAGGCCCAGCCAGGTATGTCCGGGATTTGGTGTGGCGCTGCGAAATTGGTACAGCAGGTAGGCCGCCAGCACCGTGACGACGTAGGCGGGCATGATTCGGCGGACGCGGTGCAGGCCGTAGCGGCTCAGCCGCGGTGACGGTGCGCCACCTGCAGCGGCCCGCACCCACGGCCGAAAAAGCAGGAAGCCCGAGAGGACGAAGAAGATCGACACGCCGATCTCCAGGCGGGCCAGCGCGAGACCGAGATAGCCGTGCGTGAGCACCCCGGTGCCGAACGCGGCGTGGGTTCCGACGACCAGCAGCGCGGCCACGGCCCGCATCCCGGTCAACGACGCCACCCGGTCGACGGCGCGAGTACCGAGCGCCGAATCTGGGTCCATTCTCGTGAGAATACCTAAGCAATCTAATGGCATTCGAAGTGTTTGCCATAGCAACGGTCTGAATCGTCGAACTGCCAGTCGGCGATCAATTCCTGCCAACGGAATTAATGCCATGAACATCGGAGTTAGTACAGCCAGACCGGCCAGATTGACCACCACCACAGGCCGCAACAAGGGTTCGGGCGACATCACGCACGGGCCAAAAGGAGTTAGCACCATGAAGAATTTGGGATTTGCCGCAATCATCGCCGGTGGACTGACCGCAGGCATCGTCGGGCTGGCTGCACCCGCGCAGGCTGCCGTCGTCGAAGCGCCCACCGCCGTCGCGTCCATCTTGGTGCCGGCCGGTATCGACCATCATTCGTGGCTGGACCAGATCACCCCGGATGTGCACGTGCCGAAGGTGGACACCTCGGTTCAGCACAGCGGCCGCTAACGGATTGGGCCGTTTGGCTAGGGCTTGCGTGAGCGCCAGCCGAACGCCGCAATCGCGATGCCGACCACCACGGTGATCGGGCCGATAACCGACCAGGTGACGGTATTGCTCATCGGGCTGCCCAGCAGTACGCCGAAACCTTGGAGGGCCCAGATCAGGCCGAAGATCGCCAACAGCACACCGAGGCCGAGCAGGAGGATTGCGCGCATCGTCCGACAGTAACCCAGCCAGCTGTCAGGGCTTGGTGAAGCCGGCTGCTGCCAGCACCTTCTGGCCGGCTTCGCCCTTGACGAAATCAACGAAACTCTGTGCCAAGGTGGCATTCTCGGATTGCCTGAGCACCGCAATAGGGTAGGTGTTGACCGCACCTGACGACTCTGGGAATGGCACCGCCGTCACCTTGTCACCGGCGCTGAGCGCGTCTGTCACGTAGACCAGGCCCGCATCGGCCTGGCCTGTGGTGATTTTGTTGAGGACATCGGTGACCGATGATTCCTCACTGACCGGGGTGAGTTGCACACCCGCGGCGTCTTCGACCTTCTTCGTCGCCGATCCGCACGGCACCTGCGGCGCGCACACCACCACGGTGGTACCGGACTTGGCGAGATCGCCAAATGACTTGATCTGCAAAGGGTTTCCCGGCGCGACGGCGATGGTCAAGGTGTTGGACGCGAAGTTCACCGGATCGCCGGCCAACAGATTGGCCGTCGCCGCCTTGTCCATGTTCTTGGTATCGGCTGAGGCGAAGACATCACCGGGGGCGCCCTGCGTCAGCTGGGTGACGAGGTCCGAGGATCCCGCGAAGTTGAACTCGACCGATACGCCGGGGTGACCGCTGGTGAACTGCTGGCCGATATCGGTGAACGTGCCTTTGAGCGACGCGGCGGCGAACACCATCAGCTTTCCGCCCGCTGCGGAACTGGCCGAGGGCGAGTCGGTACCTGAACCGCACCCGCTGATCAGTACCAGTGTCGCCATCAGCGCGGCGCCGTGGGCCAGTGCGGCCGCTCGGGTGCGTCTCATCGGTGGTTCTCTCTTCTAGGGTTTCGGGGTTTCCACGATGACCGTGGTGGCTTTCACGACCGCGACGGCGATGCTTCCCGGTTCCAGCTTCAGTTCCCGCACGGCCTCGGAGCTCATCAGCGAGACGACGGTGAAAGGCCCGCATTGCATTTCGACCTGAGCCATCACGGTGTCGGTGGTGACCTTGGTGACCAGACCGGCGAAGCGGTTGCGTGCTGAGCTGGCGACGCTGAGGGGATCCTTCGGTGCCGTGGCTGCATTTGTTCTGACGAACTCGGCGAGAGCGGCACCATCAATGACCTTGCGCGACGAGGCGTCCTGGCCGGCGGGCAGGCTGCCGTCATCGATCCAGCGTCGGACGGTGTCGTCGCTGACTCCGAGCAGTTCGGCGGCCTCGCGGACACGGATCGTCGGCATCGCAGCATAGTAACCGCATTTGCGTCCTCAAACGATAATTAGGGGTGCAGATGCGGATCAGGACTAGTGGTGTGAGGTATCTGCAGCGATCCCACAGCGTTGCGAGCGCGACAATGCCGCGACCTGATTGGTAATCTGCCACTGCTGTTCAGCGGAGTCACGGAAAGAGGGTTTTGCGTACCGGAGAGATCAAGGCCCTATCCGGTCTTCGCATCGTTGCCGCTTTGTGGGTGGTGCTATTTCACTTCCGCCCCCTGCTGTGGGCGGCGGCGCCGTCTTTTGCCTCGGCACTGAAACCCGTATTGGATCGTGGCGCGCAGGGCGTCGACCTGTTCTTCATTCTCAGCGGTTTTGTCATCACGCTGAACTACCTCGACAAAATGGGACCGACCTGGTCGGCCCGCGCGACGGTGCGGTTTTTGTGGCTGCGCCTGGCCAGGGTGTGGCCGGTCTATCTGGTCACCATGCATCTGGCCGCGTTATGGATCATCTTCACGCTCTATGTCGGTCACGTGCCATCCAAGCTCGTGGACACCCTCAACGCGACGGACTACATGCGGCAGCTGCTGCTGATCCAGCTGTGGTTCCAGCCATTCTTCGACGGGACGAGCTGGGACGGTCCGGCCTGGTCGATCAGCGCGGAATGGCTGGCTTACCTACTCTTCGGCGTGCTGGTGCTGGTGGTATTCCGGATCGCGCGGGTCACCAGAGCGAGAAGCCTGATGTGGCTGGCCTTCGCAGCCACGTTGCCGCCGCTGGTGTTGCTGCTGGCGAGCGGCCATTTCTACACCCCATGGAGCTGGCTGCCTCGGATCATTCTGCAATTCACTGCCGGCGCGCTCGCCTGCGCCGCCGTCCGCAAATTGCAGTTGAGCGATCGGTCTCGCCTGGCCGCGGGCTACTTCTCCGTGCTGCTGGTCGCCGCCGCCATCGGTGCCCTCTACTGGTTCGACGCCCATCCGCAGACGTGGCTCTATGACGCGGGCGGTCTGGTCGACGTGCTCTTCATGCCGCTGGTTGTCACACTGGCGGTGGGTGCGGGCAGCCTGCCGTGGGTGTTGTCTTTGCGGCCGATGGTCTACCTCGGTCAGATCTCGTTCAGTCTCTACATGGTTCACGAATTGGTGCATACCGCCTGGCTGTGGGTGGGGGAGCAGTTCGCCCTCGTGCCCACCGTCACCATGTGGAAGCTGATCGTCCTCGCCCTGTTCGGGATCGCATTCGGAGCCTCGATGTTGCTGTTCCATTTCGTCGAGGAGCCGGCTCGTCGGTGGATGCGCAGGATGGCCGACGGCGGCCGCGGGGTCACCGGCACGCTGACAGCGGTACCCAAGCCTCGCGACAAGCATGACGGTGTGGTGAAGGAAACCCGGGCGGGGTGAGAGTCGGGCAGGGCTTCACAGCAAACAGCCCTAGGCTGAGCGCCATGGGTCGTCTGACCACCTTCGTCGTCTCGCTCATTGTGTTGGTCGGTCTTTCCGCCATCCCGTCAACCTCGGGGCATCGCTATCAATTGGCGACTCGCGAGTCACCGCTCTACCGCGTCGCGGTCGTCGGCGATTCCTACACCAACGGCACCGATATCGGGGGAGTCGGACCGAAGGCGTGGCCCACTCAGACGTGGCAGACACTGGCCGGTCAGGGCGTGCAGATCTCGCCTGATGTGGCGGCCGAGGGTCGTGCCGGGTACGGCGTGCGTGGCGATCACGGCAGCCTTTTCGTGGATCTGACCAGCAGGGCGGTCCGTGCCGACGACGCGCTGGTGGTCTTCTTCGGCTCCCGCAACGACCAGGACGTGGATCCGACGGTCCTGGCCGGGATGGCCCACGACGCCTTCGCCCTGGCGCGGCAACGTGCGCCGTCGGCCAACCTTCTGGTGATCGGACCCCCGTGGCCGACCCCCGATGTACCGCCGTGGGTGCTGCAGATCCGCGACATACTCAAGGCTCAGGCGCAGTGGGCGGGCGCTTCGTTCTTCGACCCGCTTGTCGCGGGCTGGTTCTTCGGCAGACCCGACCTGATCGGCGCCGACGGTGTCCATCCCACTGACGCGGGACACACCTACATGGCGCAGCGACTCGCCCCACTGATCAGCTCACAGCTGCCGCGACGAACGTGAACCCCGACGAAGCGTTCGTCACACCGCGTTACGGCCAAGGCGCCCTTGCCGATCTCATCCCGTCGGTACTGGGAGTGCTTGGGGTGCCGGGGGAGTCGGATCGGATCGGCCTCGGGGTGGACGGGGCACGCCGTATGGCGGTGCTGCTGATCGACGGTATGGGCGCCGAACTTGTGGCGGCGCACCGCGACGCCGCGCCGTTTCTCGCCGCTGCGTTGTCCGGCGATCAGACGCCACGAACGCTGACGGCCGGATTCCCCAGCACCACCGCGACCAGTCTCGCATCGCTGGGCACCGGTGTACCCGCCGGAGAGCACGGTATCGTCGGCTACCTCCTGGCGATCCCCGACCACGATCGTCTGATGAACCCGCTGAGCTGGCGGTTGACGGGCCAGGGACCAAGTGTCGATCTGCTCAAAGAGGTTGTCCCAGAACAGTTTCAGCCCATGGAAACGACGTTTCAGCGGGCCGCGGCGGATGGTATCGCTGTCACTCAGGTGGCGCCGACGTATCAGGACGGTTCTGGCCTGACCCGGGCTGCGCTACGGGGCGGCGAGTTTCGTCCGAGCTTTTCCTCCGGCGACCTCGTCGACGGCGTTCTCACCGCACTTCGCCGCGGCGATCGGTCGTTGGTGTACGCCTACCACGGCGACCTGGACCTGACCGGCCATGTCCGCGGCCCGAATTCGGATGCGTGGGCACTCGAATTAGCGCAGATCGATCTGACCGTCCGACTGATCGCCGAAAGACTGCCGGCAGGCGCCGCCCTGATCGTCACCGCCGACCATGGCATGGTGACCGTCGGTGCACCCATCGACTTCGACAGGCACCCTGAACTCCAGGCCGGCGTGCGAACACTCGGCGGTGAACCCCGCGCACGGCATGTCTACACAGAGCCCGGCGCAGCCGACGATGTCGCCGCGGCGTGGCGCGCCGTTCTCGGTGCCGATTTCACCGTGGCGACGCGGGCCGAGACGTTTGGTTCCGGCTGGTTCGGTCCGCACGTCGCAGAGCGGGCCAAAGCCCGGATCGGGGATCTGGTGGTGGTCGCCCGTGGCGACGGTGCCGTGATCCGGTCCGCGGCCGAACCCATGCAGTCACGGCTGATCGGTCACCACGGCTCGCTGACGCCAGCGGAGATGCTGGTGCCGCTGTGCACGTATTACGTGCCCATCTGACTCACTTGTCGGACGGCGGTGAGCCCTCTCCATCCTCCCGGAGTAGTCGTTCGGGATGGTGGTAATCGTTGACAGCACTGGGCAATTGGAGCTGGGATGGGGGTATCCACTCGGTGGCGCCGTCGGCGCGTTTGCGGACTTTCCAGCCTTTGTCGATCAGATCGTGGTGGGGTGCGCAGTTGAAGGTGAGCAGATCGATATTGGTGGGGCCATGCTCGGCGGCCCATTCTTGGATGTGGTGCACCTCGGAGAGGTACCCGGGCTTATCGCAGCCAGGAAACGTGCAACCCCGATCCAGCGCGTGCAGCATGATGCGCTGATCGGCGGTCGCGAAGCGCTTGGACCGGTAGAGATCCAGCGGTCGGCCGGCTTGGGTGAAGATAGCCAGGTAATGATAGGAGTGAGTGGCCATCCGCAGCACATCAGCCATCGGGATCAGGGTGCCGCCACCGGTACAGGCCCAACCGGTGATCTTCTGACCGGCCGCGGATTGCTTGGCAGCACATTGGAGTTGCTCAAGGGTGGCAGACACGATGATCGTCACCGGCAGCCCGCGGTGCACACCCAGATTCGATGCCAGGGCGGCGCGGCCCACAGCAAGCAGGGCGTCGTGTTGGCGCTGCGGCACACGGCGATCGTCGCCCTTTTCGCGTTCTGGTGAGGGGTCGCCGTCGACTTGCGGGCTTTGGTCGGCGGGGTTGCACATGCCGGGGGCAGCGAGTTTGGCGAATACCGCATCGAGGGTGGCGCGCAGTTCCGGGGTGGCGGTGAGGCGTCCTTCGGACAAGCCGTCTGCCCCTTGTGGGCTCCAGCGGAACCCGCGGCGACGCTGGCGATCACCCTCTTCTAACACTCCGTCGGGGTTGATGAGCAGTTCCATGTGCCGGGCCAGGACGCGCAGCTGATCTGGACGTAATCCGCAGGCGTAGCGGGCCAGGTTGCGTTCGGCATCCTCGCGTTCTTTTGCGTCGACGCGTGCGGGGAGACGGTGCAGGAAGTCGCGGATCACCGTGACGTGGTCGCCGCCGATGCGGCCCTGGCGGTAGCGGGGGGCGGTGTGCTCCAGCGTCGGCGGCAGCTGCTCGCCGGTCATCGCCCGACGCGGGGTCAGGTCTTCGGCTTCGTGGATGCGTCGACGGGCGTCTTTGGGGCTGATCCGGAGTGCCGACGCCAGGGCCATCGGGACGGTGTCGGCGACTTCCTCGGCCGTCGCGTACTGATGCAGCGCGACCAACGCGGGTATGGCGGTCGCCGAAAGGCGTCGGGTGGCGTGTTCCAGGCGGCGTAGCAGGGCCAGGTGCTGACCGGCTGTCAATGTATCGACATCCCCGGCGAGCAGGCTCTCCACGGCAGTGTCGATGGCGGCCAGGGGAGCGTCGAACTCCTCCGGCAAACCAATCACGCACGTCGAAAGCATGTTCGAATACTATGTCGCCCTGCCGACAGAACAGCCCGAATTGTGACCACTGAAACCATTGCGACAGAAGTGATTACACAACAACACCCCGCGGGCCGGGCCCGCGGGGTGTCGTCGTCGAATTACCTGTTTACACGTCGAACCGGTCGGCGTTGGACACCTTGACCCATGCGGCGACGAAGTCCTTCACGAACTTCTCCTTCGCGTCGTCCTCGGCGTACACCTCGGCCACGGCGCGTAGCTGCGAGTTGGAGCCGAAGAGCAGATCGATGCGACTGCCGGTGTACTTCTGCGCACCCGAGGTGCGATCCGTGCCGACATAGGTTCCGTCGTCCGCAGGTGACGGCGACCAGACGGTATCCATATCGAGCAGGTTGACGAAGAAGTCGTTGGTCAACGTGCCCGGCTTATCGGTCAGCACACCGAGTTTGGTGTCGCCGAAGTTCGTGCCCAGCACCCGAAGGCCGCCGACTAGAACCGTCATCTCGGGAGCGGACAGCCCCAGCAGATTCGCCCGGTCCACCAACCGGAACTCGGCGGGCAGCTGGCCACCCTTGCCGAGGTAGTTGCGGAACCCGTCGGAATGCGGCTCCAGGTACGCGAACGATTCGACGTCGGTCTGCTCCTGAGTCGCATCGCCGCGGCCCGGCGTGAAGGGCACCGTGACATCGAATCCGGCGTCCTTGGCTGCCTTTTCGACACCAACCGCGCCACCGAGGACGACCAGGTCGGCGAAGGACACCCCGGTGCCGGACGACTTCTGGATCTCTTCGAGCTTGCGCACGACCTGGGCCAGCTCGTCAGGCTCATTGAGTTCCCACCCGGCCTGCGGCTGCAGGCGAATGCGGCCACCGTTGGCGCCACCGCGCTTATCACTGCCGCGGAACGACGACGCCGCTTTCCATGCGGTCGAAACCAGCTGCGACACAGTCAGATCCGAGGCCAGGATGGCTGCCTTGAGCGTTGCGATATCCGCATCGCTCAGTGAAGTGCCTGCCGGGGTGACGTCCTGCCACAACCAGGTCTGCGCAGGTGCCAGCGGACCGAGGTAGCGCACCACCGGGCCCATATCGCGGTGCAATAGCTTGAACCAGGCGTTGGCGAACTCCTTGGCGAGTTCCTCGGGATGATCCAACCAACGGCGGGTGATCTTTTCGTAGATCGGATCGAAACGAAGCGCCAGGTCAGAGGTCAGCATCGACGGGTGGGTCTTGCCGGGGCCGAAGGCATCTGGCACCGAGTTGGCCCAGCCGCCGTCCTTGGGTCGCCACTGGTTGGCACCCGCGGGGCTCTTGAACAGCTCCCACTCGTTGCCGTAGAGGATCTCCAGGAAGCTGTTGTCCCACTTGGTCGGGGTGTGGGTCCAGGTGACCTCCAGGCCACTGGAGATGGCGTCGGGGCCGACACCGGTGCCCTGCGGGTTGTGCCAACCCAGGCCCTGCAGCTCGATCGGAGCGGCCTCGGGCTCGGGCCCGACGAGTTCGGCGTCACCATTGCCGTGAGTCTTGCCGAAGGTGTGGCCACCGACGATCAGCGCGGCGGTCTCGATATCGTTCATCGCCATCCGGCCGAAGGTGTCCCGGATATCGATGGCAGAGGCCAGCGGATCGGGGTTGCCGTTGGGGCCTTCGGGGTTGACGTAGATCAGACCCATCTGCACTGCGGCCAAGGGGTTTTCGAGGTCGCGCTTGCCGGTGTAGCGCTTGTCGTCGAGCCATTCGAGCTCGGGACCCCAGTACACGTCCTCTTCGGGCTCCCAGCGATCTTCGCGGCCGAAGGCAAACCCTGCGGTCTGGAAGCCCATGTGCTCCAGGGCATGGTTGCCGGCGAAGACGATCAGGTCCGCCCACGACAGGTTCTTGCCGTACTTCTTCTTGACCGGCCACAGCAGGCGACGGGCCTTGTCCAGGCTGACGTTATCGGGCCAGCTGTTCAGCGGGGCGAAGCGCTGCATACCCGCGCCACCGCCGCCGCGGCCGTCCTGCACCCGGTAGGTGCCTGCGGCATGCCATGACATCCGGATGAAGAACGGGCCGTAGTGCCCGAAGTCGGCGGGCCACCAGTCCTGCGAGGTGGTCATGACGGCCTCGACATCGGCCTTGAGCGCGTCGACATCGAGGGTCTGAACCGCTGCTGAGTAGTCGAAGTCCGGATCGAGCGGGTTGATGACGTCGGGGTTCTTCTGCAGGATCTTCAGGTTGAGCTGGTTGGGCCACCAGTCACGGTTGCCGCCACCCTCGACCGGTGGTTTGACCTTGCCGAAGCCGGCGGGGCAACTGCCTTCGGTCTGGTCGGTCTGAGCCTCGCCAATGGGTGGGCTTTGTTCTATCGGGCGGTCGTCAGGCACGATATTCCTTCCGGGAGTGGGTGATTCGGGCTGTGATCACGGGCGTGATCCCGAAGTGTGTGGCGCCGCGCTTTGCGGCGCGGTGGCGTCCGGCGGACTGCAGTCAGGGCACAGGCCCCAGTAGATGACCTCGGCCTCGTCCACGAGGTAACCGTCAAGACGGCCGTCTGGGTCGGCCGCGGTCAAGCAGGGTGCTTCACCCACGGCGCAGTCGACATCGGAGATGACGCCGCAGGACCGGCAGACGATGTGATGGTGGTTGTCACCGACCCGCGACTCGTAGCGGGCGACTGACCCCGACGGCTGGATCCGCCGCACCAACCCGACGGCGGTCAGCGCGTTCAGTACGTCGTAGACGGCCTGGCGCGATACCTCGGGTAGGTCGGTGCGGACGGCTGCGAAGACGGTTTCGGTGTCGGCGTGTGGATGGATGTCGACGGCTTCGAGCACCGCCACCCGCGGGCGGGTCACTCGCAGCGAGGCCCCGCGCAGCAGATCCTGATATCCCCCCGACGAGGACCTGGAAGCCGGCACCCGGAAACTATGTCGACTTTTCTGGAATCAGTCAAGACTTTGTGCGGTCAGGTTTTTTCGCAGGACCGGCCTTCGGTGATTCCCCTTGGGAGGCAACATTTTGCAAGATGTGTTCAGCCGCCCACTTCGCGGCCGTCTTGACCAAACCCGATTCCGGATAGGTCACATGCGAGTTGAAATCTTTGCCGAGTGAGCAGATCGGGTCCGCGACGTTGCACATATCGGCGGTCTTGGCGCCGTAGAGCTGGCTCATCCTGGTCAGCGGCTGTCCCAGCCGGGCCGAGGGATTACCGAAAACGGCAACTGCAGCAACGTGGTTGGCGACGGCCGCCGGCATCGGAGCCGCAAATCCGAGCCCGGCGATCGGCGAGGTGGTGATCACATCGATGACCGCCGCACCCTGCGAATATCCACCGAGCACCATCTTGGTTTTCGGGCACTTCGCGGCGGTGGCCTGGATATGGGTGCTCGCGTCGTTGGCACCGGCGGCCGCGGCCAGGAAATCCCACGATGCCGGGTACTGCACGGCATAGGTGCGGATGGACTTGCCCTTCACCAAAGGTTTGAGCTCGTCGACGAGCGCCTGTCCGACGCGGCCGATGCCGGCCGGCTCGTCGGTGCCGCGGGCGAACACCACCTCAATATCGGGGCAGTCGGCGGCGGACGCGGTCGGCATCCCGGTCGTAGTGCTGACGAAGCCCGCCATCAGTACGGCAATGGCGGCCATCAACCGGGGACCCCTGAGCAGCGACGCGCTGCTGGCGGACGTGCTGGTGAAAGACACGGTCCTCTCCCTCGGCCTGATCTTCGTCGGTTTCCATGGTTGGGCACCCGCGGGTTACCCAATAATCACTACTGTCACTCTAGTAACAGAGTACCGGCGATTTTTCGACTCAGGTCGCGCCGACGAATTCCGCGATGATGCGGCCTAGTTCGGCACCGCGCTGCTCCTGCACGAAATGACCGGCTCCGGTGATGGTGGTGTGGGCCTGACCTGCAGCTCCAGGGATGCGCTGCTGAAAAACGGCGTCCCATCCGCGGGTCGCCGGATCCCCATCGGAATATGCCGTCAGGAATGGCCGTCGCCACTGTTCCAGGACGGCCATCGTCGCTCGGCCGATCATCGCGCCGGGGTCATTGCGGGTCAACGGCACCAACGCGATCTGTTGTCGTAAACCAGCCTTATAGGACCGATCGGGAAACGGGGCGTCGTAGGCAGCGAGCACCTGTGCGTCCAGCGGGCCCGCGACGGCCTCAAGGAAGAAGCTCGCGACGATATCGGGGGAGCGCTGGTAGAACGCCACATAGTCGAGCAGGCTTTCCTGCAGCAGCACCCGGTCATCGCCGACGCCGTGATGAGCCCAGGTCAGTGCGCCGTCCAGCGCGGGGTCGCACGTGTGCAGAATCGTGTTGGTGGCGACCACCCGTGCGAAGCGGTCGGGGTCGCGAGCCAGCACGCTCAGTCCGATCGGGCCGCCCCAGTCTTGGACGACGAGGGTGATATCGCGCAGGTCAAGACGTGCGATCAGACTGTGCATCCAGTCGATATGGCGGCGGAATGTGTAATCGGTTGGCTCGGTGAGTTTGTCGGACCGACCGAACCCGATGTTGTCTGGGGCGATGACGCGTAGGCCCGCGGCGGCCAGCACCGCGATGACGTCCCGGTACAGATAGGACCACGTGGGTTGGCCGTGCAGCAGCAGCACCACCGGCCCGTCCGCTGGGCCGGCATCGACATAGTGCATGCGCAGCGGATCAATTCCCCGGGTCTCGACCGTTTGATAATTCGGTTCGAAGAGATAGCCGGGCAGGCCGTTGAAGCGGTCGTCGGGAGTTCGCAGTACACCCATCGGTTCAGGAGAGCCGGACACCGGAGATCGACCGGGCGATGACCAACTGCTGAATTTGCTCGGTGCCCTCGAAAATGTCAAAGATCTTGGCATCCCTGTGCATTCGCTCCACCGGGTACTCCCGCGTATAGCCGACGCCGCCGAGGATCTGCATTGCGCGTTCGGTCGACCAGACGGCCACCCGGCCGGCCTTGAGCTTGCTCATCGATCCCTCGGCGTGAGTGAAGCGCTGGCCGGTCGCACCCATCCAGGCGGCCCGACGCGTCAGCAACCT
Source organism: Mycobacterium sp. (assembly GCF_965229105.1). Classification (GTDB taxonomy): domain Bacteria; phylum Actinomycetota; class Actinomycetes; order Mycobacteriales; family Mycobacteriaceae; genus Mycobacterium. The sequence goes on from NZ_OZ245858.1 coordinate 4,049,723, forward strand.
GGCCGCGTCGATCTCGGTGGCGATATCGGCCAGCAGAAACGAGATGGCCTGGTTTTCGATGATGGGGCGCCCGAACACCACCCGGCCCTTGGCGTACTCCAGGGCGTACTCGTACGCGGCCCTGGCCACCCCGACGGCCATCGCGGCGACGGTCGGCCGGGTGCGTTCGAAGGTGGCCATTGCGGCCTGTCCGCCGGCCTTCAGGCCCTCGCGCGCCCGCGCCAGCTTCTCGTCCAGTTTGTCCTTGCCGCCGAGGATCGCGCTGCCGGGCACGCGCACGTCGTCGAAGAAGATATCCGCGGTGTTCGAGGCACGCAGGCCATGCTTTTTCAGCTTCTGCGGCGCCGCGATACCCGGCGTGTTGGCAGCCATGATGAAGGCCGCCTGACCGCGTGACCCGAGGTCGCCGTCGACGACTGCCTGCACCACCAAGACGTCGGCGATACCGCCATTGGTCACCCACGCCTTCTGTCCCGAAATCACCCATTCATCGGCGGCCTCGTCGTACTTCGCCGTGGTGCGCATGTTGGCGACGTCGGACCCGGCCTCGGGCTCCGAGGAGCAGAACGCCCCGACTTTGACATCGTTCTCGTCGCCGTAACACTGTGGCACCCACTCGATGACCTGTTCGATGGTGCCCGCCGCAGCAATACCCGCGGCGGCCAGACCGGTACCCATCAGCGCCATCCCGATGCCGGCGTCTCCCCAGAACAGCTCCTCGGCGAGGATCGGAAAACTCTGCCCGGTCTCATCGGAGCGCAGCGTCACCATGGTCTCGTAGCCGTACAGGCCGATCTTTGCCGCTTCCTGCAGGATCGGCCACGGCGTCTCCTCGCGCTCGTCCCATTCGTGGGCGGCCGGCCGAATCACCTTCTCGGCGAATTCGTGCACCCAATCACGCAGATGGACCTGATCGTCAGTCAACGCAAGGGAAAAGGTCACAGAACGCCCTTTCGAGCCATCGGGGAGGTACGCGCCAGAGCGCTTGTGCTTGATTTTCGCTTGTGCCTGATCGTAGTGGTGGCGCTGAACGCGTCGTCACGAACGTCTGCGGGCCAGCTTCGTGATCGCTTCTGGCAGGGCATCGGCCTCGAGAATGCGAGGCAGGAGCTCTGGCTCCGAGGTCATCGCCCGAAAGACCAGTCCCACCGTCACGTCATGGTCAGGGCGTTCGATGATCTCGATCTGATCGCCTGCGAGCACGCTGCCAGGGGTGATCACCCGGAAGTAGGCACCGGGCACCGCAGCCGTAGTGAACGTCTTCATCCAGCCCCGCACCTCGAGCCAGGCCGCGAAGGTTCGGCACGGTGTCCGTGGGCTGGACACCTCCAGCACCAAACCGGCCGAGCCGACCTGCCACCGTTCGCCGATCCTGGCGCCGGTCACGTCTGCGCCTGCCGTGGTGAAATTCTCGCCGAACTCACCGTTGGCCAATGTTCGATCGAGGCTGCTCTCCCAGGCGTCCAGATCTTCTCGGGCGTACGCGTACACCGCCTGATCGTCGCCGCCGTGAAATTTGGGATTGCCGATGGCATCACCGACCAGGCCGCTGCCGAGGCCGCCTTTCCTCGGGCCGGGTGCCCGGATCGCGACCACCTCGTCGATGGGCCGCTTGCCGATACCGGTCGGGCCGCCCTTGGGATCGGGGTTGGTCTGTAATTGCGCCACGTTGACGGTCAAGACATTCGCCATAGGTGCGAGGTTAATTGGCCGTGCCCAGCACTGGCGCGGGAAGAGCCGCTAGCTTGGTAACGCCCATGAGAACTCTGATCGATTTTGACGACGCGCCGATCTTCGCGATTCCCGTATTGGAGGGCTTCGACGACCAGGTCATCCGCCAAGGCATGCTGCTGGAAGGCCCGCAGGGATGGGGTGAGTTCAGCCCGCCCGGCACCGTCGATGATCACGCGGCGGTGCGGTGGCTGACCGCGGCCATCGAGGTGGGCACCGTTGGTTGGCCAGACCCGGTGCGTGGGCGGGTGCCCGTCGCTGTACCGGTGCCCCCGGTCGACCCTGACCTGGCTTTCGACTTGGTCACGCGGTCGGGATGCACCACGGCCGATGTCGTCGTCGCCGCTCAGCCGGGTTCGCTGGCCGGCGATATCGCCCGGCTGGAGGCGGTGCGCGCTGCGCTCGGTCCTGGCGGCGCCATTCGGTGTGACGCCAATCGGCGGTGGGATGTCGATACCGCCGTGACCTCGATTACCGCGCTGGCATCGGCGGCAGGTGCTTTGGAGTACGTCGTGCAGCCATGTCGCACCATCGAGGAGCTGGCGGCTGTTCGGCGGAAGGTCGAGGTCAGAGTTGCCGTCGACATGTCGATTCGCTATGCCGTGCCACCCCTTGCTGTTTCGCTCACGGAAGCCGCGGATATCGCGGTGCTGCGTTGCGGGCCGCTGGGGGGAGTGCGGCGCGCGCTACGGATCGCCGAAACCGCCGGGCTGCCCTGTGTGGTGGCGTCGAACCTGGAAACAAGTATCGGGCTGGCCGCCGGGCTGGCTCTGGCCGGCGCGCTGCCGGAACTGCCGTTCGCGTGCGGACTCGGCACCGCAACGGTGCTCGGTGGCGACGTGGTGGCCGCGTCACGCTCGTTGCTGCCGGTCGACGGATACCTGCCCGTCGCCCCGATGCCTGCGGCTCCGGATCCTGAACTGCTTCAGCGTTTCGCGGTTACCGACCCCGATGTCATCACCCGTTGGCGGCGGCGGTTGAGTGCGGTCAGGGCCGCTCAATGATGCAGTTACATTTTGTGAATAAATCGTAATGGGTACCGTACGCTCGTAGCGCGTCACTGACTGATACGAGGGAACGGTGCATGAGCAGTTACGACTACATCATCGCCGGGGCCGGGTCTGCGGGTTGCGTACTCGCCAACCGACTCTCGGCCGACCCACGAAACACCGTTCTGCTGCTGGAGGCCGGCGGTACCGACCGCCATCCGATGATCCACGTGCCCAAGGGGTCGGGGATGCTGCTGGAGAACCAGAAGTACGTGTGGCGGCACACCACCGTCCCGTTCGGACCGAAGCAGCGAGCCGAGCACTGGACGCGCGGGAAGGTGCTCGGCGGATCAAGCTCCATCAACGGCATGGTCTACAACCGCGGTAACCGCGGCGACTATGACGAGCTGGAACGCCTCGGCAACAAAGGGTGGGGCTGGAACGACATCTTGCCGATCTTCACCTCATTCGAGAACAACGAATTCGGTGCGTCACCAACCCGCGGCATCGGCGGGCCTCTGAACATCTCCATGATGCGTGACCCGGATGTACTCGACACCGAAATGATCAGTGCGGCCAATAAACTCGGCCTACGGGCGATGGATGATGTCAACGAGTGCGACGAACCGCGGATCGGATTCGCACCGTCGACGATCAAGAACGGCCGCCGGGTCAGCGCGGCCGACGCCTTTCTGAAACCCGCCCTTGGCAGGGTCAACCTCACGGTCAGCACCAATACCATCGCGCGCCGGATCGTCTTCGAGCACGGCCGCGCCGTCGGGGTCGAAGTCGCGAATGCCAACGGTGTGGCGCAGCTGCGGGCCACCCGCGAAGTCATCATCGCGATGGGCAGCCTCAGTAGCCCAAAGCTGTTGCAGCTATCCGGAATCGGACCCCGCGATGTGCTGGCGGCGGCGGGTGTTCAGGTGTATCTCGAACGGGATAACGTCGGCCGGCGGATGCGTGAACACCGATGCCTGGCACTCAAATTCCGGTTGAACGAGAATCTGGGCTATAACCGGCAGTTGTCATCGCGTTCTGCGCAAGCGCGCACCGCGGCCCGCTACCTGGCCACCCGCAAGGGCCCGTTGGCCACCCCGGTCTTCGATCTGCTGGCCTTCGTCAAGACCACACCCGACGTCGAACGAGTGGACGGCCAAATACTTTTGGGGCCATTCACCATCCCCACCTACAACTCGGGTGAGCCGATGGCCATCGAGAAGGAACCCGGTATCTCCTGCCTGGGTTCGGTTCTGCGTCCGACATCGCAGGGCAGTGTGGGGATCACCTCGGCCGACCCCGACGCCGACCTGCGGATCGAGCCGAACTACTTCACCACCGATTACGATCGCAAGACCGGCGCCAAGGTGTTGCGCAAGATGCGCGAGATCTTCGAACAGTCACCGATCGCCGAGCGCATCGATCACGAGATGTTCCCTGGGCGCGATGCCCAAACCGACGACGAGATCATCGATTCCGCACTCGACGGCGGGTTCTGCGGCTACCACGCGGTCGGCAGTTGTGCGATGGGCCCCGATGACGCGGATATCGTCGACAGCCAGTTGCGGGTCCGCGGTGTGGACGGTTTACGGGTCGTGGACTGCTCGGTGATGCCGACCATGGTGGCAGGCAATCTCAATGGGCCGGTGATGGCGATGGCATGGCGCGCAGCCGATTTCATCCTGCAGGACCGCTAGTGTGCTCCGGCCGCGCCGATGGTCTGATTGGTTCCCGCTAGCTCGTCGGCCTGGTTCTGCTGCGCCGCGGCCTGAGCCTCTGCGGCCTTTTCGGCCTGCCCCTCCGGGCTGGCCAGTGAGTTACCCGGCGCCTTGTTCGAGGCCAGCTTGGCATCGCAGTTGAGGTACACCAGGACGGTATCGGTCACCGGGGTAAACGAGTCGCCCTTGATCCACGGTGCCTTTTGCGAATGCGACACCACGCAGTCGTCCTGTGAGTCCTGGTCGCCGACCCTAGCTGCGATGACCACTTTCTGGCCGGCGCTGCTGATTGCCGATGACGCGTCCGAGTACGACTGACCGGCGTAATCGTCGGCGGCCGCGACGCCAGAACCGAATGTCACCAACGAGGCCATCGCCACGGCGGGGACACCGATCACCCCGAGCACAACAGGTTTCATCACGGTGGGACCTCCTTTAGTTGTCCAAACCGTAACCAGGGTTTCTGGGACTCTTCTGCGCTGACGCTGAATAAGCGCTGCGGATCTCCTCCGGGCAAGATAGGCGCCATGACAACAGCTTCGGTGGCCTCTGTTTCAGTAGAGCCCTGGTCGACGCGGCTGTGGACGGAGATCGAGCCGATCTTCGCCGCGATCCTCGACCATCCGTTCCTGACCGGGCTGACCGATGGGACGTTGGATCCCGCCGTCTTCGCCGAATACGTCGCCCAGGATGTGTACTACCTGCGGGACTATGCCCGCGCGCTGGCCATCGTCGGGGCCAAGTCGCCCACCCCCGCTGCCACCTCGATGTTCGCCCGGCACGCTGCTGAGATATTCGACGTCGAGCTGGCCCTGCACGCCGCGCTGCTGCCCGATTTCGGACTGGACCCGGCCGCAGTGGGCGCCGTACCGGTGTCGCCGACCACCCGCGCGTACACCAGTTACCTTCTCGCCACCACCTACAGTGGCACCTTCGCCGCCGGACTGGCCGCGATCCTGCCCTGTTACTGGATCTACGCGCGCGTCGGTACGGCACTGCTGCACCGTGGATCACCTGATCGGCGTTTCCAAAGCTGGATCGACAGCTATGGCGGTGAAGAATTTGCCGCGACCGTCGCCGAGGTTCTCACACTGGTCGACCAGGTCGGACCTAACCTGAACGCAGTTGACGAAGAGGTGGCCCGCGGGCATTTCGTGACCACCGCCCGCTACGAGTGGATGTTTTTCGACGCAGCTCACCGAGGGGAAAGGTGGCCGGTATGACGACCCTGCCGAACCGGGACGCCAGCGCATTGTTGGTGGTCGATGTCCAGAATGACGTCGTGGCCCGCGCCCACCAACGCGATGCCGCCGTCGCCAATATCGCCACCCTGGTCGAGCAGGCTCGTCGAGATCAGGTCCCGGTCATCTGGATCCAGCATTCCGATGATGATTTGGTCAATGGCAGCGACGGCTGGCAGATCGTCGCTGAACTCGCTCCGGCTGCGGGCGAGGCCCGCATCGATAAGCACCACGGCGATGCCTTCGAGGACACCGCCCTGGAGGTGGTGTTGAGTGGCGCCGGTATCGGCCGACTCGTCGTCGTCGGTGCGCAGACGGATGCGTGTATCCGCTCGACCATTCACGGCGGATTCGTCAGGGGATATGACGTCACCCTGGTCAGCGACGCCCACACCACCGAGGACCAGACGGCTTGGGGTGCGCCGGAACCGCAGCAGGTGATCGCACATACCAACCTCTATTGGGGACACGAAACCGCTGTCGGGCGCACAGCTGAGACCGTCGAGACCAAGAACGTCAGGTTCGCCCCCGCCTGAGAAGTGCGTGATGCTGGCATCCTGGCGTGATGGGATTGCTGTTTCGGTTGGCGGAGCTGCTGATCGTGCTGGTGCCGCTGGCCGGCGTCATCTACGCAGCGATCAGAGGATTCTCCGCGGGGCAACGCCGACTGCAGGAGCGGCCCGAGACCCTGGACACGGTGCCGGAAGACGACAGGCCCGCGGCCGCCTCCAACAATCAGGCCGCGCAGTGGCGCGCCATCACCCGCATGGTGGAGGAACACTCCCGGACCGACGGCAGGTGGTTGGACTATGAACTCGACTTCGCCAAACTGCTCGATCTGCCGGTGATGACCGATATGCGCAATCCACTCACCATTGAATTCCACAAAGCCAAGCTGCGTGCGGACCTGTTGCGTCCGGACAAGGCGGAAGATCTGCTCGACGACCGCGCCGCCGCAGCTGCTTATCTGAGCGCGGTGGAGAACTATGTGACGGCCTTCGATGCGGCCGAGGCTGAGGCGACCCGCACCCGGCGCAGCGATTTTTCCTCCGACGGCCAGCAGCGCATCGCCCGCGCCCAGACGCTGCTGCGCGTCGCCTCCGATACCGGCGCGACCACGCCGGAGCGCCAGCAGGCCTACGACCTCGCTCGTCGCGAACTCGACGGTCTGCTGGTATTACCGGCTACCACCCAGACCAGAATCGAGCGAGGGATCACCGGGCAACTCGATCAGTGACAGCCCGGTCGACGAGGCGGGCGAGGAACGAGTCCGGGGAGAGAGGGCCGGGCCATGAGCCAGCCCGGTAGACGAGGCGGGCGAGGAACGAGTCCGGGGAGAGAGGGCCGGGCCATGAGCCAGCCCGGTCGACGAGGCGGGCGAGGAACGAGTCCGGGGAGAGAGGGCCGGGCCATGAGCCAGCCCGGTCGGTCATGACAGACTAGGGGCATGGCACAGATAACCCTAGGCGGAAATCCCATCAACACAGTCGGCGAGCTTCCCGCCGTCGGGGCGCCTGCCCCCGAATTCACCCTCACCGGCACCGATCTCGGCCCGGTCAGCAGCGATCAATTCAGCGGTAAATCGGTGTTGCTGAACATCTTTCCCTCGGTCGATACCCCGGTCTGCGCTGTCAGCGTGCGCACCTTCAATGAGCGCGCCGCAGGCAGCGGTGTCTCGGTGCTGTGTGTCTCGAACGATCTGCCGTTCGCGCAGAAGCGTTTCTGCGGCGCCGAGGGCATCGAGAACGTCACGACCGCATCGGGATTCCGCGACAGCTTCGGTGCCGATTACGGCATCACCATCGCCGAGGGCCCCTTTGCTGGCTTGCTGGGCCGTGCGGTTGTGGTGATCGGCGCGGACGGCAACGTCGCCTACACCGAACTGGTTCCCGAGGTCGGCCAGGAGCCCAACTACGACGCGGCCCTGGCCGCACTGAGCTGACTCGGAGCTCCCGCAGGCCAGTCCTGCATTCCCGTCAATAAGCCCCGCTCACAGCGGTTTGATGGGCTAACATTCGCGCAATCGTCCGTCTGATTGTGTAAATGGGGGAACCTCTGTGGCGCGACTGCCGGTATTAAGCCGAATACCGAGTACACGATCTCTGGGGTTCCAATCCAAGCTGCTCATCATGCTTTTGACGGTGAGCGTGCTTTCGGTACTGATCGCCGGGGCAATCGGATATGTCTCGGGGACCAATTCGCTGCGTCAGGCGGAATACCACCGCCTGACGCAGCTACGGGAGTCCCGGGCGCGCGAGATCACCGCCTATTACCGCAGCATCACCGACGGCGCATCGATCGTCACGCACGGTGCCACCGCGGTGAACGCGACGCGTGACTTCTCGGCAGCCTTCACCGCGCTGCAGACCACCCCATTACCGCCCAATGCGCAACAGGCGGTGGGGGATTACTACAAAACCGTCTTCGGTCCGGAGCTGAGCGAGCGCACGGGTAAGCAGGTCGACCCCTCGCTGTTCGCGCCCACCTCGAATGCGGCCCTGTATTTGCAGAACGCCTACACCGTGCCAGCCGGAGGTGACTTCGAGAAGGCGCTCGCCGCGAATACGGCCGGCGATCCGAGCGCGTGGTCGGCGGCCAATGCCCGCTATCAACCCTTCTTCGCCGATATCACCACGCGGTTCGGTTTCGAGGATGCACTGATCCTCAACACCACCGGCGATGTCGTCTACAGCGCCTACAAGGGCGTCGATCTGGGGACCAACCTTCTCACCGGACCCTATAAGACCACCAAACTTGCCGAAGGCTATCGCCAAGCGGTACAGGCGGTTTCGGTGGACGAAACCGTCGTGACGGATTTCGAGCGGTATGCCCCGTCGCTAGGCATGCCCACCCCGTGGGTGTTATCTCCGGTCGGAAGCGACGGGGTGATCACCGGTGTGCTGGCCTTGCAGCTGTCACTCGATCGCATCAACGCTGTGATGACCGGTAACGATGGCTGGGAGAAGGACGGGCTCGGCAGCACCGGGGAGACTTACCTGGCCGGCACCGACAAGCTGATGCGCTCGATATCCCGCGAACTGGTGACCGATCCCGGCAACTTCGTCAACGACGTGGTGGCCAACGGTACCCCGGAGGATATCGCCGAGCGGGAAGTCGTTGTCAAGGGCAGCGTGCTATTACAGCCCGTCGACACCATCGCGGTGAACCGGGCACTGGTGGGTGAATCCGGAATCGTGGCGGATAAGGATTACATCGGTCCGGAGTCCCTGGTGGCCTATGCGCCGTTGGACATCCCCGGCTTGGACTGGGTGCTGGTCGCCAAGATCGACGAAGACGAAGCACTGGCACCGGTCAATGATTTCGCGCGCAACATCGCCTTGTCGATCGCCGCGATCGTGTTGGTGGTGTGCCTGTTGGCCCTGTGGTTCAGCCGGATCTTCACCCGGCCGCTGACCAGGCTCGCCGAGGCGGTGCGACGGGTCACCGGGGGTGAGCGGGGAGTGGCGGTGCCGGTCACCACCAAGGACGAAATCGGTGATCTGGGAGCGGCATTCAACGAGATGAGCAACACCCTGGCGCTCAAACAGGAGCTGATCGACGAGCAGCGCAAGGAAATCGATGACCTGCTGGCCAGCTTGATGCCCGAACCCTTGGCGCGCCGGTACCGCGACGGTGAGGAGAACATCAGCGGGGATTACCGCGATGTCTCGGTCATCTACGCCGAACTGGTCGGATTCGACGACTTCGCCCGCTCGACATCGGCCGATGACTCCGTGGGGCTGTTGAACTCCCTCATTGAAGGTATCGACGAAGCTGCCGGACGCCATGGCATCGAGCGGGTTCGTCACCTGCACAACGGATTTCTGGCCACCTGCGGCCTGGTGGTACCCCGCGTCGACCACGCCAGCCGAACCGTTGCGTTCGCCAGTGAGCTCACCGAGATCATCGAACGCACCAACGACCAGCACCAGGCCAACCTCGCGATTCGCGCCGGTATCGACAGCGGGTCGGTCTCCAGTGGCCTGCTCGGCCAGCGTGCCCGGGTCTATGACCTGTGGGGTGAGGCCGTGGATCTGGCCCACCGCGTCCACGGGGCAACCAATGCGCCGGGGGTGTTCGTCAGTGCCAAGGTGCATGACGATCTGACCGGCATCTACTCCTTCGCCCCGGCAGGAACAGTGGCCGGCGCGACTGGGGACGAGGCCATCTGGTCTCTCGAGCTGGCAGTGCGGCGACCGTGATAAGCGGTATCACCAACCAGGATTGGTTCTGGCCATCGCTGATCGTCGTGGTCGGATTGCCGGTCCTGCTGCTGGTGCTGACCGAGCTGAACAACTATCTCGCCCGACGACGCAGCAGTTTCGCCCGACCGGTTCAGCTGCTACGTAATTACGTACTGCCGGCGTGCGCCCTGTTCTTGCTGGTCGATCAGGTCGAGCACACCAATGTCCACGCGACATGGTCCCGTATCGCCGCGACGGTCTTTGGCTTCCTGGTCATGTTGTTCCTGCTGTCCGGCGCGAACGCCGTGCTGTTCGGTGAGGCGCGGGCGGGCAGCTGGCGCGAGCGGCTGCCGACAATCTTCATCGACCTGGGCCGTCTCGTCCTGATTGTCGTCGGTATCGGCATTTTGCTGTCTTGGGTGTGGGGGACCGATATCGGTGGCCTCATCACCGCGGTCGGCGTGACGTCCATCGTGATCGGCCTCGCGGTGCAATCTGCCGTCGGACCGGTGATCGCCGGGCTGCTGATGCTCTTCGAACAGCCATTCCGGATCGGCGACTGGCTGGATGCACCCGACGCCAAAGGCCGTGTGGTCGAGGTGAATTGGCGTTCGGTACACATCGACACCGGCAACGGCATCAAGATCATCCCGAACGCGGCGTTGGCAACCGATTCGTTCACCAACCTCAGCCGGGTCGAAGGTGCGTCCTACCGGGCGACCGCGAAACTGTGTTTTTCCTCTGCCGACCGGCCAGGGATCGTCAAGGCGACGCTGCTTGCCGTCGCCGACGAACTTCCGGCGAAACTGCGACATCTGCCCGCGTCGGTCTCCGCGCTCGGCGAGTCCGACTATCAGGTCTCGATTCCGATTGCCTCGCCCTCTGACGAAGGTGCGACGAAAACCCAACTGCTGCATCGAACGTGGTACGCGGCGCAGCGGGCCGGGCTACATCTCGACGGTGCGGACAACTCGCCCGAGAAGCACTCGGACTACGTCGCAGCCCAGCTGAGCATTGTTGCCGGATCGCTCGGTCTCGACGAGGAGGCGCTGGACATCATGACGACCCATGGTCGTTGCCTGATGTACGCCGAAGGCGAGACGATCCAGCAGCCCGACAGCGTGCCCAATGCCATCGGGTTCATCACCGAGGGCGCCGTATCGATGGTTGTCTACACCGCGGACGGGTTCGAGGTGACGGTCGGCGAGCTTGGTGCCGGTGACTACATCGGCACCACCGCGCTGACGCGTCAACGCGTGGTCAGCGGGGTGCTGGCGCTGGCCGACACCACCCTGATCTCCGTACCCCGCGACGCCATCAACACGGTGGTGCGGGCCAATCCTCGGCTGGCCCGCAGCCTGGGTGAAGCAATCGAGATGCGGCGCGCCGCGGCCTCTGACGCCCTCGCCGATGCCTCGGCACGGTAATCGATCCCGGTCACCGGATCTGTTGACCGCCATAGTGGAAGCGCACTGGATGGTGGTGCGTCGGCGTCGATAGCGGCGCTGTCGATATGCACCGCGCCGCGAGCATCAGCAGTAGTGCAGTGGGCGACAAGACCAGCACGCCCAGAACCAGAAGAGTCAGTGCAGTAGCCATAGGGCAAATATTCGCTGCCGTAGCCATAGCCGGCAGTGGCAGTACTGCCGTGATAAGTCAAGATTCTGCCAGTGGAACGTGATGCCGCCGACAGGGGCGATCACCGTTCGGTCACAGTCGGGCATCTCATTGACCCGTCGGCCCCTGCGCGTTCGTTCGCCAACACCGTCGTGCGCGAAAATATTGGCAGTTAGCTCAATGAGAGGTGTGGTTCGGATGAGGCGCGTCCTGGTCGTCATGGTCAGTTTGGTCTTGCTTGCGGTGAGTTCGGGTTTCGCAACCGCTGATGCGTACACCCGCCCGGCAGGCAACCAGAAGTACATCGACGCACTGATCGCTCGTGGCCTATCGCAGCGCGGCGTGCCGTTCGCCTACGGCGGCGGCAATGCCAATGGCCCGAGCCTGGGTAATCCGAGCACCCCAGACCGGGCCGCCGACCCGGCCGCCGTCACCCCGGGGGTCGACTCCGCGCCACTTCTGCCTGCAGCGCCCCAGGTGCCGGCCGCACCGCTGGCCACCGCTCCCGTCGTGCCGGGCACTCCCGCCGCGCCGGTCACCCAGATCGTCGGCTTCGACGCGTCCGGATTGATGGTGTACGCCTACGCCGGTGTGGGTGTGAAACTGCCGCGGACATCAGGTGAGCAGTACAACGCCGGCCAGAAGGTGTTGCCTGCGCAGGCACTGCCCGGCGACCTGATCTTCTACGGCCCGGACGGCACCCAGAGCGTGGCGATGTTCATCGGCAACGCGCAGATGCTGGAAACCACCGATACCGGTGTCACGGTTTCGCCGGTGCGGACCAACAATATGGCGCCCTACCTGGTCCGCATCATTCAGTAACTTCGATATCGGAAAACAGCACGCGCACGCCGCCGGTGGACAACGCGGCCATCGCAGCAAAGAACGCGCCGAACTCCGGGGTGGTGACCGCGGCGCTGGCGGCGTCGTAATCCGGGAAGTACCAGTCGATCATCCGATGCGCGGGCGTCGGGCTGCCGTCTTCTTTGGGCCAGACCTTCGACGTCTCGAACCGGCTGTATCCCGGAACCTTGCGTGCGGCTTCCAATTGTTCGGCCGGGTAGGCCGTTTCGAAGGCATCGGGATCGGCGGGGTTGTCATAGATGACCGTGATCTTGGTTTCAGACATACAACAGATCATGGACCATCGCGCTGGAGGAGGCTCATCAAACAGGTCAGGCCGATGAGGCCGCCAACGCCTTCTCGTCTTCGTCTGCGAAGGAATCCTCCAACTGCAGCGGCGAGTAGTCCACGTCGATTTCACCCAGCGGACGGCCGCGGGCGCTGCTGATCGTGCCGAACCGGCGCATCCCCTTGTCCGTGGCGTATTGCATCGACTCGTCCATCGTCAGGCCGAACGGGATGTTGTCGCCGTACGGGCCGTAGAAATCGTCGGTGTTGCTCAGGGCCAGCGGCATCATCTCGGTCATCCGCGATTCGAACACCGCCCAGTTGGCATCGTCCGCAGCGACGTGGCGCCGACACGTGAAGGTGCCCCAGGCCATATGACGCCGCTCGTCATCACCGATGCGTCGCACCAGTTCCTGCATACCGGGCAGGATGCCGCGGTCGGAGCAGATCTTGTGCCAGATGAAGTAACCCGTCAGCGCCATCATGCCTTCGACGATGTGGTTGTAGACCACCGACGCCCGAACCTGGGCGGCCGGAGACGGGTCGGTGCGCAGGGCGTCGAGCGATGCCGGCAGCTCCTCGTAGAAGATCGCCCGGTAATTCGGCGTATCAACGTAACTGTGCAGGTCGTCGGTGATCCCGACGGCATCGAGCCACATCCGGAACACCTGGGTGTGCTTGGCTTCTTCGAACGCGAACTGAGTCAGATACATTTCGTCACCGAGTCGGCCCTCCGCCCGCATCGCAGCCATGAACGGCTGAATGTCCTCGGTGACGGCCTCCTCGCCGGCGATGAACTGAGCGCACAGCCGGGTCGCGACGTCACGCTCGAGTTCGGTCAGCGATTCCCAGTCGGCCCGCTCGCGGGAGAAATCGATATCGGCCGGATTCCAGAACTTCGCGTTCCCGCCGGCCATCAACTTCAGCGGCAGACTGTCCCAGTTGAGACCGCCCGCGCCCAGTGCGCTGAATCCTGTCCGCGTCATGGTGTGCCCACTTCCCATCTGCGTGCGACATCGACGTCGCCGTCAAATATCACTGTAGGCAGCGTCACAGTGCCTGTCGTCGGAATGGCGGCCAACTTCCGTTCCGATAATCTCGATGTGGTGGTGGATCAGTCCGGACTCCTGCAGATCGAAGATTGCCTCGACGCCGACGGCGCCGTTGTGCTTCCGCCGGGGACCACGTTGATATCCCTCATCGACCGCAATATCGCCAATGTCGGTGAGTCCGTGGCATATCGCTATCTGGACTACACAGGCGTGGGGGATGGGCGCGCAGTCGAAATCTCGTGGCGCCAACTCGGAGTGCGGTTGCGCGCCATCGGTGCGCGGGTCCAGCAGGCGACGCGACGCGGTGACCGGGTCGCCATCCTCGCACCGCAGGGTATCGACTACATCGCCGGATTCTTCGCAGCGATCAAGGCGGGAACGATTGCGGTACCGCTGTTCGCGCCCGAGTTGCCGGGCCACGCCGAGCGCCTCGAAACCGCCCTGCGCGACGCACTGCCCACCGTCGTCCTCACCACGGCGGCGGCGGTCGACGGGGTGACTGCTCACCTCGATCAGCTGGCCGAGGTGGCGCGACCGCACATCATCGTCATCGACGACATCCCCGATTCGGCGGGGGATGGTTTCGTCACCGTCGATCTGGACGAGGATGACATTTCGCATTTGCAATACACCTCCGGATCGACGCGGCCGCCAGTGGGCATCGAGATCACCCATCGGGCCGTCGGCACCAACCTGATCCAGATGATTCTCTCGATCGACCTGCTGGACCGAAACACCCACGGCGTCAGCTGGTTACCTCTGTATCACGATATGGGGTTGTCGATGATCGGCTTTCCTGCGGTCTACGGCGGGCACTCCACCCTGATGTCGCCGACGGCATTCATCCGTCGCCCACTTCGCTGGATCCAGGCGTTATCCGACGGCTCCCGCGTCGGCCGAGTGGTCACCGCCGCACCGAACTTCGCCTACGAATGGACCGCACAGCGCGGCAGGCCCGCCAACGGCGACGATATCGATCTGCGCAATGTATCGATGATCATCGGTTCCGAACCGGTCAGCATCAACGCGATCGAGGCTTTCAACGACGCCTTCGCGCCGTTCGGACTTCCCGCGACGGCGATCAAACCCTCATACGGGATCGCCGAAGGCACGCTGTTCGTCGCCACGATCGGGCATCAGGCCGAGGCGGCGGTCGTCTATTTCGACCGGGAGCAGCTGGCGGTGGGCCGAGCCGTCTATGTCCCCGCCGACGCTCCGACCGCGGTGGCCCAGGTGTCCTGCGGTCAGATTGCCCGCAGCCAGTGGGGTGTGATCACCGATCCGGTCACCGGCGATGAGCTGCCCGACGGTTACATTGGCGAAATTCGGTTGCACGGCAACAATATTGGTCGCGGATACTGGGGCAAACCCGAGGAAACCCGCCACACATTCGGCGCCGGCCTCGGTTCCCGGTTAGAAGCCGGCAGTCACGCGCATGGCGTCCCGGATGGAGCCAGTTGGCTGCATACCGGCGATCTTGGTACCTACCTCGACGGTGAACTGTATGTCACCGGCAGGCTGGCGGATGCGGTGATGATCGGTGGCCGCCAGCACTACCCGGAGGATATCGAGGCCACCGCGGCCGACGCGTCATCGATGGTCCGACGCGGTTATGTCGCGGCCTTCGCGGTACCGCACGACCGGGTGGTGATCATCGCCGAACGCGCGGCCCGCACCGCACGCGCCGATCCGCAAGCGGCGATCGACGCGATCGGAGATGCGGTCTCACACCGACATGGGTTGAGCGATATCGAGATTCACTTCCTGCCCGCCGGTGCCATCCCACGCACCACCAGCGGCAAACTGGCTCGCCGGGCGTGTCGCGCCCAGTATCTCGACGGTGCGTATCGGTGAGGCGCGCTGCGGGGATTTTCAGCAGAATTGGTATTCGACATCCCAATAACTGCCATTCCACGTGATGGCGAATGGCCCACCGAGATTCGGATTGGCGTCATGGATCATCCCGGAACCACCGTCGGGTAGAAATCCCGGCGGGTTCCAGGTGACGGAGTCGAATACGGGCGACAGCTCGGGGGTGCAGTCCATCTGTTTCACGATGTAACCGTCCGCGATGGAGAATTCCGCGCTGTCTTGGGTCTGGACCGGCAGGTACGGGTTGGCGATGGCGGCGGGTGCCGTCATGATCAGTGCGCTCACGGTGACCGCAGCCATCGACAGCAGTGCGCCGATTCGGCCGTGAATTACCACCTTCATGACTGACCCCTCATCGCCTATTGACTCGGAGTATGCATCACCGTGCCCGCCTATCACCAGGTATAGGGCTGGTCCTTGGTGGCAGGGCTACCGAGAATGAATGTCCGGTCGGTGCGGTTCGCGCGGGTGATGGTCGACAGCCAGGTGCCGACGGTGCTGAAACGGTTCTGCACGCCGGTGAGAAACGCGATGTGGATGAACCCCCAGCCCACCCAGCCCAGAAAGCCGGTCAGTTTGATCGGCCCCGCCTGCAGCAGGGCGTGCCCCCGGCTGATGTAGGCCGCCGAACCGAGATCGCGGTATTTGAAATTTCGGCGGGCCTCGCCCTTGATTTCCCGCCTGACACAGGCCGCCACATGAAGACCGCCCTGCATGGCGTTCTCGGCGACGCCGGGCAGCTTGTCGCGACCGACCAGATCGCCGATGACGAAGACCTCGGGATGGCCCGGCACAGAGAGATCGGCGTCAACGGCGATACGTCCGGACCGGTCGGCGGAAACTCCCAACACCTCGGCCACCCGCCGCGCGAACGGCACGGCTTCCACCCCTGCGGTCCACAACACGGTGCGTGTGGCGTACTGCTCGTCAGGGCCGCCGGCCTTCGGGCTGATCGTCACCCCATCGCGCCGAACGTCGGTGACGTGCACGCCCAGGTGCAGTTCGACACCGAGCCTCTGCAGGATCCGGGCGGCCTTATCGGCCATTGCGGGCGCGAAACTCTTCAGCAGTCGGTCCCCGCCGTCGAACAACAACACCCGCGCGTCTTCTGGTTGGATGCTGTGGAATTCGTTGGCCAGAGTCCTGGTGGCCATCTCTCGAATCTGACCAGCCAGTTCGACGCCCGTCGGCCCGCCGCCGGCCACGGCGAACGTCAGGAAGCTGTCCCGTTCCGGACCGGGGGGCAAGGTCTCGGCGATCTCGAACGCGCAGAACAACCGGCGACGGATGCTGAGCGCATCATCGAGGGTTTTCATCCCCGGTGCCCACTGGGCGAACTCCTCGTGCCCGAAATAGGACTGCTGCATCCCGACTGCGACGACAAGGATGTCGTAGTCAAGGGTGAATGTCGTCCCGTCGGGCCGATTGGCCGTCACGCGCCGGGCATCGGCATCGAGGTCGACCGCCTCGCCCAAGAGCGTGGTCACGTTGCGGTGGTGCATCAGCTCTTCGCGCAGCGACCGGCTGATCTGGCCGATACTGAGCAGACCGGTCGCGCACTGGTACAGCAACGGCTGAAATACATGGCCGGCCGCACGGTCGAGCAGGGTGACATCGACATGGGCACCGCCGAGGCTGCGCGCGCAAAACAGCCCGCCGAAACCTCCGCCGATGACCAAAACCCGCGTGCGATCGTCACTGCCCATCGCCCGAGATTAACGGGGTTCCGGTGTGACGACGCAATTACCTCGAAGCACTCACCTCGATCACTACCTTGCCTCTCGCGTGGCCGATCTCAACCGCGGCCAGCGCTTCGGCCGCATCGTCGAGTGGCCGCACGTCCTCGACGTGGGGATCCAGTTTGCCCTGCGCCACCAGATCGCCGACGATCTCAAGGACACGCGAGGTGCGATCCCGGTCGACCATGTGGCCGCCCAATTCTGCTGCGGCCGGATCTCCGGCGCTGATCAGCTTGGTGCGGTCTGCGAGCAGGTCCGCCACCGCCCGTAGCCCGTCTCCGCCGGCCAGGTCGAGAATGGCGTCCACTCCGTCGGGCATCAACTGCCGGATCCGCTCGCTGACCCCGTCGCCGTAAGGAACCAGGGTGGCGCCAAGGGTTTCCACCAAGGCGCGTTTGTCCTCGCTTGCCGTGCCGATGACGTTGATGTTCAGGTCCCTGGCAATCTGGGCTGCGGCGACACCGACGCCCCCTCCGACACCGTTGATCAGGAGTGTCTGTCCCTCTTTGAGTTCCAACTGCGTGACGCCGTCGTAGGCGGTCGCCGCCGCTACCCCGAGTGTCGCTGCGTCATTGAAGGTTACCTGCGGCGGTTTCACCGCTGCGGCGTTCGCCGGCATCAGCGTGTACTCGGCGTAACCCCCAGAGCCCGGCGCGACGGTGCCGAACACCTCGTCGTTGACCTTGAAGCCGGTCACGTCCTTGCCGACCTCCCGCACCACGCCGGACACCTCGGATCCCAGGACCGCCGGCAAATCGCTGGGGCCGGCCATCCCCAGCACTCCGCTGCGGATCTTCCAATCAACCGGATTGACGCCCGCCGCGCGGACCTCGACAAGTAGCTCGTCGGGAAGGGGGGTGGGCATCTCGAGATCGAGAAACTCCTGAACGTCCGCGCCACCATTGCTGCTGTATCCGAATGCTTTGACCATCCCAGGCGCGTACCCAGGGAGCCGGCGGAGTAACCGCCGTCTGAGGGACCGGCTACACCCCCGTCAATTACTGTCAAGAGCAGCACTCGTCTAGGCAGAGGGGTACACCGTGAGGACGCTTGCACCACGGTTGGTCCGGGCGGCCGGTCTTGCCGTTGTGGTGGCGCTGGCGTTCGGGTCCAATTCCAGCATCGCCGTGGCGGACCCGGAGACGGGTTCCGGGTCCGGGATGTACGGCGACCCCGCGGCCGCCGCCCCATATTGGCAACCACAATCGCTGGAGGACAACTGCGGGGCAATGTCGGTAGCCGACGTCGTCGGCGAAATCACCGGCGACGCTCCGACCGAGGCGCAAATCCTCGCCGTCGCCGAGCAGACACCGTCGGAGATTAATCCGGGGACAAAGATCTATGCACCGAACACCGGCGGTATCTCCGTCGGAGACCTGCCCGTGCTGCTCAAGCACTACGGCATCACCGCGGCAACCTCGGACGGCGCCGCGGATGGCCTGGGTGGACTGGAGCATGACCTGGCGTCCGGTAGCAAGGTGATCGCCTACGTCAACTCGGCGCTGATCTGGGATACCGCCGATCAACGCAGTGCCGCAGACCATTTCGTCGTCGTGACGGGTATCGATGCCAATAACAACATCGTCCATCTCAACGACCCCGGTGCCGATAACGCCAACGAGACGATCCCCGCACCGATCTTCATGGAGGCGTGGCGCACCGGCGAGTACAACAGTGTCGTCACCGCGGCGGCCTGACGGGTTGTCAGGCCAGCATCGCCCAGCCGACCCCGAACGCGACCGCCAGTGACACCACTGTGACCGGGATGCCGAAGCGGACAAACCTTGCTGGCGAGTAGCCGCCCGGTGTCATCACCATCAGGTTCGTCTGGTGGCTGAACGGGTTGAGGAAGGTGAACGAGATACAGGTGCCGATCAGCGTGAGGAGCAGGACGGGATTCAGCCCGCTTGTCGCGGCCACCTGCAAGGCCACCGGTGTGAGGATGGCCGCCGCGGCGGCGTTGGTGACGATATTGGTCAACAAGGTGGTACCGACGGCGATGACCAGTACCAGAAGTGCGGTGTTCCCCGCGGAGAGATGAAGGATCGCTGCGGAGATGTGCGCGCCGAGACCGCTGTTGACGACGATGGTGCCCAGCCCGATCGAACCGGCGATGATCGCCAGGATGTTCCAGTTCAGGGCACGCACCGCAGAACGCGGAGTCAGCACTCTGGTGACCACCATCAGCGTGGCCCCTGCTACGGCGGCCAGTTCGATGGGAGCCAGATTGAGTGACCCGGCAAGGATGACCGCAGCCAGGATTGTCAGCGCGGTCCAGGTCTTGCCGGTCTGCGGTGCCTTACCTGCTACCTTCTGCCATAGTCCGACCAACGGATGATTGGTCAATACGTCAGCGGATTGGGCTGTGACAAGACACATCTCGCCTTGGCGGGCCGGGGTGTCACGCAACAGTTGGTCGCTTTTGGCGGCGATGACGACGATATCGTCGTCTTCTTCGAGTTCGCGTATGGTGGCCTGCTCATCCGTGGCGATAGACACCTTGTAGAGGTCTTGCCGGGACTGCCCGAATCGCGGTGTTCCCCACAGCATGCGGACGCCCGCCTCGGTTGCGCGGTAGACCAGTACGTCACCTTCTTCGATCGCGGCGGTGGTCGGGACCGAGGCGCCCCATCGCTGGATACCGAGCAGTGCGAAATCGGGTGTGGTGAGTACACCTATTTGTGCGGCGGTGCGGCCGATGGCGATAGCACGCGATGTCACCGGGATTTCGGCATGCCAGTACGGTTCGGGTTCGCTGGTCATCGAGCGGCCGCGCAGCATCAATGGTGCGGTCAGCAGCAATACCAGCCACCCAACCAGCGCCACCGGAACGGCGATCGGGGCGAACGAGAACATCGACAGTTCCACGCCGGACTGTGCTGCCAGGCCGGAGATCAGCAGATTCGAACTGGTGCCGATCAATGTCGCCGAGCCGGCCAGGGTGGTGGCATGCGCGATGGGTAGCAGCACACTGCGGGCGGACACCCCGGACCGCTGCTCCAGCTCTTCGGCGGCGGGGATCAGCATGGCGACGATCGGCGTGGTGTTAATCAGGGCGGACACGATTCCCACCGGCGGGATGAGCCGGGCCAGCGTCTGTGTCGACGTGGTAACCCCGTCGAGCAGCCGATACGTCACCCTCGATACCACCCCGGTGTACAGCACCCCCTTGGCGATGACCAGCATGGCCGCGATCGTGATTACGCCACCGTTGCTCAGCCCGGCGAACAGCTCTGCGGGAGTGGCGATTCCGAGTAGACCTGCGGTCACCAGTGCGCAGATCAGCGCCAGCACCGCTGGAGCCCTGCCGGTGGTCATCACCGCCAGGGTGATGACCACAATTACCGCCGCGACGATCGCCATGGGGAGACCTTATGGCCTGTGGTGGCGGGTCCAGTGCGCTACCTGGGGTTAGCCACCTTCGACGCGACCTGCTGCGTGGCGAATCCTGCTGCCTGCTCAGTCATTCCGTTGACCGCATAGGCGCCGTGTGCGCCTGGATCGCCCCCGCCCTGGGAACACACCGGGTCGTTGTCGACGCACAGATCGAGAGCTTTGGCGCTGTACTCCTGACCGATGGCGATCGGCGGTGCGCCCTGATTGACCATTTGCAGGAATCCACTCGAGGGCTTGCCGAACAGGGTGACCGCGGCAACATGGCCTGCCGTCGACTCCGGCATGGGTCCGGTGATGCCGGCGGGTAACTGGTAGTTCGATGGGAGCGTATCGGTGGTGGTGTACGCGATCACCGCGGCGCCCTGGGAATAACCCCCGAGGACTATTTTCGTTTTCGGGCACGTGGCTACCACGTTCTCGACCTTGTTGCTGGCATCGAGTACGCCATCTGCCGCCCGCGCAAAGTCAAGGGAAGCAGGGTAATTGACCGCATACACGTCGACGGACTTGTCGGGCAGCTGCGCCCGCAGCGAGTCCACGAACGATTGGCCAATTGCGCCGACGCCGGCTGGTTCGAAGGTGCCGCGCGCGAAGACAACCTGGACATCTGGACATGGCTGCGCCGACGCCGACGGGGCTGAGGTGACCGGGTAGATCAGCGAGGCGCCGGCCACGGCGGTGAACACCAACCGCCCGAAGCGGCGCTGTGCGCCGCTCGCCGACGATGTGGTGGACGCAGAGTTGGACGACACAGAATTAGACATAGTCGGCTCCCGTTGGTTACGAAGAGATGTTTGATTGCCTAATTTCCACACACGAGTGCGTTCAAACATCTTGGCGGGGAGCCAGACGAGGAGCCAGACGAGTCAGGGTGCCGGCGGTGCCATCGGCCCGTAAATGAACTCGCCTGGGACGCCGTTGCCGAATTGGTTCATCACGTCACCGAGAAATCCGTCTTGACCGAACGACTGGCTGCCGTCGGCGTTGAACGTGGGCGGTATCGCCGGGGCCTGGCCAGCCGGCGGGAGCGCGTCGGGCAGCGGTGCGCCGTCCACCGGAACGGGACCGGACGCCCCGACGATGGGTGCGGCGGGCGCCGGATCGGGGCACGACAGCACGGGTTGTGGCGTCATGGACATGGTGATCGGGTCACAGGGCGACGCGTGCGCTCCGGCGACCAGGCCCGTTATCGAGCCACCACAGATGGAGAGGGCGATGGTGATCGCCGGTGCGATGAGCGTTGCGCGCTGAAGTCTGTTCATGCGGAGAGCAGCTCTTTCCCGGTTGCCTGCGTGACCAGAGGGTAACGCGTTGTCTGATGTATCGCCGCGGCGTGAAGCATTGTGACAGTCGAGCGTCATCGTTCACGGCCCATGTTTCCGGCCGATCAGCCAGGCGATTCCGCTGCCCTCACCCGCGCCGATCACCTCCAGCACGTCGAAAGCGAGCGGCAGTTCCCCAGCCGTCGCCCGGAAGGGTCCCGGGCTTGCGCCGACCTCGCTCAGTGCACTGATGGCAAGTAGCCCACCTGCTGCCAGCCGGGATATGACGGCATCGTCGAGGCGGGAATCCCGGAATTTGTGGCACAGAACAACATTCACGGTTGGACCGGTTGGTAGTCCACCGTCGAGGTCAGCCACCTCGAACCGGCAGCGGGTGCCCAATCCGAGTCCGCGCGCCAGGTCGTTGGCCTGGGCGACGACCGCGGGGGAGATGTCGACGCCGCGGACCTCCATTCCGCGGCGAGCGAGCCACAGAGCGCTCAGGCCGCGTCCGCACGCAATATCGAGGGCGAAACCCGAGGTCGGGAACAACTCTGCATAGGCAGCGAATTCGGCGGGCAGTCGCACGTCATCGCCGGTTGCGGGTGCCGAGGCGGCATAGCGCTCGTCCCAGTGCTCGCGATCTCGGTCAGACACCGCTCGCGCGCCACCTGTCCAACACCCGGCGATCACGCTTCGTGGGTCGTCCGGTGCCCCGATCTCGGGCGGCGACCGGAATGACCGCGGTCGGCGATGGCTTGGGCGTCCGGTCGAGATAGCAGGTCACCGCATCGGGTGCACCGACCCGCTTCTGGATGACCCGGACCACCTCGACGATGCGCGTCGTGTCACCCACCCGGGCACGTACCTCGTCACCGGGGACCACCATCGTCGACGGTTTGGCCACCCGATCATTGACCCGCACGTGCCCACCACGGCACGCCTCAGCGGCGTCCGGCCTGGTTTTGGTCAGCCGGACTGCCCACAACCACCTATCCACGCGGGACGATTCCACACGTTCCATCATGGCCTGCTGTCGTCAGGGTGTCGCTAACCGCGCACAGGCGTTAGCCTTGCTCGCAGGTCGGGCTAGGCGCCTGGACGGATATTCGAAGGGCGCCACCAGAGAGGACACCCAGGTTGATGACTGAACCGCATCGCGTGAGACCGTTCGCCAACGCCGCCAGGATCGCGGTTGCCGGCGTCATCATCGCCGGTGGCGCATTGGCGATGGCGGGCCAAGCGAGTGCCGATCCGGTGGAGCCCTACCCGACGCCGGTGCCTGTTGACCCGGGTGCACCGCCACCGCCGGACGGCCAGCCGGTCGCAGTGGCCGTGGACGCGCCAGTCGGCCCGCCGCCGGCCGCGAACGTCACACCTGAGGTGCCCGGCGTGCAGAACCCGGTATATGGCCAGGGCCAGTCGGGTGGCGGGCTCGGCTACGCCAAAGACATCTGGCGTGCCCTGCACACCACCGACCCCGCTGCCGCGCTGAGCGCACCGCCGGAAGGTATCCCGGCCGCCTCCGGTGCCCCGGAAGGGGCCGGTCCGGCACCGCAGTTGCCGCCCGGATACATGTCGCTGACCGCACCGGAGTCCTCGACGGGCACGATTCCGGGAACTGGCCCGCAGCCTTACCAGGGTGGGCCGCCCCTGCCTCCCGGCTACTACCCGGTGACCGGCCCGCCGCCCCCCGGGTACTTCGACCCGGCAGGCCCGGCGCCCGATCCGGCGGCGGCGCCGCCGACTCTGCCGTATCTGCCGCCCACGCCGTAGCTAGGCGCGCAGAGAACGACATCTTCGTCGCCGACCAGTTGTTCCCTAGGTGCTACGCCCGAGTTCACCACCAGGGTCGATGTTGGTTGTGGTTTTGCCCTGATCCGCCACCATCTACAGCCGTAGTGGTGAACTCGGCCATAGCACCGGGAACGGGTTAGTCAACCGAGGCGGTGCGCCGAGACCACTTGTACAGCCCGGCGACGAGCCCGACGAACAGGACGACGCCGAGGATCTCAGCCCAGCTCGCGAAGCTTTTTCCGACGAGCGCGAGTGGGCTGTCGGTTCCGGCGGCGGCGACGATGCCCGCAAACACGACTCCGAAAAGGCTTTCGCCGACGATGAGGCCGGTGGCCATCAGCACGCCGAGCCGTTTTTTCTGCTCGACATCACCACCGGAGCGCTCCGACCATTTGTTGTAGGACCGGCCGAGTAGCGCGCCGATGGGGATCACGATGGTCAGCGACATCGGCAGGTACATGCCCATCCCGACGGCCAGGGGCGGCAGCGCGAGCTTGGTCGTGCGCCGCAGCACCTCGTCGATGGCGATGACCACCGCACCGATCGCCGCGCCGAGACCTAACAGCTTCCAGTTCAGATCGCCGCCGAAGACACCTTTGGCCAGCGACGAGATCAGCGCCGCCTGCGGTGCTGCCAGTGCGTTCTCACCGGCGCCCGGCGCCCCCGCGAAGCCGAATGCCTTGTTCAGCAGATCGAGCACCGGCGCGATCACCAATCCGCCGAAGATCACGCCGATAACGAGTGCGACCTGCTGCTTCCACGGTGTCGCACCGACCAGTTGACCAGTCTTGAGATCCTGGAGGTTGTCGTTGGCGATGGTCGCGATGCTGAACACGATCGCGGTGGCGAACAGCGCGTAGGCCACCAATCCCATTGTCTGCGCGGCGTCCTCGCTGCGCCCGTGCACCAGCACCAGCATCACCGACGCAATCAGGATCACCAGGATGCCCAGACCGGAGATCGGGCTGTTGGACGAACCGATCAGGCCGGCCATATAACCCGCGACCGACGCGAGCAGGGCGCCGATCAACACCACGAATATCAGGGTGACCACGATCGTGAGCGGGCGGTTGCTGGTGATCTCGGTGCTTGCGAGAAACCACCACAGCAGCAGTCCGATCGGAATCAGCGATGCCACGATAGTGCCGCCCACTATGCCGATGGGGAGGTCGCGCTCAACCAGGTCGACCTGATTTCCACCGCGGCGCTCGCTGGACGAGGCGGCGGCGGCACGGATGCCACGGACAATCGGGCCGATGATCTTCAGCAGCGTCCATACCGCCGCGATGGCGATGGCGCCGGCGCCGACAAACCGGACATCGGTGGAGAACGTACTGGAGACGATGTCCTCGACGGCACTGCCGTCGGGGATGTCACCCCAGGTCAGTGTGGGTAGCAAAATGAAGAAGGAGATCACCAGCCCAACGACCATCGCGATCCCCACGGTCAGTCCGACGAGGTGCCCCACACCGATCAGCGCGAGAGACAGGCTGGCGCCCACCATTGAACCGCCGGAGCCGACGCGGAAGTAGGCAGATACATCGCTGAGGATGACTTTCGTCGCGGCCAGCAGCGAAAACCCTGCTGCTGCAAGTGAACCCACGATAATCGCGCGCAAGCTCCGCTTATTGCCCTCACCGTCGACGGCGGCCTCGCCGACCTGGAGCACTTCCGCGGCCGCTACACCCTCGGGATAGGGCAGGTCAGAGCCCGTGACCAGAGCGCGACGCAGGGGTACTGAATACATGACGCCGAGAACGCCGCCCACGATGCAGACCGCCACGGTGATCCAGTACGGGAAGCCCGTCCACCAGCCGATCATGATCAGCCCGGGCAGCACGAAGATGATCGCGGCCAGTGTGCCTGCGGCCGACGCGATCGTCTGCACGATGTTGTTCTCGAGGATTGTGTGTCCACGGAAGTAGCGCAGGATGGCCATCGAGATGACCGCGGCGGGGATGGCGGTGGCGAACGTCAGGCCGACCTTGAGCCCGAGATAGACGTTGGCGGCGGTGAAGACCAGGGTGATGACGCCACCGAGCACGATGCCCCGGATGGTGAGTTCTCGAATGGTCGGAGTGGTTGCCTCCGGGCTGTCCACCTGCGTCATGACTTCTTCCCATCCACGTGCCGGCACTGCATCTGCGTTCGGGCGATGCTAGCTGGTGGTTACGGGCTTTTGCAGCACAACACCCGACCTGCCGAAACACGTTTTGCCGCAAGGCAAGTCCGGTGTCAGGGCAGCGCCGATTGGTAGCGGCCCGGAGTCTGGCCGACGATCGAGGTGAATGCCTCGATGAAGCTCGACGGGTTTGACCACCCACATTCGATCGCGGTGTCGGTCACGGACCGACCGTCGGCGAGTTGGATCAGGGCGTGATGAACCCGCAATGTGGTCCGCCAGCGATGGAAGCTCATCCCGAACTCACTGTGGAACAGGCGGCTCAGGGTGCGCCCACTGGCGCCTGCGGCCCGGCCCAGCTCGCCGAGGGTCGACGGCTGTGCCGGATCCGCGTGAAGCAGGTCGGTGACGGTACGCAGCCGGTCATCCCGCGGTTCGGGTAGGTGCAGCGACTGCGCGGCCGTCTCGACCAACTCGTCGATTACCACCGCGCACAGCCGCTGGTAGACGCCGGGGTGGATATCGGCCCGTTCGGTGAGCGCCAACAAGAGTTCTCGCAGCAGCGGACTCACCATGAACGCGCTGGGGCTCGCCACCAACGCTGTGCACAGATCGGCGGGAATTCCGATCACCCGGATATCGGTCCTGCCGTAGAAGCGATGGGAATGATCGAATCCCGGCGGTGTCCACGCGACCCGGTTGGCGGGCGAGACCCAGGTGCCGCGCTCGGTGATGGTGGCGACGACGCCCGAAGCCGGATAAACGAGCTGGCCCTCGGCGTGGGAGTGGGTGTCGATCTGCTCACCGTGCGCGAGCCATCCGGCGCCGTGTGCTGGTGTCAGCCTAGGCGGCGCGGGAGCCTCGAAAGGTTGGCGGGTTTGCGGCATCGGTCGTCAACTTACCGGTAGCAGGGAAGTACTAGTTAGGTCACCCTTACTTTATGAAACTCAACTCGTTCGAACGCGCAGTGATGAACAATCCGCTGCGCGCCTTCCATCAGCGCCATGTCGAAGCGGGGTGGTTCCTGCGGCTCGCCGGTGGTGCGCTGTCCGGCCAGCATGTCCTCGAGGTGGGCTGCGGGCGCGGGGTCGGATCCGAGGTGATCCTCGACCGCCTCGGTGCGCAGCAGGTCACCGCGATCGACCTCGACGAATCCATGGTGGCGCTCGCCGAGCGCCGGTTACACGGTCGACCGGTGACGCTAGCGGTCGGCGATGTGTGCGCCATCGATCAGCCGACCGGGGTGATCGATACCGTGGTGGATTTCGGGATCATTCACCACGTCCCCGATTGGCAGCAGTCCATCGCCGAGATCGCCCGTGTGCTTCGGCCTGGCGGTCTTCTGCTCTTCGAAGAGTTGCCGCGGCACGTCCTGGATTCCTGGACGGTACGCACCCTGACCGACCACCCACGTGAGAACCGTTTCGAGGCAGACGAATTCGCCGCCGAACTCGCGCGACACGGTTTGCACGGGACGGGCGCGATCGAACGGCGAGGTGGCGGAAGTCTGTTCGTCGGTGCGGCTCGTAAGAGCTAAGGCCCCTCTGCGGCGAATGCCTCGATGAGCCCAAACGGTGCGTGTTCGCCGAACAGAAGTTCTTGGAGCTGGTGAGCCTCGGCGTCGGCCGCCGCACTGCGCGGGAACAAGGACTCCTCGTAGGCTACGAGCGCCGCCTCGATATCACCGGGATGCGCGGCGAGCGCTTCCCCGAGTTCGGCGCCGTCCAACATCGCCAAGTTGGCGCCCTCGCCGGACGGCGGCATCAGGTGTGCGGCATCGCCGACCAGGGTGACGCCAGGCACGCGATCCCATCGGTGCCCGATCGGCAGTGCGTAGAGCGGGCGCGAGGTGGGCGCGGTATCGCCGTCGGTGATCAGCGATGTGAGTTCCGGTGACCACCCGTCGAATTCGGCGGCGATCTGCGCTCGCGCGCCGGTGGCATCGGTGAAGTCGATGCTGTCGATCCACTCGACTGGTCGGTTCAACGCCACGTAGGTGTGCAGAACGTCGCCCTGCTCGCGGTGCGCGAAAATCGCCTTACCGGGCGCGAGCGCGAACATGGCGCCCCTGCCGACCAGTTCGGCTGCCGCGGAGTGCTTCTCGTCGGCGTCATAGAGGTATGTCTCGATATATGACATGCCGAGGTACTCGGGAATCGCCGTCGATAGCAGCGGCCGGATTCTTGACCATGCGCCGTCCGCTCCTACGAGCACGTCAGTGACGACAACGGTGCCGTCGGTGAAAGTCAGCTGATGCGAGCCGGTTTCGAGCGTTCGCGCCGTAACGACCTTGCTGCCCCAATGGACCGTGTCCGCGGGTAGGGAGTCCAGCAGGATCTGCCGTAACCGGCCGCGCAGGACCTCGGGTCGCTCACCGGGTTCATGGCCGGCGGGGGCGTCCATCAGCACCGTGGCGTCCTTGTCGAGCATCCGCATCGCTTCGCCGCCGACGTGGATGAGGTCGAGGAACTGCTCGTACAGCCCGGCAGACCTGAGCGCACGCTGCCCGTTGTCCGGATGGATGTCGAGCTGGCCGCCCTGGGTGCGCGCCTGCGCCGACGGCTCCGCCTCGTACACCGCCGATGCGATGCCGTGCACATGCAGGATGCGGGCTAGGGTGAGCCCGCCGAGGCCTGCGCCGACGATTGTGACTGATGCCGTCATCATTCCTTCCGGAAGCACTCGTTGGAATGCCGTTCCAACCGATAGCTTGGAACAATGTTCCAGGCATGTCAAGATGATGAACATGGCGACGACGCGGCGATCTGACCGACGCACTGACGCGCTCTCCAAAGAGCGAATCGTCGAGGCGGCCATCGAGATCCTGGACACCCAGGGCGAGAGCGCGTTGACATTTCGCGCGCTGACCGCCCGCCTGGCCACCGGAGCCGGTGCGATCTACTGGCACGTCGCCAACAAGGACGAACTCCTGGCGGCGACAACCAACGACATCATCGCCCGTCTGATGACCGACCTGGTCGGCGCGGCACAGCCACGGGACACCATCAGGGCCATCGCGCTGAGCATTTTCGATGCCATCGACGCGCACCCCTGGGTCGGCGCCCAGATCGCGCGTGAGCCGTGGCAGATGGCGATGCTGCAGATCTTCGAAGGGGTCGGCGCCCAGTTGCAAGCCCTCGGCGTTCCCGAGCGAGCGTTGTTCGATTCCGCGTCTGCGCTGGTCAACTACATTCTCGGCGTAGCAGGACAAAACGCGGCCAACGCCCGCCGTGTGTGTGAAGGCGACCGGACTGAGTTCCTCGCGACCGTCGCTGCCCGATGGACACAGCACGACCCGGCGCACTATCCCTTCGTACATCAGGTGGCACCGCAACTGCGCGATCACGATGACCGTGAGCAGTTCCTCGCCGGTATCGACCTCATCCTGGCCGGTGCTTTGGTCATGAGCTGAATTGCGTATCAGACGGTGATGCGCAGTGGGACCAGCGTCTGCCGAATACCGGGCAGCACAATCGAAGCCGCATCGATCGGTTGGAAGCGGTCAGTACCGGGTAGCGACCCCGAATCGATCACCACTGCCGACGCCTCGCCGCTATCGGTGGATATGTAGATGGTCTCACCCGGGTCGGCATACTGACCGGCGCAATCGGCGCCCAGGCAGCGGCCGGTGGTGGGATCGATTGTGCCGTCGAACATATCGTTGACCCAACCCGCCATCAGCAGTTGCACGGCCGGCGGGTTCTGCGGCTGTGGGACACCCGCGACGAGGTAGGCCGAGGCCTGGATCAGCAGGTTGCCGCCAAGCATCGAATCCATGTGGACGCCGCCGTTGACGACGACTCCGTTGAACTTTCCCGGGCGGGCATCGGTGAGCTCCTGGTTGACAGCGCTCAACGAGTTCAAATAGTTAAGCGGTGCCCCGATCTCGTAGACGGGGATGTAATCAGCGGGGTCGCCGTTGTTGCTGGCCTCGAGCGCGTCCATTCGGTCCAGCGCGTTGGGCAGGATGGGGGAGAACGGGACTGCATCGAGGATCACCACGCCGGCCAGGTGGTTGGCCTCGTCGCTCTCGTTGAGCGCATCGGCGCGGCGGGCCACCAGACCTTCGGCGTAATGACCGGCAACGCCTGGGGCGAATCCGCCTCCGAGTGAGTGTCCGACGAGCACGAATTCATCGGGCACGGTCACGGTGGTCGCGCCGGCCTTGAGGGTGGCTGTCGTCAGGCTGGCGTTCAACGCTGCGTGGTCGTCGTCGAGGAACAATTGGGCGACCGCGTTGTGCATATTGTCGCCGCCCAGCCACATCCCGTCGTCGGCGAACGGGTTTGAGGTAATGGTGGTCACCACGACCACACTGTTGGTGCGCTGGGCCAGATATGCCGCGGTGTAGCTGTACATCGGCCCGCTGGCGAGGATGCCGTGCTGCAAGTAGATCAGCCGTTGCGGTTGCGAGCCGTCGGTGGGGAAGTACCAGTCGGCGGCCACTTCGTTGCCGGGAGCGACGACCAAAGTGGAACTGCTGACCTGTACCGAGTCGCGTAGCTCCGCGGGCACCAGCGGTGGGCCGTCGGTGGCCTGGACCACCGCGCCGATCAGGTTGAAGATCGCCGAACCCACGGCCCTGACCAGCGGTGGGTAGTCCGGCTGGAAGGGACCCAGGACGTCACCGATGATCGGGATGGTCGGGGTCTGCTCTGCGGCAGCTGCCTGTCGGGTGAGGCTGGTCGCCGCCCGACTTGACTGGGTGGTCGGCTCGCCCGGAGTAGGAGCAGCGGTGGAGATATCACGCGCTGTTTGCGGACTCAGCCGTACAACCGGCTTCTTTTCGGTCCCAGTGGCCTTCGCACTGGTCACGTGAGTGCTCGCCCGTGATGTGCGCTGGGCGCCAGGGCGGTGGTCGCTCGACGCACCGGCGTTCGATTTGGTATCGCCGGCCACGGCTGACGTCTTGGCGGGGCCGGTGGTCGAACTACTCTCGGAGTCCGCGTTTGCCGCACTGGCACCGGCCAACAACGCCGCCGATACTCCCGCGGTCAGTACACCTGCCCCCAACCACACCGACACCTGCGCCACGAGTTCCCCCTTGTGCCTACTCTGACCGCGGCCGATGCTATCCCGACTGGCGAAAAGTATTGGCAGTTCAGCGGAATCAGCAACGGTGCAGCATGTGCCGACCGGTCAGGCAGCTCAGCTCGAGGCGTTGAGAATCTTGAGTGCGAAGACCAGTGTGTCGCCCGGCAGGATGCCGGCGCCGGGCTGACCCTGGGGATAGCCGTCGGCTGAGGTCATCGCAACGGCAACCGTCGACCCGACTTTCTGGCCCGCGATGGCCTTCTGGAAGCCCGGCACGACGCCAGTCAGCGGGAACTCCTCAGGGGCGCCGCGCTCGTAGCTGCTGTCGAATACCTTGCCGTCACGTCCGTCGACGCCCACGTAGCACACGGAGACCGTGGCGGTATCTGCGACGACCGGTCCGTCACCGGCAACCAGCGTGTGGACCTGAGTCTCGGCGACGCTGAACGGTGCGGTCACCGTGACCAGGGGCGCCAGCGTATCCGTTGATCCGGTCACCGCGACACTGCCGGTCGCGCCGGGCAATGTCCACTCCGGGGCGCCTCCGGGCTGCGGCAACGCTGTCGGGCATGACGCCTCATCGGCGACAAGGGTCGGTTCAGCCAGGGGAGCCAAGCTGCTCGCAGCGGTCGGCGACGAACTCGCTGAGGTGTCGGCATCGGCACCGCACGCGGTGAGCGTGACGGCCAGCGTCGTGGCAGAGGCGATGAGCGCGACAGAGGCAGACAGTTTATTCACAGGGGCCACGTTACAGCCGCCTCAACGCGCCTTGAACACTCCTGCGGTAGCCAGGCCCACCCGATGCCGGGCGCGTTTCTGGTCGTCGCCGAAGCGATCGATGGCCCAGGACACTGCGGTGATCAGTTCGAATAACTCATCCGCGGTCACGGTGTCGGCCGCCGACCCGTCGCTGCAGGCCCGGTGAAGAAAATCCCGGGTGCGGTTCGTGAGCCGCGTCGAGACGTCCTGCACCGGCGATGTGGAGTCCTCGATTGATGTTGCGATGCAGGTAGGCAGGTCATTCCAGATGCGCAGCTGCCACGCGAGTCCGTAGAGCCACTCGCGGAGGGCGTCATCAGCGGACATCTCCCGCTTTAGCTCGTCAGATTCGTTGAGGAGGTCGCCGATGCTGTCCTCGATGACGGCAGCCAACAGGTCGTTTCGGGTGGGGAAGTTGCGGTAGAGGGTGGCATTGCCGACGCCGGCGGCCGTGGCGATGCCATCGATCGAAGCGAAAATGCCCTCGACCTCGAAAACGTCGCGGGCGGCCCGCAGGATCGCATCGCGGTTTCGTTGGGCGTCGGCGCGCAATGGCCGGGAGGTCGATGCGGCCATACGCAACCCCTCCTTGCATAAGTGGGGGGACTCCCCACATACTGATGTGGGGAGTGGCCCCACTTACCCAGACTTTAACACTCGGAGTGATGATGGCAGAGCGTCTTGATGGTCGAACAGTGCTGGTGACGGGAGCAAACGGCGGGCTTGGAGAAGAGTTCGTGCGACAGGCCCTCGATCGTGGTGCGCGAAAGGTGTACGCGGCTGCGCGTTCGCCCCGAAGCTGGGATGACGACCGGGTCGAACCGCTGTTGCTTGATCTGACCGATGTCGGTGCGGCTGCCAGCGCCGCAGAGGTGGCGAAAGACGTTGACCTGGTGGTGAACAACGCGGCGATCGCGCCCGCCGAGGACACGTCGGTGGCCGACGGTGACGAGGATGTCGCACGGCGAATCTTCGATACCAATTACTTCGGAACTGTCCGCGTCGCGCAGTCTTTCGCGCCGGTGCTGGCCGCCAACGGCGGGGGTGCACTGCTCAATGTTCTGTCTCTGGCGGCGTGGATCCCGGTGACCACGGCCTACGCGGCGTCGAAGGCGGCGATGTGGTCGGCGACCAACGCGCTCCGGGTCGAATTGGCCCCGCAGAAGACGAGCGTTACTGCGTTGATGGTCGGGATGATCGATACGCCGATGTCGGCCCGCTGGGATATGCCCAAGGTCAGCGCGGCCAGTGTGGTGGACCAGGCCTATGACGCGGTGGCCAACGGTGCATTCGAAGTCCTCGCCGACGCCGACACCCGCGATGTCAAGGCACTTCTCAGCACCAGCTCCGAGGAGTTCAACACCTTTCTCGCCGAAGCCCTGAAAGACTTCGAGGCGTGAGATAACGCACGGTGCGTACGCTGCCGGCGACCGATGCCGTGCAGGTAGAGCGCAAGGGCTCAGATAGCTGTTCGGCCACAGACGCTCAGTAGTCCCAGTTGGCGGGCACGCAGCGGAAGGCGTTGCCGACGACGGCCACCCGGCAGACGGACGGGAATGGCAGGTGAGTCGCCACCAGCGATTCACCGGTGGCCGCCAGCTCACGCAAGAGCTGAACGCGCACACGGGCCGCCTCGTCGGGGTCATGCTCGAAACCGTTGTGCCACTCGGGGTTGTCGAACCCCGGCGCGAACACTGCATCGCCGGCGAACGTCAGCCGTTCTCCGCCCGATTCCAGGCGGACGATGCTGTGCCCGGGAGTGTGACCGCCGGTGCGCGAGAGGAGCACGCCCGGGGCGAGCTCGTACTCCGTTTCGAACGTCTGCATCTGGCCGCGATAGGTGTCGAGGAACCGCGAGGCAATCGACCGAAGCGCGTCTGGCACCGGGGCAGGCATGACGGTACGGGAGAAGTCCGGTGCCTCCCAGAACTCGGCCTCGCGGGCCGCCACGTGAACCCGCAGATCAGGGCGCAGCCGGTCTTTCAGTCCCTCGGTGAGCAGCCCGCCCACGTGATCCATATGCAAATGGGTCAGCACCACGTCGGTCACAGCTTCCGGATCGATGCCCGCGGCCTCCAGTCGGTGCACGGTCTGCCCGGCCCGCGGGAAATCCGGGAACTCGACGCCCAATCCGGCGTCGACGAGGATGGTCTTGTCACCGTGGCGCACCACGACCACGTTCAGCGGCCAATCGAGCACATCCCGGGGCAGGAACCTGTCGTCCAGCCAGCTGCCGTACTCGTCGGCATCGGCATTGGTAGCCAAGGTCTTGGCGGTAATCGGTAGGACACCATCGCTGATCACCAAGACCTCGATATCGCCGACCTGAACCGCGTAGCGTGACGGCACCAACTCGTCGAGTCCCTGACGTGCCGGATGTGCAATGTTGACCGAGCTCATGTTGTTCTCCTCGTGTGGGCGCAATCCGAAGACAATGTCGAAATGACCTGTCTTCTGCGTCGAACGCCGTCCGAGGGCGGGATTCATCCAGCTGGGCGCAAGGGGTCAACACTGATGAGGTTGGGCACCGCGGACCAAAACGTCGTCGTGGCGATGAGCCACCTCTTGCACGCTGTGGATGAAGCGCTCGAGGTCAACCCGGTGACCTGAAATCCATGTGCCTTGGCACTGCATGGTGTCTTGGAGGCGAGACGGGTCGACCGTGTAGGGATCATTGCTCAGTAGGACGAGGTCGGCGAGCTTCCCTGTTTCTATCGAACCGATCTCGTGGTCGCGCTTCTGTTGCCAGGCCGCGTTGATCGTGTGCGCTTTCAGAGCCTCGTCGAGGGTGAGCGACTGCTCCGGTGCGTGCACGGCTCCAGAGGCACTTCGCCGGGTCACCGCGTTCTGAATGTTCAACCAGGGCAAGGGAGGTGACAGATATCCGTCGTTGTGAAAGGTGGGTCGAACACCCCCGTCGTACGCGTCGCGGTAGGGCTGCCAGCGGGCTCCGTAGGACGGCTCGAAAATGACCCCGTCGTAGAGATCGCCCCAGTACAGCGCCTGGAATGGCGACATCGAAGCGGTGATGCCCAAGCTGCCGGTTCGTGCGCACTGGTCGCGGGTCGGGGTGGCGAAGTGTTCGAGGCGCCAGCGGTGATCGGAGCCGGCGAGCCCATGTTCGGTCAGGGCCCGTTCGTAACCGTCCAAGACGACGTCGATACCGGCGTCGCCATTGATGTGGGTGGCAATCTGGACGTCGCTGTCGGCGAATTGGCCTATCAGCTCAACGAATTGGTCTGCGGTGTAGTTGAGGACGGACAACCCTGGAACAGTGCCGACCGGGACGCCGGCGATCCGAGCTCTGGGGGAGTCCAGGTAGGGCACGCTGATGGACGCAGTGCCGATGGAAGGACTGCCATCCATCCAGATCTTGTATCCGACCCTCTGGATCATGCCGGACAGCTCACCGAAGTCCAGCTCCGAATGCGCCTCGGGGTCATAGGTGGTCTGGTAGAGGGAGTACCGGACCGGGCAACCGGGCAGCGACGCCAGCTGTTCCATCGGTGCCCGCAGCTTGCTGACGAATCCCAAATCACCCACGGCGGTAAAACCGTTGCGCGCCAACGTTGAATACCACGCACCGAGATTGAGCAGAGGCGATGGGACCACTCCGGGCAGGAAGGCGCCGAGCGCCATCATCGTCGCCTGCGTCTCGAACCCGACACCGCCGGCGCTGCCGTCTGGTCGTCGAGTCCACCGCGCGTCGGGCGTGTCCGCAGGCGGCGTTCCGTTACGCCATCCGAACAAATCCGTTGCGCGAGAGTTGAAGTACAGGGCGTGGCCGGTGATATCGAAGATGAGAACCGGGTGGTCCGGGAAGTACCTGTCGAGGCTCGCACGATCCGGCATGGGGATCGACAGGAGAAGTCGGTCGAGACCGTTGAACAGCAGCGGCTGCCCGGCAGGTGTCTGCCTGCGGAGCCGATAAAAAAGCGCCTCGACATCAGACCAGGTGGGGAAGCCCACGAAGGGTGCGATCCAGTGCGCCGGTTGTTCACAGAGAACCGCGGCGGGGACCGGGTGGTCATGCGCCTGGATGAGCCCAGGCATCAGTACGCCTGAGCCGAGATCTTCCACGGGGGCCTCGGGCGCCTCGGCCTTGCACTCCGCGAGCGAACCCACAGCGACGATGGAGCCTGCGTCGACGTCCACCACGATGGCTTCGGCGCGTGGTTGCCCAGGATTCATCGTAATGATCGAAGCCGCAGTGAGAATCCGGCGCGCGCTCACGGCGACTCCTAGATCAGTGGTCGAGCGAAAACGCGCTGGGCAGTGCGCTTGCCGGATGAGTCTGCCTGATGAACAGCGTTTCTAGGCAGCCGACGGATCGAGAACCCCGGCGGCGCCGACAGTTGATGTCGACCAGTGACGGATCAGTGTGAATAAGTCCACGGTTCGCGCGCGAAGACGTGCTCAACCATGGGGCGGAAGAACTCAAGAGGACGGTGCTCGTACCGATCATCGAAACAGTTCTGGTCGTACTTCTCGCAGAATTCGACACAATCGTCGAACCACGGGTGGTCGCGGTACTTTTCGCGGGCATCCCGAACGCCACCCATGTGTGGGGCGTAGTAGTACTGCTGGAATTCGGGGTGGACCTTGACGATCCAGGCCATCTGTTCGGACACATACGGTGCGATCACCGCCGACGCAAATGCGCCATGAGCATGTGGTGCGTACGTATCACCGATGTCGTGCAGCAGTGCCGCGACGACGTACTCGACCGATCGCTCGTCGTCGTAGGCCCGGGATGCCGACTGCAGGGAGTGATCCAGCCGGCTGATCGGAAAAGCCTGCTGTCCATCGGCGAGTGCTTCCACCAAGCCGAGTACTCGGGGCACCAATCCGGCGTTGTTAACGTCCTCGGCGCGCATGATGAGGGCATAGTCTTCCGCGGTGCCCTCCGCCATGGTGCGGTACGTGGCGCGTGCTTGCGTGTTGATCGCAGCCTCCTTTCGACATGCTTCTACTGGTCAAAATCTAGCTGTGACTTGTTTCTGTCGCGTGTCGTCTGACGGCGGCGGAGCCCAGCCGTCTGCTTCGAGCAAACTCCCCGCGATGACAGGGGATGAAAGTTTGCAGTGGCTGTCATGTTCAAAGTAATTGTGGACGCAAACGTCAATAAGCCTTTATGCTGCGACGTGCTACGTGGTTGACGGGTCCTCTCCCGCGAGCGGTTTGGTTCATTTGTCGTCCCAATAGGGGGAGTGGGTTGATGTCTTCTTTCGTCTCGAAAACTGCCGACACGTGCCGAAGTCGCGCTCGGTCGGACGGTCGCCGAGGAGCAGGTACCGGCGGACTGCAGTTGAGCCGGGTCGAGTTCGGCCTTGCAGCACTTGGTAATTCATATGTGCTGGCTTGGATCGGCGCTTCCGCAGTAGCCCTGGGTGTCGGGGCGGCCATCGCTTCAATGCCCGCTGTGGCCTCCGCTGAGACCTCTGATTCGGCCGGATCGAAAGCTTCGTCGGCCTCGAGTGGCTCATCGGCCAACGGGCCGTCGAAGCCAAGCGGACATTCAGCCGCCCCGCGATCGAACGCGGGCGCGCAACCTTCGTCCAAGGTGTCATCGTCAGGCGGATCACCAGAGTCGACAGTGCGCGCGAGCGGGACAGCTACTACCAGGACCGCCGGCGGCGGTACACAATCTTCTGGCTCTGCAGCAGCCGCACCGGGCTCGGCCGCGGTCGGCGCGGCGCCCGGATTCGACTCGATCGTGAGCGTCTTCTTCGGCGACGGCACCGCCGAGCGACCCAATGGCGGCATCATCGTGGGTAACGGTTACTCCTGGACCGCGAGCACATGCGTCGGCGTCTGTAACGGTGGCAATGGCGGGATCCTCGGCAATGGTGGAAATGGTTTCAACGGTGGCAATGGCGGCTCGGCAGGCTGGTTCGGGATAGGCGGTGCCGGCGGCAGCGGCGCGGATGCTGTCTATGCACAGGACGGAACATTGATCTCCGAAGCCGGCCGCGGTGGTAACGGCGGCCGCGGCGGCCTGCTGATCGGCGATGGCGGCGACGGCGGTGAGGGCGGCTGGGATATCGACGGCCCGACGGGCGATGCCATCGGTGGTGACGGCGGGACCGGTGGCGTCAGCGGACTTCTCGGCACCGCGGGCCGCGGGGGCAACGGCGGGACAGCGTATTCCGCCAACGGAGCGGCAGTCGGCGGCAACGGTGGGGCCGGCGGCGGCGGGGTGCTCGGCGCGAGTGGCCGCGGCGGTGACGGTGGCATGGCCGTCGCGGATGCCGGGACGGCGGTCGCCGGCAACGGCGGCGATGGCGGTGCCAGCATGCTTGGTCGCGGCGGTGCGGGTGGCAACGGCGGGGTTGGCGAAGCGGAGAGTTCCAACCCCGACGACATCGCATTCGGCGGCGACGGCGGTCAGGGCGGTAACAGCGTCTTTGGGCGCGGTGGCCTCGGTGGCGAGGGTGGCGACGGTTCGGCGTACGGCGCAGCCGCTGCCCTCGGCGGTGTCGGCGGAGCCGGCGGTGACGCGGCACTCGGGGCGGGTGGCAAAGGCGGCCTTGGCGGCGACGGTTATTCCGATGATGGCGATGCCGAGGGCGGTGTCGGCGGCGACGGTGGTCAGGTGCTGATCGGCCTCGGTGGCGCGGGCGGCGAAGGGGGAGACGCGGTCGCCTACGGTGACGGCAATGCCCAAGGCGGCAACGGTGGGATCGGTGGCGGCGGAGTGGTCGCGTCCATCGGCGGGCGCGGCGGAGGCGGCGGCGACGCCGACGCCTTCGGCACCGGCACCGCGATCGCCGGGATCGGCCAACCCGGTGGTAGGGGTGGACTATTCGGACTCAACGGCCATCGAGGCGAGGACGGCACGGCCTCTGAGGGGTCCGGGAGCCCGGATGTCCCCGCCACTGCCGGCCTGCGCGTGTCCGCCGCTGCTGCGGCAATCGGCGACTACGACGAGGATATGCGCGTCTACCTTCAGAAGGTCGAGGCAATACAGCGAGCCGACGATGCCGCATACAAGGCCTGGCAGGGCCAGGTTGCCTATATCACCAGGCAGAACAATGTTGCATACAACAATTACGTCAACCGCTTCAACTACATCAAACAGTTCAACGCCACCAACTACAGCAATTACAAGCAGCGCTACGCCTACTGGATCAGGAACAAAAAGCGCGGGCCGATGCCGACGTACAAAGCAGCTCCGCTGCCGGTGGCGCCACGGCCCCTTCCGAAACCAGCAGCCCCACTGCGGACGCCGCTGCCCCCGGCCCCTACACCGGATGCGCAGTTGGCGATCTGACTCCAGATAGGGCGAGCGGCGCTGGGACCAAACAGTTTCAGTGCCCGCGGCCCGAGACGAGGTCGGCTACGGTCGCGATCGGTGAGGTACCACGTCGGCCGCGCAATTCGGCGCGGTCGGCGGCGTAGTAGGCCGCGTAGAGAGCCTGTACCGCGATGTACCGCAGGGGCTCCGGCTCCCATTTGCGCACCCGGTGATTCACCCACGGCAACTCGGTCAACGCCGATGGCGATTTCAGGATCAGATCGCGCAGCGTGCGGCCGGCCAGATTGGTCGACGTGACGCCGGTGCCCACGTAGCCGCCGGCCCAGCCCAGTCCCGTCGCGGGATCGAGCCCCACCGTCGCGGACCAATCACGCGGCACGCCAAGCACTCCCGACCAGACATGTTCCACCGAAGCCTGCGCCGTCGAGGGAAAAAAGCGGCTCAAGATTTCCCGCAGGAGCCCGACGGTCTTCGGGTCGGTCGCGCCGTCCACGTCGGTGCCCGAGCCATAGCGATATGGAACACCTCTGCCGCCGATGGCGATGCGGTCATCAGCTGTGCGTTGGGCATACATATAGGCGTGAGCCAGGTCGCCGAGCGTCTCGTAGCCATCCCAGCCGATCTCCGCCCAGGTCTGTGCTGGCAGGGGTTCGGTCACGATGAGCGATGAGTTCATCGGCAGCCAGGTGCGTCGAAGGCCGTCGATCTGCGCGGTGAAACCCTCCGTTGCTCGCACGATGGTGTCGGCCGTGACTGTACCGAACGGTGTCACGGCCTCATGCGGGCGAATCTCGGAAACTCTTGTCCCTTCATAGATCTCGACTCCCAGCGCATCGACAACCCGAGCCAGCCCGGCAGCGAGTTTCGCCGGGTGCAGCCTGGCACAGTGCGGATGCCACATCGCGCCGGTCGTACCGTGCACATTGATGCGGGCCTTAGCCTCGGCAGAGCTCAGGAGTTCGACATCGGTCATCGACCATGTGCGGGCCTCGGCGACGGCGTCGAGCAGGCGCGCTTGCTGTGCGGCGTTGGTGGCAACGGTGAACTCGCCGCCCTTGACCACGTCGCAGTCGATGCTCTCAGCGCGGGTGACCCGGATGACTTCGTCGACGGTCTCGTTCATCGCGGTCTGGAAGCGCCCAACGGCTTCCCGACCGTGTGACTTCAGGTAGGAGCTGCGACCGCCGGTGATGTCATTGGTGAGCCAGCCACCGTTGCGGCCCGACGCTCCGAAACCGGCAAAGCGCTGCTCCAGCATGACAACCCGCAATTGCGGTGCTGCCTTCTTGAGGTAGTAGGCGGTCCATAGGCCGGTGTAGCCGGCACCGATGATGCAGACATCGGCCCGGGTGGAACCCGTCAGTGCCGGCCGTGTCGATTCCCGTCCAATGCTCTTCCACCAGAACGACACATCGCCGTTGCTCAATGCCGCGCTCATCGTCCCACCATAGCTCCGGTGAGGCCGGCGGCCCCGCTGCCCGAACCCGTCGGATCCCTGCGCAGGATCAAGGCGGCGATGCCCAGCACGATCAGGGTGAGGACCAGCATCAGCGTGGACATCGCTGCGATCTCCGGCCGCAGCGATGCCTTCAGTGACGCGAAGATGTAGACCGGCCACGGCGTCGAGCCGGCCACCGAGACGAACGACGAGACGACCGTGTTGTCAAGGCTGAGGGTGAAAGCGAGCAGCGCACCCGAGATCACGGCGGGCCGGATGAGGGGCAGCGTGATGTCGGTGAATCGCCGCAACGGCGAGGCGTACAGATCTGCGGCCGCCTCTTCAAGGAATTCATTCATCCCGGTCATCCTTGCACGCACGATGAAAGTGACCACGGCGCTTGCGAATAGCGAGTTGGCGATGATCAGGCGCACCTGACCGATGTTGAACCCGGTGAATCCCCAGTCGACGCCGAGGGTGACGAACCAGGGGAGCAGCGAGATCGCCGAGACGATTTCCGGTGTCACCATCACCAGGCCCAGCAGAACCAGGAGCCCGGGTGCCCACCAGCCGGGTCGACGGGTCAACGCGATTCCGGCGAAGGTGCCGAGCAGGGTCGCGACGATAGCGGTGCCGGTGGCGGTGATCAGCGAAACGGTGATCGAGTTGGTGATCGCAGGGTTGCTCAGGGCCGATAGGTACGGTTCGATGCCGAACCCTTCGAACGTCTGCAGGGTGCGGCCGTTGTTGAACGAGAACACCACGATGACGAAGATCGGGAAGAAGAGGAACAGCAGCCCGAGCATTCCCCAGACATTCAGGAACGCATCGGCGGGGCGGAACCTGCGCTTGCCGCTCTTGCCGCTCATGCGGACTCCTTTGCCGGCAGTTTGAGAGATGTCACGGCGGTGGTGATACGACCGATCACGTTGAGAAGACCCCCAACCACGGCGGTGGTGCCGAAAATGGCCATCATGAGCAGCACTGCCATGGCGGCGCCGAGCGCCCAGTTCTGTGCGCTCTGGAACTGGGCGGCCACCATCTGACCGACCATGCTGCCGCTGGCCCCGCCGAGAACGGCCGGGGTGATGTAGTCGCCCATCAATGGGACGAAGACGAGCAGCATCCCGGCCGTCACCCCTGGCGCAGCCAGGGGAACGGTGATGTGACACAGCGTGTTCCACGCGGTTCCGCCGAGGTCGCGGCTGGCCTCAAGTAGCTTGGGGTCGAGTCGCTCCAGTGCTACATACAGGGGAAGAATCATCAGCGGCAGGTAGTTGTAGACCACGCCGAGTTGAACCGCCGCCGAGGTGTAAAGCACGTGCAGTGGCCCATCGGTGAGGTTGGCCCACTGCAGTATCTTCGACACGAAACCCTGTGGTGTCAGCGAGATTTGCCAACCAATGGTGCGAACCAGGAAGTTGGTCCAGTACGGGATGAGAACCAGCGCCAGTACGACACCGCGCCATTTAGGGGCCAGTTTGACCGCCATCCAGTAGGCCATCGGAAACGCGATCACCAAACAGAGCACCGTCCCCGTTACGGCGATTTTCAGTGTCCGAACGAAGATCGCGAAGAACGCGGGCGAGGCCGCTTCGCCGTATCGGTCGAACGAGAGGATGTCGTTGGCGTGGGTGACGTACAGGCCGGGCTTGTAACCGAAGCTGTACCAGACGACGAGGCCGAAGGGCAGGATGAAAAACAGCAGCATGAACACGCTGATCGGCAGTGCGCCGAGTCCGCTGGGCAGCCGCAACCGTCGCGGTGGGGATGGGATGTCCGCCTGCCGCACGTGCCCTTCTTCGCCTCTCAGGGCGGTCACTTGCCCGCCGCCGCCTTGAGCTCGTCGTAAATGCCGATGATCGTGCCGTCGGCCGACGTCATCTGGCTGTAGACCAACTTTTTCATGATGTCGTCGCTGATGAAGACCAGATCGGGACGCTTGATGTCGGCCTTTTTGGCTGCCGCCTCGATGCCTTCGATCCCGGTGTTGTAGCCGATGTAGGTCAGCTCCTTGAGGGAGACCGTTGGGTCGAGCACATAGTTGATGAACTCGTAGGCGGCGTCCTCGTGGGGTGCACCCTTGACGATGGCCCAGTTGTCCTGCCAGAGGTTCGCACCCTCCGAGGGCCAGACCCACTTGTACTTGTCGGGCTCGGGATTGGCCAGGATGCCCAGCCGGGCATCCCCGTTCCAGCAGTGAATCAGGGTGCGGGCCGAGGAGGAGATGGACGTATTGGTCGACGACTCGAAAGCCTGCACGTGCGGCGCGATCTTGTCGAGGATGAAGGAGCGATAGGCCGCGATGTGGGCGGGGTCGGTGGTGTTTTCGTCGATCCCGTTGGCCCAGAAGTAGGTGAATGCCACCTCGCCCTGATCTTCAAGGAGCGAGAAACTTCCGGACGCCTCCTTTTGCGCGGCGTCGAGAAAATCAGCCCACGAGGTCAGGTCGCGCTTGATGACGGTGGTGTCGTAGACGTAGCCGGTGGAGCCCCAGTCCTTACACACGCTGTACTTGTTGCCGGGATCGAAGGGGGTGTTGACCACTTTGGCGTTGAGGTTCTTCATGTTCGGCAGCTTGGCGTGATCGAGTTCGGTGAGCAGCCCGCCGGTGGCCATCTGCTGAATGGACGAGTGGGTGGGCACACAGATGTCGTAGCCCGTGGTGCCTTTCGCCGCACTGAGTTTGGCGATCATCTCCGGGTTCGAGCCATAGGAGTCGAGGGTGATCTTGGGGCCTTTGGCCGAGGTGAAGTCCGTCAGCACGGCGGGGTCGTCGTACTCGCCCCAGGTGTAGATGTTCAGGCCGTCGGAGGACGAGCCGCCACCCCCCGACGACTTGGAACAGGCGGCGAGGACGGCGGCGGCCCCGAGTGCAGCGGTGCCGCCCAGGAACGTTCGGCGGCTCAGTGAGTTTTTCAGCGATTCGGGAACGAGAGCGCGAAGATTCGGTGGCTGATTCATGACGTGACCTCCAGGTCGATCGGCGAGACGATGGGCGGGGGAGCAGCGGTTACGACGTGAAGATGCGGACGGCGTCGGCCGACCACGAACACACCACCGGCGAACCGAGTTCGGTGGGTGGGTTGGCGGCGCGGGGCAGACGGGCCAGAATCTGGCCATCGCTCGGTGTGTGGACGACCAACTGCAGGGC
Source organism: Mycobacterium sp. (assembly GCF_965229105.1). GTDB lineage: Bacteria > Actinomycetota > Actinomycetes > Mycobacteriales > Mycobacteriaceae > Mycobacterium. Next base: position 4,093,217 of record NZ_OZ245858.1, read on the forward strand.
GTGACCGAGTTCTGAGACTCCGAGTAGCGTGCCGGTGACGGAGTTGACGGGGGTGTCCGACGACAGAGCCTCGGCACCCGATGGCGCGGCAGTGGTGATGTGCACCGATTCTGGCCTGATCGCCGCGGTGACCTCAGCGCCTACCGCTGCCGGCACGCTGCCCTTGGTCTGGCGTGAGGAATGCAGCGCGAGGCCTGCGGTGCGCACGCTTGCTCCGGTGCTGTCGAATGAGGAGACGGTGCCAGCGAAGGAGTTCTGCCTGCCGATGAAACCCGCCACAAAGGCCGACTCCGGCGAATCGTAAACGCTTGAGGCCGTGCCGATCTGCTCGATCCGCCCGTCCTTCATCACCGCGACCCGATCGCTCATCGACAGCGCTTCCTCCTGGTCGTGCGTGACGAAGATGAAGGTCGTGCCCAGTTCGTGCTGCAGTAGTTTGAGCTCGACCTGCATCTCCTCCCGCAGCTTGCGGTCCAGGGCGCTCATCGGCTCATCGAGCAGCAACACCGCCGGCCGATTCACCAAAGCCCGTGCCAAAGCAATGCGTTGCTGCTGACCGCCCGAGAGCTGTGCGGGTTTCCGATCGGCGAAAGCCGTCATTCTCACCATGTCGAGGGCGCGGCTCACGCGGTCGGCCATCTCCGTTTTGGCTACACCCGATCGGCGCAGCCCGTAGGCGACGTTATCGGCGACTTTCATATGCGGGAACAGGGCGTACGCCTGGAACACGGTGTTGACGGGACGTTTATGCGGTGGGAGGTTCTCGACGTTGCGGCCGGAAATCTGGATGGAACCGTCGTCGGGAAACTCGAAGCCACCGATCATCCGAAGCGTCGTCGTCTTGCCGCACCCGCTGGGTCCCAGCAGGCTGAGAAACTCCCCGGCCTGCACGTTGAGCGTGAGATTGTCCACGGCCACCGCCGACCCGTAGCTCTTGGTGAGCGAGCGCAGTTCAACGGAGCCGGGGGCTGAGGTGACGGGCTCGGTGGATGCGGCGGTCAGATCCATGATGGTCATGCCGAGACCAGGGTCGAGGTTGCGTCATAGACGATCTCGCCACCAATGATCGTGTAGAGCACTGTGGCCGAACCGATTTCGGCCACCGGGGCGGCGAAAATATCGCGGTCGAGGATGACGATATCCCCGGCCTTACCGACTTCGATGCTGCCAGAACGATGTTCGTCGTGATTGAGGTAGGCCGTACCGAGAGAGTGTGCGATCAACGCGTCGGCCAGCGAGAGCGCCTGCTCGCCAAGGAACGGCAGAGCGGCCGCGCCCGCCGCGCCCGCGGGCGCCCGGTTGACTGCTGTGTGGATGATCTCCAGCGGATTCGCGGTGCTCACCGGCCAATCACTTCCCGACGCCAACGGCGCCCCGGCCCTGTGCAGTGAACCAAACGGGTACTGCCAGGCCGCCCGGCGGGTGCCAAGGAACGGAATGGTCAACAGGTCCATCTGGCCCTCGTGCCGCGCCCACAGCGGTTGCATGTTCGCGACCACCTTCAGTTCGGCGAACCGGGGGACATCGTCGGGGTGGACCACCTGGATATGGGCCAGCGTGTGGCGCAGGTCGCTGTCTCCGTTGGCCGCGCGGGCCGCCTCGATCGCGTCCAGCGATTCACGCACGGCCCGGTCGCCGAGAGCATGGTAATGCAGCTGAAAGCCCAAAGCGTCTAGCTGCGTGGAGATCTCGATGAGGGTGGTGGGGTCCACGAAGCTCTTACCGGTGTTCTTGCCCGGGCAACCGCATGCGTCGAGATAGGGCTCGAGCATCCCGGCCGTGAAGTTCTCGGCGACACCGTCCTGCATGATCTTGACCGTGGTGGCCGCAAACCCGACGGCCAGGGCGCGCTCACGTTTCTCCACGAGCTCGGGAATCTGCTCGAGCCCGCGGTTGCGGTCCCACCACAGTGCGCCGACGACGTGCGCCTTCAACACTCCGGAGGCCGTGGCGCGCAAGTAGGAGTCGAGGCAGTCGGGGGTATCGTTCGTGGCGCCGACGATGGCGTCGTGCCACGCGGTTACCCCCCACGAAAATAGTTGCTGCTGAGCAATTTTCAGCGCCTCGTCCAGGTCATCTTGACTGGGTAGTGGGATGTGTCGGGCGACCAGGCCCATGGCTCCTTCCTGCAATGTGCCGATCGCGTGGCCGTCTGCGTCACGTTCAATCCGACCGTCGAAGGGATCGGGCGTCGTATCGTCGATTCCGGCGATCGCCAGGGCTTTCGTATTGACCCAAGCGCCGTGGCCGTCGCGGTTGGGAAAGAACGCCGGCCGGTCAGAAACGATGGCGTCCAGTGCCGCCGCCGTCGGCAGGCCACCGGGGAATGAGTCCATCGACCAGCCGCCGCCGCTGATCCAGTCCAGCTCGGGGTGGGCCGCCGCGTACTCGGCGATGCGTTCGAGGTAGCCGTCAGCGGTGACGTAGGGGGTCAGATCGCAGGCGATCATGTCGAGACCGGCGTGATAGGGGTGGATGTGGCAGTCCTGAAAGCCCGGAGAGACAAGGCCACCCGCCGCGTCGATCTCGACGGCGCCGGAAGCAGAGAGCGCGTCGGCGCCGATCGCGGTGATGATGCCGTCTTCGATGAGAACGGGTTCTTCGACGATTCCAGCAGGGGTGAAGACGTGGCCTCCGGTGATCAGCAGGCGATCGCGAGCGGTCATGGTGTCATTCCTTCATTTGATGAGCGGGTAGCGCGCTGAGGGGGTTGGTATCGACCGGCGGGGTGAAATGCGATGTGATCCACATGGCCTGAGCTGGGGTTGCGCCGATGTTGACGGCCCGGTGCGGAACCGACGAGAGGTACTCGACACTGTCGCGGGGTCCGAGGATGAGCGTCTCGGAGGCTATCGAAATCTCGATGTGGCCGGCGAGAACGTAGAAGAGCTCCTGCGCATTATCGTGCGCGTACGGTTCGGGCCCAGTCGAGCCGCCCACTTCGAATGTGCCTTCGTACACTTCGAGTTGGTGGATCGGCGGCCGTGAGAGCAGCAGTTTCTGTAATCCGCTGTCGCTGGAAAAGATGGGCCTCTCATGCGCTCGCAGCACCGGCCGCGCGACGGGCGCTTCGTCGGAGAGCAGGTCGGCCACCGAGACGCCGACGGCAGCAGAAAGGCGCTTGAGCACTCCGACGGAAACCCCGCACTTACCGTTTTCCACCTGGCTGATGAACCCTGCGCTCACCCCCGCCCGGCCCGCGACATCCCGCGTCGACAGTCGGGCGCGCTCACGGGCCGCCCGGAGCCGATCTCCGAGCATGGAACGAGCCGCGCCGTCGACTTTGGCAGCGGTAATCGTGGGTTCAGAAAACACGTCCCTCATTTCGTTAAGACGTACTTAACGGATCGCTTACTGAGGGACGGTAGGGGCAGACTCGCCGGCACGCAAGACCGAGCGGCCAGATGGCCGAAGTCTTAACACCCTGGAAATACGGACCGAAGAACGGCGCTTGTGCTCGCGTCTAGTTAGGTGGTCGTGCGCGCGGACCATTCAGACGTACGTTCCCGCGTCGCCTCGGCGAGCGCCTTGCGGGTGTTGTCCGCGTCAAAGTCTTTGCCGTACACCGGCGTTCCAGGCTGCTGGCGCCACGATTCGGAAATCGGTCCGGCATCGACGGGGTCGAATCCGAGTTGGTCGACGATATCGTGGACCAGCGCACGGCCAGGTCCGTCTTCGCCTGCGACCGGCAGCGCGATGCGTTTCGGTGTGCCGCCGGGGCTTCCGCTCTCCAGCAGGTGCTTCCACCAGATTCCGTTAAACACCTTGTAGACCGGTGCACCGATCTGCTCGGCGACCCACGCGCTTTCAACCTGGCCGTCTTCGATCGCCGCGATCTCACCGTCGCGCTGCTGCGGGTAATAGTTGTTGGTCTCGATCACCGGCGCACCGGGCCGACGCGCATCGACAATTCCGGTGGCGAGGTCGGGCACGGCCTTCTGCGGAATGCTCACGATGACCAGGTCGGCATCGACTGCGGCATCCTTGGCCCACGCGGGCGTCGCACCGGTTTCGCTCGCGAGGTCTGCCAGAGTCTCGGGAGAACGAGAGTTCGACACGGTCACCTCATGTCCGAGCTCGCGCAGCCGACGTACCAACGTGCCACCGATCTGCCCTGCACCGATGATTCCAACCTTCATGCATCGCCTCCACGTGGTAGCGCCCATTCCCGGGACACCAACGTCGGCTGCGAGGCGCCTATTCCATATCGATGCCGGCGGTATCGCCCTGGTGTCTGGCCGACAAGGTCGGTAAAGGCCGTGATGAAGCTGCTTGGATTCGCCCAACCCAGTCGCATTGAGGTGTCGGTGACCGAGGTGCCTTGGCCGAGTTCGAGTAGCGCCCGCTGAATACGCAGCAGAGTTCGCCACTGGTGGAAGCTCATCGACAGCTCGCTGCTGAACAGGCGGCTGAGACTGCGTTCGCTTGAGCCAGTTGAGCGCCCCAGATCGGCCAGCGTCGCCGGGTTGGCCGGGTCGGTGTGCAGGAGATCGGTCACGGCTTTCAGTCGCGCGTCGCTCGGTTCCGGAAGGCGCAGTGATTCCTTTGCGGCGCGGGCGAGCTCGACGGTGACGACCTCCAGCAGTAGGCGGGTGCGAGCGCTGTCGACGGGTTCGTGTTCGTTGACGAGCGCCAGGTAGGCCTCGAGCATCAGCGCAGTGGTCACGAACACAGATGGCTCGGCCGGGAGTTGTTCTGCCAGTGTCGTCGGAACCCGCAGCAGTCGAATATCGGTCTCGCCATAGGAGCGAGAGCTGTGGACGTAAAAAGGAGGCACCCAGGTAATGCGGTTCGCCGGCGCCACCCATGTGCCAACCTCGGTGGTGGTGACCAGGGCGCCAGAAGTGGCGTACCTGAGCTGGCCGTAGTCGTGGAAGTGCGGAGCGACGCCCTGGCCGTGGGCCATCGGTTCGCAGACCGCAGTATCGTCGGTCCAGTGCACCGGCTCGCCGCTCACTTCGCTCACTTCACGGCAATCGCCATGTCAGAATGCACTTTTCGACCATAGCCGCTGTTCTGCTGCGGCAGAACCTATAGCTCATCCGAGAAATCGGCGGTGAGCCAGCGGAGGGGCCGGATGGTAAACATCACGGTGTTCTCGTGGCCGATACTGCTCGCCATATTGCTGGTGAACGCCCGCCCACCGTCCTCGCCGAGGTATCGGATCGCGGTGGCCTCGAGCATCTCGAATGGTGTGGGAGTCGTGGTGTCGACGATGGTGCCCTCGACAACAACGTATTGGTACGGCGGCTGCTCGTTCTGGACGACCATCGTGACCGCCCCGGCCCGTTCTATCAGCTTCGATTTGCGCGAAGCCACGGTGGTGCTGATCCGAATGTCCCCACCAGGGGAGTACTCATACCAAATTGGCACGCTGGCCGGTGGGCGGCCATCCGTGGTAGCGACCGACAAGACCGCCACATGTGTGGCGGCCAGAAACTCTTGACGTCCGCTCTCGGAGAAGGCCTTCATTGGGCCGCAACCGGGACGACCAGATCACCCATGGAATAAGACATCACACCAGAGTCGGCGCGCCGTGTCGGGCGTGCAACTGATGTTCCGCCAGTTATTACCGAAAACCCGCCAAAGACGGGTGTCCGGCCCTGATTCGATGAGTTCGTCTGCCTGCCGAAGTCAGAATGACGTATTACCGGATCGTCCCACTGGATCGGAAAATCTATGCCAAGAACCAATCTGTCGATGTCGATCTCCGCCGATGGTTACGTCGCGGGCCCACATCAAGACGAAGATCACCCGCTTGGCGTCGGTGGCCTGCGCCTTCACGAATGGCACATCGGTCCGAACAGCGACCATCCGGTCAACCGAGAGGTGGTGTCGGACATGATGGCCGGCATCGGTGCGACGATCATGGGACGCAACATGTTTGGGCCGATCCGCGGCGAATGGGGGAACTCGGACTGGAGGGGATGGTGGGGTGACGTCCCGCCGTACCACTGTCCGGTATTCGTCCTGACCCATTACGAGCGCGACCCGATCGACATGGGCGGCGGAACGACCTTTTACTTTGTCACCGACGGGATCGAATCTGCGTACGCACAGGCCGAGGCGGCGGCCGGCGACCAGGCCATCTCGATCGCCGGAGGCGCCTCCTGCGCGCGTCAGGCGCTCAAAGCGGGACTTGTCGACGAGGTCGATCTGCAAGTCAATCCGGTGATCCTTGGATCCGGAGAGCGCCTGTTCGACGGCTTCGATGCAGGTAAACCTGAGCTCGAACTCGAACGGGTACTGCAGGCGCCAGGCGTAGCGCACTTGCGCTTCCGTGTCATCAAGTGAGACCGGGACTGCAACTTGCTTCTTGATAGTCACTGTCAGATTGGGTACGTTCGGGCTTCTCGACGAAGCGTCGGACAACGCGGCGAAATGGCAGTAGAGACAATCATTTTCGGCGACGTATCGGTCGATCGGCACCAACCGAAGGGGACACGATGGCAGAATTGACCGCGCGCGAGCAGGAGGCGCTGGCGTCGTACCGGCGATACGTCGAACAGCGCGAACGCTGCGTTGCGGGGCACGATCCCTGGTCGGCCATCGGAAAGTGGTTCACCGAGGACGCCGTCTTTATTGACCCGGCCTGGGGTCGAGTCCAGGGCCGCGCCGAAATCACCCGGTTCCTCGACCACTCCATGACTGGATTCGAGGGCTGGAGCTTCCCCGAAGAGTGGACCATGGTCGACGGCGACCGCCTCGTCACCTATTGGTGGAACCGCCTCCCCGGGACTCGCGCGAACGGCACCGCCTATCAGGCTCCGGCGTTCTCGCTGCTCCATCACGCCGGCGATGGCCTGTTCGACTACGAGCTGGATGTGCTGAACATCGCTGAGGTGGGTGACCTGGTAGTCGAGTCCGGCTGGGCACCCGGTGCGGGGATGTCCTTCCCCGGCCCCCGCCCCGATCGGAACATCACCCCGCCACGCCTGGACGCACCCTGACCTGACCATTCGGGATTCACTGTAATATTGACAGTGACTCTCACAAACGACTTGAATGGTTCGCATGGCGATTCGAGTGGTGCAGTGGGCGACAGGTGGCGTGGGTAAGGCGGCCATCGAGGGGGTGCTGGCGCATCCTGACCTCGAGTTGGTGGGCGCGTGGGTGCACTCGGAGGCCAAAAACGGCAAGGACGTTGGCGAACTCGTCGACCTTGACCCGATCGGTGTCACCGCGACCACCAGCATGGACGAGATTCTGGCCCTCGATGCCGACTGCGTGGTCTACAGCCCTCTGCTGCCGAACGAGGACGAGGTGGTGGCCCTGCTTCGGTCGGGCAAGAACGTCGTCACCCCCGTCGGGTGGGTCTATCCCGATCTGGACAACTGCAAAGCCATCCTCGATGCCTGCGCCGAGGGGCGAAGCACATTGCACGGCACCGGTATTCACCCTGGTGGCATCACCGAGCGGTTCCCGCTGATGGTGTCGGCGTTGACCGCAGGCGTCACGCATGTGCGGTCGGAAGAATTCAGTGACATCCGCACCTACAACGCACCTGATGTGGTGCGCTACATCATGGGGTTCGGGGTCTCGCCAGAAGAGGCGATGGCCGGACCGATCGTCGGTCTGTTGGGCGCGGGATTCAAGGCATCTGTCCGGATGATCGTGACCGAGATGGGCTTCGACGTGGATCCCGAGCTCGATACTGTGCAGGAGGTCGCCGTGGCGACAGAGCCGATCGATACACCAGTCGGAATCATCCAACCGGGGCAGGTCGCGGCGCGAAAGTTCCACTGGCGCGCTGTTGTTGACGGAACGCCCGTCGTCACCGCGAGCGTCAACTGGTTCATGGGGGAGGAGCACTTCGACCCGGCCTGGAGTTTCGGGCCGGAGGGGGAGCGATTCGAGGTCGAGATCAGTGGCGAACCCGATGTCAAGCTGACGTTCAAAGGTCTGCAGCCAGACACCATCGAGGAGGGTCTGGTACGCAACCCCGGCATCGTCGTCACCGCCAACCACTGTGTCAGCGCGATCCCGTATGTGGTGGCAGCCGATCCCGGTATCAAGACCTACCTCGATCTGCCCTTGCTGGCGGGCCGCGCCGCACCTCAGTTCGGGCTGGGCCGTCACAAGTGATCCTCGATGAGTTCCGGCTCGAGGGACGCGTCGCCGTTGTCACCGGGGCCGGCCAGGGCATCGGCCGTGGGATTGCGCTGGGGCTGGCCGAGGCCGGAGCCAGTGTCGTCCTCGGTGCGCGCACCAAGGCCGACCTCGACGAGGTCGTCGCACATATCGAGGCGGCCGGCGGCAGTGCTCTCGCCGTTGTCACCGATGTGCTCGTTGATGAGGATCGTCGCTGGCTTATCGATGCGGCCACCACGCATTACGGCCGGTTGGATGTGCTGGTCAACAACGCGGGCGGGACCGGACCTCGACCGGCGATGACGACCTCGGAACGGTTCTTCGATATGGCGATGAAGTTCAACGTCACCGCGCCGTTTCTGATGAGCCAGCTGGCCGCTCAAGCCATGGTGGACACCGCAGGCAGCGGTTCGATCGTCAACATCTCATCGCGGTGCTCCGACATGGTGATGAGTTCGTTCGTCGCCTACGGGGCTGGCAAGGCCGCACTCAATCAGATGACACGCAACCTCGCCGGAGAATTCGCCCCGTTGGTTCGGGTGAACGGGATCATCGTGGGTGGCGTTGAGACCAAGGGGCTGGAGGTCGTGCTCACCAACGCCGAACTGCGGGCCCAGTTCGAGGCCAACACCCCGATGGGCCGGCCAGGGACGCCGAAAGACATCGCCTGCGCTGCTCTCTATCTGGCCTCGCCGGCATCGGCGTGGGTCACCGGCAAACTCCTGCACGTCGACGGTGGTTGCGAAGAACCGGCAATGGACGTCCCGGTGCCGCGGCTACGTCCTAGTCGACGAGAGTGACTGCATGCCCAAGGTTCTCATCGCAGGCCTAGGTGATATCGGGCTCCTCACGGCCATCCGACTGTCCCGCCACGCCAGCGTCGTCGGGATTTCGGCGAAACCCGAGCTGGTGAGCGGCCAGGAGCTCGGGGTGCGGTTGGCCAGACCTGATGACTGGGCTCGTGACAACCGTGTCGACTTCGGTCGCTATCGACGGCTCGACGGCGTCCGCAGGGTGCACGGGGTGCTGACCGGTCTCGATCCCGAAGCACAAGAGGTCACTGTCCGCCGCTTCGACGGTAGCGTCGAGATCGAGACCTACGACGTACTGATCATCTCGACCGGTGTGACGAACGGTTTTTGGCGCACCACCGCTCTGCAATCGCGCGCGGAGATCGACGCCGAGGTCCGGTCGCATCACCAGATCCTCGCCGACGCGACGTCGGTGATGGTGATCGGCGGGGGAGCGGCGGCTGTCAGCGCGGCGGCCAACGTACAGACTCGGTGGCCGCAGAAGAAAGTCGATCTGTACTTCCCTGGGCCGCAAGCCCTCCGAGAACATCATCCGCGTGCCTGGGCGAAGGTGCGCGCTCGCCTCGTCGGGCTCGGGGTCGGCGTGCACCCAGAGCATCGGGCAGTCGTACCCGATGGATTCGTGTGCGACGAGATCACCCAAGAGCCGGTGCAGTGGAGTACCGGACAAGACCCCGCCGAGGCCGACGCCGTCGTCTGGGCGATCGGTCAAACGCGCCCCAATACCGGTTGGCTCCCCGAGTCGTTGCTCGATGAGCACGGCTTCGTCGCGGTCGGACCCACCCTGCAGACGCGGACCCACCCGGAGATCTTCGCCATCGGCGACGTCGCGGCCACAGACCCGCTGCGGTCCTCTGCCCGTAACCGGGCTGATGGCTTGCTGGCGAACAATATTCGTGCCCACCTGGCCGGCCGGCCGCTCAAGAACTATCGAGCCTCCCGGTCGCGGTGGGGCTCTGTGCTCGGTGTGCAGGACGACGGACTGATGTTCTTCGCTCCAGACGGGCGGACCATTCAGATTCCGGCGTGGGTGATTCATCGGGTCCTGCTGCCGTGGGTGGTCCGACGTGGGATCTATCGCGGCGTTCGGCCAGCCTGAGAACGAAGACTGCTCGGCCAGAAGCGATATGCCACCAACATCGGCACGATCGCCCAGGGGAGGTTGAGCGGTAGGTAGGTCATGAGATGCGGCGGGCTGTCGGGTCCGAGGAAGGTCTGTGCGAAGTAGAAGTACATGTTCATCACTGCGCTGACGGCATAGGCCAGGGCCAGGGTGCTCAGCCAGGGCCACGACTTGAGACTCCAGAGTCCGATGGTGAGCACAATGAGCAGCGGCAGTTGCACCAAACCGTCGTAGAGGAGTGAGGCCTGCAATGCGGGTGGCATGACGAGATGCTGCGGTTCCTGTTCGACACCCCAGGTGTACAACGCCCGCAATGGTGGCCACCAACTATCAGGGGCGACAGGCACTCCCAGTCCTTCCGGCAGGCTCAACACGATGGCGTTGATTATCCCGAGCACGAAGGCCGGCAGTAGGAGGTAGTCGAGCCGTCGCCGTACCAGTGGTGGGGTGGCCACGGTCGTATCCGTCATCGTCGACCGTGCCCACGCGGGATTGGCGCGGCGAGCCCACGGGTGACCAGGTGGAGCGCCTGTTCGGTGAGGGCGTGCAAAGACTGTTCCTGGCCGTAGGTGAGCCACCATTCGTAGGCGTATTCGACCGCCGCGACGGCGGCGCGGACCAGCACCCCAGCCCGCATATCGGCCGATGGAACGCTGCCGCTCAGCCGGGATGCGACCGCGTCGATCAGTTCGTCGCAGTCTTCACGATTGAGAATGGAGGCTCGCCGCAACTCTGCTGGCGCCGAAGCTATTGCGCGCCGCCATAGTTCGAGTGTCTCGTCGTCGTCGACGAACTGAGAGGTGCGCGCGAGGATGGCCGCAGCCAGGGCGTCGGCGACATCCTCGCCTTGCGGTCGTGCGTGAAAGTTGGCGACCACCTTTGCTCGTCCGCGCTGAGACGCACCAAGCAGAAGGTATTCCTTGCTCGGCACGTGCCGGAAGAACGTACTCGGTGAAATGCCGACCTCCGCTGCGATTGCTTCGGTGGTGACGTTGTCAAAGCCTTTGGCAGCGAACAGGCGCAAAGCGGCGTGGTGAATATCGGCGCGCAGCGCAATGCGCTGGCGTTCACGAAGCGGAAGCGACGCGGCGCCATCGACCTGAGCGGAGTCGTTCTCTGAGATGGACACGGTCAGCGCACCGCTTTTGGTTCGAGGGGCGGAACAGGAATCTCGATGGCCGGAACGGAGGATCCTCCGTCGACGTTGAGAATCGTGCCGGTGACCCACGCTGACGCAGGGGAGGCCAGATACAAGGCCGCGCAGGCGATATCCTCCGGGGTACCAGCCCGCCCCATCGGAGTGCGGGACAGCAGTTCGCGCTTCATCTGCTCATCTTGCATCACCGTGGCCAGGGCTCGGGTGTCGACGGCGCCGGCACCTATGGCGTTGACGCGGACCCTGGGGGCGAACTCCGCCGCAAGGTTCTTGGTCAGATGAGTCAGAGCGGCCTTGCCGACTCCGTGGGCGACGAACGAGGTGAGCGCCATATCGCCGGCCCGGGAGGAAATGTTGACGACGCTGCCGCTTCCGGTGGTATCCACCATTGCCTGGGCGGCGATCTTGGTCAGCAGGAACGGTGCGATGGCATTGAAGTGGACAGCGGAGTGCAGGAAACGTTCCGACGTCATCATCGCCGGCCGGGGTGCTGTACCGCCGGCATTGTTGATCAGAATGTCGAGTCGACCGAAGACTCGCAGAGCTTCAGTCACCAAGTGCTCCAGCTGATCTGACTCCGTCACGTCGGCCTGGACCGCGAAGGCACGTCTACCTGTCCGTTCAATGCGAGCGGCCACCTCGTCCAAGTCGGACCGTGTCCGCGCGGCGATGACGACATCGGCACCCGCTTCGGCTAGTCCGATAGCGATGCGGCGCCCGATCCCTTGGCCTGCGCCGGTGACAATGGCGACCTTGTCGGTAACTGCAAAGTTGTCGAGGATCATGCGTTTACCGCCGGCTTCAGTAGAGAATATGACACTAACTCTCAATATTAACGTAACTGTTATTCTGATGGTAGATGCCAAGACCTGTGAACAGTTCGTACGTGAGGCCGGCGAAACCCACCATCACGATGTTCAAGAGTGAAACAGCCAGCTGGGCTGCCGGCTTCGGCGGCCAGGGACCGGTGGCAAACGTCGTTGACTATCCGCTCGCGTAGCCTCGGGGACGTGTTCGAAGCACTGGAGGGTCTTCGCCAGAATGGAACCCACGAACCCGGCCTCGACCCCGGCCGAGTAAGTAAGGGAGGTCCGCTGTGGTCGCCGAGCCGTTTGAGGTCAGCATCACCGACGCCGACATCGCGGATCTGCGTGAACGGTTGAGACGGACGCGGTGGCCCGAACCCGAGCCAGTGGACGACTGGTCACAGGGAATGCCGCTGGCGTACACGCAGGAGCTTTGCCGCAGCTGGGCCGAGGACTACGACTTCGGATTCACCAATCGGCTCAACGCGTTTCCGCAATACCGTGACACCATCGACGGGCTGGGCATCCACTTCCTGCACGTCCGATCACCGGAGCCGGACGCGTTCCCGCTGGTGATCACCCACGGGTGGCCGGGCTCGGTGCTCGAATTCCTGGACATCCTGGGCCCGCTGACCGACCCGCGTGCGCACGGCGGGGACCCGGCGGACGCGTTCCACGTGGTCGCACCGTCGCTACCCGGGTACGGCTGGAGCGACAAGCCGTCAACGACCGGGTGGGGCGTCGACCGCATCGCGCGCGCCTGGGACACGTTGATGGTGTCGCTGGGTTATCAGCGCTACGGCGCGCAGGGCGGCGACTGGGGTTCGGCGGTATCCGGCGCGTTGGGGGAGGTGGCGCCCCAGCGGGTCGTTGGTGTGCACCTGAACATGGCGTCCGTGGCGCTGGGCACATTTGATGATCCGACGCCCGCGGAGCTGGCGAACCTCGCGGCCGCCAACGAGTTTCAGCGCACCGGCCGGGGATATTCGGGCCAGCAGGCGACGCGGCCGCAGACGCTGGGCTACGGCCTCACTGACTCGCCGGCCGGCCAGGCTGCCTGGATTGCCGAGAAGTTTTGGGCCTGGACGGATAACGACGGCCACCCCGAGGACGCGGTGTCGCGGCAGAAGATCCTCGACGAGATCTCGGTGTACTGGTTCACCGCCTCGGCCACGTCATCGGCGCGCCTGTACTGGGAGAGCTTTGGCAGCTTCCGTGACAAGGTCACCGCGCCGTCCGGGCTGTCGGTCTACCCGCGCGACATCACCCGGCCGTCGCGGCGGGAGGCCGAGCTGCGGTTCACCGACCTACGCTGGTTCGAGGAGCTGCCGCGCGGTGGCCACTTCGCCGCGCTGGAGCAGCCGGAGTCGCTCGTCGAGCAGGTGCGCGGGTTCTTCCGCCTCTTTCGCTGACTTTTTGTCAGCGCGAAATAGTCACGGCCAGTGACGATTACGAGGGCTTCCCGTCGGCGGGGGAGTCGGAACTCCTGGGTCAGATGCCTCCGGAGGCGGTGATGATCTGGCCGGTGAGCCAGCGAGCCTCATCGGAGGCGAGAAAGGTGGCCACGGCCGCGATGTCATCGGGTTGACCGGCACGCCGCAGGGGAGTCTGTTCGATGATGGCCGCCGCCGTGCTTGAGTCGACGAGTCCGTTGTTGCGGGTGGCTTCGGTCACCACCAGCCCCGGACAGATGGCGTTGACGCGGATTCCCCGTGGGCCAAGCTCTTTGGAGTGCACCTTCGTGAGCGTATTGACGGCAGCTTTGGTCGCGGCATAGATGCCGAGATTCATCGGCGCGAGCTGCGAGCCGTTTGAACTGATGTTGACGATGCTCGCACCGGCGTCGGCCTGGGCAGCGAATCGCTTCGAGGACAACAGCAGTCCGAGGACGTTGACGTTGAACTGATCGTGAAACGATTGTGCGGTCGAATCTTTCAGTGGGCCCGGCTGGAAGATCGCTGCGTTGTTCACCAGGATGTCCAGTGTTCCAAATGACGCGGCTGCGTGATCGTAGAGGGCATCGACCTCCTCCTCGATCGCGATGTTCGCGCCGATGGCCACCGCCTGCCCACCCGTGGCTTCGATGCGCCTGACGGTGTCGTCGCCTCCAGATCTACTGGTCGCGTAGTTCACGACGACGTTGGCGCCGGCTCGCCCGAGCGAAAGGGCGATGCCCGCGCCGATCCCTTTCGATGCACCGGTCACCAACGCCGTCTTGCCGCTGAGCGTGCTGTCGTTCCCGGAGGTCATGTGTCCGTTCCTCTCCGGCGTCGTGTGGTCCGTCCGTATCCTGACTTGACAGAAATACGGAGAAAGATTTCCGTTTTACTGTAGACAAAGCGGAGGATATTTTCAACTTTGTCATGGTTGGTCTCGAGCTCCGAAGATGTTGACAGCCAGCGCGAACCGCTGTGCGTCAGCGGCCCTGGGTCAGGTCGTTGAATTCCCGCTCCAGTGGCGCGTTCATGGGCAGCGGGGTGATGGCGGCGCGGTGGGGGACTAGGGCATCGAAAAGTAGGACGAGGTAACGCCGCCAGAGGTCAGGCTGCTCCGTCGAGCTCAGTAGGCTCAAAGCCATTGCCAGGGCTGCGATGTCGGCGCTTTCGATGTCCGGTCGCAAGGTGTGGTCACGTCTCGCTCGCGCGATGAGTTTGTCGACCGCCGGTGCCATACGGTTGCGTACATCCGGCATTCGTTCGTCCCGCGGCACTCGGCCGGCCAGCACGTCCCGCATCCCGCGGTCGAGTGACTGCACCTGAAGTAACTGCTCGAGAAACCATTGGAGCCCGGCGGCACCGGTGGGTTGATCCAGGGCTGCGGTGGCGAGCTCGACGAGGTTGTCGATCCGCGATTCGAAGACCGCCAGGACGAGGTCCGAACGTTGTGAGAAATGTCGGTATACGGTGCCGACCCCGACGCCGGCGCCGACCGCGATGAAGTCGTATCCGACATCCACGCCATGCTCAGCGAATGCTTCGGACGCCGCATCGATCACCCGTCGGCGATTGCGTACGACATCGCGCCGTACCGGCTTGGCGCCTTCGTCATTTTCTGACATCCGCCTCATGGTAACCGGGAATGGAAAAGTCATGGGGGAGTGAATCGGTGCTGAGTGCCGTGGAAGCTGACCGGTGTTGTGCGGTAGATGTTTTGGCCGAAATGCTCGCCGGTAGCCAATGTGCTGATCAGGACACCGGCTAGATCGTGGTCACCCGTTGTCCCGCCATGTGAGGATCTGCTTGAGAGACGTGAGGTCGTAACCGTCGTCGGCGGTGAGTTCGGTTTGGAACAACGTGACTCCTGCCTCGCGGAAGGCATCGGCGCTGTCGGCGTCCGCCCAGAGCGTTGAGCGTTCGATATCGGCGCCCTTGCGGCCGAACGTTGCTGCCAGCTCATCGACGCGGTCGCTGGACTTGCGGAACGCGTCAAGGTCCTGGAACGCGTGCCAGATATCGGCGTGCCTGGCAACAGCGGGCAGCGAGCGCTTGGGCCCCGTGCCGCCGATGAGGATCGGCAGTTTGCGCACGGGCGGCGGAACGAGTGCGGCGAGCCGCTTCTCGATGCGGATCAGGCTCTCATCGAACAGATCGAAGCGGGACCCGAAGGTGCCGAAGTCGTAACCGTAAGTGGTGTAGTCCTTTTCGTACCATCCCGCGCCGAGACCCAGAATGAGCCGACCGCCGCTGATGTGGTCGACGGTACGCGCCATGTCAGCGAGCAGGTCCGCGTTGCGGTAGCCGACGCCGGTGACGAGGAGCCCGATCTCGGCGTGTGAGGTGATCTCGCCCCACGACGCAAGCGCGGTCCAACCCTCGAAGTTTGCGACGTCGGGTTGCTCGTCGAACATGACCGGCTTGCCGTCGACGATGCCCTTCATCGCTGGGCGGTGGAAGTGGTCGTAGCCGAAGATCACGTCGACGCCAAGGTCGTCGGCGGCCAGGACGGCGTCGCGCCATGTGCGGTAATCGGGCGTGCCGCCGGGCTGGATCTGCACGGCAACGCGGACGGGACGGGTCATGGATGCTCCTGAGTCAGGGAAAGGCGACTCTTGAGCCAAGTGCAACGGCCGCGGAGTTATTCCGGATCGGCACCTCTCGGTTTTGAGCGAGTCATTCCAGAATCGCCCGCGCTGCGCGTTCGGCGATCAACATGACCGGCGCGTTGGTGTTCCCGGAGGTGATGGTGGGCATCGCCGAAGCATCAACCACTCGAAGACCGGCGACCCGGTACACACGACAATCGGTGTCGAGCACCGTGGCGGCCGACCGCGGCAGACCGCGGGCGTCGAAGGCTCCCATCGCACAGGTGCCGACCGGATGAAAGATGGTGGTACCGAGTTCACGGGCCGCCTGCTGCAGGTCTTCGTCGCTGACCAGTTGCGGGCCGGGAAGCAGCTCTTCTGGACAGTAGCGGGCCAGGGACGGCGCCGCCATGATCTGCCGGGTCATCCTCAAGCCCCGCACGGCGGCTTGGCGATCGGCGTCAGTGGACAGGTAATTGCAGGAGATTTGCGGGTAGGTCAGCGGATCTGCACCGGCGATGCGCACATGACCGCGCGAGGTGGGTCGCAGATTGCAGACTGAGGGTGTGATCGCTGCGAAAGGGTGCAGCGGTTCGCCGAACTTGGCCAATGACAAGGGCTGCACATGCCACTCCAAATCGGGACTGGCCAGCGCGGGATCGCTTTTGGCGAAAGCTCCCAGCGTGGAGGGCGGCATGGTCATGGGGCCCGACCGCAGCAGCAGGTACTGAAGTCCCATGCCTGCCCGGGTGATCCAGTTGCGGTACAGCGTGTTGACGGTCCGGGCGCCCCGCACCCGGTAGACCGTTCGCAGCTGCAGGTGGTCCTGGAGGTTTTCACCCACTCCCGGCAGATCGACGGCCACCGGCACCTGATGCTGGGTGAGTAGTGCGGCCGGGCCCAGGCCCGAGGCCTGCATGAGTTGCGGTGACCCAATCGCTCCGGCGCTCAGGATCACCTCCCGACGGGCCTGGACGTCGATGAGCTGGCCATCTTTGAGCAGTCGCACACCGGTCGCGCGGCGCTGGGCTGTAGTCCAGGCACCGCGACGCTGACCATCCTGGACCTGGTCGTCCATCAACAGCTTCAAAGCCTGGGTGTGGGTGTAGATGGTCAGATTAGGCCGATGGGCTACGGGATGCAGGAACGCGTCGGCCATCGACCAGCGGCGGCCGCGGCGTTGGTTGACATGGAAATACGCACTGCCAGCGTTGTTTCCGCGGTTGAACTCGTCGATCGGGGCGATGCCCATCTGGGCGGCGGCGGCCTGCCAGGCGTCCAGGATCTTCCAACGCACCCGCGGCCGCTCGACGGCGATCTCACCGCCGGCGCCGTGCCACTCGTCGGCGCCGCCGAAGTAGTCCTCCAACTGCTTGTAGATCGCCAGGGTTTCGCCGGCACCGTCCTGGCCACCCCACAGCCATCGGTCGTCACCGGTGGCCTGTGCCCACAGGTCGTAATCGCTGGCTTGTCCGCGCATATGGATCATGGCGTTGATCGACGAGCTGCCGCCGATCACGCGGCCCCGCGCATAGTGAATGCTGCGGCCGGCCAGACCTGGGTCAGCCTCGGTCGTGAAGCACCAGTCGGTGCGGGGGTTGGCAATGGTGTACAGGTAGCCCACCGGCACCTTGATCCAGAACCAGTCGTCTTTACCGCCGGCCTCAAGCAGCAGTACACGGTGATCAGGGTTGGCGCTGAGCCGGTTGGCGAGCAGGCAGCCCGCACTGCCTGCTCCGACAATGACGTAATCGAATTCAGCATCGAAGTCAGGGAGGGGGCTCATCTTCGGCATCGTTGCTCCATGGCGTACACGATCGCACGTGGGTGATCACGTCGTCGGGAGACAAGAGTGCGTCGCGTGTAGCTGTCGCCCTCCGGCAAGTGGCTACCAGAGAATGGTGACCCTGACAGTACCTGTATCACGGGGATCTCCTTGGCGTCGGGAATACCGCCTACCTTGGTCCAGTCCGACCAACACGAGAGGCGACATGTGGTAAACGGCCAATTCGCTACCCATACAGAACTTTTCGATCTCAGTGGTAAGCGCGCGCTCGTCACCGGTGGCACCAGGGGCATCGGGATGATGATCGGGCGCGGGCTCTTGCAGGCGGGCGCGCGCGTCGTCATCAGCTCACGCAACGCTCAAGCGTGCGCTCAGGCACAGGAACAGCTGTCCGAATTCGGCGACGTCTGGGCGGTCCCCGCCGACCTGACCCGCCACGATGAGTGTGAGCGCCTCGCTCACCTCGTCACGGGCGACTCGGGGCGTCTCGACATCCTCGTCAACAATGCGGGCGCAATGTGGGACGAGCCGTTGGCGACGTTCCCGGACGCAGCCTGGGACACGGTCATCGACCTCAACCTGAAGGCGCCGTTTTGGCTGGTCCAGGCGCTGCTGCCGGCACTTCGCAGCGCGGGTACCGCCGACGATCCCGCGCGGATCATCAACATCGGGAGCATCGCCGCCATCCACATTCCCAACCGGCCCAACTACTCCTACTCCAGCAGCAAGGCTGCGCTGCATCAACTCACCAGAGTGCTCGCCAAGGAACTGGGCCCGCAACACATCACGGTGAACGCGGTCGCGCCGGGACCGTTCCCGTCGACGATGATGGCAGCAACCCTCGACGAGCTCGGCGAGGCGATCGCGGCATCGGCCCCGCTGCGCCGAATTGGCCGCGACGACGACATGGCGGGCGTCGCCGTGTTTCTCGCCAGCCGGGCGGGCGCGTACCTTACCGGCACGATCGTCCCCGTCGACGGAGGGATTGCCACGACCGCGTGATGCTCCAGGGTATTGGCGGTACCTCCCTTCGCTTGCCGTGCGGGCCTACGGTGAGTGGATGGCCGCCACGCTTGATCTGCGCACCGAGATCCGAGAGTTTCTGAGGTCGCGTCGCGCCCGTATCGCGCCTGAAATGGCCGGACTGCCCGCCTACGGTGGGAATCGTCGGGTCAAGGGTCTACGTCGAGAAGAGGTAGCGCTACTCGCTGGGGTCTCGGTCGAGTACTACGTGCGCATTGAGCGCGGCGGCCTGGCTGGCACCTCAGAGGGCGTGCTCGACGCGCTGGCCACGGCCTTACAACTCAACGAAGCCGAGCGCGATCATCTGTTCCATCTCGCACGCCAGTCTGCGGCGCGCGGTGGTCGACGACACCGCAAGACTCCCGCGACGGTGCGGCCGGCGCTGCAAGATGTGCTCGACGCTATTACCGGTGCGCCGGCGTTGATCCGTAATGGGCGCTACGACGTACTCGCGATGAATCACCTTGGCCGGGCGTTGTATTCACCGGTGCTGGCCGACCCGCGACGGCCCGCCAACACCGCCCGGTTCGTCTACATGAATCTCAGCGAAGCCGAGACGTTCTTCGTCGACTACGGCCAGACGGCGCGAAATGCGGCCGCGATGTTGCGTATGGAACTGGGGCGAAATCCCCACGACGAGGAACTCATCGCCTTGGTGAGCGAATTGTCAACGTGCAGTGAGCTGTTCCGGCAGCAGTGGGCATCTCAGGACGTCCGAATGAAGGGATACGGGAGCAAGAGCGTGAACCATCCGGTGGTGGGCCGGCTTGACCTGAATTTCGAGTCCATGGATCTGCCCACCGAACCTGGCCTGCAGTTAAATGTCTACACCGCACCTGCGGGATCGCCGGCCGCTGACAATCTGGCCCTGTTGGCGTCGTGGGCCAGCCAGAAGACGTTAGCGACCGAGCTTCATGCCTCCAGCGGATAACCCGCCCTTGAGTCCGTCCGCGTCAGGGTAGGGCAACCGCGGTCTGTTCCTCGGCGGAGCCAATCGCACGCCGAGATTCCATCAAGAATCCGACAAGGGCGCTCAGCGATCCTTTTCTCAACGCAGCCGATTCCCGGCCCAGAGAGGAAAGACATCATGAACAAGACCTTCGCCCGCAACGTTGTCACCGTCGGCCTTATCGGTGGTGCTGCCATCGGTCTTTCCGGTGTCGCGCATGCCGAGACCTACGGGGATCCCGACGGAATGGCCGGATGGCAGATCGCGCAGGCATACAACGATTGCGCGATCATGGCCGCTGCTGACGTGATCGGCCAGATGACCGGGAACGAGCCAGCCGAAGACGAGATCGTCAACTACGCCAAGGACACTCGCAGCGTATCCCGGCCCGGAGACATGATCTTCCGCTTCGACAAGTTCGACGGCGACCCAGATGGCGGCACCGTCTTCGCGGATCTGCCGGTCGTGCTTGGTCACTACGGTGTCAGCTCAAAATTCATCGAGAACGCCAGCCTCGGTTCCATCGAGCATGTATTGGCCAACGACGGCGCCGTCATTGTGAACCTCAACGCCGAGTTGATCTGGGATACCGAAGGTGACCGCACCGAGTCCGACCACGCGCTGGTGGTTACCGGCGTCGACACCGATAACGGGATCGTGCACCTCAACGACAGCGGTGGCGACGACGGCGCCGATGAGCAGGTCAGCATCAGCACCTTCAACGCCTCTTGGGCCACGAGCGGAAACGAGATGGTGGTCACCACGTAGCCCCCGACATGGCGCGCAGAACACCGACACACCGTTGTCGCGCCAGTGTCTGAAGCTGGTGTCATGAACGAGAACGCAAACATGGTGGATAGAAATGCAACTGCTTCGGATGCGGCGCTGGCGGTGTGGTTGGAGATGTGGAACTCCGACAGTGAGATCGCACGTCGGATCTGTAGCAACGATTTCCGGGTTCATTTCCTGAACTCCGATGCCGATGGGTCGAACCCGGGCGACGACGTGCTGGGCGCGCAGAGTTTCGCTGGGTTCCTGGATGTGTTTCGCGAGCGTCATCCGGATGTGGTCTTCACCGAGGTCACGCGGGCTGTGGACGGCGCGCACGGGCGGATGCTGTGGAACATGCAGGTCGGGGATCTTGCGGTGGGCGGGATCGATGTCTTCGACTTCACCGACGATGGACTGATCCGCGAAGTGTGGTCGGTGAATGGGACGCGCGCGCACCTCACCTGAGACCGGGGGAGACTCACACTCATGAGGAGAGCCGAGCGGTTGTACGCGCTGGTCGATCTGCTGCGCGGATCACGCCGGCCGTTGTCAGCCGCTCGGCTCTCGGAGGAGTTCGAGGTGTCGAAGCGCACGATCGAACGCGACATTCAGTCCCTCCAGCTTGCGGGGGTCCCGATCTACGCCGACCACGGAGTGTCCGGCGGGTACTCGATCCTGCGGGAACACTCACTGCCGCCGCTGAATCTCTCGGTGCCGGAGTCGTTGGCGGTCCTCGCGGGGCTTGGTTTGTTGGAGAACTCGCCGTACGGTGCGGCGGCGCGTCGGGCGCGGGCCAAGGTCCTCGCGATCAGCCGCGAGGATCAGCTAGCGCCAGTCGACGAGGCGTTGGCGTCGATGTTCGTCATCGACGCCCAGGCGTCGTCTGAGGCGGCGATCTCGCTGATTCCCGAGGCGATCGCCGCGCGCCGCGTCATACGGCTGGATTACACCTCTGAGGACGGCGAGACCCACACCACCCGTGACGTGGAGGCGATGGGCCTGTTGCGCGGAGGTGATTCGTGGATGTTCGTGGGATGGTGTCGGCTGCGCAAAGGCATCCGCGGATTTCACCTCGACCGCATTCGGCACCTGGAGATCACCGGAGAGGTGTTTCCCGAGCGCGATCCTGCGGTGCTGGACACGGACCTGTCGCGGTGGCGCACTCGGCGGCTCGGATGACGTGTCAGGCCGCGTTGCGACGGTTCACGCAACACTGCTGACGATCGCCATAACCAGCCCACCCAGGGTCAGCACCCCGACCATCACCGCGGCGGCGATCGCCCGGCCCCGTCGGTGCCGGCGTGCGTCGTAGATCGCCACCGCGATGCCGGCGAAGATCAACGCTGCATAGGCAGCCAGGCCCAGCGTCAGCGTCGCCGTCGACGCGGCGCTGGCCAGGGTCTCGTTGTGCACGCCGTGAGCCTACGACGCGAACGGAAGTGTCACGCCGCCAGGCAGTTCGGACCCCTGCCTGACGATCCAGCGCCTTAAACTAAGCGTTACATGTAACATTGCTCCATGGCGGTGAGGGACAGGGTCGGCGAGTACCGACGACGGATGCGTGAGCGTGGCCTCAGGCCGCTGCAGGTATGGGTGCCTGACGTGCGGACCGAGACCTTCGCGGCCGAGGCGCACAGGCAAGCCTCACTGGTGGCGAGGGCGGAAGCCAACAGTGACGACCAAGACTTCATTGAGGCGATCTCGGCGCGGTGGGACGAGGAGTGAATCGAGGGGAAATCTGGACCGTGGCCGGAGGTGTTTACGCGGCGAAGCCGCGCCCGGCGGTAATCGTTCAGGATGACCTCTTCGATGCCACGAATTCGGTCACCGTAGCGCCGATGACCGGCACGCTGCTGGATGCTCCGCTGATGCGCATTCGCGTTGTTGGCGGCGGAGATGGGCGACTTTCGGGACTCGACCACGATAGTGACGTGATGATCGACAAGCTCACGACGGTCCGAAGGTCGAACGTCCACACCCGGGTTGGCCGGCTGACAGCCGAGCAACTCGTTCAGGTCGAGCGGGGAATGATGGCATTCCTCGGCCTTGCTCGATGAAACGCGCCGAGTACCACGTCGCGGTTTCGTAGCGGAACGATGCCGGGGGATCTGCAGACTTAACTCGACGAACGCAGGATGTCGTCCGGGGACACCGTTTCGACGAACGCGCGTGCCGCTGCGGCAAGTTTCGTGTCCACGGTGGCCGGCGCGTCCGCTTGCAGTTGGTTCAGTGCGATGTACTCGGCTGGGTAAGTGTCCGGCCAGTTCAGTTTGGTGGCTATTCGCCATGCGTGATCCTGCAGTGATCGGTCGCCGAGGAGCCGGATCCGCAGCCCACGGATGCTGTCGAGAACCTTCCTGCCCGTCCGTTCCTCGATCTCGCCGCGGTGCACCGACTCGTAAACGAGTGCGAGCACCTGAGAGCGCAGCAGCGTGGGAGTTCTGAAGGCGCGAGGTCTTGACCAAGGATGGAATGGCTCAGCTGAGCGACGACGATTTCGATGGCGTCGAAACCTTTGGTGACTCTTCGTGGCCAATCTCGGTGAGATCGCAATACAGAAAACCATCACGTTGTTGTTCCCCAGGATGGAGTTCACCCGAGGGCGCAACCGGATGTGCTCGCCGAACACACCGGTCCTTGTCACTGCTGTGTATCGCGCCAGGCCAGCATTTGTTCGACAACGGCGAAGTCGTAACCATCGATAGTGGGGTGAATCTCGGTGGTGAAGGTGGTGACGCCGGCGCGCCGAAACGCATCGGCGTTATCGGCGCCATGCCATCGCACCGAACGCTCAATGGCCGAGCTTTTGCGGCCCATCTCGGCGGCGAGGTCGTCGACCCGGGCGGCGGCGTCGCGGAATTCTTCTACAGTTTGCAAGTTGGTGTGCCAGATGTCGGCGTGCCTGGCAACGGCGGGCAGTGCGCGTTTGGGGCCGGCGCCGCCGATCAGAATTGGAATCTTGCGTAGCGGGGCGGGTTGAAGCATCGTTAGTCGCGCTGCGATGCGTTCCAACCCGGCGTCGAGCAGATCAAACCGCGACTTCACCGTGCCGAAGTCATATCCGTAGGTCGTGTAGTCCTTCTCATACCAGCCGGCTCCGATGCCCAGGATCAGTCGGCCGCCACTGATGTGGTCCACGGTGCGGGCCATGTCGGCGAGCAGATCGGGGTTGCGGTAGGCGATTCCGGTCACCAGAGTCCCTATGTCGGGGCGCTGGGTGATTTCGCCCCAGGTGGCCAGCGCGGTCCATCCTTCGAAATTGTTCACGTCGGGTTGCACCTCGTCGAGTACGGGCAGGCCGCCGGTGACACCGCTGGCCGCCGGCGCATGGAAGTGGTCGTAACCGAAGATGATGTCGACACCCAAGACTTCGGCATGGATCACCGCGTTGCGCCACGTCCGATAGTCCGGCGTCCCGCCGGGCCATAGTTGCACTCCGATGCGTATTGGTCGACTCATGTGCTTTCCCATCAATTCTGTTTCTGTAGTTCACGATTGGGCGTGCTCGGTCGTGCTCAGCCCCTCAGAGGGCAGGACCCGGCTGCCCCTCCCATGGCTGTCCTGCTTCGGCGCTACGCCGCGTCTTCACCACCGTAGGAGCGACCTGACATAGAGGCAAATAGTGGCAACGTATGCTCTGCATTGACATTTCCTATGGCAGACGAAGGTGGATGCGTATGAACCTGCGCCAATACGAATACGCACTCACCGTCGCCGAGGAGGGGTCCATGACAGCCGCAGCAGAACGTCTGCGGGTCACCCAGCCGTCGCTGTCGCAGCAGATCGGCACCTTGGAGAAGCACCTCGGGGTGCAGCTGTTCACGCGCACCCCGAGCGGGGTGACGGTGACGGTGGCCGGGCGGGCCTTCCTCGCGGAGGCGACGATCGCGACAACCGCCTCCCGGCGCGCCATCGCTGCCGCCCGCGCCGCCAACGGGGAACTGTCAGGCGAACTCGTCATCGCCGTCCACATGGGTCTCGGTGCACGCCAATTACCCCAGGCTTTGGGGCAGCTCCGCAATCGCCATCCGAAGCTGCAAGTGACTCTCCACGAGGAGCCCGATCCCGCGGACATGGAACGATTGCTGCGCCAGGGAGCACTGGACATGGTCCTTGTGCACCGCATCCCCGTCGGATGTTCCTTCGACACTCATCCGCTGGGTGAGGAAGCCTACGTCGCCGTCTTGCCGAAGGGGCACCCGTGCCATTCCGACGGTGCCGCTCTGCGCCTTGAAGATCTGGCGTCAGAGGGGTGGATCCGGTTCCGGCGCACCAGCCTGCTCGACGACTATCTCGCCCGGCTGCTGGCCACTGCGGGCCTCAGCCCGCACACGGTGGCCCGAGCGTCACAGATCTCCACTGCTGTGCGGCTCGTGGCGCAGGGATTGGGCGTCACAGTGGTCCCGGCGTCGGCTATTCCTGAAGGCTTCGAAGAACTAGCCTGCCCACTACTACCCGCCCTGACCGAGCCCGTTCTCGTCGGCGTGCGGCGCAATCCGGGTTCGGCGGAGACGGCCATGCTCGACCATCTCAGCCAACAGAACTGGTGCGGCACAAGCCTCCTCACATAGGGCCTCGGCGTCGACGACGTCAGCTGGCCCGTGCGGGTGAGGGAGGGCCGCTCAAAGTGTTCCTGATTCACCAGATGAAAACGGCGTACTTTACTGGTAACGCTGCATATTCGATTCCTGCATATTCGCGCGGGTTGAGCAGCTACGCCTCTCGTACCAGCGTCTCACCGGTGATACACTTGGCCGCATGGACACGGTGACGGTGCGCGATCTTCGGAACAACGGGGGAGAAGTCCTGCGTCGCGTCGAGCACGGCGAACGCATCGTCGTTACTCGCGACGGTGCGCCGGTGGCTGAGCTCCGCCCTCTGCCCCGATCTAGCGCCGGCCCGGCCGAACTCATTCGTCGCCGCAAGAATCTTCCGCAGGTGAGCCCCGATGCGCTCCGGCGCGACATCGACAATCTGATCGACCCGTCGCCGTGACAGAAGCTTCGAGCCAGGGGATGCTGGACACCTCGACGGTGATCCTTCTCGGCCAGATATCCGACCCCTCCGAGCTTCCCGATGAATCGGCGATTAGCGCGATAACGCTCGCCGAGCTTTCCGTAGGTCCGCACGTAGCGCGCGACGATACCGAGCGCAGCGCCCGTCAGCAGCACCTGCAGCAGGCCGAGGCGGACTTCGATGTTCTTCCGTTCGATGGTGATTGCGCACGGGCATTTGGCGCCGTCGCGGCGGCACTGCGCGCATCGGGGCGTAAGCCCGCGGCACGCGCGTATGACGCGCTCATCGCAGCCAGCGCGATCGCGCATGCGTTGCCGCTCTACACCTGTAACCCATCCGACTTCGCAGGAATCCCGCGACTTGAGCTCCGGTCGGTCACCCATCCTCATCACCAGTAGACGCGACGCTACTCGACTGCGCGGTGCCGAAAAACGTTGGGCAACAATAGAATATGCAGTACGCTACCGGTAACCCGCCATATTCGATTTCGCCGTATTCTCCGCTCCGCAGGCCGAGCTGACCCAGCACTTGGCGCGAGAAGCGGGCGAGCGCGGGATCGACCTACGGTGGGGGCACCGCCTCACCGGCTTCACGCAGCACGACGGCTCGGTCACCGCTCAGGTAGAGGGACCGGACGGCCCGTGGGAGCCAGCGAACGCTACCTGGTCGGCGCAGACGGCGGGCACAGTCGGACGGCCAGGAAACCCCAAGCCAGGCGGGGAGGAACCTACCCGTGAGGTAACACCGGGGTCGACCGTGCACTTCACGTGGGCCACCGGGGTTCGCCTGCAACCGTGCCGAGACGGCCCAACAGGCTACCTTCGTGCGTGTGAAGCATGCCCCGGCCCCGGACGTCTCCTTCGCAGGCTACCCGTCGGCCGGTTGCGAACGGGGGAGGGCGCGGAATGTGAACTGCTCAGGACCGCTTCCTGTGGGGCTGCGATGAGCCAGGGGTTGCTCGCTGTGATCGACTTCGGATCGTTCACCCTTATTGGCATCGGACTCGCGTTTGTCGTGCTCTGGGCGATCGATCGAAGTCGCGTTCATGCCTTGTTGTACGCGGCATCGATCCTGTGTTGCTTCGCCTCGAATTGGGTGCTGTCGTTTAATGGTGACGTAGCGCTTCTGTCGTCGATACACGGAATCTTGCTCCCGATCGGGTTCGTGTTGCTCGCCGACGGACTGCTGCGCCAATACGGTAAGCAGCTCGGCTGCGTCACCGCGATCGTAGTCGTCGTCGTACTGGCCGCCGGGGTGTGGTGCTTCGCGTATGTGGCGCCGATGGTAACTGGGCGCATCATCACTCAGAACCTTTGCCTCGGCCTGTTGCTGTCATTGACGACAGCACGCGTGTGGACGGCGTATCGGCGGCGACCCTCCGACCTGCTCGTAGTTATCGCCATAGTGCTGCTGTCGACCGGCATGTTCGGAAACGTCGTCCTTGCTCTGTTCTCGGACCTGCCACGTGAACTCACCACCGACGCTGCGATCGACCAGTTTGCGAAATCCCCTGTCGTGATCGGGATTACTGGTGTGAGCGCGGTCATTTTGCCGATGGCCTTGGTGGCTCTCCTCGCTGCGATCGCGGTCGACATAGTGGGCGACCTTCGTTTCGAACGGGACCGCGACGACCTCACTGGTCTACTCAACCGGCGCGGTTTTACCCAACGAGCTGAGAACATCCTGCGTAGTGCCTCCTCAGGCGCGCTGATCCTGGCGGATCTGGACTTCTTCAAAGAGGTCAATGACGAGCTAGGGCACGCTGGTGGGGATTTTGCGCTGACAACCTTCAGCGAGTTACTTCGCACTGCACCGGATATCGGCCAAGTGACCGGTCGCGTCGGGGGCGAGGAGTTCGCGGTACTCGCACCAAATGCCAGCATAAGGGAGGCGTATGCCTTCGCGGAGTCCGTGCGTGCCCGGCTCGCGGCGACGTCCATTTCGTATGGCAGCACTAGCACGTGGCTGACCGCGAGCTTTGGCGTCGCAACTGCGACGGCGCCAGTCTCTTTGCCTGAGCTGATGGATGCGGCCGACCGGGCGCTATATGACGCGAAGGCGATGGGCCGCAATTGCACGGCTCATCGCCAGTAGCCGTGGGCACCGAATACCGCGTGTTGCGCTGCGGCGGTTGCGGCCGGTAAGCCAAGCGCCGATGAGACTTGGCCGCAATCCGATGACCGTCAGGTCGATTGAGAAATCCGCCAACTCGAACGAGACCGGACAAGCGATAGGCGAGAATCGTTGGTCCGCAGCGCAATACCACGTACTCTAGTTGACATAATGTGGCTTATCGGCACAATATCTACGTGGGAAAACAACGCCGGGAACGGTTCTATGCGCACTTGTCCGATCCGGAACTAGTTGAGAGTAATCCGGGAAAACCTGAGAGCTGTCCGACTTCTCGCCTGCGTTCCAGAACTATCTGACAGCGCCACCCGCCTAGGCCTCCGCCCATGCACCTGCGCTTATTCGGCTGGCGAACCCATGGCGCCGAGCCTGAATCTCCGAATACCTGAGAGCGCCGGACCGGACGATTGACGGTCCAGAACTACCTGACACCGGCGGACACTCGCGACCTCGAAACCCTGCGCCCTAAGCTCAATTCGTCACAGTGACGTTACCACCGCGGTGCAGTGTCTCCCATTCGTCCAGCCCACAGCCGTGCAGATAACAATAATGTGGATAACGTTGATTATCCATCATTCATCTGGAAGCCTGATGCAGTGTCGAACGAGACAGATCCCGGACTCTCCGTCGCCGAAGACGCGCGCCAGGCCGCCTCCGCGCCGGCGGGTGCTGACTGCGAGATCCCCGAGTGGTTCCAGCAGTTCTCGGACCACCGGCAGGCC
Source organism: Mycobacterium sp. (assembly GCF_965229105.1). GTDB lineage: Bacteria > Actinomycetota > Actinomycetes > Mycobacteriales > Mycobacteriaceae > Mycobacterium. The sequence goes on from NZ_OZ245858.1 coordinate 4,121,623, forward strand.
AGTAAACCCTCGGCGCACACGATGAAGGCCTATCGGCAAGACTTTATCGCCATCGCCAAACTGCTCGCAGACGGTGAACCAATCCAGCTCAGTCCAGCTGACATAACTCGCGATTCGATGCGTGCAGCATTCGCGGCATTTGCCGCCGATCACGAAGCCGCGTCGATCCGGCGCTGCTGGTCCACATGGAATGTGTTGTGCACCTTCCTCTATACCAACGAACTGTTGGCGGCCAACCCTATGCAGCTCGTTGGGCGCCCGAAGTTGAAGAAGCCGCTGCCGAAGGCTCTCCCCCGGACCGCGGTGGAAGCGCTGCTCTCTGCTGTCGCGCAGGAATCCGATACTCGCCGAACAGATTGGGAAGAAAGGGATCTCGCTCTCATTCTCACTGCACTTCTCGCTGGACTGCGGGCGGAAGAACTCCGACTGGTGGACGTGGGAGACGTGCGGACGCTCGACGACGGCTCTGCAGTAATCAACGTGAAAGGCAAAGGCGGCAAAGAACGAAGTGTCCCGATTGAGGCGGCACTGCTGGCGGTGATCGACACGTATATGGACAGTCGTGCCGGCCGGTTCCCTCAGGGGAAGAAACGCTCATCTACGTCGAGAAGCACGCCCCTGTCAGGGTGGCCATCTTCCGCACCGCTATTCGTCGGTCGAGATGGAGAACGAATCACGCGCGGCACTCTGCAATCTCGCATCAAGCGCGCCTTCAAGCGCGCCGGACCGGATGCGCGCCCGGTGCCGGGCGCCTTGGTACACGGCCTGCGTCACACCTATGCCACTGAACTCGCCACGTCGAACGTCAGCGTCTATACCCTCATGAAGCTCCTCGGCCACGAGTCGATGACGACATCGCAGCGCTACGTAACGGCCGCAGGTATCGAAACGCGAAGTGCTGCAGCGCAGAATCAGCTGTACGAATTGATTCCGACCACGAAAGTTGGTTCCCATGAACCCGCGTAGAGACTGCCAGGGGGCAAGGTGAAGCATGCCTAAGCAAGCAAGCGTCCAAGAGACGTTTGGCACCACGGGACAAAGTAGAGTGACCGCACAGTTCGAAAGAATGAATTGGGGCGTTGCGCCAAACCCGTACCACGATCTTGGAACAGACCTGTGGCTCATGGCTCGTGACGACCGCCGTTTCGACCTCGGTTTGCTCGTAGGCGCACAGGTCAAAACGAGCGAGTCGAAATCGGCGACGTCCAAATACTTCAAAGAGCCAAAACGCGAAGATGGCAAGGTCGTTGGATGGTGGTATCGCGAGTCGTCGCGCGATGACCACTTCGATGACTGGATAAAGCACACGATTCCGCACATCGTCGTACTGCATGATCTGAAGTCGGGCAAGTCGTACTGGGTGCACGTCACAAAAGATGCGATCATCCGGACCAAAGCCGGAACGAAGATCCTTGTACCGAAGAATCAGCAGATCAATGCTTCCAATGCGCAGCGACTTCTGGACGTCGCCATCAGTCAACGGGGAACGAAGAGCACATGGGAGGGGTCCATCTGGACAGACACTGCCGCACTCGGGCCCGAGGACCGTATTCGGTACGCACTGTTGACTCCCCGGCTCATGGCCAAGCGTCACCAGCCACGGGTCGACAACGATGAGAACCCCCCTGAAGCGATCGCGATGCTGGTCCAGCATCGACTGATGGAGCTGGATGGTTCTCGCGATCTCGCCGAGCATCTCCCGGGAATCGACCCGCCGCGGTTTCTGTCCGCACAGGAAGCAATGGCCTCCGACGATTGGGAGTGGAACCTGTACGGCGCCCTGCACAGTTACGTGCACAACGGCGACCCCGATGTATTCACGCCGCTGGTGGACGCGGCGGAACCAAGCACAGCGCAGCACGCGGCCGCCAGCGCAATTGGCGCTGCGACGTTAATTGAATCGGGCAGAATCCGTGAAGCGCTGGCCCTTTCTGCTGGCGCACTATCGAGCGCAACGAGCCTCGACCCTGTTAACTTCGCATGGATAGAGGTGCAGCAAGCGCGGTGCCTTCTCGAGCTAGGCAAGTACAAGAAGGCGCGGGAGTTAGCGATCCATGTTCAGCGCATTCAGGCGGCCGCAGCCGACGATCCGACCGCGATGGCGATCGCGGCAAGCGCCGCAGGCATCCTTTTACGTGCGAGCAACTGGAGCGTGCCAAGTTCAAACTTCCTGTCGGGCAACGACACTGCCGCGGGCTGGTGGCGAAACCAGACGATCGCTACAGGTCTGGAAATGTTCCTTGATGACAGGTTCGCATTGTGGGCCTCGGAGAGCGCTGAGTCTCCCAAACACCTGGGCGACACGTGGCGACAACTGAGGACGGCGACCCTGTTGAGCGGATTCGCCGGAGACCACGGCGCCTGGCGCACGGAGTACTCGCAGCTCGCTCAGTTCGTCTTTCAGGCTCACTCGGCCGGCGGCCTGTCTGCTGAAGCTTGCGCAGGCTTGCTGACCAACTTAAGGCTCGCTGGCGACGTCGACAGTGTTAAGAGTTGTGTCCAAAGACTCTTGATGGGCGGACCTGAGGAGGCGGTGCAGACGGCGTGCGCATCCGTTGACCTGCGAAAGTCGACGCATAGCACTGGAAGATCCGATCTAGAACTGATCGCTGCGGGCGTGGAGGTGCTTGACGAAGGTCGGATTGACAACTTCATTCGCGGATGCGTCGAGATCCTCGTGGATCAGCGGCGTTACGCGAAACGGGTCCGGCCCACGTTCCTAGTCCACCATTACGTGCTCCAGACCCTCGAAGCGCTTATGGGGAGTACATCAGCATCAGTGGAAGCTCGTCGAGTCTTTGTCGACTATTTCCTCGCGCTACCCGCGATCGAGGACCAGTCGATGGCGCACTCATTAGCACGTGTGCTGAAAGCGGTGCCCAAGAACGTAGGGACTGCCCCGAGTTCAGTTGACTCGCGGGGTGTGAATTTCAGGCCGCGGTTGCGGCTGGGGTGTGGAGCAGTTCGAACTCTATCGGGGTGAGCTTGCCAAGGGCGCGTTGGCGGCGGCGTCGGTGGTAGGTGCGCTCGATCCAGGTGACGATCGCCAGTCGCAGTTCGGCTCGGGTGGACCACCGTTGCCGGTCGAGGACGTTACGTTGCAATAGTGCGAAGAAAGACTCCATGGCGGCGTTATCTCCACATGCCCCGACGCGGCCCATGGAGCCTCGTAACCCGTTGTGCGACAGCATGTACACGAATTTCCGTGACCGGAATTGGCTGCCGCGGTCGGAATGCACGATCGTAGCGACGGGCGAGCGGACGCCGACGGCGTGACGCAGGGCGGCCACGGCCAGCGACGCCTTCATCCGCGAGTCGATCGAGTAGCCGACGATTCTGTTGGAGTACACGTCCTTGATGGCGCAGAGGTAGAGCTTGCCTTCATCGGTGCGGTGCTCGGTGATGTCGGTTAACCAGATCTCGTTGGCGGTCTGGGCAGAGAATTGGCGGCCAACGAGGTCGTCGTGCACGGGTGGCCCGGCCTTCCTGTTCAGTCCGCGCTTCTTGGCGAAGACCGACCAGATGCGTTCTTGCGAGCACAGTCGAGCCACTCTGTTCTCGCCGGCGATGATCCCGAGTGCGGGGAGTTCATCGGCGATGAAGCGGTAGCCGAAGGTGGGGTCGTCGGCGTGGATGTCGAGGGCGGCGTTGATGAGATGTGCATCGTCCAAGTCGCGTTGTGTCACAGGGGCTTTGCGCCACTTGTAGAACGCTTGGGTAGAGAAGCCAAGAACCCGGCAGGTCACCGTGACGGGGACACCGTCTGCGGCAAGATCAAGGACCAGCGGGTACATCATTTTGGGTTGACGTCCCGCGACAAGTAGCCGACGGCACGGCGCATGATCTCGGCTTCTTGCTCGAGGAGCTTGATCCGTTTGCGCGCTTCACGCAGCTCGGCAGAGACGTCACCCGCGGCCGCGGTTGCTCCTTTTCGGTCGATACCGTCTTCGCGGTCGGCGATCTTGAGCCAGCGATGCAGGCAGGCCTCGGAGATGCCGAAGTCCTTCGCGATCTGACGTAGCGGCGCCTCACCCTTGCGGGCTACAGCGATCACGTCAGCGCGGAACTCGGCGGGAAATGCTTTCGGCACGGAATTGATCCTTCCAGCAAGGACGAATCCTCACAGGTCAGGAGTCAACCAAACTGGGGGCAGTCCCGTGTCGAAATTGATGATGGACTGCGCCGACAAGTACAGCTGTGCGCAACGGCGATTGGGACCAGACGATTCCCGTGCGGTCAGTCGTTGGAGGGTCCTGCAGTCTCATGTCTTCCTGCATTTGCGCCGACACTCTCACCGAATTCTGGACGGCGCCGCTGAATACTTTCCGCGACTACTTGAGAGCTTGCAGCTCACAGGTTTACCGCGCTCTCAACATATCCAGGATCGGACAGCACTGACCTGCACTGACCCTTCATCGACCACGACGCCGACCACGCTTCTTTTGCGCAGGTGCGCGCCATTGCCGCAAGCAACTCCGTCATCCTCTTCGCTGCCAACCGCAAGTCGCGTGGTCCGGTGAGCCGTAGGTCTCTCGATGAACCACTTTGTCGGTCTGCCCATTGATTCCACGGCGGCCCCATCCACTGCTGTCGGGCCACCACAAAACGTCACTGTGACGAATGGCTATGTCCTGCTGGGTTATTGGCCATTTAGGTGAGACTGATTCTGCGATGGCTGCTGAGGAGCTTCCTGGCTTCGGCCCCTCGTGTTCCGCGTGCCGATGACGTTTCGCTGCCGGCCGCGCCGGCGGCGGTGCACGGCTTGATCCGGACGGAACAGTCAGTGGCGCAAAGCTTTCCGCGCACTCCCCTCAACTCTGCGCCCACTGACATATCGTCACTGTGACGATATGTCCGATCACGCGGGCCTCTCCGCGCAGTGCTTTTCGTGCAGATCTGATCGTTTCGATCTAAGCCAGTGCCGGCAGCACCACATCGGTGAGCAGTTGTACGGATTGCCAGGCATGTTCGACGGGCATCCCGCCGACCAAGGGATGCAGCACAATTGGCCCGAAATTCGGTGTCTGACGGACTTCGTCGACGAGCTGCTCAGGCGTCATCACACGATACCGGCCGGAGGCTCGCACCTCTTCGAGGGTTTGTACGCCGGGCAGGTGCATATGCGATCGGGTCGCGCCGTCAGCCCACTGTCCGTAGGTGACTGCTTCCCACAGGATGTGCTCACCGTAGTCGGCCCAGGCTTGGTCTGGATCGGGGTGCAGGTAGATCATCCCCCGCACCACCGGCGGCGGCATGATGACCAACGGCCGCACCCCAGCCGACCTGCAAAGCTCGGTGTAGTAGGCCGCCAAGTCCGGCCGGTGATCCGGAAGACTCAAGGGCAGTCCGAATCGCGCCGCACGCCGGGCTGTGGCACGTACCGCGCCTCCGACGTAGAGCGGGGGGTGCGGGCGAGTCCTGGTCACACAGCCATCCGAGGCGCCGCCATCCCACACGCGCAGCATCGTTTCGAGCAGCTCGTCCATGAGGTCACCGCGGCGGTCGAAATCGACACCGAGAGTGTCGTATTCGACGCGGCGATAGCCTAGCCCCAGTGTGGTGTGTAGTCGGCCGCCACTGGCGGCGTCGACCAGGGCGATGTCCTCGGCGAGGCGGACCGGATTCCACAGGGGCCCCAACGCGCAGTCCACGCTGGCGATCATGGTCCTGGTCCGTGCCAGGAACATCGACGCCGCCATGATCGGGTTGCAACTCCAGCCGTGCCCGGTCACATGATGCTCATCGACGCTCACCACCGAGACGCCCCGGGTATCGCCCCATTCGGCGAGTTCCAATGCCGTGGAGATCATCGTGCCTCGAACCTTCGGATCGCCTCCGGGCGAGGCGAAGTTGAAGCGCAGTACTGCCAGTGCCATTGCCGGGCTCCCTAATTGCTGAGTAGCTGTAGGAACGCCGCCCAGTCGCCGACGACGGCGCGATCGACGATCTCGATGCGGACACCGGCCGGATCGACGAAGTAGGCAAACAGCGAGGGCTGCGACGACGGCGAGTCTGCCGTGACTTCAAGCCGAAAGCCGCAATTGTGCAGCGCATCTGCAGTTTCGGTGAAGGAATCGGTGAAGTAACCCAAGTGGTGCACGGCGTTCCCGGGCGCACTCACCCACGGTGTGCCGGGCACGGCCTGGATCAACTCGATGTGCGGTGCTTGCAACGAGTAGACGAACGACATCTCGACGCGCCGGACGTCTGATCCGATGCGTACGGTCACGTCGTTGCTCATGGGTCTGGTCCAGCGGTAGCCGGCCATCTCGCCCAGGCGTGCCATCTCAGTTTCCAGGTCCGAGACGATGATCCCGGTGTGGTAGAGGTCAGAAGCGTTGAGCGGCAGGGCCATCGGTGAAAGTCCGTTTCTCTGTGTTAAACGCAATCGGATGCGGCGTCGACGACGAAGACCGCGCCACTGGTGTAGGCGCTCTGCTCGGTGCACAGGAAGGCGATGGTCGGTGCGACTTCGTCCACGGTGCCCAGCCGTCCGAGCGGGATGTGCGCAAGTTCGGCCGAGATGATGTCGGGCACCGTCTTGGCCGGCGCCATCATCGGCGTGTCGATGGTTCCTGGCGCGATCGCATTGACCCGGATCCCCTGGGGCGCCCACGTGACGGCGAGGTTGCGGGTGACATTGATGATCCCCGCCTTCGCCGCCGAATATCCCGGCACCAGCGGCACTGCGCGCAGCGCCGACATCGACGCCACATTCACGACGCTGGCTCCGCCAGGCATTTTCGAGGATGCCAACACCCGCCGTAGCCCGACGGTGAGCCGATAGGTTCCCGTCAGGTTCATGGCCACCGATAACGCAAATCCGTCGGGCTTGGACTCGTCGAGTCCATTCGGAAAGTTCGCGCCGCCGTTGTTGATCAGCACGTCCAGCTCGGTGATGGTGGCCGCGAGGTCGTCGACGGACTGCTCGTCGCTCAACGCCAGCCGGTGGTATCGCATGCCGGAGAGGTCGACGTCGTACTCCCCTGCCGCGGATCGGGTTCCGGTCACGACCACGGTGGCCCCGGCGTCGCGGAACAGCGTCGCGGTGGCCAACCCGATGCCACTGGTGCCGCCGGTAATGAGCACGTTGGTGCCGGTGAAATCGAAAGTGACACGAGCGGTCATCGGTATGCCTCGATCTGTTTGGTCAGCCACGCGCGTTCCCAGAAGTTGGTGGCCTCGGCGAGCAGGGTCTCATGGGCGGCGCACAGGAGCGCTCGGGCCTGTGCGTGGTCGGGGTCTACCGCAATCACGTTGTCAGCCAGGGCAATCGCACGTACCGCGCGGCCCGCGGCGAGGTGGTCCTGCGCACTCGCGAGCAAAGCGTCGGCACCGGCCAGTTCGACCACGTCGGTGGCAACGTCGGCGGGGCTGAGTGGGTACAGCTCACTGGTGGAGCGGTGGTGGAACCAACCGGTGTAGTTCTCCCAGATCGCCCTGACGTCCCAGGCGACCTTGCCGTAGCCTTGCCCGACCTCGAGGTGCGGTGGCAACGAGATGTCGCGCATCAGGGTCTGAACGTCTTTGCCGGCATTCATGCCGGCAACGGTTTCGTCGTGAATATAGGCGACAGCGTCGCGCAGCCGGGTGAGTTCGGCATGGATCCGGTCCGCGCCGGCGATTGCATCGAAGTGCCCGGTGATGAGTACTTCCGGACGCAGGTCACGGACCCGTTCGATTGAGGAGATCGCGGTCAGTGCGTCCCGGTAGCGGTCTCCACGCATGGTCACCAAGTTGGGGATGTGACCGAAGATCGGGCCGAAGACGTTGCCGCAGAGGCAGATCGACTGTTCGGGCAGCCAGACGACCAGCGAGTCGGTGGTTTCTCCACCGGGTGTGGCATACAACTCGATGCGGCGACCGCCCACGGTAAGGGCGCGGGTGTCCTCGACTTCGAGGTCGATGTCGGGGCTGGCCTGCGCCGGCAGTCGGCCCGGGAAGCGGCGTTGAATGGCCTTGATGCCCGCGGTGAGGGTGTCCGAGAAGGCGAAGGCGCTCTTGTGGGATCGGTAGACGGCCAGTCGTTCGTTGTCGTCGCGCCATTGGCGCCAGTTGGCCTGGCCGACGATCTGCGTGTCCGGGTCCCGCATGACGTCCACGCCACCAACGTGGTCGTAGTGGCCCTGGGTGAGGATGATGTAGCGCGTCGGTGAGGTGTCGACGGCGTCGAAATTGGCTCGGTGGACCGGGCTTTCGAAGCCCATGCCGGTGTTGACGATCACCCGCCCGTCGGAGGTGGTCAGCAGGTAGGTGTTGGACAGGCCTGGAGATTCCCAGATGCCGGGCGCGACTTCGACGGCTCGGGGTGCGGTCGCGGGAGCGAGGGCGTCGGCGCCCGGCCGGCTGCGGTAGACGGGTTCGAAGCCGGTGGGTGAGGTGGCGTTCATCGTCGTCTCCTAGTTTCTGCTGGCGTGTTCGGGGCGGACGTCGAAGCGATCAAAGTAGAAGCCGAACCGGGACCGTAGTTCGTCCGGACTGACGCCGAATTGGCCCTGCAGGTCGTATCGAATCGAGCCGTGCTTGCCGCGCGGGTTGGCGTCCAGGTACGCCTGCAGGGCCGTGCGCGCCGGCGCCGTCAGGTCCACCCCACCCTTGGCGTACAGCTGCTCGATCAGGTCGAGTTCGTGTCCGTTGAGGTTATGAAAACTGATGTCGATACTGCGGTCAGGCGAAACGAGTTCCCGATCGCGCACACACGCGCTCAACAGCCGGTGCACCCGGTCGGCCCAGTACTCGACCAACCATTCGGGATCTACGGTCTTGCGCCGCAACCGATCTGCATAGGCCATCATCGTGATCGCAGATTGGATGACCGCCACCGGGTCGCGGTGAGTAAAGGCCACGGCCGCATCGGGAAATGTCGCCATGAGTGGCCCGAGCTGTTCGCAGTGCTGCGGCGACTTCAGCACCCAGGTCCGCGGCCCCCGCAGAAACGTCAAGGCCTGCAACACCCTTTTCATATAGGCGTAGTGCACCGTCTGGTCGAGCTGGAGGTAGAAGTCGCGCCACCCAGGCACGCGGGCGTGCCATTCCAGAACGTAGGCCGCGAAGTCCAGGTCGAGAATCTCGACCTCTTCCTCGATGGCCTCAGGGAAGCGATCGTGCATCGCCGCCACATGGGGGGTGCTCATCATCATGGCGTCATGCTCGGCCTTGGCCGCGCTGTAACGCGGATCGACGCCGAACACGTCGGGTCCCCGTCCCGGCAGTGGCAGCGGTTCCTGACTCTCCCAGTAAGGCAGGGCCCGACGACGGGTATCGGCGGCCAGCAAGTTCACCAGATGTGTTGTGCCCGAACGTGGCATCCCGACCACGATGAACGGCTTCTCGATCTCGATCGCCTCGATCTCGGGATAGCGCTTGATCAGCGCCGCCAGGGACAGCCGATTGCGCAGCAGTCGCACCACTCGGGCTCGCAGCGTGCCCCTGCTCAGCTGCGTCAGCCCCTCGTCGCCCTCGATCGCCCGCACATAGGCGAGCAGCCGTTGGGTGACGCCGGGGTCGCCGAGATCGTCAGCGCCGGCCAGAACAACCGCCTCGCTGAGCAGGCGGTCCACGTCGAGGTCAACCGGTCGGGCCTCGGTGTAGTCGAGGATCTGACGCTGAACCTCGGTCAGCCGTGGTGCGGCCAGATCGTCGAACTCCAAGACACCGGTATCCATGAACGTCTCCCGTCGAGACTTGCATGCCGTCGAATATTCGACGTAGGCTTCGATATTATGACGCAGGCGACCGTAACCGGTGATGACGTTGACCGTCAAGCGACCTCTCCCCCGACCGAACGCGCGATCAAAATCGTGGAGCTCTTGGCCGCGGACAGCGCCGGCTCGATGACGCTGACCCAGATATCACGCACGCTGGAGATCAGCCGCCCGACGTGTCACGCGATCCTCGCCACCCTGACCGAGCATCGGTGGGCGGTTCGCGATGGGAACACCAACGGGTATTCGCTGGGGCCGGCCGTCGTGGCTCTGACCCGCAACGCCGGCGAGCGTCCCTTTCAGCACCTACTGCGCGAGTTACACACTGCCACTGGGCTTCCCACATTCGTTGCGCGGCGCGAAGCCGATATGATCGCGGTGATTGAGGCCGCCGGTGATGCGTCGCGCGGTCCGGCGTTGCAGCCCGGATTTCGGATGCCGCTGGTGGCTCCGTTCGGCCGAGACTTCGTCGCCTGGGCCGACGTCAGCACCCAGCAGCGCTGGCTCGACGGAATCGGTGAGCCATCCAGTGCGCTACGCGCTCGACTGTCTGAGGTGCTGGCCGAAGTGCGGGACCGCGGTGTGGTCCTGGAGCGACTCACCCCCGAATACGTGAGCGTCTATTCGGCCCTGCGTGCCATGGGCTCTCACGCCGGCGCCGACTCCATCACGATCCGGTTGGCGCAAGCCTTCGCTGACCTGACCGTGGTGGACTTCCTGCCTGGCGAACTCGACAGTCACACGACCGTCGCCATCGCCACGGTATCGGCGCCTATCCGCAATCCCGACGGCGCTGTCGTCATGTCGGTCACCGCCGCACCCTTCGGCGAACTCACCGCGTCAAAGGTCCGCTCCGTGAGCGCGCACGTGCTTGCCGCGGCCGCCGCCATGGAGGCAGCGCGTTGACCACCCTCGACTTTCGCAGCCGCCGACCTCACAAGAAGGGCCTGTCATGAAGAGAGCAATAGTCACCGCACCCGGAAAGATCGACGTGGTGGATGCTGAGCGGCCCAGCACCGGGCCGCGCGACGTGCTCGTTCGGATCCGCGCCTGTGGCATCTGTGGTTCGGACTCGCTCTACATCGCGATCGGCGGTCTTCCCCCGCACCACGGATGCATGCCGCTCGGGCACGAGGCTGCCGGTGAGGTCACCGAGGTGGGTGCTGAGGTCACCGGCATCGCCGTCGGCGATCATGTCGTCATCGACCCGATGGCCACGCCCGGCGACATCATCGGCAACGGCGGCGCCCAGGGCGGGCTCTCCGACTACCTGCTGATCGCCAACGCTCAGCGCGGCGTCGGCCTCGAAGTCGTCCCAGAGCACATTCCCTTCGAAGTCGCTGCCCTCAACGAACCCATGGCCGTGGCACTACACGCCGTCAACCGATGCAACCCCACACCTGGCGCCAAAGTGCTCATCTTCGGTGCTGGCCCCATCGGTCTTGGCGCCGTCCTGGCGTTCAGATCTCTTGGTGTGCACCAGATCGTCGTCGCCGATGTCATCGGATCTCGCCTCGAGAAGGCGCTGCAGGTCGGCGCCGACGCGGTCATCAACTCCGCCGAGGAGGACTTCGCCCAGCGCATCGTCGCCATCCACGGAGCCGGGGAAGCCATGTTTCCCGGAAAGGCTGACACCGACATCTACCTCGACGCGGCCGGTGTCCCCGCAGTCATCGAGTCCGCCATTGCCGTCGCCAAGAAGGGTGCCACACTCGGTGTCGTCGCGGTCCACAAAAAGCCGGTCCCCGTCGACTTCCTCAGCGTCATGAGCAACGAGATCACGTTGGTCGGCTCCATCGGGTATCCGACCGAAATCTTCGCTGTCACAGCGGATCTCGTGGCCAATTGGCAGAAGTACGCCCTCATCATCAGCCATACCATCGACTTCGCAGAACTCGATGACGCACTCACCCTTGCTTCCGACCCCGCCGCCGCAGACAAGATCGTCGTCACCATGAACTGACCGCGCCACTCCCCCTGCGCCTATGTCGCGTCGTGCAGGACATCAAACGGGCCAGCGCTCGGTGATCATCTCGGTCATTGCATTCACCCAGGCATCATCAAGGGCTGCGTCCTGGCGGATGAGGATCCGCAGAATCGCGGTGCCCGCCACCACTTCAGCGAGCATCGGTAGCTCGTCGTCACCGCGGCGTTCCTGACCGAAGTGGGATTCAAACGCCGCCAGATTCCCGGCCAAACGGCCGATCATCATGCTGTGCACGTCGGGGTCGGCGACGGTGTCGGCGATCAAACCCGGCAATGCCACCCGCACTTCCGGTCTGTCGAACATCGCGCGGATGGTCTCGACCAAGGCCCGGATGTCCTGACGGATATCAGTAGGACCGTCCGGCGTGGCGACCGCCTCGGCCGATAACACCGCCTCATGGACGAGCTGTGCCTTACCTGACCATCGCCGGTAGATGGCGGCCGTCGTCGTCCCGGCCCGTGCGGCGATCGCGGACAACGTCAACGCGGAATAACCCGTCTGAAGAATCAGCTCACGGGTGGCCGCGATGATCGCGGCGTCGATCCTGCCATCGCGTGGTCGCCCCGGCGTCGACCGCGCAGGCGCCTTGCCATCTCCGCGCTGATCTGCTGTCATGGTCCCAGTGTAGTTCCAATACAGTGCGCATCGTATCTGATGGAGAAATGTGTGAATCTGAGCCCGCTCGACGAGTACCCGATCCATCAGGCCCCGGCCCCGGTCTCGTCACCGGCCACGTCGGATCGCAATTTCTATGATCGGTCGTATTTCAACGTGCTCGACCGGGAAGGCCGCTTCATGGCCCTCACCGGAATTGGCTACTACCCGCGTCTCGGCGTGAAGGACGCCTACTTCCTGGTCCGGCGCGGCGACACCCAGACGGCCGTGCACTTCAGCGACGCGCTCGACGATGACCGTCTTCACCAGAACGTCAACGGTTACCGTCTCGACGTCATCGAACCACTGCAGGAATTACACCTGACGGTGGCCGAAACTGAAGGTATCTCCGCCGACCTGACCTGGCGCGGACTGTTCCCTGCCGCCCTGGAGCGACAGCACGAAATGCTGACTGAGCGACGAGTGACGTTGCAGGCGTGCCGTTTTGCCCAGGTAGGCAGTTGGCAGGGCTGGATCGACGTCGACGGTGACCGGTTGACCGTCGACCAGACCACCAGTGTGGGAAGCCGTGACCGGTCCTGGGGCATCCGACCCGTCGGTGAGCCTGAACCCGCAGGCCGTCCTGACACCGCATTTCAGGGAATGTGGTGGCTCTACCTGCCGTTGGCCTTCGACGACTACCAGTTGTTCCTGATCCTGCAGGAAGATCCCGACGGCCACCGCAGCCTCTACGACTGCACGCGGCGTTGGCGCGACGGCAGGGTTGAACAGCTCGACGGTGTGCGCGCGACGATCCACTACACCCCCGGAACGCGGATCCCCCACGGTGCCCACGTCGAATTCATGAACCGATCCGGAGATCGAATCCAGCTCGATGTCGAGTCTAAGCTGTTCGCGCCCATCGCTTTTGGCTCCGGCTACGGTGGCGATTCGTCATGGTCGCACGGCACCTGGAAGGGCGGACCGTTCGCCGAACGAGTCAGCTTCGACCTGACCGATCCGGAAGTGATGGCCAGGGCGGCGTTCAGTCTCATCGATCACGTCGGTACAGCGGTGTGTACCGAAGCCGACGGGACCGCCCGCAAGGGCGTCGGGCTGTTCGAGCACGCCATCATCGGCCCGCACCATCCGTCGGGCTTCTCCGACTGGACCGACGTGGCGGGCTAGGCGCGGCGAGATGAAAATCATGACAGCGTTGTTTGGCCCGACTGATGTGGTCGAACGAGCGGCACTTCTGCGAGAAGCCGGTGCGTCCGGCGTCTTCACATTCGAGGGACCCTTCGACGTGTTCACACCGCTGGTGCTGGCATCAGCGGTCAAGGGTCTGGACCTCATGTCCAACGTCGCGATCGCGTTCCCCCGCAATCCAATTCAGCTGGCACATCAAGCCAACGACCTGCAGCTGCTCGCCGAAGGCCGGTTCATCTTGGGTCTGGGAACGCAGGTGCGGGCACAGATCGAGAAGCGCTACGGAGCGGACTTCGACCGGCCGGTCGAGCGGATGAAGGAGATGGTGGGCGCGTTGCGGGCGATCTTCGCCACGTGGAACGACGGTGAACGGCTGGACTTCCGCGGCCAGTACTTCCACCACACGTTGATGACGCCGACCTTCAACCCCGGGCCCAACCCATTCGGTCCGCCACCGATTTATCTCGGGGCGCTCGGTCCGCGTCTGACCCGGGCGACCGCCGAAGTGGCCGACGGACTGCTGGTGATGCCGTTCGGGTCGAAGCGGTTCCTGCACGAAACGACGATGCCGGCCGTGCGTGCCGGTCTTGCCGCGGCCGGACGCAGCGAGAACGACTTCTCGGTGGTGCCCGAGATCATCGTCTCCGTCGGTTCCGGAGCCGACGATGACCACACGGCAACCCGAATGTTGTTGGCGTTCTACGGTTCCACTCCCGCCTACCGGCCGGTGCTTGACGCTCATGGTTGGGGCGATCTGCAGCCCGAACTCAACGCAATGTCCAAGCAGGGCCGCTGGCAGGAGATGTCCACGCTGATCGACGACGAGATGCTCCACACCATCGCAGCGTGCGGCACCCCGGCCGAGGTGGCCAAGCACATCCGCGACCGCGTCGACGGGGTGTCCGACCGGATCTGCCTGTACCAACCGGGCCCGATCGCGGTCGACGCACTGGCCGAGATCGTCGACGAGCTGAGTTGAGTCATGCCACCGACTGAGAACATGACACCGAGAACGATCGAGTTCGACGACATCACCGACGACCGCTTCGGCGGTAAGGCGGCGGGTCTTGCCGAACTGCGACGCCTCGGCCTGGCTGTGCCCGTGGGATTCGTCGTCGCGGATGCGTCCGCACCGGGCCCTCTTGATGCCGCGGCCGAACGGTATGCCCAGCTCGTCGGCGCCGCGGCCACCCCGGTGGCTGTCAGGTCCTCTGCGGTCGGCGAAGACGGCGCCGACCAATCTTTCGCCGGCCAATACGACACCGTCCTCGGCGTGGATTCGGTCGACGGTTTCGTCGCGGCCGTGCGAAAGTGCGCCGACTCGGTGGGTTCCCTACGCGCAGAGTCCTATAGCGGCCACAGTGCGGCCACCATGAACGTGGTCGTCCAGCAGATGGTCGATGCCCGTGCGGCGGGAGTGGTGTTCACCGCAGATCCAACGACAGGCCGGCGCGATCTGATGGTGATCGATGCCATCGCCGGGCTCGGCGAAGCTCTCGTCGACGGCTCCGCCTCCCCCGACCATCTTGTCCTGAACGCCGACGGCACCCCCGCCGTGCACGAGGTGGGAGAAGAACCGGTCCTGTCGTCCGACGAGATCGACGAGATCAGATCTGGTGCCCTACTCGCCGCCCAATACTGGGACAAGCCACTGGATCTCGAATGGGCGATCGACCAGTCCGGCACGCTGTGGTGGCTGCAGGCACGGCCGATCACCACGCTGCCCGGGGACCTCAACGAGATGGATTCACCGGTCGCAGGTGTCAACCACGTCTACACGCGCTGCAACATCGGTGAGATGATGCCGGGTGCATTCTGCCCGCTCACCGCGTCGGTGTCGGGATACGCCATCGATCACGCCATGCAGACGACCCAGGTGGTCGCACGAGCTCAGGACGGTTACGAGAAGCCGTGGCTTCAGGTCGGCTACTTCTACGGACACATGTTCTTGAACATGACCGAAGGTACGGCATTGAGCTCGGGCATCCTGGGGAACTCCCTGGAACAATTCTCGATGTCCATCTGCGGTCGGGTGGTTGACGAACTCGAGGCCAAACCGCCGAAACCGTTCGCCCGCAAGCTCGTCAACACGGTTCGGCTCGTCACTCATGCGTTGTCTGCCGGACCGGCGATCCGCCGGCTCGACAGCCAGATCGCTGGATTCCAGATCCCGTCCGGCAACGACCCACAATTGCTCTTGGATCAGCTGGAGTCCGGCGTCGACCTGTATTGCGAGGTCACGCTCACCCATGTGCGGTCATCATCGCGTGCCGCCGTTGCAGCCAACGTCCTGGAGAACTTTCTGACCAAAGAAGCGGTCAAGAACGGACGCAGCAAGGAGGAGGGCCAGGCCGAGGCGATGCGGTTGATGGCGGGGGCTTCCGACGTCGAAAGCGCCGTCATGCTCGCCGAACTCGACGCGGTCGTGCGGACCATCGCCGCCGACCGTGCGGCCGCCGACGGCTTCCTCTCTGCCGCACCGGACGACGCGATCAACAAGCTGAGTGCTGACGGCAACGCCAGCGGTATTGCGCTGCGGCAGTTCCTGATTCGACACGGTCACCGTGGATACCGGGAGCTGTGTATGCGTGACCCGTCCTGGGCCCAGGACCCAGGTGGTCTGGGATCGATGATGCAGGTCATGTTGCGGGCCGCGCTCGACCCGGCAGACCGCGGTCCGGTCCGCAAACAGCCCGACGCGCCCACATCGTCAGCTGTCAGATTCCTCGCCCGTCTGGCCCAAGGCGGTGCGCGCGGGCGCGAAGAGACCAAATCCAAGATGGCCCTGATGGCACACGCGCTCAAGCGCGGGTATCGCCATCTTGGCGAGGTTCTCGCCCAGATGGGACAGCTCCCCGATGCCGATCTGGTGTTCTTCTTCGACCGTGCCGAGTTGCACCGCATTGTCGCCGACGCGGACATTTCTGGGCTCGTGCAGCGGGCGCTGCGGCGTCGCGAGGCGCTGGCGTTCCAGGATTCGCTCGAATTCGACGATGTCTCGGTGGGACGGCCCAAGCCCATTACCGCGAAGCCACCCAGCGCCTATACCGACGATCAGATCGTCGGCCGGCCTGCCAGCCGAGGAACAGTGGAAGGCACTGTGCGCGTGGCGAAGTCAATCCGAGATGCGCGCGACGTGCAGCGCGGGGAAATCCTGGTCGCACCCGTCACCGACGTCGGGTGGACGCCGTACTTCACCGTCATCGCCGCACTGGTCACCGATATCGGCAGCTCGGTGTCACACGGCGCTGTGGTGGCGCGGGAGTACGGTCTGCCCTGCGTCGTCAACACTCTGGTGGCTACCCAGGTGCTGAAAACCGGTGACCGGGTGCGGGTCGATGGCGACCGCGGTCTGGTGACTCGCCTTCTGCCATAGCCGATTCCGCCTCGGCCGAAGCGCCAGCTATTCGGGATCCGGCTCGAATTCTGCTGCGGTGAATGCCGAGACGGGCAAGTCGCCCGTCGCGCTCAAGCGGTCGGACATCTCTCGCGCCACCGACTGCAGCTGCTCGACGAGATCGGCGTCGCGGGCCGGGTCGAGCTTGCCCAGGCACATCACGGCCGCCAGCGGTCGGTCGTTGGAGCCAAGCAACGGGACTGCGATACCGCGGCCGGTGTCGAACCTCTCGAAATCATCGACCGCGTAGCCCCGCGCCCGGATCATCTCGAACTCACGTTGCATCCGGTCGAAGTCGACGATGGTATTCGAGGTGAATTTCCGCAACTCGTTGGCCGTAAAGACGCGCCGGACCTCGTCATCGGGAAGGTATGCCAGCAGCAGCTTTCCGTCGGCGCTGGCGTGCGCCGGTTGTGGTCGGCCAGGCTCGAATTCGATGAGCTCGGTGTTGACCCCCGCGACACGGATGAGCTGTACGGTCGTGCCGCCGATGAGGGTGCTCAGCACGGTGTCATGCCCAGACCACTGCGCGACCCGGGCCAGGAACATCCGCGCGTCATGCACGACGGGGTTGGTCGTGACGGCGACACTGCCGATCCCGACCGCACCCATACCCAGGCGGTACTTGCTGGTGCGAGAGTTCTGCTCGACCCAACCGACCTGCACGAGCGTCGACAGCAACCGGTGCACGCTGGCTGGCGAAAGCTGGACGAACTGCGCCAATTCGACGATGCCCACTGGGTAGGGGTGCTCGGCAAGGGCGGACATAATGCTGGTGGCGCGTTGGACCGCACGCACATGCCCTGAATCCCGGCCGACGGGCTGGGATGAGGGTGGTTGCTTCACGTGACCTCCGATGCCGGATCACAGGATACCGACGTGTCACTGCGCCGCGCCGGGGCCGGTCAGCGCATGACAAGCCCGCCGTCCGCGCAGATCGTCTGTCCCGTGACGGCCTGAGCCCCCGGCGAGGCGAGAAACGCCACCACCGACGCGACGTCCTCGGGCACGAGCGGCCGAGGAAGTGCCTGCCGCAACACCACCGCTTCGGTCACCGCGCTGACCGGTCCAGGCCCGGTCTCCGGTGATGTCAGGCCCGGCGCCACACAGTTGACTGTGATGCCATCGGCGCCAAGGGACCGCGCCAGCGCCCGCGACGCCCCGACGAGTGCGCCTTTACTTGCGATGTAGGGCAACATGTCCGCCGCCGGCGGCGGGTCGAAAAACGTGTCAGACACGACCATCACCACCCTGCCGAAGCCGCGCGACGCCATCTGTGGCGTCAGTTCCTGGGCAAGCCACAACACCGACTCGACGTTGACGGCCATCACCTGGTGGAAGAGGTTCGCGGAGAGATCGTTCAGCGTGGATCGCGAAAAGTTGACCCCAGCGTGAACCAGTACGTCACAGCGACCGTGCCGTGCCAGTATGTCGCGGGCTGCCGCGCGGACCTGCGCCTCATCCGCCAGATCCACGCCCTCGTCCCCAACACGGTCCAGGGTCACCACCTGGTGGCCGCAATCCGCCAGGGCCGCGACGATCGCGCTCCCGATGAAGCCGGCACCACCGGTCACTACGGCGACGGGACTGTCGGCGACGTCATCCAAGGTCGACCTCATCCATTGAACTGCGAGGCCAGCCCCGCAAGTGCCCCGTCAATATCGGATCCAATCCCACCGCGGGCAAGATCGGCCATACCCTCGGGCACATCGACCTCGATCAGATACTCAACCTCGCTCCCGGTGCCGGACTCGGTCACGGCGAAGGTTGCGTCGAGCTTCGTCATCGGCGTCGGCTGACCGGGAACGAGACCGTAGGTAAGGGTGCGGGCGGCATCGTCGCGTGCGGTGATCCGGTCCAGGACGGTATCGCCGCGGGTGAAGGTCACCAGCCGATCGCCACCTGGTTGAACGGCGACCTTTTCGATGTGCGGTTGCCACGAGGCATAACCGCTGAAGTCACTGACGAACTCCCATACTTTGTTGGCCGGAGCTGGGAGTGAAATGGACTTGCTGACGGTGACGATGGTCATGGGTTTAACCTCTTCTTTTCGATGAAATGTGTTGCAGGACTCGGAATCAGTTCACTGCCGGACATCCGCACGGGCCAGCTCGAGGCGTGCCGTGGCTTCTTCGGGAGTGAGCATCTCCAGCGTTCCGGCCAACGGTCCTGACATGCCCTGCAACCAGCCGCCGGTATACAGATCGCCGGTGTCGACAGGCTCTGCACCGATACTCCTGAGGAGTTCACCGACGAGGGCCTTCGCGTCGGCGTCGTCGCCGGCGACGTAGACCGCTTTGGTCTCCTCCGAACCCAATGCCTCGACCATGAACGGGATCGGCGTGATATTGAAGGCCTTGACCAGGTGAGCGCCGGGGACATAGTCGGCGACGATCTCGCTGGAGATTCGGTCGCCGATATCGATGAGGCCATCCGGACCCGGCTTGCTGCGGTTGTTGGTGGTGTCGACCACCACTACCCCAGTCCAATCCGATACCACGGCAAGCGCTTCCGCGGTCTTGCCCCAGGGCGTCGCGACGATCACCAGGTCGCTCGCGGCGACCAGGTCGGGTACCTCCGCGGCGCTGCAGTGCGGTCCGAACCGGGCAGTCAGGTCGGCCAACGATGCGGGCCCTCGCGAATTCGAGAGCGTCACGTCGTGGTCTGCTGCCACGAAAAGCCCCGTGAGCGCCTGCCCCATCCGTCCAGCTCCGATGATTCCAATTTTCATGACGATCCTCTTTCTTGTGGTTGTTCGGCTTGTGTGTGTTCCTCGGCTTCGCTGGTCCGCTCGGGGCCACCCAGGTAACTGGCCTGGATCAGACCGCGGTCTCGGCGCAGTTCAGCGGCGTCGTAGCTTGCGCTACACGCACCGTGCGCCATCAAATGCGCTCGGTCGGCGATCTCGAGTGCGAGATGCACGTGCTGCTCGACCAACAGGACCGCGCACCCGCTGGCATCGGCGTACGCGCGGATCACCGGGAGAAGCTTCTCGACGATTACCGGCGCCAAACCCAGGCTGAGTTCGTCGAGCAACAGCAACGAAGGCTGGCGGGCCAGAGCTCGACCGACTGCCAGCATCTGCTGCTCACCCCCAGACAGGACTCCTGCCCGACGATCGGCAATCGGCTCCAACGCAGGAAAATACCGATAGGCGACGTTGGCATCGATTCGTTCCCCGCGGGGTCCGAGCCGAAGATGTTCTGCCACAGTCAATCCGCGAAACAGTCCCCGATCTTCTGGCACGTGAGCAATGCCGAGCCGTGCGCGCGCGGCGGGGCTCAACGCCGCCAAATTCTGGCCATTTATCGAAATGGAGCCGGCCGACGCCCGCGCCAGGGCCGAGATCGCACGCAACGTCGTGGTCTTTCCTGCACCGTTGGGCCCCAGCAGCGCCACCACCTCACCCCTGCCGAGTTCGATGCACACGTCGCGGATGACCTCGACCCGGTGGTAACCGGCGGTGAGCCGGTCGATATGCAATACCGTCTCGCTCACGCGTCCTCCACGATGCTGACGTCTTCAGATGCGGCCGAACCCAGATAGGCCGAGATCACCCGTGGATCTCGGCGAACCTCAGCAGGCGGGCCCGACGCGATCACCTGACCGAACTCCAGGACCACCACGTGGTCACAAGTGGAGAAGACGAAACTGATGTCGTGGTCGATGAGCAGCATCTGGTGACCCTGAGCCCGAAGACCCCTGAGTTGCCTACCAAGCGCCGCGCTCTCGTCGGTATCGAGGCCGGCCGCGGGCTCGTCCAGGCACACCACTTTCGGAATCTCGCCGACAAAGGCTCGCGCGATACCGACGAGCTTGCGTTGGCCCTCCGACAACTCCTCGGGCATCGCCTCGGAGATATCGCTGATGCCGAGTGCATTGAGTGCGTATTCGACTGGCGGACGGGATTTCTCGGCGTTGACAAAGAGTTCACGTACCGTCGCCCAGAGAGTGGGCTGGCGGGCCGCAACGGCCAGGTTGTCGGCCACCGTAAGGTCGTCGAACAGCTCCACCGCCTGCCATGTCCGCGCCAGTCCTGCGTGCCGACGGGCATGTGGACGCATTCGGCTGATGTCACGGCCGTCTACCTCGACCCGACCCGAGCACGGCGCGAAGCCGGTCACGGCGTCGATGAACGTGGTCTTGCCCGCACCGTTGGGTCCGATCAACCCGACGATCTGGCCGCGCCGCACCTCGATATCGACCTCGTGCAGCGCCCGGACCCCGTCGTAATGGACACTGATCCCCCGTGCTGACAAAACAGGTGTCGCCATCGTTTAGACGCCTTCCCGCTGGGTGGCCAGCACCAACGGCCGCGGCTCGCCGGTTCCTGAGTCCCGCTCGCGTTGTTTGCGTTTCGCGGCCGACGCCACCAGCACCCCGTCGGGCCAGACTCTGAGCTGGACGAGTAACCCAAGGCCGATCATCAGCTGCATATAGATCGCGACCTGGCCCTCGGGGAGCACCCAGGTCTGCAGGATGAGCGGTACCACCGCACCGGTCGCACCGAATCCGGCCAGCACCGCCCCCTGCGCCAACGTCATTCCCAATACAAAGACGCTGGCCACCAACATGAGCGCGATCATCGTGTCGTAGCTGCTCGCCGAGACGGTACGGAAGTTGTACGCGTACATCACCCCGGCCACTCCCGCCAGAAAAGATGCAATTGCGAAGCCCTGCAGCTTGATTCCCCGCACGTTGACACCTGCGGCTGCCGCGGCCCGTTCGTTGGAACGCACTGCCAGCATTCGGCGGCCGAGGTCTCCCCTACGAAGATTCGCCACGAACAGGTAGCACGCCGTAGCCACCACCAGGGCGAAGAACCCGAAGACCGGGCTGGGCAGGGATCCATCCAACCCGCGGAAGGCCGAATCCGGGCCGAGATTGAAACCCAGGAGCGACGGGGATCGCACGGGTGCGCCGGTCTGACCGCCACCCCAGTCCGCGTTGGCGAAGATGGCTTGTTCGATGGCGATCGCGGCCGCGAGGGTCACCACGACCAGGGTGACTCCCCGTACCCGCAAGGCGCTGGCACCGATGAGAACCCCAAGTCCGGTCGCTACGGCGACGGCGATGAGCGGGCCGAGCGGAAAGCCGATACCCCAGCCTGTTTCCAGGTGTGACAACGTGAACCCGGCAACTCCGGCCAACGCCAACTGCACCACCGAGAGCTGGCCGACGTAGCCCATGATGACAACGAAGGACAGGCACAGGATCGTCGCCACCAGACCCGTGGCGACGGCTTGGCGGAAGTTCGCCGGGAGCACCACCAAGGCGATAGCGCAGGCGAAGACGACGGGTGCGACGCGCACCAAGAGCCGATCCTGGCTGGGCACCTTCGGCAACGACCGTTCCACCAAATCCCCGCGCTGCGGGAGGCTTGAGCCACGCCACCACAGGGCGATGACCACCAAGAAGAACTCGGCGAGCTGTTGCACCCCAGGAAGAGCGAAGCCGTCTTGGGTGGGGAACCAAGACTGCTGCGAGGCGTAGAAGAGCAGTGACTCCCCCATCCCAATCAGCAGACCGGCCGCGCAGGCAACAGCGAACGAGGTGAAGCGAGCGAACAAAGCGGCGGCCAGAGCCGGGACGATCAGCAAGGGCAGCGTCGTGGCGCTGATGCCCACCACCGAGGTGGCCAGCACCCCCACGAACCCGGCGACCACATGACCCAGCACCGTGTTCCCCAGTGAGATCGTGTCCGGCGACAGCCCAGCGAGGACCGCTGAACTCTCGTTCTCCGAGGCCGCCCGGGAGGCCAGCCCAAAGCGGCTGAACCGGTAGAGAATTGCGAGTCCGCCAGCCAGAAGCACCACGATTCCGGCCAAGATGAACTGGGCTGCGGGGACCGCCACACCGAACACGGGCACGGAGCCCTCGGTCAAGACAGGTGGGCTGGACTGGGGCGAGGTGCCAAAGGAGAGCATCACCACGGCCTGGCTGAGCAATAGCACCCCAAGCGACGCCACAAGTTTGGCCAGCGGTGAAGCACTGCGCAATGGCCGCACGGCAGCGAACTCCACGAACAGCCCGTAGATGACCATGAGCAGCAATGTCACGATGATCGCCGGAACGGTCGTCAATTCGAACCCGAAGAAGCCGGTGCGCAGCGACCAGAACATATAGCCGGCGACCATGACGGTCGCGCCTGCGGCGAGGTTGATCACCCCGCTGCCGCGCCAGCTGAGCACCACGCCGATCGCGATGGCAGCGATCACCGCCCCCGACCCGAGCCCGAGCAGGGCGAACAGAACAAACGTTTGCATCAGGCAGGCGGTCCGACCTGCACACCGAAGTGCTCTTGGGCCAGGTCCGTTGCGAACGTCTCCCACTGCAACCCGATATTGGTCCGCGCGGTGGAGATGTCACGGTAGTAGCGCTGCATCCGCGAACCGTTGGTTCCGCCCTCGCTTGTCCCGGAGGTTCGGAACAGCAACTCGACGGCCTCCCAAGCCAGGTTGACCGCGTGGTGCGTGCTGGCATTGATCCGCATCAAACGCTCGGCAGGGAACCCGGTGTCATCGATGACGGCTTCCTGACACAACTGCATGTAGTACTGACTGGACCGGAGCAGTACATCCTCGGCTGCACTGATCTTGCCGCTGGCCAAACCCCAATAGCGTTGGTAGTCAGGAATATTGAACCGGGGAACACCGTGCGGTCCCGGCGTCTTCTTGGCCCGAATGATCCGCTCGTACTCGTCCAATGCGGCGTAGGCGCAGCCCACCAGGATCGCGGTGATCTCAAGTTGGAGGTAGCCCATCGGATTCCCGGCATACATGGGATTGCCGTGCAGTTCGTAGCCCGGCGTCTCCAGCCCGCCGCCGCGGCCCAGCAGGCTGCCACGGACCACGAACCGATCGGGTATCACGGCACCATCGACCTGGATGCTGTTGGAACCACTGCCGCGCATCCCGAACGACCGGTGCCGCCAGTCGTCCATCAAGGTCCAGTCGGCGCGGGGAACCAAGGCGAGCCCTTGGCTCCCTGACGCGCCGTCGCCCTCGTTCAGCCGGACCGCGAGCATTGCGTAGGTGGAGTACGGCGAGCCCGAGCAGTAGTCCCACGTCCCCTGCAGCTTCCACTGCCCGTCCCCGGTCCGGGTCGCAGTGCCCATCGGCACGCCACGCAAAGGAGCAGCGAAGTCGCCGTCGGCCGACAGAACTTTTGACTGGACCGCCTCGTCGTACAGACCGCCGAGCTGCAAACCGTGTCCGGCCGCCAGGCACAGGCACCAACCGGTGCCGGGGCATCCGCGGGCGATTTCGACGATCATGCGCAAGAAGGTGGGCACATCGAACTCGTAACCGTCGTAGCGACTCGGCAGCAGGGTCCGGTAGAAACCGGCCTGTTTGAACAGTTCGTGGGTCTCGGGCGAATAGGCGCCCCGCTCCTCGGTGGCGTCCTGCTCGGTGATCAGATGCTCACGCATAGCGGCCGCACGTTGCACCAGTTCATCGGGGCGCAGGCCCGGCTCGGGGGCAAGGATCGAGGTCTTCGACATTGTGGTCATCAGGACTCCTTAGGTTCGGTCGTCAAGAATTTGGGGGTGGTGGAACATCGGCGTTAAAGACCCGACGGGTCGAGCCAGCTGCTCGCTGCCGTGAATGAGTTGCCGCCGGTATGCTCGAACACCCGGGTCTGGGCGCCGCAAAGAGCCGGCCAGCCTGGGTACGCACCACATTTGACTGTCTGGCCGGCCAACACCATTGGCCCAGTGAATGATTCAGCACTCTGTGCCACGCTGGCGGGCGTCGAATTCGCGCCGCCCGCCTCGTTGAGCAAGCGCGTTGCTGTCATCACCAATCCCCAGGCCAGTGTGGCGCCGGAGTTGGTCTGGATGTCGCCGCTGAGCCCGGCGGCCCCGGACTGCTCCAGGTAGGCCTTCACATCCGGCAGTGAGCTGTCTGCGACGTTGCTCTGGGTGGACAGTTGCAGCCATGCGGGTGCCTCGCCGCCAAGGCCCTGGGCCACGTCCTCGGAGAAGCAGAATGACCCGCTGGAAATGATGGGGGCAGTTACCGCAAGCGATTTCAGCGCTTTCGCCGCGGCCACGCAGTCGGCAGCAGCAGAAACCAAAGGAACGACAACGTCAGCGTGTTGGACGTTGGCGGCCACCGCTGCTGCCGTCAGGTTGGTCGACGCTGGATCGAACCCGACGGCCTTGAGCTCAATGCCGAGCGGGCTCAGCACATTCTTGAGTTCGGCCACCCCGGCGGCGCTTTATGCATCCTGCGGATAAATCGCCGCCACCGTTTGCGCCCCGATACTTCGGAGGTAGGTGCCCATCCCGCCGAAGATCGTGCTGGGATTGCCGTTGTAGATGTAAACGTTCTTGCCTGCAGCGTCGGGCGGGCTGACCGAGTTGGCCATCAGAAGCGGTTTGCTGCCCTGCAGCACCGCTTGGAACGATCGGCCGCCCGCTATCAGCGTGCCGAACAAGACTGCTTTGACCTTGTCGTCGTTGGCCATCTGAAGTCCGCAGGCATTTCCCTCCTGCTCGTTGTCCACGACGTAGCAGGTGCTCAGCTCCAAGGGATGTCCGTCGATGCCGCCGAGTTTCTCGTTGACGTACTTGACTGCGGCTTGAGCACCTGCGGTCGCATCGGGAAATTCCAATGACCCGCCCTGCTGGTTGACCCAACCGATCGTGACCGGTTCCAGGCTCGTGTCAGCGCCACCGGACTTGCCTCCGACATACCCCACCAGATCGGTGATCGCCCACGGGTCTGGCGCAACGGTGCTGGCTGTTCTTGCGCTCTCGCCTGCGGTGACGCCGGCCGGAGTCGCACAACCGCCCGTCAGAGCGAGTGCCGTACTGATGGCGACGACGCCGGCGCTGCGGCGCCATCGTGGCCGAGGGCCCGCGATTGCTGTCGTGATGATGTGCCCGCTCCTCGCCCGTGTGAACCGTCGAATCGAGGCTCTGACATTGCCTCACATTTGCGGAACTTAATTCCACTATACGGAATCTAGCACGGATGATGGCACGGGAGCTGTGAGGGGAATATGAACTTCAACGACTGTCGGGTGTCCGGATGCAGCAGGGAAGGATCGTCGAAACCATTGCTATATAACAGGATCGGCTGCGCGCCCCAACTGTCCTGATCCCCGATCGTGCTACCGGTCCGCGTCAGAACCCCGGTTCCCCGCGACCAGCAGGCCTACGCAGGCGACCGCGGAGGCGCAGACCAGGATGATGCCGGCCGGTACCGCTGTGCGTTCACCGGCAATGCTGACCAACGGCGACACGATGGCCGCCAGCAGGAACTGGCTGGCCCCGAGCACCGCAGATGCGGTACCGGCTGCCCTCGGCGTTGCGCTGAGCGCCAGTGCGGTGGTGTTGCCAAAGATCAGGCCCATCCCGCCGACGATGGTGAGCAGTGGCAGTGCCAGCCAACCCGCCGCGACACCCGTGATCGCCAGCGTCAACACCGCGACACTCGAGGTGAATACGACGCCGAGACCGATGGCCGCCAGGTGGTGGACCTCACGGCGCCGCGCGAGCTTCGCCGACAGAGCGCTTGTCGCCAGTAGGGCCGTTGCGTTCAATCCGAACACCGCGCCGTACTGTCCGGCAGAGAGCCCCATCATCGTCTGGTAGATGAAGGGCGACGCCGAGATATAAGCCATCAGGGCGGCGAAAGCGAAGGCGAAGGCCGCCGTGTTACCCAGGTAGGTCCGCGACCACAGACTCATCAAAGGTGAACCGGCTGCGATCTTTTGCGCTCGCAACGCCGCGCGGCGTTGGTCGGTGTGGGTCTCGCGAACGACGATCAGCACGGCGAGCAACATCGCTACGGATAGGCCGAAAATAATTCCGAGGGCGCCGCGCCAGCCGATCGGCCCGACGAGGAAGCCGCCGGCCAGTGGCGCGATGACGGGGGCGATACCACCCACGATCATCATCAGACTGAAGGCTTGCGCCGCAGCCTTTCCGGTCGCCAGGTCACTGATGATGGCCCGGCCGATCACCATTCCGGCGGCGCCGGCAAATCCCTGGGCGAGGCGTGCGGCGATCAGTATCTCGACAGTCGGTGCCAGCACTGTCACCGCGCTGGCGAGCACGCAGACCACAGCGCCGGCAATCAGCGGCTTCATCCGGCCGAAGCGGTCCGAGAGCGGCCCAAAGACCAACTGCCCCAGTGCGAGTCCGATAAGAAACGCGGTGAGTGTGAGCTGGACGACCGATGCGGTGGTGTGCAGCTGGGAGACCATCGTCGGGAAGGCGGGCAGATATAAATCCGTCGCGAATGGCGCGACGGCGGACAGCAGTGCCAGCGTCACCAAGAGCGCCGAGGTGATGGTGGCACCTTCGTGTGTCGTCGGCGCTTTGGTCGGCATGCTGCCAATGCCTGGCATCGGAACTCCTGAATTAGTTATCGAATGATAATTATCATTGTATATCTACCCGGTAGAGTGTCGTTGTGAGCAAAGATGCGGACCGCAGCGGCGCGTACGTGGAGTTGGCCGATCAAGTCTTGGCGTTGGCTCGTGCCGTCAAGGCGCGTGACTATGGCGACCCACAGGTGGTGCGGCTCAACGCCACCGAGGTCAGCGTGATGCGTTTCGTCGCTGGGCATCCGGGGTGCAGTCCCAGTTCGGTGGCCACGGCCATCGGCTTGCAGCGCAGCAATCTCAGCAAGGCGTTACGCGGGCTGGAGGCCAAGGGCATGGTCGAGCGCGAGGTAGACACGCACGACAACCGGCAGGCCGGATTGAAACCGGGACCACGGGCCGCGGAGAACCTCACGCGCTTGCACCGGTCTTGGACTGGCCTGCTGGAAGTGGCCGGTCAACGGGTGTCAGATGCGGATCTCGAGACGGCGCTACACGTGCTGCGCACGCTCAATGGCGCGCATGACGGCTGACCACCAGGCGGTCAAGTCCCGTAAGTCATCATCCGTTGACATGCTGCGCATTGATGCCTACGCTAAGTCAACATTTGTTGACAAGTGCGGACTCACAGGGGATGACACTCATGATCGACCACACAACCGATTCGAAGAACAAGACCGTCGGCGCGCTGCTTGCCGCCGCGATGGCATCCAGCGCATTCGCCGCTGCCGCAGTGGGTTACGCGCCCACGGCCAATGCGACGTGTGCATCATTTTTCGGCATCGGAAACAGCGCCTCCTGCGTCAGTAACCTCACCAGCATCGCGATCGCGATCGGCGCGGGTGCAACGGCCGATGCCAGTGGACTGTTCGGGGCCGCCATCGCCGTCGGAACCGACAGCAGTGCCGGGAACGCCGTCGCGGGTGCGCTCAACTTTTCCACGGCGTTCGGTGAGCACGCGGTGGCCCTCGGTGGTGGTCTCGCTTCGCTGGCCGTCACGGTCGGCGACAACAGCGAGACCGCTGCCGGCATGTTGTCCGGAATACCTGAATTCGGCAACTCCGCGATCAATCTGGGTAACAGCTCGCAGGGAACCACCAACTCGGTGACAGCCAACGGCATCATCAGCAACGCAGTCAACGGTCTGGGTAATGCGATGACGCTCAACGCAACTGGCATCCTCACGCACGTCGGAACTCTCGGCGGCGATCACAGCGTCAACCACACCGATCCCAACACCCTCACGATCGCCAGCATGGGAATCCATGCCTTCGGCTCGAATAACGACGTCACCGTCGGAGGTCCACTCGCAGTCGCCATCTCGGTCTTCCAAACCGGCGCGACCGTCACCCAAACAACCCCAGGGGTAAACCTCAACGGGCTGTCCAATTCCGGCGCGGCCGCACCCAAGGGCGCTGCGGCGCGCACCGTCAAGAAACCGGCGGTTGCGAAGAAGGCGGCCAGCAAGAAGGCCAGCGCTGCGACCTCCAGCCGCCGCGACAAGTAGGCCCGCCACCAGGGAACTGGTTACTGTGCGATCTGATGAGACAGTCATGGCGCGACCAGTTCCCCCTGGCTCCAGAGATCGTCATGCTCAACCATGCGTCGTACGGATTGGCCACTGCGGACATGCTGGCGCACTGCGCAGCGCAGCGGCGTGAGCTGGAGTCTGATCCCAATATCAACCTCGGTGACGCCCTGCAGCAGCGCCTGGTGTCGATCGCCGAGCTGGTCGCCACCGAGCTGGGACTGCCGCATCCCGGGATATGCGCCCTGACATCAAGTGCCACCTCGGGCGCGGCAGCGGTCCAACGATCGTTACCGCTTGCCCCCGGTGACACCGTCGTGGTCCTGGACTGCGAATACTCGTCGGTCATCCGCGGCTGGCAGCGACGCTGCGATGACGTCGGAGCCCGGCTGTGCATCGTGCCGGTTGCCCTGCCGCTGCGCGACGACGCCGAACTGCTCGATCATCTGTCGCGAGCGGCCGGCGATGAGGCGACCATCCTGCAGTTCAGCGCGATCACGTCGTCTGCTGCGCTGGCACTGCCGGTCGACAAGCTGGCCCGCTGGGGCCACGAGCGCGGCGCAACAGTGGTTGTCGACGCCGCTCATGCGCCGTTCCACATCGACGTCGGACACTGGCAGGGCGTCGACGCGGCCTTCGGAACTCTGCACAAATGGCTTCCGGTCCCCCGCGCGGTCGGCATCATCTGGGCGACCCCAGCAGTAGCGCCCCGGCTGCAGCCCGCCGAGACGTCACTGACCGTGGACGAGCCACTTCTGGCCGAACGCTTCGGTTGGCCAGGCACATTCGATCCCGCATCGCGACTGGCCGTCCCGGCCGCGATCGGCATGCACAGGGAATGGAATTCAGTTGGCGCGATTGCCCATTGCGCGAGACTGGCCGACTACGCCGACGAGGTGTTGTCGGCGATCGGCGCCGTCCCCACCGGCGGGGTCGGTCTGCGTCCGCCGCGGCTGCGGGCGTATCTACTGCCGCACGCCAACCTCACTGAGCTGAAGCAGACACTGCTGGACAACAACATTCGCGCCTGGGCAGGTCAATACGACGCATCCTCATGTCTCATCCGGGTCGCCTCGCATGTGTACAACGATGACGACGATATCGACCTGCTCGCGCGCACCCTGCGAGGGTTGATGTCCGGCCATCGCGCGTAATAACCTGACCGACCGGCTTTGCCGTGAGAAGGTGGGCCTGGATGGACAACGCATCGCACGACATGAACCGCGCCACCACAAGCGCCGGGCACACCGTCCTCGCCGAGGCCGACAGTGGGTCCTACCGCTCCTTGCGGCAACGGCCCGTCACCAGGGCCGAGCGGTACGCGCTGGGCAAGCGCCTGCGCAAGAAAGTACCGCGCAGTTCGTTGGCGGACTGGACTCCCCCGGTGGATCGGCCCGACCCCGTTGACCTGATCAATGTCAGTCACCAGGGCAGAGTCGATCGACTCATCCCGGTCCGGGTGGGCCGGATGATCGCCTCTCCGTACGGTTTTCTGCGTGGCACCGCCGTGGTGATGGCCGACGATGTGGCCCGGCTGCCGTCCACGGGGATCACCCCGGTGGTATGCGGTGACGCGCATCTGGGCAACTTCGGTTTCTACGCCTCCCCCGAGCGGGATCTGGTCATCGACCTCAATGACTTCGACGAAGCGCACCCCGGTGGCTGGGAGTGGGACCTGCGGCGGCTGGTGGCCAGTATCTGGGTCGCTGGCCGAGAGAACGGAGCCTCGGAGCAGCACTGTGAAGACGCGGTCCGGTCATGCGTCAAGGCCTACCGTCTGGAGCTGCGCAGGCTGGCCGACCTGCCCCTGTTCTCGCGTGCCTTCGTCCGCTTGGACGTCGACAGATTGGCCGCCGAAACGGCAGGGTCGCTCCAAGCAGAGGTGGCTCGTTCGGCCGAGCGGGCACGTCATCGAACCGGTGACCGCGCGTTGCCCCGCTTCACCCGCGAAGTGGCGGGCGTGCGCACGATCGTCGAAGAGCCGCCGCTCATCACCCGACTGCCGGAATACGAGGCCGAGTTACTCGCACAAGCGCTCGACGACTACCTGGAAACGCTGTCCCCCTATTGGCGTCGGGTGCTGGGCGGCTACACCTTGGTTGATGTCGCGCACAAGGTCGTCGGGGTCGGCAGCGTCGGCTTGCGCGCCTATGTGGCGTTACTGGAAGGCTCCTCGCCGGAGGACGTCGTGTTCCTACAGCTCAAGCAGGCCCGCCGGTCAGTACTCGCCCGTTACGTGCACGGCGAGTCGGCGTGGCATGCGCATCAGGGGCAGCGGGTGGTGGAGTACCAGCAGTCTCTGCAGACGGTGAGCGATCCGCTGTTGGGCTGGACCAGCATGGCAGGCCGGCAATACTACGTGCGGCAATTCCGAAATATGAAGGGCCGCATCCCATTAGATGCAATCGATGCAGCCACGCTGTCAGATTATGCCGCCGTCGTGGGCGCGCTGCTTGCCAAGGGGCATGCCAGAACCAGCGGTGCCTCGATGATCGCGGGCTATCTGGGTGGTTCTAGTCGCGTGGACAAAGCGCTGGCGGTATTTGCGCGGCGGTACGCCGACCAGACCGAAGCCGACCACGGCGCCCTGGTCGCCGCCGTCGACCGGGGATTGCTACCGGTCGAGCGCGGGGTCTGACACGCGAGGCCGCGCAGGGCCGGCCCCAGGGTGTCGCGGTACCGTCCACCTGTGAGCCAAGGGCCCAATCCGCATGCCGTCCGCTGGCGGCTCGAAGAGCGTTACCGACAGTTGGCCGCGGCACGCCAGGTCCGGCCCATCGCGGCGATCCTCACCCGTTTCAGCGACATCGATGGGAGCACGCTGGGCATCTTGGTGTCGGTTCAGCTGTTCACCACGGTCATCCCGTTGATCATCATCGGATTCAGCTACCTCACTGGCTTTGCCGACAATGCCAGTCCCGGAACGGTTTTCACTCGCGCCCTCGGCCTGGTATCGCCACTGACGGACCATGTCCGCGACGCCTTCGGGCATTCGTCAGGATTGCGGTCCAGCTGGACTTTCATTGGTGTCGCAGGCTTTCTGGTGTGGGTGATCCCCATGGGGATGAGCATCGCCAGCATCTTCGCCAAGGCATGGCGCCGTGAACAATTCGGGCTCTTCGGCAAGGTCTGGCGCGGCGTAGCGTGGTTCGCGTTGTATCTGGCGATGATCGGCGTACGTGAACGGATCGCGTTCGGCGGTGATCACCACGGCGCCATGCGGGTGCTCCGCTTCACCGCTTCCCTTCTGCCATGCTGGATTTTCTGGTCGCTGACGCCCATCCTGCTGGTCCGCGACGGTGGTCACGGCCGGAAATATGTGGTGTTCGCCGGCCTGGCCGGCGTCGTCATCGATGGGACGATTCTGCCGATCGCCACCCGAATTCTGTTCCCGCCGCTGCTCAACGGATGGGATGAGTTGGGCGCGATGGGCGTGGCCATGGCGTTGTTGACGTGGTGTGGGGTGATCGGCACCGGATGGGTGGTCACGGCATGCGTGGGGGCCGTGTTATGGGAACGATCCGCCCCGCCCACGACTGTCATCGAGTCCCAGGAAGATGACATCAAGGACCGGGATTGAGCGGTCAGGGACGACTCCCTACGTTACGGTCCGGTCAGCGGATGATTCGGCAAACGCGAACGGAGTCTGGTTGGTATGGGGGCAGCGGCGCATATCGGACGGGTCGGCGGGCTGGCGGCGGCGTTGGGCATCGGCGTCGCGGTGCTGTACGGCTGCGGTGCGGCGTCCGCGGATACGGCTGGGCAAACCACCTCCACATCGTCGTCGGCGAATGCGCCCTCGCCCGGCCCATCGGCCAAACACACCGCGCCACGATCGCACTCAACCGCCGCGAAAACGGCATCACCCGGAAAGCGCCGCGCTGCAACGCTGTCCACAGTCAGCACGGCGGTACCCGGCACCCCGGTGACGCCAGCCCTTGATGTACCGGCGGCATTGGGCTTGGCCGTGGCGCGTAAACAGTCCGCGCCGGCCACGACACCGACCGCATCGGTATCAGCGACACCCGCCTTCACCCCCGGCGTGGCTGTCACACAAACTCCGCCGTTGGCTTTCCTGCAGGAAATCCCGGTACTGGGCCCGACTTTCGTGACCCCCATCGTCACGGCCATCCACCAGATTCCGATCTTCGGCGACCTGATCCACCCGCTGGTCGGCTACCCCGTCCTACCAGGGGCGCCGGCCAACGCGCCCGTCGCGCGCGACGTCAAACTCACCTCGTTCGACGGAACGCAGATTTACGTGCACTTCATGCCGGCCGCCGGCCTCCTGGACGGGCAGCAGGCGCCTACCATCTTCGAGGGTCCCGGCTTGGGGATGCCAGGCAGCACCAGCCTCAACGGCACCCCGCTCGACGGCATCTTGACCGACTTCCTTGGTGCGGTACAGGTGGGGACACTTCGCAATGCCGGTTACAACGTCGTCACCTGGGACCCGCGCGGCGAGTTCAGTTCCGGTGGCCAAGCTGAACTCGACTCCCCCGAGTTCGAGGCGAAGGACGTCTCGGCCATCATCTCCTGGGTCGCCACGCAACCCGAAGTTCAGCTCGACGGTCCCGGTGACCCACGGTTCGGCATGGTCGGCCCGTCCTACGGCGGCGGTGTTCAGTTGGTGACCGCGGCCACCGACCACCGGGTCGACGCCATCGTTCCCGCTATCGCTTGGAACTCGCTGAACACCTCGCTCTACAAAAGTGAGGCGTTCAAGACCGGCTGGGGCTCGCTGTTGACCCTCGCCCTGCTCGCCACCCTGGCGCGGCCGAACCCGGCGATCTACCCGGCAGCGATCTACGGCGCCCTGACCGGAACGTTGACGCAAGCCCAACAAGACCTCCTGACCGAGCGCGGCCCCGCCGATCTGCTCGGCGATATCACCGCGCCGACTCTGCTCATCCAGGGCACTGTCGACACGCTGTTCACCCTGCAGGAGGCGAACCGCAACGCCTTGACGCTGATCGGCAACGAAGTCCCGACGAAGGTGGTCTGGTTCTGCGGCGGTCACGGCCTGTGCACGAACAATCTGCTCGACGACACCGACGGCAAGCTGATCACCGCAGACACCCTGGCCTGGCTCGCGCGCTACGTCAAAGGCGACCAAAACGCAGACGTCGGACCGCAATTCGAGTGGGTCGACCAGAATGGGCAGTACTACTCGTCGACCACTTACCCCGCCCCGGCCGGCAGCACCATCGTCGTATCGAGCAATACCGGCGGCGTACTTCCCCTGCTGCCCTTCCTGGGTGGCTCGGGGCCACTGCTGGTGGTCCTACCCATCGGCGGGACGAAAGCGCTGAACGCCTACAACCTGGCGATCCCCGCTGCCACCAACACGACGTACATCGTGGGCACACCAGAACTCAGCCTGACCTACTCCGGCGAGGGCATCAGCACCCACGTTTACGCCCAGCTTGTCGACGACACCACAGGTCAGGTGCTCGGCAATCAGGTCACCCCCATTGCGGTCACGTTGGATGGGCAAACCCACAGCATCACCGTTCCGCTGGAACAGGTGGCACAAACTCTCAACCCAGGCCAAAGAGTGACTCTGCAGCTGGTCGCCTCGGCCGCAGATTACGGAACACTATGGACGGCAGGAACACTCAGGGTGTCGAGCATCCAGCTGACGTTGCCGACGATCACCGGCGCGGCGCCCCTGGCAACTGTGTGAAACAACCGCTTCGGGCCGAGCTGAGCCGGGTCGCCGAGGGGGCAGGGCCCGCGTCGGCTGATGCTATGACTGCCCTCGGCGACGGACCGGTCGAGAGGCGCCTGCGTGCGGCGATGTGTGCGTTGGCGCGGCACCGAGGCAGCGACAGCAGCACCTGCCCGTCTGATGCGGCCCGGGCAGTCGGCGGCGACAACTGGCGCGAGCTGATGGCCGGTGCCCGCGACATCGCCCGCGACTTGGCCAGCTCCGGTGACGTCGAGATCACGCAGCGGGGTGAGGTCCTTGATCCCGACGCCACCTGGCGCGGCCCGATCCGCATCCGGATCAGGGCCTCTTGATCAGATGTCGGTCTGCGAGCACTAGCTTGCGACGTAGACCGTATTGGTCGAATATCCGCCGGTGAGCGGGTTGGGGAAGCGCACGATCGTCGCCTCGGAACGGTCGAAGACCTCGGCGAGGACCGCCTCGAAGTCGGCGTCGGGTGGATCATCGGACCACAGCGCGAAGACTCCCCCGGGATGCAGGTGCCCGGCGAGCCTTCGCAGTCCCGCAGGCGTGTAGAACGTGCCGTGGCTCGGGTGCAGGAGGTGTCGCGGCGTGTGGTCGATGTCGAGCAGGACGGCGTGGAAGCGGCGGCCCGGCGCCTCCGGATCAAAACCGACGTCGCTGTCGGCCATCGCGAAGAAGTCGCCGTGTTGAAGGCGGACCCGCGGATCCGACACCAGTTCGGCGGTGTCGGGAAGTAACGCACGCTGGTGCCAGCCGATGACCTCTGCCAGTGCGTCGATCACGACGAGTGAATGAAGGCGGGAATCGTTGAGCGCCGTCACCGCCGTATAGCCGAGTCCCAATCCCCCGACGACGACATCCAGGTCGGCATCGACCGCCTCCGACAACCCGAGGCGCGCAAGTTCCACCTCGGCCACCGTGAACAGACTCGACATCAAGAACTCGTCGCCGAGCTTGACCTCATACACCTCAACGTTCAGCGATGGCTCGATACGCCTGCGCAGGCTGATGACACCCATGGGAGTCTGCGCCCAATCGAGTTCCACGAAGCGTGCACTCACGACCCACCACCGATCCGCCCGCGATATCGCTCGCCGAGAAGGCTCGGCTAGTGAACCCTACAGACAGTCAGCGGGTTGGCGCCGGGACCGTCGACGATCAGAAGAACCGTCTCGCCACCTCACCGAATGCCTCGTCGCTGGCGATCAGCACGGTGTCCACATCAGCCTCGGTCAAGGCAGTCGACATGAACCAATTGTGTTTGGGATGGACGAAGACGCCACGGGCGGCGCACTCGCCTGCCCAGGCCAGAGTGAGCTCATGGTCGGTCTCGCCGACGAACGACATGTACGGCATGGTGACCGGGCCGGTGATGTTCACCGCCAGTGAGTGCGCCGCCGCCTGTTGACGCAGACCCGAGACGAGCTGGTCACCACGCGCGAACATATGTGCCACACCATCGCACTCCTCAAGCAGCGCAACGGATGTCAGCGCGGCCACCATCGGCACCGCCGAGAACCAGAACGTCCCCGTGACGAAAAAGGATCCGGCCGCTTCGCGCAGCCACTCGGCACCCATCACCGCGGCGATCGGGTAGCCGTTGCCGATCGCCTTGCTCCACGACGAGAGATCCGGACGTACGCCGTACTGTTCCCAGCTGCCGCCGAATGACATTCGGAACCCGGTGCGTACCTCGTCGAGGATCAGGGCGGCGCCGTTCTCGTCGCAGATGCGCCGAAGTCCTTGCGCGAACGCCGGATCCACCATCTCCAGGTCGGAGCCGGCGGGATCGTGGCGGAACGGTGCCGCGATGATCCCGGCGAGATCACCGGCATGTTCGGCGACCAGTTTCTCGACACTGGCCAGATCGTTGTAGGTGTAGTACGCCAGGCCGGCGCGGTCGGAGGGCAGTACACCGGTCGTGTCGGGATTACACCAGGGCAGCGCACCGTGATAGGTGCCCTCTTCGACCAAGATGACGGAACGGCCGGTGTGGGCTCTGGCGATCGTCAGGCACAGCGTCGTCACGTCGGAACCGTTCTTGGCGAACATCGCCCAATCCGCATGCTCGACAACGTCGACCAACTTCTCGGCCAATGTCACCATGTGTTCGGACGGACCGTTAGCGGTGTCGCAGATCAGCCGTTGCCGATTGACGGCCTCTTCGATCCTGGGGTGCTGGTAGCCATGGATGATCGGGCCCCAGGAACAGAGCAGGTCGATGTACTCGTGGCCGTCGGCGTCCCAGATCCGCGAACCCGACGTGCGCGATACGAACTGCGGAGCCCCCGGCCACAGACCGCGCGCATCCTGATGGCCGTACATCGCGTTGGGAATGACCGCTTTCGCCCGGTCCAGCAGGGCGTCAGACACAGGATGGGCGGGTGCATTGAGAATAGAAGTCATGTGCGCCTTCGTGGGCAGGATTATCCGCACGGCGCCGTTGTCGTGGATGCTGATAGCAGGCTCGCAGAAGCACCGAGCCGCGGCAACCCGAAAGGCATGACCGTGTCATCTGAGCACACCTTCTGGCGCGACGCCGAGCAACATCTGGTGCGCTATGGCGCAGAGTTCGTCCCGCGGATCATCACCAGCGCCGAGGGCAGCTACGTCTACGACGACGCGGGCCGGCGCATCCTTGATTTCACCTCCGGCCAGATGAGTTCGATTCTGGGACACTCTCATCCAGAGATCGTCTCGACGGTGTGCGCGTCGGTGCAATCGCTGGACCACCTTTACAGCGGAATGCTCAGCCGGCCGGTGGTGGAACTCGCCGCCCGCCTGACGGGCACGCTGCCGCAACCGTTGAGCAAGATGCTGCTGTTGACCACCGGCGCCGAATCGAACGAAGCGGCCATCAAGATGGCAAAGCTGTACACCGGTAAATACGAGATCGTCTCGTTCGACCGGTCCTGGCATGGGATGACATCCGGCGCGGCGTCGGCCACCTTCAGCGCCGGGCGGCAGGGGTATGGACCGCCGATGCCGGGCAACCTCACCCTGCCAACACCAAATGCGTACCGGTCGCCGTTCCGTCGCACCGATGGCAGCTATGACTGGGAAGCCGAGCTCGACTACGGCTTCGATATCATCGACGCCCAATCCGCCGGCAGCCTGGCCGCCTGCCTGGTCGAACCGATCCTGTCCTCAGGCGGGATCATCGAGCCGCCGGATGGCTATTTCCGTCGACTCAAAGAGTTGTGCAGCCAACGCGGCATGTTGTTGATCGTCGACGAGGCGCAGACCGGGCTCGGCCGGACGGGTCAGTGGTATGCCTTCCAGCGCGACGGGATCGTGCCGGACCTGTTGACCCTGTCCAAGACCTTGGGTGCCGGTTTACCGGTGGCAGCGGTGGTAACCAGCGCGGAGATCGAATCGCGCTGTCACGAAAGAGGTTTCCTGTTCTTCACCACCCATGTGTCCGACCCGCTGGCGGCATCGGTGGCCTTGACGGTATTGACCGTGGTGGACCGGGACAACCTCGTCGCGCGGGCCGAGCTGCTCGGCAAGCAGTTGGCCCAACGGTTGGACGACCTACGAGACCGCTACGACCAGGTCGGCGATGTCCGCGGCCGGGGCCTGCTGCAAGGTATCGAATTGGTGACCGACAAAGTCAGCAAGAAGCCGGCCGATCAGCTCGGGAAACGTGTCACCGCAGCATGTTTGGATCGCGGCCTACACATCAACATCGTGCAGCTGCCAGGCATGGGCGGGATCTTCCGCATCGCTCCCCCGCTGACGGTCAGCGACGACGAATTGCATGCCGGAGTCGATATCCTCGACGAGTCGCTACGAGCTTCGTTACGTTGATTGGCCTGAGCCCAGCCGCACCGCGCGTGCACTCTGGTACATGCAGATCGCGGCGGCCGCGGCGACGTTGAGGCTCTCGGCACTGCCGGGCATGGGGATCCGCACCCGACGATCAGCCAGAGCAGCGACATCGGCTGGTAGTCCCTGAGATTCGGGCCCGAACAGCCATGCTGTCGGCGCCCCCAGCAGCGCCTCTGCGCCATCCAGATCGAGCTCGCCGTCCACGGTGGTGGCCAGGGTCTGCAGACCGGCGGCCTGTAGTGCCGCGACGGCAGCGGCGGCGTCGGGCTCTTCGACGACCGGGATGGAGAAGATGCTGCCGGTGGAGGCGCGCAGGCATTTCCCGTTGTACGGGTCGACGCTGTGTCCGGCCAGCACCACCGCGGCGGCGCCCATCGCATCGGCGATCCTGATCAAGGTGCCGGCATTGCCGGGCTCGGAGATGTCGACCGCCACCGAGATCAGTTGCGGCGTACCGGCCAGCACATCGGCCAGCGTCGTCTGCGGCACTTCGCACACCGCGACCAGACCGACCGGAGTAACGGTGTCCGACAGGGACTTCGCGGCCCGCTCGGTGACCAGATGCACCGGGGCGTGCACCAACAACGAACCGAATCGGTCAAAGGCGGCCTCGGTGGCGAACACCTCGGACACCAAACCGCGCCGTAACGCTGCCTCAACGAGGTTAGGTCCCTCGGCGAGAAAGCGTTCGGCGCTGCGGCGACCGACGGTTCGGTGCAGTTTGAGCGCTGCCGACACTCTCGCGGAGCGTTCGGTCAGCGGGCCTTCGGCCAGACTCAGGCGGCTTCCCCGGACGGCGCGTTGACGTCCTCGGGCAAGGCGGCCTTGGCGATCTCGACGAGCGCGGTGAACGCAGCGGGATCGCTGATGGCGATCTCCGAGAGGTTCTTGCGGTCGACCTCGACGCCTGCGAGCTTGAGGCCCTGGATCAGGCGGTTGTAGGTGATGCCGTTGGCCCGGCCAGCAGCGTTGATCCGCGAGATCCACAGCTTGCGGAAGTCACCCTTGCGGGCCTTCCGGTCGCGGTAGGCGTAGGTCAGTGAATGCAGCTGCTGCTCTTTGGCTTTGCGGTACAGCCTGGAGCGCTGGCCGCGATAGCCCTTAGACGCCTTGAGGACTGTGCGCCGCTTCTTTTGCGCGTTGACTGCGCGCTTCACGCGTGCCATGGGGTGT
Source organism: Mycobacterium sp. (assembly GCF_965229105.1). Classification (GTDB taxonomy): domain Bacteria; phylum Actinomycetota; class Actinomycetes; order Mycobacteriales; family Mycobacteriaceae; genus Mycobacterium. The sequence goes on from NZ_OZ245858.1 coordinate 4,161,079, forward strand.
TCCTATTCTTCAGGTCTCGTTCAAACTACAAATCGGGGTACGGGATTAACCGTTCAGCATCTTGTTGACGCGCTTGGTGTCGTTCGCAGCCACAACTTCGCGGCCGTCGAGACGGCGGGTACGCCTGCTCGACTTGTGCTCGAGCAGGTGGCGCTTACCCGCCTTCTGGCGCACGATCTTTCCCGTACCCGTGCGACGGAACCGCTTCGAAGCGCCGCTGTGGGTCTTGGCCTTGGGCATGTGTCCTCAGTTCTTTGTCTTGATTCAGTGGTTCTTCGGTGAATCAGGTCTGCGGTGGATCAGGTGTCTCGGTGGGCTCCGCCGCAGCGGGCGCAGCAGGAGCAGCGGCGGCGGTGGCCCGCTGAGCCGGCGGCGCGGCGGCGTCGTGTGCTGCCCTGGCCTTGGTCTTGGCACCACGGTGTGGTGCCAGCACCATCGTCATATTGCGGCCATCCTGCTTGGCTGACGTCTCGACGAAGCCATAGTCGGCGACGTCGGCACCCAGCTTCTGCAGCAGGCGATAGCCAAGTTCGGGGCGCGACTGCTCACGTCCACGGAACATGATGGTCACCTTGACCTTCGACCCGGCTTCGAGGAAGCGGACGACGTGACCCTTTTTGGTCTCGTAATCGTGCGGGTCGATCTTGGGGCGAAGCTTCTGTTCCTTGACGACGGTCTGCTGCTGGTTCTTGCGAGACTCGCGCTCCTTGAGTGCCGTCTCGTACTTGAACTTGCCGTAGTCCATGATCTTGCAGACCGGTGGCTTAGCGTCAGGCGCTACTTCGACAAGGTCGAGATCGGCGTCTACGGCGACGCGGAGAGCATCCTCGATACGCACAATCCCTACCTGCTCGCCGCCAGGTCCAATCAGGCGAACTTCAGGTACGCGAATGCGCTCGTTGATACGGGTCTCAGTGCTGATGGGGCCTCCCGGGTTGTTCCTCTGGTCATGACCGACCACGGGAAACAACGAAGAACAGCCTGAGGAAATGCCGCACCATCAGCATTTTCTGTTCCATAGAACAGAAAAGCCCTGCAGTTGCAGGGCCCAATGCCGACCGGTCGCGGATAAACCGCCTGCGTAACACGCAGAACAGGCACCGTTAAGATGCCTATGACCGGACCGTTGAGCCGTAAAGCCAACGGTGGGAGTGGGACTCCACTTGCTGTCCTGGCGTTAGCCGGGACGGTCGCGCATGCCAGTCTAGCAGGCATGACCGATGATCCCAGAATCGCGCCAGACGATTCCGTCGACCCTGATGAGCTCCCGCTGCGGGAGCTCGCTGACATCCCTGCCATCGAGGTGATCACCAGGGCTGCGGTGATGTTGATGAGCGCAACCGCCGAGAAGCTCGGGTTGTCGTCACCAGACCCCGATGACAGCCCACACCGCGATCTCGACGAGGCTAGGCGCCTGATCGTCGCACTCGCCGGTCTGGTGACGGCATCCGTCGAATATCTGGGTCCACATGCGGGCCCGGTCCGCGACGGACTGAAGACGCTGCAGTTGGCCTTCCGGGAAGCCAGCGCCGCCCCAGATGAGCCCGGTCAGGGTCCGGGCGAGAAATACACCGGCCCAGTCTGGTAGGTCCCACACCCATTCCCAGGTTCTAGCGAATATCCTCGCGGCCTATGACCCTCGCTACCCGCTCGACGAGCAGGCCGACATCTCGGTATCGGTGGGTACCTGCCGCCGCCGGCTGGACCATCGGCGTCATCGCGACCCTGTCGCTGTTGGCGAGCGTGTCACCGGCAGTGCGCTGGGTCATCAAGATCCCGCGGGAATTCGTCAACGATTACATCTTCAACTTCCCCGACACGAGCTTCGCCTGGGCGTTCGTGCTGGCCCTGCTCGCGGCCGCGTTGGCGGCCCGCAAGAGCCTCGCCTGGTGGCTACTGGTGCTGTACATGGTCGCGGCCAGCGTGTGGAACATCGGCGACCTGATCACCGGCGACGTGTCGGTGATGGACGATGTCGGCGAAGTCATCGGCCTGGTCTTCCACGTCGCGGCGATCGCCTTCCTGGTGCTGGCCCGCAAAGAATTCTGGGCCAGGGTCCGCCGCGGCGCTCTGTTCAAGGCAGCCGCTGTCCTGGTGGCCGGGATGGCGGTCGGGATCCTGGTCGGCTGGGGTTTGTTGACGATGTTCCCCGGCTCGCTGGATCACGATGAGCGGCTGCCGTACGCGGCCAACCGGGTCGTGGTGTTCGCCGGTGTCGATGCCGACGCCTTCTCCGGGCACCACCCGCATGTCTTCGTCAACGCGCTACTCGGCCTGTTCGGCGCGCTGGCCCTGATGGTCGCGGCGGTCGTGTTGTTCCAGTCGCAGCGCGCCGAGAACGCGCTGACCGGTGAGGACGAGTCGGCCATCCGCGGGCTACTTGAGCTGTGGGGCAAGAACGACTCCCTGGGCTATTTCGCCACCCGCCGCGACAAGTCGGTGGTGTTCGCCCCCAACGGCCGGGCCGCAATCACCTACCGCGTCGAGGCGGGTGTCTGCCTGGCCAGCGGTGACCCCGTTGGTGATCCGAGGGCATGGCCCGCGGCGATGGCCGAATGGCTGGCGCTCTGCCAGGAGTACGGCTGGGCGCCGGGGGTGATGGGTGCGAGTTCGGCCGCGGCGCAGGCTTTCCGCGAAGCCGGCCTCAACGCGATCGAACTCGGCGACGAAGCCATCCTGTATCCCGACAGATACAGACTGTCCGGGCCGGATATGAAACCGGTCCGCCAAGCCGTGACCAGGGCCAGGCGCGCCGGCCTGACGGTACGCATCCGTCGCCACCGCGAGCTCTCCACCGAGGAGATGGCCGAAGTCACCAAGCGGGCTGACCGCTGGCGCGATACCGAGACCGAGCGCGGCTTCTCCATGGCGCTGGGGCGCCTCGGTGACCCGGCGGACTCCGACTGCCTTCTGGTCGAGGCCGTCCGTGCCGCAGCCGATGGCGACGGCGACGGCACGTCCGAGGGCGACGTCGTCGCTATGCTGTCGCTGGTGCCGTGGGGCACCAACGGGGCCTCCCTCGACCTGATGCGCCGCGCGCCGGATTCCCCCAACGGCACCATCGAATTGATGGTCAGCGAGCTGGCATTGCAGTCCGAAGGCATTGGGGTGAATCGGATTTCGCTGAACTTTGCGATGTTCAGGTCCGCCTTCGAAGAGGGTGCGCAGCTGGGTGCGGGTCCGGTGGCCCGGCTCTGGCGGGCACTGCTGGTGTTCTTCTCCCGGTGGTGGCAACTGGAGACGCTCTACCGGTCGAACATGAAGTACCAGCCCGAGTGGGTGCCGAGGTTCGCCTGCTACGAGGATGCGCGGCTGATCCCGCGCGTCGGCGTCGCTTCGGTAATCGCCGAGGGTTTCTTGGTGCTGCCGTTCAGTCGTCGCGGTAAACAGCACACCGGTCAACACTCGGCGGTACCGCAGACCCTGGTGGAGACTGGCCTGCTACATGAGGACGGCTCCACTCCCGACGTCAGCGGGCTCAGTGTCGACGGTCCCGAGGAGAATCGGGCACCCCGCCTTCCCGAACAAGTCCGGGTTCGGATGGCCAAGCTGAAGTTGCTGCAGGACAACGGGATCGACGCCTATCCGGTTGGCAAACCGCCGTCGCATACCGTGGCCCAGGCCCTGGAGAGCCCCGATGGTACGACCGTGAGCGTGTCGGGTCGGATATTGCGCATTCGAGACTACGGCGGGGTCCTGTTCGGACAACTGCGCGACTGGTCCGGTGAAGTGCAGTTGCTCCTGGATAACACATCGCTCATCGAGGGCGACACCGCCGGCTTCACCGCCGCCATCGACCTCGGTGACCTGGTCGAGGTGACCGGAGCGATGGGAGTCAGCAAGAACGGCACCCGCTCGGTGCTCGTCCACAGCTGGCGGATGATCGGCAAGTGCCTACGGCCACTGCCAGATAAGTGGAAGGGGCTCACTGATCAGGAGGCGCGGGTGCGTACCCGCTACGTCGACCTGGCCATCAACACCGAGGCCCGCGATCTGATCAGGGCCCGCAGCCACGTCCTGCATGCGATCCGGGAAACGTTGTTCGCCAAGGATTTCCTCGAGGTCGAGACGCCGATCCTGCAGCAGATCCACGGCGGTGCGAACGCCCGGCCGTTCATCACCCACATCAACGCCTACGACCTCGCGCTGTACCTGCGGATCGCACCGGAGCTCTATCTCAAGCGGCTCTGCGTCGGTGGGGTTGAGCGGGTGTTCGAATTGGGCCGGGCCTTCCGCAACGAAGGGGTGGACTTCAGTCACAACCCGGAGTTCACCCTGCTGGAGGCATACCAGGCACACGCTGACTACAACGTCTGGATCGACGGCTGTCGCGAGCTGATCCAGAACGCCGCGCTGGCCGCCAACGGTGCACATGTCGTCATGCGACCGAGGGAAAACGGCAGCCTTGAGCCCGTCGACATCTCGGGCCAGTGGGCGGTCAAGACCGTGCACGGCGCCGTCTCGGAAGCCCTCGGCGAGCACGTCGACACCGACACCGACCTTGCGACCCTGCGACGGTTCGCCGACGCCGCCCATATCCCGTACCAGACCCACTGGGATCCCGGTGCCGTGGTGCTGGAGATGTACGAGCACCTCGTCGAGGACCGCACGGAGAATCCGACGTTCTACAAGGACTTCCCGACCTCGGTGTCACCGCTGACCCGACCGCATCGCAGCCTGCCCGGTGTCGCCGAGCGCTGGGATCTGGTGGCCTGGGGTGTCGAGCTCGGCACCGCCTACAGTGAGCTCACCGACCCCGTCGAACAGCGGCGCCGGCTGCAGGAGCAGTCCCTGTTGGCGGCGGGTGGTGACCCAGAAGCGATGGAACTCGACGAGGATTTCCTGCAGGCGATGGAATACGCGATGCCTCCAACAGGCGGTCTTGGCATGGGTGTCGATCGTGTCGTCATGCTGATTACCGGCCGCAGCATCCGCGAGACATTGCCGTTCCCGCTGGCGAAGCCACGATGAGAAACGTTAGCTGGCAATCACCGGGACGGGTGACAGCTCCCTCACAGTGACCGGTAAGCAACGCCGTCCACGATGGAGCCCGTGACAGCTTCGCTGCCCCCGGTTGTGCTGGGCCACGCCACCTCTGTACTGGCCGATCCGGCCGGGCCCGCACAACACCGAATCTCGTTGATGCACGGCTGGATACCGATCACGGTCCAGGTGCTCGCCATGCTCCTGTTGCTGCTTGCTGTCGGCTGGCGCTCACGTCGCTGGCGTGTGCTGTGGGTGCCCGTGGCCGCCGGTATCGGTATCGGACTCGCCGGGTGGACGCACTGGTATATCGCCTCGGACGGGTTGGCTGATGATCCCGCTCCGAAACAGTTGTGGGTGTGGGTCGCCCTGACCGGCGCCGCGGCGGCCATCTTGCTGCTGGGGTGGCGCAGTGCCCGGTGGTGGCGCCGCGGAGTGTCCGTACTGGCGCTGCCACTGTGCCTGCTCAGCGCGGCCCTCGCCCTGAACCTGTGGGTCGGGTACTTCCCGACGGTGCAGACCGCGTGGAACCAGATGACCGCCGGGCCGCTACCTGATCAGACCGATCGCGCCACCGTCACCGCGACAGTGGCGCAGGTCCAGGCCCAGCATGTCCTGCCCGCCAAGGGCAGCGTCATCACCGTCACGATCCCGTCCACCGCATCCGGCTTCAAGCACCGCGATGAACTCGTCTACCTGCCGCCGGCCTGGTTTGCCACCAGTCCCCCGCCCAAGCTCCCGACAGTGATGATGATCGGCGGCGAATTCAACACCCCGTCGGACTGGCTGCGTACCGGCAACGCCATCAGCACCGTCGACGCCTATGCCGCCGCACACGGTGGCAACGCACCGGTACTGGTGTTCGTCGATGCGGGCGGCGCGTTCAACAATGACACCGAATGCGTCAACGGACCCCGCGGCAACGTCGCCGACCACCTCACCAAAGACGTTGTGCCGTATATGAGTGCGAGCTTCGGGGTCAGCACGAACCGTGCCAACTGGGGGGTCGTGGGCTGGTCGATGGGCGGCACGTGCGCGGTGGATCTGGTCTCGATGCATCCCGACATCTTCAGCAGCTTCCTCGACATTGCCGGTGACCTGACCCCCAACGCCGGTAACAAAACTCAGACGATCGACAGACTCTATGGCGGCGATTCCTCGGCCTGGGCGGCCTTCGACCCTGCCACCGTGATCGCCAAGCACGTTCCCTACCAAGGGGTGTCGGGGTGGTTCGCCATCTCGGGCACCCAGTCGACCCAGCCACACCGCAACGAACAGGCCGCGGATGCTGGTGCCGTCGGTCTTGGCGGCCGGGATGCCACCGGTAACCCCGGTGATCAGACGACCGCGGCCACCACCCTGTGCGGGTTGGGCCGGGCCAACGGGTTCACCTGTGCGGTCGTCGCGCAGCCCGGTAAACATGACTGGCCCTTCGCCGAGAAGGCTTTCGTCGCGGCACTGCCCTGGTTGGCCGGGGCGCTCGCCACGCCCGGCGATCCGGTGGTCACGCTGCCGGGTGCGACCGCGGGGATTACGGTGCTGCCCACACCGGTGGGTCCGACCAATCCGACCTTGCACGCCCAAGGCGCCGGTCCGTAGGTGTCGGACCCTGGTGTCGGAGGCCGGGCGTAGCGTGGCGACCATGCCTGAGGAATCGCGCGGCCGACATGCACGCCCCGACGAACCAGACGATGCGCTCGAGGTTGTCGATGCCGAGGTGCTTCCGACGGAGCCCGCGACATCGGTTCACACGCTGACCGTGCCCGACGCCGGATACACCGACCGCGGGGTGCCCACCTTCGATTCGGTGCGCGAGAAGATCGAGACCCGCTACGGCGCCTCGCTGGGCGCTGCCGAACTGGACGCCGAGACGCCGGAAGGCCGCACCGTCGAGCAGCAGTACGAGGACAGACATCAGGCAGCGGCGGCGCGTCTGGCTCAGATCCGAGCCGAGATGCACCCCGAACAGGCGCCGTCGGGAGAACACCGAAAGCCCTGACACGTGCGCTCATTCAGTGTTGAGGAACGCCGTGCACGTCTGGCGCGTCGGCACTTTCTGTCCGACGGCGCCCTGGGTGCATCCATCCCCGACCTGACCGGCGCACTCGTCGGCTGGCACGCCACCGACCCGGCTACCCCGTACCTCTCGCTGTGGGCGAGGCTGCCGGGTTTCACCATCGCCGATCTTGATGCCGAAATCTATGACCACCGCACCGTGGTCAAGCAGTTGGCGATGCGTCGCACGCTCTGGCTGGTCCAGACATCACACCTGACGATGGTTCAGCCCGGCGCCAGCGACCGGGTTGCTGACGATGAGCGTCGCCGGCTGATCGCCGATGTCGAGAAGGCCGGTGTCGCCGATGATGGCGGCCGCTGGCTCGATATCGCCTGCGCGCGAGTGCTGAGCTATCTGCGCGAACACGGGCACGGCAGCAGCACGGAACTGCGGGCCGCGATCCCTGAGTTGGCGGGCACGTTCGATCCCGCACCCGGAAAGCGTTGGGGCGGAGCCACACCGCTGGCGCCGCGGGTGCTCACCGTGCTGTCGGTCCGCGGCGATATGGTCCGCGGACCCAACGACGGGTCATGGACCCATTCGCGGCCGCGTTGGGTGGGCACCGCGGACTGGTTGGGTGCCGACATCGACGTGATGTCCGCCGATGCGGCGCGCGCGGCGTTGATCACCACGTGGCTGCGGGCTTTCGGGCCCGCCACCCTCACCGATATCAAATGGTGGTTCGGCAGCACGCTCACGGCTGTCCGCGCGGCACTGTCGACCATTGATGCCGTGCAGGTCGATCTGCACGGCTCACCGGGGTACGCGCTACCGGATGATCTGGAACCCGAGCCCGACGCCGAGCCATGGGTGGCGCTGCTACCCGGCCTTGACGTCACCACCATGGGGTGGTCGGAGCGCGACTGGTATCTGGGCGAGCATCGCAACCAGGTGTTCGATACCAACGGCAACGGCGGACCGACCGCCTGGTGCAACGGTCGGATCGTGGGCGGCTGGTATCAGGACGCCGACGCCCGGGTGCAGCTTCAACTCCTCGAAGATCCCGGGCGGGCCGGCATGAAGGCGCTTGCCCGCCGAGCCGACGAACTGACGGCGTGGGCCGGCGGCGTCCGGGTCAGCGCCAGATTCCCCTCGCCTTTATCGAAGTCTCAGTCCATAGCTGGCGCCGCCGCTAGGCGCTGACTTTGCGTTTACGCGGAGCCCGCTTCTTCTCAGGCGCCGCCGGTGTTTGCTTGCCGAGCACCTCGGCGAGGAACTTCCCGGTGTAACTGGCCGGCACTGCGGCCACATCCTCCGGGGTGCCCTCGGCGACCACGGTGCCGCCGCCGGCACCACCTTCGGGACCCATATCGATGATCCAGTCCGACGTTTTGATGACATCAAGGTTGTGTTCGATGACGATCACCGAATTGCCTTTGTCCACAAGTCCATTGATGACCTTGAGAAGCTTGCGGATGTCTTCGAAGTGCAGACCGGTGGTGGGCTCGTCGAGGATGTAGACGGTGCGCCCGGTCGACCGCTTCTGCAATTCGGCGGCCAGCTTGACGCGCTGCGCCTCACCACCGGAGAGCGTCGGGGCCGGCTGTCCCAGCCGCACATAGCCGAGCCCGACATCGACCAGAGTCTTCAGATACCGGTGGATGCTGGTGATCGGCTCGAAGAACCCCGATGCCTCTTCGATCGACATATCGAGCACTTCGGAGATGGTCTTGCCTTTGTAATGCACCTCGAGGGTTTCCCGGTTGTACCGGGCGCCGTGGCACACCTCGCACGGGACATACACATCCGGCAGGAAGTTCATCTCGATCTTGATGGTGCCGTCACCTGAACACGCCTCGCAGCGACCACCTTTGACGTTGAACGAGAACCGCCCCGGTTGGTAGCCGCGGACCTTCGCTTCGGTGGTGGCTGCGAACAACGTGCGGATCTTGTCGAACACCCCGGTGTAGGTGGCCGGGTTGGAGCGCGGTGTCCGCCCGATCGGCGACTGGTCGACGCGCACCAGCTTGTCGAGTTGGTCCACCCCGTTGATCCGCAGGTGCCGGCCGGGCACCTGCCGCGCACCGTTGAGTTTGTTGGCCAGCACCGAGGCCAGAATGTCGTTGACCAGGGTGGACTTACCGGAGCCAGACACCCCGGTGATCGAGGTGAGCACACCCAGCGGGAACGCCACGTCGATCTCGCGCAGGTTGTTTTCGCGCGCACCCACCACGGTGAGCTGACGACGACGGTCGATCGGCCTGCGGATCGCCGGAATCTCGATGCTCTCCCGACCCGAAAGGTAGGCGCCGGTGATCGAGTTGGGGTTGGTCAGCAGATCCTTGTAGGACCCACTGTGCACCACGGTGCCGCCGTGTTCGCCGGCCGCAGGTCCGATATCGACCACCCAGTCGGAATGGGCGATGGTGTCCTCGTCGTGTTCTACGACGATCAGCGTGTTACCCAAATCCCTTAGGCGCGTGAGAGTTTCGATGAGCCGACGATTGTCACGCTGGTGCAGTCCGATCGATGGCTCATCGAGGACGTACAACACTCCGGCGAGTCCCGAGCCGATTTGGGTGGCCAGCCTGATCCGTTGCGCCTCACCGCCGGAGAGCGTGCCCGCGGCCCGCTCCAACGACAGGTACTCCAATCCGACGTCGAGCAGGAACCCCAACCGTGACTGGACCTCTTTGAGCACCTGCCCGGCGATCGCCGCTTCACGGTGACCGAGGGTCAAGGCGTTGAGGAAGTCGGCGCAGTCTGCGATGGACAGGGCGCACACTTCGGCGATTGACTTGTCGCCGCGCTCCCCTCCGGACAGCGTGACGGCGAGGATCTCGGGCTTGAGGCGGGTGCCGTTGCAGACCGGGCATGGCACGTCGCGCATGAAGCCGTCGTAGCGCTCCTTCATCTGCTCGGACTCGGTCTGCTCCATCCGGCGGTGCAGAAACGGCATGACGCCCTCGAAGTCGGCGTAGTACGACCGGGTGCGCCCGTAGCGGTTCTTGTACTTGACGTGCACCTGCTCGTCGGAGCCCTCGAGCAGGGCCTTGCGAGCCTTGACGGGGAGCTTCTTCCACGGTGTGTCGACATCGAATCCGAGCGCCTCACCCAGGCCCGACATCATCCGGGTGAAGTACTCCGATGTGTGGCCCATCGACCACGGCGCGATCGCGCCCTCGGCCAGGGTCAGCTCGGGGTCAGGGACGACGAGTTCCGGATCGACCTCTTTGCGGATGCCAAGTCCGGAACATTCCGGGCAGGCACCATAGGGCGAGTTGAACGAGAACGATCGGGGCTCAAGGTCATCGACGGCCAGGGCGTGACCGTTGGGACAGGCCAGCTTCTCGGAGAAGCGCTGCTCGCGGTGCGCGGCGCCTTCTTCCTGGTCGACGAACTCGAGCACGACGATGCCGTCGGCCAGGTTCAGTGCCGTCTCCACCGAATCGGTGAGGCGCTGTTTGGCGCTCGCCTTGACGGTGAGGCGGTCGACGACGACCTCGATATCGTGTTTTTCCTGCTTCTTGAGCTTTGGCGGATCGGTCAGCGAATGGACGACGCCGTCGACGCGGACCCGGCTGTAACCCTGAGCGTTGAGCTTTTCGAAGAGGTCGACGAACTCACCCTTGCGGGTGCGCACCACCGGCGCCAAGACCTGGAACCGGGTGCCTTCTGGCATCACCAGAACCTGGTCGACGATCTGTTGGGGTGACTGTTTCGCGATCCGCTCGCCACACACCGGGCAGTGCGGGCTGCCCGCGCGGGCATAGAGCAGACGCAGATAGTCGTACACCTCGGTGATGGTCCCGACGGTTGACCGTGGGTTGCGGTTGGTCGACTTCTGGTCGATCGACACCGCGGGCGAGAGCCCTTCGATGAAGTCGACGTCAGGTTTGTCCATCTGCCCCAGGAACTGCCTGGCGTACGCCGACAACGACTCCACATAGCGCCGTTGTCCTTCGGCGAAGATGGTGTCGAACGCCAGCGACGACTTACCCGACCCGGACAGTCCCGTGAAGACGATCAGCGAGTCGCGGGGCAGATCAAGGTCGACGCCGCGCAGGTTGTGTTCACGCGCTCCCTTGACGATCAGGCGATCAGCCACCCGGCCCCTTCCAAAAACTCGTTCATGCAGTACACAAGGCGGTCAGTGGCGGCCATTCGGGCCACCACAGACGTCGCCGTCCATGCTAGGTGTCCCCACCGACAAGAAATCCCCGGCAGCGATAACGTGACCACCATGACTGTCGTCGACGATAAGTACACCGGCCACGTCGAGCCTGGTAGCGGCGCACGCCGCGTCCTGCCCGGCGCGTCGATCGTGAAGGTGTCGGTGGGCCCGATGGACAACAACGCCTACCTGGTCACCTGTTCCCGAACCGGCGAATCCCTACTCATCGACGCCGCCAACGATGCCGAGACCCTGGTCGATGTGGTGCACCAATACGCCCCCACAGTCTCCCTGATCGTGACATCACACCAGCACATGGACCACTGGCTTGCCCTCGAGGCGCTCGCCGCGGCGACTGGGGCACCGACCGCGGCACATGAACTCGATGCCGAACCGCTCCCGGTCAAGCCGACGCGGATCCTGGCCGGTGGCGACACCGTGACTGTCGGCGACCTGTCCTTCGACGTCATCCACCTACGCGGGCACACCCCGGGCTCGGTGGCGCTGGCGTTGTCGGGAGACGCCGTGGGCGGGATCACTCAACTGTTCACCGGCGACTGCCTCTTTCCCGGTGGTCCTGGACGGACAACACGCCCGGAAGATTTTCAAACGCTGCTCGGTGACCTGGAAACAAGGGTCTTCGATCGGTACGACGACGCCACGGTTGTCTATCCCGGTCACGGCGACGACACCACGCTGGGCAACGAGCGTCCACACCTCGATGAATGGCGCGCGCGGGGCTGGTGAGATTCGAAACTCAATTTTGGCGTTACGGGTTCAGTCGCTGCCGACCACGCGTGACGAAGAACTGCCGGTGGTCTTGATCCTCGATGGGGACGGCCATGGCGGTCGCGGACGGTTTCGACGCCGTACAAACCACCAACACGTACTTGAGCGCAGCGCGGGAGCCCTAACCTTGGCACGGCATAGGACCGTCAAGGGAGACACGAAATGAAGATCAAAGCAATGCTCGCTCTGTCGGTGGTGTTGGTGGGGTCCGCAGCACTTGCACCACAGGTTGCCGCCAACCCTTATTCCGGGATGGATGACGCGCATGTTCAGATCTTCAGATCCCCGTCGGGCAATATCCACTGCGAGATCGACTTCCAACGCGACCCGCGCATTCCTGACGGTGCGTACTGCATGTCGTTGAACCCCTTGCAGAATGCCCAAATCCGGGCTGATGGGTCACTGGCGAGTGTCTGCACCGATGGCGTAAGTTGCGGCAGTAATGGCCCGCAAGATGAAGGGGTCCTTGCCTATGGTGCGAGCGCCGTCCTCGGGCCATTCACCTGCTTGTCGGAGCAATCCGGGATGACCTGCACCGCCAACGGCCGGGGCTTCAAAATCTCGACAGCCGGTATCGCGCCGGTCTAACCGGAAGCCACTCCCATCAGGTGTAGTTGTCGCGCCGCAAGATCTCGTACCGGAGTCGCTTGATGATCGCCTTCCCCGGCTATCCGTTCTTTCCAGGCGGTCCTGGACGGACAACACGCCCAGAGGAGCTCGAGTCTCTGATGAGCGACCTCACGGCACGGGTGTTCGACACATACGACGACGCTACGGTGATCTACCCCGGCCACGGTGACGACACCAAGCTTGGCGCTGAGCGACCGCATCTGGCCGAGTGGCGCGAACGAGGCTGGTGATTCCATCCGAGGGCTGCCGACTACGGGAGATCAGGCCCGTGACCATCACCGAAGTAACACCAGTTCTGGCCAACGTGCCTGTACCAGTCGGCGCTACACACCGCACATGGCTTGAAGGTCCTGCGAGACTGCGCCTTTCACCTAGGCAGGACAGACCTCCAGGTCCAGATTCCACTCCGTCGTGACAGTAAGAAGCGGATCGGGTGCGGGGTCTATCAATGGAATGATCTCGCCCACGAGGTCCGCATCTCCGCAGCCCTCAAATAGGGCCACACACGGTTGAGCGTCAAGCCGAGACAAAAACCTCACGGCAGCCACACCGCTGTCGTAGAGGTCACCAGCAATCGTCTGGGTAACCACGCGACGACTCGTCGTGATTTCGTGCAGATCAAGGTGTTTCATGTCGTTTTCGATCAGAAGCGGGGCGTGCCTGTCTTCTATCTGTTGACGCACTGCCCCGTCCGTTAGGTCAATCATCGGGCCGTCAAGTCTCAGTAGCGCTGGAACTAGTACGTTCTGGCGGCGCCAGCTTGCAGTCACCGGCTCCGAGGCGAAGTCTTCAGCCGCTTCGGGCCCGTATCGCTCGATATGCCTGAGCTTGGCACCGAGATTTGGCCGGAGGTCTGCCAGCACTTCGCGGAGGCAGGTTTCGGGCAAGTCCGCCAGATAGAGAGTGCGGAAGCGGTGGTGAAGGTCGTCGAAGCGATGGTTGAAGCTGTATAGCTCGAGCGGCGTGAATGCAAGTGGACTTGCGTGGTAGCCAACTCTCCACAGCAGCAGTTCGGAGCCGACTTTGGTCACGCCTGAAAGCTAGCGACCTGTCTAGCCGCTTGCACGACCATCGCGAAATCAGCCGTGTCGGACGCGTCGCCGAGAACTTCGACTGGCGCACGATCGTCGAGACGTGTATTTGTGCCAAACAACCAGGCTCGAGCAGTCTTGTCGTCGTACGCATCAACAAGCATTCGGACAACTTTGTAGCCCTCACGCAGCCTGCGTTCGGCTACATCGTGCGGTTCCGGGCCGCCTGCCCGCGCGTATCGGCCGATCTGTTTAGCATCCGCAAGTCCTGCGAGGGCTGCGGTGATTCGTTGTCCGACCGTTTCCTGCAGGTAGCCGGCGATTTCACGAATTGAGCGGGTTGTCGCCTCGAAATCGAGCCTCTCAGCGGCGCTGGCTGTTAGAACAGACATTCTGGGACCTCCGGACGGGCTGTATCCAGCCACAAGGCTACCACTAGACCCACTACAAACAACACCTATAACAACACCATAAATCACCACGCCCGGTGGTATCGGCAAGACCTGGCAGCCCGGGGACTTCGAAAACTGCTCGACGACGTCTCCACCCGGTTGTTCAGCGTCTACCCGGACTCCACGGTGGTGTATCCGGGCCACGGCGATGACACGACCCTCGGCGCTGAGCGGCCGCACCTGGCGGAGTGGCGCGAACGCGGCTGGTAACAGCTATCGTGCCCACCCCCATTATTAACTAGGGCGTTAAATTGTATTCATCCTGCTGCGGTCAGATGAACTTTCAACGCCTCGATGACTCGCGTGGGTTTTCCGCGTGGGGTTCTGCGGGCTCACGGACGGGGTGGGGCGATGCAGAATTCATCAGGTACGGGCTCGGAATTGGCAACGACGAAGGCGCGCACCGGCAAGAAGACTGATCGCCGGCGTCAACCGTATGCGTGGTTGGGTGCGGGCGCGCTGACGCTGGGGGTGGGAGTGGCCCTAGCCGGTGCTGGAGCAGCCCATGCCGACGACAGTGCCACCACAAGTTCGGCGGCTGCGGCGAAGACTCAAAGTTCCACGCCTGCAGCCAAACCCATCCGTCATACCAGCGGCCCGAAAGCGAAAACCCGAACCGCCACAACGAGTTCGGCCAAGCCAACACCATCCGCCGGTGCCCTGACACCGACCGCGGTGAGCACCCCGCGACCGGTGAAGACCACCCCGGTCGCATCCGGACCTCGCACCCAAGCCGCTACGACACCGGCCGTCGCGTACGTCACCCACCCCGCACCACCGCTCAACCCCAACGACTTCGGTCCCGTCCTGGGCACGGTCGTGCGGATCGTCAACGAAATCCACTACGTCATCACCGATCAGAAACCGATCGTCAAACCGTTCCAACTCCCCTCGGCCCCAAATCAATCGGTGATTGTCGGCACCCTGGGCGCCTACACCGCCAACGGTGACCCCTACGCCGCCACCATCACCGGCGCCCCCACCAAAGGCACCGTCGCCATCGACGCCGCCAGCGGCGCCTACGTCTACACCCCCAACGCCGCCCTGGCCACCACCGGCGGCACCGACACCTTCACCATCACCGCCACCGACACCGCCAACCACCCCCTGGCCGGCCTACTCGAACACCTCTTCGGCATCGCCGCCCACAGCACCACCGCAACCGTGTCGGTGACCGTGGCCGCAGCCACGGCGACGACCGACACCACCGCCTACTACATCACCAACACCAGCTACCAAAACCTCCAAATCGCCGGATACGCCGTCAACCAAGCCGCCCTCTCACCCGCGGTCGGCCAAGTCATCCAATCACCGGCCACCGCCTCCAACGGCGACCTGACCCAGGCACTGTTCCAAATTGCCGACGGCAAAACCGTCACCGTCTACCTCAACCCCGTCGGCGTCATCCACGAAGGCGTCATTCAAAACTATTCGATCAAGAACCCGCTGACGTCGGCGGTAAGCGCAGACGGCAGCTACCTCTACGTCACCGGAGGTGACAATGGTGTCGCGACCGTATCGGTGATCGACACCACCACCGGCTTGATTGCCGCGACGATTCCCGTCGGCACTGACGTCAGCGGAATTGTGATCACACCTGACGGCTCTCGCCTCTACGTCAGGAATAGCGGCAGTGCGACGGTGTCGGTCATCGACACTGCCTCCAAACTCATAACCGCTAGCATTTCCGTGCCCGGCAACGTAAATCCATTCGGCATTGCGATCAGCCCTGACGGCAAATACGTCTACACCGCCAACGGTGACAACACGGTGTCGGTGATAAGCGCCAATCCCACTGACCCGCAGTACAACACCGTCACCGCCTCGATCGACATCGGTGTTGGCTTCAGCCCTAGGGCCATCGCAGTCAGCCCGGATAGCACCAAGGTCTACGTGATCAACTACAGCGATGACACCAAGGGCAACCTTACGGTGATAGACACGGCGAGCAACACAATCGTGGCGACTGCTGCCGGAATCCCGTATTCGGTGGATTTGGCGGTCAGTCCTGACGGCACACGCATCTACGTCACTGATGAGCCGACGAATGCTAGTTATTCGAATGGGTACGTGACCGTGCTCAACGCGGCCACCCTCGGCATCGAAACGACCATCCAGATCGGTTACCCGGTCGGCCTGGCGGTCAGTCCCGACGGCAAACACCTAGTTGTCGCTAACGCCGGCAACCCTTTTGAACACGGCACGAGCAGCGTCGCGGTGATCGACACTGATACTGCCAGTCCGGATTACAACACCGTGGTCAACAGTTACTCCGTTGGCGATGGCGCTTTGGGGGTGACCTTCAGCTCCGATGGCACCTCCGTGTACGTCACGAGTGCAGAAAGCGGTACCGTCGCGAGAATCGGTGTAGCGACAAGCGGTAAGCCCGACGACGGTGGGACTGCGAGCTACGTAGTCACCATGACCGGGGGGGCTACGCCGACCTGCTCGGCAACAGGCGGCAATCAATGCCCAACGGGCGGCACCAATACCTACCTTGAAGATGCGCCGGGCACGGTGTATCACATTCCGTCCGACCAGGCCCAGGAGCAATCGGACGTGTTACAGAACCTGGTCGACGACGACACGTCGAACGCCACCTTCTACAGCAAATCCCCGGCGACCATCGGCTACACCAACCCCCTGAAAGCCCAAGGCTTCAGCCCCTATATAAACAACACGACATCAGCGTCGACCAGTACGTACACCACTACCACCACCACGTCTACAGCGACCAGTACGACGTGGAGCGTCTCGGTGAAAACCACCGAGGAAGCCAAAATGGGCGACCTCACCTTCAAAGCCGAAGAGAGCGCAACCGACACGTGGGGGACGACGACGACCAACACCGCGACCTACACCCAAACGGTGACCCAGACCGTCCAGCCCGGTGAAACGCTCTACCTATACACCGAAACTCCGGTCCAGCGCTTCTACGGGGACTGGACCGTGGTGTACGGCAACACGACCTACACCCTCGAAAACGTCTGGTACGACACCCCGTACGCAGCCAACAGCATCTATCCCAGCTACATTGCGGCGTACACCTGCCAGACTGGATCCGCGCAGTGCAGCCAACTGGCCTCCGGTGACCTCAGTGGATACCCGGACTCATTTCCCACCAGCGCGCCGACCTACCCTGTCGCCGAATCCAACCCCGACTCCAGCTACACCTCCGGAACCGCCATCCTGGTCTGATCTCGCCCATGGTGAGATTGCGGCGGTATGCCCGGAAGTGCGAATGATGTTCCATCGCTTGCTGTTCACCACATCTACCCCTGCCGTCCAGTGCGGGGTGCGCGGTGGGGCGCTGGGCACTGCTACATTCCGCGTGTCATCTTCTTGCAAGCTACGGACAGGGTCGGGCAATGCTGAATCATCGGGTACACAACGGAATTCAGCACCAGTGACGGGCAAGAGCGCCGCCCGTCGCCGGCGTCAACCGTATGCGTGGTTGGGTGCGGGCGCGCTGACGCTGGGGGTGGGAGTGGCCCTAGCCGGTGCTGGAGCAGCCCATGCCGACGACAGTGCCACCACAAGTTCGGCGGCTGCGGCGAAGACTCAAAGTTCCACGCCTGCAGCCAAACCCATCCGTCATACCAGCGGCCCGAAAGCGAAAACCCGAACCGCCACAACGAGTTCGGCCAAGCCAACACCATCCGCCGGTGCCCTGACACCGACCGCGGTGACCACCCCGCGACCGGTGAAGACCACCCCGGTCGCATCCGGACCTCGCACCCAAGCCGCCACGACACCGGCCGTCGCGTACGTCACCCACCCCGCACCACCGCTCAACCCCAACGACTTCGGTCCCGTCCTGGGCACGGTCGTGCGGATCGTCAACGAAATCCACTACGTCATCACCGATCAGAAACCGATCGTCAAACCGTTCCAACTCCCCTCGGCCCCAAATCAATCGGTGATTGTCGGCACTCTGGGGGCCTACACCGCCAACGGTGACCCCTACGCCGCCACCATCACCGGCGCCCCCACCAAAGGCACCGTCGCCATCGACGCCGCCAGCGGCGCCTACGTCTACACCCCCAACGCCGCCCTGGCCACCACCGGCGGCACCGACACCTTCACCATCACCGCCACCGACACCGCCAACCACCCCCTGGCCGGCCTACTCGAACACCTCTTCGGCATCGCCGCCCACAGCACCACCGCAACCGTGTCGGTGACCGTGGCCGCAGCCACGGCGACGACCGACACCACCGCCTACTACATCACCAACACCAGCTACCAGAACCTGCAAATCGCCGGATACGCCGTCAACCAGGCCACCCTCTCACCAGCCGTCGGCCAAGTCATCCAATCACCGGCCACCGCATCTAGCAGTGGCCTGACCCAGGCACTGTTCCAAATTGCCGACGGCAAAACCGTCACCGTCTACCTCAACCCCGTCGGCGTCGTCCACGAAGGCGTCATCCAGAACTATGCGGTACAGGAGCCGATTGCTTTGGCGGTAAGCCCCGACGGCACCTACCTCTACACCGTCAATGCGTCCAACAATTCCGTGTCGTTCATCAACATCTCCACTGGCATCACCACTGCGACGATTCCGGTCGGCACGTTTCCCGACGGAATCGTGGCCACGCCGGATGGTTCGCGCCTGTACGTCACCAATCTCTCGGACTCGACGGTGTCGGTGATCAACACCGCCGCCAACCTCGTTGTCGCCACCATTGCCACCGGCGCGGGTGTGGGTATAGGTGGGATCGCGATCAGCCCTGATGGCGACTATGTGTACACCGCCAATGCCAGCAATAACTCGGTATCGGTGATCAGCGCCAATCCCACCGACCCGCAGTACAACACCGTGATCGCCACCATCAACCTGGGCACGGACCCTTTTGCGACCTATCAGGTAGCGGTCAGCCCGGACAATAACCGGGTGTACGTCTCGGGCACGGGCAAGCTCCAGGTGATCGACGCGGTCAGCAACACCGTCGTCGCCACCGTTGCAGGAATCGCTAATGCCGGCGCCGTGGCGGTCAGTTCCGACGGCGCCCGCATCTACGTCGCCAACGCCAGTAATTCAAACGGCTCCATCACCGTGGTCAACGCCGCGACCCTTGCCGTCGAAGCGACCATCGCGCTCCCTGCCGACCCGAGCGGTATGGCGGTCAGTCCCGACGGCAAACAGCTTTTGGTAACCAGCTACTACGGTGCCGTTGCGATCGTCGACACCGACACGGCGAGCGCGAACTACAACACCGTCATCAACACCGTCACCGTCGGCGACGGTGCGCTCCCGGTGATCTTCAGCCCTGACGGCACAAGCGCGTACGTTGGCAACTTCCTCAGCGACACCGTGTCGAAAATCGGCGTCGCGCCGAGCGGCTCGCCCACTGATGGTGGGACGTGGGGATACGTGATCACCATGACCGGGGGGGCCACGCCAACCTGCGCGTCCGCGGGTAGCAATCAGTGCCCGGTCGCCGAGACCACCGCCTACCTCGAGGATGCGCCCGGCACGGTTTATCACATCCCTGCCGACCAGGCGCAACAGCAATCGGATGTGCTGCAGAACCTGGTCGACGACGACATGTCGAATGCCACCTTCTACACCAAGTCCCAGCCCAGCGTCGGCTACACCAACGCACTGAAAGCCCAAGGCTTCAGCCCGTACTCAAACAACACGTCGAACCCGTCGACCAGTAACTTCACCGCGACCACCACAACCTCCACGGCGAGCAGTTCCACCTGGAACGTGACCCAGAAGGTCACGGAGGAAGAAAAGATGGGCAACCTCACCTTGAAAGCTGAAGAGAGCGCGTCCTACACCTGGGGAACAACGACCACCAACACCCTGACCTACACCCAAACAGTGACCCAGACAGTGGACCCCGGCGAAACGCTGTACCTGTACACCGAGACCCCGGTCCAGCGCTTCTACGGCGACTGGAGCGTGGTCTACGGCAACACCACCTACTACCTCGAAAACGTCTGGTACGACACGCCATACGCAGCCAACAGCCTTTACCCCAGCTATCTCGCGGCGTACACCTGCCAAACCGGATCCGCACAGTGCAGCCAACTGGCCTCCGGTGACCTCAGTGGATACCCGGACTCGTTTCCGACCAGCGCGCCGACCTACCCCGTCGCCGAATCCAACCCCGACTCCAGCTACACCTCCAGCATCAGTTCACGTATCTGAGCCATAGGCGCGCCGATCCAGACAACTGGCTGGTTGCACCCACCCGCCGACAACGCAGCCACCGCGTCAGTACAGTGCCTGCTCATGGAACGTGACGCCGACGTCATTATCGTGGGGGCCGGCCTGTCCGGCCTCTACGCCGCCAGGGAGCTCAAGAACGCCGGCTACCAGCCGCTGATCTTGGAGGCCAACGACCGCACCGGCGGCCGCATTCTGACCGAATCACCCATCCCCGGGATTCCGCTCGAGGTGGGCGCGCAGTGGATCGGTGACACCCATGCCCGGATGTTCCGCCTCGCTGCCGAACTCGGTGTGCAGACGTACCCGCAGTTCGAGGCCGGTGATACCAAATATGAGCTGTGCGGCACCGGGGTGCTGGGACAGACCGAGTTCCATCAGCGGTTCGGCGCTGATGTCGAATCGGTCAACCGGGTGCTGGCGACCCTGGATACCCTGGCCGCGACGGTCTCCCCCGAGGCCCCGTGGCTGGCTCCCGACGCTGCTGAGTGGGATGCGATCACCGCCGGCGCGTGGTACGACGCGCAAAACCTGAGCCCCATCGCGCGGACGCTGCTGGAAATCTGCACCGTCGGCATCCTTGCCGTGCCTACGGTCGAGGTGTCATTCCTGCATCTGCTCTTCACGATTCAGACCTGCGGTGTGGGCGCCGCCCTCTTCTCCGAGGCCGAGGGCGGCGCTCAGACCACCCGATTCGTCGGCGGCACCGCGCAGATCCCGGACCGGCTGGCCGCCCAACTCTCCGAGCATCTGGTGCTCGAGGCCGCGGTGCAGACGATCGAGCACACTCCCGACGGCGTCACCGTGCACTGCCGCGGTGGACGCACCTTCCGGGGCAAACGGGCGATCGTCGCGATCGCGCCGACCTTGGCGTCACGCATCCTCTATGAGCCGCCGCTACCCGGCGTCCGCGATCAGGTCACCCAGCGCATGCCGCATGGCTCGGCGATGAAGGCCTTCTTCGTCTATGACGAACCGTTCTGGCGCGCCGACGGCTTCAACGGCCAGTTCATTTCCGATGTGGGCCCGGCACACATGTCCAACGACACGTGCATCGAGGGCCGCGACGAGGGCGTCCTGCTCGCCTTCCTCGAAGGTGCGCAGGCGCGGACCTTCCACCAGTGGGACGAGACGGCGCGCAGAGACGCGCTGACCGAGCAGATGGTGCGCATCTTCGGACCGAAGGCCGCCCATCCGATCGCCTATATCGACGGTGAATGGACCGAGCGACCATGGACCCGCGGCTGTTACAACGCAAATATGGGCCCGTTCGTATGGACTACCTACGGGCATGCCTTGAGCGAGCCCATCGGGTCATTGCACTGGGCCTCGACAGATACCGCCACCCAGTGGAGCGCCTACATGGAAGGTGCCGTCGACGCCGCAGAACGGGCGGTCGCCGAAGTTGTTCAGTCCTTGGCTGGTGATTAGCCCGTCGTGTGGACGATCAGCACGTCGGTCTTGGACCGTCGAGCGACGTTCGCCGGCACAGAGCCCAGCAGACGACCGGCAATAGTGCTCAGGCCGACGTTGCCGACGACGAGCAGATCTGCGTTGGACTCCTCGGCGAGTTCCACCAGTGCATCGACGGGAGCGCCGACGACGGCCTTCTCCTCGACATTGGTGGCGCCGGCAGCTTTGGCCCGGTCCTTCGCCTCTCGCAGGATGGCGTAGATCGGTGCATTGCCGGAGAGCTTGTAGCCCTCGTCCTTGAGGACGTCGGATGCGCGGGAATCGTCGGACGACGGGAAGTACGCAGTGGCGATGATGACCCTCGCACCGGGCCCAGAAGCCAGTGCACCCGCCCGGTCGACAGCACGCAGCGACGAGTCTGAGCCGTCGGTGCCGACGACGACGGTCTTGTAGCTGCTCATCAAGTGCCTCCAAGTGTTCAGTTGCAACGCCGGTCGTGACATTAGCTCGTCGTGAGATTAGCCCGTAGTCACACGGCGATGGGCGCAATTGACGACAACCTCTGTCAACAACACAAGCATGTTTGCCGCATAACCAGCGGTGATGCGAATTGTCCAGTATGACGTGAGCTTGGCGACACGTGATGGGTATCGCACGCAAAAGTCAGACAGAACACAGTTTGCCCTGTCCAACAACATGACTCAGCGCACAATCCCTCGATCCCGGTGTCTGCGAACACTCCTGCGGCGCCGGTCAGCGCGCAACGTGGCAGGGAGCGGGTTACGGTGTGGCCGCCTGGACCCATCAAGAGCCGACACGAAATGGCAGGAGACTGCATGGTCGTCACACCGGCCCTCCCCCGTGTCGAAACCCTGCGCAGGCCTCACGGGTGGCACCAAGGCCCGTTGGACCCGGCCGTTATCGCGGTGCTGGCGATGGCGATATCTGCCATCGGCGCCGACCGCCCATCACTGTGGTACGACGAAGCCGCGACACTGTCAGCGGCCTCGCGATCGATACCCGAGTTATGGGCGATGGTGCACAACATCGACGCCGTGCACGGCCTCTACTACCTGCTGATGCACTGCTGGCTTGGGGTGTTCCCTCCGACGGAATTGTTCCTCCGCTTGCCGAGCGCCGTGGCGGTGGGCCTTGCCGCAGCCGGTGTTGTCGTTCTCGCCAAACAGCTTTCGACACGGGCGGTGGGTCTGACCGCTGGGGTGATCTTCGCCTTACTCCCCCGGGTGACGTGGGCGGGCATCGAAGCCCGTTCGTACGCGGTGACGATGGCGGTCGCGGTCTGGTTGACCGTGTTGTGCGTGACCGCGCTGCGGCGCCGGATCGCGGTGCTATGGCTGCTCTACTCGCTGGGCATCGTGGTGGCCACCGTGGCCAATGTGTATGTGCTCCTGATCATCGCGGCGCACGCCGTCTTGGTCGTCGTGGTGGCCCAACGCAGGCCCGCGGTGACCGTCCCGTGGGTCCTGGCCGTGAGCGCCGCAGTCATCACGGTCACGCCGTTTCTGGCCTTCAGCAGAACCCAGATCGGCCAGGTCCGATGGATATCGCCGCCCGGCTGGCACAACGTCGCCGACGTGCTGCGCGAGCAGTATTTCGACGACAGCATCCCGTTCGCGGCGATGGCGGGCACCATCGTGTTGGCGGCCGCGCTGCTCCGCAGGCCGAGTCGACTGCTACCCGAGAACGCGGGCTGGCGTCTGGTGCTTGTCGCCATCGTGTGGATGGTCGTTCCGACCGCGGTGATGCTGGGCTATTCGGTTCTGGGCACACCGGTCTACTACCCGCGCTATCTGAGTTTCACCGCACCCGCGGCGGCCCTGTTACTCGGGGTCAGTGTTGTCGCGGTCGCGCGCTCCACGGTGCCGGTGGCCGCCGTGCTCGCTCTGCTCGGAGCCGCCGCCCTGCCCAACTATTTTGTCGTACAACGTGGTCCGTACGCCAAGGAAGGGATGGACTTCAGCGAAGTGGCCGATACCATCGGCGCAAGGGCCGCAGCCGGTGACTGCCTGGCTTTGGATAACACCGCGACGTGGAAGCCAGGCCCGATCCGTGCGCTGACCGCCGCCAGGCCACAGGTGTACGACAAGCTGGTGGATCCCGGCAGAGGGATGCGTGCAGTCGAACGAAATATGTTGTGGGACAGACATCTTTCCATTTGGAGCTGGACCGATCGGCTGCGCAGGTGCACCGTGGTCTGGATCGTGTCGGATCGGGATAAGGCCCAACCCGACCATCACACCGGCGATGCGCTGGCACCGGGGTTGCGACTGTCCTCCGCACCTGCCTACCAAGCGGTCGCCGGCGCCGGGTTCCGCATCGTCGAGCGTTGGCAGTTCAATTTCGCGCAGGTGGTGAAGGCAATACGCTAGGTGGCCCCACCCCGTGACAAGATCATCACCATGGGGCCGTTTCTCATCCGTACCGCGCTGACCGGATTCGCACTCTGGGTCGTGACTCTGATCGTTCCCGGGATCGATTTCGTCGGTGGCGAGACCACGCTGCAACGAGTTGGCATCATCTTCGTCGTCGCCGTGCTCTTCGGTCTGGTCAACGCGATCATCAAACCCGTCGTGCAGGTGTTGTCGATCCCGCTCTACATCCTCACCCTCGGGCTGTTCCACATCGTGATCAACGCGTTCATGCTGTGGATCACGTCGTGGATCACCGATGAAACCACCCACTGGGGTCTGCATATCGACGAATTCTGGTGGACAGCGATCTGGGGTGCGATCGTGTTGTCGATCGTCAGCTGGGGACTGTCGATCATCGTTCCGGATGCCAGGACATCGGCCCGCTCGACCTGATCGATCGGCCACATCAGCAGATCTGAGCCGGGTCGCCGCCGGCTGGGCGATCATGATCTGGTGCACTCGCCAGCTGGTCGGACGCTAGAGCTCGGTGACGGGCGTGCTCTTGGTTGGGCTGAATACGGCGACCCCCTCGGTTTCCCGGTGGTCAATGCGCACGGCGGGCTGGCGTGTCGACTCGATGTGGCCGCGGCCGCACAAGCCGCGACCCAGACCCGCATCCGGCTGATCTCCCCCGATCGACCCGGCATCGGACTGTCCGACGCTCTGCCGAATCGCACCATTCTCGACTGGGCCGGCGATATCTCCGAACTCGCCGATCACCTTGAGATCGACCGATTTGCGGTCATGGGATGGTCGATGGGCGGTCAATATGCGGCGGCGGTCGGCTATCTGCTGCCACCTCGGGTGACCCGCGTGGCGATCATCGCCGGCGCGCTACCGCTCACCGAACACGGTGTCTTCGAACAGCTTCCACTGATGGACCGGGTATACACCCGGTTGTCGCAGCGGGCTCCGTCGCTCGCGCTCGGTTGCTTCAGGGCGATGAGCGGGGTGGCCAGGTATGCGCCGCAACGATACGGACGGTTGGCCGCCAAGGAGCTGGGACCCGCCGATGCGGCGGTGCTGCGCCGAGAAGGCTATGGGGCCTTCGCGCAGATGTCGGCCGAAGCGTTACGGCGCCCCGACGGCGTCGTAGAGGATTACCGGGCGTGGATGCGGCCGTGGGGTTTTGCTCCTGAAGACCTGACAGTTCCCGTCCACGTCTGGACCGGTACCGAGGACGCATTGGTGAATCGGGAATGGCCGCATGCGTTGGCGCGGCGGATACCCGGGGCCAAGCTGACGATGCGCAGCGGAGGACATTTCGTGGCGCACCTGCACTACCCGGAACTGTTCGAAACGTTGCGCGCCGACCCGCAGTGAGCAGTGAGATCAATCCCGATGCCGCGGGTCGAAGTTCGACGGTCTAGCTTCCTCGACATTCACCGCAAAGTCGCTGTCGGAGAACGTATAGCGATACCACGGCTCGTCATCACACCGCCCGAGTTGGTGCCGCAGATTACTGAATGCGCCGTAGACAGTGCGATACGGCTGTCCGATGAAGTGTTGCAGAATTTCCTTCCAGGTTCGCGGCGCGTCGCGGACAAACGCGGCCATCTCCGTCGTCAACTCCTGCTCCGTCAAGATGACGACATCGGCTGGCGGATCGCCGAGTTCGAACACGGTGCTGCGGTCGAAGTGCGACGGCGTGAACTTCGGGCTGATCGGGATGGTGCAGTCCAGACCGATCTTGGACGCGGTCCCCGGCGGGGCGTCCTCGGCGATCATCGGGTCCACGGTCATGGTGTTACCGCTCGGCAGGGTCACGGTGTCCAGGTGTGGCATGTACCGGAACGCCATCGCGAATTGCACCGCGTTGTCATCCCAGATGTCGACGTCTTCGTCGAACACCATGGCGATCTTCGGCAGTCCCTGCTTCGAACAAGTCAGCATCACCCCGAGCGCCTGTTTCGAGTCGCCCGCTCCCCTGGTCTTGATCTTGGCGTAGGCGATATTCGACAACCCGCCCAGCGGGGCCCGGACCTCTTTGACGTCGATCCCGGCCATCGCGAGCCCGCCGTAGAGATCGGACTCGATCATGGGCAGTTGCAGCATGTTGTCGGTGTACCAGGGGTGTAGGCCGCCGATCGTCGCGTGCTGGAAGATGCCGCCCTTGCGGAACGTCATCGCCTTCACGACTGCCCGGAAGTTGTGTTTGATGCCGCCGCCGTACATCCCGGTGAACTCACCGTACGGGCCCTCGTCGTGGGTCAGTCCCTCGGTCGCCATCAGTTCGCATTCGATGACGATCTCGGCATTGGCCGGCACCAACAGGTCGATGGTCTCGCACTTCACCAGCTTCGCGGGGTGCCCGTAAAAGTTGCCGAGCACCTCGAAATCGTCAGTGCCCGGCGGCACGCCCGTCAGGGCAGCCACCTTGTCCACCAGCGGACCACCGATCACGATGGCCAGCTCAAGGTTGTGCCCCTTGGCTTGCGCCGCTTGGGCATTCAACCGGGCACGGTGCGACGTGCACGTCATATCGAACATTTTCTCGGTCTTCGACCGGAACATGCTTCGGTAGATGCCCCAGTCGTAGACACCGGTGTCCGGGTGTTTGGTCACCACCAGGTTGTCGTTGGTGTAGGCATGCCCGTCCCGGTCGTGGTGCAGGAACAGTGGCAGCCGGGTCAGGTCGACCTCGTCGCCAGTAAGGATGACTTCTTTACACGGCGCGGTCTCGACGATCTCCGGTTTGATCCGGCCCTTGCCGAGTTCCACCATCCGGCGGCCGGTTTCGCTCTTCTCGCAGCCGAGCGCCCAGGCCGTCTGGTCCTGATTCGAATAGGCGTTGGCCAGGAACTGGAACTCGCAGTCGGTGACCTTCTCCACCAGCACCGCAGTCAGCGGATGGGCCTCCATGACGGCGGGCAGCTCGTCGACCCGCTTCTCGTCGGTGATGCGAACCAGCAGGCCCGCCTTCTCCATATCGTGGACGAAGTCACTGAGGCTCTGTTGTGGCATTGTGCATCCTTCACTCGAACGCCGGTGCAGCGTTGCCGGTCTCGACGTAGTCACGCAGGTGATGCAGCAGCACGCCCCAGGTGGTGTTGCACTTACGGAAGTTGCCATCCGTACCGGGCCAGCCGGCGTGCACATGTTGAACGAGTGTGCGACCGTCGGAGGTCGGCGTGAGGGTGAAGGTTGCGGTGGTGCCAGGAGAATCGCCGGGTCCGCGGGTGCAGCGCCAGCCGACTCTCCTCGGCTGGTCCGAAGCGGTTATCTCCCAACCAAATTCGGAGTGATTCGCAAATTCGAAGCGCCACTCGGTGCCCAGCCCACCGGTGCCGCACGCTGTGGGCGTGTGCCAGCCCTTGACGCCCTCCAGCGTCGTCAGGGCAGCATAGACCTGTTCGGGGGTGGCGTTGATCTTGAGTTCGTGCTCGATCTCGGGCATGTGTGCTCCCTATTTCGTGTCGAGTTCGGGGAAGTCGTAGTCACGCCAGCCAGGTACGTCGGCCACTTCGACGAACTCTTTGCCGTGCTCGGCCAGCGCCGGTCCACAGACGTCGCCGACCGTCTTGATGACGGTGCCGTACGGGTAGGTGGCGTCAATGCCCAGTGCCGATCCGGTCCGTCGATCCGGCGGTAGGGACTCGTCGGCAGTCGGGTCCAGAGCTCCCCCGGGAAGGTCGTCGACGATGATCACATCGCGGGCCGGTTGGGTGCGGAACGCCAACGCCCACTCCACTTCCTCGGAGTCGTGGACGTCGATATCGGGATCGACGACGATCACCGTCTTCGGTCGCATGTTGCTGCCCATCGCGGCCAGGATGGCGCTCCGAGCCTCGCCCGCGTAACGCGGCCGCATGGCGATGACGACACGGAAGAACACCCCGCCCGACGGTGGAATCGACACCCGCTCGATCGACGGGAACTGTTGGCGCATCATCTGGGTGAACGATGCCTCGAACGGCAGCAGCTTGAGGATGTGGTTTTCGGTGGTCGGGCGCCCGGTCAGGAGCGCCTGGAAGTAGGCGCCGTCGCGGTAGGTGATAGCGGTGGGGCGCACGACCGGCTTGGCAGACGCCGGGGTGTAGTAGCCGGTGTATTCACCAAGGGGTCCCTCGGAGACGGTCTGGGTGAAGTCGACTTCGAATTCGATGACCACCTCGGCATGGGCGGGTACAGCGACGTCGTTGGTCAGGCACTTGACCAATTCCACCGGGGCACCGCGCATGCCACCGACGACCTCCCAATCGTTGGTATCGTCGGTGGTCTGGATGGGGCAGGAGTATGCGATCATCGGATCGACACCGACCACCAGTGCGCCCCGAAACATCTTGTGTCCCAGACGTTGTGCCTTGGCCATATTCTTCGCGAACCGATGACCTGGAGCGGCCATCATCGACATCGTCTTGTTGTCGATGATCTCGCACCGGTAGTGGCCAATGTCGGGAACCCCGCTTTCGGGGTCGTGGCTCACGACGAATCCCGAGGTGATGTACGGGCCGCCGTCATCGGGGCTGTACCTGGGGACGGGCAAGATGGAGAGGTCGATATCGTCGCCGATGACGACGTTCTGGTGCACCGGCCCATCCGTGACGTAGCTCGGTGGGATGCGGTTGCTCAACCCCGCGATGATCTGCTCATACGCGCTGTCCTCGTCGCACCCGAATGCGATGAGCGCCTTGGCTCGCGAGTTGTAGACGCCGCCGACCAACGGGAAGTCGGTGCCGTTCTGCTGAAAAACGATGGCCGGCCCAGCCAGCGAGGCACTTTTGCGCAACGCCTTGGCGACCTCGAGGTCGAGGGCTACCGGGCGGTCGACGTCGATGAGCTCGCCGCACGAACGCAACGCATCGAGGAACTCACGAAAATCCTGGAACGGCACAGTTCGATGCCCCATACTCTTCTGCGATACGCGCTCAGCGCATATCAGAACACTTCGAGCGGCGGCCCGCAGCAAAAGCGATAATGCCATGAAAGTTCTCGATGCGGTCGCCGCGACGGCGGTATCGGATTCGGAATCGGGAGGGCAGCCATGAGCGTTGAAAGCCGCGACGATCTTCGACGTTTCGCGCTGGCCGTCTACGCCGCCGACGGCGTTCCCGCGGCTTGTCTGCTCCTGCAGAATCGCCTTGACCTTGACGTCAATTTAGTTTTGTTTGCCGCCTACATCGGGGCCGCGCATGACCGAAGCCTCACCGAGACCGCACTGACGATCGCACAGGAACGGGTCCGAGACTGGCATTCCGAGGTGGTGCGACCGCTGCGTGCGGTACGTCAGCGTCTCAAGAATGGGCCGTCTCCCGCCCCCACTCCAGCTACCATCGAGCTGCGCAGGAAACTGCACGATTTGGAAATCGAATCCGAGCTGATCGAACTCGACGAGCTCGACGATGTTGCGGCCAATGTCGGCGGCCCGACAGTCACCGGTGAGCCGGCCCAGCGGGCGGCGGCAGGCATCACCGTCGTCGCTGTGGCGGCGGCAGAGCGGGACCTCGATGACACCGAGCTGGAGGCTGTGTCGGTGATCGCCGCCGCTGCCGAGCGAGTGCGACCCTTGGAGGGCAGATGAAACGTCTGATCGTTGCGATCACGGGTGCATCCGGCGCGCTGTACGGAATACGGGCACTTCACATGCTTCGGGCTGTAACGGATGTCGAAAGCCATCTGATTCTGACCAGCTCCGCGAACAGGACGATCCTGCATGAGACGTCGTACAAACCGGATGAGGTTCGCGCGCTTGCCGACCGGGTGTACAGCCCCCGCGATATCGGTGCCGCGGTCTCGTCGGGATCATTTATCACCGCCGGGATGCTGGTGGCGCCGTGTTCGGTGAAGACGATGAGCGGAATTGCACACTGCTACAACGAGAATCTGGTGGTCCGCGCAGCTGACGTCTGCCTCAAGGAGCGGCGGCGGGTGGTGCTGATGCTGCGCGAGACACCGTTACATGCCGGGCATATCGAGCTGATGGCGCAGGCCACGCGCAACGGCGCGATCATCATGCCCCCGGTGCCGGCGTTCTACGCGCTACCGACAACCATCGACGATATCGTCGACCAGACCGTGGCACGCGCCTTGGAACTGTTCGATATCGAGGTGGCCGGCATCAAGCGCTGGGACGGCCTCGGCGCCAATCGCACTCCCCCGCCCGAGGAGCTGGAACGGGCCTATAACCCCACCGCATGAATGCGATCATCGGGCGATGACGGCATGGGGTCATTTCGAACAAGCGGAGCCTGATTTCGCGCGACGGGTTCCACGCCGACATCAGCGATGTCGTCCACACCCACTTGAACGACCAGGCAACCCTGCTGGTCGTCGAATGGTGGACGCCCGCAATCGGTCCGCGGCGCGTGGAGCGTGAGTAGAGTTACCTGCCGCGGGCCTCGCAGGCCGAGCAGCATCGCGTCTCGACCTCGATCGACGGATCGCCGTTCGCGAAATGGGTGGTCACCTCGCGCTCCTCGACTGGTTCGCCGTTCTTGCAGAGGGCCCCGGTCTTCTTCCATTCGGACATCGTCGTCACACGTCGGCACGCTACGCCGAGACACGCGTCTGTTTGACCGAATTGCTACCTCAGCGGGCGCGAGGGCAGGTTAACGCGCGTCTCCGGGTGACGAAGCCCACCGCATTCACACTCTCACCTAAGGTGAGAGTAGGGTTGGCCCCGGTCCGAAGGTTCGCATTGACGCGACTGCCTTATCGTCGTGCACACCTATCGAACGGAATACCGTGTCTTCGCAACAGATTTCACCCGAACTGAACGTGCGTGAGGCCGGCGACCCCAGCACGTCGGTCATGGCTGCGCTGCGATCGCCCTCGCGACTCAAGACCGAAGTGCTTGCGGGCCTCGTGGTCGCGCTCGCGCTCATCCCGGAAGCGATCTCGTTCTCCATCATCGCCGGGGTCGATCCCCGGGTCGGCCTCTTCGCGTCATTCACCATGGCGGTGACCATTGCCGTCGTCGGTGGCCGGCCGGCGATGATTTCCGCCGCGACCGGCTCGGTCGCCCTGGTGATCGCCCCCCTGGTTCGCGAGCACGGCCTGGACTATCTGATCGCGACGGTGCTGCTGGCCGGCGCATTGCAGATCGTGCTCAGCCTGCTGGGAGTGGCCCGCCTGATGCGGTTCATCCCACGCAGCGTGATGGTCGGATTCGTCAACGCGCTGGCAATTTTGATCTTTCTATCGCAGCTGCCCTATCTGATCGGCGTGCCCGCACTGGTCTACCCGTTCGTCGCGGTCGGCCTGTTCATCATGGTGTTTTTACCTAAGCTGACCACCGCGATCCCCGCTCCGCTGATCGCCATCGTGATCCTCACCGCCGCCGTCCTTGCCTTCAAAGTGCACATCCCCAATGTCGGCGACGAAGGAGAACTGCCCACCAGCCTGCCCTCGCTACTACTGCCGCACGTGCCCGTCACCCTGAACACCTTGTCGATCATTGCCCCCTACGCGTTGGCGGTGGCGTTGGTCGGGCTGTTGGAATCGTTGCTAACCGCCAAGCTGGTCGATGACATCACCGACACCCACAGCAACAAGACCCGGGAGAGTTGGGGCCAGGGCGTCGCCAACATCGTCACCGGCCTGTTCGGCGGCATGGGTGGCTGCGCCATGATCGGTCAGACCATGATCAACGTGAAAGTCTCCGGTGCCCGGACGCGCATCTCGACGTTCCTTGCCGGTCTCTTTCTACTGGGACTCGTTGTGGGACTGGGTGATATCGTCGGCCTGATCCCAATGGCAGCTCTGGTCGCGGTGATGATCATGGTGTCGGTCGGAACGATGGACTGGCACAGCGTCTCGCCCTCCACCTTGCGTCGGATGCCGCGCAGCGAGACGCTGGTGATGATCGGCACGGTGGCGGTCACCGTCGCCAGCAACAACCTCGCCTACGGCGTCATCGTCGGCGCGCTCACCGCGATGGTGTTGTTTGCGCGCCGCGTCGCCCACCTGGTCACCGTGCAGAAGGTGGAGCAGACCGACGAAGGCACCGTCGTCTACCGGGTGACCGGCGAATTGTTCTTCGCGTCCAGTAATGACCTGGTGTATCAGTTCAACTACACCGACGACCCGGCGAACATCGTCATCGACCTGTCTGCGTCGCATATCTGGGATGCCTCGACGGTCGCTGCGCTCGACGCGGTGACCACGAAGTATCACGCAAAGGGCAAGCACGTCGAGATCATCGGCCTCAACACCGACTCGGCTGATCGCCACGATCGACTCTCCGGGAAGCTCGGCGCCGAACAGTGAGCGACCAGCAAATGCAGATCGGACAGGTTGCCGCCCGCACCGAGTTGTCGATCACCACGGTGCGCCACTACGACGAGGTCGGACTGGTCACTCCCTCCGCCCGCTCGACCGGCGGCTTTCGCCTGTACACCGAAGCCGACATCGAACGGCTGCTGGTCATTCGGCGGATGAAACCCCTCGGGTTCACGCTCGCCGAAATGAAAGACCTGCTCGACGCACTCGACGTCCTCGCCGACGACGATGCGGCCGAAGAACAGCGCACCACCGCAGCGGGCTATCTCCAGGAATGCCGGTCAAAGGCAGGAGAGAGCGCCGTGAAGCTGAGGAAACAACTCGCCTACGCAGAGGAGTTGGGCGAGCTGCTCGAGGTCCGCGCCGCTACCCGAGCTCCCGCTGCGCCGCGAGAGGTGCCCCAGTGATGGTCGCCATCATCGAAGCAATGGCGACCATCGAGGCCAGCAATGACGCTGGTTTGGGTATCAGACCGGTCAGAGTCCGATCAGTTTCCAAGCCGCGCCACCGAACTTCGTCCCGACGAACTCGAAGTCTGTCCCGTCGAGCTTGAATTCGGCTCCGGTGGCTTCGTCGATGTAGCTATAGGCGGGCACGGTGAGCGTGATTGACCTCGCCGCGCCGAAAATCCCTACCGCTGGGATATGCAACTGCACAGCTGTTCCCGTTTCCGCGAGTTCGAACGGCACTGTCACCGTCTGATCGCCGAACAGAAAACCACTGATGAATTGCGGGGCAGCAGTGGTGAAGGCCAGCAGCGCCCCCACCACATCGTTGTTCTGCAGCGCGGTGATGAGCGCGTCGGCGGAGCCCGACGCGGATAGTCCACCGGCGAGGATCGCGCTTGCCGCACTTCCCAGTAATGCGGCCTGGGGCGATGTGACGACCGTCCCGCCGGTGAACGCGACCTCATTGCGCAGCGGGGTGGTGGTGAAGGTCTGCGCGCCGGCCACTGAGAACGCCAGCTCCCCCACCGGGGTGGACGCGTTCACATTGATGGACAGCGGACCGCTGGTGCCCACGTCCGGAGAGTTCACCGTCGTCACCACCGTGATGGGACCGAATGGCGTTTCGACCGTCTGGGTGGACTCCTCGGTTTGAGCGGCGGTCACGCTGGCCGCAGCGAGGCGGCTCGCCCGGGCCGGGCTCGGCCGGGAAGCCGCCGCGGCGGGGCGCACAGAATCGTCGCTGACCGCCGCCAGCTTGACCGAGCGTGAACCCGCTTGGTTGACCGAGGCCGCCGCAGCGTTGGCCGGACCGCGCTTGGGTCCGGCCGATGTGGCGGAGTGTTGCTTGTTCGCCGAGGACGACGTCGTGCCGTGATCGCCAGTGTCGGCCTGGGCAACGCCCGAGGCGCCTGCAATGGCAGCACCCACACCCACGGCAAGCGCACCCGCACCCAGCCAGGTCTTGACGCCCAGTGTGCGATGCGCTCCGCGCTCAGCAGGCCGAGTCGATCCCGATTTCTTATGTCCGTTAGTCATGTACATCCCCCGTTAGCGTGAAGCGACCCCCGTAATTGGGCTGACCGCCCTCGACTTCCGGGTAATAGTCGCAATCGTAAATTACCAACAAATTCCCAGTTCAGTGCGGCAATGCGGTGAATTGAGCGACGCGGGGGTGGCCGCGGAATCGATTCTGGGACGCAAGAAGCGGTGTCTTGATTGCGTCAAGACACCGCTTTCACCTTGCGTACACACGCGAGCGAGTGGCGGGATTCGAACCCGCGTGAACGGCTTTGCAGGCCGGTGCCTGACCACTCGGCCACACCCGCGTTGTGTCTACGAGGATGCCAGCGCGGAACCATGCTGCCCAGGTTTTGAATCGTCCTGATCCAAGCAGCATCAGTGTTATTCGCCGCTGATGGCACCCAGCCCAGCGCAGCTCCGTTGAGCCAGTGGCGGTGCGCATGCGACGCGGTCGCGTCCGCTGCTTTTTGCCTGGTATATCGCCATGTCGGCCCACTGAATCGAGGCGGCAAGTTCTTCGTCGATGCACACTTGGGCGACTCCCATGCTCACCGTGCCCTTGAGGATGGTGCCGGTGACATCGAACCCGGTCTCACCGAATGCCAGGCGGAGTCGATCGGCGATATCGACAGCTTGTGATTGATTCACACCCGGGAGTAGCGCGCAGAACTCCTCACCCCCGATCCGTCCCAGGACGTCTTCGTGACGCAGGTTGCTCTCCGCTATGGATGCGAAGCCCGCAAGAAGTAGATCGCCGGCGGCGTGCCCATGATGATCGTTGACGGCTTTGAATTCGTCGAGGTCCATGACGATGACCGAACACGGTTGTGAAAGTTGCTCGCATGCATCCGCCACCCGCTTCGCTTCGACCAGAAATCCAGCCCGGTTCAATGTCCCGGTTAGGCCGTCCACCACCGCAGCGCGTGCCAGTTGGTTGCCCAGCCGCTCACGTCCCACCAGTAGGAGGCAGATATTGATCACCGTTGCCGTGATGAATAACGCCACCAGGGGTGTGGCAGCCGATGCCGAGTTCCCCATCAGATCGTATGTCCCGCTGTGCAGTTGGGCGCTGACGGACCGCCAGATCACAGAAATGGCCGCGACGATGCATACGACAGCCATCACTCGCCTTATGGTCAGTCGTTCGGTGCGCTCGGCCCGAAGACAGTCCTTGGCAAGCAGCAGCAGATATGCGACGAGAACTATCGACACCAGATGAATACGCATCACGATGTTGCTGGTAAAAGGCGGGATGAATAGGCACCCGATCACGGGTAACAGCGGACCGGCCACCACGATCGCCCAGGGAATCGGTTGACCGGCGAACTCCCGCATCCCCGCCCAGACCAGGCTGAAGCAAAGGGCAAGGAAGCCGTCCGCAGCAGCCTCCGATAAGACATAGGGCAGTACGCCCTGGGCACTCAACAGGCCGGCGCCCACCCCGGCGGCGAGATTTGCGCAACCCCACAGGACCATCGCTGTATCACGCCGTTTGCCATAGCCGACCAAAACTTCGATCATCCCGAACAAGAACCCGGTGGTCGACAAAACCATCCACAAGGTCCGGACGTCAGCGATCATGCTTTCGTGACCATAGGTCGACGGGCCGTCCGGTCGCGGCAGCGGTACAGGCCGCATTGAGCTGGCCCATAGATCAGCGTGTTATTCATCTGCCTCGCTAATCTTCCATCCCGTCGGACGTGACCCTACCGTTGAATGACATGAAGTACGTCGGGGACATCACCTACCTGCCGTTGCCACCGGCGGGAACTTGTATTTGGCGACGGCGATCGACTGCTGTTCGCGGCGGGTGGCGGGTTGGGCGATCGCCGATCACATGCGCACCGAACTCGTTGAGAATACGCTCGAAGCCGCCGACGGCCTGCGGGGTGGTTTGACCTGCGCGGTGTTCCACTCGGATCACGGAAGCCGTTACAATTCAATGGATTTCGCTATTCGCGCGCCGCGATCTGAGTATCGCCCAGTCGATGGGTGCGGTGGGAATCGAGTACGGACAACGCGCTCGCCGAATCGTTCAATGCCCGCTACCGGCGCTGAATCTTAGTTGACCCTGCGCAGGTTTTGAATCGTCCTGATCCAAGCAGCTCAGTGGCAACTGCCGTCGGAAGGCACACCCGCGGCCACCCCGTCCTGCGGCCAACCGGCCGGCGCGTCCTCCCAGGCCTCCTGTCGGCCGTACGGCGTCAGATCCAGGAAGGGGTAGCCGACCGACGCGTGGTCCAGTCCGCGGGCGTAGGCGGAGTAGGTGTGGAAGACCTCGTCACCGCGGCGCAGGAAGACGCTGGCCCCTGGCATATCACCGCGTAACTCGTCGTCGGTGAAACCGGCGCTGTGCAGTTCGTCGAGCGAACGGTAGTTGTATTCGATCGGTGCCCGCGCAGGATCAAGGGTGACCTGGTAGTCGTAGGTGAAATCGCTGTCCCGCGACGAATACCAGGGGAACGTCCAACCGTGGCACTCCTTGTAGCGGGCGATGCTGGCATAGGGGGCACGAGATACGCAGGCGAGACTGAGATCCCTGGCGTGCAGCATGGCCAGCGTCTGCTCGTTGAACTGCAGATCGCCGGCGACAGTGCAGCTCGGGCAACCGGCATCGATGGCGTCGATCCACATGAAGTGATGGATGTAGAGCTGGCTGCGACCCTCGAACATGTCGATGAGCCGCACCAAACCGTCGGGACCTTCGAAGACGTAGTCCTTGTCCACCTTGACCATTGGTAGACGTTTCCGGTCGGCGTTGACGGCGTCACGCAGGTGGGTCACTTCGCGTTCACGGGCCAGCAGTTTCTTGCGGGCGGCCAACCAGTCTTCCCGGCTGGCAACAGTGGGATAGGCGGCAGAGTTCTCAGGCATGGTGTGTCCTCACATCGGCGTTACTCAGACAGACTGTGGTGCGTGTCAAAAGTCATCGCGAGCCCGATCCCGGTTAGCTTGTTGGAATGGAGATCTGGCTTGCAGACCCGCCCCTGTTCGGTGGTGCTGGGCAGGGCACCCGCCAGATCATCGAGCTGTTTGTCGCGTTCGGCCTGACGGCACTGATCGGCCTGGAACGGGAGATCCAGGGCAAGAGTGCCGGCCTGCGTACGCAGACAATCGTAGGTACTTCGGCCGCTCTTATCCTGTTGATCAGCAAGTACGGTTTCGCCGACGTCCTGGTCCCCGGCACGGTCATGGTGGATCCGTCCCGCGTTGCGGCCCAAATCGTCTCGGGCATCGGCTTTCTCGGCGCCGGGCTGATCATCACCCGTCGCGGCGCAGTGCACGGCCTGACCACGGCTGCGGCAATCTGGGAGTGCGCTGCCATCGGGATGGCGGCCGGCGCGGGGCTACTGCTGCTGGCGGTCACGGTGACCGCGATGCACTTCCTGATCATTCTCGGATTTGCCCCGTTGGCGCGTCGACTGACCTCGCGCCTGAGCGGAACTGTCCGGCTGCATATCACCTATCAGGACGGCCACGGCGCGATGCACCAGATCCTGCAGATCTGCGACCGGCATCGCTGGCAGCTCGCCGAACTGTCGTCCGATGCACCGACATCTGAAGGAGACGGACAGGTCGGAGTGCTCCTGACCTTGAGTGGCACGTCAATTCTGCAGGCCCCAGGACTGTTGGCCGAAGTCGCCGGTGTGACGTCGCTTCGTCAGCTCGACGATGAACCCGAGTAGCCAGATCAGCGATGCTGTCCGTGCCGCGGGCCGAAGGCACCTGTCGGAAAAACGTTGCCAGCCTGGACCGCCGACTTCAGGGCTACGGCCATGCGGGTGAGTTCGGCGGCCTCGTCATCGGACAATGTGCGCCACGGCGCATAGGCCAGGTCATCGGTGCGGTCCTCCATGGCGGCGCGCAGCTCGAGCCCGGCCGGAGTCAGGCCCCCGTCCTGATCGAGCAGGCCCCGACGGCGCAGGACCTCCACGGCGTCGTCCCACTGCTCACGCGACCAGCCGCGTAACCGGCGCCCGAACTCAGGATCGAAGCCGATACCCGTAGCGGTGTGGGTGATCAGCGCTTCCACACCGGACAGTCCGTTCGCCACCAGTACAGCGATATGGCCGTCGCCGCGGTACTCGCGCAGCAACGTAATGGCATGCCACACTTGCCCGTACGCTTCATCCGGCCAATCCAGTTCGGCGTGGCCGGCGTAGAGCGGTCGACCGTCGGCGGCCGGAATTGCCTCGGCAGTGCGCCGCAACAACACCGCCGCGCGCGCGAGCTCAGCGGACTGGGTGAGTTCCGGGCCGAGCAGTCGCGGCACGGCCTGCGCTACCACGTCGTAGCGGACCCGGGTGACGGCCTCGGGGGTGGCCACCTCCCACGCTGCAGGGATCATCGTGGCGATCAGCTCAGGGCTGAAGTTAAAGAAGGTGGCGGCAACGACTTTCGCGCCGACGGCCCCCATAGGGGCGGACCTCGCGGCGAAATAGGCCATCCGGCCCGGCAGTCCCAGTGCCCCGAATCGCTCACCCGCCTCAGGGACGAAATAGCTGGCCGAATGCAGCGGGTCCAGGGATCGGCTCAACTGGCCGGCGGCGAATGCGTCCACGGCTATCGACCCTAACCTGCGGCATCCCGGCCGCGGCCGGCGCGATAGGAGGCGATGCAGCCGAGCGCCGCCAGCACGGCAAAGATGCCGAACAGCCAACGCGGTGCGGTCACGTCGCCCCTGTCGGTCATGTTCACGATGACACCGGCAAGACCGGCACCGAACGCACCGCAGATCAGTTGCACGGTGCTGATGGCCGCGGCGGCGGTGCCACCCTCAGCCGGATCGTCCACGCCGCCCATCGCCCATGCCGACAGGTGTGGCCATGCCATGCCCACCCCGGTCCCGGCGATCACCAGCGCAACCGCCCAGACGATGATGGCGCCCAGCGGCGCGTGATTGAACTGACTCAGCGCTGCCAAGCCGAGTCCGACGGCCATCACCAGCGGCGCGACCGCGACCACCCGAACGGTCAGCGCGGTCTTCTTGATCGAGGCACTGACCAACTCCCCCGTCGTCCATCCGATGGAGATGGTGACGCCGAGGAACCCGGCCACGACCGGTTGCAGATGGGCGAGGCGTTGACCGAAGAGCGGCACATACATATCGGCCATCGTCGCGGCCATCAACAGCCCCAGTGTCACGTACATCCATTTCAGCGGGCCGGGGCGAAAAGCCGTGGCCGGCAACACCGATACAGTGGCGCGCCGGTCGACCACCAGGAACACCAAAACCAGCAGCACACCAAGGATCAGCAGGCAGGCGGTGATCGCCGGGTTGCGCGGAATGCCGGCCACCGATACGGCGAACGCCGCAGAACCCAACAGCAGTAGTGACCAGACGGGGATACGCAGTCCGGTCCCGATGGCTGCGGCGGCTTCTTCGGCGCTACGTCCGGGCAGCGCGATCGGAACCAGCGCCGTCATCGCCACCGTCAGGATCGCCAAAGCGCCGAACGCCCAACGCCACGAACCGAACTGGGCGAACAGACCACCGGTCGCGGGACCGACGAGAATGCCCACCCCCCACATCGCCGAGACCAGCGCCGAACCTTTGATCCACAGTGATGGCGGCAGCGCGGCGTTGATCACCGCATACCCCAGTCCGGCGACCAGGCCGCCGGCACCGCCCTGTACGGTTCTGCCGACCAACAGGATCTCCATGCTGGGCGCGATCGCGCACACGACCGAGCCCGCGACGAGCACGCTCAGTGCCACCAGATACGACCACCGCGGACCGAGCCGAACGAGGATCGGGTTGACCATGGTGGCGGTGACCACCGACGCCACCAGGTACACCGTCGTCACCCACGCATAGAGGCGTTGACCGCCGATCTCGGACACCGCGCTGGGCAGCAAGCTGACGGTGAGGAACTCGTTGGTGGAATACAGTGCGACGCCGCCGGCCAGAACAGTGGAGGCGCCAAGGTGCTTCGGACCGAGAAGCGCCCGCCAACTGGCGGTCTCGGTAGCAGCGGTCTCGGTCACCGCACTACCGTACGAGCTCAACCGTGGTTGAGATCAACTGCGTTTCACTTGGGGTTACTTCAACCCGGCCGCGTCCATCCCGCGCAGTTCCTTCTTCAGGTCGGCGATCTCGTCGCGGATCCGGCCCGCCAGCTCGAATTGCAGATCGCGGGCGGCGGCCATCATCTGCGCCGTCATGTCCTTGATCAGGTCCGCCAGCTCGGCACGGGGCATGTTGGCGGTGTCGCGCCCTTCGAAAACTCCGGCACTGACCGCGCGACCCGGTTCACCCGCAGCCCGACGTCCCCGCGACGAGTTGCGGCCGGAGCCACCGACTTCCACGGTGGCATCGGTGTCATCAGCTTCGCGGTAAACCTGATCGAGAATGTCGGCGATTTTCTTGCGCAGCGGTTGCGGATCCACCCCGTGCGCCTCGTTGTAGGCGATCTGCTTGGCACGGCGCCGGTCCGTCTCGTCGATGGCCTGGGCCATGGAATCGGTGATCTTGTCGGCGTACAGATGAACCTCACCCGAGACGTTTCGGGCGGCGCGACCGATGGTCTGGATGAGGCTGCGCGCCGACCGCAGGAAGCCCTCTTTATCAGCGTCGAGAATCGACACCAGAGACACTTCGGGTAGATCCAGTCCCTCGCGGAGCAGGTTGATACCGATCAGCACGTCGTACTCACCGAGCCGGAGCTGCCGCAGCAGCTCGACCCGTCGCAGCGTGTCGACCTCGGAGTGCAAGTAGCGCACCCGGATACCCAGCTCCAACAGATAGTCGGTCAGATCTTCGGCCATCTTCTTGGTCAGCGTGGTCACCAGCACCCGCTCATCGCGTTCGGCCCTGGCGCGGATCTCGCCGATCAGATCATCGATCTGGCCCTTGGTCGGTTTGACGATGACCTGCGGGTCGATGAGCCCGGTGGGTCGGATGACCTGCTCGACGAATTCACCGCCGGACTGGCTGAGCTCGTACGGGCCTGGGGTGGCCGACAGATACACAGTCTGGCCGATCCGGTCGGCGAACTCTTCCCAGGTCAGTGGTCGGTTGTCGACCGCGGACGGCAGCCGGAAGCCGAAGTCGACCAGGTTGCGCTTACGCGACATATCGCCTTCGTACATGCCGCCGATCTGCGGCACAGTGACGTGCGATTCGTCGATCACCATCAGGAAGTCGTCGGGGAAGTAGTCGATCAGGGTGGCCGGCGCCGTTCCCGGTCCGCGGCCGTCGATATGGCGGGAGTAGTTCTCGATGCCGGAGCAGAACCCGACCTGCCGCATCATCTCGACGTCGTAATTGGTGCGCATGCGCAGCCGCTGCGCTTCGAGCAGTTTGCCCTGACCCTCGAGCTCGGCCAGCCGCGCTTCCAACTCCTGCTCAATGCTGGAAATGGCCACCGCCATGCGCTCCGGCCCCGCAACGTAGTGCGTAGCCGGGAAGATTCGCAGCGAGTCGACCTTCCTGACCACGTCACCGGTCAACGGATGCATGTAGTAGAGCGACTCGATCTCGTCGCCGAAGTATTCGATCCGGACCGCCAGCTCTTCATAGGACGGAATGATCTCGACGGTGTCACCGCGGACCCGGAACGAGCCGCGGGTGAACGACATGTCGTTGCGGGTGTACTGCACGTCAACCAGCAGGCGCAGCAGCGCGTCCCGCGGCACCTCGGCGCCGACCTGGAGTTCGACCGAACGGTCCAGATAAGACTGCGGGGTGCCAAGACCGTAGATGCAGGACACCGAGGCGACCACGACGACGTCGCGACGAGACAGCAGGCTCGATGTCGCCGAATGCCGAAGCCGCTCGACATCGTCGTTGATGGAGCTGTCCTTCTCGATATAGGTGTCGGTCTGGGCGATGTACGCCTCAGGCTGGTAGTAGTCGTAGTAGGAGACGAAATACTCGACGGCGTTGTGCGGCAACATTTCCCGTAACTCATTGGCCAACTGGGCGGCCAGTGTCTTGTTAGGGGCCATCACCAAAGTGGGCCGCTGCAGCTTCTCGATGAGCCAGGCCGTGGTGGCCGACTTGCCGGTGCCGGTGGCACCCAACAGCACCACATCACGCTCCCCCGCGCGGATCCGGCGTTCGAGGTCTTCGATGGCTGCGGGTTGATCTCCGGCGGGCGAAAACTCACTGACCACCTCGAAGCGGCCACCTGAGCGCACCATGTCCTCGACAGGGCGGTGCTCTGAATGCGCGAGCACCGGGTGTTCGGTAGCGAAAGCCATGTTCACCAGGGTAGGCGGAGGCACCGACAGATTTCATTTCCAGGGACACACGCAGGGACTGCCGCCCTATGCTGGCACCATTCACGCTCCCAAACACGAGACGTTCGACGTCGGCGCCCGCACCAATACCGATCCCAAGGGGATCGTGCGGGCTGTGGACGTCTACACGCAGCGACCCTGGGGCCTGTACATGGCCAGGCCCACACCCGGCCGGGTGCAGTTCCACTACCTGGAGTCGTGGCTGTTACCGACCCTGGGGCTGCGGGCCAATATCTTCCACTGGACCCCCGGACACGAGCGCGAACAGGACTTCTATCTCGATATCGCCGACATCACCGTGACCGGTGATCTCTGGCACACCGTGGACCACTACCTCGACCTGGTGGTGCACACCGGACAGCAGACCGATCTCCTCGACGTCGATGAGCTGCTGGAAGCCCATCACATGGGCTTGATCACCCCAGAGGCGGCCGAGGGGGCGATCCTTACGGCGGTGACCACAATCGCGGCTCTGGCCAGGCACGATCATGACCTCCACCGGTGGTTAGCTAGTAACGCTATGGACCTGTCCTGGCGATAGGAACTAGTGTCTGCGAACATGAGGGCCTCGACACGTGCAGCGACCGCTGTGGCGTTGATACTCGCCGTTTGGGCGTCGCTTGCCCCCGTCACCGCGACGGCTGAACCGGAACCCCTACCGCCCGCGCCCACGCCACCGGCTCCGGAGCAGGGACTGCTCGCCAACATCACCTACCGTGCGCGGATCGACGGAGTCTCCCGCGGCGCGACGATCACCTATGCGGCCGAGGGCAACCAGCAGCAGACGGCCAACCCGACGATGATTCCGGGCCGGATATTCGAGGCGCAGACGGTCTTACCGGAATCGGCAACCGCCACCATGCGGGTCTCGATCCAGTGGCCCTATTCGGCCAACCTGCACTGCGAGATCCTTGTCAACGATGCGGTGGTCGCCCAAGCCGACGATTTCATCTCCCCGCGGGCCCTTCCCGTCAAGGACGACCCCGACTACGGCGCATTGACCTGCGAAGCGCCGGTGGCCGGTGTTCCAATCCCCGTCGATGCACCCGCTGACGCGCCGCCGGCGGATGCGCCGCCTCCGTCGGCCTGAGTCGTGCCGGCAGGCAACCCGGATCGAGTAATTGATTTCGGGATTGCCGTTTTCGTGGTTGCCCTTGCTTCTACATTGGGCGTGTGCGCCTACATTGGCCGCTCACCGGCCGCGCAGAGGAACTACGACTGATCGCCGCCGCGATAGCAGATCGCAATTCGTCGGGAGTGATTGTCCGCGGTTCTGCCGGCGTCGGGAAGAGCCGCATCGTCCGAGAAGCGCTCGCCGGCTTTTCCTCTGGCGGCGGTGAGGCCCGCTGGATAGTGGCAACAACCTCAGCGCGTGCACTCCCGTTGGGGGCGCTGAGCGACTGGGTCGAGTCCACCGATACCGGCGATCTTGGGGTGGTCCGCGAAGTCATCGATGCTCTCACATCTGCATCGGGTGACTCCCGCGTCGTCATCGGGGTGGACGATGTGTTTCTTCTCGATGACCTGTCCACCTTCGTCATGCACCAGATCGTCCAACGCGGTGTCGCCAAAATGGTGTTCACAGTCCGTGACGGCAGCCCGATTCCGGTTGCGACACAGGAGTTGTGGGAGGCCGGTCAGTTTGACAGCCTCGTTCTGCAACCCTTGTCGCGCGAGGAGAGCACCGCGCTGGTGTCTGCCACGCTGGGAGGTCCCCTCGATCCGGATGCCGCGCAGCGACTATGGCTGCTGACTCGCGGCAACGTGTTGTATCTGCGCAATATCGTCGAACAGGAAGTCGCCGACGGTCGGCTCGCGCAGCACGGTGGTCATTGGCGCTGGACCGGCGAACCTGTGATGCCTGATGGATTGGTGGAGTTGATCGAATCGCGGATGGGCGCTTTGCCGAATTCGGTCACTGATGTCATCGATGCGCTCGCGGTCGCCGAACCGATTGATCTTGCGGTGCTTGGCAGCATCACCGGCTCATCAGCGATCGAAGACGCTGACGAACGCGGCCTGATCACCGTCGAACCGACCGACCGCGGGATGGATGTGCGGGTGGCGCATCCGCTCTACGCCGAAGTCCGCCGCAAACGAGCGGCACCGACCCGACTTCGACGACTTCGGGGTTTGATCGCCAACCAGCTGGCCACTGTCGACAACGCCGAGGACATTCACACTGTCGTGCGGCGTGCCGCACTGAGTCTGGACTCCGACCTCGCCCCGGACGCCGCTTTACTGGCCAGAGCCGCACAGGGTGCCGTGTCGCTGGCAGATATGCCGCTGGCCGATCGCCTGGCCGGTGCAGCAATCTGCGCCGGTGCCGGGGTGGATGCGTACTTCACCCGGTCATGGGCGCTGGCCTGGATTGATCCGCAGCAAGCCGACGCGGTGTTGGCCAGCATCCCGACAAGCGGTTTCACCGAACACGACCGCGTGTTTCTTGCCTGCTTCAGAGCTAGCGGTCTGCTGTGGGGGCTTGCCGACCCCGACGGCGCGAAGAGGGTGATCGATGACGTCGCGCGGATAGCGGCATCGGAGCAGGCCCGCACCGTCTTAGACG
This sequence comes from Mycobacterium sp., assembly GCF_965229105.1. Taxonomy (GTDB): domain Bacteria; phylum Actinomycetota; class Actinomycetes; order Mycobacteriales; family Mycobacteriaceae; genus Mycobacterium. The sequence goes on from NZ_OZ245858.1 coordinate 4,205,659, forward strand.
CGTGGAATGTCATGTACCTGGCGTCGATGGCACAGCCGCTGGCGGCCAGCAGATTGGCGGCAGGAGTCGACTTTGAGCAGCTGCCCCCCGTAACGGGTGCAGCGGCGAGTTGGGCGCTCGTTGTCGCCCACGGAGACTCCGGTGCTACCACGGACGCTGTGGCCGCAGCACAGCACGGCTACACCATTGTGGCCCGTGCCCGCGAAGCTCCACATATGCATCTGGTGATCGGCGACCGGCACGTCGGCGCACTTCTGCAGTCCGGACGAATCGCGGAGGCACGGTCGGTGGCCGACGCACTCCACACCCAGACAGCGGATCTGCCTGGGGTCGCTGAATTGCTCAGCACAGCCGTGGAAGGGCGAGCCGCATTAGGGGCTGGGCGGCTTCTTGAGGCGCATTCGCTGCTGCAGCCAGTGCTTGAGATGTTCTTCGCGACTGGGGATGTCAACGGTTTCGGCTATCGCTATCAAATCGCCGACGTCACTGCGCTGGCGATGTGCGACTTGGTCGAGGAAGCCGGTGCCGGGCTCGCCCACCTCGAGCAGCATCGCTACCCGAGTTGGCAGTTTGTCGACTACGAGCGCTCGATGGCTCAGGCGTGGGTGGCCGCGTGTGAGGGTGCGGTCAGCGAAGCGCGCGCAATCTGCTTGATGGCCGCCGAGACATCAAGAGCCAATGGACAATTCGCGGCCGAGGTGTGGTGCCTACAAACCGCGGTCCAGTTCGGCGACCGCTCATGTGGGCCGCGTCTGGGTGAGTTGGAAGCGGTGGTCGAGGGGCCTCGGGTCGGTGTGGCGGCACGGTTTGCCGCGGGGCTCCATGATGGTGACGCAGCGAAGCTTGCCGTGGTGTCAAGACAATTCGAGGATATGGGTGATCTGGTCGCAGCCGTGGATGCCGCCGCGCACGCTGGGATCGAATATCGGCGGCAGGATCTTCGTGGCTCGGCCTTGGGTTGTTCCACCCGCGCCGATGAGTTGGCCGAGCACTGTGGTGCGAGCACACCGGCGCTGCGCCATGCCAGTGAGAGAGTGCCCCTGACTGTTCGGCAACGCGAAATCGTCGAACTGCTCGGACAGGGTTTGTCCAACCCCGCTATCGCTGAGCGTTTGACGCTGTCCCGCCGCACCGTCGAAGCCCACATTTATCGCGCCATGGCCAAGACCGGCACCGCCAGCCGTGCTGAGCTCGCGGCGCTGATCCCCCGCCGTGATCCGGTGCGCTGATTTTTGAGTATGCGCATACGTAGTCGTGCCCTACAGGGCGGGGGCACGCTGGTGTCATGGACAACCTCAGCGCTCATGAGGTCGCGTTACGGCGACTGCCCTTGCCGTATTCGCTGGCTCTGCGACTGCGTGACGCCGGCGTGGCGCCCGAGGTGGTGTGTGAGTATCTCGGTGTCGACGAAGCTGCTCTGAGTAGCCTGTACCGCCTTGCCGAAGGAAAACTGGCCGCCGCCGCCGCCGAAACAGCGACCCGTCCCGGCGATCACTAGCCCCTCAGCCGGTCGAGTCAGCCGGCCAGTTGGTGGCATCCGCCCAATGCCACGCGCGCCGATAGGCGTCGGCGAACCACGGTTCTTTGGCGTCGGTGTCTTCGACCGTGCGCTCGAGCTCTAGGTACTCCGCCTGCGCATCGGCATTGGCTGTCAACCAGTCGACGAACAGCAGCGCGAACTGCTGGTTGGGGTGGCCGTCCACCCGGAGGTGGATATTGGTCGGCCGGCCGGGGTCCGCCGAGCCATGAAACCTTTTGCCCCAGAACGTCGGATCATTGTTGCGGTCATAAGCCGGCACCGAACTGCGGGCCTCGGCCTTGGCGATATCGGTGGTGATCGACGCCACCCGCGGGTAACCGACGGCCAGCAATGATTCGGCCAATTCGTCTGCGGTATCCAAGGAATCGACCGTGACCTGGATATCGATGACATTCTTGGCAGCCAAGCCGGGGACGGCCGTGGAACCGATGTGATCGATGCGGATCGCGCGATGCCCACAGGCCGTATTCAGTCGGGCCAGGATGCGGCGCGCCTCGTCCGGCCATGACGGGTCGGACGGAACCACCTGCGGTGCACTGGGTGCGGGTTCGCGGGCCTCAATGTTGTGCGCGAACGGGATGATTCGGTGCTCCCACAGCGTGCGGGCCTGCTCTTTGAGATCGTCGGCGCTGCCGTGGTTGTCCAGCCAGACGTCGGCAACTAAGCGGCGGTGCTCCTCGGTCGCCTGGGCGGCGATCCGTGCGCGGGCGTCGTCCTCGCTGAAGCCGCGGTGCTCGATGAGGCGTTTGACCCGTAGCTCGGCATCCGCGTTGACGATGATGACCAGCGGGAAGAACGGTGCCATCTGGGACTCCACCAGAAGCGGAATATCCTCGACGACAACATCATCAGTACGTGCGGCGGCGACCAGTTCCTCGCGGCGGGCACCGACCAGCGGGTGCACGATGCCGTTCAGCGTCGCACGTTTGTCGTCATCGCTGAAGGCGATGGCCGCCAGCGCCGGTCGATTCAGCGCCCCGTCGGGCAGCAGGATGCCGGGACCAAAGGCCTCGACGAGCTTGGCCAGACCGTCGGTGCCCGGCTCTACCACCTCACGGGAGATGACATCGCCGTCGACGATGATCCCGCCGAGCTCCGAAAAAGTCGATGCCACGGTCGATTTACCCGCACCGATACCGCCGGTCAATCCGATCCTCAGCATGGGAAGTCCTTACGACGTATACAACGAACAACGCAGCATGTCCTCACGGACATGCTGCGTTGTTTCACTCGGCGAATGAGTGGTTCTTGTTAGGCGTTACCCGCGAGCTTCTCGCGCAGCGCTGCCAACTGTGCGTCGCTGGCGAGCGATCCGCCTGCGGACTCACCCGAAGAGGACGAGGTCGACGAACCGTTCGACGAACCGGCAGGCCTGCTGGCTTCCTCGGCCTCGGCAGCGGCGAACTTCTCCATCTGCGCGGTGTGCATCTTGTGCCGGCGTTCGGCCTCGGCGTACCGGGCCTCCCATTCCGTGCGCTGCTTGTCGAAGCCTTCCAACCATTCGTTGGTCTCGGCGTCGAAGCCCTCGGGGAAGATGTAGTTGCCCGCCTCGTCGTAGCTGTCGGCCATGCCGTACTTCGACGGGTCGAACTCCTCGGTGTAATCCTCGTTGGCCTGCTTGAGGCTCAGCGAGATCCGGCGACGCTCCAGGTCGATATCGATGACCTTGACCATCGCGTCGTCACCGACGGCAACAACCTGATCGGGCACCTCGACGTGGCGCTCGGCCAGCTCGGAGATGTGCACCAGGCCCTCGATACCCTCTTCGACGCGGACGAACGCACCGAACGGCACCAGCTTGGTGACCTTGCCGGGCACGATCTGGCCGATGGCGTGGGTGCGGGCGAAGTGACGCCACGGATCTTCCTGGGTGGCCTTGAGCGACAAGGAAACCCGCTCGCGATCCATATCGACGTCGAGCACCTCGACGGTGACCTCGTCGCCAACCTGCACGACCTCGGACGGATGGTCGATGTGCTTCCACGACAGCTCGGAAACGTGCACCAGACCGTCGACGCCACCCAAGTCCACGAAGGCACCGAAGTTGACGATCGAGGACACGACACCCTTGCGGATGGCGCCCTTCTGCAGCTGGTTGAGGAATTCGCTGCGCACCTCGGACTGAGTCTGCTCCAGCCATGCGCGGCGACTCAGCACCACGTTGTTGCGGTTCTTGTCCAGCTCGATGATCTTGGCTTCGATCTCCTTGCCGATGTACGGCTGAAGATCGCGCACCCGACGCATCTCGACGAGCGAGGCGGGCAGGAAGCCGCGCAGACCGATGTCGAGGATCAGGCCGCCCTTGACGACCTCGATGACGGTGCCCTTGACGGCCTCGTCCTTCTCCTTGAGCTCTTCGATCGTGCCCCATGCGCGTTCGTACTGCGCACGCTTCTTGGACAGGATCAGACGGCCTTCTTTGTCCTCTTTGGTGAGGACCAGGGCTTCGATCTCATCGCCGACGGACACAACCTCATTGGGGTCGACGTCGTGCTTGATGGAGAGTTCGCGAGAAGGAATTACACCTTCGGTTTTGTATCCGATGTCGAGCAAGACTTCATCGCGGTCAACCTTGACGATTGTCCCTTCGACGATGTCACCATCGTTGAAGTATTTGATGGTCTTGTCGATTGCGGCCATAAAATCCTCGGCCGAGCCGATGTCGTTAATGGCTACTTGCGGCGAGGTGATGGTGGGACTTGGCATATTGTTGGGTTGCTCCGGACAGGCTTGATCGTAGGGACAAGTTTGACGAGATTTGGGTGTATACCCGCGATGACGCACACAGGTACGTCCCAAGGTTACTCGACGGGGTACACGCAGGACAAACCCGGTCTGTTTGGTGCTCACCCGAGTACTCGAACAGGGGTGCCGGCCGCTGGGCCGAGACGAGCATCTGCGGCCTGTTTTCCCTTCGATTAGCGTCGTGCGGGTGAATGCGCCGATGCCATCCTCAGCAGCATTGCCCTGGCTGCCGATCGGCCCGCTGCCGAAGAAAATCCGCAAGGTCGGCGCGCCACTGGGCGTGATCATTGCGCTGGGCACACTGGCCGGGCTGGTCGTTATCTTGCTGACCGCGGTCAACCCGATCGGTACCGCGATCGGGTTTCTGCTGGCCAGCGTGGCCATGGCACTGGTGGTGCTGGCCTATATCTGGCTTGATCGGTGGGAGCCGGAGCCGCCGCGGCTGCTGGTGCTGGCCTTCCTCTGGGGTGCCTCGGTGGCCATCGTCGTATCCATCGGACTGGAGCTGTATTTCGGATCGGTGCTCGCCACCGGCGACGAGGCGACGGACAACTTCGTCAGCACCGGAATCGGCGCACCCCTGATCGAAGAAGCGCTCAAGGGCCTGTTCCTGCTGGTGATGATGACGGGTCGGCGCCGCAACGAGCTCAACTCACTGACCGACTGCCTGGTGTACGCAGGCCTGACCGCGGCGGGTTTCGCTTGGGTGGAGAACATCGCCTACATCGCCAACGGTGAATCACTGGGCGACTCGCTGGTGGTGGCGGGGATGCGGTTGATCATGGGGCCTTTCGCTCACCCGCTGTTCACCACCATGACCGCAATCGGTGTGTACTTCGCGCTGAATCGACGCAATGTTCTCGCCAAGACCGGCTGCATCCTGCTCGGATATGCCGGTGCGGTGATCATGCACGCGCTGTGGAACGGCTCCGCGCTCTTTGGGATCGGAACCTATTTCCTGGTCTACCTGTTCTGGATGGTTCCGGTCTTTGCGCTGGCGATCTGGCTGGCGATCCGCAGCCGCCGTCGGGAGCAGCACGTCGTCGCGGCCACGCTGCCCGGCATGGTGGCCGCTGGCCTCATCACCCCAAACGAGGCGACCTGGTTGGGCTCGATCCGCCACCGCAAGCTCGCCGCCGCGGCCGTCGGCCGCATCGGCGGCAAGCCGGCGACCAAGGTGGTCAACCGGTTCAGCGCGCAGGTGGTCGAGCTGGCCTTCGTCCGTGACCGCATTGATCGCGGGTTCGGCGATCAGCGGGTGTACGCGCTGCTCGACGACGAGACGCAGGCGCTGCGGGCCATCCGCGCGGCGGCCGCTCAACCCACCTTGCAGTGGTTGGCGGGCTACCGCATCCCGGCCGCTTAGCGCGCTTGCCGTTAGTGGGCGGCGGCGTCCCAGCTGCGGCCGTATCCGACAGACACCTCGAGCGGAACGTCCAGTGGATAGGCGCTGCCCATCTTGTCGTGCACCATAGCCTCGACCTGATCACGCTCACCGTCAGCGATTTCCAGCAGCAGTTCGTCGTGCACCTGGAGCAGGATGCGCGACCTTAGGTTGGCGTCGGCGAGTGCCTGGCCCACTTCGATCATGGCGACCTTGATGATGTCGGCGGCGCTGCCCTGGATCGGGGCGTTGAGCGCAGCCCGCTCCGCCGCCTCCCTGACATTGCGGTTACTGCTGTCCAATTCGGGCAGATAGCGCCGCCGGCCCAGCACCGTCGAGGTGTAACCGTCCTTGCGGGCCTGGTCGACGACCGATTGCAGGTAGTCCCGCACCCCGCCGAACCTGGCGAAGTACGCGTCCATCTGCACCTTGGCCTCTTCGGTGGAGATCTTCAACTGCGCCGACAATCCGTAAGCACTCAACCCGTAGGCCAGCCCGTACGACATGGCCTTGACCCTGCGCCGCAGTTCCGCGGTGACCTCGTCGATCGGGACGTCGAACGCCCGCGACGCGACGAAATTGTGCAGGTCCTCCCCCGTATTGAACGCCTCGATCAACCCGTCGTCCTTGGACAGATGCGCCATGATGCGCATCTCGATCTGGCTGTAATCCGCGGTCATCAGTTCGGCGTAGTCAGCCCCGTCGGATGAGCCGACGACGAAGGCGTCGCGGATCCGGCGACCGGCCTCATTGCGAACAGGGATGTTCTGCAGGTTCGGTTCGGTCGAGGACAACCGGCCGGTGGCTGCGATGGTCTGGTTGAAGGTGGTGTGGATGCGACCGTCGGACGCCACGGCGTTGAGCAACCCGTCCACGGTCACCTTGAGCCGGGTGACATCGCGATGGGTCAGCATGTGCTGCAGGAACGGATGGCCGGTCTTGTCGAACAGCGTCTGCAGTGCGTCGGCGTCGGTGGTGTAGCCGGTCTTGGTCTTCTTGGTCTTCGGCATGTCCAGCTCGTCGAACAGCACCGTCTGCAGCTGCTTGGGCGAACCGAGGTTGATCTGCTTACCGATCACCGCGTAGGCCGCCTCGGCGGCGTCGCGGATCTGCGCGGCGAACTCACTCTGCAGGCTGGTCAGCAGGTCGAGGTTGACGGCGATTCCCGCCGTCTCCATCTTGGCCAATGCTCGCTGAACCGGCAGTTCCATCTGCCCCAGCAGCGACGACGAATGGATGCGGTCCAGTTCCTCGTCCAGGGCGTTGGCCAGGTCGGCGACGGCACCGGCCCGCAGAATCAGCGTCTGCACCGCCTGATCGTCAACGCCTTCGTCGTCATCGAGCAGCGAAAGTTGTTGCTGTTCAGGGTTGTCCGCGCGCAGTTCGCGGCGCAGGTAGCGCACCGCGAGATCGTCGAGGGCGAAGCTGCGTTGCCCGGGTCGGACCAGGTAGGCAGCCAGCGCGGTATCGGAGGTCACTCCAGCCAGCTCCCAGCCGCGGCCCTCCAGGTCGTGCATGGACAGCTTGGCTTCGTGCAATGCCTTCGGCTGGTCAGGGTCGGCCAGCCACGCGGCCAGTGCGGCGTCATCGTCGGGGGTCAGGCTGGTTGTGTCGATGAAGGCGCCCTCACCGTCGGCCGCGACGATGGCCAGCGCGGTGGCGTCGGCGTCGAACGCGAGGTGGGTGCCCACCACCGCCAGCCCGAACCGTTCGCCGTGGCTGTGCTCGGACAGCCATGCCGCGACGGTGCCCGGCTCCAGCGCACCTCCGCGGACATCGAAGCCCTGGTCGACTTCGGGGTCAGCCGACGCCAGCGTCTCGAAGAGCCGGTCACGCAGCACCCGGAACTCCAGGTCGTCGAACAGCTGGTGAATCTGGTCTCGATCCCACGGCTGCATCCGCAGCGTGTCCGGGGTCTGCGCCAGCGGGACGTCCTTGACGAGCTCGGTGAGCTCCCGGTTCAACACGACGCCGGCCACGTTGGCCCGCAGCGAGTCGCCGACCTTGCCCTTGACCTGGTCAACATTGTCGACCAGGGACTGCAATGAGCCGTATTCAACGATCCACTTGGTGGCTGTCTTCTCACCGACGCCGGGTATTCCGGGCAAGTTGTCACTGGGATCGCCGCGCAGGGCGGCGAAGTCCGGGTACTGCGCGGGTGTCAGACCGTATTTGGTCGCCACGGCCTCCGGGGTGAAGCGGGTGAGCTCGCTGACTCCCTTGATGGGATACAGCACCGTCACGTCGTCGCTGACCAACTGCAGCGCATCACGGTCGCCCGTGACGATCAGCACCCGGTAGTCCTCGTTCTCGGCCTGGGTGGCCAGCGTCGCGATGATGTCGTCGGCCTCGAATCCCGGTTCGGCAAGCACCGTGATGCCCAGCGCCACCAGAACTTCCTTGGTGATGTCGATCTGCCCGCGGAACTCATCAGGCGTGGCGGACCGCCCCTCCTTGTACTCGGGGTACTTCTCCTTACGGAAAGTCTGGCGGGAGACGTCGAAAGCGGCGGCGATGTGGGTGGGACCTTCATCACGCAGCAGGTTGATCAGCATGGCGGTGAAGCCGTAGACCGCGTTGGTGGTCAGGCCGCTCTGGGTTTTGAAGTTCTCTGCGGGCAGCGCGTAGAACGCCCGGAACGCCAGCGAATTGCCGTCCAGCAGCATCAATGTGGGCTTGACGTCGGTCTTCTTCGCTGCTGCCGTTTTACCGGGGGCGGTCTTGGCGGGGCTCACGGCCAATACTCTATGGCCCCGCCCCGACACGCAGTAAGCGCCGAGCCTTCTCCACCAGGACGCGGGCCGCCGGACTCATCGGGCCGTCCGAACGCCACGCCAGTACCAGTCGCCCGCGCAGTTCCGGGACGATCGCCAGCCGATGGAGTCCGGGCCTGCTCTGTGACACCGAGCTCGGGACGATCGCGACACCGAGTCCGCGTTCGGCCAAGTCGGCCAATGCCTGCGGTGTGGTGGCCTCGAACGCCACCCGCACCGTGACCCCGGCCGCGGCGCAGGCCATGTCGAGTTGGTGCCGGATACCGGCTCCGGCGGGCAGCGCAATCAACGGGCGCTGCGCCAACTCGTCGAGGGTGACCGAGGACCGGTCAGCCCATGGGTCGTCGCGCCCCACCGCGGCGTCGATCGACTCGTCGGTGACGATCTCGATGTCGAGACCGTCGGGCCGTTCGGTCGACCCGATCGAAACGATGACAGCATCGAGCCGACCACTGCGCACGCCATCGATGAGGGCGTCGGAAGTCTCTGTGCACAAGGTGATTTCGACTCCTTGATGGTCGGCATGAAAGTCGGCCAGCAGGGCGGGGATGTCCACGTTGTGGGACGTGACGGTGCCGAGGGTCACGGTGCCGCGCACGAGATCGGTCAACTCCTCGACCGACCGGCGGGCGTCGGCCACCGCCTGCAGCGCCGCCCTGGCGAACGGCAGCACCGCCTCCCCCGCCGCGGTCAGCCGGACCTGACGCCGGGTGCGGTCGAACAGCAACTGCCCCAGCTCGCGTTCGAGCCGGGCGACTTGGGCGCTGACGGCGGGTTGCGCGACATGGATCCGTTCGGCGGCCCTGGTGAAGTTCGCTTCGTCGGCTACGGCGACGAAGTACTCAAGCTGTCGCAGTTCCATAAGCAATGATTATAGTTTGTGGCGTACATCTGTATTGGACTTATCACTGGCAGGTGCCGACGCTGGAGGTATGACCCCATCAGCAGAAGTGCTCATCGTCGGTGGCGGGATCGGCGGACTGACCGCAGCGCTGGCCTTGCACGCTCGCGGTATCAGCGCGACCGTCATCGACAGCGCGCGTGAGCTCACAACGCTCGGTGTCGGGATCAATCTGTTGCCGCACGCCGTCCGTGAACTGACCGAACTCGGCCTGGCAGAGCAGTTGGCCGGTGTCGGCGTGGCGCCCGCCGAGATCGCCTTTTTCACTTCCGGCGGCCAACTCCTGTTTCGCGAACCCCGCGGGATCGCCGGCGGTTACGTCCATCCCCAGTACTCGGTGCACCGCGGTGAGCTGCAGATGCTGCTGCTCGCCGCGGCGCGGGACCGGTTGGGCCCCGACGCAGTCCGTACCGGTGCCCGGTTGACGGGGTTCACCTCGGTCGCCGACAACGTGACAGCGCATACCGTGTCCGGCGACTTTTCCGCGCGGGTCCTGGTCGGTGCCGACGGCGTGCGTTCGGTGGTCCGCGCGCAGCTTCATCCCGGATCCGATCCATTGATGTGGTCGGGGGTCCGGATGTTCCGCGGCGCGACACCGGGACCCGCATTCCTCGACGGCCGCACGATGGCGATCGTCAAAGGGGACAACGATGTCGATCTGGTCGTCTACCCGATCGGCGGTGGGCTGATCAATTGGGTTGTGCAGGTGCCGGAATCGGTGCCCGGACCGCTGCGCGGCGATGCCCACTGGAATGCGCCCGCCGACCGCGACGCGGTGCTGGCATTGCTGGCGGACTGGCGGCTGGACTGGCTCGATCCGGCAATGCTCGAGCGCGAGAGCCAGACGGTGTTGCAGTACCCGATGGTCGACCGTGACGTCTTGGCCTGGTGGGGGCGGGATCGGGTGACACTGCTCGGTGATGCCGCCCACCCGATGTATCCCGTTGGGGCCAACGGGGGTTCGCAAGCCATTCTCGACGCTCGGGTGCTGGCCGACGAGCTACACCGCAGCTTCGAGACCGGCTTACGCGCCTATGAGAACACTCGCAGGCTCGCGACCGCTGACATCGTCGCCGCCAACCGGGAGATGCACGTATGCGGCGTTGGCGGCCGACGATCCGAGACCATCGCGGCGATCACCGAGAAGTACCGCCAGGACACCCACGCAGATAGGAGCACAGCATGACCACCTATGCCCTGATTCCCGGCGCTTGCCACGGCGGCTGGTGTTTCGACGACCTGGCGGCTGCGTTGCGCTCGCGCGGCCATCGGGTGCTGTCGTTCACATTGACCGGTATCGCCGAGCGCGCCCACCTGCTGCATGCCGGCGTCAACCTGGAAACTCACATTGCCGATGTGCTCGCCGGGCTGTCGGTCGAACGCGACGCCAAGGACCTGGTGCTCGTCGGACACAGCTACGGCGGCATGGTGATCAGCGGTGTCGCCGACCGGATCCCCGCGCGCGTCGACGCGCTGGTGTACCTGGATGCTCTGGTGCCACGTGACGGCGAATCCTGTTGGGACCTGGTCAATGACGAGGAACGACAGTGGTACATCGGCGTCGACGACACCGGCTACGGGGTGCCGCCGATGCCGTTCTTCGATGATCGGGCCACCGCGCACCCCCTGGCATCGTTCCTGCAGCGGATCCGCCTGACCGGCGATCTGAGCACGATCCGGCGCCGCGATTTCGTCTACGCACTGAAGTGGCCGGGCGACTCGCCGCTGCGGCCGTCCTACGAACGGGTGCGCGACGATCCCTCCTGGATCACCCATGAACTCGACGGGGCGCACAACCTGATGCGGGACAACCCCGGCGATCTGGTGCGCATCCTGCTGGAGGCCGCCGACCGGACCGGCTAGAAAAACTGCAACACGTTTCAGTTGCAGGCCTGCGGTCGCGTAGTCTGACCCCCGTGCCAGGATCTACGGACGCGCCAGCGCAACTACCGGCCATCGACGGGTGGTTCGCCACCGACGACGCCGGGTCTGCCCACCTGATCGGCGGGAAATGCACCCAGTGCGGGACCTTCGTCTTCCCGCCGCGGGCCAACAACTGCCCCAATCCCGCGTGCGACGGCGACCAACTCGACCAGGTGCCCCTGTCGCGTCGCGGGACTCTGTGGAGCTATACCGAGAACCGCTACGCTCCCCCGCCGCCCTATCCGGCGCCGGATCCGTTCGAGCCGTTCGCCGTTGCCGCGGTGGAGTTGGCCGACGAGGGAATCATCGTGCTGGGCAAGGTCGTCGAGGGCACCCTGGCCGCTGACCTCAAGGTCGGCATGGAGATGTCACTGACCACGATGCCGCTGTTCACCGACGACGGCGGCGTCGAGCGGATCATCTACGCGTGGGAGATCGCATGAGCCCTGAACCGGTATACATCCTCGGCGCGGGTATGCACCCGTGGGGTAAGTGGGGGCGCGACTTCACCGAGTACGGCGTCGTCGCCGCACGGGCTGCGCTGGCGGAGGCGGGTCTGGACTGGCGGCAGATTCAACTCGTCGCCGGCGCCGACACCATCCGCAACGGTTACCCCGGTTTCATCGCCGGCTCGACGTTCGCCCAGAAGTTGGGGTGGAACGGTGTGCCGGTCAGCTCCAGCTATGCGGCCTGCGCCAGCGGTTCGCAGGCCCTGCAAAGCGCCCGCGCCCAGATCCTCGCCGGGTTCTGCGATGTGGCATTGGTCATCGGTGCCGACACCACCCCGAAGGGTGCCTTCGCACCTGTTGGTGGCGAACGCAAGAACGACCCGGACTGGCAGCGTTTCCACCTGATCGGCGCCAGCAACCCGGTGTACTTCGCGCTCTTGGCGCGGCGGCGGATGGATCTCTACGGCGCGACGCTGGAGGATTTCGCCGGAGTCAAGGTCAAGAACGCCAAGCACGGGTTGCAGAACCCGAACGCCCGCTTCATCAAAGACGTGTCCGTCGAAGACGTCCTGGCCAGCCCCGTCGTCGCCGACCCGCTACGCCTGCTCGATATCTGCGCCACCTCCGATGGCGCTGCCGCGCTGATCGTGGCCAGCAAGGCGTTCGCCGAGAAACATCTTGGTTCGGTCGAGGGGGTGCCGTCAGTACGCGCGGTGTCCACGGTGACGCCCCGCTACCCCCAGCATCTGCCCGAATTGCCAGATATTGCAACCGATTCCACCGCAGTGGTACCCGGCCCGGATCGGGTGTTCAAAGACCAGATCCTCGACGCGGCCTATGCCGAGGCCGGTATCGGTCCCGAGGATCTGAGCCTGGCCGAGGTCTATGACCTCTCCACCGCACTGGAACTCGACTGGTACGAGCATTTGGGTCTGTGCGCCAAGGGAGACGCCGAGGCCTTGCTGCGCAGCGGCGCCACCACCATCGGTGGTCGTATCCCGGTCAACGCCTCTGGCGGGCTGGCCTGCTTCGGTGAGGCCATCCCCGCCCAGGCGATTGCCCAGGTGTGCGAGCTGACCTGGCAGCTCAAGGGCCAGGCCACTGGTCGTCAGGTCGAGGGAGCCACCGTCGGCGTCACCGCCAACCAGGGGCTGTTCGGCCACGGCTCCTCGGTGATCGTCGCGCGCTAGTTCGTTCGCCCACAACCGAACTCGGGATGAACTGACGCAGAAATCCGGATGAAGATCCGCCGATCGGTGCGCCAACTCCATCCAGCTCACCCCGCACCGTCGGCTGTGGTGTGCGACGCTGCGCACGTCCCAGCGCAGAGGAAGCACGGTCATGCCGCAGCACGATGTTCAAACCCCTACCGGCACAGCGAAAACCGTTCAGGAATACATAGACGAACGACCAGCCTGGGCAAACGGCACCAAGACACCCTCCACGCCGATGACCGGCATGCAGTGGCGCATATGGGGACTGGCCTCGGCGGGCAAGTTTTTTGAGGGAATGGTCGTCTTCATGTCGGGGGTCGCCCTTCCGCTGATCTCCATCGAGTTCGACCTGACGGCTGCGGACAAGGGATTGGTCACTGCAGCCTCCCTGGCGGGCATCTTGGTGGGTGCCAGCGCACTCGGAAGCCTAGCGGACATCTTCGGTCGCAAGCGGATGTTCATCATCGAGATGATTCTCTTCACCTGCTTTCTTGTTGCACTGACGTTTTCGCCGAATCTGCCGACGCTGGTCTTCTTCCTGTTCGGGGCAGGACTCGCTCTGGGGTGTGACTACCCCACGGCACATATGGTTATCTCCGAAAGCATCCCGACCTCGGTGCGCGGGCGGCTTGTACTGAGCGCGTTCGCATTCCAGGCCATCGGTGCGTTAGTAGGCACGGCAGTGGGTTTCGCCGTTCTGTATGCAAACCCGGACGTCGGCGCCTGGCGGTGGATGTACGCCAGCGCGATTCTGCCGGCTGTGCTCGTCATCATCGGGCGACTGTTTGTCACCGAGAGCCCACACTGGCTTCTGACCATGGGGCGCACTCAAGAGGCTGAACAGGCCACCGGGCGCCTGCTCCGGCGGCACCCGCAATATCCGAAAGATGTGTCCCTCGTGGGTGGTGACGCAGCAACGGAGGGGCATGGTGACTACCGCGCGCTCTTCACCGCGAAACACCGCAAAGCGACGATCTTGGCGTCAGTTCCGTGGTTCCTGCAGGACCTCAGCACCTACGGCATCGGTATCTTCACGCCCACCATCCTGGCCACGGTGATCGGAAAGACAACCCACTCCGACTCCTTGGCCGACACCATCCACAATGACCTGCTGGGAGCAAAAGGCTCGGCACTGATGGACGTGCTGTTCATTTTGGGCATTCTCGTCGCCATAGCGTTGGTCGATCGGGTGGGCCGGCTCAAGTTGCAGACGGTGGGCTTCGTCGGCTGTGCGATTGGCCTGCTGCTGGCTGCGTTATCGATCCGCCCAGGCGGTACCTACAACATGGTGCTTCTCTTCGCTGGCTTCATGTTGTTCTATTTCATGACGAACCTCGGGCCCAATTCAATGACCTACCTGCTGGCCGGCGAAGTCTTTCCGACCCGAATTCGGGGCAAGGGCGCGGGTTTCGCGGCGTCGTTCGCCAAGGTCGGTGCGGTGTTGACGGCCTTTCTGTTTCCCATCTTGCTGACCAGCATCGGGACCGAGGCACTGTTGTACATCCTGGTCGGCGCGTCCGTTGTCGGTGCTGCGGTGACGTTGCGCTTCGGCATCGAAACCAACGGGCTGAACCTGGAGAGATTCGACGACCCCAAACACGAGAAGCATCTCGACAAGAAACGTGAAGCCGACGCCGAGATTGCGCTCACCTGACTTTTCTTGCGGATAGCCTTCCGGCATGACCACGTTCGTTGTCGTCCGAGTCAAGCCCGGCAGCCGCAAGGGCCCACTCGTCGAGGTCGACGACGACGGTGCCCTGACGGTCTATGTCCCCGAACGCGCCGTCGACGGCAAGGCCAACGACGCCGTCATCCGGTTGTTGGCCGAGCACCTGAACGTACCGCGCAGCCGTGTGCAGCTGATCTCCGGAATGACGTCGCGGCACAAGCGCTTTCGCATCGACTGAAAAACGTTAACGAGCGCACGTCGTTGTCCAGGAAATGCGGCGTGTCGCCGGACAAACACGCTCGCTCGCGGGGATGGAAGCTACGCGACGCCGAGGTAGGCGGCGCGAATGCTGTCGTCTGCCAACAACTCCCGGGCCACACCCGTGCGGGTGACCGTGCCCGTTTCCAGAATGTAGGCCCGGTCAGACCGACTCAGTGCCTGTTGGGCGTTCTGCTCGACCAGCAGCACGGTGGTGCCCTGCTTGTTGATCTCGGAGATGATCTTGAAGATCTGGGAAATCACCATGGGCGCCAAACCCATCGACGGCTCGTCGAGCAGGAGCACGTCCGGTCGGGCCATCAACGCCCGCCCGATGGCCAGCATCTGCTGTTCGCCACCGGAGAGCGTGCCGCCCACCTGACTGCGCCGCTCGGCCAGGCGCGGGAACGTCTCGAAAACCCAGTCCAGCTTCTCGCGGTGCTCAGCTTTGGACGGGAACTTCCGTCCGTAGCAGCCCATCTCCAGGTTCTCGGTCACCGTCATACCGGGGAAAACTCCCCGCCCTTCCGGTGCCTGGATCAGCCCTTCCCCCACGCGCTTATGCGCCTTGACCCGGGTGATGTCTTGCCCCTGGAACCACACCGAACCCGATGTTGGCGGGCGCAGACCGGAGATGGCACGCATCAAGGTGGTCTTGCCTGCCCCGTTGGCACCCAGCAGGGTGACCAGCTCCCCCTGTCGCACAGTCAGCGAAACGCCGTGCAGTGCTTCGATTCTGCCGTAGTGCACGACCAGGTCACGCACCTCGAGCAGGACCGGCCTTTCGTCGGCTACGGCGGTTTCAGGTACAGCCTCGTCACTCGAGTTCGTCATCGGGCACTCCCAGGTAGGCGGCGATGACCTTCGGATCTTCGCGAATGTCTGCGGGCAGGCCGTCGGCGATCTTGCGACCGAACTCCAGCACGACGATGCGGTCGGTCACCCCCATCACCAGGCGCATATCGTGCTCAATCAGCAATACCGTGTAGCCGTCGTCGCGGATGGCTTTGATCAAGTCGATCAGCGCAGCCTTCTCGCTGGGGTTGAAGCCGGCGGCGGGTTCGTCCAGGCACAACAACTTCGGCTCGGTGGCCAGCGCGCGGGCGATCTCGAGGCGACGCTGATCCCCGTACGGCAGATTCTTGGCCTTCTCTTCACCACGATGGGCGATACCGACGAACTGCAGCAGCGCCGCAGCCTTTTCCACGGCGGACTGTTCCTCACGTCGGTGCCGTGGCGTTCGGAACACCGCACCCGGTACCGACGTCTTGTGCCGGGCATCAGTGCCGACCACGACGTTTTCCAGGGCGGTCATCTCACCCCAGAGTCGGATGTTCTGGAACGTGCGGGCAATACCGCGGCGAGTGATCTCGTGGCGTTTGATTCGACCCAACGGCGCATCGTCGAATGTGACCGACCCCGAACTCGGCCGGTACACACCGGTGATCGCGTTGAAGCAGGTGGTCTTCCCCGCGCCGTTGGGTCCGATCAGGCCGAGGATCTCGCCTCGCTTGATGTTGAAGCTGACCCCATCGAGCGCGGTCAAGCCACCGAACTTGACGGTGAGATCCTTGGTCTCCAACAGGATTTCGCCTTCGGCGGCGTGCACGTCACGCTGCAGTGCGGCCAGGCTCTCGTCGATCGGGGTGCTCGGGTCGTCCGGGGTGGGTCCGGCTGCGGGTTCGGTCATGCCGCCGCCTTCGAATCATCAGCGCTACGCAGCAGATAGCGGGCTTTCTTGCCGTAGGTCAGTAGCGCTTGACGTACCGGGAACAGGCCCTGTGGTCGGAAGATCATCAGCAGGACCAGCGCCAGACCGAAGAAGAGGTACTTCAGGTCACCGAGGTTGACACCGAACAGGTGCACGCCGAGCAGGCGGTTGGGCAGGTAGACGATGATGAACGCCCCGAAGATGACGCCGAGTTTGTTGCCTTGGCCGCCCAGCACCACCGCCGACAGGAACAGCATCGAGTTGATGATGTTGAAGTTGGTCGGCGCAACGAATTGCACCTGTCCCGCGTACAGCGCACCGGACAGTCCACCGATACCGGCGCCGATGGTGAACGCCCATAGCTTGAACCGGAAGGTGTTGACGCCCATCACTTCCGCGGCGTCCTCATCCTCCCGGATCGCCACCCACGCGCGGCCGACCCGGCTGCGTTCCAGGTTGCCGACCATCAGCAAGATGATGGCGACCAGGATCAACCCCAGCCAGTACCACCAGGTCCCGTTGTTGGCGTTGCCCATCGCGTTGGCGCCGGAGAAATAGCCGCCGGGGACCTTGTCCTCGCCCAGCCGCGGGAACGCGATCGAACCGAGTCCGCGTGAGCCGTTGGTGACGTCGTTGAGGTTGTCGGCCAGCAGTCGGATGATCTCGCCGAAGCCCAGGGTGACGATCGCCAGATAGTCACCGCGAAGCCGCAGCGTCGGGAATCCGAGGATGAGACCGGCCAGTGCGGTGAAGGCGATCGCCAGGGGTACGCACGACAGCCACGCCCAGTCACTGCTGAAAAAGCCCGTCGGGCCCATCATGTTCCACGGGCTCTGCGGGCTGGTGATCAGCGCAACGGTGTAGGCGCCGACGGCATAGAAGCCGACATATCCCAGATCGAGCAGACCGGCCTGGCCGACCACGACGTTGAGTCCGATCGCGACGATGGCGATCATCGCGAACTGCGCCATCACCCCGTCGAAGCTCACCCCAGGGGTGTCCAGGAATGACGGTGTGTAGATCGGCAGCAGCGCCATCAACGCGAACCCGATGACACCGAATCCCCACTTGGGCACGCGACCGAGGTTCGACCACCAATCGCGAACGATGTCTCCCGGCGCCCCAGCTGAGCGCTTCTTGGCGTGCCTGTGTGTGGTCTCCGGGGTCGTCATGCTCGTGCCTTCCCGAGGCTCTCACCGAGGATGCCGGTCGGCCGGATCAGCAACACCAGCACGAGCAACACGAACGCCACCACGTCGCGCCACTGGGTACCGAAGAGGACCTGGCCGTACATCTCCATCACCCCGAGGATCAGGCCACCGAGCAGAGCACCGCGCAGGTTGCCGATACCACCGAGGACCGCTGCGGAGAATGCTTTGATGCCCAGCAGGAAACCACCGGAGTAGATGATGCCCTGGGGCACTTTGAGGGTGTACAGCAGTGCCGCCGCACCGGCGAGCAGACCGCCGATCAGGAAGGTGGTCATGATGATTCGCTCCCGCGAGACGCCCATCAACGTCGCAGTGGTGGGGTCCTGGGCCACTGCCCGGATCCCACGACCGAACTTCGTCCGGTTGATCACCACATCGGTGGCCAGCGCGAGAACCAGCGCCGAGAGGATGATCACCACGGTGACGTTGCTGATGTTTGCACCGAAGATGGTGAACTGAGTCTTGGGCTGCACCAGCGTGATCGGCTGCTGGGCGTTGTTTCCGCCGTAGCCTTTGATGATCTGCGGCAGGATGAAGTGCACGAACTCCTGGATCACGAACGACATACCGATCGCGGTGATCAGGAAGGTCAGTGGCCTGGCGTTGCGTCTTCGCAGCGGCCGGTAGGCGATGAATTCCAGTCCTACCGCGGCTGATCCGGACACCAGCATCGCGAACAGCATGGCGATGCCCAGATACAACACGGTCAGCAGCACACCTTTGTTGTAGGCGTTACCGCTGGGCGTGAACCCCAGGATCATGTCGAGGCAGAAGTAGGCGCCGAACATGCCGAGCATGAAAATTTCGGAGTGGGCGAAGTTGATCAGCCGCAACACACCGAAGACCAGGGTGTAGCCGACGGCCACCAGCGCATAAATGGCGCCCCAGGAAAGGCCGTCGATTGTCAACTGCCAGAAGCTGTTTAACAGGCCATCGACGTTGAAACTGATATTGGCTGCGAGGCAGGTGTACTGGTCGAGGCAATCATGGATCATCCGGGGGCAGGCTCCTCGCGCAAACGATCTTCAGCGAGAACGCGTCCGGGCCGAGCGGGCCCGGACGCGTCTCACGGACGGTGCTTACTGAACCTTGTAGATCCAGATCAGGGTGCTGGTGAGCTCACCCGTATCGGTCCACTGGTACTTACGGGCCACACCCGGGCCCTGGTAGGTCTTCACCCACTCCAGCAGATCGGGGCGGGTGATCTTGCCGGCATCGATGCCCTTGAGCATGATCGTGCCGAGGTCGTAACCCTCTGTGCTGTAGGTACCGGGAGCCTGACCGAACTTCTCGGTGTACTGCTTGGCGAATTCACCGGTGGCCGGGCCGCAGGGGCACGCCAGGATGGCGTCCTTCGAGGATTCGCCTGCCTGCTTGACGAATTCGTTGTCCTTGGTGCCGTCGGCACTGGCGAAGATGCCGGTGTAACCACCGTCGCGCAGCTGCTGCACGAAAGGTGCGGCCTCTGCGTAGTACCCGCTGTAGAACACCGAATCCGGTGACGCGCCCTTGACCTGGTTGACCGCGGCGGAGAAGTCCTTGTCGCCCTTCTTCACCGAGATGTTGCAGGACGAATCGGCGACGGATCCAAGCGTTTCGCGGACCGCCGTTGCCAATCCCAGGCCGTAGTCGGTGCTGTCGTCGACGACGCAGACCTTCTTGTTGCCCAGATTGTTCTTCAGGTAGTTCGCCACGGACGGACCCTGCACACCGTCGTTGGCGAGACCGCGGAAGAAGGTCTTCCAGCCGTTCTCCGACAACGTCACGTTGGTGGCCGAGGCAGTGGCGGCGACGAGGCCGGCCTGGTCGAACACCTGGCCGGTGGCCTTGGTCTCGCCGGAGAAGGCGGGTCCGATGAGGCCGATGGTGAACGCGTCGTCAACGATCTGCGGGGCGACCTGCGTCGCCTTCTGCGGATCGCCCTCGGTGTCGAAGGTCTTCAACTGCACCTGGCACCCGGCGTTCGCCGCGTTGTGCTGGTCGATGGCCAACTGCACGCCATTTTTGATGTTGATGCCCAGTGCGGCGTCGGGGCCGGTCAGCGCACCTGCCATCGCCAAGGACAGCGGCGGGCAGTTGGCCTTGCCGTCACCGGCGGGATCCGCGGGCTTGACGTCCGCTTCGGGCTTGACCTCGGCGCCGTTCTGGTCGATCTGGACCTGCTCCACGATCTTCAGATCGCTGGAAGCGGCTCCCTCTTCGGGCTTGGACTGGTTGCAGCCGGCAATGCCCATGACTATCAGGGCTGCCGAACTCAGAGCGAATGCACTCCGTGTCGCGCGACCGCGCACGTTTCACCTCCGGGTCAAGTGATCATCTCGGCATCTTCTGGACGGGCCTGTCGGCTGGACCGTGGACGCTTCGGAAGAAACATAGCCAACGCATGGCCGAATCGCGTGGTGTTGACGAACGCTGGTCGCGCCGTTCACGGGGCGTTCCGGTAAACAACGCGGTCAGCGCAGTCGTCCCACAGAAAACAGCCAGCTGGGAAACGCAGTATTAACGCGCGTGGCGCGGGCGCTACTCCGGTGGGGTGGCGTCTTTGGGCGTGTCGAGGGTCTCCAGGACCACCTCGGCAACCCGTTTCATGGTGGTGCGCCGGTCCATCGCAGCACGCTGGATCCACTTGAATGCCTCGGGTTCGGTCATGCCCTGCTTGGCCTGCAGCAAACCCTTTGCGCGCTCGACGAGCTTGCGGGTCTCCAAACGCTCAGAGAGCGTGGCGACTTCGTGCTCCAACGCCGAGATCTCGCTGAATCGGCTGACCGCCAGCTCGATGGCCGGGATCAGATCGGTGATGGAGAAGGGTTTGACCAGGTAGGCCATGGCGCCGGCGTCGCGGGCCCGCTCGACGAGATCGCGCTGGCTGAAGGCGGTGAGCACGAGCACGGGCGCGATCCGTTTGGCGGCGATCTCCGAGGCGGCGTCGATCCCGTCGCGGCGCGGCATCTTGACGTCCATGATCACCAGATCAGGGAGCAGCTTCTCGGCGAGCTCGACAGCCTCCTGCCCGTCGCCGGCCTCGCCGACCACGTCATAGCCCTCTTCGCGAAGCATCTCGGCAAGGTCGAGCCGGATGAGTGCTTCATCCTCAGCGATCAATACGCGGTGCGCTTTGGTCGCTTCAGGGTCTGTCGTTGGCCCAGTCATGACGCCATTGTGTCGTGGCGAGCGGCAAAGAGCGACCTCGGGAGTCGGTGAGCCAGGGTGTGCGGGGCACCGCGACCGATCATCTAAGGTGGTTACTCGCGTCACCCGCCAGCCCTCGTATCCCAATTGGCAGAGGAAACGGATTCAAAACCCGTGCAGTGTGAGTTCGAGTCTCACCGAGGGCACCAGAAAGACCAGATCAGCCAAATTCGACCGGCAACCTGACCGGACCGGTGATGCCGGTCATCGGCTTCCACGGAGCAGGCCCGGCACGACGGACGTTCGGCATGCGGCGCGCCATGATCGTTAATGCCTCGGCAAGTTCGATTCTGGCTAGGTGCGCGCCCAGGCAGTAGTGGATGCCACCGCCGAAGGTCAGCATGGCTGGAGGGCTTTCGCGCGTGATGTCGAAGCGGTCAGGGTTGTCGTAGACGGCTGGATCACGGTTGGCCGAGGCGGTGTTGGCGATGACCAGCGTCCCCGCCGGAATGGTGACTCCGGACAGTTCGACGTCTTCTCGGGCGACACGCATCGTCGTGAGGATGACCGGTAAATAGCGCATCACCTCCTCGACCGCGTGCGGGGCAAGCTCGGGATGATCTGCCAGAAGCGCCCATTGGTCGGGGTGGTCGCAGAACACTTGCACCGCTGCGGCCAGCTGGTTGCGCGTGGTGTCGGTGCCCGCCATCAGGAGAGTGGCGGTCAACGTCAGCAGTTCGTCGTGCGTCAATCGATCACCATCGACCTCGGCGCGCATCATGTCGGAGAGGAGGTCATCGGTGGGCTCGCGACGGCGGAGGTCGACCATCTCATCGAGGTAGGTCTGGAGTTCGTTCCAGGCACGCAGGATGTCGGGGGCGTCGTTGGCGAGGTTCCAGTCGAAGAGCTTGAAGATGTCATCGGCCCAGTCGGAGAACAAGTGCCAGTCTTCGCGAGGCGTGCCGACCAGAGCGCAGATGATCGCAATCGGATATTGCCTGGCGATATCGGCGACCACGTCACACCGGCCGACGCCGGCATCGTGATTGGTGAGCTCAGTGATGACATCGGCACATGTAACCCGTAACCGCTCAGCCGCCTTGGGTGTGAAAGCCCTTGACACCAAACGTCTTTGCCGATGGTGTTCAGCACCGTCGAGACTCAGCAGACCTTTGACAGCAATGTCCCACAACTCGCCCGAAGAAATGCCCTGCGCGGTCAGAGCAAGTCCTTTTGGCATGACGAACCTGTCGTCGCGCAGAACGATGCGGACGACGTCATACGTCAAGACTTCCGGCCCGTGAGGCCCGATCGCGATTGGACCGTGCTGTCGTGCCTGCCGGATCAGTTCGTGTGCCACGTCTGGGGTCTGGGCCTGCTCGAAGGCAATGGTGGGAAGGTCTGCCGCCATAACTGCGTCTGTGCTCATCCATCGACTATCTGGTTTCGCCGTCCGGACAAGATCGGCCGAATATCGTATTTCTGCAGTGGGGGGTCGTACATTTACGCGCTTACGCTGATGTTTTGCGTTACGCCGTTGCTGCACCCTGACTAGCATGAGCGCAACCAAGTGGAGCGAGCTGGGCGTGAGCGGACTGCCGACGGGAACGGTGACGTTGCTGCTTGCCGACGTCGAGGGATCCACCCGCCTGTGGGAGACCCAGCCGGACGAGATGACGATCGCTGTTGCGCGACTCGACCTCACGCTGGGCGATGTCGTCGCTGCACATGACGGCGTGCGACCCGTTGAGCAAGGTGAGGGCGACAGCTTCGTCGTCGCATTCGCCCGCGTCAGTGATGCCGTGGCGTGCGCCTTGGACTTGCAGCGCGCCCCGCTGACGCCAATCCGCCTGCGCATTAGCGTGCATACCGGCGAGATCCAGCTGCGAGACGAAGGTAATTACATCGGCGCAACGATCAGCCGGGCGGCGCGACTGCGCGATCTCGCGCACGGCGGCCAGACGATCATGTCGGGGACGGCGCACGATCTTGTCGTCGACCGACTCCCTGCCGACGCATGGCTCAGCGAGCTCGGCACGCATCTGCTCCGGGACCTGCCGCGTCCGGAACGCGTTGTGCAACTGTGTCATCCGGACATTCACAACGATTTTCCGCCGCTGCGCACGGTGAGCAGCACTCCGATACATCATCTTCCAGCCCAGTTGACGAGTTTCATCGGGCGCGACGCGGAGATGACGCAGGTGCGACTTCTTCTGCAGGAGAACCGACTTGTCACTCTGACTGGCGCGGGTGGCTCAGGAAAAACGCGACTAGCGGCACAGGTCGCGGCTGGCGCAGCCCGCGAATTCAGCGACGGGATCGCCTACGTCGACCTGGCCCCGATTACCCATCCCGACCTCGTGCCGGTTGCCGCGGCACGTGCGCTCGGCCTACCCGATCAGCCGGGCCGCTCTGCAACCGAGTCGCTGGTTCGATACGTCGGCGACCGCCATCTGCTCGTGCTGTTGGACAACTGCGAACACCTGCTGGACGCCTGCGCCACACTCATCGACACGCTGCTGGCCGAATGCCCCGCGCTGGTTCTGTTGACCACCAGCCGTGAGTCGATCGGAGTGGCCGGCGAGTTGACCTGGCGGGTCCCGTCTCTGTCGCTGGACTGCGAGGCGATCGATCTGTTCACCGACCGCGCCCGTAAGGTTCGGCCCGACTTCAGGGTCACCGACTGCAATGCGTCCGCAGTGACTGAGATTTGTCGTCGGCTCGACGGCATGCCGCTCGCGATCGAACTTGCCGCAGCACGGATGCGGGCGCTGGCCGTGGAGGAGATTGTCGGCAGCTTGCATGATCGGTTCCGACTGCTCACCGGCGGGGCGCGCACCGCGGTGCGTCGTCAACAGACACTGCGGGCATCCGTGGATTGGTCGCATGCGCTGCTGACCGAGCCTGAACGCGTCCTGTTCCGTCGGCTCGCCACGTTCACCGGTGGCTTCGACCTCAGCGCAGCGCAAGCTGTCGGCGGTGGTGGTGGAAACGTCGAGCGGTACCAGGTTCTCGACGAACTGACACTGCTTGTCGACAAGTCGCTTGTCACCGCCGAAAATGCTTCGGGGTCAACGCGATATCGATTGTTAGAGACCGTGCGTCAGTACGCCCTGGAAAAGCTCGGAGAATCCGGTGAAGCGGACGCTGTCCGAACGCGGCACCGTGACTACTTCATGTCACTGGCGGTCGCGTTGGACAAGCCGGACCGCGCCAATCATGAACCGTGTCTGGATCGCGCCGAGCTGGAGATCGACAATCTCCGTGCCGCGTTCGCATGGAGTCGTGAGAACGCCGGCGCAGCCGAAGTGTTGACATTGGCGTCGTCGCTGCATCCGCTGTGGTTGGCCCGTGGCCACATCCGAGAAGGCCTGGCGTGGCTGGAGACAGCGCTTGTCGATGCCGACTGCGATGCCCCGCAGGCAATGCGAGCACGTGCGCTGGCCGACAAGGCCATGCTGGAGTCCTGGATGGCCACCGCAAACGCAGATCAGGCGGAAGAGG
The DNA here is from genome assembly GCF_965229105.1 of Mycobacterium sp. Taxonomy (GTDB): domain Bacteria; phylum Actinomycetota; class Actinomycetes; order Mycobacteriales; family Mycobacteriaceae; genus Mycobacterium. Next base: position 4,230,071 of record NZ_OZ245858.1, read on the forward strand.
CGCTCACCGTTGCCCGCGAGGTCGGTGATCCAGCGCTACTGGCGCGAGCGCTTAGCGCCAACGGTTGTGCCCGCGGGCACAACGCCGAGGAGGCGCGTCCGTATTTTGCGGAGGCACTAGGGCTTGCGCGGTCGGTCGACGACGCGTGGTTGGTCAGCCAAATTCTTGGCTGGCAGGCCTACGGGGCAATGATGATGAGCGACCCCCGTGCGGCACTCGCGGCCGCCGAAGAAGGACGCGCCTTTGCCGACGCGATAGGCGACCGGTTTGTGTCCCGGCAGTGTCGTTGGTGTCTCGGACTGGCTCAGTTGTGGCGCGGCGACTTGGCCGCGTCTGTTGCTCTATTCGACGAAACGGCCGTCGAGGCCGAAGCCGCGCACGACCTGCTATGGGGTGGGTTGGTCCGGGCCAGCCAGGGCTGGCCGCTGGCATACCAGGGTCAGACATCTGCAGCGCAGACCGTCGTCACGATGGCGATCGAAGCCTCTGCCGAGATTCGCGGCATGCAATTGGGCTATGCCTACTGGGTCCTTGCGCTGGCCGCGCTAGCCGGAGGTGATGTTCAGGGGGCCAAACACGCAGGCGAACTGGCCTCACCGCTGATGAACCTCCAGCCTGACGCTGCGAAAACAGGTTGGTACTTGACCGCGGAAACGGCACTCGCCCGAGGAGATATCGACGAGGCAACACGATGGGCCGAGAAGGCGGTCGCAGCGACTACCGACCGGCCGGCCTATGCGGTGATGGCACTGACAGCACGCACACGCATCGCGATCGCAGACGGGCGGCCTGAACTGGCTGAAGATTTTGCCCATCGGGCGTTGAGCCAATGTGTCGCCGTGGAGTCGTACCTGGGCGTTCCCGACATTCTGGAGTGCCTGGCAGGCCTGGCCGGAACGGCTGGTAGTCACACGGAGGCGGTGCGATTGTTCGGGGCCGCCGATGCCGTGCGGCAGCGGTTCGGCATCATCAGGTTCAAGATCTACGACTCCGAGTGCAACGCCGCTATCTCAATGCTGCGTGAAGCTTTGGGCGAGAAGGCTTTTGAGACCGCCTGGACCGAGGGCGCCTCGTTGTCGAGGGACGAAGCGATCGCGTATGCCCAGCGTGGCCGCGGTCAGCGCAAGCGTCCATCGAGCGGATGGGCGTCGCTCACGCCAACCGAACTCGATGTGGTCCGGCTGCTCAGCGAAGGTCTGGCCAACAAGGAGATTGCTGATCGGCTGTTCATCTCAGCCCGGACCGTGCAGACGCACCTGACGCACGTATACGCCAAGCTCGGTCTGACATCTCGGGTCCAACTCGCGCAGCAAGCGACGCGACACGACTGAGTCGGCGGAGCCGCCTACTGGCAGCGAGCTTTCATATCGTGCAGCGGCGCACGGATCCCGGCCAGGTCAGACTTGGCTTGCGGATTGCCGGCCAGATAGGTGTCGATCTCACCTTTGACCACGTCCTTGGGCTGACCCTTGAGCGTGGAGAAGAACGCGTTCACGTCGGGGTGGGTATAGAAGTAGACCGACGTCGCCGCCGCCACCTGAGCGGTGACCTGCTCGAAATCACCCGCGGAACACCCGGGCACCGGATCTGGGTACGGATCGGCCAGTGCCGACGGTGCGGCGCCGACAAGTACTGCACCGGCTAACGCGCCGGCACCGATGACGCCGACGACCCCGCGGCGCGCGTTACGGAAGGACAGCAACATGGATCTATCTCCTAAAGTTTCTGGCACTCAACGAAAAAGCGTGGGAGGGGTTCGGACCGCTAACGATGTCCGCCACCGCCGCCACCGCCGCCTCCGCCACCGCCTGATGGATGCACCGGCTGCAGCGCGGTGCCGCCACCGGCAGAGTTGAAGAACCAGTCGCCGTCGAACGGATAATCTTCTTCAGGAGCCACCACGGGTGGCGCGTAATCCGGTGAGCCGGTTGCGGTTTGAACGTCACCGCCCTGGCAGACGGTGACTGCGGGGTCACAGGTGTCCGCAGCGGCGGTCGGCGCAGCCAACAATCCTGCCGCCATCGCCGCTCCCGCGGCGAGCGCCGCCAACCCGGGTTTACTTCCTCGCATAACAATCCCCTTCCGCGGCGCAGTCTCGGCCCGTGCTCCGACAGGAACCTATTCTCTCCGACCCGCGGCAATTGGGCGCGGTTTACCAGAAGTCACAGCTACTGCGCAGCTAACGATCGGGCGCGGTCACGCGACGTACCACCGCGGTCGGCTGCCCAGAAACAGATGAACCGCCGATTCGGACAGCACAAGCGTTAACTGTCCGTGATCGGCGGTGGCACCCGCGATACATTGTTGCGGAGAGTTAGCCCCCGGACTCATCGTATTCGGGACAGAAGGCGGCAGTCGCAGCGCCGACGACGAATCCGGCGTCATCCTGGCTGAGGTGATCGGACGAGGCGACAGCCCCGACCATGTCCATCTGACTGATTCCCTTCGCCATGGTGCCGCAGATGGCGTGGCCGTTGATGAGCGCCTGATCAGCGGAGAGGGCGGTGGGGACGATCCCTTTGGTGGTGAGGACCTGGACAAAATTGGCGTCAGCGTCGGGGTCAGCGACGGCGGGAGCTGCCAATGCCAGCGAGGCGGATAGCGCGACGGGCAGCACTATCAAAAACTTAATGTTTTTCATATCGGTAAATTAATGCACCGGGGGCACTTCGGCGGCTGGTCCCATGCGCCACTTCACCCACTCTTTGACACCGCAAAGAGGCCAAACCGTTATTGGTGTTAGCGCAGGCCGATAAACAGCCAGTATTGCCCGTGGCAACAAGAAAAGCGGCGACGACACGCGCAAAATCAGTCGTAGGCGCCGTTGATCACGGGGGCGGTGATCATGCCGGCTTCGACGCCCCACTTGTCCATGATGGTGCGGTACTCCCCGGTCGTGATGAGGTACATGACGGCTTGCCGTAGGGATTCCGCCAACGGAGACCCCTTCTCCACCGGCAGTCCGTAGGGTGCCGCATCGAAGATCTCCCCCGCCGCTTCCAATGCGCCGTTGCTTTGGTTGATGGCGTAACCGGTGACAGGCGAATCGGACGAGATGGCATCAACCTCCCCGGCGACCAGCGCGTTGACCACATCGTCCTGGCTGAAATAGTCGATGGTGTCGATCGGCTGGGCGCCGATAGCCAGGCACGCCTTGTTTTTGGTCGGCAGTTCCTCGGTGTCCTGAATCGTCCGGGACTTGACCCCGACCTTGCGCCCGCAGGCATTGTTCGGGTTGATCGGCACCCCCGGTCGCTGGGCCCATTGGGTGCCGGCCTGGAAGTAGGTCACGAAGTCGACCATCGCTTCCCGCTCCTTGGTGTCGGTGAACGAGGAGAGCCCGACGTCATAGGCCTTGGCCTGGACCGACGGCAGGATGCTCTCGAAAGCTGTCTCCCGATACTCGATCTGGAGATCCAGGACTTTGGCGATCGCGTTCATCAGATCGATGTCGAACCCGACCAAGGTTCCGCTGGAATCCATGAACTCGGCGGGCGCATAAGGCTGGTTGACACCGACCACGAGTTTCCCCGCCGAGCGGATCGCCGCGGGGACGGTGGCTGCGATTGCCGCAGGATCGCTGAGGAACGGCGGTGGCGTGGACGTCGGTACCGCCGTGGTGGACGAACCAGCCGTCGGCCCAGCAGCTGTCGGCTCCCCCGTGTTGTCACGCACAGCCACGACCACGAATCCCGCGACGAGCACCAGCGCGATCCCGGCGCCCGCGATCGCCAGGGTGCGCAGCCGCCGAGGTTGGCGGGCATGGCGCGGCCGCCGCTTCGCCACCGAGCTGCTACCCCCCAGCACAGCCCTAGCTGCTTCGGCGAGCTCGAGCGCCGACTGGTACCGGTCGCCGGGCTTCTTCGACATGCCCTTGGCGATAACGGCATCGAAACCCCTTGGCAGGGCCGGGTTTATCGCAGAAGGCAGGGGTGGGGGTGTCATCAGATGCCCAGCGAGCTGCTGTTCGAGGCTCTCACCTTGATACGGCCGCCGGCCCGTCAGGCACTCGTGCAAAACGCATGTCAATGCGTAGATATCGGAGCGAGGGTCGCTTTTTCCGGTCTTGAAACGCTCCGGCGCCATGTAGGCCATGGTGCCCAACGTGCTACCCGCACTGGTCAATCCGGTCTGACTGGTGGTTCTGGCGATACCGAAGTCAATCAGGTAAACGAAATCCCTGGCGGCCAGGAAGATATTGGACGGTTTCACATCCCGGTGCACCAGCCCGACCGAGTGCGCCGACTCAAGAGCGGACGCCACCTGCTCGATGATCCTCACCGCACGCTCAGGAGTGAACGGTCCTCCCGTTTCGGTGAGCACCGAACCGAGGTCTTCACCGTCGATGAGACGCATATCGAGGTACAGCTGGCCGTCGATCTCGCCATAGCCGTGGATCGGCACCACATGCGGGTCACTCAGACCCGCCGCCGCGTGCGCTTCCCGACGGAAGCGTTCCTGGAACACTGGGTCACCCGCAACGTGGGCAGGCAGAACCTTCAGCGCGACGACCCTGTCGGTGACAGTGTCATGCGCCCGGAATACCTGACCCATTCCGCCCCGACCCAGCAGCTCCAGCAATTCGTAGTGCCCGAACCGCGTGACTTCCAACGGCTACTCCTCGGCGCCATCGAACCTGTTATTGACGTCGAATGCTAAAGCAGCATGAGCATAAGTGCGCCGATACTGCGCGTGGACCTTTGCCGAAATTGTCTGACGGTGATCAGCCGACAGACCGTAATTGCAGCTCAAGCCATCTGTTCGGCGCTATCTCGGCTGCGCACCGGATCGCTGCCCAATGTGTATTCCGGTGCGCTCGGGGTCCCGATTATCCGACCGGAAACTCGTTTCTGGGCCTGTCGGAACTCTGGCAGCGGTCCCATTGCCGTGTGGATTCCGTTGATCACCGCCCATACCGATGCCTGGCGAATTGTCCGTTCGATCGGATTGGGCGGGCGGTGCATCACCATCGCCGCGGCCCAGCTTGGTAGCAGATCCCGGATGGCCCAGTCGATGAAGTCTCCGCCGGGCAGACCGGACTCGGCAGCGCTCAAGTTGGACCCGGTCATCATCGCGGCACCGTGAGTGAGCGCGAGTCGGGGCAGATAGGAATGCAGACACTCCATCGTCTCGGCTTTCGTCTGCGGCAGGTCGGTACCTCCGAGGGCATGGCCGACTTTCACGAACTCGCCGTAATACCGGTCGATCTTCTTACCGCGCAGTGGATTTGGATGGTAGTACTCGTGTGCGGTGGCAATACCCCAGACCACTGTCGCGTAGTTCCAGCGCAGCCAGTCGGCGTCGTCTGCGTCGTAACCGAGCCCGTCGGGCCGCACCCCTTTGATGGTGTGGTGCATCGCGCGCACGGTTGCGGCGACCCGCTCGGCATCGGCTGTGGACCCGTACGCGGTTGCGGTGAAGAAGGACACCGAATGCCCGAGCCGGACCGCCAAGCCCTTCATGTCCATCGCTCCGGTCGGCACATTTTCCTCGGAGCGGGCGACCAATCGGGAGTGGTCGACGCCCATCCAGAAGATGCTGGGGTCGAATCGCTCGATATAGGCCGCGGCCTGCAGGCCGAAGATCAGCGCAGGGGTATGCGAGTGGACGTGCCACACCGCACTACCGGGACCGAACCAGCCTGGGTCGCCTTCTGGTCCGGCGAAATCCAGCCCACGGAAATAGCGTCTCCGCACCTCTTTGTCATAAAACCGGGTCAGTCGCTGGTGGAGAAGCTGGTGCGGCAATTGCATGGGAACTCTCCTGGGGACGATTGCGGCGAGCTCCCGTCAGCATACATTTGTGGCTACACCTGTTACCAGAACGGCGCGAAGATAGGCTGTACCGATGTCGAGTCCGACCAGGTGGGCGGGAGTACCGCTGACAGACCGCAGGATCGAACGCCGCGGACTGCTCATCGACGCCGCTTTTGCCCTGTTCGGCGACGGCGGAGAGAGCGCAGTATCGGTCCGATCGGCGTGTCGGGAATGTGCCCTGAACACGCGCTACTTCTACGAGAGCTTCGCCGATACCGGCGAACTACTCGGCGCCGTCTACGACATGGTGGCTGCTCGACTGTCCGCCGACGTGGAGACCGCGATCAACGCCGCTGACGATACCGACCTGGATCGGGCTCGCTCCGGGATCAGGGCCGTGCTCGCATTCTGTTCCGATGATCCGCGCCGCGGCCGGATCCTGTTCACCGAGGCACGGGCCAATCCCGTGCTGACCGCACGACGCAGGGTGGCACAGGAGGCGCTTCGCCAGATGGTGCTCACCGGACGCGAGCAGACCCATCCCTCCGAGTACCCGGTGGCGACCCATGTTGCGGCGGCCTTGTACACCGGTGCGATGACCGAGCTTGCGCAGCAATGGGTTTCGGGCAACCTCGGCGACGACGTCGACGCGGTCGTCGGCCATGCGGTCCGAATGCTCGGCCTGCAGAGCTAGCCTCCCGAAACGTCCAACGCCGCACTGCCCACAGGCTAGGCTTCCAGCTGTGGCGATAAGGCGTGCAGCCGCGGCGTCCGCGATGGCCGAGGGCCGGTTCCGGCGGGCACAGCCGTGTGTCCCCGTCCGCAACGAGCACTACGCCGACAGTCTGGCCCGCCAGCACCGCGTCCTGAAGATCACCACCTGGATTGCCGCCTTGGTCAGCGGCAGCTTCGGCCTCTGGCAGCTGCTCGGTAACTACGGTGCCTGGCAGATCAGTCTCATCAATGTCGGCACGGCGGTGATTTTCCTGCTGATTCCGCGGCTGACCACGTTCGGTGAACTTGCCGGACCGCTTGGATTCATCTGTACCGCATATGGATCGGTGTTCTTCATCTGCTGGCAGATCGGCACCGGCTCCGGTCTGCAGTTTTACCTCCTGGTTTCGGCGACGATCCTGGTGCTCGTGTTGGGTGTCGAACGTATCGTGCTGGCCGGACTTCTGGCCGCCGTCGGCGCGGTCCTGGCGATCGTGCTCGAAATCATGGTCCCCAATGACACTGGGCTGCAACCTGCCTGGACGATCACGGTCGGCTTCGTCACCTCGGTCATCAGTTCCAGTGTGATGGCCTTCGCCACCGTCTGGTTCGCATTACGCGAGACCGCCAGGGCCGAGGTCGCGATGGAGATGGAGTATCAACGCTCGGAGACGTTGCTGAGCAATATGCTGCCCAGCAGCATCGCCAGCCGGCTCAAGGATCCGACGCGCGACAAGATGATCGCCGACCGCTACGACGACGCCTCGATCCTGTTCGCCGATATCGCGGGCTTCACCGAACGGGCCAGTGACACCGCGCCATGCGATCTGGTCGCCTTCCTCGATGAGCTCTACACCGAGTTCGATCTGCTGGTCGACCGCCACGGCCTGGAAAAGGTCAAGACCAGCGGCGACTCCTACATGGTGGTCAGCGGGGTGCCGGACGCACGCCCAGATCACCTGCAGGCGCTGGCCGCGCTCGCCCTTGACCTATCGACCGCGGTCGCCAAAATGCGCGATCCCACCGGTCGCCCAGTGCCGATGCGGATCGGGATCGCCGCGGGGCCGGTGGTGGCCGGGGTGGTCGGTTCTCGTCGTTTCTTCTACGACGTCTGGGGTGACGCGGTCAACGTCGCCTCCCGGATGGAGTCGACGGATCAGGAGGGCCGTATCCAGGTGCCCGACGCTGTCTATCAGCGACTCAAGGGTGAGTTTCTCCTGGAAGACCGCGGCGAAATCGATGTCAAAGGTAAAGGCATGATGCACACCTGGTATCTCGTCGGCCCCCGCGACGGAGCCAGTTCAGTACAGGTCGAGGCGCCGGTCCGCCAGCAGGTCGACGTGGTCGGTCAATGACTTGTCGTGGGTGAGCGCCAGGTCGATATCGGCGATCGCCATCCCCGCGTCCGGGCCTGCGGTGGCCACCACCCACCCGTCCGGATCAACGATGGCGCTGCCCGCGGTCCACGGCTGCCCCCGCTCGACACCACACCGGTCGCAGGCGGCAACCGCGATCTTGTTTACCCGCGCAGTGGACATCGCGGTGGTCACCTCACCAGGGCGCTCACCCTCGGGCCGCGGAAACAGCGGCCAGTTCACCGGCGCGACAATGAGTTCCGCGCCTTGGACGGCCGCCAGCCGGGTCAGCTCGGGAAACTCAAGGTCGTAGCAGACCATCACGGCGATGACACCGTGGCGGGTCTTGATGACCGGCGGCAAGGTGTCACCGGGGGTGAAGAGCAGCTTTTCCTGATCCCAGAGGTGCGTTTTGCGGTAGGTGGCGATCACACCGCTTGCGTCGACAACGGCCGCGCTGTTGTAGAACAGTCCGTCGTCACCGAGTTCACAGAACCCGCCGATCACCACGGAATCTCCGGCAGCGTCAGCCCATTTCGCGAATTCGGGACTTGCCGGGGTCAGCGCAACAGATCGTGCCTCGTCCGCGTCGGCAAGCATGTAGCCCGACGTCACCAGTTCGGGTAGCACGATGATATCGGCGCCGGCCGCAACCGCTGCGGTGATCTGAGCCTCGATCAGGGCGGAATTGCCTGCCAGGTCGGCAATGGCGGGGTCAATCTGACAGCACGCGATCCGGGTCATCTCCGAAGATTAACGCTATTGCGGCCATGCGGCGCGGGCACTGATCTGCACCCAGAGCCGTCGCCCGGGATAACCTTCCTCCGGGCCACGCCGTGATGAGGAGAGCGATGACAGATAACGAGATTCTCGGGCCACCCGATGCCACTCGCTACCCCCGATACACCGAACCGGCGACGTTCGCCCGCCTGCCCCGCATCGACCAGGTCACCTCGGCAGATGTCAGTGTGGTCGGGATCCCCTTCGACAGCGGGGTGTCCTATCGGCCCGGGGCGCGGTTCGGCCCATCGCACGTGCGTGCCGCCTCGAAGTTGTTGCGCCCCTTCAACCCTGCCCTGAACGTCGCACCGTTCGCGGCGCAGCAGGTGGCCGACTGCGGCGATATCGCGGTCAACCCGTTCGATATCGAAGAGGCCATCACCACGATCGACTCGTCGATCACCGACCTGCGCAAGGACGGTTCGACCGTCCTCACGATCGGTGGCGATCACACCATCGCGCTGCCCATCTTGCGTTCCCTGGCCCGTGACCTCGGTCCCATCGCGGTCCTGCATTTTGATGCGCACCTGGACACCTGGGACACCTACTTCGGCGCGCCGTTCACGCACGGGACGCCGTTTCGACGGGCCAGCGAGGAAGGCCTGATCGATATGGAGCGATCACTGCACATGGGCATCCGCGGTCCGCTCTACAGCAAGCAGGATCTGGAGGATGACGGAGTGCTCGGCTTCCAGGTGATCCGGTCCGACGATTTCGAATTCGACGGGGTGGCAAGCATTGTCGAGAGGATGCGCAAGCGACTCGACGGCGGCCCGGTGTACGTCTCGGTCGATATCGACGTGCTCGACCCGGCCCATGCCCCCGGCACCGGCACACCCGAGGCCGGCGGAATAACCTCCCGAGAGCTGCTCAACACCCTGCGGGGTCTTGTCGGTCTCAACGTGGTCGGCGCCGATATCGTCGAGGTCGCCCCGGCTTATGACCATGCCGAGATCACCGGGATCGCCGCCGCGCACGTCGGCTATGAACTGCTCTCGGTCCTGGCGGCCAATCGCTGAGACCGGTCAGGTCGAGCGGTTATAGACCACACGACTGCCGAAAACGATGTCCTGCAACGACCTTCGCTGACCGTCGATGGCCACCCAGGCCAAGCCGATGGGGAACAGTACACAGCCGAGCGCCCTGGCCAGACAGATGGTGGCGGGCAATCGTGGCGATTTACGGCCGACCACCCGCAGCCCCATCACCACCGCCCCCGCGGTGCAGCCCGACACCGCCCAACAGCCGGCGAGGTAGAGCACCGCAACCGCTCCCAGTCCGAACGCCGAGAAGATCAACGACGGCGCGGGAAAACTGAACGCCCTCGGCGAGAAGGCCAGCGTGGCCAGAATCAGCCCCAGATACAACATCCCCATGAACGTCAACACCACCAGCAGGTCGATCACGGCTGCCACTGTCCTGCTGACGATTCCCGCGGTGCGGGTGTCGTGCGCAACCGGCGTGGCCTCGCTCACAGGCCCTCCCTGGTGCGGCCGAACATCCGGTCGACGATGCCGGTTACGAGGTCATCGGCGCGCTCACCCTGGCTGCGCACATCAGTCATCACCTCGGCGGTGACCGAGGTGGTGGATTGGCGGATGATGCTCGGCAGGTCGACACCGTCGATGACAACATCGGCCAGCCCGATGAGGTCGATGCGCGCGATGATCGCGTCGATATCGACGTCCCTGGCGATCGCATTGACGTCCACGTTCTCCCGCACCAGGGCGGTGAGGTCGAGTTCGGTCAGCACCTGCGCGACGATGTCGACGACGATGGTGGTGATCACGGCCCGCAGCGGGTCGACGCCGGCATTGATGACGGCGTCGCCACGACGCGAGAGCGCGGCGACGCCGCGGTTGAGCTGGTCACCGACGAACGGCAGCCGGGTGGCGGTCCGATAGACCGCTGTCGCACCTTCTGCTGCGACAGCACCGACGCCCGCTGCGGCGGTCACGATGGGATGCCGCAAAAGTCTGCTCGGCGATGGCACCACCGCATCGTAGCGACAGAATCCGTTCGGCCACTACGAGCTGGAACTGAGGCTGCGGGCATAACCGGAGCCCATTCCCAGCAAGGCCAGACCGACGACGATGAAGGCCACCACACGGAAGATGCCATCGAGAGTGCCCAAGTCGAAGAGAAAGAGCTTGGCGGTGGCGGCCGCGGTCAACGCCAGCCCGCCGGCGATCGGGGCCGTACGGGCGTCACGGTTCTGCACGCGCAGGGCGTAGACGAACAAACCGGCCGCAATCGCGATCCAACAGATTGTCGCCGCCATGTGCCCGGCGAGGAAACCGCCATCCTGGCCCGCCACGAGCACCCCGGCGGTGACCGTGAAGGTCGTCACGCAGTAGGCAGTTACCGCGACGACACCCGCCCACAGCAGCCGAATAGCTCCTGGTGCAGCGTCTTTGGCAGGCGCCCATGACCATGCGATGGTGCTGGCCACCGCCACCGCCAATACACTCGCGGCCAACGTGGAGATGGCAACGGATGCGGACTGCACGGTCGGATGCAGCAGGAACACCGGCGGGGCCTGGCCGAGGAAGAACCCAGCCCCGACGACCCCGAAGCCGACGGCCGCCCAGCGTGCCGTCCTATCGGATCGGCCCGCGATGGTGACCACCACTGCCATTGCCAACAGCACCGGGCCGGCGATCAGCCCGTCGAAGGCGACCGTCACCGCGATGAGCGCCGATACCGCGGATAACGCCGACCAGATCTGACGCACCACCCCGGTGACCCCGGGAACCCGGCCGGTCACGACGATCGCCAGCATGGCGGCCGCGACCGAGGCGGCCAGCAGCGCGGACAGCAGCCTGCCCGCAGCCATCCCAATCGCCAACGCGGGCAACACACCAGCCACGGTCAGCAAGGCCATCGCGACCCGCTGCGTGATCGAGGGCAGCAGAATCAGCGCGCCGACAATCGCGAGCGCAGCCGCGACGGCGCACGCACCGCCGAGCAGCGACGGATCATCGCCGGTCACGACGCGATTGATCAGCAGGGCCAGCAACAGCGGTGCAGTCACCGAAACAGTGCGCGCGGCGTGCAACCAGACCCAATCCTTCCCGAGTTGCACGGGCAGTGCGGCCACCGACAGCGCGAGCATGTACGCGATGAGCGTGAGCGTGATCCCGTCGGTGACGATCGGCGCCAGGACGATCAGCGGAACGAATACCAACAGACCGAGATGCTGGGAGTCCCACCGGCGGGCCAGCACCAAACCACCGCCGCCGATCGCCGAAGCGATGATCAGACTGAGCGCCGGAGCGATCCAGCCGTAAATGGTGGTGACGGCGATGACGTCGATGTACGCGGCGGCGATTCCGGTGGCGGCCAACGCGATGGCACCGATGCGCCCGCCGGGCCTGCGGTTCAGCCAGGCGGCGACCCCCACCAGCCCGGCGGATAGCAGCGCGCCCGCGCCGACCCGGATCTCGGGACGCAGAATCCCAGCCTGCGCCGCCAGTACCACCAACAGGACCACACCGATGAGGGTGACAGCCACCCCGGCGACGGCCAGCAGCTTGCTGATCAGCCCCCGTTCGGCGGCACCGCTGATGCGCGCGGCGAGTGAGGGCGTGGGCGGTTTGGGCGGCTTGGGCGGTTTGGGTGGGAGCGGCGGGGGCGGATATTGCGGGTAGTAGGCAGCGGGCGGTGGTGCGTAGTAGGTAGCGGCAGGCGGCTGCGCAGGATGCGCTGTCGGCAGTGTCCGTTCCAGCTCGTTGAGTTGTGTTGCCACCCGGGCCAACTGGTGTGACATCGCGGTGAACTCCTCGGAGAGCCGAAGAAGGGCAGCCTGATGTGGGTCGGTCATAACTGCCATCGTGTCGCGATCGACGCCCGCAGGGATGAGTAGGACTACCCGACTCTGGCCCCGAGAGTGAACGTCACGACGGAAACCAGGCCGGCGGCGTCGTGAGATTCACGCTCGACGAGATGGCTCGCTACGGCTCTTTGTCGAGGCCGTGCTCGATGGCGTAGCGCGCCAGTTCCACCCGGTTGGCCACCTGCAGCTTGCGAAACGTCGCCTGCACATGGTTCTCGACAGTGCGGTGACTGACTGAGAGCTTGGTGGCGATCTGCTTGGCCGTGAGCCCCTTGGCCACGTGACGCAGCACCTCGGTCTCACGGTCGGTCAGGGTGGGGATCGGTGCCGAGGTCTGAGTCTCGGGGTGCTGCGCAATGCGGCGGTACTCCCCCAACACCAGGCCGGCCAGGCCAGGAGTGAACACCGCCCGGCCTGCTGCGGTCGCGCGAACGGCCTCGGCGAGTTCGGTGCGCGACGCACTTTTGACCAGATAGCCGGTGGCGCCTGCCTTGACCGCCTGGAGAACATCGTCGCGTTCACCGGAGGCCGATAGCACCAGAACCCGGCTGGCAGGCGATACCTCCAGGACGTCGGCGGTGGCCTGGGCGCCGTCACCGTCGACCAGGTGCATATCCATCAGCACGACATCGGGCGCCACCACCGCCGCCCGTCGACGCGCCGACGCCACGCCATCGGCCGTCGCCACCACCGTGAAACCGTCATCGGCAAGATCACGGGCGACCGCATCGCGCCAGATCGGGTGGTCATCGACCACCATCACGGTCAGCTTGTGGTCGGCCAGCGTCGGCTCGGCATCACCCACGGCTCCTCCTCTTGGCTCTGGGCACGGTCAGTTCCCATTCGGTACCGCCGTCGGGCTCGGTGGTGAGTTCCGCCGTCCCGGACACTGCGTGCAGGCGGCCGATGATCGACTTCGAGATTCCGACCCGTCCCTCACCCGATGCCTGCTCAAGGCGCCCCGGTGCGATACCCACCCCGTCATCACGGATGCTGACGGTCACGGTGTCCCCGAGGTCTTCGACCAGGACGTACGCCGTCGCCGTGGGCCCGGCGTGGGCCCGGACGTTGGCCAAGGCGTTGACGGCGGCTGACTCCAATTCCGTTGCCACCGCGAAGTCCAACAGCACCGGAGTGGCGGGCACGCTGACCACCACCCGCTCGCCCGCCTGCCTGCTGAGCCCGACGCGGATGTCCACCAACGCCGGGTGATCGTCGTGGCGGACGTCCTCCGCGCTGACCAGGCGACGTAGCGCGCTCTCCTGCTGGCTCGCCAGATCAGCCAGTTCTGTTGTCGGCCCGCCGATTTCCCTACCACGCTTGGAAACCAGGGCGAGCACCTGGATGACACCGTCGTGCACCTGACGGGCCAGGCGCTCTCGCTCTGCCACCGACGCCGATAACAAGGCCGCTCGTTGCAGTTCGGCATGGGCCCGACGGGCGGTCTGGGCCGCCATTCCGATGGCCAGCCCCACGGCGAGTTCGATGACAATGGTGGCGTTGCGGGCCAGATCGATGCTGACGTAACCCTTCACCGTCGCAGATGCCGCAATCACCACGACCCCGGCGAGCATGCCCGCAATCGGTCCGCGCAGGATCGCCGCCGAGATCGTGGCGTTGGTGGCCCACAACGTCGTCGGCAACGACTGGTTGTCAGCCAACCACTGATCGGATGCCACGAATGTGGTGCACAACATCAGCCCGGCGACCACGATCACCTCCGCGATCACCCAGCCGGGCCTGCGGCCAAAACCCTGCAGATAGGCGACAGCGCACGTCAGCGTCCACACCGACAGCACGCCGAACAGCAGCCAGCCGAGCATGGGGCGCGTCAACTCGTCACTGCTGACGATCTGGAATCCGAGAGCGTAGACAAAGCTGAGCAGACGAAAGACCTGCGCTGCGCGCCACAACGGCTCGCTTGGATCCGAGGCCGCATCGGATGGCGCCGGCATCTGCTCAGCATAGGGTGATTTGTGTGAAGCGTTTGAAGCAAATCGCCGCCGTACTCATCGCCGTCGTCAGCGCCGCATTGGCCGCGAACGGATTCCGGCCGTTGACCAAGCGTGGATATCCCTCGTTGTACGCCTTCACCTACGGGGTGTTCGCCTCCGAGTTGCCGCTGCAGATGCTGGCCGGTGAAGCCGCCGCACTGGCCGCGGTATCACCGGGGCTGGACCGTCGAACGGGCCGCGCCGCGTGGCTGCTGTCGGGGCTGTCCTGGTTGGGTCTGCTCGGGCTCTACCGCGCCGGGCGACGCGCCGACAAGCCGCTGACGCAGGCGCTGGACGCCGGGTTGGGCGCCGACCGTCGCACCGAAACTGGTGATATCTGGAAGAGCCCAGCACCAATGGGTGCCACCGCCAAACGACCCGGCGTGGTCCGGATGTTGCGGATCTACCGGGATTACGCCCACGACAGCGACGTGCCCTACGGCGAATTCGGCAGGAAGAATCTGCTCGACATCTGGCGTCGGCCCGATCTGGACCGAGATGGTCGCGCACCAGTCCTTCTCGAAGTTCCCGGCGGCGCCTGGATGCTGGGAAGTAAACGCGGACAAGCGCATCCGCTGATGAGTCATCTCGCCGAGCTGGGCTGGGTGTGCGTCTCGATCAACTACCGACTCAGTCCGCGGGCCACCTGGCCCGACCACATCGTCGACGTCAAACGCGCGATCGCCTGGATCAAGGAACATATCGCCGAATACGGCGGTGACCCGGACTGGATCGCGATCACCGGCGGTTCGGCCGGTGGACACCTGTCATCGCTTGCCGCTTTGACCCCGAATCTGCCGGAATTCCAACCAGGTTTCACCGATGTCGATACCAGCGTGCAGGCGGCGGTGCCGTTCTACGGCGTCTACGACTTCACCAGACGGGACACCTCACTGCACCCGCTGATGGTGCCGATGCTGGCCAAGTATGTGCTCAAACAGCGGCGCCGCGATTCTCCGGACGCCTACCAATCGGCGTCGCCGATCAATTACGTCAATCCCGGCGCCCCACCGTTTTTCATCCTGCACGGAACCAACGACTCGCTGATCCCCGTCGAACAGGGGCGCAGTTTCGCCCAACGGTTACGGGAGGTCAGTACCCAGCCGGTGGTGTACGCCGAATTGCCCTATGCCCAACACGCTTTCGACATCTTCGGCTCACCCAGGGCGGCGCACTCAGCGGTCGCAGTGGAGAAGTTCCTGGCCGAGGTGTACGCGAAATCCCGGTTACATCACCTTCGATAGGAACAGTTTGGTGCGTTCTTCCTGCGGGTTGCTGAGCACCTCGCGCGGCTTTCCGCTCTCGACGATCACACCGCCGTCCATGAAGACCAACTGGTCGGCGACCTCACGGGCGAAGCCCATCTCGTGAGTGACCACCACCATCGTCATACCCTCGCTGGCCAGCTTTTTCATCACCCCGAGCACCTCACCGACCAGCTCGGGGTCCAGTGCTGAGGTGGGCTCGTCGAACAACATCAGCTTGGGGCTCATCGCCAACGCCCGCGCGATGGCGACTCGCTGCTGCTGACCACCGGAGAGCTGGGCTGGATAGGCAGTTGCCTTGTCCGACAACCCGACCTGGTCCAGCAGGTCCTTCGCCCGCTCGATCGCCGCGGCTTTCTTGACGCCCTTGACCTGAATGGGCGCCTCGACGATGTTGGCCAGCGCAGTGCGGTGCGGGAACAGGTTGAAATGCTGGAACACCATGCCGATCTCGCGACGCTGCTTGGCCGCCACGCGGGGTGCCATTTCGTGCAGCTTGCCGGCACGTTCGGTGTACCCGATCAGTTCGCCGTCGACATAGAGACGGCCCGCATTGACCTGTTCGAGGTGGTTGATGCACCGCAGGAACGTCGACTTACCGGAGCCCGACGGGCCGACCAGGACCAGCACCTGACCCTTGCCGATCTCCAGCGTCACACCCTTGAGCACCCGCAGGGCGCCGAAGTTCTTGCATACGCTCTCGGCTTTCACCATCGGCGTGTTCGCCGCCTCCGAAGCCGCGGTCATATGTTGCCCGTCCTCAACTGCGCCTTGGCCAGCGCCTCAAGTTGTTTATCGGTCAGCTTGCGGGAGACCCCGCGAGAGAAGTACCGCTCCAGATAGAACTGGCCGACCATCAGAATGCTGGTGATCAGCAGGTACCAGGCGGCGGCGACCAGCAGCATGGGTACCGGCTGGAAGATCACCGCGGAGATGTTGCGTTGCTGCCCATACAAATCGATCGTCAGGGGCACCGCTGTCACCAGCGATGTGGTCTTGAGCTGGCTGATGAACTCGTTACCGGTCGGCGGGATGATCACCCGCATCGCCTGCGGTAACACGGTGCGCCGCATGGTCAGCAACCAGGACATGCCCAGCGCGGTGGACGCCTCGCTCTGGCCTTCCGGCACCGAGCTGATACCGGCGCGGATGATCTCCGCCAGATACGCCGCCTCGTTGAACCCCAGACCCAGCACTGCCAGCAGGAAGTACATCGACAGGTTCTGGATGTTCAACTCGAAGAACGTCGGGCCGAACGGGATGCCCAGTTGGAGGTTCTTGTAGATCACCGGGAGCAGGCCCCAGAAGACCAACTGCACGTACACCGGTGTGCCGCGGAAGACCCACAGGTAGACCCAGGACACCGACCGGAACACCGGGTTGGGCGATAACCGCATGACCGCGAGGATCACCGCCATGACGACGGCCAAGATCATGGAGAAGACGGTCAACTGGATGGTGATCCAGACACCCTTGACGATGCGTTCGTCGGTGATGTACTTGCCGAACGTGCTCCAGCCGTATGCCTCGTTGGTGGCCGCGCCGTAAATGAACAGCCCGGCCAGGATGAGGATGACGATCGCCGCCACCCACCGCCAAGGGTGCCTTAGCGGCACCGCGTCGATAGCGGCGGGAGCTTCGGCGGGGCTAGTGGATGGCGGCGAAACATCAACGCTCATAAGTCAATCCGGCTATCAGCTGGTTGCGCCGTTGATGACCGGCTTGTCGATCATGCCGGCCTCGACGCCCCAGTTGGTCGCGATGGTCTTGTAGTCACCGGTCTCGATCAGATGCTCGAGGGCTTTCTGCAGCGACGCCGCCAGTGCGGATCCCTTCTTCACCGGCCAACCGTAGGGCGCCGAATCGAAGGTCTCACCCGACTGCTCGAGCTTGCCGTTGGACTGCTTGATCGCATAGAGGGTGACCGGGGAATCCGCCGACATCGCATCGGCCTGGCCCAGGACGACCGCGTTGGTGGCCTGATCCTGCCCGTCGAACTTCAGGATCTCGATCGCGGGCTTACCGGCATCGGTGCAGGTCTTGCTCCGTGCAGGCAGTTCGTCGGTCTCCTGGGTGGTGGTGGACTGGACCGCGACCTTCTTGCCGCAGGCGGTGTCCGGTGTGATGTCAGAGCCCGCAGGCTTGGCCCACAGCGACCCGGCCGAGAAGTAGGTGACGAAGTCGACGGTCTGCTCGCGTTCCTTGGTGTCGGTGAACGAGGACATCCCGACGTTGAACGCATCACCCTGGATGGACGGGATGATCTTGTCGAAATCCGCCTCCCGGTAGTCGGCGGTCAGGCCGAGGGTGCTGGCGATCGCGTTCATCAGGTCGACGTCGAAGCCGACGATCTTGCCGCTGGGGTCCTTGAACTCGTTCGGCGTGTAGGGCACGTTCACCCCGACGATCAACTTGCCGGAGCTCTTGATGTCCTCGGGCACAGTGTTGGCGATGTCGTCGACCTTGGCGGCCGTCGCTGCGGTGGTCTCCTTCACGGGACCGGAGCTGTCCTCGTTCTTGGTACACCCCGACAGCGCAAGTGCGCCGGATACGGCAAGTACCAGGGCACCGCGCCACAGGTGTGATCTCGCTCGACGGTTCTGACTTCCAGCTACCACGTTGTGTTCTTCTTTCTGCTTCGGGCCGTCTTCCGTCTGTTCAGGCGCTGACGTTAACGACCATGGGCCCAGCGCGCATTGCCGGTAACGAGACATTAACGACACCGCCGACGCGCCACAGGACATTCTCAGTTCTTTGGCACGTCGGCACGTCACCGCGGCGGTGCTGCCAAATGTCCCAATGGCCAAGGGCGGTGTGTCACACTGCGCGCATGGAAACCACTGCTACTCCAAGCATGTTGCCGCACTTATGGAAGTCGGCACTGGCCTCGGGATTGCTGGCCGTCCTTCTGGGCGCCGCCGTCCTCGCGTGGCCCGGCAAGACGCTTCTGATCGCCGCCATCTTCTTTGGCGCCCACCTGCTCATCACCGGAATCACACAGGTCATTTTCGCGTTCAGCCTGCACGTCTCTGCCGGTGGTCGGGTGTTGCTGTTCATCAGCGGTGCTGCGTCGCTGGTGCTGGCGATCCTGTGCTTCCGCAGCCTGGCGGAGTCGATTCTGCTGCTGGCGATCTGGATCGGCATCGGCTTCATCTTCCGCGGCGTCGCAACGGCGGTATCGGCGATCAGCGACCCGACGCTGCCCGGCCGCGCCTGGGAGATCTTCATCGGCCTGATCAGCCTGGCCGCGGGCATCGTGATGCTGTCGTCGCCGTTCGAATCGATCACCACACTGGCGATCGTCGTCGGTGCTTGGCTGATCGTGATCGGCATCTTCGAGGTCGTCGCAGCCTTCGGCATCCGGAAAGCCTCCAAGGACATCAGCGAGGCGCTCAATCCCCCGCCGGCAGCAGCTCCGGCGACTGCGGAGACAACCGCAGCGGAGTAGCGACACAAAGTCACCCGGGCCGGGGCACAAAGTCCCTAGTGACGACCCACAGCATTACTACTACACTCTGTCGTAGTGGAGTCCTCACGACTCGACCCGCAGCCCCGGGAGATGACGCACGATGAATGCGCTCGATGTGTCGCGCTGGCAGTTCGGTATCACCACCGTTTACCACTTCATCTTCGTTCCACTCACGATCGGCCTCGCCCCGCTGATCGCGATCATGCAGACGGTGTGGGTGGCCACCGGGAACCCCGCCTGGTATCGGCTGACGAAGTTCTTCGGGAAGCTCTTCTTGATCAACTTCGCCATCGGCGTCGCCACCGGCATCGTGCAGGAGTTCCAATTCGGGATGAACTGGAGTGAGTACTCCCGGTTTGTCGGCGATATCTTCGGCGCCCCGCTGGCAATGGAAGGTCTGGTCGCCTTCTTCTTCGAGTCCACCTTCATCGGATTGTGGATCTTCGGCTGGACCCGGTTACCGCGACTGCTGCACCTGGCCTGCATCTGGATCGTCGCGATCGCGGTGAACGCCTCCGCGTTCTTCATCATCAGTGCGAACTCGTTCATGCAGCACCCGGTCGGCGCGGTATACAACCCGAAGACCGGCCGGGCCGAGCTGACCAGCATCATGGCGCTGTTTACCAACAACACTGGCATTTCGGCCTTCTCGCATGCGGTGGCCGGCGCCTTCCTGACCGCGGGTGCTTTCGTCGCCGCCGTCTCCGCGTGGTGGATGGTGCGCTCTCGCAACGCGGGCACTGAGGCCGCCGAGGGTGACGCGCGCGCCTTGTATCGGCCGGCAACGATTCTCGGCTGCTGGGTGGCGCTGATCGCGGCGGGCGGCCTGTTCCTCACCGGCGATGCCCAGGGCAAGCTGATGTTCCAGCAGCAGCCGATGAAAATGGCCTCGGCGGAGTCGTTGTGCCACACCGAACTTGATCCGAAATTCTCGATCCTGACCGTCGGCACCCACAACAACTGCGATAGCGTCACCCACCTCATCGAGGTGCCCTATGTGCTGCCCTTCCTGGCCGAGGGCAAGTTCTCCGGCGTCACGTTGCAAGGCGTCAAGGATCTGCAAGCGCAAGCCGAACAGAAGTTCGGCCCCGGTGACTACCGGCCCAACCTGTTCGTGACCTACTGGGCCTTCCGCGCGATGATCGGCTTGCTGCTCATCCCGGTGCTGTTCGCGATGGTCGCGTTGTGGCTGACCCGCCGCGGCCGGCTGCCAGACCAGAAATGGTTCGCCTGGTTCGCGCTGCTGACCATCCCGACTCCGTTCCTGGCCAACAGCGCCGGTTGGGTTTTCACCGAGATGGGCCGACAACCGTGGGTCGTGGTCCCCAACCCGACCGGTGACCAGGCGATCCGACTCACCGTGCAGGACGGCGTTTCCCATAATTCCGCGGGCCTGGTGCTGTTTTCCCTGATCACGTTCACGCTGACCTATGCGGCACTGGCGGTCATCTGGTTCTACCTGATGAGGCGTTACGTCGTCGAAGGCCCGTTGGAACACGATTCCGAACCCGCACCGCCGGCACCACCCGGCGAAGACGACGTCAAACCACTCTCGTTTGCTTATTAGGGCCGAACTAGCCACGTGAAAGGAGCTGATCGCGATGGGGCTTCAAGAGTTCTGGTTCATCCTCGTGGCAGTGCTGTTCCTCGGCTTTTTCATCCTCGAAGGTTTCGATTTCGGGGTGGGCATGTTGATGGAACCGATCGGACGCCTGGGCCGCAGCGGCGGAGAAGAGAATGTCGAGCGGCGCAGGCGGGCGGTGTTGAACACCATCGGCCCGGTCTGGGACGGTAACGAGGTCTGGTTGATCACCGCAGGTGGCGCCATGTTCGCGGCATTCCCCGACTGGTATGCGACCGTCTTCTCCACGCTGTACCTACCGCTGCTGGTGATCCTGTTCGCGATGATCGTGCGCATCGTCGCGATCGAATGGCGCGGCAAGATCAACGATCCGAAGTGGCGGTCCTGGGCCGATACCGGGATCGCAATCGGGTCCTGGCTACCCGCCATTCTGTGGGGCGTGGCCTTCGCGACCCTGGTCCGCGGCCTGCCCGTCGACGCCGATAAGCAGGTCGATCTGGCCTTCACCGATCTGATCAACCCGTACACCCTGTTGGGCGGGCTGGCCACGGGT
Organism: Mycobacterium sp.; assembly: GCF_965229105.1. GTDB lineage: Bacteria > Actinomycetota > Actinomycetes > Mycobacteriales > Mycobacteriaceae > Mycobacterium. The sequence goes on from NZ_OZ245858.1 coordinate 4,251,374, forward strand.
GGGCTGTTCATGTTGCACGGCGCCGCGTTCCTCGCGCTGAAATCATCGGGCGAGGTCCGCGACGACGCGCTGCGGATCGCGACCTGGTTGTCACTGCCGGTGACCACCCTGGTTGCCGTCTTCGGTATCTGGACGCAACTGGCCTACGGCAAACCGTGGACGTGGGCTGTGCTCGGCCTGGCGGTCGTCGCGCAGCTGGCAGCGGTGGCACTGCTGCGGGGCGGTACCCGAGACGGCTGGGCGTTCGTGGCCACGACGGCGGTGGTGGTCGCCGTCATCACACTGTTGTTCGGTGACCTGTATCCGAATCTGGTGCCCTCCACGCTGAACCCGGAGTGGAGCCTGACGATCCACAACGCGTCGTCGAGCCCGTACACGCTCAAGATCATGACCTGGGCCGCCGTCATCTTCGCTCCGCTGGTGATCATCTACCAGGCGTGGACGTACTGGGTGTTCCGCCAGCGCATCTCGGCAGATCGGATCCCGGATTCCATCGGCCTGTCCCCGGCGGCGACGACAGTGAGGCACGAGCGATGAGGAGGAGCGGCGACGACAGGTGAGGCACGTGCCGTGAGTACCAGCCGCGCGCCGCTCGATCCCCGCCTGTGGCGGGCATCAGCCGCGGTCCGGCGCTTCCTCATTGCCTCCGTCTGCTGCGGTGTCGTCATCTCCGGTGCCGCGATCGCATCGGCGGTGGTGCTGGCGCACATCGTTGCCGGAGTCATCACCGATCCGGCCACCCGAACGCTGGCGCACTGGACCTCGTGGCTGCTGATCCTGTTCGGGTTGTGGGCGATTCGCGTCGCCGCGCAATTTGTTCAGGTCCGGCTCAGCCAGCGCGGTGCCAGCGCGACGATCGCCGACCTCGGCGGTCAGGTGCTCCGGTCGGTGACATCGGCAGAGCCCCGGCAGCTCGCTCAGCAACGCGATGACGCCGCGTTTGTGGTGCTGCGCGGGCTCGACGGGCTGCGGCCGTACTTCACTGCCTATCTGCCCGCGCTGTTTCTCGCTGCGATCCTGACTCCCGCCGCCGTAGTGGTGATCGCGCTTTACGACCTGCAGGCCGCCATCACGGTGGTGATCGCACTGCCGCTCATCCCGGTGTTCATGGTGCTGATCGGGCTGGCCACCGCAGAGCGCTCTGCGGCAGCACTGGCCGCGATGACGACACTGCAGGCCCGGCTACTGGACCTCATCGCGGGCATCCCCACCCTGCGAGCCCTCGGTAGGGCCGAAGGGCCGGGTGACCGCATTGCTGATCTCAGTGCGGCGCATCGTCGTTCGGCGATGGCGACGCTGCGCGTGGCGTTCCTGTCCACCCTCGTCCTCGAACTGGTGGCGACGCTCGGTGTCGCACTGGTGGCCGTCAGCGTCGGGCTTCGGCTGGTCTATGGCGAGATCTCCCTGGAAAGCGGGTTGACCGCGCTGCTGCTGGCCCCTGAGGTGTTCTGGCCGCTGCGCCGGGTCGGCGTCGAATTCCACGCCGCCCAGGACGGTAAGTCGGCCGCGGACAAGGCCTTCACCTTGATCGACACCGCGGCCACCCCGACGCAGGGCACCGCGACTGTCTCCGCAACGGGTAAGACGATCCTGATCGAGCACCTCAGCGTCGACGGTCGCGACGGGCCGGCCCCCCACCACCTGACCGCCGAGTGTCCGCCCGGCGCCGTCACCGTCCTCACCGGCGCCAACGGGGCAGGCAAGTCCACCACGTTGCAGGTTATTGCCGGGTTGACGGCACCCACCGCAGGCCGGGTCACCATCGGTGACGTCGCTATCACCGACCTGGAACCGCAGGCGTGGTGGCGTCAGGTGTCGTGGTTGGCGCAGCGGCCGGTACTCATCCCAGGAACGGTTGCCGAGAACCTGTCCCTGTTCGGCGAACTGGATGATCTCGAATCTGCCTGTGCTGCATCGGGTTTCGATGAGGTACTGAGCAGTTTGCCGAATGGGCTGCGAACCGAGCTGGGTCGCGGCGGCGTCGGCCTGTCGTTGGGGCAGCGCCAGCGACTTGGTCTGGCCAGGGCGCTGGGCTCCCCCGCGCCGGTGCTGCTCCTCGATGAGCCGACCGCCCATCTGGATGCCCAGACCGAGGCAGGTGCCCTTGCGGCGATAGCGCTGCGGGCGCGACGGGGTGCGACCGTCATCATCGTCGGGCACCGCGCGCCGGTCCTCGCCATCGGTGACCAGATCGTCGAGGTGACGAGCCATGCGTCGGTCTGAGGACCCGCTGCTGCGGGCGTTGCCACTGCTGCGACCGCGACTGCCCCGACTGCTGCTTGCCATCGGGTTCGGCGTGCTGTCATTGGCCAGTGCATTGGCCCTGGCCGGTGTTTCGGCGTGGCTGATCACCAGGGCCTGGCAGATGCCGCCGATTCTGGACCTGTCGGTGGCCGTGGTCGCCGTCCGTGCGTTCGGCATCTCTCGCGGCGTGCTGCACTACTGCGAACGTCTCGCCTCCCATGACACCGCGTTGCGGGCCGCAGGCTCGGCTCGAACCGGCATCTACCACCAACTCGCCCGTGGCCCCGTCGATGTCACCGCCCGACTGCACGCCGGTGAGCTGGTCGGCCGGGTTGGATCCGATGTCGACGAACTCGCCGATGCGCTGGTGCGCGCGGTCCTACCGATCGCGGTGGCCGCCGTGCTTGCGGCGGCCGCGGTCGGTGTGATCGCGGTGATCTCACTGCCTGCCGCCGCGGTGCTGGCCGCCTGCCTGTTGATCGCGGGGGTAGTGGCACCGTGGCTGGCGGCCCGCGGGGCCACCGCGCAGGAGGAACTCGCACGGACCCACCACAGCGACCGGGATATCGCCGCCATGCTGGCATTAGAACACGCTCCCGAATTGCGCGTCAGTGGTCGACTGCCCGCGATCATCGCCGAATCGGCTCAGCGCCAAGAAGACTGGGCCAAGGCGGTCGACACAGCTGCGATACCCGGCGCCTACGGGGCGGCGGTGCCGACCGCGGCAATCGGTGCCAGCGTGCTCGGCGCGGTCGTCATCGGGATCGGTATCTCGGGGTCGGTCGCCGCGACCACGCTGGCCATCCTGATGCTGTTACCGCTGTCCTCCTTCGAGGCGACGGGCCCCCTTCCCGCGGCTGCGATCCAGCTGACCCGGTCACGGATCGCTGCCCGCCGACTACTCGGCCTCACCGGCCCAACCACCGACCCGACACCTGTGGTGCCGGCTGCGGTGCCAGCGGATTGCCGCGTACGCAGCACCGAGTTGCGGTCCGGTCACTCCGGCGCGAACGCAGGCGTCGCGGTCAGCCTCGCCCTGAATCCGGGTGCCCGGCTGGCAATTACCGGCCCGAGCGGGTCCGGCAAAACGACCCTGCTGATGACGTTGGCCGGTCTGTTGCCGCCGATATCGGGTGCGCTCACCGTCGGCGGGGTGCCGATCGGATCGGTCTCGGAGCGCGAATTACGTTCCCGGATAGCTTATTTCGCCGAAGACGCACATATCTTCGCCACGACGGTCCGCGATAACTTGCTAGTGGTTCGCGGTGACTGCACCGATGTCGAACTAACCGAAGCGCTGGCCCGCGTCGGCCTCGGCGACTGGTTGAGTGCATTACCGGAGAATCTGTCCACCGTGCTGGTCGGCGGTGCGTCGGCACTCTCGGCCGGACAGCGGCGCAGGCTGCTACTGGCGCGGGTGTTGTTATGTCGCGCACCGGTACTGCTGCTCGACGAACCGACGGAACACCTGTCCGCGACCGATGCCGATGCACTCCTGCGCGAGTTACTCACCACAGATGGTGGACTGCTCGCCACGGACCGAACCGTGGTCGTGGCAACACATCATCTGGCTGACGACATCGGATGTCCTCGACTGGAAATGGCGGTAGCCAGGTACTCTGGCAGCGGGTCTCGTCCACCGCAACCTGATCTGGAGCGCACGCCATGACTGAAACGCCTGAATCCTCCAGCCAGCCCGGAACACCCGCGGGGCCACCGCAGAATCCGCCACCGCCCTATCCTGGTGCGCCCGGCGGCTATCCCCAGGGTCAGCCCCCGCAGTACCCGCCGCCTTATCCACCTCAGGCCGGGTATTACCCACCGCCGCCGCCCCAGCCCTATGCCGGATACACGCCACCGCCGGCCGCCCCCAAGAACGGTTTGGGTATCGCCGCACTGATCACCGCGATCCTGTCGCTGCCAGCAGCGCTGACGGTGTTCGGCGGTTTTCTGCTCGGCATCGCCGCGGTTGTCCTCGGCTTCGTCGGCTACCGTCGCGCCAAGAGCGGTGAAGCGACCAACGGTGGCATCGCGATCGCCGGCGTCGTCCTCGGCGTCCTTGGCATCATCCTCAGCGCATGCGTCATCGCGTTCGGAGTGTGGGGCTTCTTCAAGATCGGCGGTCGCGATTACGTCGACTGCATGCAGTCCGCCGGTAACGACACCTCAGCGCAGGCCCAGTGCGAAGACGAATTCCGCGGAAATCTGGAGAACCAGTTCAGCATCACGCTGACGCCCACCCCGTAGTCGCAGCCGTAGCGCGAGTCAACCCAAACATTGTCCATTCCCATCTGTGACGCACGCTCGCGAAATAGCATGTCGGCGAATTAACACTGCTACGTATCTGTCGGGGGTACAGCAATGACGCAATCGCCAGGGCCTGTCGGCCAGCCGTATCCGCCGCAACCCAGTCAGTACCCGCCTTCGCAGCCGCCTGCGCGAAACGGGATGGGCACCTGGGCCGCGGTGTGCGGAGCTTTCTCGGTACTGACCATCTTCACGACGTGGGGTGCCCTACCGTTCGGCATCATCGCGATCATTCTCGGCGTAAAAGGCCGACGGCTCTTCAAACGCGGTGAAGCGACCAATGGCGGGGCGGCTCGAACGGGCATCTGGTTCGGGATGCTCGGCATCGCCTTGACTCTGATCATCATCGGCGTCGCCCTGTGGGGCATGTTCAAACCCGACGGTCTGATGCCGTGCCTGACCTCCGCCGGTGACGACACCGCTGCGACGGACCAGTGCCAGCAGCAGTTCCACGACGATATGCCGTTCTTTGTGAATGTCCCGGTGCCTGCGGGCGGCTAGTTTTTCTCCAGGCCGGGGAAGTGCTTGACGATGCCTTCCTGCACAACCGTGGCGACCAACTGGCCCGCCGCGTCGAAGAAGTGCCCGGTGCCCAAACCTCGGGATTCCGCGGCCACCGGGGACGTCGTCGAGTAGAGCACCCACTCGTCGAACCGGAATGGCCGGTGGAACCACACCGAGTGGTTGATCGACACCGCAAAGATCCGGTCCCACCCCCATGACAAGCCGTGGGTGGTGATGATCGAGTCCAACACCGTGGTGTCCGAGGAATACACCAGAGCCGCCTGGTGCAGAACCGGGTCGGCGGGCATCGGTCCCAGCGTCTTCATCCACACCCGGTTGTGCGCCAGCTGCTCACCCTTGTCACGCATCACCCAGGCCGGATCGTTGGTGTAGCGCCACTCGATGGGCCGCAACGCCTCGGCGAAATGCGGCACCTTGTCCTCGTAGCCCGCCAACAGGTCACCGATTGTCGGCAGGACCTCCGGGCGGGGCACGTCGGGCGCGTCGATCCCGTGCTCGAGCCCCTTGCCCGCGGACACATACGAGATCAGCGCCGACCCGAGTAGCGCGCCGCCCTGGGTGATGTCGACGCGCCGGTTGGCGAAGCGGCGCTCATCCCGCAGCCGCACCACGGTGAATTCGAGATCCTGGCTCGGATCACCACCGGCGATGAAATGCATGGACAGCGCACTGGGCGGCAGGCCCTGGCTGACCGTTCGGCCGGCCGCGACGAAGGCCTGCGCCGTCATCTGGCCACCGAACGTCCGGACCGGATTCTTGCTCGGATGGCTGCCGACGAACGTGTCGTCACCGGTCGTGCGGAGATCCAGAACTGCCAGTAGCTGGTCGAAGTCGCTGACTGGCAAAAAGGCTCCTGAGGTTAGTGGTCGTCCTCGCCGATCCGGTGTACGTGGATCAGGTTGGTCGACCCTACTGTGCCAGGCGGGGCGCCGGCGACGATGACCACCAGGTCACCACGCTTGTATCGGCCCAGGTCGAGCAGGGACTGATCGACCTGGCGGATCATCCCGTCGGTGGTCTCGATGTGGGGGACGATGAACGTCTCGGTCCCCCAGGTCAGCGCCAGCTGGCTGCGGACTTCGGGACGCGCGGTGAATGCCAGGAGCGGCAGTGGGGTGTGCAACCGGGCCAGGCGTTTGACGGTGTCACCGGACTGGGTGAACGCCACCAGCGCCTTGGCATCAAGACGTTCGCCGATATCGCGGGCCGCATACGAGATGACGCCGCGCTTGGTGCGGGGCACATGGGTCAAGGGGGGTGCGGCCGTCGAGTTCTCTTCGACGGCGGACACGATGCGGGCCATCGTCCGCACCGCCTCCAGGGCGTATTTGCCCACCGAGGTCTCACCGGAGAGCATCACCGCATCGGCCCCGTCGAGCACGGCGTTGGCCACGTCGGAGGCCTCCGCCCGGGTGGGCCGGGAGTTCTCGATCATCGACTCCAGCATCTGCGTGGCGACGATGACCGGTTTGGCGTTCTCCCGAGCGATCTGAATGGCGCGCTTCTGTACCAGCGGCACCTCTTCGAGCGGCAGCTCGACACCGAGATCACCGCGGGCCACCATGATCGCGTCGAACGCCAGCACGATCGCCTCGAGGTTGTCGATGGCTTCCGGTTTTTCCAGCTTGGCGATCACCGGCACCCGACGACCGACGCGGTCCATCACCTCGTGGACCAGCTCGATATCGGCCGGCGACCTCACGAATGACAACGCCACCAGATCGACACCGAGTCGCAGCGCGAATTCCAGGTCTTCGATGTCCTTTTCGGACAGCGGCGGGGCGGACACATTCATCCCCGGCAGCGACATACCCTTGTTATTGCTGACCTTGCCGCCTTCGGTGACGGTGCAGACCACGTCGTCACCGTCGATATGTTCGACTACCAGACCGACGTTGCCGTCATCGACGAGGACCCGGTCACCGGGTGCCGCATCCTGCGATAACCGCTTGTAGGTGGTGGAGACCCGGTCGTGGTTGCCGAGGAAGTCCTCCACGGTGATCCGGATGGTTTCGCCGTTGGCCCAGACCGTCGGTCCGTCCGCGAACCGGCCCAGCCGGATCTTGGGTCCCTGCAAGTCCGCCATGATGCCGACAGCGCGGCCCGTCACGTCGGAGGCAGCCCGAACCCGCTTATAGGCGGCCTCATGGTCGGCATAGTCGCCGTGGCTGAAATTCAGGCGGGCCACATCGCATCCGGCTTCGACAAGTGCCCTGACGGACTCATCGGTTCCCGTGGCCGGTCCGAGCGTACAAACGATCTTCCCGCGTCTACTCACGACGAGTCAGCATAGTCGCGCTTACTGTGCTTCTCGACCGATACAGATGAGTTGGCAATCCCGTCACCTAAACAACAGCTAGCGGCAATGCGGAGGGTCGAACCGGCTCCGGCAGGTCGGACTCCCCCATCAGGAAAGTGTCGACCCCATGGGCGGCGGCACGGCCCTCGGCGATGGCCCAGACCACCAACGAGGCGCCCCGATGGGCGTCACCGCAGACGAAAACCCCAGGTGAGGCGGTCTGCCAATCCGACCCGCACGCCAGGGCGCCGCGGCCGTTGAGCGTCAGCCCGAGCCCGTCGAGCAACGCCATCTGCTCCACGCCTTCGAAGCCGATGGCGAGCAGCGCCAGGTCGCACGGCACCTCAAGGGACTGCCCGACGGGCTCGATGGAGCGCCGCCCGTCCGCGTCCCGACTGACCCGGACTTCGGCGATTTCCATTGCTGTGAGGTTGCCGTCGTCATCGCCGATAAAACGCTGTACGGCGACCTCGTAGCGGCGCATTCCGCCCTCTGCGTGGGCCGGGGACATGCGCAGCACCAACGGCCACGTCGGCCACGGTGAGCGGTCCGCATCGCGCTGTTCGGGTGGTTCCGGGTTGTAGTCCAGCTGCGTCACCGATGCCGCACCCTGACGATGCGCCGTGCCCAGGCAGTCCGCCCCGGTGTCACCGCCGCCGATGATCACCACATGTTTGCCCGCGGCGGAGATCGGCGAGGGCCCGTCGCCCTCACATTCTTTGTTTGCTGGAACCAGATGCTCCATGGCCAGGTGCACCCCATTGAGGTGACGACCTTCCACGTCGTTGTCCCGGCCGCGCAGCGCGCCGACGGCCAGGACGACCGCGTCGAAACGGCTGCGCAGTTCTTCAACGGACAGGTCGACGCCGACTTCACAGTCGGTGACGAAACGTGTGCCCTCCGCGCGCATCTGGGTCAACCGCTGATTCAGCGTGGCCTTTTCCAGCTTGTATTCCGGGATACCGTAGCGCAGCAGACCCCCCAACCGGTCGTCACGCTCGTACACGGTCACATGGTGGCCCGCGCGGGTGAGTTGTTGTGCCGCAGCGAGTCCGGCCGGCCCCGATCCGACGATCGCGACGCCCTTACCCGTCGAGATGGCCGCGGGTTGAGGTTCGATGCTGCCATCCAGCCAGGCCCGGTCGACGATCTCCTGCTCGATACGCTTGATCGTCACACTGCCGCCGGTCTGCTCTTCTCCGATCGACAACACACAGGCGGCCTCACACGGTGCCGGGCAGAGCCGGCCGGTGAACTCCGGAAAGTTGTTGGTGGCGTGCAGTCGATCGCTTGCGGCATCCCAACGGCCCCGACGGACCAGGTCGTTCCACTCCGGGATCAGATTTCCCAGCGGGCACCCTGCGGTTCCCGAGTGACAGAACGGAATCCCGCAATCCATGCAGCGACGAGCCTGCTGGCTGACCTCGCCGGCCCGCTGATGGGGATCCTGGCTCTCGTAGACCTCACGCCAGTCGCCGACACGTTCGTCGACCGGACGCTTGACCGCCTCGACCCTCGCGACCTGCAGAAATCCCTGGGGGTCAGCCACGAGTCGCCTCCATAATCGCCGTTTCCACATCGCGCCCTTCGGCCCTGGCCATCCGGGTGGCTTGCAGCACCCGCTGATAGTCGGTGGGCATGATTTTGGTGAATTGTGCACTGCGCCTTGGCCAATCGGCCAATACCGAGGACGCGACCGTGCTCCCGGTGTATTGCGCATGCCTGGCTATCACCTCACGCAACCAGGCCAGATCCTCGGGTTCGAGGTGCTGCAACTCCACCATCGCTGGGTTCACCTTCGCTGGGTCGAGCCCCAGCACGTAGGCGATACCGCCGGACATCCCGGCCGCCATGTTGCGGCCGGTCTCGCCGAGCACCACCACGCGCCCGCCCGTCATGTACTCACACGCGTGATCACCGACGCCCTCGGTCACGGCGAGCGCACCGGAGTTGCGGGCGCAGAACCGCTCCCCCACCCGGCCGCGCAGGAACACCTCACCGGAGGTGGCACCGTACATCAACGTGTTGCCGGCGATCACGTTGTCCTCCGGCAGGAACAACACGTCATCGGGTGGCCGCACGATGATCCGACCACCGGAAAGTCCCTTGCCGACATAGTCATTGGCGTCACCGAGCAGATCGAGGGTGATACCTGGTGGCAGGAACGCGCCGAGCGACTGTCCCGCCGAGCCGGTCAGCTTGACGGTGATGGTGTCCGACGGCAGCCCCGCAGCACCGTAGCGGCGGGTCACCTCCGAACCCAACAGGGTGCCGACAGTGCGGTTGACGTTGCGCACCGGCAGCTCCAGGACCACCTTGTGCGCGTCTTCCAGCGCACCCTCGGCCAGCGCGATGAGCGTGTTGTCGAGCGCGAATTCCAGCCCGTGGTTCTGGTCGCGGACCCGGCGACGTTGGGTCAACGTGGCGCCGTGCGCGTCGGTCGGCGCCCGGAAGATCGGGCTCAGGTCCAGCCCCTTGCTCTTCCAGTGCGCGACCCCAGCTGCGGTGTCGAGGGTCTCGGCATGGCCGACTGCTTCGTCGATACTGCGGAAACCCAACTCCGCCAGATACTTCCGGACGTCTTCGGCGATAAACCGGAAGAAGTTCTCCACGAACTCCGGTTTTCCGTTGAACCTTGCCCGCAGCTCGGGATTCTGGGTGGCCACGCCAACCGGGCAGGTATCGAGATGGCAGACGCGCATCATGATGCAGCCCGACACGATCAGGGGCGCGGTGGCGAAACCGAACTCCTCAGCACCGAGCAGTGCGGCCACGATCACATCCCTGGCAGTGCGCATCCCGCCATCGCACTGCACGGTGATCCGATCACGTAAACCGTTGAGTACCAATGTCTGTTGGGTATCGGCCAGACCGATTTCCCAAGGCGCACCCGCATGCTTGAGTGACGTCAGCGGCGCTGCGCCGGTACCGCCGTCGTAGCCACTGATCAGCACGACGTCGGCATGGGCTTTCGACACCCCGGCCGCGACCGTCCCGACGCCCACCGAACTGACCAGTTTGACGTGGATCCGGGCGGCGGCGTTGGCGTTCTTCAGATCGTGGATCAGCTGAGCCAGATCCTCGATCGAGTAGATATCGTGGTGCGGCGGTGGAGAGATCAGTCCCACGCCTGGCGTCGAATGCCGCGTCTTGGCGATATTCGGATACACCTTGTAGCCGGGCAACTGGCCGCCCTCACCCGGTTTGGCCCCCTGGGCCATCTTGATCTGGATATCAGACGCGTTCACCAGGTAGTCGCTGGTCACCCCGAACCGGCCCGAGGCCACCTGCTTGACGGCGCTGCGGCGGCGCGGATCGTAGAGTCGGTCCACATCTTCGCCGCCCTCACCGGAATTCGAGCGACCGCCGAGATTGTTCATCGCGATCGCCATCGTCTCGTGGGCTTCGGCAGAGATCGACCCGTAGCTCATCGCGCCGGTGTTGAACCGGGCGCAGATCGATTCGACGGACTCGACATCCTCCAACGGCACCGGCGGACGCAGCCCGGTCTTGAACGAGAACAATCCGCGCAACGCACCGCCCTCGCGAGCGAGGCGGTCGACCTCCTCGGAGTACTTGGCGAATACCTCGTGGCGTCCGGTTCGGGTCGAATGCTGAAGTAGGAAGACCGTTTCCGGTGTGAACAGGTGCAGCTCACCTTCCCGCCGGAACTGGTATTCGCCGCCCACCTCGAGCCGTCGGTGCACCCGCTCGGTCGGGTTCTCCGGATAGGCCCGACGGTGCCGCAGTTTGACTTCCTCGGCGATCACGTCGAGACCCACCCCGCCGAGCTGGCTGACAGTTCCGGTCAGGTATTCGTCCACCACGGCCTTGTCCAGACCGATGGCCTCGAACGCCTGCGCGGCGGTGTAAGAGCCGACGGTGGAAATACCCATCTTGCTCATCACCTTCATCACACCCTTGCCGAGTGCCTTGAGGTAATTGCGCACGGCCGTGGCGGTTTCGATGCCGGTGAGTTCACCCTCGCGGATCAGATCCTCGATCGACTCGAACGCCAGATACGGGTTGACCGCGGCCGCACCGTAGCCGATGAGCAGCGCGATGTGATGGACCTCGCGGGCATCGCCGCTCTCGACGACCAACGCCACCGTGGTGCGTTCCTTGGTGCGGACCAGATGGTGGTGTACCGCGGAAACGGCCAGCAGGGACGGGATCGGTGCCCTGGTGTGATCGGAATCGCGGTCCGAGATCACCAGCGTACGAGCACCTTTCGCGATGGCCTCCGATGCCCGCATCCGCAGTTCGTCGATCGCATCGGCCAGGCCCTCACCGCCACGTTCGACGTCATAGAGCGCCCGTAGCACCGTGGACCTCAGACCCGGATGCTCGCTGTCATCGTTGATGTGGACGATCTTGTTCAGCTCGTCGTTATCGAGCACCGGCCAGGGCAGCATGATCTGGCGACACGACGCCGCCGTCGGCGCCAGCAGGTTCTGCTCGGGTCCCATCACCCGGGCCATCGAGGTGACGATCTCCTCGCGAATGGCGTCCAGAGGTGGATTGGTCACTTGGGCAAAGAGTTCCACGAAGTAGTCGTAGAAAAGGCGGGACCGCTGCGAGAGCACCGCGGTGGGTGTGTCGGTGCCCATGGAACCGAGCGGCTCACCACCTGAGGCGGCCATCGGCGTCAGCATGATGCGCAGATCTTCTTCGGTGTAGCCGAACGAGATCTGGCGGCGCACCACCGATTCGTGGTTGGGCTGAACCCGGCTACGGTCGGCCAAGGTGGTGAGATCGACCAGACCGGCGTGCAGCCACTCGGCATACGGATGGGCCGCTGCCAGTTCGTCTTTGACCTCGTCGTCGGACACGATCCGCCCTGCCGCGGTATCGATAAGGAACATTCTGCCTGGCTCGAGGCGGCCCTTGGCGACGACCTCGGCGGACGGCACGTCGAGCACACCGCTCTCGCTGGCGAGGATGATCCGGTCGTCGATGGTGCGCCACCACCGACCGGGACGCAGCCCGTTGCGGTCCAGCACCGCCCCCACCACGGTCCCGTCGGTGAAGGTCACACACGCCGGGCCGTCCCAGGGTTCCATGATCGAGGCGTGGAACTGGCAGAACGCCCGCCGGGCCGGACTCAGGGTGGCGTTGTTCTCCCACGCTTCCGGGATCATCATCATCACCGCATGCGGCAGGCTGCGGCCGCCCAGGTGCAGCAATTCCAGGGTCTGATCAAACGATGCCGAGTCCGACGCGTCGGGCGTGCAGATGGGCGACAGACGGGACAGGTCACCACCGATGACGGCGCTTTCCAGCATGGCCTCGCGGGCGTGCATCCGATTTCGGTTGCCGCGCACCGTGTTGATCTCCCCGTTGTGGGCGACGAATCGGAACGGGTGTGCCAGCGGCCACGACGGGAACGTATTGGTGGAGAACCGGCTGTGCACGATGGCGATCGCACTCATGCACCGCTCGTCGCGCAGGTCCTCGAAATACCTGGGGAGCTGCAACGTCGTCAGCATGCCCTTGTAGGTGATGGTTCGCGACGACAGGGACGCAAAGTAGATCCCGGTACCTGCGGCCAGGCTTTCGGGGGTGGCATGGCCGGCCCGTTTGCGCAGCGGATACACCTTGCGGTCCAGGTCGATGCCGGCGAGCCGACTACCCTTGCGTTCCGGAGCGGCGACAAACAACTGCGCCATATAGGGCATGCAGCCCAGTGCCGTGGCGCCAATATCGGCACCCTGCGGGTCGACAGGCACCTGCCGCCAGCCCAGCACCTCGATACCTTCGTCGGCGGCGATGTCCTCGATCCGCGATTGCGCACTCGCACGCGCGGCCGGATCCTGCGGCAAAAAGCAGATACCTGCGGCGAAAGCGTTGCTGCCATCGGCGGCCGGTGCGGGCAATTCGAAGTCCACCACGTCGCGCAGCAGTTCAACGGGCAGCTGCAGCAGAATGCCTGCGCCGTCACCGCTATTGGGTTCGGCACCGGCGGCGCCGCGATGTTCGAGGTGCTCGAGTGCGATCAATCCATCCGAGACAATGGAATGCGAGCGACGGCCCTTGATGTCGGTGACCATTGCCACGCCGCAGGAATCATGTTCCTGAGCCGGGTCATAGAGACCCTGAGCCTCTGGCACCGCCGAAAACAGCATGTTCAACGCACCTCCGCAGCCTGTCCTGCGGTGCCAGAAATATGTGTGCGCGAGAGGCGCTCAGATCCCTAATCGGCCGCAGTCCTACGTGTGAATTCCGGGACTGCACCGGCCCGACGATGGCAATGCGCACTCGATCAATTGTGCGCACCACCGATGGTCGAGTGTAACAGCGAGGCCGCGGGACTACCCGCCGAGAAGCGTCGGGACCAGCGGAAAGCCCGGCAGATTGCGGACCACGGTCCAGGTGATCGCAAGCACGGCGAGCACCGCCATGGCGGGCGTGGTCATCACCCGTTTCCCTTGACGCAGGCGCACCAGCACCCACACCAGCAGTGCGGGCAGACCGACGAGCAAAAAGACGTTGTCGACGACGGCCGCTGCGAGGTCACCGTGCAGCAGGTCATGGGTCATCCGCAGCCCGCCGCACCCGGGGCAGTTCCAGCCGGTGAGCAATTTGAACGGGCACGGCGGGAACAACGATCCTTCCCGGTGCGGGTCGACCAGACCGATGTAGGTCAGTGCCCCCGCGAAGAAGACTCCGGTTCCCAGCGCGGCACGGCGCGCAAACCGGGTCGACGTCGGTGCCGCGCTAGGTTCCATCACGCAGCGGACGGCCCTGCGGATCGCGGACCTTGTCGGTCAGCATCATGACGGCGTCGATGATGCCCCAGATGACCGCGCCGATACCGCATGTGACCAGGCCGACAAGTAGCTGAGCGACACCAAGACCGGTGTATCCGAGGTAGATCCGGCCGATGCCGACGAGCCCGAACAAGCCCATCAACTGCAGCAAGCCCGCGATGACTTTGGACTTGTCCGACAGCGGTTCACCGGTGACGGGGTGGCGACCGAACGGCGCGCTCGGGTCGTAGTACGCACCGGGCGGCGGCGGGTACTGCCCTGGCGGAGGGTACTGGCCGCCGGGCGGCGGATACTGCGCATCGGGCGGCGGCGGATAGTCGGCGCCGTAGGGCGGCGGCGGAGGCAGGTAGCCTTCGTTGCTGTTCGAGCCGGACTGCGGGTCGGTCATAGGCACAGCATGCCAGAATTTGCTCCCGTTCAGCTGAGGCTCGGGCATGAAATTGACGCACGTGTGAAGTTCGTACGCTGGAGGCATGACACTGCCAACCGAATCGGTCTGGGACTATCCGCGACCGCCGCGCCTCGAGGTTTTTACGGGGTCGATCACAGTGGAACTGGGCGGGGAGGTCGTCGCATCCACCCGGCGGGGTTTTCGTGTCCTCGAGACCAGCCACCCTCCGACCTATTACCTGCCAGCGGACGCGTTCGCCGAGGGCGTACTGCGACCGGCGTCGGGGTCATCGTGGTGTGAGTGGAAGGGCACGGCCAGCTACTTCGATGTGGTGTCGGCGAAGCGGACCGCCCCACGGGCGGCGTGGACCTACCTCAATCCGACGCCCGGTTTTACCGATCTCGCCGGCGCCGTTGCGGTGATGACGGCAGCGGTCGATCGCTGCACAGTCAACGGCGAGACGGTCGTCCCGCAACCCGGCGGTTTCTACGGCGGGTGGATCACGAGCTGGGTGGTCGGCCCATTCAAGGGCATACCCGGCTCCGCCGGTTGGTGACGCTGGTCAGCGCCGCCGGAGGCGGGACCACACCGAGCGCTTGGTCGCTGGTGCTGGCGCAGGAGCGGTAACCGCAGGGGTCACCGGTTGCTTGGGCTCTTCGTCGACAGTGTCGGATTCGGATTCGGCTTCGTCGGTGTCGGATTCGGCTTCGTCATCCAGTTCGGCTTCTTGCTCGGAGACCGGGGCGCCCTCGGCAGGTACAGCCGCAGTTTCTTCGAGGTCCTCGTCGTCGACCGGGTCGTGATCCTCGTCTATCAGATCTTCGTCTTCGGCGACCGCTGCCGTTTCGATCGCCACATCCGGTGCGGCCACCTCAGCCTCAACAATGGCCTCGTCCTCGGGACTGGCCTCTTCGTCATCCTCTTCTACGGCGTCATCAATTGATGACGCCTTCGGAACGACGGTCCCGACCGCAACCGCCTCGGCTTCCGCCGCCTCGCCGTCTTCCGCCTCGTCGTCCCCGTCGAGCTCTTCTTCTTGCTCGGAGACCGGGGCACCAGACGCGGCGACGTCAGCGGTCAGACCTTCGAGGTCCTCGTCGCTGACCGGGTCATGATCCTCATCGATCAGATCCTCGTCCTCAGCGACCACTGCCGTTTCGATCGCCACATCCGGTGCGGCCACCTCAGCCTCAACAATGGCCTCGTCCTCGGGACTGGCCTCTTCGTCATCCTCTTCTACGGCGTCATCAATTGATGACGCCTCCGGAACGACGGTCCCGACCGCAACCGCCTCGACTTCCGCCGCCTCGCCGTCTTCCGCGTCGTCGCCCCCGTCGAGCTCTTCTTCTTGCTCGGAGACCGGGGCACCAGACGCGGCGACGTCAGCGGTCAGACCTTCGAGGTCCTCGTCGCTGACCGGGTCGTGATCCTCGTCGATCAGATCTTCGTCCTCGGCGACCGCTGCCGTTTCGATCGCCACATCCGGTGCGGCCACCTCAGCCTCAACAATGGCCTCGTCCTCGGCTTCCGCCACCTCATCGGCTTCTGATTCGTCGTCCCCGTCGAGATCTTCTTCGTCGGTAGCAGGCTCTTCGGTCGCCACCACTTCGACAAGTTCGGTCTTGTCTTCGGGCTCGTCATCGCCAGGTTCGGGATCAGGTTCGTCCTCCCGCCCGGCAACAGTCGCCGCGGCAACGACGCCGGTGGTCGCGGCCACTGCGGCGAGTTCCTTGGACAGCTCCTCGACAACCGACTCCTCGTCGGCGTTGCCCTTGAGCGTCGCCGGATCTTCGCGGCCCTTCGGCGCCAGGATGAAGTACACGACAGCACCGATGAACACAAAGGTCGAGGTGAAGGAGTTCACCCGGATCCCGGCGATCTGAGTGGCGACATCGTCGCGCATCAGCTCAACCCAGAACCTGCCCACGCAGTAGCCGGCCACGTACAGCGCGAACAACCGGCCGTGCCCGATCTTGAAGCGCCGGTCGACGTAGATCAGAAGGGCAAAAATCAGGAGGTTCCACAGCAACTCGTACAGGAATGTCGGGTGCACGATGCCCGCGACCTTGCCTGTCGACACCCCGGCAAGGGAATGCACGTCGAGAATTCCCGACGGATCCTGCCGGTAGAAGATCTCCATCCCCCAGGGCAGATCGGTCTCGCGACCGTACAGCTCCTGGTTGAAGTAGTTGCCCAGCCGACCGATGGCCTGCGCCAAGATAATTCCAGGCGCGATCGCATCACCGAATGCGGGCAACGGTATGCCGCGACTCCTGCAGCCGATCCATGCACCGACAGCACCGAGGGCCACCGCGCCCCAGATACCCAGGCCGCCGTCCCAAATCTTCAGCGCCGCAAAAGCACCCGCACCCTCAGGGCCGAAGTACGTCTTCCAGTCGGTCATCACGTGATAGAGCCGGCCGCCGATAAGTCCGAAAGGCACGGCCCACAGCGCGATGTCGTAAATCACGCCGCGCTCGCCGCCGCGAGCTTCCCAGCGGCGGTCGCCGATCACCAGCGCGGCGATGATGCCGCTGATGATGAACAGCGCATATGCCCGGATCGGGATCGGTCCCAGATGCCAGACACCCTGTGCCGGACTGGGAAAGGAAGCCAGCGTCGTCGATATCAACCGGAAACCCCAGAGACTCTCTGCCGGACTCCGGCTGCCAGTTCTTCGGTCAATGCCCGGACTGCAGGCAGACCGTCGGTCAGTGCTGAGACGAGCGCCGAGCCGACGATGACACCGTCTGCGTAGGAGGCAATTTCGGCGGCCTGCGCCCGCGAGCGCACGCCAAGCCCAACTCCGACGGGAATATCGGAGAGCGCTCTGACGCGGGCGACCAACTCGGGTGCGCTGTTGGAGACCGCGTCGCGGGCACCGGTGACACCCATGGTCGATGCCGCATAGACGAAGCCTCGGGCGGCGGCGGTGGTGCTGGCCAGCCGTTCCGGAGTCGATGACGGCGCCACCAGGAAGATGCGGTCGAGTCCGTGTGCATCGGAGGCGGCGATCCAGTCGTCGGCCTCTTCGGGGATCAGATCCGGAGTGATCAGTCCCAATCCACCCGCTGCGGCCAGATCACGCGAGAAGGCGTCGACACCGTACTTCAGTACCGGATTCCAGTAAGTCATCACCACGGCCTGACCACCGGCGTTGCTGATGGCCTCCACTGCCCGAAATGCATCCCGCACCCGCACACCCCCGCGCAGCGCCGCCTCGGTGGCCGCGGCGATGGTCGGCCCATCCATTCCGGGGTCGGAGTAAGCAACCCCGACCTCCACGATGTCGCAGCCGGATTCGACAAGAGTGGTCATCGCTTCGATCGACGACGACACTTCGGGGTAGCCGGTGGGCAGATAGCCGATCAACGCGGCCCGGTTTTCGCGTCGGCAGCGTTCGAAAGTGGTAGCCAGTCCGCGGATTTCGTTCTGCTGAACGGTCATGATCCCGCGACTCCCCCGTCCATCAGGCCAAACCACTTCGCGGCCGTCTCGACGTCTTTGTCACCGCGGCCGGATAGGTTGACCAGGATGATCGAGGCCGGGCCCAACTCGACACCGAGTTTCAGCGCGCCGGCTATCGCGTGTGCCGATTCGATGGCCGGGATGATGCCCTCGGTCCGGCACAGCAGACGGAACGCGTCCATCGCCTCGCTATCGGTGATCGGACGATAATCGGCGCGGCCGCGATCCTTGAGATAGGCATGCTCGGGTCCGACTCCCGGATAGTCAAGGCCGGCGGAAATGGAATGCGATTCGACGGTTTGCCCGTCCTCGTCCTGCAGCAGATAGGAGAATGAACCCTGGAAGGCGCCCAGTGTTCCTCCAGCGAAAGTGGCTGCATGCCTGCCGGTTTCGACGCCGTCACCGGCCGCTTCGTATCCGACGAGCTTGACGTCGGGATCGTCGATGAAGGCATGGAAGATGCCGATGGCGTTCGATCCGCCACCGATACAGGCCGTGACCGCGTCCGGCAGTCGCCCGGCCTGCGCCTGGATCTGCACCCGCGCTTCCAGACCGATGACACGCTGGAAATCGCGCACCATCGTCGGGAACGGATGCGGCCCGGCCGCGGTGCCGAATGCGTAATAGGTGTTGTCGGCGTCGGCCACCCAGTCCCGGAACGTTTCGTTGATGGCGTCCTTGAGCGTCTTCGAACCGGACTCCACCGAGACCACCTCGGCGCCGAGCAGACGCATCCGCGCCACGTTGAGCCCTTGCCGCGCGGTGTCGACAGCGCCCATATAGATGACGCACTCCAGACCAAGGAGCGCACATGCAGTAGCGGTCGCGACCCCGTGCTGGCCTGCGCCGGTCTCGGCGATGACCCGCGTCTTACCCATCTGCTTTGCCAGCAGCGCCTGGCCCAGCACGTTGTTGATCTTGTGAGATCCGGTGTGGTTGAGGTCTTCCCGCTTCAAGAACAGTCGGGCGCCGCCGGCATGTTCGGACAGTCGGGTCGCCTCGTACAGCGGGGAGGGACGCCCGGTGTAATGCGTCTGCAATCGGTCCAACTCGTCGAGGAAGGTCTGGTCGGACCGCGCCTTCTCATAGGCCGCAGTCACCTCTTCGATGACGGCCATCAACGCCTCGGGAACCAGTCGGCCACCGTAGACACCCCAGTGACCGCGCGCATCGGGGTCGTGCACCGTGGGTTCGGCAATAGCCGCGCTCGAGCGCGGAAGAACAGGAGAAGAAAAATCAGACATCGTTCACGCCTAACGGCCAATCAGAGTTCAGCGGGACGGCTTCGGGCAGGAGGGATGGGTCCCCGCCGTCACCAGGTCGGCTACCGCGCTTCGCGGATCACCACTGGTCACCAAACCTTCGCCGACGAGCACCGCATCAGCGCCAGCACCGGCATAGGCGAGCAGGTCCGCGGTGCCCCGGACACCCGATTCGGCGATCCTGATGATGTCACTGGGCAAACCGGGTGCGATCCGGGCGAAGCAGTCACGGTCGACCTCGAGGGTTTTCAGATCGCGCGCGTTGACCCCGATCACCCGGGCACCTGCCGCCAAGGCGCGGTCCGCCTCCTGCTCGGTGTGGACCTCGACCAATGCGGTCATCCCCAGCGACTCGGTGCGGTCGAGCATCGAGGCCAGCGCGGGCTGCTCCAAGGCAGCGACGATGAGCAGCAGCATATCGGCACCGTGCGCTCGTGCCTCGTGGATCTGGTACGGCCGGACCACAAAGTCCTTGCGCAGCACCGGAATCGACACGGCTGCGCGCACTGCATCAAGGTCGTCGAGCGAACCGTGGAAACGACGCTCCTCGGTCAGCACGCTGATGATCCGTGCGCCACCACTTTCGTAGGCGCGCGCCAGGTGTGCCGGATCGGTGATGGTGGCCAGCTGACCGCGGGAGGGGCTCGCGCGCTTGACTTCCGCGATCACTCCGATACCGGGCTCGCGCAGCGCCGCCATCACATTTAACGGCGGCCGAGCGGCGTTCGCGGCGGCCTTGATTTCGGCCATGCTCACGACGGCTTCGCGGGCGGCAACGTCAGCGCGGACTCCCTCGAGAATGGAGTCGAGCACTGTTGCCGAGCTCATGCTGTCATTCCCTTCCCAAAGGCTGTCCCGATGACGCTATGAAGGGTAACCGCCACGGAGGCATCAGCGATAACCGGCCCTGTCAGACAGAACCAGTGCCGGACCCCGGCTGTCGGTCCGTCGGGTCGCGGCCCTCGTCAAGTGCATCCCAGATCATTCGCTCCGACATCGTGGGCTTCTCGGAGGACGCACCGGCAGGTGTCGCGCCGTCGTCGACAATCTCCGAACGACTCGCTTCACGGCGTGCTGCGGGGGCGACGTACTTGGCCGTGGCCGCCCGGCCCGTCGCGGCCGACCGCATCAGCAAAACAGCCGCGACCAGAGTGCACACCGCGCCG
The DNA here is from genome assembly GCF_965229105.1 of Mycobacterium sp. Taxonomy (GTDB): domain Bacteria; phylum Actinomycetota; class Actinomycetes; order Mycobacteriales; family Mycobacteriaceae; genus Mycobacterium. Next base: position 4,271,806 of record NZ_OZ245858.1, read on the forward strand.
GCCAGTGTGAGGGCGGCGCCGATATAGCGTCGTTCGGTTCCGACCAGCGCTGCCACCTGAACCTGGGCGAGATCAGCAGCGCGAATCGCGAGGTCGGGAATGACCCACTGGCTGATCGCCAGATACGCGGTCGCGGCGCTGACAAGCGCCACCAGCACAGCGAGCAGACGCAGTGGCCAGCCTCGGACGGCCAGGGCGGCCACCGTCGCAGCCAACAGCAGCAGCGCCAGAGGCAGCAGCGCCGTCGACCAGGAGGCACCTGAGAGCGAGACCGACTTGGGTTGCCCGAGGCCGTCGAACGAACTGACCACCACCCACGTCAGCCGCGATCCGACCCACAGCAGCAGGCTGGCCACCACCAGCAGCAGCTGGGCAACGCGAATGGTCCGCTTGCCCCGCCGCTCGCGATCGTCGTCAGCCATCGCCGGTAGACCGCGCCGCAGGAGCGAGGGTCTCCGCGGCCGCGATCGCGTTGAGGACCGCCTTGGCCTTGTTGGCCGCTTCGTTGTACTCGTAGATCCCGTTGGAATCGGCCACCACGCCGCCACCGGCCTGCACATAGGCCGTGCCGTTTTTCATCAGCGCGGTACGGATGGCGATCGCGAAGTCGGCGTTACCGGCGAAGTCGAGGTAGCCGAGCACACCGCCGTACAGACCGCGACGCGTCTTCTCGACCTCCTCGATGAGTTGCATTGCTCGCACCTTCGGCGCACCGGACAGCGTTCCCGCGGGGAAGCAGGCGGTGATGGCGTCCAGCGCGGTCCGGCCGTCGGCGAGCTGACCGGTCACGGTGGATACCAGGTGCATGACGTGGCTGTATCGCTCGATATGGCTGTAATCCTCCACGCGCACCGTGCCGGGCACGCAGACCCGACCGAGATCGTTGCGGCCGAGGTCGACCAGCATCAAGTGCTCGGCGCGCTCCTTCTCGTCTTCCAAAAGCTCTTTGGCCAGGAGCTGGTCTTCCTCATCGGTATCGCCGCGCCAGCGGGTGCCGGCGATCGGGTGCGTCGTGGCCCAGCCGTCCTGGACGGTCACCAGCGCTTCCGGACTGGAGCCGACGATCGAAAATGCCGTTCCCCCAACATCATCGGGAACATGGAGCAGATACATGTACGGGCTGGGGTTCGACACCCGCAACATCCGATAGACGTCGATCGGATCGACGGCGGTGTCCATCTCGAAGCGCTGCGACGGCACCACCTGGAAGGCCTCGCCGGCTTCGATGTCACCGACGAGCTTCTCGACGATCGCCTCGTATTCGGCGACAGTGCGCTGCCCGCGGTGCCGCGGTTCGGGACGTTCGAAGGTGGCCACCGTCGACGACAGCGGCTGACCCAGCGCCTCGGTCATCACGTCCAGCCGTGCCACGGCATCGTCGTAGGCATCCTCGACCCGATCGTCGGTCCCGTTCCAGTTGACCGCGTTGGCAATCAACGTGATGGTGCCTTCGTGGTGGTCCACGGCAGCGATATCGGTGGCCAACAGCATCAGCATGTCGGGGAGTTGAAGATCGTCGACTGCCAATTCGGGTAGCCGCTCCAAGCGGCGCACCAGGTCGTAGGCGAAGAAGCCGACCAGGCCACTCGACAGGGGCGGTAGCCCCGGCATCGACGCCGTGGAAAGCAACTCCAGCGTCGCGCTGAGGGCACGCAGCGGATCTCCACCGCGGGGAGCGTCCTGCGGGATGGCGCCGAGCCACACCGCTTCACCGTCGCGCACCGTCAGCGCCGAAGGGGCACCCGCGCCGATGAACGACCACCGCGACCACGACCGCCCGTTCTCCGCCGATTCCAGCAGGAAGGTCCCCGGCCGGTTGGCGGCCAGTTTCCGGTACGCGGAGAGTGGCGTTTCGCTGTCGGCGAGGACCTTACGGGTCACCGGGACGACGCGGTGCTCGGCTGCGAGTGCGCGGAAGTCCTCACGCGCGGTGGTGACGGCTATCCGAGCGGCCGAAGCGTTGGCTTGCACCGCCCCATCCTCCCAGACCGGCCGTCACCCACCGGCGTAGCGTGGGCCTCCATGAAAACTGGGGATGTCGTCAAGGACTTTGCACTACCCGACCAGACCGGCACCGAACGGAAGTTCAGCGACTTCTTGGCACAGGGACCGGTGGTGCTGTTTTTCTACCCGGCGGCCATGACACCCGGTTGCACCAAGGAAGCCTGCCACTTCCGGGACCTGGCGTCGGAGTTCACCGCCGTCGGCGCCCAACGCGTCGGCATCAGCACCGACAGCGTCGACAAGCAGGCGCAGTTCGCCGATAAGCAGAAGTTCGACTACCCGCTGCTCTCCGATGTCGACGGCGCGGTCGCCACCAGCTTCGGCGTCAAGCGAGGTCTGCTCGGCAAACTGATGCCCGTCAAGCGCACCACGTTCGTGATCGACACCGACGGCAAGGTCCTCCAGGTGATCGCCAGCGAGGTCAGCATGGACACCCACGCTGACAAGGCACTCGAGGCGCTGCGGGCGCGTTGACGGCCACCAGCACCGCGGCCATCGAGGCGGCCAGCACCGAATCGCTGCGGCCACATGCCCACCCGGCCGCGTCGCCGCACCGGTACTCCAGGTAGGTGACGGCGGTGTCGCCGATCGACTGCTGCGTCAGACTCAAGATCTCGACCGGACGGCCGACCCGGTCCAGCGCACGGGTCAGGGCCTCTACCGGGCCGATGCTGTGGTGCACGCTGGTCTCAGGGCGACCCTCGACGACGAGGGTGATTTCCGTCGATTCGTCACTGCCTGTGCGCCACTCTTTGAGTTCCACCGGACCCCGTCGGTCAAGGTAGACAGACTCAAACAGGTCGTACAACTCGGCGGCGGTCACCTCGGCTCCGGTCTCGTCGGTGTGGCCCTGCACGTGCCGCGCGAAGTCGATTTGCAGGCGCCGCGGCAGATCCAGCCCGTATTCGGTGAGCAGAAGGTACGCGATGCCACCTTTACCGGATTGCGAGTTGACCCGGATGACTGCATCGTAGGTGCGGCCGATATCCGCCGGGTCGATCGGCAGATACGGTACCCGCCAATCAATTTCGCTCTCTGGACGGCCTGTGGCCTCGGCGCGGGCGCGGTGCTCGGCGAACCCCTTCTTGATGGCGTCCTGGTGGGTGCCTGAAAACGCGGTGTGCACCAGGTCGCCGACATAGGGGTGCCGTTCGTGGATGGGCATCCGCGTGCAGTGCGCGACAGTGCGGGCGATCTCGTCGATATCGGAGAAGTCGATCATCGGATCGACGCCCTGGGCGAACAGATTGAGCGCCAGAGTGGCAATGTCGACATTGCCAGTACGTTCCCCGTTGCCGAACACGCATCCCTCGACGCGCTGCGCGCCGGCCAGCACCGCCAGTTCCGCGCAAGCGATGCCGGTGCCCCGGTCGTTGTGCGGATGCACCGACAGGATCACACTGTCGCGGCGCGCGAGGTTGCGGTGCATGTACTCAATCTGGTCGGCATACACATTCGGAGTGGCCACCTCCACTGTCGCAGGCAGATTCAGGATAACTGGGCGTTCCGGCTCGGCCTCCCACAGTCGCGTCATCTCGTCACAGATCTCCAGCACATAATCCGGCTCCGTGAGGTTGAACACCTCAGGGGAGAATTCGAAGCGGGTGTTGGGCCGGTCGCCAGCGAACTCCAACACATCTCGACCGCCGGCCAAAATCAGCTCGCGGAGCTCGTCACGGCTCTTGTCCAGGACGGTGTTTCGCCAGGCCGGGGCGGTCGCGGTGTACATGTGGATGACCACATCGTTGCGAATCCCGCGGATGGATTCGGCCGTGCGCTCGATCAGATCGCGCCGGGCAGGAGTGAAAACCACGATGGTGACATCAGTCGGTGCGATATTGGATTCGGCGAGAAGCCGCACGAAGTCGAAGTCAGTCTGCGACGCAGACGGATAACCGACTTCGATCTCCTTGTAGCCCATGTCAACCAGCAGTTCGAAGAACTGCCGCTTGCGGGCCGGGTCCATTGGTTCGGCCAGCGCCTGGTTGCCGTCACGCAGGTCGACGGGCACCCACAGGGGCGCAGCGCTAATCTTGGCGGTAGGCCAATTCCGTTGTACCAGTGGAACTTCCACACGGTCATAGATGTTGCCGTAGCGGTGCCAAGGCATCCGAGAGGGCGTTTGATGGTTCCAGATCATGAATGTTCCTATTCGACGGACGGGAGATCCGACCGGCACCACACCACCCCACGGCAGGGGGCCAGTCGATTCAGGCCCTGCCGTGGCGGTTAAGCAGAAGAAGGCACATCATGATGGCTAGACTATACACAACTCCTCAGACAAGTAGAGAGGTACGCGATGATCTCTCAAGTTCAGCGTCAACCGCTGGCTGCCCAGACCGCCGAGTTGCTCTTGACGCGAATCCGCGGCGGCGAATGGCCACTCGGGCATCGCCTGCCGGGCGAGACCACTCTCGCGGCGCAACTCGGCGTCGGCCGCTCCACTCTGCGCGAGGCGATCCGCGAACTGGCGGGGAAGGGCGTGCTCGACAGTCGCCAGGGCGCCGGGGTGTTTGTCACCGCACTCGATGCGACCGAAGACTGGGACAGCGTGCTGCGCCGCGCGACAGTTGCTTCCGTCATCGAAGCGCGACTCGCGATCGAAACCGAGGCTGCCGCGCTGGCCGCCGCCCGACGTACCCCCGCCGATCTGCGCATCCTGCGTCGCACCCTGGCTGCCCGCGGCCTCGGAGTCCAGTCGATATCCGACCATGTCGACGCCGATATGGCGTTCCACCGTGCGGTGATCGTGGCTGCGCACAACGACGTGCTGACGCAGTTGTTCGACACGTTCCTGCCGCGGCTGCGACCGGCCATGATCGATATGCTCAAGATCCGGCCGGTACCGAGTGAATCCGCCGATCACAACGCGCACCAGCAACTCGTCGACGCCATCACTGGCCGTGATCCGGTGGCCGCCGCGGCGGCAAGCAGAACCCACCTAAGTGCCCTGAAGGAGTCCTTCACGTAGCACCGGCGTGGCTATCCGGGAGATTTCACCCGTGCCCGCGCTTCCCGATGCCGCGCCACCGGGGTGACATCGAGAACGCGCCGGACCATCGTGGCCAGAAAGACCGACGGCGCAAGTGCTTCGGGCACCTCGGCGTGCCGGATGGTCACCGCGGGCAGTAGGGCCAACGCCTCGTCGACGCCGGCGAAATCGAGGCTGCCCTGCTCGGAGTCCACCGGGGCCGGGGTGATACCCGCCGCAACCAGAGGGTCATCGCCGTCGTCATCATCACCCGAATCATCTGCACTACTGACGATGTCAACGTCATAGTCGATCATCACCAGTGCGACGCCGTGGTAGGCGTCGTCCTCGTTGCCCAGCTTCTGCAGCAGGTCGATCAACCATTCTGCTTTGTTGGGCTCGGTTTCCAGGATGGTCGACCGCAACCCGTAGACGAAGCCGAGTGCAGCCAGCGGATGTCGCAGCCGCAGATTCTTGACGTCGCCATAGCTTTCCTCGACCCGGTTGGCGGCGTTCTTACCGAAGCTCGAATCCATCCGTTTGGTGCTGATCAGCAGTTCGGGACCGGTGTCCCAGTCCGACATGACGACGTCGACCTGCTTGACGTAGTTCTTGCCGAGGATATTGGCGCTCGAGCCCACCACGCCCTTCATGGCAGTCTTTCCGAAAAGTCGGCGCTGCAGGGGTTCTCGTTCATGCCGAGGTAGTTCGGCGAGCAGGCTGGCGATGGAACGGGGCATGATCCGCGGGTTGCTGGAACGCGGCCAGACGGCGTCCGGTTCGAAGCCCGCGCGTCGGAGTTCGTAGGACAGCCAGACATCCAGCGCAAGCGCGGGCACACCGGTGTTGGTATCGGCCTGCAGGTACAGCGGAACCCCGAGGAGCTTCTGCAGCACCGCGAAGTCCGGTACGAAGGTGGGCTGTTCGCCGGTGCCCTGCCGCCAGGGGTTGCTGTGCACGCCGCCAGGCGCAGCATCGGCGACGATCCGGTCGAAGATGGCCCACGCGGTGGCTTTCGCAGACTCAGCGGCCACTACGCGACCTGGTCTGCCGTCGCGATGATAGCGAATCATGAGCCGCCCGCAGGGAATTCAGTGCTTTCCGGGATTCGACATGGCGCTGCAGCTCAAGGGCTTCGTCGACGATCTCCACCGCCGCCATCAGCCGGCCATGCCGAAGATGGGTGGCGACCTGGCGCCGAACCGCCCGCAGCGCGTCGGCATGGCTGGTGACCAGATGCTCCGAGGGGACCGCCCACCGGTCGGCTTCCCGTGGTTCGATCTTCAGGATGCCGCCCCCATAGGCTCGGCCCACCATCTCGGCGTGCAACACGGTGACGGAGTTGAGCATCGCCACCGGCAACAAGTCCCGCCCCAGCGCGCCGACACCGTCATGCAGATAGACGCCGTGCACCGAGTTGAGGTGATGGGCTTTGACCTGGTTGGCCACCAGGCGTGGCGTATCGGCGTTCATACACGTCAGCAACAGATCCGCGGGCCGCAGCAGCGGAACGCGGTACCACGGTGTGCGGACCCGACATTTGTAGGCGTTGTGTACGCCCGCGGTGTAGCCGGCGTCGATATACCGTTGAGCGGCCCGAGATGGGTCACCGTCGGGGCGGAACAGGAACACCGATTTGCCCTCATCCTCCAACCGCCGCAACAACTCCGGTGAGAGCACCAACCCGCGCAGGTGCGCACTGCCCGGCGGCGACAGGCGAAGCACATCGCTGCGACGCAATCCGAGTTCGGCCACCCGCTGCCGGGACAGCGCGAAGTAGCCGTTGTTTCCGGTGACCATTCCCAACGTGGTGTCACCCCACTGATCGAGGGTGGTGAAGTGACCCGCTGAGGTCAGCGCCGCGATCTGAGTGGCCGACGCCCCGCCGATGAGACCGCTGACCCACTTATCAGAAGGGTCCGGTGGCACCCAATGATGTTGGGCAAGAACAGAGGTCAGCGACGCCGCATTGGGTGCGCGGTGGATGGTGGCGTGTGCGCTTGGCCCGTTGTTGAAACCGTCGGCGAGCAGTAACACGACATCGGCCTCGGCGCCGGGGAACACCTGCTCGTCGAACAGCACCAGATCGACGGTCGCAAACCGGTCGAACAGAAACTTCCTGACCACCCCGGCGTAGTTGACGCTCAGCAGTTCACCCGGCAGGACCAGGCCCATGCGGCCGCCGTCGCGCAGGAACATCGCGGCATGCACGGTGAACGCTGCCCAACTGGACGCCAGCCCCGACAGCGCGACCCCCGCACTGAGCGCCGCCTTACGGGACTCGGCCCTGGATTCGCCCCGGAACTGCTGATAGCGGATGTAGGGCGGGTTGCCGATGACCGCGGAGTAGGTCGGCCGGGGTAGCACCGCGAAGAAGTCGCCGACGTGGATCCGCGGGTCACCCCCGGCGGCGGTAACCCGGCGTCGGGCAACGGCAGCGCTATCGGAATGGATTTCGACGCCATCCACTTCGGGCCGCTCTCCCGTTTCACCGCCGAGTGCCCGCAATCGGTCCGTGGCCGCCACCAGGAACGCCGCGTCGCCGGAGGAAGGTTCCAGAATGCGGTCACTGGCGGTGCGGATGGCCCAGGAGGCGATGTACTGCGCGATTTCGGGTGGGGTAAAAAACGCACCGCGCGCCTTGCGGCCCTGCGCGGTGTCGGTCATGGGGTGATTCTGATGCAGGCCACCGACAAGGCGCGGCAGCGAAACGCGCGCCGACCCTTGGCGAGCAGACGCAAACATGTACTTTTCCGCACGAATTTGTACCCTTTTACGTCTGCTCGGCCCATTTAGTCCTCGGCGGCCAAGAGCAGGTCAGCGTCAAAACAGCTGTGGTCACCGGTGTGGCAGGCCCCGCCGACCTGGTCGACCTCGAGCAGAACCGCATCCCCGTCGCAGTCCAGCCGCACCGAGTGCACGCGCTGGGTGTGCCCCGAGGTCAGGCCCTTGATCCACTGCTCACCGCGCGATCGGGAGAAATACGTGGCTTCCCGGGTGGCCAGCGTGCGTGCCAGCGCATCGTCGTCCATCCACGCGACCATCAGCACATCACCGGTGCCGTGTTGCTGGACCACGGCCGTGAACAGACCGTCAGCATTGCGTTTGAGCCGCGCGGCAATATCGGGGTGAAGTGTCACCGGACAATGATCCCTTCGGCCGCCATCGCCGCCTTGACCTGGGCGATGGTCAGCTCCCGGAAATGGAAGACGGTTGCGGCCAGTACGGCGTCGGCTCCTGCAACAACCGCCGGCGGAAAATGTTCCACCGCGCCCGCACCACCGCTGGCGATCACCGGAACCGTCACCGCGGCCCGCACAGCACGCAGCATCGCCAGATCGAAACCGGTCTTGGTGCCATCGGCGTCCATCGAATTGAGCAGGATCTCCCCCACCCCGAGTTCGGCCCCACGAGCGGCCCATTCGATGGCGTCGATACCGGTACCACGCCGACCACCGTGGGTGGTGACTTCCCAGCCCGACGGTGTTGGGGCCTCGCCGGCCGGAACGGTGCGCGCATCGACGGACAACACGATGCACTGCGAGCCGAACTGCCGCGACAGCTCGGCGAGCAGCTCGGGTCGGGCGATGGCGGCGGTGTTGACCGACACTTTGTCCGCCCCGGCACGCAGCAGCACGTCGACATCGGTGACCGAACGCACACCACCACCGACGGTCAGCGGGATGAAAACCTGTTCGGCGGTGCGCCGCACGACGTCGAGCATGGTGCTCCGACCCGACGACGACGCCGTCACGTCGAGGAACGTCAGCTCGTCGGCACCCTCCGCGTCGTAGAGCGCGGCGAGTTCCACCGGGTCACCCGCGTCGCGCAGGTTCTCGAAGTTGACGCCTTTGACCACCCGGCCGTTGTCGACGTCCAGGCAGGGAATGACCCGAGTAGCCACGTCATGTCTCAGGTCGTGTTGCACCTCGGTCATCGGTAATCCTCCGGTACGCCAGCAGATTTCACGATCTCGATGAGCCGCTCGTGCACACCGGGTGCGCCGGCCACGGCCGACAGCGAGGTCGGCGTCCACGGCGCGCCATCTAAGTCGGTGACGATGCCGCCTGCGGCGCGCACCAGCGCCACCCCAGCGGCGTAATCCCACACATGATCACCGAAAGTGATGGCGCCCCCGAGTATTCCGTCCGCGACATAAGCCAGGTCGACACCGGTGGCACCGTGCATCCGCGGACGTGAGCATTCCCGGCTCAGGTTCTCCAGCACCGCCACCCGATAACGGCCGGGGAAACGGCCCCGCCAGTCGATGTTGAACGTTCCGAATCCGACGATCGAGTCCGATAGCGCCGGCGAACTCAGCGGCGGTTGCGCCACCCCGTTGGCATACAGCGGTCCGCCTTCGACGGCGGTGTAGCGGTCGCCGGTGAACGGTATCCAGGTCAGGCCGGCAACGGGTTCACCGTCGCGCAGCAATCCCAGCAGAATCGCCGCCATCGGCGAACCGGCGGCGTAGTTGAAGGTGCCGTCGATCGGATCGAGTACCCACACCAACGGGGAATCGATTGCGGCGCCGCCGAACTCCTCGCCGTGCACCCCGATCCCGGTGGCGGTGGTCAGCGCCTCGACGACCTCTCGTTCGATGGCCAGATCGACTTCGGTGGCGAAATCGTTGCCCTTTTTGCGGACAGCGGATTTGGCGCCACGGCCCGCGACAAACGGTTTCGCCGCCGCATCCAGGATGTCCGCAGCCGTGGCGACGAGTGCGGACAAATCGGTGGCATCGACTGCCATCGCTGCCTTAACCGCTGACCGCGGCGAGCGCCTGCGGCAAGGTGAATCGCTCTGCGTAGAGCGCCTTCCCGACGATGGCACCTTCCACACCGCTGCCGGTCAGGGTGGCGATCGCGACCAGATCCTCAAGGCTGGAGACCCCACCGGAGGCAATGACCGGAGCGTCGGTGCGCGCGGCGACAGCGGCGAGCAGTTCCAGGTTCGGACCGGTCAGGGTGCCGTCCTTGGTGACGTCGGTGACGACGAACCGCGAGCAGCCTTCCCGGTCGAGCCGGTCCAGCACCTCCCACAGGTCGCCGCCGTCGGTTTCCCAACCGCGGCCCCGCAACCGGTAGCCAGAGTCATCGATAAGGACGTCCAACCCGACCGCGACCCGATCGCCGTACTCGGCGATGGCCGCCGCGCACCACTGCGGATTCTCCAACGCCGCGGTACCGATGTTGACCCGGGCGCAGCCGGTGGCCAGGGCGGCCTTCAGCGAGGTGTCATCACGGATGCCGCCGGAGAGTTCAACAGCGACGTCGAGCTTGCCGACCAGTTCGGCCAGCAGTTCGGCATTGGAGCCGCGACCAAAGGCGGCGTCGAGGTCCACCAGATGGATCCACTCGGCACCGTCACGCTGCCAGACCTCGGCAGCTTCCAAGGCTGAGCCATAATCGGTTTCACTTCCGGCCTTACCCTGAACCAGGCGCACCGCTTTGCCTTCGACGACGTCGACGGCAGGCAGCAGGATGAGCGGTGGGCTCGTCATCGATGTATTCAAAACTACAGTCCCTCAACCCAATTCGTGAGCAGTATCGCACCGGCGTCACCGCTCTTTTCCGGATGAAATTGTGTCGCCGACAACGGGCCGTCTTCGACGGCGGCCAGAAACGGTACGTGATGTGTTGCCCACGTCAGTCGGGCGTCGGGCCGGCCCGTCCACGTTTGGGCGGCGTAAGAGTGCACGAAGTAGAACCGGGTATCGGCGCCGAGTCCGTTGAACAACACGCTGCCAGGGGCGGCATCGACGACATTCCACCCCATATGCGGGATGACGGGTGCGTCGAGTCGGGTGACCGCACCTGGCCACTGCCCGCAGCCAGACGATTCGACACCGAACTCGACCCCACGGGTGAACAGAATCTGCATACCGACGCACACACCGAGCACGGGCCGGTTACGGGCGATCCGTTCGGCGATGATCTTCTCACCACCGATGGCCCGCAGACCGGTCATGCAGGCTTCATACGCACCCACACCGGGAACCACCAGACCGTCGGCTTCGGCGGCCAGTGCGGGATCGGCCGTCACCTCGACGTCAGCGCCCACCCGCTCCAGCGCTCGCTGCGCCGAACGCAGGTTGCCCGAGCCGTAGTCGAGGACGACCAGCTTCTTGCGACTCGCGGTCACAAAGTGCCTTTGGTCGACGGCACCCCGGACACCCGGGGGTCTGGTTCGACAGCCTCACGCAGTGCCCGCGCGACAGCCTTGTACTCCGCCTCGGTGATGTGATGAGGGTCCCGGCCATAGATCGTGCGCACATGCAGGGCGATGCGCGCGTTGTAGGCCAGTGACTCGAAGACGTGCCGGTTGATCACCGTGTGGTAGGGCGCGCTGGAGCCCGCAATGGTGAAGTGCACCATGAACTCCGGCTCACCGGTGTGCACAAAATACGGTCGCCCCGAGACGTCGACGGCGGCGTGCGCCAGCGTCTCGTCCATCGGGATGTAGGCGTCGCCGAACCGGCGGATACCCTTCTTGTCGCCGAGCGCCTGGCCCAGTGCCTGACCGAGCACGATCGCAGTGTCTTCGATGGTGTGGTGGCCTTCGATCTCAACGTCGCCCGTGGCACGCACGGTCAGATCGAAGCTGGCGTGGGTGCCCAACGAGGTCAGCATATGGTCGAAAAACGGCACACCCGTGTCGATGTGGACATCTCCGGTGCCGTCGAGGTTGATCTCGACGACGATGTCGGACTCCTTGGTCTTGCGTTCGACTCTCGCGATCCGACTTGTCACTGTGCTCCTACTGTTGAGGCCAGTTCGGTATCGGCCAGGCGTGCGCTCGCGGCCAGCAGCGCATCGTTTTCTTCGGCCAGCCCGGTGGTGGCGCGCAGGTATCCGCGGATACCGACGTCGCGGATCAGGATTCCGGCGTCCAGGTAACGCTGCCAGGTGGCGGGCGCGTCGGCGAACTCACCGAACAACACGAAATTCGCGTCGCTGGGGATGACCCGGAAACCCATGTCTGACAACGCCGCCGACACCCGGTCCCGTTCGGCGATGAGAGTCGCCACGCTGCCGAGGGTGTCATCGGCGTGCCGCAGCGCCGCCCTAGCGGCGGCCTGGGTGACCACCGAGAGGTGATACGGCAGACGCACCAACAGCATGGCGTCGATGACCGCGGGTGCGGCGATCAGGTATCCCAGCCGGCCGCCGGCGAACGCGAAGGCCTTGCTCATCGTGCGGGTGACGATCAGCTTGGCCGGGTAGTCGCTGATCAATGCGACCGCGCTGGGCTGGGAAGAGAATTCGCCGTAGGCCTCGTCGACGATGAGGACGCCGCCCAGCATGGCGTCGAGGATCTTGCGTAGATCCCCCAGCGGGACACTCTGCCCGGACGGGTTGTTCGGACTGGCCAGGAACACCACATCAGGGCGGCGCTCCCCGATCGCGTCGACGGCGATATCGATATCGAGGCTGAAATCGTCTCCCCGCGCAGCTTCGAGCCATTCGGTCTGGGTGCCATCGGAAATGATGGGGTGCATCGAGTACGACGGGACGAAACCGATGGCACTGCGGCCCGGTCCGCCGAACGCCTGTAGCAGTTGCTGCAGGATTTCATTGGAACCGTTAGCCGCCCAAAGGTTTTCGACTCCTAGCGGGACACCGGTCTGCGCACTCAGGTAGGCCGCCAGGTCGGCGCGCAAGGCCACGGCATCGCGGTCCGGGTACCGGTGCAACTCGGCCGCAGCATCCCGCACCGATGCGGTCACATCGTCGATCAGCGCAGGAGTCGGCGGGTGCGGATTCTCATTGGTGTTGAGCCGGACCGGGACGACCAATTGTGGTGCACCATAGGGTGATTTGCCGCGCAGGTCGTCCCGCAACGGCAGGTCGGACAGACTGATGCTCTCGCCGGTCATCTCTCGAACCTCCGTCGCACTGCCTCGCCGTGGGCGGGCAGGTTCTCGGCCTGGGCCAGGGTGATGACGTAGCCGGAGACGTCTTTGAGGGCGGCCTCGGTGTAGTCGACGACGTGGATACCGCGCAGGAAGGTCTGCACCGAGAGGCCGCTGGAATGCCGGGCGCAGCCCGCGGTGGGCAGCACGTGATTGGACCCTGCGCAGTAGTCGCCCAGGCTGACCGGCGACCAGGCGCCGACGAAAATAGCGCCGGCGGAACGGATCTGATTGGCCACGGCCGCGGCGTCGACGGTTTGGATCTCCAGGTGTTCGGCGGCGTAGGCGTTGACCACCCTGACGCCGGCCTCGACATCGTCGACCAGCACCGTCGCCGACTGACGGCCCTGCAGTGCCGTCAGCACCCGTTCGCGGTGCACGGTGGTCTGCAGCTGGACAGCCAACTCGGCGTCCACCGCTACGGCGAGGTCGCTGCTCGGGGTGACGAGCACGCTGGCGGCCATCTCGTCGTGCTCGGCTTGGCTGATCAGATCGGCGGCGACGTGCACGGGGTCGGCGGTGTGATCGGCCAGGATGGCGATCTCCGTCGGGCCCGCCTCGGCGTCGATACCGACCTGGGAGCGGCAGATGCGCTTGGCCGCGGTGACATAGATGTTTCCCGGGCCGGTGATCATGTCCACGGGAGCCAGTTCGCTGCCATCGGTGTCGGTCCCGCCGTACGCCAACAGCGCGATCGCCTGGGCGCCACCCACGGCCCAGACCTCCTCGACACCGAGCAGGCGGGCCGCGGCCAGGATGGTCGGGTGCGGCAAGCCGCCAAACTGGGCCTGCGGCGGGCTGGTGACCACCAGGGAATCGACGCCGGCAGTCTGCGCCGGGACGACGTTCATCACCACGCTGGACGGATAGACGGCATTGCCACCGGGAACGTACAGCCCGACCCGTTCGACAGGCACCCAGCGCTCGGTGACCGTGGCGCCCGGCGCGAGTTCGGTGGTGGTGTCGGTGCGACGCTGATCAGCGTGCACCGCGCGGGTGCGTTCGATCGCCACCTCGAGCGCGGCGCGCACGTCAGCGCCGAGATCGCTCAGCGCTTTGTCCAGGGCAGCGGCGGGAACCCGCACCGCATCGGGCCGCACCCCGTCGAACGAAGCGCCATATTCCAGGGCCGCGATCGCACCGCGGGCCGCCACGTCATCGACGATGGGGCGCACCTTGGGCAGGACAGAGTCGACGTCGACGCCGCCGCGCGGCAGGGTGGTACGCAACTGCGCAGTGGACATGCGGCGATTACGCAGGTCGATCCGGGGCATCTCGAAGCTGGCCATCTGCTCAATTGTCCCTGATCGGTCCAGCTGAATAAAAATCCGGCCACCGAACCGTCCGTAGCGCGGACGCGGACGGTCCGATACGGGTCGGTCCAGCTGAATAAATCGATTGAGCTGCGGCCCGGCCGACTGCCACACTTCGGCCGTGCAGTGGCAATTGTGGTTGGCGTTCCTCGGGGCGGCGATCCTGATCAGCGTGTCCCCCGGCGCAGGAGCGATTCTGACGATGGCGACCGGTTCGGCGCACGGCGTGCGACGGACATACTGGTCGATCACCGGCCTGGAAATCGGTCTGATGGCGCAACTGGTGCTGGTCGCCGTCGGACTCGGGGCCGCCCTGGCCAATTCGGTGCTGGCGTTCACCATCATCAAATGGCTCGGTGTGGCATATCTGATCTACCTGGCGATCCGGCAATGGCGAACCGCCAGATTCGACCTGAGTGCGCAACTCGGTCAGCAGGCCGACGATAGGCCGTTTCCGATGGTGGTGCGCGGCTGCCTGGTCAATATCACCAACCCCAAAGGCTTGGTCTTCCTGCTTGCGGTGCTGCCGCAGTTCGTGGTGCCGACGGCTCCGCTGCTCCCCCAATACGTACTCATCGGAGTCACCATGGTGGCGGTCGATCTGGTGGTGATGGGCGGGTACGCCGCGCTGGCGGCCAGACTGCTGCGTTGGCTCAGCACACCGCGTCAGCAGACCGTGTTGAACCGGGTGTTCTCCGGGCTGTTCGCGACGGCCGCAGTGGTGTTGTCACTCGTGCGAAAGGCTGCGACGGCTTAGGACCCGACACGCGGCGTCATTGCAGTCGCAAGGACATTGCTGATCGCCTATTGTTGCCACCGAATAATCACAGCCGTCAATTATGAACATGGGTGGTCGCATGGCCGAACGTTCCGGTGTCCTCGATCGACCACCTCGTCGGCGCAAATTAGCTCAGCGGCGCGCGGCCCTGGCCCTTGCGGCCGGTTTGGTGGCGATCCCCGTGGTACCGATGGTCGCGGACGCGCTGCTACCCGAACCCGGCTGGGAGTCCGCCGACGGAGCCACCCAGGTCGATATCTTCACCGCCGACGGCAATGGGGTTGTCGTGGTGGCCCCCGACGGTTGGGAAGCTCAGGACAACGGCGATACCGCCGTACTGCGGTCCGATGGTGGATCGGTCGTCCTTGTGGCCGTGTACGACAGATCAGGGCGAGATCCCGAATCGGTGGCACAACGGTTGATGCGCGCCAACCGAATTCAGGGCATCAACTCAGCGCTCGATGGCGGATCGATCGCCTCTGCCGATGGCGCCCTGACCGGCGAGACCTGTGTGGTGGTCACCACAGAAGCCACCGGTAGCTGCGCCTACCTCGTCGACGACGACGTCGTGGTCTCGGTGATTTCGGTAGGTCACCCCGGGCAACCCGCGCTACCGATCACCGACGTGGTGGCCCCGATGGAAAAGAAGGACAAGCAGTGACCGCTTTTGCCACCGCTGCCGAACCGACCGTTTCGGTGCGCACACCCGTCATCTACCGACCGGAGTCGGCGGTTTTCTGGTTGTTCCTGATTGCGCTGTTCGTCGGCACCTTTGTCCTGCTCGACGACAGTGCGGTCACCATCAACGAAACGTTGGACGCCCAGATCGCGCTCGGACCGATCTGGCTGGGCTTCATCGTCTTCCTGGTATGGCTGATGTTCAAATTCGACCCGTTCCGCAGCGCGCGGCAGTATCCCCAGGCCCTGGTCGCAGGCACCGCACTGGGCGGCACCACCGCGATTGCGATGGCCATGAACGGCAACGGAGCCCTGACATCTCTGTGGGCCCGCGTGCTTGACCCCGATACGTTGACCGCATGGTCGGCCGCGCTGACCGCCCCAATCATCGAGGAAGCCGCCAAGGCCATGTGTGCGGTGGTGATCCTCGTACTGGCCGCCCCGGTGTGCAACCGCATCTCCCATGCCCTGTTACTGGGCATGTTCGTCGGGTTCGGCTTCGACATCTCGGAGGACCTGACCTACGCCGCCAGCCAAGCCATCTCGAGTCTGGATTCCGACCTATCCGGAGCCGGGTCGAATCTGGCGTTGCGAATCTTGACTGCCGTCCCCGCTCACTGGGCTTACACCTCGTTGGCCACGGTCGGCGCACTGCTGCTGCTGCCGTCGTTCGCCGGGCGCGCGCATTGGCCACGGTCCCGGCGCATTCCGTTGGCCCTCACGCTGATGGCCTGCGCGTCGCTCATGCATTTCATCTGGGACTCCCCCACCCCCTCTTGGGATGACAACGGTTTGCTGACCCTGGTCATCAAGGTGGCGGTGAACACCGTCATCTTCCTGGTGCCCACGTTGCTGCTGCTGCGTGCGGAACGGCGTTGGGTAACTGACCAAATCGCGACCGGCCGCACCGGCCGGCTGTCGAAATTCGATGCGGCCGTGTTGGATTCACTTCCGACTAGGCGAACTCGTCGGCAACTGCAGCGCCAGTTCCGCAGCAGCGGCGGACGGGCCGCCAAGAAGGCGATCCGCTATCAGCAAAATCAGGCGCTCGACGCGATCCAGTCAGGTTAGGCCCGCTGTGATGCCGAAGTTCGGCGCGCTCAGCGGGTCTGCCCAGCTACCGGCACAAGCCCGCGATGGTGGTGTTCGCAGCGTCGGCATCCTTCAGGCGGGCGGCCTGCGCCGGGTCCGAATTCTGTGCACCCGCGGTCGCGGCCGCTCCGATGTCCATCAAGCCGTTACCGAAGGCACGCACCGGATCTGCTAACTCCGCAGGAGTCGCCGGATCAAGACGTGCCAGCAGGTACTGGCCACCGTCGTAGAGCGACAGTCGCGCGTTGGCAGCAACAGCGAGCGCACCGGTCACATCTTCCGGGCCGCCAGGCGCGGCCAAGTTGGTGTTCTGCGTGACGCCGGTCCGGACCGTGTTGAACGCCGTGCAGATTTTGGCTTTGCTGTCACTTCGCTGCGCGTCGGTGTAGTTCCCCGATTCCGCAGCAGACCCCGAGGCGACCGGTGCTGGCCGCAGAAGTGCCCACCCAGCAAGAGCGAGCGCCACAACAGCGATCGCGGCGACGACAATGAGGGCGATTTGACTGCGGTCGCGAGTAGTGGTTGGGCGGTGGGCTCGCCGGGTGGACGAGCCGTCTTCAGTGGATTCCGACATGCCGCGATGGTAACTGTCGTGAGTCCGGTCGCGGTTCAACGCCCCTGCGATCCGCCCGTGTCGATATTGACGTCGATGACAAAGCGACGGTCTTTTAGGCGCGGCGCGGAGCAAACACCCCAGCGTCAATTGTTAATGTGACCGATATCCGCCACAACTCATTGACGGTTTATTGCATTGAGATCTACAGCAAACTGTGACGGTCAGAATGGTACGTGGTTGGGTGCACCCTAAGCGGGTACTGTGGCTCGGAATCCGTCATGCACCGCTGAAAACAGCCCTGTCGCGAGCTATTTAAGATCGGCGATCAGAACACGCGCGACCGGATCGACTGTCCGGTCTCGACGGGAATCAACCATGTCTGCGTCAACTTCAACGAGCAAACACCGGTGGCAAGCTCGGGCATATTCGGTAACGGCACCAACGGACAGAACGGCTAATCGCACCACCCTGTCACCTACATGTCCAGCCCGATATCGAGTATCCGGACCGAGTGCGTCAGTGCTCCGACCGCCAGATAGTCGACACCGGTACTCGCGTAGGCCGCTGCCGAGTCCAGCGATAGCCCACCCGAGGACTCCAGCTGCACACCCGGGGCGCGATTGTCTCTGCGCTGCACGGCGATCTGCGTCTCCCATACCGCGAAATTGTCGAGCAGGACCAATTGGACATCCTCGGCGAGAATCGCGTCGAGCTGCTCGAGAGAGTCGACTTCGACCTCACACGGCAGGTCGGGGGCGGCCTCGCGAACCGCACGCAGCGCGGCAACCACCGAACCGGCAGCGGCGACATGGTTGTCCTTGATCAGCGCGGCATCCCCGAGGCCCATCCGGTGATTCACTCCGCCGCCGATGCGGACCGCGTACTTCTGCAGGGCCCGCAAGCCGGGCAGCGTCTTCCTGGTGTCCCGGATCTTGGCTTTGGTGCCCTCGACTTCCGCTACCCACGCGGCGGTCGCCGTCGCAATCCCGGACAGGTGGCAGACCAGGTTGAGCATCGTGCGTTCCGCGGTCAGCAATCCACGGGTTTGCGCTTCCAGCGTCAGCAGGGCATCGCCGGAATTGAGGCGATCACCGTCATCGGCCCGGCCGATCACTCGGTAGCCGTCTGCGCCGAGCACCTCGTCCAGAACCAGCAGGGCGATATCGATCCCTGCCACGACGCCACCGTCGCGGGTGACCATCGCCGCCGTCGTCACCGCATCGGCGGGAACCGTTGACAGCGTGGTGATATCGGGACCGAACCGGAGGTCTTCGTCGAGGCCGCGGATGATCGTCGAACGTGCTTCGGCCAGTTCGTCATCGCTGAGCGCCATCAGGACACCGCCGCCGGGGCCGGTGTGTCGATGACCGCGCGTCCGTCAGCGAGCCGGACCACCGCGCTATGGGCCTGGGCAGCATCGGTATCGGGGTGATCGCCGCGGTGATGGCAGCCACGACTCTCGGCGCGGGCCAATGCCGCCGCCGTGACCGCCTGCGCCGTCACGGTCAAAGCGGCATCTTCGAAGGCGCCCCGCGTTCTGGGGTCGAGCGGACGGGCGCTGTCGATCAGGTCGGCGAGCCTGTGCAGCCCGGCCGCGTTGCGCACCACCGACGCATCTCGCGACATCGCCTGCTGGAGTCCGACGCGGTCGATGGCGCGGTAGGCGACACGCTCGGAGGTGTCAGCCCTCGTCGCGCCGGCGGTATCGGCATGCGCGGCCGCGGCGTGGCCGGCCCGTCCGCCGACCACCAGTCCTTCGAGCAGACTGTTCGACGCCAGGCGGTTCGCGCCGTGCATCCCGGTTCTGGCGACCTCCCCCGCGGCGAACAGCCCCGGCAGATCGGTCCGTCCGTGCACGTCGGTCAGGACGCCACCGCAGCTGTAGTGCGCGCCAGGTACCACGGGGATCGGTTCGCGCGTCGGGTCGATACCTGCCGCCCGGCACGCAGCGGTCACCGTCGGGAACCGTTGCTCGAACCCGGCAATGCCTCTGGCATCGAGGTACACACAGGAGTCACCGCTTTCGGTGAGGCGGGCGTCGATGGCGGCCGCGACGATATCCCGCGGGGCGAGATCACCCATCGGATGCGCGCCGGCGGTCACCGAATTGCCTTGCCGATCAACCAAAGTGGCGCCTTCACCGCGGATCGCCTCGGTGATCAACGGCCGCCGTCCACCGCCTTGTCCGTCGAACAGCATGGTCGGGTGAAACTGGATGAACTCGATATCACTGACCGCAACGCCAGCCCATAGGGCCAGGGCCACCCCGTCGCCGGTGGAACCGTCGGGGTTGGTGGTCGCGGCGAAGAGGTGCCCGAGGCCACCGGTGGCGAGAATGACGGCAGGCGCGTGCACGATGCCCGGCCCGTCCTCGCTCATCACCAGCACACCTGTCACTGCGGTGTCATCGCGTAAAACCTGGAGAGCAACGTGGTTTCGCCGGATGTCGAGCAGGGCTGCCGCCCGATCAAGCGCCCGCTGCACTTCGGCGCCGGTCGCGTCGCCGCCGGCGTGGATGATGCGCCGCCGCGAATGCCCGCCTTCGCGGGTCAGCGCCCATTGCCCCGGCGCCGATTCGTCGAAATGTGCACCGCTGGCGACTAATTCGCTGACGGCACGATAACCGTCGGCGACAATGGAGCGCACCGCGTCCGGGTCGCAGAGGTCGCCGCCCGCGGCGAGGGTGTCTGCCACATGCGCGTCGATGGAATCATCGGTGCGCGGTAGCACCACGGCGATACCACCTTGGGCGTAGAACGTCGCCGTCTCGGCCGCTTTACTGAGGACCACCACCCGCTTGCCGCGTCGGTGGGCCGCCAGCGCGGCGGCCAGCCCTGCCACACCGGTACCGATGACGATGACATCGGCGCGCTGTTGCCACAGCGCCCCGCCGCCGCACCGTGGCGAGCTCACTCTCCGCCGCCGGGCTGCCCGATCTCGATCATCCGTTGCACACTGCGTCGAGCCAGCCGAGCGGTTTCGAGATCAACATGAACCTCATCGGCCCCCTCGACCAGGCAGCGCAGCAGGGCGGCGGGGGTGATCATCTTCATGTACTTGCACGACGCCCGATCGTTGACCGCGCGGAAGTCGATATCTGGTGCCGCACGACGCAACTGGTGCAGCATGCCAACCTCGGTGGCGACCAGGACCTGCCGGGCATCTGTTTTCCGCGCCTCGTCCAGCATCCCGCCGGTGGACAGGATCTTCACCCGGTCCTCGGGGAAGGCACCTTCGCCGGCCAGGTATAGAGCCGATGTCGCGCAACCGCATTCGGGATGGACGAACAGTTCGGCATCCGGATGGGCCCTGGCCTGTTCGGCGAGTTCGTCACCGTTGATCCCGGCGTGCACGTGGCACTCACCCGCCCAGATGTGCAGGTTGGTCCGACCGGTCATACGCCTGACGTGCGCGCCGAGAAACTGATCGGGGCAGAACAACACGTCGCGGTCTGGGTCGATGGACGCGACCACCTCGACGGCATTCGATGAGGTGCAGCAAATATCGGTCAATGCCTTCACAGCGGCAGTGGTGTTCACATACGACACCACGACAGCGTCGGGATATTCGTCTTTCCAGGCCTGCAGCTGCTCAGCGGTGATCGAGTCGGCCAGTGAGCAGCCCGCGCGTTGGTCGGGTATCAGCACGGTCTTCTCGGGGCTCAGAATCTTGGCCGTCTCAGCCATGAAATGCACACCGCAGAACACGATGGTGTCCTCAGGCGCCTCCGCCGCTATCCGCGACAGCGCCAGGGAGTCTCCGACGTGGTCGGCAACATCCTGGATGGCAGGCAGCTGGTAGTTGTGCGCAAGCAGGGTGGCACCACGCAATGTCGCCAGCCGGCGAACTTCGGCGGCCCATTCCTCGTCGCCGAGTACTCCGGAATACCCACCGGGTCCATCGATGATCTGTGCGGCCAGATTGGCCTCAGTTGCAAAGCGGTCCAGGACTGTCATGGCCGCGCCTTTCGCCGTAGAGGTTTTCGACTTACAATCGAAAACATGGTTCATATTAGCACCGCGCACGAGGTGCTCGCCGTGGTCTTCCAGGTTCGCGGCCTCAACACCACGAAGCCGCAGCTCAACGTGCTGCTCTGGCAGCGAGCCCAGGAACCGCAACGCGGCGCGTGGTCACTGCCTGGCGGCAGCCTGCGGCACGACGAAGACATGACGAGTTCAGTTCGTCGACAACTTGCCGAGAAGGTCGATCTGCGCGAGATCGCACACCTCGAGCAGTTAGCGGTGTTCTCCGACCCCGACCGGGTGCCCGCAACCCGAACCATCGCGTCGACCTTCCTGGGCCTGGTGCCCTCCCCCGCTACCCCGGAGTTACCGCCCGACACCCGCTGGCATCCGGTGAACGCGTTACCGCCGATGGCCTTCGACCACGGCCCGATGGTGACGCACGCACGCGCGCGGCTGGTCGCGAAACTGTCCTATACGAATATCGGATTTGCCTTGGCGCCAAGAGAATTCGTGGTCTCGACACTGCGCGATATCTACGGTGCCGCACTGGACTACCAGGTCGACGCGACCAATCTGCAGCGTGTCCTGCAACGTCGTGGCGTCATCACCCGAACGGGCAACACCGCCCAGTCGGGCCGCAGTGGCGGGCGGCCCGCAGCCGTTTTTCGTTTCACCGACTCCCGGTTGCGTGTCACTGATGAGTTTGCCGCACTCCGTCCACCAAGCTGACCAAGTTTGGTTTTTAAGGGATCGTTAAGAGACAATGACCTTTTTACGGCGGAGGTAACTCGCATGGACATCGGCAGCGCAGCCACATCGACCGGCGCCGAATGGATCGGCAGACCGGCCCACGAAGCGCTGCAGGGCAAGGTCCGCCCCACGCTGCCCGCCGATGACCCGTTCTATCAGCCGCCCGCCGGGTTTGAGCACGCCGAACCTGGCACGGTGTTGCGCTCACGCGATGTCGAGCTGGCGTTTCTCGGTTTCATTCCGCAGCGATTCGCAGCCACCCAGCTGCTGTACCGAACCACCGACATGCACGGCGCGCCTGAGGCCACGGTGACGACGGTGCTGGTGCCGGCCGAGCGAACCCCAGAAACACCCTGCCCCATCGTGTCCTACCAGTGCGCCATCGACGCCGTCGCGGACCGCTGCTTCCCGTCCTACGCCCTGCGCCGCGGCGCGCGGGCGGTCGGTGCTCTGGCCCAGTTCGAGCTACTGCTGGTCGCCGCCGCATTGGCCGAGGGCTGGGCGGTGTCGATACCCGATCATGAAGGCCTCGGCGGTATGTGGGGTGCTCCCTACGAACCCGGCTACCGCGTGCTCGACGGCATTCGGGCCGCGTTGAGCTCCGAACGGGTGCAGCTGTCACCGGATACCTCGGTCGGGCTGTGGGGCTACTCCGGTGGCGGTTTGGCGACGGCCTGGGCGGCCGAAGTGGCCGGGACCTACGCCCCTGAGCTCAATGTCGTCGGCGCCGTGCTCGGCTCCCCCGTCGGCGATCTCGGCAGTACCTTTCGCAGGCTCAACGGGACCTTCTACTCCGGCTTGCCTGCCTTGGTGGTCGCCGCGCTGGCGCATATCTACCCCGACCTCGACCAGGTGATCAATGAGCACGTCACCGTCGAAGGCCGAGCGCTGCTGAATCAGCTGGAGACGATGACCACCATGGCGGCGGTGATCCGGATGGTCGGCAAGGACATGGGATCGATGGTCGATCTGCCGCTGGAACAGATCCTCGACACCCCCGCGGTCCAGCACGTCTTCGCCGATATCAAACTCGGCACCGCAGCGCCGAAACCGCCCGTGCTGATCGTGCAGGCCGTGCACGACCGGATTGTGTCGGTGGCCGATATCGACGCGCTGGCAGCGACCTACACCGAGGGCGGCGCCGAGGTCACCTATCACCGCGACCGGTTCAGCGAACACATGCTGCTGCATCCGATGTCCGCGCCGATGACGCTGCGCTGGTTGCGGGACCGGTTCGCCGGCCGCCCGCTACGCGATCACGTGGTCCGGACCACGTGGCCCACCCTGCTCAATCCATCCACCTACCGCGGAATGGCCCGCCTGGCGCTGATCAGCGCCAAGGTACTCAGCGGCCGCCGGGTGGAACGCACCCCGTTGTCCAGCCTGGACCAGTAGGTCCTAACTGGGCGTCGCGGTCTCGTCGGGCGGCACCAACACCGGCACCGGTGCCGGCCGTGGCGAGGCGTCCACCGGCGGGTAACCGCCAAGATCGTCGCGCGCGGTCGAGACTGCGAACAATGCATACACCAGTGCTGCGGCGGCCGCGGGCACCAACAGCGTGGTCGCCATCTGCCACGGCGAGTGACCGAAAAACACCGATGATGCCTCGGTGAAGTAGTAGAGCTTGTTCTCCGGTGTGACAGGCGCCGTCTCGACGTTGACGATGTCGTAGCGGGACCGCACCAGCAACGCACCCACCGTGGTGGCGATCCCTGCGGCAATGACGGCTCCGACCGCGAGAGCCAAGGCCACCACCGGTCCGCGGTGTGCACGCCACTGCCAGACGAGTACGGCGGCCACCACCGCCACCACGCCGAGCATGCCGAGCATCATGAAGGCGGCGACGAAGAAGTGGTCGGCCTCATTACCGAGGTAGGCGTGGACGCGATTACCGCTTTTGGTCAGCGCCACCACGCCGTGTACCGGCGGCGCGATCCACGCCCACAGCACACCGACCACCACGCCGGCCACAGCGAGCCCCGCAACGACCGTCAACGCTGCTCGCCCACGGGAGATCCGCGACGGTGATTCGACCTGATACTCCGTGTGCGTCAGCT
Organism: Mycobacterium sp.; assembly: GCF_965229105.1. Classification (GTDB taxonomy): domain Bacteria; phylum Actinomycetota; class Actinomycetes; order Mycobacteriales; family Mycobacteriaceae; genus Mycobacterium. Next base: position 4,295,885 of record NZ_OZ245858.1, read on the forward strand.
GCGTCATCTCTGGGCCTCCAGATCCTTCGAATCGACCATGCCGTGCCGGGAGCATTTCGCCCACCACCCGTCAGGGCGCACCTGAACGATCATCCGGCGGCCACATTCGGCGCAGAACCGGGGTGGTTCCAGCCCGAGTTGAGCCGCCGCGGGCACCACACCACCCGCAGGCGCACCGGTGTACACGTTGAAGAGGCCGGCTCCGACAGGAGAGGGCAGCTGCTGAACCATCACGTGCCCTTTTTACAGACGGCGGGTCACAGGCTCGCGTTAAGGGCCTTGATCGGCATCTGGAGATCGTCGAGCAGCTCAAGGTCGGCCTCGGCGGGACGGCCGAGAGTAGTCAGGTAGTTCCCGACGATCACCGCGTTGATACCACCGAGGATGCCCCGTTTGGCCCCCAGATCGCCCAGCGTGATCTCGCGACCGCCGGCAAAGCGCAGCATGGTGCGCGGTAGCGCCAATCGGAACGCGGCGACAGCCTTGAGCGCCTCCGAGGCGGGCAGCACCTCAAGATCGCCGAACGGCGTGCCCGGCCGGGGGTTGAGGAAGTTCAACGGAACCTCGTGGGGGTTCAATTCGGCCAGGTTGGCGGCGAATTCTGCGCGCTGTTCCAATGTTTCGCCCATGCCGAGGATGCCGCCGCAGCAGACCTCCATACCGGCTTCGCGCACCATCTCCAGCGTGCCCCAGCGCTCCTCCCACGTATGGGTGGTGACGACGTTGGGGAAGTACGACTGCGCGGTCTCCAGGTTGTGGTTGTAGCGATGCACGCCCATGGCAGCAAGGCGCTCCACCTGCTCCTGGGTCAACATGCCCAGCGAGCACGCGATCTGGATATCGACCTCGTTGCGGATGGCTTCGATACCCGCGGCGACCTGAGCCAGCAGACGCTCGTCGGGACCGCGGACCGCGGCGACGATGCAGAATTCGGTGGCCCCGGACTTGGCGGTCTGCTTGGCAGCCTCGACCAGGCTCGGGATATCGAGCCACGCACTGCGCACTGGAGACGCGAAAAGGCCTGACTGCGAACAGAAGTGGCAGTCCTCGGGGCAGCCGCCGGTCTTCAGGCTGATGATGCCCTCGACCTCGACCTCGGGGCCGCACCACCGCATCCGCACCTCGTGGGCCAGCGCCAGCAGATCTTCGAGCCGGTCATCGGGCAGCTGCAGAACAGCCAACACCTGATCCTGGGTCAAGCCTTCGCCACGCTCGAGCACCTGCTCACGCGCCAGACCCAAAACGTCGGTACCGCTGATCGCCGACTGCGTCACTGGCGAACTCCAATCTGCATGTGCGTGCGAATCCGTACTTGAACGGTGTTCAGGTTATGGTAGCGGCGTGCCACAGCACAAACGCGACCCCAACGGCGAAATCGCCAGTCGAATCATCGCGAAGGCAACCGAGATCCTGGACAACTACGGGATCGCCGACCTGACGATGCGCCGACTGGCCCGCGAGCTCGACGTCACCGCAGGATCGCTGTACTGGCATTTCGCCGATAAGCAGCACCTGCTGGGCGCGGTCGCCGACGAAGTACTACGGCCTGCCTGTGTGCCCGCGCACACAACCGGCTGGCAGAACCGGATCACCGAAGCGGCGCAGCGGTTACGTGATGCGCTGCTCTCCCATACCGACGGCGCCGAACTGGTGTCGGCCAGCTTTGCGGCCGGGAAGTCCCACGGCATGCGTCACATCCTGGCCGTGCTCGCCGACGCCACTGTCGAGGCGGGCGTCGTCCCGGAGAACGCCGAGCTGGCGGCCCGCACGATCATCTACTACGTCCTCGGCTTCACCGCCGACGAGCAGTCCCGGCTGCAGTGGGACGCTGCCGGCGCGTTGGAACCCGAGCGCTCACTGCTGGACCCGGCGGGCCCGCGGGGCACAGAACAGGGCGCCGCGTTCGGATTTGGGCTGACGGTATTGGTCGACGGCCTGTCGGTACAGGCCCGGCACCTCAGCTGATCAGGGCGTGCTCGACGCGTTGATCGCCATCCCAGCGCCGCAGCGCGACACATCGGCCGGCCAGGTCGCCAGTGGGCAGGACCGCCAATGCGTCGCCCAGTTGCGCAGCGCTGAGCCGTCGCCCCAGCGTGGCGTGCGGTGTCCACCGCCCGGGAACGGTATGCGACGCCGGGCCAGGTGACATATGGGGCAGGCAGAGTTGGTGCACCTGCTGCTGCAGAGTCAGCAGCGCGGCCGACGGAACGATCAGCCGCGCCAACGTGAATCGTCCCGTCCCGAACACCAGCGGCGCCCCGACGGTGCAGTCCAGCGGCAGCAGATCTGCGAGTGCGCTCAACGCATCGTCGACGTCAGGCGCGATGGTGTCGGCGACCGCCAGCGTGATGTGGGGGCGATTGCTCGGGGCGGTGTGCTGGGCCTGGCTGGGCAGCCCCGCCTGCGCCAGGACGTCCCACGCCCGGCGCACGGCGGCATCGGTCTCGACGTCGAAGAGCAGCTCGACCGAATGCGCCATCTCAGCCAGCCAAAGTCGAGACCCATTCGGGGTCGAACGCCGGACGGCTCAACGTCGCGAAATCGGCCGACGACAGCGATCCGGCGCCAGCAGGGAGCGCCGCTCGCACCGTTGCCAGTTCAGCCAGTGCACCACGGTTGGACACCTCGGCGGCCCCTGGCTGGGCAGGCCAGCTGCCGATGATCAGCCCGGCGCACGAAATCCCCTTGGCGGCAAGCGCTTCCAGGGTCAGCATGGTGTAGTTCAAGGTGCCGAGTTCCGGTCCGACCACCACTAGGACGGGGGCGGACAGCTCGACCGCGAGGTCACGCAACGTCAAACCATCGGCACCCAATTCGACGAGCAGCCCACCGGCACCCTCGACCAGGGTGAGCCGGCCCGGCGCATCGGCCCGGCGGATCTCAGCCAGCAGTTCGTCGCGTGTCGGCAGGGGTAATCCCGCAGCCTTGGCCGCTGCGACGGGTGCCAGCGGCTCGGGATAACGCGCCGAGCCGCTGAGTGCTGTCACGCCGGACAGTCGGCCGACCTCGGCCAGGTCGTCGTCGCCGTTCGCCGTGCCCGTCTGCACGGGTTTACAGACTGCGATGTCCAAACCCGCCAGTCTGGCGTGGCAGGCCAGCGCCGCGGTGGCGACCGTCTTACCGACGCCGGTGCCGGTGCCGGTGACCAAGACGGTGCTCATCGCGCCGAAGCTCCCGCCCGCGCAATACCGAGCACCTCGGCGAATACCTCTCGGGACAGCGACATTTCGTCATCGGTCAGCGAGGCGCGTGCGGTCAGCCGCAGCCGCGACGTCCCTGCCGGCACCGTCGGCGGCCGGAAACATCCCACCCGGACACCGCGCTCCAGGCACGCGGCCGCGGCGGCCAATGCCACTTCCGGCGCGCCGAGAATCACCGAAACCACTGAGGAATCCGGCTGTTCGGCGACATCACACATCTCCGCGAGTTCCTTGGCGCGCTGCAGGACCGCTTCGGCGCGCCACGGTTCGGCGGCCAGCACCCGCAGCGCGGCCAGCGCGGCACCGACCGCGGCAGGTGCCAGCCCGGTATCGAAGATGAAGGTTCGCGCGGCGTCGATCAGATGGTCGCGAACGGCCGCCGAACCGAGGACGGCGCCACCCTGGCTGCCCAGCCCCTTGGACAACGTCGTCGTCACCACCACATCGGGTGCGCCCGCCAGACCCACCTCGTGCACCAGACCGCGACCACCGGAACCCCGGACACCGAGACCATGCGCCTCGTCCACCAGCAGAACCGCCCCGTATCGGCGGCACGTGTCGTGCAACCGCTGCAGCGGGGCCAGCGTGCCCTCGGCGGAGAACACCGAATCGGTGATGACCAGCGCCCGCTCCTCGTCGCGATTGGCCAGTGCTGTCCCGACCGCGTCGACATCGGCATGCGGTGTCACCACGACGCGGCCGCGAGAAAGCCGGCAGCCATCGACCAGCGAGGCATGCGAGAACGCGTCCGAAACCACCAACGAGCCGGGTCCCGAAAGTGCGACGACCGCGCCGAGATTGGCAGCGTACCCCGAGGCAAATACCAAAGCCGCTGGCGCGCCCATGAATTCGGCCAGTTCGACCTCGAACTGCTGATGCAGCTCGGTATCGCCGGTGACCAGGCGCGAGCCGGTGGATCCCGCGCCCCAGGTGCGCAACGCGCTCACCCCGCCATCGATGACAGCCGGGTGTTGCCCCAGGCCCAGATAGTCGTTGGAGGCGAGGTCTACGTCGGCGGCGCCGGGTCGGCGCGGGTTCAGCGAGCGCCGCAGTCCCGCCGCTCGGCGCTGCGCCGCGACGTCCTCCAGCCACGCGAGTGGCGATTCAACGGCGCGGGTCACCGGCCTACTCCCAACCATGCGGCATCACTTGAACACCGTTCAGGTTAACGCTTCAGGTCAACGCTTTGGCAATTGACCGGCAATCGCCACCATCGCCGAGGTGATCTGGTCGATCTCCTCCGGTGGACAGATGTAGGGCGGCATCGCGTAGATCAGGTTGCGAAACGGCCGCAGCCACACACCGTTGTCCAGCCCGGCAGGAGTCGCCACCGCGAGATCGACAGGTTCCTCCATCTCGATGACGCCGATAGCGCCGCACACCCGGACATCGGCGACCCCGGGCAGCGCCCTGGCCGGTTCGAGCCCCGCGCGCAGCCCGGTGCTGATCTCGGCGATGCGGGTCCGCCAGTCCTGGGCCAGCAGCACCTCGACGCTGGCCACCGATACCGCGCAGGCCAGCGCATTGGCCATGAACGTCGGGCCGTGCATCAGTGCACCCGCCTCGGAGTTGCTGATCACGTGCGCGATCTCAGCGGTGCACAGCGTCGCGGCAAGGGTGACATAGCCGCCGGTCAGCGCCTTGCCGACACACATGATGTCCGGGCAGACGCCAGCGTGGTCGGCGGCGAAAAGTTCACCGGTGCGGCCGAACCCGGTGGCGATCTCGTCGAAGATCAGCAACACGTCGTGGCGATCGCAGATCGCGCGCAGATCGCTCAGGTACCGCGGGTCGTGGAACCGCATGCCGCCGGCACCCTGGACGACGGGTTCGACCACGACAGCGGCCACGTCGTCGGCGTGCGCTGTGAGAATCGTCTCGAACTCCGCGCTGTAGGCCGGGTCGTAGGCGGTCGGCACTTGGGGGGCGAAAACCTGAGCAGCCAACACTGAGTTTTCCCCGGTCCACAGTTCGTGCATCCCGCCCTCGGGGTCGCACACACTCATCGGAGTGAACGTGTCGCCGTGGTAGCCGCCGCGCCAGGTCATCAACCGGTGCTTACCGCCCAGGCCCCGGCTGCGCTGGTACTGCAAGGCCATCTTCACGGCGACCTCCACCGACACCGAGCCGGAGTCGCTGAAGAACACCGTCTCCAGACCTTCCGGGGTGATCTCGACGAGCAGCTGGGCCAGCCTGGCCGCCGGTTCGTGCGTCAACCCGCCGAACATCACGTGGTTGAGCACCGAGAGCTGCCGGGTCAGCGCCGCATCCAGGACGGGGTGCCCGTGCCCGTGCACAGCCGTCCACCACGAGCTCATCGCGTCGAGAACACGAACCTCCCCGCCGTCACGGATCACCGTCAACCAGGCGCCCTTGGCGGCGACCGCCACCACCGGCGGCAGGGAACCGGGCGCCCCGATCGTGCTGTAGGGGTGCCATACATGTGCGGCATCGATAGCGCTGATTTGCACGGGGGTTAGGGACGGGGACAACCCGGACTGCGCCGACACGGAGTCAGAGCCTAGTGCGGTGCGGGGGTTCGCTGGACTTTTGCTCGGCAGGAGACGTCCAGCCTGATTGGGTAGATTGTCTCTCGACCATGATGTTCTTGACTCCCACCCGGCCGGCGCCAGCAACCGTTCCGGCTCCTGCCGATGCCCCCGCGATGGGCTCCAGAAAAGCCGGGTTCTACCGTCACGATCTCGATGGCCTCCGCGGGGTCGCCATCGCGCTGGTTGCTGTCTTCCATATCTGGTTCGGCCGGGTTTCCGGTGGTGTCGACGTTTTCCTGGTCCTGTCCGGATTCTTCTTCGGCGGTCGATTGCTGCGCAATGCGCTCAACCCGGCAACGTCGCTGTCGCCGGGGCGGGAGGTCGTGCGACTGGTTCGTCGACTGCTGCCCGCTTTGGTTGTGGTGCTGGCCGCCTCGGCGGTTCTGACGATTCTCGTGCAACCGGAGACACGCTGGGAAACGTTTGCCGACCAGAGTCTCGCCAGCCTTGGCTACTACCAGAACTGGGAGCTGGCGGACACCGCGTCGAACTATCTGCGAGCCGGTGAATCTGTCAGTCCGTTGCAACACATCTGGTCGATGTCGGTGCAGGGGCAGTTCTACATCGCCTTGCTGTTGATCGTCGGGTTGTTGGCTGTCGGGCTTGGCAAACCGCTGGGCAAACGTCTGCGCGTCGTGTTCATCACGGTGTTGATCGGACTGACCATCGCCTCGTTCGTCTACGCCATCATCGCGCACCAAGAAAACCAGTCCATCGCGTACTACAACAGCTTTGCGCGAGCCTGGGAGTTGCTGCTCGGAGCGCTCGTCGGCGCGCTGGTGCCCTATGTGCGGTGGCCGATGTGGCTGCGCACCGTGGTCGCGACGGTCGCGTTGGCGGCGATCCTGTCCTGCGGCGCCCTGATCGATGGCGTCGCGGAATTCCCCGGCCCCTGGGCGCTGGTCCCCGTCGGCGCCACCGTGCTGATGATCCTGGCGGCGGCAAACCGTCAGGCCGACCCGCTCACCCGGGATCGGATGCCGTTACCCAACCGGATTCTGGCCATCGCCCCGTTGGTGACACTGGGTGCGATGGCTTATTCGTTGTATCTGTGGCATTGGCCACTACTTATTTTCTGGCTGTCCTTCTCGGGCCACTCGCACGCCACCTTCCTCGACGGCCTTGGCATCCTGGCGGTGTCCGGTCTGTTGGCCTACCTGACGATGCGCTTCGTGGAAGAGCCGTTGCGCTACCGGGGACCAGCGCGGGTGACCACGACGGTGCGGCCGCCCTGGCGGACCAGATGGCGCCGTCCGACCATCGCCCTGGGGTCCGTGGTGGCCCTACTCGGGGTCGCGCTGACGGCCACCTCGTTCACCTGGCGCGAGCATGTCACCGTCCAGCGGGCCAGCGGTAAGGAACTGTCCGGACTGAGCTCGCGCGACTACCCAGGCGCACGCGCCCTGATCAACCAGGCCCGGGTGCCCAAGCTGCCGATGCGTCCGACGGTGCTCGAAGCCAAAGACGATCTGCCGGAATCCACCGCCGACGGTTGCATCAGTGACTTCAACAACGCGGCCCTGATCAACTGCACCTACGGAGACAAGGACGCGGTCCGCACCATTGCGCTGGCCGGCGGGTCACACGCCGAGCACTGGATCACGGCGCTGGATCTGCTCGGCCGGATGAAGCATTTCAAGGTGGTCACCTACCTGAAGATGGGCTGCCCACTGTCGACCGAAACCGTCCCGCTGATCATGGGCAACAACGCCGCCTACCCGCAATGCCACGACTGGGTGAACCAGACGATGGACAAGTTGGTCGCCGACCATCCCGACTATGTCTTCACCACCTCCACCCGGCCGTGGAACATCAAACCCGGTGATGTGATGCCGGCCAGCTACATCGGGATCTGGCAGAAATTCGCCGACAACAACATTCCGGTGCTGGCGATGCGGGACACCCCGTGGCTGGTCAAGGACGGTAAACCCAGCGAAGCCGCAGACTGCCTTGCCGACGGTGGTTCGGCGATCTCGTGCGGGATGAAGCGATCAGATGTCCTGCAGGACCGCAACCCGACACTGGACTTCGTCGCCCAGTTCCCCAACCTCAAGCCACTCGATATGACCGACGCCGTGTGCCGGGCGGACTACTGCCGGGTGGTAGAGGGAAATGTGTTGGTATACCACGATTCTCATCACTTCTCGGCAACGTATATGCGCACCATGACCAACGAGTTGGGCCGACAGATCGGTGCGGCCACGCACTGGTGGTGAGCTGTTGTTCACTGCAGGGGCCGCGACCGAGCGGCCCACGTCGGGCGCCGATAGGGTCAAACAATGTCCTCAAGGTCGTCGTCGAGTGAGCCAGACCGGTTAGCTACGGGGCCGGCGGGCCCCCCTGTCACCACGGTTTGGCCGGGTACCGCCTATCCACTGGGCGCCACCTACGACGGCGCAGGCACCAACTTCTCCCTCTTCTCCGAGGTCGCCGACAAGGTCGAACTGTGTCTGATCGCCAAGGACGGCAGTGAGGCCAGAATCGACCTCGACGAGGTCGACGGTTACGTCTGGCACGCCTACCTACCGACCATCACCCCGGGCCAGCGCTACGGGTTCCGGGTGTACGGGCCGTGGGACCCGCAGGCCGGACACCGCTGCGACCCCAGCAAGCTGCTGCTCGACCCGTACGGCAAGGCGTTCCACGGTGACTTCGATTTCACTCAGGCGCTGTACTCCTATGACCTCGGCGCCGAGGACCTGGCCGCCGGCGGCACACCACCTATGGTGGATTCTCTCGGCCACACGATGGTCAGCGTGGTGATCAACCCCTTCTTCAACTGGGCCTCCGATCGTGCTCCGCGCACCCCGTACCACGAGACGATCATCTACGAGGCGCACGTCAAAGGGATGACCGAAACCCACCCAGGGATCCCAGAAGAGTTGCGCGGAACCTATTCCGGGCTGGGGCATCCGGTCATCATCGATCACCTCAAATCGCTGAACGTCACGGCGATCGAACTGATGCCCGTGCACCAGTTCATGCACGACCATCGACTGGTCGACCTGAAACTGCGCAACTATTGGGGCTACAACACCGTCGGCTTCTTCGCGCCACACTTCCAGTACGCGGCCAGCCCGCACGCCGGCGGTGCGGTCGCCGAATTCAAGGCGATGGTCAAGGCGTTCCACGAAGCAGGTATCGAAGTCATTCTCGACGTGGTCTACAACCACACCGCCGAGGGCAATCACCTGGGGCCCACGATCAACTTCCGCGGTATCGACAACGCCGCGTACTACCGGCTGCTCGACGGCGACCTGAAGCTCTACAAGGATTTCACCGGAACCGGCAACAGCCTCAACGCGCGCCATCCGCACACCCTGCAACTGATCATGGACTCGCTGCGCTACTGGGTCCTGGAAATGCATGTCGACGGTTTCCGCTTCGACCTGGCCTCCACCCTGGCCCGCGAGTTCTACGACGTCGACCGGCTGAGCGCATTTTTCGACCTGGTGCAGCAGGATCCGGTGGTCAGCCAGGTGAAATTGATCGCCGAACCCTGGGATATCGGCGAAGGCGGTTACCAAGTCGGCAACTTCCCTGGTTTGTGGACCGAGTGGAACGGGAAGTATCGGGACACTGTGCGTGATTACTGGCGGGGCGAGCCCGCAACTCTCGGCGAATTCGCCTCCCGGTTGACGGGGTCCTCGGACCTCTACGAAGCCACCGGCCGGCGCCCCGGCGCCAGCATCAATTTCGTTACCGCCCACGACGGTTTCACGCTGAACGACCTGGTGTCGTACAACGAAAAACACAACGAGGCCAACGGCGAAGACAACCGCGACGGCGAGAGTCACAACCGGTCCTGGAACTGCGGTGTCGAAGGACCCACAGACGATCCCGAGGTGGTCGCTCTGCGCGATAAGCAGATGCGCAACATCATCGCCACGCTGATGGTCAGCCAAGGCACCCCGATGATCAGCCACGGCGACGAGATCGGCCGTACGCAGTTGGGCAACAACAATGTGTACTGCCAAGACTCGCCACTGTCGTGGATGGACTGGTCGCTGTGCCAGACCAACGGCGACCTACTCGCCTTCGCCAGGGCTGCCACCAAACTGCGCAGGAAGCACCCGGTTTTCCGGCGTCGGCGGTTCTTCGAAGGTAAGCCCATCCGCACCGCCGACCAGGCCAGGGATATCGCCTGGTTGACCCCGGCGGGCGCGGAGATGACACCAGAAGACTGGGGTTCGGGATTCGGTAAATGCGTCGCGGTGTTCCTCAACGGCGATGCCATTCCCGCGCCCAACGCCCGTGGCGAGCGGGTGACGGACGACTCATTCCTGTTGTGTTTCAACGCCCACGACGAACCCGTTGACTTCGTCACTCCCGACGGTGATTACGCGAAGGAGTGGACGGCCGCGCTGGACACCGCCCAACCGACCGGCGCCAGCGATCTCGTGGTCACCGCCGGCGAAACCGTACCGCTTCAGGCGCGGTCCCTGCTCATACTCCGAAAGACGGCCTGACCCAATGGTTTCCCCCGTGCTGTCGACGTACCGACTGCAAATGCGCGGTGACGCGTTTCGATTCGACGATGCCGTGGCGCTCGTCGACTACCTCGACGACCTCGGCGTCTCACATATCTACCTCTCCCCCATCCTGACGGCGACCGCCGGCTCCACTCATGGTTACGACGTGACCGATCCGACATCGGTATCGGCTGAGCTCGGTGGCCCCGAGGGGTTGGCCACGCTGTCAGCGGCGGCGCGGGCGCGCGGGCTCGGGGTGATCGTGGATATCGTGCCCAACCACGTGGGTGTCGATGATCCCCAGCAGAATCCGTGGTGGTGGGATGTCCTGCGATCCGGCCGGGATTCTGCCTACGCATCGTATTTCGATATCGACTGGTCATTGGATCCAGACGGTCGAATCGTGTTGCCGGTACTGGGTTCTGACGACGACGTCACGGGTTTGACCGTGGACGGCGATATTTTGCGCCTCGGCGATCTGGCATTCCCGATCGCGGCGGGTACCGGTACCGGAAGCGGTTCGGAGGTCCACGATCGTCAGCACTACCGGCTGATCAGTTGGCGGTCCGGTATCTGTGGGTACCGGCGGTTCTTTTCCATCACGTCGCTGGCCGGTCTGCGCCAAGAAGACCCGGCGGTCTTCGACGCCAGCCATATCGAGGTCAAGCGCTGGTTCAGCGAGGGCCTGGTAGACGGTCTGCGCATTGACCATCCGGACGGATTATCCGACCCCGCAGGCTATCTGGGCCTGCTCCGTGAACTCGTCGGGCCGCAGGCCTACATTGTCGTAGAGAAGATTCTGGCCGTCGATGAGGCGCTGGAACTATCACTACCGGTAGACGGCACCACCGGATACGACGCACTACGGGAGGTCGGCGGGGTCTTCGTCGACCCGACCGGCAAGCAGGCGCTGACCGAGCTGGTCGACGCAGCCGGGTTCACCTACTCCGACGTGCCCGCCCTGCTGAGTGAGCTCAAAATCGGGTCCGCCACCGTCACCTTGTCCAGTGAGCTGGCCCGGGTGCACCGCGCGATCGTCGCCGCGGTCGGTGTCGACCATCCGCAGCTGCAGGACGCTGTGGCCGCGCTGCTGACGCACATCGGCGTCTACCGCAGCGACTACCTGGGCCTTTCGGCGCTGATGTCCACCGCGATCGCCGAAACCGTTTCCGATGCACCCGCATTGGCCGAGCCACTGCAGCTGGTGTCGGCGGCACTGGCGGTGGACACCGAAACTGCCGTGCGTATCCAGCAGCTGTGCGGGGCGGTCACCGCGAAATCCATGGAGGACTGCCTGTTCTACCGCGACGCGCGCCTGGTCTCCCTCAACGAGGTCGGTGGCGAACCCGAGCGCTTCGGGGTCAGCGTTGCCGAGTTCCATCAGCGCACCGCTGTCCGGGCCCGGCTGTGGCCCACCGCCATGACGACGTTGACCACCCACGACACCAAGCGCGGGGAGGATGTGCGCGCCAGAATCGGGGTGCTGTCTCAGGTGCCGTCACTGTGGGCGGAGTGGGTTGACGGCTGGGCTCGTCGCCTGCCTGCCGTCGACTCCGCAACGGGATTGTTTCTGTGGCAGAACATCTTCGGTGTGTGGCCCACGGACGGAAAGGTCCAGCCAGAACTGCGTGAGCGTCTGCACGCCTACGCCGAGAAAGCGATCAGAGAAGCGGCCGTGCACACCACGTGGAACGACCCGGACGAGGCGTTCGAGGCCGCCGTTCATACCTGGATCGACGCACTGATCGACGGGCCGGTGGCCACCGAGCTGACCGCACTGGTGGGCAAGTTGGACCGGCATGCCCAGGGCGACGCACTCGGCCAGAAGCTGTTCGCGCTCACCGTCCCCGGCGTGCCCGATGTGTATCAGGGCACCGAGCTGTGGGAGGACAGCCTGGTCGACCCCGATAACCGTCGCCCGGTCGACTACGCGGCCCGCCGCGCCGCCTTGGCAAACCTGAGCCATCCGAAGATCCGGGTGACCCGGGAGGCACTGCAATTGCGTCGACGCCGACCCGACACCTTCTTGACCGGTGGCTATACCCCCGTGTTCGCACAGGGTGCCGCCGCTCAGCACGTGGTCTCCTTCCTGCGTGGCGAGGATGTGCTGGTAGTCGCCAGTCGCTGGACCACCCGTCTGGATGAAACTGGTTGGGGTGACACATCATTGCAGCTGCCTGGCGGCGGCTGGACAGACCTGCTGACCGGTGCGGTGTACACCGGACCAGTGCTACTGGGCGACCTTTTAGATGAACTTCCCGTCGCACTTTTGGAGCGGTCCGATGCCTGAGCACGAATTCGCGGTGTGGGCCCCCAAGCCTGAACTGGTACGGCTGGACGTCGCAGGCACACTGCACCCGATGACGCGTGATGCCGGCGGCTGGTGGCGCGCAGTCGTCGATGTCGCACCCGATGCCCGCTACGGTTTCGTACTCGATGACAACCCGAAGGTGCTCCCCGATCCACGCTCAGCCCGTCAGCCTGATGGGGTGCATGAGCGCTCCCAGTTGTGGGACGCCGCCTCAGCGGCCTGGACCGACAGCGACTGGCAGGGCAAATCCAGTGCGGGCGCGGCCATTTACGAGCTGCACATCGGCACGTTCACCCCGACGGGGACTCTGGACTCCGCCATCGAACGGCTGGCCTATCTGGTCGATCTCGGTGTGGACTTCGTAGAACTGATGCCCGTCAACGCCTTCGGTGGTACCAGAGGCTGGGGCTATGACGGCGTGCTCTGGTACGCCGTGCACGAGCCGTACGGCGGACCAGAGGCCTTGGTCAGATTCATCGACGCCTGCCACCAGCACGGCCTGGGCGTGCTCATCGACGCGGTCTTCAACCACCTGGGACCGTCTGGAAACTACCTGCCACAATTCGGGCCGTACCTGTCCTCGGCCAGTAATCCGTGGGGCGAGGGCATCAACATCGCCGACGCCGACTCCGATGAGGTGCGCCGATACATCATCGACTGTGCCTTGCGGTGGATGCGAGATTTCCACGCCGACGGTCTGCGCCTCGACGCGGTGCATGCCCTCGTCGACACCACGGCGTTCCACATCCTTGAGGAGCTGGGCACCGAAACCGAGGAACTTTCAGCACACGTCGGCCGTCCGTTGTCGTTGATCGCCGAGACCGACCGCAACGATCCCCGCCTCATCACCCCTCGTGAACGAGGTGGCTACGGGATGACCGCACAGTGGGACGACGATATCCACCATGCGCTGCACACCGCGGTGTCCGGCGAACGGCAGGGCTACTACTCCGATTTCGGTTCCGTGGAGACACTGGCGCACACCCTCAAGAACGGATATTTCCACGCCGGCACCTACTCGTCGTTCCGTCGCCGCCGCCACGGTCGGCCCCTGGATACCGCGACGATTCCCGGCTCCCGCCTGCTGGCGTACACCACCACCCACGACCAGGTCGGGAACCGCGCCGTCGGGGATCGTCCGTCGGCGTACCTGAGCACCGGCCAGTTGGCTGTGAGTGCGGCGCTGGCACTGCTCACCCCTTTCACCGCAATGGTTTTCATGGGTGAGGAGTGGGCTGCCTCCGCACCATTCCAGTTCTTCAGCTCCCATCCCGAACCCGAGCTCGCCGAGGCCACCCGCAACGGCCGCAAAGCCGAGTTCGCCGAACATGGCTGGGACGCCGATGATGTGCCCGACCCGCAGGATCCGCAGACCTTCGAGGCATCCAAGCTGGACTGGTCCGAAGTCGAGACCGGTACACATGGCGAACTGCACGGGCTCTACCGAGAACTGCTCACGCTGCGGCGCACCGAACCCGATCTCGCGGATTTCTGGTTGGACCACATGACCGTCGACTTCAGCGAGGACGAGCGGTGGATCGTGTGGCAACGCGGCGCGCTGGCCGTGGCCTGCAATCTCGGTGAGGCCCCAGCATCAGTCCCGGTGACCGGCGACGTCGTCCTCGGTTGGGGCACACCGGCTGTCGGGGAACACGAGACCACACTGCCGGGTCAGTCCTTCACGGTCCTGCGCACGTAACCTCGCCTCGGCGGGGCTGTGGACAACGGAATACGCCGTGGCACAGAGTTGGCCATGATGCCCGGTATGGCCAGTCCCTATCGCCCACCGCCCATCGAAACCGCCGAAGACCCGGTGCATTCCACCGTCGACCTGTGCCGCCGCTGGCAAGCCCTGATGGGCCCGCTCGGCTTCGGCGAACGGTTGCTGTGGTTCACCCTGATCGGCTCCGACCGCTGCCTGATCAAAGTGCTGCATCAAATCGTGATCCCGGCCTCGCCACAGGATCGCCACGGCGAGGAGCTCTTCGACATGCTGCGTGGAGTGCTCGACGCGTTCGAACCCGGCGCCACCGTGGCGCTACTGTTGACTCGCCCCGGGTTCGGTCCGCTATCCAACGCCGATAAGCGTTGGGCGACAATGCTTACCGATACCGCAGCCCGATTCAAAATCCCGCTCGAACCGATCTTCCGCGCCAATAGCACCGCCGTCGTGCACGTTCCGCCGAACCTGTTGGCGTCAGGCTGACATGCGCGTCAGGTCAGGTAGCGGTAGACCGGCGAGTCCGGCTCGAGGGTTTCGACGTGCATATCGGAGGCCGCCATCCGCGCTTGAAGGCCATCGAGATCGGCGGCTGAGCCAAGCTCAATCCCCACCAGCGCCTCCCCCGTCTCCCGGTTGTTGCGCTTGACGTACTCGAACAGCGTGACATCGTCATTCGGGCCGAGCACTTCGTCGAGGAAGCGGCGCAACGCACCCGGCTCCTGCGGAAAGTCGACGAGGAAATAATGCTTGAGACCCAGGTGCACCAGCGAACGCTCGAGCACCTCGCCGTAGCGGGACACATCGTTGTTGCCACCCGAGATCAGACAGACCACCGTCGAACCGGGCGCAATATCGGCCTCGAGAAGACCCGCTACCGACAACGCGCCTGCGGGCTCGGCGATGATGCCCTCGTTCTGATAGAGGTCGAGCATCGCGGTGCAGACCGCGCCCTCGTCCACCGTGGTGATCGACACCATGTCACCGGCGGAAGCCAACGCCGCGAACGGCAGCGCACCGGCGCGGGCCACAGCAGCCCCGTCGACAAACTGATCGACATCGCGCAGCGTCACCGGCTCACCCTCGGCCAGTGCAGCGACCATTGCGGCCGCGCCCGCCGGTTCGACACCGAGCACGGCCGTTCCGGTGGTCCGCGAGGCCAGATACGTGGTGATCCCGCTGATACATCCGCCGCCTCCCACCGGGACGATCACCAGGTCGGGCTCCCGTTCGAGTTGGTTGAGCAGTTCGACGGCAATGGTGCCCTGCCCGGCCATCGTCCGCAGGTCGTCATACGGCGGCACCAGGGTGGCGCCAGTGCGCGCGACGTCATCACGGGCGGCTTCGGCCGCCAGGTCGTACGTGGCCCCACCGACGATCAACTCGATGAACTCGCCGCCGTGGTAGCGGATCCGGTCACGCTTCTGTTTGGGTGTCTTCGCCGGCACGTACACCCGGCCGTGGATGCCCATCGAGCGGCAGGCCAGCGCGAAACCCTGGGCGTGATTGCCTGCCGATGAGCAGACGACGCCGGCAGCAATCTCGTCGGGCGTGAGCTGCATCAGCAGGTTGTAGGCGCCGCGGAGCTTGTAGGACCGCACGACCTGCAGGTCTTCCCGCTTGAGGAAAACCTGGGCGCCGACGGCCTGCGACAGCCGGTCGCTGTACTGCAACGGGCTCTGGGTGACCGCACCCGAAATTCGCTCAGCCGCCGCGTCAATGTCGGCCGCGGTCAGCGGCGACACGGGCATGGGCCTATTGCTCAGTTCAGCGGACACCGGTCAATGGTGCCACCTGCCCCGGGACGGGCGGTGAGAAGGCTCAGCTCACCGGCGTCAGGACGAACACCGGGATCTCCCGGTCGGTCTTGGTCTGGTAGTCGGCGTAGTCCGGCCACGTCGCTACGGCACGCTCCCACCAGAGGGCCTTCTCGTCCCCGAACACCTCGCGGGACTGATAATCCTTGGTGCTCTCGCCGTCTTGCAGTTCGACCTGCGGGTTCGCCTTGATGTTGTAGTACCAGACGGGGTTCTTCGGCGCGCCGCCCAACGAGGCCACCACGGCGTACTCGCCATCATGCTCAACCCGCATCAAGGGTGTCTTGCGGATCTTGCCCGATTTGGCGCCGATCGTGGTCAGCAGGATGACCGGACGGCCCTTCAATTCGGTGCCGGCGGTGCCGCCGGAAGCCATGTAGGTTTCGGCGTTTTCCCGAGCCCAGTCCGACGTGCTGGGCTCATAATCTCCAGTAAGAGGCATGAATCGAGCTTAGGTCGGCTATCGGAAATTGATGTGCCTGATTCGTGGTTTCGGCTAGCCGAAAACTTCATTACGAGCTATCGTCGTTCTATGACCACCGCCCAGCAGTTCCGGTCAGCCGTCGCCCAGCCCAATGACGGCATCGAGATCGCCGGCGTGGAGTGGCCCACCTACAAGGTGCTGGCCCTCGTGCTCGGCTTCTTGGTCCTGGTCGTGGTGGGCACCGTCACCACCAGCGCAGGGCCTGCAGTCCTCGCCGGCGCGGGCGCTGCCACGGTCGTCTGGCTCGGCCTCGGCATTTTCCACCGCGAACGCTGACCCCGGTTCCTGCGCTGATCGCGCCGTTCACTGAGTTATCCCCACTTGGAGTTTCGTCCACAATCTCGGTTTTTTGGGTTGTTGGTCGAACGGGTGTTCGAATAGTTTTGGGGGATGGATCCGTCATCAGCCCAGGAGTGTGTGGTCGCCGCTCTGAATGCGGTTGATGACGCGTATGCGGTGTTGCGGTCGACCCCGACGGATCTGGTGGGGCACGCGTTTCGGGTAGAAGTTGCCGCCCGGTTGGAAACCCAGGAGCGGTTGAACCGGGGTTTGTCGTATCGGATGGTCGGGGAACTGTTCGACCCACCCGATGAAGCGGCGAGGCCGGGGATCAAGGAGCGGTTGGCGACGCTGCTGCGGGTGTCGCGGGGCGAGGTGGGCCGCCGGGCGACGGTGGCCGCCCGGATTGGTCCGCGACGCACCCTGGCTGGGGAGGTGCTGGCCCCGGAGTTACCGCGACTGGCCGAGGCGGTGGCCGCCGGGCAGGTGGGTGAGGACCATATCGGCGCGGTGTTGTCGGCGTTGAACCGGTTACCGAGCGTGGTCAGTGCCGCGGACCGGGGGTGGGCGGAGAAGAAACTCGTCCAGCACGCTGTCACACAGGATTCGGCGTTCGTGGCGGCAGTCGGTAGGGCGATCGATACCAAGCTCAACCCGGATGGGCATTTTGATGACCGGGACCGGGCCGCCCGCCGGGGGCTCACGATGGGCCGCCAAGGCCCCGACGGGATGAGCACACTGTCCGGGCATCTGACTCCGGAGGCGCGGGCCTATTTCGAGGCGATCAGTGCCGCGGTACGGCCCGGGCATCACCTACCGGGCTCAGCCCAGAGCGTGGTCGATGCCGCCACCGACACCCGCACACCAGCACAGCGCTGCCATGACGCATTCACCTGGGGCATGCGGACCGCGCTGGAATCCGGGAGTTTGGGTCAGCACCGCGGGTTGCCGGTGACGGTGATCGTGACGACGACGCTGGAGGCGGTGCAGCAGGCCGCCCAGGCCGCAACCGACCCGTCGATACCGATGCCGGCGCCGGCGGTGACCGGAGGCGGGTCCAGCTTGCCGATGCGCGATTTTCTCCGGATGGCATCCGGGGCGATCCCGTTTTTGGCGGTGTTCGACGGCCATTCGAATCGGCCGTTGTATTTGGCTCGGGGGCAGCGGTTGGCCACGGCGGATCAGCGAATCATCTGTTATGCCCGCGACCGAGGCTGTACGGGCCCGAATTGCACGGTGCCTGGGTATGGCTGCGAGGTGCATCATGCCCCGGCCTGGGTTCCCGGCGGCCCCGGTAACGCCAACGCACTGTTCTTCGCCTGCCCGCCGACCAATCAGGCCGAGGCCCGCGGCGAGTACACCTCGACCGTCACCGACGAAGGACGGCTGGCCTGGACCGACGGCACCAGCCCACCCCAAGTCAACCGACTACACCACCCCGAAGAACTCCTCGCCGATCCCCAAGACGAGCAGACCGGCGAGGACGACCCCTAATCCTCGAGCAGTCCGCGCAGCGTCTGCAGATCCCGCTCGACGGCCGCGGCGTCGTCGTCGAATTCCTGATCGGTCATGCCAGGACGGCGCCGCACAGTGAACACCACCTCACAACGTCGCGGCCCACTCCCTGCGGGCAGCACTCGCATCGGGTTGTAGAACGCCGTACCGTCCGGCAGTCGCACCACGTGATCGAGCACGCCGAAGGTATTCGTGGGCACGAACTCGAACCCCACGTCCGCCAGGTCAAGACCCACCACCCATCTGCTCAGATTGGCGGGATCGGCCGTGAATTGATAAACAACCGACGGTGACGCGTCGATCCACGCGCTCACGTGTCGAGATTCATCCAGGAAACTGCCAAACGTGTCCTCACCCATGACAGCTATTTTCGCGCACACACTGAGCTGATGACAGGCAATCCTGAGCCGTATACGCCGGTGGAACAGTTCATGCGCCGCGCCGAACACATCGCATCCGACGCCGAGCATCTCGTCCCGTCCTGGCTCAAGCCTGGAACGCCGGAGAGCCGGCTACCGGTGCTGCTCGCCCTGGTCGCGGCGATCGTCTTGCAACGCGCCATCCCCGTGCAGTACACCGTCGTGCCCCGCTGGCCGCTGGTCGCCATGGAGTTGCTCCTGCTGATCGTGCTGTTGGCGATCAACCCGGTACGGCTGTCACGACGCACGACCGTCGGCAAATGGGTCAGCTTCGCGCTGACCGCGGCGATTACCGTCGACAACACCGCCTCGGCGATCATCCTGGACTACCGCATCCTGGCCGGCGAGGTGAGCAACGACGCCAAGACCCTGCTGGGCAGCGGTGCGGCGATCTTCATCACCAACGTCATCGCGTTCGGAATCTGGTACTGGGAACTCGATCGCGGCGGCCCATTCGCCCGGATCGACGGCGATAAGCCGTACCCGGACTTCCTTTTTCCGCAGATGTCGGACCCGACGAATGCCAAACCCGGTTGGCGGCCCATCTTCGTCGACTATCTCTACGTCAGCTTCACCAACGTCGTGGCGTTCTCCCCCACCGACACCATGCCGCTATCGCGGTGGGCCAAACTGATGATGACGGTGCAGTCGCTGGTGGCACTGTCGACGTTGGGCCTGGTATTCGCCAGGGCCGTCAACGTTTTGGGCTAACCGCCGAGGCAGCCCGGCCCGAGCAGCGCCTTGAGGTCACCCATCAACGCCGAAGAATGGGTCACACGCAGGGACTGATCGAGTTCGAGCGTGGTGATGCGGTCACCGCTGATCAACCTCAGATGTACCTGCGAGGTACCGGGATGACGGGCCAACACCTGTTTGAGCGCAGTGACCTTGTCCATCGTGCACTGGCGCGTAGGCAGACTGACCGCCAACGGGCGATCTACCTGCGCACTGGAAAAGTCCGGCACCACAAGATCATTGGCGATCAGCGAGATACGGTCATCACGGATCGCCACCTTGGCACTGACCAGTACGACGACGTCATCAGCGATCTCGGCGCCGTGCAGTGAATAGGTCTGCGGGAAGAACAACACCTCGATACCGCCGGTGAGATCTTCGATCTGCGCTGAGGCCCAAGGCATCCCGTTCTTGTTGACCCGGCGGTTCACCGAGGCCAGGATGCCACCCACCTTGACCTGGGTGTCATTGGCGACGTCACCCGCCAAGATGGCGGGGATCTGGGTATCGACCTGGGCGGTCAGCAGGTGTGCGATCCCATTGAGCGGATGCCCGGAAACATAGAGCCCCAGCATCTCCCGCTCGAGGGCGAGTTTGTGCTTATCGTCCCACTCGTCGTCGGGCACCTTGATGGTGAAGACCGAATCCACCCCGGAGTCGACGCTGTCATCCGACCCGAACAGGTCGAACTGACCCATCGCCTCGGCCTTCTTGGTGCCGAGCACCGAGTCGACCGCATCGGTGTGCACGAGGAACAGGCCCTTGCGGGGATGATGGAGCGAATCGAACGCGCCCGATTTGATCAGCGACTCGGTGACTTTCTTGTTGCACGCCGCGATGTCGATCTTGTTGAGATAGTCGGAGAAGTCGGTGTACTTACCCTTGTCGGTGCGCGAATTAATCAGCGAGGCAACGACATTGGCACCAACGTTGCGCACGGCCCCGAGGCCGTAGCGGATATCCTCACCCACCGAGGCGAAGTTGAGTTCAGATTCGTTGACATCGGGCGGTAGCACCGTGATGCCCAGTCGGCGGCAATCGGCCAGGTAGATCGCGGCCTTGTCCTTGTCATCACCAACCGAGGTCAGCAGCCCGGCCATGTATTCGGCGGGAAAGTTGGCCTTGAGGTATGCGGTCCAATAGGACACCAGGCCGTACCCGGCGGCGTGCGATTTGTTGAACGCGTAGTCGGCGAAGGGCAGCACGGTATCCCACAGCGCCTTGACTGCCGGCGCGGTGAATCCGTTACCCTTCATGCCCTCGGCGAAGCCTTCGTACTCCTTGTCGAGCACTTCACGCTTCTTCTTACCCATGGCTTTTCGCAGAATGTCTGCTCGGGCGAGCGAGTAGCCGGCCACCTTCTGCGCGATGCGCATGATCTGCTCTTGGTAGACGATCAGACCGTAGGTTTCGGAGAGGATCTCCTGCAGCGGCCCTTCCAGCTCTGGATGGATCGGTTTGATGGCCTGGCGGTCGTTCTTGCGGTCGGCGTAATCGTTGTGGGCGTTGACGCCCATCGGACCCGGGCGGTACAGCGCGATGACGGCGACAACGTCCTCGAAACCGGTGGGCTGCATCTTGCGCAGCAGATCCCGCATCGGTCCGCCGTCCAACTGGAACACACCGAGGGTGTCACCGCGGCCCAACAGTTCGAAAGTGGCCGGATCGTCGAGCGGAATCTCGTCGAGGTCGAGGTCGATTCCCCTGTTGGACTTGATGTTCTCGATCGCGTCACCGATGATCGTCAGGTTTCGCAGCCCGAGGAAGTCCATCTTGAGCAGGCCGATGGCCTCACATGACGGGTAATCCCAGCCGGTGATCACCGCGCCGTCCTGCGGCCGTCGCCACAGCGGGATCGCATCGATCAGCGGCTCGGAGCTCATGATGACCGCGCACGCGTGCACACCGGCGTTGCGGACCAGACCCTCCAGCCCGCGTGCCGTCTGGTAGATGGTGCGGACATCCGGATCGGTGTCGATCAGGCTGCGGACCTCGGAGGCCTCTTTGTACCGCTCATGCGTCGGATCGGTAATTCCCGAGAGCGGGATGTCCTTGGCCATGATGGGCGGCGGCAGCGCCTTGGTGATCCGGTCTGCGATGGCGTACCCAGGCTGGCCGTAATGCACCCGTGCCGAATCCTTCAGTGCGGCTTTGGTCTTGATGGTGCCGAACGTGATGACCTGGGCAACCCGGTCACTGCCCCATTTGTTGGCCGCATAGCGGAGCATCTCACCGCGGCGACGGTCGTCGAAGTCGATATCGATATCGGGCATCGATGCGCGCTCGGGATTGAGGAACCGTTCGAACAGCAATCCGTATTTGATGGGATCGATGTTGGTGATCCCCATGGCATAGGCCACCAGCGACCCGGCGGCCGAACCGCGGCCGGGCCCGACGCGGATATCCACCGAGCGCGCGTAGTTGATCAGGTCGGCGACGATGAGGAAGTAGGACGGATAGCCCTTATCGCAGATGACCTGAATCTCGTACGCGGCGCGATCGGAGTACTCCTGCGGGACGGCGGCCGGAAAGCGTCGCCGCAGACCCGCATCCACCTCGTGAGTCAGCCAGGACGACTGGTCATGGCCATCGGGCACCGGGAAAATCGGCATCCGGTCCTGCGGCTTCCAGACATCGGCATAAGACTGCACCCGCTCGGCGATGAGCAGGGTGCTGTCACACGCTTCCGGAATCTCGGCCCACATCTGCCGCATATCGGCGGCCGACTTCAGGTAGTAGCCGTCGCCGTCGAACTTGAACCGGTTGGGATCCGAGAGCGTCTTCCCGGTCTGGATACACAACAGCGCCTCGTGGTTGAGCGAGGCGTCACGCGTGACGTAGTGACAGTCGTTGGTGGCCAAGGGCGGGATGCCGAGTTTCTTACCGACCTCCAGCAACCCGTCGCGGACCCGGCGTTCGATGGACAACCCGTGATCCATCAGCTCCAGGAAATAGTTCTCGGGCCCGAAGATCTCCCGCCATTTGGCGGCCGACTCCAGCGCCTCCCTGTCATGACCGAGCCGCAGCCGGGTCTGAACTTCGCCGGATGGGCAGCCCGTGGTGGCGATGATGCCTGTGGAATGTTCGGCGATGATCTCGGCGTCCATCCGCGACCACTTGCCCAGCTGCCCCTCGAAGGAGGCCAGCGACGAAAGTTTGAACAGATTCCGCAGGCCGGTGGCGTTCTCGGCGACCATCGTCATGTGCGTATAGGAACCGCTGCCCGAGACGTCGTCGCTCTTTTGTCCCGGATCACCCCACAGGATGCGTTTGGTGTCGAAACGGGAGCCGGGCGCGATATAGGCCTCGACACCGATGATCGGGGTGATCCCCACATCGGTGGCTTTGGTGTAGAACTCGCTGGCGCCGAACATGTTTCCGTGGTCGGTCATCCCGATCGCGGGCATCTCCAGCCGCTGGGCCTCGGCGAGCATCGGACCGATCTTCGCGGCACCATCGAGCATCGAGTACTCGGTGTGATTATGCAGATGCACGAAGGAGCCTGAATTACCCATAGGCCCGACAGTCTAGGACTGCGGACCGACAGCTCCGGGCTAGCGGCGGGGGTGATTCTGGTGTGTCTCGGCGTGGCGGCCCCGGCGTGTCCTTGAGGCAGCATCGCCAGCCGTGGTTGAGTCGGTCGATGCGCTCGACCAACAACGCCCCAGCAGTCCATCCGAGCCTGGCCGCACTACTGATTGCGGGGGTATTCGCACTGGTGGCGTGCGGCAGCTCACCGACCGGGGCACCGAGCAGCACCCAGGCAACCGCGACCCCGCCCCCGGCCGCGACCACTGCGGTGGACTGCACCAAAGCTGACGGTGACGTGGAGTCGCTGATCTGCAAGAACCCCGAACTGGTGACGCTCGATCAGCAGCTGGCGGCGGAGTTTGCGCACGCCGTCGACGAGCCCGGAGCGAATCGGGCCGCGCTGCAAGCGGCGCAGGGCAGCTGGAAGACCGGGCGCGACGACTGCTGGAAGGCCGATGATGTGCACCAGTGCGTGCTGGATGCCTACCGCACGAAGCTGGTCGAACTGAAAATCGACGATCCCGACACCGTGACACCGGAAACGGTGACCTATCAATGCCCCGATCCGGCCAAACCGTTGACGGCGCGGTTCTACAACCAGTTCGATCCGCCCACCGCCGTGCTCACGTGGGGCTCCGAATCGGCAGTGCTCTTCGCCGAACAGACCGGCAGCGGCGCCCGCTATGGACGCGACGGCGTCGACTACTGGGAGCACCAGGGCGAGGTCACCGTCGACTTCCACGGGGACAAATTCGTCTGCACAGTGCCGTGACTGCACTGCCCTAGCTGCTGTCGAGGCCCCGTAGCCGGCCCGCCAGGTAGCGCCGCACAGCATCGTCGTCGGTGAGCTCCATGGCCTGTTCGTACGCCGTTGCGGCACCTCGCCGATCGCCGAGTGCTACCAGGAGATGCGCGCGGGTGGTCCAGGCCGGTTGAAATTCGTCGATCCCGACGATGGCATCCAGCGCAGCCAAACCCGCTGCGGCGCCGTCGATTTCGGCCACAACCGCAGACAGCGCCACCTGGGCACCCAAGGACGGACTGATCCGGATCAACGCCAGGTAGAGCCGTCGCACGGCCACATAGTCCACCGGTCTGGCGCAGTGCGCGGCCTGGATCGCCGCCTCGTACTGAAAGCGCCAGGGTCGACCACAGGCGTGCGCCCGCCCCAGCAGCTGCCCCCCTCGATTGATGAGCCCACGATCCCAGTCCGATGGGTCCTGATCGTCGAGGGGAATGAACACCCCGTCGCGGCGACACGCTGGCCGTCGGGCCTGCCCCAGACACACCAGCGCGGCCAGGCCGAGTACCTCTGGTTCGTCAGGCAGCAGATCGGCCAAGACCGTCGCCAGATGCAATGCCTCCCCCGCGAGAGTGTCCCTGCCCGCGTCCTGCCCGTCGATGGCGTATGCCCCGTAGACCGCCTCGAGGACGGCCGGCAGTCGGTCCCGCAGCACTGCCGCATCGGGTATGACGAACGGGATCTTGGCGACCTTGATACGGCGTTTGGCGCGGACCAACCGTTGCGCCATTGTGGTCGGGGGAACCGCGAATGCTGCGGCGATGGCGGCCGCGTCGATCCCGAGGACCGTCTGCAGCATCAGCGGGGTCCGGATCTCCATGCCGATCGCGGGATGTGTGCACACCAACATCAGCTCGAGCCGGCGATCGGGCAGGACCCCGGCATCAGCCGTCGAGTCGACCGAGTTGACCGCCCAGTCGTCGTCCTCGGGCAGCGGACCGGTCATCCGGTAGGCATGAGATTTCCACAGATCTCGCAACCGATTACGCGCCACGGTCAGCACCCAGCCCTCCGGATTGGCCGGCACGCCGTTGTCCCGCCAGACCGTCAACGCGCGTTCCCACGCGTCGGCCAGCGCGTCCTCGGCGGCCGGGATATCGCCGGTCCTGGCGGCCAGCAGGGCGAGCAGCCGGCCGTGGGAACGGCCGGCCCATTCGGCTACCTGCGCCTCAGGGTTGATACCAGCCCTGGCCTTTGGCGTAGGTGACGGCGACGGGCCGGATCTCGATCGAGCCCCACGCCGCGGCCGGGCACTTCGCCGCCCACTCCAGTGCGGCATCCAGATCGGGTACCTCGATGACGAAGATGCCGCCGAGGCGCTCCTTGGTATCGGCGAAGGGCCCGTCCTGGATCTCGGGGGCACCGGATCGCGCGCTGTAGGTGGTCGATACCGTCGCCGACTGCAGCACCTGGGTGCCGATCAACACCCCGGCGGCATCCAGATCGTCGGCGTACTTCGCGAAGGCGTCCCGGGCCGGGGCCATATCCTCGTCGGACAGGCCGGCGTCCGGGCCTTCCTGATACTGCATGAGCAGGCAGTACTGCATGGTGGTGTCCTCCCTGAGCTAGATGGTGTCACCGCTATGACGATCGGGGACCCGCTCGATCGACACCGACACCGACACCGGCTCGGATCTCGATCGACGCCACGCATCAGCGCTGAACACCGCGAGGGCGACCCAGATCAATCCGAACCCGATCCACCGGCCCGGCGGCATCGGCTCGTGGCCGACGAACACACCCCACGCCATCTGCAGACCTGGGTTCAGGTAGAACAACAGACCCATGGTGACCAGGGGCAGCCGCTGCGCACCGGCGGCGAAGAGCAGCAGTGGGATGGCCGTGATCGGTCCAGCCAACACCAGCAGGACGCTGTGGCTGGTACCGAAGTTGAGGAAATGTCCCTGCCCGAGGACCTGGAGTGTGATCAGGTAACCCGCCGCCAGCGGTAGCGCCAGAAACGTCTCGACGGCGACGCTGACGCGGGGATCCGCCACCACCACCTTCTTCACCAGTCCGTACACCGCAAACGACGCGGCGAGACCGATCGCGAGATAGGGCGGTGCACCCACCTCTGCGGTCAGAACCACCACCGCAACAACGGCGAGCGCCACCGCCACCATTTGCCAGCGCCCGATGCGTTCTCGGAAGATCAGCACCCCGAGCGCGACGGTGACCAGCGGGTTGATGAAGTAACCCAATGCGGCGTCGACGACGTGCCCGTGGGTCGCGGCGAATATGTAGATACCCCAGTTGATCGAGATCAGCACCGATGCCGCCACCAGCAGCAACCAGGTCCGTCCGGACAGCCGCCGCAGGTCGCCGAACCGGCGCGCCGCCAGCAGCACGATGGCAAGGCTCAGCGCGCTCCACACGATGCGATGGGCCAGCACTTCCATCGAGCCTGCCGGGAGCAGGAGTGGAAAGAACCCTGGACACAGACCCCACCAGACAAACGCACCGACGCCGAACAGCACGCCCGAGCGGCGGGTTTTCTCAGTATCGGTTCGATCAGACGGGCCGCTGCTCACTCGTGCTTGCGCAGAACGTCGAGAGCATGCTGCAGATCCGCCGGGTAGGCGCTGGTGAACTCAACTGCCCGACCGTCGCCGGGATGAGCGAAGGACAGCGATCGCGCGTGTAACCATTGCCGTTCCAGCCCAAGCTTTTTCGCCAGCGTCGGGTCGGCGCCGTAGGTCAAATCGCCGCAGCACGGGTGGTGAGTGGCGGAGAAATGCACCCGAATCTGGTGGGTGCGGCCGGTTTCCAGGTGTACATCGAGCAGGCTGGCGGCGGTGAACGCCTCGACCGTGTCGTAGTGGGTGACGCTGGCTCGGCCGCCCTCGGTCACCGCGAATTTCCAGTCGTTGCTGCGGTGGCGGCCGATCGGTGCGTCGATGGTGCCGCTGGACGGATCCGGGTGCCCCTGCACCAGTGCGTGATACCGCTTGTCGACAGTGCGTTCCTTGAAGGCGCGCTTGAGCAGGGTGTACGCCCGTTCGGAGATGGCCACCACCATCACCCCGGAGGTGCCGACATCGAGCCGCTGCACGATGCCCTGCCGCTCGTGCACGCCCGAGGTGGTGATCCGGATACCGGCCGCGGCCAGCCCACCCAGCACGGTCGGTCCGGTCCAGCCCACCGAAGCGTGCGCGGCGACACCGGCGGGTTTGTCGACGACGACGATGTCATCGTCGGCGTAGAGGATCGTCATACCTTCGATCAGTTCGGGCGTGTTCTCCACCGGCGCGGGGGGTTCGGGCAACCGCACCTCCAGCCACGCACCGGCGGCCAGCCGGTCGGACTTACCCGCAGGCACGCCGTCCAGATCGACGCCGCCTTCTTCGGCCAGCGTCGCGGCTGCGGTCCTCGACAGGCCAAGCAGCCGGGCCAGCCCAGCGTCGACCCGCATTCCGGCCAGCCCCTCTGGCACCGTCATCGAGCGCTCGGCCATCAGTCCGACTCAGCAGATACGGGCGGTTCGGGCTGCGCGCTGCGGCGGCCCACGGCGTCGAAATCAAAACCGAACAGCGACAGCGCCACCAGCAAAATGGCCCCGCCGACCACGGCGGGATCGGCGACGTTGAACACCGGCCACCAGCCGACCGAGAAGAAGTCGACGACATGGCCACGCAGTGGGCCCGGCGAGCGGAAGAAGCGGTCGACCAGGTTGCCAAGTGCGCCGCCGAGGATCATTCCCAAACCAAGCGCCCACCACGGGGACACCAGCCTGCGGCCCATCCAGATGATGCCGATCACGACGCCGGTCGCGACCAGCGTCAACACCCACGTGTAGCCGGTGGCCATCGAGAACGCGGCACCGGAGTTTCGGACCAGCGTCCAGGTCACGGTGTCGCCGATGATCGACACCGGTTGTCCTGGTGTCAGCCACCTCACCGCGAGCACCTTGGTGACCACGTCGAGGGCCAGCACCACCGCAGCGATCGACAACAGCAATCGCAGTCGGATTCTTGGTCGGACCTCGGCCGCGGGGGCCACCTCGTCGCTAGGGCTTGGCACGATTTCCGGCGCATCTGTGGCCTCGGTCACCGGCTCGGCCGAACCGGTTGTTTCGTCAGTCACTGCTCCATCATCCCCTAGTCACCAAGTGTCTTGTTCTCAGGCATGATCAGGCCCATGAGCCGTGTCGTCGTGATCGCCACCGGCGGGACCATCGCCACGCGCTCGGATGCCGACGGGGTGAAGCGGCCCAGTCAGAGCGGCGCCCAGCTGGTCTGTGATGCAGACGCCGGCGTCGACGTCGAGGTGATCGAGTTGATGGCGGTCGACAGCTCGCACCTGGTCCCCGCCGACTGGGACCGCATCGCGGCTGCGGTCGCCAGCGCTGCGGCGTCCCCCGACGTCGACGGGATCGTCGTCACCCATGGCACCGACACCATGGAAGAGACCGCGCTGTGGCTCGACCTGACCTACGTCGGAGCGCCGCCGGTGGTCCTCACCGGCGCCCAGCGCAGCGCGGACGCCGTCGATGCGGACGGCCCGGCCAACCTGCGCGACGCGCTCGCCCTCGCGGCCGACCCGGCGGTCCGCGACCTGGGCGTCCTGGTCTGTTTCGCCGGCCGGGTGCTGGCACCCCGAGGGTTACACAAGGTGGCCACCGAGGATCTGTCCGGTTTCGCCGGGACCACCATCGGCACCATCACCGACGGGCGGTTTGTCGCGACGGCGGCCAAGACTCGACCGACGCTCGGCGCGCTTTCCGCCGCCACCGCACCGCGCGTCGATATCGTCACCGTCTACGCGGGTAGCGATGCGGTGGCGATGGATGCCTATGTCGAAGCGGGGACCAAGGCCATCGTCTTGGAAGCGCTCGGATCCGGTAACGCCGGTAGCGCTGTCATCGACGGGGTGCGCAGACACTGCCGGAACGGGATCGTCGTCGCAGTGTCGACGCGGGTGCCCGGCGGTCAGGTCGGCGCGACGTACGGACCCGGCCGGGCCATGGTCGATGCCGGCGCGATCGTGGTGCCGCGGTTGCGACCGCCACAGGCGCGGGTGCTGTTGATGGCCGCCTTGGCCGCCGAACTATCCGCCGGCGATATTTTCGCCCGACTCGGCTGACGGTTCGAGGTCCGCGACGAATTCCGGCCAGTCCAGGCTGTCGACCGGATTCGCCCGGGTAACCGCGGCCTCGTCGACCGGGAAGGTGCGGGTGAGGCCGGGACCCGAACCGCGTGTTTCGAAGCGCACCGTCATCACGCCGTGGCCGGCACCCTGGACCCAGCCGTGCCCGAGTTCGGGATGCGACACGTCATCGCCGATGCGCCAACCACCGGCCTCCGGCACTGCCACCGCGACGGGCGCCCTGGCATCGCCGAGCTCAACCTGACCCTGATCCAGGTCGGGGAACAACGATTCCTGACGCACATCGGAGAGCCCGGAGAACCCGACCCCGAGTAGTCGGATCGGCCCGACCTCGACGGGATCGAGCAACAGGCGGCGGGCCGTCGCAATCAGGGTGGCGGCCTCCGCAGTCGCGTACGGCAGGGTGGCTGAGCGGGTCAGCGTCGTCATATCGGCCTTCTTCAGCTTGACGGTCACCGTCCTGGCACCGCGACCGTCGCGTTCGAGGCGTTGATGGGCGTGCTCGGCGATCGGCCCTGCGGCGTCGTGCAGTTGACCCAGCGTGGTCAGGTCGGCGGCGAAGGTCGATTCCGCACTGATCTGTTTGGCCTCCGCCCGCTCGGCGACCGGCCGATCATCGATCCCTCGGGCCAACCGGTGCAGCGCAGGCCCGACGGTGGCGCCCAGGATGCTCGCCACCTCGGTGTCAGACAGTGCGGCGAACTGACCGACGGTCTCGATCCCGAGACGGTGCAGTTTCTCCTCGGCGACGGGACCGATCCCCCACAGCCGCCGCACCGGAAGCCCGTCAAGCAGGATTCGCTCCTCGGACCGCGAAACCACCCGTACCCCATCGGGTTTTGCCAGTCCGGAGGCGATCTTCGCGATCTGTTTACCCGATCCGGCGCCCACCGAGGCGATCAGCCCGGTCTCCTCCCGCACTCGGCCCCGCAGGTGCTCGCAGAATGCGATGACCTCAATGGCCGACGCACCGGCCAGTTCGACGGGTTCACCGAACGCCTCGTCGAATGACAATTGCTCCAAGATCGGAACGATCCCGCGGACCGTCTCGAACACCCGCCGGCTGGCCAGTCCGTAGACCACTCCCCGCGGTGGGAGCACCACCGCGGCGGCACCAACCATCCGGCGGGCCTGATGCATCGGCATCGCCGACCGGGCTCCGTACGGGCGCGCCTCATAGCTGGCGCCGGCGACCACACCGCGGCCACCCAGACCACCCACCAGCACCGGACGGCCGCGCAGTGTCGGGCGGGTCAGCTGCTCGACCGAGGCGAAGAAGGCGTCCATATCGAGGTGCAGGACCCACCGACCCGTCTGCGCGGGCGCGACGAGAGGGGATTGCGCGGCGTCCACAGTTCCCGATGCTAGGTCTTATTGCCAGGCTAGCCTGACTGCCATGCCAGCTCAGGCCCGCGACGTGCAGATCCGGGACGAATCGATTCGACTCGGACAATTCCTCAAGCTCGCCGATCTGATCGACAGCGGATCAGATGCCAAGGCGGCCATCGCCGACGGCCTCGTGGAAGTCAACGGTGTCGTCGAGACGCGGCGCGGCCGTCAGCTGCGCCCCGGGGACACCGTGTCGATCGGTCCGAACGCGGCACGGGTCACAGGTGGCTGAATTCGGTCCTTGGGTTCAGCATTTCGAGCACAACCGGCGCCACCACCAGCGGGTCGACGCCGCGATCGATTTCGACGCGTCCCTGGCCCTGCGCGATGACGAAGCGGTGAACCACCTGGTTGCCTCGATACAGCGGTACCAGCTCGGCGAAAGTGGTGACGGCGCTCAACTGCTGGCCAAGGCCAAGCGCGCGGGGGATGTCGAATACCTTTGTGCAGCAGAGCTTTTTGTCGCCGAGGAGCAGCAGCACGCGGCTTTGTTGCTGAATGTGCTGCGGTATTTCGGCGCCGAGCCGATGCCACGGCACTGGTCGGACACCGTCTTCGTGCGGATCCGGCGGGCCCTTGGGCTGCGGACGGAGTTGATGGTGCTGACCGTCGCCGAAGTCATCGCACTGAGCTACTACGGCGCACTTGCGGCGGGGGCTCCGGACGCGGTGGTGCGCGCCGTGGCCGCACGCATCGTCGACGACGAGGTGGCGCACGTCCAGTTCCAGGAGCAGCGCCTGCGGGCCGGGTTCCTACGCTCCCCGCTGCCGCTACGACTGCTCGCCCATGCACTGTGGTGGGTGATCCTGATCGGTACCACCGTGGTCGTGTCGATCGACCACGGCGGCGCCCTACGGGTATCGGGTTGTCGGCGAACCGTATTCGTGCGGAGGGTGATCGCGGATTTCGCCGGTGTGCAGGGGCGGGTGCTGATCAGGCCTTGGCAATCGCCACCTTGACGCCGTCCCCGATATCCACCCCCGCCGCCAACGCATCTCCGTCGACGAAATCGAAGCTCGTCGCCAGGATCTCCCCCGCGATCAGCTCACGATGAGTCTGCGCCCACTGGGCTTTTTCGGCGGGTACCGCGATCGCCACGGTGATCCGGTCGGACACCTCAAGGCCACTGGACTTTCGTAGATCCTGCAGTTCACGGATCCGGTCTTTGGCCCAGCCCTCGGCCTCCAACTCCGGGGTGACCGCACCGTCGAGCACCACCAGACCGGCGCCGTCGGGCAGCGCCGCGGTGAAATCCGGTTCTGCGGCAACCAGTTTGGAGCTGAACTCCGCAGGAAGCAGGGTGGCCGGGCCGGCGGTCAGCGTGCCGTCGGCATTGAGCACACCCTCGCCGGCCTTGACCGCCTTGATCGCGGCCTGCACATCCTTACCGATCCGTGGGCCGGCCACCCGCGCGTTGACGGTCAACTCGAATCGCCCATAGGAGGCGATATCATCAGTCAGGTCAACGGCTTTCACGTTGAGCTCGTCGGCGATCAGATCGGTGAACGGCACCAGGCGTTGCGGCGCATCGACCGCGACCGTCAGTTTCGGCAGCGGCAGCCGCACCCGCAACTTCTTGGCCTTACGCAGCGACGAGCCAACCGAGCAGACTTCCCGGACCTGGTCCATGGCCGCGACCAGATCGGGGTCATACGGCAGATCCGCGGCCGGCCAGTCGGTCAGGTGCACCGACCGGCCACCGGTGATACCGCGCCAGATCACCTCGGCGGCCAACGGTAACAACGGGGCAGCCAACCGAGCTGTCACCTCGAGCACCGTGTGCAGCGTGTCGATGGCATCGGGATCCTCATCCCAGAACCGGCTGCGGGACCGCCGGACATACCAGTTCGTCAGTGCCTCGGTGAACTGGCGCAGCTGCTCGCAGGCACCGGAGATATCGCAGACGTCCATGGCGACGGTGAGATCGTCGCGCAGCACCGCCAGCTTGGCCAGGATGTAGCGGTCCAGCACATGCGGTGAATCTGTGCGCCAGGTACCGACTCTCGGTGCATACAGGGTGAGGAAGCTGTAGGCGTTCCACAACGGCAGCAGCACCTGACGGACACCCTCGCGGATGCCCTGCTCGGTGACCACCAGGTTGCCGCCCCGAAGGATCGGCGAGGCCATCAGGAACCACCGCATGGCATCCGAGCCGTCGCGGTCGAACACCTCGCTCACATCGGGATAGTTGCGCAGCGACTTGCTCATCTTCTGACCGTCGTTGCCCAGCACGATGCCGTGCGCGACGCAGCTTCGAAACGCCGGCTTGTCGAACAACGCGGTCGACAGGACATGCAATGTGTAGAACCAGCCGCGGGTCTGCCCGATGTACTCGACGATGAAATCGCCGGGGAAGTGCGGTTCCTCGGTGCCCGCCGCCCCCAAGAACCAGTCCGCATTCTCGAACGGGTAATGCACCTGCGCGAACGGCATCGACCCTGAGTCGAACCAGACATCGAGCACATCCTCGATGCGTCGCATCGTCGAATTGCCGGTCGGGTCATCGGGATTCGGCCGAGTCAGGTCGTCGATGAAGGGTCGGTGCAGATTGTCCGGCCGCACCCCGAAATCGCGTTCCAGCTCGTCGAGGCTGCCGTAGACGTCGATGCGCGGATATGCCGGATCATCGGATTTCCACACTGGAATTGGGCTGCCCCAGTAACGGTTTCGCGAGATCGACCAGTCCCGCGCGCCCTGGAGCCACTTGCCGAACTGGCCGTCCTTGACATGCTCGGGGTACCAGGTGATCTGCTGGTTGAGTTCGACCATCCGGTCCCGGAATTCGGTCACCTTGATGAACCACGATGACACGGCGCGGTAGATCAGTGGGTTACGGCAACGCCAGCAGTGCGGATAGGAGTGCTGGTAGGTCTCGTGCCGAAGCAGGATGGCGCCACCTGCTTGTGCGGGCCCGGTGCGATTCTTGAGGTCCCGGATGATCTGCGGGTTGGCGTCGAACACATGCTGGCCCGCGTAGTCGGGCACCGTCGCGTCGAACCGGCCTTTGGAGTCCACCGGGGTGACCGCCACGATCCCGACGGTGTCAGTGGTCGCCTTATCGTCCTCGCCGTAGGCGGGCGCCATATGCACGATGCCGGTGCCGTCCTCGGTGGTGACGAAATCAGCGCGCAGCACCTGAAACGCGAACTCAGAATCCAGGAAGTACGGGAAGGGCGGCACATAACGCATGCCGAGGAGTTGTTCGCCGGTATAGGTGTCCAGGACGTCGGGCTGTTCGCCGAGTTCTGCTGCGTAGGCGGTCAGCCTGGCCTCAGCCAGCACATATCGCTCACCGTCGGAACCGCGCACGTGTAGGTAGCTGACGTCGGGGTTGACGGCGATGGCTTGGTTCGATGGCAGGGTCCACGGCGTGGTCGTCCAGATCAGGAAGTGGGCACCGGCCAGCGGCCCTGCTCCCCCGCCTTCGGGGATGGTGAACCCGACGGTGATCGCCGGGTCCTGCCTGCTCTGGTAGACGTCGTCGTCCATTCGCAGTTCGTGACTCGACAGTGGCGTCTCGTCATTCCAGCAGTACGGCAGCACCCGGTAGCCCTCGTAGGCCAGGCCCTTGTCCCACAGCTGTTTGAAGGCCCAGATCACCGACTCCATAAACGATGGGTCCAGGGTCTTGTAGTCGTTGTCGAAGTCCACCCACCGCGCCTGGCGCGTGACATAGGCACGCCATTCGTCGGTGTACTTCAGGACCGACGCCCGGCAGGCATCGTTGAATTTCTCGATACCCATCTCTTCGATCTGAGACTTGTCGGTGATCGAGAGTTGGCGTTGCACTTCGAGCTCGGCAGGCAGGCCGTGGGTGTCCCAGCCGAATCGGCGCTCGACCTTATAGCCGCGCATGGTGCGGTACCGCGGAACAATGTCTTTGACGTAGCCGGTCAGCAGATGGCCGTAATGCGGTAGGCCGTTGGCGAAGGGCGGGCCGTCGTAGAACACGTACTCCGGCGCGGTGTCACGACGGGCGATGCTGGCCCGAAAGGTGTCGTCGGACTCCCAATACCCGAGGACGTCGACTTCCAGTGCCGGGAAATCGGGCGCCCCTGCGGCCAGCTTGGGATAAGCGTTCTCAGTCACTGCGGTCCGTCGTCTCCTGTGCCCAACTGCCTGGCACGGGGACGACGACGCGCTGGTGCGCGAGCGCCGCGGTACCACCCCGCTTGCACACGCACAGGCGTGGCCGCTCAAATCGAGGCTGTGACGGGCCCACCCGTTCGGTTCTACTTGGCCAGATCAGCTGGGCCGTTCTTCCGAAGGCTCCCCGGTGATGGCCGGATCGACGCCGCTCGGCTGAAAGTCTACCGAGCAACGCAAATCAGTCGGCTCAGTGGCCGAAGGCTCCAACCGCGATGTCGACGTCGGTGTTGCCCAGCAACCCCGGCGTGGCTTCGGAGGTCAGCTCGATGAGCGCAAACGGGAACTGTTCGGTGAGTTCCTCCACCGTGTATGGCGCGAACTGCCTGCTGTCGTAACGCCAATCCAGATGCAACAGGCCGCCGTCGCGGTAGACGCGGATCTCCAGGGCGTGATCGAAGTTGGCCAGCTCCGGTGCCGAGCCGCGGTACGAGATGAGCACTTCCGCAGGTAACTCCAGATCGCGGCGCGAAGCGGCGCCCAATTCGCGGTGGATGGACACCAACATCTCACTGGCGCTGGTGTGCTCCGGCGCAGCGCAGCACAGCGCGAATGAGGACGGTACATGCTCGCCGTCGGTGAAATCCACCGCGACATAACCCTCTCCGATCGTGCGGGCGATCGTGCGTCCGAGCGCCGCAAGCACGATTTCCTCGGTCGGAATACCCAAGATTCGCTGTGTTTCGTCGAGCTCGTCAGTTAACACATCCGACAGCGGTGCAGAGAACTTGGCAAGGTCACCTGGACGGGGTCGACCGGCAATGTCGTAGTCGGTAATCCGCAGGGTCTTGGCGGGTGGTTGTGCGACATGAGAAGCAGCCATGACCATCAAGCTACACACCGTGTCCCAGAAATGGGAGAGCACTGCCAAAACCGTGACGACGGTGTCAATACAACGACGGATGTCACAACTCTGGCTAGCCCTGCCCAATGGCGAGATGTCCGGTTATGGTGGAGATGTGCCCCGGACAGATGAAAACGGTAGGCAGCTCAAGGCGCTGCTGGACTACCTCCTCGACGGTGACCTGGAAGCCAAAGAGATTTATGACGCTCTAGGCACCTCAAGCAGCACCTATTACCGGCGGATCAAGGAGACGGACTACCCCAACGCCGAGGAATTGCGTCGCGTCGCGGACAGATTCGCCCTCAGTTATCCCGACCTGCAAATCCGTTTTGGACTGATGAGTCGGCAGGAAGTGTGGAGCTACATCGAGTCCGCACCAGTCACTGTGGCAACTATTAACGAAACCGTAAATAAAATTGCGACATCGCGTCCGCAAAAGCTTTCTGAAATGGCGCCGCGCCAAGACGTACCGCCACTTTAAGCTATACAATTCGCTCGTCCTTATTCACGCTCAAAGGCGTTCCCTGTGGCTATAGCAACGCTCATCGCGATCACCGTCGCGTGTATCGCGTGGAGCCTCTGGATCCGTCGCGTGACGTGGTCGTGCCGCTGGGAAGTTGCTGCCACCCTCAATATCGCGTTACAGGGTGCTGCCGTTCTGTTGATGTCGCCCTTTGCCTCGGAGACGCTCGGGCACTGGCTCTACGCCTTGACCGGGATGTGGAACCTCGAGGATTACCTCGGCCATGACTGCTACATCGTGGCCGCGTCGGCGATCGTCTACAACGCGCTCGGTCGACTGCAGGACGAGCACGCGCTACATGCCACCTTCAAGCAGTACGTGGAGCGCCCGGCCACCATCTGCATACCGCTGCTGCTGGTGACGTTCTCCCTGGGCAACGGGGCGACGATCTACCGCCCCGACTTCTTTACCGTCCCCACCGACTTCTGGTTGGCCACGTACTGGTTGTTCCTCTGCGGAACGCTGATCTATCTGCTGGGCTACGGTTTCCGGGCGCTTCTTGTCCTGCGTCGGGACCCGCGGTCGCGGATGATCGCCAACGTCTACCTCGTCGCATCGGCCAGTGGAATCGCGGCGTGCATCATCCGAATCACCACCGCCTTCGTGCACCCGATCCAGGCGCTGGAGGGTGGCCGGCTGGTCTGGTTCTTCGCCTGTGTCTGCGGGGCGGTGTTTGCCCTGGCCGCCGCACACTCCTGGCGGGTGAAAACCAAATGGTTCTCCAAGGCCGACCACTGACGGACGCCGTCTCGGCGCACCCGCGACAGAACGGCTGACACGCCGTTTTGCTGGCATCCGGCCGGCACTGGCACGGCCTCTATGATGGTGAAAGCAGCTATCAGTTCTGGGCTGCCCGCCTAAAGTAAAAACCCAGCTCAACATGGTTGAATCGCACATCCAGCCATGGCGGGGGCGGGCACGTATAGACGACGAAATCGACGTCGGGGGCGGCAAGTACAGGCACAAACAGGCACGGAAGAGCGCGGACAGGTCAGCGAGGACAACGAGGTGTCAGGGCGTACGGACACAGTCGACCGACCCGTGTCGGGGCGTCCGGAGGTAGCTGACGAAGTCGAAGGTGGCCGCACCTTCCGAATTCTCGGCAATGTCGTGGTGCGGTGGCCGTGGTTGGTCGTGGTCTGCTGGCTGGTACTGGCCGCCGGTCTACCTGCGCTGTTCCCGTCGCTGAATCAGTTGGCCCAGGAAAAGCCGGTGGAGATTCTGCCTGCCAGCTCCCCCGGTGCGATCACCACCAAAGAGATGACCAAGGCGTTCCAGGAGTCGGGGTCGGAAAACACTCTGCTGATCGTGCTGTCCAACGAAAACGGGCTGCAGCCGGTGGACGAACGCATCTACAGCTCGATTGCCGACAAGCTGCGCCAGGACACCAAAGACGTCGTGATGACGCAGGACTTCGTCAGCACCCCGCCGCTGCGTGAAGTCATGGTCAGTGGCGACGGCAAGGCCTGGATCATGCTGGTCGGACTGACCGGCGGTCTCGGCTCACCACAGTCCTACGACGCCTATAACCACGTCGCCGAAATCGTCAAACAGACCGTCGAGGGCACCTCGGTGACGGCCAATCTGACCGGACCGGCCGCCACCGTCGCCGACATGATCGACGTCGGCGAGCAGGACCGGATCCACATCGAGATCGCCACGGCGTTCATGCTGCTGGCGATTCTGCTGATCATCTATCGCAACCCGATCACCATGATGCTGCCCCTGATCACCATCGGGGTCTCGCTGGTGACCGCACAGGGCGTCGTCGCCGGCATGGGGGTGATGGGACTCGGCATCTCCAACCAGACAGTGGTGTTCCTGACCGCGATGATGGCCGGTGCCGGCACCGACTATGCCGTCTTCCTGGTCAGTCGATATCACGACTATCTGCGACAAGGTGCCGCCTCCGATATGGCGGTCAAGCTGGCACTTGGCTCGATCGGCAAGGTGATCGTCGCCTCTGCGGCGACCGTGGCGGTGACCTTCCTCGGGATGGTCTTCACCAAGTTGGCCCTGTTCTCGACGATCGGGATCGCCCTGGCCGTCTCGATCGGCGTCTGTTTCCTGGCCGCGGTGACCTTGCTGCCCGCAATCCTCGTGCTCACCGGTCGCCGCGGCTGGATCAAACCACGACGGGAACTCACCACGCGGTTCTGGCGGCGCTCCGGAATCCGGATCGTCCGCAGGCCCAAGATCCACCTGATCGCAAGTCTGATCATCCTGGCGATCCTGGCCAGCTGCGCCAGCCTGGTCCGTTACAACTACGACGATCGCAAGGCCTTACCGGCGGGGACCGAAAGCACCCTGGGATACGAGGCGATCGGCCGCCACTTCTCGGTGAACTCGACCATTCCGCAATACCTGTTCATCGAATCCCCCCACGACCTGCGCACCCCGAAAGCGCTCGCGGACCTCGAACAGATGGCGCAGCGGGTCAGTCAGGTGCCAGGTATCGACCTGGTCCGCGGTATCACCAGGCCGACCGGCGAATCACTGGAACAGGCCCGGCTGTCGTATCAGGCCGGCGAAGTCGGTACCAGGCTCCAAGACGCGTCCCAGCAGATCGCCGATCACTCCGGCGACCTGACCCAGCTGACCGACGGCGCCCACCTGTTGGCCTCCAGTCTTGGCGAGGTGCGCACCCAGGTAACCCAGGGCATTGCCAACGTCCGCGGGCTGGTCGATGCCCTGACGTATATGCAGAAACAGTTCGGCGGACAGAAGACGCTCAAGGATATCGACGCTGCCACCAAGCTCGTCACCGCGATGCGCGGGCTCGGTGACAGCTACGGGGTGAACTTTGCCAACATCACCGACGCGCTGACCTGGGCCGGTCCCGTCGTCGCCGCACTCGACGGCAACCCGATATGTGACAACGACCCGTCCTGCGTCACCACCCGCGACCAGTTGCGCAAGGTGGTCGCCGCCCAGAACGACGGGACCATGGACAAGATTGCCGACCTCGGTAGGCAGCTCCAATCCACGCAGGACACCCAGACACTCAACGACACCGCGGACAAGCTGCGCGTAGCGCTCGACACCGCCACCGGAGCCATGCAGAAGATGGGCCTGGCCGACACCGGCACCGTCCAGTCCAAACTCAGCGAGCTGCAACGCAACGCCGACACACTGGCCTCTGGCAGCCAGCAGCTGGCCGATGGTGTGCAGCTACTGGTCGACCAGACCAGAACGCTGGGCGGCGGGCTGACCGACGCATCGACATTCCTGCTGGGAATGAAGCGCGAGGCCAATACGCAGTCGCAGGCAGGTTTCTACATCCCGCCGGCCATTCTGACCGGCGACGAGTTCAAGAAAGCCGCCGCGATCTTCATCTCCCCCGACGGGCACGCGGCCCGCTATCTGATCCAGACGAAGCTCAACCCGTTCAGCACCGACGCGATGGATCAGGTCAACGCCGTCACCGAAGCAGCCCACAGCGCCCAGCCCAATACCGAGCTCTCCGACGCCAAGATCTCCATGTCGGGCTATCCGGTGACGTTGCGGGACACCCGCGATTACTACAACCGCGATATCCAGTTGATCATCATCCTGACGATCATCGTCGTCTTCCTCATCCTGGTCGCCCTGCTGCGGGCGCTGGTCGCACCGATCTACCTGATCGGCTCGGTGGTGGTGTCGTATCTGTCCGCACTCGGCATCGGTGTGATCGTCTTCCAGCTGATACTGGGCCAGGAATTGCATTGGAGCGTCCCAGGATTGACGTTCATCATCCTGGTCGCGGTGGGCGCCGACTACAACCTGCTGCTGATCTCGCGGATCCGCGACGAGTCTCCGCATGGCGTCCGCGCGGGTGTCATCCGCACAGTGGGCTCCACCGGCGGCGTGATCACGGCGGCGGGCCTGATCTTCGCCGCATCGATGTTCGGGCTGCTGTTCGCCAGTATCAGCACGTTGGTGCAGGCCGGTTTCGTGGTGGGCATCGGAATCCTGTTGGACACGTTCCTGGTCCGCACGATCACTGTCCCGTCGATTGCCGCCATGCTCGGGCAGGCGAACTGGTGGCCATCCAAACCCCTGCCTCCCCCGGCCCGACACCGCCCACCAGACGGGCACGTCGAACCCGAACCTGAGCCGGACCCCGAACCTGAGACCGATCCTGACGCGGCGGCCTCGCCGCAGGACGACACCGAAGTCATCACCGCTGCCACAGGACGACCAAAGCCGGCCCGAAGGTTTCTCGGACCGGCTTGATCGGATAGCTGTCAGTTACGCGTCGATACGCGCGAATTCGTTCTTGCCGTAGATTTCTACGCAGGCCTGCCTGCGGATCTTGCCGCTGGTGGTCGTCGGGATCGAACCGGGCGGAACCAGAACCAGATCCGAGACGCTGACACCGTGCGATTTGGAGATCGCCGACGTGACCTCGCTCTTGACCGACTGAAGTTTGTCGGCCACCTCCTGGTCGGAGTCACCGCGCTTCTTGAGCTCGACGATCGCCACCAGTTTCTCGGTGCGGTCCTCGGTGACCGAGATGGCGGCCACCCGGCCCCTGGTGATCTCGTTGATGGTCGCTTCGATGTCGTCCGGGTAGTGGTTGCGCCCGTAGACGATCAACATGTCCTTGATACGCGCCATGATGAACAGCTCACCCTCGGAGATGAACCCGAGGTCACCGGTGCGCAGCCACGGACCTTCCGACGTTCCCGGCGACGGGTCGACGATCCGGCCACCAAAGGTAGCTTCGGTCTGCTCCGGTTTCTGCCAGTACCCCAGCGCGACGTTCTCGCCTTCGGTCCAGATCTCACCGACCTGACCGGCCGGGCATTCAATCCTGGTCTCGGGATCGACAATCCGCACGGTGGGCCATTCGGGCGTGCCGTAGCTGACCAGCACGGTGCCGCCGTCGGTCGTGCGCTCGGCGTGCCCGGCGGAGAGCTTGTCGGCCTCGAACTGGGCGACCTGCGGCGGCAGCCCCGGTCGCCGGGTCGCGACGTACAGCGTCGCCTCGGCCAGCCCGTAGGACGGCCGCAGCACCTTCTCCTGCAGATTGAAAGGCGCGAACCGCTCGTAGAACGCGGTCAAGGTCGCGGCGTGCACCCGCTCGCTACCGCTGTTGATGGCCAGCACGTCGCCCAGGTCAAGCCCGGTCAGGTCCTCATCTGTCGTCTTGCGCAGCGCCAGCTCGAACGCGAAGTTCGGACCGGCGGTGATCGCCCGCGGAGTCTTGGCGATCAGCTGGATCCAGCGGGCGGGTCGCTGCAGGAACGCCACCGGCGTCATGACGATCGTCTTCCAACCGCCGAGGATCGGAGCGACGACACCGAGCAGCAGGCCCATATCGTGATAGAACGGCAGCCACGTCACCGCGTGGGTGTTCGGCGGGGCGACCTTGCCGTAGTCGGTGAAGAAGTCCGTCATCATCTGCTCGAAATTGATCTGCAGGTTCCGGTAGGTCACCATCACGCCCGCAGGCGAGCGGGTAGAACCCGAGGTGTACTGCAGATACGCAGTGTCGGGCCTGGTGTCAGCGCGTCCTGCGGAACCCTTGCGGGTGTCCAGATCGAGCAGGTCGACCTCGATGATCGTCGGATCGGGTTGACCGGGCTGCGGCTGGCAGTACTCACGCACGATATCGACCACAGCCGACGTCGTGAGAATGATGGTGGGCGCGGTGTCCAGCAGCACCGACTTGACCCGCTCGTCGTGCGCGCCTGCCGACGGCACCGACAGCGGAACGGC
The DNA here is from genome assembly GCF_965229105.1 of Mycobacterium sp. Classification (GTDB taxonomy): domain Bacteria; phylum Actinomycetota; class Actinomycetes; order Mycobacteriales; family Mycobacteriaceae; genus Mycobacterium. The sequence goes on from NZ_OZ245858.1 coordinate 4,337,433, forward strand.
GATCAGACCGGCCTGCATGGCGCCGAGGAATCCGACGATGTACTCGAGGCTCTGCGGGGCCAGAATGACCGCACGGTCACCCTTTTTGGCGTGCAGTTTCAGCTCGTTCGCGACGTTGACCGTGCGACGGAACGTCTGTGCCCAGGACAGGGTCTCGAACTTGTTGCCGTCCCAGTCTGCCTCGTAGTCGATGAACGTGAACGCGTCATCGTCGGGTTGCAGGCTGGCGCGTTCGCGCAGCACAGCAAGAAGTGAGGACTCAATCATCGGTTTAACCTTTCCAGATCGGCTGTCGTCTAGGCCGACCGCTACTTACTGCAATCCACCGACAAAGGTCCGGCGGGGTGCGACACCCCGGCCCTCGGCGATACCAACAAGAATGGACTTCATCGAAGCCACGTAACGGGCCACCGATTCACTGGCTTCCGCGTTCTTCGGGAACACCACAGAGACCGCGGTGCCCTCGCCGAGCCGGATGACGAAGATGGACATCTGATACGAGTACCTGCCGTCGCCGAAGATGCCGATCTTCATGTTGTCCAGCTGCGTGGTCAGGAAGGTCGACAGCGGCGCAACGCCGGCATCGAAGAAATTCACCACCGGGAAGTTCGGCCGGGGCCAGCTCAGCCATGGCGCCAATTCCAGCACGCGGTAGAACGGCACATTCGCCAGATCGGTTCCGCTGTCGAAGGACATCTGGGCGGCCCTGGCAGCTTCGGCAAACGTTCCGGTCAAGGGAACGGTGACCGGAACGGTTCCGGTGTACCAGCCCAGCGTCATCAGATCTTCCGGAGTGCTGCGCGTATCGGTCGGCGTCAGGCCGTAGTAGGTGTCGCAGCCGGTGAATTCGCGGTTCGCAAAACCCGCGGCAGCCATCACACCGCCGATGAACCGGGAGCCGGCCTTGACGCACTCGGCTTCGAATTTGGCGGTCTGCTCCTCATCCATCAGCTGGAGTGTGAACAGATCTGCCTGCGACGGTTTCGTCGAATCACCAAGGGGTAATGGGAAATCGGCGAAGCTACCGTTATTGGCCTCGGCCAGCTCGATCCACGCTTTGACTTCGGGCGATTCCAGCGACAGGTTGGACGTGTACTCGTGCTGTCGCACGCAGAAGCTGTCGTAGCTGCCCGCATCCGGCAGCGCCAGCGGGGCGTTACCGCCGACCAGCGCCAGGTACATCAGATGGAATTCCATGATGATGACCGGGATGAACATCGCATCCATGTGGAGGTGGTCGATCGCGACATAGAACGCGTAGCTGTCCTTGGTCTGCACCACGCCGAAGCTGAAACAGTCCCATTCCAGCGGACCCTTCGTCGACAGGATCAGCTCGTGCAGTTCCTCGGTCGACATCTGTCCGTGCTTGGAGGCGACGAACTGGATATCGGCCGGATCTTCCATGGTGCGACGCACGATTTCGTTCTTGTCATCGCATTCGAACCAGCTGCGGTACGTATCGTGCCGCCGCAGGTGCGCGTTGATGACATAGCTCATCGCGCGGATATCGCACCTGCCGGGAAGTTCACAGGTGGCGATCAGCAGCCGCGAGTAATCGAGCCCCTTGGCCTGCTGCTCGTACGTGCCCTGAATGTGCTGGCCCTGCATATAGCTGGCCGGAATGGAGCTAACCGGGGCTTCCTTCGCCTTCACACATGAGGCAGGTGTCGGATGCCATGAGACAACCGACCCGGGCCCTGGCTCCCATTCCTGGATGGTGCCAATTGCTACCGGACCTACGAACACATTCCCTCCTCGACTAAAACGATCTCGGTTCGGCGCACACCCCGCCGTCGGCCAACGGCTATCACGTTGTTGCTGGTACCGGTTCTTGCGCGGAGAGCTTGTCACAGAGGTGATCCGCCAGGCCACGAACGGTGGTGATGTCCGTAGAGGTGATCCGGACACCAGTCTCGGTCTCGATCCTGGTGCGCACTTCCAGGTTGCCCAGTGAATCCAGACCGTACTCGGATAGTGGCCGGTCCGGGTCGATGGTGCGACGCAGGATCGTGCTGATCTGGTCGGAGACCAGGCGCCGTATGCGGGTCGGCCACTCTTCCAGGGGAAGTGCGTTCAACTCGGCACGGAACTTGCTGGTATCGGCCTTGTTCTGTCCGTTGGACTGGAACAACTCGTGGAACTTGCTGCGTTGCGCCAATGCCATCAACCACGGCGTGCCGACGATCGGCGCATAACCGGTATAGGAGCGGTTGAAACGCAACAGCGCTTCGAAGGCGTAGGCACCCTCGTCAGGAGCGATTGCCGTTTCGGCCCCTTCGGCCGCCAGCTCGGTGTCCACAGCGGCACCGATCTCGGCCCAGGCGCCCCACGCGACGGCGTTGGCAGGCAATCCCTGCGCCCGGCGCCACTGGGTGAACGCGTCCAACCAGCTGTTCGCCGCGGCGTAAGCACCCTGACCGGGCGAACCCACCAGCGCCGCTGCCGAGGAGAACGAGCAGAACCAGTCAAGCGGCTGCTCGGCCGTGGCCACATGCATGTTCCACGCGCCGTACACCTTGGGCGCCCAGTCGCGGTCGACGAGCTCATCGGTGATGTTGGTCAACGTTGCATCCTCGACCACTGCGGCCGCATGCAGAACGCCACGCACCGGCAGACCCGTCACGGTCGCAGCCGCCACCAGTTGTTCAGCTGTGGCCGGGTCGGCGATATCGCCCGACACCACCTCGATCTCGGTACCACGGGCCCGGATGCGTTCGATGGCCGCCAGCGCTTCCGGCTTCGGCTTCGGCTTCGAGCGACCGTTGAGGATGATCCGGCCGCAGCCGCCCTCGGCCATCTTGTCGGCCAGGAACAGGCCGAGCCCACCCATACCGCCGGTGATGATGTACGCGCCGTCGCCGCGGAACACCTGGGCGTGCGATGGCGGTGACACCACGGTGGTCTGGCCACTGTGCGGAACGTCGATCACGAGCTTGCCGGTGTGTCCGGCACTGCCCATCACGCGCACAGCCGTGGCCGTGTCGCCGAGCGGGTAGTGCGTGCTCTCCGGTATCGGCAGCACACCTTCGACGGTCAGCCGATACACCGTGCTCAGAACTTCCTGAACCTTGTCCGGGTGACTGAAGGACATCAGTCCGAGGTCGACGGCGTAGAAGGACAGGTTGCGCCGGAACGGGAACAGCCCGATATGGGTGTCGCCGTAGATATCACGCTTGCCGATCTCGACGAACCGCCCACCGAAGCTCAGCAGGTTGATGCCGGCCCGCTGCGCGGCTCCGGTGAGGGAGTTCAGCACAATGTCCACGCCATAGCCCGCGGTATCGCGACGAATCTCGTCAGCGAAATCTGTGCTGCGCGAGTCGTAGACATGCTCAATACCCATATCGCGCAATACCTGCCTGCGCCCCTCGCTACCTGCGGTCGCGAAGATCTCGGCCCCGACGGAACGCGCGATCGCGATGGCCGCCTGTCCGACACCACCGGTGCCGGAGTGGATCAGCACGCGGTCGCCGCGGCCGATCCTGGCGAGATCGGCCAACCCGTACCAGGCGGTGGCGGACGCGGTGGTCACCGCGGCTGCCTGCCCCTCGGTCAGACCGGCGGGCAGGGTGACGGCCTTGGTGGCCTCGGTGATGACGAAGGTGCCCCAGCAGCCGTTGGCGGACATGCCGCCGACATGATCGCCGACCTTGTGGTTGGTGACGTCAGGGCCGACCGCGGTGACCACACCGGCGAAGTCGGTACCCAGTTCGGGCAGCTTCCCTTCAAATGACGGGTAACGGCCGAAGGTGACGAGCACGTCAGCGAAGTTGATGCTGGACGCGGTCACCGAGACCTCGATCTCACCCGGTCCAGGAGCGACCCGATCGAACGCGACGAGTTCCATCGATTCGAGATCACCGGGCGTGCGGATCTGCAACCGCATCCCGTCGGTCTCGTAGCTGGCGACCACCTTGCGTCGCTCGTCCGGCTGCAACGGCGTGGGCGTCAGGCGGGCGGTGTACCACTCGCCGTCACGCCAAGCCGACTCGTCCTCGTCCGTGCCGGACAGCAGCTGCTGTGCGATACGGCTGATATCGGTCGACTCGTCGGTGTCGATCTGGGTGGCCCGCAGATGTGGCTGTTCGGTGTTGATCACCCGCATCAGACCACGCAGCCCGGCCTGCTCCAGGTTGGCGATATCGCCGTCCAACACGGTTTGGGCTTTCCTGGTCAGCGTGTACAGCCGCGGCAGTTCGCCGACGGTATCGGGCAGTTCCCGCGCGATCCGCACCAGATGACGGACGTAGTCACCGCCGCGGACCGCGGCTTCCTCGTCGGGGTTGCCGTCCTTGGGTCCGGTCAGGACCACCACGCCACGGAACCCGCCCACGCCGAGCTCGAGGTGCAAACGCTCGGCGTTGGCCACGTGGTCCGCCAGCGGCGGCCAGGTCATCGTGGTGCATGCGGCGCCGTCGGACTTCATGGCGTCGGTCAGCGCACTTGCCAGGGTGTCCGCGGACTGCGACGTGCTGATCAGCAGCCACGCACCGGGCTCGGTGTTGGTATCGATCTCAGGCAGCGGCCGATTCGTCCACTCGATGGTCAGTAGGCGGTCATTCAGCGTGCGCTCGTCGCGGCCGGCCTCGGAGACACCGCTACCCAACCGCAGACCCTGCACGCTGACCAGGACCGTCCCGTCCTCGCTGAGGACGTCGAGATCGGCTTCGACCTCGGACCCGCTGGCGCTGGTCACCCGGGTGTAGCAGTAGTGCGCGTCGCGGGCGGATGCATACGACCTCAGGGCGCGAACGCCGAGGGGCAGCAGCAGCCCACCGCTTCCGGCAGCCTGCACATCGGCGTGCGCAATAACGGATTGGAAGCACGCGTCGAGCAGGGCGGGATGGATCGAGTACGCCGCCTGCTGGGACCGGATCGACCCCGGCAATGCCACCTCGGCCAGCACTGAGCTGACCCCAGAGCCGGTGTTCGCGGCGACCAGGCCGCAGAACGCGGGACCGTACTGGATGCCGGATGCGTCGAACCAGTCACGCATATCGGCGCCCTCTAGGCGGTCGGGATGATCCGCCAGCAGGGCCGTCATATCGTAGGCGGGCGGTTGCTGGTCATCACCGGCCTTGTGCAGGACCGCGGTAGCCCGACGTGCTTTGGCGCCCTCTTGGAAAGTCTCCACGGCGAGGTTGAGCACCTCACCCGATTCCACCGACGCGACCACCGAAATCGGCGTCTTCTCGTCGAGGAGCAGCATCTGCTCGAAGCCGATATCGGTGACCACGGCACCGTCACCGTGGACGGCACGCGCGGCCGCCAGTGCGATCTCGCAGTAAGCGGCACCGGGAAGCGCGGCCACACTGTGGATCTGGTGATCGCCCAGCCACGGTTGGGCGTCGGTGCCGACATCTGCTTGCCAGACGTGGCGCTCCGGCTCCTCGTGCAGGATGACGTGCGGGCCGAGCAGCGGGTGCACCAGCAGGGTGCTGGTACCGCTGGTCGACGATTCCTGTCCGGCGCGGGTGAAGATCAACTCGCGACGGGTCCAGGTGGGCAGGGGTGCATCGACCAACGACCCGGCCGGGTATAGCACCGAGAAGTCAACGGCCGCACCGGAATTGTGCAGATCCGCGAGGAAATCGCGAAGACCATTTGGCATTTCCTGCTCGCGCCGCATGGCTGCCAGCGCCGCCAACGGGACGTCGAGGCTGCTGGCCGTCTGCGCAACGGCATGCGTCAGCAGCGGGTGCGGTGACAGCTCGGCGAAGACCCGGTGGCCATCCTGCATCGCGGCCTGTACCGCAGCGGCGAACCGCACGGTGTGGCGCAGGTTGTCGACCCAGTAATAGGCGTCGAAATCGGGCTCGTCACGAGGGTCGTACAGCGTGGACGAGTAGTAAGGGATCGTCGGCGTCATCGGCGTCAGCTCGGCCAACGCCTCCTCGAGATCATCGAGGATCGGATCGACCTGGGGTGAATGGGAGGCGACGTCCACGGCGACCTCACGGGCCATCACCTCGCGCTCTTCCCATGCCGCGACGAGTTCGAGAATGGTCTCCTTGGCGCCACCGACGACAGTCGAGGTGGGCGAGGCGACCACGGACAGCACGACATCGGTCACACCGCGCGCGGACAGTTCGGAAAGCACCTGCGCGGCAGGTAGCTCGACCGAGGCCATGGCACCGCCACCGGCGATGGTGGCCATCAGACGCGACCGGCGGCAGATGACCCGCACAGCGTCCTGCAGTGAGAGCGCACCGGCGACGACCGCGGCCGCCACCTCGCCCATCGAATGCCCGATGACCGCGCCAGGGACCACGCCATAGGCGCGCATGGCCGCGGCGAGCGCGACCTGCACGGCGAAGATGGTCGGCTGGACCTGATCGATACCGGTCACCTTCTCCGGTGCCGACATCGCTTCGGTCACCGAGAAGTTGTTCTCCTGCGCGATCAGCGGCTCCAGTTCGGCCACCGCCGCGGCAAAGGCAGGCTCCTTGGCCAGTAGTTCGGCACCCATGGCGCCCCACTGTGAGCCCTGTCCGGAGAAGATCCAGACCGGTCCGCGGTCATCCTGTCCGACCGCGGCCTGGTACGGCGAGTCGCCATCGGCAATCTCGCGCAGTTTGTCTGTGAGTTCCTCGAACGTGTTGGCCAGTACGGCGGTCCGGACCGGACGGTGCGCGCGACGACGGGCCAGCGTGTAGCCCAGATCGGCAAGGGCGACGGAATCTTTGCGATCGGCCAGCCAGTCGGCGAGGCGGCCCGACGTGCGGCGCAGCTCCTCCGGTGAGGTGGACGACAGGGCAAACAGCTGCGTTCCCGTGGTCGGCTCGGCTGCCGAACCGACGGCGCCAACCGGCTCGGGCGCCTGCTCGAGGATGGCGTGCGCATTGGTGCCGGACATACCGTACGACGACACTGCGGCCCGTCGAGGCTGCCCGTCGGTCTCCGGGAACGGCGTAAGTTCCTGCGGCACAAAGAGATTGGTCTTGACCTTGGCCATCTCTTCCGGCAGTGCCGTGAAGTGCAGGTTCTTCGGCACCTCGGCGTGCTGCAGGGCGAGCACCGCCTTGATCATGCCGAGCGCACCTGAAGCCGACTGGGTGTGGCCGAAGTTGGTTTTCACCGATGTCAGCGCAGTAGGCCCGTCGGTACCGTAAACCGCTGCGACACTGGAATATTCGAGCGGATCGCCAACCGGAGTACCGGTGCCGTGCGCCTCGACCATGCCGATCGTGGAGCCCTCGACACCCGCCACGTCCAGCGCAGCTTTGTACACCTCGATCTGCGCGGAACTCGACGGTGTTGCGATATTCACCGTGCGGCCGTCCTGGTTGGTCGCGGTACCACGTACCACGGCCAGCACCCGGTCACCGTCGGCGATGGCGTCGGGCAGTCGTTTGAGGATCACGACCGCACATGCCTCGCCGGAGACGAAACCGTCGGCTGCGACATCGAACGAGTGGCAGCGACCGGTCGGAGACAGCAGGCCCTGCATCGATGCCGAGATCGACTTGCGGGACTCCAGCATGATCGACACGCCACCGGCGACGGCAAGATCGCTCTCACCGTCGTTGAGGCTGCGGCAGGCCATGTGCACCGACAGCAGGCCGGATGAACAGGCCGTGTCGACGGTGACGGCCGGGCCATGCAGTCCGAGCGTGTACGAGATCCGCCCAGAGGCGAAGCTGTAGTTGGTACCGGTGAAGCCGTACGGCCCCTCGACGTCATTGGAGTCAGCCGCGAGCAGCTCGTAGTCGCCACCCGTCTGGCCGATGAAGACACCGGTCTTGGAGCCGGCCAGCGAGTTGGGGTTGAGTCCCGAATGCTCGAGTGCGTCCCACGAAGTTTCCAGCAGCAATCGGTGCTGGGGGTCAATAGCCGTCGCCTCACGGTCGGACAGGCCAAAGAACTCGGCGTCAAAGCCGGCAACGTTATCGATGAAAGCGCCCCACTTCGAGACGCTCCGCCCGGGCACACCTGGTTCGGGATCGAAGATCTCTTCGGCGTCCCAGCGCTCCAAGGGGGTATCGGTAACCAGGTCGTCGCCGCGGACCAGTGCTTCCCATAATTGTTCCGGAGAATCGATGCCGGCGGGTAGCCGACAAGCCATTCCTATGACCGCAACGGGAATGACCGGTGTTGCTGCCACGCGTAACCACCTCTTCTGCACAAGCGTTGCGGGAGCCAACCGAATTGAAGTGCGGGGAGGAAATTTTCCCGCTACTTTCGATCCAGGCTGAGCTATCCCGCAACGAACCAACTATTAGTGATGTGAATCGGTAGCGTAGCGGCTCCCCGTTGACGGCGAGGTAAAAATAACCTCAATCCGGTAACGGTTTACGTCCGAACATGTACCGATAGATCTACCGGCTGCATCGTTGCAGCTCAGCGATCCCGTTGGAGATTACACCGCTGGATAGGCTCCTGCCGAACCACACGCCGCCGGCCCCTAGCCGGTACCGGAGCGCACCTGCCAGCAACCTCGGTGACGGACCTTTCACAGGCTGGTTGCCACAGTTCCCAGAATCCGCGCCACGAAGCTCGACGGCACACGAATCAGCAACGCCGCAAACTCAGGAAAAATTAAGGTTTGCATCTGACAACAATCGTTTTCAATTTGTCGAAGCCCGCGGAACGTTAGCCGGGGACTCTGGACTGGCCGTCACGACCCGGCCGTCATGTCCGGAAATTCGACAGCAGGCGTCAGCGAATCCCCGACGTTCGGGAATGGTGCACCCAACTGCGCGATGGGCCGATAACCGCTTCTGTCTGCAAGCGCGGCACCCCGCCGAACCAGTGCGGAGGTCGCGACGAAACCAGCTTGATCCCCCACCAGCAGCGGAGTGAGCAGCCGATTGTGCACAAAACCGATGGCCAGGCCCGCTTCCGGGATTGCCCAGCCCAGCGATCCGCCGAGGCCGACATGGCCGAACCCGGGCAGGACACCCGGCACCGGAAGCGCGTGATAGCCAAGGTGGAATGCCATGGGCATGAACATGCTGCGGTCCGGGCGCAGGCTGCGTCGTCCCGTCAGTCCTGCCGTTAGGTCACGTGACAGAAAGCGCGTGCTCACCCCGTCCACCATCAGCTCCCCGCCATTGGCCAGCGCGCCGTACATCCGGGCCAGCCCGCGGGCGGTGGCCACCCCGTTGGCCGCCGGAATTTCGCCGTCCAGCAGCGGGGTTCTGCCCTGGACCATGGATTTCATCCCGGTGAAGTACATGGCCCCAAAGATCGCCGACAGCGGTAGCGCGGCCATCCTCGGCGCCGCCAGGTTGAAGAACGGGTTCGGGATGTTCAATTGCGGCGAGATGATCTGTGCAGCCCGGGTGGGCGCACCGGCAGGCGGGCGGCCGAGGTGCAAGCCGTCGGTGTTGAGTGGCCCAGCCAGCTCCTGTCGGAACAGCTCGCGCATGCCCTTGCCGGTCACCGCTCTGGCCAGCCCGGAGATCAACCACCCGTAGGTCAGCGCGTGGTACGCCGGTTTACCGCGCAACCGGGAAGCAGGCGCGGCCGCCATCCGCTCCTCCATCAGCACGTGGTTCATCAGGTCCGCGCGAGTGAGGCCGTTGAGCTGCGATAACCCGGCGCGGTGACGCATCATGTCCCGGACGGTGATATCGGCCTTACCGTTCGCACCGAACTCATGCCAGTACTCCGCGACCGGGGCGTCGGAGTCGATCAGACCGCGATCGGCCAGCCGGTGGATGACGGTCGAGGCCATTCCCTTGGTGGCCGAGAACACCATGGTGCCGGTATCGGCCGCCCAGGGCTTCGTGCCACGGCGGTTGGCCCAGCCGGTCCAGACGTCCACGACGGGCTCGCCGTGTAGGTAGACGCACAGCGCGCCACCGCCGAAGCGTCGGTGTGGGAACAATGCCGCGAAGCTGCGCACCGCACACGCGAAGGCGGGATCGAACTCACCCTGCACGCGCAGTGCGCCGCGGGGTGAGACGCCGCCCGAGAGCGCCACATCGGGTTGCTGGGCAGTTGCATGGGTCACAAATATGTGAACTTACCTCTTACAGCCGCAAACACAGCAACTGTTACCGTTTTGTTAACTGGTCTAATCTGAGGCCGCATCGAGTATTTGCTGGGCCGCCAGTGCCGGGGTCAGTTCACCATCGAGAACGCGCCGCTCTACTTCGCCCCGAATTTTTTTCACGTCTGGGTGCGTCAGCACCCGATCGAGGACGGTGTCGCGCACCATCGCCCACGTCCAGTCCACTTGCTGTGCGCGTCGACGCGCCTCGAATTCGCCAGCGTCGGTCAAGATCCGACGGTGCTCTAGGACCGTGTCCCACAATTCTGTGAGACCGCTGCCTTCGACGGCGCTCATCGTCAGAACAGGCGGCCGCCAGAGAACCTCGCGGGGGTAAATCAGCCGAATTGCGCCAGAAAGCTCCCTGGCAGCCTTCCTGGCCTCGTTTGCGTGGGCTCCGTCGGCTTTATTGACGACGATGATATCCGCCAACTCCAGAACGCCCTTTTTGATGCCCTGCAGTTGATCGCCCGTTCGGGCCAATGTCAGGAAGACAAATGTGTCGACCATATTGGAGACGGCCACCTCGGACTGCCCGACGCCGACGGTCTCGACGAGGATCACATCGAAGCCGGCGGCCTCCAGGAGCACCATGGTTTCGCGGGTTGCCCTGGCGACTCCGCCCAGCGTGCCCGATGTCGGTGCCGGCCGGATGTAGGCGTTGTCGTTGACGGCCAGGCGGGCCATCCTGGTCTTATCGCCCAGGATCGATCCCCCGGTCCGGGTCGACGACGGATCCACCGCCACCACCGCCACCCGATGCCCCAGGGAGATCAAGTGCATCCCGAGCGCCTCGATGGTCGTCGATTTACCCACACCAGGGACACCGGTGATCCCGACATGCATGGCGCTGCCCGAACACGGCATCAACTCGAGCAGCAGCTCTTGCGCCTTCTCGCGATGGTCGGCCCTGGTCGACTCCACCAGCGTGATGGCGCGCGCCAACGCCGAGCGGTCACCGCGTCGGGTGGCTTCGGCCAGTTCGGCGACGGTTTTCTCGCTCCGGGGAGAGGCCATTAACCGAGGTCGTACCCTAACCGGTCGGCGAGCTTGTTCAGCAGGCCGATCGCGGCATCGGCGATCACGGTTCCCGGCGGGAAGATCGCGGCCGCCCCGGCGGCGTACAGCTCGTCGAAATCTCCCGGCGGTATGACGCCGCCGACCACGATCATGATGTCGGGGCGCGCCACCTCGGCCAGCGCATCCCGCAGTGCGGGCACCAGAGTCAGGTGCCCGGCCGCCAGCGATGACACCCCGACGACGTGGACATCGTTGTCCGCGGCCTGCCTGGCCACTTCCTCCGGCGTGGAGAACAACGAGCCGACATCGACGTCAAAGCCGATGTCCGCGAACGCCGTTGCGATCACCTTCTGCCCGCGATCATGACCGTCCTGGCCCATCTTGGCGACCAGGATGCGGGGTCGGCGACCATCGGCCTCGGCGAACTTCTCGACCAATTCTGTTGCCAATTCGATGTTTTTCACATTTTTCCCCGACCCCACCTCATCGCGGTAGACACCGGCGATGGTCCGGATCTCCGCCTGATGACGTCCGTAGACCCGCTCGAGAGCATCTGAAATCTCCCCGACGGTGGCTTTGACGCGCGCCGCGTTGATCGCCAGTGCCAGCAGGTTGTTGCCCAGGCTGTCCTCACCAGCGACACCGTGTTCGCCTGCGGCCCTGGAGAGTTCGGCCAGCGCGGCCTGCACTGCTGATTCGTCACGGTCGGCGCGCAGCTGGGCCAGCTTGGCGAGTTGTTCGGCCCGGACCCGGCTGTTCTCGACCTTGTAGACCTCGATCTCGTGGTCTTCGTCCACCTGGTACTTGTTGATGCCGATCACCGGTTGTTGGCCGGAGTCGATCCGGGCCTGGGTGCGCGCGGCCGCTTCCTCGATACGCAGCTTGGGGATGCCGTCGTCGATGGCCGCGGCCATCCCGCCATGTTCGGCCACCTCGGCGATATGAGCGCGGGCCCGCTGCGCCAACTGGTGGGTGAGCCACTCGACGTAGTAGGAGCCACCCCACGGGTCGATGGGCCGCGTGGTGCCGGACTCCTGCTGCAGCAGCAGCTGAGTGTTGCGGGCAATGCGCGCCGAAAAGTCAGTGGGCAGAGCGAGCGCTTCGTCGAGGGCGTTGGTGTGCAGTGACTGGGTGTGACCCTGCGTCGCCGCCATCGCCTCGATACAGGTACGCGCGACGTTGTTGAACGGGTCCTGAGCCGTCAACGACCAGCCTGACGTCTGCGAATGCGTGCGCAACGACAGCGATTTCGAACTCTTCGGATCGAATTGTGCAACCAGTTCGCTCCACAACAGCCGTCCCGCCCGCAGCTTGGCGACCTCCATGAAGAAGTTCATTCCGATGCCCCAGAAGAAGGACAGCCGTGGCGCGAATTTATCGATCGACAGCCCGGCGGCCAATCCGGCCTTGATGTATTCGACGCCATCGGCCAGCGTGTATGCCAGCTCCAGATCGGCTGTCGCCCCGGCTTCTTGGATATGATAGCCGGAAATCGAAATGGAGTTGAACTTCGGCATCTTGGAGCTGGTGTAGCCGAAGATATCGGAGATGATCCGCATGGACGGTTTTGGTGGATAGATGTAGGTGTTGCGGACCATGAACTCTTTGAGGATGTCGTTCTGAATGGTCCCCATCAGCTTTTCCGGGGGCACGCCTTGTTCTTCGGCAGCCACCACATACAGCGCCAGCACCGGCAGCACCGCACCGTTCATCGTCATCGATACCGACACCGTCGACAGATCGATACCGTCGAACAACTGCCGCATGTCCAGAATGGAATCGATAGCGACACCGGCCATTCCGACATCGCCCGCCACCCGCGGGTGATCCGAGTCGTAGCCGCGGTGGGTGGCCAGGTCGAACGCCACCGAAAGGCCCTTCTGACCGGCGGCCAGATTTCGGCGGTAGAACGCATTGGATTCCGCGGCGGTGGAGAAGCCGGCGTACTGCCGAATGGTCCACGGCTGGTTGACGTACATCGTCGGGTATGGGCCGCGGATAAACGGCGGCTCTCCGGGAAAGCTGTCCAGCGGGTACCCGGCGGCGACTGCGGCATCCCGGTCGGCCGCGATGTAGACGGGCTTGACCTCGATGCCTTCCGGTGTCGCCCAGTCGAATTGCTCGGACGTATAACCGTGGGTGGCTGCCGCTTCGGCGATCTGTGCCGTGACAGCCGCTTCGCTGGCCGGCTCCGCCGTTTTCTCGCTGTACAGCGGTACCTCGGCGAAACTACCGATCTCTGCGGCGCTCTGGCCGGTGACCTCATGGACTGTCATGCTTATTAGGCCCCCAATCTGGTGAGCAGGGTCGAAAGGGCTTCCACCGCATCGATTTTGGCGGTCAGGTAATCGTCAGGGCGATTGACGGCCTCGGAGACGGACTTTTCCGGTCCGGCCAGGTAGACCTGTTCGACCTTCGCGGTGTGAGCTGCCTCCACCACGGCAGACGCTTCGGCGCCATAACGGATGTCGGTACCGCAGATCACCGCCACGGTCGGCGAACCAGCGTCGGCGACGGCGGTGGCGATACCGTCGAGCGTCACCGGTCCAGGGTTGATCGCCTCGATACCGCCGGAGGCCAACAGGTTGGTCGCGAACGTGGTGCGGATGTTGTGTTCGGCCAGTGGACCCAGCGGCAGCAGCAGCACGCGGGGTCGCGATCCGGACACCTTGAGATAGGCATCGGAGCGGTTGCGCAGTTCCTCAAAACCGGCAGCGTAGCGCGCCACCCCAGGAAGCGAATCGGTCTGCGGCAGTGGCGCTTCGGCGAGATTCGGGTACTCGTTGATACCTGTGACCGGCGTCCTTCTGTGCGCGATGTCGCTGCGTCGCGCGGCGGCCACATGCGCGATCCGGTCGCTGATGTACCCGCTGGCCGCCGCGAACCCGCCGCGGCTCTCGATTTCCTGGAAGTGCGCCCACGCCTGCTCCGCCAGCTGCGCGGTCAGATCCTCGACGAACCACGAGCCGGCGCCGGGGTCGCGTACCCGGCCAAGATGGGACTCTTCCAGCAGCAGCAGCTGGGTGTTGCGGGCGATCCGCCGGGAGAACGTGGCTGCCACGCCCGGTGCACCGCCGCTGATCGCGACGTCGAAGGGGTGCACGAGCACGGTATCGGCGCCGCCGACACCTGCGCCGAACGCAGCCAATGTGCAGCGCAACATATTCACCCACGGGTCGCGCTGGGCCATCATCGCCAGCGAGGTGACCGCATGCACCGGCGTCGCACCGGCGTCGGGCGCCCCGAGCACCTCGGCGATCCTGGCCCACAGTTGACGCGCGGCCCGCAGCTTGGCGATGGTCATGAACTGGTCGTCGTCGACGGCAAATCGAAAACTGATCTGCCGCAAACCATCTGCACTATCGATACCGGCAGAGCCAAGAGTTCGGACGTAGTCGACACCGGCCGCTATCGCGCCGGCCAACTCCCAGGCGGCGTTGGCGCCAAGGTTGTGCAGCGCCGGGCCGTTCACCGTGATCGCCCGCACCCCGCCCTGGTAACCGGTGAGGCCGGCCGCGACGCTCAGCACATCGGCGGCCGACGGCGACGCTGCACCGGACAGTGCGGCGGTCAACGGATCGGCGCCGAGATCGATCGACAGCGACGCCCGCCGCTCGTCGTCCAGCGCGGCGACCACCGCAAGGACGGCTTCGGCTGCGCCGACATAGTCCGCACCGGCGGTGCCATCTCCCCCTATTTCGAAGATCACCGGCACCAGTTCGATGAAAACGCCTTCGAGTAACCGGTCCACGTCCTCGACCGGCACGCCATGCTCGCCGACGCGCAGCACCAGCGCGCTGACCCCATCCGATAACGCCGAGAGAACAGTGCTGTTGCCTTCATCTGCGCCCTGGCCGCTCAGCGGGAATGCCTCGGCGACCTTCCAGCCGGCCAACACGTCCCTGGTGGCGTCTCCGCCACGGGTATACGGCCAGGTGCCGGGCAACGGGGCCTGGCAGCGGGCGTCCAGTGCGGTGTAGAGCGGCCGCACAGGGAAACCCTCATAGGTATCGGTGTCCAGCAGCCGTTCGGGTTCGGACCCCAGCTCGGAGGCATCCCGCCGCATGCTTTTGGCCAGCACCCCGGCGACGCCGTCACGCCAGCGGGCCAGCCCCTGCTCAAGATCAGCTGAAGCGGCGGACACGATCGAGGCCTCTGGGGACACCGGCAGCTCCTGTTTTCGCGACATTCTCCGGAGGGGGCCCGGCCGCTGGTCGCGATGTATCCCCCCACTCGACCATCAGGCTAAATGATGGTGATCACGCCCGAGGAGGCGACCATCGTCCACCGCCGTGGCGTCGCGGTGCCCCGGCGTCTCGCTGCGGTGAGTTGTTCGTAGATACCCCGTAGTGTTATTTACCGTGGCCACGACCGTTACTCGCACTCTGCGCAAGGTGCGCGCGGGGTGGTCCTTGGTGGTCGCGACGGCCCGGCAGGTGCCGCGGCGACGCGTGATCGCCGCAGCCACGCTCACTGTGATCCTCGTCGCAGTGGCTCTCCTGGTGCCGCTGCCCACCGCCGTCCAGTTGCGGGACTGGGCCACGTCGTTGGGACCGTGGTTTCCGCTGGCGTTCCTCGCGGCACACGTCGTGGTCACCGTGTTCCCCTTCCCCCGCACCGCCTTCACGCTGGCTGCCGGATTACTCTTCGGCAGCGCCTACGGGGTGCTGATCGCGGTGACGGCCAGCACGCTCAGCGCGGTGCTCGCACTACTGCTCGTGCGGGCCGCCGGCTGGCAGCTGTCCCGCTACGTGCACCACCCGGGCATCGAATCACTCGATGCCCGACTGCGTCAGCGGGGCTGGCTGGCAGTCGTGTCGATGCGGTTGATCCCGGCCGTGCCGTTCTCGGCCATCAACTACGCAGCGGGCGCCTCGGCGGTGCGGGTGCTGCCGTATACCGCGGCCACCCTGGTCGGCTTGCTGCCGGGTACCGCCGCGGTGGTCATCCTCGGCGACGCGATCACCGGCACCGTCAGCCCGCTGCTGGTGCTGGTATCGGCGTGCACGGCCAGTATCGGCCTGCTCGGGTTGGCACATGAACTGCGCACACACCGCCGTCAGCGCCGCGCGCAGATGCCCGACCCGGACCCGCAACCGGTGCCGGTTCCCGACACAGCGCTTTAAGACCCGTGACGTGGCCCGTCAGCCGGCGGCTGATCGGGATAATCCGACGGCGGCACCTGCTGCTTCGATAGCGGCGGATACTCACGGCTCTGGCCTAAAGACAGCGGCGGCACCGGCTCACGCGCTTCCGCTTCCGCCTTCGCCACCGCCTGCATGATCTCCGGGTCGGTGGTGGTGGAGAACCACTCGGCGACCTCGTCGGTATCGTCTTCGGGCTTGGGCAGGTCGGTGTCGACCGGTGACGGGGTGTAGCGGTACACGCCGTCTTCGCCGGGTGCGCCGAGCATCTTGGTGAAACCCTCCAACGCCGACCCGAAGTCGCTGGGCACGATCCAGACCTTGCTGGCCTGGCCGTTGGCCATCAACGGCAACTTCTCCAAATACTGATAGGCCAGCAGCTCCGGGGTCGGGCGGCCGGCCTTGATCGCGGCGAACGTCTTCTCGATGGCCTTGGCGTTGCCCTGGGCGTTGAGGTAGGCCGCCGCCCGTTCACCGCGGGCCCGCAGGATCCGGGACTGACGGTCGGCCTCGGCGGCCAGGATCACGGCCTGCTTGGCGCCTTCGGCCGCCAGGATCTGCGCCTGCTTCTGCCCCTCGGCCTGGGTGATCGAGGACTGTCGGACACCTTCGGCGGTCAGGATCATCGCCCGCTTCTCGCGGTCGGCCTTCATCTGCTTTTCCATCGATTCCTGCACCGACGGTGGCGGGTCGATGGACCGCAACTCAACCCGGGCCACCCGCAGCCCCCACCGGTTGGTGGCTTCGTCGAGCACGCCGCGGAGTTGTCCGTTGATCTGGTCGCGGGAGGTCAGGGTCTGCTCCAGGGTCATACCGCCGACCACGTTGCGCAGTGTCGTGGTGGTCAGCTGCTCGACACCGACGATGTAGTTGCTGATCTGATAGACCGCGGCCTGGGGGTTGGTGACCTGAAAATAGACGACGGTGTCGATGTTCAGCGTCAGGTTGTCCTCGGTGATGACGGGCTGCGGGGGGAAGGACACCACCCGCTCGCGCAGGTCCACCCGGGCTCTGACCTTGTCGATGAACGGGATCAGCAGGGTCAGCTGACCGGACACGGTCTTGCTGTAGCGGCCAAGGCGCTCGATCACCGCGGCCTCGGCCTGCGGTATCAGCGCGACGGATTTAGCCACCACGATGACGGCAAAGATCACCAGTACTGCCAGCAGAACCAAGCCGGCGATTGCACCATCCATGTGAAGAATCTCCCCTTTTCGAGTCCGGTTAGACGTCTCGCCAGACCACCGCGGTTGCCCCGTCGATACGCATGACGGTCACCTGGTCACCGGCCTCGTACACATCGTGGACGTTCAGCGGCCGCGCCGTCCACACTTCGCCATCAAGCTTGACCTGTCCGTGGTGCTCCGAGATCTGATCGAGGACCAGCGCGTGCTTGCCTTCCAGTGCTTCGATCCCCGTTTCAAGCGCCTTGGTCGAGGTCAACCTGCGGCGCAACGCGGGTCGGACCAGGCCGAGCAAAAGTACGGACACGACGAGAAAAACCACACCGTCGACCCACACTGGCGCGTCGAACAAGACGTTGGAGCCTGCGGCTGCCAGCGCACCGCCGCCGAGCATCAACAGGAACATGTCACCCGTCAGCGCCTCGGCACCGGCCAGCCCGAGTGCGACGATGAGCCAGATCAGGGCCGCGGGCATAACCCACAGTAACGCGACATCCATTCTTGGTGGTCGTGTGCGGCCCAGCCCCATCCGTCGCGAACTATTACACTTCTTTCATCATGTGGTGCCCAAGTGTTTCGCTGTCGGTGTGGGCCAACGCCTGGCTCGCGGGTCAAGCTGCGCCCGACGACGTCCTTGATGCGCTATCCCAGTGGGCGCCAAAGCATTCGGTGACAGCCTATGACTCGGTCGCGGCCGACTCCACCGGACTGCCATGGCCCGATGTGACCGACGCCGGAGCGGTTTCGCTGCTGCAGACACTGCGCACGGCGGCGGGCTCGCGGGCGATGTCCGAATCCACGATGAGCGTCGCGTTGCCGATCCCCGGCGATGTACGCGGGCTGCCTGCCGGTACCACGTTCCAGCGCGATGCGATCAACGCCGGTGAGGCCCTGATCGTCGTGCCGGAGCGCGGCACACCGATCGGCCTGGTGCCGGAATTCCTCTACGAGGATGCCGAGGACGACGACCCCGATTACGACTATGCGCCCGAGCTGTGCGGGTTGTCCTGGACCGTCTACTCGCTGTCGCTGGCACCGGTGCAGGTGTACATCGATCTGGGCGAGGCCGAGTACGCCCTGCGATCGGCGGTCCGCTCGGCTGCCGACGCGCTGACGGCGCTGCGGGCGGGCGGCTCGGGTATCGACGTCGACGACCCACGCGGGATGGTCGAGCAGGTGCTCGAATCCGGGCGGTTGCATCATGCTCCTGAGCACTCACCGGAACGGGCGCTACGGGTCCTGGAAAACGCCGCCCATGTCGACGCCATCATCACGGTCAGTGCCGGACTGATGCCGATCGGCCACCAGTCCTCGTCGGAAGCTCAGATCGCGACCGACGCGCTGCGACCGCTCTCCGGCGTGGTGCGATCAGCGCGGTTGGCTGCCGTCAGCGCGATTCTGCACTCGGCCTGGCAGCGCTGACGCAGTCCGGTGTGCACAGTGCGCCGTTGACGGTGCACCCGTAGGCCGGTACTGGCTGGGCTCCAACCACTCTGGAGGGAGCACGGCCGTCGCGGAGCTCATCGACGAGATCCAGCGCCAGCCGGGCGAAGCGGCGCTGCGCATTGGGGGTGGACGCCCGCGCGTACGCGATACCGGCGGCGTCGGCCTCGTCCTTGAGTTCGTTGTCCAGATCCCACACGACTTCGATGTGGTCGGCGACGAAGCCCACCGGACATACGATCACCGCCTCTGTGCCGCCTTCGATGAGGGCCGCGAGGTGATCGGACACGTCGGGCTCAAGCCAGGGCACCTGCGGCGGGCCTGACCGCGACTGCCATACCTGGTCGTAGTCGGTGTATCCCGCGGCCGCTGCCACCAACGCCGAGGTGTGCTCGACCTGCCGGCTGTACAGGTCGGGTGCACAGTAGGACGCAGCCCGCATCGGGATCGAATGCGCAGTGAAGACCAGCCGGGCGGCGGCGCGCAGCGACTCAGGCAATGTTGCTGCCGCATCGCGGATCGCCTCGGCGAACATCTCGATCAACAGCGGGTGATCGAAATACTGGCGCAGTTTGACCAGTTCCGGCGCATCGGGCCCGGCCGCGGCCCGCGCCCTGGCAATGTCCTCCTGATACTGGGTGCACCCGGAATAGCCGCCCCAGGCCGAGGTGGTGAACACTGCCGCCCGGCGGATACCGTTGTCCCGCATCGCTGCAACGGCGTCTTCGACGTACGGTTCCCAGTTGCGGTTACCGAAGTAGACCGGAAGGGTCTCCCCCCGCTCGGCCAGTTCGGCACGGATCTGCTCGATGACCGCCCGGTTGATGCCGTTGATCGGCGAGACACCACCGAAGTGCAGATAGTGCTCGGCGACCGCGTCGAGGCGTTCCGGGGGGATGCCGCGCCCGCGGGTGACGTTCTCCAAAAACGGTCGCACCTGTTCGGGACCTTCGGGGCCACCGAAGGACAGGAGCAGAACGGCGTCGAAGTCCATGGGGTTCCGACAGCCCTAGAGCAACTGGGTGCTGGCGCCACCATCGGCGTAGACGATGGTTCCGGTGGTCGCAGGCAACCAGTCAGACATCAAGGCGCACACCGTCTTTGCCACCGGCGTGGGATCTT
The DNA here is from genome assembly GCF_965229105.1 of Mycobacterium sp. Classification (GTDB taxonomy): domain Bacteria; phylum Actinomycetota; class Actinomycetes; order Mycobacteriales; family Mycobacteriaceae; genus Mycobacterium. Next base: position 4,357,343 of record NZ_OZ245858.1, read on the forward strand.
TCATATTCCAGCCCAGCGGCGCCCGCTGATCCCAGCCTTCTTCGAGCAGCTTCATCTGGTCGCCGGCTTCCGCACCGAGGGCGCCGCCGACGATCGCGCTCATCGCCAGGGTCCGGATGGGGCCTGCGGCAACAAGATTCGACCGCACGCCATACTGGCCCGCCTCCCGCGCGACGAACCGGTTGACCGATTCCAGCGCGCTCTTGGCCACCGTCATCCAGTTGTAGGCAGGCATGGCCCTGGTCGGATCGAAGTCCATGCCCACGATGCCGCCGCCGGGGTTCATGATCGGCAACACAGCCTTGGCCAACGAGGCGTAGGAATAGGCCGAAATGTGGATACCTTTGGCGACATCGGCATACGGGGCGTCGAAGAACGGGTTGATACCCATCCCCGTCTGCGGCATGAAGCCGATCGAGTGCACGACGCCGTCGAGCTTGTTGCCCTCGCCGATCACCTCGGCGACGCGACCGGCCAGGCTGCCGAGGTGCTCTTCGTTCTGCACGTCGAGCTCCAGCAGGGGCGCCGGATTGGGCAACCGGTCGGCGATGCGCTGGATCAACTTCATCCGGTCGAAACCGGTGAGCACCAGCTCTGCGCCTGCCTCCTGTGCGACCTTGGCGATGTGGAACGCAATCGACGAGTCGGTGATGATCCCCGTGACGAGGATGCGCTTACCTTCGAGAAAACCTGCCATGAAAAAGTCCTTTACTCGTTACGAAAAGTTTAGTGGCCCATGCCCATACCGCCATCGACCGGGATCACGGCACCGGCGATGTAGCCGGCATCCTCCGACGCCAGGAAGCTGACTGCGCCGGCGACGTCCTCGGCGGTGCCGACCCGCTTGGCCGGGATGAAGTCCAGCGCCCCTGCCTGGATCCGCTCATCCAGCGCGCGGGTCATCTCGGTGTCGATATAGCCGGGAGCCACCACGTTCGCGGTGACCCCGGCCTTGGACAGCTCCCGCGATATCGAGCGGGCCATGCCGATCAGACCGGCCTTGGCGGCCGCGTAGTTGGCCTGGTTGCCGATACCCCACATCCCCGAGACCGAGCCGATGTAGATGATCCGGCCGAACCGCTTGCGCTGCATACTGCGCGACGCTCGCTGCGTCACCCGGAACGCGCCGGTGAGGTTGGCGTCAATGACGTTCTGAAAGCGCTCCTCGGTCATCCGCATCAGGAAGGCATCCTGCGAGATGCCGGCATTGGAGACCAGTACCTCGACCGGACCCTGATGCTCCTCGACCTCGGTGAACGCGCGATCGACGGCCTCGTTGTCGGTGACGTCACACTCCACGCCGAACAGGCCTTCGGGCGCACCTGATCCGCGATGGGTGACCGCGACCTTGTGGCCGTCGGCGGCCAAGCGCTGGGCGATGGCCAGCCCGATCCCCCGGTTACCACCGGTGACCAGGACTGATCGGGAGATGAATGGCGGCTTGCCGCCGACGTTGAGGCCGGCGGCGTCAGTGACAGCGGTGTCGGTCATGATCGTCAACCTATCGCTTGGGGCGGGCCGGGTTGAAATCGCCATGCCCGCGTTTTCACCGTGAGCAGTCCCCAGCGGGAAACGGTCTAACCGGGCAGCCGGCGGTTGATCAGTAGCGCCGCCAGCGCGGCCAGCGCCAGGAACAGCGAGCCAAGGCGCAGCCAGCCCACGCTCGCATCACCCTTGGTCGTCTCGTAGCCGATCTGCTCCTGCAGTGAGGTGAACACCTCTTTGAGCTGCTCCAGGCTCGACGCGGTGTAGGCGTCGCCGCCGGAGAGTTCGGCGATTTTCTTCAGCATCGCGTCGTCGACGGGAACCGGCTGGCGCTGGTCGTTGATCTCGACGTACCCGTAGGGCGTACCGAAGGACACCGTCGAGATCGGCACGCCCTGATCCTTGGCGGTCCGCGCGGCCGTAAACGCGCCCTTGGGGTTGTCCGGGTTGGACGGCACCGTTTCCTTACCGTCGGACATCAGCACGACGCGCGCGGGCGGTGGCGCGTCACCGCCACCGATGACGGCGCCGACGGTGGCGATCGCCTGCAGCGCGGTGAAGATGCCTTCGCCGGTGGCGGTGCGGTCCGCCAGCTGCAGCTTGTCGATCGCATTCTTGGTGGCATCGCGATTGGTGGTCGGCGACACCAGCACGGTCGCGGTGCCCGCATAGGCGATCAGTCCCAGGTTGATCCCCGGCGTCAACTGATCGGCGAATTGTTTGGCCGCCTCCTGCGCTGCCGCAAGCCGGCTCGGCTGCACGTCGGTGGCGCGCATCGACTGCGAGACGTCGATGACCAGCATCACCACCGCCCGGTTGCGTGGGATGCGGACGTCGTTGGTGGGCCCGGCCATCGCGATGGTGAGCAGGGACAGCGACGCGATGAGCAGGATCGCGGGCAGGTGCCGCCAACGCGCGGGCCGCTTGGGGGCGACGCTTTCCAGCAGCTCCATGTTCGCAAAGCGCAGCACCCGCTTGCTCCTGGCGCGCTGCACCAGGAAATAGAGCACGACGAGCCCGGCGATCACCAGGAAGAACAGCAGGAACCACGTGTGTTCGAAACCGGACAACGAGAGCGGTCCGAGCAGCGGCAATGTCATAAAAAGAGGCCTGTCATTCCTGTCATGTGGATGGCGCCGGCGTCATGCCAGGGCCCCGCGACGGCGCGACGCCACGAAGCGGACGATGTCGGCGATCCAGTCACGGTCGGTGCGCAGCGTCAGGATGGGCGCATTGCAACGCCGGAAGGTCCGCGCCACCTCCGCGCGGTGGCCCTCGGCCGCCTGGCCGAAGTCGTCGCGCAACTGGGCGTCGATGGTGAACTCACGGGTCACGCCGGATTCGGTGTCCTGCAGGATGACGTCTCCGACATCGGGCAGCTCCACATCGCGCGGGTCGAGCACCTCGATGCCGAGCACCTCATGCCGGGCGGCGATCGCGCGCAGCGAGCGCATCCAGGTGATGGGGCCGAGGAAATCGCTGATGACGACCGCCATCCCGCGCCGGCGTTCCGGCCTGCGCAGGGCGTCGATGGCGACGTTGAGGTCACCACGGACACCGGGTGCGGCCTTGGGCATGGTCGCGATGGTCCGCAGCATGCTCTGCTCGTGTTGCCGCCCGGACAGGGCGGGCACCCGGGTGATGGTGTCGCCGTTGGCGATGATCGCGCCGAGCCGGTTGCCGCCGCCGCTGTTGAGATAGGTGATGGCCGCCGCGGCCGCCACCGCCAGATCTCGCTTCTCGCAACCGGTGGTGCCGAAGTCCAGGCTGGCCGACATGTCGACCACCAGCCAGGTCTCCAGCTCGCGGTCGGCGATCATCTGCCGCACATGCGGCACCTGGGTGCGCGCGGTGACCGACCAGTCCATCCGGCGGACGTCGTCACCCGGTTGGTAGATCCGGGAGTCCCCCGGCTCGGAGCCCGGGCCGGGGATCAGCCCGAGGTGATCACCGTGCAGAACACCGTCGAGCTTGCGCTTGATGGTGAGTTCGAGCGTGCGCAGCGCCGCAGAGAGCTTCGGGTCGCCGATCTCGCCGCGCTGAAACGACGGCGGATGGACGGTGTGCGGATCGCTCACCGACCGCCAGCCGGTACGGAGGCAGGCTGCTGCGGTGCGCCGGGCATCACGGGCGGCACCGAATGCCCTTGCTGTGAAACAGCATTGACTTGAGGCAAGGCGACCGTCTGCAGGATCCGGTTGATCACCGTCTCCGCAGCGATATCGTCGGCCAGCGCGTCGTAGGTCAACACCAGGCGATGCCGCAGCACGTCCGGGATCACCTCGATGACGTCTTGCGGGATGACGTAGTCACGGCCGCGCACGAGCGCCAGCGCCCTGGCGGCGGCAACCACACCAAGCGAGGCGCGCGGCGATGCACCGAAGGCGATCCACGCCTTCACGTCGGGCAGGCCGAACTGCTCGGGGTGGCGGGTGGCGGTGATGACGCGCACGACGTAGTCGACGAGCGCGTGGTGCACGAAGTTGTTGGCCGCCGTGTCCTGCAGACGCAGCAGATCACCCGGGTTGAGGATCTGCTTGGGCTCAGGGGGCGTCACACCCATCCGGTAGATGATCTCGCGTTCTTCTTCCGGCGTCGGGTAGTCGACGTTGATCTTGAACAGGAACCGGTCGCGCTGCGCTTCTGGCAGCGGGTAGACGCCCTCGTTCTCGATGGGGTTCTGCGTCGCCATCACCAGGAACGGTTTCGGCAGCGGATAGGTCTTGCCACCGATCGAGATCTTGCGCTCGGCCATCACCTCAAGGAGTGCGGACTGCACCTTGGCGGGCGCGCGGTTGATCTCGTCGGCAAGCAGGAAGTTCACCACGACGGGGCCGAGTTCGATATCGAACTCTTCCTTGCCCTGGCGGTAGATGCGGGTACCGATGATGTCGGTGGGCACCAGGTCGGGGGTGAACTGGATGCGGGCGAAGGTGCCGCCGACGACCTTGGCGAACGTCTCGACGGCCAGCGTCTTGGCGACACCGGGGACGCCTTCCAGCAGCACGTGTCCCTTGGCCAGCAGACCGACCAGGATGCGCTCCACCAGCTGGTCCTGGCCCACGATGATGCGCTTGACCTCGAAGATCGCGCGCTCGAGGGTGTGCACGTCGGCGGCGAGTCCTCCTGCCCCGGCGGCCGGCGCGGGGCCCGAAGGCACTGGAGCACCCGTTGACGGCGGGGCCGCGTGCGCGCCCGGCGCACCCCCCGGCGTGTAGTTGGGCGACCCACCTGGTGACGTCATCAAACAATCCTCCACAGCTGTTCAGACTCGGCAGGCAGTGACCTGCTCGACTCAACTATTCCAGGCACTTCGGAATACGTCGACGTCCCGGTACCCCCGCGGCGGTTTGCTCAGCCACCTCTCAGGAGGGCTGGAGCGGGTCGCGGGTGGGTCGAGACGCTCAGGACTCGATGATGCGGGCCAGGTAGGGCGACATCCCGGCGGTCCTGACCGGACTGACGGAGACCTGACCTTTGGCTGAGGACGCCTCCAGCATCTGCCCGTTACCCAGATAGATGGTGACGTGCTGGCTGCCCCCGGGGCCGTAGAAGATCAGGTCGCCGCGCTTGGCCTGGGACGGCGGGATATGCCTGCCGGTGTTGTACTGGTCGCCGGAGTACTTGGGTATCAGCACCCCGACGCCGGCGAACGCGAAGCGGGTGAAACCGGAGCAGTCGTAGCCGACCTTGCCTGCGTCCTGTTCGACACCGGGACCCGGACCAGTGGGGGTGCCGCCTCCCCATGAATACGGCACCCCCATCTGGGAGGCGCCACGGCGGATCACGTACTCGATCGCCGCGGGTCCCCGGACCCGGCCAGGAGCCACTGAGTCCGGCGCACCGCCGAAACCGAGGCTGGACAGGAAGTTGCGGCCGAGGTTCATCGTCGCCTGGGTGGCTTGGGCAGTGGCGGCCAGCGACGCATTCGCAATCGCCAACGGATCCCCTGGTGCGCCTGCACTCAGCAGCTTGGGCAGCGTCGGGTCCCAGCCGGCCGCATCGGGGTCAGCCGATGCCGGCGACGCGACACTGACCATCAGCCCGATCGCCACCATGATCGCCCCGATCGGACGCAAGTGCCGAAAAAGCTTGTGACGCATAAATTCTCAACCAATCAGTATTCGATGTAGCGGACGACGTACGGGGTCATGCCACTGGTGCGGACCGGCGAGATCTTGACGTTCGAGCCGGTGTAGGGGGCTTCGAGCATCTGGCCCTGCCCGAGATACAACGTGACGTGCTGCGCGCCGCCGGGGCCGTAGAAGATGACATCGCCGCGGCGCATCTGGGACGACGGAATCTGACGCCCCATCTGGTACTGCGAGCCCGAGTAGTGCGGCAGCTTGATGCCCACCCCGGCGAACGCGTAGAGGATAAGTCCAGAACAGTCGAAACCGACTGTGCCCGAACCGGAGTCGATACCGTTACTGGCACCTGCGGCGTTTCCGCCACCCCAGGAGTACGGCACCCCCATCTGCGACATGGCCCGCTTGATCACATATTCCGACGCCTGCTGCCCGTAGACCCGTGGGATCTGACCGTTGTTGATACCGGTATCGGCCGGTTTCAGGATCCCGAGCTTCTCCAGGAAAGTCCGGCCCATCTGGGCGGTCGCCTGCGCGGACGTCGAGCCGATTTGCAGGATGGTGTTGATGATCGCGATCGGATCACCGGACACGAAGGCGCTGGGCACCATCGGCAAGGTGGTATCCCACTGGCTCGCCGCGCCGAAGGGCGCCGCGCCTGCCGCCGGTGCGGCGTTGTGGTCCCAGTCAGCGGAGGGCGCACCTGGTGTCGCCACGGCCGATTCCGGCCGCGCGGCAAGGGCGCCCTGAACTGACCCGACAGGCGCCGAAAACTCCCGGGCGGCATCAAGTTTCGCCTGGGCAGAGGCGCGTTCCGCGGCAAGCTGGTCGATCTGGGACTTCTGGTCGGAGAACGTCCGCTGCGACACCGTCAGTGCAGCGACGGCATTGTCCTGGCTGGATTGCGCATTACTCGCGGCCTCATCGGCCTTGATCTTCGCCAGCCGCGCAGAGGACTCCTTGTTGACCTGCTCGGTTCTGGCCCGCTGCAGATCGGCCATCACCTGCTCAGAGCTGGCGGCCAGGGTCTGTCCGGCACTGGCCGTGGCGATGATGTCCTCGGGCGCGGTCGCGGCCAGGAACGAGCCCGAAGGCCCGTTGACATAGGTGGCCGCCGCGAAGGTGTCGAATCTGCGCTGCGCGTCGGCGATCGCGGTGTTGGTGTCCTTGACGGCCTGTGTGCTGGCGTCGAGATCGCGTTGCGCGGTCACAGCGTTATCCCGCGCCGTCTGGACGTCGACGAGCGCCTTGTTCACGCTCTCCTGCTGAGCCTGAACCGCGGCACCGAGGTCTTGCAGCCGCTGGTTGGCGTTGGCGACATCGGCGATGAGCGCGCCGAGGGAACGCGGGCTCGAGTCTGGTTCGGCCGTCGCCAGACCGGGTGTGCTCAGCAGCAGCGCGAGCGTCAGTAAGGGAGAAGCACTGTGCACGCGTCTCATTCGACCCACGACTCCTAATGGCTCAACTATCCAGGCGGCGCCCGCGCCCAGCAGTCACTGGAGGCACAACTGCAACATCAGGCACCATTGGCACCGTACGTCACAACTGTCGCTAAGGAAACATCAGTCACAAATTACATTCCTGTAATTAAATTGAGCGTGACCAAATAGTGACCTTTTGAATTTGCCGAATTAGCGGCGCAGCGGTCAGTCCTCGCTGGTAGAAGCCGTTTCTCCGGTGTCGGCAGATTGTTTGCCTCGCACCTGAAGGAAACGCGTAACGACCACCGCAAGGAATGCGGCGATGGTCAATACGACGGTTAGCGCGGTGTATGGAAACACGCCGGTTTCCAATTGACTAACGAAGTTCTCCGAGGACTGCACGGGGTTGCCGGTTTTGGCCAGATCTTCGCCGGCCTCCAGTGTGACCCGATCGTACGTGGGACTGTAGGAACCCGCTGCCGACGGGCTCAGCGCCAGCACCGTTGCCCCGGGATGCGCCGCGCCGACGACGGTCGCGATATCGCGGAGCGGGGTGTCGACCGGCGTGTTGTGGTCGATCACGACGATCTTGAGATCGATACCGTCACGCTTGGCCGCGGCCACGACCTGGAGCAGTCCCGGTTCGACGGCCGCGGGGGCACTGACCCCGTCCGCGCTGACTTCAGCCTGAACGGCGTCGATATCGACATCCTGCGGAATGTAGGCAGGCAGGAACGGAATGAGCTGCGGCCCCGACATGGACAAGCACGGTACTCGACCTCATTCGCCACGGGTGGCAACACGCGCCCGAGCGCGGAAGACTGACAGTCGCACCGACCCCGGAATGCCCCCTGGGTCTTGCAGGACAAGCGTACTGTTAGCATTGAGATCGATCGTGGACACAGCCCGTCTGCGATGAAAACCAAACGCCGGGAGTAGATGTGACCAGCAAGGATTCCGTAAATTCATTCGGAGCCCGCGATACCTTGAAGGTCGGGGACGACAGCTACCAGATCTATCGCCTGGATGCGGTCCCGGGCACGGAAAAACTCCCCTACAGCCTCAAAGTGCTCGCCGAGAACCTCCTGCGCACCGAAGACGGCGCCAACATCACCAAAGACCACATCGAGGCGATCGCCAACTGGGATCCGGCCGCCGATCCCAGCATCGAGATCCAGTTCACCCCGGCGCGGGTGATCATGCAGGACTTCACCGGTGTGCCCTGCATCGTCGACCTGGCCACCATGCGCGAGGCGGTCGGCGATCTGGGTGGCGATCCCGACAAGGTGAATCCGCTGGCCCCCGCCGAAATGGTGATCGACCACTCCGTCATCGTCGATGTGTTCGGCAAGCGCGACGCGTTCGAGCGCAACGTCGAAATCGAGTACTCGCGCAACGGCGAGCGCTATCAGTTCCTGCGTTGGGGCCAGGGCGCCTTCGACGACTTCTCCGTGGTGCCCCCCGGCACCGGCATCGTGCACCAGGTCAACATCGAATACCTGGCCCGCACCGTGATGACCAGGGACGGGCTCGCCTATCCCGACACCTGCGTCGGCACCGACAGCCACACCACGATGGTCAACGGTCTCGGCGTGCTCGGCTGGGGCGTCGGCGGCATCGAGGCCGAGGCGGCCATGCTGGGCCAGCCCGTGTCGATGCTCATCCCCCGCGTGGTCGGCTTCAAGCTCTCCGGCGAGATCAAACCGGGCGTGACCGCCACCGACGTGGTGCTCACCGTCACCGACATGCTGCGCAAGCACGGTGTGGTCGGCAAGTTTGTCGAGTTCTATGGAGCGGGCGTGGCCGAGGTGCCGCTGGCCAACCGCGCCACGCTGGGTAACATGAGTCCCGAATTCGGTTCCACCGCAGCGATTTTCCCCATCGACGAGGTTACCGTCGACTACCTGCGACTGACCGGCCGCAGCGACGAGCAGCTCGCTTTGGTCGAGGCCTACGCCAAGATCCAGGGCATGTGGCACAACCCGGACAAAGAGCCGGTGTTCTCCGAGTACCTGGAGCTCGACCTCGGCGATGTGGTGCCGTCCATTGCCGGACCCAAGCGTCCGCAGGACCGAATTCTGTTGTCCGAGTCGAAGATCGCGTTCCGCAAGGACATCCACAACTACGTCGAGGAAAACCACCCCACTCCCGAGACCAAGCTGGACGAAGCGGTCGAGGAGTCCTTCCCGGCCAGCGATTCGGTCTCGCTGTCCTTCGCCGACGATGGCGCGGTCGACGTGCTGTCCGCGGCCAACGGCGCCGAAGGCCGCCCGTCCAAACCGGTGACGGTGAAATCCGACGAGCAAGGCGAGTTCGTGCTCGATCACGGCGCCGTCGTCGTCGCGGCCATCACCTCGTGCACCAACACCTCCAACCCGTCGGTGATGCTCGGCGCCGCACTGCTGGCGAAGAAGGCCGTCGACAAGGGCCTGACCTCAAAGCCGTGGGTCAAGACCTCGATGGCGCCCGGATCACAGGTGGTCAGCGACTACTACGACCGCGCCGGCGTCTGGCCCTACCTGGAGAAGCTGGGCTTCTTCCTGGTCGGGTACGGCTGCACCACCTGCATCGGCAACACCGGCCCACTGCCGGACGCCATCTCCAAGGCCATCAACGACAACGACCTGTCCGTCACCGCGGTGCTCTCGGGTAACCGCAACTTCGAGGGCCGTATCTCCCCCGACGTCAAGATGAACTACCTGGCGTCCCCGCCGCTGGTCATTGCCTACGCACTGGCCGGCACCATGGATTTCGACTTCGAGACCGAGCCGCTGGGCCAGGACACCGATGGAAACGATGTCTTCCTCAAGGACATCTGGCCGACGTCGAAGGAAATCTCCGATGTCATCGCGTCCTCGATCGACAGGAAGATGTTCGTCGACAGCTATGCCGACGTCTTCAAGGGCGACGAGCGCTGGCGCAATCTGCCCACCCCGGAGGGCAAGACCTTTGACTGGGATCCCAGCTCGACCTACGTGCGCAAACCCCCGTACTTCGACGGTATGCCCGCCGAACCGCAGCCTGTCACCGATATCACCGGCGCCAGAGTCCTTGCGCTGCTTGGCGATTCGGTGACCACCGACCACATCTCCCCCGCGGGCAATATCAAGGCGGGCACCCCTGCCGCGCAGTACCTGGAGGAGAACGGCGTCGAGAAGAAGGACTACAACTCCTACGGCTCGCGGCGCGGTAACCACGAGGTGATGATCCGCGGAACGTTCGCCAACATCCGGCTGCGCAACCAGCTACTCGAGGACGTCTCTGGCGGGTACACGCGCGATTTCACCCTGGATGACGCGCCGCAGGCATTCATCTACGACGCCGCGCAAAACTATGCGGCGCAGGGTATTCCGCTGGTGGTGCTGGGCGGTAAGGAGTACGGCTCCGGTTCGTCACGCGACTGGGCAGCCAAGGGCACGTCGCTGCTGGGTGTGCGCGCGGTCATCACCGAGTCCTTCGAGCGCATCCACCGCTCCAACCTGATCGGCATGGGCGTGGTTCCGCTGCAGTTCCCTGCCGGCGAATCGGCGGCGTCGCTCAAGCTCGACGGCACCGAGGTATTCGATATCACCGGAGTCGAGGCGCTCAACGAGGGTAAGACCCCGAAGACGATGCACGTCACCGCCACCAAGTCAGACGGGTCAAAGGTTGAGTTCGACGCGGTGGTCCGCATCGACACCCCCGGTGAGGCCGACTACTACCGCAACGGCGGCATCCTGCAGTACGTCCTGCGCAATATGCTCAAGTCCGGCTAGCAGAAGATGCCCAGAGTCAGCGAGGACCATCTGGCGGCCCGTCGCCGCCAGATCCTCGATGGCGCACGGCGATGCTTTGCCGAATACGGCTACGACAAGGCAACCGTGCGTCGGCTCGAGCAGACCATCGGCCTGTCGCGCGGCGCGATCTTTCACCATTTCCGCGATAAGGATTCGTTGTTCTTCGAGCTGGCGCGCGAAGATGCCGAACGCATGGCCGACGTCGCGTCCCGCGAGGGCCTGATCCAGGTGATGCGAGACATGCTCGCCGCCCCCGATCAGTTCGACTGGCTGGCCACCCGCCTGGAGATCGCGCGCAAGCTGCGCAACGATCCGGTTTTCCACCAGGGTTGGGCGGAACGGTCAGCCGAACTGTCGGCGGCGACGACGGATCGGCTGCGCAGACAGAAGCAGGCCGGGCGGTTGCGTGATGACGTGCCCGGCGATGTGCTGCAGTGCTATCTCGATCTCGTGCTCGACGGACTCGTGGCCAGGCTGGCCTCCGGTGAGGACGTCAAGCGACTCAGTGGAGTGCTGGACCTGGTCGAGGACTCTGTCCGGCAGCGCTAGATCAGACCACACACATTTCTCCGAAGTACAGAGCTACGTCGACCAGATCATTCCATGTGATTGTTTCACAGGAGCCACTACTGGTGCCGTACTCTTTAGCATTGTGACCGCGGGCTTGAGCGCCGAATCCAGGCGAGCTGCCATCGTGGACCGGATCCGTGCCGATCACGAGGTCGACTTCACCTCGCTGGCAACCGAATTCGCTGTATCGGCGATGACCATTCGTCGCGATATCGAACGTTTGGAGAGCCAGGGCATAGCTCGTCGAGTGCTGGGCGGGGCGATCGCGCTGGGCGGCAAGTCAGTCGAGCCGTCATTCGCCACCCGCGTCGCGGACTCGGCCGCCGAAAAAGCCGAGATTGCCACCGCCGTCGCCGACCTGCTGACGCCACGGGAGACGGTGATCCTCGACAGCGGCAGCACGGTGTTGGCAGTGGCCAAAGCGATCCGAGGCCGCGGTCTGGGGCTGACGGTCTTGACACCGAGCGTCCTTGTCGCCGTTGAACTCTCAGAAGAGCCCAACACCGAGGTATTACTGACCGGCGGCAAGATCCGCCCTGGAGAATTGAGCCTTATAGGCGCCGAGGCTGAGGACTTCTTCCTGCGGTACAACTGCGATACGTACGTGATGGGAATCGCCGGACTCGACGGTCGGCGTGGGGTGTCTGAATATCACCGAGAGGAAGGCAACGTCAAACAAGCCGCCGTCCGGTCGGCAGACCGGATCATCGTGGCCGCCGATGCAACAAAGCTCGGCCGGGTGTTGCTGACCAACGTCGCGTCGGTATCAGCACTTTCCGTGGTTGTAACCGACGCCCCGCCCGATGAGCCGAACCTCACCCACCTACGCCAGGCCGGAGTGACCGTAGTGTGTGTCGAATCTCGCACTGAGCGTGGTTAATTCGCGACACATATGCAGTTCCACCCTGTCACCACGGTGGCATTCAGGCCCAGCTTGCCCAAATCGGTCCGCCTTGGTCGGTGGGGCGCCGAACACGTGCACCAGCTTCCTCGGCGATCAGAGCACCCGCGGCCCAATCGTAAACACCCAGGTCGTCCTCGCTGAAGGTATCCAGACTTCCCTGGGCGAGCAGACAGAGATCGATTGCGGCAGCGCCCATCCGTCGTAGATCTGTATAGCCGCGCATGGTCTCGGCCAGCAGGCCGATCTGCTCGTCACGCCTGTCCTGGGAGTAGGACAGCCCGGTACCAAGTAGTCGAGCACTCGACCGGGCGATACCCAGCGGTAGCCGTTGCGGTTCGGCGCCCAGGATGACGAGCTCGGCGCCGCCGCCCGCCCCAGCACTCCATAATTGACCGAGCGCCGGTGCGCACACCGCACCGGCGAGCCATTGACCGTCTGAAACCCTCTGCACAGCAACCGATGTACCAAAAATTGGGATGCGCCTGGTGAAGTTTGTGGTGCCGTCGAGCGGATCGATCACCCACAGGTAGTCACTCTGACCGGCTACCAAATCGAGCTCCTCGCCGTACACGGCGTCCGCCGGCCGCGTCGTACGGATACTTGCCCGCACGACGTCCTCGGCCTCTGCATCCACCGCGGTAACGAGGTTGCCTGCCTGCCCTTTCGTGACAGCGTCCGTCACGACACCAAAATTGCGCAGGCAGACCGCAGCCCCCGCCCGCGCTGCCTGAATTGCGATGTGCCGCCAGCCGGTTGGAACGCCCTCCGCTTTGATCACAGAGTTGAGCGGAAGGACCGCACGGCCTCCATGAGCTCCACGACCCGTGGCAGCACCGCACAGTTCTCGAATACCCCATCCTCCTTGAAGTACGTACCCACCACAGCGCCGTCGGCAATCGCCAGCTGCTCTGCCGCATTATCGGCACGCACCCCGGTGTTGACGAAGACCGGAACCGCGCCGGCCGCATGTTTGACCACCTTCAGCGCCTGGGTGTCAGTCGGTGCGCCTGCAGTCAAACCGGAAACGCAGATTGCGTCCGGCAGGGTGGCGAACACGGTCGTCTTGGTGATCGAGGCGAGGTCCCGATTGACGAGGTAGGCCGCTGACTCCGGCACAATGTTGAATAACAGGCGCACGTTTGCGCCGCCGACCCGCTGTCGATGCCGGGCGACAGCGCCGATGTTGGTATCCCAGAGGCCAAAGTCACTGGCATACACACCAGTGAAGATCTCCCGTACCCACTGCGCGCCGGTGGCAACCGCCAGGTCGATCGATGCCTGGCCATCCCAGAGCACGTTGACACCGAAGGGCACCGAAATCTCGGCGGACAACCGTCCGATGACATTTGCCATGGTGATGGCAGTGATCGGCTCAGTCTTGGTCAAGTACGGCAGGCTGAACTCGTTGGAGAACATCACGCCGTCGACGCCGCCCTCCTGCAGAGTGGACAACTCCCGCTTGGCGCGATCCACTACTGCCCGAACGCCGCCGACACTGTCGAAACCAGGATCGCCGGGCAGGGCGGCCAGGTGCAGCATGGCAATCACGGGCTTGCGGACAGCGAATACGTCATCGAGCCAGGTAGTCATCGGGCCTCTTTCGGGTGAAATCTGGGAGCGCGACGAGTGCCTCACGATCGGACGGCACGCTCCAGATGCTGTTAATTAATAACACGAGTCGACATGTACGCCCCGGGCTTCTGTGAATATTACACATTCACTGTGAATTACTCACACATATGGGTTATCGTCACCTCACCGCCTTCCGTAAGGCCTGTAACCAACCGCTCGACGAAAGGTGGAGCCTGTAGTGGCGAAGCTGACACTGGGTGTCGATATCGGCACAACCGGGACCAAGACGGTGCTACTCGACCTCGAACAGCACCGAATCATCGCCCAGGCTGGCGCGGAAAGCGCCCTCATCTCCGGTGAGCCCGGGCATGCCGAAGCGGACCCGAATCAGTGGCTGAGCAACACCTACGCGACCATCCGATCGGTTCTGGCCGACTCCGGCGTCGCGCCTTCTGACGTGATCGCTCTGGCCACCACTGGGATGGTGCCCGCGGTGGTGGAGGTCGACGCCAGTGGGCGGCCGCTGCGTGCCGCCATACTGCAAAACGATGCCCGTGCAACCGCGGAGATCAACACACTCAACCGAATCCTGGACCCGGAGACCGTGTTGGCCACCACAGGATCAGCGATCACCCAGCAATCCGTGGCACCGACCGCGATGTGGCTGCGCAACCATGAACCCTCCTCCTGGGCCCGCACACGTTGTCTCGTGGGCTCCTACGACTGGGTCCTGATGGCCCTCGGTGCGGCGCCACACGTTGAGCTCAACTGGGCCATCGAATCTGGCTTGGCCACCCTGACCGGAGCGCCGTACCCGCCGATGTACGAAGCCGCCGAACTGTCAGAAGAGTTGATTCCTACGGTCCTTTCACCCGGAACTCAGGCGGGGGTGCTCAGTGCTGAGGCCGCGACGCACACCGGGCTTCCGGCCGGGTTGCCCCTTATCGTCGGCGGCGCCGATCACGTGCTGTCCGCCTACGCCGCGGGTATCCGTGCCGCCGGCGACTGGCTGGTCAAGCTCGGCGGCGCGGGTGACATCCTGGCCGCCAGCGACGTACCGGTCGTCGATCGGCGGTTGTATCTCGACGCACATCCGATCCCGGGCTACTGGCTGCCCAACGGGTGCATGGCCACCAGCGGTAGCCTGATCCGCTGGACGCAGACCCTGGTCGGCGGTGCCGAACTCACCGACCTCGACGCCGAGGCACAACAGCGCCGACCCGCCGAGATCCTTTGCCTGCCTTATTTTCTCGGCGAGAAGAGCCCGCTTCACGACCCGGACCTGCGAGGTGCGTTCGTCGGGCTGGACCTGGCTCACACGCGCGCCGATATGTACCGGTCAGTTTTAGAGGCCATCGCCTTCGGGTTCAAACACCACACCGAGGTGTTCGCCGAGATGGGCGTAGAGCTGCGGCGAGCGCTCGTCACCAACGGAGGCAGCCGCTCGGTGCTGTGGAAGCAGATTCTCGCCGATGTCCTCGGCACAGAGCTGACCCCCGTCATCGGTCACCCTGGTGCCTCGCTAGGCGCGGCGATCGTGGCTGCCCGCGGAGTCGGCGTCCTCGACGACTGGCAGGACATCGAGGCATTCCACACGCTTGGCCCACCGGTGATACCCAACCCGGACCACACCGAGACCTACGCAGAGGCCTACCGACAATGGCGCAACGCCGCTGATTCTCTGACCGATGTATCCCACCAACTTGCTCGAAAGGCCCGTCGATGACACCGAATAGCCCAGCTTCGCGCCCGTCCACTGTGGTGATCACCGGCGCCGGATCCGGAATCGGCCGCGCCATGGCGATCACTCTTGCTGCCCGCGGCTGGCGGGTGGTAGTCACCGATATCGACCTCGCCGCAGCCCAGGAAACCGTGCAAGCCCTCGGCCACCGCGAGCACGAAGCCGAGCAACTCGACGTGACCAACGGCCAAGCCGTACGCGCGCTCGCCGATGACATCGGTGACCGGATCGGGCTCGATGCCTGGATCAACAATGCCGGCACCTCGGCAATGGCCCGCTTCGTCGATGTGTCCGAGCAGCAGTATGACCGCACCATGGACATCAACCTGCGCGGCGTGTTCTTCGGCGCACAGGCCGCGGCGACGACGATGATCCGGTTGGGCCGGCCTGGCACCATCGTCAACACCGCCTCGATGGCTGCCAAGCAGGGGCGTGTTCCCTTCCTGTCGGACTACGTCGCCTCGAAGTTCGGGGTACTCGGGCTCACCCAGGCGCTGGCTTTCGAGCTCGCTGCTCACCAGATCACCGTCAACTGCGTATGCCCCGGATTTGTCGAAACCCCTATGCAATCTCGCGAACTGGAGTGGGAAGCCCATCTGACCGGAACGACGCCTGCCGCCGTTGCGCAATCGTGGGTCGACGCCACTCCCCTTGCACGCCTTCAGACCCCGCAGGACGTGGCCAGCGCCGTCGCCTTCCTCGTATCCGAGGATGCCCGGTTTATCACCGGCGAAGCCTTATCCGTCAACGGCGGCGCATATATGGACTGACGCTCGACGGGGAGCGCTATACCCGATCACGCCCGATAAGCATCCATCCCAGAAAGTGAGAGCCATGACACCACGACCTCCCCGGCGCCCCTTATCCACCTCGCGGTGGCTGCTGGCGCCCGTCACCGCCGTTGCACTGCTGCTGAGCGCCTGCGCCGGTTCGGGTGGCTCGGGCGGTTCCGATGCATCCACCGCCTCCGGCGTTGGTGACGTGCCGACCGATACCAAAGGCACCGTGCGGGTGCTCATGGAGAACGTGCCGGACAGCGATATCGCGAAAAACCTTGTTGGCGAATTCAATACGAAGTACCCGGGCGTCAAGGTCGATATCGAGACGATGACCTACGACCAGATGCGCGATCGGCTGGTGTCCTCGTTCCAGGCGCCAGAGCCGACCTACGACCTGATCGTCGTCGACAACCCGTGGATGGACGATTTCGCGGCGGCCGGTTTCCTCCAGCCGCTGGACAAGCGCATCTCAGCTACCCCCGACTACCAGCCGGACGATTTCTTCCCGTCCCTGACGGATATCACCAAAGTCGACGGGCAGACCTACGGGGTGCCGTTCTACAACTATGCCCTGGGCTACATCTATAACACCGCTGATCTTTCCGCCGCAGCACTTCCTGTTCCCACGGACCTCGATGCGTTGGTAAAAACATCGCAACAGCTGACCACCCCGGACCGTCGCGGCATCGCCATGCAGCCTCAGCGCGGCTACAAGATCTTCGAGGAATGGGCCAACTGGCTGTTTGCTGCCGGCGGTTCGATCTACGGCCCGGACGGTAAGCCCAGCCTCGACACACCGCAAGCGGCCCGCGCACTCGATGCCTATATCGAGACCTACCGGACCGCAGCCCCACCCAACAGCCTGTCCTGGGCGTTCGATGAGGCGTTCCGTTCGGTGTCCAGTGGCCAGTCAGCCACGATGATCAGCTACAACTGGAACCTGCCCGCACTGAACAAGCCGGGTGGCTCGGCGGGTCCGCTGGCCGGCAAATTCGCGCTCGCGCCGATTCCGGGTGGCAAGTCGGTTCTGGGCTCCTGGAGTTGGGCGATCCCACGCAACTCGTCATCATCCGATGCTGCCTGGGCGTTCGCGTCTTGGATCACCTCGCCGGAGATCGACGCCGAGCGCGTCGCCGCGGGCGGAGCCGTTATTCGCGAGAGCTCGCTGACCAACCCGACGGTCTTGTCGGACGGCTACGGAGTCGACTACTACCGCGTTGTCGGCGAGATTCTCAAAAACGCAGCCCCGCTATCGAGGGGCAAGGGCGGCGAGGAGATGATCCAAGCAGTCGGCACCGAATTGAACGAAGCCGTCGCCGGAACGAAATCCGTCGCCGACGCTCTGAAGGCGGCACAGGCCGCCGCCGAGCGGATTCAGCAGTGACACGCGGGAATCCGACGACTGCGATAATCCGGCGCCGGAGGGGGATCGACTTTCGGCACGGTATGTTGATGCCGCTGTTAGCGGTGTTCGCCGCGGTCGTCGGATTCCCGCTCTGTTACGCCGCATACCTCAGCGTCACCAACTTCAAGCTCACCGATGCCAAGTCCCCCGGATTCGTTGGGATTGCGAACTTTACCGGGGCACTGCGGAACTCAGAGTTTTGGGCGGCGTTCGGAACGACGGCCAGTTATGTGGCGATCGCCGTTGCGGTGGAGTTGACACTTGGGTTGTTCATCGCCTTGGCACTGCAGCAGCAGCGCTGGGCCAAGGATCTCGCGCGGGCGATGGTGCTCGCCCCGATGTTCATCACGCCGATCGCTGTCGGCCTGGTGTTCCGGTTCATGCTCAACGACCAGATCGGCGCCATCCCGGCACTGCTGCACGCCGTCGGCGCCGACTACGACTTCTTCGGCCCCGGCAAAGCGCTCGTGACGCTCGCCTTTATCGACGTTTGGCAATGGACACCCTTTATGGTGTTGCTGATCTTGGCCGGTCTGGAATCGATGCCGCGCCAACCGTTGGAGGCCGCCCAGATCGACGGCGCGGGACCATGGTATCGCCTGCGCCGGGTGATCCTGCCGATGCTGACACCGGTTCTCACCGTTGCGGTTTTGCTGCGCGGACTCGACGCGCTGCGCGTATTCGAGTACGTGTACGCAACCACCCGCGGTGGTCCCGGCACCGAGACCCAGACGCTCCAGTACTACATGTACATGGAGGGCATCCAATTCTTCCGCCTCGCCAGCGCGAGTGCCATGGCACTGGTCGTGCTGGCGCTTGTCTTGACCGTAATCGTGGTGGCGTTTCGCACAATGGAACGGAACAAAAAGCAATGAACCGCCCCCGCTGGCTCGATGTCCTGCGCATCGCGTTGATCACTGCCACATTGATTTTTGTGCTCTTCCCACTTGGTTGGGTGGCGTTGGCCAGTTTCAAGAATCCGCAGCAGATGTCTCAGCCGTTCCTGCTCGTCTTCGCGCCCACGTTGCAGAACTGGCAATCGGTATTGGACTCCGGAATACTCACGGCCGCGGGCCGCAGTGCCCTCGTGGCATTGTCGACAGTGACAGTCAGCCTCGTCGTCGGCAGCATGGGCGGTTACGCGATTGCCAAATACCGCGCCGGCGGCTCCCTGACAAGGTTCGGAATGCTTGCAGCGCAGGTCATTCCGCCTGCGGTGCTGGTCTTCCCGTTCCTGACCATGTCACATGTGCTTCGCGTGAACGGGACCTTGATCCCGGTGTTCTTCGCACACCTGAGTTTCGTGCTGCCGCTGGTCACCTGGTTTCTGATCGGATTCTTCGAAGCGGTACCAGCATCGCTTGAGGAGCAGGCGCGTGTGGACGGGCTGACCCGTTGGCAGGCATTCCGACTGGTGGTGCTGCCGCAGGTCCTGCCTGGGCTCGGTGCCGCCGCCATCTTCGGCTTCACCCTGTCCTGGAACGATCTGTTCTACGGCCTGATCCTGGCGCCGGGCGGTTCGGCCATCCTTCCGGTGGCGATCGCCAACTTCAACACCTTCCGCGGCGTCCAAATCGGTGCGATGAGCGCAGCGATCATGATTGCCATCGTCCCTGTGCTGGTGGCCAGCTTCTTCATCCAACGGAGACTGGTCCAGGGCATCAGCGGCGGCGCAGTCAAGTACTGACGTACCTCTACCGAATAAGGATCAGCAATGGCTTCTGTCAGTTTCCGCAAGGTCTGTAAGTCCTTCGGCACGACCACCGTCGTCGAGGACCTGGACCTCGAACTCGCCGACGGCAGTATGACTGTTCTCGTCGGCCCATCCGGTTGCGGCAAGACCACTTCACTACGAATGCTGGCCGGGCTCGAGGAAGTCAGTTCCGGCACCATCGACATCGGCGGGCGTGACGTCACCCACCTGGAACCGCGAGATCGCGATATTTCGATGGTGTTTCAAAACTACGCGCTCTACCCACATCTCACGGTTCGCGAGAATATCGCATTTCCGTTGCGCGCCAAGAAAATGCCACACGCGCAAGCGTTAGCGCGGGCCGACGAAGTGGCTCAGACCCTCGGCCTGTCGACCATGACATCGCGTAAACCCAAGGATCTCTCCGGCGGCCAGCAACAGCGCGTGGCGATCGGGCGAGCGATCGTGCGGGAGCCGAGCGTCTTCCTGTTCGACGAACCGCTGAGCAATCTCGATGCGAAGCTCCGCGTGGAGACACGAACCGAGTTGCTGCGGCTGCAACGCCAACTCGGAGTGACCTCTCTGTATGTCACCCATGACCAAGAAGAGGCAATGACGCTATCGGATCGCATGGTGGTAATGCGTGACGGCCAGGTCGTACAAGCAGACCGGCCGGACGCCATCTACCGCAGACCGGTGGACACATTCGTGGCTGCTTTTGTCGGCAGTCCCAAAATGAACCTGGTCGACGGTGTCGTCAGCGACGGTGAGTTGCGTACCCCGGCCGGAATTCGGGTCAGCGTCGGCGGCCCGGCGAGCGACGACATCACCATCGGGATTCGTCCCGATGACCTCATCCTGGCCGCCCATCCCACCGCCACCACCACTGTGGAACTGGTCGAACTGCTGGGTCCGCGTGCCATCGTCACGGTCCGAGCCGGCGAGTCGCAGCTGACCAGCGTCGTCGACGCCAGCCTGCTCGACGGGCTTCGACCCGGTACACCCGTGAAACTAACGGTGACTCCCGCCGCCATTCACCGATTTGACCGGAAATCCGGACAGCGCCAAGCATGATCCAGGTCTCGCGTTCAACGAGTTGGGCATGCTGATCCCCGCGTTGAACTCCGCTCCTGTATCAATGCCGCCGATGGTTGGGCCCGCCCCGACTCCGCAGCGGCGTACCCGATTCGAGCAGCATGCTGTGGATCGACCCGTAGGACCGCCCGGTGGACGCCACCAGCGTGCGGATGCTCGCTCCACCCTCATAGGCGTTGCGGAGCTCGTGCAGTAACCGATCCCTAGCCTCGTCTGGTTTCCTCATCGACGCCTCCCCCATAACTGACACGCCCCCGCGCGTATTCAGCCTAGGAAATCGCCGCCCCGCTTGTGACTGAAATCACAAATTGGCCAACGGCTTTTATCAGGCGAGTTCGATCAGTTCCCGATACTCGTCGGACCAGTAGTCCTCGGTGCCATCCGGGAGCAGCACCACCCGCTGCGGCTCCAGGGCTTCGGCGGCACCGGGATCGTGTGTCACCAGGACCACCGCGCCCTGATAGCTGCGCAGCGCGTCGAGCACCTGCTCGCGCGAGGCCGGGTCCAGGTTGTTGGTCGGCTCGTCGAGCAACAACACGTTGGCGGTCGAGGCCACCAGGCCGGCCAGGGCCAGGCGGGTCTTCTCACCGCCGGACAGGGTGCCTGCGGGCTGGTCGAGTTGCGGGCCGCTGAACATGAACGCACCCAGCAGGCTGCGCAGCTCCTGGTCGCCAGTATTCGGTGCGGCGTAGCGGATGTTGTCCCATACCGAGGCGCCACCGTCGATGGTGTCGTGTTCCTGGGCGAAGTAGCCGAGCTTGAGCCCGTGTCCGGGCTCGATGACACCGGCGTTGGCTTTCTCCGCCCCCGCCAGAATCCGCAGCAGCGTGGTCTTGCCCGCACCGTTGAGGCCGAGAACCACGACCCGTGAACCCTTATCGATGGCCAGATCGACGCCGGTGAAGATCTCCAGCGACCCGTAGGTCTTGGTCAGCCCCTTGGCCACCAACGGCGTACGACCGCAGACCGCAGGAGTGGGGAACCTGATCTTGGCCACCCGGTCGGCAACGCGTTCTTCGTCAAGCTCGGAGATCATCCGCTCGGCCCGACGCAACATGTTCTGTGCCGCAACGGCTTTGGTGGCCTTGGCGCCCATCTTGGCGGCCTGGATGCGCAGCGCGCCGGCCTTCTTCTCGGCGTTGGCACGTTCGCGGCGGCGCCGCTGTTCGTCGGTGGCGCGCGCGTCCAGATACTTCTGCCAGCCCATGTTGTAGACGTCGGCCTCACCGCGGACGGCATCGAGGAACCAGACCCGGTTGACCACGTCGGCGAGCAGGGACACGTCGTGGCTGATCACCACCAGTCCACCGGTGTGGTTCTGCAGGAAGGTACGCAGCCAGCCGATCGAGTCGGCGTCGAGGTGGTTGGTCGGTTCGTCGAGCAGCAGCGTGGTGTCCGAGCCTGAGCCGGTGTCCGACGCGGCGAACAGAATGCGGGCCAGCTCGACACGACGACGCTGCCCGCCGGACAGGGTCCGCAGGGCTTGGGTCAGCACCCGTTCGGGCAGGCCGAGGCTCGCGCAGATCCGGCCCGCCTCGCTTTCGGCGGCGTAGCCACCCAGGGCGGAAAACTGCTCTTCGAGGACGCCGTAGCGTCGGATCGCCTTGTCGCGGGTGGCGTCATCGGCCACCTCGGCCATCAACGCCTGTTGCTTTTCCAGGTCGGTGAGCAGCGTGTCCAGGCCGCGGGCGGAGAGCACCCGGTCGCGCGCCAACATTTCGAGGTCACCCTCGCGCGAATCCTGCGGCAGGTAGCCGATCTCACCGGTACGCACGATCGAGCCCGCGTAGGGCTCCCCCTCGCCGGCCAGGATGCGCATCGTGGTGGTCTTGCCCGCGCCGTTGCGCCCGACGAGACCGATCCGATCTCCCGGCTGAATCCGCAGCGCGGGTCCTTCAGCGGACAACAGGGTGCGCGCTCCAGCGCGGACCTCGAGGTCCGTTGCGGTGATCACGGTGACGCTCCTACTACCTAGTGCAGGCGGCACCGCATCAGCGGTACCGCTATTTATCGTCGGGAAAAGCCGGGGGTCGCTGCTCCGCGCGCGCCGCCACCGCTTCTTCAAAGTTCCGGGTGAGCAGGCGTACATAGAGTTGGCCCAGGCCTTCCGCCTGCATGTGCCCCTCCAGGGTAACGGCGTCCAGTCCACTCCACAGCGTGCGTTTGGTCAACTCGATACCCGGGCGGGAGAAACCCACGATGCGCTCGGCCATCTCATAGCAGGTCTCCAACAGGTCCTCGTCGGGCACCTCGCGCGACACCAGTCCGATGCGTTCGGCCTCTCCTGCATCCACATCGCGGCCCGTCAGCATCACTTCGAAGGCCCGTGAGGTGCCGATCGCGCGCGGCAACAGAAAGCTCAGGCCCAGCTCGCTGGCGGTCAGCCCGTTGTTGATCCCGGCGGCCCGGAAGTAGGCACTCGACCCCGCCACTCTGATATCGCAGGCCAGGGCCAGGCACAGCCCGCCACCGATTGCTGCGCCGTTGACCGCGGCAATCACCGGTTGGTGCAGCTTGCGTAGCGCCAGGATGACGTCATCGAGGACTTCCATCGACCGCAACGCAAACGTCGGCCTGGTGAGGCCGTCAACGTGCGGGACGCTGCCCGCCGACTTGTGGTCGGCACCCGATGAGAAACCCCGCCCCGCGCCCGTGAGCACGACGGCCCGTACCGAGTTGTCGTAGGTGATCTCGTCGAGCACCCGCTTGAGCGGAACCATGACATCGAACGCCATCGAGTTCATTCGCTCGGGGCGATTCAGCGTGATCAACGCCACGTGCGGGCGTGGGCGGTCAACTAGGACGAATTCAGAGGTCACGGGACTGCACGTTAGCGTGTGGGTCCCGTCACATGGCGCGGCCTATTCGGCTGTGTCGGTCGACTCGGCCGCGATGGCCGCGTCGACGTCGAATTCCTTCACCTGCTGGATCAGGTCCTCCAGCGCAGCCGGTGGAAGTGCGCCGGCCTGGTTGAAGACCAGCTTGCCCTTCTTGAACGCCATCAGTGTCGGGATGGACCGGATCTGCGCGGCGCCGGCCAGTTCCTGCTCGGCCTCGGTGTCGACCTTCGCGTAGACGACGTCGGGATGCTTTTCTGAGGAGGCCGCGAAGGTGGGCGCGAACGCTTTACACGGACCGCACCAAGACGCCCAGAAATCCACCAGCACGATGTCGTTATCGTTGATGGTGTCGTTGAATTGATCCGCGGTCAGGTCTTTGGTAGCCACATTTCTCCTAACATTGGCGTCGCTGTCTGTGTTCCCAGGTTCCCAGGTTCCGCGCTGATGCGCAGCTACACCAGTCTCAGAGCTGGCTGCGGCCCCGTTCGAAGAATTCGACGATCCCGTCGGACAGGACGCTCTCGGCCAGCCCGAGATCGAGAACCTGTGCAGCGCCAAAGGGTGCGTTCCAGAACGCGCCAGAGCGCGGCTGCCACGGCCCGACATAGGCATACGGCCGGTCGTGAAACGAATCACCAGGCGAGACACCGTAATTCACCTCGTTCACGACGACGGAAACGTCGAAATGCTCGGGCCAGAGCACCGGATGCTCGTCGGGCGCAAACGCCACCAGAGCCTGCCCGCCGGCGTAAAGACTGCGGTACACATCGGTGGCGGCCGACGGGTCGAGATCGAGTACGGCGTCTTCCGGCAGTGGATCCACGATCGCGTAGGCACCCTCGGGTGGACCGAACTTCAGCCCCGTGGTGATCTGCAACGCCGGCAGCGGCCCGTGGAGTGCGACCCGGCCCTCCGGCCACGCGAAGTCGGTGCCGTTGACCTCGATTGGGAGGGCGGTTCCGACGAAACCCGCGGGCCGGACCGCCAATCGGATGGTGCCCGTCGCCCGGTACTGCGGACCGGCAATCAAGCTTTCCGCGATACCGCGTAGTTGCCGGCAGGTAGCGGTGTACACGTCGTTGGCCACGGTTTTATGTTCTACCCGTTCGAGGCCGGCGGATTGGGCGTGAGCGTCAGATTCTGCCCCGTGGGCGGGCCGGTATGGGTGGGAGCCACCGGTGCGCTCGACGACGGCGCCTCGGTCTGGGCTGACACCGTGGCGTTCGGGCTCGGCGTTGGCCCCGAGCCGAGTGCCTCCTCGGCAAGACCGATGCACTCATAGGAGTTGTGGCCGGTGCATGGCACACCGTCCACCTCCGGCGCCCCGCCGAACACCGACGGCGTGAGCTGCACGACCGAGGGTGAGAGTTCTGGAACGCACACGCCGGTGAAGAGGTCCTCGGACTCCCCCGCCGGGCATTTTGCGGAGAGCACGGACTGTGGCGACAACACCGCCACGCACGAGATGATGATGGCCGCCACCGTCGCTGCGACACCGAAGACCAGCATCACCCGACGCATCACGTGGGGGTGGGTCGCTCTCGTCCACATGTGGCCGCACCTGTCCGTCTCAGCGGTGGAAACCGCGAACTCGCTGTGAGCGACCATACCCGCGTCGGAGTCAATCTTCGCGGCGATGTCACGCACCGGGCGGTCATGCCACCCGCCGAGGTTGGACTGAAAGCTGTTGCCTAGACGGTGAACCCGAGGGCGCGCAATTGTTCGCGGCCATCCTCGGTGATCTTGTCCGGACCCCACGGCGGATTCCAGACCCAGTTGATCTTGATGTCGTTGACCAGGCCGGCGCCCACCAGCGCGTTGCGTGACTGATCCTCGATGACATCGGTCAGCGGGCACGCCGCCGACGTCAACGTCATATCGATCAGCGCGACCTTGCCGGATTCGGCCTCTTCGATGCTCAGTCCGTAGACCAGGCCGAGGTCGACGACGTTGATCCCCAATTCGGGATCGACGACATCACGCATCGCCTCTTCCAGATCGGCGAATGTCTCGTCGTCGATGGTCGTGGATCCTTCGCCCGCGCCCGCCGCAGCAATCTCGCTCATCGTGCCTCCTCCAAGTCTGATTCCGCACTCGCCTGCGCGAGCGCGTCTTTGAACGCCATCCATCCCAGCAGCGCACATTTCACCCGCGCCGGATACTTCGACACACCGGCGAAGGCAATCCCATCGCCGATCACGTCCTCGTCACCCTCAACGTTCCCGCGCGAGGAGATCATCTCCGTGAAGGCCGCCACCGTGGTCAGCGCATCGCCGACGCTGTTGCCGATGATCTGGTCGGTCAGTACCGAGGTCGCCGCCTGACTGATCGAACAGCCCTGCCCGTCATAGGAGATATCGGCAACGGTTTCCCCGTCATCAGACAGGGTCACCCGCAGGGTGACCTCGTCGCCGCAGGTCGGGTTGACGTGGTGCACCTCGGCGGCGAACGGCTCGCGCAGGCCGCGGTGATGCGGGTGCTTGTAGTGGTCCAGGATCACTTCCTGGTACATCTGTTCCAGTCGCACGCGGGCCTCAGTCCCTACCGAAGAAATCGACGGCACGTTTGACCCCGGCCACCAGTCGGTCGACCTCGTCGCGGGTGTTGTAGACCGCGAACGACGCCCGCGCCGTGGCGGCAATACCGAACCGGCGGTGCAGCGGCCACGCGCAATGGTGACCGACGCGCACTGCCACCCCCTCGTCGTCGAGTACCTGCCCGACGTCGTGGGCATGGACACCGTCGACGACGAAGGACACCGGCGACCCACGGTCGGTCATCGACTCCGGACCGATGATTCGCACGTTCGGAATCCCGGCCAGCCCTGCCACAGTGGCGGCCACCAGTTCTTGCTCATGGGCCTCGACGGCGGCCATCCCGATCGCGTCCAGATACCGCGCGGCCGCGGCCAAGCCGACCACCTGTGAGGTCATCGGGGTGCCCGCCTCGAAGCGCTGCGGAGCAGGCGCATACGTGGCGGCTTCCATCGTGACGGTCTCGATCATCGAGCCACCGGTCAGAAACGGGGGCATGGCGGCCAACAGTTCGCGCCGGCCGTAGAGCACGCCGATTCCCGTGGGCCCCAGCATCTTGTGGCCGGAGAACGCGGCAAAGTCGACGTCGAGGGCATGGAAGTCGACCGGCTGATGCGGTACCGACTGGCAAGCGTCCAACACGGTCAGTGCCCCCACCGCCTTGGCGCGGCGCACGATCTCGGCGACGGGAGCGATCGCTCCGGTGACATTCGAGTGATGGCTGAATGCGACGATCTTCACCCGCTCGTCGAGCTCAAGGGAGTCCAGATCGATGCGGCCGTCATCGGTGACCGAGTACCAGCGCAGGGTGGCGCCGGTGCGGCGCGCCAGTTCCTGCCACGGGATCAGGTTCGCGTGATGTTCGAGTTCGGTGGTGACGATGACATCACCAGGACCGACCGCACGATCAAACCTGTTGTCGCCCAGTGCGTACGACACCAGATTGATCGACTCGGTGGCGTTCTTGGTGAACACCAGTTCGTCTGGATCGGCGCCGACGAACGCCGCGATATCGGCCCTGCCCTGCTCGTAGGCGTCGGTGGATTCCTCCATCAACTGATGTGCACCGCGGTGCACTGCCCCATTGGACGTGGTCAGAAAGTCGCGTTCGGCGTCGAGCACCTGCAGTGGTTTCTGCGATGTCGCACCGGAATCCAGGTAGGCCAACTGGTTTCCGCCGCGCATCAACCGGGCCAAGATGGGAAAGTCAGCTCTGATCCTGGTCACATCCAGATCGACCGACGCCGTCACGTCAGGCTCCGGCTTGTGCCTGATTGGAGGCCTGAGTGAAGCGCTCGTAACCGTTGGCTTCGAGCTCATCGGCCAGTTCGGGGCCACCGGAGGTGACAATGCGACCGTCGAAGAACACATGCACGAACTGCGGCTGGATATAACGCAGGATGCGGGTGTAGTGCGTGATCAGCAGGACGCCGCCGTTCTCGGCTTCGGCGTAGCGATTGACCCCTTCGCTGACGATGCGCAGCGCGTCGACGTCCAGACCGGAGTCGGTTTCGTCGAGGATGGCAATCTTCGGCTTGAGCAGGCCCAGCTGCAGGATCTCATGGCGCTTCTTCTCGCCACCGGAGAAGCCTTCGTTGACGCTGCGCTCGGAGAATGCCGGATCGATATCGAGGTCGGACATCGCCGCCTTGACCTCTTTGACCCAGAGCCTCAGCTTGGGCGCCTCACCGCGGACCGCGGTGGCGGCGGTGCGCAGGAAGTTCGACATCGATACGCCGGGAACCTCGATGGGGTACTGCATGGCCAGGAACAGGCCGGCGCGGGCCCGCTCATCCACGCTCATCTCCAGAACATCCGCGCCGTCGAGGGTGATCGACCCCGAGGTGACGGTGTACTTGGGATGACCGGCGATCGCGTAGGACAACGTGGACTTACCGGATCCGTTGGGACCCATCACCGCATGCGTCTCGCCGGAGCGCACCGTCAGGTTGACGCCCTTGAGGATCTCGATATCGGCCGCGCCGCTGGGGTCTTTGACGCTGACGTGCAGATCTTTGATTTCCAGAGTGGTCATGATTGAGCTGTTCTCGATTCAGTGATGGCTAGTTCTCGTTCGATAGCGTGGGTGAGGCGCTCGCGCACCTCGGGGACGGCGATCTTGGCGATGATCTCGCCGAAGAAGCCGCGCACCACCAGGCGTCGCGCCTGATCCTCGGGAATGCCGCGGGCCCGCAGATAGAAAAGCTGCTCGTCGTCGAAACGACCGGTGGCACTGGCATGTCCGGCGCCGGCGATCTCACCGGTTTCGATTTCCAGGTTGGGTACCGAGTCGGCGCGGGCACCGTCGGTCAACACCAGATTGCGGTTCGCCTCATAGGTGTCGGTACCGGACGCCTCGGCCCTGATCAGCACATCACCGATCCACACGGTGTGGGCGTCGGGCCGTTTCGAGTCCGGATCACCTTGCAGCGCACCCTTGTAGAGCACATCGGACTTGCAGTTTGGCTGCGAGTGATCGACCAGCAGGCGCGACTCGAAGAACTGTCCGTCGTCGGCGAAATACGTGCCGAGCAGCTGCGCGTCGCCACCAGGCGCATCGAACCGCACCGTCGCCGACGTGCGAACGACGTCGCCGCCGAGCGTGACGTTGACGTGCGCGAACACCGCGTCTTTGCCCAGCCGCGCGTGATGGGAGCTGACGTGGACCATATCGTCGGCCCAGTCGGCGATCCAGATGACGCCGACCGCCGCCGCGTCACCGACGATGATCTCGACGTTATCGGCGTAGGTCCCGCTGCCACGCAGGTCAACCACGACGGTCGCCCGCGACAGTTCCTCGACGCGAATCTGCAGGTGCCCGTAGGCCACTGCGCCCTCGCCGGGACCGGTCACGATGATCTCGATGGGTTCGGCTAGCTCGGTGTCGCGTGCAACCGTCACCACGGTCGCTGAGTCGAAGGACGAAAATGCTTGTGCGGCAACGCGGTCAGCGGGCACGCCGCCCTGGCCGAGGCGTTCGTCGCCGCGGCCGACCGTCTCGACGGTCACAGCGGGGTGTTCGCTGACCGTGATGGCAGCGGTACCGGTCGCGGGGGCCGTTCCGTCGTGCAGACCGCGCAGTCGCTTCAGCGGGGTGAACCGCCACAACTCGTCACGGCCGCCGGGGACCTCGAAGGCATTGACATCAAACGAGGCAAACAGTTCGCCCTTGTTCTTGATGATCCCTTCGGCAGCCTCGGTCACATTGTTGGTATCCGTCACTAGCCGACCGCGCCTTCCATCTGAAGCTCGATGAGCCGGTTGAGCTCAAGGGCGTATTCCATCGGCAGCTCCCTGGCGATCGGCTCCACGAAGCCACGCACCACCATGGCCATTGCCTCGTCCTCGCTCATCCCGCGACTCATCAGATAGAACAGCTGATCTTCGCTGACCTTCGACACGGTGGCCTCATGGCCCATCGTGACGTCGTCCTCCCGGATGTCGACATACGGGTAGGTGTCGGAGCGGCTGATCGTATCGACAAGCAGCGCATCGCATTTCACGCTGGAACGCGATCCGTGTGCACCCTTGTTGATCTGCACCAGGCCGCGGTAGGACGCGCGACCGCCACCGCGGGCGACCGACTTGGAGACGATGTTGCTCGACGTGTTCGGCGCCAGGTGCAGCATCTTGGCACCGGTGTCCTGGTGCTGGCCTTCGCCGGCGAACGCCACCGAGAGCACTTCACCCTTGGCGTGCTCGCCGGTCATCCAGACCGCCGGGTACTTCATGGTGACCTTGGAGCCGATATTGCCGTCGACCCACTCCATGGTGGCGCCGGCCTCGGCGCGGGCCCGCTTGGTGACCAGGTTGTAGACGTTGTTCGACCAGTTCTGGATGGTCGTGTAGCGGCAGCGACCGCCGGGCTTGACGATGATCTCGACGACAGCCGAGTGCAGCGAATCGCTCTTGTAGATCGGCGCGGTGCAGCCCTCGACGTAATGCACGTAGGCATCCTCGTCGACGATGATCAGCGTCCGCTCGAACTGACCCATGTTCTCGGTGTTGATCCGGAAGTACGCCTGTAGCGGGATGTCGACGTGCACGCCCTTGGGCACATAGATGAACGAGCCGCCCGACCACACCGCGGTGTTCAGCGCGGAGAACTTGTTGTCCCCGGCCGGGATCACGGTGCCGAAGTACTGCTTGAACAGCTCGGGATGCTCTTTCAGCGCAGTATCGGTGTCCAGGAAGATGACGCCGAGGGCCTCGAGATCTTCGCGGATCGAGTGGTAGACCACCTCGGACTCGTACTGGGCGGCGACACCGGAGACCAGACGCTGCTTTTCCGCCTCGGGGATACCGAGCCGGTCATAGGTGTTCTTGATGTCTGCAGGCAGGTCATCCCACGTGGCGGCCTGCTTTTCGCTGGAACGCACGAAGTACTTGATGTTGTCGAAGTCGATGCCTTCGAGGTTGGATCCCCAGTTCGGCATCGGCTTCTTGCCAAAGGTCCGCAGCGCCTTGAGCCGGACATCCAGCATCCACTCGGGCTCGCTCTTCTTCGCCGAGATATCGCGCACCACAGCATCGGAAATACCCCGGGTGGCCGAGGCTCCCGCGACGTCCGAGTCAGCCCAGCCGTAGCCGTACTTACCCAGCGACGCAATCGTCTCTTCCTGGGTGAGCGGCGTCTCCGGTGTGAGTGTCATTGCGACACACTCCTTTTGATCTTGTGGTGGCTCCGATGCAGGCTGCGCGCCGAAGTTCGTGCTGGTTTTGTGTAGCTAATGCGGAGTCGGACTCAGCGGTACGTGGGTAGTGCAGGCGCAGTCGCCGTTGACGATGGTCGCGAGCCGTTGCACGTGAGTACCCAGCACTTCGGCCATCGCGTCCTGCTCGGCCTCACAGAGTTCGGGGAATTCCTGCGCGACGTGCGAGACCGGACAGTGATGCTGACAGATCTGCACCCCCTGGATCGGTCCGCGGACCCTGGTGGTCGTGGTGGCGTAGCCGGCGGAGGTGAACGCGTCGGCCACCCGGTCGGCCGCACCGCGGATATCGGCCTCGGCATCACTTTCGGCGGGCGCCACCCCGGCCAAAATCGTGTCGATGCGGCGACGGGCGAACGTCCGCACGGCGTCATCGCCACCGATTTCGCGTAGTTGCCGCATGGCCGCCGAGGCCAGGTCGTCATAGGTGTGTTCGAGCTTGGCCCGACCGGCCGCGGTCATCTGGTAGCGCTTCGCAGGCCTGCCCCGACCCTCCTGCTGCCAGGCGGCGCCGGCGTTGGCCTGCGCATCGCCGGCGTCGATCAGGGCGTCGAGGTGACGACGCACCCCCGCGGCGGACAACCCCAACCGCTCACTGATGCTCAGCGCAGTCACAGGACCGGACTCGAGGAGGAGGCGGATGATGGCTTTACGCGTGTGCCCCTCCTGCGTGTGGCCGTCCTGGGCGGGCGCAGCGACGTGTGACACGCGCGCAGCCTCGGAACGGAATTTCACAACACCAGTGTGACGCAATTCCGGAGGTGGGTCTAGCAAGGTAACCCTTAGCCCGTCATCGCTTTACTCACAGGCCAATCGGGAATAACCCGCCGGTTACAGTTCTGTGGTGGCAGCCCGCCAACGTTCGTTGAGCCTTTCCATCGCCCGCCTACACGGCGACGAGCGAACAGTAGGGGCCCCGCTGAACGACGCCGAACTCGTCGCACTGCGGCGGACCCGGCTCTTTGGCGCCACCGGCACGGTGTTGATGGCGATCGGCGCATTGGGTGCAGGTGCGCGACCAGTCGTGCAGGACCCCACCTTCGGCGTCCGGCTGCTCAACTTGCCCTCCCGAATCCAGACGGTGTCATTGACGATGACGACGACCGGTGCCGTGATGATGACGCTGGCCTGGCTGATGTTGGGCCGGTTCGCGCTGGGTAAGCGGCGGATGACGCGCAGCCAGACCGACCGCACGCTGATGCTGTGGATGTTGCCACTGCTGGTGGCGCCGCCGATGTACAGCAAGGACGTCTACTCCTATCTGGCGCAGAGCCAGATCGCCAGGATCGGCCTTGACCCCTACCGGGTCGGACCCGCCCCTGGTCTGGGCCTCGATCACGTCTTCACACTCTCGGTGCCGAGCCTGTGGCGCGAGACCCCGGCGCCCTACGGTCCACTGTTCTTGTGGATCGGGCGCACGATCTCAGAACTCACCGGCGAGAACATCGTCTGGGCGGTATTGGCCCACCGGGTGGTCGTCCTGGCAGGTGTGGGGCTGATCGTCTGGGCCACCCCCCGGTTGGCGCGGCGCTGCGGGGTCGCCGAGGTCAGCGCGTTATGGCTGGGCGCCACCAACCCGCTGCTGTTCATGCACCTGGTCGCCGGTATCCACAACGAGGCGCTGATGCTCGGCCTGATGCTCGCCGGCACCGAATTCGCCCTGCGGGGTATCGATTCGGCCAAACGGTTGCTGCCGCGACCGCTGCACTGGCCGCACGGCCGCGCCGACTGGGTCACCTGGCGACCACTGGGGATGCTGATCATCGGCGCCGTCCTGATCACGATGTCATCGCAGGTCAAGCTGCCCTCGCTGCTGGCGCTCGGCTTCGTCGCCATGGCATTGGCCTGCCGGTGGGGCGGCACCATCAAAGCGTTTCTGATCGCCAGCATCAGCCTGGGCACACTGTCAGTGGCCGTGATGGCCGTCATCGGATGGGCCAGTGGCCTCGGCTTCGGCTGGTTGTTCACCCTCGGCACCGCCAACGTCGTGCGCAGTTGGATGTCCCCACCCACCCTGCTGGCACTGGGCACGGGACAGGTCGGCATCCTGTTGGGCCTCGGCGATCACACCACCGCTGTGCTCTCACTGACCCGCGCCATCGGTGTGCTCATCATCGCGGTCCTGGTCACCTGGTTGCTGCTGTCGGTCCTGCGCGGGCGACTGCACCCTGTCGGCGGACTCGGAGTGGCCCTTTTCGCAACCGTGCTGCTGTTTCCGGTGGTGCAGCCCTGGTATCTGCTGTGGGCCATCATCCCGCTCGCCTGCTGGGCTACCCGGCCCGGTTTCCGGATCGCCACCATCGGCGTCACCCTGGTGGTGGGCATTTTCGGGCCGACTGCCAACGGCGATCGGTTCGCGCTGTTCCAGATAGTCGATGCGACACTGGCCAGCTTCTTGATCGTGGCTCTGCTGATCGTGATCACCTACCGCCATCTGCCGTGGCGCAAGCTGCCCGAACCAGTCCCGGACTCCGACGCGGCGCCGGTTGAGTCGCATCCCACACCGGGCCAGGCACGCCTGCCCGCCGACGACGCCTACGCTGAGTCTCCGTGAGTTCGGATCCTGTACACCCCGTGCGCCTGCGCGGGGTCACCAAGCGCTACGGATCGACGACGGCGGTGTCCGGGCTGGACCTCGATGTACACCGCGCCGAGGTGTTGGCGCTGCTCGGCCCCAATGGGGCAGGCAAGACCACGACCGTCGAGATGTGCGAAGGCTTCCTCAAACCCGACGCCGGGACCATCGAGATCCTCGGGATGGATCCGTCGGCCGATAACGCCAAGCTCCGGGCCAGGATCGGGGTGATGTTGCAGGGCGGTGGCGGCTACCCCGCAGCCAGAGCAGGCGAGATGCTGGAACTGGTCGCCGCCTACGCCGCCGACCCGCTTGACCCGCGGTGGCTGCTGGACACCCTCGGGCTGACAGATGCCGCCCGCACCACCTATCGCCGGCTCTCCGGCGGCCAGCAGCAGCGCCTCGCGCTGGCGTGCGCGTTGGTCGGACGCCCGGAGCTGGTCTTCCTCGACGAACCCACCGCGGGCATGGATGCCCACGCCCGGCTGGTGGTGTGGGAACTGATCGACGACCTGCGCCGCGACGGTGTGACCGTGGTTCTCACCACTCATCAACTCAAGGAGGCCGAGGAGCTCGCCGACCGGCTGGTCATCATCGACCACGGGGTGGCAGTGGCCGCCGGGACTCCCGCAGAACTGACGCGATCCGGCGCCGAGGACCAGTTGCGCTTCACCGCACCGCGACGGCTGGACCTCTCGCTGCTGGAATCGGCGCTGCCGGAGGGCTACCGAACCAGCGAGGTCACTGCCGGTGAGTACCTCGTCGAAGGCCATATCGACCCGCAGGTACTGGCCACGGTCACCGCATGGTGTGCCCGAGTCAACGTGCTGGCCACCGATATGCGGGTGGAACAGCGCAGCCTAGAAGACGTGTTCCTCGATTTGACGGGTCGTGAATTACGATGAGCGGCAATCTTTTTCCGCCAGGAACGTTCACGCCCGACCCGCGACCGAACACCGTGCAGAAGATGCTGGCCGCGCAGTTCGGGCTGGAACTCAAACTGCTGCTGCGCAACGGTGAGCAGCTGTTGCTGACCATGTTCATCCCGATCACCCTGCTGGTCGGACTGACCCTGCTGCCGCTGGGGTCGTTCGGTGACAACCGGGCCGCCACCTTTGTGCCGGCCATCATGGCGCTCGCGGTGATCTCGACCGCGTTCACCGGCCAGGCCATCGCCGTGGCATTCGACCGCCGCTACGGCGCACTCAAGCGGCTCGGTGCCACCGCCCTGCCCGTCTGGGGCATCATCGCGGGCAAATCACTCGCAGTGATCGCGGTGGTCTTCCTGCAGGCAATTGTGTTGGGCGTCATCGGAGTTGCGCTCGGTTGGCGGCCCGACCCGCTGGGCTTGCTGCTCGGAGCGGTCGTCATCGCGCTTGGCACCGCAGGTTTCGCCGCGCTCGGCCTACTGCTGGGAGGGACGCTGAAGGCCGAGATCGTGTTGGCCGTCGCCAATCTGCTGTGGTTCATCTTCGCCGGGCTGGGTGCGCTCACCCTGGAGGCTGGCGTCGTCCCCACCACGCTGCGGTGGATCGCGCGACTGACCCCGTCGGGCGCGCTGACCGAGGCGCTGTCTCAGGCGGTGACGACGTCGGTGGACTGGTTCGGCATCGCCGTGCTGGTGGTCTGGGGCGCCGTCGCTGCGGTCTGCGCCCTGCGCTGGTTCCGGTTCACCTGAGGCTGACCGCCCGCTAACTGCGGGAGCAGATATTCGAGCTGGCCGACTTCCTCGATGTTGTGTTTGACCCACGCCCGCGCCATGGCGTCGGGAAACTTCCGGGTCAACGCGTAGTTCACCGGGGTGAATGCCGCCGAGCGCGCGCCGATATCCAACACACTCACATAGTGGGTGCCGTCGGCGCCGAATGACCAGGTGTGCTCCAGCTGGAACACGACCACTCCGGCGATCCGTGACACCAAGCGGATCCCCGTCTCATCGAGCTTTTCCACCCGGTCAACCACATCGACTGCGAATTGATCCTGCCCGCCGAACTTTTCGACGATGCGGAAGCGAGCGCCCTCGGCCGCGCCGCCACCGCCAGCGGGCCGGGCCAGTTCCCAGCGGACATGGTCGATCGGGTGCCAGGCCTGGTAGCGCCCGACGATCTGGCCGCCGTAGGACATGGTGCCGTCGAGATGGCGGAACCAGTCCAGCAGCATGGCTGGGGTGACACCGGCCAGTGGTTGGTGGTCGATGGTGACCCGACGGCGAAAGTGCGGCGCGCTGGTGTATCTCACCGCGGCGGAATCGACGCAGCGAAACGGAACGATCACAGGCAGAGACATCAGCTCCTCCTCTCATTAGGGAACGTTTGCGTTTCTTAAACAGGAGGCTAGACTCAGCACATAAGAAACGCAAGCGTTCTCTAAAAGGAGCGGGCATGGTCCGTCGTCGCGGCGAAGAACTCAATGACGCCATCTACGCGGCGGTACTGCGCATCCTGGCCGAACACGGCGCCGCCGGGGTCACGATGGAAGCGGTCGCCGCCGCCGCAGAGACCAGCAAGGCGGTGCTCTACCGCAGATGGCCCGATCGGGCAAACCTGTTGCGCGACACCCTGCTTCGCACCGCCACCGCGGCGATTCCGCACGCCGACTCTGGCAGTTATCGCGGCGACATGCTTGCCGTGTTGCGCGGTTGGACCGCATTGTTCACGGGACCGCAGGCGGCTGTGATGAAGGCGGTCGTCGCGGCGATATCCACCGATACCGACCTGGCCGAAGCCTTTCGGACGGAGGTGATCGGCTGGCGAAAACAGGAGATGTCCGCACTGCTTCAACGGGGCATCGACCGTGGGGAGGTGCGCGCCGACGTGCCGCTCGATATCGCCAGGGAGCTCGGCCAGAGTGTGTTGTGGCACCGACTGTTGATCACCGGTGACCCGCTCGATGACGACCTGGCGGTACGACTCGTCGACGATGTCCTGGTGCCTTTCGTCGAGCCCCGCTGACCTCGGGCCTACCGACATCCCTACTACGGCGTGTAGTTAACCGTCCTCTACGATCGGGCGGTGTCCGTCGGACGGATCTTTATGCGCGTGGTCGACCTGTTGCCCCTGCCCAGCCTGCGGGTGCAGCGGCTGATCGCCGCCCTGGTGATCCTGACCCAAGGTGGTATCGCGGTCACCGGCGCGATCGTGCGGGTGACCGCGTCCGGCCTGGGCTGCCCGACCTGGCCACAGTGCTTTCCCGGCAGCTTCGTGCCCGTCGCGCACGCGGAAGTGCCCCGAATCCATCAGGCCGTCGAGTTCGGCAACCGGATGATCACCTTCGCGGTGGTGTTGACTGCGATCGCGGCCGTGCTGGCCGTCACCCGGGCGCGGCGCCGTCGCGAAGTACTCGTCTACGCCTGGCTGATGCCCGCCTCGACGGTGGTGCAGGCCGTCCTCGGCGGGATAACCGTGCTGACCGGGCTGCTGTGGTGGACGGTGGCGATTCACCTGCTGGCCTCGATGACGATGGTCTGGCTGGCCGTGTTGCTCTACGTCAAGATCGGTGAACCCGATACTGGGGTGGCGCAGTTGCGCGTTCCGAAGGCCTTGCGCACGTTGACCGTTCTCGGAGCCGTCGCGCTCGCGGCGATCCTGGTGACCGGGACATTCGTCACCGGTGCGGGACCGCACGCCGGCGATAAGAGCGTCGAGCGCCCCGTGGCCCGATTACAGATCGAGATCACCACGCTGGTGCATGCGCATTCCACGCTGCTGGTGGCATACCTGGCATTGATTGTCAGTCTGGGTTTCGCACTGGTGGCCGTACATGCCGCCCGACCGATACTGATCCGGCTCGTCGTCCTGGTCGTGCTGCTCTGCGCTCAGGGACTGGTCGGCGCCGTGCAGTACTTCACCGGGGTGCCCGCGGCGCTGGTGGCCGTGCACGTCGCCGGGGCCGCCGCCTGCACAGCGGCCACCGCCGCGCTATGGGCGTCGATGCGAGAGCGGACCGAGGCCGAGCCGCTCCAGAGCTGACTCCACGCTTATCGCGAAGGTGCGTTGCGCGTCGGCCCTGACCGTGTCGCTGAGTTGACGCCAGCCCAACGATGGCTCGACCAACTCCAGTTCCAGCACTTGCGGGTCCTCCTCGCCACCGAGGATGTCCACTCGCGCGTACAGGAAATCCGAGGTTGTCACTCCGAGCCTGTCTGCGGCCGCGGCCAGCGCGGCATGGCCGATATCCCATAACTCGAAACCCGGGTCGGCCGAACCTAGGGATTCCTCCGCGTAGGTCCCTGATGCGTCGAAGACCGGCTGCTCTCCCGGGGGCGGCAGGATCGGACCTTTGGTGAATGCGTGCGATTGCGCACCCGCGATGAACACCAGGGCCGTCTCCCCCGCCTCGACGCGTTGGTTGTACGGCTGGACCAGGACGGTGGTACCAGTTTCCTGTAGGAAAGCCGCATGGTCACGGGCTGCGGAATGGTCGGTGAATCGTGCCGCACCAACCGATCCCGCCCCCACCGCCGGCTTGACCACCACTTCACCACCGGGCAGGTGGACCCTCTCGCCGGGAGCGAAGAATTCGCTTTCCACCACCGGCACGCCTGCGACCGCCAGG
This sequence comes from Mycobacterium sp., assembly GCF_965229105.1. Classification (GTDB taxonomy): domain Bacteria; phylum Actinomycetota; class Actinomycetes; order Mycobacteriales; family Mycobacteriaceae; genus Mycobacterium. Next base: position 4,395,087 of record NZ_OZ245858.1, read on the forward strand.
TCGTGCAGATAGCGCTTATCGGTGTTCCAGTCCACCACCGAAGGTGCGTTGAGCAGGTTCGGCACCCGGTGGGTCCACGCCAGGAACTCCTGCAAACGTTCGATGTAGTCCCACGTGGCCCGCAGAATCACCAGGTCGCTGTCCAGGGTGGCCGGGTCGTCCCAGGAGAGCCAGCGCGCGTGCAGACCCCGCGCCCGCAGTGCTGCGACCAGGCCGTCGTCATCGCCGTCGCCCTCGACCAATTTGGGACAACCGGCCAACACGATCCGGGGATGGAAAATATCAGGCCGCGCCTGCTTCATGAGCACCTCACAGTTGAGGATGATAGTCAGCATGCACGCAATCGAAATCGCCCAAACCGGTGGCCCTGAAGTCCTCACCTACGTCGAGAAGCCGCAGCCCGAACCCGGCACCGGTCAGGTGCTGATCAAGGCCGAGGCCGTCGGGGTGAATTTCATCGACACCTATTTCCGGTCTGGACTCTATCCCCGGGAGGTGCCGTTCATCGTCGGGACCGAGGTGTGCGGCACCGTGGTGGCCATCGGTGACGACGTCGCTGCGCTCAATATCGGCGACCGCGTGGTCACTGCCAACGCAGTCGGGGCGTACGCCGAATACTGCGTAGCTCCTGCCGATTTCGTTGCCTACGTACCCGACGCCGTGCCCTCGGAAGCTGCGGCGTCCGCCCTGCTGAAGGGGATGACGGCGCACTATCTGATCAAATCGGTGTACCAGATCCAGCCTTCGGACATCATCCTGGTGCACGCCGGCGCGGGCGGGGTCGGATTGATCTTGACGCAGTGGGCCACCAGCATCGGCACCAGGGTGATCACCACGGTGTCCACTCCAGAGAAGGCCGAGCTGTCCCGCCAAGCCGGTGCGGTCGAGGTGCTGGACTACCCGGACGATCCGAAAGAATTCGCCGGCGCGGTCCGCGAGCTGACAGGCGGCGCTGGAGTGGCCGCGGTCTACGACGGTGTCGGTGCCAGCACCTTCGACGCCAGCCTGGCCAGCCTGGCCGTGCGCGGCACGCTCGCGCTGTTCGGGGCATCCAGCGGCCCGGTGCCACCGGTGGATCCCCAGCGGCTCAATGCCGCCGGATCGGTCTATCTGACCCGGCCCAACCTGGCGCACTTCACCCGCACCCCCGACGAGTTTTCCTGGCGGGCCGGGGAACTGCTGGACGCGATCGCCGACGAGTCGATCACCATCACCGTCAGCGAGCGGTACCGGCTCGAACAGGCCGAGCAGGCCCACCGCGATCTGCAGGACCGCAAGACCGTCGGGTCGATCGTCCTGGTGCCGTAGACCCCCGACCGCGAGCGCGCACCGTTGTGCATTCGGAAGCACTTGGGTTTAAGCGGTCATTGCAACAGCCTCCATCTGAGGGGTTGTTATGGGTGCGATGCGGTTGGCGTGTGTAGAGCGTCAGTTCTGGGATTTGATTGCCCACGGGATACTGCCCCGAGAGGCCGGGATCGCTGTCGGCGTGTCAGGGCTCACCGGTTATCGTTGGTTTGCTGAGCTCGGTGGGGTGAAACCACGATTTCCCGACAACGGAGTACGGCGGAGGCCTCGGCTTAGCCTCGAGGAACGCGAAGAGATCCAAGACGGTATTGCTCGCGGTGAGTCGATCCAATCGATAGCGCGGCGATTGAAGCGCGCGGCCTCGACAGTGATGCGCGAGATCAACCGTAATGGCAAGTGCCGCGGTAGGTATCGATCGCGGTATAGGTTCGGGGTCCGTCAGGGTGGGTGGGATGCCCAGCCGCGGTATCGGGCCAGCACCGCTCACGGGCATGCCCGGCGGCGGGCCCGGCGTGGCAGGCCGGGCAGGCTGGCGACTAATGCGCGGCTCCACGAGGAGGTGCAGACTCGGTTGAGCGTCGAGCAGCACAGCCCCGAGCAGATCGCTGCACGGCTGGTGATCGACTTCCCCGACGATCCGGAGATGCGGGTGTCCTACGAGACCATCTATCAAGCGATTTATGTTCAGGGCAAAGGGAATCTGCGCCGCGAGCTACATCAGTGTCTCCGCACTGGGCGGGCGTTACGTAGACCGCATCGCCGTGCCGATGAGCGTCGCGGACGTATCCGGGACATGGTCAACATCAGTGAGCGCCCACCTGAGGTGGAGGACCGCGCGGTGCCTGGGCATTGGGAAGGCGATCTGATCATGGGCAGCGTGGCGTCTGGCTCGGCGATCGGCACCGTGGTGGAGCGCGCCAGCCGGTTCCTAATGCTGCTGCACTTGCCCGATGGTCACGGCGCCACCGCGGTACAAGAGGCGATTGTGGCCAAGATGGCCGCGCTGCCGGCGATCCTGCGTCAGACCCTGACCTGGGATCAGGGCCGGGAGATGACCAACCACGCCGCGGTCGCCGCGGCGACCGATTTGGACATCTACTTCTGCGACCCGCATTCGCCGTGGCAGCGTGGCACCAACGAGAACACCAACGGACTGCTGCGCCAATACTTTGCCAAAGGCACCGACCTATCGGTGTTTCCGGCTGACTATCTCGACTACATCGCCATCAAACTCAACAACCGACCCCGCAAAACCCTCGATTGGAAAACCCCAACCGAAGCCCTCGACGAGCTACTGTCGAACCCGTTCAAACCACCAGCTGTTGCATCCACAGCTTAAAACTGCCGCACACACAATGCACAACAGTGACCGCTCGTGGCTATGCACAACAGTGACTACCGTCGTCTTGGCGCCTGACCCACGCGGCGCGGGTGATACCTGAAGTCATCGACCTCTTATCGAGCCAGGGGCAGGTCGCGACGTCGGCGCAACTCCATAGCCTCGTCAGCCGGACAGTGCCGGCCTTGTGGTCCACCGTCGCGACGGGGCGCCTCTGATAACCGATCAGGGACGCCCACTCACCGCCCCCGCGTGGACAGCCGTCGAAGTGGCAAGGTGTTTGCGACGCCCCAGAGCCTTGGCAACTCTTGATGCGGCGCTGAGAAGTGGCAGATGCGGTAGGAATGCGCTGTCGGCCGCCGCTGCCCAGCAAGCCGGCCGACGGCACATCGCCATGGTTCGCGATCTCATCCCGTTGTCAAGGCCGGGCGCCGAGTCACCCATGGAGAGCGAAGCTCGTCTCGTCATGATTGATGGCGGATTGCCAGAGCCGGTATTGCAATACGAGATCGTCGATCGCGACGGCCACCTTTGGCGGGTGGACTTCGCTTGGCCAGTCCAGAAGGTCATCGTCGAATACGACGGCTTCGATTGGCACAGTTCACCTGATCATCTGCGCCGGGACCGACAGAAACGGGCCGCGTTGCAGGAGTTGGACTGGACAGTGATCTCGATCGTCTCTGACGACGTCCGGCGGCACCCCGCTGTGATGGTCCGTCGGATCGGTGCTGCCCTGCTCTAACTAGTCAGCGAACGTCCACCCTTGTGCAGAAAGAGTCTGCTGAACTGCACACAGGTGGAGCCGCCAGGAATCAGTGGAAGATGATCGGCAACGACAGCGCCGAGTCGATCGCCAGCGCGCAGAACACCACGGCCAGGTAGTTATTCGACTGCAGGAACAGCTTGAGTGGCCGCACCGGCTCGCCGCGCCGCACACCGGCGTAGAGCTGGTGGGCCATCGCCAGGAACCACACGCCGGCGACCAGGGCAACCGAGGCGTAGAGCCAACCCGCCGCGGGAGCCAGCGCCAGCGTCGTGAGCACGGTCAGCCAGGTGTAGATGACGATCTGGAAGGTGACCTGACGCTCGGTACGCACGGTTGGCAGCATCGGCACGCCTGCCGCCTTGTAGTCGTCCTTGTAGCGCATCGCCAGCGCCCAGGTGTGCGGCGGCGTCCAGAAGAAGATGATCGCGAACATCACCAACGCAGGCCAGGCGATGGTCCCGGTCACCGCAGACCAGCCGATCATCACCGGCATACAGCCCGCCGCGCCGCCCCACACCACGTTCTGCGAGGTGCGCCGCTTGAGCAGCAAGGTGTAGACGAACACGTAGAAGGCAATGGTGGCGACGGCGAGCACACCGGAAAGCAAGTTGGTGGTCCACCACAGCCAGAAGAACGAGCCTGTCGACGTCGCGAGCCCGAAGATCAGGGCGTTCCGGGTGGGCACAGTCTCGCGGGCCAGCGGGCGCAGCGCGGTGCGCTTCATCACCTTGTCGATATCGGCGTCGGCGACGCAGTTCAGCGTGTTCGCGCCCGCCGCAGCCAGCATGCCGCCGATCAGGGTGTTGGCGATCAGCAACGGATTGACCACGCCACGCTCAGCCAACAGCATCGCCGGGATGGTGGTCACGAGCAATAGCTCGATAACCCGGGGCTTGGTGAGCGCGAGGTAGGCCAACAGCCTGGTACGCAACCGGCTGGGCGCCCCTTTTATTTGGACGCGCTCGCGAATGCTCACGCAGGTAACTCCTAAATATCGCGAGTGGGGGCGGCAGCCGCGCAGCTTCTACTACAGACGATGGTAGACCGCCGAGAAGCCTCCTCGTCACCGCAGGGTCGGTTCCGCGCCGTCGTTGGGCCATCTGCAAGTGAAGCGTGGGAGAAATCCTGATGTATGTGCCCTGCAGTGACCGACTCACGACCGTTAGGGTTGAGGCGAGCGTCTGGCCAGTCTGATTTGCCATCGAGGAGTGAGCTTTGTGACCACAGTCGAAGAGATTTCGGTCCTGACCGAACCGCATCACCCCCAGGACTGGGCTGACGTCGACTCGGTCGCCGTTGACACGGTGCGCGTATTGGCAGCCGATGCCGTCCAGAAGGTCGGTAACGGTCATCCGGGTACCGCGATGAGCCTGGCTCCGCTGGCCTACACACTGTTCCAGCGCCAGATGCGCCATGACCCCAGCGACGTGCACTGGCTGGGCCGCGACCGGTTCATCCTGTCGTGTGGACACAGCAGCCTGACGCTCTACATCCAGCTGTATCTGGGCGGATTCGGCCTCGAGCTCACCGACATCGAGTCCCTGCGCACCTGGAAGTCGAAAACCCCTGGCCACCCTGAGTTTCGCCACACCAAGGGTGTGGAGATCACCACCGGGCCGCTTGGTCAGGGCCTGGCGTCGGCGGTCGGAATGGCGATGGCCGCTCGCTACGAACGTGGATTGTTCGATCCCGACGCCGCACCGGGCACCAGCCCGTTCGACCACTTCATCTACGTGATCGCCTCCGACGGTGACATCGAAGAAGGGGTGACCAGCGAGGCCTCCTCGCTGGCAGGCACGCAGGAACTCGGCAATCTCATCGTGTTCTACGACCACAACCAGATCTCGATCGAGCACGACACCAATATCGCGCTCTCCGAGGACGTGCCTGCCCGATACCGCGCGTACGGCTGGCATGTGCAAGAGGTTCAGGGCGGCGAGAACGTCATCGGTATCGAAGAGGCGATCGCAGCGGCCAAGGCCGTCACCGACAAACCGTCGTTCATCTCCGTCCGCACGATCATCGGCTATCCGGCGCCCACCAAGATGAACACCGGTGGCGTGCACGGATCGGCCCTCGGCGATGACGAGGTGGCCGCCACCAAGAAGGTGCTCGGCTTCGACCCGGACAAGAAGTTCGAGGTCCGCGACGAGGTCATCGAGCACACCCGCAAGCTGGTCGACCGTGGCCGCGAGGCGCACGAGAAGTGGCAGTCCGAGTTCGACGCCTGGGCCGAGCGGGAGCCGGAACGCAAGAAATTGCTCGACCGGCTGCTCGCCCAGGAACTGCCTGACGGCTGGGCCGATGACATCACCTATTGGGAGCCAGGTTCCAAACCGCTGGCGACCCGGGCGGCCTTCGGCAAGGTACTCAACGACGTGGCACCTAAGCTGCCCGAACTCTGGGGCGGCTCGGCCGACCTGGCGGGCAGCAACAACACCACCATCGAAGGCGCGAAATCTTTTGGCCCGCCATCGATCTCGACCAAGGACTACACCGCGGACCCGTACGGCCGGGTGCTGCACTTCGGCATTCGCGAGCACGCGATGGGCTCCATTTTGTCCGGCATCGTGCTGCACGGCCCGACCCGCGCCTTCGGCGGCACATTCCTACAGTTCTCCGACTACATGCGCGGCGCGGTCCGGCTGGCGTCACTGATGGACATCGACACCATTTACATCTGGACCCACGATTCCATCGGACTCGGCGAAGACGGACCCACCCATCAGCCCATTGAGCACCTGACTGCGCTGCGGGCCATTCCCAACCTGTCGGTGGTGCGACCTGGCGATGCGAACGAGACCGCGTACGCCTGGAAGAACATCATCGCGCGCGGAAATGGCAGCGGACCGGTTGGTTTCATCCTGACGCGGCAGGGCATCCCGGTGCTGGAAGGAACCGATTACGAGGGAGTCAGCAAGGGCGGGTACGTGCTCGGCGGCGGTAATCCTGCCGATGACGCCGACGTCATCATCATCGCTACCGGCTCGGAGCTGCAGCTGGCAGTAGAGGCGAAGAAATTGTTGGCGGACAAGGACATCAACGCCTATGTGGTGTCGATGCCGTGCGTGGAGTGGTTCGAGTCACAGCCCAAGGAGTACCGGGACTCGGTGCTGCCGCCTGATGTCTCGGCCCGGGTGGCAGTCGAGGCTGCGGTCGCGATGAGCTGGCACAAGCTGGTCGGCGACACCGGCGAAATCGTCTCGATCGAGCACTACGGCGAGTCGGCTGACGATAAGACCCTGTTCCGCGAGTTCGGGTTCACCCCCGAAGCCGTCGCCGCCGCCGCCGAACGCTCCATCGACAACTAGTTCTCACAGACAACCACGAGGATGAGGCAAGCGAAATGACACAGAATTCCAATCTGGCGGCCCTGAGCGCCGCAGGCGTCTCGGTATGGCTCGATGATCTGTCCCGCGACCGGTTGCAGTCCGGCAACCTGGTGGAACTGCGCGATACCAAGAGCGTGGTCGGGGTGACCACCAACCCGTCGATCTTCCAGGCGGCACTGTCCAAGGGCAACGCCTACGACGACCAGGTCAAGGAATTGGCCGAGCGCGGTGCCGATGTGGACGCGACCATCCGGACGGTCACCACCGATGACGTGCGCAATGCCTGTGACGTGTTCGCCGAGATCTTCAAGTCGACCGGCGGTGTCGACGGCCGGGTCTCCATCGAGGTCGATCCGCGGCTGGCCCACGACACCGACAAGACCATCGCGCAGGCCATCGAGCTGTGGAAGATCGTCGACCGACCCAACGTGCTGATCAAGATCCCCGCGACCAAGGCGGGCCTGCCCGCGATCACCGCGGTCATCGCCGAGGGCATCTCCGTCAACGTCACCCTGATCTTCTCGGTCGAGCGGCACAAGCTGGTCATGGACGCTTACCTCGCCGGGCTGGAGAAGGCCAAAGAAGCCGGGCACGACCTGTCCAAGATTCATTCGGTGGCGTCGTTCTTCGTCTCCCGCGTCGACACCGAGATCGACAAGCGCCTGGAAAAGATCGGCGGTGATGAGGCATTGGCCCTGCGCGGTCAGGCCGGTGTCGCCAACGCCCGTCTTGCCTACGCCGCCTACGAGGACGTCTTCGTCGGAGGTGCACGCTTCGAGGCCCTCAAGGCCGCGGGTGCGCCCGTGCAACGGCCACTCTGGGCCTCGACCGGGGTGAAGAACCCCGATTACTCGGACACGCTGTACGTCACCGAGCTGGTCGGACCCAACACCGTCAACACCATGCCGGAGAAGACGATGGACGCCGTCGCCGATCACGGCGTGGTCACCGGTGACACCCTGTCCGGCACCGGCCCGGCGTCCCAGGAAATCTTCGACAAGCTGGACGCCATCGGTATCGACCTGACCGATGTGTTCATCGTGCTCGAGGACGAGGGCGTCGAGAAGTTCGAAGCCTCGTGGAAGGAACTGCTCGACGCGACGCAGGCGCAGCTCGACGAAAAGAAATGAGCAACACCGCGTCCGCCGATTGGGTCAACCCGTTACGGGATAAGCGCGATAAGCGCATGCCCCGGATCGCCGGCCCGTGCGCGGTGGTGATCTTCGGCGTCACCGGCGATCTCGCGACCAAGAAGCTGATGCCGGCCATCTACGACCTGGCCAACCGCGGGCTTTTGCCGCCGACGTTCGCCCTGGTCGGTTTTGCCCGACGTGACTGGGCGGACGAGGATTTCGGCACTATCGTGCGCGACGCCGTGCAGGCGCATGCCCGCACGCCGTTCCGTCAGGAGGTCTGGGACCGCCTGGCGGAAGGGATCCGGTTCGTGCAGGGCACATTCGACGACGACGATTCCTTCGCGCGGCTGTCGGACACCCTGGACAAGCTCGACAAGGAACGGGGCACCGGCGGCAATCATGCGTTCTACCTGTCCATTCCGCCGAATGCCTTTCCGGTGGTGTGCGAGCAGCTGTCCCGGTCTGGCCTGGCCCGGCCCGACGGTGACCGCTGGAGCCGGGTCGTGATCGAGAAGCCGTTCGGGCACGACCTGGAGAGCGCACAGTCGCTCAACAAGGTGGTCAACAGCGTTTTCCCGGAAGAGTCGGTGTTTCGCATCGACCACTATCTGGGCAAGGAGACCGTGCAGAACATCTTGGCGCTGCGCTTCGCCAACCAGCTGTTCGACCCGATCTGGAATGCGCACTACGTCGACCACGTCCAAATCACCATGGCCGAGGACATCGGACTCGGTGGCCGTGGCGGATACTTCGACGGGGTCGGTTCCGCGCGGGACGTCATCCAGAACCACCTGACGCAGTTGCTTGCGCTGACGGCAATGGAAGAGCCGGTCAGCTTCAGCCCCGCCGAACTGCAGGCCGAGAAAATCAAGGTCCTTTCGGCAACCCGCCTCGCGGAACCGTTGGACGAGAACACTTCTCGCGGTCAGTACACGGCCGGTTGGCAGGGTGGCGAGAAGGTGGTCGGGCTACTCGAGGAGGAAGGCTTCTCGAAGACCTCCACCACCGAAACCTTCGCCGCCATCACCTTGGAGGTCGACACCCGCCGCTGGGCTGGGGTGCCGTTCTATCTGCGGACCGGAAAACGTCTGGGCCGCAGGGTGACCGAGATCGCCCTGGTGTTCAAACGTGCGCCACATCTGCCGTTCGACGCCACCATGACCGATGAACTCGGCAAGAACGCGCTGGTGATCCGGGTGCAGCCCGATGAAGGCATCACGCTGCGGTTCGGATCGAAGGTGCCGGGACATTCCATGGAGGTTCGCGATGTCAACATGGACTTCTCCTATGGGTCGGCCTTTGCCGAAGACTCCCCCGAAGCCTATGAGCGACTCATCCTTGACGTACTGCTCGGCGAGCCGTCGTTGTTCCCGGTGAACCAGGAGGTCGAATTGTCCTGGAAGATACTGGATCCCGCCCTGGAATACTGGGAGTCACACGGCAAACCTGATCCGTACGAGTCAGGTGGTTGGGGTCCGGATTCGGCATTTGAGATGCTGCGCCGCACCGGCCGGGATTGGCGGCGGCCATGATTGTCGATCTCGCCGCAACCACCACCAATGCGGTCAACAAGAAATTGGAGAGTCTGCGCGAAGAGGGTGGCGCATTCACCATGGCCAGGGTTCTCACCTTGGTCATCGCCCCCGATAGCGAAGCAGTTCTCGAAGAGTCGATCGAGGCCGCCAACGCGGCCAGCCGAGAGCATCCCTGCCGGGTCATCGTCGTGCTGCCCACCGATCGCGACGCCACCGAGGCCAAACTCGACGCGCAGATCCGCGTCGGCCACGACGCCGGTGCCGGCGAGGTGGTGGTGCTCAAGCTGTCCGGGCCGCTGGCCGCGCAGGCCAGCAGCGTCGTGACGCCGTTCCTGCTGCCCGACACCCCCGTGGTGGCGTGGTGGCCCGATATCGCACCGCGGGTGCCGGCCCAGGACCCGTTGGGGCAGTTGGCGATCCGCCGGATCACCGATGCCACCTTCGGTACCGATCCACTGGCCTGCATCAAGAGCAGGCTGGAGGGCTATACCCCCGGTGACACCGACTTGGCATGGAGCCGGATCACCTACTGGCGGGCGATGCTGACCTCGGCCATCGATCAAGGCCCGCATGAGGCCATCCAGTCGGCGCTGGTATCCGGCCGCAAAGAGGAACCGGCACTGGACATCCTGGCCGGCTGGCTGGCCAGCCACATCGACGGACCGGTCCAACGCGCCGTCGGCGATCTCAAGGTTGAACTGGTCCGCGCCAACGAGACCATCACCCTCAGTCGTCCGCAGCACGGCGTCACCGCGACGCTGAGCCGGACAGCCAAGCCCGACGCCAAACTCCCGTTGGCGCGCAGGGAAACCCGTGACTGCCTGGCCGAGGACATGCGCAGACTCGACGCCGACGAGATCTACCTGGCCGCCCTGCAAGGCATAGACAAGGTGCAGTACACATGAGTGAAGTTGTCGAGAAATACTCAGATACAACCGAATTGGTGGCCGCTGCCGGTGACCGCCTGATCGGGGCGATCACCTCGGCGATTGATGCCAGGGGTCAGGCCTACATCGTGCTGACCGGTGGCGGCACCGGTGTGAAGCTGCTCAAACACGTCGGCGAACACGGGTCCGCGATCGATTGGTCGGCGGTGCACCTGTTCTGGGGCGACGAACGCTATGTCCCGGCAGATGATGACGAGCGCAACGAGAAGCAGGCCCGCGAGGCGCTGCTCGACCATATCGACATTCCGGCCCGCAATATCCACCCGATGGCGGCCTCCGACGGCGAGTTCGGCACCGATCTGGACGCCGCCGCGCTGGCTTATGAGAACGTGCTGGCCGCCAATGCCGCCGACGGTGAGCCGACGCCGACCTTCGACGTGCATCTGCTCGGGATGGGCGGTGAGGGTCACGTGAACTCGCTGTTCCCGCAGACCCCCGCGGTGCTGGAGAAGACCCGGTTGGTCGTCGGGGTGGAGGATTCGCCAAAGCCGCCCCCGCGGCGGATCACGTTGACCCTGCCCGCGGTCAACCGCTCACGCGAGGTGTGGCTGGTGGTGTCGGGAGCAGAGAAGGCCGACGCCGTGGCCGCGGCAATCGGTGGCGCAGACGCCGTCGACGTGCCCGCAGCGGGTGCCACCGGTATTGAGCAGACGGTGTGGTTACTCGATACCGCGGCGGCGTCGAAACTCTAACCCCTTCCGCAGGGCGTACCTTCGTCGTACAGTGAACCCCATCGTGCGTCCGGGGGGTCCACATGTCTTTTGGGGTTGGTTATTTAGAGCAGCTGGTAAATACGCGCCTTTCGCCGACTGCGCTAGTGCGCAGCAGCTATACGATGGCAGCCGCTGCAGGTATCGAAACGTATTGGCTGCCTGATCATCTCAACAATCTGCTGCCACGCGCTATCGCCATTCCGGAGTATCTCGGAGTGGCGCGCCTGGCGCCGGATTTCGATGCCATTCTGGAACCCTGGACAATGCTGGGTCGCATTGCCGGCTGGAACCGGCTCGGTCGACTTCGACTCGGGGTGGCGGTGACCGACACCGGACGCCGCAATCCTGCAGTCACCGCGCAGGCGGCGGCAACGTTGCATCTGCTCACTCGCGGCCGCGCGATACTCGGAATCGGCGTCGGCGAGCGTGAAGGTAACGAGCCGTACGGCGTGGATTGGACCAGACCCGTCGCACGTTTCGAGGAGGCTCTGGCTACCATTCGCGCGTTGTGGAATTCCAAGGGCGACTTGGTCACTCGCGATTCGCCATTCTTCCCGCTGCGCAAGGCGATCTTCACGCTGCCGCCCTATCGAGGCAAGTGGCCGGAGATCTGGGTCGCCGCCCACGGTCCGCGAATGTTGCGGGCCACCGGACGCCACGCCGACGCCTGGTTCCCAGCCGCGGTGATGCGCCCGCAGGACTACACCGAACGCCTGGAGATCGTGCGCGGAGCAGCATCCGATGCCGGACGAGATCCGTTGTCGATCCGGCCTGCCGTCGGGCTGACTATGGTCACCGGCCGCAGCAGACACGACGTCGATGAGGCGCTGGACTCCCCTGCGGTCCGATCGATGGCGCTATGCGTCCCCGACTCGGAGTGGGTTCGGCACGGCGCACAGCATCCGCTGGGCGAAGGCTTCTCCGGACTGCAGGACCTGCTCCCGCAGAATCTCGACCTGCCGACAGTACTGGACTACGCCGCGCGGGTTCCGCCGACCCTGCTTCGAGAGGTGTCGCTCAACGGGACACCGGACGAGATCATCGACCAGGCCGCGGCCTGGCGTGATCACGGGGTGACCCACCTAACTGTCCTCAACCTCAGCACCCTTCAACCGAGCCTGCGCAAGAGCCTCGCGACCAACGCCTCGACAATGAAAGTCCTACGTGGGCTGAAAAAGCTGTGACTGCCCGAGTGCGGCGCCCATACTGGCAACCATGGCAGATAGTGACGCCCAGCGTCCGCGCACACGACCGGCCCAGCAACGACTCAGGACACTTGCTCAGGCTGCGCTGAACGCCGATGTCACCGTAGGTCAAGTGGATACCGTGCTGACCGGTCTGACGGAAACGCTGATCGACCTGAACGGTTCGACCGACAGCCTCGATGCCACCCTGGAACGGTTCAACGAGACGATCACCAAGATCGATGAGCTCGCTCCGCGCCTGATCGCGATGGTGGATCGACTGGAGGCGATCGTGGACCGGGTGGAACGCATAGTCGACGTCGGTGAAGCCGTGGTCTCGCCAATCTCGGCGACCGAATCCGCGGTGCGGGGAGTCGTGCATGCGGTGCGGAGCCGCACCGGTATCTAGCGGATGACGATTCAGCCTGCCCCGCCGTTCGCCGAGGGCACCGGGCTCCCGTGGGATGTCGAGGTCACCGGCGACGCCGTCGCCGCCATTGGATCCGCGCGGCGTCAACACGGCGACACCTTCGCGATCCGCAGCGGCGGTGACAACTACCTCTTCACCTTCTCCCCGACCGGCGTCGAGTCCTTCTACGCCCTGCCCGAGGAGCTGGCCAGCAAAGGTGTCGCCGACTTTTCTATGCTGCGTCGCAAGCTGCCCGACGACATCTTCACCGGCCGACGTATCCTGCCGGGCACCCTGTTTCGGCGCGACGATGTGGCCACCTATTTGGCGAACCTGAGGCTGGCCCTGGAGCAGACCGTCGCCGAGTTGGGGCCGACCGGTTCGGTCGACGCCTTCGACCTGACCCGGCGGCTCGGGCACCGGATGGGCTTGGCTTCGTGGGCCGGACCCGGTTGTGCCGATGGTGACGAGTTCGACTGCTTGGTAAGGGCATTCGATATCCTCGACGGTTCCGATGCCTTTGTGCACCCTGACACGATGGCCGCGGTCGCCGCATCGGAAAAGCGCGCCGAGCGGGCTGCCCTCGATGAGGTGACCGAGATCGTCGGCTCGGCCATGCAGCGCTGGCAACCAGAGCCGGGGTCCGGAACGTTGTTCGGCCGGATCGTTGCCGCCTGGGCCGATGCGCCGGCCGACGACAGGGTCAGGGGTATCGCATTCGACATCGCCCTGATCCATATCGCTTCGATGTCGAATCTTGCTGCCGCACTTGGCTGGACGATGGTCGACCTGCTGGAGCACCCGGCGGTCATCGACCGCGTCCTGGATGACGACGACCTGGCGCGCCGGTGTGCTCTGGAGAGCACCCGGCTCGCGCAACGTTCGATCATGTCGCGGACCGTGCTCGCACCGGTGCGGCTGGATGTGGGCGACGCCGTTTACGACGTCCCACCCGGCTGGACCATCGCCACCTTGCTGCCGCTGCTGAACACCACGACGGCACCCGGCCTGGACACCTGGGACCCGGACCGGTGGACCGGACATCGGCTGCGCGACACCTCGGCGCTGGCCAGTCCCCTACTGGTCACCGCGTTCGGACACGGGCGCCATTCCTGTCCGGCCCAACCGTTTTCGCTGTCGGCGATGACAACTGCGGTCACCCATCTTTTCCGCCACTACGATATGACGCCGGGCTGGTCGGTATATCCCCGACCGGTGCCCGCCCAGATCGGCGGCGTCGCGCGCGCCGAAGGCAGGTGCCCGATCAGCTACTCGCCGACTGGATAGGAAGCCGTCGACAATGAGCTCTTGGGTTCAAGGGGTGATTGCAACACTTCGTAATTAGGAGTGTTGATGCGTCCTCAGCCGCTGTCGAGTACGACCCGCGCTTTTGGGGAGTTGGTTGGGCAAGGGATGGCCCCTTCAGATGCTGGGACTGCTGTCGGCGTGTCGGCGGGCACTGGCTGGCGTTGGTTTGCTGATTCTGGTGGTGTGAAACCACGTTTTCCCGATGGTGGACCACGGCGGCGACCGCGGTTGAGTTTTGAAGAACGCGAGGAGATCTCACTGGGTGTGGCGGCTCAGGAATCGGTCCGCCATATTGCTCTTCGGCTGGGCCGGGCGCCGTCGACGATTTCGCGTGAGATCAAGCGCAACAGCCTTCCTGGGCGCAACCACTACCGGCCGCAGTATCGGTTTGGGGCACGGTGGCGAGGTGGGCCGCTGCGGCGTCCTCGGTACCGGGCCAGCACGGCTCACGCTCGTAGTCAGCGCCGCGCCTGCCGGCCGAAGCTGGGCAGACTGGCCGGCAATGAACGGTTGCGCGGGGAGGTGCAGACTCGGTTGGACCGGCAGCACAGCCCCGAGCAGATCGCGGTGCGGCTGCGGCTGGACTTTCCCGACGAGCCGGAGATGTGGGTGTCACCCGAGACGATCTATCAGTCGATCTACGTGCAGGGACGCGGCCAGTTGCGTCGCGAACTGCACCGTTGCCTACGCACCGGGCGGGCAGTACGTCGTCCCAAGCGCCAGGTGGCAGAACGTCGGGGGCGGATTCCGGGCATGGTCAACATCAGTGAGCGACCCGCTGAAGTTGCCGATCGGGCGGTGCCCGGTCACTGGGAGGGAGACCTGATCGTCGGCACGGGATCGAAGTCCGCGATCGGCACCCTCGTCGAGCGCACCACCCGCTTCGTCATGCTGCTACACCTACCCAACGACCACGGCGCTGAGGCAGTCCAAGCAGCGATCGTGGAGAAGATGACCGAGCTCCCCGGGCATTTGCGCCGGTCTCTGACCTGGGATCAGGGCAAGGAACTGTCCAATCACCTCGCCATCGCCGAAGCCGCCGCGATCGACATCTACTTCTGCGACCCGCATTCCCCGTGGCAACGCGGAAGCAATGAAAACACCAACGGACTACTGCGTCAGTACTTCGCCAAAGGCACTGACCTGTCGGTGTTTCCGGCTGACTATCTCGACTTCGTCGCCACCAAACTCAACACCCGGCCTCGCAAGACGCTGAGCTGGAAGACACCGGCAGAAGCCCTCGATGAATTACTCTCACAACCGTTCAAACCACCCGGTGTTGCATCCACCGCCTGAATTCACCGCTGATCATGGGGAGAGAACCGCACAGTCGGCGTCGGGTCAGAGGTGTTGCCTCGTGATGACGGTTATTGTCGGACCTGTCTGCTTTGATGGTGTCATGTCCTTGACCGCAACACCTTTGGTGACTGAGCTCAGTCCCAAGGAGCGCCTTGCGGTGTTGTTCGAACAGCTCGCGGAGCTGACCGGGCAACGCAACGCGATCGACGGCCGCATCGTGGACATCGTCGCAGAGATCGACCACGACGACCTGGCCGGCATGACTGGCGCGCGTTCCATCCCCGCCCTCATCGCCTGGAAGACCGGCACCTCACCACGCAACGCCGAAACCATCGCCACCATCGCGCACCGGCTCACCGAATTTCCCCAATGCGCAGACGGCCTACGAGCGGGCCGGTACTCACTGGATCAAGTCGGCGTCATCGCCGAACAGGCCTCCGCCGGATCCGACGAGCACTACGCCCAACTCGCCGCCAGCGCCACCGTCAACCAGTTGCGAACTGCGGTCAAGCTCGAACCGAAACCCGAACCCGAACCCGAACCGCCGTCCTCGTCGGTCACCAAAACCGTCGACCGACACGACTACACCACCTGGCGGATCCGGCTCTCGAAACTGCAGGCAGCGAAGTTCGATGCCGCCTTGGCCTCACATCAAGACGCCGTGGTCGCCGACTGGAAACACGACCACGACAACAGCACAGCAGAGCAGGCACCGCCGTTCCCGAACGCCGTCGACGGGTTCATCCACCTAATCGATGCGGGCTGGGACGCCGAGGCGACCCGACGGCCACAGGGCCAACGCACAACCGTCGTGGTTCACCTCGACCTCGATCGGCGTGTCGCCGGCCTGCATCTGGGCCCGCTACTCACCGACGACGAACGCCAATACCTGACCTGCGATGCCACCTGCGAAGCCTGGTTCGAACGCCGCGGACGTCTCATCGGCGCCGGACGGTCCACCCGCACCGTCAACCGCCGACTGCGCCGCGCACTCGAACACCGCGACCACTGCTGCGTGGTGCCCGGCTGCGGGGCCACCCGCGGTTTGCACGCCCACCACATCCGGCACTGGGAAAACGGCGGCCCCACCGACCTGGGCAATCTGGTGCTGGTCTGCCCCTTCCACCACCGGATGCATCACCGCGGAGACATCACCATCACCGGCCCCGCCCACCGCCTACTGGTCACCGACAACGAAGGCGAACCCCTCACCCCAGCATCCCTGGCCCACCCACCGACCACACCCCCACCACAAGTCCCACCCTATTCCGGACCGACCGGCGAACGCGCCCAATGGTGGTGGTACACCCCCTTTCAACCACAACCACCCCCGACCAGCTAGCCGCTGTTGCGCAGCGCCGTCGCCAAGCCGCTCATCGTCAGGAGAATCCCCCGCTGCACCAGTTCGTCTTCGTCACCGGAGCGGAAGCGGCGCAGCAGTTCAACCTGCAGGTGATTCAGCGGCTCCAGATACGGGAAGCGGTTGAACACCGAACGGGCCAGGGCCGGGTTGTCGGCGAGCAAATCGTCCTGGCCGGTGATGAGTTTGAGCATGGCGATGCTGCGGTCATGTTCGGCCAGGATCTTGTCGAACACCCGGCGGCGCAGTGCCTCGTCTTCCACCAGTTCCGCATACCGCGCGGCCAGGCCCATATCGGATTTGGCCATCACCTGCGCCATATTCGAGAGCACCGTGGCAAAAAACGGCCACCGTCGGTAGAGCTCTTGGAGCACCTCGAGGCGGCCCTCCCCGTCGGCCACCCAGTCCGCGAACGCCGTCCCGGTGCCATACCAACCGGGCAGCATCACCCGTGACTGACTCCAGGCCAACACCCACGGGATGGCGCGCAGATCCGAGATCGAGGTGGTGGGTTTTCGTGAGGTCGGCCTGCTACCGATATTCAGCGCGCCAATTTCGCTGACCGGTGTCGAGGCTTTGAAATATTCGACGAAACCCGGTGTCTCGTGCACCAATTCGGCGTAGGCCCGCTGGGCGCGGGCGGCGAGATCGTCGAGCACCTCGTACGCACTTTCGGCGAGGTCACCGAGGCCTTCGGTATCGAGCAGGGTCGACTCCAGGGTGGCGGCCAGCAGCGTCTCCAGGTTGCGGTGCGCGATCCGTGGCTCGGCATATTTGGCGGCAATCACCTCACCCTGTTCGGTGATGCGCAGCGACCCCTTCACCGCCCCCGGCGGCTGGGCCAGGATGGCGTCATAGCTGGGTCCGCCGCCGCGGCCGACGGTGCCACCGCGGCCGTGGAACAGCCGCATCCGGATACCGGTGGTGCTGGCCATCTCGACGAGATCCAACTCGGCCCGGTATAGCGCCCAGTTGGCCGCGAGGTAGCCGCCGTCCTTGTTCGAGTCGGAGTAGCCGAGCATGATTTCCTGGCTCTCACCACGGGCATGAACCAGGTCGCGATAGAGCGGAAGGCTCAACAGCGCCTCCATGATGGACGCGCCGCGTTGCAGGTCGTCGATCGTTTCGAACAGCGGCACGATGCCCACCGGGCAGTACGGGGAGGCACCGGAGGCGCCCCCAACCACGGAGAGCAGCCCCGCCTCTTTGAGCAGCAGCGCCGCTTCGAGCATGTCCGATACCGACTGGCACATGGAGATGATGTAGTTCGGCACGGCGTTGGGGCCGAAGACCTCGACCGCGCGGGCGGCGGCGCGCACGATGCCAAGCTCCTTGGTGGCCAGCTCGGACAGCTCGGCACCGTCACCGATCAGCGGTCGGCGGGTGCTCAACTCGGTGACGAGCAGATCGATACGTTCCTGCTCGGGCAGCGACGCATAGTCGTCGTGCACACCGGCCCAAGCCAGCAGCTCGGCCACCACCTCCTCGTGGATATCGGAGTTCTGCCGCATATCCAGCCCAGACAGGTGAAATCCGAAGACATGCACCGCTTCTCGCAGCCGGGCCAGCCGGTCATCGGCCAGGAGCGCGCTGCCGTTACCGCGCAACGACGCATCGACGCAGGCCAGGTCGGCTTCGAACTCCTCGGGCGCGTGGTAGCGGTCCATCCCGAGGTCAAGCTGATACTCGGGCTGACGGTCGAGGATCGCGCCCGCTGTCGCGGTCAGCCTGCCGTGGATCGCGCGCAGCACACGCCGGTACGGCTCGTCCGCCCGTGCCGGTTCCTGGCACAAATCCGCCAGCGCGGCCAGTTCATCGCTGACGGTGACCAGACGGGCCGACATGGACAGCTCTTCTTCCAGCGCGGTCAGCTCGATGAAGTACTGCGCAAACGCGGTGTACGCCGCGCTTCCGGTGGCCAGGCGCACCACCTCGCCGGTGACATTCGGGTTGCCGTCGCGGTCTCCACCTATCCATGATCCGGGCCGCAGGATGGGCTCCGGCAGTAGATCGGCGTCGGGCCAGCGAGCCCGCAGCGCTTCCCGGACCTCGGCATTGACCTGAGGGATAACCTCGAAGAACGCGGCCGGGTAGTACCTCAGGCCGGTCTCGATTTCGTCTTGGATCTTCAACCGCGACAACCGGATCAGCGCCGTCTGCCAGAGCATCAGGATCTGCCGTCGCAGTTCGTGTTCGATGTCGGCGCCGTCGTCGGTGTGGTGATGTCCCTTGGCCCGCAACCGCATCAACTGGGTGATCCGGTGCTGGGTGTCGAACACGGTGCGCCGACGGGTTTCGGTCGGGTGTGCGGTGATGACAGGCGAGACGAGGGCGCCGGTCAACGCATCGGCGACCGTTGCGGAGTCCAGATCGGCCGCATCGAGTTTGAGGTAGGTGGCGGCCAGGCTGCTGTGCTGCGGCGGCTCCCCCTCGGCGACGTGAATGGCACGCCGGCGTTCCCGGTGGATGTCCTCGGCGACATTGGCCAGGAGCGCGAAATGCGTGAAGGCCCGGATAACAGGGATCGCCCGCTTGGTGCCGATACCGTCGAACAGCGCCGCCAGCTCGGATCGGTCGATCTCCGAGCGCCGGACCCGAAACGACTCGACGCGGGCCCGCTCGACCAGATCGAAGATCTCGTCGCCGTTCTGTTCGCGGACAGTGTCGCCGAGTATCGCGCCGAGCAACCGGATGTCCTCGCGCATCGGTTCGGTCGCCTCGCGACCGACCTGGGTGCGACGGACGGCACCGATCGGTTCCAGGGCGGTGTCGGAACGCGTATCGGAAAGGTCTGCCATGGGATCAAGTATCGACGCACCCTGAATCTGTCGCAGTGCGAGGGCCGCTGCGGCAGTGCCGGTGACGTGACAGAAACACCGTCAACACCATCGATCTCGCGCAGCCATGAGCGTCGGCGATCCCGGTCGACGACAAGTACGCCTATCGTGGCGGCTGGAAAACGAACTCGGCAGCCTCACCAACGGTAAGGCCGCCTATTTCACGGTTCGATGCGGGTCAGGCGTATTTGATCTGCAGGCCGACGCCGACGATCGACACCAACCAGATACCGACCACGAACAGCGTGAGGCGGTCGAGGTTTTTCTCCACCACGGTCGACCCGGACAGGCTGGACTGGACACCGCCACCGAACAGCGTGGACAGGCCGCCACCTTTGGCACGGTGCAGCAGCACCAACAACATCAGCAGCACGCTGGTGACGATCAGCATGATGTCCAAAGCCAATTCCATGGCCGCAAGACTACAGGCCGGGACCGCCTGTTACGGAATCGGCCCACCTGCGGCGATTGCGGAGAGAATGGCGAACTGCTCGCCATCGAGCGAGGCGCCGCCGACCAGAGCGCCGTCGACATCTTTCTGCCCGACAATTTCGCCGACGTTCTTGGCGCTGACCGAACCGCCATAGAGAACGCGGACCGTATCGGCGATGGCGGGGGTCGCCAGCTGGCCGAGTTCGGCCCTGATCGCCGCGCAGACTTCCTGCGCGTCGGCGGCGCTGGCCACCCGCCCGGTGCCGATCGCCCAGACCGGCTCGTAGGCGATGACGCTTGCACCGATCTGTTCGGCGGACAACCCGGCCAACGAGCCCTTGAGCTGGTTGACGTTGTAGGCCACATGCTCGCCCGCCTCGCGGATGTCCAAGCCTTCGCCGATGCAGATGATCGGCGTCAGGCCATGCTTGAGCGCGGCCGCCGCTTTCGCGGCGACCAGCGCGTCATCCTCGTGGTGATAGGTGCGGCGCTCGGAGTGCCCGACGACGGCGAACGTACAGCCCAACTTGGCCAGGAACGTGCCGCTGATCTCGCCGGTATAGGCACCGGAGTCGAACTGCGAGACATCCTGGGCGCCGTAGGTCAGGCGCAGCTTGTCGCCGTCGACGAGCGTCTGCACGCTGCGCAGATCGGTGAACGGCGGGATGACGGTGACGTCGACCTTGTCGAAGTACTTGTCGGGCAACGAGAATGCGATCTTCTGCACCAGAGCGATGGCCTCGAAATGGTTGAGGTTCATCTTCCAGTTGCCCGCGATCAGCGGCTTACGTGACACGGAACTCCTAGGTGCTACTGCAGTATTTGGATGCCGGGCAGCGTCTTGCCCTCAAGGTATTCCAGTGAGGCGCCGCCGCCGGTCGAGATGTGCGAGAAACCCTCATCCGGGAGCCCCAGCTGCCGGACCGCGGCCGCGGAATCACCTCCGCCGACGACGCTGAACGCGCCCTTGGCCGTTGCCCCGATGATCGCCTCGGCGACACCCTTCGTGCCCGCGGCGTACGCGGGGAACTCGAAGACACCCATCGGGCCGTTCCAGAACACCGTCTTGGCATTCGACAGCAACGCCGAAAACCGCTTGACCGACTCGGGGCCGATATCCAGCCCCATCCAGCCGTCGGGGATCTTGCCCGCCGAGACCGTTTCCGGTGGCGAATCTGCGGCGAACTTCTCGGCCACGACGATATCCACCGGCAGGTGGATGACGTCGCCGTAGGTCTCCAGCAGGGTGCGGCAGGTGTCGATCATCTCTTCCTGGCACAGCGATGAGCCGACCGAAAACCCTTGGGCGGCAAGGAAGGTGAAGCACATGCCGCCGCCGATGATCAGACTGTCGGCCTTGGTGGCCAGGTTCTCGATGACCGCCAGCTTGTCGGACACCTTGGACCCACCGAGCACCACCGCGTAAGGCCGTTCAGTGGAACTGGTCAGCTGCGCCAAGACCTCGACCTCGGCCGCCACCAAGGTGCCCGCGTAATGCGGCAGCAGGGTGGCGACGTCGTAGACCGACGCCTGTTTGCGGTGCACCACACCAAAGCCGTCCGAGACGAACGCCCCGGCCCCTCCGTCTGCGGACCGGACCAGTTCACTCAGCGCCTTCGCCAGCGCCAACCGTTCCGCGTCGTCTTTCGACGTCTCGCGGGGGTCGAACCGGATGTTCTCCAGCAGCAGGATGTCGCCGTCGGTGAGGCCCTCGGCGCGCGCGAGCGCGTCGGTGCCGACGACGTCACCGGCCAGCTGGACATGCCGGCCCAGCGCTTCGCCGAGCGCGGCGGCGACCGGAGCCAGGGAGTATTTCGGTTCCGGGCCGCCCTTGGGCCGGCCAAGGTGCGCGGTGACCACGACTTTGGCGCCGGCATCCGAAAGCGCCTTCAGCGTGGGCACCGATGCGATGATGCGGCCGGGGTCAGTGATCTTGCCCGCATCGTCGAGGGGGACGTTCAGATCGGAGCGCACCAGGACGCCCCGACCTTCCACCCCCTCGGCGAGCAGTTCTGCCAGTGTCGGAACTGCCATGGCTAGAGCGACTTACCGACCAGCGCAACCAGATCCACGAGGCGGTTGGAGTAGCCCCACTCGTTGTCATACCAGGAGACGACCTTGGCCTGGTTGTCGATGACCTTGGTCAGGCCCGAGTCGAAGATCGAGCTGTGCGGATCGGTGACGATGTCGCTCGACACGATCGGCGCGTCGTAGTACTTGAGGATGCCCTTGAGCTTGCCCTCGGCCGCGGCCTTGAGCGCGGCGTTGATCTCGTCGGCGGTTCCGGCCTTGGCCAGTTCCACAGTCAGGTCGGTCACCGAGCCGGTGGGGATCGGCACCCGCAGCGCGTAACCGTCAAGCTTGCCCTTGAGCTCAGGCATGACCAGGCCGATGGCCTTGGCGGCGCCAGTCGAGGTGGGCACGATGTTCAGCGCAGCGGCGCGGGCGCGGCGCAGATCGCTGTGCGGGCCGTCCTGCAGGTTCTGGTCCTGGGTGTAGGCGTGGATGGTGGTCATCAGGCCCTTGACGATGCCGAACTCGTCGTTGAGGACCTTGACCAGCGGGCCCAGGCAGTTCGTGGTGCAGGAGGCGTTGGAGATGATGTTCTGGCTGCCGTCGTACTTGTCGTCATTGACGCCGATCACGATGGTGATGTCGGGGTCGGTGGCCGGGGCGGAGATGATGACCTTCTTGGCGCCCGCGTCCAGGTGTCCCTTCGCCTTGGCGGCGTTGGTGAAGATGCCGGTCGATTCAACGACGACATCGACCCCTAAATCACCCCAGGGCAGCTCCGACGGGCCGGCCTTGACCTCGAGGGCCTTGATCTTGGTGTCGCCCACGACGATGACGTCGTCGCCCTCGAGGCTGACGTCGTAGGGCAGCCGACCCAGGATCGAATCGAACTTCAGCAGGTGCGCCAGTGTGGCGTTGTCCGTCAGGTCGTTGACCGCGACAATCTCGATATCGGCGTTCTTGCCGAGGGCCTTCTGCGCGTCCAATGCCCTGAAGAAGTTGCGCCCGATACGGCCGAAACCGTTAACGCCTACCCGGATCGTCACTTGTCTCTCTCCCTCTGATTTCGCATGCCAATTCGCATGATGTAACTGCTCGTCAACCAGCCTAGTGTCCTGCCATCGGCGTCGCGCGGGCTGGTTGATGAACAATCCCAACGTGCGGTGAAGGATTACTTCGCGCTCGGTGGGGTACCCCGGGCGGGTGTTAGTCGCGCAAATCGACATCTGCAATCCCGATAAAGTGCTGTTCCCGGACAGTGATGCCAGCTCGAACAGCGGCGCGGGGCTGACGAAACGCGATCTCGCCGAGTACTACGCGTCGGTCGCTTCGGTGATGCTCCCGCACCTCACGGACCGACCGATCAGCATGCAGCGGTTCCCCGACGGCATCGACAACGGCGGCTTTTACGAGAAGAAAGTGCCGTCGCACTTCCCTGACTGGATGGACACCGCCGAGGTGCACACCGCCGATGGCCCGCAGTCCCAAGTGACCATCAGCAATGCCCGATCGCTTGTCTACCTGGCCAATCAAGGATGCATCACGCCGCATACGTGGCTCAGCCGGACCCGCGCCCTTGATCGTCCCGACCAGCTGGTCTTCGATCTGGACCCGTCGGTCGACGATCTGGCCATGCTGCGGCGGGCCACCAAGATGACCGGTGAACTGCTCGACGAGATCGGCCTGACCTCGTATCTGAAATCATCCGGTTCCCGCGGTTACCACGTGGTCGTGCCGCTACGGCCGCAGTCGGTATTCGACGACACTCGGGCTTTCGCCCTTGCGGTGGCCGAACAGTTGACCCGCCGAGCACCAGACCTGCTGACAACCGAGCACCGCACGAACAGTCGCGGTAACCGGGTGTACATCGACGTCATCCGCAACAGTTTCGGTCAGACGCTGGTACCCCCGTACGCGGTCCGGGCTCGGCCCGGCGGTCCGGTGTCCACTCCGATGGAGTGGTACGAGTTGGACCGTCTGGAGCCGGGTGAGTACACGATCACGAACCTGCGCCGACGACTCTCGACGCGAGGCGACCCATGGAACGGTATTCGCCGGCGCGCCCACGGCTTGACCAAGGCCAGTGAAAAGTTGGCACGCCTGCGCTGAGATCTCGCACTGGCGCAGCGTGCGCCGGGGTTAGGTGTCCTCGAGCAGTTCGGCTGTGACGGCCGACTCCGTATCGGGGATTCCATCCTGTTTGGCCTTGCGGTCGGCCATCGACAGTAGCCGCCGGATTCGGCCTGCCACAGCATCTTTCGTCATCGGCGGCTCGGCGAGGCGACCAAGCTCTTCCAGCGAGGCCTGCCGGTGTTCAACGCGAAGCCGGCCTGCTGCCGACAGATGGTCGGGCACGGTGTCACCGAGGATGTGCAACGCCCGCTCCACCCGGGCCGCCGCGGCGACCGCCGCCCGCGCTGACCGGCGTAGGTTGGCGTCGTCAAAATTGGCCAGACGGTTGGCGGTGGCCCGGACCTCGCGGCGCATCCGGCGCTCTTCCCAGGTCAACCTGGTGTCTTGCGCACCCATCCGGGTCAGCAGCGCTCCGATGGCTTCGCCATCGCGGACGACCACCCGGTCGGCTCCGCGCACTTCTCTGGCTTTGGCGCTGACCCCGAGCCTGCGGGCGGCACCGACCAGGGCAAGCGCGGCCTCCGGTCCAGGGCAACTGACCTCCAGCGCCGAAGAACGACCCGGTTCGGTCAACGACCCGTGGGCCAGGAACGCACCGCGCCACGCAGCCTCGGCGTCGCCGACGCTGCCGCCGACCACCTGGGCCGGCAATCCGCGTACGGGCCGTCCCCGCAGATCGAGCAGCCCGGTCTGACGGGCCAGCGCCTCCCCGTCCTTGGCCACCCGCACGACGTATCGCGTGCTCTTGCGGATCCCGCTGGCAGACAACACATGCACGACGGCGTTGTATCCGTAGAGATCGAAAATATCTTTGCGCAGCCGCCGCGCGATGATGCCGAGATCGACTTCGGCTTCCACCACCACCCGGCCGGACACGATGTGCAGGCCGCCGGCGAATCGCAGCAGTGACGCGACCTCCGCGCGCCGGGCGCTCACCGAGTTGACTACCAGCCGGCTCAGTTCGTCCTTCACCTCAGCCGTCATCGCCACGGATCGTCACCTCTCGGTCCACTCAGACTCGGTCCATCCACGCCAGGGGCTGCCGTCGGCGCATCAGATGCTCCCGGCACGGCCCCCCGGACGCGCACTGCTTCAAGTGCCGCCGCCAATTTCGCCGGATCATGTAAAGGTGTACCAGGTCTGGACACGTCAGCAAACTGAACTTGAGCATCGAGCATGCTTGCCGTCCGCTGAAGCTGTTCGCGTTCGCGACCGCCGGATACCCGCGCGGCGTCAACAATAATCTCGTGCACGGTGAATTCGGGCGCATGCGCGGCGAGCACATGCAGGTGCCGTTCGGCGGAGAAGTCCGCCGTCTCCCCCGGTTCCGCTGCCAGGTTCAGCACCAGCGCCCGGCGCGCGGTCGTCGCATTCAGCGCCGAAACGAGCTCCGGCACCAACACGTGCGGAATGACACTGGTGAACCACGACCCCGGTCCGAGCACCACCAGATCGGCGGCCATGATTGCGTCCACGGCCTGTCGGGTGGCAGGTGGATTACCGGGGAGCAGCCGGACCCGGCGTACCTTGCCCGGCGTGGACGCGATGGCCACCTGACCGCGAATCACCCGGCTCATCCTGGGGTCGGATTCCAGTCCGGCCACATCGGCTTCGATTTCCAGGGCGATCGGGCACATCGGCAACACCCGGCCCTTGACACCGAGGATCCGGCCCAGTTCGTCAAGGGCGGCCACCGGATCGGCCAACACTTCGTTGAGCCCGGCCAGGATCAGGTTGCCGATCGGATGACCCGCCAGCGCACCGCTGCCACCGAATCTGTGCTGGATGATGGTGGCCCACAGCCGGCCGTGCGGACTGTCAGATGCCAAGGCCGCCAAGGCCATTCGAAGATCGCCCGGTGGCACCACATCGAGCTCGCTGCGCAGGCGACCCGAGGATCCGCCGTCATCGGCGACGGTGACCACGGCCGTCACATGCGGCGTAAGCCGCCGCGCTGCGGACAGTGTGGCGTACAGGCCATGCCCACCGCCCAATGCGACGATGCGTGAACTTTCTGCAGGGCTCACTCGCGGCCCAGATCCCGGTGCAGCGCGCGCACCGACAGCCGACCGTTGGTCTGCAGACGCGCGGCAAGGGCTTCGGCGATTGCCACACTGCGGTGCTTGCCGCCGGTGCACCCGATGGCGACGGTCATGTAGCGCTTACCTTCCCGGCGATAGCCTTCGATTACCAGGCCCAGCAGATCGTGGTACGTGTCGAGGAACTTCTCCGCGCCCGGCTGACCGAGCACGTAGTCGCGGACCGCAGGATGCTGACCGGTATGCGGACGCAGGTCGTCGACCCAGTGCGGATTGGGCAGGAACCGGACGTCCATCACCATGTCGGCGTCCATCGGCAGCCCGTACTTGAAGCCGAAGGACTCCACCGTCACGCTGGTTTCGGCGACGGTCTCGCTGCCGAACGCCTGCTCAATACTGGCCCGCAGCGCCGGGACCGGCAGGCTGGACGTGTCGATCACCAGATCGGCGACGGCCCGCACCGGTGCCAACATCACCCGCTCGGCAGCGATACCTTCTGCCAGTGTCAGACCGGCCTGCAGTGGATGGCTGCGCCGGTTCTGTTCGTAACGCCGCACCAGGATGTCGTCGGAGGCCTCAAGAAACAGCACCTGCGGCGCAATACCGCGGGTGGCCAGTTCCATCCGCACCGAGTCAAGATCGCCGGTGAAACCCTTGGAACGAGCATCCATGACGACCGCGAGCTGGGTGATACGGGATCCGGCCGCCAAGCCCAGATCGACCATCCTGGTGATCAATTCGGGCGGCAGGTTGTCGGCGACATACCAGCCGAGGTCCTCGAGCACCTTCGCGGCGGTGCCGCGGCCCGCGCCGGAAAGCCCGGTAACCAGAACCACATCGATACCCGGGTCGGTGTCGGCGCCGGTATCGCCCGAGTCACTATCCTGCGTCACTTCGCCTGTGTTGTCTGTCATCCCGATGCCCGTTCGGCAACATCATCATCGCGTACCTCGGTCGCCTGTGGGGCCGATACCACCAATTCCCGACCATTCTCGGCCGGCTGAGCTTCACCATTCTGCGGCGGCTCCGGTGCTGAACCGAGTGCGGTCAGCACTGCCGCCGCGGTGGCCACGCCGATACCTGGTACTGCGGTGATCTCCTCGACCGTTGCCTGCTTGAGTCGGGCGACCGACCCGAAATGCGTGACCAGTGCCTTACGTCGATGCTCACCGAGACCCGGTACCGAATCCAGCGCGGAGGCAGTCATCCGTTTCGACCGCTTGCTGCGGTGGTAGGTGATGGCGAATCGATGGGCCTCATCGCGCACCCGTTGCAGCAGATAAAGGCCCTCGCTGTTGCGCGGCATGATCACCGGGTCCGGCTCGCCAGGGACCCACACCTCTTCGAGTCGCTTGGCCAGCCCGATCACGGCGACATCGGTCACCCCCAGCTCTTCCAGGACCGCGGCCGCGGCGTTGACCTGAGGTGCGCCGCCGTCCACGACGTAGAGGTTGGGCGGGTAGGCAAATTTGCGTGACTTACCTTCTGGGGCAAGCTCTTCGGGATGTTCGCGGTCCTGCACGTGTCGCCAGAACCGGCGTCGGGTGACCTCGGCGATGGACCCCACGTCGTCGGATTTTCCGTCACCGGCCGCCTCCTTGATGGCGTAATGGCGATAGTCCGATTTGCGTGCCAGCCCATCTTCGAAGACCACCAGCGAAGCGACGACATCGGTGCCTTGCACGTGGCTGATATCGACACATTCGATCCGAAGCGGGGCATCTGCTAGCCCAAGCGCATCCTGAATGCCCTGCAGCGCAGCAGATCTGGCGTTGAAATCACCGGCGCGGCGGAGCTTGTGCTGCTGCAGGGCCTCCTGCGCGTTGCGGTAGACCGTCTCGGCAAGGGCCTTTTTGTCGCCGCGCTGCGGCACGCGTAAGGCGACCCGGGAGCCACGCAGCCCGGCCAACCAGCTGGCCAGTTCCTCGGAGTTGGGCGGCAAAGATGGCACCAGCACCTCCCGGGGTACCGGGTTGGTGGATTCGTCCCCACCGTCGTCGGCGGCACCGCCAAATTCGGCCTGATCTCCGTAGAACTGTGTGATGAACTGCTCGACCAGTTGAGCTTCACCGGAATCACCAGGATCGGCCGCCTTTTCGACGATCCAGCCACGCTGTCCGCGGACCCGACCGCCACGGACGTGGAACACCTGCACCGCCGCTTCGAGATCATCGTCGGCAAAAGCGACCACGTCGGCGTCGGTTCCGTCACCGAGCACGACCGTCTGCTTCTCCAACGCCCGCCGAAGCGCGCCCAAGTCATCTCGCAACCGGGCCGCGCGCTCGAAGTTGAGTTCTTCGGCCGCATCGGTCATCTGATGTTCCAGTTCGCGGGCGAACCGGTCGGTCTTACCCGAGAGGAAATCGCAGAAGTCCTCGACGATTTTGCGGTGTTCCTGTGCGGTGACCCTCCCCACACACGGCGCCGAACATTTGTCGATGTAGCCGAGCAGGCAGGGTCGGTCGATCTGGCTGTGCCGCTTGAACACTCCTGACGAACAGGTGCGAGCCGGGAAGACGCGGGTCAACAAGTCGAGGGTCTCGCGAATGGCCCATGCATGGGAGTACGGCCCAAAATAGCGCACGCCTTTTCGACGCGGGCCGCGGTAGACGAACAACCGGGGGTATTCGTCGTTGAGCGTGACCGCCAGCACCGGGTAGGACTTGTCGTCGCGATAGCGGACGTTGAACCGAGGATCAAATTCCTTGATCCAGTTGTATTCGAGCTGCAGCGCCTCGACCTCGGTGCCGACCACGGTCCACTCGACCTTGGCCGCGGTGGTCACCATCTGCCTGGTACGCGGATGCAGAGCAGACAGATCCTGGAAATACGACGTCAGCCTGCTGCGGAGATTTTTGGCTTTCCCGACGTAGATGACCCGGCCATGCGGGTCCCTGAACCGATAGACGCCGGGTTCCACGGGTATGGACCCGGGCGCGGGCCGGTACGTCGATGGATCGGGCACGCTCCCAGATTAGTACCGAGCGACGACAGCTCCCTACCGATCAGGGCCGGTACCGCGCCACCAAGGCCCGAACGGTGTCCATTGCATCGACGGCTCGGTCCTTGTCGATTGCCTGGATGGCCATCACAGGGACGTACTCGTCGTCGGGCAGATCGACCCGCGCCCAACGCGCGCCGAGCGGAAATGAGACATCCACCACATCGGCCCATGGAATCAGTTTGTCGCCCAACAGGTTCCGTACCGACAGCCCCTCGGCGCCGACACGTAACCGCGGCCTGGCCAACAGCAAGATCAACCCCGCGAGGATAAGACCCAGAATCGCGAACGCGACCTGATCGGCGGTCTGGAACACCACGCCGGTCGATTTGATCTTGAGCAGGAATCCGATCGCGATATGCGCGAGCAGGATGATGGCCGCCGCCCCATAGGCGAAATACGGCGTCAGGCGCGGACGCACAGTGACATCCCAGGCAGGTGAGACGGTGGAGTCCGTCACCGGGCGGCGCGCAGACTGCGCAGTGTCAGCGCAGTGCTCAGCGCCGCGGCCACCGCCTGCGCGCCTTTGTCCTCGGCCGAACCCGGCAGTCCCGCACGATCCAGTGCCTGCTCTTCGGTGTTGGTGGTGAGCACGCCATTGGCCACCGGTGTCGACTCGTCGAGAGAAACCCGGGTCAGTCCCTGGGTGACCGCATCGCAGACATAGTCGAAATGCGGCGTCTGACCGCGGATCACCACACCGAGGGCCACCACGGCGTCATGATCGCGAGCGAGTTCCTGGGCGATCACCGGGATTTCGATGGCACCCAATACCCGAACCACCGTCGGTTCGGCGATACCGTCGCCCTTGGCGGTCCGCAATGCACCGTCGAGCAGGGCGTCGCAGATCTGGGTGTGCCAGGTGCTGGCGACAATCGCCAGGGACAACTCACCGGCGTCCAGGTCGGGCATCTCTGGAACGCCTGCGCCTCCACTCATTTGGTCGGCTCCGCCGCCTGGGCCCTCATCACGGTCGGCTCCGCCGCCGCCTGGCTGCCTGGGCTCCGGTCACCCAGTAAGTACTCTGCTTCGGCGTAATCGTCCATCGTTACCGACTCGTCGTAATCGTCCAGCCCGCTTAGATCGTGACCCATCCGGTCGCGTTTGGTCATCAGGTAGCGGATGTTCTCGGAGTTCGCACGCACTGGCAATGGAACCCGCTCGATGATGTGCAAACCGTAGCCATCCAACCCGACGCGCTTGGCGGGGTTGTTGGTCAGCAGTCGCATGGAGCGAATACCCAGATCGACCAGGATCTGGGCGCCGATCCCGTAGTCCCGGGCGTCCGCGGGCAAGCCCAGCTTGAGGTTCGCATCGACAGTGTCATCGCCGGCGTCCTGCAACTGGTAGGCCTGCAGTTTGTGCATCAGTCCGATACCGCGGCCCTCATGCCCACGCATGTAGAGCACCACGCCGCGCCCCTCGCGTGCCACCATCGCCATCGCCGCGTCCAACTGGGGTCCGCAGTCGCAACGTCGGGACCCGAAAACATCGCCGGTCAGGCACTCGGAGTGCACGCGCACCAGGACGTCGTGGCCATCGCTGTTCGGTCCGGAGAGCTCACCGCGGACCAGCGCGACATGTTCGACGTCCTCGTAGATGCTCTTGTAGCCGACAGCGCGGAACTCACCGTGGCGGGTGGGGATCCGCGCCTCAGCAATGCGTTCGATGTGCTTCTCGTGTTTGCGTCGCCACTCGATCAGGTCCGCGATGGAGATCAGCGCGAGGTTGTGCTCGTCGGCGAAGACCCTCAGCTCGTCGGTCTGCGCCATGGCGCCTTCGTCCTTCTGGCTGACGATCTCGCAGATCGCGCCCGCAGGATTCAGTCCGGCCAGGCGGGCCAGGTCAACGGCGGCCTCGGTGTGCCCGGGGCGACGCAACACGCCACCGTCCTTGGCACGCAACGGCACCACGTGTCCGGGTCGGGTGAACTCCTCAGCGACGCTGGTGGGGTCGGCGAGCAGCCGCATCGTGGTGGCGCGGTCCGACGCCGAGATCCCGGTACCAACACCCCGCTTCGCGTCGA
Organism: Mycobacterium sp.; assembly: GCF_965229105.1. Lineage (GTDB taxonomy): Bacteria > Actinomycetota > Actinomycetes > Mycobacteriales > Mycobacteriaceae > Mycobacterium. Next base: position 4,426,204 of record NZ_OZ245858.1, read on the forward strand.
CCGTGACGGTGTAGGCGGTGCCGTGCTTGTCCTGGTTGACCGCATACATCGGCAGCAGGCCCAGCTTGTCGCAGACATCGCCGTCGAGAGGGACGCAGAGATAGCCCGAGGTGTAACGGACCATGAACGCCACCAGCTCCGGCGTGGCCTTCTCTGCGGCGAAGATCAGATCGCCCTCGTTCTCGCGGTCCTCGTCGTCGACTACGACAACGGCCTTGCCCGCGGCGATATCGGCGATCGCCCGCTCGACGGTGTCCAGCCTCGTCATCCTTGCCGCCTGCCCATTTCCGCTGGGTTCCACCAGGGAATCCCAAGTGATGCTGCTTTCAGACAGTATGAACCACTACAAGCGCCGGGTTATTGCCCGTCCTGTTCAGCGGCCCAGTTCGGGACTGCCGGGCCACCCCGAAATGCGGATATCTGCAGGCCAGGTGATGGTGCACAGATCCGGCGGATCTGTGTGACGTACGTGACAGGACGGACGCGCCGAGCGTACTGTCGATGGTCTCGCTGGCAGCCATGAAGAAAGCGTTGTGGCTTGGCCCAGCCCGACCAGACCGTCGCGAAACTGAGCAGCCACGATCCCGTCTGTGTCGGTCCCTTGATCGACGCCGAGCAGGCCGCCCAGTCATTGCTCGACTATGAACTGGCCGCACTGCCGGTGGTCGACGAACAACGCACGCTGCTGGGTGTGCTCACCGCCGACACGGCGGCCGACATCATCGAAACCGAAGCGACCCGGGACGCCGAACGCCAGGGCGGTTCGGAACCTCTCGAAGTCCCCTACCTTCGCGCCTCGCCATTTCGGTTGTGGCGCAAACGAATTGTGTGGTTGCTCGTGCTGTTCGTGGCCGAGGCCTACACCGGCACGGTGTTGCGGGCGTTCGAGGACGAGCTCGAGGCCGTCGTCGCCTTGGCGTTCTTCATCCCGCTCCTGATCGGAACGGGCGGCAACACCGGCACCCAGATCACCACAACGCTGTTGCCCGCCATGGGAACCGGACAGGTGCGGCTGCGCGACCTGCCCCGAATCCTGGCCAAGGAAGTAGCGACGGGCTTCTTCATCACCGCCGTGATCCGCGCGTGGACCCTCGGTGTCGGCCCGCAGGTCACCGTCACCCTGTCGCTGACGGTCGCGGCGATCGTGCTCTGGGCATCGATCGTGGCATCGGTGCTGCCGCCGCTGCTCAAGAAGTGCCGGGTGGATCCGGCGGTGGTGTCGGGGCCGATGATCGCCACGATCGTCGACGGCACCGGGCTGATCATCTACTTCCTGATCGCGCACGCGACGCTGCCCCAGCTCGCGGGGCTCTAGTTACCTGTGCTGGTGCTTGTGTTGTTCCACGTCTTCCACACTCGAGACGGTGTCGGGGCGGATCAGACCTGCTTCTGGCCCGGCGTGCTGGTCACCACGCCGTTGGAGGTCCTCCAGTACCCGTCGTAGACGGTGATGGTAAAGGCGGAGAACTTGGTGAGGGCGGCGGTGCCGAGGTTGAGACTGCCGGTCAGGGAGTCCCCGGTGGAGACGATGTACCCCGAGCCGGGGTTGGCGTCACTGGGCACAGAGCCGAGTTTCGTGGTCGAGATCGTCTCGCCATCGGGATCGGTCGCTTTTATGGACGTCCAGCTATTGCCGACCTTGACGGCGCTCGTAACCGGGTCCCTGTTTTCGGCGTAGATCGGGATGACCACCGTGACGGTGCTGGTGCCGCCGTAGCCGTCGGTGACGGTGAAGTTGAACCAGTCCGTCTTTTGCGCCGTGCTGGCCCCCATCTTGGCCGCGGCGTGGAAGTAGGCCGCGCTCTGGCTGATCGAGTACGACATGGTGCCGTTGGAGTTGACGGTCACAGTGCCGCCGTTGGCGGTGGCGATGGTGCCGCCGCTGGCCAAGGCGAAGGTCGTGCCGGTGCCATCGAACTTGTTGTTGATCAGCAGTGCGTCGGAGTCGGCGTCGCTGGCGACGAATGTCATGCCGGTGACCGTCTGGACCCCGGCCGCGTTGGGGTTGGTCTTGGATCCCGGACCAGACAGCGTGACCGTCCCGGAGCTGCCGTTGACGGTCAACGCGGGTGCGTTGTTGCTTACCGACGGGGCCACGTTGATGGTCGCGATGATCACCGACTTGCCAGTGGCATCGGTGGCCTTGATGGTGAACGAATCAGCTGGGGTTGTGGTGTGGCCCAGCCCGGCGGTCCGGGTGTAGGTGTAGGTGCCGTTGGAGTTGACGATCACACTGCCCTTCGACGGGCCGCCGCCGAGGCTGTAGGTCAGCCCGAGCCCGGTATCGCCGGCCGGGACGTTCAGCGAACCGGTCGTGACACCGGCCGTCGTGTTGGTGTTGGTCTGCGGCGACGGGGTCGTCAGCCCGGTCAGAGTGACCGTCGCCGTGGTGGTGCCACCGTGGCCGTCTGACACCTGCACCTGGAACGAATCCGACGCGACCCCTGACTTCGGGATATAGGTGAACGAAGTGCCAGACATGGTGATGATGCCGCCGTTGGAGCCGTAGACCGAACCACCTGTGGTGCCGACCAGGGTGTAGGTCAAGCCGTCACCGTCACCATCAGAACCGTTCGCAATGGTGCCGCGCACCACGCCAAGGCCGCTGGTACTCGAACTGCTGACAGACCCGTTCAAAGTTGGTGTGGCGTTTTGCTTTTCGATCGGGATCGAGTAGGTCACTGCGGTGATACCACCGAAGGCATCACTGACGTTGACCGTGAACGTGTCGCCGGGATCACCGGTGACGGCATGGTCGTGCCAGTAGCTGTCCGAGACGCCGAACCATGCGTACTTCTGATTCGTGTAGCTAAATGTCCCGTTGGCGTTGACAGTGATCGTTCCGCCCTGGGCGGTTCCGTAAGTGCCGGCAGCCCAGGTGAGCGGATCGCCGTCGGCGTCCGTCGCTTTCAGCGTGCCAGACGTATCCTGCTTGTCGTACGGACCGACAATGCGGGTCAACGATGAACTGCTCACAGTCACACCGTTACCCAAAGGAGCACCGTTGCCCACCGTCGGGTTGACGTTGACCACCGCGACCGTCACCGTCTTTCCGGTGCTGTCGGTTCCGAGGATGGTGAACGAGTCGGCCGTGGGCTGGGTATGACCCGCCGCCGTGCGGGTGTAGGTGAAACTGCCGTCGGCATTGAGCACCACGTTGCCCCGCAGCGCATTTGGGGCCGTGCCGATGCTGTAGGTCATCAGCCCGGTGTCGGCACCGCTGACGTTCAGGTTGCCGGTGACCTTGCCTGGGACGGAACCGTTGGTCGTCACCGGCGCCGTCGCGCTCACCGGCACATTCACGGTCGTCGTATAGGTATGGCCGAAGCTGTCGGTGCTTGTCAGCTGGAACGAGTCCGACGTCCCGCCCGCCGCCCTGTTCGGTATGTAGGTATACGCACCGGTGGTCGGATCGAGCTTGACGATCCCGCCGTTGGCGGTATATGCCGATCCCCCGTTGGCGCCGACCAGTGAGTAGGTCATCGGATTGTTGGCGTTGTTCGGTGCCGAGACGGTCCCGCGAACCACACCCAGCCCCGAGGTGCTGCCGACCGTGTTGGTCATGGACCCGACAGCCTGGTTGTAGTAGACGGTCACCGTGACCGTCTTCTGCGTGGTGGCTGTGTCGCCTTCCGGCATGTACGGATGCAACACACTTATCTGGCCATCGCCCTGAGCGAGGATAGTCATGGTGAACGTCATCGTCTTGGGAGATTTGTCGCTGGACAACGGATTCCAGTCCCACACCGTCCAATTCATCTTTCCGTTGCCGGCGTCAACGACGGTGACGGTGAATCGACTATCGGTGGGTTCGGTGAAACCGAACGAGGTGATCGGGTCGCCGTCGGCATCGTAGAACTGCACGTACCCCGAGACGGTGGTCCCGCTCGCACCCGAGAGATGTTGACTGGTTTGCTGCATGTCAGTCACCACGGGGGCGTGATCGGTCGCTACATTCTCGAACCGCCGAAAGAGCGCAACCACAGCGATATACATGATCAGTGAGGCCGGGTTCGGGTCGTAACCGAGCTCGATCTGCTGGTCCAAGACGGTCGCCGGGGCCAGGAAGGCTCCGGTGGCAGCCGCGATGATCGGATCCTGCTCTGCGGTAATGAGATCGAGGTTGCCGAGGGCGACCATCCCCTTGGCGAAGCTGAGCACCTCCGCGCCCCAGACGTCGACGTCCCACGTCTGCGCGATGTTCATGACCACGACGGCACCAGCGACGGCCGCAGCCATCACCGACGCCGGCGTGATGGCTGCGGGTGCGCCGTCCACCATCTTGAAAGGCGGGATGAACTCGTTGATGAGCGTAGCCATGCCATTGAGCATGTGCGAGAACGAGTCCGCCACGATCGAGGAGGTGAAAAACAGGTTGATGACCTCCACCGGGTACTTCAGCCAGGCGTTGCTCAGCGACATCGGTGCAGCCAAAAATGCATCCAACGCCGCGCCCCAGGCGTCGAGTGATGTCTGGATGTCGTACTGCGCTGGGGTGGTGATGGGGCCCGCGCCCTCCTGGACGGCCGACAGATCCCCCTCCATCGAGGCAGCGGCATAAGAGGGGGCGGCAGCAGACGGAGCCGCCGCCGGGGCGGCGGCAGCAGCAGCAGACGGCACTGACAGGGTCATCGACTCGGCAGTTGCGGCGGCCGCGGCGGCGGCCGCCCTGGCCATCGTCGACTTCCGAATGATCACGCCAGGAGAGTCTTCGATCGACGGGACGGCGGCCGTCACTGTCGGCGCATCCGTCATTGTGGTGTCAACCGTTGTGGTCTCAGCCGGTACCACCGTCGTGGGGGCCTCGACGGTGGGCGTTGCCGGCGTCGTGCCGGTGGAGCCGGTCGTCGTCGGCGACGACACCGTTTCGGTGGTCGCGTCTGTCGTAGTACTGACCGCCGTGGTGGCCTGGCCCGAGCCCGAAGACTGGACGGACGACGAGGAGTCGCTGTCGGAGGCCGATGCCGATGCCGCCGATGCCTTGCTCGTCGCACGCGCGCGGGCAGGTCCATTTGCGCGGCTGGAGTTAGTGGAGCTGGAGTTCGCGGAATGGCCGGAATTGCCATCGGACTTGCCCGTCGAATGCGGGGTCGCTCCGGAATCCGACGAACCAGTGTCGGTACTGGCCGCGGCCACACCTTGACCTGCGGCTACCGCCAGGCCGAGCCCCACCGCTGCAACGAAAAACCCGTTGCGGGCCGCACGCTGCCCGGCGCGAACCGGCTGCTTACGGTGCCGGGCTGCCTGCTTGCGGTGACGGGCCGCATGCTTCTTGGAACTCACCGAATCCCCCGAACCACGCGCCCCATAACGGGACCCGGACCGGTGGCAGCCGAGATCATGCCCTGTCCAGCGGTTACCGCCAGTCCTGCGCCTACCGTCGCTGCGAAAGTCTCGCTGCGCACCGCGCGCTTGCCCAAACCCACCGAGTTTCCCCGCTCGTGTCAGTGGTGACGAGACTCACCTAGGTCGAGGGTGAGCGACGCACGTCACGATTGAATCCGCAACTTAACACGCTTATCAGTTTTCGTTAAGATTACGCGCGGGTCAATTCTCCCCGAACCGTCTGAGCAGGGCGTTTACGATGAGCACAAGAACTGGCACAACCGTGACAGAGCTATGTCATTTCCGCCCTGGCGAAGATTTAGCAAACTGACGGACGCTACAGCCGGTTGCTGGTATAACGTCGGATCACCGCTCGCGAGCGCCCAACAGCCGTTCGACATATTTCGCGATGACATCCACTTCGAGGTTGACCGGGGTGCCGGCAGGCGCGCGCCCGAGGGTGGTCAGCTCAAGGGTGGTCGGAATCAGCGATACCTCGAACCACTCCCCGGCTTCATCGCCGCCGAGGCCAGAAACAGTCAGCGAGATACCGTCGACCGTGATCGAACCCTTTTCGACGACATAACGGGACACGCTGTGCGGCAACGAGATTCGCACCACATCCCAATGTTCCGACGAGGTCCTCGACAGCACGTGGCCAGTGCCGTCGACATGACCCTGAACGATATGGCCCCCGAGTCGACTGTTCACCGCGGCCGCCCGCTCCAGGTTGACCCTGGACCCAACGGCGAGCTGCTGGAGGCTGGACCGGTCGAGGGTCTCTGCCATCACGTCGGCGCTGAACTCTCCGCCCGGCAGCACCTGAACCACAGTCAGACATACCCCGTTGACCGCGATGGAGTCGCCATGGCCCGCATCGGCGGTGACCACAGGCCCGCGGATGACGAACCGCGCAGCATCGCTGAGGTCCTCTTTGCCGACCACTTCGCCCAGCTCTTCGACGATTCCGGTGAACACGCCTACAGGTTAAAGGGTGGCCGGACCGGCCCACGAGGCCGACAGCCCGCTACGGGATTGCCGAACGTTCACTTTGTGCACGCTAGTGCAGAAGACGTGTCGTAAGTGCACGTTGGGCGGGGACCGCGGCGCGCGCTCAGAGCTGCGGCCTATATCCGCCGCGCATACCCCTGGCTGCCATCGCCGTGACCATGGCAGCACCGCCACCGCTATCTACCGGCACCTGCCGAAACTCCAGGTCAATGGGCATGACACCCGCCGCGCCGGCTGGCGAACCGACATACAACGGTAATCGTGCGGGTGCCAGGCCGATCTGTAGACCATCTACGATGCAGGCATGCAGACGCGCACCCGCTTGTCCCGCATCCTCATCGCCACGGCCGCTATCAGTACTGCCGCGGCCTTGGCGGTCGGTTGCTCATCGTCCTCGTCAACGTCCACCGAACCACTTCCGGACGCCGCCGGATTACTCCAGCAGTCCGCGCAGACCACCAAGAACCTCAAGAGCGCTCACCTCGATATCACGGTGAACGGCAAGATCGAGGGCCTGCCGATCAAGAAGCTCAGCGGCGATCTGACGAACGTGCCCGCCACAGCCGTCCAGGGCAATGCCACGATCACCATGGGCGGCTCCGACGTCGACGCCGGGCTCGTTGTCATCGACAGCACCCTTTACGCGTCGTTGAGCCCGAACAGCTGGCTCGACCTCGGTCCCGCCGCCGATATCTACGACCCGTCGACCATCCTGAACCCGGAAACCGGTCTGGCCAATATCTTGTCGAACTTCTCAGACCCCAAGTCTGAGTCCAGCGAGACCATCAACGGTGTGGAGACGGTCAAGATCACCGGCAAGCTCAATGCCGACGCCGTCAACAAGCTGATCGACCTGAAGGTCACTGATGCGGTGCCCGGTATCGCGTGGGTCGAAAAGGGCGGCGACCACAACCTGGTGCAGTCCCAGATCGACCCGGCCAGCGGCACATCCATTCAGATGACCCTGTCGAAGTGGAATGCGCCGGTCACCGTCACCAAACCTGCGATGTAATGCGCACGAGTTCTAGCCGCGGCGTAGCGATCAGCGCGGGCGGCCTCGCTGTCCTGCTGGGTGCCATCGACACCTATGTCGTGGTCACGATCATGACCGACATCATGAAAGACGTCGGCATCCCGGTTAACAAGATCCAGCAGATCACGCCGATCATCACCGTGTATCTGCTCGGCTATATCGCGGCCATGCCGCTGCTGGGCCGGGCTTCGGACCGGTTCGGCCGCAAACTGGTGTTGCAGGTCGGCCTGCTCGGTTTCGCGGCCGGTTCGGTGGTCACCGCGTTATCTAACGACCTGACGATGCTGGTGATCGGCCGTCTCATCCAGGGCACCGCCAGTGGTGCGCTGCTGCCCGTCACGCTCGCACTTGCCGCAGATCTATGGGCCGCCCGCAACCGGGCCGCTGTGCTCGGCGGAGTGGGTGCGGCTCAGGAACTCGGCAGTGTGCTCGGCCCGCTCTGGGGCGTGGCTGTGGTGACGTTGCTCAGCACCTGGCGCGACGTGTTCTGGATCAACATTCCGTTCACGATCATCGCGATGGTGATGATCCAGCTCAGCGTGCCTGCCCGGGAGCGCGGCACCGATCCACCCGAGAGGGTGGACGTCATCGGCGGTGTCCTGCTGGCGATCACACTCGGCCTTGCGGTGATCGGGCTGTACAACCCCGCACCCGACGGTAAACAGATCCTGCCGCCATCGGGTCTGTGGTTTGTCGGTGGTGCCGTCATCGCGGCGATCGCGTTCTTCATCTGGGAACGCATCGCCCGAACCAAGTTGATCGATCCGGCCGGGGTGCGGTTTCTGCCTTTCGCGGCGGCGCTGGGCACCTCGCTGTGCGCAGGTGCCGCGCTGATGGTGACGCTGGTCAACGTCGAACTGTTCGGTGTCGGCGTACTTGGCCTCGAACAGGTTCCCGCCGCCCTGAAGCTGACCTGGTTCCTGGCCGCGTTGCCGGTCGGGGCGCTGGTCGGTGGCTGGATCGCCACCAGGGTTGGCGACCGGATCGTGGTGTTCGTCGGCATGCTGATCGCCGCGGGCGGCTATCTGCTGGTGTCGAAGTGGGGCGTCGATGTGCTCTCGGCCCGCCATAACCTCGGTTTGTTCACGCTGCCTGCCTTCGACACCGATCTGGTTGTCGCCGGCCTCGGACTTGGCCTGGTGATCGGGCCGCTGACGTCTGCGGCGTTGCGCGTCGTACCCAGCAAACAGCACGGTATCGCGTCGTCGCTGGTCGTCGTTGCGCGGATGACCGGCATGCTGATCGGTGTCGCGGCTCTGTCCGCGTGGGGCCTGTACCGCTTCAACCAGATCCTGGCGTCTCTGCCACCGTCGAGCGGTACCAGTCTGCTGGAGAAGGTCTCCGGTGAGGCCGCCCGGTACAAGCTGGCCTTTGCCATGCAGTACGGCGGGATGTTCGGCATCACCGCGATCGTCTGCGTCGTCGGCGCGTTCATTGGGCTGTTGATCGCCGGTAAGCACACGCATGCCGATGATGACGACCAGGCCATCCCGGCCAACTCCCCCGCTGGCGATGACACTGCCACCCAGGTGCTGTCGGTGCCCAGCGATCCTGCGACCCAACAGATCCCTCGGGCCGGTGCGCATCGCAGCGATCCGAACGCGACGACCCGGATCCCACGACCTGATCCGCGCTGAGCCGGTCCCCTACTGCGGTACCAGCGACAGCATCAGATCCGGCCCAAGGGTGTCCACTCCGTCGTAGCGCCAGCGCAACGCCTTGCCGATGCTGGTCACACCGACATCGTCGACGGCAATCACTGGGCCGCCCAACAGGATTGGGGCCACATAGGCCAGGATCCGGTCGATCACACCGGCGCGCAGAAAGGCACCCGCTAGCGTCGGCCCGCCTTCGACAAGGACGTCGGTGCGGTCCGACAGCGCCCTGAGCACCTCGTGCGGATCGTGCGTCCGGATCACCATGGTGCGCGAGTCATCGTTGAGAACGTTTGACTCAGAAGAGATTTCACGCTCACCGACGACCACCCGCAATGGCTGCCGCGCGGCCAGCGTGCCGTCGGGAAGCCGGGCCGTGAGCGTCGGGTCGTCGGCGAACACCGTGCCGGTCCCAACCACTATCGCGTCCGCTGCCGCACGCCTGCGGTGCACATCGGCACGGGCCGCCTCACCGGTGATCCATCGGCTCGATCCGTCGGCGGCGGCGCTGCGGCCGTCGATGCTGGCGGCGTATTTCCAGGTGACATGCGGCAGACCGGTGCGCTGCTTGTGTAGCCACTCCCGCAGCGGCCCGGTCCGCACCAAGTCGTCCGCGAGGCCCGCGACCACCTCCACACCGGCTGCCGTCAGTCGCGTCGCACCGCCTGCTGCCACCGGGTTGGGGTCGCCGACGGCGTAGACCACCTTCGAAATGCCTGCGGCCAGAAGGGCATCCACACAAGGCGGGGTCCGACCATGATGGTTGCACGGCTCCAGCGTCACTATCGCCGTCCCGCCAGCGGCTTTGGTGCCCGCACGCCGTAACGCCACCACTTCGGCATGCGCGCTGCCCGCGGGCTCGGTACCACCGACACCGGCGATCTGCCCGTCGCGGTCCACAATGACCGCACCGACCGGTGGGTTCGGGTAGGTGGCGCCTTTGACCTGGTTGGCCTGATCGACCGCGAGGCGCATGGCCCGTTCCAGCGTCGCCGGCAAGGTCATAACCGGCGGTGCGGCGAGAAGGCCCCGGCCTGACGCCGCAACGCCGCAACCGCGGCCGCTGGGTCCTCGGCGCCGTAGACCGCCGATCCCGCCACGAAGCAGTCGACGCCGGCTTCGGCGGCCGCTTCGATGGTGTCGGCGTTGATCCCGCCGTCGATTTCCACCAGGATCGTCAGCTCGCCTGCATCGACGAGCCGACGGGCGGTGCGGACCTTGGCCAGCACCTCCGGCATGAAGCTCTGCCCGCCGAAGCCCGGCTCGACGGACATCACCAGCAGGGTGTCGAAATCGCGCAGGATCTCCAGGTAGGGCTCAAGCGCAGTACCGGGTTTCACCGACAGTCCGGCCTTGGCCCCCGCCGCCCTGATATCGCGGGCGACGCCGACGGGGTTGTCGGTGGCCTCGGCGTGGAACGTCACGTTGTACGCCCCAGCCTCGGCATACGGCGGTGCCCACCGCTCGGGGTTGTCGATCATCAGGTGGCAGTCGATCGGGATGGCGGTGGCGGCCAGCAGGCTCTCCACCACCGGCAGGCCCAGCGTCAGATTGGGGACGAAATGCGCATCCATCACGTCGACGTGTAGCCAGTCGGCGCCGTGCACGGCGGCAGCTTCGTCGGCCAGCCTGGCGAAATCGGCGGACAGGATCGACGGCGCAATGAGCGGTTCGGACGTCGGCGACATGCGCCCCACCTTAGAGGTCGCCTTCAGGCGTCACGGCGCAAGGCGGCCGCGAACATGGCGTCGGTGCCGTGGCGGTGCGGCCACAGCTGGACATGCGGTCCGTCACCGGCGCCGGCACCGATATCGGTGGCCGGGGCGAACAGTGGTCGGGTATCAAGTGCCGTGACCGGATAGCGGCGCACCGCGTCGGCGACGACACCGACTGTCTCGGCCAGGTGCGGTGAGCAGGTCGCGTACAACACCACGCCGCCGGGTCTGGTCAGTTCGATGGCCGCAGCCAGTAACTGTCGCTGCAGTTTTGTCAGGTCAGGAACATCCGAGGGCAGCCTGCGCCAACGGGCTTCGGGGCGGCGGCGCAACGCACCAAGACCCGTGCACGGCACATCGACCAGCACCCGGTCGAAACCTGGCTCAAGACCGGATTCGCGACCGTCCACCCGGACCACCTCGACAGGTAGACCGCGGGTGTTCTCGACGACCAGATCGGCGCGGCGGGCGGCCGGCTCCACAGCGGTCACGGTAGCGCCGGATTCGGTCCCGATCCCGGCCAAGATCGCCGTCTTCCCACCGGGGCCCGAACACAGGTCCAGCCAGCGCCCGCCATCGGGGCCGATGAGCGGCGCGAGGGTCAGCGCGCGCGCCACCAACTGGCTGCCCTCATCCTGGACCAGCGCCTGGCCGTCCCTGACCGGCGCCAGCCGGCCGGGGTCACCGCTGGGCAGATACACCGCATAGGGCGAATAGGTTCCCACCTCACCGCCGACGGCGTCGGCGAGCGCTTCCGCAGTCAGCACCCCGGGGCGGGCCGCCAGGTGCACCACAGGTCGTTCATCATCAGTGCTCAGCAGCGCACCCAGCTCGCCGGCGCGCGATCCCAGCGCGTCGGCAAACGCCTGCGCAATCCAGCGCGGATGAGCGTGGACGAACGCCAGATGGCCGAGCGGATCGGCGGTCGCCGACGGCGCGAGTTCGGCGACCCACGCCGCTTCGTCCTGACCCGATATCTTGCGAAGCACACCATTGACGAAACCGGCACGCGCAGTGTCGAATTCGATACCGGCCTGTTCAACGGTGGTCGATACCGCGGCATGCGGCTCGACGCGGGTGCGCAGTAACTGGTAGGTGCCGAGCCGCAGCAGATCCAGCAGGACCGGGTCGATGTTCTCGGGCGGGCGACCGGCCGCAGCAGAGATGACGGCGTCCAGCAGGCCGCGGGTCCGGCAGGTGCCGTAGGTCAGTTCGGTGGCGAAAGCGGCATCACGGCCGGTGATTCCGCGCTCGGTGAGCAGTGCGGGTAACGCCAGGTTGGCGTAGGAGTCCCGTTCGGAGACAGCCCGCAGCACATCGAAGGCCGCCTGACGCGCCGAGTCCAGTGGTTTGCGGGCGGGTCTTTTCGGCGGCCCAGTGCGACCACGGTCGGACTGCGGACGTTTGGGAGGACGATCGGTCATGTTGCGCGCGGTCCATGTGGTCCGTCGGCGTCATCGAGGCGAGCCCCGCGCGCCCAGTCGGCGGCATTCATCGGTTTCTTTCCTGGTGGTTGAACAGTGCCCAATTGCACTGGTTGCGAAGCAGTTCCGATCAACACGCGGTTGCGTTCGACGCGGATCTCCCCCGCAGACATGGGCTCGGCGTCGGTATCTCCAGTGACCGGTCCGACCTTGAGCCGCAGGTCACCGATCATGGTCCAGGCGCCAGGGTTGGGGGTGACCGCGCGGATCCGTCGCTCGACGGTATGGGCAGGCAGGTCCCAGCGGATCCGGGCCTCGTCGACATCGATCTTGGGCGCCAGGCTGACGCCCTCGACCGGTTGCGGTACCGGGCGCAGCGTGGCGTCCTCGATACCGTCGAGGGTGCTTTCCAGCAGTGCAGCACCGGAAACGGCAAGGCGGTCAAGGAGTTCCCCGGCGGTGTCGGTGGCCCGGATGGTTTCGGTGACCACCCCGTATACCGGTCCGGTGTCCAGGCCCTGTTCGATCCGAAAGGTGCTCGCACCGGTCACGGTGTCACCCGCCGCGATCGCCGCCTGAACGGGGGCCGCGCCGCGCCAGGCCGGCAGCAGCGAGAAATGCAGATTGATCCAGCCGTGCTGCGGGATCGCCAGCAGCCCGTCGCGCAGCAGCGCCCCGAAGGCCACCACCGCACAGCAGTCCGGCGCCAGCTCGGTGAGCTCGGCGACGAACTCCTCGGAGTTGGGGCGTTGCGGGCGCAGCACCGGGATACCGTGCTCGGCGGCTACCACCGCCACCGGCGACGGTGCGGGTTTGCCGCGCCGGCCCGCGACCGCGTCAGGCCGGGTGAGCACGGCAATCACCTCGTGCCGCGGTGAGGCGATGAGGCGACGCAACGCGGGCACTGCGGGTTCCGGGGTGCCGGCGAAGACAAGACGCACCGCGACAGTCTAGGGGCCGTCAGCGCGGGGTCTGATAGAACTCCCGCTGCGAGACCCCGGTGGTCCCTGCGACGAACATCCAGGGAATGGTGCTGATCAGCTTGTTCACCGTCGCGACGGCATCGTTGTAGTACTGCCGGGCGAAGGCAAGTTTGTCCTCGGTATCGGCCAGATTTTCCTGCAGATTCAGGAAGTTGCTCGACGAATTGAGCTGCGGATAGGTCTGGCCCAGCGCAAGTACCTGCCCGACCGCCTGGTCGAGTTGTCCTTCTGCGGCGCTACGTTGTGCCACCGACTTGCCACCGGTGGCCGCATCCAGGGCCGCCCTGGCCTCGGTGACGTGGTCGAGGATCTGCTTCTCGTGGGCGGCGAACGTCTGCACGGTGCTGACCAGCGCGGGAATAAGCGATGCGCGCCGCGTCAGCTGCACATCGATACCGCCGAGGGCTTCCTCGACGCGGACGTCCGCCGAGCGGATCTTGTTGTAGCCCAGCACAAATGCGATCAGGACGGCGACCGCGATGAGCAGCACCACGATCAGTAGGAACCTCACCATGAGCCGCCTCCACCTCCTCCGCCACCGCCACCTCCGCCGCCCCCACCGCCACTACTGCCCCCACTGCTGGAGGACGAGGACGACGACTGGGACGCCGTGTAGGCGCCGATGGACGATGACAACGCCGATTCGAAACTATCGAAATCCGGTCCACCGGAACCACCGATGAACGTCGAATGACTGGTCGAGGTGGGATACCACCCCGGTTGTGGCGCAACCGTTCCGGTCGCAGTCTGATATTTCTTCGCCCATAGCGCCGCGGCCCCAGCGGCCACCGCAAAGGGGACATACGCGCTGTAGAGGTCTTTGCGGGCACCGAAATCGAACCGCGACTCGGCAGAATCGGTGACCAGCATGCGATGGAACCCGCCCGCCCGCGACCACAGGTCACGTCCGGCAGGCGTGCGCCTGGTGCCGACACCGTCCCGCCACGCTCGCGCGGAGATGAAGAAGAACATCGCGAACGGCACCACCCACATCGTCGTGGGAAAACCAACCCGAAATGCCGCCATGATCAACAACACGAACGCCAGCACGTTCGCCACCCGCGCCCACCACTCACCGCGGCGCTTGACCAGCAGACCGTCGTCGAATGCCCATTTGCGTACGGCGGCATCCATATCGGCCTTGGCCTTGGTCAATTTTTTGCCGGACGTCACGGTGCCGTTGGCGTCGAACTCCTTCCCTGGGTAGTTCACCTTCAGCGCGGATCCGACCGCGACACTGACCGGGTCTACCGACGCCCAGTCACCCTGATCGCCCTTGGCGCGGATGGTCCACTTTTTCTCACTGTGCTGATCGAGTTCGACGAGTCCGCGTTCGGCCAGGTAGAACAACGTCGCCGTGAGCCCGTTCTTCGCAGGAGATTCTGTGCGGATGTATTCGAACTGCACCGGCCCCAGCCCCTCCGGAGGGGCGTATTGCAGCGGGAATCCTGGTGCGCGTTCCACGGTCGCCTTACCCATTGCCCAGGCGATCCCGGCGCCGACAACGCTCAGCAGAATCATCCACAGCACGCCGGTTTCGGATCGGCCGAGGATGCCGTCCCAGCTGTAATCCCATGGCAGCTCGGCACGTGGCGGTGTCGGCACGTCCGCGCCGAGACGCACGGTGACCGGCGTGTGTGGCGCCAACTCACTGGCCGATACCGTCATGGTGTTGCCGTTGACGGTGAGATCGTCACAGGCCCGGCCGACCCCAGTCCCGACGGAGCATTGGGCGCCGCTCACCTCGCCGGGCAGGGTCACCGAGATCTCAGCCCGGTCGATGCGGTTGTTCCAGGCTGGGGCCACCACGTTCCAGAAGAACACCGTCGGCGGATCCGGCACGGACGCGGTGGGGTCGATGGTGCTGCTGGCGAACGATTTACCCGCACCCGTGCTGCCTGGATCCAAGACGCCGGCAATCGTGTAGCGGATCACGTAGGTGTGCGTGCCATAGCTCAGGAAGCGGTCGGCATCGCCGATCTTGGCCACGCTGTATCGGCCGTCTTCTTCGGATAACAGCTGGTAGTTGGCCGGCTCACCGTCGACCGTGATCGATGTGATGACGGGTGGCTGCCGGACGTGCGGGCTGTTGCGGTTGGCCACATCCCAGTACCGGAAGATGCCGTGGCGACCACCGGGAAACTCAGCGGTGATGGTCTCGGTGGCATCGAGGTTACCGTCGCGGTCGACGAAGAATTCGGCGCGGTAGTTGCTGAAGGTGACAGGATCCGCGACGGTGCCGCCACTGCTGGTACTGACGAAAACCAGTGGCCAAAAAATGGCAAAAGCTATCAGCGCCAAAGCAATTGACCACCGGATCGCCCGACCGATCCATCCCATGTCCGCCTCCGCCCCCGACTCTTCGTGCTTACCCTATGTGCAACGGGTCGATTTGCACCCGAACCGGGTCGTGATCCCGGCGGGCGCTGAGCACGCCGGTAGCTTTGCGCAGCGCTGCCGCGAGCGCCAGCCCCTGATCGCGTGGGACCCGCACCAGCATCCGGGTGACGTCTGCCTCGGCGGCGATCCCGGCCGGCCGACGGACCCCCGGCGGCAGATCGACTGGGCCCAGCACGCCTGCGGCATCGGGTAGCTGTGCCTCGGCCAGCAGCACGGTGACTGCCTCGGCGACCCCGTCGAGGGCGGCCATGTGGACACTGGGCGGCCAGCCGACCTCTGATCGCGAATCCAGTTCGGCCTCGGCGTGGCCGACCGGATCCCAGCGCACCAACGCCTGCACGGTCGGGATCGCCGCCTCGGCCACGACCACCACGACGCCACCGTCGCTTTGCGCGCGGACCTGGGCTGCCGCCGACAGCCACCGCCGCAAGGTGTCCTCGGCGGCCCGCAGATCCTGCCTGCCCAGCAGCGCCCAGCTGTCCAGCAGCAGCGCTGCACCGTAGCCGTCCGATGCGTGTGGTTCCGCGCCCGGTGTCGCGACGACCAGCGCGGGCCCTGGCCCGACCGTGTCGACCATCGACTCCCCCGATGAGGTGATCACCGCAGCGCCGGGAAATGCGCGGCCGAGCTCTTCGGCGGTCCGCTTGGCGCCGACCACCACCGCCCGGATCGCGTCCGACCCGCATTTGGCGCAGCGCAAGGCGAGATCGACCCGGCCACACCAACGGCAGACCGCGCCGTCGTCGGCCCGACCGGTCAGGGAAAGCGGCCCGGTGCAGTGCCGACAGCGCGCGACGGTGCGGCATTTTGCGCAGGCCAGCGAGGGAACGTAGCCACGGCGAGGTACCTGTACCAGCACCGGCCGGTCTGCTTCCAGCGCGACTCGCGCGGCCCGCAGGGCGATCGACGGTAACCGGGCCGTCCGGGCGGCGGGATCACGCTCATCGGCGTAACCGCCGTCATCGAGTGCCACCACCCGTGGTGCCGCGCTGCGCACCACCTGGCGCTGCGCCACCAGATCATGCGCCCATCCGCTGCGGACCAGGGCCTGTGTCTCCGCGGTCCGCGCGTAACCGCCGATGACCGCGGCGCAGCGCAATTGGTGCGCACGCAGCATCGCAACCTCCCTGGCGTGCGGGTACGGCGCCCGCGGTTCGGCCAGGCTGTCATCCCCGTCATCCCAGATCAGCACCAGACCGAGATCGTGAATCGGGGCGAATACCGCGCTGCGGGTACCGATCACCAGCCGGGCGCTGCCCCGCAGCACCGCGAGCCAGCGCCGGTACCTGGCGGACGGACCCAGCCCTGCGGAGAGGGCGACTAGCGCGTCGGGGCTGCACCGTGTGACGAGACTCGCCGATAGCGCATCGACGTCACGCTGGTCGGGCACGACCGCGAGCACGCTGCGGCCGCCGTGCAGTGTTGCGGCGGCGGCCTCGGCGAAACGTTCGGTCCAGACTTCGCCGGGCAGTGCCTGCCATACCGCGCGGGCGGCCCGGCCTTCGGCGAGCGCGGTGAGGAATTTCTCCCCGCCCGTGTAGCGGCCCCAGCGTGCCGGATCGGGGGCGTCGATGATCAATGGTGCTGTGGGCGTGACTGTTTCGCGCTCGACCTTGGCGTGCCGGGGCGGAATCGCCAACCGCAGCACATCGGCGCGGGTGCCCGCGTAGCGCGCGGCCACCGCGTCGGCGAGTCGGCGCACCTCGGGAGTCAGCACGGGTTCGGCGGAGATCACCCGGTCCAGCCAGCCCAACTTGCCGACGTGGTCGGTCTCGGAGCGACGTTCCAGCACGAACGCGTCGACCAGCCTGCCGTGGAACCGGACCCGCACCCGGACACCGGGCTGGGCATCATCGGACTGATCGGCGGCCACCAGATAATCGAATTCGCGGTCCAGGTGCGGCACCGTCAACAGGGGCAGGACCCTGGCGATCGGCTCATGCTCGGCGGCATGACGCAGGCTGGTGCTCACCTAGGCAGGTGTAGCAGGCGGGTCCGACCGAAGAAGAAGCCCGCCGTGATGAGCACCATCGAGAGCGCGTATGCCCACCAGATGGGCACAGCGAGAGCCTCTGATCCCAGCACGAACCTGCCGATCCCGATCATGCCGTCCGATATCGCAAAGCACACTGCGCCCGCGGCGGTCCACACCGTCGGCAGTCCGGCCAGCAGTGCCGCGCACACCATCGCGCCCAACACCGCCATATAGACCGTGACCGGGATCGTCAGCCCGGCAGCCGCCAAGCTCGGCCAGAACCACACCAGCAGGCCAAGGCATGCCGCAACAACCACGGCGGCCGCGACCAGCCGGGGCGGCGACGGCGCTGCCAGCGGCCACAGCGCCGTCAGGAAGCAGAGATGGGCGAGCAGGAAAGCGCCCAGCCCACCGACGAAGGACGGCTCCCACCACGGCATGGCCAGCAGAAAATCACCCGCCGCCGAGAACAACAGTGCCCCCAGGAGCCAGCGACGCTCGCGAACCACAGGATGAAACAGGCTTGCCGCGGCCAACAGCACCGCCATCAGCGCCTTCACCGCGGGCTGGCCGGGAAACTGTCCGGTCAGCTCGGCACCGGCAGGAAGCCGCAGTGCCGTTACGACCAGGAAAAGGCCGTAACCCGCACCTGCCACGGCAGCGGCCACCCAGAGCCGTGCCAGCCGCGCCGAGTAGGTTCTCCGTGTGCCCGCCATCGACACCATCCTGCAGAAGGTACTTGACGCGGTCCCGTTCCGGCTCGCACCCGACGAGGGTGTCGAAGCCGCGCGGGCGGGATTCAAGGCCCTGCCCCGCTTTCCCATTCTCCCTGAGGTGCGTGCGGAGGACCGGACCATCGACGGGCCTGCGGGGCCGATCCCGATCCGGATCTACTGGCCGCCCAACCACACGTCGGCATCGCCGGTTGTGCTGTTTTTCCATGGCGGCGGATTCGCGATCGGCGATCTCGACACCCATGACGGCACCGCCCGCCAGCATGCGGTCGGAGCCGATGCGGTGGTGGTGTCCGTCGACTACCGGTTGGCACCGGAAAACCCGTACCCCGCGGCGGTGGACGACGCATGGGCGGCGACGCAGTGGGTGGCCGCCCATGGCGCCGAGCTGGATGCCGATCCGAGCCGGCTGGCGGTGGCCGGCGATTCGGCAGGCGCCAACCTATCCGCGGTGGTGGCGCAGCTCGCTCGCGATAACCACGGACCGGCGTTGGCGTTCCAGCTGCTCTGGTATCCGCCGACGCAGGCCGATCTGACCCTGCCGTCCTTCGCCGAGAACGCTCATGCGCCGGTGCTGGATCTCGACGCCATCGCGGCGTTCAACGCCTGGTATGTCGGTGACATCGACCTCGCCGACGCACCGACCGGCTTCGCGCCGGGCCGGGCCGCCAACCTCGCTGATCTGGCGCCCGCCTACATCGCGGTCGCCGGGCACGATCCGTTGCGCGACGACGGTCTGCGCTACGCCGAATTGCTTTCTGCCGCGGGTGTTCCCGTTACCGTCGACCACGCCGAGACGCTGGTCCACGGTTATCTCGGTTACGCAGGCGTGGTGCCCGCGGCGACCGAGGCGATGGACCGCGGACTCGATGCGTTGAAGGCAGCTCTGCACACCTAGGCGGACCGGGAGACCACCCGCGCTCGCCGGTCCGGGATCCGCGCCAAGCCGAGGTGACCCCGCAGTGTGGTGCTGGTGTACTCGCGGCGGAACAGACCGCGGTCGCGCAGGATCGGGATCACGTGGTCGACGAAAAGCTCGAGCCCGGACGGGAACACGTCGGGCATCAGGTTGAATCCGTCGACCGCCCCGGCCACGAACCACTCCTCGATGGCGTCGGCCAGCTGCTCTGGTCCACCCACCACCAGCCGGTGCCAGGTGATGACGCGATCCAGGAGCTGGCGGACCGTCAGGTCTTCCTGGCGGGCCAGGTTGACGACGATATCCCTGGCGCCCTGGGACCCGCCGACGGTTTCGGCACCGTCGATCAGCCAGCGCGGCAACGGTTTGTCCCAGTCGAGCTCCGATGGGTCGACGCTGAGTTGGCCGGCCAGGTGCGCCAAGCGCCGCTCGCCTGCCAGCTCGTTGAGCTCGTCGTTGCGGCGACGCGCCTCGTCCTCGGTGCTGCCGAGCACGAAGGACAGCCCCGGCATGATCCGCACCGCGTTCGCCGGCCGGCCGGATGCCGCAGTCCGCGAACGCAATTCGTACGCGTTGCGCAGCGCGTCCGGTAACGTGGCCTGCGCCGCGAAGACGCCGTCGGCGTACTTCGCCGCGAGATCGAGACCGCCTGCGGATCCACCGGCCTGGAACAGCACGGGGTGTCCCTGCGGAGTTCGGGGCAGTGTCAGCGGGCCGCCGACGCTGAAGTGGGTGCCGCGGTGGTCGATGGTGTTGATCGACCCGATCCGGCTGAAGGCCCCGGTGTGCTTATCGGCCAGCACCGCGTCGTCGTCCCAGGAGTCCCAGAGTGCACGCACGACATCGATGAATTCCGCTGCCCTACCGTAGCGTTCGGCTCGCGACGGCTGTTGGTCGGGAACCGGCCCGTGCCCGAAGTTCTGCCAGGCGAAGGGGTCACTGCTGGTGACCACGTTCCAGGCCACTCGGCCGCGGCTGAGGTGGTCGAGCGACGCAAAGCGCCGGGCGATGTTGTAGGGCTCCTCGAAGGACGTCGACACCGTGCCGATCAGCCCGAGATGGGTGGTGACCGCGGCGAGCGTGGACAACAGCACGATCGGGTCCAACGCCAGTGGTGGCGCCACCAGCGGCTGGTCGGGTTCCTGGAACAGCGACGGACTGTCGGCCAGGAACAGGGCGTCGAGCGTTCCACGCTCCGCGGTCTTGGCGATATCGATCCAATACGCGGGATCGGTGAACCAGTTCGGGTCGGCGCAGGGATGCTGCCAGGCCGCCGGATGCATGCCGTCCGAGAGAACGTTGACGCCGAGATGTAGCTCACGAGCGCTCACGTCACGCCTGCTTGCCCGGCAGTGCCAACTTCTTCACCTCGGGGTCGGTCGCGATGAAGGTCTGCACCCGCGGGTCGTTGAACGCCTTGATCAGGTTCTGCACGTTGGGTGTGTCGACGTAGTTGCTACCGACCGTCAGCACGGAGGCGAACTCCTCCGGTGACTTCGGCGCGAAGATCAACTTGTCCTCGCTGACGCCTGCCGCCAGGAACGACTCGGCATAACCGACGATGGCGTCGAGATCAGGTAATGCCCGTGGCTGCGCACCGAAATCGAGCAGCGTGAATTTCAGGTTGCGCGGATTGTCGGCGATGTCTTTGACCGTCAGCGCGGTGACGTCGGCGTCCGGACGCAGGGTGATCAGGCCGGCCTGCGCCAGGTACCAGATGCCTTGGGCGTTGTTGGCCGGGTCAGCGAGCAGCGATAGCGTCGCGCCGTTCGGCAGGTCTTGCGGCGTCTTGTACTTGTCGGACCAGATGCCGAAGACCCAGTGGAAGAACGGACCCGTGGCGGCTTCCTCCCGGAAGCCCGGATTGGCGTCGAGTACCTGTTGCAGCCAGTGCCGGTGCTGGAAAATCGTTCCGGCATAACGGCCGTCGCTGATGGCGCTGTTTATCTGGGTGCTGTCCCCCAAGCCCACGGAAGCAACCTTGACACCGTAGTCACCGGCGATGTTGTTGCCGATGTAGTCGATGATGGCTTTTTCGGCCGGGTTGGAGTCCAGGTAGACGACCTGCAGGGTGGCGCCGGCTGTCTCGTTCGCCGAGGTCGTGTCACCGCCGCGGACCACCACGAAATATCCGGCGACAGCGGCGATGATGACTACCACGACCGCCAAAAACGGCCACTTGCGTCGCTTGGAGATGGTGAAGCCGTGGGAATCCTGTTCCTGCCCAGCCTGTTCGGCCGATGCCGATTCATGAATACTCATAGTGCTGCGCAGTCTGTCGCGCCGCATCGTCGGCACCAATGGTTGAAATCATCCTGGCGGCAAATCCTTCTAAGTTCACGGTGATCGGAAAGGTATTCGGCGCCAACAAAGTCCGGCACTGTTGGCGTCGAAGGCGCTAAATCCTGCGCAACTCACTCCAAGGTCGGACCCAGAAAGCTGAAGCCGCGCCAATGATCGAACTGACGGATCTCACCAAGGTCTACGGCCACGGCCACGGGCGCACTGTGGTGCTCGACCAGGTCAATTTCCGCGTTGATGCCGGTGAGATCCTCGCGGTCGTCGGCCCCAGCGGTGCCGGTAAAAGCACTCTGGCACAATGCATCAACCTCTTGACACCGCCGACCTCCGGTTCGGTCGTCGTCAACGGCGAAGACCTGGCCACCCTGTCATCGAGCAAGCTGCGGGTGGCCCGTCGACGGATTGGCACCGTGTTCCAGTCGGCCGGCCTGTTCGAACGGAGAACTGCCGCCGAAAACGTGGCGCTCCCGCTGGAATACCTCGGCGTCACCTCAGGCGAAGCGACCAAGCGCGTCGCCGAATTGCTTGACCGGGTCGGGCTAACCGAACGCGCCGGGCACTATCCGTTCCAGCTGTCGGGTGGACAACGCCAGCGGGTCGGCATCGCGCGGGCGCTGGCGCTGCGGCCGTCGGTACTGCTCTCCGACGAGGCCACCGCGGGCCTCGACCCCACCACCACCGGCTCGGTCGTCGCCCTGCTGCGGGAGCTGCGCGACGATCTGAACCTGTCCATCGTGTTCATCACCCACGAGATGGACACGGTGCTCAAGATCGCGGACTCGGTGGCGCAGCTCGACCGCGGTCGGATCGTGGAATCCGGCAGGCTGGTCGAGCTGCTCACCGACCCGGCGTCGGCACTGGGTGCGGCGCTGCGCCCGCACCGGGTCGACGCCGAACCGGACAGCGGGCAGCAGGTGTGGCACGTGGTGTACGACGCCCCCGACGTGCCCGCCGACTGGATCAGCCGAGCGTCGGCGGAACTGGCTGTGCCGCTGTCGATTCTGGGCGCCTCGGTACAGGTGGTCGGCGGCGTCAGCATCGGCAGTGCCACCGTCGGCATCCCCGCTGATCTCAGTGCCCGGGTGGTCGACGTATTGGCCCGCTATGGGCTGGCCGCAAGCCCCGCCGGAAATCAGACCGACCGCCGACTGATTGGTGTGGCATGACCGAGACACTGCTGGCCAATGCGAAGGTGCCGGTCAATGAGCTGCCCGGCCTGTTGTTCCCGGCGCTGCTGGACACACTGATCATGGTCGGCATCGTGATGACCATCGTGGTGGTCGTCGGGGTCCCGCTCGGCGCCCTGGTGCACAACCTGGCGCCTGGTGGCCTGTTCGAGAACCCGGCGCTGCACACCCCGCTGAGTTGGATCATCAGCATCGGGCGGTCGCTGCCGTTCCTGATCCTGATGGCGTCGATCATGCCGTTCACGAGGCTTATCACCGGCACCAACATCGGCATCGCAGCGGCCGTCGTACCGATGTCACTGGCCGGGATCGCCTTCTTCACCAGGATCGTGGAGAACTCGCTGCGCTCGGTCGCGCCGTCGGTGGTGGCGGTGGCCCGCGCTTCGGGCGGTTCGCCGCTGCAGATCATCCGCACCGCGCAGCTGAGCGAGGCGGTGCCGTCGATCATCGGTGGGCTGACCATCAACGTCATCGCGATGATCGAGTACTCCGCCATCGCGGGGACCATCGGGGCCGGCGGAATCGGTTATGTCGCCGTCACTTATGGCTATCAGCGGTTCGACCAGGGAGTGATGCTGGCGACCATCGTCATCCTTGTCATCACCGTCGCGGCGGTCCAGTTGACCGGCGATGCACTGGTTCGTTTCACCACCCCCCACAAACGCAACCGCACCCGTCCATCGCGCACACGCGCCGTCACCGTCGCACCCTCAGGAGCCACCGCATGACCACCACCCCGACACCCATCCAAGATTCCGATGACCACGGCTTCGCACTCAAACGCCGACCCAAATGGATATTCCCCGTCATCGGCCTGGTCGTGGTGATCGTCGCCGTCATCGGTGTGCGCTTCGCGTTCTTCGGGGATAGCAAGTCGCCCAACGAGATTGCCGGTGCCACGCTGGTGGTGGCCACCAACGAGGGCAACGCAGCCGAGCAGGCGTTGATCGAGTACATCGCCAAGGAGGTCGCGCCCAAGCACGGCATCAAGGTCGCGTTCCGCGGTCTGGCCGACAGCAACACCATCAACCGAGCCGTCAGCGACGGTGAGGTGGCAGGCACCATCTATCAGCACAAGCTGTGGCTGGGCCAAGTGCTGGAAGCCAATCCCGACTTCCGTGAGACCGCCGCCACCCCGGTGTTCCGGTGGGGTTTTGGGATCTGGTCGGACAAGTACACCGACCCCTCGCAATTGCCTGACGGTGCCAACATCTCGCTGTATTCGGATCCGGCGAATGAGGCCCAAGGCCTGTGGCTGCTGGAGCGGGCCGGCCTGATCACGCTGAATCCGGCCGCGGACAAGTGGACCGCCACCCAGAAGGACATCGTCGCCAACCCGAAGAACCTGAAGTTCACCCTGCTCGACTTCGCCGCACAGTCCCGTTCGTTGCCGGACCTCGACGCGGCCGTCGGCTACACCGAGTACTACCTGGCGGCGAAAGTTCCTTTGCAGCAGCAGATCTTCGCGCCGCCCGCTCCCGACGAGTTCGCCGGTCAGCTGACGATCGGCAGCAAGTGGGCCGATACCGAGAACATCAAGAACCTGGTCGCGACGTTCAAGGATCCCGCGGTGCAGCAGTACTTGGCCACCGACCCCAGCGTGAAGGACATTCTGCTGCCGCTGCAGTGAGCCCCACACATAGAATCGCGCTGAACACAACCGGTGACTGCAGCCTTGCCGCAGACCAGCATTGCCGACGTGACCCGTGTGATCCGCTTCAATGCGTTCGATATGAACTGCGTCGCCCATCAATCCCCCGGCTTGTGGCGCCATCCCGAAGATCAGTCGGCCCGCTACAAGGACCTGACGTATTGGACCGAACTGGCGAAACTGTTGGAGCACGGCCGTTTTGACGGCCTGTTCATCGCCGACGTGCTCGGTACCTATGACGTCTACGGCGGCAGCGACGAGGCGGCCATCCGGCAGGCGGCACAGATTCCGGTGGGTGATCCCATGCTGTTGGTGTCCGCGATGGCACTGGTCACCGAGCACCTGGGGTTCGGCCTGACCACCGGCACCGGTTTCGAGCACCCGTATCCGTTCGCTCGTCGGATGTCCACGTTGGATCACCTGACGAATGGCCGCATCGGCTGGAACATCGTCACCGGCTATCTGCCCGCCGCAGCCCGCAACATGGGTCAGACGGACCAGCCGGCACACGACGCCCGCTACGACCATGCCGATGAGTACCTCGAGGTGCTCTACAAGTTGTGGGAGGGCTCGTGGGAGGACGACGCCGTCGTCCGTGACCGCGACCGCGACCGCGGCGTTTTCACCGACCCGGATAAAGTGCACCACATCGGCCATAGCGGAACACATTTCAATGTGCCTGGCGTGCACCTGGCCGAGCCGTCGAGCCAGCGCACCCCCGTCATCTACCAGGCCGGGTCGTCACCGCGGGGGGTGCGGTTCGCCGCCGAGAACGCCGAAGCCATCTTCACTGCCTCCCCCACCAAGGCCATCCTTCGCGAGACGGTCACCACCATCCGCCGCGAGCTGGAACTGGCCGGGCGTGATCCCTACTCGGCGAAGATCTTCAACCTGTCCACCGTGATCACCGCGGCAACCGACGAAGAGGCGATCGCCAAGCACGTCGAATATCTGTCCTACGGCGATCCAGAAGGCGCGCTGGTGTTCATGTCCGGCTGGATGGGCGTGGACCTGTCCAAGTACGGGCTGGACGAGCCGATCGGCAACGTCGACTCCAACGCCATCCTGTCCGCCGTCGCGGCGTTCCAATCCGCAGACCCCGACGGTCGCGAATGGGCTGTCCGCGACATCGCCGAGTGGAGCGAAATCGGCGGCATGGGACCACGTTTCGTCGGTTCCGGAGTCAGCGTGGCCGACACCCTGCAGGAGTGGGTGGAGGAGGCCAACGTCGACGGCTTCAATCTGGCGTACGCCATCACCCCCGGTTCGTTCGCCGACTTCATCACCCATGTGGTGCCGGTGTTGACCGAGCGGGGCGCCTACCAGTCGGCGTACGCACCGGGCACGTTGCGCAACAAGCTGCTCGGGCGCGGCGACCGGCTGCCCGACGAGCATCGTGGCGCGACCTACCGGGTCGGCGGTTCCGCCTCGACGATCATCGATCGACCGACCACCGTGCCGTCGTCCTCGGCGTCGGTGTCGGTGCAACCGGCGCGGGGCCGTTAGAACTGCACCCCGCGCGTCAGCGCCCCGTCGACCACCAGGTTGGTCCCGCTGACGAAGCTGGCGGCCGTGCTGCTCAGGAAGACCACCGCGTTGGCGACTTCCTGCGCGGTGGCCATGCGACCGGTGGGGTTGAGCGCCAGCGACGCGGCGAACAACTCGGGGTCGTCGCGCTCGATGGACGGCCACACTCCGCCGGGAAAGTAGGTGTTGCCAGGGCTGACGGTGTTGGCCCGCACCCCCTTGCCTGCCAACTGGTAGGCCAGACCCTGCGTGTAGTGGATGACGGCAGCCTTGATGCTGCCGTAAGGCCCTGCGAAGACGTCGACTTCGCGGCCGGACACACTGGAGATGGTGACAATCGATCCGGCCCCGGTGGCCAGCAGATGCGGCAGCGCGGCGTCGACCAAACTGACCGTGCCCATCAGATCCACGTCGATGCTGCTGCGCCAATCATCGGATAGGGCACTGACATTGGCGACCACGCCGTCGATGCTGCCGAGCGCTTCGGCGCTGCTGGCCACCCAATCGGCAACTGCGGGTTGATCGGCCACGTCCACCACTGTGCCGAAGGCGATGCTGCCGTCGTCGGACAGCTCCGCCTGCGCCTGCGCCACCGCTTCCGGTGAGCGCGCGCAGAATGCGACGTCGGCGCCCTCAGCCAACAGGCCTTCGACGACGGCCCGGCCGATACCGCGGGTGCCGCCGGTGACGAGGAATCGCTTTCCCGACAATCCGAGTTCCATGCTGTGTTCTCCTGTGCTGGTTATCTGACTAGTACGAGATTGTTCCGAGTGCCTTTGCCGCGCTGCGTAACTCGGTGTGGATGCCTCCGTAGGCGGGTGCCGGCGGCAGCAGCCTTTTGTCGATCTTGGTGACCGCGCTGTAGTTGGTATCGACGACGTTGGCAATCGGCACCTGCGAGATCTGTGTGAGCAGCTGATACGCATCCAGGCGATCCAGGCCGTACAGCTCCCCCAACCAGGCGATCATCTCCACCTGGCTGGCTCGCCACGCTTCCTCCAACGGCCGGCCCGAACCGACACACATCAGGTGGGTATCGCTCTCGATCCGCGGCCACGTCGGGCCGCCACCTTTGACCAGATCCACGATGACGGTGACGTTCATCGCCCCCTCGACCGCGGTGCCGCATGATTCACCCTCACCCTGACGGTAATGGCCGTCACCGAGGGAGAACAACGCACCTTCGACGTTCACGCGGAGATAACAGGTTGCGCCCGTGCGCATTTCGGGGGTGTCCATGTTTCCACCGAACGCGTCGGGCACCAGCGAGCTGCGCACCTCACGACGGCCGGGGGCAACCCCGACGGTGCCGAGCATTGGGTTTGCGGGCAGCGCCAAGTCGAAATTGCTGCCCTGCGCCGAGAAACCCACCGTGGCGTTGACGGCGTCGTACTCGTAAATGTAAGTACGCTCCGGCAGGGGTGCCTGCAGAGAGGGATTGGCCGGCACACTGGTGAGGCCACCGAAGAACGGGATCAGGGTCGACGCACCCCAGGTTCGTGCCGGCGTGAGGTCGACGATGTGGACCGCCAGAGTGTCACCGGGTTCGGCACCTTCGATCCAGAACGGTCCGGTCTGCGGATTGAGATCTTCGGTATCGAGCGCCACGCTGGCTTTGTCGTCACGGCTGGTGATGCGCCCGCCATAGGCATCTTCGGTCCATAGCGTCAGCACCGTCGCGGGTTGCACCCGCAGTACCGGGGCAGCGCCGCCGAAGGTGTAGTTGAGCTGATCGACGGTGGGGATGAACGTGACATGGTCCATATCGTCCTATCCTGCTCGACCGGCGGCCGAATTGTCGGTTCTACAGTGGTGAGATGCGCGATGCCGCCATACCCGATCATCGGATCTTGATCATCGGCGCCGGGTTCTCCGGTATCGGTGCCGCGATCAAGCTGGACAAAGCGGACCTCAGCGATTATTTGATCGTCGAAGCCGGCGCTGGGCCGGGCGGCACCTGGTACTGGAACACTTACCGGTTCACCTCTTAGCGCGAGCAGACACAAACAACCCCCGACACGCCAGGCGCCGGGGGTTGTTTACGTCTGCTCGGCCGAAGGCTAGAGGAACGCCTTGAGGTCGTCGACCTTGCTCAGCTGCTCCCACGGCAGGTCGATATCGGTACGGCCGAAGTGCCCGTAGGCGGCGGTCGGCGCGTAGATGGGCCGCAGCAGGTCCAGGTCGCGGATGATCGCGCCGGGCCGCAGGTCGAACACCTCGTTGACAGCCTTCTCGATGTGCGCGGGATCGACGGCCTCGGTGCCGAACGTCTCCACGAACAAGCCAACCGGAGCGGCCTTGCCGATCGCGTAGGCGACCTGAACCTCGACGCGCTCAGACAGACCAGCCGCCACGATGTTCTTGGCGACCCACCGCATCGCATACGCGGCCGAGCGGTCCACCTTTGACGGATCCTTGCCGGAGAAGGCACCACCGCCGTGGCGAGCCCAGCCGCCGTAGGTGTCGACGATGATCTTGCGACCGGTCAGCCCGGCGTCACCCATCGGGCCACCGAGGACGAACTTGCCGGTCGGATTGACCAGCAGCCGGTAATCGGAGGTGTCCAAGGTGTCGTGGCCGAGCTCGGCGAGGACAGCGTCGACGACGTTGGCCTTGATATCGGGAGTCAGGGTCCCGTCCAAGTCGATACCGTCGGCGTGCTGAGTGGAAAGCACCACGGTGTCGAGGCGGACCGGCCGGTTGCCCTCGTACTGGATCGTCACCTGGGTCTTGCCGTCGGGCCGCAGGTAATCCACCACGCCGGTCTTGCGTACCTCGGTCAGCTTGCGGGCCAACCGGTGGGCCAGCGCGATCGGCAGCGGCATCAGCTCGGGGGTGTCGGTGATCGCATAGCCGAACATCAGCCCCTGGTCACCAGCGCCCTGGGCATCCAGCGGGTCCCCGGCGCCCTCTACTCGCGCCTCGTGCGCGGTGTCGACGCCCTGGGCGATATCGGGCGACTGCGCGCCGATGGCGATGTTCACACCGCAGGAGGCACCGTCGAAACCTTTGGTGGACGAGTCATAGCCGATGTCGAGAATGCGCTCTCGGACGATCTTGGGGATATCGGCGTACGCGGATGTGGTCACTTCACCGGCGACGTGCACCTGGCCGGTGGTCACCATCGTCTCGACCGCAACCCGTGATCTCGGATCTTGTTCCAGCAACGCGTCGAGCACCGAGTCGCTGATCGCGTCACAGATCTTGTCGGGGTGACCCTCGGTCACTGACTCACTGGTAAACAGCCGACCCTTATTGCTCACGTTTATGTCCTCCCGGCCAGCAGCTGGCTAGTTTGTTCGTTGGCACGTTTATTAGATAGGCAAAGCATATCGATGTCCCCGTCGACCTCGGTACCTTGCCCGGCGCAAACCTATTGCGCAAGCGTTTCGTGCACACTGATCCCCGCCCGCCAGGCAGCTACGCCCCGCGGCCCGCCAAGAATTTTGCAATCGCGTCCACAATACGGCTGGCCATCAAAGTCTTCGACCCGTGTTCAAGTGTCGACTCTGTGCCGTCGGCAGCCAACAACCAGCCGTCGTTACTGTCCACTTCAAAAGCCCGCCCCTCCCCGACAGCATTGACCACCAGTAGATCGCAGCCCTTACGGGCCAATTTGGCGCGAGCATGGAACAGGACGTCACCGTTCGCGTCGCCCGTTTCCGCCGCAAAACCGACGATGGCCCGCATATTCGGCAGTTGCCCGTCGGTGCGGGAGCGCACGGCACCCGCCAACACGTCGTCGTTACGGACCAGATCAACCGAGCTGGGCTCCGACGCGCCCTTTTTGATTTTCGTGGTGGCGAAGTGCGCGGGGCGGAAGTCGGCGACAGCAGCAGCCATCACCAAGACGTTCGCATCGGATGCGTGTTTGGAGACCGCGTCGGCCAGTTGCGCGGCGGTGCTGATGTGCACCATCTCCACGCCTGCGGGATCAGCGAGCCCGGCGGTGTGCCCTGCGATCAACGTCACGTCCGCACCGCGCTGCGCGGCCACTCGCGCGACGGCGTAACCCTGTTTTCCGGAGCTTCGATTGCCAATGAAACGGACCGGGTCCAGGGGCTCTCGGGTACCGCCCGCACTGACCAGAACCCTGACCCCCGTCAGGTCACGGGGCAGCGCATCCGGTCGCGCCAGCAACAGTTCGGCGAAGGTGCTGATTTCTTCTGGCTCGGGTAACCGCCCGGGTCCGGTGTCTGCACCGGTGAGCCGACCGGACGCCGGCTCGAGCACGACAGTGCCGCGGCGCCGCAATGTAGCGACATTTTCAGCTGTTGCAGGATGTTGCCACATCTCGGTGTGCATCGCCGGCGCGAACAGCACCGGACATTGCGCGGTCAGCAGGGTGGCCGTCAGCAGATCGTCGGCACGTCCTATGGCGGCGCGGGCCAATACGTCAGCGGTGGCGGGGGCAACGACGACGAGGTCCGCCTCCTGTCCGAGCCGCACGTGCGGTACCTGAGGGACATCTTCGAAGACCCCGGTGTGCACCGGGTGCCCCGACAACGCTTCGAACGTGGCGGCGCCGACGAAATTGAGCGCCGACGCAGTGGGTACCACCCGGACTTGGTGACCGGCCTCAGTCAGCTGGCGGATCACTGAACAGGCTTTATAGGCGGCAATCCCGCCTGCAACGCCAACGATGACGTTCTTCTGGCTCATCCGAGCTGCTCGTCACACGAGAGGCTCATCACTGGTATGGCTGACACCGCTCGCACCGGTCGCACTTCCAGGCGCCTGTCGCTATTCGCCTTCGGTGTGCTCAAGCAGGTCGGCGTGGATCTCACGCATCGCGATCGACAGCGGCTTCTCCTGCAGACCCGGCTCGACCAGGGGGCCGACGTATTCGAGGATGCCGTCGCCGAGCTGGTTGTAGTAATCGTTGATCTGCCGGGCGCGCTTGGCGGCGAAGATCACCAGCGCATATTTGCTCGACGCGCGGTCCAGCAACTCGTCGATGGGCGGGTTCGTGATGCCCAACGGCGTGTCGTAGGCACCGATCCCACCGCCGGCAACATCGCTGTGCTCGGTGGTCTGGGTGTCGGTGTGCGGGTTAGTCACGTAGAAATCTCCTGGCAGGCTATTACTGGGGCCGTAGTTGGTGGGCCCCTATGGAACTTATGAACTGTCGGTTTGAGAACTCTGAGCGGGCCGTCACGGTGTGTCCGACGCGGTTCCCACCAGCAAGGATACCAATTCCGCGCACGCAGTCTCCAATTGCCTGTTCACGACGACGACATCGAAGTCATCCTGAGCGGCCAATTCGGCTCTGGCGGTGGCCAGTCTGCGTTGCATCACATCCGCAGTTTCGGTTCCGCGACCGGCGAGTCGGGCTTCCAGATCTGCCCAACTCGGCGGGGCCAGAAACACACTCACCGCGTCCGGCAGCGCCCCTTTGACAGCTTGCGCACCGGCCAGATCGACTTCGATGAGCACCGGCCGACCAGCCGCAGTCGCGGCGCGCACCGGATCCGCCGGTGTGCCTGACCGATGCAAACCACCGTGGATCTCTGCCCATTCGAGCAGAGCACCCCGGTCGATCAGCTGCTGAAACGCCTCGGCGGTCACGAAGTGATAGTCCACCCCGTCGACCTCACCGGGCCGGGGTGATCGCGTCGTCGCCGACACACTGAAAAACAGGTCGGGTACCTGCTGCCGAAGACACCGGACCACAGTGGACTTACCGACTGCGGAGGGACCGGACAGCACCACAACGCGGCCTTGTGTTGTCAGCCCGTCGTTGTGACCGCCGTCCGGTCCCCCGCCAGAAATCACTGCCCGCTTACGCGGGGTCGAACTTTTCCAGCAAGGCCTTGCGCTGACGATCGCCAAGTCCGCGCAGTCTGCGCGTCGGGGCGATCTCCAGCTCAGTCATGATCTCCTGAGCCTTGACCTTGCCGACCTTGGGCAGGGCTTCCAGCAGTGCGGAAACCTTCATCTTGCCCAACACCTCGTCGGTCTCAGCGTCCTTGAGGACCTGAGTGAGGTTGGTTCCGCCGCGCTTGAGCCGATCTTTGAGCTCGGCCCGCGCTCGACGGGCGGCAGCGGCCTTTTGCAACGCAGCCGCGCGCTGTTCGTCGGTCAACTGGGGAAGGGCCACGGTTCCTCCGTATCTCATGCCATCGTGATGTTCTTGCGACCGCCATCTTGATCGCATTCGCTTGTCATCATGTTGTTTTGTCTCGGCCGGGTTACTCCAGCCAGCGGGGACGACCGTACCCAGGCTCCCTGACGAAATCTAACCCCACCCCCCGCTTTGGCCGACAAAGGCCCAGCGTGTAGGGCTCCAACAGCCCATGCGCGGCACGGACGCGGCCTATCTTCGCGCCGCGGACCACGATCGCCGCGGGAGGCCGTCTGCGTCACCTAAAGTGCTGCCCACCAGCGAATTTGGTCAAAGATGACGTCATTTTGGGTGCCGGCGCAGCGTGCCGGTCCACCCTCCGCGACCGACGCCGGGCCGTGTTCCTGTGGATTCTCGCCATAAAACAGGACGTGCGGCGTGTCGCGCGTGTCGGTGGTGTTACCGAGGGCACCCACCGCAGTCATAGTTCGGGGACAGCTGACACATAGCTTCGCTACATAACCTGCGGGCGGTCGGGGTTGACCAGTAGGTCGTGAGGACCTCGAAGGGATGTTCGTGATGGATATCAAACGTCTGACCAGCGCTTCTGCGTTGGCGATCGCTGTGGGCGTGTGTGGTTTGAGTGTCGGCGCCGGCGTTGCAACGGCCCAGCCCGGCCCGCAGCCGTGCGGATTTCAAGATTGCCAGGGCCCTGGCGGTCCCGGTGGAGGTCTCGGTGGACCAGAACGGGGCCCCGGTGGACCAGAACGAGGGCCCGGTGGTCCCCAGCAGGGGCCTGGCGGGCTTGGTGGTGGCCCTGGGGGCCCCGGAGGCCCGCCCGATGGCCGCGGTGGCCCGGGTGGCCCTCCTGGCCGTCCTGGTGGACCTGGTTGGCCCGGTGGTGGCGATCGCGGCCAAGCCTGGGGACCGCCCCCACCAGACCTGGCGTGGCGAGGCATCGACCAGGGTCGATACGACCACCAGCCGTTCAACTACAACAACAACTGGGTGACGCCGTTCTACAACGCGGATTACAACAATTGGGGCTTCTGGTTCTTCGGGATCTGGATCCCCCTGTAAGCACTCGGTTGGGCCGAGACCGTCCTGCGACGGTCTCGGCCGAGTCGGTTTTTCCGGCGCGTGACATCAGCGTGAGCAAACAGAGGTCGACTCGTTATCCGATGCACAGCCCGCGCATAACGCCAGCACAGAGGCGAACCATCTGCGGCCCATAACCTCAGTTCAGTGCGGCGAACACGCGTCGCACCGACACATATTGGAGTTGACCGAATGAACGTCAAGCGCATGCTTTGCGCCTCGGTAATGGCCGCTGGTATCGGTACGGCCGGATTCCTCGGCCTTGGCACCGGAACTGCCGTCGCTGCCCCTGGACAGAATTGCGGCGCACCGAACGTTCCTGCGTGCCAAGGGGGTCCTCAGAACGGTGGCAACCCCCAAGGTGGTCCGCAGCAGAACGGGCCTGCTCCCCAGCCGAACAATCAGCGCGGCATCGACCAGGGCAGGCAGGATCATCAGCCGTTCCTCTACAACGGCCAGCAGGTGACACCGTTGCCTGCAGGTAACGGTGCCGGCTGGGGTTTCTGGCTCGGTGGCATCTGGATTCCGCTGTAACCAGCAGCGACAACAAGCGGGCCATCCCACGGGGTGGCCCGCTTTTGTTCAGCAAACTTTAGATCGATAGATGGGCGACGGCGTCGCGCATCCGCTCGGCGGCATCGCGCACGGCGCTGACATCCGGGCCTGCCCGTAGTACCTCGCGTGAGACAGCGGGTAGGAGTTGACCCCGTGCCGCGCCACCGAGCCCTGTCAGCGATTCGGGTCGACCACCCTGCGCCCCGACCCCGGGCACCAGGACCGGTCCCCCGAGCTCGCTCAGGTCGGGCACCTCGGTCAGGGTGGCGCCGATGACGACGCCGACCGAACCCGGGGCCGATGACGCGGCATTGACCTTGGCGGCCGCATCAACCATCGACTGGGCGATAGTGCGTCCATCAGGGGTGAGTGCCAGTTGTATCGACGCCCCCTCAGGGTTGGAGGTCGCAGCCAGGACGAAGACCCCGCGGTCGTTGGCCGCCGCGAGGTCCAGGAGCGGTTGCAACGAGCCGAAGCCCAGATAAGGCGAAGCCGTCACCGCATCGCTGGCCAACGGCGAATCACCCGCCCAAGCGGCGGCGTAGGCGGCCATCGTCGTACCGATATCACCGCGTTTGGCATCGGCGAGCACCAGAACACCCGCCTGGTTCAGATCGGCGATCGTGCGTTCGAGGACCGCATAACCGGCCGAGCCATACGCCTCGAAGAAAGCGATCTGGGGTTTGACGATGGCGAACCCGGCGTAAGCCTCAACGCAGATCGCACTGAAGGCGGTCAGCCCCGTCACATCCAGTGTCAGTCCCCACGCCTGCAGCAGCTCCGGGTGTGGGTCGATGCCCAGGCACAGCGGACCGCGCGCGGCCATCGCATCGGCGAGCCGGGCGCCAAACCCTGGCACCGCTCTCAGCGCCCATCCATCGCGGCGTGCAGTTCCTGCAGCGACCGCACGCCGATATCGCCGCGGATGCCCGCCTCGATGCCCTGCACCGCCGCCGACGCGCCCTGCACGGTGGTCACGCACGGGATGTTCATCTGTACGGCAGCCGACCGGATCTCGTATCCATCGATGCGGGGACCAGAGTTGCCGTACGGGGTATTGATCACCATGTTCACCTCGCCGGCGCGGATGGCGTCCACCGCCGACTGGGCAGGTCGGTCCGGAGTGGCTTCCTCGAAGATCTTGCGCACCACGTCGCACGGAATACCGTTGCGTCGCAGCATCTCTGCGGTGCCCTCGGTGGCCAGCACCCGGAAACCCAGATCAGCGAGACGTTTGACCGGGAACACCAGTGACCGTTTGTCGCGGTTGGCCACCGAGACAAACACGGTCCCATTGGCCGGCAGCGAACCGTAGGCCGCGGTCTGGCTCTTGGCGAAGGCACTGCCGAAATCCCGGTCGATACCCATCACCTCCCCGGTGGATTTCATCTCCGGACCGAGCAGCGAATCGACCTGCGTGCCATCGGCTTTACGGAACCGGTTGAACGGCAGCACCGCTTCTTTCACCGCGATCGGCGCATAGGGTGACGAGTTCGAACCGTCGCCTTCTTTGGCCAGGACACCCTCCTCGCGCAGCGAGGCGATGCTGGCGCCCAGCATGATCCGCGCACATGCCTTGGCCAGGGGCACCGCGGTGGCCTTGGAGACAAAGGGCACGGTCCGGCTGGCCCGCGGGTTGGCCTCCAGCACGTAGAGGATGTCGTCCTTGAGCGCGTACTGCACGTTGAGCAGTCCCACCACACCGACGCCGTGCGCGATGGCCTCGGTGGCATGGCGCACCGCCGCAATGTCCTGGCGACCCAGCGTCACCGGCGGCAGTGCACACGCGGAGTCACCGGAATGGATACCGGCCTCCTCGATGTGCTCCATGATTCCGCCGATGTAGACCTCCGTGCCGTCGCACAGGGCGTCGACATCGATCTCGATGGCATCTTCGAGGAAGCGGTCCACCAGCACCGGGTGCTCGGGCGACAGTTCGGTGGCCCTGGTGATGTATCCCTCGAGCGTCTGCTCGTCGTAGACGATCTCCATGCCACGGCCACCGAGCACATACGACGGCCGCACCAGCACCGGATAGCCGATCTCGGCGGCGATCTTGCGCGCCTGATCGAAGCTGGTCGCCATCCCGAACTTGGGCGCGGGTAGCCCCGCCGCGATCAGCACGTCACCGAATGCACCGCGGTCCTCGGCGAGGTCGATGGCCTTGGGACTGGTTCCGACGATCGGCACCCCGGCCTTTTCAAGCCGCTCGGCCAAACCGAGGGGCGTCTGCCCGCCCAGTTGGACGATCGCTCCGACCACACCGGGACCGCCTGCACCGGAGGCAGTTTCGGCATAGAACACTTCGAGGACATCTTCGAAGGTGAGCGGTTCGAAGTACAGCCGGTCCGCGGTGTCGTAATCGGTGGACACCGTTTCGGGGTTGCAGTTGATCATCACCGTCTCGAAACCGGCCTGCGTCAACGTCGTCGCGGCATGCACACAGCTGTAATCGAATTCGATGCCTTG
The DNA here is from genome assembly GCF_965229105.1 of Mycobacterium sp. GTDB lineage: Bacteria > Actinomycetota > Actinomycetes > Mycobacteriales > Mycobacteriaceae > Mycobacterium. The sequence goes on from NZ_OZ245858.1 coordinate 4,462,230, forward strand.
GCCGATCCGGTTGGGGCCCGATCCCAAGATGAGGACCTTCGGCCGCTCGGTCTGCGGCGCCACCTCGGTTTCGGCGGCGGGATCCATCTCGTAGCTGCTGTAGTGATACGGCGTCTTGGCTTCGAACTCCGCAGCGCAGGTGTCCACAGTCTTGAACACCGGGTGGATACCGAGCCGCTGCCGCAATGCCCGCACACCCATTTCGCCGGCGAGTTCCGGTCGCAGCGCGGCGATCTGGCGATCCGAAAGCCCGTTGTGCTTGCCGCGCCGCAACAGTGCTTCGTCCAGGACGGGTGCCGCCAACAGGTCGGCTCGCAGCGCGACGAGGCCGTTGATCTGTTCGACAAACCACGGGTCGACGCCGGAGGCCTGCGCGACGTCCTCGACGCTGGCCCCGAACCGCAGCGCGGCCTCGATGTCGTAGAGCCGTCCGTCGGTCGGGGTGTGCAGCCGTTCCAGGATCTCCTCGACCGTGCCCTCGATTTCCGCGCCGGTCCAGAACCCGGCCCGCTTGGTCTCCAGGGACCGCATCACCTTGCCGAGGGCCTCGATGAAGTTGCGGCCCAACGACATTGCCTCGCCGACGGATTTCATGGTGGTGGTCAGGGTGGCATCGGCACCAGGGAACTTCTCAAAGGCGAACCGTGGCGCCTTGACCACCACGTAGTCAAGTGTGGGCTCGAAACACGCCGGTGTTTCTTTGGTGATGTCGTTGACGATCTCGTCGAGGGTGTAGCCGATGGCCAGCTTGGCGGCGATCTTCGCGATCGGGAAACCGGTGGCCTTCGAGGCCAGTGCACTCGAGCGTGACACCCGCGGGTTCATCTCGATCACGATGAGCCGGCCGTCTTTGGGGTCGATCGCGAACTGGATGTTGCAGCCACCGGTATCGACGCCGACCTCGCGCAGGATGTCGATGCCCAGGTCGCGCATCTTCTGGTACTCGCGGTCGGTCAGGGTCATGGCCGGTGCGACGGTGACCGAGTCACCGGTGTGCACGCCCATCGGGTCGAAGTTCTCGATCGAGCAGACGACGACCACGTTGTCGCGGTGATCGCGCATGAGCTCGAGCTCGAATTCCTTCCAGCCGTAAATGGATTCCTCGATCAGCACGTTGGCGGTGGGCGAGGCGGCCAAACCGTCGCCGGCCATCCGCTCCACGTCCTCGACCGAGTACGCCATGCCGGACCCAAGCCCACCCATCGTGAACGACGGCCGAACAACCACCGGAAGGCCGAGGTCGGCGACTGTCTCGCGGACCTCTTCCATCGTGTAGCAGACCGCGGACTTCGCGGACTCGCCACCGACCTTGGCGACGATATCCTTGAACTTCTGCCGATCCTCGCCGCGCTGGATGGCCTCGAAGTCGGCGCCGATCATCTCGACGCCGTACTTTTCGAGCACACCACCCTCATGCAGAGCGACGGCAGTGTTCAGCGCGGTCTGTCCGCCCAGGGTGGCCAGCACCGCGTCAATCTTGTTGCCGCGCTCGGCTTGCTGGGCGAAGATCTTCTCCACGAAGGCGGCGGTGATCGGTTCGACGTAGGTGTTATCGGCGTATTCGGGATCGGTCATGATGGTCGCCGGGTTGGAGTTCACCAGACTGACCTGTAGGCCTTCGGCGCGCAGCACCCGGCACGCCTGCGTGCCCGAGTAGTCGAATTCGCAGGCCTGTCCGATGACGATCGGCCCCGAGCCGATGACCAGGACGTGGTTGAGATCAGTGCGACGTGGCATTAGTTCTCCCTGCGAGCGCGCGTGTTTGTACAGATATTGGCGGCGTGTTGCGGACAAACACGCTCGCTCGCGGAACGGTGCAGGGGCATCTAGCGCTTCTCCCCTGCCATCAGCGTGATGAAATCGTCGAACAGGTAGTTGGCGTCGTGCGGGCCTGCGGCGGCTTCCGGGTGGTACTGGACCGAGAACGCCCGCCCGTTGGCCAGCCTGATCCCTTCGACGACACCGTCATTGGCGCAGGTGTGGCTGACGATGGCCGCACCGAACGGGGTGTCGAACTCTTCACCGGCTTCACCTTCCAGCGCGAAGCCGTGGTTCTGCGCGGTGATCGCGACCCGCCCGGTGATGTGGTCGATGACCGGCACGTTGATGCCGCGATGCCCGAACGTCATCTTGTAGGTGGACCTCCCCAGCGCCCGGCCGAGGATCTGGTTGCCGAAACAGATGCCGAACAACGGGATGCCAGCCTCGAGTACCTGCTGCGTCACCGCGACCACGTCGTCGGCGGTGGCCGGATCGCCGGGGCCGTTCGACAAGAACACGCCGTCGGGCTTGAGTTCCGCGATCTGGTCGAATGTCGCCGATGACGGCAGCACATGGCTGCGGATACCGCGCAGTGCGAAGTTCCGTGGCGTGTTGGTCTTGATACCGAGATCCAGTGCGGCGACCGTGAACCGTGGTGTCCCCTCGGGCTCCACGACATACACCGTGTCGGTGCTGACTTCGCCTGCCAGGTCGGCGCCCAGCATGGCCTCCTGGCCACGAACCCGCGCAACCAGTTCCTGCTGATCGGCCAGCACGCTCCCGGAGAACACCCCGGCTTTCATGGAGCCGCGGCTGCGCAGGTGCCGCACCACCGCGCGGGTGTCGATCCCGGCGATGCCGACGATGCCCTGCCGGACCAGTTCGTCGTCAAGTGTGCCGGTGGCCCGCCAGTTGGAGGCACGTGGCGACGGGTCCCGAACGGCGTAGCCCGCCACCCAGATCCGGTCGCCGCGACTTTCGGCGTCCTCGTGGTTCCACCCGGTGTTACCGATCTGGGGCGCCGTCGCGATCACGATCTGTCGGTGGTAGCTGGGGTCGGTCAGGGTTTCCTGGTAGCCGGACATCCCGGTGGAGAACACCGCCTCACCCAGCGTCTGCCCGATCGCGCCGAACGGCGTTCCAGTGAACACCCGACCATCCTCGAGGACCAACACGGCTTTGCCGTTGTTATCACTGTCGGTCATGCCTCATCCTTCATGCTGGCGTCCGTGCCCTCGCTACCCTGCGAAACCCATTTGCTGTACTCGCCGCGGTCGTCGCCGCGGAAGCCGGTATCGATCTCAGTACCCGACGGCAAGCGCCACCGGATCGCCAGAATGCCTTCGTGTGTCATGGCTTTGCCCGCGATCCCGCGCTCGGTGCGGATCGCGGTGATCGACTCGTCGGGAATCCAGATCGGCGTCGCGCCGGTGCGCTGCACCATGATTCCTTCGGGATACCTGGTCAACACGGCCTTGGTACGGAAACCCAGGTCACCGACCGCGATCCGGTCCTGCCAACTCGGCGCGAACGTGCTGCCGACGTAGAGGCCCCTGGTCGCGGAGATCAGCGCAGGTCCCACGGTGTCGGGCATCGGGGGCAGCTTGCCGACCAACGTGACCTGCCGCTCGGCCCGACGCCGCCAGCCGCGCAGGATCAGGTGGATGAAAAAGGCGATCAGCACCACCAGCACGGCGGCGAACACCAGTGAGCTCACCAGCGTCGGGGTGTTCACAATGGACACTTCCCGTTCTTGGCGGTGACGGTGCCCCGCAGCAGGGTGGCAGTCACGGTGGCGGGCAACACCATTGACTCGAACGGCGTGTTGGCCGAGCGGCTGGCCAGTGCGCCACCGGAAACCGTCCAGGTGGCATCCGGGTCGATGATCGTCAGGTTCGCCGGTTCACCAACCTCCAACGGACGACCCTGATCGGGCAGTCCCGCGATCGCCGCGGGATTCTCACTCATCACCCGGGCGACGTCGCGCCAGGTCATCAGGCCGGGAACGACCATCGTCGCGACGACGACCGACAGCGCGGTCTGCAAACCCAGCATGCCGGGCCTGGCCGCAGCGAATTCGACACACTTCTCGTGTTCGGCATGCGGCGCGTGGTCGGTGGCCACACAGTCGATCACGCCATCGGCCAGCGCCTGGCGCAGTGCCTGCGCGTCGGAGGCCTCCCGCAGCGGCGGGTTGACCCGGTTCACGCCGTCGTAGGTGGCCAGTCGGCTGTCATCGAGCAGTAGATGATGCGGGGTGACCTCGGCCGTGATCGAAACACCCTGCGCTTTGGCCCATTTCAAGATCTCGACGGTGCCCGCGGTGGAGGCGTGGCAAATGTGCACGCGAGCTCCGGCGTCGCGCGCCAGGATCGCGTCGCGGGCCACGATCGACTCTTCGGCCGCTCTGGGCCAACCGGCCAGGCCGAGCTTGGCGGCGTTGGCCCCCTCATGGGCCACGGCGCCGACGGTCAGCCGCGGTTCTTCGGCATGCTGGGCGATCAGTACGCCCAGGCCGGTGGCGTACTCCAGTGCACGACGCATGACCAGCGGATCATCCACGCAATGGCCGTCATCGGAGAACATCCGCACCTGGCCGACGCCACCAGCCATCATCGCCATCTCGGTGAGCTGCTTACCTTCCAGACCGACCGTGACGGCCCCCACGGGGTGGACGTCGACCAGGCCGACAGCCTGCCCGCGATTCCACACGTGATCGGTGACTACCACCGAGTCGGCTACCGGATTGGTGTTGGCCATCGCGAACACGGCGGTGAATCCGCCCAGGGCCGCTGCCGCCGAGCCGGTTTCGATGGTCTCGGTATCTTCGCGGCCCGGCTCACGCAGATGGGTGTGCAGGTCGACAAACCCCGGAAGTAGCACCTGTCCCGCCGCGTCGATCACGTCGACGAGGTCCAGATCGGCTACCAGCTCCTGACCGATAGCGGCAATCTGCCCGTCGTCGACGAGCACGTCGACCTCGGGCCCCTCACCGTAGAGCCGCACACCGCGGATCAGAACGCTCATGCTTGCTCCTCGACCTGTGCCGGCTCGGCCGTCCCGACGAGCAGATGGAACAGCACTGCCATCCGCACATGGACACCGTTGGAAACTTGTTGCAGCACTGCCGATTGCGATGAATCGGCGACCGAGGAGGCGATCTCCATGCCGCGGAGCATCGGGCCGGGGTGCAGTACCACGGCGTGCTCGGGCAGCAGCGTTTGGCGCTTCTCGGACAACCCGTAGAGCACCGAGTACTCCCGGGTAGACGGGAAGAACCCACCCGTCATCCGTTCGGCCTGCACCCGCAGCATCAGCACGGCGTCAGCGGCGGGCAGCTCAGCGTCCAGATCATGCGAAACGCTCACCGGCCAGTCCGATACCCCGACCGGCAGCAGGGTCGGTGGGGCGACCAGCACCACTTCGGCACCCAGGGTGGCCAGCAGCTCGACATTGGACCGGGCGACCCGGCTGTGCAGGATGTCTCCGACGATCACGACCCGTCTGCCCTCCACCGAGCCCAGGCGTTGGCGCAGTGTCAGCGCATCCAGCAGGGCTTGCGTCGGATGCTCGTGGGTGCCGTCACCGGCGTTGATCACCGACGGCCCGGTGGCACCGGTGTTGGTCCACTGCGCCAGCTGCTGCGCCGCCCCGGACGCCGGGTGGCGGATGATCAGGGCGTCGGCCCCGGCAGCGCGCAGCGTCAGCGCGGTATCGCGCAGCGATTCCCCTTTGGACACAGACGAACTCGACGCACTGACGTTGATCACGTCGGCGCTCATCCACTTGCCTGCCACCTCGAATGACACCCGGGTGCGGGTGGAGTTCTCATAGAACATGGTGATGATGGTGCGGCCCCGCAGGGTCGGCAGCTTCTTGACTTCGCGGCCCACCAGGGCGTTGGCGAAGCGGTCGGCGTCATCAAGGATCGCGGTGGCCTCGTCGCGGGTCAGGTCGGCGGCGGTCAGCAGGTGCTTCACCTTGCGGGTCCTCCGTAGGGCGCGATCGTCACGCCGTCGTGGCCGTCGTGCTCGGACAAGCGCACCTTGACGTTCTCGCTGCGCGAGGTGGGCACGTTCTTGCCGACGTAATCGGCGCGGATGGGAAGTTCGCGGTGGCCGCGGTCGACCAGTACCGCCAACTGCACCGCGCGCGGACGGCCGATATCGCGCAAAGCGTCCAGTGCCGAACGCACCGAGCGGCCGGAATAGAGGACGTCGTCGACGAGGATCACCAGGGCGCCGTCGATCCCGCCGTCGGGAATCGAGGTGTCCTCGAGTGGTCGCGGGGGTTTGGTGTTGAGGTCGTCGCGGTAGAGGGTGATGTCCAGGGCACCGTGAGCGACGTCGACACCTGAGTACTCGGCGATATTGCGCGCGAGGCGGGTGGCAAGCAGGACGCCACGGGTCGGAATTCCCAGGAGCACCACGCGAGGTGCACCCGCGCCATCGAGCGCGGTCTTTTCGATGATCTGGTGGGCGATGCGAGAGACGGTCCGGCTGACGTCCGATGCGGACATCAGCTCCCGGTCGTGCGCATCCGCGCCACCTGAGGAGGGTTCGGTAGAGCCCATGGTCAAACATGACCTCCTTCTCCGCCTCTCTGGACGGATCGTTAAAGGATGTCGAACTGCGGGGCAGCCTAACACCAACTACTAGTCTCGGGATAATGACGGGCAGCTCGCGGATCGACTTCGAGGCGCTCTATCGCGGCGAGTCCCCCGGGCCGGGTCTACCCGCGGTCGAGACCCCGCCCTGGGATACCAAAGCCCCTAAAGAGTCTGTCCTGACCTGGCAGGCCGAGGGGCTGATCCGTGGCGAGGTGCTCGACATCGGCTGCGGTCTTGGCGATAACGCGGTATTCCTGGCCGGGCGCGGCCACCGGGTCACCGCTGTCGAAATTTCGCCGACGGCGCTGATCACGGCGCGGCGCCGGGCGCACGAGGCCGGCGTGAGCGTCACCTTCGCCGTCGGCGACGCCACCGATCTGGCCGGTTACCGGGGCATCTTCGACACGATCGTCGACAGCGGGATGTACCACTGCCTCGACGCCGCCGAACGGTCGCGGTACGCCGCGGCCGCATACCGGGCGGCCCGGCCGGGGGCCAGCCTGCTGATCAGCTGTTTCGCCGACAGTGAATCCGCGGGCCCGCAGTGGCGACGACCCGGTGTATCGGAGGCCAGCCTGCGCGAGACGATCTGCGGCGCGGGCTGGACTGTGGTCTCGATACGACCGCTCTCGGTACCACGTGACGACGGCCCGCGCGATGATGGCGTGGTGATGGCGTTCCTACTGGTACACGCCGAACGCCACGAGGCGGCCAGCTAGCCTCGCAAGGGTGAACCTCGACCTCAATCAGGCCTCCATTCGTGAGGCCGTCGACGGCGGCCTGTTGGCCGGTGCCGTCACCCTGGTGTGGCAGGGCGGAAAAGTGCTGCAGGTCAACGAGATCGGCTACCGTGATGTCGACGCCGGCGTGCCGATGCAGCGCGACACCATTTTCCGGATCGCATCGATGAGCAAACCCGTCACCGTGGCCGCGGCCATGACGCTCATCGAAGACGGCAAGCTGGCGCTGCGTGACCCGATCACCCGTTGGCTGCCCGAGTTCGCGCAGATGCGGGTGCTGGTCGAAGCGGAGGGCCCGCTGGACCGGACCGTGCCTGCGCAGCGCCCCATCACCGTGGACGATCTGATGACGCATCGCAGCGGGATGGCCTACAGCTTTTCCATCCCCGGACCGCTCAGCCGGGCCTATGCCAAGCTGCCGTTCCGCCAGGACCAGGACCACTGGCTGGCGGCGCTGGCGCAGCTGCCCCTAGTTCATCAACCCGGACAGCAGCTGACCTACAGCCATTCCACCGATGTGCTCGGCATTCTGGTGTCGCGGATCGCGGGCAAGCCGCTGCATGAGGTGTTGAAAGACCGGATCTTCGACCCGCTGGGCATGTCCGACACCGGGTTCTTCGTCTCGCCGGAAGGGCGGCGCCGCGCCGCGACGATGTATCAACTCGACGAGAAGAGCACGCTGCAGCACGGCGCGATGGGGCCGCCCGCGATCGAGCCGCCGCCGTTCTGCCAGGGCGGTGGCGGATTGCTCTCGACCGCCGACGACTATCTGCAGTTCATCCGGATGTTGTTGGGCGACGGCACCGTTGACGGGGTGCGGGTGCTCGCACCCGAATCAGCCCGGTTGATGCGCACCGATGCGCTGACCCAGGAGCAGAAGCAGATCCCGTTCCTGGGAATGCCCTACTGGATTGGCCGCGGCTTCGGCCTGAACCTGTCGGTGGTCACCGACCCGGTGAAGTCGGCGCCGCTGTTCGGGCCCGGCGGCCTTGGCACCTTCACCTGGCCCGGCGCCTACGGAACGTGGTGGCAGGCCGACCCCTCGGCCGATCTGATCCTGATGTACTTGATTCAGAATCAGCCGAACCTGACACCGGATGCCTCGGCCATTGCGGGTAACACCTCGCAGGTCAAATTGCTTACCGCGCAACCGAAATTCGTCAAGCGGACCTATCAGGCGCTCGGGCTCTAGGTCTAGATCATCGCGAACGGCAATACCTTCGCACCGACCTCCAGCGCACCGGCGAGTTCGCGGCTGACGTCGTAGTCGAAGACGACGTGTCCAGAGACCATGTCGATATCGCGTCGGGCCCGCTGCAGCGGATTGGCCAGAAAGTGCGCGCTGGCACCCGATGCCTCCATCAGGTCGGCAACGACCGCACGGGACTCGTGCACGATATGCGCGGCGGCGGCCCTGGCGGATGCCCGGTCAGCCTTGGGCACCCGTTCCCCGCTACCGACGATCGACTCGATACCGTCGACGGTCAGCCCGAGCAGACCGTGCAGCGCACGTAGCCGTACCCGCGCGTCGCCGAGTCTGGCCTGTGCGGCTGGTTGATCTTTCTGTGCCGCACCGGAATACGCCAACACCCGCTCGGTGAGTCTGGTGGCGAACAGATCGACGACGTGCTCGGCGGTGCCCAATGCGGGCATCGCGGCGACGAGCGCCAGGGCGGGCACCAGCGGCCAGCGGTACGTCGGCGAGTCATGCAGGGCCGCGCCCGGTGCGGTGCCACCGTAGATGTCGACGACCTTGACCAACCGGTGCTCGGGGATGAACACATCGGTGACGATGACGTCGTTGGATCCGGTTCCCCGCATCCCCGCGGTGTGCCAGACATCGGCAATCTCGATATCGGCGGCCGGGAGCAACGCCAGTGCCGGATAGATGTCACTACCTTCCCCACAGAGCGCGCCCACCAACACCCAGTCCGCGGCCATGACTCCTGTTGCCCAGGACCATCTCCCGGTCAGTCGGATGCCCCCGTCGACCGGTGCCCCATGCCCGGTGGGTGCCAGCGGGGCCGGGCACAGCACCGGGCCAGACGCGAACACCTCGTCCTGGGCTTGTTCTTCAAACAATGCCAGCATCCAGTTGTGCAGCGTGTAAAAGCCCAGCGTCCAGGCACTCGACGTGCAGCCGTGGGCCATCCGACGGATTGGGTCGAGGACGGCGGGAAAGTCGGCCTGGGCCCCGCCATAGCGAGTCGGGACGAGCAGGTTGGGCAATGTGCTGGAGCGGAATTCATCGATGGTGGCATCCGGCAGTCGGCGCAGTTCCTCGGCTTCACCAGCCCGGCTCGCCAAGCGGACAACAAACTCTTCGGTGACCAGCGTCATGCGTTGCGACGCTACCATACCTTTTAGTATGGATGGCTCGTCGATGTCAGTGCGCCAGCATGATGTCCAGAAAGCGGTCGCGTTGGGCCGCCAGCTGCTGATTCGGCGTCGAGCCGGCCAGGTGCAGGAATCCGATACCGACCGCAAACGTTGCGTTGGCTCGAATGTCGGCATTCTCGGTGTCGAAGCCGTCATCCAGAAAGGCTTGTCGCACAGCCGAAACCACCCGCTGATCTGAGACGCGCACTGCTTCTTGGACCGTCGGCTCGGAGCGCGCCCACTCCCGCATGGCCCGTTCCAACATCCAATGCCGGGGTCCGACAAGCGCCGACATCATCTCCGACAACCGCTGCCGGGGCGGTAAAGCCGTCAGGTCGTCGAAATGACCCCGATCTTCGTCGCGCAACGCCGCCCACGCATCGATCAGCGCGTCGCGATAGGTCTTCATATCCGCGAAATGCCAGTAGAAGCTGCCCTTGGTGACGCCGAGCCGTCGGCACAGTCGGTCGATGGTCAGCGCCTTGAGCCCCTCTTCGGCGATCATGCCAAAACCCGCCTGCACCCAGTCACCGATCGACAGTCGCGACGTACTGGACTCTTTTTCGCCCATGGTCGAAAAGCGTACGTTTACGTCAACCGCGCCCTGCTCGACTATTCGCGGCCCAGCGTCACGATCAGTTGGAAGCGTCCGCCTTGGCGTGTCCCGCACTGCGGGCACCGGTGGACTTGCCACTCTTGCCCGGCGCCGGTGTCGCGTCCCCGCCGGCGGCGGCACTGGCCGGCTTACCGCTCTTCACCGGAGCGGCCTTCGCCGGACTGTCACTCTGAACACTCAGCGGGGCAACAGTTTCCGGCTCAGCTACGGTGACGTTGGTGGCGCGGGTGGTCTTCTTCGCCTTGGGGGTTGCCTCGGGGGCCACGTCGAGGGTGACCACCTTCGTCTCCGATGCGGCCGCCGGTAGGGACGTCACCCCGGCGGTCGAGCGGTCCTTGGTCAGAGGTGCCGCGGCGGGCGCGGCGAATGGCAAAGTGCCGAGCAAGGCCGCGACGATCTTCTGTATCGAGACGATCGGCGTGGTGAACCCCGTGACGACAGCATCGATCGTCGCATCGATGGCTTGTGCCAGCGTCAGGTCGCCGTCGAGGAATGCGGCGGGCGCCTGGAGCAGAGCGACCACCATGGTCGGAACGGCTTTCAGGATCTGCAGCGTGTTGAAGACCACCCCGTCGGCAGTGCCCAGGGGCAGCGGGAGTTCAGTGATGAACGGACCGGCCAACAACTGGATGGGGCCGGTGACCCCGAGCAGCGCGATCTCGACGGCCAGGGGAACCAGGCTGGCGAATTGACCGTTCACGATGGCTTGCACGACGAGGCCGGGTGCCACATCCACAAACAGCTTCGGATAGAAGACCACCGTGTCTATGACGGCGGTAATCAGCGCTTCGGTGAACCCGGCCAGCTCCACTGATGCGGTCTGCGTGATCGTCTCGGCGCACGCCACGATCTGGGCGGGCGATAAGTCGGGGGGCGCCACGGTGATTGGTGCGGCAACGATGACAGCCGCCCCGACGAGTGCGATACCAGTGGTCAGGTAGGGACGGACGGTCTGCAGCATGATCTCCCCTTCACGCCGGCCGCCGATCGGCCGCACTCGGGAGAGCATCGCACAAAGCTGAGAGCAACCTGTGAAATTTCGCCTACTTCTTTGACGCCGTCGTCAGAAAAGACAAGTCGGTGCATTCGGCGAGCAGGGCCTCAAAGGCCGCGACCACCTGCGGTGAAAGGCTCGCGTCACCGTCGAGCAGCGCCTCGCGGGCGTTGGCGGCGAGCGCACCGACCCGGCTTTCCACCGCACGTACCGCACCGGTGGCGAGAAATATCCGCTTGACCTCGTCGATCGCCGACTGGTCGGCATCGGGATCACCGACGACCCTGATCAACGTCTGGCGTTGGGCCTCGGTGGCTGACCGCAATGCTGTGCCGAGAAGCTCGGTGGGCTTACCGTCGCGGATGTCTCCGCCGGCGGTCTTGCCGCTGGTATCGGTCGGCCCGTAGAGATCAGCGAAATCGTCGCAGAGCTGAAAGGCTCGCCCGGTTGCCGCGGCGTAGCGGCCCAGCGACAGCGTGGCGCCCGGTGAGGCGTCTGCGACTGTCAGACCCAGCGCGACCGGCCGCTCCACGGTGTACTTCGAGGTCTTGTACATGACGATTTTGTCGGCCGCTTCATCGGTGAGCAGCCGGGCCGCCTGCGCGTCGAGTTCAAGGAGCTGACCGGCCATGACTTCCAGTCGCATCGCACGGAATGCCGTCACGGTCTGTCCCCGCCGCGGTTCGGGGATCTCCGCGGTGGCGTCGGCGATAGCGTCCTGAGCCGCCGCCCACAGTAAGTCGCCGACAAGCAGAGCCGCATGATCACCGAAATGCGTTGCTTCCCCAGCCCATTGACGACTCCGGTGCCGATCGGCCAAGGCCGCGCGGACCGAGGGCAGGCCACGGCGCAGCGGTGCGCTGTCGATGATGTCGTCGTGGACCAGAATTGCGGCGTGCAGTAACTCCAGGGCAGCACCCATGGTGACAATCTGCGACACGGTATCGGGGTCGGCATTGCCGGCACGCCAGCCCCAGTAGGCGAACCGCGGCCGTAGACGTTTGCCCCCCGAGGTCACCGCAGACGTGCACAGGGCCGCATACGGCTGCAGTTCGGCGTCGATCGATTGGAGGCCCTCGGCGATCCCTGCTGTCACGATCGCCTGTAACTCGCCCTCTACGGCTGCCACATAGGCGGTCTCGTCCATCAGCGGGGCACGTCGGGCGGGGTGATGGAGCGTGGCGATAGCGCAAAGCTGCGAACATGTTCGGCGATGGTGGCCAGATTGGTCGTCCACACGTCGTCATGGTCGAGGACGTAGCGCATCAGGTCGTCGAGTTCGGCAGCGCGAGATGGCCGCCCGGTGAGGAACGGATGATTGGTCAGCACCCAACAGCCGCCGACGCTCCGCAGCCCGTCGAATTCCAGCTGCCACAACTCACGTGCCTTACGCGGGCTCTCGATCAACCCACTACCGGAAATATCCGGCAAATAGCAGTACTGCTCCCAATCGTCGAGCGCCCATTGAATCGGGATTTCGACCAGGGATTGTTCGGCGCCGGGAGTGATCGCCAACTCGTAGGGGTGATCGGAGTCCATCAGCGAGGAGTCGTAAAGGAAGCCGCGCTCTGCCAACAGGCCTGGGGTGCGCCACGATAAGTCCCACATCGGGGCCCGATAACCGCAGGGCCGTACCCCGGCAACATCAGCAAGGGCAGCCAGCCCCCGGTCGAGCACATCGATCTCCTGCTCGAGTGTCAGCTTGGTGGGCTGCTCGTGCAGGTATCCGTGGTGGGCGATTTCGTGGCCGGCGGCCACGATGCTCCGGATCGCTTCGGGATAGCGATCGGCGGTGTGCCCGGGCACGAAGAACGTCGAGGCGATCTGGTGGCGCTCCAGCAGGTCCAGGATTCGGGGGATGCCGACCAGTGGACCGTAGGCCTGATGGCTCATCACGCTCATCCGGGCGCCGACCGCGGCCCAGTCTCCCGAGGTATCCCACAACACGGCCGACTCGGCGTCCACATCGAAGGTGAAGGCGGCCGCCGCGGTTTTACCGTCGGGCCAACGTATTTGACTCATCACCGAACCATAAGTGAGATCAGCTCGTAGGCCAGGTTGGCCCCGGCGACGGCGGTGATCTCGGCTTGGTCGTAGGCAGGCGCCACTTCGACCACATCGGCGCCGACGATGTTGAGCTCGCGCATCGCCCGCAGCACCGCCACCAGCTCGCGGCTGGTCATCCCGCCGATCTCGGGCGTGCCAGTTCCCGGCGCGAACGCCGGATCCAGCACGTCGACGTCGATGGACACATACACCGGATGCTCACCCACTCTGGCCAGCACACGTTCGATGACCCCGTCGATACCGATGCGGTCGATATCGCGGCAGTGCACCACGGTGAAACCGAGTTCGGCGTCCTGTAGAAGATCGGCGCGGTCATAGAGCGAGCCACGGATGCCCACATGAGCCGAGCGGTCTTTGACCAACAAACCCTGCTCGGATGCCCGCCGGAAGGGCGTGCCGTGGGTGCAGGGTGCACCAAAGTAGGTGTCCCAGGTGTCGAGGTGGGCGTCGAAGTGGACCAGCGCTACCGGTCCGTGCACTTCGTTGATGGCTTGCAGCGCCGGCAGGGCAATGGTGTGGTCGCCGCCGAGCAGCACCACCCGTTGCTCCGGTCGGGTGAGCAACCCGAGGACCCCGGCACGGATCTCGTCGATGGCGGCGTCGATATTGAAGGGGTTGGCCGCGATGTCACCGGCGTCGACGACCTGCGCCGCCGCGAACGGCGCCACATCCAGCGCCGGGTGATACGGCTTGAGCAGCCGGGAGGCCTGACGGATCGCGGCCGGGCCGAAGCGGGCGCCGGGTCGGTAGGTCACTCCACTGTCGAAAGGCACACCTACGACGGCGATGTCGTAGTCGTCGACCTCGTGGCGCTGCGGTAGACGCGCGAACGTCCCGATGCCGGCGTAGCGCGGTACCACCTGCGCATCGACCTGCCCCAGCACGCCCGTCTCCGACTGTACGTACTGCACATGTCCTCCTGTTGTCATGCTCTCGACCGTGTCGAGCCGCCGTTGCACGAGATCACCTGTCCAACAACCGCTTCCAGATCGAAGTCGGCCAACAACTCCACCGCCGCGGCGATTTCATCGGGAGACCCGATGCGCCCCAACGGGATCGACGCTGCGTAGCGCTCGTGAATCGCTTCGATGCCGACCCCGGCGGCCTCGGCATCGACCAGCAGCTGCGGGGTGTCGGTGACGCCGGGGGCGACGGCGTTGACGATGATGTGTTCGCGTGCCAGTTCGCGCCCGAGTGTCTTGACCAACGAGATCAGCCCGGACTTGGCGGCTGCGTATGCGGTGGCTTCCGGCCACCCGGTCACGCCCCACTCGCTGGTGATCACCACGATCCGCCCGGCGCCGGCGGCGCGCATATGCGGAAGGACAGCCTGCACAAGGAAGAACGTGCCACCCAGGTTGGTGTCGACCACCTTCCACCAGTCGGCGTCGTCGTGGTCGAGCAGCGGTGCCATGGTCATGTAGGCGTGGTTGGCCACCAGGATGTCCAGACCGCCGGTCACCCGCGCGACGTCGGCGGCGATGCGGACGCATTCGACCGGATCGGACACATCACCCGGGACTGTCACACCACCGATCTCGTCGGCGAGCGCAGTCAGCTCGGGGCTGCCATGGATATCGTTGACCGCCACCGTCGCTCCCGCGGCCGCCAGGCGTCGCGCGTGCGCGGTACCCATCCCCTGGGCGGCGCCGGTGACCAGGGCCACCCGCCCGTCGAGATTGGTCATATCACGGCTCCGGAGTTGACGTTGACGATGTCGCCGACGCTGAATGTCGCATCACAGAGCAGGTATTCGACGCATCGCGCCACCTCCTGCGGAGACGCCAGTCGCCGTAGCGGCAGCGTCGTCAGGTAATCGGCGGCCCGCCAGGGGGAATCGGCTGCCAGTAACGGGGTATCGGTCGGTCCGGGAGCCACACAGTTGACCCGCACACCGCGGCCGGCCACCTCCGCGGCGAGACTGCGGACGAACCCGAGGATCGCCCCCTTGGCCGCGGCGTAGTGCGCATCGCCGTCACCACCGCCGATCGCCAGTTCGCTGGCAACGGCGACCAGCGATCCGCGGTGCTCGATCAGGTCGGGCAAAGTCGCTCGTGCCACGTTCACCAGACCGCCCAGGTGGACCCGCAGCATCCGGGTCCATGATTCAGCGCTGATATCGGTGACCGCCGCCATCTCGTAATAACCGGCCACCGTCGCGACAGCACGGATGGGCCCGAGCGCGTCCCGGATCCTTCCAACGGCATCACGGACGGCCGAAGCATCCGAAACATCAACGCAGACAGTATGTTCAGCACCAATCGTCGACCCATTCAGGTCGAGGCAACCGACGGTGAACCCCCGCTGCGTCAGCGCCTCGACGACGGCCGCACCGATACCGCTTGCGCCACCGGTGACCAGCGCTACCGGATGTTCACTCACCCGTTGACGCCCGATCGTCGGCTCGTTCATCCTGGGCTTCGATATCGTCGATAACGGCGGTGCCCAGGATCCGGCTACGCACGCTGGCCAACACGACGGCGCCGATCAGCCCCAGCACCACGACGCCAATCCACACCGACCAGTCCAGGTAGCGCTGCTCGAAAGCCGCTCGCGGCCAGGCGATGTTGATGAACTGCAACACCGCCCACACCGCGGCCACCACCGCCACCGGCAGGGTCGCACGGCCCAATGAGAACGCAGCGGATGTCCAGGCACCGCGCAGCAGTACCACCAGGAAGCCGACCAGGGGGAACAGGAAGGCCAGGTAGAAACCGCCGGCGGTGAAGTTGACCATCAGCGAATAGACGTCCCCGGCAACGATACTGAGCAGGAACAGCGCAGCACCGATCACCGTCGTGACCAGGATCGCCATGACCGGAATCCGCGCCTGACCACGCAACCGGACCAGCGCTGCGGCCGCAGGCAGGGCACCGTCGCGGGCGTAGGCCCAGATGACGCGTGAGGCCGACGTTTGCAGAGCGAGGAAGCTGGCCAGGAAGCCGATGACGAACAGCAGCTCAACAGGTTTGGCGACGCCGGCACCTAAGGCCGTGGTCAGGGTGTCGTACACCGGGTCGGCCACGGTACCGTCGGCGACCGCACCCAGATCGGGGATCGCCAGGATGATCGCCAGGCTGGAGTAGGCCACCACCACCGCGATGAACACCAGCGAGAACAGCACCGCCTTGGGCAGGTCCCGACGCGGTTCGTGCACCTCTTCGGCGATCGAGCCGGCACTTTCGAAACCGACGAAGGACCAGCCGATGAAGGCAACGGCCATCAGGAACGGGCCACTGAGGTATGCCCAGCCGTCGACGTCGGGGCCGCCACCGGTGAACAGCACCGACAGCGAGTTGTGCCGATGGAAGAGCAGCAGCCAGGTACCCAGGCCAACCGAACCGATCACCTCGGCGATGATGCTGCCGACCATGAAGATCTTCAGCGCCCGCCGCCCGACCAGGTTGACTGCGGTGCCGGCCAACAGAATCACCAGCGCGATCAGCGCGAGTGTGCCGCCCGTGGGTTCCTCCACCCCGAAGATGTTGGCAATGAAACCGGCGGCCCCGATGGCCACGGTCGCCATCGCGATCACCAACGTCCACATGTAGACCCAGCCGGCGAACCAGCCGTAGGTGGTGCCGAGCAGGCGGCGTGACCATTGGTAGATCGACCCCTCCAGCGGCCAGCGCGAAACCAGGGTGGCGAAGATCAGCGCGACCAGGAACTGTCCGCCGAACACCAGCAGGAAACCCCACCAGAAGCTCGGCCCGGCCGCCGACAGCGCCAACCCGAAGATGCCGTAGAGCGCGACGATCGGCGAGATGAAGGCGAACGCGAACGCAAACGCCGACCACAACGAGAACTCTCTGCGCAGCAACGGGGGCTGCTCGGCGGGGATGATCGATGACGACATGTCCTGCTCCCACTTCTCGACACTGGTGCCAGGAACTATCACGCCCGGTCAGCATGGGCGCTAGCCGATTTGCCGAAGACGCAGCGAACGCACTTCGCGAGTCGCTGCCATTGGAGGATCGCACAACGCGACCAGCCGCAGATGTGACGACGGCGTTACGCTCGTCCAATGGTCCAACCCGGCGCCCCGAGCCTGCGCGACCTGCTCGAGGCCTCAGGGCTAGGCCTTGCGGTGCCCGACAGCGCTCCGCAGGACCTCGACCGGACGATCAGCTGGGCGCACACCACCGAGATGCGGGACCCGGCTCGTTATCTGCGGGGCAACGAGTTGGTCTGCACGGTGGGGATCAGCCTGCAGACACCGTCGGACTGCCGCACGTTCGCCGAATCGTTGGCGGGCGCGGGTGTGGCGGGCGTGTGCTTCGGCATCGGTGACGGCCACGACACGGTGCCGCCCGCTCTGCTGTCGGAGTGCCGCCGCCTTCGCTTGCCGGTGCTGATCGCATCGCCGAGTGTGCCGTTCAGTTCGGTGAGTCGATTCGTCGCCGAGTACGAGCTGGGCGCCGAGATCGCCATCGCACGAGCAACCAATGCCCTTGTTCCAGAACTACTTTCGTCCTTGCGTCGGCATGAGTCGGCTCGCGAACTGCTAGATACCGCCGGCCAGATCCTGGAATGCTACTTTTTGCTCGACCCCGGCGACACGGTGGACACTGCAGAAAGTGAGTCCCCGGTGGTGACGGTCGGCGTTCCCGGGCTGGGCACCCTGGGGTGGGTGGGGCGCGGCGAGCAACCGGAGCCGGCTCTTCTTGACCTGATTGCCCGGTTCGTCCGAGCCACCCAGGTCCAGCGCGACGTCGAGTCCGCGCTGGCCCGCGAGCGCGTCGGTCAGCTGCTGTCGCTGGTGGAGCGACGGATGTTGCTCCCCGATGCCCTGAGCCAGCTGCTGGATTGGCCCGGATTTGCAGCCGGTGAATTGACCTGCTCGGCATGGCCCGCCGGAGCTGGTGCGCTGCTCTCGATAGCGATCCCTACAGCCTTGGTCGGTGACGCACCGGATCTGTGTCTGATGGTGGCCGCCGAATCTCTGGACATGGCCGAGGAACTCTCGCTGCCGTCGGGATACTCCGCTCCGGTGCCGCTCATGGAGATCGGATCGGCGATCGGTCAGGCGCGTATCGCGCTGGATCTGGCACGACGTCGCGGCCACCGGGTGGGACCGGATCAGTTGAGCACCCTGGAGAGCCTGCTCGAGCAACTCCCCCTGGTCCAACTCGCGCCCTTCAGCCAGCAGCTGATCGATCCCCTCGCCGAGACCGATCGCCTGCGCGGCACCCAACATGTCCGCACCATCCGCGCGTTCCTGACGGCAGGCGGGTCTTTGAGCGAAACCGCGAGGGACCTCTACCTGCACACCAACACAGTGCGCCACCGGCTAGGCCGCATCCAGGAACTGACCGGTCGAGATCCGTTGAACCACAACGATTTAGTCGCGTTCGCGATTGGCCTGCGAGCGTTCGACCGCGACGGCTGAGGCCGCCGCAGAGGACTACTCCTCCACAGTGACGCGGGCCGCGTCCGCGACCGCCTGGGCAGCCGCCCGGATTTGCGGGGTCACCAACATCACCTGACCCAGCACGCCATTGACGAAACCGGGCGACTCATCGGTGGAAAGCTCCTTGGCCAACTCGACCGCCTCATCAACGGCGACCGGTTCGGGCACATCCTCGGCGTGCAGCAGCTCCCACACCGCGACTCGCAACACGGCCCGATCGACTGCAGGCAACCGCTGCAGCGTCCAGCCCTGCAGATGCGCACTGATCAGGTCGTCGATATGTGCGGCGTGCTCGGTCACACCGCGGGCGACGGTCACCGTGTAGGGATTCAGCGCGTCGATCTCGGGTTTGGTCTCGGCCAGCGTCGCGCGCGCGTCGGCCACCTCTGCGGCCGTCAGGCCACGAGCCTCCGCTTCGAAGAGCAGATCGACAGCCCGTTTCCGGGCGTGGTGGCGTCCCTTCGGTTTGCCTACCTTGCCGTCAGGCATTCACGCGACCCACATAGCTTCCGTCGCGGGAATCCACCTTCAGCTTGTCGCCGGTGTTGATGAACAGCGGCACCTGGATCTCCGCGCCGGTTTCCATGGTGGCCGGCTTGGTGCCCGCACTGGACCGGTCGCCCTGCAGACCAGGTTCGGTGCTGGCTACCAAGAGTTCGACGGTCACCGGCAGTTCCAGGTACAGCGGCGCGCCGTTGTGGAACGCGATCTGCACCGCCATGCTTTCCAGCAGGAAGTTCGCCGCGTCGCCGACCAGCGCCTCGCTCAGCGAGTTCTGCTCGTAGTCCTGGGAGTCCATGAACACGAAATCCGAGCCGTCGCGGTACAGGTATGTGGCGTCGCGGCGGTCCACGGTGGCGGTTTCCACCTTCACGCCCGCGTTGTAGGTCTTGTCGACAACCTTGCCGGTCAGCACGTTCTTGAGCTTCGTACGTACGAACGCCGGGCCCTTACCGGGTTTGACGTGCTGAAACTCCGTGATCTGCCACAGCACGCCATCTACGTTGAGGACGAGCCCATTCTTGAAATCGGCAGTCGATGCCACGGTCGGTACTCCTTAAATCAGGACCTGAAGTTCCTTGGGGAACCGGGTAAGCAGTTCGGGGGTGCCTGTCAGCTCGCCCGCAACGACGAGTGTGTCCTCGATGCGGACACCGCCGCGATCGGGCAAGTAGACACCAGGCTCCACGGTGACCGTGGAACCAGCAAGTAGTGTACCGGCGGCGGTGGCATTGATTCCCGGCGCTTCGTGGATCTGCAGACCGACGCCGTGTCCGAGCCCGTGGGAGAACAGCTCGCCGTACCCCGCATCAGCGATGACCTGGCGTGATGCGCCGTCGACGACGCTCAAAGCCACCCCGGGCGCCAGCGCCTCACGCCCCGCCCGCTGCGAGTGGGCGACGAGATCGTAGATCTCACGTTGCCAGTCCGCCGCGGCGCCGAGTACGAAGGTGCGCGTCATATCGGAGTGATAACCGGCGACCTGTGCACCGAAGTCGATCTTGACGAGGTCACCGTGGGCCAGCACCGCGGCTGTCGGCCGGTGATGTGGGATCGCCGAATTCGCCCCGCTGGCGACGATGGTCTCGAAGGAAATCCCGTCGGCACCGTGATCGAGCATCAGCGCCTCCAGCTCACGTCCGACCTCTTTCTCGGTGCGACCGGGCCGCAGGCCACCGCGGTCGACGAGATCGGTGAGTGCGGCGTCGGCCGCCTCACAGGCCAGTCGCAGCAATGCGATCTCCCCGTCGTCTTTGACTTCGCGCAGGGTTTCCACCAGCCCTGAGGCCCGTACCAGCACGGTCCCCTTGTTGCTGTCGAGGGACCGGGTGAGGGCCGCATACCCGTCGACGGTCACGACGTGCCCCTCGAAACCCAGTCGGCGCGCACCATCGGTCGCGGCCCGCCCCGTCAGGTACCGACCGCAGGCCCGCTCGATGACGACCTCTAGATCGGGCGCCTGCGCGGCTGCCTGAGTCCGGTAGCGCCCGTCGGTGGCCAACACGGGCGCGCGGTCATCGCCGAAGACCAGAAGTGCCGCGTTGGAACCGGTGAATCCGGACAGATATCGCACGTTGTTCAGGTCGGTGACCAGCATCGCGTCGAGTCCGTCGACCCCGGCGGAGTCGTCACGGAAGGACCGCAGTTTTGCGCTCAACCGGTCACGTCGCTGGGAATGTGTCACGACGGATGACGGTACTCGCTACGCTGTGCCCCCATGAGTAAGTGGTTGGTGCGCGGGTTGGTATTTGCGGCGTTGATGGTGGTCGTCCGGTTGGTTCAAGGGGCGCTGATCAACGTCTACGAAACCAAGGCGTTGCTCATCAGCGTCGTGCTGTTGACCCTGTTCGCCGCGATCGTCGCCATCTGGGGTTTTGTGGACGGTCGCGCCGACGCACGCGCCAATCTCGATCCCGACCGCCGCGACGACCTGGCCATGACCTGGCTGCTGGCCGGACTGTTCGCCGGCGTCGTCAGTGGCGCGGTGTCCTGGCTCATCTCGGTGTTCTACCAGGGGCTGTACACGGGCGGCCTGGTCAATGAAGTGACCACCTTCGCCGCCTTCACCGCGTTGCTCATCTTCCTGCCCGCCATCATCGCTGTCGCGATCGGCCGGTGGCTGGTTGACCGCAAGGCCCCACCGGTGGCCCGCAAGGGAACCAACTACGACGAAGAGCGAGCGGATACCGACGTGTTCGCGGCCGTGCGTGACGACGAGCCCTCGGCGGTGCCGGCGTCCTCAGAGCACGCAGTGCATGGCGAGGCCGAACCGCAGACCTCGTCGGTCGCCACCGCCGAGCGCGATGACCATACCCGCCCGGTGTCCTCGGATGAGACCACCCCGATCACTGATCAGGACAAGCCGAAGTCGGTGTAGTCACCGGTTTATTCGCCGGCCAGTACCGAATAGGCCGCGGCCAGCAGGGCCGGATCGGGCCCTTCCAGTCGACCCGGTTTGGCTAGCCCGTCCAGGACGACGAAACGCAGTATTCCGGCTCGGGACTTCTTGTCCCCGACCATGTACTCCAGCAGGTGCGGTAGCGCATCGGCGGCGTAAGTGACGGGAAGCCCTAGCGACGTCAGGATCGTGCGGTGCCGATCGGCGGTGGCGTCATCCAGACGCCCGGCCAGTCGACCCAGTTCCGCGGCGAACACCAGCCCCACCGATACGGCAGCGCCGTGGCGCCACCGGTAGCGCTCACGGCGTTCGATCGCATGCGCCAGGGTGTGCCCGTAGTTCAGGATTTCGCGCAGCGACGACTCTTTCTCGTCGGCCGCAACAACCTCGGCCTTGACCGCAATGGCCCGACGGATCAGCTCGGGCAGCACCTCGCCGGACGGGTCGACGGCCGCTTCAGGATCGGCTTCGATCAGGTCGAGGATCACCGGGTCCGCGATGAACCCGGCCTTGACGATCTCGGCCATCCCGGCCACCAGCTCATTGCGCGGCAGGGTTTGCAGGGTGGCCAGGTCCACGAAGACAGCGCGGGGCTGATGGAAAGCACCAACCAGGTTCTTACCCGCATCGGTGTTGATCCCGGTCTTACCGCCGACGGCGGCATCGACCATGCCCAGCAGGGTGGTCGGGACGTGCACGATCGAAACGCCGCGCAGCCACGTTGCCGCGGCGAAACCGGCGACGTCGGTGGCGGCGCCCCCACCCAGGCTGACGACCGCGTCGGTGCGTCCGATGCCGATTCGGCCGAGCACCTCCCAGAGGAACCCGACGACGGGCAGTTCCTTACCCGCCTCGGCATCGGGAATCTCGATGCGATGCGCATCAATGCCCTTGTCCGCCAAGTGTTCCCGAATAGCTTCTGCGGTCTGCGCCAACGTCGGCTGGTGCAAGATGGCGACCTTGTGGGTGCCTTCGAGCAGCTCCCCCACATCGCCGAGCAGGCCGGTTCCGATCACCACGGGGTACGGCGGATCGACAGCCACCTCGATGGTGACCGGTGGATTGTGTTCAGTCACTTGCGAGCCTCAGCACGACGGGCGGCCAGGGCCGCGGGGGTGGCGGGAGTGGGCGGGCCGCCGGCCGGCCCAGGGTCTGCGGTATCGGTACCGCATTTTTTCGTCGGCACCGGTGCCAACCGCCACGGCGGCCTGCGGCGTCGACGGACCTGGCGGCTCCCGGTCGGCGACTCCAATCGCCCGGCCAGGTAACGCACCACCGATCCGGGGTTGCGCCGGTTGGTATTCACTCGCAGGGTCGCCGCGCGCCGGTACAGCGGCACCCGCTCCGACATCAGCGAACGGTATTTCTCGGCGGGGTCAGGACCGGCGAGCAGCGGGCGGACGACGCCGCTGGTGGTACGCCGAATACCTTCTACCGCACTGATTTCCAGGAAGATGACGGTATGTCCGACCAACGCGTCGCGAACACCTTCGCTGGTGATGGCACCGCCTCCCAGCGAGACGATGCCCTCGTGTTCGGCCAACGCTTTGCGTACGACTTCTTCTTCGATGCGCCGGAATTCCTGCTCACCGTCTTCGGTGAAGATGTCGGCGATGCTGCGGCCGGTGGTTTCGATGATCGCAATATCGGTGTCTAGCAAGGGAACACCCATGGCCTTGGCCAGGCGTCGACCGATTGTCGACTTACCTGAACCCGGCATGCCGACGAGAACGGCTTTGGGCGCCATCGCGTCCCACCTAACCCGTCACCCGGGCCGGTTCGGCCGTCACGCCCGCCGCCGGTTCTTGCTCGGCCACCGCGCGGAGATACGAATCGATATTGCGCCGGGTCTCGGCCAGCGAATCGCCGCCGAACTTCTCCAACACCGCCCGCGCCAGGACCAGCGCGACCATCGTCTCCACCACCACGGCGGCCGCAGGGACGGCGCAGACATCTGACCGCTGGTGAATGGCGACCGCCTCGTCGCCGGTGGTCATATCGACGGTGGCCAGCGCCCGCGGCACTGTGGAGATGGGCTTCATCGCTGCCCGCACCCGTAGCGGCTGTCCGTTGGTCATCCCGCCCTCGAGGCCACCGGCGCGGTTGGTGGACCGCACGATTCCGTCGGCACCGGGGTACATCTCGTCGTGCGCGACGCTGCCGCGCCTGCGCGCGGTCTCAAAACCGTCGCCGATCTCCACACCCTTGATGGCCTGGATGCCCATCACCGCCGCGGCGAGTTGTCCGTCGAGCCGGTTGTCTCCGCTGGTGAAGGACCCGAGACCGATCGGCAACCCCTGGGCGACCACCTCGACCACCCCACCGAGGGTGTCGCCGTCCTTCTTGGCGGCCTCGATCTCGACGATCATCCGCTCCCCGGCCGCCTTGTCGAAGGCGCGGACCGGACTGTCGTCGATGGCCTCGAGGTCACCGGCCTGCGGCGGCGGTCCGACATACGGATCTGAGGCTCCGATGGAGATGACGTGCGACAGCACCTCGACACCGAGCGCCTGGCGCAGGAAATGCCGGGCCACCGTGCCGGCAGCCACCCGAGCCGCGGTTTCGCGGGCACTGGCGCGCTCCAGCACGGGGCGTGCGTCGTCGAAACCGTATTTGAGCATGCCTGCATAGTCGGCATGCCCGGGGCGCGGCCTGGTCAGCGGCGCATTGCGCGCGGTTTCCTGGGCGAGTGTGTCGCTGTCGACGGGATCAGAGGCCATCACCGTTTCCCATTTGGGCCATTCGGTGTTGCCGATCTCGATGGCGATCGGGCCGCCCAGTGTGCTGCCGTGACGCACACCGGTCAGCACGGTGACCTGATCCTTCTCAAATTTCATCCGGGCGCCGCGGCCGTAGCCGAGTCGGCGCCGGGCCAGCTGGTCGGCGATGTCCTCCGAAGTGACCTGCACTCCGGCGACCATGCCTTCGACCATGGCTACCAGCGCACGGCCATGAGATTCGCCGGCAGTCGTCCATCGCAACACGCGTCCCATCTTCCCACGTGCGGTATTCCAAGACGTAATCCGCCGTCAACCTGTGATTTCGGCCAGTGCGACGGCCGCGGAGGTGGCCAGGCACATCGACGGCCCGTGCGGCACCGTATGCCGCCGGGCGAGCACCGCCCATCCCACCGTCACCAGCGGTGCTCCCAGCGCGGCCAGCGCCCACACCTGCGTGCCGAGCGCGCCGGTCAGCGCACCGAGGCCGACCGCCAGCTTCACGTCGCCGGCCCCCATCGCGGTCGGTGCCACCAGGTGCACGAGGAGGTACGCGCCGCCCAGCGCAGCCGCACCGCCGAGGGCGGGCAGCCCCCGCCCGAACAGCGACATGCACATCAGGATGACCGCTGCGCCGGGCAGGGTCATGATGTTCGGCAGCCGATGCTCGCGGATATCGACCACGCTGAGCGACGTCATCCAGGCGATCAGCGCAATACCGGTGGCGATCCGACCGAAACCATCCCCCATGCCCGCGGACGCTAGCCGAGCGCGGCAGCCATCTGTGCTCGCGGAGCAGGTCTGCCTGTGAATAGTTCGACTTGGGCGAACGCCTGATGCAGCAGCATCTGCAGGCCGCTGATCACCGTGCCTCCGGCTGCCATCACCGCGGCGGCCAACGGGGTCGGCCACGGGTCATATATCGCGTCCAGCAGTACCGGTGCTGACGCGACGGCCGCGGCGTACCCGGCCGCGGCGTCGGCAGGCAGGGTGTTGATCACGACGGATGCCGCAGCCACATGCGATGCCAGACCTGGCCCGTCGAGCGGGCAGTAGTGCGCGCTAACGCCGGCGGCCTCTGCGACGCCCAGCAGTCGGTCGGCCTTGTCGGGATTGCGGGCCACCACAGTCACCTGCTGCACACCAAGGGCAGCCAGCCCGACCACGGCAGCCGGTGCGGTACCGCCGGCACCCAAGACGAGGCCGGTGGGGCCGGCCGACCCCAGCGCGCCCGTCACCCCGTCGATATCGGTGTTATCCGCCCGCCAGCCTGTCGCGGTATGCACCAAAGTGTTGGCCGACCCGACCAGGTCTGCACGCGCAGTGCGCTCGTCGGCAAACGCCAGGGCCGCGAACTTTCCCGGCATGGTGACCGACAGCCCGACCCATTCCGGGCCGAATCCGCCGACCAGCGTGGGCAATTGATCGGCGGTGCACTCGATGCGCTGGTAGGTCCAGTCCGCCAGGCCCAGCGCGCGGTACGCAGCCAGGTGCAGCTGGGGGGACCGCGAATGGGCGATCGGCGAACCCAGTACCGCGGCCCGACGGGGGCCTGTGCGGGGGGCGGGAGGCAATCGTTTACCTATCGGGCACTGTCGAGGACGCCGTTGCGCTTGGCCAGTTCGATATTGGCCAGGTGCTGTTCGTAATCCCTGGTGAACAACGTGGTGCCCTGCAGATCGATGGTGACGAAGTACAGCCAGTCCCCCGGTTCAGGGCGTTCTGCGGCGGCCAGCGCCTGATCACCGGGCGAACAGATCGGGGTGACCGGAAGCCCCTCGGACGCATAGGTGTTCCACGGCGTGGTTTCCGCTCGGTCACCGTCGGTGGTGGCCACCTCCTGCCGATCCAGCGGATAGTTCACCGTCGAATCGAATTCCAGCTTGCGGTGCTCACCGAGGCGGTTGTAGATGACGCGCGCCACCTTGGCGAAGTCATCGGGTTTGGCTTCGCGTTGCACCAGCGACGCGACCACCAGGATGTCGTAGGGCGACATGTTCATCGTCGCCGCGGTGTCCAGCAGCCCACCCTTGGTGTATTTGGTGGTGCTGGCTGTGATCAGGGCCGTGAGGATGTCGGCGGGCTTGCCTGCGGGGTCGACGTTCCAGGTGCCCGGCGCGATCAGCCCTTCGATCCTGCGATGATCAGAACCCATCGAGGTGACCGGCTTCATCGCCCACTGCGGTACCGAAAGCGATTCCGGTGGGCCCGCACCCGCTGCGGTCCGCAGATCGTCGGCAGAGACGCATTTGCGGTCGTCGTCGAGGCTGACGCAGGTGGCCTGGGAGATGAGCGAGAAGATGCCCGGCGTCACGTCATTGGTTTTGGCATCGGTGATGTCATCGAGCTGACGGCCCTCCGGGATCGTCAGCTTGCCCACCCGGTTCTGCGGGTCGACGAGACGCTCAACCGCCTTGGCCGCCGGAATCTCGGTGCGCACCTTGTAGAACCCGGGCTGGATGGCCTGCATCGCCGAGTTGCCCTGCGCGGCAGCGACGAAGCCCGGCACGGTGGCGATCACCTGATGGTCGAGCAAGGTCTGCGCTATCGCGGTGGTCGAGTCGCCGTCATGGACCTGAATCACCACATCGCTGCCACCGTCGCCGGTGTAGTCGGTGGGCGTCCCGAACATGCTGTGCCAGAGCTTTGAGCCCAGGAACACGGTGGCGACGACCACCAGTATCAACACCACCGTCGACAGCGTTCCGATGGTGCGGGTGCGGCGTCGACGCCGTTCGGCGCGCATCCGCGCCGCCCGGCTCTTGCGGTAGCGCGGCGGACCGACCGCGACCGGCTGCGCACGGCCCTCCCCGTCGCCTACGTCGTCCCATTCGTCAGTCATCGGTCGCCTCCTCAGACGGCGGCGCCAACGTGCGGCGCTGATCGAGCCAGCTCTGCAGAATCGCCACCGCGGCGGCCTGATCGACGACGGCGCGCTGCCCCTTGGCCCGCACACCGGCCTCCCGCAGCGACCGTTGCGCGGTGACGGTGGTCAGACGTTCATCGGCCAGCCGTACCGGGATCGGTGAGATGCGTTGGGCCAGAAGCTCGGCCAACTCGATCGCCGCCTGCGCCGCCGGGCCGGTCCGGTCGGCGAGGGTGCGCGGCAGTCCGACCACCACCTCGACGGCGTCATATTCGGCGACCAGCGCGCTCAACCGATGAAGATGTTTGGCAGTCCGGTCGCGGCGCACCGTCACCACGGGGGTGGCCAGGATTCCGTCGGGATCGCTGATGGCCACCCCGATCCGGACACTGCCCACATCGACACCGAGCCGCCTGCCGCGGCCTGGGTCGTCACCGCCGGGCCGGTCGGGCAGCCGGTGTTCGCATGAGGTCACTCAGCTAGCTCCGGGCGATATCCGCACGCAGGGCATCAAGGGCCGCATCGATATTAGTCGGATCCTTACCCGAGCCCTGTGCGAGATCGGCTTTGCCTCCGCCGCGTCCGTTGACCGCCGATGCAAGCGTGCCGATCAGATCGTTGGCGCGCAGACCCAGGTCCTGGGCGGCGGCATTGACAGCGATGACATAGGGCACGGCATCGTTTTCACCGTGGGCGATCAGCGCCACCACCGCGGGTTCGTTGCCCAGCTTGCCCCGGATATCGCCCACCAACGAACGAAGGTCTGCCGCCGTTGGCCCCGCCCCATTCTCGGAGGGCAACCGTGACAACACAACACGGACCTTACCGACTCGCTCTGCACCAGCGGCAGCATTTGCCGCAGCAGACTGCGCGGTGGCCCGGCGCATCCGTTCGATCTCCTTCTCGGCGACCTTCAACCGGTCGACGAGATTCGCGACCCGGGCGGGCACCTCGTCCGAAGGCACCTTCAGCGATGACGCCAGACCCGCGAGCAATGCGCGTTCCTTGGCCAGATGTTTGAACGAGTCCAGCCCGACGAAGGCCTCGACGCGACGCACACCGGATCCGACCGAGGCCTCTCCGAGCACGGTGATGGGTCCGATCTGCGCGGAATTTCGGACATGCGTGCCACCGCACAGCTCAAGGGAGAACGGACCACCGATCTCGACCAGACGGACATCCTCGGGATAGGCCTCGCCGAAGAGTGCCATCGCGCCCATCGCCTTGGCCTTCTCCAACTTGGTGTACATCGTGTTCACCGTGAAATCGGCTTCGACGGCCTCGTTGGCGACGATCTCGATCTCGTCGCGTTGCTCTTCGCTCAACGGGCCCTGCCAATTGAAATCGAAGCGCAGGTAACCGGGGCGGTTCAGCGAACCTGCCTGAACGGCTTCCGGGCCAAGGATCTGTCGGAGCGCCGCATGCACCATATGGGTACCGGAATGGCCCTGGGTGGCACCGTGGCGCCACTTCGGATCGACCTCGGCAGTCACCGTATCGCCCTCGACGAACTCACCGGATTCGACGTTGACGCGGTGCACGAACAGTGTCTTGGCGATCTTCTGGACATCGGTCACTTGCGCCTTGGCCGCACCGCCGGTGCCCGAAAGTGAACCGATATCGGCGATCTGCCCACCGGATTCGGCGTATAGCGGTGTGCGGTCCAGCACGATCTCGACGCGATCGGGAGCGTCGCCCTCACCGCCGTGCGCCACCACCGGCACCCGCTTGCCATCGACGAAAATTCCGAGAATGGTTGCCTGCGAAGATAACTCGTCGAACCCGGTGAACTCCGTCGGGCCGGCGTCGACCAGCTCGCGATACGCAGTCAGGTCGGCGTGTGCGTGTTTACGGGCCGCGGCATCGGCCTTGGCCCGCTGACGCTGTTCGTTCATCAGCTCACGGAATCCGCCCTCGTCGACGGAAAGACCCGCCTCCGAAGCCATTTCCAAAGTGAGGTCGATGGGGAAACCGTAGGTGTCGTGCAAGGTGAACGCATCCGTACCTGATAACACGCTGGCACCTGATGATTTCGTGGTCTCAGCCGCCTCGTCGAACAACCGGGAACCCGCGATCAGCGTGCGGTTGAACGCCGTCTCCTCGGCCACCGCGATGCGGTTGATCCGGTCGAAATCGGTGACCAGCTCGGGATACGACGGGCCCATTGCGTCGCGGACCGTAGCCATCAGCTGCGCGACGATCGGGGTGTCGATACCGAGCAGTTTGGCCGAGCGGATGACCCGGCGCAGCAGTCGTCGCAACACGTAGCCGCGTCCGTCGTTACCGGGGCTGACACCGTCGCCGATGATGATGGCCGCAGTCCGGCTGTGATCGGCGATGATCCGGTAGCGGACGTCGTCCTGGTGGTTACCGACGCCGTAACCGCGAGGGCCGATCGACGCGACGAGGTCGATCACTGGGCGGACCAGGTCGGTCTCGTAGACGTTGTCGACACCTTGGAGCAGGCAGGCCACCCGCTCGACACCCATGCCGGTGTCGATGTTCTGTCGCGGCAGCGGGCCGAGGATCTCGAAGTTCTCTTTGCTGGTGCCCGCTCCACGCTCGTTCTGCATGAAGACCAGATTCCAGATCTCGATATAGCGGTCCTCGTTGGCTTCAGGCCCGCCTTCGATGCCGTATTCGGGACCGCGGTCGTAGTAGATCTCCGAGGACGGCCCGCACGGCCCGGGGATTCCCATTGACCAGTAGTTATCGGCCATCCCGCGGCGCTGGATCCGCTCGACGGGCAGACCCGCGATCTCCCGCCACAGATCGGCAGCCTCGTCATCGTCGAGATAGACTGTCGCCCAGAGCTTTTCGGGATCGAACCCGTAACCGCCCTCATCGACGGAGTTGGTCAGCAGGTCCCACGCCAGCGCGATGGCGCCCCGCTTGAAGTAGTCACCAAAGCTGAAGTTTCCGGCCATCTGGAAAAAAGTGTTGTGGCGGGTGGTGATGCCCACCTCTTCGATATCCGGGGTGCGGATGCATTTCTGCACGCTGGTTGCGCGGTCCCAGGGTGCGCTGCGCTGACCCAGGAAGAACGGCACAAACTGCACCATGCCCGCGTTGACGAACAGCAGGTTGGGGTCATCGAGGATCACCGAGGCGCTCGGCACCTCGGTGTGGCCCGCGTTCACGAAATGATCGAGGAACCGTTTCCTGATCTCGTGTGTCTGCAACGTCGTCACTTCCCTGGGTTTATGTATCGGTGTCTTTCGACCGCCCTACAGTACCGGTCTGGTCACAGCCGGTGAAAAGGCAACGAACGAGGCGCGCACAGGGTGCCGATCAGCGCATCCTCACGCGTCGTCAGGCGTTGACAAAGCTCAGCCGGACCGAGCGACGGGGGTTGTCCCGATTCAGGTCGATCAGCACGACGCTTTGCCAGGTTCCCAGCAGCGGTCGCCCGTCCTGCACCGGCAGGGTCACCGACGGTGAGACGATGCCCGGCAGGACGTGGTCAGCTCCGTGACCGGGTGACCCGTGCGAATGCCGGTAGCGGTCATCGCGCGGCAGCAGCCGTTCCAGGGCCTCGAGGAAGTCATCATCGGAACCCGCGCCGGTTTCGATGATCGCCACGCCTGCGGTGGCATGGGGAATGAAGATGTTGCACAGGCCATCGGTGTGTTTGGCACAGAACCGCCGCACGTCATCGGTCAGGTCCACGGCCTTGCGGCGCGCGGTATCGATATCGAGCACGTCGGTGTCCATGCGGGCGGCCATGCGGCTGAAACTAGTCGAGTCGAGGATGCGTTGCGAGGAACGAGCAGCGAGGACGAGCGAGACAATTCCGGCCCTAATCGAGTCGAGGATGCGGTGCGAGGAACGAGCACCGAGGACGAGCGAGACGATTCGGCACTAGTCGAGTCCGACAGGACGCGGCACGGACGGGCACGCCACCAGCAGGACGTGGGTGGCGCCGACAAGGGACCTACCAGCCGTGAGCTCCTCGGGCGCCAGCGCGGGCAGGACGGCGTCAAATGGGTCGAGTTCGGGCAGCTGCTCGGCGGCGTCGAGTTGAGCCTGCGCCGACGAGGCCACGACGTCAGCGAAGGTGTCCGCGGCGGTCCGCAGTTCGGTCCGACTGATATCGCGCGCCTGCCGGTGTAGGACGTCGGCCGTCGCGGCCTCGGCGTGGGCCGTCGCAACCTGTTGTTGTGCATCGATTTCGGTCTGCACCGTCGGCGGGTTGGCGGCTTGAAAGTCGGAGTACGTCCGCATCATGTCACCCACCACGACGCAGTCACCGTGTGGACGGCTGACTAGCACAAACGCCCCGCCGCCGACGCAGGTGATCAGAACGACACCGAGCGTGAGCCTGCGCACCCAGACGCGTTGGTTTGTGCTGATCATCATGACATTGATCATTCTGCGCGCCATGGCAACTCACCGTCATCAGAACGCGATTCATAAAAATTGACGACTTCGTTTGACTACGTCACCCGTGGGGTATGTCAGCTGCATCACTACTTCCGCTTGATCCGCTCACCTGGAGGAATCCATGACCATCACCGGCATCATCACTGCAATCCTGATCGGCATCGTGGTCGGTGTTCTCGGCCGCCTATTGCTGCCCGGCAAGCAGCCCATCGGCATGCTCGTGACCATTCTCGTCGGCATCGTTGCCGCGTTCCTGGGCACCTTTTTGGCTCGCGCGATCGGAATCCCCACCGCCACCAACGGAATTGACTGGCTTGAGCTTCTCGTTCAGGTCATCGTCGCCGCCGTCGGCGTGGCCATCGTCGCTTCTCTCACCGGCAAGCGACGGACCGGGATGATGCGCCGATAACCACCTTTTCAACGTCGATCCCGGCTGACCAGCCTCCGCGTCAGCCGGGATCGCTGCTGTCTGGGCTCTGCAACGGCAGGTCCACAATATCGACCATGTCGGGTGCGCCCCGAATTCGAATGTCTGGACGTCGCCGTGGCGGCGGAATAACTGTCGACATATCCTGACCGCCGAAATGCGTTGATGCGGCGATAAGGGGGCTCGTGACACAGAATGGCGCACCGTCAGATAATCGGGTTGCGTTTCGCCGCGTAGTCCAAGGTGCCGTTATCGGCAATGCAGTCGAGTGGTACGACTTCGCCGTTTACGGATACCTCGCGACAATGCTGGCAGCTCACTTCTTCCCGACTGCCAACGAGACCGCAGCACTGCTGAACACCTTTGCTATCTTTGCCGCCGCATTCTTCGCCCGTCCGATCGGAGCGCTGGTGCTCGGCCCGATACGGGAGCGCATTGGTATGCGCCGACTGCTGTCTGCGGTCATCATGACCACCTCTGCGGCCGCGGTGGGCATAGGCCTGCTCCCGGGTTACGCCGACATCGGCGTCGCAGCACCGATCCTGCTGCTCGTTCTTCGCTGCGTACAGGGCTTCGCCGCCGGTGGCGAGTACGGCGGCGGTGCCGTGCTGTTGGCCGAGCACGCCGCCGATCGCCGACGTGGGGTCGCAGTGTCGATGATGGGCTGGTCGGCAACACTGGGTTTCCTGTTGGGCTCAGTCGTGGTGACGGTGCTCGAAACCGCTCTGCCCCCGACGCTGATGGAGACCGTCGGCTGGCGAATACCCTTCTTGCTCGCCGGCCCGCTCGGTCTGGTCGGTCTGTACTTAAGGATGCGACTCCGGCAGGACACTCCGCTATTCGCCCAGCTGCATGCAGAACCCACAACCGCACCGACGGCGCGGACGGTCATCAACACGTCGTGGCCGGCGATACTGCGGCTGACCGGCATGCTGATCGTCGCCCACATCGGTTTCTATATCGTATTCACCTTCTTGCCAACATATTTCATCAAGACCTTGAACTTCACCCGGGCCGAGGCCTTCATCTCGACGACGATTGCCGCGATCGTGACGTTGGCACTGGTGCTGCCTTTCGCCCTATTGTCCGACCGATTCGGCCGGCGCCCACTATTGATCACCGGCGCCCTCGGAATGACCGTGCTGGCGTATCCCTTGTTCATCGTCATGCACCGCGCCGGGTTCGCGGGCGCCGCTGCCGCCCAGAGCGGGCTGGCCATCTTGGAGTCGATCTTCTTGTCTTCGGCGATCGCCGCAGGCGTCGAGATGTTCGCTACCCGAGACCGGTACACGGGCTTTTCCATCGGCTACAACATCAGCGCGGCGTTGTTTGGCGGAACCGCGCCGTACATCGCCATCTGGCTGATAGACCGCACCGGTAACTCGCTGGCACCCGGTCTCTATATTGCTGCGGCCGCAGCAATATCACTGCTATGTGTGCTCGGCGTACGGGACATGGCCGGTAAGCCGCTTCCGGCTGGCGCCGAGCAACCCTGATAAGTCGGGCTGGTGCCAGTCAGGATCGCCTGCGCACGATCGCACGCAGTTTCTCCAGTCGACCGGTGATCTCCCGCTCAGCGCCGTAGCCGGTGGGATGGTAATAGTCCACACCGACCAGTTCGTTGGGCGGATACTGTTGTGACGCAACACCACCGGGGTGATCGTGGGCGTACTTGTAGCCCTGGGCGTTACCCAGGGCGGCGGCACCCGAATAGTGCCCGTCGCGCAGATGTGGCGGCACCAACCCGGCTTTACCGGCCTTGATATCGGCCATCGCCGCCGCGAGCGCCGTGGTGACCGCGTTCGACTTCGGTGCCGTCGCCAGATGGACCGTGGCATGGGCCAGCGTCAGCTGCGCTTCCGGCATCCCGATCAACGCGACTGTCTGCGCCGCCGCCACCGCCGTCGGCAGTGCGGTCGGGTCGGCCATCCCGATATCCTCGCTGGCCAGAATCATCAACCGGCGGGCCAGAAACCTCGGGTCCTCCCCCGCTGTCAGCATCCTGGCCAAATAGTGCAGTGCCGCATCGACATCGGATCCCCGCACCGATTTGATGAAGGCACTCACGACGTCATAGTGCTGGTCACCGTCGCGGTCATAGCGCACCGCAGCCTTGTCCAGCGACTGTTCGATGGTCTCGACGGAAATCGAGCCGGACACCGCGCCTTCTGATGCGACTTCCAACGCGGTCAGCGCTCGGCGGGCATCACCGGCGGCCAGCTGCACCAACAGCTCCACCGCGTCGTCATCGACGGTCACCGCCGCGTTCAACCCACGCGGGTCGGCGATGGCGCGCTCCACGACCGCACGCACCGCCCCGACGTTGAGCGGTTGTAGCTGCAAGATCAATGACCGCGACAGCAGCGGCGCCACCACCGAGAACGACGGGTTCTCCGTGGTCGCCGCGACCAGCAGCACGATGCGGTTCTCCACCGCGGCCAGCAGTGCATCCTGCTGGGTCTTGGAGAAGCGGTGCACCTCGTCGATGAACAGCACGGTCTGTTCCCCGTGTACGGCCGCCCGCCGGGCAACATCAATAACGGCCCGCACGTCCTTGACCCCGGCAGACAGCGCCGACAATGCCTCGAAACGCCGGCCGGTGGCCTGCGAAATCAGCGACGCCAGCGTGGTCTTACCGGTTCCCGGCGGACCGTAGAGGATGACCGAAGCCGCCCCGGAGCCGTCGACCAGACGCCGCAGTGGCGACCCGTCACGCAGCAAATGGTCCTGGCCGACGACCTCGTCGAGGGACATCGGGCGCATCCGCACTGCCAACGGCGCCGACGGTGGCGGAGCCGTGAAGGCTCGTTCGTCTGAGCGGCCGTCCGGCCCGGGGACATCGAACAAGCCGTCGGACACGGTTCAGGCTTACCATCCCGCGCTGGCCGGCGCCCGGGCACACGCCGCCGACGAGGCGGTGCGGGCACCGGATCTCGCCGGCGCGTCGGGTTGGACGTGCCGCGGTTCAAGCGGCGGGTGCGTCAGCTCAAGGGACTTGGTCTGACCATCAGCCTCGATATCGGCTACCGGCTGTCGGCACGGGGCCGGGCATTTCTCGGTGCATGACGTGCGGCATTCCGGCGGCCAGCTACCTCCGCCGACCCGTTAGTGATAGACCTGACGGATGACCGTCCTCCGCCGGCTCAGCGTGATCCCTGCTGCCGCTGCTGTCGCCATGGCCGTCGCGGCCCCGGCCGCCGCCATCGTTCCGCCAGCCGACGGTTACTACACATTCAACGAGGCGGGCGCACCCGCCGCCACCTGGCAGATCCAGAGCATCTGCATCCAGGCCAATGGCACCCGCGCACAGTCCGATTACACCGACGAGACCATCCAGTCACTGGGTTGCACCGCGATCGTCACCAGCAGCACGCCCAAGAAGCTCACCCGCGATGAACGCCTGCTCAATTTCAGCGGTAGAGCCGTGCTTACCAGCGACTTGTGGACCTTCCAGTTCACCTCCGCCGAAGGCATCCAATGCCCGGACAGCAGCGTCGCACCGAGTACTGAGACCTACGCCTTCGACGGCTCCACCAATGCGGGCACCCACACCGTGGTGCACGGCGCGGTGTGCGGCGGGCAGGCGGGCATGGAAAAGAGACCGTTCACGCTGGGGTTCACCGGCGGCTTGGCACCACCGGTGGTCGATCGGTTCCCGGACAATTGCAACTATCTCGCCGGCAGACCGAGTATCTGTTCCTAATCCGCTGGTGCGGTGACGAAGTCGATCAGCTCTTCGACGCGCCCGATCAGCGCCGGTTCCAAATCAGTCCAGTCGCGCACCCGCGACCGGATCTTCTGCCACGCCCTGGCGATATCCGCCTGGTCGGCATGCGGCCAGCCCAATGCCTCGCAGATCCCGTGCTTCCACTCCATCGAGCGCGGGATCACCGGCCACGCCGTCAGACCGAGCCGTTCCGGTTTCACTGCCTGCCAGATATCGATATACGGATGACCGACGACCAGCGTGTGCGCCCCTCCCGGACCGCGCCGGACGGTATCCGCGATCCGGGCTTCCTTGGAACCGCTGACCAGGTGGTCGACGAGCACACCAAGTCGACGGCGCGGATCGGGATCGAATTCGGCCACGATGGCCGGGAGGTCATCGACGCCGCCCAGGTATTCCACGACGACCCCTTCGATCCGCAGATCGTCGCCCCAGACCTGCTCGACGAGCTCGGCATCGTGTCGGCCTTCGACATAGATGCGGCTGGCCAGGGCCGTACGCGCACGTGCTCCGGTCACTGCGACCGAACCTGATGCCGTTCGGGCCGGCGCGGCGGGCGCAACGGCCTTACGTGCGGGCGCGGTGAGGATCACCGGCTTACCGTCGAGCAGGAAGCCGGGGCCCAGCGAGAAGCGGCGCCGACGATTGTGTCGATCTTCCAGCTCGACCCGGGTGCCGTCGATCACCACGACCTCGCCGACGTAACCGGTCTCCGCGTCCTCGACGACCATGCCCAATTCGACGGGATGCTCGGTGGAGCGGGGCCGGTTCGGTTGGCGCGGGCCGGCCAGTACATCACGTCCATAGCGGTCAGTCACGCAGGCGATCCTAGAAAGCTCTGCGCTCTTCGACGGTCTGCCACACCGAGGCCGTCGGCGCAGCTTGACTTAAAGCACTTCAAGTTCGGCATAGTGGCTGTCATGAGCACGAGCACGCCCATCGCCGCGACGGACCTGAC
Source organism: Mycobacterium sp. (assembly GCF_965229105.1). Taxonomy (GTDB): domain Bacteria; phylum Actinomycetota; class Actinomycetes; order Mycobacteriales; family Mycobacteriaceae; genus Mycobacterium. The sequence goes on from NZ_OZ245858.1 coordinate 4,498,783, forward strand.
TATCCAGCAGCTGGCCCGCCGCACCGGTCTGGCCGAATCGGCGCTGCGCTACTACGAGCGGATCGGACTGATCGACCCCGTCCCCCGCGACGACAGCAGCGGGCATCGCCGCTACCCGCCCGAGCTGGCACAGGCGGTGGAATCGCTGGCCTGCCTGCGCGAAACCGGGATGAGCGTGGCCGATATGCGCGTCTATGTGCAGAACATGCGACGCGGACCGGCCGCGGCAGCTGGTCAACGCCAACTGTTCGAACAGAACGCCGAACGCCTGCACACCGAAATCAGCCGGCTACAGCTGCGCGAGAAGTACGTCTGCGCGAAAGCGCAGATGTGGGCCGCCAGGGAACGCGGCGACGACGCCGGCGCGCAGCGGCTCATCCCCCAACTTCTGGAACTCTCCGAAAGGTTGCTGACACTGCCATGACCGACACCAGGGTTCTTGTCACCGGCGGCTCCGGTTTCATCGGGGGCCACACCGTCAAACGCCTGCTCGACGACGGCCATCAGGTGCGCACCACCGTCCGGTCGCTGCAGCGCGAAGCCCAAGTCCGGGCCACCCTTGATGCAACCGAGAATGCGCAATTGACCTTCGCTGCAGCCGATCTCACCTCCGATAGCGGCTGGGCGGCGGCTGTCGCCGACTGCGACTACGTGCTGCATGTGGCGTCCCCGTTCCCGCCGGCCAAACCCAAAGACGAGAACGAAATCATCGCGCCCGCCGTAGACGGCACCCTGCGCGTTCTGAACGCCGCCCGCCAGGCCGGGGTCCGACGAGTGGTGGTCACCTCGTCGTTCGCCGCAATCGGCTACTCCCCCAAGCCTTCCGGACTGCCTTATGACGAGACGGACTGGACGGACCCGGTCGGCCAGGCACCGTACATCAAGTCCAAGACCCTCTCAGAGCGAGCGGTATGGGATTTCGCGGCTCGGTATCCCGACGGCCCACAACTGTCGGTGATCAACCCGGTCGGCGTTTTCGGACCCGTTCTCGGTCAAGACTTCTCGACGTCGATCGGGATCATCAAGGCATTGCTCGACGGCGTTCCCCCGATCCTGCCGCGGGCGTCCTTCGCGGTGGTTGACGTCCGCGATGTGGCCGATCTTCACCTGCGCGCCATGACCCACCCGGCCGCGGCAGGCGAACGCTTCCTCGCGGCGGCCGGTCAACCGCTGACCATGCCCGAGATCGCCGCGATACTGCGGTCCCGGCTGGGTCCAGCCGCCCGCCGCGTGCCCACCCACGACATCCCCGACTGGTTGGTGCGGGCCGCGACGAAAGCCGTCCCGCCCCTGCGCGAACTCGCCGGACTGCTCGGCCCACCGAAGCTCATCTCGACGACCAAAGCCACCGAACTGCTTGGTTGGCAGCCGATTTCAGCCGCAGACGCGATCGCGGCCACCGGTGCGAGCCTGGTCGCTTAGACCGGGCTCACCGCAACATACGGCCTCGCCCGGGCCGGAGCGCTCCCGCTCCGGCGCCCTGAACTTGGTTGCCGCCCGTTGGGTCAGCGCCGAGTTCAATCATCCGCTCGATGACTTCTGGACCCAACTCTACCGACTGGGGTTTAGCAACGAGCGTTCTCGGGCAAGATCAATTCATGCGAAGTCTTCTACGCCGTTCGACCATTGCCGTCCTTGCCGCCGGTCCCATCGCCGCCGCGTCGCTGATCAGCGCAGGGATCGGTTCAGCAGAGCCGCTTAACTGCGTCAACGGACAATTCTGGGATCCGATCACCAACACCTGCCAGACGCCGCGTCCGGCGGACAACTGTGCGCCGGGCGAGTACTGGAACCCGTTGTCCAATGTCTGTCGACCGCTGGGTCTGCTCTAGCTTCGGCACCCGCGTCGCGTAGCGAACCATTCCTGAGGCCAAGCGGCGCCAAGTTCATCGATAAGTGACCACGCCTCGGCACGCGAACTCGGCGGCGTCGGCGGTGGGTGGACCCTCATTCGGCGACTACCCGGCCGGCCACGCGCAAGGTTTCGCCGATGCATTCAAAGCACTGCACCGCAACGTATATGGAGCCATCAGCGCTGGGGGCCCGCCTGCCTCACCTGACTACCCGAGCTTCGATGACGGCCTCGAACAGGCGCTGGTGGCCGACGCCATCGTAACCAGTGCCCGCACCGCCGGATGGGTCTCGGTCAGCCGGGCCGATTCTCGATAAGAGTCACCCGGACGTCAGCGGCGTCAACCCTGCAGTAGACATGCCCGACCGCTCGCCGCCGCCAAAGCCTACGCCAAGATGTCCGACCGGCCGTCTACCATTCCTTGCGGCACACCCCCGCTTGCCGAGTGGATCGCCGGCAGGGCCCCCGCATGTTTCGGTCGTCCCTCCCCGGCCTCGATGGAAAGGACGAGCAGTGAGTTACACCGCCGCCGACATCACCGAGCTCGACGATGTCCAGCACACACGCCTGCGGCCGGCGGTGAACCTCGGGCTGGACGTACTCAACACCGCGTTGCGCGAGCTGGTGGACAACGCGGTCGAAGAGGTTGCCGTTCCCGACCATGGCGGGTCTACGGTGACCATCACCCTGCACGCCGACGGCTCGGTCAGCGTCGCTGACGACGGCCGGGGCCTGCCTGTCGACTCCGACCCGGCGAATGGAAAGAACGGCATCGTCAAGACGCTGGGTACCGCACGGGCGGGTGGCAAGTTCTCCGCACACATCGATGCCGCCAGCACAGGTGCCGGGCTCAATGGGATCGGTGCCGCAGCGGCGGTCTTCATCTCCGCACGAACCGACGTCACCGTCCGCCGCGCCGGGAAGACCTACCTGCAAAGCTTCGGCAGCGGCTATCCCGGCGTGTTCGAGGGCACGGACTTCGACCCGAACGCCCCATTCACCCGGGTCGATAATCAGAAGCTGCGCGGCACCGCGAACCGTAAACCCGACGCCCACGGCACAGAAGTGCGCATTCTGTTCGACCCCGCTGTGGTGCCGGACTCCAGCGCCGATATCAACGAGGTATTGCTGCGAGCGCACGCCGCCGCCCGGATGTCCCCGGGCGTGCACCTGGTGGTCATCGACGAAGGCTGGCCGGGCGAGGTCATCCGGCCCGAGTTGATCGAGCCGTTCAGCGGGCCGTGGGGTACCGACACCCTGCTCAACCTCATGTGCACCGCAGCCGGTACGCCGGTACCCGGCGTGCGTGCCGTGGTGGACGGCCGCGGCGAGTACACCACCGGGCGCGGCCCGACCCCGTTTCGCTGGTCGTTGACCGCCGGCCCGGCCGAACCGGCCACCGTCGCGGCGTTTTGCAACACCGTGCGCACCCCCGGTGGCGGTTCCCATCTGACCGCCGCGGTCAAAGGGCTGTCCGAAGCCCTGGCCGACCGCGCATCCCGGATCCGCGACCTCGGTCTGGCCAAGGGCGAAGACGGCCCGGAGCCACAGGATTTCGCCGCGGTGACCGCGCTCGCCGTCGACACACGGGCGCCGGATGTGTCGTGGGACTCCCAAGCCAAGACCGCGGTGTCATCGCGCTCTCTGAACGTGGCGATGGCCCCGGACGTGGCGCGCAGCGTCACGATCTGGGCGGCCAACCCCGGCAATGGCGACGCGGTGACGCGATGGACCCAGCTGGCGCTGGAGGCGGCGCGGGCGCGGCGCAGCGCCGAGGGCGCCAAGGCCCGGTCGCGGGCGGCGTCGAAAGCCAAGGGTCTCGGCACGAATCTCTCGCTTCCGCCGAAGCTGCTGCCCAGCCGCGAGACCGGGCGGGGCTCAGGTGCCGAGCTGTTCCTGTGCGAGGGTGATTCCGCTCTCGGGACTATCAAGGCGGCGCGCGACGCCACCTTCCAGGCAGCCTTCCCGCTGAAAGGCAAGCCGCCCAACGTCTATGGGTTCACTGTGAGCAAGGCGCGGATCAAAGACGAATTCGATTCGATCGAGCGGATACTGGGCTGCGGGATCAGGGACAACTGCGATCCGGAATCCTGCCGGTACGACCGGATCTTGTTCGCCTCCGATGCAGACCCCGACGGCGGCAACATCAACTCCAGCCTGATCTCGATGTTCCTGGACTTCTACCGACCACTCGTCAAGGCCGGGATGGTCTACGTGACGTTGCCGCCGCTGTTCGTGGTCAAAGACGGCCAAGAACGGATCTACTGCCAAGACGAATCCGAGCGCGATGCCGCCGTGGCGCAGTTGAAGGCCACCTCCAAACGCAAGGTGGAGGTGCAACGCAATAAAGGTCTCGGCGAGATGGATGCCGATGATTTCTGGAACACCGTGCTTGATCCGCAGCGGCGCACGGTGATTCGGGTGCACCTCGACGACGGCGATCCGAAACTGCACCACACCCTGTTCGGCGGGCCACCAGAGGGCCGGCGCACGTGGATGGCCGATGTCGCCTCCCGCGTCGATACCGCAGCGCTCGACCTGACGTAGGAGATTACCGTGACCGCCACCCTCGATATTCCTGAGCAGAATCCGGATCTGGTCCTCGATCAGAGTGCCGATGACTACTGGAACCACTACCAGCTGACCTTCGCGCTTTACAGCGTCAGCGACCGCGCCATCCCATCGGCGTTCGATGGCCTCAAACCAGGCCAACGCCGCCTGCTGTATCAGATGTATGACTCACGGCTGCTACCTGGCAACAAACCGCAGAAGTCCTCGAAGGTCTGCTCGGCCGTCACCGGCAACCTGCACCCGCACGGCGGCGCATCGATGTACGGCGCCGCGGCGCTGATGGCCGCCGAGTTCCAGCGGGTGAAAGTCATTGACGGACAGGGCGCATTCCCCCGCATTCAGGGGGACATCCCCGCCGCCGACCGTTACACCGAGATGCGGCTGTCGGCCCCCGGTGCCGCGCTGACCGCCGAACTCGCCGACCACGCCGTGCCGATGGTCTCGACCTTCGACGGCGAGTGGATCGAGCCGACAGTGCTGCCGGCCCAGTGGCCCGTGCTGCTGTGCAACGGTGCCGTCGGCATCGCCGAAGGCTGGGCCACCAAGGTGCCTGCACATAATCCACGCGAGATCATGGCCGCCTGCCGGGCGCTGCTGAAGACCCCGAACATGACCGACGACAGGTTGGTCAAACTCATTCCCGGTCCCGATTGGGGTTGCGGAGCCACCGTGGTCGGCGAAACAGGGCTGCGGGAATACATCACCACCGGTCGCGGGCAGTTCACGGTGCGCGGCACGGTGTCCGTCGACGGCAAGAACGTCATCGTCACCGAACTACCCCCCGGTGTAGCGAGTAACACTGTGCAGGAGAGGATTCGGGCACTGGTCGAATCCGGGGAGCTGTCCGGCGTGGCGGATATGTCGGATCTGACCGACCGCCGCAACGGACTGCGGATCGTGGTCACCGCCAAGCGCGGACACAGTGCCGAGACCATCCGTGAGCAGCTACTTGCCCTGACACCGCTGGAATCGACGTTCGCCGCCAGCCTGGTCGCCCTCGATGAGGACCGGGTACCGCGCTGGTGGTCGGTGCGGGAACTGATCGGTGCGTTCCTGCACCTTCGGGACTCGGTGGTACTGCGGCGCAGCGAGTACCGGCTGGACAAGGTCACCGACCGGCGCCACCTGGTGTCCGGCCTGATGCAAATCCATCTCGACATTGATGCTGCCGTCGCAGTCATTCGAAGCTCCGACACAGTCGACGAAGCACGCACCGGGTTGCAGGAACGGTTCGCGATCGATGCCGTTCAGGCCGATTATGTTCTGGCGCTACAGCTTCGACGCCTGACGAAACTCGACGTCATCGAACTGCAGGCCGAAGCGGAGAAGCTGGATACCGAGTTCGCCGAGCTGACCGAGCTGGTGGGCAATCCCGATGCACGCCGGGTGGTCATCGACAAAGAACTGGTCGAGACGGCAAAGCTGTTCAAGGGGCCCGAGTTCGACCGCCGAACCGTGCTGGACTTCGACGCCACACCGATCGCATCCAGCGCCGACGAAGACGGCGCCCGCGAACGCAAAGTCAACACCTCCTGGCGCCTTGATGACCGGGGGGTGTTCTCCGACAGCCATGGCGAACTGCTCACCTCGGGTCTGGGCTGGGCGGTATGGACCGACGGGCGAGTGAAGTTCACCAATGGCAGCGGTCTGCCGTTCAAGATCCGCGATATCCCGGTGGCACCGGATATCACCGGGTTGGTCCGCTCAGGTGTGCTGGCTGATGGTTACCACCTGGCGTTGGTCACCCGACGTGGAAAGATACTGCGGATCGATCCCGCCGCGGTGAATCCACAGGGCGCGGCCGGCAACGGTGTGGCCGGAGTGAAGCTAGCCGGCGACGGCGATGAGGTGATAGCCGCCTTGCCGCTCACCTGCGAGAACGGCGAGGCCATCCTGTCGATCTCAGAAAAGGGTTGGAAGGTCACCGAAGTGGCCGATATCCCGGTGAAAGGCCGCGGCGGCGCCGGGGTCGGCTTCCATCCGTTCACCAACGGCGAGGTCGCTGTGCTGGCGGCAACGGTATCGGCCACCGGGTTCGTGCGCGGCACCAGAGCGGTACGAGCCGAGAAGCGCGCGAAGGCTTCGATCAAGGGCTCCGGCAGCGACGTCACACCTGCTCAGTGACCGGCGGCTGCTAGCTCGGTTCGACGTCGAAGAGATGCCACTGCCAAGGACCCAGTTCAACGTCCCAACCAGTGCGCAGCTGCTCCCCCGGACTCACGACGCTGTGACCGGTCAGCGGATCGGAGAGTCGGAAGGTCCCGCCCGCCATATCGGCCCAGGGCACGATGACGCGACCCGAGGCTGCTGCGGCACTGAGGTTCACGACGATGAGCCAACGACGGTCACCGTCCCAGCACCATGCAACCAGGTGGTCAGAGCAAGTCTCCGGCCCACCCGAGATGCCACAAAGGCTCCATTCGCCGGTGCGGAAAGTACTGTCCCGCAGCACGTCCAGCAAAGAGTGGTGGAACACTTGCAGCTCGGTATCGCCACCGCCACGCGGCGCGCGGCCGAGAAATACCGGCAGCTGCACCGTCCGGCCCGTCAACTGCCCATCGTGCACCAGGCGGGCACCGACCTGGGTCAGCATGGTCAGCGTCACAGCCATCTGCCTGGCGGGGTCGAACACCGCCGCTGCGCGGGGCTCGTCGTGATTCTCCACAAAGCTCAGCAGGTGCGCCAGGAAGCCGACATCGGCCGACAGGTGCGCGCGCACCGCGCGAGAATCGCCCGCTACGAGGTGGTCGTAGAACGTTTTGCCGTAGCAGAATTCGAACCCTTGCTGCTGCAATGCGTATTCCATGTCCCAATACGCCTCGGCGATGAAGCTGAAATTCGGGTGGCTCTGGTGCACGGCGCCGATCACCATCGGCCAGTATTCCTCGGCCGGCGCGTCACCGACGTAGTCGCCCCATGTCCCGGCGAAGACCTCGTTGATCACCAGCATCGCCATATCGCATCGCACACCATCGCATTGACCGGCAATGTCACGCAGCGTCGCCACCATCGCCTGGCGCAACGTCGGCGAGAACGCGTCGAGCTGCACGACGTCCGGCCACGCCGGAAAGTACGGGTCCTTTCCCCGTGCGAGCACTCTGCCCTCGACGTCGATGAACCCCCCAGGAGCAGAAAGCAGGTCCTGCGATGTGCCCTCGACGAAGTACTCCGGATGCGCTGTCGTCCACGGATGGTCGGGAGCAACGTGATTGGGAACAAAGTCGAGAATCAGGGCCACGCCGCGCTGCGCGAGGGCCGACCGCGCCACGGCCAGCCCAGCGCGGCCACCCAGATGCGTGGCGACACCGTAATTGCTTATGCAGTAAGGGGATCCGACGACATCCTGCGGCGCCCAATCTGGAAGCGCAACCCGAAACCCGTCGACCAGATCAGGCTCAGCCAACGCGATAGCAACGCCAGCCGGGCTGCGTTCCCATACCCCCATCAGCCAGACCGCGTCGAATCCCGCGTCGGCGATGGCATCCCACTGCGCGTCGGGCACTGTCGAAAGATCGACAGCCACGCCGGTAGTCTCGCTGAGCTCGGTCAGCCAAGGCCAGGTGTTGATCTCATAGATGTACGGATACCGAGCGTGTGCCCAGCGACCCGGTACCCGACCCATTTCCTGTGGCAGGCGTCAGGCCGGGCTTGCGGCAGCCGCCAACTTCTTCGGGTCGGAGGTGACCTCGTCGATCACGGTGTGAATGAACCGCATCTTCTCCAACACCTTGGCGGGCAGCACAAACGGGTACAGATCGTCGTGACCCATCGACCGGTTCACCATGTTCAGCGCCCAAGACAGCGGCAGCCACATCTCGATGAGGGAATCAAATCCACTGGGGCCCAGGCTGCGTCGCTCGAACGTTGCCGAAGCCGGGGCGAAGCTGAAAGCCGCCGCGGTATCCAAGGTGTCGCGGATATGCAGATAATGTGCGAAGGTCTCCGCCCAATCCTCGGCCGGATGCATCGTCGCGTAGGACGAGACGTAGCTCTTCGCCCACCCCGGCGGAGCACCCTGACTGTAATGCCGGTCCAGCGCGGCCTGATAGTCGGACTCGGCGTCACCGAACAGTTCGCGGGCCCGCTCCTGGTACTGCGATGCGGCGCCAACGAGCCGGTAGTAGTAGTAATGCCCGATCTCATGCCGGAAATGGCCCAGTAGCGTCCGGTAGGGCTCTTCCATCGCGATGCGCAGTTGTTCACGGTGCACGTCATCGCCCTCGGCGAGGTCGAGGGTGATGACCCCGTCTTCGTGACCGGTGAACACCTTCTCGAACTGACTCGATAGCAGATCGAACGCCAGACCGTAATTCGGATCGACATCTCGACCGACGATGGGCAGCTTGAGGTCGACGAGCTCGACGATCAACCGTCGCTTGGCCTGTTCCGCGACGGCGAACGCTGCCATTGCCGGTTTGTCGGCGTCATTGGGCCGGGTCCTGGTCAATGCGCACGAGATGCACAATTGCCGCACCGGCGCCACCTTGACCAGCCAGTTGCACTGGGCCGCATGCAGATTGGCGCACAACTGGTACTCGTTGGCATCTACCGCGCCGCCGTGCTCGCTTTCCTCACCCTTCGCGATCACCAGGAATGCCATCGCGTCGAGAGAGAAGCCCAGTTTGCTGCTGCAGGAAAGACAGACCGAATTCTCGAACGCCAGATGCTGACCGCAGTTGGGACAAATAAAATCACGCATGTTGTAGGACTCCTGCTGCTGGACCGTCATAAGGCGCGACATCGACGGAAACATCGATGACGCTGCGCTCAGAATCGGTGTAGATGATGCCGCGTAGCGGTGGCACGTCGGCGTAGTCGCGTCCCCAGCCGGCAATGACATAGCGCTCGTCGACCATCTGGTCATTGGTGGGATCCAGTCCCAGCCAGTGATTCTGCGGCGTCCACACCGCCGCCCACGCATGGGTGGCGTCGATACCCACCATCCGCTCCTTACCAGGGGGTGGGTCGGTGGCCAGATAACCCGAAATGTAGCTGGCCGCCAACCCGTTCGAGCGCAGACAGGCGATCGCCAGCCGCGCGAAATCCTGGCATACCCCTTCTCGCGCCGCTAAAACCTCATTCACCTTCGTGGACACCGTGGTTGAGCCCGACCGATAGGTGAAATCATCGAAGATGCGGGCATTGAGGTCGGTGAGCACCTCGATCAGCGGCCGACCCGGCAGGAAACTCGGTGCGGCGTACTCGCGGACGGCGTCGGTGATCTCAGGTTGCTGCAAATCGATAGTGAATTCGGTGGCAAGTGCCCCTTCGGGTCCGACCGGGCGCGAGATCTCCCACGGTGCGAGCGCTGCGCCCGCGCCGTACAGGTCAGGCGGTGGCGGGTCCACTTCCACCACCGAGCGGCTGGTCACGCTCAGCGCGTAGTGCCGCTGGGTCACGTGGAAGTAGGAACTGATGTTGCCGTAGACATCGCGGCTGGTCGAGCTGTCCGCAGGCTCGGGATCGATGTGTAGCTCATGGGTCAGGCAGCGTTGCCGCACCGAATCACGTGGAGTGAGGAATCCGCGACCGTAGGAGCTGGTGACCACATCGGAGTAGCGGTAGTCGGTGCGGTGGGTGATCCGGTAGCTTCGGCTTCCCCCCGGACCGGCCGGTGACGGTATCGGCCCGTCGGCGAACACGGTCACGGGAACACTCGTCGTTCGTCGGGACCCCACAACGGTTGCATCCCGCCGGGCAGGGACAGCTGCGTGGCGGTGATAACTTTCGACAGATCACGTAACGCCGTGTGGACCCCGCTGAGCAGATCGGCGAGCTCCGAGCGCACCCCGTTGGCGTCGAGTTCCTCCAGCTCCGCTGGATCGAGCCTGCGCAGGCGGGTGCTGATGTCATCGGCGAGCCGTTCTGGCCGCGACGAGCCCGATGAGCCGGGTAGCGATTTGAGGTTCACCCGCAGCCGCTCCAGCTGATACACCAGCGACCGCGGATTCTCCGCGTCGAAAAGGACCAGGTCAGCCACAGCCGCAACACTAACCTTGCCCAGCGTGCGCCGACGGTAGATCACCGACGACTCACAGGCGACCAGAGCAGATTCGGTAATTGTTTGCTCAGCGCCTGGGCTGCGCACCGTGGTGATGGTCGCACGCAGCAGCGCGGTCAATGCGAGGCCCCGCTCAATACGTTTGCCGATATCCATCATCGTCCAGCCGACATCGTGCACCATCGACTCGGCAGCCACCCCGGACAACGCCAGCATCCCCGCCAGCGCCTGGGTGTGTGCGGCGGCCAGCACGGTGTCGTCGAGATGATTTGACTGGCCCAGCATCGGCGGGCTGGCGGACTGCGAGGACAGTGCGCGTTCGACGGCGCCCAGCACCATCCAGGTGTCATTGGACATCTGATCGCGCACTGCCCTGGCCGCCAGTCCGAGGCGCTCGACGGACTGCGCCAAGGACCCCGCGCGGTGCCGGTCGACGGTCATCGACCACAACGTATTCGGTGCTTCGGCGACCGTTTCGGCATAGGTGCCGCCGGCCTTGGCATCGGTACCGGTGATGGTGCCTAGGGCCGAAAGCAACACCGGCACAACTTCGCTGCCCTCCATGTCCTGGCGGTAGCGGTACTCGTGGTAGCGCTCACGAGTGACGATCAGCAGCCGCGCCAGGTTCTCGGCGCGCTCGGCGTAGCGGCCCATCCAGAACAGATCCGACAGCACGCGCGGCGAACTGATCCCGTGCGTGCCACTGGGAGTCATCGCGGGCAACTGCACCGTCGGCACAGGTGTGCGCTCGGCCTTGGCCCGTGCCGGTGGCCGCACCCAGATATCTTTGGCGGCAACGGTATTCAGCTTATAGGCGGCGTTACCTTGGGCCAGCACATAGCCGAGTCCACCGATCATCGGCGCATAGCCACCGCGCTGCGCCACGGTGAACAACCGCATCCCGACGCTCGCGGCGGACAGTCCGTTTTGGTAGTAATCGGTTGGCGCCGAAGAGAACTGGGGCAATTCCTGGCCAACCCACTGCCAGGGGGCGGCCTGGATGCGGGCGGCGAGTTCATCGCGTGCACCCGAGGACAACGCCGGACCGATGATGGTGTCACCGCCGATCGTCGGCTTGATCAGTAGCGACGACAACCGTGCGAGAAGGTGCGACCGCTCGGTGTCGATACCGCCCCAGTACATCGGCGGCGTCTCCAGCAGGGGCGTCTCACCGAGCAGGTGGTTGGCCAGTTCCGGCAGGAACCGGAGCAGACCGGGGCTTTCCAGGATGCCGCTGCCCAGGGTGTTCACCACGGTCACCGCACCACGACGCTGGGCTTCCACCAGACCGACGACGCCGAGCCGGGAATCCTTGCGTAAATCGAGCGGATCGGAATAGTCGGCGTCCACCCGACGCAACACCACGTCGACCCGTTTGAGGGTGCCCAGTGAGCGCATCAGGAGTTTGCCGTCGCGGACCACGAGGTCGGCGTTCTCCACCAGGGGGAAGCCCAGCACGCTCGCCAGATAGGCCTGATCGAAGGCTGTCTCGGAGTAGATGCCAGGGCTGAGCACCACAACAACCGGATCATCAGCAGCTTCGGGCGCGGAATCGATCAGCGCCAGGCGCAACGCCTGGGCGAACGGAGAGGTCGGGCTTGGCCCGATCCGCTCGTACAGGTCAGGGATGGCGTGCGCGACGACACGGCGGTCGGCCAGCGCGTAGCCCGCGCCCGACGGCGCCTGCGTCCAGTCCGCGTTGACGCGGAAGGTGCCGTCGGTGGCTCGGCTGACGTCGCAACCGTGCAGGAAGAGCTGGTGGCGGCCAGGAACGTCGATACCGCGGGCGGCGCGGATATAGCCGGGATGAGCGAAGAGCAGTTGTGGCGGCAGCACCCCACTGGTGATCGATCGCCGTGGACCGTAGAGATCGGCCAGGACAGCATCGAGCAGCCGGGAGCGTTGCACCACGCCCGCTTCGAGGGTGTCCCAGTCGGCGGACGAGATCAGCAGCGGTAGCGCGTCGAGATGCCATGGCCCGGGTGAGGCCGCACCGTCGCCGTCGGTGACGGTATCGCCGTGGTGGTCCACCTCGATGTAGGTGATGCCGTCGTTGTCGACAAGTCCGCGCACCACCGTGCGCAGGCGGGCCAGCCCCGTGCGGCCCCGACCGCCGATGAGTTCGGCGAGCTCCGCCCAGGAGGGTCGGATATCGCCCGCGGCATCGACGAGTTCGTCGTACCCGTTACCTGCCGAGGCGCTGCGCAGGCCGCGGACGTCGAATAACGCCTCCTGAGCTCGCGCCGACCGGTACCCGGCCAACAGCTGGTCAGGATCGTGAGGGTCCGCGCTTAGCCCCTGTCCGGAAGTGGGCAGCGGAACAGACAACGCCTACCTCCTGACTTTCCTTGCGACCAACACCGGAACGATCCGCAGCCCTACTGATTTGTCGGCCGCACCGGCACCTGCTGCCGTGCGGCGACCCATCACTGGAGCACGGTACGCACTCGCCGCAGATCGAGGATGCCTGGCGCGCCCACATCGGTCGACAGTCTGGCCTGCTTCTCGCGGATATCGGCAAGATCGATCAGCCCCGGGGTGAACCCCGTCGCCTCGAACCGCCGACCGCGGCGCGATTCGGCCTCGACGGCGTTCACCGGCGGCCGCTCATAGGCCAAACCTCCGGGATGCGATATGTGATACGTGCAGCCACCGCGGGAGGTGCCGGTGGACAGATCGACCAATTCGAAGCGCAGCGGCCCGTCGACGGTGATGGTCGGGTGCAGCGCGCTCGGCGGCTGCCAGGCCCGGAACCGCACGCCACCAACCTGGATATCAGCCTTGTTCGTCGCCAGCAGCGGGATGGGCTGGCCGTTGCACAGCACCACGAAACGGTGCCGGTCGGCGCCGATGATCCGCACCTGGATGCGTTCCACCGACGAATCGACGTACCGTGCGGTGCCGCCTGCGGTCGATTCCTCACCGAGCACATTCCACGGTTCGATGGCCCCGCGCAGTTCGATCTCCACACCGTCGAAGACCGCGGTGCCGATCCGCGGGAAACGGAATTCGGTGAACGGGTCCAGCCAGCTGGTGTCGAAGTCGACGCCGTGCGCCCGCAGATCCGCGGCGACGTCGGCAATATCGTTGATCACGAAGTGCGGCAACAGGTATCGGCCGTGCAAATTTTCGCCGTGTCGGATCAGCGGCGCCCGCAGTGGTTCATCCCAGAACCAGGCGACCAGCGATCGCACCAGCAGCGACTGCACCATCGCCATCTGGTAGTGCGGCGGCATCTCGAAACCGCGGAGTTCGAGAATGCCCAGGCGGCCGCGGGGGCTGTCCGGGCTGTAGAGCTTGTCGATGCAGAACTCGGCGCGGTGGGTGTTGCCGGTGATATCGGTCAGCAGGTGGCGCAGCGCGCGGTCGGTGATCCACGGAGCGAAGCTTGCGGAACGACCCTGGTCCAGCTTGGCTTCCATCCCGGACAATCGTGCGATCTCGGCGAAGGCGATCTCCAGTTCGTAGAGCGCCTCCGGCCTGCCCTCGTCCACCCGGGGGGCCTGCGAGGTGGTGCCGATGAACCGCCCGGCGAACAGATACGACAGCGACGGATGCCGCTGCCAATAGGTCAGCAGCGACACCAACAGGTCGGGTCGGCGCAGCATCGGCGACTCGGCAGGCGTGATACCGCCGAGGGTGATGTGGTTGCCGCCGCCGGTGCCGCCATGGGTGCCGTCCACCTCGAACGATTCGGTGGACAGCCGCGACAGCCGCGCCTGCTCGTAGAGGGTTTCGAGCTGATCGCGCTGTTCGGCGAAACTCTTGGTGGGTGCGACGTTGACCTCGATGACGCCGGGATCGGGTGTCACCGACATCGACGTCAGCCGCGGGTCATTCGGCGGGCCGTACCCCTCGACCACCAACGGGGTGTCGATCTTGGCGGCCGCGGCTTCGATGCGGGTGACCAGGTCGACGAAGTGGTCCAGATCTTCGGTCGGCGGCATGAAGACGTAGAGCAGCCCGTCACGGATTTCGGCGACCATGGCCGTCACCGGCATGGTGTCGTCGTCTTCTGGTTCCTCGGGCAGATTTTTCACCGGTTCGGGCTCGGTGCGCAGCCGACTCCGCGACGCCAGCGGATCAGCGGTGAAGGTGGGTCGCGGTGCCTTCCAGCTGATCGAGTTCAACGGCAGCCGTAGCCCAGCGGGTGAATCGCCGTCCAGCAGGACGATCCGGCCTCGGCGCAGTTGCCAGTCTGCGCTGGCCCAGCCGTGGTCGTCGTCGCGGCGGTGCAAGGGCAGCACGTAGGCGGTCGCCTCCACCACGGGATCCTCGAGCCTGGCCAGCAGGGCTGCCCTGGCGTCGATGTCATCGTCGGCCAGATCGTCGCCAGCCTGTGGTGGGTCACCGGCAGGCAACCGGACCGAACCGGCGAGCCGACTCAGCGCATCTTCGTAGGCCGGACGTACCTGCGTGGATGGCAGGCCGAGTCCATCGGCCAGCGCCGCCAGCAGCTGCTGCGCGGCATCAGGTGCGATCGAGGTGGTATTGGGTTGTTCCGGCCATGGATCGGCCAGCAGTGTCGGATCGGTCCACAGCGGTTCACCGTCGGACCGCCACATCAGCCCAATCTGCCAGCGTGGCAAGGGTTCTCCCGGATACCACTTGCCTTGGCTGCGCTGCACCAGACCTTGGGGGGCCCAGATCTTCTTGAGCCGGTCGGCCAGTACCGAGGCCCGCACCCGCTTGAGGGGCCCGTCGGCATCGGTCGTCCATTCCGGGGCGACCTGATCGTCGATCGAGACGAACGTCGGCTCTCCACCCACGGTCAACCGGACGTCGCCCGCGGTGAGCCGATCATCGATGCGGGCGCCCAGGGTGTTGATCGCGGCCCACGCCTCCTCGGTATAGGGCAGCGTGACCCGGGGGTCTTCGTGTACGCGGGTGACGGTGTTGGAGAAATCGAGCACCGTCTCGGCCCTACCGGTCGCACCGCTGATGGGCGCCGATGACGAGGGATGCGGAGTGGCCGACAGCGGAATGTGGCCCTCACCCGCGAACAGCCCGGAGGTGGGGTCCATCCCGATCCAGCCGGCACCGGGGATGTAGACCTCGGTCCACGCGTGCAGATCGGTGAAGTCGGCGGCGGGGCCCGACGGACCGTCGAGTGCTTTGACGTCGCTGGCCAACTGCACCAGGTATCCCGAGACGAAACGCGCGGCCAGCCCCATCTCGCGCAGGATCGACACCAGCAGCCACGCCGAGTCGCGGCAGGAACCGACCGCGGTGCGCAGGGTGAAATCCGGTGTCTGGACACCGGGCTCCATCCGCAGGCTGTAACCGACGTCGGCGTTCACCCCGTGGTTCAAGGCGACCAGGAAATCGATGGTTCTCGTGCCGGGCCGCACCGTGAAATTGCTGACCCAATCGGTGACGAGTTCACCAGGGCCGGAGCCTTCGCCCTCCTCATCGACCCGACGCAGGTAGGGCTTGAGATCCTCCAGCAGAGCCTTCGGATACTCCCAACCGATGTTCTCGGCCCACTCCTCGATGAAGAAGTCGAACGGGTTGATCACCTTCAGATCGGCGATCAGCCCGACGGTGATCGTCAGGCTGCGGGTGCGCTCGGGAAACACCAACCGGGCCATGAAATTACCGAACGCATCCTGCTGCCAGTTGATGAAATGGTCAGCCGGCTCGACCTCCAGCGAATACGCCTCGATGGGTGTGCGTGAATGCGGAGCGGGCCGCAACCTGACCACGTGCGGGTACACCTCAACCAAGCGGTCGAACGTGTAGCTGGTGCGATGCTCCAGCGCCACTTTGATTCCCATAGCGAAGATCCCATCACAACCCGCACGTGATCGCATTGTGCGTGCTCAGCGGCGCGGTATCGCGCACCACCGCAAAGGGGCGCACGGTATGGTTTCCGACCGGGTCAAATCGCAGCGCGCCACAGCCGGCGGGAAGGAATGACTGTCCCGTGTGGAGCACCGTGCTGTTCATGGCGGTCATCGAGTCGATCGACCCGGTCAGATTCGGACTGACCGCCTACCTGTTGTCCCGCCCGCGACCGGTACGACTTCTGCTGGCGTTCTTCGTAGGCGGATTCTCGTCCAATGTCGTCGTCGGCTGCGTGGTGCTCTTTGCCACCCGCAACGTCGATACCGGCGACGGTCGCTATCTGTCTGCACCGATGGAGATCGCTCTCGGAGTGCTGTTTGTGCTGGTGGGCGCCCTGGTCTACTCAGGGTTACCGGCCCGCCTGCTGCACCGCCTGCGGGCGCGCCGCACCGATTCCGTCGATGAAGACCATTCGGCTGATGACGGACCGCCCGCGCTGGAGTCCGTGCCCGGTATCGCGCGGCTACCCGAACCGATCAGGCGGGTGCTACGCGCAGATACCCCGGTGGTGGCGCTGGGGCTCGGCTTGGCGTCGGGCTGGCCGACCCCGTATTACTTCGCGGCCATCGCGTCGATCCTGATCGCCGATCCGTCCCCGCAGATCCAAGTCAGTGCGATCGTGGCCTTCTGTCTGGTCGCCTTCACCGCGGCGCTGATCGCGGTCGCCTGCTTCTGGCTGGCGCCGGAGGCCACCCGCGATCGCGTCGACCGCGCCTACAACTGGACCAGGGCGCATCACCGGCTCGTTCTGTCGGTCATCCTCGCCGTCATCGGTCTGTACTTCATCGGCGAGGGCCTGCGGCATCTGTGAGGTCAGGTCTGCGCTGAGCGTGGAATGAGGGTGCCGCGGGGACGCAGCAACAGCACCAGGACGCCCGCGACCACGATGCCGACCAGGTTGACGAACAACTGGAGCGCCGACTTGGCGGCCACATCCCAGTCGCCGAGGATTCCTGCGACGACGGCGAACCCGGCAGCGGGCACCGTTGTCACCGAGATGAAGACGCCGACCAGCGCGGCCGATTTCGACGACACCAGGGACAACATTCCCGCCGCGCCCGCCAGCAGCGCTACAAGCAACGACACCGGGCCGACCTGAAAGATGAAGTCGACCTGACTGACGTGTTTGACATCGTCGAGGCTGAGCCAGCCTGCCGCCTCGCAAGCGATGGTGGCGATCGCGGTGATGCCCATCGCAATCGGGAACCCGACCATCAGCGCAACCGCCGCCCTGCGGGCCAGGTCCAGTCGGCGCTGCACCACAGCCACGGCAAGCGCGGCGAGCGGCCCGAATTCCGGGCCGAGCACCATGGCCCCGACGACGGTGACGGTCGAATCTGTGACAACGCCGATCGCGGCGATCAGGCAGGCCAACGTGAGGAACATGACGAAGGTGACCGTCAGCGTGGAGTCCTCGCGGCTCCGCGAGATCAGCTCGTCCCAGACCACCGCATCGGCGGGATCGCCTTCTGCGGCGTCTTCAGCAGTGTGCGCCTTGGTGGACAACACGGTGTCAAGCAGTTGCAGTGTGATCGCGCCGCGGTGCTGGACGTCGAGCGCTTTGAGTTCCTTGATGACGTTGTTGGCGCATTCCCGGGCGATATCGGCGGTGATCTCATCACCCGCAGGCTCCAGGGCCGCACCGGGGTACAGCAGCAGATTCGCCACCCCGACCTCGCCGCGCAACACATCGAGCACCGCTTCCCGCAGGTCTGTCGGGACGATCACCCGCAAATGCAGCACCAGGCGCACATTAGTGCGTCATCGCGTGATCACGGCGACTCTGGGCGAGTCCGTTTCACCAAGCGCACACCGAGTTCCTCAGGCGGTACGGAATGACCTTTCTCACACCGGATTTCGACGGACGCGTCGGCGCCGCAGTCGAGGTGGGTCAGCCGCAGCCTGGTGTGGTGCGGCAGGTGATGACGCCCCCACTCGAACATTGCCCACACGACGGGCATGAAGTCCTGGCCGGCGTCGGTGAGGACGTATTCGTCACGGGCCCGTTGGCCCGGCTCCTGATAGGGGCGTTTCTGCAGCATGCCGGCCGCGACGAGTTCGGTGAGCCGTGCCGAGGTCGCGGCCTTGGTGATGCCGACGCGGCGGGCGAAATCGTCGAACCGGGTGGTGCCGTAATAGGCCTCCCGCATGATCAGCATTGCCGATTTCGTGCCTGCCACCGCCATGGTCTTCTCGATCGGGCACTCCCCTACCGCCGACCACGCGTCACGGTCGGCGAGGGGACCCAGGAGCACCGCCATAGGAATCTTCCTCACTGCTGAGTTGTTCTAGCTATACCCAGGTGATAAGAAGTCTGGGTACAGCTCAGTTTACTCAGCGACGAGTTCAGGAGGAACAATGGCCGGATATTCGGACCGGGACGCAGTGATTGTGGGGGCGGTACGCACCCCGGTCGGCAAGGGCAAGGCCAATGGCGCGCTGCATGACGTCCTGCCCGTCGACCTCCTGGCGCACAGCCTGCGCGAGATCGCCGCGCGCACCGGCATCGACCCCGGACAGGTCGACGACGTCATCGCAGGTGCCGTCACCCAGGTCGGCGATCAGTCCGTCAACATCGCCCGTAACGCGCTGCTGGGCGCCGGATTCCCCGAATCGGTCCCGGGCACCACCGTCGATCGCCAGTGCGGAAGCAGCCAGCAGGCCATCAGCTTCGCCGCCCAGGGCGTGCTGGCCGGGGCCTACGACATTGTGATCGCCGCCGGCGTGGAGTCGATGAGCCGTGTCCCGATGGGCAGCTCGGTACTTCCCGGCAGCAACCCGTTCGGCGAGGGCATGGCGCAGCGCTACCCCGAAGGCCTAGTGGCCCAGGGCATCAGCGCAGAACTCATCGCCGCCAAGTGGGGGCTATCACGGACCGAACTCGACGAGTTCTCCGCCGGCAGCCACGAGAAGGCAGCCAGGGCCACCAAGGAAGGGTGGTTCGACAACGAGCTGGCCCCGATTGCCGGATTGGCCACCGACGAGATCATCCGCCCGGGCACGACGGTCGACACGCTGGCCGGCCTGCGGCCCGCGTTCTACAACGAAGGCTTCAAAGCCCGCTTCCCGCAGATCAATTGGGAGATCACCCCAGGCAACTCGTCGCCATTGTCCGATGGCAGCGCCGCAGTGATGATCACCAGTGGTGCCGTCGCCAAGCGCCTCGGACTCAAGCCGCTGGCGCGGATTCACACCACCACCGTGGTCGGGTCGGACCCGCTGTACATGCTCACCGGTGTCATCCCGGCGACCGAGAAGGTACTGGCCCGCGCCGGCCTCAAACTGTCCGATATCGATCTGTTCGAGGTCAACGAGGCCTTCGCCCCAGTCGTGTTGGCCTGGGCCAAAGACGTTGGCGGCGCGCAGGCTTCAGAGTTGTTAGCGAAGACGAACGTCAACGGCGGCGCCATCGCGATCGGTCACCCACTCGGAGCCAGTGGTGCTCGCATCATGACCACCCTGGTCAATGCCCTGGAGCAGCGTGGCGGTCGCTACGGCCTGCAGACCATGTGTGAGGGTGGCGGCATGGCCAACGCCACCATTATCGAACGGCTGGGGTAACCCACTCAACCAGCAGGCCAGGAAGCCTGGCCTGCTTCACCAACGTTGCATCAAAGGCGTGTCTTGCGCTAGAACACTGGTTAACTTCTGGAATTGTTCAACCCAGGAGGCAACGCAACCGATGGTGAATCTATCCAGGACCCTCAAGTTCCAGACGGAGGCAGCAGGGCACAATCTGCAGACTGTAATGCGGGCGTTAGAGCCTCAGCTCCGTTATTGCATCAACTCAGTGCCTTCAATTGAGCACATCCAGCACCGTGGATACTTTGTATCATCCGAAACTGATTCTTTACACAATGTTTCGGCTGACGAGCTAGGCGACACCCTCGCCCATCTGAGCGGCGTCAACACCATAATGGTCGGCTATTCCAATTACGTTTCCCCTAGGTACCGTTTTGAGTTATGGGTGCGCAACTACCTATCGGACGTCGTTGAATGTGACTGCGAGATTGGCGCACCAAACACTAGCGAAATCAGAGGGCTAATCGAGACGATCAAAAACCGTATGGACGTCGAGATCAAACGACAGAATGCCACCGAATGGACAACTGAGCCCCTCGAAGTGCCGGATCTAGGACCCATTGAGAAAGTGTCACAGCCATCAGCGTCGGAGCGCCTGGAGCTGACCAAACCAAAGCTGACTCCGTCTTCCGTTAACGGAACATCCACAGCTGTCAGCACCAAAGAACCAAAGTCAGGCTTTTGGCATACGCTCACGACCCATCCATTGCCAGTCTCGATTGTCAGCACCGGTGTCATCTTCATACTTGGACTAGCCGTAGTTAAATGGCAGCCGAGCCAATCCCCGTCTCCCACGACGACGGTGACTGTGACTCCGTCGCCAACCGCGCCCGCTTTAACGACGACCAGTGCAACGACTCAAGAAAACCCGCCACTAACAGACAGCATTTCGGCGCCGCCGATCCCAACGCAATAATCCGAAATCCAGATAGGCGGGACTAACCACCAGCACATATACGGCGGGGCCCGCACAGGGTGACCAGACCTATACGGGGGCAATTTGTACCCGAACACTCAGACACCCTGGACGCGGCACAGGATCAAGGAACGGACGCAGCATCTCAAGCTGCCATGAAAGCAGACGGAAAGGCTGCCCCGCACCCTTGCCCTTGGGAACGATCAGAAACGCTCCGCACCACGCCGCGAACCTCTCAACACTAACCAGCTCCGACACGGACGGCAACGGAGACTCGTCGGTTGCCCTCTTGGGTCCGACCTTCGTGTCACACTCCAAAATATGCACTTGGGGGACACCGCTTCTTGGGCGACGATCATCGGGGTACCGATCGCGCTCGTCGTCGGGTGGTTCACCATCCGTGGCGCAATTAGCACGCGACAACGCGAGCTTAGAGGCCGACTACGCGAAGTGCTCCGCGACGTGTCCAAAGCTTGCGACGACTACCCCACAGAGGACTTCCGCCGAACCGCCTGCCACACCTTCAGCGAGACGGCCAGCAAGCTCGCAGTGATCAGGGATGAAGGCATCTTGTCGCCCAAACCGCGCTACCTCTACTACCTTCAATTCACGCTGTACGACCTCAGCACGCGAGAAGAAGCCTTTCGCAGTGCCGAAACCTCATTCGCCATGGTGATGTCGGCCGGGGATCGCGCAGAACTCAGGCCCAACTTCAACCGCAAGACCGACGAGATGCTTACCTACGTCAGCCGGGTAGCCACTAAATTTCGAGAAATCACCCGCAGGATGGACAACGGCAACATCTTCACCTACTGGCACTACCGGCTGTTGCCGCCGTGCATATCGAAAAAGCCCGCGCCTCGCCAATGGCCGCCTGTCGACTAACGCCGCGAGAGCAATTCGGAGTGCGCTTTCGCAGGGGCTGTCCACCAACGCCTTTCATTGTGGTGACTACCCAGGTGCCCATAGGTGCAGGCCCAGATTTCTCTTCCTTCGACTTAACTGTCCCAAGCGAGGTTGCTCTAGTTCAAGGCCGGGGCTGTGGCGTGTCACGGTAGCTTGGCGGCGATCTCCCGTGCGCCCGCAATCACCTCGGCGCCAGCATGTTTCAGGCTCTCTGGCGTCAGCCGGTGGGTCAAGAAGCTGATGCTCAGCGCGTAGCGAGAGGACCCTCCGTTGGAGGTGGGCACCGCCGCGGCCACGCAGGTCAGTTCTTCGGCGGCCTCTTCGCGGTCGACCGCGTAACCGTGTTCGCGGATGTCCTTGATCTCGGCGGCCATCTTCTTCATCGTGGTGATGGTGTGCGTGGTCAGCTCCGGCAGTCCCGCCGAGGCGACGATGTCACGCCACACGCTGTCGGGCATGGTCGCCAGCATCGCCTTCCCCAACGCCGATGCATGCCAGGGATCTGTCTGACCGATGTCGCTGACCTTCTTCACCGCGCGCCGGCCCTCGACGACGTCGAGGATGACCACGCTGCGGTCTTTGTGTGCGGCGAAGTTCACCGTCTCGTTGAACTCGCCCACCAGGCGCTCCATGGTGGGTAACACCGCGTCGGAAGGAACCTGGTTGGCGAACGCCCGCTGCCCCAGCCGAAATATCTCCCAGCCCAACCGGTACTGGTTGGTGTTGAACCGTTCGATGTAACCGAGCGCTGAGAGGCTGTTCAGATACCGCAGCACCGTGGCTTCGTTCAGCTCTGTGCGCCTTGCTATTTCGGTGAGATTGCCGACTTCAGATTCGGCGACGGCAGTGAGAATCCTGGCTGTGCGTTCGACGCCGATCAGGTTGGCGGACTTCTCCGGCCCCGCTGCTGTTTTCACTCAGTGAAGGTTACCAGTACCCAGTGAGGATGTGGTCCCGTGTTGACCGGCGGTTCGTTTCCTGTTGACAGACCGGACACCAACCCCTAGATTTTCATTCAGCGCAGTCAAATATCACTCAGTGAAAATACGGATCCCGCGCTATCCGTTCTTCGAAGGAGACGCGATGTCCACCGCAGCCGACAGCCGTACGTCCAAGGTCGACGGAGCCGCCATCCTGGCTTCGCAAAACCTCCTGGCGGCCGACGACTACGCCCTCACCCCCTCGGTGAAGGCATTTGACGACGGCGGGAAGTACCGATTGGAAATCTCTGGGGTCGAACGTCTTTCGACTCTGGAGGCGTTACTCGACGAAGCCGATAAGCAAGGCGTCTTCATCCACCGCATCATCGCCTTCGGCGGTGGCACCACGTTGCTCACCACCGGTGAGCTGAGCGATGTCGCCGCCCTCTCGGCCGAGAACGACATCGAACTGATCGCCGTCCCCGGCCCCCGCACCGGCTGGGATCTCGGGCGCCAGGCACTCAGCACCGAGGGCCAGGCAGGCGGGAGACGCGTGCGCGGCCTCGACAACATCCGCTACCTGCTCGACGACTACCTCAGGATCTTCGCCACCGGTATCCGCGGCGTGTTGGTGTGGGACGAAGGTGTCCTCGACATTCTGAACAAAGCACGTGATGCCGGCCAGATCCCCGCCGACGCCAAGTTCAAGATCTCGGTCTACGCCGGCCACGCCAATCCCGCTTCCATCAAGATCCTGCAGGACCTCGGCGCGGACAGTGTCAACCCCGTCGGCGATTTGAGCCGCCCCATGCTCGCCGCCATCCGCCATTCCATCGACATCCCACTCGATGTCTGGGCCGAAACTTTCGAATCCTTTGGTGGCATGAACCGGCTCTGGGAGGCCGGCGATATCGCCCGCGTTGCGGGACCTGTGTACTTCAAGATCGAGCCCGGCGAATCCGAGGCCGTCATGTACAACGGCTGGGTCCGGCCCGAGTTCCACGAAGAACTCATCCGGCACAAGGTTCGCCACGCTGCCATCCTGAACGAACTTGTCCAGCGCAGCGCGCCCGATGTCACGGTGTCCCCCGGCCCCCGCAGAGCTGCCCACGCGCTGTCCAACTGACCCCACGGCGCTCGAACCGACGAACAGAAGGAAGAAGTGACACATCGTCCACGGGCCGCGATCATCGGCTCCGGCAATATCGGCACCGACCTGATGGTCAAACTGCGCCGATCGGAGATACTCGACGTTGCCGCGATGGCCGGAATAGACACGGCCAGTGACGGTCTCGCCCGAGCGGCAGCACTCGACGTGGCCGTCACGGCTGATGGTGTGGACGGGCTGTTGGCGCTGGGCGCCTTCGACGATATCGATGTGGTGTTCGACGCCACCAGCGCCGACGCCCACCACGTCAACGACGCAAAGCTCGCGCCGACGGGTCGGCGCGTCATCGACCTCACCCCCGCCGCCATCGGACCGTTCGTCGTCCCCGCGGTCAACATGTCCAGCCTGACCGGCCACCGCAACCTCAACATGGTCACGTGTGGCGGTCAGGCCACCATTCCGGTGATCGCAGCGCTGGCAGGTGTCACCGACGTGCACTACGCCGAAATCGTGGCGTCCATCTCCTCCCGGTCTGCGGGCCCGGGGACGCGGGCCAATATCGACGAATTCACCACCACGACCGCACGAGCCATCGAGACCGTGGGTGGAGCTGCCCGCAGCAAGGCGATCATCGTGCTGAACCCCGCCGAGCCGCCGATGCTCATGCGCGACACGGTCGCCGCACTGGTCTCCGCGACGGACGAGTCGGCGATCATGTCGGCGGTCACCACCATGGTCACCGACGTGTCGCGCTATGTGCCCGGATACCGACTCACCCAGGAAGTTCTGATATCACCTGTACCACAGCGTGATCCGCGACGAAGACTGGCCGGGGCCGCCTGCCAGGATGCTGACCTGGCCCAGGTGACGGTATTCCTGGAAGTGGCGGGTGCCGCCGACTACCTGCCCGCCTACGCGGGCAACCTGGACATCATGACTGCCGCCGCGGTCCAGGTCGCCGAACGTATGGTCGGTCTCGACGCACTGCCGGAGACGGTGCGATGACCACCGAGATATACGTCCAGGACGTCACGCTTCGCGATGGCATGCACGCCGTCGGCCACTCCTTCAGCCTCACCGACGTCAGGCGCATCGCCGGCGCTCTGGACAGCTCAGGGGTGGCTGCCATCGAAGTCGCGCACGGTGACGGACTGGCCGGTGGCAGCCTGACCTACGGAGCCGGCGCACATCGCGATGCAGACTGGATCGCGGCGGCCGCCGAGGTCATTCAAAACGCTCGGCTGACAACACTTCTCATCCCTGGAATCGGCACCGTGGACGATCTGCGAGCGGCCGTCGACCTCGGGGTGAGCTCGGTGCGGGTCGCCACTCACTGCACCGAAGCCGATATCGCCCGTCAACATATCGCGACCGCCCGCAATCTGGGCCTCGATGTCGCCGGGTTCCTGATGATGTCGCATCTCAGCCCGCCTGATCGGCTGGCCGCCCAGGCGAAAATCATGGAAGACGCCGGCGCAGAGTGCGTCTATGTCACCGACTCGGGAGGTCGGCTGACCATGACGGGCATCCGAGACCGGGTCCGGGCCTACCGCGACGTCTTGGCGCCGACGACCTCGATCGGTGTACATGCACACCACAATCTCGCTTTGGGAGTGGCCAATTCGCTCACTGCGGTGGAAGAAGGTGCGCATCGCGTCGACGCCTCACTCACCGGACTGGGCGCGGGGGCAGGAAATTGCCCGCTGGAGGTTTTCATCGCCGTCGCCGAACTCAACGGCTGGAATCACGGCTGTGATCTATACGCCCTGATGGACGCCGCCGACGATATCGTCCGACCCCTGCAACAGCGACCAGTGCGCGTGGACCGGGAGACACTGACGCTCGGGTACGCCGGGGTGTACTCCAGCTTTTTGCTGCACGCGGAACGCGTCGCAGGCGAGGTAGGCGTCTCGACCCGTGACCTGCTGGTCGAAGCCGGCCGCAGGTCGATGGTCGGCGGCCAAGAAGACCTGCTCATCGATCTGGCACTCGAGATGAGGAGGTGAGCTAACGCTTCACCCAATCTCCGGTTCGCAGAAGAGGTTGGTTACCCCGCGAAACATCAGCTGCCCATTTCACGAGAGATAAACGACCATGGAGAACGTCACTCAGTCATCACCGCCTCAGCGGCCCGCGACGACGTCGTCGCCACCACCCGGCACGTCACCACCTGCCGGGCGGCAGAACCACGGACTCAAGCAGAACAGCCTCGGCGTACCGAGCATCTTCTTCTACATCATCGCCGCCGCGTCACCCCTGACTGTGGTGGTGGCGCTCTATCCGATCATCATCGGGTCCGGCAACGGAATTGGTATGCCGGGCGCGTTCGTCATCGCCGCTGTGGTGTTGATGATCTTCGCAGTCGGCTACGTGGCAATGAGCAGGCATGTCACCAACGCGGGTGCGTTCTACGCCTATGTCACGCTCGGCCTGGGCCGCATCCCCGGACTGGGCTCGGCTTCACTGGCAATCTTCGCCTACAACGCCATTCAGGCCGGGCTCTACGGCGGCTTCGGTTACTACGCAAGCGAACTGATCAACCCGAGGCTGGGGGTGAACATCCCTTGGTGGGCCTATGCTTTCGTCGCTCTCCTGCTATGTCTGGGCCTTGGCGTTCAGGGCGTGCACTCGGGAGCGAAGGTCCTCGGCGTCTTCATGACGCTGGAAGTCACGATGATCACCATCCTGAGTGCGTTCAGTCTTTTCGGCGACGCCGTTCCGGTCTCGGACTTCTCGCTGGAACCGTTCGCACCGAGCGTGGTGTTCGGCGGGGCCCTTGGTGTCGCGCTGATGTTCGCCCACGCATCCTTCATCGGTTTCGAGGGTTCGGCGATCTACGGCGAAGAAGCCCGCGACCCCGCCCGCACCATCCCCCGCGCGACCTACCTGTCGATCGCCTTCATGGGCATTCTGTACGCGGTCTCGGGCTGGTTGATCATGAACGCGCTGGGACTGGACAAGGTGGTCGGTCTCGCCAACGAGACCGGTGGCAACTTCATCTTCGCAGCCAGCGACACCATCATCGGGCACAACATCTCGCTGCTCTTTCAGGTGCTGATCGTGACGGCGACGTTCGCGGCGATCGTGACGTTCCACAACAACGTCGCCAGGTACCTGTTCTCGCTCGGTCGGCAGGGCTTGGTGTGGAAGCCGCTCGGTTGGACGCTGCCACAGCGTCAGACGCCGTGGGTGGCTGCCATTGTGCAAAGCGTGACCGTCGGGATCGTCATCGCCCTGTTTGCGCTGTTCGACCAGGACCCCTTCGCCACGCTGTTCACCTGGGCGACGGGTATCGGCACCATCGGCGTGATTCTGTCGCAGCTGATCGCGGGAGTGGCCATCTTCGTGTTCTTCCGCAAATCCGATGTCGACAAGCGCACATGGAACACCGTCATCGCCCCGATCCTCGCCGTGATCGGACTCGCCGCGTTTTTCGTCCTGACCCTCAACAGCCTCGACATCCTGTTGGGCGTGCACGGTGTGATGGCGGCCCTGATGTTGTCGCTGGTCTTCCTGGCCCTGTTGGCCGGCGTCGCCTACGGCGTCTACCTGCGGGTCGCCGCGCCGGACCGTTATGCACTCGTGGGGAAGGCGCTCAACGAGCGCGAGTTGGACGACCCCGCACCCGAAGCCCTGTAGTACCCACCCAACAATTTCGTTCACCGTGCCCAACCACCCATCGTTAAGTACATTTGTGCGTATCGATGCGTACGAATGTTCTTAACGAAGGAGTGGGCATGGGATCCGCACCACGGCGGGCACGTCGACACGACCCGGACAGAAAGGAACGCATCGTGGTCTCGGCCCTGGAAGTGCTCGCTCGCGACGGCGTAGCCGGCATCACCCACCGCGCCATCGGCGACGCCGCGGACGTGCCGCTGGGATCGATCACCTACCACTTCGCCACCCTCGAAGACATCGTCTACAGCGCCTTCGAAACCCATGTCGACAAGCTGGCCGGCCGTTTCGAAGCGCGACTGGCGACCTGTCGCGACGGGGACGATCTCATCGAGTGCATCGTCTCGGCCATCACCGACGACCTCGTCGCGCATCCCAACGAGCTTGCCGTCACCTACGAGCTCTATGGGGACGCCGTCCGCCGGCCGAAAACCAGACGGCTGACCCAACAGTGGATGGAGCGCGCCGAGGACGCCTTGGCAGAGCACTTCGACCGCACCACCGCTCGGCTGGTCGACGTCGTGGTCGAGGGCCTGATGGTGCACATGTCCATTGCGCAACAACCGATTCCGAAGGACGAGGTGCGCAACCTGCTGACCATGGCGGCCAGCGGGGCGCGACCTCGCAGTGAAAGCACACCACCGACCAAGGAGCAGTCATGACCTTCCAGAGCAAAATGTTCATCGACGGCAGCTGGACCGATGCCGCCGGCGGCGCCGTCGATCAGGTACCCGCCCCCGCGACCGGCGAGGCCTTCGCCGAAATCGCCCACGGCGGCGCCGACGATGTCGATCGTGCCGTCGCCGCCGCCCACCGGGCCTTCCCGGCGTGGG
The DNA here is from genome assembly GCF_965229105.1 of Mycobacterium sp. GTDB lineage: Bacteria > Actinomycetota > Actinomycetes > Mycobacteriales > Mycobacteriaceae > Mycobacterium. The sequence goes on from NZ_OZ245858.1 coordinate 4,526,997, forward strand.
CCAGGACACCGGTGGGCGAACGGGCCCGCGCTTTTCTCACCCTCGCCGATCGCGTCGAGGCCGATCAGCGCACCCTGGCCGAGATCGAATCCCGCAACGTCGGTAAGCCGATCGGCCTGGCGCTTGAAGAGATGGAGATGATCCCGGACCACTTGCGGTTCTTCGCAGGTGGCGCGCGAACCATGGAAGGGCGCGCGGCGGGTGAGTTCGTCCGTGGCAAGACCAGCATCATCCGGCGCGACCCGCTGGGCGTCGTCGGCTCGGTCGCACCGTGGAATTACCCACTGCTGATGGCAATTTGGAAGATCTCCCCCGCATTGCTCACCGGAAACACCCTGGTGCTCAAGCCCTCCGAGCACACCCCCTTCTCGGTGCTGCGCCTGGCCGAGCTTGCCGAGGACCTCTTCCCCGCCGGCGTGTTCAACGTCATCACCGGTGACGGTAAGGACGTCGGCGCCCGACTGGTCGCCCACCCGAAGGTGCGGATGTCGTCGCTGACCGGATCGGTAGAAACCGGGCGAGCCCTGATGCGCGCCTCCGCCGACTCCAATCTGAAGCGGCTGCACCTCGAACTCGGCGGCAAGGCACCGGTGGTGGTGTACTCCGATGCTGACGTCTCGCTGGCGGTCGGCAAGATCATGGAGGGTGCGTTCTGCAACTCCGGGCAGGACTGTATGGCCGCATCCCGGCTGTATGTGCACGCCGACGTGCACGACGAGCTGGTGGCCGGGCTCGAAAAGGCGGTCAAGGAACTCGATTTGGGTGACATCGCCGACGAGAACACCTCGATGGGACCGGTCATCACCGCCGCCCATCGTGACCGTGTCGAGGGCTTCGTCAACCGGGCCAAGGCCACCGGGCACACCGAACTGATCCAGGGTGACAACCCCGGCACCGGCTTCTACACCGCCCCCACCGTCGTCGTCGGCGCCCGCCAAGGCGACGAGATCGTCAGCACCGAGGTGTTCGGGCCGGTCACGTCGGTCACCAGGTTCGACGACGGTGACGACGTCATCGCCTGGGCCAACGACACCGAATATGGTCTTGCTGCTTCGGTATTCACCCAAGATATCTCCCGCGCGATGACCGCGTCGAGCGATCTTCAGTTCGGCACGGTGTGGATCAACGACCACCTGCCCGTCACACCGGAAATGCCACACGGTGGTTTCAAGCAGTCCGGCAACGGCAAGGACATGTCGGTCTACGCCCTCGAGGAATACACCGAGATCAAGCACGTGATGATCAACCGCGAGACCGCCTGATGGCGGTGAGCGCGGTCAACACGTTCCGTCTGCGTCCAGGGGTCAGCGCCGAGCGATTCGAGCAGTTTTCCGCCGAATTCGACCGGCCGACCTGCCTGGCTTTCGATGTGGTGCTCGACGTCGAGGTCTATCTCGTCGAACCCACCGATCACACCGGCGTCGATGTCGTCGAAATCATGACGGTCGCGTCGTGGCCGGAATGGGAACAGGTTCGCGACACCGCACCGGAACTGCGACCCGTGGTCGAGAAATTCGACGAACTGGTCGAACCCGGCAGTGTCTCGACACTGCTGACCCGCAAAATAGCTCTGCCACAGGAGATTTGATATGACCGAGACATCGGATTACGACGCCATCATCATCGGCGCGGGCCACAACGGCCTGGTGACCGCGAACTACCTGGCCCGCGCCGGCAAGCGGGTGCTGGTCCTTGAGGCGCGTGACGTGGTCGGCGGAGCCTGCGTCACCGAAGAACTGATCCCCGGCAGCAAGTGGTCGTCGTGTGCATTCATCGCGGGGCTGTTGCGACCGGAGATCATCGCCGAACTCGAACTGGCCAGGTTCGGCCTGGAGCTCTATCAAGGTGATGCGTTGTCGTTCAGTCTCTTCCGCGACGGAACCTCCTTCATGATGTGGAAGGAGACCGACCGAACGCTGCGCGAACTGGAGAAGATCAACAAGAACGACGCCCAGGCCTTCCTCGACTTCGGGGTCCGGCTGCAGCGTTTCGCCGGGTTGGTCACTCCGTATCTGCTCACCTCACCGCCACAGCGTTCAGAGGTGTTGGCCGCGTTCGAAGCAGCCGGTGAGCAGACCTTGTTCAACGAATTCACCCTGCTCTCGGTGCGCGATCTACTCGACCGGTACTTCGAGGATGAACGACTCAAAAGCATGCTGACCTTCTTTGGAATGGTGTCGATCTTCGGTGGCCCCTCCTCACCGGGAACGGCCTACACCTACGGGCACCACTCCTGGGGTGAATTCAACGGCAACTTCGGCCAGTTCGGCCTTGCCCGCGGCGGGATGGGTGCCATCAGTGAGGCCCTGGCCGCCGGCGCGCGCCACTACGGCGCGACCATCCGCACCTCCACACCGGTCGATACGGTGGTCGTCGAACGCGGCACCGCCACCGGGGTGCGCCTGGCCGACGGGTCCGTCATCACCGCCGGGCAGGTCTTCTCCAACGCCGACCCCAAACGGTCCCTGCTCAAACTGATCGAACCGGGAGTACTGCCGGCCCAACTGGTACGCGATGTCGAAGGTATCGACACCCGCGGATCGATGGCCAGGATCCACCTTCTGATCGACGAGCTGCCGCAGTATCTTCCGTTCCCCGACGCCACCGCCGGGCCACAGCACCACGGACATCAACTGCTCGGGCCCAGCCGGGAGGCGTTCGAGGAGGCTTACGAAGCACAGCGGCGCGGGACCTTCCCGAGCACCTTCGTCATCGAGGCCGTCACACAATCGGTCACCGACGATTCGCTGGCCCCGGCGGGCCTGCACACGATGACCCTCGGCATTCAACAGTTGCCGTCCGAACTGACCGGGACCACCTGGGCGGCGGAGAAGGAGAAGTGGGCCGACCTGGTGCTCGAAGACCTCTTCATCTACGCACCCAACCTGCGCGAACACATCCTCGACCGGGCGATCATCACACCCGACGACCTCAACGACGAGTACCTGATCACCGACGGGAACATTTTCCACGGCAGCATGATGCTCGACCAGCTGTTCGGGGCACGTCCGATTCCGGAGCTGTCGAATTACCGCACCCCCGTGCGCAATTACTACCTCTGCGGTTCCGGCACCCACCCCGGTGGCGGCGTGATGGGCGCCAACGGGCACAACGCGGCGAAGGTCGCGCTGGCCGACGCCGCGGGTACCCCCGTCGCACCACGGGTGACCACCGTCAGGAGCGGTGGTCGTAAGGCCCCGTGGCAGCAGCGCTTGGTCGGCACCTTGATGTCCACCAAGCCCGGGCGCTGGGTGGGCTACCGGGCGGCCCGCCAACCCGCGCTGCGCAAGGTCACCGCGTACGCCGCCCGCGTCCGCTGACCATGACGACGTCCTCAGAGACCTTGAGAAGCGCCAAGTGGTTCGCCGGAAAGGACGTACCCGGGTTCGTCCACCGCTCGGCGATGCGGGCGTCCGGGTTTTCCCGGATGGCGTTCGAGGGCCGACCGATCGTCGGGATCTGCAATTCGTGGTCCGAAGTTGTCAACTGCAACATGCACTTTCGCGGACTCGCCGATTCGGTGCGCCGCGGCGTGCTGGCGGCAGGCGGGTTTCCACTGGAGTTCCCCACCATCTCGCTGGGCGAACAGCTGATGAAGCCGACCACCATGTTGTTTCGCAACCTGATGGCGATGGACGTCGAGGAGTCCATCCGCGCTTACCCGTTCGATGCCGTGGTCCTCCTTGGCGGGTGCGATAAGACGGTCCCGGCGCAGCTGATGGGGGCGGCCAGTGCTGACGTCCCCGCCATCGCGCTGACCGGCGGGCCCGCGTCGCCTGCGGTCTTCCGGGGCAAGCAGCTCGGGGTCGGAACCGATCTCTGGGAATACATCGACGACGTCAGGGCCGGCCGGATGTCGATGGCCGAGTATGAGCAGCTTGAGGCCGCGGCCGGACCGTCGCGGGGGCACTGCCCGGAGATGGGTACCGCCTCCACGATGGCCACCCTGGTGGAGGGCCTCGGTATGACACTGCCGGGATCCGCGGCCGTCCCCGCCATGGATTCGCGTCGGCTTCAGGTCGCCGAGGAGTGCGGAGCGCGGGCGGTGGGGTTGGCGCTCGAACGGCTGCGACCGTCGCAGGTGTTGACGGCGGAGGCTTTCGACAATGCGATCACGTTGATGCTGGCCGTCGGTGGGTCGACGAACGCGATTGTGCATCTGCTGGCGATTGCGGGTCGGGTCGGAGTTCCGTTGACGTTGGACCGTTTTCACGAGGTGTCGGCCCGCACACCGCTGGTGGTCAACGTACGCCCGGCCGGTGAGCACCTCGTCGAGCAGGTCTTCCACGCCGGCGGAATACCGGCGGTGATGAAATCCATCGAGTCGCTGTTGCACACCGATGCCCTCACCGTCACCGGGAAGACCGTCGCCGACAACCTTCCCGTCACTGCCGCGGACAACGTCTCGGTGATCGCCCCGCTCAGCGCGCCGTTCCAGCCGACTCAGGGCCTTGCCGTGGTGCGCGGCAATCTCGCACCCAACGGGGCGGTGATCAAATGCAGTGCGGCCAGTGCGGCGCTTCTGATCCACCAGGGGCCGGCAGTGGTATTCGAGAATATGCAGGATCTGATGGCGCGCTTCGACGATCCCGATCTGGACGTCACGCCCGATTCCGTCCTGGTGCTGCGCTCCGCCGGGCCGCGCGGCGCCCCCGGCATGCCCGAGTGGGGCCAGTTACCCATCCCCAGCAAGCTGCTCAAGCAGGGTGTCACCGATATGGTCCGCATCTCCGATGCCCGGATGAGCGGAACTGCCTACGGCACCTGCGTTTTGCACGTCAGCCCGGAATCGGCGGTCGGCGGGCCACTGGCCCTGGTCCGCGACGGTGACCTGATCGCGCTCAACGCCCATGCCGGAAAGCTCGACATGCTCGTCTCGGACGCCGAATTAGCCACGCGCCGCGAGGAGTTGGTCCCGGTTGCCCCTCGGCACACGCGTGGCTACACCGCCATGTACGTCGAGCGGGTGCTGCAAGCCGATCAGGGGTGTGATTTCGATTTCTTGGTCGGACGCTCGCAACGCCCCGAAGACGAACCCGACGCGATATTCGAGGGTTGGGTTGGTGGTTGGTGAGAGTGGACTGGACCAAATGCCGATGCTGACGTGTTCGTGACATAGACAGCAATACCGTTTGGCGTCGGTCCTAACGGGCTACCAAGGCGCCGTGAAGAATTCATCCCACATCTACCGCACGGCGGTCTTGACCGTGTCCTCTGCCGCGGTCACCGTCGCCCTACTGTCCGGCTGCAGTAGCGACGACACGGGCGCCGACACCAGCAGCACGGTGACGACGGACGTCAGTACCGCGCCCGCCACCTCATCACCAACCGCCTCCCCCACTGAATTGGCGCCCGCCACCTCTGAGGCACCCAGCACTGGCAGCAGTGGCAGCCCGGGCCCCAGCATGACCGTGAGCGGTGGCAACTCCGCTTCTGCGACCACCGTCCGGACCCCGTCACCGCCAACCGCCGGCGACCTCCCTGGCGAGAACTCCGGCGGAACTGCACCCGGTGGCAACAACGGTCCCGGCGCCAACTAACCAGGAGCGAATTACGCCCGGGTCAACTCAAAGAGTGGGATGGCCCGGGTTGTCTTCGCTTGATAATCGGCGAACACCGGTGCGATCGCGGTGATCTTCAGATACATCTCTTCGCGCTCGTCGTCCGGCAGTTCCCGAACGGCGACGTCGTAAGCTTCCGTGCCGACCTCGATGTGCGCCTTGGGATCAGCCCTCAGATTGTGCACCCAAGCCGGGTTCTTCGGTGCGCCGGCATAGGACCCGACGATGAACATTCTGTCGTCGATGGGCAGGTAGGCCAGCGGTGACAGCCGGGGCTGCCCGGACTTGGCCCCGGAGGTGTGCAGTAACAGCAGCGTGCCGCCATCGAAGGGCCCGCCGACCTTGCCTGCGTTCGCCCGAAACTCCTCGACGATCCCACGGTTGAAGTCGTTGAGCGCACCGGCGTCGGAGGCGAGCTTGCTCTTGTCAATCTCGGTCATGTGCAGTTCCAAGACCCTTCATGTTGGCATCTATTCCGCATACTTGGGCTACGGACCAGCTTAGGTGGACGACTTCTCCCGTCCTTGGAACAATCTTGGAAGGTGCACTTGACTTCGGTGCTCGACTCCCCCATCCCACGGTTTCACCTCGCCGTTCCCGTCGATGATCTAGGCGCCGCACGGATCTTCTACGGTGAGCTGCTGGGCTGCGAGCAGGGCCGCAGCTCCGAGTCCTGGGTCGACTGGAATCTGTACGGCCACCAACTGGTCACCCACCTCGTCGCCGAGCGCCCAACCCGCGCCCACAACCCGGTCGACGGCCATGACGTACCGGTACCGCATTTCGGCCTGATCCTGGCGGTGCCAAAGTTCCACGACCTGGCCGCCCGACTGCGCGCCGCGGAGGTGCAGTTCGTCATCGAACCGTATGTGCGGTTCGAGGGGCAGACCGGTGAGCAGTGGACGATGTTCCTCTACGACCCGGCAGGAAATGCTGTGGAGTTCAAGGCGTTTGCCGACGACACCCAGGTTTTCGCGGCCTAAGCCGGCAGCCCCCTCAGAGGTGGTCGACATCGACACCGCGGCTGTCGTCGACCCCGAACTACGACCCCGGTGTCGAACTCGGCGCACCCGCCGGCTTCTCGGCGGACTTTGGCTTGCCGTCGATTCCCGATTCCTTGCGCTGCTGGGCGGTGATCGGGGCGGGTGCCTCGGTCAACGGATCGATACCGCCGCCGGACTTCGGGAAGGCGATCACCTCGCGGATCGAGTCGACGCCGGCCAGCAGCGCGGTGATGCGGTCCCAGCCGAACGCGATACCGCCGTGCGGTGGTGCGCCAAAGGTGAACGCGTCCAACAGGAATCCAAACTTATCCTGCGCCTCTGCATTGTCGATTCCCATCATCGCGAACACCCGCTCCTGGACGTCGCGCCGGTGAATACGAATGGACCCGCCGCCGATCTCGTTTCCGTTGCACACGATGTCGTAGGCGTTGGCCAGTGCGCTACCGGGATCGGTGTCGAAGGTGGCCTCGGATTCGGGCTTGGGTGAGGTGAAGGCGTGGTGCACCGCGGTCCAGGCACCCGAGCCGACGGCAACATCACCAGAGGCGGTGGCATCGTCGGCTGCCTCGAACAGCGGCCAGTCCACCACCCAGGTGAAGGCCCAGGCAGTCGGATCGATCAGGTCGAGGCGGTGGGCGATCTCGATACGCGCCGCCCCGAGCAGACCGCGCGCGGACTTGGCGGTGCCTGCGGCGAAGAAGATGCAGTCCCCCGGGCTCGCCCCGACATGACCGGCCAGGCCGTCGCGCTCGGCATCGGTGAGGTTCTTGGCCACCGGGCCGGCCAGGGAGCCGTCCTCGCCGACCAGCACATAGGCCAGGCCCTTGTGCCCGCGCTGCTTGGCGAATTCCTGCCAACCGTCGAGTGTCCGACGCGCCTGCGACGCGCCGCCGGGCATCACGACGGCACCGACATACGGCGCCTGGAACACCCGAAAGGTGGTGTCTTTAAAGAACTCTGCGCATTCGACCAGCTCGAGTCCGAAGCGTAGGTCGGGCTTGTCGGAGCCGAACCGGCGCATCGCATCGGCGTAGTTGATCCGCGGTAACGGCAGCGGTACCTCGTAGCCGATGAGAGCCCACAGCGCGGCGAGGACCTGCTCGGACACCGCAATGACGTCATCGGCGTCAACGAAGCTCATCTCCATGTCGAGCTGGGTGAACTCGGGTTGGCGATCGGCGCGGAAATCCTCATCGCGATAACAGCGTGCGATCTGGTAGTACCGCTCCATCCCTGCGACCATCAGCAGCTGCTTGAACAGCTGCGGGCTCTGCGGCAGGGCGTAGAACGACCCCGGCTGCAGCCGGGCAGGTACCAGGAAGTCGCGGGCGCCCTCCGGCGTCGACCGAGTCAGCGTCGGGGTCTCGATCTCGACGAAATCGTGTCCGGCCAGAACCCCACGTGCGGCGGCATTGACCTTGGAGCGCAATCTGATTGCCGCGCCGGGGCCGTTCTCGCGGCGCAGGTCCAGATACCGGTATTTCAGGCGGGCTTCCTCACCCGCGGTCTCGTCGAGCTGGAATGGCAGCGGGGCGCTCTCGCCGAGCACCGTCAGCGTCGTGGCGTTGATCTCGATTGCGCCCGTGGGGATTTCGGTGTTGGCGTTGCCCTCGGGCCGCACCTCGACGGTGCCCTCGACGGCCACGCAGAACTCGGCACGCAGCCGGTGCGCCTGCGCCAATACCTCAGCGTCGCGGAATACCACCTGCGACACCCCCGACGCATCGCGGAGATCGATGAAAATAACGCCGCCGTGGTCGCGGCGGCGGGCCACCCACCCGGCGAGCGTCACCGTCGCACCGGCATCGGTGGCTCGAAGCGATCCGGCGGTGTGACTGCGCAGCACAAAAACTCCTAAAAGAGGACATGGACACCTGACATTGGAGCCCGTCACAGTGTAGTAGCGGCGGTTTCGTCGGTACGTTGGCGTCAGTGACTTCCAGGCTCGACACCTCAATCGCCCTCGTCGGCCCAGGCGCTATCGGCTCAACGCTGGCCGCCTATCTGCATGCCGCCGGCCATCACGTTCTGCTGTGCGGACATACGCCGCGCCAATCTATCGAGGTCAGACCCGATGACGGCGACCCCATCGTGCTGCCCGGCCCGGTGCGCACCGACCCCGCAGAGATCGACGGACCCGTCGTGCCCGGGTGCGGTGGTCGTCCCCGCCGTGGTGTGGTTCTCCGCGCAGATCCAACCCGAGGGCTGGGTGCGATTGCGGACCGACGTGCGCCTGGTACTGCCCGATTCCGGGCCCAGCAAGACGCTCGCTGACCTGCTGCGGGCCGCCGGTGTGACGGTGGATCTGGACGACGATTTCCGCACCGAGGCCCGGCGCAAGCTGCTGACCAACGCGGTGGCCGGGCTGATGGTGCTGACCGGGAGGCGGTCCGGGATGTACCGCCGCGACGATATGACCGCCATCGCGCGGCAATACCTCGCGGAATGCCTGGCGGTGGCCAGGGTCGATGGCGCCCGCCTCGACGACACCGCGCTCGACGACATCCTCGCCATGTTCACCGGTGCACCCGAGGATCTGACAACCTCGATCCTGACCGACCGTGAGCAGGGCCGACCCCTGGAGTGGGATATCCGCAACGGCGTCATCCTGCGTAAAGCCCGTGCGCACGGCCTGCCCGCACCGATCAGCGAGATAGTGGCACCGCTGCTCGCGGCGGCCAGTGACGGACCTGGCTAGGCCATGACACCGGTAAGGCTGGCGCGGGCAGCCGCGACGAAGTCGGCGACCAACGGATTTGCGTCGCCGATTCGGGTGGCGACCATGACCTTGCTGGAGGGGACGCCCTCGACCGGCACCGTGACCAGGTCAGCGCGCAGCGAGCTCCGCCGATCGCCGACGGGTAGCACCGCGATCGCCTGACCGCTGGCGACGAGTTCGATTCTGTCCTCGTAACTTTCGACGAACGGACCCGCCGACATCGGTCCAGGATCAGTCTGCCGGTAGGCGTCCGTCGGATAGATCGCGCGGATGCCTCCGTGGGCGCACAGGATTGACCCATCACCCGCGAAGTCCGCCGGCGATACCGAGGTCCGACCGGCCAGGTGGTGCTCAGCCGGCACCACCAGCATTCTCGGTTCCTCGTAGAGCACCGTCATCCGGACGTTGTCGGCCATCAACGACAAGGGGTCACGGACCACCAGGACGTCAACTTGCCCCTGGGTGAAGGCCTCGGCGTCGTAGCACTCCAGGTGGCGGGTGCCGATCTCCGCCTTCGGGTGGCGGCGGCGTAATTCGCGAACCGCTGGGGTGACGACCAGGTCCTCGACGTACCCGACGATGACCTTGCCTGCGGGAGCGTAAGCGCGGGCGGTGAGCGCAGCCTGACGTGCGGCCCGCAGCAGGGCCTGGGCCTCCGGCAGGAATGCTTTGCCAGCCTCGGTGAGCAGGGTGCCCTGCGATGTGCGATCCAGCAGCCGGACGCCGAGGCGGCTCTCCAGTCGCTGAATCTGGCGGCTCAGCGACGGCTGCGCCACATGCAGCTCGGCGGCCGCCCGGCCGAAATTCTGGTACTCGGCAACGACCGAGAAATACCGCACCAGCCGCAGCTCGAGGTCAGTTCCAAGATCGTTCACCAGCCAGTCCTCATGACGTTGCCAACCTCAGTGACGGCAGACGGTATTCCAGTGCCGCCATTCCGTTTTGGCATGACGGGGTGCCAAACAGGTCTTGGACACCTGTACCGGAGCGCGCCGAGACTGGCGATATGAACAGGTACGACGGAAAGAATGTGGTGATCACCGGCGGCAGCAGCGGCCTTGGGCTTGCGGCCGCGCAGTTTCTGGTCGACAACGGTGCGCGTGTCCTCGTCACGGGGCGGAGCAGGGAAACACTGGCCGACGCGGGCCGCCGACTCGGCGGCAACGCGGTCACCGTCCAAAGCGACACGAGTTCACTGACGCAGATCGACGCGCTCGCTGAGCGGGTGAAATCCGAATTCGGCATGGTGGACGCGTTGGTGATCAACGCCGCCATCGGCAGCTTCGACCCGTTCGATGCCGTCACCGAACAAACCTTCGACCAGGTGTTCGCGATCAACACCAAGGGCCCGTTCTTCACCGTCCAGAAGCTGGCCCCGCTGCTGGCCGACGGCAGCGGTGTGGTTCTGACGACGTCGACCGCAAACCAGGCGGGCTGGGATGCCCTCAGCGTCTATTCGGCCAGCAAGGCGGCGCTGCGCTCGATGGCCCGCACCCTGAGCAGGGAGCTGCTGCCCAGAAACATTCGGGTCAACGCCATCAGCCCCGGCTCGATTGACACCGGAAAGCTGGAGAAGGAAGTGCCGGAGCGAGCGGCGCAGCTCAAAGCGGAGTTCACCGCCAGCAATCCAATGCAGCGCTTCGGCCACCCGGACGAGTTCGCCCCGGCGGTGGCTTTCCTGGCCTTCGACGCGACGTTCATCGCCGGTATCGAACTGGTGGTGGACGGTGGAGACTCTCAACTCTGAAATTCCCTCTGACAGAATGGAACTCGATATGGCACGCTATGACGGCAAGCGAGTCGTCATCACCGGAGGCACCAGTGGCATCGGACTTGCCACCGCCAAGGTGTTGACCGCTGGGGGCGCACGCGTTCTGGTCACCGGCCGAACACCCGCGTCCCTGGAAACCGCAAGGGCCACCCTCGGCCCTGGCGCCATCGTCGTATCCAGCGATGCCGCATCCGATGTCGATACCCTCGTCGAGCGCGCTGCCAGCGACCTCGGCGGCGTCGACCTGCTGGTGCTCAACGCGGGCGCGACGCTGGGCGCCACCCTGGAAGACACCACCGAGGCGCAGTACGACGAACTCTTCGACCTCAACACCAGGGCACCGTTCTTCACCTTGCAGAAGTTCCTGCCGCTGCTGCCTGCCGGCAGCTCGGTGGTGTTGACGACCTCGGTCAGCGACGTCAAGGGCATCGCGTTGACCAGCGTCTACTCCGCAACCAAGGCTGCGCTGCGGTCGATGACACGCACATTCGCCCGCGAACTGATCGACCGGGGCATCCGCGTCAACGCCGTATCCCCCGGCCCCATCGACACCGGAATCCTGGAACGATCCATGCCGGTCGACGCGGCCCGGCAGTTCCTTGCGCAGGTCAAAGCCGACAACCCCATGCAGCGCACGGGCGAGCCCGAGGAAGTGGCCAAGGCGATCATTTTTCTCGCGTTCGACGCCACCTACACCACCGGCGCTGAGCTGCCGGTCGACGGCGGCGCCTCCCAGCTGTGAGGTAGACACATCACCTAGAGTGTCTACTCGTGGCTGAGTCGACGACCAAGACCTATCCCTGCGAACACGTCGGCATGGACTTCATCGCCACCGCGCCATATCGCTTCGTCAGCAGCGTCGACCTCCCCATCACCCCCGAGCGGCTGTTCGCGGTGTTGTCCGACGCAGAATCGTGGCCTAGGTGGGCGACGGTGATCACCAAGGTGGTCTGGACCAGCCCTGAACCGCGCGGGATCGGCACCACCCGCACAGTCAGCATGCGCGGGAATATCGTCGGCAGGGAAGAGTTCCTTGCCTGGGAGCCGTTTTCCCACATGGCTTTTCGATTCAACGACAGCACTTCCAACGCCATCGCCGCGTTTGCTGAGGACTACCGTGTGGTGCCGACGGCCGACGGCTGCCATCTGACGTGGGTGATGGCGATGAAGCCCAGCGGGTTTGCCGGCAGGTTGGGCATGACGATCGGTCAACCCGTGATGGGCTGGCTGTTCCAGCGCTTCCTGCACAACCTGCGCCGCTACGTCAGCTCAAAGTAGTCAGCGCACCTGCGACCATGCCAAACGTCTGACGACATCCGGATCCTCGACAGTCACGTCCCGAGCGCTCTCGATGATGCGGATGGCCCGTCGCTCGGTGTCATATTGCTGCCAATCGTCTGACCACGTCGTACCGGCGGTCCACCCCTTGGTGGCGAAATCCAACCAGGTCCGCTGCATCCGCCTACCCACCGCCGGTTGCACCCGCCGGCCCAGTGGATGCAATTTGCGGCCCAGGTAGGAGCCGTAACTGTGCTGGATATGCACGATCTCGCTGCCGTGGGTGGCACCGAGACCCAATGCCCGCAACGTCCACGTCGCATGGTCGAAGCGATAGACGTAGGTCGGCGCGTGCGCGCTGTAGGCATCGGCGAACTCCCACATCGGGGCACTGAACATCACATCGGAACCGATCGCGATCAGCGCCCGGCGACGCGGATAGTCCGGGTAGGCGGCCAGGACGTGGTCTTTTACGTTGGAGCCACCAGCGTCGGGCGCCCGGCGCGCAAAATACGCGTCGACGCCGTCCACCGTGGTCGGCAGCATCGGCGGTTTGGTCCAGGCGAACATCGAGGCTTCGTGGCTGTTGGTGCCCACGATCAGTGGGATGCGCGCGATCTCGCCGCGGGCCGCCGCATCGAGCGGATGCCGCGGTAACAGCTCGACTCCGTAGGTCAGTCCGTATGCCAATGTCGGTGTGGCTGAAGCGCTTTGGCCCTGTAATACACCTGCCGCCCGACGCAATCGGCGCTGCGGCAGCTCTTTTAGTTCGGCCGCGCCTGCACCCACCTCATGGAGAAATCGCTGCGCCTGCTCTGCTCGGGTATCGACGTCGGCGATCAGCGGAAGTGCCGGGCTCTGCGCGATGGCCCTGGCGAACAGCCCCTCTGCGGCGGGGCTGGCCAGCAGGGCCAGCACCGACGTCGCGCCAGCGGACTCCCCGAACACCGTGACCCGCTCGGGGTCACCCCCGAACGCGGCGATGTTCTCGCGCACCCACTGCAACGCGGCGATCTGGTCCCGCAAGCACAGGTTGTCGTCGAAACCCGCACCCAGTGAACCGAGTTCGAAACCACCGAACACCCCGATCCGATAGGTGACGTTGACGACCACCACATCACCGGTGGCAGCGAGTCGTGAACCGTTGTAGAGCTGGAGCTGGCCCGCCCCATACACGAAGGCGCCGCCGGGAATCCACACCATCACCGGAAGTGCGCCCGAGGTGTCCGGCGACCACACCGTCACCGTCAGGCAGGCCTCGTCGCGGATCTTCGGATCATCGCGGCCACCGCCGACGAACGAGCGGCCCTGCGGTGGCAGCGGTCCGTGTTCCTTCGCATCCCGCACCCCGGTCCACGGCGCAAGCGGTCCCGGGGCCAGGAACCGGCGCTCCCCCACGGGTTGCTGCGCGTAGGACACCCCGCGCCACACTGCGACGCCGCCCTCGGTGGTTCCCGCAAGAGCGCCTGCCGACGTATAGGCAACGGTCGAAAGTTCGGCAACGTCGGCCACGTGAGAATCGTAGTGTGAAAAGCTGTACGCGGCCGGAACTGTCAGTGTGAATCCGGCGACGCGCGGACGGAGACTGCCATGACCTTCAACGAAGGTATGCGTATTGATACCAGCACCACCTCGTCCAGCGGGGGTGGTGGCCGCGGCCCCGGCCGCGGGATGGCCATCGGCGGTGGCGTCGGCGGGTTGGTGATCGTCGTGATCGCGCTGCTCCTTGGGGTGGATCCCGGCACCGTGCTCAATCAGCAGCCGATGGACACCCAGGGCGTGGAGGCACCGGGCTTCGATATCAGCCAGTGCAAGACCGGTGCCGATGCGAACACCAACCTCGACTGCAATGTCATCGCCACCGGCAACTCGGTGGACGCGGTGTGGGCCCAGCTGCTGCCCGGGTACAGCCGACCGAAGTTGCGACTATTCAAGGACCAGGTCAACACCGGCTGCGGCGCTGCCGACAGCGCCGTCGGGCCGTTCTACTGCCCGCCTGATCAGACCGTGTACATCGACACCGGTTTCTTTCAAGTGCTCCAGGACCAATTCGGTTCCAGCGGTGGGCCATTGGCCAGGGAATACGTGGTGGCCCATGAGTACGGGCATCACGTGCAGAATCTGCTCGGTGATATCGGCAAGGCTCAGCAGGGCGCGCAGGGCGCCGAAGGCAACGGGGTGCGCACCGAGTTGCAGGCCGACTGCTACGCCGGGGTCTGGGCGCACTATGCGGCGATCACCAAACAGGAAGGCACCGATGTGACGTTCCTGCAGCCGCTGACCGATAAAGATATCGCCGATGCACTATCGGCGGCCTCGTCAGTGGGTGATGACCGGATCCAACAGCAGTCGACCGGTCGGGTGAATCCCGAATCGTGGACGCACGGGTCGTCGGCGGAGCGACAGAAATGGTTCACCACCGGCTACCAGACCGGCGAACCCAAGAAGTGCGACACGTACAACGCCGCTTCCCTTGGCTAGCGCTGTGACCGATGCAGAGCGAGGCGCCCGAACGACGATGCGGCGAGGAACGAGCCGATGAGGAGTCGGGCACAGGCGCAGAGCGATGAGGAGGAGCAGCGCAATCTAACTAGGGCCAGGAGCGCGGTCGACGAGATCGCGGAACGCTACGTCGAGACCTACGCCGCGCTCGATCCCTGCGCCGCAACCGAACTCGGCATCGTCGGTGTCGACACCAACTACGACGAAGACCTGACCGACTATTCCCCCGCCGGGGTCGCGGCGCGCGCCGAGGCCGCCAAGGACGCGTTGCGGGCACTCGCGAAGGTAACGCCCGTCGACGATGTGGACCGGGTCACCGTCGCCGCCATGCAGGAACGACTTGGTATCGCGGTCGAATTGCACGATGCCGGACTCGACATCGGCGAACTCAACGTCATCGCCTCACCGCTGCAGACGCTGCGCGACGTCTTCGACCTGATGCCCACCGACACCGACGACGACTGGTCGGTGATCAGCCGCAGGTTGGCGCGGGTACCGGATCGGGTGGCCGGTTACCTCAGCGGGTTGCAGGCCGCGGTGGCCTCCGGGCACGCGCCGGCGCAGCGGCAGGTGCAGCGCGGGATCGCCCAGGCCGTCCGCACCCAGGCACTTTTCGTCGAGATGGTCGCCAACGCCCCGGTGACCAACGCCGCGCTGTCGGCCGACGTGCACCGCCACGCGCAGGCGGCGTCCGCCGCCTACGAAGGCCTGGCCCGCACGCTGGCTACCGATATCGCCCCGGCCGCCACCGACCGCGATGCCGTCGGGCGCGATGAGTATCGGCTGTTCTCCCGATCATTTCTCGGGGCAGCGGTAGATCTGGACGAAACCTACGCCTGGGGTTTACAGCAGCTGGAAAGCATTGTTGCCGAACAGGAGTCAATCGCCCAGCGGCTCTACCCCGGGACGTCCGTCGCTGAGACACTGCGTCGTCTCGATACCGAACCCCGCTACGTCATCGAGGGCACCGAGGCGCTGCAGCGGTGGATGCAGGATCTGTCCGACCGCGCCGTCGAGGCGTTGGCGGGCACCCATTTCGAGATCGCCGAGCCCCTACGTGCCCTGGAATGCTGTATTGCCCCGACGCAGAACGGCGGCATCTACTACACCGGACCGTCCGAGGATCTAAGCCGGCCGGGCCGGATGTGGTGGTCGGTGCCGCCGGGTGTTGAGGAGTTCCACACCTGGCAGGAGACGACCACCGTCTTCCACGAAGGCGTACCAGGGCACCACCTGCAGATCGGGCGCGCGGTCTCGCTGTCCGGCGAGCTCAACCGGTGGCGCAGACTCGCCTGCTGGGTGTCCGGCCACGGTGAGGGGTGGGCGCTGTACGCCGAACGGCTGATGGCCGAACTCGGCTGGCTCGACGACGCCGGCGCCCGGATGGGAATGCTTGACGCGCAACGTTTCCGCGCCGCACGGGTGGTGATCGACATCGGCGTGCATTGCGGAATGACTGCACCCGACGGCGGTGTCTGGGACGCCGCGCGCGCCTGGGAATTTCTCACGTCGCACAGCGCGATGGCCGAGGACAATCTTCGCTTCGAACTCGACCGCTACCTGGGCTGGCCCGGCCAGGCCCCGTCGTACGCGATCGGTCAGCGCATCTGGCAGCAGCTGCGCGATACCGTGACCGGACGTGGCGTCACGCTGAAGCAATTCCACAGCCGGGCACTGGATCTCGGCGGGCTACCCCTGGACGTGCTGACCGCCACCGTCCAGTGATTTGGGCGCGGCAACCCGCGGTCACCCTCTTTGCCAGGCTGGTTGTGAGTCAGTTGCAGCCAGTGTGAAGAGGTTGGGTTATGTCGATCAGTCCGGGGTTCACCCCCACCGAGATTCGTGAGCTTGTCGTGGACTACCAGCTGTTGGGTCGTGGGCAGAAGGGGCCGTTCCTTGCTGCTGCGGGGGTGTCGAACCGCCAGTTCCGGCGGTGGCAGTCGGCGTTGTTCGACGGTGACCTCGACCGGGGACTGATTCCGCGAGAAGGTGGAGCCATGACAGTTCCCCCAGCGAAACGCAGGGCGTTGGCCAAGGCGGAGGCGGACAAGCACGATCGCGACGAGATCGAACTGGTCCGGCTGCAGGCACGGGTGCGCGAGCTCGAGGTGACCAACGAGGCGTTGGGAAAAGCTATCGGGCTCTTGCACGAGATGAACGTGCACGAGCCCGACGTGACCCCGACGATCCACGATCTCGGTGCTTCCTCGACGCCGAGAACGGACTCGTCGCCGAGCTGACCGCGGCGATCGGATCGCAGCGCCGGGCGCTGGCGATGATCGATCTGTCACGTTCGACGTGGCATTACCGATCGCATCCGCGCACCCCGGTGCCCGACCCGTTGCCGCACCGGGACCGGGCCTACCCGTCGCGTATCGGTGAGGCCGACCGCACCGCGATCCGCGACGAGATCATCGCCGGCTGGCTCGCGGGCACCTCGGTGGACCAGGCGTTCGCCTCGACCTGGGATGCCGGCACGATGCTGGCCTCGCGGCGGTCGTGGTGGCGCATCGCCGCAGCCATCACCGATCAAAGTGTGCGGCCGATCGCACCGACCCGGGCGACGAACCAGACGCCGCGGGTCGCGCCGGTGCTCAAAGCAACGGGACCGCAACAGATCTGGAGTTGGGACATCACCGATCTACGCACCCCGTGGCGCGGGGTGGCGTTCAAGGCGTACTCGGTCATCGACATCTACTCCCGCAAGATCGTGGGCTGGCGGGTCGAGGAACGCGAGTGCGACGACCTCGCCGTGGACATGTTCGAGACCGCGTTCACCGACCACGGACTGCCCACGGTGGTGCACGCCGATTCCGGACCCGCGATGCGCTCGACACTCCTCAAGGACCTGCTGGCCGATCAGGGCGTCGGCCAGACGCACAACCGGCCGCGGGTCAGCAATGACAATCCGTTCTCCGAATCGGAATTCCGCACGATGAAATACCGGCCCAACTACCCGGGCGTCTTCGACGACCTCGAAACCGCCCGGCAGTGGGTGGACGCCTATGTGTCCTGGTACAACCAGCATCACCGCCACACTGGCATCGCACTGTTCACTCCCGACGAGGTCCACAACGGCACCTGGACGCGGCACTGGAATTGCCGCGACCACGCCCTACAGGCCTACTACGACGCCCACCCAGAACGATTCCGCAACCGCCCATCCACAACACAGCCCAGCCCCATCGTCGGCATCAACCTCCCCGCCGAAAACAATCCCGACCGACTCCACGCAGCTTGACAACGCCCGTGAGCGCGGCTCAGCGCGCCCAAATCACAAGAGGCTACAACCGCGACTGCGCCTTGATCGAGGTGTCGGTGGTGCGCAGCGGACGGATCAGGCCCTCCTGAGTGAAGGATGCGATCAGCTCCCCCGCTTCGGTGTGCACTGCGCCGCGTACATAGGACATCCCCGCTCCGACCTGAGTGCTCTCATGGGAGTAGAGCAACCAACCGTCCCAGCGCACCGGCTCGTGGAAGCTGACCGTGACGGTCATCGGCGCGGTCGATACCGTCAGGTGCGCCTGACTGGTGCCGATTCCCTGATGGGCCCGCATGGTGGTGGAGATGGCCAAATGCCCAGTGAAATAAGCGATCAGGGCCTTGGCCAGATCATCGCGGGTCGGGATCGGGTCGTAGTGCAACCACGCGAAGAGCTCAGGCGGGCCGACCTCGTCAGGGCTGTTGACGTCGACGACATCGACCAGGCGCAGTTCCCGGCCGGTCATCGGCATGGTCGCGAGGTGGGCATCGGCCGGTGCGGCCACCTCGGGCATGGGCAGATGGTGGGCGATGACGTCCTCGGACGGCACGTCGGTGAGCACGGTCATGGTGATGCACCGCTTACCGTTTTGCGACGCGGCCACGACGGCGGTGGCCACGGATCGACCTTCGTGCACGATATCGAGATCGAGCTCGACCGGCGCACCCACGAACACGGCCCGGCTAAACACCGCGTGCACGGACCGGATGGACTTGCCTGGAAGCCGTTTGGCGACAGCGACGATGGCCTGGGCGAGTACCTGCGTGCCCTCGACGACCTGGCGATCGTCCTCACCGGCGCGACCGGTATCGGCAGTGACGCCACCCTCGTTGTCGAGTTCCACATCGAACAGATCGATCAGTTCGCCCAGCGTCCACAGCACCTGGGCGGATTCGGTTGTCATGGTCTGCTGTCCCCTTAATCGTTTGCTACGGAAAGGCTTTGGCGGTCATCCCGATGCCGCCCCAACCGATATCTCGGCCATGAGTCCAGAACAGTAGCCCGTCATCGACATCCTGCGCTAGGCGGTCGCTCAGCGGTCTGGCCGTGCGGAGTGCGACGGCGTAAAGACCCGGCCATTGCGTCCAAGCCGGTAGCCTCGTGCTCCAAGACGCGGGCAGTCACCCGCCGTACGAACGTCAGGGGCACCCATGGCCGAGGTGAACGGAGCCGATTCACGGCAACCGGCGCCGCCGCCTGCGCTCGACCCCGTCCGCGCAAAGGCCGAGTCCCGCGGGAACAGCTTCATGAAATCAGCGCTGGCCATTCTCGGGGAGACCGGACGCACCGATTTCACCGTTCTGGAGGTCGTCGAGCGCTCGAAAACATCGTTGCGGTCGTTTTACCAGCACTTCGCCACCAAGGACGAGCTACTGCTGGCGCTGATCGACAGGATCATGTCGGAGTCCACCGAGCGCTGGCGAGCCGAGACCGCCGAACTTCCGGCGACCACGGCCCTGCGCAGGCTGATCGAACGCCTCAGTGCCCCGGCTTCTTCGAGCACGCAAGAGGGCATCAATCGCGGGCTGACCTTCTACAACGGCTATCTCGAGGAGAGCAGGCCCCGCGAATACGCTAGGGTTCTCGAGCCGCTGCACGACCTGATCCGCGACATCGTGCGCAGGGGTGTCGCCGAAGGCGAATTCCGTTCCGATATCGACGCCGGTACAGCAGCGGCCATCACCATGCAGACCGCGCTCGGGGCGATGCGGATGCGCAGCCTCAGCGAGGAATTGACCGGCGTCGCGATCGATGGCGATGCCATCTACGACTTCTGCGTTCGCGGCCTCACCAGCTGATTCAGCAGCAATCCCACACCGCAGGTACCGATCGCGTTTCCGCTGGTCCACGCGTGGTAACGTCATTACCGCTGCGGTGGTAACGTCATTACCACCAGCGCTCATGCCCGAGCCACGCTCTCGATTTCCAGGAGGCTGACATGCCGTCCCGCCATCTCGACTATCCGGTGTTCGACGCCGACAACCACTTCTACGAGCCCAAAGAGGCGCTGACCCAGTTCCTGCCGGACCATCGCAAGGGCGTCATCGATTACATCGAGGTCCGCGGCCGGACCAAGATCATGGTTCGCAACGTGGTCAGCGATTACATCCCCAACCCGACGTTCGAGGTGGTCGCCAAGCCCGGCGCGCAGGAGGATTACTTCCGGCACGGCAGCGGCGGCAAGACTTACCGCGAGGTGATGGGCAAGCCGATGAAGGCCATCCCCGCCTTCCGCAATCCCGCTGCCCGCCTTGAGGTTCTGGACAGCCTCGGCCTGGATTACACGCTGATGTTCCCGACGCTGGCGAGCCTCGTCGAGGAACGTCTCAAAGACGATCCCGACCTGATCCTCGATATCGTGCACGGACTCAACCAGTGGATGTATGAGACCTGGCAGTTCAACTACGAGGACCGCATCTTCTCCACTCCGGTCATCAACCTGAGCAACGTCGACCGCGCCATCGAAGAACTCGAGTGGTGTCTTGAGCGCGGCGCCAAGACCGTCCTGGTCCGCCCCGCACCGGTCCCCGGCTACCGCGGCAGCCGGTCCATGGGCCTGCCGGAGTTCGACCCGTTCTGGCAGGCCTGCACCCACGCCGGAATCCCGGTGTCGATGCATGCCAGCGACAGTGGCTATTCCAACTACCTCAACGACTGGGAGCCGGGCGACGAGTTCAAGCCGTTCTCGCCGACCTCATTTCGGATGGTCGCGATGGGCAAACGGCCCATCGAGGACACCATGGCCGCGCTGGTCTGCCACGGGGCGCTGACCCGCAATCCGGATCTGCGCATCCTGTCCGTCGAGAACGGCGCGTCCTGGGTGCCCACCCTGTTCTACCAGTTCAAAGACGTCTTCAAGAAGATGCCCGACGCGTTCCCGGAGGATCCGATCCAGGCGTTCAAGCGCGCCGTCTACGTCGCGCCGTTCTGGGAGGACAACTTCAAGCAGATGGCCGACCTGTGCGGGATCGATCGGGTGATCTTCGGCTCGGACTGGCCGCACCCGGAGGGCCTTGCCGATCCGATCAACCTGGTCTCAGACCTTGAGGCTCACGGCCTCGATGCGGAGGGTGTGCGAAAGGTGATGGGCGCCAACATGATCGACCTGTTCAAGGTCCCCAACAAGATCGTCCACAAGCCGGATGTGCCTGAACTGGTCTTGGCCGACCGGTAACAGTCTCCCGTGAACGTGCGCGTCGGATCCCCGGCGCGCACGTTCGCAGCTTCATGAAAGAGAGCGGCGCCGTGACCGTCCAGTCCCCGGAGCAGATACTTTTCGCGTCCACCACCCAGTCGTTTCTGGAAAAAGAAGCGTCCCTAAGCCGGGTCCGGCAGCTCTACGACCAGGGTGTCTCCTTCGACCCCGGTTGGTGGCAGCGTGCCGCCGAATTAGGTTGGGCCAGTTTGCTTGTACCCGAGGAGCTGGGCGGGGGCAGTGTCTCCGGTGACGGCGTGAAAGACCTGGCACTGGTGGCCGAGCTGATCGGCAAGACCGTTGCCCCCGGGCCGCTGCATCCGGTCAGTACCGTGCTGGCCGGTCTGGCCGATGCCAGTAACAGCGCACAACACGCCAAGCTGATAGAAGCCCTGATCTCCGGTGAATCGGTAGCGTCATGGGCGGTCTACGAACCGGGCAGGTCCTGGACACCGCTGACCCCTGGGCTGACCGCCACCCGCGCCGAGGGCGGATACCGTCTCGACGGGATCAAGGACCGGGTCGAGGCCGGCGCCGAAAGCGCGGTGCTGCTGGTGGTCGCCGATGTCGACGGACAACCATTGCAGTTCCTGGTGCCCACCGACCACCCCGGTGTCACCGTCGAGGCGCAGCGGTCGATTGACCTGGTGAAGCGTTACGCGCAAGTGCAATTCAACGGCGTGATGGTCGGCGAGGACGCTGTGGTCGGCAGCGTTGCCGAGACGCAGGCACTGATCGGCAGACAGAGCCAGATCGCTGCGATTCTGCAGTGCGCGGAGGTGGTCGGCATCCTGGATACGGTCTTCGCTATGACCGTGCAGTGGGGGCTCGACCGGCACAGCTTCGGCCGACCGCTGGCCTCGTATCAAGCCCTCAAACACAAGTACGCGGATATGAAGATCTGGCTGGAAACCGCACGAGCCACCACCGATGCCGCCGTCGAAGCCGTCGCCGGCCGGGCCGCGGATGCCGAACTGTTGGCCAGCGTCGCCAAGTCCTATATCGGGGAGCACGCCGCCCCGATGCTGCAGCTGTGTGTCCAGTTGCACGGCGGCATCGGCGTCACCTGGGAACACGATCTGCACCTGTATCTGCGCCGAGTTACGTTGTACCGCTCGCTGTTCGGCACACCCGAGGACCACAACCTTCGCGTCTACGCACTCACCGAGGAGGCGTCATGACCGAGACGCGCACCCCACCCGTGACTGATCGAACCGAGACGGTCGCCGAATTCGCCGAACGAGCCAGGACCTGGCTTGCCGATAACCTGCCGCTCGTCGATCCAGCCAACCCACCCGACGGCGATCGCGGCGCGGAACAGCCCTGGCAACGGGCCCGCGAACTCCAAAGACTGCTCTATTCAGGAGGATTCGCCGGTATCTGCTTCCCGCGGGAGTACGGCGGTCTCGGCCTGCCGTACGAGTATCAGAAAGCCTTTGACGCTGCATCGAAGGACTATGAACTGCCGATCATCCTCAATATCCCGACCTTCACCATCTGTGCGGCAACCCTTCTGGACACCGGCAGCGAGGACCAAAAGCAGCAACGCATCCGAGCCGCCATTCGCGGGGACGAAATCCTGGTCCAGTTGCTCTCCGAACCCAGCGGCGGTTCAGATCTTGCCGGTGTCATCACCAGGGCAGACCGGCGTGGTGACAGATGGGTGATCAACGGCGCAAAAACCTGGAGTACCAGTGCATTTGCCGCCGATTACGGGCTTCTGTTGGCCCGCACCAACTGGGACGTGCCCAAGCATGAGGGTCTGACGATGTTCCTGGTGCCGATCAACAGCCCCGGTATCACGATGCGCCGGATCAAACAGGTCGACGGCGGTAACGAGTTCTGCGAGGAGTTCTTCGACGATCTCGAGCTTGGTGACGACGCCGTCGTCGGCGAGGTCAACGATGGCTGGGCCGTCGCGTCGCGGCAGATGTACCACGAGCGGCGCGCGGTGGGCGGCGGCTCGGAATTCGCCAGCGGCATCGGCGCCGAGGGGGAAACCGACCAACCCGTCGATTACGTCGCATTGCTCGACGCGACCGGCCAGACCGGCAGCGAGCGCATCCGCGAGATGGCGGGGCGCGCGTTGGTCCGCCGGCACGTACAAGAACAACTGATCCAGCACGTCTACCACGGTGTGCGCGACGGATCGCTGCCGCCGGCGGCCGGATCTATCATTCGCATCGCCCACGCCGAGACCATCCAGTTCGAAATCGACACGGCGGTGGCGATTTCGGGCAGCGGCGGCGTCGTGGACGACGGCACCGGTCTGATCAAGTACGGCGACCGGTTCCTGTCGCGACAGACCGCCTCGCTCGGTGGCGGCACCAACGAGATTGCCCGCAATATCATCGGCGAGCGGATCCTCGGATTCCCCCGGGAACCCGCGGCCGACCGGGGCGTGCCGTTCAACCAGGTGAAACGGGGCCGTCAGTAGACACTCCTCGCTAGTCTGTTCACTGCACACGGCAGCCGAACTTCAGGAGTACCCATGAGCCAGCCCACCACCGACGTCTCCCCCGCCCTCGCGGCATCGCAGGGATCGTGGAAAGCCGTGCAGGCCCACGACCGGGAGGCCTGGCTGGGGTTGATGGCCGATGACGTGGTGATCGAGGACCCCATCGGCGAGGCGATCACCAACCCCGACGGCAACGGGGTACGCGGTAAAGAAGCGGTCAGGGCCTTCTACGACACCAACATTGCGACGAACAATCTCCGGATCACGTGCGAGGAGACGTTTCCGTCGAGCTCACCCAACGAGATCGCCCACATTCTGATCCTGCGCAGCGAGTTCGAGGGTGGGCTGTCCAGCGAGGTGCGGGGCGTGTTCACCTACCGGGTCAACGACGCCGGTCAGATCGCCAATATGCGCGGCTACTGGAATATGGACGCGATGACGTTCACCCAGGCACCCAAGGACTGACGTCAGAAGAGGGTGTCCTGCAGCGGTCCGGCCGCGGCGATCGCCGGGACGTACTGCTTATCCGGCGGCCGTTGGGACTGACGTTGACCCCCCGTCAGTTTGTACGCGGCCAGCAGTGGCTGCACCCTTGCTCGTAGCGCATCGCGGTAGTCCTGCGGTAGATAGGCGCCGCGGCGGTACAGCTCGCGGTAGCGGCCGACGAGTTCCGGATGCGCACCGGCCAGCCAGGACATGAACCAACCGCGGGTCGATCCGCGCAGGTGCAGTCCGAATACCGTCGCCCCGGTGGCACCTGCCGCCGCGATCTGCGCGAGCAGGGTGTCGAGTTGCTCCACCGAGTCGGTGAGATGCGGCAGTACCGGCGCCACCATCACCTGGCAGTCGAGCCCGGCATCGCGGATGGCCGTCACGAGCGAGAGCCGGGCCGCCGGACTCGGCGTGCCCGGCTCGACATCGCGGTGCAGGTCGACATCGCCCACCGCCAGTGACACCGCAACCGACAGCGGCACCCGGCGCGCCGCTTCGGCCAGCTGCGGAAGGTCCCGGCGCAGCAGCGTGCCCTTGGTCAGGATGGACATCGGTGTACCCGAATCGACAAGGGCACCAATGATTCCCGGCATCAACGCGTAGCGGCCTTCAGCTCGCTGATACGGATCGGTGTTGGTGCCCAGCGCGACGGTCTCCCGCTGCCATGACGACCTGCGCACTTCCCGGCGCAATACGTCGACGACATTGGTCTTGACCACAACTTGAGTGTCAAAGTCGTTGCCGGAGTTCAAATCCAGATACTCATGCGTCGGCCTGGCGAAACAGTACCGGCAGGCGTGTGAGCAGCCCCGGTAGCCGTTGACGGTATACCGAAAAGGAAGGACGGCGGAATTAGGCACCTTGTTCAGGGCCGACTTGCAGAGCACCTCATGGAAAGTGATGCCGTCGAACTGCGGAGTGCGAACACTTCGGACGAAGCCAATGCGCTTGAGACCCGGCAGCGCGCCGTCGTCGACGTCGACACCTTGGGCAGCCCATCGCATACCGGCAATGCGAACATACGTTCGATAACAGTGTCAAGGGTACGGCGCCGAAAATTTCTGGCCGCTTCCGTTTCCCGATCTATGGCCTGCGTGCTACGATTTTTCAAGGATGCTTTCTGCATTCTCATTCAAGTGAAAGTAAGTACAAGAATATGACACAGGGAACTGTGAAATGGTTTAACGGCGAAAAGGGCTTCGGCTTCATCGCACCCGACGACGGCAGTGCCGATGTCTTCGTCCACTATTCTGAGATCCAGGGCAGCGGCTTCCGTTCGCTCGAGGAGAACCAGCGGGTCGAGTTCCAGGTCGGCCAGGGCGCCAAGGGCCCCCAGGCAACCGGAGTCACCGCAGTCTAGGCAAAAACCCCTAAGGGCCGGCCGGGAATTCGTTCCCGGTCGGCCCTTAGGTTTTTTTATGGCTGTTTACCTGCAGATATCGATCTGAGGCAAGTGCACCGGTGCTCAGATCGGCTGCGGGCCCGCGTTCGGCGCGGTCGAGTTGGCCGAGTCGGAGAAGAGCGAAGTGTTCACCGGACGGTCTACCACGTCATCGGACGAGAGTGGTTCGTTGACGATGGGGTGCGAAAAAAGGTTGCTGTCATCCATGTGCAAATTTCCTTTGATGGAAAGGGTATCCCCAGCCATAGAGGTGGGTTGCGGGGCGCCCGGCCGGAAGTTCGACGAATTTCTCGAGTCGTGGCCGGCGACACCAACATGGACAGTCTACACCCGTCGCTGAAATGGCCGGCCAGGCCGACCGAGTGTCATGCGGGGGTTAGAGCTGGGTCACCACTGACCGAGCTGGCACTGCAAGTTGTACGGACCGTCCTGCTGCACGGCCACTTGACCGTCGATGGCGATGTCGCAGTGCGGATTCGGAGCTGCCTGCCCGCCGTGGGTGGTGCTGCTCACCGTCAAGATCGCCCATTGCGGGTCGGCGAGGGTGGTCTCGAAAACCCAGGGCACACCCGCCGCCAGATGCACTTCCTCGCGCTTGACGAATGAATACGCGTCGGCGTTATAGGCCGCCTTGCTCGGGGGTTGCGACGTGAGATAGAAGAGGTCGAAATCCGCGTCGCCCGCCGACACCAGCGTGTACCGGACCTGTTGTCCGGCTGGATCTGCCGCCGCTGTGGCCTGACTGGCCGCGAACCCCGTGGCGGCCACCAGTGCTGCCGTACCGACAATTGCTCCGAGTCTGCCTGTCGCATGTCCCATGCTCGTCATATCCCCCGACGGTACCGGAGTGTTACATCGCCGCTTCGACCCCCGTCCGGGGTGGCAGCTGACGCAGCTAAGCCGCTAGCCCAGCTCCCCAACGGCAGGCAAATAACTATCGACGTGCAGGTTAATTTGATCGTGACACACAGATATTTCCCAGAAACACGCGCGCTCTAACGTCCGTCTTCGGTACCCGCGGGGGGTGCCGTTCGACCCTCTCCGCCCGCTTGAGATAGCGCTGGCAATTGGGTCGCACCAACATACCGAAAGGCCATCGATGCCCGGTTCTGCGCGTCTGCACCGCTCTTCTCTGAAAAAATCGGCTCTAGCTGCGGGAAGTGTGGTCTTTGCCACCAGCCTGCTTCTCAGCGGCTGCGGCAGCAAGGCGAGCGATACCGAGGCAGCAAACACGGAGTCATGCGTCGACACCTCCGGTTCTACGGTGAAGGTCGGTTCGCTGAACTCACTGTCCGGCACGATGGCAATCTCCGAGGTCACTGTGCGTGACGCCATCAAGCTCGCCGTCGACGAGATCAACGGCGCGGGCGGCGTCATGGGTAAGCAAATCCAGATCGTCGGGGAAGACGGCGCTTCCGAGCCCACCATCTTCGCCGAGAAGGCCGAAAAACTGATCAGCAGCGACTGCGTCGCCGCGGTGTTCGGCGGGTGGACGTCGTCCAGCCGCAAGGCCATGCTGCCGGTGTTCGAGAGCAGCAACTCCCTGCTCTACTACCCGGTGCAGTACGAGGGCCTGGAATCGTCGAAGAACATCTTCTACACCGGTGCCACCACCAACCAGCAGATCGTGCCTGCCCTGGACTACCTCAAGGAGAAGGGCGTCAAGTCGCTCTACCTGGTGGGCAGCGACTATGTCTTCCCACAGACCGCCAACCGGATCATCAAGGCGTACGCCGCGGCCAACGGTATCGAGATCAAGGGTGAGGACTACACCCCGCTGGGTTCGACGGACTTCTCCACGATCGTCAACAAGGTCCGCACCGCTGACGCCGACGCGGTGTTCAACACCCTCAACGGCGATTCGAATGTGGCGTTCTTCCGTGAGTACAAGAACGTCGGCCTGACCCCGCAGGCGATGCCGGTGGTCTCGGTGTCCATCGCCGAGGAAGAGGTCGGCGGTATCGGTGTACAGAACATCACCGACCAGCTCACAGCGTGGAATTACTACCAGACGATCGATACCCCGGTGAACAAGAAGTTCGTCGACGCCTACAAGGCCAAGTATGGTGCCGACAAGCCCACCTCGGACCCGATGGAGGCGGCCTACGTCTCGGTGTACCTGTGGAAGAACACCGTCGAAAAAGGTAAGTCGTTCGCAGTCAAGGATATTCAGGACAACGCCGGCGGCGTCACGTTCGACGCCCCCGAAGGTCTGGTCACCATTGACGGCGAGAACCACCACATCACCAAGACCGCTCGCATCGGCGAGATCCATCCCGACGGCCTGATCTACACCATCTGGGAATCACCGGGACCGATCCAGCCGGACCCGTACCTCAAGTCCTACCCGTGGGCCGCCGGCCTGTCCAACTAGCGATAGCTGAATGGATGTCCTAATCGGACAGCTGACAACAGGATTGAGCCTCGGCTCAATCCTGTTGTTGGCTGCACTCGGCCTGTCCCTGACCTTCGGTCAGATGGGCGTCATCAATATGGCGCACGGTGAGTTCATCATGGCGGGCTGCTACACGGCCTTCATGGTGCAGAAGCTCATCTCGAATGCCGGTGCGTCACTGCTGGTGTCGTTGGTCGTCGGTTTCATCGTGGGCGGTCTCCTCGGCGTATTACTCGAGGTGACGCTGATTCAGCGCATGTACGACCGGCCGCTGGACACCCTGTTGGTGACCTTCGGTGTCGGCCTGGTTCTGCAGCAGGTGGCCCGCGACATCTTCGGGGCACCTGCGGTCAACGTGGTGGGTCCAGCGTGGTTGTCGGGCGGAATCGAGATACTCGGTGCCGTCGTACCCAAGACCCGGATCTTCATCATGGTGCTGGCCGTCGTCTGCGTGACCGTGCTCGCGATCGTGCTGAAGGTCAGCCCGATGGGACGACGGATACGTGCTGTCGTACAGAACCGGGATCTCGCCGAAACCAGCGGCATATCGTCGCGCAAGACCGATATCACCACGTTCTTCATCGGGTCGGGCTTGGCCAGCGTCGCCGGCGTCGCCCTGACACTGATCGGCTCGACCAGCCCAACCATCGGACAGAGCTACCTGATCGACGCGTTCCTGGTGGTCGTGGTCGGCGGGCTCGGCCAGATCAAAGGCACCGTCATCGCGGCCTTCGCGCTGGGCTTTTTGAACTCGTTCATCGAGTACAACACGACCGCGTCATTGGCCAAGGTAATCGTTTTCGTCATCATCGTGATCTTCCTTCAGGTCCGCCCGCAGGGCCTGTTCACCGTCCGGACCAGGAGTCTCGTATGACGCGCGTGCTTGGTCGCTGGCAGACCTGGGCCGGTTTCGCTGTCGCCGCAGTGGTGCTGTTCGGGCTGGCACCGGCTGTGCTGTCGGAATTCCGACTCAGCCTGCTCGGCAAGTTCCTCTGCTTTGCGATCGTCGCCGTCGGTATCGGTCTGGCGTGGGGCCGCGGCGGCATGCTGGTGCTGGGCCAAGGGGTGTTCTTCGGGCTCGGCGGCTACATGATGGCGATGCACCTCAAGATCGCCGACGCGCAACTGCGCGGGGACAAGGTGCCCGATTTCATGCAGATCGCCGGGATGCGCGTCCTGCCGGCGTACTGGGAACCGTTCGCCTCCCCCGCATTCACCGTGTTGGCGATCGTGATTGTGCCGACGGTGATTGCGGCCGCGCTCGGCTTGGGTGTGTTCAAACGCAGGGTCAAGGGCGCTTACTTCGCGATCCTGTCCCAAGCGCTGACCGCTGCCTTGGCGATCCTGCTGGTAGGCCAGACCAGCGTCGGCGGATCCAACGGGCTCAACAGGTTCCGCACGTTCTTCGGGTTCACGCTCAACGATCCGGCCAACCGGCGGATGCTCTACTTCATCGCCGCCGGGGTGCTGCTGGTGGTGGTCGCCGTGGTGCGCCAGCTGATGCAGAGCCGTTACGGCGAACTCCTGGTTGCGGTACGCGACGGTGAGGAACGCGTCCGGTTCCTGGGTTACGACCCGGCCAATATCAAGGTGGTCGCCTACACCGTGGCCGCGTTGTTCGCGTCGATCGCCGGGGCCTTGTTCGCCCCGATCGTCGGGTTCATCGCGCCGTCGCAGGTCGGCATTCTGCCGTCCATCGCATTTCTGATCGGGGTCGCGATCGGCGGGCGGACCACCCTGCTCGGACCGGTGCTCGGCGCCATCGGGGTGGCCTGGGCGCAGACGCTGCTCTCGGAGCGGTTCCCCTCGGGGTGGACCTACGCCCAGGGGTTGCTGTTCATCGTGGTGGTCGGCTTCTTCCCCGCCGGGCTCGCTGGCCTTGGCGTGCTGCTACGCCGACGCAAGCGCGCAACCACCCCAGCACCCGAGACCGAGACCGAGAAGGTGGGTGCGCCATCATGACTCACCCCGAACCCGCACCGGGCGGCAACGTCGGGATGGGCACGCAATACCTTGAAGTCCGTGGCCTGACAGTCGATTTCGACGGTTTCAAGGCGGTCTCCGAGGTCGATCTGACGCTGTTTCAGGGTGATCTGCGATTCCTGATCGGTCCCAACGGTGCCGGGAAGACCACTGTCATCGACGCGATCACCGGACTGGTCTCGGCCACCGGTTCGATCAACAAGTCCGGGGTGGAACTGCTGGGCAAGAAGGTGCATCAGATTGCCCGCCGCGGAGTGGGACGCACGTTCCAGACCGCCAGCGTGTTCGAGAAGCTGACCGTGCTGCAGAATCTTGATATCGCCGCTGGAGCGGACCGGTCGATGTGGACGCTGCTGCGGCGACGCTCGGGTGTGCTGCCCGCTATCGAGGAAGCCCTGGAGACCACCGGGTTGGCCGATCTGGCCGATCAACCAGCCGGTGTGCTGGCGCACGGTCAGAAGCAGTGGCTGGAGATCGGCATGCTGCTGGTGCAGAACGCCGACGTGCTCCTGCTCGACGAACCGGTCGCGGGGATGAGTCACGAGGAACGCGAGGAGACCGGAAACCTGTTGCGGCGCATCGGTGCTGAGCGCACCGTCGTCGTCGTCGAGCATGATATGGACTTCATGCGTGCGTTCGCCACGTCGGTGACAGTGCTGGCTCGCGGCCAGGTGATCGCCGAAGGCACCGTCGCCGAGGTGCAGGCCAACCCGAGGGTGCAGGAGGTGTACCTCGGTACCGCGGCGGCCGGTGTTGACGGCATACCCGACGAACTCATCGAGGAGACCTCGTAATGCTGCAATTGGTCGACGTACACAGCGGGTACGGCCGTTCCGAGGTGATTCACGGCGTCAGCATCGAGGTGCCCTCTGATGGGGTGGCCGCGGTGATGGGGCATAACGGCGCGGGCAAGACGACGCTCTTGCGCGCCGCGGTCGGACTGTTGAAATGCAGCGCGGGCAAGGTGCTGATCGACGGTGAGGATGTCACCAAACTGCGCCCCAGCGCGCGGGTGGCCAGGGGGCTGGCATACGTGCCGCAGGGGCAGCAGTCGTTCGGCCAGCTCACCACCGCGGAGAACCTGCAGGTGGTGGCCGATGGTCGCAAAAACGGTAGACAGCTCATCGACGAACAGCTCGATCTGTTCCCCGCCCTCAAAGAGCTGCTGACCCGCCGCGCCGGGTTGCTCTCCGGCGGGCAGCGCCAACAACTGGCGATTGCCCGGGCGTTGATCACCAGCCCCAAGACGTTGATCCTCGACGAGCCCACCGAAGGTATTCAGCCCTCGGTGGTGCACGAGATCGAGGCGGCAATCACCGCGCTGACCCGCCGTGGCGATCTCGGCGTGCTCCTGGTCGAACAGCACATCGGGTTCGCACTGGAATCGGCTCAGCAGTATTACATCCTGGAATCAGGACGCGTAACCTCCTCCGGCACAGGCGGTTCGGCATCAGAAGCCGACGTCCGAGCGGCAATGGCCATTTAGCCGTTCGCAACATCGGGCGAATGTCGTCCCCACCCGGCAGCCGAAATGGCAAGCTGCACCCATGAGTGCACCCGCCCCGACCCAGACCCTGATTGATACCGGCGGTCTGGTCATCACCGATGACGGGCGTCGCGTCAATGTCATCGACCGGGCAACCGGCGGTCGGACGATCGCCGTGTTCGTCTTGGGCGTGGTCGCGTTGGTCGTCGGCGGGTTCGGGGTGGTCGTCATGGCCATGGGTGTGCCGTCGCGTGGGCTCGGCGCGGTCTTCACCGGCGTCGGCCTGCTGTTCGCCGCCGGCGCGGTGGCGATCCTGCGCACGATCAAACGCCGTCGCGCCCAACCGCTGGGCAATTGTCGGTCGGTCGCCGTACTGGATCGCAAACTCGGACTGTTCACCGTCGCAGGCGGGGCCTTGTTACCACTGGGCCAGGTGCGGTTCGAACGCAGGATGCAGGTCGGCTCGAGCTCACCTAAACTCGTCGCCGTCACACCGAGCGGGACCTATGTGCTCAAACGGGGTAACCCGTTTGACGGCAGTATCGGCAACGCCGACGAAGTACTGAACGCGGCGGTCGCCCGATCCTGAACAGGGCTAGGACAGGCGCGAAAGGGTCTGCGCGACAACGGTATCGACGGCCACATCGACCTGCTCGCCCGTCGACAGGTCCTTGATACCCACCGTGCCCGCGTCGATATCGCGGTCACCGGCAACCAGGGCGAGGACGGCACCGGAGCGGTCGGCAGCCCGCATCGCACCCTTGACGCCGCGGTCCCCGTACGCCAGGTCAACCCGGATACCCGCCGCCCGCAACGCTGCGGCCACCGGCGCGAGCACCAGCTTGGCCCGCTCCCCCAGCGGCACACAGAACACCTCGACACGTGCGGCCGACCCGGCCGTCTTGCCTTCCGCCTTCAACGCCAACAGCGTGCGATCGACACCGAGCCCGAACCCGATTCCAGACAGGTCTTGGCCGCCAAGTTGACTCATCAGCCCGTCATAGCGGCCGCCGCCACCGATCCCGGACTGGGCACCGAGGCCGTCGTGCACAAACTCGAACGTCGTCTTGGTGTAGTAGTCCAAACCGCGCACCATCCGCGGATTGATCACATACGACACCCCGAGTGCATCCAGGTGGGTCAGCACCGAGTCGAAATGCTGTTTGGCGGCCTCGGAGAGATGGTCGAGCATCAACGGCGCGTCGGCGGTCATCGCCTTGACTTCGGGGCGCTTGTCATCGAGCACTCGCAGCGGGTTGATCTGGGCGCGCGCCTTGGTGGCCTCGTCGAGGTCGAGCCCGAGTAGGAACTCCTGCAACAAACTGCGATAGGCCGGGCGGCAGCTGTCATCACCGAGCGAGGTGATCTCCAACCGGAATCCATCCAGTCCCAGCGAGCGGAAACCGGCATCGGCGATGGCGATCACCTCGGCGTCCAGCGCCGGATCGTCGACGCCGATCGCCTCGACACCGACCTGCTGGAGCTGACGGTAGCGACCGGCCTGGGGCCGCTCGTATCGGAAGAAAGGACCCGAATAGCAGAGCTTCACCGGCAAGGCGCCGCGGTCCAGTCCGTGCTCGATGACCGCGCGCATCACCCCGGCGGTGCCCTCCGGTCGCAGCGTCACCGAGCGGTCACCGCGGTCGGCGAAGGTGTACATCTCCTTGGACACCACGTCGGTCGATTCACCGACGCCGCGGGCGAAGAGCGCCGTCTCCTCGAAGATCGGCAATTCGACATCGCCGTATCCGGCCAGCCGGGCAGCGGCCAGCAGACCGTCGCGCACCGCGACGAACTGCGCCGAATCCGGCGGCAGGTAGTCGGGTACGCCCTTGGGCGCCTTGAAGTCGCTCACGCAGTCAGATCCTTGAGATACGGGTTGGACCGGCGCTCGGCGCCGATACTGGTGGATGAGCCGTGACCAGGTAGTACCACGGTTTTATCGTCGAGCACCATCAATTTCTCGGTGATCGAGCCGACCAACTGTTCACGATCCTCGCCGGGAACGTCGCCGCGCCCGACGGTGCGGCACAACAGCGTGTCGCCGGTGAACGCCACCCCGACATCACCTTCGTCGGACTCGGCAGTCACCCGGAACACCACCGAACCATCGGTATGGCCGGGTGTGTGATCGACCGTGATGAGGATATCGGCGATCTGAAGGTGATCGCCGTCGGCAACCTCGATGACGTTCTCGGGTGCTCCGTCGACGGAGTCGCCGAGCATCGGGCGGTCGGCGGCGTGGATATACGCCGGGATATCCCACCCGCCGCACAGTTCGGTGACCGATGCGGTGTGGCCGGGGTGACCGTGTGTGAGCAGGACCGCCGCGGGTGTCAGGTCATTGACGTCGAAGTAGTAGTCGAGGGTGGCGACGACGTCTTCGCCGGGATCGATCACGATGGCCCCCGCACCCGGGCGCGGGGCGACCAGGTAACACGTCGCCTCTGTCGCACCGGTGGCGAAGCCCGTGATCAGCACGCCGATCAGTTTCCCATTTACTGTTCACGCGGGTCGGGCCGCCTCTGTTCAGGAACGACTGGCACACTCGGTGCCAGATATCCGGCCACAACCGGGCCCACCCCAGGGAGGACAGTCGCGGTGCCGACGAACGAACAACGGCGTGAGACAGCCAAGCGGAAGCTCGAACGGCAGCTGGAGCGCCGCGCCGAGCAGGAGCGCAAACGTAAGCGGATGACGATCATCGGTGGCATCGTCGCCGTCGTCGTGGTGATCGCAGCGGCAGCCGGCACCTACGTCGTCACGCACAAGGATTCCGGTAGCGCAACGGCGTCGGCCGATACCACGTCCCCGACCACAGATGCCGCGCCCGCGGATGGCGGGCCGACGGTGGCCCCGCCGGCCACCGGTAAGTTGCCGGACTTCAAGCCCTCAGCCGCAACGGGCGCCAACTGCCAGTACGGCAGTGCCTCGGCGGCCAGCAAGCCGAACAACCCGCCGCGCGCGGGCAAGGTGCCGACGGATCCGGCGGAGATCAGCGCCAGTGTGAGCACCAATCAAGGCAATATCGGGCTGCAGCTGGACAACGCCAAGGCGCCGTGCACGGTGAACAGCTTCGCCAGCCTGGCTGCGCAGAATTACTTCAACGACACCCCGTGCCACCGGCTGACGACCTCGCCCAGCCTGGCGGTGCTGCAGTGCGGCGACCCGACCGGCCAGGGCAGCGGCGGACCCGGCTATGAGTTCGCCAACGAGTACCCCACCGACCAGTACCCGGCCAACGATCCCGGCCTGCAGCAAGCGGTGCTCTACCCACGCGGCACGCTGGCCATGGCCAACGCCGGGCCCGGCACCAACGGCAGCCAGTTCTTCCTGGTCTACAAGGACTCGCAACTGCCGCCGCAGTACACCGCGTTCGGCACCATCGACGCCACCGGCCTGGCGACCCTCGACAAGATCGCCGCGGCGGGCGTTGCCGATGGCAGCGAGGACGGCAAGCCGAAGAATGACGTCACAATCAAGACGATCGCACTCGATTAACCGCATATGACGGTCCCGCCGCCCTACGGCGAGCCTGAAGCCACGCCCTATCCCGAGGGTTGGGCACAGCCGTACCCGCAGCCATACCCCTATCAGGGCGCGCCGCCCTATCCGGGTCCGCCGCCCTATCCGGGTCCGCCGCCGCCCTACCCGGGCCAGCCGCCGTACCCGGGTCCGCAACCGCCCCGCCCCACCAACGCGATGGCGATCGCGTCGATCGTCTGCGCTTTCGTGCTGGCGCCGCTGGGCGTCATCTTCGGCCACATCTCGCTGTCGCAGATCAAGCGGACCGGCGAGGAAGGCCGCGGGCTGGCCATCGCCGGGTTGATCGTGGGCTACCTCATCACGTTCCTCACCGTCATATCCCTGGTCTTCATGTTCGTCTTCCTGGTCTGGCTGGGCGACAACCTGGATCGGCTCAACACGGGCAGATACGGCTCTCCCGGTATCACCGCCTACCCGGCACCCGACCCGAATATCGCCAAGCTGCCCCCGTTCAAGGCGCCGGCCGCGCTGGGGGCCAACTGCACGTATCCGCCGACGAGCACCCCGGCCAGCAAGCCGGCGAAACCGCCCCGCAGCGGGAAGGTGCCGACGACGCCAGCCACCGTCAGCATGACGATGACCACCGACAGGGGCGCCGTCGGGCTTGAGCTCAACAACGGCGAGACCCCGTGCACGGTAAACAGTTTCGTCAGTCTGGCTTCGCAGGGGTATTTCGACGGCACCAGCTGCCACCGGCTGACGGCGAACAATTCGTTGTCGGTTCTGCAGTGCGGGGACCCGACGGGTACCGGCACGGGTGGGCCCGGCTACAGCTTCGCCGACGAATACCCGACGAATCAGTACCCGCCCAAGGACAAGGCGCTGACCGTTCCGGTGCTGTATCCGCGAGGCACCTTGGCCATGGCCAACGCCGGCCCCAACACCAACGGCAGTCAGTTCTTCATCATCTACGCCGACTCCAGGCTGCCGCCGACCTACACGGTCTTCGGCTCGGTCGACGAGACGGGGATGGGGCCGATCGACGAGATCGCCGCGGCGGGAGTCACCGGCGGCAACAAGGACGGTAAGCCCGCGGTGCCGGTGAAGATCACGTCGATAGAGCTCAACTAACCCCGCGAGCAGTCACAAAAGTCCCTGCAAACACGGCGTGTCGGGGGCAATCTACGTCTGCTCGCGCAAGAAAGTGCGGCAGGTCAGGCGGCAGAAGTCACCCGGTAGACGTCGTAGACACCTTCGACGTTGCGCACCACATTGAGCACATGGCCCAGATGCTTGGGATCACCCATCTCGAAGGTGAACCTGCTGATCGCCACCCGGTCATCGGAGGTGGTCACCGACGCGGACAGGATGTTGACCTTCTCGTCGGCGAGTACCCGGGTGACATCGGAAAGCAGGCGGTGTCGATCGAGCGCCTCAACCTGAATGGCCACCAGGAACACCGATGACGGCGACGGCGCCCACTTCACTTCGATGATGCGTTCGGACTGATCCTGCAGCGAGGACGCATTGGTGCAGTCGGTCCGGTGCACGCTGACGCCACCGCCGCGGGTGACGAAACCCATGATGACGTCACCAGGCACCGGGGTGCAGCACTTGGCGAGTTTGGTCAGCACCCCGGGGGCACCGGGCACCGCGACACCGACGTCGTCGTTGCTGCGCTGGCGGACCGGAGTGGTGGATGGTGTTGACCGCTCGGCGATTTCGTCTTCGGCGTCATCGGCGCCACCGAGGGTGGCCAACAACCGCTGCACCACATGGCGCGCGGAGATATGTCCCTCACCGACCGCGGTATAGAGCGCCGAGACGTCGAGGTAACGCAGCTCCCTGGCGAGTGCGCCCATCGAATCGCCATTCATCAAGCGCTGCAAAGGAAGTCCGCCACGACGCACCTCGCGGGCGATCGAATCCTTACCGGAGTCCAGCGCTTCCTCGCGGCGCTCCTTGGCGAACCACTGCCTGATCTTGGCCTTGGCTCGTGGCGAAACGACGAAACCCTGCCAGTCCCGCGACGGTCCGGCATTCATCGCCTTGGAGGTGAAAACTTCTACGACTTCGCCGTTTTCGAGTTTGCGCTCCAACGCGACCAGCCGGCCGTTGACCCGCGCCCCGATACAGCGGTGGCCGACCTCGGTGTGCACGGCATAGGCGAAGTCCACTGGCGTCGAACCGGCAGGCAGTGTGATGACATCGCCTTTGGGGGTGAACACGAAGATCTCTTGCACCGCAAGGTCGTAACGCAGCGACTCCAGGAACTCTCCGGGGTCGGCGGCTTCCCGCTGCCAGTCGAGTAGCTGACGCATCCACGCCATATCGTCGATTTCGGTGGCGGCATGCCCGGTGGGAACTCCGTTGCGGCCCTTGACTTCTTTGTAACGCCAGTGCGCGGCGATACCGTACTCCGCGGTCTTGTGCATATCGATGGTGCGGATCTGCACTTCCAGCGGCTTACCTTCTGGACCGACCACGGTGGTGTGCAGTGACTGGTAGACGCCGAACCGCGGTTGGGCGATGTAATCCTTGAACCGGCCGGCCATCGGCTGCCACAACGAATGCACCACGCCCACAGCGGCATAGCAGTCGCGGATCTCCTCGCACAGAATCCGGACGCCGACCAGGTCGTGGATATCGTCGAAGTCGCGCCCCTTGACGATCATTTTCTGGTAGATCGACCAATAGTGCTTGGGGCGGCCCTCGACAACGGCGTTGATCTTGGATGCGCTCAGGGTGGCGTTGATCTCGGTGCGCACCTTGGCCAGATAGGTATCTCGTGATGGGGCCCGGTCGGCCACCAGACGCACGATCTCTTCGTACTTCTTCGGATGCAGGATCGCGAACGACAGATCCTCGAGCTCCCACTTGACTGTCGCCATACCGAGCCGATGTGCCAGTGGCGCAATCACTTCCAGCGTCTCGCGGGCCTTGCGCGCCTGCTTCTCCGGCGGCAGGAACCGCATGGTCCGCATATTGTGCAGCCGGTCGGCAACCTTGATCACCAGCACCCGCGGGTCACGAGCCATCGCGATGATCATCTTGCGGATGGTCTCGCCCTCGGCGGCGGTGCCCAGCACCACGCGGTCCAGCTTGGTGACGCCGTCGACCAGATGTCCCACCTCGTCGCCGAAGTCGGTGGTCAGCGCCTCCAGCGTGTAACCGGTGTCCTCGACGGTGTCGTGCAGCAGCGCGGCCACCAGTGTGGTGGTGTCCATGCCCAGCTCGGCCAGGATGTTGGCGACGGCCAACGGGTGGGTGATGTAGGGGTCACCCGAGCGGCGCAGTTGGGTGGCATGCCGCTCTTCGGCCACCGCATAGGCCCGCTGCAGCAGTGCCAGATCAGCTTTCGGATAGATCTCGCGGTGCACCGCGATCAGCGGCTCCAGCACCGGGTTGACGGTGCTGCGCTGCGCGGTCATCCGGCGCGCCAACCGGGCCCTGACCCGTCGCGAGGCGCTGCTGGCAATCTTCGGGGTCTCCGCAGTCTGCGGTTCGGTCTGCGGGATATCGGCCACCGGCATCGGCGCCGTGGCCGGTCCCGCCCAGCTGTCGTCGGCCACCTCGATCACCTCCTGCCGTTGGGCTGTTCACCCTCCCTTCACGAGGGTATCGCCTACTGGCGACGACCGGCGTCAGCAGGCCTGTTCAGGCCTGGTCCG
This sequence comes from Mycobacterium sp., assembly GCF_965229105.1. Lineage (GTDB taxonomy): Bacteria > Actinomycetota > Actinomycetes > Mycobacteriales > Mycobacteriaceae > Mycobacterium. Next base: position 4,565,663 of record NZ_OZ245858.1, read on the forward strand.
ACGTGACAAGCTCACCGTCGCCGACCGATCCGATCGGCTTCTCTTTGACGTTGTAGCTGCCGGCAGCGTTCGGGTTGGGCGTGTCGAAGGTGGCACCGTTGAGCTGGTAGGTCGAGTTACCGATTTTGATGGTGAAGTCGCCGGTCACCCGCCACACGGGCGCCGAGCCTTCGATCCACGCGGTATACCCCGGTTTCACCGTGACATTCGTGGTCTGGGTGAAGGTGTGGCTGCTGGTCCACGAGTGCCCATAGCTCGCCGTGATCTCGATGTTGATGATCGACGCGAGCTTGGCCAGCGCCCCGCCGGAGAGCTTGACGCTGATACCGACGGTATCGGTTTGTGACACCTGATCGGCGATGCCGACGCTGAAAGTCACCTGGCTCGTCGTCTCGTTGGTCACCGGGGTACCGATCGTCCGCACCGCGGTGAAGCCGGGCACCTCGCTAATCGCGTTGTAGCTGCACGACGCCTGCGAGTTGTCGTAGCAAATGCCGGGAAGCACAGCCGCGATCTTGGCCGCGTCCGCGGCGTTGAGCGTGACAACCGGGTTCCCGCTGTCCAGCGCAACGGCCAGCCGATCATTGGGGACGCTGCATTGGCCCCCACTTCCAGCCCCGCAGGTGGTGTCCCTTGAATTGGTCTTGAACGAGACCCCGTAGGTGCTGCCGATACCGGGCGGGATGTAACCGGGGTTGGACGGGGTGGCGCCGAATCCTACGGTGGCGAACTGTGTGCTGATGGAGCCGGAACTGAACAGGTACCACGTGACGTGCCAGTTCGCCTCGCCGCCAGGCAGGATCACCGTGCCAACCGCCGGGCCGGAATCGAGGTCACCCGTGGTGCCGACGTAGCCAGTGAACTTCAGCGGCGCCAGGGTGTAGTTGCGGAACCAGAAGGACTCCGTCACTCCGAGGGTGGGGGCCACCGTGACGTTGACCGGGACCACCGTCAGGCCCTGGTGCCCGTCGTCGGCGACGATGACAAAGGTGTCGGTGCCGCCTGCCTCGGCGAAATCGTTGTTCGGCTTGTAGTAGTACGTGCCGTTCGCATTGACCGTCAGAGTGCCGTTGGTCGGCCCCTGGGCGACCTGGTAGGTCAGCGGATCGCCGTCAGCATCCGATGGCGACAGATCGCCAAGGATCTCGCCGGTGACGAACTCATAGAGCTGCGTCGGATTGAGGGCCGGAATGGTGTTGGTGGGGTCGGTGTCAGTTGCCCGGCGAATGGCGGCGAACGCGTCCTCGATCACGGTGCGCAGCGGGAGCAGCGGGTGAATCGGATTGTCAGCGCTGACCGGCCCGTACCCGAGGATGCCCGCAGCCTGGGCCACCACGCTGTCCACCACCACCCGCACGACGGTGATCGGGTCCAATGGCGGCTCGGCCGGCACGGCCGGGCCGGTGGGGTTGGCTGGGGTCGGGAGGGCGGCCGCGCGTGATGTGGCGCCCGTCCTGGTCCTCGTCACCGACTCGGTGGCGATCGGGTGATCGGCCTTAGCCGCGGCAGACCCGACGACGGTGGTTTTCTTCGGCTTTCCCGAAAGCGGTTTAGGCGTTGCCGATTTCGCCTTAGGAGACGTTGCCGATGCACCCGAGGCTGCCGACGCTCCTGCTGGGGTATCCGAATCTGCAGCTGCGACACCAGATCCCGCCAGGGCGGCCGCACCAAGCCCGAGCCCGAATGCCAGGGCCGTGATCCCAGAAGCCGACCGAAATGAACCCATGAAGCGTTCTCCCCCACCCTCAGCCGCGCGCTCAGCGCTACGCGTGCCGCTGCAGCCTGGCAGAGCAATTGACGCTGCCGGAAGACGGTTCGGCACTCGTTGGGCAAGTCAACAACCCGAGGACATCTGGCGTCTACTCGCCGTCCTCCTGGGCGGTCAGATCAGCTGAAGGCTGGCGACCTGCAGTGGCGCGACGGCCGCACGGCCGGGCAGGGCGCTCAGCTCCAGCACCACCGCAGCGGAGATCACGTTAGCCCCGCCTGCGAGCAGCAACCGATGCGCGGCGGCCAGCGTGCCACCGGTGGCCAACACGTCGTCGATGATGACGACCTTGCGGCCGGCGATATCGACACCGTCGGCAGGGATCTCGAGGGTGGCCGTACCGTATTCGAGGTCGTAGGTCTGCGAGTGCACGGGCGGAGGAAGCTTGCCGCCCTTACGGATGGCCAGCACCCCGACGCCGAGTTTGAGTGCGACGGTGGCGCCCAGCAGGAATCCGCGCGCGTCGATACCCGCGACCAGATCGGCACCGGAGACGATCTCGGCGAGCGCGTCGGTGACCGCGGCCAGCCCCCGCGCGTCGGCGAGTAGTGGCGTCAGATCCTTGAATTGAATACCGGGCTCTGGGAAGTCGGCCACCTCACGGGTCAGTGCGGTGATGAGATCGGCGATCGATTCACTCGACGTCATTGCTTCAGCACCCATCGGTCCATGTTCCAGCCCGCACCCCAGCGGGTCGGGTTACTGCTTACCGCGTACATATTCTTCGACGTAAGCAACGTGCGCTGCTGACGGTACAACGGAAGCGTCGGCATATCAGTCCACAACACCGGCGAACCCTCGGCAAGCAGCCGCGCCTGTTCCTTGGGATCGACCGTGACGGCCAACGCGCTGATGATGCCGTCGATCTGTCCATTGTTGTACCGGGACAGGTTGTCCCCGTCGCCGCTGAACAGCGCGTAGGAGTCAACCGTCGATGAGCCCGATGAGCCGCTGCCCACCGCGCCTCCGGTACTGGCCAGCAACACATCGATTAGACCGTCCCGAAGAGACTGCGGCCCAACGGCATCTGAGGCCGCATCCACCACGGTGATACCCGCAGGACCACACGCCTTGGCGATCGCGCCGACGGTCGCGGCCAGGCGGGCGTTCGGTGTCTGGTAGCCGATCCGCACCGTAAGGGGTTTCGCGCCGAGAGCGTCGCGCGCCGCATCGGGATTGGCGACGCTGAACCGCCCACCCTCGGCCGCCGACTCCGCCTGCGACAGTGAATCTTCGGTGACCGGGTTGAGCCGGGCGTTGGCGATTGGCACTTCGGCGTTGCGGGCGATCACGTCGCGGGGTGTGCACAGTGCCAATGCCTGCCGAGCTGGCGTCGCCGCCATCGGGCCCTGCCCAGACATGATCAGCTGTTCGATACCCGCCGAGGGCGTCTCGACGCGGTTGTAATCGTCGGGGATGGTCAGCGTCCCCGACGAACCGGTCGCGGCGTCGACGATATCGAAGGTGCCATCGTTGATCCGGTCCTGGACATCAATCCCACGGGGCCACACCGTAATCCGCTTGGTGAGCGGTTTGGTCCCCCACCATTTGTCGTTGGCGGTCAGGACAATCGCACCGTCGTCCTGAACCGCGTCGATCTTGTAGGGCCCCGAGGACGGGAACCGCTTGGCGTCAATACCCGGTTTGAGGTCCCAGGTGGTGTTCCATACCTGCGCGATCTGTTCGATCACCGGCAGGTTGCCGGCCTGCACCGCGTTGACCACCCCGCCGTCGCCGAGCCCGAGCTCGTCGGCAATGACATGCGAGGGCATCATCGATGTTGCGGTGAACAGCTGCCCATAGTCGGCGAAGTTGCGATCATTCGCGAACGACACCCTGGCCTTCTTCTGCCCTGGCTGACAATCGACGCCGGCGATATCGATATAGCCGGCCCGGTTGGCGGAATCGAACGCCGGGAAGCGACCCGACTGGGCCGCCCAGGTCAGCACCATATCGTCACAGGTGATGGGTTTACCGTCGGAATAGACTGCGTTATCGGCGATCTGGTAGTCGAGCACCAATGGTTCACGACCGACGACCGAGACCGACCCGAAGTCGTGATCGGCGACCACCTGGCCATCGGGGCCGTGATAGCCGAACCCGGTCAGCACCCGCGCCAGCGCCTGTGGTCCGCTGGACGCGGCACCGTTGACGGTGTTGGTGTTGTAGGTGACCAGGCTGCCGTCGACCGCGTAGTCGATCTGGTCCGCCGCGCCCTGCGAACAGGACGTCAGGCCAATCGAACCCACCAACGCCGCGACGGCGGCGACCGCGACCGCAACGCCGGGGAAGCGCCGAACCTTGGCAGCCATCGCGGCTATCCCCTGGTGTTTCTTTTACCCGTCGGGCGTCCGGTACGGCTGGTCGTCGGGCGCGACGGCCGGACCCCTGGTGCTGGTTTGCTCGGCGCGGGGGTTCCCGTCGCCGCCACGGTGGCCGTCCGGGCCCCGCTGGTGGCCGATACCGGTTCGGCACTATCGGTGCCGCCCGCCGTGGCGGGGGTACCGGTGACCTTCTTGCGGCGGTTCATCACCCGGCGCGTATGGCTCTTGACCAGGTCGGTGCGTTCCCGCAGCGACACCAGCAGCGGCGTCGCGAAGAAGATCGACGAATAGGTGCCGACGATGATGCCGACCAGCTGCACGATCGCCAGGTCCTTCAGCGTGCCGACACCCAACAACCAGACCGCGACGATGATCAGGGCGAGCACCGGCAGCACCGAGATCAAACTGGTGTTGATCGACCGCATGAAGGTCTGGTTGATGGCCAGGTTCGCCTGTTCGGCGAACGTGCGTCTGGTGGTGTGCTCGAAACCGTGGGTGTTCTCCTCGACTTTGTCGAACACGATGACGGTGTCATAGAGGGAGAAACCCAGGATGGTCAACAGGCCGATCACCGTGGCCGGGCTGACCTCGAAACCGACCAGCGAGTACACGCCCGCGGTGATGAGCAAGTCGAATACCAGGGCCGCGAGCGAGGACAACGCCATGTACCGCTCGTAGCGGACGGTGATGTAGAGGCCGACGATCACCAGGAACACCGCCAGCGCGATCAGTGCCTTCTTGGTGATCTGACCGCCCCAGGTTTCCGAGACCGCCGAATCGCTGATGGCCTGCTTATCGGGCTGCCCGTTGTCACCGCGCGGCTGAAACTTGTCGAACAGCGCGTCCCGCAGTTTCGCGGTCTCTTCGTTGGACAGGGTCTCGGAACGGATCTGCACTGTCGCCGCTTCTCCGTTGCCGACGATGACCACAGATTCCGGATCATTGCCCAGAGCCTCCCGGAACACCTGCTCGACCTGCTCGGTCTGTGCGGTGCCACGGGGGAACGAGACCTTGGTGCCGCCCTCGAAGTCGATACCGAACGTGAAGCCGCGCAGCAGAATGCTCGCGATGGCCACAGCGACCATCGCCCCACTGATCGCGAACCACAGCTTGCGTCGACCGACAACCTCGAACGCGCCGGTGCCGGTGTAGAGGCGGGTGAAGAACCCGTGGTGCGGCAGCTGTGTCGAATCCGAGATTTCGGTAGCAGAGCTTTCGGTCAGTTCGGCATCGGAGGCTTCGATGTCGACATCGGAGACCCTTTTGGTGTCGTCTGCGTCGGCCATGCGCCTACCCCCGTTCCGTCGTAGTTGCGGCTGCGCGGCGTTCCCTGGCGATCTGCTGGACCGCGCCTAGGCCGTTGAAGGCCGGCTTGGCCAGCAACGGCGACTTCGAGGCCAGGTACACCAGCGGCCAGGTGACCAGGAATACGACCACGACGTCGAGGATCGTGGTCAGACCGAGGGTGAAGGCAAAACCCTTCACCTGCCCGACGGCCAGGACGTAGAGGACCGCGGCGGCGATGAAGCTGACCGCGTTACCCGACAGAATCGTCTTTCGGGCGCGGGCCCAACCACGAGGCACCGCCGACCTGAACGATCTGCCTTCACGGATCTCGTCCTTGATGCGTTCGAAGAACACCACAAACGAGTCGGCTGTGGTGCCGATGCCGATGATCAGACCTGCGATACCCGCCAGGTCCAAGGTGTAGCCGATGTATCTGCCCAGCAGCACCAGGATCGCGTACACCATCACACCGGAGGCGGCCAGCGACAGCGCGACCAACAGGCCAAGCACCCGGTAGTACACCAGCGAGTACAACAGCACCAGCGCCAGTCCGATCGCGCCTGCGATCAGACCCGCCCGCAGGGAGGTCAATCCCAAAGTGGCGGAAACAGTTTCGGCTTCGGATGACTCGAAAGACAACGGCAGTGAGCCGTATTTGAGGACGTTGGCGAGCTCGCGCGCGGAATCGGCGGTGAACTGCCCGGTGACCTGGGTATTGCCACCGGGGATGGCTTCCTGGATCTGCGGAGCCGACACCACCTGCGAGTCCAGTGTGAACGCGGTCTGCGTCCCGATGTTGGCGGCGGTGAAGTTCGCCCAGATGTCGGCGGCATCGCTCTTGAATTTCACGTCCACGACGTAGCGGGCACCCTGCTGATCGAAGGTCGACGAGGCGCTTTCGATCTGCTCACCGCTGATGATCGACTTGTCCAACAGATACACCGTCTGGTGATCGGTGGAGCAGGTGATCAGCGGCAGGTTCGGATCGTCGTTACCGGCCAGCACGTCATCGTCATTGCAGCGACCGGCCTGGTACTGGATGGCCAGAATCTGCACGTTCTGATTGGTGCTCTGACGGAGCTGCTTTTCGAAGGCGATCCGCTGAGCGAGGTCTTTGCGTGGATCCGGTGGCGTCGGCGGGGCACCCGGTGCGGCTGGTGCGCCGGGCGCGGGTGCGGTTGCGGGCGGAGCAGCAGGTGCTCCCGGTGCAGGCGCCTCGGAACCGGGCGCGGGTGCCTCGGTTCCCGGCGTGGGCGACGGTGTGGGGTCTCCTGGCGCCAGCGGGTACGGCCGCGGCTGGGCAGGGGGCTGTTCACCGGGGAGGGATTCCGCAGGCGGGGCCGCCGGTGCGCCGGCGTCCGCGCCTGGCACGGCACCGGGGGCCAGAGGAGCACCGGGCGCGAGAGGGATCGCACCGGGCGGCAGTGCGCCGGGCGGCAAGCCACCGGGAACACCGGGGATCGCGCCGGGCGGCAGACCGGGGGGTGCCTGTCCGGGCGGTGCCTGACCGGGCGCGCCGGCGGGCAGGTTCGCGAGCTGCGACACCGGAACGGCGTGGACCACCGGGCGGATGTAGAGCTTGGCGGTCTGACCGAGGTTGCGCGCTTCGCTGCTGTCGTTACCGGGCACGGTGATCACGAGGTTGTCCCCGTCGATGACCACTTCAGAGCCCGAGACACCAAGCCCGTCGACGCGGGAGGTGATGATCTGCTGAGCCTGCGACAGCGCCTCGCGGGTGGGCGCCGACCCGTCAGGCGTACGCGCAGTGAGCGTGACCCTGGTACCGCCCTGTAGGTCGATGCCGAGTTTCGGCTTGGCCTGCTTATCCCCGGTCAGATACACCAGCGCGAACGCGCCGATGAGCAAGACCAGGAACAGCGTCAGGTAGCGGTACGGGTGCACCGGCGCCGTAGACGATGCCACGTTGTTGTGTCTCCTCCGAGTTCAAGGCAGGCATGACCTGCTTGCGCATGCGCGCCAATGTGGGCCCGCATCGCTACGAGGGCGCGCGCGCACCCGCAAAGGGTACGTGCTCGACCTGACGATCAGTCCTAGGGCCGTTCGGGGTCGGAAGAAGCCGGCGCGACGCCGGTGCTGTCGGTGATCTCGGTGGCCCTCGAGGCCTCCGGAGCTGCGTCGATCTCGTCGTCGTCATCGTCGGTATCGGGTTCGATACGGTCGCGGATCGCCAGCTTCATCCAGGTGGTGATGACGCCGGGGGCGATCTCCAGGTCGACGTAGTCATCGTTGATGCCGGTGATACTGGCTTTCAGACCAGAGGTGGTGTGCACCTGATCGCCGATGGTCAACGAGTCGTGCAGGTTGATCGTCTTCTGCATCGCCTTCTTCTGGCGGCGCGAATTGAAGAAGATCAAGGCGCCGAAGGCAATCAGCAGGGGAAGCATGATGGCCAAATCCATGGGAACTCTGTCTCTCTAGCCGTGTCGTGGCTTATCGGGATACGTGCTGCATGTGTGATGTGTTTCCTGGGACGCGGCGCCGGTGACCGGCAGGTCACAGCGCCTGCTAGGAGACCAGTGTGCCATTGCGCGGCCCAATCACCGACCGGTACCGCCTGCCGGGGCCAGTCGTGTAGGCACCTTGGCGGGGTGTTCGAGCACGCCCGGCCCGCCCCGAGCAACGACGACCCGTTCGGCGCAATACCGATGAATCCGGCGGCGAACCGGAGGAACAGATCCGGAATCAGCCGTGAGTTGCGGCGACGGCGGGGCTTTCCGGTCGCGGGCGGCGCCCGCCCGACTAGGCTCAACCCGCGACCCAAAGCCCTGCCTAGGAGTAACGACGTGAGCACCCTCGAACAGAGCCGCCTGCTGGCAACCGAGATCCCCGGACCCCTCTCACTGGAGCTGGCCAAGCGCAAATCTGCCGCCGTCTCCCGCGGTGTCGGCACCACGATGCCGGTGTTCGCCCAACGCGCGGGCGGCGGCATCGTCGAGGACGTCGACGGGAACCGCCTGATCGACCTCGGCGCGGGGATTGCCGTGACCACCGTCGGCAACTCCGCGCCCAGAGTTGTCGCCGCGGTGCAGGAACAGGTCGCCCTGTTCACTCACACCTGCTTCATGGTCACCCCGTACGACGGCTACGTCTCGGTGTGCGAACAGCTCAACCGGTTGACCCCAGGATCGGGGGAAAAACGTTCCGCACTGTTCAACACCGGCTCCGAAGCAGTGGAGAACGCGGTCAAAATCGCACGCTCGTACACCGGCAAGTCTGCGGTCGTCGCGTTCGACCACGCCTATCACGGTCGCACCAACCTGACGATGGCGCTGACCGCGAAGTCCATGCCCTACAAGAGTGGTTTCGGCCCGTTCGCCCCGGAGATCTACCGGGCGCCGCTGTCCTACCCGTACCGCGACGGCCTGATCGACAAAGAACTGGCCACCGACGGCGAACTCGCGGCGAAGCGAGCCATCGACGTGATCGACAAGCAGATTGGCGCCGCCAACCTGGCCGCGGTGATCATCGAACCCATTCAGGGCGAGGGCGGTTTCATCGTGCCCGCCGACGGATTCCTGGCCGCGCTGCTGAGGTGGTGCCGCGATAACGACGTGGTGTTCATCGCCGACGAAGTGCAGACCGGTTTCGCCCGCACCGGCGCGATGTTCGCCTGCGAGCACGAAGGCATCGAACCCGATCTGATCGTCACCGCCAAGGGCATCGCCGGCGGCCTGCCCCTCTCGGCCGTCACCGGCCGAGCCGAAATCATGGACGCTCCGCATGTCGGCGGGCTCGGCGGCACCTACGGCGGTAATCCGGTCGCCTGCGCCGCGGCGTTGGCGGCCGTCGAGACGATCGAAGCCGACGGGCTCATCGCGCGCGCCAAGGAGATTGAAACGCTGATGAAGTCGCGACTCGGCCGATTGCAGGCCGAGGACGATCGCATCGGCGATGTCCGCGGGCGCGGCGCCATGATCGCCGTCGAATTGGTGAAATCCGGTACCGCCGAACCGAATCCGGAACTCACCAAGCAGCTCAGCACCGCCGCGCACGCTGCCGGGGTCATTGTGCTGACCTGCGGCACCTACGGCAACATCCTGCGATTCCTGCCACCGCTGACGATCAGTGACGAGTTGCTCGAAGAAGGACTCGACGTCCTCGCGCTGATCCTCGCCGATCTTTAGCTGAGTCTTCCGTGACCACGGTCAAGAACTTCATCGACGGTGCCCTCGTCGACTCTGTCAGCGGTGCCACCATGCCGCTGGTGGACCCGTCCACCGGCGAAAAGTACGGCACCGCACCGGTGTCCAACAGCCAGGACATCGACACCGCGTACGCCGCAGCGGCTCGGGCCTTCACGGACTGGAAGCGCACCACCCCTGCGGATCGCCAGAAGGCGCTGCTCGGATTTGCCGACGATATCGAGAACGCCGCCGACGAACTGGTGGCCGCCGAGGGGCGCAACACCGGTAAACCGAACCATGTCACCAGGGCCGAAGAGATTCCGCCGATGGTGGATCAGATCCGCTTCTTCGCCGGCGCTGCCCGCATTCTGGAAGGTAAATCCGCCGGCGAGTACATGGCAGGGCACACCTCGTGGATCCGCCGCGAACCAGTCGGCGTCATCGGACAGGTGGCGCCGTGGAACTACCCGATGATGATGGCGATCTGGAAGTTCTGTCCCGCCGTCGCGGCGGGGAACACCGTGGTGATCAAACCCAGCGACACCACCCCGGTGACCACGGTGATGCTGGCCGAGCTTGCGGCCAAACACTTTCCACCCGGCGTGCTCAATGTCGTCACCGGCGATCGGGTGACCGGAGCCGCGCTCGTCGCACATCCCACCCCGCAGATGGTGTCGATCACCGGGTCGGTGGCAGCCGGTCGCGCCGTGGCTGTCAGCGCGGGCGGCCACCTCAAGCGCACTCATCTGGAGCTCGGCGGTAAGGCACCGGTCATTGTTTTCGCTGACGCCGATATCGCCAGCGCGGCCGAAGGTATTGCCGCCGCAGGCTATTTCAACGCCGGCCAGGACTGCACGGCGGCCACCAGAGTGCTCGCGCACGCTTCGGTGGTCGACGAGTTGACTGCCGCACTGGCCGACCAGGCCAAGGCCGCCGAGACCACCTACGGCAGAGCCGCCGATGACCAGGACGCCTGGGTTCCGCCGGTCAACAACGTCCACCAGATGGAGCGGGTGCTCAGCTTCTTCGACGATGTGCCCGATCACGCGAACGTCGCCATCGGCGGAAAACGCCAGGGAGACAGCGGGTTCTACGTGGCACCGACAGTCGTCGGCGGATTGAAACAGGATGACCGGATGATCCAGACCGAGATCTTCGGGCCGGTGATCACCGTGCAGAGTTTCACCGACGAGGCAGAAGCACTCGCCATGGCCAACGGTGTCGAGTTCGCGCTGGCGTCGTCGGTGTGGAGCAAGGACATTTCGACGGCGATCCGGATGTCCAATGCGCTGGACTTCGGCTGCGTATGGATCAACACCCATATCCCGTTGGTCGCCGAGATGCCGCACGGCGGCTTCAAATCATCCGGCCACGGTAAGGACCTGTCGATGTACGGGTTCGAGGACTACACCCGGATCAAGCATGTGATGGTCTACACCGGTTAGTGCGAAACCGGTGTCCGACGGCGGCGGAAGATTCCGCTCAGACGCCGACCGCGTGAGCGGCCCTGCTGCTCCGGAAGTGGCCCAGTCTCGCTGTCGCTGTGGATGACCGGCGCCGGCTCGGCCATCACCGGTTGCGCGCCGGTATCGGCAACGCGCTGTGCGTAGTCGACGTCGCGCAGGCTGCGGATCGAGAGCCGACCGAGGGCGGCTGCGGCCAGAAAGACCATCAACGCTCCGATACCGGAAAAGAACGCGAGTTCGAGCGCAGTGGTCTTCGCCGCGGTCACTGCGTACGGCGCTCCGATGTCACCGATGGCCAGCACCTGCGCGAACGCCCGGCCGACGATGAACCAGGCACCGGCGAGGACACCGAGCCAGCCACCGAGCATCGCCGTCGCCCGGTTGCGGGATCGCAGCAGCAACAGCCCACCGATGACCGCGACCACGCCCGGCAGCACTTCCAGCCATCCCCTGGCGTCCGTCCACACCCAGGGTTGTTCGGGGGTGAAGGCGAAATCGAAATACGGCCCGATGAAGGGGACCAAGGCGCCCCACAAACCCAGGGCGATGAGCAGAAATCCGCTGGCGGCGCCCCGACTGCGGGGTATCTGCATACGACCGCCCCTGCGCGTCGGACGGTCCATGGTGTTCATGTCCGTGTTATTCACGAGGTTGTTCATGAGGCCTCCTCAGGTTGGCAGGCGGGTACCCGCCGACGGCGGACCCAAATCAACCCCCACCTCGGGCCGTTTGCTGTGACCGACGCCACACGTCGAGGTTTCACAGCACATTGACAGCTCGGCGACGGCAAGGAATAAAGTTAGATTTGCTAACGTAGTTCCTGTCGAGCGCGGAATTGCGCTTGAAAACTCTTAGTCATTCTGCAGGGGATTTGTTATGTCGATTGATACTCGTGAGGAGCGGCTTGCGGGCCGCATTGCCCAGTTGTACGCCACTGACCAGCAGTTCGCTGATTCACGGCCGAGCGACGCAGTCAGCGCCGCCGCCGACGAACCCGGGCTGCGATTGGCACAGATCGTGCAAACCGTCGTGCAGGGGTACGCCGAGCGGCCCGCGCTGGGCCAGCGCGCGATCAGCTTCGTTGACGACCCGCAGACCGGTCGCACCACCGCGACGTTGCTACCGCACTTCGAAACGGTCACCTACGGCGAGCTGTGGGACCGCGTCGAGCGCTTTGCCGACGGCCTGCGTGGCGCTCCGGTGAAGGTCGGTGACCGGGTCGCCATCCTCGGTTTCACCAGTGTCGACTACACCACCATCGATACCGGGCTGACCCAACTGGGCGCTGTGTCGGTCCCGCTGCAGACCAGCGCCGCCGTCGCACAGCTGCAGCCCATCATCGCCGAGACCGAACCCACCCTGATCGCGTCCAGCATCGACTATCTCGCCGACGCCGTCGCACTGATCCGCACCGCCCCTACCGCCACATCGCTGGTGGTGTTCGATTTTCATCCCGAGATCGACGACCAGCGGGAGGCGTTCGACGATGCGAGGGCGGAGTTGGCGCGCGAGGACAGCCCGGTCGTCGTAGAGACCCTGGCCGACGTTCTCCACCGCGGTGCCGCCAACCCGACTCAGCCGAGCGCGGTTGCCGACAGCTCGGACGGGGATGCCGATCCACTGGCACTGCTCATCTACACCTCGGGGAGCACCGGCGCCCCGAAAGGGGCCATCTACCCGGAGTCCAAGGTCGGGAACATGTGGCGCGCCGCGGCCAATTCACACTGGGACGAGAACCAGGGCGTGCTGCCGTCGATCACGCTGAGCTTCCTGCCGATGAGCCACGTGATGGGCCGCGGCATCCTCTACGGCTCGCTGGCCGCCGGCGGCACGGTGTACTTCGCGGCCCGCAGCGATCTGTCGACCTTCCTCGACGATCTCGCACTCGCCCGCCCGACGCAGCTCAATTTCGTCCCACGGATCTGGGACATGCTGTTCCAGGAATCGCAGAGTCAAGCCGATCGTCGCGGTGTGGCCAACGACGACCCGCAACTGCTGGCCGAACTGCGCCAGAGCCTGCTGGGCGGCCGGTTCGTCACCGCGGTCACCGGATCCGCGCCCATCTCCCCCGAGCTCAAAGCCTGGGTGGAGACCTTCCTGGACATGCATCTGCTCGAGGGCTACGGGTCCACCGAGGCCGGTGCGGTCTTCGTCGACGGTCAGGTCCGCCGTCCACCGGTGATCGACTACAAGCTCGTCGACGTTCCCGAGCTGGGCTACTTCCACACCGATCAGCCGTATCCGCGCGGTGAGCTGCTGGTGAAATCCGAGCAGCTGTTCCCCGGCTACTACAAGCGGCCCGAAATCACCGCCGAAATGTTCACCGAGGACGGCTTTTACCGCACCGGCGACATCGTGGCCGAGCCCGCACCCGACCATCTGGTGTACGTGGATCGCCGCAACAATGTGCTCAAGCTGTCCCAAGGCGAGTTCGTCACCGTGTCGAAGCTGGAGGCGGCCTTCAACGACAGTCCACTGGTGCGCCAGATCTACATCTACGGCAACAGCGCGCGGCCGTACCTGCTGGCAGTCGTCGTACCCACCCAGGAGGCGATCGACAGTTACGCCGAGGATGCGCTGAAATCTCAGCTCAACGATTCACTGAAGGAGGCCGCCCGCTCTGCTGGACTGCAGTCGTATGAAGTGCCTCGGGACTTCCTGGTGGAGACAACACCTTTCACGTTGGAGAACGGTCTGCTGACCGGTATCCGCAAGCTGGCGTGGCCCAAGCTGAAGGAACGCTACAGCGCCGAACTCGAACAGCTTTACGTCGATCTCGCCGACGGTCAGGCCAACGAACTGCGTGCCCTGCGTCAGAGCGGTGCAGCAGGCTCGGCGCTCGAAACGGTCAGCCGTGCCGCCGGCGCGCTGCTCGGGGCATCCGCAGGCGATCTGCAGCCCCATGCTCAGTTCACTGACCTCGGCGGAGATTCCTTGTCCGCCTTGACATTCGGCAACCTTCTGCGTGAGATCTTCGACGTGGACGTGCCGGTCGGCGTGATCGTCAGCCCGGCATCTGACCTACAGTCCATCGCCGACTACATCGACACCGAGCGCAGCGGCGGGTCCAAGCGGCCCACCTACAGCGCGGTGCACGGTAGGGACGCCACCGAGGTGCATGCCGGCGATCTGACGCTGGAGAAGTTCCTCGACGCCGACATCCTCGCGGCCGCACCATCGCTGCCGCGCGCCTCGTCGGAGGTGCGCACCGTCCTGCTGACCGGCGCCACCGGCTTCCTCGGTCGTTACCTGGCCCTGGAATGGCTGGAGCGGATGGACATGGTCGACGGCAAGGTGATCTGCCTGGTCCGCGCCAAGTCCGACGAAGCCGCGCGGGCCCGCCTCGACGCGACGTTCGACAGCGGTGACCCGAAACTGCTTGCGCACTACCACGCCATGGCTGCCGAGCACCTCGAAGTGTTCGCCGGCGACAAGGGCGAAGCGACCCTCGGCCTCGACGATGCGACGTGGCAGCGACTGGCCGATACCGTCGACCTGATCGTCGACCCGGCCGCGCTGGTCAACCATGTGCTGCCCTACAGCGAGCTGTTCGGTCCGAACGTTCTTGGCACCGCCGAGCTGATCCGCATCGCGCTGACCACCAAGATCAAGCCGTTCATCTACGTGTCGACGATGGCCGTCGGGGCCGGGATCGATCCCGCCGACAATGTCGAGGACGCCGACGTCCGCGTGATCAGCGCCACCCGCGCCGTCGACGACAGCTACGCCAACGGTTACGGCAACAGCAAGTGGGGCGGCGAAGTGCTGCTGCGCGAAGCCAACGAGCACTTCGGGCTACCGGCTTCGGTGTTCCGCTGCGACATGATCCTGGCCGACACCACCTACGCCGGCCAGCTCAACCTGCCCGACATGTTCACCCGGATGATGTTCAGCCTGGTGTCCACCGGCGTCGCACCGGGGTCGTTCTATCAGCTCGACACCGACGGCAGTCCGCAGCGGGCGCATTACGACGGTCTGCCGGTGGAGTTCATCGCCGAGTCGATCTCGACCCTGGGCGCGAATGTGGTCGAGGGGTTCGAGACCTATCACGTGATGAACCCCTATGACGACGGGATCAGCATGGATACCTTCGTCGACTGGCTCGTCGAGGCCGGCTACCCGATTGTGCGGATGCCGGACTACCCGTCGTGGCTGTCACGGTTCGAGACGACGTTGCGGTCGCTCCCGGATAAGCAGCGCCAGGCGTCGTTGTTGCCGCTGCTGCACAACTACCAGCACCCGGAGCCACCGCTGCGCGGGTCGATAGCACCGACCGACAGATTCCGCGCCGCGGTCCAGGACGCGAAAATTGGCCCGGATAAAGATATTCCGCATATCACCGCGCCGGTGATCGTCCAGTACATCACCAACTTGGAGTTACTGGGTCTTCTCTGACCTGGCACGTTGGTAACGTGGCGATACCCGGTGACGGGCACCGGGTATCGCGCCGGAGGGCGCTGACCAACGCACGAGGGCGCCGTGAAATGGGTAAGGCTGTGGTGGCAGCAACCCGACCAGTACGGTTGGCTGTCCGGTTATCTCGGTTCGCGCGGGGCGTTGACCGTCACCCGCTATACCGTCGGCGTGATCGTCGCACTCTTTGGTGCCGTGCCCATCATGATGTTGTGGAGTCCGGCCGGCCCGCAGGGCCGGCTCGGTACCGGGATCGCGATCCTGATCTCGACGCTGTGCGCCGCCGGCGCCTGGCTGTGGTTCGCGCACTGGCCCACCCATCGCGAATCCACCCTGTTCGCCATCGGCGCCAACGCCTGCGTGACCGCGGCATGCGCGGTGGCGGGCGATCCCTTGACCGGATTGTTGGCGTGCACCTCGTTCGCGCCGGTCGCCGGCTACGTGGCCCTGTTCCACTCCAGCCGCCTGCTCGTCTTCACGTTGACCAACGCGACGCTGGCCACCATCGGGTGCGCTGTGCGGGTGGCACTCTCGGGTGATCCCGCGCTGGCAATGGGCCATCTGTTGGCGATCGCCATCGCAGTGCTCGCCGTACCGTTCGCCGGCCAGGTACTCCTGCATCTGCTCACCCTCGATGCGCTGATGTCGCATGTCGATCCGTTGACCGGGTTGCGCAACCGGCGGGGTTTCCAGCGCTCGACGCTGGAGATGCTGGCGGCGACACCGGCCCCGTCGTTCACCGTCATGATGGTCGACCTCGACGGTTTCAAAAGAGTCAACGACCGCGAGGGCCATGCCATCGGAGATCGAATTCTGGTCGCCGTCGCCGATAACCTGCACCGGGCCAGCAAGGCCAACTCGGTGGTCGCACGCGTAGGCGGCGAAGAGTTCCTGATCGCCGAGACCACCGACGGCGACGACGCACGCTCCTCGGCCGAGAAGATGCTCGATGCGGTCAGAACCACACCATGGCGGGTGACGGCCAGCATCGGCGTCGCGTCTGTCACCACGCTCTCGTCCGGCGGCGATGACGCCACACTGCGCGTCATCGATCATCTGATCGAGGCGGCCGATGCCGCCATGTATGAGGCAAAACGCTGTGGCGGCAACCAGATTCGCTATAGCGGAGCGATGCTCCCCCGGCCTCCGCGCTAGGTGCTGACGGTGATCGCCAGCAGGATCACCGCGATGACGGGGAACGTGCCCTGGATCAACGCCGAGCGCGCCTTGTCCGGCGACGACGCGACCAGCACCACCGCTGCCGCGGCCATCGACCCGACACCGGCGAAGACCAGTGCCGCCCCGACGCCGGAGTGGCCCTGGGCGAGAGCCACGATGCCGATCGCCGTGACGATCGCCAGGAACAGGTTGTAGAAGCCCTGGTTGAAGGCCAACAGTTTGGTGGTTTCGGCCTCTTCGGCCGTGGTGCCGAACACCGCCCTGGTCCGCGGGGAGGTCCAGGTGAACGCCTCCATCACGAAGATGTAGACATGCAGGACCGCGGCCAGACTCGCGACAATCAGGGCTGCGTAGATCATCAGACTCCTACGTTCTCTGGGGCCCCGTTTTCGGGGGTAAGCCAGCGAAGCATAGGACAGCTACTCGAATAAACCGTGTTGCCCCAGCCCGGCGGCGCGCGGTGGCGGTGTCATGCCCAGATGGGTCCAGGCCAACGCTGTCGCCACCCGCCCGCGGGGGGTCCTGGCGACCATCCCGGCGCGCACCAGGAACGGCTCGCAGACCTCCTCGACCGTGGTGGGCTCCTCCCCGACGGCAACGGCAAGTGTCGATACACCGACCGGTCCTCCACCGAAGCTCCGCGTCAGGGCTGAAAGCACTGCGCGGTCGAGCCGGTCCAGGCCCAGTTCGTCGACGTCGTACACCGCCAGTGCCGCTTTCGCGACATCGCGGGTGATGACACCGTCGGCGCGCACTTCGGCGTAGTCACGGACCCGACGTAACAACCGGTTCGCGATGCGGGGAGTGCCACGGGACCGTCGGGCGATCTCGGCGCCCGCGTCGGTGGCGAATTCGATACCGAGAATGCCCGCAGACCGAGTCAGCACGCGTTCCAGATCGGCGGGTTCGTAGAAGTCCATCTGTGCGGTGAACCCGAAGCGGTCCCGCAGCGGGCCGGTCAGCGCTCCGGAGCGGGTGGTGGCGCCAACGAGGGTGAACGGCGCGACCTCAAGCGGAATCGAGGTCGCCCCTGGGCCTTTCCCCACGACGACATCGACCCTGAAGTCCTCCATCGCCAGATACAGCATTTCTTCGGCGGGCCGGGCGATGCGGTGGATCTCGTCGATGAACAGCACATCGTGTTCGACGAGATTGGACAACATGGCGGCCAGATCGCCCGCACGCAACAGCGCCGGACCCGATGTCACGCGCAGCGAGGTACCCATCTCCGCGGCGATGATCATCGCCAGCGATGTCTTGCCCAGCCCCGGCGGACCCGCCAGCAGGATGTGATCCGGTGTACCGCCGCGGTTCTTGGCGGCCTCCAAGACCAGCGACAGTTGCTCACGCACCCTGGCCTGACCGATGAACTCCTTGAGCGACTTGGGCCGAAGGCTGGCATCGACGTCACCCTCACCGACGGTCAACGCAGGCGACAGGTCCCGATCGTCGCCGGGGTCCTCCTCGTCGAGGTCGGGTTCGAATCTGCTCATTTCGTCTTCCCCAGCAGCGACAGCGCTGAGCGCAGCGCACTGGAGGTGGTGGCCGCGTCATCAAGCGCAAGCACCGAGTCGGTGGCCTCTTCGGCTTGTTTCGCCGGGAACCCAAGGCCGACAAGGGCTTCCACCACCAGGCCGCGCATCCCGTGCCCGGAGACCACCGTCGCGCTGGCGGCCACGCCCGAGGCGGCGACCTTATCGCGCAGTTCCAGCACAATGCGCTCGGCGCCGCGTTTCCCGATGCCCGGTACCCGGGTCAGCGCCGTGACATCACCGTCGACCAGCGCCTGGCGCAGCGTGGGTCCGTCGTAGACGGCCAGTGTCGCCAACGCGATCTTGGGCCCGACCCCGGACACCCCGAGCAGGGTGAGGAACAGGTCGCGTGCGTCGGCATCCTCGAAGCCGTACAGCGTCTGCGAGTCCTCGCGGACAATCATCGCCGTGATCAGGCGGGCCTCGTCACCGCGGCGCAGCGTCGCCAGGGTGGCCGGCGTGGCCATCACCTTGTAGCCGACACCGGCGGCTTCGATGACCGCGTGATCCAGCGCGATGACGATGACCTCACCGCGGACTGAGGCAATCATCGGGCCGCCTTCGCTTTGGCTCGCAGTGTCGCCTGATACTTCTTGCGCTGCTCATCGGCCATCGCCTCGGCCTTCGCCATCCGCTGGATCATCGGCGCTCGCCAGCAGTGACAGATCGCCAACGCCAACGCATCTGCAGCGTCGGCGGGTGTCGGCTTCTGTTGTAACGCAAGGATTCTGGTGACCATCTCCGTCACCTGGGCCTTATCGGCACGACCGTTACCGGTGACGGCGGCCTTGACCTCGCTGGGCGTGTGGAAGTGTACGTCGATATCGCGTTTGGCGGCCGCCAAGGCGATGACGCCGCCGGCCTGCGCGGTACCCATTGCCGTGTTCGCGTTCTGGTTGGCGAAAACGCGCTCGATGGCGACGACGTCGGGCTGGTGGGTGTCCATCCAGTGATCGACGGTATCGCTGATCACCAGCAATCGCCGGTGCAACGGCTCAGTGGCAAGCGTGCGGACCACATCGACATCCAGTGCGATCACCGCGCGGCCCTGACCACTTTCGATCATCGACAACCCGCAGCGCGTCAACCCTGGGTCGACACCCATCACCCGCACGCACAGCTCCCTCTACGGACCGAACAGCTGTTCGATACCTTAGCGGCTGCCGGCGACAGCGCGGCGTAGCGACATACCCGGCCGAACAGGTCAGTAGATGATCGCGCGGGACTCCGGTTCACCCGTGTCCGGCATGGCCTGCGCCCGCAGTTCGTCAGCGATCTCGCTCATCCGCCGCCCGGATGCGCCCCACCCTTTGACCTTCTCGGAGCGCACGACCTTGCCCTTGCGCCTGACCTTGATCGTCCACGACGCCCCCAGGAACCGGGCCAGCAGCCAGAACGGCCACGCGACCAGCAGGGGCACGGTGGTGATTGCGCCGATCCAGAAGAAGATTCCCGAATCATTCGTGTCCCAGATGAGCTCGCCGAACGGCCACCACACGCGGCGCACCGACCACCGCACACCCTGCGCGTCGCGAAACCGTTGCATGCACAGGATGTTAGTCAGCCGGGGACAAATTGTGCGGCACCCTCGCGGGTGACCAATTCCACCCGAGGTGACGGGAAGGATTATCGGGCGTGTGGCGCTGCACCCTTTTTAGGAGACAGCATGAACATCAAAATTCGCATCCTTGCGCCATTGCTCGCGGCCGGCGCCGCGGCAGCCATCGTCGCCGCACCGATCGCCGGTGCCGAGACCCACCTGCAGTGCACCAACCCCAGCGGTAACAGCACCCAGTGCGAAACCCCCGGCAACGTGCAGCTCAACTCGACGCCGAAGGCAGCCACAACCTACCCGCAGTACGGATATCCGTTCCTGTATGGCGGGAGGGCCATCGACCTGGGCGGCCTCTTCGGCGGCGGCGGATCACATGGCGGAGGCGGCGGACACCGCTAGCCCTCAGTCTTCGTCGAGGGCGGCGGCGACGTCGTCGGGAATCTCGACGTTGGTGAAGACGTCCTGGACGTCATCGCTCTCTTCGAGCGCGTCCACCAGCTTGAGCACCTTGCGCGCGCCCTCGAGATCGACGGGAACACTCACCGACGGCTGGAAGCTCGCCTCGGCGGAGTCGTAGTCGATCCCGGCGTCCTGCAATGCGGTGCGAACGGCGACCAGATCGGTGGGTTCGGAGATCACCTCGAACATCTCGCCCAGGTCGTTGACATCTTCGGCGCCGGCCTCGAGTACCGCGGCCAAGACGTCATCCTCGGTCAGGCCGTTCTTCTCCAGCGTCACCACACCCTTGCGGCTGAACAGGTAGGACACCGAGCCAGGATCGGCCATATTGCCGCCGTTGCGGGTCATCGCCACCCGGACTTCACCGGCCGCCCGGTTTTTGTTGTCGGTCAGGCATTCGACCAGTACCGCAACACCATTGGGGCCGTAGCCCTCGTAGGTGATGGTCTGCCAGTCGGCGCCGCCGGCTTCCTCACCGGCACCGCGCTTGCGGGCCCGCTCGATATTGTCATTGGGGACCGAGGTCTTCTTGGCCTTCTGGATCGCGTCATACAGCGTGGGGTTGCCCGAAGGATCCCCACCACCGGTGCGGGCAGCCACCTCGATGTTCTTGATGAGCCGGGCGAACTCCTTACCGCGGCGCGCGTCCTTGACTGCCTTCTGATGCTTTGTGGTGGCCCACTTGGAATGGCCGCTCATGGCTGTACTACTCGCTTTCGGTCAACTGCGAAGTCTGATCGTCGAGTCTACGTGGACGGCGACGCCCCCCGAGGTCACCCTGGCAAGTCACCGCATATCTGGACGAATTTCATCTTGCGTTGAGACTAGTTTCATCGTAGCGTGAAACCTATGAGTGACACGCCACTGAACGGGCCTCAGACCACCGGCCGTGAGTACACAAATCTCAGTGCGCCGCGCCACCACACCCGCCGCGAGGACAATGTGGCGGTCACCATGCGCGACGGCATCACGCTGCTGGCTGACGTCCACCGTCCCGACGCCGATGGCCGCTTCCCGGCACTGATCTCCGCGTCGCCCTACCCACGCCAAATTCAGGACCTGGGTGCGCCGATGGGTTTCATCGAGGCCGGCGCCACACCGTTTTGGGTATCTCGCGGTTATGGCCACGTCATCGCCAACGTGCGGGGCACGGGCGGTTCGGGCGGAACTTTCGGTTTCTTCGACGCCCAGGAACGCCGCGATATGTACGACCTCGTCGAATGGGCCGCCACCCAGCCGTGGTGTGACGGCAATATCGGCATGATCGGCATCAGTTACTTCGCCATGACCCAACTGGAGGCCGCCGTCGAACGGCCGCCGCATCTCAAGGCCATCTTCCCTGTCGCCGTCACCGCCGATCTGTATGACGCAGCCACCCACCACGGCCTGGTGAGCTCATCGTTTGTCACCCCGTTCCTGGCGATGGCGGGCCTGACCTCAGAGCGCAGCGACGAGTTCTGGCGCAGCCCGCCCCTTGACCTGGCCCGCAAGGTACTCAACACCAAGCCACTGCACCGGAAATTCGCCACGATGAACGGCGAGGCCTCGCTGACCATCCTGCGCCAGATGCTGAAACTCCCCCACGAACCGCATCCGTGGGACGACCTGTGGCTCGATATCGCCGTCAAACACCCGACCCGCGACCAGTGGTGGGACGAGCGGGATCTCACCCCGCTGTTGGACCGCATCGACATTCCCGTCTACCTGGGCTGCGACTGGGAGAATGCCCCATTGCACCTGCCCTCGACGTTCGTGACGTGGAAAAGGTTGGCAGACAACCCGAATGTCCGGGTCGCCATGCTGGGGCAGTACGGCCTGACGTGGCCGTGGGAGAGTCTGCACACCGAGGCGCTGGCCTGGTTCGACCACTGGCTCAAGGGCCACGACACCGGCATCATGGACGGCCCACCGATGCGGTATGTGCTGCCGGGGACCGATGAATGGCACACCGCCGATCAATGGCCGCCTGCGGGAACGTCTTTGACCGAGTGGGCATTGTGCGCCGACGGCACCCTCGGTACCGAAGATGGCACACCAGGTTTGCGGGAGTACATGACCCTCGGTGCGGGTCTGGCGCGGGCCAAGCCGAGCGTCATCGATCCACCGGCGATGCTGTCATGGACCAGCACGCCGTTGACCGAACCGATCGACGTCGTCGGTGACATCGAACTGCGGCTGGTTGCGGCGGCGACCGCCGTCGATACGGCCTGGATCGCGATCATCGAACATCTGGCGGCCGACGGCACCGCATCCGAGGTGACTGCAGGGTGGCTGCGGGCCAGCCTGCGCGAGGTCGACGAGGCCGCGAGCCGGCCCGGCGCCCCGGTGCTACCGTGCCGCTTCGCCAGCGCCGTCCCGATCGGTGCGGACGTCGAGTACCGGATCCCGCTGGTGGCCAACGCACGTCACTTCGAGGCCGGATCACGGATCCGGCTGACCCTGACCAGCGACGACCAGAATCTCGACGTTCCGGCCATCATGAATTTCCGGCACGCCAGTGTCGGGACCAGCAGCCTCAATACGGTGTGCTCGTCGTCGCGGTTACTGCTACCCGTGCTGTAGTACCTGGGCCGGCTACCACTATCGAGTAGCCGACTACTCACGACGCCGGGGTGTAGGTGGAATCACCCTTGGGACAAGGCAGTTCACGTCTGGATCGCGGGACGCGAGCAGATGCGGGAGCTGCCGTCACATCGGCATCCAGCGTGGGAAAGCAGGGGGAACATGAGCGGTATTGTGCGGCGGCCCGGTGTCGTGACCGGGCCGACAGGTGACCGGATGGCCAAGTTTTTGGAGCACTATCCCAAGGCCGACCAGATCTACCTGACCAGCGGTATGGATGGCGACCACGGCGCCGTGTCACACCACTATGGCCTGCAGTATCAAGGGTCGGCGACCGCGGCACTGGATATCGGCGCGGGCAACCCGCCCGATGCCGAACAGATGCGCGACCTGGCGAAATGGTTGTACGACAACTACTCCGAGTACACCGTCGAGTTGATCCACTCGACGCATTTCGCCGACGACGACGGTTTTTACGTCAAGAACCAGAAGAAATACCCGGGCGGGGGCATCTACGGAGGACCGGGCGTGATCGGCCACTTCGACCACATCCACTGGGCGACGTCTGCGGATTTGTTGACCCGCCTCGAACAGAGTGTGGGCGGCGCGCCGGTCACCAACGGACACCGCGCGGCCCACCTGATCTCCCCCGCGGCAGGCGAGCCCGCCGCCTTGGTAGGCATCGCCAATACCGCGCCGGTATGGGGTTGGGATGCCTCCGACTTCGATTGGGGTCGGGGCCAGATGAGTCTCGTCGACGCCCAGCGCGACGGCATCTCCTTTTTCACGCATAAAGCGACCGAGGGCACGACGTGGAAGGCTGACCACTACAAAGAGGCCCTCGAGCGCGCCCGTGACGCCGGCATACCGGTCCTGGGTTCCTATCACTTCCTGTGGCCGGAGAATATCGAGGCGCAGGTGACCGAGTGGATGAACTTCGTCGATGCGCAGACGCCGTGGTGGCGAGATGTCCCCTGGATCTGGCAGATCGATGCCGAAAAGCCCAACGATCACACTCGATTGCCGAATCCTGCCGAGATCGGCCAAGCCGTCGATGCGGTGAAGCGCCGGATGGCATTGCAGGGCACCAGGGGTTATGTCGTGGTTTACGCCCCGCGATGGGCCTACGGCAACACCCTCGGCAGCGGCTATGACATCTGGAACAGCAATTACAACGGATCGGGTTCTCCTCGTCCGTTCAAGGAGCAGTACCAGGGGGTCGGCGACTTTCAGTCGGGCTGGGATCTGATGTCCGGACGCAAACCCCGGATCCTGCAGTTCGCCTCCGACTCCCAGATCGGCACTCAAAAGACCTGCGATGTCAATAAATTCGACGGTGACCTGTACTCCCTGATCCAGTTGTGTGGCCGCGACGCGGGCCGGGTTGGCGCACCTGTGGCCGTCCAGACCACGGAGCGGCTGCTGCCGTATGACCACTCGATCAAGTTCGTCAGGCAGGAGACGGGCTACTTCTGCGGGCCGGCGGCCACCCAGATCGTGCTGAACTCGCGGGGTATCAACATCTCCGAGTGGGATCTCGCCCGCGAGATCGGGACCGACGAGGACGGCACCGACTTTGTCGGTCTGATCGAACGGGTACTCGACCGGCTGGTGCCGGATGCCCAGTACACCTCTGTCGACATGCATGACGATCCGCCGACCGAGGCCCAGCGGAACTCGCTATGGGACAACATCGTTGGGTCGATCGATGCCGGCCACGGCGTGGTGATGAATTGGGTTGCCCCGCCGAACAACTACCCGCGCGGCGTGAAGGGTTCGGTCAATCCGTCCTATCGAGGGGGCACCGTCTTTCACTACGTGGCGTGCATGGGGTACGACAGCAATCCCACATTGCGTGCTCTGTGGATCGCCGACAGTGGCTTCAGTCCGTTCGGCTACTGGGTCAGCTTCGATCAGGTGGCGACGTTGATACCGCCCAAGGCCTACAGCTATGCCACACCGGCGGTGGTGCCCGCCGTGCCGGCGCCACTGGCCGCACCAGCCCCGGCTCCGGTCGCGGTCACGTTGCCAACCGTGATCAGCGTCGCCGATTCACTCGGGGCTGACGGCGCCAGGCCGCGGCGTCTGGAACCGGTGTTCGCCGGCCCCGATGGCGGCCTGTTTGTGCGGATCGCGGCGAACGGCGTCAACGGCGGCGCCGACCCCAACCATCAGTGAACCGAAAACCCATATCCGACAGACGTTTCAACTATCGCTAAGGAAGTGAATCATGCCTGCTGATCAGGATGTTCTCGATAGCATCAACGGTGTGGTGGACGGCAGTCCACGCCCATGGGCGTGGGTCCGGGTCAGGGCCCGCACCGTATTCGGCAATGTCACGAAGAACAAACCGTTCACCCGCGCTGTCGACGGCCGTCTCATCGCCGCGACGACCTCGCAGCTCGACCACGATATCGGCACCAGCGAGCAGGTCAGCTGGCGATATGTCGCGAGCAACGGAATGGTGTTCGACCTCAAAGATTTCATGCTCGTGGCGATCGAGAACCTGATTGCGACAACGGATCCGGCCACCCTGGCCGGCTACGTCGACAAAGCAAGTGAACTGCGGCCCTATCCGGCCGGGTTCGCCGGGGATGTGCCGGGAACATGACCTCCGGATTGTGGCCAGAAATTCTGGCGACCAAAGAAGGCGTGTTCTGGACCCCGGTCGGCACGCTGTTCACCGTCAACGGCACCGCGGAACCCGACCCATTTGGGGCCGGCTTCCCCGGTGACGTGGCCCGCATGCTGATCGACGTCGCCGACGGTATGTGGATCTGGCAACCCATCGGCTATCCGGCGGCCGTATTCCCGATGGGTCCGTCGGTCCAAGCCGGCCGCAGCGAGCTGTGCGCTCAAATCGACCGTCACCCGGGCAATATCGTGATGAGCGGATACAGCCAGGGGGCGATCGTCGTCAATATCGTGTGGCGCGACGATATTCTCAGCCCGGCTGGGTCACTGCACCACCGCAAGGACGACGTCGTCGCGATCCTCAATTTCGGCGATCCGATGCGCTGCCCAGGCATCGCCAACGGCAACAAGGTCACCGGCAGAGCACTACCCGAACCGCTCGACGAGTTCACCACCGGCGGTATCGCGGGGCCGGGGAATCTCACCGAGGACCAGACACCGGACTTCCTGTTGTCCTTCGCCAACGACGGGGATCTCTACGCTGCCGCGCCGACCGGCGACGACCCGTGGCGCCACGAGACGGAAGTCGGCCACAACGAGCGAATTATTTTCGATATGATCCAGAATGCCGATGTGTCAACCATTTTGGCGATCGCCGCCGAGGTCGCCGAAGTGCTCAACAAACCGCTGACCCAGGTCCTGCCGTTGGTCCAGGCCATCATCAACGGGGTGTTGTTCGCCGGCCAGGGATCCAATGCCTCGCATTGGAAATACGGCGGCGATATCGGCCCGGCGGTGCAATACCTGATCACCAAGGGCCATGAGTTGAGGTTGGCCGCACAACTGCAGCTGTAAGAACCCGTCAGAGCATGTCGACAAACAGCTTGTGCACCCGACGGTCGCCGGTCATCTCGGGGTGAAACGACGTCGCCAGCACCGAACCCTGGCGCACCGCCACCGGATGTCCGGCCGCCGTCGCGAGCACCTGCACCGACGGCCCCACCCGCTCCACCCAGGGTGCCCGGATGAACACCGCATGCACCGTCGTATCGAGCCCTTCGAAGGCGATATCGCCTTCGAAGGAGTCGACCTGGCGTCCGAAAGCATTGCGGCGCACCGTGATATCGATACCGCCCAGCGGCAGGGCCTCGCGGCCGGGCACACCGGCATCGACAATCTCCGAGGCCAGCAGGATCATCCCCGCGCATGAGCCGTAGGCAGGCATGCCGTCCGCCAGCCGTGCCCGCAAGGGTTCCAGCAGCTCGAACTCGCGCAACAGATGGCTCATGGCGGTGGATTCACCGCCGGGAATAACCAACGCGTCGACGGAGTCGAGTTCGCCGCGGCGGCGCACCGTCACCGCGTCGGCGCCGGCTTCGCGCAGCGCGGCCAGATGTTCGCGGGTGTCACCCTGCAGAGCAAGTACCCCGACGCGCGCGCTCACTGAGGTTGCGGCGTGTAGCCGCGCTGATACCGGGTCAGACCTTCCTGCATCACCGCTGCGACCATCTCGCCGTCCTGGGTGTAGATCTTGCCCTGGGTCAGCGCGCGGCCCGCGCACGCCGAGGGGGACGTCTGGTCGTAGAGCAGCCATTCGTCGGCCCGGAACGGCCGCATGAACCACAGCGCGTGATCCAATGAGGCGATCATCAGGTGATCCCGTTCGACCGGGTGGTTGACCTGCGCCGACCCCAGCAGCGTGAGGTCACTCATATAGGCCAGGGCGCAGATGTGCAGGACCGGATCGTCGGGCAGCGGATCACGATGGCGGAACCAGACCCGCTGCTGCGACGCCTTGCCCGGGGTCTTCTCCAACTGCTCACGGGGCACCATCCGCAGGTCCCACTCTTCGAATTGGCGAAAGCCCTCGTCTTTGAACAGTCGCAGCGCCCGGATCTCTTCGAGGTCATCAGGGCCCGGACCGATCGGCATCGCGTCCTGGTGGTTGATGCCCTCCTGATCGGTCTGGAACGACGCCGACATCGAGAAGATGGTCTCGCCATGCTGGACGGCACTGACCCGCCGGGTGCAGAACGAGCCTCCGTCGCGCAGCCGCTCGACCAGAAACACCGTGGGGATCTTGGGATCTCCAGGCCGCAGGAAGTACCCGTGCAGCGAGTGCACGATGAACGCCTCATCGACGGTGCGCACCGCCGACACCAGCGACTGGCCGGCCACCAGACCGCCGAAGGTCCGGTTGTTCAGGCCAGGCGCGGCCTCATGCACCTGGCCACGAAAAATGTTGACCTCGAGTTGTTCAAGATCGAGGATCTGTTCGATCGCCATCGGGGCCGGTTACCAGCCGCGCTGAGCGAGTCGGTGCGGCTCCGCGATCTCCTCCACGTTGATACCGACCATGGCCTCGCCCAGCCCGCGTGACACCTTGGCCAACACGTCGGGGTCGTCGTAGAACGTGGTGGCCTTGACGATGGCCGCCGCCCGCTGTGCCGGGTCGCCGGATTTGAAGATCCCTGATCCGACGAACACTCCCTCGGCCCCGAGCTGCATCATCATCGCGGCATCGGCCGGGGTGGCGATGCCGCCCGCGGTGAACAAGGTGACCGGCAATTTGCCTGCCCGGGCCACCTCGACGACCAGGTCATAGGGCGCCTGGAGTTCCTTGGCGGCCACATACAGCTCGTCCTCGCTCAGCGAACTGAGCCGACGCAACTCACCGCCGATGGCACGCATGTGTGTGGTGGCGTTCGACACGTCACCGGTGCCGGCCTCACCTTTGGAGCGGATCATCGCCGCGCCCTCGGTGATCCGGCGCAGCGCCTCACCCAGGTTGGTGGCACCGCACACGAACGGCGCGGTGAATTTCCACTTATCGATGTGGTGGGCATAGTCGGCGGGGGTGAGCACTTCGGACTCGTCGATGTAATCGACGCCGAGGCTCTGCAGGATCTGGGCCTCCACGAAATGCCCGATCCGGGCCTTGGCCATCACCGGAATGGTGACCGCGGCGATGATGCTCTCGATCATGTCGGGGTCGCTCATCCGCGATACCCCGCCCTGAGCGCGGATATCAGCCGGGACGCGCTCCAGCGCCATGACGGCGACGGCACCGGCCGCCTCGGCAATGCGGGCCTGCTCTGCAGTGACGACGTCCATGATGACGCCGCCCTTGAGCATTTCCGCCATACCGCGTTTGACGCGGGAAGTTCCGGTCTGACCGCTGCCGGCCGATCCGTTCGAATGCGCGGCGGTGTTCACTGCTATCTCTCCTTGTATTGGTATCAAGCAGTCTAGTGGTGAACACCAAGCCAGCTTTACCGCTGGTCAGTCAACGGCCTAGTGGATACTCAACAGCTGCTGTTGCGTCCCGATAACCGTGGCGGCCTCCCGGTGACCGGCCACCTCGTCGGCCTTCTGTTGGGCAGCGGCCAGCAACTCCCCGAGTTGCAGCGGGTACACCGTTTCACCGGCCGCGGCCAACGCGGC
The DNA here is from genome assembly GCF_965229105.1 of Mycobacterium sp. Classification (GTDB taxonomy): domain Bacteria; phylum Actinomycetota; class Actinomycetes; order Mycobacteriales; family Mycobacteriaceae; genus Mycobacterium. Next base: position 4,594,431 of record NZ_OZ245858.1, read on the forward strand.
GATGGTGTCGGCGTCACACCAGCGATGCCCGTGGATGTACCGCTGTTCGAGATCGGTGTAGCCGTCGGCCGACGGTTCGAAATGGGTGGTCCGGAATACGAAGAAGAACTCCTGGCTGCGCACGACGGAACCGTTGAAGTCGAGCACCGCGTCGCGGCGCCAGATCGGCCCGATCAGGTCGGCGGGATCAGCGCATAAGCCGGTCTCTTCTGCGAGTTCGCGCACGGCGGCCTGACCGAGACGTTCCCCGTCGAGTGCCTGACCGCCCACGGTGAACCACCATCTGCGGGCGGCGCCGTCGGCGATCGCCGGGTCCGAGCCGCAGAGCAGCAGCACCCGGCCTGCTTCGTCGAGCAGCACCACCCGCGCCGAGGTTCGCAGGTCGGTGGAATACGGATCGTGAGTGGCCAGATCGGTCTGGAAGGGCCGTTCGGCGATCTCGAAATAGGTCGGCAGCGGGGCCCGGCCACCGAGCCGCAGCAACCGGACAGCGGGCCTCTCCCGCAGCGCGAGCGTGTCGCGGACAGCATCGTTGTGAAACCGGCGGCCCAGCAGCACCCTGGCTTCGGCGTCGGCCAATTCGGCGACCAACCCGGCAGGCAGCCGTGCCACATCGACCGCGGCCAGTGCTGCCGACAGCTCGTTCTCCGCGGTCTCCCGCGATGTGCGCGGCGCGCGTTCGGCGGCGGCGGCCAACGCGGTCAGCGTCCGGCCCTGCGGTACCCCGCTGTAAGCGTCGACAGCGACCGCGCGGGCCACGACCGCCCGGCGGGCCAGTGCCCCGTCGAGCGCTTGCCAGGACAGGTCATAGCGGACGTGCAGGCGGTCGAGGCGGTTCGCCGTCTGATAGGCCCACGCACCGACGATGGCCACGAACAAGACGATGACGACCGCAAGCGCGATCAGCCACCCCATCAGCTCGCCACCTGCACTTTGGCTCCAGAGCCTGCCACCGTCTCGTAGACCCGCATGATCTGCCGCGCGACCACCGGCCAGTCGTAGCGTTGAACCGCTTCGGTGGCGGTGTCGACGTAGCGTTTTCTGGCGGCCTCATCTCCCAGAACACTGATCAACGCCGCACCGAGTGCTGCGGAATCATCCACCGGCACCAGGCATCCGGCGGCACCATCGAGAAGCACCCGTCGAAACGCATCCAGATCGCTGGCCACCACCGGGGTGCCTGCGGCCATCGCCTCGACGAGCACGATACCGAAACTCTCCCCCCCGGTGTTTGGTGCACAGTACACATCGGCACTGCGCATCGCCGATGCCTTCTGCGCGTCGTCGACCTGCCCGAGGAAACGCAGGTGATGCGCCAATTCACCTGCCTCTTCACATAATTCGTCCTGATCGCCGCGGCCCACCACCAGGAGCTCGATATCGGGGAAGTGCGCGACCAGTTGGGGTAGCGCCCCCAGTAACACCGCCATGCCCTTGCGCGGTTCGTCGAAGCGGCCAAGGAACAACACCGATTTACCGTCGCGCGGATACCCATCGAGCAGGGGCGCGCCGGCGATCGCCGGAACGTCCACCCCGTTGGGAATCTCGACGGCGTCGGAGCCCAGCGCCTCCATCTGCCAGCGCCTGGCCAGATCAGAAACGGCGATCCGGCCGACAATCTTCTCGTGCCAGGGTCGCAATATTCCCTGAAACACGCTCAGCGTCAACGATTTTGTGGTCGAGGTGTGAAAGGTCGCCACGATCGGGCCCTCAGCGATCATCAAGGCCAACATGGACAGGCTCGGTGCATTCGGTTCGTGCAGGTGCAGTACGTCGAACTCCCCCTCGGCGAGCCACCGCTTGACCTTGCGGTGCGTTGCCGGCCCGAAGCGCAGCCGCGCGACCGACCCGTTGTACGGGATGGGTACCGCTTTACCGCCGGAGACGACGTAGTCGGGGAGATCGACATGGGGTGAGCTCGGCGCCAGCACACTGACGTGATGGCCTCGGCTTCGCATCACCTCGGCGAGTTGCAACACGTGCGACTGGACGCCGCCGGGTACGTCGAAGGAATACGGACACACCATGCCGATGCGCATTACGGGTCGACTTCCCGCAGCCGGGCGCGCTTTTCCTCGGACAGATCGGCCAGCCATTGCGGCTGCAGCATGTGCCAATCCGCTGGGTGCGCGGCGATCCCGGCGGCGAAGCTGTCCGCCAGCGCCTGGGTGATGACCCGGACGTCGCCGGAGCCGGTATCGCGCGGCCCTGACACGTCGAAAACCCAACTGTCTTCGGTGTTGTAGCAGTGCACCGGCAGCAGCGCGGCGCCGGTTTCGATGGCCAGTTTCGCCGCGCCCGCGGGCATCAAGGTGGATTCGCCGAAGAAGTCCACCTCGACGCCCTTGCGGGTCAGATCGCGTTCTGCCATCAAACAGATGATCTTGTTATTGCGCAGTCGTTCGGCCAACACCTCGAAGGGCGGGCGCGCTCCCCCGGTCAGCGGCAGCATCTCGAAGCCGAGGGTTTCGCGGTAGTCGATGAACCGCTGATACAGGGACTCAGGCTTGAGCCGTTCGGCGACGGTGGTGAACGGACCGTAATGCTGCACCACCCAGACGCCGGCCATATCCCAGTTCCCGCTGTGCGGCAGCGCCAGGATGGCGCCGTGTCCGGCGGCCAGTGCATCGTCGATGTACGTGCGATTAAGCAGGCACGGCTCGATCCGTGGGGCCAGCTTCGCCATATCCATCGATGGCAGGCGAAATGCCTCCCGCCAGTACCGGGCGTAGGAGGCCAGCGAGTCGCGGATCAGCGCAGCGGGCACGTCCGCCGGCGGCACGCCGAGGACCCGAGCGAGGTTCTTGCGCAGCTGCTGGGGCCCACCGTTACGTGAGGCGAACAGCGCGCCTGCATCGAAGGCGTTGCGGGCAGCGAACTCTGGCATGGCACGCACCATCTGCCAGCCCGCCGCATAACCCCAGTCGCTGAACCGCTCGGTCAGCGGCACCGACGGGACCGCCATCAGGCCTCGCCCTCGGGGTTGTCCGCCCGCTGATCGGCAGGTGCGCTCGCCGACGGCAGCCGATCCATCGCACCCGGGGATACCCGCACGCTGTGCAGCCGCTGGGCCAGCGTGACCAGGCTGGCGATCGCCAACAGCCACATCGCCCCTTCAAGCAGCCACGGCACATGCAGGAACCAGACCCCGGACAGGCCGGCGCCGGTCAACGCGATGACCAGGCGTTCTGGGCGTTCGATCAAGCCGCCGTCGCCGCGCAGCCCGCTGGCCTCAGCCCTGGCCTTGATATACGAGATCACCTGCGAAGTGACCAGACAGATCATGATCGCGACCACCAGCGAGGTGCTGCGGACGCCGAACGCCGCCCACCACAGCAGGCCGCAGAAGATCGCCCCGTCACCGATCCGGTCACAGGTGGCATCGAGTACAGCTCCGAACGCCGTACCGCCGCCGCGCTGGCGGGCCATCGCTCCGTCGAGCATGTCGGCCAGTACGAAGATGCACACAGCGAAGGCGCCCCACCACAGTTGCCCGATCGGGAACAACGTCAGCGCTGCGACGACGGTGCCCGCGGTACCGATGATGGTGATGCTGTCGGGGGTGAACCCGGCCCGCAGCGCGGCCTTGGCCAGCGGGCCGCTCAGCTTGGCGTAGGCGGCCCTGGTGAAGACGTAGAAATCACTCACGGCTGCGCTGCCCATTCGGTCGCCAGCAGTGTGCGGGTGTCCCGCAGCAGCTGCGGAATGATCTTCGCGTCGCCGATGATGGTGATGAAGTTGGCGTCACCGCCCCAGCGCGGCACCACATGCATGTGCAGGTGTTCGGCGAGTGATCCGCCCGCCGACTTACCGAGATTGAGGCCGACGTTGAAGCCGTGTGGTCGCGATACCACCTTCATCACCCGAATCGCCTTCTGTGCGAACGCCATCAGCTCTGCGCTCTCCGCCTCGGTGAGGTCCTCCAGCTCAGAGACCCGCCGGTACGGCACGACCATCAGATGCCCGGGGTTGTACGGATAGAGGTTCAGCACGGCGTACACCAGCTCACCGCGAGCCACCACCAGGCCATCCTCATCGGGCATCAACGGGATATCGGTGAACGGCTCGCCGGGTGCCCCGGCGTCGCCTGCGTCACGCTTCATCGGAGACTCGGCGATATAGCTCATCCGGTGCGGCGTCCACAGCCGCTGCAGGTGGTCGGGATCACCGGCGCCCCGATCAACGAGGGCGTCGGGCGTGTCATTCTCCCGGGCCTGCTCTTCGCTCACGTCGCGTTGCCCACTGTGATCAATTCGGCTGTCGGCGCGGCATTCTGGCGATCGGCAAGCCATTTCACGATGATCGCGACCGCCTCATCGCGTGGCACCCCGTTAATCTGGGTGCGGTCACCGAAGCGGAAGCTCACCGCACCGGCCTCGACGTCACGCTCACCCGCGAGCAGCATGAATGGCACCTTCTGGTTGGTCTGGTTGACGATCTTCTTCGCCATCCGGTCATCGCTGGCATCGACCTCGACCCGCACACCGTGCGACTTCAGCTGTGCGGCAACATCGTCCAGATACGGAACGAAGGCATCCGCAACGGGGATACCGACCACCTGTACGGGCGCCAGCCAGGCCGGGAAGGCACCGGCGTAATGCTCGGTGAGTACCCCGAAGAACCGTTCGATGGAACCGAACAGCGCCCGGTGGATCAGCACCGGGCGTTGCCGGGTGCCATCGGCGGCGGTGTACTCCAACTCGAAGCGTTCGGGCATGTTGAAGTCCAGCTGGATGGTCGACATCTGCCAGGTCCGCCCGAGGGCATCCTTGACCTGTACCGAGATCTTCGGGCCGTAGAAGGCCGCCCCGCCCGGATCGGGCACCAGGTCAAGACCGGAGGCCTCGGCGACTTCACGCAACGTGTCGGTGGCCTCGTCCCACATGTCGTCGGAGCCGACGGACTTCTCCAGATCCCTGGTGGACAGCTCCAGGTAGTAGTCGTCGAGCCCGTAGTCGGCCAGCAGGTCCAGGACGAACCGCAGCAGCGAGGAGAGCTCGTCGCGCATCTGCTCGCGCGTGGTGTAGATATGCGCGTCGTCCTGGGTCATCCCGCGAACCCGGGTCAGGCCGTGGATCACCCCGGACTTCTCGTAGCGGTACACCGAGCCGAACTCGAAGAGCCGCAACGGAAGTTCGCGATAGGACCGGCCCCGCGCCCGGTAGATCAGGTGGTGCATGGGGCAGTTCATCGGCTTGAGGTAGTAGTTCTGCCCTGGTTTGCGCAGGGTGCCGTCATCGTCGTATTCGGCGTCGATGTGCATCGGCGGGAACATGCCGTCGGCGTACCACTCCAGATGCCCGGAGGTGACGTAGAGATGTTCCTTGGTGATGTGCGGAGTGTTGACGAACTGGTAGCCCGCCTGCTCGTGTTTGCGCCGCGAATAGTCCTCCAGCTCGCGCCGGATGATGCCGCCCTTGGGATGGAACACCGGCAGTCCGGAGCCCAATTCGTCAGGGAAGCTGAACAAGTCGAGTTCGACGCCGAGCTTGCGGTGGTCGCGGCGCTGCGCCTCTTCGATCAGCAGCAGGTGGCGGTCGAGCGCTTCCTGAGATTCCCAGGCGGTGCCGTAGATGCGTTGCAGACTGGCGTTGTTCTGATCGCCCCGCCAGTACGCGGCCGAGCTTCGGGTCAGCTTGAACGCCGGGATATAGCGGGTGGTCGGGATATGCGGGCCCCGACACAAATCACCCCAAATGCGTTCGCGGGTGCGGGGATTGAGGTTGTCGTAGGCAGTGAGTTCATCACCGCCGACCTCCATCACGTCCGGGTCGCCGGATTTGTCATCGACGAGCTCAAGTTTGAACGGCTCATCGGCGAGTTCCTCGCGGGCTTGGTCTTTGCTCTCGTACACCCGCCGGGAGAACAGCTGACCGTCCTTGACGATCTTGGCCATCCGCTTCTCCAGCGCAGCCAGGTCCTCGGGGGTGAACGGCTTGGCCACCGCGAAGTCGTAGTAGAAACCGTCGGTGATGGGTGGGCCGATTCCGAGCTTGGTGCCGGGGAAGAGTTCCTGCACGGCCTGGGCCAGCACATGCGCCGCCGAATGCCGGATGACGCTGCGCCCGGCGTCGGTATTGGCGCCGACCGGGGTGACCTCGGCGTCACTGTCGGGGACCCAGGACAAGTCACGCAGGGTGCCGTCCTCGGTGGCGACCACGACGACGGCGTCGGGCTCACCCCTGCTGGGCAGGCCTGCTTCGCGAACCGCTGCGCCCGCCGTCGTCCCGGCAGGAACCCGGAGAAGGGCTGCTGGGGCGGGGTGTGCTGGGGCGCTCATCGAGTGGTCTCCATACGGTGTCGGTGGCTATGCGGTGGATGCGGTCTGATTACACCGCGAACGCGACCATGCTATCGGTGCCCCCACCCCTGACCCCAGGCGAGGCGATGGGCACCAATCCGAGGAACTAGCCCGACGCCAGGGGACTCTTGAGCCACGGCCAGTCAACACCGAACAGCGCGGCGATCCAACCGAGGGCACCGAAGACCCACAACGTGGCCACCACGACCGCTGCGGTCACCGCCACACCGAGTACCTGCACCCAGCGGCCCTGTCGGCCGAACCACGCCATCACCTTGTCGTAGCGTTCGCGAACGTGAGCCAGCAGGCGGCGAGCCCAGTCGAACTCGGTGGCCAGGATGCCGAGCCCGATGAACACGATCGCCCAGCCGGGACCCGGGTACGGGATGGCCACGATGCCGACGGCGAGCACGGCGAGCCCGACGACACCGACCACGATCCGGTAGGTGAGGTCGACGACTCGACGGTCGCGCAGGGTGTCGCGCCACCGCGCCCACCGTCGCGGTACCGCCTTAACCCGTTCTTTCATGGCTGCCCGGGCTTCAACATGACGAACAGCGCCTCACCCTCGGTGAGCACGGTGCCCTCGTCAGATAACACCACCTCGACGAAAATCTTGCGGCCCTCCACTCTGGCGACCCCGGCGTCGAGCTGCAGGGTCTTCTCAATCGGAACGATCTTGCGGTAGTTCAGATGTAGGAATGCGGTGCGCTGATACCGGCTGTCGGTCAGCAGCACGGACGTCAACCCGAGGATGGAATCGAACAGCAATGCGATAGCCCCGCCGTGTGCGGCGCCATTGCGGCCGAGGTGGTAGCGGCTGAACCGGGCCGAGCCGCGGATCCGTCCAGCCGATCCAGCTTCTGGGGTCAGGGCCACATTCATTGGCACATTGAGAATGCCGCCGCGATTGGGCAGGTCGTAGCGCCGGCCTGACGGCGATGACCACTCGTCGGCGTCGTAGGGGGCGAGCAGCGCCGACAGCTTCTCCAGAAGCTCCGCGGCTTCGGTGATCACCTCGTCGGGAGCGTCGACAGCGCGGGCGTGGTCCTGCAGCGTGCGCACACCGGCGATGAAGCGGCCGTAGTCAGGTCCGCCCTTGTCCGTCGCGGTCGGGGCGTTGAAACCGCCACCGGTATGTACCTCGACGTCATCAGTGCCCACCCCAACACCGTATGGGCACAGCAGCCGGGTTGCCCAACCGACTCAGGCCCCGGCGGCCGACAGCGTCTCGAACTCCTGGTCCGACAGCGTGATTTCGGCGGCGGCCACATTCTCGTCGAGATGCGCGACCTTGGACGTACCGGGAATCGGCAGCATCACCGGAGAGCGCTTCAGCAGCCACGCCAACGCCAGCTGTGACGGACTGGCGTGATGATCTGCGGCGATCTTCTGCAGCGGCCCGTCCGCGGCCGCCAACGGGCCTGCCGCCAGCGGGAACCACGGGATGAAGGCGATGCCCTCTGCCGCGACCGCGTCCAGCAGCGGTTCGGACTGCCGCACCGTCAGGTTGTACATGTTCTGCACTGACGCGATGGGCGTCACCTGCTGCGCCGCCTTGAGCTCGTCGACGCCGATTTCGGAGAGCCCGATATGGCGGATCTTGCCCTCCTGCTGCAGCGCGGCGAGCTCACCGACCTGATCGGCCAGCGGGTAATCCGGGTCGATGCGGTGCAGCTGGAACAGGTCGATGGTGTCCAGGCCGAGCCTGCGCAGGGCTGTCTCGACTTCCTGCCGCAGGTACGCGGGCTTACCGAGGGAGACCCACACATCGGGCCCGGTCCGCAACAACCCGGCCTTGGTCGCGATGACCAGATCATCGGGGTACGGGTGCAGCGCTTCACGGATGAGCTCTTCGGAGTAATACGGCCCATAGGAGTCCGCGGTGTCGATGAAGTTGACCCCGAGTTCGACGGCCCGCCGCAGGACGCGGATACATTCGTCGTGATCGGCGGGCGGGCCCCAGATACCGGGGCCCGTCAACCGCATCGCCCCGAATCCGAGGCGGTTGACGGTGAGGTCACCGCCGAGGGTGACGGTGCCGGATGCTTGTGCGACCGAAGATGTGCTCACGGGTAAAACCGTACGCCCGAGACCTGGAGGCTGACTGGTGAAACTGTGCGACCTTGACGGGTTACCGCTGACCTATGCCGAGGTGGGCGCGACCGATGCGTTACCCGATGACGATATCGGCCGGTTGCAGGAGTATCACCACGCCCACGAGGCGGCCCGAATCGGTAGTGGCCGAGCATGTTTCGAACAAGCCGGCACCGCTGTGATGCGGTACGGCATGCTGCGCGGCGCGGGTGTTCGGGTGACGGCAAGCACCGAGGTCGCACAGGTCGGGACCTTGGTACTAGGCCGACTCGGACCCATCTGGGCGCCGTGCCGGGTGGTCTATGTCGTCGACGAGCCGAACCGGCGCGGTTTCGCCTACGGCACCCTGCCCGGCCACGCCGAGGCCGGTGAGGAGTATTTCGGTGTCCGCTACGACCCGGCCAGCGAATCGGTCTACGCCGAGGTGACAGCGTTTTCCCGGCCGAACACGTGGTGGAGCAAAGCCGGCGCGCCGGTCGCCGCCCTGGTGCAGCGGGTCGTCACGAAGCGATACCTGCGGGCGCTGTAGGAGTCAACGCACGCCTGGCCGCGACTTCGATCTGATACGACAACACGGCCAGCATGAACAGACCGATGGACATGTTCAGCAGTGCACCGAAACCCTCGGTGGCAAAGTCGACCAGCGCGTTGAGGAACGTGAAGATCAGGGCCGCGATGCGCAGCCAACGCAGCGGCCAGATCTTGTCGGTGCGGCGGCGGGCGATCATCGCCGGTAGCGCCAGCGCAGCCGTCAGCACCGCGCTGATCAGCAGGATCAACGAGGCCGGGCTCATGCCGTCGAGTTGCACCGTCACCGAGTGGTCGTCATAGAGGTAGCCGCCGAGCACAATTCCCAGTGCCCCGGAGATCACCCCGGCCAGCGCGCCAAGCACCATCAGCCAACCGACGATCGTCACCCAACGCGGGCTGCGAAAGAACCCGGGAATCAGCCGGGGCACCCATTGACGCAGCCGATACAACTTGTCCCCAGCTGGGTCTGCCGATTTCAGCAGCGCCTCGACGTCGTCGACGTCGGACTGGTCCGCCCCACCGGCGCGGGCCTGCTCGATCAGCAGCAGCCCGATCTGGCGCCGGTGTTCAGCGAGCCCGCGGGCCACCCCGTCGGCGGCGATGGCCGCGGCCGAGGCCAGGCATTCCCTGGCCGAGAGTGGCCGGAAGTCCCGCACCACCCGCGCGCCCACCAGGATGATCACCACCAGGATGTACATGATCTCCGCGGACGGACCGTAGAAATAGTCGTTGTCCTTGGTGACGAACTTGCCGACCTCGTCGAGGAACAGCCCGAACCCGATACCGCCCATCACGATGGCCACGATCCGGGTGCCGAAACCGAGCGTCAACCAGCCGATGATCAGCGCCAGCATCATCAGTGCGCCGCCGTATAGCGCGTGCGCGATATGCAGGTCACCGCCACCGATCTGCGGATATCCCGTCAGCTCCAGGTACAGCCGGGTGACAAGGATGGTGGCGATCGCGATCAGGACGAACGCCTCCGCGGCGCTGGGGCCGGTGGCATCGCGGGTGATCGCACCGCGGTGTTCGCGGGTGGGGCTGTCCATCCGCGAACTGTATTCGGTGCTCGGTGGACTACTTCTGCAGAGTGAACTGGCAGACGTCGGTGTTGCCTTCGCGGAACAAGTCAGCGCACCCCGTCAGGTATCGCATGTAGCGGTCGTAGACCTCTTGGGATTGCATGGCGATGGCCTCATCACGGCGCGCCGCCAGCGCTTCGGCCCAGATGTCGAGCGTCTTGGCGTAGTGCGGCCTCAGTGACTGCACCCGGCTGATCCGGAAACCGGCCTTCTGCGCACGCTCCTCGACGACGGCCACCGAGGGCAAGCGCCCGCCGGGAAAAATCTCGTCCATGATGAATTTGATGAATTTCAACAAGGACATCGTGACCTTGATGCTCTTGAATTCCTCGATCGAGCAGGTCGTGATGGTGTGCAGCATCATGATGCCGTCATCAGGTAGCGCCTGGTGAGCGAACGAAAAGAAGTCGTCCCAGCGCTCCCTGCCGAAGTGTTCGAAGGCGCCGATGGACACGATCCTGTCGACGGGTTCGTCGAACTGCTCCCAGCCCTGCAGCAGGACCCGCTTGGACCGGGCGCCGGGTGAACTGTCGAACAGTCGCTCCACATGAGCGGCCTGATTCTTCGACAACGTGAGCCCGACGACGTTGACGTCGAACTGCTCGGCGGCTCGTTGCAAGGTGGCACCCCAGCCGCAGCCGACATCGAGCAGCGTCATGCCCGGACGCAGGTCGAGCTTGCTCAACGCGAGATCGATCTTGGCTATCTGCGCCTCGTGCAACGTCATCTCGTCGCGGACGAAATACGCGCAACTGTAGGTCTGGGTGGGGTCGAGGAACAACCGGAAGAAATCGTCGGACAGGTCATAGTGGGACTGCACATCGTCGAAATGTGGCTTGAGGTCAAGACTGGAGTTCGGCAAAGTTTCCCTGCTTACTGTAACTAGCTGGTACGCATACGTGCATAAGACGTCGCCGACGTCATCGTTGGCGGGTACCCCGTTGTTACGCAATGTAATTGACGTACGCGTCAGACTTCTTGCTGAATCCGAAACACGTGGGCTGCTCGGTACCTGTCACACAGACGACAACCGCAGCTATTGTATCGCCCGCGCCTTCGCCCACCGGTAATCCGGCTTGCCCGACGGTGAGCGCTGTATGCGATCGCAATACAGCACCTCCTTCGGCAGCTTGTAGCGGGCAATGTGGCGGGCGGCCTCGGCGACGATACCGGCGGAATCTGGGGACGTGCCGTCAGCCAGCTGGACGAGGGCGACCACTTCGCTGCCCCATCGGACACTGGGCCGTCCCACCACTACCACGTCGTAGACGGCCGGATGGTTCGCGATAGCCGCCTCCACTTCTTCGGCGAAGATCTTCTCGCCGCCGGAGTTGATGGTGACCGAATCACGGCCGAGCAGGTCGATACTGCCGTCGGCGTCCCAGCGCGCCCGATCCCCCGGGATCGAAAACCGAACCCCGTCGATCAGGGGGAAGGTGCGCGCGGATTTCTCGGCATCACCGAGATAGCCCAGAGGCACCAGACCCCGTTGTGCCAGCCAGCCGATCTCGGGGTCACCCGGCTGGAGAAGGTGCGTCATCTCCGCATCGACGACCACTGTGCCGGGGTTCGGCGTGAACCGGCCGGTGCCTGCGCTCTCCCTGCTGGAGGCCTGACCCATCTGGGAACCGGTTTCCGATGAGCCGCCGGCATCGAGGATGGTCAGGTGCGGCAAGAGGTCGAGGAGGCGCTGCTTGACACCGCTGCTGAGCAGGGCTCCACCACTGACCAGAGCATTGAATGACGAAAGGTCATCGGCAAGCTCGGGGCCGCCCGCAGCCAGGGCGTCGGCCAGTGGTCGGGCGAACGCGTCACCGACGATCGACATCGACCCGACCCTTTCGCGACTCGCTGTCATCCAGGCCTGGACTGCGTCGAAATGTACTGCGGGCGGCGGCATTACGAATGTCCGCCCGCCCAGCAGGGTGCTGAAGGCCGACCATTGGGCCGCGCCGTGCATCAGTGGTGCGACGGTCATCGATGGTGGTCCGCCGGCCAGAGATCGCTCGATCACCGCCGCCATATCGGGGATGGTCTGCCCAGTTCCGAAGACCCGCCCACCCATCGCGTTGAAAAAAATATCGCTCTGGCGCCACAGCACACCCTTCGGCATGCCCGTGGTGCCACCGGTGTAGAGCAGGTACAGATCATCGGGCGATAGTGCGAGATCCAGCGGCTCGGCGCTGTGAGCAGCCAACAGTTCTTCGTAGCGCACTGCCCCCGGCAGCGGCTCGTTGCCGGACTCGTCGTCGACGTGGATGAGCCGCACCGGCGGAAGATCGGGCAGGGCCTCGGCCAGGGTCGGTGCGAACTGTGCGTGATACATCACCGCGGCGGCCCCGGCATCGGCCAGCAGGTACACCAATTCGTCGGCGACATAACGATAGTTGACGTTGAACGGTGCGACCCTGGCTCGGTATGCCCCGATCATTCCTTCGAGGAATTCGTTGCAGTTCGTCATGTACAGGGCGAGGTGACTCTGCCCTGACTCGCTGCCCGCCAGCTGCGCACGCTCCCGGTGTGCGCCCAGCCCCCACCCGTGAAGTGCCTGGGCCAGCCGCCGGGTGCGCTCGTCGATCTGGGCGTAGGTGAAGTGCCGGTCGCCGAAGACGATGCAGTCGCGCTCGGGGTTGGCCGTCGCCACGGTGTCGAACACCTCGGCCAGGTTGAATTCCACCGCAGCACCATAACCGCGTTGTGTGAGAGTCCCAGCCGCGGTGAGCGCGGCCGGGACTGTCACACATCGCTTGCTAGGACTCTTTCTGTCCCGGAATGCCCTCATAGGCGATATCGCCGGTCTTGAGGTTCTTCGCGGTCAACTCACCGAGACCGTCCAGGAACTTCTGGCGCTCGGTGACGACGTGCTGGATCGCGACGTCGACATTCTCCTGGGTGATGGCCGGCATCACGTAGACCGGCTCCTTGTTGACGTCTTCCTTCTTTACCAGCGCATTGGCCACGGCCAGACCCGCCGAGAGCTCGACGGTGCCGTTCTGCAGTGAGGTGCCGATGAACTCGCCACTCTTGACAGCATTCAGCCCGTCCTCGATGCCGTCGATCCCGACGATCGGAACATCGGTGCGGCCGGCCTCTTTGAGCGCCTGCAGGGCACCGAGACCCATATCGTCGTTCTGCGAGACGACACCGTTGATCTGCGGCCCGAAACTGGACAGCCAGTTCTTCACCTTGTTGACGGCCTCATCGCGCTTCCAGTTGGCCGTGTCCTTGGCCAGCACCTTGATATCGGGGTACTTGGCCAGCACCTGATCAATTCCCTTGCCACGGTTGATCTCACCGGATCCACCGAGCGGGCCCTGCAGGATGACGATATTGCCCTTACCGCCGAGCTTATCGGCCATCATCTGCATTTCCTGGGCGCCGGCCGCGACATCGTCGGGCTGGACGTTACCGGCCAGATCGGGGCTGTCGAGTGCCGCGTTGACCGCCAGCAGCGGGATGTCCTTGGCCTTGGCCGCCGCAATCTGCGGGCCGAGCGAATCCGCCTGCACAGGAACCACGATGATCGCCTGGACACCCTGGTTGATCAGGGAATCGACCTGGCTGGCCTGGGTGGACACGTCGTTATTGGCCGAGTTCCAGATCAACTCGATGTTGTTGTCCTTGGCGTAGGTGTCCATCCCCTCCTTGCCTGCGGTGATGAACGAGCTCATGTCGTAGACGGTGACGCCGATCCGCGTCTTACCGCTGTTGGCTTCGGTATCGCCCGCACCGCAGGCGGTCAGGCCGAGCCCGAGCAACCCCGCCGTGGCGATGGCACCGAACTTCGTTGTCAGTCTCATCTATTCGCTTTCTCTATGTGTTCGTTGAATACGCTTGTCGGATAGGTGATTACGGTTGCTTCTGGCCTGGAATGCCCTCGTAGGCGATATCGCCGGTCTCGAGGTTCTTCTTGGTCAGCTCGGAGAGACCGGCAAGAAACTCCGCCCGCTTGGTGACGACGTGCTCGATGGCGACGTCGACGTTCTCCTGGGTGATGGCGGGCATGATGTACACCGGTGCGGTGTTCACCTTCTCCTTCTTGGCCAGCGCGTTGGCGACGGCCAGGCCTGCGGATAGCTCCACGGTGCCGTTCTGCAGTGAGGTGCCGATGAATTCGCCACTCTTGACGGCATTGAGGCCGTCCTCGATACCGTCGATGCCGACGATCGGCACGTCGGAGCGGCCGGCTTCCTTCAAAGCCTGCAGGGCACCGAGGCCCATATCGTCGTTCTCGGCGACCACGCCGGTGATCTGCGGCCCGAAGCCCGAGATCCAGTTCTTCACCTTGTTGACCGCCTCGTCGCGCTTCCAGTTGGCGGTGTCCATGGCCAGCACCTTGATATCGGGGTACTTGGCCAGCACATTCTTGATGCCCTTGGTGCGGTCGAGCTCGCCGGACTGACCGAGTGGGCCCTGCAGCACGACGATGTTGCCCTTGCCGCCGAGCTTGTCGGCCATCATCTGCATTTCCTGCTCACCGGCCTTGACGTCGTCGGGCTGCACATTGCCCGCGATGTCCTTGCTGTTCAATGCGGCGTTGACCGGAACCAGCGGAATGCCCTTGGCCTTGGCCGATTCCACCTGCGGACCGAGCGAGTCCGCCTGCACCGGGACGACGATGATGGCGTCGACACCTTGGTTGATCATCGAGTCCACCTGATTGGCCTGGGTCGACACATCCAGATTGGCTGAGTTCCAGACCAATTCGATGTTGTTGTCCTTGGCGTAGGCGTCCATGCCCTCCTTGCCCGCGGTGATGAACGAGCTCATGTCGTACACCGAGACGCCGATCCGGGTTTTTCCGTCCTTGGCTTCGGTATCGCCTGCGCCGCAGGCGGTCAGGCCCAGTCCGAGCAGCCCCGCCGAAGCGACGGCGACGAACTTCGTTGTCAGTCTCATCTGGTCACTCACTTTCGTTGTGTCGATCAATGGACATGCATCAGAACCGAACTCAGGTTCTTCGTCGCGTAGACCAGACGTCGACGGCGACCGCGGCGACGATCAGCACACCCTTGATCACGTCCTGCCAGTAGGCGGGCACCACGAGGATGTCCAAACCGTTGTTCAGGGTCTGGATGATGAACAGGCCCAACACAGTTCCCCAGATCGTGCCGCGCCCGCCCATCAGGCTGGCGCCGCCGATCACCACTGCGGCGATGGCATCGAGTTCGTATCCCTGGCCCAGGTTTGGCGGTCCGGAGATGACCCGGGACGCGAGCATCACACCGGAGATACCGGCCAGCAGACCGGACAGGGCGTAGACGCTGAACAGCACGTTCTTGGCGTTGATCCCGGCGATCTCGGCGGCGTTGCGGTTACCGCCGACGGCGTAGACGCGCATACCGTAGGTGGTCCGCTTCATCACGATCGCCAGCACGATGATGCCGAGGATCATCACGAGCACTGGGATGGTCAGACCGAGAATCTTGGTGTTGGCGATGGACCCGAACTCAGCCGGCAGACCGTTGATGGGTGCACCGCCGCCGATCACGTAGGCGAGACCCGAGCCCGCCGTCAACGTGCCCAATGTCGCGATGAACGGAGGCACGTTGATGCGTGACACCAGGATTCCGTTGATCGAGCCGACCACCAGGCCGACGACCATCGCCACACCCACGGTCATCCACACCTGCCCGGGGTTGGCCTTCGCCGTCGCCGCACCCGCCATGGCCGATACCGCGATCACGCTGCCGACCGACAGGTCGATGCCGCCGGTGAGCACCACCAGCGTCTGTCCCAGTGCGATCAGCGCAAACGGTGCGGCCGCCACCAGGATGGTGACCAGGTTGTCGACGGTGCCGAATCGTGCACTGCGGTAACTGAAGTAGGCGATCACCAACAGCATGATGATGACCATCGAGTAGCGCAGCGCGATACCGCTGATCCACTCCTTGGAGAGCAGCTTGACGGGCTCGCCGGTGATCGGCGATGTCACAACCGTGGCCCCGGATGCCTCCGGAGTTTCTTCGGTGTCGACTGGGGTGGTCACGATGATGCCTCCGGTGACTCTGGCCGCGGTTGGGCCGTCGGGGTTGATGGGTGTGGGTCTATGTGTCGGGGCCCGTCCAAGGCGGTCGCCATCCGGAAGACGGATTCCTGCACTGCCGGGTGGTCGAGCGCGTCGCGGTCGAGTTCGCCGACGAACGCCCCGTCGCGCATCACGAACGCGCGGTGCGACAGGCCGATGATCTCGGGCATATCCGAGGAGGCCATCACCACTGCCATCCCGGCTTCGGCGAATTCGGTGATGATGCGGTAGATCTCGCTGCGGGCACCGACGTCGACACCGCGGGTCGGCTCGTCAAGAAGCAGCACATTGACCTCACCGGTGAGCCAGCGGGCCAGGACGACCTTCTGCTGATTTCCGCCGGACAAGGTGCCGACGAGTTGGCCCATTCCGCTGCTGCGCAACCGAACCGACTTCATCACATCGGATACCGCCTTGGTGCGGGACTTCCCGCGCAGCCAGCCCGCGACGCTGAACGATGACAGCCGCGGCAGTGAGCCGTTGTCCAGCACGCTCATCGACAACACCACACCGGAGATCTTGCGATCCTCGGGGACCATCGCCATGCCTTCGGTGATCGCGGCCGCGGGCGCATTGCGTTTGACCCGGCGACCGCGGACGATGATCTCCCCGGACGTGCTGTGCCTGGCCCCGAAGATGGCTTCCAGCAGTTCAGTTCGGCCGGCGCCGACCAGCCCGGCGAGCCCGACGATCTCACCGGAGCTCACCGAGAACGAGACCGGTTCGGATGCGCCGGCGACCTGCAGCTCGCGGATTTCGAGGACCGGGTCGGGCTTGGGTTCGACCAGTTCGGGGAACAGCGCATTGAGCTCGCGCCCGATCATCGCGGTGACGATATCGTCGTCGCTGACGTCGGTCAGTGGCTTGTCCAGAATCAGCCCGCCGTCACGAAGCACCACGACCCGGTCTGCGATGGCGCGGATCTCGGCCATCTTGTGCGTGGTGTACACCATCGCGACGCCCTGATCGCGCAGCCGGCGGACGATCCCGTACAGGCCTTCCACCTCGCGTTCGGAGATGGCCGAGGTCGGCTCGTCGAGCATCACGACCTGTGCACCGGTGCGGGCGGCCTTGACGATCTCCACGATCTGGCGCAAACCGACGGGCAGGCTACCCATCCGCGCCGTCGGTGAGATCGCCACGCCGAATGCCGACAGCGCATCCCGGGCCTCATCGATCATGGCTCGTCGGTTCAGGAATGGGCCGACCTTGATTTCGCGTCCCACGAAGAGGTTTTCGTAGACGGTCATATCTTCGATGGACGCCAGTTCCTGCGGCACGATGGCGACACCGTGCCGGACGGCGTCGCGCGGACTGCCAGGGGCGAGGTGGTTGCCCTGCACCGTGACATCTCCGGAGTCGGCGCTGTACTGGCCGCTGACAATCTTCATCAGCGTCGACTTGCCCGCGCCGTTCTCACCGGCCAGCGCGGTCACGGTGCCGGGTTCGAGGTCGAGCGTGATGCCCTTGAGTACCGGCACCCCGCCGAAACTCTTGGTGATGGCCGCACATTCGAGAATTGCTGAGCTCATGGTCTGCTCCCAGTGGTGACAACCACTTTCACGTTCTCGCCGTCCGCGGAGGCGGTGAACGCTTCGGCGGAGTGCTCGAAATCAAATCGGGCACTGATGATTTCGTCGATCGGGACCGCGCCGGACGAGAGCAGGTCGATCGCGGCGGTGAAGTCTTCCCTGACGTACATCAGGTTGCCGATCAACGCCAGCTCACGGTCCTGGATCAGGTCGAGCCGAACCGGCACCGCGCCAGCGGCGACACCGACGATCATGATGGCGCCACCCTTGTCGACCAGTTCGATGGCCTGCGCGACCGAACTCTCCCTGGCCACACAGTCGATGACCACCGCGGCAGGCCCGCTGAGCTGTGCCAGCGCGGTGTCGACGGCGTCCGCGGCGGTGGGGTCGAAAGTTCCGACTGCGCCGAGGCGTTCGGCGCGGTCGCGCTTGGACGCCAGCAGGTCGGCCACCACCACCCTGGCACCGGCCTGGCGTGCAGCCAGCAGGACGAACAACCCGATGGGACCGGCGCCGATCACCACGACCGCGCGGTCCCGCAGATCCCCCACCGCTGCGGCGGCGCGGCGGACCGCGTGGATCGGGGTGGCCAACGGCTCGATCAGGATGGCATGGTCGTCATCGAGTTCGGGGTTGAGGGCGATGACGCGATCCACTGCCACCGAGAACGTGTCTGCCAGCCCACCGGGGGTTTGACAGCCCAGCACCAACAGTTCGCGACAGATGTTGTAGCGACCCTCGCGGCACTGGGCGCAGTGCCCACACGCCAGGTTGGGCTCAACCACGACGCGCGTGCCCAGCCAGGAGTCATCGACCTCGGAGCCGACCGCGTCGATGACACCCACCACCTCGTGGCCGGGCCGGTACGGCAGATCGATGAACGGGTGCTTACCGCAAGCGGCGTGCAGATCCGAGCCGCAGATCCCGACGATGGTGCTGCGCACCCGGACCTCACCGGCTGCGGGCGAGGTTTCCGGCACGGTCTCGAAGACGACGTCGTCGATGGCGTTGACGACGACCCGCCGGTTGGTGCCTGCGAGAGCTGGGCTCACCATGCGGTGTATCCCCCGTCGGCGACAAGTACCGATCCGGTGATGAACGAGGCGGCGTCGCTGGCCAGGAACACCACGCTGGGCGCGATCTCCTCGGGCATGGCGTACCGCTGCTGGGGTGCGTCGTCGATCCAGTACCGCTTCAGATCGGGCCGGTCGACGGGTGCCATCTCGGTTTTGCAGTATCCGGGGGCCACCGCGTTCACCCGAATGCCCAGCGGCCCCCATTCGGCCGCCAGGGATTTGGTGAGGTGATGGACCGCAGCCTTGGACGCGTTATAGGCGGGCTGCATCTGCGGGCGATTGACGATGATCCCCGACATCGATCCGATGTTGACCACCGAACCCGAACCGCGCTCACGCATGTGCGCACCGACCGCCAGCGAGCATGCCCACAGCGCCTTGACGTTCAGGTTGAAGACATCGTCCCACTGCTCCTCGGTGACATCCCAGGAATCGGCGTGGTAACAGGTGCCCGCATTGTTGACCAGGATGTCGATGTGACCAAGTGCGGCAACCGCTTCCGCGGTCATCCTGGCGACGTCGGCCGATGCGGTGATATCGGCGGTGATCGGATGGAACGTGTGTCCCTCGCCGGCCGCCTCACTGACCACCTTGTCGTTACGCTCAGCGCTGCGGCCCGCGATGGCGACGGTGGCGCCGGCCTCGGCAAGCCCGAACGCGAAAGCACGGCCCAGCCCCTGATTACCACCGGTGACCAGCGCGGTGCGGCCGGAGAGATCGAACGGGGAACGTTTAGTCATCAGGGATTCACAATCGACTTGAGGCTGGCGGGGTCGGTATCGCTGTCAAGGGCATCGGCCACGTGTTCTAGGTCGTAGCGGCCGGTAACCATTCCGTCGAGGTCAACCGCCCCGGACTGCACGAGATGAATTGCCGCAGGCCAGGTATCGGTATAACGGAAGACCCCGGTGAGGGTGATCTCCAGGTTCGCGATGTGGCTGACCGGCAGCGGATATTCGTCGCCCCCCATGCCCACCAGGACCACCTTGCCTGCCGGGCCGACCGCCTTGATGCCACTCATGACGGCCGCGGGCACACCGGTGGCATCGACGAACGCGTCGACCGGTTCGATGCCGGTGACATCGACGACCGTGGGATCCAGGACCTCGGTGGCGCCAAAGGTCAGCGCCTTCTCGCGGCGGGACTCGACCAGATCGGTGACGACGATGCGGGAGGCGCCGAAGGCGCGGGCGGCCTGCGCGCAGATGACGCCGATCGGCCCGGCGCCGGCGATCAGGATCGACGACCCGGGGACGATGCCGGCCTTACGCATGGTGGCGATGGCCACCGACAACGGCTCCAGCAGTGCGGCGGCGTCGTCGGACATCGAATCCGGTATGGCATGGGCGAAGTCGTCATCGCTGATGACGTACTTGCAGAACGCACCGTCGATCGGCGGCGTCGCATAGAACTTCATCTCCGGACACAGGTTGTAGCGACCGGCCTTGCACTGCTTGCAGCGCCGACACGGGTGCTGAGGCTCCACCGCGACCCGCTGACCGACCCGCGAGGGCTCGACGCCGTCGCCCACTGCGACGATCCGGCCGGACAGTTCGTGGCCGAGGATCATCGGCTCGTTCACGACGAAATCACCGATGCGCCCGTGCCGGTAGTAGTGCACATCGGAACCACAGACGCCGACGGCGGCAACCTGGATCAGCACCTCGTTCGGACCGGGCGTCGGGACTGGGCGTTCTTCGATCACCAGGCTGCGGACACCGGTCATCACGCTGGCCCGCATCGTGTCGTCGATGGGTGCGGCGTCGGTACCGGGAATGGTGCTGGTCATGATGTCCTTCTCGTCGTCTCGTATTCGGTTTGCGTTGACTCATGTTGCGGTGGGCTATGTTCGAGGAGCAGCGACCGCCCGACCACAAGGGACTTCGCTCCGGCGGACAGACACAGCGGCGCCACCGCCTGCGTGACACCGCCGTCGACCGCCACCGGGAATTCGGCGGCGCAGGCTTCGACGACATTGAGCCGGCTCAGCGAGGCGCTGTTGCGGGTGCCGGGCGCAATGAGCATCACCAGCACGCCGTCGGGGGTGGCAGACCAGACGGGACGGCCGTGGCCGTCCCATTCCTGCCAGACCGCGATCCAGGCCGCACTTCCGGTCGCGCGGACTGTGGCGGCACGCCCTTCGGTGAACGCCGACCACGGCAGGAAGACCACCCCGGGGTGCAGTGCCAGGATTTTCGGTAGCACGGCATCGACGAAGTCGGGCGAGCCGATCAGGTGCACGCCGATCCTGGCCCGATCGACGACGGCCGAAATCATCTGCAGTTCAGCCAGACTCACCCCGGTGGGGAATCCTTCGGAGGCGGCCATCACGTCGATGTGGACATCGATTCCGGCGTCGTCGAGGGTCTGCGCGGCGACCAGCCGGGAACCGGCGGCGGCGTACACCGAACCGGCCAGCGAGCCGGGAAAGTCGGTGTGCCACGGCGCGAGTGCGGTCATCGGGCACCTGCGCTGTCAAGCAGTGCAGAGGCCGCGACGGTGGCCCATCTGGCGCGCAGGGCGCTCAGGTCCCTGCCGTGCGGGCGGGGAACGACCCGCTCTCTGGCGTCGGGCAGCCACCGTTTGGCCAGGTCGACCAGGCCCGCCCGGTCGGTACGGGCAGCGACCGCCGCGGCCTGGATACAGGCGCCGCGGGCGGTGGCCTCGTCGACATCGGGCACGGTGACCTCGTCGCCGAGCAGGTCGGCCAGCAGTTGCAGGGTGGCACGCGATCGGGCACCGCCACCGACAACCGTTGCCGCACCGCCGAGTTCGACACCGCACGCCCGCAGGCTGTCGCGGCCCGACAGCAGGGACAGCAGCGGGCCTTCCACGAAAGCGCGTGCAAGTTCTTCCCGGGTGGTCTGTGAGGTGATATCGACCAGGCCTCCCCTGGCTTCGGGGCGGTCGGGGGTGCGCTCGCCGTCGAAGAAGGGCACCAACACCGGTCCCTGCGTCGGACCCGCGGCCAGCGCCAGTTCCGCGAGGCCGGCCAGATCGGTACCGAGCAGTGCGGCCGCGCGGTCGGAGACCCTGGCGGCGTTCAGCGTGCTCATCAGCGGTAGGTAACCGCCGGTCATATCGGCGACGCCGTCGACGGCACCGGTGGTGTCGAAGACCGGACCCCGTGACGAGGTCGCGACCACACCTGAGGTGCCGATGCTCAAGTACTGGTCACCGTCGGTGAGGCCGAGACCCAGATAGGCGGCATGCTGATCACCGCCGCCGGCTGCCACCAACACATTGGCGCCGATGCCCAGTTCGGCTGCCGGTGCGGCGCGTACGGTGCCCGCGGCATCGGCAGGACCGAGTACGGTGGGCAGCTTGCCCGACCAGTTCCGGTCACCGGCGGCGAGCTCAAGATAGGACGTAATCCACTGTCCGTCAGTCGCATCGAAGTAACCGGTACCTGAGGCATCGGATCGGTCGGTCACCCGTTCGCCGGTGAGCCAGTAGGTCAGATAGTCGTGTGGCAGCAGCACGGTGGCGACCTGATCGAGGAGCCCCGGTTCGTGCTCGGCAATCCAGGCGAGTTTGGCGATGGTGAACGCGGCGGTCGGCAGGGAACCGATACGCATCACCCAACGCCGGGCGCCGATACGCTCGACGAGCCGCGCCAGATTTGGTGCGCCGGTGGTGTCGTTCCAGAGTTTGGCGGCGCGCAAAACCTCACCGGCTCCGTCGAGCAGGACAAGACCATGACACTGTGCGGCGACCGAAATCGCCCGCACCTCAAGCGGTTGCTCGCACGCGGCCATGGCGCCGCGGGCGGCGGCGACGAAGGCGCTCACCCAGTCGCGTGGATGCTGCTCGCTGGACGGCGGAAAGGCAGGCGGATGAGGCGCTGCGCCACTGCCCAGCAACCGGCCGGTGGCCAGTTCGCGGACTTCGACCTTGCACGACTGGGTGGAGGAGTCGACGCCGAGGACGGCGCCCACACTCATGACGTGGCTCCCGGCGCAGGGTGTACCACCCGCAGATGTTCGTCACCGGGTTGCAGACCGCGCGCCCCGACTCCCCCGGCGGGATGGCTGTCGACGACATCGTGCAAGGTGTGCCCGCGCATCGCCATCGCGACGACGGCCAGAGCGTCACCCCACGCCCCGACGGCCAGCGTGCTGGCCATCGCGATCATGTCGCCCGGGTCGGCATCGGCCGGGGTCGCCGGCAGCGAGACGACGGTGGTGGCGGCTGCGGCGAACGGCGAGCCGGCATTCTCGGTGACGGCCACGACCTCGACACCACGACGGACGAGCCGGTCGGTCAGCGTGGTCAGTTCACCTGAGCGGCCGGTTTTGGAGATGGCGAGCACCACGTCATTGGCGGTGATCGCACCGATGCCGCCGTGCAGGGCATCCATCGACGGCAGATACACCGCCGGGGTGCCACAGACCGACAACAGATGAGCCAGCCGCTCGGCCATGATCCCGGAGGTACCCGATCCGGTGGTCACCACCTTGCCGCTGATCGCCAGGATCTGGCGGGCGACAGCAACGATCTGCGTTTCGACAGCGCCGGCCAATGCGGCGACAGCTCGGGATTCGCGGGCGAGGACGGAGCCGGCCAGGCCGGTCAAATCGTCTTCGCCCGCGCTCATATGTGAATCCTGTCGCTCAAAATGCTGTGAGCTAGATCATGCAATGGCGTACGCTCAACTGTCAAGGCGTGTGCTCAAATGAGCAGACGCGCCGCGAGGAGGGCAAACGGGATGGGGCCGGACGAGCTGTTTCAGCGCGCACTGGTGGCGCGCCGGTACTACCTGGAAGGGCGTACCCGGGTGCAGATCGCCGACGAATTCGGCATCTCGCGTTTCAAGGTCACCCGGATGCTCGATGAGGCGGTGGCCTCCGGCATGGTCGAGATCACCATTCATAACCCGGGATCGATCGACGTCGAACTCTCCACCGCATTACAGCGCCACTATCAACTCGAACACGCCTACGCGGTCGTCGCCGATACCGACAGCCCCGCCGACCGGGTGGACGCGGTCGCCAAAGCGATGGCCGAGTTACTGGTGTCGATCCTGCGCGATGACGATGTCGTCGGTGTGGACTGCGGGCGAACGCTGGCCCGGGTGGCCGGGTACCTCACGACACTGCCGCGCTGCGATGTCGTCCAACTGACCGGTATGGCGGGCACGATCAACACCAACGGTGCCGACCTGGTGCGCCGGATCAGCGAGATCAGCGGCGGCAAATCATGGCCGCTGTACGCACCCCTGGTGGTCTCCGATGCCAGGACCGCCGAAAGCCTGTCGAGCACTATCCAGATCCAGGAGACCGTCGCCCGGCAGGGCAAAGTGACCTGCGCGATCGTCTCGGTCGGCGCCTGGTCGCCGGGCGCATCCCAGGTGTACGAATTGTTGACACCACAGGAGGCGGCGGCACTCGAAGCCTCCGGCGTCGCAGCCGAAACCTGCGCGCTGCTGCTCGACAGCGCCGGAAACCGGATACCGGGTCTGGACGAACGTCGGATGGGTGTCGAGGAACAGACGCTGCGAGCCATCCCGACCCGCATCGCCGTGGCGACCGGTCACGACAAGATCAACGCCACCCGGGCGATCCTGCGTTCGGGTCTGGTGTCCTCGATCGTCACCGATACTGAGATCGCCGCGGCTGTTCTTGCCTGATTAAACGGGAACGGTTGTGCCGGTTTCCTTTTCGGCGAACCGCACCATTTCCGCGGCCAGGTCGTAGTCACACGCGGCAGCGGAGCGACCACTGAGCACCGGGCCGCCCTTGAGTCCGCGGACACCGTCGATACCGACATAGCTGCCCGGCGGGATGGGTTCGGTGATGCAGTACAGCGTCGGGGCCGCCCCGGCGTCGAGATCGTTGGCGAGCACGCTGGCCGCCGTCTGCACCACCTTGTGAAACGCCGACATGACCGGTGTATCAGACACATTCGACAAATTCGAGGCCACCCAGCCTGGATGGGTCAGATAGGTCGACACCGGTGACTTCGCCGCACGCAGCCGACGGTCCAGTTCAAGGCCCCACAGCATGACCGCCATCTTGGAGCGGGCATACGCCGGGAACGACGACCATTTGGTCACCCGGGAATGCGGGTCCTCCAGCCGGACGGTGGCTGACTTATGTGCATCCGATCCCACGTTGATGATCTGGCTGCGCACCCGCGGCAACAACAGGTTGGTCAACGCGAACGGCCCCAGGAAGTTGGTGCCCATCATCATCTCAAAGCCGTCGACGGTGTCGCTGCGCTTCTGCACGACCGCGCCGGCGTTGTTGATCAGGATGTCGATCTCCCCGTCGAGCAGGTCGGGGAACGCTTTGACCGAGGACTGATCGGCCAGGTCAAGTTTCAGCACCGAGGTAGAGCCGCCGATCTCCGCCGCCCGCTGGGCGCCGAGGTCGGTATTACGCACGGCCAGGATGACGTGCGCGCCCGCGCCTGCCAAGGCGCGTGCAGTCGCCAACCCCACTCCGTTGGTCGAACCCGTTACGACAATGCGCTTACCGGTCATGTTGCCGAGTCGGGTCGGCGACCATTGTGACGTCACGGCCTGATGCTAACCGCGCCGATTAGTCGGGGGTGTGCGGCATGATCCTTCCCGTGAGCTACGCCTTCGATCCAGACCTCGTGCCCGTCATCGAGATGCTGCCGCAGCGCAGCGCCGAAGTGGTACCTGTCGCCGAATCACGGCGCCTCATCGACGAGTTGTTCAGTTCCCTCATCGGCGATATCGACCGCTCCGGTGTGGCACTGACCGAGGTCCAGGCGACCGGCCCGGCGGGCGCAGGCCCGGTGCCGTTGCGGATCTTCACCCCCGACGTGCGCAAAACGCGGGGTGCGGTCTACGACATTCACGGCGGCGGGTTCACCGTCGGATCCGCAGCGATGAACGACGCGGCCAATTACCACCTGGCCCGCGAACTCGGCGCTGTAGTGATCTCCGTCGAATACCGACTGGCACCGGAGAACCCGTTCCCGGCGGGACTCGACGACTGCTATGCCGGCCTGGTCTGGGTGGCGGCAAACGCCGACGCCCTGTCCATCGACACGGACATCATCGCGATCCACGGCATCAGCGCCGGCGGCGGGTTATGCGCGGCGCTGGCACTGCTGGCCCGCGACCGCGGCGGCCCGGCGATCGCATTCCAGTATCTGGGCGTGCCCGAACTCGACGACCGCCTGACCACCACGAGCATGCAGAGCTTCACCGACACGCCGTTGTGGAATCTGCCGTCGGCGCAGAACAGCTGGGACTGCTACCTCGGCGACGGCGTGCGCGGTACCGCCGACGTGTCGCCGTATGCGGCCCCGGCCAGGGCCACGAACCTCGCGGGCCTGCCGCCGGCGTACATCTCGGCGATGCATTTCGATCCGCTGCGCGACGAGGACATCGTCTACGCCCAGGCACTGCTCGCGGCCGGGGTGACCGTCGAATTGCATCTGTTCCCCGGCACATTCCACGGTTCAATGCTGGCCGCGGGCGCCGCCGTCAGCAAGCGGGAAGCGGCCGAGGTGCTGGCTGTATTGAGTCGGGTCCTGAAGGTGCAGGGCTGAACAGCACCTGTCGGTTGGCGGAAAATAGACACAAATCGGGTCATGTCTACCAAGATGGCGGGGATAAAGAATTCTCACCGCCGTTGACGGGGCCAGATGACTGATAGTGCACGTGAGATTGAGAACCTGATTTACCGCTACGCCGAGCTGATCGATACCGGCGATCTGGACGGCGTCGCCGCCCTGTTCGCCCACGGCCGGATCTGCGGTGTCGAGAACGGGCCGCCGGAAACGGTATTCGAGGGCAGTGCCCGGGTCAGGGCGATGTACGACATGGCCACTCGCCTCTACGAGGACGGCACACCCAAGACCAAGCATCTGACCACCAATGTGCAGATCCGCGTCGATGACACCTCGGGAACGGCGGAGGGCGGCGCGTACTACTGCGTCACCCAGGCCACCCCGGATCTGCCTCTGCAGGTGATCGTCACCGGTCACTACCGCGACACCTTCCACCGCGTCGACGGTCAGTGGTGGTTCGACAGTCGCACCATGTTCATCGACCAGGTCGGCGATACCAGCCACCACCTCAAGTGGTGACCGCAAGCCAACAGCAGGCGGCCTTCGAGATGGCGTCGGTGCTGGCCGGCGCGCAGGCCAAGGAGGGGCTCGACGACTGGGGTCCGGTGCCGTTCCAGGAACCACTGTCGGTGCTATTGGACAGTTATGCCGCCGCGGATCTGAACGATATCGGGGTGTACATCCTGCGCTCGGGCATCGTGCACAGCCTGCGGATGCGGCTGCGCGCTCAGGAGTGGATCCGGCGTCATCCCGAGATCACCGAGGAACGCATCGTCGCGCCCATTGTGGTGGTCGGGATGATGCGCAGCGGAACCACGCTGCTGCAACGCCTGCTCGCGGCCGACCCAGGTTTTCACTGTGCGTACGGCTGGGAGGTGGTGGAGACCGCCCCCCAACTGGACCATGATTGGTCGGCGCTAGACCCACGCATCGCGATCAGTGAAGCGCGCGAAGCGAAATCGCGTGAGCTGGCCCCTGACCTGTTCACCATCCACCCGATGTACGCCCGTGAACCGGAAGAGGAGATCGTCTTCCTCTCCGACGCGTTCTTGTCCCACGTACCCGAAGCGGGCGCGCACCTGCCCAGATACCGATCGTGGATCGACGGCGAAGACTTCGGCCCCGCCTATGCCTACCTGTATCGGATGGTGCAGTTCCTGCAGTGGCAGAAGCGTCAGCGGACAGGCGGGATCGCTGCCCGCTGGGTCTTGAAATCACCTGCCCACCTGGGTTATCTGGATGCGCTGCGAGTCCAGTTCCCTGATCTGCACGTCGTGCACATGCACCGCGACCCCCGCGACACCATCGCCTCCGGGGCCAGCCTCAATGCCACCCTGCACGCCATGCATTCCGATACCGTCGACCTGCATCGGGTGGGGGCGGAATGGATCGAGCGGATGGGCTGGACCAATGACCGCGCGATGCGCAGCAGGGACAACTGGTTCGACGAGGCGTCGCGGGTCACCGATATCGAATTCGCCGATGCCGTAGCCGATCCGATCGGCCAGGTGTCGCGGGTCTATGACGCCATTGGGCTGCCGCTGACCGCCGAGGCGCAGTCCGCGATGCGCGCATGGCTGGTCGACCGCCCCCGGGAACCGGGGCGACCCTCCTACCGGCCGGAAACCTACGGGCTGAGCAATGCCCAGATCGACGAGCGATTCACTGCCTACAACGCGCGATTTCGAGGGGAAGTCCATGCCTGATAATCCGGTCGCCACCAATCCGGTAGCGAGTAAAGCCCAGCACGAGCATGAGCTGGCGGCACTGGAGCTCACCGCGCACCCCACCGTGCGGGCGGCTTACCGCAGTGTCGCCGAGACCTGGCGCAGCCGTGCGAAAGCGTCCGACGCGATGCGCGAACGTTTCGACGCCGCCTTCGCCGAGGTGATGTTCTCGGCCGCGGTCTGGTCGTCCAATCAGGACAAGTTGCGCCCCAAGGTCATCTGCATCACCCGCCTCGGCCATCAGGTGGCGGGTCAGCACATCCCCGGATCCCGGTGGGGTATCGACAATCCGGACAGCGTGTACCGGGTGATCCCGATCTCCGGCGAGGAACGCTACGAGATCCACGGCCGGGTCGGCGAGCACCGGATGACGGAGAACTATTTCACGCTATGGGATGCGAACATGGGTACCGTCGCCGTGCTCAACGGCCGCACCATGGAGGTGGATTCCGACGGCTCGTTCACCATCACCGTCGATTCCGATCCCGCGGGTGGGCGACCCAATCACGTTCAGTCCACCCCGGCGGCCCACGAGTTCTACATCCGCGACGTCCTTTTGGACTGGGGCCGCGACGACCCGAACCATCTCTCTGTCGAGCGCCTTGGCTCCGCCCCGGCCACACCGGTACGCACTCTCGACGAACAAGCCGATGCCACCGCGGCGATGATGGCCCATTTCGCCAACTTCACCGGCAAGCTCAGCCACGGTATCTACAAGATGCCGGCCAACAACTTCAACCTGGCGTGGTCGGCCGATAAAGTCGGCGCGATGCGCAACCAGGTGTACGTCATGGGGCGGTTCGACCTCGCCCCCGACGAAGCCTTCGTCGTCGACGTCGGGGACGGCGGTGCGGAGTACTTCACCGTCCCGTTGAGCAATATCTGGGGCACCACACTGGAACTCGTCGACCGCACCGGCAGCCTGAACAAGGCCCAGTCGGTGCCGAACGACGACGGCAGCTACACCTACGTCATCTCCCCCACTGACCCCGGCACCGCTAACTGGATCGACTCCGACGGACTGCGCGAGGGCATCCTCACGCTGCGGATGGCCGAGTTCGGCGAACATGGCCCCAAAGAGGATCTCGGCGCGCGCGGCCGGGTGGTCGCCCTCGACCAGCTCGACACCGAGGTACCGACCCTTCCCCGGGTGACCGCCGCCCAGCGCGCCGACGAACTCGCGCAGCGCCGGACCGCGTATCTGCGCCGCCTGCCGGAAGGGACGATCTGAGATGGGCTGCTGGTTGGTCACCGGATGCTCCACCGGAATCGGGCGCGAAATAGCCCGCGCCGCACTGGAAGCTGGTCACAACGTGGTGGTCACGGCCCGCCGCATCGAGACCGTGCAGGATCTGGTCGACGAATTCGGCGACCGGGCCCTTGGCGTTGCGTTGGACGTGACGGACAAAGAGCTGATCGCTGACGCGGTGGCAGCGGCCGACGCCACCTACGGCGGGATCGACGTGCTGGTCAACAACGCGGGCAACGGGTACCTGTCGGCAGTCGAAGAGGGTGAGGATGAGCAGGTCCGAAAGCTGTTCGACACCAACTACTTCAGCGTCGTCGATCTGATCAAGGCCGTGCTGCCATCGATGCGCGAGCGTAAGTCCGGGCATATCATCAACATCTCATCGATGACCGGGTTGGTCGCCAACCCGCCCAACGCCTACTACTCCTCGACGAAGTTCGCACTGGAAGCGCTCACTGAAGCCTTGGCCCAGGAGGTCAAGCCGCTCGGCATCAAGGTGACGGCCATCGAGCCGGGCGCCTTCCGCACCGACTGGGCCAAACGGTCGATGTGGGAATCATCCACTCCGATCGGCGATTACGACGACAGCGTTGGCGCCCGAAAATCCCTGATCAAGGATTTCGCCGACCACCTGCCCGGCGATCCACGCAAAGTCGCCGAGGCGGTAGTCATGGTCAGCACCCTCGACGAACCTCCGCTGCGCCTGCTGCTGGGCCGCGATGTGCTCAAGGCCGTCCGGGACAAGATCGCGGCGATGACCGCGTCAATCGACGAGTGGGAAACCGTCACCAAAAACGTCAACTTCCCGCGCGAGAAATAGAGGCGACCCAGTGGGCAATCTTGATGGTTCCGTTGCATTCGTCACCGGCGCTGCTCGTGGCATGGGCCGAGCGCACGCGGTCAAACTCGCCAGCCAGGGCGCCGATATCGTCGCCCTCGATATCTGCGCCGAAATCGAGTCCACCGACTATCGGGGATCGACGCCCGACGACCTGGCTACCACGGTGAAACTTGTTGAGGACCAAGGTCGTCGGATAGTCGCCCGCCAGGCCGACGTCCGCGACCCGGAAGCGGTGGCCGCGGTGGTCGCCGACGGGGTCGCGGAGTTTGGCCGCCTCGATATCGTGATCGCCAATGCGGGCGTGATCCGCCTGACCTCCGCCGACGACCGCGCCCAGGTATTCCGGGACGTCGTCGATATCAACCTGATCGGCGTCTGGAACACCGTGGACGCCGCCATCCCGGCGTTGATCGACGGTGGCCGCGGCGGATCCATCGTGCTGGCCAGTTCGACCGCTGGGATCAAGGCCTCCAACACCGACCGGCCCGGGCTACAGGCCTACGCCGCGTCCAAGCGGGCACTGGTCGCACTGATGCAGGGGTGGGCGGCTCAGCTTGCGCCACATTCGATTCGGGTCAACACCATTCATCCCAGCGGTGTCGCCACGGACATGATCATCAATGACACCACCATCGCACTGTCCGCGGCCGGTGACGAATGGCTGGGCACCCAGCAGAACGCGCTGCCGATTTCGCTACTGGCTCCCGAGGACATCGCCACCGCGGTGGCCTGGCTGATATCGCACGACGCGAGATTCATCACCGGTACCAGCTGGCCGCTGGACGCCGGTTTCGGTATCCGCAGCCACTAGACCGCAACGGCCTCGATGCGGGCCGGCACGTGCTTATGCCACGGGGTACCGGCGTAGGCGTCACGCCACTGTGTCGAAGTCAGGGCGTTGGGTGCGACGCCGGGGGTGTGGGCGTTGCCGTCGGCGTCGGTGTAGTCAAGGCCGTAACCGTTTGGTAGCGAGGCATGTCCGGCCATCATCACCTCGCTGATCTCGACGCTGGCTTCGGCGGTGCCTGCCGCGGTGGTGATCCGGGCCCGGCCGCCGTCGACCAATCCGAGCGCCTCGGCATCCTCGACGCTGACCCGCAGTGCACCGTCGACATCACGCTTACGCCAGGACGGATCGCGGATGATGTCGTTGGCGGTGAACGCTCGCCGCTCCCCTGCCGACAACACGATGGGAAACTCCCCGCTGGTCATCCCGCGTGGTGCGCCAGGGAGTGCGCGGATCTCGTCGAGCATCTCCGGCATCGCCAAGGCGATCTTGTGGTCGGCGTGACCGATCAGCGCGAAATCGTCGGCGTACTCGTGCACGGTGAAGGTCACGCCCGAGCGATTCTGCAGAATCGCGTCGAACAGCGCATTACCGTCGGCGTGACCGGCGCGCCGGACCGCCTCGGGATAGGTGAACGACGCCTTCTGCGCCAACCCCCACAGCGCTGCGGCACCGGCCAGGCCGTCAGGCAAGGTGGGGCCCAGGGTGTCGTACAGCACGAACGGCACCGTCTTGGCCAACATCGGACTGCTGCTGACTGCGGCCAGGAAGGCCTGGGCGTAGGCATCCCGGCCCTCGACGGCCGCCCGGCGCAACGGTGCCAGGTCCGCCTCGTCAACGACGCCGAGTGCCCGCACCAGCCTGGCCCAGATCTCGGGTTCGGGCAGGGTGCCGGGCAGCGGCTCGAACAGCGGATGACGCAATTGAAACGTGTTGTGCGGGAACTCCAGATTGAAAAAGGTCGCTTCTGGTTTCTCGAATTGGGTGGCCGCGGGCAGGACATAGTGCGCCAGCCGGGCGGTCTCGGTCATCGCGACATCGATGACCACCAGCAGCTCGAGTGCCTCGAATGCCTCTCGGCAGGCCGTCGAATCGGCAATCGAATGGGCCGGGTTGCTACTCTCGACGATCATCGCCCGGAACCGGTCCGGGTGATCGGTCAGGATCTCCTGCGGCACAACGTTGCTGGGGACCAGGCCGGCGATGATCGGGGCGCCGGTGACCGGGGTGCGTCCGACACCGCCGGAGCTGAACAGCGGAGCGAACGACGAATGCAGGTGCTGTGCACCACGTTTGGCGAAGTTTCCGGTCAGGATCCAGAGCAACTTGTTCAAGTAGGAACACAGCGTGCTGTTGGGCGCCTGCTGGATGCCCAGGTCTTCGAACACCGCCACGCTGGCGGCGGCGGCGATCCGTCTGGCCGCCGCGCGCAGCAGTTGTTCGTCGACGCCGCAGCTGTCCGCATAGTCGGCGATGGGAACCTCGCGCAGCACCTCGCGCACGGCATCGACCCCGGTGACGTGCTGGTTCAAAAATGACTCGTCACAGAGGTTTTCCTGCACCAGGATGGCGGCCAGTGCGGCCAGGCACCATGCATCGGTGCCAGGGCGGACCCGCAGATGGAAATCGGCCATCTTGGCGGTATCGGTGACCACCGGGTCGATGACGATCATCGACCGTGCTGGGTCCTTGGCGATATCGTTGAGCACCACGCGCGCCCGGGGGAAACTCTGCGACATCCACGGGTTCTTACCGACGAACACCGACACCTCGGCGTGCTCGAACTCACCGCGGGTGTGTCCGCCGTAGAGGTGGGCGTCGACCCAGTGCTCACCGGTTTTCTCCTGTGCCAGCGCATTCGACCGGTACCGGGCACCGAGCGCCTTGAGGAAGGCGCCGCTGTAGGCGCCACCGAGATGGTTCCCCTGACCGCCGCCGCCGTAGTAGAAGATCTTGTCCCCGCCGTGGGTATCGCGAATCTGGGCGAAACCATCGGCTATTTCGGCGATCGCGGTATCCCAGTCGATTTCCTCGTAGCTGCCGTCGGGCGTGCGGCGCATCGGCGATGTCAATCGGTTGGCGTTGTTCTGGTAATGGTCGAGGCGCAGCGCCTTATTGCAGGTGTAGCCCCCGGTCCCCGGGTGGTCCTTATCGCCGCGGATCCGGGCCAGGGTGCGCCCCTCGGTCTGCACGACGATGCCGCAGTTGCATTCACACAAAATGCAGGCGGTGGGCTGCCAGTCAACAGTCATCGGGAACTCCCAGCTGTAGTTGACGATGCAGCATAGACCGTTTGGTCCACAGTGGGAAGGTCAGCCCGGCCCTCCCTCCCCGGGCTCGTCCCTCGACCGGGCCCACCTCTCCAGCCCGGCCCTCCCTCCCCGGGCTCGTCCCTCACCCGCCTCGTCGACCGGGCCCACCTCTCCAGCCCGGCCCTCCCTCCCCGGGCTCGTCCCTCACCCGCCTCGTCGACCGGGCCCACCTCTCCAGCCCGGCCCTCCCTCCCCGGGCTCGTCCCTCACCCGCCTCGTCGACCGGGCCCACCTCTCCAGCCCGGCCCTCCCTCCCCGGGCTCGTCCCTCACCCGCCTCGTCGACCGGGCCCACCTCTCCAGCCCGGCCCTCCCTCCCCGGGCTCGTCCCTCACCCGCCTCGTCGACCGGGCCCACCTCTCCAGCCCGGCCCTCCCTCCCCGGGCTCGTCCCTCACCCGCCTCGTCGACCGGGCCCACCTCTCCAGCCCGGCCCTCCCTCCCCGGGCTCGTCCCTCACCCGCCTCGTCGACCGGGCCCACCTCTCCAGCCCGGCCCTCCCTCCCCGGGCTCGTCCCTCACCCGCCTCGTCGACCGGGCTATGTTCGATGTCGTCCCGACCGGACTTTCCACAAAAAGGAGCGCCAGCGTGTTTCCCGAACTGTTCTCCGTGACCGGCAAAACCGCCCTGATCACCGGCGGCACCAGCGGTATCGGCCTGATGATCGCCGAGGGTTATCTGCGAGCCGGGGTGCGCGTCTACATCTCGTCGCGTAAACCGGACGCCTGCCGCGCCGCACAGGAGGGGTTGTCGCAATTCGGTGAGGTGCATGCCATTCCAGCCGATGTCAGCACCGAAGACGGGTGCCGCGCACTGATCGACGAGGTCGCCGCCCGCGAAGATGCGCTGCACATTCTGGTCAACAACGCCGGTGCCACCTGGGGTGCGCCGTTCGATACCTTCCCCGGTGCCGCGTTCGACAAGGTGCTGACTCTAAATGTCAAGGCCCCATTCATGCTGACTCAACTGGCCCGCCCGCTGCTGTCCGCGGCCACCGCCGAGGACGACCCAGCCCGGGTGATCAATATCGGGTCGATCGACGGCATCGTCGTACCGCGTCTCGGCACCTACTCCTACTCGGCGTCCAAGGCCGCACTGCACCAGCTGACCCGGCATATGGCGTTGGAGTTGGCACCGGACATCCTGGTCAATGCCATTGCACCAGGACCATTTCCGTCGAAGATGATGGCCGCCACCCTGGAGGCCGTCGGGGACCGGCTGGCGGCCGCAACTCCGGTGAAGCGGATCGGACGCACCGAGGACGCCGCCGGCGCGGCGGTGTACTTGGCGTCGCGGGCTGCGAATTTCATCACCGGTGCGGTCCTCCCGCTCGACGGCGGGCTGAGCACCACCGCGGGCCTGCAGGCGTAGCGATGACCGAACCCTCGACCGCCGGGGTACCCGAGCTGATCCCGGTGCTCCCGGCGCATCGCCTCGACGAAGACGCCCTGGCTGGCTATCTGACCTCGACACTGGACGGTTTCTCCGGGCCGCTGCAGGTTCGGCAGTTTCAAGGCGGACAGAGCAATCCGACGTATCACCTGCACGCCGGAAGCGGTGAGTACGTCTTGCGTAAAAAGCCGCCCGGCGCGCTGCTTCCGCGCGCCCATGCGGTCGAACGTGAATACCGCATCATCGCCGCACTGGCCGACACCGATGTCCCGGTTCCACGGGTGCATCTGCTGTGCGAGGACGAGTCGGTTCTCGGCACCCCGTTCTTCGTGATGGACCACGTTGCCGGCCGGGTGTTTCCCAATCGGGCCATGCGCAGCGGCACGCCGGCCGAGCGGGCCGCGATCTACGAGGACCTGGCGCGCGTGCTGGCCGCCCTGCACCGCGTCGACTGGCGCGCCGCCGGATTGGCGGACTTCGGTCGTCCCGAGAACTACATGGCCCGGCAGGTGGCGCTGTGGACGCGGCAGTGGGAGGCCGCCAAGGTCGAGGAGATGCCGGAGATGGATTGGCTGGCGACGTGGCTTCCGCGCCACCTGCCGCCCGATGAGGAAGCGACCATCGCTCACGGCGACTACCGGCTCGGCAATGTGCTGATCCATCCCACCGAACCGAGGATCGTGGCGGTACTGGACTGGGAGCTGTCCACCATCGGGCAGCCGCTGGCCGATCTGGGCTATGCCTGTATGACCTACCACCTCACCGAAGGGCCAGAAAGCACCGCAGGTCTGGCCGGTGAGGACCTATCCGGCACCGGCATCCCCGACGAACGGGCCTTCGTCGAAAGTTATTGCCGGCACCTGGGCCGCGAGATTCCCGAGTCACTGGACATCTTCGTGGTGTTCTCCCTGTTCCGGCTCGCGTCGATCACCGCCGGGGTCTATCGGCGCGGCCTGGACGGCAACGCCGCCGACGCCCGGGCGGGCAGCAGCGACTTCCGCGATCGCTACCGCGCACTGGCTGAACTGGGCTTTTCTCTGGCCCAAAACACCTGATGCCGGCACCCGGTTTCGGGGTCGACCCATCTGCGGATGCTGCGGCACCGAATCACCAACCGTGGATGTCAACAACGTGTGGCCGTCGCAGGCCAGCCCCCCCGGAACTCGACAACTGACCCATGTCCGCAGCCAGGTGACACGCGAGCACATTCTGCGGGCTGGACGCGACGCGTTCTGCACCCTGGGTTACGAGTCGACGACGTTCAAGGAGATCGCAGAACGCGCGAACGTTTCCCGCCCGACGGTGAACTACCACTTCGCCAGTAAGGACGCGCTGTATCGCGCCGTCGAACAGGACGCACTGACCACGGTGCTGGCCGACACCGTCGCGCAGCCTGCCACCGAGTGCACATTCTTCGGGCAACTTCACGCCTTTGCGACCAGCCTGGTGTCCGGCGAATCCGAGAATCGGTCCAGGGCTGACTTCCTGATCACCTCGATACTGGAGTCCGCACGCAACCCCGGCCTTCGGGCCGCCGGTACTGCCACCACCACCGCGCTGCGCGAACACTTGGCCGACATGGCGAATGCCGCGATGGATCGTGGCGAGCTGCCCACCGATACCGATGTGGCCGCGATGGTCGAATTCGCCTTGGTGACACTGTTGGGCATCGGGCTGTGCGCCCCGGCCCGCCGATTGACCGCGGGCCGCTCATCGAGCATTCGCCGCCAGCGCAGGCCCACCGCCGGACTGGCTGACCAGCCGCGCCGGCGCACCGCTTGAAGGGATCGCTAAGCGACCGCGGGAATCACGTCCGCGGCGAGCAACTCCAGCGTCTCATCACTGGCCCGATCATGGGTGAAAACCACTACTCTCGCAAAGCCCAACTCCTGCAACGCCTTTAGCTTCTCGACCATCATTGCCGGAGTGCCGATCAAGTCGCTGTCGTGCAGGCCGAATCCAGGCCCACCGAAGCGCCGCTCGGCGACTGCGCGCACTTTCGGCAGGGCCGCCTCGTGCGGCGCCAGCGCCATCACCGCTTCCACCGACAGCACGATCGATGCCGGGTCGCGGCCGATTTCGGTGCACAGTCGCCGTAGCACCGCCACCTTGTGTTCGAGTTCGCCCAGTGCGTAGGTCGGCACGTTCCAGACGTCGGCGTAGCGCGCGACCAGCGGGAGCGTGTACTTCTCCCCTACTCCACCGACGGTGATCGGCGGTCGCGGCAACGGCACCGGCCCGGGAACGATGGGCAGCTCGCGCACGGTGTAACGCGTTCCCGCGAAGTCGATCACGTTATCGGTGAAGGCTTGCGTGAGGATCTCCAGGGTTTCGCCCAACCGCCCGGACCGTTCCGCGAAGCTGCCCCACGGCAGGCCTGCCCGGGTGTGTTCGTCTTCGATGGAGCCGCTGCCCAGGCCGAGTTCAAGTCGTCCGCCGCAGACTTGGTTCAGCGTGTTGGCCATCGTGGCCAGCACTGCGGGGTGGCGAAACTGGTTGCACAACACCAGGTGTCCGACTCGCAGTCGCTCGGTGGCACTGAGCAGCGCCGTCGCCACCGTCCATGCCTCCAGAGACGGCACGTCGGGCATCCCCGGACCGTAGAGATGGTCATAGAGCCACACCGAGCCGATACCCAGTTCCTCGCAGCGCCGAGCGCGATGGAGAACTTCGGCGTAGGTGAACCCCAGTTGCGGGACGAAGACACCGAGGTCGAGTCCAGTCATGCCTCGACACTATCCGTTACATCCGCCCCGAACGTTGTCACCCTCGGAGTGTTCCCGGGCGGTCCGAACCGCCCGGCGGGATACTGGTGGCATGGCTGACCACAACGTATTGGGGGGACCGTTGGAACCCTGCAGTACCGACCCCGTGACAGGCTTCTACCGCGACGGCTGCTGTTCGACGGGGCCTGAAGATGTCGGGCTGCACACCATCTGCGCCTTTGTGACCAGCGATTTCCTGGAGCACCAGCGGTCCATCGGCAATGATTTGTCGACACCGATGCCGGAGTACCGGTTCCCCGGGCTGGTCCCCGGCGACCGCTGGTGCGTGACAGCGGTGAACTGGCTACGCGCCGAGCACGACGGATGTGCAGCTCCGGTGGTCCTGGCGGCCACCCATGAAAGTACATTGCGGGTGGTGCCGCTGGAGGTGCTGCGAGAGCATGCCGTCGATGTACCCGATGGCCTAGGCGGCCTCTGAGGACAGCTGACCGGCCACGAAAGCTGTTGCCTGGTAAGCTAATTTGGCCTCGGAGCCACGGCAGCGGTGCCTTGCTGTGGGAGAAGATGCAGACGTGCTCGTAGTCACCCCTGGGCGAGTTGGACAGCCACCCAGCCTATTGCGGGCCGGGTGACTGTCCGTGTCGTGACAATGTGGCCGCGATCGCTTGGAGGATCTCGGGTGTGCCCTTGCCGGTGGTGGCCTCCATGCCCATCAGCAGCAGGCCGGACAGGTTGACCAGCCCGGTGATCAGATCGGGACTGCCGTGCGGCTCCGCCAGGTAGGCGTCGATGCGTTCGTGAACAAAATCAGCGCAGTCGTCATGACTCCACGCGGTCATCACATCGATTGCCCACCGGGTCTTGTCGTCGTCCGACATCGTCAGGCCGTTGCCACGCGGCCTAGAAAATCAGACCCTGCGCTTTGGTGGTCGCAGCAGCGAAGCGATCCTGCACGTCTGCCCAATTCACGACATTCCAAAAGGCTTTGACGTAATCGGCTTTGACGTTCTTGTACTGCAGGTAGTAGGCGTGCTCCCACATGTCGACCTGCAGCAGCGGGATGATCCCCAACGGCACGTTGGCTTGCTGGTCGTAGAGCTGGAACGTCAGCAGGTTGCCGCCCAGTGTGTCATAGCCCAGCACCGCCCACCCGGAGCCCTGAAGCCCGTTGGCGGCGGCGGTGAACTGCGCGCGGAACTTGTCGAATGAGCCGAACTGGTCATTGATCGCCGCTGCAAGTTCACCCTCGGGTTTGTCGCCGCCGTTCGGAGAGAGGTTCTTCCACCAGATCGTGTGGTTGACGTGCCCACCGAGGTGAAAGGCCAGGTTCTTCTCGTTGAGGAAGATCGCCGCGTGATCATCGCCGGCCCGCGCCTCTTCCAACTTCGCGATCGCATCATTGAGGCCTTTGACGTAGGTCGCATGATGCTTGCTGTGATGAATCTCGTTGATCTGGCCCGAAATATGCGGTTCCAATGCCCCGTACTCGTAAGCCAATTCGGGCAAGGTGTACTCAGTCATGAATTCCCTTTCTGCATCCTCGCGTGCGCAGGACGGCACCGCTCACTGAATCTCAGGTGCTAGGCCACCCTCGGACGGGGTGACCCACCCGGATTCCTCATCAGTCTAGCTGTTCAGATGTTCAGGTGATAGATTGACGTGGCAGGTCGGCCGTGCGCGTCTTTTCGTCGATGCAGCACATCGCGCAACGCCCGGACGTCGGGTGGTGGCGCCACGGCCGACCGCATCATTGTGGGTGAAACATGGTGCAGTGCAGCACATTTTGCTGGTGCACAAGACTGAGGCTAGGCCGCCGAATCGCCGCTCGACCGCAGATGGCCACGCCGGCGGCCTCGACTTGCGTTGCCGGGCAGCACAATATCGTCGTCGAAGTCGTCAGCGGCACTTGCTGGTGGCGGCCGGCTGGCGACGCGGGACTGGCGGTACACCAGGGCGGCGAGGACTGCACCGGCGATCACCGGCAGGTGACTGAGCACTCGGATCAGGGTTACTTGATCCGTCATCGAATCACTGACCACATACCACAGCAGTACTGCCGCGAAAATGGCCACCACGCACGCGACACCGGCGGCGGCGGTCGGCCGAAGGCCCGCGACGACCATCCCCAGACCCAATGCCAGGGCCCAGGCCGTGGTCTCGTTCATCAGATGCTCACCGCCCATCGAGCCCGCGCCGTGCATCGTCGCGGCCATCATGCCGAAGCTGACGCCCGCCATCTGCGCCACCGCGACCGCTACCTGCAACACGCCGACAACGACCAGCGCAGCCCTGATCCCGTACCGGCCGGTCCAGCGGCCCCATCGTCGATAGCGACCGACGGCCTCGACCCCGGCCGCGGCGAGGATCTGCCGCGAGAGATCCCGCTGCGGTTCGGCCGCACGCAGTCGCAGACGCTTGGCCTGTTCATCAGCGCGGATGTACCACGCACAACACGCCGGGCACGTCTCGAGATGTTCGTCGACCCGAGCCGCAGGTACCGGTTCGCGCTCGCCGTCAATCCGCGCAGACAACGCTTCGCGGGCTACATCGCACTGCATGGGGTCCATCGTGACGGATGTGTCATTTCACTGCAGCACCCCCACCGGAACATCGTTGTCGTCCTCACCGGCGACCGCCTCGTCACCGGCCCCGGCTTCCGGCGCAACGGCACCACCATGGGCCAGGCGTCGCGCGGTCAGCGCGGCCTCGACCGCGGCCACCACCAGCAGCGACACCCCGAACGAGGGGAAGAGCACTCCCAGCACCACCGCGGTCACCGCTATCGCGATGAGGGCTCCCCGTGGGGCGGCAGCCCGGGTGCGTTCACTGGTGGGTGCCGGCAGCCCGGTACGTCCCGATGGACGGCGCTTCCACCACATCAGGAAGCCGGTGACGATACTGAGCAGCACGCCAAGGCAGGCGACCGTCGCGGAAATCCGGGTGAGCCAGCCCAATTGGTTACCCATGTGCATGGCGATGCCGAAACTGGTGAGCCGTGACAGCGCCCCGTCCTGGGCGGCCGTGGCGTTGGTGATGGTCGCCCCGGTGAACTGGTTCAAATAGAGCGTGCGCTGTTCGGAGACTCTCTGCGGCCAATGGTTGACGACGGTGTAGCTGCCGTACACCGTGTGTCCGTCGGTCGTGGTGTCCGAGGGCGGGATAATCGAGTACCCCGGGACCATGCGTTCTTCTTTGGCGATCTGGTCAATCTCGGCGAACCCGAGAGAGGACGGCCCCGGTTTGGCACCGGGATCAGATGCGTACACCGGATCGTCGGTGGCGGCCCAGGCAATCCGTCGGCCGATCCGGTCGTAGTCGCCCATTTTTGCCGGCGTCGAGGGTGCGTCGATCTCGGCAGACGGGGTGGCGGTTGACGCTACGGCGCGCCAGTTCTCGCCCCAGTAACGCGACCATGTCAGCCCCGACAGCACGTAGCAGATCAGGATGATCGCGATCACCACGCCGGTGAGCGCATGCAGGTCACGCCAGCGGATCCGACCGCCCCTACCCCACCGGATCTTCAACAGCGGCTTGGCTGATTCCACGGCTCGTGGCCACCACAGGAACAGACCGCTGGCCAGTAGCACCAGGATCCATACCGCCGTGAGTTCCATCCAGAGGTTGCCGATGCCGGCGGGGATGGTGGCGTCCGGGTACGCCGCTGGCGCAATCAGATGCCCCAACGACGGGAGCTGTATCTTCGGTCCGTCGTTGCCGAACATCCGGTGAATCTGGTTGGCCCAACCCACTAATCCGGATAGTTGGCTGCGCTGGCCGAGGTACTGACCGGTGTAGGGGTCGACGAAAACCTGGGTGAGATTGGCTTCACCTTCGGGATAGGCCGGCGCGTCCGCGCGGAGGAAATCGATCTGGGTGGACCGGCCAGCGCTTTGCGGTGGCGTGACGGCGTCGAGTGCGTAGTCGGCGCCGACGTGCTGGCGGGCGACGGTGACTTGTTCATCCAAGGGAACCGTTTCGGGTCCCTGCGTGACAACGAGAAGGTCACGGTTGAGCCAGGTGTCCAGGGGTTGACTGTAGAGAATGACCAAACCGGTGCACGCCAGGACCACCAGAACCGGCGCGGCGAACAACCCGACCCAGAAGTGCAGGCGCCACATCCGTCGCACCAGGGCGGCTTGCCCACGCGATTTCGACACACCAGCGGTACCCATACGCCCTCCACGGATTGGGCGGGCCGGCCCTCTCACCGGTCCCACTCACTGCAGTAGTCGGGTGGGTTTGCGGTTTGGTTCCCGCACCGGCCCCAATTGAGCTGCGTTTTCACAGCATCACGCCGAACATGACGGCCATACCTGCGGCCATGAAGGATTGGGCCAGCGTTCCCGCATGCGCCAGTGTTGCTGTGCGCGGACCAGGATCCGCCGCCCGCTTGGCGCGGTATCGGTAGAGCCAATACACCGCTGCCACAGCGAAACCAATGGTGAGAGCCCAGTTGATCGTGGAGATCCATTGGGGTTCGGTGGGCTGTGCCGATGACGCACCAGCGGACATGTCCATACCGGGCATCGACGCCGGCGACGCTGTAGCGCCGTCCGAAGCACCACCGGACAGCAGCGCACTATCCATCGCGGCATACATCCACGCCATCGCGCCCATCATCACCGCGTGATATTGATTGCCAAGCCGCGCAGCGGGATCCTTCGAGACCGCCGCGATTGCGATGAACCACACGGTGGCGACGGCGAAAAACAGCATCGGCGAGCGCGTGGGTAAGCCCATGCCAATCGGCCATGCCATCACCAGCATCGCGATCGACATCACCACGTGCAGCACGTGACCAACCCCACTCACCCAACCACGGTGACCGCGAAGGGAATACAGACACTCGGCAGCGCTGAGTCCGAACAGGACCGTAACGACCCATCGCAGGGCCACGTCGGCGATCATGTGGGCTCAGTTCCTTTCGACGCTGCTGGATGTGACGCCATCCAGGCCCACAGTGGTCGGACCGGGCAGGGGAAAAGTTCCCGAGACCATCCACTGAATTCGGGCACGGGATCGTCGCGGTAGGACGTCGTACACTCGCGCACGAACACCGTGGTGAAGGTCGTCCACGGTCACAGGAGGTCGGTGCGGGCATGACAGATACGGCTGCGGTGAGTTCTGTTGCTACTGCACCGCGAACCGCCAACGTCCTTACCCTGGTGGCCGGCGGTGCCCTGATGCTGACCGCGCTCATCGGGTATGCGCTCCGCAGCGGCGACACCAAGTACATCGAGACCGGCGACGCAGACCCCGGGTTCGCCACCACCGCCGCCATGGTCGGCGGCACATTCCTCGGGGTCCTTTTCGGTGGTCTGTGCGTCGGCGCCGTCGTCTATGTCGTGATCGGCGCTCGCCCCGATCCCAACGGTCTGATCGACGCCGGGGTGTTCCGCGCCCACCTAATCGCCGAGCGCGCCGCGCAGGCGTGGCTGGTCTGTGCGATCGCGATGGTGCCGGTTTCAGCGGCCGATGATTCCGGCACCGCAATTACCCGGCTGCTCACCAGTAGCGCTATGTTCGACGCTGTCGGAGCTGATCAACGATCCGTCGGCTGGATCGTGACGGCGAGCTGTGTGCTCATTGTTGTGCTCTGTCTGCGGTTTTCGCTGCGCTGGATCAGCCACGCCGTAACGCTGATTCCTGCCGCTGTTGCGGTGGTGGCGGTTCCGGTGACAGGTAACGCGGCCGCCGGTCCCAACCATGACTACGCCACCAGCGCCGTCATCGTCTTCAGTTTGGCGGTCGCGGTGTTGCTCGGCGTGAAGCTGGTGGCAGCTGCGCTTTCGGCGAACGACCGACGACTGCGCGTCGCGATGGTGGTCACCGACGCTGTCGCGCTGGGGTACGGGGCACTGCTGCTGGTGTTGCTGGTCCCCGCTCGGTTCGCGCTGACCACTGCGTACGGCCGTTGGGCATTGGCCGCTGCCGTGCTTCTGGTATTCGTCTTCCTCTCAGACGTTTTCGCGCTCCGCAGACAACGCGGTGCCGACCAATCACATCGACCATGGGATACGGCAGGGGCACTGGCGATGATCGCCGCGGCCGGTGCGGTCGCAGCGATGTCGGTGCGTACCGCACCGGTATTGCTGGCGCACCAGTTCACGTCGTGGGACGTGTATCTGGGCTACCAGTTACCCGGCCCACCCGACGTGCTGAATCTCATGACCGTGTGGCGCTTCGACCCATTGATCGGCGTCGCCGCCATCCTTTCCGCCGTGGGCTACCTTCTCGCCGTCATGCGGCTACGCCGGCGCGGGGACGCCTGGCCACCGGGACGGACCGTGGCCTGGCTGATCGGCAGCGCCGCATTGCTTTTCACGAGCAGTTCCGGGGTGAAGGCATACGGGTCGGCGATGTTCAGCGTGCATATGGGTGAACACATGGCATTGAATATGTTCATCCCGGTACTCCTAGTGCTCGGCGCGCCCGCGACATTGGCTCTGCGGGCACTTCCTGCCGCGCCCGGCGGCTCCCGGCCGGGACCACGGGAATGGCTACTGACCGTCCTGCAGTCGAAAATCACCGGCTTCGTCTCGCATCCGATCGTCGCGTTCGTGATGTTCGTGGCGTCGCTGTACCTGGTGTACTTCACTCCCCTGTTCGGCACGCTCGCCCGCTACCACTGGGGTCACGAACTGATGAGCGTCCACTTCCTGATCACCGGTTACCTGTTCTACTGGGCCATCATCGGAATCGATCCCGGCCCACGACGGCTGCCCTTCCTGGCCCGCCTCGGCCTCCTGTTTGCGGTGATGCCGTTCCATGCTTTCTTCGGCATCGCCACGATGAGCATGGAGTCCATCATCGGTGGCACCTTCTATGGTCATCTGCAGCTACCGTGGCTGCAAAGCCTCAACCGCGATCAATGGCTTGGGGGTGCAATCGCTTGGGGTGCAAGCGAAGTGCCCATTCTTATCGTGGTGATCGCGCTGATTACCCAATGGGCACGCCAAGATCGCCGAGACAGCGACCGGGCCGACCGCCACTCCGACACCTACCACAACGACGACGAGTTGGACGCCTACAACGCAATGCTGCAGGAACTGGCTCGGTCGCGCCGTTAGCGGGCCGGCGCACCCTTCGTCGGCACGTCCCCGTCGGCACCAAAGCTGCGCAGTCGCAGACTGTTTGACACCACGAAAAACGATGAGAACGCCATCGCCGCGCCCGCGATGAGCGGGTTCAGTAGTCCGGCAGCCGCGATAGGGATGGCGGCGACGTTGTAGCCGAACGCCCACACCATGTTGACCCGGATCGTGTGTCGCGTCGCGCGCGCCAAGTCCAGTGCCTGCGGGACA
This sequence comes from Mycobacterium sp., assembly GCF_965229105.1. Lineage (GTDB taxonomy): Bacteria > Actinomycetota > Actinomycetes > Mycobacteriales > Mycobacteriaceae > Mycobacterium. Next base: position 4,638,963 of record NZ_OZ245858.1, read on the forward strand.
GTTGCCAAACTCTGACGCACCAGGATGATGTCAGCGGCACCGATGGCCACGTCGGTGCCGCGGCCGATCGCCAGACCCAGATCTGCGCTGGCCAACGCGGGGCCGTCGTTGATGCCATCACCGACCATGGCCACAACCCGGCCCTGCGCCTGCAGCTGGTCGATGATCGCCACCTTGCCGTCAGGGAGTACCTCGGCGATGACCTCGTCGATACCGACCTGGTCGGCGATTCCCTGTGCCGCCACCGGATTGTCCCCGGTCACCAGCAGCGTCCGCAGACCGTAGTCGTGTAACTGCTTGACCGCTGATGCTGCCGTGTCCTTGACGACATCGGCGACACCGATCGATCCGCAGACAACGCCATCTATCGAAACGAATACCACTGTCTGGCCGGCTCTTTCACCGGCTTGACGAGCTTCGACCAGTTGCGGGGGAACCTCGCTCCGGCGGGCGACCCAGGCCGGTTTGCCCACCTCGACGTGGCGGCCGTCGACCATTCCACTGGCGCCGCGGCCAATTGCCGAACGGAATTCGGTGACCTCAGACACCGCGAGCGCACGGGCTTCGCGCACGATCGCGATGGCCACCGCATGCTCCGATGCTGCCTCGACGGCGGCCGCCGCAGCCAACACCTCGTCGTGGCGCCACCCCGCAGCTGAGGTCACTGCCGTCGCCGTCAACTGGCCGGTGGTGATGGTCCCGGTCTTGTCGAACACGACCGTGTCGATGTTGCGGACCGCGTCCAACGCCTGATGCCCCTTGAGGAAAATCCCCAGTTGAGCGCCCCGTCCGGAGGCGACCATCAGAGCGGTCGGGGTGGCCAGCCCCAACGCGCACGGGCAGGCGATCACCAACACGGCCAGGCCCGCCGAGATCGCGCGATCAGCATCTCCGGTCAGCACCAGCCATGCCACGACAGTCACGGCGGCGATGGCAAACACGATCGGCACAAAGACACCGGCGATACGGTCGGCGAGCCGCTGCGCGTTTGCCTTGCCCGACTGAGCCTCTTCGACCAGTCGCATCATGGCGGCGAACTGCGTATCGGGCCCGACCGCGGCAGCCTCCACCACCAAGCGACCGTCCAGCGCCACCGTCCCGCCCACCACCGCGGATCCGGGACCGGTCTCGACTGGTCGGGCTTCGCCGGTCATGGCGCTCATATCCACAGCCGCTTGCCCGCTGATGACCAGACCATCGGCGGCGATGGTCTCGCCGGGCCGGACCACCAACTGCTGCTGTTCCTTGAGTTCGCTTACCGGGATTCGCAATTCGGTGCCGTCGGCGAGCAGCACCGACACATCTTTGGCCCCGAGCGCCGCCAATGCGCGTAACGCGCCACCAGCCTTCGACTTGGCACGAGCTTCGAAGTACCGGCCGGCCAGGACAAAAACCGTCACGCCTGCGGCGACCTCGAGGTAGATCGAGTCGGCCTCGGTGATCGCGTGCCAGACGCCAGGCTCGGTAACCGGACTCGGACGGAAGAAGATCGTGTACAGCGACCAGATGGTCGCCGCCGTCACACCTGTGGAGATCAGCGTTTCCATGCTGGTGGCGCCGTGCCGGGCATTGTTGATCGCGACCCGATGAAACGGCCACGCCGCCCACGTGACGACGGGCACCGCCAGCGCGATCAGTAGCCATTGCCAGCCTGGGAACCGGGCGCTCGGCACCGCGGCAAACAGCGCCGACAGGTCAGCAAGCGGAACAAACAACACCACCGCGACCACCAAGCGGCGAAACAGGCTCCTGGCCCGATCCGATTCCGGATCCACCGTGCGGTCGGGCATTGATGTCCGCGGATTCGCTTGGTAGCCGAGTTGCGCAATCGCGTCACAGAGGTCGGGCGACCCGATGGTCGTTGCGGCGTCGATGGTGGCAATGCCGGTGGCAACGTTCACCGAGGCGCGAACGCCGACGATTTTGTTGAGGCTGCTCTCGACCCGGCTGGCGCAGGATGCGCATGACATCCCTGACACTGCGAGCTCCAACCGCCGCACTTGGTCGGTGTTATCGCTGTCGGCGACTACGGTCACGAATGTCCTCCTCGGTCACCGTAGTAGGTCGGCCAGGTGCGGCTCAGAGTTCCCCGCGGCCCCTGAGCAGATATGGTCATCCCTTGTGACCTCCCGCGGCGACGACGACCAAGTTACCGCGCTGGCGATTTCTGCAGGTCGTGGCGATGCTCACGCGCTGGAGGATTTCATCAAGGCCACCCAGCGCGATGTGTGGCGTTTCACCGCACATCTCGCCGACGTCGCCAGTGCCGATGACCTGACGCAGGAGACCTTTTTGCGGGCCATCAAAGCCCTGCCGCGTTTCGGCGGTCGCTCCAGCGCCCGCACGTGGTTGCTGTCGATCGCCCGCCGGACCGTGGTCGACCAGGTCCGCTACAACCAAGCCCGACCGCGCATCACCGACGGCGTCGATCTCGAACACGCCACCGCCCGGCACCTGCCCTCGCGCGGCTTCGAAGACGTCGTCGAACTCAACGTGCTGCTGTCGGGCCTGGACGTCGACCGTCGCGAGGCTCTACTGCTGACTCAACTACTGGGCCTGTCGTATACCGAGGCCGCGGCGGTCTGCCAATGCCCGGTGGGCACCATCCGCTCGCGGGTCGCCCGCGCCCGCGAGGAACTCCTGGCCGCCGGCCAGCGTGACGGTCTTACCGGCTGACCGAGCCGCCCGCCGACGCCGCCCGCATATCCGGCTGAGAGCGGTGCAACGGCGTCACCACGACGGCGAGCCATCCGATGGCCAGAACCGTGGCGGCAACGACACCTGACGGCGCCCACCAGCTCAATGCCCCCGCCGGTCCGGTCTGCTGGGACCACACCGCGGCCACACCCGTCACCTCGGCCAGTGCGGCGACATAGAGCGCGACGCAACACCAACGGAACCGCTGACGTCTCAGCGCATACAGACTGCTAGCGGCGGCGAAGGCAAAAAATGACGTCGCGACCACCGACAACCAGTCAGCGTGCGGCCCGCCGCGGGCGGTCTGCACGCTGAACTGTCCGCCGAGAATCGCAGACACGGCCACAAGTATCGCCGCCGCTACAGCTGCGCGCCGAACTGTCGCGCCGATGCGCACATCTTCGAGGACCTGGCGTTCGATGGAGCGCAATGTCCGCTCGACTTCGGCTGCGTCCTGCATGGCGAGTTGGTCGGTCGAAAGCAGCGGAGAGTTCCCGCCCTACGACGTGCCGCCGGACGGACTGCGCTGCCAACGGTTTTCCACCCGGGCAACCTTCCAATAGGTGACGGCACACAACCAGGTAATCGCGAACAGCCCGACGATGGCGAAGCCGGCATTGTTCAGATTGATCGAGCTGACCCACGTGGTCACCGGGTCCACCAGGCCAAGGTCATCATGTAGTACCGATACCAGTTCGATGGTTCCGATCAACAGTGCGACCGCGATCGACAGACCGGTGATGGTGAAGTTGTAGTAGATCTTGCGAATCGGATTCGCAAATGCCCAGTCGTAGGCAACGGTCATGAACAGTCCGTCAGCGGTATCCATCAGGCTCATCCCGGCGGCGAACAGCACCGGCAACACCAGTACGGCATACCAAGGCAGACCCGCGGCAGCCCCCGACCCCGCCAGGGCGAGCAACGCGACTTCGGTTGCAGTGTCGAAACCCAACCCGAACAGAACGCCGACCGGGAACATCCCGATCGGACGTTTGATGCGCTTCATGATGGGGCGCAACACGCGGGCCAGGAACCCACGATTGTCCAGGGCATCTTCGAGTTCGTGCTCGTCGTATTTCCCATGACGCAGGGCGACGAACACCCGCCAAATGCCGATGAGCGCTACGACGTTGATCGCTGCGATCAGGTACAGGAACCCACCCGAGGCCAGCGTCCCGGCCAGGCCGAGGCCGTGGCGCACCGGGGAATCCTCATCGAGCAGCGTGCTGACGGCTTTGGTTCCCGCGATGACCAGAATCGCCATCATCAGCACCATCGCCGAATGCCCCATGGCGAACCAGAACCCGACCGACTTGGGCTTGCTGCCGTCAGCCATCAGTTTGCGGGTGGTGTTGTCGATGGCGGCAATGTGATCGGCGTCGAAGGCGTGGCGCATACCGAAGGTGTAGGCAGTAACGCCGAGCCCAACTCCGAAAACCTCCGTCCCCACCTGATAATGGTTGGGGGCGACGAACAAGATCAGGGCACCGAACCCGACGATGTGCAGGGCTGCGATGACACCGGCAAGCGCGCTGACCTCGAGCCAGTCTTTTCTGCTCCACGATGTGACAAGGCGCCGGATGGCGTTCGGGCTGGTGTCAGGAAGTGCTTGAGGCATGAGCCGTCCTTAAGGGGAAACTGCGCCCCGTTTGTGGCTAGCAGCGAGGGGCCGGGTCTGGCTCCCGTCGGCACCGAATCCCTCGGCACCGTCGGACACAGTGGCGCGACCGCACCGGAATAGCACCGGTTTCCGCAACCGCTCGCAATGAACGCGAGAAACATAACCGATGGACGCGCGAAAGTTCTAGCGCACAGTAGATTCCCAGGGAACTAACCGGCCCGTTGATCCGACCTCTTCGTCATGGATCCACCGGAAGCACCGAACTGACACGACTGTGTGTTTGATTTTGAGGAGACGACAGCAACCAATAGCACAGAGCGGGAGCACTTTTCGCAAACCGGGTCCCAGCCGAGGGCCCCTGGGCCACAACAACTATCGCGAACCACCTGTAGGTGCCAAGGGAGCGGCTCGGTTGGTGAACGAGAGCCGGTGTAGGCCCACGTTGCATTGGGTGATCCCGACTGGGATCGAACAGGTGACCTTCGCTGTGTGAAAAAGCCTGGAGCACAGAGCATTTGCAGTTCGACAGGTCAGAGCGTTGCGCTTAGGCCAGATCGGGCCGTCTGGAGTGCCTGGCCTGAAGGTTCGGCTCTAGATCAGTGCCGTAGCGGTCAACCGATGCGACTGGTGGCCATCACACGCCGTGCGTTGCCCACTGCCTGCCGGCGGGGGCGGGTATCGGGGAAACGTTTGTGCAGGCTCTCGATGAGTCGGTGGGCCTCGTAGAGGTCCCGCCGTAACTCGGAGTGTTCACGGCGGTCATGCAGCGCGCCGCGGATCGATGTCCGCAGACCGCGCATCTCGGCGGTCTCCAGCTTCTGCGAGATGTCGGCGACCTGTTCGAACAACGCTTCGAGCAGTATCCGGGCTTGCGCTGTCCCCGCGTCCTCGACCATCTACGGATAGTCTCACCATTTCCTAATTCTCGCGCGGCAATCCGTGTGTGACCGGAAAGTGAACGCCAAGTTGACGATTGACACCAGTGAGGCGCACGCACGGTCAGAGCAGAGTAGACTACGGGATTTCGTGCAACTGCTGGTTGAGCGTCGCGCCCACAGCGAGTTCGGCCTGCGTGCATTGACTCACCCGATCTGAGCCCCGACTGATATCCCGCCGGAGTCATCGTTGTTCGGGCACACCACATCGATGTAGACGGTGGTGAACGTCGCCGGTGGTCCTGGCGTGCTATCGGGATTGTGGATTGCCGATACCGCGCATTCAGACAGCGACGCAGTGGTGTTGCCGTTGATCCAGTTGATCCCGACGTCGTAGCCCTGGGCTTCGAGATCACGAACAACGTCGTGGGCTGATTCCCCGCTTGCCGGCGGGACAGCAGCGGCTAGCGGTGCGCCATTGATTGAAACGCCGACAGCGCCAACCCAGAACACGGCGAAGAGCCGCGGCTTGATCGCCACACCCGGACCCCTCACAATCGCCTTCACCTGCCTGTACCACCAGTGTGCACCCGCAGACCCCTAATTCGTCCGCGTAGTCAGCGAGTAGGCCGAGTCAAGCCGATATCTGTTGCTGTGGCGCCAAACTCAAGAGCTTGTCGAGTCGAGCACTGGCGTTGCGCTCAACAAGGAGAGGAACAAAGTCCCGTATCGGGCTCTGCTCGAATCGAGCGCGCGCGCTGGCGATGATGCTGCACACTTCGGACTGAGGAAACTGCGGGAATTTGCTGCTCAAGCGCCGCTCGACCTCGGCGATTTTTACGTCTTCGCTGATGTCGGCCATGCCCCAGCTTGCGTCCAGCGACTGGAAACGTCAACCGGTAGGTGAGGCACAGTTCCAGTTGTGCAGGGACCACGGTGAGTTCGCGCACCAGTCGCGGGTGGACGACTCCGGAAACTGTCGGTCGCCGTCAGCTCACCACGCGGCTTGTTCAGCCACGAGCAGGTCGTCCAAGGCAAACGCAGGGACGCCCAGCGCTTCGGACAACTGGGCGGAGTAGAGACGAGCGATACGGCGGCCTTCGGTCTTCTCGTCGAAGCTGCCGGTCAAGTCGACAACGGTTCGGCACCCTAAATCGTCGGTCGACGCCGACGTGATGGCAATGCTGTCTATTCCAGGTGGCATCGCCAACCCCTCGATGGCGGCGCCCACGCGTTCTGCGGTAGCGGTCCCGTCGACATACACCGAGACAAACGGATCCATCACACAATGGTGCCGTCCGCGAGCGTCGGCTACCACCAGCAATCCGTGAGGTCGACGAGTGTTCACCCGTCGGTCACCTACCGACCCACTCCGTTGTGCGAGTTGGTGACCGGCGGTTACCAGGCGTGCCCGGAAATTCTGCCGTCCTGCGATGGCTGACAGCTCGCACGCATACAACAGTGTCTGGCAGTTACGCGGGGAAGCCTGGTGCCGTCTGAAGGAAGCTGCTGATCGGCTCGCCCCGCTGGAGCCGTACTGGGCGCGTATCCCGATTCCCCTCAGTTCACCTGCGTGCAATGGCTTTTCACCGCGGGAAGATACGACGCAGCGGCGAGGTCGACCACACCGGATCGTCTCAGCAACTTTCGTGATGCCACACCTGCCAGGGCTCCCGCCCTGGTCGCGTCTATACCGGAACGGCCATCGAATCGGCCTCCCGACCCCGGATTTCGACCACGAACGGCCACCGGACTACCCCACTCCAGCTCGACAGCATCCCGGGTGTGACCACAGCGCATTCCACCTTCACAGCGCGGCCAACGCGGCACTCAAACCCTAGAGTTCTCAGATGGCGTCATTGAGTCGGCGGGTGGCTGGCACTGAAATGACCTGTGAAACGTTGTCGAGCGCGGCCGCCCTGGCTCTCGTGGCGTTGGCACTGATGGCTTTGACCGACACGGCAGCAAGCAGCCAGCCGATGGGAATGTTCCGGTGAGCAGTCCGGCTCGCGCGTCTGGTGCGTTCAGCGCGTGGCGGTTCATCGTGTCCTTTGGCACGATCAGCCTGCTCGCCGACATCGTCTACGAAGGCGCCCGCTCGATCACCGGCCCCTTGCTGGCCTCCCTCGGAGCGACGGCACTGGTCGTCGGCGTGGTCACCGGCATCGGGGAAGCCTCCGCGCTGCTGCTGCGACTGGTGTCAGGACCGTTGACCGACCGCACCCGCCGGTTCTGGGCGTGGACGATCGCCGGGTACGCCCTGACCGTGATCACCGTCCCCGTCCTCGGGGTCACCGGGATCCTCTGGGTCGCCTGCGCTTTGGTCATCGCCGAACGCGTCGGCAAAGCAATCCGCAGCCCCGCCAAAGACACCCTGCTGTCCTTCGCGTCCGCGGCCGTCGGGCGCGGCCGCGGATTCGCTGTGCACGAAGCCCTCGATTCCATCGGGGGCATCATTGGACCACTGGTCGTGGCCAGCATGCTCGCGGTCACCGGCGGGCACTACGGCGCCACACTCGGGGTGCTGGCGATCCCCGGGGTCGCAGTCCTGGCCCTGCTGGTCCGTCTGCGCATCCGGGTCCCCAACCCTGCCACTTACGAACCCACTACCCCGCTACCGGAGCCCCATGCTGGCGGTCCGGAACGACGCGCGATCCGGTGGTGGGCGGCGATGCCGCGACAGTTCTGGATCTACTCAGTGTTCACCGCCGCCACCATGCTCGGCTTCGCCACCTTCGGAGTGCTGTCCTTCCACATGGTGGCCCGCGGCATCCTTCCCGCCGCCGCAGTCCCGTTGATCTACGCCGGCGCGATGGTGGTCGACGCTCTCGCCGCTCTAGTCACCGGGTGGGCTTACGACCGTACCGGCCCGCGCGTCCTGATTGTGCTACCAATCCTGGCGATCGCCATCCCCGTTGCAGCGTTCACCACCAATACGTGGTGGGTGATCGTCGGGGCATTGTTGTGGGGAGCTGCGGTCGGTATCCAGGAATCGACGCTGCGGGCCGTGGTCGCCGATCTCGTCGCACCCGAACGCAGGGCCAGCGCCTACGGCCTCTACGCCGCCGTCCTGGGCGTGGCCACCGCCGGCGGCGGGGCGATGACCGGATATCTCTACGAACACTCCGTCGCCACCATGATCATCGTCGTCGCCACCGTGCAGATCCTGGCTCTCGTATTTCTGGCCGTCACCACCCTGCGCCGCCGCGAGGTCACCGCCTAACTCCCGCGCACGCGGTCTCGGATACCTCACCCTATGAGCTTTGCTTTGGGCGTGCGCCAGCCGATAGGAGTCGGTGCCGGTCAATGATGTTGCCGCCGAACGTGAGCCAGCCGATGACTGCCGCACACAACCGCGGGTCGATGAATGTCTTCGTCGACCAACCGAAGCTCTCTTTCGAAGCGATGACCACGCTGTTGCTTCCTTCACGTTCGGCCCATACCTGGAACCACGATTCGGCTGCGCAACCGAGCGTCGACTCCTGCTGCCCCGACTAGCGTTCAGGGAGGCGGGCCATGGGTTGGGGCTGTGAGGTAGTGAGGTCACGCAGCGTGAAAGCAATTCGCGCTGCGCGTCATCACGAAGAACGGTCCGGCGCAGAATTCAGGACGGTCTCGCGCCGATTGGTAGTCGGCCGACTTCTTACTGAGTGGTCCCGGCTGGGATCGAACCAGCGACCTTCCGCGTGTGAAGCGGACGCTCTCCCACTGAGCCACGGGACCAGTCGAACGAGGAGGAAGATTAGCACGCACGAGTCTTCTACCCTGAATCCGCAGGTCATTGTTCCGGGAGCGATCGTGTCACCACCGCCGAGACCGGCAGCGTGCATTCATGTCACCGATTTCGGTCAGGAAATGGCGGCGGCTCCCGGCGACACGCCGTCCGTCGTATGCGTCGGCATCACGATGCGGGCCAGGCATATCGCCAGTCGACGAGGACGAGTCCGCCGCACTGCGGCAGCCCGGCATTAGGGATGACCTGCCGTGACGTCGACGAGGGCCGCAACTTTCTCCCGTCTCGCGATGGACGCCAACTGTTCTGACGTCGCCCGCGGTCTGCCTGCTCGCTGTCACGCGGTCACCAGGGATTTGTGTAGCCGCGCTCGGGTGGACTATCGTCGTTTTTCGCAACGGGCGACGATCTCGCCCGTAGCACGCGGATGTAGCGCAGTTGGTAGCGCACAACCTTGCCAAGGTTGGGGTCGCGGGTTCGAATCCCGTCATCCGCTCGAAGGTGCAGTCGCATCAAACCCAAATGGTGGAGTGGCCGAGTGGTGAGGCAACGGCCTGCAAAGCCGTGCACACGGGTTCGATTCCCGTCTCCACCTCCAAGATGTACCCGGCGCGATTAGCTCAGCGGGAGAGCGCTTCCCTGACACGGAAGAGGTCACTGGTTCAATCCCAGTATCGCGCACCAGCACCACTGCACTTTCAGATCCAATTTTCTCCGGCGGATTCGCACCGCATAGACTCCGGTGACTGGTCGGTCAGGTATCTGCAACGCCCAACCCCGCCAGCAGCCAAACAGGTGCCGCGGGATGGCAACCGACTGAGCAACGAAACAACTGGCTGCGCAGCGTTTTAGCGCACAGTTCCGCCCAGGATGCGTAGTAATGTGCAGTCGCGTGCGAGGGACAGAAGAACACTGGCTTTTACGGCATGTATCCGTCCGCGGGTTGGCGATGACGGCCGCAATCGCCGTAACGGCGGTCATTGTGGTGCTGACTCTTCTGCATTCGCCAGGGAGCGCCCCGGCGTACGTACCGATCTCCACGGAGCCAACTGACACCACCGGCGCCACTCCTTCAACGAGGGCTACTCCCACGATTGAAGCTCCGCCGACAGTCGAGGCTCCGCCGACAGTCGCTACTCCCCCCACAGTCGCGGCTCCGCCGATAGTCGAAGCGCCGCCGACCACCGCCGCCCCCACGGCCACCGTCGCCCCTCAGACGACCGCTGCCCCAACAACCACCGCCGCCCCCTCGACGAGTGTCGCCACTTCGACGAGCGCTGCTCCTCCGACCAGCGCTGCCCCCTCGACGAGGTCCGCTCCCCGAACCAACGTCACGCGCTCCAACCCGCCCGTCTACATGAACCCGCCCAAACCCGCGGGGTAATCGCGCTGGGTGAAGTTCGTGCGGCGGTTTTTTGACCGGTTCTAGCAAGGCCGGTCAGGCCGCGAGCGAGGCCGCAGTAATCAGTTGTCGCTACCTCTGCGGCCTCACTCCCGAACCGCCTACCCTGCGGCAATGCAAACCAATCCGGGTCAGGTCGCATATCGAGTTTGGCGATGCCGGTTTGATTGTGCGACACCGGGGTACAAGAGATCTCGTCGCTATCGTCAATAACAAGGAGCACTGATGATTGTTCTCGGAATCATCCTCATCGTTGTCGGCTACCTCGTGCCGCTGCCCATCCTCTACACGATCGGCGGCATTCTTCTCGTCGTCGGACTCATCCTGCTGGTGCTTGGCCAGACCGGTCGCGCCGTCGGTGGACGAAAAGTCTGGTTTTAGCTACTGATTCCAACCAGATCCTGATCTGTTCCCGAGTCGGCCCGTCACCCACGTGGTGACGGGCCGACTCGCGGTTTGGCAGCGGCCTTAGGTCTGCCGCGGGGAAACCGACAGCGCAAGAACACGATTCACGTCATCGGCGCCGTGACGAAGACGCAGGGCCGCAGTCTTTCCACGGGTCGGGGGATTCGCTTCAAGTGTGCGGCCCTGCACACGCATATACGACAAAGCTCAACGTCCGGTTCAATCCGTCTTATTCTCGATCGATGGCAGTGACAGAAATTTCCATCGCGGATGCACGGGTGGATCAACGAATTTCGGTGGGTCCGGACGGACCGCTGGAACCTGGCGTGTTCCTGGTCAGGGAGATCACCCCACTCGATGCGGAAACGTTCGCGGTGGTGCTGCAGTCCACCGCCGGTGGCCCTGATGTGGAAGCGACGGTCCCCGCCGATCTCACGGTCGGGCTGGTCGGAGAGCCCTAACCGTAGATCTGGACCCCGGTGCGAGGCTCGCGCATGGTCTTCTGCAGCGCGACCACGGCGCCCACCTCGACGACTCCCAGCAGGAGCAATGGCCACAGCGCTCCGGCGAGCACGGCCACCGCTAGCGGATGCGTTGTTGGAGTCCGCTCGTCGCGCAGAAACCAGCGCCCCTCGGCGTAGGCACCAATTGTGGTCACCACAAGGCCGATCAGGTAGATCGTCGTGAATACGGTGAGCAAGATCGTCTTCTCTCATCGGAGTTTCGATTCGAGAAACGCCTTCCCGTGATTTGCCCGCCCTAAACCCCGGCCTAGGCGTGGCTGAACGGGGAAACGATCACGTCGCGCACCTCACGCCTGTGCAGCGCGACGGAGACGAAAAACTGGCCCGCACCCGCGATCAACAATGGCCACAGCAACACGGTGACAAGTACCGCCGACGGTGCTGACGCGCCGTCGGGCCCGACGTTGGGCAGCCAGCGCGGACTGGCGTACGCGGAGGCGATTGCCGACACCATGACACCGAGCAGATACAACATGACGACCAAGAACATCGGTGCCCCCTCCCGAACCAGAAGTCGTGCGACATGTTGTACCCCGATGACTGTGATCCAAACCACACTTTCGGGAAATCCCTGGAATCACATCAGACAGAATCGAGTCATGACCGATCGCATCGAACTTCAGCGCACCATTCCCGCCCCCGCAGCCGACATCTTTGCCCTCTTGTGTGACCCACAGGGGCACGTCGCCATCGACTCGTCGGGCATGCTGCAGAACGCTGACGGGGATCCGGTGACCGCGGTGGGCGACTCGTTCGTCGTGCATATGGATCGTGAAGCGTTGAACGACTTCCCGGCGTTGGGCCGCTACGACGTGACGGTGCAGATCACCGAATTCGAACCTGACGCGTTGATCGCCTGGACCATTCTCGGGCAGATCCGCCCACAAATCGGACACGTCTACGGGTACCGGCTGGAACCCGCCGCCGATGGCGAGGGGACTGTGGTCACGTCGTTCTACGACTGGTCCACTATCGACCAGAAGTGGCGCGACGCCGGCATCTTCCCGGTCATCTCCGAGCTGGCCATCCGGGCCACCCTGGGCATCCTCGATCGCAGTGTGCGCCGCGGCTACCCCAAGGGCTAGATACAGGCGTTGATACCGACGAACGGGATCGGCGTCGGGACACCGGCGCATACCGAGAAGAACGGCGTGATGTCGCCATTCCAGGCCGGGGCAGGCGGAGGCGGAGGCGGTGCCGGTGCGGCTGCGGGCTGCACGCAGGAACCAGATTGGGTATCGAGCAACGCGCCCGGCGGACAGTAGGCCGCGCACCCACCTCCCTGTGGGACCTGACCAACGGGGCAGGCCCAACTCACTGCGGGCGTCGCAATGGTGGCCACCGCCATTGGGGCGGCCAACACCCCCGTCAGGACGCCGAGAGTGACTGCGCTGCGGCGGATTCGATTCTTCATGATGGCTCCTCGGCGTACCCCGACCGATGGCTCAGGGACTGATTTTAGGCATGCCGGAGCCGCGGCGGCGAGTGAACCTCCGACCCGTCACCATCGTCAACCCACAGTTGACGAACGTCCATCGTCAACCTACCGTTGACGCATGAGCGATGCCGCCCCGATCACCTACCCCGTCAGCCTCGACACCCTGATTCACGCCATCAAATCCGTGCACAGCGATGCACTCGAACAGCTCACCGACGCGATGCTGACCGCCGAGCACCTCGGCGAGGTCGCGGATCACCTGATCGGGCATTTCGTCGATCAAGCCCGCCGCTCGGGCGCCTCGTGGACCGATATCGGCACCTGTATGGGCGTCACCAAACAGGCCGCCCAGAAGCGTTTCGTGCCCAAGGCCGACACCGTCCCGATGGACCCCAATGAGGGGTTCGCCCGCTTCACCCCCCGTGCGCGCAGTGCGGTCGTCATTGCGCAGACCGCCGCCCATGACGCCCGCAACCACGAGATCGCACCTGACCACCTGCTCCTGGGCCTGCTGGACGACACCGGCGCCTTGTCGGTGGCCCTGCTGGCCGCCCAAGGCGTCACGCCCGAGCACGTGCGTGCCACCGTCACACTGCCGCCACCTGATGGCGAGCCGTTGGCGCTGGTGCCGTTCAACGGCCCGGCGAAGAAGGTGCTGGAACTGACGTTTCGGGAGGCCCTTCGCCTCGGCCACAACTACATCGGCACCGAGCACTTGCTGTTGGCGCTGCTGGAATGCGAAGACGGTGACGGACCCCTGCACCGTTTGGGAATCGACAAGGTCACCACGGAATCCGACCTGGCCGGGATGCTCAGGTCGGTCAGCGAAAACAGCTGACCTCACAATCACCGGTGCCCGGGCGTCTTCATGATGTGAGGGTGCGTCCGTTCGAGGAAGTGGTGGCGCAGCACGGAGTGACCGTGCTGCGAGTCTGTCGTGCGGTCGTCGGGCCTGACGACGCCGAGGACGCCTGGTCGGAAACTTTCCTCTCGGCGTTGCGCGCCTACCCCGAACTGCCAGCCGATGCCAATGTCGAGGCCTGGCTGGTGACGATCGCGCACCGGCGCGCGCTGGACGCCGGCCGGGCCCGCTCCCGGCGCGCGGTACCGACCGACGTCGTACCCGAGCGGGCCGCTACCCACGCCGACCCCGCCGGCCGCGACCTTGACCTGTGGCCAGCACTGGCCCGGCTCCCCGACAAACAGCGCCTGGCGGTGGCGTATCACCACATCGCGGGGTTGCCGTTCGCCGATATCGCTGCCCTGCTTGGCAACTCCCCCGACGCCGCGCGCCGTGCCGCCGCGGACGGTATCAAAACGCTCCGTGCGTTTTACGCAAAGGATCAAACCTGATGACTACCAACATGTTTAGCCAATCCGATGAAGCGGTCGCGCTGAACCGGCTGCATGCTCGGCTGGTGACCGATGCTGTCGACGGTGAGCTGCTCGATATCGCCTACCGCACCGTCGACACTCCTATCGGCGTCCTGCTGCTGGCCAGGACCGAGCTCGGTCTGGTGCGGGTGGCTTTCGACATCGAGGGCCACGATGCGGTCCTGGCCAGCTTGGCCGAGCTCATCAGCCCCCGCATCCTGCGCGCGCCTGCCCGCTTGGACGACACCGCCCGACAGCTCGACGAGTACTTCTCCCATCGGCGTACCGGATTCGATGTGGCGATGGATCTGCGTCTGACACAAGGCTTTCGGCGCACCGTGATCGAGCATCTGCGCGATATCGGCTACGGACAACGCGAAACCTATGCCGATGTCGCCGCCGCGGTGGGCAGCCCGAAGGCAGTCCGGGCGGTCGGCAGCGCCTGCGCACACAATCCGTTGCCGGTGGTCATCCCGTGTCACCGGGTGGTGCGCTCCGACGGCTCCCCCGGTCAGTACTTGGGCGGCGCGGAGACCAAGCTGACGTTGCTCGATTTGGAGCACGCAGCCTGATCAGACGACGGTCTGGGAGTACTTTCAGGGATAAAGGAGTTGGTATCGACATGAAACTCAATGACGCCGCTCGTGACTTCATCGGATCGGGTGTTGACGGCACCCTGGTGACACTCAACCCCGACGGCGGCCCGCAGGTCAGTCTGGTCTGGTTCGCGCTGCAGTCCACCCCGGACGGTGACGAGCTTGTCACCGCTCACCTTGCCGCCTACAAGAAGGTCCGCAACGTCCGCAACAACCCGCGGGTGGCGGTGACCATGGTCGCGCCAGCGAAGCCGGGTGTGCAGACGCCGTATCTGTCGGTGACCGGCACGGCACGCATCGTCGAGGGCGGTGCGCCCGAATTGCTGGACGCACTGGCTGAGGTCATGCTCGGCCCCAATTCGGGTTTCCCACCTGAAGGGTCACCGGCGGGATTCCTGACCCGGATCAGCATCGACAAGGTCGGCGGCCTCGGACCCTGGGCCTCCTGAGCCCGTTCGGGACCAACCCGCCCGCCGGTTGCCGGCCATGTGCCATCATGCCTTTCATGCGCCGCTGGTTTGCGACCCTGCTCGGAGCCCTCACCATCGCCGTCGTCGGTGTCGGTCCCGCCCCTGTCGCCGCGGCGGCTGACACACCGATCGGCCGACTCGGAGACACCCTGCGCGTCAACTACGGAGGCATCGTCGCCGACGTCACCGTCCACGACGTCCTGCCCACCGACCCGCCGCCGGGCTATGCCCCGACCGGGTCCCCCCGGTGGCGTAACGAGGGTGGACCCTGGCGCGCGGCGGTGACCGTGCACGCCGTGGAAGTACCCACACCGTCGGCGATGGCGTTGGCGTTCAGCTTCGACGGCGTCACTCCCTACGCCGACGCTTATGCACCCAAGAACACCGACGCACCCGATGCGCTGCAGACCGCGCTGCTCAACGTGCCCAACGGCGCCACCGTCGACGGAGCGGTGTACTGGCAGGTGTACCGGGCCGGTGTCACCAATGTGGTTCTCCTGGAACCCCGTTCGGGCAAGCATCTGGCGCAGTGGAACATCTGGGAGCCGGGCACACCACTGCCCTGACCATCGCATGACCGTTGACGTATCCACCGCAAAAGTGGGTGACCTCGTTGAGCTCGCCGACGTCGCGGCCACCACATTCCCGCTGGCCTGCCCACCGGCCGCGCACCCCGACGATATCGCCGCGTTCATCGCCACCACCCTGTCCGTCGGCCGGTTCACCGAATACATCGTCGACCCCACCCGCGCCGTGCTGATCGCCCGCGATCACACCTCGGGCCCGCGAATCCTGGGGTACGCCATGACGATTGACGGGGTGCCCGACGATCCCGACGTCCAGCAGGCAGTCGCGGCGCGCCCCTCGGTGGAACTGTCGAAGATGTACGTCCTGCCCGACAGCCATGGCGGTGCGGTCTCGGCAGCCCTGATGCAGGCTGCGCTGGAGCACGCCGCCGCGGCGGGCGCGGCCAGCGTGTGGCTCGGGGTGAATCAGCAGAACCTGCGCGCGCAGCGGTTCTACGGCAAGCACGGGTTCACCGTGGCCGGCACCAAGACATTCCGGTTGGGGTCGGGTATCGAAGCCGATTACGTGTTGGTGCGGCCCCTGCCCTCCGCCGAGCAGACATAAAGGGGTATCTCAGACCGGCGTGTTGCTGGACCTTTGCGTCTGTTCGCGGGAAAAACTAGAGCGTCTTGATCCCGGCCGCGGTCAGCGCCAGCAGCCGCGAGGTGGCCCGCAGATATTTCTTGCGGTAACCGCCGGCGACCATCTCGTCGCTGAAGACGGTATCGAGCTTCGCCCCTGAGGCGACCACCGGAATACCCGCGTCATAAAGCCGGTCGGTCAGCGACACCAGTCGCAGCGCCACACTCTGATCGTCGATCTGATGCACACCGGTAATGAAAACCTCGGCAACACCGTCGATCAACGCCTGATACCGCGACGGATGCATGGTCGCCAAGTGTTTGCACAACGCGTCGAACCCGTCGAGGGTGGCACCGGGTACCTGCGCTGCCCGCTCGGCGACCTGCTCATTGGTGAGCGGTTCGGGCGCCGGCGGCAACCCACGATGGCGGTAATCCGGGCCTTCGATCCGCACCGTCGTGAAAATCTTTGCCAGCGTGTTGATTTCGCGCAGGAAGTCCTGGGCGGCGAACCGGCCTTCGCCGAGCTGCTCGGGCAGCGTGTTGGACGTCGCCGCAATCGACACTCCCCGCTCCACCAGTTGCGAGAGCATCCGGGAGACCAGCGTGGTGTTGCCTGGGTCGTCGAGCTCGAACTCGTCGATGCAGACCACGACATATTCAGATAGCAGATCGATGCACTCCACGAAGCCGAAGACACCGGCCAGCTGGGTCAGCTCCCCGAACGTCGCGAACGCCGCGGGCGCTGCGTCAGCTCCGGTGAGCGTGTAGTAGATCGAAGCCAACAGGTGGGTCTTGCCGACACCGAAACCGCCGTCGAGGTACAGGCCCACCCCCGGCAGCACCTCACGCTTGCCGAACAACTTCTTCTTGCCGACCCGGCGTTGCGCGGCCTGCGCGCAGAAGTTCTGGCAGGACTCGACCGCGGCGGTCTGGGACGGCTGGTCCGGGTCGGGGCGGTACGTCGCGAAGCTGACGTCACTAAACGTCGGAGGCGGATTGAGCCCGGCGATCAGCCGCTCCGGCGACACCGTGGGATGACGGTCAACCAGATGGCCAACCCCGGGGGAATTCATGCACGCACTGTAGCGACGTGCTGCAATCGTCCTTATGGCCGAACCCACTGCTGGGACACAGCTCACACTGCTCGGCGCGACCGAAGCAGTCGACGAATCCCGCCTGCCCGAGCTCTACGCGTACCCCGCCGATCTGACGGCGTGCTGGGTGCGGGCCAACTTCATCAGCAGTCTCGACGGCGGCGCCACCCTCGACGGCAAATCGGGCGGCCTTGGTGGGCCCGGTGATCGGGCGTTGTTCCGGCTGATGCGCGAACTGACAGACGTCATCGTCGTCGGAGCCGGCACCGTGCGGGCAGAGAATTACGCCGGCGCCCAACTGAACGTCGCCGAGCGCCAAGACCGCCAGGCCCGCGGGCAGGCCGAAATCCCACCGATCGCGATCGTCACCCGCTCCGGACAACTCGACCGCGACGCCAAGGTGTTCACCCAGACCGAGGTGCCGCCGCTGATCCTGACCAGCACCGCATCCGCGGCCGACACCAGGGATCGACTACACGGTATTGCCGAGGTCATCGACTGTTCGGGCGCCGACCCGTCGGGCGTGGACGCCGCGACCATGCTGGCAGCGCTGGCCGCCCGCGGCCTGACCCGCGTGCTCACCGAGGGCGGGCCCAGCCTGCTGGGCACCTTCATCGGGGACAACCTGCTCGACGAGTTGTGTCTGACGCTGGCCCCGACCGTCGTCGGCGGCGACGGCAGCCGGATCGCGAAGGCCGCAGGCGCCATCGATACCCGACTGCGGCGCGCGCACCTGCTGGCCGACGACCTCGGATACTTGTACTGCCGTTACGTGCGGGGTGCATGAAGCACCTATCGCTACTGTGGGCTGCATGAGTCGCCGGGCCCAGATCGCCACCGTCCTGCTCTCGGTCAGCGCACTGCTGGCCGGTTGCGCGCCCGGGCTGGCCGCCAACCCGAAATTCGCCACCGACTCCGGTCATAGTGGCGGTGGACCCACGACCACCGCTGCCCCGCAAGACGGTCCCCCGCCGATTGCCGCGCCCAAGAACGACCTGAGCTGGCGGGAGTGCACGTCGCGCGTGTTCGGTGACGCCGCATTGCCCGCGCCGCCCGGGGTCACCCTGGACTGCGCGACCTACGACGCCGATCTCGACCCGATCAACGGCGCCACCGGGACGCTGACCATCGGTGTGGTGCGGGCCCGCTCGGTGCAGACGCCACCGGATGCCGGCCCACTGGTGTTCACCACCGGATCAGACCTGCCGACGTCGCTTCAGCTGCCGGTGTGGCTGACCCGCTCCGGCGCCGACATCCTCAAATCGCATCCCATCGTCGCCGTCGACCGCCGCGGAATGGGCATGTCCGGCCCGGTGGACTGCCGCGACCTCTACGACCGCCAGGAGATGCGAGACCAGGCGCAGTTCGAGGCCGGCGACGACCCGGTCGCCAGGCTCGGCGCGGTCACCATGACGGCAACGACCAGCTGCACCGACACCATTGCCCCCGGCGACTCGGCCTACGACAACGCCCATGCGGGCGAGGACATCGAGAAGCTGCGCAGCATCTGGGACGTGCCCTCGCTGGCGCTGATCGGAATCGGCAACGGCAGCCAGGTCGCCCTGTCCTATGCGAGCTCACACCCCGACAAGGTGGCCCGATTGGTGCTGGACTCTCCGGTCGCCCTGGGTATCAGCGCAGAAGCCGCCGCCGAGCAGCAGGTCAAAGGCCAGCAGGCCGCATTGGACGCCTTCGCCGCCCAATGCGCCGCCACCAACTGTCCCCTTGGCGCCGATCCCAAAGCCGCGGTGGACTCTTTGCTGTCTGCCGCCCGCAACGGCAACGGTCCCGGCGGGCAAGCGGTATCGGCTCTGGTCAACGGCATCGTCACCGCGCTCGGATTTCCCGATGGCGACCGGGCCACCAACACCGCGCGACTGGCCGGCGCCCTGGCATCGGCCCGCAACGGCGACGATAACCAGCTGAACAACCTCATCGACCAGGCCGACGCCGTGCAGGAAACCGACGGTCAATTCATCAACCGCTGCAGCGACTCATTGAACCGGCCCACCCCCGACCGGGTCCGCGAACTCGTCGTCGCCTGGGGCAAGCTGTACCCGCAATTCGGCTCCGTCGCCGCACTGAACCTCGTCAAATGCCTGAACTGGCCCAGCGGTACCGCACCCGATGCACCGAAGGACCTCAAGGTCGGCGTCCTGATCCTGGGAGTGCAGAACGACCCGATCGTCGGCGCCGAAGGCGTGCCCGCCACCGCGGCCACCATCATCAACGCCGGATCCAACAGCAGGCGGGTGATGTGGCAGGGCATCGGCCACGGCGCCAGCATCTACAGCGGGTGCGCAATGCCGCCCCTGCTCGGCTACCTGGACAGCGGTAAGACACCCGAGACAGACACGTACTGCCCAGCCTGAGACAACCGTCAAGGGCGTCGGTGTACGGTGCTGCCGTGGCGGCTGTTGGTTCCGATAATCCTGGTAAATCCGACTGGCGCGGATCCGTCCTGCGTCTGTTCGCGCCCCGTACCACCGCACCGAGCGTCGCGACGGTGCTGCGTTCGGCGTTGTGGCCCCTGGCGCTCATGTCGGTGTTCCACCGCAGCTACGTGCTGGCGACCAACGGGTTCATCACCGACGACTTCGGCCCGGTCTACCGCGCGGTCATCAACTTCAAGCTCGGCTGGGATATCTACAACGAGCATTTCGACTACGTCGACCCGCATTACCTCTACCCGCCGGGCGGCACCCTGCTGCTGGCCCCCTTCGGCTACCTGCCCGTCGACGCATCGCGGTACTGGTTCATCACCTTCAACACCATCGCGATCCTGCTGGCCGCCTACTTCCTGATCCGGCTGTTCAATTACACGTTCACCTCGGTGGCGCTCCCGGCGCTGATCCTGGCGATGTTCTGCACCGAGTCGGTGACCAACACGTTGGTGTTCACCAATATCAACGGCGTCATGCTGCTGCTGGAGGTGCTGTTCCTGCGCTGGTTGCTCGACGGCAAGCCCAAACATCAATGGTTGGCCGGTATCGCCATCGGATTGTCGCTGGTGGTCAAACCCTCGCTCGCACCACTGCTGCTGCTGCCACTGCTCAACCGACAGTGGCGCGCGGTGGTCGCGGGTATCGCGGTGCCGGTGGTGTTCAACGCGGCAGCCTGGCCGCTGGTGGCCGATCCGATGAACTTCGTGCACCGCACGCTGCCCTACATCTTGAGCAGCCGCGACTACTTCAACAGCTCGATCGTCGGCAACGGCACCTACTACGGTCTGCCGCCCTGGCTGATCTTGCTGCTGCGCATCGTCTTTGCGGCGTTGACCATCGCCAGCCTGTGGCTGCTCAACAAGTACTACCGTGAGCGCGATCCGCGGTTCTGGCTGCTGACATCGTCCGGGGTCCTGCTGACGGCCTCGTTCCTGGTGCTCTCGCTGGGCCAGGGTTACTACTCGATGATGCTGTTCCCGTTCCTGATGACGGTGGTGCTGCCGAACTCGGTGATCAGGAACTGGCCGGCTTGGTTGGCCATCTACGGATTCATGGCCATCGACAAGTACCTGCTTTGGCACTGGCCGACCACCGGCCGGTTCTTGGAGTACATGCGCGTGACCTACGGGTGGTCACTGCTGCTGATCGTGGTGTTCGTGGTGCTGTATTTCCGCTACCTCGACGCCAAGGCGGACGGTCGCCTCGACGGCGGTATCGATCCGCCGTGGATGACTCGTGGGGAGCCGCGCGCTAGCGTAGACGCATGAGTCAGGAAACGACGTCAGGGATACCCGGCCCCAAGTTGGAGCTGACCGACGACCAGTGGCGCGAGAAGCTCACCCCCGCGGAATTCGCGGTGCTGCGACAAGCGGGCACCGAGCCGGCGAATATCGGCGAGTACACCGACACCAAAACCGCAGGCGTCTATGAATGCCGGGCGTGTGGCACCGAATTGTTCCGCAGCTCAGAGAAATTCGAATCGCATTGCGGATGGCCGTCGTTTTTCGACCCGTCGCATTCGGATGCGGTGATCCTGCGCCCCGACACCACCCACGGCATGCGCCGTGTCGAGGTGCTGTGCGCGAACTGCCACAGCCACCTCGGCCACGTGTTCACCGGCGAGGGATACCCGACGCCGACCGATCAGCGGTACTGCATCAACTCGATCTCGCTGAAGCTGGTACCGACCGAATAGCGCTGGCGTTACGGAAGCGAAGCGACCAGCTGCTCGACGCCGACGCGCGGGCCGGTGAAGAACGGGATCTCCTCGCGCACGTGACGCCGTGCGTCGGTGTACCGCAGCTTCCACATGAGTTCGACGATGCGACCGAGGTCGGGTCCTTCGAACGCCAGAATCCACTCGTAGTCGCCGAGCGCAAAGGCGGGCACGGTGTTGGCGCGGACGTCGGGATATTCACGGCCCGACATGCCGTGCTCGACCAACATCTTGCGGCGTTCGTCGTCGGGCAGCAGGTACCACTCCAGCGACCGGACGAAGGGGTAGACGCAGATGTAGTCGCCTGGCTCTTCGCCGGCAATGAACGCCGGGACGTGACTCTTGTTGAACTCGGCAGGCCGGTGCAGGGCCACCACACTCCAGACCGGCTCGCTGACCCGTCCCAGCGATGTGCGACGGAAGTCCTTGTAGGTCGCCTGCAGGTCCTCGACCCGCTCGGCGTGCGTCCAGATCATGAAGTCGGCGTCGGCCCGGAACCCGGCGACGTCGTAGAGGCCACGTACGACGACGCCGCCCTCTTCCTGCTGCTTGAGGAAGGTCGCCGTCTCGTCGACGATCGCCGAGCGATCCTCGCCCAGCGCTTCAGGTTGGACAGCGAAGACCGAGATCATCATGTATCTGGTCATGGAGTTGAGCGCGTCATAGTCGAGCTTGGCCATGACTCCTATCGTGCCACCCCGCCCGGTGTCAGCGCCCGGGCCACCTCTGTTGCCGCGCGCCCTGCGGCGCCGACGCAGGCGGGTACGCCGATCCCATCGAGATAACTGCCCGCGACGGCCAGCGTCGGGGGCAGCCCGGACCGCAGTTCGGCGATCAGTTCGGCATGTCCGGGCCCGTACTGCGGCATCGCATCCAGCCAGCGGTGCACACACACATCGACCGGCTCGACGTCGACATCGAAGACCGTCGCCAGGTCGCGCACCGACCACGCCAGCAGCTGCTCGTCGGAGGTGTCACGGGCCAGGGTGTCCCCGAAGCGGCCGAACGACAGCCGCAGCAGCTCGGCGTTCCCGCCGCGGCCCCATTTGCGGGTGGACAGCGTGATGGCCTTGGCGTTGAGCTGCTCCCCGCTGGCGACCAGCACCCCGGAGCGTGACGGCAGTGGGGTTCCGCCTGGGACGGCGAGCGCCACCACCGCCGACGACGCCACGGTGATCCTGGCGGCGGCTGCGGCGGTCCGTGGCGCGACCGCGGCGACCAGCCGGGCCAGTCGGGGCGCTGGCAGGGCCAGGATGACGGCGTCGGCGCGCCAGTGCGTGCCCGCGTCATCGCAGAGCGTCCAGCCGGTGCCGTCGCGGCTGATGTCGTCGATGCCTGCGCCGATCCAGCGCACCCCACTCTGGGCGACCAGTTCCCGGACCAACACCTCGTATCCGCCGTCGATCGCCCCGAATACCGGGGCGCCGGAATTCGGCGGCAGCGCGGCACGCACTGCGTCGGTCAGGCTGGTCGCGCCCCGGTCCAGGGCGGCCGCCACCGTCGGGACCGCTGATCGCAGCCCGATCGTCGCCGCGGACCCCGCGTACACCCCGGCCAGCATCGGGTCGACCGACCGCGCCACCACCTGGTCGCCGAACCGGTCGTCGACCAGCTGGGCGACCGTGGGGTCGGCTCCGCTTCGCCACTGCAGGGGCCGGGTCGGCTCGACCGCCATCCGGCTCAGCGTCTGGTCGTCGACCAGACCGGCCATCGATCCCGCCGAACTGGGGATTCCGTTGACGGTGTCCGAGGGCAACGCGTGCAGCCTGGCCTGGCTGTAGATCAGGGGCCGCACCCCGGTGGTGCCCAGCTGGCGGCCGGCCAGGCCGAGCTCGGCCAACAGCGCGGGCACTTCGGGTCTGCGCACGACGAACGCTTCCGCACCGACGTCCATCGGCTGGCCGGCGACCCGTTCGGTGCGCAGGATCCCGCCGAGCCGGTCAGCCGGATCGAACAGCGTGATCGTCGCGTCGTCACCGACGATGCGGCGCAACCGGAACGCGGCGACCAGCCCGGAAATCCCGCCACCGATGATGGAGTAGGTGGGGTTGCCGTCGGATTTCACAACGAATGCACCAATGCCACCAGATCGGTGAGCAAACCGGGATCGGTGGCGGGCAGCACGCCGTGGCCGAAGTTGAAGATGTGCCCGGCCGCACCCGCCTCGATGGCGCGTCTGCCGTCTTCCACGACGGCGCGGGCGCTGCGCTCGGCCACCGCCCATTCCGTCAGCAGCACCACCGGGTCGAGGTTGCCCTGCAGTGCCCGATCCTTGGGCACCCGACCGGCCGCATCGGTCAGCGACGTGCGCCAATCCACGCCCACCACCGCGGGCCCGCCGACGCCGAGCGCCTCCGACATTGCCCCGAGCAGCTCAGCGGTGCCGACCCCAAAGTGGGTCATCGGCACACCGGCATCGGCCAGCGTCGCGAACACCCTGGTGGAGTGCGGCAATACGTATTGACGGTAATCGGCCAGCGACAGCGTGCCCGCCCACGAATCGAACAGCTGAATGGCGTCCACGCCGGCGGCCACCTGTACCTGCAGAAAACCGATGGTGATGTCGGTCAGCGCCGTCATCAGCGCATGCCAGGTCGCCGGCTCGCCGAGCATCATCGCCTTGGTGCGCTCGTGGTGCTTGCTGGGCCCACCTTCGACCAGATAGGACGCCAGCGTGAACGGGGCGCCGGTGAAGCCGATCAGTGGTACCTCGCCGAGCTCGTTCACCAGCAGCTTGACCGCGTCCGAGACCGGCGCAACCTGTTGGGCTTCAAGGGGTTTGATCGACGCGACATCGGCGGCGGATCGGATCGGGTGGGCGATGACCGGCCCGACGTCGGGCACGATGTCCAAATCGATACCGGCCCCGCGCAGCGGCACGACGATATCGGAGAACAGGATCGCAGCGTCGACCTTGTGCCTGCGGACCGGTTGCAGGGTGATCTCGCAGATCAGCTCGGCATCGAAACAGGCCTGCATCATGGTGTTCTTGGCCCGCAACGCCCGGTATTCCGGCAGCGACCGCCCGGCCTGGCGCATGAACCAGACCGGGATATGGGACGGTTTGCGGCCGGCTGCGGCGGCTAGGTAGGCAGAATTGGGCAGCTCGCGACGGGTATTCATCGCTTCTTATGCTGCCATGCCGATAAAAGCGGCGCGCCTGCACTCTTAGCTGCACTGATAGGTCTACCGTCGAAAATTGTGACGTCTGCCGAACCGGCTGAATTCCGCGCCGCGGTAGCTGCGATGAATGCCGCTACCGTGCGGGCCGAAATAGAGGTGGGCCCGATCCGCCCACCCCAGCGGCTCGCGCCTTTCAGCTATGCCGTCGGCGCAGAAGTGAAGCAACCGGACGCTGCCGTCGTACCCGAACAATCCGACGGTGACGCGTTCGGGCGGCTGATCCTGTTGCACGACCCCGACGGCTCCGACGCCTGGGACGGCACCATGCGTCTGGTCGCCTACATCCAGGCCGACCTGGACTCCACCGAGGCGATCGACCCGTTGCTACCCGAGGTGGCGTGGAGCTGGCTGATCGAGGCTCTGGAATCGCGCTCGGAACACGTCACCGCACTCGGCGGCACCGTCACCGCCACCACCTCGGTGCGCTACGGCGATATCTCCGGGCCGCCCCGAGCCCATCAGCTCGAACTGCGGGCCTCGTGGACCGCGACGACACCCGATCTCGGTACCCACGTCCAGGCGTTCTGCGAAGTGCTCGAACACGCCGCCGGTCTGCCACCGGTTGGGGTCACCAACCTCGGATCGCGGTCGCGCGCCTGAGATGTCGCACCCCGATCCAGACACCGAACTCCCGGTCGAACCCCCAGCCGAAGACACCGCCGAACACTCGGACGAACCAGCACCCACTCCCCTGACGGCGCCCGCCGACGGAGTACCCGAAACCTCGGTCACCGCATACGAAATCGCCGAAGCCGCAGAGTTTTTGGGCACAGGACACGGTGCGTTTGCCGTCGACGCCGAGCGCGCCTCGGGGTTCCGGTACTCCAACCGGGCCTACCTCATTCAGATCCGGCGGGCCGGTGCGGGCACGGTGCTGATCGACCCTGTCGGCGACGGCGGTGACCCGATGACCGTGCTGCGGCCCATCGCCAAGGTCCTCGATGACGGGGAATGGATTCTGCATGCCGCCGACCAGGACCTACCGTGTCTGGCCGAAGTCGGCATGCGACCACCGGCGCTTTATGACACCGAATTGGCCGGCAGATTGGCGGGATTCGACCGGGTCAACCTGGCCGCGATGGTGCAGCGGCTACTCGGGCTGGGGCTGGTCAAGGGCCACGGTGCCGCCGACTGGTCCAAACGCCCGCTGCCCGACGCGTGGCTGAACTACGCCGCACTCGATGTCGAAGTGCTCGTCGAATTGCGCGATGCGGTCGCCGCTGAGCTGGCACACCAAGGTAAGACCGACTGGGCGGCAGAGGAATTCGAGCACCTGCGCACCTACGAAGCCCAGCCGACCCGTCGCGACCGGTGGCGGCGCACCTCAGGAATTCACAAGGTGCGCAATCGTAAAACCCTGGCCGCGGTCCGCGAACTGTGGACGGTGCGCGATAACATCGCCCGCCGCCGCGATATCGCCCCCGGCCGTATCCTGCCCGATTCGGCGATCATCGCCGCCGCCCAGGCCGACCCCGGCACGGTCGACGACCTGACCAAGCTGCCGATTTTCGGCGGTAGCAAGCAACGTCGCAGTGCTCAGGTCTGGCTCGACGCCCTGGCTGCAGCCAGGGTCAACCCGGACCCACCCGAGGTTTCGGAGCCGCAGACCGGCCCACCGCCGGCGGTGCGGTGGAGTAAGCGCAAACCCGAAGCGGCGGCCCGCCTTGAGGCAGCGCGCGCGGCGCTGACTGTGCTGTCGACGTCGGTGACCGTGCCCAGCGAGAACCTGCTCTCCCCCGAGCTGGTCCGCCGGCTGTGCTGGGACTGGACGCCGGTGCCTGGCGCCGCAGCGGATACCGTCGCGGCGATCGACGCGTTTCTGCGCGACGCCGGAGCTCGTCAGTGGCAGCGGGATCTCACCGCACCGGTCCTGGCTGAGGCACTGAGCGCAACTGCGGAGCCGAGCTGACGTGTCACCGAAAGACGAAACACCTGACGAAGAGGACCGGCAGCTGTTCGCCGATCGGGTCCTCAGTGTTGCCGAGGACGCCGTCTACTGGGCCATCGCCGTTCTGCTGATCGCCGGATCAGTCGGCCTGCTAATCGCCCAGGTCAACACCTTGATCGGGTTGCGGCATACCCCGGCGAGCACCGTCATGCTCGAGCTACTCGACGGCCTGCTACTGATCTTCATTTTCGTTGAACTGCTGTATGCCGTGCGGACCAGTCTGCGATCCCATGAGATCGTCGCCGAACCGTTCCTGATCGTCGGAATCCTGGCCTGTATCAAGGAGATCGTCGTGCAGTCGGTCGATGCAGCCAAGCTGTTACACGACGGGCCGCAGTTCGCCAGGGCCATTGTGCAGACCGGCGTCTTGGGCGCACTGGTCCTCGTGCTTGCCGTCGCCGCGTTCATCCTGCGGGAACGGCGACGTGATGTCAGTGACGCCGGCGAGCACGCGGGCGACGAAAGCTGACGCCGAACCTAGTCGAGATGTTGGCTGACTTCGGGCTCAGCGACCGAACTTCCCAGGGCCGCAATCCAGCCCGTGATCTGCCTCGAGACATTGGCATCGGTGAGACCGATATCGGCCAGCACCTGGCTGCGCGAGGCATGGTCGAGGAATTCCTGCGGCACCCCGATATCGCGGCAGGGCACGTCGATCTCGTTGCGTCGCAGCATCGCCGACACCGATGACCCGACACCACCGTTGACGCCGTTGTCCTCCAACGTCACCACCAGCTTGTGGGCTTTGGCCAGCTCCGCGATGACAGCGGGAATCGGTACCACCCAACGTGGGTCGACGACCGTCACACCGATGCCCTGATCGCGCAACCGACCCGCCACGGCCAATGCCATCGACGCGAACGACCCGACCGCGATCAGCAGCACATCATCGGAGAGCTCGTCGGCGGGCACGGCCAGAATATCGACCCCGGCGCGCCGCTTGAGGGCCGGAATATTCGGTCCGACATCGCCTTTGGGGAAGCGCAACGCGGTGGGTCCGTCATTGATCGCGACGGCTTCACGCAGTTCCTCGCCCAGGGTGGCCGCATCGCGCGGCGCGGCCACCCGCATACCGGGCACGATGCTGAGCATCGACAGGTCCCACATGCCGTTGTGGCTGGCGCCGTCGGGGCCGGTGACACCGGCGCGATCCAGCACCAGCGTGACCGGCAACTTGTGCAACGCGACGTCCATCATCAGCTGGTCGAACGCGCGGTTGAGGAAGGTCGAGTAGATGGCGACCACCGGATGCAGCCCGCCCATCGCGAGCCCGGCGGCTGAGGTCATCGCGTGTTGCTCGGCGATACCGACATCGAACAGGCGGTCGGGGAACCGCTTCCCGAATGCGCTCAAACCGGTCGGGCCCGGCATCGCCGCGGTGATGGCGACGATATCGCGGCGCTTGGCCGCGATCTTGATCAAGGCGTCGGAGAACGTGGCAGTCCAACCGGGCGCGGAGACCGAGGTGGCCAGGCCGGTGAGCGGATCGATCACACCGGTGGAGTGCATCTGCTCGGCTTCGTCGGCCTGGGCGGGCGCGTAGCCCATGCCCTTGTGGGTGACGACGTGCACGATGACCGGCGCGTTGAACCCGCGCGCGCTGCGTAGCGCCGCTTCGACGGCGTGCTCGTCGTGACCGTCGATGGGTCCGACATATTTCAGCCCGAGATCGGTGAACATCACCTGCGGAGACAGCGCGTCCTTGAGGCCGGCCTTGACGCTGTGCATGCACTGGTAGCAGAGCTCACCGATGAGCGGCATACCGCGGACGGCGCCCCGGCCCTTTTCCAGCAGGCGCTCATAGCCCGGCTGCAGGCGCAGGGTGGCCAGGTGATCGGCGAAACCGCCGATGGTCGGTGCGTAGCTGCGGCCGTTGTCGTTGACCACGATCACCACGGGCCGCCGCGCCGCGGCGATATTGTTCAGCGCCTCCCAGCACATACCACCGGTGAGAGCACCGTCGCCGACGACAGCGACCACGTGGCGATTGCGGTGACCGGTCAGCTCGAACGCTTTGGCCAGCCCGTCGGCATAGGAGAGAGCCGCCGACGCGTGACTGGATTCGACCCAGTCATGTTCGCTTTCGGAGCGGGACGGATAACCGGAAAGCCCGCCCTGTTTGCGCAGGGTGTCGAAGTCTTGGCTGCGACCCGTGAGCATCTTGTGCACGTAGGCCTGGTGGCCGGTGTCGAAGATGATCGGGTCATGCGGCGAGTCGAACACGCGATGCAGCGCCAAGGTCAGCTCGACAACACCCAGGTTAGGGCCAAGATGCCCGCCGGTAGCGGCCACCTTGTGGATCAGAAACTGACGAATTTCGTGAGCTAGATCACTTAGCTGGGACTGCGACAGGTGCTGCAGATCTGCGGGGCCGCGGATCTCTTCAAGCATCTGGTCAGTCTACGCACCGATCCCCCTTGGAGTCCCGCTGAGACTGGTACATGTCGGGCACTCCGTCGTTGTCGGAGTCGACCGTTTCCGCCTGATGAATCCGGCGATAGGCCGCGTTGCGGCTCATCAGCACGACAGCAGCCAGCAGAGCTGCGATAACGGAGCCGAGTAGCACCCCGATCTTGACATCCGCGGCGTCGGGGGTGCCGTACCCGAAGGCCAATTCGCCGATCAATAACGAAACTGTGAACCCGATACCCGCCAATAACGACACGCCGAGAACGTCGCGCCACGCCAAATCCTCGTCGAGGCTGGCGTGGGTGAACCTGGCCAGTAGGAATGTCGTCAGCCAGATTCCCAGAGGTTTGCCGACCACCAGACCGGCGATCACACCCAACGTCACCGGGTGGGTAAGAGCGCGGCCGAGACCGCCGAAGCCGCCGACCGTTACCCCTGCAGCAAAGAACGCGAAGACCGGCACCGCAAAGCCCGCCGACACCGGACGCAGCAGATGTTCGAAACGCTCCGCGGCCGCGTGTCGGCCCAGCACCGGAATGGTGAAGCCAAGCACCACACCGGCGACCGTGGCGTGGACTCCGCTGGCGTGCACCAGCGCCCAGGTGGCGACGGCCAGTGGCAGCAGGATCCACCATTGCCGCAGGCCGCGCTGCACGGCGAAGGCGAAGAGGCCACCGGGGACGAGCGCCAGGGCCAGGATTCCCGGCACCAGATGGTCGGTGTAGAACACCGCAATGACGGTGATGGCGAGCAGATCGTCGACGACGGCCAACGTCAGCAAGAAGGTGCGTAGCGCGCTGGGTAGATGCGTCGAAAGAACGGCCAGGACGGCCAACGCGAAGGCGATATCGGTGGCGGTGGGTACCGCCCACCCGGCCAGCGTGCTCGAGGATCCCAAGCCCAGGTTGACTCCGACATAGACCGCCGCGGGCACCACCATTCCGCCGACAGCCGCCAAGATCGGCAATGCGGCGCGGGCGGGATCCCTCAGATCACCGGCGACAAACTCGCGTTTGAGTTCGACGCCGACCACGAAAAAGAAGATCGCCAACAATCCGTCGGCCGCCCACGCCGCCAACGATAGGTTCAGGTGCAGCGTGGCCGGTCCGAATGTCAGCTCCGAAATATCTTGGTAGACAGCCGACCACGGCGAATTGGCCCAGATCAGCGCGGCCGCTGCGGCAATGAGCAGCAGCACCCCGCCGACCGTCTCCTTGCGCAGGATCTCGGTGAATCGGGCGGTCTCCGACCAGGACCCACGACTTAGCAGCGGCATCAGCGCGACCTCCAGGCCATCACGGACGAGTCAGGAGCGCGAAACACTCGACATGGTGGGTCAACGGGAACGCATCGAATACCCGAAGCTGTTCGACCGAGTAGCCGTGCCCGCGGTACAGACCGATGTCACGGGCGAAAGCTGCTGCCTCACAACCGATGTGGATGACCCGCGGTACGCCTGCCGCAGCGATTCGGTCGATCACCTCACGGCCGGCACCCGCGCGCGGGGGATCCAGCACCGCCACGTCGGCGCGCGCACCCAGCACCCCGTCGTGTGCGGCCGGCGCCGCGAGCGCGCGTCGCACCGATTCGGTGACCAGCCGGACCTGGGGCAGGTCCGCCAGCGCGGCCCGCCCCGCTCGGGTGGCGTCGCGTGAGGTGTCCACGCTGATCACGTGGCCGTCCTCCCCCACCGCCGCGCCGAGCGTCGCGGCAAATACTCCGGCACCGCCGTAGAGATCCCAGGCCGTCATCGCGGGCTCAAGTCCCGACCATTGCGCGACGAGCTCGCTGTAGACGTTGGCAGCCTCGCGGTGCGCCTGCCAGAACGCGGTGACCGGCAGCGACCATGCCCGGCCGCCCACCCGCTGCACACCCTCGTACTGTCCTTCGACCACCCGGGTGCGGCGATGTTGGCCACCGCACACCACATGCCGCACTCCGTCGTCATCGCGGACGACGTGCACCTGGTCACCGGTGCGCAACCGATCGACGGGCAGCCCGTCGAGCATGCCCTCGGGCAGCTGCCCGCAGTGCAGATCGGTGACCAGCTCGGCGCTGTGATAGCGGTGGAAACCCGCCCGACCGCCTGCGCCGACCTCCAGCCGGACTCGGTTACGCCAGCCGGTCGCGGTATCGGATCCCACCGACTCGGCCGGCCCCTCCCAGCCGAAGCCGCCGAGGCGTTCGAGCTGGTTGGCGACCACCTGTCCCTTGATGACGCGCAGCGCGGCGGGTTCGACGAAGGCCTGATCGCAGCAGCCGGCACCGTGCACGCCGGCGATCGGGCACAGCGAATCGATCCGGTCCTCCGATGCCGCTATCACCTCGATAACGTCGGCGTGCCAATAGGATCCGCGCTGGTCGGTGACCCGCACCCGCACGGTCTCACCGGGCAGGGCATAGCGAACGAAGACGACTCGGCCCTCATGCCGCGCGATGCAGCTGCCGCCATTGGCGGCGGGCCCGGTCTCCAGGGTCAGTTCGGTTGAAACGTCGGTACTCAATCCTCAAATCCTCGTCTGGCATCGCCGGGGGCCGATTGCGGCTCAAGGGTTTTGAGTCGTTCGGATGAATTAAGCTGCCACGGAACAGAAGTCACCATCACCCCGGGCATGAACAGCAGTCTGCCCTTGAGTCGCAGCGCGCTCTGATTGTGCAGAATCTGCTCCCACCAGTGCCCTACCACGTATTCGGGGATGAACACCGTCACCACGGTACGCGGCGACTCCTTACTGATCCGCTTGACGTATTCGAGGACCGGCCGGGTGATTTCGCGGTACGGCGAGGCAATCACTTTCAGCGGCACCGTGATATCGCTGTCCTGCCATTTGTGGACCAGCTCGCGAGTCTCGGCATCGTCCACGCTGACGGTGATCGCCTCCAACACATCGGGGCGGGTGGCCCTGGCGTAGGCCAGCGCCCGCAACGTCGGCAGGTGCAGTTTCGACACCAGGACGAAGGCGTGGTTGCGGCTGGGCAGCACCACCTGCCCTTCTTCCTCGGCCTCCTGCTGGGCCAGTTCGCGAGCCACTGTGTCGTAATGCTTGTGGATGAGTTTCATGATGACGAACAGTGCGGACATCGCCACGATCGCGATCCATGCGCCGGCCAGGAACTTGGTGACCAGTACAACGATCAGAACCGCACCGGTGCAGAAGAAGCCCACGGTGTTGACCACCCGCGAGCGCATCATCTTGCGCCGCATCGCCGGATCCTTCTCGGTGCGCAACAGACGGGTCCAGTGCTTGACCATGCCGATCTGGCTCAGGGTGAACGAGACGAACACCCCGACGATGTAGAGCTGGATCAACGCGGTCACCTCGGCGTTGAAGGCCACGATGAAAGCGATGGCCGCCAGGGCCAGGAACAAAATCCCGTTGGAAAAGGCCAGCCGGTCCCCGCGGGTGTGCAGCTGCCGTGGCAGGTAGCGGTCCTGCGCCAGGATCGAGCCCAGCACCGGGAAACCGTTGAACGCGGTGTTGGCCGCCAGGATGAGGATCAGGGCGGTAACGATGGTGATCGCCAGGAAGCCGATGTGGAAGCTGCCGAATACCGCCTGCGCGAGTTGTGCGACCAGCGTCTTCTGCTGATACCCCGCTGGCGCACCCTCCAACTGGGTAGCCGGATCGTCGACAACCTGGACGCCGATTTTTCCCGACAACACGATCATGCCCATAAACAGCACCACCGCGATACCGCCCAGCAACATCAACGTCGTTGCGGCGTTGCGTGACTTCGGTTTACGGAATGCCGGCACCCCATTGCTGATCGCCTCAACACCGGTAAGTGCGGCGCACCCTGAAGAGAACGATCTGGCAATCAAGAACACCAGCGCAAAGCCCAGCACCTGACCGTGTTCGGCCTTCATTTCGAATCCGGCCGACTCGGCCTTGATCGGGTCGCCCAGGATGAACACCCGGAACAGCCCCCACCCCAACATGATGAGCATGCCGAAGATGAACGCATAGGTGGGAATCGCGAAGGCCGTCCCCGACTCCCGGATACCGCGCAGATTCACCGACATCAGGATGACGATCGCGGTGACGGCGAACAGCACTTTGTGCTCGGCGACGAACGGCACCGCAGAACCGATATTCGACATCGCCGACGCCATCGACACCGCCACCGTCAGGACGTAATCCACCAACAGCGCGCTGGCCACGGTCAGGCCTGCCGTCGGCCCCAGGTTGGTGGTGGCCACCTCATAGTCACCTCCACCAGACGGATAGGCATGCACGTTCTGCCGGTAGCTGGCCACCACGATGAGCATCACCGCAGCCACTGCCAGGCCGATCAACGGCGCCATCGAATAGGCGGCCAACCCGGCCACCGAGAGCACCAGGAAGATTTCCTCAGGGGCATATGCGACCGACGACATGGCGTCGGAGGCGAACACCGGCAACGCGATCCGCTTGGGCAGCAAGGTGTGCCCCATGCTGTCGCTGCGGAACGGGCGACCCAAAACAAGCCGGCGCGCGGCGGTCGAAAGCTTGGACACGAGGTCCAAGGGTATGCCTAAGCGCCGGTGGCTGTAGCGTTCCACGTACGGTCTGATTCTCGGCCGGGGATAACGGCC
Source organism: Mycobacterium sp. (assembly GCF_965229105.1). Classification (GTDB taxonomy): domain Bacteria; phylum Actinomycetota; class Actinomycetes; order Mycobacteriales; family Mycobacteriaceae; genus Mycobacterium. The sequence goes on from NZ_OZ245858.1 coordinate 4,672,620, forward strand.
GTCTGACGCGCAAATGCAGCCGAGAGGGACTCCAGGTGCGGGTAGTGGTTATGGGGTGCGGCCGGGTAGGGGCCTCGCTGGCTGACGGACTGGCCAGGATCGGCCACGATGTGGCCGTCATCGACCGTGATGTCGCAGCGTTTCAACGCCTGTCACCCGAATTCACCGGTGAACGGGTGCTCGGGATGGGGTTCGACCGTGAGGTCCTGCTCCGTGCCGGTATCGAGGAAGCAGGTGCCTTCGCGGCGGTCTCCTCGGGCGATAACTCCAACATCATCTCCGCGCGTGTCGCCCGGGAAACCTTCGGTGTGCAACGGGTGGTGGCCCGCATCTATGACGCCAAACGCGCCGCCGTGTACGAGCGTCTTGGCATCCCCACGGTCGCGACCGTGCCGTGGACTACCGACCGTCTGCTCAACGCGCTGACCCGCGACGCCGAGACCGCCAAGTGGCGCGACCCGACGGGCACCGTCGCAGTGGCCGAGGTGGAACTGCACGAGGAATGGGTCGGGCGCCGGGTGACCTCGCTGGAGGCCGCGACGGGATCGCGGGTGGCGTTCCTGATCCGGTTCGGTACTGGCGTGCTACCGGAACCCAAGACGGTGATCCAGGCCAGTGACCAGGTGTACATCGCCGCGGTCTCCGGGCACGCCGCTGAGGCGATGGCGATCGCCGCCCTGCCGCCTGGTGACGATGATGAGCCGACGGATAAGCGGTCATGAAGGTAGCGATCGCTGGGGCTGGTGCGGTCGGCCGGTCCATCGCCCGTGAGCTCGTCGAAAACGGCCATGACGTCACGCTGATCGAGCGCAACGCCGAGCACATCGACGTCGACGCCATCCCCGCGGCACACTGGCGCCTCGGCGATGCCTGCGAGATCAGCCTGCTCGAATCCTTGCAGCTGGAGGATCTGGACGTGGTGATCGCCGCGACCGGTGACGATAAGGCCAACGTCGTGCTGTCCCTGCTGGCCAAGACCGAGTTCGCGGTGGCCCGCGTCGTCGCCAGGGTCAACGATCCCCGCAATGAATGGCTGTTCGACGAAGCGTGGGGTGTCGATGTCGCGGTGTCCACACCCCGGATGCTGGCCTCACTGGTCGAAGAAGCCGTCGCGGTCGGAGACCTGGTACGGCTCATGGCTTTCCGCACGGGTCAGGCGAACCTCGTCGAGATGACGCTGCCGAGCGACACCTCGTGGGGCGGTAAGCCGGTGCGCAAGCTGGAACTGCCACGCGATGCGGCACTGGTGACGATCCTGCGCGGGAACCGGGTGATCGTGCCCGCGCCCGACGAACCGCTGGAAGGCGGCGACGAGCTTCTGCTGGTGGCGTCCCCTGAGGTCGAGGGCGAGCTGCGCGCCCTGCTGCTGCCGCCAGGAACCTAAGACTCTCCCGGTCGCGCCGGCGGCGGCCCGGGCCGGTCGTGGCAACCAGCACTGGCGATGGTCGAAACGGTGCCGAGGGCCGGTCGGATATTGCGGATGCCGAACGCCGACACCACCCCAGCCGCCGCGAACAGCACCGCTGCCACCAACACCCCGCGACGGAATCCGGCGATATCTATTGTGCCGCCGACGATCACCGAGATGAAGGCGACCGCGATCAGGCCGGCGATCCGGGCTGTCGCATTGTTGATCGCCGATCCGATTCCACTCTGCGCCGGATCGACTGCGGCCAGAATCGTCGCTGTCAACGGCGAGACCGTCACGGCTAGGCCCACCGCGAAGAGCACCAGACCGGGTAGCAACTGGGTCCAGAAATTGAAACCGTCTCGGCCGCTGGGCAACGCGAGCGCCATCAGGGCGTAACCCGCCGCAGCAACCAGTGGTCCGCACGCCATGTAGAGCCTGGGGCCGTGTCGTCCCGCGAGCTCACCGAAGCGAGCGGCCAGGAAGAAGGACAACACCGGGATCGGCAGCGTGGCCAGACCCGCCGCAGTGGCTGACAGTCCGATGGTCTCCTGCAGGAACAGCGTGACGATCAACATGCCAAGGGACACCCCGGCATACAGAAACACTGTCGCCACATTGCCCACCGAAAAATTACGGCTGGCGAAGATCGATAGCGGCATCATCGGATGCGGTGACCGGCGCTCCCACCAGGGAAACGCAGCCAGGCAGGCAACGCCGACGGTCAGGCTGCCCAGCACCAGCGGATCAGTGAAACCGAGCCGCTGCTGTTCGATGAGAGCGAAGACAGTGCCGGTCAACCCGAGCGCAGTCAGTACCGCACCGACGACGTCGACGCGGGCACGCCCTTTGGCGTCAGTAGCTCCGGGCTCGGGTACCAGCCGGGTGGTCAGATACAGCGTCACCGCCAGCGGTAGCAGGTTGATGGCGAAAATCCACCGCCAGGTCAACGTATCGACCAGGGCTCCGCCCAGCAGCGGGCCGACGACAAACGCGGTACCGGTCCATGCGGTCCAGATACCGATCGCGCGAGCCTGTTCCGTACCGGTGAAGCGGGCGTTGACCATCGCCAGCGAGCTCGGAACCAAAAACGCCGCACCCACCCCCTGCAGGCACCGCGCACCCACCAGCACGACGCCGGTGGGCGCGACCGCGCACAGCAGTGATGCCACGGCGAACACCGCCAAGCCGGTGCGCAGGACCGCCAGCCTGCCGAAGGCGTCCGAGATCGCCCCGGCCACCAGGATGAGCGCGCCCAGCGTCAGCAGATAGCCGTCCAGCACCCACTGCTGCAGGAGCAGGCCGCCATCGAGATCTCTGCTGATCGCCGGCAAGGCCACATTGACCACGGAACCGTCGAGGAAAGCGACGAATGAGGAGAGCACCGCAACGACGATGAGGGTTCGTCCGTCGTCGCGCTGCTGAGCCACCTGTGTCAGTCGGTGCGGTGCGCGGTGTCAGTCCCGGACACGTCGCTGTCGACGGTGACCTCATTGTCTGGAGGCACGTGATTTTCATCACTTGCGGCGTGGACCGCCTTCTGGGCGGACTTTATCGCCAGGTAGGTGGCCAGCGCCGCGACAGCCGTCAGCGGCCAACCCATCGCGATCCTGGCGACGCCGAGCCAACCGGTTTGATTGGCGTCGTAAAGCCCATGCTGGACAACGAAGCGGGCGGCGAACACCAGCACCCAGATGAGCGTGGCGATATCGAAGGCCCGGACCGCGCGGCGCACCGACCGCCATTCGCGGCCGTGGCCGTTGACCGAACTCCAGATGTATCCGACCACCGGACGCCGGATCAGCACCGAGATGCCGAATACCGCAGCCCAGAACAGGGACATCCATATGCCGAGCAGGAAATAGCCTTTGGCCTCGCCCAGCACGTAGGCGATCAACGCGCAGAAGCCAACCCCGATGAACCCGGAAATGGCCGGCTGGATCGTGTCGCGCCGGATCAGGCGCCACACCAGAATCAGGGCTGCGACGCCCAGTGCGGATAGGACGGCGGCCTTGAGCCCGAATGCGGTGGACACGGGTACGAATGCGACGACGGGCAGTGAGGAGTAGATCAGCCCACTCACGCCGCCCATCTGGTCCAGCATGGCCTGGGCGCCGGTGCGGTTTTCAGACACGGGTGACTACATCACCGCTGAATCTCGTAGTGCGGGTTGTAGATCGCCTTGGTGCCGTTCTCCAGCTTGCCGAGACGACCATGCACCCGCAGAGTGCGGCCGGAGTCGATACCGGGAATTCGACGCTGCCCCAGCCACACCAACGTCACGGTGTCGGTGCCGTCGAACAGTTCGGCCTTCACACCGCCGGCGCAACCCTTGGCGTTGGCCTCGACGCTGCGTAGCGTCCCGACCATCGTGACCTCTTGGCCCCGCCGACAGTCGATGGCGCGCTGCGCGCCGGTGCTGGCAGCGTTACCAGTCAATTCATCGACGTCGCGCTGGTCAGGGTCTTCCGTCAACCGGCGGGTGAGCCGGCGCAGATAACCTTCGGCCGTAGCCATCGCACTCCTGACATATCGATGGGATACGCACTGCACGTATCACAATGTCATCGCCACCGTAGACCTGTTGCATCGTGAATGCCACGCCGCGCGCGGGGCTAAACCTCCGTTTCCTGGCACACCAGGCACGATCAGTCCATGGCTGTTGATCTACGCGGGGTGACGACAGTTCTGCTGCCGGGCACCGGATCCGACGACGACTACGTCTACCGAGCGTTCTCGCCAGCATTACACGAGGTAGGAGCGCTGCCGGTGCCTCATCAACCGCAGCCGGCCCGATTGATCGACGGCTATCTCGAGGCGCTGAGCCAGGCGGCGTCCGACGGTCCGATCGCCGTCGGCGGAATTTCGCTGGGCGCGGCCGTCGCCACAGCGTGGGCAATCGCACACCCGGGTCACGTGGTCGCGGTGTTGGCGGCCCTCCCGCCGTGGACGGGCGCACCGGATACCGCGCCCGCGGCCGTGGCGGCACGACACTCCGCCGACGAGTTGCGCCGCGACGGTCTGGTGGCCGCAACAGCTCGGATGCGTGCCTCCAGTCCCCCATGGCTGGCCGACGAATTGACGCGGTCCTGGGTCGGTCAGTGGCCCGATCTACCGGACGCCATGGAGGCTGCGTCGCACTACGTTGCCCCGACCGGCATCGAGCTGCAGACCTTGACCGCTCCGATGGGCGTCACGTCGGCATCCGATGATCCGATCCACCCCGTCGAGGTCGGGGTGGAATGGGTGGCGGCAGCGCCTTATGCCTCACTGCGCACGATCACCCTTATCGAGCTGGGCATCGACCCGTCGGTCCTCGGCGCCGCCTGCCTGGCGGCGCTGAGCGACCTCTAGCCGGTCATCCGCCGGTGATGGTGCGTAACTGCTGCATCGCCGAGCCCTGCACGCTGCGGCGCGCGGTGGGCTCCGGCACGGCCGGCGGTGGCGGCTCTTGTTGCGGCGGTACAGCCCCGGCCTGCTCCGCGGCGGCGCGCAGTTGGGCGGCCATCGGTTCCGGCAGTTCCACAGGCAACGGCGTGCGCACCGGCAGCGGTGTGTCACCACGACGAACCACGGTGTCCGCCAACGCATTCCGAGCCTGAACCGCAAGCGCATCGATGGTCTCGACGGAGCCGTTGACAACACAGCGGATCATCCACCGGTAACCGTCGACGCCGATAAACCGGACCGCGCCGGAGGCGGTGCCGACAACTTCCCGACCCCACGGCCCGGTCTCGACCGACACCTGTGCCGAGTCCTTGCGCAGCGAGTCGGCCAATTCGGCGGCCACCTCACGCCACAGACCTGCGCTCTTGGGCGCCGCATACGCGGCAATGGAGAAACGACCGTTGGGCGTCACCACCCATACCGCGCTCGGAACGCCGGTCGGGCTGAGTTCGACCTGGACCTGGCCGCCTTCTGGCATCGGGATGAGTACCGACCCCAGATCGAGGCGCCCCAGGGCCGCTACCTCGTGGTCGTCGAAATCCTCGATCTCGAAGGGACCTTCGAGATCGCCATCGAGCCCTGGGGCCGGGTCTGCCACCGGTTTGCGCTCTGCAGGTGGGGTGATCCCGGCTTTCTCGTCGACAGTTGTTCCGTCGACCTTCGCGTTGTCGTCACTATTGTCATCGCGCTGTTTGCGCTTACCGAATGCCATCACAGACTCGCATGCCCTCCAGAGGAACCGTGGCCGCCTTCGCCACGGACGGTGTTCCCCAACCCAGCCTCGTCGAATGACGAGACTTCGACAAGCTCCGGCAACTCAACGCGCTGTACCAGCAGTTGGGCGATGCGGTCGCCGCGATGAATCACAATCGGATCGGTCGGATCGAGGTTGATCAGTGACACCTTGATCTCGCCGCGGTAACCCGCGTCGACGGTGCCAGGGCTGTTGACGATGGAAAGTCCAACGCGGGCAGCCAATCCCGAACGTGGGTGCACCAGACCGACCATGCCCTCAGGAATCGCGACGGCGATACCTGTTGGGACGAGGGCACGCTGGGCCGGCGCCAAGACGACGTCTTGGGCGCTGTACAGATCGACGCCTGCGTCGCCGGCATGGGCGCGACTGGGCAGCGGGAGTTCAGGGTCCAGACGAACGACCGCAAGACGGGTGGACACGAGGCCACAGACTACCCTTGGCCGCGTGTCTGGTTCGCGTGTGACCTCGCAGGCGGTGCGGTACCGCGAGCGACTATGGGTGCCCTGGTGGTGGTGGCCGCTGGGATTCATCCTGGCCGGACTGATTGCGCTGGAGGTCAACCAGGCAGTTTCCGGGGTCCCCAATTGGATTCCCTTCGCCGCGCTGTTCGGCGTGGCAGCCGGGGCCATCGTGTGGTTGGGGCGCGCCGAGGTAAGCGTCGTCTTGGTGGACGGCACGGTAGAGCTGTGGGCCGGCGAGGCACATCTGCCGGTTTCGGTCATCGCGCGGTCAGCCGAAATCCCCCGGTCAGCCAAATCGGCCGCGCTCGGACGCCAACTCGATCCCGCCGCATACGTCATGCATCGGGCGTGGGTGAGCCAGATGGTGCTGGTGGTCCTCGACGATCCCGACGATCCGACCCCGTACTGGTTGGTGAGCTGTCGACACCCGGACCGGGTGCTGTCAGCGCTGCGCAGCTGACACAGAGCGTCAGGCAGCGCAGTCGTTGCAGATCATCACGCCGCTCTTCTCGCTCGCCAGCCGGCTTCGGTGCTGAACCAGAAAGCAGCTTGAGCACGTGAATTCGTCGGCCTGTTTGGGCACCACCCGAACAACCAGCTCTTCGCCGGACAGGTCAGCACCAGGCAGTTCGAAGTTTTCCGCGCTATCGGTCTCGTCGACGTCGACGACGGCCGATTGCGCTTCGTTCCGGCGGGCCTTGAGCTCCTCCAACGAATCTTCAGAAACGTCGTCGGTCTCGGATCGCCGTGGGGCGTCATAATCGGTAGCCATCGTCCTTGTCCCCTCAAAATCGTTGCAGCAAGGCTTTGTACCAGTGCCGAACGCCTGTGCCAAATGATTCGTGCCCCGAAAGGGGCCGGATGGGTTGTGATTTACATCACAGTATGCGGTTTACCGGGGACTCTGGGCGGAGATCGGTTCCTCCGCCACGCCTAGAGTGCAGGCGTGGTTGCGAACATCACCGAAGGTACGGCCTTCGACAAACGCGGATTGCCATTTCGGCGCCGCAACATCTGGCCCGGCGTCATCGCGGCCGGCGTACTTCTCGTGGCGACCGCGTTGGTGTGGGGTTTCGCACTGACCCGGCCACCGGATGTCCGGGAGGCCGCGGCCTGCAATGCGCCGCCGCAGCCGACTGACCCGGCCGCCCCCAAGCTGGGCGACCCGGTCACGCGAAGCGAGATGAGTGATGTCGCGCCGGCCAAACTGGCCGATACGAAGATCTCGGTATTCAACGCCAGCGGCCAGGGCGGCCAGGCCGCCGAAGTATCCGGCGCTCTTCGCGATCTCGGATTCGCTCAGCCGATAGCCGCCAACGATCCGATCTACGCGACAACGCGGCTCACGTGCCAAGGCCAGATCCGGTTCGGCCAGAAAGGCCAGGCGGCAGCCGCCGCGCTGTGGCTGGTCGCGCCATGCACGGAGCTCTACCGCGACGGCCGCGACAACGACTCGGTCGATCTGGCCATCGGCACTGAGTTCACGACGCTGACCCACAGCGACGATATCGACGCCGTGCTGTCCGGCCTGCGGCCCGACGCCACCGAGCCCGCAGATCCTGCCCTGCTGACAAAGATCCACTCCGGCACCTGCTGAGAGCCCGCGTGCCGTTACTGCCGTAACGGCGCGAGCGCCTCGAACCGGTCCAGCGTCGCGCGCAGTTCAGCGGCGACACCGGGGGCCGCAGCGATCAGAATGTCGGCCGGCTGCGTCGGCAGGCGCACCCAGGCGCCGGCCTCCGCGGCGATCAGCGCGCCCGCGGCCCAGTCCCACACGTTGAGGCCGTGTTCGTATTGCGCATCGAGTCGACCTGTGGCGATCATGCACAGGTCCAGGGCCGCCGATCCGATCCGCCGGACATCCCTGACCAGCGGAAGTAACCGGGCGAGCAACGCCGCCTGCGCCGCACGCCTGTCAGGTGTGTAGGCAAATCCGGTGCCGAGCAGTGCCATCGAGAGGTCGTCGACGGGATTGCACCGCAATGCTCTTCGACCTGCCGGCCCGCGCACGTGCGCGCCGAGTCCGACCCCCGCCGAATAGACCTCACCTGCGACGACGTCGGCGACCGCGCCGGCGACCGACACGCCGTCGATCTGGGCGGCGACCGACACCGCGTACGCCGGGATGCCGTAGACGAAGTTGACGGTCCCGTCGATCGGATCGAGCACCCAGGTGACGGCGCCCACCCGTGCGGCGTCGCTGTCGCTCGGACCGCCACCCTCCTCGCCCAGAACCAGATCACCGGGCCGCAGCTCCTCGATCCGCCGCCGCAACAGTTGTTCGGTCTCGGTGTCGACCACGGTGACCGGGTCGGTGGGGGTGCTCTTGGACTTCACCGCCTGCGCGGCACCGTCGGCAGATGCTTGACCGGATTCCGGTGCGCCGAACACCTCATCGCGGCGGCCGCGGACAAAGGCGGCGGCTTCGGCGGCCAATGTCTCGGCGACCGAACGCAGGTCTGCGGCACTACTGTCGGGGCTGCTCGCTGAGCTCGTCACCGGTCTATCGCAACACATATCGATCACCGCGTGACACCGCCACCAAGAGGCCGCAGACGCACTAGTGTGTGGAGGCGCGCCGCCAGCCAGCCTCGCTGAGGAGACTTCATGACCGCGACAGATTCACCTGCCACCGACTCGGGCGCCCAGCGCCGCGGATTCGGAATCGACGTCGGCGGAAGCGGCGTCAAGGGCGGCATCGTCGACCTCGATACCGGCCTGCTCATCGGAGAACGGTTCAAACTCCCCACCCCGCAACCAGCCACACCGGAGGCGGTCGCCAAGACCATCGCCGCCGTCGTGCACGAATTCGGCTGGACCGGACGCCTCGGGGTTACCTACCCCGGAGTGGTGACCGAGGGTGTCGTGCGGACCGCGGCCAACGTCGACAAGGCCTGGATCGGCCTGAATGCCGCTGAGGTCTTCAGCGGCGCACTCGACGGCCAGCCGGTCACCGTGCTCAACGACGCGGACGCCGCGGGCCTGGCCGAAGAACGGTTCGGCGCAGGCAAGGACAACAACGGTTTGATCGTGTTGCTCACCTTCGGCACCGGCATCGGGTCCGCGGTGATCTACAACGGGGTCCTGCTGCCCAACACCGAATTCGGGCACCTCGAGGTCGGCGGGATGGAAGCCGAACACCGGGCCGCGTCATCGGTCAAGGAAAAGAACGACTGGAGCTACAAGCGCTGGGCCCCAGAGGTGACCAAAGTGCTGGAGGCCGTCGAGAACGCGATCTGGCCGGACCTGTTCATCGCGGGCGGCGGGATCAGCCGGAAGGCCGACAAATGGATTCCGCTGCTGACAAACCGGACCCCCGTCGTGGCGGCCGCATTGCTCAATACCGCGGGCATCGTGGGTGCTGCGATGGCTGCGGCAGACGACCCGGCGGAGTAGAAGCCGCACGCAAAGACGACAAAATCGGCGCGCTCGGCACGGTAGACCCCATTACTGTCGTTACAATGGTCGAGGCGGCCGCCTAAACGGATAGCGGCGAAGCTCCAAGCCAGAGACTCACGCCGATATTCCCCATAGCCGACACTTTCGGTGGTGCATGCACCTGCCCGCCGAAAGTCAGCAAGACCGAAAGGGTGTACGTGGCAGCGACGAAGGCAAGCCCGGTAACTGATGAGACGGTGAACCACACCGTCACCAGTCCGGCCCCGGCCCAGGCCCCCGCCAAGCGGGCGCCCGCGAAGCGAGCTACCAAAGCCACCGCACGAGCCGTCACGGCGGACGGCGATACCGCCAAGGCGCCGGCGAAGCGCGTCGCCAAGGCGGCCAAGGCAGCTGGTCCCCGCGCCAAGAAGGCCACCGGCGATGACTCCGATCTGGTGGTTGGTGATGACGCCGATACCGATCTCGATGACGATCTCGAGGCCGAGCCCGACGTTATCGACGAGGATGACGTCGAGGTCGAGGATGTCGTCATCGACGATGACGAGACGGGTTCCGCGGTCAAAGATGTGAAGACCCCTGCGGTCGTCGATCCCACTCCCGCCACCGACGAAGAAGATGCCCCCGAGCCGTCCGAGAAGGACAAGGCATCCGGCGATTTCGTCTGGGACGAAGAGGAATCGGAAGCGTTGCGGCAGGCCCGCAAGGACGCCGAACTCACCGCGTCCGCGGACTCTGTGCGCGCCTACCTCAAGCAGATCGGCAAGGTCGCACTCCTCAATGCCGAAGAAGAGGTCGAGCTCGCCAAGCGGATCGAAGCTGGCCTGTACTGCACCCAGCTGATGTCGGAGTTCGCCGAGAAAGGCGAGAAGCTTCCCGCCGCCCAGCGCCGCGACTACCAGTGGATCTGCCGAGACGGTGACCGCGCCAAGAACCACCTGCTCGAAGCCAACCTGCGCCTGGTGGTCTCCCTGGCCAAGCGGTACACCGGTCGCGGCATGGCGTTCCTGGACCTCATCCAGGAGGGCAACCTGGGTTTGATCCGCGCTGTCGAGAAGTTCGACTACACCAAGGGCTACAAGTTCTCCACGTACGCCACCTGGTGGATCCGGCAGGCCATCACCCGCGCGATGGCCGACCAGGCCCGCACCATCCGTATCCCGGTGCACATGGTCGAGGTCATCAACAAGCTCGGCCGCATCCAGCGTGAGCTGCTCCAGGACCTGGGTCGCGAACCCACACCCGAAGAGCTCGCCAAGGAAATGGACATCACGCCGGAGAAGGTGCTGGAAATCCAGCAGTACGCCCGTGAGCCGATTTCGCTGGACCAGACCATCGGCGACGAGGGCGATTCCCAGCTCGGCGACTTCATCGAAGACTCCGAGGCTGTCGTCGCTGTCGATGCCGTGTCCTTCACCCTGTTGCAGGATCAGCTGCAGTCGGTACTGGAAACGCTCTCCGAGCGCGAAGCCGGTGTGGTGCGGTTGCGCTTCGGCCTGACCGACGGTCAGCCACGCACCCTGGACGAGATCGGTCAGGTCTACGGGGTCACCCGCGAGCGGATCCGTCAGATCGAGTCGAAGACGATGTCAAAGTTGCGGCACCCCAGTCGCTCTCAGGTGCTACGCGACTACCTCGACTAGTTCGCGCGCCTACTTGCGCGGGCGCACCTTGTAGCTGGCCGGCCACGACTCACGGGAGTCGTCGCCGGTCAGCGGTACGCCGGTGGCACCGAGTTTGACGTCATAGGCCTCCATGTCGGGGCCGGCCTCACGATCGGCCCGCTCTCGCGCCAGGTAGTACAGCTGGTCGATCTCAAGTTCCTTGAACGCGACAAAAGTGGTCCGCCGCACCGCATGTGGACTGCTCAGCTCGGCGAACATCCGGTCGGTCAGCACGCGGGTGACCAGTGCCGCAGCGCCAAGGAATATGAACGGCAGCACCCAATAGCAGAGGTAGGACAGCGGGGTCTTGGTGTCGAGGATCGTCGCTGGTGTGTTGTTGACGCCCTGAGCTATCGGGGGGATGGCCGACGACACCGTCATCGCGGCGAAGGCGCCGACCCAGATCCATGTCACCAATGTCGTAATACGGGCGAACAATTCGCTTGTGACAACGGCAGCGGGCTGGCCGGATTCGGCGAACTCACCCGCAAACGGTTTGCCAATCAACAGACTGGCCACGGCCACCAACAGAATTCCTGCGTTACTCAGCGGCAGGATCCAGCGTTCCATGAACAACTGATCCATGGTGAGGGTCAGCACCGTCAGCACCAAAAATGTTGCAAGGGCGCCGATTTCGATTGTTACTCCCGGCTTGCGGCGGGCCCGGCCGATAAGGAACGACGCCACCGCGATCGCGAGCGCCACCAGTATGGCGGTCGTGAACGCAACGTTGCCGACCAAGACCCAGTAGACGATCCACGGCGCGAAGCCAGCCACGATTCCCACGGTCGCCCAGTATAGGGGCCTGCTTTACACTCAAGCCCCCTGATGTCACTTTCCCGAACGCCGCTTGCCGTTAATTGCCAGGAATGAGGCCGGCAATAGGGCATTCTGAGCGACGTGAATGTGGATGCACTACTGGAGACGATTCCGCCCATGGCGGTGTACCTGATCGTCGGGTTCATCATCGGCCTGGAAAGTCTTGGCATTCCGCTGCCAGGTGAGATCGCCCTGGTCAGCGCCGCACTGCTGGCGTCGCGCCATACTCTCGACATCAACCCGGTCGCCGTTGGCGCCGCCGCCACCATCGGCGCGGTCATCGGCGACACCATCGGATATTCGATAGGCCGTCGATACGGCATGTCGCTGTTCGAGCGGCTCGGCAAACGGTTCCCGAAACATTTCGGGCCCGGCCACGTCGCGCTGGCCAAGCAGCTTTTCGCCCGGTGGGGTGTGTGGGCGGTGTTCTTCGGCCGTTTCATCGCGCTGCTGCGTATCTTCGCGGGCCCGCTCGCCGGTGCACTGAAGATGCGCTACCCCCACTTCCTGGCCGCCAATGCCACAGGCGCGTTGTGCTGGGCCGGCGGCACCACCGCGGTGGTCTACTTCCTCGGTTTGGCGGCCGAGCGTTGGCTCTCGCGGTTCTCCTGGGTCGCCCTTGCGGTGGCCGTGCTTGTCGGTATCGGCGCAACGCTGCTGCTGCGCGAGCGCACCGGTCGGCTGATCGCCGATCTCGAAGACGAGCACGACTGGGATACGTTGCGGCGAGACTGATGACACAGCGCCTGAACATTTCGTCCGGGGTGGAGTTCGAGTCCGCGGTCGGCTATTCCAGGGCGGTGCGCGTCGGGCCCGTCGTCGCAGTGGCAGGCACCACTGGGGCGGGTGAAACCATCGCCGCGCAGACCCGAGACGCGCTGCGGCGCATCGAGACTGCCTTACACGCTGCCGGAGCTGAGTTGGCCCACGTCATCCGCACCCGGATATATGTCACCGATATCGCACACTGGCGAGACGTCGGCGCGGTGCACGCCGAGGTGTTCGGCGACATTCGCCCGGTGGCCACGATGGTCGAAGTTTCAGCGCTCATCTCCCCCGAACTGCTGGTCGAAATCGAAGTCGACGCCTACCTATCCGACGGACTTTCCGACTGAGTTGCAGGCTCCGCCGAACCCAGGGCCGGGAACGCCCCGTCGGGACCGGGCCGATACGGCGTGATCCTTGTCACAGCACTGATCGGCAAAGCACCGTACAAATGCGGGAACAGCATGGCCGTGGGATCCGTTGGGACACCAGGCTCCCAGCGAACTGGGGCACCGAGGAGGTCCGGATTGAGGTACAGCAGTACCACGTCGTCGCGGCCGGCAAAGAGCCGGTTTGCAGGCAGGTGAACCTGTTGAGGTGTCGAAAGATGAACGAAACCCACGTCGGCAAGCGACGGCGGTCGGAGCTCGCGTCCCGTGGAGGCGGCCGCCCACTCCTCGGACGCACACAGATGGACAAGTTCAGCGCACACAGCCATACGACCAGCCTGCCTCAGCCGCAACGCGGCGGGGCGTGAGACACGACACACCGGTAAACAGGCCGGGAACAAGGCCGGAACCGAAAACGTCTGACAAGGTAGAAACCACGCGAGAAGGAGGAGCCATGAATGCAACTCTGACCACCCCCGAGCTCACCAAGGCCGACCGTTGTGACCGCTGCGGCGCGGCCGCTCGCGTTCGGGCGAAACTGCCCTCTGGAGCTGAGCTGTTGTTCTGCCAGCACCATGCCAACGAGCACGAAGCCCGGCTCATCGAGCTGGCCGCCGTGCTGGAGGCAAGCGCGACCGATCTGTAACCACACCTGGCCGCCTCCGGGCGGCCAGGTTGGGCAGGACGGCCTCTCGTCAGGGATGCTGTTCTGGTCATGACAGACCAGACCGGTGCCCCAATCCGTCCGTCCCGCCACCATATTTGGCAAATCTCCAAGCGCACGCTTTCGAAAAGCTGGGATGACTCGATCTTCTCTGAGTCGGCGCAAGCTGGTTTCTGGTCAGTACTCTCGCTGCCCCCTCTTCTGCTGGGGATGCTAGGCAGCCTGGCCTATATTGCGCCGTTCTTCGGCCCAGCGACGCTGCAGACCATCGAAGACCGATTGATCAGCACCTCGGGCAGCTTTTTCTCCAAGAACGTCGTCACCGAGATCATCGAGCCGACGATCACCGATATCGTCCAAGGTGCCAGGGGCGAAGTCGTATCTCTGGGTTTCGTGATCTCGTTGTGGGCCGGCTCGTCGGCGATCTCGGCATTCGTCGACTCCGTCGTCGAGGCTCACGACCAGACACCGCTGCGACATCCGGTGCGCCAGCGGTTCTTCGCGCTGTTCCTCTACGTCGTCGTTCTGATCTTCGCGATCGTGGCGGCACCCTTTGTCGCGCTCGGCCCGCAGAAAATCGCCGAGTACATCCCCGACAGCTGGGACAGCGTGCTCCAGTTTGGTTATTACCCGGTGATGGCGGCCAGTCTGATCTTCGCTTTCACGTTCCTCTACCGGGTGGCGTTGCCCAAACCACTACCAACACATCGACTTGTCATCGGGGCCGTGCTGGGGACGGTGGTCTTCCTGGTCGCCACCTTCGGTTTGCGCGTGTACCTGAGCTACATCACCCAAACCGGCTACACCTACGGCGCCTTGGCGACCCCGATTGCCCTACTTCTGTTCGCGTTCTTCCTGGGCTTCTCCATCATGATGGGAGCCGAACTCAACGCCGCGATTCAGGAAGAGTGGCCGGCGGCGCCGACGCACGCCGACCGACTACGAGATCGCTTGAAAGCAAAGACTCAGGACAAGGCCCTCGACAAGGGGACGGCCCGCACCGGCGAGCCGCCGGCAACGGACCACGCCGCGGGCCCGCCCGCCGTCAGCTCTTCTTGAAGTTCTGGTAGATCCGCTTGCAGTCCGGGCAGACCGGTGATCCCGGCTTGGCGGATTTGGTGACGGGGAACACCTCGCCGCACAACGCCACCACATGCGTGCCCATGACGGCGCTTTCAGCGATCTTGTCCTTCTTCACATAGTGGAAGAACTTCGGGGTGTCGCTGTCGGTCCCGTCGTCGACGCGTTCGTCAGCGTCGGTCCGCTCGATTGTCTGGGTATCCATAGCTGACATTCTGCCCAAAGAATGACGGTCCGTGAACCGACGCGGCATACCCGGTGTGGCTGTGAAACAGTGGGGAGTATGAAACACAGCCCAGAGCTGGGTTTCGACGACGAAGGTCGGCCAGTGCTGATAACCGCCGCCGCTCCCGCCTACGAAGTCCAGCACCGGCAACGCGTGCGCAAGTACCTCACCATCATGTCGTTTCGCGTGCCCGCGCTGCTGCTGGCCGCACTCGCCTACAGCGTCTGGCATAACGGCCTCATTTCGTTGGCGATCATCGCCGTATCGATACCGCTGCCCTGGATGGCCGTGCTCATCGCCAACGACCGCCCGCCTCGCAAAGCAGAGGAAGCACGGCGGTTCGAAGACAACCGGCGACGCACTCCCCTGTTCCCGACCGCGGAGCGACCGGCTCTCGAACGTGGCGCACCGCAACCAGACTCGGATGATCAGTGGCCCGGCGACTCTCGATGAGAACTCTCTAGCCCTATTCTCAGTACATTCTCAGGTCGTCATCGCATCAGTGCAGTTCAGAGGGTGTGAAACCGCGACGGTGTGGGAACTCTTTCCTCCAGTCAGGCGTTGAACCACATGACAGTTCGAGCCAGTAGGAGGCCGCTATGGCAAATGCCGCCGCAAGGATTGACGGAGACCTGGATAGCCAGAGTCCAGCTGCAGATCTCGTCCGGGTGTATCTCAACGGCATCGGCAAGACAGCGCTGCTCAACGCCGTAGAGGAGGTGGAACTCGCCAAGCGAATTGAGGCCGGGTTGTATGCCCAGCATCTGCTCGCGACGCGGAAACGCCTGGGCGATAACCGAAAGAGTGAACTGGCCCAAGTCGTTCGCGACGGCCAGGCGGCGCGTAGCCATCTGCTGGAAGCCAACCTGCGTCTGGTGGTTTCGTTGGCCAAGCGCTACACCGGTCGCGGCATGCCGCTACTGGATCTGATTCAGGAAGGAAACCTGGGTCTGATCCGTGCGATGGAAAAGTTCGACTACGCCAAGGGCTTCAAGTTCTCGACGTATGCGACGTGGTGGATCCGCCAGGCGATCACCCGCGGCATGGCCGATCAGAGCCGCACGATCCGGCTGCCAGTGCATCTGGTGGAGCAGGTCAACAAGCTGGCCCGGATCAAACGCGAGATGCACCAGAACCTCGGGCGCGACGCCACCGACGAAGAGTTGGCAGAAGAGTCCGGAATCCCGGCCGAGAAGATCGCCGATCTGCTGTCACACAGCCGCGACCCGGTAAGCCTCGATATGCCGGTCGGCAGCGACGAAGAAGCGCCCCTGGGCGACTTCATCGAAGATGCGGAAGCGCTGTCGGCGGAGAACGCGGTGATCGCCGAACTACTGCACACCGATATCCGCAGCGTGCTGTCCACCCTCGACGAGCGTGAGCATCAGGTGATTCGCCTGCGCTTCGGACTCGACGACGGACAGCCGCGGACGCTCGACCAGATCGGCAAGCTGTTCGGTCTGTCACGTGAGCGGGTCCGCCAGATCGAACGCGAAGTGATGGCAAAGCTCCGTCACGGCGATCGCGCCGAGCGGTTGCGCTCCTACGCCAGCTGACCAACCCGAAGTCAGTATGCCCGCCGTGCCCCCCGGCGGGCATACTGCTGTCCGGCCCAGGTCCGGCCGCGCCGGATAGCGCTGGCCCCTTCTCGGCTACGTTCCTTGGGGCCTCGGTCCCCCGCGTCGTGTTAGGGAACCATTCACCCAGCTAGCCCAGTAGACTCACGGGCAACGGAGGTGCCAAATGAATGACCTGGTCGATACCACAGAGATGTACCTGCGGACGATCTACGACCTCGAAGAAGAGGGCGTGATTCCGCTGCGTGCACGTATCGCCGAGCGGCTGGAGCAGAGCGGGCCCACTGTCAGCCAGACGGTATCCCGGATGGAACGCGACGGGCTGTTGCACGTGGCCGGTGACAGGCACCTCGAACTGACCGATAAAGGCCGGATGTTGGCGATTGCCGTGATGCGTAAGCACCGGTTGGCCGAACGGCTGCTCGTTGATGTCATCGGCTTGCCGTGGGAAGAGGTACACGCCGAAGCCTGCAAGTGGGAGCACGTCATGAGCGAAGACGTCGAGCGTCGCCTCGTCGCCGTGCTCGACAACCCGACCGTATCGCCGTTCGGCAACCCGATCCCCGGTCTGTCTGAGCTCGGTTTCGGCGCCACCCACCGTTTCGAAGAGACCGGTCTCGTTCGGCTGACCGAACTCCCGGCCGGCTCGCCCGTCGCGGTCGTGGTACGTCAGCTGACCGAACACGTGCAGGGCGATATCGCACTGATCGGTCGACTCAAGGATGCCGGTGTGGTGCCGAACGCCAGGGTAACCGTCGAGATGAATCCGCTCGGTGGCGTCATCATCCTGGTGCCCGGCCATGAGAACGTCGAGCTGCCCCACGAGATGGCGCACGCGGTCAAGGTCGAGAAGGTCTGAGGGCTCACCCGGCACGCCTGGTGAACGGCTGCCGCGACGGCAGCCGGATCCCAAGTTCGCCGGCCACGCGGTAACCGGTCAGCGCCAGCTCGCGGATCTTTTCCGGACGCATACCCGACGCAAGGGCCGTGTCGAGCATTCCCGCCATCCGGTGGGTGGGGACACAACGCAGCGCGGCTTCCAACGACACCCCGGCCAACGGCCCGTCGCCGCGGACGTAGGCGCTGAAGGCGAGCAACACCAGTGGCTCGACCCGCCACGGTTCAGGTAGCCGGCGCGCCAGTGCTGCCCACAGGGATTCCGCGGGCCCCGCGCTCTCCCCGACCGCCAGCGCGAACATGGTGTCGCGTACCTGCACATCGATGAGGGCGCAGCCCAGAGCGGCGATCTCCGCATCGGCCAGTGGCGTGCCGTCCGCTACCCGGGCGGCTGCACTCAACGCGGCCTGGACATCGCGACGCGCGCAGCCGTCGGGGTCATCGGATCGCTGTTGTTGATCATCGGCCAGTCGGGCCGTGATGGCGTCGACGAGCGCGACAGCCCCAGCGTCGTCATCGCTGGCGATGACTGCCTGCAACTCGGCGCGGTTGGTGTAGAGCCGGCGCCCGTCGAGGACCGCGGCAACAGCCACCGGCGAGGACTTGGGGTCCTCGACGCGACCCTGGGATCCGCAGCCATCCACACAGTGCCACCGGCCGCCAGCCCCGACCCGGTCGACCACGTGGGCAGCCCACAACTCGATACCGTGCGCGCACAACGCTGTGGTCAGGCTGTCGCACAACTGCCGGTGCTCCTCGTTGCACATCGGGCAGGACGCCCCCGCGGCGTCGACGATCACCGCGATCACCGCGTCAGGGCGGGCCGCGGCGGTCACCTCGACCAATTCGTCCAGGCCGTCGGCCAGCTCCGGAGACAGGTCCACCCGGAGAACGGCGCCCATCTCCCCGCTTTCCACCGACACCACGACCAGGGAATTCTCCGGAGTGAAGCCGAGCACAGCGGGTAGGGCGGCGATCAGCGCGCCGGGGCGGTTGAGGGTGAAGTCGCGATCGTGTCGTGTCATGTCCGAACGGTCGCAATCGACACCGTCAGCGGACTCCGCCGGACAGGTGCGCGGACCGCAGTTGTGGATGAAGGGGCAACTGTGCACAGGTGTTGTTCACGCGGTATTGACCGTCTCGGCATGCGAGATTCCCACAACCGGCGTAGACACCTCTCATGGGTTCGCAAGAGGAGTATGACCTCGTCGTCATCGGTTCAGGGCCGGGCGGCCAGAAGGCCGCCATCGCGGCCGCCAAGCTCGGCAAATCTGTGGCGGTCATCGAACGGGGCCGCATGCTCGGCGGTGTCTGTGTGAACACGGGCACCATCCCGTCGAAGACCCTGCGTGAGGCTGTCGTCTATCTGACCGGGATGAGCCAGCGCGAGCTCTACGGCGCGAGCTACCGGGTCAAGGAGAAGATCACCCCCGCTGATCTGCTGGCCCGCACCCAGCACGTGATCGGCAAGGAAGTCGACGTTGTGCGTTCTCAGTTGATGCGCAACCGGGTCGAGCTCTACGTCGGGCACGCGCGCTTCATCGACGAACACACCATCCTGGTCGAAGATCCCGGCCGTGCCGAAAGCATCACTGTCCGCGGCAAATTCATCGTCATCGCGACGGGGACCAAACCCGCAAGGCCGCCCGGTATCGAGTTCGACGAAAATCGGGTGCTGGACTCCGACGGGATCCTGGATCTGAAGAACATTCCCGGGTCGATGGTCGTCGTGGGGGCTGGCGTCATCGGCATCGAATACGCCTCGATGTTCGCCGCGCTCGGCACCAAGGTGACCGTTGTCGAGAAGCGCGACTCGATGCTGGACTTCTGCGACCCGGAGATCGTCGAAGCACTGCGCTTCCACCTGCGGGATCTGGCGGTAACCTTCCGGTTCGGCGAAGAGGTGACCGCGGTGGACATCGGTTCCGCCGGAACGGTCACCACCCTGGCCAGTGGCAAGCAGATCCCTGCCGAGACCGTCATGTACTCCGCGGGGCGCCAAGGCCAGACCGATCACCTCGACCTGGCGAATGCCGGCCTCGAAGCCGATAACCGTGGCCGCATCTTCGTCGACGACGACTACCAGACCAAGGTCGACCACATCTATGCCGTCGGCGATGTCATCGGGTTCCCGGCGCTAGCCGCTACCTCGATGGATCAGGGCCGCCTCGCCGCGTACCACGCGTTCGGCGAGCCGTGTAAGGGCATGACCGAACTGCAGCCGATCGGCATCTACTCGATCCCCGAGGTGTCCTACGTCGGCGCCACCGAGGTTGAGCTGACCAAGGATTCGGTTCCCTACGAGGTCGGGGTGTCGCGCTACCGCGAACTCGCCCGCGGGCAAATCGCAGGCGATTCCTACGGGATGCTCAAGCTGCTGGTGTCCACCGATGATCTGAAGATCCTCGGCGTCCACATCTTCGGTACCGCCGCAACAGAGTTGGTGCATATCGGCCAAGCCGTGATGGGCTGTGGCGGCACCATCGAATACCTTGTCGACGCGGTCATCAACTACCCCACGTTCTCGGAGGCCTACAAGGTGGCGGCGCTCGATGTGATGAACAAGCTGCGGGCGTTGAGTCAGTTCAAGGCGTAAAGCTCAGCACTGCGAGTCGAAGGTGTTCGGCGCGACGTCACCGGGGGCACCTGCCTCGGCACGCGTCAGCAACTGCCCGGTAGCGGCATCGAAAGGTGCTGAGTAGGAGATGTTTTCGTCGCACCCGCCGCCGTCGAGGCCGCCGATCACCCCGGTCACTGTCGATCCGCTGATCCACGGGGCCCCACTGGTGCCATCCACCAGACCGCCGCACTTGAGCGTCGGGTAGCCATCCGGGGTCGTCGCCGTGTCCGCCTGACAGCTCAGCGGCCCGCCGCCGTCCCCGAGCGGGTAGCCGGTGACGGTGACCGAGGTGCCTGCCTTGGGCGCGGTGCCCAACGTCAGGCCCGAACCGGACTGGGCTTCGATCGATCCGCCGCCGTCGCGGCTGACCCGCATGATCGCGTAATCGGCCAGCGGATCCTGGCTGGCCACCCAGCGTGGGTCGAGGTAGACCGCGTCGACGTTCCAAATGTCGCCCGGAGCCGCCTCGTCGGAAAACGCCGGCACGAACGTGGCCGGCAACCCGTCGGCCAGGCAGTGCGCTGCGGTCAGGACCAAATCACCGGTCGATGAGTGCAGTACCGACCCCGAGCAGGTGTGCAACGTGCCGCCGCCGAGGAACACCGCACCGACTCGTGGATCGGGACCGACCTGCGCGGCGCTGACCGCGACCAGGTCGGTGGCTGCCGCCCTGGCTGCGGGAGTGGTGGTCGGCACCGAGGCACTATGGCCGCTACACCCGGCCGCCAGGAGTGCCACCGCAGGGGCTGCCCGCCAGATCCGCATGAACGTCGATCATGCCTGATGACACTGCCGGGCGCTGTGGTGGAATGTCAGCTCCCCGGCAGCGCGTTGCCAGGAAGACGAGCGGTCGTGGCGGGTCAGCCACGGCACGATTCGCGATCTGAGGGACACTAGAGGTCACGGCAGACGAACTGTCACACGGAACGTCACCTGCCGTGGCGAGGAGGCAGAGATCCATGACTAGCGAGACAGGCCCAGAACCCAGCTCGGCGCCGGACCCACATCCGCGGTACCAGCCTGAGCAGACCGGGATGTACGAACTGGAGTTTCCGGCACCGCAGCTTTCCACCGAGGACGGCCGCGGACCGGTGATGCTGCATGCCCTTGAGGGTTTCTCCGACGCCGGTCACGCCATCAAATTGGCCGCCAACCACCTCAAGGACGCTCTCGACACAGAACTGGTCGCATCGTTTGCCATCGACGAGCTGCTCGACTACCGGTCCAGGCGACCTTTGATGACGTTCAAAACCGATCATTTCACCCATTACGAGGACCCTGAGCTGTCGCTGTTCGCGCTGCACGACAGCGTCGGGACACCGTTCCTCCTGCTGGCCGGGATGGAGCCGGATCTCAAATGGGAGCGGTTCATCACCGCGGTGCGCCTGCTGGCCGAACGACTCGGCGTCCGCCAGACCATCGGGCTGGGTTCTATTCCGATGGCGGTGCCGCACACCAGGCCGGTGACATTGACCGCGCACGCCAACAACCGTGAGCTCATCGACGACCACACGCCGTGGGTCGGTGAGGTGCAGGTTCCTGGCAGTGTGTCGAATCTGTTGGAGTACCGGATGGCCCAGCACGGGCACGAGGTCGTCGGGTACACCGTGCATGTGCCGCATTATCTGGCGCAGACCGATTACCCGGCCGCCGCGCATGCGCTGCTGGAGCAGGTCGCCAAAATCGGTTCGCTGGAATTGCCGATGACGGCACTGACCGAGGCCTCAGCAGACGTACACACCAAAATCGACGAACAGGTCGCAGCCAGCCCAGAGGTCGCTCAGGTGGTGACAGCGCTGGAGCGACAGTACGATGCATTCGTTGCCGCGCAAGAGAACAGATCGTTGCTGGCTCATGACGAGGAGCTGCCAAGCGGCGACGAGCTCGGAGCGGAGTTCGAACGTTTCCTGGCCCAACAGGCGGGTGAGAATTTCAAGGACCCGTTCCGCGACGAGAACGGCACCACCTGACCCAGACAGCGCCACCTGGCCCGACGACGAGGTTGGACGATATGACACCGGTTATGCAGGTACGCGCTGATGCCTCGTAAGCCCAATCTCCAATCGGTACGCGAGCTGACACCGTCGCTGGAGTTCCGCACCATCCACGGCTACCGGCGGGCCTTCCGGATCGCCGGTTCCGGGCCCGCCCTGCTGCTCATCCACGGTATCGGCGATAACTCGACGACGTGGAGCACCGTGCACGCGAAACTTGCGCAGCGGTTCACGGTGATCGCGCCCGATCTGCTGGGCCATGGCCAGTCCGATAAACCGCGCGCCGATTATTCGGTGGCGGCGTACGCCAATGGGATGCGGGATCTGATGGGCGTGCTCGATATCGAACGCGCCACTGTCGTGGGTCACTCGCTGGGTGGTGGGGTGGCAATGCAGTTCGCCTACCAGTTCCCGCAGCTGGTGGAACGCCTCATCCTGGTCGGGGCCGGTGGGGTGACCAAGGACGTCAACATCGCGCTGCGGATCGCGTCGCTACCGATGGGCGGAGAAGCGCTCGCCCTGCTGCGCCTGCCGTTGGTCCTGCCGACCCTCGGCGTCGCGGGCCGCGTCGCGGGCACACTGCTCGGAAGGACCGCGGTGGGCCGCGATCTACCCGACGTGCTGCGGATTCTGCGCGACCTGCCCGAGCCGACCGCATCCTCGGCATTTACCCGCACGCTGCGCGCCGTAGTGGACTGGCGCGGGCAGGTGGTGACCATGCTCGATCGATGTTATTTGACCGAATCTGTTCCCGTGCAACTTATCTGGGGACGCCAAGATGTGGTGATCCCCGTCGAGCATGCCCATATGGCCCATGCCGCCATGCCCGGTTCGCAGTTGGAGATCTTCGAGCGCTCCGGCCACTTCCCCTTCCACGACGATCCGGACAGGTTCGTCGAATTGGTCCAGCTGTTCATCGACTCCACAGCGCCCGCCCCCTACGACCAGAACGCTCTCCGCCAGCTGCTGCGTAATGGCATCAGCGAGGGCGGCCTCTC
Source organism: Mycobacterium sp. (assembly GCF_965229105.1). GTDB lineage: Bacteria > Actinomycetota > Actinomycetes > Mycobacteriales > Mycobacteriaceae > Mycobacterium. The sequence continues at coordinate 4,695,782 of NZ_OZ245858.1, forward strand.
CGGTTCCATCGACACCAAGGTGGCGGTACTCGACGCGATGGGCTCTGACGAACGCAGCGCGACCTGAGCTGACCGTCTGACTGATCCGCGCAATCCAGCCCAGTAGAGTCGGTTCATGGGTATCGAGGTGACAGTCCTACGCGTTTTCACCGATTCAGACGGCAATTTCGGGAACCCCCTTGGTGTTGTCGTCGGCAGTTCCGTACCGCATCAGGACCGCCAGCAGCTGGCCGCTGAATTGGGTTACAGCGAAACGATTTTCGTCGACCTCCCGGTGGAGGGTTCCACCTCGGCGCATGCCCGCATCTTCACTCCGGCGACCGAAATGCCCTTCGCCGGGCATCCGACCGTCGGGGCCTCGTGGTGGCTGCGGTCAGTGGGCGCACCGATCAAGACGCTGCAGGTGCCCGCGGGCATCGTGCAGATCGACTACGACGGTGAGCTGACCGCGGTCAATGCCCGCGCCGAGTGGACACCGGAATTCGCGATTCATGACCTGGATTCGTCAGACGAGTTGGCCGCCGCCGATCCAGAAGATTTCGACGACGACAGCAAGCACTACCTCTGGACCTGGACAGACCGGTCTGCCGGTGCCATTCGATCGCGGATGTTCGCCCCCAGCCTGGGCATTCCCGAGGATGAGGCCACCGGCGCCGCGGCGGTACGGATAACCGATTACCTGAGCCGCGACCTGGCCATCACCCAGGGAAAGGGTTCGCAGATCGAGACTCGATGGAGCCCTGAGGGCTGGGTGCGCGTAGCCGGCCGCGTCGTCAATGACGGAGTGCGACACGTCAATTGAGGGTGACCGCGTCAGCTGGGGGCGATCACCTTGCGATGCTCGCGTAAATCCTTGATCTCGCGTTCGAAATCCTCGGCTGATGAAAACGACCGGTACACCGAGGCGAACCGAAGGTAGGCGACCTCATCGAGCTCACGCAGGGGGCCGAGAATAGCCAGACCGACCTCGTTACTCGGGATCTCAGGGGAGCCGCCCGCGCGGACAGTGTCCTCCACTTGCTGGGCCAGCAGGTTCAATGCATCGTCGTCGACCTGTCGGCCCTGACAGGCGCGACGCACCCCGCTGATCACCTTCTCGCGACTGAACGGCTCGGTGACGCCACTGCGTTTGACCACCGCCAGCACCGCTGTCTCCACTGTGGTGAATCGTCGGCCGCATTCCGGGCATGACCGGCGACGTCGAATCGCCTGACCTTCATCGGCTTCCCGCGAGTCGACAACCCTGGAATCGGGATGCCGGCAGAAAGGACAGTGCACTACCGCTCCTTGCCCGGGCCGACGGTGGAAATCCCCCGCCTCAGAGCGTACCTGCGGGAGCCACCGCGCAGCCACCGCCGTGCGCAGCCTCAGCCGACCGGGGCGATCAGGGTCTGCCCGGCGTCGATGGCCACCGAGTCGAGCTTGTTGAGTTCACGGATGCGTTCGATCACCGGACCGGTCGGCGCGTCAGGCGCCACCCGGGCGGCAACCTGCTGCAACGTCTCCCCCGTCTGAACCTGAACGACGGCCAACTTGCTCGGCACCGGAGCCGTGACACCCTGCACGGCTGCCCCGAACTGGGCGACCACTCCGAGCCAGATGGTGATCAGCGCGGCCAGGAGCGCAAGCGCGACCGTCGTAAATGGGGTGATGGGCCGCCTGCGGTGCGACGCCCGCGACATCAACACCCCTGTTCCCCGGTAGCGCACCGGGGCGCCCGCGGCCCGCCCGGGGCCTGGACGGCGCCGCGCGTCTGCCGCACGGGGCCTGCGACGGACCGGCCGTTGCGGGGCACGGGTGACCGGCCGCTCGTCTGTCCAGATGTCGATCATCGAATCCGCCGTAACCGTCCGCATTGCTGTTCCTTTCGACTTTTTCCCGGTAGCCATCTTCGCCCCTATGTTCGAAACGTACTCGCTCATGTGTTCGATCGAAAGCCCTATCCGAACATGTGATCGATTCGTAGCCGAACCATAAAACGTGCCACCGACAAAAACGCATCCGTCACATCTGTCACACCGGCACCACCGACCCCGGGCCTGGCCACCCGCGACACGCGTCGAACACATGTTTGATTATCGGAGTGTGGACGACTAGATTCGCCTGCATGGGCGACAGCAAGGACACCTCGACGAGTTCAGACGATGCCGTAAGCGGGCCGCGAGACACCACGCTGACGGAGCGGCAGCGCACCATCTTGGACGTCATCCGCTCTTCGGTGAGCACCCGCGGTTATCCGCCGAGCATCCGCGAGATCGGCGACGCCGTCGGCTTGACGTCGACCTCGTCGGTGGCACACCAGCTGCGCACCTTGGAGCGCAAGGGCTTCCTACGGAGGGACCCCAACCGGCCGCGCGCCGTCGATGTCCGCACGGCCGACGATATGCAGCCGGCCGTGGTGACCGAGGTTGCGGGTTCCGATGCGCTCCCAGAGCCGACGTATGTGCCGGTGCTCGGCCGGATTGCCGCCGGTGGGCCCATCCTGGCAGAAGAGGCCGTCGAAGATGTCTTCCCACTGCCCCGCGAGCTCGTCGGCGAGGGTTCCCTGTTCCTGCTCAAGGTCGTCGGTGAATCGATGATCGACGCCGCCATCTGCGACGGCGACTGGGTGGTCATACGTCAGCAGAATGTGGCCGAAAACGGCGATATCGTCGCGGCGATGATCGACGGCGAAGCCACGGTGAAAACGTTCAAACGTGCGGGCGGTCAGGTGTGGCTGATGCCCCACAACCCGCTCTTCGACCCCATCCCGGGCAACGAAGCCGCAATTCTCGGCAAGGTCGTCACCGTCATCCGCAAGGTGTGACCGGCCTGGCGGTAGGTCTCAGTCAGCTTTGGTGAAACCGTTCGCCTGAGCGAGTTGCTCCGTGGCGAACCAGATTTCAGCCACCGTCTGGTCGTACCCCGGACTGTCGGGAGTGTGATACCTGCCGGAGCGCATGCTGCCCTTGATCGGATAGCCCTCGGGGGCCTCGTTCGGATCGTCAAGCGGTAGGTGGATAGACGGTGGGGCGGTGACCTCTTCGTCGATATCGGGTTCCATCACCTGCGCGGTGCTGGCCGAATCGTCCCATTCTGGTTCTTCCCAGTCCGGCGGTGGTGGTGGTACCGCGCCGTAGACGGGAGCGAACAGTGACTGTGGCTCAGGCAGATACGAATCATCGTCGGGTGCCGTCCAGACTGACCGTCCGGTATCTGGATCGCTCAACGCGGCGTGGCGTCCCGACTGCTCACGGTCATCGTCACCCTGTACCTGCGTCGGTGCGGTATCCACATTGTCGGGATCTTCTTCGGCGTCCAGCACGTCGTCGTCGTCTGCCTCGTGCGAGCCGTGATGGGTGAACAGACCGACGCCAGATGGCGACTCCCCCTCGCTGTTCGGCGGCCCGCCCCAGGTGCGCTCCGGCGCCTCAGGGACCTCGTGATCCGGCCAGCCGACGCCAGAAGAGACATAGGCATTCTCAGCGTCAGGATCGACGAAACGAGAGCGCCCGTCAGCCGTTTCAGGTTCTCGAGATGCCCAGTTCTCTTGTTCGTCCGGCAGATCGGTGTCGTCTTCGCCATCGTGATCGTCAACGTGGTGATGGGACCGTCGGCGCAGCAGCATCACACCGAACGCGACCAACGAGGCCAGCAACAGGACCGCCAGCGGAACAATCCACCACAGCCACCACGTGTGGAATTGGAACTTGTTGTCACTCTTGGCCTCCGGCGTCGGTGCTGCCGGTGGAGCAGGTGCAGCGCTCTGGGCCGGTACCTGAAGGCCCACCAACTGATCGGCGAGTTCCTTGGGGTCGCTACTGAAGGTGTTTTTCTTGGTGTCAAAGGAGATTTGGCCGCCACTGAACTTTTGCGTGACGACGTCACCGTCGGTGTTCTGGCCGGAAACTGGCACACCCAACGCGCCCGCAGCCCCGCCGAGCTTGTCCCACGCGGCTTTCATCGCGCCACGGACGGGAACTGCGCCATGCTCGGCGGTCCAGAAGATGACCGGACCATCCGCGCCACCGAAGGCGCTGACCCGGCTGCCCGGCACTCCTCCGTCGGCCTCACCGGCGCTGGGGAAGCCCAGTTCACCGGTCGGGCCGCCCAACGATTCGTACTCGGCGAGGATGGCGCCACTGATTACGTGCGCGCCGGTGTCCGGGGCGAAGAAGATCTTGCCGCCGGCGAAGTCCTGTTCGGCGCCGTTATCGCCGATGACCTTCTGGTCACCTTGACGTAGGCCGAGCGGGCCTGAGGCCCCGCCCGCCGCACGCCAGGCCGTGTTGATCGACGATGTCGCATCGGTCGGGACGCTCAGATTTGCCAGCTGACCGGCCAGGTCCGGCGGCTCTGTGGTGAATTGCTTGCTGTCGGTGTCATAGGACACCTGACCACCGGTGAACGTCTGCGAGATGACCGCGCCGTTGTACGTTTCGTCGGCCGTGGGGACCCCAAGCACACCCGCGGAGCCGCCGAGCGTGTCCCAGGCCGCGTTGATCGGCCCACGCACCACCCAGGCGCCGGCGTCCGGCGTCCAGAAGATGACCGGTTTGTCGCCTGCGCTGAAGGTGGTGTTGCGGCTGTCGGGACTGACGCGACCCGGGCCTTCGTCGATATTCGGAAAGCCGAGATCGCTGTCGGCGGGGCCACCCAGTGCCCGGTACTTGTCCAGGATTGCCCCGTACATCGCCCGCGCACCGGTGTCCGGGGTGAAATAGACAGCGCCGCCCGCGAAGTTCTGCCCGAATCCGGCGCCGACGGGGTACACGCCACCGTCTTTGGGGCCCAGCTGCGAGGTATCGCCGCCTGCAGCGGTCCAAACAGAGTTGATCGCGTCATCGGCGTCGGTCTGCGGATCCGCAGAAGCGACGGGCGCCATCAGGGTCACCATGGCAGCCGCGGCCACCAACCCCAATGTCGTCCTGACCGTTTTAGTCCAGAAACGAGCCCATCGGAATGGATTTCGCTGCGTCGTCATGCACACACTCCCCGCGGTTTTCGGCGCTGTGCGCCCATGACGCCGCCCCCATCAACTCTGCGACAGAAATCAGCGCTTACAGGCCATTTCGCCGTCATTTCGGAGACAATACCGACCAGATACCGAAATAACGTGCAGCCGCGACGACACGCGCGCCAGTTTGATGACTGCAAAGCCGCCCTGAAGTGCGCGCTCAGACTCCCAGCGAGCGCCCGATGATCTCCTTCATGATCTCGGTGGTGCCACCGTAAATCGTCTGCACCCGCGCATCCAGATAGGCGCGGGCAACCGGGTATTCGCGCATGTATCCATAGCCGCCGTGCAATTGCAGGCAGCGGTCCACCAGGCGGACCTGTGCCTCGGTGGTGTACCACTTGGCCATCGCGGCCTGCTCGGCGGTGAGCTTCTCGTCGAGGTGCAATCGGATGAACTCGTCGACCATGATCCGCACCGCGGTGGCTTCGGTGGCCAGCTCTGCCAGCAGGAATCGGCTGTTCTGCTGGCTGCCGATCGGCTTGCCGAAAGCCTTGCGCTCCTTGGCGTACTGCAGTGTCTGCTCGAGTACGGTCTCCATTGCCGTCGCCGCCATCACCGCAATGTTGAGGCGTTCCTGCGGAAGGTTCTGCATCAGGTAGATGAAGCCCAAACCCTCCTCGCCAAGCAGGTTTTCGACCGGAACCTTGACGTCGGTGAACGACAGCTCCGCGGTGTCCTGGGCGTCGAGACCGATCTTGTCCAGTTGCCTGCCGCGTTCGAAGCCCTCCATACCGCGTTCGACCACTAGCAGCGAAAAGCCCTGAGCGCCCTTCTCGGGGTCAGTCTGGGCGACGACGATCACCAGGTCGGACAGGATGCCGTTGGTGATGAAGGTCTTGGAGCCATTGAGGATGTAGTGGTCGCCTTCTTTGACCGCACGGGTTTTGATGCCCTGCAGATCGCTGCCGGTACCCGGCTCGGTCATGGCGATGGCAGTGATCATTTCGCCGGAGCAGAACTTCGGCAGCCACCGCTGCTTCTGCTCTTCGGTGGTCAGTTTCAGCAGGTACGGCGCGATGATGTCGTTGTGCAGACCGAAGCCAAGACCGCTGTACCGCCCGGCCGTGGTTTCTTCGGTCAGGATGACGTTGTACCGGTAATCGGGGTTGCCGCCGCCGCCGTACTCTTCGGGCACCTGCGTACCGAGGAAGCCCTGCTTACCAGCCTCCAGCCAGACGTTGCGGTCGGTGAGGTGGTCCTTTTCCCACTGGTCATGGAACGGCGCGACTTGACGTTCCAGGAATGCGCGATACGACTCCCGGAATAGCTCGTGCTCGGGCTCGAACAAGGTGCGCTCAAACTTGACGACTCCCACGGGGAACCTCCATCGGTCGGTATCGGAAATATGGATAGCCATCGGTTGCGAAAGCGCCGATAGCTTTGCCTCGAAGATATACCAACCGGCTGGTTGGTTGGGCGTGGGGTGCGACGTTATCGTCCGTAGACTCCACTGCATGGTTCACGGGCCGACAAGCCTCACCCACTGGGGCGCTTTCAGTGCGCGGGTCGAATCCGGGGATATCGCAGAGGTCACGCCACTGGCCGGCGACGCCGATCCGTCCCCGCTGCTCGGTAATCTGCCCGGTGCAGTGCGGCACCGGTCCAGAATTGCCGGACCGGCGGTACGCCGCGGCTGGCTCGAGGATGGCCCAGGCCCCACAGACCGACGCGGCTCCGACGAGTTCGTCGCGGTGTCCTGGGATGAGCTGACCGAACTGCTCGCCGCCGAGCTGCGGCGGATCGTCGACACGCACGGGAACGAAGCGATTTACGGCGGTTCCTACGGTTGGGCCAGCGCGGGCAGATTCCATCACGCGCAGAGCCAGGTACACCGATTCCTCAAACTACTTGGCGGTTACACATTTTCGCGGCATTCCTACAGCCTGGGTGCGACCGGCGTGATCATGCCGCGGGTGGTGGGCACCCACGACGATCTGTTCAAACGATCCACCAGTTGGGATGTCATCGCCACCCATACCGATCTGCTGGTGTGCTTCGGTGGCGTTGGACTGAAGAACACCAGCGTCAATCATGGTGGGACGACTGCACATCCGGCGCGCGAGGCGTTGGCCCGATTCCGCGAGCGTGGCGGACAGATCGTGTCCGTGAGCCCACTGCGCGACGATGTCGACGGCAACTGCGAATGGCTGGCGCCGGTGCCGGGCACCGACGTCGCGATCATGCTGGCACTGGCGTATGTCTTGGCGACCGAGGCGCTCGGCGACCGCGACTTCCTCGACACTTACTGCACTGGCTATGACAGGTTCGAGCGGTATCTTCTCGGCACCGATGACGGAGTCGCGAAATCGCCGGAGTGGGCCGCCGATATCTGTCGGCTACCGGCACAGACCTTGCGAGACTTGGCCCGCCGGATGGCAGCCGGCCGCACCATTGTCACCGTCAGCTGGTCGCTGCAACGGGTGCGCTACGGAGAGCAAGCGCCGTGGATGGGACTGACCCTGGCCGCCATGCTGGGCCAGATCGGGCTTCCCGGTGGCGGTTTCGGCCATGGCTACGGTTCGATGAACGAGCCGGGCCTACCACCGATCCGCTGCCGCTTGCCAGTTTTCCCTCAGGGCTCCAACCCGGTGACGACGTTCATCCCGGTCGCCGCAGTCAGCGATATGCTGCTACACCCCGGCGAATCCTACGATTACAACGGCCAGACACTGCGGTTCCCCGACATCCGCTGCGTGTACTGGGCCGGCGGAAACCCGTTTCACCACCATCAGAATCTGCCGCGCTTGCGACGGGCCCTCGGGCGGGTCGACACGGTCGTGGTGCACGATCCGTACTGGACAGCGATGGCCAGGCACGCCGATATCGTCGTACCGTCGACCACGGCCTTTGAGCGAGACGACTTCTCGGGTTCGCGCAACGACCCACTGCTGATGGCGATGCCCGCATTGACCGAGCCGTTTGCCCAGTCCCGCAACGACTATCAGACGTTCGCCGCCCTCGCCGAGCGCCTCGGCTTCGGTGCCGCATTCACAGAGGGCCGCACCGATCGGGACTGGCTCACGGCCATGTACGACAAATGGGCTGCGGACCTGGATTTCGCTGTGCCGTCATTCGACGAGTTCTGGCGCGCCGGGCAGCTGCGGCTGCCGGTGGAAGACGGCCTGACGCTGCTTGCCGACTACCGCTCCGACCCACAGGCGCACCGACTGGCCACCCCGAGTGGACGCATCGAAATCTTCTCCGCCGCTATCGACAGCTTCGGCTACGCGGACTGCGCGGGTCATCCGCACTGGTACGAACCCACCGAATGGCTCGGCGGCGAGCGGGCGCAGCGTTTTCCACTGCACCTGATAGCCAACCAGCCCAGGACGCGTCTACACAGCCAGCTCGACGGCGGCGCCACCAGTCAGCAATCGAAAGTGCAAGGGCGTGAACCGATCCGGATGCATCCCGATGATGCGTCGGCACGCGGACTGGCCGACGGCGATATCGTTCGGGTTTTCAACGACCGCGGCTCGTGCCTGGCCGGCCTGATCCTCGACGAGGGGCTGCGAACCGAAGTCGTACAACTGGCCACCGGCGCCTGGTATGACCCGCAGGATGCGGGAGACCTCGACGCGATGTGCGTGCACGGCAACCCTAATGTCCTGACAGACGATATCGGCACCTCATCGCTGGCCCGCGGCTGCACCGGAGCCCACGTGCTGGTTCAGGTGGAAAAGTTCACCGACGCGGTGCCGCCGGTCCGGGCGCACGAACCACCGCCGTTGGCCAGCAGGTGAGGTGTCCGTCAGGCCCGCCCGGCCTGGCGAAAGACAGTGCGGCTTAACGCTTCTTGTTCATCGCAATCTCTGTTGCCGAGCTCTGGTCAGACTTCGCGTGCTTATCGGCACGCTTTTCCTTCAACGTCTTGCCGGATTTCTTCGTCATACCCTGGCGCGGAGACTTGTCAGCCATGTCGGACCCCTTAGTTGGGGGCCTGAATGGTCCCGATCGGCCCACCCTACCCCTGCAGGTTGCGATTCGGCCGAACGATGAATTGGTCTGAATCCCGGCGAAATAGGTCTACCGTGGCAGGTGCGGGCCGCGCGCAGCGCCGCCGCACGATGAAACAGGATGCTTTGCAGATGAATATATTCGGTGTGCCCCATGCGTCCGCTTAAACTCGGCGTCATCTCGCGCACCCGCAAAGAGAACGAGCACCGCCTGCCGCTGCATCCCCTGCACCTAGAGCGTATCGACGCTGACCTGCGAGATGCCATTTTCATCGAAGACGGCTACGGCGAGCATTTCGGAGTCAAGGACGCAGATTTGGCGGCGTCAGTCGCCGGAATCCTGCCGCGCGAGCAGTTGATTGCGCAGTGTGATGTCATCCTGCTCGCCAAACCGGAGACCGAAGACCTTGCCGAGCTGCGCGACGGTCAGGTGTTGTGGGGCTGGCCGCACTGCGTGCAGAACCAGCAACTGGCGCAGGAGGCGATCGACCGCCGCCAGACCCTGATCGCTTTCGAGGCGATGAACCACTGGCGCGCCGACGGCTCCTTCAAACTCCATGTGTTCCACAAGAACAATGAGATGGCCGGCTACTGCTCGGTGCTGCACGCCTTGGAGATCATCGGATCGACCGGGACGTACGGCCGGCGGATGCGGGCCGCGGTGATTGGCTTCGGCTCCACCGCACGCGGGGCGGTCACTGCACTGAATGCCATCGGCGTCCACGACATCGACATCCTGACCAACCGGGACGTCTCGGCGGTGGCCTCGCCGATTCACTCCGCGAACATCATGCATTTCGACACAGACCTACCGGTGAGCCACGTGGTCACCGACGACGGCGACGTGCCATTGGCAGAGTTCCTCGCCGAGCACGACATCGTGGTCAACTGCGCACTGCAGGACACCGATGCACCGCTGATGTTCCTGTTCGACGACGACCTCGCCGCGTTCCGACCGGGCTCCCTCATCATCGACGTATCCTGCGACGAGGGAATGGGTTTCAGTTGGGCGAAGCCGACCTCATTCGAATCCCCGGCCTTCATCGTCGGTGACAACATCACCTACTACGCCGTCGACCACAGCCCGTCATATCTGTGGAACGCCGCCACCTGGGAGATCAGCGAGGCGCTGCTGCCCTTGCTGCGTCCGGTGCTCACCGGCCCGGAATCCTGGCAGCGCGATCAGACCATCCGACGTGCCATCGAAATCCGCGACGGGGTGGTGCTCAACCCGAACATCCTGTCCTTCCAAGGGCGATCAGCGGACTACCCGCACCCCATCGAACTTGACGGATCACCACTTCACAACAGCACCAACCGACTAGGAGTCACCTCATGACCGCATCCATCGTCCGCCTCTCGCCCTACGAGAGCCGCCTCAAGCTCGTCGAAGAGGCTCTGACGACGAACTCCAAGCTCGACGCCGACAGCGCGAATGGACTTGCCGTGCACGTACTTGCCGCACTGGCCTCCATCCCGGAAAAGGTGCGCTGACTCAGCCTGCGCCGCGCAGCAACAGCGGCATCGTCACCTCAGCGAGGGTGACAGGGTCGATCGGGTAGGACACCGTCCCCTCGGCCTGTGACCACCGTGCCAGCCACTGGTCAGCACGGCGACGAACCAACACCACAATCGGTGGGCAGATGACGGTTTCGTCCTTGAGTTGTCTCGCCAGCCCCAATCCCCCAACCGGGGTTGCCTCGGCGTCCAGGATGGCGAGGTCGACAACGCCCGCGGCAACCCGCTGCTCAAGGGCGGCGGCGGTGGCCACCTCGATGCAACGGATGCGCAACTGAGAGTGCCGCCCAGTCCCGATGGCGGCCAGCACGTCGGCGCGAGTTCGCCTGTTGTCGCTGTAGACCACGACATCGAAGATGTCGTCGCCGTCATCGTGGGGCGCGCTCATAGCTGCCGATGGTAAGAGCAGAGCTACCCGCCCTGCCATAGGTTTGTCGCCCAAACCCCCAGCGGGCCACCCAGTCGGGGGATGGCTCTGCGCCGTTTCCACCGCAGCATGAGTCATGCTCACCAACCACACGACGCTCGTCCGGTTTCTTATCGAGGAACGGCGTCGGTATCCCGATGCCAGCGGCGACCTGAACTCGTTGGTCCTCGATGTCGCACTGGCCTGTAAGGCCATCGCCCAGCGACTGGCCCAAGGTGAGCTCGGCGGCATCCTCGGGTCCGCCGGCGCGGTGAATGTCCAGGGTGAGGTCCAGCAGAAGCTCGACGTGTTGGCCAACGAGTACTTCCTGCGCGCCAACGAATGGGGCGGCCAGGTCGCCGGGATGGCGTCAGAAGAACTCGTGGATCCCTACCTCCTACCGAGCCAATTCCCGCGTGGAAAATACCTGCTGATCTTCGATCCCCTCGATGGATCGTCGAATATCGACGTCAATGTCTCTGTCGGGAGCATCTTTTCGATTCTCCGGGCACCACGGGTCGGGGCGGATCCCGACCTGCAAGATTTCCTGCAGCCAGGTACCGAGCAGGTTTGCGCCGGGTACGCCATCTACGGCCCGTCGACCATGCTGGTGCTTACCGTCGGCACCGGCGTCCACGCCTTCACGTTGGACCCGACTCTCGGTGAGTTCATTCTGACCCGGCCAAACATCCGAATACCCGGCGCTACCGGCGAATTCGCCATCAACGCATCCAATCGCCGGTTCTGGGAGCCTGCCGTGCGGCAGTACATCGACGAATGCCTCGCAGGCAAAGCCGGTTCGCGCGGTAAGGATTTCAACATGCGGTGGGTGGCGTCCCTGGTCGCCGAGACACATCGAATCCTCACCCGCGGTGGAGTGTTCCTGTATCCCCGGGACTCCAAGGACCCGACAAAGCCGGGTCGGCTCCGGTTGCTGTACGAGGCATCGCCGGTAGCACTGCTGATCGAGCAGGCCGGTGGTCGAGCCAGCACTGGACGTACCAGGGTGTTGGACATCGTTCCCACCGATCTACATCAGCGGGTGCCGTTGATCTTCGGTGCCGCTGACGAAGTCGACCGCATCGAGGCCTATCACCGCGACAGCAACGACGCCGGCGGCCACGAACCTCTCTACGGCACCAGGGGCCTGTTCCGCACATTCGTGAGCTGACCGCCGCATCCGACGCAGGCCAAGAAGGAGATCGTCATGTCCCGCTTGCATCCCATCATTTCCGTCACCGGTTCCTCGGGTGCTGGAACGACCTCTGTCATGCGAACATTCGCGCAGATATTTCGCCGCGAAGAGATGAACGTCGCCTTCGTCGAAGGTGACAGCTTTCATCGCTACGACCGCGCCGAGATGAAAGCGGCGATCGCCGAAGCCCATGATCGCGGCGACCACACCTTCAGTCATTTCGGCCCGGAAGCCAACCTCTTCGAGGAACTTCGCGACCTGTTCCAGTGCTACGGCGAGACCGGCACCGGCAAAATCCGACGCTACCTGCACAACGACGAGGAAGCCGAACCCTTCGGCCAGGAGCCCGGTACCTTCACCCCGTGGGAGGTGCTGCCCGACGATACCGATGTGCTGTTCTACGAGGGTCTACACGGTGCGGTCGTCACCGACGAGGTCAACATCGCCCAGCATGCCGATCTTCGGATCGGGGTGGTGCCCGTGATCAACCTCGAGTGGATCCAGAAGCTGCACCGCGACAAGTTCGCCCGCGGGTACACCTCGGAAGCGGTGACCGATACGATCCTGCGCAGGATGCCCGATTACGTCAATTACATGTGCACCCAGTTCTCCCACACTGATGTGAACTTTCAGCGAGTCCCGGTCGTCGATACCTCGAATCCGTTTGTCGCCCGGTCCATCCCGACCGCAGACGAGTCGATGCTGATCATCAGATTCCGCGATCCACACGGTATCGATTTTCCGTACATGCTCTCGATGCTGCACGACTCCTTCATGTCACGGGCAAACACCATCGTCTGCCCCGGCGGCAAGATGGACTTGGCCATGCAGCTGATCTTCACGCCGATGGTGCTGCGACTGCTTGAGCGGCGCAGAGCTGAGCTGTCCGCACGCTGATCGCTACCGCAGGACAGATCCTGCGGTCTGCGCCAGTTCCATCAGCGGTGCAGGCAGGATTCCAAGGACAATTGTGGTGACCGCCGCCAATGCTATTGCCACAGAGACTAATCGGGTCGGTGCCACCATAGGTGGCGGATCGACGGGTGCATCGGTGAAGAACATGACCACCAGGATCCGCGCGTACACGAAGACCGTGACCGCGCTGGCGAGCACCCCGACGATGACGAGCACCCCGGCGCCGCTTTCCCCTGCCGCCTTGAAGACACCGAACTTGCCGACAAATCCTCCGGTCAGCGGGATACCCGCGAACGAGAGCAGGAACACCGAAAAGGCGATCGCCACCACGGGGTCGCGACGACCAAGGTTGGCCCACTGCGCGATACCGGTCACCTCTTCGCCCGCGGCGTCGCGGACCAGGCCGATGACCGCGAAGGCGCCGACCGTACTGACCGCGTAGACGAACAGATACACCAACGTCGCCGTGATCCCGGCGTGGCTGTCGGCCGAGAGTCCGACCAGGAGGAAACCCGCCTGTGCGACAGCGGAATACGCGAGGAGACGTTTCACATCGGTCTGCGTCACCGCCAGTGCCGCGCCGACGACCATCGTCAACATCGCCGCGCCCCAGATTACGGGCTGCCAGTCGGCCCGCAGCTGCGGAAGGGCTACGGAGAAGATGCGCAGCATCGCGCCGAAGGCGGCCACCTTGGTGGCCGCGGCCATGACGGCGGTGATCGGGGTGGGCGCGCCCTGGTAGACGTCGGGAACCCAGGAGTGAAATGGCACCGCACCGACTTTGAACAGCAGCCCCACCAACAGCAGACCGACACCGGTCAGCGCCAGCGACCAGTCCCCCGGTGCCGCAGAGAGAGCGGGGCCGATCTCGGTGAGTCGCAGCGTGCCGGTCGCCCCGTAGAGCAGGGCCGCCCCGAAAAGGAACAGTCCTGACGAGAATGCCCCGAGCAGAAAGTATTTCAGCGCGGCTTCCTCAGAGAGCAGTCGCTTATGCCGGGCCAGCCCGGACAGTAGGTATAACGGCAGGGACAGCACTTCTAGTGCAATGAACAGGGTGAGCAGATCGTTGGCGGCGGGGAAGATCATCATGCCGGCGACGGCGAACAATGCCAACGGGAACACCTCGGTCTGCATGACACCGAATTTCGTGGCCGCCGACTCCAGTATGCTGCCCGGTACGGACGACGCCTGCGGGGTGAAGGATGCCAAGCCGTGGTGAGCATGACTCCGCTCGGCGATGAGCGGGAGCGTGAGTAATGCCACGAGGACGACGGTGGCCTGGACGAATAATGTCAGTCCGTCGATGGTCAGGGCACCCATCATGGCGGTCTGTCGGCTGCCGGCCAGGGTCACCACCGCCAGCAGCGCCGCCGATAGTGCGACGCCGGTGATGATCACCTGCAGGCGATAGCGGTGGCTGCGGGGGGCGAACGCCTCGACCGCTACGCCGACGACGGCGGCGCCGAGCACGATCAACATCGGTGCGATGAGGCGGTATTCGATAGTCAGGGCGGCGGTCATCGGGCGGGTCCCTCCGCTGTTCTCGGGGTTGGATCCCGCTGGTCGATGGTGGTCAGCGTGTGCTCGACGGCGGGGTTGATGATGTCCAGTGCGGGTTTGGGGTAGACGCCGAGGATGAGTAGTAGGGCGATCAGGGGTGCGACGACGGCGATTTCTCGTGGGCGCAGGTCACGTACTGTTTCGGTTCCGTCGGTGACGGGGCCGGCCATCATGCGTTGGTAGAGCCAGAGGAGGTAGATCGCCGATAGGACAAGAGCGCCGGAGGCGATGACGGCGAAGGCCGGGTAGCGGGTGAATGTGCTGATCAGGACTAGGAATTCGCTGATGAACGGGGCCAGCCCGGGGAGCGCAATCGTCGCCATCCCGGCAGTCAAGAAGGTTCCTGCCAGGATGGGGGCGACTTTTTGGACTCCGCCGTAGGCGGCGATGAGGCGGGTGCCGCGTTGGGAGACCAGGAAGCCGGCGATCAGGAACAGCGCGGCAGTGGAGATGCCGTGGTTGACCATGTAGAGGGTGGAGCCGGATTGGCCCTGGCTGGTCATGACGAAGATGCCCAGGATGATGAAGCCGAAGTGGCTGATCGAGGTGTAGGCGATCAGCCGCATCACGTCGGTCTGCCCGATCGCCAGGATGGCCCCGTAGATGATGCCGATGACGGCGAGGGTGATGATGAAGGGGCGGAACAGGGTTGAGGCGTCGGGGAACAGTTGCAGGCAGTAGCGCAGCATGCCGAAGGTGCCGACCTTGTCGACGACGGCCATCATCAGCACCGCGGTCGCGGGCGTCGATTCGACAACGGCGCCGGGCAACCAGGTATGGAACGGCCATAGCGGTGCCTTGACCGCGAAGGCGAACATGAAGCCCAGGAAAAGCGCATTCATGATCGCCGGATTTGCGTTCAAGCGGCCGCCGCTGACGGCATCGACGATCGCCCGGAAATCGAACGTCCCCGCCACGAAAGCACCACTGTTGGCGGTCACCACGTACAAACCGATCACCGCGGCCAACATGATCAGACCGCTGAACAGCCCGTACAACAGAAACTTCAGCGCGGCCCGACCACCATCGGCGCTCGCAAACGCACCGATCAGGAAGTACATCGGGATCAGCATGGCCTCGAAGAACACGAAGAACAGAAGGACATCCAACGCAATGAGCGACACGATGACCGTCGACTCCACCACCAGAATCAACGCCACATACGTCCTGACGTTCTTGGTGTCGTTCCAGCCGGCCAACAATAGGATTGGCACCAGGACGACCGTCAGTAAGACCAGGACCAATGCGATACCGTCCAGGCCGAGCAGGTATCCGGTGCCGAAAGCCGTTATCCAACTGTGCTTCTCGACGAACTGATACCGCTCACCCGCGGGGTCGAATCGGACCGCGATCAGCACGGCCATCACCAGCGTGACCGACGCAAACACCAGCGCCGCCGATTTGGCGATCCCGGACCGGCGCGCGGGTACGGCCGCGACAACGCCTGCGCCGACCAGCGGCATGACCCACAGCGCGCTCAACACTGGGAGCGCGGTCACGCGATTCTCACCATAGCCAGGCCCGCTATCACCGCGGTGGCGCCGAGGAAGATCGCCAGCGCATACGAGCGGGCAAACCCGGTCTGCATCCGGCGCACCCGCAGGGACACACCGCCGATCAGGCGCGGCACCCCCTCGACGAGGGCGTCGATACCCCGGGCGTCGGTGACAACCACGGCGTGACAGAGGTGTTGCCCCGGCACCATCAGTACCCGCTCGTTGAAGACGTCGCCGTAGAGATCATTGCGGGCAGCCACGGCGGGTAGCGAGACCCATTCAGAGGCAGTACTTTTCACGTTCGTGGCGTACATGCGGTAGGCGATGGCGGCGCCGGTGGCGACAACAGCCAGGGTGATGGTGGTGATTACCCAGATCGGGGTGGTGTGTTCGGCTTCGGGCACGGCGCCGACGACCGGCTCGAGCCAGTGTTCCAGGGTGCCGCCGATGGCCAGGAGCGCGCCGGCGCCGACGGAGCCGATCGCGAGGACGATCATGGGGGCGGTCATCGAGACTGGTGATTCATGGGGATGAGTATCTGGTTTCCAGCGTTTCTGGCCGAAGAAGGTCAAGAGCATGACCCGGGTCATGTAGAACGCGGTGATCCCGGCACCGAGCAGTGCCGCGCCACCGAGGAGCCAGCCCTTGATACCGCCTGCCGCGAAGGCGGTCTCGATGATGGCGTCTTTGGAGAAGAACCCGGCGAACGGTGGTACCCCGATGATGGCCAGATAGCCCAGCCCGAACGTGACGAACGTGATCGGCATCAGTGTGCGCAGGCCGCCGTAGCGGCGCATATCGGTCTCCTCGTTCATGGCGTGCATGACCGATCCGGCACCCAGGAACAGCCCGGCTTTGAAGAAACCGTGGGTCAGCAGGTGCATGATCGCCACCGCGTACCCGGCCGGACCCAAGCCGGCGGCCAGGACCATGTAACCGATCTGGGACATGGTGGAGGCGGCCAACGCTTTTTTGATGTCATCTTTCGCGCAGCCGATCACAGCCCCGAACAACAGGGTGACCGCGCCGACAGTCACCACCGCTAGTTGGGCGTGCGGGGCCAGATCAAAGACCGGCCCGGAGCGGACGATCAGGTACACCCCGGCGGTGACCATGGTCGCGGCATGGATCAACGCACTGACGGGGGTGGGTCCTTCCATGGCATCACCAAGCCAGCACTGCAACGGCACCTGGGCGGACTTCCCACACGCCGCTAACAGCAGCAGTAGTCCGATGGCGTTGAGGGTGGCCGGGGTTTGGGTGGGGGCGGCGTCGAATACCGCGGCGTAGGAGATGGAGCCGATCTGGGCGAACATGACCATCAGGGCAATGGCCAGGCCGATATCGCCGACCCGGTTGACGACGAACGCTTTTTTCGCCGCGGCAGCCGCGGAGGGTTTGGCCGACCAGAACCCGATCAGCAGATACGACGCCAACCCGACCCCTTCCCATCCGACGTAGAGCCCGAGATAGTTGTCGGCCAGGACCAGCAGCAGCATGGCGGCGACGAAGAGGTTGAGGTAGGCGAAAAACCTTCTGCGGTCGGGGTCCTCTTTCATGTAGCCGATGGAGTACAGGTGGATCAGGGATCCGACCCCGGTGATCAGCAACACGAAACACACGCTCAGCGCGTCGAGTTGGAGCCCGAAATCGACGTGCAGGGCAGCGACCGGCACCCAGGAGAACAGTGTCTGGCCGATGACCCGGTCGTCGGGGACCCGGTGCAGCAGATCCACGAATTGCACCACCGCCCAGCCGAACGCGGCGATGACGGTCGCACAGCCCAGCAGGTGGCCCCAAGCGTCTGTTTTGCGCCCACCCAACAACAGCACCGCCGCACCGATCAAGGGCAGCAGGATCAGCCAGAGCACAGTCATGATCGCCCCTAGCCTTTGAGGAGGTGGGCGTCGTCGACGTCGGCGGTGCGCCGGCTGCGGTAGATGCTCATGATGATCGCTAACCCGACCACTACTTCGCAGGCGGCGACGACCATGGTGAAAAATGCCACCACCTGCCCGTCGAGGTGGCCATGCATGCGCGAGAACGTCACGAACGCCAAATTGCAGGCATTGAGCATCAACTCCACACACATGAACATCACAATCGCGTTATGCCGCAACAACACCCCCGCCGCACCAACCGTGAACAACAACGCCGACAAATACAGATAGTTATCCGGATTCATTGCGCGACATCCCGACTTGCGGGCGCCGTCGCTGCGGTGCCACCGGCAACCAGCAGTGTCAGTTCCACTCCCCTGCGGTGCAACGTCCGGCTCACCGACAGCTCACACAGTGAGCCGTCCGGAAGTCGACCGGGGATATCCACCGCGTTATGACGGGCGTAGACGCCGGGTGCGGGCATGGGGGTGCCATGACCTCCGGCACGGAACCGATCTTCGGAGAGTTCGCGTTGGTCTTTGCGGCGTTCCAGCCGCTCTCGATGGGTCAGCACCATCGCCCCCAGGGCCGCGGTGATCAGCAACGCACTGGTCAACTCGAACGCCCACAAATACTTCGTGAAGATCAGCACCGCCAACCCCCGGACATTGTCACCTCTTTCGGCCGCGCCAGTGGTGCTGGTCACCGAACCGCCGGCAATGGTGGCGATCAGCAACAGTCCGAAGCCCAGGCCACTACAGGTTGACGCAACCCGTTGTCCGCGAAGCACTTCTGTCAACGATGCTCTCGAATCCACGCCGATGAACATCAGCACGAACAGGAACAACATCATCACCGCACCCGTGTAGACCACCACCTGCACCACCCCGAGAAACACCGCCCCCTGCACGATGTAAAGAACCGCCAGCACCAGCATCGTGGCGGCCAGAAACATCGCCGAATACACGGCCTTGCGGGCGGCGACCACACCAATAGCGCCGACCATGGCGATCACCGCCAGCACCCAGAACGTCACCGACTCCCACAGGGCCGTCATCGAACGATCTCCGCAGCAACAGAATCGGGTGACACCAGCAGTCTGTCCTTGCCGTAGATCAGATCAGAGCGGTTGTCACCGGCCATCTCGAACTCGTTGGTCATGGTCAGCGCGCGGGTGGGGCAGGCCTCGATGCACAAGCCGCAACCGATACAGCGCAGATAGTTGATCTGATACACCCGGCCGTAACGCTCACCGGGTGAAAAGCGTTCACCCTCGGCATTATCGGCACCCTCGACGTAGATCGCATCAGCCGGACAGGCCCACGCGCACAACTCACAGCCGATGCACTTCTCCAACCCGTCGGCATACCGGTTGAGCTGATGACGACCGTGATAACGGGGCGCCGTCGGTGAAGCCTGCTCGGGATACTCCTCGGTGATCGGCTTGGCGAACATCGTCCGCAGCGTCACCCCGAAACCTGCCGACGTGCCACGCAGCTCAGACATCCTGACTCCCAAAACTCAGTAGTGCGCCATTGCGGATCGACGCCCCGTTGTGGACCGGTACGGCAGCATCGGGAACCACCAATCGCGTCGTTGACTGTTGGCCGGGCAGCGGTGGAACGGGGAAACCCCCGGCACCAGGGTCGAACGGTTCGTCAGGTATCCGCAGTACGCGAGAACCTCTGGTCTGCCGCATCTTCCGCACGGTCAGCGCGGCCGCCACCCCGAGCGCGGTGGTCACGGCCGAGATACCTACCGCCACGCCGACGTTCGCGGCGGGCCAGAGTGTCAGCGAGAGGGCGACCACCATGATCCAGACCAGCGAGACCGGTATCAGCACCTTCCAGCCCAAGGCCATGAACTGGTCGTAGCGCAATCGCGGCAGCGTTGCGCGCAGCCAGATGAAACCGAAGAGGAACACCCAGACCTTGGCGGTGAACCACAGCAGCGGCCACCACCCGGTGTTGGCGCCGCCCCACAGGCTGATCGGCCACGGCGCCTGCCAGCCGCCCAGGAACAATGTCGTCGCCAGTGCCGAGACCGTGGTCATGTTGACGTATTCGGCCAGCATGAACATGGCGAACTTCAGCGACGAGTATTCGGTGTGGAAGCCGCCGACCAGTTCACCCTCGGCTTCGGGCAGATCGAAAGGCGCCCGGTTGGTTTCACCGACCATCGAGGTGACGTACACCAAAAACGACGGCAACAGCAGGAACACATACCAGGTGTGGGTCTGGGCGGCAACGATTCCCGAGGTCGACATGGTGCCCGCATACAAAAACACCGCGGCGAACGACAGTGCCATCGCGATCTCGTAGGACACCACCTGCGCACTGGAACGCAATCCACCCAGCAGCGGATACGTCGAGCCCGATGCCCAACCGGCCAACACGATCCCGTACACCCCGACCGAGGTGACCGCCAGCACATAGAGCACCGCGACAGGCAGGTCCGTCAGTTGCAGTGCGGTCCGGTGACCGAAAACCGAAACCAGCCCACCCATGGGGATGACCGCAAACGCCATGAACGCCGGGATCACCGCGATGACGGGGGCCATCAAATAGATGGGTTTGTCCACCCCGGCGGGAGTGATGTCCTCTTTGAGCGCCAGTTTCACGCCGTCTGCCAGACTCTGCAGCACTCCGCCCGGGCCAACCCGGTTGGGGCCGACACGCATCTGCATCCGCGCCAGCACCTTGCGCTCCGCGACGATCGCCACCAGCACCGTCAGGAGTAGGAAGACAAACACCGCAACGGCTTTCGCGACGACAAGCCAGAACGGGTCTTGGCCGAATGCGGACAGATTCGGATAGTCCATCACGTGGCCCCGCCGATCCGGACGACAGCCCCGTTGGTGACGCCGAGCTCGCGGTGCACGGCGCTGCGTGGCGAGTTCATCGGCAGCCACACCACCCGGTCGGGCATCTCCGTGACAACCAGCGGCAGAGTGATCACCCCCCGCTCGGTGGACACGGTGATCGGGTCACCAGCTGTGGCCGCGATTTCCGCGGCGGTGGCCGGTGACAGCCGCGCGACCGGTTCTCGTGCGGTGCCGGCCAGATTGTGGTCTCCGTCCTGAAGTCGACCGGCGTCCAGCAACATTCGCCACGTCGCCAGAACGGCTTCGCCAACGCCGGGACACGGCAGCGACGTAGCCGGCAGGGCATCCAGTGGCAGAACACTCCCGTTCCACGGGCCCAACCGTGCCAACTCCGCACGCGCCTGATGACCGTCGCTAAGCCCCAATGGGTGGCCCATCTCGTCGGCGAGAGCGCTGAGCACCCGCAGATCGGCAGCGGCACCGGTGGTCAACGCCTGGTCGAAATAGCGTTGCCGCCCTTCCCAGTTCACGAATGTGCCGGCCTTTTCGACGACGGGTGCGACGGGAAAGACGACGTCGGCACGCTCGGTGACCGCGCTGGTGCGCAATTCCAGGCTGACCACGAACGGCACAGCATCGATCGCGGCAACGGCACTCTGCGGGTTGGGCAGATCCTCAAGCTCGACACCGCCGATCAGCAGCGCCGCGAGCTGCCCACGTCGGGCCGCATCCAGGATGTGCGTGGTCCCCCGGCCAGGTGTGCTAGGTAGGGTCGCAACATCCCAGACAACGCTGACCTGTTCCCTCGCCCTCGGGTGGCTGACCGGTCGCCCGCCGGGCAACACCCCCGGCAGACATCCGGCGGTCACTGCACCACGGTCACCGGCCCGACGCGGTATCCACACCAGCCGGGCACCGCTGCGCTGCGCCAATAACTGCGCGGCAGTGAACGCACCCGGTGCGGTGGCCAGCCGTTCACCGACCAGAAGCACCGCGCCCGGCTCGCGCAACCGCGGGTCGTCCTGCAGATCAGCGAGCGCTGCGGCCTCATGGCCGGGTGCGGTGGCGATCAGCGTTCCGTTCAATTTCGCCAGCCCCTGAGTGGCGAACGGTGCGATGGAGTAGATCTTCACACCGCGCGTACGGGCCGCCTTCCGCAGGCGCAGGAACACCACCGGCGATTCCTCCTCGGGCTCCAGACCGACCAACAGCACCACCGGGGCCTTCTCCAGGTCGCCGTAGGTGACCTCCATCGCGGTACCGCCAATACCGGCCAGAAATATCTCTTCCTCGACCGAGTGGGGCCGGCTCCTGAAGTCGATATCGTTGGTGGTCAAGGCAATCCGCGCGAACTTGCTGTAGGCGTAGGCATCTTCCAACGTCGAACGACCGCCGACGAGTACCCCGGCGCGCCCGGCGGCGGCGGTCAGGCCACGCGCCGCAACGGTCAGTGCCTCCGACCAGGAAGCCGCTCGTTGGGTGCCGTCGGGGTCACGGACCAGCGGGGTGGTGAGCCGGTCGGCCTGGGTCGGGTAGCGAAAAGCCCACCGGCCCTTGTCACAATTCCATTCCTCGTTGACCGCGGGATCGTCGCCGGCCAGCCGACGTAACACGGTGCCGCGCCGGTGATCGGTGCGCTGCGCGCAGCCCGATGCGCAGTGCTCACACACACTCGGTGTCGAGCTGAGGTCGAACGGGCGGGCCCGGAACCGGTACGCGGTGCCGGTCAACGCTCCGACGGGGCAGATTTGCACGGTGTTGCCGGAGAAGTACGAGTCGAACGGCTGGCCCGTGGCGATCCCGACCTGTTGCAGCGCACCACGTTCCAGCAGCTCGATGAACGGATCGCCGGCCACCTGCTCGGAGAACCGGGTGCAGCGCGCACACAATACGCAGCGCTCACGATCGAGTAGTACCTGTGTCGACAGGTTGATCGGTTTGGGGTAAGTACGTTTCACCTTGTCGAACCGAGTTTCCGCCTGACCGCCGGACATCGCCTGGTTCTGCAGTGGGCACTCCCCGCCCTTGTCACACACCGGGCAGTCCAGTGGATGGTTGATCAGCAGCAGTTCCATCACACCCTGTTGCGCCTTCTGGGCACTCGCCGAGGTGTGTTGGGTGCGGACGATCATGTCCTGTGCCACCGGGGTGGTGCATGAGGCCATCGGTTTACGCTGACCTTCCACCTCGACTAGACATTGCCGGCACGCGCCTACCGGTTCCAGCAGCGGGTGATCGCAGAACCGCGGGATCTGCACGCCGATCAGTTCCGCGGCCCGAATCACCAACGTGCCCAACGGCACACTGACTCGCTGATCGTCGATGGTGAGCGTGACGTGCGCGGTCATGCCTGCCCACTTCCTTCGCCGAGCAGACGCAAAGCTCCCTCGACACGCCGACGAACGGGGGACGTATGCGTCTGCTCGCGGGAGGAAGGTGACATCGCACCCGACACCTGCTGCGGCGCCGCGAGCATCGCGGCCCGTGGATCGAATGGGCAGCCCCCGTGCAGGTGCGCCAGGTATTCGTCGCGGAAATGCGTGACCGAGGAGATGATCGGGCTTGCGGCACCGTCGCCCAACGCGCAGAAGGACTTTCCGGACAGGGTGTCGGCGATATCGAGCAGCTTCTGCACATCCTGCGGTCCCGCGGTGCCGGTCTCCAGCCCTTCATAAAGCTGCGTCAGCCAGTACGTGCCCTCCCGGCACGGGGTGCACTTCCCACAGGACTCATGGGCGTAGAACCGGGTCCACCGGCGCACGGCCCGCACGACGCATGTCGTCTCGTCGAAGATCTGCAGGGCCTTGGTACCGAGCATTGACCCGACCGACGCGACGCCCTCGTAGTCCAGCGGAATATCGAGGTGCTCGGCGGTCAGCATGGGGGTCGACGAACCACCCGGTGTCCAGAACTTCAAGGTGTGACCGGTGCGGATTCCACCGGCATGTGCCAGCAGCTCACGCAACGTTGTGCCCAGTGGGGCCTCGTACTGACCGGGCCGCGTCACATGCCCGGACAGTGAGTACATCGTGAAGCCGGGCGACCGCTCCGTGCCCATGGAGGTGAACCACGCCGCACCGTTGGTCAGGATCGGCGGCACGCTGGCGATGGATTCCACGTTGTTCACCACAGTCGGGCAGGAGTAGAGGCCGGCCTCGGCGGGAAATGGCGGGCGCAGTCGGGGCTGACCGCGCCGGCCCTCCAGCGAATCGAGCAGCGCGGTCTCCTCACCGCAGATGTAGGCGCCGGCACCGGCGTGTACCACCAGGTCGAGATCGAAACCGCTGCCACCGATATCGGCGCCCAGGTATCCCGCCGCATAGGCTTCGGCGACAGCCGCGCGCAACCGGCGCAGCACCGACACCACCTCCCCACGCAGATAGATGAACGCGTGCCTGGCCCCGATCGCGTAGGCGGCGATGATGACGCCTTCGATGACGAAGTGCGGTGCCGCCAGCATCAGCGGAATGTCCTTGCACGTGCCAGGTTCGGACTCGTCGGCGTTGATCACCAGGTAGTGCGGTTTGGCGTCAGCATCCGACGATCCCGCCGGGATGAACGACCACTTGGTGCCCGTCGGGAAACCGGCGCCCCCGCGGCCCCGCAGCCCCGACTCCTTCACCAGCGCAATCACTTCGGCCGGTGACATACTCAAGGAGCGGCGCAGCCCCACATACCCGTCGTGACGGAGATAGGTCGGTAGTGTCCACGACTGCGGCTCATCCCAGAACCGGGTCAGGACCGGTGTCAACGCCATCTCACTCCCCATCGTCGGTCAGATGGCCAGCCCCGGCCAGGGTCCGCGCCGTATCCCGGAAGGTGCACAGCGGCCCGCCGCGGGTCGGGTTGGGCACCTGGCCTGCGCGCAACTGATCAACGAGATCCATTGCGGTGGATCCGGTTTGCCTATCGAAGAACTCCCAGTTCACCATGACGACCGGGGCGTAATCGCACGCCGCATTGCACTCGATATGTTCAAGTGTGATCATGCCGTCATCGGTGGTCTGTCCGGCATCGATACCTAGGTGATCACGCAGCTGAGCCAGGATCGCGTCGCCACCCATGACCGCGCACAGCGTGTTGGTACACACCCCGACCAGGTACTGCCCGGTGGGAGTGCGCCGGTACATGGAGTAAAAGGTCGCGACGGCGGTCACCTCCGCAGCGGACAGTCCGAGATAGGTTGCGCAGAAGCCGATTCCGGCCGGCGTGAGGTACCCGTCCTGGGCTTGGACGAGGTGCAGCAGGGGCAGCAGCGCCGAGCGGGCATGTGGGTACTGAGCGGTGATCTCGACCGCATCAGCGGTCAATGCGGCCGTCACGTCATCGCTGTACTCCCGCGGCCCTGCAGAGATGGGCGGGGTGGGCTCATCGGGGCGCCGCCCCAGGTCCAGATCGATGGCGCTCATCGGTACCGTCTCCTCTTCGCGCAAGCGCTCATCGGTACCGTCTCCTCTTCGCGCAAGCGCTCATCGGTCCACCCCACCCATCACCGGATCAATGCTCGCGACAGCGGCGATCACGTCGGCGATCATCCCGCCCTCACACATCGCGGCCACCGCCTGCAGATTGGTGAACGACGGGTCGCGGAAGTGCACCCGGTACGGGCGGGTGCCGCCATCGGACACCATGTGCACGCCCAGTTCTCCGCGCGGTGATTCCACGGCGACGTAGACCTGACCCGCAGGAACCCTAATACCGTCGGTGACGAGTTTGAAATGGTGGATCAGGCCCTCCATGGACGAGTGCATGATCTTCTCGACATGCTCGTTGGAAGTACCGAGCCCGTCGGGCCCGAGCGTCAGATCTGCTGGCCAGGCCAGCTTCTTATCGGCGATCATCACTGGGCCGCGCAACCGATCCAATCGATCCAGGCACTGCTCGACGATCCGGCACGATTGCGTCATTTCGTTGACCCGGATCAGGTAGCGGCCGTAGGAATCGCAGTTCGGGTCGGTGACGATATCGAAGTCGTAGGTCTCGTAACCGCAGTAGGGCTGCGACTTTCGCAGATCGTGCGGTAGCCCCGTGGACCGCAGGATCGGACCCGTGATACCCAGAGCCATACAGCCGGTGAGGTTGAGGTAGCCGATCCCTTGGGTGCGGGCCTTCCAGATGTAGTTCTCGTTGAGCAGATCGGCCAGCTCGCGCAGCCGGCCGGGCAGGATATCCAGCAAGGCCCGGATCAGCGGGATGGCCTCATCGGGTAGGTCGGTCGCGAGCCCGCCGGGACGAATGTAGGCGTGGTTCATCCGCAGCCCGGTGATCGTCTCGAAGACGCCGAGGATGAGTTCGCGTTCCCGAAATGCGAACAGCATCGCGGTGATCGCACCGAGTTCCATTCCGCCGGTGCCCAATGCGACGAGATGACTGGAGATGCGGTTGAGTTCCATCAGCAACACCCGGATCACTGACACCCGCTCGGGGATATCCCCGGTGATCCCGAGCAGCTTCTCCACACCCAGGCAGTACACGGTCTCGTTGAAGAACGGTGACAGATAGTCCATCCGCGTGACGAACGTGACACCTTGGGTCCAGGTGCGGTATTCCAGATTCTTCTCGATCCCGGTATGCAAATAGCCGATACCGCAACGCGCTTCGGTGACGGTCTCGCCCTCGATCTCCAGGATCAGCCGCAGCACACCGTGTGTCGATGGATGCTGGGGGCCCATGTTCACCACGATGCGTTCCCCGGCGGAGCTGTCGGCAGCCGCTGCCACGATCTGGTCCCAGTCGGAACCGCCGACGGTGATCATGCTTTCGGTCGGTCCCCTCATCAGTGGTAGGTCCGCCGTTGATCCGGGGGTGCGATTGCCGCGCCGTGGAACTCCACCGGGATCCCGCCCAATGGGTAGTCCTTACGCTGTGGGTGCCCCACCCAGTCGTCGGGCATCTCGATGCGCATCAGGCCCGGGTGACCGTCGAACAGGATTCCGAAAAAGTCGTAACTCTCCCGCTCGTGCCAATCGGTGGTCGGATACACCGAAAATAGCGACGGCACATGGCGATCAGCGTCGGAGACAGTGACTTCCAGCCGGATCCGGCGGTTGTGGGTGATGGACATCAGCGGATACACGGTGTGCAGTTCCCGCCCCAGATCGTCGGGGTAATGCACCCCGGACACGCCGAGGCACAGTTCGAACCGCAACCGTGGATCGTCACGTAACACCCGTGCGACAGCCAGTAACCGGTCCCGGCAGACCTGCAGCGTCAACTCGCCGGCGAACACCTCCACCCGCTGTATCGCACTCCCGAATCTGATGCCGAGTGACCGTAGCGCGGCGTCGAGGTCGTCGACCAGCGCGTCGAAGTAGCCGCCATAGGGCCGGGATGCACTCGCCGCCAGCTCCGCCGGACACGCCAGCCGGCCGTATCCTGAGGTGTCGCCACTGCCTTCGACACCGAACATGCCGACACGATTGCCGGTCATCGAAGCAACCCGGTCAGTTCGATGGTGGGCCGGGACGCCAGTGCAGCGGCCTCGGCTGCCTCGATTGCCTCGGTGCGATTCACGCCGAGGGGCATAGCTTGAATCTTGTCGTGCAGCTTGAGGATTGCGTGTAACAACATCTCCGGTCGCGGCGGGCAGCCGGGTAGATAGATATCGACCGGCACCACATGATCGACACCCTGGACAATCGCGTAGTTGTTGAACATGCCTCCTGAGGATGCACACACCCCCATCGCCAGCACCCATTTCGGCTCGGCCATCTGGTCATAGACCTGCCGCAGCACTGGAGCCATCTTCTGCGAGACCCGCCCGGCCACGATCATCAAATCGGCCTGCCGAGGGGAAGCCCGGAACACCTCCATCCCGAACCTGGCGATATCGAAGCGCGGTCCGGTGGTGGCCATCATCTCGATCGCGCAGCACGCCAAGCCGAATGTTGCTGGGAACAAAGAACTCTTGCGGAAGTAGCCGGCCAAACTCTCCACGGTGGTGAGCAGGAATCCGCTCGGCAGTTTCTCCTCGAGACCCATCGACTCAGTCCCAACTCAATCCGCCGCGCCGCCACACATACGTGTACGCCGCGAACACCGCCACCATGAACAGCGCCATCTCCACGAGCGCGAACGTCCCCAGCGTGTCGAACGCGACGGCCCACGGGTACAGGAAGACGATCTCGATATCGAAGATGATGAACAGCATCGCCGTGACGTAGAACTTCACCGGGAACCGCTGTCCCCCCACCGGCGCCGCCGCCGGCTCGATACCGCATTCGTATGCCTGCAGCTTCGCCCGGTTGTACCGCCTCGGGCCGATCACCGTGGCCATCGCCACGGAGACCACCGCGAAAGCGCCTGCGATCACGCCCAACACCAGGATCGGCACATACACGCTCATAGAGCATGTCTACTGATCAAAACGTCGGCCGAATCCCCCGATATGGGTGGGACGCCGGGGGATCCCGCGGGTGAGACCGGGCTGCGGCTAGTGCCGCAGCGGGGCCAGACCGAGCAGACCGGGATCAAATGTGGCCCTGGCCGCGGCCGATGCGGCCGCCGCTGCGACGATCAGCCCGGCATCGGAGTCGTGGCCCTTGGCGAAGATGATTTCGGCGCTATCCGGGCCATCGCGGTGTGCCATCAGCCAGTCGTACAGCAGCCAGTCCACCGCGCAGGTGACGGCCATCGGATCTGCCTCAGGCAGCGCTGCCGCGTCGATCACAGATTGCAGTGCCTCGCGATGCTCCTGGCGGGAGGCGTCCTTGTTCACCCCGGAACTGTCGAAGAGCAGCATCGACAGGGTCAATGGAAAGCGTTGGCCCGCATCGGTTCGCACCACCCAGCGGCCACCCTTCCATGGTGCGGCCGAATCGACGAACTGCATCTCCCCGTATCCGCCGACCACACCGAGCGCCGGGTCGTCGAGCTCGCCGTCCAACGGGGCCGGCCCGAGCAGACCGAGGGGTTCGCGGGCACAGATGGAGAACAGCGCCGCCGTGCCGATGATCTTGCCCGCCGTGAGGTCAGCGGTGACACCGGCTACCGGTAACGCCGCGTGATATTCGAAGCAGAGCCGATCCAGCACGCGGTGCAGCTCGAGTAGATCATCGCGCTCCCCCGGTGTGGGTCGTCGACCGCCACCGAGGATATCGCCGAAGCGCTGCGCCACCGCGATGAGTGAATCATCGAGCGCCGCAAGGTGGGTTGCCACCAGCCGATCCGGTTCGTCATCGCCGGCAGCAAGTGTCTGCAGGGCGATGGGGGTGCCTGACGGCGTGGCCCAGTAGAAGCCGAGTTGGTCATCGGTCTGCACGATCCGTGGCCTCATCGGAAACGTCCCATCAGGACCTCCGCCAGATCACGACCCGGTTGTTACCGGAATCGGCAACGGCCAGCCGATCACCGCGCAGGGAGATCCCGTAGGGCCAGCACAAGGTGTCATGCCGGACCGATGTCCACCGGTTCTCCCCGTTAGAACCGAAGTCGGGCTGCGCCAGCACATGATCAGCAGCCCGCCCATCGGTGGGGAGGTTGTCCCATAACAGGATTCGATTGTTCGCGGTGTCCGCGATGGCGAGCCGCTCCGGACCCTCATCGCTGTTGTCGAGGCCGATCGCGTACGGGAAGCGGAACCTGTCGCCGGTATGGGGTCCGTAGGGCCACTCGTCGGATGCGGTGAAATCGGACTGGCCGATCAGGATATCGGCGGGCCGGTCCGTGCCCGGTTGCGGTGACCAACCCAGCACGCGGTGATCCCCAGCGTCGGCAACCAGCAGCAGATCATCGCGTCCGGCAATGTCATGAGGCCAACGAAAACTGGCCGGGCCTGCCACACCGCCGCGATTCTCTTCGCGATGGTGCCCATCCGGTTGTCCGAGCACGATATCGGCGGGTTGCTGCGGGTCCGGAATCCCATTGTCCCAGCCCAGCACCCGTCGATTGCCGGTGTCGGCGACCCAGAATCGTGACCCGATGACGGCAATCCCGAACGGCCAGTAGAACGTGTCGGGCGCGCAGTCCCGTCCGCGATTCGGGCTGACCGAGGCTGGATCTGATTGGCCGAGAATCAGATCGGGCGGGGTGTCGTCGAGCAGCGGTACCTCGTTCCACACCAGGATGCGGTGATGCCAAGCATCGGCAACCAGCAACCGGCCGTCGTGGATCAGCACACCGGTCGGCAGGTTCATCCCCCGCTCTGGGCCACGGCCGCCGGCGGCGCGACCCTCCGTCGTCCCGTCGGGCTGGCCGAGTACCACATCGGCGGGCTGTTCATCAGAGGTGGGCATCCCGTGCCACACCAGCACCCGGTGGTTACCGGAATCGGCCACCACCACGTGGTTTTCGTCGAGGAACACCCCGCGCGGGGAGTACATCCAGGCCATCGTCGGGCTGGCCGGCGGCAACGCCAAGCCACCGGGAGCCGGCGCGCCGAGCCAGACGTCGGGGTGCCACCCGCCGTCCATCTCGGCGACGGGCGCCACATCCACCCTGGCCGGTCGGCCACCGATATTGTGGCGGACGGTGTAGCGGCTCATGTCCCGACTCGGACCCAGATATCACCTTTGTCAATACGTAGCGGCAGTTGTTCGAGCTGGGCACCTGGGGCGCTGAGGCACTCACCGGAGGTGGCATCGAAACAGAAGCCGTGCCACGGACACGTCAGGGTGCCGTTCGCGACGTCGAGCACAGCGTTGTCCAGCGGCAGCGCTTCATGCGCACACTCGTTGCGGTACGCCGAAAGCTGCTGTGACACATTGACCAGGATCACCTCGGCGTGCTCACCGGAGCGCGATGTCAGGCTCGCAGGAGTGATGTCACCCGCAGGAGCCTCCGCGGCGGGCCCGACCCTGACCCAGCCTTCACCGGCGGGGTCCAGCCCGGCCCGCAGCGATTCCACCGAGATCAGCGTCGGCGACGGCTCGGCTGCCAGCACCTCCACGCCGGTCACCGACGGCACGCCCTCCACGAGGGCACTTTCCACCAGGTTCCGCAAGGTCACCGATGACATCGAACAACCGTTACAGGCCCCTTCGAGCCGGACGAATGCCGTCCCGTCGTCGATCCGCACCAGGGCGACATCGCCGCCGTGGCTGTGCAATTGGGGCCGGACTTCGGCAAGCACCCGGTTGGCCAGGGTGATCGGATCGGGCCGCACGATCTGATGCAGGGACAACAACAGGTGCACAACCGGATCGTCGACCAAATCGAACAGCACGGCGCGGGCGGCGTCGTGGGCGCGCATCTGCCGCACCATGGTGACCAGACCCGCGCGGTGGATCGCCTCGACGGCCGCCTTCATCTCCTCGGCAACCTGCCGGGCCGCCGGATCCAGCGCGGCCACCGCGGCGGTGGCATCATCGACCCGTCGGGCCAGATCCTCGAAACTGGGTTCGGCCCCGGCGGCAGGCCGCCCTGCCGGTGATGCCACGGTGGCGATACTCATCGTTGGCTCGGCGCTCACTGGGTGGCTTCGGACCGGTTCAGCGTCAGCTGACGGGCGATCTCGTCGAGCACGCCCCTGACCATCCGTACCGAATCTTGGTCGTCGAGTTCCTCGAACAGAAACCGGGCCTCATACAGTTTCGCCTTGGCGTGATCGAAGGATCCGAGATGCGCCAGCACGTTGCCCTGATTGGCCAGCACCCTGGCCCGGCCGATCGGATCGGAATCCCGGTCTCGCGCCTGCAGGATCGCCTCGTAGAGTTCGACGGCCTCGACGAGGTTATCGGCCTGATGCTTCGACGGTGTGTACACCAGCGAATTGGCAAGGTTCAGTTGGACACTCGCCCACTGCTCCGGATGGTCTTCCCGGGTGTAAACGGTCAACGCCGACCGCAGTGAGTTGGCCGCGACGCCGAGTCGGAGTTGCCCTGACGCCTCCACCATCGGCATGGTCAGATATGCCGTCGCCAGGTTCGCGTGTGCCGACGCCCACAGCAGCGGTGCTTCCTCGCGCAGCACCAGCTGCAATGCCGAGTGATAGTGCGGGATTGCCGTCACCATCAGCTCCGGGTGTGCCTGCGCCTGTTCGTGCAGCAGTCCGGCCAGGGTCAGGTGTAATTCGGCCCGGCTGACACGCAACCCGTCGGCACCCTCGAGGAGACGCAGCGCCCGCTCCAGGCGGTGCGCGCCGCTGTCGTCACCACTGTCGGCACTGATGGCCGCTGCCGCGCCGAGAAGCTGTCCGGCCAGCGGTTTCGACGCCGGTTCGGCGGCATCGACGGCCACGTCGAGCAAGGCGGTCGCAGTGGCCGGGTCACCGGCAGCCAGGGCATTACTCGCGTGGGCGGACAGGATGACCGCAGCGAGTTCGGCATCGGCGGTACCCATCTCCGGCACCACATCGCTGCGACCGAGCGCAAACTGCACCACATCCACCAGGACCGCGAATTCGCCGAGTCCGGCGCGCACCTCGTCGGCGTCTTCAGCATCCGGGTCGAGCACGAACCGGTTGTACCGGGTGACGGCGTCGAAACCTGTCAAGGCCGCCAGCGCCCCGTCCCGATCTCCGGCCAGCGCCCGCTCATGCGCCAGTAACGCCGACGGCCAGACCTCGGGCACATTGCCGGTCAGCAGGGTTGCGCGGGCCGCCTCGGTATCAGCGCCGGCAGGAATCAGCAAGTAGCCCAACGGTAACGGGAACGCACCCAACGGCTGTGGTCGGCGAGCCAGGACTACCGGCTCAGCCAGATCGGGGTCGGCGGTCAAGGTGGTCACGGCATCATCCATTCACAGGTCCTCGAATTTCGCGTTCAGCGGCCCGCTTGATCAATCTGGCGGACAACTCTGCGCGGGCCTTGGTCGCATGGGTATCGATCCGGGTCCGCACGACGCCGTCGGCGAACAGCACGATGATCTCCACCGCCCATCGCCCGCGTTCCTCGACGACCACCGTCTGGACCTCGAGCGCATCGTCGGCGGAACTCCCCGCGCGCGCCTCGGTCTTGGGGCGGGTTTCTTCACACCGGGGTTCTTCACACACCGCGATCACCGGTCGGGATCCAACGGAACGCGTAGTGCTCCCTGTGCATCGTCCCAGAATGCCTGATGAATGCCGACGGGTATCCGGTCCATCAGAACCTCCCGGACCAGGGTGGCGCGGTCCCCCGCGACGTTGCGTTGTTTGAGCAGCAGGCCCCCGCTGCGGGGTCCCCGCAAAGGGATCAACCAAAAATCGACATCCCTGATCAACGCTGTCACGGCATCGGAGGGAAATCGGCTGGCGGCCAAGCGGTTATCGAGACGGAGGTAACCATCTGCGGTGAATTCCACGTGCAGCTCATCGGCTGACTGCGGCCGCAGCCCTGACAGATAGTCACGCTCGATGATGTCGATCACCTCGGTCATGGCTGCCTCGACCGGCCCGGAGAGCTCGGCACCGAGTTCGACTTCGGACGCCTCGATCAGAAACACCGTGATATCGGTCGGGCAAGCGTCCCCGAGTGCCCAGCGGGCAAAGGCGATCGCGTTGTCCCAGCGGAACGAATGGGTGTGCAGGCCCTGCAGTGGCGGCAGCTCCTCGAGCTCAGCACCGGGAACCCGGAAGATGGTGCCTGGCGGATGGCCGGAAGGCCCCGTGGTCAGGCAGGCGTCGATGATGACGACGCGCTCGGCACCACGCATCTGAAAGGCGACGTCCATCCCCGCCGTACCGCCGTCGACCAACCGGGCGCCATCGGGCACACCCCGTTCCCAAAGATGGCGGACCAGAACAGGTCCGACACCGTCGTCGCCACGGAGCAGGTTCCCACAACCGACCACGAGTACCGAGCACCCAGGTGGCTCGATATCCGGAGGCTCCCCCCGGCCGGCTGCGCCTACATCTGCGATGGACGTCGGGATCACACCATTCCGTTGATGACGAACTTCGAAAGCTCGCGTCCCTTGGGATCGTACGCGTGCACGGTGCAGACCAGGCACGAGTCGAAACTGCGTGCGACATGTCCGAGTTCGACCGGGTCCTCGGGGTCGACAATCGGGGAGCCGACCAGCGCCTGTTCGATCGGGCCGAGGACCTCCGAACCGTCGCGGGGGCCGATATTCCACGCTGTCGGGGTGACCACCTGGTAGTTCTTGATCTTCCCGTCCTCGATGACGATCCAGTCCGAGAGTGAACCACGGGCTGCCTCGGTGGAGCCGAAACCTTTACCTTCGGCGTGCTCGATCGGCTTGGTGTAGAAGCTCTCCTTGAGGTTCAGCTGATCCAGCCAGGACCGGACCCACTGGTAGTACTTGGGCGCCTCGTGCATCCTGGCCAGCTGCCGGGTGAGCACGCTGGGCCCCATCTTGTTGATGATATCGACGAACAGCGGGTCGTTATCCTGATGTCCCAACGCATTCGGGCCGCCGGCCGCCATCCGCCGGGCCAGAGGACCCGCTTCCAATGGAATATTGCCGAGATCGCCGACGCTGTACCGCGGCGACTTCGCCCAGCTGTATTTTCCTTGCTTGCGACCGACCTCGGGATCGATCGGCCTTGTCTCACCCTCGAACGGATGCAGCGGACGGTCGTCTTCGTAGAACGAATGAGTGGTGTCTTCACGAACATTCGCCTGGTCGAACTCGTGCCACTGGCCGGCGGCATAGATCCCGCTGCGGCCGATCAGCGCGGCGTTTCGGCCATCGATCGTCGGGTTCTCATACAACGACGGCTCGAAGTAGGTGCCGGTGGCCAGAAAGTTGCCGACGCCTTGGCCGTACTTGTCCAACCCGATATCGAGGCAGTAGCGGATGAAGAAACCACAATCACTGTTGTACTGGGATTCGTTCTCGTCCACCCACTCCAGGACGTCTTCCCAGGTCTTGATCTCCAGCCAACGTTCGACCGAACAGCCCAGCCACTGCTTTTCGAGCCAGTTGTCCTTCCAGTGCTCGAAGATCGCGATCGCGCGGGTGACATCGGTCAGCGTCGGTGCGCTCATCACACCGCCAGGCACCATGAAACTGGAGTGCGGCCACTGACCACCGAAAATCGCATACACCTCAACGGGTTTGGCCGACAGTATGACGCCCGGCTGGTAGCTGGTGCCCACATACGGCGCGAACCGGCGCACCGCCTCGGCGTAGAGCTTGGACTTCGCGTAGTTCTTGTTGGTGAAGTCGATCGCGAACAGCGCGTAGAAGTACCGCGGGATGGACTGCAGGGTCTCCGCCGCCTGACAGATATTACGGATCAGCGTGGCGTTCGGCGGCACATGGGTTTTCCATGCGGTGTCGAGGGCGTATGCGGATTTGTACAGGTGGCTGCCACCGCAGATGCCGCAGATCCGCGGGCACACCACGAGGCCGGCCTGCGGATCCTTACCGCGCAGGATGATCTCGAAGCCGCGGAACATCGCGGCCTCGGTCCAAGCGGAGGTGACGATGCCATCGTCGATGGTGACGCGAACGTCGAGGTCTCCCTCGACACGCCCCAGGGGGCTGACAAACAGGTCAAGCGAAGTCATTGGGGGTCCTTTCGAAAACCAGGGCTGATGGTTCGGGTGTTCGGAGCAGGCGGATCGCCGACTAGACCACGAACATGTCTTCTTTGGACCATTGCGGCGCAGCGATTTTCGCTGCGGCGGCGTGCGCCATATAGGTCAGGTGATCGGAGCCCTCTGGGACTTCCTTGGGGATCATGCCGCTGACCTTCTGCGTCTTGAAGACCGTGCCGGGCATCAGATCGAAATGCGGGAACTCCGGCTCGGTGCAGCCAAGGCACGGCATACCGGCGCGGGTCTTCGACGACTGCCGGTTCCACAGGATCCGGTTGCACGGAGAGTGGGTCATCGGGCCACGGCAGCCGAATTCGTAGAATAGGCAACCGGTTCGGGTGCCTTCGCCGAACGACATGGTGGACTGTTTGTATTCGAAGAACTGGACCCGGGTGCAGCCGGTCTGGGTGAACGTCTTGAAGAACGTTTCCGGGCGGTGCAGTTCGTCGAGGGTGATATCCCCGGCACGACCCGTGGCGAGTGCCACCAGGATCTGGGTGATCCAGTCGGGGTGGGCGGGGCAACCAGGGATGTTGATGACCGGCAGACCCATCTTGGAGCGGAAGTCCGGTCCCAGGAAACCACCCTTGTTGCGCTTGTGGAACTGCAGGCCCGTCGAGCCCGACGGGTTGGGTTCCATCGCGGGGATACCGCCGAAGCAGGCGCAGTCCCCGATGGCCACCACAATCTGAGCCGCCTCGGCCAAGTCGACAACCCAGTCCTTCATCGGGCGGTCGGCGAAAATATCCATTCGCCCGGTGCCATTCGGCGCCTCGATGACACTGCCCTCGAATACGAATATGTCCAATGGGCGATCACCCTTAGCGCAATCCCAGAATACTTTCTGCGCATTCTTTCCGAGCTCGAGTCCCAATGACGGGTGCCAGAGTAGATCGAGACCGAAATCGACGATCAAATCGACGACGTTGGGTTCTTCGGCATTGAGGAATGACATTGTGTTGCCACTACAGGCACCTCCCTGAAGCCATAGAACAGAAGCCATCAAAACTCCTCTCGAAAACGACCTAGGGCGAGGCCGCAAATTGGGTGGAACAGAGCTGAAAAGGGATTCGGGCGTGCGGGTGTTGCTAGCGGGGAAGTTGGCGTCCGAAGGCGCGGGCTACCTGAATGATGAATCCCATGCCGCGCGTCACGTCCGGATCCTTGGTGACGCGCCAGAGTCCGAAGACTCCCTTGGGTCCGCCGGGATCGGCATCGTTAGCGGCTTTACCTTCGACCAGCGCCTGACCGAGCTCGGCCAGTACGTCGGCGGCCGCCGGATCCACCAACGGTGAATGCAGTAGCCGATCGAGGGTTGGCGTCGCTTCCACCAGTGCCTTTGTCAGCGATGCCACGGTGTGGGCCAGCGCGGTGAGATCGATGGATTTGAGTTCGGCGGTTCCGGGTAGCGAGGCGCCGAACGCCGCGGCCGGCCCCTTGATCTCACCGACGGCGGCGGAAAGCGAATCTGTGATGGTGTCCCCACGGCGGATCAGGCCGTCAAGCCCGGTCAGCAGTACCGCGAGCAGGTCGGCATGGTCGAGCAGGGTGTTCAACGATTCCGCCACCCGGGGATCGTCGAGCCGCTCACGCAACTCGTCGGCGGCCGAGGGGGCAAGGACCTGCCCGTTTGCCGTCATGGGACCTCCTGTTTCCGAGGGCCCCGACTCTGTGGCCCCAGTCACAAGCTAGACCTCGCGTTACCGCCGTGCCTATCGCTTTCGCGCAGGAGCTGTCAGGATTGCGAACACTTGAGCGCGCTGGTGCGCGCCCGAATCTCAGGAGTCTTGCATGATCGCCGCGAATACTTTAGGTAACCCTCACGTATCCCGTGTGGACTGTCCCGGGCTGCTTTGATGTCCCGGTTGACCCGATTGCGGTACATCGATGTCCGGCGGACCAGCAACCCCGTTCGCCGCAAAGTCCGCTCACGCGGCGTCCCTCCCGCACTGGCGAACAACGAGATCTTCTACAGCGAAAATATTGCCGATGCCGGACGGTTGATCGGCCGGGCGCTCTCACCGTTGACCCTGACGGTGAAGCCCGAGAATGCCGCCGGTTTTGCGGCGACGATGCACGGCATCCGGTTGCGAAATGTCAGCATGCTCTACCTGAACCTGCATGTTGCGGCGACCATCGACATCCCCGTACTCGGGCAGTACTACGCCGTCCACATGCCGATGAACGGCCGAGCGATATCCGAGCACCGCGACCGGACGTTCGAGTCGAACACCATCCGCTCGCTGGTGACCAGCCCGGGTTTACCCCTGCGGATCAGTTTTGACGACGATTCCCCGCAACTTCTGATCCGGATCGAGGAGCGGGCCATGGCTGCGCACCTCACTCGAATCCTGGGTCGAAGCCTGTCCCGCCCGCTGGTTTTCGATCCAGAATTCGACCTGACCACCGACGCCGCGATGCGTTGGCATGCCGCCGTTCAGCTAATTCACACCGAGGTGTTCCACGCCGGCTCGCTGATCCAGCGCGGGCAGGGCATCGGGGCGGTGGAAGAACTGGTGATGAGCAGCCTGCTGCACCTGCAGCCGTCGAATTACCATGCCGAGTTCACCGCTCCCCCGCAACCGGACAAGCGCCGCGCCGTCGTGCAGGCCGCCATGGACTACATCGACGACCACCTGGCCGAACGCATCACGATGGAAGCGGTGGCCAAAGCCGTCCATATGAGTGTCCGGTCGATCCAGCAGGGCTTCCGGGAGGAACTGGGGATGAGCCCGATGACCCATCTGCGCGAACGGCGCCTCGAGCGGGTGCACGAAGAACTGATCGATGCCATCCCCTCCGATGGCGTCACCGTCACCGCCGTTGCGGAACGCTGGGGGTTTCACCACCTCGGCAGCTTCGGTGTCGAGTACCGCAAACGGTGGGGTGAGTCACCGTCAGAGACGTTGCGGCGCTAGCCTTTTGAATCCGAATCCGATTTATTCCTGGCAGCGCTCGGTCGACGCCAGCTCAGTTCGCGGTGGGACAGCAGATGCTCGATGAGCAATTCGGTGGATTTGGTCGGCCGGGTCTGGCTGACCACATGCCAGGGCCGTTGCATCGGTGTTCCCGGCATCGGGAGCTCGACGAGTGCCCCGGATTCAATCTCGCGCCGAACCGCCTGACGCGATACCAGCGTCACCCCGAGCCCGGCCACCGCGGCCGCCACCACCGCGCCATGCGATCCGAGTACCAGCTGGGTCGGCGCCACGCCTGCCTCGTCCAGCAACGCCGTCAGCGTCGAACGCATCCCTGACCCTGACTCCCGCAGTAGCCACGTCGCGGTGGCCGGCTCGAAGGTACCGGCGACGTCGGGGGGCCCGACAACGAGCAGCGTATTGGGGCTGACAGCGCGGACCCTGACCTTCTTCCGCAAATCCACCGGTGGCCGGCCCGCGACCACCAGATCGACCTCATGACAGGACAACATCGGCCAGACGGCGTTACGCGCGGCGACTTCAAGATGCAGCACGACGCCGGGGTGCTTCTCGCGGAACGACGCCAGTGCGGCCGGGATCAGCAACTCCCCTGCGGTGGTGACCGCCGCGAGGCGAATCGAACCGTTCTCGGGATCGGCCTCGCCGCGCGCGGCGAGGATCGCCTCATCGTGCAGCCCGAGGATCCGCTGGGCGTACTCGACATAGCGTTCACCGGCGGCAGTGAGCCGCACGCCCCGACCGTGCCGGTCCACCAACGCGACCCCGACATCGGCCGATAGCGCGCGCAGTGCGGCGGAGACCGACGATTCGGTGACCACGAGACGCTCGGCGGCGCCGCGCATCGATCCCGCCGCCGCCAGTTCAACGAGGGCGCGCAGGCGTGCGTTGGTTGTCATGTCACCTCCGGCCCCGATAATGCCTGGTCGTCGGGTTCGACGGCGCTGAACACGCGGCTGGCCAGCAGATCCGGTGCGTCGATGGTGGTCAGCGCGGCCAGGTCGACCCAGGCTTCCCCCGATGACGAGCCAGCCAGCAGTCGGCGCGCGTGCCGCAGCCTGGCGCGTTCCATCGCATTACGCACACTGCGGGCGTTGGCGAACCACGGCTGGTCGATGCGCCGGTGCAGATAGCGCCGCAGCACGTCGCGTGCCTCCTCGGAGAACGTATAGCCCAGCTCGTCGGTCATCAGTACCGCGATCTCCTCCAGCTCACCGACCGTGTAATCGGGGAAGGTGATGTGGTGCGCGATCCGGCTCTGCATACCCGGGTTGGCCGAGAAGAACTGGTCCATCTTGTCGGCGTAACCGGCCAAGATGACGACCAGGTCGTCGCGGTGATTCTCCATCACCTGCAGCAGGATCTCGATCGACTCCGACCCGTAATCCCGGTCGTTCTCGATCTTGTACAGGTAGTAGGCCTCGTCGATGAACAGCACGCCGCCCATCGCACGTTTGATGACATCCTTGGTCTTCGGCGCGGTATGTCCGACGTATTCGCCGACCAGATCATCGCGAGTGACGCTGACCAGATGCCCCCGCCGCAGATAACCGAGTCGGTGCAGCAGCTCGGCCATCCGCAGCGCCACCGTCGTCTTCCCGGTCCCCGGATTACCGGTGAAACACATATGCAGCGTGGGTTGCGGTGCGCTGATCCCGAACCGTGCCCGCACCGTGTCTACCAGCAATAATGCCGCGATCTCGGCGATCCGGGTTTTGACCGGCTCGAGACCGACGAGTTCGGCGTCGAGCGCGACCAGCACGTCATCGACACCGGACTCGCGGCGCACCTCGGCGAGGTCGATCACGGCGTCGGCCGGCAACAGCACCGGCGCCGACTCAGGATTCGGGTCCTGGTCGGCGCCGGGCCGGTACCCGAAGGCCGTGCCCGTCATTGCGGGCCGTACCGGTCACCCTCTGGACGCGCCGTGGCGTACGAGTGGGTCGTATAGCCGATCTGCCGGTTCGCCTTCTCGGCGCGCTCGAGCCGGAAGCCGGGTTCGTCGGCCGGCCTGTTCACGATGAACGAGAACGCCGTGGTCTGCCTGCCGAGGCTGGCGTCGTAGGCGTTGAGCCGGATATAGGTGTTCGGGTTCGCCGCCCGGCAGGCGTTGACCTCCAACATCACCCCGGCCGCGTCGTTCAGGTCGAACATCGGCAGACCCCACATCTCCCAGTAGGTGTTGCGTGGGTGCGGGTCGTCGGTGAACTCGACCGACAGCGGCCACTGGTTGCCCAGTGCATAGTCGATCTGCGCGGTGATTTCGGCGTCGGTGAATTCGGGCAGGTAGGCGAAGGTGCCCTGGGTGATACGCATATCGGTCCTCACTTAATGGTCGCGTTCCTCTTCGGCCGGCTCCGCCGACCGCATCCATCGCGTCTGTTTGGTTGTCGTGCTCCCCGCGCGGGCGACTCCGCCGCCCGCATCGTCGCGCTCCTCGCTTAGGTGGCGGTCGGCGTCGCGACGACGTCGGGGGTGTCGGTGGATTCGTAGTTGAAGCTGATGTCACCCCAGGTGGCCAGCGCGACGTCCAGCGCCCGATTCTGCGACGCAGCCTTTTTGAGGATGTCCGGGCCTTCCTTGTAGAAGTCCCGGCCCTCGTTGCGCGCCTTGATCATCGCCTCCAGCGCAACCCGATTGGCTTCGGCGCCTGCCGCGATACCCATCGGGTGCCCGATGGTGCCGCCACCGAATTGCAGGACGACATCCTCACCGAGGTGGTGGATGAGCTGATGCATCTGACCGGCATGGATACCGCCAGAGGCCACCGGCATCACCCCGGGCATCGACGCCCACTCCTGGTCGAAGTACAACCCCTTGACCGGGTCGGCTTTGACGCTGTCGAGGCGAAGCGTGTCGTAGAAACCGGCCGTGGTGTTGGGATCGCCCTCGAGCTTGCCGACGACGGTGCCCGCGTGGATATGGTCGACACCGGCCAGGCGCATCCACTTGGAGATGACGCGGAAGCTGACGCCATGCGCCTTCTGGCGGGTGTAGGTGCCGTGCCCGGCTCGGTGCAGATGCAGGATGACGCTGTTATCGCGGGCCCATTTGGCCATCGACTGGATGGCGGTGTAGCCGATCGTCAGGTCGATCATCACGATTGCCGAGCCGAGCTCGCTGGCGAATTCCGCCCGCTCGTACATCTGCTCCATCGTGCCGGCGGTGATGTTGAGGTAGTGCCCCTTGATCTCGCCGGTGCTGGCCTGGGCCCGGTTGACCGCTTCCATGCAGAACAGGAACCGGTCGCGCCAGCGCATGAAGGGTTGGGAGTTGATGTTCTCGTCATCCTTGGTGAAGTCGAGTCCGCCGCGCAGCGCTTCGTAGACGACGCGGCCGTAGTTGCGCGCCGAGAGCCCGAGTTTGGGTTTGGTGGTGGCACCCAACAGCGGTCGGCCGAACTTGTTGAGATGCTCGCGCTCGGTGACGATCCCGTGGGCGGGGCCCTGGAAGGTCTTCACGTAATGGACAGGTATCCGCATGTCTTCCAGACGCAAGGCCTTGAGCGGTTTGAAGCCGAACACATTGCCGATGATCGAACTGGTCAGGTTCGCGATCGACCCCTCCTCGAACAGGTCGAGGTCGTAGGCGATCAACGCGATCCACTGCCCGGGGGCGTTCGGCACCGCTTCGACGCTGTAACACTTTGCCTGATAGTGCTCGAAGGTGGTGAGGCGGTCAGTCCACACCACGGTCCAGGTGGCGGTGCTGGACTCGCCCGCAACCGCGGCGCCGGCTTCCTCCGGAGGCACGCCCTCCTGGGGGGTGATCCGGAAGGCGCACAACACGTCGGTGTCCTTCGGCACGTAATCCGGCTGCCAGTAACCCATTTCAGCGTAGGGAATGACTCCCGCGTTCCATCTGTCTGCCATGGCTCGAATGCTGCCAGTGCGACACTGAACCTGTCTATCAAGTGTTTGGGCGCAATACATGAGCATTCACTTCAGTGATGGAAGCCCCCCGCACGTTCCACCTTCTGGGTGAGGACGGCCTTCCCACCCACTCCTAGCGTCGTCGCCATGAGCACATGCAGACAGATCGCCGCCGAACTGACCGCGCCAGGTAAAGGCATCCTCGCCGCCGACGAGAGCATCGCGACCATGTCGTCGCGACTGGAGGACGCGGGCGTCACAGCGACCGCCGACAGCCGACGCACCTATCGCGAACTGCTCGTCACCACCCCCGGGCTGGCCGACGGCGTATCCGGTGTCATCTTCTGCGACGAGACGCTCGGCCAGGTCTTCAGCGACGGCCGACCTTTCCCGACGGCCATGCGTGAGCTGGGCATCCATTCGGGTATCAAGGTCGACACCGGCGCCAAAGCCTGCCCAGGCCTGCCGGGTGAGACCATCACCGAGGGGCTCGACGGTCTGGCCGGACGACTCGCCCGCTACGCCGAGATGGGGGCGACGTTCGCCAAATGGCGCGCCGTCTTCAGCATCTCCGAACGGACCCCCAGCTGGGGCGCCACCGTCAGCAACGCCAACGCGCTGGCCCGGTACGCCGCGGCCTGCCAGGAGGCGGGGTTGGTCCCGATCGTCGAGCCCGAGGTGCTGATGACCGGTTCACACAGCATTGCCGAATGCAGCGCGACCACGGCCACCGTGCACGCCGCGGTCCGCCAGCAACTGTCGGCACTCAACGTCGACCTCACCGGCATTGTGCTCAAGCCGAATATGGTCATCGAAGGTGACGGCTGCGCCGACTACTCCGATCCCGAACAGGTCGCCGAGGCCACCGTCGCGGTGCTGCGCGCCTGGCCGGCCCATCTGGCCGGAATTGCCTTCCTGTCCGGCGGTCAGCCGCCGGAACGCGCGACGGCCAACCTCGAAGCCCTCCAGCGTCACCAGACGCCGTGGCCGCTCACGTTCTCCTTCGGCCGCGCCCTGGTCTCCCCGGCATTGGCCGCCTGGCGCGGTGACGAATCCCGTTATCGTGACGGGCAATTCGCGCTCGCCGAGCACGTCACCGCCAACTCCTCGGCACTGCGCCGGCGCACGGACCTTCAATCGGCCTGACCGCGGATGGGATGTAGCGGAATCGTCACTGTGATGGTTGTCCCCGCCCCCGGCCGCGACCGGACCGTGAGGCGACCATCGACCAATTCGGCGCGCTCGGCCATCGACAGCATCCCGTAGCCACCGGATCGGGAGTCTCTGGGCCGGTCTTCACCGGTGCTGAAACCGACACCGTTATCGGTAACTTCCAGCCGAGCGTCATCGCCGACGACCGTGAACGCGACCGTCGCGGCGGTGGCGCCGGCGTGTTTGACGATGTTCTGCAGACATTCCTGGGCGATCCGGTACAGCGCCACCTCGATATGTTCGGGCAGGCGGTCATCGGCCAGGTCTAGGTCCAGATTCAGCGGTGGCATCGACGACGCCAGACTGGCCAGCCCGCCGGCGAGGCCGAGATCGTCGAGCACCGGTGGCCGCAGCCCGCTGATGGCGGAGCGGGCCTCCTCCAACGTCAAGGCAACCAGGTCGCGAGCCTTCGCGATCTGGACACCGGCGTCGACCGGATCGTCGTCGACTGCGCGAGCGGCAGCATCGAGGCGGTAGGCCAACGTCACCAGCCGCTGAGAAATACCGTCGTGAATATCGCCGGCCAGCCGGCGGCGCTCCACCTCTTGGGCCGCAATCACCTGCTCGGCGAAATTCTCGTGCGCCCGTTCCCTGATGGTGAGTTGCCGGTGCAGCCTGGCCTGGTGCAATGCCCCGCCGATCAGTCGACCGATGACCAGCAGCAATTCGATATCGCGCTCGGTGAACTCGCGCCGTTGCAGGGTGTGGACATTGAGGACGCCGACGAGGCCACCGGGCCCGGTCTCCATCGGTACCGAAGCCATGGAGGTGTAGTTCGCACCACGCAGGGCCTCGATCGGAACGTAGCGCGGGTCGTCCTCCTTATTGTCGACGATGACCACAGGCGTGCGGTGCGTGGCCACCCACCCCGAGATCCCCGAACTCAGCGGCAGCCGGACCTTGCCGACCTGCTCGTCGAACGGCGGTGTCGCGCCGGCCAGCGTCAGAGCGCGGTCACTGTCGTCCAAGACATGGACGAAACAGACATCCGAGGCCGAGGCGGTGGTGATCAGCTGCGCAACTGCGGCGGCCAGCGGTTCGACGCCGGGCCCGTGGGCCGTCACCTCGACGATGTCGAGCAGCAGCGCCGCCTCGCGATCGGCGTCCACCAGGCCGTGCACGGTAGGCCCCGGTGGCGTCACCGGAAAATGCCCTCCCGCAGCGCGGTCGCCACGGCGGCGGTGCGATCGCTGACATTGAGCTTGCGGTAGATCGAGCGCAGGTGGCTTTTCACCGTCTCGTCGCCGATCACCAGTTTGGTCGCAATCCCCCGATTGGACAGGCCGGCGACGACAAAGGACAGGATCTCGCTCTCCCGTTGCGTGAGGCCGTGGCGGGCGCCCGGCCAGAACTCATCGCGTTGCAGGCGTGCGGCGGTGTCGACCGCGCGGGCGGCCAGCCCGGCGTCGATGGCTGTCGAACCGTCCTGCACAGACTCCAGCTGTCGCACCAGCTCGTCGCTGTTGATCCCCTTGAGCAGGTAACCCGACGCCCCGACCCGCATCGCCTGGAAGAGGTATTGCTCATCGTCGTAGACCGAGAGCAGCACGACCTTGCGATGCGGATCCTGTTCGCGCACGGTCCGGCACAGATCCAGGCCGCTCGCCCCTCGCATCCGCACATCGCATAACACGATGTCGGGCCGGAGGCTGTTGATCACTTCCAGTGCGTTTTCCGCGCCGACGGC
Source organism: Mycobacterium sp. (assembly GCF_965229105.1). Taxonomy (GTDB): domain Bacteria; phylum Actinomycetota; class Actinomycetes; order Mycobacteriales; family Mycobacteriaceae; genus Mycobacterium. Next base: position 4,740,661 of record NZ_OZ245858.1, read on the forward strand.
ATGCCCGACAACACGAACACGGGCCCGAAATGACGACAGCATCGCCTTGAGCCCCTCAATAACCATCTCGTGGTCATCGACCAATACCACTCGAATTGGGCTGGCCACCAATGCAGCTGTCATCAGGCAACGATAGAGGGTAATTGTGGGGCCGTCATTAATAATTCCGCGCCCCGGTATTTACCCGGTTGATCCCCCGTTTCGGGGATCCGCTATTGCCGGCGGTTGTTTACCGTCACCACCAACAATAAGGAGGGTGAGCGTGTCAGCGTCAGTGACAGTGTCAGCGCAAAAAGCCAAGCTTGTCGCATCCGTGCTACCGGCGGACTTCGCCAACCTCGGCCGCGATGTAGAGGCGATCGAGGGCGCGGGTATCGACCGGATCCAGTGGGATGTGATGGACGGCAGTTTCGTCCCGAACATCACCTTCGGTCCCGATGTGATCGCCGCCAACCGCGGTCGGGTCAGCATCGGGTTCGAGGCGCATCTGATGGTCACCAACCCGGATCCGATGCTGCCGCGGTGGGTCGACGCCGGCTGCGAGATCATCATCGTGCACGCCGAGGCCTGCCTGCATCTACACCGAACCCTCTCGCACATCAGGGATCTCGGTGCGCGCGCCGGTGTCGCGCTCAACCCCGCGACACCACTGACGGCCGTCCTCGATGTCCTCGACATCACCGATCTACTGCTGGTGATGACCGTCAACCCCGGCTTCGGCGGGCAACGCTACCTGTCGAGCATGGAGCCCAAGATCGCCGCGGCCAGGGCCGAGATCGACCGGCTGGGCGCCGATATCGAGCTTGAAGTGGACGGCGGTATCGGACCGTCCACCATTGTCGGCGCCGCTGCGGCTGGAGCGAACGTGTTCTGTTCCGGCTCAGCACTATTCGACGGACCAGACACCATGTCCGACCGTACCGCCGCCCTGCGCAACGCCGCTTCCGAAAGGTTGGTCCTGCAGTGACCATCGCAACCCCCGCCGCCGACCACGCGGTGATCGGCACTGACCAACTCGACCAACTGGCCATCGACACCCTGAAATTCCTGACGGTGGACGCGATCGAGGCCGCCAACAGCGGGCACCCCGGGCTACCGCTCGGGGCGGGTCCGATCGCCTGGACCCTGTGGTCACGACACCTGCGCCACAATCCCGCCGACCCGCAGTGGCCGGACCGGGACAGATTCGTCCTGTCCGCCGGACACGGCTCGATGCTGCTGTACGGGCTTCTGCATGTGTTCGGCTACGACCTGTCGACCCATGAGTTGCGCCGGTTCCGCCAACTCGACTCCCGCACCCCCGGTCATCCCGAATACGGCCACACCGCAGGGGTGGAAACCACCACGGGCCCGCTGGGACAGGGACTGGCCAATGCCGTCGGGATGGCGCTCGCCGAGCGCATGCTGGCCGCCCGCTGCAACACCGATGAGCACACCGTCGTCGATCACCGAACCTGGGTGCTGGCCGGTGACGGCGACCTGATGGAAGGGATCAGTCACGAAGCAGCCTCTCTGGCAGGAAGACTCGGCCTGAGCAGGCTCACGGTCATCTACGACGACAACGACATCACCATCGACGGTCCGGCATCGCAGAGCTGCACCGATGATGCCGAAGCGCGTTTCGCGGCCTACGGCTGGCAGGTGCTTTCGGTGTCCGACGGCACCGATGTGGGTGCCCTGGATCGCGCGCTGCGGGCGGCGACCGAGTGCGCCGATCGACCCACCTTTATCCGGGTGCGGACCATCATCGGAGCCGGCGCACCCGATGTCGAGGGCACCCCGAAGGCGCACGGCAGCCCCTTGGGTACGGCCCGGCTCGCCGCCATGCGCGAGCGCCTCGAATGGCCCGACGCGCATTTCCACGTCCCCGTTGCGGTCGGCGCGACCGCCGCCGCGCTGGCCGCGCAAGGTGCTGCCACCCAAGCGGAGTGGGAGACCACCCACGCCGCATGGCAGGCCGAAAACCCGACGCTGGCTGGAGATTTCCCGCTGGACGGGCCGCCGGCCCCGGATGGCGTGGCCGTTCTCGGGGAACTCGCCGAGACACTCAGCGACGCGACAATGGCGACCCGGAAGGCCTCGGGCGCGGCGCTGTGCGCGCTGTCCGCGGTATACCCGGCCCTGGTGGGCGGTTCGGCGGACCTCGCGGCGTCGACGAACACCGCGATCCCCGGTGGGGATGTCAGTGCCGCCGACTATACCGGTCGCACCATCCATTTCGGCATCCGCGAACATGCGATGGCCGCGGTCCTCAACGGCATCTCGCTGCACGGTGGATTGCGGCCTTTCGGCAGCACCTTCCTGGTTTTCGCCGACTATCTACGGCCGGCCCTGCGACTGTCGGCACTGATGAAACAACCCGTCATCTACGTGTTCACGCATGACTCGGTGCACGTCGGCGAGGACGGCCCCACCCATCAACCCATCGAGCAGCTCGAATCGCTGCGGCTGATCCCCGGGGTGAGGGTGCTGCGACCCGCCGATGCCGCGGAGACCGCCGCAGCCTGGGAGATAGCCGCTCTCAACATGTCTGGCCCCACGGTGCTGGTGTTGAGCCGTCAGGACCTGCCCGCGCTCGGGACAGAAGGCCTCGATGAGATCCGCTGCCACGGCGCCAGGCGGATCGGCACATCGGCCGATCCCGCGGAGGTGGTGCTGGCCGCCAGCGGATCAGAAGTCGCCCTGGCACTCCAGGCCGCAGCGGTGTTGGCCGATCGGGGTGTGCACGCCGCGGTCGTATCGGTCACGTGGCGCGAGCGCCTCGACGAGGCGATCCGGGCCGGTGATACCCCGTTACCCGATGGGCCGGTGGTGTGGATCGAAGCCGGCGTGACGACCGGTTGGCGCGCGCTGGCGGGACCCCGCGACACGGTGGTCGGGATCGATCGATTCGGTGAAAGCGGCCCAGGGGCCGATGTCGCGGCCCGCCTGGGGTTGACACCCGACGCCGTCGCCGATGCTGCGCTGCGGTGTCTGGGGCGGGCCGACGACAGCGCGGTATGACAGGTGACCAGGGCGGTCATCTTCGATGTGGACGGCACCATCGCCGACACCGAGGAACACGGCCACCTCCCCGCCTTCAATGCCGCCTTCGCCCAACACGGTCTCGATATCGTCTGGCAGCCAGACGAATACGGGGTGCTACTGACCATTACCGGCGGCCGACGCCGCATCGCCAGTGATCTGCGGGCCCGCGGGTTCTCCGACGCCGCCGATCAACTGGCGCTCGATATCCACCGGACCAAGACCGCGCTGTTTCGCGACCGGATCTTCGCCGGTGACATCTGCGCCAGACCGGGTCTGGTCGAGCTCGTCGCCGATCTGCACAACGCCGGTATCCGGACCGCGGTAGCCACCACTGGCGCCACGGCGTGGGTCGAACCGCTGCTGGCGCACCTGCTGGGGTCCGACGCGATGGAGGTCGTGGTGACCGGTGATGATGTCGCGGAGCTCAAACCCCACCCCGAGGTTTACCTGCGGGTCCTGCACGAGCTGAAGTTGCCCGCGGAAAGTGCACTGGCGGTCGAAGATTCCGCGGTGGGACTGCGCGCCGCCACCGCAGCGGGACTGGCGACCATCGTCATCACCAACGGCTACACCGCCGACCAGGACTTTACCGGGGCAGCCGTCGTACTCGACAGCTTCACCGGCGTCACCGATCACGTCCTCTAGCAGATGCGTGGGAGTTGTTCGCCGAGTTCACGTTCGATCACACGGGTGGTACCGAACGGGGTGGTGCCCACGGCCATCCCCGGGTGCTCGGCGACGACACGGCCGATGACGACGGCGTTCGCCCCCTCTGGCGTGTTCCGCATCGCGGCCAGCACGGCTTCGGTATCGGCCGGGTCGACGAACGCCACCAGCTTCCCTTCGTTGGCCACATGCAGCGGATCCAGCCCGAGAAAGGAGCAGGCCGAGGCAACGGCCTCGGGTACCGGGATCGCGGCTTCATTTAGGGCGATGCCGACCGAGGCCGCCCGCGCCAGCTCGACCAACGATGCGACCAGACCGCCACGGGTGGGGTCGCGCAGGGTGTGCACATCACCCGCGGCGAGCATGGCGGCAACCAGTCGGTGCAGCGGCACACTGTCGGTGGTGACGACGGTGCCGAAATCGATGCCTTCCCGCACACTCATGATGGCCACCCCGTGCTCGCCCAGATTGCCCGAGACGATGATGTGGTCGCCCGGTCGCGCGCGCTGCGGCCCGACCTGCACACCGTCCGGGATGACACCCACCCCGGCGGTGTTGACGAAAAGCTGATCGGCGCTGCCTCTTTCGACGACCTTGGTGTCACCGGTCACGATGGCGACACCGGCGTTGTCGGCAGCCTTACCCATCGATTGGGCGATCCGGCCGAGCACGTCGACCTCAAGGCCTTCCTCCAGAATGAAACCCGCCGTCAGACCCAGCGGCTGCGCACCACTCATCGCCAGATCGTTGATGGTGCCGTTGACGGCGAGATCGCCGATATTGCCCCCGGGGAAGAACAACGGTTGCACCACATATGAGTCGGTCGACAGCGCAATACGCCCGGCCTCAACTGACAGCACAGCTGAATCCCTGGCGGGGCCACCGGAAGTACCGAAAGCCGGGAGGAACAGATTCTCGATCAGCTCCTCTGACAGCACCCCACCGCCGCCGTGGCCCAGCACAATCCGTTTGGTCTCCCTCAGCGGCAGCGGGCACACCCAGTCCGCCGGGTCGATCGCGGTGATGCGGTCAGGCATGGGCGGGGGTAGCCAGGCGGCGGAACTGGTAGTAGGCCGCACACGCGCCTTCGGTGGACACCATGGTCGCGCCCAGCGGATTCCGTGGTGTGCACGACGTACCGAACGCCGGACATTCATTCGGTTTCAGCAAGCCCTGGAGTACCTCCCCGGCGTGACATTCCGGCGATTCCGCCACCTGCAGCTGCCCGACCCCGAACCGGCGTTCGGCGTCGAACTGCGCGTACCGCGGCGATAGCGTCCAGCCCGATTGCGGGATCATGCCGATGCCACGCCACTGCCGGTCGGTGACCACGAACACCTCGCGCAAGGTGTCCTGGGCGACGGTGTTACCGACCGCGTTCACCGCCCGCGGATAGGCATTGCGGAGCTCGGCTTTACCGTCCTCGAGTAGATCGACCAGCTGGCGGACACCTTCGAGCAGATCCAACGGTTCGAAACCCGACACCACGATCGGCACCCCGAATTTCTCCACCAGCGGCACGTACTCGGACATGCCCATCACCGTGCACACATGCCCCGCCCCAAGGAAACCCTGGACCCGGTTGGTCGGTGAGGACAGGATCGCGGTCATCGCCGGCGGCACCAGCACGTGCGATACCAACAGCGAGAAATTCGTCAGACCCAACCGCTGCGCGTGCACCACCGACATCGCGTTGGCCGGGGCCGTCGTCTCGAACCCCACCCCGAAGAACACGACCTCTTTGTCGGGATTCTCGGCCGCGACCCGGGTCGCATCCAGCGGCGAGTACACGATCCGCACATCACCGCCCGCCGCCCGGACACTGAACAGATCCTGTTTACTGCCCGGCACCCGCAACATGTCACCGAACGAACAGAAGATCACGTTTTCGCGCCCGGCGATCTCCAGCGCGCGGTCGATCATCTCCAACGGGGTCACGCACACCGGGCAGCCCGGCCCGTGAATGAACTCGACAGCATCACCGAGCAGCTGATCGATGCCGTTGCGGATGATCGAATGTGTCTGCCCACCGCAGACTTCCATGATCGTCCAGCTGCGGGTGGCGCGATGTTTGATCTGATCCACCAAGGCGCGGGCGGCCACCGGATCTCGGAATTCATCGAGGTATTTCATGCCTGCTCCCCTGCCAGTTCCTCGTCGAGGAAACCCAATTCGGCGAACATCGCCAAGGTGGTGTTTGCCGACTCTTCGTCGAGTCGGTTCAGCGCAAAACCGGCATGCACGATGGTGTACTCACCGATCTGCAGGTCAGGTAGGTATGCCAGGCAGACCTTCTTCGTCGTTCCACCGAAGTCGACGGTCGACATCCTGGTACCCGACTCCTCCCAGATATCGATCACCTTGCCGGGGATTCCGAGGCACATACGCCACTTCTTTCTCTCTGTGCTGCTGGGGAGCCAGCAGCTATGACGGCCTGGCCTAACGCCAGACCACCGTCGTTACACGGAAGGACCTGATGGGTCAGCACGTCGAACCCGCACTCGCGCAGGCCGGTTCGAATCCCATGGAGCAACAGCTGATTGACGAAGACACCGCCGGTCAGGCCGACCGTCTCGATCGCCGCAGCCTTGGCGCAGTCGGCTGCGGCCTGCACGGTCGCGCACACCACGGCGGCGTGGAAAGAGGCCGCGAGATCTTCTGCTGCGACTCCAGCCCGCAGCCCCGCGACCAGTTCCGCGATGACCGGAACGGGATTCAATACCGCAGCGCGGCAGTCGAATTCCAGGACGTGGCGGTCAGGGTCACCGGTGCGCGCCAGATGCTCGAGCTCGACAGCGGCCTGCCCCTCGTAGGCGACCGCCTGACAGACCCCGAGCAGGCTGGCAACCGCATCGAACAACCGGCCCATGCTGGTGGTCGGTACGCACCCGAGCCCGCGCGGAATCTGTTGCGCCAGAACGGACCGACCGCGTTCGCCGACCGCGCTGACAGGCGCCAGATCGGCATCCCACTCGAGTCCCGCCCGGTACAGCAGGTCCAGTGCGATTCGGGCCGGTTCGCGTGCGGCGCCGTCCCCACCGGGCAGGGCGAACGGCGCGAGGTGACCGACCCGGGTGAACCGCGTCGGATCGCTGATGGCGAGCAGCTCACCGCCCCAGATGGTGCCGTCGGTGCCGTAACCGGTGCCGTCATAGACGACGGCGATGATCGGACTGCCGATCCGCCCGTGCTCGGCGAGCAGGGAAACCGCGTGGGCATGGTGATGCTGGACCCGCACCATCGGCAGGCCCTGGCGCTGCGCCCACCGTGTGGTGGCATACGACGGATGCAGGTCGCAGGCGATCTGGGTGGGTGGGCGGTCCGTCATGAACGCCAGATGTCGCAGTGCGTCCTCGAAACAGGACTGGGTGCGCGGGTCGGCCATATCGCCCAGGTGCGATGACATATGCGCATGCCCATCAGACCCCAGCAGGCAGAACGTGGTCTTGAGATCGCCACCGGTGGCGAGGATGACCGCGCCGCCGGCCTGGTGTTTCGCTCGTTTCTCGGTGGCCACCGGCAACGGCGCGTAGCCACGCGATCGCCGGACCGGGATCACCTCCCCATTGCGGTCCACGGCGACAACGGAATCCTCGCAGGGCACCCCGATCGGGCGATCATGGGACAGCACCCCGTCGGTCACCCCGTCGAGCCAGTTCAGATCGCTGTCGCGGAACACGATCGGCGACCCACCTTGATTCGCCGATGTCATCACCAGCGGGATGGGACCGAGCCGGTCGAAGAGCAGATGGTGCAGGGGTGAATACGCCAGCAGGACACCGAGGTCGCTCAGCCCCGGTGCCACCGCGTCGGCGACGGCCGAACCCGTGGGCTTCTTCGGTGCCAGGACGATCGGCGCCGGGGCCGACCGCAGGGCGACCGCGGCGGCGGCGCTGAGCTCGACGATCTGGAGCGCTGCGCGGACATCGGCGGCCATCACGGCGAACGGTTTGGCTGGGCGGTTCTTGCGCTGTCGCAGTAGCGCGACGGCCAGCGGGTCATCGGCCCGGGCGGCTAAGTGATACCCGCCGATACCCTTGATCGCGACGATCAGGCCGGCCGCCAACGCGTGCGCTGCGGCGTCGATCGGGTCGGCCGCACCGCCGGGCCCGGTCCAGTGCAGTGTTGGTCCGCAGTCCCGGCAGGCGATGGTCTGCGCATGGAAGCGTCGGTCGGTGGGGTCGCGGTACTCCGCCTCGCACGCCGTGCACATCCCGAAGGCGGCCATCGTGGTGGCGGGCCGGTCGTACGGCAGGTCGGTGATGACGGTGTAGCGGGGGCCGCAATTGGTGCAGGTGATGAACGGATGCCCGAACCGGCGGTCCGCCGGGTCGCGCATCTCACGCAGGCAGTCATCGCAGATCGCAATATCGGGCGGGATAAGCGTGCGGGCGCCCGACGCCGCAGCAGCGTCCATGCTGGGCACGATCTCGAACGGGGGTAGCTCGAACCCGTTGCGGCCCAGCGGTTCTAGCTGTGTCACCCGAATATCGTCGATGCGGGCCATCGGCGGCGGCGCGGACCGGACCGCCGCCGCGGCGGCATCGACATCGGCGGCGTTGCCTTCGAGTTCACAACGCACCGAACCGGCGTCGTTGTAGACGAACCCCGTCACTCCGTGCGCAGCGGCGATCCGGGCGACCGCAGGACGAAACCCGACACCCTGCACGACGCCAGTGATGTCCAACCGCATCCGCACCAGGGCGGACGCACTGCGACTGCCCCTCATGAACCTCCTGAGCAGCAAAAGAATCTCCCGCGCCATCTGGGCTGTTGACGCGGATCAAACCTCCACGGTAGCGGTGTGCCCCGGCACGGGACAATCAAGATTTCGCACAGATTTCCTGCGTTTTTTCATCACGAACGCCACAGACGGGCCCGCGACACCGCTATAGGGTTGGCGTTGGCGGCCGACGTTCCGCTACCGATGACCGATGTGACGGTGAGGTGATCAGCTGTGCACGAGTTGTCTCTGTGCCACGCGATTGCCGGCGTCGTTGCGCCCCATGCGGCAGGGCGCCGTGTCGAGGTGGTGCGGGTCCGCGTCGGGTCGTTGCGTCAAGTGGTACCTGACACGCTGATCTTCTGCTGGACCATCGTGCGCGATCACCACGATATGGCCGATGCCGAACTGGAACTCGAACTGATTGCCGCCGCGGTGCGCTGCAATTCCTGCGGGCAGACCGCGGATATCGCCTCACGCTGGTCGGTGAGTTGCCCCAGCTGTGCCAGCACGGACGTGGCGGTGCTGCGTGGCGAAGAATTTCTGGTCACCTCGGTGGACGTTTCCGACAGCCTCCAACCAGCGAAAGTTGTTGCAGATGGGTAGGTTTCACCGCCATGACGATGGCGTTGCGCACAGCCACGAAGACGCCGAAGGTACCCATGAGCACAGTCACGACCACGGTGACCACAGCGGCTACTCGACTGGGTCCCAGCGCGTCGACGTCCTGGAGTCCATCTTCGCCGAGAATGATGTCCGGGCCGGCTACAACCGAATCGCTTTCGAAAGCAACGGTATTCGCGCGCTGAACCTGATGAGTTCACCCGGCTCCGGTAAGACCACCGTGCTCGGCGCCACCCTCGACGCACTCGCCGACCAGATCGCCGTCGGGATCATCGAGGGTGATATCGCCACCGATCTAGACGCGGCGAAATTGGCCGGCCGCGGCGCCCAGATCTCACTGTTGAACACCGATAACGGTTTCGGTGGCGAATGCCACCTCGACGCCCCGATGGTCAACCGCGCCATCGGTGGCCTCGACCTGCCAAAGCTGGACCTTGTCATCATCGAAAACGTCGGTAATCTCGTGTGCCCAGCCGAATTCGACGTCGGCGAACATGCCAAGGCGATGGTGTATTCCGTCACCGAGGGCGAGGACAAACCGCTGAAGTATCCGGTGATGTTCCGATCCGTCGACGTGGTGCTGCTCAACAAGATCGACCTGGTACCCCATCTCGATGCCGATGTCGACACCTATATCGCCCATGTGCGTCAGGTCAACCCGGCCGCGACCATCCTGCCGATCAGCGCCCGCACCGGCGAAGGTATGCCGGCCTGGTTCTCCTGGCTGCGCCAATTCGCCACCAGCCCTTCATGAGTGCGGTCCGACTCGTCATCGTCAGGCACGGCCAGACACCAGCGAATATCGCCGAACAGCTCGATACCGTGGCGCCCGGCTCCAGCCTGACCGAACTCGGGCATCTCCAAGCCGCCGCCTTGCCGTCGGCGTTCATCGGTGCACCCGTCGAGGCGATTTTCGTCTCCCCCCTGCTGCGCGCTCAGCAGACCGCCACGCCGCTGGCCCGGGCCAGGGCGCTGACACCCCACGTGCTCGACGGTCTACGCGAGGTGAGCGCGGGCGAACGAAACGGAGACCGCGGTACCGAGTTGGTGCGGCGCTACCACCAGACGATCCTGTCGTGGACCAGCGGCGGCAACGATCGATTGTTCGGCGGTGAGAACGGCGCAGAGTTCCTCGACCGCTATGATGCTGCGCTGGAAGCGATCTGCGCCTACGGGGTATCCGATGCGGTCGTGGTGAGTCACGGTTCGGCCATCCGGTGCTGGGCGGCCGCCCGGGCTGAGAACATCACGACCGACTACGCAGAAGAGCATGTGCTGGCCAATACCGGCACCATCACCGTCGAGCGGACACCGAATCGGACCTGGCACGTCACCGACTGGAATTGCGAAGTGGCCGGCCTGCGTCATCTCAGCAGCGCGGCGACCCGCTAGGCGTGAGTGACGAAATCGCGCAGGCTGGCCGCGAGGCCGGCAGGCACATGGCCCTTGATCCGAGTGCCACCGTCGGTGTGTTCGGTGATATCGACGCGGCCATCGGAGTGCACCTTGGCCACCAGATCGCCTCGGTCATACGGGATGGTGACATCAACCCGGATATCGGTGGGCTCGACAAGCTCACTCATCTTGTGCCGCAACTGATCCAGACCCTCACCGGTATGGGCGGAGACGAACACCGCATCCGGTAATGCCCGGCGCAGTTTCGCCAGCGACAGCTCGTCGGCCGCGTCGATCTTGTTGACCACCAACAGTTCCACCGGCGGTGCGACATCGTGATCGGCGATCACGTCGTTGACCACCTGACGCACCGCGCTGATCTGTGCAAGCGGGTTGGCGTCAGCGCCGTCGACGACATGCACCAGCAGATCGGCGCCACTGACCTCTTCGAGGGTGGATTGGAACGCTTCCACCAGTTGGGTGGGCAGATGCCTGACGAAGCCGACCGTGTCGGTCAGGACGAACTGCCTGCCGTCCTCGAATTCACCACGGCGCGTTGTCGGTTCGAGGGTGGCGAACAATGCGTCCTGAACCAGCACGCCCGCGCCGGTCAGCGCGTTGAGCAGGCTCGATTTACCGGCATTGGTATAGCCGACGATTGCCACCGACGGAATGGCGTTGCGGACCCGGCCGCTGCGCTGGGTGTCGCGGATCTTCTTCATTTCCTTGATCTCGCGACGCAGCTTGGACATCCGTTCACGGATACGACGCCGGTCGGTCTCGATCTTGGTTTCACCGGGGCCGCGGGTACCGACACCGCCGCCGCTGCCACCCGCTCCACCGCCCTGCCGCGACATCGACTCACCCCAGCCGCGTAGCCGGGGCAGCATGTACTCCATCTGAGCAAAAGCGACCTGCGCCTTGCCTTCTCGGCTGGTCGCATGCTGGGCGAAGATATCGAGGATCAGCGCGGTCCGGTCGATGACCTTGACCTTGACCGCCTTTTCCAGGGCATTGAGTTGTGCCGGTGACAGTTCACCGTCGCAGATCACGGTGTCAGCTCCGGTGGCCACGACGATATCGCGGAGCTCGCGGGCCTTGCCGGAGCCGATGTAGGTCGACGGGTCCGGCTTGTCGCGGCGCTGCGTCAGTGCTTCGAGGACCTCAGAACCCGCCGTCTCGGCAAGCGCTGCGAGTTCGGCCATGCTGTTATCGGCGTCGGCGGCGCTACCGTCGGTCCAGACGCCGACCAGCACAACGCGTTCCAGGCGCAGCTGGCGGTATTCGACCTCGGAGACATCGGCGAGTTCGGTGGAGAGCCCGGCGACGCGGCGCAACGAAGCGCGGTCATCGAGAGCGAGCTCACCGGCCGTCGGCAAGTGGGAGGGGGGTTCGGGATATGTCATGGGCGATCTCCGATGGTGTCACGCGCGCAGGCCCGCCCGCATCCGATTATCAAGCCTGCCGACTCCACCAGTCGTCAGACAGTTCTCCTGTGGCCACCAGTTCTGAGGGTCCACGCAGGTAGCTCGTCGCCTCGGTCACCGTGACGGTGACCTGGCCGCCGGGGATGCGCACCGCCAGTGCGCCGGTATCAGTGCCGAGATGGGCCAAGGCAGCGACAGCGGCGGCAACGGTGCCGGTACCGCACGATCTGGTCTCCCCCACGCCACGCTCGTGCACGCGCATGGTGACAGCGCCATCTGCCGGGGCGGTCAGCACCTCGATGTTGACGCCGTGCGGGAACTGCGCCGCGTCGAAACCGACCGGGGCCGCAACGTCGAGCGCGGCCAGCTCTTCGAGGGTCAGCGTGGAGTCCACACACGCCAGGTGCGGGTTACCGACATCGATGCCAAGGCCGGTGAAAATCCGGCCGCCGACGGTCGCCTGACCCTGGCCCAGCTGATTGGCCTTGCCCATGTCAACGGTGACCTCAGCAACGCCGTCGTCGACGTGATGCAGGGTGACCGGGCGGGGCCCGGCCAACGATCCGACCACGAACTCGTCTCGACCTTCCAGCCCGCTGGCCCGCAGGTAGTGGGCGAACACCCGCACGCCGTTACCGCACATCTGCGCAATCGACCCGTCGGCGTTGCGGTAATCCATGTACCAGTCGGCCGCTGCGACGCCTTCAGGCAGGTGCTCGAAAACGCCCGTCGCCAGCGCGGCACCCGCAGTGGTCACCCGCAGCACGCCGTCGGCACCGAGCCCGCGGCGCCGGTCGCACAGCGCGGCCACCGCAGCAGGCGCCAGCGTCAGCCGGGCGTCGAGGTCGGGCAGCAACACGAAGTCGTTCTGCGTACCGTGCCCCTTGGCGAAATCCACCAGTTCAGGATACGTGTCGCCAGATGCTCAGCGCCGCGTCGGCAAGATCGGTTGCGCTGTGGGCGGCGGCGTCGAGCCAGCCGATCCGGTGATCCCGGCGGAACCACGACCGTTGCCTGCGGACATACCGACGGGTGCCGGTGAACGTCAGCGTCTGCGCTTGCGCCAGCTGCGCCTCGTCACCGCCGGCGTCGAGTGCGGCGATCACTTGGGCGTAGCCCAGTGCGCGGGCAGCGGTCACCCCGTCGCGCAACCCCACCTTCAATAGCGTCCGCACCTCCTCGACCAGGCCCGCGTCGAACATGGCTGCGGTTCTCAAGGTCAGACGTTCATCGAGAAGCGCGGTGTCCCAATCCAATCCGACAATGGCGGTATCCCAGCGTGGGGCGCCGATGGTCGGCGCCGACGCCGCGAAGGGCTGCCCGGTCAGCTGCACCACCTCGAGTGCGCGCACGATGCGCCGCCCGTCGGTCGGCAGGATCGTCGCGGCGGCGGCCGGGTCGCGTCCTGCAAGTTCGGTGTGCAGCGCGGCGGTACCCACCTCGGCCAGCCGGGCCTCCCAGGTAGCCCGGACCTGCGGATCGGTCGCCGGGAACGTCCAGTCGTCCAACAGCGACTGCAGGTAGAGCATGGATCCGCCGACGATCACGGGTACCGCCCCCCGCGCGGCGATCGCCTCGATATCGGCCGCAGCCGCTTGCTGATAGTCCGCCACCGTCGCGGTCGCAGCGATGTCGAGGACATCGAGCTGGTGATGTGGGATACCCCGTCGCTCCGCCAGGGTGAGTTTGGCGGTGCCGATATCCATCCCGCGGTAGAGCTGCATGGCATCGGCGTTCACGATTTCGCCGCCCACCCGCTCGGCGATATCGAGGGCGAGCGCGGATTTACCGGTGCCGGTCGGGCCGACGACCGCGATCGGTCGCGTTCTCACAGCTGCCAGACGCCGGCGAAGTACCCGACGCCGTACGGTGCTCCCCGATACAGCGCCCTGGCGCCGCTCGGCGCCGGTGCGGGAGGTCCGGCCAGCCCAGCGAGCACCCCGAAGGCCGCCCGACCGACGACCGAGGCAGGCAGCGCTGCCAAGCCCGCCGGATCACCGCCGGCGAGTGCATCGTCGAGCGCTTCCTGCACCGCGATATTGGCCGGCTCGTAACCGCCTGGCGCGGACGGGGTCAGGGTGTGGCAGCCGTCGGCGACGATCAGCACGCCGATCGGGTGGGGATCGGCGTCGAGTTCGGCGCGCAGCTCACGGCCGATCGCCATCGCAGTGTCGACGTCGCTATCGGGGTAGCAGCGCACCTGCGCCACAGCGGTCGGCCTGACCTGCCCCCGCACCCAGCCGGTGATCAGCGCGCACAGCGGGAGCTGGGTGACCGGGTGGGTCCCCGGCGACAGCGCTACGGGCACGTCGACCCCGAATCCGGCGAAGGTGCCCGCCACCGCAGGCCCGATCTGCGCGGCTGTGGCGTCGACGCCGATGGCGACCCACCGGTCCGGAAGCGCCGCCACTACCGCGCGTACCGCGTCGCGCAGATCACCTATTTCGGTGGCGGCAGCACCCGCGAGTTCAGGAACCAGCACGGGCGCCGATGGAATGATCGCGGCGGCCGTCAACACGGGAGATAACGCTAGTGCCCGGCTGGGTCCGTGGGAAAAGCAGCCAGCGAAGAAGTGGCGACGGCCTCACCGCGAGCCAGCGCGACGGTGGACACCACCATCACCACGATGGCTGCGACCAGGGTGAACCAGCCCGCCTCACCGGGCCGCAAGGTCTCGCCGAGGACGAACACGCCGAGCACCGACCCGACGATCGGCTCGGTCACCGTCATCGTCGGCAACGACGCCGTCAACGATCCCGCACGGAACGACGACTGTTGCCACGCGGTACCTGCGACCCCCACCGCCGCCCAGGCATACAGCTCGGGTGCCTCCAGCAGCCGCCACAACCCGTGGTCGAGCAGGTCGACGACACCCTTGGTGAGGACCGCGAACAGCCCCCACAGAGCGCCGGAGACGATCGCCAGCAGCACCGCACTGATCGGACCCGAGAGGAAACCCGCCGCCACCACGCACAGCACCAGCAGCGGCCCGAGCACGGCGATGACCACCGTCCAGATCTCCAGCGACGCCCTGGAGTGCCCTTCGGTCGGGTTGCCGACGGTGACGATGACAGCGACCGACGCCGCCAGCAGCGCCGCCCAGGTCCATTCCCAGCGGGTCACTTTCCGGTGCGTCAGCCGGGCGTTGATCGGTAGCGCGAACAACAGCGAGGTGACCAGCAGCGCCTGCACCAACAACACCGACCCGAAACCCAGTGCCGCCGCCTGCAGGATGAACCCGATGGCCGCGACCGCGCTGCCCAGCCACCATCCGGTGTCCTTGAGCAGTCGCAGGAACAGTTCGAGATGCCCGACTTTTTCCTCGGTGACCTCATGCGCAGACCGCTGATGCATGACGTCGCCGATGGCAATGAACAGGGCCGCCCCCAGCGCCAGCAGCGCGGCGATATCGGCTTTAGACATTGCCCGCCATGTGCAACTCCTGTCGTGTTTAGAGCCAGTAGACGCAACTGACAGCGATTCTGCAATGCAAACCTGGCCGCGCGACGCTGACCGACCTGCTTCAATACCCACACACGAATACAAAAAACGTCCCGTGAACAGCTATCAGAACCGCTCCGATAGCGTGGACGGCCGACAGGCGCCGCGTTGCGCGGCAGTGCGCGGACCACCGCGCGGAGGGTTAGGTACCGGGACTCATGACCACAGACGATCCGACACAGGAACCGACGCAGGAAACCACGCCGGAACCCACCCCAAGGCCCACACCGGGTCCAAGGCCGGGCCCCAGGCCGGGACCGAGACCGGTCGCGGCGGTCCCGACGGCCCCGGTGACCGCGGTGCCCAGCAGCGACCCGCACCGTTTCGGGCGCGTCGACGATGACGGCACCGTCTGGCTGATCAGCTCTGCCGGTGAGCGGACCATCGGTTCGTGGCAGGCCGGCGACAACGAAGCGGCTTTCGCCCACTTCGGTCGCCGGTATGACGATCTGTCCACCGAGGTCGCGCTCATGGAGCACCGGCTGGAATCCGGCACCGGCGATGCCCGCAAGATCAAAGCCGCGGCCGCCACGCTGGCCGAATCACTGCCGACGGCGACCGTGCTCGGCGACGTCGATGCACTGGCCGCGCGCCTAGCTGCCATCGCCGAGCACGCTGATGCCGCCGCCTCGGCCGAACGCGCCAGACGCGACGAGCAGCGCGCCACCCAGACCGCCCGCAAAGAAGCACTGGCCGTCGAAGCGGAGGATCTGGCCGCCAATGCCACCCAGTGGAAGGCAGCGGGTGACCGGCTGCGCGAGATCCTGGACGAGTGGAAGACCATCACCGGCCTGGATCGCAAAACCGACGACGCGCTGTGGAAGCGATATTCGGCGGCCCGGGAGACGTTTAACCGGCGCCGCGGCTCGCATTTCGCGGAGATGGACCGTGAGCGGGCCGGTGCTAGGTCGGCCAAGGAACGCCTGTGCGAGCGCGCCGAGGCGTTGTCCGGTTCGACCGACTGGGGCCCAACCAGCGGAATTTTCCGCGATCTGTTGACCGAATGGAAGGCCGCAGGCCGGACCGCCAAGGACGTCGACGACGCACTGTGGCAGCGGTTCAAGGCCGCGCAGGACACCTTCTTCGCCGCCCGCAACGCGATCACCGCCGAACGGGACGCCGAGTTCAAGGACAACGCCACCGCCAAGGAAAAGCTGCTTGCCGAGGCGGAGAAGATCAACGCCAGCGATCCCGACGCCGCCCGCAACGCGCTGCGGTCGATCACCGACAAGTGGGACGCGATCGGCAAGGTGCCCAAGGAACGCACCGCTGACCTGGAGCGACGGCTACGCGCGGTCGAAAAGAAGGTGCGCGACGCGGTCGACGCCGAGCGGGTCGATCCCGAAGCCGCGGCGCGCGCCGAGCAGTTCCGCTCACGTGCGGAGCAGTACGAGAAGCAGGCCGCCAAAGCCGCCGCTGCCGGTAAGACCAAGGATGCCGAAGCGGCCAAGGCCAATGCTGATCAGTGGCGGCAGTGGGCAGACGCGGCGGCCAGCGCACTCACGAAGCGGCGCTAACCGGCCTTCGGGTCGGTCGGCGGATCGCCTGCTGCGCCGAACCCGTCGAGCAGGCTTTTGGACTCGTTGGCGGCAGCGGCACGGCGGCGCTGCTCCTCGGCGGCCAACTGCACCGCGGTCCGGGTCCACACCACCCGGGCCCAGTGAAACGACAGCATGATGACCGTCAGCCACGCCAGGATCAGGCCGTAGCTCGGGCCGGGATGCCCGCTGGCAGCGGTCTGTCGTGACCAGACCGCCAGTAGCCCGGTGAAGCTGGCCACCGTCGATCCGGCCAGTGCCACCCAGGCCAGCGCCCAGCGCCGCGTCAGCAATGCCAGCATCGAGAACCCGACGCCAAAGACCAGCGCAAGCCAACAGAACACCCGTGAGGGCAACGCAATGCCGACATCGATCGCGGCGGCGTCCCCCATCACCACATCGACGCCTCTGGCACCACCGGTGTGCGGCAGGATGAACGACACCAGCAGCACGAAGACCAAGATGGCGACCACCAAAGCCCTTGGGCCGGGGTCAATTTCACCCGCCACCCGTCGTTCGGCCGCCTCGAGGTCGGATTTGAAGTTCTCGAAGCCTTCCGGTGCGCTCACAGCGAGCACCCGGCACCGGCAGGCGCCTGCTGCGAGACAGCGCCAACACCGAGCGCGGGCATCCCAAGACCGATGGTGCGCGGCCGAACTCCGGCCTCATGGGCATCGCCTGCGCGAGTGCGGCGATGGGTCAGCACCTGGCCGTCGGCGATCAGGTGATGCGGTGCAGCACCGGTGATGACCGTGGTCACCACATCGCCGGGCCGAATCTGCTGCGCGCCCGGCACGAAATGCACGAGTCTGCCGTCGCGCGCCCGACCGCTCATCCGTGCGGTCGCGGTGTCCTTGCGACCCTCTCCTGCGGCCACCAACAGTTCCACCGGTTTTCCGACCTGCGCCAGATTCTCCGCCCAGGAGATCTCCTCCTGCAGTGCTATCAATCGCATATAACGCTCCTGCACAACGGCTTTCGGTAATTGCTCGGCGTATTCGGCAGCCGGGGTGCCGGGCCGCTTCGAGTACTGGAAGGTGTAGGCGCTGGCGAATCGGGCCCGGCGCACCACATCGAGAGTCGCCGCGAAATCATCTTCGGTCTCACCCGGAAAGCCGACGATGATGTCGGTGGTGATCGCCGCATCCGGCATCGCGGCCCGAACCCGGTCGATGATGCCCAGGTAGCGCTCGGCTCGGTAGGACCGCCGCATCGCCTTGAGGATGCGGTCCGAACCGGACTGCAATGGCATGTGCAACGCGGGACAGATATTCGGCGTTTCTGCCATCGCCTCGATCACGTCATCGGTGAACTCGGCGGGATGCGGCGAGGTGAACCGGACCCGCTCAAGGCCGTCGATCGTCCCGCAGGCGCGTAGCAGCGCCGCGAAAGCGCCTCGGTCGCGCGGTGTTTCAGGATCAGCGAAGGACACCCCGTAGGCGTTGACGTTCTGGCCGAGCAACGTCACTTCGAGCACACCTTGATCGACCAGCGAGCCGACTTCGGCCAGGATGTCCCCCGGCCTGCGGTCGACCTCTTTACCGCGCAAGGCGGGCACGATGCAGAACGTGCAGGTGTTGTTGCACCCTACCGAGATCGAAACCCAAGCGGCGTAAGCGGAATCCCGCGCCGCGGGCAACGAGGACGGGAACTCGACCAGGGATTCGGCGATCTCGACCTGGGCCACCCGATTGTGCCGAGCCCGCTCCAGCAACGTCGGCAACGAACCGATGTTGTGGGTGCCGAACACGACATCGACCCACGGCGCGCGACGCAGCACCGACTCCCGGTCTTTCTGCGCCAGGCAACCGCCGACCGCGATCTGCATATCGGGATTGGCCTCTTTGCGCGGGACCAGATGGCTGATGTTGCCGTACAGCTTGTTATCAGCGTTCTCGCGGACCGCACACGTGTTGAAGACGACCACATCGGCGTCGGAACCGTCGGCGGCTTTCCGATAGCCCGCCGCCTCCAGCAGTCCCGCCAACCGCTCAGAATCGTGCACGTTCATCTGACAGCCATAGGTGCGCACCTCGTAGGTGCGCGCCTGCAGCGTCAGATCAGCCGGGTTGGCCGCCTCGAGCTGGTCTTGGCTCACCGTAGAAGTCACGCGCACCATCGTACGGACGCCGTCGTCACCACCCAAAACACCGCAGAACCCGATTGATCGTCGACTTCCAGGCACGCTGTGGGTTTCCTGGGTAAGGTCAGGGGCCATGAACCCCGGTGCAGATACGCCGATGATCGCAATCCGGGACGTTAACAAGCATTTCGGCAGCCTTCACGTCCTCAAAGACATCAACCTCGAAGTGGCCCGCGGGCAGGTGGTCGTCGTCCTGGGTCCCTCGGGCTCTGGCAAATCGACTTTGTGCCGCACCATCAACCGCCTCGAGACCATCGATTCCGGCACCATCGCTATCGACGGAGACGAATTACCAGCCGAGGGCCGCAAACTGGCGCAGCTGCGCTCGGATGTGGGCATGGTGTTCCAGTCGTTCAATCTGTTCGCGCACAAGACAATTCTGGAGAACGTCACCCTTGCCCCGATGAAGGTGCGCGGGATGTCCAAAGACAAGGCCCACGAGCGGGCGATGGCGTTGCTGGAACGTGTCGGGATCGCCAACCAGGCCGAGAAGTACCCGGCCCAGCTCTCCGGCGGTCAGCAGCAGCGCGTAGCCATCGCCCGATCATTGGCCATGGAACCGAAGGTCATGCTCTTCGATGAGCCCACCAGCGCGCTGGATCCCGAGATGATCAACGAGGTGCTCGCGGTCATGACCGGGCTGGCCGAAGAAGGGATGACGATGCTGGTGGTCACCCACGAAATGGGGTTCGCCCGCCGCGCCGCCAACCGGGTGGTGTTCATGGCCGACGGGGCGATCGTCGAAGACACCACGCCCGCGGACTTCTTCGAAAACCCCAAGAGCGACCGGGCCAAAGACTTTCTCGGCAAGATCCTCAACCACTAACGCCTCCGGCGGGAAGGAATACGACTGTGTCGTTTCTGAAGAGAAGAAAATCCCCGAAAATCCGTGTGGCCGCGGCGATCGCACTGGCTGTCGCGCTGCCCCTGTCCGCGACCGCCTGCGGTGGTGGCGGCAGCAGCTCCGACGGCGACACGATCGTCATCGGCACCAAGTTCGATCAGCCCGGCCTGGGTCTGAAGAACCCCGACGGCACGATGAGCGGTTTCGACGTCGACGTCGCGACCTATGTCGCCAAGGAACTGGGGTACGCCCCGGACAAGATCGAGTGGAAAGAATCGCCGTCGGCGCAGCGCGAGACCCTGATCCAAAACGACCAGGTGAAGTTCATCGCCGCCACCTACTCGATCACCGACGCCCGCAAGGAGAAGGTCGATTTCGCCGGGCCCTACCTGATCACCGGTCAGAGCCTGCTGGTCAAGGCCGATAACACCGATATCACCGGCAAGGATTCGCTGGCCAACAACAAGAAGCTGTGCTCGGTATCGGGTTCGACGCCGGCGCAGAAGATCAAGGACGAGTTCCCGAGTGTGCAGCTGCAGCAGTACGACACGTACTCGGCCTGCATCGAGGCCCTGAAGAACGGCGCGGTCGACGCGGTGACCACCGACGAGACCATTCTTGCCGGCTACGCCGCGCAGAGCCCCGGCACCTTCAAGATCGTCGGGCAGCCGTTCTCCACCGAGAAGTACGGCATCGGCCTGAAGAAGGATGACACCGAACTGCGCACCAAGATCAACGCTGCACTGGAGAAGATGGAGTCCGACGGGGCCTGGAAGGCCGCGTTCGACAAGAACCTCGGCCCGGCGGGCATCACCGCCCCCGCCCCGCCCCCCATCGACAAGTACTGAGTCGGCTCCGGGACCCGGGTAAGCGTCTGTGGAGATCTTCACCAAGTATCAGGACGAGATTTTCGCGGCGTTCTGGATCACCATCAAACTGACGGTCTACTCGGGTGTCGGCGCGCTCATCATCGGCACGGTGCTGGCCGGTATGCGGCTGGCACCGGTGCCGATGCTCAACTGGCTCGGCACCAGCTATGTCAACATCCTGCGCAACACCCCGCTGACGCTGATCATCCTGTTCTGCTCGTTCGGACTGTCCCAAACCCTCGGTATCACCCTGGTCGATGCGAACTCACTGACCTCGATCGACGACAGCAACTTCCGCCTGGCGGTGCTCGGCCTGACGCTCTACACCGCGTCATTCGTCTGCGAAACGATTCGCTCGGGGGTGAACACCGTGCCGCTCGGGCAGGCCGAGGCGGCCCGGTCGCTGGGCTTCTCCTTTGGGCAGAACCTGCGAATTGTGCTGTTACCACAAGCCTTTCGGGCGGTCGTCATCCCACTGGGCTCGGTGTTGATCGCGTTGACCAAGAACACCACCATCGCCTCGGCGATCGGTGTCGCCGAGGCGGCACTGCTGATGAAGAAGATGATCGAAAATGAGGCCGCGCTCCTGCTCATCGGCACCATCTTCGCGGCCGGGTTCGTCATCCTGACCCTGCCGCTGGGCCTGCTGTTCGGCTGGCTCGGTAAGCGCTTGGCGGTCGCCAGATGAGCACCGCATCCGTCCTGTTCGACGCACCGGGGCCCAGGGCGCGGACCCGCAACCGGGTGGTCTCCGCGATCACCCTGATCGTGCTGGTCCTGGTGGCCTGGGTGGTGTATTCGAAACTATCCGCCAAGGGTCAGCTGACCTCGGCGAAGTGGGAACCGTTCCTCACCGCCAACCTGTGGAAGACCTACGTGCTGCCGGGCATTCAGGGCACACTGACCGCGGCCGCGATCTCGATCGTGTTGGCCTTGATCCTGGGATTCCTCCTCGGCGTCGGGCGGCTGTCCCACAACGCGCCGATCCGGTGGTTCTGCTCGGTGTTCGTCGAGTTCTTCCGCGCGGTGCCGGTGCTGATCATGATGATCTTCGCCTTCGCCCTGTACGCGCTCTACGACGTCTTCCCGTCCAAGCAACTCGCGCTGGCCGGTGTGGTGACCGGTCTGGCCCTGTACAACGGCGCGGTGATCGCCGAGATCGTCCGCGCGGGTGTCACCTCACTGCCCAAGGGCCAGGCCGAGGCCGCCTCGGCCCTGGGGCTGCGGTGGGGCCAGACGATGCGCGCCATCCTGCTGCCACAGGCAATCACCTCGATGCTGCCGGTGCTGATCTCACAGCTGGTCGTCGTCCTCAAGGACACCGCGATCGGTTACCAGATCACCTTCGTGGAAATGGTCCGCCAGGGCACCCAGGTCGGTGCGTCCTACGGCAACTACGTGCCGGCCCTGATCGTCATCGCGATCCTGATGATCAGCGTGAACTTCGCACTGTCGGCCGCTGCGGTCAGGCTGGAAAAGCGCCTGCGCCGGTCCAGCCGGGCCCCGCGACCGCTGGACCCTCAGGCCATCGAACAAGAGGGTGCGCCCGGCGCTCGCGTGCAGCAGGCCGATTAGGCCCTAACGTTGACGGGGTGATCGACTCGCCTGCCTCGCGCCTGAAAGTCCTTGTCCCCGACGATCTCGGTCTTGAGGTGCTGGGCTCGGCCTCGACCACTGCGGCCGCGGCCATCGAAGCGATTCGCTACGTGCCGGGCGAACCCTGGCCCGCGGGGCACCTGGATGCGACGGTCGTTGTGGTCGGTTATGACCATGCCCCCGAAACCGGAGCCAGATTCGCCGACCTGCCCGGTCTGCGGCTGCTGCAGACCCTCAATGCCGGGTTCGAGCAGTGGCCGGCCCAACTGCCCGCCGGGGTGCTGCTGTCCAACGGCCGTGGTGCGCACGGCGGATCGTCGGCCGAATGGGTGGTGGCGGCCCTGCTCGCGATCTACCGCGACCTTGCTGTCTTCGCCCAGCAGCAGGCCGACGGTATCTGGGGTCACCGCGATACCGACACGTTGATCGGTAAGCGGATCGTGGTGCTGGGCGCAGGCGATCTGGCGGTCAACCTCGCGGCCCGGCTCGCGCCGTTTCAGACCGACGTCACATTGGTCGGG
Source organism: Mycobacterium sp. (assembly GCF_965229105.1). Lineage (GTDB taxonomy): Bacteria > Actinomycetota > Actinomycetes > Mycobacteriales > Mycobacteriaceae > Mycobacterium. The sequence goes on from NZ_OZ245858.1 coordinate 4,763,535, forward strand.
CGGACCGCCCGGCCGGGAGTGCACGCACTGTCCGAGGTCGATGAGCTGCTGCCGACCGCTGACGCCGTCGTCGCTCTGCTGCCCGAAAGCGCTGCCACGCACCATATTGTCGATGCCGGCTTCCTGGCCCGACTGCGCGACGGCGCGATTGTCGTCAATGCCGGACGCGGCCGGCTGGTCGATACCGATGCCTTGCTGGCCGAGCTGAATTCCGGGCGGCTTCGCGCCGCACTCGACGTCACCGATCCAGAACCCCTGCCCGCGGGGCATCCGCTCTGGTCAGCGCCCAATCTGCTGCTGACGCCGCATGTGGCCGGGGACACCGTCGGCGCCTGGCGACGCGCCTATGCGGTGGCGCTACACCAGATCGAGGTGTTCGCCGCCGGCGGCACTCCGCCGAACCTGGTCGCAGGTCCCGGCGCTGCGACTGCCCGATGAGCGCCGAGCGCGGCCGGGTCGACAGTTTCGGCCGCCTGGACCAGGGGCTGCGCCAGGCCAGTGATTGGTATCTGTGGGGCCCGTACCTCAGCGAGCGGCAGTGGGGCACGGTGCGCGAGGACTACAGCGCTGACGGCGACGCCTGGAGCTATCTGCCCCATGACCACGCCCGGTCGGTCGCCTACCGCTGGGGCGAGGACGGTCTGGCCGGGTTCAGCGATATCGAACAACGACTGTGCTTGGCGCTAGCGCTGTGGAACGGGCGCGACGCGATCCTCAAGGAACGCGTATTCGGACTCAACAGCTATGAGGGGAACCACGGCGAGGACGCCAAGGAGTACTGGTGGTATCTCGACGCGCTGCCAAGCCACGCCTCCAACACGTGGCGTTACCACTATCCGCAGCAGGAGTATCCCTATGAGGATCTGTTGCAAGAGAACCAGACTCGCAGTAAAGACCAACCCGAATACGAGCTGTTGGACACCGGGATCTTCGACGATGACCGCTATTGGATCGTCGATGTCGAATACACCAAGGCCGATCCCACCGACGTGTTGATGTCGATCACCATCACCAACGCTGGCCCATCTGACGCGCTGCTACACGTGCTGCCCACGCTCTGGTACCGCAACACCTGGTCCTGGGACGACACCGCGACTGCACCAACAATGTCGGGCACCGAACCCGGCACCGTCACCACAACCCATCCCTTCCTCGGCGATCTGCAACTCCTCTGCGGTCCGAACCCCGGTGGCGCCCCGCCCACGCTGTTGTTCTGCGACAACGTCACCAACATGGCGCGCATCTATGATCAGGCCGAGCTGTCCCCGTACCCCACCGACGGCATCAACGATCATGTGGTCACCGGCGCGGCGACCGTCAACCCGGCGCTGCATGGTTCCAAATGTGCTGCCTGGTATCAGGTTTCGGTTGGGGCCGGGCAGTCAGTCGAACTGCGGCTGCGACTGCGCCCACCGTCGGAATGGCAGGGCGCGCCCGCGGATCCGCTTGGCGAGGAGTTCGCCGAGGTGCGCGCCCGCCGCCGAGGCGAGGCCGACGAGTTCTACGCCGAACTCACCCCCGCCGCAGCATCATCCGACGAAGCCGCGGTGATGCGGCAAGCGTTCGCCGGCATGCTGTGGAGTAAACAGCTCTACTACTACGACGTCGCGCAATGGCTGGACGGCGACCCGGGCCAACCCGCCCCGCCCCCACAACGGCTGCAGATCCGCAATGCGCAGTGGCGGAACTTTCAGGCCTTCGACATCATGTCGATGCCGGACACCTGGGAGTACCCCTGGTTCGCGGCGTGGGATCTGGCGTTCCAATGCGTGGCCCTGGCTCACGTCGACCCGGCTTTCGCCAAATATCAACTGTCCCTTCTCTGTCGGGAATGGTTCCAGCATCCCAACGGTGCGCTGCCGTCGTATGAATGGAACTTCAGCGACCTGAACCCGCCGGTGCAGGCGTGGGCCGCCCTGGAGGTCTTCGCCATCGACGAGGGCCGCGATATGGATTTCCTGAGCCGCATCTTCGACAAGTTGCTCGTCAACTTCACCTGGTGGGTCAACCGTGAGGACGCCGACGGCTCCAACCTGTTCGAAGGCGGCTTCCTGGGGCTGGACAATATCGGTCCGCTGAACCGGTCGGAACTGCCCTTCGAAGGCATCCTCGAACAATCCGACGCCACCGGTTGGATGGCCACCTACGCCCTGTCGATGGCCCAGATCGCCGCGGTCCTGCACGGCACCCGATACCGGCCGGCGCTGGACCTGGTGCAGAAGTTCGCCGAGCACTTCGCCCTGATCGCCGATGCTCTCGACACCGTCGGGGTGTGGGACGAAACCGACGGCTTGTTCTATGACCGGATCGTGCTGCCCGACGGCACCATCATTCCGATACGAGTCCATTCGATGGTGGCGATGATTCCGTTGCTGGCCTCCGCGGTCATCGACCAGGACGTCCTGGACCAGTCACTGGTGGTCGGCAAACGTTTCGCCGACTACCTGCACCGGCGGGGTCTGGCCAAAGCTGACGAGGCAGATACCGAGTTGCTGCGGGTACAGGACGGCCAACGACGGCTACTGCTCGGTGTGCTCAGTACAGATCGGTTGCGTCGCATGCTGAGCACCCTGTTCGATCCCGCGGAGTTCTTGTCACCGCACGGGCTGCGCTCGCTCTCGGCGTACCACCGGGAGCACCCCTACATCCTTGAGGTCAACGGTTGGCAGGCGGGGATCGACTACGAGCCTGCCGAGTCCACCACCGGGATGTTCGGCGGAAATTCGAATTGGCGTGGACCGGTGTGGTTTCCGCTGAACTACCTGGTCGCCTCAGCGCTGGAGCGCTACCACCACTTCTGCGGCCAGGAGCTGCTGGTGGAATATCCGACCGGTTCAGGTATCGAGGTCAACCTCGGCGATGTGGCCGATGACCTCTGGGACCGGCTGGTGTCCCTTTTCCTGGTCGACGCCAACGGCACCCGCCCGTGTTTCGGCACGGTGCAGCGGCTGCAGACCGACCCGCGGTGGCGCGACAATCTGCTGTTCCACGAGTACTTCCACGGGGATACCGGCGCCGGTCTGGGCGCGAGCCATCAAACCGGCTGGACCGGGCTGGTGGCCGACGTGATCCGGCGTCGACATGGGGCCGTTCCGCCGATGGCCGAAGTCCTTTCGCGCCTGATGGCCGGCGACCGGGCACAGGACAGTTAGATCAGCTCCGCCACCCGCCGCAGCTGATCGACCGTCGGCGGTTGGTAAAACGAGAGCACCGCGTGTGCGCAACCGACTGCCTCGAATTCGGGCAGGAGCGCCAACTGCTCCTCGAGCTGACCGTCCTGCGCGGGGTACAGGAACAGTTGCACGGAGCGCCTGATCTGGGCGGGGTCGCGGCCGACTTCCCGGCACGCCGCGTCGAGGTTGGCGCTGATCTGCGCCCAGGCCTGCGGATCACCGAGACTGACCACGTTCCATTCGTCGGCATGGCGGGCAATCACCCGCAGCATGCGCGGCCGCTCGCCACCGATCACAATCGGCGGGTGTGGGCGCTGCACCGATTTGGGTTCACAGAGCGCGTCGGTGAGCGTGTAGAAGCGGCCGGCGAATGTCACCGAGTCTTCGGTCCACAGCCGACGGATGACGGTGAGCGCCTCGTCGAGCATGTCGACACGTGTTCCCGCACTGGGAAACTCGATACCGTAACCGCGGTGTTCACCCTCGTGCCAGCCGGCACCGATACCGAAATCGAGCCGGCCACCGCTGATGTGGTCCACGGTGACCGCCATCTTCGCCAGCACTGCGGGGTTGCGGTAGGTGACGCCGCTGACCAGGCAGCTGATCCGCGCGCGCCGCACCACCGCACCCATCGCCGCCAACGATGTCCAGCCCTCGAATGTCGGCGTGGCGGGGTCGGCCAGCCCGTAGAAGTGGTCGTAGTTGGCGACCGAATGGAATCCGAGCGTGTCAGCGGTGCGCCAGAATTCCTCGAGGATCGGATAGTCGAACGTGGGCGCCAGCTTGGCTGAGAGCAGCATGCCGCCCATTCTCCGACAGCCGACCCGATCGGCGCCTGCCAGAACTTGTCAGACCTTGCGCCGATCCCGTTCTGCAGCCAGTTCGGTGCGCACCACATCGAACGCCATGCCTTGGCTGTATCCGCGCCTGGCCAACATGGCGACCAATCGACGCATCACCTTGTCGTCATCGTCACCATTCAGCGCCTCACGACGGAGCTTGCTCTGCACCAGCTCTTCGGCCCGTTCCCGCTCCGCGGCGGCGTCGATGGTCTCCAGCGTCGCAGTGATCACATCACCGTCGACACCTTTGGTCCGAAGCTCAGCGGCCAACGCGCGCTTGCCTTTTCCCGCATTGATCCGTCGGGACCGCACCCACTGCTGCGCGAAATCCACGTCGTCGATCAGACCGACGTCGGCCAACCGGTCGAGTACCCGGGTGCTGACGTCATCGGGATATCCCCGCTTCTCCAGCTGCCCGGTCAACTCGGCTCTGGTGCGAGCTCGGACGGTGAGCAGGCGCAGACATAGCGTCCGCGCCTGCTCGTCGCGAGATGGCTCGTCGCGGGATGGCTCAGAAGTCGACTGGGACGGGGAGGACGCCATTGGCCGGGCCATCGGTCGAATCAGCGGTCAGCACTGCACCAATACCGAGCTTTTCCTTGATCTTCTTCTCGATCTCGGTGGCCGTATCGGGATTCTCGATCAGGAAGTTGCGGGCGTTCTCCTTGCCCTGGCCCAGCTGCTCACCCTCATAGGTGAACCAGGAACCGGACTTACGGACGAAGCCGTGCTCGACGCCCATATCGATGAGCGAGCCCTCCTTGGAGATGCCCTTGCCGTAGAGGATGTCGAACTCGGCCTGCTTGAAGGGCGGTGCCATCTTGTTCTTGACGATCTTGCACCGCGTCCGGTTGCCGACCGCGTCGGTGCCGTCCTTCAGCGTCTCGATGCGTCGCACATCGAGGCGGATGGAGGCATAGAACTTCAATGCCTTTCCACCGGTGGTGGTCTCGGGCGAACCGAACATGACGCCGATTTTCTCGCGGAGCTGGTTGATGAAGATCGCGGTGGTATTCGAGTTGCTCAGGGCGCCGGTGATCTTGCGCAGCGCCTGGCTCATCAGCCGGGCCTGCAGGCCGACGTGGCTGTCGCCCATCTCGCCCTCGATCTCAGCGCGCGGGACCAGCGCGGCCACCGAGTCGATGACCAGGATGTCCAGCGCGCCGGACCGGATCAGCATGTCGGCGATCTCCAGCGCCTGCTCACCGGTGTCGGGCTGGGACACCAGCAGTGAGTCGGTGTCCACGCCCAGCTTCTTGGCGTAGTCGGGATCCAACGCGTGCTCAGCGTCAATGAAGGCCGCGATACCGCCGGCCGCCTGCGCGTTGGCGACGGCGTGCAGAGCAACGGTGGTCTTACCCGAGGACTCCGGACCGTAGATCTCGACGATGCGACCACGTGGCAGGCCGCCGATGCCCAGCGCCACGTCCAGCGCGATGGATCCGGTCGGAATGACTGAGATCGGTTGGCGTACCTCGTCGCCGAGGCGCATCACCGAGCCTTTGCCGTGACTCTTCTCGATCTGCGCGAGGGCCAGTCCGAGGGCTTTCTCGCGATCAGGGGCTTGCGCCATGGTGGTGCCTCTCCGGTAGTCGTGTTCGGTGACCGGTGTTCCGATCGGTTGGCCCAGACGTTAGAACAGACCCCCGACAAGAAAGTGACAAAAAATCACTGCGGTCGAACGCTCACCAGAATAGCGAACAGGTGTTCGAAGGCAAGGCGACGCGCCGGATGTGTTCAGACGCTGCTGAGCGGGACGCGGATCACCACTGATCGCGCGGCACGTCGAAATCGGCGCAGAGCGCCCGCCACACCTCGCGCGGCTCCACCCCGTCCTCGATGGCCTGCGCTGCAGTACGTCCGCCGAGGGGGGTCAGCACATGGTCGACCAACAACGATGCCCCCCGCACCGCGCCGAACTGCCCGTCGACGAGCTCACGGAATTCAGTCAGCCGCACGCCACCCAATTTACCCAGCTCCCCTCACCGCGTCATGGCACACCCGTACCGGATCGGCGACGCCGTCGGCATGTAACAGCGACGCCCCGGCCCGTCGGGCGGCCGCCCGGTAAGCCGGGGTGGCCAGCACCTCCTGCACCGCCGCCGTCAACGCACCCGCGCTCAGCGGCCGGATGAGCTGCGCACTGCCTTGGCGCACAACACGATTGGCAATCTCCCATTGATCGCCGCCGCCGGGGACCACCACCAGAGGTACCCCGGCGAGTAACGCCTTGGCGACCAGCCCGTGCCCGCCGCCGCACACCATCACATCGGCATGCGACAGCAGTTCGTCCTGGCGACCCAACCCCACCACGGCCCACGGCGGTGGGTGCAGATCCGCCCCTCCGAGCCGGGATACCGCCACGCGTGCGCCCGCAGGGAGGACCTCCCCCGGTATCAGGCACTGCACTGCCAGCTCGGCCAGTCCGGTGGTGCCCGTCGTCGCGGTGGACGGTGCGACCGCAACCAGCGGCCCGTCCCCCGGCGGCACCGTGAGCACCACATCGGTCGGTTCGAAATGCAGCGGCCCCACCACGACGGCCTCGCGCGGCCAGTCCGGGCGCGACACCTCAAGGGCGGGCAAGGTGGCGATCAGTCGGCGCACCGGTCCCGGATCAGCGGGTGGCAGGCCGATTTCCACTCTGGCGGCCGACCGTTGCCGCAGCCCAAGGCGCCACGACCGCCCGGACAGCGACCGCATCACGGTGTCCCGCAACCGACCACGGATGCCAGTTCCCGGTGCCAGCCCGCTGCCGATCGGCGGCAGGCCCCGAGACGGCAGGTACAGCGGATGCGGGCACAGCTCCACCCACGGGATGCCAAGAAGTTCGGCGGCCATCCCACCGCACGCCGTGATGACATCCGACACCACCAGATCCGGCGCCAGTTTCCGCAGGCCAGGGACGTTGAGCACGGCCATCCGGGCCGCCCGCCGGTGCAGCTTCGCACCGGAGTCCTCGTCATCGTCAAACGCCGTGGGATCCAGACCGAGCAGCTCGACCGCAGCGATACCGGCCGCCCGGGCGGTATCGAGCCATTCGGTACCGGTGAACAACGTCGGGGCATCGCCTTCGGCCAGAAACTTCAAGCACAGCGCGATCGCGGGGAACGCATGGCCCGGGTCGGGTCCGGCCACCACGGCGACGCGCATCGCCCCACCCTGTCACAGGGAAGGCGAACTAGGCTGATGGCCATGACGGAGCAGACCACTGATGTGACCACGGATGTCAACACCGCCACCGTGGAGAAGTTCCTCGCCGCATTACGCGATAAGGATCTCGATACCGCGGGCGCACTGCTGGCCGAGGATCTGGTCTACGAGAATGTCGGATTCCCGACGATCCACGGTTCGCGGCGCGCGATGAAGCTGTTCGCGCGCATGAAGCGACCCAGCCTCGGGTTTGACGTCAAGATCCACCGGGCGGCCGCTGACGGCGACTCCGTGCTGACCGAACGTACCGATGCGCTGATCATCGGACCATTGCGGCTCAACTTCTGGGTATGCGGCGTTTTCGAGGTCCATGATGGCCGAATCACCTTGTGGCGGGACTACTTCGACAACCTTGATTTCGTCAAGGCGATCGTGCGTGGGGTTGCCGCCATGGCGGTTCCGTCGCTGCAGCGGAAGTTCTGATGGCAGCCACCGGTCGCACGAAACCGAACCTGTGGCAGTTGATCGGGTACTGCTATGCCAGCCGCCGACTGCCCGACTCGATGCTCGACTGGGTGCGCCAGGACCTGTCCGGACCGGGTGCCACCCGGCGCGTGATGGTCCGAGTGTTCATCCCGGCGTTGCTGATCTTGGCGCCGTTCTGGTTGATCCCGACGACGCTGTACGTGCATCTGTCGATGACGGTGCCGATCCTGATCCCGTTCATCTACTTCTCGCACGCGCTGAACAAGATCTGGCGCAGACACATGCTGCGGTTGCACGGTCTGGACCCCAGCCTGGTCGACGCGATCTCACGGCAGAAGAACGCTCCTATGCATCAGGCGTACATCGACAAATACGGACCACGCAATGGTCCGCCCTCCGGTACCGGTATCTAGGAGGCCCCCTCAGGCTCGGCGCAGCTCGCCCAGTTCGTCGAAGGCCTGCGCCCAGCCGAGCAGACGATCGGTGGCATGGGTCAGCTCGTCGCGGTAACGCTGCTGGGACATCGGGGACACCGGCATCGAGCCGCCCGTCGCCGATGACACCAGATGCGCTGCGGCGGTGACCATTTCGTTGTACTGCCGGACTCCGTTACCCAGCTGCGTGGTGAAGGCGTTGATGCTGGGCACCAGATATGCCTGCGAATGTGGGGTGGCACTGACCGCACGCTCGATAGACACCACTTCAGCGGCGGTGGCCGCCATGGTGGCCGAGCTGCGGTTGGCGGCCGTGGTCAGTTCCCGAATCTCGTCCTGCGGGAGCAGCGCAGACCGTTCGAGCACACCCAGCAGCGAGAAGAATCCCCGTTCGGATGCGCCCAGCGCCGACATCGCCGGACGCGCAGCCGAACCTGGCGGCGGCAGCCGCCGGGCCAGGGCGGGCCGCTGCGCCGGCAACGGAGTGGCGCGGAGCCAGCGGTAACGCAGTAACAGCAAGGTGGCCGGGAAGGCGGCGCCCGCCGCGATCAGACCGGTGATCAACAGCCCCCACACCGGCACACTCCACGTCGCCAGCAGACCGGTCACCAGCACCCAGAACAGTGACGAAAACCCGAAGAACAGCCCCAGCCGCAGCGCCCATTTGCGTTTCCGCAGGTGCCGCGACCTGGGGTCGGCGGCTGCGTTGAGCTTGTGCGCCACCACGTCGGCTGCCTCGCTGGCGGAGTCCAACCCGCGCTGCACCAGCGATTGCCACTGCCGGGTTGTCCTCTTTGCCGCCACGGTGGAACCTACTTTCACATTTACTGGCCGAGCGGGTTTTCGGGCCTGGCCTCGGCGGCTGCGGCCGGGGTGGCCGGCGTCGCCGTCGGGGTATCGCCCGCAGGTAGCGCGTCACCGCGCATCGATGCGCGGATCTGCTCGAGGCGGGAGTGGCCCGCCATCTGGACGCTGGCTTGCTGGACCTCCAGCATGCGGCCCTGTACGGAGTTCTGCGCCAGCTCCGCCTCACCCATGGCGTTGGCGTAGCGGCGTTCGATCTTGTCGCGCACCTCATCGAGGGTGGGTGTGTTACCCGGGGCAGCGAGGTCGCTCATCGACCGCAGCGAAGCGCTGACCTGTTCCTGCATCTTGGCCTGCTCGAGCTGGCTGAGCAGCTTGGTGCGCTCGGCGATCTTCGTCTGCAGCATCATCGCGTTCTGCTCGACGGCCTTCTTGGCCTGCGCGGCGGCCTGGAGCGACTGGTCGTGCAGACCCTTGAGGTCCTCGACGCTCTGCTCGGCGGTGACCAGCTGCGCGGCGAACGCCTCCGCGGCGTTGTTGTACTCAGTGGCCTTGGCGGCATCCCCGGTGGACACCGCCTGATCGGCCAGCGTCAATGCCTGGCGCACATTGGCCTGCAGCTTCTCGATATCGGCCAGCTGGCGGTTGAGCCGCATCTCCAGCTGACGCTGGTTGCCGATCACCTGCGCGGCCTGCTGTGTCAGCGCCTGATGGGTCCGCTGCGCTTCTTCGATCGCCTGTTGGATCTGAATCTTGGGATCTGCGTGCTCGTCGATCTTGGAGTTGAACAGCGCCGTCAAGTAGCGCCACGCCTTCACGAACGGATTGGCCATGGATTCATTCCGCCTTATGTTGTCGAACTCTGCCTGGCATGTTGGTAGCCCAATTTATCGGGTTGGCGCAGATCGACACACCCCCGGCCGAAATTGGCACTCGACGTACCACTTGAAAAAACTACGCCACCGCCATGGTGACGACCGACGGGATGACCACCTTGGTCGCAGCATCGATATTGGTGGTCCCCGAACCCGCGAGGGCGATCTTCTCCTGGCGTGCCATCCGCTCACCGGCGTCGATCAGCACCCGCGACAGCGGAACCTCCAACGCCGTGCAGATGGCGCTGAGCAGCTCGCTGGAAGCTTCTTTGCGACCGCGCTCGACCTCGGAGAGATAGCCGAGGCTCACCCGGGCCGAGTCGGAAACTTCCCGCAGAGTGCGGGCCTGGGACGTCCGGGCGCGGCGCAGCACGTCGCCGATGACCTCGCGCAGCAATGTCGCCATCGTGCTCTCCTTTGTCCTGAGGTGTTGCGCAGTAGTTCTTAGGTAAACGTCGACGGCAGCCGGGATGGTTCCCACGCCGCGAACTTCGGTCAGCCTGCGGCCACCAGAGCACGTAACCGGACGATGGCCTCATGGACGGCCGCGAGGCGAATATCCCAGCGCGAACCACTCAAATGCAGCTCGTGGACTCCAGTGCTGTCGGAGCTTCCCGGAGGTCCGGCCAGACCGAGAAATACGGTCCCGACGGGATGGCCGCCGTGGGGTTCCGGACCGGCGACCCCGGTGAGCCCGACGCCCCAGGTGGCTGAGCAGCGCTGTTGAGCGCCGACGGCCAGTGCCCGGGCTGTCGGCGCGGCAACGGGCCCGACGTCTGACAGCAACTCGGGTGCGACGCCGGCGAGCGCGATTTTGGTGCCTTCGGTGTAGGTGACCAGGCCGCCACGCAGTACCGCGCTGGCGCCGGGGACACCGGCCAGTGTCGCCGCCAAAAGCCCGGCGGTCAGCGATTCCGCGGTGGCCACACTCTGCCGCCGCGCGATCAGGTCGGCGATGAGGCCACGCGCCTCGTCACTGACCAGCGGGTCGTCCACGGGAATCCTTCACTGCCGATACGACGTATTCGACGCCGGTGAGCACGGTCAACACGATCGCCAGGGCCATGATCACCCACGCGACCGTCAGCCAGACACCGGCCAGCGGCAGGATGAACAGGCCGATCGCGACGGCCTGGACCAGGGTTTTCAGCTTCCCGCCGCGGCTGGCCGCGATGACCCCGTGGCGCAGCACCGCAAAGCGAAGCACCGTGACACCGAGTTCACGGACCAGGATCAGCACGGTCACCCACCACGGCAGGTCGCCCAGCATGGACAAACCGATCAGCGCGGCGCCGATCAGTGTCTTATCGGCGATGGGGTCGGCGAGCTTGCCGAATTCGGTCACCATCCCGTAGTTACGGGCCAGCTGACCGTCGAAGCGATCAGTGATGACCGCAACCGTGAAGATGATGAAAGCGGTTACCCGACTGGCAGTTTCGTGCCCGTCACCGGAGAACAATGCGAGCAGGAAAACCGGCACCAGCACCAGTCGAACTGCGGTAAGAGCATTGGCCAGGTTGTATACCGAAACGCGCGGAACCGCCGGCGGAGTTGCCGGCGGGATTTCTGAGGAGCCTGGCACGTGATCAGAATATCTGTTGGCAGTACGCGCGCCGACAGCCGATACTGTGCAGCCGTGAGCACGGGTGCAGGTGAACAGGTCCAACAGCCGGTGGTGCGTCGCGCACGCACGTCCGATGTGCCGGCCATCAAGCGCCTGGTCGACACCTATGCCGGCAAGATTCTGCTGGAAAAGAACCTGGTCACGCTGTATGAGGCGGTTCAGGAGTTCTGGGTGGCCGAGCAGGACGGTGACATCGTCGGCTGCGGCGCGCTGCATGTGCTGTGGTCCGATTTGGGCGAGGTACGCACCGTTGCGGTCAATCCGAAGGTCAAAGGTCAAGGTGTCGGCCACGCGATCGTGGTCCGACTACTCGACGTCGCACGCGATCTGCAGTTGGAGCGGCTGTTCGTGTTGACCTTCGAGACCGATTTCTTCGGCAGGCACGGGTTCACCGAGATCGATGGCACCCCGGTGACAGCTGAGGTCTACGAAGAGATGTGCCGCTCCTATGACCTCGGTGTCGCCGAGTTCCTCGACCTGTCCTACGTCAAGCCCAACATCCTGGGCAACTCCCGGATGCTGCGCATTCTCTGAGCCGCTGAGCGTTGAGTGAGCACTCACGTTCGAGATTTGCCCAGAGTGTGCGACGTCAGCGCTCACTCAATGTGACTGTGCATGGCCGAGTACCCGCAATGCGTCCAGCTGGCAGTCTTCCCCGGCATGACCCGGGTTTTTGCCGGTAGCGAGGCACTCGCAACGGGCCAGGTGAACCGCTATCAGCTCAATCAGAAATTTCAGCGGGTGTTCCCTGATGTGTACGCACCACCTGGGCCGCTGAGCTTGCAGGACCGCACCGTGGCCGCCTGGCTGTGGTCAGGTCGTCAAGCGATCGTCACCGGCCGGGCCGCTGCGGCGCTGCACGGCTCGCGATGGGTCGATCCCAATGTTCCGGTCGAATTGAACTTCGCCAACAACCGCAGTCCCCGCGGGATCGTCACTCGCCGCGACAATCTGCTCGCCGACGAAATCGCGCACCGCAGTGGATTGCCGGTGACCACAGTGCCCAGAACCGCATTCGACCTGGCGCGCCGCGGCCCGCGTCGCCGCGCGATCGCCGACGTGGATGCGTTGGCCAACGCGACCCACCTGACCGGCGATGAGGTCCTCGCGATCGCCGAACGCCATCCGCACCTTCGAGGATCACGGCGCTTGGCGTCCGTATTGGACAGTGTGGACGATGGAGCGCAATCGCCGCAGGAAACGTACCTTCGGCTCTCGCTGATCGACGCCGGCTTCCCGGCACCGCAGACGCAGATTCCCGTCGCACGGCCAGATGGCCGTTGGTACTACCTCGATATGGGTTGGCCCGACATCATGGTCGCCGTCGAGTACGACGGTGAGCACCATCGCACCGACCGACCACGCTATGCCGGCGATGTCGTTCGGCTGGAATACCTGGCCTCAGTGGGCTGGATCGTCATACGAGTGCTCGCCGATCATCGACGCGCCGAAATCATCGATCGGGTGCATCGCGCGTGGGAGGCCAGGTTAGGCCGTGCCGGTTAGAAGTCCGGCTCCACGTCCCCGCCGTTGGCATCGCCACCGCCGCGGATCAACATCAGCGTTCCGGCGAGTTCATCGGGTTTGACCAGCACCTCGCGCGCTTTGGAACCCTCGGACGGCCCGACGATCTGGCGGGTCTCCATCAGGTCCATCAACCGGCCGGCCTTGGCGAAACCGACCCGCAGCTTGCGCTGCAGCATCGACGTCGAGCCGAACTGACTCGACACCACCAGCTCGACGGCCTGCAGGAAGACGTCCATATCGTCGCCGATATCGGGATCGACGTCGGTGCGCTCGCCCGTCGACTTGGCAGTGGTGACGCCCTCGAAGTACTGCGGTTCGGCTTGGGTCTTGGTCGCCTCGACCACGGCCTGAATCTCTTCATCGGAGATGTAGGCGCCCTGCAGGCGGATCGGCTTGTTGGCACCCATCGGCAGGAACAGGCCGTCACCCATGCCGATCAGCTTCTCGGCGCCCGGCTGATCCAGGATGACCCGGCTGTCCGTCAGCGATGACGTGGCGAAGGACAGTCGCGACGGCACGTTGGTCTTGATCAGACCGGTGACCACATCGACCGACGGCCGCTGGGTGGCCAGCACCAAGTGGATGCCCGCGGCACGGGCCTTCTGGGTGATCCGCACGATCGCGTCCTCAACATCACGCGGGGCCGTCATCATCAAGTCGGCGAGCTCGTCGACGATCGCGAGGATATAGGGATACGGCTTGTATACGCGTTCGCTGCCCAGGGGTGCGGTGATAGCACCGGATCTCACGTTCTTGTTGAAATCGTCGATATGCCGGACCTTGTTGGCCTGCATGTCCTGGTAACGCTGTTCCATCTCCTCGACCAACCAGGCCAGCGCGGCGGCTGCCTTCTTGGGCTGCGTGACGATCGGGGTGATCAGATGCGGAATGCCTTCATACGGCGTGAGTTCCACCATCTTCGGGTCGATCAGGATCATCCTGACCTCGTCGGGGGTGGCCCGTGACAGCAGGGACACCAGCATCGAGTTCACGAAGCTCGACTTACCCGAACCGGTCGAACCGGCCACCAGAAGGTGCGGCATCTTGGCGAGGTTGGCCGAGATGAAGTTGCCCTCAATGTCTTTGCCGAGTCCGATCACCAGCGGATGATGATCGCGACGGGTCGACGGCGCGGTGAGGACGTCCGCCAAGCGCACCATTTCCCGGTCGGTGTTGGGCACCTCGATACCGACAGCGGACTTGCCGGGGATCGGCGAGAGCATCCGGACGCTCTCCGTGGCGACCGCGTAGGCGATGTTCTTCTGCAGCGCCGTGATCTTCTCGACCTTGACACCGGGGCCGAGTTCGACCTCGTAGCGGGTGACCGTCGGACCCCGAGTGCAGCCGGTGACGTTCGCGTCGACCTTGAACTGCTGCAGAACCGACTGGATGACCTCGACCATCTTGTCGTTGGCCGCGCTGCGCAGCTTCGGCGGATCGCCCGCGACCAACAGGTCAAGCGACGGCAGCACATACGGGCCCTCGACGACGCGATCCAGCGAGAGCACGTCCTCTTTCGGGGCAGCCTGGACCTCTACGGGGACATCGGCTTTGACGCTGCGACGCTTGGCTTTTCGAGCGACCGCCGGCTCGGGGATCGTGGGCGCGTCGTCGATCTGCACTGCCTCGTCGAGCGGGTAATTCTGCTGCGGCGTGCCACCGGGCCATGCGGCCAGCTCGTCGTCACCGTAGGAGGACGGGTCGTCGTAATAGCCGTCGGAGAAGTCGTCCTCCCCCGCTTCTTCTGCGGTCTCGTCGTAGTCGTCGTACTCGTCGTAATCCGCGTCATCGGCGCGGCGCAGCATCCCGGTGCTGAACATGTCGCGGAGTGTCTCCGGGACCTCCCGGATGGTGGTGCCGGTCAACAGCAGCACGCCGAACAACACGGCGATGAACAACAGTGGCGCAGCGATCCACACGCTCAGTCCGTCGGCCAGTGGGCCGCCGAGCGCGAACCCGACGAACCCGGCGCCGTGCTGGCGGCCGTCCGGCGATTCCGGCGACCCGGCCCACATATGCCACAACCCCAACCCGGGTAGCGCGATCATCGCCGTCCCCAGGATCAGCCGGGGCCGGCTCTCGGGGTTGGGTTCGGTGCGCATCAAGGTCACCGCGATCACGGTGATCAGGATGGGCAACAGCACGACACCGGTGCCGACAAATGTGCGCAGCGCCCCATCGATCCAGGCGCCGACCGGTCGGGCCGCGTCGAACCAGGAACTCGCGGCGATCACCACCGCCACGCCCAGTAGCGCGAGGGCAATACCGTCGCGGCGGTGGCCGGGGTCGATATCGTGCGCGCGGCCGACGGAACGTGCTGTCTTGCCCGCGCCCCTGGCCAGCATCAGCCAGGAAGCGCGGGAGGCGCGGCCGACTGCCACCCCGGCCGAGGCGATGGGTGACCCTTTCGGGGGCCCACTGCGCCGACGGGCGGGTTTTGCGGCTTTTTTCCGGGGGGCCGCAGGCCGCGCAGAGGACCGCGAACTGGCCTTTGACCTGGTCGTTCGGTTACCTGACTGCGCAGCGGTCTTGCTTGCCATGGGGAGAGCCTAATCGCAACTGTCCCATCTGCACCATAGGCCACACTGGTCACGCGCTAACCGGCCGGACATCCCTGATCAGCCGCGCAGTAGGGTGGCACACGTCACGCCGGTGCTCACGAGGAGAATCTCCTATGCCTACAGCAACGCCTGTAGTTGTCGTCGCAACCATGACCGCCAAACCGGAGTCGGTAGACACCGTGCGCGATGCCTGTAAGAAGGCGATCGAAGCGGTGCACGGCGAGCCGGGTTGCGACTTGTACGCACTACACGAGGCCGACGGCACGTTCGTCTTCGTCGAGCAGTGGGCCGACGCGGACGCCCTACAGACCCACAGCACCGCACCGGCGGTCAGCGCGATGTTCGCCGAGATCGGTGGGCTGCTCGACGGAGCGCCGGATATCAAGGTGTTGCAGGCCGTGCCCGCGGGTGATCCCGCCAAGGGTCAGCTCATCCGCTGAGATGGGAGCCCAGGGCGGTCAAACGTTGACCGGAAAAGTCGCCTTCATCACCGGTGCGGCCCGAGGTCAGGGGCGCGCGCATGCGGTCAAGTTGGCCTCCGAAGGCGCCGACATCATCGCGGTGGACCTCTGCGACCAGATCAGCTCGGTGCCGTATCCGATGGCTACCCCCGACGACCTCGCCGAGACCGTCAAGCTGGTGGAGGATCTCGGCACCAGGATCTTCGCCGCACCCGCCGATGTCCGCGATCGGGCGGCACTGAAAACCGCGTTGAAGCAGGGCGTCGAGGAGTTCGGCCGCCTCGACATCATCATCGCCAACGCCGGAATCGCACCGATGGCCGGTGACGATGCCTGGCAGGACGTCATCGATGTCAATCTCACCGGGGTTTACCACACCATCGACGTCGGCATGCGACCGATGATCAAAGCGGGCAACGGCGGGTCCATCGTGTTGACCAGTTCGGTCGCCGGGCTGGTCGGTCTGGCCGCACCGCAGGCCGGTTCCATCGGGTATGCGGCGGCCAAACACGGCATGGTCGGGCTCATGCGGGTGTACGCCAATCTGCTGAGTTCGCTGAATATCCGGGTCAATTCGATCCACCCGGCCGGGGTGCGAACCCCCATGGTCGAGAACGAGTTCACCCGCAAGTGGCTCGACGACATGGTCAACAACGAGGGTGGCAACAGCTCGGTCCAGATGGAAACCGTTGAGGCCGAGGACATCGCAGACACGGTGGCCTGGCTGGTCTCGGATGCGGCCCGTCATATCAGCGGCGTGACACTGCCGATCGACGACGGGTACGTGAACAAGCGCTGATCGGCGCTCGACTCATAGGGGCCAACTGTCCGTGGCGGGGGCAAACCGAAGGGGTACACCTGGCGGGAGTGGGCGCCGCTCGGCAGTGGAGATGGCATCGATCATCAACGCGACATAGCGCTGCCATCCGTCGGCGTCCGGGTCCATCGTCCACAACACGCTGTTGAGCATCATGATGATCCGGGTCAGATCATCGGTGACCAGGTCGGCCCGCACCAAGCCGGCCCGCTGCGCGCGGGCAGTCAAGTCGGTGAGCGCTTCCTCAAGACCCGCCGTGACATTCGCCAGGGCGTCGACCCGGCGCGCCACCACCAAGATGTTGTGCTCACGAGCACCGAATGCCGTGGCCGCGCTGATTAATTCAGAAAGGCCCTGGAGCGGGTCTTCATTGCCTACGGCCTGTTCGATTGCCGGCGCAAAGCTCTCGGCGATGCTCTGATCCAGCGCGGCCCGCACCAGATCCGCCTTACTGGGGAACCGGCGGTAGAGCGTGCGCACCCCTACCCCGGCCCGGCGGGCGATCACGTCGACGGGGGCATCGGATCCGCTGTCGGCATACACCTCACGCGCGGCACGCAAGATGCGGTCAGCATTGCGGGCAGCGTCGGTCCGCAGTTGCCTACCCTCCGCGACCGCCACCCGCCCAGGATAACTGACAGTTGACTGTCAGTTACTCGGAATCTACGCTCGGACTAAGTGGCAGTCGACTGCCGATTAGCCCGATTTCCCCCTCATGAGGAGCGCCGATGACCCCACCCCTACCGGTCATACCTGCCGCGCGCGCCACGCAGTGCCCTCTCGCGCCGCCGGCCGAGTTCACGCAGTGGCGGGACGCCGGCGGGCTGCAGAAGGCGACCTGGCAGGGCAAGGAAGTATGGATGATCAGCCGGTACGCGGATATCCGAGCGGCACTGGTCGATCCGCGCCTGTCCGCCGACACGATGGCCTACAGCGTCGAGATCACGGCCGACCAGAATGTGCCGTCGATCTTCCCGCGCCTCGACGACCCCGAACACAACCGGCTCCGGCGCATGATGACCAGGGACTTCACCTTCCGCCGCGGTGAGACGATGCGCCCGCAGATTCAGGGGTTGGTAGATAGCTTCCTGGACCAGATGATCGCCGCCGGCCCGCCCGCGGATTTGGTCCGCGCGTTCGCCCTGCCGGTGCCGTCGCTGGTGATCTGCCTGCTGCTCGGCGTGCCCTACGCCGACCACGACTTCTTTCAACGCGCCAGCACCACCGGTCTCGACGCCAACGCCACTGACCAGGAGAAAGCCGAGTCGAGCTTGGCACTGTTCACCTATATGACCGAACTGGTGGCGCGGAAGGAACGCAAACCCGGTGACGACCTGATGACCCGGCTCATCACCGACTACGTCGCCACCGGTGAACTCAGTCGCGAGACCGCCGCGATGAACGGCGTGATCATGCTGGCCGCCGGGCACGAGACGACCGCGAACATGATCTCGCTGGGAACGCTGGCGCTGCTGCAGAATCCGGATAGTTTCACCCGGTTGCGCGATGCGAATGACCCGGCGACGATCGCGAACCTCATCGAGGAACTGATGCGTTACCTGACGATCGTGCACAGCCTGATCGATCGGGTCGCCCTTGAAGACCTCACGATCGCCGGTCAGCTGATCCGGGCCGGCGAAACCGTACTGATGAACCTGCCTGCCGGCAATCACGACCCGGCGTTCGTCGAGCGCCCGGGTGACCTTGACCCCGACCGCAGCCCAAAGGGTCACCTGGGCTTCGGTTTCGGTGTGCATCAGTGTCTGGGACTGAACCTGGCTCGCGTCGAGATGCAGGTGGCTCTGTCCACACTGGCCCGACGGCTGCCGGATCTAGAATTGGCCATCCCTGCCGAACAGCTGGTCTTCCAGAACAACAAGGAGATTTACGGTGTGACGGCATTGCCGGTCACCTGGTGAGTCGATCGCTAGTCGATTTCTAAGACGGTCGGCACGATCATCGGCTGACGCCGGTAGGCCTCGCCCACCCATTTGCCGACAGCCCGTCGTGCCGCCTGCGCGATCCGGGTGACATCGGTAACCCCTTCGGCCGCAAGCTTTTCCAGATCGGCTTGCACCTTCGCCGTTGCCGGTTCCAGCGCCTTGGGATCCTCGGAGAAGCCGCGCGAATGCAATTGCGGCGGAGCGGCCAACTTGCCGGTACCGCGCCGCACCACCACCGTGATCGCGATGAATCCCGCCGACAGCACCAAGCGCTCACCGAGCGTGGCGTCACCGACATCGCCCGTGACCAGTCCGTCGACGAACATCTTTCCGACCGGCACCGCCCCGGCGATACTCGCCTTACCGCCGACCAAGTCGACGCTCACACCGTTTTCAGCCAGCACGATATTCTCAGCAGGCACACCGGAACTGACCGCCAGCGCCGCGTTCGCGCGCAGGTGCCGCCACGTTCCGTGCACGGGCATCACATTGCGTGGCCGCACGCCGTTGTAGAGGAACAGCAACTCACCGGCGTAGGCATGGCCCGACACGTGGATCCGGACCTGCTGATTGGTGACCACGCGCACTCCGATCTTGGCGAGTGAGTCGATAACGCCGAAGATCGCTTCCTCGTTGCCGGGAATCTGCGATGACGACAGGATGATCAGGTCGCCGTCTGTCAGGGTGATGCTGCGATGCTCCCCGCGCGACATCCGCGACAGCGCTGCCATCGGCTCACCCTGGGTGCCGGTGGTGATCAGCACAATCCGGTCGGCGGGCATCATCTCGGCAGCATTGATATCGATGACATTGTCATCATCGACATTGAGGAAACCCAGTTCGCGCGCGATACCCATATTCCGCACCATCGACCGGCCCACGAAGGACACCTTGCGGCCCAGCGCCACAGACGCATCGATGATCTGTTGCACACGAGCGACATTCGATGCGAAGCAGGCCACGATGACGCGGCCTTCGGCCGATCTGATCAGCCGGTGGAGGTTGGGCCCGATCTCGCTTTCGGACGGTCCCACCCCGGGAATCTCGGCGTTGGTGGAATCGCACATGAACAGGTCGACACCGGCGTCGCCGAGGCGGGACATGCCGGGCAGATCGGTGGGGCGGCCGTCGAGCGGCAGCTGATCGAGCTTGATGTCACCGGTGTGCAGAATGGTGGCGCCGCCTGCGTAGACGGCGA
The DNA here is from genome assembly GCF_965229105.1 of Mycobacterium sp. Lineage (GTDB taxonomy): Bacteria > Actinomycetota > Actinomycetes > Mycobacteriales > Mycobacteriaceae > Mycobacterium. The sequence continues at coordinate 4,783,430 of NZ_OZ245858.1, forward strand.
TCGCCACAGCATCCGGTATCGAGTGATTGACCGCGAAATACTCACAGTCGAAGACGCCGTGGTTACTGCTCTGGCCTTCGGCAATCTCGGTAAAGACCGGTTTGATGCGGTGTTCGCGACACTTGGCGGCGACAAGAGCCAGGGTGAACTTGGTGCCCACCACCGGGATGTCCGGGCGCAGCTTGAGTAGATGCGGGATCGCCCCGATGTGATCCTCGTGAGCGTGGGTCAGGACCAGCGCCTCGATATCGTCGAGCCGACCCTCGATATGACGCAGATCCGGCAGGATGAGGTCGACACCGGGTTCGTCGTGCCCAGGGAACAACACTCCGCAGTCAACGATCAGCAACCGACCCAGATGCTCGAAAGTGGTCATGTTGCGACCGATTTCGCCGATACCGCCCAGCGCGGTGATGCGAATGCCGCCGGCGGCCAGTGGCCCGGGAGGTGCGAGTTCGACGCTCATCGCAGCACCGCGGCAGCCCGCAGGTCGGCGGCCAGCTCGTGGGCCTGCGCTTCGGTCGCCGGCACCTGGGGCAACCGGGGATCGCCGACCTCGATGCCCAACAACCGCAGGCCGGCCTTGGCCAACGTCACCCCGCCGAGTCGGTTCTGGGCGTCGTTCAGCGGGCCGAGTCCGGCGTTGATCTTTCGCGCGGTCGCCACGTCACCGGAGTTGAACGCCGACAACATGTCTCGCAGCGATCCGGCGGCCAGATGCCCCCACACACTGATGAATCCGACTGCGCCCATCGCCAGCCACGGCAGGTTCAGGGCATCGTCGCCTGAGTAATAGACCATTCCGGTCTCGGCGATGATCTGGCCGCCACCGTGCAGGTCGCCCTTGGCGTCTTTGATGCCGACGATATTGGAATGTTCGGCCAGCTTGCGGATCGTGTCGAACTCGATGGGCACCACCGAGCGGGGCGGAATGTCGTAGAGCACCACCGGTAGGTCGGTCGCATCGGCGACAGCCGTGAAGTGGGCGTGCAAACCGACCTGGGATGGCCGCGAGTAATACGGGGTGACCACCAGCAGACCGTGTGCGCCTTCGGCGGCAGCGGTCTTGGCCAGGTGGATGCTGTGGGCGGTGTCGTAGGTGCCCGCACCGGCGATGATGCGGGCCCGATCGCCAACGGCCTCGAGGACCACGCGTAGCAGTTCGCGCTTCTCGTCATCAGTGGTGGTCGGGGACTCGCCGGTGGTCCCGGACACCACCAGCCCGTCGCAACCAGCGTCGATGAGATGGGTGGCCACCTTCTTGGCGGTGGCCGTATCCAGCGAGCCGTCCGGGTGAAACGGCGTCACCATGGCCGTCAACACGGTGCCCAGACGTGCTGGGGCATCGAATCCGCTGGTACTCACGGCCCCCAGATTACCGTGTAAGTCCAACCGGTTAAGCCTCGGTCGCTCTGGCACATGCCCTCGGCTCAGGCTTGTGTCTCTGTGCAGTCAGCGCCCGCAAGCCTTCGCCTCCTTCGTCGGCTCAGGCTTCGGTCGCCAAAGGACTGGTCGCCACCTCGCTACCGTCCGCCATCACGCTGATCTCGAAATCGGCGAAAACGGTGGGCGCCACTTCGGTGAGCTTCCGCAGGCAGGCGATGGCGAGCCGGCGGATCTCGACATCGGCGTGCTCACTGGCCCGCATCGCGATGAAGTGCCGCCAGGCCCGATAATTACCGGTGACGACGATGCGGGTCTCGGTGGCGTTCGGCAACACCGCGCGGGCAGCCTGCCGCGCCTGCTTGCGGCGCAGGGTCGCATTGGGAATGTCCGCGAGTTTGGCTTCCAGGCGAGTCAGCAGCTCGACATATGCGGCGCGGCTGGCGTCTGCGGCGGCCAGGAACAGTTCCTGTAACTCGGGGTCGTCCTCCAAACCGGGCGGCAGCACCACCTCGGCGTCGTCAGCAGGCACATAGCGTTGCGACAGCTGCGAGTAGGAGAAGTGTCGATGCCGAATCAGCTCGTGGGTGCAGGAGCGGGAGATCCCGGTGATATAGAACGACACCGACGCGTGTTCCAGGACAGAGAAATGCCCCACGTCAATGATGTGCTGGATGTACCCGGCGTTGGTGGCTGTCCGTGGATTGGGTTTGGACCAGCTCTGATAACACGCCCGCCCGGCGAACTCGACCAGCGCCGCCCCGCCCTCGGCGTCGGTGCTCCACGGAACATCGGGTGGTGCCAGGAACTCGGTCTTGGCAATCAGTTGCACGCGCAGCGGCGCCGTCTCGGCCACGGCTCACCCTAACCGCAACGCTCAATCGGTCAGTAGGCCAGCGCGCCGCATCGCGGTGGTGATCAGCTCGAAGTCGATGGCACCGTGAGTGCGCGCCAACGCGTCGGCGTCGTCGCCCCGGCCGTCGGCGATGGCCGCGACGAGGTGTTCATGGTCATGCAGGGCGCGTAACTCCATGGTGCGCATGGTTGACGGCTCGCCCCACGGGTGCGCGGGCGAACCAATGGAGACCGACGCTTTGAGGTCGAGCAATACCTGTTTGAGCACGTCGTTGTGGGCGGTATCCATGATGGCGAGGTGCAGCCGGCTGTCCGCCTGCTGAGCAGCAAGTCCGCTCTCAGCCGTCCGGTAGTCCTCAAGCCTCTGCCCGAGCATCGCGATGTCGGCTTCCGTCCGCGACTCGGCTGCCGCGCGGGACACCACGCCCTGCAACCGGCAGATCGCGTCGCAGCGGTCGTGGAGCTCGCCAAGGCGGGTCCGCAATGTGCGCCCGACGGCCTCGGTGGACGAGGCCGGCCATTGGTCGACGACGTACGAACCACCGCCGCGACCCCGTCGGGTTTCGAGCAGACCGCGGTCTACCAGGCGGGCCAACGCGGCCCGCACCGTCATCCGGCCGACCCGCAGGGACGTCGCGAGATCGCGTTCCACCGGCAGCCGCGCACCGGGCAGGTATTCGCCAATCGCGATCGCAGTGATCAGGCGGTCGGTGATCTCGTCCACCCGGGTCGACGAATCGAGTTGCTGCCCAAGTAGACCCGGTGCCCGGTGAGCGCCGGCCAGTGAGCCGGCCACCGAACCTGTGTGCGCCATAGGGCGGAATCCCTCCGTCGTCACCGTCATGTTAATTCGTCTGAAATGGTCTTGCCAAGAGACCTTTAGCGATCCATGCTGTTGCGATGCCACAAGACACCCGCCTCGTGCCGTTCCGCGGGCACCACACCTGGGTCCAGCTCACCACCCCGGCTTCTCCGCAGGTGGGAGCGCTGCCGCTGATGGTGCTGCACGGCGGCCCCGGCATGGCACACAACTACGTGCGCAATATCGCCGCCCTGGCCGACGAAACAGGACGAACGGTCGTGCACTACGACCAGATCGGCTGCGGGAACAGCACCCATCTTCCCGACGCCCCCATCGACTTCTGGACGCCGGAACTGTTCGTCGACGAGTTCCACACCGTCCGCGCCGCCCTCGGTATCGACGACTATCACCTGCTTGGCCAGTCCTGGGGCGGCATGCTCGGCGCCGAGATTGCCGTTCGCCAGCCCACCGGTTTGGCGTCGCTGTCGATCTGCAACTCCCCGGCCTCGATGACGCTGTGGATGGCCGCCGCGGCCGAACTGCGGGCGCAGCTCCCGACCGGGACCCAGGCAGCCCTCGACCGCCATGAGGCCGACGGCACCGTCACCGACCCCGAATACCTGGCGGCCACCAGCGAGTTCTACCGCAGGCACGTGTGCCGGATCGAGCCGGTGCCACAGGACTTCATCGACAGCGAGGCACAAATGGAGGCCGAGCCGACCGTCTACCACACGATGAACGGCCCCAACGAGTTCCACGTGCTGGGCACACTGAAGAGCTGGAGCATCGTCGATCGACTGCCGCAGATCACCGCACCGACGCTGGTCGTCGCCGGCGAGTTCGACGAAGCCACGCCGGCGACCTGGGCGCCCTACGCCGAACACATCCCCGACGTTCGCAGTCACGTCTTCCCCGGCGCCAGCCACTGCAGCCACCTCGAGCAGCCAACGGAATTCCGTTCGGTGATAGCGCAATTCCTCGGTACCCACGATTTCGACAGGACACCGTCATGACCTCTTCGACGCCGACACCCACCACCGGCAAAGGCCAGCCGACCCTCGAATCCTTCGGCTATGCGCAGGAACTCAACCGGTCCATCTCGACATTCGACCTGCTGGTCTACGGGCTGGTGTTCATGGTGCCGATCGCCCCGTGGGCGATTTTCGGCACGGTCTACAACAGCGCGTCGGGCATGGTGCCGCTGGTATACGTCATCGGCCTGATAGCCATGGTTTTCACCGCCCTGGCGTATTCACAGATGGCCAAGTCGTTTCCGCTGGCCGGTTCGGTCTTCTCCTACGTAGGTCGCGGAATCCATCCTGCCGCAGGATTTTTCGCGGGCTGGGCCATTCTGCTGGATTACCTGTTGGTGCCGACTCTGCTCTACGTGTTCGCTGCCGAATCCATGATCGGTCTCTTCCCTGGCACACCCCGGTGGTTGTGGGCGGTCGTCTTCGTCATCGTCAACACCATCATCAACCTGCTCGGCGTCGGAACGTTGAAGATCGCGAACCGCGTCTTCTTGGCGATCGAACTGGTCTTCGTGGTGATCTTCGTGGTCATCGCAGTCCGGGCCATCAGTGGTGCCAGCCTGCCGAACGTCGGCTGGAGCACGACGCCGATCTGGAATCCCGAACTCGTCAGCGCCCCGCTGATCGCTTCGGCCCTGTCGATCGCCGTTCTGAGTTTCCTGGGATTCGACGGGATCTCTACCCTCGCCGAGGAATCCACCGGTAAGCGTAATCCGGCCGGCCGGGCGATGATCATCGCACTGTTCGTGGTGGCATTCCTGTTCGTCACGCAGACCTGGTTGGCCAGCCTGCTCGCCGGAGGCCGCGAATCGTTCAGCGATGACGAGGTGGGTAACGCGTTCTTCACCCTCGTGCAGGCGGCGTCCAACACCGGATGGATGAACGCGTTCTTCGCCGTCAACGTGATGGCAGTGGGCTTCGCCAACGCGATGGCCGCCCAGGCTGCCACCAGCCGGTTGCTCTTCTCTATGAGCCGCGACCGTCAGCTACCCGCCTTCCTGTCGAAGGTCAGCGCCAGGAAGGTCCCGCAAGCGGCACTGCTGACCGTAAGCGCGTTGAGCATCGTGCTGGTGCTGTTCTTCGTCGGCCAGATCGGACTGATCTCATCGCTGGTCAACTTCGGTGCACTGTTCGGCTTCTGCCTGCTGCACGTCTCGGTGATCTGGTACTACCTGGGGCGTAAGAAGTCCAAGAACTACCTGCTGCATGGAGTCGTCCCGACGTTGGGCTTCCTGATCATCGGTTACGTGCTGTTCAACGCCGATCCGGCGGCGAAGATCGGCGGACTGGTGTGGCTGGTTCTCGGGGCGATCGTCTTCGGCGTCAACATCATTCGCGGCCGCGGTGTCCCGGCACTGAGCGAGGAACCCACCGACGCGTGAGCGGTGGGGTCACAGCGCTCGGCGTAGCTCCCTGACCAAATCGCCGCGCTCCCCCACGATCACCTCGGATAAGCCCAGCCACGACGCCATACTCCGCAGCTCGACCGCCATGGCCTGTGCCACTCGCGACGTGGCCTGCCCTGGTTCAGCGAACGCGCCTACTGCGTGCAGCGCGTCCTGGCTGCGTTCTGCCTTGAGGTCGACGCGTCCCACCAGCTCGCCATCGAGCAGGAACGGCCACACGTAATAGCCGTACTGCCGTTTGGGCGCTGGGACGTAGATCTCGATGCGGTAGTGAAAATTCCACAGCCGCTCAACCCGAGGCCGGAAAAAGACCAGCGGGTCAAACGGGCACAGCAGCGCGGTGCCGCGGCCGGTGCGCGGTACGGTCTGTCCGGCGCGCAGATAGCCTGGTGCAGTCCAGTTTTCGACGTCGACGGGCTCAAGCTCGCCGTCGGCGACCAGTTTGGCGATGGCGGGTTTGGCCTGCCCGGCCGCCAGCCGGAAATAGTCCCTGATATCCGCCTCGGTGGCCACGCCCAGCGCAGTCGCCGCCCGCAGCGTGAGCTCGCGGACCGCCTCGTCGTCATCGACCTCACGTGAGAGCACCTCAGGCGGCAGTACCCGCTCGGTCAGGTCATAGTGCCGCGCGAAGCCGACGCGGGTGGAGGTGGTCAGCACCCCGGCCGCGAACAACGCCTCGGCCACCCATTTGGTATCGCTGCGATCCCACCAGGGACCCTTGCGGCCCCGCTGTTCAGTGGCCAGATGCGCCTCGATCTGGCCGGCGGTGCTGGGCCCCAACTCGGTCACCGCGGCCACTACATCATCGAGCAGCCGGGGATTCTTCTTGACGATCTCGGTGCCCCACCGGCCGCCCTGGTATTCGCGCATCCGCCACCGCAGCAGCGGCCAGTCCTCGACGGCCATCAGCGCGGCCTCATGGGCCCAGTACTCGACGAGCAGGCGCGGCGCTTTCGCGCTGTGACTCCACGCCGCGCGCTCCAGGACGTCACGGTCATAGGGCCCCAGCCGGCTGAACACCGGCGCGTAATGCGCCCGCACCGCCACCGATACCGAGTCCAGCTGCAACACCTGAATACGCGAGATCAGCCGGCGCAGATGCGAGCGGTTCACCACACCCTGCGGTTTGGCCTCGGCGAATCCTTGGGCGGCGACCGCGACGCGGCGGGCCTGGTCGGCAGTGAGCTTCACGACCGTGTGTAGGTGTAGAACCGGTAGCGCAGCCCTGAGGTGCTGTCCTGCCAGTCACCTTCCGCGCCCGCCCACGCCTCGTCGAGAACCGGCGCCAGCGCGTCGTCGTCCTCCCTACGCAGGTCGATATCGACCTCGGTGACCTCACATCGGGTGGCAAGCGGCAGCGCCAGCCCGTAAATCTGTGAGCCGCCGATCACCCATGCGTCATCCAGCGGAGCATCCTCCAGCGAGGAAACCACTTCTGCACCGTCAGCCATGTAGTCAGCTTGCCGGGTGACTACGACATTTCTGCGGCCCGGCAGCGGACGGAATTTCGCCGGTAGAGATTCCCAGGTCAGGCGGCCCATGATCACCGTGTGTCCCATGGTGATGTCCTTGAATCGCGCCATGTCCTCAGGCAGGCGCCAGGGAATTCCGTTATCGCGGCCGATGATCCCCGAGGTGGACTGGGCCCAGATCAGGCCTAGCGTCATATCGCAACCGGGGCTTTGATGCCGGGGTGCGGATCGTAATTCTTGATCTCGATATCGTCGAAAGTGTAATCGAAGATCGAACCACGTTGGGCCAGAGCAAGTTCCGGATAGGGCCTGGGTTCACGGCTGAGCTGAAGGCGAACCTGGTCGACGTGGTTGTCGTAGATGTGACAGTCCCCGCCGGTCCAGACGAACTCCCCGACCGCCAACCCGGCCTGGGCGGCCATCATGTGCGTCAGCAGTGCGTAGCTGGCGATGTTGAACGGCACCCCGAGGAACAGATCCGCGCTGCGCTGATACAGCTGGCAGCTCAACCGGCCGTCGGCCACATAGAACTGGAAGAACGCATGACACGGCGGCAAGGCCATCTGCGGAATCTCACCGACGTTCCAGGCCGAGACGATGTTGCGGCGGGAGTCCGGGTCGGAGGTCAGCAGCTCGAGGGCAGCACTGATCTGATCGATGTGTTCGCCCGACGGTGTCGGCCAGGACCGCCACTGCACGCCATATACCGGTCCCAGATCGCCTGTCGCGCTGGCCCATTCGTCCCAGATGGTGACACCGTGCTCTTGGAGCCAGCGGACGTTGGAGTCGCCGCGCAGAAACCACAGCAACTCATAGACCACCGATTTGAGGTGCACTTTCTTGGTGGTGATCAACGGGAATCCGGCTGCCAGGTCATAGCGCAGCTGATGGCCGAACAGGCTGCGGGTCCCAGTACCGGTCCGATCGGATTTGGGCGTACCAGTGTCGAGCACCAGTCGCAGCAGATCCTCATACGGCGTCGGAATTGGCACAGCGATCGGCACGCGGCCAGCTTACGTGCACAGCCGAGGAGTAGAACGGATGCCATGCCGACTATTGCCGACACCGTGACCACGCCCGACGGCACCTGCCCTGTCACCGTAAGCACGCCCGATGGCGACGGGCCGTGGCCCGGTGTGGTGATGTACCCCGACGCCGGCGGTGTGCGGGACACCTTCGCCGCAATGGCAGCCGAGCTGGCCGGTTACGGCTATGCCGTGCTGGTGCCTGACGTCTATTACCGCAGCGGCGAATGGACCCCGTTCGACATGGAGACGGTCTTCACCGACGAGGGTGAACGCAAGCGCCTGTTCTCGATGATCGCCGGTGTCACGACGGACGCCATGGCCAGCGACGGGAAGGCGTTCTTCGACTATCTACAGTCCCGGCCCGAGGTGAGCGGCACCGCGTTCGGCACCACCGGCTACTGCATGGGCGGGCGCACCTCGATGGTGCTGGCCGGCCGCGTTCCCGAGCGGGTCGCAGCGGCCATGTCGTTCCATGGCGGTGGCCTGGTCACTGATGACGACAGCAGCCCGCATCTGCGCGCCGACGCGATCCAGGCTGCGGTGTACGTCGGCGGCGCCGAGAACGATCAATCCTTCACCCCAGAACATGCCGACGTCTTCGATAAAGCACTCACCGCGGCCGGCGTCGAGCACACCATCGAAATTTATCCGGCCGCCCATGGTTTCGCGGTTCCCGATAACGGCCCGTATGACGAAGCAGCGGCCCGGCGGCACTGGGATGCGATGAGGGATTTCTTCGGAACGCACCTCACCTGAGAACATAGGCGCATGTATGACCAGGCCAGCGCCGCCGAACCCGACCACTCTGAGAGTGGATCACGCATCGATCCGGTCCTCGCCCGCAGCTGGCTGCTGGTCAACGGAGCCCAGGCGGATCGTTTCGCGCCTGCGGTGCACTCCCGCGCCGATATCGTCGTCCTCGATATCGAAGATGCGGTTGCCCCGAAGGACAAGGTCGCTGCCCGCAACAACGTGACACAGTGGCTCGCCGCCGGAAACAGCGAGTGGGTGCGTATCAACGGTTTCGGCACCCAGTGGTGGGCTGATGACCTCGACGCGTTGGCCGGCACCTCTGTCGACGGGGTGATGCTGGCGATGGCCGAATCGGTCGACCACGTGACTGAGACGGCCAAACGGTTGCCGGGAGTGCCGATCGTGGCATTGGTCGAGACCGCACGCGGCCTGGAGCGCATCACCGAGATCGCTGCGGCCAAGGGCACCTTCCGGCTGGCCTTCGGGATCGGTGACTTCCGCCGCGACACCGGTTTCGGGGATAACCCGGCCACCCTGGCCTACGCCCGGTCACGGTTCACCATCGCCGCCAAGGCAGCGCATCTGCCGAGCGCGATCGACGGACCCACCATCGGTTCCAGCGCACTCAAGCTCATCGAGGCCAGCGCGGTCTCCGTCGAATTCGGGATGACCGGCAAGATCTGCCTGACGCCGGATCAGTGCCCCGCCGTCAATGAGGGGCTTTCCCCATCCCAGGACGAAATCACCTGGGCCAGAGAATTTTTCGTCGAGTTTGAACGTGACGGCGGTGAGATTCGCAACGGATCAGATCTGCCCCGCATCGCACGAGCCAACAAGATTCTCGATCTGGCGCGGGCCTACGGTATCGAAACGTCGACGTTCGAGGTCGACCCGGTACATGTGCCGGCCCCGTCGGACACCTACCACTACTAACTTTTTTCTTCGGACTCTTCGCCCTTGATCAACGTTCGGATCGCCCGGAAGACACCGCGCCCCGCGTAGATGCCCGCGACGATCGACAGCAGGATCATCGCGATGAACATCAGTTCCCAGTTGGACCTGCTGTGGCTGACGTTCCACCAGACGATGGTGAACAGGATGGCGCAGATGAAGACGACGATGTCGCGCCAGTTGCCGCGGTAGGACTGCGCGACCTCGAGCATCGTCCGGTTCTTGTCGACGGCGGCGACGATATCGTCGATCCGGATATCGATCACCCGCTGCAGTTCGGCGCGACGCTCGGTATCTTCCACCGGAATGCGCTCGAGCAGGTCCATATCCTGCTTGATCAGGCCGCGGACGTCGGGACCGCGCAGATTTCCCGCGACCAGCCCCAGCAGTGCCCCACCAGCCAGTGGCGCCGCGCCAAGCGCGATCTCGGCGATACCGGGCATGATCCCTCCCCTACTTGTTGCCGTCGACCCTAGACCGTAGCGTGTCGACGATGGCGCTCCTGAACAACTGCGCCCGGGCGGCGTTGGCTGTCGCCGGGTTCTTGTCGGCGAGCGGCGTAGGCGCGGCCGGGGTTGCACACGCCTCGCCACCGCCGCCGAACCCCAACCTCACCGGGCAGGTCGTGTACCTGGTCAACAACTCTTCTGCCGAGTTGATGTTCGGCGGGGTGGAGCGCTCCGCCAATATCGCCAGCCAGAGCGACTCGGTACTGCCAGGCGAAACGGGTTACGTGAAAAGTACTTCCGCGGATGCGGAACCCAGCGTGATGTACGTGATCGGCGACCTGCTCACTCCTGCGCAGAGTGTCTACATCACCAGCAATCTCGACGACGACGGCACCTGGCTGACCATCTGCCACCCCAGCGGGGGCCTGGCCTGTACGGTCTCTGCGCCTGTGCAACAAGGGAATTGGCCGGTGGCGGTGGCGGTGGAAGATCGGGTCGGCTAGCCCGTCATCAGTTGTGCGGCGACCGTGGCGCCCAGTTCCCAGCACGATTCGAGGTCACTTTTACTGGGCTTTCCCGACACCACCACGTAGGCAGCGGCTTTGGCCCAACCCAATCCGGTGGTGATCGTCGTGACACCGCGCTGCGCGCCTTCGGTGCCCTCGTTGCCGTGCAGATAGAGACCGAACGGCCTGCCACGCGTCGCGTCCAGGCACGGGTAATAGCAGACATCGAACGCATGCTTGAGGGCGCCGCTCATGTACCCGAGATTCGCGGGGGTGCCGAGCAGGTAGCCGTCCGCTTCGAGCATCTCCGCGGGAGAGACCGTGAGCGCGGGGCGCCGCACCACCTCAACGCCTTCGATATCGGGGGCGGTGGCGCCGGCGAGCACCGCCTCGAACATCTCCTGCGTGGCAGGCGACGGGGTGTGATGCACGATCAGCAGCCGGCTCATCGACCCTCCTGCAGCGCAACCGCCTTGCGCATGGTCTCGCGCGCCCGACTGCGGTCGCCGGCATAGTCGTAGGCCCGCGCCAGGCGGTACCAGCGCACCCAGTTATCGGGATCGTTGTCGAGTTCGGTGCGCACCGTGTCGAACAGCGCATCGGCGGCATCCCGCTGGATCCGGCCCGACGCGCGCCGCGGCAGGGCGCTGACATCGAGTTCCATCCCCTCGTCGGCGGCCAGGCGGGCCAGCCGTTGATGGGCGAAACCCGCCCGCAACGTCGCCACCATCGCCCACAGCCCGATGAACGGCAGGATCAGCACCGCCACGCCCAGTCCGATCGCGGCGCCCTCCCCCGAGGTGATCATGATCATCGCCGCCCGGCCCAACAGGATGAAATAGCCGATCATCGCCGCACACATCAGGCCGATCAGCAGTTGAACCCGGATTGCCTTCATTGCAAATCGAGAAGCGGCTCGATGCCTACCGTCAGTCCAGGCCGTTCGGCCACCCGACGCACCCCGAGCAAGACCCCAGGCACAAATGACGTCCGGTCCAGGCTGTCGTGTCGGATGGTCAACGTCTCCCCCTCGGTGCCGAACAGCACCTCCTGGTGGGCAACGAGCCCGGCCAGGCGCACCGAGTGCACCGGAATCCCGTCGACGTCGGCGCCGCGCGCCCCCTCGATACCGGTACTGGTGGCATCGGGGTTGGGCGGCAGATCTTTTCGCGCCTCGGCGATGAGTCGCGCCGTTCGTGCCGCAGTACCCGACGGGGCATCGGCCTTCTGCGGATGGTGCAGTTCGATGATTTCCACCGATTCGAAAAACCTGGCGGCCTGTTTGGCGAACTGCATGGACAACACCGCACCGATGGCGAAATTCGGGGCGATCAGCACGGCAACATCCGGCTTGTCGGCCAGCCACGCCCGCACCTGGGCCAGCCGCTCGTCGGTGAAGCCCGTGGTGCCGACCACAGCGTGAATACCGTTGTCGATCAAGAACTTCAGGTTGTCCATCACCACCGACGGGTGGGTGAAATCGATGACGACCTCGGTCTTGGATTCGGTGAGCTGACCCAGGTCGTCGCCCGCGTCGACCTGCGCGGACAGGGTGAGATCGTCGGCGGCCTGCACCGCCGCGACCATGGTCTGACCGACCTTGCCTTTGGCACCAAGTACTGCAACTCGCATTGGTGCAGCTTAGTCGGGTGGTTCGCGGCCTCAGCCGCCCCCGCACCCACCGCCACAGCCTCCGCCACCGCAGCTGGACCCACTGCAGCCGCCACCGCCGTCACTGCCGCCGAGTCCGACTGCGCCCGCCGTCCCGGCCGCCCACAACTTGCGGCGCTCCTCGGCGCGCTTCTCAGCACGCCTGTCGGTTCGATTGGCCCACCACGCAGCCACCACGATGGCCACCAAAATGATCGCGATCACGATGCCGACTACGGCAAAACCAGAGCCCCCACTCATGGCGCAAGGATACGCCGCTTTGTGATCGCGGCATAGAGTGAACACCGTGTGGCGCCGGGGCCGGGACGGGTTTGATGAGGTGTCTGCCGCGGTGGCGGACCTCGAACTTCCTGCGGCCGTGTTCAAGACGTGTCCGTGGCAACCGCGCGCGCTTATCGAGACGGGGTTGCGACAGTGGCTTCGATGCTGCGCGCCTGCGCTACGTGACCGCCAAGTGATCGGGATGCCATCGCGCGCAGTCGACGAAGCATGGCACGGCTTAATCCTCTGTACTGCAAGGTATTCCGAGTTCTGCCAGGCGGCCTATGGGCAGTTTCTGCACCATCACCCGGACGGAGGCGAGCCTGCCGACCATGCCGGTGACTCTGCCGACGCGCAGTTGGGCCGCACCGTCGTCGCCTGGTCGTTGGTCGCGCAGCCCGGCGAACGTTGTGCCCTCTGGGATCTCGACTCCCAGGTGGGCGTAGAACATCCGTGGGGTGTCGATGCTGAGCGGGTCGCGGCAATCGAAGCCGCCGTCCGGGCCGGCAGTCAAGGCCAACCTCGCATTCGGGTTCGGTGAGCCTATGGTCACGGTGCCTGCGTTCGTATGGCGATTCGGCTTCCTCGACCGGGCGGTGACCATGGGCCTCGGCTTCGCCCTTCCCCTGGCTGCATTGGCCTGGATAGATTCCGGGGTATGGTTCGCGGCGATCATCGTCGTGGTCATCCTGGTGCCCTGCTACGGATTCTGGATGGCTCGCCGGATGTCCAGGTTCTGGCCGGAAGCCGTGCGGTTGAGCAGCGAGGACCGCGTCGCGGTCGCCCAGACCGCCAGGCGCGGTGAAGCCCTCGATGAGTCGCGGCTGGCACAACCAGTCATCGAGTACAGCCGCGGACTGCACGCCAGCGCTGAGAAGGCCGTCCCGTTCCGTTGGCTGGTGTGGTTGGTACTGACCGTCGGTGTGGGTGTGGCCTTGTGGGACAACGTGTTCGGCACGGCTGGCAACGGAATTGCGTCAAGCCTCTACGTGCTCCTGCTCCTGCTTGAGCTGTTCTGGTGGCCCAGGCAACAGCGACAGTTGTTGGCCAACGCCGATCGCGCCGCGGTCCTCGCTCACGACGCGCTGCTGACAAGCGGCCCCTAGCCGCCCAATCTCCCCACAATCTCCACGCAGTCTCCAAGCAGCAGGATGCCTGAAATCCGAAGCTGGAGACATGAAGAAATCGGCAATCAAAGGCCCGGTGCTCACCCTTGGTGCAGCCGCCGCGCTGGGAATCACACTGTTCTCGATCAACGTCGCCAAGGAGCAGGATCCGGCGACGCCACCGGCCCCTGCCGCGGTGGTGGCTGTTTCCACACCCAAGCCCCCGCCCACCACCGCGGTCGCGCCACGCCTGACGCCATTTCCGGCAAAAGCCAAGTATCACAGCGATATTCCCACCAAGAAGGGCACTCTCACCGTCGATATCACGATCGACGGCGCCAAGGCCACGGCCTACGTCTGCGATAACCACGGCATCGAGGAATGGCTGGCGGGCAGTGCGGTCGACGGCTCGGTGTCGGCGATGAGCGCAGACGGCAAGAGCCGCCTCACCGGCAGGAATCAGAGCGGTACCGTGGTCGGGAACGTCTCTGTCGGCGACACCCAGTGGGCTTTCACGGCTCCCGTGGTGACGGGATACGACGATGTCTGAGCCCACGGTTTTGTTTCGTAGCCAATCGAATTCATCGGCGGGGGCGGCGGTGTTGCTCACCGTGGTGATCGGCGCACTGGTAGCCGTGGCGCTCGGGGTGTTCGGCAAGATGCACGACCCGCAGTTCTTTGCCATCAATATCGCCGGATTCTCCTCCGGGACCGCGGTCAAGACGTGGTTGGCCACCGTCTCCGTGGCCTTGGCGGTGTTCCAACTCGTCTCCGCCTTCGCCATGTATCGGCTGATTCCTGGCGGCCGGGCGCCGGCGTGGATCGGCCCCGCGCATGTCTGGTCAGGGCGGCTCGCGGTGCTCGTGAGCATCCCGGTCGCGGTGCACTGCCTCTACGCGCTCGGCTTCGGATCCTCCGACAGTCGCGTGTTGTTCCATTCTCTGTTCGGTTGCCTGTTCTACGGGGTGTTTGTCACCAAGATGCTGCTGCTGACCCGAAAAGGGCTACCCAGCTGGGCAATCCCGGTTGCGGGTGGCTTGCTGTTCTTCGGCCTGGTCTACGTCTGGCTGACCTCCGCGCTGTGGTTCTTCCAGACCAGCGGAATCACGTTCTAGGGAAAGAGTTCACCTCATGAGCAACGAAGAACTTCTGATCTCGCGCAAGACCATCATCGCCCACGCCGGAGTCGGGCTCACTGCCGTCGCCCTGAGCGCGTGCACGACCTACGGGAAAAAGCCCGCTGGGGCGTCCGCGCCGGCATCTGCTCCGACAACGGACGGACCGGCCCCCGCCGTCGCCAGAACGGCCGAGGTGCCCGTCGGTTCGGGGGTGATCGTCGGCGACGTCGTCGTGACCCAACCATCGGCAGGCGTCTTCATGGGGTTCTCCGCGGTATGCACCCACGCAGGCTGCACCGTCGCCAAAATCGCCGACGGCACCATCGACTGCCCGTGCCACGGCAGCAAGTTCAACCTGGACGGCACCGTCGCGAAGGGTCCGGCGTCGCGCCCGCTTGAGTCCAAAAGTATTTCAGTACAGGGCGATTCGATAGTACTGGGGTGACCGCTCACAACGGTGACGCGCCCCGCAGATGCTCGAAGATCAACGATGTCTGCGTGCCGGCGATATCGGCGTCGGCATTCAAGTTCTCCACGACGAAGGCCCGCAGATCTTCGGTGTCACGCGCGGCCACATGCAGGATGAAATCGTCGCCACCTGCCAGGAAGTAGACATCCATCACCTGTGGCTTGCGCCGGATCTGGGCAATGAAACTGCGGATCTTGCCACGGGCGTTGGACTGCAGCCTCACCGAGATCATCGCCTGCATTGACAGCCCGATCGCCGCGGGGTCGATATCGGCGTAAAAACCTCGGATCACCCCGAGGTCCTGCAGGCGGCGCAGCCTGCCGTGGCAGGTCGATGCCGCGATCCCAACCATATCGGCCAGGGCGCTATTGGAGATACGGGCGTCACTGTGCAGGATCGTCAGAATCCGGCGATCGGCGTCATCGAGCTCCGCCGCCCGAACATCCTTCGACGCAGCCGGGATACTCGCCATCAATCCCGTTGATTCTTCGCTCATATCGCAATCTTAGCGAATTATCGTCAAACATATTGCGGCTGCACCGAAACTTCTTCACACTTTATGCAACTTACACCCAATATCTAGGAGCGATCATGCGTGTCGGCGTCCCGACCGAGATCAAGAACAACGAGTTTCGGGTGGCCATCACCCCGGCCGGCGTCGCGGAACTGACCCGTCGCGGTCACGATGTGGTCATCCAGGCCGGTGCAGGAGATGGCTCCGCCATCTCCGATCGTGACTACAAAGCCGCCGGTGCCGAGATCGTCAACACCGCCGACGAAGTCTGGTCCACCGCAGACCTGTTACTGAAGGTCAAAGAGCCTATCGCCGAAGAGTATTCGCGCATGCGCACTGGCCAGACTCTGTTCACCTATTTGCACCTGGCTGCGTCGCAGCCCTGCACGGACGCCTTGCTTGCCTCGGGCACCACATCGATCGCGTATGAAACCGTCCAGACCGCGGACGGCGCGCTTCCTCTGCTCGCCCCAATGAGTGAGGTCGCAGGCCGGCTTGCATCTCAGGTCGGCGCGTACCACCTGATGCGCACCCACGGCGGACGCGGCGTCCTCATGGGTGGCGTCCCCGGTGTTGCACCCGCGAAGGTCGTCGTCATCGGCGGCGGGATGGCCGGCGACAACGCCGCCGCCGTCGCCAAGGGCATGGGCGCGCACGTCACGGTCTTCGACCTGAACGTCAACACCCTGCGCAAGATCGACGCCGAGTACGGCGGCAGCATCGAGACCCGCTACTCGTCGACACTGGAGCTGGAGGATGCCGTCAAACAGGCCGACCTGGTGATCGGCGCTGTGCT